>NZ_CP077090.1:1130000-6167500 GCF_014268485.2 Pseudomonas zeae | reverse complement strand
ACACCCACGCCGAAAGACCAAGGTTTCCTGCGCAACGTTAATCGACGCAGGGTTAGTCGGTCCCTAAGGCGAGGCTGAAAAGCGTAGTCGATGGAAAACAGGTTAATATTCCTGTACTTCTGGTTATTGCGATGGAGGGACGGAGAAGGCTAGGCCAGCTTGGCGTTGGTTGTCCAAGTTTAAGGTGGTAGGCTGAGATCTTAGGTAAATCCGGGATCTTAAGGCCGAGAGCTGATGACGAGTGTTCTTTTAGAACACGAAGTGGTTGATGCCATGCTTCCAAGAAAAGCTTCTAAGCTTCAGGTAACCAGGAACCGTACCCCAAACCGACACAGGTGGTTGGGTAGAGAATACCAAGGCGCTTGAGAGAACTCGGGTGAAGGAACTAGGCAAAATGGCACCGTAACTTCGGGAGAAGGTGCGCCGGTGAGGGTGAAGGACTTGCTCCGTAAGCCCATGCCGGTCGAAGATACCAGGCCGCTGCGACTGTTTATTAAAAACACAGCACTCTGCAAACACGAAAGTGGACGTATAGGGTGTGACGCCTGCCCGGTGCCGGAAGGTTAATTGATGGGGTTAGCTAACGCGAAGCTCTTGATCGAAGCCCCGGTAAACGGCGGCCGTAACTATAACGGTCCTAAGGTAGCGAAATTCCTTGTCGGGTAAGTTCCGACCTGCACGAATGGCGTAACGATGGCGGCGCTGTCTCCACCCGAGACTCAGTGAAATTGAAATCGCTGTGAAGATGCAGTGTATCCGCGGCTAGACGGAAAGACCCCGTGAACCTTTACTATAGCTTTGCACTGGACTTTGAATTTGCTTGTGTAGGATAGGTGGGAGGCTTTGAAGCGTGGACGCCAGTTCGCGTGGAGCCATCCTTGAAATACCACCCTGGCAACTTTGAGGTTCTAACTCAGGTCCGTTATCCGGATCGAGGACAGTGTATGGTGGGTAGTTTGACTGGGGCGGTCTCCTCCTAAAGAGTAACGGAGGAGTACGAAGGTGCGCTCAGACCGGTCGGAAATCGGTCGTAGAGTATAAAGGCAAAAGCGCGCTTGACTGCGAGACAGACACGTCGAGCAGGTACGAAAGTAGGTCTTAGTGATCCGGTGGTTCTGTATGGAAGGGCCATCGCTCAACGGATAAAAGGTACTCCGGGGATAACAGGCTGATACCGCCCAAGAGTTCATATCGACGGCGGTGTTTGGCACCTCGATGTCGGCTCATCACATCCTGGGGCTGAAGCCGGTCCCAAGGGTATGGCTGTTCGCCATTTAAAGTGGTACGCGAGCTGGGTTTAGAACGTCGTGAGACAGTTCGGTCCCTATCTGCCGTGGACGTTTGAGATTTGAGAGGGGCTGCTCCTAGTACGAGAGGACCGGAGTGGACGAACCTCTGGTGTTCCGGTTGTCACGCCAGTGGCATTGCCGGGTAGCTATGTTCGGGAAAGATAACCGCTGAAAGCATCTAAGCGGGAAACTTGCCTCAAGATGAGATCTCACTGGAACCTTGAGTTCCCTGAAGGGCCGTCGAAGACTACGACGTTGATAGGTTGGGTGTGTAAGCGCTGTGAGGCGTTGAGCTAACCAATACTAATTGCCCGTGAGGCTTGACCATATAACACCCAAGCAATTTGACTACTCGAAAGAGCATCAGATTGCGGTGTGTGAAGACGAAACGAACCGAAAGTTCGATGTTCACAAACACCGAAAGCTGTCACATACCCAATTTGCTGAAGCGAGGCCATCTGGTCACGAGTCAGTACCCGAATTTCTTGACGACCATAGAGCGTTGGAACCACCTGATCCCATCCCGAACTCAGCAGTGAAACGATGCATCGCCGATGGTAGTGTGGGGTTTCCCCATGTGAGAGTAGGTCATCGTCAAGATTAAATTCCGAAACCCCAATTGCGAAAGCAGTTGGGGTTTTGTTTTGCTCGCGGGAAAGCATCTGCTTGATTTCTATGCAACAGCCCGGGTCATGGATATTATTCGGGCCTCATTGTGAGGGCGAGACCTGCATGTTGACGTTGTTGAACCTTCTGAAAGATGGCCGATTCCATTCTGGTCAGGATCTTGGCGCCGCCTTGGGAATAAGTCGAAGTGCGGTATGGAAACAGCTTCAGCATCTTGAGGCCGAACTTGGCTTGTCCATTCATAAAGTGCGAGGGCGGGGCTATCAATTGGCTGCGCCATTGACGCTACTCGACTCTCGGGCAATATCGGCAATGGCGCCAGATTGGCCGGTGATGGTCCTGAATTCGGTCGACTCGACAAACGCTGAGGCCTTGCGGGCGATTGGCCAAGGTAGTTTGGCGCCCTTTTTGGTGCTCGCGGAGCGCCAAGTCTCTGGTCGTGGGCGAAGAGGTCGCAAGTGGGTAAGTCCCTTTGCAGAGAATCTTTATTACAGTCTTGTCCTGCGTATTGATGGCGGAATGCGCCAGCTCGAGGGCTTGAGTCTTGTTGTTGGGTTGGCTGTCTTGCAGGCTCTGAGAAATTTTGGAGTGCCAGGTGCGGGATTGAAGTGGCCCAACGATGTCTTGGTTGGTAACAAGAAGATTGCCGGCATTCTCCTTGAGCTCGTTGGTGATCCGGCAGACGTTTGCCATGTGGTGCTGGGTATTGGTGTAAATGTGAACATGCAATCGGCTGATGAAGTTGGCCAGCAATGGACTTCTATTCGGCTTGAGTCAGGTAGAAGTACTGATCGTAACTCCCTGGTTGCTGAGCTTAGTAAGCAGTTAAGCGTTTACATCCGGCGCCATCAAGTGGATGGTTTTTCGGCTCTCCAGGCGGAATGGGAGGCGAATCATTTGTGGCAGGATCGCTCTGTGTCATTGATTGCGGGTTCCAGTCAGATAGATGGTGTTGTGCTCGGAATCGATAGTCAGGGTGCGCTGCGCCTGAAGGTGGATGGCGTGGAAAAAGTCTTTAGTGGTGGTGAGCTCAGCCTGAGGTTGCGTGATGATTCTTGAGCTCGACTGTGGGAACAGCTTTATTAAGTGGCGAGTACTGAAGGCTGCGCTTGGCGCTGTCTTTTCCGAAGGGGTTGTCGACTCTGATCTCGCATTGCTAGACAGTTTGAAAGCTCTCAATGGGCTTGCGCTTCGTAAGTGCCGCGTGGTCAGTGTCAGGACTGCGGAGGAGACTGATGCCTTGATCGCTATTATCGAGCGTGAGTTTGGTATTTCGGTGGTGTGCGCGAAGCCCGCGCGTGAAATGTCCGGCGTCAAAAACGGTTATGAAGAGTACGAGCGTCTAGGGCTGGATCGATGGCTGGCCATGCTTGGCGGGTTTCATCTCGCAGCAGGCGGCGCTTGCCTGGTGCTTGATTTCGGTACGGCGGTGACTGCGGATTTTATTGCTGCGGGTGGTGAGCATCTGGGTGGTTTCATTTGTCCTGGAATGCCTTTGATGCGAAATCAGTTGCGTACGCATACCCGTAAGATTCGCTATGGAGATCTGGCGGCTGAGCGCGCGCTGTCAAGCGACGCGCCTGGGCGGACCACCGTTGAGGCGGTGGAGCGCGGGTGTTCATTGATGTTGCGAGGTTTCGTATTGACACAGTTGGAACTGGCGCGCTCTTACTGGAGAGAAGACTTCGCAGTCTTTATAACTGGGGGGGATGCTGAATTGGTTGCAGGTGTCGCCCCTGAGGCCCGAGTCGTTCCTGACCTGGTGTTCGTGGGGTTGGCTATGGCGTGTCCTTTTTCCTGAGGTTTGTATGCGTTGGTTGTTCCTCCTGCTTCTTGTTCTTAATATTTTCTATTATGTCTGGCATCAGCAGGAGGCGCCCTTGCGGGCGAAGGATGTAACGCCTCTTAGTTTGTATCGAGGTTCCCAGCAAGACATTCGCTTGCTCAGCGAAACGACGGGCAATGTTCGAGAGGGGCAGGGAGGGCGTCGGCAAGAGTGTCTGTTCCTTGGTGGTTTTTCTCGACAGGAGTCGATTACAGCGCTCCAGCAGCGTTTGGCTGAAATGGGAGTCGATGTAAAATCTTCGTCGAGGGATGCTTCTGGGGCTGGTTATTGGTTGTCTGTTTCGCCTCAGGGCCAGCGTTTGCTGGGGGATGCCCAGCTCCAAAACCTTTCCAACGAATTCAATGAGTTAAAACATAAAATAATGCTGTGTGAGGGGGTTGCACCTACTGAATAGTTTGCATAGAATGGCGCCCGCTCCACAGCGAAGACCTAAGTAGGGATTCAAAATGAAGCGATGTCAACGCAGCTAACCTCAGGTTTTTAAATGAGAAAATGCTTGACAGAGGTTTGGCGTAGTATAGAATGCCGGCCTGATTAGGAGGGGTTCCCGAGCGGCCAAAGGGATCAGACTGTAAATCTGACGTCTACGACTTCGAAGGTTCGAATCCTTCTCCCTCCACCAGATTTAAGCGTGAGCTGCAGGCTCCGCGGGTATAGTTTAGTGGTAGAACCTCAGCCTTCCAAGCTGATGATGCGGGTTCGATTCCCGCTACCCGCTCCAAGTTTGCAGGTTGTGCAAAGTGTTTTGCTCTTGTAGCTCAGTTGGTAGAGCACACCCTTGGTAAGGGTGAGGTCAGCGGTTCAAATCCGCTCAAGAGCTCCATATAACAAGGCAGATATGAAAATATCTGCCTTTGTTTTAATGGTTGATATTGTTTGTCTAATTTCTTCTGTTGAGGGTGATATCGATGGCTAAGGAAAAATTTGATCGTTCCCTGCCCCACGTCAACGTTGGGACCATTGGTCACGTTGACCACGGTAAAACCACTCTGACTGCTGCTCTGACTCGCGTTTGCTCGGAAGTTTTCGGTTCCGCAATCGTTGACTTCGACAAGATCGACAGCGCACCAGAAGAAAAGGCTCGCGGTATCACCATCAACACCGCACACGTTGAGTACAACTCGAAGATCCGTCACTACGCTCACGTTGACTGCCCAGGTCACGCTGACTATGTGAAGAACATGATCACCGGTGCTGCTCAAATGGACGGCGCTATTCTGGTTTGCTCGGCCGCTGATGGTCCGATGCCACAAACCCGTGAGCACATCCTGCTGTCCCGTCAGGTAGGCGTTCCGTACATCGTGGTTTTCCTGAACAAGGCTGACCTGGTAGACGACGCAGAGCTGCTGGAATTGGTTGAGATGGAAGTTCGTGACCTGCTGTCCACCTACGACTTCCCGGGCGATGACACTCCAATCATCATCGGTTCGGCTCGTATGGCTCTGGAAGGCAAAGACGACAACGAGATGGGCACCACTGCCGTCAAGAAACTGGTTGAGACTCTGGATGCTTACATCCCAGAACCAGTTCGTATGATCGACAAGCCATTCCTGATGCCAATCGAAGACGTATTCTCGATCTCGGGTCGCGGTACTGTTGTGACTGGTCGTATCGAGCGCGGTATCGTTCGCGTTCAGGATCCGCTGGAAATCGTTGGTCTGCGTGACACCACAGTTACTACTTGCACCGGTGTTGAAATGTTCCGCAAGCTGCTCGACGAAGGTCGTGCTGGCGAGAACTGCGGCGTTCTGCTGCGTGGTACCAAGCGTGACGACGTTGAACGTGGTCAGGTTCTGGTTAAGCCGGGTTCGGTTAAGCCGCACACCAAGTTCACTGCAGAAGTTTACGTTCTGAGCAAGGAAGAAGGCGGTCGTCACACTCCGTTCTTCAAAGGCTACCGTCCACAGTTCTACTTCCGTACTACTGACGTGACTGGTAACTGCGAGCTGCCAGAAGGCGTTGAAATGGTAATGCCGGGTGACAACATTCAGATGACTGTTACCCTGATCAAAACCATCGCGATGGAAGATGGTCTGCGTTTCGCTATCCGTGAAGGCGGTCGTACCGTCGGCGCTGGCGTCGTGGCTAAAATCATCGAGTAAGTAGTTGTAATGTATTTTTCGGGCCGGCATAATGGTCGGCCTGATTTTGTTTTAGGTCAGTAGCTCAATTGGCAGAGCGACGGTCTCCAAAACCGTAGGTTGGGGGTTCGATTCCCTCCTGACCTGCCAGATTCACTTGGTGTGTCTGGCTTTCTTTTCACAGGATCTTCATAGATGACTCCTAAAGCTGAAGCTCAAGGCTCTCGCTTCGATCTGCTCAAGTGGCTTGTAGTTGTCGCTTTGGTGGTTGTTGGCGTTGTTGGCAATCAGTATTACTCTGCTTCGCCGATCCTGTACCGTGTGCTCGCTTTACTTGCCATTGCTGCTGTAGCTGCCTTTGTAGGCCTGCAGACTGCCAAGGGCAAGTCTTTCTTTGTACTGGTTAAGGAAGCTCGCACCGAGATTCGTAAAGTCGTGTGGCCAACTCGCCAAGAAACCACGCAGACCACCCTTATTGTGGTGGCTGTTGTTCTGGTTATGGCGTTGCTGTTGTGGGGGCTTGATTCCCTGCTCGGCTGGCTTGTTTCCTTGATTGTCGGCTAAGGGTGTCCCGTGGCTAAGCGTTGGTATGTTGTGCATGCTTACTCGGGTTACGAGAAGCATGTGATGCGCTCGCTGATCGAGCGCGTAAAGCTGGCTGGCATGGAAGATGGCTTCGGCGAGATTCTGGTTCCCACTGAAGAAGTGGTTGAAATGCGTAATGGCCAGAAGCGCAAAAGCGAACGAAAGTTCTTTCCAGGCTATGTGCTGGTTCAGATGGATATGAACGAGGGTACTTGGCACTTGGTCAAGGATACTCCTCGGGTGATGGGTTTCATCGGCGGTACCGCTGATAAGCCTGCGCCGATCACCGATAAAGAGGCGGAAGCAATTCTGCGTCGCGTTGCTGATGGTAGCGACAAGCCTAAGCCGAAGACTCTCTTCGAGCCAGGTGAGACGGTGCGAGTCAATGACGGTCCATTCGCTGATTTCAATGGCGTTGTTGAAGAAGTTAACTACGAAAAGAGCCGGATCCAAGTGGCAGTGCTCATTTTCGGTCGCTCTACCCCGGTAGAGTTGGAGTTCAGTCAGGTCGAAAAGGTCTAGCTGGACAAGCATCCCAACCCCGCAGCCCTAGGCTGTGGGGTTTTGTCGTCACTGGGATAAACGCGCAAGTAACCGGGGAGCCTTCCGAGGCGTTCGAACCCGTAATTGGAGTGCCTCATGGCCAAGAAAATTACCGCTTACATCAAGCTGCAAGTGAAGGCCGCTCAGGCTAACCCAAGCCCACCTGTTGGTCCTGCTCTGGGTCAGCACGGCGTGAACATCATGGAATTCTGCAAGGCTTTCAATGCCCGTACTCAGGGTCTTGAAGCAGGTCTGCCGACTCCAGTGATCATCACCGTCTACAGCGACCGTAGTTTCACTTTCGAAACCAAATCCACCCCTGCTTCGGTTCTGCTGAAGAAGGCGGCCGGTCTGACCAGCGGTTCCGCTCGTCCGAACACCGTTAAGGTTGGCACTGTTACCCGTGCTCAGCTGGAAGAAATCGCGAAAACCAAAAACGCGGATCTGACTGCAGCTGATATGGATGCAGCCGTGCGTACTATCGCCGGTTCTGCTCGTAGCATGGGCCTTAACGTGGAGGGTGTGTAATGGCTAAGCTGACCAAGCGTCAAAAGGCTATCGCCGGCAAAATCGAAGCAGGCAAGGCCTACAACATTGTAGACGCCGCTGCTCTGCTGGCTGAGCTGTCGACTGTCAAGTTCAGCGAGTCGTTCGACGTTGCTGTAAACCTGGGTGTAGACCCGCGTAAATCCGACCAGGTTGTTCGTAGCGCTACTGTGCTGCCACACGGCACTGGCAAGACCGTTCGCGTTGCTGTGTTCACCCAGGGTCCAGCTGCTGAGGCCGCTCTGGCTGCCGGCGCTGACCGTGTAGGTATGGACGACCTGGCTGCCGAAATGAAAGGCGGCGACCTGAACTATGACGTAGTGATCGCATCCCCGGATGCTATGCGCGTTGTAGGTCAACTGGGTCAGATCCTCGGTCCACGTGGTCTGATGCCTAACCCTAAGGTTGGTACTGTAACTCCAGACGTAGCTACCGCGGTTAAAAACGCTAAAGCTGGTCAGGTTCGTTATCGCACCGACAAAAACGGCATCATTCACACCTCCGTTGGCAAGATGGGCTTCGACGCCGTCAAGCTGAAGGAAAACGTTGAAGCCCTGATCGCTGATCTGAAGCGTATCAAGCCAGCTTCTTCGAAAGGTATCTATGTTAAGCGCGTTACCCTGAGCACCACTATGGGCCCAGGTCTGGTTATCGATCAGAGCTCGCTGGACGCGTAAGACAAAGGTTGGCGCGATTGTTCGCGCCAATTGAAAGATTGGGGTCCCTGCCTGGCGGGGGCTATCCAAGACCGTAGGCGACGCAAGTCTTAAACCATAAGCCTACGCAGATGGTGCTCCCGGTTCCTTACCGAATCAGACACCAAAACGACATTCGGTTTCGATCGAATGAAACGGTAACAAGCAGGAGTTAAACCCGTGGCAATTAATCTCGAAGACAAGAAGGCCATCGTCGCTGAAGTCAACGAGGCTGCCAAAGTCGCTCTGTCCGCTGTCGTGGTTGATGCACGTGGCGTAACAGTAGGCGCAATGACCGGACTCCGTAAAGAGGCTCGTGAAGCTGGCGTTTACGTACGTGTTGTACGTAACACCTTGCTCAAGCGCGCTGTTGCTGACACTCAATACAGTGTCCTCAACGACGTGTTCACCGGCCCGACCCTGATTGCATTCTCGAACGAACATCCGGGCGCTGCTGCCCGTATCTTCAAAGAGTTTGCCAAGGGTCAGGACAAGTTCGAGATCAAGGCAGCTGCGTTCGAGGGCAAGTTCCTCGCAGCTAATCAGATCGACGTACTGGCAACCTTGCCGACCCGTGACGAAGCAATTTCTCAGCTGATGAGCGTGATTCAAGGCGCTACCAGCAAATTGGCTCGTACTCTGGCGGCAATTCGCGACCAGAAAGAAGCTGCCGCAGCCTAAGGCTCGTCAACTTCTCGCGTTTTTTGTTTATTTCGATGGTCGCGTAGGCCGTCCCCCAATTCAGGAATTGAGTCATGTCTCTGACTAACGAACAAATCATCGAAGCAATCGGCCAGAAATCCGTAGTGGAAATCGTTGAGCTGATCAAAGCGATGGAAGAAACCTTCGGTGTTACCGCTGCTGCTGCTTCGGCTGGTCCAGCTGCTGCTGCCGCTGTTGTTGAAGAGCAAACCGAGTTCAACGTTGTTCTGCTGGAAGCTGGCGAGAAGAAGGTTAACGTGATCAAGGCAGTTCGTGAACTGACCGGTCTGGGCCTGAAAGAAGCCAAAGAGAAAGTAGACGGCGCTCCTCAGGTTGTAGCTGAAGGCGTTTCGAAAGAAGCTGCTGAAGACGCCAAGAAGAAGCTGGAAGAAGCAGGCGCTAAAGTCGAGCTGAAATAAGTATCGACTTTGCTCCTCCAGCCCGAGCGTCAAGCGACAGGCTGATGGCTGGTGGCTCTTGCCACCGGCCTTTTTCCGTTATTGGCAGCCGACTGGGTCGGTGCTGATAAAGGTGCTGTAACCACCCGATGCGGTGGCGCAAACCATGGGGTTTGCACGATTTTCTGGCTGCTCCCGTCGGGAGGGGCCAAACAAGCAGGTGACCAAGCTGGGGAACGCTGATGGCTTACTCATATACTGAGAAAAAACGTATCCGCAAGGACTTTAGCAAGTTGCCGGACGTCATGGATGTGCCTTACCTCCTGGCCATCCAGCTGGATTCGTATCGTGAATTCTTGCAAGCGGGAGCGACTAAAGATCAGTTCCGCGACGTGGGCCTGCATGCGGCCTTCAAATCCGTTTTCCCGATCATCAGCTACTCCGGCAATGCTGCGCTGGAGTACGTCGGTTATCGCCTGGGCGAACCGGCATTTGATGTCAAAGAATGCGTATTGCGCGGTGTAACTTTCGCCGTACCTTTGCGGGTAAAAGTGCGCCTGATCATTTTCGACAAAGAATCGTCGAACAAAGCGATCAAGGACATCAAAGAGCAAGAAGTCTACATGGGTGAAATCCCCCTGATGACTGAGAACGGTACCTTCGTAATCAATGGTACCGAGCGTGTAATCGTTTCCCAGCTGCACCGTTCCCCGGGCGTGTTCTTTGACCACGACCGCGGCAAGACGCATAGCTCCGGCAAACTGCTGTACTCCGCGCGCATCATTCCTTACCGCGGTTCGTGGCTGGACTTCGAGTTCGACCCGAAAGACTGCGTATTCGTGCGTATCGACCGTCGTCGCAAGCTGCCTGCATCGGTACTGCTGCGCGCGCTCGGCTATACCACTGAAGAAGTGCTGGATGCTTTCTACACCACCAACGTTTTCCACCTGAGCGGCGAAACCCTCAGCCTGGAGCTGATTGCTTCGCGTCTGCGTGGTGAAATTGCGGTTCTGGACATTCAGGACGAGAAGGGCAAGGTCATTGTTGAAGCGGGCCGCCGTATTACCGCGCGCCACATCAACCAGATCGAAAAAGCCGGCATCAAGACTCTGGAAGTACCTCTGGACTACGTCCTGGGCCGTACTACCGCCAAGGTCATCGTGCACCCGGCTACCGGCGAAATCCTGGCAGAGTGCAACACCGAGCTGAACACTGAAGTCCTGGCAAAAATTGCCAAGGCTGGTGTTGTTCGCATCGAAACGCTGTACACCAACGATATCGACTGCGGTCCGTTCGTCTCCGACACGCTGAAGATCGACTCCACCAGCAACCAATTGGAAGCGCTGGTCGAGATCTATCGCATGATGCGTCCAGGCGAGCCGCCAACCAAAGACGCTGCCGAAACCCTGTTCAACAACCTGTTCTTCAGCCCTGAGCGTTATGACCTGTCTGCGGTCGGCCGGATGAAGTTCAACCGTCGTATCGGTCGTACCGAGATCGAAGGTTCGGGCGTGCTGTGCAAGGAAGACATCGTCGCGGTATTGAAGACTCTGGTCGACATCCGTAACGGTAAAGGCATCGTCGATGACATCGACCACCTGGGTAACCGTCGTGTTCGCTGCGTAGGCGAAATGGCCGAGAACCAGTTCCGCGTTGGCCTGGTACGTGTTGAGCGTGCGGTCAAAGAGCGTCTGTCGATGGCTGAAAGCGAAGGCCTGATGCCGCAGGACCTGATCAACGCCAAGCCAGTGGCTGCAGCGGTGAAAGAGTTCTTCGGCTCCAGCCAGCTCTCGCAGTTCATGGACCAGAACAACCCGCTGTCCGAGATCACCCACAAGCGTCGTGTCTCTGCACTCGGCCCTGGCGGTCTGACTCGTGAGCGCGCAGGCTTTGAAGTCCGTGACGTACACCCGACTCACTACGGTCGTGTATGCCCGATTGAAACGCCGGAAGGTCCGAACATCGGTCTGATCAACTCCTTGGCTGCTTACGCTCGCACCAACCAGTACGGCTTCCTGGAAAGCCCGTACCGCGTGGTGAAAGAGGGTGTGGTCACCGACGAGATCGTGTTCCTATCCGCTATTGAAGAAGCCGATCACGTGATCGCGCAGGCTTCGGCGACCATGAACGACCAGAAAGTCCTGATCGACGAACTGGTAGCCGTACGTCACCTGAACGAATTCACCGTTAAGGCGCCTGAAGAAGTCACCTTGATGGACGTTTCGCCGAAGCAAGTAGTTTCGGTTGCAGCGTCGCTGATCCCGTTCCTCGAGCACGACGACGCCAACCGTGCGTTGATGGGTTCGAACATGCAGCGTCAAGCTGTACCAACCCTGCGCGCTGACAAGCCGCTGGTAGGTACCGGCATGGAGCGTAACGTAGCCCGTGACTCCGGCGTTTGCGTCGTGGCTCGTCGTGGCGGCGTGATCGATTCCGTCGATGCCAGCCGTATCGTGGTTCGTGTTGCTGATGATGAAGTTGAAACCGGCGAAGCTGGTGTCGACATCTACAACCTGACCAAATACACGCGCTCGAACCAGAACACCTGCATCAACCAGCGTCCGCTGGTGAGCAAGGGTGATCGCGTTCAGCGTAGCGACATCATGGCCGACGGCCCGTCCACCGACATGGGTGAACTGGCACTGGGTCAGAACATGCGCATCGCGTTCATGGCATGGAACGGCTTCAACTTCGAAGACTCCATCTGCCTGTCCGAGCGTGTTGTTCAGGAAGACCGTTTCACCACGATCCACATCCAGGAACTGACCTGTGTGGCCCGTGACACCAAGCTTGGCCCAGAGGAAATCACTGCGGACATCCCTAACGTGGGTGAAGCTGCGCTGAACAAGCTGGACGAAGCCGGTATCGTTTACGTAGGTGCTGAAGTTGGCGCTGGCGACATCCTGGTAGGTAAGGTCACTCCGAAAGGCGAGACCCAACTGACTCCGGAAGAAAAACTGCTGCGTGCAATCTTCGGTGAAAAAGCCAGCGACGTTAAAGACACCTCCCTGCGTGTACCTACCGGTACCAAAGGTACTGTCATCGACGTACAGGTCTTCACCCGCGACGGCGTTGAGCGTGATGCTCGTGCACTGTCGATCGAGAAGACTCAGCTCGACGAGATCCGCAAGGATCTGAACGAAGAGTTCCGTATCGTTGAAGGCGCGACTTTCGAGCGTCTGCGTTCCGCTCTGGTAGGCCACAAGGCTGAGGGCGGCGCAGGTCTGAAGAAAGGTCAGGACATCACCGACGAAGTTCTCGACGGTCTTGAGCATGGTCAGTGGTTCAAACTGCGCATGGCTGAAGATGCTCTGAACGAGCAGCTCGAGAAGGCTCAGGCCTACATCGTTGATCGCCGTCGTCTGCTGGACGACAAGTTCGAAGACAAGAAGCGCAAACTGCAGCAGGGCGATGACCTGGCTCCAGGCGTGCTGAAAATCGTCAAGGTTTACCTGGCAATCCGTCGTCGCATCCAGCCGGGCGACAAGATGGCCGGTCGTCACGGTAACAAAGGTGTGGTCTCCGTGATCATGCCGGTTGAAGACATGCCGCACGATGCCAATGGCACCCCGGTCGACGTCGTCCTCAACCCGCTGGGCGTACCTTCGCGTATGAACGTTGGTCAGATCCTTGAAACCCACCTGGGCCTCGCGGCCAAAGGTCTGGGCGAGAAGATCAACCGGATGGTCGAAGAGCAGCGTAAAGTCGCTGAACTGCGCACCTTCCTGGACGAGATCTACAACCAGATCGGCGGTCGTAACGAAGATCTGGACAGCTTCTCCGATCAGGAAATCCTGGATCTGGCGAAGAACCTGCGTGGCGGTGTTCCAATGGCCACTCCAGTGTTCGACGGCGCCAAAGAAAGCGAAATCAAGGCCATGCTGAAACTGGCAGACCTGCCGGAAAGCGGCCAGATGCAGCTGACTGATGGCCGTACCGGCAACAAGTTCGAGCGTCCAGTTACCGTTGGCTACATGTACATGCTGAAGCTGAACCACTTGGTAGACGACAAGATGCACGCGCGTTCTACCGGTTCGTACAGCCTGGTTACCCAGCAGCCGCTGGGTGGTAAGGCGCAGTTCGGTGGTCAGCGTTTCGGGGAGATGGAGGTCTGGGCACTGGAAGCATACGGTGCTGCTTACACTCTGCAAGAAATGCTCACAGTGAAGTCGGACGATGTGAACGGCCGTACCAAGATGTACAAAAACATCGTGGATGGCGATCACCGTATGGAGCCGGGCATGCCCGAGTCCTTCAACGTGTTGATCAAGGAAATTCGTTCCCTCGGCATCGATATCGATCTGGAAACCGAATAACACGTGACGCGAATCGAGAGCGGGGCAGGATTGCCCGCTCTCTGCTCCGCCAGGAGGAAAGGCCTTGAAAGACCTACTGAATTTGCTGAAAAACCAGGGTCAAGTCGAAGAGTTCGACGCCATCCGTATCGGATTGGCCTCGCCTGAGATGATCCGCTCATGGTCGTTCGGTGAAGTTAAAAAGCCGGAAACCATCAACTACCGTACGTTCAAACCTGAGCGTGACGGCCTGTTCTGCGCCAAGATCTTTGGCCCGGTAAAGGATTACGAGTGCCTGTGCGGTAAGTACAAGCGCTTGAAGCACCGTGGTGTGATCTGCGAGAAGTGCGGCGTTGAAGTTGCGCTGGCCAAGGTTCGTCGTGAGCGCATGGCGCACATCGAACTGGCTTCGCCGGTTGCCCACATCTGGTTCCTGAAATCGCTGCCGTCCCGTATCGGCTTGCTGATGGACATGACCCTGCGTGATATCGAACGCGTTCTCTACTTCGAGAGCTATGTCGTTATCGATCCAGGCATGACCACTCTTGAAAAAGGTCAGCTGCTGAACGACGAGCAGTACTTTGAAGCGCTGGAAGAGTTCGGTGATGACTTCGACGCCCGCATGGGTGCTGAAGCTGTCCGTGAACTGTTGCACGCTATCGACCTGGAACACGAGATTGGCCGTCTGCGTGAAGAAATTCCGCAAACCAACTCCGAAACCAAGATCAAGAAGCTGTCCAAGCGTCTGAAGTTGATGGAAGCCTTCCAGGGTTCCGGCAACCTGCCAGAGTGGATGGTGCTGACCGTTCTGCCGGTTCTGCCGCCAGATCTGCGTCCGCTGGTCCCGCTGGATGGCGGTCGCTTCGCGACTTCCGACCTCAACGATCTGTATCGTCGAGTGATCAACCGTAACAACCGTTTGAAGCGCCTGCTGGATCTGTCCGCTCCGGACATCATCGTGCGCAACGAAAAGCGTATGTTGCAGGAAGCTGTCGATGCTCTGCTCGACAACGGTCGTCGTGGCCGCGCTATCACCGGTTCGAACAAGCGTCCTCTGAAATCCCTGGCTGACATGATCAAGGGTAAGCAAGGTCGTTTCCGTCAGAACTTGCTCGGTAAGCGTGTTGACTACTCCGGTCGTTCGGTAATTACCGTAGGCCCGACCCTGCGTCTGCACCAGTGCGGTCTGCCGAAGAAGATGGCTCTCGAGCTGTTCAAACCGTTCATTTTCGGCAAGCTGGAAATGCGTGGTCTCGCGACCACCATCAAAGCAGCCAAGAAAATGGTCGAGCGCGAGCTGCCAGAGGTTTGGGACGTTCTCGCTGAAGTGATTCGTGAACACCCGGTTCTTCTCAACCGTGCACCGACCCTTCACCGTCTGGGTATCCAGGCGTTTGAACCGGTACTGATCGAAGGTAAGGCTATCCAGCTGCACCCGCTGGTCTGCGCCGCGTACAACGCCGACTTCGACGGCGACCAAATGGCCGTGCACGTACCGCTGACGCTGGAAGCCCAGCTCGAAGCGCGTGCGTTGATGATGTCGACCAACAACATTCTGTCGCCAGCCAACGGTGAGCCAATCATCGTTCCGTCGCAGGACGTTGTATTGGGTCTGTACTACATGACTCGTGAAGCGATCAACGCCAAAGGCGAAGGTCGTGTATTTGCGGATCTGCAGGAAGTTGACCGTGTGTTCCGTGCCGGTGAAGCCGCACTGCACGCCAAGGTTAAGGTTCGTATTAACGAAACTGTCAACGACCGTGACGGCAACAGCGTAAGCGGCACCCGTATCGTCGACACCACTGTCGGCCGTGCGCTGCTGTTCCAGGTTGTGCCAAAAGGTCTGTCGTACGACGTCGTCAACCTGCCGATGAAGAAAAAGGCGATCTCCAAACTGATCAACCAGTGCTACCGCGTGGTTGGTCTGAAAGAGACCGTGATCTTCGCTGACCAGTTGATGTACACCGGTTTCGCTTACTCGACCATCTCCGGCGTTTCCATCGGTGTTAACGACTTCGTTATCCCTGACGAGAAAGCCCGCATCATCGGTGCTGCCACCGACGAAGTGAAAGAGATCGAGAGCCAGTACGCCTCCGGCCTGGTAACCCAGGGCGAGAAGTACAACAAAGTGATCGACCTTTGGTCGAAAGCGAACGACGAAGTTTCCAAGGCAATGATGGCCAACCTCTCGAAAGAGAAGGTTATCGACCGTCACGGCGTTGAAGTCGATCAAGAGTCTTTCAACTCGATGTACATGATGGCCGACTCGGGTGCGCGGGGTTCCGCAGCACAGATTCGTCAGCTGGCCGGTATGCGTGGTCTGATGGCCAAGCCGGACGGTTCCATCATCGAAACGCCGATTACTGCAAACTTCCGTGAAGGTTTGAGCGTACTTCAGTACTTCATCTCCACTCACGGTGCTCGTAAAGGTCTGGCGGATACCGCGTTGAAAACTGCGAACTCCGGTTACCTGACTCGTCGTCTGGTAGACGTGGCGCAGGATCTGGTTGTAACCGAGATCGATTGCGGCACCGAACACGGTCTGCTGATGACTCCGCACATTGAAGGCGGTGACGTTGTAGAGCCGTTGGGTGAGCGCGTATTGGGTCGTGTTATTGCCCGTGACGTATTCAAGCCAGGTACCGAGGACGTTATCGTTCCTGCCGGCACTCTGGTAGACGAGAAGTGGGTTGAGTTCATCGAGCTGAACAGCATCGACGAAGTGATCGTGCGTTCGCCGATCAGCTGCGAAACCCGCTATGGCATTTGCGCCAAGTGCTACGGCCGTGATCTGGCTCGTGGTCACCAGGTGAACATCGGTGAAGCGGTCGGCGTTATCGCTGCCCAGTCCATCGGTGAGCCGGGTACCCAGCTGACGATGCGTACGTTCCACATCGGTGGTGCGGCTAGCCGTACTTCCGCAGCTGACAGCGTTCAGGTGAAGAATGGCGGTACCGTCCGTCTGCACAACCTGAAGCATGTTGAGCGAGTGGATGGTCACCTGGTTGCTGTGTCCCGTTCCGGTGAGCTGGCGATCGCTGATGACTTCGGTCGTGAGCGTGAGCGTTACAAGCTGCCGTACGGTGCTGTGATTTCGGTTAAAGAAGGTGACAAGGTCGACGCTGGCGCAATCGTGGCCAAGTGGGATCCGCACACTCACCCGATCGTTACCGAAATGAAAGGTACCGTGACCTACGTGGGCATGGAAGAAGGCATCACGATCAAGCGTCAGACTGACGAATTGACCGGTATGACCAACATTGAAGTACTCGACGCGAAAGATCGTCCAGCTGCGGGCAAAGAAATCCGTCCAGCAGTGAAGATGGTCGACGACAACGGCAAGGATCTGTTGCTGCCAGGCACTGACGTTATCGCTCAGTACTTCCTGCCAGCCAACGCCCTGGTCGGTGTGGCTGACGGTGCGAAGATTGCGATCGGTGATGTTATCGCTCGTATCCCGCAAGAAACTTCGAAGACCCGTGACATCACCGGTGGTCTGCCGCGTGTTGCCGACTTGTTCGAAGCTCGTCGTCCGAAAGAGGCGTCGATTCTGGCTGAGGTCAGCGGCACCATCGCGTTCGGTAAAGAGACCAAAGGCAAGCGCCGTCTGGTTATTACCCCGAACGACGGTAGCGATCCGTACGAAGAGCTGATTCCGAAGTGGCGTCACCTGAACGTGTTCGAAGGCGAACAGGTAAACCGCGGCGAAGTTATCTCCGACGGCCCAAGCGATCCGCACGACATCCTGCGTCTGCTGGGTGTGAGCGCGCTGGCCAAGTACATCGTTAACGAGATCCAGGACGTTTACCGTCTCCAGGGCGTGAAGATCAACGATAAGCACATCGAGACCATCCTGCGTCAGATGCTGCGTAAAGTTGAAATCGCTGAATCCGGCGATTCGAGTTTCATCAAGGGCGACCAGATGGAACTGACTCACGTACTGGTAGAAAACGAGCGTTTGGGCGGCGAAGACAAGTTCGTCTCCAAGTACACTCGCGTTCTGTTGGGTATCACCAAGGCGTCGTTGTCCACCGAATCGTTCATCTCGGCAGCTTCCTTCCAGGAAACTACCCGTGTACTGACCGAAGCGGCAGTCACCGGCAAGCGCGATTACCTGCGCGGCCTGAAAGAAAACGTAGTCGTGGGTCGTCTGATCCCGGCCGGTACCGGTCTGGCATATCACAGCGAGCGCAAGCGTCGCCGTGATGCTGACAAGCCGTTGCGCGTAAGCGCCAGTGAAGTGGAAGCTGCACTGACCGAAGCGCTGAACTCGAGCGGTAACTGAGTTCTGCGGTAAATGAGCGTATGGCCCTGATCGCTCCGTTCATCGAATCGCGACATTTTGTCGAGGTTCGAAGGGCGGGGAGGTCGGGGCCTTGCCTTGACTGGGGACAAGATCCTCTTTAGACTCTTGATCCCCTAAATTTGGCGGGAATTCGTTCCTGCCATTTTGCTTTTCTTGCAAGACAATAGCGTCGCAAGACAACAGTGGAGCTAGTAGATGGCAACTATCAACCAGCTGGTACGTCAGCCGCGTAAGCGTATCGTCGAGAAATCCGACGTACCTGCGCTGCAGAACTGCCCGCAACGTCGTGGCGTGTGCACCCGTGTGTACACCACCACGCCGAAAAAACCTAACTCGGCACTGCGTAAAGTATGCCGTGTGCGCCTGACCAACGGTTTCGAGGTTTCCTCGTACATCGGTGGTGAAGGTCACAACCTGCAAGAGCACAGCGTGGTACTGATCCGCGGCGGTCGTGTAAAAGACTTGCCAGGTGTTCGTTACCACACCGTTCGCGGCTCCTTGGATACTTCCGGCGTTAAAGGCCGTAACCAGGGTCGTTCGAAGTACGGTACCAAGCGTCCGAAGTAATCGGCCGTTTTGCAGATTTTCATTTTATTGAGTCGATAAGAGTAAGGTCGGGCACGCATCCATTGGATCTGTCCCGAGCTAACCTGAAGACCGCTTGAGGGCTTATCATGCCAAGACGTCGCGTAGCAGCAAAGCGTGAGATTCTGGACGATCCGAAATACGGAAGCCAGATCCTCGCCAAATTCATGAACCACGTTATGGAAAGCGGCAAGAAAGCTGTTGCCGAACGTATCGTTTATGGTGCCCTGGAAACCGTTGCGACCCGTAAGGCTGGCACCGATCCCCTGGAACTCTTCGAAAAAGCACTCGACGCCATCGCTCCGCTGGTCGAAGTGAAGTCGCGCCGCGTTGGTGGTGCTACTTACCAGGTTCCGGTCGAGGTTCGTCCTTCCCGTCGTAACGCTCTGGCAATGCGCTGGTTGGTAGACTTCGCCCGTAAGCGTGGCGAGAAGTCTATGGCTCTGCGTTTGGCTGGCGAACTGCTGGATGCTGCTGAAGGTAAAGGTGCTGCTGTTAAGAAGCGTGAAGACGTGCACCGTATGGCTGAAGCCAACAAAGCTTTCTCGCACTACCGCTTCTAATTTTAGCTTCACTAATTTTGCGAGGGCTTTATGGCTCGTACTACTCCGATTAGCCGCTACCGTAACATCGGTATCGTCGCTCACGTGGATGCTGGTAAAACCACCACCACCGAGCGCGTCCTTTTTTACACCGGCAAAAGTCACAAAATGGGCGAGGTGCATGATGGCGCCGCGACCACAGACTGGATGGTGCAGGAGCAGGAGCGTGGTATTACCATTACTTCTGCTGCCATCACCGCTTTCTGGAAAGGTTCCGAGAAGCAGTACAAGGACGAGCACCGCTTCAACGTAATCGATACCCCGGGCCACGTTGACTTCACTATTGAAGTTGAGCGTTCCCTGCGTGTACTCGACGGCGCTGTCGTTGTGTTCTGCGGTACTTCGGGTGTTGAGCCTCAGTCGGAAACCGTATGGCGTCAAGCCAACAAATACGGCGTTCCACGTCTTGTTTACGTAAACAAGATGGACCGTGCTGGTGCCAACTTCCTGCGCGTGATCGGTCAGATCAAGCAGCGTCTGGGTCACACTCCGGTGCCGATCCAGTTGGCCATCGGTTCCGAAGACAACTTCCAGGGTCAGATCGATCTGATCAACATGCAAGCTGTCTACTGGAACGACTCTGACAAAGGTATGGTCCCTGTTCGCAAGGACATTCCTGCTGAGCTCCAAGAGCTGGCTGAAGAGTGGCGCAACAACATGGTTGAAGCTGCTGCTGAAGCCAACGAAGAGCTGATGAACAAGTACCTGGAAGGCGAAGAGCTGTCGATCGAAGAGATCAAGGCTGCTTTGCGTCAGCGTACTATCGCCGGCGAAATCGTTCTGGCTGTTTGCGGTTCTTCCTTCAAGAACAAGGGTGTTCCCCTGGTTCTCGACGCCGTTATCGACTTCCTGCCTGCACCGACCGACATCCCTGCGATCAAGGGTACTGACCCTGATAACGAGGAAATCGAGCTGGAGCGTCATGCAGACGATGCGGAGCCGTTCTCGGCTCTGGCGTTCAAGATCGCTACCGACCCATTCGTGGGTACCTTGACCTTCGTCCGTGTTTACTCGGGCGTGTTGAACTCCGGCGACGGCGTGATCAACTCGGTTAAAGGTAAAAAAGAGCGCGTGGGTCGTATGGTGCAAATGCACGCAAACGCCCGTGAAGAGATCAAGGAAGTACGCGCTGGTGACATCGCGGCCCTGATCGGCATGAAGGACGTCACCACTGGTGAGACCCTCTGCAACGCTGACAAGCCAATCATCCTGGTTCGCATGGACTTCCCGGAGCCGGTTATTTCGGTTGCCGTAGAGCCTAAGACCAAGGATGACCAGGAAAAAATGGGTATCGCTCTGGGCAAACTTGCTCAGGAAGACCCGTCTTTCCGCGTTAAAACTGATGAAGAGACTGGTCAGACGATCATCTCCGGCATGGGCGAGCTGCACCTGGACATCCTGGTTGACCGGATGCGCCGTGAGTTCAACGTCGAAGCCAACATCGGCAAGCCTCAGGTTTCGTATCGTGAGCGCATCACGAAGAACTGTGAAATCGAAGGCAAGTTCGTTCGTCAGTCCGGCGGTCGTGGTCAGTTCGGCCACTGCTGGATCCGTTTTGCTCCTGCTGACGAAGGTCAGGAAGGTCTGCAATTCGTGAACGAAGTTGTAGGTGGTGTGGTTCCTAAGGAATACATCCCGGCTATCCAGAAGGGTATCGAAGAGCAGATGAAGAACGGCGTTGTTGCCGGCTATCCGCTGATCGGCCTGAAGGCTACCGTGTTCGATGGTTCTTACCACGACGTCGACTCCAACGAGATGGCGTTTAAAGTGGCTGCCTCCATGGCGACCAAGCAACTGGCCCAGAAGGGCGGTGGTGAGTTGCTTGAGCCGATCATGGCTGTAGAGGTTGTTACGCCTGAAGACTATATGGGTGATGTGATGGGCGACCTTAACCGTCGTCGCGGCATGATCCAGGGTATGGAAGACACAGTGTCCGGCAAGGTTATCCGCGCCGAAGTTCCACTGGGTGAGATGTTCGGTTATGCGACCGACGTTCGTTCCATGTCCCAGGGTCGCGCAAGCTACTCTATGGAATTCAAAAAATACGATACGGCTCCGTCGCACATCGTCGAATCCGTAACCAAAAAACAAGGCTGATTCAGCCCCTTTAGGCTAGGAGTTAATTGTCGTGGCTAAAGAAAAATTTGATCGTTCCCTACCGCACGTCAACGTTGGCACCATCGGTCACGTTGACCACGGTAAAACCACTCTGACTGCTGCTCTGACTCGCGTTTGCTCGGAAGTTTTCGGTTCCGCAATCGTTGACTTCGACAAGATCGACAGCGCACCAGAAGAAAAAGCTCGCGGTATCACCATCAACACCGCGCACGTTGAGTACAACTCGAAGATCCGTCACTACGCTCACGTTGACTGCCCAGGTCACGCTGACTATGTGAAGAACATGATCACCGGTGCTGCTCAGATGGACGGCGCTATTCTGGTTTGCTCGGCCGCTGATGGTCCGATGCCACAAACCCGTGAGCACATCCTGCTGTCCCGTCAGGTAGGCGTTCCGTACATCGTGGTTTTCCTGAACAAGGCTGACCTGGTAGACGACGCAGAGCTGCTGGAACTGGTTGAGATGGAAGTTCGTGACCTGCTGTCCACCTACGACTTCCCGGGCGATGACACTCCAATCATCATCGGTTCGGCTCGTATGGCTCTGGAAGGCAAAGACGACAACGAGATGGGCACCACTGCCGTCAAGAAACTGGTTGAGACTCTGGATGCTTACATCCCAGAACCAGTTCGTATGATCGACAAGCCATTCCTGATGCCAATCGAAGACGTATTCTCGATCTCGGGTCGCGGTACTGTTGTGACTGGTCGTATCGAGCGCGGTATCGTTCGCGTTCAGGATCCGCTGGAAATCGTTGGTCTGCGTGACACCACCGTTACTACTTGCACCGGTGTTGAAATGTTCCGCAAGCTGCTCGACGAAGGTCGTGCTGGCGAGAACTGCGGCGTTCTGCTGCGTGGTACCAAGCGTGACGACGTTGAACGTGGTCAGGTTCTGGTTAAGCCGGGTTCGGTTAAGCCGCACACCAAGTTCACCGCAGAAGTTTACGTTCTGAGCAAGGAAGAAGGCGGTCGTCACACTCCGTTCTTCAAAGGCTACCGTCCACAGTTCTACTTCCGTACTACTGACGTGACTGGTAACTGCGAGCTGCCAGAAGGCGTTGAAATGGTAATGCCAGGTGACAACATTCAGATGACTGTTACCCTGATCAAAACCATCGCGATGGAAGACGGTCTGCGTTTCGCTATCCGTGAAGGCGGTCGTACCGTCGGCGCTGGCGTCGTAGCCAAAATCATCGAGTAATTCTCTTTTTTAGAGTTTGCTTGATGCTTTGAAAAAAGCCCCCGCTCAGCGGGGGCTTTTTTATTGGGTTGACACCCATCTGGGGCGTCTATAGAATTGCGCCTCCTTTTAACGGGCGTATTGCGCTCGGTGGGAATAGCAGCCGGAGTCTGAAATCCAATGCAAAATCAGCAAATCCGTATCAGGTTGAAGGCTTTCGACCATCGCCTGATCGACCAATCAACCCAGGAAATCGTGGAAACCGCGAAACGTACTGGTGCTCAAGTGCGTGGTCCAATTCCACTGCCTACCCGTAAAGAGCGGTTCACCGTTCTGGTTTCTCCGCACGTCAACAAAGACGCGCGCGACCAGTACGAAATCCGCACTCATAAGCGCGTTCTGGACATTGTCCAGCCAACGGATAAAACCGTTGATGCTCTTATGAAGCTTGATCTTGCGGCCGGTGTGGAAGTGCAGATCAGCCTCGGCTAAGACTCGGTCTTAGTCGTGTAACGCTCTGAAATGGGCGGCCATAGCGGGTGAAAGCCCCGTACACTCATGAGGTTTACAACATGACTATTGGTGTAGTCGGTCGTAAATGCGGTATGACCCGTATTTTCACCGAAGAAGGTGTCTCCATTCCGGTCACGGTCATTGAGATCGAGCCGAATCGCGTCACCCAGTTCAAAACTGAAGAGACCGATGGCTATCGTGCAGTGCAAGTCACTGTCGGCGAGCGTCGTGCTTCGCGTGTAACAGCAGCTCAGGCTGGCCACTTCGCTAAAGCGAACGTTGCCGCTGGTCGCACTACCATGGAATTCCGTCTTGAAGAAGGCGAGTACCAGGCTGGCGATCTGATCAACGCTGAAATCTTCGCCGCTGGTCAACTGGTTGATGTAACCGGTCAGTCCAAGGGTAAAGGCTTCCAGGGTACGATCAAGCGTTGGAATTTCCGCGGGCAAGATAACACCCACGGTAACTCCGTATCCCACCGCGTCCCAGGCTCTATCGGCCAGTGCCAGACTCCTGGTCGTGTATTCAAGGGCAAAAAAATGTCCGGTCATATGGGCGCTGAGCGCGTGACCGTGCAGTCCCTGGAAGTAGTGCGCGTGGACGCTGAACGCAATCTGTTGTTGGTCAAGGGTGCTGTTCCTGGCGCTACTGGCGGCAACCTGGTTGTACGTCCAGCAGCCAAGGCTCGCGGTTAAGGGGAAGCTGACATGCAATTAAATGTAAATGACGCTCAAGCGATCGAAGTTTCCGAACTGACATTTGGCGGCGAATTCAACGAGACGCTGGTTCACCAAGCAGTCGTGGCCTACATGGCCGGCGGCCGTCAAGGTACCAAGCAGCAGAAGACCCGTTCCGACGTTCGTGGTGGCGGTAAGCGCCCATGGCGTCAGAAAGGTACTGGCCGTGCTCGTGCCGGTACTATCCGTAGCCCAATCTGGCGTGGCGGCGGTACCACTTTTGCAGCACGTCCACAGGATCACTCCCAGAAGCTGAACAAGAAGATGTATCGCGCAGCAATGCGTTCCATCCTTGCTGAGCTGGTGCGTACTGATCGTCTGGTCGTGGTTCAGGATTTCGCTGTTGAAACTCCGAAAACCAAAGATCTGCTGGGCAAGCTGAACAACATGAGCCTGACCGACGTTTTGATCGTGTCGGACGCTGTTGATCAGAACCTGTACCTGGCTGCTCGTAACCTGCCGCACGTAGATGTACGTGACGTTCAAGGTTCCGATCCAGTTAGTCTGATCGCATACGACAAGGTGTTGATCACCGTGTCGGCCGTGAAGAAATTCGAGGAGCTGCTGGGATGAACCAGGAACGCGTATTTAAAGTTCTGCTTGGCCCGCACGTTTCCGAGAAGGCTACGGTTCTGGCAGACAAGAAAGGCCAGTTCGTTTTCAAGGTTGCTACTGACGCAACCAAGCTGGAAATCAAGAAGGCCGTCGAAAGCCTGTTCAGCGTGAAAGTAGAGCGCGTCACTACCCTGAATGTTCTGGGTAAGAGCAAGCGCACTGCTCGCGGTCTGGGCAAGCGTAATGACTGGAAGAAGGCAGTTATCTCCCTTCAGCCAGGCCAAGATCTCGATTTCAGCAGCAGTGCTGAGTAAGGAAGGGGTGCATCATGGCAATCGTTAAATGCAAACCGACTTCCCCTGGCCGCCGTTTTGTGGTCAAGGTGGTCAACCAGGAGCTGCATAAAGGCGCTCCTCACGCACCGCTGCTCGAGAAAAAATCGAAGACTGGTGGTCGTAACAACAATGGCCGTATTACCACGCGTCACATCGGTGGTGGTCATAAGCAGCATTATCGTATGGTCGATTTCCGTCGCAACGACAAAGATGGCATCGTCGCCACTGTCGAGCGTATCGAATACGATCCAAACCGTACTGCTCACATCGCACTGCTCTGCTACGCAGACGGCGAGCGCCGCTACATCATCGCCCCTAAAGGCGTGAGTGCTGGCGACCAGCTGATCGCAGGCGCTCTGGCTCCAATCAAGCCAGGCAACGCCCTGCAACTGCGCAACATCCCAGTCGGTTCTACCGTACACGGCATCGAACTGAAGCCAGGTAAAGGCGCACAGATCGCTCGTTCCGCTGGTGCTTCGGCTCAGCTGATCGCTCGTGAAGGCGTTTACGTTACCCTGCGTCTGCGTTCCGGTGAAATGCGTAAAGTCCTGGCTGAATGCCGTGCGACCCTGGGCGAAGTCTCGAACTCCGAGCACAGCCTGCGTTCGTTGGGTAAAGCTGGTGCCAAGCGCTGGCGTGGCGTTCGCCCAACCGTTCGTGGTGTTGCCATGAACCCGGTTGACCACCCACATGGTGGTGGTGAAGGTCGTACCTCTGGTGGTCGTCATCCGGTATCGCCATGGGGCTTCCCGACTAAGGGCGCGAAGACTCGTGGTAATAAGCGTACCGACAAAATGATCGTCCGTCGTCGCAAGTAAATAGAGGGATACGACAGTGCCACGTTCTCTGAAAAAAGGTCCTTTTATTGATCTTCACCTACTGAAGAAGATCGAAGTGGCGGCGGAAAAGAACGATCGCAAACCAATTAAGACTTGGTCGCGTCGTTCGATGATCCTGCCACAAATGGTCGGTCTGACCATCGCAGTACACAACGGTCGTCAGCACGTCCCAGTTCTCGTTAACGAAGACATGGTCGGCCACAAACTGGGCGAGTTCGCCGGTACCCGCAACTATCGCGGGCACGTGGCTGACAAGAAAGCCAAGCGTTAAGGGGTTAGGAAATGGAAGTAGCCGCTAAGTTGTCGGGCGCTCGAATCTCCGCCCAGAAAGCCCGCTTGGTCGCCGACCAGATCCGCGGGAAGAAGGTGGGCGAAGCGCTCAACTTGTTGGCTTTCAGCAGTAAGAAAGCCGCCGAGATCATGAAGAAAGTGCTGGAGTCGGCCGTAGCCAACGCCGAGCATAACGAAGGCGCAGACGTTGATGACCTGAAGGTCAGCACCGTTTTCGTCAACGAAGGGCGTTCGCTGAAGCGCATCATGCCACGTGCCAAAGGCCGTGCTGATCGCATCGTCAAGCGGTCTTGCCATATCACTGTCAAGGTTGCTGACAAGTAACGGAGTCGAAGAGATGGGTCAGAAAGTACATCCCATTGGCATTCGCCTGGGAATCGTCAAGGAGCACACCTCCGTCTGGTACGCAGACGGTCGGACTTATGCGGACTACTTGTTCGCAGATCTGAAAGTGCGTGAGTATCTCCAAGACAAACTAAAAAGCGCGTCCGTAAGCCGTATCGATATCCATCGTCCGGCCCAAACTGCACGTATCACCATCCACACCGCTCGTCCAGGTATCGTTATCGGGAAGAAAGGTGAAGATGTTGAGAAACTGCGTCAGGACCTGACCAAGCAAATGGGTGTGCCTGTGCACATCAATATCGAAGAGATCCGCAAGCCGGAGCTCGACGGTATGCTGGTTGCGCAGAGCGTAGCTCAGCAGCTGGAGCGTCGTGTAATGTTCCGTCGCGCTATGAAGCGCGCAGTACAGAACGCCATGCGCATTGGTGCCAAGGGCATCAAAATCCAAGTGAGCGGTCGTCTCGGCGGTGCTGAAATCGCACGTACTGAATGGTATCGCGAAGGTCGTGTGCCATTGCACACCCTGCGTGCCGACATCGACTATGCCAACTACGAAGCTCACACCACTTACGGTGTGATCGGTGTAAAGGTTTGGATCTTCAAAGGCGAAGTAATTGGTGGTCGCCAAGAAGAGCTGAAACCACAAGCACCAGCGCCTCGTAAAAAAGCTGCTAAGTAAGGGGTACGCCAAATGTTGCAACCTAAGCGTACGAAGTTCCGCAAGCAGATGACAGGCCACAACCGTGGTCTGGCTCAGCGCGGTAGCAAAGTCAGCTTCGGCGAGTTCGCGCTGAAGTCTGTAGCTCGTGGTCGTCTCACCGCTCGTCAGATCGAGTCAGCGCGTCGTGCTCTGACCCGTCACGTTAAACGTGGCGGCAAGATCTGGATCCGTGTATTCCCGGACAAGCCTATTTCCAAAAAGCCCCTCGAAGTTCGTATGGGTAAAGGTAAGGGTAGTGTGGAGTACTGGGTTGCCCAGATTCAGCCAGGCAAAGTCCTGTATGAAATCGAGGGTGTTTCTGAAGAGCTGGCGCGTGAGGCTTTTGCCCTGGCTGCTGCAAAGCTGCCGCTCGCCACCGCCTTTGTTAAACGGACGGTGATGTGATGAAAGCGAATGAACTTCGTGAAAAATCCGCACAGCAGCTGAACGAGCAACTGCTCGGCTTGCTGCGCGACCAGTTCAATCTGCGTATGCAGAAAGCAACTGGCCAGTTGGGGCAGTCTCATCTGCTCTCGCAAGTTAAACGTGACATCGCTCGCGTGAAGACTGTGCTCAACCAGCAGGCAGGTAAGTGATCATGGCTGAAGCCGAAAAAACTGTCCGTACGCTGACTGGCCGTGTTGTCAGCGACAAGATGGACAAAACCATCACCGTACTGATCGAGCGTCGCGTAAAGCACCCGATCTACGGTAAATACGTTAAGCGTTCGACTAAGCTGCACGCGCACGACGAAACCAACCAGTGCCACATCGGCGACAAAGTCACTATTCGTGAAACTCGTCCTATGGCCAAGACCAAGTCTTGGGCGCTGGTTGATGTTCTCGAACGCGCTGTGGAAGTCTAAGGACTAGGGGTCGGAGAAATTATATGATTCAGACTCAATCCATGCTCGATGTGGCCGATAACAGCGGCGCTCGCCGTGTTATGTGCATCAAGGTGCTGGGTGGCTCCCATCGTCGTTACGCTGGTATCGGTGACATCATCAAAGTTACCGTGAAGGAAGCAATTCCTCGCGGTAAAGTGAAAAAAGGCCAAGTGATGACTGCTGTTGTAGTCCGCACTCGTCACGGCGTACGTCGTGCTGATGGCTCCATTATCCGCTTTGATGGCAACGCTGCTGTTCTTCTGAACAACAAGCAAGAGCCGATCGGCACCCGTATCTTTGGGCCAGTGACCCGTGAACTTCGTACTGAGAAGTTCATGAAGATCGTCTCGCTCGCCCCAGAAGTGCTGTAAGGAGATCCGACATGCAAAAGATTCGTCGTGACGACGAGATCATCGTGATCGCCGGCAAAGACAAAGGTAAGCGCGGTAAGGTGCTCAAGGTTCTTGCTAATAACCGTCTGGTTATCAGCGGTCTGAACCTGGTAAAGCGTCATACCAAGCCTAACCCGATGTCGGGCGTGCAAGGCGGTATCGTCGAAAAAGAAGCTCCACTGGACGCTTCTAACGTCGCCATTTTCAACGGCGAAACCAACAAGGCTGACCGCGTTGGTTTCAAAGTAGAAGACGGCAAGAAAATTCGTGTCTTCAAGTCGACCCAAAAAGCGGTTGATGCTTGAACACTGCTAGGTAGAAGACCATGGCACGACTAAAAGAGATTTACTGGAAGGAAATCGCACCGAAGCTTAAGGAAGAACTTAAGCTTTCGAACGTGATGGAAGTTCCACGCGTTACAAAAATCACCCTGAACATGGGTCTGGGCGAAGCTGTTGGTGACAAAAAAGTCATCGAGCATGCTGTTGCTGACCTGGAAAAGATCACCGGCCAAAAAGTCGTTGTGACCTACGCTCGTAAATCCATCGCTGGCTTTAAAGTCCGTGAAGGATGGCCGATCGGCGTCAAGGTGACTCTGCGCCGTGAGCGTATGTACGAGTTCCTGGATCGTCTGTTGTCGATCTCCCTGCCTCGGGTTCGCGACTTCCGCGGCCTGAATGCCAAGTCCTTCGATGGTCGTGGCAACTACAGCATGGGCGTGAAAGAGCAGATCATTTTCCCGGAAATCGACTACGACAAGATCGATGCTCTCCGCGGTCTGGACATTACCCTGACCACCACTGCCAAGAACGATGATGAAGGCCGCGCTCTGCTGCGTGCTTTCAAATTCCCGTTCCGCAACTGATTGGAGTAGGAAAATGGCCAAGAAGAGCATGAAAAACCGTGAGCTGAAGCGTCAGCTCACCGTTGCCAAGTACGCCACCAAGCGTGCAGCGCTGAAAGCTATCATCGTTGATCTGAACGCAAGTCCAGAAGCGCGTTGGGAAGCTACCGTAGCTCTGCAGAAGCAACCACGTGACGCAAGCGCTTCGCGCATGCGTAACCGTTGCCGCCTGACTGGTCGTCCGCACGGCGTTTACCGCAAGTTCGGCCTTGGCCGTAACAAGCTGCGTGAAGCTGCAATGCGTGGTGACGTACCAGGTCTGGTTAAAGCCAGCTGGTAATTGCTGTCAAAGTCTCGATGTTCGGGTTCGCAAGAACCTGACCATCGGTGGCCTTGAATCTGAATCAAGCCCCTTTTGGGGCTTGATTCATTTCTGGGGTGTGTCTAGAATGACCGGCTCGCCTGAGCCCGTGTTTTTCATGCCCGGAAGTTCTCGGCGACAAGTAGTAGCCGCAAGGCTAATTTTTCTGTATTAGGAGCGTCTAGCCCATGAGTATGCAGGACCCGTTAGCGGACATGCTAACTCGAATCCGTAATGCCCAGATGGCTGAAAAGTCTGTCGTAAGCATGCCGTCTTCCACGCTGAAGGTGGCTGTAGCAAAAGTCCTGAAGGACGAAGGTTACATCGCGGATTTTCAGATCACCACCGACGCTAAGCCGTCGTTGTCCATCGAGCTGAAGTACTTCGAAGGCCGTCCGGTTATCGAAGAAGTGAAGCGCGTTAGTCGTCCAGGCCTGCGTCAGTACAAGTCCGTTGAAGATCTGCCGAAAGTTCGTGGCGGTCTTGGCGTGTCTATCGTCTCCACCAACAAAGGTGTGATGACGGATCGTGCTGCGCGCGCTGCCGGTGTCGGCGGCGAAGTTCTTTGCACTGTGTTCTAAGGGGGGATAAGCATGTCTCGCGTCGCTAAGAACCCCGTTAAGCTGCCAGCCGGTGTCGAAGTAAAATTCGCAGGCCAACAGCTTTCGGTGAAGGGTGCCAAGGGTACTCTTGAACTGAACATCCATTCGTCCGTTGAGATCGTTGAAGAAGCTGGTGAGCTGCGTTTCGCTGCTCGCAATGGCGATCAACAAACTCGCGCAATGGCCGGTACCACGCGTGCGTTGGTAAACAACATGGTCCAAGGCGTAAGCCAAGGCTTCGAGCGCAAGCTCCAGCTGGTCGGTGTTGGTTACAAGGCGCAAGCAAAAGGCACGGTTTTGAACCTGGCCCTTGGCTTCTCGCACCCAGTGGATTACGAACTGCCGGAAGGCATCACCGCTGAGACTCCTAGCCAGACCGATATCCTGATCAAGGGCATCGACAAGCAGCTGGTAGGTCAAGTGGCCGCTGAGATCCGCGACTTCCGTCCACCAGAGCCGTACAAAGGCAAAGGTGTGCGCTACGCGGACGAAGTCGTCCGTCGTAAAGAAGCCAAGAAGAAGTAGGGCATAGCAAATGACCGACAAAAAAGTTACTCGACTGCGTCGCGCTCGCAAAGCACGCCTGAAAATGCACGAACTCGAAGTCGTGCGTCTCTGCGTGTTCCGCTCGTCGCAGCACATCTACGCCCAGGTCATCTCGGCCGACGGCAACAAGGTCCTGGCAAGCGCCTCGACTTTGGATAAAGAACTGCGTGATGGTGCCACTGGCAACATCGACGCGGCCACAAAGGTTGGCCAGCTGGTCGCTACGCGTGCTAAGGCCGCTGGCGTCTCGCAAGTGGCTTTCGACCGCTCTGGCTTCAAGTACCACGGTCGCGTGAAAGCGCTGGCTGATGCTGCTCGTGAAGCTGGGCTGGAGTTCTAAGTTATGTCAAATAACGACCAAAAGCGCGACGAAGGCTACATTGAGAAGCTGGTTCAAGTTAACCGCGTAGCCAAAACCGTTAAAGGCGGCCGTATCTTCACTTTCACCGCGTTGACCGTGGTGGGTGATGGTAAAGGGCGTGTTGGCTTCGGCCGTGGCAAGTCGCGTGAAGTGCCTGCTGCGATCCAGAAGGCAATGGAAGCTGCTCGCCGCAACATGATCCAAGTTGATCTGAACGGCACCACTCTGCAGTACGCAATGAAGTCCGCTCACGGCGCTTCGAAGGTGTACATGCAGCCTGCTTCTGAAGGTACCGGTATCATCGCTGGCGGCGCTATGCGTGCTGTCCTCGAAGTTGCTGGCGTTCAGAACGTTCTGGCCAAGTGCTACGGCTCGACTAACCCGGTAAACGTGGTTCACGCCACTTTCAAAGGTTTGAAAGCTATGCAGTCTCCTGAATCCATTGCCGCCAAGCGTGGCAAAAGCGTCAAGGAGATCTTCTGATCATGGCTACCGTTAAAGTAACGCTGATCAAAAGCATGACCGGCCGCATCCCTAACCACAAACTGTGCGTTAAGGGTCTGGGTCTGCGTCGCATCGGTCACACTGTAGAAGTCCAGGATACTCCCGAGAATCGCGGGATGATCAACAAGGCTTACTACATGCTGCGTGTCGAGGGTTAATCGATGAAACTCAATGATCTGAGTCCAGCGCCGGGTTCCCGTCGCGAAAAGCATCGTCCGGGCCGTGGTATCGGTAGCGGTTTGGGTAAGACTGGTGGCCGTGGTCACAAAGGTCAAACCTCCCGTTCCGGTGGCACCATTGCTCCAGGCTTTGAAGGCGGTCAACAGCCGCTGCATCGTCGCCTGCCGAAGTTCGGTTTCGTTTCCCTGAAAGCCATGGACCGCGCAGAAGTGCGTCTGTCCGAGCTGGCTAAAGTGGAAGGCGACATCGTCACCGTGCAGTCCCTGAAAGATGCCAACGTGATCAACGTCAACGTACAGCGTGTGAAAATCATGCTGTCCGGTGAAGTGACTCGCGCTGTCACTATCGGCAAGGGAATCGGCGCCACCAAAGGTGCGCGTGCGGCTATCGAAGCAGCTGGCGGCAAGTTCGAGGAATAAATGGCTAAGCAAGGTGCTCTCTCTGCGCTCGGCAAAGGCGGTATGTCTGAACTCTGGGCTCGTCTGCGTTTTCTGTTCCTGGCGATTATCGTCTACCGAATAGGCGCACACATCCCGGTTCCAGGTATCAACCCGGACCGACTCGCAGACCTGTTTCGACAGAATGAGGGGACCATTCTTAGCTTGTTCAACATGTTCTCCGGCGGCGCGCTGGAACGGATGAGCATCTTTGCATTGGGGATCATGCCGTACATTTCGGCATCGATCATCATGCAGCTGATGACCGCCGTCAGTCCGCAGCTGGAGCAGTTGAAGAAGGAAGGTGAAGCTGGCCGTCGCAAGATCAGCCAGTACACCCGCTACGGCACCGTCGTCCTCGCTCTCGTTCAGGCTATTGGCATGTCCATTGGTCTGGCGGGGCAGGGCGTTGCGTTCACTGGTGACTTTGGCTTCCATTTCGTCGCGGTATCCACTTTTGTGGCTGGTGCGATGTTCATGATGTGGCTGGGTGAGCAGATTACTGAGCGTGGTGTAGGTAACGGTATCTCGATGTTGATTTTTTCGGGTATCGTCGCCGGTCTTCCGAGAGCAATCGGGCAGTCTTTCGAGTCTGCGCGTCAGGGTGATATCAACATCTTCGCCTTGGTTGCCATCGGTTTGCTGGCAGTAGCGATTATCGGTTTCGTGGTGTTCATTGAGCGTGGTCAGCGTCGTATCGCTGTTCACTACGCCAAGCGTCAGCAGGGCCGCAAGGTTTTTGCTGCGCAGACTAGCCACCTGCCGTTGAAGGTGAACATGGCCGGTGTTATTCCGGCTATTTTCGCGAGCAGCATTTTGCTGTTCCCGGCTTCGTTGGGTGCCTGGTTCGGTCAGTCTGAAGGTATGGGCTGGTTGCAGGACATCTCGCAGTCGATCGCTCCTGGTCAGCCGTTGAATATTCTGCTGTTTAGTGCAGGGATTATTTTCTTCTGCTTCTTCTATACGGCGTTGATGTTCAATCCGAAAGACGTAGCGGAAAACCTGAAGAAGTCCGGTGCCTTTATTCCGGGCATCCGTCCAGGTGAGCAGTCGGCGCGCTACATTGATGGCGTTCTGACCCGCTTGACCATGTTCGGTGCTCTTTACATGACGGCCGTGTGTCTGTTGCCCCAGTTCCTGGTGGTTGCAGCAAACGTTCCGTTCTACCTTGGCGGGACCTCGTTGCTGATCGTGGTCGTGGTTGTGATGGACTTCATGTCCCAAGTACAATCGCACCTCGTTTCGCACCAGTACGAATCCCTGATGAAGAAAGCCAACCTGAAGGGTTACGGCAGCGGCATGTTGCGCTGAGTACCCATAAGGTTCGAGGAGTTGGTGATGAAAGTTCGTGCATCGGTGAAAAAGCTGTGCCGTAACTGCAAGATTATTCGCCGCGAAGGTGTTGTTCGAGTAATTTGCAGCGCGGAACCGCGTCACAAACAGCGCCAAGGCTGAGTGTGATTGTGCTTCAAGCCCGGTAGCTAGTGCGCTACCGGGTTGATTATTTGTTATTACAGCGATATTATCTCGCGCCCTATTTCTTGGCTTCCGGGGCGTAGGTAGCTGTCAATTGGAGTCCCACTGAATGGCCCGTATTGCAGGCGTTAACATTCCAGATAACAAGCATACTGTTATCTCGCTGACCTACATCTATGGTGTTGGTCGCACTACTGCGCAGAAGATCTGTGCAGTGACTGGGGTAAACCCAGCAGCAAAGATCAAAGATCTGAGCGACGAGCAAATTGAACAGCTGCGTGGCGAAGTGGCGAAGTTCACCACTGAAGGTGACCTGCGTCGCGAAATCAACATGAAAATCAAGCGCTTGATGGACCTCGGTTGCTATCGCGGTCTGCGTCATCGTCGTGGTCTGCCAGTACGCGGTCAGCGTACCAAGACCAACGCGCGTACCCGTAAAGGTCCGCGTAAGCCGATCCGCAAGTAATCGCCCCAGCGAATCGACAGGAATTTAATCATGGCAAAACCTGCTGCTCGTCCTCGTAAAAAAGTTAAAAAGACAGTGGTTGATGGCATCGCCCACATCCATGCATCTTTTAACAACACCATCGTGACCATTACCGACCGTCAAGGTAACGCTCTTTCCTGGGCTACCTCCGGTGGTTCGGGTTTCCGCGGTTCCCGCAAGTCCACGCCGTTTGCTGCTCAAGTAGCTGCTGAACGTGCTGGTCAAGCTGCGCTGGAATACGGCCTGAAAAACCTCGACGTTAACGTCAAGGGCCCAGGTCCAGGTCGTGAATCCGCAGTCCGCGCTTTGAACGGCTGTGGCTACAAGATCGCCAGCATCACCGACGTGACGCCAATCCCGCACAACGGGTGCCGTCCGCCGAAGAAGCGCCGCGTGTAATCCAGGAGATTGTAAAGAATGGCTCGTTACATTGGTCCAAAATGCAAACTCGCTCGTCGCGAAGGCACCGATCTCTTTCTGAAGAGCGGCGTGCGCGCGATCGAATCGAAGTGCAACATTGAAGCAGCACCTGGTATCCACGGCCAACGCCGCGGTCGCCAGTCCGATTACGGCACCCAACTGCGTGAAAAGCAGAAGGTCCGTCGTATCTACGGCGTTCTCGAGCGTCAGTTCAGCGGCTACTACAAAGAAGCTGCTGGCAAGAAAGGTGCAACCGGTGAAAACCTGCTGCAACTGCTCGAATGCCGTCTGGACAACGTTGTATACCGTATGGGCTTTGGTTCGACTCGTGCCGAATCCCGTCAGCTGGTATCGCACAAGTCGATCAGCGTTAACGGTCAGACCGTAAACGTTCCGTCGTATCAGGTTCGTGCTGGTGACGTGGTTGCAGTTCGCGAGAAAGCAAAAAACCAACTTCGCATTGTCCAAGCTCTCGATCTGTGTGCCCAACGTGGCCGCGTAGAATGGGTAGAAGTAGACACTGAGAAGAAGTCGGGCGTTTTCAAGAACGTTCCTGCTCGCAGTGATCTGTCCGCCGACATCAACGAAAGCCTGATTGTCGAGCTCTACTCCAAGTAAGGGCTAGAAAATAGGTGCATCCATGCAGATTTCGGTAAATGAGTTCCTGACACCCCGCCACATTGATGTGCAGGTTGTCAGTCCAACCCGCGCCAAGATCACTCTCGAGCCTCTCGAGCGTGGTTTTGGCCACACCCTGGGCAACGCGCTGCGACGCATCCTGTTGTCCTCAATGCCCGGCTGCGCAGTAGTCGAGGCCGAGATTGACGGTGTGCTCCACGAGTACAGCGCCATCGAAGGTGTACAGGAAGACGTAATTGAAATCCTGTTGAACCTTAAAGGTCTGGCCATCAAGCTGCACGGTCGTGACGAAGTTACGCTGACCTTGTCGAAGAAGGGTTCGGGGGTGGTTACCGCTGCCGATATTCAGCTGGATCATGATGTCGAGATCGTTAATCCCGATCACGTAATCGCTAACCTGGCGTCTAACGGCGCCCTGAACATGAAGCTCACCGTAGCTCGTGGTCGTGGTTATGAACCAGCCGACTCGCGTCAGAGCGATGAAGACGAAAGCCGCAGCATCGGTCGCTTGCAGCTTGACTCTTCGTTCAGCCCGGTTCGCCGTATCGCATACGTGGTGGAAAACGCCCGTGTCGAGCAGCGTACCAACCTGGACAAGCTGGTTATTGATCTGGAAACCAACGGTACTCTGGATCCTGAAGAGGCTATTCGCCGCGCTGCAACCATCCTGCAACAGCAGTTGGCTGCGTTCGTCGACCTCAAAGGTGACAGTGAGCCAGTGGTTGTCGAGCAGGAAGACGAGATCGATCCGATCCTGCTTCGCCCGGTTGACGATCTGGAACTGACTGTACGTTCGGCTAACTGCCTTAAGGCGGAAAACATCTACTACATCGGTGACCTGATTCAGCGTACCGAAGTAGAGCTGTTGAAGACTCCGAACCTTGGCAAGAAATCCTTGACTGAAATCAAGGACGTTCTGGCCTCCCGCGGTCTGTCCCTCGGCATGCGCCTCGACAACTGGCCGCCTGCAAGTCTTAAGAAGGACGACAAGGCGACTGCCTGATCGTCGTAATCACCGAACGTAGTGTTTGGTAAGGAATGAACCATGCGTCATCGTAAAAGTGGTCGTCACCTGAGCCGCACCAGCTCGCACCGCAAGGCCATGTTCCAAAACATGGCGGTGTCGCTGTTCGAGCACGAGCTGATCAAAACTACTCTGCCAAAAGCCAAAGAACTGCGTCGCGTTGCTGAGCCGCTGATCACTCTGGCCAAGACAGATAGCCTGGCTAACCGCCGTCTGGCTTTCGACCGTACTCGTTCGAAAGCTATCGTTGGTAAGCTCTTCAACGACCTGGGCAAGCGTTACGCTACCCGTGAGGGTGGCTACCTGCGCATCCTCAAGTGCGGTTTCCGCGCTGGCGACAACGCGCCTATGGCGTACGTCGAGTTGGTTGATCGTGCTACTGCTGGCGAAGCTGTATCCGCCGAGTAAGACGTCAGTCTGAAACAAGGAACCGGGCCTAGTGCCCGGTTTTTTGTGTGCGCAAGAAAATGCGCTCTTCATACAAGCTTCTGACATGTCTCTGTTGCCACTATGTGCCGGGAAACATAATTAGTAATTATCTATCGAAGCTTGCAAGTTAATGAATTTGTAGGTGTCACATGGATGATCGATACTTCCCAGCAAGCCGATTAGCCGGCAGTTTCAAGACTGACAGAGGAAGAAGACCGTATGAGCCAGATCAAAACGCTTACGACCGCCAGTGGCGCACCTGTCGCTGATAACCAGAATTCTCGCTCCGCCGGCCCTCGTGGCCCGTTGCTGCTTGACGATTTTCATCTGATCGAGAAGCTCGCCCACTTCAACCGTGAAAACATTCCTGAACGTCGCGTTCATGCCAAAGGCTCGGGAGCTTACGGCACATTCACCGTTACCCGCGATATCACGGATTACACCAGCGCCAAGCTGTTTGAATCTGTTGGCAAGCAAACCCCGACGTTCCTGCGTTTCTCGACGGTAGGCGGCGAACGCGGTTCTGCCGACACCGAGCGCGATCCACGGGGTTTCGCGTTGAAGTTCTACACTGAAGAAGGTAATTGGGACATCGTGGGTAACAACACGCCAGTGTTCTTCATTCGTGATCCGCTGAAATTTCCAGACTTTATCCACACCCAGAAACGCCTGCCGCAAAGCAACCTGAAAAGCGCGCAGATGATGTGGGACTTCTGGTCGCATTCGCCTGAAGCGCTGCACCAGGTCACCATTCTGTTCTCTGATCGCGGTATTCCTGACGGCTACCGTCACATGCACGGCTTCGGCAGCCACACTTACAGTCTGATTAGCGCCCAAGGCGAGCGTCACTGGGTGAAATGGCACTATAAGACCAAACAAGGCATCAAGAATCTGGCACCGGCCGATGCCGCACGGTTGGCGGGCACTGATCCAGACTACGCCCAGCGCGACCTGTTCGAAGCCATCGAGCGCGGTGACTTCCCGAAATGGCGCGTGTGCATTCAAATCATGACTGAGGCCCAGGCTGCGGCACATTATGAGAACCCTTTTGACGTCACCAAAACCTGGTCGCAGAAAGAATTTCCGCTGATCGAAGTGGGTGAGCTGGAACTGAATCGCAACCCGCAAAACTACTTTGCTGAAGTCGAGCAAGCGGCGTTCGGCCCAAGCAACATGGTGCCGGGTGTCGGTCTGTCGCCGGATCGCATGCTGCAAGGCCGCGTGTTCGCCTACGCCGACGCGCACCGCTACCGTGTCGGTACCAATCACCAGCAATTGCCGGTGAACGCGCCACGCAGCCCGGTTAACACTTACCAGCGAGACGGCTCGATGGCATTCGGCAGTAACGGTGGTGCGGCACCTAACTACGAGCCGAACAGCTACACCGAAGCACCGAAACAAGCTCCGCGTTACGCAGAACCAGCGCTGGCCTTGAGCGGTGCTGCCGATCGCTACGATCACCGCGAAGATACCGATTACTACAGCCACGCCGGTGCGCTGTTCCGCCTGATGAGCGACGATCAGAGAGCATTGCTGGTCAGCAATATCGCCGGTGCCATGGCGGGCGTTTCCACTGATATCGTCGATCGCCAGTTGCAGCACTTTTACAAGGCCGATCCGGCGTATGGAGAAGCAATCGCAAAGCTGCTCAACGTACAGCTTAACGAAGTCTAAACGAGAAGCAGAACCGCCCTCATCTGGGCGGTTTTTGCGTTATTTAGGCTGCTTTTCTAAGAATATCTTCGCTTTTATTGCGCGAATCGGGTGACCTTCCGGTCAGCTTGGTTCAAACTACAGACTTTCAAGTAGGGAGATGTAGGGCGATGCAAGGCCACCCAGACGTAATCGATTACCTCAACACGTTGCTGACCGGCGAACTGGCCGCGCGTGATCAATATTTCGTTCATTCGCGGATGTATGAGGACTGGGGGTTCACCAAGCTCTACGAGCGAATCAACCATGAGATGGAAGAGGAAGCCGGTCACGCTGATGCGTTGATGCGCCGAATTCTGATGCTCGAAGGCACGCCGCGTATGCGTCCGGATGATCTGGATGTCGGCACCACTGTGCCGGAGATGCTCGAAGCGGATCTGCGTCTTGAATACAAAGTTCGCGCAGCGCTGTGCAAAGGCATTGAGCTGTGCGAGCAGCACAAGGATTACGTCAGCCGTGAGATCTTGCGGGTTCAGCTCAACGACACCGAAGAGGATCACACCTACTGGCTGGAAAAGCAGTTGGGCCTGATCAAGTTGATCGGTCTCGAGAACTACCTGCAATCCCACACGTCCTGATTGCAATCGATACAAAAAGCCCCTGTCACTGATGAAGTGACAGGGGCTTTTTCATGCCTGGCGTTTAAGCCCGATCGCGGATCAGCAGCGGCTTGAGGTAATGACCGGTATGAGATTGCTTCATCTCGGCCACATCCTCAGGCGTGCCGGTGGCAATGATCTGCCCACCTTTGGAGCCGCCCTCCGGCCCGAGATCGACCAGCCAGTCAGCCGTCTTGATCACGTCGAGGTTGTGTTCGATTACTACCACAGTGTTGCCGTGGTCGCGTAAGCGATGCAGCACGTCGAGCAATTGCTGGATATCCGCGAAGTGCAAACCGGTGGTCGGCTCATCGAGGATGTACAGTGTTTTGCCGGTGTCACGCTTGGACAACTCGCGAGACAGTTTCACTCGCTGCGCCTCACCACCCGACAACGTGGTCGCCGACTGCCCGAGCTTGATATACGACAGGCCGACATCCATCAATGTCTGTAGCTTGCGCGCCAGGGCTGGCACCGCGTCAAAGAACTCCCGGGCCTCTTCGATGGTCATCTCGAGGGTTTCGTGGATGCTCTTGCCCTTGTATTTGATCTCAAGGGTTTCGCGGTTGTAGCGCTTGCTCTTGCACACATCGCATGGCACGTAGATGTCTGGCAGGAAGTGCATTTCCACTTTGATCAGGCCGTCGCCCTGGCACGCTTCGCAGCGGCCACCCTTGACGTTGAACGAGAAACGCCCCGGGCCGTAACCACGGGAGCGTGACTCGGGTACGCCGGCGAACAGCTCGCGGATCGGGGTGAACAGGCCGGTATAGGTAGCAGGGTTGGAGCGCGGTGTACGGCCGATCGGGCTCTGGTCGATATCGACCACTTTGTCGAGATGCTCCAGGCCCTTGATGCTGTCGTGCGCTGCTGCTTCCAGCGTGGTCGCGCCGTTGAGGGCCGTGGCGCTCAGCGGGAACAAGGTATTGTTGATCAGCGTCGATTTGCCCGAGCCGGACACGCCGGTCACGCACGTCAGCAGACCAATCGGGATGTCCAGATCGACATTGCGCAGGTTGTTGCCGCGCGCCCCTTTGAGCGACAGATTGAGCTTTTTATTGCGTGGCGTGCGTTTGGCCGGCACTTCAATCTTCACGCGGCCCGAGAGGTATTTACCGGTCAGGGAATCCGGGTGCGCCATGACTTCCGCCGGCGTGCCCTCAGCCACGATCTGCCCACCATGCACACCAGCCCCCGGGCCGATATCCACAACGTAATCGGCCAGACGAATCGCGTCTTCGTCGTGTTCGACCACGATCACAGTGTTGCCAATATCACGCAGGTGCTTGAGCGTGCCGAGCAAGCGGTCGTTATCACGCTGGTGCAAACCAATGGACGGTTCGTCAAGGATGTACAGAACACCGACGAGACCGGCACCGATCTGGCTGGCCAGACGAATACGTTGTGCTTCGCCACCGGACAGCGTATCGGCACTGCGGTCCAGCGACAGGTAGTCGAGACCGACGTTGACGAGGAACTGCAGACGCTCGCGAATTTCCTTGAGAATCTTGTCGGCGATTTCGCCGCGACGGCCAGTCATCTTCAGCTCGCCGAAGTACTCGCAAGCGTCGCCGATCGGCAGGTTGGTCACCGCTGGCAGCGTTTTCTCGCCAACCCACACATGCCGCGCTTCGCGACGCAGACGGGTACCACGACAATCCGGGCACGATTGGGTGCTGAGAAACTTGGCCAGCTCTTCGCGCACGCTTGCCGACTCGGTCTCGCGGTAGCGACGCTCCAGGTTCGGCACGATGCCTTCGAACGGGTGCGAACGTTTGACGATATCGCCACGGTCGTTCAGGTATTTGAAGTCGACGTTCTGCGAGCCGCTGCCATGCAGGATGAATTTCTGCTGATCGGCCGGCAGTTCGTTGAACGGTACTTCCAGGCTGAAACCATAGTGTGAAGCGAGTGAGCCGAGCATCTGGAAGTAATAGACGTTACGCCGGTCCCAGCCGCGAATCGCACCTTCGGCCAAGGTCAGATCGCCATTGACCAGCCGTTTGATATCGAAGAACTGCTTCACCCCCAGGCCGTCACAGGTCGGGCAAGCGCCGGCCGGGTTGTTGAAGGAGAACAGCTTCGGTTCCAGTTCGCTGATCGCGTGGCCGCAGATCGGGCAGGCGAAGCGCGCGGAGAAAATCATCTCTTCGCCCGGTTCGTCGTCCATCGGTGCGACAAGTGCAATGCCATCCGCCAGTTTCAACGCGGTCTCGAAAGATTCGGCCAGACGTTGCTGCAGATCGGCGCGAACCTTGAAGCGGTCGACGATCACATCGATCGAGTGCTTTTTCTGTTTATCCAGTTTGGGCAGTTCGTCCAGTTCGCAGATCCGCCCGTTGACCCGGGCGCGAACGAAACCTTGGGCGCGCAGCTCTTCGAAGACCGAAAGGTGTTCACCTTTGCGCTCGCGAATAACCGGTGCCAGCAACATCAGTTTGCTGCCTTCCGGCTGCGCCAGCACCAGGTCGACCATCTGGCTAACGGTCTGCGCTTCCAGCGGAATGTCATGATCCGGACAGCGTGGCGTACCGACGCGTGCATAAAGCAGACGCAGGTAGTCGTAGATTTCGGTGATGGTGCCGACCGTAGAGCGCGGGTTGTGCGAGGTCGACTTTTGTTCGATGGAGATCGCTGGCGACAGGCCTTCGATGGTGTCGACGTCGGGTTTTTCCATCATCGACAGAAACTGTCGGGCGTAGGCCGACAGCGATTCGACATAGCGGCGCTGACCTTCGGCGTAAAGCGTATCGAAGGCCAGGGACGACTTGCCGGATCCGGACAGGCCGGTGATGACGATCAGCTTGTCCCGTGGCAGGGTCAGGTCGATGTTCTTCAGGTTGTGGGTACGGGCCCCACGTATCAGGATCTTGTCCAAAGTGGCCTCGCTCGGCGGGCGTCGAAAACGTAGGAGTATACGGGCAAATACTGGATGGATGCACACTATCAAGCGAAGGGTTTTTACCTTACATGAAGAGAGTTTCATCTATACGCGTCATAGCGTCGCGATATACCCCGTCTTTCGATGGGACTGGTAGAATCGCCGCCGGTTCACACGAGGTTTTTCCATGCACGATCCCCACAGCGAACGCATGAGTGGTAGCGAGACTCGCGCAGCGAGCGGTCTGGCCCTGGTGTTCGCCTTCCGTATGCTTGGCATGTTCATGGTGTTGCCGGTATTGGCAACCTACGGCATGGACCTGGCAGGAGCGACCCCGGCCCTGATCGGGCTGGCTATTGGCGCTTACGGTCTGACCCAGGCGATTTTCCAGATTCCGTTCGGGATCATTTCCGACCGCATTGGCCGCCGTCCGGTGATTTACCTCGGGCTGATCGTTTTTGCCCTCGGCAGCGTGCTGGCGTCTCAGGCAGACTCGATCTGGGGCGTGATCGCCGGGCGGATCCTGCAGGGCGCCGGGGCGATTTCAGCGGCGGTGATGGCGCTACTCTCCGACCTGACCCGCGAACAGCACCGCACCAAGGCAATGGCGATGATCGGCATGACCATCGGTTTGTCGTTTGCCGTGGCCATGGTCGTCGGGCCTTTGCTGACCCGCGCTTTCGGTCTGTCCGGACTGTTCCTCGCCACCGGTGCCATGGCACTGGTCGGTATCGCCATCATCATGTTCATGGTGCCGCGCTCCACCGGGCTATTGCAGCATCGGGAGTCCGGTGTGGCGCGTCAGGCCTTGATGCCGACGCTCAAGCATCCGGATCTGCTGCGCCTCGATCTGGGCATCTTTGTGTTACATGCCATGTTGATGTCGAGCTTCGTTGCGTTGCCGTTGGCGCTGGTGGAAAAAGCCGGTTTGCCCAAGGAACAGCACTGGTGGGTCTACCTCACCGCGCTGCTGATTTCGTTCTTCGCCATGATCCCGTTCATCATCTACGGCGAGAAGAAACGCAAAATGAAACGAGTTTTGCTCGGCGCCGTCATGACGCTGATGCTGACTGAGCTATTCTTCTGGCAGTTCGGTGACAGCCTGCGGGCTCTGGTGATCGGTACGGTGGTGTTCTTCACCGCGTTCAATCTGCTGGAGGCTTCATTGCCGTCGCTGATCAGCAAGGTTTCACCGGCGGGCGGGAAGGGCACGGCCATGGGCGTGTATTCCACCAGTCAGTTCCTCGGTTCAGCACTCGGCGGGATACTCGGCGGCTGGCTGTTTCAGCATGGCGGTCTGTCGGTTGTGTTCCTCGGATGCGCGGGTCTGGCTGCCATCTGGCTGGCCTTTGCTGTTACCATGCGTGAACCTCCCTACGTGACGAGCCTGCGCTTGCCGTTGTCGCCCGAGGCGATCCGCGAAGCGGGTCTGGTCGAGCGCCTCAAGGCCCTCGTAGGGGTAACCGATGCAGTGATAGTTGCTGATGAAGCGGCTGTTTACATCAAACTGGACAAAGAATTAGTGGATCGCGACACCCTCGAACGCCTGGTGAACAACCCGGCCGGGGCTGCTTGCGAAGCCTAGGAGAACGTTATGGCCCGTGGGGTTAACAAAGTCATATTGGTCGGCACTTGCGGCCAGGATCCCGAAGTTCGCTACCTGCCTAACGGTAACGCCGTGACCAACCTGAGTCTGGCCACCAGCGAACAATGGACCGACAAGCAAACCGGTCAGAAGGTCGAGAAGACCGAGTGGCACCGTGTTTCGATGTTCGGCAAGGTTGCGGAAATCGCCGGCGAATACCTGCGTAAAGGTTCGCAGGTCTACATCGAAGGCAAGCTGCAGACCCGCGAGTGGGAAAAAGACGGTATCAAGCGTTACACCACTGAAATCGTGGTCGACATGCAAGGCACCATGCAACTGCTCGGCGGCCGTCCACAACAGGGCGACCAACAAGGCGGTGGCAACAACTACCAGCAGTCGGCACCGGCACCACGCCAGCAAGCTCCACGTCCGCAGCAGTCGGCTCCACAGCAGCGTTCGGCCCCAGCTCCACAGCAGGCCGCACCGCAACCGGCTCCGGATTTCGACAGCTTTGATGACGATATTCCGTTCTGATTCGCTGCTGTAACCGCTGCAAATAAAAAGGCCCGTCGCTTAAACGACGGGCCTTTTTTTGTGGAGCAAATAACCTGCAATCCCCCCGATCAACTGTGGGAGCGAGCCTGCTCACGAAGGCGTCGGTCAGTTCAAAAAATGGTTGAATGACACACCGCTTTCGCGAGCAGGCTCGCTCCCACAGAAGGGATCTGGGTTTCAATCAAGGATCAGGTGGGGCAGGAAGCGGCTGGAGTCTTTGGTGATCAAACTGTTGTCTTCCCGCACACCAATCCCTGCAGCCTGATCGCCAATCACCCAGGAACCGATCAGCGTGTAGCTGTCGCCAAACTTCGGCAACGGCGCAAACTCCTGCAGGATAAATGGCGCATCCGTGTAGGGCCCGTCCTCTTTGACGATCAGACCATCCGTCGTTTGCAGCTCAATGTTGGCGCCTTCGCGGGAGAAGTACGGCTTGCGTACCCAGCCCTTGGGCACAGCGCTGGCCGGATTCGGGTCGAGATGCGCCGCCAGCAGATTCGGATGCCCTTTGTGCAGTTCCCACAGTAATGGCAGTGCACCCTTGTTCGACAGAATCGCCTTCCACGCCGGTTCGAAAAACTGCGTATCGCACTCGGCAATCGCCGCGCCGAAGGGCTCGTGGAAGATGAATTCCCAGGCATGCAGTTTGAACAGGTGCGGGATCCAGCGATCTTCCAGGTCGACGAAGCGCCCTTCAGCCGTCAAACCAATGTCTTCGATATCGATGTGCCGCGACTCGATGCCGACCTTCTCGGCGATCAGGCGCAGGTAATCCGTGGTGCCCTTGTCTTCGACCGAGTCTTTCATCGAAGCGAAATAGAACGGCCGCTTCAGTTGCAGCTCGGCGAAGGCCTGATGCAGCTTGGTATCGATGCTGTTGAACTGGTCGGCATGGCGCGGCAGCATGCCGCGCTCGATGCATTGCTCCAGCCAGCCCCACTGAAACGCCGCCGCTTCGTAAAGACTGGTTGGCGTGTCGTAGTTGAGCTCCAGCAGCTTCGCCGGGCCGTTGCCGCTGTAGGAAAAGTCCATGCGTCCATACAGATGCGGATGACCTTCCCGCCAGGACGTGCGGATCATGTCGTAGTACGCCGCCGGGATGCTCAGGCGATCCAGCAACTCTTCGCTGTTAACCACACGGTCGACCAGATCCATGCACATCTCGTGCAGTTCGGTGGTCGGGTCCTCAAGATCGTTTTCGATTTGCGCGAGCGTGAACTGGTAGTACGCGCTTTCGTCCCAGTACGGCTCATCGTCGATGGTGTGAAACATGAAACCGAGGCTCTCGGCGGTCTGTTTCCAGTCGGGGCGCTCGGCGCAGAGGATCTTCTTCATCGTCAGCTGCTCGAACGACCAGAACCAGAACTGCTGCCCCAACCACCCCAGCCGCTACGGGCACTGGACTGGCTGCCGAAGCCGCCGCGTGAGGTCGAAGAAGCCACGTTGACCGGTTTGCTTATGCTGCTTTCGTAATCCGTTTGGCTGCGCGTCGTGGTTTCGGCTCTGCGGTACTGCGTCGAGGTGTTGTACGGCTGGCGCGTTTCGCGATCGCGGTAAACAGTGCGTTCGGTGTTGTTGCTCATCGCGTTGCCGATCAGCCAGCCGGTCAGCCAACCGTTGCCACCGCCACTGGAGGTGTGCGAAGTGTTTTGCACACTCTGCACAGCCGCCGCATCACCCGCAGGCATTTGCGCGCCGGCGATGGCGTCGAGGTTCTGCGCCGGCTCACCGTCTTTCGGCACTTTGAAGCCGCCGAGTTTCGGCACGAAGCGGCCGTCAGAATTCTTCTGGCACCAATCAGCGGCAAAGTCTGCGTCGCACTTGGCCTTGTTGTCGTACGCCGGGGCAATGCGCCGGTGTTCAGTCAGGGCGGCGACGTAAGCGTTGGAGCAGACATCGGCGGCCACTTCGGCGTCGACGCACTGTTCCACATTCTGGAAACTGCGTGGTTGATCTGCGGCTGTCGCCTGGCCGGAAATGGCCATCGCCACCGAGGCGGCGAGGGACAACTGAACGTATTTGCTGCGTTTCATCTAAGGCTTCCTGCCGATCAGTTGGACGGTGTCATGCACGCGGCGTTGAGCATGCCGACGCTGATCGCGACCGCAGCGACATAGATACCCGAAGCCACTTCGCCGTTGGCGATGCGCTGGGATGTGCCTTTGAGCACCAAGCCCGTGGCGAGGAATGCCAGCAGTTGCACCACCGCGGCAATCACCGCCCAGAGCACGAAGTCGAGGACGTTGACCGAAAACGCAATCACGTTACTGGCCGGAATCGCGAAGCCGATGATCGCGCCGGACAGGGCGATGGCGGCGGCAACGTTGCCGGAGCGGATCAGCTCGAACTCTTTGTGCGGCGTGATGCGGGTATAGACAAATTGAAACAGCATGAACAGCAGCACGGCGCCGATGAGGTAGACGACGAAACCGACCAGCGCGGTTTTGTTCAGGGAAACGGCCAGCACTTCCAGCATGAAAAACTTCCTTTTTAAATGGTGCTCAGATCTGTCGTGTACAGCGAAATGCCGAGCGAGGTGCTCAGGCTGACGGTGCCTTCTTCGTCCTGTTCGACGGAGAACAGCAGCAATTCGCGGCGATCGGTCAGGCCGGTCTCGCGCGCATAAAGCATGGAGTGGTGTTCGATGGTGTAGCTCTCGTCCGGATTGACCACTTGTTCGGTCATCGGTACGAGTTCGGTCTGGCCTTGTTCGGTGCCCCACTCGCGGGTGTATTCGACACCGTCGTGGCTGTAGGCGGGCAGGCCGATCTGGCTGTTGGGGCCGGCCAGGCGCTGCAGTTCGGCGTCACTGTTGACGGTCACGTAACTGAGGTAGTTGAACAGGGTGACCGATTCGATCTGGTCGTCACCGGTGACGTGGATCTGTAGCCAGAAATCCTCGTCGTTCATGTAATAGCGGTGCAGTTTGTTGGACTGGCCGAGGTCGACCCAGCCATGGCTCCAGATCGCCTGATCGAAGGGCACCCGCACCGTGGTCGAGCCATCGAGCAGCAGCGCCAGGGTTGTATCGAACCTGACGGCCTTGCCTTGCGCCATGCCGAGTGGGCCACTGGCAACGGTCGGTGTTGGCGCAGCGGTCTGCCAGTTGCTGGTGCCCAGCAAGTCTTTAAACCATCCCATGGGTACGTTCCTTGAAGCGGGTGGAGGTGTTCGTCGGCGAAAAAAGCGTGGCTAGTGTACCGGGCTGAGCGATCAACGACACGCCACAAACCATGTGGGAGCGAGCCTGCTCGCGAAAGCGTCATGTCAGCTGACTCATATGCCGACTGATACTCCGTCTTCGCGAGCAGGCTCGCTCCCACAGGTTTTGTGCAAATGCTTACTGCGAGGACTTTTGCTTCAGACGCTCAAGAATCGCATTGGCGCTGCCTTCGTTCGGCGTGATGCCGGCGTCGCGCAGTTTGCGTTCCAGGTCGTTGCCGGTGGAGGCGTCAGCCAGCTCGTCCGCAGCGCTGAGTTCAGCCGCACGTTGCTGCTGCTTGGCCTGCAGACGGTTCAACGTACCGACGGCAGTTTCCAGTTTGCCATTGGCGCCGCCGCTGGCGATGGAAGCGCTGACCTGAGCTTTCTGCACGCTTTCACGGGCCTTGGCCATGTCCACTTGCTGGCGCAGGCTCTTGATCCGCGACTCGGCTTTGCTGATGTCTTTGCGCATGTTTTCGGCGTAAGTACCGAATTCGTCGCTCTGCTTTTTCTCAACATCCAGCTCGTTGGTCAGGGTCGAAATCGCTTCGGCCACTTCCAGCGCCAGGTCTTCACGGCCGGCGTTCAGCGCCGAGACGGCTTTGGCTTCCAGATCCTTGATCTTGGCGTCGTACTCGCTTACGCGGTCGGCGGCCAGTTTGTGTTTGGCCATGATGGTGACCAGTTCGCGACGTGCGTTCGACAGGGCGGTGTCGGCATCGCGGATTTCCTGATCGAGGATGCGCAGGGCCTGTTGGTCCGCGATCGCTTCGCCGACTTCATTGGCGCCGCCGCGCAGTGCGGTGAACAACTTGCTCCAGATGGACTGAGTCATTGGATATTCCCTGTTGATTACTTGAAGAAGTGTTCGAAGGCTTCGCTCGCGCGCTGCACATTGTCGACCAGGGTTTTCACCTCGGTGACGACGTTGGTCAGGCTCGAGTCGGCGCTGAGGGCGCCAAACATGTTGTAAACGGTCTGCCCGTTCGGCATCGACTCGATACCGATCGACGACAGCGGGAACATTTCCCGGCTGCGCAACACGGCATCGTTGAAGGCGCGCACGTCGCTGATCGAATCGATGTCCACCAGCACGGTGTCGACGATGATCTGCTGGCCGGCCAGGGCGATGTGAATCGGCAGACCGCCGAATTCGTTCATTTCCAGCTTGATGCTGGGTTCGGAGCTCTGGATCAACGACAGCGTGATTTCTTGCGAAGCCACCTCGTCGAGGGCCTTGAGGGCGTTGAAGAGGCTATCGATGGTCCAGTTGTTGCCTGCGCTCATGTAATTCTCCGACATGAAAGAGCCAGCCAGAATCGGTTGGCGTAGCTGTTGCTCCATTTGCTTGAGCAAGCTTCGGTTTTCGGGAAGCACCCAAGTTTCGTGTTTCACATAACCTGCTGCGGCCAGGCCTGCGCGCATCTGCTTCATATAGAAACTCGAAGGTTTTTTCGCAGACGGTTTTGCGCGATCCCCCTTGGGACTCTCTGATTTCGCGGTGGGGGAACGGCTTTTCATGGCAATGGCTCGGTTATGGACATCTCACGCGTGAGCCACACTACAACCAATTCAAAGTGCCATCAATGGCTCACGCGTGAGATTTTTATGACAGACGAAAAAAGGCCCGCTACGAGGCGGGCCCAGGTTTTTCGCAGAATGACTCAGTGTTTGGCAGCGAGGTATTCGTCAGTAGACACAACGCTGGCGTAGGCGAAACCCAGCGCCGACATGAACGCGGCATGGACGTGTGCCGCCGGCACCGTCAGACCATTGAACGCCAGGTCACGGCTGGCGCAGGCGTCATGAATCACCGTGACGGCGTAACCCAGATCTGCCGCCGCACGGGTAATGCCGTCAATACACATGTGGCTCATGCTGCCGACCACCACCAGCTCCTTGATGCCTTGTTCGTCGAGGATCGCTTGCAATTCGGTTTCGCGGAACGAGTTGACGAAGTGCTTGAGTACCACCGGTTCATCGGCGCGATTGAGCACTTTCGGGTGTAGCTTGGCGCCGTCCGAGCCTGGGGTGAAAAACGGCGCGTCCGCTGAGGTGAACTCGTGGCGGATGTGGATGACCGGATTGCCGGCCTCGCGGAAGGCGGCGATCAGCCGGGCGGCGTTGTCGGCGGCGGCATCAGCACCGGCCAGCGGCCACTTGCCTTGGGGGAAGTAGTCGTTCTGGATATCGACTACGATGAGCGCTTGCTTGGCCATGGGCGTGTCCTCGATGGATTGGCTGGAAGTGGCTGCAGTATTGGCGCTGATCAGCGATTCGGGGATTGGCCGCACCGACAATAGACAGGGGAAAACTGACAATGGGCGCAGAAAGTGCCGCCATCGCTGAATTGGGTGTGCTGATCTATCCAGGCGCGCAAATGGCGGCGGTGCATGGTCTGACCGATCTGTTTGCGGTGGCCAACCGGATAGCCGCTGAGCATCAGGCCGCGCAGTTGCCGGTGCTGCGGGTCAGTCACTGGCAGGTCGAAGGTGAGCAGCCGCCGGCGCGGATTTACAACAGTCATCCGGGTAGCGACAGCACATTGCTGGCGGTACTGATTCCGCCATCGATCGGCGGGTTCTCGGCGGCGCAAGCGCCGGCCAGCCTGATGCAATGGTTACGGGATCAACATGCCCACGGTGCGACGCTGGGCGGGGTTTGCGTAGGCTCGCTGATGTTGGCCGAAAGCGGTCTGCTCGACGGCCGCAGCGCCACCACCCATTGGACCTCGGCCAAGGCCTTCGCCGAGCGTTACCCGAAGATCAAACTCAAGGCTGATACCCCGATTGTCGACGACGGCGACTTGATCACCACGGCCGGATTGATGGCTTGGTCGGAACTGGGATTACGCTTGGTCGACAGGTTGCTCGGGCCGAGCATTGCCACCGGCACCGCGCGATTTCTGGTGATAGAGCACAGTGACAGCGCCAGTGAGTGCGGCAGTAATTTCGCGCCGATTCTCGGGCATGGCGATGCGGCGATTCTCAAGGTTCAGCATTGGCTGCAAAGCACCGGCGCGACGGATGTTTCGCTGACGGCAATGGCCGAGCGGGCAGGCCTGGAGGAGCGCACGTTTCTGCGCCGGTTCCGTGCGGCAACCGGGTTGAAACCGACCGAGTACTGCCAGCATCTGCGGGTGGGCAAGGCACGGGAAATGCTCGAATTCAGTAATGGCACGATTGATCACATTGCGTGGACGGTGGGTTATCAGGATCCGGGGGCGTTTCGCGCGATCTTCAAGAAGATTACCGGGCTGGCGCCGAGTGATTATCGGACGCGGTTTGGTGTGTCCCCAAACCCGAAGCCGACGAATATCTAATGTGTGCGAGCCTGCTCGCGAAAGCGGTGGATCTACGAAACTGTTGTTCGCTGGCACTACGCCTTCGCGAGCAGGCTCGCTCCCTCATTGAACTCCACCGGGCCATAGATCGTGCAATTTGCCGGGGATCGGCGCGCGGTCGTGCAGATTGAAACAGGCGCGGTGCCAGTACGATTCTGGCAAGTTTCTGATTAGGCTAGGATTTTTGTGGAGCAGCCGTTGGCCTGATCTCTGCACCTCTCACCGCCACAGTCATCGAACCGATGGAAGGGGGACGCATGACCCCGACACCCAGCAGGAAAATCGTGGTTGCCCACTCGGTGCGCCCTGGCGCGCCGCAGCACGAAGTGCAGACCAATAAAGCCCTGGCGCGCTGGCTGGCGCAGATTCTCGGATGCAAATTCGGCGGCAGCTACGATCCGGACAAACATCGCGGTCGTGAGCTGTATCTACTGCCGACGCAAACCATTGTCGGTAATGCCAGCGCTCAGCAACTCGGCATCAAAGGTCCGGACGATCTGTGGGGCGGTTTCGTCGAGCACGACTTCATCTGCACCAAAGCCATCAGCCACGGCCTGCGCAGTCATCTGGCCCACGCGCCGCCAGGCTGGTCGCCATTGTTTTCCGAGCGCGTGCGCAACGTGGTGCTCGACGGCCTCAGCGTGTTTGCCCTGGAAGATGCACGACCCGCCGCCGAACATCTGCTGTACAGCGGCCCGATACGCATGAAGCCGGTTCACGCCTGCGCCGGTCGAGGCCAGGAAGTGATCAAGAGCCTTGATGCCTTCGACGAAATCCTGTCCCGACCCGACATTGCAAAGCAGTTCAGCGAAGGCGTGGTGCTGGAGCAGGACTTGAGCGACGTTGTCACCCACAGCGTCGGCCAGTCGTTCATCGGCGATAAAGTGCTGAGTTACTGCGGTGATCAATACTTGACCCAGGACGCCCACGGCGAAGAGGTTTACGGCGGCTCGAACTTGCTGGTAGTGCAGGGTGGTTACGACGAATTGCTGGCGCTGGAATTGCCTGACGATGTGCGCCTGGCCATCGAGCAGGCGCAGGTCTTCGACGGTGCTGCGGATGAAGCCTATCCGCGCTTCTATGCTTCGCGGCGCAACTACGACATCGCCCAGGGTCTGGACAGCAACGGTAAATCCCGCAGCGGTGTGCTCGAACAATCGTGGCGCATGGGCGGTGCCAGCAGTGCTGAAGTTGCCGCGTTGCAAAGCTTCGTCAACGATCCGGGGATGCGCGCGATCCGTGTGTCTTCGGTAGAAACCTACATCGATCAGACGTTGCCGGCGGATGCCATCGAGGTCTATCGCGGCCCGGCTGAGAACAGCGAATTTCTCCTCAAATACGTAACGGTCAAATCCTATGACGGCTAGAAGCGAAAGCATTCAAATCGACATTGATGATGAACAGATGAGCGGGACCTTTCTCAGTCCCAAATCGAAAGTGCCTGGCGTGCTGTTTGTCCACGGTTGGGGCGGTAGTCAGGAGCGTGATCTGGAGCGGGCAAAAGGCATCGCCGGTCTCGGGTGTGTGTGCCTGACGTTCGACTTGCGCGGACATACCGGCGGTACCGGGATCCCGCTGACCCGCGTGACTCGCGAAGATAACCTGCGTGATTTGCTCGCGGCGTACGATCGTCTGCTCGCGCATCCGGCGCTCGACACTTCGGCCATCGCCGTGGTCGGCACCAGTTATGGTGGGTATCTGGCGGCCATCCTGACCTCATTGCGCCCGGTACGCTGGCTGGCACTGCGCGTACCGGCGCTGTATCGCGATGAGCAATGGCACACACCCAAGCGCGATCTGGACAAGGCGGATTTGCGTGATTATCGAAGCACGCTGGTGCGCGCGGACACTAACCGCGCGCTGCATGCCTGTTCACAATTCACCGGGGATGTGTTGCTGGTGGAGTCGGAAACCGATGATTACGTGCCCCATGCGGCGATCATGAGTTACCGCGCGGCGTGCCAGCAGACCCATTCACTGACGCACAGGATTATCGATGGCGCCGATCATGCGTTGAGCGAACCGGTGTCGCAGCAGGCCTACACCTCGATTCTGGTGGACTGGATTACCGAGATGGTTGTGGGCGAACGGTTGAGCATTATTCAATCCGCATGATTTTTTAGTGTTCTTTCGAACGCTATCGCGAGCAGGCTCACTCCTACATTTTGGAATGCGTTCACTTGTAGGAGTGAGCCTGCTCGCGATAGCGATTTCGAATTCAAAAACTAACTCAAGAGGGATTTTTCTCGATCCGAAGCGCCTTGGCCTTGGCCTCAACCACCAGATACATCACCACCGTAATCAACAACGGCAACAGAAAATAAATCGCCCGATACGCCAGCAACCCCGCCACCAGACTGCCGCGCGAAGCCTCGTGTTGCAGCAGCGCCACAAACACCGCTTCCAACACCCCAAGGCCCGCCGGAATATGCGTGATGACCCCGGCAATCGCGCTGATCAGCAACACCCCCAGCACCAACGGATAATCCAGTTTGCTCGGCAGCAACGTGAAGATCACCGCCGCCATCAGCGACCAGTTCAACGCTCCCAACAGCAGTTGCAGGACCGCCATGCGCAACGACGGTAGATTGATTTCCACCCCGCGAATCGACCACTCGCGGCGCTTGGAAAACTGGCACGCCGCGAGATAGCCGGCACTGATCAGTAGCAACAGCACGCCGATGCCTTGCAGCGCACTGCTGCTTATTTTCCAGCCCGGCGGCATCGTCACCAATCCGCTGCTGAACACCACGCCGGCAATGGTCATGTAGCCAAACCAATTGGTCGCCAGGCTCAACCCGAGGATCTTGGCGATGTTGCCTTTGCTAACCCCCAGTCGCGAATACAGGCGATAGCGCATGGCGATCCCGCCAACCCACGCGCTGAGATTGAGGTTGAACGCATAGCTGATGATCCCCACCGGCAGGATCTGTTTCCAGGTCAGGTCCTGACGAATGTAGGTGCGGCCGATCAGGTCAAAACTGGCGTAGACCAGAAAACTCAGCAGGGTCAGGCCGGCGGCGATGATCAGCGTGCGCAGCTTGAAGTCGGCAAGGGTTTGCAGCACTTCGGCCCATTCGATACGCGTGGCGAACAGCGTCAGCAAGACGATCAGTGCGAGGAAAAACAGCAGGCTCAACGGGCGTTTCCAGCGACTCCATTTCGAGTGCGTCGCTGGTGCCGAATGACCGCTCGAATGCGCTTCGGAATGGCTCATGGCGTGTTTCCTCGAAATGGCTTGAGCCGTGGTTTGTGCGCCGGCAGCCAACCGGCCATCGCCGGAAAATGCCGCAAGAAATGGAACACCAGAAAACCCACGGTCATGTGCCAGATCCGACCACGCGGGGACTTGCTCGGGTCCATGGCTTTGCAGTGGTTCTGGCTGAGGTCTTCAAGACGCTCGAACAGATGCTGATTGAACGCGCGGTCGCGGATCAGCACGTTGGCTTCCAGGTTCAGCGACAGACTCAGCGGATCGAGATTGCTTGAGCCGACGGTGCTCCATTCTTCGTCGACCAGCGCGACTTTGCCGTGCAGCGGGCGCTGGCAATATTCGTGGATCTGCACGCCGGCCTTGAGCAAGTAGTCGTAGGTCATGCGCGCCGCCAGTTTGGCCACCAGCATGTCCGGTTGCCCCTGCAGAATCAGGCGCACCTCGACTCCACGGCGTGCCGCATTGCGGATTTCCCGCAACAGGCGATAACCGGGGAAGAAGTAGGCGTTGGCGATCACGACCCGGCGTTTGGCGCGCCGTAGCACCTGCAGATACACGTCTTCGATGTCGGAGTTGTGCTGGTCGTTATCGCGGAATACCAGGCGTACTTGACCGTCGTGATCGTTGAACGCCATTTCCGCGCGGCGCTGGCGCCGGCGTTGCCACCAGAAGCGTGCGCGTCCGGGGCGACCGCTTTGCAGCAGGGCAAAGTGGTGGATGTCAGCGACCACCGGCCCCTGGACTTGCACCGAGTAATCCTGCTTGGCTTCGGGGCCAAAATCGGCCAAGTGATCGCCGGAAAAGTTGATCCCGCCAATAAACGCGACCAGGCCGTCGACCACCACGATCTTGCGGTGCAAGCGGCGGAACCAGTTGGTGCGGATGCCCAGGCGTTTCGGTGCCGGATCGAAGATTTGCAGGTGCACGCCGGCTTCGCTCAGTGCGGTGAGATAACCGGTGCTCAACTCGCCGCAACCGAAGCCGTCGAAGCTCACGGTGGTGCGCACGCCTCGTCGCGCGGCGTCGATCAGAATCTCCTGCAACTCGGCACCGACCTTGTCTTCGAAAACGATAAACGTCTCAAGGAGGATTTCACTCTTCGCCGCGCGCATCGCGTCGAACACTCGCGGGAAATACTCCTCGCCGTTCTCCAGCAACTCAACGCGATTGTTGCCCTGCCAGCTGTACTCGACATCAACATGGCCGGGCTCGCGTATCGGCGGGTTGATGGCGATCGGTTCCACGGCGGATTTCTCCAGCGGCGCACTGCTCATAGTTCGATCTCTACCGATAAAGGAACGTGGTCGGAAAGGTGCGACCAGGGCCGGTTCGCCAGGACTTTCGGCTGGCTGGCCTTGAGGTTGCGCACGTAAATACGGTCGAGCCGCAGTGTCGGCAGGCGCGCGGGAAAGCTGCGCGCCGGTTTGCCCTGGTGCTCGGCGAATACTTCGCGCAGGCCGCAGGGTTTGAGCTGCGCATCGGCGCGCTGGCGCCAGTCGTTGAAATCGCCAGCGACGATCACTGGTGCGTCGTCGGGCAACTCCGCCAAGCGTTGCATGAGCAAGTCCAGCTGGGCGTTGCGATGACTCTCGCGCAGGCCCAGATGCACGCAGATCGCATGCACTTCGGTGCCGTCACCGGGCAGGCGCAGCACGCAATGCAGCAGGCCACGGTTCTCATGGCCGCTGATCGATACGTCGAGGTTGTCGTGGCGAATGATCTGGAATTTCGACAGCAGCGCGTTGCCGTGATCGCCCTCCGGGTACACCGCGTTGCGCCCATAGGCGAACTGCGGCCAGAGGCTGTCGGCGAGGAATTCGTATTGCGGCATCGTCGGCCAATTGTTGTAGCGCTTGGGGTGCTGTTCGTGGGTGCCATGGACTTCCTGCAGAAACACCACGTCGGCGGCGACGCTGCGCACCGCTTCGCGCAACTCCGGCAGGATGAAACGCCGGTTGAGGGCGGTGAAACCCTTGTGGGTATTGACCGTCAGCACGGTGAACGTGCGTACCGATGGCGCGACTACCGAGCCTTCGTCTGTAAAACCGACCGGTTCCGGAATGCTCATGCCAACACTCCTTCGCCAGCGGGTTCGCCGGGGGTGGTGGCGAGGTCTTTATCCAGTTCGAAACGGTGCAGCAACTCGCGAGCGTCATACGGTGCGCGGACTTTGATGTCGTTATCGAAATAGCAGAATACCTCTCGGGATTTGCGTGCGCGTGGCTTCAAGCGTGGCGCGATCAGATGAGCATCTTTGGGTTGCTCGCCGTGGTGCCAGGCGTCGATGCGCTCGGCCCAGCGCTTGAGTGCCGGTGCGGTGTAGCCACTGGCATAAAGTTCTTCGGCGCCGTGCAGGCGCAGGTAGACAAAGTCGCTGGTGAGGTCTTCGCGGTACGGCCATTTATTGGCGGTGTCGGCGATCACCAGTGCGGTGTTGTGGCGTTTCAACAAACGCACAAAGTCGGGATCGAGGAAGCTATCGTTGCGGATTTCCACGGCATGGCGCAGTGGCTTTTTGCGCCAGGCTTTCATGCTGGCGTGGCCATGCAGGTGGGAGTCGTGCTGATGGGCGAGGGTGGCGGCGGCTTCGGTATCGTGGGGCAGTAGCGCGAGGAAATGTTCAAAGCGCTCAGGCTCGAATTTGAAGTTCGGCGGGAACTGCCAAAGGATCGGCCCGAGCTTTTCCTTGAGCTCCAGTACCCCCGAGGCGAAGAAATTGGCCAGAGGCTTTTCGATCTCGCGCAAGCGGCGGATGTGGGTGATGAAGCGCGGCGCCTTGACGCTGAAAACGAAGTCGTCCGGCGTTTCGGCGTACCACTGTGCATAGCGTTCGGGCCGTTGCAGGGCGTAGAACGATCCATTGATTTCGATGCTGTTGACCGCCCGCGAAGCGAACTGCAATTCGCGTTTCTGCGCCAGTCCTTTGGGGTAGAAATCCCCGCGCCACGGTGCGTAGCGCCAGCCGGAAATACCGATGTGGATCGTTGCCATGCCGCCCTCCGTCGAAAGTCCTCGTGTTGCCGGTATCCTTTGATGACTGCGGGCGGTTCGGGAAAGTTTCGATGGCGTTACGGACGGTCACGTCCAAGTCGAGGATCAAAAGCGTTCCCCCTCACCCCAACCCTCTCCCCCAGAGGGGGCGAGGGGGAAGGGAGCTGATCTTCAGGGTTCTCGGGATTTGAGTTCGCCTCACAAGGGGTAAGGGAGCTGGTCTTTATGGTTTCCAGAACTTGAATTCGACTCCGGACTTTCAGGTCGATGTAATTCTTGTATTCAACTCGGTCGGCTCCCTCTCCCTATGGGCGGTCCGACGTTTCGGGAGGGCTGGGGTGAGGGTGCTCTTGAACTTGCTGTGCAATTACCGATCAGTTCCTTACAGGTTCAGCCAAGGGAGATCGGAGTTTTGGGCAAGTTCAGGATCGCCATTCTGCTGGGAGCACTGTTGTTTCTCGGCGCCAGTGAAATCGACGCCGCCGCGTTGCCGGGCATCCCGGCCGCCGCCGAAGAGCCGGCCAAACCCGAGCCAATAGTGCAGGGCGGTCTGCTCGGTGCAATCAGTTCCAGCATCGACGACGTCCAGGACAAGCTCGATCTCAACGAACACCTGGTCGATGCCTGGCGCCTGCGCGCCGATCGCGCCGCCGATGAAGTCGACAAACTGGTCAACCAACCCTCGAACCGCTCGGGCTGGAGCGTCGCCGGGGACTTCCTCACGCTGTCGGGCGTTTGGCTTGGCAGTTTCGCGTTGTTGACCGTGCTCGGCAGTTTGATGGCCAAGCGTCTGCGCGAGGGCCGCTGGTTGCGCACCCGCCAGCGCAGTCAGGATCTGATTGGTTACTTGCTGCCGTACACCGTGCCGGCGCTGATCTGCCTGCCGCTGACTCTGTACGTCAGCCATTTTCTGCAAGCTTCGGTCGGCCGCGCGCTGGCGCTGTGTCTGGCCTACGCCACCAGCAGCGGCATCTTTTCCACCTCGATGTTGCTGTGCGTGGTGGTGATGTTCAACGTTGGCCATAAACGTCCGGCGGCGCGGATCATTCGTGATTATTGCCCGCGGCCGCTGTTCCTGATCGGCTTCCTAGCCGCCCTCAGCGATGCGCTGACCAGTCCGCAGATTGCCCGGCAACTGGGCGGCAACATCACCAGCAGTATCGCGGTGTTCACCGGGCTGATCGCCTCGATCATTTTTGGTTTGCTGGTGATTCGACTGCGCCGCCCGGTGGCGCATTTGATCCGCAATCGTTCGCTGAGCCAACGCCTGAAACAACCGTCGTTGCAGGAGTCGCTGCGGATTTTCTCGGGACTGTGGTACTGGCCAATCGTGCTGATGGTGCTGGTCTCGGCAGTGAATCTGATTGGCATCGGCGAGGACAATCAGAAGGCCCTGCGTTGCGCGTTGTTCACCACGGTGTTGCTGATCGGCACGGTGTTCCTCAGTACGATCCTGCAGCATCTGTTCAAGTCACGAAAGGCTGAGGCAATCCAGCGCAGCAGTGCCTACAAGGAGCGTTTTCTCAGCCTGTTGCACGCTTTGCTGCGGATTGTCATCGCCATCGCGTTCATCGATATCCTCGGGCGGATCTGGGGCGTGTCGCTGCTCGATTTCGCTCAGAGCAGCACGGTTGGACGAGCCATCAGTAACGCGCTGAGCAGCATTGGCCTGATCTTCCTGGTCACTTGGTTGCTGTGGGTGGTACTCGACACAGCGATTCAGGAAGCGCTGAAACCGCCACTCAGCAAACGCGCGGCGCGCCAGCCGAGCACACGGGTGAAAACCATCCTGCCGCTGCTGCGCAACGCGATCAAAATCATCCTCGTGGTGATCTGCGCAATCACCACTATGGCCAATCTGGGGATCAACGTTGCGCCACTGCTGGCCGGTGCCGGAGTGGTCGGTCTGGCCATCGGTTTCGGTTCGCAGCAACTGGTGCAGGACGTGATCACCGGGCTGTTCATCATCATCGAAGACACACTGTCGATTGGCGATTGGGTGGTGCTTGATTCCGGACATGCCGGCACCGTCGAAGGGCTGACCATTCGCACCCTGCGTCTGCGTGACGGCAAGGGCTTTGTGCACTCGGTGCCGTTTGGTCAGATCAAAGCAGTGACCAACCAATCGCGGCAGTTTGCCTTTGCGTTTTTCTCGGTGCAGTTCACCTACGACACGGACGTGGATAAGGCCATCGAGTTGATCCGCGAGACCGGCGATTCGATCCGTGAAGACCCGTTCCTCAAGTACAACCTGCAAGGGCCGCTGGATGTGTTTGGTGTGGACAAGATGGATTTGAACGGCGTGGTGCTGACGGCGCAGTTCCGCACGGTATCCGGTGGGCAGTATGCGGTGAGCCGGGCGTTCAATCAGCGTTTGAAGAAGCTTGTGGATAACAGCCCGGTGGTGCATTTCGCGCAGACTTATCCACAGCAGGTTTTGTTGCCGAAGCGGCAGCAGGAAGGGGCGGTGGTGGTGAGCGAGGTGCCGCAGGAATCGCGGACTTAACGGGTGGATTTTTGGTGGGAATGCCAGCGCTATCGCGAGCAGGCTCACTCCTACAGGGGAACGCATTCCAAATGTAGGAGTGAGCCTGCTCGCGATGGCGCCAGACCCGCCAACCTCAATGCCGGATCAGCTTGCCGCGCACCTGCTCCATATCGATCTGATCCAGCTCCAGCCAAAACTGCTGCTTTCCGGCAATCTCCGCCGCCGCTGGAATCCCATCCCGATAGACCAACCGATTACTCACCAGCGCCGGCACTTTCGTGCCTGGCAACAACGTCCCGGCCAGGTTCAATGGATCGACCCCGCACACCGCGACCAGACTGCCGTCATGCGGCCGCCGCCGCACTTCGCGCAACAATGGAATCGCCTCGGGCAAGGCAAACTGTTCCCCCGCCAAACCACTGACAAATCGTCCACCGCGAATCTCGCCCCGTGCTTCCAGCCGATGAAACGTGCGCAGCAATTCGCGCCAGCTCGGCAACCAGTCCGCCTCACGCTCCAGCAAGCGCCAGAACACCACGCCATAACGGCGCAACAATGTCATCGCGACATGTTCCAGGGTTTCGCTGTTATCCACAGCCGTTCCGCGCCGCAGCAACGCCCAGCGCCCGGCATCATCCATTCCACCGACAAACGCCCCGCGCCCGCGACGACTGCTGCGCTGCTGGCGTTTGCTCGGCGGGGTGATCAAGGCGCGCAGGCCGGCGAAGCTGTCGGCGTTCACCAGACCGGCGCCAACCAGCTCCTGCAAGGCGATTTCCAGCTCGGTGCGCAGCAGGTGCGCTTCATGACTCAGCTCGTCAAAAAACAGCGCGCCGTGTTGACTCAAGGCTTCAAAAACCTTCTGGGTTTTCGGCGAAAGTTCGCTCACCGGCGTCTGTTCGGCCAGCGCACTCCACAGGCCGACCTGACTGCGCGGCAGCAACACGATCGGCGTGCTGCGCAACGCCGTGCCGCTGACTTTCTGCCGGGCACTGAGGCGCGTCCACACCAGTTTGCCGTTGCGGCACAAATCATCCAGCCAGCTCGGTGAGTAGTCTTTGAGGCGGGCCGGAAGAATGTCGCTGTCCCACGCCGAAGCGGCCGCCGGGTAGCCTTCGAACTGGCCGACAATCGCTGGCAACACGGCGCTGCCCTGACCGCGAGTTGTGGGCGACAGATGCTGCCAGTCGAACAGAAACCGCATGAAATCCTGCAGCGCGACCGGTTCGATTTCCCGGCGCAGGCGCTTGACCGTGTAGCGATGAATGCGCGCGAGCAGATGCCGTTCGCACCATTCCTCAATGTTGACCTTGGGCGTGAACTGGCCGCGTAGCACGTAACCTTCGCGCTCCAGTTGGGCAAGGGCTTGATGGACTTCAGTGGCCTGCAACGCGAGCGGTTCGGCAATCGCGGATAACGGCAGCGGTCCGAAGGCACCGAGGCGTGCGCGGATCACTTCGACCAGCGCTTCATCGAACGTCCACGCCTCATCGAATCCCGGCAGCGCCTCCAGTTCGGCTTGCAATTTGGCCTGTGGATAAAGCGCTTGCAGACACGTCAGGCGTTCGCGGGCCAGCCACAAGCCATGCTCGGCATCGATCTGTAGACGGCAGGCGCGACCACTGCTGGCCAGATTTTCCAGCCATGCACGCCAGCCTTCGTTCGTTTGCACTTCCTCATCGCTGATGCACGCCAGGCTCATCAGCGCCTCATGCATTTCATCCACAGCGTTCGGCGTCGGCCACGCCTCTTCATGCACGGCGGCAATCGCGTCCGCATCCAGCGCACCGAGGTCATCGGTCGATTGCGGATCGCTCCAGCGCCGGTTGATTACCGCTTGAGTGCGCCGTTCTTCCAGCGGTGCATCGTCGAGAAAGGTGTACGGCCGCGCACTGAGAATTTCTGCGGCGAGCGGCGATGGCGCCGGCAAGTCTCGGCTGATCAAGCGCACGTCGCCACGCTCCATGCGCCGTAGCAGATTGAGCCAGCCCTCGCTGTCCATCGCCTCGTGCAGGCAATCGTCGAGAGTTTGCTCAATCAAGGGGTGTTCGGGAATCTCGCGCTCGCCAGCAAGGTTTTCCAGGCAGGCGATCTGATCGGGAAACACGCTGGCGATCAGGTCTTCGCTTTTCATCCGCTGCAACTGCGGCGCAACTTTGCGCCCGCCGGTAAAGCGCGGCAATGCCAGTGCCACCCCGGCATTCCAGCGCCAGCGCACACCGAACAGCGGCGCATCGAGTACGGCTTGAATTAGGATGTGCTCGGCGCTGTTGCTGTGCAGGTAACGCCAGACGTCATCGAGTTCGAAGCTGTGGCTGGTGGACAGCGACAGGACGATCGCGTCTTCGCTGGCGGCGGCCTGCAATTCGAAGTTGAAGGTGCGGCAGAAACGCTTGCGCAGGGCCAGGCCCCAGGCGCGGTTGATGCGGCTGCCGAACGGCGAATGGATGATCAATTGCGTGCCGCCGGATTCGTCGAAAAAACGCTCCATCAGCAGCGTGTCTTGCGAGGGCAGGGCGCCGAGGGTCTGCCGGGCGCGGGCGAGGTATTCGACCAATTGTTCGGCGCTGGCGCGGTTGAGGCCGAGGGTCTGTGTCAGCCAGTCGAGTGCCGGTTGCAGATTGCCGGGGCTGGCGCTGAGCAGTTCATCGAGTTGTGCTTGCAGACGTGCGACAGCCGATGACAATTCATCGCTGCGTCCCGGCGCTTCGCCGAGCCAGAACGGAATGGTCGGCGGCTGGCCGTGGGCATCCTCGACGCGGACCTTGCCGGTTTCCACGCGCAGGATGCGATAGGAGGTGTTGCCGAGCTGGAACACGTCGCCGGCAATACTTTCCACCGCGAAGTCTTCGTTGACGCTGCCGATGTTCAGGCCATGCGGCTCGAGCATGACGCTGTAGTCGGCGTTATCGGGAATGGTGCCGCCGCTGGTCACGGCGGTCAGTTGTGAACCGCGACGGCCACGCAAGGTGCGGCTGACGGCGTCGCGGTGCAGGTAGGCGCTGCGGATGCCCTGGCGACCGTTGTAGCCTTCAGCGAGCATGCTCAGCAGGGCTTGATAGTGTTTTTCGTCGAGGTCGCGGTAGGGCGAGGCGCGGCGGAACATCGCCAGCAAGGCGTCCTCCGGCCATTCCTGACAACTGACTTCGGCGATGATCTGCTGCGCCAAAACATCCAGCGGCGCGACCGGGATGTGCAGGGTGTCGAGTTCGCCTCGGCGCACGCAGTCGAGCAGGGCGGTGCATTCGATCAAGTCGTCGCGGGTGGTGGCGAACAAACGGCCCTTGGGTGTGCCGCCCACTTGGTGCCCGGAGCGGCCAACACGTTGCAGAAAACCGGCGATAGAGCGCGGTGAGGCAATCTGGCAGACCAGATCGACTTCGCCGATATCGATGCCCAGTTCCAGCGAGGCGGTAGCGATCAATACCTGCAGTTCGCCGCGCTTGAGTCGTTGTTCGGCGTCGAGGCGAAACTCCTTGGCCAGGCTACCGTGGTGCGCGGCTACGGCGTGTTTGCCCAGGCGTTCGCTGAGGTGCCGGCTCAGGCGTTCGGCCAGGCGCCGGGTGTTGACGAAAATCAGCGTGGTGCGGTGCTCGCGAGCGAGTTCGGCGAGGCGGTCGTAGACCAATTCCCAGACATCGTTGGCCATCACTGCCGACAACGGCACGGGCGGCACTTCGATGCCCAGATCCCGTGGCCGCGCATGGCCGATGTCGATGATTTCGCAGGGGCGCTCATGGCCGACGAGAAACTGCGCCACGGCTTCGACCGGTTTCTGCGTGGCCGACAGGCCGATGCGGGTCAGCGGTTCGCCGCACAGCGCCTGCAGTCGCTCAAGACTGAGGGCCAGATGACTGCCGCGCTTGCCTGCGGCCATCGCGTGGATTTCATCGATGATCACCGTGCGCGTGGTGCCGAGCATTTTTCGTCCCGATTCCGAACCGAGCAGCACGTAGAGCGATTCCGGGGTGGTCACCAGAATGTGCGGCGCGGTCTTGCGCATGGCCGCGCGTTCTTTTTGCGAGGTGTCGCCAGTGCGCACGGCGGTGGTGATTGCCAGCCCAGGCAGATTCATCTGCCGCAGGTGTTGGGTGATCCCCGCCAATGGGTTTTGCAGGTTGATGCGAATGTCGTTGGAAAGCGCCTTCAGTGGCGAGACGTAGACCACCAGGGTTTCGTCGGGCAGGCCGTCGGGATCTTCAAGACCTCGGTGGACGAGGTCGTCGAGCACGGCCAGAAACGCAGTGAGGGTTTTGCCGGAGCCGGTGGGCGCAGCGATCAGCGTCGAACGGCGCTGGCGGATCAACGGCCATGCGCGGGCCTGAGCGGCGGTGACCGTCGCGAATGTGTTGCTGAACCAGGCACTGACGGCGGGGTGAAAGCCTGCCAGGGCCGCGTCCGTGGGGATGGGCAGATTCATGGCTTAAGTTATGCGGGCGCAGGGGGGAAGATGCAAGTACCGTTCGGGCCTCATCGCGAGCAGGCTCACTCCTACAGGGGAATGCATTTCAATTGTAGGAGTGAGCCTGCTCGCGATGGCGCCAGTCGAAGCGCTACAAATATCCGGGATGTACACTTTACGGATGACGGTTGCGCACTAAACCCGCAAAATGCAACGATTCCGGCAATTATCGACGACGGTTTCACAAGAGCCGTCGCTAAAGCCATCGTTCCAATCAGACTGGGCCTGCTGACTCTATGCGAATGCGCCTTATGTTACTGGGCGGCGGAAATGCCCTTGGGCAGGCGCTGATTCGCCTCGGTGCAGAGGAAGACATCGGTTTCCTCGCCCCCCGCCCGCCCGAAAACGGCTGGGATGCCGCGAGCCTGACCCAATTGCTCGACGACACCCGTCCCGATGCATTGATCAATCTCGCCTACTATTTCGACTGGTTCCAGGCCGAAACCGTCAGCGAAAGCCGCATGGCCGGGCAGGAACGTGCGATCGAGCGTCTGGCCGAACTGTGCCAGCACCACAACATCGTCCTCGTGCAGCCCTCCAGTTATCGGGTGTTCGACGGTTCGCGTGCCACGGCGTACAGCGAAAAAGACGAACCGGTGCCACTGGGTTTGCGCGGTCAGGCGTTGTGGCGAATTGAACAAAGTGTGCGCGCCACTTGCCCGCAACACGTTTTGCTACGATTTGGCTGGTTGCTCGATGACAGCCCGGACGGCACTCTGGGGCGCTTCCTCGCCCGCGCCGAACAACCGGAAGAGTTGCTGCTGGCCGATGACCGCCGTGGCAATCCGACCCCGGTCGACGATGCCGCGCGAGTGATCATTTCGGTGCTCAAACAACTCGATTGCGCCGCGCCGCTGTGGGGCACTTACCACTACGCCGGCCACGAAGCGACCACACCGCTGGCGCTGGGCCAGGCGATTCTGACCGAAGCGCGCAGCCTGCACGCCCTAGCGATCGAAGCACCAACCGCCCAGGCTCACGCCGCGCGACCGGACGCTGCCGAAGAGCCGCAACACGCGGTGCTGGCCTGCAAGAAAATTCTGCACACTTTCGGGATCAAACCGCGCGCCTGGCGCGCCGCACTCCCGGGCTTACTGGATAGGTTCTACCGTCATGGCTGAAGGGACTGTTTTAATCACCGGCGGAGCCGGATTCATTGGCTCGCACCTGACCGACGCCTTGCTTGCCAAGGGGCATTCGGTGCGCATTCTCGACGATCTGTCGACCGGCAAGCGCAGCAACCTGCCGCTGGATAACTCCAAGGTTGAGCTGATTGTCGGCGATGTCGCCGATGCGACGCTGGTGGCCAGAGCCATGCAAGGCTGCAGCGCAGTCGCTCACCTGGCGGCCGTGGCGTCGGTGCAGGCCTCGGTGGACGATCCGGTGAAAACTCACCAGAGCAACTTCATTGGCACGCTGAATGTCTGCGAAGCCATGCGTCTGGCCGGGGTCAAGCGCGTGTTGTATGCCTCCAGTGCGGCGGTGTACGGCAACAATGGCGAGGGCGAGTCGATTGATGAAGAAACGCCCAAAGCCCCATTGACGCCTTACGCTTCGGACAAGCTGGCGGGCGAACATTATTTCGATTTCTATCGCCGCCAGCATGGCCTGGAGCCGGTGATTTTCCGCTTCTTCAATATCTTCGGCCCACGTCAGGATCCGTCCTCGCCGTACTCCGGAGTGATCAGCATCTTCAGCGAACGCGCACAGAAAGGCTTGCCGATTACCGTGTTCGGTGACGGTGAGCAAACGCGCGATTTCCTCTATGTCGAAGACCTGGTCGATTTGCTGGTACAGGGCATCGAAAAACCTGAGGTGGAAGTCGGTCCGGTGAACGTTGGATGGAATCAGGCGATGAGCCTCAAGCAAATGCTTGAAGCCCTGCAAGCGGTGGTCGGTGAACTGCCGCCGATCAGCTATGGCCCGGCGCGTTCAGGTGATATCCGTCATTCGCGGGCGAACAATGCGCGTTTGCTGGAGCGCTTCAAGTTGCCGTCGCAGACGCCGATGAGCGTGGGTTTGGCGCGGTTGTTGGGGCGTGCCTGAAAAGAGCCCCTCATCGGAACGCCGCCCGCCTAACCCTCTCCCGGGGGGAGAGGGGGCTGACCGAGGTGTTTGTGCGAGATACATCGACCTGAAATATCGAGTCGAACTCGAATTTGAAAAGCACACAAATCGGCTCCCTTTCCCCCTCTCCCTGAGGGAGAGGGCTGGGGTGAGGGGGATAGATCACAAACTCACCACGCATTCCAGGCAGACATGAAAAAGGCGCCCTTTGACAGGCGCCTTTTTCACGGCCGGAATATGTCGCTACTCCTGTGGCAAGGGGATGTTATCCCCCGATCAACTGCGTACGGTCGCCGTCAGTTCTATGCCTGCTCACCACCAAGCCTCATTCACCACCACGTGAACGTTCGGTCAATCGACTTAGAACTTATAGCCCAAACCGACCATGTAGATGAACGGATCCACATCCACATTCACCCGTGCGCGAGTGCCCGGCGCAACGGCGTTGTTTTCGACGGTGGCGCGGGTGTCGATGTCGATGTAACGCACTTGGGCGTTGAGCATGATGTTGTCGGTCAGCATGTAGTCGGCACCGACCTGCCAGGCCAGGCCCCAGGAGTTTTTCGCCTTGAAGTTGCTGAAACCGTTAGCACTGGCTTCGCTGCCGACGTGTTCGTCATAGATCCAGGTGTAGTTGATACCGCCACCGACATACGGCTGGAACGGCGACTTCGAATCCAGCGGGTAGTAGACGACGCTGAGGGTCGGCGGCAGGTGTTTCAGGGTGCCGAGCTTGCCGTTGGCCGCTGGCAGGGCAGTACCCTTGAGCTTGACGTCATGCTCGAAAGGCGTGGCCGCGAGCAACTCGAGGCCGACGTGATCGGTAAGCATGTAGGCGAAGTTCAGACCCAATTGAGTGTCGCTGCTCATGGTCGCTTTGCCGCCCAGATTGGTGCCGCTCAACGGACCCTGATCGACCTTGACGCTGGAGCTGTCGGCCTTCGGGTTGACGGTGATCGCACCGGCGCGGATGAGGATGTCACCGGCTTCGTGGGCGTGGGCGAGCGGGGCTGCGAGCGCGAGGGCAAACAGCGAAGCGCTGAGCAAGGACTTGTTCATGGGGGCTCCGAAAGGACGTTAGAAATGTCTGATGTCCTATGGTACGAAGCCAACTGATACGGTCTTTTGACTCAGCTCAATGAAACAGTGAAGGGGCGGGTTCCTGTGGAACTTTGCCGGCCTCTTCGCGAGCAGGCTCGCTCCCACCCTGGAATGTGATTTCCTGTGGGAGCGAGCCTGCTCGCGAAGACGATAGATCAGCCAATACAAAACTACCGGGGTCTACTCCGGCAGTTCATACACATAAATCTTGTCCGCATCCATCTGATACCCGGCATCTGCCAGTTCGCTGCTCGACGCCTTGACCTGCAACGGTCCCTCGACCCAGTACGGTTGATACAGCTCATCAAGCTTCACGCCCAACTCGCTTTTCACATGCACAATCTGGTTCGACGGCGGTGGCGGCACGTGGATGCAGGCGCCGAAATACGGCACCAGCAAAAAGTCCGTGGTGCGTCCTTCTTCATTGACTTCCAGCGGCACGATATAACCCGGCAAACGAATGTTCTGACCGTCGAGGGACTTCACCACCGGCGCGTTCGGCAGGTCCTGCTTGGCCGCTGGCGCCGACTCGGCGGAAAGCGCGTCACTCATCTTCGACATGTCGTGCAGCGGGGTCATGTTCGGCACTTCCGGCGCGGCGTCCGGCGGAATCATTTCCGACCACGTCAGGTCTTTCGGCGCCGCTGCCCACACGGGCAGGGCGATCAGCAACAGCAGCGCGAGTGCAGCGCGGGGCATGGTGAACATCCTCATAAACGGATCGACAGGCCATCGGCCAAGGATTGGCGATAAGCGCGCCAGGCCGGCACGCTGCCCATCAGCAGCGCGGCCGCCAGAATGCCACCGAGCAGCGTCCATTCATACTCGCTCGGCCACGCCAGCGGCAGATACAAACCGTAATTGGCCTGTACATAACCCTGCGCGGCGGCGATGCCGATGTACAACAACGCCACCCCGGCAATCACCCCGGTCAGCGCCAGTGCAAACGCCTCGAGCACCAGCAGACTCGCGATATGCCAAGGGCGCGCACCGACCGAACGAAGGATCGCCATCTCGCGACGCCGTTCGTTAAGGCTGGTGAGAATCGCCGTGAGCATGCCGATCAACCCGGTCAACACCACAAACAACGAGACCACGAACAGCGCTTTTTCAGCGGTGCTCATCAGGCTCCACAACTCCTGCAAGGCTACACCCGGCAGAATCGCCAGCATCGGCTCGCCACGGAATTCGTTGATCTCGCGTTGCAGGGCGAAGGTGGAAATCTTGCTGTTGAGGCCGAGCATGAATGCGGTGATCGCTTGCGGCGTCAGGTCCATGTTGCGCGCCTGATCCGCTGTGATCCGCCCATTGCCACGCGCCGGAACACCGTTGTGCCAGTCGATATGAATCGCCTCCATGCCGCCGAGGCTGATGTGCAATGTGCGATCGACCGGGGTGCCGGTGCGCTTGAGAATGCCGACCACGGTGAACGGTTTGTCGTCGTGCTTGACCAGACTGATCGCGGCCACGCCGTGGGCCAGCACCAGTTTGTCACCGAGCTTGTAATGCAGCGCATCGGCCACTTCCGCACCGAGCACCACTTCAAAAGGATCGGTGGCAAACGCACGACCGTCCGCCAGTTGCAGATGCTGCTGGCGACCGTACTGGTAATGCTCGAAGTAGGCTTCGGTAGTGCCCATCACCCGGTAGCCACGATGGGAGTCGCCGAGGGACATCGGGATCGCCCACTTCACTTTCGGGTTGCTGGCGAAGTGTTCGAAGCTGTCCCAGCGGATGTTGTTGGTGGCGTTGCCGATGCGGAACACCGAGTACAGCAACAGGTTCACCGAGCCGGAACGGGCACCAACGATGAGGTCGGTGCCGCTGATAGTACTGGCGAAACTGGCTTTGGCCTCGGTGCGCACCCGCTCAACGGCGAGCAACAGACACACCGAGAGGGCGATGGCAAAAGCCGTGAGCAAAGCGGTGAAGCGGCGGTTGGCCAGGCTGGCCATGGCCAGACGAAACAGATACATCTCAGACCTCGGCAGACGTGGCGGCGCGATTGAGTTCGGCCAGGGACAGGTGACGGTCGAACAGCGGCGCCAGGCTCTGGTCGTGGCTGACGAACAGCAGACTCGATCCGGCCTCGCGGCATTCGGCGAACAGCAGGCGGATGAAGTTTTCCCGGGCGTCGTAATCCAGTGCCGAGGTCGGTTCGTCGGCGATCACCAGCTCAGGCTGACCGATCAAGGCACGCGCGGCAGCGACCCGTTGTTGCTGACCGATTGACAGTGAGTCAGCGCGACGGCTGAGGATGCTTTCATCCTTTAAGCCGAGGTGGGCGAGCAGGGTGGCGGCGGCTTGATCGACGCTGCCGTGGCGCTGTTTCGCCCGTTGCGCGCGCAGCTTGGAAAAGTGACACGGCAGTTCAACGTTCTCGCGTACCGAAAGAAACGGCAGCAGGTTGAACTGCTGGAAAATGTAGCCGGTGTGATCGACGCGGAAGGTGTCGCGAGCGCCGGCGGAGAGTTCGGTCAGCTCCTGGCCGAGCAAGCGAATGCTGCCGCGACCGGGTTTCTGCACGCCGCCGAGCAGACCGAGCAGGGTGGTCTTGCCGCTGCCGCTGGGGCCTTTGAGGAACAGGGTTTCACCGGCTTCCAGACGAAACGCCGGAATGTCCAGCAGCGGCGGATGACCGGGCCAGTTGAAGCCCAGGTCGGACAGTTCGATGAGTGCTTGGGTCATGGCACCAGTTTCATGGTTGGACACTGAACCCTTGTGGGAGCGAGCCTGCTCGCGAATGCAATCTGACAGTCAACCTCGATGTCGACTGATGCACCGCTTTCGCGAGCAGGCTCGCTCCCACAGGGGATTTTCGGTGTTATCAGAATTTCAGCGAGGCAGCCTTGGCCGTCACTTCGGTACCTTGCTGGCCGCTGGCGCTGATCAGTTGTACCTGAATTTTCTGCGTCGCCGGGAAGGTATTGAAGACGTTAGCTAGGTCCAGGGTCTTCAACGCACCCGGTGTGGCGCAGTTGAATTGGTAATGCGCGTGGATTTCGCTGTGGTCGTGGTGATGCTCGTGACCGTCCTTGTCCGCTTCATCGTCGTCATGGTCATCGGTATCCGGCTTGTCGCCGAACAACGGACTTTCCAGTTCCTGACTGACCACTTTGCAACCGGCAGCAGGGGGCAGGCTGAACAGGGTCAGCGGCTTTTCCAGTTGCGCACGGGCGGCAGCGACTTTGGCCTTGTCGGCGTCCGTGGTCGCAACGTGTTCGAAACCAACGAGGTTCATCGCCGGGCTTTCCAGCTCCAGCTCAAGGGTCTGGCCATCGAGCGCGGCATTCAGACGGCCAACACCATGTTCATGCGCACCGAGGCTGCCGTGTTCATGGTCGTGATCGTGCTCATCGGCAGCATGGGCGATGGTCAGCGGCAACAGGGCAAACGGCAAAGCGAGCAGCAGACGACGCATGACGGTCTCCGGGAAGTAAAGTGAAGAGTTTGTTATGTAATCTTATAACGAAAGTTCGCAGAGTTTGCCCGTGCGCTTGGCGTTGCACAAGTCCCGTGGGAGCATGCAGGTCAGAAAAGTGCAGGAGCGAACTCAATGTTGCGGATACGCGGAACCGTCGGCGACGTGCCGGTGGATTTGACGGTGGAGCTGGATGACGGGGACTGGGCGAAGCTCGGTTCGGCACTGAATGGGCAGGCGCCGGTTGCTCAATCTGAGGCGGTCGCGTCCGCCCCGGCGGCGAAACCGCTGAATCAGGACGATGCCTTGTGGCAGTTGGCCAAGGATCTGTTGCGCAAGGCCGGGCAGCTCAGCGGTCCGGATCTGCTTGATCAACTGGAAGGGCTGACCGGCAGCGCGGTGGCGGGCAAACGCTTGTTGGTGCGCCTGCGCCACAGTGCGGACGTGAAAGTGGTGAGCGGCGGGGATACGCCGCTCTACAGCTGGATCGAGTGAACCGCAAAAGATCGCAGCCAGCGGCATCTCCTACAAGGGTGTACACGATCCCAATGTAGGAGCTGCCGCAGGCTGCGATCTTTTGATCTTAATAAAGCGCAGCAAACATTTTGCGGCGGTACATCGTCACCAACGGATGATCATTGCCCAGCAGCTCGAACACCTGCAGCAAGGTCTTGTGCGGCAGGCCTTCGGCATAGTTGCGGTTGCGGACGAACAGCTTGAGCAAAGCATCCAGCGCCGCTTCGTACTGCTGACGCGCCAGTTGCTGGATCGCCAGTTGATACACCGCTTCATCGTCCTGCGGATCTTTCGCCAGTCGCGCTTTCAGGTCGGCAGCATCCGGCAAGTCACGCGCCAGACCGAGGAACTTGATCTGTGCCTTGGCTCCGGCCAGTGCAGCCTTGTGCTCATCACTCTTGACCGCATCCAGTACGGTTTGCGCTTCGTCCAGTTCGCCGCGCTCGGTCAGGCAACGCGCGTAGAGGATCAACGCCTTGGCGTTTGTGTTGTCCTCAGTGAGCATCAGCACCAGCGCCGCTTCGGCATCGGCGTAACGACCGTCATCGAACAACGCCTGAGCCTGCTCGAACGGATCGGCTGCGGCCGGTGGTGGCATCTGCACGTGCGGCTCAAGCAGGGCGCGCACGGCGGATTCCGGTTGTGCACCGGCAAAGCCGTCGACCGGCTGACCGTCCTTGAACAGCACCACGGTCGGCAGGCTGCGAATACCGAAGCGGGCGACGATGTCCTGCTCGATGTCGCAGTTGACCTTGGCCAGCAGCAATTCACCCTGATAGCTCTCGGCAATGCCCTGCAGCATCGGCATCAACGCCTTGCATGGCGCACACCATTCGGCCCAGAAATCCACCAGCACCGGTTTGTTGAAAGAGGCCTCGATCACCGACTGGTCGAAATCGGCCGTCGTGGCGTCGAAGATGTATGGCGTTTGCTGACTCATGGGGGTTCTCGTCAAAGCGTGGATGGGGCAACTATACGGCTTGGCGGGGGGGGCCGGAAGGCAGAGATGTGTTGTCTGGCAGGACGCCTTCGCGAGCAGGCTCGCTCCCACAGGGAAACGCATTCCAAAGGTGGGAGCGAGTCTGCTCGCGAAGCTTTTAGCTAGCGCCGCGCATGGTAGAGGCTGACATGTCTGAATTCTTCCGGCTCCGCCAGATCGGGCAAGGTCATCGCCTCAAGCATTTCAATGCGCTCATACAATGGATGCCTAAAATCCCGAACCCGCGAATCCGCCACCAGCGCTTCACGGCCACGACTTAAAAACGCATCGAGCAACGGCAAGTTCGCCCGGTCGTACAACACGTCCGCCACCAGAATCAGATCAAACCGATCCGCTTCGGCAAAGAAATCCGTCGAATAACTCATCTGTACATCATTCAGCTCGGCATTCGCCCGACACGCGGAAATCGCCAGAGGATCGAGATCGCACGCCACCACCTCCAGCGCCCCGGCCTTCGCCGCCGCGATCCCGGCAATCCCGGAACCAGCGCCGAAATCCAGCACACGCTTGCCGCGCACCCACTCGGGAAATTCCGCCAGATAACGCGCCACCGCCAGACCGCTGGCCCAGCAGAAACCCCAGTACGGTGGCTCGTGCAGAATTCGCTGAATTTCTTCCTGGCTGAATTCACGATCCATGTTGTCGCCATCGATCAGCCATAGCTGTAAATCAGTGTCCGGCAACGCACAGACTTTAAGTCTGGCGTCGCCGAGCAGTTCACCTAACGCCTGTTGCAGGTCGAGCGGTGCATTCATGGTGCTTTGACAAATTGCAGTTGGCCCAGCGCCTGGGTGGTCGGCTGGCTGATGGTTTGCGACGGCAGATGCAGAATCAACTGGCCAGACTGGCTGGCGCGCCCGCGCAGCTCAACCCGCGCGCCGGCCGGGAACGCGTCCGGGTTGAAGCGCAGGCGGAACGGCAGGATCTGGTTGTTGCCGATCAGGCTGGAACTGGCGAGCAATTGTTGCGGGCGATCCTTTTCGTCGATCACCAGCAGCGCCAGTTCGACTTCGGCACCGGCCGGCACGCCTTGCAGGGTGCCGCTCAATTCCCGTTGATAAGCCGGCAGCGGGCCAAGTTCGGCAGCCTCTTTGGCTTTTTTCTGCGCTTGCTGCGGCGCAGGTCCCGGTGCTGGCAGCTGGGGCTTGGGTGCATCGCTGCCACAGGCCACCAGCAGGCTGAAAAGACTGAGCAAAACGAGCGGACGTAACGGCATTGGATGCTCCAGCAAAATGAAATCCATGGATCAAACGATCATGCCGTTCTGTATACCGCAAAGCCTATGGCTTGTCTTGCCACCGGGATGCGCTACCATGGCCCTCCCTTTTTTTGTTGCCAGCCACCATGCACTGTCCCTTCTGCGGTGCCAACGACACCAAGGTCATCGACTCGCGTCTGGTCGCCGAGGGCGAACAGGTGCGCCGCCGGCGTGAATGCCTGGCCTGCGGCGAGCGTTTCACGACGTTCGAGACGGCCGAACTGGTGTTGCCGCGCCTGATCAAAACCGACGGCAGCCGCCAACCGTTCGACGAAGAAAAACTCCGCGCCGGCATGCAACGCGCCCTGGAGAAACGTCCGGTGAGCGTCGAGCGCCTCGAATCCTCCCTGGTTCACATCAAGCACAAGCTGCGCGCCACCGGCGAGCGCGAGGTCAAATCCCTCGTGGTCGGCGAACTGGTGATGGCTGAGTTGCAAAAGCTTGATGAAGTCGCCTACATCCGCTTCGCCTCGGTGTACAAACGCTTCCAGGACCTCAATGAATTCCGCGAAGAGATCGACCGCCTCGCCCGCGAACCGGTGAAAGAATGACCAGCGCCGGCGAGCAGGCCATCCTCGACGCTCACTTCATGGCTCGCGCGCTGGAACTGGCGCGCAAAGGTCATTACACCACCCATCCCAATCCTCGGGTCGGCTGCGTGGTGGTGCGTGATGGGCAGATCGTCGGCGAAGGCTGGCATGAGCGCGCCGGCGAACCGCACGCCGAAGTCCACGCCCTGCGCGCCGCCGGTGAATTGGCCCGGGGCGCGACCGCTTATGTGACGCTGGAACCGTGCAGCCACCATGGCCGCACGCCGCCGTGTGCCGAAGCACTGGTGAATGCCGGGGTTGCCCGGGTGGTGGCAGCGATGCGCGATCCGAACCCGCAAGTCGCCGGACGTGGTCTGCAGCGCCTGGCCGATGCCGGCATTGCTACCGAAAGCGGCGTGCTCGAAGCCGAGGCGCGCCAGCTCAATCAAGGTTTTCTGAAACGCATGGAGCACGGCTTGCCGTTCGTGCGGGTCAAGTTGGCTATGAGCCTCGACGGGCGCACGGCCATGGAAAGCGGCGAGAGCCAATGGATCACCGGCCCGGCCGCACGTTCGGCCGTTCAGCGTTTGCGCGCTCAGGCCGCCGTGGTGCTGACCGGCGCCGATACCGTGCTGGCTGATGGCGCGCGTTTGACCGTGCGTGCCGACGAGTTGGGTCTGGATGCCGAGCAAACCGCGCTGGCCATGAGCCGACCGCCGCTGCGCGTGCTGATCGACGGGCGCCTGCGGGTGCCGCTGGATGCGCCGTTCTTCAAGGCTGGCCCGGCATTGGTCGCCACCTGTGTCGCGATCGAAGAGCAATACGCGCATGGCCCCGAATGCCTGATCGTGCCGGGTGATGACGGTCAGGTCGATCTGCATCAATTGCTGATCGAACTGGCCAAGCGAGGCACCAACGAAGTGCTGGTCGAGGCTGGCCCACGCTTGGCCGGTGCCTTTGCTCAGCTCGGTCTGGTCGACGAATTCGTGATCTTCATCGCCGGCAAGTTCCTCGGTTCTTCGGCGCGGCCGCTGCTGGACTGGCCGCTGGCTTATATTAAGGATGCGCCGGAGCTGAAAATCACTGAAATTCGCGCGGTGGGCGATGACTGGCGAGTCACTGCCATCCCTGTCCTTTCGGCGAGCGTATAATTCCCGGCCATCGCGTTAGCGCTGGCCCAGTTCTCAAGGAGAACCCCATGTTTACCGGCATCATCGAATCCATCGGCAGTATCCGCGCATTGACCCCAAAGGGCGGTGATGTGCGGGTCCACGTCGCCACCGGCAAGCTCGACCTGAGCGACGTCAAACTCGGCGACAGCATCGCGGTCAACGGCGTCTGCCTGACCGCTGTTGAGCTGCCGGGCGACGGCTTTGCCGCCGACGTCAGCCGTGAAACCCTCGACTGTACCGCCATGAACGACCTGAAAAGCGGCAGCCCGGTCAATCTGGAAAAAGCCCTGACCCCGACCACCCGTCTCGGCGGGCATCTGGTCAGCGGCCACGTCGACGGTGTCGGCGAAATCGTCTCGCGCAGCGACAATGCCCGCGCCGTGGAATTTCGCATTCGCGCGCCGAAGGAACTGGCCAAGTACATCGCCCATAAAGGCTCGATCACTGTCGACGGCACCAGCCTGACCGTGAACGCCGTCGATGGCGCCGAGTTCATGCTGACGATCATTCCGCACACCCTGAGTGAAACCATCATGGCGTCGTACAAGCCAGGTCGCCGGGTGAATCTGGAAGTTGACTTGCTGGCACGGTATCTGGAGCGTCTGCTCCTCGGCGACAAGGCCGCAGAGCCGAGCGCTGGTGGCATCACCGAAAGCTTTCTGGCCGCCAACGGCTACCTCAAATCCTGACTGAAGGGGGTGCCTTGTGGCGCTCAATAGCATCGAAGAACTGGTTGAAGACATCCGCCAAGGCAAGATGGTCATCCTCATGGATGACGAAGACCGCGAGAACGAAGGCGACCTGATCATGGCCGCCGAATGCTGCCAGGCCGAGCACATCAACTTCATGGCCAAACATGCCCGTGGTTTGATCTGCATGCCGATGAGCCGCGAGCGCTGCGAACTGTTGAAGCTGCCGCTGATGGCGCCGCGCAACGGTTCCGGTTTCGGCACCAAGTTCACCGTGTCGATCGAAGCCGCCGAAGGCGTAACCACTGGCATTTCCGCCGCCGACCGTGCGCGCACCGTGCAAGCGGCGGCCGCCAAAGACGCCAAGGCTGAAGACATCGTCAGCCCGGGCCACATTTTCCCGCTGATGGCCCAGGCCGGCGGCACCCTCGCTCGTGCCGGCCACACCGAAGCGGCTTGCGACCTCGCGCGCATGGCCGGTTTCGAGCCAAGTGGTGTGATCTGCGAAGTGATGAACGACGACGGCACCATGTCCCGTCGCGCTGAACTGGAAGCGTTCGCTGCTGAGCACAACATCAAGATCGGCACCATCGCCGACCTGATTCACTACCGGATGATCCACGAACGTACCGTTCAGCGGATTGCCGAGCAGCCACTGGACAGCGAACTGGGTCAATTCAACCTGGTGACCTATCGTGATTCGGTGGAAGGCGATGTGCACATGGCCCTTACGCTGGGCACTGTTTGCGCCGAAGAGCCGACTCTGGTTCGGGTGCACAACATGGATCCGCTGCGCGACCTGCTGATGGTCAAACAACCGGGCCGTTGGAGCCTGCGCGCCGCCATGGCTGCGGTCGCCGAGGCGGGCAGCGGTGTCGTGTTGTTGCTTGGTCACCCGCTCGATGGCGATGTGCTGCTGGCACATATCCGTGAAACGGGTGAGCAGGCAGCGCCGAAAAAACCGACCACTTACAGCATCGTCGGTGCCGGTTCGCAGATTCTGCGTGACCTCGGTGTGCGCAAAATGCGTTTGATGTCTGCGCCAATGAAATTTAATGCGATATCCGGTTTCGATCTGGAAGTTGTAGAATACGTGCCCTCCGAATAATGACCGGTTGTTTCCGGTCTCCGATTCGCGGCAAATAAATCACTGAGGGACGCGTAGCAGACGCGTCCCGGCTCTTTAAGAGAACTGACGAATGACCCTGAAGACCATCGAAGGTACCTTCATCGCCCCCAAAGGCCGCTACGCTCTGGTAGTGGGCCGCTTCAACAGCTTCGTCGTTGAAAGCCTGGTCAGCGGTGCAGTTGATGCCCTGGTTCGCCACGGCGTGAGCGAAAGCGACATCACCATCATCCGCGCACCTGGCGCCTTCGAAATCCCGCTGGTTGCGCAGAAAGTCGCCCAGAAAGGTGAATTCGCAGCCATCATCGCCCTCGGCGCGGTCATTCGTGGCGGTACTCCGCACTTCGAATACGTGGCAGGCGAGTGCACCAAGGGCTTGGCCCAGGTGTCCATGGAGTTCGGCGTGCCGGTTGCCTTCGGCGTCCTGACCGTTGATTCCATCGAGCAAGCCATCGAACGTTCCGGCACCAAGGCCGGTAACAAAGGTGCCGAAGCTGCCCTGTCCGCTCTGGAAATGGTCAGCCTGCTGGCACAGTTGGAGGCCAAGTGATTAGCGACGAAAGCGATCGTTTCAACCCGCGCGAGCCGCGTCCAACCGACGCCGGCAAGCCTTCGAAAAGTGAAAAGCGCCGCGCTGCCCGTCAGTTGGCGACTCAAGCGTTGTACCAGCGCCACATGGCCAGTACTTCGCTGAACGAAATCGAAGCGCAGTTCCGCGTCGATAACGATTTCACCTTCGCCGATGCCAGCTACTTTCACGACATCCTGCACGGTGTTCCGGCCAGTCTGACCGAGATCGACACTGCGCTGGCGCCGTGCCTGGACCTGACCATCGAAGAGCTCGACCCGGTTGAACTGTGCGTACTGCGCCTGTCGACCTGGGAACTGCTCAAGCGCGTCGACGTGCCGTACCGCGTGGTGATCAACGAAGGGATCGAACTGGCGAAAGTCTACGGTTCGACCGACGGTCACAAGTTCGTCAACGGTGTGCTCGACAAGCTGGCCCCGCGCCTGCGTGAAGCTGAAGTGAAGGCGTTCAAGCGCTGAAACGCGCTTGATACTTCAATGGGCGAGTTTGAGCTGATCCGCAATTTCTTCGCCGCCGCGCCTTGTGCGCAGGGCGGCGAAGGCGTTGCGCTGGGGATCGGCGATGACTGCGCCTTGCTCGCTGTTCCCCCCGGGGAGCAGTTGGCAATCTCTACCGATACGCTGGTGGCCGGTGTGCATTTCGCCGACCCCTGCGATCCGTTTCTGCTCGGTCAGCGCTCGCTGGCCGTTGCGGTCAGCGATCTGGCCGCCATGGGCGCCACGCCCGTTGCCTTTACCCTTGCCCTGACTGTGCCGACGGTGACTGCTGATTGGCTGCAAGCCTATGCCCACGGTTTGAACCGTATGGCGCAGAGCTGCGGCGTCGCGCTGGTCGGCGGCGATACCACGCGCGGGCCGTTGAGCCTGACGGTGACCGTGTTTGGTCGCGTGCCTGCCGGTCAGGCGTTGACCCGCAGTGGCGCGCAACCGGGCGACTTGCTCTGTGTCGGTGGTGAACTTGGTAATGCGGCCGGCGCCTTGCCGCTGGTGCTCGGTCAGCGTGACGCCGAAGCGAACGTCGCCCAACCGCTGCTCGATCATTACTGGTCACCACAACCGCAACTCGCCCTCGGCCAGGCCCTGCGTGGCAAGGCCACGGCGGCGCTGGATATCTCCGATGGCCTGCTCGCCGACTGCGGCCATATCGCGCTGGCGTCGAAGGTGCGACTTGAGATTGAACGCGAGCGCGTACCGCTGTCGGATGCATTAGTGGCGTTTCTCGGTCAGCGCGGCGCCGAGCGTGCTGCGCTGAGCGGTGGCGATGATTACGTGCTGGCGTTCACCCTGCCGTCCGTCGAATTGCCGGCGCTGCTGGCCGACGGCTGGCCGATCCATGTAATCGGTCGCGTGGCAGAAGGTCAGGGCGTGGTCCTGCTGGATCGCGAAGGTCACGACATCACCCCGCAAATCCGGGGTTATCAACATTTTCAGGAGACACCGTGACAGATCACCCGAAACAGGTTCCGGCCGAATTCGTTCCGCCGTCGGTCTGGCGCAATCCCTGGCATTTCCTCGCGTTCGGCTTTGGTTCCGGCACCCTGCCCAAGGCGCCGGGAACGTGGGGCTCGCTGGTTGCGCTACCCTTTATCCCGTTATGGCAGATGTTGCCTGACTGGGGTTACTGGCTGATGCTCGGGATCACCATGCTGTTCGGCTTCTGGCTGTGCGGCAAAGTCGCTGACGATTTGCGGGTACACGACCACGAAGGCATCGTCTGGGACGAAATGGTCGGGATGTGGATCACCTTGTGGCTGGTACCGGAAGGCTGGTACTGGTTGCTCGCGGGTTTCCTCGTATTCCGTTTCTTCGACATTCTCAAGCCATGGCCGATCCGCTGGATCGACCGGCACGTGCATGGCGGCGTCGGCATCATGCTCGACGACGTGCTAGCCGGCGTGTTCGCCTGGCTGGCGATGCAGGGACTGGTGTGGATTTTCGCCTGAGTCCAAGGGATATCAGGGTCAAGTGAGGGGACTAGGGATGGCTCGACGCTGGTTGGCGCTAGTGGTTTTGGCTTTACTGAGCACCGTGGCCGGTGCGCAGGAAGCTGCGCCGACGCCGGCAGTCATCCATCTGGCCAGCGAAGACTGGGAAGACTACACCGCCGCTGACGGCCATGGCCTTGGCTGGGACGTGCTGCGCAAAGTGTTCGAACCGGCCGGGGTCAAGCTGGACATTCGCAGCGTGCCTTACACCCGCTCGGTCGGGCTGGTGCAGTTGAAGGAAGTCGACGCGCTGGTCGGCTCCTACCGCGACGAAGCCGAGCAGGTCTTGTACCCACACTGGAATTTCGATTCCGACCACATTTACGCATTAGGCCTGGCGAGTAATCCGGCGCCTACCGAAGCGACGCTGGGCAAGTATCGCCTGGCTTGGGTGCGCGGTTATCGCTACGAAAACTTCTTGCCGAATATCAAGCGCTACAACCAGATCGAGCGGCGTAGCGGGATCCTGTCGATGCTCAAGCAGGGGCGGGCGGATTACTACATCGATGCGCTGACCGAGATTGAAGCCGTGGTGAAAACCGCAGCCGATCCGGCGCAGTATCGCTATTCACACCTGGCCGAGCTGCCGCTGTTTCTCGGCTTTGCCGACACGCCACAGGCGCGAGCGCTGATGGCGCTGTATGACCAGCGTATGGAGCAGTTGGTGAAGAGCGGCGAGTTGAAGCCGATCTTCGAGAAGTGGCAGCAGCCGTATCCGTTCAACTCGAACTGAGCATACAACTCCTGTGGGAGCGAGCCTGCTCGCGAAAGCGGTGGTTCAGCCAGCATTAGGGCGACTGACCTGACGCCTTCGCGAGCAGGCTCGCTCCCACAGGGGATCGAGGCAACTCAGTTGTTATCAAACTTTTTGATCGTTATGCCCGATAATTCAGCCTAAGCGCCGGTAGGAACCTGCTGTTACAATGCCGGCCTGCGAATTTTCAGACTCTTTAGATCAGGAGCACACCGGTGCCTGTCGTCTTTGTCGCCGCTTCCAAGCTGCCAACGCCTTTTGCGCAATTCACCATGCACGGTTTTCTCGATGAAGCCACCGGCCGCGAGCACGTCGTGCTGAGCCTGGGTGAAATTGCCGACGGTGCCCCGGTACTCGGCCGGTTGCACTCCGAATGCCTGACCGGCGATGCCTTGTTCAGCCAGCGTTGCGACTGCGGTTCGCAACTGGAAGGCGCGCTTAAAGCCATCGCCCGTGAAGGTCGTGGTGTGTTGCTGTACCTGCGTCAGGAAGGTCGTGGCATCGGCTTGTTGAACAAGATCCGTGCCTACGAATTACAGGATGGCGGCGCCGACACCGTTGAAGCCAACGAGCGTCTGGGCTTTGCCGCTGATCAGCGTGACTACGCCATGTGCCTGCCGATGCTCGAGCATCTGGGCGTGAAATCCCTGCGCCTGATGACCAACAACCCGCGCAAGGTCAAAGCCTTGACCGATATGGGCATTACCGTCGCCGAGCGCGTGCCGCTGCACACCGGTCACAACCCCCACAACAAACTCTATCTGGCGACCAAGGCCAGCAAGCTCGACCACATGATGGGCAACGAGCATCAGGGCGAGGTAGATCGCGCGTGACTCGCGGTCAGGTGCGGCGCCGGTTGTCGGTCGATTGGTGGAAATACCTCGCACTGGCGCTGCTGCCGCTGTTCGTACTCAACGCGTTGTTCGGTCAGGGCGAAGGCATTCTCCCTGTGCTAGCGATGCCGTTCTTTATTGCCGGCGTGGCATCGATGTTTGTCAGCCTGAAATTTTTTGGCCGTTATAAACATGCGCTGATCGCCACGCAAAAAGCCCTCGATACCCCGGATGAACCGGCCGCGTGGATTGCGCTTGCAGCACGTCGTCGTTCGGCTTTTCTCGCGGCAGCCTTGCCGGCGTGGATCGGCGCACTGGCGGTGTTTGTCGGTCTTGAAGCCGTACCGTTGATGCTGCTGGCGTTGTCCACGGCGGTGCTGTTTTATCTCTACCGTATCCCGCGTCAACTCGGTTGATGCGCCGCCTCTGGCTGGCGGTCCTGCTGCTAGCGGTCTCGGCTCCGGTGCCGGCGGGCCTGCGGGTGGTCAGCCTCGCGCCGTCACTTTCTGAAATTGTCGTTGAGCTGGATTCGGCTGATTTGTTAGTCGGTGTGCTTGATGCCGGTGAGCGGCCAGCGGCGATTGCCAGCATTCCTTCTGTCGGCCGCTATGGTCAGCTCGATATGGAGCAGTTGCTGAGCCTCAAACCTGACTTGTTGTTGCTGTGGTCCGGCAGTGTCGGCCCGGCGCAGCGTGATCAACTGAAGCGCCTGGGCATCCCGACCTTCGTCGCCGAACCGCATTCACTTGAACAACTCACCACCCAGATTGAAGCCATTGCCGCGCAATTGGGGCGACCTGAACGTGGGGTGAAACGGGCGGCGGCGTTGCGCCAACGACTCGTGGAGTTGCGCCAGCGCTATCGCCGGGAAGTGCCGTTGCGGGTCTTCTATCAGGTCTGGGACAAACCGCTGTACACCGTCGGTGGCGGGCAGATTATCAGCGATGCGCTTGAGGTGTGCGGGGCGCGCAATGTGTTCGCCGACCTGAGTTTGCCGGCGCCGCAGGTGAGTATTGAGGCAGTGTTGCAGCGCGACCCTGAAGTGATTTTGGCGAGTGATCAGGCGCAACTGAATGCGTGGAAAACCTGGCCACAGGTGGCGGCCGTGAAGCAGGAAAAATTACTGTTGGTCACCGACAAAGGTCTCGAACGCCCAAGTGGCCAAATGATCAACGCTACCGCCAAACTCTGCCAATTGATCGCGCCTGACCGCTGAAATTGCGGTGACTTCTTTGCGAACAGGCTCGCTCCCACAGGAGGATTGCATTCCAAATGTGGGAGCGAGCCTGCTCGCGAAGGGGTCAGTCAAATCACCGAAGATTCAAATCAAAGCTGGGGAGTCCAAGTCACCCCAAACATCCACATCCGACCTTCCTCGCGATAACCATACTGGCTGCCGTCATAGCTGTAGTTCGCGCGGCTGTAACCTTTGTCGAAAACGTTATCGATCTTCAGATCCAGCTGGATCTCGCGGTTCAACGCCCAACTGCTGCGCAAGCCGAACAACGCATAACCACCCAGCGGGTTTTCATTTTTCAGGTCGTCATAACTGCTGCTGACCGCCTGCCAACTGGCGCCGAGGCTGACTTGATCAAATTGTCGATCCAGATCCCAGCTCAACGTGCGCCGCGCGCGCCGGGCCAGGGTGTGGCCAGTATCACGGTCGCGCGGATCAATGATCGATACGCCAAGGTTGCTCTGCCAGTCGAACAGTTCCTGCTTCAGTGCCGCTTCAAAACCGTTGATCCGCGCCGACGCGACGTTCTCCGGGCGTGAATTGCTGCCGAAGATGATCGCGTCTTCCAGGTCCGTACGGTAAATCGACGCCTCGAGACGGCTGCTGTCGCTCAACTGGCTGCGCCATTGCAGCTCGTAGCTTTTCGAGGTTTCCGGTTTCAAATCCGGGTTGCTGAAGTCGGGGTAGTACAGATCGTTGAAAGTCGGCGCACGAAAGCCTTCGCTATAGCTCAGCAACAGGTCGTTGTCCGGGTTCAGCGGCAATGTGAACGTGCCGCTCCAGGTGTCCTGGCTGCCGAATTGCTGGTTGTCGTCGTGACGCAGACCCAGTTCCGTGGAGAAGCTGTCGGCTTGATAACGGTGCTGGATGAATGCGGCGCGGTTCCAGCGGCTGTCTTCGTCGAATGCGGTGCTGCTGTTGACCCGGTCTTCGTACCAGTCGCCGCCGAGAATCAGGCTGTTGCGTGCGTCCAGCGTCAGATCGTTCTGCCAGTTCACCGAGTCGCGGTAGGTGTTGAACACCGTGCGTTCGTCGCTGAGCTTGTCGAGGCTCTTCTCGCGGTTCTCGGTATGGCCGAATTCGATCCGGGTTTTCCAGGTTTCGTTGACCCGAGCATCGACGTAACTGCTGACACTGCTGACGTTGAAATCGCTGTAGGGCTGCTGTTGGACCGATTCGAAGGTGTTCATGTCGAAGCGGCCGAACGGGTTGTCGAACTCGTTCTTGCCGCGGTTATCCAGCAGATTGGCGCCGACTTCGATGTCATCGCTCAGCGCATGGCTGAGGCTCAGGCTAACGGACTGATTGCGGTAGGCGTCGTGATCGGCATCGCTTGGGTACGACTGGTGAGTACGGTCACCTCCGGCGGTTTCATCAAGGCTGGCGCCGAGGTTGAAACGGGTTTTCTCGTCGCCCCCGGACAAGCCGAGGCTGCGCTCCCAGGTCTGGTTGCTGCCGAAACCGACGTGCATCCGTGGCTGCAAACCTTGCTCAGTGCCGCGCCGGGTGAAGATCTGAATCACCCCGCCAATCGCATCGCTGCCGTAAATCACCGAACGCGAACCGCGCAGGACTTCCACCCGTTCGATCTGCTCGATGTTCAGATGCTGCAGGTTGCTGTCGCCGGAAGTGGAGCTGCCAATGCGCTGGCCGTCGACCAGCACCAGACTCTGCGCCGACTGCGTGCCGCGAATGTAAATGCCCGGCAGACTGCCACGTCCGCCGGCCTGCGCCACTTGCACACCAGGGACGCGACGCAGCAGGTCCGGTACGTCACTCGGCTGCAGGCGGTCGATGTCTTCGCGGGTGAACACCGTGTTGGCGGCGCTGCTGTCGTTGCGGGCTTCGACCTGGCGGTTGGCGGAGATCAGCATGTCCGGCAGCTTCAGTGCCTGATCACGCTCGAAGGTATCGGCGAGAGTGCTGGCGGTCGGTAGCAGGAGGAAGGGCAGGGCAAGGCGCGAGAGTTTCATCGACAGTCCACTGGTGTTTCAGGTGTACACAAATCAAATGTGGGAGCGAGCCTGCTCGCGAATGCGGTGTATCAGTCAGCAATGAATTGACTGACAGTCCGCTTTCGCGAGCAGGCTCGCTCCCACAAGGGTAATGCGTTTACTTGTTGAGTAAGGCCAGACGCTCACGAATCGACGCTTCGATCCCTGCCTCATCCAGCCCGCACTCGGCCAGCATTTGCGCAGGCTTGGCGTGTTCGACGTAGATATCCGGCAAGCCCAGGTGCAGCATCGACTTGAGGATGTTCTCCCGCGCGAGGAATTCACTGACCGCGCCACCGGCGCCGCCCATGATCGCGTTCTCTTCGATCGTCACCAGTAACTCGTGGCTGCCGGCAATCTCGCGCACCAGCGCTTCATCCAGCGGTTTGACGAAACGCATATCGACCACGGTGGCATCGAGTTTTTCAGCCACCTTCAGCGCCTCGGCCAGTTGCACGCCGAACACCAGCAGAGCGACTTTGCTGCCCTGGCGACGGACGATGCCTTTGCCTATTTCAATCGGCTCGAGGTCTTTGTCGATCGTCGCGTTCGGGCCGGTGCCGCGTGGATAGCGCACAGCTGCCGGGCCGTTGTACAGGTGGCCGGTGGTGAGCATTTTGCGCAGTTCGTTTTCATCACTCGGGGTCATGATGACCATGCCCGGGATGCAACGCAGGTAGGACAGGTCGAAGCTGCCAGCGTGGGTCGGGCCGTCTTCGCCCACCAGGCCGGCGCGGTCGATGGCGAACAGCACGTCGAGGTTCTGCACTGCGACGTCATGCACCAACTGGTCGTAACCACGCTGGAGGAACGTCGAGTAGATCGCCACTACCGGTTTTGCGCCTTCGCAGGCCATGCCGGCCGCGAATGTCACCGCGTGTTGCTCGGCAATCGCCACGTCAAAGTAGCGCAGCGGGAAGCGTTCGCTGAACGCCACCAGATCCGAGCCTTCCTTCATCGCCGGGGTAATCCCGACGAGACGCGGATCAGTAGCAGCCATGTCGCACAGCCACTCGCCGAACACGGCCGAATACTTCGGACCGCCAGCCTTAGTCGGCGCAGCAGCCGGGGCATCGACCGGTTCGAGTTTGGTGATCGCGTGGTAGCCGATCGGGTCGACTTCCGCCGGGGCGAAACCCTTGCCTTTCTTGGTGACGATGTGCAGGAACTGCGGGCCTTTCAGATCGCGCATGTTGCGCAGGGTGGCGATCAGGGTTGGCAGGTCGTGGCCGTCGATCGGGCCGATGTAGTTCCAGCCCAGCTCTTCGAACAGGGTGCCGGGGACCAGCATGCCTTTGGCGTATTCTTCAGTGCGACGGGCGATTTCCCAGGCGCCGGGCAGGCGCGACAGGACTTTCTTGCTGCCCTCACGCATGCTCGCGTAGGTGCGGCTGGAAAGGATCTTCGCCAGATAATTCGACAGGCCACCGACATTGCGCGAGATCGACATGTCGTTGTCGTTGAGGATCACCAGCATGTTGGCGTTGACTTCCGGCGCGTGGTTCAGCGCCTCGAAAGCCATGCCGGCGGTCAACGCGCCGTCACCAATCACCGCGATTGCCTTGCGATCGCTGTTCTGCAGGCGGGCGGCGATGGCCATGCCCAGTGCAGCGCTGATCGAAGTGCTGGAGTGGCCGACGCCAAAGGTGTCGTATTCACTCTCGGCGCGACGCGGGAACGCGGCAATGCCGTCCTTCTGGCGCAGGGTGCCCATGCGCTCGCGGCGACCGGTGAGGATCTTGTGCGGATACGCCTGGTGCCCGACGTCCCACAGCAGACGGTCGTCCGGTGTGTCGAAGACGTAATGCAACGCGATGGTCAGCTCGATCACGCCCAGGCCGGCACCGAAATGCCCACCGGTCTGACCGACCGTGTAGAGCAATTCCAGGCGCAACTCATCGGCCAGGGTTTCCAGCTCGGCTTCGCCTAACCGGCGCAGGCCGTCCGGCGTGTTCGCGCGGTCGAGCAGGGGCGTGGTCGGGCGCTTGCGGGGAATCTCATGAAACGTCGTGGGCATCAGGCGAATCGTTATAGGTATAGAAGATGCGGCAGTTTACCTGATGCATCGCCCCCTGCCCACGCGTTGGTCTTTTTTGGCGGATACGCCGTCAGTTGCGCCGCTCGACGATATACCGGGCCAGCTCGCGCAACGGCTCGGAGGCCGCGTCAAACGGTCGCAGGGCGTGCAGGGCCTGATCGCGCAGTTCCAGGGCGTAGGCCTTGGCGGCGTCGAGACCGAGCAGCGCCGGGTAGGTCGGCTTGTCACGGGCAATGTCGGCGCCCTGGCGTTTGCCGAGGGTTTCGGTATCGCTTTCGACGTCGAGGATGTCGTCCTGCACCTGAAAGGCCAGACCGATGGCCTGTGCATAAGTCTGCAGGGCACGGAGTTCATCCTGCTCGGCACGGCCGCTGGCCAGAGCGCCGAGTTTGACACTGACTTCGATCAGCGCGCCGGTCTTGTGCCGGTGCATCTGTTCGAGGGCTTTCTGATCGAGTTTGAGGCCGACCGAACCAAGGTCGATGGCCTGACCACCGACCATGCCCGCCGGGCCTGCGGCGTTAGCCAGTGCAGTGACCATTTGCAGGCGGATGTCACTGCTGCAATCGCTCAGGCGCGGGTCGAGCAGGGCGCTGAAGGCCAGGCTCTGCAAGCCGTCACCGGCGAGAATCGCGCAGGCTTCGTCGAATTTCTTGTGGGTGGTCGGCTGGCCGCGACGCAGATCATCGTCGTCCATCGCCGGCAAATCGTCGTGAACCAGCGAATAAGCGTGGATCAACTCAAGCGCGCAAGCCGCGCCGTTAGCTTGCTCCGCCCTGCCACCGAGGGCTTCGCACGCGGCGTAGGCCAGCAGCGGACGCACGCGTTTGCCGCCGTTCATCACGCTGTAGCGCATGGCTTCGTAAAGCCGCGCCAATTCCGGTAACGGCGCGTTGAACAGGGTTTCCAGCGCCGCGTTTACCCGGGTCTGGCTGCTCGCCGTATACGCCGCAATCATTCTGGCTGTTCCGCGTCGAAGGGTTCCTCGGCGAGTTCGCCATCGCGCTCCAGCAGCACCTGCACCTTCTGCTCGGCTTGCGCCAGCGCTGCCTGGCAATCACGGGTCAGACCGATGCCCTGCTCGAAAGCGGTCAGCGAGTCTTCCAGCGACAATTCACCGTTCTCCAGACGCTCGACCAATGTTTGCAGGTCGGCGAGGGACTGTTCGAAATCCAGTGCAGCTTTTTTGCGGGCCATGGCGGCGATTTCCGGTTGACGTTAAACCGGCGCGACACTAGCAGATAGGGGGTTTATGGGCAAATGAGCGGGGTGCGACCGGCCCTTTTTCCTGAGGCGATTCGGGATGGCTGAAACCTATTCGGCTCATTTTGTGAGCCGAATAATCTCTCTATTCGGCTCACGCCCCTTGAAAAGCAGGTTTCCTACAGCGATTGCACATGTATCCGATTGTTAAAAAACTGCCAAATGGCTAATCTTCGCGCCTTCTACGACCCCATAGTCACGGGTCTTTCAGACGAAACGCAGTTTTCACCGCTGTGAAGTACCGAGGATCGGGTGCAAGGTTTCGTTCAGGCATGGCAGGAGGCATTACATGCGTTCATTTCTTTGGCTACTGATCGGCCTGGCCTGCGCGCCCGCGCTGTCGGCCGCGCCGAGCGCTGAACTGTCGGAACCGGTGGGCGGCTGGCGCTATCACGGCTTGCTCGATCGCACGGAAAACCCGCAAGTCGCCTATCCCACGCCGCCGATTGATCGCGGCATTCAGCGCAATCGCACGATGATCCAGGGCCAGCTCAAGGCCATCGGCCATATGCGCCCGCCGCACAGCCTCGCCGTGAATGGCAATCCATTGAATCTGTACACCGACGACCAGGGCCGTTTCGCCCGGCCCTACGCGTTCGGCGCCGGCTCCAACAGCGTCGAAGTGATCAGCGCCCAAGGCCAGTCGCTCAAGCGCGTGCAATTTTATGAAGCAAACAATTTGCGCACGCCGGCGCGAATTCGTCTTGTCTTGGGCTGGGACGATCCAAAAGCCGAGCTCGATCTGCACATTGTCACGCCCGACGGTCAGCATGCGTTCTGGGCGCAGCCGGCGCTGAGTAATGGCGGCGGTCTCGACCCGGATGGCGTCGACGGCCCCGGCCCGGAAATGTTCACCATGACTGCGCCGCTGCACGGCACTTATCTGGTTTACGTCAACTATTGGGGCAACTTCGGCAACGGCGGCTATAACTTCGAGGAGACCAGCAACCAGAACGAGGTGATCACCTCGCAAATCACGCTGGTGCTCAACGAAAACACCGTCGACGAAAAACGCGAAACGTTCATCGTGCCCCTGCGGGCGATCGGTGATCTGCTGCTGGTCAAGACTTTCAACTATTAAGCATTCCGCCACGGATGAAATCCTGAGCTTTGGGAAATGAGCGAAAAGATGAGCGATAACACTGTTACTTCGGCTGCCGACACGCCAGCGGCCAAACCTTCGCGGCGCTGGCCCTTGCTGCTGGCCGGGTTGTGCCTGGTGGCCGGTGTAGCGGGTGGTTTTGGCTGGCTGCTGCTCAAGCCCAAGGCGCCGCCGGCGGAATTGGCCAGTGACAAGCTCGGCCTGAGCCGCCCCGATGCACTGCTGGAAACCCGCTCGCTGAGCCAGTTGCCCAAGGACCTGCTGACGGTGCCGTTCCTCAAGGCCACGCTGACCGAAGATTTCGTCTTCTATTACGAGACCCATGCTGATCGCCTCGGCTTGATCGGCAGTCTGCGCCGGATCATTTACGAGCATGATCTGAAGTTGCAGGACAGCCTGATCGAGCAGCTTTTCGATCAGCCGGCCGACGTCGCGTTGTGGCGTGGCGCGGATGGGCGCTTGAAGGATTTCCTGCTGGTGATGGACCGTGGCGGTCTGGCGAAACTGCTCGAGCCGCTGGCGAAAGTAGCGCTGGATGACACGCAGCTCAGTCAGATGAGCGAACTCAAGGTCGGCGGCGACACTGTGCCGCTGTATCAACTGACCTATAACGCCAGCAAAGCCCTGTTGTTCGCCTCCCACGGCGACAAACTGGTGGTGCTGTCCAACCCGGCCAAGTATTACGACCCGGAAAGCGGCGCCTCCGAGGAATCCGGCCATGTCTCGCCACAAGCGCTGGCGGCGCTGCTCAATGGCGAAAAACTGTTCCCCGAAGCGTTCGGCCTGCCGGCGAAAACTCCGGAAACCAAGCAACGCCTATCGGTCAACTCCAGCGTACTGGCCATGGGGTATCAGCGTTTCATCCCGAACTTCGCCGGGCTGCGCTTCGACATGGACGACAAGGGCTGGCACAGCTACCTGGCCATGGACGAGCTGGAAAACCAGCCCGACTTCGATTTCAAACCGGTCTGGCAAGCCATGCCGCTCGGCGCCAGTGCCTGCGTAACCCTGCCGGTCGCGGCCGAACCGCAAAAACCACTGCTGGTAAAACTCGGCGCTGAAGAAGCTGTGGCGCAAACCCTCACCGAACATGTGGCCGGCGCGGCAGGCCTGTGCTGGTACGCCGATTCGCGTTTGTACACGCCATTGCTGGTGGCCAGTCTGAAAGACGAGGACAGCAGCAAACTCGATGGCGACCTCGGCAAACTGTTTGGCTCGATGGTCGGCGCGTTCGAGGCCAACGTCGACGAAAACGTGTTCCCGGTGGTCGAAAAGCAGGAAGGCCAGAGCCACGTCTGGCAGCGTCAGGTCAGTTCCAATTTCGGCCCATACGCGGCGAAGACTGCGGAGAACCCGGACGCGATTTCCGGCAAGGCTTTCATGAAGGTCAGCCTAGCTCGCCACGGTTCGACGGTGCTGTTTTCCCTCGACGACAAACTCGTCGACAAGGCCCTCGGCACCCTCGACAAACGCTTCCCGCCGATGGCCGACGTGTTGCCCAAAGACGTGCTGATGCCGATCTATTTCGGCCCGGATTCGATGGCGCAGCTGATGCAGCAAGAAACCCTCGATAGCCTGCCGCAGGACATGGAGCCGGTGTTCTACAACGCCGCGCAAACCTATCTGATCCCGAAACTGCGCACCCTTGGCGGCTACGGCAAATATGCCCTGACTTTGCCTGAAGGCAGCGAGCCTGACGGCCACTGGCAGTGGCTGCCGCTGGAATGGAAAGCGCTGTGACGACACTGATCCGCAGCCTCGGCCTGCTCGCGCTGTTGCTCAGTGCGGGCGCCCGCGCCGTTGAAGCACCCGCACTCGATCCGGCGCAATCCCAGGTGTTTCGCGCCTGGTTCGTGCGCATCGCTCAAGAGCAGTTGAGCCAAGGCCCAAGTCCGCGCTGGTATCAGCAGGACTGTGCCGGGCTGGTGCGCTTTGCCGCCAACGAAGCGCTGAAAGTCCACGACGACAAATGGCTGCGCAGCAATGGCCTGTCCAATCGCTACCTGCCGCCGGAGCTGTCGCTCAGCGATGAGCAACGCAAGCTCGCCCAGCAATGGCAGCAGGGCGGCGGCAAGGTCGGGCCTTACGTCAACGCGATCAAACTGATTCAGTTCAATAGTCATCTGGTCAGCCGTGACGTCTCGCAGGCGCGGCCCGGTGATTTGATGTTTTTCGATCAGGGCGACGACCAGCACCTGATGATCTGGATGGGCCGCTACATCGCCTATCACACCGGCACCACCACCCCCACTGACAACGGCATGCGTTCGGCAAGCCTGCAGCAACTCATGACATGGAAGGACACCCGATGGATACCCGACGCAGCCAACCCCAACTTCATCGGCGTCTATCGACTGAACTTTCTCTCCCAATGACCGGTGCCCGCATGTTGCGACTCTGCTCCCGAATTCCTTTGCTGCTGGCGCTGTTGCTGCCAGTGGCTACCGTCAGCGCCGAAGATTCGGTCGAGCCGAGCGGCTACACGCCGGTCTCGGGTGAAAGCTTTTTCCTGCTCGCCGACAGCAGTTTTGCTGCTGATGAACAGGCAATGGTCCGTCTCGAAGCGCCGGGCCGTGACTATCGTCGTTTCCGCATGGAACCTTACGGCGGCGCGGATATTCGTGTGTACCGCATCGACAAACCGCTGGATTTCCTCAAGCGTCAAAAGAATCTGCATCGCGTGGTCAGCGACGGCCAGTTCAAGGGTGAAGGCCTGTCCAACACCCTCGCGTATCTGTGGGACAACTGGTACCGCAAATCCCGACGGGTGATGCAGCGCGCGTTCTCTTATGAATCGCGCAAACAGGTCACCGAAGAAGTGCCGGAACTGAAGATGGGCAACGCCATCGCAGCGCCGACGCCGTACGACGCGCAGCCGCAATTTGCGCTGATTCCGGGTCTGCCGGTGGTCAGCCAGTTCCGTTATCCGCTGTGGCAGGCCAAGCCGATTCAGCCGCCGGAAGGGGTCAATCTGGCCGGGTCTTCGAGCGATTTCGTCAGCGTCGCGCCGGGTAACGTTTATATCCCGTTGGGCAATCTGAAGCCGGGTCTGTACCTGGTCGAAGCGCTGATCGGCAAGTACCGCGCAACCACCATGGTGTTCGTCTCCAACACCGTCGCGGTGAGCAAGATTGCCGGTGATGAATTGCTGGTCTGGGCCGCGCGCAAACACGAAGGCAGTTCGGTACCGAAGGTCAATGTGCTGTGGACCGACGGCCTCGGCGTGATGAGCAGCGGTGCCACCGATACTGACGGTTTGCTGCGCCTGAAACACGTCAGCCCGGAGCGTTCGTTCGTCATCGGCGAGGACGAAGAGGGCGGGGTGTTCGTCTCCGAGAACTTCTATTACGACAGCGAAATCTACGACACCAAACTCTACGCGTTCACCGACCGGCCGCTGTATCGCCCAGGTGATTGGGTGTCGCTGAAAATCGTTGGTCGTGAGTTCAAGAATGCGCGGGACTCGGTGTTGCCGGGTGCTGCAGATGTCACGGTCAGCGTGCTTGACGCCACAGGCACTGAGTTGCAACACCTCGACCTGAAACTCGATTCGAAGGCCGGCACTCAGGGCCGCTTCCAGTTGCCGGACAACGCAGTGGCCGGTGGTTACGAGATCCGTTTCAACTATAAGGACCAGGCTTACAGCAGCGCTTTCCGCGTGGCCGAGTACATCAAGCCGCACTTCGAGATTTCGCTGAATCTGGCCAAGCAGGATTACCGCACTGGCGAACCGGTGAAGGGCAGCCTGGTGCTGCTGTACCCGGACGGCAAACCGGTGGCCAACGCCAAGTTGACCCTGAGCCTGCGCGCCCAGCAACTGTCGATGGTCGACAACGAGCTGCAATACCTCGGGCAATTCCCGGTAGAGCTGACCAGCACCGAACTGACCACCGACAGCAAAGGCAATGCGAGCCTCGACCTGCCTGCGGCCGACAAACCGAGCCGCTACATGCTCACCGTGTTTGCCAGCGATGGCGCGGCGTATCGGGTCAAGACCACCAAGGAAATTCTAATCGACCGTGGCGCTGCGAGCTTCCGCCTGAGCGCGCCGCAACGCTTCAGTGCGGTCGGTGACAAGGTTGCGTTCAGCTACGCCAACGAGGGCGGCACCGAGCAAAGCAAAGCGGTGACGCCGAGCACCTATGGCTGGGTACGTCTGGAAGACCAGAGCACCGGTGAAGGCAAGCTCGCGGCGACTGACAAGGGCTTCAGCATGGCCTTCGAACGCCCGGGCACTTACAACCTGACCTTGAAAGATCAACACGGTCGCGTCCTCGGTGCCACGGGGCATTCGGTCACTGGCGACGGCGTCAAAGCGGTACCGGGCACTGTGGAAATCGTCCTCGACAAGCCTGAGTACAAGGCCGGCGATGAAGCGCTGGCGCTGATCACTTTCCCGGAGCCGGTCAGTGATGCGTTGCTCTCGCTGGAACGCGACAAAGTCGAAGCTACCGCGCTGCTGGCCAAGGGCGGCGACTGGTTGAAACTGGAAAAACTCAGCGACACCCAATACCGCGCGCGCATTCCGGTGAAGGACAACTTTGCACCGAACCTGACCTTCTCCGTGCTCTACACCAAGGGCGGTCAGTACAGCTTCCAGAACGCCGGGATCAAAGTGGTTGCGCCGCAAATCGACGTGGCGATCAGCACCGACAAAGCGGTGTACCTGCCGGGCGACACGGTCACGGTTGATCTGACCACCCAGTTCGCCGGCAAAGCGGTTCCGGCGCATCTGACCGTCAGTGTTGTCGACGAAATGGTCTACGCACTGCAACCGGAAGTCGCGCCGACCATCGACCAGTTCTTCTATCACCCGCGCCGTAACAACGTGCGCACCAGTGCCAGCCTGTCGTTCATCAGTTACGACGTCGCGTTGCCGGGCAGCCCCGGCGCACCGGGCAAAGCCAACCGCAGCGAGCGCGGGGTGAAAGTGCTGGAGCGGCCGCGTCGTGAGGACGTCGATACCGCTGCGTGGCAGCCAGAGTTGTTGACCGGGGCCGACGGCAAAACCCGTTTCACCTTCAAGATGCCGGACTCGCTGACCCGCTGGCGCATCACCGCGCGGGCAATTGCCGATGATGGTCAGGTCGGGCAGAAGAAGCAGTTCGTGCGTTCGGAAAAACCGCTGTACCTGAAGTGGAGCGGGCCGAGCAAATTCCGCAAGGGTGATCAGCCGCAACTTGGCGTGTTTGCGTTCAGTCAGGCCGAGAAACCGGTCAAGGCTGAACTGGTGACTCACTATGCGGGCGCCGAACAGCGTCTGCCTGTGACCCTGAACAACGGCATCAATTATCTGCCGCTGCCGGCGTTCTCATTGGCTTCCGGCGAATGGACGGCGGAGTTGGTGCAGGACGGCAAGACCGCCGACTCTCTCGCCGTGCGCCTGAGTGCGACCGGTGACGGCTGGCAAGTCACTCAGACTCAAAGCCTCGACGTGGCCAGCGGTGACACACCGTTGAGTCTGCCGGCCGACGCCACCGATATTCGCCTGCGTCTGGATGACAGCCCGCAAGCGTTGTTCCGCTCGGCACTCGATGATCTGCTCAGCTATCCGTGCGGCGGCGTCGAGCAGACTGCCAGCCGTTTGCTGCCGTTGAGCATTGCCTATCCATCGCTGGCATCGAATCCGCAGATTCGTGATCGCTTGCGTCTGATCATGCAGAACAGCCGTCTGCGTCTGGTGCAAATGGCCGGGCCGTCGGCGAGCTTCACCTGGTGGGGCTACGACGGTGAACCGGATGCGTTCCTCACGGCTTACGCTTACTACGCCGACTGGAACGCTAGCCAGGTGCTGGAATTGACCTTGCCGCCGGAACATTGGCAGCGAGTGCTGGAGGTCTACGCCAAGCAAGCGCCGAACACACCGTTGCTGCAGCGCGCGCTGATTCTGTCGTTCGCCAAGCAGATGCATTTGCCGGTGAACACCTTGCTCAGCGGCTTGATGGAGGATCTGGCCAAGGCCGGTGAAGGCAACGCCGAAACCCTGATGGACGACGGCGAAGACAGTCTGGTGATGAGCGACCCGGATTCGGCGCTCGGTCTGGCGGCGGCGCGGGTGTTGACCGCTGCGTTGGCCACGCAGTCGAAGGTTGCCTTGCCGGAAACGTTCAATCGTCAGGTGGGGGCTGCGCAACAGCGTCTGGCGGTCAGTTCGCAGCCGTTCGCCGAGGCGCTGAACCTGTCGCTGCAAGCATTCGATCAGGCGCGTGCTACGGCGTTGTTGCAACGTTTGCTGCCGCAGCAATCGACCCTCGAACGTGCGCTGGCGCTGACCTGGCTGCAACGCAGCATCGCCCAGGCGTCGCCGACCATTGCACTGACGCCGGGTGAAGGCTGGAAGAAGAACTACGGAGCCAGCGGCGAGATGTACTGGACGTGGCAGGGCACGACGCCAGTGCCGAGCGTGTTGTCGGTGTCCGGTACGCAGGAGCGTCCGCTGCGCGCGGCGTTGAGTTTCCAGACCCAGCAAGCGGCAGTCGATCCGATGGCCGTGACCATCACCCGTCGCCTGTCGCGACTGGTACCGGGCGACGAAGCGTTCACCTTCAAACTGGAGCCAATCGGCACCAAGCCGTTGTCCAGTGACAGTCTGTATCTGGACGAAGTGATCCTCACCAGCAAAGCGCCGAAACCACTGCGCTACGGTATGCTCGAAGTGCCGCTGCCACCGGGCGCCGATGTTGAGCGCACGACGTGGGGCATCAAGTTGCAGGGCAAGGACGGCACCGAACCAACGGCGCTGGAGAAGGCGCGCTTCGAACCGGGGCAACTGGCTTACGCGGTGCCTGTTGATGCGCTGAGCGGCGAATTGCGCTTGCGCCATCTGGTGCGCTTCTCGCAAAAGGGCCAGTTCAACCTGCCGCCGGTGCGTTTCAAACAGGTCTACGCGCCGCAGCATCAGGCCCAGGAAGCGAAAGCCGCCCTTGGTCAGGTCACGGTCAACTGACATGAACCGGCCGCTGCTGTGGCTGCTGATGTGTGTGATACCTGCGCTGGCGACGGCGCAGGATGAGCCGTTGCGCGTGGCCTATAAGGGTGAGTTGTTATCGCTGAATCAGACGCAACTGATCGCTCGTGAACCGTTGCCGCAGACGCTCGATACCCCGTTGGGCAGTCTGTGGAAATTGTTCGTATACGCATGGCTGGTCGATACCGGTGCGCGTGAGCCAGCCTATGAATGTCGCGGACAGTCGAAGGAAGAGGTTTATTGCTGCTCGGCGGGCGGCAGGATCGAGCGTGATCAGGCGTTGGTGAAATCCTGCGGTTTGTACTTTGAGCCTGCGCGATTGGGGATTTCTTCTGCCGATTGGCGCACGTATTGGCAGGCGCGGCGGGCGCCATCGTGGCTGCTGGATTTGCCGTCGGTGCAGCCGGCTCAACGGGTTTCCGTGATCGAGTTGTTGAAGGTCTTGGCTGCTTTGCCGGCGCAGGATCAAGCGCGTCGAGTGCTGCTCGATGTGGTGCTGAATGCGGCGGACGGTAATGTCGTCGGCGAACTGGGCGGGCGTTTGCGGGTGAAAACCTGGAGCTGGCTTGGCGATCAGGATCCGCAGTCGCGCCAGGGTGGTTTCGCCGGTTGGACCGCGGACGGATCTCCGCTCTGGGCGGGTGGGCGTGGTACCAGTCAGATGGTTTTGCGCCATTACGGACAGGCACTGGCGACGGTGTTGCCCGCCGCATGGCCGGCAGAAGCCGGGCGCTGTGTTGAAGTCGGGTTGTTCTCGCGCTATCCGCTCACGCGGGTTTTGGATGGTGAGCGGGTGGTGACGTCCGGCCCGTTGCAGGGCGATTACCGCGTCGAATTCGCCAATGGCAACGCGCTGGATATCCACAGTGACGGCGAACTGTTTCTGCTCAACGACAAACTGGTCGCAAGGCTTGATCGCGAAGAATATGTAGCTCGCGTCCTTGAGCGCGAAGCCAAACCGGAACCCGCCGAGGCGGCCAAAGCGCTGGCCGTGGCAATCCGCACCTATCTGCTGCAAAACGCCACGCGCAACGGCGATTGCCTGAACATCGACGACAGCAGCAATCGCCAACGCGTCGCCCCGCGTCCAGCCTCGGCCGAGTCACGCAACATCGCGGCGTGGACGGCGGATCTGGTACTGGCCGGTAGCACCGTCACCTATCACTCCGATCAACCCGGCCCGGACAAACTCGCCTGGCAACAAGCCGTCGAGCAAGCTAATGCCGGTCAGCGTTACGACGCGATTCTGCTGCACGCCTATCCGCGCGCCAGCCTCAGTCGCTGGGACAATCCGGTTGCCTCCTGCGAGGCACTGCCCGCCGCGCAAGACTGGCTGCAGAAACAGCGACGCGGCTGGCGCCCGAAGCTGGAAAGCGAAACCGGCTACAACGAAGTCAGCACATTCGCCGTGTGCAAACTCGCCTTCGGTCGTCCCTTTGTCGATCGCGAACGCCAACGTATTTACGTGCGTGGCGTACTGACCCTGCAGGATCGCCTCGACCTGACCCACGAATATCTGCACCTGGCCTTTGAAGCACACCCCAACGGCCAGGATGAAACCTACATCGAAGGGCTCGCCCGTCACCTTTTGCTGGAATAGACCATGAAACTCCGTTATCCACAGGTCTTGCTGCTGCTCTGCACATTGACCGCGCTAGCGCCGGCGATGGCCGCTGACAGCGTCAAACTCGACACCCCGGTCGGCGGCTGGCGCAGCGGCGCACCCGAAGGCGAGGGCGAAAGCTTCCGTCAGACCGTCAACTACCCGGCCTCATCGGTCAACACCCCGGTCGGCCAGGCCAACACTGCCCGCATCAGCGGCGAGATCAAAGCTGCGCGGAAGGACAACGAACCCGGCCGCCTGATCGTCAACGGCGTGAGCATGCCGCTGAAAATCGACGACAGCGGCCGCTTCGACCGCCCGTTCTCCTTCCCCAACGGTAGCAACAGCGTCGAAGTACGCAGTCCCGACGGCCAGCAACGCCACCGCACGCAATTCCTCAATACCAGCGGCGGCGCCACCCCGGCAAAACTGCGCGTACTGCTGGCGTGGGACAGCGACGGCACCGACCTCGACCTGCACCTGATCACCCCTGACGGCGCGCACATTTGGTACGGCAACCGCAGCGCCGCCAACGGCGCCGCACTCGACGTTGACGTCACCACCGGTTATGGCCCGGAAATCTTCGCCATGCCGGCGCCGATCAAGGGGCAGTATCTGGTGTATGTGAATTATTACGGCGGTGGGTATCGCGGGGATGACGAGGGCGGGGATGAAGCGGTACAGGCACTGACCACGGCGCAGGTGACGGTGATTACTGAAGAGGGTACGCCGAGCGAGAAGATGGAGACGTTTCTGATCCCGATGCGGGCGGTGGGGGAGTTGACGTTGGTTAAGGCGTTCAGTTATCCGTGAGGGAATTGGGCTGCGGGTTGCTGCCCAATTTCAGGTCGCAGACATTGGACCGACTCAGGGCAGGAGCGAAAGACGGTCCTGCGCAACCTCGTAAGCAGCTTCTCTCTCTCGCTTCCCGATTGCGATTACACACCACAATCTCTTGATCAAGGACCTGATAGATCAGGCGATAGCCAGCGCTTTTCAGCTTCACTTTGTAGCAATCCGGGAGCTCGCGAAGTCGATTGGCTTCTATTCGAGGATTCTCCAATACCTCTGTGAGCTTCTTCTTGAACTGGTGGCGAACCGTATCGCCGAGTTTGTTCCACTCCTTTAAAGCACGACGATCAAATTCAAGGTTATAGGTCATCCAGACTTACCTTGACTCGTTGAGGTGCCGCGAGGCGTTCGGTGACTACGGCTATGAGTACTTCATCTTCCTCGCTGAGCAATGCTGCTTTGAAGGGTAGCTTGCCTCGCTCGGCGACGTATTGGAGTGTCTGACGCAAAAGCTCTGAGGGAGTTACTCCCAGCTTTTCCAGTTCGGCGAAGGAGCGCTGCTTCAGATCATCGTCGATGCGAATGTTGATGGAGGCCATGATGAAATACCTGTAATGACGTTTGTCGTTACGGTACCAAGAGGCTCTTCTGTTCGACAAGCGCGAATTTATGTTTCAGACGGTAGGCCGGGTTTATTTCAGGCATTAAAAAGCCGGCTTGTGGCCGGCTTCTCGGGGACTGACTTGGCCTATTTTTGGTAAGCCTTGCCAGCCTTCAAAACGTACATCCGGATCTGCGTCCGGCTGTGGGACTTGGTCAGACGTTGGTCTGCCGCGTCGGGCGCTGTCTGAGCCGCGGGGCGGGTCGATGCGCAAATGTGGGGCGCAGGATACTGAGTTTTGTTGTGGATTCCCAGTCTGAAGTGCGGTTTAGAGCGACCGCAGTCGAACAAATTCGCGATTTGTACCGATTATCAGGGCCTCATCGCGAGCAGGCTCACTCCTACAGGAGGCTTTGCAGGCCGTGAGATCATAGAAACGGCACCACCGGCCGCCGCTTGCTCACTGTCGACCACCAGAACACCCAGCCCAATATATGAATCCGTTGCTCCTCGATCTGTGCCGGGCGGAACACTTCGTCCGGGTATTCGGCGTTGTTGTGGCTGCGCAGGCGCAGGCCGTTGCCGGGCATGCGGTGCAGGTATTTGATGCGCAGCATGCCGTCGTGTTCGATCGCGTAGATCTCACCGTCGACCACCTGGGTCAGGCTGCGGTCGATGGCGACGACGGAGCCGTCTTCGATGCGTTCAGCCATGCTGTTGCCGATCATGTGCGCGCAGATGGCGTCGGCGGGGCGGATTTCCAGTTGATCAAGCTGTGCGCGCAGCAGGCGGATGGACAGGTCCGGGTCCTGAATGACGTGGTTTTTGTCGGAGCCGTTGGTCAGGGGTGTTTCTTTGAAGAAGGCCAGTTCGATGTCGTTGGGATGGATGAATCGATAGGACCCCTGGGGATCCTGAGCGTCGAAGCTGTCGCCATTGCTGGCTGGCGGAGTCAGGCTTGGCAGCTCTTTTGTGCCTTGGCCGGTTTTCAGCCATTCGCTGTTGACGGACAGCAGGCGTGAGACTTCTTCCATGCGATACGCCGGGACGCCCCGGGTGTACCAGTTGTGGACATTTTGGGCTTCCGTGCCCCAGAACTTTGCGAAACCCGTCGTCGAGATGTTCGCAGCTTCCAGGAGTGCCTTGAATCTTGGACCGCTAGTGTTCTTTCTCATAAACACGGAGTCTACGGCCGTGCCAGAGCGGTTTGAATAAACCGGGCGTTCAAAAACGGGCTGAATTTTGCGACGGGATGTAAGACGTTCTTGTGGGAAATTACACAAGATAAAACTTTTCTGTAGTCCGTCATAAACACTCTGTTTAAGGCGGCTTTTCCCGAGCACAAAAAACCCCGGATCAACCGGGGTTTTCTTCAAGCCTCACGCGTAGCGCAACTGCTTAGCCTTTGTAGGCGGCAACCGACTTGGTGATCGCTTCGCGGGCGGCGTCTGCACCGGCCCAGCCTTCGATCTTGACCCATTTGCCTTTTTCGAGATCTTTGTAGTTCGCGAAGAAGTGCTCGATCTGCTGGATCAGCAGTGGCGGCAGGTCGGTGTATTCCTTCACATCGACGTACAGCTGGGACAGCTTGTCGTGTGGTACTGCGATGACTTTGGCATCGCCGCCGCCGTCGTCGGTCATGTTCAGGATGCCGACTGGACGCGCGCGGATTACCGAACCTGGGGCAACCGGGTAAGGGGTCACAACCAGTACGTCGAGGGGATCACCGTCGTCAGCCAGGGTGTTCGGGATGTAACCGTAGTTGGCCGGGTAGAACATTGGGGTGGCCATGAAACGGTCAACGAACAGGCAATCGCTGTCTTTGTCGATTTCGTATTTGATCGGCGCGTGGTTGGCCGGGATCTCGATCGCGACGTAGATGTCGTTCGGCAGGTCTTTGCCAGCCGGAATCTTGCTGTAGCTCATTGGGCGTTGCCCCCGTAGTTGACCAAAAACACTTGGCCGGATTGACCAAAAAGTGGCGGCGATTATAGGCATATTCTGCCGTCGACGCCATGTACCGAAAGTCGTGCAGACCTTAGTCGTGCGCCTGATAGACCGGGTCTGTGGCCTGAAGTTGCCGCAACCTGCCCAGCGGGTCCTGTCGGAAGAAAAGCTGCAACTGCGCATAGACCTGTGGATAAGCCTCGTGCAGCAGATCCGGGGCGCTGAAGAAGTACTCGCTGGTGACCGCAAAGAACTCGGCGGGGTTTTCGGCGGCGTAGGGATCAATGGCGGTTTCGGCGTCAGGATCATGGTCGAGCTGACGGTTGAGGTCGTCGTAAGCCTTTTGCATGACGTCGGCCCAGTCGCTGACACGCATGTCGGCATGCAGCGGCGGCAGACCATTGGCGTCGCCGTTGAGCATGTCGAGTTTGTGCGCCAGTTCGTGGATCACCAGGTTGTAGCCTTCCCAGCCACCACTGGCCATCACACCCGGCCAGGCAAGAATGATCGGCCCTTGCTGCCAGGCTTCGCCGCTGTGTTCGCCGTCCCACTCATGCTCGACACCGCTGGCGTCACGATGACGTTGCGGGCTGAGGAAATCGTCCGGGTAGAGGACGATTTCATGAAAACCCTGATACCAGTTCAGATCGCCGAGATTGAGCAGCGGCAGCTGCGCCTGGGCGGCGAGCAACAGGCGTTGTTCCTGATGCAGTTCGACGCCGGGCAGGGCGCTCAGGTGTTTGTCTGCAAGGAACAGCACGCAGGCTTCGCGCAGCCACTGGTCTTCGGCTGCGCTGATGCCGTCAAGGAAGCTCAGGTGATGGCGCACCCGTTGCCACATGTCGTCGGCAATCGGGTGCTTCGCCAGAGTGCGCCGGCGACGCCAGGCGCTCAGCGACCACATCGGCTTAGTGCGATTGGGCTTTGGTGCCGCCGAAGCGGCTGCGAACCACACCGATAATCATCGGTACCAGCGACAGCAGAATGATGCCGACGACCAGCAACGACAGGTTTTTCTTGATGAACGGCACGTTGCCGAAGAAGTAGCCCAATGTCACCAGACCGCCAACCCACAACACCGTACCGAACACGCTGAAACCGAAAAAGCGCGGGTAGGGCATCTTCGCTACACCAGCGACGAAGGGTGCAAAGGTGCGGATGATCGGCAGAAAACGCGCCAGGGTCACGGTTTTGCCACCGTGCTTGTCGTAGAAGTCGTGAGTTTGTTGCAGGTAATCGCGACGGAATATTTTCGAGTTCGGGTTGCTGAACAACTTCTCGCCGGCCGTTCGTCCGATCACGTAGTTGGTACTGTCGCCCAGTATGGCCGCGAGCATCAGCAGGCCGCCCAGCAGCACCGGATCCATGCCACCGCCAGCGGCCACGGCACCGGCAATGAACAGCAACGAATCACCCGGCAGGAATGGCATCACCACCAGACCTGTTTCACAGAAAATCACCAGAAACAGGATGGCGTAGATCCATGGACCATAGTTGTTCACCAGCAAATCGAGGTACACATCGAGATGCAGGATAAGGTCGAGCGGGTTGAAATCCATGGGGGCACCTGTATGACGGCCCGACTCTGCAGGCCTGTGCGGATGATTCGGGTGTAAGCCTACAGCGGGGTGTAGTTTTTCTTACAAGCCGGAAAGCTCGGGATTATACGGTCTGAAAGATGAAAAGCGCGTTGGTTTTGTAGCGGGGGATGTCGGGGTGTGAACAATTGTCAGGATGCATTTAACGTGGCTGAGGGAGCAGGCTCCCTCATCACAGGCTGCATGCGCGGTCAAAGCTCTTCGCTGATCGGCAACACGTAGTTCTTGAACTCGGTGTCTTCCTTGAACCCGATGGACTCGTAGGTTTTCTGCGCAACTTCATTGTTGCTGCTGGTGGAAACACGCATGCGCACGGCTTGGGTTTCCTTGGCCATTTTCTTCGCAGTGCGGATCAGGTTGTCAGCGACCAGTTGCCGGCGCGCGTCTTCGGCGACATAGATGTCGTTGAGGATCCACACGCGTTTGAGCGACAACGAGGAGAAGCTCGGATAGAGCTGACAAAAGCCCATCAGCTTCTTGTCGTCATCGTCGGCCAGTGCCAGGTAGATCACCGATTCCTTGCGGCGCAGACGCTTTTCAAGGAACGCACGGGAGGAATCCGGGTAAGGCAGGGAACCGTAGAACTCGCGATATTTGACGAACAATGGGGTCAACAAATCCAGATGTTCGAGGGTCGCTTGAATAATCCGCATGATAGGTCTCGTCTTCAAGTGGCTGTCTTCAACTGCTCTGACGGCGATGGGAAACCCGTGCGGCCGTGCATCGATCCTGCCTGAAACCGGCGCAGAAACGCAATGCGGAAACGGTTCAGGTTGTGGGCGGATCGAGTAGGAAATTACCTTTCATGTCTACACCGGCGTCCGATTCCAGCGTCTGAACCTGTGCTTCGTCCTTCAGGTTGACCCCCGACAACTGCCGCCGACAGGCTTCGCGCATCAAATAGAGCAAGCGATGCGCCGCCATGCCGTAGCTCAAGCCTTCGAGCCGCACATTGGAGATGCAGTTGCGGTAGGCGTCGGTCAGGCCGATTTTTGGATTGTAGGTGAAATATAAACCGAGACTGTCCGGTGAGCTGAGGCCCGGGCGTTCGCCAATCAGCATCACCAGCATTTTTGCACCGAGCAATTGGCCGATTTCATCACCGACGGCAACGCGACCCTGTTCCATCAGGATAACGGGCGCCATCGACCAGCCGTCAGCGCTCATTTGCTCCTCCAGTCGGGTCAGAAACGGCAGGGTATGCCGATGAACCGCCAGTGCCGACAGGCCGTCGGCCACGACAATCGCCAGATCGACACCACCCGGATGCGCCGCAGCGTATTCACGCAAGGCCTGCGCCGATTCATCGCTGAGCTTGCGCCCCAGATCCGGGCGTTGCAGATAACTGTTTCGATCCGTAGCGGCGCTGTGCAGCAGCAAGCTTTCGCGTCCGCGTTCAGTCAATTGCGCACTGAGTCCGGCATGATCAAATGGCAGATGCACGGCATCGCGTGCCTGCGCGTGGGCAAACTGAAAATCCAGTTGCGCGCTGGTCGGCAGACTGGTGCCGGTACGGCCGAGGGCGATCCGTGCCGGGGTCAGGCGGCGCAGTTCCAGCCAAGGGTTTTGCGGGTCCACGGGCGGTTTTTCCATGTGGCTCATCCCAGTTGCGCCAGCGCCTGGCGGAAGGCCGGCGGCAAGTTGTTACCGAAGCGAACCTTGCCGTCCGCTTGGGTGAAGATGCCCATGTTCGCCAGCCACTGCTCGAACTCGGGCGCCGGTTTCAGGCCCAGGGTCTGCCGGGCGTAGAGCGCGTCATGGAACGAGGTGGTCTGGTAGTTGAGCATGATGTCGTCGGAGCCGGGGATGCCCATGATGAAGTTGATCCCGGCGACACCCAAGAGGGTCAGCAGGGTGTCCATGTCGTCCTGATCGGCTTCGGCGTGGTTGGTGTAGCAGATGTCGCAGCCCATCGGCACGCCGAGCAACTTGCCGCAGAAATGGTCTTCGAGACCGGCGCGGATAATCTGTTTGCCGTTGTACAGGTACTCCGGGCCGATAAATCCTACGACGGTGTTCACCAGAAACGGCTTGAAATGTCGCGCCACGGCGTAGGCCCGGGTTTCGCAGGTCTGTTGGTCGACACCGTGGTGGGCGTTGGCCGACAGGGCGCTGCCCTGACCGGTTTCGAAATACATCAGGTTTTGCCCGAGGGTGCCGCGATTCAGGCTCAGGCCGGCGTCGTAGCCTTCCTGCAAGACGTTGAGATTGATGCCGAAACTGGCGTTGGCCGCTTCGGTGCCGGCGATTGACTGGAATACCAGATCCAGCGGCACGCCGCGATTGATCGCTTCGATGGAGGTGGTGACGTGGGTCAGCACACAGGCCTGGGTCGGGATATCGTAGCGCTGGATGATCGCGTCGAGCATTTCCAGCATCGCGCAGATCGAGGCGATGCTGTCGGTGGCCGGGTTGATGCCGATCATCGCGTCGCCGTTACCGTAAAGCAGGCCATCGAGAATGCTCGCGGCGATGCCGGACGGTTCGTCGGTCGGGTGATTGGGTTGCAGGCGCGTCGACAGGCGTCCGCGCAGTCCGAGGGTGCCGCGAAACTTGGTCACGACACGGATCTTTTGCGCCACCAGCACCAGATCCTGCACGCGCATGATCTTCGACACGGCGGCGACCATTTCCGGGGTCAGGCCCGGGGCGAGGTTACGAAGACTGGTTTCGTCGGCGGCGTCGCTGAGCAGCCAGTCGCGGAAACCACCGACGGTAAGGTGGCTGACCACCGCGAAGGCCTGCTTGTCGTGGGTGTCGATGATCAGTCGGGTGACTTCATCCGACTCGTAGGGGATCAGCGCTTCCTGCAGGAAATGTGTGAGCGGGATGTCGGCCAGCGCCATTTGCGCAGCCACCCGCTCGCCGTCGTTAAGTGCGGCGACGCCGGCAAGAAAGTCCCCGGAACGCGCCGGGCTAGCCTTGGCCATGACGTCCTTGAGGCTGTCGAAGCGATAGGTCTGGGCGCCGACGGAATGGGCAAATGCGGCCATGGGGCGGTGTCCTCCAGTAATTACTGCAATCTGCTTTTGTGTAGGAGTGAGCCTGCTCGCGATGCAGGCAACTCGGTACAACAGTCATACCGCGTCGATGCGATCGCGAGCAGGCTCACTCCTACAGGTGTTGTATGCACTTCAATAATGCGGGCACCAAGTATTTGGCCCGGTGCCGGTGCAACTAGATACCTTCGAGCATAGCGTCTGCCGGCGCTTCGGAGCGCTGCTTGGCGGTCAGCTGGAAATACAGGTAACCGGCGGCCATGAAACCGAGGAACACACAACCGATCAGCGTGTTGAACCACGCCATCGCGATCAGGCACACCACCGCCAGAAACAGCGCAATCGCCGGTACCACCGGATAGCCCGGGGCGCGGAAGGTGCGCTCCAGATTCGGTTCGGTCTTACGCAGTCTGAACAGGCTGAGCATGCTGATGATGTACATCACGATCGCCCCGAACACCGACATGGTGATCATCGCGGCGGTCAGGGTCATGCCTTGCAGGTTGACCAGGCCGTCGCTGTAAATCGCCGCGATGCCGATCACGCCACCGGCCAGAATCGCTCGATGTGGCGTCTGGAAGCGCGAGAGCTTGGCCAGGCCTTTAGGAAGATAACCGGCACGGGCGAGGGCGAAGAACTGCCGCGAGTAGCCGAGGATGATCCCGTGGAAACTCGCCACCAGCCCGAACAGACCGATCCATACCAGCATATGCATCCACGACGAGTTATTACCGACCACGGCTTTCATCGCTTGCGGCAGCGGATCGTTGATGTTCGATAGCTGACGCCAGTCGCCGACACCGCCAGCCATGACCATCACACCGATGGCGAGGAACACCAGGGTCAGAATGCCGCTGACATAGGCCTTGGGAATCGTGCGTTTCGGGTCTTTCGCCTCTTCGGCCGCCATGGCTGCACCTTCGATGGCGAGGAAGAACCAGATTGCAAACGGTATCGCTGCGAATATTCCCGGAATTGAGCCCAGGGTGAATTCGTTGGCGCCCGACCAGCCATTGAGCACGAAATTGCTGAAGCTGAAGCCTGGTGCGACTACGCCCATGAACACCAGCAATTCGGCGACGGCGAGCACGGTGACCACCAGTTCGAAAGTCGCAGCGATGCTGACACCAAGGATGTTCAGGGTCATGAACACGAAATACGCGCCGACGGCGGCGATCTTCGGATCAAGTTCCGGATATTGCACATTCAAGTAAGCGCCGATGGCCATGGCAATCGCCGGTGGCGCGAAGACGAACTCGATCAGCGTGGCGATGCCTGCGATCAATCCGCCTTTTTCGCCGAACGCCCGACGGCTGTAGGCAAACGGCCCCCCGGCGTGCGGGATGGCGGTGGTCAATTCGGTAAAGCTGAAGATGAAGCAGGTGTACATGGTCGCGACCATCAGCGCCGTGACCAGAAATCCGAGGGTGCCCGCGGTGCCCCAGCCGTAACTCCAGCCGAAGTATTCGCCGGAAATCACCAGGCCGACGGCAATGCCCCACAGATGCAGGGTGCCGAGTGTGGGTTTGAGCTGTGTGGTGGAAGTCATAAGTCCTCTCTGTTTTTTTATTGTTCGATCTGTTGGACTTTCGGGTGCAGTAGTTGGGTGGATAAGCGCTGTTCACGCAGCGGCAGTTTTAGTGCGAAACCTGAATGACGGGTACGCAAGGGCCGTGCCAGAGCGGCCAGGCCTTGTGTTGTGTCATTGAGGACGCCAATCGCGAGCAGGCTCACTCCTACAGGAGGAATACGGTGCAATTGTAGGAGTGAGCCTGCTCGCGATAGCGGTCGATAGGGCAACACTGAAACATCAGTGTTGCCCCGGGTTTTTAGAAGAAGCCCAACGGATTGATGTCGTAGCTCACCAGCAGGTTTTTCGTCTGCTGATAGTGATCGAGCATCATCTTGTGGGTTTCACGGCCGACGCCGGACTTCTTGTACCCGCCGAACGCGGCGTGTGCCGGGTACAGGTGGTAGCAGTTGGTCCACACACGACCGGCCTTGATCGCGCGGCCCATGCGATAGGCGCGGTTGATGTCGCGAGTCCACAGACCGGCGCCGAGGCCGAACTCGGTGTCATTGGCGATGGCCAAGGCTTCGGCTTCGTCCTTGAAGGTGGTGATGCTCACCACCGGGCCGAAGATTTCTTCCTGGAACACGCGCATTTTGTTGGTGCCCTTGAGCAGGGTCGGCTGGATGTAATAGCCGGTCGACAGGTTGCCCTCGAGTTTTTCCACCTTGCCGCCAGTCAACAGCTCAGCGCCTTCGCCCTTGGCAATTTCCAGGTACGAAAGAATTTTGTCGAATTGCTGCTCGGACGCCTGGGCGCCAACCATGGTGTCGGTGTCCAGTGGATCGCCACGTTTGATTTGCAGGACTTTCTTCATCACGACAGCCATGAACTCGTCGTAGATCGATTCCTGTACCAGTGCACGGGAAGGGCAGGTGCACACTTCGCCTTGGTTGAAGAACGCCAGCACCAGACCTTCAGCGGCCTTCTCAATGAAGGTCGGTTCGGCCTGCATGATGTCTTCGAAGAAGATGTTCGGCGACTTGCCGCCCAGTTCCACGGTCGACGGAATGATGTTTTCGGCGGCGCACTTCATGATGTGCGAGCCGACCGGGGTCGAGCCGGTGAAGGCGATCTTGGCGATGCGTTTGCTGGTGGCCAGCGCTTCGCCGGCCTCTTTGCCGAACCCTTGCACAACGTTGAGTACGCCCGGCGGTAACAGATCGCCGATCAACTCCATCAACACGCAGATGCCCAGTGGAGTCTGCTCGGCAGGCTTGAGCACCACGCAGTTACCGGCGGCCAGCGCCGGGGCGAGTTTCCACGCGGCCATCAGCAGCGGGAAGTTCCACGGGATGATCTGGCCGACCACGCCCAGTGGCTCATGAATGTGATAAGCCACAGTGTTGCCGTCAATTTCGGCTGCGCTGCCTTCCTGGGCCCGCAGGCAGCCAGCGAAGTAGCGGAAATGATCGGCGGCCAGCGGGATGTCGGCGTTGAGGGTTTCGCGAATGGCTTTGCCGTTGTCCCAGGTTTCGGTGATCGCCAGCAGTTCGAGGTTCTGTTCGATGCGGTCGGCGATTTTCAGCAGGATCAGCGAGCGCGCCTGCACGGAGGTCGCGCCCCATGCGTCGGCAGCGGCGTGGGCGGCGTCCAGTGCCTTGTCGATGTCTTCGGCAGTGGAACGGGGAAATTCGGCAATCGGTTGGCCATTCACTGGCGAGGTATTAGTGAAGTACTGACCTTTGACAGGCGCGACAAACTCGCCGCCGATGTAGTTACCGTACTTGGCTTTGAACGAGACTTTGGCGCCTTCAGTACCGGGGTGAGCGTAACGCATGATGATGTTCTCCTTGGCTTTGTACTTATTAGAGAAACGCGCAAGTGCGCTTGCTATAAGCGTAGAGCAAAGGTCGGGCCACTGCCGTGCAGGGCAGGTAAATCAAGGGGTTGGCAGGTTTTTGTCGGACGGGTGGATGGCACCTGTGACAGTTTCGGTACAGCGGGGGTGACAGTTTGTGCCGCTTTTGGCACAGCCAGTGACTGGACAGTCTTGCCAGCATTGCAATGCGTCGATGGCTGGAGGATGCTGGGCATCACCTCAGCATTGGGCCGTCGAGCCTCGGGGAGAACAATAAGAAATGCACGACAATCATTTGAGTCGCCATGCCCAACAGGTTCTCACCGTGACCCAGGGCAAACCGTACCTGCACGGGCCCGGTGCCGATCCGTCGATTGCCCGTTCATGGCTGCGCTGTCTTGAGGACTATCATCTCGACCCGGCGCTGAGCATGGCGCCGACCGTGCTTGAACACGGGCGCGTACTGGAAAGCCGCGAACGCCTGCAACAAGTGCTGCAGATCGCCGGCAATGAAATGAGCAGCCTGCATCAACAACTCTCCGGCGCTGGCCACGCGGTGCTGCTGACCGACGCGCGCGGGGTGATCCTCAACTGCGTCACCGCGCCGGCCGAACGCAAGATCTTCGAACGCGCCGGGCTGTGGCTTGGTGCTGACTGGAGCGAGGCCTGCGAAGGCACCAACGGCATCGGCACCTGCTTGGTCGAGCGTCAGGCCCTGACCATCCATCAGGACGAACACTTCCGCGGCCGTCACACCGGCCTGACCTGTTCGGCGAGCCCGGTGTTCGACCCGCACGGTGAACTGTTGGCGGTGCTCGACGTGTCTTCAGCGCGTCACGATGTCTCGCGGCAGAGCCAGTTTCATACCATGGCGCTGGTCAACCTCTCGGCGAAGATGATCGAGAGTTGCTACTTCCTGCGCTGTTTCGATAACCAATGGTTGTTGCGTTTTCATCTGCAGGCCGAATCGGTCGGGTTGTTCAGCGAAGGCTTGTTGGCGTTTGACGGCGAAGGGCGGGTCAGTGCGGTCAATCAGAGTGCGCTGAACTTGCTCGGGCATATTCGCGGCGGCTTGCTGGGTAAACCGGTGGAGGCGTTTTTCGATTGTTCACTGGATGAATTGCTGGGCCGCGCGAGTGCCAATGCCAGTGCCAGTTGGCCACTGCGCACCCGTGACGGGCGACATTTGTTTGCTGTGTTGCGCGGGGAATCGCGCAAACCTGTACCGATGCTATCGACGCCGGTGGTGGCTGAGGCACCGCGCTTGTCGGGTATCTGTCTCGGTGATGAGGCATTGCAGGCTGACTTCCGAAAAGCCTTGCGCGTCTTCGAGCGCGACGTACCTCTGTTGATCAACGGCGAAACCGGCTCCGGCAAAGAAGCCTTCGCCAAGGCCGTGCATCAGGCCAGTCAACGCTCGAGCAAAGCTTTTGTTGCCCTTAATTGTGCGGCCATCCCCGAGAGCCTGATCGAGAGCGAACTGTTCGGCTATCGCGGCGGCAGCTTCACCGGTGCGCGCAAGGACGGCATGCGTGGCAAGTTGCAACAGGCTGATGGCGGCACGTTGTTCCTCGATGAAATCGGCGATATGCCACTGGCCTTGCAGACTCGGCTGTTGCGGGTGCTTGAGGATCGGCAGGTGGTACCGATTGGCGGCGAGCCGGAAGCGGTCAACGTGCGGATCATCAGCGCCACCCACCGCCATCTGCTGGATCGGGTTGCGGACGGCAGCTTCCGCGAGGATTTGTATTATCGGCTCAACGGCCTGGAAGTGGCGTTGCCGGCTTTGCGCGAGCGCAGTGATAAATCGCAGTTGCTGGATTTTCTGCTGGCTGAAGAGGCGGGCGCTGAAGTGATCCTGATCGAAGAGCCGGCGCGACAGGCTTTGCTGGCCTTCAAGTGGCCGGGGAATGTGCGGCAGTTGCGCAATGTGCTGCGTACGCTGGCGGCGTTGTGTGATGAAGGGCGGATCGGGGTTGAGGATTTACCGGTGATGATTCGGCAGGGGAGTCCGGCAGTATTAGCGGTTAAGGAGTCCGATCATCCGCTGGAAGACGCCGAACGGTTGGCTCTGCTCAATACGCTGGAGCAAACCCGCTGGCACATGACCCAAACGGCTCAGCAACTGGGTGTCAGCCGCAACACTCTTTACAGGAAGCTACGTAAGCATGGGATTGAGCGGCGGGTCAGTTAGTAAGGCCCTCACCCTAGCCCTCTCCCGGAGGGAGAGGGGACTGACCGAGTCGGTCTAATGATCTACGCCGACCTGAAATATTGAGCCGAACTCAGGATTTGAAAGTCACCGAGATCGGCTCCCTCGCCCGGCGAAAAGTGGACTGGCCGAGTCCAGATCTACTGATCTACGCCGACCTGAAATATCGAACCTAACTCAGGATTTGAAAACGACGCAGATCGGCTCCCTCTCCCTCTGGGAGAGGGCTGGGGTGAGGGCGGCAGTCTGCAGTCGAGTCGAGATGTTACGGCCCATCCACCCCGCCCCTCACCTAAAGAGTGCGATTTCCCCCTCCCTACGCTAACCTGCGGCCATGTTTTACGAGGTCGACTATGCACATTCATATTCTGGGTATCTGCGGGACTTTCATGGGCTCGATGGCGGTCTTGGCCAAAGAGCTGGGCCATCACGTGACCGGCTCCGACGCCAACGTCTATCCGCCGATGAGCACGCAGCTGGAAGCCCAAGGCATTCAACTGACGCAGGGCTACGATCCGGCGCAACTTGATCCGGCACCGGATCTGGTGGTAATCGGCAACGCCATGTCCCGCGGCAATCCGGCGGTGGAATATGTGCTGAACAAAGGTCTGCCGTACGTGTCCGGCCCGCAATGGCTGGCTGACCATGTGCTGCAAGGTCGCTGGGTATTGGCGGTTGCCGGTACGCATGGCAAAACCACCACCAGCAGCATGCTCGCCTGGGTCCTGGAACACGCCGGCATGAGCCCGGGCTTCCTGATCGGTGGCGTGCCGCAGAACTTCTCGGTGTCGGCGCGTTTAGGCGGTACGCCGTTCTTTGTGATCGAGGCCGACGAGTACGACAGCGCCTTCTTCGACAAGCGCTCGAAATTCGTCCACTACCGTCCGCGCACAGCGATCCTCAATAACCTTGAGTTCGATCACGCTGACATCTTCCCGGATCTGCCAGCGATCGAGCGGCAATTCCACCACTTGGTGCGGACCATCCCGAGCGAAGGCCTGGTCATCCATCCGACCACCGAGCCGGCCTTGCAACGGGTGATCGAAATGGGCTGCTGGACCCCGGTGCAGACCACCGGTGCCGGCGGCCAATGGCAGGTCAAACTGCTCAGCGAAGACGGCTCGGCGTTCGAAGTGATGTTCGAAGGCGTGTCGCAAGGCACCGTCGAGTGGGAGCTGACCGGTCAGCACAACGTCGCCAACGCCTTGGCTGCTTTGGCGGCTGCGCGTCATGTGGGCGTGGTGCCGTCGATGGGCATCGCTGGCCTGAGCGCGTTCAAGAACGTCAAACGCCGCATGGAGAAGGTCGCTGAAGTACGCGGCATTACCATCTATGACGACTTCGCCCACCACCCGACTGCCATTGCCACCACCCTCGACGGCCTGCGCAAACGCATCGGCGATGCGCCTCTTATCGCGATCATCGAACCGCGCTCCAACTCGATGAAACTCGGCGCGCACCGTGATGGTTTGCCAGGCAGCGTGGTCGATGCCGATCAGGTGATCTGGTACGCCCCGGCCAACCTCGGCTGGGACCTCGCCGGCACCGCCGCGTTGTGCACCGTGCCGTCGATCGTCAGCGACTCGCTGGAAGGCATCATCGAGCGCGTGAAGAGCCAGGCGCAGCCGGGTACGCATGTGGTGATCATGAGTAACGGCGGCTTCGGCGGCCTGCACTGCAAACTCGCCGAGGCGCTGCAATGAACACTCGTTTTGAGAGCAATGGTCCCGAACGCATCACGCTGGCGATGACCGGCGCGTCTGGCGCGCAATACGGCTTGCGCCTGCTCGATTGCCTGGTGCGGGAAGATCGCGAGGTGCACTTCCTGATCTCCAAGGCTGCGCAACTGGTGATGGCCACCGAGACCGATGTGACGCTGCCGCCCAAGCCGCAAATGATGCAGGCCTTCCTGACCGAATACACCGGAGCTGCCGCCGGGCAGATCCGCGTGTACGGCAAGGAAGACTGGATGTCGCCGGTGGCTTCGGGCTCCGGCGCACCGGCAGCGATGGTCGTGGTGCCATGTTCCACCGGGACGTTGTCGGCGATTGCCACCGGCGCCTGCAACAACCTGATCGAACGCGCCGCCGACGTCACTTTGAAAGAGCGTCGCCAATTGATTCTGGTGCCGCGCGAAGCGCCCTATTCGAGTATTCATCTGGAGCACATGCTCAAGCTGTCGAACATGGGTGTGACGATTCTGCCGGCCTCACCGGGTTTCTATCATCAGCCGCAGACCATTGATGACCTGATCGATTTCGTTGTGGCGCGGATTCTCAATCTGCTCGGCATTCCCCAGGACATGCTGCCGCGTTGGGGTGAGCATCATCTGAGCAGCGATGAATAAGCTGCTGGCGATTTTGCTGGCGCTGCAACTGACCGGTTGCGCCACTGCGCGCACTCTCGACGCCGCCAAACCGGGCGCGCCGGTGGTGTATTCCGGGACGCGGCTGGACTTGTATGCATTGAATGGCGGGTGTTGCGCGATGGATCGGTTCGGGGCTGAAGCGCCGAGCTATCCGGGGGTGGATCTGCCGGCGAGTGCATTACTCGATACGTTGTTGCTGCCGTTGTCACTGCTCACGGTGATTGGCGTGAGTTTTCAGGCGACTGGTGGATTGTAGGGGAGTGCTGCGCACTCTATTCGCGAGCAGGCTCGCTCCCACAGGGGGACGCGGTGCAATTGTGGGAGCGAGCCTGCTCGCGAAAGCTTTCTTCCTGACGCTATGGATTATTTGCCCAGCTTGCGCAGCTCATCCGACTCGATCACCCGCACCCCATCCTGCTCTTCCAGCGCCAACCGCCACATCGCCCGCGCCAATTGGCACGCTTCGATGCCCCGGTATTTACCCGGAATCAGCTTTGACAACGGCGCGGCCAGTTGCTCGGCCAGACGTGGTTCGGTCCGTTCACCCAACAACAGTGAAGGCCGGCAAATGGTCAATTGCGGCCAGTCCTGCGCACGCAAGGCCTGCTCCATTTCGCCTTTGACCCGATTGTAGAAAACCGACGATTTCGGATCGGCGCCTATCGCACTGATCACGATCAGATGCCGCGCGCCCATCTCCCGCGCGCGTTTGGCGAACGCCACCACCATGTCCAGATCCACCGCGCGAAACGCCGCTTCAGAGCCGGCCTGTTTGATGGTGGTGCCGAGGCAGCAATAGGCGATGTCGACGCGGCCACTGAGTTGCGGCAGAAACACCTGCGGATCGCCCACCGGGTTTTCAAGATGCGGATGTTCGGCCAAGGGGCGACGGGAAGGGGCGAGCACGCGAGAAATCGTCGGCTCGTTGAGCAAACGGTCGAGAAGATGTTCACCGGTCAAACCGGTGGCTCCGGCAAGCAATACGTGCTGAGGCGTCAAGTACATAGTGTCTCTCCCTTGATACTGTTCAGCTTAGTTGCTCTTTGTCGCTCCGTCGTTCAATGCAGCACTCTGCAATGCTTTTCTGGCTTGCTGTTTGCGCAGCAGTTGCCAGTGCGACAGCACGGTTTTCGGCGCCCAGATCTGCGGCTCCGACGCTTCGAAATTATCCGCCAGTTCACGCTCGGCGACGGTGGCCTTGGCCAGTTTGAAGGCTTGCTCCAGATCATCGGTCAGGTTCAGCGCCTGGGCGAACAGTGCATCGCCGAAGTAGGTGAAGTTGGCTTCTTCCGAGCAGCCGAAGGACACCCGATCGGCGCGCGAGGCGGTCATGATCAGCGTGCGTTCGTCTTTCAGCGCCGGGATAAAGCCGCCGGAGTAGCACGACGAAATCACGATGATCTTGTCGCGATTTTTCAGCGGCGCCAGTACAGCGGCGAGTTCATCGGCGGGCAGGTCGGCCAGTTCCATGCGTGGCTGGTCGAGCACCAGCTCATGTTCGGCGGTGCCGTGGCTGGTCAGGTAGATGAACAGCAGGTCTTCCGGGCCGCTGCGTTCGGCCAGCGTTTGCGCGGCACGACGCAGGTTCTCGCGGGTGGCCATCGGCCGGTCGCCGAGGTGGTCACGGTGGTTGACCAGACGGACCTGGCCATAAGCGCCAAAGCGCGTGTTGAGCATGTTGGCGACGTAGTCGGATTCGCGCAGGAATACGCTTTGTTTGCCGTCGCCGCCGAGGGTCAACGTGTACAACTCGACCGCCGGGGTCGACGCGGGAATGGCGGCCAACGCGTCATCAAGCAGGCGGCCCTGAGCGAGCAAGCCGAGTTCGAGCGTATCGGGCAATAACTTGCCGTCGGCGTCGCGCACGCGCTGGCCATTGACCCAGGTGCCGCTCATCACACTGCCATCGGTGAGCACCAGGGTGCCGCGTCCGGAGTAACTGTCGTTGTCGAAGCCGCCGATGTAAAAGCTGCCATCGGACAGGTTCAAGCGGCCCTGACCGCTGAAGCGCCAGTCGCTGAACGTGCCGATGTAATGGCTACCGTCGGCGCCGATCAGTTCGCCCTTGCCGGTCAGCGCGCCTTCCTTGAACTGGCCGAGCCAGACATCGCCGTCGGCGTTTTCGTAGCGACCTTTGCCGTGCAATTGATTGTTCTTGAAACCGCCGACGTAGATGTCGCCGTCAGCGCTATTGAAGGTGCCGTTGCCTTCCAGCTGACCGTTGACGAAATGCCCGCTGAACGAGTTACCGCTGGCATCGCCGCGCTGGCCCTCGCCGTTGGGCTTGCCGTGGGCGAACTGGCCTTGATAGGAGCTGCCGTCGTCCATTTCCAGACGGCCGAGCCCGGAGTATTGGTCAGCCTTGAACTCGCCACGGTAGGTCATGGCGTTTTCTTTCAGGGTGCCTTCGCCCTCGCGGCGTCCCTGTTTGAAGCCGCCGGTGTAACTACTGGCGTTGGTGGTCAGGCTGCCTTGGCCGTCGAACAGGCCTTGCTGAAACTGCCCGCGATAGACCTCGCCGTTGCTGCCATGCCATTCGCCCTGACCATGCCACTGACCCTTATCGAACTGCCCGGCATACCAGCTGCCGTTGGGGTAGTCGACGCGGCCCTGACCTTGCAGCAAGCCATCGACCAGTTCACCACGATAGCGTCCACCGTCGGGCAGGCGCGCATCCGGGGGCAGCAGCGATTCGCCGTCGCCGCACGCGGTGAGCATCAGGGTCAAGGCAAGGGGTGCAAGACGAGCGAGTGAGCGCATAGCGGGATCCGGGCAATTAGGCGACCGAGTATGCCGCAGCTATGTGACCTAATGCAGCCGGTAAAAACAGTGTTGACGCGAAACAGCGTGCGCTGCTTCGCATCCAGAACCATCAGACGAAGCAGAGCGACAGTGGTTCGGCGATATAGGCCGGTTTGTCCGAGCCTTCTATCTCCAGTGTCGCGGTGGCCTTGAGCAGCCACTGGCCCGGTTTTTTCTCGGTCACTTCGCCCAGATCGACCTTGAGGCGGACCTTGGAATTGACCTTCACTGGCTGGATGAAACGCACGCTGTCCAGCCCGTAATTGACCACCATCTTCACGCCTTGCGGCAGAATCAGGATGTCTTCCATCAATTTCGGGATCAGCGACAACGACAGGAAACCGTGGGCAATGGTGCTGCCAAATGGCGTTTGCGCGGCTTTGACCGGGTCGACGTGAATGAACTGATAATCACCGGTGGCTTCGGCGAACAGGTTGATGCGTTCCTGATCGATGGTGAGCCATTCGGAACGTCCGAGTTCCTTGCCGACATAATCTTTGAGCTCTGCAACGGGAACATAGGGCATTGAGACTCTCCTTGGGTTCATCGGTTTTATAGTTTTTCAGGTGGGGGATTTGACCGCCCTGCGAACCACTGTAGATCATCATGGCGATTTGCTCCGGTCAACCGACCATGCTTTTGGCGAATGCCGATCCATAGCGCAGGCGTGCTTATAATGCCGAGCCCCTGCTGGGTGAAAAGTAAGACGGAGATGTCGGATGTTGCTACGTGGCCTGACCCTGCTGGTGCTGTTCCAATTGCTCGGCACGGCGCTCAATCATTTGCTCTTGCCAGTGCTGCCGGGGCCGATCATCGGTCTGCTGCTGTTGCTGGTCTTCCTGATCGTTCGCGGTGAAGTGGGGGAGCCGCTGAACCTCGCTGCTGGCAGCCTGCTGCGCTATCTGCCATTGCTGCTGGTGCCCCCGGCCGTGGGCGTGATGGTTTATGCGAGCGACATTGCCGCGGATTTCTGGGCGATTGTCGGTGCGTTGGTGCTGTCGTTGATCCTGTCGATGGCCTTCGCCGGGGTGCTGATGCAACGCCTGGTCAAACGGCACGCCCCCACGTCGGAGGAGTCCTGATGCTCTTTGACTGGCAGGGCGCCTGGGCCTCCGTTATCCATCATCCGCTGTTCGGCATCGGCATCACCCTCGGCGCCTATCAACTGGTGCTGGCGGCTTTCGAGAAAACCCGCTGGATCTTTCTGCAACCGGTGCTGGTCTCCATGCTGTTGGTGATCGGTGTGCTGGTCGGCTGTGGCCTGACCTATGCCGAATATCGCAAGAGCACCGAGATCCTCAGCATTCTGCTTGGCCCGGCGACCGTGGCACTGGCGGTGCCGCTGTATCTCAACCTGCGGCGTATTCGCCAATTGTTCTGGCCGATTTTTACTACGCTGGTGATAGGCGGGGTGGTCGCGACGGGCATGGGCGTGTTGCTGGGCTGGTGGTTCGGTGCCGAGCACATGATTCTGATGACCATGGCGCCGAAGTCGGTGACCTCACCGATCGCAATGCTGGTGGCTGAGCAGATTGGTGGCGTTGCGGCGCTGGCGGCGGTATTCGTGTTGATCACCGGGGTGATCGGTGCGATCTTCGGCCCGGCGTTGTTGACCCGCCTCGGCGTGCACAGTCCCGAGGCGCGCGGCATGGCGCTGGGCATGACCGCGCATGCGGTCGGCACGTCGGTGGCGTTGCAGGAAAGTGATGAGTGCGGCGCGTTTGCGGCGCTGGCGATGAGTCTGATGGGCGTGGCCACGGCAGTCTTCCTGCCGCTGGCGGTGTCGATGGTGGTGTAAGGAAATGTCTATGAGTCTGCCGCTTTTCCCGCTGAACACCGTGTTGTTTCCCGGCTGCAACCTCGATTTGCAGATATTCGAGGCGCGCTATCTCGACATGATCGGCCGCTGCATGAAGCAGGGTGGCGGTTTCGGTGTGGTGTGCATCCTTGATGGAGAAGAAGTCGGCGTCGCGCCAGAAGGTTTTGCTCGGGTCGGCTGCGAAGCGCGCATCACCGACTTTCAGCAGCAGGACAACGGCTTGCTCGGCATTCGTGTGCAGGGCGGGCGGCGGTTCGCGGTGTTGAGTACCGAGGTGCAGCGCGATCAGTTGATCCTCGCCGATGTCGACTGGCTGGATGACGAACCCGAGCAACCGTTACAGGACGAGGATGCTGATCTGGTGGCGTTGCTCAAGGCACTGGCCGAGCACCCGATGGTGGAAGCGCTGGACATGGGCACTGAAGCGCTGGGTCAGCAATCGCTGGCCAATCAGTTGGCCTATCTGCTGCCCTTCGCCGAAGAAGACAAGATCGATCTGTTACAACTCGATGATCCCCAGCAGCGGCTGGATGCAATTCAGGCGCTGCTCGACGAACTACAAGGTGAATTGTTCGCCTAGTTGCACTTTGAATTAACTGATGGCGCCTGCCAGCATTGTTTTGCTTTTGTCTTTGTCTTAATTTCAAGTTGTCCGCAGGAAGCGGATAACTTGAATAAAAATAAGGATGAAAGCATGACTGTCTATGAAGATGAATGGGCGTTTTGGGATGATATTGCCGGCAAGTATATTTTGAAACATGCCGAGACGGATCATAACGTTAGCCACGTGATTGAGGCGGCATCCACTTATGCGGACCGGATGGTAATAGCCCGGCGTAAACGAAAATCTGAAAAAGTTCCTGGCGGCGAAGTGCCACGGATGTCGGCGTCCGCCACCAGCGTAGTGACTGCGACTACGGTTTGATTATTTCCTTTTTCAGCATTGCCTGTCGTCGTGGCTAATTGACGGCGGGGTGTTTACAGGTGGGCAATCCCATGGCTTTAGCAAAAACAAATAACCAGACATTCACTGCGCATCTTTATCTTGATGGCCGGCCAGTGGTACTTAATCAACTACGTCTGCAACAGGCTTTGCGTGACCTTCGCATAACCAAGGCAGAAAAACTGGATGCCGAAGTGGGGTTGGCGGATTCGCGCGTGCCCAGCTTCATAACGCTGGCTGACCATGATGACGACACACCACTGTTGTTGAAGTTCGTCCCAAAGGGTGACGTATATGCAATCAGCCTTGTGCTCGCGGGAATATTCGATGGTGCGCGGTTATTCATAGAGGACAAGACTCATAATCTGTTGGCCAGTACCCGTGCGCCAGAGCAATACTTTTCAATCAGCAAGTCTGGTGCTTCAAAGGCCTCCTTCAGTGATATCGAATCCGGTCCTGCCTATCTGGAGTTGATCCGCGAACCTGATGACAAGCCCTTGTATCGCCATATAAGCAGCGGAATGAGCACATTCCTCGACGTCGATCCTAACAGGACGGGGCATAACGCCTTCAATCACAAACCGGCAATATTTGTGATCAAGGTTATCCAATAGCGCCCAGCCGCTACTCCATAAAAAGGCGCCATTCATGTCTGGATGAATGGCGCCTTTTTTCAGGTTCGGTAATGCTCGGGTACCGGCCAGGTCACATCGTTGGAGTAGCTGTTTTCACCTTTGGGCAGCTTCAACACAACGCCACCGGCGTGGGCTATTCGATTGATCAACTGGTCATATTCGGTAGCGCCATACCGCATGAAATCGGCTCCTGCCCATGTGGCTTTCTCGATAGCCTCAGCGTTGTCCCCGGCCTCGCGCAAAATATCCTCGACTCTTGCCGCTTGGCTCAGGTCCGAGTTCACCAACCAGATCCTCTCTGCACTGATCCCACGTGTGGGCATTGATATCCGGCCTTCCAGTTTGTCCCCGTCAAAATCCTTGTCGTTCAGATAAATGTTTTCGACTCGCGGGACCACTTCAATGCCGCGGGTGTCGATGACATACACAAAGCCCAATGTTTGTTTGCGACGGAGCAATGGATAGTCACGCGAGTGATCCATTTCAAAGGATGTATCAGATTCTTCAGCCGAATTATGTCGATACCCGCTAGAGGAATCACTGTCAGAAAAATGCCCTGGATACAGGTTCGCCTGAGTGTTGTAGTGCCGAGGGTTGGAGTAGTAATCAAATCCCGTGTAGCTCAAAGCATTGGCCGCACCGAATGTCGCGCTAAAGGCCGATTTGGTCGTGGAATCGGAGGGATTCCCCCTTAACTTCACCAAGCGTTTGTCCCGAGCCAGTTCGAAGGGCGTGCGCAAATCGGCGCGGAACATGGCGGGAATGTCCGTTCGATAAAGGTAGTCATGCTGATTGCGCTGGTAACCGGCATGTTCCAGATAGCTCTTCAGAAAGCTCTCTTCATAGCGCTGCTCAACGGGATGCGAGTCGAAGTAAGGGGTCTGGCCTCCCTCTCTCATTCTTAGAATAAGAGGCTGCAATTCTTCTGCAATCTGCTCAAAGCGGCTGTCGTCCGACAGATTCTGAGTCAGGCGTTTGTGCTGTTCGGCCCATTCTGGGAACCGCCCATGCTCCATGTCTTGTCGCAGTCGGTTTTGCTGAGCCATGCTCAAGTTGTAGCTGCGCAGGATTTGCGCACGTTCCGTCTCGGACTTCTGTGGATAAGACCATCTCGATGAGTCGCTGAGAAATTTGCGCGTATCCGGCTCGTTGAAACGCGTGGCCCAGTCTGGTGCTTTTCCCAGGGCTTCTGCTTCGATTCGAAAGACCAGGGCCTGCGCGCCCTTCAGGCGGTATAGGCTCCAAATATCACCATCGCTCCAATGCGCAAGTTTGAGCGGGACAGATGTATCGCCCCGTGCCTCGTCCGGATCAACCCGAATCAAGCGTCGATGCTCATCGATAAAGGCGAAACCTGCCTCTCGCTTCACCACGATGAACTCAATCCACTTGCCATACGGGCCAGCGTGCTCCACCGCCCGGTGTTCGTGAACTGAGTAGTATCCCCGTGCATCCACGGTATAAGACGAGGCGTATTGCATCGGGTCGTAGTATTCGATCGGCTTGTTCAGGCTCCAGACATTACTGTCGGCCACGCGATAAAGCGGAGGTCCTGATGGCACCCGCTCACTGGGTAACCGGGCGCGGTAGGTTTTGATCAGATCGTGAAACGCCACCATCACCGTCAGTCCGGCGGCTGCCCCGTCGTCGTTGGCGATGTCAGCGAATGTTCGACCCTTGTACACCTTCAATCCTTCGGCATTGTGACTCAACGACTCGTCGACATTCTGCAAATAGGGCTCCAGAGGTGATGTCGCTGCTCGACGTTGAGGTGTCTGCGTTTCGGGCATTTGCGTAATCGTTATGCCGGGCTCGACTCTCTCGGTGCTGCTGTGAGGACTGTCGGAGTGAATGCCCGGCGATTCGGTTGAACCGTCCGGTTTGATGCGTCCAGGTAGACGGGAATCCAGTTCGACAGGACGATCGTAGGGCACAGGCCGGGAGGTCGAGGTGCCGGGCGTTTCGGGTGTGGGGGATGGGCGCAGCGGCCCGGGTTTTTGGCGCATAAATGTCACTCCATGTGGTTGAGTCAGCCATCCAATGGCTGAACAGGGTCAGGGCCGGTCGTGCTCGGGCACAGGCCAGACAATGTCGTCGGCGAACGTCTTGTCGCCTTTGGGCAGATCCAGTATCACGCCGCCAGAACCGGCGATTTCATCGATAAGGCTGTCATAGGCGTTGGCGCCAAAATACCCGGCAGCACGACTGTCGGTTCCCGCCCAGGTGGCCTGCTCGATGGCCGCGACCCGGTCACCCGCCTGTGTCAGCACATCCTTGACCCGGGCGGCTTTTGTCAGGTCGGAACGCACCAGCCAGATCCGCTCGGCACTGATGCCGCGTGTGGGCGTGGAGATATGCCCTTCCAGGTCGTCGAAGAGGAATGTGCCGTTAGCGGGGTTGAATGCCTTGTTTTCCGCCCCCGGCACCACTTCCAGGCCTCGGGTATCAATGGCGTAGACGAATGACGTGGTTTGCTGGCGGCGCGTGGATACATAATCTTTCGAATCATCGAAAACGAACGAGCTGTCAGAGTCGGTCTCGTCGCCGGTTCGTTTACCCTCCGACACCGAACTGCTGCCCGAGTCGGAGGATTCGCCGGTTCGTGTTTTCGAGCTTTGAGGATTCACCCCGGGAAAGCGATTGGCCTGCGAGTTGTAATGCAACTCGTGATAGAAGCCGCCCTTGGTCGCCGCGTAAGCGGTGGCGTCATGCAGTCCGAACGTTGCACTCAATGCGCGCTTGTTCGTGGTGCCCTTGGGATTGCCTTTACGGTGCATCATTCGATCATCCCGCGCCAACTCGAAGGGTAATCGGGTTTCGCCGCGGAACATCGCCGGAATGTCGGTGCGATATAACATGCCGTGGCGGGTTCGCAGATAGCCGAGGTGGGTCGCGTAGTCGGCCAAAAAGGCGTCGCTGTAGCGGGTGGCGGGCCAATGGTGGGCGAGGGCCAGTCCTTGACTCCGTAATTCCTCAATGTAGTTTTCCAGCTCTTCGCCGATCAGCTTGAAGCGCTGCTCATTGGTCGCATCGAGCGTCAGGCGTTTGTGCTGTTCAGCCCATTGCGGTATCTGGCCGTCGCCCGACTCTGTGCGCAGCCGACACAGTTGGTTCTGGGTCAGGTTATAGCTGCGCTGCAATTGCAGGCGCTGGGCAAGGGTCATGTGTGGATGCAGCCACTTCAAAGAATCAGCGACAAACAGATGGTCTTCGGTGTTCTGCGCGCGAAGTGCCCAGTCCGGTGGCTTACCGGTCGCTTGTGCTTCTGCGCGGAAGGCGGCAATCCGGGTGTCATCCAGAATGTACATGCGCTGGATGTCCTGATCCGACCATTGCGCAAGTGGCGCATCGGCCATCCTGTTGCGTTTTGCCTGCGCAGGATCGATGGCAATCCAGTGATGCTCCGGATCCTTGATGGCATAGCCGAGGATGGCGTCATCGCCGCTCGTTCCGAGAGCGCGAAAGGTGTAGTAACCGTCAGCATTCGGTGTTGCGGAAAACGCGTAGTCATCAACGTTGAGGAGGGTGAGGTGCCGATCCAGGCTCCACAGATGGCCTTGCGTGGTCCGGTAAATGGGTGGGCCTGGTGCCAGGCGCCAGGAGGACATCGCCCGATAGGCCCTGAGGTCGGCATCATATTGAACACAAACGTGGTGTCGGCCTTCTGAGCCTGGCAGTCGCACGTCCACCCAGTCCTTGGCGAGATAACGCCGGATACCGGCTTCATTCGGACCTGGCAGATCGCCGAAATACGGATGGGCGAAATCTTCCAGCGACGTCATCGAAAAGTCCGGCCTGTCTGTGGCGGATCTCGGTGTGACGCTCACTTCGATGGGTGAGATTTTTGCTTGGGACGTCCCGGGTTCCTCCAGACGAGGTCGTTTGGGTGAGGAGGGCGCCTCGACGGGTATAGGCCCCGGAATGTTTTCAGGGTTTGCAACTATCGCTCTGCTCGGCGAATGATCTGCGGAGGCCAGTGTTGAGGTGGCGGGCGTTTCGACTGAAGGTGATTTAGGCCGTAGCCCGGGTTTTTGACGCATGAATAAACTCCGTTTTTTGCGAGTCAGCCTGTCCGTAGGCTGAGGAGGACGGGTGCCCGTGTGGACGTCAGGTCCATACGGGCACGTGGCGAGGATCAGGTCTTGTCGTTGGAAAAGACCAGGTCTTGCGGGTTGATTCGTATCTGTGGATCGCTGGCCAGCGCCCAGTGTTTCCTTACTGCGTTGTAAACCACCGTACCGATCGTTCCGGCGTCGATTCCGACGTGGGTTACATGAACCCTTGCTGCCAGTTCGTTTCGCTGTTGATGGGCATTGATCTCGGCCAACAGAGCTTCGATATCGGCGTAGCCACGTGCATCGATGACGTAAAGCTGCAGCACTTCAAACAACAGCGACACTTCATAAATATGGCCGGCCGAAGTGGCCACGCTGATGGATTCCACCGGGACGTCGTCTTCGATATCGGGCAATTCGACGGTGACGCTGGCGATGTGCAGACGATTGCCGTCCAGTTGGATGTCGTCGCGGGTGACCGTTTCTTTCATTTTGTCGGTGTACAGCGTCCAGGTTGACGCATCGGCGGTTTTCGCTGCAGCGCCTGGCGTCGAAAGGCGAATGATGGTGTTGCTGGCCAGATGGACATCGTACGTCGAGCTCTGGCCATCGAGTACATAGATGCCGGTGTGCGAACCGGTGTCGATGGTGATGCGACTGGGTTCTGCCGTTATTAGCGGTTTCACGCTGGCCAATGGTCTGACAAAGCGATAGTTGCCATTGCGTTGCTTGAGGCAACTTCGCGTGCTGCGTACGCGGGTGCCGGGGTTTTTTACATCGTCGTCATAATCCAGTGCGGGAACTTGCAGGCGGTAGGAAACCTGGTCCTGCAGCACCAGCACAACATCCTGCTGCAGGCGTGGGGTGGTGACTTTCAGGTTGTTTCTGCCGCTGTAACCGGTGGCTGCCGCGATGGGCTGGACCACACCTTTGAACATGACCAATTTCGACGGCAGGGAGACCGACAGGGTGAAGTCTGTGTAGTACAAGTGGGTCGTCCCAGAGACGCCTTTGCGCACCTGCACCTCATAACTGACCTGCACATCGATGATTTCGGCGTTGTCGAATTCCAGATAAACAGTGCGGGACGTTTCGGCGGTATTGCGCTGGGCAACGAATTCCACCGGACGCTCGGTGCGAGCAACAAAGTGCTGCTTCAAGCCCTGTTCGGCGATCTCGATCATGCCGCCGTTAACGATTTGCGGTGCAGCGGCGGGTTGGCCGATGACGACAACGACGGGGGTTATATCCTGCTGCAGCACCTCACCTGGCTGCTGGGGTAGCTGGACCAGCAGCTCATAGCCATCCTCGGTCTTGAAACGGAAACGGTCATTGTTCAACAGGCGTTTGCCATCGACCCACTGGTAGACATTTTCGAGTGTCAGTACATGTTCCGGGTCGTTACCATCCTTGCCGCGCAATGAGCTGATCACCAGCGCAGTGCCGACGATCTGCCAACGCTGGATGACCTCCGCCGGCCAGCCGAACTCGATCAGACTCGACGCTTCAGCGTCCTCGTTGATGGTCGTGCGGGCGTTGCTGCTGGCGATGTAAAAACGATCTGCGCCGCTGCCGCCGTCCACCCGGCAGTCCACTCCGTAGACGGCAATCGTGTCATCGCCTGCGCCGGCGCTGATGCGGTCGTAGCCATTGGCGGAAATCCGGTTGGCCGCGTCGTTTCCGCTGACGCGGCTGGTGCCTCTGCGCAGGGTCGAGACGTTTTCGATCGACGTGAGCTGCGCGACGTCAACGGCATTTTCCTCAGGATCAAGACCGCGCAGCGCCACCCTGCCACTGTGCAGGTTGATGTCGTGACCGATATGGCGGGTGTCGCTGAGCGGGCGGCTGCCTTCGAAGGCCAGGGTGTCGGCACCTGCGCCGCCGTCCAGCACATTGAGGTGGGCCGGTTTGCTGGTGAGGTTCAATTGCTGCTCGGTAATGTCCTGATAGAACGCATCGTCCCTGTCGCCTCCGGTCAAAGCCTTGTGATCCGCGCGATAGGTGAACAGATTGGGCTTGTCCCGGACCCCGATAACCCGGTCATTGCCGTCACCCAAGCGCCAGAAAATGCCTTTGTCATCACCGGCACTGCCCGACACTTTGCCTTTGAGGTTGGCGGGCAGGCCTTTGCCGGCATCGATCACGTCATCGCCGTCGACAACCACGGCCTGGTTGTCGAGCTTGAACGGTTGTTGGCCAGCGCTTTCGTCCCACTGGTAGCGCCAGATTTCAACGGGCTTCAATTCAACCTGAAAGGCACCGTTGATCACGTGTTCGATGGCGTGTTTGTAGGCGTTCTCCAGCATGTCCTTGGCCGACAACTGCAGTTGTCGCTGGTGGTCCCGATAGCCCTTGGCGAGCTTGAAGCGATCCAGTACGTCCTGGTCCAGTTCCTTGTTGGTGAAGGCGAACCAGCCCGAGCGCATGCGTTCTTCAAGCGTCAGTTCGATGTAGTCATCGATGTCGTCCACCACTCGGGCGGCCTGGTAGATCATCGAGGCGGCGATAAGCAGTCCGGCGGCGACCAGCCCGACCGGCCCGGCGACGCTGCCAAACCCGGCGAGTGCGGCGACGCCCAGCACCAGGCTGATACCCGCCCCGGCGACGCTAAGACCGCCGCTGACGTAATGATCCTGGGCCTCTTTGCCCTGCGCCGCGGCGGCGGCATTGAACGACTTGATGGCATCGACAATGTCGAAGGGCAAGGTGATGGCGCTGGCGAACATCCCGGCACCGCGGCTCATGTATTTGCCCACCGAGGTCAGCGGGAAATACTTCAGCGCGTTGCCGCCGTTTCTGAGCATGGCCTCACCGGTCTTGGTCAGCCCGCGTTCGATGATCAGTGAGCCGAACTCGGCGGCGATCGAGCCACCCTGGAAAACCGCTTCCAGCGTGTCTCCGTGCTTGATCGCATCAATCATCGCCTTGTAGCCGCTGTAGATGCCGAACGCCTGCATGCCGACCCCGGCGCCGCTCATCAAATAGCTTTTGTTTTTGCTGATCCAGCCCGGGGCATTTTCCAGTGCGTCGGCGCGATGAATATCCAGCTTTTGCGCAGCCTTGCCCAACTGGTTCAGGCGGTCCACCGCGCTGCCGGTGGCAATGGTTATATCGGCGACGAACAGCGGCCCGGCATCGACCGAGCGCTTGCAGGCTATTTCATAAAACAGCATCGCCGCTACATTGCTGTCCGGGTTATCGATGGACAGCAGACGCGCCTGCACCCGGTCTGCATCGAAATTGAGTCCGTCGAGAAAGTGTTGATCCACGCGCTGCATGCCGGCATTCGCCGGGCTGATGGGTTGGCCGTGCACGGTCGCGCCCAAGGCCAGGAGTTCGACGCGGCTGGTGAGTATTTCGCCGATGCGCAAGGGGCCGAAATGTTTGTCGAGGGATTTGAGTGTGCGTCGATAAGGGGCGTCAGCGTCGTCTGGCAACACTGCGTTGAGCGTGCCCGCCGGCGGCGCATGAGGGTTGGCCGAGACGCTGACGGGATTGACCTGAACGACGCTGCTGTTGGCGATTTGAAGTGGCGGAGCGATAAGTTTTGACATGTCATTAATCCTTTAATGAAAACGCATGACCGGTGTTCCTACCGGTGTGTCACTGATGTCGAGCCGCCGGCGTTGTCGACTCGGGCCAGTGGATGGCGTAGGCGAATTCGTCGCCGTTGCCCGACAGACTGAGCACAGGTTTGCCGGCGGCTTCGGCGTTGTCGATCAACTGGTCGTAGGCGAATTTGTTCTCGTGTCCGGCATGGGTGGCGGCTTCGATGCGCTCAGCGTTCGCGCCTGCCTGTTCCTTGAGGTCATCGACCCTCACGGCTTTGCTCAGGTGCGAATTCAGCAGCCAGATACGCTCGGCATCCAGTCCTCTGCGGCTGACTGATATCAGCCCTTCGAAGTCATCGGAGGGAAACCAGGTGGGGGGTGTGTCGCGGGCCGCTGAATTGAAACTCATGTTTTCTTCATGAGGCACTACTTCCAGGTCGCGGGTGTCGAGCACATACAGAAACATTTCCCGCTGACGTGTGCGTGTTGATTCATAGCGGCGATCACGATCCCACGGCACCGGGCTTGTGGCGTCGGACCATTCGGACGATGAGCTGCTCTCGGTATCACTGACATCGCTGCCCGAGGCGCTATCGTCAGCATCCCGCCCCGGGTATTTGCTCGTCTGGCTGTTGAACCGCAAGTACTCGGGGTCAGGCTCCCTTGCGTACACCAGGCCTTCTTTGAGGCTGAAGGTTGCGCTCATCGGCTTATGCGTGGTGGCGCCCGGTTTATGCTGGTAGCGCGGTAGCATGAAGCCGTCATTGGCGAGCTCGAACGGTGTGCGTTCATCGCCACGGAACAGCGCCGGCACGTCGGTGCGGTACAGGCAATTGTTCTTGTTGCGCAGATAGCCGAGTTTGCCCAGCAGCGCTTCACGCACCGGTGCGGTCAAACTGGTTTCCGGGCTGTACCAGTCATGCCGGGCATCACGCTTGAGGTTAAGTTCCTCGACAGCCTCGCGGCTCAGTTGCTCGAGACGCTGCGGATGGTCGAGATCGTCGATCAGGTGTTTGTGTGCCTGCGCCCATTGCGGCATTTTCAGTTCGGTCTTCAGGTCCTGTTGCAAGCGGGCCAGCTGGCTGGGCAGCAGGTTATAGGACTGCAGAAATGCTTCGCGCTGTGCAGGATTCATGCTTGGGTGCAGCCAGCGCAGGGTGTCGCGCAGCAAGTCGCGGTGCGGGTTCGTGACTTCGGGAATCGCCCATTGCGGACTCTTGCCGCTGGCTTGGGCTTCGGTGCGAAAACGCACGAGATCCTGGCCATGGATGTTGTACACCTGCCAGATCTCATGGTCTGTCCAATGCTTCAAGAGCGTGGGCTGGGCACCGAATCCGCCTGCGGGCGGATCGACCGGGATCCAGTGACCAAAAGCGTCCATAAAGGCAAATTGCGTGATCGCGTTGTTCGCCCCGAATGCGGGGGCCAGTTCGTAATAGCCTTGGGCATCCGGTGAACGCAGCGATGCCTTGTACAGATTCGAATCGAGGTGGGCGGGTCGAGGCCGTTTCGCGACGGGGTTGATCCCCGGTTGATCGCCCGGTAGCGGCGCAGGTCGTTTTGTCGAGGCCATGGCGGGTGCCGGATGCTCCGTCAGGCGCCAGGTCAACCGGCCTTCATTCCGGTACAGCGGCGGTCCGGACGCGGACCGCTCGGTGACCATCTTGCAGCGATAAACCCCATCGGCATCCTGGCCGACATGGGTGGTGCGCAAGTCGCCTTCATATTCGACGTCGACAAACTGTCGTCCGACGATCCAGCGAAAACCGTCATCCTCCGCCGGTTTCATTCCACGCAGGAAGTCGTCACGCAGCCAGTAAGTGTCGGGGGAATTATCGCTTGCGAGGCGGGCAGGGTTCGTCGCCTGCATCGGTTGGATGACCACGGCAGGCGGGGGGGCATCCGCGACCGGTCGGCCGCCAGCGGTGTCAACGGGATTCTGGCCACTCGGCAAACCCGGTAACCGGAAAATCGAAGGGCCACCTGGAGTGAACGGTGTGTCGGTACGCAGGGGCGGGAATGTGCTCGCTTCAGGTTGTTGCGTTGAACTCTGGGGTGGTTTGCGCGGTGTCTTTGGACTCATGGCGTACTCGAAATCAGTTGATGTATTGAAACCCTCGCTTCGTCAGTTGAATTGATTGTTGGGCAGGCAAGTGCAGGCGGTCTCACTTTAATGGGTGAGAATATGCCGAAGGGTTTCAAATATGTGGATTTAATCTAACTGGTTTTTCAAGTTATGGAAGGCGCTGGGGTGAGGGTTCGTAATTCATATGTAACTTTGGTTGTTTTTAGTTTGAAGTGTGCGAAGTTGCGGTTTGGTAAATAAGGATTCTTACCGTGGACGAGTAAGTTTGAATAAGAGAACAGCGCTGCTCTTGTCGGAGAATTCCTAAAAGAGCAGTGCAGAAGGATTAAGGCTTGTGTATCGCCAGATTCAATAGGCGTAACGCAACAAGGTATGAGGCAAGTGCCGCAGGACGAAAAACCCGAACAGCGCCAACATTGCCGGCAGGATCAACCACCAGATCTTGAACGGCATGGGATTGAGTGGGGTTTTACGCTGGCTCAGCCACAGGGCGGCAGCGCAGACACAGGCGGCAAGCATGGCGCCGGCCAGCACGTCGGTTGGCCAATGAGCGCCCAGATAGACCCGCGACAGGGCGATGGAGAGGGCCGGAATACAGGCGATCAGCAACCAGGTCAGGCGCATGCGTGGCGGCTGGCCACGGCCGGCGAGTACCGCCAGGGTCAGAAACAGTGCAAACGAACCTGAGGCATGACCACTGGGCATGCTGTAAGTGGTCAGTGGGTCGGTCAGCACTTCCGGACGCACCCGGGCGAAGAAGTATTTGGTCCCGGTGTTGGCCAATGCGGTCACCAGCAGCGTACCGCCAACGAAGATCGCATGACGCCATTGCCGGCACACCAGCAACAGGCCGGTCAGCAGGACGCTGAACAGCAGCATGTTGCGGAACTCACCGATCAGGGTCAGTGTGACCGCAATTTCATCCAGCATTGGCTGGCGATGTTCCTGCACCAGTGTCATCACCCCTTGATCGAGCGCTGTCAGGTACGGATAGCCGATGAACAGGCCAATCAGAATCAACAGGCTCATGCTGCTGATCCAGATGGTCGCGCGACGGTGGCGACGCAGGCTGCTGTTCACGCTGAGACCGACCATTGCGGCGATGCTGCCAGCGACAATGCCGGCCTCCAGCCAGAAACCTTCAGGCAATGGCAGGCGGAAGGCCGCGCCGGTGGCCCAGCCCGGCAGCAGATAGGCGAGACTCCAGCCGGCGGCCGCCAGCAGGCTGACGGCGGCAAAACGCGGGAAGGGCATGTCGCACATGCCGGCGACCATGGGCAGCATCGGTCGCAATGGCCCTATGAAGCGGCCGACCAGCAGACTGGCAATGCCGTAGCGCTGGAAATACGACTCGGCGCCGGCCATCCATTCCGGATGATGCCGTAGCCCCGGCAGGCGCCGAATGTTCTGGTGGAAATGGCGACCGAGGAAGTACGAAACGGCATCGCCGAGAATCCCGCCAAGGAAGCCCAGCAACAAGGTCTCGCTCAGTGACAGGGCGCCGCTGCCGGCCAGCACGGCGACGGCAAACAGCAGCACGGTGCCCGGCACGATCAAACCGGCAATCGCCAGGCATTCCACAAAGGCCACAATGAAAACTGCAGCAGCCAGCCATTGTGGATTGGCTGCCAGCCACCCGGTAATGCTATCGAGCCATGGGCCCATACAGAAAAACTCCAAATCATTAATGGCCTCATGTAGGAGCAGCCTTCGGCAGCTCCTACATGAGTGTGTGTTTACAGCAGAAAATAATCCCGGCCTTCGACCTGACCCCGTCGCAGCGGGTTCCGCGTGCACCATTGCGCATAGTTGGCGTCGACAAAGCGGTACATCAGGTGCTCGTCACGGCCATGGGGAATGCCCAGGCGGGTGGTTTGAATGATGTGCGAAGGTGCCGGCCCGATGTCTTCTACCAGAAGAACTTCATGATCAAAACGCTTGGCATCCCACACCGGCACCTTCAGACCCAGCGCTTTGCACAGCAGGGTTTGCCCGGCGCAGAGCTTTTGCGAAGGCCGCGCACGTCCCTGCGCGTCGGGATTGTTCAGCAGCATCTGCGCCAGACTCGCCGGCCCGCTGATTTCATCGACCCACGGATAGGCGGATTTGATCAGTACCGCATTGCCCGGCCCCTGCGCACTGAAATTCAGCGAATCACCGCCACGGGCGTAATACATATAGATGTGGCCGCCATCCAGAAACAAAGCCTTACGCTTTTCTGTGTAGCCCAACGAGGCGTGGCTGCCTTTTTCTGCGCAGTAATAGGCTTCGGTTTCGATGATTCGCGCGCTCAGCCACAGATTGCCGACCCGGTGACGAATGACTTTGCCGAGCAGATCCTGCGCCAGCACTTGCGCATCACGGTCGAAAAAGGCGTCCGGCAGCCCTAGCGGCAGGCGTTCGGCGCGGTGGCGAACGGTCAGGTTGGACATGGCAGGCAATGTTTATCCAGGCTCAGGAGGTCGTGATGATAACAACGCGCGGCTTAATTGGGCCTGAACACCGGCGAATCCGCGTTCATTTCGACCATCCGCCCGTCACCGCTGTTAGTCCCGGGACGCGACAGCTATAATCTGCCGCTTTCCTCTTTGCCAAGACCCCAGCAGACCATGACTGAGTCCGTTCTTGACTACATGACCCGATTGGGTCGCGCCGCCCGCGAAGCCTCCCGGGTCATCGGCCGTGCCAGCACCGCGCAGAAAAACCGCGCCTTGCAGGCTGCTGCCAATGCCCTGGATGCCGCGCGCGCCGAGCTTGCCGCCGCCAATGAGCAGGATCTGGCTGCCGGTCGCGCCAATGGTCTGGAACCGGCACTGCTGGAGCGTCTGGAACTGACCCCGGCGCGCATCGACGGCATGATCGTCGGTTTGCGGCAGGTCGCTGCACTGCCGGATCCGGTCGGTGCGATCCGTGATATGAGCTTCCGTCCGTCGGGCATTCAGGTCGGCAAGATGCGCGTGCCGCTGGGCGTGATCGGAATCATCTACGAATCCCGACCCAACGTGACCATCGATGCTGCCAGCCTGTGCCTGAAGTCCGGCAACGCGACCATCCTGCGCGGTGGCTCTGAAGCGATTCATTCCAACCGGGCGATTGCCGCCTGCATTCAGCGCGGTCTGGCCGAGGCCGAATTGCCGGCTGCCGTGGTGCAAGTGGTTGAAACCACAGACCGTGCCGCCGTTGGCGCGATGATCACCATGCCTGAATACGTCGATGTGATCGTACCGCGCGGTGGTCGTGGCCTGATCGAGCGAATCAGTCGCGATGCCCGGGTTCCGGTGATCAAGCATCTGGACGGTATCTGCCACGTTTACGTCAGTGCCCATGCCGATCTGCCGAAAGCTCAACGCATTGCTTTCAACGCCAAGACTTATCGCTACGGCATCTGCGGTGCGATGGAAACCTTGCTGGTCGATCAAACTGTTGCCAAGGATTTCCTGCCGTCGATGGCCGCCCAGTTCCGCGAAAAAGGCGTCGAACTGCGCGGCTGCGAGCGCACCCGGGCGATCATTGAGACTGTTGCCGCCAGCGAAGACGACTGGAACACCGAGTACCTGGCGCCGATTCTGTCGATTCGCGTCGTCGACGGTCTGGATCAGGCCATCGAACACATCAACCATTACGGCTCCCATCACACTGACTCGATCGTCAGCGAAAACCTCGCCGACACCCGTCGCTTTGTGGCCGAAGTCGATTCGGCGTCGGTGATGATCAACACGCCGACGTGCTTCGCCGATGGATTTGAATACGGATTGGGTGCCGAGATCGGCATTTCTACTGATAAGCTGCACGCCCGTGGCCCGGTGGGCCTCGAAGGACTGACCTGCGAGAAGTACATCGTGGTCGGTGATGGCCAGTTGCGCGGCCAGGCGCCGGTCTGACTTGACCGACCTCGACCTGACAGCGCCGACCACCGGCAGCGAGCCCCGCCCCCGACGCATTGGCGTATTGGGCGGTACGTTCGACCCGGTGCACATCGGCCATTTGCGCGGTGGGCTGGAAGTCGCCGAAGCGCTGGCGCTCGACGAGTTGCGCTTGATGCCGAACGCGCGGCCGCCCCATCGCGGTACGCCGCAGGTATCGGCGCAGGATCGCTTGGCGATGGTCGAGTGTGCGGTGGCCGGAATGCCGCCGCTGGTGGTGGACGCCCGCGAATTGCAGCGGGACAAGCCGTCCTGGACCATTGATACCCTGGAGTCGATGCGCGCTGAAATGCCCGCCGAGACCCAGGTTTTTCTGCTTTTGGGCTGGGACGCATTTTGCGGCCTGCCCACTTGGCACCGCTGGGAAGAGATGCTCCAGCATTGCCACATCCTGGTGCTACAGCGCCCGGACGCCGACAGCGAACCGCCGGATGCCTTGCGCAACCTGCTGGCAGCGCGTTCGGTGAGCGACCCGCTGGCCCTGAAAGGGCCGAGCGGACAGATTGCATTCGTCTGGCAGACACCGCTCGCGGTTTCCGCCACCCAGATCCGTCAACTGCTGGCCAGCGGTAAGTCGGTACGTTTCCTGGTGCCCGACGCGGTCCTGGCCTACATCGATGCGCACGGTCTGTACCGTGCGTCGAACTGAACAAGGCGTGCTTCACTGATACGAATCCACGTGTCGCCAAGCCGCCGAATATATGAGCAAAACGAGTTTTATATGACTGATAAAGACCTACCCAAAGTAAAGCGCAAAGGCACATTCAAGAGCGCGCCGCTGCCTGAGCCGGTCAACACCAATGAGCCGCTCACTGGCGCACAACTGGTCGACCTTGCCAAGGTGGCCCTGGAAGACGTCAAGGCGCAGGATATTCAGGTCATCGATGTTCGCGACAAGCACAGCATCACTGACTACATGATCATCGCCACCGGTACCTCCAACCGCCAGATCAACGCGATGCTCGACAAAGTTCGCGAAGAAGTCAAAAAGCAGGGCGCCAAGCCGCTGGGCGAAGAAGGCAAGGGCGACAGTGACTGGGTGCTGTTGGACCTGGACCTGGTGATCGTGCACATGATGACCGCCTCGGCACGTCAGTTCTACGATCTGGAGCGCCTGTGGGCCGGTGCCGAGCAAAGCCGTGCGGCCGACGCCAAGCACCACAGCCCGGAAAACACCCACGAGCATTTCACCAAGCTCAACAAAGACCAGCTGTAAGGGATTGCTGTGCGACTGCGCCTGATCGCCGTCGGTTCACGCATGCCCAAGTGGGTGGAAGAAGGCTGGCATGAATATGCCAAGCGTCTTCCGTCCGAACTGGCGCTGGAACTGGTGGAAATACCGCTCAATACCCGTGGCAAGAATGCCGACGTGGCCCGTTTCATCCGTCAGGAAGGCGAAGCCATGCTGGCCAAGGTCGGGCCGAACGAGCGGATTGTCACGCTGGAAGTCCACGGCAAGCCGTGGAGTACCGAGCAACTGGCGGTCGAACTCGATCGCTGGCGGTTGGATTCGCGCACGGTCAATTTCATGGTCGGTGGCCCGGAAGGGCTGGCGCCGGAAGTCTGCGCTCGTGCCGATCAGCGCTGGTCGTTGTCGCCGCTGACGTTGCCGCACCCGTTGGTGCGGATCCTGATCGGCGAACAGTTGTATCGTGCCTGGACCGTGCTGTCCGGTCACCCTTACCACAAGTAATCCAGCCCTCATGTCTCAGCCGATCCGCATCAAGGACCACGAAAAGGACGCACGCCTGGTGCGTAGCCGCGTCGTGTTCGGGGCCATTGCGATCATGTTGCTGATCGGCGTGTTGATCGCGCGGCTGTATTACTTGCAGGTGATCCAGTACGAGTACCACTCGACGCTCTCGGAAAACAACCGTGTCCATGTGCAGCCAATTCCACCGACCCGTGGGTTGATTTTCGACCGCAACGGCGTGGTGGTGGCGGACAACCGTCCAAGCTTCAGCCTGAGCATGACCCGCGAGCGCTCCGGCGACTGGCAGCAGGTACTCGACGTCATCGTCGAAGTGCTGGAGCTGACGCCTGAGGACCGGGTGATCTTCGAGAAACGCATGCGTCAGGGGCGCCGACCGTTCGAGCCGGTGCCGATCCTGTTCGAGCTGACCGAGGAGCAGATCGCCCGGATTGCGGTGAACCAGTTCCGGCTGCCCGGCGTAGAAGTGGTGGCGCAGCTGGTTCGTCACTATCCGCAGGGCGCGCACTTTGCGCACTCGGTCGGCTACATGGGGCGGATCAACGAGAAAGAGCTGAAGACCCTCGATCCGGTCAACTACAGCGGCACCCACCACATTGGCAAGACCGGCATCGAGCGTTTCTACGAGCCGGAATTGCACGGTCAGGTCGGTTACGAAGAAGTCGAAACCAACGCCCGCGGCCGCGTCTTGCGCGTGCTCAAGCGCACTGATCCGATTCCCGGCAAGGACATTGTTCTGAGCCTGGACATCAAGTTGCAGGAAGCCGCGGAGGCTGCGCTCGGTGGACGTCGTGGTGCGGTAGTTGCGCTCGATCCGAAGACCGGCGAAGTGCTGGCGATGGTCAGTCAGCCGAGTTTCGACCCGAACCTGTTCGTCACCGGGATCAGCTTCAAGGCCTATGCCGAGTTGCGTGATTCCATCGACCGGCCGCTCTTCAACCGCGTGTTGCGCGGTCTGTACCCGCCGGGCTCGACGATCAAACCGGCGGTGGCAATTGCTGGCCTTGATTCCGGTGTGGTCACTGCGTCGAGCCGGGTATTCGACCCTGGCTACTACATGCTGCCCAACTATGACCACAAGTACCGTAACTGGAACCGTACCGGTGACGGTTTCGTCGACCTCGACACGGCGATCATGCGGTCCAACGACACCTACTTCTATGACCTGGCCCACAAGCTCGGCATCGATCGGCTGTCGGCTTACATGAACAAGTTCGGCATCGGCCAGAAGGTCTCGCTGGACATGTTTGAAGAATCCCCAGGTCTGATGCCGTCCCGCGAGTGGAAGCGGGCGACGCGCAAGCAGGCGTGGTTCCCCGGCGAAACCCTGATCCTCGGGATCGGCCAGGGCTACATGCAATCGACTCCGCTGCAGTTGGCACAAGCCACAGCGCTGGTGGCCAACAAAGGCGTGTGGAACCGTCCGCACCTGGCCAAATCCCTCGAAGGGGTGAAGCCGGTGGATGAAAATCCGATGCCGGACATTGTCCTGCGTGATCCGTCGGACTGGAACAAGGTCAACCACGGCATGCAGCAGGTCATGCACGGTGCCCGTGGTACCGCGCGCAAAGCGGCGATCGGCGCGCAATACCGCATCGCCGGCAAGTCAGGTACCGCGCAGGTCGTGGCGATCAAACAGGGCGAGAAGTACGACCGCTCCAAGGTTCAGGAGCGTCACCGCGACCACGCCTTGTTCGTCGGTTTTGCTCCGGCCGATGATCCACGCATCGTCGTATCGGTGATGGTCGAGAACGGTGAGTCCGGTTCCGGCGTTGCCGCGCCGGTGGTGCGCCAGGTCATGGATGCCTGGCTGCTCGATCAGGACGGACGTTTGAAGGCCGAATACGCCAGCCCAATCAGTGCGGAGGCTACGGCCCGTGATGAATAATTTTGATCGCATGCTCTCCAGTGAGGATGTGATGCGTCGCCGCGCGACGCTGCTGCAAAGACTGCATATCGATGGCCCGTTGTTGATCCTGCTGCTGATCCTCGCCGCCGGCAGCCTGTTCGTGCTGTATTCGGCCAGTGGCAAAAGCTGGGATCTGCTGGCCAAACAGGCCACTTCGTTCGGTATCGGTCTGGTGTCGATGATCGTCATCGCCCAGTTCGAACCGCGTTTCATGGCCCGTTGGGTACCGCTCGGTTATGTGATCGGCGTGGTGCTGCTGATGGTGGTGGACATCATGGGCCACAACGCCATGGGCGCGACGCGCTGGATCAACATCCCCGGGGTGATCCGCTTCCAGCCCTCGGAGTTCATGAAGATCCTGATGCCGGCGACCATCGCCTGGTATCTGTCCAAGCGCACGTTGCCGCCGCAACTCAAGCATGTCGGCATCAGCCTGATGCTGATCGGTGTGCCGTTCATCCTGATCGTCCGTCAGCCTGACCTCGGCACTTCGCTGCTGATTCTCGCCGGTGGTGCGTTCGTGCTGTTCATGGGCGGGTTGCGCTGGCGCTGGATTCTCAGCGTGCTGGCAGCGGCGATCCCGGTGTCGGTGGCGATGTGGTTTTTCATCATGCACGACTACCAGAAGCAGCGAATCCTGACCTTCCTCGACCCGGAAAGCGATCCGCTCGGCACCGGCTGGAACATCATTCAGTCGAAAGCCGCGATCGGTTCCGGCGGCGTGTTCGGCAAGGGCTGGCTGCTCGGCACCCAGTCGCACCTGGACTTCCTGCCGGAAAGCCACACCGACTTCATCATTGCCGTACTCGGCGAAGAGTTCGGTCTGGTCGGTATCTGCGCGCTGTTGCTGATCTATTTGTTGCTGATTGGCCGGGGGCTGGTGATTACCGCTCAAGCCCAGACGCTGTTCGGCAAATTGCTCGCCGGCGCGTTGACCATGACGTTTTTTGTTTACGTTTTCGTCAACATCGGTATGGTCAGTGGCCTGTTGCCGGTTGTAGGGGTGCCGTTGCCGTTCATTAGCTACGGAGGAACTTCGCTGGTGACGCTGCTGTCAGCGTTTGGGGTTTTGATGTCGATCCATACCCATCGCAAGTGGATCGCACAGGTTTGAATAAGGTGAAGAGTTCAATGCAAGTTATGCGTGGCTGGGCGACTCGATGCGCGCCATTGGTAGGCCTGATGGGCCTGCTGGGCAGCGTGCAGGAAGCGCTGGCCGGCGAATACGAAGGCTCGCCGCAGGTGGCCGAGTTCGTCGGTGAAATGACCCGCGACTATGGTTTCGCCGGTGAGCAACTGATGGCGGTGTTCCGTGAGGCTCAACGCAAACAGGCGATTCTCGACGCCATTTCCAAACCTGCCGAGCGGGTCAAACAGTGGAAAGAATATCGCCCGATGTTCATCACCGACGCGCGTATCGCCCGTGGTGTCGACTTCTGGCGTCAGCACGAGACCACCCTTGCCCGGGCCGAGCAGGAATACGGCGTGCCGGCACAAGTCATCGTGTCGATCATTGGCGTTGAAACCTTTTTCGGACGTAATACCGGTAATTACCGGGTGATCGATGCCTTGTCCACGCTCGGTTTCGACTATCCTCCCCGTGCCGAATTTTTCCGTAAGGAACTGCGTGAGTTCCTGCTGCTGGCGCGTGAAGAACAGGTCGATCCATTGACCCTCAAAGGCTCTTACGCCGGGGCCATGGGCCTGCCGCAGTTCATGCCGAGCAGTTTTCGCGCCTATGCGGTGGATTTCGACGGTGACGGCCACATCAATATCTGGAACAACCCGGATGATGCGATCGGCAGCGTCGCCAGCTACTTCAAGCGTCACGGCTGGGTCGCCGGTGAACCGGTGGTCAGCCGTGCGGATGTCCGCGGCGAACAGGTCGATGAAGGCCTGACCACCGGCATCGAGCCGACGAAAACCGTTGGAGAGTTGCGGGCGCTGGGCTGGTCAAGTCATGATGCGCTGCGCGATGATATGCCGGTTACTGCATTTCGCCTCGAAGGCGAGAACGGCCCTGAATACTGGATGGGCCTGAAGAATTTCTACGCGATCACGCGTTATAACCGCAGCGTGATGTACGCCATGGCCGTACATCAACTGTCTGAACAGCTGGTACAAGCACGGGGCGTCAAGTAATGCGGGCATTGCCTAACAATAAACCCCTGAAGCTGGTGGCATTCGCTGCGTTGGCGGTGCTGGTCGCCAGTTGCTCGACCAGTCGTTCGCCGACTCAGAAAACCACCACGACCGCTGTGCGAGCCCAGCCGGGCCTGGACATCAATCGTGCGCATAAAGATGGCGCGCCGTGGTGGGACGTCGACGTATCGCGCATCCCGGATGCCACGCCGACCCTGCACACCGGTCCTTACAAGGCCAACCCGTACACGGTGCTGGGCAAGACCTACTTCCCGCTGCAGGAATCGAAGACTTACGTGGCTTCGGGCACGGCGTCCTGGTACGGCACCAAGTTTCACGGTCAGAACACTGCCAATGGCGAGGTCTACGACCTTTACGGCATGAGTGCCGCCCACAAGACATTGCCACTGCCAAGTTACGTTCGGGTGACCAACCTGGACAACAACAAGAGCGTGATCCTGCGGGTCAACGACCGTGGGCCGTTCTATTCCGACCGTATCATCGACCTGTCCTATGCTGCGGCGAAGAAGCTCGGTTATGCCGAAATCGGCACCGCGCGGGTCAAGGTCGAAGGCATCGATCCTCAGCAATGGTGGGCCGCCAAGGGCCGTCCGGCGCCTTTGATGCTCAACGAGCCGCAAGTCGCGCAGAATAGCGCCCCGGTGATCACGGCCTCGGCCGGCACCGTCGAGCAATGGACGCCACCACCGCAGCAACATGCCTCCGACACCGTCCCTGTGCCGATGAGTGCAAAAAAAAACGCTTCTGCACCAGCGTCTGGCCAGTATCTGCAGGTGGGCGCGTTCGCCAACCCGGACGCTGCAGAACTGCTGAGGTCGAAGCTCAGCGGGATGGTGAGCGCTCCGGTGTTCATCAGCTCGATCGTGCGCAATCAACAGACTCTGCATCGGGTTCGCCTGGGGCCGATCGGCTCGCCGGGTGAAATTGCCCAGGTGCAGAACAGCGTGCGCCTGGCCAACCTTGGTTCGCCAAGTGTGGTCACCGAGTAATACGTAGAACTTGATTGACGGTTCACTTGCGGTATCGGGGGGTGAACCAGGTTGTTGGCTCGTCGAAGAACAAAAGCCCGGCAAGGGTGACTGGAGTGAGCAACTGAACACGCGATGACTCGTTAGAAAGTCATCTGATTAAATTTTGTCCGCAAGGACAGTTTCCATTAGCGATTTCGAGAGACGGATGAACATCACCACCTTTGCCAAACGCCTGTGTCTGCTAGTCCCGCTGCTCCTCTCGCCAGCCGCCTTCGCGGCCGAGATGATGCCGTCGCCACCGCAACTGGCTGCCAAAGCCTACGTTCTGATGGATGCCAGCAGCGGCAACGTGCTGGTCGAGAACAATGGCGACCAGCGTCTGCCACCGGCCAGCCTGACCAAGCTGATGACCGCTTACATCGCGACCCTGGAAATTCGTCGCGGCCAGATCGGTGAAAACGATCCGGTGACCGTCAGCGAAAACGCCTGGCGCACCGGCGGTTCGCGGATGTTCATCAAAGTCGGCTCGCAGGTGACTGTCAGCGACCTGCTGCACGGCATCATCATCCAGTCCGGCAACGACGCCAGCGTGGCGCTGTCCGAGCACATCGCCGGCAGCGAAGACGCGTTCGCCGACCTGATGAACAAGACTGTGACTGATCTGGGCATGACCAACTCCCACTTCATGAACCCGACCGGTCTGCCAAACCCGGAGCACTACTCGTCGGCTCACGACATGGCGATCCTGGCCCGTGCGATCATCCACGAAGACCCGGCTCACTACGCGATCTACTCGCAGAAAGAGTTCTTCTGGAACGGCATCAAGCAGCCTAACCGCAACCTGCTGCTGTGGCGCGACAAGACCGTTGACGGTCTGAAAACCGGTCACACCGACGAAGCCGGCTACTGCATGGTGTCCTCGGCTGTACGTGACGGCCAGCGTCTGATCGCCGTGGTGTTCGGCACCAACAGCGAAGTGGCACGCGCCGCTGAGACCCAGAAGCTGCTGACTTACGGTTTCCGCTTCTTCGAAACCCAGACCTTCTATCAGAAGGGCACCGAACTGGCTCAGGCCCCGGTGTGGAAAGGCACCACCAATCAAGTCAAGGCCGGCCTGGCTGAAGACCTGACCATGACCCTGCCAAAAGGCCAGCTGAAAAAGCTTGCTGCGAGCATGACCATGAACCCGCAACTGACCGCGCCAATCGCCAAGGGCGACGTGATCGGTAAAGTCGAAGTCAAACTGGAAGACAAGGTCGTGCACAGCGCTGACCTGATCGCTCTGGATGGCGTCGAGGAGGGTGGTATCTTCCGCCGCATGTGGGATAGCATCCGTCTATTCTTCTACGGCTTGTTCAACTGATTTGTGTTGACCTGCATGGCCCCGCCCCGACCTGGTGCGGGGCCATGCGCGTTATCACGGCTTGCGCTCAAGAGGCCGTTACGCCATGACCGATACCGAAGTAAAGGCGCCAAAGATCGAATTTCCCCAGGTTGATTATCCGGTTAAGGTGATCAGCGACACGGGGGTGGGCCACAAAGACAAGATCATCGAAATCGTGAAGAAATTCGCGAAGATCAACGATGAGCGTGTCGACGAGCGTTCGAGCAGCAACGGTAAATACACCACCATTCAGTTGCACATCGTCGCGACCGACCAGGATCAGCTGTACAACATCAACAGCGAACTGCGGGCGACCGGCTTCGTGCACATGGTGTTGTGATGCCGGGCACGCTGGGCTTTCGTGAGCTCGGCCAGATGGCGTACGAGCCGGTCTGGCATGCCATGCAACGCTTCACCAACGAACGCGGCAGCGATGCCGCCGACGAAATCTGGCTCGTCGAGCACCCACCGGTGTTCACTCAAGGCCAGGCCGGCAAGGCCGAACACTTGTTGCTTCCGGGAGATATTCCGGTGGTGCAGGTCGATCGCGGCGGGCAGGTGACTTATCATGGCCCCGGCCAGTTAGTGGCCTATCTGCTGCTGGATGTACGCAAGCTGGGTTTCGGCGTGCGCGATCTGGTCAGCCGCATGGAGCTTTGCCTGATTGAACTGCTGGCCAGCTACGGCGTAACCGCTGCCGCCAAGCCAGATGCTCCCGGCGTCTATGTCGACGGAGCGAAAATCGCTTCTCTGGGTTTGCGGATTCGCCACGGTTGTTCCTTTCATGGCCTGGCCCTGAACGTGGATATGAACCTGGAACCGTTTCGACGGATTAATCCCTGCGGCTATGCCGGGCTGGCGATGACCCAGCTGAGCGACCACGCAGGATCGATTGAATTTGCCGAGGTAAGTGCCCGGCTGCGCGCGCAGCTCGTCAAACACCTCGACTATGCTGAGCAGACGACCCTGACGGGCGGAATCGACTGATATGACTACTGATGCAGTGCAAACCATGATCCCGACGCTCGACGTGACCGAGCGCCCGGCCCCGCGTCCCAAGGTAGAAGCCGGCGTCAAGCTGCGCGGCGCCGAGAAGGTTGCACGCATCCCGGTAAAGATCATTCCGACCACCGAACTGCCGAAGAAACCTGACTGGATTCGCGTGCGCATCCCGGTTTCGCCGGAAGTCGACCGGATCAAGAGCCTGCTGCGCAAGCACAAGCTGCACAGCGTCTGCGAAGAAGCATCCTGCCCGAACCTTGGCGAGTGCTTCTCCGGCGGGACCGCGACCTTCATGATCATGGGCGACATCTGCACCCGTCGCTGCCCGTTCTGCGACGTCGGCCACGGTCGTCCGAAGCCACTGGACGTCAACGAGCCGCAAAGCCTGGCCATCGCCATTGCCGACCTCAAGCTCAAGTACGTGGTGATCACCTCGGTTGACCGCGACGACCTGCGTGACGGCGGTGCCCAGCACTTTGCCGACTGCATCCGCGAAATCCGCAAACTGTCGCCGAACGTGCAGTTGGAAACCCTGGTTCCGGACTACCGTGGCCGCATGGACGTCGCGCTGGAAATCACCGCGGCCGAGCCGCCGGATGTGTTCAACCACAACCTGGAAACCGTGCCGCGCCTCTACAAGGCAGCGCGTCCGGGTTCGGATTACCAGTGGTCGCTGACCTTGCTGCAACGCTTCAAGCAGATGATGCCGCATATTCCGACCAAATCCGGCTTGATGCTGGGTCTGGGTGAGACCGACGAGGAAGTCATCGAAGTCATGAAGCGCATGCGCGAACATGACATCGACATGCTGACCCTCGGCCAGTACCTGCAACCGTCCCGTAGTCACTTGCCGGTGCAGCGGTTTGTGCACCCGGACACCTTCGCCTGGTTCGCCGAGGAAGGTTACAAGATGGGCTTCAAAAACGTTGCCTCGGGGCCGCTGGTGCGTTCTTCATACCACGCCGACGAGCAAGCGAAGCTGGTCAAGGCGGAGTTGCTGGGTTCCTGATCCGGCGCTGAATGAAAAACTGCCCGCCGAGGTTTTAACGCCCGGCGGGCATTTTTTTGCCCGTCTTACATTCGATGCTGATTTTTCCTGCAATCTGCGGCGTGGCCGACCCTCTTCTGTTTGCCCCCGTTCCTGACTACTGTGTGTGCATGACTCACAGGGAGATCCAAGGATGACCGTTCGACCGACCCATACTCTTTGCCCACACAGGGCCGTGCCTGCACTGCCCTCGGAAGGGTTGATCGGCGTCATTGCGCCTGCCGGCCCTGGCGCTCTGGACACCGATGAGGCGGTGCGATGGATGCGAGCCCGCGGTTATGGGCTGAAGGTGTTTCCCGGTGTTTATGAAAAAGACGGCTATCTGGCTGGCAGTGACGACGTGCGTTTGCGCGATCTGCATGCGGCGTTCGCTGATCCCGAGGTCGATGCCATCATTTGCCTGCGCGGCGGCTACGGCACGCCGCGCTTGCTCGACCGGATCGATTACGACCTGCTGAGCCGCCATGCCAAGCCATTCGTTGGTTACAGCGATATCACCGCGCTGCACCTGGCAATCAGTCGTTACGCAGGATTCGTGACCTTCCACGGGCCGCTGCTCAACGCCGACTTGTTGGGCGACAAGGAGCCGCCGACGGTCACTTCATTCTTCGCCATGCTGCGCGGGCAATTGAAGGCGGGGAGTGTGCTGAGCCATCCAGTGGCTTATCCGTTGACTACCGTCGAACCTGGCATTGCGCACGGACGCTTGCTCGGCGGTAATCTGGCGATGATCGCCGCAACCTTGGGCACGCCTTACGAGATTGATGTCGAAGGGGTGATTCTGCTGATCGAGGACATCAACGAGCCGCTGTATCGTATTGACCGGTTGCTGACCCAGATGCGTCTGGCCGGCAAGTTGGCCAAGTTGCGCGGGGTGTTGGTTGGGGATATTGCTGGCGTGGATGTCGAAGCGCTGAACCGCTTGCTCAAGCAGACCTTCGAGCCTTTACGAATTCCGGTTTTGTCTGGCTGGCGTAGCGGGCATTGTGATCCGAACCTGACATTGCCGATGGGCGCGTTGGTGCGGCTGGACGCCGGGAAGCAGGAATTGATGCTGGAGCAGGATGTGGTGATCAAGGCTTAAAGATTTATTGCCTGATATTCAGTCTTCGCGAGCAGGCTCGCTCCCACATGGGTTCTGTAAACGACAGAGATCCAATGTGGGAGCGAGCCTGCTCGCGAAAGCGGTATACGCCATACGACAATCGTTCTACTGAGTACGCAGGCTTTCCAGCAACTTGTGCGTCGGATACCCGTCCGCCGGCCAGCCAAATGACTGCTGGGCACTGCGAATCGCTTTGCGCGTATTGGCGCCAATAATCCCGTCCGCCGTGCCGGCATCGTAATTGCGCGCACTCAGCAGGGTCTGCAACTCCATACGCTCGGTGCGGCTCAGCGGCAGGTCATCTTTTGGCCAACTGCCGTTGATCAAGCCGCCACCGCTGAAACGCTCGGACAACAGGCTCACTGCCAGCGCGTACGACGAGGAGTTGTTGTACTTGAGGATCGCCCGGAAGTTGTCGAGGATCAGGAATGCCGGGCCGCGATAGCCCGCCGGAAGCAGCAGGGCGGCCGACAGCTGGTCAGTGCCCGCAGGCACCTGACCGCCATTCGGCAGAGTCACGCCCAACTGACGCCATTCGGCGACACTCTTGCGAATCGCGCCATCAGCCAGGGTGTAGTTGAAGCTGCTCGGCAGCTGCACTTCAAACCCCCACGGCTGGCCACGTTGCCAGCCGGAGCTTTGCAGGTAATGCGCAGTTGAGGCCAGCGCATCGGCAGGACTGCCCCAGATATCGCGGCGACCGTCACCGTCGAAATCCACTGCGTGAGTGTTGTAAGTGGTCGGAATAAACTGGGTCTGCCCCATGGCGCCAGCCCACGAGCCGAGCATCTTCTCTGGCGTGATGTCACCCTGTTGCAGGATCTGCAGCGCAGCGATCAATTGCGCATGAGCAAAGCCCGGCCGACGGCCTTCGTAGGCGAGGGTGGCCAGCGAATTGATCACCGATTTGCTGCCCTGAAACTGACCGAAATTGCTTTCCATACCCCACACCGAAACCAGTGCCTGACGGTCAACGCCATAACGCTGTTCAATGCTTTGCAGGATGTCGGCGTACTGACTGATCAGTGCCTGACCTTTACGTACGCGCAGCGGCGAGAGGGCGCCATCGAGGTATTCCCACACTGGCCGGGAGAACTCCGGTTGACTGCGGTCGGCCCTAATCACGCTGGCGTCGAAGCTGACATTGGCGAACGCGCGATCGAACAGATCCGCGCGAATTCCGGCGGCCAGGGCATCCTTGCGGAAACCGGCCTGCCATTCAGCGAAGGTTTGAGTCGGTTGCAGGTCGAGAGGGTCGGCGGACGGCACTACCGGCGGGATGATCGCTGGGGCCGTTGCGACAGGCGCGGCTTGAAGGGGCTGCGCGTCGGCGGCGGTCGGTTTTTCCGCGCAGGCGACAAGCAGAATGAAGCTGGAGGCAGCGATCAGTTGGCGAACAGGCCAACGACGGGAAAGACTTAGGGGCATGCACAGTTCCAGGAAAACGAATCAGGTGCAGACCTTAACATGACCGGGGGGTACTGCGCTTTAAGCGGCCAGAAAGTAAGAAGCCTCCCAGCTGTCAGACTGGAAGGCTTCGCGGCGGTAGCTGCCTTTACCCTTGGTTGGTCGTTCCTGGCGACTACGGAACAGGGGCTGGGCGACGATGGATTTGGCCTTGTTGGGGCCATGTTTCGATGGCTTTTTGCTCATGAGGATTCTCTCGATTGAGTGGGTTTTGCGGGGGAAATAATCTGCCGATGTCAGGCGTCTGTCCAGTCCCTGTTGTGTAGGAATGTTCTGGCGCTTTCGCGAGCAGGCTCGCTCCCACATTTGGAATGCATTCCAATGCGGGAGCGAACTTGCTCGCGAATGGCCGTTATGCGGTAGAGCAGGTTATTCGGCGGGGAGTGTCAGGCGCTGGCCGGACATCAACAGTGCCAAGCGACTCAGGCTCATCCACGGCGAACCGGCCGCCTGGCCTTTGATCTGCGCGTCGATCCGCTGTGCTTCGAGCAGCAACTGCGCCCAGCGTTGCGCCGAGTAGCGTTGCAGGGCTTTGCTCATCAACGGTTTGCGCTTGTCCCAGACCGGCGGTTTCGCTTGGCTGAAACACTTGTCCAGCGGCGTGCCCTGGCTGTATTGCAACGAGATATTGGCCAGCAGACGTAGCTCGCGAGCAAGCGCCCAGAGAATCACCGGCGGTTCGACACCTTCGCCGCGCAGCCCTTCAAGCATGCGCAGTGCGTGGGCCGGCTCGCCGTTGAGCACGGCATCGGTCAGGCCGAACACGTCAAACCGCGCACTGTCGGCCACAGCGGCTTGCACGGTTTCGACGGTGATCTGGCCACCTTCGGCCATCAACTTGAGCTTTTCGATTTCCTGCGCGGCGGCGAGCAGGTTGCCCTCGACACGCGCAGCAATCAATTCGACGGCGTCCTGACTCGCCGATAGCCCGGCCTGAGAGAGACGCTGACGAATCCAGCTCGGCAACTGATTGGCATCCACCGGCCATATCTGGATGAACTGGGTTTGCTGACCTTCGACCAGCGCCTTGCCCCACTTGGTTTTCTGCGCGCTGCCATCCATCTTGGGCAGGCTGATCAGCAGCACCGTATCTTCGGCGGGACGCGAGCAATATTCGATGAATGCAGCGGCGCCTTTGTCGCCGGGCTTGCCCGAAGGCAGGCGTAGTTCCAGCAGGCGTTTTTCCGAGAACAACGACATGCTGGCGCCGGCCTGCAACAACGTGCCCCAATCGAAATTGGCGTCGGCGGCGAAGACCTGGCGTTCATCAAAACCTTGCTGACGCGCAGCACTGCGGATAGCGTCGGCGGCTTCCTGACACAGCAGCGGGTCATCGCCGCTGATGATGTAGACAGGCGCCAAAGTACCTTGCAGGTGTTTACCGAGTTGGGCGGGAGCGAGCTTCATAAGAAAGGTCGAACGGGGCGCCTGAGCGCCCCGAACATCTTACTGCTGCGGGATTTCGAGCGGCGACTGACGCGGAGTTTCCGCTTCAGCTTTCTGCGCCGCTTCCAACGCGTCGGCTTCTGCCTTGGCACGGTTGTTCGCAGCTTGCTGCAATTGCTCCAGTTGAACTGGGGTCAGCTGTTGCAGGCGCAGCATCATGCGTTGAACCAGCTCGCGGCGGATATCGCGACGGGCGTCGCTGGCTTCCTGGTCGGAGCCGACGAGGTTGTTGCCGTCGTGGATAAACACTTTCTGTACTTCAAGCTTGTCGCTCAGCAGAGAAAGGTTTTTGTCGCCACGGATGTCGTAGCTCAGGACGGTAGTGACCTGATACTCACCGGTACGACCGGCGCCGGCGTAGCTGAGGATGCGCTGGCTTTCCTGCTCGTCAGCCAGGAACAATTTGTACGGCGCGCCGCTGTAAACCTTGACGCCGCTCGACTCCAGTACCTGACGCAGTTGCGTGACCGTCTCGCCGTAGGCATTACGGGCGCTCAGATCAAGCTCCTTGATCGTCAGTTCGTTGGTGCCGGTGCCGCGCAGCTGGAAACCGCAGGCGCTCAAGAGAACGGCGAGGCCCATCACCAGCAGATTGCGTTTGATCATTGTGTTGCTCCCCTTGAAACCAGGTGGGCCGACCGTGCGGCCCGAAAGGTTTTATCCGGCGTCAGGCGAGCCTGACGCACAATCCAATTAGCTGGCGACGATATTGACCAGTTTCCCGGGCACTACGATCACTTTACGAATAGTCAGGCCATCGACGAAACGCAGGACGTTTTCATTGGCACGTGCGGCGGCTTCGACTTCTTCGCGAGTCGCGCTGGCCGGCATTTCGATCTGGCCACGCAGCTTGCCGTTGACCTGAATGACCAGCGTCAGGCTGTCCTGAACCAGCGCACTTTCGTCCACAGCCGGCCAGCCAGCGTCGATGACTGCATCGGCGTGACCCAGCTGGTTCCACAGTTCGTGGCTGATGTGCGGCGTGATTGGTGCCAGCAACAGCGTCACGGCTTCCAGACCTTCGTGAATCAGCGCGCGATCCTGCTCGGTGCTTTGCGCGGCTTTTTCCAGCACGTTCATCAGCGTCATTACCTGGGCGATGGCGGTGTTGAATTTGTGGTTCTGGCCGACGTCGTGGCTGGCCTGCTTGATGGCCACGTGAATGGCGCGGCGCACGGCCTTCTGCTCGTCGTTCAGGCTGGCGATGTCCAGTTTGCCCGGCAAGCCCTGAGTGACGTGGGCTTGCGCCAGACGCCAGACGCGCTTGAGGAAACGGTGCGAACCTTCGACGCCGGAGTCGGACCATTCGGCGCTCATGTCAGGTGGCGAAGCGAACATCATGAACAGGCGGCAGGTGTCGGCGCCGAACTGATCGATCATCGACTGTGGGTCCACGCCGTTGTTCTTCGACTTGGCCATTTTCTCGGTGCCACCGATTTCCACCGGCAGACCGTCGGATTTCAGCTTGGCACTGATGACCTTGGCTTTGCTGTCGCGCTCGAGTTCTACGTCTGCCGGGTTGAACCAGGTGTAAGCACCATTGGCTTCGCGACGGTAGTAAGTCTCGGCGATCACCATGCCTTGGGTCAGCAGGTTCTTGAATGGCTCGTTGGAACTCACCAGACCTTCGTCACGCATCAGCTTGTGGAAGAAGCGCGCGTAGAGCAGGTGCAAAATGGCATGTTCGATACCACCGATGTACTGATCGACTGGCAACCAGTGGTCGGCTGCGGATTTTTCCACCAGACCGCCTTCAAAGTGCGGCGAGGCGTAACGGGCGTAGTACCACGACGACTCAACGAACGTATCCATGGTGTCGGTTTCACGCTTGGCAGGCTGGCCGCATTTCGGGCAGCTGCATTCGTAAAACTCAGGCATGCGCGCCAGCGGCGAACCGGCGCCGTCCGGCACCACATCTTCCGGCAGGACCACAGGCAATTGATCTTCCGGCACCGGCACGTCACCGCAAGTGTCGCAGTGGATGATCGGGATCGGGCAGCCCCAGTAGCGCTGACGGCTGATGCCCCAGTCGCGCAGACGGAACTGGGTACGCGAGGCGCCCAGTTCTTTCTTGATCAGGGCGACTTCAATGGCGTCGAACGCGCCAGCGAAGTCGAGGCCGTCGAATTCGCCAGAGTTGATCAGCGTACCGTGCTCGCCATAGGCGTCTTGCCACGGGGCCGGGTTGCTGTCGCCAGAGCTGGTACGCACTACCGATTTCACCGGCAGGTTGTACTTGTGAGCGAATTCGAAATCGCGCTCGTCGTGCGCCGGTACGGCCATGACCGCGCCGTCGCCGTAGTGCATCAGCACGTAGTTGGCGACCCAGACCGGGAGTTTTTCACCGGTCAGCGGGTGCTCGACGAACAGGCCGGTTGGCAGGCCTTTCTTCTCTTGCGTGGCGACGTCGGCTTCGGCGACGCTGCCGCCCTTGCATTCAGCGATGAACGCTTGCAGCTCAGGGTTGTTCTGCGCTGCCTGGGTCGCCAGCGGATGCTCGGCAGCCACGGCGACATAGGTCGCGCCCATCAGGGTGTCCGGACGGGTAGTGAAGACTTTCAGGGTGCCGGCTTCGCCGATCGAGTCGACGTTGTACGGGAACTGCACTTCCATGCCGCGGGATTTGCCGATCCAGTTGCGCTGCATGGTCTTGACCTGTTCAGGCCAGCCAGTCAGTTCGTCGAGGCTCTCCAGCAGCTCATCCGCATAAGCGGTGATTTTGAAGTAGTACATCGGGATTTCGCGCTTTTCGATCAGCGCGCCGGAACGCCAGCCGCGACCGTCGATCACCTGTTCGTTAGCGAGAACGGTCTGGTCGATCGGGTCCCAGTTCACGGTGCCGTTTTTACGGTAGATCACGCCTTTTTCGAACAGGCGAGTGAACAGCCATTGTTCCCAGCGGTAGTAATCCGGTTTGCAGGTGGTGACTTCGCGCGACCAGTCGACCGCCAGACCCAGGCTGCGCAGCTGGGTTTTCATGTAGGCGATGTTTTCGTAGGTCCACTTGGCCGGCGCGACGTTGTTCTTCATCGCGGCGTTTTCTGCCGGCATGCCGAACGCGTCCCAACCCATAGGTTGCAGAACGTTCTTGCCGAGCATGCGCTGGTAGCGGGAGATCACGTCGCCGATGGTGTAGTTGCGCACGTGCCCCATGTGTAGCTTGCCGCTGGGGTAAGGGAACATCGACAGGCAGTAGTAGGTTTCCTTGCCTGGCTGTTCACTGACTTCAAAGGACTTTTGCTCGTCCCAGAACGACTGGGCGGCGGCTTCGATTTCACGGGGCTGATATTGTTCGTGCATGGCTACTTTTGTACTGGATAGGGGTGGCCTAATCCTCTTCAACGCAGGTGCCGGGGTTGGCCCGGACGAGCTGGAAGTGGAATTACAGGAAGCGCCGTAGCATACATGACCGCGCTCGGCCTAGGGAAACCCTGATTACAGCTGTTTGTCCCGGCAAATCCGTGGCGAGGGCCGTTGGTCGCGGCGTGCAGCCGGTTTGTGCAGCGAAGCTAAGCTCTAACTGGGGAGTGAGTCTTATCTTCAATGAGGTGAGGGATGGTGGAGCAACGGCAAAAAAACGTGACGAAACCCGAGTTGTACGAAAGATTGATCGATCGTCTTGGTATGGCCCTGGACGCATTAAAAACCGCTGACCGGCTGCGCGACGAGCGCCCCCTGGAACTGGAATTGCGTGGCTTGAGCCCCGCCGAGTTCAAACTGGTCAAGGCCTATCTGGATCGCAGTGAACGTGAAACGCACGGATGCTTGTCACAGGCAGTGAAGCAGCTCGATGCAGCACATTCGGCCAAGGTCATCTGGCTCAAGGACAAGGCGCCCGGCAGAGACACCGTCAAGGTTCGCTCTGTACAGGCCAAGTAAGCGCATGGCAGGTCAAGAACCGGATCTTTTTCAACAGGATCCCACCTATTGGTTGTAACGCTTTATTAACACTCTTAGGCTTCGGGCATCTGTGGAGATGCTCGATGCCTTTTCGTTATTTCATCAAACAACTTTTGTTACCACCCGGCATTCTTTTGCTGCTGTTGCTGGCCGCTTGGTGGCTGCGCCGCTCACGGCCGCGCCTGGCTGGATTGTGTTTTGCCATTGGCTTTGGCGGAATGTGGCTGATGAGCCTGCCGGTGGTCGTGCAGTGGGGCGCGAAAGCTCTGGAGCGCGAGCCACCGCTGGCCCGTGAAGAGTGGGCGACGTTGGCGCAGCGCGCTGACGCGATTGTGGTGCTGGGTTCCGGCCGCGAGCGCGGTGATCTGGCCTGGGGAGAGGATCAGCCGACCGGCGTGGGCCTTGAGCGTCAGCGGTATGCGGCTCGACTGGCGAAGGCATCCGGTTTGCCGATTTTGACCACGGGTGGCCTGCATTACGGTACGCCGCCGACCGAGGCGAAGTTGATGGCGGATTCATTGCGCGACGATTTTGGCGTGACCGTGCGCTGGCAGGAAGGCGAGAGCCGCACTACGTGGGAAAATGCGAAGTTCACGGCCGATATCTTGTTGCCGCAGGGGATCAAGCGCGTGGTCGTGGTGACGCAGGCCTGGCACATGCCGCGATCGGTATGGAGTTTTCAACAGGCGGGTTTTGAAGTGGTGCCGGCCCCGGTCGGATTTCTCGGAACCGATAACGCGAGACCGTTTGGTGGCTGGCTGCCGGAGTTCAAGTCGATCTGGCAGAGCGGGCAGTTGTTGAATGAAGCGGTAGGGCAGGTGGGGTATTCGCTGTTTTACCGCTGAAGATCAAAAGATCGCAGCCTGCGGCAGCTCCTTGGGAAAATACAAATCCCGTGTAGGAGCTGCCGCAGGCTGCGATCTTTGCTTTAAAGCGTTTTCGACATCCGGCTGGCCATCAGTGCCCAGCCAAACAGCAGAACGCACAGGATGATCAATGGCCACGAGCGCCATTGCAGATACGGCGTCAGGTTGTGCATCGGCACCACTTCGCCGTAGAGGATGCCCTGTTCAAACTGCGGAATCTGCTCGGTGATCTGCCCGAACGGGTTGATCAGTCCGGTCACACCGTTGTTGGTTGCACGAATCATCCAGCGCCCAGCCTCAAGCGCACGCATCTGCGCCATCTGCAAATGCTGCAGCGGGCCAATCGAGGTGCCGAACCAGGTGTCGTTGCTGATCGTCAGCAGCAAATCACTGCGCGCCGACAGGCTGGCGGCGAATTCTGGATAGACCACCTCGTAGCAGATGAACGGTGCGATCTGATAACCCTTGGCCTGCAACAACGCCTGATCGGCCGGGCCACGGGCAAAGTCGGACATTGGCAGGTCGAAGAAGGCGATCAGCCCGCGCAATACATCCTGCAGTGGCACGTATTCGCCGAAGGGCACCAGTTTCTGCTTCAGGTAGGTGCCATCGCCTTCGCCCACCACGGTGATGCCATTGAAGAAGCGTTTTTCGTGACGAACGGTTTCGCGGATCGGTACACCAGTGATCAGCGCCGATTTACGCTCGGCGGCGAAGGTGCCCATCATGGTCAGGTAGCCCTCGGCGGACTCCTTCAATACCGGCACGGCGGTTTCCGGCCAGATCAGCAGGTCCACCGGTTTCGAGCGGAAGCTCAAATCGCGATACAAAGCCAACTGCGCGTTGAGCTCGGCCGGATCCCATTTCATGCTTTGCGCGACGTTACCCTGAATTGCGGCAACACTCAGCGGCGCGCCGGAGGGGCTGGTCCAGGCATGGCCCTTGAGCGCAATGCCGGCCACCCAAGGGCCAACCAGCAGCACCAAACCTGCGGCAACAAAACCGTTGCGGCCGGTTTGCAGCAGGCGTGGGGCGTTATAGATCAGTGCTGCGGTCAGTGCCAGAACGAACGACACCAGCCACATGCCACCCACTGGAGCGAGCCCGGCCAATGGGCCATCGAGCTGGCTGTAACCCGAGTACAGCCATGGGAAGCCGGTGAGGAACCAGCCGCGAAACGCTTCCTGGCCGACCCACAACGCAGCAAACGCCAAGGCATCGGCCAGCGGAGCCTCGTTACGGCGCAACCAGCGCGCCCACAGCCAGGCCGGCAGGGCAAAGAACCAGGCGATCGCCGCGGTAAACAGCAGCATCAGGAACCCGGCCAACAGCACCGAAGCGCCGCCGAAATGGTGGATGCTGTAATAGATCCAACTGGTGCCGGCACCAAACAGGCCGAAACCGAAGCACCAGCCACGGCCCAGCGCCTGACGCGGACTCAGCTCGCGTAAACCGGCATAAAACAAGCCGACCGCCAGCAAAGCCAGCGGCCAGATGTTGAACGGTGCCAGAGCGAAAGTGGTGATTGCACCGGCCGCCACGGCCAGCAGGTTACCGGGCCAGCCGGGGCGGGTTGTCCAGCGCATTTCAGTCCTTAGAATTAACGAGCAATTGGCGTCAGTCGCAGCAAATGAATCCGACGGCTGTCGGCGTTCAGGATGCGGAAACGATAGGCGCCGATTTCAGTGATTTCGTTGCGTTTTGGCAAGTGCCCGAACGCGCTCATCACCAGACCGCCGACGGTGTCGAACTCGTCATCGGAGAATTCGCTGTCGAAGAACTCGTTGAAGTTTTCGATCGGCGTCAGGGCCTTGATCAGGAAGTCACCGCTGGGCAGCGGCTTGATATAGCTGTCTTCTTCGACGTCGTGCTCGTCTTCGATATCGCCGACGATCTGTTCCAGCACGTCTTCAATCGTTACCAGACCGGCCACGCCGCCGTATTCGTCGATGACGATGGCCATGTGGTTGTGGTTGGCACGGAATTCACGCAACAACACGTTCAGGCGCTTGGACTCCGGCACGAACGTGGCTGGGCGCAGCAGATCCTTGATGTTGAAGCTGTCGCCGTTCTCCTTGAGGATCAGCGGCAGCAGATCCTTGGCCAGCAGCACGCCCATCACGTCGTCATGGCTTTCGCCGATCACCGGATAGCGCGAGTGGGCAGAATCGACCACGGCCGGGAGGAATTCACGGGGTGTCTGGGTCGCCTTGATGCTGATCATCTGCGAACGCGGCACCATGATGTCGCGCACTTGCAGGTCAGCCACCTGAATGGCGCCTTCGACGATGGCCAGCGCTTCGCTGTCCAGCAGTTTGTTCTGATGTGCATCACGCAGCAGCTCGAGGAGCTCCTGACGGTTCTTCGGCTCGTGGGCAAAAGCCTGGGTCAGTTTACCCAGCCATGACTTCTGCCCGTTGCTCGATCGATCTTCGCTCATAGCGATTACTCTGAATCCTTTGTTGTAACGATAGGGGATGTTTCGGGTTCGTCGTCCGCGTACGGATCGGGATAGCCCAGTTCAGCAAGCAACTCGCGTTCCAGTGCTTCCATTTCCTCGGCTTCTTCGTCATCTATATGGTCGTAACCGAGTAGATGCAAGCAGCCGTGAATGACCAGATGTGCCCAGTGGGCCTTTAGTTCCTTGCCTTGTTCGGCGGCTTCGCGCTCGACCACGGCCACGCAGATCACCAGATCGCCGAGCAGCGGGATGTCGAGAAACTCGTCAGGCACTTCAGCCGGGAACGACAGGACGTTGGTCGCGTAATCCTTGTGGCGCCAGGTGTGATTGAGCTCGCGGCCTTCTTCCTCGTCGACCAGACGAATGGTCATCTCCGAGTCGGCGGTGCGCTGGCGCAGGGCCAGTTCGCACCACAGGCGGAAGTCGGGCTCACTCGGCGCGTTCGCGTCAGTCGCGATTTGCAGGTCTAGCTCAAGCATTTCGCGAGGTGTCCTTGGGGGCTTCGTCACGGTTTTCGAAGCGCTCGTAGGCTTCGACGATCCGCTGTACCAAAGGATGGCGCACGACGTCTTTAGGCTGGAAGTGCGTGAAGCTGATGCCCGGCACGTCTTTGAGCACTTCGATCACATGATGCAGGCCGGACTTGGTGCCACGCGGCAGGTCGACCTGGGTGATGTCACCGGTGATGACCGCGGTGGAGCCGAAGCCGATCCGGGTCAGGAACATCTTCATCTGTTCGACGGTGGTGTTCTGGCTTTCGTCGAGAATGATGAAGCTGTTATTCAGCGTGCGACCGCGCATGTAGGCCAGCGGCGCAACTTCAATCACCTGACGCTCGATCAGCTTGGCCACGTATTCAAAGCCGAGCATCTCGTAGAGCGCGTCGTAGAGCGGACGCAGGTACGGGTCGATCTTCTGCGACAGGTCGCCGGGCAGGAAGCCGAGTTTTTCACCCGCTTCAACCGCCGGACGCACCAGCAGGATGCGACGGATCTGCTCGCGCTCCAGGGCATCGACAGCGCAGGCCACGGCCAGATAGGTCTTGCCGGTACCGGCCGGGCCAATGCCGAAGTTGATGTCGTTGCCGAGGATTTCCTTCACGTAGCGCAACTGATTCAAGCCGCGTGGGCGAATCATGCCTTTCTTGGTGCGCAGGGCAACGGACGCTTCGGCGGGGGCGTGATTGTCCAGCTCGACCACGGCCGATTCCTGGAGGAACAGGTGCACGAGGTCCGGCGACAGCTCGGTACCTTTGGTTTCCCGGTACAGGCGGCGCAGCAGGTTTTCCGCAGACGTGGTGTGCTTGGGGTCGCCGATCAACTCGAACTGGTTTCCGCGGTTGCGGATCTCGATGGTCAGGCGCTGTTCGATCAAGCGCAAATGCTCGTCGAATTGCCCGCACAGATTGGCGAAGCGGCGAGCCTCAAAAGGCTCGAGGATAAAACGATGTGGTTCTATGGGTGCGTTCAAGGTCGTATTTAGCCGCCCTGGGGCAATTAAGATGAAATCAAGGATAACGCCAGAGGCCTGGGTGCGAAAGCTCTTAAATCACCACGGTTCATGTGGGAGCGAGCCTGCTCGCGAAGGCGGCCTATCAGACACATGAATGTTTAATGTGTCGCAGCCTTCGCGAGCAGGCTCGCTCCCACAGGGAAATGCAGTGTTACTGGATCAGCGAGCCACGCAGCGAGTGCGGTTGTGCCGCGTCGATGTGTACGTCGGCGAACTGACCGATCAGGGTTGGATTGTCGCAGCGGAAGTTGACGATACGATTATTCTCGGTGCGCCCTTGCAGCTCGCCCGGGTCTTTCTTCGAATAGTCGGTGACCAGAATGCGCTGGATCGAGCCGACCATTTGTCGGCTGATCTCAAAGCCTTGCTGATTCAGGCGATGTTGCAGGGCGTTCAGGCGTTCCTTTTTCAACTCTTCCGGGGTCTCGTCGGCCAGATCGGCCGCCGGGGTACCTGGGCGCTGGCTGTAAACGAACGAGTAGGAGAAGTCGAAACCGACATCGGCAATCAGCTTCATCGTCTGTTCGAAGTCTTTCTCGGTCTCGCCGGGGAAACCGACGATGAAGTCTGAACTGATGCAGATGCCCGGCACCGCCGCACGCAGTTTGCGCAGCTTGGATTTGTACTCCAGCGCCGTGTGGTTGCGCTTCATCGCCGCGAGAATCCGGTCGGAACCCGACTGCACCGGCAAATGCAGATGCTTGACCAGTTCCGGGACGTCGGCGTGGGCCTGGATCAGGCTGTCGGAGAATTCCAGCGGGTGCGAAGTGGTGTAGCGAATGCGGTCGATGCCGTCGATGGCGGCGACGACGCGGATCAGCTCGGCGAGATCAGCCAGACGACCGTCATGGGTCGTACCGCGATAGCCGTTGACGTTCTGCCCCAGCAGCGTCACTTCACGCACGCCGTTTTCGGCGAGGTGAATGACTTCGGCGACCACGTCATCGAACGGCCGGCTGACTTCTTCGCCACGGGTGTAAGGCACCACGCAGAACGTGCAGTACTTGCTGCAACCTTCCATCACCGACACGTAAGCGCTCGGGCCATCGATGCGCGGTTCGGGCAAATGGTCGAATTTTTCGATTTCCGGGAACGAGACGTCGACTTGCGGCAGCTTGGTGATGCGCGCGGCGTCGATCATTTCTGGCAGGCGGTGCAGGGTCTGCGGGCCGAAGACCACGTCGACGTACGGCGCGCGATCACGAATCGCCGCGCCTTCCTGACTGGCCACACAACCGCCAACGGCGATCACCATCTCTGGGTTGGCCAGTTTCAGTTCGCGCCAGCGGCCGAGTTGCGAATACACGCGATCCTGAGCGCGCTCGCGGATCGAGCAGGTGTTGAGCAGAATCACGTCGGCGTCTTCGGCACGCGCGGTGACTTCCAGGGCCTGATGTTCACCCAGCAGATCGACCATGCGCGAGCTGTCGTACTCGTTCATCTGACAACCGTGGGTTTCGATGTAAAGCTTCTTGGCCATGGATTAGGGTCATCACGTGATTCAAAGAACCCGGCATTATAGGGAACATGCCCTCAGGTTCCTACCGCTGCGCGTCCGGTGGCTATGCTATAGTTTGCGCCCTCATTTTTATCCCCGATGTTATCCCCCCGCCATGACCAAACGCGAAGCTCCAATCTATAAGGTGATTTTCCTCAACCAGGGCCAGGTGTTCGAAATGTACGCCAAGCAGATCTATCAAAGTGATCTGTGGGGCTTTCTGGAAGTGGAAGAGTTCGTCTTTGGCGAGCGCACGCAAGTGGTCGTCGATCCGAGCGAAGAAAAGCTCAAGGCGCAGTTCGAAGGCGTAGTGCGCAGCTTTGTGCCGATGCATTCGATTGTGCGCATCGACGAAGTGGAACGTCTGGGCACCCCGAAAATCAGCGAAGCCCGGGGCGCGGTCGGCAATGTGATGCCGTTTCCGATGCCGATGCCTGAGAAGTAAGCCGCAAAACCGGGTCGCCCCCATTCGCGAGCAGGCTCGCTCCCACAGGGAAATGCATTCCAATGTGGGAGCGAGCCTGCTCGCGAAGAGGCCAGAAAAAACTATAGAGAATCAGGGAAGCGGCGAGAAAGGCGTGCGCCCATCGGCGCTCTGCAGTTCCATCAGGTATTTACGGAAAATTTGCCCGAGCACCTGGGTCGCGGTTTCGAGGTCTTCGCGAGACATTTTTTCGGAGACTTCGTCGGCCGTGTCCAGCGCATCTTCAGCGCCGTTGACGGCGGCCATCTTCAGCACGATATACGCCTGAATATTGTTGGCCTGCACGCCTTCACCGTGGAAGAACATGGTGCCAAGTTTGAATTGCGCCTGAGCGTGGCCTTGCAACGAGGCTTTTTCGAAATAGCTCAAGGCTTGATTGAGGTCGCGCGGGGCATTCTTGCCGTCGTAGTAGAACTCACCCAACTCGTATTGCGCTTGCGCATCCCCTTCGTCCGCCGCTTTCTGGCAAGCAGCCAGTGCCTGCGTGACGTCTTGCGGCTGAGTATTGAGGGTGCAACGACCCATCGCCGGGATCAACAACGAGTTGCCGCCTGCTTGTGCATGCGCGAGCAGGGGCTGAAGGAGCAACAGGCAGCCCAAGGCAAGGGTGCGGCCGGTGCGGTTCATGGGAATCGACTTACCTCTGAAGGGCACGCGGACCCATCGAGGGATCCAATAAGCGCGCATTATGAAATAAGCAGGGCCAACCTTACAAAGTCTTTACTCGTTTTTCTGCTGCGCGGGGAATATATCGCCCACTTTAGGGGAGATTTTTAGCAGGAGCATCGGAAAAACAGCGTCGATGTAGGTGAATGCTGACGCTGGCGATAGCCAACGTCAGCGGTACGGCGGTTATTTCAGTGCGGCGAAGGCGCGCTCGGCAGCGTCCAGTGTCAGTTTCAACTCGGCTTCGCCGTGGGCGATCGAGGTAAACCCGGCTTCGAAGGCGCTCGGCGCCAGGTACACGCCACCTTCCAGCATCAGGTGGAAGAAGCGACCGAACAGGGCAGCGTCGCTGGCCATCACATCTTCAAAGGTGACGATGTCGTCGGCGCCGCTGAAGTACAGACCGAACATGCCGCCAGCCTGCGTGGTCACGAACGGAATGCCAGCAGCATCGGCGCGTTGTTGCAGGCCATCGAGCAGGCGCGTGGTGTAGTCGGTCAACTCGGCGTGGAAACCCGGACGGCTGATCAAACGCAGCGTGGTCAAGCCGGCGGCCATGGCCAACGGATTACCCGACAGCGTGCCGGCCTGATACACCGGGCCCAGCGGCGCAATACGCTGCATGATTTCACGCTTGCCGCCGAAGCAGCCGACCGGCATGCCGCCACCGATGATCTTGCCGAAGGTGGTCAGGTCTGGATTGACCCCGTAATACGCCTGAGCACCGCCGAGGGCAACGCGGAAACCGGTCATCACTTCGTCGAAAATCAGCACCACGCCATGTTTGTCGCACAGCGAACGCAGGCCTTCGAGGAAGCCCGGTGCCGGTGGCACGCAGTTCATGTTGCCGGCCACCGGTTCAACGATGATGCACGCCACTTCCTCGCCGACTTCAGCGAGCATCTTTTCCACCGCGTCGATGTCGTTGAACGGCAGGGTCAGGGTGTGTTTGGCGAATGCCGCCGGCACACCGGCCGAGCTCGGTACGCCCTGGGTCAGTGCGCCGGAACCGGCCTTGACCAGCAGGCTGTCGGAGTGGCCGTGATAGCAGCCCTCGAACTTGATGATGCTGTCACGGCCGGTGTAACCACGGGCCAGACGGATCGCGCTCATGGTCGCTTCGGTGCCGGAGCTGACCATGCGCACCATGTCCATCGATGGCACCAGCGAGCAGACCAGATCGGCCATCTCGGTTTCCATCGCGGTCGGCGCACCGTACGACAAGCCGTGTTGCAGCTGATTGCGCACTGCGTCCAGCACGTCCGGGTGGCTGTGGCCGAGGATCATCGGACCCCACGAACCAACGTAATCGACATAACGCTTGTCGTCTTCGTCGGTAACGTAAGCACCTTCAGCGTGCTTGAAGAACAGCGGTGTGCCGCCCACGCTTTTGAACGCGCGAACCGGCGAATTCACGCCTCCGGGAATGTGTTTCTGGGCATTGGCAAACAGCGTTTCGGAACGAGACATGATCGGGCTCTCAAATCAGACTTTCAGTAATTCATTGAACGCGCGGGCGCGGCGGGCCACTTCGGCGGTGCTCTCGGCACCAAACAGACCGTGGACCACAGCGAGCAGGTCGACCCCATGGGCCACCAGCGGCGCGGCGTTGTCGAGGGTGATGCCGCCAATCGCGCATATCGGCAGGTGCAGCGTGCGCTTGGCTTCGTCGAGCAGATCGAGGCTGCAGGTCGGCGCGCCGGGCTTGGTGTTGGAGTTGAAGAAGCGGCCGAAGGCGACATAACTCGCACCTTCTTTGGCCGCTTGTTCGGCCAGCGCGATTTGCGCGTGGCAGGTCGAACCGATGATCGCTTTCGAGCCTAGCAGGGCGCGGGTCGGCGACAGCGGGCCGTCGGTCTGGCCCAGGTGCACGCCAACGTTGAGGCGCGCGGCCAGTTCAGCATCATCGTTGATGATCAGCTGCGTCTTGTAGCGCTCGCACAGATCACGCAGCGCTTCGGCCTCACGCAGACGGCGGGCCTCATCGTTGCTCTTGTCGCGGTATTGCAGCAGGGTGACGCCGCCTTCCAGCGCCGCCTCCACGTAAGACAGAAACTTGCCGGCCAGCAACTGGCTGTCGGTAATGGCATACAGGCCACGTAGTTTCATCAGGCAGACCTCACGACGTTACGAGCAGAAATCCAGCGGCAGGCGACGCGGGACGAACTGGCCTTTGCCCAGTTGTTCGGCATCGCGCAGGGTGCGCCAGGTGTAATCCAAAGCACTGCGCACAGCGCTGGCGAGATGTTCGCCCTGCGCCAGGCGACCGGCCAACGCGCTGGCCAGTGTGCAGCCGGAACCGTGATAGCTGCCCGGCAGACGCTGACAGATAAAGGTTTCACGCAGACCGTCGCGGCTATACACGCGGTTGTGGATTTCAGTTTCGTCGCCATGGCCGCCGGTGATCAGCAGGTTTTTGACGAACGGCAGGAGTTTTTCAGCGCACTGGTCGGCGGTGCCTTCAGGCAGTTCGGCGAGGATGCGCGCTTCGGGAAGATTAGGGGTGGCAATGATCGACAGCGGCAGCAGACGCTCACGCATCGCGTAACCCACCTCGTCCTTGCCCAGACGTCCGCCGCCGCCGGCGCGCAACACCGGGTCGCAGACCACCGGCAAGTGCGGGTGCGCCGAGAGCAGTTCGACAACGGTGTCGACCATTTCCAGCGAACCGAGCATGCCCAGTTTGACCGCCGCGACTTCGGAGTCGTTGAGCACGGCATTGGCCTGGGCCAATACCCACTCACGGTCGAGGACGCGGAAGTCAGTAACGTTGACGGTGTCTTGCACGGTCAGGGCGGTGACGGCCGGAGCCGCATGGCAACCCTGCGCGAGCAGGGCTTCGATATCTGCCTGCAAGCCGGCGCCACCACTGGGGTCGTGGCCGGAGAGACAGAGGACAACGGGGCGGGAGCTGTAGATATTCATGGTGCGCGAGCTTACCACCAAAGCTGATTTTCGGGTTCAGTGCCGTTGTCCCGGGCCGCTAACCTGGCAGGAGAATTCGACCGCTCTGTCACAAGCTGACCATCTCAACAGCTCTAGCTCGCTGCTTTGCTCTGGAACGCCCGTTCTAGAGCCTTTGTAGGAAAAATTTCAATGGTGCTCAATGGCCATCAACGGCTATGCTAGTCTGGATCCAAACCAATAACAGGTAATACCGGTTTTACGTCTACTCAAAGGGAATGGGGGGCTTCCTGACACAACCGGACGAGCCACGCTGGGGCTTCAATGCGCTATTTGCTGATGCTGTTGTTCTGCTTGCCCCTTATGGCGAGCGCCGTCGAATTCGACGAATTTACCCAGAGTCTCCCTCTGGGCCGGTCGCTGCAAGTGTTCGAAGACCCGAGCGGTCAGGCGAGCATTGCCGATGTTCGTGCGCAAGCTGCCGCCGGCAATTTCAAAGTTCACGATAAGGCCACGCTTAATGCCGGTTACTCGCGCTCGGCGTTCTGGCTGAAAATTGACCTGCAGTACCGTCCGAGCAATCCCGCCGCCCAGCGCACCTGGCTGCTGGAGCTGGCGTATCCGCCGCTCGATCATCTCGACCTCTATCTGCCTGACGCCAATGGCGACTACCGCCTCGTCCGGCAAACCGGCGACGCCTTGCCGTTCGCCAGCCGCGAGATCCGCCAGAACAACTATTTGTTCGACCTCGCTTTCGCACCGGGTCAACAACAAACCGTGTACCTGCGACTGGCCAGTGAAGGCTCGATTCAGGCACCGGTGACGTTGTGGTCGAGCACCGCGTACCTCGAAGATCAGCCGGTGCGCCTGTATGTGCTGGGGATCATTTATGGCGTGCTGTTGGGGATGCTGGTCTACAACCTGTTCATCTACCTGAGTGTGCGCGACACCAGTTACCTCTATTACATCTTCTATATCGCCTCGTTCGGCCTTTATCAGCTGTCGGTGAACGGCGCGGCGGTGGAGTATTTCTGGCCGGACAATCCGTGGTGGGCCAACGCGGCCACGCCATTTTTCATCGGCTGTGCGGGGCTGTTCGGCAGTCAGTTCGCCCGCAGTTTCCTGCAGACCAAAAACCATAGTCGCTGGCTTGATCGCCTGCTGATTGCACTGATCGCGTTCGGTGCGCTGGTGGTTGGTTTGTCGCTGATGACCAGTTACGCGTTGTCGCTGCGCCTGGCGACGATACTGGCGCTGACCTTCACTGTGGTGATTTTCGCCGCCGGGATTCTGGCCTGGTGGCGCGGCTTGCGGGTGGCGCGCTATTTCATCATCGCCTGGTCGGCGTTTCTGCTCGGCGGCATCGTCAATACGCTGATGGTGCTCGGCTTGCTGCCGAACGTATTCCTGACCATGTATGCCAGCCAGATCGGCTCAGCTATCGAAGTGGCGCTGCTGTCGCTGGCACTGGCCGACCGGATCAATGCGATGCGCGAGCAACAGGCGCAGACCCTGTATGACGCCGGGCAGAAACTCGAAGTGCTCAACCAGCAACTGGCCCACAGCAACAAACTCAAGGACGAATTCCTCGCGACCCTGACCCACGAACTGCGCACGCCGATGAACGGTGTGATCGGTTCGCTGGAGTTGATGCAAACCGTCGAGCTGGATCCGGAGCTTGAGCAATACCAGCAGACCGCCGCCGGTTCCGCGCGAGACATGATGCGCATGGTCAACGGCATCCTCACCCTCACGGAGTTGCAGGCCGGCAAGCTCAAGGCTGCGCCGGGCAGTTTCAGCCTGCGCGCGGTGGTCGAAGCGCTGCGCGTGCAGTTCGACAGCAACGCGGCGAGCAAGTCGCTGGACTTCAAGGTCGAGGTGCTGCCGACCCTGCCGGATCGTTTGCACGGCGACAGCGCCAAACTCGCGCAATGTCTGGAATGCCTGCTGGACAACGCGATCAAGTTCACCCGCGTCGGCGGGCTGGCGCTGCGGGTGACCGGCAAACCGTCGACGGACAATCGCCTGGCGTTGTCGTTTGCGGTGATCGACACTGGCATCGGTTTTACCGATCTGGGCGAGGCGACGATGTACCAGCGCTTCTTCCAGCTCGACGGTTCGATGACCCGCGAATACGGCGGACTGGGCGTGGGGCTGGCGATCTGCCGACAGTTGGTCGAGCTGCTTGGCGGCAAGCTTACTCATCGCTCCGAACCCGGACGTGGCAGCCGTTTTCAACTGGACGTTGAGTTTGAACTGCCGGCGGTTGAAGCTGCGCCGATCATCGCGCCTTCGCACGATTGTGTGCGTGCGCCGCAGGACTGCACGGTGTTGCTGGTGGATGACAACAGTGTCAACCAACTGGTGATGCGCGGCATGTTGCTCAAGCTCGGCTTTCGCGTGCGTACCGCCGACAACGGCGCGGCGGCATTGGATTGCTTGCAACGAGAGACTTTCGACGCAGTGCTGATCGATTGCCAGTTGCCGGCTTACGACGGCGCGTCATTGTGCTGCCAGATTCATGCGTTGCCGGGCTGCGCGAACTTGCCGGTATTCATGCTGGCGCTAACTGCCGACCGAGAGCTTTGCGCAACGGGGGCGCCGGTCGATTACTTGAACAAACCCGTAAAATTCGAAGATCTGCAATCTGCGCTGGAGCGGCGGGTGCTGTGCTGCTAGCAGGGTAAAAGCGCCGCGAATTCGGCGGATATGACACTTTGACCGGTTGCGGAGCGGTGCTTAACTGGGTTCCTTGGTTGCCCGAAGGAGCCCGTCATGAACCTGCATCAGTTCGCCGAAACCCACGAAGTCACCAACCAGCCACCGTCGCTGGACGGCACTAACCTGTACCGCATCGACCTGCCGTTGCAGGAGTGGTCGCGGCGCTTTGGTGCCGGGTGGGCGGAGTCGCGGATCGATGCCTACGGTGCACTCGCTGGTGGGCCGTTGATGGAAGCCGGGTTCCTCGCCAACCAGAATAAACCAACGTTCGCCAGCCATGACCGCTACGGTCATCGCATCGATCTGGTGGAATTTCATCCGGCCTATCACGAACTGATGCGCACGGCGATCGAGCATGGCCTGACGTCGCTGCCATGGACCCATCCACAGGACGGCGCGCATGTCGCGCGCGCCTCGATGACCTATCTGCACAGCCAGGCAGAAGCCGGCAGCGGTTGCCCGTTGACCATGACTTTCGCCAGCGTGCCGGCCCTGCGTTTGCAGGCGAACATCGCCGAGCAATGGCTACCGAAAGTCCTCGCCACCGAATACGACCCGCGCAACGTCGGCATGGCGCACAAGGCCGGCGTGACCATCGGCATGGCCATGACCGAGAAACAGGGCGGCACCGACGTGCGCGCCAATACCACCAAGGCTTACCCGGTCGGCGCCAGTGGCCCGGGGCAGGCCTATGAACTGGTCGGGCACAAGTGGTTCTGCTCGGCGCCGATGTGCGATGCCTTCCTCACGCTGGCGCAGACCGACAAGGGTTTGAGCTGCTTCCTGTTGCCGCGTCATCGCCCGGACGACACGCGCAATCAGTTCTACATCCAGCGCCTGAAAAACAAACTCGGCAACCAGTCCAACGCCTCCAGCGAAGTGGAGTTCCGTGGCGCGCTGGCGTGGATGGTCGGTGAGGAAGGGCGCGGCGTGCCGACTATTATCGAGATGGTCGCCATGACTCGGTTCGATTGCATGGTCGGTTCCAGCGCTTTGATGCGCCAGGCGCTGACCCAGGCCAGCCATCACTGCGCGCACCGCAAGGTTGGCGGCAAGCTGCTCAGCGAACAGCCGTTGATGCAAAACGTCCTGGCTGATCTGGCCCTGGAAAGCGAAGCCGCGCTGGCCCTGAGTTTGCGCATGGGCAAGGCGCTGGATCATCTGGACGATCGCCACGAAGCGCAATTTGCGCGGCTGGTGACGGCGGTGGGCAAGTATTGGATCTGCAAGCGTGCGCCGGGGATGATCAACGAAGCGGCCGAGTGCATGGGCGGCGCCGGGTATGTCGAGGACAGTATCCTGCCGCGTCTGTACCGTGAGGCACCGGTGAACTCTACGTGGGAAGGCTCGGGGAATGTGCAATGCCTCGACGTGCTGCGCGCGTTGTCGAAAGAGCCGGGGGTGCTGGATGTGTTGTTCAGCGAACTCGGTGACGGGCATGGCGACAAGCGTCTGGCGGCGCATATTCAGCAGTTGCAGGCGCAGTTCAAAGACACCAGTGATATTCAGTATCGCGCGCGGCAACTGACCGAAGACATCGCGCTCGGTTTACAGGCCAGGCTTCTGTTGGAGGCCGGAAATTCAACGGTCAGCGATGCCTTCATCGCCAGCCGCCTGAGCGGTGGCGGCCGGGTTTACGGCGCCTTGCCGCGTGGGCTGGACGTCGAAGCCATCGTCGCCCGCTCAACTCCACAAGGTTTCTAATCAAGCAAAAATCCCCTTGTGGGAGCGAGCCTGCTCGCGAAAGCGGTGTATCAGTCGACATCTTTATTGAATGACCCACCGCATTCGCGAGCAGGCTCGCTCCCACAGGGGATCTTCATTGATTTAAAGATTGTGGGTACACCCACAACGCCACTGTTCCCGTGACGCCACGATGCAGGCAAGATGAAGCTCTGCAAGTCAGAACACAGGAAGCTGATCGTGACCGAAGCGTTTATTGTCGTTCAAACCGCCGAACAAGCCGTGGACCGTCTGGCCGAGCTGCATGAGCGGGCCACCACTGCGCTGAACTCGGCGCTCAAGCGTTACCTCAAGGATCGCGTCGAACCCGACGCTGCGCAGCGTGCTCTGTTTCGTTATCCCGAACTGCGTCTGACCTATCACTGCCAGGGCGAAGTGCCGCAGACCACCCGCGCTTATGCCAAGGTGCAACTGCCGGGCACCTACAGCGTCACCGTCACCCACCCGGCGGCGTTCCGCAAATACCTGCTCGAACAGTTGGTGCCGTTGATGCACGACTTCACCGTGACCGTGGAAGTCGGCGTCAGCCAGCAAAACATTCCGTATCCGTATGTGGTCGAGCAGGGCGATGAACTCGCCGGTTCCGGCGTCACTGCTGCCGTGCTGGCGCGGGTGTTCCCGAGTACCGACCTGTCCGCCGCCACCGATGGCATCGCCGACGGTCTCTACGACTGGGAAAACACCGATCCGCTGCCGCTGGCCTTGTTTGACGCTGCGCGCGTGGATTTCTCCCTGCGCCGTCTGGTGCACTACACCGGCAGCGATTGGCGCCATGTGCAGCCGTGGATTCTGCTGACCAACTATCACCGCTATGTCGACCAGTTCATCGTCCATGGTCTGGAACAGTTGCGCCGCGACCCGCGATTCGTGCGCATGGTCTTGCCGGGCAACGTGATCATCGAGAAGGGCATGGATCACGGCGAAGCATCGGCGATTGCGGCCGGTGTGGTCTGGCACCGATACCAGATGCCGGCTTATCACCTGATCGCCAGCGATGGCCACGGCGTGACGCTGGTCAACATCGGCGTCGGCCCGTCCAACGCCAAGAACATCACCGACCACTTGGCGGTGCTGCGTCCGCATTGCTGGCTGATGATCGGCCACTGCGGCGGCCTGCGTCAGTCGCAGACCATCGGCGACTACGTGCTGGCCCACGCTTACATGCGCCGCGACGGCATTCTCGACCGTGTGGTGCCGCCGAACATCCCGATCCCGGCCCTGGCCGAAGTGCAAATGGCCCTGCAGCAAGCAGCGGCCAACGTCACCGGCGAGAAGGGCGATGATCTGAAGAAACGCCTGCGCACCGGCACCGTGCTGACCTACGACGACCGTAACTGGGAATTGCGTTGGGCGCAGGAACGACCGTTGATCAACCTGTCCCGCGCTGTGGCCGTGGACATGGAAAGCGGCACGATTGCAGCGCAGGGTTATCGCCTGCGGGTGCCGTACGGCACGTTGCTCTGCGTTTCAGATAAACCGCTGCACAGTGAAATCAAACTGCCGGGTTCGGCCAACGCCTTCTATGAACGCGCGGTCAGCCAGCACTTGAAGATCGGCATTGAAGCGGTGGACCTGCTGCGCACCGAGCTCAACTCGTTGCACTCGCGCAAACTGCGCAGCTTCGACGAGCCGCCGTTCCGTTAACGCTTAGTCGTGGTCATTTGGCGGTCGGGGCACTAGCATTGTCAGCCCTGATCGCTAAATGTCTGTTCTCTTATGTCTCGTCCCCCGCGTCCACCTTCCCGCCGCCCCGGCGCGAAGCCTCAGTCGTCCGCGCCGCGCCGTGTTGCCAAGGCACCCCCGGCCGAGCCGAAACTGATCCTGTTCAACAAACCGTTCGATGTGCTGACGCAATTCAGCGACGGTGAAGGGCGGGCGACGCTCAAGGATTTCATCGATATGCCCGGCATTTATCCGGCCGGACGCCTGGATCGCGACAGCGAAGGATTGTTGCTGCTGACCAACGACGGGCAGTTACAGGCGCGTATCGCCGATCCGAAACACAAACTGGCGAAGACCTATTGGGTGCAGGTCGAAGGTGTGCCGACGGCTGAGCAATTGCAGCGCTTGCGCGATGGCGTTGAACTGAATGACGGCATGACCTTGCCCGCCGAAGCGCGGCAGCTGGATGAGCCTGAATTGTGGCCGCGCAATCCGCCGGTGCGTTTTCGCGCGACCATACCGACGTCATGGCTGGAACTGGTGATTCGCGAAGGGCGCAACCGTCAGGTACGGCGCATGACGGCGGCGGTAGGCCTGCCAACATTGCGGTTGGTGCGGGTGAAGATTGGTGACTGGACGATCGAAGGGCTCGATCAGGGCCAGTGGAAGGAAGTGCCGGCGCGCTTATAAAGCGCCGGATTCGATCAGGCCGATCACCACACTCTTGATGATGAACGCGGCCACGCCCAGGCCCAGTACAAAGAACAGAATGAACGAGCCAAAGCGCCCGGCCTTGGACTTCTTCGCCAGATCCCAGACGATGAAACCCATGAAAATGATCAGGATGCTGACCAGACCGGTCATCATCCACTCTTCGAATACTGCTGGATCCATTGGGGTTCTCCGGCATGGGCGCGGCTAAAAGGGCGCGGCGAGTATACGCCAAGGTGTGGGGGGTGGCATTGATCTGGGTCTGATCCGAGGCCTTTAGCCCTCACCCTAGCCCTCTCCCGGAGGGAGAGGGGACTGACCGGGAGATGCTCGCAAAATGCGCTGACCTGAACGTTCTGTTGTGAATCCATAATCGACTCGATCTTTCAAGTCGATGTATGACAGCAGACACCTCGGTCGGCCCCCTCTCCCTCCGGGAGAGGGCTGGGGTGAGGGTGCCCTTGATCAGCTACGCAAATGAGTCAGCGGCAGTTCCGTGCTGTTCAACACCTGATTCAGCACAAAACTCGAGCGCACGCTGGTTACCCCTTCAATCCGGGTCAAATGCCCCAGCAACAATTTCTGATAGTGATCCATATCCGGCACCACCACTTTCAACTGGTAATCCGCATCGACACCGGTCACCAGACTGCACTCCAGCACCTGCGGCAACGTGCGAATCGCCGCTTCGAAATTCTCGAAACGCTCCGGCGTATGCCGGTCCATGCCGATCAGCACATACGCGGTCAGGCTCAGCCCGAGCATCTTGCGATCGAGCAATGCGACCTGGCGTGAGATGTAGCCGTCGTCTTCCAGTTGCTTGACCCGGCGCGAGCAAGGGGAGGGCGACAGACCGATGCGCTCGGCCAGCTCCTGGTTGGAGATGCGGGCGTCGCGCTGCAATTCCGCCAAAATACTCAGGTCGTAACGGTCGAGTTTGCTCATCAATCTGTCCTTGGTTGTAACTATTGCGGCAGATTATCTATCCAGGGTTAAAAATTGCGCAAGTGGTGTTTATTTCAGCAATCTTCGCAATCCTCTGTCGCGGCCGCAGGCCTATTCTTATCACCAGAATCACTGCTCGGTAACACAGTCCACAGCGGCCCGCCCTATCAGGCCCGCCGCGGCCGCCACCCCCACCGGGGTTGTGCCGGTCCCCGAGCTGCACACTGTCCAGAAGACGGCGTGAGGTGAGCCGACGTCAAAAGCGTCGAGCCAGGACGAAGTTCTCTAAAGGGAGGCCGACGGGTCTCCCTTTTTTCTTGCCTGCGATTTCATGGCGGACGCTCAATAAATAAGTAGCGTGACTGATAACCTGTTGCAGAACCGGATGTTCCCGACCCGGTCTTAGTTACAGGCCGCCCTTAATTACAGGCCTCAGTGAGGAAAAGCATGAAGTCGCGCATCTGGCGTCTGGCCGGTGTTGGTGTGTTGTGTGTGAGTGTCAGTGTGCAAGCGCTGGCCGATGACCCTGAAAGCCGCAGCCCGAATGGCAATGGTAACGGCGGACGCGGGCCGGAGCATCAGGGCAACAATCAGGGGCATGGCGGCAATAATCAGCAGCCACGTCCGCAGAACAATCAACCGCCGCAGAATCAACCGCGCCCGCAGAACAACGAGATCATTCGTGGCGACAACAGTCGCCAGTTCGAGCACAACGGCCAGCAGCACAACAACAATGGCCAGTGGCAAAACCACGACCAGAACCGTCCGGCGTACAACCCCAACCCGGTGCGCCAGCCGCCACCACCGCCACAACTGCCGGCCAACAGCCTGCCGATCCAGCCACGGCCCGACACCGTGCGCCAGAGCCAGGAACCGCGTCAGGGTTACTACCGCGACGAGCGCCCGCAAAACGGTTATCACAATCAGCAATGGCAGACCGGTAACCGGCCCAATGACAATCGCTGGCCGGGCCGTCCGGATGGTCATGGCAATGGCTGGGGGCCTGGTCCGCAATATCGACCGGGGCATGTGATCGACCGTTTCCCGGATCGTGACTACCGCGTGCCGTATCGCGGTCAGGATTACTTCTACTCCGCAGGCTACTGGTATCGCCCGCAAGGCCCGCGCTACATCGTCGTGCAGCCGCCACGCGGGATTCGCATTCAGTATTTGCCCGATTACGCCCGTGAAGTGTGGATCGGCGGTTCGCTATTGTTCCTCGCCGCCGGTGCCTACTACGCGTATCAGGAGGCGACCCAGGATTATGTAGTCGTCGAGCCGCCGGTTCAGCCGCAACCGCAGCCGCAATCCCAAGGCTATGACGTCGAAGCCTATCCGGCCAACGGCCAGTCCCCGGAGCAGGTGCAGCAGGACGGATACCAGTGCTATCAGTACGCCGTGCAGCAAAGCGGTTTCGACCCGCGCACCGCGACGTATCAACCGGCACCCGAAGTGGTGCAGGCCTACCGCCAGGCTCAAGGGAATTGCCTGAGCAGTCGCGGTTATCAGGTCAGTTACTGAAGCCGGGTTTGCGCCCGTTCTGACTTGACCACTTCCTGCGGGTCGGCGTGCACCAGCACTTCGGCTCGCGGGTAGGCCTTGTGAATCGCATCGGCGGCTTGATCGCTGATGCCGTGGGCCACTGACAGGGTCAATTCCCCCGGCAATTCCAGGTGCAACTGCACGAACCAGTGGTTGCCGGAGATCCGCGTGCGCAAGTCATGCGCGCCCAACACGCCCGGCACACTGCAGGCCAGTTCGAGCATGTGCTGGCTGACGTCGGTTGGCAGTTCTTCATCCATTAGCACCGAAAAACTTTCCCGGGCGATCTGCATCGCACTCCACAGGATATAGGCGGCAATGCCGAGTCCGAACCAGGCATCCAGTTGATGCCAGCCGAAGCCGGCCAACACCAACGCCACCAGAATACTGCCGTTGAGTAACAGGTCGGATCGGTAATGCAGTGAGTCGGCACGCACGGCGTTGGAACCGGTCTGCTTGATCACTCGATGCTGCAGCACCAGCAAGGCCACCGTCAGCAGCAATGAGAAAATGATCACGCCAATGCTGATCCACGGTGCGCCGAGCGGTTCCGGATGCTGGATGCGTTCATAGGCTTGAAACGCGATCAATACCGCGCTGCCGCCAATGAACAGCGCCTGCGCCATCCCTGCCAGCGACTCCGCCTTGCCGTGACCATAACGGTGATCGTCATCGGCCGGGCGTAGCGCGTAATGCACGGCCAGCAGATTGAGCAGCGAAGCGATGCCATCCAGCGCCGAGTCGGTAAGGCCGGCGAGCATGCTCACCGAGCCGCTGAGCCACCAGGCGATGGCTTTGGCGATGATCAGCGTGCACGCCACCGCTACCGAGGCGCGGGTCGCCAGCCTGAGCAGGCGGGCGTGTTCGGGGCTGGATGTCATTGAACGTCCTTTTTAAGCGGCGGGTTGCAGGCCGAACATCGCCAGTTGTTGAGTGCTGCCCTTGTGTTGAATCAGGCGCGGATCATCCAGTGGGAAATCTCGGCCCAACTCGCTTTCGAGAATAGCCTGCAACTTGTGATTATCGACCTGACCGTCCGGGCCGATGGCTTGCTTGAGTTTGGCCGGGTCGATCTGTGCAGTGTGGCCCGGTTCGAAATAGATCGCACCGGTGGCGAAGTCGACGGCAAACGCGATCAGGCCGGGGATGATGTAGAACAGCAGGCCCACGGCGTCGAGCACGGCAATCGCCGGGTCGATCTTGCCGTCGATCTGCCCGCGCCGGTCCGGGTAGAAAATCGAACCGCACGCGGTGATTTGCGTGAGCAGGGTGGCGACCAGTACACCGCCGATCAGGCGAAAAGGTAAGCGCATGGGGAAATCTCCTGATTCATCTAAGAACGAAGCGTAGTCGTGTGAAGTTAAGACCCTGACGAACGCCTAGCAGTTCGCCGTTATACTCGGGCCTGGCAGGGCATGCCCACAGTAAATTGCGGCCTCGTCTCACCCCTACCGAAATACGTTGAGGATTGAAGTTGTTTTCTCCAGATCGACACCGCGTGAAGGCTAATGAATCCTATCGGGGTTCGGCCCTACGGGCTAAAGCTGTGAGCGCGCCGTGCTGCGTTGCGGGACTTGGCAAGGAAACGACCCTTACCTGCGTCCCGCGCCTTGCCTGGCACGCTCACAACTTTAACGCGACTCGCAATTTACTGTGGGCACGCCCTGGGGAGCCAGCATGATTACTTTGCCAATCGATGATGTTTTACCCGCCCTGCGTGAAGCCCTTGCGACACGCCACGAAGCCGTGCTCGAAGCACCGCCGGGCGCCGGTAAAACCACCCGCGTGCCTTTGGCTTTGCTCAATGAAGCGTGGCTGGCCGGGCAGACCATTCTGATGCTTGAACCGCGCCGTCTCGCCGCGCGTGCAGCTGCAGAAAGATTGGCCAGTGAACTGGGTGAGAAGGTCGGTGAAACCGTCGGTTATCGCATTCGTCTCGACAGCAAAGTCGGCCCCAATACGCGAATCGAAGTGGTCACCGAAGGCATTCTCACCCGCCGTTTACAGGATGATCCGGCGCTGGAAGGCGTGGGCCTGCTGATCTTTGACGAATTTCACGAACGCAGCCTCGACGCCGATCTGGCGCTGGCCTTAAGTCTGAACGGTCGCGAGCTGTTCAGGGCTGAACAGCCGCTGAAGATTTTGCTGATGTCGGCCACGCTGGAAGGCGAGCGTCTGGCCGGGTTGCTGGATGACGCGCCGATCCTGCGCAGCGAAGGCCGCATGTACCCGGTGACGATGCGCTGGGGCCGGCCGTATCAGCCCGGCGAGTACATCGATCAGCGCGTTACGCAAACCGTGCTCGAAGCGCTGCACGACGAAACCGGCAGCCTGTTGGTGTTCCTGCCGGGGCAGGCGGAAATCCGTCGCGTCCATCAACAACTGGCCGACGCCATCGGTGAGCGCAGCGATGTTTTGCTGTGCCCATTGCACGGCGAACTGGACCTCAACGCCCAGCGTGCCGCCATCGACCCGGCGCCGACCGGCCAGCGCAAAGTGGTGCTGGCGACCAATATTGCCGAGACCAGTTTGACCATCAACGGCGTGCGCGTAGTCATTGATGCCGGGCTGGCGCGGGTGCCGCGTTTCGATCCCGGCAGCGGTATGACGCGCCTGGATACTCAGCGGATTTCCAAGGCCAGTGCTACGCAGCGCGCCGGCCGGGCGGGGCGATTGGAGCCGGGCGTTTGCTATCGCTTGTGGTCGCAGGATCAGCACGAACAACTGGCCGCGTATGGCAGTGCGGAAATTCTTTCGGCGGATCTCGCCAGCCTGGCGCTGCAATTGGGGCGCTGGGGTGTGACGCCGGGCGAACTGGTCTGGCTGGATGTTCCGCCGGCGGCCGCTTATGCCCAGGCGCAGGAGTTGTTGCAGCGGCTCGGCGCGCTGGAAGGTGAGGCGCTGACTTCTCACGGTCAGGCCATGGCTGAGTTGCCGGCGCATCCGCGCATCGGGCATTTGCTCCTGCGCGGTCAGGCGCTGGGGCTGGCGAACATGGCCTGCGATGTCGCCGCGCTGCTGGGCGAGCGCGATATCTTGCGCGGTGCCGGGGCAGATTTGCACAGTCGCTTGGTTCTGCTATCCGGCGAAGAACGCGCCGCTCGCGGTGCGCACGGTGGTGTGCAGCGCGCCCGGCAACTGGCGCGGCAATATCGCGGTTATCTGCGCGGCAAGGCGAGCGAGCCGGTCAGCGATCCCGGTCATCCGCGCTGGCTCGGTGCCTTGCTGGCGCTGGCCTACCCGGATCGCGTCGCGCAACAGCGGCGTGCCGGTGGCGCCGAATATCGTCTGGCCAACGGTCGCGCGGCGCTGTTCGCCGAAGCCGACAGCCTGATGAAAGAGCCGTGGATCGTCATCGCCGATCTCGGCAGCCGTCAGGGCCAGCGCGAAGAACGCATTTATCTGGCGGCGGATTTCGATCCGGCGCTGTTCGATTCAGTGCTTGGCGAACAGGTGCGCAACGTTGATCAACTCGACTGGGACGAGCGCGAAGGTGTGCTGCGCGCCGAGCGCCAGCGCAAGGTCGGCGAGCTGATTCTCAGCCGTGAACCGTTGACCGGCCTTGATGAAAATGCGCGCAGTCAGGCGCTGGTCAATCTGGTGCGGCGCAAGGGTCTGGAGTTGCTGCCGTGGACACCGGAGCTGCGCCAGTGGCAGGCGCGAGTGGCGTTGTTGCGCCAGTTGGAATTGAACCATCAGGACGACAGTCAGTGGCCGGATGTCAGCGATGCGACATTACTGAACACCCTCGAAGATTGGCTGATGCCGTATCTGGGCAAGGTCTCGCGGCTCAGTCATTTTGCCAACCTCGACCTGTCGAGCATTGTGCGCAATCTGCTGCCATGGCCGCTGCCGCAGAAGCTCGATGAGCTGGCGCCACATCATCTGAGTGTGCCGTCGGGGTCGTCGATTCGTCTGGACTACAGCGAGTTTCCGCCGATTCTCGCGGTGCGTTTGCAAGAGTTGTTCGGGCTCGCCGATACCCCGCGCATTGCCGGCGGGCGGCAGGTGGTCAAGTTGCATCTGTTGTCGCCAGCAAGGCGACCGGTGCAGGTGACGCAGGATCTGGCGAACTTCTGGCGCAGCACCTATGCCGAGGTGAAGAAGGATTTGAAGGGCCGCTATCCGAAGCTATTCCATAAGTTGGACCCGTGGGTTGAATCGCTTAACAAGAGTAGGTTGACACATAAGGAGTAATTTGAAATTGCGTAACATATAGGCTTGACTACCTTCTGAGATGGGGAGGTAGCCATGTCCTATATAAATCCAATTCACCAAGGCCGACTGATTCTTATCTCGCGTCTGCGTGACGCCTTCGCCAGTCTATACGTCCATGAAGCCCCAACAGGTTCGGCCACCTTGGGGCTCGAAGGGGATGGCTCCAGAATCGTTTTCCAGCTCGATGAAGTCGGCGGCGGGCATGATCGGGATTTGTTCAACTTCCCGTTTTTATTTCATGCGAATGGCGATCCCTGGCACGAAGCGAACGATTATTTGCTCAGTCTCATGCGTGACAAGGCTCCGCTAAATCGGCGCACTGATGACGTTCGGCGTCGTGCAAGCAAACTGCTTGATTACCTCCTGTTTTGTGAGAATAAAAATCTAAATTGGGAAGACTTTTCCGGTGCTCGACCTCCGCATCGCCCTACCTATAAATACTTCTATCACTTGATTAACGAAGGCCATCGCAGTAATCAGGTGATCAATCAATATACCGCCGCTGTTTATCACTTTTACAAATACGTTTCCGAGCATTGGCATGATCTCGACATCAAGCGTGTCGATACGATCAAGCAGGTACGGTTCATGGTGCAGGGTTCTAAAGGCTACAAGGTCATAGAAGCAGAAAAGCGCAGTCAAACGCGGCGCACGGCGCCTGTTAGTTCTGTACCGCTGGGGTTCGTTCGGGAAGATGGCGATGATCTTAGGCCGCTTTCCAATCGTGAGTTGGGCGCGTTTCTTGCTGCCATTCGCAAAGAAAAAGAATGGTCTGTGGTTGAGCGATTGATCTTGATGACCGCGCTAATGACGGGCGCCCGCAAGCAAACCGTTCTGACCATACGCTTGAAGCATTTGAAGAGCTTTACAGAGGACAGGCTGCAGCCTGAGGGTGCCTATAAATTACATGCCGGCCCCGGTACAGGCATTGATACGAAATACGACAAACCGCAAGTCCTGTACGTTCCGAAGCAACTTGCCGAAGAACTAGTCACGCTTTCCGAAAGCCCTATTATGAAAGCGCGGCGAAAGAAGTTCCGCGCTCAGTTAGAGGTCAGTCATCCCGGCCTGTCGGTTGCCGAGGACGATATGTATTTGTTTCTCTCTGATCAAGGCAACTGCTATTACATGGCCGAAAGCGATCCGCGCTATACGATTGTGAAGTCGCCACAGACAGGACAGGTAACGGACACAATTAAGCGCAAGTTGATCCAGAAAGCCTCTAGCCAATTTCCGAAAGACTTTTCATATCACTGGCTGCGAGCGACCTATGGCTATCAGCTCTACCAGCGCTTGCAGCCATTGGTTCAGGAAGGAGCGATGAAGCCTGGCGAAGACATCGATTTTATTCAGAAGCGCATGCACCACGAGTCCAGAGAAACGACAGAGAACTATCTAAAGTTGTTCAAGATGACTCACGAAAAGGTCATTGCCCAAGAGATTTGGGAGGGCAAGTTGTTCAATGGCGGCTATGCGATGCTGAAGGTGGAGGCGCACGGTGAATAGCCTTCAGCAATTCGAGCATCGTGCAAATACGCAGATTATTATGCTAAGTGAAGTTACCCTTGAGTTTGCCGAGCCTGAGCGTTTGCGCCTGCAACTGTCACCGAAGGAGATGAAGAAGCCTTTTGATATCGGCAGTTTCGCTTATGTCATTCGTGGCGAGAATGAAAACGTTTGGGATGATCGCGGCACGCCGGTAGTGATTGAGTCTTTTGTTGAAAGCCGCCGTGAACTGGTTATGAGGCTACTGGAGTCCTTGGTCGGTCTGCGTGATTCGAGTGTCCGAGCGCGATTGAGAATTATCGAATACTTTATCGACTGGCTGAACGCGCAAGGCTACAGAGAAGTGTTTGTCAGTGCACCGCAAGCCCAGGAAGCCTATCAAAATTATACTGCCCACCTGAATCATCAAATAGCCCACCAGGCATGGAAGCCTAGAAGTGCGTTAAACTATCAGCGCAATGCTTCCATAGTTATTGAGCTGCTTTATCCAGAAGACAGCCACTATATTCTCGCGGGTGCGGTCAGGATAGTTGCGGAGAAGGGCTCTGAAGCAGCCAGCGATGCCCATGTTGAGGTGTACCGGGACGCTTGTTTGGCCATTGCCCGGCAATGCGGCGCTTTCGTCCTGAACAGCCAGCCCTATCCCTTCGTTGTGAGTATCAGGGATTATGAGGTAGTTGGATTTCCATCAAACCACGGTTGGGTTGGCCCATTTAAGGAGCCGCCGTCTTCATATAATGCCGGCGAGCGACGGATTGCGACGGTCGAAGAGTGGCGGGCGGCAAGAGAAAAAAAGGGGCGAAGGCGATTCTATAAATCGGAAGCAGAGCGCGATCTAGTAGCCGCAAAGGCGAACTTGGATTCGGCCAACGAAGATGAGCGTCACTGGCACCGGCTTCAAGTGGCGGGGCTTGCCGCGAAAGCCTATGCGAATCTTCTCGTGATGATCACAGGCGCTACTCCGACCGAGTTTGACCAGTTTAGATATGCAGACGCGCTCGAAGTTGAGAAGTCTCCAATCACGAAAGAACTGTCGGCTGTGAAGTTCCGTGCGGGCGGGAAATCAACCCTCTACAACATAGGACGGGACACGGGTTTGCCGCTGCTCAAGGAGTACCTGAAGCTTCGTGAGTGGATTCTGAATGGCGCGACACATGAGGGGTTGTTCTTTACGATGCCCGCGACTGGCGAACGAGTAAGTACCAATCACGAATTTTCTTATTTTAAGACAACTGAAATGATGTCTAGGTTCTTTAGGACTGTCAGCGGCAACTTCCTAGACCCCAAGGTGAAGATTCTTTCGGCGCGTAAGATGCGCAAGCACAAGAGCCTGGGGATGCACACCGCTGGCGTGTCGCCGTCCACGGTAGCGGCAAACTTGAATCACAGCGAGGTGGTGAATCTTTCAACTTATTCGGAGGCTACGCCTGAGCAGCAGGCAGCGGAGTTCGGACAGTTCTGGCAGTCCATGCATCATGCCGCTCAAGTCGTGCGTGAGCGCAGCCAGAAGCCCGTAAAGGACGAGATCTCAACGGCGACGGGCCACTGTGACGGGTTCAGCCAGCCTATCCTCGTTCACAGTTTTGGGACTGTTGCAATAGAGCCGAACTGCCGCAGCCAACACGGCTGCTTGTACTGTGAGCACTATATTTGTCACAGCGATGAAGAAGACCTACACAAGATTGTGAGCTTGCTGTATGTGATCAATGCGGTGCGTAAAGCAGCGCCCGATGCGGCCCATGCTGAAGCGCTCTACAAGGAATTGTCGATCCGAATCGAGTTCATCCTTGAGGCGCTTGGCGAGCGTTCTGATGCGGTGAAGCAGCTGGTCGAAGCGATCAAGGCTAAGGTGTTTGAATACGGTGAACTCACGCCGTTCTGGGAAAACCGTCTGAGCCGTTATGAAAAAATGGGGGTGGTATTTTGAACGCTGTTGTCCAGTCCATCGGCAGTCTCTTTTCCAGTGGTCAGTTTCTGCCTGCCAGTGAGCCAGATAAAGCGCCGCAACTCCTCGGCAAACCCGCGCCCGATTTCGTTCTTTGTCGTGATGAGAGCGGCAACGCCACGGCGGTATACTGCGAGCCCGTTTGGGACTTTAACCCTTACCGGCTGAGTGCAAACAAAATCAACCGAATACTTTTCGATACGGTGCTCGACGAAAGTGTGCAAGAGCAGCAGGCGCTGATCGAAGAAGCCAAACATCTGCTGTATTGCATTATCTATTTTGCCGGTGACGGGCGAAGAGGTGGGCTGAGTGCAAGCACATTGAACCAGTATTGGGTCGTGCTACGCGTGGCCATTCAGTTCTGCTATGAGCAGAAACAGAAGCCCATGGTTGGCTCGCTGTACTTACAGCAGCTCTTTACCGTGCCAGTTTATCTGGGGGCTTTTATTTGCCAATGTAGCTTTAGTAAAAAGGTTCTTGCTGGGATTTTACAAGCCCTAGCCAGGGTGGGCGAAGCACGGCTGGGTTATGCCGTGCTCAATCCCGACAACTTTGACGGCGAACGACCCGAATACAAGCAGCATCCAGTCATTCCGACTCAAATCTATTTGAAGCTTATCAATCTTACCGGAGATCTGCTTGATCAGCTTTATCTAGGTGTTGGACGTTTCGAGTCCTTTATCGCCTGCTTTGCTGATGAGTATTACGGCATCACCTATGTCCGTCAGAGATGTCTGGGTGTCGGTGGCAGGGCACACTGGCGACCCGACATGGCGCAAGCGATCAAGGATCACGGTCTGGCTTCAGTGTTTGCCGGTGAGTTTGAGTGCCCTCATTTAAGGAGTCTGCAACGGATCTTGACTCAGATGCAGGAAGTGGTGAAAACGGTGATTCACCTCTATACCGGCATGCGCGATCAGGAGGTGATGCGAATTTCGTATCACTGTTTTTCCGATCAAGTAGTCAGGCATGCAGTTGTCGATGACCAAGGCATCGAGCGTGATAAGGCGCAGTCAGTAAACGTGTTCTCGACCACCACGAAGTTCACCGGCTACAAGAAAGAAGGCACATGGTTCGCGCCGGGGGAGGTCGTCAGGGCGATCAAAGTCGCCCAGGCGATTTGTCGCGGCCTCGCCACACTCTACAAAATTGAGTTGGATGCCCACTGCCCGCTGTTTCTCAATCCGTCCGTTCTTTGTTATACGCGGAACAGAGCCGAGGTTGGCGTGACGAATTTTAAGGATTCACGTGGAATTGCTCTGCTCCGACTGTTGATCAAGAAAGAGGACTTAGAGGAACTGGGGCTGAGCGATCCTTCTCGGGACTTTTACAATGAGCCAGCGTTTGCTGTCGGCCAGCCCTGGCCGTTGACAAGTCATCAGTTTCGGCGCTCGCTGTCATTCTATGGCAGCAGTAGCGGTTTTCTTTCGTTGCCGACGTTGCGGGTGCAGTTCAAGCACATGACGATTGAAATGGCGCGCTATTACTCGAATCACTACGATAACCTGCGCACCGTTTTTGGCTACTACGACGACAAGAAGAAAGACTTTGTGCTGCCAAGTAATCACTTCGCCTTCGAGTATCAGATGGCCATGCCCATGTCGGTGGCGAACCAGTTCATTGCCGATCTTCTGTTTGATGAGGAACCGCTGTTCGGCGGCACCGGCTCGCACATGGAGAAACAGAAAGAGCGGATTAAGTCGGGTGAGATTCAGATTGAGGATGTGCGGGCTGACACCGAACAACGGGTGAAAAACGGTGAAATTAGTTACCGGCCGACGTTGCTGGGTGGCTGTTCAAAGGTGGGCCGCTGTGACGCTTTCTTGCTCGGTGACTACACGGAATGCCTGTCTTGCGTGGGCGCGATCATCAAGCCCGATAAGCTTAATGCGGCGATTAAGGATGCGACGGATGAGTTGTGCAGCTACGCAGAAGGCTCGGGCGAATATCAAATTGTGAAGGGCGACATTGAACGTTTAACCGCCTTCAAAGCCCGCCTGATTGACTCGGTGGAGGTTTAACGATGAAGTCCCGTGACGGAACAAGCAACGGGTTGAGCGCTTGCGAGGAAGCTTTACAGCGCCTCTTGGTTGGGAAGCCTGTTGTACCCAAGCATGTGGGCTTAGACCTGTCGAAACTCACCGCCAGTATAGTTAGTTTGGAAGCTGGATTTGACCGTGGCTACTTGAAGAAGTCGCGCAAAGCGCATTTACCGCTACTGGCTCAAATCGAGGCGGTTCGGGCAGAGGCCAACAAAGGGACGGGTTCATCGAGCGGCAGACAAATCCGGCAGATGGAAAGTCAGCTGGCAGCGCTGAAAAAAACGCTGTCAATCGCCGAGATGCAGCGTGACAACGTGCTGGTTCAGAATATGAAGCTGTGGCAACGGGTGCGTGAACTGGAACGCTTGATAGTTAATAGCCGCTCGGGCTGCTCGGCGAAGGTCGAACCCCGCCTGCGTAATAGCAATGACATGGCCTTCACCTCGGCGTAAGCTTACTCGAAAGTTTCCGTGTTAAAGGGGTAGAACGCCAGTCGCAACGCCAGCGCCGACCATAACGCATTAACAGACAAAACACACAAGTCTGAATGAGGCATGCTGCCCGCAGCACGGCGTGTTTGCACAGAATCCAGGCCATGGAACTGGTCAGTGAGAAGTAACTCTGCGCGGTTTTCCGCGCAAGTTTAAGCAGTGCCTTTTGTAGGGTGGTTGCCAAGCACTAACTTGCCTCTTACCGCCGCCAAGTCTGGATGATTGGCCTGAAATTGTTACGAGGTTGAAGAGAGGAATACCAAAAGTGTGTAATTGCATGGACTTGGCCACCCTTTTGCATGGGATGTGACCAGCTAACTGGGTAGCGATGACCCGCAGAAATCGGCCCAGAGTGTGTAAAAAACGCTGAGCCAAAATTGAATTTGGCGCTTCTATGCCAAATCTGAAATTTATTGGCTGGTTGGCCAGACCTAAATTTTGCGTAGAAGCGCGATTTGCGGTTCTACTTTGGACACCAATCGCGCTGAAAAACGTTTTTACACGCTCAGGGCCGAAAGCTGCCTATCTAACCTCGCTGAATATCCTCCTGAAATGGTCTGATATATCGGCGGGGCTACCATATAAAACTATACCGGTATCAGGAGTCGTATAGGGTAGCCCGTAAAAATTCGGACAAATTCGTACCATAAGCAAATGTGGAACCCCAGCGTAGCCGCCCCCCTGCAAAATTTTCACGTCAGCAGGCCTTGCACTGGGTCTTACAGACAATGAGGTACTGACGATGTAGAATTTTCGGAAAAAGCGGCAAGCCGTCGAATAGCAGCGCCGGGTAGGGCGTTTCCTGAACGCCAAGAAACAGTGTTGGCCTTGTCTGAGCAACGTGAGAGGACTGCCAGCTTGGCGATGAGCTGGACGGGGCTAGGGCAGTTCTGAACGGGGGCTGAGGGATGATCGAAGGTGGGTCTAGGTGATCCAGGAGGCGAAAGGATAATTGACATAGTGATTATCGATTGACTATCGTTCGTCTGCGCCCAAGCGTGAATTACAGGGTGGTTACAGGGATCGTTGGATCGCACCCCGCTTCTGATGAAAATCAGATGGCCCAGTGCCAGGTAACAGCGTCCTGCCCCGTCGAACGCATGCAGTTGACGGCTGAGAGTCCCGCCTAAAGCGGGATTCGCTATTTCTGGCTTTTCACTTTTGCGGCTTCGGCCGATTCCGCACTTCCTTGGGGCATTGACCCTTGGGCTTTATTTGAGTATCCATCGCGACCTTGAAGACGTTGCCCCCTTTTTGTTGATCGGGGGATCCGGTGACTCTTCGCCAGAGCGTGCGAAATACGTGCTGGTGACGTGAATCCCCAGCAAGCGGAGTTCGCGATAGAACGCTAGGCATACTTATTATGGTTCCCGTAGGACGGTAGCGCTATTCAACATGTTCATGTTGAAACTCGCTCGCCTTCCGTGTGGTAGATCGTAACGGCATCCAGCTTCTCTATGATGCCCTTGAACTGCTTTGAGGCTTCGTAGCGTTCGACGACTAAGGATTCCGGTTCACTGTTGATGTAGAAAACTGCTTCAATCGACTAAGAAATCCGGGCGATCTAAATTGCCCCGAACCTTTTAGACAGCAAAGCCCAACTGATATCCCTCAGTGTTTCCCCGAGTTCCGACATAGGCACGGTGCCGTCAGGCACGGCTTAGGTCCTTTCCTACGCGCTGCAAGCGTTTCAGATCCAACAGCGGGTTGCCGTAGAGAAAGCTTGGGCGATCTCTTCATTTTTTTGAGGGCTGATCATGTTCATGATCGGGAAAAAATGGCAACTTAGGATGGTCTGGCGCCGAGTCTGCACGGTAGATCTACTTGCTTGCACCTGGCGGGTACCCAGAGCCGTAATCGAGGCGTTGGTGGAGGATCGCTTCCGTCGAAAGCCGTACTGCCTAGTCGATGATTGGCTCATTTTTCACGTCGACGAGTATCCCGAGTCGCTCGAGAAGGTAGACGTTTGAACGCTCCCACGTGGGTAATTGCACAGACTTGTTCACCCATTTGCATTCGGCCTGACCAGTCATTTGCATCGCATTTGACTAGCACGTTTCTCCGACATGACCGGCAGAGAACGACCCATTATAGATAGTCGGTCGATTCACACACGCCTCTGCTCTCAACCGCGTAATTCCCTATGAACATTCACGCAATTTTCTCGGCATAAAATCGAAAATCGTAGCGCTGCGATTATTATTGGAATATGCTCCTTCTTAAAATTGCAGCGCTGCGATTTTATTTTGTGAGAGAGCCAGTGCTGCCGTTCAACCTTGAAACGGAGGCACGCCATGTCCGAAGATCAGTCACCCATGACTTTCGCCAACAGCTTGAACACTGCCAATGCGCCTATAGGCACGTGGCTGATGTCGGGGTCGGCCAGCACTGCTGAAGCGCTTGGTTATGCAGGTTTCGATTGGTTACTGGTAGACATGGAGCATGTGCCGATTGAGTTTCGAGACCTGTGGCAGATCCTGCAGGCCATTCACTGCAGTGGCGCTCAGCCGATTGTGCGAGTCGCCGCAAATGACCCGGTTCTACTCAAGCGAGCTCTGGATCTGGGATCGTTTAACGTCATGGTGCCGTTCGTGGAGAACTCCGAGCAGGCGCAGGCTGCCGTCAATGCGGTGAAGTACCCGCCGTTGGGCACTCGCGGTTTTGCTGCTGTGCACCGTGCCAGCCGTTATGGCACCTGGGCCAACTACGGCAAGGAGGCCAACGACGCGGTGACCTGCATCCTGCAGATCGAAACGCCGACTGCGCTGGAAAATCTTGAAAAAATTGCCGCGATTCCCGGTGTCGATGCGCTGTTCCTTGGGCCAGGTGATCTGTCTGCCGCTTGTGGTCACATTGGCAATCCGGGGCACCCGCAGGTTCAGGCGATGATCAGTGACGCGATTGTGCGGGCCAAGCGTATCGGCATGCCGATGGGCATCGTCGGCGGCACGCCTGAGCTGGTTCAAAGTTATTTGGATCAGGGTTATGCCTTTGCCGCTGTGGCTTCGGACCTGGCGATGATGATGAAGAAGGCCAACGAGTTTCTGACAGTGCTGAAAGCGCATCAGGCCCCGGCCGCGGCCGCCACGCCCTATTGATCAACGCAGATTTTGTCTGTGCGCAATAAACCATCGCCGCGGCAATCGCGTGGCCGTCAGGAGTCCTCATGGCAGTTGCAAACTTCCCGTCCGATTGGGCGCTAAACTCGTTCGAGAAGTTTCGCGAATGATGAGTATCTGGGCGCATGTGGGGTTTTTACTCTGTGTGGCGGTTGCCACTTTTGCGCAGAACACCACGGGTTTTGCCTTCGGTCTGTTGCTGTTGGGGCTCACCGGGCTATTGCAACTGGCACCGGTGGAAACCGTGGCTAATGTCAGCTCGTTCCTGACCCTGATCAACGCCTTGGTATTGCTGCGACGTCGACCGGCGCTGGCGCCGAAGCTGCTGGCGGTGATTCTCGGTTGCAGCCTGATCGGCGTGGTCGTGGGGGTCGAGTTGTTGGGCCTATTGGGCGCCCATGAGCGCGACCTGCTGCAACTGGTGCTAGGGGCGACCATTGTCCTATGCAGCTTTCTGCTGGTGGTGCAGTCGCGTCACCGGCAACGGCTTTCTGGCTGGCTCAGTTTCAGCGGGTTTGCCGGGTTGTCGGGGGTCATGGGCGGGTTGTTTTCCAGCGCCGGTCCGCCTCTGGTCTATCAACTGTATCGCCAGCCACTGGCGACGCAGGTGGTGCGCGACACCTTGATCGTTGCGTTCGCGGTCAACGCGTTGTTGCGATTGGGCCTGCTGACGTACAGCGGGCGTTTCGAGTTGCAGGCCGGTTACCTGGCCCTTGAAGCGGCGCCGGTGGTGTTCGCCCTGACCTGGTACATGCGTCGCCGTCCACCGACGATCAAGGCGCAGACGCTGCGCATCGGCGTCTTTGTCCTGTTGCTGCTGGCCGGGGCCAGTCTGGTGGTGCGGCCGTTGCGGGCCATGCATTTCTAAATTACGACGCCGTCGATGCCCAAGCGGGCGACGGCCTTTTTGAGTCAAGCGGAAGCTATTTCATGTCAGATAATCACAAAAAACTGGAAGAGCTACGCAGTCAGCGCTGGTTCGCTCCGGACACCATCCGGGCATTTGCCCATCGTCAGCGCATGCAGCAGATCGGTTTGCGCCGCGAGGAGTTCATGGGCAAGCCGGTTGTTGCCATCCTCAACACCTGGAGCGAGTTGTCACCCTGTCATTCTCATCTGCGCGAACGGGCCGAAGCTGTCAAGCGCGGAGTGTGGGCGGCGGGCGGATTTCCGGTGGAACTGCCGGTGCAGTCAGTGGGCGAGGTGATGGTCAAACCGACCACCATGTTGTATCGCAACCTGTTGGCGATGGAAACCGAAGAGCTGCTGCGCTCCTTGCCCATCGATGGCGCGGTGCTGCTGGGTGGCTGTGATAAATCCACCCCGGGCCTGCTGATGGGCGCTCTGAGCATGGACCTACCCATTCTCTACTGCCCGGCGGGTCCGATGTCCAACGGCCAGTGGCGGGGAATGAAAACGGGCGCGGGCACCCACACCAAGACGTTTTGGGATGAGCGGCGCCTGGGATTGATCGATACAATGGCCTGGGAAGAACTGGAAGGGGCGATGACCCGTTCCATTGGCACCTGCAACACCGTGGGTACTGCTTCAACCATGACCAGCATCGCCGATGCCATCGGCTTCACATTGCCGGGTGCGTCGAGCATTCCGGCGGCTGACGCGGGGCATCCGCGCATGGCTTCGCAGTGTGGCGAAACTATTGTCGATCTGATCTGGCGCGACCGTCGGCCATCGACATGGTTGACTCCCGCGCACTTCGCCAATGGTGTGGCGGTGTACATGGCCATGGGCGGCTCGACCAACGCGGCCATTCACCTGATTGCCATCGCTCGCCGTGCCGGAATTGATCTGACGCTGGAGCAACTCGCAGAGACGTCGGCGAAGATTCCTGTGCTGCTGAATCTGTTTCCGTCCGGCAGTGCGCTGATGGAGGACTACCACTTCGCCGGAGGTCTGCTTGCGCTGATGCGCGAGATCACACCGTTCCTCGCGCTGGATTGCGCAGGGGCCACCGGGCAGACGTGGGACTCGTTGTTGGCCGATGCAAAGTGCTACGACAAGGACATTATCCGCAGCCTCGATAATCCGGTTGTGGGCCTTGACCAGGGGGCGACACTGGCGCTGCTGCGCGGTAACCTGTGCCCTGATGGTGCGGTGATGAAGTCCTCCGCCGCGAGTCCGGCATTGCGCAAGCATTCCGGGCCGGCGCTGGTGTTCGACGATCACGAAACCCTGAGCCGGATGATCGACGACCCTGCGCTGGATGTTACTGCGGACACTGTGCTGGTGCTACGCAATGCCGGGCCGGTCGGCGCACCTGGTATGCCTGAGTGGGGCAATCTGCCGATTCCTAAAAAGCTCCTGGAAGCCGGGGTGCGCGATATGTTGCGCATTTCCGATTCGCGCATGAGCGGCACCCATTACGGCAGTTGCGTGCTGCACGTGGCGCCGGAAGCGGCAGTGGGCGGCCCACTCTGCCTGGTGCGCAGCGGCGATATTATCGATCTGGATATCGCCGCGGGTACCCTGAATATGCGCGTCAGCGATGAAGAACTCGCCCGGCGCCGCGCCGCGCATGTGCCGATTCACCGACAATACGGCCGCTCCTTCGCGGCGCTCTATCAGCAACACGTTACCCAGGCCAACGAAGGCTGCGATTTCGATTTCCTGCAAGCCGGGAAAGTCGTGCCCGAACCCCCGATCCATTGAACCGATTCTTTTCCGACCTGCACAGGAGTTCGAACCTCATGCTCAATCTCAAGGATTCTTCGCTGTTCAAACAGTTGGCTTATATCGAGGGGCAATGGGTCGGAGCCGACAGCGGTGCGGCTTTCGACGTCACCAACCCGGCCACCGGCGAGCTGATCGCCAGGGTGCCGCAGATGGGCGAGGCCGAGGCTGAACGGGCGGTCATGGCTGCGCACAAGGCGTTCACACAATGGAAGCGCAAGACCGCCAAGGAGCGCTCAGAGGTGCTGCAGTCCTGGTACCGGCTGATGCAAGAAAACCTCGAAGACCTCGCGCTGATCCTCACCGCCGAGCAGGGCAAGCCGTTAGCCGAGGCCCGTGGCGAATTGGCCAACGGCAGCTCGTTCGTGCAGTGGTTTGCCGAGGAAGCCAAGCGGATCTATGGAGATACCGTACCGCAGCCGTCGGCGGACAAGCGCATCCTGGTCACCAAGGAACCCATCGGGGTGGCTGCGGCGATCACGCCGTGGAATTTCCCTCACGCAATGATCACCCGCAAGGTCGCGCCGGCGTTGGCGGCGGGCTGCGCCATGGTCCTGCGTCCGGCCAGCCAGACGCCGCTGTCAGCCCTGGCGCTGGCCGTGCTGGCGGAGCGGGCAGGAATTCCGGCAGGGGTATTCAGCGTCATCACAGGCAGCGCTACGCGGATCGGCAGCGTGCTGACCCGGCATGAGTTGGTGCGCAAATTCAGCTTCACCGGTTCGACCCCGGTTGGCCGGCTGCTGATCAGTCAGTGCGCTGATACGGTGAAGAAGGTCTCCATGGAACTGGGCGGTAATGCGCCGTTCATTGTGTTCGACGATGCCGATCTGGATCAGGCCGTCGAAGGTGCGATGCTCTCCAAATTCCGCAATGCTGGGCAAACCTGTGTCTGTGCCAACCGCATTTACGTGCAGGACAGTGTCTATGACCAGTTCGCTGAAAAACTGGCAGCGGCGGCGCAGAAACTGGTGCTGGGAAATGGCATGGAACAGGGCGTGACCCAAGGCCCGATGATCGATGAAGCCGCCGTGCGCAAGGTCGAAGAACACATCAGCGATGCATTGGCAAAAGGTGCTCGACTGGTGACCGGGGGGCAGCGTTCGGCGTTGGGTGGCAGTTTTTTCGAGCCAACAGTGCTGGCGGGTGTTACCGCCGCCATGAAGGTCGCGCAGGAAGAGACATTCGGTCCGATGGCACCGCTATTTCGCTTCAGCTCCGAGGAAGAAGTCATTGAGCGGGCCAACGACACCGAGTTCGGCCTGGCTAGCTATTTCTACGCCCGCGACATCGGGCGGGTGATGCGGGTCAGCGAAGAGCTGGAGTACGGCATGGTCGGCGTCAATACCGCCGCTATCGCCAATGAGATGGCACCGTTCGGTGGCGTCAAACAGTCCGGCCTAGGCCGTGAAGGTTCGAAGTACGGCATCGAAGACTACCTGGAAATCAAGTACGTGTGCCTGGGTGGAGTTAATCGCTAAGGAGCGGTCATCTGCCTGCGTGCCAACATCGGGTGTTCTGGCTGAGCCGGTGGCACCCGAAACACGCCCTTTGCAGGTGCTGCCGAAGGCTGTAATGCAAGCCGCCAGGCATCGCGGATTTAGCGTTTTCCCCGATGTCTCTCAGCCTTCGGTCTCGCATGTAAAGGCGATGTCTGCCAAAAAAATAAAACACGTTTCATCATGGAGCCGACTGAATGTCCGATACTTCTAATTCCAGTCGCCGGCTTTTGCAGACCGGCCTGGCGCTGATCCCCCCTTGCTATCTTGGCCAGTCATGGTTTTCGTTCTGCGCTGGCGGCTACAGAGCTGATGCCGAAAGCCATCAAATCCGGTGACGGTCACAATTATTCCCCACGTTTTTTCGACACCGCTGAATGGACCTTCATTCAGGCGGCCTGCGAGCAATTAATCCCCACCGATGAAATGGGGCCGGGCGCCATCGCCACGGGTGATGAACATCAATGCACAGGGTTCGGTCATGGCCTACCGCGATCGTTACCTGAGCCTCGATCCGGCCTATCGTGATGCGTTTGGTCAGCCACTGCTGCGCATCGCCTTCGACTGGCATGAAAACGAATTTAAGATGACCCAGTTCACCGTTGGCAAGGCGCAGAAAATTTCCGAGGCTATGGGCGGAACTGTGGAGAACAACGCCAAGAAGTCCGGCAGCCATTACGACACCCGTTTCTATCAAAGGACAAACACCACTGACGGCACGATCATGGGCACCGATCCTGCGAGCAGCGTGGTCAATCGCTACTTGCAATGCTGGGACGTGCACAACGTGTTCGTTACTGGTGCATCGGCATTCCCGCAGAACTTTGGTTACAACCCCTCCGGGCTAATGGGCGCGCAGACCTATTGGGCAGCCGAGTACATACGCCTGTCATTATGGTATAAAACGGCATGTTGCAAATGCCTAAAACATTTGTTTTAGGGGCCTTGCTTGAGGTTTCGCATGATTTTGACGTTAAATCTTCAACGTTGCAGGCCTTCGCTGTTTCCTACTAACGGGGTCTTGCTTATGCCGGACACGAAAAAAGCATCCAAACAGACTGGGTGAAAACGCAGTGAAAGCCAACTCAATAAACACCCCCGACTTGTTCGGGGGCGTTTATTTTTGTGCGGGCAACAAGTCGGAAAAAGCTTGTCAGCCCATTAGCGCCATTAATTGAGGGGCTCCAAGGAAGCTAATCGTTCGCTTGAGATTGTAAGCGCTCATCGCCAAAGCTATTTTCGCTTTTGCTCCGTCCAGTTGGCGCAGCAGGAAGCGACCGTTCCCAAGCAGCCATTGCTGTAGGTTGTGGAAATAAAGGCGAAAGAATGAAAACTAATGCAACTAGGTGAATTGAGAGGGTCGGCTATCTGAGGGCCATCGCTATCGATTTTCATGAGTGACGCTTAGAACATTGGCCACTTATTGCCCATTCAACGCCAGGCTTTGTCACTACATCGGTTTGCCATTATGTTCAATAATCGCGACAGTGGTTGGCGAATCGGCAAGTGAAACGAAGCGCCGTGTCGTACCATCCAACGCACCGATAAAACTGCCTCAATGTCGAAGAACCACAGATGTAGATTCAGACGTCCTTGCTCCAGCGCGAACTCCACGGATGGCTCGAAATAGCTGATGGGTATGGCCGAGCTTCGCGTGTAACGCGGACAACAGGGCTGGAAAGCCCGACGACGCTGTGCGGGCGGGTCTTTCTGCGCTAAACAACGCTGAAAGTCTTTTACTAACAGCACAATCAGCGCGAGCTGATTGGAGTTACCTTAGCTCTCCCTGCAAAGCACGTTCCAGTAACGAAGCGAGACGCGGTAGTCATATCCGGCCACTCGAACTACTCCATAACCAGACTTTCCTTCTTTGGCCGCAACATATTGACACGACTCAACATCCGCGCCGCGTATCAATCTTAACGTATGGATACGCGAAATTCCGTCTGCGCCTTTTTCGATACTTCGTAAGCTCGTGCCTCGTTCTAGCATCCATTTTACGCCGTCTCTATCGCGGGCGAATAGTTTGTTGGAGTCTATCCAGAACGCAACAAATAGGTTGGAATCACAAGCTTCCAATCTTAAAAGATCGTGACCATCTAAAGTTTTTTTGTGGCGTTTAAGTTTCATGGCGATCATAAGGCTTGTATAAACAATCGTTTTTTAGTTTGCAGGAACTACCTATTTGTAATAAGTAAGCGCCAATCAAATTTTATAGCGCTAGAAGAAGTTGTGCAATTGCGCGGAAAGCTGCCTGCTCTATGATGATGCAATTGTATCCAAAGAACTCCAAGTCATGTGCTTGAGGTGCTTCTACCAACCTAATTCAAGCATGGCCGCTGAAAAAAACTACTAAAATGATGACTTCCACTGCGGCAACAACTAGGCAAATGGTTAAAAAGCCACGAGAAAAGATGCGCCGTCGATTGGGTTGGCCGTCGTAATCGACGAATGCTGTTAGTACTTTAACGAAAGTACGGTAAAAACGCATAAAACTGAGCCGCTGGTCTGTTTTCTCTCTGTAAAAATCCATACGCATAGGTATCCAAGGGGGCGATGGGGCTGCTGACAGCTGTTGTGCGACGTGGATTGCGTAACGCACCCAAATCTCTTGTGTTGAAACCGCATGGACTGATTTGATTCATGGCGGCCCTTTATGCGTTTTGAAATTGTGGACGCGGCTTTTATATAAGAGCCTTTGCCGATAATTTTAAGTCGTTTCTGAATGTTGATGATCTAGGACTTGTCTGAAAGTTATGCTGGGTATAAAAATTTTTTCTAAAAAAAATAATTGCTAAATTTTCATGGTGAAGTTGGTTGCGAGTTCGCGCACAGATATGGTCAGCCGCAGAAGATCGATTCGTGAACTCGCATCATTTCAGGATCAAGAAGGCTTCTATTTTTCACTCTGAAATAACTTTAAAGTTGGGTGAAATACGCCTGTCCCACAAACTGAACGATTGAGCCCCGATGAATCGGGGTAAAAATAAGCAGCGCCGTAGCAAGCGCCTGATTGATATAAATCAGGGTGGTGCCCTGGAAAAGCTTTTTTACGGGGCGTGATTCCGTACACGGCCAGGGCGATGGCCATATGTGTTTTGCCGGTTATTGGCCCGCCGATGAACAGGACATTCTGCGCGGTCTCTGTGAACTCCAAGCTGGACAGGTCTTAGACTCGGCGGGGATCCGTACGGAACGGCAGCACGTAATGTGGATCAGTGGCCTTAGAACCTTAGAACCTTAGAACCTTAGAACCTTGGAATTGGCCAGCCAGAATTCATGGATAAGCAAATGTTGCAGTACCGACTGAGCACCAGAGATTCCACGGGAATAGTGCTGGTTATGACTGTTAACGATAGTCGCGACTGTACTGGGCTGAATTTTTTATGCGGGACTGTCGATACAATGATGTGTCCTAAAAAAAGCACCTCGTTTTTTGAATATGATGGGGCGCGAAACACTACACCCCTTTAATTTAATTACACCTCAAAGCTATTGTGGGGAATTCAGTCCTCATCAACTTCACGGTAATTGAGCTGCTGAAGTGGGCGGTGGTTGTCCGGAAACAGTTCAAGGAATTTTTGAATTTGAGACTTTGACATTTCAATAGGCTGTTCAAATAGAATCCATTGAACACCTTCTGTACATGGGGGGGTAGTCAAAGACCCTTTGTAATAAAAATGATGACTGGGCACCGGAATTAACCTGTTGAGAACTGGAGCCAGCTTCGCGCTAACCATTGCCTCTTTACCAATTTTTCCCGGCAGGTGGTTCCACAGCAAAGCAAGCTCTGTATTTTTTTTACCTTCTTTGACCATGACTCCCAGAACTAGAAGCCGACCGTTAGTATTCTGATGAACCAAGTGCAATTCCATTGGAAAAGACAAGTGATTGATCTGATGCTCGCTCGGAGTGTGGAAGTGGTATTGAGCGAGTTTGTATTCATGATCTTGAAAACTTAACGATCCACCGTCATTTACACTGATTTGAATGGTGTGTCCGTTATTCTGTAAATTCACTGGAGATGTCTTGTAGTTAATAATCAAATCGGAGGTCATAATTTTGTGAAGCTGCACCTGCTTCAACTCGACATCAATAGGAGACTGTTGAGCGCCACCGGTACAAAGGGCACTTCCGAACTCGCCCCAGTGTTTTGAATCGTGATTGCCCTGATAAGTCCAGGGCGTTTCGACAGCGTTGACGTGGGCTAAAGGAAGATATAAAGGTACGAGTACTAAAAAACAACGTGTAAAAAGTTTCATGTCGTGTTCCGCAGTATGCCATAAATGAGAATGAGAATGACGCCATGCCTTAGCTTCACATTGATGAGTGTGCGACAGGCCGTGTGGAACTCTATGCTATTTTTGCTAATTTTTTAGAATGGGACTGGAACTAAAAAATTCGCAGCAAGGTTTCTTCAAACGGTGAAATAAGATCTCGAAAAGGCAATGTCTGATCGTTTAAAAGCTGTGGTTTCAGAGAGGTAAGGTTGTCAGGTTATGGGAGCTGATGCTCTTTGGTGTTTTTGAACAAGTACTATTTCTTCGGTTCTCAGCTCTCAGTACCATCGCGCATCAAAGAATATTTGAAGGGTTGCAAGCTATGCGGGAGTTCCAAGGCAAGGTTTTGATTATTTGCGATCATCCTAGTAGTCTTATTGAGTACTCTAAATTGCTTAATCAGTTTGGGGTTTTTAGTTTGTTGCTTTGTTCGAATGTGAATGAGGCGCTTTTGTATCTTGAAAGCGGGGTCAGTTTCTCTCATCTTGTATATGTCGGATTTACTTTTGACGTAGATGGCTGCTCGATACTCAAAAAATTGTGCATGAGTGGGCGAGAGATTATCCTGCTGTCAGAAGCGACGGAAACTCAGTACGCGACGATGCATCAGTGGGCTGCGAGTTTTCATTTAAGTCTGCACATATTGCCACGGCCGGTTTCGATCCGAAGATTGATGCAGATATTAAGTCTGCACTAGAATTTTCGACAAAGCATTTTGACGTAGCACGCTGTGAAAGCAGTTTTCCTGAGAAAAATTAAACTTAAGCTTCCGCGTTCCGAAGTTCTTGAGCAGTATATTGTCGGCCCCGACTATGCTCTCTAGATTTCTAAAAAGCTTGGTGATGAAGTCTTTAACTTCCAAAGGACGACTTAGGGCGAAGCCTTGGCCACACCAACACCCCATGCTCTGCAGCAAGCCGACTTGCTCTCCACTTTCTATGCCTTCCGCAACGACTCTTAGACCTAGCTTCCTGCCCAGCTCTAGGGAGGCGGAAATAATTGCCCGAGCGCCTGCACACTCCAGCATACGACTAACGAAAGTTCTATCAATCTTGAGTTCCGAAAAGGGAAGTGAAATAAGTCGTTGGAGTGTCGAGTGGCCGGTTCCGAAGTCATCGATACTAATTGTGAAGCCGTGTTCTCGTAGAATTGACAGGTTTTTTGAAAGTGATTTTAAGTCTGAAGTTTCCTTGTCCTCAGTGATCTCGATATTTAGCAGGCGAGCGGGGAGGCCCGCTCGACTCATGCGTTTAATCAGGCTCTCCGTAATCTTAGTGTCGGACATTAAAAATGCGGATGCATTGATGGATATAGGACATTCGATACTCATAAGTTTTAAAGTGCATAGAGCTTCAAAAACCTTGTTTAGAACAAAGTCGAAAAGCGATAACTCTAGTTTTGGGTCATTCAATGCAGGAATTAATTTTTCAGGCGAAATATTTCCTTTTAAAGGATGCTGCCAGCGTATTAAAGCCTCGGCCGCCACGATCTGTCCTGTAATCAGATTATATTGGGGTTGAATCGCAACCCTTAAGCCATCGTGAGTTGAGAGAGCAACCTTCAAGGCAGTCTTGATAAATTCCAACGATGTGTTTTCTTCGGGCGCGCAAGACTCAGTAGCATTAATTTCTGTGGTTCGCATGATTATTCTCATTTGGTGTGGGCTGCTGTGATGAACATTCTGACTCCCATTGCTCCACAAAACCCTTGCGCGTCTTATGAGAGGCCAGAAGGAATTCGTTCATGCATGAAATAAACTTGCTTTGATCTCGAATATCCAATTGTGTAAATTTCAGCAGGATTCTTGACACGGATCGTTCCTTCGAATTTTGCATTTTATTCTCATTCTTTACGTTATGATTTGTTCTGTCTCAAAGGCGAAGCGGAATAAATCAGCGTCGCGAGTAAGACCAAGTTTTCGCATTGCGCTCGTTTTTTGTGAACTCACGGTCTGCTTGGTTCGCTTCAGTTGATTTGCAATATCGTTAACAGAAAGCCCTGATACATAAAGTCGTATCACTTCGGTCTCGCGTCGTGTTAACGTACTCTTGGTTGTGTTGGTGCTTAAATTTTTGCTAGTTTCGCTCATAGCAGATTTAAATTGCGGTGATGCGTAAGTCGCTCCCGCATAAACGGCATGAACTGCCGATATCAGGTGACCTATATCATCCGTCTTGTTCAATACAGACCCAACGCCAAGTTTGAATATTTCAGAAACTATTGCCGGATTTTCCATGCTGGTGAATACAATAATTTTTATGTCTGGATAACGCCTGCGTAAAAAAGATAACATCGCCATTCCATCTCCCGCAGAGCCTCCTGGCATGGCATAGTCTGTTATTAAAATATCGCAGTGTAAGTTAAACAGTAATTCGATGATTTCTGTTGAGTTCTTAGCGGTGCCGACAATATTTAAGGTTCTAACTGAAGAAAGCTCGTGAGCAATTCCAGTTATAAGCGTAGGGTGGTCGTCAGCGATAATTATATTAATCTGCATGATGTGCTCCGAATAAGTATCAAATAGTCGTTCGCAGCTGTTTGGGTGTAAATATATGGCTGCTTGCGATAAAAATTAATTTGTTTTTGTCAGTAATTTGCCGTTTTATCGCATAACTAGTACTAAAATCACATGCTTTATAAGGGGCAGTGATTTTGATCAGTTGTCCGCGTTTTTTCCCTGCAACCAGTTGGTTAATTGGCCGGCTGATCCATAGGCTTCCAGCACTGACTTGTAGCCATCGAATCGATTTGCCACCTCATTGACTCGATTGTTGTTGTGATCACTCTCAGCAATCAACACATCCAGCAAGGTTCGTCGACCGAGGTGATACCACTGTTCAAAAAAAGCTTTGCGCACACTGTCTGTTTCGCTGGTGAGGTCACGATAGAGATCTGCACGGCTCAGCGAGGTTTTCGCGTCCTGCTCAGCTGCGCGAGTAGCGAACTCGAAATCCAATGCTTGCTGATCTTTTTTCTCGCGCCCCGCTTCCGCTCGCAAGGAAGCAGCTTCGCGCGCTGCGCGGGCCGAGCCTCCTCGGAACAATGGCCAGTTGACGGTCATCATTGTTTGCCAGCCTTGTTCACGGCCCAGTTCGTCTCGAGCCGTGGACTTGGAAACGACCCAGTTCAACTGCGGCTTTTCTCCCGCGCGCAGTGATTCTGCATGACGCTCTGAGGCATTTGCCTCGGCTTCTGCCTGAAGAAGAGATGGGTGATTGCGTGCAGCCGCCAGCAACTTGTCTAAGTCTCCTGCCGAGAGTGCCCAATTGCTGTTATCAGGCATCTGAACCTCCGCATCACCGATAAGCTTGCGCAGTTTGATTTCTACGTCTCGCTCCTTGGCTTGAGAGGCATCCAGGCTTGCCTGCGCTTCCATCAGTCTCGCTTTGGCTTGAGTGAGCTCGCTGGCGCGCCCACGATCAACTTGGACGATTTGCTGCAACATGCCTACTAGCGTGCTCATCCGCTCCACATATTGCTGGCTGATAGTGCTGATCCGGCGAGCTTTTTCCCGCTCTACGATGGTGATCGACACATCCTGTGCGAGAGTCTCGAGACTGGCGAAATATTTTTGTCCCGCAGCAGTGCTTAGTTCTTTTCGGCTATCGATAGTGTTGCGTGTGCGTCCCCAGTCAAACACATTAGTTGTCATGTTCAAGTTGATCGCCTGGGAGTTCAGGTTATTGGAGTTACCACCTCCCAGTGAGGTCGGGCGATTATTGGCGCCCAAATCGATTTGCGGCCAGCGCTCACCTTTGGCTTCGCGAACATCAGCATCAGATGCAGCGACTTCTGCCTGAGATTGACGCAACATCGGACTGCGGCCTACTGCCTGCTGCATAGCGGCAGAGAGAGTTCTGCGAATCTCAGCCTCTGATACTTGATCCTTGCTGGCGGTGCGCGTTGCCGCTGGGTTGTCTTTCATCCACTCGGAAAACTGCACGGAGTTGCGATTGTGATCCGCACTGTTGGCGGTTCTCGTTTTGTCGCCAACTACTGCAGGTGGCGCAGGTGCTGGGTTACGCTGCGAGGTTACCGCTGGTAGTCTCTGCTCGCGGTCTACATTGATTGCCTGCTGTGAGGAAACGATTTTGTTCTGCTGAGTTTGAGCGTGCCCGGTTCCCGAGAAAAAAAACAAGGTGTTGATAACGGCCAGGGCAATCAGATGTGCGGGTGCTTTTCGAAACTCTTTCTGAGCACGCAAGTTGTTTACTGTTTGCATGATGACTTATCTCTCGCGGAAGGCTTCTTTTGCCTTGAAAAAATTGATTTCAGCAGGTAGTCCAGAATTTTCTTTTCACCCTTGCGAATCTCTACAGTTGCGGTCATGCCCGAGAGAATCGGCAAACGCTTGCCTGCGGACCGAAACCAGCTCGCACCCGGATGGAAGGAAGCGTTAAAGACGCTTTTTTAAGCTGTTCTTGGCTTGCCGATGACATCACTACTTTCCTCAGAGTTTGTTTGTGGCTGGCTCTGGGGTCGGACAGAGCGCTCGACATACTGAAAATTACAGGTCGCGGTTTGTTTGGGTTCGAGGAAAAGTACAAGTGGAGAAAAAACATCACTTCACCCCTTCCAACGGGGAAGAACTTTAATGTTCGGCTGCCTTGAGGTCTGTCAGGCCGGTTCGAATAAGTGCGACAGATATTGGGACGGGTACGAGAGTGGGGGGCTGGCTGTATTTGCCTGGCCCGGGAGGGGCTGGTGGAGACTCGAAGCAGTACGAGAGTGGGCCCATTGACTCGGTTCAGGCGTATGGTGTTCGCTGTTAAAAATCCATTTATTAGGCTTCAGGCGTGTGTGCAGACGACTTGCCCGGGTCCACGATCAGGTTCTTGCTGAGTTATTGACTGACGCATGACGGGATCGGAGTGAGCGATACAAGCCGCTTTTGCTGGAGGAGCTTTTAAAGCTCTGCTGGAAGAAAGAAGGGAGGCTCTTTTAATGAATTTAATCGCTGAAAAAATCTTCAGTCAGTCTTGAGGCTTGATATCGCGCCCTGTTATTTCGGGTAAGGAATGCTTGAAATAAGATGAAAAGGGAGCCCATGACGAGTCCCTCAGCACATTTAAAAGATTTGTAGCATAACGCCCTATTGCACGCAGATTTCTGCTTCCACGGCGGTTTGGTGGTGGACGTAAAAGGTGATACCGGCGGCTATCACTTCGTCGAGATTTACCCAATAGCTAACGTCCATCCCTTTTGGCAACAGATCGCTCAATTGAACCAAATTGGCGGCATTCCGCTTCATCGCCAACTGTACGCTGTCGTCGTTGATGAAGGCACCAACGTCCAACCCATCATCCGGCATGATGAGTTATCTCTCGCGGAAGGCTTCTTTCGCTTTGAAAATGGGTTTCAGCAGGTAGTCCAGAATTGTTTTTTCACCGGTCCGAATCTCTACAGTGGCGGTCATGCCCGGAATTATCGGCAAACGCTTCCCAGACGCCTCAAGCCAACTGGTATCTGTGAGTATTTGAACCCGGTAATAAATGGCGTCTGGACGCCCTGCTGCGAGCTTTTTTTCGTCCTGCAGTGTGTCTGGACTGATGTGTACGACCGTTCCTTTTAGGCCTCCATAAATACCGTAGTCATATGCAGAAATCTTTACGGTCGCTGGTAATCCTGGGTGTAAGAAGGCAACGTCTTGTGGCTTGATCTGTCCTTCGACAATCAATTGGTCCTCCAACGGTACGATTTCCATAATGTCTTCACCGGGCTGAACCACGCCACCAATCGTGCTTATGCGAACGTTCTTCACGGTGCCGTATACCGGCGCGTTAATAGTCGTACGTTCCAGTACATCCTTGCGTCCGACCAGATTCTCTGCGACTTGAGCAATCTCAAGCTCGACTTTTACCAATTCAGAGTTCGCTTCTCCCTGATAGCGGTTGCGACGCTCAACCATCTGAACTTTTAAGTCGTTAGCCTGGCGCTGCATGCGCAGGATTTCTACGTCAGACAGCAGTCCTCGCGCGGCCAATGGCTGAGCAAGCGCCATTTCTTTCATGATCAACGCGTGGCTATTCTGCAGAGCATTCACGCTGTCCTCTAACGCCTTTTTGCGTGCGCGAAAGGCTTGAGTTTCCTGTTCGATCATCAAAGGCTCGCCTTTAACGTCGTCGGGAAATTCAAGGGGCACTTGGTAGGCTTCGGCTCGCAATCGGGCGATCATTGCCTTCATACCCATGTATTTGGCATACAGCTCTTGATAAGTGGACTGGGCGCGGGTCGGGTTGATTTTGATCAGCGGCTGGCCTTTCTCAACGATGTCGCCTTCACGCACCAACAGTTCATCAATGATTCCGCCCTCCAGGCTTTCAATCACTTGCTCGCGGCTTTTGGAAATAATCTTGCCTTCACCTTGAGTAATCTCTTCAACGCGGGCGAAGTGAGCCCAAGTAGCGCCTGCTATCAAGATTGCGCCAATCACGTACATCACCACACGTGATCCTGGCGTGGATTGAGTGAGTAGTGATTCACGCAGATCACTCATAAAAGCGGCATCGCCTGCTTTCAACGGTGCAGCCGGAGTCGAGCGCTGGAAGCGGCGCTTCAATGCATTAAACATTTCAATTTCCTCGGCGGAGCATGGTATTAGCATAGTCCGCCTGATTGGATCTGGGATTAAGCTTCGGCCCTGCGGGCTTGCTGTGCGGGTGCCGGCTTGTTCTTCGTTTCACGCTCGCCGGTTGCTGTCAGCGCCGCAATGATTTCGTTCTTCGGACCGTCAGCGACGATGCGTCCCTCGTCGACCACCAATATGCGGTCCACAATGTTGAGCAAGGTCGTGCGATGCGTGACCAGAATCAGGGTTTGGCCTTCAGTGGCGCGGGTCAGATGCGACATGAAGACGGCTTCGGTCTGTGTATCCATGGCGCTGGTCGGTTCGTCCAGCAGCAACGTCTGTGGTCGAGCGATCAGGCTGCGGGCCAGGGAGACCAGTTGACGCTGTCCTCCGGACAACCCTTCACCCATTTCGCCGATTGGCAGGTTGATGCCCATTGGGTGTTTCTGGGCAATACGATCCAGGCCTGTCAGTTGAAGTACACGCAGCAATTCGTCTGCAGAGGCGTCCGGGCGACCAATCATCACGTTTTCCCGCAAGGTGCCGTAAAACAGACGCGCGTCCTGGCCGACGTAACCCACAGCATTGCGCCAGTCCGCTGGATCAACCTGCGCAACATCCAGACCACCGATCAGCATCTGTCCGGCAGTTGGCTGATAGAGGCGAGCAATCAAACGCAGAAGTGTCGATTTACCGCTGCCGATCTTGCCCAGAATGGCCACGCGCTCACCTGGTCGGATGGACACGTTGATGTTTTCCAGCGCTGGCGGGTTCGGCTTGTCCGGGGGCGATGGATAGGCGAAGTTGATCCCCGAAAGTTCCAGCTTGCCGTTCAGTGGCGGCTGCGGAAGGTAGTGTTTGTCGGCATCGCGATCCACCGGCATGCCCATCAAACGATTCAAACCGGCCAGTGCTGCCTTGGCTTGCTGGTAACGCACGGCCAGGCCTGCGACCTGAGTCAACGGGGCGGTGGCTCGGCCTGCGAGCATGACGGTACCGATCAACGCGCCTTGGGACAGATCACCGTTGCCAATCAAATAGACACCGATAACCACCAGCACGACGGTCTGGATTTGTTGCAGGAAGGCCACCAGATTCATCGCCGTACTGCTGAGCTGACGCGACTTCATCGAAGTGCTCGCAGCGGCAGCACTGAACGCTTCCCAGCGGCGCGTCATGTAGCCTTCACCACCGACGGCCTTGAGGGTTTCCATGCCTTCTACAGACTCCAGCAGAACGCCTTGCTTGAGCGAGGACTCACGCAGATTTTCACGCATGGTCCGGGCCAGCGGCCACTGGATGGCGACGCTGATCAGAACGATGCAGGGCACCATCAACAACGAAACCCAGCCCAGCGGGCCACCGATCATAAAGATCACGCCCACGAACAACAGAACGAAAGGCAGGTCGGACAACGCGGCAAGGGTTGCCGAGGTGAAGAAGTCTCGAACCGATTCGAATTCACGTACCTGGTTGGCGAACGCGCCGGCGGAGGCAGGTTTATGCTCCATGCGCACAGCCAGTGCCTGTCGGAACAATCGGGAGCCCACGACCAGGTCGACTTTCTTTGCCGCCACATCCAGCAGGTGCGCTCTCAGGTAACGGGTAGTCGCTTCGAAACCCATGGCGATGACTACGCCAATGGCTAGCGACCAGAGGGTCACGTAGGCCTGGTTGGGAACGACTCGGTCGTAGACGTTCATCGTGAAAAAAATGCTGGCCAAGGCCAGTAGGTTCACGATCACGGCCGCCAAGGCCGCGCTACGGTAGTAACGACGATAGCTCCACAGGGTACTGAACAGCCAATGACCGGCAGAGCGTGGCGTTTCTTCACCGGCGCGGGTATCGATCCGGGCGTTAGGCTTGACCAGAATGGCGTGTTCCGAATACCAGGTCGACAGTTCCTGTTGATCGATCTCCACGCGGGTGTCGGCACCCATCTCAGGCAACATGACTTGAAAGAGGATTTTCCCTGCTTCGTCACGACGAGATCCGAACAGGATGGCCGCGCCCTGGTCCTTGCGCAGCAGGATGATTGGCATCAGGTGCGAGGAAAACTCGTGGGCACGACGACGGACAATGCCCACCGTCAGACCAACGTTTTCCATGGCGATCTTCGCCTGCGATGGCGTCAGCAAAATCCCTTTTGGAAGGCCTGAGCACAGACTTTCGGCAGTGCGCGGAGCACCTTGACGCTCACACATCCACAGCGTGCACTGGAGCAGTGTGTCGATGATCCGACTGGAGGGTGGAAGCATTAACGACGCTTCTTGATTCAGTTCTTGGCTTGCCGATGGCATCACTACTTTCCTCAGGGTTGTGACTGGCTCTGGGTTTCGCCAGAGCGATCGACGTCCTGAAAAATAACAGGCCGCGATTTGCTTGGGTCTCGGGGGGAAAGCACGCGTGGAGAAGAACATTGCTTCACCCCTTTCGATGGGGAAGAACTTTAATGTTCGGCTGCCTTGAGGTCTGTCAGGCCGGTTCGAATAAGCGCGACAAATATTAAGACGGGTACGAGAGTGGGGGGGCTGACTGTATTAGTCTGGCCCGGGGTGGGCTGGCGGATACTTGAAGCAATACGAGAGTGAGTCCATTCACTCTCGTTCAGGTAGGAAGTGTTGGGTATTACAGAAGTCTTTTTTATGGGTACCAAGCTTATGTGAACACGATTTTCTTGATCCCACGGTTAGCTTCTTGCTGGGTTACTGAGTGATGCATGACTGGATCGGAGCGCGCGAAACAAAACGCTGTTGCTTGTTGAGCTTTTTCAAGCTCAATTCAGCTTCTGCGCGTTTGATCTCCACTGGTACTCCAGAAGCATCAACTGGATTCTTCACAAAGTAGGTTTTTCCCGCTTCAAGCAGCATGTGATGGCTCTCTTTGGACTTTCCTACATACAGCGGAGCATCGTGTTCATAGGCGCCCAAGACGTGCTGACCCGGAGATATGCAGAACACGGTATAGCTGCCAGGCATCAACGTGGTATGGAAGTGGCCATCAACGTAAACATTCGCTGCGGGCTCCTTTTCCTTTCCGTTTTTTTCGCGGTAGTAGATGACCTTTGCCTGGGTTTTGGCCGCCGCTGAAGACGGTTGATAGCTTTGAAATAGCAGATCTGAGGTTTTGCTCGGCGCTTCATTCAGTCCCAAGGCAATTGGAGCGAAAAAAAAGGAAAGCACAAGCGGAAGCAAGGTAGCTCGTTTAATGAGTTGCATAGTTGAAAAACTCCTCAGGTAATTCCTGAAATTTGATTTTGAGCCCTGTCATTAGACATAAGGGATGGTTGAGATAAGCTAAAAAAGGGGAGCACTCGGCACCCCCCTTCATATTAGTTAAACGATTTGTACCGTCACGCCCTGTTGCACCAGGACTTCTGCTTCCATGCCTGTGTTGTGGTAAACGTCGTAGGTGACCCCGGCGGCGATCACGACTCCGAGGTTTTCCCAATCGCCAACGTCCATGCCGTTAGGCAATAGATCACTTAGCTGAACGACGTCGCCGACATTTCCCTTGACCGCTAGTTGCACGCTGTCGTCGTTGATGAAGGCGCCGAGGTGCCCAGTGTCCAGCACATCGCCTAGCGATACTTTGACGGTGTTGTTACCCGAGCCGGTGATGTCGATGACTTCTACCGAGCTCAGGCGACCCTGCCATGCCGACAGGTCCAGTACCTGATTCGCACCGGTCAGCTTGAGAGTGTCCACGCCGGCGTTGCCTTCGATCACCTTGATCTGATCCAGCACGCTGACATCATTGATGGTGAAGATATTGTCGCGGGCTTGTCCGTAGACCTCGGAGACGTCCCCGATTAACAGCGAGTTCACGCTTGGTCCGGTGCTGGTGTTAGCAAAACCGGACAGGTTGCCGGCATAATCCACCAGCGCGGCGCTGGCACTGCTGATCGAACCCACATCCACATTCACGACACCTGCGGCGACGTCATCCTGCGTCAGGATATGCTCGAAGCGGTGCGCACCACCGTCTGCGATGATTGCAATGCGATCACCTACCATCACCGCGGCCGGATTGAAACCAATTTGCAACTGATTGCCGCTCAACAGAATTGAGGTCGGCGTACGTGGCAGGATGGTGTCCAGGGTTACGACTTGTGTCATCACGTAACCGGCGTTGTTCGAATCGTCCACGACACGGGTCTGGATACTCCAGTTCGCCGCATGAGCATTCACGTCTTGAGCGGCCCAGTTGGTTCCGTCCACGATCGCGTTGAACCAGTTCAGGCCACCATCCGTGGATATCTGCAGGCTTTGACCGGCCAATAGCTTGGCACTCAATTCACCCTGCATCAGTCGACCAAAGCTACCGTTGTCGGTGATGTAGTCGTGACCATCCTGGCCTGAGTCCTTGCCCATGTAGCCGAGGCGAGCAATCTGAGTCGGACCGTTGCCGGTGTAGACGATCAGGTCGAACGGTTCCGAAGCATCACTGCTATTGCCGGCAGCGTTGACTGCGACAGCGGTAAAGCTATATTCGCCGTCAGCCAGTGCTGTTTCTGGCGTGAAGGTCCACTTGCCTTGATCGTCGGCTTGAACACGGCCGATCTCGACACCACGGTCATAAATGACCACGGTGGCACCCGATTCACTGCTGCCCGAAATTTCTGGACGTTCATCGTCAGTTACGTCGCCGGAATTCAATGCACCCGTCAGTTGACCCACATCGTCATTTACGACTTCAATAACAGGCTGCTGAACACGCCCGTCGTTGACTACGATCGCCCAGGCATCCGACGATGCTGAGACATTACCAGCCACATCGATGGCGTTTACGGTGAAGCTGTGCTCACCTGCGATCAGCGGTGTGACGGGGGTGAAGAACCAGTTTCCATTACTATCAGTACGGGTTTCACCCAGTTTCTGAATATTGTCGTAGATAACCACGTTCGAACCGGCTTCGGCTTTGCCATTGAGCGTCGGTTGCTGGTCGTCGGTGATATCTCCGGACTCCAGCTCACCGGTCTTTTCACCGACGTCGTCGTATACGCTGACGATGCTCGGTGCCTCAGGCGCCTGGGTGTCGACGGTGAGCTCCCATGGATCGGACGGATTGGACTGATTGCCCGCAGGATCTTGAATCACCACGGTGATTTCGTGATCGCCATCGCCGAGCTCGGTTTCTGGTGTGAGCTTCCAGTTGCCGTCTTCGTCGACGGTGGTTTCACCGATGTTCTCGCCCTTGTCGAGAACGATGATGGTGTCGCCCGGTTCGCCGGTGCCATTGATGGTCGGAGTGGTGTCGTCGGTGACAACGCCTTTCTTGATCGGACCCTGAATGCTGCCCTGGTCATCGGTGATGCTGCTAATGCCAGGACCCTGGCCCTCAGTACCTGGTTGCTCAGGCGCTGTGGTGTCGATCACGACATCCCAGGCCTCGGACAGATCGGATGCATTGCCGGCGGTGTCTGTGGCTTGCGCGGTGAAGCTGTGCTCGCCTTCAGGCAGAGGCGTTGCAGGAGTGAAAGACCATTTGCCGTTGGCGTCGGCACGGATTTCCCCGAGCTTCTGGCTATTGTCATAGATGGCCACTGTCGAACCAGCCTCGGCTTGGCCACTGAAGGTCGGGGTGGTGTCGTCGGTGATGTCGCCGGAAGCGAGTTCGCCTGTTCTCACACCCGCGTTGTCGTAGACGCTGCCGATGCTCGGTGCGTCAGGCGCCTGGGTGTCGACGGTGAATTCCCATGGATCGGACGGATTGGACTGATTGCCCGCAGGATCTTGAATTACCACGGTGATTTCGTGGTCGCCATCGCCGAGCTCGGTTTCTGGTGTGAACTTCCAGTTGCCGTCTTCGTCGACGGTGGTTTCACCGATCTTCTCGCCCTTGTCGAGAACGATGATGGTGTCGCCCGGTTCGCCGGTGCCATTGATGGTCGGAGTGGTGTCGTCGGTGACGCCGCCGTTCTCAATCGGGCCCTGGACAGCGCCCTGATCATCGATGATGCCACTGATGCCTGGACCTTGGCCGTCAATACCTGGTTGCTCAGGCGCGGTGGTATCGATCACGACATCCCAAGCCTCGGACAGGTCGGAGGCATTGCCAGCGATGTCGGTGGCTTGCACGGTGAAGCTGTGTTCACCTTCGATCAGTGATGTGGCAGGTGTGAAAGACCAGTTGCCATTGGCGTCAGCACGGGTTTCACCCAACTTCTGGCCGTTGTCAGATGGCTACGGTCGAACCAGCCTCGGCGTTGCCGCTGAGGGTCGGCGTGGTGTCGTCGGTGATGGCACCGAACGCGAGTTCACCGGTTTTCACGCCTGCGTCGTCGTAGACGCTGCCGATGCTCGGTGCCTCAGGCGCCTGGGTGTCGACGGTGAATTCCCATGCATCGGACGGATTGGACTGATTGCCCGCAGGATCTTGAATTACCACGGTGATTTCGTGGTCGCCATCGCCGAGCTCGGTTTCTGGTGTGAACTTCCAGTTGCCGTCTTCGTCGACGGTGGTTTCACCGATCTTCTCGCCCTTGTCGAGAACGATGATGGTGTCGCCCGGTTCGCCGGTGCCATTGATGGTCGGAGTGGTGTCGTCGGTGACGCCGCCGTTCTCAATCGGGCCCTGGACAGCGCCCTGATCATCGATGATGCCACTGATGCCTGGACCTTGGCCGTCAATACCTGGTTGTTCAGGCGCGGTGGTATCGATCACGACATCCCAAGCCTCGGACAGGTCGGAGGGCCAGGCATTGCCAGCGATGTCGGTGGCTTGCACGGTGAAGCTGTGTTCACCTTCGATCAGCGGTGTGGCAGGTGTGAAAGACCAGTTGCCATTGGCGTCAGCACGGGTTTCACCCAACTTCTGGCCGTTGTCAAAGATGGCTACGGTCGAACCAGCCTCGGCGTTGCCGCTGAGGGTCGGCGTGTTGTCGTCGGTGATGGCACCGAACGCGAGTTCACCGGTTTTCACGCCTGCGTCGTCGTAGACGCTGCCGATGCTCGGTGCGTCAGGCGCCTGGGTGTCGACGGTGAATTCCCATGGATCGGACGGATTGGACTGATTGCCCGCAGGATCTTGAATCACCACGGTGATTTCGTGGTCGCCATCGCCGAGCTCGGTTTCTGGTGTGAACTTCCAGTTGCCGTCTTCGTCGACGGTGGTTTCACCGATCTTCTCGCCCTTGTCGAGAACGATGATGGTGTCGCCCGGTTCGCCGGTGCCATTGATGGTCGGAGTGGTGTCGTCGGTGACGCCGCCGTTCTCAATCGGGCCCTGGACAGCGCCCTGATCATCGATGATGCCACTGATGCCTGGACCTTGGCCGTCAATACCTGGTTGTTCAGGCGCGGTGGTATCGATCACGACATCCCAAGCCTCGGACAGGTCGGAGGCATTGCCAGCGATGTCGGTGGCTTGCACGGTGAAGCTGTGTTCACCTTCGATCAGCGGTGTGGCAGGTGTGAAAGACCAGTTGCCATTGGCGTCAGCACGGGTTTCACCCAACTTCTGGCCGTTGTCAAAGATGGCTACGGTCGAACCAGCCTCGGCGTTGCCGCTGAGGGTCGGCGTGGTGTCGTCGGTGATGGCACCGAACGCGAGTTCACCGGTTTTCACGCCCGCGTCGTCGTAGACGCTGCTGATGCTTGGTAGGTCAGGGGCTTCGGTGTCGACGACAATGATCCACGGTGCACTGACATCACTGCTGTTCCCGGCCTCGTTGACCGCGACGAAAGTAAGGCTGTGGTCTCCATCCGTCAGTGACGTTGGTGGTGTGAAACTCCAATGGCCGTTTTCGTCAGTGGGTACGCTTCCGATCTCTTCGCCATTGTCATAGATAACGACGATCGTATTGGCGTCAGCGCTTCCTTTGATCGTGGGAGTTGCGTCATCCGTGATATCGCCAGAGTTGATCTCGTACTTGATTGGGCCATGGTCGTCGTAGACAGACTCGACAATCGGCATTGCAGGTGCGTCGAGTACGATGTTCAGGCTCCAGGGCGCCGAGGCTTGAGATTGGTTCTCAGTCTTGTCGGTAGCGGTCGCCGTGAAAACATAAGTGCCCTTATCTAATGGTGAGTCAGGCGTAAAGCTCCAGTTGCCGGAAGCATCGGCCCTGACTTCACCTAGCTTCTGGCCGTTGCCATAAATTGCGACTCGACTTCCAGGTTCGGCAAGGCCATTGAACGTTGGAGTAGTGTCATCAGTTCCTCCGCCGTTGCGCACAGGGCCAGTGACAGCCCCGACATTGTCGATAACCTGGATGATTTCTGGCTGGTTGGGAGCCAATGTATCGACGGTGAACGAGTACTTGGTCGATGCTAGGCCTGTGTTACCGGAAAAGTCGATAGCAACAGCATTAAAAGAATAAAAATTATCAGGAATCAGAAAGACTGGAGTAAAACTCCAGTTGCCCAACTGATCAGTATAAGTCGTGCCAATGAGTTGCTTTCCATTGTATATGGCGACCATGCAATTTTCTTCGGCTTTACCCGAAAGTGTTGGGGTATTGTCATTGGTATACCCCGCAGAGGCGATGACTTTTGTAGCTCCGGAGTGATCGTCCGTAGCATTAATTATCTCGGCTCTCTTTGGTGCAACTGTATCAATGATAAATACGAAGTTATTTGAGGTGGCGCCTGTCGCTGTATCGCGGACGAAGAAAAGTTGTCCGCTCTCATCATATGGCACGTCAGTCAAGAAAGACCAATTGCCTTGCGCATCTACTTGAACGGTTCCAATCTTTTCACCGTTTTGCAGAATATCCAGCGTCGAATTAGGCTGACCAACTCCCATAAGCAAAGGCATTTTGTCATCTGTCACACTGCCTGTGATCAAAGCGCCTTGCTTGCTACCTACCTGATCGTAGATTCCATTAATGACAGGCTGTGTGACGAAAGGAGCTGCCGCTGGCTCAGGCGATGCCATTAAATGCAAAGGTTTCACTTGTTCAACAGGGGAGCCAACCGTTGGATTCAACGACTCGCTGAGTGTGTCAAGATGCTGAAAAGTCACGGCTTGCTGAATTACCTTAAAGGAGTCAGCTTCAGCCTGATCTTGCTGCATGCCCAGCTCTACGCTGACAAAAGACACGCCACCCTGAGCCGAAGCACTGTCGGACGGGAGGTACATGCGGTATTCGCCGCCCTGAGTCAGACCGTAGATGCTCGTATTGAATTGATAGAAGTCTTTTACAACAATAGAGGAGGGCGCCTGACTCGATCTGAAGTTGAGATACAAGTCATTGCCGACATGCACGCCGGAAACGGTTTCGTTGAAATTGGTATCGTTCTGTTCAGTGAAGATATAACGAGCGCCATCCATTGCTTGAACGGTAAAGACGTTATTTTCTTGGCCATTCAATGGAGTGAAGTAAAGGGTATTCTGATCATCTAAATAAGCGAAGTTCATCAGCGAATCTCATAGTTAAATTAACAGGGTATAAACCAGTTTTTTGTATCAATCGCCAATACACGGATGCGTTTGATTTGCCTCGACAAAAGCGCCCGTAAAGGGCGCTCTTGGTTAGCGTTAGACGATTTGCACCGTAACGCCCTGTTGCACTAGGATTTCCGCTTCCACGCCGGTGTGCTGGTAAACCTCGTAGGTGACCCCGGCGGCGATCACGACACCGAGGTTTTCCCAGTCGCCGATGTCCATGCCATTTGGTAACAGATCACTTAGTTGAACAACGTCGCCGGAATTACCTTTGACGGCCAGCTGTACGCTGTCGTCATTGATGAACGCACCGAGGTGACCGTTATCCAAAACATCGCCCAGCGAGACTTTCAAGGTGTTGTCACCCGAACCGGTGATGTCGATGACTTCTACCGAGCTCAGGCGACCCTGCCATGCCGACAGATCCAGTACCTGATTCGCACCGGTCAGCTTGAGAGTGTCCACGCCGGCGTTGCCTTCGATCACCTTGATCTGATCCAGCACGCTGACATCATTTATGGTGAAGATATTGTCGCGGGCTTGTCCGTAGACCTCGGAGACGTCCCCGATCAACAGCGAGTTCACGCTTGGGCCGGTGCCGGTGTTAGCGAAACCGGACAGGTTGCCGGCATAATCCACCAGCGCGGCGCTGGCACTGCTGATCGAACCCACATCCACATTCACGACACCTGCGGCGACGTCATCCTGCGTCAGGGTATGCTCGAAGCGGTGCGCACCACCGTCGGCAATGATCGTAATGCGATCTCCGACGACCACGTCGGCAGGATTGAAGCCAATCTGCAATTCGTTGTTGCTCAACAGAATTGAGGTCGGCGTACGCGGCACGATGGTGTCCAGGATGACGTCTTGTGTCATCACGTAACCAGAGTTGCCTGCCTCATCCACGACACGGGTCTGGATACTCCAGTTCGCCTTATGCGCATTCACGTCTTGAGCAGCCCAGTTGGTTCCGTCCACGATCGCGTTGAACCAGTTCAGGCCACCATCCGTGGATATCTGCAGGCTTTGACCGGCCAATAGCTTGGCACTCAATTCACCCTGCATCAGTCGACCAAAGCTACCGTTGTCGGTGATGTAGTCGTGACCATCCTGGCCGGAGTCCTTGCCCATGTAGCCGAGGCGAGCAATCTGAGTTGGACCGTTGCCCGTGTAAACGATCAGGTCGAACGGTTCCGAAGCATCACTGCTATTGCCGGCAGCGTTGACTGCGACAGCGGTAAAGCTATATTCGCCGTCAACCAGTGCTGTTTCTGGCGTGAAGGTCCACTTGCCTTGATCGTCGGCTTGAACACGGCCGATCTCGACACCACGGTCATAAATGACCACGGTGGCACCCGATTCACTGCTGCCCGAAATTTCTGGACGTTCATCGTCAGTTACGTCGCCGGAATTCAATGCACCGGTCAGTTGACCCACATCGTCATTCACGACTTCAATAACAGGCTGCTGAACACGCCCGTCGTTGACTACGATCGCCCAGGCATCCGACGATGCTGAGACATTACCAGCCACATCGATGGCGTTTACGGTGAAGCTGTGCTCACCTGCGATCAGCGGTGTGACGGGGGTGAAAGACCAGTTGCCATTGGCGTCAGCACGGGTTTCACCCAGCTTTTGGCCGTTGTCGAAGATCAGCACATTCGAACCGGCTTCGGCTTTGCCATTGAGCGTCGGTTGCTGGTCGTCGGTGATATCTCCGGACTCCAGCTCACCGGTCTTTTCACCGACGTCGTCGTATACGCTGACGATGCTCGGTGCCTCAGGCGCCTGGGTGTCGACGGTGAACTCCCATGGATCGGACGGATTGGACTGATTGCCCGCAGGATCTTGAATTACCACGGTGATTTCGTGGTCGCCATCGCCGAGCTCGGTTTCTGGTGTGAACTTCCAGTTGCCGTCTTCGTCGACGGTGGTTTCACCGATCTTCTCGCCCTTGTCGAGAACGATGATGGTGTCGCCCGGTTCGCCGGTGCCATTGATGGTCGGAGTGGTGTCGTCGGTGACGCCGCCGTTCTCAATCGGGCCCTGGACAGCGCCCTGATCATCGATGATGCCACTGATGCCTGGACCTTGGCCGTCAATACCTGGTTGCTCAGGCGCGGTGGTATCGATCACGACATCCCAAGCCTCGGACAGGTCGGAGGCATTGCCAGCGATGTCGGTGGCTTGCACGGTGAAGCTGTGCTCACCTTCGATCAGCGGTGTGGCAGGTGTGAAAGACCAGTTGCCATTGGCGTCAGCACGGGTTTCACCCAACTTCTGGCCGTTGTCAAAGATGGCTACGGTCGAACCAGCCTCGGCGTTGCCGCTGAGGGTCGGCGTGGTGTCGTCGGTGATGGCACCGAACGCGAGTTCACCGGTTTTCACGCCCGCGTCGTCGTAGACGCTGCTGATGCTCGGTGCGTCAGGCGCCTGGGTGTCGACGGTGAATTCCCATGGATCGGACGGATTGGACTGATTGCCCGCAGGATCTTGAATTACCACGGTTATTTCGTGGTCGCCATCGCCGAGCTCGGTTTCTGGTGTGAACTTCCAGTTGCCGTCTTCGTCGACGGTGGTTTCACCGATCTTCTCGCCCTTGTCGAGAACGATGATGGTGTCGCCCGGTTCGCCGGTGCCATTGATGGTCGGAGTGGTGTCGTCGGTGACGCCGCCGTTCTCAATCGGGCCCTGGACAGCGCCCTGATCATCGATGATGCCACTGATGCCTGGACCTTGGCCGTCAATACCTGGTTGCTCAGGCGCGGTGGTATCGATCACGACATCCCAAGCCTCGGACAGGTCGGAGGCAGGCACCAGCGATGTCGGTGGCTTGCACGGTGAAGCTGTGTTCACCTTCGATCAGCGATGTGGCAGGTGTGAAAGACCAGTTGCCATTGGCGTCAGCACGGGTTTCACCCAACTTCTGGCCGTTGTCAAAGATGGCTACGGTCGAACCAGCCTCGGCGTTGCCGCTGAGGGTCGGCGTGGTGTCGTCGGTGATGGCACCGAACGCGAGTTCACCGGTTTTCACGCCTGCGTCGTCGTAGACGCTGCCGATGCTCGGTGCCTCAGGCGCCTGGGTGTCGACGGTGAATTCCCATGGATCGGACGGATTGGACTGATTGCCCGCAGGATCTTGAATTACCACGGTGATTTCGTGGTCGCCATCGCCGAGCTCGGTTTCTGGTGTGAACTTCCAGTTGCCGTCTTCGTCGACGGTGGTTTCACCGATCTTCTCGCCCTTGTCGAGAACGATGATGGTGTCGCCCGGTTCGCCGGTGCCATTGATGGTCGGAGTGGTGTCGTCGGTGACGCCGGTTCTCAATCGGGCCCTGGACAGCGCCCTGATCATCGATGATGCCACTGATGCCTGACCTTGGCCGTCAATACCTGGTTGTTCAGGCGCGGTGGTATCGATCACGACATCCCAAGCCTCGGACAGGTCGGAGGCATTGCCAGCGATGTCGGTGGCTTGCACGGTGAAGCTGTGTTCACCTTCGATCAGCGGTGTGGCAGGTGTGAAAGACCAGTTGCCATTGGCGTCAGCACGGGTTTCACCCAACTTCTGGCCGTTGTCAAAGATGGCTACGGTCGAACCAGCCTCGGCGTTGCCGCTGAGGGTCGGGCGTGGTGTCGTCGGTGATGGCACCGAACGCGAGTTCACCGGTTTTCACGCCTGCGTCGTCGTAGACGCTGCCGATGCTCGGTGCGTCAGGCGCCTGGGTGTCGACGGTGAATTCCCATGGATCGGACGGATTGGACTGATTGCCCGCAGGATCTTGAATCACCACGGTGATTTCGTGGTCGCCATCGCCGAGCTCGGTTTCTGGTGTGAACTTCCAGTTGCCGTCTTCGTCGACGGTGGTTTCACCGATCTTCTCGCCCTTGTCGAGAACGATGATGGTGTCGCCCGGTTCGCCGGTGCCATTGATGGTCGGAGTGGTGTCGTCGGTGACGCCGCCGTTCTCAATCGGGCCCTGGACAGCGCCCTGATCATCGATGATGCCACTGATGCCTGGACCTTGGCCGTCAATACCTGGTTGTTCAGGCGCGGTGGTATCGATCACGACATCCCAAGCCTCGGACAGGTCGGAGGCATTGCCAGCGATGTCGGTGGCTTGCACGGTGAAGCTGTGTTCACCTTCGATCAGCGGTGTGGCAGGTGTGAAAGACCAGTTGCCATTGGCGTCAGCACGGGTTTCACCCAACTTCTGGCCGTTGTCAAAGATGGCTACGGTCGAACCAGCCTCGGCGTTGCCGCTGAGGGTAGGCGTGGTGTCGTCGGTGATGGCACCGAACGCGAGTTCACCGGTTTTCACGCCCGCGTCGTCGTAGACGCTGCTGATGCTCGGTGCGTCAGGCGCCTGGGTGTCGACGGTGAATTCCCATGGATCGGACGGATTGGACTGATTGCCCGCAGGATCTTGAATTACCACGGTGATTTCGTGGTCGCCATCGCCGAGCTCGGTTTCTGGTGTGAACTTCCAGTTGCCGTCTTCGTCGACGGTGGTTTCACCAATCTTCTCGCCCTTGTCGAGAACGATGATGGTGTCGCCCGGTTCGCCGGTGCCATTGATGGTCGGAGTGGTGTCGTCGGTGACGCCGCCCATTTTGATCGGGCCCTGGACGCTGCCGACATCATCGATGATGTTGGTAATAGGGCTATTAATTTCTGGAGCGGTAGTATTGATCTCAACATCCCAGGCCTGCGACAGGTCGGAGGTATTGCCAGCGATGTCAGTGGCTTGCACGGTGAAGCTGTGCTCACCTTCGATCAGCGGTGTGGCAGGTGTGAAAGACCAGTTGCCATTGGCGTCAGCACGGGTTTCACCCAACTTCTGGCCATTGTCAAAGATGGCTACGGTCGAACCAGCCTCGGCGTTGCCGCTGAGGGTCGGAGTGGTGTCGTCGGTGATGGCACCGAACGCGAGTTCACCGGTTTTCACGCCTGCGTCATCGTAGACGCTGCCGATGCTCGGTGCGTCAGGCGCCTGGGTGTCGACGGTGAATTCCCATGGATCGGACGGATTGGACTGATTGCCCGCAGGATCTTGAATTACCACGGTGATTTCGTGGTCGCCATCGCCGAGCTCGGTTTCTGGTGTGAACTTCCAGTTGCCGTCTTCGTCGACGGTGGTTTCACCGATCTTCTCGCCCTTGTCGAGAACGATGATGGTGTCGCCCGGTTCGCCGGTGCCATTGATGGTCGGAGTGGTGTCGTCGGTGACGCCGCCGTTCTCAATCGGGCCCTGGACAGCGCCCTGATCATCGATGATGCCACTGATGCCTGGACCTTGGCCGTCAATACCTGGTTGCTCAGGCGCGGTGGTATCGATCACGACATCCCAAGCCTCGGACAGGTCGGAGGCATTGCCAGCGATGTCGGTGGCTTGCACGGTGAAGCTGTGTTCACCTTCGATCAGTGATGTGGCAGGTGTGAAAGACCAGTTGCCATTGGCGTCAGCACGGGTTTCACCCAACTTCTGGCCGTTGTCAAAGATGGCTACGGTCGAACCAGCCTCGGCGTTGCCGCTGAGGGTCGGCGTGGTGTCGTCGGTGATGGCACCGAACGCGAGTTCACCGGTTTTCACGCCTGCGTCGTCGTAGACGCTGCCGATGCTCGGTGCCTCAGGCGCCTGGGTGTCGACGGTGAATTCCCATGCATCGGACGGATTGGACTGATTGCCCGCAGGATCTTGAATTACCACGGTGATTTCGTGGTCGCCATCGCCGAGCTCGGTTTCTGGTGTGAACTTCCAGTTGCCGTCTTCGTCGACGGTGGTTTCACCGATCTTCTCGCCCTTGTCGAGAACGATGATGGTGTCGCCCGGTTCGCCGGTGCCATTGATGGTCGGAGTGGTGTCGTCGGTGACGCCGCCGTTCTCAATCGGGCCCTGGACAGCGCCCTGATCATCGATGATGCCACTGATGCCTGGACCTTGGCCGTCAATACCTGGTTGTTCAGGCGCGGTGGTATCGATCACGACATCCCAAGCCTCGGACAGGTCGGAGGCATTGCCAGCGATGTCGGTGGCTTGCACGGTGAAGCTGTGTTCACCTTCGATCAGCGGTGTGGCAGGTGTGAAAGACCAGTTGCCATTGGCGTCAGCACGGGTTTCACCCAACTTCTGGCCGTTGTCAAAGATGGCTACGGTCGAACCAGCCTCGGCGTTGCCGCTGAGGGTCGGCGTGTTGTCGTCGGTGATGGCACCGAACGCGAGTTCACCGGTTTTCACGCCTGCGTCGTCGTAGACGCTGCCGATGCTCGGTGCGTCAGGCGCCTGGGTGTCGACGGTGAATTCCCATGCATCGGACGGATTGGACTGATTGCCCGCAGGATCTTGAATCACCACGGTGATTTCGTGGTCGCCATCGCCGAGCTCGGTTTCTGGTGAACTTCCAGTTGCCGTCTTCGTCGACGGTGGTTTCACCGATCTTCTCGCCCTTGTCGAGAACGATGATGGTGTCGCCCGGTTCGCCGGTGCCATTGATGGTCGGAGTGGTGTCGTCGGTGACGCCGCCGTTCTCAATCGGGCCCTGGACAGCGCCCTGATCATCGATGATGCCACTGATGCCTGGACCTTGGCCGTCAATACCTGGTTGTTCAGGCGCGGTGGTATCGATCACGACATCCCAAGCCTCGGACAGGTCGGAGGCATTGCCAGCGATGTCGGTGGCTTGCACGGTGAAGCTGTGTTCACCTTCGATCAGCGGTGTGGCAGGTGTGAAAGACCAGTTGCCATTGGCGTCAGCACGGGTTTCACCCAACTTCTGGCCGTTGTCAAAGATGGCTACGGTCGAACCAGCCTCGGCGTTGCCGCTGAGGGTAGGCGTGGTGTCGTCGGTGATGGCACCGAACGCGAGTTCACCGGTTTTCACGCCCGCGTCGTCGTAGACGCTGCTGATGCTCGGTGCGTCAGGCGCCTGGGTGTCGACGGTGAATTCCCATGGATCGGACGGATTGGACTGATTGCCCGCAGGATCTTGAATTACCACGGTGATTTCGTGGTCGCCATCGCCGAGCTCGGTTTCTGGTGTGAACTTCCAGTTGCCGTCTTCGTCGACGGTGGTTTCACCGATCTTCTCGCCCTTGTCGAGAATGATGATGGTGTCGCCCGGTTCGCCGGTGCCATTGATGGTCGGAGTGGTGTCGTCGGTGACGCCACCTTTTTCGATTGGACCCTGAATGCTGCCCTGGTCATCGATGAGGTCTGTGATAGGGTTGTTGTTATCAGCCGCGATCACCAAGTCCCATGCCTTCGACAGTTCGGAGGCATTGCCAGCGATGTCGGTGGCTTGCACGGTGAAGCTGTGCTCACCTTCGATCAGCGGTGTAGCAGGTGTGAAAGACCAGTTGCCATTGGCGTCAGCACGGGTTTCACCCAACTTCTGGCCGTTGTCAAAGATGGCTACGGTCGAACCAGCCTCGGCGTTGCCGCTGAGGGTCGGGGTGGTGTCGTCGGTCACGCCGCCAAGAGCGACTTCGCCGGTTTTCGGGTCAGCATCGTCGTAGACGCTGACGAGGGTCGGTGCGTCAGGCGCTAGAGTGTCAACGATTACTTCCCATGGCTCGGAAGGCTTGGACTCATTACCGTTTTGGTCTTTGATCACAACAGTGATTTCGTGGTCACCCTCGCTGAGCTCAGGGGGGATGAATTTCCAGTTGCCGTTTTCGTCGACGGTGGTTTCATCAATCTTCTCGCCCTTGTCGAGAACGATGATGGTGTCGCCCGGTTCGCCGGTGCCATTGATGGTCGGGGTGGTGTCGTCGGTGACGCCACCTTTTTCAATCACGCCCTGGATTGATCCTTTAGAATCAACCATCTCGCCTATCTTTGGAATTTGGCTGTTAATGCCAGGCACCGGTACTTCAGGGTTGACTGGAAGTGCGGGCACCACGGCAGGTGGGGTTGGGTCGGCAGGAGCAGTCGGTGCGGCAGGCTGCTGAGGGGCGCTATCTTTGCTACCGCCGCCTCCTTTGCCACCCAGAGCACTTGCACCCGCGCCCACACCGATGGCCCCCGCAGCCCATGGCAGAAGGGCAAAAGCTGCAGTTTTTTCGACGTTGACGACTTGCTCGCCACCAAGAACCAATCCCGAGGAGTCACCATCCTGAAGAAAGGCAATGGCTCCACGGTCGTCGTCAGCATCAGAGGATACGTAAAAGTAATAGGCACCACTTTCAGCCATACCCAACAGTTCAGAGTTGTACTGGAAGAAGTCCTCAATGATGACCGTAGGCGGATCGAGCGGTTCGCCTTCCAGGCTGACGTGCAGATCCTTGCCCACTCGGCGAACAGTAATGTTCTCGGGTGCAAATCCAGTCGCCTTGTCGGCCAAGATGTATTTGCCATCCGGGGTGGCCTTGATTTTGATCTGCGAGTCCTTGGAACCTCGGCGCAGAGGAATTTCTTGCCGTAACTCCTTGCCTTCCATTTGCAAAATCTGGATTGTTTGCGACGCCATAAAATGTCTTCCGAATTTACTCTGAGGTTCCAAGGCAAACCGCTGCTGTTGCGCAACCTTTTGGCTGTTGGCGGCTGGTTACTGGACGAATCAAAGTGTTAATGGTTGGTTTAATGATTTAGGAGGGGGGGCGAGCGTCAAGATGTGATTTGTTTTCTTGCGCAGAGTCGGCCCCCTTCCTTGGTACCCATTAAACCGGGGAAGAAATCATGGGTCTTTCTGACTGAGTCTGAATTTCAATGGCAGAGAAGGGGTCACGTACTAAAGTATTGACGGACTTGGTTTTGCGCGAAAACTCCGCTCACCACCGCAGAATTTGCGCTAGTGAACGGAGGCTGAAGGAAGAGCTTTCAAGCAGGAGTTGGAGGGGGTAACTTGGCCTCAGGATGTTTGATCGCTAGAGTGGGATGGGCCGTCAGTCATGCTAGATTCAAAGGCGAACCGGAAAAGGTCTGCGTCCCGGCTTATGCCTAGCTTGCGCATGGCGCTGGTTTTCTGAGAACTGATGGTCTGTTTGCTTCGATGCAATTGATCAGCGATTTCGTTTATCGAAAGACCCGAAACATAAAGCCTTACAACTTCGAATTCCCGTTTGGTCAGCGAGTGATTCGCCACGGGGTTCTGGCTGATTTCTGTTCTGCCTGTATCGCGGTTTTCAGAAGGGAAATAATTTGAGCCAGCGTAGACCGCATGAATGGCGGAAATAAGCTGGTTGGTATGCTGGGTTTTTGCCAGCATGGCATTGATCCCCAACTTGGCCAGTTCCTGAGTGAGCGCTGGGTTCTCCATCGTACTGAAAACCACAATTTTCAGATCTGGATAAGCTCTCTTGATATAGGAAAGCAAGCTAATACCGTCTCCATATTTGCCACCTGGCATGACGTAGTCGGTGATCAGCACATCGCATTCGTTGGCCCGTAACAAATCAACCAGTGTGCCTGAATCCGCAGCTGTCCCTACTATTTCCAACGTCGGGATCGCCCTCAATTCGTGCATCAATCCTGACAGCAGCGCAGGATGGTCATCCGCCAGCAATAGTCGAATTTTCATTGGCGTCGCTTCTTGCCTCTTTTAAAAATTGTGAAAACCACAAGGCGAAAACTCCAGTGTTTCATCCTAAGTGTAGTACTGGTACGTAATCATGGGTTTATTCGCGATGACTAGTCCTCAATAAGGTAGCTGTTCTACTTTGACTCAGGCGGCTGACCCCATAATTGACTCCTTTTACGAGGTCGCGCCGTATTTACGGCTCGTTCGCGCCACTGTGTCAAATCTTCAACTTGAAGCACTCAATCGCTTTCGTCGTTATCAGCGGTTCCTCATTTTCGGAAGTGGAGCGTTGACGACCGCGATGATCCTGCTGACGTTCATTATGGAAACGCGTGCAACTGCAGTCAGGCATCTTGAGTCCTTGCGTAGAGAGTTCATCTCAGAACATGCACTTCAGTTGAAGGAAATTGATGCGCGTGAGAATGCATTTCGCATTGTTTTAGTCGGGGCCGAGGTTATCTGGCGAGAAGGGATGCCAGTTGACCTTTCGAATGTCCACGATTTTCGTCGACAGGGCCGCCAACTGCTACTGGAGTCTTCGCAGGAATTGCGCCCACAGTGGGTGTTCGGTTCAGGGCAGCTTGAGGGCGATGAAGGTCTGGGTCGTTTCTTCAGTCTGGCAAAGCAAGTGGGCAGGGCCACGACTGTCGACAGAATGGTTAAAGGGGAAGTGTTATCCAGTTATTTCTACAGCCTGCGTCACAACGTCGCCGGCATCATCCCTGCGCCGGATGAATTCGAGCGCAGACGCATTGCGACCGACCGTGACCATTATTTAAGCCTGCTGACCAGTGATGTGGATCGACGCATATCTTTGTCGTGCGAGCGTGACTGGCATGAAGACAAACATCCCCTGTATTGGCTTCCTCCCTATACTAATCCTTATACCGGTCAGCGCGTATTGCGCATTGCCGGGCCTATGCTTGATCAAGGCTCGCCTTTTGCTGCACTCGTCATGGAATACCCTATGCCTAGCTTGTCAGCAGAAACAAGACCTAGAAGGGAAGTAGGAGGTATCTACACGATTGTGTCTTCCGATGGGCAAGTCATCAGCTCGTCATTGCCGAGCGATTACTCCTCGCTCGACATCGGCGCGCAGAATTTGGAAAAGCTCAAGTGTCAGATAAATGCACAGCGCATGGAGGTCATCAATCAAGGCACGTTGACAATGGTTGACGAATTGGGTGATACGGGCTGGTTACTAGTCTTTCGGTATACGTGGCGTGACCTGGCTTCTGTAATGGGTAGACAGATCGGACTGGAGGCACTGATGGCGTTGGGGACGCTATGCCTCGTCTGGTTCTCGCTTATCTATTTCAAGTTGCATATCTTTCGTCCTTTAATTCGGCGCTCTGAACGCGTGTTTGAGAGTGAACACCTCAGTCGGACACTCATCGGAATGGCTCCGGTTGGTCTGGGGCTTCTCGTTGCTGAAACTGGGGAGCCGTTGCTGCAAAGCCCTTCAATGATCCATATGCAGGAGCGGGTTCGGGGAGGAGAACTGGCTCTGCAGGGTGAATTGATCCGTTGCTACCGTCATCGCCTGCAAATAAAGGCGCACGGCGACTCGGAACCCGTCTCTGAAGAACTTACCTTTGAAACGGCCAGTGGAGCATCGGTTAGCCTGTCGGCCAGCATGGTGCCTGCTCGCTATCGGGGGCGTGATGTGCTGATGGTCGCGTTTACGGATACGACCATCAAGAAGCGAGTAGAGCAGCGCCTGCAGGAAGCCAAAGAGGCAGCTGACGCTGCCAGTGCCGCGAAGTCGTCTTTCTTGGCAGCCATGAGTCACGAGATCCGTACGCCGCTTAACGCCATCCTTGGCAATCTGGAGCTGCTCGCTTACTCGGCGCTGGAGGAGCAGCGTGATCGTCTGGAGACGATCCGGCGCTCGTCGGACAGCCTCCTTGCAATCGTCAGTGACGTGTTGGACTTTTCCAAAATCGAGGCGGGTGAACTTCACCTGGAGCGCATTGAGTTCGATGCACTCGAAGTTGCGACGCGTACCTTGGCCATCTTCGCACCCGTCGCCCGTAATAAAGGCCTCGCTCTTGTAGGCGAACTCGGGCAGACGGCGACTCAGCCGCTTTTGGGTGATCCGACCCGTTTGGGACAGGTGCTCAATAACCTGTTGTCCAATGCACTGAAATTCACCGAGCAGGGGCAGGTGACGCTGCGCATTGACATTGATGCCATTGGCTCAAGACTGAACATCGAGGTCGAAGACACTGGCATCGGTATGTCGCCGGCGCAAATGGAACAAGTCTTCCGTGCCTTCAGTCAGGCGGATGAAACAATCAATCGTCGTTACGGCGGCACCGGTCTGGGTCTGACGCTGTGCACGCGCCTGACCCAGGCTATGGGTGGAACCTTGTCCGTTCGCAGCGAACCAGGGCAGGGCAGTGTGTTCCTCATATCGTTGCCACTGACCGAAGAAGTCAGCCGGCCTGACTGCCCTGCTTTCGACGGTGAGCAGGTTCTGCTGCTGGCCTCAATGCCGCACTGGCAGAATTACCTGAAGCGCGTGCTGCTAAGTTGGGGGGTGCGCGTTGATGTCTATCAGCACCCGGCACAACTGAGCGAAGCGGCCCTTGCGTCTGCTGACGCACTGTTGATCTGGGGTGATCGAATGACCTGGCACCCGAACGACGAGCTCCGTCTTGTGGAGGAGTCTTCTTGGGTGATCGACTGCGGGCCTGACGGCCCCAGCGAGCCGATTGCCGAAGGGCATGTGCTGAGTGCCTCTGTGTATGGCCTGAAGGGGGTTGCGAGTGCGATGCGCCACGCGCTGCAAGGGCAATATCTGCCGGAGCGTGAGCAGATGCGATTGACCTTGCCAGGACGGCTGCGTGTGTTGGTAGCCGAGGACAATCCAGTGAACCGGCGGCTGTTCCAAGAGCAGTTGGCATTGCTGGGTTGCCAGGCGCAACTCGCCGAGGATGGCGTGCAGGCGCTGAGCTACTTGCAGCGTGAGGTGTTCGATGTACTACTAACGGATCTGTCGATGCCCGGGATGGACGGTTATGAGCTGGCACGTCAGGCAAGCGCTCACTGGCCGCAAATGCCGGTATTGGCCGCCACAGCCAACGTGACCGTGCAAGAGCATGAGGCCTGTAAGGCCGCAGGAATGGCTGGTGTTCTGACCAAGCCGCTATCGTTGGCCGCACTGGAGAGGGCATTGCGCAAAGTCTGTAACTTGCCTGTGAACGAGGTAGCCATTCCAGATCCTTCAATTGGACGGGAAGGGTGCATGTTGGACGGGCAAGAACTCCCCACCGATATGTGGAAGGTCTTCGAGCGTTTCTGCACCTCTTCAATCCTTGCTATTCGCCAAGCCTCTGATTCTGGTGATCATCCAAAAATGTTGCATGAGATACATGCACTGAAAGGGGCTCTGGGAGTTTACAGAATGGGAGATGTGGGCAAAAGGCTTGCACGAATCGAAGCCTACCTAAAGGCAGGGGAACCCATTGGGATCCTTAAGTTGGATCTGCTTCTGAAAGAGCTTGAACACCAGATAATCATTCGCAGACTGGCTCCAGTGTTGGTCAATTGAACAACAGCGCCGAGAGCATAATTGTTCACGGCTAACCACAATCGCCTACGCTCATTCAATCAAGCGCTTACGAGTTAATGATCAATGGTCATACCCGCGAAGGAAGGAGTACTGTTGCGCCTGCGTCGCAATCAGTATGTTTTGGTGAATGGCGGTGGTTTATTGATCACTGTGCTGGTGTTGTTGGCTTGTGTGTTTGAAATATCGGCCAGCGTTAGGGGCTACCTTTCTCTGGTTCAGGATGAATTTTCCAATGATGCTCGTCCCTTCAATGAAGTCGGGGTTCGCACGATCGCCACTTTGCGCAATAACGTGCAAAACATTGAGCTGGCATTAAAAGTAAAAGCTCCAGTTGATGAGGTACTGCTGAAACACTTCGAAGAAAGCGGATCAGCGTTGCAAATCAAGTCTTTGCCAGAATCCCAGCATGCGTTGGTAATAAACAACGATCCGACCATGAACCCTCAGGAGGCTTGGTCTTATCTCCACTTGGGGCAGTACATGTCATCAGTGGCCTCGGTTATCGCTGCACGTAACGAGGGGAAACTTAGCGCTTATCTTTTCAGCCCGGATAAACGTTTCGTTATGGTGACAGTAACACCCTGGCAGGGAGACATGTGGCAGCAGCAGTTGATCCAAGAGCGAGCGCTGCTGACAACTCGCTTGACCTCAGGCATAGAGGTTCCCCCGTCCACCGCTGAGAGCAAAGTACCCGGAGCAGTTCCTATGCTGCAATGGTTGCCTGCTTATGAAAGCCCGCTGACGGGCAAGTCCGCGTTCCGGATTTCGACAACGATTCATGACTCCGACGGGCAAGATTTTGGAACGCTAGTATTCGAGCTTCCAGCGAAGTCACTGGCTGCAGCGCTACCGAAATCCAGCTTTGAGGGGGAATGCATTATCCTGGACGGCAGCGGGAGCATGATAATGCCCTGCCATGATGCTCCTCCTCAGCACTTGCTCAATTTGGCGGGGGCAATGGTCAAAGAGGGGCTTGGTCATCAGACTCGTTCAAGCTATCGAGACGGCTATGTAGTGTATGGCTGGGCTCTAGCACAGGGTGATTGGGTGATGGTCTATATCCTGTCATGGCGCGATATTCTTGCTGGAATCCAGCCCCAACTGGTTACGTCGGTGGTGTCGGGCGGCATCATTATCCTGATGACATGGTTTTTGTTGCTCGTGGTAAAGACGCGAGTCATTGCACCGGCCGTTGAACAATCTAGGTTGGTATTCGAGAGCGAGCAACTTAGTCGTACTTTGATCGAGACAGCACCGGTTGGTCTAGGTCTGTTGATTGCCGACAGCGGCGAGCCGCTGCTGCGAAGCCCTTCCATGATCCAAATGCAGGAACGGGTTCGGGGGGGGGGGGATGTTCTGCAGGCTGAATTGATCCGTTGCTACCGTCATCGCCTGCAAATAAAGGCGCACAGCGAGTCGGAACCCGTCTCTGAAGAGCTTACCTTTGAAACGGCCAGTGAAGGTTTAGTGAGCCTGTCGATTAGCATGGTGCCTGCTCGTTATCAAGGGAATGATGTGCTGATGGTGGCGTTTACGGATATCACTACCAAGAAATATTTGGAGCAGCATTTACAGGAAGCCAAAGAGGCAGCTGACGCTGCCAATGCCGCGAAGTCGTCTTTCTTGGCAGCCATGAGTCACGAGATCCGTACGCCGCTTAACGCCATCCTTGGCAATCTGGAGCTGCTCGCTTACTCGGCGCTGGAGGAGCAGCGTGATCGTCTGGAGACGATCCGGCGCTCGTCGGACAGCCTCCTTGCAATCGTCAGTGACGTGTTGGACTTTTCCAAAATCGAGGCGGGTGAACTGCACCTGGAGCGCATTGAGTTCGATGCACTTGAAGTTGCGACGCGTACCTTGGCCATCTTCGCACCCGTCGCCCGTAATAAAGGCCTCGCTCTTGTAGGCGAACTCGGGCAGACGGCGACTCAGCCGCTTTTGGGTGATCCGACCCGTTTGGGACAGGTGCTCAATAACCTGTTGTCCAATGCACTGAAATTCACCGAGCAGGGGCAGGTGACGCTGCGCATTGACATTGATGCCATTGGCTCAAGACTGAACATCGAGGTCGAAGACACTGGCATCGGTATGTCGCCGGCGCAAATGGAACAAGTCTTCCGTGCCTTCAGTCAGGCGGATGAAACAATCAATCGTCGTTACGGCGGCACCGGTCTGGGTCTGACGCTGTGCACGCGCCTGACCCAGGCTATGGGTGGAACCTTGTCCGTTCGCAGCGAACCAGGGCAGGGCAGTGTGTTCCTCATATCGTTGCCACTGACCGAAGAAGTCAGCCGGCCTGACTGCCCTGCTTTCGACGGTGAGCAGGTTCTGCTGCTGGCCTCAATGCCGCACTGGCAGAATTACCTGAAGCGCGTGCTGCTAAGTTGGGGGGTGCGCGTTGATGTCTATCAGCACCCGGCACAACTGAGCGAAGCGGCCCTTGCGTCTGCTGACGCACTGTTGATCTGGGGTGATCGAATGACCTGGCACCCGAACGACGAGCTCCGTCTTGTGGAGGAGTCTTCTTGGGTGATCGACTGCGGGCCTGACGGCCCCAGCGAGCCGATTGCCGAAGGGCATGTGCTGAGTGCCTCTGTGTATGGCCTGAAGGGGGTTGCGAGTGCGATGCGCCACGCGCTGCAAGGGCAATATCTGCCGGAGCGTGAGCAGATGCGATTGACCTTGCCAGGACGGCTGCGTGTGTTGGTAGCCGAGGACAATCCAGTGAACCGGCGGCTGTTCCAAGAGCAGTTGGCATTGCTGGGTTGCCAGGCGCAACTCGCCGAGGATGGCGTGCAGGCGCTGAGCTACTTGCAGCGTGAGGTGTTCGATGTACTACTAACGGATCTGTCGATGCCCGGGATGGACGGTTATGAGCTGGCACGTCAGGCAAGCGCTCACTGGCCGCAAATGCCGGTATTGGCCGCCACAGCCAACGTGACCGTGCAAGAGCATGAGGCCTGTAAGGCCGCAGGAATGGCTGGTGTTCTGACCAAGCCGCTATCGTTGGCCGCACTGGAGAGGGCATTGCGCAAAGTCTGTAACTTGCCTGTGAACGAGGTAGCCATTCAGTCAGCCCCCGCATCTCAAGATGAGTGGCTCGCAGGAAAAGCTCTACCGCCAGATGTGCGGGCCGTTTTTGAACAAGCCTGCCAGAACTCGCTGGCTATCCTTTTGCGGGCGCAGGATTCCAGCGATACGCAGCAAGCGATGCTGGAGCTGCATTCACTCAAAGGGGCGTTTCGCGTATTTGGGATGGAGGTGCTGTCAGATCATGTCGATCAAGTCGAAAGCAATGTTCTGTCAATGGGCGTGAACGAGGCTGCTGAATCCGTCACCCTGTTTCGAAAAGCCGTAGAAGCCATCGTCCTCAGGTCCTCGGGCGGAGCGGAAGCGCTTGTCGAGCGTGTCATCAAGCTTAGTTCGTCGAGCTTGAATAGAGAAGCCGAGCAGGAAATAGAGTTGCTGAGGAGGGAGTTGACGTTCGTACTTTCCGAGCTGAGGGCTTTCAAATAGAAAAGCAGATGGCAAAACGGGGAGCCTCCAAGGCTCCCCGTTCAATTAAAGCAGCAATAGCTGCAAGTTAAATGTTTCTGCGCGTCCCCTCCAATGCAGAAATATTCTCAACATCGGCTGCTTAAAGCACGGTCACATGAATGCTTTCCTCGACCAGCAACTCCGTGGAGCCAGATACGTAGGCGTGGTAGACCACGCCTTTGATTTCGGCCTGTCCTGCATCTATCCAAGTCTCGGACGCAACGTCTTTTAGCTGGATCGAGTTCGACGCGTCACCGTTGATCACGAACTGATTTTTGCCATCGGTAAGCATCATGTTTGTTTGACCCAGGCCATCGAGAGCGTTCGTGTCGAGGCTCAGAGTATTCGAGCCACCTTGGCCGAGATCAATTTTCTCAATCCCGGTAATGCGGTCTACCAGTGTGTTCAGATCCAGCGTCATGTTCTTACCATCCAGTAGTAGGGTATCAATCCCGGAACCGCCGCTGATGAAGGTGAACGATGTGTCCGAAATACCGATCACGTCATTTCCGCTACCACCATGAACAGATGAGAGTGACTGATCCGTCAGCATCAAGCCAGACATTGAACCATCATCGAGCAACATCCACAGATTGCCGGTAGTTTCCCCGACCGTAAGCGCGAAGCCCTGATGAGCTTCCCCAGCATCAACTGTTACGCCAAGTCCCAAGGTAGCGTCCAAGTCAATAATTCGGCCCTTGACAGCGGAGCCGCTGCCATCGCCCATGCCCTTGTCTGTCCATGAAACAAACATCTTTCCATCTGCAAGGAACGATACGTCTGGCATGACTTGATCGCCTTGCATTAGCTGATGGATCCGCATTTCCTGACCCACACGATTGCCAGCATCATCAAAGAATTGAGCATAAACACCAAAAGTCTCTAATCCAGGTGCCGTGTCTGCCTGCGAAGGGTAGACAACGACAAATCCTCCGCCAGGTCGACTGATAGCTATTGGGCGCTGTTGCGCTCCTGGTGTGAACGAGTTGATAAGGAACTCATTGGATACCGATAATCCATCCGGTGTAAAAATTCGACCCCAGTTGCTTTTTACAGACTGGTCGGGACCGTTAGTGTCTGCCGAGTCCCAGGTTACAATGAAGTTGCCATTTGACAACATTGCCACGGAAGGCGAGCCTTGGTGGTCATTTGTTGTTTGATTGGCAATTGTTTCTTCACCTAAAGTCTGATTTTTTGGGTCGAAAGTGCGGAAATAGATGTCGCCATCGCCGCTTTCCTTCTCATAGGAAATTACTATCATGCCATTCTTAAGTGTCGTAACCATCGCTTCGGATGGTGTATCACCATTACTTCCGTAGCCCATTTGTCCAACAAATATATCGTTGTTTACTAATTCACCGTTAGCAGTGTATTGGCGAGCAATAACCTGCCATGGTTGTCCTGATTGAGTTTGTGCCTGCCAGACAAGAACATATCCGCCGTCGTCAAGTGCGGTAATATTAACATAGCGATTCCATTGGAAGCCTGGAAGGTCGACAGTAATATCTTCGCCAATTTTAGTAGAGCCGGTGACTCGTCCATTTTCGTCATAGGTGTAACCAAAGTGCTGATAATGCACGACATCCTTGTTATTTTCCCAGTTATGCCAGCCTACAATAAATGTGCCATCTGTCAAAACAGTGACGTCCGGTCTTACTGCCGAATTCGCAAGCTTTGCGCTAACATGAAACTCTTGCCCGACGGGCATCCCACTGGCATCGAACAGTTGAGCCATAGGCTCGCTGTTAGAAGCCCATACGACTACAAAACCACCGTCAGGTAATGCCGTTGAGTTCGCGAACTGCTGGTCTCCTTGCTCAGTAGTATTCACCTGAAATTCTGAATAGAACCCAGCATCGATATCAATCGTAGCACCCTCAATACCGAAACCGTCGCCGTCGATGTTATCGCTCTGCCAAGTAACAAAGACATCGCCATTTTCCATCATTGTCGCGCCAAGCATGTGTCGCAGGTCGATATTGTCCCAGCCGGCACCCTGGTTACCTTGAGTGATTGGGTTAACCAAAAATTCGTGTCCGACTTTATGGCTGTTAGCGTCGAAGCGTTGGCCGTAAACGGCAGAGCCGTTACCATCGCCACCATCCGAACCCCAAAAGAGCATGTAACCGCCATCGTCCAGCGCCACACCTACAGGCTTGTATTGCTTACCCACCTGGTATTCGTTGACGATAAAGTCACCGCCGGCCACCACTGTAGTTTTTCCTGTGTAGGTATCAAATGTATATTGGGCCGCACGAATATCCGATCCGACAGCTTTGCTGTCGTTAGTATCCCAGAATACTACGAAGCTTCCGTCCTTCAGCGTAATGACATTCGGAAAGTTCTGCGAATTATCCAGCGTGGTGTTAAGAGTCAGGACAGGGCCGGCGGCAGATCCGTCGATCTTGCGCAATTGACCGAGCACATCATTGCCGTTTGTAGCGTCGCTCCATACGGTGATGTACCATCCTGCGTGATCGTTGTCTTCAAAGAGGGCCGTCTGTGGGCCTCCGGTACGCGCAAGCGCCCCACCACTTTTGACAATGATCTCGCTATCTACAGCACGGTTGTTGGCATCATAGGTGCGCTGCATAATCGATTGGCTGCCCTGATCGCTGTACCAGGAAATGATGTATCCTCCATCAGGCAGTCCCATTGTAGTTGCGGCTCGTTGCAGGCCAGTAACTGTCTGGTTAACCAGAAACTCGTCGGTTTCTGCGCTACCATCGGCGCTGTATCGGCGTGCAAATACACCATCGCCATCGTTGTCTAGATCTTTGCCTTGATTGGACTCCCAAACCACCAAGTAACCTCCGTCAGCCAAAGCCGTGACCTGTGGGCTGTCTTGGTTGTTGATGTTACGCTGACTAACGAGTTGCTCCAGGCCAATTTTTTGCGTGCCAGTCGGATCCAACAGTTGCATTACGACGTCATAACCACCAGCAGCGTTTTTGGTGTTCTGCTGCCATACTACAACTAGATTGCCATCGACGAGTCTAGTTACCTGAGGATTACTCTGTTCGCCTTGCGCGGTCGTATTGATTTGCCTTGACGAGTTCGTTCCTGAAAGGTCGAAACCGCCAACTTCGTCGCTGCTAATAGTTACGGTATAAGCGGGACTATGAGGCGTCGCGTTGCCAGCTGCGTCAACTTCTACGGCTGTGAAAGCGTTTTGGCCGAAGCGTAGCGCTTCTGGCACGTCAACAGACCACTTGCCATCGCTACCCACCAGTGACCGACCCACTTCGCGGGTGCCGGTGGAGTCTGTGACATACAAAATTATAGTATCGCTGGTGGTGCCAGTACCGCTCACGCTTGGAGTCTGGTCGTCGGTTCGACCGCCAGAGATGATGTTGCCGGTAACACTGCCCTCATCATCATAGACGTTGGTAATACTCAGATGTGAAACATCCGGCCCAGAGATATCAACTGTTAGGTCAAAGGGAAGAGACATTTCGCTTGGCGAACTGGTCTCATTGATGGCCTGCACTGTCAGGGAGTGCGGGCCCTCAAGCAGTTCCTGGGCAGGCGTGAAACTCCAGTTCCCTTGCGCATCTGTCACGGCCTCCCCGATCAAGATGTTATTGTCATAAATCCGGATCGTGTCACCAGCGTTGGCTTTGCCTTGCATGGTCGGCAGTGTGTCGTCAGTATAGTCACCGGTGGTCAGTACTCCGGCGATACTGCCAACATCGTCGATCACCGCGCCGATTGTTGGCGTCTGCGTGCGGTCAGCCCCCAAGACCAGTTCGAAAGTCTCGCTTTGGGTGCTGAGGTTGCCAGCCAGATCACGCGCGACGGCAGTAAAATTGTGCGCGCCATTATTAAGATCCGATGCCGGAGTTAGCGACCAATTGCCGCTGGTGTCGACGACACTTGTACCGATTAAACTGCCGTTGTCGTAGATGAAGACGGTCACACCGACCTCGGCCTTGCCAGACAGACTCGGAGTGCGATCGTCAGTCAGTGCACCGGAGTTGAGTAAGCCTTGCTGGAGGCCCACATTGTCTTCGGCATGCACGATGGTTGGCGTTGCAGGAGGGGTGGTGTCGATGGTGATCTTGTAAGCTTTCGACGCGAGACTGGTATTGCCAGAGAAGTCGATAGCCTTGGCAGTAATGGAATACTCACCATCAGGCAAGATGAAGAACGAGGAGAATTGCCAGGAGCCCGCGGCGTCAGCAAAGCTAGTGCCCAGCAGGGTTTTGCCTACGTAGATGGCAACCATGCTGAAAGCTTCGGCTTGGCCACTGATTATCGGAGTGTTGTCGCCAGTATGGCCATTTTTGTCGATGACGTGGCTGGTTGCGCGGTCATCGACAATGCTAGAGATCTCGGCGGCTCTGGGGGCGATCGAATCAATAACTAGAACAAAGGAATTGGATGTATCGCCGCCGCCTTTCACTTGTGCGGACAGCACATGACCGCCTTCATCCAATGGCTGATCTGATTCAAACGTCCAGTTCCCGCTGCCATCGACATTTACTTCGCCGATGAGCTCACTGCCGTCAAAAATTTCCAGGGTTGCGCCTGCAGGGCCAGTACCTTGCAACGTCGAAAACTTGTCGTCAGTTACGCTTCCGGAATTGAGTTTGCCCTGGCGATCACCCAACTGATCAAGCGCATTGATGATTTGCGGTGGCGTGGCGAGCGCAGGGGCAATCAGAGGTGCAGCGAAAGGCGCGGGTGCGGCTGGCATCATCGTCAGTTGAGGCAAGGCTGCCGATTGATTAGGCTCAGGTGCTGGTTCGGTGGTGTTGACATGAATGGTCGTAGCGTCAAGCTGAATCGGTGAGGAAGTAACGTCAGGGACCATCAATTGATGGAGCAGCCCCACGGTGCTGTTTTCCTGTTGCGGTTCTGGCTGTGACAGCAATACCTGCGGGCCTTGTGGCGCGTTATCTTGTGCCGAAAGGGCGCGGACGAACTGACCGTCCTGTTGAAGTATATGCAACTGACCGTTGTTGGCGAAAAAACGCTCCAGTGTCAGCGCTGGGCGGGATTGCTCCTGAGTGCGGAACGACAAGAGAAGATCTTCTCCAGAGCGCTCGGCCACGATTGTTTCCTCAATGGATTCGGTTCCAAGCTGTTGCAGCACGTACAGGTTATTCGACGTGGACATCAGCGATTGTACAGTCATGTCCTGAGCCGAACTCAAGGTATAGGTCTGCATCAAGGAGTCCTCGGTAATGACCGAGAATTGAATGGAGCTATCAACGAGATTTTTCATATGGAATATAAACTTCATTTAGTTACTGGTGAGTGCTTTTCCTGTTGCCGGGAGAAGCACGCTATAAAAACTCCGTGCAGATGATCACGTCACAGGAATCAACGCGCATCGAAGGCCACTCCATAAATGAGCTTCACCGGTTGCTTTGTTTCGAAAGCGTCGGTGCAGGTATGTCCCTAATTCTGCGTAGTGAAAGCCTAAAGAGAGACGCGAAAATTGAGTATCTGACCTGTCCTAAATCGCGGCGTGAGCACGGCTTACAATCGATTGATTGGGTCTTTTCTTATTTTGATGAGTTGATTACTCTTTTTCTTGAGACTAGTTAATCAAGTCTTTGATATTGAAATGAAAAAATACCGATTTTTCTGCGACTGAACAGAAAATTATTAGTTTGCAAGCTAACGATTTTGCACGTGCGGAAATTTTTCCTTGCAAAAGCGCCTAGCAGCATTTCTGACTTGTTCTAATCTTGGGGGGATGAAGGCGCTGCGGTCAGATTGAAAGCATCAGAGTGATGCTTGCTTTTTTGCGATCACGATGGGCATGCGCCGTAACGAGAGAGAAATAGCATGCGCGGTATAACTTTAGGTGTACTGAGTCTGTTGTTGTCAGGCTGTAATGGAATGCCAAGTCCAATTACAACCGCAGAAAGCTACCTCGGGTATTTCAACGTTCATTCAAGCTCCCCGCGGGCCTATCAGGTTCAGGGGGTAGCCGTTCAATGGAATCAAGACATTGCGGTTACCGTGGCTCATATTCCGAACCTAAACAATGTGGTGTATAGCTGTAGTTCTGGCTGTGATCTGGTGTTTTTCAGGCATACAGCCGAGGGGCCGTTACCTGCTTGGCGAAACGTTGAAGCAGGTGAAGCCGTAACAGCGGTAGGTTCTAGTCCGCTTTCCATTGATGTGAAGGGTGAGGGAGTCGCTAAAAATACACGAGTGCGGTTAAGTGACGTCTCCGACCCTACGCCTTATGCGGTACATGACGGACCGATCATGGTAGGAATGTCGGGTGGTCCTGTTTATGGTAAGGACGGTGCAGTGGTTGGGATTACGATTGGAATGCATACTGATCCCCCCCCTCGAACTGGCGAGCTTAGCGGCACTAAACGTCTCAGTATATTTCTACCCTATGACATAGTTCACAGGGAGTGGAGGCTTTATAGTGCTCGTCAAAATGCGATGAGCTTTGAAATCATGCGAATATATAGATGACGATTTGGCAATTGGTTTAGAGGTAAACCCCAAGGTTGATCATGAGTGCGGAGTTGCCTAGCAAAACGACTTCTCCGCCAATTTTTCCTACTTTTAATCCTGCGGATGGGATGATTGCAGGTGCCGCTCCATATCGATTCAACGGTATCTTGTCTTTGTATTCTCCTCGATAACCCTGAATGAAACCACCCGTAACTTTCAGGTAGAAGGGGCTTTGTTCACTGTCGAAGCGCTTACCTGCGTAGGCGTAATTAGACCTCTGATTGAAGGAGTTGCGGAACGTAGCACCGCCTGCGATCCGATTTAACTCGTCCCGATACTCCAATCCGATCAGCTTCTGATTATTGTTGTGCTCTGGGGCAGGATTAAAGTGCATTGTGTAGACACTAGTCTGCAGATACCAATTATCAGCTTCATTTGCTTGAGTCAGAAAAGACACCAGAGTTAAACCTAAGATAGAGATTAGCTTTAAATTAGACAAAATCAAAAATTCCCGATCCGAATATTTTAGAATTAGCAGTTATTTCTGAACGATGCGAATCCAGAAAAAGCGCTTGTTTGTGGGTATTATAGTAAATATTCTAACCTGGAATTTTAACCAGGACGGGTACTAAAAAAGCTTAAAAATTGTTTGAATTTTAAAAGAATTTAATGTGGTGTACATATTGGTCATGATCTAGAGAGGGTGCGCTAAAATTATCCGATCGTCGTTATGCGAGAAATTTTTGGTTAGGGATTTATCAATGTGACTCATGAAATCATAAAGCGAATTTGATGTGAGTGATTGCACGCGCCAGATTTGATGAGGCGCTGAAGTACAACATCTTAAAGGAAGTTCTCTATGCCTTCGGCTGCCGTAGATTAGTGCGTGCCTGATTTGGAAGTTGCCAACGCAGAATTTCTCAGCGTCAATTCCAGCGGCGAATGTTAACTCATCATTCAGTAGTAATACATCAAAGTTTTCGAACGGCTCGCAAGAGTAATGAGTCATGGTCATCAACTCACGAAGCGATGAAACTGAGGCGACACGAGGGTAGCCAAATCTGTTGATTAGCCGTTTGAGTTTGATTTGGTTGCATAATTGCAAATCAGCGATTAGTACTCTTGACGTTAATTCGTGCATGCTTGCATGTAATTATTGATGTGGATAGGAGTTAAACTGTGCGCCTTGCATGTGAGTTTTTATATAGGATATATTCTAAAAATTGTGAAACGCTTAGGATTTGACTGGACTATAGTGGTTGCACCGCATCTCGCTTGAGAAAAATCTCATTCGCTCAATAGAGGTCAATGGTTTGCTGGTGTCCATATACTCGCCCGGCTGTGCTCTTCGGATAAACCAGATTGTGGGTGCCAGTTCTTCGATATAGTTTATGTAGGGGGGGCGCTTGCGTGCAGCTCTGTGTCGGAGAGTTTCGCTAAAATTCTGCCGCGTCTTTTGTGCCAACGTCATAAATAAAGCAATCCTAAAAATTTCGCTAAAGCCAATTGTCGCTTCAAAGCAATTGTTTTATGGGGTTTTTACTTCGTGCAACTACTTTATTTTGACTGTCAGTAGGAATTCGTTTTTCTGACTCGTCAAAAAGCCAATGCACTCCTTTCTCGGTAATATGGAAACTTCAGGTGTTCATCTGGTGCTTCTTAAGGTGAAGAATAACTCAAGGTAAAGTGATGGCAATTAGGTATTTCATCCGCCCAGGCGACAAAACTAGCTGCGGTGGCCGTGTTCTGGGCTCAAACGACACCAAGGTTCTTTCTCTTGCCCATTCTAGAGAGGGTGACTGCGTCACTTGCGGACAAGACGGGAAGATCTATGTGATTATAGGTGGGATGTCCCTCGGCTCGAACAAACCGTCTAGACCTGGGAATGGAGGTAGATTGGCTAGTACCCTGGACAGTGTCAGTAGTTGTCCCTGTCAAGCCACACTGGTCGCTTCGATATCCAACAAATCCTATGATTCTATGTAGGCGTTAGTGTTGATGGGCCCCCAAAGATAGAGTGCTGCTGCTCTACTCTAAGTTAGAGCAATCATGTGCCAGAGAGGTTGCTGCGCATATCACGTGTGCGACAAAAAGGAAAATTTAGTAATGAAAATGGCAAGATTTTATAGACGTGGCGGCGATCCAAGCATACTTGCTGAGCATCAGAAGCTGTACGAAGAGCTTAACAAAGCGACGCATCCTGCCTGTCCTTATGTGAATTGGAACTGGGTGGAATATTTTTGCCGGTGCGCCCCTGATTGGTTTGTCCAGCGCCGACCCGCTTGCCGCCCGACTCGAAAGCTACATCGAAATGATCGAGCCGCCGCCCAAGGTTCGCATTGCCGTGCAGACCTATTCACTTGCTAGGATGATGGTGGAATCTGGTGCTGGACTAACGGTGATCGATCCGTTCACCGCTCTCGGTGCCTCACCTGCCATCCACCGTTGCTCATCACCCTGTACGCGGTGACAGGCGCTACAGAACCGCTGCCCCATACGTTGAATGACTTGTTGAGGTTATTCAGTCGCCGGGCCCAGGAACAGTTTGATCGTCTGCTTCCGATTCTGCCTCTGACCGAGGACGAACCTCGTAGAGGTAAATAAATTCTGCGATACCTAAACTGAGCCAGGCGTGACTGGCTGAGTAGAGCAGGCGAAGTCAAAGCCCGTTCACATCCACCGCATGCCCGTTATCCGTTTCCGTCTGGCCAAGCCATCTACCCAGCCCCGCTAGCCATTTAAACGGATACTTCATGCAGCCACAACGCCGCTCCGACTCCAGATCCGTCAAGGCCAAGGTTGTTCAAGAGTGCCCCCTCCCCAGCCCGGCCCGTCTATTTCGAACGTCGCAGACCATAGCCTTAACGCGAGCCTCGTCCACAAGTGGACTCTGCTGCAATCTCATAAAAGTGCGAAAAGCTGTTAGCCACTCTCGGAAGGCTACGATTTTTAGTGAGTTTCATTCGGCGGCCATGAAGTCGAACGGTTTAGCCGTAATGAATTGGCCTGATGCCTCACCGGTAAGGACACGGTCCATGTCCGTCCCGAGATCCAGTTTGCGGATATGCGTACCTTTAGAGAAGTCGAGCTTCTTCAAATCCACCCAGAAAACGTTGGGTGAAATTGCCGATTCGCCATAGAAAAGCATGCTCTTCTGATCAGCCACCACACGCCAGCGAGTCGTGGAAAGGTTCGGTGCATCAGGAAGGCTCACTCCATAGGGTACTGAAGCATTGCGAATAACGCTGAAAACAGCGGCGGCTGAGATCCGGGGGGCGTCGCTTTGGGTCACTGCGTTGATGTAAAAGCTAGCGCGTACGAAACGGTCTTCGGAGCGGCCACTACCGGGAAGGAATTTGAGAGGGTCGACCGCGCTCCAATATTGCTGGTTGGCGAGTTGGCTGCCGTAGGGCGGGTCGTTCGTCACCACTTGATAATTGCGGTCATGATAGATGTTCAGCTTTCCTCCGATCCACTCGAGAACAGCACTGTCGCCAGAGGCATCGGAGAGAGTCAAATGCAGCGGTGCGAGACTGCCGGGACGACCGGGTACCTCACCGCTCACCACCGCCATTGGGTGCGAGTGCGTATATTCGACAGCCTCCGAAACCGTCGCGAATTGATCGAGGTAGAACTGTGCCCAGATTGAGAGCGACATGCGAGGCGTCTTCCCATCGTCGACCGGAAACTCCGTGGCGTTGAGCCATAGTAAGCTGGCGTTGAGGCCCGCCTCGTTCATGCCGTCGACCGTCGAAATGTCATAGCCAGAAACGGCTAGGCTGCCGAACTTCGATGTCCATTCGATCGAACGCGGACCAGAGGCACCATTACGCTTCATCCCGCGAGGAAAGGCCCAGAAGTTGCTGGCCATGGGATCTTTGAAGTCCATGTTGCGGCCCGTCATGTTCCTCCCATCAGGACCATGGTAGACAGCCCTTGTACAGGCCTGGGCATCGGCGGTCAGCAGCGCCGCGGCGGTTGTCAAGGTGGCGAGAATGAGTGTGAATCGAGACATAGTAAATACCAATCCTTTAAAAGGGCTGTGCGAAACCATTGCCGATTAGCACCGATAGGTCGCCGGGCTGATGAGGCGCGTGTCTTAGAGGTGACCGTTGTGATGATAATCAACTTCGAGCATCTTGTAGCCCAGCGAGGCGGAAAGACGATCTCTGAAAATGTAGTTAACAGCAATCAGCGTAGAACATGTGAAGGCTGAGCCTGCGCCAAAGCCATCAATGTCGTCCAGTCCCTGAAGGGATAGCTATTCCGTCAGGGGAAGGAATGCGCGCAGGTCGACCAGCGGATCGACCCTGCCCTAGCTTTCGTCGTAGCTGGCAGGCTCGCTCAAACCACCGAGGCTCCCGGTAGGCTTCGCATTTTTAGAGATGTGCCAGAAGCGCGCTGGCGAAGGCACCAAGTGTGAACTGAGGCGTATCCATGACCCGGTAGCCGTCCGTAAGTGTTACGTTGAATGTTTCGTGTCGACCTTCTTATCAATGTTGCCACCCGGCGGTATTACGCCGACGGCGGATTCAACCGGCCTTTGCCACGCCAGACCTGATTCGGCGCCGGCACATCAACCTCTCGAGTCAAGGTGTTCGGAATGTCAGGCCGCTCAACCGACGCTTGTCTGTAGGTATTTGATCCAGGTTGCTTGCTGACCAACTCCAGTTCCCGCACCAGGCCTCGCACCCGATCTGCTCGCCGTCTTCCTGCATCACCGACACGATACTGCGGCTACCGGCAGCGCGACCTTGCGTAAATAGTTCGTTGACCCGACTGCGCAACCGAAGATGCTCAACGCTTGGAGTTCGGCGCCTGAGGCGGTGGGCGTAGTAACACGAACGAGTGACATCAAAGCGCAAAGCCAATCGACCGGCTCTTGGGCCCTCAGCTGATCAATCAGCGCGTGCGCTAGTGCTCTTCCGACATCAAGAGCGCGGTAGTCTTTTTTCAAAATGGATTTCTCCCGCTCAAAGCGAGCAATTCGAGTTTACAGCTCCTGGATTTTTTGCCGTTCAGGCGTCAGCGCCTTGCTCTACGGAGTAACGCCAGTGCGCTCTTGCTGAAGTTGATTAACCCAGCGACGCAACGCGACTCGACAACACCGAGCGAACGGCAAGCTTCGATATGGCTATAGCCTTGATTGAGCACGAGGCCTGCGACCTCGCGTTTGAGTTCAGCGGAAAAAGAACGACGTTATTTTGTCATCAGGCACCTCTATCTGGCGAGCATTCTCGCTTAAATGGGTGTCCGGTTTAATTAGACCACTACACTTTGACGTTTTATGCGGATTGTAAGAGTGGACCCTAGCTCAACGTAGTCTAATTCTATTAGGACTGCTTCGCCACGCCTGACAAGAGTATCAAACATAATAAAAAAGGCAGTAATTACTGGCTAGTGTTTGGATGCTGTTAAAGGGGTTATTCGAATTACCGGGACTTAGAACCCATGACTAAAGCTTGCTCGCTTGAATCAAGCGGTGTGGCAGGTAGTGATGGTTGTGATTGTTGCGCGATCATAAAAATCTTTTTTTTAATGTTTCGTATATTTTTATTTTTGTTTTTCTCAGCTTGGATTTGTTCTAGGAGACTCAGCCGATTGAGCTCTAAGTAATGCTCAAAGGAAAAATCTATGAATGACTTTATGGCTTCGAGTCGTCGCGTACATGTCGATTAGCTCGCCGCCGCACCTCGCTTGGTGGAGCAGAGGCGTTCAGCCAGCGATGTTAATTCCGCAGAGCTGAAGACGGCCAAGCGCTCAAGTTTCCGCTCAAGGGGGGGGGGGGGCCTCGGCTAAGAGCCCGCTCGTAGGCTATCGCAACGTCACGTAGGTGGTTTTCGACGGTGTTGAGACGTGATTTGTGAAGCAAATCATCGGCCCATAGGTTTGCTAGTATCACTGGACCTCCCTGCACCAGCAGGCATGGCCTGAGGCGGCTGGAGGCAGTCCGGATCATTCGGATTTCGCAGCAAGGCACGTCGGGCATCACTAGCTCCACCTCTGCAGCGTTTCCAAACATATACCATAAGAGCAATACCTGAAAGAAACCGGGCCGATGGTGCAGGTATGAGGAAAGCAGTCATGAAGACGCTGTTGACATCAACCCTCTGTCTGATCTTCAGTCACGCGGCGCTGGCTGCCGATAGTGGCGATGCGGTGCTGGTCAAACAGGGTGAATACCTGGCGCGTGCCGGAGACTGTGTAGCCACACTGGCGCAGGTGGAAAGCCGTTTGCCGGCGGTTTGCCAATTCATACCCCGATCGGCGGCTGTACTCCAGCAACATCACCCCGGATAAGGACACCGGCATCGGCTTTACAGCTTCGAGGATTTCGACCGGGCGGTACGTCATGGCATAGCCCGTAAAGGCGACACACTGTAGCCGGCCATGCCATACCCGTCTTATGCGAAGGTCACCGACAGCGATATGCAGGCGCTGTACGCCTACTTCATGCGGGGGGTCGACGCCGTCAGTCAGCCAAATCAGGCATCGGACATTCCCTGGCCGTTGTCGATGCGCTGGCCGCTGAGCTTTTGGCGTCTGGCCTTTGCGCCCAAGGTTGAGACCGCGCCTGCACCGCTGGCGCAAACGGACCCGATACTGAAGCGTGGCGCTTATCTGGTCGAGGGGCTGGGTCATTGCCGTGCCTACCACACTCCACGGTCAGTCATGCTCAACGAAAAGGCACTATCGGCGGCAGATGGCCCTCTGTTTCTGTCGGGTGGCGATCCGCAGGATGGCTGGGTCGGCAAGAATCTGCGTGGCGATCATCGCGATGGCCTGGGCAGTTGGAGCGAGGATGAGCTGGCGATGTTCTTCAAGACCGGTCGCACTAATCGCACGGCGGTGTTCGGCAATATGGAAGAGGTGGTGGTACACAGCTTGCAATACCTCAGCGATGAGGATCGCCTGGCCATGGCACGCTACTTGAAAAGCCTGCCGCCGCGTCAGGCTACAGACACGCCGCACCAGCTTTATCCGACGGCAGCCCTTGCGTTGCATGACAGTGATGTGTCGGCGCCGGGCGCGCGGTTGTATGCTGATAGCTGTATGGCTTGCCATCGCAGCGATGGCAAGGGCTATGCGCAAGTTCCCGGCTTTGGCGGGCAACCCGGTGGTGACAAGTGATTCGGCGCACTTGCTGATTCGTCTGGTGCTGCAGGGTGGCACGCTGCCGTCGTCCCACGCTGCGGTGACCTCGTTCAGCATGCCAGCGCTGGGCTGGCGCCTGTCGGACGAGAAGGTTGCCATGGTGTTAAGTTTCATTCGTAGCGCCTGGGGCAACTAGGGAGCAGCGGTTCAGGCCAGTTAGGTGGCGGATCTGCGCGAGGGTATCGAACCTCAACAGTTACTGGCACCCGGTATGCAGAAGGTAGGAGCCACTCGTTGAGTTCAGCTCGTTGGGCGGGTGCTCTCGCGTACGATCAGTTCAAAGCCCAGATCAACGGTTTCCGGCACCGCGGGGAGGGTGCCGGTTTCGATCCATTTCAGCAGCCGACTGGCGACCGTACGGCCTATCTCCAGTGGATAGGGGCGTACGGTGGTCAAGCGCGGCGCGCTGAGTTTACTCAGAGGTAGATCGCCAAAGCCGGCAATCGCCAGCTGCCTCGGCACCTCGATTCCGCGTCGGCGGGCTTCGAACAGTGCGCCAATGGCTAAAACGTCGTTGGAGCAGCACAAGCCCTGGGGTTGGTCTGCGGTCTTGGCCAACTGGTCGAACACCTGGGTCAACACCACCTCGGAAGTGCTTTCTTCCAGTGCGATAATCGTCGCCGTGCAGCCCTTTTTCTCCAGCCAGACACGAAAGCCCTCGGCACGCTTTTGCGCGCGATGGTCAAGGTGCATGCGCGAACCGACATAGGTGAAGCGGCGCATGCCGGACTCGTACAAATGCTCGGCCAGCGCTGCGCCGACATCTTCGTGAAAAAAACCGACCTGAAGATGAAACGGCTCGTCACCAAGTTCCCACATTTGCGCCACCGGAATGCCGGTGGCTTCGAGCAGCGAACGGGCGGCGTCATGCTGGTTGCCGGTGAGCACCAGCGCCGCAGGCGACCAGGACAGATGCGCCCGTAGCAGTTTCAATTCGCGGTCGGGGTCGTAGTTGCTGTTGCTGATCAGCAACTGATAACCGCGCGCTTCGAACACCTCCTGCATAGCCTGCAAGGTCTCCGAGAAAAACGCGTTGATCATCGACGGCACGATCACCGCAACGGTGCGGCTTTGGGACGCGGCCAGGGCACCGGCCAGGCGATTGATGGTGTAGCCGGTTTCAGCGATGGCCTCACGGATGCGATCGGCACGCTTGCTGGAGACGGCATCAGGATCGCGCAGGAACAGTGAAACGGTGCTGGGCGAGACGTTTGCACGCTCGGCGACTTCGTCCATGGTCACGCGGTTGCCTTTGCGACGGCCCGGGTTGCCGTTGGCGATGGTTGCCGGTAAGTCGCTCATCTGTTTCCTCGGATGCAAAAGTCCAAGAGAATGAAAGCAGGGCGCTTTCAAGTCAATCACCAGCGCGCCAGCTCGGCAATATTCGAATGCGAACAAAAATGCGCTTAAAACGAAGGAAAAATCGTAGCGCTACGATTTCGCTTGGTTTATGCTCGCCATGTACCGTTTAGCAGCGCTGCGATTTTATCCGGGCGCCTACCCAACCCGCGTTGGAGAACAACTATAAAAAATGAATACGTCCCTGTTCACCTTTCTTAGCATGCTGTTCTTTACCGGCCTGGTGGCGGCCATTTCCTGGTCCTTCACCCGCAAGGCCAAGGACGTCGGTGCCCACGGCTACTTCATGGCCAGCGGCGGTCTCAATGGCTGGTTTATTGCCGGCTCGATGATGCTCACCAACTTGTCCATCGACCAGTTGATCGGCCTCAACGGTGATTCCTATGCCCACAACCTCAGCTCTATGGCATGGGAAGCGACCGCCGCCGTTTCGACCATCGCCCTCGCGCTTTTCTTTCTGCCTCGCTACATGCGTGGCGGTTTCTCGACGCTGCCGGAGTTCATCGAAAAGCGCTACGACGTCACCACCCGTCGCCTGGTCAGCGCCCTGATGGTTGCTACCTACACCCTGGTCCTGAATCCGGCGTCGCTGTACCTGGGGGCTATCACCTTCAATCAGATTTTCGACCTGCAAGGCATTCTCGAGTGGTCTTACCCGGCCACCATCTCCTTGCTGATCGTAAGCACCGGGGTGATTGGCGCGGCCTATGCGGTACTGGGTGGCCTGCGCGCAGTGGCGGTGTCAGACACCCTCAACGGCATCGGCCTGTTGGTGGTGGTGATCCTGATCCCGATCATTGGCCTGTGGACCCTTGGCCAGGGCGATGTGCTGTCCGGTGCGCAGGCGATCATGCAGGACTCGCCCGAGAAGCTGAATGCCATCGGCGGCCCGCAGGACAAGGTGCCGTTCGGCGCCATCTTCACCGGGATGATCGTCGCCAACCTGTTTTACTGGTGCACCAACCAAGCGATCGTGCAGAAGAGTATGGCGGCGAAAAACCTCGCCGAAGGCCAGAAGGGCGTGCTGTTGTCCGGCTGCCTGAAGCTGCTGGTGCCACTTGCCATGTTGATGCCCGGTGTCATCGCCTGGCACTTGTTCCGCGATCAGCCGCTGTCCAACTCCGACATGGCCTATCCGGCGCTGGTTTCGGTCCTGATGCCCTGGTGGATGAAGGGCTTCTTCGTGGCGGTGATATTCGGCACCGTGATGAGTCACTTCAACGCGATCATCAACGGCACCGCGACCCTGCTCACCTACGACTTCTACAAGCCGCTGCGGCCCCTGGGCGATGATCAGGCGCTGGTACGCTTCGGCAAGCGCGTGAGCATCCTGGCGGCGCTGGTCTCACTGGTCGTGGCGCCAATGCTGATGTACGCGCCGGAAGGGATCTACGCGGTACTGCGGCGCTTCACCGGCTTCTTTAACATGCCGATCATCGCCATCATGCTGTTCGGGTTCTTCAATGCCCGCGGCGGCGCATTCCCGGCCAAGCTGGTGCTGGGGCTGCATGCCTTGTGCTACGCGGTGTTCGTGCTGGGCCTGAAAATCGACGTGCGCCTGGGCATCAGCTTCATCCATGTGATGGGCATCATGTTCGCCCTCGAGATGCTGATACTGATCGCCTTGCGCAAGCGCTACTCCCGGCCTGAACCCTATGTGGTGCAGACATCGAGCCGGATCATGGACCTGACACCATGGCGCCACGCGGGCAGCTTCAGCATCGTCTTGCTAGGGGCCTTGGTGTCGATCTACCTGACTTTTTCTCCGCTAGGAGTGGCCAGTGCCAACGGGCCGAGCAGCTGGTATGTGCCGCTGTTGGCGACGGTGTGGGTCGTGGCGCTGGCCGCCATGAGCGTGGTTCGCCGTCGCTGGCGCCAGCGCGAACCTGATGCCAAATCCTCCCTGCCTACCTGCGAGGTGCAATCCTGATGATGTCTTCAACTTCACTCGCCACTGCCGCTTTCATCCAGGCCGAAGGTGAAATCCGCTTGGTCGTCGATGGCCGTGTGTTGTTCTGTCACAGCGAGCGCAACCCGGCAATCTTTGTCGGCCAGGGCGAGGCGGACATCAGCATGCAGCGTGGCAACTTCTCGATCCGCGACTATGTCCAGGAACGGGTCGCCCTGCGTCACGCCTGGCTGGACCAGCCGGCGCGCCTGGATTTTCGCGCCTGGGCCGATGGCCCGGTGCTGCTCAGCCTGAGCCTGCAAGTGCAGGACAACGTGTTGCGCCTGGTGCCGCTGAATGTCGTTGCGGGCATCAACCGCCTGTGGTTGCGGGTACCGGCAGCAACCGATGAACATGTCTGGGGATGCGGGGAGCAGATGTCGTATTTCGACCTGCGCGGGCGGCATTTTCCGCTGTGGACCTCGGAGCCGGGAGTAGGCCGTGACAAGTCGACCTGGCTGACCCTACAGGCGGACAATGAAGCCAATGCCGGTGGCGATTATTACCACACCAATTACCCGCAGCCGACCTACATTTCCTCCCGGCGCTATTGCCTGCATGCGGTGACCACGGCCTACGCCGACTTCGATTTTCGCCATGCAGAATTCCATGAACTGCAGTTCTGGGCGGTGCCCGAGGCGTTCGAGTTTCTGCTCGGCGATGATTTTCCGCAGCTGGTGAGCCAGGTATCGAGCCATTTCGGACGCCAGCCTCGCCTGCCAGAGTGGGTCATGAAAGGCGCAATCCTTGGTTTGAAAAACGGCCGCGAACACGCCCAGGCGCGACTCGACGATGCGCTTGCTCAAGGCGTTGCGATCAGTGCCCTTTGGTGCGAGGACTGGGAAGGCTTGCGCATCACCTCCTTTGGTAAACGCCTGTTCTGGGACTGGCAGTGGAACAGCGCGCGCTACCCCGATCACGCAGCCTGGGTCGCCAGACTTGAATCGCAGGACATCCGTTTCATGGGGTACGTGAACCCGTACCTGTGCAACGACGGCCCGTTATTCCAGGAAGCGCAGCAAGCCGGTTATCTGGCCACGCGAATCGAAGGCGGCATCTACCTGGTGGATTTCGGCGAGTTCTTGTGTGGCGTGGTCGACTTCACCTTGCCGGCGGCTGCGCAGTGGTTCGAAGAGCGAATACTGCGTCACGAGATGCTCGACAAGGGCTTGTCGGGCTGGATGGCGGACTTCGGCGAGTACCTGCCGATCGACCTGAAACTGGCGGGCGATGCCGACCCGATGCTCGAGCACAACGCCTGGCCGGTACGCTGGGCCGAGGTCAACGCCCGCGCTATCGCCAATGCCGGCAAGACCGGCGATGCACTGTTTTTCATGCGGGCCGGCTACAGCGGCGTGCAACGTCACTGCCCGTTGTTGTGGGCGGGTGACCAGTCCGTGGACTTCAGCCGCCACGACGGATTGCAGACAGTGATCTGTGGTGCACTTTCTTCGGGCTTGCTCGGCAATGCTTATCACCACAGTGACATCGGCGGCTACACCAGCCTTTACGACAATTGTCGCACCACCGAACTGTTCCAGCGCTGGGCCGAGATGGCGGCGTTCACCCCGGTGATGCGCACTCACGAAGGGAACCGGCCGGACCAGAATCTGCAGTTCTGGCAGGACGTCGACACTTACGCACATTTTGCAGGCATGACCCGGCTCTACGTGGGCCTGCGACCTTACCTGCAAAGCCTGGTAGAGGAAGCCGAGGCCAGCGGGTTGCCGTTGCAACGTCCGCTGTTCCTGCACTACGAGAATGATCCCGAGACCTACTCGATCCAGGATCAGTACCTTTATGGACAGGACCTGCTGGTGGCTCCCGTTCACGCTGAAGCTCAGAACGAATGGACAGCCTATTTGCCCCTTGGCGATCAATGGCAGCACCTGTGGAGTGGCGAGCGCTACGCCGGCGGCCAGCGTGTGACGGTCGCCGCGCCCCTGGGCCAGCCCCCAGTGTTCATCCGCGTTGGCAGTCGCTGGCAGGCGACCTTCGAAGCCCTGGTGGACCTCGCTCAGTGAGCTGAATGCCTTCTTCGTACAGAGCGCTCCGTGCGCCTCCTTCACGGGAGGCGTCGGGCTTCCCTGCGCCTTGATATTGCCAATACTCGAGTAAGCGAACTTGAATAATAAAAATTACGTTTTTGCTGCTTTTGCCATTACTTGCGGACTCTTGAGCAACACTGCCAATGCCGCTTCACCCGTGGTGTTCAAGACGGGGAACCTGAGCATCAACCCTTACGGGATTCTCGATCTGTCGCTGCAAGGCGGCAAGTTCACCGACGATCATCCTGGCCATACCATGGTCTCGGACGGCAACCTGCAAGCGTCGCGAATCGGCCTGAAGATCGACTACGCGTTGGGCAACAGCGGCTACGGTGTGCGGGCTTTCGGAGAACGCGGCCTGGTGCTGCGCAATATCTGGCGCACCGGCTACAACGAGGGCAGGATCTCCACCAACCGTGGTTATGGGGCAGGGGTGACCGGCCCATTCGGTTCGGTCGACATCGGCAGCCTGTACATGCCGATCTACTGGGTCTTTCTCGATTCGGACGTGGCGCTGTATGGCCTGTCCAACATGGCCTCGATCATGAGTCTGGAACACACCACCACCTTGGGAAAAAGCGGCACCGGCGGTTTCTACGACACCACCGTGCGTTACCGGACCCCGGAGGTGCATGGCTTCTCCAGCGAGCTGGGATATTCCTACGGCAATTCCAGTATTGAAAATGGCCCGGATCAGAATCGCACCAGCGGCTTCAACCTGCGCTATCGCGACGGCGATACCAAACTGGGCTACGGCTTCAATCAGCACGACTCAGCCCCCTCGCTGACCACCGGCGAGTTGTACCGACAGAATACTCATGTGTTGTCCGGCACGGTCAGGCTCGGCGGTTTGTTGTGGGGGGCGAACTATGTCTACTCGGAACGCGACACCGACGTGCGCTGGTTCGCTTCGGCGCAGATGGTCAACGCGCGCATCACTTTTGGTCCCGGTGACATCACTGTAGGTGTCTCGCACCGCATCGAAGCCGAGGGCGCGCGAGCCTGGGCGACGCACGCCGGCTACCTGTATTCGCTCAATACCAACACCCAGCTCTACACCTATGTCACTCACATCGAGAACAACGCCGACTCCGGGCAAGGTTTTGCGCTGTTAAGTGAAAGTTACCCGAGCGTGCCCAAGGGGTACGATCCATGGGCCATGACAGCGGGTACCCGCTGGGGATTCTGAGCATCTATGAATAGCTGGAAAAGAGGCCACCGATGAACATTCTTCGCCTGCGCAGCGGCGATCTGCATTTGGAGGTGCTACCGCAACTGGGCGGTGCTCTGGGCGGATTACGCCATCGGGATTTTGCCCTGTTGCGACCGTGGGATCGGGCCCCGAACGTTCGTCGCACCGGCTGTTATCCGTTGGTGCCCTATTCGAACCGGATCGCTGAGGGTCGGTTCCAGTACGGCGCGAGCCAGTACCAAGTGCCACGTAACTTTGGCGAACATGCCCATCCACTGCATGGCGTGGGGTGGCAGCGTGAGTGGCAGGTGATCGAATGCTCGCCCCGTGAGTGCCACCTGCGTCTGTCCCACGATCCAGCAGGGGAGGGCGGTGAGCACTGGCCGTTTGCGTTTCAGGTCGAGCAATATGTGAGCCTGGACGATCACGCGATGTCGCTGTCGATGACCCTGCGCAATGATAGCCGGCAGCCGATGCCGGCCGGGTTAGGTTGGCATCCCTATTTCCCTCGGCATCAGGGCATTGAGTTGTCCTTCGCCGCCAAGGCGATATGGCTCAACAGCAGCGACTCGTTGCCGCGTGAACGCCTGCCGGTGCCGCCGCAGTGGGACTTTGACCAGCGGCGGGCGCTGGGCCACGTTGGCCTGGACAACTGCTTCGAAGGCTGGCAACGGCACGCCGGGCTGTATTGGCCCCAGGCGGATATTGGCCTTGAGATCACCGCGCAAGAAGGGCTGGATCACCTGGTGGTCTTTACGCCTGCGGCACCCACAGATTTCATCGCGGTCGAACCGGTCAGTCACTTGAACAACGCCATCAACCTGCCTGCGCCGCAGGCCAATGGTATCGTCCTGTTGAGCCCCGGGGAGCACATGACGCGCACAATGCACATGAGCGTCAGGCAGTATGCGTTAGGAGCAAAAGTATGAGTTACACCGTCAAATGCGCCGTCGACCAGGTCAGTGAACTGGGCGAAAGTCCCGTTTGGTCAGTCCGGGAACAGGTGCTGTATTGGGCCGATATTCTCGGTGGTCAACTGCATCGGCTCGATCCGCAAACTGCAGTGGTTACAAGCATTACGCTGGCCGAGGAACTGGGCTGTTTTGGCTTGCGCCACCGGGGCGGTTTTATCGTCGCCCTACGTAGCGGCATCTACCTGCTAGGTGAGGGTGGGGCACTTGGCCGCAAGCTTGCGGACAATCCCTGCGGTCCCGCGAACAGCCGTTTCAACGATGGTCGCGTCGACCCCTGGGGGCGCTTCTGGGCAGGGACCATTTGGCAACCCCGGGACCGCAATGGCGGGGTGTTGATGCGCATCGATGAGCACCTGAGCGGGCAAGTCATGGCCGGCGACGTCATGGTCTCCAACGGACTAGCGTTCAGTCCGGACCGGGCCTGGATGTACCACAGCGACACACCCAACCATGTGCTGTATCGCTACCCCCTTGATGCCCACGGGCAGCCGGGTACACGCCAGACCGTGCGCACCTTCGAGCGCGGCGCCGGTGGGCGTCCGGATGGCGCCGCGTTCGACAGTGAAGGTTGTTACTGGAGTGCCCAATTCGACGGCGGACGCATCCTGCGTCTGGCACCGGACGGAACCCTGCTGGACGAGATCCGTGTGCCCACCCGCTGGCCGACCATGGTTGCGTTCGGTGGCCCTGACCTGCGCACGCTGTACATCACCAGTTCCCGGGAAAACCGCAGTGCCGAGGACCTAGCGGCGTGGCCGCTGTCGGGTTGCCTGTTTTCGGTCGAGGTGGACGTCGTAGGTTGCCCCGAGCCGTTGTTCGCCGGTTGAGCTTTTCCATTTATTTGCAAGGATTGGTCATGACCCAGCACACTCAAACGCGTTACCCATCCCTGACCAACAAAGTCATCCTGATCAGCGGAGGTGCCTCAGGCATTGGCGCCGCGTTCGTCGAAGCGTTTCACCAGCAGGGCGCCCGCGTGGCCTTTATCGACCTGGATCAGGCTGGAGGCCTGGCACTCGCCGCGGCGCTGGGTGAGGACCGCGTGCTATTCCTACCATGCAATGTACGTGATATCCCGGCGTTGCAGGCGGCCATTGTGGCAGTCGAGACGCGGTGGGGCGCGATCGATGTGTTAATCAATAACGCCGCGCGTGACGATCGCCATCCCATGCAGGAAGTCGGCGTCGATTACTGGGATGAGCGCATGGAGATCAACCTGCGCCATGCCTTTTTCGCCTCCCAGGCAGTGTCGCCCGGGATGACCCGACGCGGTGGCGGGGTGATCATCAATATGGGTTCGATTTCGTGGATGCGGGGGCGTCCTGGCATGGTCTGCTATACCACCGCTAAGGCCGCGATCAATGGCATGACTCGAACCCTGGCCCGGGAACTGGGCGACAGTGGCATTCGCGTCAACAGTCTGGTGCCGGGTGCCATTCGCACCGCCCGCCAGGACGCCATGTGGGCCAGCGACCCTGTAGGTCTGGAATTGGCCAGTCAGAATTTCATCGACCAGCAAATGCTGAAGTTCCGCCTCGACGCCAGCGACTGCGCACGGCTCGCGCTGTTTCTAGCGTCTGATGACAGCCGCGGGTGCACGGGACAGAACTTCGTCGTGGATGCCGGGCTGTCAATTCAATAAGCGTAAAAATCAGCCGAGAAGTTTCAACTCAATAGCTGGGAACTTCGCTGATGGAGCGTACTGGTAGCGCTCTCGCGACATCGACCTTATCGCAACAGTTCATATTCGAATAGCCTTGCATTTTGGTTTCTCGCGAGTAGCGTCAACGTCTTCTTCTGGACGATTCTGTTGAAAAAGTCGGTTTTTAAAGGGGCCTGAACTCAGGCACGACCACTACCGGAGAACCTACTCACCACATTGAATGGTTTTTCGGCCCTTCGGTGACCTTTGCAGCTCTGTTATTGGGTTAATTTGAGGTTTTTTGCTTGGTGCAGACGCACCTATCCCGTGACTGGTGGCCCTTGAGATGAAAATTTGGCCAGCCGTCGCAGGTTCCGCTCCGCAGCGGCCAGCGTGAATTTATCCGTCGCGCCACTCATGCCACGTACCTGGTGCATCGGTACAACTGGATTAGACCGCACCAATTCAACAACGGACTGGCCCCAGCTCAGGCCGAGAAAAAACTTAACGTGGTGTCCGGGATGAGTTGACCACTACAGAAAGAATTGACTTTCAAGGCGAGGAACCCCCCAAAGAAAGCCACCAATGAAAGAGGGTAGAAGACGAGGCGGTGCAAGTAGCGTATGAATTTGTCCAGATGTTGATTGAACTCCAGCCAAATCAGCGAGGATAGGGGCTGCAACTATGACATCAGGCAGACCTAGGCTAAGCCACTCTGAATCTGAGCCTTCAGGGAAGGGAAAGTAGAGGCGTGATTAGCGATTGATGTGTCAATGTTTTTCCATCTGAACTCGTTTTGCTATTTGCAATGGTGTCAATCCTCTCGACAATGCCCTCTCAAAATGTCAATTCGTCATATCGAGATTGACAGTCAACAGTGTTTCTAACAAAAACGCCAGAAGCCCACTAAGTCATGGGCTACAACGCTGTCAATGTCGAAGGTGCTATGTGATATCAACGACTATTGGCCGGATGATCCATTGGTGGCCGAGGCGACTGCACGGGCGAAACCGCGCGGGACCTGAAGAGCAAGAGATCGGCAGCTCCTACAAAATTGAAGCCGGTCACAGAATAACGGTACGACACCGATCTACTGTGGGAGCGAGCCTGCTCGCGAAGGCGTCGTTTCAGTCGACGCATCCGTTGCCTGATACAGCGCTTTCGCGAGCAGGCTCGCTCCCACAGTGATCGGTGGTGTGCCGAAGTTATGAACTACGGAGTGGCGGGGAGCAGGAACCGCGCGATCACCGGCAGGTGATCGGAGATGCGCAAGGTATCGTCCTGTCGAACCATCGCTTCAACCCGTTTGATTTTCGGGCTATAGAACAGATAGTCGACTGTACGATCCGGGCCATTCAGACCGGGGTCGTTGGGGTAGTGGGTCAGCCAGCGCGCACGGTCGATGCCGCTGGCTTCGTTGTTGGTCGGGATCATCGGGTACTTGTCCCACAGCAGATGCAGTTCGCTGTCGGCGGAGTAGGGCGTGCGCTGTTCGGCAGGCAGGCGGCGGTACTGGCCGAGCGGCAACAGATTGAAATCGCCGCCGATCAGCCACGGCAGGCCTTGGCTCTCATACTTGTCGAGCACTTTGGCTATGGCGGTCAATTGTGCCAGCGCGGTGTCACCCGGTTGGCTGGAGCGTTCAAGGTGGGTGTTGAACACGGTCAGTTGCCCGCCATCACTCAGGGGCAGTTTGGTCGCGAGCAGGGCGTCTTTCGGCTGGAACTGGCGGTTGATGAAGTTGGCGGCAGCGACCGGCAATTGCAGGCGTTCGGCGTGTTCGATGCGGTAGCGACTCAGGGTCGCCAGTTGCCGGCCGACGCTGCCGTAAATGTGCGGGTCGGGGACGAATTCGGCCTTCCAGTCGAACGCACTGGCACTGCACGGATACAGGTCGGCGACCCGTTCCTGCAACAGCTTGAGCTGGTTCTGATAGTCGCTGGCCTTGGCGCCGTCATCCAGTTCCTGCAACAGCACCAGATCGGGCTGCTCGTCGCGGATCACTCGCGCCACTTCGTCGAGGCTGAAGGCCATGTCTTCCAGCGTCGGCGCTTCATCATCGCCCTGAGCCAGATCACTCCAGAACACGTAGCGTTTGCCGGCCAGGTATTGCACGTTCCAGGTCATGACTTTCAGCGCCTGGCCCGGCACCAGCGTCGGCGTTGTGGCGGTGCAACTGACCGGCAAGGTTTCGCGGGCGTCGGGGCGCCAGGTCAGGCTGAACAGCAGCCCGCCGATCAGGATGATGGCGAGCACGACAAGCAACAGGGTGTAGCGCAGTAGACGGGTCATGGCTCGGCTTATAGCGTTACAGAAAGTGGCCCCGAGCATACCTGACGGTCGTCTCGAAGCCCAAGCGCAGTGCGCTCAGATGGCTCTGTCGCGTTTGTCAGGTAATTCGCTGATCAGCATGAACAGGCGGAACAGCACCACGCTGGTGAACAGTTGCAGGAAGCTGTGAGCGCTGTCGATCAGAATGGCGATCACAGGATTCTGCGGCTCGGGGTACACCGCCAGTGTCGCGCCTTTGAGCAACCACAGCGGCGTCATCACGCAGAGAATGCACAGCAGGATCCGCCAGAAATGCCCACGGGTCAGGCGCAGGCTTTCCTTCATCGCCTGCAAAGGCCCCATACCACGCAGTACCAGCAGGTATTCGCCGAACGCGAGCATCACCATCAGCATCAGGCCCGGCAGGAAATACAGCGACAGGCCCAGCAGAATCAGCAAGGTATTGAGCGCCGTGAGCAACGCGAAGCGCGGCCAAAGGGTGGCGGCCATCGCCAGCAGGTCGCGGTTGCGCGGCGCCTCGCCACGGCTGCGCGCATCGAGAAAGAGGATCAGTGCGGCGGTGTACAGCGGATACACCAACAGACCAACGACGATGCTGATCGCCGAGATGTTATCCGGCCCGCTGGCGTGATCGACCACTTGTTGCAGGAATGCTTCGAAAATCACCAGCGGCAGGCACAACCGCACGATGCTGCCCAAATGGCGTTTGAAAAAATACAGAGAGTCGCGCAGCACTTCGAGGGCATTCATCAGTCGGTATCGCAGGTCGAAAACAGTGGCTCACTTTAACCGATGATGGCTGGCGCGACACAAACGTAAACATTCGGTAAAGGTCATTGAAACGTTTTGTCGCCGTCTCCATTACAGGAGAGCACCTCGGCCAACGTGGACGAGGGCAATGTTATCCCCGGCAATCTACGAGGTCGCCATGAACAGCGAAGAGCAAACCCTGATCGATGGACTGTTTTCCCGGCTGCAACAGGCCGAAACGGAGGCAGCCCCGCGCGACGCCCAGGCCGAGGCGCGGATCAAGGAACACCTGACCCGCCAACCGGCGGCAGGTTATTTCATGACCCAGGCGATTCTGGTGCAAGAGGCAGCGCTCAAGAGCCTCGACGAGCAGAACAAGCAACTGATTCAGCAAGTCCAGCAGTTGCAGGCCGAGTTGCAAGCGGCCAAGGCGCAGAGTGCCGCACCGGCGCCGAGCGGCGGCGGTGGTTTCCTGTCGAGCATTTTTGGTGGCAGCCCGCGTCCGGCGTCGACCCAGAGCGCCCCAGCCTCGACTGGCGGCTGGCGCGAACCGGCACCGCAACAGAATTACGCGGCCCCCGCGCCACAACAGAACTTCGGCGCGCCACCGCCTAACTATGCGCAACAAGCCGCTCCGGCAGCCGGCAGCAGCTTCCTCGGCGGCGCCTTGAAAACCGCCGCCGGTGTGGCCGGTGGCGTGATGCTGGCGCAGGGCATCAGCAGCCTGTTCCATCACAACCAGCAGCCGGAAGAAATCGTTGAAGTGATCAAGGAAGAGCCGGCGCAGGTCGCCGACCAGAGCAACAACGGCTGGGGCGATGACCAGCGTGTGGCCGATAACGGCTTCTCTGGCAATGACCAGGGCGGCTTCACCGACACCGACTACGGCAACGACAACTCATCGTTCTTCGATGACGACGATTCCTTCGTCTGACTCACCATTCGTCCGGAGCCCCTGAGGGCTCCGGGCCGATTATTCGCGGAACCCTCCTGATGGCTGGCATACTGAGCGCCTTTTTCGGGCCTGGCGCCTGATCCCGCTTCGTGCGCTTGCGCGCCCACAGGAACTCCGGTGAAAAAAATCGCAGTGTTCGCCGACGTGCAGAACCTCTACTACACCGTGCGTCAGGCTTATGGTTGTCACTTCAACTACGCCGCATTGTGGGCCGACATCAGCAAGGACGGGCAGATCGTCGAGGCCTACGCCTACGCGATCGACCGTGGCGACAGCAAACAGCAACAGTTCCAGCAGATCCTGCGCAACCTCGGTTTCACGGTGAAGCTCAAGCCCTACATCCAGCGCAGCGACGGCTCTGCCAAGGGCGACTGGGACGTGGGCATCACCCTCGACATCATGGACGCCGCCGACCACGTCGACGAAATCGTCCTGGCTTCCGGTGACGGCGATTTCGACATGCTGCTCGAACGCATCATCAGCAAACACGGCGTGCAAGCGGTCGCCTACGGCGTGCCGGGCCTGACCGCCAACTCGCTGATCCGCGCCGCCAGCCGTTATGTGCCGATCGAAGGCGCACTGTTGTTGAAGAATTGAGCTGTTACTGAAGAATTGATTTGTACGGAGTTGAACCCGGTTTGGAACGCATTGCAGTCATCGACTTTGAAACCACTGGCCTGTCGCCGAACAGCAACTGCCGCGCCACGGAAATCGCTGTGGTCATGCTGGAAAACGGCCGCATCGTCGAGCGTTACCAGAGCCTGATGAACGCCGGCGTACGCGTCCCTGCGTTCATCGAGCAACTGACCGGCATCAGCAACGCCATGTTGCGCACCGCGCCCTCGGCCGAGCAGGTGATGAACGAGGTCAATGAGTTTGTCGGTTGCACGCCGCTGGTCGCGCACAATGCCTCGTTCGACCAGAAGTTCTGGGACTTTGAACTGGGGCGGATCAAGCGCACGCGGTTGCAGAACTTTGCCTGCTCGCTGCTGCTGGCACGGCGGCTGATGCCGGCCGCGCCTAATCATAAGTTGGGTACGCTGACCACGTTTGCGCGCCTGCCGCACACGGGGCAGGCTCACCGGGCCATGGCCGATGCCGAGATGGCGGCGAATCTGATGGCGCATCTGGCGGATGAGTTGCGGCACAAGCACGGCGTCAGTGAGTTATCGCATGACCTGCTGTGCAAACTGCAAAAAGTCCCCGCCGCGAAAGTCAGCGAACACCTGCAGCGCTACCGCTGATCCCAAGCCCAACACAGAACCCCTGTAGGAGTGAGCCTGCTCGCGATGACGGTGTGTCAGTCAATATTTGTTTCGACTGATACTCCGCGATCGCGAGCAGGCTCACTCCTACATTGGATTTGTGGTGATCCGAACTATTTGCCGTTGCCTTCGATCTGGCCTAACGGCACGCGCTTTTCGATCGCGCTCGACAACACAATCGAGGTCCTGCTGAAGCCAAACTTCGCCACCCGATTGATCAACGCCTCCAGCTCCGTCATCGAGCCCACCGCGGCCTTCATCATCACGCACGGATCGCCCGTGACTCGAAAGCATTCGGTCAGTTGCGGGATCTTCACCAGTTCGTCGTAGACCTTCTGGCTGCCGTTCTGGTGCAGACGTAATTCGATCATGCATTGGATCGGCAGACCGATTTTCGACAGGTCGATTTTCGCCTCATACCCGGTGATCACCCCGGATGCCTCAAGCTTGGCAACGCGCTCGGCTACGGCCGGGGCGGAGAGGTTAACTTTGCGCGCCAGATCGGCGTAGGACGCACGGCCGTTTTCCAGCAGGGCGCTGAGCAGCATGCGGTCGTATTTGTCCAAGGCCGGACTCCTGAAAATGCCAGACTTTCGAAATCCCGGTTTATTCCGATGATCTCCGTTCTTTCAAAAGTGTACCGGCCCTATAAACAGGTTTTGTAGCTTATTTTTGCTCGCCGGCCTTTCTAGAATAATTCATTCGCTACTTCTGACTTTCGAGCTGCCCATGCCTGCCTTGCGCCGTTTTTCCTTGCCGTTGATCGCCGCGTTTTTCGCGTTGTATGTGATTTGGGGATCGACCTATCTGGTGATCCGAATTGGCGTCCAATACTGGCCGCCGCTGATGCTCGGCGGGGTGCGCTTCGTGATCGCCGGCAGCCTGATGTACGCCTTCCTGCGCTGGCGCGGGGCACCGGCGCCGACCTGGGCGCAGTGGAAGGCGGCGGGGATCATCGGCATTTTACTGCTCAGTTTCGGTAACGGCGCGGTGAGTGTGGCCGAGCACACCGGTGTGGCTTCGGGTGTGGCGGCGTTGGCGGTGGCGACGGTACCGCTGTTTACTTTGCTGTGTGGCTATTTCTGGGGCGCGCGCAATACCCGGCTCGAGTGGGCCGGGGTGGCGTTGGGGATTGTTGGTATTGCCATGCTCAACATGGGCTCCAACCTGCAATCGAGTCCGCTGGGCGCAGCATTGCTGATTTTCGCGGCGGCAACCTGGGCGTTCGGTTCGGTGTGGAGCAGACATTTGCCGTTGCCACAGGGCGCGATGGCCAGTGCGGTGGAAATGCTGGTCGGCGGTGTGGTGTTGCTGATCGGTAGCGCTGTCAGCGGCGAGCATCTGCAAGCCATGCCACCGGTTGAAGGCTGGCTGGCGCTGGCGTACCTGATCTTCTTCGGCTCGATCATCGCCTTCAATTCCTACATGTACCTGCTCAAGCACGTGCGTCCGGCGGCGGCGACCAGTTATGCCTACGTCAACCCGGCGGTCGCGGTGTTGCTGGGGATTGTGTTTGTCGGCGAGACCATCGGCATCGAAGAAGCGCTGGCGATGCTGGTGATCATCAGCGCGGTGGTGTTGATCGGACTGCCGCAGTGGCGCCGTCCGGCACAGCCGCCAGTCGTGGCGCCGACAGCCGTTCCCACAGAAACGCGTACGAATTAGGGTAAACTGCGCGGCATTGCATGCCTGCGTTATTTTTTCCTACGGTACTCCCATGACTTTCGCCACCCTTGGCCTGATCGAACCCTTGCTGCGCTCCCTCGAGACGCTCGGCTACCAGACCCCGACGCCGGTTCAGGCGCAAGCCATTCCGGCCGTGCTGGCCGGTCGTGACTTGATGGCAGCCGCTCAGACCGGCACTGGCAAAACCGCCGGTTTCGCCTTGCCACTGCTGCAGTTGCTGGCCATGGAAGGGCCGAAAGTCGCTGCCAACTCGGCGCGTGCACTGATTCTGGTGCCGACCCGTGAACTGGCCGAGCAGGTTCATGAGTCTGTGCGTCAGTACGCCGAAAACCTGCCGCTGCGTACCTATGCGGTTTACGGCGGCGTCAGCATCAATCCGCAGATGATGAAGCTGCGCGGCGGCGTCGATGTGCTGGTCGCCACGCCCGGTCGCCTGATCGACCTGTTCCGCCAGAACGCGCTGAAACTCGATCAGTTGCAGACTCTGGTGCTGGATGAAGCCGATCGTATGCTCGACCTGGGCTTCTCCGAAGAACTGGCGAACATTTACCGCATGCTGCCGAAAAAGCGCCAGACCCTGCTGTTTTCCGCAACCTTCTCCGATGACATCCGCCTGCTCGCCGGGCAGATGCTCAACGATCCGCTGACCGTCGAAGTCAGCCCGCGCAACGTCGCGGCCAATACGGTCAAGCAGTGGATCGTCACGGTGGACAAGAAGCGCAAGGCCGAACTGTTCGTGCACCTGATGCGCAAGAACAAGTGGAAGCAGGTGCTGGTGTTCGCCAAGACCCGTAACGGTGTGGATGCGCTGGTGGAAAAACTCCAGGGCCTGGGCGTGAATGCCGACGGTATCCACGGCGATAAGCCGCAGGCCACCCGTCAGCGTGCGCTGGATCGTTTCAAGCTCAGTGAAGTGCAGATTCTGGTGGCAACTGACGTGGCTGCCCGTGGTCTGGATATCGAAGATCTGCCGCTGGTGATCAACTTCGATCTGCCGATCGTGGCTGAAGACTACATTCACCGTATCGGCCGCACGGGTCGTGCTGGCGCGACGGGCGAAGCGATCTCGCTGGTGTGCGCGGATGAAGTGAACATGTTGTCGGCGATTGAAATGCTGACGCGCCAGACCTTGAAACGCCAGAACGAGCCGGATTTCGAACCGGAGCATCGCGTGCCGGATACCGATGCCAGTGGTCAGGTGATCAAGAAGCCGAAAAAACCGAAGAAGCCGAAGGCTTCCGGTGGTGGCGGCAAGCGTAATCTGGGCAAGTGGGTCGACAGCGGCGAGACGCAGGCGCCGGAGCCTTCGGTCAAGCCTGTGCGTAAAGTGCCGGTGTTTAATACCGGGCCGCGTAAGCGTAAGCCTTAAAGTCAAAAGCCCCTCACCCTAACCCTCTCCCAGGGGGAGAGGGGACTGATTGGGGGATGCTCCCGAAGTACGCCGACCTGATTCTTCTGTTGTGAATCCATAATCGACAGAGTTTCGCCAGACACCTCGGTCGGTTGGCCGAATCCATAATCGACTCGGTGTTTCAGGTCGATGTTGGACGCCAGACACCTCGGTCGGCTCCCTCTCCCTCTGGGACAGGGCTGGGGTGAGGGTTTAGCTTTTCAGCCACTGCACAATTCCCAACCCGGCCGCCCGGCCACTGGCAAAACACCCCGTCAGCAAATAGCCGCCCGTTGGTGCTTCCCAGTCAAGCATCTCGCCCGCGCAGAACACCCCCGGCAACGCCTTGATCATCAAGCGTTCGTCCATCGCCTCGAACGTCACGCCCCCGGCACTGCTGATCGCCTCGTCCAATGGCCGCGTTTTGACCAGCGTCAGCGGCAACGCTTTGATCGCCCGCGCCAACAGCGCCGGATCAGCAAACGTCGCCGCATCAGTCAACTCGCGCAACAACGCCGCTTTCACCCCATCAATCCCGACCTGACTGTGCAGATGCTTGGCCATCGACCGCGAACCGCGTGGTTTGCTCAACGCTGCCTGCAATTTATCCACAGGTCGGCCGGGCAACAGATCAATGTGAACAACCGCCGCGCCATGCTGATTGATCGCTTCACGAATCGGCGCCGACAGCGCATAAATCAGACTGCCTTCAATGCCGGTCGCGGTGATCACGCATTCGCCCAAACGCGGCACATCGTCGTTCAAGCCGATGGCGATATTTTTCAGCGGTGCGCCGGCGAATTTGCTCACCATCAAATCGCTCCAGGCCTGCACCTCGAAGCCGCAATTACTCGGCTGCAACGGCGCCAGTTCTACACCGCGCTGCTCCAGGGCGAGCATCCACGCACCGTCGGAACCGAGGCGCGACCAACTGCCGCCGCCGAGGGCAAGCAGCGTGGCATCGGGTTTGACGGTGATTTCACCTTCCGGGCTGTCGATGCGCAGCGCGCCATGTGCATCCCAACCGAGCCAGCGATGGCGGGTGTGGATAACGACGCCGCTGTCGCGCAGACGTTTGAGCCAGGCGCGCAGTAGCGGGGCCGCTTTCATATCAGTGGGGAACACCCGGCCGGAGCTGCCGACAAAGGTTTCGATGCCCAGGTCGTGAATCCATTTACACAACGCATCGGCATCGAAACCGCGCAGCAGCGGGGCGATTTGCGGGGCGCGCTCGGCGTAGCGTGAAAGGAACGCCGGGTAGGCTTCGGAGTGGGTGATGTTCATGCCGCCGACGCCAGCGAGCAGGAACTTGCGGCCGACCGAGGGCATGCCGTCGTAGAGATCGACGCGGATTCCGGCCTGGCTCAGCACTTCGGCGGCCATCAGGCCGGCGGGGCCACCGCCGATGATGGCGACGTGAGCGGGGGAGGAGGCGGAAGTCTGGGTCATGGCGTGCGCTGCGGTATGGCGGGATAAGGCGCGCATTCTAACAGTCGAGATCTTTTGTAGGAGTGAGCCTGCTCGCGATAGCGGTGTATCAGCCAAGTTAATGTTGAAGGTGCTGACGCTATCGCGAGCAGGCTCACTCCTACAAGGGATTCGGATTGGCTTGAAATGTTGGTTGAAAAATGATCAGTGCGCTGCAGGCCATAACCGGTATGGCCTGCAGTCCCTTTCACTCAGGTTATCCACAGGCCGTTCCACAGCGATTGTGGGTAACGCAGCACAACTCAATGACAACCGTGTGACTGCCAGACCCGTTGCGCGCTGTGATGGAGGATGCCGTGGCGGCGGGCGAGGGCGTGGCGATCCTTGCTGTAGCCGCCGCCAATCACGCCCATCACCGGAATATCGCGCCCCAGGCAATGGCGCATCACGCTTTCGTCGCGGGCGGCGACGCCTTCGTCGGTCAGTTGCAGATAACCGAGGGCATCGTCCTTGTGTACATCGACGCCGGCGTCGTACAGCACCAGGTCCGGTTGATACAGCGGCAGCAGATAGTTGAGCGTGTCGTCGACCACTTTCAAATAATCAGCGTCGCCCATGCCCTTGGGCAGCGGGATGTCCCAGTCACTTTCCGCCTTGCGTGCAGGAAAATTCTTCTCGCAGTGCAGGGAAACGGTAATCGCCTCCGGCGTGTCATGCAGGATTCGCGCGGTGCCGTCGCCCTGATGCACGTCGCAGTCGAAGATCAGCACGCGATTGACCCGGCCGCTTTGCAGCAGGTAATGGCTGATGATCGCCAGGTCATTGAAGATGCAGAAGCCTGCCGGGTAGTCGTAGTGCGCATGGTGGGTGCCGCCGGCCAAGTGGCAGGCCAAGCCATGTTCCAAGGCTTTTTCCGCCGCCAGAATTGAACCGCCGACCGCCCGTACCGTGCGCCGCGCCAAGGCTTCGTTCCACGGCAGACCCAGACGCCGTTGGTCTTCGCGGGACAACTCGCCGCTCATGTAGCGTTCGATATACGCACGGTCATGGGCGAGGGCGAGGATGTCGTTGGGGCAGATCTCGGGCCGCAGCAGATCGGCGTCGCGGGTCAGACCGCTGTCGACCAGGTGATCGCGCAGCAGACGAAACTTGTCCATCGGGAAGCGGTGATCCGCCGGAAACTCGGGGCTGTAGTCTTCGTGGTAGATCAGCGGCAGTGGCATGGCGGTTTCATGTAGGAACGTAGGAAAGAGTGAAGGATCCTACCAGCGATGTAGACTTGCGGCATGGAAACGGAGGGGCATGATGGAGCCGATACTGGAACTTGAAAGCGCGCGCTTGCTGATGCGTCAGTGGCAGGACGAGGATTTGCCGGCATTTGCCGCGATGTGCGCCGATCCTCAGGTGATGCGCTACTTCCCGACACCATTGAGCCGACTGGAAAGCGCTTCGATGATTGGTCGCGTGCGCGGGCATTTCGCCGAGCACGGTTTCGGCTTGTGGGCGCTGGAGCGCAAGGACAGTGGCGAATTTATTGGTTTCACCGGGCTCGGCGTGGTTGGTTTCGATGCACCGTTCACGCCTGCGGTGGAAATCGGCTGGCGCCTGGCCAAGGAACATTGGGGCCTGGGTTACGCCAGCGAAGCAGCGTGGACCGCTCTGCGTTGCGGCTTTGATCGGTTGGCATTGAAGGAAATCGTTTCCTTCACCGCGCAATCCAATTTGCCCTCAGAGAAAGTCATGCAGGCGATCGGCATGCATCACGCCCCGGAAGATGATTTTGATCACCCCAAGCTTGCCGTCGATCATCCGCTAAGACGGCATGTGCTGTACCGCATTACTCGGGAACAATGGCTGCAAACCTTGCATGGATAAGCCGACACGGACGTTTACAATGGCCGCCATATCATTGGCCCGCGCCAGAATCTGAATCGGCCGCCGCAGCCAAGACTGCGCGGCATAGTGCTTTGTGTGAGGAGAGTCTGAATGAGCCAAGTGTTGGAAGATCTGGTCGACTTGCTGACCCTGGAACCGATCGAAGAAAACCTGTTCCGTGGCCGTAGCCAGGATCTGGGTTTCCGTCAGTTGTTCGGTGGCCAGGTGCTCGGCCAGTCGCTGTCGGCGGCCAGTCAGACCGTTGAAGAGGCGCGCCATGTACATTCTATGCACGGCTACTTCCTGCGTCCGGGCGATGCCAAGTTGCCAGTGGTCTACTCGGTTGATCGCGTGCGCGATGGCGGCAGTTTCAGCACTCGCCGCGTCACGGCGATCCAGAAGGGACATCCGATCTTCACCTGCAGCGCTTCGTTTCAATACGACGAGGCAGGCTTCGAGCACCAGAGTCAGATGCCGGTGGTGGTCGGCCCGGAAAATCTGCCGTCGGAGCTGGAATTGACCCAGCAACGCGCGCACCTGATTCCGGAACACATGCGTGAAAAACTGCTGTGCCCGAAACCGATCGAAGTACGCCCGGTCACCGAAAAGGACCCGTACAACCCGCAGCCGGCCGATCCGGTCAAATATGTGTGGTTCCGTGCCGACGGCGCATTGGCCGACATCCCGGCACTGCACAAATACTTGTTGGCGTACGCCTCGGACTTCGGTTTGTTGACCACCTCAATGCTGCCCCACGGCAAATCGGTCTGGCAGAAAGACATGCAGGTCGCCAGCCTTGATCACGCGCTGTGGTTCCACAACGATCTGCGCGCCGATGACTGGTTGCTCTACGCGATGGACAGTCCGTGGGCCGGCAATTCCCGTGGATTCTCTCGTGGCAGCGTGTACAACCGCGCCGGGCAACTGGTCGCTTCGGTGACGCAGGAAGGCCTGATCCGCCATCGCAAGGACTGGGCATGAGTCTGAAAGAGGTCAAGCACTGGGTGTTCGATATGGACGGCACGTTGACCGTCGCCGTGCATGATTTTGCGGCGATTCGCGTGGCGCTGGCGATTCCGCCGGAGGACGACATCCTCACTCATCTCGCCGCGTTGCCGGCGGATGAAGCGGCGGCGAAACACGCCTGGCTGCTGGAACATGAAAGGGATCTGGCACTGGGTTCGACCCCGGCCACCGGAGCGGTGGAGTTGGTGCGTGATCTGCACGCTCGCGGTTATCGCCTCGGCATCCTCACCCGCAACGCGCGGGAACTGGCGCATGTGACGCTGCAAGCGATTGGCCTCGCCGACTGCTTTGCGGTGGACGATGTGTTGGGCCGCGATGAAGCGCCGCCGAAGCCGCATCCGGGTGGTTTGCTGAAACTGGCAAACGCCTGGGACGTGCCGGCCAGCGCGATGGTGATGGTCGGTGATTACCGCTTTGATCTGGATTGCGGACGAGCGGCGGGGGCGCGCACGGTGTTGGTGAATTTGCCGGATAACCCGTGGCCCGAGTTGGCCGATTGGCATGCGAAGGATTGTGTCGAGTTGCGGCGGATGCTGCTGGCCTGAAATCTTTGCTGCCTGAGCTGGCCTCTTCGCGAGCAAGCTCGCTCCCACAGGGAAATGTATTCCAAATGTGGGAGCGAGCTTGCTCGCGAAGAGGGCATAAAATCCGCCAAACAGTTTACTGATCGAACAACGCCTTCTGCCCCTCCGGCGAGGTCAGCATTCCATCGCCGTTATGCCCGACCCCGGGCACTTCAACCAATCGTTGATTCACCCCTTCCGGATGCCGACGCAGCAAATAGCCGAAGTACAACTTCCCACGCTCCAGGCGATACGCACCTTGCGCCTCGGCTTCACAGCGCTTGTCCAACGCTGGATGCTTGGGATCGACGTCCTGCTGTCCAAGCAGATAAATCACCTCGCGTTTGATGTAACTGCTCTCAAGCTGCAACGGCGTTTGCCCACCGGCGTACACCGGCATGTCTGACAGACCGTACTTCCAGCGATTGAAACCCGCGCATTTGGCGTGATCGAACGCTACCGGCCGTTGTTCATTGAAGTAGGCATAAGATGACGGGTTGGCCACCACGTAGCGCAAGCGAATGCCGTTGGCCTTCAACGCAGGCTGATCCTTGGCCAGCAGGGCATAGCGCTGCACCACCTGGCCACCGCCGGAATGACCGAAGATCACGATCTGCTTCACGTCGGGAAACTGTTTGCGGTCGCTGATCCGTCCAACGATCTCATCGAGCGCGGCATAGGAGCTCAAAGGATTCGGCCCTGTGGATAAGCCGCCGCCCATCCACTCGTTGCCTTGCCAGCGCAGCAACGTGGCGGGGAGCGAGTACAGCGCGACATCGCTTTCATTGAGGAACTGCGGCGCGATTACCAGCGTGTGGGCACTTTGTCCCGCCAGCTCGGCGGCGCTCTCGGCGCTTTTGCGATAGGTTTCCGAGTTGCGCAACCGGCCATGAATGACGATCAGCACCCGTTCGATCTTCTCCGGCGCAGGACCAATGCCGACCGCCATTTCCCCGGCCTTGAGTTGCAAACGACCGGGGCTGATCGCATCGACACCGGCGGCTTGCGCAGTGCTGCCAACGATCAGTAACGCCAAAAGCCATTTATGCATTTACAGGTTTTTCGCCGCGAAGGTGTCGCACTGGCCGACCTGGCCCTGCGCGAATCCGGTTTTGAACCAGCGCACCCTTTGCGCCGACGTACCGTGGGTAAACGAGTCCGGCACCACACGGCCCTGACCCTGTTGTTGCAGGCGATCATCACCGATGGCGTTGGCCGCATTCAAGGCCTCTTCGATATCGCCCGGTTCCAGCCAGTTCAAACGCTTCTGCGCACTGTAGGCCCAGACGCCGGCGAGGCAGTCGGCCTGCAATTCCTGACGCACCAGCAAACCGCCGTCGCCTTCCATCTGCCGACCTTGCTGGCGAGCTGTCTGAATTTTCGCCGAGACGCCGAGAAGCGTCTGCACATGGTGTCCGACTTCATGCGCGATCACGTAGGCCTGGGCGAAGTCGCCGGCCGCTTTGAAGCGTTGCGACATTTCCTGGAAGAACGCCATGTCCAGGTAGACCTTCTGGTCCGCCGGGCAATAGAACGGGCCAGTGGCCGAGGTCGCCAGACCGCAGGCGGAATTGACCCGATTGCTGAACAGCACCAGGGTCGGATCTTTATATTGGCGCCCGGCCTGTTGGAAAATCGCGCCCCAGGTGTCTTCGGTGTCACCAAGGATCGAGCGGACGAATTCGGCCTGTTCATCATTGGCCGGCGGCGCTTGGCGGGTTTGCGAAGTAGATGCAGATTGTTGTGTGGATTGCCCGGCGAGCTGGCCGAGGATCTGCATTGGGTCCTGCCCGGTGATCCAGCCAATGCCGACGATCAGCAGAATCGCCCCCAGGCTCAGGCCTTTGCCGCCACCGAAGCGCATGCCGCCGCCACCGCCGGCATCATCACCACGGGCATCGACGACGTTGTCACTGCGTCGGCCTTTTTTCCATAGCATGTGGGAATCCTCTGTGTGTATCGGGTGGTGATGAGTGTTGCTGTTGTGTGAGTGTGGCGCCAGTCCGGTCGTCCGTCTATTGGCCACACGCAAACAGGCCCGGCCTCGTGCTGACGAGGTCGGGCCTGTTATTGACGGTCTGGCGCGCGGCAAATTCAATCCCGCGCAGGATTTCTATCGCTGGATTATCAATCAGCTATCAAACGCATCCCACTCGGGGGCGAAATCCGGGCTGACCTGACGCTCGCGTTTTGACAGGGCTGCGAGTAATGCGCGGTCTTCATCGTCGAGTTCGACTTGCAGCGATGCGAGGTTGGCCAGTTGATTGGCCCGGCTGCTGGCCTTGGGAATCGCCGCGACGTTGGGCTGATCCAGTAGCCATTTCAGTGCGACCTGAGTCGGCAGCACGCCGTGCTTTTCGGCGATCTGTTGAATCTGTGGGATGTCTGAGACCTTGTTGCGCGCCAGCGGGGTGTAGGCCGTCAGCGCCAGGTTGTGTTCGCGGGCGTAGTCGAGCAGGGCGTTTTGGCCGAGCAGGACGTGGTATTCGACCTGAATCGCTGACAGACCGATGCCGTATTCCTCGACAACTTTGCGCAGCAACGGCAGCGGAAAATTCGCCACGCCGATGTTGCGTGCCAGCCCCTGTTTTTTGAACGAAGCCAATGTCTCGAGGGTGCGTGGCAGGTCCCAGTCGGTGCTCGGCCAATGGATCATGAACAAGTCGACGTAGTCGCTGCGCAACGCGGTAAGGCTGCGGTCCATGGAGTGGCGCATCGCGTCGGGTTGCAACTGATCCCACCAGACTTTGGTGGTGACGTGAATCTGCTCGCGCGGTGTCGGGGTATTCGCCAGTGCTTGTCCGACGGCGTCCTCGTTGTTGTAGGCCGCTGCCGTGTCGATGTGTCGATAACCCAGTTCCAGTGCTTGCTCGACGGCGCGGGTGCATTCTTCGCCGAGCATCGGCCAGGTTCCGAGACCGAGTTTCGGCATGTTCAAACCTTGGGCGTTAACGATGTGCTGCATGGTCGATCTCCTGTTCGAAGGCAGTCATGCCGGCAATATGCCGGGCGGCGATGTAACCGAAAGTCAGCGCGGGGCCGATGTTGATACCGCCCGCCGGGTAGTGGCCGCCCATGATGCTGGCCATGTCGCCACCGGCTGCGTAGAGGCCGGTGATGGGCTGTTCGTGGACGTCCAGCACTTGCGCGTGCGGGTTGACCTTGAGCCCGGCGAATGTGCCGAAGCAGCCCGGCTGGACTTTCACGGCGTAGAACGGGCCAGTTTCTATTGGGGCAACGCAGGGGTTGGGCAGGTTCGCCGGATCACCCTGTTTGCGGTTGTAGGGTGTTGCGCCGCGACCGAACAACGGGTCTTCACCGTGACGGGCATGGCGGTTGTAATCGTCGAGGGTGTGGCGCAATCCGCTCGGATCGATGCCGCAGGCTCGGGCCAATTCTTCAACGCTGTTGCCGCTTTTCAGATAGCCGCTGCGGATAAAATCTGACACTGGCAGCGGAAATGGCCGCGATATGCCCAGTCCATAACGCCGTTGAAAGGCGCGCGTGCAGATCAGCCATGAGGCGACTTCTTCACCTTCCGGCGCAGCAGCGACCATGGCGCTGACGTAGTCGTAATAACCGTTGGCTTCGTTGACGAAACGCTGGCCGTTGCGCAGAACCCCGATGATCCCGGGTTTTCCGCGCTCAATGATGTGTGGGAAATGGCCGATGCTGCCGTCGGAATGTGGCACTTGCGACACCGGCGCCCACGCCACGGGCGAAGCCACATCGGCATTGACCCGCGCGCCGACGCTTTCGCCCAGGCGCAAACCATCGCCGTCGACGGCCAGCGGCGGCAGCGCCCAATGCTCGTGACCGGTCGGCGTGCGCGGGAACAGGGCTTTGCGCCGCTCGATGTCATTGGCAAAACCACCGGCGGCGAGCACTACGGCTTTGCGTGCATGAATGCGGATCGGGCCTTTGTCTGTGTTGACCACAGCGCCCGAGACGCGAGCGCCTTCACGCAGCAACGCTGTCACGGGTGCCGATTCCCAGAGCAACACGCCGATGTCTTCGGCGGATTTTGCCAATCGTGCAATCAACGCCACGCCATTGACCAATTGCATGGCCCGGCCATGGATCGCGAGATCTAGCAAATGTCGGGTAAAGCGCCGGGTGACATGCCATGCGGCTTTCAGTGAACGGGTCAGATTGAGGAACGCCGACAGATCGGCGCCGGCCATGATCGGCATGCCCATGAAGGACGTTTCGCGTATCGTTGTACGAAGGCGCTTGAGCAAGCGTCCGACCTTGCGTCCATCGTAAGGCGCGGCGATGACCGAGCGGCCACCAGTGCCAGCGCCCGGCGTGTCGCCATGAATGTCGGCAATGGCATTGCCATCGGCAAATTGCAGCACAGTGTGTTGCTCGAAAAAAGCGACCATGCGCGGTCCCGCTTCAAGGAAAGCGTCGATCATCGCCGGGTCGAAGTGCTCGCCCAGTTCATGGCGCAAATAGGTGCGCGGTTGTTCGATGTCTTCGATGATCCCGGCCCGACGCGCTAGTGGATTGCACGGCACCCACGCCCAGCCACCGGACCAGGCAGTGGCGCCACCGAAAACCGGATCTTTCTCGACAACGATGACTTTCAAACCATGCCACGCGGCAGTCACGGCGGCCGATAAACCGGCGGCACCGGAACCGACGACCAATACGTCGCAGTCGATATCAGGGTGTTCGGCAGACATCAAACAACGCTCCGGCAGTAAGTTTTTTTGGAATTTGATTCCAGAAAATAACCAGTGTCGCGACGACTCTACAAGCCTTGAGCCTATAAAATGGGCGGTTATCGAACAGCCGGTTCCAGATTTCGCTTTGCCGCCAATGTCTTCTAGAATCGGCAAAATTTCTTTGGACGTCTCCATGGCCGGCAGTCAAATCGAACGGGTTTTCAGCGTGCTGGAAAGCCTCACCAGTGATCCACGCGGGCTGCCGATGCAGACGCTCGCCGAGCAGCTGGATATCCCCAAGAGTGCAACACACCGCTTGCTCGCCGAGCTGATTCGGTTGGGCTACGTACGGCAGAATGCGGAAACGTTGCGCTATCACTTGTCGACCAAACTGGTCGCTATGGGCTTTCAATACCTGTCGAGCTGCGGTGCCGATATCGTCCAGCCGGTACTCGACCGACTGGCGCAGGAAACCGGCGAACTGGTGCGTCTGGGCGTGATCGATGGCGAGCGCCAGACCTGGATCGCCAAGGCACAAGGCGCGCGCACCGGTCTGCGTTACGACCCGGACATGGGCCGCGACGCGCCGCTGTTCTACACCGCGTCGGGGCATGCGTGGCTGGCGTGCATGAGCGACGCCGAGGCGTTGTCACTGGTCGAGCGGCAGGCGGCGGAGGTGCCGGTGGGGATCGGGCCGAATGCGCCGCGTTCAAATATCGAGTTGCTGGAACGGCTGCGTCTGGCTCGTGAGCAGGGTTATGCCTGTGTCGAAGAAAGTTCGGCAGTGGGGACTTCAGCGATTGCGGCGGTGGTGAGGCATCCAACGGATGGTCGGGTGATCGGTGTACTGAGTATTGCCGGTCCCAGTGCGCGGATGCCGGGGGCGCGGTTGCATGAGCTGGCACCGCTGTTGCTGACCTTCACCGAAGAATTATCAGCAGCAAGCCTGGCCTCAGAACTGTTTATCTAATCCGAGTTCACACAGACCCCCTGTAGGAGTGAGCCTGCTCGCGATAGCGGTATGTCAGCCAACGTTAACGGCGACTGACACTCCGCTATCGCGAGCAGGCTCACTCCTACAGGGGATTTTTGTTGTTCACGAAGTTGTGCGGTGTTCGCACGGTTTTAGGATGGATGGGTATTTGATTCTGGAACTCGGTTCTAAATTGTTGCTGGAGTGATATTCCAACAACAATCACAAAAGGACCGTACCTTGAATTCGCCCCTTCGAATCGCCCTGATCGGCGCCGGCAACATGGGCCAGCAACATTATCGGCATCTGCAAACCCTCAACGAAGCAACGCTGTGCGCGGTGGCGGATCCCGGGTCGCAAGCAGCAGGGCTTGCGGCGGAATGGGGTGTAAGGCATTTCGCTGATCATCGTCAGATGCTGGAGCAAATCCGGCCAGACGCGGTGATCGTCGCCAATCCGAATAATCAACACGTCAGCACGGCGCTCGATTGTCTGGCGGCGGGTGTGCCGGTGCTTCTGGAGAAGCCGGTCGGCGTGCACCTGGATGAAGTGCGCGAACTGGTTGCGGCGGTCAAAAGCAGCGGCGTGCCGGTGCTGGTCGGCCATCATCGGCGCCACAATCCGCTGATCGTTCGCGCTCATGAGCTGGTGCAGAGCGGGGCGCTTGGACGGCTGATCACGGTGACTGCACTGTTCCAGTTGCGCAAACCGGACAGTTATTTCGAGATCCCGTGGCGCCGTGAACCGGGCGCCGGGATGTTGCTGACCAACCTGATTCACGACCTCGATCTATTACGGCATCTGTGCGGTGAAGTACGCTCGGTGCAAGCGATCACCGACAACGCCGTGCGCGGTTTCGCCAACGAAGACAGTGCGGCGGTGTTGCTGCGATTCGAAGGCGGCACACTGGGCACATTGAGCGGTTCCGACGCGGTCGCCGCGCCGTGGAGTTGGGAGCTGGATTCCGGCGAGAACCCGGTGTATCCACGTCATGCGGATCAGCCGTGCTATCTGCTGGCCGGAACCGCAGGAGCGTTGAGCATTCCGCAGCTCAAGCGTTGGCACTATGCCGCTGAGCAGTTCGACGCCGGTTGGCATGAGCCCTTGTTGATGGTCGAAGAATCCTACGGCGGTGACGACGCTTTACGCTTGCAGTTACTGCATTTCGTACGCGTGGCGCGGCGTGAAGTCGAGCCGCTGGTGAGTGCGGCCGACGCTGCGCGCACTTTGGCGCTGATCGAAGCGATCCGCGAGGCCGCCGCCACCGGCCGTGCCTGCACCCCTGCACTGATTGAGGCTTGAACATGAGCGAACGAATCCTGTCTCTGGCCAGCCTCACTGTGCTGGAGTTGTCGCCACCGCAAATGGTCGAAGTGGCGGCACGTGCTGGTTACAGCCATGTCGGCCTGCGCCTGGAACCGGCGACGCCCGAGGAGCATCATTTCCCTTTGGTCGCCGATGCTGAATTGCGCCGTCAGACTTTGCAGCGGCTGCGCGACACCGGCATCCGCGTGCTCGACGTGGAAATCCTGCGTCTGAAGCCGCAAACCGACGTCGCCGATTTCGAGAAACTTCTTACGGTCGGTGCGGAATTTGGCGCTACCGAATTGCTGGTCGCCGGTAACGATCCTGACGAACAGCGGCTCACCGATAACTTTGCGGCGCTTTGCGATCTGGCCGCGCCTTACGGGCTGCACCCGCATCTGGAGTTCATGCCCTGGACTGATGCGCGCAACCTCGAACAAGCGCTGCGAATGGTCGAAAACGCTGATCGGGAAAACGCTGCGGTGCTGGTCGATGCGTTCCACTTTGATCGTTCGGCGTCACGCTTGGAGGATCTGGCTGAAGTGCCAGTGTCGCGTCTGCGTTATGCGCAATTATGTGATGTAGCGGGGCCGAGGCCGTCAGACATGGCCGAGATCTTGCGTCAGGCGCGCAACGAGCGGCGGTTTCCCGGCGAGGGTGATTGCGATCTGCTCGGGTTGCTGCGAGCGCTGCCGACTAATATTCCACTGAGTCTGGAAATTCCCACGGTAAAACTGCTGGAGCAGGGCGTGAGCGGATTGGAGCGAGCGCAGATGGCGATCGACAGGACGCGGGAATTGTTGGCGCGACTGTGAGTCTTTTTTGTGGCGAGGGAACTTGCTCCCAGTGGACTGCGTAGCCGTCCCCAATCGGCGACCGCCGCGCGATCCCCTTCGCCACCGTATTGTTGTTCAAACAGGGATAACCAATGACTGTCAGCACCCCGCTCTCCGGTGTCAACCAACCCTTCAAGGGGATCTTGCTGATTGTCGTGGCAACCTTCCTGTTCTCCAGTCACGACGCATTGTCGAAATACCTGTCCGGTTTTTATCCGATCGTGATGGTGGTCTGGGCGCGCTATCTGGTGCACACACTGCTGATGGCGGGGATTTTTCTGCCGCAATCCGGATTGCGTGTGCTGCGCACCAAGAAGCCGCTATGGCAATTGGTTCGGGCACTGTGCCTGCTCGGCACCAGCCTGTTCTTCACCACCGCGTTGTTGTACATCCCATTGGCGGAAGCCACGGCGGTGAACTTTCTTGCGCCGGTTTTGGTGACGGCGTTGTCGGTGCCGCTGCTCAAGGAACGGGTGACACGTGGTCAATGGATCGCGGTGATCTGCGGCTTTATCGGCGTGCTGATCATCGTCCATCCCGGCGGTGAGTTGTTCACTCCGGCGGTGTTGCTGCCGTTCTGCTCGGCGCTGTTTTTCTGCTTCTATCAACTGCTGACCCGCAAGCTCGCCGAGGTGGACAGCCCGACCACCAGCAACTTTTTCGCCGGGTTATGCAACACGCTGGTGATGAGTGCACTGGTGCCGTTCTTCTGGCAGGTGCCGACGTTGACCCATGCCGGGTTGATGCTGGCGCTGGGCAGTTGCGGGATGACCGCGCATTTGTTTCTGACCCAGGCGTTCCGCCATGCCGCTCCAGCACTACTGGCGCCGTTCGGTTATTGCCAGATTGTGTTTGCCGGGTTGTTGGGCTGGCTGCTGTTCAATCACACGCCGAGTCTGCTGACGATTATTGGCATCGCGGTGATCTGTTGCAGCGGACTGGCGGCAGCGTGGCAGCAGAGCCGCCGTTGAGCAGGTTACGCAAAACCTTGTAGGAGTGAGCCTGCTCGCGATGGCGGTGTGTCAGTCGATGAAGTTATTGACTGACACTAAGCCATCGCGAGCAGGCTCACTCCTACAGGTAGGGTTGTGTAGGCAGATTACTCGGTGATGGTCGGAATCTTGCGCGGTGCCATGAAATACATCCACGTCAGCGCAATGAAGTACATCGCCGGAATCAGGGTAAACAACACGGTGTAGTTGTTGTTGGTCACGGTGAGGATGTGGCCGACGATCTGGGTCATGAACATCCCGCCGATCGCTGCGCACATGCCGCCGAAACCGAATACGGTGCTCATCATGTGCTTGGGCGTGTAGTCCATCACCAGGCTCCAGATGTTTGCTGTCCACGCCTGGTGTGCGCCGATGGCCAGGGAAATCGCTGCCACTGCCACCCACAGGTTGGCTGAGCCGGCGGCCATGATCACGCCGATGATGCAGCAAGCAAACAGGAACATTGACAGCAGCCGCGCCTTGATCGAGTTCATCCCGCGACCGATCAGGAACGAAGACAGAATGCCGCCACCGACGCTGCCGAAGTCAGCCGTGACGTAAATGATGATCAGCGGAATACCCATTTGGGTGACGTTGATGCCCAGATTGTATTGCTGATTGAGGAACGGTGGCAGCCAGTACAGGTAGAACCAGAACACCGGCGCGGTCAGCGAGTAGGCGAGGGCGAAGGCCCAGGTGCCGCGCATCCGCAGGATTTTCGAGAACGGCACGCGGGCCTGTTCCGGTTCGACTTCCTGCTGGATGTAGTCCAGTTCGGACTGCTTAACGCTCGGGTGATCTTCCGGGTTGAAGTACTTCAAGCCCCAGAACAGCAACCAGATCCCGCCCAGCGCCGACATGCACAGGAACGCCGCTTGCCAGCCCCAGACGTGCAGCACCAGTGGCAGCAGCATCGGCGTGAACATCGCACCGACGTTGGTGCCGGCGTTGAAGATGCCGGTGGCAACCGCACGTTCGCCAGCCGGGAACCACAGGCGCGTGGTTTTCACGCAGGCCGGGTAGTTCGCCGCTTCAGTCAGGCCGAGGATAAACCGGCAGACCATGAAACCAACGGCTGACGTTGCCAGACCGTGGGCACCGGTGGCCAGACTCCAGAGCAGCACGGCGCAGAAGAACACGCGCTTGACGCCGACCCGGTCGATCAAGCGTCCTTGCAGGACGAAACCGATCGCGTAGCCGACCTGAAACCAGAAGTTGATGTTGGCGTAATCCATCGCCGTCCAGCTCATTTCCTTGGCGAGGATGGGCTGCATGACGCCGAGGGCGGCGCGGTCGATGTAGTTCAGGGTAGTGGCGAAAAACACCAGCGCCAGCATGCCCCAACGGGTCTTGCCGACAGCCATGGCGCCGCGGATCTTGTCGCCGATGCCACCCGTGGCAGTGCTCATGGCCGGAGCCATGCGGGAAGTCTGTGAAGGAATCATGTGTTCCACCCGTTTTTGGATTTGTTATTTGGTGTGCTTGTTACTTGCACGCTGCGACCGGTGGTTCAGATCCGGACTCAATGTGCAGTCGATGTTGGGCAGTGGACGAAAAATCGTCAATTCGCCAAACCGCCATTGTGTTCGATAATCGCACGCAAAACTAACCGGGTAGTACACTTTAAATTGCTGCCACGATCGATGCAGCCAATAATTTCCCCCACTATAAAAATCATCCTGTGTAGGAGCTGCCGAAGGCTGCGATCTTTTGATTTTGCTTTTCAGCAATAAAGATCAAACGATTGCCGGCTTCGGCGGCTCCTACAGTAAAGATAAAGCGGCGCAGTCCGGGAGTTGAAACATGCAGCGTTCCATTGCCACCGTTTCCTTGAGCGGCACCCTGCCGGAAAAACTCGAAGCCATCGCCGCCGCCGGGTTCGACGGGGTGGAGATTTTCGAAAACGACCTCCTGTACTACGACGGCAGCCCGCGGGAAATTAAACAGATGTGCGCCGATCTCGGCATCGCCATCACTCTGTTTCAACCGTTCCGCGATTTCGAAGGCTGCCGCCGTGATCGCCTGGCGCGCAACCTTGAGCGCGCCGAACGCAAGTTCGACCTGATGCAGGAGCTGGGCACCGACCTGGTGCTGGTCTGCAGTAACGCCTCGGCCGACAGCGTCGGTGATCAACAAATTCTCGTCGATGACCTGCGCCTGCTGGCCGAGCATGCCGGTGCGCGCGGCTTGCGCATTGGTTACGAAGCGCTGGCGTGGGGCCGTCACGTGAATACTTATCAACAGGTCTGGGACATCGTGCGTCAGGCCGATCACCCGAGCCTCGGTGTATTGCTCGACAGCTTTCATACGTTGTCGCTGAAGGGCGATCCGCGCGCCATTGCCGACATTCCCGGCGACAAGATTTTCTTTGTGCAAATGGCCGACGCGCCGATCCTGGCCATGGATGTGCTGGAGTGGAGCCGGCATTTCCGCTGCTTCCCGGGACAGGGCGAATTCGATCTGCCGGGTTTCCTCGCGCCGATCATCCAGAGCGGTTACGCCGGGCCGCTGTCGCTGGAAATTTTCAACGATGGCTTCCGCGCCGCGCCGCCACGGGCCAATGCCGCCGACGGTTTACGTTCACTGCTGTATCTGGAAGAGAAAACCCGTCAGCGTCTTGAGCAGGAAGCGACACCTGTCGCCAATCGCGAAATCCTTTTCGAAACACCGAAGGCCAGCGAGTACAACGGCATCGAGTTTCTCGAGTTTGCCGTCGATGAAAGCCTCGGCGCCAAACTGTCGAACTGGCTGGAACGCTTGGGGTTCGTCAAGGCTGGGCAGCATCGTTCCAAGAGTGTGAGCCTGCTGCGTCAGGGCGACATCAACCTGATCCTCAACTCCGAACCGTATTCCTTTGCCCACAGCTTCTTCGAGGCTCACGGCCCGTCGCTGTGTGCCACGGCTGTGCGGGTCAAGGACAGCGCCAGTGCGCTAGCCCGCGCCGTCGCTTACAAAGGTCAGCCCTATCGTGGACTGGTCGGCCCCAACGAACTGGAACTGGCAGCGGTGCGCGCGCCGGACGGCAGCCTGATTTATCTGGTGGATGAACAGGCCGACGTCTACGGCACCGATTTCAACCTGCTGGCAGACGCGCCGGCCCGTGGCGGTCTCAAGCGTATCGATCATATGGCCATGGCGTTGCCGGCCGACAGCCTCGACAGTTGGGTGCTGTTCTACAAGAGCCTGCTGGATTTCGAAGCGGACGATGAAGTGGTGCTGCCTGATCCGTATGGTCTGGTGAAGAGCCGCGCCTTGCGTAGCCGCGACAGTTCGATCCGCTTGCCGCTGAACATCTCCGAGAACCGCAACACCGCCATCTCCCACGCGCTGTCGAGTTATCGCGGCTCCGGGGTGCACCACATCGCCTTCGATTGTGACGACATCTTCGCCGAAGTCAGTCGCGCCAAAGAAGCCGGCGTGCCGCTACTGGATATTCCGCTCAACTATTACGACGACCTTGCAGCGCGTTTCGATTTTGACGACGAGTTTCTCAGTGAACTGGCGTATTACAACGTTCTGTACGACCGTGATGCCCAGGGCGGTGAGCTGTTCCACGTCTACACCGAACCGTTTGAAGGGCGTTTCTTCTTCGAGATCATCCAGCGCAAGAATGGCTATGCCGGGTATGGCGCGGCGAACGTCGCGGTGCGCCTGGCGGCGATGGCCAAATCTCGCAGTGGTGCCGTGCGCCAGGCGAAGTTGTAGGAAATTCGTAAACGCGAGATTAAACACGGGCCGCGCGGCTTCCTTCACTGTGCTGCGCAGCCCATAATCGCCGCCTGTGCAGTGATGGCCGTGAGCCCGCAATGACGATGAATACAGAACTTTCCGCAGCTTCTGAAGTTTCCACTGTAGAGCCGCGCAAGAGTCGCAAGAACAACCCGGAAAAGACCCGCGAGAACATCTTGCAGGAGGCGATCGTCGAGTTCGTCCAGCAAGGCTTGTCCGGTGCTCGCGTCGATGCGATCGCCGAGCGAATCCACACCTCCAAACGCATGATCTATTACTACTTCGGCAGTAAGGAGCAGTTGTACGTCGAGGTGCTGGAAAAGCTTTACGGTGACATCCGCAGCACCGAAAACCGTCTGCACCTGGCCGAGCTGGCGCCGGTAGAGGCGATTCGGCGTCTGGTGGAATTTACCTTCGATCACCACGACCGCAATGTCGATTTCGTGCGCATCGTCAGCATCGAAAACATCCACAACGCCGAATACGTGAAGCGTTCCGACGCGATCAAAGCGATGAACAACACCATCCTCGATTCACTCGGCGAGATACTGCGTCGTGGTGCTGCTGAAGGTGTTTTCCGTGTGGGGCTGGATGCGCTGGATGTGCATTTGCTGATCAGTTCGTTCTGCTTCTATCGCGTGTCGAACCGGCACACATTTGGCGAGATCTTTCAGATCGATCTGCCGGATGAAAGCATCAAACAGCGGCATCGCGAGATGATTTGCGAATCGGTGCTGCGCTACCTGCAGGCCTGACACATTCCCCCTGTGGAAGCGAGCCTGCTCGCGAAAGCGGTGTGTCAGTCAACAGATGTATTGGCTGGCCGTACGCCTTCGCGAGCAGGGGGAAAGAACTCAGCCATTCATGCTTTGAAAATGCGCGAGCATCCGCTGCGCGTCCGGCACCACGTCACTGAACAATTCAAACGCTTTCACTGCCTGAAACACCGCCATGTTGCCGCCGTCCAGCGTCCGGCAACCCAGCGCGCGGGCGTTGCGCAGCAGTTCGGTTTCCAGCGGGAAATACACAATCTCCGCCACCCACAATTCCTTGCGCAGCAGTTCGACCGGCACCGGCATGCCCGGCAGTTTGGCCATGCCCATTGGCGTGGTATTGACCAGACCGTCGGCCTGACTCAGCGTGGCCGGCAGATCCCGCCCGGCCACTGCCCGGCTTGAGCCGAAATGCTGATTGAGATTGTTCGCCAGGCTCTCGGCGCGCTCACTGTCGACATCGAAAATAGTCAGTTGCTGTACGCCTTCGCTCAACAATGCGTGGGCCACTGCTGCGCCTGCGCCACCGGCGCCCATCTGGACTACGCGCTCGCGGGCGGCGTCTTTCAGACCTCGACGAAAACCCTCAGCGAAACCGAGACAGTCGGTGTTATGGCCAACACGCTTGCCGTCCTTCAACACCACGGTGTTCACCGCGCCTATGCCTTCGGCTTCCGGCGACAACTCATCGAGCAGCGGGATGATCGCCTGCTTGCACGGGAAGGTGATGTTCAATCCGGTGTAGTTCATCCGCTCGGCCGCCAGTAGCAGGTCGGGCAGGGCGGTGCTGTCCATTTTCAGTTGATCGAGATCGATCAATCGATAGAGGTAGCGCAGGCCTTGGGCATCGCCTTCGTGCTCATGCAGCGCCGGTGTGCGCGAGGCCTGAATGCCGGCGCCGATCAGCCCGGCGAGTATTACGTTAGAGCGAGACATGCGAGTTACCCCTTCAGCCGCTGGCTGAAATGTTCCAGCGCCAGGCGATAGCCATGACTGCCAAACCCGGCCATTACCGCCGTGGCAATCGCCGAGACAAACGAGTGATGACGAAACGGCTCGCGGGCGTGGACGTTGGACAGGTGTACTTCAATCACCGGCAATTCACTGGCCACCAGTGCGTCGCGAATCGCCACCGAAGTATGCGTCCACGCGGCCGGATTGATCACGATCCCGGCGCAACGGCCACGGGCAGCGTGAATCCAGTCGAGCAGTTCGCCTTCGTGATTGGTCTGGCGAAACTCCACGGCCAGGCCGAACTCTTCTGCCGCGCGACCGCACAACGCCGAGATATCCGCCAGGGTTTCGTGACCGTAAGTGGCCGGCTCGCGGGTGCCGAGCAGGTTCAGGTTCGGGCCGTTGAGCACCAGAACGATAGGGGGCATGAGGGGTAACTCCACTTATTGTTTTTGGCTTTGGCCGAGGATTTCAGCCTGTGGAGATAAAATGTACTAGATGGTTACCATGGTCAATTGAACAAAAATGGACGTAGCGTTTTATGTTCGGTGATCGCACAGAAGCAATATTGATCGAGATATGACGACAGCTTTGCTTACGTTTTTCACTGGAGATTGCCCGGCTCATGACCTGTTGCGACGCTAGCCTGAAAAGCGGTGAAACGTCATGTGCCGATCACCAGTCGTCGGATTTGAAAGGAATCTTGAATCCTGAAACTTATTAACCTAACGGATGGGTTAGCATGAAGGTGTGCAGCTACAAAGGATTGTCGATTGTCATCATGCTGCGAGATGAACATTGCCCACCACACGTTCACGTGAATGCGGGCAGTTGGAGTGCCCGATTACAGTTCAGTTTCTGGCACAACGATATTGAGCTTTGGGACGTCGTGCCGCTTTCTCGTCGACCACCCTTGGCCGTGGTGGAAGGCTTGTGTCGATCCCTTGAGCAGCCTGCTCATCTGCGACGAGCACGCGGGATCTGGTGGTCGAAATTGCAAACTGTCTGTCTCGACAATCAATTGTGGGACAGCCATTCAAACGAAGTGTTGGGGATGAAACTCGTCACTGACACGACATACAGAGTGGGATCGGCGCGTTATCTGCCAGACGAGGGCAAAACTCTTCTGACATTGATAGACGCATTGGAAGGAGTGGAAATCGATTTATGAAGGTCATCAAAGCCAAGCCATCCGCACGTCGTCCCCTCACGGAGGAGATGATCGACGTCGCCATCGAGCAAGGGCAAGCACGCCGGACGAATAGCTTGCAGGCTGTCTCCGTAACCTTTGAGAAACCATCCCTGATCATCCGTTTTGAAGACGGCAGCGGTGTGTTGCTACCGGTGGATCGTTATCCAGAGTTCGACGGATTCAACGCAGCGGACTATGAAAGCCTGACAGTCGGCTTCGCGGGCACTGCGCTTTGTCACGAGGGTAAAGACCTCGACGTTTCCATTTCTGGGATGATTTCGGCGAGCCCATCACTATTGGCCATGGCCGCTTCTGCCGTTGCTTCGCGCAACGGCCGTCAGAGCAGCGCGGCAAAGTCTGCAGCCGCGCGGGCGAATGGCAAAAAGGGCGGGCGTCCGCGTAAGGTCGATCCCGCTTAGTGAGCGCCCACAAAAAAGCCGTCAATCACGACGGCTTTTTCGTATCTGCTGTCCCGTAATCAACGCCGGGTCAGCAACACACCCGATTCCATGTGATGCGTCCACGGGAACTGGTCAAACAACGCGCACTGGGTAATACGGTGCGTGTCGTGCAACTGGGCGATGTTGGCCGCCAGGGTTTCCGGGTTGCAGGAGATGTACAGGATGTTGTCGAAACGTCGGGTCAGCTCGCAGGTGTCCGGGTCCATGCCGGCGCGCGGCGGGTCGACGAAGACGCTGCCGAACTCGTAGCTCTTCAGGTCGATGCCTTGCAGGCGACGGAACGGGCGCACTTCGTTGAGCGCTTCGGTCAGTTCTTCGGCAGACAAACGCACCAGAGTGACGTTATCCACAGCGTTTTCGCTGAGGTTGCTCAATGCCGCGTTGACCGAGGTTTTGCTGATTTCGGTAGCCAGCACTTTGCGCACGCGAGTCGCGAGCGGCAGGGTGAAGTTACCGTTACCGCAATACAGCTCCAGCAAGTCGTCAGTGCGGTCACCGAGTGCTTCGTACGCCCAGTTGAGCATCTTCTGGTTCACCGTGCCGTTCGGCTGGGTGAACGCGCCTTCCGGCTGGCGATAGCTGAAGGTGCGACCGCCGACGTCGAGTTTCTCGACCACGTAATCGAGGCCAAGCACTTCGCGTTTACCCTTCGAGCGACCAATAATGCTGACGCCGAGATCCGCCGCCAACTTCGTCGCCGCTGTATGCCAGTGTTCGTCCAGCGGGCGGTGATAGCACAGGGTGATCATCGCATCGCCAGACAGTGTGGTCAGAAACTCCACTTGAAACAGCTTGTGGCTCAGCGCCGAACTGGCCTGCCAGGCAGCCTTTAATTGCGGCATCAACTGGTTGATGCGCAGGCTGGCAATCGGGAACTCTTCAATGAGGATCGGTGTGCGCTTGTCGTCTTGAGCGAACATCGCGTAATGCCGATCGCCGCCTTCGCGCCACAGGCGGAATTCGGCGCGCAGACGGAAGTTCTGCAGCGGCGAGTCGAACACGGTCGGCTCGGGGGCATCGAACGGCGCCAGCAGATCACGCAAACGCGTGACCTTGGCTTCAAGTTGCTCGGCGTAAGCCTGGGAATCGAATGTCATGCGTTGAACCAACCCAACTTGATCACAAACAGAATCGACAGAATCACCAGCGCCGGGTTCAGCTCACGAGCGCGGCCGGACAGCAACTTGATCACGGTCCAGGCGATGAAACCGAACGCGATGCCGTTGGCGATCGAATAAGTGAACGGCATGGCTAGCGCGGTCACCACGACCGGCGCGGCGACGGTGATGTCGTCCCAGTCTATTTCCGCCAGGCCGGAAGTCATCAACACGGCGACGAACAGCAGTGCCGGCGCGGTGGCGAACGCCGGAACGCTGGCCGCCAGTGGCGAGAAGAACAGTGCCAGCAGGAACAGAATCGCCACGACGATGGCCGTCAGACCGGTACGCCCGCCCGCACTCACGCCAGCCGCGGATTCGATGTAGCTGGTGGTGGTCGACGTGCCGAGCAACGAACCGGCCATGGCCGCGGTGCTGTCGGCGATCAGCGCACGACCCATTTTCGGCATGTGGCCGTCTTTGCCCATCAGGCCGGCGCGCTTGGCGACGCCGATCAGGGTGCCGGAGTTGTCGAACAGATCAACGAACAGGAACGCGAAGATCACGCTGACCAGACCGATGTCCAGCGCACCTTTGATGTCCAGTTGCAGGAAGGTCGGGGCCAGCGAAGGCGGCATCGAGGTCACGCCGCCGAACGGGGTGAAACCCATGGCGATGGAAATGATGGTTACCGCCAGAATGCCGATCAGCACCGCGCCGCGCACTTTCAATGCTTCGAGGGCGACGATCAGGGCGAAACCGAGGGTGGCGAGAATCGGTGCAGGTTGTTTCAGGTCACCAAGGCCGACCATGGTCGCCGGATTGCTGACGACGATACCTGCGTTATGCAGTGCGATCAGCGCCAGGAACAGGCCGATACCGGCAGCAATCGCCGATCGCAGCGGCAGCGGGATGCTGTTGATGATCCATTCACGGATGCGGAAGATCGACAGCAGGAAGAAGCACACCGCCGAGATGAACACCGCGCCCAGCGCCACTTGCCAGGTGTGGCCCATGTGCAGGACAACGGTGTAGGTGAAGAAGGCGTTCAGACCCATGCCCGGCGCAAGGGCGATCGGGTAGTTGGCGATCAGGCCCATGATGGTCGAGCCGATGGCGGCTGCCAGACAGGTGGCGACGAACACTGCGCCCTTGTCCATGCCGGTCTCACCGAGAATGCTCGGGTTGACGAACAGAATGTAGGCCATGGCCAAGAAAGTCGTGATGCCCGCCAGAATCTCGGTGCGCACGTTGGTGTTGTGTGCCTTGAGTTGAAACAGCCTTTCCAGCATGTCTGCTCCCCGTGGCGCGCGTGGCGCCGTAAATGTATCGACCTCAACAGCAAAGCACAGACCATCGCAAGCGCCTGGAAAATTGTGGTGGGCCGGAAAAAGCCGCGCATCATACCAGCAGCGTGAGGAATATGGCGGTTGTTGGTGTCGATCGTCGGCGAAGTTTTGCCTAGAAGCCAACTGCGCCATACTGCGCGCTGATTTTTTCGGGACGGGAAGCGCATGAGCAGGTGCTGGATGAAGGTTTCGGGTTTGATTGCCGCACTGATGGCCGTGGCTCCGATAGCGCTGGCGGCCTCGGCGGAGCCGTTGACCCAAGTGAAAGTGATCAAGGTGCAATCGCCGGCCTGTGGCCTGGAGGACATTGCCGGTGGCCAGACGCAGACCCAATGCAATCATAGTGGGCCGAGCATCAAGGTCTATGTACTGGAAGTCGGATACGGCCAGAGCCAGCCGCATGCCACCCTCGACGGTTTCGAGGTGAACGGCACCCGAGCGCCGGTCTGTGCCTTTGATAACGGCAACCTGACCGAGTGCACTCCCGGCAAAAAAACCGTCGGTTCTCTTTATACCTTCGATCTGGCGGGCAAACAGGAAGGTACTTTCACCTTCAGCAACACCTCGATCAACGCGCCACGCAATACGATGTCGACCCAGCTTTACATCAAGTAACGGCTGTCTGCGAACAGGGCCGGACAAAGCTGTCTACGCTTGGAAGATCACCCAGCGGATAACGCCCATGACCTTTAGAGTCCTGATTACCCTCGCCGAGGGCATCGATGATCTGCAAAGCGTGACCCTGATCGACGTGCTGCGCAGGGCCGGCATCGAGGTGGTGGCCGCCAGTATTGAAGGGCGACGCATGCTCACCTGCGCCCGTGGCACACGCCTGACCGCCGATGGCATGCTGGTCGACGTGCTGGCGCAAACCTTCGACCTGATCGTACTGCCCGGCGGCGCCGTCGGTTCGCAACACCTGGCTGCGCATCAACCGCTGCAACAACTGGTCAAGGATCAGGCCAGTGCCGGCCGCCTGTTCGCCGCCATCGCCGAATCCCCGGCCATCGCCCTGCAATCCTTCGGCGTGCTGCGTCAACGACGCATGACCTGTTTGCCCAGCGCCAGCCATCAACTCTCGGGCTGTACGTTTGTTGATCAACCGGTGGTGGTCGACGGCAATTGCATCACCGCGCAAGGTTCCAGCGCTGCGCTGGAGTTTGCCTTGACGCTGGTCGAGCAACTCGGCGGCAAGGCCTTGCGGGCGAAAGTGGCGAGGGAGTTGTAGTGGCTGGAGGTGTCAGGCGTGGACAGCGATCAGTTCGATAACCGGTTGCTCCCGATGCTCCGCTTGCCACAGATCGTAGTCGGTTTGTACGCCTAGCCACACACGCGCCTTGCCAATGCCAGCACGCTCAAGACGCACAGCCAGATCCGGGCTGATTGGCGCATGTCCGTGTAGTACACGGGAAAGATGTGGGCGCGCGAAGCCCAAGTGTCGGGCCAATTCGGTCACGCTGATGCCAAGTTCGGGTAAAACATCCATCAGCAGTGTTTCGCCGGGGTGTGGCGTGTTGTGCATGGGCATGAGCCTGCCTCCTGTCAGTGAAGGATTTGATCATGGGCTGGAGTGTAAGGCGATACATTACACTCGGTGCGGTAACTATGTACCGCACCTTTTCAGTTATTTTGTGTTTTGGAGGTTGTCAGACCTTCACCTCTTCCACCGGCAAATGCATCCGATCCCGGTTAGCCAGCGTCGGAAACAACTTGATCCACGTCCCGGTCACCACCAGCGTGCCGATTCCACCCATCACCACCGCCGGCACCGTGCCGAACCAGTGGGCGGTGACGCCGGATTCGAATTCGCCGAGCTGATTTGAAGCACCGATGAACAACCCGTTCACCGCGCTGACCCGGCCGCGCATTTCGTCGGGGGTTTCCAATTGTACGAAAGAGGCGCGGATGACCATGCTGATCATGTCCGCCGCGCCGAGCACCACCAGCACCGCCAGCGAGAACCAGAACGAGGTCGACAGGCCGAAGGCGATGGTTGCAACGCCGAATACCCCGACCGCCGTGAACATCACTCGGCCAACGTTGCGTTCTACGGCAAATCGGGCGAGGAACAGCGACATCCCCAGTGCGCCGACCGCCGGTGCCGAACGTAGCAGGCCGAGGCCCCACGGCCCGGTCAGCAGGATGTCCTTGGCGAATACCGGCAGCAACGCCGTGGCGCCGCCGAGGAGTACCGCAAACAAATCCAGCGAAATCGCCCCGAGAATGTCCGGGCGGCTGCGAATGAAGCGAATCCCCGCCAGCAACGAATCCAGCGTGGCTTTGCCTTTATTCAACGGCGTTTGCCGCGCGGGCAGGTTGAGCATCAAGGTGCAGGCAATGACATACAGCAGCACGGTCGGGCCATACACCCAGACGCTGCCGAACGCGTAGAGCAAGCCGCCCAGCGCCGGGGCGACGATGGTTGCCGACTGTTGCGCCGATTGTGCCGCTGCCACCGCCCGTGGGAACAGTGCGCTGGGCACAATACTCGGCAGCAGTGCCTGGGTGGTCGGCATCTCGAACGAACGCGCCGCGCCGAGCAGGAAGGCGAGGATGAAGATCATCTCGCGGGTGACGTGATCGGTGGCGCTGCCGATGGCCAGCGCCAGGGCGATCAATGCCTGCAACGACTGACAGATCGCCGCGACTTTGCGTCGGTCATAGCGGTCGGCAACATGCCCGGTGTGCAGCATGAACAGCACACGCGGGGCGAATTCGACCAGGCCGACCAGACCCAGATCGAGGACGTTGCCGGTCAATTGGTAGAGGTTCCAGCCAATTGCCACAGTGAGCATCTGAAAGCCGCTGGCGGTGAAGATCCGCGCGAACCAGAAAGCGAGAAACGGACGATGGTGACGTAACAGCAGGGGCTCTTGGCTGGGCATCTGAAGGCAGGTCTGGCTCGAGGGGAACCGCGAGGTTATCACCAGTCTGTAACAGGAAGTTGCTATGACAAAAAATTTAGTTAGCCAGACATCGATTTCCTCCAGCTCGCCGCAAGAAATCCATTGCAGAGCATTGCCGCGCCGATGAGGCAACTTGTCACGCGGCAAACGACCACGCAGTTGTTCGTCGGAAATGGGACTACTCTTTCAACGTTGCTTGAGCCAGATCAAGACCCTCCCGGGCCATGCTCTGGTGGCCCGTTGGCCAGACTCCCTGCGTTGCGATGGTTGTTAAAAAAGAACGAATCAGAATTCGCCGCACTCCATATCCGTGGGGGCAGTAGGCGCAGGGGCCACAAGCCCCGAAGCCGGTATTACCTGACAGAGGAAGACTTATGTTCGGTTTAGAGGCACTCGATCTCGCCCGAATTCAGTTCGCGTTCACCATTTCGTTCCACATCCTGTTCCCGGCCATCACCATCGGCCTGGCGAGTTACCTCGCGGTGCTCGAAGGCTTGTGGCTGAAAACCCATAACGACACCTACCGTGACCTTTACCATTTCTGGTCGAAGATCTTTGCCGTCAACTTCGGCATGGGCGTGGTCTCGGGTCTCGTCATGGCCTACCAGTTCGGCACCAACTGGAGCCGCTTCTCGGACTTCGCCGGCGCCGTCACCGGGCCGTTGCTGACCTATGAAGTGCTCACGGCATTCTTCCTTGAGGCCGGTTTCCTCGGGGTGATGCTGTTTGGCTGGAATAAGGTCGGACGTGGGCTGCACTTCTTTTCCACCGTCATGGTGGCCATCGGCACGCTGATTTCGACGTTCTGGATTCTCGCGTCCAATAGCTGGATGCAGACCCCGCAGGGCTTCGAGATCGTCAACGGTCAGGTAATCCCCACCGACTGGCTGGCAATCATTTTCAACCCTTCGTTCCCTTATCGTCTGATGCACATGGCCACGGCTGCGTTTGTCGCCACGGCGTTCTTCGTCGGCTCTTCGGCGGCCTGGCACTTGCTGCGCGGCAAGGACAATCCGGCGATCCGCACGATGCTGTCGATGGCGATGTGGATGGCGCTGATCGTCGCGCCGATCCAGGCCGTCATCGGCGACTTCCATGGCCTGAATACGCTCGAGCATCAGCCGGCGAAAATCGCCGCGATCGAAGGTCACTGGGAAAACAAGGGCGACGAAGCGACGCCGCTGATCCTGTTCGGCTGGCCGGACATGAAAGAAGAGAAAACCAGATTCGCCGTGGAGATCCCGTACCTCGGCAGTCTGATCCTCACTCACTCGCTGGACAAACAGGTGCCGGCGCTCAAGGAATTCCCGCCGCAAGACCGGCCGAATTCGACCATTGTATTCTGGTCGTTCCGGATCATGGTCGGCCTCGGTTTCCTGATGATCTTCACCGGTCTGTGGAGCCTGTGGCTGCGTAAACGCGACACGCTCTACACCTCGCGCCCGTTCCTCTATCTGGCGTTGTGGATGGGACCGTCGGGCCTGATCGCGATTCTCGCTGGCTGGTTCACCACCGAAATCGGTCGTCAGCCGTGGGTGGTCTACGGACTGATGCGCACGGCGGATGCGTCTTCAAACCACAGCTTCATGCAGATGAGCATCACCCTGATCATGTTTGTGGTGGTGTATTTCGCCCTGTTCGGCGCAGGTCTCGGCTACATGATGCGCCTGGTGCGCAAAGGGCCGAAGATCAGCGAAGGCGCCGAGACGCCGGACGGTGGTCCAGGCAAGCAGCGTACGCCGGCGCGTCCGTTGTCCGCCGCCGACGATTCGGCCGATGCCGATCACGACACCCCCAGCCTGACCAAGGAGATTTGAGCCATGGGTATTGATCTTCCGCTGATCTGGGCCGTGATCATCATCTTCGGCATCATGATGTACGTGGTCATGGACGGCTTCGATCTGGGCATCGGGATTCTCTTCCCGTTCATCCCGGGCAAAGTCGACCGTGACGTAATGATGAACACGGTCGCCCCGGTCTGGGACGGCAACGAAACCTGGCTGGTACTGGGCGGCGCGGCGTTGTTCGGCGCCTTCCCGCTGGCTTATTCGGTGGTGTTGTCGGCGCTGTACTTGCCGCTGATCTTCATGCTGATCGGATTGATCTTCCGCGGCGTGGCGTTCGAGTTCCGCTTCAAGGCCAAGGACGACAAGCGCCACTTGTGGGACAAGGCGTTTATCGGCGGCTCGGTGGCGGCGACGTTCTTCCAGGGCGTGGCGCTGGGCGCGTTCATCGACGGCTTGCCGGTGGTCAATCGGCAGTTCGCCGGCGGCTCACTGGACTGGCTGACACCGTTCACCCTGTTCTGCGGCGCCGCACTCGTGGTGGCGTATGCCTTGCTCGGCTGCACCTGGCTGATCATGAAAACCGAAGGCAAGTTGCAAGAGCAAATGCACAATCTGGCGCGGCCACTGGCATTCGTGCTGTTGGCGGTGATCGGTGTCGTCAGCCTGTGGACACCGCTGGCACACCCGGAAATTGCTTCGCGCTGGTTCAGCATGCCGAACCTGTTCTGGTTCATGCCGGTGCCGATTCTGGTGTTGGTGACAATGTACGGCCTGATCCGCGCTGTGGCGCGCAATGCCAACTACATGCCGTTCCTGCTGACCCTGGTACTGATCTTCCTCGGCTACAGCGGTCTGGGCATCAGCCTGTGGCCGAATATCGTGCCGCCGTCGATCTCGATCTGGGACGCCGCCGCACCGCCGCAAAGTCAGGGCTTCATGCTGGTGGGTACGCTGTTCATCATTCCGTTCATCCTGGGTTACACCTTCTGGAGCTACTACGTGTTCCGCGGCAAGGTCACCCATGAGGACGGTTATCACTAAGCGAAACCCTTTGGCAGCGAGCTTGCTCGCGATGGCGTCGGCAACGGCGCCATCGATCTGACTGATGAGGATCGAAACAATGACCGGCAAACATTCCCTGCACGACATTGAAGAAGCCGAAAAAAAACCGCTGTGGCAGCGGCTCGGCTGGTTGGCCTTGATCTGGGTCGGTAGCGTCGGCGTGCTGTTTATCGCCGCCAGCCTGATGCGCCTGTTCATGAACGCGGCAGGCCTGACCACGCACTGAATCATCCCCGTCCCGGCGCCTTCGGGTACGGCTTTGCAACCCTCCTCACGGAGGGTTTTTTTTGCCTTGAGGTTTACTTGCGCGCTTTAAGAATGACGAATTTCGGTGTGGCGGCCACTTGCTCGACGCCGCGGAACAGCCGCGCCAGTTTGCTGTGGTAACCCAGATGACGGTTGCCGACGATGTACAGCGCGCCACCCACCACCAACGCTTCGCGCGCCTGCTGGAACATGCGCCAGGCGAGGAAATCGCCCACCACCTGCTGCTGATGAAACGGCGGATTGCACAGCACCACGTCCAGCGACTGCGCTTCCTGTCCGGCCAGACCGTCGCCGGCCCGCACGATCACTTCGCGATCGCCCAGTGCTGCGCGCCAGTTTTCGCTAGCCGATTGCACCGCCATGTACGACTCGTCAACCAGCGTGTAGTGCGCATCAGGGTTCTGCAGAGCACTCGCGATTGCCAGTACACCGTTGCCACAGCCCAGATCGGCGACTCGGGCGCTCCCCAGATTTTTCGACAGATGCGGCAGGAAGGCTCGCGTGCCGATATCCAGGCCTTCGCGACAGAACACGTTGGCGTGGTTGAGCAACTCGATCGGTGGCTCGTCGAGGCGATAGCGTGACGGGTAGGGCGAGACGGCCGGGGCTTTTGCTTCAGGCGTGGCAATCAGCAAGCGAGCCTTTTTCACCGCCAGCGAAGCTTGCACCGGGCCAATGTAGCGTTCAAGCAGATCACCGGCGGCGCGTGGCAGGTGTTTGACCATGGCCGCTGCGACGACTTCGGCGCCGGGCGTGAGTTGCCCCTGCAAGCGGATCAGTTGTTCTTCCAGCAGTGCTAGGGTTTTCGGCACGCGGATCAGCACCCGATCAAACGGTCCGACCAATGGCTCGCTGGCGGGGATCCCGCGAACAGCGTCGAATGCCTGACCATTGCGCAGCAGGTTTTTTTCCAACCCCTGGAAACCGAGGAATGAGTCACCGCTGCTACTGACCCTGACCTTGCCTGACAAACTGGCAGCCAAGGCACCGAAGCTGTCGTTGAGCACCAATACGTGCGTGTCCGCCGCCGGTTGCTGCGCCGCCAGATGGTTGAGCAGGTATTCGTCAGCGGCATCGAAGGCTTGCAGCGGTTCGTTCTGCTGTTCGGGCTGGCGGATCAGGTCGAGTTGGGCAAAGGGCGTATCAAGCAAAGGCATGGGACGGGAACTCAGGGTAATCAACGGGGTGTTCCACAGCCCTGACATTGTGCTGCGGCACCGACCGAGTGTACTGCAACGCCGAACGTTCACGTCATCACTCAGGAGGGTCGCGAATGGTACGTTTTTTTCTTGGTTATTACCTGCACGTTTTATATGGGACGCAAGACTGCTTGATTAGATGATGCCGGCTCTGGCGGCCGCGATGACAGCGGAAATCTTGTTGCAGACGTTGAGTTTCTCGATGACGTTCTGCACGTGGTAGTTCACGGTGCGTTCGCTCAGGCTGAGGATTTTCGAAATCTCATAAGCGGTCTTGCCGCCGGCTGACAATTGCAGAACCTCCAGTTCGCGGGGCGACAGGTGCGGTTGGCGGGGCTTGAGAGATTGGGGCGGCAGCGTCCGGGCGAACAGTTCACTCAGGTGACTGGTGGCGTAGAACATATAACCAAAATGTTCATACAACTCCAGAGGACTGATGGGGCAATGCTTGCGCGCCAGGCTGATAATGCTGCACAAACCGCTTTGCTCATGGTGGAACGACTGTGACCAGCCATATTGCAGTCCATATTGCTGCAAACCCTGCCAAAGCTGAGGCTTATCTGCGAACACTGATTCGCTCCAGACGATGGGCATCATTGAGTGATTACAGTGTGCTATCAGTGGGTCGATTTTACTGTAATGTTTCTGATCATATTGTGCGTTCCATTCTTTGGGGTAGTTGTTGATTTGCAAGGGATCAAGACGTAGTTCCCGATTGGGTGAAGTGACCGAAATGGCACAAAAATTAAAGCCCAGGTTTTCTGCGAATCTCAACAGAATCGTATAAGCAGCGTCTATATCCCTGGCGAAAGTCAGTTGCTTTAACTGCGACTCCTTCCACGTTTCCATTACAGAGTCTCCATTGGTATTGCGGGGGGGGGCACAAAATGGATCCAAAAGATCCGGCACGCAACGGAGTGTAGGACGTTTCATACAGGGAGCATTAAATTTTTTCGATATTGATGGTGAGAATGTTTTTATAAAAGGTTCTTAGCGATGACGGCGTTTAGTATTCAGGTCGTCATCCTAACTTTCAGTTTTACATTTAAGGTTTCTTGATGAGTTGAGTTTCTATTCATGTAGGTGAATAGCTGAATGCCATTACTCATCGTCGGTGTTTAAGGCGACCAATATGCGCGACACTGGCAGCAATCGTTCAATGGAGTGCCTCATGACCGCCAGTGCCGAGAAATACACCACGCAGATATTGCTTGATGTTCAACCCTTGACCCCAAGCCTGTTTACCTTGCGTACCAGTCGGGATGCAGGGTTCCGTTTCCGCGCCGGGCAGTTTGCCAGGCTCGGTGTGGCCAAAGCCGATGGCAGCATTGTGTGGCGTGCCTATTCGATGGTGTCGTCGCCTTTTGACGAGTTTCTTGAGTTCTTTTCCATTGTCGTGCCGGGCGGGGAGTTCACCAGTGAGCTGAGTCGGCTGCAGGTCGGCGACACCTTGCTGGTGGATCGCCAGGCTTTCGGCTACCTGACGCTGGACCGTTTCGTCGACGGTCGCGATCTGTGGCTGTTATCCACAGGCACCGGGGTGGCGCCGTTTCTGTCGATTTTGCAGGACTTCGAAGTCTGGGAAAAATTCGAGCGAATCATTCTGGTGTACAGCGTGCGCGAGGCGCGGGAGTTGGCCTATCAGGCGTTGATTGCCGGACTCACGCAGCGTGAATACCTCAGCGAACATGCGCACAAATTGCAGTTCATCACGACGGTGACACGTGAAGCGCATCCTGACGCATTGCACGGGCGCATCACTACCCTGATTGAAAATGGTGAACTGGAGCGCGCCGCGGGTGTGGAGCTGTCGGCGGAGCACTCGCGCGTCATGCTGTGCGGTAATCCACAGATGATCGATGACACCCGCGCGCTACTGAAAAAACGCCACATGAGCCTCAGCCTGACCCGCCGGCCCGGTCAGGTGGCTGTGGAAAATTACTGGTAAACAAACGGCGCCTCGAAGGCGCCGTTGTTTCTATCGTGCACAGCATTCAGGGCCGGGTGTTCTGGGCCTTGAGCAAGTCGCGGATCTCGCCCAGCAACTCTTCTTCCTTGGTCGGAACCGGTGGCAGGGTAGGGGCCACGGCTTCTTCGCGTTTGAGGCGGTTGATCGCTTTGACACCCATGAAAATGGCGAACGCGACGATCACGAAGTCCAGAATGGTCTGCAGGAATTTGCCGTAGGCCATTACCACTGCAGGCGCATTGCCCTCGGCGGCCTTGAGCGTGACGGCCAGATCACTGAAGTCCACCCCACCGATCAACAGGCCGATTGGCGGCATGATGACGTCACCGACAAATGACGAAACAATCTTGCCGAAGGCAGCACCGATGATGATACCAACGGCCATGTCGACCACATTGCCTTTGACCGCGAAGGCCTTGAACTCGCTAAGCACGCCCATAGTTATTTCCTTGTTACAGATGAGTTTGGTGTACGCAGTGTAAATCAGCAAAACGCGTCCTGCGCGAAACACCTTCTTACAATGCCCGTTTTTATCGACACATCAATTGGCGATTAGTTTGCAAAGTGCCATCAATCGCGCGCGAAATATACTGTAACTCGCTGATCGGAAAGCCAATTTTCTCAATCATGGTGTTACGTTCTTTCTATTTATGTTCAACGCCGCAGGCCTCTAGCCTTGGGTTGGCGCATCTGGATGCGCCCCAAAACAACCAGAGGATCCTGATATGAATTCCGCACTTGGACTGGGGGCTTTTCCCCGTCGCCGCACCCTCGGTGTACTCACCGCCAGCCTGTTGACCTTTTCGGTTAACGCCGCGCCCCTGACCCGCGATAACGGTGCAGCCGTCGGCGACAATCAGAACTCGCAGACCGCCGGTGCCAGCGGCCCGGTGCTGCTGCAGGATGTGCAGTTGATTCAGAAGCTGCAGCGCTTCGATCGCGAGCGCATTCCCGAGCGCGTGGTTCACGCCCGCGGCACTGGCGCCCATGGCACGTTCACGGTCACCAACGATCTCAGCGACCTGAGCAAGGCCAAAGTGTTTGCTGCTGGCCAGAGCACACCGGTGTTCGTACGCTTCTCTGCGGTGGTGCACGGTAATCACTCGCCGGAAACCCTGCGCGATCCACGAGGTTTCGCCACCAAGTTCTACACGGCCGACGGCAACTGGGACCTGGTCGGCAACAATTTCCCGACCTTTTTCATCCGTGACGCGATCAAGTTTCCCGACATGGTGCATGCGTTCAAACCGGATCCGCGGACTAATCTTGACGACGATTCGCGCCGATTCGACTTCTTCTCCCATGTACCGGAAGCCACCCGTACCCTGACCGAGTTGTATTCGAATTCGGGAACGCCGGCCAGTTATCGAGAAATGGATGGTAATGGTGTTCATGCTTACAAGTTGATTAATGCCAAGGGTGAAGCCCACTACGTCAAGTTTCACTGGAAGAGCTTGCAGGGACTTAATAACCTCGCGCCAAAACAAGTCGCGAATGTTCAGGGTCAAGACTACAGTCATATGACCAATGACCTGGTGAGCAACATTAATAAAGGTAACTTCCCGAAATGGGACTTGTACATTCAAGTGCTGAAACCACAAGATTTGTCCAAGTTTGATTTTGATCCATTAGACGCCACCAAGATCTGGCCAGGTATTCCTGAGCGAAAAGTTGGACAAATGGTGTTGAACCGTAATCCGGCGAATGTCTTCCAGGAAACCGAACAAGTGGCCATGGCGCCAGCCAATGTAGTTCCAGGTATCGAACCTTCCGAAGACCGTTTGTTACAAGGTCGAGTGTTCTCCTATGCCGATACGCAAATGTATCGCCTGGGTGCCAATGCCCTGCAATTGCCGATTAATGCGCCGAAAGTTGCCGTGAACAATGGCAATCAGGATGGCGCAATGAACTTCGGTGCCAGCAACAGCGGTGTGAACTACCAGCCAAGCCGACTGCAACCCCGTGACGAGACGCCAAGCGCGCGCTACAGCCAATCGGCGCTATCGGGCAGCACCCAGCAGGCGAAAATCCAGCGTGAGCAGAACTTCAAGCAGGCCGGCGATCTGTATCGCTCGTTCAGCAAGCAAGAACGCCGGGACCTGATCGACAGCTTCGGCGGCTCGCTGGCAACCACCGATGATGAGAGCAAGCACATCATCCTGTCCTTCCTTTATAAGGCCGATCCGGAATATGGCACTGGCGTCACTGAAGTGGCCAAAGGCGACCTGAGCCGGGTCAAGGCGCTGGCAGCGAAACTGGTCGACTGATACCGATGCAGCGCACGCGGGGCCTGAGTCAGGCCCCGTTCCGTTAAAGGAGAATGCTGATGCGAAGCTGTCTTTTACTCTTGGCCGGTTGCCTGTCGTTCGCGGCATGGGCGGCACCGGTCGAGCAGAGTCCCGAGGCAATCCAGGCGCAACTGCGCGACTATTACTTCGATGCGGCCCGACGCGGTGATGTGCCGATGCTCGACACGTTCATCGAGTCCGGGTATTCCCTCGACACCCGCGACAGCAAGGGTTACACCGCGCTGATTCTGGCGGCCTATCACGGTCAGGCTCCGGCCGTGGAGCGCTTACTTGCAGCCGGTGCCGGTGCCTGTGCCCAGGATCAACGTGGCAACACCGCGCTGATGGGGGCGATTTTCAAAGGTGAAGTACAGATCGCCCGACGCTTGATGGCCACCGATTGCAGCCCCGATCAGCGCAATGGCGCCGGGCAGACGGCAGCCATGTACGCCGGATTGTTCAAGCGTCTGGAATTGCTCGATGCGCTGAAGGCCAAGGGCGCGGACCTGAATGCCGAAGATCCGTTGGGTAATAGCGCCGCGCGTCTGGCCAGTGGCGAAATCCGTAGTGCGGCGCCGCGCTGATCGGCGGTACGTGCGTTATCATCGCGGTTTTTGTCGGGGGTTCTGATGGCCAAGGCCAAGCGCATGTACGGTTGCACCGAGTGCGGCGCAACCTTTCCCAAGTGGGCGGGCCAGTGCGGCGAGTGCGGCGCCTGGAACACCCTGACCGAGACCATGATCGAAAGCGGCGGCGCCACGGCACCGACCGGCCGCACCGGCTGGGCCGGGCAGCAGGCGCAGATCAAGACCCTGGCCGAAGTCAGCATCGAAGAAATTCCGCGCTTTTCCACAGCGTCGGGTGAGCTGGACCGGGTCCTCGGTGGCGGTCTGGTCGACGGCTCTGTGGTGCTGATCGGCGGTGATCCGGGTATCGGCAAATCGACCATTCTGTTGCAGACCTTGTGCAACCTGGCCAAAAGCATGCCGGCTCTCTACGTCACCGGCGAAGAATCCCAACAGCAAGTGGCCATGCGTGCCCGGCGCCTCGGCTTACCGCAGGATCAACTGCGGGTAATGACCGAAACCTGCATCGAAACCATCATCGCCACCGCCCGTCAGGAAAAGCCCAAGGTGATGGTGATCGACTCGATCCAGACGATCTTCACCGAACAGCTGCAATCGGCCCCCGGCGGTGTTTCCCAGGTACGTGAGAGCGCGGCGCTGCTGGTGCGTTATGCAAAACAGAGCGGCACGGCGATTTTTCTCGTCGGCCACGTGACCAAGGAGGGCGCGCTGGCCGGTCCTCGCGTCTTGGAGCACATGGTAGACACTGTGCTGTATTTCGAAGGCGAGTCCGATGGGCGTTTGCGTTTGCTGCGTGCGGTGAAAAACCGTTTCGGTGCGGTCAACGAACTCGGTGTGTTCGGCATGACCGACAAGGGGTTGAAAGAAGTCTCCAACCCTTCGGCGATTTTTCTCACTCGTGCGCAGGAAGAAGTCCCCGGCAGCGTGGTCATGGCCACGTGGGAAGGCACGCGGCCGATGCTGGTGGAAGTGCAGGCGCTGGTTGATGACAGCCATCTGGCCAATCCGCGTCGGGTGACGCTGGGGCTGGATCAAAACCGTTTGGCGATGTTGCTCGCAGTTTTGCATCGCCATGGCGGCATTCCGACCCATGATCAGGACGTGTTCCTTAACGTGGTCGGTGGGGTAAAGGTGTTGGAGACAGCATCGGATCTGGCGTTGATGGCGGCGGTCATGTCGAGCTTGCGCAACCGGCCGTTGCCGCATGATCTGCTGGTGTTCGGTGAGGTCGGGTTGTCGGGCGAAGTGCGCCCGGTGCCGAGTGGACAGGAGCGTCTGAAGGAGGCGGCCAAGCATGGCTTCAAGCGGGCGATCGTGCCGAAGGGCAATGCGCCGAAGGAATCGCCTCCGGGTTTGCAGATCATCGCCGTGACCCGCCTCGAACAGGCCCTCGACGCATTGTTTGAGTGAACTCCGAACCTGTGGGAGCGAGCCTGCTCGCGAAGGGGCCGTGTCAGTCGGCATCATTGCTCAATGACACACCGTCTTCGCGAGCAGGCTCGCTCCCACAGGGGATTTGCAGTGATGGCTAGATTTCGATCAAGGCACCCAGTTCGCGTTCCAGCTCCTGCGGGTCACCCAGGTTGAACTCAATCAAGCGCCGCAGGCGTTCGATGGACTCCAGGCTGATGTGCTTGCAGACGAAGCCGAGCTGGCCATGGTCGTCGTGGGTCAGTTGCACCTCCATCTTGATGCCGACCTCATCGTTCAGATGAATATCGACCAGAAAATGCCGCTCCCGATCACCTAGCCACGGCTCGGGTTTATCGATCAACAGACCCTTGAGCGACAGATCAATCAATTTGACCGGCCAGATGTACTCGCCCTGACTCAATTCAGTCTTGGCATCGAACGCGATACGTTTGAAGCGGCGACGCTCAGCTGGGTGCTGGCTCATGGCGCAATCCTCACGAAGGTTTGCTGACTATAGACCCGACCAGTCGGTCGCAGCCAATCGTTAAGGCGTCTAGACCAATGTCGGGGTATGGCCTTTGGCGCCGTAAGCGCTAAACTCGGGGTGGCTGTCTTTCTTGTCCACCCTGGCTGGAATAATAAAATGAAAAATAATAATAGCCTGCTACGCCACTTACCCTGGCTAGTGCTGGCAATCGTAGGAGCGTGCGCCCTTGGCGTAGTGGCATTGCGCCGCGGCGAGGCAATCAACGCCTTGTGGATTGTGGTCGCCGCTGTGGCCATTTATCTGGTTGCGTACCGTTACTACAGTCTGTTCATCGCCAACAATGTGATGCAACTGGACCCGCGTCGGGCCACCCCCGCCGTGCTCAACAACGACGGTCTGGACTATGTGCCGACCAACAAACACATTCTTTTCGGTCACCACTTTGCCGCCATCGCTGGCGCCGGACCTCTGGTCGGCCCGGTGCTGGCCGCGCAGATGGGCTACTTGCCCGGCACGCTCTGGCTGATTGCCGGCGTGGTGCTGGCGGGCGCGGTGCAGGACTTCATGGTGCTGTTCATGTCGACCCGGCGCAACGGCCGTTCCCTGGGCGACATGGTGCGTGAAGAAATGGGCCGCGTGCCCGGCACCATCGCCCTGTTCGGCTGCTTCCTGATCATGATCATCATCCTCGCGGTGCTGGCGCTGATCGTGGTTAAAGCATTGGCCGAGAGCCCGTGGGGCATCTTCACCGTAATGGCGACAATCCCGATCGCTATGTTCATGGGCATTTACATGCGCTACATCCGCCCGGGCCGCATCGGCGAAATCTCCGTGGTCGGCGTGTTGCTGCTGCTCGGGTCGATCTGGCTCGGTGGTCAGATCGCCGCTGATCCGGTGTGGGCCAAGGCCTTCACCTTCACCGGCGTGCAGATTACCTGGATGCTGGTCGGTTACGGTTTCGTCGCTGCATCGCTGCCGGTTTGGCTGATTCTGGCACCGCGCGACTATCTGTCGACGTTCCTGAAAATCGGCACCATCGTCGCCCTGGCGATCGGTATTCTGATCACCATGCCCGAGCTGAAAATGCCGGCGCTGACCCAGTTCGTCGACGGCACTGGCCCGGTGTGGAAGGGCGGTCTGTTCCCGTTCCTGTTCATCACCATCGCCTGCGGCGCGGTATCCGGTTTCCACGCACTGATCTCTTCGGGCACCACGCCGAAGCTGCTGGATAACGAAACCAACGCTCGCTACATCGGCTACGGCGGCATGTTGATGGAATCGTTCGTGGCGATCATGGCCATGGTTGCCGCGTCGGTGATCGAGCCTGGCGTGTACTTCGCCATGAACAGCCCGGCTGCTGTGGTCGGCAGTGATGTCGCATCGGTTGCGCAAGTGGTTTCCAGCTGGGGCTTCGCGATCACGCCGGAAGCGCTGCAAGCCGTGGCGCATGACATTGGTGAAACCACCATTCTGGCCCGTGCCGGCGGTGCGCCGACCCTGGCGGTCGGTATCGCGCAGATCCTGCACAGTGTCCTGCCGGGTGAAAACACCATGGCGTTCTGGTACCACTTCGCGATTCTGTTCGAAGCGCTGTTCATCCTGACGGCTGTGGACGCCGGCACCCGTGCCGGGCGCTTCATGCTGCAGGATCTGCTCGGTTCTTTCGTGCCGGCGCTGAGACGCACCGAGTCGTGGACTGCCAACCTGATCGCCACCGCCGGTTGTGTGGCGATGTGGGGCTGGTTGCTGTACCAAGGCGTGATCGATCCGTTGGGCGGCATCAATACCTTGTGGCCATTGTTCGGTATCTCCAACCAGATGCTGGCCGGTATCGCGCTGATGCTCGGCACCGTGGTGCTGATCAAGATGAAGCGCCAGCGCTACATCTGGGTCACCCTGCTGCCGGCCACCTGGCTGCTGATCTGCACCACGACTGCCGGCTTCATCAAACTGTTCGATGCCAACCCGGCGATCGGTTTCCTGTCGCTGGCCAAGAAATACAGCGATGCGCTGGCCAATGGTCAGGTGCTGGCACCGGCAAAAAGCGTCGAGCAGATGCAGCACGTGATCTTCAACGCTTATACCAACGCAACGCTTACCGCGCTGTTCCTGTTCGTGGTCTTCAGCATCCTGTTCTATGCGCTGAAGGTCGGCATCGCCGCCTGGGGCAAGAAAGAGCGTACGGATAAAGAATCGCCATTCCAGGCCCTGCCGGATGCGTAACCAGAGGATTGCACCATGTTCAATGACCTGAGTCGCCTCGGTAAATACCTCGGTCAGGCCGCGCGCCTGATGGTCGGCATGCCCGACTACGACACCTACGTCGAGCATATGCAAACCAAGCACCCGGACAAACCGGTGATGAGCTACGAGATGTTCTTTCGCGAACGTCAGGAAGCCCGTTACGGTGGCAAGGGTGGGCCGAAGTGCTGTTGAACTGACAGCGCAAGGTTGAGGTAATCCCTGTGGGAGCGAGCCTGCTCGCGAATACGGAATGTCAGTTGATGAATAATTTGACTGACACACCGCTTTCGCGAGCAGGCTCGCTCCCACATTTGTTTTTGTGTTGTTCATTCATTTTGTGAAGGAGAAAGCGTTTGTCCTCTCCCATCCCGGTCACGGTACTCAGCGGTTTCCTCGGCGCTGGCAAGACCACTTTGCTGCGCCATATCCTCAAAGCCGAGCACGGCCTGAAAATCGCCGTGATCGAAAACGAATTCAGCGACGCTGGCATCGACACTCAGTTGCTCGGTGATGAGCCGGTGCAAGTCATGACCCTGGCCAACGGCTGCGTGTGCTGCACCATTCACACAGACCTGACCAAAGCGCTGTACCTGCTGCTTGAACGGCTGGACAGCGGTGAGATCGCGTTCGATCGTCTGGTCATCGAGTGCACCGGCCTGGCCGATCCGGCACCCGTGGCGCAGACCTTTTTCATCGATGAGGAATTGCGCGAGCGCTACCTGCTCGACGGCATCATCACCCTGGTCGATGCCGCCCACGCCGACGTACACCTGACCCAGACCATCGCCCAGGCGCAGATCGGTTTTGCCGACCGCTTGTTGGTGAGCAAGACCGATCTGGTCGACGAAGCCACGTTCAACGCGCTGAGCGAACGGCTGACACGGATCAACCGCCGGGCGCCGATTCGTGTAGTCGAGCACGGCACCATTGATCTGGCAGAACTTCTTGATGTGCGCGGCTTCAACCTCAACGCCGATCTCGGCGGCGGATTGAGCCTGCGTCCGGTGAGCAAGGCGCCGTCAATTGATCGTATTTCGAGTCTGGTATTGCGCACCGATCAGCCGCTGGATATCGATCAGCTCAGCGAGTTCATGAATGAATTGCTCGAAGAACACGGCAAGCAATTGCTGCGTTACAAAGGTGTGTTGAACATCGCGGGTGAGGATCGGCGCTTGGTGTTTCAGGGGGTGTTGAAGCTTTATGGTTTTGACTGGGATACCGAATGGGCCGAGGGTGAGGCGCGGGAAAGTGTGATTGTGTTTATTGCTGATGATTTGCCGGAAGAGAAGATTCGGGCGGGGTTTGCCAGAGTGGCTTCTGCCTGATGGGCTTTCGGTGCCCGTAATGACGCCATCGCGAGCAGGCTCACTCCTACAGGGGAACGCATTTCAAATGTAGGAGTGAGCCTGCTCGCGATAGCTATCTAACCGACAGCACAATGCTCAAGGTCTGAACCGAGCAGTGCCTGTTCAAGAAGATCCAAATGCCGATTCATCAGCATCCCGGCCTTGGAAGCATCGCCTCGCTCCACTGCTTCCACCAACGCCAAATGCTCCTTCCAAGCGCAACAGCTATGCGTCTGGCCCTCACTTCGCGCAATCGCCAATGATGTAAGCGGCACAAGACTGCCAAGAAAATGCGCTAACGGTGCATTCCCCGCCATTTGCGCCAATTGCAGATGAAACTCCCCGGACAAGCGAATCGCCGCACCCCGCCGATCCTGCTCGACCGCTTGACGTTCGCGCTCGATCAGCGTGCGAAGGTGCTTCAAATCGTCTGCCTGCGGACGCTGACAGGCCAGACGCACCAGCGTGCTCTCGGTCAGTCGCCGCGCATGCAGGGCCTGCCGCGTTTGTTCCCGATCAGGTGCCGCCACCCGCGGCCGGTGATTGGCGCGCAAGACAATGACGTGCTCATGGGACAGTTGGGTCAGCACCCGGCGCACGTCGGCGCGACTGGCGCCGAACATCTCTTTCAAACTGTCCTCGGTAAAACGGCTGGCCGAATCGATGCGCTGTTCCAGAATCGCATCGAACAGTCGCGGATACAGATCCTCCACCGATGCGCGCAGGCGGGAGAAGGGCAGGGGGGCAGTAGTCGATCGGGTTGGCGACGGTGAGGCGAAACTGTTCATGACCTGTCTCCCATTGGATCAGCGACTCAAGTTGTCTTCCGGAATATTCAGCTCAATGCCCATGCGCTGGCCTTCGCGCAGAATATGCCGACGCATTTCAGCGCTGGCCTGGGCGCTGTTCTTGCTGCGGATCGCGCGGACCACCGCTTCGTTTTCTTCCAGGCGCTCGGCCAGATGCTCCGGCGAATTGCGCAGCACCTCGGCGCTCTGCTTGAGCGCGTTGCTGGTTTGCTGCACCACACTCTGGAAGATCGGATTCGAGGTCAGGGTGAACAGCTCTTCGTGGAAGGCGATGTAGGCGCTGACCCCGGCCTCACTGTCGCCGGCTTCGAGGGCTTCGCGCATGTCCATCAAGGTCAGGCGCAACTGGCCGACTTCCTTGCTGCTGATCGATTGTGCGACCAGACCGACAATGAACGGCTCAAGGGTGTAGCGCAGTTGCAGCACGTCTTCGAGGCTGGCGCCGGCGACTGCACTGTCATGGCTTTGGCTGTCGCTGAGTTGCGCGTCGAGTACGACTACGCCTTTGCCTGGCATCGAGCGTACGAGGCCAAGGGTTTCCAGGACGATCACCGCTTCACGCAGGCTCGGGCGGCTGATGCCCAGTTGTTCGGCCAGTTCGCGCTGACCCGGCAGCATGTCGCCGGAGCGCCACTGGCCACGGGCCAATGCGGCGCGGAGTTTTTCTACGACTGAGTTGACGACGGTTGATGTGGTAATCACTTGTCTTGCTCCATGTGCCTGCGAGGGCCGCCGCAAATTCGATCAAAAAATCGCCGCTTGCGGCAGCGCCTGCAGGGTTGAAATCAGAACTCCTGCTGGTGCGCCGGAGTTGCTGCTTTACGCGGCTGAAAGGTGTAGCCCTGCTGACCGCTGAGTACTTTGTTGGCGCGTTGGACATCGATGTCCTTTTCCCAACGGGCGATGGCGACAGTAGCGACGCAGTTGCCGATGAGATTGGTGAGTGCCCGGCCGATGCCCATGAACCAGTCCACCGCCAACACCAACACCAGGCCGACCACCGGAATAGCCGGAATCGCCGTCAATGTTGCCGCCAGAATCACCAGCGCCGACCCCGGAATGCCGTGGGCACCTTTGGAGGTGATCAGCGAAACCAGCAAAATGGTCAGCAAATCGGTCATGGCCAGCGGCGTGCCGGTGGCGTTGGCAATGAACACAATGGCCAAAGTCAGGTAGATCGAGAAACCGTCGAGGTTGAACGAGTAGCCGGTCGGAATCACCAGACCCACGGTCGAGCTGCCAATGCCGAGGTGTTCGAGTTTGCGCATGATCTGTGGCAGCACGGCGTCGGACGATGCCGTGCCCATGACGATCAGCAGTTCTTCACGCAGATACTTCAACAGCGGCCACATGCGCAGGCCGGAAGCACGCATCACCAGACCGAGAATCACGCTGACGAATGCGATGCAGGTCAGGTAGAACAAACCGACCAGACTGCCCAGGTGTTGCAGGGAATCAAGGCCATATTTGCTGGTGGTGAAGGCGATGGCACCGAACACGCCGATCGGTGCCAGACGCACGATCATGCCCATGATCCGGAAGATCACATGGCTGAGTTCGTTGATCAGTCGGGAGATCCCGGAGGCCGCTTCACCGACCAGATTCAACGCGCTGCCGAACAGCACCGAAAACAGCAGAACTTGCAGGATGTTGTTGTCGGCGAAGGCGCCGATCACCGAGGTTGGGATCAGGTCCATCAGGAACTGCGTGGTGGTGTGCATGTGCTGGCCGCGTTCGGCGAGATCGCCCATATCGGCGGCGGACAATTGCTCGAGATGGATATTCGCGCCGCTGCCGATGCCGGTGCTGAAGGCGAAGACCAGGCCGATCACCAGCGCGATGGTGGTCAGGACTTCGAAGTAGATCACCGATTTGAGGCCGATGCGCCCGACCTTCTTCAGATCGCCGGCACCGCTGATGCCGCTGACCACCACGCAGAACACGATCAGGCCGATGAGCATCTTGATCAGTTTGATGAAGCCGTCGCCGAGCGGTTTGAGCTGGGCCGAGTATTCAGGAAGGGTCAGCCCGCAGACGATGCCGAGCATCAGTCCGAGAACCACTTGGAGGAAGATTGAACGCGAGCACCATCTGAGCATGGGAGGAATCCTGGTCGGTGTCCTGGCTGCCGTGCGCGTGGCGCATCAGATTCAGGACTTAATTATTGTGGTCTTACCGGTATGTCCAGTGCGGGTGCAGTCTACGCTCGGTTTTTTTGGGATGACAAGTGAAAATATCAAAATTGGCATGACCGGTCTGACCAGTGGCCAAGACCAAGTGTAGGATCTGCCGAAGGCTGCGATCTTTTGATCTTGTTTTTAAGATCCAGATCAAAGGATCGCAGCCTTCGGCAGCTCCTACACGGGAAATCAGGGGCGAAAAAAAACCGGCCAATCACTTGGCCGGTTTTTCATGCTGCGGGTTTAACGTCGCATTTAAGCGCCGTATACCGGCAGTTTCTTGCAGATGGCTTTGACTTTCTCACGAACGGCGTCGATCACTGCTTCGTTGTTCAGGTCAGCCAGGATGTCGCAGATCCAGCCAGCCAGCTCTTTGCACTCGGCTTGCTTGAAGCCACGAGTGGTCACAGCCGGAGTGCCGAAGCGCAGGCCGGAAGTGACGAACGGCGAGCGTGGATCGTTTGGCACGGAGTTCTTGTTCACGGTGATGAAGGCTTTGCCCAGAGCGGCGTCGGCGTCTTTACCGGAGATGTCCTGCTTGATCAGCGACAGCAGGAACAGGTGGTTCTTGGTACCGCCCGACACTACGTCGAAACCGCGCTCGATGAACACTTCGGCCATGGCCTGGGCGTTCAGCACCACTTGTTCCTGGTAGGCCTTGAACTCAGGCTGCAGCGCTTCCTTGAAGCAGATCGCCTTGGCAGCGATCACGTGCTCCAGCGGGCCACCCTGGGCACCCGGGAATACCGCGGAGTTCAGCTTCTTCTCGATCTCGGCGTTGGCGCGAGCCAGGATCAGGCCACCACGTGGACCGCGCAGGGTCTTGTGGGTGGTGGTGGTCACGACGTCAGCGAAAGGCACCGGGTTTGGGTAAACACCAGCGGCAACCAGACCAGCTACGTGAGCCATGTCGACGAACAGGTAAGCACCGACTTTGTCCGCGATGGCGCGGAAGCGTGGGAAGTCGAGAATCTGCGAGTAGGCAGAGAAACCGGCCACGATCATTTTCGGCTTGTGCTCAACCGCCAGACGCTCGACTTCGTCGTAGTCGATCAGGCCGTTGGCGTCGATGCCGTACTGTACGGCGTTGTACAGCTTGCCGGAGGAGGAAACGCTGGCGCCATGGGTCAGGTGACCACCGTGTGCCAGGCTCATGCCCAGAATGGTGTCGCCACCTTGCAGCAGGGCCAGGTAAACAGCGGCGTTGGCTTGCGAACCGGCGTGCGGCTGAACGTTGGCGTAATCGGCGCCGAACAGTTCCTTGGCGCGGTCGATGGCCAGTTGCTCAACAACGTCAACGTACTCGCAACCACCGTAGTAACGCTTGCCTGGGTACCCTTCAGCGTACTTGTTGGTCAGGACCGAGCCTTGAGCTTCCATCACCGCTGGGCTGGTGTAGTTTTCCGAAGCGATCAGCTCAATGTGTTCTTCCTGGCGCTGAGCTTCTTGCTCCATGGCGGCAAAAAGGTCGGCGTCGTACTTGGCAATAGTCAAATCACGGCTGAACATGGCGGTCCTCAAGGATCGGGGGCAGAAAAGGGGGGCATTCTAACCCAATGGGTTTTGGATGGCATATGAAACGACATCATGTCGCAGACAAGTGGCGTTCATGACAGATGTGCGGTGCTTTTGAAGGCCTCTTCGCGAGCAGGCTCGCTCCCACAGTAACCGGGGTGCTCTTGCGATTTCCTGACCGACATCAATCCCTTGTGGGAGTGAGCCTGCTCGCGAATGCCGCGCCGCAGGACTTCAGTCGAACATGAACAGTGCATCATTACTGAACTGCGCCTCAAACCGCCCCGCCGGCATCGGCCGCCCGAACAGATACCCCTGAACCTCATCGCAACCATGCTCACGCAAGAAGTCCAGTTGCTCATGGGTTTCCACGCCCTCGGCGATCACCGCCAGATTCAGGCTATGCGCCATGGCGATGATCGCCCGGGCGATCTGCGCGTCCTGCTCACCGGACGGCAAACCATCGACAAAGGTGCGGTCAATCTTCAACACGTCGATCGGGAATTGCTTGAGGTAGTTCAGCGATGAGTAACCGGTGCCGAAGTCGTCGACCGCAATGCTCAGGCCAAGGTTTTTCAGCCCGGCGAGAATCTGCATCGCTTCGCTGACTTCGCGCATCAGGATACTTTCGGTCAGCTCCAGCTCCAGACACGCCGGTGGCAGGCCGGTTTCACGCAGGATTGTGGCGATCCGCGTGCCGAGTTGGCCATCGGAAAATTGCCGCGCCGAGATGTTCACCGACACCTTCGGCACACGCACACGATTCTGGTGCCAGGTCTTCAGCTGACGGCACGCCTCGCTGATCACCCAGTCGCCGACGTCCACCACCAGACCCAGCTCTTCCAGCACCGGAATGAAATCCCCCGGCGGCACCAGGCCACGGCGCGGATGGCGCCAGCGCAACAGCGCTTCGGCGCCGGTCAAGCGTTTGCCGTCACCGCTGAATTGCGGTTGGTAATACAGGACGAATTCGTTCTGCTCCAGCGCGTGGCGCAAGTCGCTTTCCAGCTCCAGCGCGTGGCGCAAGTCGCTTTCCAGCTCCAGACGCTCCAGCGCACTGGCGTTCATGTCGGCCTGATAGAACTGGAAGTTGTTCTTGCCGCGCTCCTTGGCGTGGTACATCGCGGTGTCGGCGTTCTTCATCAACTGGCTGAGTTCGTTGCCGTCCTGCGGACTCAGGGCAATGCCGATACTGGCGGTGACAAAGAACTCGCGACCTTCCAGCACGAATGGCCGCACCAGGCTGCCAAGGATCTGCTCGGCCACATGAATCGCCCGGTTCAGCGCCAGTTCGCGGCTGGAGCGATGTTGCAGCAGCAGTGTGAATTCGTCGCCGCCCATGCGCGCCACGGTGTCGTCATCGTCGACGCAGGCCAACAGGCGCGTGGCCATGTCTTTCAACATGCGGTCGCCGGCGGCGTGACCGAGGGAGTCGTTGATCGGTTTGAAACGGTCGAGGTCGAGGAACATCAGCACCACCCACGACTTCTGCCGCTCGGCCGATTGCAGCGCGGTGTGCAGACGATCCTGGAACAGCGTGCGGTTCGGCAAGTGGGTCAGGGCGTCGTAGTAGGCGAGGCGGTGAATCCGCTGCTCGCTGGCCTTGCGTTCGCTGATATCGCTGAAGAAGCACACGTAACTGGCCAGATCGCCTTCGTCGTCGAGCACCGCGGTGATGCCGACCCACGCCGGGTAATGCTCGCCATTACGGCGCTTGAGCCAGACTTCACCTTCCCATGTGCTGTGCTGATGCAATTGTTTGAGTACGTAGCGCAGGTGCGCGTCCTGTTGCTCATCAACGGTGAGCATGTTCGGCAATTGGTCGAGCACTTCGCTCACCGCGTAACCGCTGACGCGACTGAAGGCTTCGTTGGCTTGCACGATGTAACCGGCCGGGTCGGTAATCAGGATCGCCGAGGTCGAGTGTTCGAAAACCGTGGCGGCCATGCGCAGGTCTTTCTCGGCGCGGCGCTGCTGACTGATGTCGCGACCGACACCGAGGACGCCTTCAAACGCACCATGTTCATCCCACACCAGCACCAGACGCAGCTCGATCGGGATCTTGCGGCCATCGGCGCGCAGGCAGTCGAACAGGAACAATTGCGTCTGTACCTGGTTGCGCAACACCGCCAGTTGCTCGGGTTTGTCCAGCGCCTTGCTGACGCGATCCATCAGCGTGTAGATGCCGCTCAGTTGCTGCGGGTTGGCAATGGTCGATTGCCAGCCGTTCTGGAAAATCCACTCCGCGTCATAACCCAGCACCGCCTGCACCGACGGGCTGACGTAGTTCAGCGAGAGCTTGCTGTCGGTGGAGAAAATCACGTCGCTGATGCTTTCGGCAAGCATGCGGTAGCGCTGCTCGCTGTCGCGCAGGGATTCGCTGGCTTCGATCTGTTCGGTGATGTCCTTGGCCACGCCGATGATCCGCGTGACCTGATCGTGTTTGTCCCGGGCCAGCGCCTGTTCGCGAATATCGAAACGCCGCCATTTGCCGTCGCGATGGCGGAAACGCAACTGGCACTGGAGCAACTGACTGTAACCGGCGTGGCGCTGCATCTGCCGCGAGCGATGGTAGTAGTCGGCATCTTCCGGGTGCAGGAGGATCTCCCAGAAATACTCACCCATCTGGTGCAATTCAGTGCGGTTGTAGCCGAGGGTCTGACCGAGGTGGTGGTTGCTGAAAATCATCCGCTGGCTGATCACGTCCTGCACATACAGATGATCCGGCACGGTGCGCACCACGTCTGACCAGAAGCCTTCACGTTCGAGCAGCGACAGTTCGATCAGCTTGCGGCTGGTGATGTCGTTGATGCTGAGGATCACCGCTTTGTAGTCGTGCTGCTCGGTCGGCAGACGCAACACCATCCACAGGTGCTGGTCGCGGCCGTTGATGTCCGGCAGTTTGATTTCCAGTTCCAGCTGCTTTTGCTGCTGCAGGACGGCGTCGAGCACTTGATTGCCGATGGCGCACTGGCGGTGTGGATGGCCGTCGATCAACAGTTGCCAGGCGTGCTCGCAGGAATTGACATTGAGCAATTGCAGCGCAACCTGGTTGACCTCGGTGACGCGCAGTTCCTGCAACAGTTGCTGGCGTTGCTGCGGTTGGTCGAGCCAGGCCTTGAGCTGGTCGCTGGTCTGGATCTGCGCCTTGTCGAAGACCTGCTTCAGGCCGGACAGGTCCAGCACACAGAGGGCCACGCCAGTGCCTTCGAAGATGTCCTGATAACGCCGGCGACCCTCATGCAACTGGCGCTGGCGCCGGCGCATGTTGAGCAGGGCAATCACCGGCAACATCGAGAACGCCAGGCCCAGCAGGCATTTGCCGATGAACGCCGGCAGCAGTTCTTCGAGCACGCGCTGGCGGTCAAACAGACCACGCAACTGCCAGTCGCTGCTGCTCAGCGGCACGGTCAACACCGTGTTGGCCATGTCGTCCGGACTCAAGACGCCAGCCTTGGCCGAGGGCTGCGCTTCATCGCGGCTGATGATCTGATGATTGAGGCGGTTTTCCACCAGCCACAACGGGCGGATGCCGGTTTCGCCCTGTTTGGTCAGCGAGTCGAAGAACGTCGGCGTCAGGCGCAATGCCCAATAACCGCGCGTGCTGCCGCTGGCCTGATGCAATAACAGATGCACCACAGAACCGTCGTCGGCGTTGCTGAAGTAATGCGCCTGTGCACGGCTGCGGCGTACCAGTTCGGTGAGGTAGCTAGCGTCGTGGCTGTTGTCGTCACTGTCGCTGATGATTTTGCCGGAAGGGGTGAGCAGGGCCAGGCTGCGCAGGTCAGGCAAGGATTGCTGGAGCTTGCGCAATAGCACCTGCTGTTCGTCGGCTGATTGCGGTTGTTCGACGATCGGTAGCAGATTGAGAGCGATTTGCGCGTTCAGCGCCATGTTCAGGCTGACCTGCGCGGCGAGGTCGGCGGTGTAATCGATGGTGTACTGACGCTGGTTTTTCTGGGTTTCGCGCAGTTGATCGAGCAGTTGCCAGAACAGCAACGCCAGCAATAAAAGCACGAGCGTCGCCAGCGCACCCTTTAATGTACCGCGCAGGGACGAACCGGGCGCCGGTGGGGTGCTGCTCACAGAAGCTGGCGGAGTGACATTGGACAAGCTGTGATCCTGCGATTTGGCTGGACTGGCGCGACGTGCACTATAAGCCGGACGCCCAAAGGGCGGCTAGCATGCCTTGAGTCGTGGCGAAGTGCCAGCCCCGCGCGGCTGGACTGCCACCGGTCATTAAGGTAGCTTTGCCGGTTACGCGGGAGCGTTCCAGCTCCTAGACTCAGACTTTTTCAGCGCGCACGCATTGATAACCATCAAGTGAACGACGCGCATGGTCTGGCCGGGCTTCGCCTGCGCTGCAATCATTCATCTGTCACTGACCCAAGGTTCTCCATGGCTCAATACGTCTTCACCATGCATCGGCTGGGCAAAGTTGTTCCGCCGAAGCGGGAAATTCTCAAAAACATTTCGCTGTCGTTCTTCCCCGGCGCCAAGATCGGTGTACTCGGCCTCAACGGTTCGGGTAAGTCCACGCTGCTGAAAATCATGGCTGGCGTCGACACCGAGTTCGAGGGCGAAGCCCGTCCGATGCCGGACCTGAACATCGGTTATCTGCCGCAAGAGCCACAACTTGATCCGACCAAGACCGTGCGTGAAGTGGTCGAGGAAGCGGTCAGCGTGATCAAGGATGCGCAAGCGCGTCTGGACGAGGTCTACGCCGCTTACGCCGATCCGGATGCCGACTTCGACAAGCTGGCCGCCGAGCAAGCCAAACTCGAAGCGATCCTGCAGGCCAGCGATGGTCACAACCTTGAGCGTCAACTGGAAGTCGCCGCCGATGCGCTGCGTCTGCCGGCCTGGGACGCCAAAGTAGAACACCTGTCCGGTGGTGAAAAACGCCGTGTGGCCCTGTGCCGTCTGCTGCTGTCCGCGCCGGACATGCTGCTGCTCGACGAACCGACCAACCACTTGGACGCCGACTCGGTGGCGTGGCTGGAGCACTTCCTCCACGACTTCCCGGGCACTGTGGTAGCGATCACGCACGACCGTTACTTCCTCGATAACGTCGCTGGCTGGATTCTCGAACTCGACCGCGGCGCGGGCATTCCATACGAAGGCAACTACTCCGGTTGGCTTGAAGCCAAGTCCGATCGTCTGGCCGCTGAATCCAAGCAGCAGTCGGCTCACGAAAAAGCCATGAAAGAAGAACTGGAGTGGGTGCGCAAAGGCGCGAAAGCCCGCCAGTCGAAATCCAAGGCGCGTCTGCAACGCTTCGAAGAAATGCAATCGCAGGAATTCCAGAAGCGCAGCGAAACCAACGAGATCTACATCCCGGCCGGTCCGCGCCTGGGCGACAAGGTCATCGAATTCAAGAACGTCACCAAGGGCTACGGCGACCGCGTGCTGATCGACAACCTGTCGTTCTCGATGCCGAAAGGCGCCATTGTCGGCGTGATCGGCGGTAACGGTGCCGGTAAGTCGACCCTGTTCCGCATGCTGATGGGCAAGGAACAACCGGATTCGGGCAGCATCGAAGTCGGTGAAACCGTGCAACTGGCCTGCGTTGACCAGAGCCGTGATGACCTGGATGGCAGCAAGACTGTATTCCAGCAAATCTCCGACGGTTCCGACCAGATCCGCATCGGCAACTACGAGATCCCGTCGCGTACCTACGTCGGTCGTTTCAACTTCAAGGGCGGCGATCAGCAGAAGTTCGTCAAGGATCTGTCCGGTGGTGAGCGCGGTCGTCTGCACCTGGCGCTGACTCTGAAGGAGGGCGGCAACGTCCTGCTGCTCGACGAACCGTCCAACGACCTCGACGTGGAAACCCTGCGTTCCCTGGAAGAAGCCCTGCTGGACTTCCCGGGCGCTGCCATTGTGATCTCTCACGATCGGTGGTTCCTGGACCGTGTGGCGACGCACATCCTGGCGTACGAAGATGACTCGCAAGCGGTGTTCTTCGAAGGCAACTACACCGAGTACGAAGCGGATCGTAAAAAGCGTCTCGGCGAAGCGGCTGCTCAGCCACACCGGGTACGTCACAAGAAACTGGCCTGATATCGGGTTGGTGGCATAAAAGAGCGGAGCCTTCGGGCTCCGTTTTTTTTGCCTGGTTTTTGTCAGCGAGACCGAGGCGATCCCTTCGCGAGCAGGCTCGCTCCCACATTTGAAATGCATTCCCCTGTGGGAGCGAGCCTGCTCGCGAAAGCGGTGTGACTGTTGGTGCATTGTCCGAGGTCTATCTCACCAATCAGGTGCAACAACAGTCCAAAAAGGCCTCTGATTTATATCCTGTGCACCATTTAATTTCATAACTGCGACATTTTGCTCTGTTCCTGTGCGCATTTCGTTTGTTACAGTCCGGCCCAATCTCCTCCAACGACAATAAATTTGCCGAGACTTTTCCCATGATCGAATCCGTCGAATCCTTCCTCGCTCGCCTGAAAAAACGCGACCCGGATCAACCCGAATTCCACCAGGCCGTCGAAGAAGTCCTGCGCAGTTTGTGGCCGTTTCTCGAAGCCAATCCGCATTACCTGACCGCGGGGATTCTGGAGCGCATCTGCGAGCCGGAGCGCGCGGTGATGTTTCGCGTGTCGTGGGTCGACGATCAGGGCAAAGTCCGGGTCAATCGCGGGTTCCGCATCCAGATGAACAGCGCCATCGGCCCGTACAAGGGTGGCCTGCGTTTCCATCCGTCGGTGAACATGGGCGTGCTGAAATTCCTCGCCTTCGAACAGACCTTCAAAAACTCCCTGACCTCGTTGCCCATGGGCGGCGGCAAGGGCGGCTCCGACTTCGATCCGAAGGGTAAGAGCGACGCTGAAGTCATGCGTTTCTGCCAGGCGTTCATGAGCGAGTTGTACCGCCACATCGGCGCCGACGTTGACGTGCCGGCCGGTGACATCGGCGTCGGTGCGCGCGAGATCGGTTTCCTGTTTGGCCAGTACAAGCGCCTGAGCAACCAGTTCACCAGTGTGCTGACCGGCAAAGGCATGACCTACGGCGGCAGCCTGATTCGTCCGGAAGCCACCGGTTTCGGCTGCGTATATTTCGCTGAAGAAATGCTCAAGCGTCGCGGGCAGACCGTCGAAGGCAAGCGTGTGGCGATCTCCGGTTCCGGCAACGTCGCGCAATACGCGGCGCGCAAGGTGATGGACCTGGGCGGCAAGGTGATTTCCCTGTCCGACTCCGAAGGCACGTTGTATTGCGAAGCCGGGTTGAGTGAAGAGCAGTGGCTGGCGCTGCTGGAACTGAAAAACGTCAAACGTGGACGCATTAGCGAATTGGCCGCAGCGTTCGGCCTGGAATTCCGCGCCGGTCAGTTGCCCTGGTCGTTGCCGTGCGACATCGCGCTGCCGTGCGCTACGCAGAACGAACTCGACGCCGAAGCCGCGCGCACACTGCTGCGCAATGGCTGCGTGTGCGTAGCTGAGGGCGCGAACATGCCAACCACGCTCGAGGCTGTGGATATCTTCATCGAGGCCGGGATTCTGTTTGCGCCGGGCAAAGCGTCCAACGCTGGCGGCGTGGCAGTGAGCGGTCTGGAGATGTCGCAGAACGCCATGCGCTTGCTGTGGACGGCCGGTGAGGTGGACAGCAAGCTGCACGCGATCATGCAGTCGATCCACCACGCTTGTGTGCACTACGGCGAAGAGAACGGGCGGATCAACTACGTCAAAGGCGCGAACATCGCCGGCTTCGTCAAAGTCGCCGACGCAATGCTCGCGCAGGGCGTGGTTTAAGCCGGTTCGATGCGGATCACTTCAATCATTTGATCGCCGGCGGGGCGTTGCCACAGCACCTCGTCATTGAGCTGCGCACCGAGCAGCGCCCGGCCCAGCGGTGAGCCCCAATTGATCAGGCCTTTGCCGGCATCGGCCTGATCTTCGCCAACCAGTTGCACACGCCGTTCGGTGTCGTGCTCATCGGCGTAGGTGACCCAGCTGCCGATTTGCACTTTGTCGGTGGAGGTCGCGGCAACCGCGACTTGTGCGCTGCTCAGGCGTTGATTGAAATACCGCAAATCCCTTTCGAGATCCGCCAGACGCTGCTTGTCAGCCTGCTCCCCTTTGGCCGATTGTTCGGCATGCAAGGTTTGCAGTTCGGCGACCTTCGCCTGTAACTGCGCCAGCCCTTGCGGCGTGACGTAATTGGGCTGCGTGCTGACCTGCCGTTCTACCGGCTGATCGGCTTGCGCGGCGGCGTTGTCTTCGTTGACGAATGCGCGACTCATGGTGTCCTCCTCGTATGAGGTTTGGGCCATGCTCGCAGGCATTTGGTTTCACTGGATGTCTGGAAACGACCTATTGCGAGCGATAGGCCCGCCCGGCGTCCTGATCTTTCTGCTGTTGCCAGGCGCGTTCGCGCTCGTCCCAGTGTTCGTTGCGATACTCTTCGCGGCCCTTGTTTTCCAGCATGGCCTGACACTGCCGAAAGCCGTCGGTCCAGCCTTCGGCGTACTGCTTGTCCTTCAGATAGCGCGGCACGTTCTTGCGAAACTCGCCGCTGATCGAACCGGCGGCTTGCCGACCACTGACGCAACCGTCATCAAAACCGTCGGCGAAGGCCGGTGGATAACCCTTGGCGATCAGATCTTCATGGGTGGTCTGGCAACCGCCCAGTAACAGCACAACACCCAGCAAACCCGCACACCGCCACATCGCACTCTCCCGCGCCGGTTCTCCGGCCTATGGGGAAAGTCTAGAAGCTGATTCATGAGGCGGCTGTCGAAGCGCCGTGAAAAATCCATCAACACCACAAGACCAAATGTGGGAGCGAGCCTGCTCGCGAATGCAATCGGTCATTCAACAAAGATGCTGACTGACCCACCGCTTTCGCGAGCAGGCTCGCTCCCACAGGGGGAATTTGTCGGGCTTCAGATCAGTAGTGATACCACTTCACTTCAAGCATGACTTCCGTTTCCGGGGTGGCGAGATGGCTGAACTCACGCTGCGCACTCAGACGTAAACCGAGGTTGCGCGACAACTCCCACTGCTGATTCAGGCTCAGGCTACGGCGCACTTCGCCATTGAAGAAGTAATCACCCTTGGCTTCGAGGCTGAGATTGCCCAGCGGGTTTTTCCACAGCACGCCGGTATTGAAACCGCCGGCCGGGGAGACGAATTCGGCAAAGTCATTGTTGTGCTCGATGCGCACGGTGCCGAGGGCAAAACCCAATACGTCATCACCCAACGCCCAAGTGCCGCCACCGCCACCATTCACGTGGCTGACCAGCGTCTCGTCATCGTGCTTGCCCGGTACGCGCTCAAGACCACCAGTGACTTGCCACGACAGCGGTTGCAGCAGCTCATTGCGCGGTGTCAGCGAACGAATGGTCGCCAGATCCAGTTGCTGAAACTGCCATTGATTGCCCTCGTACTGACGCAGTTTCATCTGCAGGATCTCGATCTGTGCGCCGAGCGGGAAGCTCTCGGCGTTGTCGTTGAGATCGTGATAAGCCATGCGCAAGCCGTACTCACCGAACGCACGGTCGCCACGGGTGCCGAGACCGGCCTGCCAGGTGCGCGATTCGTGGCCGTCTTCGGGCAAGCCCGGTTGTGGGATGTCCAGTTCGGGGGCGGGGTTCTTGTTGATCGCCCGCAGCAGTTCAAAGCTGCGCTGTGCCCGTTGTGGATCGCGTTCCTGGCCGTTGGCGCGGTAGCGCTCCAGACGATATGCCGCGTCGATGATCAACGCTTGACGGTCGCGGGGCAGGGCTTTGAACGCCGGATCCTGCAACTGCTGTTGATCGGCGCTGACGTTCAGCACCCATTGCTGTTCGTCACTGTTCAAAGGCTCGGCACGGCTGAGCAATTCGCGCTCGCGGGACGGGCGGTATTCGATACTTTCCACCAGCCCGGCTTCCTTCACTGCTTTGACGGTGTCGGTGGGAATCGCGGTCAACGGGAATTGTTCAGTCAGACGCAGGCTCGGGCGTGCCACCTGCAGCAACTCAAGCAGACGATACGAGCAGTTTTCGTCGAAGAAGAAATAGTCGAACTGGATCTGCTTCAACTCCCACACATGCTCGACCATGCGCGCGGTTTCTTCCTGGGTCAGATTCAATCGGTACTCCCACAGATCGCGGTTTTCCAGGCTGCGGTATTCCGAGAGTTTTTCCTGATAGGGCACCAGCGCGAACAACCCGGGATAGCCGCCCATCAAACCTTTCCAGGCGTACAGAATGCTGTTGTCCGAACCTTCGATGTAGGCACCGAAGTTGATCGCGTAACTGAGCAGCGAGGTCTTGTCGGCCTGCACATCGGCTTGATCGATGCGCAGCAGGGTGTGGCCGAACATCGATGACGGACTGTTCAAATAAGCCGCCGGGAAGATCATCACCGCGCTGTGCGGCGAGACGTCCTTGAACCACTTTTTGTATTCGGCGCATGCCGGTGTCGGCAGATCGCTGAGATTGAGTTGCGCCTTCAGCCAGCGAGTGCGCGCCGGATAAACACATTGCGCATGTTGCTCGCCAAGACTGGCCGGGGCGTACAGCGCTTGCACGGTGGCCGCCAGCTCATGATCGGGATGTTCATTGCCATCGGGCGCAAGAAAGAACTTCTTGTCGCTGACATAGCTGCGCCAGCCGCCAAGCTTGGCGGTTTCGTAGTGACCGAGGGAAATCCAGAAGCGGTCGTTGGCCAGTTGCTGCAAACGTTGAGGGTCGATGTGGGGCGCGGCGGACAGCGGGGCGCAGACACAGAGCGCCAGCCAGGCAAGGCGTTTGAGCATAGTCGGCAACTTGAACAGGAAAGAAATAAAGACCCAAGGAGGGCGGGCCGAAAAAACAAAACCCGCTTCCCGAAGGAAGCGGGCGAGGTCGAGCTTAAGCCTGAGTTGCGTACTTGGCCAGACGAGGATCCGATTTCAGTACGGCCAGGGTGTTGGTATGCACGTCTTCAGCGGTCACGTCAGCCTTGCTGAAGATCTGCTGGAAGTGCTCGTGAGTCACAGCAGCGAAGTGCGCACGGTCTTCCGGCGCCACGCCCAGTACCACGGCATAAGTCGTCAGCGCTTCGCCGTTGCCTTTGGCCATGTCTTCGGACAGCTCGTTCATCATGCCATTCATGGCAAACCAGGATTTGCCGCCGTAGGTCAGCGATGCGTTGGTCGAGCAACCGTTGGTGCCGGACGTCATCCCGAAGGTGGCGTTACCGGACGTGCCGTTGGTGGTGGAAGCGAGGAAGTGAGCAGGGGTGCCACGCTGACCTTCGAACAGCATGTTGCCCCAACCGCAATCCGGGCCGCCTGGAGCTTGCGCCATTGCGTTGATGGATACAGCGGTGAAGAGAGTACCGAGAAGAATCCGTTTCATAGCTTTTTTCTCTTTGTGTGCATACCAATGGACAGGGTTCTGGCCCCCCAAGCTCTGTACGAAACAGATCAAAACGAAGCCAGTGGGCCGGTATTAGTTCCAGCCGCGCAGTTTGGAGTTTAGGCACGTTCCAGGGGTTCCGTGGTTTTTTGCAAAATATTTGGAATAAACCCCGGTTTCAGGGGGCGGGCCGCAGGCTTGGCCGGTTGTCTATGCTTTGTAGTGTGGCGCGCCTTGCCAGTGGGGCACGGGCAGCGCCAGAATGCCGCTATCTGCCCCGCCTGATTGTTAAGGAAGCCCGATGCCTGATCCTGTTGCTGCCAGCTTGCGTCTCGCGCCCGAAGCGCTGACCCGTCCGTTTTCCGCTGAACAGTTCAGCTTCACTACCACCAATGATCTGGAGCCCTTTCGCGGTGTGCTCGGCCAGGAACGCGCGGTCGAAGCCTTGCAGTTCGGTGTGGCCATGCCACGCCCCGGTTACAACGTATTCGTCATGGGCGAGCCCGGCACTGGCCGTTTCTCGTTCGTCAAACGCTACCTGAAGGCCGAAGGCAAGCGCCTGCAGACCCCGGCGGACTGGGTCTACGTCAATAACTTCGATGAGCCGCGCGAGCCGCGTGCGCTGGAACTGCCTTCGGGCACCGCCGGCGCGTTTATCGGTGACATCAACGGTTTGATCGACAACCTGCTGGCGACGTTTCCAGCGGTGTTCGAGCACCCGTCCTATCAGCAAAAGAAAAGCGCCATCGACCGCGCGTTCAACCAGCGCTACGACAAGGCCCTCGACATCATCGAGCGCCTGGCCTTGGAAAAAGACGTTGCCCTGTATCGCGACAGCAGCAATATCGCCTTCACGCCGATGCTCGACGGCAAAGCACTGGACGAAGCGGAATTTGCCCAGTTGCCGGAAGCTGATCGTGAGCGTTTTCACGATGACATTTCCGGCCTCGAAGAGCGCCTGAACGAAGAACTCGCCAGCCTGCCGCAGTGGAAGCGTGAGTCGAATAATCAACTGCGGTCGCTCAACGAAGAAACCATTACCTTGGCGCTGCAGCCGTTGCTATCGCCGTTGTCGGAGAAGTACGCCGAGAACGCTGCGGTCTGCGGTTACCTGCAAGCCATGCAGGTCTATCTGCTGAAAACCGTGGTCGAGCAACTGGTCGACGACAGCAAGACCGACGCCGTCGCGCGCAAATTGCTGGAAGAGCAATACGCGCCAAGCCTGGTGGTCGGCCATCCGCTCAGCGGCGGTGCGCCGGTGGTGTTCGAACCGCACCCGACGTACGAAAATCTCTTCGGCCGTATCGAATACACCACCGATCAGGGCGCGCTCTACACCACTTATCGTCAGTTGCGTCCGGGCGCCTTGCACCGCGCCAACGGCGGTTTCCTGATTCTTGAAGCGGAAAAAATGCTCAGCGAGCCGTTTGTGTGGGATGCGCTGAAACGCGCCCTGCAATCGCGCAAGCTGAAAATGGAATCGCCGCTGGGCGAGATGGGCCGTTTCGCCACTGTGACGCTCAACCCGCAGCACATTCCGTTGCAGGTCAAAGTCATCATCATCGGTGCGCGGTCGCTGTACTACACGCTGCAAGACCTCGATCCGGACTTCCAGGAGATGTTCCGCGTCCTCGTGGATTTCGACGAAGACATCCCGATGGTCGACGAGAGCCTGGAGCAATTTGCCCAGTTGTTGAAAACCCGGACATCGGAAGAAGGCATGGCGCCGCTGACTGCCGATGCGGTGGCGCGTTTGGCGACTTACAGCGCACGACTGGCTGAGCACCAGGGGCGTTTGTCGGCGCGCATTGGTGATCTGTTCCAACTGGTCAGCGAAGCGGATTTCATCCGTCACCTGGCCGGCGATGAAATGACCGATGCCGGGCATATCGAACGTGCCTTGAAAGCCAAGGCCACCCGCACCGGTCGTGTGTCGGCGCGGATTCTCGACGACATGCTTGCCGGGATCATCCTGATCGACACCGATGGCGCGGCGGTCGGCAAGTGCAACGGTCTGACCGTGCTCGAAGTCGGCGACTCGGCGTTCGGTGTGCCGGCGCGGATTTCCGCCACGGTTTACCCGGGTGGCAGCGGCATCGTCGACATCGAGCGTGAGGTCAACCTCGGTCAGCCGATCCACTCCAAAGGCGTGATGATCCTCACCGGGTATCTAGGCAGCCGTTACGCCCAGGAATTCCCGCTGGCGATTTCCGCGAGCATCGCGCTGGAGCAGTCGTACGGTTACGTCGACGGCGACAGCGCGTCGCTGGGCGAGGCGTGCACGCTGATTTCGGCGCTGTCGAAAACCCCGCTCAAGCAGTGCTTTGCGATCACTGGTTCGATCAACCAGTTCGGCGAAGTGCAGGCGGTGGGCGGGGTCAACGAGAAGATCGAAGGCTTCTTCCGACTCTGCGAAGCGCGCGGGCTGACTGGCGAGCAGGGCGCAATCATTCCGCAGGCCAACGTCGCCACGCTGATGCTTGATGAGAAAGTGTTGGCGGCGGTGCGTGCCGGGCAGTTCCACGTGTACGCGGTGCGCCAGGCCGACGAGGCGTTGAGCTTGCTGGTGGGTGAACCGGCCGGTGAACCGAATGCCGACGGCGAATTCCCGGAAGGCAGCATCAACGCTCGGGTGGTCGAGCGCTTGCGCGACATCGCCGAGATGATCAGCGAAGAAGACCTCAAGGAAGCCGAGAAGGAGTTGGCCCAAGAAGCGCTGGCCGAAGCCAAACCGGCCTGAACCTAAACGCGGTCAAACTGTAGGAGTGAGCCTGCTCGCGATAGCGGAGTGTCAGTCGGCGAATAAGTTGCCTGGCACACCGTTATCGCGAGCAGGCTCACTCCTACATTGGTCTTTGTGGTGATCTTCGGGAAAATCGCCACAACTCTGACGCCAATATTCACACAATGACCATTCGGCGCCTTCTGGTCTCATTCGGCTTGCGCAGCGGACTTTTCTTCTATTCTCAGCTCAAGGATATCGACAGTATCACTGGATCGAGCCAGTCCTCCCGTGAGGGCTGAATACCGGCTTCACCGAGGGTCGCCGCCATGTCGCGCAACCTCTGTCTCACCCGTCAATGCCTGGGTCTGGTGACCCGTATCGAATGCGCCATCAAGCCGTTGGCCGGCGATAACGGCATGTGGACGCTGCTCTTCGCCGCCGGCATGGCCGGTGAACAACCTTCCGCCATCAAGGCCCAAGGCCCGTTTCATGGGCCGGTCGCCGCCGAATCGATACTCGACACCATCGTTGAAAGCCTGACCTTGCACGGCTATGAACTGGCCGATGATCCGCAGATCTGGAGCCTGCACCTGCAAGCCCAGTTGCGGCAGATCAACGGGGGCCGTGGCCGCGCCCTGTAGGCGCTGCCGCAGGCTGCGATCTTTTGATCTGGCTCTTCAGTGGGCAGCCTCAGGCGCCTGCGCCCTGTCGAGTTTGACCTCAAAGCCGTATTGCACAGTGGCGAGGTCGGTGCGCTGATAGGTTTCTACGTGCGTCGGGCGGCCATAAAAATAGTGCACGCCGAACAGCGCCGGGCCTTCTGCGCTCGCATCGTGGCTGACAGAAAGAATCTGCTTGAGGTAGTTGCCGCTGTCGTCTTTGACGAAGAAACGCCATTCGTTGGGCGGAAACAATTTCAGGTCCACCACCAGCAGGTTGTTCTTGATCTCCAGACCTTTGGGCAAGGACTTGGCGTCGTATGCCTGCTTGGCCACAGTCGCGAGAAACAGCGGCATTGAACCGACGGCGATCGCTGGGGTTTCCGGGAACAGGTTCAGGTCGTAAGTGATCGTCGCGCGCAGCGGATCGACCTGGTATGCCTCGGGCGGCAGTTCGATCGGTTCATCGAGTTTGCCACTGCGTTTTTCGGTAAAGAACGTGACAGGGCTGACCCCCGGGCTGAAGTCATCGCCCAGCAGTTCATCGTTGAACGTACGGCGATGGGAAAACTCGATGCGTGCAGCGCTCGGTTCTTCAACGTATTGATGGACGCGGATGCCAGCCTTCAATTGGTCCTCGGTCAGGCTCGCGCCTTTGAGCCAGTTGGCTGCCAGATCGTCGTAGACCGTCACTGGCAGATCCAGCGGTTGAATGGCCTTCTGCGTCGTGTGTTGATTGAACGTGCGAATCGGCAGATCCAGCGATTTGCGCGTCACCGTCGCCGAGGAGAAGTCGAGTACGCTGACTTCCAGAGTGTCGATCGGGCCATTGAAATAGACCTTGTTATAGCGACGCGGGTGCTTGTCCTCGAATGCCTGCTGCTCTTCGGTGAGTTGCTTCTCCAGCGCATCGCTCCAGCCCTTCTGCTGTTGCAGGTAGGCCAGTTGTTTTTCGTAGAACGCGACTTGCTCCGGGCTCTCGTTGATCGAGCCGGCGCGTATCAGGTATTGCCCGGTCTTGTCGCGGGCCTGGACGATCAGCGGATTGAGCTGCGTCTCTGCGACTTCCGCCGCCAGTGGCAGATTGTTGCTGAATTCCACTTCGGCGTAGTTGTTCTCGAGCTTCAGCAGTTTGACGCTGAGGTTGTCGTTACTGCGGGTCTGGCCGACGTCTTTTTGCGTCAGGTCGAAGCTGTACAAGCGGCGCGGTGCGATGACTTCGATCTGGCCTTGCAGGCTGACCGGTTGCGGCAGGGACTTCTTGTCCACGTCCAGTCCGTCAATGAACGGGTAGGTCACGGTCAGGTCATCGGGATTGGTGACGTTGGAGCTGGAGGGGCTGAGCTGAATGCCCGGATCGGTTTCCGACCATTCCGGCTGATAGGCGATCACGCGTTTGTTGCTCAACGTTACCGACTGCCATTCCACACCGTGTGGAAACAAGAAACCGCCGGGAATGTTCAGGTTGAACGGGAACACCGGTTGCAGATCGGTGAGGTAATCGGAGCTGGCATCCTTGTGCAGCACGAACAGGCCGTTGATAAACGTATCGACCAGCGTCTGCGGGGCAGGGTAGTGCTTGAGCACGGCGAGCGCGTCTTCACCGTATTCGGTGCGCGGCGGATTGTCGTTGAGCTTGAGTTGCGCACGTTCGAGCAGTAGCAGTGAGCCGCCGAGTTCGGTGATGGCGTCCTTGAGTTTGGTGTCGGTGATGGCGTCCAGTGACTGTTCGAACTTTGCGGTTTTTTCTTCAAGGCTGGTGGTGTGTGTTTCGTCGCCGGGCGAGCAACCGCTGATCAACAGAGCAAGGCAAATTCCGGCCGTCGTTATCGGTAATCGCACATCCATTTCCACACGTCCTGTCTGCAGTCACTGGGCTGTCAATGGTTTCGACACTAGCAGAAAAAAATCATCCGCACGCGCAGGTGGCGGATTTTCGGGCAGTTTCTGGCTGTCACAGGGGGCTGGTATACTCGCCGCCATTTCCACCCCCTTGTGTGAGATTCAATGGAACGCTTTATCGAAAATGCAATGTACGCCTCGCGCTGGCTGCTGGCGCCAATCTATATCGGGCTTTCGCTCGGGTTGCTGGCGCTGGCACTGAAATTTTTCCAGGAAGTGTTCCACATCCTGCCCAACGTTTTTTCGATGGCCGAGTCGGAACTGATTCTGGTGCTGCTGTCGCTGATCGACATGGCACTGGTCGGCGGCCTGCTGGTGATGGTGATGATTTCCGGCTACGAGAACTTCGTCTCTGAACTGAACATCGACGAAGGCAAGGAAAAGCTCAGCTGGCTCGGCACCATGGACTCTTCGTCGTTGAAGATGAAAGTGGCGGCTTCGATCGTGGCGATTTCATCGATCCACTTGCTGCGCATCTTCATGGACGCCAAGAACGTCGATCCCGAGCACTTGATGTGGTACGTGATCATCCACATGACCTTCGTCGTTTCGGCGTTTGCCATGGGTTACCTGGACAAAGTCACCAAGCACTGATCAACCCTTGATCGCTGCAAAAAAACACCGCCCGTCTGTTGCGAAACAGACGGGCGGTGTCGTTTGTGGCTTGTGCTTTGGTGCGCGCAAGCATATCCCTGTAGAGGTCCTGACTCGCCACTTTGTGAGGTGCGTTCATGAACCTGCAAGAGCTGAATGCGTTTGCCATCGCCAGGAAGGTCGATGAGTTGAACCTGATCTCCATGGAGGGCGGGATTTATCTGCTCGAAGCGCGGATGCACGGAGCGGCATATCCGTTGAGTGATCCCAAAGGCAAGATGCTGAACCTGCGATCAGTGGAGCATGCGCGGGATCTGCTGCATGCGTTTCCGGTGCTGCCCTTCAATCTTGTCCACACCTCGGTGCATGACGAAATGTGCGGCCTGGCCGGCAGTATCGATGCATGCCTGAAGGTGCCGCTCGCCTGGCGTTCAGCCCTGTAGGCCTTGCGCCCCATCGCCGGGCATCTGTGCTAGTCTGCTCGCCCTTTTGGTTCCGGGCGCGCCGGGACGCGCTGTGCTCGCACGGCAAGTCTTGTGGCCGTCCGCACAGCGGAGCAGTGTCATGTCCGAAGTAAATCTGTCCACCGACGAAACCCGCGTCAGCTACGGCATCGGCCGTCAACTGGGCGACCAGCTGCGCGACAACCCGCCACCGGGCGTTAGCCTGGACGCGATCCTGGCCGGTCTGACCGACGCTTTCGCCGGCAAGGAAAGCCGTGTGGGTCAGGAAGAAATGTCCGCCAGCTTCAAGGTTATCCGCGAAATCATGCAAGCCGAAGCCGCTGCCAAAGCTGAAGCCGCTGCTGGCGAAGGCCTGGCTTTCCTGGCTGAAAACGCCAAGCGTGATGGCATCACCACCCTGGCTTCCGGCCTGCAATTCGAAGTGCTGACTCAGGGCGAAGGCGCCAAGCCTACCCGTGAAGACCAGGTCCGTACTCACTACCACGGCACACTGATCGACGGCACTGTGTTCGACAGCTCCTACGAGCGTGGCCAGCCTGCAGAATTCCCGGTTGGCGGCGTGATCGCTGGCTGGACCGAAGCCCTGCAACTGATGAATGCCGGCAGCAAATGGCGTCTGTACGTGCCGAGCGAACTGGCTTACGGCGCTCAAGGCGTTGGCAGCATCCCGCCGCACAGCGTTCTGGTATTCGACGTCGAGCTGCTGGACGTTCTGTAAGACCTTTGTGGGAGCGAGCTTGCTCGCGAATGCAGGCGACTGGATCTAACTTGAGATTCGAGTTGAAGCCTTCGTGAGCAAGCTCGCTCCCACAGGTTTTGTATTACTGCTCATAGTTCTATCTTGTGCTGCAGTTCACTGGTCGGGCGCAAGGCCCGGGCATAGCAGAACAGAAACAGATTGCGCACCAGCTCCTTGAGCACCAATGGTTCGCTGGAATTGAGACTGCTGACGTCCAGATCCCCTTGATCCTGCAGTTCATGCAAGGCTTCTTCTTCAAGCACCGCACAGACTTCACCGGTTTCCCGATGGAGGATTCTGAGGTAAGGGTGTGGGCGATCCAGCCACGCGTCGATCAAATAAGTCATGGTTCTCATCTCCTTGAAGGGTTTCAATGAGAATAATTCTTATTCGTCAAATAGCAAGCGTCTATTGGCGGATTCTGAAATTTTCCGGGTAAAGATTGCGTAAGGTCAAAACGGCTGGCGTTTGGCTATTGCGCGGTTTTGCTGGGGTAGAGCGGGGAGGGCGAAGCTCCATCCCACGCCTGGCGCGGGATGGATGACAACGGAATCAGACCTTTCTGACGAACTCGGATTTGAGTTTCATCGGGCCGATACCGTCGATCTTGCAGTCGATATCGTGGTCGCCATCGCACAGACGGATGTTCTTGACCTTGGTGCCGACCTTGACCACCAGCGAAGTGCCCTTGACCTTCAGATCCTTGATCACGGTGATGGTGTCGCCGTCCTGCAGGACGTTGCCGACCGAGTCTTTCTTCACGGCATCATCAGACGCCACTTCGGCTTCGCCGCTGGCGGACCACTCGTGGGCGCACTCCGGGCACACCAGTTGGGTACCGTCTTCGTAGGTGTATTCGGAATTGCATTTCGGGCAGGGTGGCAACGTGCTCACTAAGGCTCCTTGGGTATGGATCGCTAAAAGTCGCACATTGTATAGGGTTTTACGCGAGGGAGGGCATAGCGCAGAAACAACTGTGGGAGATTCTATGTTGCCCAGCAACCCTAAAATCTCAGGCTAATCGGTATTCGCCCTGACTTTTCATCAGGGCGAATGCCACTCGACAGAGCTTGCGAGCAAGGGCCACCAACGCCTGTGTTTTCGAGAAGCCTCTGGCCAGGTAAGACTCGTAAAATGGTTTCCACTTGGCTGAGCGACTCGCCGCCATCGCGGCGTTGTACGTCAACCGACGGATCTCCGGATCTCCTTTTTTGGTCAGGAATCTCGGGCCATTCTTTTTACCCGAATCGTCTACCGTCAGATCCATACCCAGAAACGCGATGAAGGCATCGCTATTGGCAAAGTCACCGCGCATGTAGGTCGTTGCCAACCCGGTTGCAGTCAGCTCTCCGACGCCTTCGATCGCTTTGCAGCGGTCAATATTATCTTCGATACCCGCCTCTTTGCTGACCTTGCGCAGTAGTTTCTGAATGACCTGATCGGATCGCTCGAAGGCCTTTTGCTGGGCAGTACGTTCTTTTTTCAGCAAGGGTTCATCCGCCCAGCTCAACATTAGCCCCGTATGGTTCTGAATTAACGTCGCGCGTCTGTGCAGCAAGCTTTTCAGTACGGTATAGGCCTTGGGTGGCGGGTTCCAAAGCCGCAATTTGCTTTGCTCATTCGTCAAATAACGCGCGAGCACGCGTGCATCGCAGGGATCATTTTTGGCCCGTTGACCGACCCCGCGACGATAATGGCTAACTCGATAAGCATCTACGACATAGACCTGATGCCCCATCGTATGAGCCAGATCAACAGTCTCCAAGTGGTAGATGTTGGTGGCTTCGACAGCAATAGCGCTTTGCGCGGGCAAAGTTTTGAGCCAACGTTTGAGGGAGGCTCGATCATTTTTGACCGACTCAATTGTTTCCAGGTCAGCACGATAGACAACGACCTCGGCCTTGGCGATATCGATACCAACAACCGTCTGCGATGTAAGGATTGTCATGACGAATCCTCGGAGCTAGGGTTTAAGAGCTTGTTGGGGGCTACCGTTGCGCTGGCTTGTCTCTATCGTCGGTTTACCGATGAATTCCTTATCGGCGCTTTGGGTAGAAGGGGCGGGACGAGAAGTCTCCCACGGTCTGTACTGGTCAGAGTCAGAATCGAGTCTGTAGTCCCGCCCACCCCTTCAAGTCTAAACATACAAGCGAGCCTGCTCGCGAAAGCGGTGTGTCAGTCAACATTGATGTCGATTGGCAGATTGCTTTCGCGAGCAGGCTCGCTCCCACAGTGGGCTGTATCAGTGCGTACGGGCGACCGCAAACTCGCTCAGTTCAACCAGCGCATCGCGGTATTCGCTGGCCGGCAGGGCATCGAGGCACTTGATCGCACGGGCCACGTAATCGCGGGCCAGTTGCGCGGTGTACTCAAGCGAACCGGAGGCTTCCACGGCAATGCGGATGCTTTCCAGGTCTTCGATCCCGCCTTTCTGGATCGCCTGACGCACCAGTGCAGCCTGTTCCGGCGTGCCTTCGCGCATGGTGTAGATAAGCGGCAGGGTCGGTTTGCCTTCGGCCAGATCGTCACCGACGTTCTTGCCCAGGGTCTCGGCGTCGCCCTTGTAGTCGAGCAGGTCGTCGACCAGTTGGAACGCCACACCGAGGTGGTCGCCGAAGGTGCGCAAGGCTTCGCTCTGCTCAGCGGTAGCACCGGCCAATGCAGCGGCGCTGTGGGTCGAAGCTTCGAAGAGCATCGCGGTCTTGCCGCGGATGACTTCCATATAGGTTTCTTCGGTGGTGCTGGCGTCGCGCACCTTGGACAGTTGCAGTACTTCGCCTTCAGCGATGATGCGCGTGGCCTGGGACAGGATCTTCATCACCGGCATCGAGCCCAGTTCGACCATCATTTCGAACGAGCGCGAGTACAGGAAATCGCCGACCAGCACGCTCGGGGCGTTGCCCCACATGGCGTTGGCGGTCGAACGGCCACGGCGCATGCCGGACATGTCGACCACGTCGTCATGCAGCAGGGTGGCGGTGTGCAGGAATTCGATGGTGGCGGCCAGCAGGCGCATGTCGTCGCCTTCGCGACCCAGGGCCTTGCCACACAGCAACACTAATAAAGGACGCAGACGTTTGCCGCCGGCCGAGGTAATGTAATCGCCGATTTTCGATACCAGCGGTACTCGGGAAGTCAGCTGCTTCTTGATGATGCCGTCGACGGCGCTAAAATCGTCCGCCACCGCGCGGTAGAAAGCTTGGGGTTGCATCAGCGAGAGTCGCTCCAGAAGGGTTGCGCGGCATGCTAGGACCCCCATCCAGACCTGTCAAGGCGCGATAGACGGCTACTTGCAAGCCTGCGGCACCTTGCGTACAATCGCGCACCCTGAACTTCCTGGGCAGCACCTGCCTTACGCAATTGCAACGGGCCTTCCAGCCTTATGCAGCCATGCCAGCCAATACCTCTTCTTATAAAGAGCTGGGTGAGCAGGATTATCGGAGAAATACCATGTCTTATGCAGTAATCGTTACTGGCGGCAAGCAGTACAAAGTCGCCCCGGGTGAATACCTGAAGATCGAAAAACTGGAAATCGCTACCGGCGAATCCGTTACCTTTGATCGCGTTCTGTTGGTTGCCAATGGCGACGACGTGAATATCGGCGCTCCAGTTGTTGCTGGCGCTACCGTTGTGGCTGAAGTGATCTCCCAAGGTCGTCACGATAAAGTCCGCATCATCAAGTTCCGTCGCCGTAAGCACCACATGAAGCGTATGGGCCACCGCCAGTGGTACACCGAGATCAAAATCACCGGTATTCAGGCTTAATTTCAGCCTAATTCCTCACTAGGAGAATTGACTCATGGCACACAAAAAAGCTGGTGGTAGTACCCGTAACGGTCGCGACTCAGAAGCCAAACGCCTTGGCGTTAAGATGTATGGCGGCCAGAAAATCATTCCGGGCAACATCATCGTGCGTCAGCGCGGCACCCAATTCCACGCTGGCTACGGCGTTGGCATGGGTAAGGATCACACCCTCTTCGCGAAAATCGAAGGCGTGATCAAGTTTGAAGTAAAAGGCGCGTTCAACCGCCGTTACGTGAGCGTTGTCGCAGCTTAATTGCGCGATCGCTGGAAAAGCCCTGTCTCGCGACGGGGCTTTTTCGTTTGTGGGGTGAGTCTCTTGCAAAACTGTTTGTATGGGCTGTCGGCGTGCGATGCAGGTCGTGTTTTGGGGTCGCTGCGCTCATTTTTGCAAGAGTCTTATGTCTTGATTGTTTTTCGGCTCGTCCGTACGGCGAGAGGCGTTGGTTATGAAGTTTGTTGATGAAGTATCGATTCGCGTAAAGGCTGGTGACGGCGGCAATGGCGCCATGAGTTTCCGTCGGGAAAAATTCATCGAAAACGGTGGCCCGAACGGCGGTGATGGCGGTGACGGCGGTTCCATCTACATGATGGCTGACGAAAACCTCAACACCCTGGTCGACTACCGTTACACCCGGCACTTCGATGCCGAGCGTGGCTCCAATGGCGGCAGCACTGACTGCACCGGCAAGAAGGGCGAAGACCTGATCCTGCGCGTGCCGGTCGGCACTACGGTGATCGACTCTGCTACCCAGGAAGTGATTGGCGACCTGACCAAGGCTGGCCAGAAACTGATGGTCGTGCAGGGTGGTTGGCACGGTCTGGGTAACACCCGTTTCAAATCCAGTACCAACCGGGCGCCGCGTCAGACCACGCCGGGTAAGCCGGGTGAGCAGCGCGACCTGAAACTGGAAATGAAAGTACTGGCTGACGTCGGTCTGCTGGGCTTGCCGAACGCCGGTAAAAGTACCTTTATCCGTTCCGTTTCTGCGGCCAAGCCGAAAGTGGCTGACTATCCGTTCACCACGCTGGTGCCGAACCTGGGTGTGGTCAGCGTCGATCGCTGGAAGAGCTTCGTCATTGCCGATATTCCGGGTCTGATCGAAGGCGCTTCCGACGGTGCTGGCCTGGGCATTCGCTTCCTCAAGCACTTGGCGCGTACGCGTCTGTTGCTACACCTCGTCGATATGGCGCCGCTGGATGATTCCAGCGCGCCGGATGCCGCTGAAGTGATCGTCAACGAACTGATCAAGTTCAGCCCGTCCCTGGCCGAGCGTGATCGCTGGCTGGTGCTGAACAAGTGCGACCAGATCCTTGAAGAAGAGCACGAAGAGCGCGTCAAGGAAATCGTTGATCGCCTGCAGTGGACCGGTCCGGTCTATGTGATCTCGGCGATCGCCAAGATCGGTACCGAGCGTCTGTGTCACGACATCATGCGTTACATGGAAGATCGTGCCGATCGCTTGGCCAATGACCCGGCTTACAAGGAAGAGCTGGCCGATCTTGATCAGCGCATCGAAGACGAAGCGCGCGCGCAACTGCAGGCGCTGGATGACAAGCGTGCCCTGCGTCGCAGCGGCGTGAAGTCGGTCCATGACATCGGCGACGATGATTGGGACGAAGAAGATGTGGATGACGAAGACGGTCCGGAAATCATTTACGTGCGTGACTGATTCGTTGCAGTAAACTTAAGCGCCGCTCAATCGAGCGGCGTTTTAGTATCTGGAAATCGCAAGTCACAAATAACGTCATGGGCGGCGCTGGGTCGCGCTGCCCTCAAGCTAAGGTTGAAGATGATGCGGAGCAAGGTGACAGGTGCGCAGCGTTGGGTCGTGAAGATCGGCAGCGCTTTGCTGACAGCTGATGGCAAAGGGCTGGATCGCGCGGCAATGAGTGTCTGGGTGGAGCAGATGGTGGCCTTGCATGAGGCTGGCGTCGAGTTGGTGCTGGTGTCCTCCGGGGCGGTAGCGGCCGGCATGAGCCGTTTGGGCTGGACCGCACGACCCAGTGCGATGCACGAGCTCCAGGCAGCCGCTGCGATTGGTCAGATGGGTCTGGTGCAGGCGTGGGAATCGAGTTTCGCCGAGCATGGCCGGCACACTGCGCAGATTCTCCTGACTCACGACGATTTGTCCGACCGCAAGCGCTACCTCAACGCCCGCAGCACTTTGCGCGCATTGGTCGACCTGAAAGTCATCCCGGTGATCAACGAAAACGACACCGTGGTCACCGACGAAATCCGCTTTGGCGACAACGACACCCTGGCGGCGCTGGTGGCTAACCTGGTCGAGGCGGATTTGCTGGTGATCCTGACCGACCGCGATGGCATGTTTGACGCCGATCCGCGCAATAATCCCGAGGCGCAGCTGATTTACGAAGCGCGCGCCGATGATCCGAGTCTCGATGCGGTAGCGGGTGGTACGGGCGGTGCGCTGGGGCGTGGCGGTATGCAGACCAAGTTGCGTGCTGCGCGACTGGCTGCACGTTCCGGTGCGCACACCATCATTGTTGGTGGGCGTCTTGAGCGTGTGCTTGATCGTCTGAAGGCGGGTGAGCGTATCGGTACGTTGCTGTCGCCTGAGCGCGGCATGCTCGCGGCGCGCAAGCAATGGCTGGCCGGGCATCTGCAGACTCGCGGCACGTTGGTGTTGGACGAGGGGGCAGTGTCGGCGTTGTCCAAGGGCAATAAAAGTTTGCTGCCGGTAGGTGTGAAGTTGGTGCAGGGCAGTTTCCGTCGCGGCGAGATGGTCGTCTGCGTGGCGCCCGATGGTCGTGAGATTGCTCGTGGCCTGGCCAACTACAGTGCGCTGGAAGCACAAAAAATCATCGGTCAGTCGTCGGATGCGATTGTCGGTTTGCTTGGTTACATGGCGGAGCCTGAGCTGGTTCACCGTGACAATCTGATTCTGGTCTAAGGAAAATTCGATGCGTTTAGCGAAAGGATTGTTGGGCTTGCTGATGGCGATGCCATTGCTGGCCTCGGCCGAGGAAATCGGTCAGGTGTCGACGGTGTTCAAGTTTGTCGGTCCGAACGACCGCATTGTGGTCGAGGCTTTCGATGATCCGAAAGTTGAGGGGGTGACCTGCTACCTGTCGCGCGCCAAGACGGGTGGTGTGAAGGGTGGTCTGGGTCTGGCTGAAGATCGCGCAGAAGCGTCGATCGCTTGCCGTCAGGTCGGCCCGATCAAGTTCAAGGGTGATTTGAAGGATGGCGATGAAGTGTTCAAGGAGCGCACTTCGCTGGTATTCAAGACCATGCAGGTGGTGCGATTCCTGGACAAGAAGCGCAATACGCTGGTGTATCTGGTCTACAGCGATCGCTTGATCGAAGGCAGTCCGCAGAATGCCGTGACCGCGATCCCGATCCTGCCGTGGGTACCCGTCCAGCAATAACACCGCAAAACCAACTGTAGGAGTGAGCCTGCTCGCGATAGCGGTGTGTCAGTCGATGCAATTATTGACTGTGACACCGCTATCGCGAGCAGGCTCACTCCTACATTTTTTTGCGCTGGGATTTGTTAAATCACAGGCAATAAAAAACCGACCCTAAGGTCGGTTTTTTAATGACTACGTCGGATTAAGCAGCTTCTTTCAGCGCTTTGACGTGGCCATTCAGGCGGCTCTTATGGCGAGCAGCCTTGTTCTTGTGGATGATGCCTTTATCGGCCATACGGTCGATAACTGGCACAGCCAGAACGTATGCAGCTTGAGCTTTTTCAGCGTCTTTTGCGTCGATGGCTTTAACTACATTCTTGATGTAGGTGCGAACCATGGAACGCAGGCTGGCGTTGTGGCTGCGACGCTTCTCAGCCTGTTTTGCACGTTTTTTGGCGGAAGGTGAGTTGGCCACCGTCGAGCTCCTCGAAAGACTTTTTAGGAAATAGCAAACAAAATAGGCCGCGAATCATGCCGATGAGTTGAAGTCTTGTCAAGGGCACTTGAAACGTTCCGCTAAGTGGTAGGTATAAAGAGGCGGGATATTTATTTCCGGCGCTTGACCTGTAAACTCGCGAGCTTTGGCTCTGTGCTGCTGCGGCGCGGAGTATCGCACAAGTAGGCGCTTTGTTCGCCTGCTGTTTATCGACAGGCACAAATTCCCTCAATGAATCTGCTCAAATCGTTGGCCGCCGTCAGCTCTATCACGATGCTTTCCCGGATTCTGGGCTTTGTTCGTGACACGCTGATTGCCCGTACATTCGGCGCCGGGATGGCGACGGATGCCTTCTTTATTGCCTTCAAACTGCCCAATCTGCTGCGGCGAATCTTCGCTGAGGGCGCTTTCTCGCAGGCATTCGTGCCGATTCTGGCCGAATACAAGAGCCAGCAGGGCGAAGAGGCGACGCGCACGTTCATTGCCTACGTATCGGGCTTGCTGACGTTGGTGCTGGCGGTTGTCACTGCGCTGGGCATGATCGCCGCGCCTTGGGTGATCTGGGCCACCGCGCCCGGTTTTACCGATACGCCGGAAAAATTCCAGCTCACCTCCGATCTGTTGCGGGTGACCTTCCCGTATATATTGCTGATATCCCTGTCATCGCTGGCCGGGGCGATCCTCAATACCTGGAACCGTTTCTCAGTGCCGGCCTTTGTGCCAACGTTGCTCAACGTCAGCATGATTGTGTTTTCGCTGTTCCTCACGCCGTACTTCGATCCGCCGGTCATGGCATTGGGTTGGGCGGTCTTGGTCGGCGGTCTGGCGCAGTTGCTCTATCAACTGCCGCACCTGAAAAAGATCGGCATGCTGGTGCTGCCGCGTCTGAATCTGCGTGATACCGGTGTCTGGCGCGTGATGAAGCAGATGCTGCCGGCGATTCTCGGTGTCTCGGTCAGCCAGATTTCGCTGATCATCAACACGATTTTCGCCTCATTTCTGGTCGCGGGTTCGGTGTCGTGGATGTATTACGCCGACCGCTTGATGGAATTGCCATCCGGCGTGCTGGGTGTGGCGCTGGGGACGATTCTGCTGCCGACGCTGGCCAAAACTTACGCGAGCAAGGATCGCCACGAATATTCGCGGATTCTCGATTGGGGTCTGCGCCTGTGCTTCGTATTGGTGCTGCCTTGCTCGCTGGCGCTGGGGATTCTTGCTGAGCCGCTGACCGTTTCGCTGTTCCAGTACGGTCAGTTCAGTGGTTTCGACGCTGAAATGACTCAGCGTGCGCTGATTGCCTATTCTGTCGGTCTGCTCGGGATTATTGTGATCAAGGTGTTGGCGCCGGGCTTCTATGCGCAGCAGAACATCCGTACCCCGGTGAAAATCGCAATATTCACTCTGGTGTGCACGCAGTTGTTCAACTTGATGTTGATCGGCCCGCTGGCTCATGCCGGTCTGGCCTTGGCGATCAGCGCCGGTGCCTGCCTGAATGCCGGGTTGCTGTTCTATCAACTGCGCAAGCAGCAGATGTATCAGCCGCAACCGGGTTGGGCCAAGTTCGCCTTCAAGCTTGTGGTCGCGGTGGCGGTGATGTCGGCGGTGTTACTGGTTGGCATGCATTTCATGCCGGCGTGGGACCAAGGGCACATGCTTGAGCGCTTCCTGCGTCTGGGCGCATTGGTCGCGGCGGGCGTGGTCGCCTATTTCGGTATGTTGCTGCTGCTTGGTTTCCGTTTGCGCGACTTCAATCGCAAGGCCTTGAGTTAAGGTTTTACCCTTTATAAACAGGCGCGGGCCGGCAGTTTTGTCGGCTCGTTCACTTTGCGTTACGGTGTTGCCTGTCGTCGACCGTCGGGTGTGGTTATAATCGACCACTTTATGAGCAAGAAGCGCGTTATGCAGCTGGTTCGAGGCCTCCACAACTTGCGCCCCCAGCATCGGGGCTGCGTCGCCACTATTGGCAACTTTGACGGTGTTCACCGTGGTCACCAGGCTATCCTGGCCCGACTGCGTGAGCGTGCGCTCGAGTTGGGCGTACCCAGCTGCGTGGTGATTTTCGAGCCGCAGCCACGGGAATTCTTTGCCCCCGAGACCGCGCCGGCGCGTCTGGCCCGCTTGCGCGACAAGCTGCAATTGCTGGCTGCCGAAGGCGTCGACCGGGTGTTGTGCCTGGCGTTCAACCAGCGCTTGAGCAAGCTCAGCGCCAGCGAGTTCGTCGACACCATCCTCGTTGATGGTCTCGGCGTGCAGCATCTGGAAGTCGGTGACGACTTCCGCTTCGGTTGCGACCGCCTCGGCGATTTCGACTTCCTGCTGCAGGCCGGGCAGATGCACGGTTTTACCGTTGAAGCGGCACAAACCGTCGAGCTGGACGGCATTCGCGTCAGCAGTACGCAGGTGCGTAATGCATTGGCTTCCGCCGATTTTGCCCTGGCCGAACGTTTGCTCGGTCGCCCGTACCGCATTGCCGGTCGCGTGCTGCATGGCCAGAAACTGGCCCGGCAACTGGGTACGCCCACTGCCAACATTCAACTCAAACGTCGTCGCGTGCCGTTCACAGGTGTGTACCTGGTGAATGTCGATATCGACGGCAAGACCTGGCCCGGTGTCGCCAATATCGGCGTACGACCCACGGTACAAGGTGATGGCAAGGCCCACCTTGAAGTCCATCTTCTAGATTTTGCCGGCGATCTGTATGACCGGCGTTTGACGGTGGTTTTCCACCAAAAGCTGCGTGAAGAGCAGCGCTTCGCCTCCCTGGAGGCATTGAAAACGGCGATCAATGCGGATGTCGCCACCGCCCGTGCACTAGCCGCACCTAGCGCCCATCGCTAATGAAGAGCCTTAAATGACCGACTATAAAGCCACGCTTAACCTTCCGGACACCGCCTTCCCAATGAAGGCCGGCCTGCCACAGCGCGAACCGCAGATCCTGCAGCGCTGGGACAGTATTGGCCTGTACGGAAAGTTGCGCGAGATTGGCAAGGATCGTCCGAAGTTCGTTCTGCACGACGGTCCTCCGTATGCCAACGGCACGATCCACATCGGTCACGCACTGAACAAGATTCTCAAGGACATGATCATCCGCTCGAAGACCCTGTCGGGCTTCGACGCGCCGTACGTTCCGGGTTGGGACTGCCACGGCCTGCCGATCGAGCACAAGGTTGAAGTGACCCACGGCAAGAATCTGGGCGCGGACAAGACCCGCGAACTGTGCCGTGCCTACGCCACCGAGCAGATCGAAGGGCAGAAGTCCGAATTCATCCGTCTCGGCGTGCTGGGCGATTGGGCCAACCCGTACAAGACCATGGATTTCAAGAACGAGGCCGGTGAAATCCGCGCCCTCGCTGAAATCGTCAAGGGCGGTTTCGTGTTCAAGGGCCTCAAGCCTGTGAACTGGTGCTTCGACTGCGGTTCGGCCCTGGCTGAAGCGGAAGTCGAGTACGAGACCAAAAAGTCCTCGACCATCGACGTCGCCTTCCCGATCGCTGACGAAGCCCAACTGGCTGCCGCGTTCGGTCTGCCGTCGCTGGGCAAACCTGCCTCGATCGTGATCTGGACCACCACCCCGTGGACCATCCCGGCCAACCAGGCGCTCAACGTTCACCCGGAATTCAACTACGCGTTGGTCGACATCGGCGACAAGCTGCTGGTACTGGCTGAAGAGCTGGTCGAAGCCTGCCTGACGCGCTATGGCGTCGAAGGCTCGGTCATCGCGACCACCACCGGTAAACAGCTGGAACTGATCAACTTCCGTCATCCGTTCTATGACCGTCTGTCGCCGGTGTATCTGGCTGACTACGTCGAACTGGGCGCTGGTACCGGCGTGGTTCACTCCGCTCCGGCCTACGGCGTGGACGACTTCGTGACTTGCAAGAAATATGGCATGGTCAACGACGACATCCTCAACCCGGTGCAGAGCAACGGCGTGTACGTGCCGTCGCTGGAATTCTTCGGCGGCCAGTTCATCTGGAAGGCCAACCCGGCCATCGTCGACAAACTGACCGAAGTCGGTGCGCTGCTGCACACCACCGTCATCGAACACAGCTACATGCACTGCTGGCGCCACAAGACCCCGCTGATCTACCGCGCCACCGCGCAGTGGTTCATCGGCATGGACAAAGAGCCAACCAGCGGTGACACCCTGCGTGTGCGCTCGCTCAAAGCCATCGAAGACACCAAATTCGTTCCGGCCTGGGGCCAGGCGCGTCTGCACTCGATGATCGCCAACCGCCCGGACTGGTGCATCTCGCGTCAGCGCAACTGGGGCGTGCCGATCCCGTTCTTCCTCAACAAGGAAAGCGGCGAACTGCACCCACGCACCGTCGAGCTGATGGAAGAAGTGGCCAAGCGCGTTGAAGTCGAAGGTATCGAAGCCTGGTTCAAGATGGACGCTGCCGAGTTGCTCGGCGACGAAGCGCCGCTGTACGACAAGATCAGCGACACCCTCGACGTCTGGTTCGATTCGGGCACCACGCACTGGCACGTCCTGCGCGGTTCGCACCCGATGGGTCACGAGAGCGGCCCGCGTGCCGACCTGTACCTGGAAGGTTCCGACCAACACCGTGGCTGGTTCCACTCGTCGCTGCTGACCGGTTGCGCCATCGACAACCACGCGCCGTACCGCGAACTGCTGACCCACGGTTTCACCGTCGACGAAGCCGGCCGCAAGATGTCCAAGTCGCTGGGTAACGTGATCGCGCCGCAGAAAGTCAACGACACTCTGGGCGCCGACATCATGCGTCTGTGGGTTGCTTCGACTGACTACTCCGGTGAAATGGCGGTTTCCGATCAGATCCTGCAACGCAGTGCGGACGCTTATCGTCGTATCCGAAACACCGCGCGCTTCCTGCTTTCGAACCTGAGCGGTTTCAACCCGGCTACCGACATCCTGCCGGCTGAAGAAATGCTCGCGCTGGATCGTTGGGCGGTCGACCGCACCTTGCTGCTGCAACGTGAGCTGCAAGAGCACTACGGCGAATACCGTTTCTGGAACGTTTACTCGAAGATCCACAACTTCTGCGTGCAGGAGCTGGGCGGTTTCTACCTCGACATCATCAAGGACCGTCAGTACACCACTGGCGCCAACAGCAAGGCCCGCCGCTCGGCGCAAACCGCGCTGTTCCACATCTCCGAAGCGCTGGTGCGCTGGATCGCGCCGATCCTCGCCTTCACCGCCGACGAACTGTGGGAATACCTGCCGGGCGAGCGTAACGAATCGGTCATGCTTAACACCTGGTACGAAGGTTTGACCGAACTGCCGGCCGACGTTGAGCTGGGCCGCGACTACTGGGAGCGCGTGATGGCGGTCAAGGTAGCGGTCAACAAAGAAATGGAAATCCAGCGCGCAGCGAAAGCTGTCGGTGGCAACCTGCAAGCCGAAGTGACGCTGTACGCCGAAGACGCGCTGAGCGCCGACCTGGCCAAGCTGAGCAACGAACTGCGCTTTGTCTTGATCACCTCGACGGCCAGCGTTGCACCGTTTGTACAGGCTCCGGCCGACGCGGTAGTGACTGAAGTCAGCGGCCTGAAGCTGAAGATCGTCAAATCGGCCTTCCCGAAATGCGCCCGTTGCTGGCACTGCCGTGAAGACGTCGGTGTGAACCCGGAGCATCCGGAAATCTGCGGTCGTTGCGTCGACAACATCAGCGGCGCTGGCGAGGTTCGTCACTATGCCTAATGCCGTTGGCCGTTTTGGACGGTTGAGCTGGCTGTGGTTGAGTTTGCTGGTTCTGGTCATCGACCAGGCCAGCAAGTTCTACTTCGAAGGCAAGCTCGAAATGTTCCAGCAGATCGTGATCATTCCTGATTACTTCAGCTGGACCCTGGCTTACAACACCGGCGCGGCGTTCAGCTTCCTGGCGGACAGCTCCGGCTGGCAGCGCTGGTTGTTCGCCCTGATCGCGATTGTGGTCAGTGCGGTGCTGGTGGTCTGGCTCAAGCGCCTGGGCCGCAACGAAACCTGGCTGGCCGTCGCTTTGGCGCTGGTGCTGGGTGGCGCGCTGGGCAATCTGTATGACCGCATTGCCTTGGGCCATGTGATCGATTTCATTCTGGTGCACTGGCAGAACCGCTGGTACTTCCCGGCGTTCAACTTCGCCGACAGCGCCATTACCGTTGGCGCGGTGATGTTGGCACTGGATATGTTCAAAAGTAAAAAGACCGGAGAAGCCGTTCATGACTGAACAGGTATTGGCTGAGCAACGCATCGGCCAGAACACGGAAGTCACCTTGCACTTTGCATTGCGCCTGGAGAACGGCGACACCGTCGACAGTACGTTCGACAAAGCCCCGGCGACCTTCAAGGTCGGCGACGGCAACCTGCTGCCGGGTTTCGAAGCGGCGCTGTTCGGCTTCAAGGCCGGCGACAAGCGCACGCTGACCGTCGAGCCGGAAAACGCCTTCGGTCAGCCGAACCCGCAGAACGTACAGATCATTCCGCGTTCGCAGTTCGTCGATATGGAGTTGTCACCGGGTTTGCTGGTGATCTTCAATGACGCGGCCAATACTGAGCTGCCGGGTGTGGTGAAAGAGTTCGACGACACGCAAGTGACCATCGACTTCAACCACCCGCTGTCGGGCAAGACGCTGACCTTTGACGTGGAAATCATCAACGTTAAAGCGCTGTAAAAATGTGGGAGCGAGCCTGCTCGCTCCCACCCAGTTGGTTATTCATTGTTTTCGCGCGCAAGACACGAGGCACAGCATGCAAATCAAACTCGCCAACCCCCGTGGCTTCTGCGCTGGCGTGGACCGGGCGATCGAAATCGTCAACCGCGCCCTGGAAGTCTTCGGGCCGCCGATCTACGTGCGTCACGAAGTAGTGCACAACAAGTTCGTCGTGGAAGACCTGCGCAGCCGCGGGGCGATCTTCGTCGAAGAGCTGGATCAGGTGCCGGACGACGTTATCGTGATCTTCAGTGCTCACGGCGTATCCCAGGCCGTACGCACCGAAGCCGCCGGCCGTGGCCTGAAAGTGTTCGACGCCACCTGCCCTCTGGTGACCAAGGTGCACATTGAGGTGGCTAAATACAGCCGCGATGGCCGTGAGTGCATTCTGATCGGCCACGCCGGACACCCGGAAGTCGAAGGCACCATGGGTCAGTACGACGGCAGCAATGGCGGCGCGATTTACCTCGTCGAAAACGAGAATGACGTCGCCGAGTTGCAGGTGCAGAACCCGGATAAACTGGCTTTCGTGACCCAGACCACGCTGTCGATGGACGACACCAGTCGCGTCATCGATGCATTGCGCACGCGCTTCCCGGCCATCGGCGGTCCGCGCAAGGACGACATCTGCTACGCCACGCAAAACCGTCAGGACGCGGTCAAGCAACTGGCCGACGAGTGCGACGTGGTGCTGGTGGTTGGCAGCCCGAACAGCTCCAACTCCAACCGTCTGCGTGAGCTTGCTGAGCGCATGGCCACACCGGCCTACCTGATTGACGGCGCGGAAGACCTGCAAAAGAGCTGGTTCGATGGCGTTGAGCGTATCGGCATCACCGCCGGTGCCTCCGCGCCGGAAGTACTGGTGCGTGGTGTGATTCAGCAACTGCAGGCTTGGGGTGCCACCGGTGCCGATGAGCTGGCCGGTCGCGAAGAGAACATCACGTTCTCGATGCCTAAAGAGCTGCGCGTGCGTTCGATCTGACACGCTGGTTTTTGTGGCACAGCGCCTGCTCAGTCTCTTGGCTGTTCAGGCGTACACGGCCGGTCGCCGCCAGTACTATCTGACGCTGGCTGACCGGCTCGCGAGCCGAGCAGACATGTAATGTCCCTGCCTGAAATGCCCGCCCGGGCATCAGCGGTTGCCCCAGACTGCTGAAACGTACGTAACGACTCACCGACCAATTGCCGACAATTGGCACCTGCGTGTCGCTCACACTTTCTTGTAGCAGTGGATTGTTGCTGTCTTTCTGCCCCTTGCCGCTGATATCCAGAATGATCCGCCAGCCCTGACTCCAGTCGCCGTTGATGCCATGAATCACCACGCTCTGATTGCGCGTGATGGCCAGTGTGCGGGCGTTGCGAAGGCCATCGAGCAGCGATTGCGCCGCTTGATCCCGATGGTTCGATTCTTTGAGCGCGGCAAACGCCGGACTGACCAGCAGCAGAACAATTGCGCCAATCGCCAGTCCCATAAGCAGTTCTATCAGGCTGAAACCCTGTTGCGGCATGAAAAATCCCTCCGTGGAGTGTGATGAGCGGCGCGCTCCGTGCGCCGGGCAGGGCAAATCAACCGACGCGGGCCGGTTGAATGTTCTAGCGTGTAGAAGCAGGTATAGCCGACGGCAACGGAGGGCATCGATGGATCTTCGTACAAAAGGTTTCACGCTGATCGAGTTGTTGGTTGCGATCGCGATCTTCGTGATTCTGATCACCCTGGCGGTGCCGGCATTCACCCGTTCGGTTCAGGGCAGCAAGGCCGACACCGAAATGGGCGACCTGCAGCGGGCGATCAATTTCGCCAGGCTCGAGGCCATCGACCGTGGTACGACGCTGCGCTTGCGTCCAACCGCTGGTGGCAGCGTCTGGACCGGTGAGCTGGCGGTCTACGACAGTACTGGCAATCCGGCCAATGTGTTGCGGGTTGTTCCCGCGATGAGCAGCGGCGCGACTCTGACGCTACCCTCAGGAGTGACCGCACTGGATTTCAACAACCTTGGCGGTCTGGCGGCACCGTCGACGGCGGTGGCCATAAGTTACACGCTGGGAACGCAAAGCAGGACGCTGAACGTGTGTTTGAACGGACGAATTCAATTGGGTGGAACTTGCGGATGAGGGCAGGGAGTCAACACGCACAGCAGGGCATGACGCTGATCGAGGTGCTGGTCGCGTTGCTGATACTGACGGTCGGGTTGCTGGGCGCGGCGGCCGTGCAACTGAATGCGCTGAAGTACACCGACAGCTCACGGATGACCAGTCAGGCCAGTTTCATCGCCTACGACATGATGGACCGCATCCGCGCCAACTCCGGCGCTGACTACACTGTCACACCGCCGACCTCGGGCAATCTGAGCGTTGCCCGCGATCAAGACCTCTACGACTTCTCCACCAATATCAGCAATTTCGGCGGGCCGACGGCCACCGGTAGCATCAGCCTCAATCAGCGCGTTTACACCATCACCATCAACTGGAGCGACGCACGGGCAGCCAACACCGCCAGTGCTCAACGCAGTTTTATCCTGACCAGCCGCGCTGCGGTTGATCCGGTGGCCACGCCATGAAGCAGCAAAACCGTGGATTCGGTCTGATCGAATTACTTATCGCTTTGGCATTGGGGCTGATTGTGGTGCTTGGCGTGGTGCAGATTTTCATCGCGGCGAAAAATACCTATGTCAGCCAGAACACTGCCGCCGCGATGCAGGAAGACGCGCGGTTCGTATTGAGCAAGATGATTCAGGAAATTCGCATGGTCGGGATGTTCGGCTGTCTGGGCACGATCCTCGATTCGAGCTCCGCGGGCGACTTCAACGCTGCGCAGGTCATGCCGATCAACTGGGACAATGCCAACCTGAAACTGACACTGGTGACCGCCGATATCGGCAGCGGCGGGGGCACGCCAACCTGGACGGTGCTCTCCGACTGCCGCAATAGCGCAACGGCCTATACCGGCTTGCGCTCCCCGGCGAGCGGGCAAATCGCGTTCCCGATCCGGCGTCTGATCTACAGCTTCAGCAACAATCAGATTCTCATGGGCACCGGCAGCGGCACACCGACCCAGCAGGTGTTGGTGAACAATGTCAGTGCATTCAACGTGACGTTTGGTCTGGCCAGTTCGGCGACGGATGTGGCGGCCTCGACCTACAGCGCCAACCCCGCCGATCCGGCGCGCATTCGCAGTGTGCGGCTGAGCCTGACCCTCAACGATCCGAACAATCGGGTGCGCAATCAAACCTTCAACGTGGTTGCCGCTTTGCGCAACCGCTTGCAGTGAGGGCGCGCTGATGAGGATTTCTCTTCACTCCCGTCAGACTCAGCAAGGCATGGTGTTGCTGGTCAGTCTGGTATTCCTGCTGTTGTTGACCCTGATTGGTTTGTCGTCGATGCAAAGCGCCAACCTGCAGGAAAAAATGGCCGGCAGTGTGAGCCTGCGCAATCAGTCGTTCCAGACGGCCGAGGCGGCTCTGCGTGTTGGGGAGAGCGCTGTGCAACTGGACAGTTATTCGCTCGCCGTGTGCAGCGGCACCACCCAATGCGCACCGCCGGCGGAGTCGTCGGTGGTCAGTGCGGCGGGGTTCAACTCGACGTCCGGGGTGACCTGGATCGCCGCCGGCAATGGTTTCTATGGTGTGCAGAACATCGGCACCACACTGACCGCCGTCAACGTGCCGAGCAACACCTCTGCGACGTTGTATCGCGTCACCGCTGTCGGCATTGCCGGCAGCTCGCGCAGTGTGGTGGAGAGTGTCTATGCGAAGTATTGAACGCTGCACATCGCTGCTGCTCGGCCTGCTGCTGAGCTTGTATCTGGCGACGCCCGTCTATGCATTCACGCCCTCCGATTCGCCGCTGTTGAGTGCTGCAGCGGTGCCACCGAATGTGATGCTGCTGATCGATGATTCGGGGAGTATGAACAGCATCATTTACGCCGCCGGATTTGATCCGAACATCAACCGTGCACCCGCCCGGCAGTGCAATGCCTTCCTGGGATTGTGCTCTGCGCTCAATGCTCCGCAGATCACCGGCGACACGGTGTTTCTATCGAGCCTGCCGACCTCCGGGTGCTCGGGCGGCGCCTATGCGTTCTACAACAACAGCGTGGCGCCGTTATGCCTGAAGCTGCCCGACCCCGTAGGCAATGAGAACACCCGATATTCCGCCGATTACATTTCCTATATCGTCGGCCTGGCCACGAGCAACGGCACCCGTGACTTCACCACAGGAGCGATCCCCAACGATTATCGAATAAACGTTGCGCGAAACGTTTCCATAGCACTGGTCAGCAGCAACCGCACCCTGCGTATGGGCCTATCGACCTTCAACCCGGCCACCAGTACCAACTCGGGCAATGGTGGTTTCATCGCCCGATCGATCACCGATTTGTCGCCGGTGTCCGGCAGCGTGACTCAAGCCCAGGCCGACACCAATTACAACGCACTGATCTCTTCCATCAACGGCTTGAGCGCCGTGGCCAACACGCCGTTGGCGGAAGCCTATTACGAAATCACCCGCTACATGCGCGGTATGGCGCCGTACTACAACAGCACGCCGACTACCTACACGAGCCCGATTCAGTATCGCTGCCAGAAAAACTACGGCGTCGTGATTACCGACGGTCTACCCACTTTCGACCGAACCTTCCCGACTAACGACCCATTGGGCGGCAGCCGTTTGCCGAACTGGGACGGCGTCAACAATGACGGCAACAATCTCAATGGTGACAACGAAGGGGACACGCTGTATCTGGATGACATCGCCAAGTTCGCCTTCGATATCGACATGCGCTCGACCGGTACCGACGCGGCGGGCAAGAGTTGGAACGCGGTGGATTTTCCCAAGCAGAACATGAACACCTATACCGTGGGGTTCACCGCCGACAACGACATGCTGTCGGACGCGGCCAGTTATGGGCAGGGCAGGTATTACCAAGCGACTGACAGCACGGGACTCAATGCTGCCTTGTCGTCGGCGTTGAGTGATATCACTTCCAAGGCTGGCTCTGGTGGTGCCGGCGTCGCCAGCAGCAGCACGTTGACCATTGGCAGCAGTTTTTATCAAACCACTTACGATCCCAAGGATTGGCGCGGCACGATCAGGTCGTTCGGCTTTACCGCGACCGGCACGGTGAATACCTCGGCTGTGCAATGGACGACCGACACCACCATCGTGCCCTCTGCCACGGCACCGACTTTTCAATCATGGAACACCGTGAGCAATGCGCCGATAGCCCTGGCATTCGGCAACTTTTCCCTAGCCCAGCAGACGACGCTGAATCAGGGCCTGCCCACCGGTATCAACGGCAATGATCTTGTGGAGTGGAGCAAAGGGACTAACAAGACCGGGCTCAAAGTACGCGGTGTGCTGCTTGGCGATATTATCAATTCGCCGCTGGTACTCGCGTCGCCTGCAGACAAGAGCGCCTCTGATCTGTCGGGCGATAGCAGTTACACCAACTACCTGACGACCAAGGCTGCAAACATGAATGCCAGTCTGGTGGTGAACGCCAATGACGGTTTCGTCAACGTGATCAATTCGGCGAACGGCACACGTCGTTATGCGTACATGCCCTCCAGCGTGCTGCCGTCGTTGCGTCTGATCGCGGACACCAACTACGTCAACGGCGTCAGCCACAAGTTTCTGGTGGATGGTCAGGTCGGCGTGTTCGATGCGCAGGCCGGCACCAACTGGAAAACTCTAGCCATTGGTGGCACTGGGGCCGGCGGTAAAACCTTTTATGGACTGCAACTGTTTGATGCCTCGGCGGGCAATGTCATCAGGGCATTGTGGGAAGCCAGTGCGCCGGTCACTGCCAACACGGCGAACGCGTTCAATGATCTGGGTTACGCCTACGCCCGTCCGGAAGTGGCACGCTTGGCCAATGGTCGCTGGGCGACATTCATTGCCAACGGCTACGGCAGCAATTCGGGCGTTGCAGCTTTATATGTACTGGATGCGCTGGATGGTTCGCTGATCAGGAAAATCGTTATCGACAGCACGGAAACCAGCAACGGTTTGTCGTCGGTGAAACTCAAGGTCAACTCTTCGAATGTGGTGCAGGCCGCTTACGGTGGCGACTTGAAGGGGCGGTTATGGAAGTTCGACCTGAGTGCCACGTCCTCCGACAGTTGGGGCGTGGCGTTTTCCGGCAAGCCACTGTTCACCACGGCGGGCGGGGCGACTCAACCGATCACCGCGCAGCCGTTACTGGCGGATAATGCGCTGGGCGGCAAACAGATCTTCGTCGGTACCGGCAAGTTCAATGAAACGGCCGACAAGACCAATAAGGATTTGCAGGCGTTCTATTCCGTATGGGACGCCGATGGTGGTTCTGGTCAACTGACTGTCAGCAGTCTGCAGCCGCAGGCGATCACCGGGTCATTTGCCGGCAGCTCTGGACAGTTTCTGACCACAACGCAGAATGACACGACGTATCCGGCGGAGAAGGGTTGGTATCTGCCGCTGGTGTACAACAACGTGCTGACCGGCGAGCGGGTGATCAATCAGGCGAGTATCGTGCTGGGCCGTATTGTCTTTACCACGGCCAGTGTTGATACCACCGATCCCTGTGCGAGTTTTGGTACCGGCAAACTGATCGAACTGGATGCGTTCAGCGGTAAGATGCTCAACTATGCCGTCATCGACACCAATACTGACCGTTTGGTCGACAGCAATGACACGATATCCAGTGGCGTGATATTCACCGGTGGCATTCCGACCCTTAACGTCATCTCCGCAAATGCCACCGAAAAGCTTGTGGGCGACACCAGTGGCACCATCACAACCGTTGTGGAAAAGGGCGGCGGTGGCAGCCGTCGTATCATGTGGCGGCAAATACAGTAAGTGAGAGTTTGAGGCATGCGCAGATTCAACCGAGGCTTCACCCTGATCGAAATCATGATCGTGATTGCGATCATCGGGATCGTCATCACCATCGCCGCACCGAGCTATACCGAGTACCTGAAAAAGGGCCGTCGCGCTGAAGTGGTGTCTTTGCTATCGGAGCAGGCGCAGAGCCTCGAACGCTTCTACACCAAGAACAATGTCTATACCGGCATCACCGGACTCAGCACGGGCAATGATCTCTACACCATCACCCCGACCATCGCTGACCAGACCTTCCTGCTGACCGCTACCCGCAAAACGGGTACGTCCATGGCCACCGACAAGTGCGGGGATTTCACCCTGACCAACACCGGTGTCCGCAGTATGAACAACGCGACCACCGGGCTGACCACCAAGGATTGCTGGGGCCGCTGAGGCGCTTTCTTTCGGGTGCCTTTTGCGCCCACTGTCTTTTTTACGGTTGGATCAAACATGACCAGGCAACAGCAAGTGGTGATTGTCGGTGGCGGGGTGATTGGCCTGCTGACCGCCTACAATCTCGCCTCCGAAGTACGCAGCGTGGTGCTGCTCGATCGCTCGAACCTCGGCCAGGAATCGTCCTGGGCGGGCGGCGGTATCGTTTCGCCGCTGTATCCGTGGCGCTATAGCCCGGCAGTCACCGCACTGGCGCACTGGTCGCAGGATTTTTATCCACAGCTCGGCGCGCGTCTGTTTGCCGACACTGGCGTTGATCCTGAAGTGCACACCACGGGCCTGTACTGGCTGGACCTGGATGATGAAGCCGAAGCGCTGGCCTGGGCCAAGCGGGAAAATCGCCCGTTGCGGGCTGTGGATATCTCGGCGGCACATGATGCGGTGCCGGTGCTCGGTGGCGGGTTCGCGCGGGCGATCTACATGGCTGATGTCGCCAACGTGCGCAATCCGCGTCTGGTGAAATCACTGAAAGCGGCACTGCAGGCATTGCCGAACGTAACCATTCACGAACAATGCGCAGTCAGCGGGTTTGTCCGCGAGGGTGAGCAGGTTGTTGGCGTCGAGACGTCGAAGGGTGTGATCAAGGGCGATCAGGTCGTACTGACTGCGGGGGCGTGGAGCGGCGATCTGCTCAAGACGCTGGATCTGACACTGCCGGTCGAGCCAGTCAAAGGCCAGATGATTCTCTACAAGTGCGCAGCGGATTTTCTGCCGAGCATGGTATTGGCCAAGGGCCGTTATGCGATTCCGCGTCGTGACGGGCATATCCTGATCGGCAGCACGCTGGAGCACGAAGGTTACGACAAGACGCCGACCGAGGTGGCGCTGGAAAGCCTCAAGGCTTCGGCAGTGGAGTTGCTGCCGGCGCTGGCGGATGCCGAAGTGGTCGGGCACTGGGCGGGGTTGCGTCCGGGTTCGCCGGAGGGCATTCCCTATATTGGCCGGGTGCCGGGGTTTGACGGGTTGTGGTTGAACTGCGGGCATTACCGCAATGGGCTGGTGCTGGCGCCGGCGTCGTGCCAGTTGTTTGCCGATGTGATGCTGGGAAGGACGCCGATTATTGATCCGGCGCCGTATGCGCCCGAGGGCCGGATCTAGTCTGATATTTCTTCAGCGATCGGATGGCCGTCATCGCGAGCAGGCTCACTCCTACAATGGATCTCCGGTTAACTCACATTTTGTGAACACCCTAGATCCCTGTAGGAGTGAGCCTGCTCGCGAAGGGGTCCTCAATCCAGGCCCAGTTTCTTCAGCCGATAGCGCATCGAACGAAACGAAAGACTCAACCGCTGCGCCGCCGCCGTGCGATTCCAGCGCGTTTCTTCCAGCGCCTGCAAGATCAGCTTCCTCTCAACGTTCTCCAGATAATCTTCCAGATTGTCGATCTGCGTCAGATCGGCAATACCGCCGTCCGCCGCGCAGTTGCCTTCGCTCAGACGTAAATCTTCAGCCTCGATCGTGCGGTTCTCACACAAGGTGTGTGCCCGCTCAAGCACGTTTTCCAACTCCCGCACATTCCCCGGAAACCGGTAATTCTTCAGCGCTTCCAACGCCTGAGGATGTAAACGCGCTGCCGGTTGGCCGGTGTCCTTGGCCAAACGCTTGAGCATGTGCGCCGCCAACACTTCGATGTCATCGCGCCGCTCTCGCAAGGGCGGCACGCGCAGTTCGATCACGTTCAAGCGGTAATAAAGGTCCTGACGAAAGCGTTCGGCCGCGACCTCCGCGTCGAGATCCTTGTGTGTGGCGCAGAGAATCCGCACATCGACCACGCTTTCCTGCTGGCCGCCGACACTGCGCACGGCTTTTTCCTGAATCGCCCGCAGCAGTTTGACTTGCATCGACAACGGCAAGTCCGCCACTTCATCGAGAAACAACGTACCGCCATGGGCTGCCTGAAACAACCCGGGCTTGTCCTCGACCGCGCCGGTGAAACTGCCTTTGCGATGTCCGAAGAACTCGCTTTCCATCAGCTCGGAAGGAATTGCCCCACAGTTCACCGGCACGAACGGCTGGCCGGCGCGCGGCCCTTGTTCATGGATCAGCCGCGCAACCAGTTCCTTGCCACTGCCCGATTCGCCACTGATGTACACCGGCGCCTGACTGCGAGCGAGTTTGTCGATTTGCTTGCGCAGAATGCGCATCGGTGGCGAATCGCCGAGCAAGCGCCGATCGATGGAGGTAAAGCTGCCTCCCGCCGCCGGCATGCGCAGGGCTGTACCGACCAGTTCGCGCAAACGAGTGAGGTCCACCGGTTTGGTGAGGAAGTCGAAAGCACCTGCTTTCAAAGCGTTGATGGCCGTTTCCAGGCTGCCATAGGCGGTGATCATCGCCACCGGCAGTTGTGGATAGCGTTGCTGAATGTGCTGCACCAGCTCCAGCCCCGTACCGTCGGGCAGGCGCATGTCGGTCAGGCACAGATCGAAACTCTCGCGGTTCAGCAGCGCCTGGGCTTCAGCCAGATTGCGTGCGCTGTAGGTGTCGAGCTTCATCCGTCCCAGGGTGATTTCCAGGAGTTCGCGGATATCCGGTTCGTCGTCGACGATGAGAATTTTTTGCCGTGGGCTCGTATTCAACTTTGTTTCCGTCCGTGAGCAAAGGTGATGCGAAAGCAACCGCCGCCTTGGCGTGACTGAAAGTCTAGGCGCGCTTGGTTGCTTTCGCACAGCTCACGGGACAGATAAAGCCCAAGGCCGGTGCCCTGGCTGCTGGTGGTGAAGAAGGGTTCGAACAGATGTGTCTGTTCATCGGCAGGCACGCCGGGGCCGTTGTCCTGCACTTCGAGGACCGCCAACTGGCTGTCGGGATCACTGAACAACGAGAGCCAGACTTCGGCCTGATCATGCAGCAGGGCGCTGTGGCGCCAGCCATTGCGTAGCAGATTGTCGAGAATTTGCGTGAGCTGGTTCGGGTCCATCAGCGTGGTGAAGTCTCCCGAATTGATCCGCAGGTGAATCTGCTGGCGTTCGCTGGCCTGTTCACGACTCTCGACAACGAAGTTTTCCAGCCATGGCTTGAGATCCAGGCGTTGCGGCGCGCTTTGCTGGCGGCGGGACAGTTGCAAGACGTTTTCGATGACTCGGTTCATGCGCTGGGAGTGGTCTTGAATGATCTGCGTCAGACGCCGATCCGCGCTATCGAGTTCCTCGGACTCAGCCAATAGCTGCGCGGCGTGACTGATGGCGCCCAACGGATTGCGAATCTCGTGGGCGATGCCGGCGGTCAAGCGCCCGAGTGCGGCGAGCTTAAGTTGCTGGGCTTGCTGGGCGATTTGCGCGAGGTCTTCGAGAAATACCAGGGTTTGTTGGTGGGGGCTTTGTTCGAGGGCAATGAAGCTCGGTTGCAGTTCCAGGCCGTTGCCGGGGATTTTCAGGCTCTGCGGGCGCAAGGTCGGGTTGTTCAGCCACAGTTGCAGGCGATCGACCAGCGCCGTGGAATAGTCATCGATCAAATGCCCCTGAAGGTGCGACTGCGCGAGCAGGGTTTGTGCGCTGTGATTGGCCAGTTGCACTCGCCGCGCCTCGTCGAGCACCAGAATGCCGGTGCGCATGCGTTGCAGGATCAGCGCGTTGAGGGCTTCGAGGCTGACCACTTCACTGGCACGTTGCTCGGCAAGGGTTTCGCTGACTTCGAGGCGGCGGATCAGTCCCTGCACCAGCAACGACGCGGCAAAGCACAGCGCACCGAGGGTGCCGGCCTGCAAGTATTCATTGGCGCTAAGGGGATGGTTGAAGCCGAGCAGGAAGCTCGAGCCGACGATGCCCAGCGCACCGATGGCGGCGATCAATAGCCCGATGCGCCGCCGTAGCAGGGTGTTGCTGATCGCCACAGAGACAATCAGCAAATTGCCCAGCGCACTACCGACGCCGCCCGCAGCAAAGAACAAACCGCATAAAAGCAGGACATCGACGAGGGCCAGACTGAACAGCTGCGCTGGCCGTCGGGTGTTCTCGAGGAACACCACCAACAGAATGTTGAGGATCAGATACAGCCAACTGCCACCGCGCAGCAATTCGTCGTTGGCCGACGTCAGCAGGCGGTTGTCCATGTTGCTGGAGATCAGCAGCACCAGCGTGATGCCGATACTCAAGCGGTAGAGATGATAAAGGCGCAGCAGGCGCTGCGCCTGTTTGCTGTCGGCGTGGGTGGCCTCAGCGATCACGGGTACCTGGGCCTTGCTCAAGGTGAGCCTGGCTGCAATACCACTGTTGTTGCACGCTCAGCGCACGGTCGCGCGGCAGATGCACGCCGCAATGGGCACAACGCACCATTGGTGGGGCGTCCTGTTCGCGAGGGGCACGGTTGGATTGATTGGACGCGGCAGGCGCCTTGAATTTACGCCACAACCATATCGCGGCAAAAATCACGACGATCCAGAACAATAAACGAAGCATGATGAGCGGCTTTCCGACTGATGATCCGGCAGTTTAGCCAAGCTCCCGACAAGCGCACAGCGGATTAAAGCGCAGAAATGAAAAAGGGAGATCCGCAGATCTCCCTTTTTGTACATCCGGTGTGATCAGTCGAACACGCCGAAAGTCATGTAGCTGAACCACGAGCGGTCGGTGTTGCTCGACTCAGGCTCTGGCTCTTCGATCACGTCGCCGTTTTCGTCTTTAGGCTTGAGCTCGTTCGGAATCGCGTCTTTCGCGTCCTGGAACTGCTTCTGCACGTCCTGGTTGGCGCGGGTTTCTCCCGGCGGCAGCGGTGGACGCGACTCGATCAGACCCAAAGTCGCCTTGCTCAGGAACGAACGGTTGTCGGCTTCGGCAACCCGTGGCACGAACTGGCCGTCTTGCAGGCTCGGGTGATTCGGGTAGTTGAGCTTCAGGGTTTCCAGACTGGTGGCTGCCAGGTCGTCCAGATGCAGACGCTGGTAGGCTTCAGTCATCACCGCCAGGCCGTCGCCGACCGATGGGGTTTCCTGGAAGTTTTCCACGACATAGCGACCACGGTTGGCAGCGGCTACGTAAGCCTGACGGGTCAGGTAGTAGTCGGCCACGTGGATTTCGTAGGCGGCCAGCAGGTTGCGCAGATAAATCATGCGCTGCTTGGCGTCCGGCGCGTAGCGGCTGTTCGGGTAGCGGCTGGTCAGCTGGGCGAACTCGTTGTACGAGTCGCGCGCGGCGCCCGGGTCACGCTTGGTCATGTCCAGCGGCAGGAAGCGCGCCAGCAGGCCGACGTCCTGGTCGAACGAGGTCAGACCTTTCAAGTAGTACGCGTAATCCACGTTCGGATGCTGCGGGTGCAAACGAATGAAACGCTCGGCGGCAGACTTTGCAGCTTCCGGCTCGGCGTTTTTATAGTTGGCGTAGATCAGCTCCAGCTGTGCCTGATCGGCGTAGCGACCGAACGGATAACGCGACTCCAGAGCCTTCAGCTTGGCTGTGGCGCTGGTGTAGCTGTTGTTGTCCAGGTCAGTCTGAGCCTGCTGATACAGCTCGGCTTCGCTGAGGTTTTCGTCTACGACTTCCTTCGATGAGCAAGCAGCGGTCAATGCGAGGATGGCGATCAGCAGCAGGTGTTTCACTTGCATGGCGGCTTGCGTCCCTATGACGGCCGCTGTCTTGGGCGGGGCCGTCCTGTTATGATGAGCGCCCCGTTGAAAAGCCTCGGGGCAAAAGACGCCGTATTTAACCACAAGCGCGCAGCCGAAACCAAAAGCTGTGCCGACGCACAGTCAGAGCATGTCCGATAAAATTGAACTTCGCGCAGAGGTGCCGTCCGAATTGGGCGGCCAACGCCTCGATCAAGTCGCTGCCCAACTCTTCGCTGAGCACTCTCGCTCGCGCCTTTCCGCCTGGATCAAAGAAGGTCGCCTGACTGTGGACGGGGCGGTCATCCGCCCTCGCGACATCGTGCACGGCGGTGCCATCCTCGAGCTGACTGCCGAGCAGGAAGCCCAGGGCGAATGGATCGCCCAGGACATCGAACTCGACATCGTCTATGAAGACGACGACATTCTGGTGATCAACAAGCCTGCGGGCCTGGTGGTGCACCCGGCTGCCGGTCACGCCGATGGCACCTTGCTCAACGCCTTGCTGCACCACGTGCCGGACATCATCAATGTCCCGCGCGCCGGTATCGTGCATCGTCTTGACAAGGACACCACCGGTCTGATGGTGGTGGCCAAGACCATTCAGGCGCAGACCAAGCTGGTGACGCAACTGCAGAGTCGCAGCGTCAGCCGCATCTACGAGTGCATCGTGATCGGTGTGGTCACCGCTGGGGGCAAGATCAACGCCCCGATCGGTCGTCACGGCCAGCAGCGTCAACGCATGGCGGTGATGGAAGGCGGCAAGCCTGCCGTCAGTCACTACCGTGTGCTGGAGCGCTTCCGCTCGCACACCCACGTAAGGGTGAAGCTGGAAACCGGTCGTACTCACCAGATTCGCGTACACATGTCGCACATCAACTTCCCGTTGGTCGGCGATCCGGCGTATGGCGGCCGTTTCCGCATTCCGCCAGCCGCGAACCCGACGATGGTTGAATCCCTCAAGCATTTCCCGCGTCAGGCCCTGCACGCGCGCTTCCTTGAGCTGGATCATCCGACGACCGGTGAGCGCATGAGCTGGGAGTCACCGCTGCCGGAAGATTTCGTCTGGCTGCTGACCTTGCTCAAGCAGGATCGCGAGGCCTTCATCGGATGAACTGGCTGACGCCGGACTGGCCTGCGCCGGCCAGCGTCAAAGCCTGCGTCAGCACCCGCGAGGGTGGCGTCAGCGAGGCGCCGTTCGACAGCCTCAATCTGGGCGATCATGTTGATGATCGTCCTGAGGCCGTTGCCGAGAACCGTCGACGCCTGACCGATCACTTCTCTATACAGCCTGCCTGGTTGCAGCAAGTGCACGGAATTGCCGTGGCGCATGCGGATCCGGGCATTGTTGCGACCGCAGACGCCAGCTGGACAGCAACGCCGGGTATCGCCTGCGCGGCGATGACGGCGGACTGTCTGCCGGCATTGTTCTGCGATCGCGCCGGCACTCGCGTTGCTGCGGCTCACGCCGGTTGGCGCGGTCTGGCGGCGGGCGTGCTTGAAGCAACTCTCGACAGCCTCGATGTTCCGGCTGAAGAGGTGCTGGTCTGGCTCGGTCCTGCCATTGGCCCGAAAGCCTTTGAAGTTGGCCCGGAAGTCCGGGAAGTCTTCATCAATCAATTGCCGGAAGCGGCACAAGCCTTCGTGCCGAGCGACAATGCCGGCAAATTCATGGCTGACATCTATTTGCTGGCGCGCCTGCGTCTGGCTGAACGTGGTGTCACCGCTGTTTATGGTGGCGGTTTCTGCACCGTGACTGATCCGCGCTTCTTCTCCTACCGTCGCGCTTCGCGCACTGGTCGCTTTGCCTCCCTTATCTGGCTCACCCGCTAGACTTGCCTGACCTGAATCAACGCTCTGACGCTTGAATCTTGCAGAATCGACCGCATCTATAGCGGTATCTGGCAGGTTTCTTTATTCAGGATGGTTTTTAGGTCCGGCCTGCTCAAAAGGAAGGTGACTTATGCGAATAGACCGTTTAACCAGCAAATTACAGTTGGCCTTGTCCGACGCCCAGTCGTTGGCTGTCGGCCACGATCATCCGGCGATTGAGCCGGCGCACTTGATGCAAGCCATGCTTGAACAGCAGGGTGGTTCGATCAAACCTCTGCTGATGCAGGTGGGCTTCGACGTCAACAGCTTGCGCAAAGAGCTGACCAAAGAGCTCGACCAATTACCGAAAATCCAGAACCCGACCGGCGACGTCAACATGTCGCAGGATCTGGCGCGCCTGCTCAATCAGGCTGACCGTCTGGCCCAGCAGAAGGGCGACCAGTTCATCTCCAGCGAACTGGTGCTGCTCGCCGCAATGGACGAGAACAGCAAGCTCGGCAAGTTGCTGCTCGGCCAGGGCGTGAGCAAGAAGGCCCTGGAAAACGCTATCAACAATCTGCGTGGCGGCGAAGCGGTAAACGACGCCAACCACGAAGAGTCGCGCCAGGCCCTGGATAAATACACCGTCGACCTGACCAAGCGCGCCGAAGACGGCAAGCTTGACCCGGTGATCGGCCGTGACGACGAAATTCGTCGCACCATTCAGGTTCTGCAACGCCGCACCAAGAACAACCCGGTGCTGATCGGTGAGCCTGGTGTGGGTAAAACCGCGATTGCCGAAGGTCTGGCCCAGCGCATCATCAACGGCGAAGTGCCGGACGGCCTCAAGGGCAAGCGTCTGCTTTCGCTGGATATGGGCGCGCTGATTGCCGGTGCCAAGTATCGCGGTGAGTTCGAGGAGCGCCTGAAATCGTTGCTCAACGAGCTGTCGAAGCAGGAAGGGCAGATCATTCTGTTTATCGACGAACTGCACACCATGGTCGGCGCCGGTAAAGGCGAAGGCTCGATGGATGCCGGCAACATGCTCAAGCCTGCGCTGGCGCGCGGTGAGTTGCACTGCGTTGGCGCGACCACGCTCAACGAGTACCGCCAATATATAGAGAAGGACGCGGCGCTTGAGCGACGCTTCCAGAAAGTCCTGGTGGATGAGCCGAGCGAAGAAGACACCATTGCCATCCTGCGTGGCCTTAAAGAGCGTTACGAGGTTCACCACAAGGTGGCAATCACCGACGGCGCGATCATCGCCGCGGCCAAGCTCAGCCATCGCTACATCACTGACCGGCAGTTGCCGGACAAGGCCATCGATCTGATCGACGAGGCCGCCAGCCGCATCCGCATGGAAATCGACTCCAAGCCGGAAGTGCTCGATCGTCTGGAACGTCGCCTGATTCAGTTGAAGGTGGAATCCCAGGCGCTGAAGAAAGAAAGCGACGAAGCGGCGATGAAACGTCTGGAGAAACTCCAGGAAGAAATCGTCCGCCTCGAACGCGAGTATTCCGATCTGGAAGAAATCTGGAACTCGGAAAAAGCCGAGGTGCAGGGTTCTGCGCAGATTCAGCAGAAGATCGAGCAGTCGCGGCAAGAACTGGAAGCCGCGCGCCGTAAAGGTGACCTCAACCGTATGGCTGAATTGCAGTACGGGGTGATCCCGGATCTGGAACGCAGCCTGCAAATGGTCGACCAGCACGGCAAGAGCGAAAACCAGTTGCTGCGCAGCAAGGTGACTGAAGAAGAAATCGCTGAAGTTGTGTCGAAGTGGACCGGCATCCCGGTGTCGAAAATGCTCGAAGGCGAGCGCGACAAGCTGATGAAGATGGAAAGCCTGTTGCACAAACGGGTGATCGGTCAGGAAGAGGCCGTGGTCGCCGTCGCCAACGCGGTACGCCGTTCGCGCGCCGGGTTGTCCGACCCGAATCGTCCGAGCGGCTCGTTCATGTTCCTCGGCCCGACCGGTGTCGGTAAAACCGAGCTGTGCAAGGCGCTGGCCGAATTCCTCTTTGATACGGAAGAGGCGATGGTGCGGATCGACATGTCCGAGTTCATGGAGAAACATTCCGTGGCTCGCCTGATCGGTGCACCACCGGGATACGTCGGCTACGAAGAGGGTGGTTACCTGACCGAGGCGGTGCGTCGCAAGCCTTATTCGGTGATCCTGCTGGACGAAGTCGAGAAGGCGCACCCGGATGTATTCAACATCTTGCTGCAAGTGCTCGAGGATGGGCGCCTGACCGACAGCCATGGCCGTACGGTGGATTTCCGCAACACCGTGATCGTCATGACTTCGAACCTGGGGTCGGTACAGATCCAGGAACTGGTCGGTGATCGTGAGGCTCAACGTGCTGCAGTCATGGATGCGCTGACGTCGCACTTCCGTCCGGAGTTCATCAACCGGGTCGATGAAGTGGTGATCTTCGAGCCTTTGGCGCGGGATCAGATCGCGGGCATTACCGAGATCCAGTTGGGCCGTCTGCGCAGCCGTCTGGCCGAGCGCGAGCTGAAGCTGGAACTCAGCCCGGAGGCGATGGACAAGTTGATCGCCGTTGGTTACGACCCGGTGTATGGCGCACGTCCTTTGAAACGGGCAATTCAGCGCTGGATCGAAAACCCGCTGGCGCAGTTGATCCTCTCGGGTCACTTCATGCCGGGCGACACGGCAACCGGCACTGTCGAGAACGACGAAATCGTTTTCAACTAAGCCTGAGCGCCAATGAAAAAACGAGGGCCCCACATTGTGGGGCCTTTTTTTTCGTTAGGCTGTTGAACTCAAAGGAAAAGGCTTGTAAAGTGCGCCCCGCAGTCAGTCGCCAAGACGGTCTCAGCTCACTGAGTTGAAATCTGAAATAAGTTGCAAATCATTAACTTGAAAGCAATTTAGGGGGTTGACAGAGGTGTTCTAGGTTGTAGAATAGCGCGCCTCAGACACACGAACGCAGCGATGCGAAAACGGTGTCGAGAAGCTTCAGGTTTCACAGTTGTAAATTGAAATATGTAGTTCCGTGATAGCTCAGTCGGTAGAGCAAATGACTGTTAATCATTGGGTCCCAGGTTCGAGTCCTGGTCACGGAGCCAATTTCAAGCCGGGGTATAGCGCAGTCCGGTAGCGCGCCTGCTTTGGGAGCAGGATGTCAGGAGTTCGAATCCCCTTACCCCGACCATTTTTGGGTCGTTAGCTCAGTTGGTAGAGCAGTTGGCTTTTAACCAATTGGTCGTAGGTTCGAATCCCACACGACCCACCATTTTTGAAACCAGTTTGCGCTGGGATCGAATCTTAAGATCAGAGGCCAAAAGCGCTGATCGAAGAAGGCGATCTTTGAAAGGTCGCCTTTTTTTTACCGGGGTATAGCGCAGTCCGGTAGCGCGCCTGCTTTGGGAGCAGGATGTCAGGAGTTCGAATCCCCTTACCCCGACCATATTAAAAATCCTCGTATCGAAAGATACGGGGATTTTTTTTGTCCGACAAAAACTCATTTCCCCTTCAAGTCATCATACAACCGGCCGATAGCCCGCTAACACGAGGGGACTGCCATGGCTTTCGCCCCTTGAATCAGGCCAATACAAGAATAAGGGCGTTCGTCATGTTGCTTCGTCAGTTGAATATTGCTCCCCGGGCAGCCCTGGGGTTCGCCCTGATCGCGGTGTTGGTGGCCTTGCTCGGCGTGTTTGCGCTGGGGCAGATGTCGAGCATTCGCGACAGCGAGGTCGCGGTAGAAAACCAGTGGCTGCCGAGCATTCGTGGCGGCGACGAGATTCGCGAGATCATGCTACGCATCCGCACCATCTCGTTGCGTATGGCGCTGGATCAGGACGCGAACAATATCGCCACCTACCGCAGCCAGATGGACACCCGCGACAAAGAGCTGAGCGAGAAAATCGCCGCCTACGACAAACTGGTCAACACCCCGGAAGGCCAGCAGCTATATGACCAATTCAAAAAAACCTTCGCCGCGTATCGCAGCGGTATCGCTCAATCCTTCGCCCTCGCCGAGCAAGGCAAGCGTGATGAATTGACCAAATTGTTGCTGGTCGACATGAAAACCGTCGTCGATGGCTCCGGCAAGCAACTCAACGACCTGGCGGATTTGTTCGCCAAACAGGTCGCCGCAGAAAGCCAAAAGTCCGCTGCGCACTACGAAAACTCGCGCACGATTGTCAGCTTGTTTATTGCCTTGGCCGCGCTGGCCACGGTGGCACTGGCGATGATGCTCACCCGCAGTATCGTTCGTCCGCTCAGCAGCGCCGTGAACGCAGCAGAAAGTGTCGCGCAGGGGGATCTGACCCGGCCGATCGAAACCCATGGCAACGATGAAGTCAGTCGCTTGCTCAAAGCCTTGGCAACCATGCAGCAGAACCTGCGCGAGACGCTGCAAGGCATCAGCGGTTCGGCGACGCAACTGGCGACCGCTGCCGATGAACTCAATGCGGTAACACTCGACAGCACCCAGGGACTGCAACAACAGAACAACGAAATCGAACAAGCCGCGACGGCCGTCAACCAGATGACGGCAGCAGTGGAAGAGGTCGCACGCAATGCGGTATCGACGTCTGACGCGACCCGTCAATCCAGCGAGTCGGCGCATCTGGGTCAGGTGCGCGTCAGTGAGACCGCCACGGCCATCAATGCATTGGCCAGCGACGTGCAACAGACCGGTGAGTTGGTGCAATCACTGGCCAATCAATCGCAGGACATCGGCAAAGTGCTCGACGTGATTCGGGCGATTGCCGAGCAGACCAATTTGCTGGCGCTCAACGCGGCGATTGAGGCGGCACGCGCCGGGGAGAGCGGGCGAGGCTTTGCCGTAGTCGCCGATGAAGTACGCGCGCTGGCCTATCGCACGCAGCAATCGACGCAGGAGATCGAGCAGATGGTCCAGGGCATGCGCAGCGGTTCGAGCCTGGCGCTGGATTCGATGCAGGCCAGTACCGCACGGGCGACGACCACGCTGGCCTTGGCTGAGCGTGCCGGTGAGGCGCTGCAAACCATTACCGCGTCGGTGCATGAGATCCATGAGCGCAATCTGGTGATCGCCAGCGCAGCTGAAGAACAAGCGCAAGTAGCCCGGGAAGTGGATCGCAACCTGGTGAATATTCGTGATTTATCGGTACGTTCGGCCGCCGGTGCCGACCAGACCAGCGCGTCCAGCCATGAGTTGTCGAAACTGGCCAATGCCTTGCAGGGCATGGTACGGCGCTTCCAGTTGTAAACGGGCAGACGTGAAAAAGCCGCGTTTCTCTCAGGAGAAGCGCGGCTTGTTTTTTATTGTCGATCAGGCGCCGTCTTGGTCTTTCAGGTGTTCGAACAGACCTTTTGGCATCTTCTTGCCATTGGCTTCAAAGTTGGCCTTCACGTTGTTGTAGGCCTCTTGTTCGTCGATGAAACCGTCATGGTTGGTGTCGATCTTGTCGAAATCGGACTTCGGCGCGACTTTCAGAAATTCGGCGCGCGAGACCTTGCCGTCACCGTCGCTGTCCGTCTTGGCCATCGAAGCATCGCCACATTTGCCTTCACCGCATTTGCCTTCCGGTGCTTTCACCGAAGTTTCTGCCGAGGCGACCATGTAGCCCTGCGCCAGTGGTTGAGCGGCAAACACCGAACCGGACAACATCAGGCCGCCCGCCAGCGCGGCGCCGATCAGGCCAATGGATTTTTTACCGAGGGTCGAAGTACGGGACATTTACATTCTCCTGGGCTGCACTGCGCAACCACACGTTAAGGACGATTGCCTGAGCAGGTGTTGCTCGGGTGTGGCCATTAAGCGGTGGCGGTGTATCGCGTCTGTGTCGCGGAGCGGGGGAGTTTGTAAGCGAAGGAGGGAAAAGCGGGGCGGGGATACAGTAAGAAACAGATCTTTCGATCAACACAAAACATTGTGGGAGCGAGCCGGCTCGCGAAAGCGTCGGGTCAGTCGCATTAACATTGACTGACAGAACGCATTCGCGAGCAGGCTCGCTCCCACAGGTTTTAGTGCAGTTTCAGGCGCGGCTCGGTGCCACGGCCAATCTTGCTGCCCAGCATCAACATCGCCGTGCGGAACGGCCCGTACAGCGCCATCTGGTGCATACGATACAGCGACACGTAAAACATCCGCGCCAGCCAGCCTTCGAGCATCACGCTACCGGTCAGATTGCCCATCAAGTTACCCACCGCCGAAAAGCGCGACAACGAGATCAGCGAGCCGTAGTCGGTGTACTTGTACTCCGGCAAGGTCTTGCCTTCGATGCGCAGTTTCAGCGATTTGGCCAGCAGCGACGCCTGTTGGTGCGCGGCTTGGGCACGCGGCGGCACATTGCGATCGGTACCCGGTTGCGGGCACGCGGCGCAGTCACCGAAAGCAAAGATGTTCTCGTCGCGGGTGGTTTGCAGCGTCGGCAGCACTTGCAGTTGATTGATGCGGTTGGTTTCCAGACCGTCGATGTCCTTGAGGAAACCCGGCGCGCGAATGCCCGCTGCCCAGACTTTCAGGCTGGCCTTGATCTCGTTGCCATCGGCGGTGACCAGGCTGTCGGCGGTTACTTCGCTGACCGAAGCGTTGGTCATCACGTTGACCCCGAGCTTTTCCAGGGTTTTGTGCACCGGCCCGCTGATACGCTCTGGCAGGGCAGGCAGTACCCGTGGACCGGCTTCGATCAGAGTGATGTGCATGTTTTCCGGTTTGATCCGGTCCAGACCATAAGCCGCCAGTTCGTGCGCGGCGTTGTGCAGTTCAGCCGCCAGCTCGACACCAGTGGCGCCAGCGCCGACGATCGCAACGCTGATTTGCTCGACCACATCGGTTTGCCCGGCGTGTGCACGCAGATAGTGATTAAGCAGTTGCTGATGGAAGCGCTCGGCCTGTTTGCGGGTGTCGAGGAACAGGCAGTGCTGCGCCGCGCCCTGAGTGCCGAAGTCGTTGGTGGTGCTGCCGACGCTGATCACCAGTGAGTCGTATTGCACTTCACGTGCAGGAACCAGTTCTACGCCGTTTTCGTCGTAGGTGGCGGCCAACTGGATTTTCTTCTGTGCGCGATCGAGCCCGCTCATGCGCCCTAGCTGGAACTCGAAGTGGTTCCATTTTGCCTGGGCAACATAGTTGAGTTCGTCTTCGGAGGAGTTCAGCGATCCGGCGGCCACTTCGTGCAACAGCGGTTTCCAGATGTGCGTCAGGTTGGCGTCGACCAGCATCACACTGGCCGTGCCGCGCTTGCCCAGAGTCTTACCCAGACGGGTAGCCAACTCCAGACCGCCGGCGCCGCCGCCGACAATAACAATACGATGGGACATAGGGATAACTCGCAAGGTTTTTAAAGGAAATCGGTGCGGTTACCCAAGCGAGCGCCAAGCTGCTCATAGCGTCAGGTAACTGATAAATCGGCTCAACAGGCCAAGACCAATGGTCACTGCCAGCACCAGCACGAGGAGCATCCATGGCCGAAATGGCCGGCGCTCGACTCGGTGTTGGGACAGTTGCAGGTACTCTTCGACATGTTTCTGGTCTTCGGGGTTCAGGCGGCTGGTCATATTTGCCTCGTCAGGTAGACGTTGCTGAATGGGCAGAAGCTACAGCGGTTTTTATCCGGGGTTGAACGCAGCATAGCCGCTGTCCGGAACCGGTTCGACGCTCACCCGGTCTTCGAGGCGAATGATCCCGCTTTGTAACACCCGCGCGGTAATTCCGCCATGGCCGCGCACCGCTTGAAAGGTGCCCGGGCCGAGGTTGTTCTGCAGGCGTGCGCAGGGCTGACACCAGCCCGTGGTTTCGAATATTGCCTGACCGATACGAAAGCGCCGACCCTTGAGACTAAACAAATTGATACCGCTGATAACCAGATTGCGCCGCAGATCTTCAGGCCTGACGGGTTGATCGTCGGGGCGACCCATCAAGGCGCTGATTACCGCCAGATGTTCCCACTGGATCAGGGTTACCTGCCGCGCGTTACGCACACCGGGACGGGCATGATCGCCGGTCAGTCCTGCTTCCAGCCGCGCCTCGACGGCATCGAGTTCGATCATCGGCCCGCGCGACTCGGGGCGCACGCCAATCCAGCGCACACATCCGGTCTGCGGCACATCGGCGATCAATTGCTGAAGGGGGGTCACAGGCTGATTCCCACATCAAACACGATGCTGCGACCGAGGTTGCTGCGCAGAAAATCCGGCGCGTCCGGGTGGGCGAACAGCACGCGGGCGAAGGTCGGGCCGACGAGCGACAGCGAGCGCCAGCCTTGACGCAGGTATTCGGTGGGCGGGGGGAAATGGCTATTCAAATCCAGTACTTCTCGTTTGAGGCTGGCGAAGGCGATGATGTCGAGTTCGCCCAAGTCCATACCGCGTTCTTTGTAGTTGTGTGCTTTTTTGCGCAGGGTCGGCGCCAGTCGCAGCAGGAATTCATTGGCCGGAATCCGTTTCGGCTTGGCTTCGCGGCGCACCAGTTGGCTGAGGGAAAAGGCGCTGCGTCGTCGCTGCAATTCATCGCGCCATTCGTCGTTAAGCCGACGGCCCTCGTCGAGCACGAAGAACACCTCGAAATTGGCATCGCGGAACAGCACGTCCGGCGGTTCGCCGGCCGGCGCGAATTCGTCGGCGCGGTAGGGAATGTTCAGGCCTTGCAGCAGGCGCTGGCAAACCCAACGCTCACGCTCCCATTTGCGTGCATTGGACAGAAAGGCGTTGGCCTGCTCGGCCGCGATGGTCAGCAGGCGTAAATAATCTGAGTCATCCATAAGCCCAAGCTTAGCGTTCAAATGCGACAAGCTGAAAGCGTTCCGCGGCAAAGTGCATCAGTGGGCAGTGGAGAAGGGCGGTGTAGACTCATGGAAATCGATTATTTGCGCCAAACCGTGAGGACTCATCGTGAAATTTCGCTGGCTGCTGCTGTTTGCTGTTTTTCCGCTGTGTGCCCATGCGCTCGAAACCGGTGAGCGTCTGGCTCCCTGGACGTTGCTCGATCAGTACGAGCAACCCTTCACCCTCGACAACAGCACCACCACGCTGCTGGTGGCACGGGATATGGACGGCGCCAAGCTGATCAAGGAAGCGTTGAAGGACCAACCCAAGGGCTATCTGGAGGCCCGTCACGCGGTGTTCGTTGCCGACATCCAGCGCATGCCGGCGCTGATTGCCAGAATGTTTGCCGTACCGGCCATGCGCGACTACCACTATCGGGTCATGCTGGATCGAGAAGGACGGGTTGCGTCGCGCTATCCCGGCGCGGAAGGCCAGGTGTTGTGGTTGCAACTCAAGGACGGTCGATTGCTCTCGCAACGTGAGTACGCCAACGCGGGTGACCTGCGCGAGGCACTGGAGAAGGCGCGCCCATGATCGGCGTCGAGGTGATGGCGACTGAAAGTCTGTTGCTGGGCTGGCTGATTTATCTGCCGGTGCTGCTTTGGGCGATCGTGCGGGCGCCGTGGGTCGAGTTGTTCAGCGACAGCCGGCGTCAGCATCTGCTGTTCGGCACCGTGTTTGCGTTGTTTCTCTTGTGGTTGATGCGCAGGGATTTCGACACAGGCGTGTCGTATCACTTCCTCGGTATGACGGCGGTAACCCTGTTGCTGGACTGGCCGCTGGCGATCGTTGGCGGGCTGGTGGCGCAAATCGGCCTGGTGCTGCTCGGGCGTCAGGATCTTGCGGCGATGGGGGTCAATGGCGCCTTGTTCATTTTGCTGCCGGTGCTGGTCACCGAGTGTGTGGCGATCCTCGTCGAGCGTGCTCAGCCACGCAATCCGTTCGTGTACATCTTCTGTTCCGGCTTCTTTGCCGCCGCGCTGTCAGCCCTGTTGTGCCTGATCCTGAGCCTGACGCTGCTGTGGTACGACGGCCTTTTCGCCATGCCGGAGTGGCTGGAAGACTTCATCGGTTACGTGTGGCTGATCATTTTCCCCGAAGCGTTCATCAACGGCATGATCATCAGTGCGCTGGTGGTATTCAGCCCGGAGTGGCTGGAGACCTTCAACCGCACGCGCTACCTTTCGGCGCCGTGGAAGGACGACGATCCGAAGTCTTGATCCACATCAAATACGCCACGCGCGGGAAATTTCATGCTCGCGCAAATCCCTTCAGGAGCAGCGGCATGAGTGTTTACGAGTGGGCCAGGCAGGAGACCCGGCAGAGTCTGGACATGGCGCAGGAGGTGGGCTTTGACCCGGGGTTGAGTTTGCGTGCCTTGCTCAGTGCGGTGGTGCAGCAGAGCAAGGCCGTGCGCAACGCCGAAGACCTGGCCGACGAGTTGCGCTTTCTGGCGGAAAACCTCGACGACGATCAGGACTACGGCTTTATGCGGCCCTGATCGAGATCAGTGACGCGGATCGAAGTCGCCGGAAAACAGTTCGTCCTCGGCATCCGGTGCGACCGGAATCTTGTGTTCTTCAGAGGCCCAGGCGCCGAGGTCGATCAGTTTGCAGCGCGCGGAGCAGAATGGACGAAATTCGCTTTCAGGCGTGAATTCCACGGGGGCGCCGCAGGTTGGGCATTCAACGGTGGGGATCTGGCTCATGCTTGGCCTCCGGATAAAGTCAGGTAAAAGTGATGCAGACGCTCTACTTCGCTGTGCAGCCAGGCGAGGTCGCGGTCGTTGACCACTACGTCGTCGGCGCGGCTCACACGCTCTTCGCGGCTCGACTGAGCCTTGAGGATCGCCTGAACCTGCTGCTCGCTGGTCTGGTCACGCTGCAAGGTACGTTCGATCTGCAATTGTTGCGGGGCGTCGATCACCAGGATGCGCTGAGTCATCGCGTATTGCCCGGATTCGATCAACAGCGGCGAAACCAGTATCGCGTAAGGCGATTTTGCCAGCGCCAGATGATGAGCGATTTCCTCGGCGATCAACGGATGCAGCAGGGCTTCGAGCCAGCGGCGTTCTTCCGGCACTTCAAAGATCAGTTTGCGCAGGGCGGCGCGATCCAGCGTGCCGTCGCCCTGTAAAACGCCAGGCCCGAAGTGTTCGGCTATTTTTGCCAGTGCCGGACGTCCGGGTTCAACCACCCAACGCGCCGCGTGATCGGCATCCACCACGTGGACACCCAGATCAATGAAGTGCTGAGCCGCTGCGCTTTTGCCGCTGCCGATGCCGCCGGTGAGGCCGAGAATCCAGGGTTTTTCCACAGGGGTATTCATTTCAAACCGACAAACTGCCAATAGAAGGCGGTTATTTGACCACCCCAGAGCAAGGCAATCCAGCCGGCAATTGCCAGATAAGGGCCGAAGGGGATTGGCGTCGAGGTTTTTTGCTCGCGCAGGCGCAACAAAATCACCCCGATAATGGCGCCGACCAGTGATGACAACAGAATCGTCAGCGGCAGAATCTGCCAGCCGCCCCATGCCCCCAGCAGCGCCAACAGTTTGAAATCACCATGACCGATGCCGTCCTTGCCAGTCAGCAGTTTGAACAGCCAGAACACTGACCACAGCGCCAGATAACCGGCCACCGCGCCCCACAACGCATCGTGCAAGGTCACGAACAGGCCGAAACTGTTGACGATCAACCCCAGCCACAGCAACGGCAACACCAGCACATCAGGCAATAGTTGATGCTCGGTGTCGATCAGACTCATCGCCAGCAGACCCCAGGTGAGGACGATCAGCAGGCACGCCGGCCAACCGAAACCCAAGTGCCAGGCGATGAAGGCCGAAAGCAGCCCACAGGCCAGCTCGGTCAACGGATAACGTTTGCTGATCGGAGCGGAGCACGCTGAACAGCGCCCGCGCAGCCATAGATAACTGAGCAGGGGAACGTTCTCCCACGGGCGAATCCGGTGGGCGCAATGCGGGCATTCGGAGTGCGGCAGCATCAGGTTGTAGATGGGTTGCGAGGCTTCGCCGGGCAAACCGAGCACATCGTGTGCCTGCTGGCGCCAGTCGCGTTCGAGCATTTTCGGCAGGCGCCAGATCAGCACATTGAGGAAGCTGCCGACCACCAGGCCCAGCAGCAGGGCGGTGCCGACAAACGCTAGCGGATACATGGCAAACAGTTCGTCGATAGGCATGTCAGATCGCTGAGCCGAGTTGGAAGATCGGCAGGTACATGGCCACCACCAGCCCGCCGACGATTACCCCCAGCACGACCATGATGAACGGCTCCATGAGGCTGGTGAGGTTGTCGACCATGTTATCCACTTCTTCCTCGTAAAAGCCCGCAACCTTGTCGAGCATGTCATCCAGGGCGCCGGACTCTTCGCCAATTGCGGTCATTTGCACGGCCATGCTGGGAAAGACCCCGGTGCTGCGCATCGAGAAATTCAGTTGCATACCGGTGGACACGTCCTGGCGAATGCGCAGCACGGCTCGCTTGAAGACCACGTTGCCGGTGGCGCCGGCCACCGAGTCAAGCGCTTCGACCAACGGCACACCGGCGGCAAACGTGGTGGACAAGGTTCGAGCGAATCGCGCCACGGCGGACTTGTACATCAGTGTGCCCACCAGTGGCAGTTTCAGCAGCCAGGTGTCTTTGCGATCGCGCAAGGCTTGGGATGTTTTAAGCGCGTGGCGGGTGCCAAAAATCGCTGCGACCAGTGCAGCGAGAATCGCCCACCACCATTGCTGCATGAATTCCGACAGGCTGATCACCATCAGGGTGAACGCCGGCAGTTCGGCACCGAAACCGGAAAACACTGACTGAAATTGTGGCACTACTTTGACCAGCAGAATCCCGGTGACAACAGCCGCGACCAGCACCACGGCGGTGGGATAGGTCATGGCTTTCTTGATCTTGGCTTTGAGGCTTTCGCTTTTTTCCTTATAGGTCGCGACGCGTTCGAGCAAGGTGTCGAGGGCGCCGGACTGCTCGCCGGCATCGACCAGGTTGCAATACAACTCGTCGAAATACTGCGGTTTCTTGCGCAGGGCTGCGGCGAAGCTGTTACCGGCCGCGACCTCCTGTTTCACGTCGTCCACCAGTTTGCGCATGGCCGGGTTATCAAAGCCTTCGCCAATAATGTCGAACGACTGCAACAGCGGTACGCCGGCTTTCATCATGGTCGCCATCTGCCGGGTGAACAGGGCAATGTCCCGGGCCTTGATGCGTTTGCCAAAGCTCAGCAATGACGCGGATTTCTTGCGCACCTTGCCGGGATTGATCCCCTGTTTACGCAATTGTGCCTTGATCAGCGCCGGGTTCTGGCCGCTCAGTTCACCGGTGACTTTGCTGCCTTTTCTGTCCGTGCCTTCCCAGGCATAAATACTGATTTTTGCTGCCTTGACCGCCATGTTCAGTCCTTGGTGACCCGGTTGATTTCTTCAAGGCTGGTGATGCCTTGCATGGCCTTGTGCAGCCCGGAGGTGCGCAGGTCGTCGAAGCCGTCGCGGCGCATCTGCAGGTCGATTTCCAGCGAGTTGCCTTCGGCCATGATCAAGCGTTGCAGCTCCGGTGTGTTTTTCACCACTTCATAAATCCCCACGCGTCCTTTGTAACCGCCGTTGCAGTGATCGCAACCGACCGGCTCGTAGATCGTGAAATGGCCGATGCGTTCCTCGGGGAAGCCTTCCTTGAGCAAGGTTTCGCGCGGGATCTCGATGGCTTTCTTGCAGTGGCTGCACAGTTTGCGCGCCAGGCGCTGGGCGATGATCAGGCTGACCGAGGTGGCGATGTTGAAACCGGGAATGCCCATGTTGTGCAGGCGCGTCAGGGTTTCCGCAGCGCTGTTGGTGTGCAGGGTCGAGAGCACCAGGTGACCGGTCTGCGCGGCTTTGATGGCGATCTCGGCGGTTTCCAGGTCGCGGATTTCACCGACCATGATCACGTCCGGGTCCTGACGCAGAAACGAGCGCAATGCCTGGGCAAAGTCGAGCCCTTGCTTGGGATTGACGTTGACCTGGTTGATGCCTTCCATGTTGATTTCCACCGGGTCTTCGGCGGTGGAGATGTTGATGTCGACGGTGTTGAGAATATTCAGGCCGGTGTACAGCGAAACGGTTTTACCCGAACCGGTGGGCCCGGTGACCAGGATCATGCCCTGTGGCTGCTTGAGTGCGGCCATGTACAGATCTTTTTGCTCGGGCTCATAGCCGAGGGCGTCGATACCGATCTGCGCGCTGGACGGGTCGAGAATCCGGATCACCACTTTTTCGCCCCACAGGGTCGGCAGCGTGTTGACCCGGAAATCGATCGACTTGCTTTTCGACAGGCGCATCTTGATCCGCCCGTCCTGAGGTTTGCGCCGTTCCGAAATATCCAGGCTGGCCATGACTTTCAGGCGTGCGGCGATGCGCCCGGCCAGTTGAATCGGCGGTTTGGCAACCTCGCGCAGGATGCCGTCGGTGCGCACCCGCACCCGGTAGTTTTTTTCGTAAGGCTCGAAGTGCAAGTCGGAAGAACCGCTTTTGATCGCGTCGAGCAGCATCTTGTGCACGAAGCGCACCACCGGCGCATCGTCGGCGTCGAGGCCGCCGATGGCGTCCTGCTTGCTGTCGTCGACGGATTCGACATCGACCCCGTCGAGATCGACATCGGCCATGTCCTCGAGACCGCTGGTGTGGGTGTCGAAGAATTTTTCGATGGCATCGGTAAGTTTGTCGTCCTCGACCAGAATGGCTTCGGTGCTCAGCCCGGTGCTGAATTGAATGTCGTTGATCGCTTGATGATTGCTCGGGTCGGAAATGCCCACGAACAGCTTGTTGCCACGCCGCCACAAGGGCAGGGCGTGATGCTGACGCACGAGTTTTTCGCTGACCAGGCCTTTGGGCTGGGTTTCCTTGTCCAGGCAATTGAGATCAAGCAAGGCCATGCCGAAATGCTCACTGGCAATCTCGGCCACCTGCCAGCTCTTGACCAGTTTGTTCTGCACCAGATAGCTGACCAGCGACAGGCGATTGCGCTGGGCCTGTTGCCAGGCTTGCTGGGCGCCTTTTTCCGTGAGCAGTTCGGCCTGGACCAATTGCTTGGCCAGACCGCTCAGAGCGATGTCATTCATGGGGATTCCGCACGCTTGCCGTTCATGACTTATAGCCTAGTCAAGTGACAGCGCCAAACACGGCGGGTGCAGGTGACAAAAAGTGTCAGATAGTGCGGTTACAGGTTGTAGGAATTGGCGTTGCAAGCGCTTCGCGCCTAATGAACGGGGCTTTGCAGGCATTGGCATGGCCTATGCTCCGTGCCTTGCAGATCATGAGAATTCGACTCATGCATGGAGCGTGTCTATGAAAAAACAACAAGGTTTTACTCTGATCGAGCTGCTGATCGTGGTGGCGATCATCGGGATTCTGGCGACCATCGCGTTGCCGCAGTATTCCAAGTATCAGGCGCGGTCGAAGGTGACGGCGGGGCTGGCGGAAATCAGCGCGCTGAAGGTGCCGTTTGAAGACACCATCAATCAAGGCACTGATCCGACTCTGACCCTAGTCGCGGGCAGTGCCACCGCTGCGACTTCCAACTGCACACTGGCCGCTTCCGGCACGGCATCCACCGGTGCCGGGACCATCACTTGCACATTGCTCAATGCTCCGGGTCCGGTGCTGAGCAAAACCATCACCCTGACACGTTCCTCAGGGACCGGCGCAGGTGTGTGGACTTGTGGTACCACCGTTGCTCCGGACTATTCGCCTAAAGGCTGCACTGCCACCGGTACATAAGCTGACGTGTGCTGGCCAGAATGCTCCGCTCTGCGGGGCATTTTTATTGTCTGGCACTTTACAAAAGCTTCAATAATTTCAGCGCCTTAGGAACTTTCCAAAAAACCGCAACTTGCATGTGAATATTCATCGAGTCATGCATTTTGCATGAATCCGGAATTTTCATATATCTGTAACCTATTGATTTATATACCTTTTGTGTCTTTCAAAAAGTTGGCACAACGTTCGCAACTACCTTGGTAACCCTGCTGACAAGACAACCAGCAGACTTTCCAGAAAAACAGGAGTTACTCGTATGAAGAAGTTCGCTATCACTGCCGCTGCTGCTACCGCGCTGACCCTGACCATGGCTTCCGGTGCATTCGCACAATCCACCCAGGCTACTCAGGCTCCAATGACTCTGGCCGCCGGTGAAGTCACCAAGGCGAAAGAAGCTACTTCCGACACCTGGATCACCACCAAAGTCAAAAGCGATCTGGTCACCGAAAAAGGCATTCCGGGCACCGACATCAAAGTAGAAACCAACAAAGGCGTGGTTTCCCTGTCCTCCACTGTTGCAGTGACCGAGGCTCAGAAAACCACCGCAGTGAACATCACCAAGAAAATCAAAGGCGTTAAAGCGGTCTCCGCTGACGGCCTGAAAGCCGAGTAAGGCATGACTTCTCGCCTGGACCGGGAGAAGGCGCGACAGACGGGCCGAGCCATACGTCTGCCGCAACTTTAGAGTTCATGCGAACGGTCACACGGATGTGACCATTACGGGCCCCGGCACTTGTGTCGGGGCCTGTTCTATTTCAGGAGCATTACAAAACAATTGTGGGAGCGAGCCTGCTCGCGAATGCGGTCTGTCAGCCGACGAAGATTTTGACTGACACGACGCATTCGCGAGCAGGCTCGCTCCCACAGGGGTTTGGTGTTGGTTTAGTTACCGCGTTTGCTGTTGATCTGCCGCAGGCGATTGCCTTCGAAGCGCAGGTATTGATACATGCCGTTGCTCGGGCCGTAAGTCCACTCCTCGACCTGAAACTCCTCGCGGCGATTGGCGCTGCGCTTGTAGCCCAACACATTACGGCTGACCGGCTCACCGCATTTCTGCAGGACTTCGCTGGAACGGTCGCCCAGGCTGATCAGTTGACTGCCGCAGCGCAGGGTATCGGACGCCGAGGCGTGGCTGGCCGCGAAGGTCATTGCGATCAAGGCCAGCCACTGCAGTTTCATCATTCGGCATCCAGGTGCATTTGCGTCACCACGCGGCCATCGCTCTCGGCTTCACCGAGACTGGCGTCGATGAAGTACACGCGGTCGTCTGCCAACTGGCCTTTATCGACCAGATAATCCTTGATGCTGCTGGCACGGTCCTGACCCAACTGACGCAACAACACCTCGCTGCCACTCCAGAACTTGATCACGCCTTCGCGCATCTTCGCCGTGCGTTCTTCCTTGCCCAGATCCTTCCATTGCGCCGGTGGCTGGGTTTTCAGGCGGGTGCGGTAAATGCCTTCGAGCAGTGGACCTTTCTCGTTGTCCGGCACTTGCAGCAATGACGCCTGCGCCGGGACTTTATCGCCGCGACGCTGGAGCATCTTGTAGTAGTTGTACTGGTACTCACGCTCCAGACGCTGCTCGGCGAGCAATGGACCATCGCTGCTCTGCGCGGCAGTGCCTTCGATTTCCAGACGCAGGGCCGGGCGCTCCTTGAGCGCCTGAGACAGTTTGATCAGCGCCGCTTCGGCATCCTTGTTCAACTCGCTGGAACCCGGGGCAAACGACACCGTGCCAAGGTCTTCCGAACCGCCGCCACTGATCAGTCCGCCAATCATTTTGAAGGGCGCGGCAGCGGCTTTGACGATGAGATTGCGCAGGGTCTGCCAGACAATCGGCATCACGCTGAATTGCGGGTTGTTCAAGTCGCCGGTCACCGGCAACTCGATGGAGATCTTGCCGTCGACGTCTTTGAGCAAGGCAATCGCCAGTTTCAGTGGCAGGCTCACAGCATCCGGGCTGTCGACTTTCTCACCGAGTTGCAATTGCTCGACCACCACTTTGTTTTCGGCTTTGAGCTGGCCCTTGGTGATCAGGTAATGCAGGTCGAGGTTGAGGCGGCCCTTGCGGATGCGGTAACCGGCGAATTTGCCGGAGTAGGGCGTCAACGTCGTCAGCTCGACACGTTTGAAACTGGTGGCGATGTCGAGGCTGGCCATCGGGTCGAACGGATTGACCGCGCCCTTGATGGTCACCGGTGCATAGCGGTCGACCTTGCCTTTGATGTCGACACTGGCCGGTTTCGCCTGACGGCTGTCGATGGTGCCGATCTGGCCATTGAGTTGCTGCACGGCGGTAGCGAAATTCGGCGTCAGGCTGAAGTCGGCGAAGTTGGCCGAACCGTCGTTGATGGCGATGCCGCCGATGTGAATGCCCAGCGGTTTCTGGTTGCTGGCCGGTTTCGCTGCTGCGCTTTTGGTGCCGCTGTCGGCGGGCTGCGGGATCAGCAGGTCATCGATGTTGGTGGTGCGATCATCGTTGATCATGAACCGCACATACGGCTGGAACAGGTTGACCTTGTCAATCGACAGGCTGTCGCCGTGCTGATAGTTCAAGCCTTCGACCACGACCTGCTGCCACTTGAGGAAATCGCGGGTTTTCAGGGTGTCGAGGGTGTGCAGTTGATCGATCTGCGCGCGCCCGGTGACGCTTAGGGCCAGCGGCTCGGTGCTCTTGAGATTGACCTTGAGATCACTGCCGAGCATGCCGCTGCGCAGTTCCAGGCGAATGAACGGGTTGATGTAAGACTGCGCGACTCGCAGGTCGATGTCCTGGGTTTTTACATTGAGCTGGGCGTTGACTGGGGCGAGATTGACCGTGCCGTCAGCCGTGATCTTGCCTTGCTTGCCCACACCGCTGTCGAGTTTGAGCTTGAAGGGCGAGCCGTTGAGGCTGTCGAAGTCTTGCAGATCGACATTCAGCGGGGTGATGTCCAGTGCTACTGCCGGTTTGGCCGAGCGGTCGGCCAGATGCACGGTGTAATTGCGCAATTGCACGTCTTTGAGCAGCACTTGCCACGGTTTGCTCGGCGCCGGTGGGGTTTTCGGCGAGTCGGCAGCTGCCGGTGTGTTCGCCGGTTCGGCAGCCGCTTTGGCAGCCGGTTTCGATGGCTGGCTGGCAAACAGTTTCTGCCAGTCGAGTTGGCCGTCGGCTTCGAGCGCCGCCCAGGTTTCCAGTTTCTGGCTGCGGATCTTGCCGACCACCACTTGTTGTTTGGCCAGATCCACCGAGGTCTCGCTGACATCGAGTCGTTCAAGTTTCGCCAGTGGCCGCCCGTCCGGAGCCTTGATGGCGAATGGCGCGATGCTCACTGCGACATTGTTCAACTGCAGTTCGGTTTCTTTCGACAGATTGAGTTTGTATTCGCTGCTGAGGCTGATCACGCCGTCTTCGAGTACCAAAGGCACCGAGTCACGCACGTAGGGCCAGAAGGCTTTCATCTTGCCGTCGGTGACTTTCAGGGTGCCTTCCGAGGTGAATGGGATCAGGCTGAAGTTGCCGCTCCAGTCGATCCGGCCACCGGCGGGGCCGATGGCGACCAGGGTCATGTCGGCGCTGTCTTCGGGCAGGGTGCTGAGGTTTTTCAGTTCGAAGCTGAGGTCATCGTAGAGAAATTCGATGGGTTCGCTGGGACGCACGTCCTCAAAGTGCACGACGCCGCCGGCCAGTTTGATGTTGTCGATGCGCAGCGGGAAGGGCTTGGCGTCAGGGTCGGCCGGTGTCGGCTCGCTGGCCGGCACATTGAACAGGCCGAGCAGGTTGAGCTTGCCGTCTTTGGCGAAGAGGATTTCGGTTTTTGGCTTGTCCAGCTCGATGTTGGCCAGATGCAGGGCTTTGGTCCACAGGCTGTCGATTTGCAGGTCGGCGTACAGGCGATCAAAACCGATCTGTTCCTTGCCCGGCTCGCCGATGACCAGCCCCCACAAGGTAACTTCAAGGCTGAACGGGTTGAGCTCGATACGCTGGATATGCGCAGGCACTGTTGCGTAGTTGGCCAGTTGCTGATTGGCCACGCGCAGGGCGATGCCCGGCAAAATCAGAAACCCCAGCAGGCTGTAGAGGGCCAGAGCAGTCAACAAGGCGCCAATCGCGCGAATCAATCCTTTGGGCATGTGCGGCTTCATCTGTCTGAATCGGAGTGCCTTGGAGTATGGCACGCGATTCTGGTTCCGAAGTACATCGCATGGAGCAGGATTGTTCAGATTCTTCTGTAGGAACGCTTTCCATGTGGGAGCGAGCCTGCTCGCGAAGGCGTTCTATCAGTCACTCTATCTGCTGGCTGATACACCGCTTTCGCGAGCAGGCTCGCTCCCACATTGGATAGTTGTCGGCTGTGCGGGAGTGTCACAGCTGCAGAATCAGGGTTTTCAGCGGCGGTTGCTGATCCATCGACGGGAAGTCGGCGCCTGGGGTCATCACGCTCCACTCACGCACCGGTCGCCCGGCCTTCTCGGCACAGCGCAGCACCTGCTCGCGCCAGTCGTCCATGCTGACTTTCGCCAGATTGTTGCAGCAGATCAGCACGCCATTATCGGCGGTGGTCAGCAGGGCCGGTTTGAGCAGGCTCTGATAGTCACGCAGCAAATCGACAGTGCCGAATGCGCTCTTGGCCCACGCTGGCGGATCAAGCAGCACCAGGTCGTATTGGCGCTGTTCCAGACGCTGATAGCTCGGCAGTTTCTGTCCACGACGCTGACTGATCGGCAGCCCGGCGAGTTGGCGGATGGCCGGGAAGTAGTCCGACTGGATGAATTCCATCTCCGGCAACTGCGGGTTGAGCAGGCCGTTTTCGCGACCGACCGCCAGATTGCCTTCGGCGAAATCCAGATTGCACACTTCACGCGCGCCACCGGCGGCCGCGCTGAGGCCGACGCCGCAGGTGTAGGCGAACAGGTTGAGCACGGATTTGCCTTGGGCGTGATCCTTGACCCAGCCACGGGTGTTGCGCAGATCGAGGAACAGCAAGGGATCCTGCCCGGCATGGCGGCCGCGCACCCGATAGTTGAGGCCCCATTCGTGGCCGACCAGATCTGCCAGCGCTGCGTCATCAGCTTTGTAGACGCTGTCTTCACGGTCAATGCGCGAGTTGCCACGGGATCGGTCGTTGTAAACCAGCAAGGTTTCCATCCCCAGGCTCTGATTAACCATGGCGTGCAGTTGCAGCAGGTCGTCCCGCTCCAGCGTCTGGTGGAAGCTTTGCACCAGCAGTTGCGGGCCGTAGCGGTCGATGGTCAGGCCGCCGGCGCCTTCCTGGCTGCCGTGGAACAGCCGATAGCAATCGGTGCCCTGGCTATGCAACTCGGCCAGCAGATCCTGGCGTTGATCGAGGGCGGCGCGCAGCGCCTGATTCAAGGAAGACATGCGGGCGCCTTGCTGGAGAGAATGGGGGCGCGGGAGTTTAGCAGCTTGGCGGGCAATCGAGTTGCGCCCTTCGCGAGCAGGCTCGCTCCCACATGGGATCCATGGTGCAAATTAGATCTCCTGTGGGAGCGAGCTTGCTCGCGAAGGCGTCCGACGAAGTTTTCAGCTCAAGCCCATCCGGCGTTTGGCCCGTTGCACCGAACCATTACGCATTGCCCAGCGCAGCATCGGTGCGCTGCGTCTGACGCTGGCGCGAATCAGTTGCCGTTGCAGCGAACTCTGGCGGACGTCGAGCATGTCGCTGGCCCAGTCCGGCAACAGGTCGATCCCGGCCTTCATCATCAGATCGCCAAACGGTCGCGCCAGAACACTCGGCGCCGGCGCGTCGAGCAGCAGGCGCAAGACTTCGCGGCTGCGCTCGTCGCACAGCAACTGCGGGCGCATGCGTTGCAGATACTCGGCCACGGCTTGCCGCGATTTCGGTACATCGCGCGCGCCCAGGCGTTCGGCTATCACGGCGATTTCCGTGTAATAACGATCCTGATCTGCCCCCGACAACTGCGGATTGCGATAACGCAAATGCGCCGCCAGAAAGTTACTCACTTCCGCCACATGCACCCAGGTCAACAAATCCGCATCGCTGGCTGCGTAGGGCCGGCCATCAGGCGCCGTGCCGACCACCTGCAAATGAATGGTGCGCACTTTCTCGATCAACCAGTCGGCGTCCCGGCGCGAGCCAAACGTCGTACCGGATACAAACTGGCTGGTGCGCCGCAAGCGCCCGAGCATGTCCTCACGAAAGTTCGAATGATCCCAGACCCCGGCCAATGCCAGCGGATGCAAAGCTTGCAGCAACAGCGCGCTGATGCCACCGATCAACATGCTGCTGAAATCGCCGTGCACCTGCCAACTGATCGAGTCCGGACCAAACAGGCCGGGATCGCCCTTGGGGTTTTCCAGGTCGAGCTGACCGAGCGACAGCCCGGTCAGGCTCATGAGTTGCTGTTCGATACGGCTGCGGATGAATTCCATGACCACTCAGTGAGAAAGGCCAGGCGCGGCCGGTTGACCGCGCCCGGGGTGTTACTGATTGAGGCGCGTGTCGATCAGGCCTTGCACCACACTCGGATCGGCCAGGGTCGAGGTATCACCGAGGCTGTCGAGTTCGTTGCAGGCGATCTTGCGCAAGATGCGCCGCATGATCTTGCCTGAACGGGTTTTCGGCAAGGCCGGCGCCCACTGGATCAGATCCGGTTTGGCGAAGCTGCCGATTTCCTTGCTGACGTGGGCCAGCAATTCTTTCTTCAACTCGTCATTGGGTTCGGTGCCGTTCATGGGTGTGACGAAGGCGTAGATGCCCTGACCTTTGACGTCGTGGGGGTAACCAACCACGGCGGCCTCGGCGATGCTGTCGTGCAATACCAGTGCGCTTTCCACTTCGGCGGTGCCGATGCGGTGACCGGAGACGTTGATCACGTCATCGATGCGCCCGGTGATCCAGTAATCGCCGTCCTCATCGCGGCGTGCGCCGTCGCCGGTGAAGTAGTAGCCGGGGTAGGGTTTGAAATAGGTGTCGACCATGCGCTGCGGGTCGCCATAGACGCTGCGGATCTGCGCCGGCCAGCTCGACTTGATCGCCAGCACGCCACTGCCGGCGCCTTTGATTTCCTTGCCGTGCTCATCGAGCAGCACCGGTTGCACGCCGAACATCGGTTGCGTGGCGCAGCCAGGCTTGATTCGCTGGGCGCTGACCAGGGGACTGAGCATGATGCCGCCGGTTTCGGTCTGCCACCAAGTGTCGACGATGGGGCAGCGCTGTTCTCCGACGACATTGAAATACCATTCCCACGCTTCCGGGTTGATCGGCTCACCGACGCTGCCGAGTAATCTGAGGCTGGCGCGCGAGGTTTCCTTCAACGGCTCGGCGCCTTCGCGCATCAACGCGCGCAGGGCGGTCGGCGCGGTGTAGAAAATGTTGACCTTGTGTTTATCAATCACCTGCCAGAAACGTGAACTGCTCGGATAGCTCGGCACGCCTTCGAACATCAGCGTGGTCGCACCATTGGCTAGCGGGCCGTAGACAATGTAGCTGTGACCGGTGACCCAGCCGACGTCAGCAGTGCACCAGAACACTTCGCCGTCGCGGTAATCGAGCACGTACTTGAAGGTCATCGCCGCTTGCAGCAGGTAGCCGCCGGTGGTGTGCAGCACGCCTTTGGGTTTGCCGGTGCTGCCGGAGGTGTAGAGGATGAACAGCGGGTCTTCGGCGTCCATCGGCTCCGGTGGGCAATCGTCGCCGACCTCGCGCACGGCCTGGTGATACCAGAGGTCACGACCCTCGACCCAGTCGACTTTGCCTTGGCTGCGCTCGACCACCACGACGGTGCTGACGTCGGGGCAACTTTGCAGGGCTTGGTCGACGTTCTGCTTGAGTGGCACGAACTTGCCACCGCGCACGCCTTCATCTGCGGTGATCACCGTGCGGCAATCGGCATCGAGAATGCGGTCACGCAGGGAGTCAGGGGAGAAACCGCCAAACACCACCGAATGGATTGCGCCGATCCGCGCGCAGGCGAGCATGGCGTATGCGGCCTCGGGGATCATTGGCATGTAGATGCACACCCGGTCGCCTTTCTTCACACCACGGCTTTTCAGCACGTTGGCCAGGCGGCAGACGTGGTGATGGAGTTTTTTATAAGTGATTTGCGCTGATTCTGCCGGGTCGTCGCCCTCCCAGAGCAGGGCGGTCTGATCGCCGCGCTTGTCCAGATGGCGGTCGATGCAGTTGTAACTGACGTTCAGCTTCGCACCGGCAAACCAGGCGGCTTCACCGGTTTTCAGGTCGTAGCGCTGAACGGTCTGCCACGGCGTGCTCCAGTCGAGGAACCGCGTGGCCTGTTCGGCCCAGAAGGTGCTGGGGTGTTCAATGGATTCGCGGTACAGGCGCCGATAGTCTTCCTGACTCAACTGAGCGGCCCGGCGGACGGCATCGGCTTTGGGGAACGTGCTGATATCGAACATGACGGTTCCTTATTCTTGTGGTGCGACAGGAATAAAGATGCGCCGAGCGATGCAGAGGTTCAAGTCATGTGTAAAACAACTGTGGGAGCGAGCCTGCTCGCGAATGCGGTGAGTCAGTCAACAAAGAGGCTGAATGACACACCGCATTCGCGAGCAGGCTCGCTCCCACATTGGAAATGGGTTGCCCACTGGAATTGTGGGCAACCCATTCACATCACCCGCGGTGACGACCGCGGAAGTAGTTGATCAGGCCCTGAGTGGACGGATCATCAGCGTTGGTTTCATCGCTGCCGACCAGACGGTTGTAAACGCCTTTGCCCAGTTCCTTGCCCAGTTCCACGCCCCATTGGTCGAAGGCGTTGATGCCCCAGACCACGCTTTGCACGAACACTTTGTGTTCATACATCGCCACCAGTGCGCCGAGACGACGCGGGCTGATGCGCTCGACCACGAGGGTGTTGCTCGGACGGTTGCCCGGGATCACCTTGTGCGGAGCGAGCTTGTGCACTTCTTCTTCGCTCATGCCCTTGTCGCGCAGTTCCTGCTCGGCTTCCGGCAAGGTCTTGCCGAGCATCAGCGCCTGGCTCTGCGACAGGCAGTTGGCGTAAAGCCACTGGTGGTGGTCGGAGACCGGGTTGAAGCTGACGATCGGCACGATGAAATCGGCCGGAATCAACTGCGAACCTTGATGCAGCAACTGGTGGTAGGCGTGCTGACCGTTGCAGCCGACGCCGCCCCAGATCACCGGACCGGTATCGGTCGACACCGGCGTGCCGTCCTGACGCACGCTCTTGCCGTTGGATTCCATGTCCAGCTGTTGCAAGTGCTTGGTGATGTTACGCAGATAGTGGTCGTACGGCAGGATCGCGTGGCTTTGCGCGCCCCAGAAGTTGCCGTACCACACACCGAGCAGGGCCAGCAGCACCGGCATGTTCTGTTCGAACGGCGCGGTCTGGAAATGCTGGTCCATGGTGTAGGCGCCGGACAGCAGTTCCTTGAAGTTGGACATGCCGATGGCCAGGGCGATCGGCAAACCGATGGCCGACCACAGCGAATAACGACCACCGACCCAGTCCCACATCGGGAAGATGTTTTCTTCGCGGATACCGAACGCTACGGCAGCAGCGTTGTTGCTCGATACGGCGATGAAGTGACGATACAGCTCGGCTTCCGAACCGCCCTGCGCCAGGTACCAGGCGCGCGCAGCTTGAGCGTTCTTCAGGGTTTCGAGGGTGTTGAAGGATTTCGACGAAACAATGAACAGCGTGGTCTCGGCGCGCAGTTTCTGCGTCAGCTCGTGGAACTCACTGCCGTCGATGTTCGCCAGATAGTGGCAACGCACGCCTTTCTGTGCGTACGACAGCAGTGCTTCGGAGACCAGCTCAGGGCCGAGGAACGAGCCACCGATACCGATGTTCACCACGTCGGTGATCGGCTTCTCGGTGTAACCGCGCCACAGACCGTCGTGGATGCGGCCGACCAGATCGGTAATCTGGTTCAGGACCTTGTGGACTTCCGGCATCACATTGACGCCGTTGACCGACAGCTTGTCGCCTACCGGGCGGCGCAGGGCGGTGTGCAGCGCCGGGCGGCCTTCGGACGTGTTGACGATTTCGCCTTCAAACAGCGCTTTGATGGCGCCTTTGAGATCGACTTCATTGGCCAGACCGACCAGCAGGTTGCGGGTCTGGGCGTTGATCAAATTCTTCGAATAATCGAGAAACAGTCCGCAGCTGCTAAGGGTGAACTGGTTGAAGCGCTGCGGATCGGCGTTGAAGGCTTCGCGCATGCTGAAATCCTGCATGGCTTGGCGGTGATCTTTCAACGCTTGCCAGGCGGGCAGAGCGGTAACGTCTTGAGGAGTGAGGTAATACGCCATCGCTGCGGTTTTCCTTTTTACTTGAACGGCCTTTTGAACACTGAACAGACCCGGCACGCCATGTTTGGGCATGGGATCAACTGCGTCGACACGATTTCTGGACACAGGGCGAATACAGTAAACCTCGCGCTGCGTTCTGTCTTGACTTTGTCTGACCAGATCCCTGTACTTTTTTAACATCGAGACCGGGAACTGGCCGACAAGCGGAGGGGGAGCGGGGCGATTTCGTGATCAGGCGAGCTGAACCGGGATGGCGTTGCTGGTGTGACTCAGCTCGTTGCCTGGCGCCATGTAAAGCATGCGCGGCTTGAAATTGACCAGTTCCGCTTCGCTGTAATGGGCGTAGGCACAAATGATCACACGGTCGCCAACCTTGGCCTTGTGCGCTGCGGCGCCGTTGACAGAGATCATCCGCGAGCCTTCTTCGCCACGAATCGCGTAGGTGGTGAAACGCTCGCCGTTGTCGACGTTATAAATCTGGATCTGCTCGTATTCACGAATGCCGGACAAGTCCAGCCACTCGCCATCAATGGCGCACGAACCTTCGTAATCGAGCACCGCATGAGTGACTTCGGCGCGGTGCAGTTTGGCCTTGAGCATGATCGCGTGCATGAGGGATTTTCCCGGGTTGGAATCGAACGGCGGGCAGTGTGCCCGAAGGCTTTAGGGGCGGCAATAAGGCTTGAAACGCAATTTTCATAACACCGAAAACCACTGTAGGAGTGAGCCTGCTCGCGATAGCGGTGTGTCATTCAACACTAATGCTGACTGACACACCGCTATCGCGAGCAGGCTCACTCCTACAGGGGGTATTGCGGTGTTTTTAAGCGGGGGTGTCGAGGTTCAGATGCAGGTTGTCGATCAACCGAGTAGTGCCAAGAAACGCCGCCACCAGAATCACCAGATCGCGATCCTCCGCCGTCGCTGGACGCAAGGTCAGTGCATGGCGGATTTCCAGGTAATCCGGACGCAGGCCCGCCGCTTCCAGCTGCTGTACCTGGGCACTGATCATTGCCGGGAAGTCGCGTTGGCCTTGCTTGATCAACTCGGCAATGTTGCTCAGCGAGCGATAGACCACCGGAGCCACCGCGCGCTGTTCCTCGTTGAGGAAGCCATTGCGCGATGACAGCGCCAGGCCATCGGCTGCACGCACGGTCGGTTCGCCGATGATCTGGATCGGCATGTTCAGGTCATGCACCAGCGCGCGGATCACCGCCAGTTGCTGGTAATCCTTCTGACCGAAAATCGCCAGATCCGGCTGGACCATGTTGAACAGTTTGCTGACGACGGTCGCCACACCCTCGAAATGCCCCGGACGGCTGGCGCCGCACAGGCCTTCGGACAACTGCGGCACGCTGACCCGAGTCTGACCGGCCATGCCGTCGGGGTACATTTCTTCGACAGTCGGCGCGAAGAGCAGGGAGCAACCGGCTTCGAGCAGCTTCTCCTGATCCGCTGCCAACGTGCGCGGGTATTTATCGAGGTCTTCGCCGGCGCCGAACTGCAGCGGGTTGACGAAAATACTCGCGACCACGAAGTCCACCCGTTGGGTGGCTTTGGTGATCAGTGCAACGTGACCGCTGTGCAGGTTGCCCATGGTCGGCACAAAGCCGATGCGCTTGCCTTCGCTGCGGGCGCGGGCTACGGCGGCGCGCAGTTCGCGTACGGTTTTAACGGTGTTCATGCAGAGAATCCGTGTTCGATGCCAGGGAACGTGGTGGCTTTGACTTCGTTGACGTAAGCCTTCAGCGCGGATTGGATGCTGTCCTGGCCGTGCATGAAGTTTTTGACAAATTTCGGCACGCGGCCGGTGATCGACAGGCCGAGCATGTCGTGCAGTACCAGGACCTGGCCGTCGGTGGCGTTACCGGCGCCGATGCCGATGACTGGAATCTTCACCGCCTGGCTGATTTCGGCAGCCAGTTCGCTCGGTACGCATTCGAGCAGCAGCATGGCGGCGCCGGCCTGTTCCAGCGAGATCGCATCGGCACGCATCTGCCGCGCCTGATTTTCGTTACGGCCCTGCACTTTATAGCCGCCGAGAATGTTCACTGCTTGCGGAGTCAGGCCCATGTGCGCGCATACCGGTACACCGCGCTCGGCGAGCAGACGGATCGACTCGGCCAGCCACAGCTGACCTTCGACCTTGACCATGTGCGCACCGGCCTGCATCAGCATGGCGCTGTTAGTCATGGTTTGTTCAAGGGTGGCGTTGGCCATGAACGGCAAGTCAGCCAGGATCAGGGCATCGGTATTGCCACGTTTGACGCAAGCGGTGTGGTAGGCCATTTCTGCGGTGGTCACCGGCAAAGTGCTGTCGTGACCTTGCAGGACCATGCCGAGGGAGTCGCCCACCAGCAGCACTTCGACACCAGCCTCGTTGCAGGCGTGGGCGAAGGTCGCGTCATAGCAGGTCAGCATGGTGATCTTTTCACCTTTCTGCTTGAGGCTCTGGAGCGTGGTCAGGGTGATGGCTGGCATGTAAAAAATCCTCGTTCAGGCGCTCTGGAAACTACTGCGAGTAACGCGCGTGATTCTTCATCTACTCAGGCGCACGCTCTTTTGTCGTGCTTATAAGGCCTGGATTGCGCCCGTATGTGCCGGGTTGGCGGCAGCGGGACGCCTATAGTCGTGATGAGCCAACAGGAAGTCAATTGCGTGTGTTACCGCATTGTTACGAGGGGAGTGTTACCGGCGTTACTGATGCGATTCAGCGCTGCGGCGGGCCTGATTCGCGGGGTTTTTGTCGGACAATAAATCTGGATGTGGCGCAATCCCTGTAGGAGTGAGCCTGCTCGCGATAGCGTTCTGTCAGCCAAAGATTTATTGGCTGATCCACCGCTATCGCGAGCAGGCTCACTCCTACAAAGGGCGGATTTGTGTCAGGCGTGGTGGAGGCGTTCCAGGCCGACGAACGGGCAGGCTGCCAGCAGATCAGACAGGCTGCGGCCATCGGCCAGACGCAGATCTTGCGGCGCCAGTTCGGCGAGGGGATAGAGCACGAACGCACGTTCCTGAATCTGATAATGCGGGACTTTCAGGCGCGGTTCGTCGATCAAGCGATCACCGAACAGCAGAATATCCAGGTCCAACGTGCGCGGGCCCCAGCGCTCCAGACGCTCGCGGCCCTGATCATTCTCGATCGCCTGTAAGGCATCGAGCAGATCCAGCGGCGCAAGATCGCTGTCAAGCGCAGCGACCGCGTTGGTGTACCGCGGTTGGCCTGGCAGCAACGAGTCGCTTTGATAGAAGGCGGAAACGCCCGCGAGTGTGGTCTGCGGCAGTTGCCCCAGCGCCTCGACGGCGCTGCGTAACTGTTCGGCCGGGTCAGCGAGGTTGCTGCCCATGCCGATGTAGATGCGTTCCATGCCTTTATTCGCCTGTAGCGCTCGGGGCGCCGGCGCGTTTGCGCTTGGAGCCGCTGCTGCGGCGACGTTTGCGCGGAGCACCGCTGGCGTCATCGCCCTTGCCGCTGAGGTCGCGGATCATATCGCGACGTTCGCTGTCGTTGGCGTCCTGATAATCCGTCCACCATTCACCGAGGCCATCAGTCTCCTCGCCGGCGCTTTCACGCAGCAACAGGAAGTCGTAACCGGCGCGGAAACGCGGATTGTCCAGCAACAGGTCGGCACGTTTGCCGCTGCGGCGTGGCAGGCGCTCCTGCATGTCCCAGATCTCGCGGATCGGCATAGTGAAGCGTTTCGGAATCGCAATGCGCTGGCATTGTTCGGCGATCAGCTCGTGCGCGCCTTCCTGCATCGCTGGAATCGGCGGCATGCCACGTTCCTGCAAGCGCAACACGCGAGCCGGCAAAGCAGGCCACAACAGTGCGGCAAACAGGAACGCCGGGGTCACCGGTTTGTTCTGCTTGATGCGCAAGTCGGTGTTGGTCAGCGCTTCGCTGATCAGCGTGTGGGTGTATTCCGGGTTGTGTTCCAGCGCATCGGCACTGGCCGGGAACAGCGGGGCGAACAGTTGCAGATCGACCAGCATTTCGAAGGTGATTGCGCCGTGTCCCGAAAGGAACAGCTTGAGTACTTCTTCGAACAGGCGTGCCGACGGAATCTCGCGCAGCATCGGCGCCAGTTCGCGGATCGGCTGAACCGTGTGCTTCTCGATGCCGAAATTGAGCTTGGCGGCAAAACGCACGGCGCGCAGCATGCGCACCGGGTCTTCCTGGTAGCGCTGCTTCGGATCGCCGATCAAACGGATCAGGTGATTGCGGATGTCGTGTACGCCGTTGGCATAATCGAGAATGCGCTCGCTGACCGGATCGTAATACAGGGCGTTGATGGTGAAGTCGCGGCGTTGCGCGTCTTCTTCCAGGGTGCCGTAAACGTTGTCGCGCAGAATTCGCCCGCTTTCGTTACGCGAGGACTGATTGCTGTCTTCGTCGTCTTCGTTGACCGGGTGATTGGCGCGGAAGGTCGCGACTTCAATGATTTCGCGACCGAAATGGATGTGCACCAGTTTGAAGCGACGGCCGATGATCCGCGCGTTGCGGAATTCGGCACGGACTTGCTCGGGGGTGGCGCTGGTGGCGACGTCAAAGTCCTTGGGCGTGATGCCCAGCAGCATGTCACGCACGCAACCGCCGACCAGATAAGCCTGGTAACCGGCACCTTGCAGGCGTTCGACGATATTCACCGCATAGCGGCTGAATTGCGTTTTCTGCAGCGAATGTTGGCCGCTGTTGAGCACTTCAGGGGTGCTGCGGATGTGTTGCGTACGACGCACGGGAGTTCGGAATGACTGGAACAACTTCTTCAGCATGGGATGCACTGTTTGAAGGAATGTTCGGCCATACCAAAGAATGACCGCATGATGGGCGCAGATTCTAGCATTTAGTCGGGGGATGGTGTAGGACACGGCCGATTTGAGCTGTAAGCCGCAAGCTGCAAGGGGCGAGCAAGGGAAATTCGAAGGATTTTGCCGGGAGGGAGAAACTACAAGGGGAGCCGAAGCTCCCCAAGAAGTAGTTGCGTGCTCTTTTTATTATTGATTCGGGCTTCTTGTTTTTGTTGAGTGCCCTCGCCACGAAGTGTTTCCTTCGTGACCCTCCCAATCGGGAGCCAAGAGCAAACGGATTGCTTTGGTCGCTGAATTGCAGTGATCTCTCGATCCAACCAGTACAGGCTCTGTCTTAGGACAGTTTTTGTTGTTCTCGGCCTGGTCGTGGGGCAAGCCCCAAATACAACGCCTCTCCAAAAGAATCAGTTAGCTGCGCCTCTCGCCGTCTTGTTTTTATTGTGCGTGAGTCGATTCGTCTTATTTTTATTGTCTTGTGCATTGCTTGTTATTGTTCTTGTACCAAACATATAGCAGGGGCCGTGCCAACTTTTGCGAAACCCAATAAAACAAGGGGTTAGGTCGATATAACCGTTTTGTCGGGGCGAAAAAAAGCCGGGGTTTCGTTACCGATAACCCCGGCTTCTGTTACGTGAATCGACTGAGGTAACAGTTTTTTCACATCTTCAAGCGTTACCCGCACACTCGACAGGTAACGTTCAGCTCTCGCTGGCGACCCCGGTCTTGCGCCGTGGGATGCCTAGACGCTGACGGCGCTCCCACAGACATTTACGGCTGACGCCCAGTTTGCGCGCCAGTTCGGTCTCGGTCATGTGGTCCTGATGCTCGAGAACGAAGTGCTGGAAGTAGTCTTCCAGCGACAGGTCTTCGGTCGGCTCGTGGCTGCTGTTGCTGGCGTTACCCGGCGTTTGTGGCGGCAGACCGATGAACTCGTCGTCTTCCAGATCGCTCAGCTCGATGTCGATGCCCAGCAGGTCGGCGGAGATTTCCGCGCTTTCGCTCAGAATCACCGCGCGCTCGACTGCGTTTTCCAGTTCACGCACGTTACCCGGCCAGGAATAATGACGAATCGCCTGTTCGGCATCCGCGGCAAATTTCAGGTCGGTACGGTTGATGCGCGCACTTTGGCGAGCGAGGAAAGCCGTGGCGATCTCGTTGACGTCGGCGCCGCGCTCGCGCAGGGCCGGCAGTTTTAACGCGATCACGTGCAGACGGTAATAAAGGTCTTCACGGAACTGGCCGATTTTCGCCAGGCTCTTCAAGTCGCGGTGAGTGGCCGCGATCAGGCGTACATCGACCTTCTGCGACTGCACCGAGCCAACACGGCGAATTTCGCCTTCCTGCAACACACGCAGCAGTCGAGCCTGAGCTTCCAGCGGCAGTTCGCCGATTTCGTCGAGGAACAAGGTGCCGCCGTCCGCCGCTTCGACCAGACCGGCACGCCCGGCGCTGGCGCCGGTGAATGCGCCTTTCTCGTGGCCGAACAGTTCGGACTCGATCAGGCTTTCCGGAATGGCTGCGCAGTTCACCGAGATCATCGGCGCCTTGGCGCGTTTCGACAGGTTGTGCAGTGCGCGGGCCACCAGTTCTTTACCGGTGCCGGACTCGCCCTGGATCAACACATTGGAATCGGTTGGCGCGACTTTGCGGATCTTGCTGTACAAGTCCTGCATCGGTGGGCAGGAGCCGATGATGCCAATCTCGCCATTGCTGTTGTCGACGGCGGATTTGCCGCTGCCATTGGCCGGTTTACTGGCAACTGCTTCGCCGGCCGCCGGTGCCGATTGGCGATCACGCAGGATCCGCGCGACAGCCTGAAGCATTTCATCGTGGTCGAAAGGCTTGGCGATGTAGTCCACCGCGCCCATCTTCATCGAGTCGACCGCCGAGCGCAGGCTGGCATAGCTGGTCATGATCAGCACCGGTGTGCCCTGGCCGAGCTTGATCAGCTCAGTACCCGGCGCGCCCGGCAAACGCAGATCGCTGACGATCAGATCGAACGTAGGAATGGTGAAGCGTTCTTGTGCTTCCTGCACTGAACCGGCTTCGCTGACCTGGTACTGGTTGCGTTCCAGCAGGCGGCGCAAGGCGGAGCGGATAATTGTTTCGTCTTCGACGATCAAAATGTGCGGCATTGATTCGATACTCTCGACGGTCTCAGTTCACAGCGGACGTCGCTTCGACATGACGCGGTAAGGTCACCCGGATACGGGTGCCGCGTTGGCTTTGTACATCAGCCGGGCTGTCGATGGTGATTTGTCCATAATGCTCTTCAACGATGGAATAGACCAGTGCAAGGCCCAGACCGGTGCCTTCGCCAGGATCCTTGGTGGTGAAGAAGGGTTCGAACAATCTATCCATGATGTTCTTCGGAATACCGCTGCCTTCGTCTTCGACGATCAGATCGACCGTGTGTTCGCCGGCTTCGCTCTTGACCCGTACCGCACTGTGCGGCGGCGAGGCGTCGCGGGCGTTGGAGAGCAAGTTGATCAATACCTGGGCGAGTCGCTGCGGATCGCCTTCGACCCAATGATCAGGATCGCAGAGGTTGTAGAACTGCACCTCGAAATTGCGTCGGTTCAGGGCCAGCAGGCCGATTGCATCTTGAGCGACCTCTGCCAGACAAACGGGCTCGTCACTGTGCTGATGGCTGCCAGCGTGGGCGAAACTCATCAACGACTGGACGATGCGCGACACACGTTTGGTCTGTTCGAGAATCTGCCCGCTGATTTCCGTCAGTTCGCCGTCATCTTCACGCTCTTCGCGCAGGTTTTGCGCAAGACAAGCGATGCCGGTGATCGGGTTGCCGATTTCGTGAGCCACGCCCGCCGCGAGACGACCAATGCTGGCCAGACGCTCGGAGTGCACCAATTTGTCTTCGAGCATCTGCGTTTCGGTCAAATCTTCGACCAGTAGCACCAGGCCGCTGTTACCCGGTGCCAACGGTTCGTCGATTGCCGCTTTGTGCAGGTTCAACCAGCGGGTTTGGCCATCGAGGGCCAGGTGCTGTTTGTGCAAATGCTCGTCCGGCAGATCGATGAAACCTTGCAGCAGGCCTTTCCAAGGCTCGCCGATGGTACTCAGGCGCGAACCGACCACGCGCTGTGCGGCGATTCCGGTGAGTTCTTCCATGGCCTTGTTCCACATCAGGATCTCTTGATCCTTGGCCAGCGAGCAGACGCCCATCGGCAGTTCTTGCAAGGTTTGGCGGTGGTAACGACGCAGGGCATCGAGTTCGGCGGCCAGACCTGTGAGGCGCGAGTGGTAATCCTCGAGGCGGCTTTCGATGAAGTGGATGTCTTCGGTGACGTAGTTTTCGCCACCCGCCTTGTAGGGCAGGAAGGTTTCCACCATGTCCTGCGCCACGCTCGGGCCCATCAGACCGGAAAGGTTGGCCTCGATACGGTCACGCAAACGGCGCAGTGCATAAGGACGGCGTTCGTCAAATGGTAGATAGAGGTCACGCAACGCTTGCTCGACTTCTTTCTGCGCAGCCTTGGCGCCCAGCGGTTTGGCCAGTTGTGTGGCGAATTCCTGTGGCGAGGCCGCATGCAGTTCACGCCGCTGCGGACGACGGACGTTGTCTACCGCACAGGCTTCGGCGGCGCTGGCTTCTTCCGGGCTGGCGTTGGTGAACAGCGAGATCAGCGTGAACATCAAGACGTTTGCAGCCAGCGAGGCGATTGCCGCCATGTGCCAACTGGTGTCGTCGAGCACGTAAATCATGTTCAGCAGCGGGATGTAGAAACCCTGCAGATTGCCGACCAGCGGCAGCAGCATGGTCACTACCCAGACCAGAATGCCCGCCAGCAGACCGGCGATAAAGCCGCGACGGTTGGCGGTCGGCCAGTACAACACCGACAACACCCCGGGCAGGAATTGCAGGGTCGCGACAAACGCGACGATGCCGAGGTTGGCCAGATCCTGCTCGGCGCCAAGCATCAGGTAGAAACCGAAACCGGCCATGATGATCGCGACGATCAGCGCGCGGCGGGTCCACTTCAGCCAGCGGTAGATGTTGCCTTCGGCCGGCGGCTGGTAGAGCGGCAAAACCAAGTGGTTCAGCGCCATGCCCGACAGCGCCAGCGTGGTGACGATGATCAGCCCGCTGGCCGCCGATAAACCGCCGACATAGGCGAGCAACGCCAGCGGTTTGCTGTTGGCGGCGATGCCGATGCCGAGGGTGAAGTATTCCGGGTTGGTTGTGGCGCCGAGTTTGAGGCCGGCCCAGAGAATCAGCGGCACCGCCAGGCTCATCAGCAGCAGGAACAGCGGCAAACCCCAACTTGCGCTGACCAGCGAGCGCGGGTTGAGGTTTTCGGTAAAGGTCATGTGATACATGTGCGGCATCACGATCGCCGAGGCAAAGAACACCAGCAGCAGCGTACGCCAGGGGCCTTCCTGCAACGGCGTGTGCAGAGCGGCGAGGGCAGTCTGGTTTTGCAGCAGCCAAATCTCAAGCTGTTGCGGACCATCGAACACGCCGTACAGCGCATACAGGCCGACGCCACCGAGAGCGATCAGTTTGATCACCGACTCGAAGGCAATCGCAAACACCAGTCCTTCGTGCTTCTCACGGGTGGCGATATGCCGGGAACCGAAGAAAATCGTGAACAGGATGATCAGCGCACAGAACGCCAGCGCGACGCGACTCTGGATCGGCTCGCCGGTCAGAATGCCTATGGAGTCGGCCACCGCCTGAATCTGCAACGCCAGCAGCGGCAGCACACCGATCAACATGAAAATCGTGGTCAGCGCGCCGGCCCAGGTGCTGCGAAAGCGAAACGCGAACAGATCCGCCAGCGACGACAGTTGATAGGTGCGGGTGATTTTCAGGATCGGATAGAGCAACACCGGCGCTAGCAGAAATGCGCCGGACACGCCGAGGTAACTGGACAGAAAGCCGTAGCCGTACTGATAGGCGAGGCCGACCGTGCCGTAGAACGCCCACGCACTGGCGTAAACCCCCAGCGACAAGGTGTAGGTCAGCGGGTGGCGAATGATCGCCCGCGGGATCATGCCCCGTTCGCTGATCCAGGCGACGCCGAACAGCACCGCCAGGTACGCGGCGCTGATCAGGATCATCTGGGTCAGGCTAAAGCTCATCGGCATCTTTTTGGCTCTGCAGGATGAAGGTCACGACAATCAGGATCAACCAGAGCAGATAGGGGCGATACCAGGCGCCCGTAGCGTCGATCCACCAATCCATGATGGCGGGGGAAAACAGGTAGATCCCCACGACTAAAAGCAGGACCAAGCGATAGATGTACATCCCGGCCTCTCTTTTTTATGCGCGTGCCCGAAAACGTGCGGCGATGGTAACGGATGGGCGCACGACTGCAAGTGTCGTCATAGCAGTTGCGCTTCGGGCAGGGTCAGTGTGCGCGGGATCTTCGTGGCATCCCAGTGTGCGCTGCCCCACTTGAGTAATTCTTGCGGTGAGGCGTGGGCCAGTTCAGCGCCAGGGTTTTGCCCCAGAGCACGCAGGGCGCGCAGCAACAATGGTGTGGCTTGATCGGCTTGCAGCGGCGGCGAGCGATAGGACTTGCCGAGTTTGTTGCCGTCCGGTTGGGTAATCAGCGGCAGGTGCAGATAGCGCGGCTGGCGCAACCCCAGCAACTCTTGCAGATAGAGTTGGCGCGGCGTCGAGTCGAGCAGGTCGGCACCACGCACGATGTCGGTGATACCTTGCCAGGCATCGTCGAGCACCACCGCCAGTTGATAGGCGTAGAGACCGTCACGGCGGCGGATCACGAAATCGCCGACGTCGCGGCCCAGATGCTGGCGATATTCGCCCTGCACGCGATCGATAAAGTGGTATTCCAATTCGGGTACGCGCAGGCGGATAGCGGCGTCTTGCTGATCGTGGCCGGCATTGCGGCACAGGCCCGGATAAATCCCGTTATACGCTTCGAGCTGTTTGCGCGAGCACGTGCAGGCGTAGGCCAAGCCGTGATTGAACAGGCTGTTGAGCACGTCCGCGTAGGCGTCGTGGCGATCGCTCTGGCGCACCATGTCGCCGTCCCACTCGAAGCCGTAACTTTCCAGCGCCTTGAGAATTGCGGCTTGTGCGCCGGGTTCTTCGCGGGGTGGGTCGAGATCTTCCATGCGCACCAGCCAGCGACCGCCGACCGAGCGAGCGTCGAGGTAAGAGGCGAGGGCGGCAACCAGCGAACCGAAGTGCAAGTGGCCACTGGGGGTTGGGGCGAAGCGGCCGATGTAGGCGGGGGATGTTTTGGCAGTCATGGAGACGAAGCTACTTTTCAGGCTATACGCAGGTCAACCTGTGGGAGCGAGCCTGCTCGCGATAGCGGTGTGACATTCAACACCGATATTGATCGACCCACCGCTATCGCGAGCAGGCTCACTCCTACAAAAGGCAAAAGGCAGAAACAAAAACGGAGCGTTCGCACGCTCCGTTTTTCGTTCAGGTCGAGATTACTTGCCGACCTGCTTTTCCTTGATTTCCGCCAAGGTCTTGCAGTCGATGCACAGATCCGCGGTTGGACGGGCTTCGAGGCGCTTGACGCCGATCTCGATGCCGCAGGACTCGCACCAGCCGTACTCTTCGTCCTGAATCAGCTCCAGGGTCTTGTCGATCTTCTTGATCAACTTGCGCTCGCGGTCGCGGGCGCGCAGCTCGAGGGCGAATTCTTCTTCCTGACTGGCACGGTCGGCCGGGTCAGGGAAGTTGGCCGCTTCGTCTTTCATGTGATCAACAGTACGGTCGACTTCCTGCATCAAGTCCTGTTTCCACTTGTTCAGGATCTTGGTGAAGTGCGCTCGCATCGGGGCGCCCATGTACTCTTCACCGGCCTTCGGAACATAAGGTTCGAAACCGCTGATCGTCGTTTGCTGCTGTTGCTTTGCTTGGGTGGGCATGAAATGGACCGCCTCTACTCTTGTAATCCATTGCGCAGGATTGCTCCATCACCGACACCTGCCGGCCCTGCGGCTGCAAGCGGGCGAACTTACCAGATCAATTCGGCCTGCGCTACTCCCGGATGTCGAGGCCCCGGCGGGTGGCGCTTGCAAATGTTTGGCAAGCCGTGTCTGGTGGTGCTGAAGACCTGTTCAATCACTGATTTTAGTCAATCCTGGAGCGTACGCTCATATCGTTACAGTCCAGCGTTCTCGAGGCTGTGACCGCTGCGGGTTCTCGCTCGTTCCGGCAGATGGGTAGAATCGTCTCTTTTTCCCTGCCGAAGGAAAACCAATGGCTCAGCCCTACAGTGCGCGCAGTCGTGCGATCGAACCGTTCCATGTGATGGCGCTGCTGGCGCGGGCCAATGAATTACAGGCTGAAGGCCACGACGTGATCCACCTGGAAATCGGCGAGCCGGACTTTACTACTGCCGAGCCGATCATCCGTGCCGGGCAGGCCGCTTTAACGGCGGGCAAGACCCGTTACACCGCTGCGCGCGGCATTCCTGAATTGCGCGAGGCGATTTCCGGTTTTTACCAATCGCGCTATGGCCTGAACATCGATCCGCGGCGGATTCTGATCACGCCGGGCGGTTCCGGTGCGCTGTTGCTGGCCAGTGCATTACTGGTCGATCCGGGGAAACACTGGCTGCTGGCGGACCCGGGCTACCCGTGCAACCGGCATTTTCTGCGCCTGGTGGAAGGTGCCGCGCAGCTTGTTCCTGTAGGGCCGGACGTGCGCTATCAGTTGACTCCGGATCTGGTCGAGCGTCATTGGGATCACGACAGCGTCGGTGCATTGGTCGCTTCGCCGGCCAACCCGACCGGGACGATCCTGACCCGCGATGAGCTGGCCGGGTTATCCACAGCCATCAAGGCGAAACACGGGCATCTGGTGGTGGACGAGATCTATCACGGTCTGACTTACGGCACCGATGCGGCGAGCGTGCTGGAAGTCGATGACAGCGCTTTTGTGTTGAACAGTTTCTCCAAATACTTCGGCATGACCGGCTGGCGTCTCGGCTGGCTGGTGGCGCCGGATGCTGCCGTCAGCGAGCTGGAAAAACTGGCGCAGAACCTCTACATCAGCGCGCCGAGCATGGCCCAATATGCGGCGTTGGCCTGTTTCGAACCGGACACCATCGCCATTCTGGAAGAGCGCCGGACCGAATTTGGTCGCCGCCGTGATTTCCTCCTGCCAGCGTTGCGCGAGTTGGGTTTCAACATCGCCGTGGAGCCGGAAGGCGCGTTCTATCTTTACGCCGATATCAGCCAGTTCGGCGGCGATGCCTTCGCGTTCTGCCGACATTTTCTCGAAACCGAACATGTAGCGTTCACCCCGGGTCTGGATTTCGGTCGCTATCAGGCCAGCCACCATGTGCGTTTTGCCTACACGCAAAACCTCCCTCGCCTACAGGAAGCGGTGGAGCGTATTGCCCGTGGCTTGAAGAGCTGGCAAGGCTGATGCGCTTTAATCCTGCTCTGGAAGAGGCGCGACTGATCCGTCGTTACAAGCGTTTTCTCGCCGATATCGAAACCGTTGACGGCGAGTTGCTGACCATTCACTGCCCGAACACTGGTTCGATGCTCAACTGTCAGGTCGAAGGCGGGCAGGTCTGGTTCAGCCGCTCAAATGACCCGAAACGCAAATTACCGGGCACTTGGGAAATTGGTGAAACCCCGCAGGGTCGGTTGTTTTGCGTGAATACCGCACGGGCCAACGGTTTGGTCGAGGAGGCGTTGCAGGCCGGCGTCATCAGCGAGTTGAACGGCTTTACCGCATTGAAACGTGAAGTCGCGTACGGGCAGGAAAAGAGCCGAATCGACTTCCGCCTCGAATACCCGAGCGGCCCGGCTTATGTTGAAGTGAAAAGCGTCACCCTCGGTTTCGACGGCACCGCCGTGGCGGCGTTTCCCGATGCGGTGACCCAGCGCGGCGCCAAGCATTTGCGTGAATTGGCGCATCTGGCGCGGGACGGCATTCGGGCGGTGCAGTTGTATTGCGTCAATCTGACCGGGATTGACGCGGTGCGGCCGGCGAAGGAAATCGATTCGGCCTACGCCGATGCGCTTCTCGAAGCGGTGGCTTGTGGCGTTGAGGTGCTGGCGTATGGCGTGCGGCTGGACCATGAAGAGATGGTCATCGACCGGCGTCTCGAGGTGCTGCTTAACGGTTAAACATCGATCCACAGCCCTTGCGCATCTTCCCGGCAAGAAATGGCGGTGAGTGTTTGCCCGGCGCAGGGGCCGGCGACGCATTCACCGTCCTCGATCAGAAACAGTGCGCCGTGGGTGGCGCACTGGATCAGGCTGTTGCTCGGGTCGAGAAACCGGTCGGGTTGCCATTCCAGACCCACGCCCCGGTGCGGGCAGCGATTGAGGTAGACATAGGCCTGACCATTGCGACGCACGGCAAACAGCTTTTTTCCGTCGATCTCGAAACCACGACTTTTCGCTTCGGCCAGATCGGCGCCTGCGCAGAGAAGCTTCATGGCTATCCTCTAGTGTCCGCTCGTGTCTGGATATGTCCGAGCTTGACGTTTAAATGCAAACAATTATCAAATGGCGGCCTTCACCCGCAGGCGTCTGGCAGATGTCGAGGATACTTGGCCTGCCATCCGGATGCCCGGGAAAAACCTTATTCAAGGAAGCTGTGTATGCGCCTGAGTACCCGCGTTGCCGTGCTGTGTGTCGGACTTTTGGTCAGCCACCAGGCTGCAGCGGCCGATTTGCCGCAACGTTGGGTCAGCGCCGGCGGTGCGCTGTCGGAGTGGGTAACGGCATTGGGCGGCGAGTCGAAACTGGTTGGCGTCGATACCACCAGCCAGCATCCGGAGTCGTTGAAGGCGCTGCCAAGCATTGGTTATCAGCGCAGCCTTTCCGCTGAAGGCATTCTCAGCCTGCGTCCGGACATTCTCATCGGCACCGAAGAAATGGGCCCGCCACCGGTACTGTCGCAGGTAAAAGCGGCCAAGGTTCAGGTGGCGTTGTTCTCGGCTCAGCCAGATCTGCCAACGCTGGAGAAAAACGTTACTCATTTGGGCCAATTGCTCGGCGCGCAGGCTCAGGCCGCGCAACTGCTGCAAAGTTATCAACAGCAACTCGATGCGCAGAAGGCTCGGGTTACCGAAGTGAAGACCAAACAAAAAGCACCGGGTGTACTGCTGTTGCTTGGACATGCCGGTGGCAAGCCATTGATTGCTGGCAAGGGCACCGCCGCCGACTGGTTGCTGCAACAGGCGGGCGGACATAACCTGGCGACGCACACGGGTTACAAGCCGTTTTCCGTGGAATCCCTCGCCAGTCTCGATCCTGAAGTGCTGGTGTTCGCCGACCGTGCATTGACCGGTGAGGCGGCGAAAGCGGCGCTGTTCAAGGAAAACCCGATTCTCAATTCAAGTCGCGCCGCGAAGACCGGGCGTGTGCTGGAGCTGGATCCGACCCTGCTGGTCGGTGGGCTCGGGCCGCGTTTGCCAGCGGCGCTGAAAACCCTGACTGACGGTTTCTATCCGGCCAAGAGCGGCCAATGACCACACTGGTAAAACCCCGTGACTTGTTCATTGGCCTGACGCTCCTGTGTTTATTGGCGATCTGGCTATCGTTGGCACTCGGGCCTGTCAGTCTGCCGCTGTTCGACACGTTGCGTGCCGCGCTACGCATGCTTGGTGTGCCGTTGGCACCGGACGGACTGGAGCAGGCTGAACTGATCCTTGGGCAGATTCGTCTGCCGCGAACGCTGCTGGGACTGGCAGTGGGCGGTGTGCTGGCGTTGTCCGGCGTGGCGATGCAGGGCTTGTTTCGTAATCCGCTGGCCGATCCGGGACTGGTCGGTGTTTCCAGCGGCGCGGCATTGGGCGCAGCGATTGCGATTGTCGGCGGTTCTTTTTTTGGCGGCCTGCCGGAATGGTTCGGGCCGTATCTGCTGTCGGTCTGCGCGTTTCTCGGCGGCCTCGGCGTGACGGCGCTGGTGTATCGACTGGGTCGCCGTAATGGCCAGACCAACGTCGCGACCATGTTGCTGGCGGGCATCGCACTGACGGCGCTGGCCGGTTCGGCGGTGGGGCTGTTCACTTATCTGGCGGATGACGCGACCTTGCGTACGCTGACGTTCTGGAACCTCGGCAGTCTCAACGGCGCCAGTTACGCGCGGTTGTGGCCATTGCTGATCATCAGCACCGGCGTGGCGTTGTGGTTGCCGCGTCGCGCCAAAGCGCTGAATGCCTTGCTGCTCGGGGAATCCGAGGCTGGTCATTTGGGCATTGATGTCGAGCGGCTCAAGCGTGAATTGGTGTTTTGCACGGCGCTCGGGGTTGGCGCAGCAGTGGCGGCCGCCGGGATGATCGGTTTTGTCGGGCTGGTGGTGCCGCATCTGGTGCGCTTGCTGGCGGGGCCAGATCACAAAGTGTTGCTGCCGGCCTCCGTGCTGGCGGGGGCGAGCCTGTTGCTGTTGGCTGATCTGGTCGCGCGGCTGGCGCTGGCACCGGCAGAGTTGCCGATCGGCATCGTCACCGCGTTTATCGGTGCGCCGTTCTTCCTCTATTTGCTGCTGCGAGGGCGTGCCTGATGTTGCGTGCGCAGAATCTGCACATCCAGCGTGGTCGCAAGGCTGTGCTCAGCGATGTCTCGTTGCAGCTCGAACCGGGTCAAGTGCTCGGTGTGCTTGGGCCGAACGGTGCTGGCAAAAGTACGTTACTCGGTGCCTTGTGCGGTGAGCTGGCAGCGAGCGCGGGCGGAGTTTCGCTCGATGGGCAAGCGTTGAGTCACTGGACTGGCCCGCAGCGCGCGCAACGACTGGCGGTGTTGCCTCAGGTGTCGACCCTGGATTTTGCTTTTCGCGTTGAGGAAGTGGTCGGCATGGGCCGCTTGCCTTGGCAAAGCGGGCGGGTGCGGGATGCCGAAATCATCGCACAGGCATTGACGGCAGCGGATGCCGGGCACTTGAGCGGTCGCAGTTATCTGGCGTTGTCCGGGGGCGAGCGTCAGCGTGTGCATCTGGCGCGGGTGCTCGCGCAGCTTTGGCCGGGGCAGGCCGGACAGACGCTGCTGCTGGATGAACCAACGTCAATGCTCGATCCGCTGCATCAACACACGACACTGCAGGCCGTACGCGAGTTTGCCGATCGTGGCGCGGCGGTGTTGGTGATCCTGCATGATCTGAATCTGGCGGCGCGTTATTGTGATCGCACTCTGCTGCTGGAGGGTGGGCGTCCGGTGGCGCTGGATACACCGCAGCAGGTTTTGCGTCCGGACACGCTTCAGGCCGTATTCGGTCTCGAAGTGTTGGTGCAGCCGCACCCGGAGCGCGGGCATCCGCTGATCATCGCCCGCTGACAGGATCCTTGAGGTGATGGCATGCGTGGGTTGTGGTTGTTGGCGGTGATGTTACTTGCGGGGTGTCAGCATGTTGCGGCGCCACCGCCGATCAATGGCGAGATTCGCGACCTGCGCAACGGTCAGGTGCTGACGGCACAGCAGTTGCTGACGAGTCTTGCCGAGCCTGAGCGGCTGATCATTGGTGAGCAGCATGACAACGCCGATCATCACGCCGCGCAATTGTGGCTGTTGCGCTCGCTCGGTGAACAGCGGTCGCAGGGCAGTCTGCTATTGGAAATGCTCACGCCGGATCAGCAGCCTCGCGTTGATCAAGTGCGCCAGGCGAAAACGCCGCCCGCTGACCTGTCGGGTGCATTGGCCTGGGAGGACGGCTGGGACTGGAATCTCTATGGACCCATTGTCCGCTTCGCGCTGACTCAGCCGTATCCACTGCTGGCGGCGAATTTGAACAGCGCTGAAATCCGCACCTTCTATCGTGATCCACCTGTGCTTAACGGGGATCGCAGCAATACAGCATCCGTGAAAGCTGTTTTGCTGGAGCAGATCAGCGATTCCCACTGTGGCCTGCTGCCCGAATCACAGATGCCGGCGATGCTCGCCGTTCAGCAACAACGTGATCGGCGTATGGCCGAGCGTCTGCTGGCGGCTCCTTCACCTTCAGTCCTGCTGGCCGGTGCGTGGCATGCGCGCAAGGACGTCGGCGTGCCGTTGCATGTTGTGGATCTGGGCGCCGCCCAGGCACCCACCGTGTTGCTGTTGGCGGAGCAGGGCGCCGAAGTGACCGCCGCGATGGCCGACTACGTTTGGTACACGCCGGCCACGCCAAAACAGGATTACTGCGAGCAGATGCGTAAACAGTTCGGCAAATGACTTTTCCACAGGCAAAAAAAGACCCGGTAAAAACCGGGTCAAATAACCGTGATTAGCCTGATGAGGAGATAATCTGAGAGTCCGAACCAAGGGCTTTTCAGAATATCGACTGATCTCGCGACCAGTTGTGATAATCATAGCGATTCTCATTATCAAGTCAACAACTGTTTTTCCGTTTCTTTGAAATCGTCTGGAAAATGGTCGGTACGCCCCGCAAACAAAGACTTTTAGCATTGACCTTCAGTCGGTGTCATTTGCGTGATCTGCCGATTCAACTGGCCGATCCGCCGTGCCATGCTCTCGATCAGGCTGTGGGCGATCTTTGGATTGGTGCGGGTCATGCTCAAAAAATGATCACCGGGAATCAGCATCACCGTGCTCGGTTCTCGTGCGATCACCGTGGCATTGCGTGGCTCGCCGGTAAACACGGCCATGGCACCGAAAATCTCGTCTTTGGCCACATCTCCCACCTTATGCCCGTCGACAAACGCTTCGGCATGTCCGTCGATGATCACGAACACGTGATCAGCCGCGTCCCCTTGGTTGATGAGGATTTCACCCGCCTCGACCCGTTTGAAGCCATTGGTGCTGCGAAACTCGCGCGGTTTCAGTTCCGCGACGGCATGGGCGAGGATCGCCATCTGCCCCAGCAGATACTCTAGAAACTGGTCTGTCCGATGAGCGTCGGCATACACATGCTGGAAAACCTCACGGCGCCAATAGGGCGTCAAGCGCAACGCCCCGTCACTGCACAAACGGCAATCAGCCCAGTCCTCACCTTGCTGAAGGCCGATCAAATCGCCGTCCTGCCAATAAAACAGCGGACGGGCGCCGATACAGCCGTTGATCATCCCTTCATTCAGCATGAATAGCTGATCGGCGGGTAACTGCGTCAGCAAATCATCCGCCGCCTCCAGTTCCAGCATTGGACCGCAAGGCGCCAAATCGCGCAGCCACAGTGCGGGCAAGCTCTGCAAACGGTTGATCAAGGCATCGGCGCAGGCCGATTGTTCCCCCAGTAAATACATGACGGTCAATGCCCGTTCAGTTCTTGTGGCGCGAGGAAATGGCTTCGAGTTGCTTGTTGAGGGCGTCCTTGCGTTCGGCAGGGATGTCGTTCCAGTGCACATCCATCAGCGCGCCTTCGATCGCATACAACAACACCTTCGATGCGCGAAACCCGCGGGTACGCACGGCCCGGTAGGCGTCCACCGCGCCCAGGCGACGCAAGTCCGAGGCGCTGTGGATGCCCACGGCATGCAGCCATTGCGCCGACGTCTTGCCAAGATTCTTCAGGTGTTGCAGTTCATCATTCATCAAGCCTCCTTGCGACGGCCGAATGGTGCGTGGGCGAGCTTCTCAGGAGTGTAGCCATCAGTAGGAAAAGCGTGATTGTTTGGTCGGATTCAACGCAAACGCTTCTAAGAAAGGGCGCTTGAAAGGCCTGCGAACGCAGAAAGAAGGGGAAAAAACACATATCAATGTAGGCGTGAGCCTGCTCGCGATAGCGGACTGGCAGGCACACATGTGTTGAATGTTAGACCGCTATCGCGAGCAGGCTCACGCCTACAGGGGAGGCGTCGTGTCAGCGAGGGATAAGCCTGTCAGCGAGTGCGATAACGCAAACGCGTACCGAAATTCATCGACATCAGAATCTCGTCAGCGCTCAGTTCCGGCGGGAAGTAAGCCCCGGAAATCTGCGCGTGAGCCAGGCTCGCGCCTTCCAGCGACGCATTGCGGAAATCGATGCCTCGCAGATCGGCAGAACGGAAATACGCGTCCCTGAAATCCACGCCATCGGCATTCAGTTCACGCAAATCAAGACCACGGAAATCGCCGCCGACCATGTCGATCGGGCCATCTTGTGGGCGCTCTTTGTTGAAACCTGTGATGTCATCTTTGTGCAGCAAGGCATATAGCGGGGTGTCGAGAAGTTTCGGCTGGCTCATGTCATATCACCGTTGGTTTTATGACGCCAGTATAGTGCCACTATTTGACGGCCGTGAAGCAAGCGTGGGCTTCACGGCCGAAATAGTTTCTTACAGGCCAGGCAGGCGTTGACGAATCTGCGCGACCACGGTGTCCAGCGTGCCGGATTCATTGGTCTGTACACGTTTGCTGCGCAGGATTTCTTCCGGCGTCAGCGCTTCGCGATTGGCTTGCTGCGCTTCGATCACCGCCAGGGTGGCATCGGACGGATCCTTTTGGTCGGCCTGACGGATCGCCAGCCAGCTCTCGATCACCGCTTGTGGCGCGTTGCAATCGAGGATCAGGAATGGCGTGCCGGTGGCTTCGGCAATTTTTGCCGCGTTGTCGCGTTGTTCGCGCTTCAGGTAAGTCGCGTCGATCACCACCGGGAAACCGGCGTGCAGGATCACTTCAGCAATTTCATGCAGACGCGCGTAAGTGGCGGCGCTGGCGTCGGCACTATAGATACCGGCCTGCACGTCGTTGGCAACGGTTTGCTCACCGAACAGACGCTTGCGCTCGACATCGGAACGCAGGCGAATCGCGCCCAGCGCTTCGACCAGACGCATGGCCACGTGGCTCTTGCCGACAGCGGAAACACCGTGGGTGATTGCCATGAAACGCGATGGAATGGTGCTGTAGCTTTCCGCCAGGTTGGCGTAGTTGCGGTACTGGCGCAGGGTGGTGGCGCGCTGCACCGGGGTCGCGTCCGCCGGCATGCTGAACAGGGCAACCTTGGCACGCACCAGTGCACGGTAGGCTTTATAGAAGTTCAGCACTTCCAGGCCCTGATAGTCGCCAGTCAGTTCCAGATACTGGCTGATGAAGCGGCGCGCCAGGGATTTCAGACCACGGTCTTCCAGGTCCATCGCGAGGAAACCGGTGTCGGCCCAGACATCAGTAAAGCGGAACGGTTCGTTGAACTCGATGCAGTCGAAGATCACCACTTTGCCGTCGATGACCGTGGCGTTGCCCAAGTGGATATCACCGTGGCATTCACGGGTGAACCCTTCGGCCTTGCGCTGGGCGAACAGTGGCTTGAGACGTTCGAAGCTGCTTTCGGCCCAGGCTTTCAGTGCCTCGAGTTGCAGCAGATCGTTTTTGTCGCTGAGAAACGGCAGGATCTGTTCGAAGTTTTGCGAGACCGGCGCCATCACGCTGTCCGGGGTGCCGGCGTCGTGTTCGGCCGGGACCTTTGGCGCGGTGAGGTGGAAGCGTGCGATCTGCTCTGCCATCTCGTCGATGTGCCGAGTCGTCAGCTCACCGTTGGCTTGCAAGGTGCTGAGCAAACCGCTCTGCGGGAATTGACGCATTTTCAGCACGTATTCGATGGCCGGACCGTCGCCGCCCAGTTGCGGTGCTTCAAGGCTGCCGGTGACTGGCAACACTTCCAGATACAAATCATCGGTCAGACGCTGGTTCAAACGCAGCTCTTCCGCACAGAAATGCGCGCGCGATTCGAGGCCAGTGAAGTCGAGGAAGCCGAAATTAACCGGCTTCTTCACTTTATAAGCGAAGGGACCGGTGAGGATCACCCACGAGATATGGGTTTCGATGACCTGAAACCCTTCGACAGGGTGCGGGTAGAGGGCCGGGTTTTGCAGGGCAGCGATCAGAGACTGGCTCACGGGCGATCCTTCAGAGACTGGGGGAAATTCGAGGCCGCCATTATGGCCGCTCGCCAGCCCGACGCAAACCTCGGAGCGCTCCTGTTGAGGATGAATAAAGTGCGTATAATCCGCCGCCATGACTCGAACTCGATCCCCCCGTACCAAGAAAAAACCACCCTCCAAGGGCCTTAGCCCATGGTTGAGCTGGGCCATTAAACTCAGTCTGGTCGGCCTTGTCGTGCTGGCTGGCTTCGCCGTTTACCTCGATGCCGTGGTGCAGGAGAAGTTCTCCGGCAAGCGCTGGACCATCCCGGCCAAGGTTTACGCGCGGCCGCTCGAGCTGTTCGTCGGACAAAAGCTCAGCAAGGACGACTTCCTTACCGAACTCGATGCCCTCGGTTATCGCCGCGAAGCCGTGAGCAATGGTCCCGGCGCGGCAGCCGTTAGCGGCAACACCGTCGATCTGAATACCCGTGGCTTCCAGTTCTATGAAGGTCTGGAAAAGCCGCAGCCGGTGCGCGTGCGTTTCTCTGGCGATTATGTGGCTGAGCTGTCAGCGACCAACGGATCGAAATTGTCTGTGGTGCGCCTCGAACCGCTGATGATCGGTGGTATTTATCCGAAAAATCTCGAAGACCGCATTCTGATCAAACTCGATCAGGTGCCGCCGTACCTGCTTGAAACTCTGGTCGCTGTCGAAGACCGCGATTACTACAGCCACTGGGGCGTGTCGCCGAAGTCGATTGCCCGCGCTATCTGGGTCAACACCTCGGGCGGCAAGATGACGCAGGGCGGCAGTACGCTGACCCAGCAGTTGGTGAAAAACTTCTACCTGACCAACGAACGCAGCCTGACCCGCAAACTCACCGAAGCGATGATGGCGATGCTGCTGGAGCTGCATTACGACAAAAAGGAAATCCTTGAGGCCTACCTCAACGAAGTCTTTGTCGGCCAGGACGGTCAACGTGCGGTCCACGGTTTCGGTCTGGCCAGTCAGTTCTTCTTCGGTCAGCCGTTGTCCGAGCTGAAACTGCATCAGGTAGCGTTACTGGTCGGCATGGTCAAAGGCCCGTCTTACTACAACCCGCGTCGCAACCCGGAGCGCGCACTTGAACGGCGTAACCTGGTGCTCGATGTGCTTGAGCAACAGGGTGTGGCGACGGCCGAGCAGGTCGAAGCGGCGAAGAAAATGCCATTGGGCGTAACCACGCGCGGCAAGCTCGCCGACAGCTCGTTCCCGGGCTTTATCGATCTGGTCAAACGTCAGTTGCGTGAAGACTACCGCGACGAAGACTTGACCGAAGAAGGCCTGCGCATCTTCACCAGTTTCGATCCGATCCTGCAGATGAAGGCCGAGGCGTCGGTCAACGACACCTTTAAACGTCTGTCCGGGCGTAAAGGCTCCGATGATGTGGAAGCGGCGATGGTCGTGACCAATCCGGAAACCGGCGAAGTCCAGGCGATGATCGGCAGCCGTCAGGCCAGTTATGCCGGGTTCAACCGTGCGCTGGATGCCGTGCGACCGATCGGTTCGTTGATCAAGCCAGCGGTTTATCTGACCGCGCTGGAGAAACCGAGCCAGTACACCCTGACCAGTTGGCTGTCGGACGATCCGTTGTCGGTCAAAGGTGCCAACGGTCAGGTGTGGAAGCCGCAGAACTATGATCGCCGCTCCCACGGCACCGTGTTCCTTTATCAGGGGCTGGCGCATTCCTACAACCTGTCGACCTCGCGTCTGGGTCTGGAAGTTGGCGTACCTAACGTACTCAAGACCTTGGGTCGTCTGGGCGTGACGCGTGAGTTCCCGGCATTCCCGTCGATGTTGCTTGGCGCCGGTGGCATGACCCCGATCGAAGTCGCGACCATGTACCAGACGCTGGCCAACGGTGGTTTCAATACGCCGATGCGCGGCATTCGCAGTGTGCTGACCGCCGAGGGCGAACCGCTCAAGCGTTATCCGTTCCAGATCGAGCAGCGCTTCGATCCGGCGTCCATCTATCTGATCCAGAACGCCATGCAGCGCGTGATGCGTGAAGGTACCGGCAGCTCGGTTTATAACGTGTTGCCCAAGACTTTGACGCTGGCGGGCAAGACCGGTACCAGTAACGATTCCCGTGACAGCTGGTTCGCCGGTTTCAGTCAGGATCTGCTGGCGGTGGTCTGGCTGGGGCGCGATGACAACGGCAAGACGCCGTTCACCGGGGCCACCGGTGCGTTGCAGGTCTGGACCAGTTTCATGCGCAAGGCCGATCCGCTACCGCTGGACATGCCGCAGCCGGACAATGTCGTACAGGCTTGGGTCGATTCGCGTACCGGGCAGGGCTCCGATGCCAACTGTCCGGGGGCGGTGCAGATGCCGTATATTCGCGGCAGCGAACCGCCACCCGGCGCCGCGTGTGCGGGCGAAACGCCTGCCTCCGGCGAGTCGGTGATGGATTGGGTCAAGGGCTGGATGAATTAAGCAAAGAGGGTTTCAAGTGAACAAGTGGTTGATTCCAGCGGTGACCGCCGTGGCTTTGCTCAGCGGCTGCTCTACCGTACAGCGTGGTTCGATTCCGGTGGTTGACTCCGGTACTGCGGTGTCCAACAGCGAACGTATTTCGGCCAATGGCGGCTTCCGTCAAACGACGGTGAAGCGTCCAGCACAGGGCCAGACCCAGGCGATTCCGCAAGGTGACACTGGCGTGGTGGTGATGGTGCCGGGTGGCGGCGCGACGACTTCTGCGCCGATCAGCTCCTCGCCAATCGTGCCGGGTCCGGCGTCCGGTGGTATCACGCCTGGGCCGTACAACCCCTCAGCAGTTGAATCGGCGCCGATCAACTCGGGCACTTACAACATGCCTTCGACGCCGAGCGGAATTCCTTCGGCCAGCAGTGGCGGTGGACTTTCCGCCGACGAGCAACTGGATGGTCCGGTGCTCGCCTTGCTGACAACAGCGCAGCAACAACAGGCCGGCGGCGACCTCAACGGTGCGTCCTCCAGTCTGGAGCGTGCTCAGCGTGTTGCCCCGCGTGAGCCGCAAGTGCTTTATCGCTTGGCGCAGGTGCGCATGGCCCAAGGTGATGCGCCACAAGCGGAGCAATTCGCTCGTCGCGCGCTGACCATGGCCAACGGTCGTCCGGACCTGCAAGCCAACCTGTGGGAAATCATCGCTCAGTCCCGTGAGAAACAAGGCGATTCCGCCGGTGCCGCTCAGGCCCGTCAGAAGGCCAAGGTTTCGCTGTAATGGATGCTCGTTTCCCGAAAATCGCCGATCAGCTGTTGCTGATCGAGCGTGAACTGCGCACTCAAGGCTGGTGGGACGAGGTTCAGCCGTCGGTGGAAGCGTTGAGCAGTGTCGAGCCGTTTTCGGTCGATACGCTCGACTTCGAGCAATGGCTGCAATGGATCTTCCTGCCGAAGATGAAATACATCCTTGAGCAGGATCTGCCGTTGCCGAACGCCTCGGGCATCCAGGAAATGGCTGAAATGGTCTTCGCCCAGCGCAACTTGCAGGGCAAGGATCGTCAGCTTCAGGTGTTGCTCAAAGAGTTTGACCTGTTGATCACTGCCACGCGCTAATACCGATTCTGTGTAGGAGCTGCCGAAGGCTGCGATCTATTGATCTTTAAAGTCAAAAGATCGCAGCCTCGTTTCACTCGACAGCTCCTACAGTCCTGCAGATGGCTATTGGCAATTCTCGGCTATCTGTTTCTGAGCCTCGACAATGCGTTCCTGACGCTGCGCATCATCCAGCCGTCGCATCTGTCCCTCCACCGCTTCCCTCAAACGCGGATTGTTCTGCAATTGCGCAAGGTTCGTGCGTGCCTGCTCGCAAAACTGCTTGAGCTGCGCCTGTTGGTCGGCCACCTGTTTCTTCACTTTGTTGTCGATAGCCTTCTGGTCACCGAGTACACCGCTGCCCGGCATTGCCGCCGGTGTGGTCGGAGGCGAGGAGGGCGTCTGCATTGTCGTCGATGGCTGACCCGGTGGCGGCTGAGCATCGAAGTGCGTGACACCCTGGGCATCGACCCACTTGTAGATTTGAGCGGCCATGCACCATGGGCTGAGGCCGATCAGCAGAGTAAGGAGGAGCGTTCGCATGCTGATTCCTTGGCAAAAATGCGCAATTGACACTAACAGAGTAGCGGTTTTCAGGTTTTTTCTTGCGTTCTCATGTGCTTACCCACAATTAACCACATAGACGGCTTGACTTGGAGAGGGCGAAACAGAAGAATCCAAAGTCCGCTGTAGAGGGACTGCCAGAAGCAGACCCACTCGGTAGATCATGAGGCGCACATCCGCGCCGACCTGTTACACCCGCAACGCGTTACCTCGCGCTGGGTGGGAAAGGCCCGCAACACTTGGGACGATCCCAATACTTGCTCAGTCAGTGCTGACGTAGTCGGCGACCACCGTCGCTCATGCTCTGCCGAGAAGTAAACCTATTAAGACCCGCCCCTTTTTTGTGGACGGTATTCTGGCGTTTTAGAGGTGAACAACGTGGAGCTTTTATCTGGCGGTGAGATGCTCGTCCGCTTTTTGCGTGACGAAGGCGTCAAATATATCTACGGGTACCCGGGTGGTGCTCTCCTGCATGTTTACGATGCCCTGTTCAAAGAACCGGAAGTGACTCACATCCTGGTTCGTCACGAACAAGCGGCAACCCATATGGCTGACGGTTATGCCCGTGCCACCGGTAAAGCCGGCGTGGTATTGGTGACGTCCGGTCCTGGCGCCACAAACGCCATCACCGGTATCGCGACCGCCTATATGGACTCGATTCCAATGGTGATCATTTCCGGTCAGGTGCCAAGCACCATGGTCGGCACCGACGCGTTCCAGGAAACCGACATGATCGGTATCTCCCGGCCGATCGTGAAGCACAGCTTCATGATCAAGCACGCCTCGGAAATCCCGGAAGTCATGAAGAAGGCGTTCTACCTGGCGCAATCCGGTCGTCCGGGCCCGGTCGTGGTCGATATCCCGAAAGACATGACCAACCCGGCCGAGAAGTTCGAATACATCTTCCCGAAGAAAGCCAAGCTGCGTTCCTACAGCCCGGCCGTTCGTGGTCACTCCGGGCAAATCCGCAAGGCAGCAGAAATGCTTCTGGCGGCCAAGCGTCCGGTCATGTACTCCGGTGGCGGCGTAATTCTCGGCAACGGTTCCGCACCGCTGACCGAACTGGCGAAAATGCTCAACCTGCCCGTGACCAACACGTTGATGGGCCTGGGTGGTTTCCCGGGGACTGATCGTCAGTTCATCGGCATGCTCGGCATGCACGGCAGTTACACCGCCAACCTGGCGATGCACCATGCTGACGTGATCCTGGCTGTCGGTGCACGCTTCGACGATCGCGTGATCAATGGCGCAGCGAAGTTCTGCCCGAACGCCAAGATCATTCACATCGACATCGACCCGGCTTCGATTTCCAAGACCATCAAGGCCGACGTGCCAATCGTGGGTCCTGTCGAGAGCGTCCTGACCGAAATGGTCGCGATCCTCAAGGAAATCGGCGAGACCCCGAACAAGGAGTCCGTGGCCAGTTGGTGGAAGCAGGTGGATGAATGGCGCGGTGATCGCGGCCTGTTCCCTTACGAAAAGGGCGACGGCAGCCTGATCAAGCCGCAGACCGTGATCGAAACCCTCTGCGAAGTGACCAAGGGCGATGCCTTTATCACTTCCGACGTGGGCCAGCACCAGATGTTCGCGGCGCAGTACTACACGTTCAACAAGCCAAATCGCTGGATCAACTCCGGTGGTCTGGGCACCATGGGCTTCGGTTTTCCGGCGGCCATGGGCATCAAGTTGAGCTTCCCGGATGACGACGTTGCCTGCGTCACCGGTGAAGGCAGTATCCAGATGAACATCCAGGAACTGTCGACCTGCCTGCAATATGGCTTGCCAGTCAAAATCGTCATCCTGAACAACGGTGTTCTGGGGATGGTTCGTCAGTGGCAGGACATGAGCTACGGCAGCCGTCACTCGCACTCCTACATGGAATCGCTGCCTGACTTCGTCAAGCTGGCTGAAGCCTACGGCCACGTTGGCGTACGCATCACCGAATCGAAAGATTTGAAGTCGAAGATGGCAGAAGCGTTCGCCATGAAGGATCGCCTGGTCGTGATCGATATTTCGGTCGACACCAGCGAGCACGTCTACCCGATGCAGATCAAAGACGGCTCGATGCGCGATATGTGGCTGAGCAAGACGGAGCGTACTTAATCATGCGGCACATTATTTCCTTGCTTCTGGAAAACGAACCCGGCGCTTTGTCTCGCGTAGTCGGCCTGTTCTCGCAGCGCAACTACAACATCGAAAGCCTGACTGTGGCCCCGACCGAAGACCCGACCCTGTCGCGTCTGACGCTGACCACTGTGGGTCACGATGAAGTCATCGAGCAGATCACCAAAAACCTGAACAAGCTGATCGAAGTGGTCAAGCTGGTGGACCTCTCGGAAAGTGCTCACATCGAGCGCGAACTGATGCTGGTCAAGGTCAAGGCCACTGGCGCCCAACGCGCCGAGATCAAACGCACCACCGATATTTACCGTGGACAGATCGTCGATGTCAGCGCCAGCGTGTATACCGTTCAACTGACCGGTACCAGCGACAAGCTCGACAGCTTCATTCAGTCCATCGGCACCGCATCGATTCTGGAAACCGTCCGTAGCGGCGTAACCGGCATTGCTCGCGGCGACAAAGTACTCAGCATCTAAACCAAATTAGCGAATGGCCTGAACGGCCTGGATATAAAGGGGAAATTCATGAAAGTTTTCTACGATAAAGACTGCGACCTGTCGATCATCCAGGGCAAGAAAGTTGCCATCATCGGTTACGGTTCCCAGGGCCACGCCCAAGCGTGCAACCTGAAAGACTCCGGTGTCGACGTTACCGTTGGTCTGCGTAAAGGTTCGGCCACTGTTGCCAAAGCTGAAGCTCACGGCCTGAAAGTGACCGACGTTGCTTCCGCTGTTGCTGCGGCCGACCTGGTCATGATCCTGACCCCGGACGAATTCCAGTCCTCGCTGTACAAAAACGAAATCGAGCCGAACATCAAGAAAGGCGCCACCCTGGCCTTCTCCCACGGCTTCGCGATCCACTACAACCAGGTTGTTCCGCGTGCCGACCTCGACGTGATCATGATCGCGCCGAAAGCTCCGGGTCACACCGTACGTTCCGAGTTCGTCAAGGGCGGCGGTATCCCTGACCTGATCGCTATCTACCAGGACGCCTCGGGCAACGCCAAAAACGTTGCGCTGTCCTACGCCGCTGGCGTTGGTGGCGGTCGTACCGGCATCATCGAAACCACCTTCAAGGACGAGACCGAAACCGACCTGTTCGGCGAACAAGCCGTTCTGTGCGGCGGTACCGTTGAACTGGTAAAAGCCGGTTTCGAAACCCTGGTTGAAGCTGGCTACGCGCCGGAAATGGCCTACTTCGAGTGCCTGCACGAACTGAAACTGATCGTTGACCTCATGTACGAAGGCGGTATCGCCAACATGAACTACTCGATCTCCAACAACGCTGAGTACGGCGAGTACGTGACCGGTCCGGAAGTGATCAACGCCGAATCCCGTCAGGCCATGCGCAACGCCCTGAAACGTATTCAGGACGGCGAATACGCCAAAATGTTCATCAGCGAAGGCGCAACCGGCTACCCTTCGATGACCGCCAAGCGTCGTAACAACGCCGCTCACGGTATCGAAGTCATCGGCGAGCAACTGCGCTCCATGATGCCGTGGATCGGTGCCAACAAGATCGTCGACAAAGCCAAAAACTAAGTCGTTGTCCCTTGTATGAAAAAACGCGGCCTCGGCCGCGTTTTTTCGTTTGAGGCGGTGGTTCTGGTATAAAGCTGCAGCGTTTGTGGCCGAACTGTCGTCCTCAAGCACCTGTCGAATTTTCTTCAAACCGTTGCAAGGTAATGTCCATGAGCGAACGTCCCGAAGAGCCGAACAAGGCTTCTGACGCCGAAAGCCTGTTGCCCATCGATGAGCACATCGAAGAAGGGCACGACGCAGAAGGTCGTAAAGTCCGGCATCGTGGTATCTATCTGCTGCCGAACCTGTTCACCACTGCGAACCTGTTCGCAGGGTTTTACTCCATCATCAACTCGATGAGCGCCCAGGCTGCGTTGAGTGCCGGTGATTCGGCGAACGCGAGCAAGTATTTTGCGTTCGCCGCGATCGCGATTTTCGTCGCCATGGTGCTCGACGGCCTCGACGGTCGTGTCGCGCGCATGACCAATACGCAAAGTGCCTTTGGCGCCGAGTACGACTCGCTGTCGGATATGGTCGCGTTCGGTGTTGCACCGGCGTTGCTGGCATTCGGTTGGGCGTTGGGCGACATGGGCAAGGTCGGCTGGATGGTTGCCTTCATCTATGTAGCAGGCGCGGCGTTGCGTCTGGCGCGTTTCAATACGCAGGTTGGCACGGCCGATAAACGTTACTTCATCGGTCTGGCCAGTCCGGCAGCGGCCGGTGTGGTGGCGGGGATTGTCTGGGCATTCAGTGATTACGGGATCCAGGGTTCGAAGATGTCGTTCCTGGTCGCGTTGATGGTGGCGGCTGCCGGCATGCTGATGGTCAGCAACATCAAGTACAACAGCTTTAAAGAGCTGGACTTGAAGGGGCGCGTACCGTTTGTGGCGATCCTTGCGGTGGTGCTGGTGTTCGCCGTGGTCTTCAGTGATCCGCCGCGCATTCTGTTGCTGGTGTTCCTCGCTTACGCGGCTTCCGGCCCGGTTCAGTACCTGTTGCATCTTCGTCGGCACAAAAAAGCCGAGTGATGTAATTTCCCGCATACTCCGCAGTCTATGGGTGCATCTGTCCTCCAAAGCTGCGGAGTTGCCATGTTGATCAAAGTCCCCAAAGCGTCCGACTGCTACGAGTCGGATGTCACGCCTGAGTCCATTTATCTCTCTCGCCGCCAATTGCTGGGGGCCACTGCTGCCGGTATCGCCGTCAGTAGCCTGCCGCGCTGGGCCAATGCCGACGATGCGGCGCGGTATGCCGATGTCGAGCCGGGCAAGGCACCTGCATGGTTCACCGAGAAGCTGCCTTCTACTAAATGGGGGGCGGTCAACGTCAAGGATGAGGCGATCACGCCTTATAAAGACGCCACTCACTACAACAACTTTTATGAGTTCGGTACCGACAAGGGCGACCCGGCGGCGAATGCGGGCTCGCTGAAAACCGAACCATGGAGTGTGGTGGTCGACGGGGAGGTGGGTAAGCCAGGGCGCTATGCGCTGGAAGACTTCATGAAGCCGTACCAATTGGAAGAGCGCATCTATCGCTTGCGCTGTGTCGAGGCGTGGTCGATGGTCATTCCGTGGATCGGTTTTCCAATCTCGGCGCTGCTCAAGCAGGTCGAGCCAACGTCCAAGGCCAAATACATCCGTTTTGAAACCTTGCAGGATCCCAAGAGCATGCCTGGCCAGCGTTCAGGGTTTGCCCTGATCGATTGGCCTTATGTAGAAGGCTTGCGGTTGGATGAGGCGATGAATCCACTGGCGATTCTGGCGGTGGGTATGTATGGCCGCGAGTTACCGAATCAGAACGGTGCGCCTCTGCGCTTGGTGGTGCCATGGAAGTACGGCTTCAAGAGCGTTAAATCCATCGTCCGTATCAGCCTGGTCAGCGAGCAGCCGAAGACGACCTGGCAGAGTATCGCGGCAGATGAATACGGCTTCTATGCGAATGTGAACCCGACGGTTGATCACCCACGCTGGACCCAGGCGCGGGAGCGGCGATTGCCAAACAGTCTGTTCAAGCCAAATGTGCGGGATACGCAGATGTTCAACGGCTACTCGGATGAAGTCGCTTCTTTATACACAGGGCTCGATCTGCGGAAGAATTACTGATGCGATTCCCGTACTGGCGTATAGGCGTTTTCATTGCGGCGGCAGTCTGGCCGATGCTGTGGTTGTATCAGGCTCTCGGGGATTTGCTCGGGCCCGATCCTGGCAAAGTGCTGGTGGATCGGCTGGGCTTGGGGACGTTGGTGTTGTTGTTGATCACTCTGAGCATGACACCTATGCAGAAGCTCACCGGTTGGGCTGGGTGGATTGCAGTGCGCCGGCAGCTGGGGCTCTGGTGTTTTGCCTATGTGGTTTTGCATCTGTGTAGTTATATGGCGTTTATTCTGGGTTTCGATTGGTCGCAGCTGACTGTCGAGTTGCGTAAGCGGCCCTACATAATAGTGGGGGCTTTGGGTTTTCTCGGATTGTTGGCGCTGGCGGTGACGTCAAATCGCTACAGTCAGCGTCGTTTGGGGTCGCGCTGGAAGAAGCTGCATCGTCTGGTCTATGTGATTCTTGGCCTGGGTTTGCTGCATATGCTGTGGATCGTGCGTGCTGATCTCGAGGAATGGGCGATCTATGCCTTTGTAGGCGCGGTGCTTCTGTTGCTGCGTATTCCGCCAGTGATGCGTCGGATCCCGCGTTTGCTGGCTAAAAAGCAGGTTTTGCAAGAAAAGCGAAATTAACGGTTGACGGCAGATTCAGGATGTCTATAATTCGCCCCACTTCCGGCGCAGTCGAAACGGAAAACTCCTTGAGATTCAATGAGTTATGTAGGTTTTGGCGGCAGGTTGCTTCAGTTCATCGAAGCCAGAAAGAAGTTGAAGAAGAGGTGTTGACAGCAGCGTGTAACGCTGTAGAATTCGCCTCCCGCTGACGAGAGATCGGAAGCGCAAGTGGTTGAAGTTGTTGAAGAATTCTTCGAAAACTTCTGAAAATAATCACTTGACAGCAAATGAGGCTGCTGTAGAATGCGCGCCTCGGTTGAGACGAAAGATCTTAACCAACCGCTCTTTAACAACTGAATCAAGCAATTCGTGTGGGTGCTTGTGGAGTCAGACTGATAGTCAACAAGATTATCAGCATCACAAGTTACTCCGCGAGAAATCAAAGATGTAACCAACGATTGCTGAGCCAAGTTTAGGGTTTCTTAAAAACCCAAAGATGTTTGAACTGAAGAGTTTGATCATGGCTCAGATTGAACGCTGGCGGCAGGCCTAACACATGCAAGTCGAGCGGATGAGAGGAGCTTGCTCCTGGATTCAGCGGCGGACGGGTGAGTAATGCCTAGGAATCTGCCTGGTAGTGGGGGACAACGTTTCGAAAGGAACGCTAATACCGCATACGTCCTACGGGAGAAAGCAGGGGACCTTCGGGCCTTGCGCTATCAGATGAGCCTAGGTCGGATTAGCTAGTTGGTGAGGTAATGGCTCACCAAGGCGACGATCCGTAACTGGTCTGAGAGGATGATCAGTCACACTGGAACTGAGACACGGTCCAGACTCCTACGGGAGGCAGCAGTGGGGAATATTGGACAATGGGCGAAAGCCTGATCCAGCCATGCCGCGTGTGTGAAGAAGGTCTTCGGATTGTAAAGCACTTTAAGTTGGGAGGAAGGGCAGTAACTTAATACGTTGCTGTTTTGACGTTACCGACAGAATAAGCACCGGCTAACTCTGTGCCAGCAGCCGCGGTAATACAGAGGGTGCAAGCGTTAATCGGAATTACTGGGCGTAAAGCGCGCGTAGGTGGTTCGTTAAGTTGGATGTGAAATCCCCGGGCTCAACCTGGGAACTGCATTCAAAACTGTCGAGCTAGAGTATGGTAGAGGGTGGTGGAATTTCCTGTGTAGCGGTGAAATGCGTAGATATAGGAAGGAACACCAGTGGCGAAGGCGACCACCTGGACTGATACTGACACTGAGGTGCGAAAGCGTGGGGAGCAAACAGGATTAGATACCCTGGTAGTCCACGCCGTAAACGATGTCAACTAGCCGTTGGGAGCCTTGAGCTCTTAGTGGCGCAGCTAACGCATTAAGTTGACCGCCTGGGGAGTACGGCCGCAAGGTTAAAACTCAAATGAATTGACGGGGGCCCGCACAAGCGGTGGAGCATGTGGTTTAATTCGAAGCAACGCGAAGAACCTTACCAGGCCTTGACATCCAATGAACTTTCCAGAGATGGATTGGTGCCTTCGGGAACATTGAGACAGGTGCTGCATGGCTGTCGTCAGCTCGTGTCGTGAGATGTTGGGTTAAGTCCCGTAACGAGCGCAACCCTTGTCCTTAGTTACCAGCACGTAATGGTGGGCACTCTAAGGAGACTGCCGGTGACAAACCGGAGGAAGGTGGGGATGACGTCAAGTCATCATGGCCCTTACGGCCTGGGCTACACACGTGCTACAATGGTCGGTACAAAGGGTTGCCAAGCCGCGAGGTGGAGCTAATCCCATAAAACCGATCGTAGTCCGGATCGCAGTCTGCAACTCGACTGCGTGAAGTCGGAATCGCTAGTAATCGTGAATCAGAATGTCACGGTGAATACGTTCCCGGGCCTTGTACACACCGCCCGTCACACCATGGGAGTGGGTTGCACCCAGAAGTAGCTAGTCTAACCTTCGGGAGGACGGTTACCACGGTGTGATTCATGACTGGGGTGAAGTCGTAACAAGGTAGCCGTAGGGGAACCTGCGGCTGGATCACCTCCTTAATCGACGACATCAGCTGCTCCATAAGTTCCCACACGAATTGCTTGATTCATTGAAGAAGACGAAAGAAGCAGCCTGTATCGGTTTGTAGCTGAGTTGGTTAGAGCGTACCCCATGCTTTGTGGTAAAGAGCAGGGTGAGGTCGGCCTTAGTAGCTCGAAATTGGGTCTGTAGCTCAGTTGGTTAGAGCGCACCCCTGATAAGGGTGAGGTCGGCAGTTCGAATCTGCCCAGACCCACCAATTTTGTGTGGGAAACGCCTGTAGAAATACGGGGCCATAGCTCAGCTGGGAGAGCGCCTGCCTTGCACGCAGGAGGTCAACGGTTCGATCCCGTTTGGCTCCACCACTACTGCTTCTCTTGTATAAAGCTTAGAAATGAGCATTCCATCATGATGATGGTGAATGTTGATTTCTAGTCTTTGACTAGTTCGTTCTTTAAAAATTTGGGTATGTGATAGAAAGATAGACTGAACGTTACTTTCACTGGTAACGGATCAGGCTAAGGTAAAATTTGTGAGTTCTCTTAATTGAGAAATTCGAATTTTCGGCGAATGTCGTCTTCACAGTATAACCAGATTGCTTGGGGTTATATGGTCAAGTGAAGAAGCGCATACGGTGGATGCCTTGGCAGTCAGAGGCGATGAAAGACGTGGTAGCCTGCGAAAAGCTTCGGGGAGTCGGCAAACAGACTTTGATCCGGAGATGTCTGAATGGGGGAACCCAGCCATCATAAGATGGTTATCTTGTACTGAATACATAGGTGCAAGAGGCGAACCAGGGGAACTGAAACATCTAAGTACCCTGAGGAAAAGAAATCAACCGAGATTCCCTTAGTAGTGGCGAGCGAACGGGGACTAGCCCTTAAGTGGCTTTGAGATTAGCGGAACGCTCTGGAAAGTGCGGCCATAGTGGGTGATAGCCCTGTACGCGAAAAATCTCTTAGTCATGAAATCGAGTAGGACGGAGCACGAGAAACTTTGTCTGAATATGGGGGACCATCCTCCAAGGCTAAATACTACTGACTGACCGATAGTGAACTAGTACCGTGAGGGAAAGGCGAAAAGAACCCCGGAGAGGGGGGAAATAGATCCTGAAACCGTATGCGTACAAGCAGTGGGAGCAGACTTTGTTCTGTGACTGCGTACCTTTTGTATAATGGGTCAGCGACTTATTTTCAGTGGCGAGCTTAACCGAATAGGGAGGCGTAGCGAAAGCGAGTCTTAATAGGGCGTCTAGTCGCTGGGAATAGACCCGAAACCGGGCGATCTATCCATGGGCAGGTTGAAGGTTGGGTAACACTAACTGGAGGACCGAACCGACTACCGTTGAAAAGTTAGCGGATGACCTGTGGATCGGAGTGAAAGGCTAATCAAGCTCGGAGATAGCTGGTTCTCCTCGAAAGCTATTTAGGTAGCGCCTCATGTATCACTGTAGGGGGTAGAGCACTGTTTCGGCTAGGGGGTCATCCCGACTTACCAAACCGATGCAAACTCCGAATACCTACAAGTGCCGAGCATGGGAGACACACGGCGGGTGCTAACGTCCGTCGTGAAAAGGGAAACAACCCAGACCGTCAGCTAAGGTCCCAAAGTTATGGTTAAGTGGGAAACGATGTGGGAAGGCTTAGACAGCTAGGAGGTTGGCTTAGAAGCAGCCACCCTTTAAAGAAAGCGTAATAGCTCACTAGTCGAGTCGGCCTGCGCGGAAGATGTAACGGGGCTCAAACCATACACCGAAGCTACGGGTATCACCTTCGGGTGATGCGGTAGAGGAGCGTTCTGTAAGCCTGTGAAGGTGAGTTGAGAAGCTTGCTGGAGGTATCAGAAGTGCGAATGCTGACATGAGTAACGACAATGGGTGTGAAAAACACCCACGCCGAAAGACCAAGGTTTCCTGCGCAACGTTAATCGACGCAGGGTTAGTCGGTCCCTAAGGCGAGGCTGAAAAGCGTAGTCGATGGAAAACAGGTTAATATTCCTGTACTTCTGGTTATTGCGATGGAGGGACGGAGAAGGCTAGGCCAGCTTGGCGTTGGTTGTCCAAGTTTAAGGTGGTAGGCTGAGATCTTAGGTAAATCCGGGATCTTAAGGCCGAGAGCTGATGACGAGTGTTCTTTTAGAACACGAAGTGGTTGATGCCATGCTTCCAAGAAAAGCTTCTAAGCTTCAGGTAACCAGGAACCGTACCCCAAACCGACACAGGTGGTTGGGTAGAGAATACCAAGGCGCTTGAGAGAACTCGGGTGAAGGAACTAGGCAAAATGGCACCGTAACTTCGGGAGAAGGTGCGCCGGTGAGGGTGAAGGACTTGCTCCGTAAGTAAGTCATGCCGGTCGAAGATACCAGGCCGCTGCGACTGTTTATTAAAAACACAGCACTCTGCAAACACGAAAGTGGACGTATAGGGTGTGACGCCTGCCCGGTGCCGGAAGGTTAATTGATGGGGTTAGCTAACGCGAAGCTCTTGATCGAAGCCCCGGTAAACGGCGGCCGTAACTATAACGGTCCTAAGGTAGCGAAATTCCTTGTCGGGTAAGTTCCGACCTGCACGAATGGCGTAACGATGGCGGCGCTGTCTCCACCCGAGACTCAGTGAAATTGAAATCGCTGTGAAGATGCAGTGTATCCGCGGCTAGACGGAAAGACCCCGTGAACCTTTACTATAGCTTTGCACTGGACTTTGAATTTGCTTGTGTAGGATAGGTGGGAGGCTTTGAAGCGTGGACGCCAGTTCGCGTGGAGCCATCCTTGAAATACCACCCTGGCAACTTTGAGGTTCTAACTCAGGTCCGTTATCCGGATCGAGGACAGTGTATGGTGGGTAGTTTGACTGGGGCGGTCTCCTCCTAAAGAGTAACGGAGGAGTACGAAGGTGCGCTCAGACCGGTCGGAAATCGGTCGTAGAGTATAAAGGCAAAAGCGCGCTTGACTGCGAGACAGACACGTCGAGCAGGTACGAAAGTAGGTCTTAGTGATCCGGTGGTTCTGTATGGAAGGGCCATCGCTCAACGGATAAAAGGTACTCCGGGGATAACAGGCTGATACCGCCCAAGAGTTCATATCGACGGCGGTGTTTGGCACCTCGATGTCGGCTCATCACATCCTGGGGCTGAAGCCGGTCCCAAGGGTATGGCTGTTCGCCATTTAAAGTGGTACGCGAGCTGGGTTTAGAACGTCGTGAGACAGTTCGGTCCCTATCTGCCGTGGACGTTTGAGATTTGAGAGGGGCTGCTCCTAGTACGAGAGGACCGGAGTGGACGAACCTCTGGTGTTCCGGTTGTCACGCCAGTGGCATTGCCGGGTAGCTATGTTCGGGAAAGATAACCGCTGAAAGCATCTAAGCGGGAAACTTGCCTCAAGATGAGATCTCACTGGAACCTTGAGTTCCCTGAAGGGCCGTCGAAGACTACGACGTTGATAGGTTGGGTGTGTAAGCGCTGTGAGGCGTTGAGCTAACCAATACTAATTGCCCGTGAGGCTTGACCATATAACACCCAAGCAATTTGACTACTCGAAAGAGCATCAGATTGCGGTGTGTGAAGACGAAACGAACCGAAAGTTCGATGTTCACAAAACACCGAAAGCTGTCACATACCCAATTTGCTGAAGCGAGGCCACAAGGTCACGAGTCAGTCCCCGAATTTCTTGACGACCATAGAGCGTTGGAACCACCTGATCCCATCCCGAACTCAGCAGTGAAACGATGCATCGCCGATGGTAGTGTGGGGTTTCCCCATGTGAGAGTAGGTCATCGTCAAGATTAAATTCCGAAACCCCAATTGCGAAAGCAGTTGGGGTTTTGTTTTGCCCGCAGGAAAGTTTTTTGCTCGCGACGGCGAACAAATTTGCACAGTTATTTTCGAATCAGAACACTAGAATAGCCCCACCTTATTCGGAGCCAGAGCCTTTATGTCAGAGTCGGTTGACGCCCCCGGGCTGTCAGATTTACCGCTGGAAGACTTGGTGGCCTGTCACGAGTGCGACCTGCTGATGCGTAAGCCAACGCTTGCCCATGGCGAGAAAGCGCTCTGCCCACGCTGCGGTTACGAGTTGTATGCCCACCGCCATAACGTGGTGCAGCGCAGCCTCGCCCTGGTGATTGCAGCATTATTGCTGTACATCCCGGCAAACTTTTTACCGATCATGCAACTCAATATCCTCGGACAATCTTCGCAGGATACGGTCTGGAGCGGCGTGCTCGGCCTGTTCAACACCGACATGCAGGGTGTTTCGATCGTCGTATTCCTGTGCAGCATGGCCATACCGCTGCTCAAGTTGCTGTGCCAGTTATTCGTCTTGCTAACGATCCGCTTCGATGTCGGTCGCAGTTACGGTTTGTTGCTTTACCGTATTTATCACCACCTCAAAGACTGGGGAATGCTCGAGGTCTACCTCATGGGCGTACTGGTGGCGATCGTCAAACTGGCTGATATGGCAGCGATCACCGTTGGTCTTGGCCTGGTATGTTTCATTGGTTTGTTGTTGGTACAGGTCTGGCTGGAAGTGGTGATGTCACCGCATCAGATCTGGCAGGCGCTATCAGGGGAAGATGCTCATGCGGGCGATTGATGCGGGCATTCTGGTCTGTACCGAATGTCATGAGTTGAACAGGCAGGAAGCGGACACCGACGAGCAAACCTGCACCCGCTGTGGTGCATTGGTCCACGCTCGCAGGCCAAACAGCCTCACCCGCACCTGGGCACTGCTGATCACGGCAGCGATCATCTATATTCCGGCCAATGTCTTGCCGATCATGACTGTCAGTTCTTTGGGCCAAGGTGATCCGAGCACCATCATGTCCGGCGTGATCCAGCTAGTGCAACATGGCATGATCCCGATCGCCGCCGTGGTGTTTATCGCCAGTATTCTGGTGCCGACCTTCAAACTGGTGGGCATCGCGCTGCTGCTGTTTTCGGTGCAACGACGTCAACCGTTGTCCGCCCGTCAGCGCATCTGGATGTACCGTTTTATCGAGTTTATTGGCCGCTGGTCGATGCTCGATATTTTTGTGATCGCCATTCTCGTGGCGGTCGTCAACTTCGGCCGGCTTGCCAGTGTCGAAGCCAATCTTGGCGCCATCGCCTTCGCCAGTGTGGTGATTCTGACGATGCTCGCCGCAGTAACTTTCGATCCCCGACTGATTTGGGATAACACGGAGTCGGACGACGACCATGACTGATTTGCCCGTAGCGAAAACCCGACCGGCCTCGAACTGGTCTGCCATTTGGGTACTGCCTCTGATCGCGCTGATCATCGGCGGCTGGCTCGGCTGGCGTGCCTATTCCGAGACTGGGATCGAAATTCAGATCCGCTTCGAGAGTGGCGAAGGCATCCAGGCCAACAAGACCGAGGTCATGTACAAAGGCATGTCGGTCGGGAAGGTCAAGGCGCTCAAACTCGACGACGAAGGCAACTCCAAGGGCGTGATCGCCACCGTCGAGATGAACAAAGACGTCGAGCAATACCTCAAGACCAGCACGCGTTTCTGGCTGGTCAAGCCGAGCGTGACCCTGGCCGGCATCACCGGTCTGGAAACCCTGGTCTCCGGTAACTACGTGGCCATCAGCCCTGGCGAAGGCGAACCTGTGCGCAAGTTCAAGGCGCTGGCCGAAGAGCCGCCGCTGTCGGACGCCAAACCCGGCCTGCATTTGACCATCAAGGCCGATCGTCTCGGTTCGCTGAACCGTGGCAGTCCGGTGTTCTACAAACAGATCAAGGTTGGCCAGATCAAAAGCTACGTGCTTTCGGAAGATCAAAGCACCGTTGAACTCAAAGTCTTCATTGAGCCGACCTACGCCAAACTGGTGCGCAAACACACGCGTTTCTGGAACGCCAGCGGCATCAGCATCGACGCCAACCTATCCGGGGTGAAAGTGCGCAGCGAATCGCTGGCCAGCATTGTCGCGGGCGGTATTGCCTTCGCCACGCCGGAGAACCGCAAGGATAGCCCGCCGACCGATCCTAGCCTGCCGTTCCGTCTCTACGAAGACTTCGATGCCGCGGCTGCCGGGATTCGCGTGAAGGTCAAACTCAGCGACTTCGAAGGCCTGCAGGCTGGCCGCACGCCAGTCATGTACAAAGGCATTCAGGTCGGCAACCTGAAAGCATTGAAGATCGACCCGGATCTGAACAGCGCCACTGCCGAGCTGACTCTTGATCCGTTGGCCGAAGACTATCTGGTCGATGGCACCCAGTTCTGGGTGGTCAAACCGTCGATTTCTCTGGCCGGTATCACCGGGCTGGAAGCGCTGGTGAAAGGTAACTACATCGCCGTGCGCCCGGGTGACAAGGGCGCTGCGCCGAAACGCGAGTTCGAGGCTCGGCCGAAGGCGCCGCCGCTGGATCTGCGTTCGCCGGGGCTGCACCTGGTGTTGTTCACCGATGTCCTTGGCTCCATCGATGTTGGCAGTCCGATTTTGTACAAGCAGGTCAAGGTCGGTTCGGTGCAGAGCTACCAGTTCTCCAAGACCCGCAAGCAACTGGTCATCGGTGTTCACATCGAAAAGGAATACGAAAACCTGGTCAATGCGTCGACGCGCTTCTGGAATGTCAGCGGCATCACGCTGACCGGCGGACTGACCGGCGGCATTCAAGTGAAGAGCGAATCGCTGCAGACCCTGATGGCCGGTGGCATCGCTTTTGAAACACCGCAGGCCAAGGCGCCGTTGCAGAAGCGTATTCCACGTTTCCGCCTGTTCGCCAACCATGATGAGGCGAATCAGAAAGGCGCGGTGGTGACGATCAAAGTCGATCGCGCTGATGGTCTGCGCAGTGGCACCCCGGTGCGCTTCAAGGGACTGGATGTCGGCAAGATCGAAAGTGTCGATCTGACCGATGATCTGCAATCGGTGATCCTCACGGCGCGGATTACCGAAGTGCCGGAGAAGATCGCCCGGGTCGGCAGCCAATTCTGGGTGGTCAAACCTGAGCTGGGCCTGATCAAGACAGAAAATCTGGAAACCCTGGTGACCGGAAAATACATAGAAGTGCAACCGGCGGCGAAGAGTCTGGGGCCGCAGAAGAACTTCGTGGCGCTAGCCAATGCGCCGGAAGTGACCAAGCAAGAGGCGGGTTTGAGTCTGGTTTTGAGCGCGGCCCGTCGTGGTTCGCTGAAACCGGGTGTGCCAGTGACTTACCGTGAAATTACCGTGGGCAAAGTCACCGGTTATGAACTGGGCCAGACCGCTGATCGAGTGTTGGTGCACATTCTGATCGAGCCGAAATACGCGCCGTTGGTGCGCAGCGGTAGCCGGTTCTGGAACACCAGTGGTGTCGGGTTTGATATCGGTTTGTTCAATGGGCTGACAGTGCGCACCGAGTCGCTGGAGACGGCGATTCAGGGTGGCATCGCCTTCGCCACGCCGGACGGTGAGCGCATGGGCAACCCGGCGCGCCCTGAGCAGACGTTCCCGTTGTTCGACAAGTTTGAGGATGAGTGGCTGACGTGGGCGCCGAAGATTTCCCTCGGTAAGTGATTCTATGGTGTCTGAAGTGGCGCCATCGCGAGCAGGCTCACTCCTACAGGGGAACGCATTCCAACTGTAGGAGTGAGCCTGCTCGCGATAGGGCCCGCAAAATCAGCACAAACCCCAAGCCATAAAAAAGGGCCGCGATCCAAACAGATCGCGGCCCTTTTTATTGCCTTCAGTTAATGCCGATCAAACCGCATCCAGCTCCGGTTCATCCGCTTCAACATTCAGCGTTGCCTTGACCACATCATGGCGACGGATGTACTTCCAGTCCGCCTCATCGATGTAGATCCCCGCCGGGCCGCTGCCGCCTTCCAGGTCGATCGCGACACTGGCGCAGACTTGCGGCTTCACACTCGCCAGAATCGGCACGAAGCCCAGTTGCAGACTGGTTTCCAGCAGCGCAGCCTGGTTCTTCTCGTCGATATCCGCTGCTTCATCAAGGTAGTAAGGCAGACGTACGCGACCGGCCTGATCGCGGTCCATCAAGTGCAGCAACAAATACATGTTGGTCAGTGCCTTGATGGTCATGGTCGTGCCGTTGGACGCCGCGCCATCGATGTCGGTGTGGATCACCGGCTGGCCGTTGACCTTGGTGATCTCGAAGGCCAGCTCGAACAAGTCCTTGAGACCGAGCTGGTTGTGGTTTGCCGCCACCAGCCGCGCCAGGTATTCCTTGGCCTCTTCGTTCTTGTTGTCCTGCTCGGCACTTTGGCTGAGGTCGAACACCGACAGGGTTTCGCCCTCTTCGTACTGACCGGCGCTGTGGATGATCTGGTCGATGTGCTTGAGGGCTTCCTTGTTCGGCGCGAGAACGATGCGGAAGCTCTGCAGGTTGGAGACCTGACGCTTGTTGATCTCGCGGTTGAACAGCGCCAGTTGATGCTCGAGGCTGTCGTAGTCGCTGCGAATGTTGCGCAGGGTGCGAGCGATGTCGGTGACCGCCGCACGACGCGCCTTGCCCAGGGTCAGCGCCTCATCGGTACGGTGCGCGTAAGCGTTGATCAGCAGCGACAGACGGCGCTCCATGTCGTCTTCGCTGTCGAACTTGGCCACGCCTTTCAGACGCACTTGCGCGTACAGCGCTTCGATCTGACCGTCGGCGCGCAGCAGGCCTTGCCAGCTGTCCTGATAGTCGTTGAGCAGTGGCAACAGGTTGTCCATCGAATCGTCGACCGGATCCATGAACGGCGTACCGAACGGCAGATCCGCCGGCAGCAGCTGACGACGGCGCAGGGCGTCGTCGAGGGTGCGTTGCTTGGCTTCCATGTCGGCGATCTGCCGGCCAACCAGTTGCAGCTTGGCCGACAGCTGCTGGACGCGCTCGGTGAACGCATCGCTGGAACGCTTGAGTTCGTCCTGGGCGCCTTCCATCTGCGCCAGTTGCTCGAGCTTGTCGCCTTCCTCGGCACTCAGAGTCTGGGTGCGGCGGAAATCTTCCAGCGCCTTCTGCGCGTCCAGCACTTGCTGGTACAGCGCTTCGGTCTGGGTTTTGCTCGCGGCGCGGTCGGCGGCTACAGCCTGTTGAGTCTTGAGTTGCTTGAGCTCTTTTTCCAGACGCTCTTTCTGATCGCGCAGCGCGGCACGGTCAGCCAAGGCTTGTAGCGCCGGCGGCTCGATGTGCGAGATGTCGATCGACAGACCAGGCACTTCAAAACGCTCGCCCTTGAAGCCGTCGAGAATCAGCTCAACCGATTTGACCCACTCGCCATCGTCGTCGAGGGTGATGCCGTGTTCGCCCAACGGCAGGCTGAACAGCGCGCTGTTGAACAAGCGCATCAGACGCTCGACGTCCTGCTGCGAGAACTCTTCGCGCAGGCGGGCGTAGCTGTTGTTGTCGGCGTGATCGAGTTGTTGCTTCACCGACTTCAGGCGTTTTTCCAGATCGCGCACGCGCTCTTCCAGATCTTCAGCACTGAACTGGCGCGATTGCGCCAGAGCACCGGCCAATTCGTCATGCGCGTCTTTGGCCGCGAGCAATTGTTGCTCAAGCACTTTGACGTCATCGACCAGCGCGAAGCGGTTCTTCAGTACCGACAGCTCGCCGAGCCAGCGCTGGATGCCGGAAATCTCCCGCTCCAGACGCATCAACTCCTGAGTGCCGCCGCGCTGATCGTTTTGCAGGCTGTCCTGCTCGCCACGGTAGTGGTCAGCCTGAATGGTCAGTTCTTCTTTGCGCGCACTGGCGTAGTCCGACCAAGTGCCGAGCAACGAATCGAGCAGCGGCGACAGGCGATGCAGTTTGCCGCGCAGCACGTCGCGCTGTTTCACGCCGTTGGCCAAGGCCTCAACCAGCGGGCCGGCGGCGACCAGCGAGTTGTAGTCCTGTTCCATCCGGCGCACGTCGCGGAAGGCTTCTTCGCACGCAGCGATGTAATCGACACTGCCGGAACGCAGGCTGTGCTCGAAGGCGTCGAGGAACAACTGCTTCAACTTGGCCGCGGTGATTTCGCGCATGTGCAGCAGGTTGATGAACAGCGCGCGGAAGGTCTTCAGGCTCTGCTCGCTGGTGGAGCGCAGCGGGATCAGCGTCAGATCGAGCGGGATCGAGGTGTGACCGCCAACCAGCAACCGACGCAGTTCGTCCGGCTTGAGTTCGTAGGCTTTCAGGCCTTCTTTCTCAAGGTTGCTGAACAGCTCTTTCTGGCGCAGGCAGGTGTCGTTCTTCTGGTAATGCGCCAGATCGAGCTTGCCGGCATAGGCAAAGAACTGGTGACCGAAACCACCGCCCGGGCCGCGACCGACCACGCCGATCACGTGCGGGCCGTGCGGCAGGTTCACTTCGACAAGGATGTAGCTGGTGTCGGAAGCGAAGTAGAAGCGCCGCGATTGTTCGAGGCTGTACTTGCCGAAACTCATGTCCGACATGCGCGCCAGAATCGGGAACTGCAAGGCGTTGATCGACGCCGATTTACCGAGGTTGTTCGCGCCGTAAACCGACAACGGTTCTTCCAGCGGGAACAGGCCGAGGCTGTAACCGGCGGTGTTCAAAAGGGCAAAGCGGCGGATGCCGTAGCGTTCCTGGCTCATGCGTCGGACTCCTGTTCTTCGGCAATGGCGCGGGCCAGTGCGTCTTCTTCGCTTTCCTCTTCAAACTCTGAAAGATCGAGCGGATCGTCGGTTTCGAGGAATTTGGCTTCCGCCGCTTCGTCGATCAGCACCGGTGCCGGCAGCGGCAATACGCTGTGCACGCTGGCCGCCAGATCGCGGTCCTGCTGTACCGACAGGCACACGTCGAGGAAACGGTGCATTGGCGGCAGGAAGCGATAAACGCCGTTTTCTTCGCTGGCAAAACCGAGTTGAGTCATGCGGCGCATGATCTTTTCTTCGAGCTCTTCAACGGTCTGCACCTCGGCCTGAATGAACAGGTCGCGGTACTTCTCCAGCAGCGATGGCAGTTCTTCACGGCCGAGGCTGCCGCCATCGAGCACGGCGATCGGGTCGCGGCCCTGATCGGCCAGGTGCTCAACGAGGATAAAGGTGAACAGCGCCAGACGCTGCGCAGTCTTGTTTACCGCCGCAGCGGCCATGTCCGGCACAAAGTAGTAGAAACCACGGGTGTCGCAGACCAGTTCAAAACCCAGCGCCTTGAACAGCGTGCGGTACTGATCCTGGAAGTTCGACAGTTGCGCGTACAGCTCAGGATCGCGGCGGCTGACGTGGTAACCCTTGAACAGCTCGCGGAAGATCGGCGCGAGTTGCGACAGTTCGGAAAGATCAAGATGCATTGGGGATGCTCGCAGAATTCTCGGCGGCGCTGTCGCTGGCCGAGAGCAGGGCGAAGGAGCGCAGGCTGACCTGGTGCTCGTGAGTGTGGTATTCGCGGCGTTCCAGACGCTCGCGCTTGAAGCGTTTTTCCCGCGACAGGCGCGAGAACCAGTAGAGCAATTCGTCGGTGGCGCCGTCCGGTTCCTGCTCGAGCAGCCAGGTCATCAGATCCGGCATCGGCAAGGCTTCTTCGCAGCGGTCGACCATCTCGCGCACTGTGCGGGGCGCGCGTGGGGCTTCGCCTTTCTGGGTCTTGTGTGCCTTGGGGAAACGCGCCGGTTTTGGCTCGAAACGCGCCAACGCATAGACGTAGGCTTCGACCTGACTGGCGCTGCCGAGGAAGGTGCTTTGCGGGCGGGTGAACAGCGGCATCGCGGCTTGCGGCACGGCGTCGATGCCTTTACGGCGAATCGCCGCCAGGGCCAACGCGGCGCCACGGGTCACGGCGTTGTGTCGGCGCGCTTCTTCACGCAGCGGCAGCAGCAGTTCGCGGGCGTGACGCAACGTCAGTTGGGCGCTGGTCTGCATCTCGAGGATGCGTGCGTGGGTGCGCAGCAGCATGTCGTCATCGACCAGATGGCCGAGGCGCTGCTGTTCGCTGAGCATTTTCAGCAACACGGTTTCGACTTTGCGCACGCCTTGTTCGAAGGCGCCATCGGCGTTCACCAGGTCGATCATCGGCTCGACGTATTCGTCCCACGTTGCCAATACTTCGGCATAACGCTGACGCAATGGAATCTGCCGGTCGCTGGTCTTCGCGCGTTCGGCCACGGCCACCAAGGCCTGTTCGTCGTTGTCGAGCTTCTTCAGCACATCGCGCACGCGCATGTCGAGCAGGCGCAGCTGGCGGGCAAGGTCGTGGCCATCGCGGACTTCGAATGCGTCCTGGATGTAACCGGCCAGACGTTCGAGGTGACGCAAATAGGCTTCGATTTCCAGGCACAAGCCCAGTCGGTGCTCGCGACGCAGATAAGCGAGGAAATCATGGATCTGTGCGTTCAGCTCGAAACGGTTCGGGCTTTTCGCCACCGGAATCAGGATATCGAGGCGAATCCACACGTCGAGCAGGCTGGTGATGTCCTGCGGCGTGCTGTCCAGTTGTTGGGCGGCCAGCTGCGAGCGCAGTTCGTTGAGGCTCAATGTGCCTTGGTCGAAGTGCTCACACAGTGGCTCAAGCAGTGCCCAGTGTTCAGCGAGGGCGCGCAAGACGCGCTTGGGTTCGATCATCGGAATGCCCGGCTGGTTGGCAATGAAAAGCGGCGATTGTACTGCATCACGAAGGATGCGATTCACTCTCGGGACGGGCTGTCGCATTCTTTGTATAAAGAGCGTGGGTAAAGCGCCTCGTGAAAGAGTATCGATCTACAACGGGCGATCTTGAACGAAGGGCGGTAGAATCAGCGCACTTCAGTTATCCACAAGTGGCCGACCCTTGCTAATCGAGTCCCGCCGCCGCGCCTATTTGAACGCCATGCAGGTGGTCAACTGGCTGCCGCGCACCGAATTGCCCTTCGCCGCACCGTCGCGGCCCGAGCTGCTGGACATGCCCGAGCCCGAGGTAGAGGCGCCGGTCGTGCTTGCTCCGCAGGCCGAAGCACCGGCAGCACCGGCTGCGCGTCCGAGTGAGCGGCCGAAGATCGAGGTGCCGCGTCCTTCGCTGGCCAGCACTCGAACCAACGCCAAACCGGTAGAAGAGGCCGACGACACGCCAGTCGTCGCCAAACCGGCACCGGTGCCACCACCGCGTTTCGCCCTGCAGTTACTGCGCGCCGGGCGATGCCTGCTGCTGGTCGAGTTACCCACAGGCGAACCGTTCCAGAGCCGTGATCCCGCCTATTTGCTGCTGAAAGACATGCTGCGCGCCGCCGGTCTGCCGGATGCGCCGCAAATCGTCGGTGAGCCGGTGCGCTGGCCGTGGCTCAATCGCGGCACCATGGATCAAGGCCCGGAGGCGGCGCGTGATTTCGTTCAGGGTTTCCTTTCCGTGCAAATGGAAGCCGCACCCTGCGCCTGTCTGTGGCTGATCGGCTTGCCGGCGGTGCGTTTTGCCGGTGAAGCGGATGCCGAAGCGTTCAATCGTGAATTGCAGATCGAAGGTCTGGGCTCGGCCTGGGCCATTCCCGGTCTGGAATTGTTAATGGAAGAGCCACAGCGCAAGGCCGCTGTGTGGCAAGCCATGCGTCGGCTGATGGCGCGCTGGAAAGAATCGAATGAGTGACGCTGTATCGTTCCGCCCGATGACCGAGGCGGATCTGGAAACCGTGCTGAAAATCGAGTACGCCGCGTACAGTCACCCGTGGACCCGGGGGATTTTTCTCGACGGCCTGGGTAAATACCAGATCTGGCTGATGTTCGAAGGTGAGCAACAGGTTGGCCACGGGGTGGTGCAGATCATTCTGGATGAGGCGCACCTGCTCAATATCACCGTCAAACCGGAGAATCAGGGGCGCGGGCTGGGCTTGACGTTGCTCGAGCATCTGATGTCGCGGGCGTATGCGGCTTCTGCGCGAGAATGTTTTCTGGAAGTGCGTGACAGCAATACGGGCGCGTTCAAGTTGTATGAACGTTATGGCTTCAACGAGATTGGCCGGCGTCGGGATTATTATCCGGCGGTGGGTGGGCGTGAAGATGCTGTGGTCATGGCCTGCACCCTGGTTGACTGATCGCCTTTAAAAGCTTCGCGAGCAGGCTCGCTCCCACATTTGGTTCATGGCGTTCATACATTTTGTGCGCAACCCGAAACCCTGTGGGAGCGAGCCTGCTCGCGAAAGCGTCCTGTCAGGCAGCGAAGATCAGCGGTTGCCATCCAGCGGATCGCGCCGCGCCAGTTCCGCCTCATCCAGCCCGTTGCCTCCGCCAATGTCATCTTCATCGACGATGCTCAAGTCCCAATCGGCCTGATTGCCTTCCCCGGCCTCTTCGGCGTCCCGCGCGCCATCTTCATGGATCAGCGTTTCCGGGCTCAGGTCATCGTCAGTCGGCTCATGATCACTGACTGAAGCCCCGGTCATGCCCGCCTCGCGCACCCGTTCACGCGGCATCAACTGCTCGCGTTCACGCTCTGGAATCTCATCACCGATTTTCGCACTGGGTTCGTCTTCATCGAAATCCAGCTCATGCACCGAACCCATGCGGTCTTCGTTATCATCGATGGGCTCCGGTTGCACCGCATCGTAAGGGCGTCGTGAATCAGTCATGGCAATTCCTCATACTGTGGGCCTTACTTAGGTGGACTCACCGGGCACACGAGAATTCCAATGAAATCACTTGCGATTCTGGCGTGACCCCGACGGGCGGTCGTCTGTCAAAGCAGCGCATCTTTCTTGAGGCCTTACAGCATGCACGACTTACAAGACCTGATTGATAACAACGAGCGTTGGGCTGACGCGATCACCAAGGAAGACCCGGATTTCTTCGCCAAGCTGGCGCGCCAGCAAACGCCGGAATATCTGTGGATCGGCTGTTCCGACGCACGTGTGCCGGCTAACGAGATCGTCGGCATGCTGCCGGGTGATCTGTTTGTGCACCGCAACGTCGCCAACGTGGTGCTGCACACCGACCTCAATTGCCTGTCGGTGATCCAGTACGCGGTCGACGTGCTCAAGGTTAAACACATTCTCGTCACCGGCCACTACGGCTGCGGCGGTGTACGCGCCTCGATGCAGGACCGTCAGTTCGGTCTGATCGACGGCTGGCTGCGTTCGATCCGCGATCTGTACTACGAAAAACGCGAGGAGCTGGCCAAGTTACCGACCGAAGAAGAGCAGGTTGATCGCATGTGCGAACTCAACGTGATCCAGCAAGTGGCTAACGTCGCCCACACCAGCATCATCCAGAACGCCTGGCATCGCGGGCAGAGCCTGTCGATCCACGGTTGCATCTACGGCATCAAGGACGGCCGCTGGAAAAGCCTGAACACCACCATCAGTGGTTTCGAGCAATTGCCGCCGCAATACCGTTTGCGTCCGGTTGGCGCGTTGTAAACGGCCTTTCAGCGCAAACCCGAGTGCCGCCAGCGCTGTAAAAAGTGCTGGCCCTCTATGCTGGGCGGTTCGTCGTAACCGGTGATCCACCCTCGACAGCGTTTGGCTCCGCAGCCGCAGGCAAACTGATGCAGCAGTTTGTCTTCGGTGGCGGCGTAGTCCATGGTCAGCCGCTCCCCCCTGTGGATATCTTTCAACGCCCACAACCACAGCTCGCTCATGTCGAGAAACACATTGGGGTCGCAGGCGTGTTCGATCAAACCGCAAAAGCGCGGATCGTAAATGTGGATGCCCGTCAGCATCTGTCGGGTCTGTCGGCAGCGATAGGGCAGAAGTTGCCCTGACACCCGGCACATCCGATGGCTTTGCAGAAACTCACGCCGCGCCGCGACCCCCATAGGGCTGGCGTGCGCATCGTGGATGATTTCGAAATCGGCACTGGCGGGAAACCCCAGTCGCACCGGCAAACCGGCGAAGGGGTAAATACCTTCAGTATCGCGTGGCGCCGATTGCGCCATGGCGTGGATATTCATAACAGTCCTTGTCGCAAAGGTTTCGCGACTTCCTGGGGTTGACGTCCTGTCAGTGCTGCAATACTTCTGTTTGGATCCAATCGTGCCGTATTAGGTATAGCTGGTCTACTGTCAGATCTGACAGGCGAGTTAGACGCTTTCCCGCGTCAGCATTGGCTGACACGGGAGCGCTTCAAGCGATTACAGGTGCGGGGCGGGAACGGCGGTGGCAGGCAGCGGTGCCTGCAACTGCTTCAGTTGTGCCTTGATCGGGGTGGTTGCGCACTTGGCGACAGCCTGTTCCGGGGTCAGGTTGCGGATCGAGGTGTAGAACAACTCGCAGGTTTTGACTTTCTGCGTGACCTGCCACGTCTGTGTGCAACTGTTGAGCGTGGTCTGTGCATCGCTGCCTGGTTTGCTGCCCATGCCCGCCTGCCAGCAGGCCGCGCTCAAATCCTGGCCCATGACTTTCAGACCTGCAGCATCAGCCTTGGCCTGTGCGTCGTCGCCGGTGTAGCTTTTCGGGTCAGCGGCGTACCAGATATAACTCGGGTGGTTGGAACCCAGCACCGGCACTTTCACGCCTTCGCTCGGGCTGATCGTCGCCAGGCCCAAGACATTCACGGTTGGCCCGTATTGCTGCTTGATCCAGTTACGCACCGGCGCGCCGAACGCGACCATCGGCAGCGTCGTGCCGCTGGCGGTCTGGCTGAACTGTTTGACCAGGGTGGTCTGGTAGTCCTTGAAGTAGTCATACACGCCTTCCAGATCACTGCCAGCATTGGACGGCGCAGCGATCGGGGCGATATCGATGATGGTTTGATAGGCCGGCGTCTGCTCGGCAGGAATGCCATTGTCAGTCAGCAGCGTCGCCCAACGATCGGTGGTGTTCGAACGCAAATAATCCTGCGCTTGGGTCAGCGAGTAATCTGGCGGGAAGTGCAGCAACTCGACACTTTTACGGTTTTCCAAAGCCATGCCCAGCGGCAGGAACAGGTACCAGCTGTAGGCCCATTTACCGTCGGCATTGAGCTTGCTCGCGCCGGTGTAGGCCAGATCTCCCGCGTCCAGCAGCGCCGACAGCGGTTTGTCGTAATCCTTTGGCACGCCGGTGATCTCGGCGTAGAGCTGGCCGTTATCGGTTTTTACCAACACCTTGGCATCGGCATAACCATCGCGTTGCACGCTCTGGCTCAGGTAATGGGCGACAGTCTGTTCCAGCGTCCAGTTGCGGAAGCAGATTACGCTGCAATTGTTGGGGTAAGCGAACAGGCGGGTAACGCGTTCGGTGCTGCCCAGTTTCAGATCGACATCGGCGTGGGCGGCCGCGCTCAGCGTCAGCGCGGCAAGTGTGAGTCCTGCGAGTTTGAACATGCTCAGATCCTTTTCAGCGTGGGTTCCCCGCGTGTCGGGGGCGCCTCATAGTGGATCAGCCGCGTTTGACAGAGAAGCTGTCATCCGCAGATTTTTGCGCAAACTCGCTGGGCTGGGTTTCAGGCCGGAAAATGTAGGGCGTTGGTCAAATCGCCCATGGGTTGCTGGCCCCGGGCAACCATCGCCTCGTCACGTTGTTTGAGACCGTCGAGCGTTTCCAACTGGAAGACACGGGTGATCAACCGCAGGATCGATGCCGTGTCGTAGACCGTATGATCCACCGTGCCCCTGCGTGCAAACGGCGACACTACCAGCGCCGGCACTCGCGAGCCCGGCCCCCAGCGGTCGCCCTTGGGCGGCGCGACGTGATCCCACCAGCCGCCGTTCTCGTCGACCGTGACGATCACCACCATGTTTTGCCACTGTGGACTTTCACGCAGCACCTTCAGCGCACGCACGATGTGCCGGTCACCGGACGCCACGTCGGCATAACCGGCGTGCATGTTCAGGTTGCCTTGCGGTTTGTAGAAGCTCACTGCCGGCAACTTGCCCGCTTCGGCATCGGCGAAGAATTTGTTGCTGCTCGACTCATCGCCCAGGCCAGCATCGCGCAGGCGTTTATTGCGCTCGTCGGGGTTCTCCGGGCCTTGTTGCTTGAAGTAGTTGAACGGCTGATGGTGATACTGGAAGTTGGGGATTTTCGGAATGCCGCCGGAATCCTTGTACTGATCCAGCGTCGCCTGCCACGCGCCGGCATACCACGCCCAGTCAATGTGCTTTTTCGACAGCTTGTCGCCGATGTGTTCGTGGGTCTGCGGCACCATCACGTTGGGCAGATCCGCTTTTGAATAAGCCGGGCGCTCAGGGTCGCGAATCCACGTCGGCCAGTAGGGTGGGGCGAGGGTGTTGACGCCGAAGCCATCCGGGGTCAGCGCACTCGGGCCGAACTGCGGCGGGCCGCTCATGGCGCTGGCCGGCGATTGCTCCAGCGGCTTGAGGCGCGGGTCGCTCGGATCATCGCTTTGCAGCGCGGCGATCTGCGACTTGGCCACCGAATTGGCCGCGTCAGGATAGAACGGCGCGGTGGCGCTGATCAGGTATTGGTGGTTGAGGAACGAGCCTCCGAAGGCGCCCTGGAAGAAGTTGTCGCACAGCACGAATTCCTGCGCGACATCCCACAGGCGCAAGGAATAGCGGCTCTGGGCGTAGTGGCCCATGGTCAAGCCGCCGGAGTCGGCCCAGGCGACGAAGCCATCGTTCTTGCCGCCATTGATCTGCATTTGGTTTTGATAGAACACGTGCCACAAGTCGCGGGTCACCAGGCCGAACGGCAAGTCCTCGCCGTTCGGTCCTTTGAGGGCGAACGGTGCGTTGGGCAGGTTTTCCTGAAACTGCGTGGCGCTGGGGTAGGTCACGCCATCAAGGGTTTGCGGGCCGATCTGCAGCATACCGCCCCAGACCGGAGGCAGGGTTTGCAGCAGCGAGCCGTCGCGATCACGTTGTTGATAGTCGCCGGGTTTGAGCGCGGCCAGCGGCTTTTCGACACCGGGGAAATCACCGAACAGGTTATTGAAACTGCGGTTCTCGGCGTAGATCACCACTACGGTTTTCACCTGATCGCGCAGGGCTTTGTCCAGCTCGGCGGGCGTCAGCGGGCGTTCGGTCGGTTTGCCCGGTTGATCGCTGGCGCTGCCACACCCGGCCAGCGTGGCACCGACACCGAGCACCGCGACGCCGCCGAGGAAGCGACGGCGACTGGTGTCGGTGGGGTGATTGGATGCGGGTGCGTCAGTACCGTCTGTGTCGTCTTTCATCGTTCAGCCCGTTTTGCTTAATTGTTTCAGTATGTTTCGGGCGGACGCTAGCAAGGCAATGTGACGGTTGGGTGACAGAGCGTTTTGTCGTTGCGCTCCTAGCCGGGCATGAGCTGGGTGAGCGAATAGCCGAGCCTGCTCGCCGCTGTTACGGCGGTCATGACCACCAGAAACAGCAATTGCAGCGGACTGAAGTGCGCCCAATGCAATGCGGTCAGCCAAGGGTGGCGGCTGCTCAGTTCCGGATCGAGCGAGCCGATACGGCGTTTGTGCACCTGCCCGATCAGGAGCGTGCCGACATAAGTGAGCGCGCCCAGCGGCCCGAGCATCAGCGAAAACAACAGCAGCATCACCACCTGCGGAACCCCGTGGCGTATCACCAACCAGCGCGTGTCAGGGTTCCATTTGCGCGGAATCAGTCCCTCGGTGAGCCACAGATCCGGCACGATCACGTGGGCCGTGAGCACCACCCACCAACTCAATGCAAAGCGAAAAAACCATACCGGTACGCAGGCAAAGATCATCGGAATGAAGATGAGATTGGCGGCATCCCTTTTCTCAATACCCAGATAGAACAGGCACAGCGCCAAGGCAATTGCCGCCCATACCCGTACCCAGGTCTCGGCGGCGATGGGCCGTGGAAAGAACCGTCGCCAGTAAAAAACATCGGCATAGGGCAAACGTGCGAGCAGCTCGGGGAAGCGCCAAGCAAGCTTTTCCGACAAGTCATGGCAGGCCTGCCATTCATTCTGGCCAAAGCCATCAATGATCTTCTTCTGCTGCAGGGGCTTGAGCGGATTGATCAACAGATGCGCGGCCTGAACGTCGGCCGCCCACGTGCGGTCACTTTCCGCCTTGCCCCGCAGATTGTCATAGAAGCTTTCCTGATCGCAGCGTTCGATCAGTCTGTCCCAGAGCCAGTCCGGTTGCGGGTGCAGGCCTTTGTTGTGATCCCAGCCGAACAGTTGGCCGATGCGGTCGAACAGCGGCACGCTCCACTCGCTGTCATTGAGCAAGTGCAGCAGGGTTTGCTGCCATTGTTCGCGGCGATCAAATACCTGCAGCCATGGCTGAGCACTGTAGCGCTTGAGCAAATTGAGGAATTCGCGCTCGCTCTGGCTTTCCAGCAGCGCTTGCAGGGTGTTTCGGTAATCGGCCATCAGGCTCTCGGCGAGCCCGTCACGCTGACGATCATTCATCAGCACGTCTTGCCACGGCCCCAACCATCCCAGTTGCTCGACGGCCCAGTGCAGCACTGGGCTGCGCAGATGTGGCTGGTCAAAACACCGTTGCAGCAACAGCCTTTCGAACGCCTTGGCGCAGCCTTGCTGTTGCGCCTGATCCCAACGCTCGTCGAGGTTGTCTGGCGACAGGCCTTCGAGCAGTTGCTGTGCGGCTTGCGTTTCAACAGCGTGCGCATCTACATACGTGTCCGCGGCCATGGGCTCGACACGTAGAACCTCGTCCCTTTCGGGCGGCACGAACGGCTCCGGGGCGGCCGGGCTGACGGGCGGAAACTCAGGGGCGGCAACATCGCATGGCTGGTTTTGCAGGTGGCTGTGTTTGTTTGCCAGCGCAGCATCGAGAGCCAGTGCGGCAAAGGCGCTGGAAGCCGTGGCCACGGCGACGTCTTCTTCGTCCGCAGGCTCAGCGTTTTCAAGGCGCCACCGGGCAATCGCCAACGCTTGTTCGTAGGCTTCGCGCAGGCGCTGGAAACCTTCGGCATCCTCATCGGGGCGGAAGGTTTTCAACAGGCGCGCATAGGCGCGCTTGATGTCGCGGGCTTCAGCGCCATCGTGCAGGTGCAGCACCGACCAGCAATCCATGGCCAGGCTCCTTATTGCCACGGGGTGCGATCAAGCTCGCTCAGGCGGCGGCTCAAGTCGGTGCGCACTTCACGGATCTGGCGCTCGTCCTGAGAGTCGAGGGCGATCTGGAATTGCTTAGCCCAATCGCCCATCAGATCACGCAGATCGCCCAGGCTTTCCTGATAGAGGCGCTCCAGACGGGCACTCAACAGCGTGTTGACCTGCTGCTCGCGCGGATGAATTTTCAGCTGTGCCAGGTTCTGCAGGCGTTGCTGGATCTCCTCGGGGGAGAGCACGCCCGGGTTGTTCTCGATGACCAGCGAATGCTGTTGCCCGGTCAGGGGGATTTTCACCTGAGCTTCAAGCAGACCGTTGTTGTCGTAGGTGAAACGCACATCGAGAGCGACTTCGCCGGCCTTGCGTTTCGGTACCTTGATGTCCAGTTCGCCGAGTGCCACGTTGTCTTTGACCAGGCGGCTTTCGCCCTGAAAGATCCGTACGACCACCTGTTCCTGATTGTCGTGCAGGGTGTACACGGTTTTCACCCGACTGACCGGGACGATGCTGTTGCGCTCGATGATCGGCAGGTAGTGGCCGCTCTCATAGTTACGGCCGACTTGTGTGGAGGTCTCGATGCCCAGGGTGTAGGAGCAGACATCGGTCAACACCACTTCTTCCAGCGCTGCAGCGCGAGCCTTGAGTGCCGCTTGAATCGCCGCGCCCTGTGCCACGACCTGATCCGGGTCGAGGGTGATCGACGGGAAGCGGCCGAACAGCCCGGCAGCGAGTTTGCGCACCAGCGGCATGCGCGTGGTGCCGCCGACCAACAGAATTTCGTCCAGATCGCTGACACGGATGCGCGCATCGCGCAGCGCCCGTTCAATCGGCGCGCGCAGGCGTTCGAGCAGCGGCATGTAAAGCGTCGCCAACTGTTGTTGGGTGATGGTGTGCGTCCACTGCCGCTCACCGAGTTGCAAGCGGAATTCGGCGCTGTCGTCCTGGCCCAGCGCCTTGCGCACGCGTTCGGCCTCTCGACGCAGCGGCTGGATGACGCTGCTGCGCTCAGGGAAGTCGGCGGCCGAGCGGTGCTGGCTGATGAAGTGCTCCAGCAGCACCGTGTCGAAGTCTTCGCCACCGAGGAAGTTGTCACCGGCGCTGGCGCGCACTTCCATGACCCCTTCGAACAGCTCCAGAATCGACACGTCGAACGTGCCGCCACCGAGGTCGAAGACCAGGAACGAAGTTTCCTTGTCGCGCTGGTGCAGTCCATAGGCGAGGGCAGCGGCGGTTGGTTCGTTGATCAGCTTCTCGACCTTCAGCCCGGCCAGTTCGCCGGCGATGCGCGTGGCTTTGCGTTGAGCGTCGCTGAAGTAGGCCGGGACGCTGATCACGGCTTCGGTGACGGTTTCGCCATAGGCGCGTTCAACGTCTTCTTTCAGACTCTTGAGCACCAGCGCGGACAGCTCTTCCGGGCGAAACGCTTTGTCGGCCAGATACGTTTGCGTGGCGCTGCCCATGTGGCGCTTGAACAGCGACGCGGTCAGGCGCGGATGCGTGTGCAGACGCTCGCGCGCCGCCTGACCGACCAGAATCCGGCCCTGATCATCCAGGCCGACAACGCTCGGTGTCAGGAACTGACCCAGGGCATTGGGCACCAACTCGGTGGCATCGCCACGCCAGACGGCGACCAGGCTGTTGGTGGTTCCCAGGTCAATCCCTACGATCATTGCAACGAACTCCCTTTGCGCTTGAAAAAAAATGAAACATTTATGGGCGCGCAGAATATTACCGAGGGAGCGATGCGGTAAAGCAGGATGATGGCTCTGAGCCATTATTTGCGACAGGCAGCCCGACACAGAGCTGTTTCAGGAGAAAAGTGTGGGGCGCGGCCATCATGACTGCGCCCCGCTAGGGTTAAGGCATCACTGGCGGCGTATACGCCAGCGTCGTCCCCAACGCCCACAGCAACAGCAGCACCAGCGGCGTGTGCACCAGCAATTGCACAAAGGAGAATCCGATCAGGTCCCGCGCTTTCAGCCCGAGTACGCCGAGCAGCGGCAGCATGTAGAACGGGTTGATCAGGTTCGGCAGCGCTTCGGCCGCGTTGTAGATCTGCACCGCCCAGCCGAGGTGGTATTGCAGATCATTGGCGACCTGCATCACGTAAGGCGCTTCGATAATCCACTTGCCGCCGCCCGACGGAATGAAGAAGCCCAGTATTGCCGAGTACACGCCCATCAGCAGCGCATAGGTGTCGTGGGAAGCGATGCTGACGAAGAACGTCGAGATGTGGTGCGCCAGGGTTTGCGCGTCCGTACCTTTGACCGTGGTCATCAGCGCGGCGATCGAGCCGTACAGCGGGAACTGGATCAACACGCCGGTGGTGGTCGGCACGGCGCGGGCGACGGCATCGAGGAAACTGCGCGGCCGCCAGTGCAGCAAGGCGCCGAGCATGATGAACAGGAAGTTATAGGTGTTCAGCCCGGAAATCGCGGTGATCGCCGGTTTGGTTGAAAACTCATGGAACAGCCATCCCGCTGCCAGCAGCACCAGCACGATGATCAGCAGCGGACTGTGTTCCAGCCATTCACCCGGACGCGTACGCGGTTGCAGCGGTGGCAGGTTGAAGGCCGGGTCGATGCCACAGGCCTTGGCGTCGCGCGCCGAATTCGGCCCGGGGGCGGTGGCGTAGGCGATGATGATCGAGATCACGATCAGCGCCAGCAACATCACGCCGGACTGCCAGAGGAAAATCGTTTCAGTGAATGGAATCACCCCGGTGATCGACAGGATCGACGGCGGCAGGCTGGCGGGGTTGGCCTGCAATTGCGCAGCCGACGACGACAAGCCCAACGCCCACACCGCGCCAAGGCCCAGATAAGCCGCAGCACCGGCGGCGCGGTAATCCATTTTCAGATCAGTGCGGCGGGCGAGGGCGCGCACCAGCAAACCGCCGAACACCAGCGACAGGCCCCAATTGAGCAGGGACGCGACCATCGAGATCAGCGCCACCCAGGCCACGGCGGAACGGCCGTTCTTCGGGATCCGCGCCAGGCGATCAATCAGTTTCACGGCCGGTGGCGAACTGGCGACTACATAGCCGCCGATCACCACGAAGGCCATTTGCATGGTGAACGGGATCAGGCTCCAGAACCCGTCGCCGAAGGCCATCGCCGCATCGGTGGGTTTGGCGCCCATGGCCAGGGTGGCCAGGGCGACGATGATCACGGCCAGCGCGGCGAAAACCCAGGAATCGGGAAACCAGCGTTCGGCAAAGCTTGAACAGCGCAGGGCAAAGCGTGCGGAGCGGCTATCTTCGATATCAACGGCCACAGGAAGTACCTCGGATTTTTTATGGTTATTTTTGATCCGGCAGGCGAAACGCAGATCTCCTGTAGGAGTGAGCCTGCTCGCGATGGCATCGGCACGTTCAACATGGAGGTGACAGACACACCGCTATCGCGAGCAGGCTCACTCCTACAAGGTTCCCGGCTCGGCTCGAGGTCGGTGGGTTTCACCTGGCAGGACAGGCTTCAACAGTAAATCAAGCGAAGACGATTTGTGAGCAGGTTTTGCAAAACCGGGACTATGGTCTAACGGGTTGTCCATCCGCGCATTTGCGTAGACCATGGGCGCCTTGGTTTTTTGCCTGCCAGAGTTCTTTGCCATGACCGCCCAATCCACGGCCAAACCCTTGCCGTTCAGCCGCTCCGACTACAAGACCCTCGGCCTTGCGGCCCTTGGCGGGGCGCTGGAGATTTACGATTTCATCATTTTCGTATTCTTCGCCCTGACCCTCAGTCAGTTGTTTTTCCCGCCGGAAATGCCTGAGTGGCTGCGTCTGCTGCAAAGCTTCGGGATCTTTGTCACCGGCTACCTGGCGCGGCCGCTGGGCGGGATCCTGATGGCGCATTTCGCCGACAGACTCGGGCGCAAGAAAGTCTTCAGCCTGAGCATCCTGATGATGGCGCTGCCGTGCCTGCTGATCGGGATCATGCCGACCTATGCGCAGATCGGTTATTTCGCGCCGTTGCTGTTGCTGGCGCTGCGCATCCTGCAGGGCGCGGCGGTCGGCGGGGAAGTGCCGAGTGCCTGGGTGTTTGTCGCCGAGCACGCACCGGCCGGCCATCGTGGTTACGCGTTGGGCTTTTTGCAGGCCGGGCTGACCTTCGGTTATCTGATCGGCGCGCTGACCGCGACGTTCCTCGCGCAAGTCTTCACCCCGGCGGAAATCCTCGATTACGCCTGGCGTTATCCGTTCCTGCTCGGTGGTGTGTTCGGCGTGATCGGCGTTTACCTGCGGCGCTGGTTGAGCGAAACCCCGGTGTTCATGGCCATGGAAGCGCAGCGTGAGGCGCGGGTTGAACTGCCGCTGCGCACGGTGTTGCGCGAGCATCGACTGGCCATGCTGCCGGCGATGTTGCTGACTTGCGTGCTGACTTCGGCGGTGGTGGTGTTCGTCGTCATCACCCCGACCATGATGCAGAAAACCTTCGGCATGACCGCCAGCCACACCTTCGCCCTCAGCGCCCTGGGCATCGTGTTTCTCAATATCGGCTGCGTGATTGCCGGTCTGTTGGTTGATCGCCTCGGTGCCTGGCGCACGGTCATGCTCTACAGTCTGCTGCTGCCATTGGGTATCGGTGTGCTTTATGGCTGCCTGATCATCGGTGGCGAGTGGATTGGCATTGCATATGCCATTGCTGGTCTGGCGTGCGGTGTCGTCGGCGCTGTGCCATCGGTGATGGTCGGCTTGTTCCCCGCGCGTATCCGCGTGTCCGGCATTTCCTTCACCTACAACATTGCCTACGCGGCGTGGGCGAGCACCACACCGCTGTTGCTGATCGGCCTGATGCCGTGGAGTCCGTGGATCTGTGTGATGTTCTGCGCGGTGATGGGCGTTGTGGGGCTATTGACGGCAGCGTATTTTGGCTCGCGAATGCCGCGCACAGGACAATGTCAGGTGGCCGGAACTGCCTGACAGCGTGCGCTCGAACTATTTTTGACCGACGGGTCGCAAACGCTCTTCAGAAAAGCTTTTCAAGGCCGATGGCTAGGCTGTATCCCGCTTTCTATCCTGCCCATCGGTACTTTCCCATGTTCAACAAACGCCTGAAGCAAGAGCTGGCCACTCTTCGTGAAGAACTCTCCAGCCTTGTGCAGGTGAAGGAAAGCCTGGAAAGCGAGATGCTGGTGCTGTGCCTGGAACCTGACGGGCGCATTCAATCGGTCAACCAGAACTTCCTTACCGAGATGCTCTACAAGAGCCAGGACCTGATCGGTCGAGCGATTGAAGATATCGTCCCGGCCCACGTAAAGACCGACGAATTCCATCACCGCTTCAAAAACGCCATGACCCGCGGCGAGCATTTCGCCGGTGCCGTGCGCCTGTTGCGCGGCAATGGTGAGGAGGCGTGGCTGCGTTCGATCGTGCAACCGGTGCGTTCTTCGGACGGGCGGATCAAGCACATTTCGCTTTACGCCAGCGACCTGACCCGCACCATCGAAGCCTCGCGTGAACACGAAAATCTGATCGGTGCGCTGGTGCGTTCGACGGCGGTAATCGAGTTCGACCTTAACGGTAATGTGCTCAATGCCAACGATCGCTTTCTCAGCGGCATGGGTTACAGCCTGGCGCAGATCAAGGGCAAACATCACCGGACGTTCTGCGCGCCGGAGGAATACAACAGCGCCGAGTACCAGAATTTCTGGCGTCGTCTGAACAACGGCGAGTTCGTCGCTGACCGCTTCAAGCGTGTCGACAGCCATGGCCGTACCGTGTGGCTGGAGGCGTCCTACAACCCGGTGGTCGATGCCAACGACAAACTCTACAAAGTGGTGAAGTTCGCCACGGTGATCACCGATCAGGTCAACCGCGAACAAGCCGTAGCCGACGCGGCGAGCATTGCCTACAGCACTTCGCAGCAAACCGACAGCACGGCCCAGCGCGGTACCACGGTGGTGACTGAAGCGGTCAACGTAATGCGAGATCTGTCGCGACACATGCAAGCCGCCGGTGAAGGTATCGAAGCACTCAACGAGCAGTCGCAGGTAATCGGCACCATCGTCAAAACCATCAGCGGCATTGCCGAACAGACCAACCTGCTGGCGCTCAATGCTGCCATCGAAGCGGCCCGTGCCGGCGAGCAGGGCCGAGGCTTTGCGGTGGTGGCTGACGAAGTGCGGCAACTGGCCTCGCGCACCAGTCAGGCGACCGAAGAGATCGTCACTGTGGTGCGACAGAACCAGGAAATGGCACGCAACGCCGTGGCCCTGATGACCGACGGCAAACTCCAGGCTGAACAAGGCCTGGCGCTGGCAGCAGAGGCGGGCACAGTGATTGTCGAGATTCAGGATGGCGCGCAGAAAGTCGTGAATGCCGTGGGCCAGTTCGCCAACCAACTCTCCCACTGACCTGCACTAAACCCTGTAGGAGTGAGCCTGCTCGCGATCACGGTCTGACATTCAACATTTGTGCTGACTGATACACCGCTATCGCGAGCAGGCTCACTCCTACAAATTTACGTTGGCGCTACAATCGGCTCCTTTTCCCCCGGAGCAGATCCCATGAGCGATTCCCACCGCCGCCCGGTGCCCCTGAACAAAGCCTACCGTTTGCTCAACCACGGGCCGACCGTGCTGGTCAGCGCCGCCCACGACGGTCAGCGCAACATCATGGCTGCCGCCTGGGCGATGCCGCTGGATTTCGAACCACCGAAAGTCGCCGTCGTCCTCGATAAATCCACCTGGACCCGCCAACTTCTCGAAGCGTCCGGCACCTTCGTGCTCAACGTGCCGTGCGTCAATCAGGCCGATATCGTGCAAACCGTCGGCAATACCTCGGGTCTGGACATCACCCAAACCCAAGGGCAAGACAAGTTCCAGGCTTACGGCTTACAGACCTTCAATGGCGAACAAGTCGAAGCGCCGCTGCTTGACGGCTGCGTAGCCTGGCTGGAATGCCGTTTACTGCCCGAGCCGCGCAACCACGAGCAATACGACCTGTTCCTCGCCGAAGTCATCGCCGCCCATGCCGATGAACGTGTGTTCAGTGACGGGCGCTGGCATTTCGAAGGTCATGATGGTTTGCGCACCTTGCACCACGTGGCGGGTGGGCATTTCCTGAAGATTGGTGATGGGGTGGATGGGAAGACGCTAGCGGTTTGAATAATAGCTTTGCGTTGATGTTTGACCTTTGGCCCAATCAAAAAAAATCCGATGCCTTTGTGGGCATCGGATTTTTTATACGTCGAAGTAATTACGCCGTCGGCTGAACGTTATCCAGCGCCTGATTCACCGTCAGCTCACTCAGCATGACGATTTGCGCGATACCCAGCGCGGTCTTGCGGTGCGCGGTATCCAGCACAGCGGCGAAATTGTTGAGCATCTCGGTGACCGAACCCAGGGACTCACTGGCATTGGCCAGCAGCGATTCGGTGTCGTAAACCGGGTTGGCGAGGTACATGGGTTCAGCTACGCGGGTGGACGCCATGATGTGAATGGTCGGTTTGAGGTAGTGGTCGAGGGCGCGGTCGGCCGCTTCGTTGAGTTTTTTGCTGTCGATGGTTGCGTACGGGGATGTTGGGTCGGTGTTTGTTTCGGGGGGATTGGGTGTTGGTTTTTTCATGGTGTTCTCCGATCAGGATAGGAGCTGGCCGATTCGGTTTCCGAACGAATAGGTGGCAGCTGTACGCAGGTTGGAAACCCGGGGAACGGAGAACCCGGTTGACCCGAAGGTCTCCCGCGCACAGCCGCCATAACGGAGTGCACACCATGAAGGTGCGCAAGGATACGTTATGAAAGGCGCTTGTGCGCTCGGTTCTACTCGGGGTTTCCAATCCCGGTCACTGAATTGGCAGCGACGAGTACAGGCTAGAGAGCTGACGTCCGACGGACAACCTGAAAACCTTGTGGGACGGTTCTCTGTTTACCTCGAAGTTTTTAAACATCCCGATTTGAAATACGCAGTGTGCTAAGCAAAAGGCCTACCTCCCGGTAAGCCTTTTCTCTTTGCGTCCTAGCCTCAATCCCCCAGCGCTTCCCCCTCACGCCGTGGATCCGCGCCACCTTCCAACGACGCTTTCCCCTGCGCATCCTTGACCCGCACGATGGCCTGGGTGCCGCTGGTCATGTCGATTTCACTCACCGCATGCCCTTTGTCTTTCAGCGCCTGAATCAGCGCCGGGCTGAACTGGCCTTGTTCCAGTTCGGTCGGGCCATTGCGGCTGCCGAAGTTGGGCAGGCTGATGGCGCTTTGCGGGTCGAGGTTCCAGTCGAGCAGGCCGACGGTGGTTTTCGCCACGTACTCGATGATTTGCGAACCGCCCGGCGAGCCGACGCTGGCGAGGAATTCGCCGCTGTGGCGATCGAAGATCAGCGTCGGGGCCATCGACGAGCGTGGGCGCTTACCGGGTTCGACGCGGTTGGCGACTTTCTGGCCGTTCTCTTCGGGGATGAACGAGAAGTCGGTCATCTGGTTGTTCAGCAAGAAACCTTGAACCATCAGGTGTGAACCGAATGCGGCTTCGATGGTGGTGGTCATCGACACCGCGCCGCCGAGGTCATCCACCGCGACCACTTGCGAGGTGGAGATGCGCAGCGGCGAACGGTCCGGTGCGTAGGCGACCTGCACACCCGGTGGCGTGCCCGGTTTGGCGCTGACCATGCTGCGTTCGCCGATCAGGCTGGCGCGGCTGGCGAGATATCCGGGATCGACCAGACCTTTGACCGGTACCGGCACGAAGTCGGTATCGGCGACGTATTGCGCGCGGTCGGCGTAGGTAAGACGCTCGGCCTCGGCGATCAGATGCACGGCTTGCGGATCCGGTTCAATGCCGGCCGGTTTGTCGGTCTTCTGCGGTTTCAGCGGCGTCAGGGAAAGACGTGGATCGCGGGTTTCCAGCGCCTGCAACGTGCCGAGAATCTGCGCCACGGCGATCCCGCCCGACGACGGCGGCGGCATGCCGCAGACCTGCCAGCGTTTGTAGTCGGTGCACAGCGGCGCGCGTTCCTTGGCCTGATAGCGCTGCAGATCGTTCAGCGACAGGCTGCCGGGGTTGGCGTGGCCCTGCACCTTGGCAACGATTTCTTCGGCGATCGGGCCTTTGTACAGTGCGTCCGGGCCTTCGTTGGCGATGCGTTTGAGCACGGCGGCCAATGCCAGGTTTTGCAGGCGCGTGCCGACGGCTTTGACGCTGCCATCGGTGTTGAGGAAGTACTTGGCCATATCCGGCGACTGGCGGATGACTGGGTCTGATTCCAGCAGCGAGTGCAATCGCGGGGAGATCGCAAAGCCTTGCTCGGACAGTTTGATCGCCGGTTCAAACAGCTTCGCCCACGGCAGGCGACCGTGTTGTTTATGTGCCATCTCCAGCGCGCGCAACACGCCCGGTGTACCGACCGAGCGACCGCCGATCTGCGCCTGCGGGAACGACATCGGCTGGCCATCGGCACGCAAGAACAGCTTCTCGGTCGCGCCGGCCGGTGCGGTTTCGCGGCCGTCATATGTGCGCACTTGTTTACCGTCCCACAACACGATCATCGCGCCGCCGCCGATCCCGGACGATTGCGGCTCAACCAGGGTCAGCACCGCTTGCATCGCAATCGCCGCATCAATCGCCGAGCCGCCCTGACGCAGCATCTCGCGACCGGCTTCAGCAGCCAAGGGATTGGCAGCGGCGGCCATGTGTTGGCTGGCGTGGCGGGTTTGCAGGTCGGTGCGGTAACCGGAAGCGGCTTCCGGCGCCAGCGGCAAAGTCGAGGAGGGCGGGGCGTTGCACGCGGTGAGGGTCAGGGCGCTGATGATCAGCGTCAGGGCAGGCAGGCGAAAGCGGCTCAAGGGCAAGGCTGAAAACACGCGGGCTCTCCGTCCGTGGGATAAAAGTCTCAGGGACTTTATCGACCGCTCGGTCGCGACGCAAACCGGTGGGCATTTTTGTCTTTCTTTTCGGGGCGGATGTTCGCTAGGGTCAACCGCAAACTCATCGAACTGAAATTCGCCCCTGTGGGAGCGAGCCTGCTCGCGAATGCGGCGTGTCAGGCAACCAAATGTTGGATGCACCACCGCCTTCGCGAGCAGGCTCGCTCCCACAATTACAAGATCAACAAGAGGATGATATGCACAGTGAGTTCCCCACCGAATCCAGCTACCGCGACCAACGCGAACAGTTCATCGCCGCCGCTAACGCCGCCGGTGCCACGCTCACCTCGTACGCCCATCCACGCTGTGGCCCGTTTGGCGAACCCCTGAGCACCGACGTCGCCGTGCTCGGCAATCCACAGGCTAAACGTCGGCTGGTAACGCTCAGCGGCACGCACGGAGTCGAGGGCTATTACGGCTCGGATTGTCAGATCGATTGGCTGAAGGCATTCGTACCGGGCTCGCTGCCCAAGGATGTCGCGGTGGTGATGGTGCACCTGATCAACCCATGGGGTACGGCGTGGTTACGCCGGGTCAACGAAGACAACATCGACCTCAACCGCAATCACCTCGATTTCACCGAGCCGTTGCCGGACAACCGCGCGTACGCCGCACTGCATGAAATCTACGCCTGCACCGATTTGCATGGCCCCGAGCGCCAGCGCGCCGATGCCTTGCTCGACGCACAGATCAACGAACACGGCTGGCCAGCGGTGATGTCGATTGTCGAGGGCGGTCAGCACAGCCATCCCGACGGACTGTTTTACGGTGGCCGCGCGCCGAGTTGGTCGAATCGCACGTTGCACCAAATCATCAAAACGCATCTGGCTGGCGCTGAAACCGTGATGTGTTTTGACCTGCACACCGGCGCCGGCGAGTACGGTCATCCGATGTTGCTGACTATCACCCAGGCGCCTTACCCGGCACTCGCGCAGGCACAGGCAATTTATGGCCCATGGCTTTACACCCTGCACACCGGCGCCGACACCTTGAGCGAAACCGGAGTGGCCGCGACTGCCACCGGTTACACCTCACAGGCGTTGCTAAATGCATTGCCGGACGTGCAATTGATGCCGTTCGTGATCGAGTGCGGGACGTATTCGGGGCCGGCTGTGCATCGGCATTTGCGTGATGACCAGTGGCTGCATTTGCACGGTGATCCGCTGGATGCGATAGGGCGTGAGATCAAACTGAATCTGCTCGAGCAGTTCTATCCAACTGATCCGGATTGGCGGGCGATGGTCGGTTTGCGCACTCGGCAGATCTGGGTGAAAGGGTTGTCGGCGTTGGCTTGCTGAAAAGGCATTTCGCGCCTGTAGTACCTCGCCCCCGACCTAGCGGTTGCTCCACATTTCTCCTGCAAACCTTTCAGGTCGACAACTTACGCGCCTTTACCTGAGGATATTTTCTGTTGTTTTTTCCAGGATGGATTTCAGATGAAAAGGATGAGTCCGTTGCCATTCAACTCTATTTTCAGTCGGCCATTGTCATGAGTATTTCCAATGAAGACCGTGATTTTCTGGTGGCGCTGGGCAGTCGCATTGCTCACTTACGCACAGTGCACGAGATCACACAGACTCGGTTTGCACGGGCCTTAGGTCTTTCCCGGCAAACCTTTCAGGGCTATGAGGAGGGCACCCGCAGCATGCCGGTCACGACACTGGTGAAATTGGCATTTGCGCTTCGCGTGCCTGTTGAAGACCTGCTCGGGGTTCCCTCGTACACGGAGACGCCCAGACGCAGCTTGACCTCGACGTGGTATCGACGGCTGCAGTCCATCAATGAACTTTCGAAGGTCCAGCAGAAGGTCATTGCGCAGATGCTTGACGCACTAATCGCACAGGCAGCGACCAAAACGAGCGACGAAGAAAGAGAAATTTGAAGTAACCCAAAGAACGCGGAACCAAGGTGCGCGAACACCCTGGCCCCGCTAACCACAAAGCAGCTTAAAAGGAGCTGAACCATGGCTAAAACCAATCATACGACATCAACCCCCATCACTGAACGCCGGCTGAAAATCGACGCTGATTTTTACCCGGTCCACACCAAGGAAAAAACCTACAGCCCCGCCAAACCCGTACCCTGGATCAGACTGCGCGGCCTGTGGTTACGGCAGGCAGGATTCGAGGTGAACGAGAACGTCAAAGTGCGTGTGATGAAAGGCTGTCTGGTGATTACAGCGGAATAGATGAATCGTCCGAGTAAAGCCGCAACGCTATTTGCGTAGGAAAAAACGCCGCTGACCCTCAAGGGATAGCGGCGTTTTTTGAGCGCTTTTCTGCCGGCTGCTCATTCGGTGTGAGTATCCGATAATCCGCAGCTCAAACCGGTAGGTGGCTAATTCAGCAGGACTCGAATACTTCCGGTTGTAGATCGGCGCTCAGGGGTTTTCCAAAGGGGCAGGTATGAAGCCTTGCTCTCTGAGTGACTTAATGACTCCCCGAATCAGATAGTTATTGGAAAATCCAATCGTGTACTGCCTCGCTCCGCGGGTAAGCGGTAAAAGCATTCCCTGATCCACCAGTTTTTTTATCAAGTAGGTCCGTTGATTACTCGAATGTTTGGGGAGTACAGCTGACACATCCGCAGATTTTACTACCTTCAGTTTAATCGCGGCAGAGAGCACCAGTTCCTCTGTCTCGGTGATCCATTCGCGTTCCCGTGCAAAGGCGATAGCAGGGACGAGAATGCACTTGGTGAGATAAGAATAATTGGTAAGGCGGTCGACCTTTTCAAGCTCGTCGCGGATGCCTTGCAAGACATACGTACACCATTGCTCCAACCCTTCCTTTGTTCCCTTGTCAGCTGTTGCGAGCATTGAGTAATAGCGTTCACGGTCGTTGCAGAACACGGCTGTAGGATTCAAGACGCGACCGCCCGTATTGACGTTGAAGCCATATTTCATCAGTAACGCATAGGTGAGCAGTCTGACCACGCGTCCATTGCCATTACCGAACGGGTGTATCCATCCAAATCTATGGTGCGCCAGCGCGACCTTCATCAGGTCATATTTGGGGGAGTCCTTACGGTTAACGAACTCGACGAGTTCCTCCATGTATGCCTGAATCTGGATGAAGTCGGGCGGCAGATGATCGGATTGTGAAATCCGCACACCACCGCTGCGGTATGCGCCTGGCGTTTTGTCGCCTTCGCGTTGGAGATTGTCGACGGTCATCGCGTGTAGCTCGCGGATCGTACGCTCGGTCAGTTCTGCGCCCGGCGCCATGATCTGCTCGATGTAATCCATCGCATTCTCGATGTTGGCTACCTCACGAAGCTGGTCAGTTTCGTGGGCCTTCCCCTCCACTTTGCTCTCAATGTAGTCCGCCAAGGTTGTGTGGTTGCCCTCAATGCGCGCAGAGCCGAGGCTTTCCAGCGCATGGAACAAAGACTTGAGTTGGTGGAACACCTGTGGCGGCGTATCGCCTTCGAGTCTCAGACGACGAAGGTGCTCCAGTTCGCTCAAGACATCCACCAGGTCAGAGTCAAAGGAGGGATTGAGCAGCGCCAGGTCGTGATGGAAAAACTCGGCCATGATAATAATTATCTCAAGTTTTATTTTTGATTATCTTGAATTTTCTATTGTAGAAGCCAATATTTATTGGCTAAAAACTGAGGTGTGAGGTTAGCATTATCTTGAATTTGATATTTACTTATGTGAAAAAAGGCGAAGTGCAAAATGTAAGAAAGTCTGACTGATGAGGTGCTGCGAGCGCACAGATCCAATCGAAAGGACTGAAGATAGACCTTTTGCAGGTGTGTAACCGGAAGGGGAGATTATTGCAGGCATAAAAAAACGGCCTACCTTTCGGTAAGCCGTTTTTAGTACTTGGTGGCTACACAGGGACTTGAACCCCGGACCCCAGCATTATGAATGCTATGCTCTAACCAACTGAGCTATGTAGCCAAGTGGCGCGCATTATTCCCCTGAAATGGAAAAGCGTCAAGCGTAAATTTAAAATTTTTTTCTACGCTTTCAACCGTTTATCAAAATCACCGACTCAGCAGCGGCGAAGGGCAGCGTTGGAACCAGCGGCTGGCCTGCTCATACGCGTGCGCCAATTGCAGGACAGCGAAGTCGGCCTGGTGCTTGCCGATGATTTGCAGCCCCATCGGTAAACCGTCCGAATTGAACCCCGCCTGAACATTGGCCACCGGGCAACCCGACAACGTGCCGGGGATGACCACCTCCATCCAGCGGTGATAGGTGTCCATCGCCACGCCTTCGATAGAGGTTGGCCACGGCTGGGTTTTATCGAAAGGGAACACTTGGGCGCTGGGCAGCAGCAGGTAATCGTACTTTTCGAACAGCCGAGAAATCGCCCGATACCAATCGCTGCGCATCACGGAGGCGGCGAACACTTCACTGGCCGATAGCTTCAAACCGTTTTCCACTTCCCAGATCGCTTCCGGTTTCAGCAATGCGCGTTTCTGCGGATCGGCATACGTCGCGCCAAGCGACCCCGCGACCATCCAGTGCCGCAACGTCCGCCAACTGCTCCACAGCCGCTCAGGCGCGAAATCCGGCTGAGCGGACTCAACGTGGCAGCCGAAGCTTTCAAAGTCGGCAAAGGTCTTCTCACACAGCGACAGAACGCCGTTCTCCATCGGCAGATAACCGTTGAAGTCGCCCAACCAACCCAACCGCGAGCCCTTGAAATCACGTTCCAGCGGCGCCGCAAACGCCTCACCGGATTCAGCGATGGACAGCGGCGCCCGAGCATCACCGCCAGCCTGCACCGACAACAGCAGCGCCGCATCTTTCACACTGCGCGCCATTGGCCCCTCATAACCGAGCTGATCAAAAAACAGATCGGCACTGTCATCAAACGGCACACGCCCCTGCGAAGGACGAAATCCAAAAATGTTGTTGAACGCCGCCGGATTACGCAGCGAACCCATCATGTCGCTGCCATCCGCCACCGGCACCATATGCATCGCCAGTGCCGCCGCCGCGCCGCCACTGCTGCCGCCCGCAGTTTTGCTCGAGTCATACGCGCAAGCGGTGGCGCCAAACAACGGGTTGTAACTTTGCGAGCCGAGGCCGAATTCCGGGGTGTTGGTCTTGCCGATGATGATCGCGCCGGCCGCCTTGATCCGCTCGACCATGATGCCGTCGCGATCAGGCACAAAATCCTTGTACAGCGGCGACCCCAGCGTGGTGCGAATACCTTGGGTCAGCGACAGATCCTTGATCGCGTGAGGCAAGCCATGCATCCAGCCACGGTACTCGCCGCGCGCCAGTTCGGCATCGCGCTCATTGGCCTGAGCCAGCAGATGTTCCGGCGACTGCAGGCTGATCAGCGCATTGACCAACGGGTTGAAACGTTCGATATGGGCAAGGTAAGTCTGCATCACTTCCCGGCAGGACACCTGGCGCAGGCGGATGCGGTCGGCGAGCGCGTGGGCCTGCAACAGGACCAGTTCGCTGATGTTATTAGAGTTCATTGCAAGCGGCCTTTCAGACGGCTGGAAAAGCGCCCCGCCAGTGCGACGGGGCGGTAAAGATCAACGCATCAGGTTGGTCCAGAGACGGTCGGCGAGGCGGATCGCGCCTTCGCCGCAGGTCTTGCTGAACACCACGTTAGTGCCCTCGGGAATGTGCAATTCCGGCGCGTCCTTGAGCGCCGCGTCGAGGAACGGTTCGACGCCTTTGATCGGGCTCTGGTGCTTGAGGAAGTTCTGCGTCATCGCTGAGTTTTCCGGCTGACTGAGGAAGGCGATAAACGCCTTGGCATTCGCCGGGTTTTTGCTGCCGGTAGGGATGACCATGTTGTCGACCCAGGCCAGCACGCCTTCTTTCGGATAGAGGTATTTCAGCGTCGGTTTCATCTCGCGGGCGCGCATCGACGAGCCGCCCCAGAACATCGACATGTCGATTTCACCCGAGGCAAGATTCTCGCGAATCGAGCCGGCCTTGGAGCTGTAGGTTTTCACGAACGGCTTCTGTGCCTTGAGCAAAGTCAGCACTTGCTGCATCTGTTTCGGGTCTTCGCTGCACAGCGGAATGTTCAGATAGAGGCTGGCCATGTCGACCATGTCGCTGACCGAGTCGAACATGTTGATACGCCCCTGCAATTCTGCTGGCGGCTCATACAAAACCTTGTAGCTGTCGGCCGGGCCTTTGTAGCGCGCCGAGTCCAGCACGACGCTGGTGGTGCCCCAAATGAATGGCACCGAATACGCGCCCTCCGGGTCCCAGCTCGGTTTTTTCAGGTTATCCACAACGCTGGCGTAGTAGGGTTCCTTGACCGGGTCGAAGCGCTCGAGCAGATTTTCCTTGATCAGGATCGGCACGAACTGGTGCGACGGAATCGCCACGTCATAACCGGCGCCGCCCTGTTTCAGTTTCGCCAGCAGCGTCTCGTTGGAGTCATAGGAATCGACGGTGACCTCGATGCCGGTCTGCTTCTGGAACTTGGCGAGAATCTCCGGCGAAAAGTAGCCGCTCCAGCTCACTACGTTGAGTTTTTCGGCGGCCTGAACACTGCCCATCATCGCCAGCGGCACAGTCAGAAACAACGAAGTGCCAACGCTTTTTATCCACTTGCTCATGCTATTTCCCCACAGGTCGTAGAAGGTTCAGGCGTTCTTTTTGCCCAACAGGTAAGAGAGGCTGACGAACAGCACCGAGACGCCGAGGATCAGCGTCGACACGGCGTTGACGTCGGGTGTCACGCCCATCCGTAGCAGGCCGAAAATGAAGATCGGCAGGGTCGTCGTGCCGGCCTGCGAGACCATCATCGAGATCACGAAGTTATCCAGCGAGACGATGAAGGCCAGCATCAGCCCGGAGAAAATCCCCGGCATCAGCAGCGGTAAAGTGACTTTGCGAAAGGTGCGCCACGGGCCGGCGTAGAGGTCGGCGGAGGCTTGTTCCAGCGACAGGTCCATGTCGTTCAGTCGTGCCCGAATCGGCAGGTAGGCGAAGGGAATGCAGAACACCGTGTGCGCGATGATCAGGTTGCCGTAACCCAGCGACAGACCGATGGTGGAGAACAGCGCCAGCGTCGCCACACCGACGACAATTTCTGGCAAAACCAGCGGCAACATGATCGCGCCCATCGACAAGTGCAGGCCCTTGAACTTGGCGCCGCGCGAGGTGCCGAGGGCGGCGAGGGTGGCAATCACCGTGGCGATCATGCTTGCGCAGACGGCGATCAATAGGCTGTTGCCAGCGGCCTGGCGCAGGGCCTGATTGGCGAACGCGGCGCGATACCAATCGAGGCTGAATCCGGTCCACACCGTCGCCGATTGGTTGGCGTTGAACGAGAACACCACCAGCACCACGATCGGCGCATACAGGTACAGATAGAACAGAAAACTGAAGCCGCCGAAACCGGGGAAGTCCTGCACGCCCAGCCCTTTGCGTTTGAATATGCCGATCATTACGCACCTCCTTTGGCGATGCGCTGACGCTCGGCGCGCAGGGCATACACGGTCAGCACCAGCATCACCGCTGCCATCAGCACCAGCGACAACGCCGCACCAAACGGCCAGTTACGCGCATCGCTGAACTGGCGGAAGATCAGGTTGCCGAGCATCATTCGCGTGCCGCCACCGAGCAGTTCCGGGGCGATCATCGCGCCCAGGCACGGTACAAAAGTGAGGATCGCGCCGGCGAGAATTCCCGGTTTGGCGATGGGCAAAACCACTTTGCGCAAGGTGCGTATGCGTCCGGCGTAGAGATCCTGCGCGGCTTCGAGCAGGCGGATGTCCATCTTTTCCAGCGTCGCGTAGATCGGCAAAACCACGAATGGCGCATAGGTGTAAACCAGCCCCAGCAGCACCGCGCCGTCGGTGTAGAGCAACTGCAACGGTTCGTGGATAACGCCCATGCCCATCAGGCTGTTGTTGATCACCCCGGTGTTGCGCAGCAGCAGAATCCACGCGTAAGTGCGGATCAGCAGGTTGGCCCAGAACGGCACGGTGATCAGAAAGATCAGCAAGCCACGGCGATGCGCCGGTTGCATGGCCAGCCACACCGCCACCGGAAAACCGATCAACAACGTGATGATCGTGGTCAGCCCGGCAATGCCGATCGAGCGCAGGGCGATGATCAAATACGAGTCGGCAAACGCGAGGCTGTCGTCCAGTTGCCGCTCGAACAGCAGTGAGGTATAGGCGTCGCTGCTGAAGACTTTGTTGACCCCGCCGTAGGGGTTGGCCTCCATCAGCGAATAGCCGATGACGATCAGAATCGGCACCAGCAGAAACAGGCCGATGGCGATCAGCGCCGGGCTGACCCCGAGGAAGCTCTGGAAAGCCTTGCGGCGTTCCAGCGTGTTGGCAATCGGTAAGGCGTGCATGGCAATTCCTCCGGCTCAGTCGTGCAGGACGCTGGCGCTTCCACGGTCGAACAACAGACCGGCCTGAGAGCCCACGGCAAAGCGCAGGCTCTGGTCGACGCAATTGGGCGTACGCACGGTGAGACGCGAACCGTCGCTGAGGCTGACCTGATATTGCAGATCGGTGCCGAGATAGATCTGCGCTTCGATCCGGCACGGCAGCGCGTTTTCGGTAGCCGCTGGTACCAGATGCAGACGCTCAGGTCGCACCGACAAGGTGACATTGGCGCCGACCTGCACATCGCTGCACGGTTGCGCCGGCAATGGATGACCCGCCGGGCCGGCGAACCACGCCTGACCGTCTTCCACGCGGGTGACGGTGCCTTCGATGAAATTGGTTTCGCCAATGAAATCGGCGACGAAGCGATTGCGCGGACGTTCGTAGATGTCTTCCGGGCTTCCGACCTGCTGCACTTCGCCTTCGGAGAGCACGGCAATGCGGTCGGACATGGTCAGCGCTTCTTCCTGGTCGTGGGTGACGAAGATGAAGGTAATGCCGGTCTTGGCCTGGATGGTTTTCAACTCTTCGCGCATCGCCTGACGCAGCTTGAGGTCGAGTGCCGACAGTGGCTCATCGAGCAGCAACACTTTCGGATGCGGTGCCAAAGCGCGGGCGAGGGCGACACGTTGCTGCTGACCGCCAGACAGTTGCGCCGGTTTGCGATTGGCGAAGCGCTCCATCTGCACCAGCGCCAACATCTCGCGCACGCGCTCGGCGATTTGCGCCTTGCTGAGGACTTTGCCCATCGGCTGCGATTCAAGACCGAAAGCGAGGTTCTCGGCGATGGTCATGTGCGGGAACAGCGCGTAATGCTGGAACACCGTGTTGACCGGACGCTGGAACGGCGGGCGATCAGCGATGTTTTCGCCGTAGAGCAGGATCTCGCCTTCGGTGGGAAATTCGAAACCGGCGATCATCCGCAGCAGCGTGGTCTTGCCGCAGCCGGAAGGGCCGAGAAGGGTGAAGAATTCGTTGTCGCGGATGTCCAGGTCGATGCTTTTCAGCGCCACCGGACCGGTCTGCGGATCACCGTAAACCTTGCGCACCGAGCGGATCGAGACCGCCAGCGTTTGCAGCGAATGCAGAGCATTCATGCGTTACCTCCGATTCCCCCATCGCCTGCGACTCGCTGTGCAAAGCGTTGCCGTCGGGCCATGGATATTATTTTTTTGGGCAGGATCGAGATTGCGTTCGGGTGTGAAACCAGCTGTTTTTTTGTTCTGCTGTGGCTCGATTATCAGCCAGAGGTTGCGCGGCGCGACACTTCAATTTAAACATGGCAGGTGTTAGTAAATTTAACAGCCGAAGGTGCCAGGAATCATGCCCGACCACCGTTTGCCGCCGCTCAACGCGGTGCGCGCCTTTGATGCCGCTGCCCGTTTGGGCAGCTATGTCGAAGCCTCGAAAGCCCTGCACGTGACCCAGCCTGCGATTGGCCGCCACGTGAAATTGCTCGAGGACTGGCTGGGCATTCAATTGTTCGAGCGCACCTCGCGCGGGGTCAATCTGACGACAGCGGGGGAGAAGTATCACCGCAAGATCAGCACCGCTTTGCAGTTGATCATCGAGGCGGGCAAAGAAGCGCAGCCGAAAGATGCCGAGCGCTGGCTGCGGATCATGGTGGTGCCGGGTTTCGCCAAGCGCTGGTTGATGCCTCGGATCGAAGCGCTGCGGCATCTGCGCCCGGGATTGAAACTGGCGATCGAACCGAATTCGACCTTCACCGAAGTGGATGGCAAAACGGCGGATCTGGGCATCGTCTACGGCCTCGACGGGCAATATGCCGACTCACGGGAAGCGCTGATTTGTCCTCGGGTTTTTCCGATCTGCACGCCGGCGTATCTGGCCAGCATTGCACCGATCAACAGCCCGGCTGATCTGGTCAGCCACGAACTGATCCACGTCGACGACGGCGAATGGTGGAATCTGTGGTTCGCCGCGCACGACCTCGATATCCATCTCAATTCCGACATGCTTTACGTCAACAACGATCACGCGCTGTCCGTGGCCGAGAGCGGGCAGGGCATCGCGCTGGCCAACGAGGTGCTGGTGCGGCATGAACTGGCCAGCGGCAAACTGGTGCGTGCGGTCGACGCTCAGGTGAAGCTTGAGAGCTATCGAGTGCTGACGCCGTCCGCCGAACTCTCGGCGGATGTGGCGTGGTTTATTCAATGGCTCAAGGCTGAACTGGAAACGGACTTCCCCGAGGCTGTGATCAACTGAGGCGGAAGCGTGCGGTGTTGTCACTCAGCGCTTTGCTGCCTTGGCTCAGGGTGTCCGCCGCCAGATTCACCGCCCGTGCGCCTTCAAGCAAACGTACGGCCGCCTGATCGACCTGCTGGATATTGCCGCTGACTTCATCGGCGGTGCTCGCTTGTTCCTCAACTGCCGTGGCGATCTGCGCCAGGGTGTCGGTGACGCTCTGCACGGCGCTGGCGATTTCGCCCAGGCGTTCACCGAGACCAGTCACCGACTCGGCATCGGTTTGCGCTTGGCCGCACGCCGCTTCCATCAAACTCACGGCTTCGTTGACCGTCGCGCGCAAGCTGTCGACCGTACCGGCGATCTGCGCGGTGGACGACTGTGTACGTTGTGAAAGGCTGCGCACTTCATCGGCGACCACGGCGAAACCGCGTCCCTGTTCACCCGCGCGAGCAGCCTCGATGGCTGCGTTGAGCGCCAGCAGATTGGTTTGTTCGGCGACACCGCGAATCGTGTCGACGACCAATTGAATCTGCTGGCCTTGCTCGCTGACCCGGCCCAACGCCGCAGCCGTTTCATTCAAACGCTGATTGAGCTGTTGAATACTCGCGGTGGTGCGCTGGCTGTCGCGGCTGCTGTCGGCGGCAATGCGCCGGGTGTGCTGGGCGCTGCCGGAAGCCTGTTCGCAACTCTGCGCCACGCCTTGCGACGTCGCAGCCAATTGCGTGGCGGCTGCGGCGATCTGGCTGATCTGCAATTGCTGCGCTTCGACTTCGCCGAGAGCGCCGCTGGAGTGTTCGTTGAGGCTGCGCACGGCATGGCTCAGTTGCGAGGTTTCGTGATCGACACCGAGCATGCTCGCCCGCAGTTGCACCACGGCAACGTTGAGTGCGGTGCTGATCGCTGCCAGCTCATCGCGGCCCACCACCGGCACTTGCAAGCTCAGGTTGCCATCGCGCAGGGCTTCGGCGAGCAGGGTGATGCCGCTGGCGCTGCGACGGATCGAGGCTTGCAGGCAGACAAACAGGTACAACGCCGCGAGCAGTAGGCAGCCGAAGATCGCCGCGACGATGATGAACTGGCGGATCGCTGAGCTGTGGTAAGCGTCAAGTCGCTGATCCAGTGACACCAGCGATTGCTGGCGCAGTGCGGCTAGGTCGGTCAGCAGCGCATCGAGGCTGCGTTCGAACTCTTCGGGTTTGAGATTGATAGAGCCGCCGAACACGCCGTCGTCCAACACCTTCAGACCGCTGTCGAGGTTTTTGAGGCTGTCGTGGTATTGGCTGGCCCAGCTCTGCTGATCTTTCGGCAGGCGTGCTTCGAGCAGCGTGGCGGTTTTGACCAGTTGCTCGCGGGCGTCACCGATGCGGCTGCGCAGGTCGCGCAACTGCAAACGGCTTTGCAGGGTGAATTGGCCGGAAACCACGGAGGCCTGGCCGACCGCAGCGAGGCGGCCGACGCGTTCGATCAGGTCCGGCGCGTGTTGCGTTGATATCTGCGTCAGCAGGTAGGTTTCCAGCCACGGCGCGAGGGTCAGGCGATTGTCCATGACGATCTGCTCGCGCAACGCTTGCAGGGCGCTGAGGGCGTTGGTGAAACGGTCGTAACCGTCCGGCCACCAACCGACACCGCTGAGGCTTTTCGAGTCCAGGCCGTTGAGCGCGGTTTGCAGCGCTTGATAGCGGGTGAGTGTTTCCCCCTCGGCGCCTTCATTTTTCAGCGCAGCGCCTAAATCGGTGGTGGCTTGCAGAACCGCCGGTTGCACCGCGTCGAATGCGCCCATGGCGGCGAGGGTGGCCGGCGTCGGTTGGCGATTGGTTTCCGTGGCGCGCCAGCGGGCGGCGCGGTCACGTTGGGCGGCGAGCAGGTTGTCCAGCGCATCCAGCGCGAGCAACTGGCGGACACCGGCACGTTCGCCGGAAATCAGATTGAGTTTGTCGCGATAGTCCTGGCCAATCATCAACAGGCTGCCGGCCAACGGCAGAATGAACAGCAGAAACAACAACTGGAATTTACCTGCGAAGCCAAACCGCCCCAGCAATTTGATCCCCGGTGAAAGGAAAGCCTGCATGCCCCATGACTCCTCTGGACACCACGCACCAATGGCGTGCATCGCGGTCGTTCGACGTTGATGTTGTGCCCTGCTAAAAGGCCTCGAAAGTTCACTCTCGCCCGCTCTGTAGGCCGGCTCTGTAGCGAAACTTCCCATTGTCGGTACCCTTTGTAAGGGCGCCGCGTTCAAGGGAAGTAGCAAGGCAAGATTCAGACCATGGCGTTGCGCTATCACTTTGCAGTCGACGACCAGCCAGTTAGTTAGCTGGCTAAGGGGATGGCGCTGGCGCACCGAAAAATGGCACATTGACGCACCTGCCTGCGTGCACCCATCTGCTGTCCGGAAACTTTCATGGCTATCAGCAACGTTCAGACCGCCGCTGCCTCGGCGCCCGCTGCTCCGCAAAGCAGCCCATTGGTGATGCGTATCATCGGCGCGGTGGCGCTGGCGCATTTGATCAACGACCTGATCCAGTCGGTGCTGCCGTCGATCTACCCGATGCTCAAGGCCAATTACGGCCTGACCTTTACTCAGGTCGGCCTGATTACTCTGACCTTTCAGCTGACCGCATCTTTGTTGCAGCCGTGGGTCGGTTATCACACCGATCGGCATCCGAAACCGTGGTTGTTGCCGGCCGGGTCGATTTGCACGTTGATTGGCATCGTGATGATGTCGATGGTCGGCAGTTTCCCGTTGATTCTGCTGGCGGCGGCGCTCATCGGTATCGGTTCCTCGACGTTCCACCCCGAAGCCTCGCGGATCGCACGACTCGCCTCGGGCGGACGCTTTGGTCTGGCGCAATCGACCTTCCAGGTCGGCGGTAACGCCGGTTCCGCGTTCGGTCCGTTGCTGGCGGCGGCGATCATCATTCCGTTCGGTCAGGCCAACGTGGCGTGGTTCGGCCTGTTCGCGGTGTTTGCGCTGTTCGTGCTGTACCGCATCAGTCGCTGGTACGCCCATCACCTCAATCTGTTCAAGCTCAAGGCCGGTCAGGCAGCGACTCACGGGCTGTCGAAGGGCAGGGTGATCAGTGCGTTGGTGGTGCTGGGGCTGTTGGTGTTCTCCAAGTATTTCTACATGGCCAGCCTGACCAGCTATTTCACCTTTTACCTGATCGAGAAGTTCGACCTGTCGGTGGCCAGTTCGCAACTGCACCTGTTCCTGTTCTTGGGCGCGGTGGCGGCGGGGACGTTCTTCGGTGGGCCGATCGGCGACAAGATCGGGCGTAAGGCGGTGATCTGGTTCTCGATCCTCGGTGTGGCGCCGTTCACGTTGCTGATGCCTCACGTCGATCTGTTCTGGACCAGCGTCCTCAGCGTGGTGATTGGCTTCATTCTGGCTTCAGCGTTCTCGGCGATTGTGGTGTACGCGCAGGAACTGGTGCCGGGCAATGTCGGGATGATTGCCGGGGTGTTCTTCGGTTTGATGTTTGGTTTTGGCGGGATTGGCGCGGCGTTGCTGGGGCACCTGGCGGATATTCACGGGATTGAGTACGTGTATTTCCTCTGCTCTTTCCTGCCGTTGTTTGGCGTGTTGGCAATCTTCTTGCCGCGTACCAAAAAGGCCTGATTCACACATTTCCCATTGTAGGAGTGAGCCTGCTCGCGATAGCGGTGTGTCAGTTACGGTTGAGTTGACTGACACTCCGCTATCGCGAGCAGGCTCACTCCTACAGGGGATTGGTGGTGTGGCGGAAGATATTTCAGGCACAAAAAAGCCGCGTATCAGACGCGGCTTTTTCTTGGGCGTAACGCTTACACGTTGAAGCGGAAGTGCATCACGTCGCCGTCTTTGACGATGTAATCCTTGCCTTCCAGACGCCATTTACCGGCCTCTTTGGTGCCGGCTTCGCCCTTGTACTGGATGAAGTCGTTGTAGGCGATCACTTCGGCGCGGATGAAGCCCTTCTCGAAGTCGGTGTGGATCACGCCAGCAGCCTGAGGTGCGGTGGCACCGACTTTGACGGTCCAGGCGCGGACTTCTTCGACACCGGCGGTGAAGTAGGTCTGCAGGTGCAGCATTTCGTAGCCGGCGCGGATCACGCGGTTCAGGCCAGGCTCTTCCAGGCCCAGGGCCTCGAGGAACATGTCCTTCTCTTCGCCGTCATCCAGTTCGGCGATTTCCGCTTCGATCTTGTTGCAGACCGGAACGACCATCGCGCCTTCTTCTTCGGCGATGGCGCGAACCACGTCCAGGTGCGGGTTGTTCTCGAAACCGTCTTCAGCAACGTTGGCGATGTACATGACCGGTTTGGTGGTCAGCAGGTGGAAGCCCTTGATCACCGCTTTTTCGTCGGCGCTCATGTTCTTCATCAGGCTGCGCGCCGGTTTGGCTTCGGTGAAGTGCGCGATCAGTTGCTCCAGCAGAGCCTTCTGAACCACGGCGTCCTTGTCACCGCCCTTGGCGTTGCGCGCGACTTTCTGCAGTTGCTTCTCGCAGCTGTCGAGGTCGGCGAAGATAAGTTCCAGGTCGATGATTTCGATGTCGCGCTTCGGGTCGACGCTGTTGGACACGTGGATCACGTTTTCGTCTTCGAAGCAGCGCACGACGTGAGCGATCGCGTCGGTTTCACGGATGTTGGCCAGGAACTTGTTGCCCAGGCCTTCACCTTTCGAGGCGCCGGCAACCAGGCCTGCGATGTCGACGAATTCCATGGTGGTCGGCAGGATGCGCTTCGGATTGACGATGGCCGCCAGTGCTTCCAGGCGCGGATCCGGCATCGGCACGATGCCGCTGTTCGGCTCGATGGTGCAGAAGGGGAAGTTCTCGGCCGCGATACCGGATTTGGTCAGGGCGTTGAACAGGGTGGACTTGCCGACGTTAGGCAGGCCGACGATGCCGCAATTGAATCCCATGGTGTTTCCCCTCGGAGTAGAGTCAGGCCTTCTGGCTGTGCAGGTTTTTCATCGCGCGGTTCCATTCACCGGCGAGGATATCCGGCAGCACGCCGAGGGCAAAGTCGATGCTGGCATCGAGTTTTTCCTGTTCGGCGCGTGGCGCACGACCCAGGACGAAATTTGAAACCATACTGGCGACGCCCGGGTGGCCAATGCCAAGCCGCAGGCGGTAGAACGTATTCTGATTACCCAGTTGCGCAATGATGTCGCGCAACCCGTTGTGACCGCCATGGCCGCCGCCCTGCTTGAGCTTGGCAACGCCCGGAGGCAAGTCGAGTTCGTCATGCGCCACCAGAATTTCTTCAGGCTTGATGCGGAAGAAACCGGCGAGTGCCGCCACGGCCTGGCCGCTGCGGTTCATGTAGGTGGTGGGAATCAGCAGACGAACATCCTGACCCTGATGCGAATAGCGCCCGGTCAGGCCGAAATATTTGCGATCGGCCACAAGATTCACATTCTGTGCGTGGGCGATGCGCTCAACAAAAAGGGCCCCTGCGTTATGCCGGGTCTGGTCGTATTCGGCGCCTGGATTTCCCAGGCCAACGATCAGTTTGATGGCAGTCACGATAGGGGCCCTTCCTTTGAGTGGTGAGTAACATCGCCGTGATCAGGCAAAGCGGCGAAAGTGGACGAAAAATGCTCATTTACCATGGATGTAAACTCCGCGTTCTCGCCCGCTTTCTCGCTACGTTCCAGTCCGCGATGTTACTTGCTCACTCAGGCTAAACAGAGTGAATTACTCTGCTGCGCCTTCTTCGGTAGCTTCTGGAGCAACGCGTGGAGCGTGTACGTTTGCAACAGCTTTGTCGTCACCGTGAGCCAGTGCAACGAACTCAACGCCTTTAGGGGCTTTGATGTCGGACAGGTGGACGATTGCGCCGATTTCCAGAGCCGACAGGTCGACTTCGATGAACTCAGGCAGATCTTTCGGCAGGCAAGTTACTTCGATTTCGTTCAGGACGTGCGAGATCTCGCCGCCTTTCTTGATCGGAGCTTCTTCACCAACAAAGTGCACAGGCACGATAGCGGTCAGTTTCTGACCGGCTACGACGCGTACGAAGTCAGCGTGCAGAACGTGACCCTTGGATGGGTGACGTTGCAGAGCTTTGATGATGACGTTCTGCTTTTTGCCGCCAACGTTCAGTTCGATAACGTGGCTGTAGGCAGCTTCGTTTTCGAGCAGTTTGGCAACTTCTTTGGCCAGCATGCTGATGGATTCAGGGGCTTTTTCGCCACCGTAAACAACAGCTGGAACCAGAGCGGCGAGACGACGCAGGCGGCGGCTCGCACCTTTCCCCAGGTCGGAACGCACTTCAGCATTCAGAGTAAAATCGTTCATTTTGTATCTCCAAAATAGCCATGACCGAGTGGCGTTTGCGACCAGCGCCGAACACGGTATGGGCAAAAAAGCCCCGCCCCGGCAGGAATGCCGGGGCGGGGCGCTTTTCGTCAACGAGACATTTCGAGAAGGGCAGGGCCCTTAACGGAACATCGCGCTGATCGATTCTTCATTGCTGATGCGGCGAACCGCTTCGGCAACAACCGGTGCGATATCCAGTTGACGGATACGTGCACAGGCTTGTGCTGCAGCGGACAGCGGGATGGTGTTAGTCACCACCAGCTCGTCCAGCACGGAATTTTCGATATTCTCGATGGCCCGACCCGACAGCACAGGGTGTGTGCAGTAGGCAAAGACCTTGGCTGCGCCATGCTCTTTCAGGGCCTTGGCCGCGTGGCACAGAGTGCCGGCGGTATCGACCATGTCATCGACCAGAATGCAGGTACGCCCTTCGACATCACCGATGATATGCATCACTTCTGAGTGATTGGCTTTCTCACGGCGTTTGTCGATGATCCCGAGATCCACGCCCAGGGATTTGGCAACGGCACGTGCACGCACGACGCCACCAATGTCCGGGGATACGATCATCAGGTTTTCGAAGCGCTGATCTTCAATGTCATCCACCAGAACCGGGGAGCCGTAGATGTTATCTACCGGAATATCGAAGAAACCCTGAATCTGGTCAGCATGCAGATCAACCGTGAGAACACGGTCGATGCCGACTACGGTGAGCATGTCAGCAACGACTTTCGCGCTGATAGCCACACGTGCGGAACGCGGACGGCGATCCTGACGGGCATAACCAAAATAAGGAATAACAGCAGTGATACGAGTAGCCGAGGAGCGGCGGAAGGCATCAGCCATCACTACCAGTTCCATCAGGTTATCGTTGGTCGGGGCGCAAGTCGGCTGAATAATGAAAACGTCTTTACCGCGAACGTTTTCATTGATCTCGGCAGTAATTTCGCCGTCGGAGAACTTACCGACAGAGATGTCACCGAGAGGGATATGCAGCTGACGTACAACACGCCGAGCCAGATCGGGGTTAGCATTCCCCGTAAAGACCATCATCTTGGACACGCGCAGTACCTAGAGGCTGAGGGTAACCTGGATGAGTATAGAAAATGGCAGGGGCGGCTGGATTCGAACCAACGCATGGCAGGATCAAAACCTGCTGCCTTACCGCTTGGCGACGCCCCTGTATCTGTTGCATCAAGTGCCGTGCACTTGGTTCCTTTAGAGCAGACTTTGCAGCTTGCGGTGCAACATCGAAACGTTGCTGCCTTTGGCTACAAATCCTGTAAGGGTCTCTGTCAGAAGGGCCGAGACTTTATCAGCTTCAGCTTTGCTTGGGAAGCCCCCAAACACACAACTTCCAGTTCCGGTGAGCTTTGCTTCGGTAAATTTACCTAACAAATCCAATGCGTTACGTACTTCTGGATAACGCCTTGCAACCACCGGCAAGCAGTCATTTCGACTGTTTCCCTCGGGAACGGGGCGCACTTTAATGGGCGGCGTGTTACGTGTCAACAAAGGATCGGAAAAAATTTCTGCCGTACTTACAGAGACTTGCGGCACGAGCACCAGATACCACGGTTCTTCGGGATCCACGGGGGTGAGTTTCTCGCCCACGCCCTCGGCAAACGCCGCATGGCCACGGACGAAAACCGGTACGTCGGCCCCCAGCGAAAGGCCCAGTGCGGCCAGGTGATCTTCATCCCAACCCAACTGCCACAAATGATTCAGGCCGAGCAAAGTCGTCGCCGCGTTCGAACTGCCGCCACCAATTCCGCCGCCCATGGGCAGGACTTTATCAATCCAGATATCGATGCCGAGCGAGCAACCGGACTGTTGCTGGAGCATTTTTGCTGCACGCACGATCAGGTTGCTGTCATGCGGCACGCCGGCGAACTCGGTGTGCAACTGAATCACGCCGTCATCGCGCACGGCAAAAGTGATTTCATCGCCGTAATCGACAAACTGAAACAGCGTCTGCAATTCGTGATAGCCGTCTTCACGGCGACCGAGAATGTGCAGCATCAGGTTGAGTTTGGCCGGCGACGGCAGGGTCAGGCGTGCAGCGGTCATGGGTTACTGCCCCAACTTGCGCGGTTGCCAGGTCTTGATCACCAGCGTCACGTCGAGGTCAGTGCCGTGCAGTTTGATGCGCTCGGGCAACCAGTAACCGTTTTGTTCGGTGTAGGCGGTGTATTCGACTTTCCAGCCATCCTGTTCCAGGTTGGCCAGACGGCTGTTGGCGTCCAGATTCAGGCGACTTTTACTGTCCGGAGCCGGCAGGCCACGCACCCACCAGGCCAGATTCGACACCGGCAGTTTCCAGCCAAGCTGTTCTTCGAGCAAGGCTTCCGGGGACTGCGATTCGTAGCGCCCCTGATTGGCGACTTCCAGCGACACTTTGCCCGGACGCCCGGTCAGGCGTGCGGCGCCACGACCCAGCGGGCCGGACAAACGAATGTCGTAGTAATCCTGACGTTGCAGCCAGAACAGCGTGCCGCTACCGGAATCTTTCGGTGCGCGGATGCCAATCTTGCCGTCGATCTGCCAGCCATCAAGGCCGGTCAGCTGTTGTTTGTTAGCGGCCCATTGAGCCGGACTGCCGTGGCCCTCGACCGATTCGCGGGTACCAAAACCCGAGCAGCCGGCGAGCAGGGCGATGAAGCTGAAAACAATAACGTGGCGCAAAAACATGGGTTAAAGAGTCTCGGATCCGGTCAGGCGCTTGATGGTGCTGCGCAGAATGGTGCTGTCGGGCTGATCCTTGAGGAATTTGCCCCAGATTTGTTTGGCTTCACGCTGGTTGCCCTTGGTCCACAAGACTTCACCGAGGTGCGCGGCGACTTCGTGATCAGGGAAGCGCTCCAGCGCCTGACGCAGATATTTCTCGGCGTCATCCAGATTGCCCATGCGGTAATTCACCCAGCCGAGGCTGTCGAGTACGGCTGGGTCTTCCGGATTGATCTGGTGCGCCTGCTCGATCAGCGCTTTCGCTTCAGCGTAGCGAGTGGTGCGGTCGGACAAGGTGTAGCCGAGCGCGTTAAGTGCCATGGCGTTGTCCGGATCGCGCTTGATGATCAGGCGCAGGTCTTTTTCCATCTGTGCCAGATCATTGCGTTTTTCCGCGAGCATCGCCCGGGTGTAGAGCAGATTCAGGTCGTCCGGGTATTGCTGCAAGGCGTGTTGCAAGACTTTCCAGGCCTTGTCGTCCTGTTTGTTGGCCGACAGGGTTTCCGATTCGATCAGATAGAGCTGAATCGCGTAATCCGGTTGCTCGTCGCGCTGGGCGGCGAGTTTGCTTTGCGCTTCAGCGGTCTTGCCGTTGTTCATCAGAATATCGGCCTGACGCAATTGCGCCGGCAGATAATCATTGCCCGGGCCAACCTGGGCGTATTCGATAAGGGCGCCTTGCGGGTCGTTGCGCTCTTCAGCGATGCGGCCGAGGTTCAGGTGCGCCGAATCGACGTGACTTTCGCGGGCGATCAAATCTTCCAGATAACCTTTGGCCTCGTCCCAGGCTTTGGCCTCAAGGCAGACCAAGGCCAGCGAGTAACGCAGTTCGTCGTCTTCCGGGTATTGCTGAACCAGACTGGAAAACTCGGCCTTGGCGTCGTCCATGCGGTCTTGCTCAACCAGCATGCGCGCGTAAGTCAGGCGCAGGCGTTTGTCGTCCGGGTACTTCTTGATGCTTTTTTGCAGCAGGGGCAGCGCTTCGTCGCCACGGTTCAGCAATTGCAGCAGGCGCGCGCGCAGCAGAATCGGCGCGATCTCGCCTTCTTCCGGCGGGTGGTCTTCGAGCAATGCCAGAGCGGCTTTGTTGTCGCCGTCCTGTTGCAGGAGCAGGGCCTTGCCGAAAATCAGCTGGCTGTTGTTCGGATGGCGTTGCAACAAACGGTCGAAACTTTTCATCAGACCGTTACGGGTTTCCTGATCGGTATCGGCGGCCGACAGCGCGAGGAAGTCGAAATGGGTATCGCCCTTGCCCTGCAGGACTTTCTCCATATAGACCATCGAGTCGTCATAACGCCCGGCGCGCGCCAGTTGCACGGCGGCGGCGCGTTGCGCTTCGAGGTCGTCCGGGGCGTTTTTCGCCCAGATCAGCGCGGTATCGAGGGCCGGTTGATCGGCGCCCAGATATTCGGCGATACGGAATGCACGCTCGGAGACACCCGGATCCTGGGTGTTGATGGCCTGGGTCACGTAGTTATCCAGGGCAATATCGAAACGATTGCGCTGGCCGGCGAGTTCGGCGCTCAACAGGCTGAAAACGGTTTCCTCGCTGAACGAGCTGTAAACCTTGGGCTTTTCAGGCGCGGGCGTGGTGTCTTCGACCGAAGGCGTACCGTCCGGCGAAACGGGCGCCAAGGCCTGGCAGCCGCTGAGGAAGACAAAAGCGAGGAGCAACGCGGAAGATCTATTCATATAGGAAGAGGACGACTAACCTGCGGTCGGATCATCATGACACAAGCCTTCGGCCAAACATAACCGAGACTCAATTGTGCCCATTATAGGGGCTGACGATTGGGACAATAGTCAGCGGTAGTTGTTCTGAATCTTTCGAAGGTGGACAATTGCCGGCTTCACGTCACCATCAGCGACCTTGAATGGCCTTCCTTGCACTCGGTATCAACCACAAGACTGCTTCAGTAGACGTCCGCGAGCGCGTGGCTTTTACTCCTGAACAGCTGGTGGAGGCCTTGCAGCAGCTCTGCCGACTGACCGACAGCCGCGAAGCTGCGATCCTCTCCACCTGCAATCGCAGTGAGCTTTATATAGAACAGGATCAGCTTTCGGCCGATATCGTGCTGCGCTGGCTGGCCGACTATCACCATTTAAGCCTCGATGAGCTGCGCGCGAGTGCTTATGTGCATGAAGATGATGCGGCAGTTCGTCACATGATGCGCGTCGCCTCCGGGCTCGACTCGCTGGTACTGGGCGAACCGCAGATTCTCGGTCAGATGAAATCGGCCTACGCCGTGGCCCGCGAGGCCGGCACCATCGGGCCGCTGCTGGGGCGACTGTTTCAGGCAACCTTCAATGCCGCCAAACAGGTGCGCACCGACACCGCCATCGGTGAAAACCCGGTATCGGTGGCGTTTGCCGCCGTCAGCCTGGCCAAGCAGATTTTCAGTGATTTGCAGCGCAGTCAGGCTCTGTTGATCGGCGCCGGCGAGACCATCACTTTGGTCGCCCGCCATTTGCACGAGCTGGGCGTCAAGCGCATCGTCGTCGCTAACCGCACACTGGAACGGGCCAGTCTGCTGGCCGAGCAGTTCGGTGCTCACGCGGTGTTGCTCTCGGACATCCCGGCCGAACTGGTGCGCAGCGATATCGTCATCAGTTCAACCGCCAGTCAGTTGCCGATTCTTGGCAAGGGCGCGGTGGAAAGCGCATTGAAACTGCGCAAGCACAAACCGATCTTTATGGTCGACATCGCCGTTCCCCGGGATATCGAGCCGGAAGTCGGCGAGTTGGACGACGTTTACCTCTACAGCGTTGACGATCTCCACGAAGTGGTCGCCGAAAACCTCAAGAGCCGCCAAGGCGCAGCACAAGCCGCCGAAGAGATGGTCTCGGTCGGCGCTGACGATTTCATGGTGCGCCTGCGCGAACTGGCGGCGGTCGACGTGCTCAAGGCCTATCGTCAACAAAGCGAACGCCTGCGCGACGAGGAGCTGCAAAAAGCCCTGCGCCTGCTGGCCAATGGCGGCAACGCCGAAGACGTGCTCGGGCAACTGGCCCGTGGCCTGACCAATAAACTGTTGCATGCGCCTAGCGTGCAGCTGAAAAAGCTTTCTGCCGAAGGCCGCCTCGATGCGCTGGCCATGGCCCAGGAACTCTTTGCCCTTGAGGGCTCACCGGATAGCTTTTCGGATAAAAAACCGCAATGAAAGCGTCACTGCTCAACAAGCTGGATGTCCTCCAGGACCGTTTCGAGGAACTGACCGCGCTGCTCGGCGACGGCGAAGTCATTGCCGATCAGGCCAAATTCCGTGCTTATTCCAAGGAATACGCCGAACTTGAGCCGGTGGTACAAGGCTATAAAAAGCTGCTCAGCGTACAAAGCGATCTTGAAGGCGCGCAGGCGCTGCTCAAGGACAGCGACCCGGACATGCGTGAAATGGCCGTGGAAGAAGTCCGCGAAGCCAAGGAATTGCTGATCACCCTGGAAGCCGACCTGCAACGCATGTTGCTGCCCAAGGATCCCAACGACGGCCGTAACGTCTTTCTCGAAATCCGTGCCGGCACCGGTGGCGACGAGGCGGCGATCTTCTCCGGCGACCTGTTCCGTATGTACTCGCGTTACGCCGAGCGGCGCGGCTGGCGTGTCGAGATACTGTCGGAAAACGAAGGCGAACACGGTGGCTATAAAGAAGTCATCGCCCGCATCGAAGGCGACAACGTTTACGGCAAGCTGAAATTCGAATCCGGCGCGCACCGCGTACAGCGTGTACCCGCCACCGAATCCCAGGGCCGTATCCACACCTCGGCCTGCACCGTGGCGGTATTGCCCGAGCCGGACGAGCGCGAAGCCATCGAGATCAACCCGGCGGATTTGCGCGTCGATACGTTCCGCTCCTCCGGGGCCGGCGGTCAGCACGTTAACACCACTGACTCGGCGATCCGCATCACGCACATACCGACCGGCACCGTCGTCGAGTGTCAGGAAGAACGTTCCCAGCACAAGAACCGCGCTCGGGCGATGGCCTGGCTGTCGGCCAAACTCAACGATCAGCAAACCGCAGCGGCGGCCAACGCGATCGCCAGCGAGCGTAAATTGCTGGTTGGCTCGGGCGACCGTTCCGAGCGAATTCGCACCTACAACTTTGCTCAGGGCCGGGTCACCGACCATCGCGTCAACCTGACCCTGTACTCCCTTGACGAGATTCTTGCCGGTGGCGTTGAAGCGGTGATCGAGCCATTGCTGGCCGAATACCAGGCTGACCAACTCGCAGCGATAGGTGAATAAATGACCATCATTGCCAGCCTGTTGCGTGCCGCTGAGTTGCCGGATTCACCGACTGCGCGTCTGGATGCCGAGTTGCTTCTCGCCGCTGCACTGGGCAAATCGCGCAGTTTTCTGCACACCTGGCCCGAGCGCATCGTGCCGAGTGAAGCAGCACTGACTTTTGCCGAATACTTACAACGTCGCCGTAGCGGTGAGCCGGTGGCTTATATTCTCGGGCAGCAGGGCTTCTGGAAACTCGATCTTGAAGTCGCGCCGCACACGCTGATCCCGCGTCCTGACACTGAATTGCTGGTGGAAGCGGCGCTGGAGTTGCTCCCCGCGACGCCGGCCAAAGTGCTCGACCTCGGCACTGGCAGTGGCGCAATTGCGTTGGCCTTGGCCAGCGAACGCCCAGCGTGGAAAGTCACTGCCGTGGATCGTGTGCTGGAAGCTGTCGCACTTGCCGAACGCAATCGTCAGCGTCTGCATTTGAACAACGCCACGGTGCTGAGCAGTCATTGGTTCAGCGCGCTGGAAGGTCAGCGTTTCCAGTTGATCATCAGCAATCCGCCGTACATCGCTGCGGCCGATCCGCATCTGGTCGAGGGCGATGTGCGCTTCGAACCGGCCAGTGCGCTGGTTGCCGGTGAGGATGGACTCGACGATCTGCGTTTGATCGTCGCGCAGGCTCCGGAACATCTGGAGGCCGCTGGCTGGCTGATGCTCGAACACGGCTATGATCAAGCCGAAGCCGTGCGCGATTTGCTGCTCACGCGCGGTTTTGAAGAGGTCCACAGCCGCACCGATCTGGGCGACCATCAACGCATCAGTCTGGGGCGCCTGCCGTGCTGAATGATCAGGAATTGCTGCGCTATAGCCGGCAGATTCTGCTGCAACACATCGACATCGATGGGCAACTGAAGCTCAAGGACAGTCGCGTGTTGATCGTCGGCCTCGGCGGTCTCGGCGCTCCGGTGGCGTTGTATCTCGCGGCGGCGGGTGTCGGTGAGCTGCACCTGGCGGATTTCGACACGGTCGATCTGACCAACCTGCAACGCCAGATCATTCATGACACCGACAGCGTCGGCATGAGCAAGGTCGACTCGGCGCTCAAGCGTCTGGGCGCGATCAATCCCGAGATTCAATTGATCGCTCATCGTCAGGCACTGGACGAGGATTCTCTCGCTGCTGCCGTGGCGGCGGTGGATCTGGTGCTCGATTGTTCCGATAATTTTTCCACCCGCGAAGCGGTCAATGCTGCGTGTGTGGCGGCGTGCAAACCTTTGGTCAGCGGCGCGGCGATTCGGCTGGAAGGGCAGTTGTCGGTGTTCGACCCGCGTCGTGCCGAGAGTCCGTGTTACCACTGTTTATACGGGCACGGCAGCGAAGCCGAACTGACTTGCAGCGAAGCCGGTGTGGTCGGGCCGCTGGTCGGTCTGGTCGGCAGCTTGCAAGCACTGGAAGCCTTGAAGGTCTTGGTCGGTTTCGGTGAGCCGCTGGTAGGCCGTTTGCTGTTGATCGATGCCCTCGGTTCGCGTTTCCGTGAGTTGCGCGTCAAGCGTGACCCAGGCTGCAGCGTCTGTGGTCCGCGCCATGCGTGAAGCGCCGATCGGCGTGTTCGACTCCGGTGTCGGCGGCTTGTCGGTGCTAGCGGAAATCCAGCGTTTGCTGCCCAATGAAACGTTGCTCTATGTCGCCGATTGCGGGCACATTCCCTACGGTGAGAAAACCCCGGATTTCATCCGTCAGCGTTGCAGCGTGATGGCCGGGTTTTTCCGCGAGCAAGGCGCCAAGGCCTTGGTCATCGCGTGCAATACCGCGACGGTCGCGGGTGTCGCCGATCTACGCCGTGATTTCCCTGACTGGCCGCTTGTCGGCATGGAGCCTGCGGTCAAACCTGCCGCTGCCGCGACCCGCAGCGGAGTGGTCGGCGTGCTCGCCACCACCGGCACGTTGCAGAGCGCCAAGTTCGCCGCACTGCTTGATCGCTTTGCCACCGACGTGCGCGTGATTACTCAGCCATGTCCCGGTCTGGTCGAGCTGATTGAAAGCGGCGATCTGCACAGCGCCGAGTTGCGCCAGTTGCTGCAAGGGTATGTCGAGCCACTGTTGGCCAGCGGTTGCGACACGATCATTTTGGGCTGCACCCACTATCCCTTTCTCAAGCCGATGCTCAAGTCGATGATCCCCGCGGACATTAGTCTGATCGATACGGGCGCTGCTGTGGCGCGGCAACTTCAGCGGCTTTTGGCGGAGCGCGATTTGCTCGCTGTCGGACCGAACCAACCGGTCAGGTTCTGGACCAGCGCCGATCCTGCGTACTTGAAAAACATCCTGCCGTTACTGGGGCAGAGTGCCGACGAAGTGCAAAACTTCAGCTTGTAAAAAAATTGTGAAATAACTAAAACTTCAGCTGAACTTCTGAGCAGGCGCTAGCTTCTATAGCGATGAGTTATCTAGAAAACCAAACGATCGTTCCGGAAAAGGAAGTTTCAACGTGAAGCGACTATTCTGCTTGGCCGCGATTGCGGCCGCACTGATGGGGCAAAGTTTTACTGCACAAGCGGCCGGTGTTGAGTTTGCGGTGGGGGCCACCAGCGACTCGACCATGACGTACCGCCTGGGCATGAATTTCGACTGGGACAAGAGCTGGCTGCAAAGTGACGTCGGTCGTCTGACCGGTTACTGGAGCGGGGCTTATACCTACTGGGAAGGCGACAAGACCTCCAGTAATAACAGTCTGTCGTTCTCGCCGGTATTTGTTTACGAGTTTGCCGGTCAATCGGTCAAACCGTATGTCGAGGCGGGGATCGGCGTAGCCGCTTTCTCTAATACCAAGTACGAATCCAACAATCTCGGCGGCTCTTTCCAGTTCGAAGACCGCTTCGGTTTTGGTCTGCGTTTCAATGGCGGGCATGAAGTCGGGATTCGTGCGACGCACTATTCCAACGCCGGTCTGGCCAGCGACAACGACGGGGTAGAAAGTTACTCGCTGCATTACACCATGCCGCTCTAAGCCGAGCGCATAACCCCTGTAGGAGTGAGCCTGCTCGCGATAGCGGTGTGTCAGTCACACATATATTGACTGACACACCGCTATCGCGAGCAGGCTCACTCCTACATTTGTTTTGGGGTGTTCTTGTGATCAGCGGTAGGCAGTCGTGATGCCTTTGCGCTCTTCAATGCACTCGGGCGCGCCCATCTCGAACTCGCGGCAAATCAGCGGACGCTTTTCGTAAATCGTGCACATCATCGTGTCGCGATCCAGCGCCGCGCACCAGCCGTCATCCAGACGCAGCATTACTTCGCCGCCCCATTCATCAGTATCGATAAAGCGATCAGGCACGCCAGTGTCCGTGATCAGCATCACTTCGAGCTGGCAACAACACGCCGCGCAGGTCGAGCAAGTGATCGCCGGTTCAGTGATTTGTTGGTGGGGAATGGTCTTCATGGTCGGCAGTGTAAGGCAGTGACCGGTACGCGTGTGAACGGTCTGACAGACGCTCAGTGCGCCAGCCGCCGAGCCATCCCATGCAGCAACGGAAACAACAACGCCCAGAGCAGGCCGATGCCGATCAGTGTCGGCAGTTCGCCATAGGGGAATTGCACCCCGGCCAGGCGCCCGCCAGCGTAATACGACAGCGCGCCGCCGACAGCGCCGAGTAAGCTCGCCAGCCACCAGGGCCGCGCGCTCCAAGCCAGGCAATGGCGCAAGGTGGTCGCCAACAATGCCCAGAGCAACATCAGCCACAACGGAATTAGCGGCGACTGATCCTGAAACGCGAACACCCCGGCACCACGCAACACACTGTCGACAGCGGTGCCGACAATCACCACGCTGAGGATCAAACGCCCCTCAGCCGCCCAACTGCTGATCCAGCACAGATGGATCACCAGCACCGCCAGCGCGACCAGCAACCACAGGCTGTTGCCGCCGAGCACGCAGGTCAGCCAGCCGATCTGGAACAGTACGGCATTGGCGACACGCTCAAGCATCGAAACGTCCGAGCAGCGGCGCAGTCATTGCGGCGGGTTTGGCCAATAGCAACTGCGCGGTGCCGATGGTGCGTTCGAGGAAACCGCCCTCGCAGTAACACAGGTAAAACTCCCACAGCCGCAGGAAATAATCGTCATAGCCCAGTTCGCTCAAGCGGCCATGGGCGCGGCGGAAGTTCTCGTGCCACAGGCGCAGGGTGCGGGCGTAGTGCAGGCCGAAATCTTCCATGTGCAGCAGGTTCATGTCGGTGTCGCGGCCGACCACTTCGAGCATTTTCTGCACGCAGGGCAGGGCGCCGCCGGGGAAGATGTAGCGCTGGATGAAATCGACGCCGCGCTTGGCCTGTTCGTAACGCTGCTCGCGGATGGTGATCGCCTGGATCAACATCAGGCCGTTGCTCTTGAGCAACTGCGCGCACTGTTTGAAGTAGGTCGGCAGGAAGCGGTGGCCGACGGCTTCGATCATCTCGATCGACACCAGTTTGTCGTATTCGCCGGTCAGGTCGCGGTAGTCCTTGAGCAACAGCGTGACGCGATCCTGCAAACCCAGTTGTTCAATGCGTTGCGCGGTAAACGCGTACTGCTCTTTCGACAGGGTCGTGGTGGTTACGCGGCAGCCGTAATGTTGCGCGGCATACAGCGCCATGCTGCCCCAGCCGGTGCCGATCTCCAGCAAATGGTCGCTGGGTTGTAGCGCGAGCTTCTGACAGATCCGCTCCAGTTTGTTCAGTTGTGCCTGTTCGAGGCTGTCTTCCGGGGTCAGGAATTGCGCTGCGGAATACATCATGGTCGGGTCGAGAAACTGCTCGAACAGGTCGTTGCCAAGGTCGTAGTGTGCGGCGATGTTCTTCTGCGAACCCTTGCGCGTGTTGCGGTTGAGCCAGTGCAGACCTTGCACCAACGGCCGGCTGAGGCGGGCCAGACCACCCTCCATGGCATCGAGCACGTCGAGGTTGCTGACGAACACGCGGACCACGGCCGTCAGATCCGGCGAACTCCAGTAGCCGTGGATAAAAGCCTCGCCGGCACCAATCGAACCGTTCCCGGCAACCATGCCCCAGACGGCCGGATCGAGCACATGGATTTCCCCGAGCAAAGCACTGCCCGGGGTACCGAACATCAGGCGTTCGCCGTCCTCGACCACCAGCAGTTGGCCGTTTTTCAACTGAGCCAATTGGCGCAGCACGCCACGGCGCAGCAGCGACCCGGTCAAACCGTTGGTGCTGAGCCGACTGGCCGACAGACTAGAAGATTTCATGGCGGTGCTCCTTGGGAGGCACAGTGGCGGTTTGAAAACTGCCGTCGGCAGTCTGATGAGCAAAAATCGGTGCACGTTTGAGCAGCAGTCGCAGCGCTTGCCAGTAAATGGCCAGGGCGGTTTTCGCGGTCATCCACGGAAAGCGCCGCAGGTAACGATGCAGGCTGCGCCGGTCGAGGCTTTCGCGTTGCAGATTGAGCGTCGCGTCGAACAGTTTGTGCTCGCCCTGCCAGTCAGCCATGTGCACGCCGAGTTTTTGTGCAGCGGGGCTGAAGCTCATGCGGTATTCGAGATCGCGCGGCAGGAACGGCGAAACGTGAAAGGCTTTGGCCACGGCAAAGTGCTGATGGAAATCCTGCAGATTGACCGGCGGGCGCGCCGGCAACACATAGTGATAGCGCTCGCCCCACGGCGTGTTGGTGACTTCACAGACGATCGCCGCCAGTTGCCCGTCCGCCTCATGGCAGTAAAAGAAACTCACCGGGTTGAACGACAGCCCCCAACTGCGCGCCTGGGTCAGCAGGCAGATCGAGCCTTGCGGTTCGTGGCCGATGGCGATGCCGACCTGCTGACGCACGGCATCGATCAGGCGCATGCCACGGCTGGTAAAAGTCTTGAGATAGTCGGTCTCGCGAAATGAAAACGGCGCAAAGCGGCTGCGCCCGGCCAGCGGCGACAGTGCAAGCACGGCGTCCTGTTCGCTGAGATCGAGGTAGAGCAAGCCGATCCGGTAACGGAATTCATGGCGGCGCGGCGAAAAACGCCGATGGCCGATCCAGCCGCTATACAGGGCGCTGTTCATAAGCTTTCCCCGAACGCGGCGGCAACGCGCAAGGCGCTGACGACACCGTCCTCATGAAACCCGTTGGCCCAGTAAGCGCCGCAATAATGCGTGTGCTGCGCGCCATCCAGTTCGCCCCAGCGCTGCTGCGCGGTCACGGCCGCGAGGCTGAACTGCGGGTGGGCGTAGGTGTAGCGGGCGAGCACTTTGTCGGGGCTGATGCCGGCACTCTGATTGAGGCTGACGCAGAACGTGGTATCGCTCTGAATGCCCTGCAGAATGTTCATGTCGTAGGTGACAGCGGCGTGGGTGTGGCCGGCGCCGCTGAGCCGATAATTCCAACTGGCCCAGGCCAGTTTGCGCGTCGGCAGCAAACGGGTATCGGTGTGCAGCACCACTTCGTTGTCGGCGTAGGGCAGCGCACCGAGGATCGCGCGTTCGGCATCGCTGGGCACCGCCAGCAGTTTCAGCGCCTGGTCGCTGTGACAGGCGAACACCACCCGATCGAAATGCTCAAGGCCTGCCGGGCTGTGGATAACTACGCCATGCACATCACGATCGACGCGGGTGACCGGACAATTGAGCCGAATCCTGTCCTTGAACGCGGCCGTCAGTGGCGCGATGTAAGCACTCGAGCCGCCTTCGATGACTTGCCATTGCGGCCGATCACTGACTGACAACAGCCCGTGATTCTTGAAGAACCGCACAAAAAACTGCAGGGGGAAGTTGAGCATTTCCGCCATCGGCATCGACCAGATTGCCGAGCCCATCGGCACGATGTAATGCAGGATGAAACGTTCGCCGTAGCCGCCAGCCTTGAGGTATTCGTCGAGGGTGGTGTCGGCGGCAATGCGCAGTTCGACGAGGTCGCGCTGGGCTTCTTTGTTGAAGCGCAGGATGTCGCGCAACATGCCCCAGAACCCCGGTGACAACAGATTGCTGCGCTGGGCGAAGAGGCTGTTGAGGTTGTTGCCGTTGTATTCCAGGCCGGTGTCCGGGTCGGTCACCGAGAAACTCATTTCCGTCGGTTTGAACGCCACGCCAAGCTGGCCGAGGAGGCGGATAAAGTTCGGGTAGGTCCAGTCATTGAACACGATGAAGCCGGTGTCCACGGCGTAGGGCTGCCCTGCGACGGTGACGTCTACCGTGTGCGTGTGGCCACCGACCCAGTCGCCCGCCTCGAACACAGTCACTTCATGGCGGCGATTGAGCAGGTAGGCGCAGGTAAGCCCGGCGATGCCGCTGCCGACGATGGCAATTTTCATGTCGGATCCGTCAGCGGAGGCGACTTGCGCACCATGCGCTTGCCGATGGCCAGTTGCACGCGTGCCGGCAGTTTCGACAGCGGCCACAGCGCGGCCATGAACAGCGCCGGGAAGGCGATTTCCAATGGCCGATCCTTGAGCTTGGCGAAGATGTGCCGCGCGGCTTTATCCACAGGCCAGCTCAAAGGCATGGGGAAATCGTTTTTGGCGGTCAGCGGTGTTTCGACAAAACCGGGGCTGATGACTGTGACTTCAATGCCTTCGTCGGCGAGATCGATGCGCAGCGATTCGAACAGGTAACGCAAACCGGCCTTCGAGGCGCCGTAGGCTTCGGCCCGTGGCAACGGCAGGTAGGTCACCGAACTGGCCATGCCGATCAGGTGCGGCGCGGTGCCTTTGCGCAACAGCGGCAAGGCGGCCTCGATGCAGTAGCTGCTGGCGAGCAGGTTGGTGCGCACGACATGCTCGATGATCGAGGCGTCGAACTGCTTGGCATCGACGTACTCGCAGGTGCCGGCGTTGAGAATCACTGAATCCAGTGAACCCCAATCCGTGGCGATCTGCTCGCCGATTTCGCGCACCGTCTGGCTGTTGGTCAGGTCCCCCGGCACCACCAGAACTTGCCCCGGGTAGCGTTGCGACAAGACCTTGAGCGGGGCGATCTGACGGGAACTGACCGCCAGGTGCGCACCGGTTTTCAGGATCTCTTCAGCCAGCGCCGCGCCGATGCCACTGCTGGCCCCGGTCAACCAATAGCGCCGTGGAGGTGTACGACTCATCCCATTCTCCTTTTCAGCCAGGCAATGACCCGGCCCAATATTGGTAAATGTTCATACAGCAGCGCCCCGGCATCGAAATAATCCCGATGGCGATAAACCTTGTCGTGCCACAGCAGATGCGAGCAGCCGCTGACACGAATCACACGGCCACCCGCGAGGCGCGGATGGCGATAACTCATGACCCAACGCAGGTAGCCTTCGCAGTCGCCGATCTGGTCAAAACCATGAAAATCGAAACGCAGTTCGCTGACGTTGGCGTACAGCTCGCCAAAGTAGTCGCGCAATTGCGCCAACCCTTGCACCTCGTGCAGCGGGTCGGTGAAATGAATGTCATCGCTGTACAGCTCGCCGAGGTTTTGCAGGTTGTCTTTGTTCAACGCTGAAAATTGCCGGGCGAAGCGGCGCAGGAATTCACTCATCATCGCCTCCGGTAGACGTACGCGAAGGCAGGTTCTTGAAGGCGGCCAATGCGCGCTGGCGCGAAGTGCTGAGGTTGACGATCGGCGACGGGTAGTCCGCCACGCCGAACAAACCACCGACGTCGGCCGGGTTGTGCACTTCTTTCTTGTTGAGAGCCGCCAGTTCCGGTAGCCAGTGCTTGATGAACAGGCCTTCGCTGTCGAATTTTTCCGACTGGCTCAACGGGTTGAAGATGCGGAAGTACGGCGCCGAATCGGTGCCCGTCGACGAGCTCCATTGCCAGCCGCCGTTGTTCGCCGCCAAGTCGCCATCAATCAGGTGACGCATGAAAAAACGCTCGCCTTCGCGCCAGTCGATCAGCAGGTTTTTGGTCAGGAACATCGCCACGATCATGCGCAGGCGATTGTGCATCCAGCCGGTTTCGAGCAATTGGCGCATGGCCGCGTCGATGATCGGCAGACCGGTGCGCGCCTCTTGCCACGCGGCGAGATCGTCCGGCGCATCACGCCAGGCCAGCGCTTCGGTTTCCGGGCGAAACGCGCGGTGCCGCGAGACCCGTGGATAGCCGACCAGAATGTGTTTGTAGAACTCGCGCCACAGCAGCTCGTTGATCCAGGTAACCGCACCGACCTTGCCGCTCTCGAACTCACCCTGATTGCTTTGCAGGGCGGCGTGCAGGCATTGGCGCGGCGAAATCACCCCGGCAGCGAGGTATGCCGAGAGCTGACTGGTGCCGGGCTTGGCCGGGAAGTCGCGTTCGCTTTGGTAATAGTCGATCTGCGCGTCGGTGAAGGTATCGAGACGGCGCCGGGCTTCCTGTTCGCCGGCCGGCCACAGATCGCGCAGGGTTTGGCTCGGTGTGGCGAAGCCTTTGACGGAGTCGGGAATCGGGTCGCTGTCTATGGCAAGTTTTGCCTGTTTACCTGGTGCCTTGACCAACGCAGGCATCGAGCGGTGCAAGCGTTCATAACAGACTTTGCGGAACTGGCTGAACACCTTGAAGTAACTCTCGGTCTTGGTCAGCACGCTGCCGGGTTTGAACAGCAACTGATCAAGGTAGCTGTGAAACGTGATGCCCTCGGCCTTCAGCATGTCCGCCACCGCTGCATCGCGACGGCTTTCATGGACGCCATATTCTTCGTTGACGTGGACGGCTTCGATCTTCAGTTGCCGACAGAGCTTGAGCAGTTCCGCTGGGGCTTGATCCCAGTGCGCAGCAGTACGGATCAGCAACGGAATATTCAACGCGGCGAGGCTTTTGCTCAGCTCATCGAGGTTGCGCAACCAGAAGTCGACCTTGCACGGCGCATCGTCATGTTCCAGCCACTGCTGCGGACTCAACAGGTACACGGCGACCGTCGGGCCGCGCGCTGCGGCGGCCGCGAGGGCGGTGTTGTCATGTTGGCGCAAGTCGCTGCGCAGCCAGATCAATTGCATGTCGGCACTCACGGCGTCCATTAAATCAGCCCGCGCTGAACGAGTTCCTGGTGCGCAAGAAGCGCGTCTTCCGCCAGGAACACATCAGCCATCTCGGAGGTTTTTACGGACAACTCGGCGTGGTGGATGCATACCGTTGGTCCGACCAGCATTTTCGGGCAACTGACTCCGTTCAGCAGCTTGGGCAACTGCGCAAGGTTCATGGCTTTGCTGGAATACAGCAGTACGCCACGGGCCTGCAGGTGTTCGACCGCCAGCGCCAGTTCGGTGGCCGGCAGCGGCCAGTCAAACACTTGCACCGGACAATCGGCGCTGCTGATCAGCCACGCGCACAGCCACAGATGAGGTTCCAGTGGCAGGTCGGAATGATTGATCAACAACAGCGGGGCGCCATGCAGCTGACGATTGTTATGGTAGATGCGTGTGCCGAATTTGCTGCGTAGCCACGAATAAAAGAACACCCGCTCCATCTGCGCGCCGAACTGGCCTTGCCAGCGCTGCTCCAGTTCCGCCAGCAACGGCATCAGCAATTGCTCGCACAGCGTGCGTGGCGGGTAGAGCGCCATTGCCTGATTGACGCTGTCGTCGAGGCTGCGTTCATTGAGCTGCGTGACGGCCGCCAGCAATGTCTGGCGCAAGCGTTGCCAGTCGTTTTCCACCGATTCGCTGAACGCTTGTGGTGCGTCGAGCAGCGGTTTGACCTGACTGACGGCAACACCACGGTTGAGCCAAGTGAGGATGGTCAGAATCTGCTGCACGTGTTCGGCCGAATACAGTCGGTGGCCCTTGGGCGTGCGTTGCGGCACGACCAGCCCGTAGCGGCGTTCCCACGCGCGCAAAGTGATCGCGTTGACGCCGGTCTGTCGCGCGACTTCGCGAATCGGCAGCCAGCCCTCGTCGAGAGCTTTCTTAAAATCCGCGCCAAGGTCTTCCTGGGCGCTGGTATCCATTTTGTCGTTCATTAGATTGCGTTTCGCAGGCTGAGGTTTTCCGGGTGCGGTTGCAGGTAAACCTGTTGCGCGATGTACGAATCCGGATGGAGGCGAAAGTGATGCTTGAGCAGCGTCAACGGCACCACCAGCGGCACGATGCCCTGGCGGTATTGGCCGATGACGTGTTGCATTTCCTGTTTGTCTTCGGCGCTGATCGCCTGCTTCAGATAACCGCTGATGTGCAGCAGGACATTGCTGTGAGTGCCGCGCGTGGCACATTTCTTCAGGGCGGCCATCAGTTCGCTGAAATAGCGCGGGCCGAGTTCGGCGGGATCGGTGTCGGCCATATTGCCCAACAACTTGCCCAGCATTTTGTATTGCAGTGGGTTGTGCGCCATCAGCAAGTATTTGTAGCGCGAATGGAATTCGGTGAGGGCGCGACGGCTCAGGCCATTGGCGAGGACCTGTTGCCATTCGCTGTAGGCGAACACACGGGTGATGAAGTTCTCACGCAGTACCGGATCGTTGAGGCGACCGGCTTCTTCTACGGGCAGATCCGGGTGCTTTGCGCAGAACGTCTGGGCGTAAATCCCGCGCCCACCGCCGTTCACCGGGGCGCCGTTGGTGTGGTAGACCTTGACCCGCTCGAGGCCGCAGGACGGCGACTGCTGCATGAAGATGTAGCCGCAGATGTCATTCAGCTCGGCGGCCATTTTTGTGCCGTACTCGGCCAATGGCTGAGTGACGTTGATCGACGGGTTTACCGTGCCGACCGCTTGCGGATGCTCGGCCTCGCCGACAAGGCGGATCGGCTCGCGCGGGATGCCCATACCGATCGCGACTTCCGGACACACCGGGACGAAATCGAAATGCTCGGTGAGGGTGCGGCTGCACAGGCGGGATTCCTTGTGTCCACCGTTGTAGCGCACCTCGGCGCCCAGCAGGCAGGCGCTGATGGCGATTTTGGGTTTGGCTGCGCAAGAGTCAGACATGGGCACCTCGAATCCATACCTGTACAGAGGTTGATCTCTGTACAACTTTGCTCAGCATAGATTCATGGGTGTACAAGTCAAATGGTTTGTATAACTTTTTTCTGTTGAGCGCGGTTCACTGTGGGAGCGAGCTTGCTCGCGAATACGGATTAACATTCAACAAATTCATTGATTGACACACCGCCTTCGCGAGCAAGCTCGCTCCCACAGGGGACGCTATTTACTTCCAGCCCTGCAGCCATTCAGCGTTGTTTTGTAGCGTCTGCCAATCGAGTCGCTCAGCACGTTGGGTCAACACCGCCTGCAACTCAACCTCCAGCACCGTGCCTTCCTCGTCGCGAAACAGCTCTGTCACCAGAAAGTGTTTTTCACGATTCTGCGGATGGGCTGCTGTCCATTTCGACAGCAGCAATTTACGCGGATTGATGCGGTTCATTGCAGGTGTTCGTGCAAGCGTCGCGCTGCTTCCTGGCCACTGAGCCAAGCGCCTTCGACACGGCCCGACAGGCACCAGTCGCCGCAGGCATACAAACCCAGATCGGCATCGGCCAGGGTGCCCCATTCGTGACCCGTCGCCGGACGTGCGTAGAGCCAGCGGTGGGCGAGGCTGAAGGTTGGCGCGGGCATGGCGCTGTGCAGCAATTCGGCAAAAGCACCGTGCAGTTGCTCGATCACAGCTTCCTTGGACAGGTCGATGTGCTGCCGGCTCCATGCGCTGCTCGCATGCAGCACCCAGGTGTCGAGTGTGTTGTCACGTCCGGGTTTGCTGCGGTTGCGTGCCAGCCAGTCGAGCGGACTGTCCTGCACGAAGCAGCCTTCAATGGGCGTATCCAGCGGTGTATCGAAGGCGAGGGCGACAGCCCAGGTCGGGTCCATTTTCACCCCGGCGGCGGCCCCGGCAAGTTTCGGCGCTGCGGCCAGCAAGGCTGTCGCTTGAGGGGCCGGCGTGGCGATCACCACGTGGCTGAACGGGCCATGGGTGAAGCCTTCGGCGTCCTGCAAGTGCCAGTGCTCTTCACCGCGAAAGACCTCGGTGATGCGGCAGGCAAAGTGCACTTCCAGGCCATCGAGCAGTCCACGAGTGATGGCGCTCATGCGCGGTGTACCGACCCAGCGCGTCTGCTCGTCCGGCGACAGATTCAGTTGCCCGCCCTGATACGTGTAGAGCTGCGGTGTCCACTCGGCGACCCAGCCCAGGCTTTGCCAACGCTGCACTTCGGTGACGAAGCGCCGATCACGCGCGGTGAAATATTGCGCGCCCATGTCCAGCGAACCGGCGTCACTGCGTTTGCTCGACATGCGCCCGCCGCTGCCGCGACTTTTATCGAACAATTGCACGGTATGCCCGGTCTCTGTCAGAGCCTGGGCGGCGGAAAGTCCGGCGATGCCGGTGCCAATGATTGCGATAGGTACAGTCATAGGGGCCTCGTTTACCTTTCTGTACAGACTACGCCGTGGATGAAACCTGTACAATTTTGTTTTTTGGTATAACTTCTAGCGTTCTCGATCTGACAGCTTGGCCTATGGTTAAACAATAGAGCCTGCCCGATAGAAAAGATCCCTGCTTATAAAAATAGACTAGTGATCCGGGTTAAACGCCACGCGAGGAAGATGTCATGCACATATTGCTGACCGGCGGTACTGGTTTGATCGGACGTGCGCTCTGCCGACACTGGTCGCAGCAGGGCCATCGCCTGACGGTCTGGAGCCGAAAACCGGAGAAAGTCGCGAAAATCTGTGGTGCGCAGGTGCGGGGTATTGCGCGTCTGCAAGACCTTGGCGATGAGCCTGTGGACGCGATCATCAATCTGGCCGGTGCGCCGATTGCCGATCGGCCGTGGACCCATCGACGCAAAGCGTTGCTGTGGAGCAGCCGTATCACGCTCACGGAAACCCTGTTGACCTGGCTCGACACGCGCGCACAGAAACCAGCGTTGCTGATCTCCGGATCAGCCATTGGCTGGTATGGCGATGGCGGTGAGCGCGAATTGACTGAAGATTCACCGCCGGTGATCGACGATTTCGCCAGCCAGTTGTGCATCGCTTGGGAAGAAACCGCGCAACGTGCCGAGGGGCAAGGCATCCGTGTGGTGCTGGTGCGAACCGGTCTGGTGCTGTCGGCGGAGGGCGGCTTTTTGTCGCGGCTGTTGCTGCCATTCAAACTCGGGCTCGGCGGGCCTTTGGGCAATGGCCGACAGTGGATGCCGTGGATTCATATCAACGATCAAATCGCCCTGATTGATTTTCTTCTGCATCGTGATCAGGCCAGTGGTCCTTATAATGCGTGCGCGCCGAAACCTGTGCGCAATCGCGAATTCGCCAAGACGCTGGGCAGCGTGTTGCACCGCCCGGCGTTCATGCCGATGCCGACCCTGGCGCTGAAGGTCGGCCTCGGTGAGATGTCATTGCTGTTGCTCGGCGGCCAGAAGGCTATGCCGGCACGCTTGCTGGAAGCGGGTTTCACTTTCCAGTTCACGGATTTACGTGCGGCCCTGGACGATCTCTCCAGCCGCCTCTGAAATAGGACGTTGCATGACCGATCACGCCTTGCTTCTGGTCAACCTGGGTTCCCCGGCCTCAACCTCAGTGGCCGATGTGCGCCGCTACCTCAATCAATTCCTGATGGACCCGTATGTGATCGACCTGCCATGGCCGGTGCGGCGTTTGCTGGTGTCGCTGATTCTGATCAAGCGCCCGGAGCAGTCGGCACATGCCTATGCGTCGATCTGGTGGGAAGAAGGTTCACCGCTGGTGGTGCTCAGCCGGCGCCTGCAACAGCAGATGAAGGCGCAATGGAAGCAGGGGCCAGTGGAGCTGGCGATGCGTTATGGTGAGCCGTCGATTGAAACCTGCCTGCTGAAACTGGTGGCGGCGGGGCACAAGCGCATCACGCTGGCACCGCTGTATCCACAGTTCGCCGACAGCACCACGACCACAGTGATCGAAGAAGCCAAGCGGGTGATCCGCGAAAAGAAACTCGACGTGCAACTGTCGGTGCTGCAGCCGTTCTACGATCAGCCGGAATATCTGGATGCGCTGGTCGAAAGCGCCCGGCCGCATCTGCAGCAGGATTACGATCACTTGCTGCTGAGCTTCCACGGTCTGCCTGAACGGCATCTGACCAAACTCGATCCGACCGGCAATCATTGCTTCAAGAATGAAGACTGCTGCAAGAACGCCTCGCCTGCGGTATTGGCGACCTGTTATCGCGCGCAATGCCTGCGTACTGCGGCGTTGTTTGCTGAGCGCATGGGCCTGCCGGATGGCAAATGGTCGGTGTCGTTTCAGTCGCGTCTGGGCCGCGCCAAGTGGATCGAACCCTACACCGAGGCACGGCTGGATGAGCTGGCGAAAAGCGGCGTGAAGAAAATACTGGTGATGTGCCCGGCGTTTGTCGCCGATTGCATCGAGACGCTGGAAGAGATTGGTGATCGCGGCAAGGAACAGTTCCGCGAAGCGGGGGGCGAAGAGTTGCTGCTGGTGCCGTGCCTGAACGACGACCGGCAATGGGCGAAGGCCTTGGCGACCCTCTGCGAAAGAGCACCGCTGGCGCTCTAAAAGCCAAAAGCTTCGTCGGAACGCCGCCCGAAGCAGGCTCGCTCCCACATTTGAATGCATTTCCAATGTGGGAGCGAGCCTGCTCGCGAAAGCTATCTTTCAGGCAGCGACGATCTAAAGGCTTAGATCAGCGGCTCATCCGCCTTCTTGTTCTTCCAGCCATCATTGCCCGGCAGAATCAGGTTCAGCGCAATAGCCACCACCGCGCACAGCGCGATCCCTTTGAGGCCAAAGTCGTCCGGACCGGTACCGGTGCCGACCAGCACACCGCCAATGCCGAACACCAGCGTCACCGAGACAATCACCAGATTGCGCGCTTCGCCCAGATCGATCTTGTGACGGATCAGGGTGTTCATCCCCACTGCCGCGATCGAGCCGAACAGCAAGCACAGAATCCCGCCCATCACCGGCACCGGAATGCTCTGCAGCAGCGCGCCGAACTTGCCAATGAACGCCAGGCTGATAGCGAAGATCGCCGCCCAGGTCATGATTTTCGGGTTGTAGTTCTTGGTCAGCATCACCGCACCCGTCACTTCGGCGTAGGTGGTGTTTGGCGGGCCGCCGAACAGACCGGCGGCGGTGGTGGCAATGCCGTCGCCGAGCAGGGTGCGATGCAGGCCCGGCTTTTTCAAGTAATCGCGACCGGTCACGCTACCCACAGCAATCACACCGCCGATGTGTTCAATGGCCGGAGCCAATGCCACTGGAACGATGAACAGAATCGCCTGCCAGTTGAATTCCGGCGCGGTGAAGTGCGGAATCGCAAACCATGGCGCTGCGGCAATCTTCGCGGTATCAACGACACCGAAATAGAACGCCATGGCAAAACCGACCAGCACGCCGGAAATGATCGGCACCAGGCGGAAGATGCCTTTACCGAACACCGCCACGATCAATGTGGTCAGCAATGCCGGCATCGAGATCAGCATCGCGGTCTGGTAATGGATCAGTTCAGAACCATCGCCAGCCTTGCCCATCGCCATGTTCGCGGCAATCGGCGCCATGGCCAGACCAATGGAAATGATCACCGGACCAATCACCACCGGTGGCAGCAAGCGGTCAATAAAGCCCGTGCCTTTGATCTTCACGGCCAGGCCGAGGAAGGTGTAGACGAAACCGGCTGCCATCACACCACCCATGGTCGCGGCGAGGCCGAACTGGCCCTTGGCGAGAATGATCGGGGTGATGAAAGCGAAGCTCGACGCCAGAAACACCGGCACCTGACGCCCGGTGACGATCTGGAACAGGATCGTCCCCAGACCCGCGGTAAACAGTGCCACGTTCGGGTCCAGGCCCGTGATCAGCGGCATCAGCACCAGGGCGCCGAAAGCCACGAACAGCATCTGGGCGCCGGACAGCACCGTGCGCCAGAGCGGATCGTTGAACTCTTGCTGCATGGTCACGCGTCCTTCTGCTTGGTGCCGAAGATCTTGTCACCGGCGTCGCCAAGCCCTGGGATGATGTAACCGTGCTCGTTCAAGCGCTCATCGATGGACGCGGTGTAGATGGTCACGTCCGGGTGAGCCTTTTCTACGGCGGCAATACCTTCCGGCGCGGCAACCAGCACCATGGCGCGGATGTCTTTGCAGCCGGCTTTCTTCAACAGATCAATGGTCGCCACCATCGAGCTGCCGGTAGCGAGCATCGGGTCGATGATCATCGCCAACCGTTCGTCGATTTCCGGAACCAGTTTTTCCAGATAAGTGTGCGCTTGCAGGGTTTCTTCGTTGCGAGCAACGCCCACAGCGGAAACCTTGGCACCCGGGATCAGGCTCAGCACGCCTTCAAGCATGCCGATGCCGGCGCGCAGGATCGGCACGACGGTGATCTTCTTGCCGGCGATTTTCTCGACCGACACGGTGCCGCACCAGCCTGCAATATCGTAGGACTCCAGCGGCAAATCTTTGGTAGCTTCATAGGTCAACAGGGCGCCGACTTCCTGAGCGAGCTCACGGAAGTTCTTGGTGCTGATATCGGCGCGGCGCATCAGGCCGAGTTTATGACGGATCAGCGGATGGCGGATCTCGAGGATGGGCATGGAAAAACTCCGGCGGCGGGCAAAAAAACCGGCCTAGATTAATCTATCCGAGGGTGATGTCCTATAGGACATTCTGTACGTTAGTCCATAAAGGCTTGATTCGGCCTCAATGGATGCGTACCTTTGCCCGCTTTTCCGAAAACATCCCCCCCTGGAGAGCGCCATGTCCGCTGATCTCGAGCATATCCGTCAAATCATGCGAGAGGCTGACTGCCTGTACACCGAAGCTGAAGTCGAGGCCGCCATCGCCCGCGTCGGTGCACAAATCAACGAACAACTGGCTGACAGCAATCCGGTAGTGTTCTGCGTGATGAACGGCGGGCTGATTTTCTCCGGCAAACTGCTGACGCATCTGCAGTTCCCGCTGGAAGCCTCCTACCTGCACGCGACCCGTTATCGCAACGAAACCAGCGGCGGCGACCTGTTCTGGAAAGCCAAGCCGGAAGTTTCGTTCATCGACCGCGACGTGCTGATCATCGACGACATCCTCGACGAAGGTCACACCCTCGGCGCGATCATCGACTTCTGCAAACACGCCGGTGCGCGCAAAGTGCACACCGCCGTGCTGATCGACAAGGATCACGACCGCAAGGCGCGTCCTGACCTGAAAGCCGATTTCGTCGGCCTGCCGTGCATCGACCGCTACATCTTCGGTTACGGCATGGACTACAAAGGCTACTGGCGCAACGCCAACGGGATCTTTGCCGTTAAAGGCATGTAATCCGCGCCTCGATCTAAATGTGGGAGCGAGCTTGCTCGCGAAAGCGGTGTATCAGTCGACATCTGTTTTGAATGTCAGTCCGCCTTCGCGAGCAAGCTCGCTCCCACAGTGTTTTTGTGTGTGCTGATCCATCCGCGATACCCATGCTAGAGTGCTCGGCCCCGCCCTCCGGAGCCTGTCATGCGCCTCTTGATCCGCAGCTTTGCCGCCTTGTTGCTGACTCTCAGCCTGCCGCTGTCCGCCGCGCCGATGCACAGTCAATTCCTGCCGCCGGACGATCTGACCGTGCGCGATGCCGAGCCCGAGCAGCAGCAACTCATGCAGGTCACCGATTACTCCGTGGTCGTCGGCGCACAACGCCAATCCAATCAGCAGCCGATCCCGGTCACTTCACCGCTGCTGATCCGCCTCAAGGGCAAATCCCTGAACAAGGGCGCGACCATTACTCAGGTGCTGGTGAATTTCGACGGTGAAAGCAAAAGCCTGAAAAAGCCGGTTTATGACGACAAGAGCAAAACCCTCACACTGTTTTATCCACAGGCCCAATACCGCGTGATCATCGATCTTCTGCGCAACGACACCGTGTACGTGCAGTTCCTCAGTTACGCCAACGGCCACATCTGGGCCGATTTGCACACCGGGGCGGTGCGATCGCGTTGAGCCGGGCGGCCGGGCAGGGGTAAACTGCCCGCCCCGTGTAATGTCTGCGAGCTGGAGTCGGCAATGCGTAAAGATAAGAAACAAGTGATTGGTGACGAGATCGGCGATGAGCAGATCAAGCTGTTCCTCGATTTTGAGCCGGTCGACACCACTTCGCCGTCGCTGCACAAACTGATCAAGGCTTATCGTGGCCTGCGCATTGATGATTTCGAGCGCTTTCTGGGCTTCTTCGTTGCAGCTGGTTACGACGTTGATGGCAAGGACGAGCAGGGCAAGACCTTCGTTGAGCTGATCGCCGATCAGCGCAATGCCCCGGAATACATCGAGCTGATCGAAAAGTCCCGCACCTGAGACTTTTCCCAGGCATAAAAAAACGCCCCGCACTCACTGAGTACGGGGCGTTTTTTATACGGCAAGATCAAGCGTAGCTTGGGGTCTCGCTGCTTTCTTCAACCAGTTCCAGCGCGATGTTGTTCTGCGTGTTGATCTTGCGATACAGCGCAGCATCGGTTTCCAGGACCTTTTCACGGGCCGGGAATATTTCCGCCAGTTTGCCAGCCCACTCACCCTTGGCCTTGGCCGGGAAGCATTTCTCGATCAGTTCCAGCATGATCGAAACCGTCACCGACGCGCCCGGCGAAGCGCCGAGCAGGGCGGCGAGGGAGCCGTCCTTGGCCGACACCAGTTCGGTACCGAACTGCAGGATGCCGCCCTTTTTCGGGTCTTTCTTGATGATCTGTACCCGTTGGCCGGCCACTTCCAGGCGCCAGTCTTCGGCTTTCGCCTCCGGGTAGAAGCGGCGCAGGGAATCCAGACGCTGTTCCATCGATTGCATCACTTCGCTGACCAGGTACTTGGTCAGGTCCATGTTGTTTTTCGCCACGGCCAGCATCGGCCCGATGTTGCCGGCGCGAACCGACAGCGGCAGGTCCATGAAGGAGCCGTGCTTGAGGAACTTGGTGGTGAAACCGGCGTATGGCCCGAACAGCAGGGACTTCTTGCCGTCGACTACGCGGGTGTCCAGGTGCGGCACCGACATCGGTGGCGAACCCACCGCGGCCTGGCTGTACACCTTGGCCTGGTGATGCTTGACCACTTCCGGGTTGTCGCAACGCAGCCACTGGCCGCTGATCGGGAAGCCGCCGAAGCCTTTGCTTTCCTCGATGCCCGAAGCCTGCAGCAACGGCAGCGCCGCGCCACCCGCGCCGAGGAAAACGAACCTGGCGTCGACTTCACGGCTGCTGCCGCTGTTGACGTCCTTGATGCTGACGGTCCAGCCAGCGCCGTTACGCTTGAGGCCGGTGACGCGCTTGCAGTATTTGACTTGAGTGTCGGGAGCGCTGGTCAGGTGCTTGAGCAACTGGTTGGTCAGGGCGCCGAAGTTGACGTCGGTGCCGTTCATCACGCGGGTCGCGGCGAGGACTTCGTCCGGCGAGCGGCCCGGCATCATCAGCGGCATCCACTCGGCCATCTTGGCCTTGTCTTCGGTGTACTCCATGTCGGAGAACGCGTGATGCTTGTGCAGGACCTCGAAACGTTCCTTGAGGAAGGAAACGCCTTTGTCGCCCTGAACGAAACTCAGGTGCGGCACCGGGCTGATGAATGATTTGCACGAGCCGAACGTGCCTTTCTTGGTCAGGTACGACCAGAACTGCTTCGACACCTCGAACTGGGTGTTGATGTGCACGGCTTTCTTGATGTCGACGGTGCCATCGGCGGCTTGCGGCGTGTAGTTCAGCTCGCAAAGGCCAGCGTGACCGGTGCCGGCGTTGTTCCATGGGTTGGAACTCTCGGCAGCACCGGAATCCATCAGCTCGACGACTTCCAGCTTGATCGCGGGGTCGAGCTCTTTGAGCAGCACGGCCAGGGTGGCACTCATGATGCCCGCCCCAACCAGAACTACGTCGACTGCTTCGTTATGCGCCATTTAACGCGTCTCCAAAATCTGCAGCACCAAATTGTCGGCATGGCTGCCAGGCGTTCCGGGACAGGTCAGTGATGTCCAGGCTATCCATGGTCAGATTCGCCATGTCCGAATCTTCGCAATTTTTCGCAACTTCGACGGATGTATGCGGCTTGGCTTTCAAGAGCTCCATGAACTCATTTCAGCACGCAGCTGGCAATTCGACTTATGGTCGAGACATCCGTTTTTGTGCAACCAAATCCGTAGCGGACAGGCTTCAGGCTCCGATATTCGAGGTATACCCGGTCCTGTGTCGTTGGGCTGTTTCAGACGCTAATGGTGCATGTTCAGACGCAAAACTTTTCATTTGCTCGCCACACTCTTGTGAAGTTGTGAAAACCCGTTTTTTTCACGCTCTTTTGAAGACGTGAACCTCAAAAAAGGGCTGTCCAGGCCTGGCACCTTGCCCGAAGGCAAAACAACGCGGTGGCCGAGCGTCATGACAGCTCTGCAGATTCGCGAAAAGTGGGGTTTTTGCCGGAAGAACAGGCAAGCGCGCCAACTTCACTCGATCTGTGTGGGCGGCTCTCTGTGGGCGATTTTGGGTGTCGATGCATGCGCATTGACGCTGTTGCGGGGCCCGATCAGGAGACGTCCTTATAATCGGGGGGAGATTGTATCGAAGAAATGCGGGCAGTTGCTCGTGTTTAATGACTTTTATTAGGCATCCGGTCAGATGCTCAACATCGCTTGCACCCGTGCACGGGGCTGCGACACCATGACGCGGGCGCTGGCGGGCAGTGGCTGGTGCAACCAGTTGAGGCGGATTTCTTCGATTTCCACCCAACCGTCGCCCATTGGCTGCAGGCTGCACTGCTTGAATGCCTGGCAATGGCCATTGCGGTCGAGCAGGGCGAAGCTGCGGTGCAGCGGACGTGGGGCGAACAACGAGATCAGATAACGCATGATTGAGTACCTTGTGGGGGACTGATTGCAAGGTTGCCAAGGCGCCGTGACGTGAACGTGTATGCCGGGTGAATAATCTGTGACAGGAACCGCTTGCACACGGGTTTGTCAGACATTTCAGTATTCGCTGCCGGGCGCTGGTTACCCGCACTGGCCCACCGCTATACTGCCGGCCTGTTTGTGCCTGATTCTGGAGAGAAGAGCATGTTGCAACGCCTGTTGTTCGGTTTGATCACTGTGGCCGGTTTGACCCTGGCCGGCTGCGCCCACAGCCCGCAACAACTGAGCCCGGAGCCAAAGCTGACCACTCAGCTGCCAGCGGTCGGCCGTGGCCAGCCAGTCGTCGTGCGTGTGGTTGACGGTCGTCCGTCGCCAACGTTGGGCACCCGTGGCGGCCTGTACCCGGAAACCAGCGCTATCACCGTGCAGCGCGAGCAGATCCTGCCGAAGTTGCAGGCTCAGGCTGAAGCCGCCGTGCGTCTGCTCGGCTTCACACCGACCAACAACGCGCCAAATGCTCCGCAGTTGACCGTGACCCTGGCCGAGCTGAAATACCAGTCGCCGAAAGAAGGCATGTACGTGACCGAAGCGACCATTGGCGCAACCTTCCGCTCCGATGTGCAGAACGCCAACCGCCGTTATAGCGGCCGTTACGGTGCCTCGCTGGATCAGCGTTTCGGCATGGCGCCAAACCAGGAAACCAACACCAAACTGGTCAGCGATGTGTTGAGCGATGCGCTGACGCGTCTGTTCAAGGATCCGACGGTGGGTCAGGTTCTGGCTGAGTAAGTTTTCGGCGGATGTAAAAAAGCCCGGGATCAGCGATGAGCCCGGGCTTTTTTGTGGGACTTGAAATCGTACCCCCTCACCCCAGCCCTCTCCCCCAGGGGGGCGAGGGGGAAAGGGAGCCGATCTGTGTTGTGCCTGGGATCTGCATTCATCTCGGAGTTTCAGGTCGATTTGCGTTGTTCTTGAGATCTACATTCACCTCGGACTTTCAGGTCGATGTACCTCGACAAAACAACTCGGTCGGTTCCCTCTCCCTCGGGGAGAGGGCTAGGGTGGGTAAAGACCGGGTACATCCTTTACGTTTGAGACCGGGGACATGGTTTACAGGTATCAATCATGGTCAGGAGGTGCTGACCATGCCCTGGAAACAAGAGTCCCCAATGGATCAACGAGTGAAGTTAATTAGCGATTGGCTCAGCGGCAGCTACACCAAAAGCCAATTAAGCCGGCGGTATGGCGTCAGTCGTCCAACCATCGACAAGTGGCTGGAACGGTATGCAGCGTTGGGCGTGGATGGCTTGAAAGAGCAGTCGCGTAAGCCGCTGAATTGCCCTCACCAAACTTCCGATGAAATCATCGCCAAGTTGCTGGCCAAGAAAAACGAACATCCCGATCGGGGACCCAAGCAGATCATTGGTCGCCTGCGCGATTCCGATCCGCATATCCAATGGCCGGCGGCGAGTACCGCCGGGGAGTGGTTGAAGAAAGCTGGTTTGGTGGTGGCACGACGGCCCTATCCCCCGCGTCCCCGTGCTCCAACACATTTACGTCCGGTCGACGCGCCCAACCAGACTTGGTGTGCTGATTACAAAGGGCAGTTCAAAATGCAGGACGGTAATTGGTGCTATCCGCTGACCATTACCGATCAGATGAGCCGCTTTTTATTCGTCTGTCGCGCTTTGCCCAGTACGCACGGAGCGCCGACGCGGGAAGGCTTCGAGTGGGCTTTTCGAGAATATGGGCTGCCGGATGTGATCCGCACTGATAATGGCGCTCCTTTTGCGTCGACAGGTCTGGCGCGACTTTCGAAGTTATCGGTTTGGTTCATCAGGCTCGGAATCCATGTCGAAACGATTACACCTGGCCGTCCCGACCAAAATGGTCGACATGAACGGATGCATCGAACGCTAAAGGCAGCAGTGCCACCGGCGGAAAACCTGGTGCGCCAGCAGCTGGCTTTTCAGGATTTCATCCAAGACTTCAACCACCACCGACCGCACACCGCGCTGGGCATGAAACCGCCGGCATCTGTCTATCGCCCGTCGATACGCGCTTATCCCGGTTACTTGCCTGCGCTTGAATACGGTTCCGATGTTGAAGTACGTAAGGTTCGGTCAAATGGGGAAATTAAATGGAAAGGACAGCTGATTTTTCTAGGAGAGGCTCTAATTGGAGAGGACATCGCGTTGAAGGAAGTGGCTGATGACGCTTGGGAACTGTACCTTTGCAGCCACTGTTTAGGCAGGCTTGAAAGAGGCGCCAAACGCGTTTCAAGCCTGTAAAGGTGTAAACGATGTCCCCGGTCTAATTTGTAAAGGATGTACCGGTCTCTACAGTGAGGGTGCTTTTGCTTTTTCAGGCCGCCTGAGAATAAAAGTCGAGCACGCTGACACCCGTCAGCAAATCAGTCTCAGGCAAATCCGCATGCTGATGCCCGCCCAGCGCGCAATACACCAGCCAATGGCGATCCTGAACATTGAAGGCAAGGCTGCCGACGAGACTTTGCTGTTCGTCGTAAGGGGTGATGAGGTACAGACGATCCTGATTTTCAGCGTGAAGCATGTCGCGTTCCATGTGCGTTTCGAGGCGCGCATCTTGGTGTATCCACATGACGAAGCCGTGACACAGGGCAGCCATCGGTCGATTGTCAGGTTATTTGTCGCAAAGGCTGGGGTTGAACGGGCAGGTTTGGTTAGAATCCGCGCCGCAGTCGTCGATCTGGCGTCTGCCACACCGGTTCAGATAGAGGTCTGTGATGTCGCTGCACTTGATGACGCTGTTTACCGCCCATCCCGCCAAGTTGATCAACTTGCTGGCGTTGTTGTTGGCGTTTCCGGGGAGTTGGCTGCTGCACGCCACTCGTCGCCGTGAACAACGTGCGATGGCCAGCATTGCCGCTCAGCGCCAGGCGCAACCGAATGCCGAACCAATCCTTGATTGGGCGACTTTGCGCATGAACCGGTTTTTCTATCGTTTTGGTTTTGCTTGCCTCGGGCTGGCCCTGATCGTCTCCTGGATCAGCACGCGCTTCTGAAAGCTTCAGGCATAAAAAACGGCGCCCGAAGGCGCCGTTTTTGCGTCAGCTGGAAACCGCTTACAGCGGCAACCCAGCCTTGACCCGGTACTGATTGCGCACTGGCGTCGCATATTGCAGCACCAGATATGGACGATGCTCTTCCGGGCACGCATCCAGCCGGCTCTGCCATTCTTCCTGCGCCTTGGCCAGCTCATCCGCCGGGAACACCTCGGCAGCCTTCGGCACATTCAACTGCGGATCGGCATCGGCCCACTGCGCGTATGCCAGGTAATGCACCGGGAACAACCGGTAACCGCCGAGAATCTGCTTGTCCATTTCGATCGCCAATTGCTTGGTGTCCTCGAACAGCTCGGTGATCGGCGCGGCAAAGTTCACGTGCACCCGGCCCTTGTAGCCAGTGATGCCTTTGGCGATGCTCACGTCATCTTCGCCCGGCGCTTTCGCGTAAGTGCCGGTGGTGGCGCGGATGTACAACTCGCGAGCCTTGGCCTGGTCGCACGGGTCATATTCGTAGCTGATCGACACCGGGGTAACGTTCAGCGAGCGGATGACTTCGCCGAACGGCTCGTCCTTGCGGCTCATGTGGAACATCTTGAGGATCGCCGACTCGGTGCGGTCGTCGCCGTCCTTCGCCCGGCCTTCAGCCTGAGCGATCCAGATCGACGCGCAATCGTTGCGGATCGAGTGGTTGATGTACGCTGATAACAGTTGATAAGCGGCCATTTTCTCGCGACGGCCGGTGATCGAACGATGAACGATGAAACTCTTGTTCAGGCGCATCAGGTCGCTGACAAACGGCTTCTGCAGCAGGTTGTCGCCAATCGCAATGCGCGGCGTTGGCAGGCCGGCGTGGTACACGGCGTAGTTGACGAAGGCCGGGTCCATGACGATATCGCGGTGGTTGGCGATGAACAGATAAGCGCTGCCGGACTTGAATTGCTCGACACCGGTATAGGTCACGCCATCGGTGGCGCGCTCGATGGTGTGGTCGACGTAGGACTCGACCTTGTCCTGCAACGTCGCCACCGAAGTCACGTCGGCGAACTCACGACGCAGCCGATGGGCTATAAGTGGTTTGAGCATCCAGCCGAAGGCACCGGCAAAACGCGGGAAGCGGAAGTGGGTGAGGATATCTAGAAACGCCTTGTCGCCGAGCAGTCTTGCCAGTACCACAGGTACTTCGCTGTCGTCGTAAGGTCGGATGGCATCGAATTCGCCCATCATGCTCTCTTGTTGGAAACGGCTAGGGTAAGTAAAGGTTTTGATCGAAAAACCGCGGGGCACGGTCTGAAAAAGTAGCCAGACAAAAATAGCCCTGCAAATAGACCGGCGATTATACGCACAAGTCACTTGGGAGACCGCGATGCTGGAACCTGCTGAATACGAATGTCCTTATTGTGGGGAGCCTGTTGAGACGACGGTGGACTTGTCCGGCGGCGATCAGACCTATATCGAAGATTGTCAGGTGTGTTGCCGGCCAATCACGTTTGTCTTGCAGGTACACGAAGAGGACTGGTTTCTGGAAGTCTTCAGCGAAAACGAGTGAGGCGCGCCCATGCAGCGAATCTACGAGCCGGAAAACCTGATGGAAGGCGAAATGCTCAAGGGCATGCTTGCCAGCGAAGGCATCGAGGCGCATCTGGTTGGCCGCGATTTGCTCGGTGGTACGGGTGAATTGCCGATCTTCGGGTTGTTGGCACTGTCCGTCGATAACGACCAGGCCGAATACGCCCGCGAGTTGATCACCGCGTACAATGCCGCGCTGCCGCTGCCCGGCGATGAACCGGAGAGCTTCCCCGGGACGCTGGTCTGTTAGGCTGAGCTTCGTTTTACTTCAGAGTCGTGTTGCCCCATGTGTGGACGTTATGCCCTGTTTCGCTGGAACCGCGATTTCGCGGCCCTGCCAGGTTTTCCCGCCGATCAGCAGGCGCAGTGGAACATTTCCCCCAATGATTCGGTGTTGATGCTGCGTGCCGGTGAAGATGGCCAGCGCATCCTGGCCCGCGCCCGTTGGGGATTAACGCCGCCGTGGCTGACCGATCTGTCGAAAACACCGGCACATGCCCGGGCCGAGACGGTAGCCGAGCAGCCGATGTTTCGTGAGGCGCTACGCCAGCGTCGCTGCCTGCTACCGGCGAATGGTTTCTATGAATGGCGCGGGACCCAGCGCAAGCGCCCGTTCTGGCTGACGCCGGGGGAGGGCTCGTCACTGTTTTTTGCGGCGATCTGGGAGGCGTATCCGGTGCAGGAGCAGGTGTGGTTGAGTACGGCGGTGATTACTCAGCCGGCGTCGAGTCAGCGGCGGCCGTTGATTCTCGATGAGGCGGGGCAGGCGGCGTGGCTCGATCCCGAGACGCCGTTGCATGTGTTGCAGGGGTTGCTGGCCAGTGAACCGGCGGCGTTGCGTGAGCGGGTGTTGGCGAATCTGATCAATGATCCGAAACTGAATGGACCGGAGTGTTTGACTCCGGGTTAAAGCATTTAGATCAAAAGCCCCTCACCCTAGCCCTCTCCCGGAGGGAGAGGGGACTGACCGCGGGATATTGACGAAACACACCGACTTGAAAGCTTTTCACCGAATCCATAATCGCCACGATTTTTCAGGTCGATGCATGACTGGAGACAACTCGGTCGGCCCCCTCTCCCTCCGGGAGAGGGCTGGGGTGAGGGTGTCTTAACCTCAGACCTTGAACTGATTGATCAACCGCCGCTGCTGCTCCGCCAGTTTGGTCAAATCGGCACTCGCCGAACTCGACTCATCCGCGCCCCCCGCCACTTCATTGGCCACTTGCCCGATGTTGATCACATTGCGGTTGATGTCATCGGCCACCGCACTCTGCTCTTCCGCCGCACTGGCAATCTGCGTGTTCATGTCGTTGATCACCGAAACCGCCTGGGTGATCGTTTCCAGCGCTTCAGCCGCTTTCGCCGCATGCTGCACGCTTTCGTCAGTGCGGTTCTGACTGTCCTCCATGACCCGCACCACATCGCGGGTGCCTTGTTGCAGTTGCTGGATCATGCTCTGGATTTCTTCGGTGGCTTTCTGGGTTTTCTGCGCCAGATTGCGTACTTCGTCGGCGACCACGGCAAACCCACGCCCCTGTTCACCGGCACGCGCCGCCTCGATCGCCGCGTTCAGGGCCAGCAGGTTGGTCTGCTCGGCGATGCCGCGAATGGCGGTGAGAATGGCGTTGATGTTCTCGCTGTCCTTGGCCAGGGTCTGTACCACATCTACTGCCTTGCCGATTTCCAGCGCCAGCACGCCAATCGAATTGGACGTATCGCGGACAATCTGCATGCCCTGGCTGGCGGCCTGGTCGGCATGACTGGCCGCTTGTGCCGCCTGCGTCGCGTTCCGCGCGACATCCTGCGCGGTGGCGGTCATTTCCTGCACCGCCGTGGCGACCTGATCGATCTCGGCCATTTGTTTTTGAATGCCTATGTTGGTGCGAATGGCAATGTCGGCGGTGTGTTCCGAGGAATCGCTGACGCTCTGCACTGACGTCACCACCTGCGTGATCATCGCCTGCAACTTGGCCAAAAAGGTGTTGAAGCCCTTGGCGATCGAGCCCAATTCGTCGCTGCGATCACTGCTCAAGCGGCGGGTCAGATCACCTTCGCCCTGGGCGATGTCATTGAGCATGGCGACCATTTGCTTCAGCGGTCGGGCGATGCCGTGGCCGACCAGCCAGATCACCAGCAGGCCAATGCCGGCGATGAGCAGACCGACCATGGCCATGCCGAAGGTGTCGGACTTGCGTTGCGCATCGAGGTCGGCCTGCAGCTTTTGCAGATCCGCCATTACCGCGTTCAAAGGCAATTGCAGCATCAGTGTCCAGCGTGCGTCGGTCTGGCCGATGCCGAATGGCAGGTACAGTTCGATGCGACCCTTGTCCTTGTTGACCGAGTAAGTCACTTCGCCGCGCTTGAGATTGGCCATGTTGGCGGTCTGTTCGGCGTCGAGGATGTCGCTGACTTTTTCACCGAATTTGCTCGGGTCTTTGGTGTAGGCAACGATCCGGCCATTGCCGCCGATCAGGGCCATTTGCCCGGCGCCGCTGTAGAGCTTCTGGTTAGCAGCGAGGAGCATTTCCTGAATGAAGTTCACCGACAGGTCGGCGCCGACAATGCCCTGGAAGGCGCCGTTAAGCATGATCGGCTCGATAAAGGAGGCGAGCATGACGATCTTGTCGCCGACCTTGTACGGCGCCGGATCGATCACGCAGGATTTTTTGCTTTCTTTCGAGCACAGGTAGTACTCGCTGGCACGCACGCCGGTAGACAGGACTTTCTGGTCGTCGACGTCGACCAGTTTGTCCAGGCCAAGGGTGCCGTCATCGTTGCGGAACCACCACGGCAGGAAGCGCCCGTTGGCGGCATCGATCCCGACCACGCTGGTGCCGATATAGGCCGCGTCGTTGTGATCGAGGGCGTTTTTTTCCCAGCCGATGTAGGTGCCGAGAATTTTCGGGTTCTTTTCGACGTTCTCTTTGATCAGGCTGATCAGTTGCTCGCGACTGACAGTGAGGCGCGGCTGACCATCTGCGCCCGGCGTACCGAGCAGGGTGTTGACCCGCACCAGGCCACCGGCAATCAGCAGTGGCGCTTCGAGCTCGCGCTGGATCTGGCTGACCTGGGTTTGCGCCAGCGAGGTCAGGCGCTGTTCGATGACTTGCTCGAACTGCGCCTGGGTGCGCTGTTGCACCATCTCTTGCGTGCGCGCGCCGGAAAACAGCGCATACAGCACCAGCGCGGCGACCACGCTGAGCACGATGGCGCCGGCCAGGGCGGCGACGGAAAACTGGATCGACTTGAACTTCATGGGAGCTCCGCACGCAAGAGGACGTCTGCGCTGATGTATCGGCAGCGGGCATTGGGCCATGAGTGCGAGCCGGTGCAATTGAAAGCCAATGTCGCAAATGGATCAGTGCGCGACGCAGTTGCACGGGACTTGGCGGTTGCTGTGAATTTTTTGCGACAGCTCTGGTGGGAAATGTCTGAAAGTCGCTGCAACACGTCCGTTGTATCTGGCGTCGATACAATTACCCGCCTAGGATACGCGCAGGTTTTCAGGGAGCTTTTGAATGAACAAGACATTGGTTGTAAGTGCACTGAGCGCAGCGCTGTTGCTGGCCGGTTGTCAGTCGGTCAACACCACCAGCGGCGGTGCCGTGGGTGTGGAGCGCAAGCAGTACATGTTCAGCATGCTGTCCTCGCAAGAGGTCGACCAGATGTATGCGCAGTCGTATCAGAAGACCGTCGGCGAGGCGTCCAGCAAAGGTGTGCTGGACAAGACCAGTCCCGAGGCCAAGCGGGTTCAGGCGATTGCCAACCGTCTGATCGCCCAGGCGCCGAACTTCCGTCCGGATGCGGCGCAATGGCAATGGGAAGTCAATCTGATCAAGAGCGATGAGCTCAACGCCAACTGCGGGCCTGGCGGCAAGATCATTTTCTACACCGGGCTGATCGACAGTCTGAAACTCACCGACGATGAAATCGCCGCCGTTATGGGCCATGAAATTGCCCACGCCTTGCGCGAGCACGGTCGTGAAGCGATGTCCAAGGCGTACGGGATTGAAATGGCCAAACAGGGCGCGGGTGCGTTGCTCGGCCTGGGGCAGGACAGTCTGGCGCTGGCTGATACCGTGGCCAACTACGGCATGACCCTGCCGAACAGCCGCGCCAACGAAAACGAAGCCGACCTGATTGGTCTGGAACTGGCCGCACGCGCTGGCTACAACCCGAACGCGGCGATCACGCTTTGGAACAAAATGAGCAAAGCGTCGGAAGGTTCGCCGCCGGAGTTCATGAGCACTCACCCGGCTTCGACCAGCCGGATTGCCTCGTTGCAGGCGGCAATTCCGAAGGTCATGCCGTTGTACGAAAAAGCTCCTAAATCCTGAGTCAGTGATCGTTCCCACGCTCTGCGTGGGAATGCCTCAAGGGACGCTCCGCGTTCCAAGCGGGACGCAGAGCGTCCCCGGCTGCATTCCCACGCAGAGCGTGGGAGCGATCCTTCACTGAGGATTAAACCCAGCCGCTGCTCTGCATCGCCTTGTACACCGCAACGATCGCCAGAATCATGAATGCCGAAGCCGCGAGGCGACGGATCAAGGTCAATGGCAGTTTGTCTGCGGCGAAATTACCTGCCAGCACCACCGGCACGTTGGCAATCAACATGCCCGCCGTCGTACCGATAATCACCAGCCACAGTTCCGGATATTGCGCGGCGAGCATCACCGTCGCGACCTGAGTCTTGTCACCCATTTCTGCGAGGAAAAACGCAATCAGCGTGGTCAGGAACGGCCCGAACTTGCGTGCGGTGCTGGTTTCATCGTCATCCATTTTGTCCGGAACCAGTGTCCACAGCGCCGTGGCCGTAAAGCTTGCGGCGAGAATCCAGTGCAGCGTGGCATTCGAGAAGAAGCTGCCAAACCAGGCGCCGACCGCACCGGCTGCTGCGTGGTTGGCCAGGGTCGCGGCGACAATACCGGCAATGATCGGCCAGGGTTTGCGGAAGCGAGCGGCGAGAATCAGCGCGAGCAGTTGCGTCTTGTCGCCGATTTCGGCCAAGGCAACGATTGCGGTGGGAACGAGTAACGAGTCCAGCATCAGGATTTCCTAAGGGGCGGGTCGACACGGCTATGACACGTACAGCCTTCCCGCCCCGGGTAAGGTGTGCGTGTCATAGGTCTTGTCAAACCCTGCGATCCGTCTGCTGCGGACGCTTGGGTCGCATACGCCATGATCTGAGGATCAAGTATGTTGACGTATGCCGGACGAGCTTGGCGCTCGTGGGAGACTACTCCCCTAGGACGGAGCGGATTCTGCCTTCGCAAATCCGATTGAGCAAGAACAAATTTTCAGCCGCGCTTGGCCCGGTAGATGCGGAAACCATTGCCTTCGGCCTTGATTGCACAGACGCCCAGATGCTCTTCGATCAGCGGTTGATACTTGAGGAAGCTGTTCGCCACCAAGCGCAGTTCGCCGCCATTTTTCAGATGTTTGGCCGCTTTTCGCAGCAAGTTCTCGGTTGCGAAATAATCGGTGTGCACGCCGACATGGAACGGTGGATTGCTCAGAATCGCACTCAAACCCATCGGCGCGGCATCGATACCGTCGCCAGTCAGCACTTCAGCTTCCAGACCGTTGGCCGCCAATGTCAGGCGGCTGCTGGCGGCGGCGAAGGCATCGACATCGAGCAGGGTCACCTGATTGTGCGGGTAGCGACGCTTGACCGCAGCGCCCAGAACCCCGGCACCGCAGCCGAAGTCGAGCAGATGGCCGCTCGGCAGTTTGTCCAGATGCTCCAGCAGCAGGGCACTGCCGCGATCCAGGCGACCGTGGCTGAACACGCCCGGCAGGCTGATAACTTTCAGCGGACCCTCGGCCAAAGGCAATTCATAGGTCTGCGCCAGGCTTTCCAGAGACTTGGCTTCAGGCGCGTTGGCCACGGTGACTTGCCAGAGCTGGCAGTGCCGCGCGCTGTCGAGTTTGCGCGGCTTGCCGAACGGGTTGAGCTGCTTGGATGCGCCTTCGATGCCGCTGCGCTTTTCCCCGACCAGAAATACTTCACGCCCGGCCAGACGCGAGGCCACGGCATTGAGGATGTAATCGGTCAGGTCTTTGGACTTGGGCAGGAACACCACGGCGCTGTCGAACTCGAGCTCTGGAATGTTCACGCCGAAATGGCTGCGCCCTTCGAAACGGGCATCCAGTGCGGCCTGGTCGCCGGCATGCCAGCACCAGCCGAATGCGTTGGGCAGGCGTCCGAGCAAATCATCGGCGGGCAAACCGGCCAACAACAACGAACCTTGAAACAACTCGGGCTGACGAAGCAGTACTTCACTGCGCGGATCCATAACTGCTCCTCAAAAAAAAGTGCCGCAGTTTATCAACTGACGACCCGCAGCGCCTTACCGCTGAAGAACGCCTGAGCGTTTTCGGTCAATTGGCCGACGATGCGCTGGCGTGCCTCGCGGCTGCCCCAGGCGTTGTGTGGCGTAACGATCAGGCGTGGGATGTCCGCTGCGAGCAACGGATTGCCTTGGGTCGGCGGCTCGATGCTCAACACATCGGTAGCCGCGCCGCCGAGGTGGCCATTGCGCAAGGCATCGGCCAGCGCCTGTTCATCGATCAGACCGCCACGCGCGGTGTTGACCACGAACGCGCCTGGCTTCATCGAAGCTAGTTCGCGGGCGCCGATGAAATGGCGAGTGTGTTCGTTGAGTGGGCAGTGCAGGGTGAGGGCGTCGATTTGCGGCAGCAGTTCATCCAGCGGCAAACGATCCGGGCGAGCTGGGCGCCCGGGAATCTGCCCGAGCAACACGCGCATGCCGAACGCTTCGGCCAATCGCGCCACGGCGCCGCCAAGTTCGCCATGGCCGAGCAGGCCGAGGGTTTTGCCTTCCAGCTCGACAATCGGGTAGTCGAGCAGACAGAACTGTTTGGCCTGCTGCCAGCGGCCTTCGCCAACTGCTTTCTGATAATCGGCCAGACGCGTGGCGAGGTTGAGCAGCAGCATGATCGTGTGCTGCGCCACCGACGGCGTGCCGTAACCCTGACAGTTGCACACGGTGATGCCGTGAGCGCGGGCGGCCGCAAGGTCGACGTTGTTGGTGCCGGTGGCGGTGATCAGGATCAGCCTCAGGTCGGGGTTGGCGGCCATGGCGGCGGCGTCGATCAGGATCTTGTTGGTGATCGCTACGGTGGCGCCTTGCAGGCGTTCGGCGACTTGCCCGGGCAACGTTTGGGCGAACAGCTGCAGATCGCTGAAACACTCGCGCAACGGACTAAGGTCGAGGTCGCCGAGATCCAGCGAAGGGTGATCAAGGAATACCGCGCGGTGCGTGTTCGTCATCAACTGTACCTTTCGTGCTGTGAGCGTAGGGCGTAATCTGCCGAGCCTACCAGATGAAACAAATTGATACGCTTGGCCGAAAGGAGCCCCCATGTACTGGACCGAGTTCTTGACCGTTGCACTGATCCATTTGCTGGCTGTCGCCAGCCCCGGCCCGGACTTTGCGGTGGTGGTGCGCGAGAGCGTGACCCACGGTCGTCGCGCCGGTACCTGGACCGCATTGGGCGTGGGCACGGCGATTTTCCTGCACGTTGGTTATTCGCTGCTCGGTATCGGCCTGATCGTGTCGCAATCGATCGTGTTGTTCAACGCGTTGAAATGGGCGGCGGCGGCTTACTTGCTGTACATCGGCTTCAAGGCATTGCGCGCGCAGCCCGCGAAAGCCGTGGCCGATGACTTGCACAAAGAGGCCGGCGTACGCACGGCTCGCGGCGCGTTCACGTCGGGCTTCGTGACCAATGGTCTGAATCCGAAAGCCACGCTGTTCTTCCTGTCGCTGTTCACCGTGGTGATCAACCCGCACACGCCACTGGCGGTGCAGGCCGGTTACGGGATTTACCTGGCGGTCGCGACTGCGTTTTGGTTCTGTCTGGTGGCGATGTTGTTCAGTCAGCAGCGGGTGCGTGCCGGTTTCGCCCGCATGGGCCACTGGTTCGATCGCACCATGGGCGCGGTGCTGATCGCTCTCGGCGTGAAAATCGCGTTCACCGAGATGCACTGATCTCAGAACCGCGACTTGAACCTGTGGGAGCGAGCTTGCTTGCGAAGGCGTTGGATCAGTCGACATTATTGGTGGCTGAAAGAGCGCTTTCGCGAGCAGGCTCGCTCCCACAGGGCCTTACACCAGTTCGCTGAGTTTGCTCAGGGTGTTCAGGTAGTCGCGGGGATTCTCTCCCAGCAAACGGCGAAACATCGCGCTGAACGCCCGCGCGCTGCCGTAACCCAAGTCCTGCGCCACACGCTGCACGCTGTCCCCGGCGAGCAGGCGCGGCAGGGCTTCCATCAGGCGCAGTTGCTGGCGCCAGGCGTTGAAACTCATCTGCACTTGTTGCTGAAACAGCCGCGCCAGCGTGCGTGAGCTGGCGCCGACCTGCTGCGCCCAGTCTTCCAGCGTATTGGTGTGATCGGGGGTGTGCAGCAGTGCCAGACAGATATTTTGCAGACGCCGGTCGGTTGGCATCGGAATGTGCAGCGGCAGGTTTTCCAGACCGGCGAGTTCTTCCAGCATCAACTGCTGAATCAGCGGATTGTCGGCATGCGGCGGCCCTTGCACGGCACGCAGGATCAGCTCGCGCAGCAGCGGCGTCACCGCCAATACGCAGCACTGTTGCAGGCTGGCGGGTGACAGTTCTGGTGCGATGAACAGCGAGCGCATCTGCACGTCGCCGCTCATGAAAATCTCGTGCGCCACTTCTGGCGGAATCCACACCGCGCGACTTGGCGGAATCACCCATGCACCCGAGTCCGTGACCACGCGCATGATCCCGCTGACCGCATACAACAACTGCGCCTCGCGATGCTGGTGCAGCGGCTGGTGCGCGCCATCCAGATAATCCCGGGGGTAGGCGCTCACCGGGCCGTGTTCGAAATGGCTGATCAACATGTCTGATTTGATGACTTGTCTGGCAGGAATGCGCTTTGTGGCCAACTTAGCATAGCGCCACACAACAACGTAAAGCGTGCCGCCATGAATCAATCCAGAAACGTCATTCGCTATATCAACGCCGCCCATGTGATCGATCACATGTTCATGCTGATATTTCCCGCCGCCGTGCTCGGTATGACGCAGGCCTTCGGTCTCGACTACGCCACGCTGATCGGCCTGTCACTGGGCGGCTTCATTGCCTTCGGCGCGTGTTCGCTACCCGCTGGTTGGCTGGGCGATCACTGGAGTCGGCGGCAGATGATGCTGGTGTTTTTCTTCGGCATCGGCGCTTCAGCGATTTTCACTGGCCTGAGCAGCAGCCCGGCCATGCTGGTGATCGGTCTGACCCTGATCGGTATTTTTGCGGCGATTTATCACCCTGTCGGCACGGCGATGTTGGTCGCTTATGCACAAAATCGCGGCCGGGAAATCGGCATCAACGGTATGTGGGGCAATCTGGGTGTGGCGTTTTCGGCGCTGATCACCGGTTTGCTGGTGGCGCAATTCGGCTGGCGCTCGGCGTTTCTGATACCGGGCGCAGTGGCGATTGTGCTGGGAGTTGGCTTCGCCTTGCACGTGCGTGAAGAGCCGATCCCGAAGCGTGCGCACACGCCACTCAAGGGGGTTGCTGGCCAGCGTATTTCCATGCTCATGGTCTTCGGCGTGCTGGCGCTGGCGACGGCCACTGGCGGCGTGGTGTTCAACGCCACCACCATGACCTATCCGAAGCTGTTTCAGGAGCGTTTGCATGAGCTGTTTGCCTCGCCGCAAACCCTTGGTGTGGTGGTCAGCCTGGCTTATGCCTTTGGCGCGGTCGCGCAGTTGAGCATTGGTCGGGTGTTGCATCGGCTCAGCCTGAAATGGCCGTTCATTGTCCTGACGCTGTGCCAGGCACCGCTGTTATTTGCGCTGGCCTATGCCGACGGCTGGGCCGTGATCGCCCTCGGCGCAGCGTTCATGTTCGTGGTCTTCGGTCAGGTCACCGTCAACGATGCGATGGTCGCCAACTTCGTCGCCCCGCAGTGGCAATCACGGGTGTTCGCCCTGCGTTACTGTTTATCGTTCGGTGCCAGTGCGACGGCGATTCCGCTGATTTCCTATGTCGAACCGCGCCATGGTTTTGTAGGCCTGTACTTGATTCTTGCGGGTTTCGGCGCTTTGACCTTCCTTGCAGCAGTCGTATTCCCACGGACGCCTTCCGAGGAGGCTGTAGGGCAAACAGCGTGATCAATAGCGAAAACCGGCAAATGCTGGCGCAAAGCTAGCATTTGTACGGCTTTGCAAATCATTCCTTTGGCTGATTTGGCTGGCGTATAAGGGTTCTAGAGTACCGATCTCTACGCCAACACCGTGCAGTCAGAAAAGGGATTCTTATGTTGCAGACTCGCGTCATTCCCCCGGCCGATGGGGCCTACCAGTATCCATTGCTGATCAAACGGCTGCTGATGTCCGGCGCCCGTTACGAGAAAACCCGCGAGATCATTTACCGTGACCAGATCCGCTATAGCTACCCGACCCTGATCGAGCGTGTGGCGAGGTTGGCCAACGTGCTCACGGCGGCCGGTGTGAAGGCCGGTGACACCGTGGCGGTGATGGACTGGGACAGCCATCGTTACCTGGAATGCATGTTTGCGATTCCGATGATTGGCGCGGTGATTCATACCATCAACGTGCGCCTGTCGCCGGAACAGATCCTCTACACCATGAACCACGCCGAGGACCGCTTTGTGCTGGTCAACAGCGAGTTCGTCGGTCTTTACCAGGCAATCGCACCGCACCTGAGCACGGTCGAGAAAACCCTGCTGCTGACTGATTTGCCGGAAAAAACCGCCGACCTGCCGAATCTGGTCGGCGAGTACGAACAACTGCTGGCCGCCGCGAGCCCGCAGTACGACTTCCAGGACTTCGACGAAAACTCGGTCGCCACCACGTTCTATACCACCGGCACCACGGGCAATCCGAAAGGCGTGTATTTCACCCATCGGCAACTGGTCCTGCACACCATGGGGGTGTCGACGATCATGGGTTCGATCGACAGCGTGCGCCTGCTCGGCACCAACGACGTGTACATGCCGATCACACCGATGTTCCATGTACACGCCTGGGGCCTGCCGTATGTGGCGACCATGCTTGGCCTCAAACAGGTTTATCCGGGGCGCTACGATCCGGAGTTTCTGGTGGAGTTGTGGCGCAAGGAGAAGGTTACCTTCTCCCACTGCGTGCCGACCATTCTGCAGATGCTGCTTAACGCGAAAGGCGCGCAGGGCACCGATTTCGGCGGCTGGAAAATTGTCATCGGCGGCAGCGCGCTCAATCGCACCTTGTATGAAACCGCCAAGGCGCGGGGCATTCAGCTCACCGCTGCGTACGGCATGTCGGAAACGGGGCCGCTTGTATCCTGTGCGCACCTCAATGATGAGTTGATGGCCGGCACTGAAGACGAGCGCACCACCTACCGGATCAAGGCCGGTGTGCCGGGGCCGCTGGTGGAAGCGGCGATTGTCGATGCCGAGGGTCACTTTCTCCCGGCCGACGGCGAGACCCAGGGCGAACTGGTGCTGCGTGCGCCATGGCTCACCGAAGGCTATTTCAACGAACCGCAGAAGGGCGCCGAGCTCTGGGCTGGCGGCTGGTTGCATACCGGTGACGTCGCCACGCTCGACAGCATGGGCGTGATCGACATCCGCGACCGCATCAAAGATGTGATCAAGACCGGCGGCGAGTGGATCTCTTCGCTGGATCTCGAAGACCTGATCAGCCGTCACGTCGCGGTACGCGAAGTAGCAGTGGTGGGCATCGCCGATCCGCAGTGGGGCGAGCGCCCGTTTGCCTTGCTGGTGATCCGCGAAGGGCATGTGATTGGGGCACGCGAACTCAAGGAACACCTCAAGCCGTTCGTGGAATTGGGACACCTGAGCAAGTGGGCGATTCCGAGTCAGATCGCCCTTGTTACCGAAATTCCCAAGACCAGTGTCGGCAAGCTCGACAAGAAGCGCATCCGCCTCGACATCACCGAATGGCAGGCCAACAACAGCACCTTCCTCTCGACACTTTGAGTGTCTGCTGGCGCGCCGAAACCGGCGCGCCAGACCCACCAAGCAAGCGCTTGGCTTGTGAAATCGAAAAAATCAGCCATCCTTGCCGTGCCGACATGCGTCGGACTGGCGAAAGGACTGTTCCAGAGTGGCCGGCAGCTGCAAATCACACTTTAGAGGGATCAAGCAGTACCACCTGCTGGCTATAGTCCGCTCAAGGATTTTTAAGAACGGGGCACACGCACAAAACGGGGCGATGCATCTTTGGAGTGATTTCGGGTTGTCTCTGGCACCCGGTCCTTCAGGCGTTTTTAAAAGTACTCACTGCCATAACAATAATGCACATGGAGTAGCGTCGATGACCTCAGTAAACCAGTTCTGGCGCCGGGCGAAACTGCCTCTGGCGGTCAGTCTTGCCTCTTCGCTCGCCGGGCCCGCATTCGGCGTCAGTTTCAACGTCGGTGAAATCGAGGGCCAGTTCGACTCTTCCCTGTCGATCGGTGCCAGTTGGTCTACCCAGAGCCCGAACAAGAACCTCATCGGCGTCAACAACGGCGGCCATGGTCTGTCGCAGACTTCTGACGATGGCCACGCCAACTTCAAGAGCGGCGAAACCTTTTCGAAGATCTTCAAGGGCATCCATGACCTTGAACTGAAATACGGCGACACCGGCGTGTTTGTCCGTGGCAAATACTGGTACGACTTCGAACTCAAGGACGAAAGCCGCGAGTTCAAGGACATCAGCGATTCGGGCCGTAAAGAGGGCGCCAAGTCGTCCGGCGGGCAGATCCTCGACGCCTTCGTCTACCACAACTACGCGATCGCCGATCAGCCAGGTTCCGTGCGTCTGGGCAAGCAGGTGGTGAGCTGGGGTGAAAGTACCTTCATCGGTGGCGGCATCAACTCGATCAACCCGATCGACGTTTCCGCGTTCCGTCGTCCGGGCGCCGAGATCAAGGAAGGCCTGATCCCGGTCAACATGTTCTACGTGTCCCAGAGCCTGACCGAAAACCTTTCGGCCGAAGCGTTCTATCAGCTGGAATGGGACCAGACCGTCGTCGATAACTGCGGCACGTTCTTCTCGCAGCCAGACATCGTTGCCGACGGTTGCAACGACAACCTGCGCGTGCTGAACAAGCGTTCGCAAATCCCGGCCATCGCCCTGGGGCCGTTGGCGGCCAACGGTGTCAACGTCAACGAAGAAGGCGTTCTGGTGCGCCGTGGTCCGGACCGCGATGCCCGTGACAGCGGCCAGTGGGGCGCGTCCTTCAAGTACATGTACGAACCGCTGGACACCGAGTTCGGCGCCTACTTCATGAACTACCACAGCCGTGCGCCGATCTTCAGCGCCACCGGTGCTCCGCAATCGGTCTACAACACTGCGCGCGCGCTGCCGGGGCCGTTTGCGGCGCTTGCACCGTTGCTGGTCGCGGGTAACTCGAACTACTTCATTGAATACCCTGAAGACATTCGCCTCTACGGTCTGAGCTTCTCCACCACCCTGCCTACCGGTACGGCGTGGAGCGGTGAGATCAGCTACCGGCCGAACGCGCCGGTACAACTGAACTCCACCGACATTCTGTTCGCCGGTGTGCGTCCGATCGGCGGGGCACTGACCAACGCCTCGATCCTCAATGGCGTACCGGGTCAGGATCTGCATGGCTATGAGCGCAAGGAAATCACCCAGATCCAGACCACGTTCACGCACTTCTTCGATCAGGTCATGGGCGCCAGCCGTCTGACCCTCGTCGGCGAAGTCGGCGCGACCTACGTCGGCGGGCTGGAAAGCCGTTCCGACAAGCGCTATGGCCGCGATCCGGTATACGGCCCGGGTGAGTTGCCAGCCACTGGCGGTGTGAATACCTGCGCCAATATTCTCAACGCCAGCACCATCAATGGTGCCGGGCCGGGTTCACCGCAGAACAACCGCAGCCGCAATTGCGACAACGACGGCTTCACCACCTCGATGTCGTGGGGCTACCGCGGTCGCGCCATCTGGGAATACAACGACGTCTTCGCCGGTGTGAACCTCAAGCCGAACGTGGCCTGGTCCCACGACGTCAGCGGTTACTCGCCAGGCCCTGGCGGCAACTTCGAGGAAGGTCGCAAAGCGGTCAGCCTGGGCGTGGACGCTGAATACCAGAACACCTACACCGCGAGCCTGGCGTACACCAACTTCTTCGACGGCAAGTACACCACTGTGGATGACCGCGACTTTGTTGCGCTCAGCTTCGGCGTGAACTTCTAAGCACTGCATTTCAGGACGAACGAATTTATGAAAATAACAAAGAGTCTGTTCCACGCCGGTGTTCTGGGGCTGTCGCTGCTGGCGACCGGGGTCATGGCTGCGGTGCCTGCTGCAGAAGCCGACAAACTGGGCAAGAGCCTGACGCCGATGGGCGCTGAAATGGCCGGTAACGCCGATGGTTCGATCCCGGCGTGGAAGCCGCTGCCGAAGAATGCCGGCAGCGTCGACGCGCGTGGCTTCTTGTCCAACCCTTACGCCAGTGAACAACCGCTGTTCACCATCACCGCCAAGGATGTCGACAAGTACAAGGACAAGCTGGCGCCGGGTCAATACGCGATGTTCAAGCGCTACCCGGACACCTTCAAGATGCCGGTTTACCCGTCCCATCGCGGTGCGACCGTGCCAGATGACGTGTTTGCCGCGATCAAGAAAAACGCCACCACCACCAACTTGGTGTCCGGCGGCAACGGTCTGGAGAACTTCGAAACGGCCGTGCCGTTCCCGATTCCGAAGAGCGGTGTGGAAGTCATCTGGAACCACATCACCCGCTATCGCGGTGGCAGCGTGACTCGTCTGGTGACCCAGGCCACGCCGCAACCGAACGGCTCGTACAGCCTGGTGTACTTCCAGGATCAGTTCGTGTTCCGCGACAAGATGAAGGACTACGACCCGAAAAACCCGGGCAACATCCTGTTCTACTTCAAGCAGAAAGTGACCGCGCCGGCACGTCTGGCCGGTGGTGTGCTGCTGGTGCACGAAACTCTCGATCAGGTCAAAGAACCACGTTCGGCGTGGGTCTATAACGCCGGCCAGCGTCGTGTGCGTCGTGCGCCACAAGTGTCCTATGACGGTCCGGGTACTGCGGCGGATGGCCTGCGTACCTCCGACAACCTCGACATGTTCAACGGTGCTCCGGATCGCTACGACTGGAAGCTCGAAGGCAAGAAAGAGATGTACATCGCCTCCGACAGCTACAAGCTCGACGATCCGAAACTGAAGTACGCCGACATCATCAAGGCCGGTCACATCAACCAGGATCTGGCACGTTACGAGCTGCGCCGCGTCTGGCATGTGGTTGCCACCCTGAAAGAAGGTCAGCGTCACATCTACGCCAAACGTGACTTCTACATCGACGAAGACACCTGGCAAGCCGCCGTGATCGATCACTACGACGGTCGTGGCCAACTGTGGCGCGTCGCCGAAGCGCATGCCGAGAACTACTACGACAAGCAAGTGCCGTGGTATGCCCTGGAAACCCTCTACGACCTGCAGTCCGGCCGCTATCTGGCACTGGGCATGAAGAACGAAGAGAAGAGTGCGTATGACTTCGGTTTCACCGCCACCACCAGCGACTTCACCCCGGCTGCACTGCGTCAGGATGGTGTTCGCTAAACCGCTGTAAAACCGAGGCCGCATCCTCGTGAAAACGCCCCGACTGGTTCGGGGCGTTTTTTTGCGTGTAGCCTTTTTGTAGCCATTTGTAGCAGCAACCTTCATAACCGGTTCGTTTAAGGCTAGTCTGCGGACATCTGCAACGCCGCCAACAGCAATTCGAACAAGAGCCGGCCATGACTGATCTGTCCCCACTTCCGGGTCCCGCAAGCGTTGCCATCGCGGCACTGGACGGGCGTTTTTTCCGCCCGCCGCTGCCCGACGGCTACGTCTTGCGACCACGCCTTTGCGAGCGCCTGCAGGCCGGGCTCGGTGGGCGTCTGTTGCTGGTCAGTGCTCCCGCCGGGTTTGGCAAGAGTTCGCTGGCGGTGGAGTTCTGTCAGAGTCTGCCGGCACACTGGCAAAGCCTTTGGCTGGGCCTGAGTCCTCGCGACAGCGACCCGGGGCGCTTTCTCGAACGTCTGCTCGAAGGCTTGCAGGACTACTTTCCGCAACTGGGCAGTCGCGCACTCGGCCTGCTGAAAATGCGCCAACGCCATCAGCCCTTTGCCTTCGAAGAATGGCTCGACGGCTTGCTCGATGAACTGACCCTGCACCTCGATCCCGGCGCGCCACTGCTGTTGGTGTTCGACGATTACCATCTTGCGCAAGGCCCGGTGCTCGATCGCTGCCTGCAGTTTTTCCTCAACCATTTGCCCGATGGCTTGCTGGTCATGGTCACCAGTCGCCAGCGCCCGGACTGGCATCTGGCGCGCTTGCGTCTGTCACGGCAGTTGCTGGAGTTACATGAAGCGGATCTGCGCCTGACTCACGACGAAGCCCTGACCTTGCTCGATCGCCACAGCAGTTCGCTGCGCGGTGAAGCGCTGGAAAACCTGATCCAGCGCAGCGAAGGCTGGGTCGCCGGTTTGCGGTTCTGGCTGCTCGCGGTGTCTGAGGCCGGCAGCGATGCGGCGCTACCGCAAGCGTTGAACGGTGGGGAAGGGCTGATCCGCGACTATCTGCTGGAAGAGGTCATCGATTGCCTGCCGGCCGAGGTGCAAGCCTTTCTGTACGACACCGCCCCCCAGGAACGCTTTTGCAGCGAGTTGTGCGACGCCGTTCGCGAAGCCCACGACAGCGCCGAGATCCTGCGTTTCCTGTTGGCCCATCAGGTCTTTCTGGTGCCGCTGGACGAGCACGGTCACTGGTATCGTTATCACCATTTATTTTCGGATTTGTTGCGCAGTCGGCCGATTGCTCAGGCGATGGTGCCGACTGCAACGCTGCACCTGCGTGCCTGTCGCTGGTTCAACGCACAAGGGCTGCTGGATGAAGCCGTGGAGCAGGCGTTGCGCGCCGGTCACCTGGATGTCGCGGCAAATCTGGTACAGAACCTCTCGGAGGAGCAACTACTGGCCGAGCAAAACGTCGGCATGTTGCTGCGCTGGAAAATGGACCTGCCAGACAGCCTGTTGATCAGCACCCCACGCTTGATCGTGTTGTACAGCTGGGCACTGGGGCTGGCCTGTCAGCTGGATGCCGCCGAAGAGTTGTCCAGCCATCTGAGCCGTTTCCTGCCGGCGCCTTCCGCTACTGCGCAAAAGTCGATGCTGGCGCAATGGCTGGCGTTGAGCGGGATCATCGCTCGAGGGCGTGGGCATCGGGAGTTGACGATCAGATATTGCACCGAGGCCCTGGAAAGCCTGCCGGCCAAACGTTATGGCCAACGGCTGATGTGTCTATCGACCTTGTCCAATCTGGCCATTGCCGATGGCGATCTGTGGCGCGCACGCGGTCTTAACCGCGAATCCCTGGAGCTGGCGCAGCGAGTCGGCAATCCGTTGTTCGAGGCACTGGCGCACTACGATCGTGCGCGGGTGTTGCAGGCTCGCGGCGAAATCCTGCGCGCCCTCGATGAAGTCCATCAGGGGCTGGAGCGCTTGCGTGGTTTGTCGCCACAACGTCTGTACGCGGTGCGCGCACGGCTGACCTTGTATGAGGGTTTTCTGTTGGCCATGCGCTTGCAGCCTCAGGCAGCACGCGTGCGGTTGTCGGCCGGAATCAGCGAGGCACGAGCCTGTCGCGATATCAGCGTATTGATCGGCCATTGCGTCATCGCTCGACTGGATGGCGGCAACGGCGAGTTCGCCAAGGCCTTTGCCGAACTGGCCGAAGCCGAACGCCTGATGCACATCTGGGACGTGCCGCCGATCTATTATCTGGCGATGATCACGCTGGTCAAATGTGAACTGTGGCTGGCGCAGGGTCGCACCGATCTGGCCGAGGCATGGCTGGCGCGGTTGGGCCAGACCTACACCGGCGAACGCGCCGCTGCGCCGCCGGAGTTCCATCCACAACTGCCGCTGCATGTGGAACTGCAACAGGCTTTGCTCGACCTGAATCAGGGCCAACCGATGCTCGCCGAAGGGCGTTTGAACGTCTTGCATGAAAACGGCCAGCAAACCGGCCGGCAGTTGCTCAGTGTGATGGCGTTGACGCAGAAGGTGGCGCTGTTGCTGGCAGGCGGTCGAGAGACAGAAGCCCGCAAGGCATTGGGTCAGGCGCTGGAAGCAGCCGCCGGAGGCGTGCTGCAGCCGTTCGATGCCTTGATGAAGGGGCACGAGAATTGGCTGCGAAGCCAATTGCAGACTTCGCCGGCGCTCACAGGACAGCAACTGCTTGAACACTTCCCGCCAGCGACGACTCGCCCGGTTGTGGATTGCGCAGTGGCTGAGCAACTCAGCAGCCGCGAACTGGCGGTACTACGCCTGATCGCCCAAGGCTGTTCGAATCAGCAGATCAGTGAACAGTTGTTTATCTCTTTGCACACCGTGAAAACCCACGCCAGCCACATCAACAGCAAGTTGGGGGTCGAGCGGCGCACGCAAGCGGTGGCCCGGGCGAAAGAATTGGGGGTGTTGCAGTAACCTTAGCTGGATGCCTCTGGCGCAAGGCGAACCTTGGGCCAGAGGTTGTCGATCACTTCGCTTCGTCAGCATCCACGCCTTTTATCGACCCCTCACGTTCAAGAATCGACATCAGGCCCAAGGCGCAATCATCGGTAGTTTTGCTGGCGATGGACTGTTGCAGGTTCTCGCTCAGCACAGCTTTGAATTTTTTCCCAGGTAACGTCGCATTCCACCCCAGCAGTGTCTTGACTGCCGGTGCGGGTGCTCCGCTGGATTTTTGATAAAGGCTTTCTGCGCTGCCGTCACTCATGATCGCAAAGCCGGTTGGCGTGTCGATGTGGCCGCGGTACAACCGTAGCTTCGATATCGCTTTAGGGTCAGTCAGAAACCAGGTGGTATTGGCGTATTCACCGTTTTCTGGAGGCGAGAGAGTCTGGAGTTGCCCGTCCGAATCAATGCTTGCGATGACACCATCGCCCAAGTGCCCGGCCATGTAGCGACCCTGCGAGTAAGCAACGAACGACAGGGTGCACGCCAGATCGTTGATGTCGCCGCCGTGCTTGGCGGATTTGCGCCTGAATGCGTCCAGACAGCGATTGACCAGACGCTGGGCTGCCTTCGCATGGATTTTTTCCATATTCTGCCAAAGGCTTTCAAAATTCTTGCAGACGTAGGCGAGTGTCGCGGTGACCGCGACCTGGGCGCCGATATCCGACCGGGCTCTGGAGCCCGCACCGTCAGCCAGGGCTATACAGGTCACGCCGTTGGACTCTCTTGCCGCGACATAGTCCTGGCAAGGTGTTTGAGTTTTCAGGTGCGAGCGCCCCGCGACCGACGCGAAAGCGGTTTTACAGGTGAAGTCCGGGAGGTCAGACATGGTTCAGACCTGTCCCCAGGCTTCGATGCCTTTGATATCCAGTGGCACCGCGTCGCCGGGTGTCGACTGTGAGGCACGGGAAACACTTTTGCTCAGCCAGGCAAAAAACTCGTTGAAGCGCAGGCCTTTGAGGCGCAGTGGCGGGCGTGACGGCGAGAATAGAGCCAGCGATTCAACGTTCGCGGCTTTACCGATTGCGATGGGGAACACGGTCAGTTTGCGTTTGCTGATCATGTCGCTGACGCGAGTGGCTGCTTCGCTAATGTCATCGGTCGGCTCGCCATCCGTCATGAGAACCATCCACGGCTGAAAGTAATCCACGCCAGCCTGTTGATAATCCTCTTTGCGCGCTTCCAGCAAATCCAGAGCGATGCCCACGGCGTGCCCCATCGGGGTCATGCCGGACGCGACCAGCGGCGGCACGTCCTGACGGCTGATGGAGCCGAAATCCATCACTTTCTGCGCTGTTCCGCCAAAAGTCACGATGCAGATTTCAGCGGCATATTGCGCTATTTCATCGTCCTTGATTGCTTCGAAAAACTGTTGAACGCCAGAGTGCAGTTCTGCAATAGGCTCGCCTTCCATTGATCCGCTGACATCCAGCACGAGGCAGACGGGTACGCGTGTGGTCGGGTTCTCAGCAAGTTCTTCCTGACTGAGGAGATAGTTGTCTGGCATGGAAATGTCCTTGTGGGGTGAGCGTTACAGCCAACGCTTCAAGAGTCGTTTGAACCAGCGCAAAACGATGTTTTGCGGATTGCTCGCGTGCACTGGCAATGGTCGATAGGGTTGCGGTCGAGCGGACGTCGGTTGCTGCGGCGGCCTTGCCGCTGTCGGGCGAGCGGTCGCAGGTGCAGCTGCGGGCGCAGGGCGGTTCGGTGCCGGTGCCGCCACTTTGGGAGGCGGGGGCGGCGTTGGGCGAGGCGCGATGGGCGCCGGAGGTGGCGCCGCACGCTGGCCGGCCTGCTCGATTTTCTTTTGGCTCTCACTGGCCAGCTTTTTCAGTTTCGCTGTTTTCTGGCAATCCGAGCATATGGTCGGTTTGCCTGCCGCCTTCATTTTTTCAAACCAGTCCTTGGCCACCTTGTGGGGCTTTTTGCAACTGCCACAGACGTCTTCAACGGGATCTTTGATATGAAACGCGGCAGGAAACAAATCATCGCAATGTTTGCCTTTGCGTAACCCTTCGCCGTACTGAGTCAGCAGTTTCAGCCAGTCATCGATGGGGCGTCGCTGATTGTCTTCGAAAGTATTGCTGAATGCCTGTTTGAGCGGATACGGCAAATGACTCCAGATATGCTGCCAGACGCCCACCGGCGCGACGCTTGCCCGGCCGATGCCGCTGCCCTTTTTGAATCGGTAGGGGAAGTTCATGTTCTTGATGTTGTCGGAAGCCGTTCCGCCACCCTGTTGAGAATAGGGTGGTTTGCCCGGCAGCAGGATCATGAACAGCATGGTGGCGATGGCGAACAGCTCGTGATTTTTTGTGCGCAGGTAGTCGCCGTATTTTTCGTCCTGGATTTCCGGCGCGGTGAACGGCACCGTGCCCACTTCGCAGGGGAAATGTCCAATCTGGAAGCTGTCGGTATCGACCATCCAGACCTTGTTGCTGTCTGCCGTCACGAGCAGGTTCATCGGATTGATGTCGCCCACGATGATATTCAGCGAGTGCAGATAGTGCACCTGTTTCAAAAAGGCGCTCGCGACATTCACCAGGTCACGCCGTGTCCATTTCGCGAAGGTCTTCAGCAGTACCTGTTTGACGAATACCGTGCTGTGAAGTGTTCTGCCATCCGCACGAGGCATGACATAACCGACGAACTCCTTTTGCGCATTGAACACCAGCTCGGTCGGCCAGCAAATGCCGGGTTCGACGATTTTACGCGTCACCATCAGGCTGATTTTCTCGCGGCGCCGGGTCGTGAGTTTTTCAATGTGATAGATCTTGCAGACTTCTGCGTTGCCAGCCACGGCATGGATCGTTCCTTCTCCGCCGGCGCTGATGGCTTTATCCAGGGTCAGTTGACGACCGCTCGAGGTGGTCACCACCGAGCCTTCCGCGACACGTTCACCTTGGTTGCGAATAACCATGTCGGCAGTGAGGAGCGGGGTTGCCGGCATGTCGAAAGGCACGATCGGTGCTGGTGCTGGTGCTGGTGCTGGTGCACTTTTAGGTGGTGGCGAGGGTGCCGGTCCGGTCCAGCGCTGGGCTCTGGCCTGCGCGGCTTTGCACTGCGCGAGCTGCGATTCGTCGCATGTCAGTAGCAGCAGATCGTAATGGCGGCACAAGTCGACGACTTCTCCCGACGGGCTTTGCTCCGGCGGCGTGGTCGTGCGTTTGAGCGCGAAGATTGCTTGGCCATTGAACGAGCATTCGGCCAGCAGATCGCCGGGATGCAGCGCTGTACCTTTAGGGAGCGCACGGTGCGGCCGAGACGGTTTGCCGATGAAGTAGCGAAAAAAATCCCGTGCGTTGCGGTGGACCTGCTCGTTTCCCTCGGTCAGGGACTGAAGCTTCAGAAGATCGGAATGGGCGATAAAAGGCAGACCATTCCTGGCGCGAATGCGGTTGATAATGTCCGGGTCCAGAAAAAGGACGCTTTTATCGACGAGCACGTGTTCCATAGAGTGGGGCATTGGCTTCCTGCCGTCTTGTTTCAAAATTGGCACGGCGCGAGGATACCCCATCAATTTTGCGCATCACAACCGCAGTGGCACGCCTTGGCATCAGGATCAAAACCATGCAAACCCCGAACACAGCGCTCATCCGCGAAACCTTTCCCGTCGGCCCGCTCCAGTGCAACTGCACCATCATCGGCGACCCGATCAGCAAAAAAGCCATCGTCGTCGACCCGGGTGGCAATCCTGACCTGATCATGGCGCGCCTTGATGCGCATGGCCTGAAAGTCGTCAGCATCATTCACACCCACGCGCATCTCGATCACTTCCTCGCTTCCGGGCAGATGAAGGAAAAAACCGGCGCGACCCTGCATTTGCACAAGGAAGACCAGTTCCTTTGGGACAACCTCGAAATGCAGTGCCAGATGTTCGGTGTGCCGTACACACCGGTGCCATCGCCAGATCGCTGGTTGAGTGACGATGAGGAACTGGCCTGCGGTTGCGGTGTTGCCCTGCACACGCCGGGACATACACCCGGTTCCATGAGCTTTTGGTTTTCCGAGGCTAAGCTGTTGATAGCCGGCGACACGTTGTTTCGTCGCGGCGTAGGGCGCACGGATTTATGGGGCGGCGATCAGGCGACCATCGTGCGTTCGATCAAGCAGCGGCTGTACACCTTGGACGAGGACGCGACCGTGATTACCGGACACGGGCCGGATACGCGCCTGGGTGATGAAATGCGCGAAAACCCGTTTGTACGCGCCTGAATATTTTGTCACGAGTGTCCGGCGGAATTTTTGTGCATTGTCATGATCCAACGCCCGCACAAGTCCATTAACCCAGTGGCCGCTGCACCACAGAATGCGAAAAACCAGGAGCTCTCCATGTTCACCACGCGTCGTTTGATTATTGTCGCTACTGCCGTGGCCTTGCTGTCCGGCTGCGCCTCGCCTAACCCGTATGACAATCAGGGCCAGGCCGACGGTGGCTCCCAAGGAATGAGCAAAACCGCCAAATACGGCGGCCTCGGTGCACTGGCCGGTGCGCTCGCCGGTGCCGCCATCGGTCACGACAACCGTGGCAAAGGTGCCTTGATCGGCGCCGCTGTGGTCGGTGCTTCCGCTGCCGGTTACGGTTACTACGCCGACCAGCAAGAAAAGAAACTGCGCGCGAGCATGGCCAACACCGGTGTTGAAGTGCAGCGCCAGGGCGATCAGATCAAGCTGATCATGCCGGGCAACATCACCTTCGCTACCGATTCGGCGAACATCGCGTCCAGCTTCTACCAGCCGCTGAACAGCCTCGCGGGTTCGCTTAAAGAATTCAACCAGAACCAGATCGAAATCGTCGGCTACACCGACAGCACCGGCAGCCGCCAGCACAACATGGACCTGTCTCAGCGCCGTGCACAGAGCGTGGCGACCTACCTGACTTCGCAAGGTGTCAGCGGTACCAACCTCTCGGTCCGTGGTGCCGGGCCGGACAACCCGATTGCCAGCAACGGTGATGTGAATGGCCGGGCGCAGAACCGTCGGGTTGAAGTCAACCTGAAGGCGATCCCGGGCCAGCAGTATGGTGGTCAGCAGCAACAGCAGCCGGGTACGGTTCAGCAGTATCCGTAAGCGCTTGTCAGAATGAAAAAAATGCCCGGTCCTGCGATCGGGCATTTTTTTGTCTGGCCTGTGCCGGCCCCTTCGCGAGCAGGCTCGCTCCCACATTTGAACTGCATTCCCCTGTGGGAGCGAGCCTGCTCGCGAAGGGGCCGCTACGAACACCGAAGATTACAGACACAAAAAAGCCCCCGGACACATCACTGTCCGGGGGCTTTTTGTTTTCAGCGAAGACCGATTACTTCTTCAGACCATAATGCTCATCGAGCATGCCCGGCGAGTTCGGGGTCTTCGGTGCGTAGTCGCGCGGCGGCTCCTGATCGCGCGGTGGCGTCAGGCGTTCACGTGGCGCGACGGCCGCGTCAGCGTGCAGGGCAGCGATCAGGCGCTGGCGGGTCTGCTCGTCCAGGGCCAGACGATTGGCGCCCTCGGCGAGATGATCCTGCACTTCCTGATAGCTCTGGGTCAGCTTCTTGACCAGCATCGCGGTGCTGTTGAAGTGGGTGACCACTTCGTTTTGATAACTGTCGAAACGCTCCTGGATATCATCCAGTTGACGCTGCGTACGGCTCGGCGCGGCGTTCGGCGCAACGCGCGCGATCAGGAATCCAATGGCGACACCCACAACCAGGGCAAGAGTCGGTAACAACCAAACTAAGAGCGAGTGTTCCACGAGTCCTTCCTCTATAAACGGCTTTGCTTTACGTTAACGGCTCGAACCTGCGCTGTATACCGCGATTCACTCGCAATAGATTGGCACAGACAATTTGCTAGACGAGTCGACCCGATTCGAGGTCACGGAGTTCCTTCCTTGCTGATGCGTGAAACCCCTGTAGTGATTGACGGCCCGGTGGGTCAACTTGAGTCTCTGTACCTGGACAACGAGCAGCCGCGCGGCATCGCGCTGATCTGTCATCCGAACCCGGTGCAGGGCGGCACCATGCTCAACAAGGTCGTCTCGACCCTGCAGCGCACCGCGCGCGACGCGGGCTTGATTACCTTGCGCTTCAACTATCGCGGCGTCGGCGCCAGCGAAGGTTCCCACGACATGGGCACCGGTGAAGTCGATGACGCCCAGGCTGCCGCTGCCTGGCTGCGCGAGAAACACCCGGATGTGCCGCTGACCCTGCTCGGTTTCTCCTTCGGCGGATTTGTTGCAGCAAGTCTCGGCGGCCGTCTCGAAGTCCAAGGCGTGCAGCTCAAGCACCTGTTCATGGTCGCGCCAGCGGTGATGCGTCTGAGCGAGCAGGATCAATTGCCAGAACATGGCGAACTCACCGTGATCCAGCCGGAAACCGACGAAGTCATCGATCCGCAACTGGTCTACGCCTGGTCGGAAAAACTCCAGCGCCCCCATGAGCTGCTGAAAGTGGCAGAATGCGGACACTTTTTTCATGGCAAGCTGACCGATCTCAAGGATCTGATCCTGCCGCGTCTCTCGAATTGATTGCAGTCTGACAAGCGATTACCCATGACGAACCGTACCCGCATCCTCACCGGCATCACCACCACCGGCACGCCGCACCTGGGCAACTATGCCGGCGCCATCCGCCCGGCGATCCTTGCCAGCCGCGACAGCAATGCCGACTCGTTCTACTTTCTGGCCGACTACCACGCCCTGATCAAATGCGATGACCCGCTGCGCATCCAGCGCTCGCGTCTGGAAATCGCCGCGACCTGGCTGGCCGGTGGCCTCGATGTCGACCGCGTGACCTTCTACCGCCAGTCCGACATCCCGGAAATCCCTGAGCTGACCTGGCTGCTGACCTGCGTCGCGGCCAAGGGTCTGCTCAACCGTGCGCACGCCTACAAGGCCTCGGTGGACAAGAACGTCGAAACCGGTGAAGACCCGGATGCCGGCATCACCATGGGCCTCTACAGCTATCCGGTGCTGATGGCCGCAGATATTCTGATGTTCAACGCGCACAAGGTCCCGGTCGGTCGTGACCAGATCCAGCACGTGGAAATGGCCCGTGATATCGGCCAGCGCTTCAACCATCTGTTCGGTCAGGGCAAGGAGTTCTTCACCATGCCCGAAGCACTGATCGAAGAGAGCGTGGCGACGTTGCCAGGCCTCGACGGGCGCAAGATGTCGAAGAGCTACGACAACACCATCCCGTTGTTCTCCAGCGCCAAAGAGATGAAGGACGCGATTTCGCGGATCGTCACCGACTCCAAAGCGCCCGGCGAAGCCAAGGATCCGGACAACTCGCACCTGTTCACCTTGTTCCAGGCCTTTGCCACGCCGGCGCAGGCTGACGAATTCCGCAGTGAACTGCTCGGCGGTCTGGGTTGGGGCGAGGCGAAGAACCGTCTGTTCCAGCTGCTCGACAATGATCTCGGCGAAGCTCGCGACAAGTATCACCAGTTGATCGAGCGCCCGGCAGACCTGGAAGACATCCTGCAGATCGGTGCGAAAAAGGCCCGTGCGGTTGCCACGCCGTTCCTCAACGAACTGCGCGAAGCCGTTGGCCTGCGTTCCTTCGTTAATCAGGTGCAAGTCGCCGCGACGACCAAGAAGAAAGCCGCAAAAGCCGCACGTTTCGTCAGCTTCCGTGAAGACGACGGTAGTTTCCGTTTCCGTCTGCTGGCGGCCGATGGCGAGCAACTGCTGCTGTCGCGCAACTTTGCCGACGGCAAAACCGCAGGCCAGGTGACCAAGCAGCTGCAATCCGGCCAGCCGCTGGACGTGCGCAGCGAAGACCTGAGCTTCAGCGTCTGGCTGGAAGGCGAGTGCGTTGGCGACAGCCCGGCATTCGCCGACGCTGCTGCGCGAGATGCGGCCATCGAGGCTCTGCGCGTCGCGCTGACCCCGGTTCAGGACTAATCGGCGGCACGGTCCGACCAAGGGCCGATTGCCATTCCCACGGGCCGTCGCTACAGTGACGGCCCGTTTTTGTTGCCTTGCTAACGAATTATGACGCCCCTAGAACGATACCAAGCTGATCTGAAACGCCCGGACTTCTTCCATGACGCCGCGCAGGAAACTGCTGTGCGTCATTTGCAGCGTCTGTACGAGGATCTGATCGCCGCCGATCAGAACAAGCCGGGTCTGCTGAGCAAACTGTTCGGCAAAAAGGATCAGACGCCGGTCAAGGGCCTGTATTTCTGGGGCGGCGTGGGTCGCGGCAAGACTTACCTGGTCGACACCTTCTTCGAAGCACTGCCGTTCAAGGAAAAGACCCGCACTCACTTCCACCGCTTCATGAAGCGTGTGCACGAAGAAATGAAAACCCTCGGCGGCGAGAAAAACCCGCTGACCATCATCGCCAAGCGCTTTGCGACTGAGTCGCGGGTGATCTGCTTCGATGAATTCTTCGTCTCCGACATCACCGACGCAATGATCCTCGGCACGCTGATGGAAGAACTGTTCAAGAACGGCGTGACCCTGGTCGCGACCTCGAACATCGTTCCGGACGGCCTGTACAAGGACGGTCTGCAACGTGCGCGTTTCCTGCCGGCGATTGCGCTGATCAAGCAGAATACCGAGATCGTCAACGTCGACAGCGGCGTCGACTACCGCCTGCGTCACCTCGAACAAGCCGAGCTGTTCCACTATCCGCTCGACGAAGCTGCTCACGAAAGTCTGCGCAAGAGCTTCAAGGCGCTGACGCCGGAATGCACTGCTGCGGTCGAAAACGATGTGCTGATGATCGAAAACCGCGAAATCCGTGCCCTGCGCACATGTGACGACGTGGCCTGGTTCGACTTCCGTGAGCTGTGCGACGGCCCGCGTAGCCAGAACGACTACATCGAACTGGGCAAGATCTTCCACGCCGTGCTGCTAAGCGGTGTCGAGCAGATGAGCGTCACCACTGACGACATTGCGCGCCGCTTCATCAACATGGTCGACGAGTTCTACGACCGTAACGTGAAGCTGATCATTTCCGCTGAAGTCGAGTTGAAGGATCTGTACACCGGCGGCCGTTTGAACTTCGAATTCCAGCGTACGCTGAGCCGTCTGCTGGAGATGCAATCGCACGAATTCCTGTCGCGGGCGCACAAGCCTTAAACAGTTTCGCGAGACAAAAAAAGGGCCTGCAATTGCAGGCCCTTTTTATTTGCACTGAACATCCCCTGTGGGAGCGAGCCTGCTCGCGAAGACGGTGTGTCAGCCAGTAATCTTGTTGAATGTGAAACCGAATTCGCGAGCAGGCTCGCTCCCACAGGGGGACTGCGCTGTTCTGGGAAGGTTACGCCGCCTGCTGAAACTGCTGCCGATACTGGTTCGGCGACAGTTCAGTATGCTGACGGAACAGCCGCGCAAAGAAGCTCGCATCATCGTAACCGACCTCATAACTGATGGTCTTGATGCTCTTGCGGCTGCCTGACAGCAGACCTTTCGCGGTTTCGATACGCAGGCGTTGCAGGTAATGCAGTGGCTTGTCACCGGTGGCGGTCTGGAAGCGGCGCATGAAGTTGCGGATGCTCATACCGTGCTCGCGGGCGACGTCTTCGAAGCGGAACTTGTCGGCGAAATGCTCTTCGAGCCAGTGCTGGATCTGCAGGATAATCACGTCCTGGTGCAGCTTCTGCCCACCGAAACCGATGCGTCCCGGCGCATAGCTGCGCTGCACTTCGTAGAGAATGTCACGGGCCACGGCTTGCGCAACGTTGGCCCCGCAGAAACGCTCGATCAAGTAGATGTACAGGTCGCAGGCTGACGTGGTGCCGCCGGCGCAATACAAGTTGTCGGCATCGGTCAGGTGCTTGTCCTGATTGAGATAGACCTTGGGAAAGCGCTCGGCGAATGCATTGAAGAAACGCCAGTAGGTGGTCGCTTCCTTGCCGTTGAGCAGGCCGGCCTCGGCCAGCCAGAACACCCCGGTGGCTTCACCGCACAACACCGCGCCACGGGCGTGCTGTTCACGCAGCCAGGGCAACACTTGCGGATAACGGCCGCACAGCGTGTCGAAATCGTCCCAGAACGCCGGGAGGATAATGACGTCGGCGTTTTCCAGGCCACCGTCGACCGGCATCACGACGTCACTGAAGCTGTTCACCGGTTTGCCGTCGGGGCTGACCAGGCGTGTTTCAAACGCCGGTGTCAGGCCGTGGCCCAGTTGTTTGCCATAACGCAGGCTGGCCAGATGGAAGAAATCCTTGGCTTGCATGAGGGTGGAAGCGAAAACCCGGTCGATTGCCAGGATGCTGACGCGCCGCAAGGGCGTGGAGACTTGCTTGGACATAATTCAACTTTTGTTTTGTTTTTATAAGGGAAAGTGGTCACCAGACGGCTGGATCGTCTTATTTTTTGTCGGATGTGTCCAGTGTCCTGTGTCAGAGGGGAGGCTTAGTCTCTGAAGGCCATCTCCCGCCAACAACAAAGAAAGGTGCCGCATGATCCCCAGAACCTTGTTCAGCTCCGAGCACGAATTGTTTCGCGACAGCGTCCGCACCTTCCTCGAAAAAGAGGCGGTGCCGTTCCATGCGCAATGGGAGAAACAAGGCCATATCGACCGTAAACTGTGGAACAAGGCCGGGGAGGCGGGGATGCTCTGCTCGCACCTGCCGGAAGAATACGGCGGCCTGGGGGCGGACTTTCTCTACAGTGCGGTGGTGATCGAGGAGGTCGGGCGACTGGGCCTGACCGGCATCGGCTTCTCGCTGCATTCGGACATTGTCGCGCCGTACATCCTGCATTACGGCAGCGAGGCGCTGAAGCACAAATACCTGCCGAAACTGGTTTCGGGCGAGATGGTCACGGCCATCGCCATGACCGAGCCGGGGGCGGGGTCCGATCTGCAAGGTGTGAAGACCACCGCTGTGCTGGACGGTGACGAATATGTGATCAACGGTTCGAAAACCTTCATTACCAACGGCTTTCTCGCGGATCTGGTGATCGTGGTGGCCAAGACCGATCCAAAGGCCGGCGCCAAGGGTACCAGCCTGTTTCTGGTGGAGGCGGGTACGCCGGGTTTCGATAAGGGCAAGCGCCTTGAGAAGGTTGGTATGAAGGCGCAGGACACGTCGGAATTGTTTTTCCAGGATGTGCGCGTGCCGAAAGAAAACCTGTTGGGGCAGGCCGGGGCCGGATTCGCTTATCTGATGCAGGAATTGCCTCAGGAACGTCTGACGGTGGCGATCGGTGGCCTGGCTTCAGCTGAAGCAGCGTTGCAATGGACGCTTGATTACACCCGCGATCGCAAGGCCTTCGGCAAAGCCATTGCCGACTTCCAGAACACCCGCTTCAAGCTGGCCGAGATGGCCACGGAAATTCAGATCGGCCGAGTGTTCGTCGATAAATGTCTGGAACTGCACCTGCAAGGCAAGCTCGACGTGCCGACGGCGGCGATGGCGAAATACTGGGGCACCGATCTGCAATGCAAGGTGCTCGACGAGTGCGTGCAGTTGCATGGCGGTTACGGCTTCATGTGGGAGTACCCGGTGGCCCGGGCGTGGGCGGATGCGCGGGTGCAGCGGATCTATGCCGGCACCAACGAGATCATGAAGGAGATTATTGCGCGGTCGCTTTGATCTTCGCTGCATTGGCTGGCCTCTTCGCGAGCAGGCTCGCTCCCACAGGGGATCACCGTACCTGTGGGAGCGAGCCTGCTCGCGAAGCTTTTAGCGGTCAATCAAGGCGCTGGGTTCGGATGATCCTTGTGAATCGCCTCGATCCCTGCCAGCACTTCATCGGAAAGCTTCAGATCAAAACTGGCAATGTTGCTGTCCAGTTGCTCAAGCGTCGTCGCCCCAATGATATTGCTGGTGACAAACGGTTGCTGAGTCACAAAAGCCAAGGCCATCTGCGCCGGATCCAGACCGTGTTCACGAGCCAGCGCCACGTATCGGCTGCACGCTGCTTCCGACTGTGCATTGAAATAGCGGCTGAAGCGACTGTAGAGGCTCAGGCGACCTTTTGGCGGACGAGCGCCACCTTCGTATTTGCCTGACAGGAAACCAAACGCCAACGGCGAATAGGCGAGCAGGCCGCACTGTTCGCGGATGGCGATTTCCGCCAGGCCCACTTCAAAACTGCGGTTGAGCAGGTTGTAGGGGTTCTGGATCGACACCGCGCGCGGCCAGCCACGCGCTTCGGCCAAGGCCAGAAAACGCATGGTGCCCCACGGGGTTTCGTTGGACAGGCCGATGTGGCGAATCTTGCCGGCCTTCACTTGCTCGTCGAGTGCTTCGAGAGTGTCTTCGAGCGGGGTCAGGTTGGCTTCGATCTTGTGCTTGTAACCCAGTTGTCCGAAAAAGTTGGTGCTGCGTTCCGGCCAGTGCAATTGATACAGGTCGATGTAATCGGTCTGCAGGCGCTCGAGGCTGGCGTCCACCGCAGCGGTGATGTGCTGGCGGTTATGGCGCAGGTTTTTGTCGCGGATGTAGTCGATGGTGTTGCCGGGGCCGGCGATCTTGCTGGCGAGGATCCAGTCGGCGCGGTCGCCGCGACTTTTGAAGTAATTGCCGATATAGCGCTCGGTGGTGGCATAGGTTTCGGCTTTCGGCGGCACCGGGTACATCTCGGCGGTGTCGATGAAATTGATCCCGGCTTCTTTGGCCCGTTCAATCTGCGCGAAGGCTTCAGCTTCAGTGTTTTGCTCGCCCCAGGTCATGGTGCCGAGGCAGATTGCACTCACGTTCAGGTCGGTACGGCCTAGCTGGCGATAGTCCATCGGGTGCTCCTTGGGCAAAACAATCATAAAAGCAGGTTGAAATATTTTTCGCAATCTGCATAATTGCCGACCTCTTTCTGCAGTGGAAGTGATGCGCCGCCGCCGAAGAATCTTGCCGTTGAACGGACGCGCCGACCCGAGCCCCCGAAAGCGTCTGTATCCGGCTGCCTTTGACTTGTCAAAGTACGCACTATTCAGTAAGATCCGCCGTCTAATTTACAGGGCGGCCCCTGAGGCTATAAAGAATGAAAACTTTTACTGCTAAACCGGAAACAGTAAAGCGCGACTGGTTTGTCGTCGACGCTGCTGGTCAGACCCTGGGTCGTCTGGCCACCGAAATCGCGAGCCGTCTGCGTGGCAAGCACAAGCCTGAGTACACTCCTCACGTTGACACCGGCGACTACATCGTCGTAATCAACGCCGAGCAGATTCGTGTTACCGGTGCTAAAACCACTGACAAAATGTACTACTCCCACTCCGGTTTCCCGGGCGGCATCAAGTCGATCAACTTTGAAAAGCTGATCGCTAAAGCCCCTGAGCGCGTGATCGAGACCGCGGTTAAAGGCATGCTGCCTAAAAACCCACTGGGTCGCGACATGTACCGTAAGCTGAAAGTCTATGCGGGCGCTGCACACCCACATACTGCTCAGCAGCCCCAAGAACTGAAGTTTTAACGGAATAGTACATTATGTCGGCGACTCAAAATTACGGCACTGGCCGTCGCAAGACCGCAACCGCACGCGTTTTCCTGCGTCCGGGTACTGGTAACATCTCCATCAACAACCGTTCGCTGGAAAACTTCTTCGGCCGTGAAACTGCCCGCATGGTAGTTCGTCAGCCGCTGGAGCTGACTGAGACTGTCGAGAAGTTCGACATCTACGTCACCGTGATCGGCGGTGGTGTAAGTGGTCAAGCTGGCGCAATCCGCCACGGCATCACTCGCGCTCTGATGGACTACGACGAAACCCTGCGTGGCGCTCTGCGCAAAGCTGGCTTCGTTACTCGCGACGCCCGTGAAGTTGAACGTAAGAAAGTTGGTCTGCGTAAAGCGCGTAAGCGTCCGCAGTACTCGAAGCGTTAATTCCGCTTCCGCGTTCAAAAAGAACGCCCGCCTCCTCACGGAAGCGGGCGTTTTTTTATGCCTGTGATTTATCAAAGAATTGCGCTGCGACAACTTGCCACTTCCGTAGACCCCCTATACTGCAAGGCTTGAGGGTAAGAGCTCCGGGTAATTCCCTTGTCAGAATTGGGGCTTTTCATTACCATTCGGCAAAATTTTTATAAGTAACATTGATTTATTTAGTAGATGCCTGATTTAACAGGCCACAAAAGCTGATGGGAGAGGACTGAATGAGCAATGACGGCGTGAATGCAGGCCGGCGTCGCTTCTTGGTAGCAGCCACATCCGTGGTGGGTGCTGCAGGAGCGGTGGGGGCTGCGGTCCCGTTCGTGGGGTCATGGTTTCCCAGTGCCAAGGCGAAAGCCGCCGGTGCACCGGTGAAAGTGAATGTCAGCAAAATCGAGCCAGGACAGCAGATGATTGCTGAATGGCGCGGCCAGCCGGTGTTCATTGTCCGCCGTACTGCGGAAATCCTGGGGAATCTCAAGAAGATCGAGGGCCAGCTCTCCGATCCAACCTCCAAAAACTCCACGCAACCCACCTATGTCGACCCTGAAGTGCGTTCGATCAAGCCGGAAATTCTGCTGCTGATCGGGATCTGCACGCACCTGGGTTGCTCACCAACTTTCCGTCCCGAAGTGGCACCTGCAGATCTCGGCAAGGACTGGGTCGGTGGCTATTTCTGCCCTTGCCACGGCTCCCACTACGATCTGGCTGGCCGCGTCTACAAGTCGCAACCTGCGCCTTTGAACCTGCCAGTTCCCCCGCATTCCTATGAGACCGATGACCTGATTGTCATTGGCGTCGATACGGAGAAAGCGTGATGAGCAAGTTCATGGATTGGGTTGATGCGCGCTTTCCCGCGACCAAAATGTGGGAAGACCATCTCAGCAAGTATTACGCTCCAAAAAACTTCAACTTCTTCTATTTTTTCGGCTCTCTGGCGCTGCTGGTGCTGGTCAATCAGATCGTTACCGGTGTCTGGCTGACGATGAGCTACACGCCATCAGCGGAAGAAGCCTTCGCTTCCGTTGAATACATCATGCGTGACGTCGAGTACGGCTCGATTCTGCGTCTGCTGCACTCGACCGGCGCTTCGGCGTTTTTCATCGTGGTTTATCTGCACATGTTCCGTGGCTTGCTCTACGGTTCTTACCAGAAGCCGCGCGAGCTGGTTTGGGTGTTCGGCATGCTGATTTACCTGGCGCTGATGGCCGAGGCATTCATGGGTTATCTGCTGCCGTGGGGCCAGATGTCCTACTGGGGTGCCCAAGTGATCATCTCGCTGTTCGGCGCGATTCCGGTCATCGGCAACGACCTGACCCAGTGGATTCGTGGTGACTACCTGATCTCCGGGATCACCCTGAACCGCTTCTTTGCCTTGCACGTTGTTGCGCTGCCGATCGTGATTCTCGGTCTGGTGGTGCTGCACATTCTGGCGTTGCATGAAGTGGGTTCGAACAACCCTGACGGCGTCGATATCAAGAAGCACAAAGACGAAAACGGCATCCCGCTGGACGGCATTGCCTTCCACCCGTACTACACCGTGAAGGATATCGTCGGTGTCGTAGTGTTCCTGTTTATCTTCTGCTTTATTGTGTTCTTCTTCCCGGAAATGGGCGGCTACTTCCTCGAAAAACCAAACTTCGAGCAAGCCAACCCGTTCAAGACGCCAGAACACATTGCCCCGGTTTGGTACTTCACGCCGTTCTACGCAATCCTGCGTGCAATCCCGGATAAACTCATGGGCGTTATCGCTATGGGTGCCGCGATTGCGGTGCTGTTCGTGTTGCCATGGCTTGATCGCAGTCCGGTCAAATCGATGCGCTATAAAGGCTGGATGAGCAAAATCTGGCTGCTGGTGTTCTGCATTTCGTTCGTGATTCTCGGCGTTCTTGGTGTGCTTGCGCCGACGCCGGAGCGAACCTTGCTGTCGCAGGTCTGCACCTTCCTGTACTTCGCCTACTTCATTCTGATGCCGTTCTACACCAGGCTCGAGAAGACCAAACCGGTTCCGGAAAGGGTGACTGGCTGATGAAAAAGTTATTTTTTGCTCTGATTTTTGCTGTGTTGCCTGTGCTGTCTTTCGCCGCTGAACACGGTGGGCCGGAGCTGGAAAAAGTCGACATCGATGTCTCCGATAAAGCTGCCTTGCAGGACGGTGCGCGCACCTTCGCCAACTATTGCATGGGTTGCCACAGTGCCAAGTTCCAGCGTTACGAGCGCGTTGCCGATGATCTCGGTGTGCCGCACGAACTGATGCTGGAGAAGCTGGTGTTCACCGGCGCCAAGATCGGTGATCACATGACCATCGGTATGCAGCCGGCAGACGCCAAGACCTGGTTTGGTGCGGCACCACCGGATCTGACTCTGGTCGCTCGTGTGCGTGGCACTGATTGGCTCTACGGTTACCTGAAGTCGTTCTACGAAGATCCTGCACGTCCATGGGGCGTGAACAACAAGGTTTTTCCGAACGTCGGCATGCCTAACGTGCTGGTCGGCCTGCAAGGTCGTCAGGTCGTGGGTTGCAAACAGGTGCAGATCGTCGAAGACGGCAAGAAGCAATATGATCCGCTGACCGGTACGCCTCTGACTCATGAAGCGTGCGATCAACTGACCATCGTGCCGAAATCCGGTGCTCTGAACGAAGAGCAGTTCGATGAGAAGGTCAAGAATCTGGTAACCTTCCTGGCTTACTCGGCTAACCCGGTTAAGCTGCAACATCAGCGCATCGGTACTTACGTCTTGCTGTACCTGGCGTTCTTCTTTGTGTTCGCCTACCTGCTCAAGCGTGAATACTGGAAAGACGTGCACTGATACGCTTCAAGCATTGCTGTTAATCGCGCGCGCCCAAGGGCGCCTCCGATAGCGCAACGTCTGGTTTGCCAGGTGTTGCGGGAGGCGCCCTCTGGGCGCGCGCGTTTTTCCGGTTCCGATAATTTCAACAAGCGAGGAGGATCGCCATGGGCGTGACCAATCGGTTGGCCTGTTACTCCGACCCCGCCGACCACTATTCCCACCGAGTGCGCATCGTGCTTGCAGAGAAGGGTGTCAGCGCCGAGATCATTTATGTGGAAGCTGGTCGCCAGCCGCCTAAACTGATTGAGGTAAACCCTTACGGCAGTCTGCCGACGCTGGTCGATCGTGACCTGGCGTTGTGGGAGTCGACCGTGGTGATGGAATATCTGGATGAGCGTTACCCGCACCCGCCGTTGATGCCGGTTTATCCGGTGGCGCGTGCCAACAGCCGTTTGCTGATTCATCGTATTCAGCGCGACTGGTGTGGTCTGGTGGATCTGATTCTGGATCCCAAGTCCAAGGAGGCCGCGCGTGTCGTGGCGCGCAAGGAATTGCGTGAAAGCCTGACGGGCGTGTCGCCGCTGTTTGCCGACAAGCCGTTTTTCCTCAGTGAGGAACAAAGTCTGGTGGATTGCTGCCTATTGCCAATACTCTGGCGTTTGCCGATTCTGGGTATTGAACTGCCGCGGCCAGCCAAGCCGCTGCTTGATTATATGGAGCGCTCGTTTGCGCGTGAGGCTTTCCAGGCGAGTCTGTCTGGTGTCGAACGCGATATGCGCTAAGGCTTAAGGAGCCGCTATGAACTCCAGTCGACCTTATCTGGTCCGCGCGCTCTACGAGTGGATTGTTGATAACGATTGCACCCCGCATATGCTGGTCAATTCCGAGTACCCGGCAGTGCAGGTGCCGCAGGGTTTCGCCAGCGACGGGCAGATTGTCCTGAACATCTCGCCGAGTGCTGTGCGTCATCTGCACATGGACAACGACGTGGTGACCTTCGAGGGTCGCTTCGGTGGCGTTCCGCACAGCTTGTACGTGCCGATCAGCGCGATTCTGGGTATCTACGCCCGGGAGAACGGTCAAGGCATGGTGTTTGATCTCGAGTCGCCGATGGATGACGAAGAAGAGATCGAGGCGGATGACGACTTGCCGCCACCGGACAGTGAGCCACCGCGCCCGAGCGGCCGGCCAAGTCTGAAAGTGGTGAAGTAATAAAAAAGGCGATCCGGATGGATCGCCTTTTTTATTACATAGGTTGTGCGTCAGTCGATGTATTCGAACAGCTTGACGATCTTCTGCACGCCGGAAACGCCCTGAACCAGATTGGTTGCCTGAGTGGCTTCCTGTTTGGTCAGCAGGCCCAGCAAATAGACGATACCGTTCTCGGTCACGACCTTGATGCGCGAGCCAGGAATGCTGGCGTCGGTAAGCATCTGGGTCTTGATCTTGGACGTCAGCCAGGTGTCATTCTGGCGAGCCAGGAAGCCGGACGGCGGTATGACCTGCAGTTCGTTATGAACAGTTTTTACCCTTTGCACGGCGGCTGCCGCTTGCTCGGCTTTGGCTTTCAAGTCAGCGCGAGGCGTTTGACCGGCCAGCAAGACAACACCGTTGAAACTGGTGACGACGATGTGCGAGTCGTTGTCCAGTGCCGGGTCGGCCTTGGCCACGTTCACACCGACTTTGGTTTCGATCAACGAGTCATCAATCTTGCTGCCGAAGGTGCGCGTGCCACGGTCGTCGTCGATCGGTGCTTCACGGCTGGCGTTCACCACTGAGGTGCAGCCACTGATACCGAGGCACAGGGTCAAGGCCAGAAGGCCAAGGCGATTAGGGGTCATTCTTCACTCCCGAACAGTTGGCTGTCGATCAGATCGCAGAGGCAATGGATCGCCAGCAAGTGGACTTCTTGAATACGTGCAGTGACATTGGCCGGTACGCGGATCTCGACGTCTTCGGGCAGCAGCAGTGACGCCATGCCGCCACCATCGCGTCCGGTCATAGCTACGACAATCATTTCGCGATCATGTGCGGCCTGGATCGCTTGAATAATGTTCGCCGAGTTACCGCTGGTCGAAATCGCCAGCAGCACATCGCCCGACTGGCCGAGGGCGCGGATCTGCTTGGAGAACACTTCGTTGTAGCTATAGTCGTTGGCGATCGAGGTGATCGTCGAGGTATCGGTGGTCAGAGCAATCGCCGGCAGGCTCGGACGCTCGCGCTCGAAGCGGTTGAGCAGCTCCGAGGAAAAATGCTGAGCGTCGCCGGCCGACCCACCGTTGCCGCACGAGAGCATTTTGCCTCCGTTGAGCAGGGTGTTGACCATGATCTGGCTGGCTTGCTCGATGTGCGGTGCAAGTACGTCCATCGCCTGTTGCTTGGTGTCGATACTGGCCTGGAAAAGCTGGCGAATTCGGGATTGCATGTCCATCTGTGTGACCTTAAGTAGCGCGGCTGTCCGGCACATGAATGTGCAGCCCGCAAAGCAAAGAGCAAAATTTGTCGTTGGGATTGTCCGGGTCGCAACGCCGACGATCAACTGTCGAAAGCATTCTGCAACCAGTTCAGCTGACTCGGATGGCTGTCGATGGCCACCACGTCGAAGCGGCAAGGGGAATTGGCCCAACGCGATTCGCGCTGAAGAAAATACTGTGCAGCGAAAATCAGTTTCTGCTGCTTGCGCCCATCGATGCTAGCGAGCGCGCCACCCCATTGAGTGTTTTTTCTGTAGCGAACTTCAACGAATACTACTGTATCGCCATCAAGCATGACCAGATCAAGCTCGCCGCGTTTGCATAACCAGTTCTGCGCCAGCAGGCGCAGACCTTGTTGTTGCAGATGCTCGAGCGCCTGGCGCTCGGCATCCTTGCCGCTTTGCGAGCGTGACCTGTCGGGCATCAGCGCGGGGTGTCCGGCAGGCGCTGTACCTGCCCGCTGACGAACTGCGCCCAAGGCAACTGGCGCACAACGCGTTGGGTCTGGGTCATGCCGAGGCTGCCCGACTCACCGTCGATGCGGCTGTCCGGCAGCGCTTTGAGTTGACCCAGGCGCGGTGCCAGACGATACGCGTCAACACCCATGGCGTACAGGCGACCGAGGCTACCGGCGGCTTGTGGCCACTGCGCAACCACTTGCTGACGCAGTGGGTCGCTGGTGTCCAGCAGCCATGGGGTTTCGCAGAAGCGAATGCCGTTCATGTCGTTGTACTGGTTGACGTCGCCACTGGCGCTGTAAACGTGCGACGTCGCGTACACCGGAACGTCACCCGCGTACTGGAAGTTCAGGGTTGGCTTGATCTGCTGAGCCTGTTGCGGGGTTGCGGCGAGGAAGATGAATTCGATGTCCTGACGACGCGAAGGCTGCGCGGCGACGTTGGTGCCGGCGGCATTCTGCAGGCTCTTGGCGCGGGCTTCGCTTTGACGCAGCTGGAACATGTCAGCGATCTGCTGGGCCAGTTGCACCGGCTGATCAACGCGCTCGGTCGCTACGATGCTGCCACCATTCGCTTGCCAGTCCTGGCTGAAAGCACGCAGTACGCGATCGCCCCATTCGCCTTTCGGCACCATGATCGCGGCGCGGTGCAGGCCATCGGCACGGGCGCGGCGCGAGACTTCGCGGGCTTCGTCTTCAGCGGCCAGGCCAAACTGGAACAATTGTGCCGGGCCTTGATCACCTTCGCTGTAGTTCAGCGCGAGGGTAGTAATCGGCAGTTGCGGGCGAGTGCTCAGCTGTTTGACCAGTGGTTTTTCCAACGGACCGACAACCAATTGCACACCATCAGCCTGAGCCTTGCGGTAGAACTCGTCCATCGAAGTCAGTTTCGAGCTGTCGTAGAACTCGATTGCTGGGGGCTTTTGTCCGGCCTGTTGCGCCTGGTAGTGCGCAGCCATGAAGCCTTCACGTAGCGCCTTGCCAACAGCGGCCAGCGGGCCGTCCTGTGGCAGCAGCAGGGCGATCTTGCTCAGTGGCTGGCTGGCCAGTTCCTTGAGTTTGGTCAGCGGCAACGGCAGGTTGATCGCCGCCGGGTGCTTTGGATTCTGCGCGCGCCAGGTGTCGATCGCCGCTTGCTGCTGTTCCAGGGTGCCAGCGGATTTCACTGCCATGGCCAACCCCATCCAGCCGCCGAGGTCGTCGGTGCTGTTCGGTTGCAGTTGATCAGTTGGCAGCGAGCCGATCAGAGTCCAGATCGCTTCGTGGTTCTTGCTCGCGGCTTCGCCTTGCAGCATCGGCGCGATGAACACGCGCTCGCGGGCAGCGGCCAGGGTCTGGCCATCGGCTTCAAGGGCGCGGGCGTGAACGGTGCCGGTGCGCACTTGCTGCTCTTCAGGCATTTCGCCCAGGTGCTGCAGGCTTGGGTGGCTCAGGGCGGTCAGCGCGGCTTTCGGCTGATTGCGCGTCATCGCCAGTTCGGCATTCAGCGTGCTGGCAAAAATCTGCTGGCCGGGCTTGAGTTGTTCCATCGGCACTTGTTGCAGGATTTGCGCGGACTGTCCGGCATTGCCCTGACGGTAGGCCAGGTCTGCGGCGCTCAGGCGCAACAGGGCGGCTTTTTCCGGGGTTTTCGCCTGGCTAGCCTGTTCGAGCAGTTGCTCGATGCTGGCATCCGGGGTCCGTGGAAGTTCGCCAAGGCTGGAGGAAGGGGAGCTGACGCAAGCCGCCAACAGGGCAGCGAGGCAGAAGGCAGTGAACAGCCGCAGGCAAGCGATCATGTAAGTGTTCCTGATACTCGATCAAATTAGCGTCGAATTGTACCCAAGCACTGGCCGGGGCGCGATGTTACTGGCGTGAATCGGACGATTTAGCTGAAGTAAATGTTGCAGTGCTGCATAACCACGCACAAAACCGTGGTGGCTCGAAGCGCGTCGCAAGCCTCGTGTCGCGCTACAATGGCCGCTTTTACCGATCACGAGGTGTGCGCTTTGACTGCTCCAGGTTCCCTGAATTCCGCTGCTGGCTCGCTTTATGTGGTGGCGACGCCCATCGGCAACCTGGACGACATCAGCGCCCGGGCCCTGAAGATCCTCCGCGAAGTGGCATTGATCGCTGCCGAAGACACCCGTCACTCGGCGCGCCTGATGCAACACTTCGGGATCGGCACGCCGCTGGCCGCGTGTCACGAACACAATGAACGAGATGAAGGTAGCCGTTTTATTACCCGCTTGCTGGCGGGTGATAACGTCGCGTTGATTTCCGATGCGGGGACGCCGCTGATTTCCGATCCGGGGTATCACTTGGTGCGTCAGGCCCGCGCGGCCGGGATCAATGTCGTGCCAGTGCCGGGTGCCTGTGCGCTTATTGCCGCGCTGTCGGCGGCCGGTCTGCCGTCTGACCGTTTCATCTTCGAAGGTTTTCTGCCGGCCAAATCGGTCGGACGCAAGGCGCGACTGGAAGCGGTTAAAGAAGAGCCGCGTACGTTGATTTTCTACGAGGCCCCGCACCGCATTCTTGAATGTCTGCAGGATATGGAAGCCGTGTTTGGCGGTGAGCGCCAGGCATTGCTCGCCCGCGAGATCACCAAGACCTTCGAAACGCTCAAAGGTCTGCCATTGGCCGAGTTGCGCGCGTTCGTCGAATCCGACAGCAATCAGCAGCGTGGCGAATGCGTAGTGCTGGTGGCGGGCTGGACGGCACCGGAGTCCGAGGATGCCGTCAGCAGCGAGGCGATGCGTATTCTTGATCTGTTGCTCGAAGAGATGCCGCTCAAGCGTGCCGCCGCGTTGGCAGCACAAATCACTGGCGAGCGCAAAAACGTGCTGTATCAGGTCGCGCTGGAGAAACAGAAAGGCGTGTAGGCCGTCACCCATAGCGGTCTTGAGGCTTTTAGCGCTTGTTCTTCGGGCGCTCTGCCGTTAACCTTCGCGGCGGAGAGTCGATCGGACAGTCGCTGCCCTCTATGAAAATTAGGGGGGGGAGGAAAGTCCGGGCTCCATAGGGCGAAGTGCCAGGTAATGCCTGGGAGGCGTGAGCCTACGGAAAGTGCCACAGAAAATAACCGCCTAAGCGCTCAAGCGCCGGTAAGGGTGAAAAGGTGCGGTAAGAGCGCACCGCACGTCTGGCAACAGTTCGTGGCTAGGTAAACCCCACTTGGAGCAAGACCAAATAGGGTCCCAAGGCGTGGCCCGCGCTGGGACCGGGTAGGTTGCTAAAGATGTCCAGTGATGGCCATCGTAGACGAATGACTGTTCAAGACAGAACCCGGCTTACAGATCGACTCTCCACCTTTTTCTTTCCCTGCTTGAATCATTGGCAACAGGGCTGTGTAATATCAGCAGGCCTGCTCTGAAAGTCCGGCAGCGGCAAACGCAGTAATAGCCATTTCCCACCTTGCTTCAATCAACAGCAGAAGCGCTTTTGTAATACCGAAAAAATCTTACTCTTAACAAATTACTTTAACTTTCGAGCGCAGCTTTCAGTGCTGCATCAAGTTATTGGTCAAAAGTATCCGTCAGATTCTCGTTGCACCTCCTTTTATGCTCCTAAATCTCCGTTCTGTAAGGGTTTTCCTTTAATCCGCGCCTTGACGGTGTGGTGGGCGCATTCCTATAGTGTGCGCAAGTGGCGGAAAGTGGCATGAAGTGGGTTTTTTGAGCTCAAAACGATAAAAATTGGAGAAACGCAGACGTGTTTCGCGGAGCTAACGCTATCAGTCTCGATGCAAAGGGCCGTCTCGCCATGCCGAGCCGGTACCGTGACGAGCTCGATTCGCGTAGTTCTGGCCAATTGATTGTGACCATTGATGCCGTTGATCCGTGTTTGTGTGTCTATCCGCTCGACGAGTGGGAAATTATTGAAACCAAGTTGCGCGCGCTTCCTTCGCTTCGCGAAGAGAACCGTCGCCTGCAACGTTTGCTGATTGGTAATGCCGTCGACCTTGAACTCGATGGCAGTGGTCGTTTTCTGGTTCCACCGCGTCTGCGCGAATACGCCAAGCTCGATAAGCGCGCGATGCTGGTAGGCCAACTGAACAAGTTCCAATTGTGGGACGAGGATGCATGGAATGCGGTATCTGCCGCTGACCTTGCTGCTATTCAACAACCGGGCGCGATGCCTGATGAACTGCGTGATTTGATCCTGTGACTATTGATAGCGGCTTTAACCACATCACCGTACTGCTTGACGAAGCCGTCGAGGCTCTCGCCGTACGTCCTGATGGCTGCTATCTGGACGGCACGTTCGGGCGCGGCGGACACAGCCGGTTGATCCTCAGCCAGCTCGGCACGGACGGCCGGCTCATCGGATTCGACAAAGATCCACAAGCGATTGCCACCGGGCAAACGCTAGCGGCCGAAGACGGCCGCTTTGTCGTTGTGCAGCGCAGCTTTGCCGAACTGGGTTCGGTGGTTGCCGAGCAAGGTCTGGCCGGCAAGGTCAGCGGCATTCTGCTTGACCTCGGCGTGTCTTCGCCGCAGCTCGACGACGCTGAGCGCGGCTTCAGTTTCCTCAACGACGGCCCGCTCGACATGCGCATGGACCCGTCCCGTGGCATCAGCGCTGCCGAATTCGTCAACACCGCGCCGGCTGAGGAAATCGCCCGGGTGTTCAAGGAATACGGCGAAGAACGTTTCTCCGGTCGTATGGCCCGCGCCGTCGCCGAGCGTCGCGATATCAAGCCGTTCGAGCGCACTGCCGATCTGGCCGAAGTATTGAAAGTCGCCAACCCGGCATGGGAAAAGGGCAAGAACCCGGCCACCCGTGCATTCCAGGGTTTGCGTATTCACGTCAACAACGAACTGGGTGATCTGGAAGCCGGCCTCGAAGCCGCGCTGGACGCGCTGGAAATCGGCGGCCGCCTGGTGGTGATCAGCTTTCACTCGCTGGAAGACCGTATCGTCAAACTGTTCATGCGCAAACTGGTGAAAGGCGAAGCCGACAACCTGCCGCGCAACCTGCCGGTGCGCCATGTCGCGTTCGAACCGAAAATCAAAGTCCATGGCAAAGCGCAGACGGCCTCCGACGCCGAACTCAAAGCCAACCCACGTTCCCGTAGCGCCGTCATGCGCGTCGCGGAGAAGCTGCGGTGAGCAAGCTTTTCGCCAAGCCACTGCCCGGCGGCAGCTTTCTGATGCTGCTGCTGTTTATCGGCGTGCTCGTCTCGGCCATCGCCGTGTCGTACAGCGCGCACTGGAACCGGCAGTTGCTCAACACCCTTTATAACGAACTCAGCGTGCGCGACAAGGCGCAGGCCGAGTGGGGCCGTCTGATTCTCGAGCAGAGCACCTGGACCGCGCACAGCCGCATCGAAGTGCTGGCCACCGAACAACTGAAAATGCACATTCCGGGCGCGGCTGACGTGAAGATGGTGGCGCCATGATGAAACTCGAAGGCGCACTGTTCCCATGGCGCTTCCGCCTGATGGTGGCGCTGCTCGGCGTGATGGTCGCGGCGATCTGCTGGCGCATCATCGACTTGCAAGTGGTTGACCGTGACTTCCTCAAAGGTCAGGGCGATGCGCGCAGCCTGCGTCATATTCCGATTCCGGCTCACCGTGGTCTGATCACCGACCGTAACGGCGAGCCTTTGGCCGTAAGTACCCCAGTGACCACGCTGTGGGCCAACGCCAAGGAAATGCAAACGGCCAAAGAGAAGTGGCCGGCACTTGCTGCCGCGCTGGGTCAGGATCCGAAAGCCCTGACCGAACGACTCGAAGCCCAGGCCAACAAAGAATTCATTTATCTGGTGCGCGGGCTGACCCCCGAGCAAGGCCAGGCTGTGCTCGATCTGAAGGTCCCTGGCGTCTACGGCATCGAAGAATTCCGCCGGTTCTACCCGGCCGGTGAAGTCACCGCGCACATGGTCGGTTTTACCGACATCGATGACCACGGTCGTGAAGGTGTCGAGCTGGCTTATGACGAATGGCTCGCCGGGGTGCCGGGCAAACGACAAGTCATCAAGGATCGGCGCGGTCGGCTGATCAAGGATGTTCAGGTCACCAAAAACGCCAAGGCCGGCAAGCCCTTGGCGTTGTCCATTGACCTGCGTCTGCAATATCTGGCCAACCGCGAACTGCGTAACGCGATCATCGAGAACGGCGCCAAGGCCGGCAGTCTGGTGATCATGGACGTCAAGACCGGCGAGATTCTCGCCATGGTCAACCAGCCGACCTACAACCCGAACAACCGCCGCAATCTGCAACCGGCAATGATGCGTAACCGCGCGATGATCGACGTGTTCGAACCGGGTTCGACCATGAAAGCCATCTCGATGGCCGCTGCAATCGAAACCGGCCGGTGGAAACCGAGCGACACCGTCGAGGTGTATCCGGGCTCCCTGCAGATCGGCAAATACACGATCAAGGACGTTTCCAAGAGCGAAGGTCCGGTGCTCGACTTGACCGGTATCCTGATCAATTCCAGTAACGTCGGCATGAGTAAGGTCGCGTTCGATATCGGCGGCGAAACGATTTTCCGCCTCGCGCAGAAAGTCGGCCTCGGCCAGGACACCGGCCTTGGCTTCCCGGGCGAACGTGTCGGCAACCTGCCGAACTACCGCGATTGGCGCAAGGCTGAAACTGCGACCCTGTCCTACGGCTACGGTATTTCCGTGACCGCGATCCAGCTGGTTCACGCGTTCTCGGCATTGGCCAACAATGGTCGCCTCGCACCGCTGACGCTGATCAAAACCGACAAGCCGCCGCAGACCACACAGGTGCTGCCGGAAGCCGTCGCGAAAACCATGCAAGGCATGCTCACCCAGGTGATCGAAGCGCCGCGCGGCGTGTTCCGTGCGCAGGTGCCGGCGTATCACGTGGCGGGTAAGTCGGGTACTGCGCGTAAGACCTCGGTGGGTACCAAGGGCTACGCGGAAAACTCTTATCGCTCGCTGTTTGCCGGTTTCGGCCCGATGAGCGATCCGCGTTACGCCATCGTTGTCGTGATCGATGAGCCAAGCAAGGCCGGTTACTTCGGTGGTCTGGTTTCCGCGCCGGTGTTCAGCCGTGTGATGTCCGGCACCCTGCGTCTGATGAACGTAACGCCGGACAACTTGCCGACCACACAGCAGGCCAACGCCACCCCGGTCATACCGCTGAAAGCCAATGGAGGGCGCGGCTGATGTCATTAAGTCTGAACAAGATATTCCCCCACGCCGGCCACGATCTGTTGATCCGTGAATTGGCGCTGGACAGCCGCAACGTACGCGCGGGCGATTTGTTCCTCGCCGTGCCCGGCGGCAAATTCGATGGCCGTGCACACATTGCCGATGCTCTGGCGCGCGGCGCTGCCGCTGTGGCCTATGAAGTGGAAGGCGCCACCGTGCTGCCGATCACTGACGTGCCGCTGATTCCGGTCAAAGGCCTGGCCGCGCAACTGTCGGACATCGCCGGGCGTTTTTACGGTGAGCCAAGTCATCACCTGAACCTGATTGGCGTGACCGGTACCAACGGCAAGACCAGCGTGACTCAATTGGTTGCGCAGGCGCTGGATCTGCTCGGCCAGCATTGCGGCATCGTCGGGACCTTGGGTTCCGGCTTCTATGGCGCACTGCAAAGCGGTCTGCACACCACGCCGAATCCGATCGCCGTGCAAGCGACCCTGGGCGACCTGAAAAAGGCCGGCGCCAAAGCCGTGGCCATGGAAGTGTCGTCCCACGGTCTGGATCAGGGCCGCGTGACGGCGCTGGCGTTCGACGTGGCGGTGATGACCAACCTGTCCCGCGATCATCTGGACTATCACGGCACCATGGAAGCGTACGCCGAGGCCAAGGCCAAGCTGTTCGCCTGGAATGATCTGAAGTGCCGCGTGGTCAACCTCGACGACGATTTCGGCCGGCAACTGGCCGCGGAAAAACGTGAATCGCGCTTGATCACCTACAGCCTGCTCGACAGCAGCGCTTACCTGTTCTGCCGCGAAGCACAGTTCGACGACCACGGCGTGCGCGCCACGCTGGTTACGCCGCAGGGCGAACATCATCTGCGCAGCACCTTGCTCGGTCGTTTCAACCTGAGCAACGTACTGGCAGCCGTCGGTGCCTTGCTCGGTCTGGATTACGCGCTCGACGAAATTCTCAAAGTACTGCCGAAACTCGAAGGCCCGGCCGGGCGCATGCAGCGTCTTGGTGGTGGCACTCAGCCGTTGGTGGTGGTCGATTACGCGCACACCCCGGACGCGCTGGAAAAAGTCCTGAGTGCGCTGCGCCCGCACGTCAAAGGTCAACTGCTGTGCCTGTTCGGCTGCGGCGGCGACCGTGATCGCGGCAAGCGTCCGTTGATGGCCGAAGTGGTCGAGCGTCTGGCCGATCAGGTACTGGTCACCGACGACAACCCGCGCACTGAAGACCCTGCAGTGATTTTCGACGACATCCGTGCCGGCTTCACGGCTGTGGATAAAGTCACCTTCGTCGCCGGCCGGGGCCAGGCGATTGCGCAACTGATTGCCGGCGCCTCGGCTGATGACGTGATTGTTCTGGCCGGTAAAGGTCATGAGGACTATCAGGAAATCAACGGCGAGCGTCACGCTTTCTCCGATCTGGTCGAGGCTGATCACGCCCTGACCGCGTGGGAGGTGGCCCATGCTTAAGGCCCTGAAACTCAGCGAACTGACCAACGCGCTCGACGCACGTTTGATCGCCGCCGATGCCAGTTTCGACGGCGTCAGCATCGATAGCCGTGCGATCCAGCCGGGTCAACTGTTTATTGCGTTGACCGGCCCGCGTTTCGACGGTCATGACTACTTGAACGATGTCGCCGCCAAAGGCGCCGTCGCTGCACTGGTCGAACGTGAAGTTGCCGACAGTACGCTGCCGCAACTGCTGGTCAAAGACACCCGTCAGGCCCTCGGCCAGTTGGGCGCGCTGAACCGTGCCGCATTCACTCAGCCAGTCGCAGCGATCACCGGCTCCAGCGGCAAGACCACGGTCAAGGAAATGCTCGCGAGCATCCTGCGCACGCGCGGTCCGGTGCTGGCGACCCGTGGCAATCTGAACAACGATCTCGGCGCGCCGCTGACCCTGCTCGAACTGGCCCCGGAGCACACCTCGGCGGTGATCGAACTGGGTGCCTCGCGCCTCGGCGAAATCGCTTACACCGTTGGCCTGACCAAGCCGCACGTGGCGATCCTCAACAATGCTGGCACCGCGCACGTCGGTGAGTTTGGCGGCCCGGAAAAAATCGTCGAAGCCAAAGGCGAAATCATCGACGGTCTGGCAGCTGACGGCATCGCCGTGCTCAACCTCGATGACAAAGCCTTCGGCATCTGGAAGACCCGTGCGGGCGCGCGCAAAGTACTGACCTTCGCCCTGAGCAACACTCAGGCGGATTTCTACGCCAGTGACTTGAGCACCGATGCTCGTGGTTGCCCGGCTTTCAATCTGCACACACCTGAAGGTGTCGAGCAGGTTCAACTGAACCTGCTCGGCACCCATAACGTCGCCAATTCCATGGCTGCCGCCGCTGCCGCGTACGCCTTGGGCGTGTCGCTGTTCGGCATCGCCACCGGGCTTGGCGCCGTGCAACCGGTCAAGGGTCGCACCGTCGCGCAATTGGCGAAAAACGGTATGCGCGTGATCGATGACACTTACAACGCAAACCCCACCTCTATGTGCGCGGCCGTTGATATACTCGCCGGCTTTTCCGGCCGCACCGTCCTGGTGCTCGGAGATATCGGCGAGTTGGGCGATTGGGCGGAGCAGGGGCACCGCGACGTGGGCGAGTACGCCCGGGGCAAGGTTTCCGCGCTTTATGCCGTTGGGCCAAACATGGTTCACGCCGTAAACGCTTTCGGTGAACAGGCGTATCACTTCGGCAGCCAAGCCGAACTGATTCAGGCCCTCGACGCCGAGCAGGACACAAACACCACCATTTTGATCAAGGGTTCGCGCAGTGCGGCGATGGAAAACATCGTTGCGGCTCTGTGCGGGTCCAGTCTGGAGAAACATTAATGCTGCTGCTGCTAGCGGAGTATCTGCAACAGTTCTACAAAGGCTTCGCGGTCTTTCAGTACCTGACCCTGCGCGGGATCCTCGGTGTGCTGACCGCGCTGGTTTTGTCGCTGTGCTATGGCCCGTGGATGATCCGCACCCTGCAGAACCGTCAGATCGGTCAATCCGTGCGTAACGACGGTCCGCAATCGCACCTGTCCAAGTCGGGCACCCCGACCATGGGCGGCGCACTGATTCTGTCTTCGATTGGTGTCAGCACACTGCTCTGGGCTGACCTGAGCAACCGTTACGTCTGGACTGTTTTGCTGGTGACTCTGCTGTTCGGCGCCATCGGTTGGGTCGACGATTACCGCAAGGTCATCGAGAAGAACTCCCGTGGCTTGCCGAGCCGCTGGAAGTATTTCTGGCAGTCGGTGTTCGGCCTCGGCGCGGCGATCTTCCTTTATATGACCGCCTCCACCCCGGTGGAAACCACGCTGATCCTGCCGATGCTCAAGGACTACAGCATTCCGCTGGGCCTTGGTTTCATCGTGCTGACTTATTTCGTGATCGTTGGCTCGAGCAACGCGGTCAACCTGACTGACGGTCTCGACGGTCTGGCGATCATGCCAACCGTGATGGTCGGCGGTGGCCTCGGCATCTTCTGCTACCTGTCGGGTAACGTGAAATTCGCTGAGTACCTGCTGATTCCTTACGTGCCGGGCGCGGGCGAGTTGATCGTGTTCTGCGGCGCGCTGATCGGTGCCGGTCTGGGCTTCCTCTGGTTTAACACCTATCCGGCGCAAGTGTTCATGGGCGACGTCGGTGCCCTGGCACTCGGCGCGGCACTGGGCACCATCGCGGTGATCGTCCGTCAGGAAATCGTCCTGTTCATCATGGGCGGTGTGTTCGTGATGGAAACCCTGTCAGTCGTTATTCAGGTTGCGTCCTTTAAGCTGACCGGTCGCCGTGTGTTCCGCATGGCACCGATCCATCACCATTTTGAACTCAAGGGCTGGCCCGAGCCGCGCGTGATCGTCCGTTTCTGGATCATCACCGTGATTCTCGTGCTGATCGGCCTTGCCACCCTGAAGCTGAGGTAGAACGAGTGTCTCTGATCGCTTCTGACCACTTCCGCATCGTTGTCGGCCTCGGCAAGAGCGGCATGTCCCTGGTTCGCTTCCTGGCGAGCCGGGGCACGTCGTTTGCCGTGGCGGACACGCGGGAAAATCCACCGGAACTGGCCACGCTCAAGCGTGACTATCCGCACGTGGAAGTGCGTTGTGGCGAGCTGGACGTCGAATTCCTCTGCCGTGCCGACGAGCTCTACGTGAGCCCCGGCCTGGCGCTGGCGACCCCGGCCCTGCAAGCCGCTGCGGCCCGTGGCGTGAAACTGTCCGGCGACATCGAGCTGTTCGCGCGTAACGCGCAGGCGCCGATCGTGGCCATCAGCGGTTCCAACGCGAAAAGCACCGTGACCACTCTGGTCGGCGAGATGGCGGCTGCGGCCGGCAAGCGCGTTGCCGTCGGCGGTAACCTTGGCACTCCGGCGCTGGATCTGCTCAGCGACGACGTCGAGCTGTACGTCATGGAACTGTCGAGCTTCCAGCTGGAAACCACCGACCAGCTCAACGCCGAAGTGGCCACCGTGCTGAACATCAGCGAAGACCACATGGATCGCTACAGCGGTCTGCCGGCGTACCACTTGGCCAAGCACCGGATCTTCCGTGGCGCCAAGCAGTTCGTGGTCAACCGTCAGGATGCGCTGAGCCGTCCGTTGATGGGCGAGGGTCAACCATGCTGGACCTTCGGCCTGACCAAACCGGATTTCAAGGCCTTCGGTATCCGCGAAGAAGACGGCGAGAAGTATCTGGCCTTCGAATTCCAGAACCTGATGCCGGTGCGTGAGCTGAAGATTCGTGGCGCGCACAACCAGTCCAATGCCCTCGCGGCGCTGGCGCTCGGTCATGCCGTGGGCCTGCCGTTCGACGCCATGCTCTCGGCCTTGCGCACGTTCGCCGGCCTCGAACATCGCTGCCAGTGGGTCCGCGATCTCGACGGCGTGGCGTATTACAACGACTCCAAAGCGACCAACGTTGGTGCCGCACTGGCCGCCATCGAAGGCCTCGGTGCGGACATCGACGGCAAGGTCATCCTGATCGCCGGTGGCGATGGCAAGGGTGCCGAATTCAACGATCTGCGTGATCCGGTCGCGGCCAACTGCCGCGCCGTGATCCTGATGGGCCGTGACTCCGACAAGATCGGCGATGCCATCGGTGATGCCGTGCCGCTGATTCGCGCGACCTCGCTGGTCGACGCCGTTGCGCAATGCCGCGCCGCTGCCCAACCGGGTGATGTGGTGCTGCTGTCGCCGGCCTGCGCCAGTTTCGACATGTTCAAGAATTACGAAGACCGTGGTCACCAGTTCGTCCGCGCTGTGGAGGAATTGGCATGAGCCTGCGCAATATCATCAAACCGTATCCGTCACCGATCATCACCGGGCGCGGGATCGACCTCGACTTCCCGATGCTCGCCGGTTGTCTGGCGCTGCTCGGCCTCGGCCTGATCATGATTGCCTCGGCGTCCACCGAAGTGGCGGCCGCACAGTCCGGCAGCCCACTGTATTACATGATCCGCCACCTTATTTATGTGGTGCTGGGCCTGGGCGCGTGCATCGTCACCATGATGATTCCGATTGCCACCTGGCAACGTCTTGGCTGGTTGATGCTGATCGGTGCGTTCGGTTTGCTGGTGATGGTGATCATTCCCGGCATCGGTCGCGAAGTGAACGGTTCGATGCGCTGGATCGGTTTCAGCTTCTTCAACGTGCAGCCGTCCGAGATCGCCAAAGTGTTCGTGGTGATCTACCTCGCCGGTTATCTGGTGCGGCGTCAGAAGGAAGTGCGCGAGAGCTGGATGGGCTTCTTCAAGCCGTTCATCGTGCTGCTGCCGATGGCCGGCCTGTTGCTGATGGAGCCGGACTTCGGTGCCACCGTAGTAATGATGGGTGCTGCGGCGGCCATGCTGTTCCTCGGCGGGGTCGGACTGTTCCGTTTCTCGCTGATGGTGGTGTTGGCGGTCGGAGCGGTGGTCTTGCTGATTCAAATGCAGCCGTATCGTATGGCGCGTCTGACCAACTTCGCTGACCCGTGGGCCGACCAGTTCGGAGCCGGCTATCAGTTGTCGCAAGCCTTGATCGCGTTCGGTCGTGGCGAATGGCTCGGCGTCGGTCTGGGCAACAGCGTGCAGAAACAGTTCTACCTGCCGGAAGCGCACACCGACTTCGTGTTCTCGGTATTGGCCGAAGAACTCGGCGCGGTGGGTTCGCTGTGCACCGTGGCGCTGTTCGTGTTCGTGTGTATTCGTGGCATGTACATCGGCTTGTGGGCCGAGAAAGCCAAGCAGTTCTTTGCCGCTTATGTGGCTTACGGTCTGTCGTTCCTGTGGATTGGTCAGTTCCTGATCAACATCGGTGTGAACGTCGGCCTGCTGCCAACCAAGGGTCTGACCTTGCCGTTCCTCAGTTACGGCGGCAGTTCGTTGGTGATCTGCTGTGCCTGTCTCGGCTTGTTGCTGAGGATCGAGTGGGAGAGTCGAACCCATCTGGGCAGTGAAGAGATGGAATTCCATGAGAGCGACTTCGCCGAGGAGCCGAATCATGGGCGCTAACGTATTGATCATGGCCGGCGGCACCGGCGGCCACGTGTTCCCGGCGCTGGCCTGTGCCCGCGAGTTTCAGGCGCGCGGCTACACCGTGCACTGGCTCGGCACGCCACGCGGGATCGAGAATGAACTGGTGCCGGCCGCAGGGCTGGAACTGCACCGCATCAACGCCACCGGCCTGCGCGGTAAGGGCAAGCTGTCGCTGCTCAAGGCGCCGTTCATGCTGCTGAAATCGGTATGGCAGGCGCGGGCAATCATTCGTCGCTTGAAGCCGGTGTGTGTGGTCGGCTTCGGTGGTTATGTGACTGGCCCCGGTGGTCTTGCCGCGAAACTGGCCGGTGTGCCGGTGATCGTTCACGAGCAGAACGCTGTGGCCGGCACCGCCAATCGGTTGCTGGTGCCGTTCGCCGCCCGGGTGTGTGAAGCATTCCCCGACACCTTTACTCTGTCGGACACCCGCCGTACCACCGGAAACCCGGTGCGCAGCGAGCTGTTCCTCGACACGTCGCGACCTGCTCTGGCCGGCCGCAAAGCGCGTTTGCTGATCCTTGGCGGAAGCCTGGGCGCAGAACCGTTGAACAAATTGCTGCCTGAAGCCCTGGCCCAAGTCGCTGCCGATTTGCGCCCGGAAGTGTTTCATCAGGCCGGCAAAAACCACGATGAAGTGACTGCAGAGCGCTACCGCGCCGCCGGCGTGGATGCGCAGGTGCAGCCGTTCATCAAAGACATGGCCCAGGCCTATGGCTGGGCTGACTTGGTGGTGTGCCGCGCAGGCGCGTTGACCATCAGTGAGCTGGCTGCCGCCGGTCTGCCCTCGATGCTGGTGCCTTTGCCCCACGCGATCGACGATCACCAGACTCGCAACGCCGATTATTTGGCCCGCGAAGGCGCTGCCTTCCTGATGCCACAAAGAACGACTGGTGCCGCGGACCTTGCCGCGCGCCTGACAGAGGTCTTGATGCAACCGCAACGACTCGAAGATATGGCCCAAGCGGCCCGCCGTCTGGCGAAACCCGATGCCACCCGTAGCGTGGTCGATACCTGTCTGGAGGTGGCCCATGGTTGAGAATCAGAAAGCCATGCCACAACCGGAAATGCGCCGCATCCGTCGCATCCACTTCGTCGGCATCGGCGGCGTGGGCATGTGCGGCATCGCCGAAGTGTTGTTGAACCTGGGCTATGAAGTCTCCGGTTCCGACCTGAAAGCGTCGCCGGTGACCGAGCGTCTGGAATCGTTCGGCGCGCACATCTTCATTGGTCACCGTGCCGAGAACGCCGCTGCCGCCGACGTGCTGGTGGTGTCGAGCGCTGTGAACACCTCTAATCCGGAAGTGGCGAACGCGCTTGAGCGTCGTATTCCGGTGGTGCCGCGTGCCGAGATGCTCGCCGAGCTGATGCGCTATCGCCACGGCATCGCCGTTGCCGGTACGCACGGCAAAACCACCACCACCAGCCTGATCGCTTCGGTGTTCGCCGCCGGTGGTCTGGACCCGACGTTCGTCATCGGTGGCCGTCTGAACGCGGCGGGCACCAATGCCCAGCTCGGCACCAGCCGTTACCTGATCGCCGAAGCCGATGAAAGCGATGCAAGTTTCCTGCACCTGCAACCGCTGGTGGCCGTGGTCACCAACATCGACGCCGACCACATGGCGACCTACGACGGTGACTTCAACAAACTGAAGAAAACCTTCGTCGAGTTCCTGCACAACCTGCCGTTCTACGGTTTGGCAGTGATGTGCCTGGACGATCCGGTAGTGCGTGAAATCCTGCCGCTGGTGAAACGTCCGACCGTGACCTACGGCTTCAGCGAAGACGCTGACGTGCGCGCGATCAATATTCGCCAGCAAGGCATGCAGACCTTCTTCACCGTGCTGCGCCCGGATCGCGAGCCGCTGGACGTGTCGGTGAACATGCCCGGCAACCACAACGTACTCAACTCGCTGGCAACCATCTGTATTGCCACCGACGAAGGCGTCAGCGATGAAGCCATCGTCCAGGGCCTGTCGGGCTTCCAGGGCGTTGGTCGACGCTTCCAGGTTTACGGCGAACTGCCAGTGGACGGAGGCAACGTGATGCTGGTCGACGATTACGGTCACCACCCGACCGAAGTCGCCGCAGTGATCAAAGCCGTGCGCGGTGGCTGGCCGGAGCGCCGTCTGGTGATGGTCTACCAGCCGCACCGTTATAGCCGCACCCGCGACCTGTACGACGATTTCGTCAATGTACTGGCCGACGCCAACGTCCTGCTGCTGATGGAAGTCTATCCGGCCGGCGAAGAGCCGATCCCGGGTGCCGACAGCCGCAAGCTGTGCAACAGCATCCGCCAGCGCGGTCAGCTCGACCCGATCTACATCGAGCGTGGCGTCGACCTGGCGCCGCTGGTCAAGCCGCTGCTGCGTGCCGGCGACATCCTGCTGTGCCAGGGCGCCGGTGATATCGGCGGTCTCGCGCCGAAGCTGTTGAAAAGTGAATTGTTCGCTGGCGCCGTGGCGGCGCCGGTCGAGGGGAAGTTGAAATGACTGCTGCCTACGCCAAGCTGTTTTCCACTATCGCGCCGAAAGACTTCGGCCGTGTCGCCGTGCTCTTCGGTGGCCTGAGTGCCGAGCGTGAGGTGTCGCTGAAATCCGGTAACGCCGTACTCGACGCGCTGCAAAGCGCTGGCGTGGACGCGTTCGGCATCGACGTTGGCGAAGACATTCTGCAACGGCTGCTTAGCGAAAAGATCGACCGCGCCTTCATCATTCTTCACGGCCGTGGCGGTGAAGACGGCTCCATGCAGGGTCTGCTTGAAGTAGCGGGCATTCCGTACACCGGCAGCGGCATTCTCGCTTCGGCACTGGCGATGGACAAACTGCGCACCAAGCAGGTCTGGCAAAGCCTCGGGATTCCGACGCCGCGTCACTCCGTGTTGTGCAGCGAAGCCGATTGTATTTCGGCAGCGACGGAACTGGGCTTCCCTTTGATCGTCAAACCGGCGCATGAAGGTTCAAGTATCGGGATGGCCAAAGTGAGTTCTGCGTCCGAGCTGATCGACGCATGGAAAGCGGCCAGTACCTACGATTCGCAAGTCTTGGTTGAGCAATGGATTCAAGGTCCGGAGTTCACCATCGCCACCCTGCGTGACCAGGTGTTGCCTCCGATTGCCCTGGGTACACCGCACACGTTCTACGACTACGACGCCAAGTACATCGCCAACGATACCCAGTACCGCATTCCGTGCGGGCTGGATGCCGCCAAGGAACAGGAACTCATGGATCTCACGGCCAAGGCCTGTGAGGCGCTGGGTATTGCCGGTTGGGGCAGGGCGGACGTGATGCAGGACGCCGACGGGCAGTTCTGGTTCCTGGAAGTGAACACCGCTCCGGGCATGACCGATCACAGTCTGGTACCGATGGCAGCCCGTGCGGCCGGCCTGGATTTCCAGCAACTGGTTCTGGCCATTCTGGCCGCCAGTGTTGAAGACGCTCGAGGTTAAGACGATGCAAGGCGCTCAGCTCCGACATCAGCCTCCCGCACCCGGCCGCAAGCCGGTGCCACGGGGTGCCAGCCGCATGGTGGCGAAAGAGCCGATGTCCGCGCGCCTGCCGAAAGCCAATTTCGGCTTTCTGAAAAGTCTGTTCTGGCCAGTGCTGCTGGTGGTGCTGGGCTTTGGTACTTACGAAGGTGCAACGCGTTTGCTGCCGTACGCCGACCGGCCGATCACCAAGATCGCCGTGCAAGGCGACCTGAGCTACATCAGCCAGCAAGCGGTGCAGCAGCGGATCGCCCCGTACGTGGCGTCGAGCTTCTTCACCATCGACCTGGCCGGTATGCGTACCGAGCTTGAGCAGATGCCGTGGATCGCCCACGCCGAAGTACGTCGGGTGTGGCCGGACCAGGTGGTGATCCGCCTCGAAGAGCAACTGCCGGTGGCGCGTTGGGGTGATGAGTCGTTGCTGAACAACCAGGGCCAGGCGTTTACGCCCAAGGAACTGGCGAACTACGAACATCTGCCACAGCTGTTCGGTCCACAACGGGCCCAGCAGCAAGTGATGCAGCAGTATCAGGTGCTGAGCCAGATGCTGCGGCCGTTGGGCTTCTCGATTGCGCGCCTGGAACTGCGTGAACGCGGGAGTTGGTTTCTGACCACCGGTGCCGGCAGTTCCGGCCCCGGCATCGAGTTGTTGCTGGGACGCGGCAACCTGGTGGAAAAGATGCGCCGCTTTATCGCCATCTATGACAAGACGCTTAAAGACCAGATTACGAACATTGCGCGCATCGATCTGCGCTACGCCAACGGCCTCGCTGTTGGCTGGCGGGAACCTGTAGCGCCGACGACAGCCCAACCCGCTGTCGCGAAGAATTAAGAAGAGGCAGGACCCATGGCAAACGTGCAAAGCGGCAAAATGATCGTCGGTCTCGATATCGGCACCTCCAAGGTGGTGGCGCTGGTCGGCGAGGTTTCCGACGACGGCTCGCTGGAAATCGTCGGGATCGGTACCCATCCGTCCCGTGGCCTGAAGAAGGGCGTGGTGGTCAACATCGAGTCCACCGTGCAATCGATCCAGCGCGCGATCGAAGAAGCCCAACTGATGGCGGGCTGCCGCATTCACTCGGCGTTCGTCGGTGTGGCGGGCAATCACATCCGCAGCCTGAACTCCCACGGCATCGTCGCGATCCGCGATCGTGAAGTCAGCTCGGCCGACCTTGAGCGCGTGCTTGACGCCGCTCAGGCCGTGGCGATCCCGGCTGACCAGCGTGTGCTGCACACCCTGCCGCAGGATTACGTGATCGATAACCAGGAAGGCGTTCGTGAGCCTCTGGGCATGTCCGGCGTACGTCTGGAAGCCAAGGTTCACGTAGTCACCTGCGCCGTCAACGCCGCACAGAACATCGAAAAATGCGTGCGTCGCTGCGGTCTGGAAATCGACGACATCATTCTCGAGCAACTGGCCTCGGCCTACTCGGTCCTGACCGATGACGAGAAAGAACTGGGCGTGTGCCTGGTCGACATCGGCGGCGGCACCACCGACATCGCGATCTTCACCGAAGGCGCGATCCGCCACACGGCGGTGATCCCGATTGCCGGTGATCAGGTGACCAACGACATCGCCATGGCGTTGCGCACCCCGACCCAGTACGCCGAAGAAATCAAGATCCGCTACGCCTGCGCCCTGGCCAAACTGGCCGGTGCCGGTGAAACCATCAAGGTGCCGAGCGTTGGCGACCGTCCACCACGCGAACTGTCGCGTCAGGCCCTGGCCGAAGTGGTCGAGCCGCGTTACGACGAGCTGTTCACGCTGATTCAGGCCGAGCTGCGTCGCAGCGGCTACGAAGACCTGATTCCGGCCGGCATCGTGCTGACCGGTGGCACTTCGAAAATGGAAGGCGCCACTGAACTGGCCGAAGAAATCTTCCACATGCCGGTGCGCCTTGGTGTGCCGCATGGCGTGAAGGGCCTGGATGACGTGGTGCGCAACCCGATTTATTCCACTGGCGTTGGCTTGTTGATGTACGGCCTGCAAAAACAGTCCGACGGGGTTTCGTTCTCTGGCATCGGCAGCCGCGACAGCTACAGCAACGAAGAGCCACAGGCGCCGTTGCTGGACCGATTGAAGAAGTGGGTTCAAGGCAACTTCTAAAGCTTTACCGCAACACCGCAACACCGCAACAAACAGCAGTAGGCGAAAAAACTAGAGAATGTAAGGAGAGGGAAAATGTTCGAACTCGTAGACAACATCCCCGCAAGCCCGGTAATCAAAGTTATCGGTGTTGGCGGTGGCGGCGGCAACGCTGTCAATCACATGGTCAAGAGCAACATCGAAGGCGTTGAATTCATCTGCGCCAACACTGATGCTCAAGCGCTGAAAAACATCGGCGCGCGTACCATTCTGCAACTGGGTACCGGCGTGACCAAAGGTCTGGGCGCTGGCGCCAACCCTGAAGTAGGTCGTCAGGCCGCTCTCGAAGACCGTGAGCGCATTGCCGAAGTCCTGCAGGGCACCAACATGGTGTTCATCACCACTGGCATGGGCGGCGGTACCGGTACCGGTGCTGCGCCGATCATCGCCGAAGTGGCCAAGGAAATGGGCATTCTGACCGTTGCTGTCGTAACGCGTCCGTTCCCGTTCGAAGGCCGCAAGCGTATGCAGATCGCCGATGAAGGCATCCGCATGCTCTCGGAAAGCGTCGACTCGTTGATCACCATTCCCAACGAGAAGCTGCTGACCATCCTCGGTAAAGACGCCAGCCTGCTGTCGGCTTTCGCCAAGGCTGACGATGTACTGGCCGGTGCCGTTCGCGGTATCTCCGACATCATCAAGCGTCCGGGCATGATCAACGTCGACTTCGCCGACGTACGTACCGTGATGAGCGAAATGGGCATGGCGATGATGGGCACTGGCTGCGCCAGCGGTCCGAACCGTGCACGTGAAGCCACCGAAGCGGCGATCCGCAACCCGCTGCTGGAAGACGTGAACCTGCAAGGCGCACGCGGCATCCTGGTGAACATCACCGCCGGTCCTGACCTGTCCCTGGGTGAGTACTCCGACGTGGGTAGCATCATCGAAGCCTTCGCTTCCGAACACGCGATGGTCAAGGTCGGTACCGTTATCGATCCGGACATGCGCGACGAACTGCACGTGACCGTGGTTGCCACGGGTCTGGGCGCGAAAATCGAGAAGCCTGTCAAGGTCATCGACAACACCGTTCATACCTCCATGGCTTCTGCCCAGGTACAACAACCGGCTCCGGCCCGTCAGGAAGCGCCTGCGGTCAACTACCGTGATCTGGACCGTCCGACCGTCATGCGCAACCAGGCTCAGGCCGGTGCTGCGGCTGCCGCGAAGATGAATCCGCAAGATGATCTGGACTACCTGGACATCCCGGCTTTCCTGCGTCGTCAGGCCGATTGATGGAATGTATCAGGGCTATGAAGGTGATTGGTGTTCAGCAAAGGCATGGTCTGCTATCATCGCCAGCCTTTGTTGATACCAGTTCGCAATTTGCGCTGAAGCGGCCCAAGCCATGATTAAACAACGCACACTGAAAAATATTATCCGTGCCACAGGTGTAGGCCTGCACTCCGGTGAGAAGGTCTATCTGACCCTCAAGCCTGCGCCTGTCGACACTGGCATTGTGTTTTGTCGCGCTGACCTCGACCCTGTGGTGCAGATTCCTGCCCGCGCGGAAAACGTCGGTGAAACCACTATGTCGACGACGCTGATTAACGGCGACGTCAAAGTGGACACGGTAGAGCACTTGCTCTCGGCCATGGCTGGCCTGGGCATCGATAACGCCTACGTCGAGCTCTCCGCGTCCGAAGTCCCGATCATGGATGGTAGCGCTGGACCCTTCGTATTCCTGATTCAATCGGCAGGCCTGGAAGAACAGGACGCCGCCAAGAAATTCATCCGCATCCTGCGTGAAGTGACAGTGGAAGACGGCGACAAGCGCGCCACTTTCGTCCCTTTCGAAGGATTCAAGGTGAGCTTCGAGATCGATTTCGATCACCCGGTATTCCGGGACCGCACCCAAAGTGCAAGCGTGGATTTTTCCAGCACTTCGTTCGTAAAAGAAGTCAGCCGCGCCCGTACCTTTGGTTTCATGAGTGATATCGAGTACCTGCGCAAGCACAACCTCGCACTCGGCGGCAGCGTTGAAAACGCAATCGTGGTTGATGCCGATGGCGTGTTGAACGAAGACGGCCTTCGCTATGAAGACGAATTCGTGAAGCACAAGATCCTCGACGCGATTGGCGACCTGTATCTGCTGGGTAACAGCCTGATTGGTGAGTTCAAGGGCTTCAAGTCCGGCCACGCACTGAACAACCAGCTGCTGCGCAAGTTGATTGAGCAGACAGACGCTTGGGAAGTGGTGACGTTCGAAGACGCCAGCACCGCACCAATCTCTTACATGCGCCCGGTTGCGGCGGTGTAAGTAAAAAACCTCTCTAGTTTTTTGAAGGCCATCCTCGGATGGCCTTTTTTTATGCCTGCAATTTTTGTGTTGCCTGGGCCGGCCCCATCGCGAGCAGGCTCACTCCCACAGGGGAATGCTTTTCAAATGTGGGAGCGAGCCTGCTCGCGAAGGCGTCGGTGCGATCGCCTCAGAACGTTCAGGCAGCCACCACCACCCGATTGCGCCCACTTTCCTTGGCCTGATAAAGCGCCTTGTCCGCCGCAAACAACAACTGCTCCAGCGTCATCTCACTCGCCGCCGTCCAGCTCGCAATGCCGATACTCACGGTCATCGGCCGCTCGGCCCCGTCGACCAACGGCAACTGCTCCACCGCCTGACGAATATGCTCGGCTATCTGCTGTGCGCCATGGCCATCGGTCTCGGCGAGAATCACCGAAAACTCTTCACCTCCGTAGCGCGCCACCAGATCCGTCGGTCGCCGCACATTTTCCGTGATGACCCTGGCCAGCGTCTTCAGCGCCTGATCTCCAGCCTGATGTCCATGCCGGTCATTGAAGGCCTTGAAGTGATCGGCATCGATCATCATCACCGACATCGCTTTGCCCGAGCGCTGGGCGCGGAACCACTCATGACGCAGTGCCTGATCGAGCATGCGCCGATTGGCCACTCCCGTCAGTGCATCGGTAGCGGCCAGTTGCGCCAGCTCGCGCTCGGCCCGTTGACGCAAGCGCAACTCGCGAGCCAGCAGCCAGGTCAGCCACAGCAACCCCACGCACAACACCCCAGTGGCGCCGCTGATCAACAGGGCGGTACGACGCCATGTGCCGAACACCTCGTCGCTGGACAGCGCGACCATCACCGTCAGTGGCAGATTGCCGACCCGCGAATAGGTATAGAGGCGTTGTTGATGGTCCATGCTCGAGGTGCTGGTAAAACTGCCATTGCCATCCTTGTCACCCAGAATACGCACGACATTCGGTCGGTTGCCGTAGCTCTTGCCGATGGAATCGCTTTGCAGATACGGCTTCTGCGCCAGCAGGACGCCGTCGTTGTTGATGATGTTCAGCGTGCTGTCTTTGCCAATGTCGAGGCTGTTGAACAACTGATCGAAGTAATCGAGCTTCATCGACGCCACGGCCACACCGGCGAACTCACCAGTGTCCGAGGAAATCCGTCGGCTGAAGCTGATGCGCCACTGGTTGGCTTCGTCGCAGTCGCAACGGGTCTTGAACGGGCGGCTGATAAACATGCCGACATCGCGATTGAATGCGTGGGCGAGGAAATAATCGCGGTCGGCAAAGTTGCCCGGTTTCGGCTCGATTCGCGAAGAGTCGGCGACCACATCGCCGTGTTTGTCGAGCAACAGAATGTCGCCCTTGAAGCGCGCGGTGGTCGAGCGGTCGAACAGCGCCAGATGGCGGATCTGCGGTGAGACATCTTGCAGGTCATCGCGCTGGGCGGCGGCGATCAGGCCTTGCAGGGTCAAGTCGTACAGCTCGACGGTCCGCAGGACATCGGCGTCGATCAGTTGCGCGATGGTGGTGGCACTGCGGGTCGCCGACTCCTGGGCGTTGGCGTGCTCGCGGATCAGGAGGAACGTGACGATGCACAGAATCGCGATCACGGTCAGCGAACTGCCGCAGATCAGCAGCAACTCAGGGCGCCCGGTCTTGCCCGCAACGGGAGGGGTACGGCTCGCGATCATGATTGGGCTGTCGGTTGGGGGGAAGTCTTATAAGCGTAGTAGGCCAAAAACCACAGCCGAAGCCAGAAACCATTTCCAATGTGGGAGCAGGCTCTCTCCCACAGGGTGCATCACTGAATTCAAGACGGTGTTATGGCGCCGATCTTAGAAGACGTTGATCGGGTAGTCGATGATCACGCGGTATTCATCTGTATCCGAATCAATCACGCCGTAGCCGTTGCCGCCTCGGTTGGTCGCCCATTGCAGGTGGACCGCCAGATCCTTGGCCTGACCGCTCTGCACCACGTACTTCAAGTCGAGATCGCGTTCCCAATGCTTGGCGTTGCGGCCATCGGCGCTGTACCAGTTGGAATAGCCTGTGCTGTCAGGGTCGACCTTGGTCAGATCCACAGTGCCGCGCGAGTAGGACACCGACGAGGTCAGCCCCGGCACGCCGACACCGGCGAAGTCATAGGCGTACTTGAGCTTCCACGAGCGCTCGTTCGGGCCGTTGAAGTCGGAATACTGCTGTGAGTTATCCAGATAAACGCTGTCGCCCTGGCTGATGTAGTCGAACGGCGTGTTGCCGTTGACCCGCTGATACGCGGCGGTAACGCTGTGATTACCGACGCCAACGGTGAAATGCAGGCTGTAGGTGTTGTTGTCGATGTTGCCCAGCAGCGCATCACCGGTGTCTTGCGTGTGATAGAAGTGCAAGCCCGGGTTGAGGCTGACCAGATCGTTCAACTGCCAGGTGTAGTCGAGGTCGTAGTAATACTGGTTCCAGATGTCCTTCAACTCAGAGGCATAAAGACTGCTGGTCAGGCCTTCGACACCGCTCCACGCCACGCCGGCCCAGTTCAGGTGCTGGCTCTCATCGCCGTCGGCAAGAGTGCCGTAGGAAGTGCCGATGCGCGTGTGGCCACTCTGGTTGTAAGGCTTGGTAAAACTCGCCTGGCCGCCTTCGATCAACCAGCCGTCGAAGCTGTGGTTGGTCAGGCTCACACCACGGAAAGTCTGCGGCAGCATGCGCGTATCACCGCCGGCGATGACCGGGTTGGTGAGGAACAGGTCACCGGCCTTCAACTCGGTATCGAACGCGCGCATTTTCAACGTGCCGCCCGCCGTGGAGAACGCCCCCGGCGCTTTGCCGCCATTCTCTCTGACCGGCAGGATGCTCGAGCCGTCGGTGCCGCCACCGCCATCGAGCTTCAACCCGAGCATGGCGTGGGCATCGATGCCGAAACCGACCGTACCTTCGGTGTAGCCCGACTTGAAGACCCCGAGAAAGCCCTGGCCCCACTCGATGTTGTCGTCCGCTTTCTGCAAGCGGTTGCGATTCATGTAGTAGTTGCGGGCGTTGAGGTTGAGGCTTGAACCCTCGACAAAGCCATCTTTGGCAGGCTCGTCAGCGTGAGCGGCAGGGGCAATCGTTGCGGCAATTGCAATGAACAGCGGGGTGCAGCGAACTGGGTAACGCACGTGCGATGGAGCTCCTTGGGTCAACTGGCCCTTCAATGGCTTGAGGGCTTGATGTTTCTTGTTGTTACAGACGAACCAAACGGCTTTCAGACCACAACGAAAAAAGGCCGCTGAAAGGCAGCGGCCTGGAATGACGACGGTTGAACGGGAAGAGCCAAACAACCGCGTCGAGGGAAACGTTGGCGCGGTGCGCGACTCAGCTGTCTTTCTCGGCAGCCTGAGCCTGTGAAGTGGCAGCCTGCGGGGCTTGCGTGGCGTCTTGCGCCTTGGCCATCACTTCGGCCTGATGCTGATCGAAGGCCTGCGCGCGAGCGATATTTTGCGCTACGAACGACTGCGATTCTTCAGCCATCGCCATCGGCGACAGGATCAATGAGGACAAAACGAAAGCGCTGGCAATACCCATACTGTTGGACATCTTGAAAACCTTCTCGCCTGGCGAGTGCTGTTTGGTGCGGGCAAAGATAAGGTCGCCGGGCGTTGGGAAACAGCGTGATTTTCATAAATGACTGTTGCGCAGGAGGTAAAAGTCGAAGTTCGCGGTGTAGCCAAGAGCAACCCCCTCACCCCAACCCTCTCCCCCAAGGGGGCGAGGGGGAAGGGAGCAGATCTTCATACTTTTCAAAGCCTGAGTTCGACGGGATATTTCAGGTCGGCGTACTTCGAAAGAGCACCACGGTAAGTCCCCTCTCCCTCGGGGAGAGGGTTAGGGTGAGGGGCTTTTCAGACCGGCAAATAAATCCCGAAGGTATTCATCCCCCGATCACTGCGCACAAACACATCGCCGCCATGCATCAGCGCAATCGCCTTGACGATCGCCAGCCCCAGCCCATGGTTATTGCCACTGTTGCTACGCGAGGCATCCACCCGATAAAAGCGCTCGAACAAGCGCGGCAAATGCTCGCTGGCAATCGGCGAACCGGGGTTGGCCACGCCGATACTCACCTGATGCGCTTCCACCTCGATCCGCACCTCGATCACCTGACCCGCGCCGGTGTGCTGCACCGCGTTGCTGAGCAAATTGATCAACGCCCGGCGCAAATGCGCGACCTCGATCTGCACCTGCGCATCGCCGCTGACCTGCACCTCAACCTGCGCGTCTTCGAGAATGAAATCCAGATATTCCAGGGTCGTTGCCACCTCATCCGCCAGCGACGTCGAGGTCAGTTTGGTCGCCTTGTTGCCCTGATCGGCACTGGCCAGAAACAGCATGTCGTTGATGATCGAGCGCAGCCGTTCCAGCTCTTCCAGATTGGATTGCAGCACTTCGAAATAATGTTCGGCAGAACGCCCACGGGTCAGCGCCACCTGAGTCTGACCAATCAGATTGGTCAGCGGCGAACGCAGCTCATGAGCGACGTCGGCGTTGAACGATTCCAGCCGCGAGTAGGCCTGCTCAACCCGTTCCAGCGTCGAGTTGAAGGAATCGACAAACTGCTCAAGTTCCGGTGGCAGCGGCGACAGACGCAAGCGCCCGGCCCGCAGCGGAGGCGCCAGTCGTTGAGCTTCATGGGACAGTTTGATCAGCGGTTTGAGACCAATCCGCGCGACCCAATAGCCCAGCGCCGAAGCCATCAGCACACCGACAATCGCCAGCCCGATCAAGGCAATCAGCAGGTTGTGCTGCGTCTCATGAAAGGTCTCGGTATCGATGCCGATCATGAACCGTAGCGGCGGACGCTGATCCTTGGCCGGCAACTCGGTCAGCAGCACTTTCAGTGGATAAGGCTGGCCGGGCAACTGCAAGTCATGCATGCCCAACGGGCCTTTGGCAAAAGTACGGATCGCCGCATCGGGCTGACCGTATTCGTAACCCGGATAGCCGCTCACCACCCAGAAACGAATGCGTTTGTCCTCTTCACCCAGCAGCTTCAACTTGGCGTTGATCTTCACCCAATGCTCGGGCGTACCGAAGCGATTGAGCGCTGATTCGAGCACGCTGTAACGCGCATCCAGCTCGGCTTCCGGCAGCAGACCCAAGCCTTTATCGACCTGTTGATACAGCGCGCCGCCGATCAACAGAAACACCAGCAGCGCCACCAGCGTGAACATGCCGCTCAGGCGCAGGGCAATCGAGTTACTGGACACCACGGCTCTCCAGCACATAACCCATGCCACGAATGGTGTGCAGCAGTTTCTCGTCGAACGGCCCGTCGAGCTTGGCGCGCAGGCGTTTGATTGCGACTTCGACAACGTTGGCATCGCTGTCGAAATTGATGTCCCAGACCATCTCGGCGATGGCGGTTTTCGAAAGGATTTCACCTTGCCGGCGGGCGAGAACGCTCAACAGGGAGAACTCTTTGGCGGTCAGATCCAGTCGCGTGCCGGCGCGGGTAGCCTTGCGGCTGATCAAATCTATCCACAGGTCGGCGATGCTCACCTGCACCGGTTCATGCCCACCGCTGCGCCGGGTCAGCGCTTGCAGGCGCGCGACCAGCTCAAGGAAGGAAAACGGTTTGCCGAGGTAATCGTCGGCACCGTCGCGCAGGCCTTTGATGCGGTCTTCGACGCGCTCGCGGGCGGTGAGCATGATCACCGGGGTTTGCTTGCGCGCACGCAACGCGCGCAGCACGCCGAAGCCATCGAGGCCCGGCAACATGACGTCGAGGACGATTACTGCGTAGTCGCTTTCCAGCGCCAGATGCAGGCCCTCGACGCCGTCGCGGGCCAGATCCACGGTGTAACCCTGTTCCGTCAGACCGCGGTGCAGATAGTCCGCGGTTTTTTCCTCGTCTTCGATAATCAGAACGCGCATGACCCGCCTCAGTCTGTGGTCGCCAGCGCCGCTACGGGCGCAGGTTTGGGCCTGTGGAACAGCCGCTCAAGCCACAAGTATATGACCGGAGTGGTAAACAACGTCAGCATCTGGCTGACCAGCAAACCGCCGACCACCGCGATCCCCAGCGGCTGACGCAGTTCGGCGCCGGTGCCGTAACCGAGCATCAGCGGCAGGGCGCCGAGCAGGGCGGCGAGGGTGGTCATGATGATCGGCCGGAACCGCGTGATGCATGCTTCGAAAATCGCATCCTGCGGCGACAAGCCTCGGTGGCGCTGCGCTTCGAGGGCGAAGTCGATCATCAGAATGCCGTTCTTCTTGACGATACCGATCAATAGCACCAGCCCGATCAGCGCCATGATCGAAAAGTCCTGGCCGCAGATCCACAGCATGATCACCGCGCCCAAACCTGCCGCCGGCAGCGTCGAAATAATTGTCAGCGGGTGCACGAAGCTTTCATAAAGCACACCGAGAATGATGTACACCGCCATCAGCGCCGCGAGAATCAGCCACGGCTGACTGGCCAGCGAACTCTGGAACGCCTGCGCCGCGCCCTGGAAATTGCCGCTGATCGCCGTCGGCATGCCGATCTCGGCCTTGGCCTGATTGAGCAGAATCACCGCATCACCCAGCGCCACACCGGGCGCAAGGTTGAACGACAGGTTGGCCGCCGGGAACATGCCGTCGTGGGCAATCGACAACGGGCCAATGGTCGGTGCATCGAATTTGGCCAGCGCCGACAGCGGCACCATCTCGCCACTCAGCGGCGAACGCAGGTAAAAGTAGTTGAGGCTTTCGGCCTTGCCGCGTTGTTTGGTGTCCAGCTCCAGAATCACGTTGTACTGGTTGACCTGGGTCTGGAATTCGTTGATCTGGCGTTGGCCGAAGGCGTCGTAAAGCGCCTCGTCGACATCGCTGGCGGTGAGGCCGAAACGTGCGGCGGCGCTGCGGTCGATGCTGATGTGGGTGATGCTGCCGCCCAGTTGCAGGTCGTTGGAAATATCGCGGAACGCCGGGTTGCTGCGCAGTTTTTCCGTGAGGCGTTGCGTCCATGTCGCGAGGGTCGCGCCGTCGTTACTCTTCAGCACGTATTGGTATTGCGCGCGGCTCGGACCGGAGCTGAGGTTGATGTCTTGGCCGGCGCGCAGATAGAGGACGATGCCGGGGACTTTCATCAGTTGCGGACGGATGCGGTCGATGAACTGGCTGGCGCTGACATCACGGTCGCCGCGTTTTTTCAGGGCGATCCAGAAGCGGCCGTTGGCGATGGTCTGGTTGCTGCCGGAGACACCCACCGAGTGGGAAAACGCCTGCACGGCCGGGTCGGCGGCGACGATTTCGGCCATCGCCAGGTGTTTTTTCACCATGTCGCCATAGGAAATATCCGCAGCGGCTTCGGTGGTGCCGAGGACGAAACCGGTGTCCTGTACCGGGAAGAAACCTTTCGGGATAAAGATGTAACCGCCGATGGCCAGCGCCAGCGATAAGCCGAACACACCGATCATCAATTTCTGATGGGCGAGGGCGCGGCGCAGACCTCGTTCGTACCAGCCGAGCAAGCGTTCGCTGAAGCCCGGTTTGGCGTGGGCGTGGTGCACCGGTTTGCGCATGAACAGCGCGGCCAGCGTCGGCGCCAGGGTCAGCGACACCACCACGGAAATCATGATGGTCGAGGTCGCAGTCAGGGCGAATTCCTTGAACAGTCGCCCGACCACACCGCCCATGAACAGCAGCGGAATAAACGCCGCCACCAGCGAGAAACTGATCGAGACCACGGTAAAGCCAATCTCGCCGGCGCCCTTGATCGCCGCTTCGCGCATGTCGTCGCCGGCCTCCAGATGGCGGTGGATGTTTTCCACCACCACGATCGCATCGTCGACGACGAAGCCGACCGCGACGACGATCGCCACCAACGTCAGGTTGTTCAGGCTGAAACCGAGTAGGTACATCAAAGCGAAACTGGCGATCAGCGAAACACCCAGTACCGCCGAGACAATCAGGGTTGCCGACAACTGACGCAGGAACAGCGCCATCACCGCGACCACCAGCAGGATCGCGATCAACAGGGTGATTTCGACTTCATGCAGCGAGGCGCGAATGGTCTGGGTGCGGTCGATCAGGGTTTTTACTTGCACCGAGGCCGGCAGCATGGCTTCGAGGCCGGGCAGGGCGGCTTGAATGCGGTCGACGGTTTCGACGATGTTCGCTCCAGGTTGACGCGAGATCACCAGGTTTACCCCCGGTTGATCGCCCGCCCACGCTTGCACATAGTCATCTTCCGAACCGTTGATAACGTTAGCGACATCTCTTAGGTGAACCGGGGCGCCGTCCTTGTAGGAAACGATGAGCTGGCGGTATTCCTCGGGCTGGAACAACTGGTCGTTAGTCGACAGCGTGGAGATGCTCGATTCGCCGTACAGCGCACCTTTGGCGAGGTTGAGGCTGGTCTGCTGTATCGCCAGGCGGATGTCGGCGAGGGTCAGGCCGATGGCCGCCAGTTTGTCGGCTGAGGCTTGCACGCGGATTGCGGGACGTTGCTGACCGGTGATGTTGATCTGGCCTACACCGTCGATCTGACTGATCTGACGCGAGAGCAAGGTTTCCACCAAGTCACTGAGTTCGGTGCCGGGCATTTGCGTCGAGCTGACGCTGAGGATCAGCACCGGGCTGTCGGCCGGATTGACCTTCTTCCAGGTCGGCAGCGTCGGCATGTCCTTGGGCAGTTTGCCGGCGGCGGTGTTGATCGCTGCCTGGACTTCCTGCGCAGCGGTGTCGATGCTTTTATCGAGGGTGAATTGCAGGGTCAGCAGGCTTGAGCCCAGTGCGCTGCTCGACGTCATCTGGGTCATGCCGGGGATGGCGCTGAATTGCACCTCCAGCGGCGTGGCCACGGACGAGGCCATGGTGTCGGGGCTGGCGCCGGGTAACTTCGCCGAAACTTGAATCGTCGGAAATTCCGCTTCCGGCAGTGGGGCGATTGGCAGGCGCGGGAAGGCTATTGCGCCGACCAATACCAGCGCGATGGTCAGCAGAATCGTCGCCACCGGATGATCGATGCACCACGTGGAGACGCCTTTGTGCGCCTTCATGGTTTTGGCTCCGCTTGCACCACCTGCGGCGGCTCGCTCATGACTTGCACGGTCGAACCGGGTTTAAGCCGCGACTGGCCGTCGGTGACCAGTACGTCACCGGCCTTCACGCCTTTGATGATGTCCTGGCCGCTGCCTTGATAAACCATCTGTACTTGCACGGCTTCGACCTTGTCACCGTTGACCCGATAAACGAAGTGTTGATCGAGGCCACGTTGTACGACGGTGGGCGGGACGACCAGCGCATCTTTGTCGAGGGCTGTCTGAATTTTTACCGTGACCAGCAGGCCGGGCCAGAGCTTCTGGCTGGCGTTGTCGAATTCGGCCTTGGCGCGGATGGTGCCGGTGTTGGCGTTGATCTGGTTGTCGATCAGGGTCAGGTGCCCTTCGCCGAGCAGGTTGCCGGTTTCGCCATCGGTGTCGGCGCCGATGTAGGCCTTGACCTGCGCGCGTTGCGGGTCGCTGATGAGTCCTTGCAGGGTCGGCAGCATTTGCTGGGGCAGGGAGAATTCGACGGCGATCGGATCGATCTGGGTGACGGTGAACAGGCCAGCGGTGTCGGTCATGCGCAGGAAGTTGCCTTCGTCGACGGTGCGAATACCGACACGGCCGGTGACCGGGGAGCGGATCTGTGTGTAGGAAAGTTGTACTTGCGCAGCATCAATCGAAGCCTGGTTGCCTTGGGCGGTGGCTTTCAGTTGGTTGACCAGGGCTTGTTGCTGGTCGTAGGTCTGTTTCGAGATGCCGTCGTCGACGGTGAGCAGTTTGTAGCGTTTGAGGTTGACCAGGGCGACTTGCAGTTGCGCCTGGCTTTCGCCCAGTTGCGCGCGGGCCTGGTCGAGGCTGGCGCGGATGGAGCGGTCGTCGATGGTGGCCAGCAGGTCGCCTGCTTTGACGAGTTGGCCTTCTTTGACGAGGATTTTGGTGAGGATGCCGTCGATCTGGGGGCGCACTACGACGCTGTGTAATGAGAGTACGGAGCCGATGCCGGTGGTGTAGCGGGGGACGTCTTTTTCGCTGACCGCTATGACTCGCACCGGGATGGCGGTGGGGGTGGCGAGTTTGGTGGGGGCGGGTTTCATTGCCCACCATGTACCTGCGGCGGCCAGGACGATCACTAGGGCTAGCAGGGCTTTGTTCTTTTGGATTCGCATGCGGGGTGGGCGCCGGACGGATTTTGGGCAGGGTTAGGGTCTTTATAAACTTGTTTTGGGGTCAGGAGGGTGACGGCTAGCTGTCGGCGCTGTCAGTTTTCTCTGGGTGTATATCCGTTGCTGCGGGTGTGGCTGATTACGGTTCCGCCCTTACGGCGGGTCACTTTTTACAAACGCCTAAAAAGTAACCAAAAACGCTTGCTCCTACGTACGGCCCGCTCGCTGGGGCTCGGGGTTCCTTCGCTCCGGGATCGATCCGGGCGCAGCGCCTACGGTTTGCTTCGCTGCACCTCCTCTCGCTGTGTTTGGCTGCGCCAAACGGTCGCTGCGCTCCCACGCCCGGATCAATCCCTCCACTCAGCCTTCCGACGTCGCCCGTGGATCAAGATCAAGAGCAGGCGAGCTGACACTCGGCCTATTGAGTGGTGAAGAGCGCGGGTGTTCGGCTTTTGATTTGCGTTGTTGCTGCCCCTCACCCCAGCCCTCTCCCGAGGGAGAGGGAGCCGATTTGTGGGCCTTTCAGAATCTGAGTTCAACGCGGAATTGCACGTCGGCGTAGTTCTGCCAAACACCACGGTCAGTCCCCTCTCCCTCCGGGAGAGGGATAGGGTGGGTAAAGACCGGATACATCCTTTACGTTTGAGACCGGGGACATGGTTTACAGGTATCAATCATGGTCAGGAGGTGCTGACCATGCCCTGGAAACAAGAGTCCCCAATGGATCAACGAGTGAAGTTAATTAGCGATTGGCTCAGCGGCAGCTACACCAAAAGCCAATTAAGCCGGCGGTATGGCGTCAGTCGTCCAACCATCGACAAGTGGCTGGAACGGTATGCAGCGTTGGGCGTGGATGGCTTGAAAGAGCAGTCGCGTAAGCCGCTGAATTGCCCTCACCAAACTTCCGATGAAATCATCGCCAAGTTGCTGGCCAAGAAAAACGAACATCCCGATCGGGGACCCAAGCAGATCATTGGTCGCCTGCGCGATTCCGATCCGCATATCCAATGGCCGGCGGCGAGTACCGCCGGGGAGTGGTTGAAGAAAGCTGGTTTGGTGGTGGCACGACGGCCCTATCCCCCGCGTCCCCGTGCTCCAACACATTTACGTCCGGTCGACGCGCCCAACCAGACTTGGTGTGCTGATTACAAAGGGCAGTTCAAAATGCAGGACGGTAATTGGTGCTATCCGCTGACCATTACCGATCAGATGAGCCGCTTTTTATTCGTCTGTCGCGCTTTGCCCAGTACGCACGGAGCGCCGACGCGGGAAGGCTTCGAGTGGGCTTTTCGAGAATATGGGCTGCCGGATGTGATCCGCACTGATAATGGCGCTCCTTTTGCGTCGACAGGTCTGGCGCGACTTTCGAAGTTATCGGTTTGGTTCATCAGGCTTGGAATCCATGTCGAAACGATTACACCTGGCCGTCCCGACCAAAATGGTCGACATGAACGGATGCATCGAACGCTAAAGGCAGCAGTGCCACCGGCGGAAAACCTGGTGCGCCAGCAGCTGGCTTTTCAGGATTTCATCCAAGACTTCAACCACCACCGACCGCACACCGCGCTGGGCATGAAACCGCCGGCATCTGTCTATCGCCCGTCGATACGCGCTTATCCCGGTTACTTGCCTGCGCTTGAATACGGTTCCGATGTTGAAGTACGCAAGGTTCGGTCAAATGGGGAAATTAAATGGAAAGGACAGCTGATTTTTCTGGGAGAAGCTCTGATTGGAGAGGACATCGCGCTGAAGGAAGTGGCTGATGACACTTGGGAACTGTACCTTTGCAGCCACTGTTTAGGCAGGCTTGAAAGCGGCGTCAAACGCGTTTCAAGCCTGTAAAGGTGTAAACGATGTCCCCGGTCTAATTTGTAAAGGATGTACCGGTCTCTACAGTGAGGGGCTTTTGATCTGTTTCAAAACCTGAGTTCAACACGGTATCGCACGTCGGCGTAGCTCTGCCAAACACCACGGTCAGTCCCCTCTCCCTTTGGGAGAGGGCTAGGGTGAGGGTTGGCTTTTGGCTGTTTAAATTTGTGTCAAATAACCAGAACCTTCCCACAATGTTTTCAGGTTGTCCGTCGGACGTGCGTTCTCTAGTCTTTGGTTGTCGCCGAAAACTCGGTGATCGGGTGTGAGAACCCGGGCTAAGTATTATTCCAATACCAGTACCGTCATAATCGGCGCCAGCTGATTGCTGCCTGCATTTTTATGGCGGCTATGTACGGGCGGACTTCGGTCCGGCCGGAGGTTTTACTGGTCCTTGCCCGGTTTCTCACCCCGTACGTAGCTGCCACCCAATTCGCCGCGTGAGAAACGGTAATTGTTGGCTCCAATCAGTGAGGACTGAGTAAATGACTAAGCCCGTACCCGATCCACCCATCGATCCCACCACCCCACTCGAAGACGCCATCCGCGCCGACGACCAGATCAAAACCCGCGAAGCCATCAAGCGCGCGCTCGATTTCTACCTTTGCCCCGAACCGGTCAAACCGCGTCAGCCCAGTACGATGTTCCTCATTCACCCGAACATCGATACCGAAAGCCTGCTTGCCCACGCCTGCGAATCGCTGGCTTCAGCCAATGTCATGGCCGGTGATCTGGCTGATCAGCTCAGTCGTCCGCAGCGCAGTACGGCGCTGGCGATCCAGCAGATCGTCATGCTCGCCGAGCTGGCGGTAAACCGGGCGCTGGATCGGGTTGATCCGCAGGGTTGAACACCGCGTCATCGTTCATCGCCAGCAGGCTGGCTCCCACAGTTAAAACGCATTCCAATTGTAGGAGTGAGCCTGCTCGCGATGGCGGTATAACGGTCCCAAAAAGGGACCGATCAGTCCCTATTCGGGACCCATTTGCCAACTATGCTTCTCAAGATCCGTCCCAGCACGCGGATAACATGGTGTAGCCCGGGTTCTCTGGGCCGCTCACCCCGGGAGTGTCTTGAAATGAAGCTGAAAACCGCTCTGCCGTATGTGCTTCTCTTGCTTCCACTCACAGCGTTCGCCGCGCCGGCCAGTCAATCCGGTGAGATCCGCTTCACCGGGCAAATCGTTGATTCGGGCTGTCAGGTCGGGCCGGTCGGGGCGTTTGCTGCTCGTGAGTCTCGCCAGATTGAAATCAAGCCCGGCGTGAAAGTCGATGTCGACACTGAGCGCAACGCCTGTAGCCATCAGTCGCTGCCGATTTCCATGCGCTATGAAGCGCTGAAGACCTCGACCGACAAAGGCATCGTCACCATCACCTACCTGTAAACCGTTCGGCGTGCGCTGCAAATCTTCAGGTGCCGAGCCATGGCGCACAGGTATACTGCGCGCCTTCGCGGCTCACTGATCGGGCCCGACTTTTTGCTTTCCGGAGCTTTTATGACTTCCCCGACCCTGCCGCCGGTTGACGACGCTGTGAGCGATGTCTCGGCTGAACTGGCCGATACCAGCGAAACCAAAGCCGATATCCCGGCGTTCAAATTTCCGTTCAAGCCGGGCGAGCTGGCTTCTGCCAAAGGCTCGAACCAGCCGTGGTACAAGAACGGCGCCAAGAACGGCCACACCAAGACCCCGGGCATGGCGCCGCCGGGCACCCGTCGTTCGATGGGCAAGCGCTGAGTTTTATTCGCGCTATCCCATGAAGATCAATCTCCCGGTGACCGGTCGCAACGTCGATGTGGCGCTGGATGAGGGGCGGCAGAGTCAGCGCAACTCCGAGGACGTGGCGGGGTTGGCCGGTGATTTAAGGTTGCTGGCGCGGGAGTTCTGGACGCGGCGGCAGATCCGCGATTGAGATTGTCCGGGCCGGCGTCTTCGCGAGCTTGCTCGCGAAGAGGCCCGGATAGGCGCTTAAGAATCTGGATCAAGCCGCGCGCAGTGAAATAAACGCATACGTCTGCGCCGGTTCAGTCACCACCTGCGCCCCGGCCGCCAGCACTTGCCCGGCCACATCATCCCCGGACACATGAAACACCCACTCACTCGGAGTCGTCGTCAGCGGTTGCGCGGTGACCTGATCAATCACCGAAGCAAAAGCACTCATATTCGGCAAGTACGCAGTAAACCCGTCTCCCTTCAGCGCTGTGGTGCGAATCCCGAGCATCGCGCAGATCGCGTCCTTGATGCCGATGTCATCCCGATCGGCCTGGCGCGAGCGCTGAATCAACTCCACCAGTTCCTGATCCACCAACTCACCGCCGGCAATCAACACCGGCCCCTGCTCCCAGGACTCCGGCGGGCAATCCTTGGCGGCAGGGTTGAGCGGGATATGCGGATTGATTTCTGCCGGATAAATGCGGCACACCAACGGCCGTCGCTCGTAGATCCGGCACAACTTGTCTTCGTCAAGATTCCGACAGGGGCCGACGTTGTACGCGGCGAAAGTGATCGCCACATGGGCGTCTGCCGCGCCGCTGCGAACGAGCGCTGAGCGCCGTTCGGCATGTTCCCGCTGCTGCGCCGGCAAACCCAGGCCATTACCGAGAAATGCCTCCACCAGCACGATCACCTGACCGCCATCCGCCGCCCACATGCGGGCTTCGGTCAGGGTCAGCGGGACATGGTGATCGGTGCAGCATTTGCCGCAGCCTACGCAGGAAAACGTCGTATTCATTGAGCGATCTGTCTTCAATCAGGGTGTGAAACGGTGGCGGAAAACCACCGCACAGAACTGGATCGAAGCAAGTTATGCGCCATTCACTTGGTTTTAACGGGCGGGCGGATCGAATCCCACTCGCTGACGAAGGCGGTTTTCGACTGTTTGTTGTACAGACACAGTTCGGTGCCTTGCTGACCTTTCATGTGTTTTTGCGGGTATTGGCCTTGCAGCAACACGGCGGTGTAGCCGACGCGGTCATCGAATTGTGCGGGCGTGCCGACGGGTTTGGCGTTTTTCAGGCTGCTGGCCTTGGTGCAACTGGCGAGTACGGTTTTGTCGTAGGCGGCCCAGGCGTCGGGGCTGGAGGCGTGCGCCTGGGAGGTTAGGGCGGTGAGGCAGAGCAGGCTTAAGGTGATGGCTTTCATGGGGGGAATCCTTGGTCGTGGGGGGCCAAGGTTGGAGTGCGCCTGAGAAGGGAAGTTGCCTGTGCTGGCCTCTTCGCGAGCAGGCTCGCAGTTTGAAATGCATTCCAGGGTGGGAGCGAGCCTGCTCGCGAAGACGGTCGATCAGTCCGGCACCAGCTCGCGGCGGACCACATACATCCCGGCACTTTCATACAAGCACTGCGCCCGCTGGTTGTCCTCCAGCACTTTCAGATCAACAAACCCTTCACGGCGCTGCTGAAACACCTTGAATGCATTGAACAGCAACGCCCGGCCTAATCCTCGGCCCTGCATGCGCGGATGCACCACCAGATTCTTGATATACGAGCTGGTCCAGCATTGCGCCACGCCGACCACGCCTTCGCCATCACGGGCAATCAAACACAGGCTCGGATCGTATTCAGGATCGGTTTCGAACTGCTGCTGCCAAACGTCCAGCGCCGGCACCCGGCCACCACCTTCGCGGTAGCCGAGTTGCATCAAGTCATGCACGTCCGCCGCCAGTTCGACGGAGTACGTACACAGTTCAATGCCTTGAGGCCAAAGCGCATCCGGCGCGTCCTTGCCCAGATCGCGCCGCATCAAAAAACAATACCTCTGGGCCAAGACTCAGTGCCCGTGGGCGGCGACGTGTTTGGCCGCTTCGATCAGGCAGTGGGTCAGTTCCGGCGAGGAGAACTTGGTCAGCACGCCGTTCGCCCCGGCCAGGCGCGCTTTTTCGCTGTTCATCGCGCTGTCGAGCGAGGTGTGCAGCAGCACGTACAAATGGGCGAAGTCCGGAGTCTCGCGCAGGGTGCGGGTGAAGGCGTAACCGTCCATTTCGGACATTTCGATGTCGGAGACGATCAGGTTGATCTGCTGAGCCGTGCCTTGCAGGTCGAGCAGGCAGTCGATGGCTTCCTTGGCGCTGCGTGCGGTGTGGCATTGCAGGCCGAGGTTGCGCAGGGTGTGCACCGATTGCTGCAGCGCCACCTGGCTGTCGTCGACCACTAGAATCCGTGCGTTGCCGAGCACTTCGGCGTCTTCCATGCTCAGGTCGGTCGGGGCCATTTCGATCTGTGCCGGGGCGATGCTGTGGATAACCTTTTCGATGTCCAGCACCTGCACCAGTGTGCCGTCCACCGAGGTCACGCCGGTGATGTAGGCGCGCGAACCGCCGGAACCGAACGGCGGCGGTTTGATGTCGGTGGTCAGACAGTGGACGATTTTGCTCACCGCTTGTACATGCAGGCCCTGCTTGGAGCGGCTCACGTCGGTGACGATCAGGCAGCCGCCGTTCGGGTCTTCCAGCGGGCGTTCGCCGATGGCGCGGCTGAGGTCGATCACCGACAGCGAGGCGCCGCGCAGGGTGGCGATGCCTTTCACGTGCGGGTGCGACTCCGGCAGTTTGGTCAGCGGCGGGCAGGGGATGATTTCACTGACTTTCAGCAGGTTGATCGCCATCAGCTTGCCACTGCGCAAGGTAAACAGCAGAAGCGAAAGTGAGTCTGCGCGGGCTTTGGTGGAGGACATATGAACCTTCTGTGGAAAGGTGGTGGGCGAGGTTGCAAATCGCCAAAAACTATTGATGCCGGGTTATCGGCGTCAAAAGGTTGGGCTTTAGGTTAGTTGTCGGGTGGTCGGCTTGAGTTGATCGCTGTTCTCTCTATCACTGCCCCTCACCCCAGCCCTCTCCCGGAGGTAGAGGGGGCCGACCGAGGTGTCTGGCGTTGTACATCGACCTGAATGACCGAGTCGATTATGGATTCGGTAAAGATCTTTCACGTCGGCGGAATTCTTGAATATCTCCCAATCAGTCCCCTCTCCCAGAGATAGAGGGGGCCGACCGAGGTGTCTGGCGTTGTACATCGACCTGAATGACCGAGTCGATTATGGATTCGGTAAATATCTTTCACGTCGGCGGAATTCTTGAATATCTCCTAATTAGCCCCCTCTTCCAGAGGTAGAGGGGGCCGACCGAGGTGTCTGGCGTTGTACATCGACATGAACGACCGAGTCGATTATGGATTCGGTAAAGATCGATCACGTCGGCGGAATTCTTGAATATCTCCCAATCAGCCCCCTCTTCCAGAGGTAGAGGGGGCCGACCGAGGTGTCTGGCGTTGTACATCGACCTGAATGACCGAGTCGATTATGGATTCGGTAAATATCTTTCACGTCGGCGGAATTCTTCAATATCCCCCAATCAGTCCCCTCTCCCGGAGGGAGAGGGCTAGGGTGAGGGTGTGCTTTTAGCTCTTCATTCCTAACCGCTTGGCCATGCGACCCAGGTTGGCTCTATCCAACCCCAACTCCCGCGCCGCACTCGCCCAGTTATCCTGATTGCGTTCCAGCGCCGCACTGATCAAACGCCGCTGATACTGCTCGGTCGCACTGCGCAGATCCCCGCTGATCAGCGGCATCTCAGCCACAACTCCGGCAACCGCCTCAACCGAGTTATCCACAACCTCGCGCGGCAAATCCAGATCCGCCGCGCTCAAACTGAGAATCTTCGGCCGCACCTTGCAGTTGCCCAGCGCCTTCAACGCACTGCGCCCGATCAAGTGTTCCAGTTCACGCACATTGCCCGGCCACGTGTAGGCGAGCAACGCCTCCTGGGCGTCGCCGTTCAGGCGCAGGCTATTGAGGCCCATGCGTGAACGGTTCTGCTCAAGAAAGAAGCCGCTGAGCAACAACACATCGCGACCGCGCTCACGCAGCGCCGGTACGCGCAGCGGGTACACACTCAGGCGATGGTAGAAGTCGGCGCGATAGCGACCGCTGCGCACCTCTTCGGCCAGGTCGCGGTTGGTCGCGGCAATCAGGCGCACATCGACCTGATGCTCCTTGTCTGAACCCAATCTTTGCAACTGGCCGCTCTGCAAAACGCGGAGCAATTTCGCCTGCACGGTCAGCGATAATTCACCGACTTCATCGAGAAACAACGTACCGCCATTAGCCAGTTCGAACTTGCCACGCCGGTCGCTGGTGGCGCCGGTGAAGGCACCGCGCACGTGGCCGAACAGTTCGCTTTCTACCAGCGTATCCGGCAGGGCGGCGCAGTTGAGGCTGATGATTGGTTTTTCGGCACGGGGCGAGGCGGCGTGAATCGCTTGGGCGACCAGTTCTTTGCCGACGCCGGTTTCCCCGGTAATCAACACCGTCAGATCGCTGCCGCCGACCAGATTGATTTCCTCCACCAGTTTCTTCAGCGCCTTGCTCTGGCCGATCATTTCGCGGTTCTGCTGGCCGCTGGCCTGACGATAAACCTCGGCGCGCTGGTGCTCGTCTTCTGCGCGATTGGCCAGACGTTCTATACGTTCGGCGGCGTTGACCGTGGCCGAGGCGAGGCTGGCGAAGGCTTGCAGGGCGTCGAGTTCGATCGGTTCGAAACGCTCGGGGTCGAGAGCGTCGAGGGTGATCAGGCCCCAGAGTTTTTCATCGACAAATAAAGGGCAGCCGAGGCAATCGTGAACCTCCAGATGCTCGTCGAGTCCGTCGACGAGACCGTCATAAGGATCGGGCAAGTCGCTGTCGGCGGCGAAGCGCGTGGGTCCGGCTCCGCTGAGGAGAATTTCGAAACGCGGGTGCTCGCTGACTTTGAAGCGCCGACCGAGGGTGTCCGTACTTAAACCGTCCACGGCCAGCGGTACCAGCGATTCACCGTCGAGACGCAACAACGCCGCTGCATCGCAGGGCAGCAGGGCGCGCATGGCTTCGAGCAGGCGTCGATAACGCTCGCCCTCGGGCAGTTCGCGGGACAAATCGGAAACTAAGGGCAGCAGGGCGGTGAGCAGGGATTTGGCGGTCATGGTCTTGTAGTCAAAGAGACAAGATGTAGTCGGGATGACTATAAAGGCCTTTGGGTCGTTATGACTACATAGTTATTAAGTTATTGATTTATATCAAAAAATAAATTGGCACGGAATCTGATAACCCTAAGGTAACTTTTCAAAGAAGCTCAGGAGTCAACCTTATGCTTAGCGTTCAGGATCGTGCCATCGTCAAATCCACCGTGCCTCTGCTGGAAAGCGGCGGTGAAGCGCTGATCACGCACTTCTACCGCATGATGCTCGCCGAATACCCTGAAGTCCGCCCGCTGTTCAACCAGGCGCACCAGGCCAGCGGTGATCAACCGCGCGCCTTGGCCAACGGCGTGTTGATGTACGCGCGGCACATCGATCAGCTCGACCAGTTGGGTGATCTGGTGGCGAAGATCATCAACAAGCACGTGGCTCTGCAGATCCTCCCGGAACACTACCCGATTGTCGGTGCCTGTCTGCTCCGCGCTATTTCCGAAGTGCTCGGCGAAGAGATTGCCACGCCAGAAGTGATGAGCGCCTGGGGTGCGGCTTACGGCCAATTGGCGGACATTCTGATCGGGGCCGAAACCGCGATCTACGACCAGAAGGAACAAGCCGTCGGCGGCTGGCGCGGAGCGCGTGAATTCATCGTCGCGGCCAGGGTCGAGGAGAGCGCGGAAATCATTTCGTTCTACTTTGAGCCGGCAGACAAAGGCCCGATTCTCGCGGCCGAACCGGGTCAGTACATCGGCATGAAGCTGATCCTCGATGGCGAAGAAATCCGCCGCAACTACTCGCTGTCGGCACTGGCGAACAACGGTCAGTACCGCATCAGCGTCAAACGCGAACCGGGCGGCCGTGCCTCCAATCACTTGCACGATCAACTGCAGGTCGGCGCCAGCATTCAACTGTTCCCGCCATCGGGTGAGTTCACTTTGACCGCGAGCGACAAGCCGTTGGTGTTGATCAGCGGCGGCGTCGGCATCACGCCAACTCTGGCGATGCTTGAAGCCGCGCTGGAAACCGAGCGTCCGGTGCACTTTATCCACTGCGCGCGCAATGGCAGCGTGCATGCGTTCCGCGACTGGATTGATGAACTGGCTGAACGTCATCCGCAACTCAAGCGCTTTTACTGCTACGCCGAAGATGACGGTGTGAGTCCGGCGGCGGACAAGGTCGGGATCCTGGATCAGGCACAGCTTGGCGAGTGGTTGCCGCAGCAACGTGATGTCGATGCGTACTTCCTTGGACCGAAGGGCTTCATGGGCGCGATCAAGCGCCATCTGAAAGCGCTGGGTGTGCCGGAGAAACAAAGCCGTTATGAGTTCTTCGGGCCGGCTGCGGCTTTGGAATAATTCAGAACCGAGTTGCCTTCATTCGCGAGCAGGCTCGCTCCCACAGGATTTGTGTACAACGCAGATCCAATGTGGGAGCGAGCCTGCTCGCGAAGGCCGTTACGCGGTACTGATTCTTAAAAAGTGTTTAAAGGTTAATCGTTTCTTAACCGGTTTATCGTTTATTCCCCGATGCTGATGATAGGCGCTCGTTCGTTTACATGATCAGGATCGCCCCCCATGTCGCACTTCACCTTCGCCCGTCGTTTCAGTTTGGCCGCCATCGGTCTTTCGGCTGCGTTGCTGGCCAGCCCGTTTGCCTTTGCCGAATCAGCCCTGATAAAACCGCAGACCCTGATCGTCGATCAGAGCCTGCCCAAGGCGCAGGTTGAAGCCATGCAACTGGCTGCGCAGCGTTACGGCAGTTTCTGGAATTCCGGTGAGGAGGCGTTGGCCACGGCGGCGTTGTCGCCGCAGTTTGTCGACCAGACTCCGCCCGAAGGTCGGGTACAGGGGCCGACCGGGCCGTTGCTGGCGTCGACGTTCTTTCGCACGGCGGTGCCGGACTTGAGTTGCGATATCGAGCAAATGATCATCGCCGGTGATCGCGTGGTGGTGCATCTGCACTTTCGCGGGCACTTCAGCGGTACGTTCAACGCTCTCAAAGGGCAGGGCCAGCGTGTAGACTTCCGGGCAACCGATATCTATCAGATCGACAACGGTCGCATCGCGGCCAATTGGCATATCGAAGACAACATCAGCTTGATGGCGCAACTGCACGCGCAGCCGCCGGCCAGCTGAACCATGGACATATAAAGGAAACGCGATGAGCGAGGAAACGATTCGACTGGGACGTGAGCGGCGCTTTCTGGTGCTGCTGGGCATTATCTGCCTGGCGCTGATCGGTGGTGCGCTGTACATGCAAATCGTGCTCGGCGAAGCGCCGTGCCCACTGTGCATCTTGCAGCGCTATGCGTTGCTGCTGATCGCGCTGTTTGCGTTCATCGGCGCGGCCATGCGCAGCCGTCGCAGCATCACCGTGTTCGAAGTGCTGGTGGTGATTTGCGCGCTTGCCGGGGCGGCTGTGGCCGGGCATCACGTGTACACCCAGTTCTATCCGGCGGTGAGTTGCGGCATCGATGTGCTGCAACCGATTGTCGATGATCTGCCGTTGGCGAAGATCTTCCCGCTGGGCTTCCAGGTCGACGGTTTCTGCTCGACGCCGTACCCGCCGATCCTTGGCTTGTCGTTGGCACAATGGGCACTGGTGGCGTTCGTGCTGGTGGTGATCCTGGTGCCGCTGCTGACCTCGCGTAACCGAAAAGCACTGCGCTGAGTCAACTAATCGGCTGTCTGGCCGATACAGAAAACGCCTCGATTTGCGGATCAGCCAATCGGGGCGTTTTGCTTTTCACGGTGTTTGTGAAAACACCGTGACGGGTGGCAAGGAAGGGTGTGGCAAGTGTGCGACATGTTGTCACACGCGCCATGTCGCAGGGCCATTGAGTGACGCGGAATCGGCCGTTGTTACAAAAAAGGATTGGTCAGTTTCCGGGTTTTTCGGCTTTAGCACGCGAGTGCCAGAGCAGGCAGTTTTAACAAGCGCGGGTATATGGCCAAAAGCCTTGGGTTATCGGGCTTTGCGCTGTTCCAGCGTTCGGAAATAGCCTTCGGAGCTGTCTGAACTGACGCGGGTACACCTACATTTTTTGGTGTTTTTGTTGAGAATCTATTTCGATAACATGTGGAACTTTTGCAAAAATGGCGATGCATTGTTGCTCGAACGGATAAAAATTATTTCGGGATAAGACATGGTGTATAGGGCGCTACCTATCTACAATCGCCCGCACTGAATTCCCGGCACTGTTCAGCCTTTATTAAGGAACGCTTTTTTATTAAGGCGCTGCGCAGAAAGTCGGGTGTCGAGTGAGTCGAAAGGCTTTCAAGACACCCAGGTGTCGGTGCCTTCCAACTTTCCGCACCAAATGGAATTGGTCTGTAACAAGGCCTTTGACCACGAATTCGAATAAGAACTGACCGCTGTCCCAGGTTTTGTCGAGCGTCTGACGCGCGACGGGCGGCCCTTATTCAATCCAAAGAAAATGCCAACCCTTGGCAGGGTGAAGTGTTGGCGATCAAAACCCAACTGCATTGCGCAAGCTGCTTTAGAGGTCGTGAGATGAGTAAAAACAGGTACCCCAGATTACTAGGCCTAGTGCCGCTGCTCGGCACGTTGTTGCTGGGAGGCTGCAACATGACCTTGCTCAATCCAACGGGCCAGGTTGGCCTGGAACAGCGAAACCTGATCATCACCGCGACCCTGCTGATGCTGTTGGTCGTTGTGCCGGTTATCGTCATGACCTTCCTGTTCGCCTGGAAGTACCGCGCGTCGAACAAGAACGCCGTCTACACCCCGAAATGGTCGCACTCGACCAAAATCGAAGTGGCAGTCTGGACCATCCCGGTCCTGATCATCATTGCCCTGGGTTACATCACCTACATTTCGACCCACGAACTGGACCCGTATCGTCCGATTCAATCCGACGTCAAGCCAGTGACCATCGAAGTCGTTGCGCTGGACTGGAAGTGGCTGTTCATCTACCCGGAACAAGGCATCGCCACGGTCAACAAGATCGTGTTCCCGGCGCACACGCCAATCAACTTCAAGATCACCTCTGACGCTGTGATGAACTCGTTCTTCATCCCGGGTCTGGGCGGCCAGATCTACGCGATGGCGGGCATGCAGACCAAGCTGCACCTGATCGCTGACCGCAACGCTGAAATGGACGGTATCTCCGCCAACTACAGCGGCGCGGGTTTCACCGGTATGAAATTCAAGGCTATCTCCACCACTCAGGAAGATTTCGACGCCTGGGTAAGTGAAGTCAAGAAGTCACCTAAACAGCTTGATCAAGCTGAATACGCGGCCCTTGCCAAACCGAGCCAGAACAACCCAGTCGAGCTCTACTCCTCGGTCACGCCGAACCAGTTCCAGATCATCGTCGACAAGTACGAAGGTATGAAGCCGGGCAAGCCGCTGAAGCACGAGAAGAAAGAGAAAGAAGTGGCGGCCACGGAAATTGACTCGAGTTCGCATTCAGCTGCCGGGGCAGAGGAGTAAACGATGTTTGGTAAATTAAGTTGGGAAGCAGTCCCATTCCACGAGCCGATCGTGATGGTGACCATCGCCATGATCGCCCTCGGTGGTCTGGCGCTGTTCGCTGCAATCACCTACTTCAAGAAGTGGACCTACTTGTGGACCGAGTGGTTGACCTCGGTCGACCACAAGAAAATCGGCGTGATGTACATCATCGTCGCCATGGTCATGCTGCTGCGCGGTTTTGCCGACGCCATCATGATGCGTACCCAGTTGGCCATGGCCACCGAGGGTTCGCCTGGCTACCTGCCACCTGAACACTATGACCAGATCTTCACCGCTCACGGTGTGATCATGATCATCTTCATGGCGATGCCATTCTTCACCGGCCTGATGAACCTTGCAGTGCCGCTGCAGATCGGCGCGCGTGACGTTGCGTTCCCGTTCCTGAACTCCCTGAGCTTCTGGCTGCTGGTATCCGGCGTAGTGCTGATCAACCTGTCCCTGGGCGTCGGCGAATTCGCCAAGACCGGTTGGGTTGCCTATCCACCATTGTCGGGTCTGCAATACAGCCCTGGCGTGGGCATGGACTACTACATCTGGGCGCTACAGCTATCCGGGTTAGGTACGACGCTAACGGGGGTTAACTTCCTCGCGACCGTACTGAAAATGCGTACCCCTGGCATGAAACTGATGGACATGCCGATCTTCACCTGGACCTGCACCTGGGCAAACGTTCTGATCGTGGCTTCGTTCCCGATCCTGACCGCTACCCTGGCATTGCTGACCCTTGACCGTTACATGGATTTCCACATTTTCACCAATGAACTTGGTGGCAATCCAATGATGTACGTCAACCTGTTCTGGGCGTGGGGCCACCCTGAGGTTTACATCCTGATCCTGCCGGCATTCGGCATCTTCTCGGAAGTGATCTCGGCGTTCACCGGCAAGAAACTGTTCGGCCACCACTCGATGATCTACGCCTCGGGCGCGATCTCGGTACTGGGCTTCATGGTTTGGCTGCACCACTTCTTCACCATGGGTTCGGGTGCCAGCGTCAACGCCTTCTTCGGTCTGGCGACGATGCTGATTTCCATCCCGACGGGTGTGAAGCTATTCAACTGGCTGTTCACCATCTACCAGGGCCGTCTGCGCTTCACCAGCCAGGTTCTGTGGACTCTGGGCTTCATGGTGACCTTCGCCATCGGCGGCATGACCGGCGTACTGCTGGCCATCCCGGGTGCTGACTTCGTTCTGCACAACAGCCTGTTCGTGATCGCGCACTTCCACAACGTGATCATCGGCGGTGCGGTATTCGGTTACATCGCTGGTTTCGCGTTCTACTTCCCGAAAGCGTTCGGCTTCAAGCTGCACGAAGGCTGGGGTAAAGCAGCGTTCTGGTTCTGGATCTCGGGCTTCTTCGTCGCGTTCATGCCGCTCTATGCACTGGGCTTCATGGGCATGACCCGTCGTCTGAACGCCACCACCAACCCTGAGTGGGTACCGTACCTGTACGTTGCCATGTTCGGTGCGGTGATGATCGCTGTGGGTATTGCCTGCCAGCTGATCCAGCTCTATGTGAGCGTGCGTGACCGTAACAAGCCAGAGAACGTTTGCGATCACGGTGACCCGTGGAATGCACACACTCTGGAATGGTCGACCTCGTCGCCACCTCCGTTCTACAACTTTGCTGTGCTGCCTAAGGCTGACTGCATCGACCCGTTCACCGAAGCCAAGGAAAACGGTACTGCGTACCAGCGTCCGGCCAAGTACGAGCCGATCCACATGCCGAACAACACCGCCACTGGCGTGGTGATGGGCGCACTGTTGACCGTCTTCGGTTTCGCGATGATCTGGCACATCTGGTGGTTGGCAATCGCCAGCCTGGCCGGCACCGTCATCTACTTCGTGATCCACGCTGCACGTGACGACCAGGGCTATATGGTTCCGGTTGAAACGATCGAGCGTATCGAAGCCGAGCAGCACAAGCGTCTGGTCGCGGCAGGGAAAATCCCGGCCGGTGCCACCCGTGTTGAAACCTCGTTGGAACAGGCTTAAACCATGTCGAACTTAGTGACCAATGTTGGACACGCCCATGGTGACCATGGGCACGATGACCATCACCACGACTCGGGCGAGATGACCGTATACGGTTTCTGGCTCTACCTGATGACCGACTGCATTCTGTTTGCGTCGATCTTCGCGGTGTACGCAGTACTGGTAAACAACGTAGCCGGTGGCCCGTCGGGCCACGACATCTTCGAACTGCCATACGTGCTGGGCGAAACCGCTCTGCTGTTGTTCAGTTCGATCACCTACGGCTTCGCCATGCTGGCGTTGTTCAAAGGCAAGAAGCAGCAGGTTCTGGGTTGGTTGTTCATGACCTTCCTGCTCGGTGCAGGCTTTATCGCCATGGAGATCAACGAGTTCCACCTGCTGATCTCCGAGGGCTTCGGTCCTAGCCGTTCGGGCTTCCTGTCCGCGTTCTTCACCCTGGTCGGTACCCACGGTCTGCACGTTTCGGCGGGTCTGATCTGGATGGGCATCATGATGTACCAGGTCAACAAGCACGGCCTGACGGCGACCAACAAGACCCGTCTGAGCTGCCTGAGCCTGTTCTGGCACTTCCTGGACGTGGTGTGGATCTGCGTATTCACCGTTGTTTACCTGATGGGGACTCTGTAATGGCTAATGCACACTCCCATGACAGCCATGATGCTGGCCACGGCAGCGTAAAGTCGTACGCCATTGGCTTCATCCTGTCGGTGATCCTGACCGTGATTCCTTTCGGTCTGGTGATGTACCCGAGCCTGCCGAAAGCCACCACGCTGGCAATCGTTCTGCTGTTCGCAGTGATCCAGGTGATCGTTCACCTGTATTACTTCCTGCACCTGGACCGTTCCATTGCTCAGCGTAACAACGTGATTGCATTCGTCTTTACGGCGATCGTGATCGTGCTGCTGGTTGGCCTGTCGTTGTGGATCATGTTCAGCATCCACACCTACATGATGGCGAAGTGAGGTAAGACCCGATGTCGCTCAAGCACTTTATCCAAATCACCAAACCGGGGATCATTTTCGGTAACGTGCTTTCTGTGGCAGGCGGGTTTTTCCTGGCCTCGAAAGGGCATGTGGATCTGGCGGTGTTTCTGGCTGCCATGATCGGTACATCCCTGGTTGTTGCCTCCGGTTGCGTGTTCAACAACTGCATCGACCGCGACATCGACCTGAAGATGGAACGCACTAAAAACCGGGTGCTGGTGCAGGGCTTGATCTCCCTGAAACTGGCCCTGGTCTACGCGACCATCCTTGGTGTTCTCGGCGTTGCGTTGTTGTACAAGGTGGCCAACCCGTTGGCCGCTTTGTTCGCGGTGATCGGTTTCATCATCTACGTCGGCTTCTACAGCCTGTACCTCAAGCGCAAGTCGGTTCACGGCACGCTGGTGGGCAGTCTGTCGGGCGCCATGCCGCCAGTGATCGGTTACGTTGCCGTAACCAACAGCTTCGACATGGCTGCGCTGACGTTGCTGGTGATGTTCAGCCTGTGGCAGATGCCGCATTCCTACGCCATCGCGATCTTCCGCTTCAACGATTACCTGGCCGCATCGATTCCGGTGTTGCCAGTGAAGCGCGGGATTCAAGTGGCCAAGAAGCACATCCTGCTCTACATCCTGGCGTTCCTCGTAGCGACCTTGATGCTGACCTTCAGCGGTTACGCTGGCATGAGCTATCTCGCGGTGGCTGCGGCCATGGGCATGTACTGGTTGTACATGGCCTGGACCGGCTACAAGGCAGTGGATGACACGGTCTGGGCACGCAAGCTGTTCGTGTTCTCGATCTTCACCATCACTGCGTTGAGCGTCATGATGTCCCTGGACTTCAAGGTGCCTGCAGAGCTGCTGTTGACGTACGCGCCGTAAGGCTCAAAGGCTTGAAGAAAAACCCCGCACATTGAGAGATGTGCGGGGTTTTTTGTTTATCTGGAGCCGGATTTGTTGATAGTCTGTCTGTAGGCGATTTGCCTATAGTTTGCACATGCGAACCGTATTCTTTGAAACAACGATATTTACCACAAGCGTTGGTCAGTACCTGACAGACGATGAGTACCGAGAACTGCAGGCTTATATGCAGGGCAATCCGTTGGCAGGCGATGTGATGCCCCGAACGGGTGGATTCAGAAAACTACGCTGGGCTGATGCTCGACGTGGCAAGGGCCGACGAGGCGGCTTGCGGGTCATCTATTATTGGCTTATGAATGATGGTCAGTTCTGGATGTTTGCAATTTACGACAAAGATGAGCTTGAGAATCTGACTGCCGAGCAAGAAAAGGCGCTCAAAAAAGCCATAGATAAAGAGTTGAAAACACGAGGTACCCCATGAAAAAACGCGACCTGTTTGCAGAGTTGATGCAGGGCGTTGATGAGATGGCGGCTCAACGCGAAGGAAAAATTACCCTGCGCAATACAGTGCTTGAGGACAAACCAGTCCCGGAAGTCGGAGCCCAAGAAATCGTGGCTTTGAGAGAAAAGTTACATATGTCTCAAGCCGTCTTTGCCAAGCGAATCAGGGCGAGTCCCAGCACTCTGAGAAACTGGGAGCAGGAAAAGTCAAAGCCAAATGCTCAAGCTGCTTTGTTGATCCGTTTGGTTGAAAAATTCCCTGACATGGTTGACCGCCTGAGCGCCGTTTAACGACAAAGTCATTTCAATTTAAAGTCCCATTACTTCGAAAGAGGTGTGGGGCTTTTGTTTTCCGTGACTGCGGGTTGCGGCGCAGTAACAAACCCCCTAGATTTGGATCCAAACATGACAGTGATAGCTCCTTGCCATTCGCGGTTGCCCATCTGTCTTAACCTGCGGTTCTTCATGCACTGATCAAAAGGCTGGGCGAAATGACTGAGAGGATGACCTGCGACGAGCGTTTTATTGCCCTGGCCCAAGAGCTGAACTACGACATTTATGGTGAGAACACCGCCGGCGGCAATTACGCGCCGCTGATCCGCCATCATGATGAGCTGTACATCAGCGGCATGGTGCCGCGCACTAACGGCAAGATTCAGTATCCGGGGCGTGTCGGCCTGGAGTTGACCCTCAAGGATGCGCAAGCCGCTGCGAGCATCAGTGCGATGCGTTGTCTGGCGCTGATTGTTGATGCGGTGGGTTCGCTGGACAAGATCAAGGCGTTGTTGCGGGTGACAGTGTATGTGAAGTCGACGCCGGACTTCGTTGACCTGAGTGAAGTGGCCAACGGTGCGTCGGACGTGTTCAGTCATGTGCTCGGCGATGCCGGACGGCACACGCGCACCACAGTTGGCGTGTATCAGTTACCGAAGAACGCAGCGATTGAAGTGGACATGATTGTAGCGTTGCACCCTTCGGCTTGAGGTTGGTTTAGCGGCTTGCCCTCACTGTAGAGACCGGTACATCCTTTACAAATTAGACCGGGGACATCGTTTACACCTTTACAGGCTTGAAACGCGTTTGGCGCCTCTTTCAAGCCTGCCTAAACAGTGGCTGCAAAGGTACAGTTCCCAAGCGTCATCAGCCACTTCCTTCAACGCGATGTCCTCTCCAATTAGAGCCTCTCCTAGAAAAATCAGCTGTCCTTTCCATTTAATTTCCCCATTTGACCGAACCTTACGTACTTCAACATCGGAACCGTATTCAAGCGCAGGCAAGTAACCGGGATAAGCGCGTATCGACGGGCGATAGACAGATGCCGGCGGTTTCATGCCCAGCGCGGTGTGCGGTCGGTGGTGGTTGAAGTCTTGGATGAAATCCTGAAAAGCCAGCTGCTGGCGCACCAGGTTTTCCGCCGGTGGCACTGCTGCCTTTAGCGTTCGATGCATCCGTTCATGTCGACCATTTTGGTCGGGACGGCCAGGTGTAATCGTTTCGACATGATTCCGAGCCTGATGAACCAAACCGATAACTTCGAAAGTCGCGCCAGACCTGTCGACGCAAAAGGAGCGCCATTATCAGTGCGGATCACATCCGGCAGCCCATATTCTCGAAAAGCCCACTCGAAGCCTTCCCGCGTCGGCGCTCCGTGCGTACTGGGCAAAGCGCGACAGACGAATAAAAAGCGGCTCATCTGATCGGTAATGGTCAGCGGATAGCACCAATTACCGTCCTGCATTTTGAACTGCCCTTTGTAATCAGCACACCAAGTCTGGTTGGGCGCGTCGACCGGACGTAAATGTGTTGGAGCACGGGGACGCGGGGGATAGGGCCGTCGTGCCACCACAAACCAGCTTTCTTCAACCACTCCCCGGCGGTACTCGCCGCCGGCCATTGGATATGCGGATCGGAATCGCGCAGGCGACCAATGATCTGCTTGGGTCCCCGATCGGGATGTTCGTTTTTCTTGGCCAGCAACTTGGCGATGATTTCATCGGAAGTTTGGTGAGGGCAATTCAGCGGCTTACGCGACTGCTCTTTCAAGCCATCCACGCCCAACGCTGCATACCGTTCCAGCCACTTGTCGATGGTTGGACGACTGACGCCATACCGCCGGCTTAATTGGCTTTTGGTGTAGCTGCCGCTGAGCCAATCGCTAATTAACTTCACTCGTTGATCCATTGGGGACTCTTGTTTCCAGGGCATGGTCAGCACCTCCTGACCATGATTGATACCTGTAAACCATGTCCCCGGTCTCAAACGTAAAGGATGTACCCGGTCTTTACCCACCCTAACCCTCTCCCTCGGGAGAGGGGACTGACCGAGGTGTCTTCCGCTATACGTCGACCTGAGAGACCGAGGCGATAGTGGATTCGGCACAGCACTTTCATTTCGGTGTACTTCTACAATATCCCCAAATCGGCTCCCTCTCCCTCGGGAGAGGGGACTGACCGAGGTGTGTTGCGCTATACATCGACCTGAGAGATTGAGGCGATTGTGGATTCGGCGCAGTACTTTCATTTCGGTGCATCTCTTGAATATCTCCCGATCGGCTCCCTCTCCCCCGGGAGAGGGCTGGGCGGGCTGATCTGGCTTAATGATTCTGGACACCCCTAAAGGGCGTTAATCTACGCCCAACGAAGAGGTGTGATTTGACCAGAAGATATTTTTCGACAGATTTCAAACGGGATGCGGCTTGCCTGGTTTTGGATAAAGACTATTCGGTGAGTGAAGCCTGCGAAGCAATGGGCGTGGGCCCTACAGCTCTGCGCCGCTGGGTTGAGCAACTGCGTGCGGAGCGCAGCGGCAAGACGCCTGAGAAGTCCAAGGCCATGACCGTTGACCAACAACGCATCCAGGAACTGGAAGCAACAATTCGACGGATTGAGCGCGAGAAGGAAATTTTAAAAAAGGCTACAGCTCTCTTGATGTCGGATTCCCTCGATCGGTAAGGCTGGTCGAGGAGTTAAGCGAGCAATATCCAAGATCCGAGTTGTGTGGCGTGTTTGGTATCAACCGCAGCAGTTATTACGAGCGTCTGAAACAGCGGGCGAAAGTGCATGTCGGACGCGATCGCCTAAAGATCAAGGCTGCCGAATTACATGAGCAAAGTCGCGGCTCAATGGGCGCGCGCAGCCTGTCAAAAGCGCTGTGTAACGAAAAAGAGTCGGTAGGTCGTTACATGGCTCGTAGCCTGATGCGCGAGCTCGGTTTGAAGAGCCAGCAACGGCGCAGGCATCGGTACAAACCCAGCGGTGCGGAGGCGCAATACGCCCCAAATCATTTGGAGCGTAAATTCAATGTCGAGGCCCCCAATCGAGTGTGTGGTGTGGCGACGTGACTTACATTTGGGCCGGTACTTTACTGGGTTTATCTGGCTGCTGTACTTGATCTGCATGCCCGCCGCATCGTCGGCTGGGCGATGTCCAGAAGTCCGGATTCAGCTCTGACCTGTCGAGCGTTAAAGATGGCTTTCGAGTCGCGAGGACGCCCTGAAAACCTAATGTTCCATTCGGATCAGGGTTGCCATTACAGCAGCAAAATGTTCCGTGAAACGCTGTCGGAGATGCGGATAAAACAAAGCATGAGTCGACGAGGAAACTGCTGGGATAACGCCCCGATGGAGCGTTTCTTTGGCAGTTTGAAATCTGAATGGATACCCAAGGCTGGCTACCGAAACGAAGATGAGGCCAGTACCGATGTGTTGCGCTACCTGACCCATTATTACAATCGGATCAGGCTGCACAGTCACAACGGATATCGGACTCCGGTAGCAATGGAAGCCTTGGCAGCATGAGAAATGACCTAAACCCTATAACCGTGTCCAGTATCGTTTGACCAGATCAGGCGGCGTTCCGATGAGGGGCGAGGATTTTCGCCTCCTCACGAATCCCAAGCCGGACAACAAAAAGCCCCGCACTGAATCTCAGTGCGGGGCTTTTTCGTACAGCGGCTGCGCTATTACTGCGCGGCGATGCTGTACCCATCAAATGCAGTCTGCTGTTGCAGCGCGGTGATGATGTTCTTGCGGTTTACCGCCTGCTCGGTGCCGGCGTTGTCGAGGAACGTTTCGCTTTCCAGCTCCGCTTCTTCGCCTTCACCGACGAAGGTGAAACCGAGGAACTCCAGCGCTGCACGGTCAACGTTCAGGCGTGAGCGTGGCGTGCGCAGTGGCAAGGTCACGCTGATGCCGTCCTTGCTGATGGTGAAGATTTCGACTTCTTTCTTCTTCGCCGCTTTGCTCTTGCCGCCGCTCGGGTTGCTGATCGCCTGGTGGGTCTGGTTCAGCACTTTCAGCGCGAGGCCATAAACGATTTCCTGGAACGCCGGATCGTCCTTGAAGCTGGACAGAATGCGGCCGATCGAGAACTTGCTGCTGAGGTCTTCAAGAGCAGCGAGGTCGGCGGCTTCGGCGTCTTTCAGCGCCTTGAGTTCGCCCATCAGCTCGTAGGCCTTGTCGTCATCGAAGCTGTCGTGAGCCTGACGGATCGCCGCGCGCAGCTCGCGGATCTGGTCGCTTTCGCGGGTCGACTGGAACGCGTCCAGGACCATCTCGCTGATGATTTTGGCTTGTGGCAGGTGTTGTGAAAGATTGATGGAGTTTTCGTATTCCGCTTTGGACGATTCGGTGACTACGGATTCAGCGGTGTTGAAATCGGACATTGAAATTTCACTACTTTTTAACTTGAGTGGAGATGAGAAAGCCGCGGGCTTTTTCAGGCCGACTAATTTAGGGGAGCGGGGCGGCGTTGTCACGGAGCAACGGGCCGGCGGTCTCAACTATTTGCCGGGGCAGTTCAAATTCATTGAACGCATCATCCACTGTTCGGCGGTTTGCTGATCCGTCGGTAGCGAGAAGCGGAACGTCGCGCCGCGCTCGCTGACCTCCAGCAATTGAATGTCTCGCCCATGCAATTGCAGGATGCGGTGCACGATACGCAGGCCCAATCCCCCGTCACGCCGTGCGCCACCGATATTGAACGGGCGCAGGAACAGGCCTTCGCGCAACTCGGGAGCGATGCCGGGGCCGGTGTCACTGACCGTCACGTCGACCAAAGCCCCTTGGGGTTTCAGATCGAACTCGATCTCGCCGCCCTGAGGTGTATGCCGTAAAGCATTGTCCACCAGATTGGTCAGCACTCGTTCGATCAACCCGAGGTCGGCGCAGACCGTTGGCAGGTTCGGCACAAAATGGGCCTTGAGTTCGACCTGCCGCGCTTCCGCCGTCAGTTCGAATTTCTGGAAGATGTCCTGCACCAGATCGATAAGCGAAAAACGCTCCAGCACCGGTTGTACAAAGCCGTGTTCCAGTCGCACCAGTTCCAGCAGCGATTGCGCCAGACCGCCGACCTTGCGGCTCTGATCCAGAGCGATGCCGAGATAGCGGCGGCGTTCTTCGGCCGACAGCGTGGCGTCTTTCAATTGCAGGGTTTCCAGATAACCGTGCAGCGAAGCCAGCGGAGTGCGCAAGTCATGGGAAATATTCGCTACCAACTCGCGGCGCTCCTGATCCTGTCGCGTAAGCGAGCGCCATTGTTCGCCGAGGCGATTTTGCATTTGCCGGAACGCTGCATCGAGCAGGGCGATTTCGTCCGGATCGGCGGTTTTATCCACAGGTGTCGTGAGGCGCTGAGGTGACGGCGCCCCGTCAATGTCGAAGCGGCTGACGGTTTCGGTCAATCTGCGCAGTGGCCGGGTGATCAGATTGAATGCTGTCAGGCCGGCGATCAGGCACAACAAAGCGACCAGTCCGATTGAAAGCAATGCGGTGTTGAGTGCGGCGCTGGTGGCGCCTCGCTCGGCATAGCGATCATGAGCTTCGCTCAGCAGGACTACGTACAGATAGCCGGCGGCTTTGCCATTGACCTGCAATGGCGCGGCGCTGAACACCTTGCGCCCATCAACACTGCGCGGGTCATCGCCGAGGATCGGCAACGGCCCGTCATTGAGCAGTTGGCGAATCGGCACCAGATCGATCTGCTGGCGGCGTATCCGCCCTTCGGGCGCAGCACTTCCGACAATCCGTCCCTCGGTGTCGAGCAGGTAAACCTCGACACTTGGGTTGACCAGCATCAACTGGCTGAACAGTTCGCGCACGGCACCGGGCATCAGACCGTTGCTGTCCATCAGCACCGTGTCGTGGGCGATGTGTTGTGCCAGATCTCGTGACAGGCCTTGTACCACCTCCAGCTCATGCATGTGACTTGAGCGCACCTGCAGCCATGCCGATGTGCCGCAGCACACCAACAGCAGCACGGCGAATACCACGGACAGGCGCTGCGTCAGGGTCAGTTTCATGGCTGCTCGGTACCGAATTTATAGCCGCGACCCCACACGGTGAGGATGCGAGAGGGCTGGGCCGGGTCTTTTTCGATCTTCGCCCGCAGGCGATTGATGTGGGTGTTGACCGTGTGTTCGTAACCTTCGTGGCTGTAGCCCCAGACCGCATTGAGCAGATCCATGCGCGAGAAAACCTTGCCCGGTTGGCGGGCGAAGAAATACAACAGGTCGAACTCCCGTGGCGTGAGGTCCATACGCTGAGCGTCGAGGCTGACTTCGCGGGTGATCGGATCGATGGTCAGGCCATCGAGGCTCAAACTGCCGGCGTCCATCTTCAGGTTGCGTGCCATGGCATCGACACGACGCAGCAGGGCTTTGACCCGAGCCACCAGCTCGAGCATCGAAAACGGCTTGGCAAGGTAATCGTCGGCGCCCAGTTCCAGACCAAGGATGCGGTGCAATTCGCTGGAGCGGGCGCTGGTGATGATAATCGGTGTGTAACGCGCCATCGCCCGGGCACGGCGGCAGATTTCCAGACCGTCGACCCCCGGCAGCATCAGGTCGAGGATGAGTGCATCCCAGTGACCTTGCTGCAGCAGGCGCATGCCCTCGTCGCCGTCGGCGCTGTGTGTGACCTCGAATTGTTCGTCCCGCAGATGCAGGCAAATCAGGTCGGCGATGTGTTGGTCATCCTCGACCACAAGGATGCGTTTGGTCTGTTCCATGAAGCTCAATCCTTCGGCGCGATAAGCGCATTGTGCGGGTTTTCCTCCGGGCGAGTTATCACGAATTCGTTAACTCCCCGTGAGGATTTGGCGATCAATCCAAGCCTAGGCTGTGTTCCATGAAGGGCATCTGGAATTTTTGGAGACGGCCATGTTTTCACGGCGGCAGATTCTGTTAGCGGGCGGCGGGCTGGGGGTTGCAGCCCTGGTCGCGGGTGTATTGCCAAAATTGTCGACTGCCACGGCAGTGATCAGCGAGGCCCATGCGGACGAGGCGTTCGAAGTGACGCACAGCGACAGTGAATGGCACTCGATCCTGAGCGACGAGCAATACCAGATCCTGCGTGAGGAAGGCACCGAACGGGCCTACACCAGCGCGCTTAACAACGAACACCGCACTGGCACGTTTGCCTGCGCCGGCTGCGATCTGGCGCTGTTTTCATCCTCGACCAAATTCGACAGTCGCACCGGCTGGCCGAGTTTCTGGGCACCACTGGAACACGCGGTGGCGACACGTCAGGACCGCTCGTTCGGCATGTCCCGCGACGAAGTTCACTGTCGCCGCTGCGGCGGTCATCTGGGTCATGTTTTCGATGACGGTCCCAAGCCCACCGGCCTGCGCTACTGCATGAACGGCCTGGCGATGACCTTCCAGGCCGTGGCGGCTTGAGTCATGACCCGCTCGCGATCTTCACTTCAGACAGGACGAATTTATGTGGCTCTTGGTTCTCGCTTATCTCGGTGGTGTGCTGACGATCGTCAGCCCGTGCATCCTGCCGGTGCTGCCTTTTGTCTTCGCTCGCACCGGTCAGCCGTTTATCAAAAGTGGCTTGCCGCTGCTGGCGGGGATGGCGGTGACCTTTGCGCTCGTCGCCTCATTGGCAGCGGTGGGCGGCGGTTGGGTGGTGCAAGTCAATCAGTACGGGCGCTGGCTCGCGTTGCTGTTCGTTGCCCTGTTCGGGCTGACCTTGCTGCTGCCGCGTGTAGCCGAGCGTCTGACCCGGCCGCTGGTGTCGGCCGGCAGTCGTCTGTCGGAGGCCGCCGGGCAGGACAATCGCCCGCATCCCGGCGCTTCGTTTCTGATCGGGGTCGCGACGGGGCTGCTGTGGGCACCTTGCGCCGGGCCGATCCTGGGGCTGATTCTGACCGGCGCCGCGTTGCAAGGGGCAAGCATCGCCACCACGCTGTTGTTGCTCGCCTACGCGGCGGGTGCCGCCACCTCGTTGGCCGCGGCGCTGTTGCTCGGCGGTAAGGTTTTTGCGCTGATGAAGCGCTCGATCGGTACCGGTGAGTGGATTCGTCGTGGTCTCGGCGCCTTGATGTTGGCCGGCGTCGCGGCCATTGCACTGGGGCTCGATACCGGGGTTCTCGCACGGTTATCGACGGCGTCTACCGGAGGTCTGGAACAGGCGTTGGTCGGCAAGCTTTCGACCCGTTCTGCCCGCGCAAACGGCACGATGATGACGCAGGTTCCCGCTGAGGAAGGCGCTGCGAACGGCAGCATGATGGCCGCTGGCGGTGCGATGAAAATGGCCGCGAAGGCGCCGGGGACTTTACCGGTCGAGGGTCAGTTGCCGCCGCTTGATGGCGCCGTGCAATGGCTCAATTCACCGCCGTTGGATGTTCAGGCATTGAAAGGCAAAGTGGTACTGGTGGATTTCTGGACCTACTCCTGCATCAACTGTCTGCGCACTTTGCCGTACGTCAAAGCCTGGGCTGAGAAATATCGCGATCAAGGTCTCGTAGTAATCGGTGTACACGCACCGGAGTTCGCCTTCGAACGTGATGTGGGCAACGTCACCAAAGCCATGAAAGAACTGGGTATCAACTACCCGGTCGCCATCGATAACGACTACAGGATCTGGCGTGCTTTCAACAACGAATATTGGCCGGCACATTACTTTGCCGACGCTCAGGGACGGATTCGTTACCACCATTTTGGCGAAGGGGACTACGCCGAGTCGGAACGCGTCATACAACAGATGCTGCGTGAAGCAGGTGCGAAAACCGTGGCCGATGGTTTGATCGACACAGATGCCAAGGGCGTGCAACTGGCGCCGGACATGAATGAAGTGCAGTCGCCGGAAACCTATGTCGGCTACCAACGTGCGGAACATTTCGTACCGGAAACCGGCCTCGTGCCTGACAAGGTCGCATCCTATAACCCGCCAGCCAAACTGACCCTGAATGACTGGAGCCTCGGCGGCCAATGGTCGGTGGGTGCTGAGCGCGCCACGGCCAGTGCGCCGGCCAGTCGCATCGTTTATCGCTTCCATGCCCGCGACTTGCATCTGGTGCTCGGCCCGGCAGCGGACGGCAAACCTGTGCGCTTCAAGGTGATGATCGATGGCCAGATTCCGGGCAAGGCCCATGGCGTCGATGTCGCTCCTGACGGCACTGGCCATGTGACCGAACAACGCTTGTATCAACTGGTGCGGCAAAACGAAGGCGTGCAGGACCGAACCTTCACCATCGAATTTCTCGACCCGGGCGTATCGGCTTACGCCTTTACCTTCGGTTGATCAGGAGTCATTGAAATGAAAATTACGTGGCGTCGTATGTTGTTGGGAGTCGCGGTGGCCGGCGTGATTGGCCAGGTTTCAGCGTTCTCTTTCGGGGGCGAGGATGCTGTGCTGATTCCGCCACCAACTCTTGATGAAGTGACCCAGGCGCACAGCGAAACCGCAGTGTTCGCCGGTGGTTGCTTCTGGGGTGTGCAGGGTGTTTTCCAGCATGTCAAAGGCGTGCAGAAAGCGGTTTCCGGCTATGCCGGAGGCGCGGCCAATACGGCGGAATATGAGCGTGTCAGCGAAGGCGATACCGGCCACGCAGAATCCGTGCAGGTCACCTTCGACCCGACTCAGGTGAGCTATGGCAGCCTGTTACAGATCTACTTCTCGGTGGCCCATAACCCGACAGAACTCAATCGCCAAGGCCCGGACAGCGGCACGCAATATCGCTCGGCACTGTTCCCGGTCAACGCCGAGCAGCAGAAGGTCGCGCAGGCCTACATCGCCCAACTGGATGCGGCTCATGCCTACAGCAAACCCATCGTCACCAAACTGGAAAGCTACAACGGCTTCTATCCGGCAGAGGACTACCACCAGGATTTCCTGACCGAGCATCCGAGCTATCCCTACATCGTGATCAACGACATGCCGAAGGTGGCGAATCTGAAGCAGGTGTTCGCGCAGCGTTATCAGGAAAAACCGGTGTTGGTGAAAGACGGGTCTTGATCAAGGCTCGTTATTGAGCCTCGGTCGCTCCATGGCAATCACTGACGTCTCGAAACCCAAGCTGGCAAAAAATGCCTCGGCTCCTTCTCGCCCGGCACGCAGTACCCAGGTGATATCGGGGTTATCGCCCATGACATGTTTAACCAGTCTGCGGCCAATGCCTGCGCGCCGATGCTGGCCATCGACCATGACCATCGAAAGATAACCGTTGCTCAAACCATCGCTGATGCCTCGGGCGAAGCCGACGACCTGGGTTTCGTGCAGGGCAATCACCGTGCGTTGAGAGTTCTGGATGAGTTGCGCGAAATGCTCGCTGGAACCGGTTCGGTGAGCCCAGCCGTTTTGGCCGAGGAACAGTCGTACCGGCTCCACTTCGTCAGGCCGCAGGTCGCGTACGCTCAGATTGTTATTCATCTACGGTTCGACTCCTTGTCGGTTGTCGCTCGATATCATTATCTGCCCCACGTCTGCATCGCAAATTCGACGAAGCGGCGCAGCTTTGGCAGGCGATAGCGATCCGGCGCATAAAGCAAATGCAGGGGACGGCTGGGCGGTTGATAGTCGGGAACGACGGTCACCAGTTTGCCGTCGCGCAGATCCTGTTCCACCAGCGCATCGGGCAGCATCACGATGCCCATGCCGGTGCGTGCGGCCTGGTGCAACCCGGCGGAAGTGTTCATCAGCATCGGTCCGCTGACGTCGACGAGAATTTCTCCCTCCGGGCCGCTGAGGCGCCAGCGTTTTTCCACCGATTGCCAATCGTCGCCGGCAGGGTAAGCGAACGACAGGCAGTCGTGTTGTTGCAAATCTTCAGGGGTTTGCGGCATGCCGCGCCGGGCCACGTATTGCGGGGAGGCACAGACGGTCAGTGTGTAATCGATCAGAGGACGGGCGATCAGGTTTGATTCTTCGAAATGGCCCAACCGAAACGCTACGTCGAGGCCGCTTTCCAGCAAGTCTGGACGACTGTTGGTCAGCACCACATCCATTTTGACCTGCGGATATTGCAGGGAAAAATCGCTGAGCGCCGGTGCCAGGCGTTCTACGCCAAAGGTCAGTGGCGCGGTAATGCGCAACAAGCCACGGGGCTCATCGAGCGCTTGTTCCGCCAGGCGTTCGGAGTCAGCCACCAGTCCCAAGACATCCAGACAACGCTGGTAGTAAACGCTGCCGAATTCGGTAAGACGCTGGCGTCGAGTCGTGCGCTGCAACAGTTGCACACCGAGCCGCTGCTCCAGCGCGCGCAGGTGATTGCCAACCATGGTCGTCGACATGTCGCACTGCAACGCGGCCGCCGTCATGCTCCCGGCTTCGACGACTTTGACGTACACGCTCATCGACTGGAACAGGTCCATTATCAAGCTCAGCTTTTAAATGAATGAAGTTTTGCCGAGTTTATCCAGTTTCGGTGGTTAACCATACTGCCAGCACACCGACCTTCACTGGAGTTTGAAGTCATGACCGCCGCCCTGATGAACACCTACCAACCGCTGGCCCTGAGTTTCACTAAAGGCCTGGGCACTCGCCTGTGGGATCAGGCCGGTCGCGAGTATCTGGATGCGGTTGCCGGTGTGGCGGTGACCAATGTCGGCCACTCGCACCCGCGGATCGTTTCGGCGATCAGCGAGCAGGCCGGGTTGCTGCTGCACACGTCTAATCTGTACAGCATCGACTGGCAGCAACAATTGGCCAAACGGCTGACCGAGCTGTCGGGGATGGAGCGTGCGTTCTTCAATAACTCCGGTGCCGAGGCCAATGAAACGGCGCTGAAACTCGCGCGTTTGTACGGCTGGCGCAAAGGCATTGAGCAGCCGCTGGTAGTGGTCATGGCCAACGCGTTCCATGGCCGCACACTCGGTACCTTGTCGGCCAGTGATGGTCCGGCAGTGCGCCTGGGGTTCAATGAATTGCCGGGGGATTTCGTCAAAGTGCCATTTGGTGATCTCGCTGCGCTGGAGCAGATGCAGCAAAAGCACGGCGAGCGCATCGTCGCTGTTCTAGTCGAGCCGATTCAGGGCGAAAGCGGTGTGCAGCTCGCGCCGCCGGGTTACTTGAAAGCGTTACGCGAGCTGTGCAATCGCCATGCGTGGCTACTGATGCTTGATGAAATCCAGACCGGCATCGGCCGCACCGGCCGCTGGTTTGCGTTTCAACATGAAGGCATCGTCCCGGACGTCATGACGTTGGCCAAAGGACTGGGCAACGGCGTGCCGATCGGCGCTTGTCTCGCGCGGGGCAGGGCAGCGGATCTGTTCACACCCGGCAGTCATGGCAGCACTTTCGGCGGCAATCCACTCGCGTGCCGGGTCGGTTGCACGGTGCTGGACATCATCGAAGAACAGAGCCTGTTGGAAAACGCCCGGGTTCAGGGAGAACGGTTATTAACTCGTCTGCGTGCAGAGCTGGCGGACAATCCCAATGTGCTGGCGATTCGTGGTCAGGGCTTGATGATCGGTATCGAGCTGAAACAACCGGTGCGTGATCTGACCCTGATCGCGGCGCGGGATCACGGGCTGTTGATCAACGTCACGCGTGGCAAGACGATACGGCTGCTGCCACCGCTGACGATTGATGAGCGGGAGGTGGAGATGATTGTCAGAGGTGTGGGGCGAGCACTGATCGCGCATTGATGGCTGGCAAGCAGCACTGTGGGAGCGAGCCTGCTCGCGAAGGCGGTCAATCAATCGACATCTGTGCTGGATGATCGACCGCTTTCGCGAGCAGGCTCGCTCCCACATGTACGGTGCAGGCCTTAGTCTGGATAATCCGCCAGATCCGGCGCCAGCATCCGTGTCTTCGCCTTACCATTCGAATTGTGCTGAATGATCTCCCGCGGCTGCCCCTGCTCATTGAAAAACACCTGACCGATCCCTGCCGAGTTCCACAAGCGTTCACCTGCCTCAGCATGTTCCGGCGTGTAGGGCACGATGCGCATGCGTCGGCGTTTGGTGAACCAGTTCAGCGGGGAGCGTGGCGAATAGAGCCAGCGATTGAGGCGGTCGAACCATTCCAGCAGGGTTTTCGGAAACTCGTTTTTGATGCCGCTGCTGGTGATCTGCCAGATTCGCGGCCCGGCCTTGCGGTGTCGGATAAGCACTTCGTAGACGAAGGAATAATGCACGTCGCCCGACAGCACCACGTAGTTACCCGGTGTGCGCGAGTGTCGGAAAATGTTCAGGATCACCTGCGCAGCACCGCGATGGGCCATCCAGTTTTCCGCGTCGACCAGCAGCGGAAAACCGCACCAACTGAAGACTTTTTGCACGGTTTCAATCAGCTTCACGCCGAAGATCGGCGCCGGGGAAACGATGATCGCTGACGGGTGATCGAGCAGTTCCTGTTGCAGTTCGCTCAACGCCTCCCAATCGAGCAAGCCCGAGGGTTGCTTGAGCGCCAGCTCGCTGCGCCAGCGCCGGGTACGGGTGTCGATGACTACCAGCGCCGGACTGCTCGGCAGGACGAAATGCCATTGCTGAAAACGCAGCAAATCATCGATTAGAGCATCTTGCACCGGGCTGTCGAGATACTGGTCATCACCGCTGGCGCTCAGCCCCAGTGTTTTCTCCAAGACATCCTTGAAGGCATCGGGATTATTGCCCCAGCCCTGACACAACATATAGGCGATCAACGCGTTGCCGATGATGCGTTTGGAGAACGGATGGCCGTAGGCCGTTTCCTCCCATTGCGCAGACAGGTTCCAGTCATCGGTGATGTCGTGATCGTCGAAAATCATCAGGCTCGGCAGATGCGCCAGCGCGCGGGCGACCTTGCCCAATCCAGCCTTGAAGGCATCGATGCGAGTCTGTTCGAGGGTATAGCGCTTGAGGCGTTCGGGCGTCAGTTCAGGCGCTTGCGGATTGATCAGCGACCAGGCCGTCGGCGACCACACCAGCAAGTACATCGCCATGACTTCGGCGAAGGTCACCAGGTGATTGTCAGCACTGCTGCTGGTGAAAATCGGCTTACGCGCGCCGCCGAAAAATCGCTCGCGCAATGTCTCGTTGCTCTCCAGTGCCGGTAACAAATCCGCACGGTGGTAGTAACTGGCCGGGTGTTGGTAGAGCCTGGCGCTGTCGCTGACTACCGCGCCTTCGAGGTGTTCGTCGAACAGGCCGAGCCTTTCGATCAGGGCATGAATCGCCCGCAGCATCGGGCCGGCCACATCGTCGGCGTAGACCTGGTCGCCGCTCATCATCAACAGGGCCGGACGTTGTTGCGGGTCGGTTGCCGTCGCCAGCAATTGGTCGACGCACAGCAAACCATCCGCCGCCGGGTGATGCGGTTTGCGGCAGGAGCCGTGTAGCAGTTGATCGATCCGTGAGCGCAGAACGAAGTTCGGGCTGGTCGCATCGCCGTACAGCAGATGCGGCGCCCAGTCGGCGATGCCCTCAGCGTTGTCGATCAGCAGGTCATAGGCGATATGCGTATCGCAGGGCAGGGTGTTATCGAGAGAAACATCGATGAGATGAACAAAGGCCTCGCGGCCTACGGGAATGATCGTGCATTTCCCGGCATCGAGTGGAATGTCTCCTACATCTTGCAGGCGTAAGGTCAGCGCCAGTGGCCGCGTGCCGACCAGCCACATGACCACGCGCGTTGGCTCCAGCCGTCGCAACAGCGGGCCGGCCAGGACAGGAGGCAGCGGGATCAGGTCAGCGGGTGTCGAAGACATCGAGGGCAAAGCTCAAGGCGCACAGGCCGGCGATGATAGCGCAGGCGGCGCCTTGATCCCTTAAATCAGCCTTAAGAGTCGGCTTTTTGCAGTTTCAGCGCCAACAAACGCCATTGAGCAGGCAGCGCGTCAACTCGCGGCTGCTCTTGCACCGAGCAATCGAAACGGTAGGTGACATCGTCGCCGTTCATGTTGCGCGCGGTGACGGTGTTGTTGAAGGTGTAGACCTGATCCTTGAAGCGGTGGCTGACCAAGGCTTTGCTGTCAGCAAAACGCGCCGACGCGGGAAAGCGCAACGTACTGGTCACAAACGGGCTGCACATGACATACGCGATCATCGACTTGTCGGCCTGGGCGTCGCCGCGCAATTTCTTGTTCAGCGCTGCCAGGGCCATGCGACCGTCATAGTCGCTTTGATCCAGCACGGTCTGTAACCCGATAGATTTCGGCGCCCGGCTGGCGTAGTTCGGCAGCAATGCGGAGTCGGCGGGAGAGGGCGTGTCGTCCGGCTCGATGGCAGCAAAAGCCGGCGCATCTTTCAGTTCGGCGGCGGGTGTGACTGCCTCGGCCTCAGGCAATAGAGAGGTCGGCTCGGTGACCTGCGCGTTTTCGGCCTGCGGCGCTGCGTAGTCATGCGACGAAGGGAACAACGACAACGTGATCGACAGCACTACCATCGCGACAATAAAACCACCCGCTGCGCCGACGATGTTGCCGTAGAAAATATTCCAGCTGCCACGGTTCTTGACCACCCAGCGCCACATGAACCCCCACACCGCGACAATCGCCAGAAAACGCAGAAACTCCATTTGATCCTTTCCTTAAACCTTCAAAACCTGAAATCAACGCACGCCCAAGGTGAACGCTGACGATGGGCGGCAAGATAACAAAACAGACGTGTAATGCCAGTGGCGATAGCGCTGCTCAGTGAAAATTGAGCGCGAAAAACGCCAGCGTCGTCACACCCGCAGCCAATCCACAGATGCCAGCGAAAAGTTGCCGGGCCAGCGGATGCTCGGGCTGAGGCCGCCTGACCAGCCACATCCAGACGCCCGCCAGCACGCCGAACGTTGTGATCACTTGCAGCACGCTATTGGCCAGGTTTTCGGGTGAGGGAGGCACGTGCGCCGGGAAAAGGCCCGAACAGATCACCGAAAAAATCATCGCTACGATGAAGCCGCTGGCGGCACCCGCCAGGTTGGCGAGGATCAGGTTCCAGGCACCACGAGTCTGCACGACCCAAGCCCAAACGGCTGCCCAGACGAAAAAGTACAACACGGCCATCAAGGTGTTTCTCCCTCTGAAAATTGACTCCATCGAGGCGCTGGCGACCTCGTTACTGGCAGTGGACGGCAAGATAGCAAAATAGTAGCTTCGCGCCATCGCTCTTCTCTGTAATGGACTACCTATGCCTGTCAGAACTCATTTTTTGCGCCTGTTCTGCGCAATCACAATTGTTATCGCAATAACCCCCGCATTCGCCGCCGTGCAAGAACACCCGGAAAACAGCTGGAAGTATTACGCCGGCAACTGCCAGCGCGTGCTGGAAAAAATGGCCGACGTACAAAGCGGTCGGACCACGGCCTACGACGTGATGTTTGCCCTGGAAAGCAACCTGCAGATCATGAATGAACACCGCTCCAACCTGACGCCCAATCACTTGGGCTCGCGAGAATTCGCTGAATGCGAAAACTTCGCGGGCCAGGCTGAAGCAATCATTGCTCAAGGCAAAGCCGAGTTCGCCGCGAAAATGCAAGGCGCTGCGGAGCAAGGCCGCATCGCCCACCAGAACTCCCCCGAATACCAACGCGCCCGCGCCCTCGGCTACAGCGACGTCGGCGACATCTCCTTCCTGAAACTGCACGAAGACACCGACGGCGAAGCACGCCTGAAAACCATGTTGATCACCGTCGACGAAATCTGCGGCCAATACTTCCGCGCCACGCAATACGTGAAACCGTATGTGATCTATACGGTTCGGCCTTCTGACGGCGGTTGTGGTGAGGTGAAACGCGTGGCGGTGGTTGGCGGCCGATCGGTGGAGAAGGGCGATTACATTGATGAGAAGGGCGAATTTCAGTATCTGGGTTGGAAAAAGCTTGTTGGCGCCGATGGCTTCCCGACGGATATCCGCGTGCTGAAAGCCCGTCGTTGAACCAAAGAAATACGGGGATGTTTTCTTGAAGATGAGGATGGACAGATGATCGACTTCAACAACAAAGGCTTCTTCAAACTCAAGCAGAACGATGAGTACGCCGAACGCGTAAGCGCGCTGCTGCTGGATGGCGAAGAAGTGATCGACTCTTACAAGGCCATGCGTGACGGCGTGGTGTTTACCAACAAACGCATCATCGCGGTCAACGTTCAGGGGATTACCGGCAGCAAGAAAGATTTCACTTCCTTGCCGTACAAGAACATCGTCGCGTATTCCGTGGAAACCTCGGGCACCTTCGATCTGGATTCGGAGCTGGAGATTTACTTCTCGTCACTGGGGAAGGTGAAGTTCGAATTCACCGGGAAGACGTCGATGGTGGAGATCTCCAAGTACATCTCGAAGCATCTGCTGTAACGGCTCAGCCCATTACAAGATGTCTTTCAAATAGCCCTTGAGCGCAAGGAGCGGCTGATCCAGCTGCTCCAGCGAACGCGCCTCACTGAACTCAGCGGACAACTTGTGCAACTCACGTCCCAGCGGTTTTTCGACACCGCCCAAGGCATCCATGGCCAGGCTCAGGCATTCATTCATCTTGAACTGAATGGTCTCGACATCCCCACGCCGCACCAATAGTTCGAAAATGTCTTTCTGGTAATCACCCATGATCATGTCATCCCGCAGGATCGGGCTCAGGCCTTCTTCCTCGTAAGCGAGTTTGAGGGAGAAAAGGGCGACTGTTTCCAGTGACGTTTCCATGGGGGGGATCCTTGGGTTTTCGGTTGACCAAGAAGCGGTGGATCAAAAGATCGCAGCCTAGGGCAGCTCCTACAACAGCGGCCACTTTCCGACAGACGAAAAAAAAGGCCTTGCTAAGCAAGACCTTTCTTAATTTTGGTGCCCGAGGGAGACTGTCGGGTTCCATATAATACAAGGCTTGCAGCGATATTTGGTGGTCAGGGATACAAGCAGGGATACAGATTCATTCCGGCTGCTCCATTTCCGTATGAGGGTAGAGTAATTGAAGTCGAGCGCGGGAGACAGACGACTGAACGTTTTGGACAAACGTTCTTACGTCTTCCATCGCCTCCATGACCCATTCCGCTGGGAATGAGTGTTCCTCTCCGTTTTTGTCCTTTCCGTTCCGATGAACAACGTCGTGCCGAAGTTGTACGAATTTGAGCAGTCGAACCTTGAGATCCTCGTTTGGAAAAATATTGACCTCCAAGGCGACCCTAAAGATTGCAGCGACTTTTGGTAGATTGTGATAGAGGAGTCCTTGGAGATGTATCCGGATTTTGTCGCTGACCACATTTGGATTTGCCAAAATGGCATTGAGGGAAACCTTTGCCTCTGATAGATCCTTGTCCCTGATGGTTAGACGCTGCATTGCCTTAGGGTCGGTAAGCACGGCGCTTATGAGTGTGTCCCCCAGGTATGCCTCCATGGAGCTGATTGTCTCTGCAAAGATCATTCTCTGTATCACCGCCGCAGATCGTCTAATAACACCTGACTCACCGGCTGAGCACTCCGCAAGGACTTCTCCCAAATGATGATAATTTGAGTCGTATACGTCATACGGACTTTGCGGAATGAAGTCGTTCAGCCATTCATTTTCCTGAGAGTCATCGGATGCGAACGGGGCCTCCTCGGCATCAACGTCCAAATTGGGATGGTCAACCAGTTTTATAAAACAGCCGGCAGGTGAGCTCTGAATGTTGATAGCAAAAAATCCCCCGCATTGATCACACTCCATTTCACCATCATCTTCTGACAGCGAGTCCGAGAGAGGCTCGACGCACCAATCAACCTCTGGCACTTCAACCGTTGCGCAGGCTGCTTTCTTACAAACCGGGCATACAAATCTTGCAGTGGTGGTCAGCTGACTCATGGATAGCTCTGTCGTTGGTTTTGGTTGGGGGCACCGATCAGCGTAGTTCACGACTGAGGATAGAGATGCATCGCAGTTGGACTGACATTAAGTAACCTCTGCCCGGCTAAACTGCCTACGGTAAATTATTCGTTAGCGTTAAGAGAGAAACCTAACGATACGCTCCCTCCATAACGCCTCGGTCGTAAGCAAACTACTTGCTGTTTTTGGTACTGTTCCTATTCCAGTTTTGAATATACTGCAAATTATTTTTTTATGAGGAATGCTGAGAGAATCCCACCATTCCGGAGAGATATAGGTGTTCTCAAGGTTTTGAAAGCAAATCTTTAATATTAAATCCGCAACTAACTCTTCTGGATGTTCTTTTAGGGCAGAAATGTAGTTTCTAGCAATGAGATATTTATCGTCTAGCCACCCGAAGATAGCGTAAGATTTGTCATTGAGATTTAGTACGTTCAGAGAAATCGCCTGAAAATCGTGCGTCCCTTGTGAAAGTTTTTGTAGCGGATTGTTATGAATATCAAATTCAGGGCAGAAAGCACCGCATGCCACAATGGGGGAAGGGCGACTAAATTCAATTGCGTAAAAATTAAACTCTGTAAGATCAGCTGACAAGTGTAGTTGGTCATACCGATCTTTTATTTGTTTGTGTACTCTCAATCCCGTTGCATATCCTTGTGCAGAAAGATGCGCGTAATTCTGTAACCATGCCTGAGCTTCAAATGGCTTTCCTTTGTCTTGCAACGTCATGAATGGTGTGGCTGCCGAAGCCCGCTGTTTTCCGTGAAGTTCATATGAAATAGCGCGATATGACATGTAAAAAGCTGTGGTTTGGGTAATTTCGATTGGAAGGGTCTCAATAACCTTAAAAAGTGCGCTGTCATGTTTTTTGCAAAAACCTAAGAAAGTAGATGCTTTTCTGATTCCTATGTTTTTAGGCTCATAAATTTCGCTCTTCATAGAGTCGACAAGCTTGAAGGTATAGACATGTTGTGCTGCTGATAATGTGGTTATTCCGCCGTTCATTTGGATAGTGTGAGAGTTTATGGCTGGCAGAGTGCAGGTGTTTGAACTCGCTTCAGGGTGAAGGCACTTTCCCTGGTTGTAGTTTTTGCGAACGAGACGTTGATACTCCTTTTCATGAATGCTTTTTTCGGACGCTCTGGTCTTATGGCAGAATTTCCATTTTTTCCCTGAGAGACACCAACAAGGTGAGTAAGGGTTTTTTGGATGTTCTTCTGGCATTAAATAATTGAAATTAATGGGTGCGTTAATCGAAGGATGCATTTGAGGGCCGTTTGATATGTTGTCGATGAGCTCTGATGATGGTGGTTCGAGAACAGCTCATCTGGGTTTCAATAAGTTAATCTGGTGAGTTGCTTCGGAATATATAGTAGGCCATCGTCTGGCTGGAAGCGGAAACCTCGGTTGATTTGCCTGAGGTGAACGACTTCAAACGTTTGACGGCATCGCGCTCTTGTTTTTCTTTTCCACGCAAGCGCCAAACAAGCGAACTGTACTTAAATAACTGCAGCAGATTTGTTAGGTCGCGCTCTTTCTCGAAGATGGACCATAATGCCTTATGGCACATATTAAATAAGTGGAGAAAGCCGCCTTTGTATAAGTAATGATAAGCCGAGATAAGTCTGCGCTTGTCTAATTGTGAATGTGTAATTCCGCGGATTTCGCCAAGAGCAACAATTGCTCTGATAGAGTTGTACGTGTCTCCATTGTTATTTGCTTCGGTGATTATTTTTTCATACATTGCGCGTTGCTGAATCGGATCATCCGTATTTGCAGCTCTGTCAAGCGCTATACTGGCTATTACGACATGGGTTTTGCGCTTAATGGCAGTTTTTTCGAGCTCGTTTAACTTTGTCTCTAAAGCTGGATCGTCCTCATTATTTTGCAATATTATCCAGCGAGCTTGAATGGATAAATTTGAGCGTGGGTCAAGTTTAATTACGCGTTCAGCACTTTTGATGGCCTCTTCTGATGATTTTAATGAGTGATGGCAAAGTGCGAGGTTTAACTCGCAAGTTACTTGGTCTGCTTTGCTAAGCGCGCCTGCAGGTATTTGAAGTATCAGGTCCCGCGCTTGAGCAGTGTTTTCATCACCGTCAAGCATACGCAAGCTACTTACATATAGATTTGTCAGGTATGCGTGCTGACGATCTGATATGCACTCGGAGATGATTGGAAGCAAATCTTGAAAAAAATCGACCGAGGCTTTGAAGTAACTTCCAGTTTTCAACGATTTTGCGTGGAAGGAAATAAGTGATACCAAGCTATTTATTTTTTTCTCGTCCGCGCTACTTGCAGCATCGACGGCTAATCTCTGTATGATAACTGCCGCGTTGGATACTTCAGGGTTAGATCGCCCCGGCTGATCAAATCGCAAAGATCGTGGTGGTTTAAATCCGCCCTGGCCAACTTTTTCTCCGAAATACAACACCGCAGCCTTCCGGTTGAGCTCTTTAAACTGTGCTGGAGGCATCATGTCAATTACAGTTTCCCGCGCTAGGCGGTTTACAATAATCGTATTTTCGCCGTCAACAGACTTGGTTCCCAAGCTCTCAATCTCTACCGTGTGAACCAACCCCCTGCTCATTAATTCGAACACGCTGGAAGGGTAGAAAGGCACTCTGTTGTTAAAGTATTTAATACGTTGGAGTTGCTCCCCTTGCGGGAAGATTGTGAGTGCTTTCAAAAGATCATAGCTGCGTTTGATAGCAGGATCAGGAGATTCACCTATTGCCAGTATCGTTTTTCTTAAGGCCTCATTTCCGGTCGTATTGATGACTTCTTTCCCTGCGACATCGGAAGATATGGCGGACAGGCCTGATAATCCTGTTACATACAAATTTTTCAGTATTGCATCTATGACGCTTGGTATTCCGTCAGTATTTCTATAAATTCGGTCCACTGCCTCGTATGTGCAGTATTTTGCCCCACCGTTTGGATGTGAAAGGATGTAGGACTTAGTATCGCCTTGGTCCAGTGCCTTAAGTTCAATGTTCGTGTAAAGGGCATTATTGGGCACTATGCGAGATCGCAATATTATTTTTAAGCTCGGTATGAAATCTAGGAAGATTTTTACCAACTTAAGCAGCTCCTCAGTCTGTGCAATAGCCCAGTTGGTGTCTATAGGGATATCGTCAAGGACTAGAACAGCGCCCGTTACCGTCTCTAGCGCACCACATAGTTCCTCTATAGAGTAACCAGTTTCATTTTGAATGCTAACTTGAAAACTTAGAAGGTCCCTGAAGCTTTTCATGTCTATGCTGAAAAGGCGAGACATTGTCTCATTATTTTTAAATTGTAATGCCCAAAGAAACCCGTCTTCTCCCATACCCCATTCTGAGATTAACCAACAGCATCTGTCTGTAGAGAGCGCATTTACAACTTGTTCTGATTGTAATCTTCGGACATCGCAATGCTCCGGTGAAGGTGCAATCTTCATTGAGTATGTTTCTAGAACACCTTCAGAGACTTCCGCGAAGTCTTCAATACTTATATTTTTTGAGACTTGCAGGTCGGGTTTAGCATAAGTCGTAGTTGGGCTTGATGAGTTCGATGAGGTTAAAGTCGTAGTTATTTCGTCAAACTCAAAAAAGGGGTCAGCTCCAACTACCCTTCTGCCACCTGCAATTAGCCTGTCTTTTCGAGGCCAGAAAGAAAGCGTGGCTGTACCAGCATCGACAGAGATCCGATTAAGTGAGTACCCGTGTATGCGCTGTATGCCTTCGCTTTGAATATGCTCAAGCCCAAACAGAGAAGCAGCTTGTATTTCCCTCTTTGCAGCTCCTCCACCGATTGAGACTGTCTTATGGTTTGGCTCATGCATATGGCCAAATAAATGGCAGGTGAAGCGTCCATCAGGGTTTATATGCTCGTGAAATAGTTTTTGGCTTGCTTTATGAAGCCAGTCTAAAGGATGATGTGTTACAAGAAGGTTAAAGTCATTTCGTTCACACCAGCTTTGAAGGTCATTATCAGTTAAGGCTAATGCTTGGTTTGTGTCTATATGTAGTTTTTCAGTGTATTTGTTATTGCCCAGCTGAAGCCAAGCTGAATTCAAACCAATAAGACCGATCTTTATGTCGTCTATGGTTATTGTTCCTGCGCAATCGCCGGCGATTATGCCTGTGGTTGTGCCAATATTTTTAATTCCCACGCTTGCGAGGGTCGAGATCCAGTTTGTGTAGTTTTCGAAATTATTGTTTGTCGACTTAAGATAGGGGCTTTCTGCTTTCCAAAAGTTGCTATGAAAGTCCCCGCTTTTTTCCCACCACTCTTCTAAAACCATGGCTTCTGGCTGAAATTGTGGTGGGCGTACTAAGTCATGATTTCCAGGTACACAGAATAACGATGGGTTAAAGCCTAGATCTTGGAATATTGCCCACAATTCTTTGAGCACTTCGCTTAAATTTAGGTAGTCCTCTTTGCTGCCCTTTTGGGTTAAGTCACCTGAAAAAACAACAAAATCCCATGGTCCGTTTGTTCTGTGCAGGTTTTTCAAGTCGGCAAATAAGGAGTGTTTCAAACTCGGCCAGAGTCTTGGTTGTCCATCCATACCTGCGTGAAGGTCGCTTAAGTGAAGCCACGAGATTTTTTTCATTTGTAAACTTCCCCGAATGCAAACGAGTCTTTGAATAAGATTTTTATTTATTTTGTTTGTTGTCTAAATAGGTCAGTGCCCAGCGAAACAGATAGTTGGTCGCTTCAGAAGTAAATGGATAGAAATGCTCGTACATTTTAAAGAGTTGTGATTTGACATGCGTGTCATCAAACTCATCAGTGTCAAGGCTAAAGATTGCTTCCAAAGCAACTTTGCATTGTGCATCGGATTCGATCTGGATGTCGTCTCCCGATTGATAAACTTGTAGATAAGCTCTTCGTTGCAAGCCTAGTGGTGTGTTTGATATAGAGTAGGATTTTCGTTTTTGTTCTAAATGCAGATCGTTGTGTAATCTGCTGATAATCTTTTGCTTCACTTTAAACCTACTGACTAATGCTGATATTGCTTCCTCGCGCTTGTTTTTATCCGTGCCTGACTCATTCAAGAAATAATATATTGGATAGTATTCAGAGTTCATTCTTAGTATTGATGATATGTAATCTAGGGGTGGTGCTTGAAGTTTTTCGGTTAAAAATGCTAGGTAAACGTCTTCTTCGTGAATGTTTCTGGCACGTTCTATTATCTTTACTCCGTCAATGACGTCGCCTATGACACGAACAGCCGGTGCTCCTGTCTCCTCCTCAGAAAATTTATCCAATATTTTTATTTTATCGAGGATGGATTCATCTATCAGAAAGGTATTGTTGTTAGAGGACTTAAGCTCTCCTGATGCAATATTCAATAATCCAATGTTATCAACACCAATTTTTACGGCACCGGTGAGCAAGTCTACCCATTTTCGTTGCGCCGCCTCTCTGCCTTCTTGCAACAGCAAAAACAAGTCTGAAGATTTAATTTTGGATGAGCGGCCGGAGTATCGATAATAAATGTCAGAGTCAAACGTTTTAGCTGAATCTTTTATACACACTATCGGCTTGGTACGGGCTGATTCGATTCTAAGTACGCCGAGAATTAAATCGTCGATATTGACTGTGTATCTTGAGAACTCGATGCTCGGAGCAAAGTGCTCGTTAAGAAAGGTAGATATGTCGGCATCATCAATGTTTTCAAAGTTATCTATGCCAACCAACGTATGAGGTTGATCTGCAACTCCAAAAACGATTACTCCGCCATCTCTATTGGCGAATGCTGCAGCTGTTCTTGCAATGTTTGATCTGAATTCCTTAACTGTCCAATCAAATACAAGCTTGAACTCTACAGTGCTTGATTCTCTCCTTTTGAGAACATTGTTATTGTCTACAGCGGAAAAAAAAGCTTCTACCCATTCGTCACCTATTTCCATCTCTATCAACCTTTACAGATTAGTAGGTGAGGGCGGTTGGTACCAGCCGACCTCCTGGCAATCCTTGCGTTGGTTCGCTGTGGCAACTTTTTCTACCATACCTCTTTTTTCATTGGCGGCGTACTTTCGGTGTTTTTTTGAGAGCCAGTGGCTGCTGGAGAGCGAGTGCAAATCTGACGCTAGCATTTCCAGTTTTAAACGAACAGTTCGGAAAGCAAAGACGGACATGCATGCGGTTATCTCAGCTAGAGAGAATCCGCGAGTCTGATAACCCGTGTAGGGGGCCCCCCTTAGGGAGGACCCGTAAAATCTGCCGCTCCGACTCCTTCGCCTGGGAGGAGTCAGACACAGTAGATCGGTGGATCTGGAGCGATCCGTCGCGTCCGCTCGCGCTGAAGGTTCACGCCGTGTATAGGGGCGAGGGGAGGCTAAATCGTAGGTAGTGAAAACGCGGTGCTCCATGTGTTCCACGTGTTCCAGAAACGCTAGAGGCCAAGTAATTAGGGGCTTCCAGAGGTGGAACACCAAATACAAATAACCGGAACACCAGTTATACGGAACACGTTTGGTGTTCCGCGATTTGGTGATCCGGTTATGGGTGGAAAGCATCGCCGTAGGTATCGGCAATGCGGTGAGTCAGGCGGCTAGCAACTGCTCCATGGACAGCGCATATGCTTTATCTCGGATTGTCTTCTCGCTGATGCACGAAGCCCCATACGGGGTTTGTAAAGGCACATAGAGCTCACTCAACGAGCTTCTCCATCCCAAGGCTTTCTCGGTGGCTTCCAAGTGTGCTGCGACAGCGGCAAATTCCTGAGCGGCCTTGTCCATGCGGTCAGCCCACATGATCCGCGCTACGCGTAGCTGCCGCTGACGAAGATCTTTCAAAACCTCTCTGATCTCTGTGATTTCCACATCGAGCTTCTCGACTTCGTTTTTCAAGGCTTGCGCGGTCGCTGCCAATCCTCGCTTGCCACGTGTCACCGTTGCCAGTGCTTCGGAGGCGAGACGCAGCACCTTCTCCGCATGCTGCTCATCTGCATCGTCTCCATCACTGAGAGCTACCGCATAACTCGCCGCGGCTTGTTTCTCCGCATATTGGGCCTTCTCGACTTCGGCTCGTTTCTCATCCTCAAGCTTTTGCAGTTTGGTCGACAGTTTTAGGCGTTTGTCCTGCAGCTTTTGCAGGTCGCTCTGTACCTGACTGATTTCTTTCTGAGCCTTTTTGATGTTGGCGCTCGCGAACCGGGTGCCATCTTCCCAGTCGATCAGCCTTTGAATACGTTTGATCTCCGAAGCGTGACCCTCGATAGCAGATTTAGCGTTATCAAACGCATCAGTGATTTCGCGAGGATAAGGCGCTCTATTGATGCGGTTGTTTGCGTGGAAGCGTTTGGCCTCCTTTGCCGCCGCGCTAAGATTCGGTAGCGCCTTTTTGAGACGTTCCAGTTCCGCTTGATGGTGCTTGAGTTGCTTTTGAAGTTCGCTCATTAGAATTCTTCCATTTCAAAATTTGTGGTGTTTGTACGCATTATTCCGGGCGGGCCAGACCCGAAGCGGCCGGCAGCTCTCCTCGATCCGCCAATACTTCACGCGGCTTCGGTTTCAGAGGAGAGAAGGGCGTTGGCGTGAACCACGTACGCTCTCGTTTTTGCGAGCCCAGGGAGCCGCACCGATTGCGCAGCCCGACCTTCCGCGCTGGCTTCCAAAATCCCGCGCTCGATCAGTTCCCGATTGACCAAGGTGAGGCTCATGCCTTTGAACACTTCGGCCCTCCACGCAGTGGGCAGGAAGTAGTAGGTGACTAACGTGTAAACCCCATCGCCCATGCCGTGTTCAACTGTGCGCCGGAAGCCGAGGCGGTCGGTCGTCCGTGGTGCGTGATCGTCGGTTTTGGCGGCAAGACCGTCCCAGCGTGTGAAACGGCTTTCACCGAATCGCTCGATCACTTGCTGCAATCGACTCACAATGGCGTCGCCTTCCATGTTCCCGGCACCGCCGCGCTCTTCGAGCCAAGCATTGAGGCAAACCTGCGCCGCTGTGGTCGCAGTACCTTCCGGCCAGCCAGTAACGCCAAGTGCCGTCGCCAGTTCACCAGCTGCAGCGGCGAGACCGAAGCGAGCAGCGGCTCGATGAGCCTGACCGCTGGCGGATGCAGGAAGAGCTTTGGCGATAAAGCGCTCCACCGTGCGCCGCAGCATGGCTGTCCAGCCGAGCATTTCACCGGGCTTGCACAGTGCCGAAAGGAACGCGGTAAGCGGCGTACCGTAGTATTTGCCTACGCGGGCTTTGAGCGCGTCCGACAGGGCGGCGGCGTCTTCGAATCCGTTCAGCACGTCGAACATGCCCAGTCCTTTGCTCGCATCTGCAGGCACGGCGAGCATGCGGATTTCCATCCCCGCCTTTAGCTCCTTGTTTGCATCAGCCATGTGCTGTGCAAGTGTCTTTTCGCCGGTCGAAAGAAACAGCAAACGCCACTCTTGCACCTGACGGCCCGCTAGCCCTCGATCATTGGCGCGAGCTTTGCCCGTGCCGTTGCCGAGCATGTACACCGTTTCACCGATGATGCGCGGATCACACATACCGATTTCGTCGAGTACCAAGACGCCGTCCGAATGCGCGGCGGCAATCGACTCCAACGCGTTGTCGGTAGAGCGCCACGACCGGACCAATCTCGGCCCGCCGTACACCGACGCGGCAACTTGTAGGTGAGTCGTCTTGCCGCCGGAGCTGTCGCCATAAAGATGGAACCCACCTGATTCATGACCCAGCAAGTGCAGCAGCGGCCCAGCAAAAGCCGCGCTGACGACAAACGCTAAGCGGTGATTGCCTACGCAAAGTGCGCCGATTTGCTTTTGCCATTGCTCCAGTGTGCCGGCCTCGCTGATGGGAGGAAGCTGCGCCCCAGCATCACAAAAAAATAGATGCTCATGGCTATTGCCGATCTGCTGATCGGGTAGCAGGTATGCAGGTCCATGCCATCCAAGTCGAGTGACCAAGCGCGCCCGTTCGTTGCTATCGAAACCTTGCAGGTAGCTCTGAAGATCGTTGCGGGCATTGCGGCCGGAGCGCGTACCAGGCAAGCGCAATCCCATATCCACCAGCGGCCCCAATACGTCTTTGCCGAAGTCGCCGGTCATGTTGCGAGCGGGAATGTTCCAACGCTTTTTAGCGCCGTCTGGATCATCGAATTCAACCAGCAAACCCCAGTTGTGACCCTTGTCATCGCGGGTACGAGCGAGAATCTCCAAGGAGGAACACACAGGCCGCGACTCACCATCATCGCCGGTATAGAACACCCCTTCAGGGGCCAATCGAAAACCACCGGGCAGCAAATCAGTTTTCGATTTTGCCGGTTGTTTGGCTGCTGCTTTTGGCTCTGCAGGTTCGTCAGCTTGCTCGTGTGGGAGAGGAACTAAAAGCTCACCGCTGCGCGCCAGCTCGGCGACGTGTGCTGCCGTCCAACCTTTACTGAGTGCGTCGGCGGCATCGTCCCCGTCGTCCCAATTGCCACCTTTGGCGAAGGCTGCTTGATCGTCCATCAAAGTGGGCTTGCGTTTGAACACATTGAGCGCGACGAACCGGACCGATTCGGCGCCGATTTCGTGCAGCTTTTTGGCGACTTCTTCCATACACGACTTGCCGCTGCTGTCGTTGTCCGGCCAAAGCACAACCGAGCGCCCTTTGAGTGGTCTCAGGTCGGCCTTGTGCCAAGAGTTAGACCCGTTGGGCCAGCACATGGCCACGAAGTCCGGCATCAATTCGCTTGCCGCATCGGCGGCTTTTTCGCCCTCGCACAACACGACAGGTGCAGAATCGCGCAGTGCCAATTCTTCCAAGCGCAGGAGCGGACGCGGGTCAGGCAATCCCTGCCATCGCCATTGCGTGGATTCGCTGTTGGAGCGCTGGCACCAAGTCAGTGGAGCGAAGACTTTTTTAGGCTTGCCGTCTTCATCTGGACCGAGATCAAAGCGGTAAAGCGCCATGAGTGGCTGACCGCTAGCGTCACGGTATATCCAGACTTTCGACGGAGCACCGTGATCTCGATGGCGGACCGGGCAACGTTGCATCGCTTCGGCCGGGATCGGCTGTATGGCGGTCCATGTTGGCGCTTTGGTTTTACCTTGAGCGGGAGCCGACCGCGCCGCACCGACGCTCACGCTCAGCAGTTCGGTGAGCTTCACGCACGCCTCGACATCTGTGCCGCCGTCCAAGTAGCGCACCAAGTCGATAAGGTCTCCGCCCTTGTCGCCAGTGGCGAAGTCAGCCCACGTGCCTTTGTTCAAATTGACCTTGAGCGAACCTGCTTGCTTGTCAGTGCGAGTCGGATTGGGGGCGGTGTATTCCTTGCCGCCGTCGACACGCTTTCCGTTGGGCAGCCAGTGCGCTAGGACACGGTCAATATCCTTCAGCGAGGCGGCTTTTACGTCGGCGAAGCTCGGACGTTTCGTTTTGCTGCTCTGGTGCTGGCTCATGTGTCGGCCCTCGGCGAGAACAGGGTGTCAGCCACGTCATCAAGCAGCGCTTTTGCCATTTCACCTAGATAAAGAGCAGGCCAACTAAACCGTTCGCATTGATCGCTCATGGCGGCGTCGCGGTTGAGCAGGTTCACGTGGTCTTGCAACTGAGAGGCTAGCTCCAGAGCATCTTCGATGGGGATGCCTGCGTTGACGCGAAATAACTTCAAGCCGCTGGCATTTGCAGACGAAAAATCCGTACGGCCTATCGTGGTCAACGCGTTCATAGCGCACCGCCTTCGTGCTCCGCTGGAACAGAAGTGGTATCACCGTGCAGAGCGAGAGTTTTGATCAAGCCGAGGGTGCCGCGAACGTCCCAAATGACGGCGGCAATAACACGGTTGGAGAGGCGCGACTCACCTTCAAAGTGGTCTTCGAGCAACGTCAGCACCGAGTCCGCGCGCTCAATGGCGCACGCTATGGCGTCAATCGGTACACCGGCCCCGGCGCGCTGGCTGACGCTGAGAATGTCTTCGGGCAGGGCAAAGCTCAGGGCGTTGTTCATTGGGCACCGCCTGCGGCTTCGAGAGCGCGAGCTTTGGCCATGTGTGCGTTGTAGCGGGCGAGACGTGTAGCAAGACTGGAGTTGGCGTGTAGAGCGGCGAGAGCCATTGCACGGTGTGCAGCGGCGCGATTTTTGGACGGAATGAGGGCGGGCATATGTGTAGCTCCAAGTTTGAAGATGGAGCTGCCACTGATCGTCGCCAAACGATTTAAGGTGGCAGCTGTGCGCAGGTTGGCGAACCGGGAACTTGGAACCCGGCAGACCCGAAGGTCTCCCACGCACAGCTGCCATAACACGAAACGGCGGGCACAAAAAAAGCGCCTGCTGTCGTATGGGGCGCCTGTGCGCCAAGTATCTCGGGTCGCCAAACCCGGTCACTGAATTTGCAGCGACACCGGCAGAATAACCTCGAGATTTTATTAGCGCAACCGGCGCGAAGCCTTGCGCATTTTTTTGATGCGACATAAATTGACCGGGCATACAGATTGACCTCAAACGCCCCCGGTTGCCGCCGGGGGCGTTTTCGTTTCAGGCGTGGGCTTCCCAGCGCAGATTGAGCAGGGGCAGGAAGCCGTCATCGAGCATTGAGCGGGCGTCTTCGTAGGCATCCGTTTGCTGGCCTTCGTCGACAATCACCGCACCGATGTTTTCGCAGTGGAGTGCGAGGGCGCACCAGGTACCGTCGGCCCAGCTAAGTACACTGACCACGCGCCCCTGTTTGTCGTGTCGGCTGCGATAGCGCTCGAGGCGCTGCATCGTGGCGTATGAAAAGCCGATGCGTCGCAGTACTGAAAAGGGATGCATCAAAGCTTGATTGGCAATCGAATGACTCACGCTGCCTCCTGCACGTTGGCGAACAACGGAGGCGGAGTGTCACCCTTGAGCCACGCGAGGATCTTCCTATCCTCCGCGTAGCGGCGACGGTGCTGCTCGGCGAGTACATTGCGCCGCTCGTTCAGACACCCTTCCATGTATTCACTGAGGTCGGATGTAATGCGCAGATCTGTATAGAGCCGTTCACTGATGCCCTTTTCTTGCTCAATTTCCTTGTCAACGAACTTGCCCCAGACGTCCGAATCGTTGGAGTAGCCATCCTTCTGATCGATCAGCCAATAGGTAACCCAGTTGTTGAGCGCGAATTGGCTCAGCCCTGCACGACGTCCTTCCTTCATCGCGAAATGGCCATGACCGTGAATGCTGGAAAACTCACGGCGAACGGCGTGCTTGCGGATGATCTCCGGCAGTTCCCAGGGATTGGGTGTGAGCGGCAATACGAGGCCATCAGGATTGAAAAAGAACGCCTCTTTTTCTTCACCATTCCAGCTCACGCCGGCGATGGTGCGATGACGCCAATTGATTCCGCCTTGAGCGTAGAGCTGAAAGCCGATGCTGTAGGAGTCGTGGAAGGGGCCTTTGAATGGGCAGTAGTTACGCTTCATGCGGCCACCTCATCACGGGCTTCAATGCGACCGCGTGCCCAAGCTTGAACTTCCGACAAAACCCAGGCGACCGGGGCGCCGCGAGCGTTGCTGTTGGTGAGTTTTACGGTTTTAGGAAAACCACTTTCAGGCTCATTCATCAGCTTGTAGATGGTGGGGCGCGCAAGGCCGACGATGGCCATGACCTCGGCGATACGGATGAGCGTCAGCGATGGGTCGATTTGCGTAGAGTCGTTTGCAGAGGAGTGGAGGCGAGAGGTTTTCACTGCTCGTTCCTCGCACTTGTGGCAGCGCTATGTGTGCGGCTTTCGAGCCAAGTCGACACATCCTTAGGTCGATAACGCACGCGACTTCCGACTTTTACATACGGCAGCGGATTGCGGCGCGAACTGCGCCAAGCGGCGAGCGTGCGATGAGACAGACCCAGAGTAGCGGCCACTTGATCGGGTGTGAGCAAATCAGTGGCGGAGGGTGAAAGCGGCGTTATGGATTGAAGCGTTGTCGCAGTCATTTAACGTTTCCTGTAGTCGTGGAGAGTTACAGGGCTAACGCTAAATTAGGGAAAGGAAATGAACGGTGGTTCACTTCCCTTTTCAATAACATTACGGTGTTAGGGTTGGTTAAAAAATGCTGCTGCTGTGAGGTTAGACCAACTCGCGCTCAAGCCGGGGCGGCCAGGGCGTCCTGTACGCCCGCCCTTTCCTGGACGACCACCTCGACCTGCTTTTCCTGGCCGACCAGCTCGCCCGGGTTTACCAGGACCACCATTGGCATGTTCAGTGAATAGCAGGGCACGTCCATTGGGGTCATAAATCCAGCCATTAACGAACCAACCTAAATGCCTTCCGGGGAAGGAGTAAATAGACTCCTCATGGATATATGCAATAGGCTGGCCGCCGAATGTGTAAAGATGTTCACCGTCTTGACAGTAGCAGTATGGTTGGCCGTTGCTGTCGTAGAAAGTAAGTTCCATACAATCCCTCGTACTATGGTTGGTGAGGCTGCTTTAATACATCGATAGTGAACGATGCAGATGGTTCGGTCTATTTGACGTCTGGACGAGTATCATCCTAGATGCTGTGCTAAAAATTGCTCTACTTCTTTAATCATAGAGCGTACATCGTCCGCAGAAAATTCAGAGGACTTCCCGTGTGCCGCATTATTTCTAATGTCCGCGAGCGCGGTAATCCTTTTCTGCTGAAGTTTATTATAGGTACCAGCCTTGGCCAGATCAGCGTTCATCTTGTCGAGCTTGCCATGCTCAAGAGTACTTCTGTCGCATAATTCTCTAAGTCCGGTTTCAAGGACGACCCCTGCGATAACGGCTGCTGCAACATGATAGCCGCTTGTCAAGAGCTCTTCCGCTTGCTCTAGTTCATTGTCGAAAACCTCAGCTTGGACTAAAGCCTTAATAGACGTCAAATAGCCGCCCTCAAAGTCATCTTTTGCCGCCCCTAAAACAGCTCGGGTGCGTTTCAACGCCTTGTAATAACCATCGCCTAAACCGTTTAACTTTTCTGAATGAACAAATTCGACGAAATGCTGTGAAGCTTCTCCGCAAACTTGAATTATAATGTTTTTTGCTTTTACACGCCAAGATAGAAGGGCGTCGTGGTCGATTCGCCACCCATCACCGTAATCGCTGGCTACTTTGACTTTGGCTGTTTCTATCGCATTTACTTCGTTCATCAAGCTTTCAAATCTTTCAGAAATTTTTTTGTTCAAAGTGGATTCCTTTCTTTAAATGCCAAGGTGAACGTGCAGCATTTTTGGATACTGTAGCAGTAGCTTATGTCAGGAGGGCAGCCCCTGCGCGTGTGATTCTTAAGCTCAAGCATTACGCCCAAAAAAATGACGTATTTTAAGAAAAAACGACAAGATCTAGACAAGCGTAACGTGAGGCTATGGTTGGCGAGCCTGTCCGAGAAGGACTCGCCTCTTGCGATTGGTGGCTATGCCTCCGGAGGCGCTCGCTTTTTAGCTAGTCAAATCGTCTCTGATTAGCACCAAGTTGAATGTATATGACAGGTAATGTCGAATTGAGTCTGTAAACGCTGCGCTGCTTTTAAGAAATCACACGGTTTGCGACTAAAATATTGCGGATTTGTTTTGTGGAAAGCTTGGCGGTACCGCTCGGTAACTTAAGTGCAGAATCGGTGCCTGCGATAATGCCAACGATCTCTCTTTCTGATCGACCATCACTGAGCAGGCGCTTGGCGTGGGAGCAAATGCTCTCATTGCGATCTATCGTGGCTTCACGGCGTATGGCTGCCGAGCTGTTGCCCGCTTTGCGCGCAGTTGCACTAATCCGGATCTTATCTGCGCTGCTCAAAAGCGGAGAGGCGTAGACGTTCGCCAAGGTCATGTAATGCCGGGCTGCACCCATCAAGTCAGCGGCCGCCTCACGTGCTTCGATTTCCAGATGAGGTTGCTCGTGACGTACCTCTTCCACAAGCTCCATAAAGTCGTCTGACGCATCTGCAATCAGAGCCGCTAAATTCTCACAGTTTCCCGCACATAGGTCCTTGTCGAAGCCACTCAACCACCTCTCTAGTGTCTCAATGACACGGCAAGCTCGATCAATCGCCAGCGCGGCAATGTATTGGCTATCAGTAATAGCTGAGTTGGACGATTCCCCTATTGTCCAGTGGATGCATTGGGGTAAATCGTCTCTGGATCGCTCAAATTGTTGGCGTATGTTGTAGGAGAGCCGTCTGACATTTGCCAGCACTCGAATGGACTCAGCGGACCACTCCCCATCTGTCAGATGGCTCGCCCAGTGCTCTTGGCCCTCTAGTATGAGTTCGAGAGCATCATCGATGCGTTCTGCAAATTCGTCGTATAGCGTGAATCGCTCAAACGTTTCGACAATCTCCCATCCCTCAATGTTGAGGGGAGCGCTTAAGTAAAATTTTCTATTCAACATCCACCCCTCGCCCCGTTTCTGTGCCCGAAAAAACGCGAGCGCCTGCGCCCCGCAGAGCTGTGAGGCCGCCAGTGAGGGAGAGGGATTTCTGCTTGCCGGTGTTGCCGATCCTGGAACACCTTTTGTGTGCCATCGACCATGTGTTCCAGTTGAGCGCTATTTGTGTTCCACCATTGAAAGCCACGCAATTGAGGGCTTTCACCAATTTCGGAACACATGGAACACGTGGAACACCGGTTTTTTTAGGCATCAGGATTGGCATGGTCAAATGGCTTGTCCGAACTGGCCCAGCACGACGTTCCCATTCTGCAACTTGTCCAGATGATCGGCATACCACTGCATCATGGTTGTCCGTTGCTCGAGGTACTGAGCTTTGTTGTAGACCCCCGAGATGCCCTCTTCTTTGTGGGCCAATTGCGCCTCCACATGTTCCTTTGGCCATCCGTGTTCACGGAGCAGGGTGCTCGCTGTGTGCCGCGTGCCGTGGCCAACAAGACGTCCTTTGTAGCCAATGGTCGCGAATACTTTATTGATTGTGTTCTCACTGATAGTCGGATTCTTCGCACCAACTCCAGGAAATAGCCAGCGGCTGCGCCCGGTTAAAGCGTGCAGCTCTCTAAGTGCGACCAGAGCTTGGTAAGGAAGAGGGCACACGAAGTCTCGGCGCATCTTCATCTTCGATGCAGGTGTAGTCCACAGAGCTTTATCGAGATCGAACTCTTTCCACTCAGCTAGACGAACCATTCCCGGCCTTGAGGCTGTCCATATACAAAGCCATGCCGCCGTTCGAGCGGTGAGTCTGCTGGGGGTGTTCTTTAAGGCAGTGAGAAACTCGCCGAGTTCGGGCTCTAGCAAATGAGGGTGTTGTTGAGTTTTCGGTGCTTGAGCTGCGATGTCGCGTAGACGGCTACCAGGATCGTTTTCTGTCAGTCCCAAGCCGATTGCTCTGCCGAAGATCTGATTGACCCACGTCCGACATTTTTCAGCGACGTTATGCGCCTCCCGAGCTTCGAGGGAGGCCTGGAGATTTGCACAATCGGTTCGGGTTATTTCGTCCAGAGGTTTATCACCAAGCGCTGGAAGAATGTCTTTGTCGAGGTAGGTGCGGATTTTATTGAGAGTGGAGGAGGCGAGACCTTTTTCCTCCTTTGCCTTGAGCCAAGCTTCCGCAGCCGCTCTGAAGGTTCGAGTTCGAGCGGCATCGATTGCCGCTTTTGCCGAGCGCTTTTGTTCAAGAGGGTCGGCACCGCTACTGACAACCTTCCGCAGATCGGCTGCTTTTTCGCGGGCAAGTGCGCCGCTGACTTCTGGATAGCCGCCGAGGCCCATCCATGCCCAATTACCTGCAGGACGCTTGTACCGGAGTTGCCATGATTTGCCCCCGTCCGGTTTGACCCGGAAATATAAGCCGTTTCCATCCAGCTCTCGATATTCCTTTGTTTCAGGCTCAAGCCCTGAGAGCGTGGTATCGGCGAGAGGGCGGCGCTTGATGTCTGCGCGTTTCATCCTTGTATCCCAAAGTTCGGTATTTTTCTCAGGATACAAGCAGGGATACAGGGATACAACGGATAAGGGGAGACAGGGATAAACAGCCAGGCACAAAAAAACCGGCCAAGTGGCCGGTTTCTCTGGGTCTAAGAGGCTGGTAGAGACTCTCAGATACTGCTATATGGTGCCCCGAGGGAGACTCGAACTCCCACTCCTTTCGAAAACGGATTTTGAATCCGCCGCGTCTACCAATTCCGCCATCAGGGCTCAATGGCGGCGAAGTATAGAGATGAGATTACCGTCGGTCAATCAGGTACATAGAGAATTTTCGATATTTCCGCTAGACTTTCCGGCCCTGCTAGACGAACCCCATCATGCGCGTTGCTGACTTTACTTTCGAGCTCCCTGATTCGCTGATCGCCCGCCACCCTTTGGCCGAGCGTCGCGGTAGTCGCCTGCTGACCCTTGACGGGCCGAGCGGCGCCCTCGCACACCGTCAATTCACTGATTTGCTTGAGCATTTGCGCCCGGGCGATTTGATGGTGTTCAACAATACCCGGGTGATTCCGGCGCGACTGTTCGGGCAGAAAGCGTCCGGCGGCAAGCTGGAAATCCTCGTTGAGCGGGTGCTCGATACGCATCGCGTGCTGGCCCATGTGCGTTCCAGCAAGTCGCCGAAGCCGGGTTCGAAGATTCTTATCGACGGCGGTGGCGAAGCCGAAATGCTTGCGCGTCACGATGCGTTGTTCGAGCTGGGCTTCGCTGAAGAAGTGTTGCCGTTGCTCGATCGTGTCGGGCACATGCCGTTGCCTCCTTATATAGACCGCCCGGACGAAGGCTCGGATCGCGAGCGTTATCAGACCGTGTACGCCGAGAAACTCGGTGCGGTGGCGGCGCCGACGGCGGGGCTGCATTTCGATCAGTCGCTGATGGAAGCAATTGCGGCCAAGGGCGTCGAGACCACGTTTGTCACGTTGCACGTGGGCGCGGGGACGTTCCAGCCGGTGCGCGTCGAGAAGCTTGAAGATCACCACATGCACACCGAGTGGCTGGAAGTCGGCCAGGACGTGGTCGATGCAGTCGCGGCGTGCCGTGCGCGCGGTGGTCGAGTGATTGCGGTCGGCACCACCAGCGTGCGTTCGCTGGAAAGTGCCGCACGCGATGGCGTGCTCAAGCCGTTCAGTGGCGACACCGATATCTTTATCTTCCCGGGCCGGCCGTTCCATGTGGTCGACGCCTTGGTGACCAATTTCCATTTGCCGGAATCGACGCTGTTGATGCTGGTTTCGGCATTTGCCGGTTATCCCGAGACCATGGCCGCCTACAAGGCCGCCGTCGACAACGGTTACCGCTTTTTCAGCTACGGTGATGCGATGTTCATCACCCGTAATCCCGCACCTACTGCCCCTAAAGAAACCGGCCCAGAGGAAACAGAATGAGTCGCGAATGTCGCATGTCCTTTGAACTTCTGGCCACCGATGGCAAGGCCCGGCGTGGTCGCCTGACCTTCCCGCGTGGCACCGTCGAGACCCCGGCGTTCATGCCGGTGGGCACTTACGGCACGGTCAAGGGCATGTTGCCGCGTGACATCGTTGCCACTGGCGCAGAAATCATTCTCGGCAACACCTTCCACCTGTGGCTGCGCCCTGGCACCCAAGTGATCAAGGAACACGGCGACCTGCACGATTTCATGCAGTGGAAAGGCCCGATCCTCACCGACTCCGGTGGCTTCCAGGTGTTCAGCCTCGGCGCGATGCGCAAGATCAAGGAGGAGGGCGTGACCTTCGCCTCTCCGGTCGACGGCGCCAAAGTGTTCATGGGCCCGGAAGAATCGATGCAGGTGCAGCGTGATCTCGGCTCCGACATCGTGATGATCTTCGACGAATGCACGCCGTACCCGGCTGACGAAGACGTCGCTCGCGTGTCGATGGAATTGTCGCTGCGCTGGGCTCAACGTTCGAAAAATGCTCACGGTGACAATACCGCCGCGTTGTTCGGTATCGTGCAGGGCGGCATGCACCAGGATCTGCGCATGCGCTCGCTGGAAGGTCTCGACAAGATCGGCTTCGATGGTCTGGCCATCGGCGGTCTGTCGGTAGGTGAGCCGAAACACGAGATGATCAAAGTCCTGGATTATCTGCCGGGCATGATGCCGGCTGACAAACCTCGTTACCTTATGGGCGTTGGCAAACCGGAAGATCTGGTTGAGGGTGTGCGCCGCGGTGTGGACATGTTCGATTGCGTGATGCCAACCCGTAATGCCCGCAATGGGCATCTGTTCATTGATACCGGCGTGCTGAAGATCCGTAACGCGTTCCATCGCCATGATGAATCGCCGCTGGATCCGACCTGCGATTGCTATACCTGCCAGAACTTCTCCCGCGCTTATCTGCATCACCTGGACAAGTGCGGCGAAATGCTGGGAAGCATGCTCAATACCATCCATAACTTGCGCCATTATCAGGTGCTGATGGCTGGTTTGCGCGAGGCTATTCAACAGGGTACATTGGCCGCCTTTGTCGATGCCTTCTACGCCAAACGCGGGCTCCCCGTTCCGCCTTTGGACTGAGTTTTCTGACCCCAAGATTCAACATTTGCAACTGGAGTGCTAAATGAGCTTTTTTATCTCTAACGCCATGGCTGACGCGGCTGCACCGGCTGCTGCCGGCCCAATGGGCGGCGGTTTCGAGTGGATTTTCCTGGTCGGCTTCCTGGTCATCTTCTACCTGATGATCTGGCGTCCACAGGCCAAGCGCGCCAAAGAGCAGAAGAACCTGCTGAGCAGCCTGCAGAAAGGTGACGAAGTTGTGACCACTGGCGGCATCGCCGGCAAGATCACTAAAGTTGCCGATGACTTCGTGGTTCTGGAAGTTTCCGACACCGTGGAAATGAAGTTCCAGAAAGGCGCCATCGCCGCCACGCTGCCAAAAGGCACGCTGAAAGCGATCTGAAGCAACAACTTCTACTCAATCGACGGGGCGCGCAAGGCGCCCCGCGTTCATAACGGGCGGCGTGATGCTGAACAAATATCCTCTGTGGAAATACATTCTGATCCTGGCGGTGCTGGCGGTCGGTCTGATTTATTCCGCTCCCAATCTTTATCCTGATGACCCGGCCATTCAGGTCAGCGGTGCAAGCACTGCGCTGCAAGTCAATCAGGCTGATCTGGACCGTGTGAGCACTGCGCTCAAGGAATCCGGGATCAACGTCAAGGCAGCCACGCTGGCGGCAAACGGCAAGGGCGGTCTGATCCGTCTGAGCAAGGCTGAAGATCAGCTGCCGGCCAAAGACGTTGTGCGCAAGGCATTGGGTGATGACTACGTCGTCGCGCTGAACCTGGCACAGACCACCCCGCAATGGCTGCGCAACCTGGGCGCGCACCCGATGAAACTGGGTCTGGACTTGTCCGGTGGTGTGCACTTCCTGCTGGAAGTGGACATGGATAAAGCCCTCGATGCACGCCTGAAAGTTTACGAAGGCGACGTCAAGAGCCTGCTGCGCAAAGAGAAGCTGCGCTATCGCAGCCTGCCGCAACTGGGCGGTGCCATTCAGTTGGGCTTCAGCGATGAAGACTCCCGCGAACAGGCCCGTGCACTGATCCGCAAGAACTTCAACGATTTCGACATTGTTCCGGCCGACCTCAACGGTCAACCGGTGCTGCGTCTGGCGATGACCCCGGCCAAGCTGGCGGAAATCCGTGAATACTCCATCAAGCAGAACTTGACCACGGTACGTAACCGCGTCAACGAGCTGGGTGTTGCCGAACCAATCGTTCAGCGCCAGGGCGCCAACCGCATCGTGGTTGAGCTGCCGGGCGTGCAGGACACTGCCGAAGCCAAGCGTATTCTCGGCAAAACGGCCAACCTTGAGTTCCGTCTGGCTGCAGAGCCGGGTGCTTCGAAAGCCACTTCGGAAACCTTCGAGTTCCGCGAAGGCAAGCGTCCGCCAGCACAGATCGAACGTGGTCTGATCATCACCGGTGACCAGGTTACCGATGCCAAGGCTGGTTTTGGTGAGCACGGCACACCAGAAGTGAACATCCGTCTGGATGGTCATGGTGGTGAGCTGATGAGTCGCGCCACCCGTTCGAACGTTGGTCGCAGCATGGCGGTGATCTTCATCGAACAGCGTCCGGTCACCACTTACACCAAGCAAGTGGTCGATGGCGTCGAGAAAGACGTTGCCGTTCAGACGTTTAAAGAAGAGAAGAAGATCATCAGCCTGGCGACCATTCAGTCGCCGCTGGGCGCTCAGTTCCGTATCACTGGTCTGAACGGTCAGGGCGAATCGTCCGAACTGGCGCTGTTGCTGCGTGCCGGTGGTCTGGCTGCACCGATGTACTTCGCTGAAGAGCGCACCATCGGCCCGAGCCTGGGTGCGGACAACATCACCAAAGGTATCGATGCGTCGCTGTGGGGCATGCTGTTCGTGTCGCTGTTCATCATCGCCATCTACCGCTTCTTCGGCATCATCGCCACCGTCGCACTGGCGGTGAACATGGTGCTGCTGCTGGCCTTGATGTCGCTGCTGGGTGCAACGCTGACCCTGCCGGGTATCGCCGGTATCGTGCTGACCATGGGTATGGCGGTCGACGCCAACGTGCTGATCTTCTCGCGGATCCGTGAAGAGATCGCCGCCGGCATGACCGTGCAGCGTGCAATCAACGAAGGCTTCGGCCGGGCATTCACCGCGATTCTCGACGCCAACCTGACCACGTTGCTGGTCGGCGGGATTCTCTTTGCCATGGGCACCGGCCCGGTCAAAGGTTTCGCAGTGACCATGTCCCTCGGGATCTTTACCTCGATGTTCACGGCCATCATGGTGACCCGCGCAATGGTCAACCTGATCTTTGGCGGACGTGACTTCAAGAAGTTGTGGATTTAAGGGGCTGCCATGTTACGTACAATCAACTTCATGGGCGTTCGCAACTTCGCGTTCGGCGTCACAGTGTTTCTCACGTTGCTGGCTATTTTCAGCGTCGCTACCAAGGGCATGAACTGGGGCCTGGACTTCACCGGCGGTACGCTCATCGAGCTGACCTACGAGCGTCCGGCCGATGTCACCAAGGTGCGTGAAGAGCTGGTGACTTCGGGTTACCACGAGGCCATCGTGCAGAGCTTTGGTGCAACCACCGATCTGCTGGTGCGTATGCCGGGTGAAGATCCGCAGTTGGGGCATCAGGTCGCGGAAGCGCTGCAGAAGCTCGGCGGTGATAACCCGGCGACGGTCAAGCGCGTCGAGTTCGTTGGCCCGCAGGTCGGTGAAGAGCTGCGTGACCAGGGCGGCCTCGGCATGCTGCTGGCGCTCGGCGGCATCCTGATCTACCTGGCTTTCCGCTTTCAGTGGAAATTCGCGGTCGGCGCCATCGTTTCGCTGATCCACGACGTGATCGTGACCATCGGTATCCTGTCGTTCTTCCAGATCACCTTCGACCTGACGGTGCTGGCGGCGGTACTGGCGATCATCGGTTACTCGCTGAACGACACCATCGTGGTATTCGACCGGGTTCGTGAGAACTTTCGCGTGCTGCGCAAGGCTTCGCTGATCGAGAACATCAATATCTCGACCACCCAGACCCTGCTGCGGACCATGGCGACGTCGATCTCCACCTTGCTGGCGATCGCGGCACTGCTGTTCTTCGGTGGCGACAATCTGTTCGGTTTCTCGATTGCCCTGTTCATCGGTGTTCTGGCGGGTACTTACTCGTCGATCTACATCGCTAACGTGGTGCTGATCTGGCTGAACCTGAGCACTGAGGATCTGATTCCTCCGGCGAACACCGAGAAGGAAGTCGACGACCGTCCATAACGGCCATCGTTTTCCCGGCTGTCAGCCCAAGAAAGGCGCGAGTTGAACTCGCGCCTTTTTTTATGCTCCAAGGCTGGGAGAAGCGCGGGCGTGTCCCGCATGTGATGGTCAGGAGGTTCATGTGAACAAGTCGTTGCTGGTTGGTGCGGTATTGGGTGCTGTCGGTGTAACTGCCGGGGGTGCTGTTGCCACCTACAGCCTGGTTAAAAGCGGCCCTGAGTATGCGCAAGTGTTGGCCGTCGAGCCGGTTAAAACACAGATCAAGACTCCACGTGAAGTGTGCAAGGACGTGACAGTGACGCGTCAGGCACCGGTAAAAGATCAGCACCAGATTGCCGGTACCGTTGTGGGTGCGCTGGCAGGTGGTTTGCTGGGTAATCAGATTGGCGGCGGCACCGGCAAGAAAATTGCCACGGTGGCCGGTGCGGTCGGTGGCGGTTATGCGGGTAACAAGGTGCAGGAAGGCATGCAAGAGCGTGATACCTACACCACCACGCAAACCCGCTGCAACACGGTCAACGACATCAGCGACAAGGTCGTCGGTTACGACGTGCGTTACTCGCTCGATGGCAAGGAAGGTAAAGTGCGGATGGATCGCGATCCGGGCAACCAGATTCCGGTCGACAAGGAAGGCAAGCTGATTCTGTCGCAGAATGAGCCGGCTCAGTAAGGACCGACTGTTTTAAAAAGAAGCACCCTGCGGGGTGCTTTTTTGTACCCGCCATTTCTGGCACACCGTGCCCCCCCCCCCCTGTGGGAGCGAGCCTGCTCGCGAATTCGGTGTGCCAGCCGACATCAATGTCGATTGTCAGAATGCATTCGCGAGCAGGCTCGCTCCCACATGAAGATTTTGGCGATCTGAAGATCGAATTCCAGGCATAAAAAAAGCACCCCGAAGGGTGCTTTTTTCCTTTCGCGTGAAGCTTAGCGCTTCAGCGAAGCCGGCAGGTGCGGCTGGATCGCCGTCAGTACTGCCTTGAAGCATTTGGTGTTGCCGGCAACGATGTGGCCTTTTTCAAGGAAGTCGTGACCGCCGGTGAAGTCGCTCACCAGGCCGCCGGCTTCTTGAATCAGCAGGGCGCCTGCAGCCATGTCCCACTCGGACAGGCCCGACTCCCAGAACGCGTCGAAGCGACCAGCGGCGACATAGGCCAGGTCCAGGCTGGCGGAGCCGGCGCGGCGGATGCCGGCAGTCTGGCCAACCAGGGCGCGGAACATGCCCAGGTAGTTGTCGAGATTATCCATCTGGTCATCACGGAACGGGAAGCCGGTACCCAGCAGGGCGCCGTCAAGGCTGGTGCGACCGCTGACGCGCAGGCGACGACCGTTCAGTTGGGCGCCGCGACCACGGCTGGCGGTGAATTCTTCCTGGCGAACCGGGTCCAGAACCACTGCGTGTTCCAGGCGACCACGGTACTTACAGGCAATGCTGACAGCGAAGTGAGGAATGCCGCGCAGGAAGTTGGTGGTGCCGTCCAGTGGATCGATGATCCACAGGTACTCTTCGCCTTCGATGCCGGTGCCGGCGTGCAGGCCGGTTTCTTCACCCTGGATCGAGTGATTCGGGTAAGCCTTGCGCAGCGCGTCGATGATTTTCTGTTCAGCGGCGCGATCGACCTCGGATACATAATCCTTGGCGTCTTTTTCGTCGACCTTGATGGTATCCAGGCGCTCGATGGAGCGGAAGATCAGTTCACTGGCGCTGCGGGCGGCGCGCAGCGCGATATTCAGCATGGGCTGCATGGATGTGTCACCTAAGGTTGTTAAAGAAAGCCGCGCATTCTATCAGAACTTTTCTTCAGGTGAAGGACGCTGTTCGCTTTCATAGCTTAACGGTAGGCTGTTCTGTAAGATTTGCACCCCTTTCCTGTGTCCGAGAGCGCCTCCCTTGCTGCAGAACATTCGTGTCGTCCTGGTCAATACCAGCCACCCCGGCAACATCGGCGGGGCCGCGCGCGCCATGAAAAACATGGGTCTGTCGCGATTGGTGCTGGTCGAACCGCGGGTCTTCCCGCACCACGAAGCCGATGCTCGTGCTTCCGGTGCCGGTGACATCCTTGAAAATGCGCAAGTCGTCGCCACCTTGGAAGATGCCTTGGTCGGCTGCAATCTGGTGCTTGGCACCAGCGCCCGTGACCGCCGCATTCCCTGGCCACTGCTGGATCCGCGCGAGTGCGGCACCAAAGTGGTTGAAGAAGCCGGGCAGGGCGCCGAAATCGCTCTGGTATTCGGTCGTGAAGATTCCGGTCTGACCAACGAAGAGCTGCAGCGATGTCACTTTCACGTGCACATCCCCTCCGACCCTGAGTTCAGTTCGTTGAACCTCGGCGCGGCGGTGCAGGTGTTGAGCTACGAAGTGCGCATGGCCTGGCTGGCCGCCCAAGGTCAGCCGAGCAAGATCGAGAAGGAAGAAGTGGCTTCGGTGAAAAGCGCCGAGCTGGCGACCATGGATGAGCTGGAACGCTTTTATGAGCATCTGGAGCAGACACTGGTCGCCATCGAATTCCTCGATCCGGAAAAGCCGCGACACTTGATGGCGCGCCTGCGCCGGTTGTACGGACGCAGCTCGGTCAGCCGGGCGGAAATGAATATTTTGCGTGGCATCCTCACGGAAACCCAGAAAGCGGCCCGTGGTGAGCTTCTTAAGCGGAAGGACTAAAAGATGTTTGAGCGTTTGCGTGAAGATATCCAGAGCGTATTCCATCGAGACCCGGCGGCGCGTAACGCTTTTGAAGTCCTGACCTGCTACCCCGGCATGCATGCGATCTGGATCCATCGATTGGCCGGCATGTTGTGGCGCAACGAACTGAAATGGCTGGCGCGGCTGGTGTCGAACTTCGGTCGCTGGCTGACCGGGATCGAGATTCATCCGGGGGCCAAGGTCGGTCGTCGTTTCTTTATCGACCATGGCATGGGTATCGTCATTGGTGAAACCGCCGAGATTGGCGATGACGTGACTATTTATCAGGGCGTGACCCTCGGCGGCACTAGCTGGAATAAGGGCAAACGCCACCCGACGCTGGGTGATGGTGTGGTCGTGGGCGCGGGCGCCAAGGTGCTTGGCCCGTTCACCGTCGGGGCTGGTGCCAAGGTCGGTTCCAACGCCGTGGTGACCAAAGAAGTACCGCCGGGCGCCACGGTTGTCGGTATTCCCGGGCGCATCATCGTCAAGTCTGACGAAGAGCAGGATGCCAAGCGCAAGGCCATGGCCGAGAAGATCGGTTTCGATGCCTACGGCGTCAGCGAAGACATGCCCGACCCGGTGGCGCGTGCCATTGGTCAGTTGCTCGATCACCTGCAAGCGGTGGACGGGCGGCTGGAGGGGATGTGCGGCGCGCTGAAGGATCTGGGCAGCAATTACTGTGCGAAAGATCTGCCTGAGCTGCGTGAAGAAGACTTTGCCTGTGTGAAGGGTAAGGATCAGAGTCAGGCCGGCTAAACCGCGCCGATTCCTTCGCGAGCAGGCTCGCTCCCACAGGGAATTGCGTTCCAGTGTGGGAGCGAGCCTGCTCGCGAAGAACGATAACGCGGTACCGCTGGCTGCATGCCGCCAGCCTTTGCTATGATGCGCGCGCTCTTTTGCGGGTAAACCTGACTAAAGTACTAGGTCTTAAAGTTGACTTAAATACTCGGGAATTGCATACTCGCCCCATTCTGAACTCCGTGGTAACTGTCCATGCGACTGACTACAAAAGGCCGATACGCCGTGACCGCCATGCTTGACCTGGCGTTGCACGCGCAGCACGGGCCCGTGTCCCTGGCCGATATCTCCGAGCGCCAAGGCATCTCCCTGTCCTACCTCGAACAGCTGTTCGCCAAGCTGCGCCGCAGTAACCTGGTTTCCAGTGTTCGCGGCCCGGGTGGTGGCTATCAGTTGTCCCGCGAGATGCAGGGCATCCAGGTCGCCCAGGTGATCGATGCAGTAAACGAATCGGTCGATGCCACCAAATGCCAGGGCCAGGGCGATTGCCATTCCGGCGACACCTGCCTGACCCATCATCTGTGGTGCGATTTGAGCCTGCAGATTCACGAATTTCTAAGTGGTATCAGCTTGGCTGATCTTGTGACTCGCCGTGAGGTGCAAGAAGTAGCCCAGCGTCAGGACCAGCGCCGTTGCAACAGCAAGGCGCCACGCCTGGACAAGATTGAAGCGTCCGCCGTCGAATGACAGCCAGAGAGCTAGCGGCACGCCAGCCCTGATTTAGGAGATAGTCCATGAAATTGCCGATTTACCTTGATTACTCTGCGACCACCCCGGTTGATCCGCGTGTTGCGCAAAAAATGAGTGAATGCCTGCTGGTCGACGGAAACTTCGGTAACCCGGCGTCCCGTTCCCATGTGTTCGGCTGGAAGGCTGAAGAGTCCGTTGAAAACGCCCGTCGTCAGGTGGCCGATCTGGTCAACGCTGATCCGCGCGAAATCGTCTGGACTTCCGGTGCTACCGAGTCCGACAACCTGGCAATCAAGGGCGCGGCACATTTCTACGGCTCCAAGGGCAAGCACCTGATCACCTCCAAGATCGAGCACAAGGCTGTCCTGGACACCATGCGCCAGCTGGAGCGTGAAGGTTTCGAGGTTACTTACCTCGAGCCGACCGAAGACGGTCTGATCACCCCGGCCATGATTGAAGCTGCACTGCGCGAAGACACCATTTTGGTCTCCGTAATGCACGTGAATAACGAAATCGGCACCGTTAACGACATCGCCGCGATCGGCGAAATGCTCCGCGCCAAGGGCGTTCTGTTCCACGTCGACGCCGCTCAGTCCACTGGCAAGGTCGAGATCGACCTGCAGAAACTGAAAGTCGACATGATGTCGTTCTCCGCCCACAAAACCTACGGCCCTAAAGGCATCGGCGCGCTGTACGTCAGCCGCAAGCCGCGTGTGCGCATCGAAGCGACCATGCATGGCGGCGGTCACGAGCGCGGCATGCGTTCCGGCACCCTGGCGACCCACCAGATCGTCGGTATGGGTGAAGCGTTCCGCGTAGCCAAAGAAGACATGGCTGCTGAAAACGTCCGTATCAAAGCCTTGAGCGACCGCTTCTACAAGCAGGTCGAGCATCTGGAAGAGCTGTACGTCAACGGCAGCCTGACCGCCCGCGTTCCGCACAACCTGAACCTGAGCTTCAACTACGTTGAAGGCGAGTCGCTGATCATGGCGCTCAAGGATCTGGCGGTATCGTCTGGTTCGGCCTGCACCTCGGCGTCGCTGGAGCCTTCGTACGTGCTGCGCGCCCTGGGCCGCAACGACGAACTGGCACACAGCTCGATCCGCTTCACCTTCGGCCGTTTCACCACCGAAGAAGAAATCGACTACGCCGCGCAGAAAGTCTGCGAGGCCGTTACCAAGCTGCGCGCTCTGTCGCCGCTGTGGGACATGTACAAAGACGGCGTCGATATCTCGAAAATCGAGTGGGCGGCACACTAAATATAGAAGCCGCCAGATACAGATCCTGTAGCGACGCGGCGGTTTACGCAGCGCAGTTGCAGGGTCTCAAGAGCGGCCCTGATGAGTGAGGATTGAGAATCATGGCTTACAGCGAAAAGGTCATCGACCACTACGAAAACCCGCGCAACGTCGGCAAGATGAACGCGGAAGATCCTGATGTCGGCACCGGCATGGTCGGCGCTCCGGCGTGCGGCGACGTGATGCGTCTGCAAATCAAGGTCAACGACGCTGGCATCATCGAAGATGCCAAGTTCAAGACCTACGGCTGCGGTTCGGCCATCGCTTCCAGCTCCCTCGCCACCGAGTGGATGAAGGGCAAGACCCTGGACGAAGCCGAAACCATCAAGAACACCCAGCTGGCCGAAGAACTGGCCCTGCCGCCAGTGAAAATTCACTGCTCGGTACTGGCTGAAGACGCTATCAAAGCGGCTGTTCGCGATTACAAGCAGAAGAAAGGCTTGATCTGACTTTCTGGATTTGGCGACGAGTAAGGAGTCACCGATGGCTATCAGCATGACAGAAGCGGCTGCTCGACACGTGCGGCGCTCCCTCGACGGGCGCGGCAAAGGTGAAGGGATTCGTCTGGGTGTTCGCACCACAGGCTGTTCCGGCCTTGCCTACGTGCTGGAGTTTGTCGACGAGGTGGTTGCAGAGGATCAGGTGTTCGAGAGTCACGGCGAAAAAGTGATCATCGACCCGAAAAGCCTGGCCTACCTGGACGGCACCGAGCTCGATTTCGTCAAGGAAGGGTTGAACGAAGGCTTCAAGTTCAACAACCCCAACGTACGCGGTGAATGTGGCTGCGGCGAAAGCTTCAACATCTGAGGCTTGTCGTGGGTATTCCTTGTCATTTCGCTTTATTCGAGCTGCAACCGGGTTTCCGTCTGGATCTCGAGCAGTTGGCTACGCGCTATCGTGAGTTGGCGCGCGGCGTTCATCCTGACCGTTTTGCCGACGCTTCCGAGCGTGAGCAACGGTCGGCTCTGGAGCAGTCTGCCCGGCTCAACGACGCCTATCAGACGCTCAAGAGTCCGGCCCAGCGCGCACGCTACCTGCTGACCATCAGCGGGCATGAAGTGCCGATGGAAGTCACGGTCCATGATCCCGAGTTTCTTCTGCAGCAGATGCAATGGCGCGAAGAGCTTGAAGATCTCCAGGACAGTGCTGATCTCGACGGTGTCGCGGTGTTCAAGCGTCGCTTGAAAGTGGCTCAGGAAGAACTCAATGAAAGCTTCGCAGCCTGTTGGGATGATGCAGCGCAACGCGAACAGGCCGAACGCCTGATGCGGCGCATGCAGTTCCTCGACAAGCTCACCTACGAAGTGCGCCAGTTAGAAGAGCGCCTCGACGATTAACCCAGTGCCGCTCCGGTCGCACGCCTGATATACAGATAAGTCCTGATCACGATGGCCCTACTGCAGATCGCCGAACCCGGCCAAAGTCCTCAACCGCACCAGCGTCGTCTGGCTGTGGGGATCGACTTGGGCACTACCAATTCGCTGGTCGCTGCGTTGCGCAGTGGTCTTTCCGAGCCGTTGGCCGACGCAAACGGGCAGGTCATCCTGCCGTCCGCTGTGCGTTACCACGCCGATCGCGTCGAAGTCGGCGAGTCGGCCAAACTCGCTGCCGCTTCCGATCCTTTGAACACCGTGCTGTCGGTCAAGCGCTTGATGGGTCGTGGTCTGTCCGACGTCAAGCAATTGGGCGAGCAACTGCCATACCGCTTTGTCGGTGGCGAATCGCACATGCCGTTCATCGATACCGTGCAAGGCCCGAAAAGCCCGGTCGAAGTCTCCGCCGATATCCTCAAGGTGCTGCGTCAGCGCGCTGAAGCGACGTTGGGTGGTGAGCTGGTTGGCGCGGTGATCACTGTTCCGGCGTACTTCGATGATGCTCAGCGTCAGGCAACCAAGGATGCGGCGAAACTCGCCGGTCTGAACGTGCTGCGCCTGCTCAATGAGCCGACCGCTGCCGCTGTGGCGTACGGTCTGGATCAACACGCTGAAGGCCTGGTCGCTATTTATGACCTGGGCGGCGGTACTTTCGATATTTCGATTCTGCGTCTTACGGGCGGTGTTTTCGAAGTCCTGGCCACTGGCGGCGACAGCGCGCTGGGTGGCGATGACTTCGATCACGCGATTGCCGGCTGGATCATCGAGAGCGCGGGCCTGTCCGCCGATCTCGATCCGGGTGCACAACGCAATCTGCTGCAAACCGCTTGCGCGGCCAAAGAAGCCCTGACCGATGCGGCCAGCGTTGAAGTGGCCTATGGCGACTGGAAAGCACAGCTGACCCGTGAAGCCTTCGATGCGCTGATCGAGCCGATGGTCGCTCGCAGCCTGAAAGCCTGCCGTCGCGCCGTTCGCGATTCCGGTATTGAGCTGGAAGACGTGCACGCCGTGGTCATGGTCGGTGGTTCGACCCGCGTTCCGCGTGTTCGCGAAGCCGTTGCCGAAGCCTTCGGTCGTCAGCCTCTGACTGAAATTGACCCGGATCAAGTGGTGGCCATCGGTGCCGCGATCCAGGCCGACACCTTGGCTGGCAACAAGCGCGATGGCGGCGAACTGCTGCTGCTCGACGTGATTCCGCTGTCCCTGGGGCTGGAAACCATGGGCGGTCTGATGGAGAAGGTGATTCCACGTAACACCACCATCCCCGTCGCTCGCGCACAAGATTTCACTACTTATAAAGATGGCCAGTCGGCCATGGCGATCCACGTATTGCAGGGCGAGCGTGAGCTGATCAGTGACTGCCGCTCGCTGGCGCGCTTCGAATTGCGCGGCATTCCAGCGATGGTCGCCGGCGCTGCGAAGATTCGCGTGACCTTCCAGGTCGATGCCGATGGTTTGCTCAGCGTTTCCGCTCGTGAGTTGGGTTCAGGCGTTGAGGCAAGCATTCAGGTCAAACCGTCCTACGGTCTGACCGACGGCGAAATCGCCAAAATGCTCAAGGATTCGTTCCAGCATGCCAATGACGACAAAGTCGCCCGCGTTCTGCGTGAGCAGCAAGTCGATGCCCAGCGCCTGATCGAAGCGGTGCAGGGCGCTCTGGAGGCCGATGGCGAGCGTTTGCTCGACGCCGAAGAGCGCATGGTCATCGATCTGCAGCTGCAGGAACTGGCCGAACTGATGAAAGGTACGGATGGTTACGCCATCGAGCAGCAGACCAAGCGTCTGTCGCAAGTGACCGATGCTTTTGCTGCTCGCCGCATGGATCTGACGGTGAAAGCCGCTCTGTCGGGGCGCAATCTGAATGAAATCGAGGATATCTGATGCCGCAGGTTATTTTTCTGCCACACGAGAAGTTCTGCCCTGAAGGCATGGTGGTCGAGGCTGCGCCCGGCACATCGATTCTCGAACTGGCCCACGAACACCACATCGAGATGGAAAGCGCCTGCGGCGGCGTCTGTGCTTGCACCACGTGCCACTGCATCATCCGCGAGGGTTTCGACTCGATGGAAGAGGCTGACGAGCTGGAAGAAGACTTCCTCGATCGCGCCTGGGGTCTGGAAGCGCAATCGCGTCTGGCTTGCCAGGCGATCGTCGGTGAAGAAGACATCACCGTCGAAATTCCGAAATATTCGCTTAACCATGCGGCTGAAGCGCCGCACTGACTGGTAAGACTGTCATGAGCTACGGTTGGAATGATGTTCAACGTATTGCAGAAGAATTGGCCGAGGCCAAACCGGGTGTAGATCCGTTTTCTGTCAATTTCGTCGATCTGCAGCAATGGATCAAAGAGCTGCCGGATTTCGACAATACCTCTGGCCGTGTTGGCGAGAAGGTGTTGGAAGCAGTTCAGACGCTCTGGGCTGAAGAATTGGACTGATCGTCCTCGCAGGTTAGGCAATACCCAAGAACCCGCGTATAATTCGCGGGTTTAATTTTTCGCAAATTACCGTTTCTGGAGTTACACCATGGCTGTTCAACGCACTTTCTCCATCATCAAGCCTGACGCTGTTGCAAAAAACGTCATCGGCGAAATCACCACTCGTTTCGAAAAAGCCGGCCTGCGCGTTGTAGCTTCGAAACTGAAGCAACTGTCCAAAGCTGAAGCTGAAGGCTTCTACGCTGAGCACAGCGCTCGTGGTTTCTTCGGCGACCTGGTTGCTTTCATGATCTCCGGTCCTGTTGTTGTTCAGGTTCTGGAAGGCGAAAACGCTATCGCTCTGAACCGTGAGCTGATGGGCGCTACCAACCCTAAAGAAGCTGCTGCCGGCACCATCCGCGCTGACTTCGCTGATTCCATCGACGCCAACGCTGTTCACGGTTCGGACTCCGAAGCCGCAGCTGCTCGTGAAATCTCGTACTTCTTCGCAGCTACTGAAGTAACCACTCGCTAAGCATTGGCTTAAGAGTGAAGGTGAATCCATGACTACATCGACTGTAAAAACCAACCTGCTGGGTCTGACTCAACAGGAAATGGAAAAATTCTTCGACTCAATCGGGGAGAAGCGTTTCCGTGCCGGTCAGGTAATGAAATGGATTCACCACTTTGGCGTCGATGATTTCGACGCCATGACGAACGTCAGCAAGGCCTTGCGCGACAAGCTCAAGGCTATTGCCGAGGTCCGTGGTCCGGAAGTGGTCAGCGAGGACATCTCCAGCGACGGCACCCGTAAGTGGGTGGTGCGCGTGGCGTCCGGCAGCTGCGTCGAGACCGTATACATTCCCCAGGGCAAACGCGGCACTCTGTGCGTTTCGTCCCAGGCAGGCTGTGCCCTGGATTGCAGTTTCTGCTCCACCGGCAAGCAAGGCTTCAATAGCAACCTCACCGCCGCCGAAGTCATCGGTCAGGTGTGGATTGCCAACAAATCTTTCGGCAGTGTCCCGGCAACCGTCGACCGTGCCATCACCAACGTGGTGATGATGGGCATGGGTGAGCCGCTGCTGAACTTCGACAACGTCGTCGCCGCCATGCATTTGATGATGGATGACCTCGGCTACGGGATCTCCAAACGCCGCGTGACCCTGTCCACCTCGGGTGTGGTGCCGATGATCGATGAGCTGGCCAAGCACATCGACGTTTCCCTGGCGTTGTCGCTGCACGCACCGAATGACGCATTGCGTAACCAATTGGTGCCGATCAACAAGAAATATCCGCTTAAGATGCTGCTCGAGTCGTGCCAGCGTTACATGTCCGCCCTTGGCGAGAAGCGTGTGCTGACCATCGAGTACACCTTGCTCAAGGACATCAACGACAAGGTTGAACACGCCGTCGAGATGATCGAGCTGCTGAAGAACATTCCGTGCAAGATCAACCTGATTCCGTTCAACCCGTTCCCGCATTCCGGGTACGAGCGTCCGAGCAACAACGCGATCCGTCGTTTCCAGGATCAGTTGCATCAGGCCGGTTTCAACGTCACTGTCCGCACCACCCGTGGTGAAGACATCGACGCTGCATGTGGTCAATTGGTAGGGCAGGTGCTGGATCGCACCCGTCGCAGCGAACGTTACATCGCCGTGCGCGAGTTGAGCGCCGACAGCGATCTGGCACAGAACGCCGCGAACACAAATTAAGAGAGGATCTCTATGTCCCTGCGCTTTGCGCTGCTGTTGCTGTTGGCCAGCCTGTGTGCTGGTTGTGTCCTGTCGGGTGACTACAACCCGATGAAGACCAGCAAGGGCCGCGATGAAGCGCGGGCTGCCTACGTGCAGTTGGGGCTGGGATACTTGCAGCAAGGCATGACCGAGCGGGCCAAGGTGCCGCTGAAGAAGGCGCTGGAAATCGACGGTTCCGATCCTGACGCCAACGCTGCCCTCGGGTTGGTGTTTCAGTCCGAAATGGAGCCTGAGCTGGCCGACGAACACTTCCGCAAGGCTTTGTCCTCCCGTCCCGCCGATGCGCGCATCCTCAACAATTACGGCAGTTTTCTCTACGAACAACAGCGTTATAAAGAAGCCTACGAGCGTTTTGAACAGGCGGCCGCCGATACCCTGTATCCTGAGCGTTCGCGTGTGTTCGAGAACCTCGGCATGACGGCGGCGAAGCTCGGTCAGCGTGATCTGGCGCAGCAACAGCTGGAAAAAGCACTGCGTTTGAACCGTCAACAACCACGCGCGTTGCTGGAAATGGCTGAGTTGTCCTTCGAAGACAGGCATTATGTGCCCGCGCGAGACTATTACGACCGTTTCAGCCAGTTGACCGAACAAAATGCACGTAGTCTATTGCTCGGCGTTCGGCTGGCAAAAGTGTTTGAAGATCGCGACAAGGCCGCCAGTTATGGCCTGCAATTAAAACGACTCTATCCCGGTACGCCGGAATATCAGCAATACCTGTCGGAGCAATGATGAAAGCGGCGCATCCCGAAGTTGTAGCAGCGAATCGCGTTAACCCCGGTGAGACCCTGCGCCAGGCCCGCGAAAGCAATGGCTGGTCGCTGGCCGAAGTGGCCCTCAAGCTCAACCTCACCGTGACTTCCCTGAGCAATCTTGAAGCCGGCGCTTTCGACAAGCTGCCGGGGCATACCTTCGCTCGCGGTTACATTCGCGCTTATGCCAAATTGCTCGGCATGGACCAGACCGTTCTGGTTCAGCAGTTCGACCAGTCCACCGGTACCGATTCCCAGGGCAGCAATGTTCACGCCCTCGGCCGTATCGAAGAGCCGGTGCGGGTTTCCCACACCATTTTGCGTATTGTCAGCCTGCTGTTGCTGATCGCGGTCATCGGCGGCGGTTTCGTCTGGTGGCAGGATCAGACATCCCAGCGCACCAAGGACCTGACGTCCCTGGCCCCTGAGCACGTTGAAGTCGAAGGTGCTGACGGCACGACTCAGATTCACCCGATCGACGAGCCGGAAGATCAGGCTGTCGAAGAAAATCAGGCCGATACTTCTACAGCGCTGGCGCTGCCTCAGTCGGAAACCACGGCTGAATCGACTGGTGCAGAAGGCGCTGCTCCGGCAACTGCTCCAGCAGCACCGGCTGCAACGCCGACCGCCCCGGTTCATACACCGGCGCCGGTTGTCGCTACCCCGCCTAGCCCCGCGCCAACCACTCCAGCGCCTACCGTCACCGCTCCGGTCGTTCCTGCTACACCGGCAGCGCCCGCAGAAGCAACCGCTCCGGTGGCTGGCGATGGTCAGGTACAACTGCAGTTCAGTGCCGATTGCTGGGCACAAGTGACCGATGGCCGTGGCAAAGTGATTTTCAGTGGTCTGAAGCATAAAGGCGATAGCGTCACCGTTTCCGGCAAGCCGCCGCTTAACGTACGTCTGGGCGTTGCCCGCGCCGCGCAGGTCAGCTACAACGGCCAGCCGGTCGATATCGCTCCGTTCACCAGTGGCGAGACTGCTCGCCTGAAGTTGGGTCAATAAGTCATGCACGGCGAATCTCCAATCAAACGTCGCGTTTCGCGCAAGATCTGGGTCGGCAACGTACCGGTGGGCGGCGACGCGCCGATCGCGGTGCAGAGCATGACCAACAGCGACACCAATGACGTCGCCGCCACCGTTGCACAGATCAACCGTCTGGAAGCCGCTGGCGTCGATATCGTCCGCGTCTCGGTGCCGGACATGGACGCCGCCGAGGCGTTCGGCAAGATCAAACAACTGGTCAAGGTACCGCTGGTTGCCGACATCCACTTCGACTACAAGATCGCCCTGCGCGTGGCCGAACTGGGCGTGGACTGCCTGCGTATCAACCCGGGCAACATCGGTCGTGAAGACCGTGTTCGGGCGGTGGTCGATGCAGCGCGTGATCGCGGCATTCCGATCCGCATCGGCGTCAACGCCGGGTCACTGGAAAAAGACCTGCAAAAGAAATACGGCGAGCCGACTCCTGCTGCGCTGGTCGAGTCCGCTCTGCGTCACGTTGAGCACCTCGAACGCCTGAATTTTCAGGACTTCAAGGTCAGCGTTAAGGCCTCTGACGTGTTCATGGCCGTCGAAGCCTACCGCTTGCTGGCCAAAGAAATCGTTCAGCCGCTGCACCTGGGCATCACCGAAGCCGGTGGATTGCGTTCGGGCACAGTGAAATCCGCCGTGGGCCTAGGTATGCTGCTCGCCGAGGGGATTGGCGATACTATCCGCATCTCGCTGGCGGCCGACCCGGTCGAGGAAGTGAAGGTCGGTTACGACATTCTCAAGTCTTTGCATCTGCGTTCCCGTGGCATCAACTTCATCGCCTGCCCGAGCTGCTCGCGGCAGAACTTCGATGTGGTGAAAACCATGAACGAGCTGGAAGGGCGCCTTGAAGACCTGCTGGTGCCGCTGGATGTCGCGGTGATCGGTTGTGTGGTCAACGGCCCCGGCGAAGCCAAGGAAGCCCATATCGGCTTGACCGGCGGCACGCCAAACCTGATTTACATCGACGGCAAGCCGTCGCAGAAACTGACGAATGACAATCTGGTGGACGAGCTGGAAAAGCTGATCCGCCAGAAAGCGGCCGAGAAGGTCGAAGCTGACGCTGCGGTTATTGCGCGCGGCTGAGCCTGATTGAAGCGCCGAACGAATTTAAGGATTTAAAGTGAGCAAGTCTCTGCAAGCCATTCGTGGCATGAATGACATCCTGCCCGAGCAGACCCCGCTGTGGCGTTATTTCGAGGGCACCGTTGCGCGTCTGCTGGATAACTACGGTTACAAGCAGATCCGCATGCCGATCGTTGAATTCACCGAGCTGTTCAAACGCTCGATTGGTGAAGTCACCGACATCGTCGAAAAAGAGATGTACACCTTCGAAGACCGCAACGGCGACTCCCTGACCTTGCGTCCGGAAGGTACCGCGGCGTGCGTGCGTGCCGTACTCGAGCACGGCATCACCGGCGGTGGCCAGGTGCAGAAACTCTGGTACATCGGCCCGATGTTCCGCCACGAGCGTCCGCAGAAAGGCCGTTATCGCCAGTTCCACCAGATCGGTCTGGAAGTGTTCAATCTCGACGGCCCGGACATCGACGCCGAGCTGATCACCATGACCTGGCGCCTGTGGGGCGAGCTGGGCATTCGTGATGCGGTCAAGCTTGAACTCAACAGCCTCGGCACCAGCGAGTCCCGTGGGCGTTATCGTGAAGCGCTGGTCGAGTACCTCTCGGCGCACCACGACAAGCTCGACGAAGACAGCCAGCGTCGCCTGAAAACCAACCCGCTGCGCGTGCTCGACACGAAAAATGCCGACACTCAAGCGGTGCTGGTCGATGCGCCGAAAATGGCCGATTACCTCGACGACGAATCCCGTGCGCACTTTGAAGGTTTGAAAGCGCGTCTGGATGCCGTCGGCATTCCTTACGTGCTCAACCCGAAACTGGTGCGCGGCCTCGATTACTACAGCAAAACCGTATTCGAATGGGTCACCGACAAACTCGGCGCCCAGGGCACTGTTTGCGCGGGCGGTCGTTACGACGGTCTGGTCGAGCAAATGGGTGGCAAGCCGACCACCGGTGTCGGTTTCGCCATGGGCATCGAACGTCTGGTGCTGATGCTGGAAACCCTTGAGCAGATCCCGGAAGAAATCTCCCGTCAGGTCGATGTCTATCTGTGCGCCTTCGGTGAAGAAGCCGAACTGGCCGGTCTGGCTCTGGCTGAACGTGTTCGTGATCAACTTCCAAACCTGCGTCTGCAAGTCAATGCCGGCGCCGGCAGCTTCAAAAGCCAGTTCAAGAAGGCCGACAAGAGCGGTGCGCTGTATGCACTGATTCTGGGTGACGACGAAATGGCCCAGCAAGTGGTAGGTTTCAAACCCCTGCGTGGCCAGGGCGAACAACAAAGCATTGCCTGGGATGCGCTCGCCGCTCACCTGGCCACCTGCGTCGTGCAGGGTTGAAGCTGTCTAAACAGCCGATTTAGCGATTAAGGAGTATTGGGGTGTCGAGTACCGAAGACGAACAGTTGGCGGATTTGAAGGACTGGTGGACACGCAACGGCAAACCTCTGGTCACTGGCGGCCTGTTGGCGCTGGTCATCGTGTTCGGCTGGCAGGCATATCACAAATACCAGAGCAACCAGTCGCAAGGCGCCTCGGTGCTCTATCAGCAACTGCTGGAAACCACGCTGACGCCTGACGGCAAGCCTGATGCGGCCCGCGTTGCGGATCTGGCCGGCAAGCTCAACAGCGAATTCAGCGGTTCCGCCTACGCGCAGTACGGCAGCCTGTTCGTGGCCAAAGTGGCGGTCGACAGCGGCAAGCTGGATGACGCTGCGGCCGAACTGAAAGCCATTGTCGACAAACCGGCCAACCCGGCGCTGGGCGAAATCGCCCGTCAGCGTCTGGCGCAGGTACTCGGCGCGCAGAACAAGGCTGAAGATGCCCTGAAACTGCTCGACGGTGATGCCGACAAAGCGTTCCTGGCCACTCGCGAAGAACTCAAGGGCGACCTGCTGGTACAGCTGGGCCGTACCGATGACGCGAACAAGGCGTATCAAAAAGCCAAGGCGGCACTGTCGGATGAAGCGGCGGTCGGTGGCCTTCAAATCAAGCTCGACGACCTGGCCAAAGGGGATGCGTGACGTGATCCGTTGGAAGCATGCAGCATTGCTGGCTCTGGCCCTTCTGGCCGCGGGTTGCAGCAGCAACAGCAAAAAAGAATTGCCACCGGCTGAACTGACCGACTTCAAAGAAGAAGTGGTTCTGCACAAGCAGTGGAGTCGTTCGATCGGTGACGGTCAGGGCGAAACCTACAACATGCTGGTGCCGGCGATCGACGGTGACACCATCTACGCCGCCGATGTAACCGGCGTGGTGATGGCCATGGATCGCGGCAATGGCGACGTGAAATGGAAGCAGGATCTTGACCTGCCTGTCTCCGGCGCCGTTGGCGTGGGTTACGGTCTGGTTCTGATCGGTACGCTGCGCGGCGAAGTCGTTGCTCTGGACACCAGCAACGGTGAAGAGAAGTGGCGCGCTCGTGTGAACAGCGAAGTCCTCGCGCCGCCGGCCAACAACGGCGACGTGGTGGTGGTACAGACTCAGGACGATCGTCTGATCGGTCTGGATGCTTCCACTGGTACTCAGCGCTGGGTGTATGACAGCACCCCGGCCGTGTTGACCCTGCGTGGCACCAGCGCACCGCTGGTCACCAACCGTCTCGCGGTGGCTGGCCTCTCGACCGGTAAAGTGGTCGCTCTGGATATTTCCAACGGCGTGCCGGTGTGGGAACAACGGATCGCGATTCCACAAGGTCGTTCGGAACTGGAGCGCGTGGTCGACATCGACGGCGGTCTGCTGTTGTCCGGCGGTACGCTGTACGTTGCCAGCTATCAGGGTCGCGTGGCGGCACTGGACCTGGAAAGCGGTCGTCAACTGTGGCAGCGCGATGCGTCGAGCTACGCCGGTATCGCTCAGGGTTTCGGCAGCGTTTACGTGAGCCTGTCCTCGGGCACCGTTGAAGGCGTCGACGAACGTTCCACCACAGCATTGTGGAGCAACGATTCGCTGGCTCGTCGTCAACTGTCGGCTCCGGAAGTGTTCTCCAGCTATGTTGCAGTCGGTGACCTGGAAGGTTATCTGCACCTGCTGAGCCAGGTTGACGGTCGTTTCGTCGGCCGTGAGCGCATCGACAGCGACGGCCTGCGCGCCCGTCCGCTGGTGGTGGGTGACACGATTTATGTCTATGGCAACAGCGGCAAACTGGAAGCCCTGACCATCAAGTAACAACTATGCTTGGGGTTAAACCCCCAGGCGGCCCCGGATTCATGGGGCTTGCAGCGCTAACAGGCGTTGCCCCGAGCACCAGCCGCTGCCTCGCAGCGGCTTTTGTATTTTCTGAAATAACGAAGTGGAGAGCCGCATGGTTCCCGTAATCGCCCTGGTGGGCCGACCGAACGTCGGCAAGTCCACCTTGTTCAACCGCCTGACCAGGACGCGCGACGCCATCGTCGGCGACTTGTCCGGTCTGACCCGTGATCGCCAGTACGGTGAGGCCAAGTGGCAAGGGCGTTCCTACATTCTGGTCGACACCGGTGGTATCTCCGGTGACGAGCACGGTATGGACGAAAAAATGGCCGAGCAGTCGCTGCTGGCCATTGAAGAAGCGGATGTTGTGCTGTTCCTGGTAGATGCCAAGGCCGGTTTTACCGCCGCCGACCAGATGATCGCCGAACACCTGCGCAAACGTAACAAGCGTTCCTACGTGGTCGCCAACAAGGTCGACAACATCGACCCGGAAATGGCCCGCGCTGAATTCGCTCCATTGGGCATGGGCCACGCGATCCCGATCGCCGGTGCTCACGGCCGTGGCATCACCCAGATGCTGGAAATCGCCTTGGGTGATTTCCCCAAAGACGAAGAAGAGCCGGAAGACGGCGAAGAAGAGATCGTTGCCGAAGGCGAGGAAGCCAAGCGCATTCCTGGCCCGAGCGAAAAAGACGGGATCAAGATCGCCATCATCGGTCGTCCGAACGTCGGCAAGTCGACCCTGGTCAACCGCATGCTCGGTGAAGACCGGGTTATCGTCTATGACCAGCCGGGCACCACCCGCGACAGTATCTACATCCCGTTCGAACGGAATGAAGAGAAGTACACGCTGATCGACACCGCCGGCGTCCGCAAGCGCGGCAAGATCCACGAAGAAGTCGAAAAATTCTCCGTGGTGAAAACCCTGCAGGCGATCAAAGACGCCAACGTGGTGATCTTCGTGATGGACGCCCGCGAAGGCGTGGTCGATCACGACCTCAACCTGCTGGGCTTCGCCATCGAATCCGGTCGTGCACTGGTGATCGCGATCAACAAGTGGGACGGCATGACGCCGAGCGAGCGCGACTTCGTCAAGGTCGAGCTGCAACGTCGCCTGTTCTTCGTTGACTACGCCGACATCCACTTCATCTCGGCCCTGCACGGCACTGGCGTGGGTAACCTCTACGCGTCCGTACAGAACTCGTTCAAGTCGGCGGTCACCCGCTGGCCGACCAACCGTCTGACCCAGATTCTGGAAGACGCGGTGGGCGAGCACGCGCCACCGATGGTCAACAACCGCCGGATCAAGCTGCGCTACGCCCACTTGGGTGGTGCGAACCCGCCGATCATCGTGATCCACGGTAACCAGATCGAGAAAGTGCCGAAGTCGTACGTGCGCTATCTGGAGAACACTTACCGCCGTGTGCTGAAGCTGGTCGGTACGCCGATCCGCATCGAGTTCAAGGGCGGCGAGAACCCGTACGAAGGCAACAAGAACACGCTGACCGACCGCCAGGTCAACAAGAAGCGTCGCTTGATGTCGCACAACAAGAAAGCCAGCAAGAAGCGCCGCGACAAGAAATAAGGTCGCGGCTCGTTGATCGTTCCCATGCTCCGCGTGGGGATGTATCCCGTGACGCTCTGCGTCACATAAGCGGTGGACGCAGAGCGTCCAGGGCTGCATTCCCACGCAGAGCGCGGGAACGATCAACATGAGAGAAGGGTGCCATCCGGCGCCCTTTTTTTATGGGCGCCGGATGGGCTATCCTCGGGCTCTCCCGCGCCGTCGTCAGAGCCGGGTGTTGAGCAGGGAACCCTCGATGATCACCAGTAAGCTGCCGAATGTCGGCATCACTATTTTCACGCAGATGTCTCAGCTCGCGGCCCAGACCGGAGCGATCAATCTGTCCCAGGGTTTTCCTGACTTCGACGGCCCGCAGTCCCTGCGTGACGCGGTCGGTCGGCACATCGCCAGTGGCCACAACCAGTATTCACCGATGACTGGCCTGCCGGCACTGCGCGAGCAGATTGCGGCGAAAATCGCTCGCAGCTATGGCGTGCAAGTCAATGCCGACAGTGAAGTGACGGTCACGCCGGGCGCGACCCAGGCGATCTTCTGTGCGATTCAGGCGGTTATCCACAGCGGCGACGAAGTCATCGTGTTCGATCCGTGCTACGACAGCTACGAACCGGCGACAGAGTTGGCGGGCGGTCGTTGCGTACATGTACAACTGAATCCGAACGACTTCTCCATCGATTTCGATCAACTCGCTGCTGCCCTGAGTCCGCGCACGAAAATGATCGTCATCAACACCCCGCACAACCCGAGCGGCGCACTGATCAGTCGTGCCGAACTCGATCAACTGGCAGAGTTGATCCGTGGTCGCGACATCTACCTGATCAGCGATGAAGTCTACGAACATCTGGTGTTCGACGGCGTGCCGCACGTCAGCGTGCTGGCCCATGAAGAGCTGTATCAGCGCGCATTCGTGGTCAGCTCGTTCGGCAAGACCTATCACGTCACTGGCTGGAAAACCGGTTACGTCGTCGCGCCGCCAGCGCTGACCACCGAACTGCGCAAGGTCCACCAGTACGTCAGTTTCTGCGGCGTCACGCCGTTGCAATATGCGCTGGCCGATTACATGGCCGAGCACCCGGAACACGTCGAAGAGTTGCCGGGCTTCTACCAAGCCAAGCGCGATCTGTTCTGCGATCTGCTGGCGCCGTCGCGTTTCACCTTCACCCGAGTCACCGGCACCTATTTCCAACTGGTCGATTACTCGCAGATCCGTCCCGACCTCAACGACGTCGAGATGGCCATATGGATGACCCGCGAACACGGCGTGGCGAGTATCCCGGTGTCGGTGTTCTACCAGAACCCACCGCAAGGCCAGCGCCTGGTGCGTCTGTGTTTTGCCAAACGCGAGGAGACGCTGCGTGAAGCGGCGGCAAAACTATGCGTGATCTGAGTGCGTTACCTGATCTGAACCTGGCGCTGATCCAGACCAGCCTGGCCTGGCATGACCGCCAGGCCAACCTTGAACATTTCGCGGTGTTGCTGGAGCAGGCGCGGGGGGCGGATCTGATCATTCTGCCGGAGATGTTCACTACCGGATTCTCCATGGAATCCGAAACCCTTGCCGAAGCCGAGAATGGCCCGACCAGCAAATGGCTGCGGGTTCAGGCGGCAAAGCTCGATGCAGTCATTACCGGCAGCGTGATCATTCAGGCCGCCGACGGCAGCCATCGCAATCGCCTTCTATGGGCGCGACCGGACGGCGAAGTGCTGCATTACGACAAGCGTCACCTGTTCCGTATGGCCGGTGAGCACAATCACTACACCCCCGGCGAACGTCAGGTGCAGTTCGAACTCAAGGGCTGGCGCATCCGTCCGCTGATTTGTTACGACCTGCGCTTCCCGGTGTGGAGCCGCGATGCGCAGGACACCGATCTGTTGCTGTACACCGCCAACTGGCCGGGCGCGCGGCGTCTGCACTGGAATCGCCTGTTGCCGGCGCGAGCCATCGAAAACCTTTGCTATGTGGCGGCGGTGAATCGCGTCGGCACGGACGGCAAGGGCTTCGCCTACACCGGTGACAGTCAGGTGCTGGATTTCCAGGGGGAAACCTTGCTGGCGGCGGGGGAGGCGGACGGGGTGTTCAAGGTGGTTTTGGAGGCGGCGTCACTGGCGGCGTATCGCGAGCGCTTTCCGGCGAATCTGGATGCCGACACCTTCGAGTTCACCTGAGGTAACTGATCGTTCCCACGCTCTGCGTGGGAATGCAGCCCGTGACGCTCCGCGTCACTGGACGCAGAGCGTCCCTTGAGGCATTCCCACGCAGAGCGTGGGAACGATCGCAGGCAAAAAAAGGCCCCGGAGTTCAAACGCCAGGGCCTTTTGCATTTCAGCGGTCGATTACGCCGCTTTCGCCTCTGGCTGGCTCAACGAGCGGTTCAGCGCGCTGAACAGGGCCTTGAAGCTGGCCGTGGTGATGTTTTCATCGATGCCCACGCCGTGCACTGCACGTTCGCCGTTCACACGCAGTTCGATGTACGCCGCTGCTTTGGCGTTGGTGCCCGCGCCGATCGCGTGTTCGTTGTAGTCCATGATCTCCACCGGAATCGGCAGACCGGCGACCAGTGCTTCCAGCGCACCGTTGCCCTTGCCGCGCCAGTGCAGGTTGGTTTCGCCCTGACCTTTGCTTGCCACTTCCACTTCGACGGCGCTGTTGCCGTTTTCTTCCTGCAGGCGATGGCTGACCAGCGCGTACGGGGTGTTGGCTTGCAGGTATTCGCTGATCAACAGCGAATGGATCTGCTTGGCGGTCATCTCCAGGCCCAGACGATCGGTTTCACGCTGCACAACCTGGCTGAATTCGATTTGCATGCGACGCGGCAGGCTGATGCCGTACTCCTGCTCCAGCAAGTAGGCGATGCCGCCCTTGCCCGACTGGCTGTTGACGCGAATCACCGCCTCGTAGCTGCGGCCGATGTCGGCCGGGTCGATCGGCAAATACGGCACTTCCCACAGTGCATCCGGTTTCTGCTGGGAGAAGCCTTTACGGATCGCATCCTGGTGCGAGCCGGAGAATGCGGTGTGCACCAGGTCGCCAACGTACGGGTGACGTGGGTGAACCTGAATCTGGTTGCACTCTTCGACCACTTTGCGCACGCCGTCGATGTCGGAGAAGTCCAGCTGCGGGTCAAGACCCTGGGTGTACATGTTCAGGGCGACGGTGACGAGGTCAACGTTACCGGTACGCTCGCCGTTGCCGAACAGGCAGCCTTCGACGCGATCGGCGCCGGCCATCAGGCCCAACTCGGTAGCGGCGACACCGGTGCCACGGTCGTTGTGGGTGTGCAGGCTGATGATCACGCTGTCACGACGGTTGATATTGCGGCCGAACCACTCGATCTGGTCGGCGTAGACGTTCGGGGTCGCGCACTCAACGGTAGCCGGCAGGTTGAGGATCATCTTGTGCTCAGGCGTCGGGTTCCACACCTCGATCACCGCGTCACAGACTTCCTTGGCGAATTCCAGCTCGGTAGCGCTGAAGGTTTCCGGGGAGTATTCGAAGGTCCACTCGGTGTCCGGCTGCATCGCCGCGTATTTGACGAACAGCTTGGCGGCGTTGACTGCAATGGCCTTGATACCGTCCTTGTCCTGGTTGAAGACGATGCGACGGAAAGACGGCGAGGTGGCGTTGTACAAGTGAACGATGGCTTTTTTCGCACCGCGCAGGGATTCGAACGTACGCTCGATCAAATCTTCACGGCCCTGGGTCAGCACCTGAATTGTGGTGTCGTCCGGGATGTGGCCTTCTTCGATCAGGGTACGCACGAAGTCGAAGTCGGTTTGCGAAGCGGCCGGGAACGACGCTTCGATTTCCTTCACGCCCACCTGCACCAAGGTTTTCCAGAAGCGCAGCTTTTTCACCGCGTCCATCGGCTCGATCAGCGACTGGTTGCCGTCACGCAGGTCAGAGCTGCACCAGATCGGAGCAGCGTCGATGGTTTTCGACGGCCAGGTGCGATCCGGCAAGTTGATGACGGGAAACGCGCGGTATTTCGAAGACGGATCTTTGAGCATGCTCATCGGGAAATTCCTTATTGTCTGGGCCGAAAAGAGGCGGCCTGCCGGTGTTACGAATGTTCTTGGAAAAGCGTGGGACGAGGTGCCGCGATTCAGCCTGGCAGTCGTGCGCTGACGAGGCACAGGCTGCGGTGCTGGCGAAGCTGAATGAGGGTGTGAGAGGTTTTCATGCCTTCAACCCTAACCGCGAGGGGAGAGGATGGCAAGCAGTCGAAAAAAATTGAGAGGAATACTCGGAAAGCGGGCTTTTGCGGGATTTTATTGCGCTGGAGGTGGTGGATCTTATTGATGTTTGCGTGAGGTTAGATTGGGGCGCAATTGAGTTTTTGAAGATTTATTCAGTGTGGCGGTGTTTTATAGGCCGCCTTCGCGAGCAGGCTCGCTCCCACAGGGGATCTTTGTTGTGAATAAGATCCAGTGTGGGAGCGAGCCTGCTCGCGAAGAGGCCGGTCGCCTCAACAAATATTTAAGGTTGAAACGCACCAATGAAAATCGCCGGATCCACCCGCGCATCATTCAGGCTGACATTCCAGTGCATGTGCGGCCCGGTCGCCCGACCAGTCGAGCCAACCTTGCCGACCACTGCGCCTCGCGCCAGTTGATCGCCGACTTTCACATCAATCTTCGACATATGGCAGAACATGCTGATAAAGCCCTGCCCATGGTCGACAAACACAGTGTTGCCATTAAAGAAGTAGTTGCCGGTGAGGATCACTTTGCCCGCCGCCGGGGTCTTGATCGGCGTGCCCGCTGGCACCGCGAAATCGAGGCCTGCATGTGGATTGCGCTCTTCACCATTAAAGAAGCGACGCACACCAAACTTGCTCGACAACGGACCGTTCACCGGTTTGTCCAACAACAGATTGCTCGGCGTGTTCGGACTGAAGCTGCGATATGCCTTGATCTGTTCGGCCAGTTCGCCCTCGATGCGTTTGAGGTTCGACTGATCCGGGTTGACTTGCTGTTTGTTCTTCAGGGTGATGCGTTGTTCCGGGTATTTCTTGTTGCCCACGGTGAATGGCAAGTTACGTCCGCCGCTGCTGATCTGCTGCGCGCCAGGCTTCACGGTCAAGGGCACCCCGACAATCGCCAGCCAGTTGTTCTGCTCTTTCACCACCAGCACCGGTTTGCCTTGATACGTGGCTTTCGGTGCCTGCGCGGCTGCGCCCAGATCAACCACCGCCACACCGCCCGGCACCGGTTTGTTCAGCAGCCGGGTGATGTAACTGTCGGCGTGGGCATTGAAGGTCAGGCAGAGCAAAAACAGTGGAGCGAGAAAGCGCGGCATGGATCAGTCCAGTAAAGAGAGAGTGACAGGCGTCAGGTGATTGTCCTCGACGCGCACTTGCAGTTCGCCTTCGCCGAGTTTGGCTTTGAGGCGCTGGCCGGTGTGGGTCTGTGCAGCGTTGCGAATCGCATGGCCACGCTCATCGAGCAAAATGCTGTAACCGCGACCGAGCGTCGCCAATGGGCTGACCACGTGCAGCGTCTGCATCTGGCTGTGCAGTTGCAGGCGACGGTTCTTCAGACCTTCGCGCATGGCGCGAGGCAAGCGTTCGGCGAGGCTGTCGAGTCGCTGGCGCAACATCGCCAATTGCCGCCCCGGATGCTGGCCGGCGAGGCGGGTTTCCAGGCGGATCAGGCGCTCGCGACGGGTATTGAGATGGCGTTCGAACGCCCGACGCATGCGCATGTCCAGATCATCCAGGCGCTGAGCCTGCTGGCGCAGACGCTCGCCGGGATGACGCAAGCGACGGGCCATGCCTTCCAGGCGCAGACGATCACGCATCAAACGGTCGCGCATGCGCATCACCAAGCGCCGATGCAGGCTTTCGACCTGACGGATCAGATGACTGGAATCGGGCGCGAGTAATTCGGCAGCCGCAGACGGCGTCGGTGCGCGCACGTCGGCAACAAAGTCGCTGATCGACACATCGGTTTCATGGCCGACGGCGCTGACAATCGGCGTCACGCAGGCATCGACGGCGCGGGCCACGGCTTCTTCGTTGAAGCACCAAAGGTCTTCCAGCGAACCGCCGCCACGGGCGAGGATCAGCGCGTCAAAACCACGGGCATCGGCCATTTTCAGCGCGCGGACGATTTGTGCGGTGGCTTCCCGGCCTTGTACGGCAGTCGGAATCAGCGTCAGTTGCACCTGCGGCGCACGGCGGCGGAATACGCTGATGATGTCGCGAATCACCGCGCCGGTTGGCGAGCTGATGATGCCGATGCGCTGCGGATGCGCGGGTAACGGCACTTTGCGTTCGGCACTGAACAGACCTTCGGCGCTGAGCTTTTCCTTCAGCGCATCGAAGGCCAGACGCAGTGCACCGTCACCGGCAGGTTCGACAGTGTCGAGAATCAACTGATAGTCGCCACGGCCTTCGAACAGCGAAACCTTGCCACGCACCTTCACCGCCAGGCCGTCCTTCAACGCCTGACGCACTCGCGCAGCGTTCTGCCGGAACAGCGCGCAACGCACCTGCGCGCCGCTGTCCTTGAGGGTGAAATAGATGTGGCCTGACGCCGGGCGCGCGAGGTTGGAGATTTCGCCTTCGACCCAGATGTTGCTGAACACGTCTTCGAGCAACACCCGCGCGCGGCCGTTGAGCTGGCTGACGGTCAGGACCTCACGGTCCAGGCCAAGTCTTGCAAAGGGATCTTTAATCATGGGGCGCAGTTTAAAGGCATTTGCCGTTGAATCACCATCGATCTCCTGTAGGAGTGAGCCTGCTCGCGATAGCGGAGTCTCAGTCGCAGGATAGGTTGAATGTCCAACCGCTATCGCGAGCAGGCTCACTCCTACAAGGGGGTTGTGAAGGTTTCGATGAAGTGTTGAATCAGCGGGGGCGGATTATGGCGATAGGCGAGGGCGACAGTGCTTTGGCAATCGGGATCGGTCAGCGGCAGAAATCGTACACCGCTCGGAGCGATGTCCTGCATCGATTCCGGCAGCAGGGCGATGCCGAACCCGGCCTGAATCAGCTGGAGCTGGGTGGTCTTGCGCGACATGACCCGCGCCGCTCGCGGAAAGAAGCCCTGACGCATGCACAATTCAGCACACAGATAACTCAGACCGCCGCGTTGCGGATGCGGGATCGAGATGAATGCCTCGTCCTTCAGTTGGGCCAGATCGACACGCTCAGCCTCGGCCAATCGATGATTCATCGGCACTGCCAACAGCAGCCGTTCAGTAAACAGCGGCACAATCTGAACACCTTCGCGCTGGCGCAACACCGGCAGGCGCAGCAGGCCGACATCGAGGCGTCCTTCGGCGAGTTCTTCCAGTTGCGCTTCCGAAGAGAGTTTGCCGATATCCAGTGATACGCCAGGCTGTTGCTGCAGATAAGCGCCGATATCACTGAGCAGCCGGCCACTGATAGACACAGTGCTGGAGTGACTGAGGCGCAAGGTGCCGAGCTGGCCATTGCCGACTTCGGTGGCCATGGCGCTGGCCTTGCTCAGCTCGTTCAGCAGATTTCTTGCTCGCGGCAAAAAAGCTTCCCCAGCCGCAGTGAGGCGAGGCTGGCGCGCGGTGCGCTCGAAAAGCGGGGTTTGCAGGCGCGTTTCCATGTCCTTGATTTGCCGGCTCAGCGCCGATTGCGCAACGAATAAACGTTCAGCCGCAGCACTGAAACTGCCGCAGTCGGCAATTTCGACGAAGTAACGCAATTGACGGGTTGAAAGCACCAGTTATGCCTTTTTGAGATGGGTGATCGACTTTGAAGATATTAGTCGCAACCCTCGGCGCTGGCTAAAGTCATCTCAGGCTTATTAAGGAAGCGGATCGATGAGTGTGGCGGGGTTGTTGAGTGAATGGGCGTGGGGCGCTGGCGGCTGGGCGGTGATTGGGTTGGGCATCGCATTGGCTTACATCGTGTTCGGCATTGCCGGATTTGGCACTGCATTGGTGGCGGGGCCGATTCTGCTTCTGTTCATGCCGTTGTCAAAGATTGTGCCGCTGCTGGTGCTACTCGATTTCGTTGCAGCGTTCGGCAACCTGCTGCCGTCGCGGCGGGATGTGGCCAAGCCGGAGTTGTTGCGGCTACTGCCGTGCATGGCGCTGGGCTGCACGCTGGGAGTGATTTTCCTGCTTAATCTGAAATCCGATCTGTTGCTGTTGTTGATGGGTCTGTTTATCAGCGCTTACGCGATTTACAGCCTGTGGGTCAAAGCCCGGCCGACGCAATTGTCGGCGGCCTGGGCAGTGCCGATGGGGACAGTGGGCGGGTTGTTCGGCGCGCTGTTTGGCAGTGGCGGCTTTCTATACGCGATTTATCTCAACAGTCGGCTGCCGAAGGACGCTGCGCGGGCGACGCAAAGTGCGCTGATCAGTTGCAGCACGGTGGTGCGTTTGAGCCTGTTTGCCATCGCCGGTGTGTATGCCGAGCTACCCTTGTTGATGCTGGCGCTGTGTCTGTTGCCGGCCATGGCGCTGGGGCTGTGGATCGGGCGGCGCTTGACCATGAAGTTGTCGCGCGAGGCATTTGTACGGCTGGTGACGTGGCTGGTGCTGGCGAGCGGGCTGGCATTGATCGGGCGCTACCTCAGCACTTGACCGGATTTTGTCAGGGATTAAGCTGCCGGCCTTTAGGGCCTCTTCGCGAGCAGGTCGAATCGTCGCACCGTCGCTCCCACAGGGAACTGCATTCCATTGTGGGAGCGAGCTTGCTCGCGAAGGCGTCAGAAGTCACACCGCAGGATTTCCCATGAATTCGCAAAGCATCATCGTCCCGAAAATCTCCACCCTGCCGGTCCACGAACCCCGGGCCCGGGCGATCGTGCGCTGGCTGGTGCGCAAGAACATCATCAAAGAAGAGCTGACAACCTGTGGCCGCACCGGCAACCGCATGGCTTACGGGATTGCCGATGGCGCCCGCGCCGTGGTCCTGCACCCGCAAGCGCTACCATTTGGTGAGCCGATCAACGGGCTGGAGATCGTCACCAAACGCTGCATCTACACACCGGCCAAGGGCTTTCTCGAAGAGGCCGGTTGCGCCGAGTGTCGTCGCGAGATCGGCGAAGCGCTGTTCGAAAGCCTCGAAGACTGGATGCCGGGGCGCACCGACAACTTCACCTGCCCGGAATGCGGTCACGAAGACGACATCAACGGCTTCCTGTACCTGCAGGAGTGCGGGTTTTCCAACCTCGGTTTCATCTTCAACAACTGGCTGGAGGCGGGCTTCAAGCAGAGCTTTATCGATGAGTTCGCCGATTGGCTCGATCAACCTGTCTCTTGGGTCAAGGTGGAGCTGTAACGGCGGGGATTCCCGTACATCAGCAACATTGATATTAAGCTGAGTTTTACATTGAACAGCAGGGGGTGGATGACTATAATGGCGCGCTTCCATTTTCCCGCTCGGGAGCCCCCGCGATGCTGCGTATCAGCCAAGAAGCTCTGACATTCGACGACATTCTTTTAGTGCCTGGTTATTCCGAGGTGCTTCCTAACGAAGTCAGTCTCAAGACCCGCCTTACCCGTGGCATCGAGCTGAACATTCCTCTGGTTTCTGCTGCAATGGACACCGTCACTGAAGCCCGTCTGGCAATCGCCATGGCTCAGGAAGGTGGCATCGGCATTATCCACAAGAACATGACCATCGAGCAGCAAGCTGCCGAAGTGCGTAAGGTCAAGAAGTTCGAAGCCGGCGTCGTCAAGGATCCGATCACCATCGAGGCTGATGCCACGGTACGTGACCTGTTCGAATTGACCCGCATGCACAACATTTCCGGCGTTCCGGTCCTGCACGATGGCGACCTGGTCGGCATCGTCACTTCCCGTGACGTGCGTTTCGAAACCCGTCTGGAAGCCACCGTACGTGAAGTGATGACGCCTAAAGAGCGTCTGGTCACCGTGCGTGAAGGCGCCGACAAGAACGAAGTCCGCGAGCTGCTGCACAAGCACCGTCTGGAAAAAGTTCTGATCGTCGATGACAAGTTTGCCCTCAAAGGCATGATGACCGTCAAAGACATCGAAAAAGCCAAAGCCTACCCGCTGGCCAGCAAGGACGATCAAGGTCGTCTGCGCGTTGGCGCTGCGGTCGGTACCGGTAAAGACACCGGTGACCGCGTCGCTGCTCTGGTCAATGCCGGTGTGGACGTGGTGGTAGTTGATACCGCCCACGGTCACTCCAAAGGCGTGATCGACCGCGTTCGCTGGGTCAAAGAGAATTTCCCTGAAGTGCAGGTGATCGGCGGCAACATCGCCACCGGCGCCGCAGCCAAGGCTCTGGCCGAAGCTGGCGCTGATGCGGTCAAGGTCGGTATCGGCCCTGGCTCGATCTGCACCACCCGTATCGTCGCCGGTGTCGGCGTCCCGCAAATCAGTGCCATCGCCAACGTCGCCGCTGCCCTTGAAGGCACTGGCGTACCGTTGATCGCCGACGGCGGCATCCGTTTTTCCGGTGACCTGTCCAAGGCCATCGTAGCCGGTGCTTCCTGCGTGATGATGGGCTCGATGTTCGCCGGTACTGAAGAAGCGCCGGGCGAGATCGAACTGTTCCAGGGCCGTTCGTACAAGGCGTATCGCGGCATGGGTTCGCTGGGCGCCATGTCCCAGGCTCAAGGTTCCTCCGACCGTTACTTCCAGGACTCCTCGGCAGGTGCCGAGAAACTCGTTCCGGAAGGCATCGAAGGCCGTGTGCCTTACAAAGGCACCCTGAGCGCGATCATTCACCAGTTGATGGGCGGTCTGCGTTCCTCGATGGGCTACACCGGTAGCGCCAACATCGAAGAAATGCGCACCAAGCCTGAATTCGTGCGGATCACCGGCGCCGGCATGGCCGAATCCCACGTTCACGACGTGCAGATCACCAAAGAAGCGCCAAACTACCGCGTAGGTTGAGCCTTCAAGCTACAAGCAAAGCAACCGGGGCTGTTTGATTCAGCCCCGAGTTGTTTCTGAATCACGACTGTTTCTGAACGACTTAGACGAGACTGAATCATGGCCCTCGATATTCACGCTCACCGCATCCTGATCCTCGACTTCGGCTCGCAATACACCCAACTGATCGCCCGCCGCGTGCGCGAAATCGGTGTGTACTGCGAACTGCACCCGTTCGACATGGACGAAGATGCGATCCGCGAATTCGCTCCTAAAGGCGTCATCCTCGCCGGCGGCCCCGAGTCCGTGCACGTCGCCGACAGCCCGCGTTGCCCACAGGCAGTATTTGACCTGGGCGTACCGGTCTTTGGTATCTGCTACGGCATGCAGACCATGGCCGAGCAACTGGGCGGCAAGGTTGAAGGTTCCGAACTGCGTGAGTTCGGTTACGCCCGCGTTGACGTGGTCGGCAAGAGCCGTCTGCTCGACGGCATCGAAGACCACATCGACGCTGACGGCCTGTTCGGCCTCGACGTATGGATGAGCCACGGTGACAAAGTCACCAAGATGCCGGAAGACTTCCACATCCTCGCCAGCACCCCAAGCTGCCCGATCGCCGGCATGTTCAACGACGACCGTGGTTACTACGGCGTGCAGTTCCACCCGGAAGTGACCCACACCAAGCAGGGCGGTCGTATCCTGTCGCGCTTCGTCCTCGACATCTGCGGCTGTGAAGCCCTGTGGACGCCGTCGAAGATCGCTGAAGACGCCATCGCCAACATCCGCGCTCAAGTCGGCACCGACAACGTGCTGCTGGGCCTGTCCGGCGGCGTTGACTCCTCGGTAGTTGCCGCGCTGCTGCACAAAGCCATCGGCGACCAACTGACTTGCGTCTTCGTCGACAACGGCCTGCTGCGTCTGCACGAAGGCGAGCAAGTGATGGCCATGTTCGCCGAGAACATGGGCGTCAAGGTGATCCGCGCCAACGCTGAGGAGCAGTTCCTCAACAACCTGGCCGGCGAAGCTGACCCGGAAAAGAAGCGCAAGATCATCGGTCGCACCTTCATCGACGTCTTCGATGCCCAGTCGAACAAACTGGAAAACATCAAGTACCTCGCTCAGGGCACCATCTACCCGGACGTGATCGAGTCGGCTGGCGCGAAAAGCGGCAAGGCCCATGTGATCAAGTCGCACCACAACGTGGGCGGCCTGCCGGAAGAGATGAACCTGAAACTGGTCGAGCCACTGCGCGAACTGTTCAAGGACGAAGTCCGTCGTCTGGGCCTGGAGCTGGGCCTGCCGTACGATATGGTCTACCGTCACCCGTTCCCGGGCCCGGGTCTGGGCGTGCGCATCCTCGGTGAAGTGAAGAAGGAATACGCCGACCTGCTGCGTCGCGCTGACCACATCTTCATCGAAGAACTGCGCAAAGCTGACTGGTACCACAAGGTCAGCCAGGCGTTCGTCGTGTTCCAGCCAGTGAAATCGGTTGGCGTGGTCGGCGATGGCCGTCGTTACGCCTGGGTCGTGGCCCTGCGTGCCGTAGAAACCATCGACTTCATGACCGCGCGTTGGGCTCACCTGCCTTACGAACTGCTGGAAACCGTTTCCGGCCGCATCATCAATGAAATCGAAGGCATCTCCCGCGTCACTTACGACGTGTCGAGCAAGCCGCCGGCGACGATTGAGTGGGAATGATCTCACTACCCGTTGATTAACGAAAAACCCTTGGCCTGAAGCCAAGGGTTTTTTCGTTTCATGCCTTGAAAACGGGTTAGTTGGGTAAGCGACTTTGCAGGGTCAAGCCGATCTCTATCAGGCGCTGGGATAAAGCGCCGAGGTTACGGAACATGATGCCGCTGATCCGGGGCATCGACTGTGCCCAGATGTAAAACTGACCATTCCTGCAATTTACTACTGTTCGAACGATATTGCTGGAGCTGTCGCGACGCACGAGCATGTAGGTGTTTTGCATTTTTTTGAGTATGAACATGCCGTTGCGATTGAGGAGTGTGTTCTCTGTTGCCTCAGTCCATTGCGGCACAGGTGTTTCGATCTGCAAGCGCAGATCGGCGAATAGAATATCGGATGAGTTGCGCGTCGTTGCCCCGTTATCAAACGGGCCCCGAGTGACTTTCAGTCCCGGGTCGATACTGACGCCGGGCACTTCACTGGGCACCGCTTCTTCAATGCGTAAACCGATGCCGCCCCTGAGTTCGCTTATGCCTGGCAGATTTCTGAAAGCGTTGGTGTTCGTTGCCTCGACCAGGGCAACCCATTTTCCGGGTCTGTTGAGGAGCTCGTCACCCCACATGATTTTAGAGGCGAGCCGGGCGTGGATCATCTGCTCTTCGATCGAAGTCAGCGGTATTTTCAGTTTGTAACTGTGTGCGACTTCAAGACCATGGCTGCGGATGCCATTGGCCTGGGCAGCCTTGATCAGTTCGAGCATGTTGAATCGGTCATCAGGGTCGGTACTCAGGCCGGACAAGTAGCCGCGAAGATCCTCTGACATCTCTCCCGACAGGTAAAAGTCGTTGAGATCTGCCTGGGCAAAATCATTCAGCAAACCACGTACGTACAGTGTGTCGATATGCCGTGCGAACGCTGGCATGTTTTCGATCATGAACCGCATGCTGGCGATGCGATCAAGGGTTTCGCCGACGACCAGTCCATCGGTATTGGCAAAGATGCGATCAATCAACTCAGCCGTCTGCATCTCTGGATCGATTTTCGGGATGACTGGCCGTGCGGGCAGGTTGGTCCATTTCATCTCCGAGTAATACTCTTTGGCCTTGTTTAGCAGGGATGTACGTCTGTCGCGGAAATAAGCCTCATACGTTTCGGCAGTTGATGGATGACCACGGTTTGCACTGGAGAGCTCGTCGAAAGTCTCGGGCAGGTTCATTGCCCATCTTTTCATTTTCGCAATGTCCATTCCTACGATGTCGTTCAGGGGAGTAACCAGACGCAGTGGTCGCGCAACCGGTGAAACCGGTTCAACGAGGGGAAGCTCCGCTGACGGGGTTGATGAGGCTGGGGCCGATGATGAGGACGAGGGCAGGTCAATGCCCAGTAAACAGGCCTTGCCCAGGCATTGGCCGCCTCCCCTGAGGCGCAACGCGGGTATGCGTTCCCACTTGCCGCTACTACTCAAGCGTACTGGCAACGAGTAAGCGAACTGATTGGGTCGCTCGGGATTGACGATGGCCCAGTGGCCAGTGTCTTCGGAGTCGGCAAAGTAGCGCACGTAGTAAGCCGCACCCTCCATTTCGATGGCATAGCCCGGCTCCTTGTCCAGGCGGTAAATGCCCTCATACTTGCCTGGAGCTGCCTCTGCAGAACGCTGGGCAAGTAGCTCGTTGCATCGATATTTGGCAGGAATCTTTGGAACAGACCAACCTTGGCGCGCAGCCGGCGTGGCCAACTGCCGGGTGGATGCGATGGTGGTCCCGGTGGCGATTTCGTTTGCCAGCTCGACGGTCGCCTGTGGATCAATCGTCGCGACTGGCGGTTGATCCACAGGCGGCAAGAAGGGTACGTCAGGCGCAGTGAACTCGACCAACCCGAGCATTTCTTGCGCTTCGGCAAACTCCACCTGCGGGCCCACTTCAAGTTGCGCGCCCGTGCTGATCAGAAACGGAATGTTGAACACAATGTCGATCGCATTGAGCACTGCTCCGGTAACACCGGCTTTGCGTTCGGTTGGCGTAGTGCCGTTGATGGCCTGATCAATGTTCAATCCCATGTTCGCGATGCTGGCGCCAATCAAAGGCAACGCCAAAGGCCAGCCCACCGCTGCCATCGGGCCGAATACTTTCAGACCGGCACTCAAATAACCGATCCAGAGTTTTTTGCGCAATTGACTGTTGGAAGTGAGTACAAGGTGCGCCTCGGCAACCATGGCCGTACGTGTCGACTCGCTCAACCAAGTGAATGCGTCACCGCTGATCGCGACGTTGCTGCGATTGATCATTTGATGATCGCTGTGACCCCAAGTGCTCACCAGGCGGTTCATCAGATCGGTGAGGTTTTCGGTCAAGTGATTGCGGTCAGCCAGCGGGAAATGCTTGAGAAAAGCCGTGCGCTTGTCCTCTGAATTCATCTGCTCCAGCATCCACCAATGCAGATCCGCTTCATTCTCCATCAAGAGGAATGTCTGGGATTCACCTGGCAAGTAAAGGGTCTGGCGGCCACTGTCTTCCACCAGACGCAGTGCATTGGAAGCTACGTGGCCATCGAGATCCAGCGCCCGCACTTCAGCACCTACCGGGTGTAACGCTTGCAGCATTGGCAAGGTAACGGGCCAGGTAACGGGCCCGATTACCGAGTCGACGACGCGCTGAAAGTCAGTTCCGTCAAGGTCACCCTGTTGCAGCGCCTGCACCGCCAGGCTGAGAAAGTTGCACTTTGCCAGGGCTCGGAAGTTATCCGACGAGGTTTGCCAGAAAGTCGTCAGTTGGCCTATGTAGCGCGCGCTGAAGTCGACGTCCCAGAACGCCTTCAGCACATCACTGCCCAGCAACCGGACTTCATTGCTCTGATTGAAGTTTTCCGCCTCCGGGCCATCCGAGTAGAACCCGCAGTAAAGACCAAGCAGATCTGCGTTGTCTTGATCAGTCGCGCGAAAGCGATGGATCACCAACTGTGTGAGGGTGAGCGTTTCGTAAGGTTTTTCCAGCAAATGTTCCCAACCCGTGAAGGTCAGCGTGCTGCTCTGCGCCGTTTTGAAACGGTGGAAGTAAACACGGTCGGAATCGAGGCCGGACAGTCCGTTGTCCGCCAGTATTTCGTTGGCAACTTGATGGGCAGCGTCGAGCAGACTCGGGCAGGTCTGCACGATCGTCGCAGCAATGGCTTTGAGGGCGGTTTTGTCCGCAGCGTTTGGCAGGAGACGTCGTTCGGGGGAGGTCATGCGTTCTTCATCCTTGAGAAACAAAGACTGAGCATGACCGATTCGCTCAAGGGCAGTGCACTACCCGGCTACCGCATATTGCTCCCCTATTGATAATCGAGTGGGTGTGATGGAGGAGGGCTGTTTGTCCGGCGTCCTCCAGGCACCTGTTGCCGGTATCAAAGATATTTGGATCGAATCAGATCCGTATCGAACGGCGTCAGCCCTTTATCTAGCGCAAACACTGCCTCTGCCTGCTGCGGCGAATCCACTCGTTCTCCCCGCGCTCGAGCATGTAAGTCGAACAGCGTTTCCAGATCCGGCCGTGGTGTATGCACCAAGGCCCGTAGCATCAATGAAACCCCGCTTAGGTTTTTGTCGACGTTGTTCCACCGGGGAGATGAAGAAAGCCCCAGATCGGCCCAGACCACGCGTCGTTCCTGTAAGTCCATCACGAATGGCAGACAAATTACTGTGTCGGAGGCGATATCGATGCGGTCGACCACGGAGCGTGGCTCGAACACTTCACCCGACGCCGTGTCGGTGCGGGCCATCCATCCGGCGAAGCATTCCGGAAGATCGCAATACGGCTGCTGAGTAAAGGAGTTGATGGATGTGACGACATAGCGGATACCTTTCTCGACCAGAACATCAAGGTCGAGGTCGATGAACTCCGAAGCCCCGTCGGGCGCGTCGACGATATCGCCGCTGTGGTAGCCGCCGTAACCCTTCAGGTTGTAGTACGCGACCGTATCTTTGAACACGAAATTGGCGTCGAAAAATGCGGCGGACAAGTCGATGTCCGTACGAGCACGACCGTTCTTCCACCACAGAAACAGTCGAATGAAACGTGTGTCGGGCATTGGCAGCCGACTGCCCCGAACGAGGGTTCGCAGCGACTTCGATGAGGCACGCTGAGCCAGCGGCACCTTGTATTCGCGTAATGCTGGATCGACGTAACAGCGGCCTAATGGCGGTAGCAGCGCAAAACGATTTACCAGAGCGTCTTCGCAGATGCGAGCAGCGCGCGCCAACAGTTCAGGTGAAAGAGGCTCTCGGTGATCCCTGATGGCATAGACTTTGGCGAATGAACCTTTCGGTGTGAACGCCCGCAGGGGCAAGGGGCGCGGGGCGCGAACCTGGGCCAGCACCTGCAACAGCACAGGCGAGGACACTCGTGCTGCAACCGCCTCAAACGCGTCGAGTACCGAGTCTGCTTCCGTCGCGCGGCGCAGGGTCACATCCAGTCTTCGTGCGAACTCACCTGGACGGCTTTGTAAAAGGGGCGTAAGCGCGGTGATGTCACGCTGGGCCAGCAATGTTTCGACACGTGAGTTAAATGTGACGGGCGGATCGTTACGGCGCGCTGCCGTGATAGCGGCTAAGGCTCGAGGATACTTATCGCCGTAATCGCCGGGATGTAGTACTTCAGCCAGACGCTTCCAGCGCTCAGCATGGCGCATCACGTCTTCTGCAGCGTTGGGTATGTTATCGAGCAGGCGCAAAAATAGACGGCGCATCGAGCGCTTCATTGCTTTGAAGCGTGTCGTAGCTGTCGTCAGCGACACATCTGCGCCACTCAACGCGACTGCCAGTCGCAGCACGTCAGTTGCGGTCTCGACGTTTCGTTGCAGGAAGGCGTCTACCCTTGCATCGGTGGCGACATACCGGATCAGTGCGCCGCCAACCTGTGCACGGATCTCCCGGAACGGAATGGTCTCAGGCAGCAAGCGGAACACATCGCTTTTGTACTCTCGAATAAACCAGACTACATCGGCCGTTTCTTCTTCAGAGAGCGAAGTGCGCGATGAAACCAGCGGCTCAAGCAGTGACTCGAATTCAGAGACGCTTCCCGGTTCGATAACGCGGGATATGAAGTTGCCTTCAAGCATCGGAGGTCGAGCGTGTTCTGTTGCTGGTAAGCGCCAGAGCGTGAGGTAGTGGATGACGGCGTTAAGGTACAACTCTGCCTGGGAGGCCGTCAGAACCTGCTCCGGGAAGTCAGGATAAAACGGCCGGTGATGCACGTGAGCACCAGTCTGCCGTCGAAGCACTCTGATAATTTCGCGTAGCCAGTACTTGAGTTCTGTAGCTGACAACGTGCCGATTTGCTCAATCAGAGACTCTGACAGTACGCATCGGAGCGCCGCGATTTCCTGGACAGCCGACGCGACCTGGGCGCGCGTAGCACCGCCAGAGCCCATCGGGACGTGAACTTTGCTGCGGCGACGCAGGAACAGCTCCTGATTCATACTTGAGTTTCTCCTTTGATCGCCGTCATGGACGAGCTGCAGCATCGTGTCTACAGCAGATATAAAAACGCCTGCAAGAAAGCAGGCGCAGTGTGGAGAGCGAAACCCCTAGGTCATAGGAGGTTTAGAAGGAAGGTGTTCCATAGCCACGGCGGCATTCTACGTAAGGTTGTCTCTGTTTGTCAGGTGGTTGCCTGTCTCAACGGTAACAAGCTGCTTCGGCAGAAGATTGGTTACTAACGATCAGCCTCAATCAGGGATCCGGCTACGCAATATCAGCCCGGTATCGGACAACCGTTGAGACATGTCCTTCAGGTTGGCGAATGCGATGTCATTCACCCGCTGCCACGCAGGTCGGTGGAGGGAGACCTTGCCGTCACTCGATCGAGTGATCGGTGTGCGTTGCAGCATGCCTTGTTTGCTGCGGTGGATCAGCGTGTAGCGCTCACCTGTTTTTTCGAACAGATACATGCCGCGCCTGTACAACAGATTCTCCAGCGTTTCTTCGGTCCAGGTCACCTCGGGTGCGGGCATTTTCAAGCGCAGATCGGCGCGCAGAAAGTCTGGATTTCCTTGTCTGACAGTGCCGCCGGGCGAGCTGCCGCGTGGTACTTCAATACCCGGATCGACATCCACGCCCAGCTCTTCACCGGCGCCGACTTCATCGATTCGCAAGCCTATTCCCCCCTTCAGTTCACTGATGCCCAGCAGTCCTCTGAAGGTATTGGTGCTGTGAGCATCGGTTACTACGATCCATTTTCCCGGGCTGTTGAGGTAGACGTCACCGGTCATGATGTCGTTGGTCAGGAAGGTGTTCATCATTTGCTCGTCGACGGAGGGCAGCGGTGTTTTCATTTTGTAGCTGGCGGCGCAATCGATCGCCTGAATCCGAACCCCGTTCGCTCGCGCGACCTGGACCAGTTCCAGTGGGTTGAATCGCCCGGCGGGATCGGTGCCCAGGCTGTTCAGGTAAGTGTGTAAATCCGCAGTCATATTGCCGCTGGTGAAGTAGCGGTTCAGTTCCACTTGAGCGAAGTCACTGAGCAGGCCGCGCAGATAAAGGGTTTTCACGTGTCGGGCCAGCGCCGGCATGTTTTCAATCAGAAAACCCATGCTGGCAATACGATCGAGGGTTTCTCCGACCACCAGTCCGGAGGCACTTTCAAAAACACCATCGATGAGATCGGTCAGTGGCATCAGCCGGTTGACCCCGGGTATGACCGGGCGCGGGGGCTGGATGACCCACGGCAGGTTCTTGAAAAAGCTTCGGGCCGAACTTTGCAGAAGTTGGCGTTTGCCGGCGGCATACAACTCGAACGGATCATCCATGGCAAAACCGCCGGCACCGTCGGGCTGTAACCGGGCATGGGTTTCGTTGAGGTTTAACGCCCAGGCTTTTATCGAACGGCGTACTGACGGTTCGATGTCAAAGGCACTGGTCACCGGGCGTGGGGGCCTTGATGTCGAGGGTTGCGGTTCTTCTGCCGGTTGCACGGGCGTTTCGGGCGAGGCAGGTTCGAAGGTGTCGAGTTCGAGATCCGGAGTGCATTGTTTGCCCATGCACTGGCCGCCACCCTTGAGACCCAAGGCTGGCATGCGCTCCCATTCTCCTTCGCCATTGAGACGGACAGGCAGCGCGTGGACAAGCTGGTTTGGGCGCTCAGGGTCGACGATCGCCCAGTCGCCGTTGCCGTGAGCGTTGGCGAAGTAGCGCACATAGTACGGCGTGTCATTCATCAGAATGGCATAGGGTGGATCCGAGTCGAGGCGGTAGACACCCTGGAATTTCCCCGACTCTTCACCGAGCGCTATGCCATCAAGCAACTCGTTGCATTGGTAGCGTTCGGGCACCGGAGGCGGTAGGGCTTTCTGCGCCGGAACCAGCATCGTTTCATCAATATCTGGCCCGGGGATGTCGGCATCGTCCGGCACCATGATCGGCTCTTGGTAATCGGCTTCGGCAGAGGCATTCAAGGCTTCGCTGTACTCAGCCATTTCGGCGGCTTCTGCCGCCTCGACCTCGGCGCCAACCTCCAGCATCGGCCCGGTGCCGATCAGCAATGGAAGGTTGAATAACAGATTGATACCACTCAAAACCGCACCCAGCACGCCGGCCTTGCGTTCGGCACTTGTCTTGCCGTTTTGCGCCTGATCGATATTCAGACCCATGCTGGCAAGGGTGGCGCCAATCACCGGTAACGCCAGCGGCCAACCGACGGTGGCCATCGGCGCAAATACCTTGAGGCCCGCACTCAGATAGCCGATCCACAGTTTCTTGCGCAGATCGCCATTGGACGTCAGGGACAGGTGGGCTTCAGCAAACATCGCCTGACGTGTCGAGTCACGCAGCCAACTGAATGCATCATCGCTCAGTTGCTGGTTTGTGCGGTTGATCAGGTGATGGTCGGCCCGGCCCCAGGTGGCCACCAAGCGATTCATCAGATCGGGCATGTTCTCGCTCATGTGCTGACGATCGGCGAGGGCAAAATGCTCCAGGAAGGTCGCGCGGCGTTTGGCGTCGTTCAGTTGATCCAGAACCCACCAATGCAGGTCTGCCGGCGTTTCCTTGACCACGAACGCTGCAGTCTCACTCGGCAGATAGATTATCTGCCGACCGGCAGAATCGACGATACGCAGCAATTGCGTGGAGATATGCCCGTCAATGTCGAAGGCGAACACATTCCCCGTTGTTGTGTGGCTTGCTTGCAACATGCTCAGGGTGACCGGCCAGCTGACCGGTCCCACCACTGTGTCCACCAGCCATTGAAAGTCACTGCGGGTGAGTTGCCCAAGGTCCAGCGCCTGCACTGCACGGCTGAGGAAATTGCACTTGGCCAAGGTGCGGAAATCCTCGCCGTGGCTGTTCCAGAAGTCCGTCAGCGTGGCGCTGTAGTGCCCACTGAAATCGAGGTTCCAGAACACCTTCAGGACCTCGTTGCCGTGCAGGCACACCTGGTTTTTTTCGTCGAAATTTTCGCCCTGCGGACCTTCGCTGTAGAAGCCACCGTACAGATCGAGCAGGTCGGCGTTGTCCTGGTCGGTGGCACGAAAACGATGAATGACCAGCTGTGTCAGGGTCATCGATTCGTAGGGTTTCTCGCGGATGTGCTCCCAGCCGGTAAACGAGCGAGTGCTGCTCTGGGCCGTCTTGAAGCGATGGAAATAAACCTCATCCGGGTCGAGGCTCGACAGGCCTTTTGCTTCCAGCAGATCACGGGCGGCTTCGTGGGCAGCCTCCTGCAGTCCGGGGCAATTGTGCACGACGGTATAGGCGATTCGCTTCAGAACCGCCTTGTCTGCCGCGTTAGGTAGAAGGCTTTGTTGGGTGGCGTACATGCTTTCTCCATCCTTGAGAAATGAAGGCCGAGCATGGCCGATTCACTCAAGGGGAGTGCACTACATATATACCGCACATGATCGTTGGAAACGTGTCGGGGTCAGCGCCGTGCCACGTCGGAAAAGTAGAATTTGTCGAGGGTGTGGCGGGATTCGGTGTACTCGAACTGACGCCCGTCCTGGAGGAAGGTCTGGTTGCTGACCACGATCACATGGCTCTGGCCATCGAGGTCCAGGTGCAGTTGATCATCCTTGCTGCGCGGCACCGCTTCGATGGTGCGTTGGGCGTAGGCAATCTGTAGCTGCAGGGTCTGCTCGATATGGGCGTAGATCGATTGCTCGGCGATGTCGAGGGAAAGGCCGGGAATCACTTCGCTGACGAAGTGGTTGATGTCGAGGATCACGCGTTTACCGTCGATCCGCCGCACACGTTTGATTCGGGTGATGAGGCTGCCGGGTTCGGCATGGATGTGTTCGAGCAGGGCGCCTTCGAGCGGGATCTGGCTCAGCTCGACCACTTCGGTGCTGACATCGTTGCCCAGGCGCGGATAGGTTTCCTGGAAACTGACGATGCCGCCGAGCTGAAACTCGATCGGGTTGGTCGACAGCACAAAGGTGCCCTTGCCGTGGATTTTCTGCGCAAAGCCGCGTTCCTGAAGCAGTTCAATGGCTTTGCGCACCGTGCCTCGGCTGGCCTGATAGCTGTCCATCAGTTCGGTTTCGGAAGGCAGGCGGGCGCCGCGCTCCAGGCGTTCAGTCGTGATGCTGGCCAGCAGATCGCTATAGATCTGGTTGTATTTGCTCATGGGTAGGCTCGGTGCCGACTGTGCTCAAAGCTTCGAACCTTAAGGCCAGGGTAGGGCTTTGTCCATGTGGGCGATGGAAATCACCCTAAGGCGGGGTAGGAAAATTCGCCTTCGGTCTGGCAGGAACATACATAAACAAACTCGTCTGTACGAGTTGTTGCATTAACTCGTACAGACGAGTATTTTTCGCTTCGGCGTGCTGCCAATAACAACAATCCATAGCGGAAGAACTAGCATGAGCCACGACTATCCGAACATCGCCAGGCAATTGCTGCAAAGCCTCGGCGGCAGCGACAACCTCGAACAGGCCGCCCATTGCGTCACGCGGTTGCGGCTGGCCCTGAAAGATCCGGGCCTGGTCGACAGTGCCATGCTCAACCAGATAGACCTGGTCAAAGGCTCGTTCTTTACCGGTGGCCTGTATCAGGTGGTGATCGGTCCGGGCGAAGTGGAAAAGGTCTATGCCGAACTGCGTCGTCAGACCGGTCTCGCGGCGTCGACGATCGCTGACGTCAAACAGAAAAGTACTGAAAAGATCAACGCCATGCAGCGTCTGGTGCGGGTGTTTTCCGACGTGTTCATGCCGATTCTGCCGGCGCTGATCATTGCCGGCCTGCTGATGGGCATCAACAATCTGCTGGGTGCCAAAGGCATGTTCATCGACGGGCAGACCCTGCTCGATGCCTACCCGAAACTCGATGGGCTGTGGAGCCTGATCAATCTGATGGCCAACACCTCGTTCGTGTTTCTGCCGGCGCTGGTGGGCTGGTCGGCGGCCAAGCGCTTCGGCGGCAGCGAGATCCTCGGCATCGTCCTCGGTCTGATGCTGGTGCACCCGGATCTGCTTAACGCCTGGAACTACGGCAAGGCCGTGGCCGGGCTGGACGGGCAGCATCTGCCGTACTTCGACATTCTCGGGTTGTTTCAGGTGGAAAAGGTCGGCTATCAGGGGCAGATCCTGCCGATTCTGCTGGCCGCTTACGTAATGAGCGTCATCGAGCAATGGCTGCGCGCGCGCGTGCCCAACGCCATTCAGTTACTCGTGGTACCGATCACCACCATCGTCGTTACCGGCGCACTGGCGCTGGCCGTGATTGGCCCGGTGACCCGCCACATCGGCATCTTCATCACCGAAGGGCTGGTCATGCTGTTTGACCTGGCACCCATGGTGGGTGGCGCGATTTTCGGTCTGCTGTATGCGCCGCTGGTGATCACCGGCATGCACCACATGTTTCTCGCGGTCGACCTGCAATTGATCTCGACCCAGGGCGGTACCTTCATCTGGCCGATGATCGTCATGTCCAACCTCGCTCAGGGCAGTGCCGCCCTGGCGGTGTTCTGGATGACCCGTAATGCACGGGACAAGAGCATGGCGTCGACTTCGGCAATCTCCGCCTACTTCGGTATCACCGAGCCGGCGATGTTCGGCGTCAACCTGCGCTACAAGTTTCCGTTTTATGCCGCGCTGACCGGTTCGGCACTGGGCTGCGTGTTCCTGTCGCTGAACAAGGTTCAGGCCTCGGCCATCGGCGTCGGTGGACTGCCGGGTTTCATCTCGATCATTCCGCAGTACATCCCGATGTTTGTGCTGGGGATGCTGATTGCCATGCTCGTGCCGTTTGTTCTGACCTGTGCATTGAGCATGAAGATTGTCCGGCCCGGTTATCGGGTTGCCTGAACAATCGCTTTCGCGAGCAGGCTCGCTCCCACAGTTGATTGCATTTCAATCTGGGCGCGAGCCGCACGGACTTATTGAAGGAGTTGTGCCATGCAAGACTGGCAGCGTTCGGTGATCTACCAGATCTATCCGAAGAGTTTTCATAGTCACGCCGGCAACCCGACGGGTGATCTGCTCGGTATCGTCGCCAAACTCGATTACCTGAAGTGGCTGGGCGTCGACTGTTTATGGATAACGCCATTTCTGCGTTCGCCGCAACGCGATAACGGCTATGACATCAGCGATTACTACGCCATCGACCCGAGCTACGGCAGCATGGCCGACTGCGAATTGCTGATCGCCGAGGCGGGCAAGCGCGGGATCAGGCTGATGCTCGACATCGTGGTCAATCACACCTCGATCGAACACGTCTGGTTTCAACAGGCGCGCAGCAGCCTCGACAACCCTTACCGTGACTTCTACATCTGGCGTGATCAGCCGAACAACTGGGAATCCAAGTTCGGCGGTTCCGCCTGGGAGTACGAAGCCCAGACCGGTCAGTATTACCTGCACCTGTTCGACCACACCCAGGCTGACCTGAATTGGGATAATCCCAAGGTGCGCGCTGAAGTGTTCCGGATGATGCAGTTCTGGCGGGACAAGGGCGTGGGTGGATTTCGTCTGGACGTGATCAATCTGATCTCCAAGCCTGCGGACTTCCCCGAAGACGACAGCGATGGCCGACGCTTTTATACCGACGGGCCGAATGTCCACGCGTACTTGCAGCAGATGCACCGCGAAGTCTTCGAAGGGCACGACCTGATCAATGTCGGCGAGATGTCATCGACCAGCCTCGAACACTGCATTCGCTATTCGAATCCGCAGTCGAAAGAACTGTCGATGACCTTCAACTTTCATCACCTGAAAGTCGATTATCCAAACCTGCAGAAGTGGGTGCGCGCCGACTTCGATTTCCTTCAGCTAAAGAAAATTCTGTCCGACTGGCAGACCGGCATGCAGGCGGGGGGCGGCTGGAACGCGCTGTTCTGGTGCAACCACGATCAGCCGCGCGTGGTCTCGCGCTTCGGCAACGACGGCGAGTACCGCGAATGCTCGGCGAAGATGCTCGGCACCGCACTGCACTTTCTGCAGGGCACGCCGTTCGTGTATCAGGGCGAAGAGTTGGGCATGACCAATCCGGGGTTCGAATCGATCGAGCACTATCGCGATGTCGAGACGCTCAATATTTTTCGCCTCAAGCGCGAGGCTGGCAGCAGTGATGCCGACAACATGGCAGCGATCATGCAGAAATCCCGCGATAACGGGCGCACGCCGATGCACTGGGACGCCGGGCCAAATGCCGGTTTCAGCCGTGTCGAACCGTGGATCGGAGTGCCGGCCAATGCTGCGCAGATCAACGTCGCAAACCAGCTCGACGACCCGAACTCGGTGTTGCATCACTACCGCCGTCTGATCGCGCTGCGCCGCAGCGAATCGCTGATGACCGAAGGGGTGTACCGACAATTGCTGCCCGAACATCCGCAGGTCTGGGCGTATGGGCGTGAAGGTGACGCCGAGCGTTTGTTGGTGGTGAACAACTTCTACGGGACAACCTGTGAAGTGGAATTACCGGCGACGGTCATTAGCGAGTCGATGAGCCAGCGCCAGTTGATCAGCAATTATCCGGAGGGCGCGTTGCGCAAGCGCCAGGTGACGTTGCGACCTTACGAGTCCTTCGTCCTGCACCTGATCGATCCCTGACCTTTAACTAAAAAAACAACGTTCAAAAAACACGCAGAGCACTGCGCGGGGGATTTTTGCGCGCCGAATTCATGCAACCAGACAATAAAAACAATGGGGTGGCTTATGAAAACAACAATAAATCGCAGCCTTGCAGTCGCAGGTTTTTGCCTGGCCTTACCGCCAACGTCACAAGCGCTGGAGTTTGGCGGTTACCTGCGCAGCGGTGTCGGCACGTCAGTCAACAGCAGCGGTCAGTCGTGCTTCCAGTTACCGGGTGCGCAGACCAAATATCGCTTGGGTAACGAATGCGAGCAGTACGGCGAACTCGAGTTGCGGCAGGACCTGTACACCCTCGACGACGGTTCGGTACTGAGTGTCGACGGCATGGCCTCGCTGTATAACCGCTACGACCGCAGCCCCACGTTCAAAGACGACAATGGTTCGATCCGCTTGCCGCAGGCCTACGCACAGTGGTCGGCGATGCCCGCGCTCAACGGTGGTTCATTGTGGGCCGGACGCCGTTACTACAAGCGCAATGACATCCATATTTCCGACTTCTACTACTGGAACCAGAGCGCCACGGGGGGCGGGGTCGAAGACGTGTTGATCGGCGATCTGAAATACAGCTATGCCTTCTCGCGCAAGGACAACCTGTACCAGAAGGACTACATCAATCGGCACGACTTCAACGTCGCCGGTTTCAAGACCAATCCTGGCGGTGAGCTGGAGTTCGGCTTGAGTTATATCGACAAACCCGACAGCCGCGATGCCCACCGGGGCTGGGCGATCACCACGCAACATGTGCAGACGGAATTTCTCGGCGGCAAAAACAAACTGGCGCTGCAATACGGTGAAGGGCCGGGCACCGGGCTGGGTTATACCGGCAACGTCAAACTGGACGACAGCAACAAGAGTTACCGGATCGTCGAGTTTTTCGACTGGCAAGTGACGCCGCGTTTCGGTGGCCAGATTGAAGCGGTGTACCAGAAAGACATCCGCCCGGACGGTGTCGACCAGAACTGGATCTCCCTGGGGGTGCGACCGACTTATGCGCTCAGCGAACACTTCAAACTGGTCACCGAACTGGGTCACGATCAAGTCGAAGCTCCGGGTGGTACGCGCAAACTGAGCAAATTCACGTTTGCCCCGACCTGGTCGCCCAAAGGCCCGGAGTTCTGGGCGCGCCCCGAGGTGCGGCTGTATTACACGTACGCCACCTGGAACGAGGCGGCCAAACGGGCGGCCAACGAACTGGCGAAAGGTTCTGCACTGTCTGACACCGGCGCCTTCGGTAGCGCTCGCCACGGTGCGAATGTCGGATTGCAGGTCGAATACTGGTGGAAATAAGCGATGCTGATGGAGCGTCGCGCTCCATGGGCACTTCAAAGAACAAAACTGCAGGTGACGTCATGGCCACACCCCAACCATTGCAATTGCTGGCTCCCTTGTCCGGTGTCCTGATCGCGCTTGAGCAGGTGCCCGACCCGGTGTTTTCCGGGCGCGTGATCGGCGACGGTCTGTGCATCGACCCGACTTCATCGACCCTGTGTGCGCCCATGGCCGGCGTCATCAGCAACGTGCAGACCAGCGGGCATGCCGTGAGCATCACCGATGACCATGGCGTACAAGTGTTGATGCACATCGGCCTTGATACCGTGAACCTCGGCGGACAAGGCTTCACCCGCCTGGTTGAAGAGGGGCAACGGGTTGCCGCCGGACAAGCGTTGATCGAGTTCGACGCCGATTACATTGCCCGGCATGCGCGCAGCCTGATGACATTGATGCTGGTGATTAGCGGAGAACCGTTCACCTGGCGGGTCGCGTCGAGCGGATGGGTCGAAACCGGTCAGCCGTTGCTTGAACTCGCCCGTACTCAGGCTTGTGGCGTGGATGCTGGCGCGGCAGAAGGTCAGGCCGTGTTCTCTCAAACGTTGAAACTGCCCAATCCCAACGGATTGCACGCGCGCCCGGCAGCGGTGTTCGCGCAAGCGGCAAAGGGCTTCGCGGCAAAGATTTACCTGCATAAACAGCAGGCTCAGGCCAACGCCAAATCCCTGGTGGCGATCATGGCGTTGCAGACCGCGTGCGGCGACAGCGTGCAGGTCAGTGCGGTGGGCGAAGATGCTGACGCGGCAATCGAGGCGCTGACTCGATTACTGATTGAAGGCTGCGGTGAAGCGGTGACGGCGGTGGCGCCTGTCGAGCTGGTCGAAACCGAGGTTCTGACCCTGCTGCGTGGCGTCTGCGCGTCACCCGGTTCGGCATTGGGCCAAGTGGTGCAGATCAGCGAGCCGGTGTTCGACGTCAGCGAGTTTGGCGGCGGCGCAGACGGCGAGCGCGCGGCCCTCGCCAATGCCCTGATCGAAGCTGATCTGGCCTTGCAGCATTTGCGCGACACCGCCGCTGGCGAGGCCGAGGCCGAGATCTTCAAGGCGCATCAGGAACTGCTCGAAGATCCGGGGCTGCTCGATCAGGCCCAGGCATTGATCAGCGAGGGCAAAAGCGCGGCGTTTGCCTGGCGCGCAGCCACTGAAGAAACCGCGGCGATGTTTCGCCAACTGGGCAGTACGTTGCTGGCTGAACGGGCGGCGGACCTGACCGATGTCGGGCGCCGCGTGCTCAAGCTATTGCTGGGGATTGGCGAGCAGGCGATGGAGCTGCCGCATGGAAGCATTCTGATTGCCGATCAACTGACCCCGTCGCAGACCGCCGGCATCGATACCAGCAAGGTGCTGGGTTTTGCCACGGTCGGCGGCGGCGCAACCAGTCACGTGGCGATTCTTGCGCGCGCCTGTGGTCTGCCGTCGATCTGCGGGGTGCCGGTGCAGATGTTGGCGTTGAGTAACTGCACCCCGGTGTTGCTCGATGCCGACAAGGGCGAATTGCATGTGCGTCCCGATCCTGCGGCCGTCAGTCAATGGCAGGCGCGGCACGCACAACAGCGTCAACGCCATGAGCATGAGTTGGCCAGTGCATCGCTCGCGGCGCGGACCCGTGACGGCCATCACGTCGAGGTGTCGGCCAACGTCGCCTCGTTAGCGGAAACCGAGCAGGCCATGGCCCTTGGCGGTGCGGGCGTCGGCCTGCTGCGTTCGGAGTTTCTCTACCTGGGCCGTAATCATGCGCCGAGCCATGACGAACAGGCTGCGACCTACAGCGCCATCGCTCGCTGCGTGGGACCTGCGCACAATCTGGTGGTGCGCACCCTTGATGTCGGTGGTGACAAACCGCTGGCCTACGTGCCGATGGACAGCGAAACCAACCCGTTCCTTGGCGTGCGCGGCATTCGTTTGTGCCTGGAGCGCCCGCAGTTATTGCGTGAGCAGTTCCGGGCCATGCTCGGCTGCTGCGAGCTGACACGTTTGCACATCATGTTGCCGATGGTCACGCAACTGTCGGAGCTGCGTCTGGCGCGGCAAATGCTCGACGAGGAAATCCTCGCGCTGGGGCTAACGCAACGGCCGAAACTGGGGATCATGATCGAGGTGCCGGCCGCGGCGCTGATGGCGGACCTGTTTGCGCCGCTGGTGGATTTTTTCTCGATCGGCACCAATGACCTGACGCAATACACCCTGGCGATGGATCGCGATCACCCGCGTCTGGCCAGTCAGGCGGACAGTTTTCATCCCTCGGTATTGCGCCTGATCGCCATGACCGTCAAGGCCGCGCACGCCTATGGCAAATGGGTCGGAGTCTGCGGGGCAATGGCCTCGGAACGTCTGGCGGTGCCGTTGTTGCTGGGGTTGGGCGTGGATGAACTGTCGGTGAGCGTGCCGATGATTGCACCGGTAAAGGCGACGGTGCGCGAACTCGAGCTGGCCGATTGTCAGATCATCGCCCAACAGGTGCTGGGGCTGGAAAGTGCCGGGCAGGTGCGCGAGGCGTTGCAGCTCTTTCACGAGGCAACCGTCGATACTTTACGGGTTCTGGAGAACTGAAGATGTTGGATAAATGGCAGAAGGCATTCTGGAAAGCCCTGACCCCGGATCTGGTGGTGGACACACCCGAAGTCCCCGCCGAGCCGTGCGCCGGATTGAGCGCCGCCATCGTCGCGGCGCTGGGCGGTGTGGATAACCTCCAGTCCCAGCAACCGCTGGCGTTGACGCGGGTGCGGGTTGTATTGCGTGATGTGTCGGGTATCGATCAACAGGCGTTGAGCGTCGCCGGGGTCGCGGGCGTGATGCCCTTGGAGGACGGTGTCGTGCACCTGATTACCGGGCTGCGATCTTAAGCCGACAGCTGATGTGCGGCCTCAGGTCGCCCTTACTGTTTCTCAACCGCAGGTGTATCGTATTCGCCTTTTGCAGGCTTTCAGGGCCTGTCGCTGATACGTGAGGTAGTTGAGTTCATGTCCTTTACCCGTCGCCAAATCCTCGGTGGCCTGGCCGGTCTTGTTGTCGTTGGTGTCGGTGCGGGGGGCGCGTCGCGGTATTGGCTGGGAAAAATGGCCGACGCCGAGGCGGGCCACGACTATGAGCTGATCGCCGCCCCGCTGGACGTCGAGCTGGTGCCGGGGCACAAGACCGAGGCCTGGGCATTCGGGCCGTCGGCGCCGGGCACCGAGTTGCGGGTGCGTCAGGGTGAATGGCTGCGGGTGCGTTTCATCAACCACTTGCCGGTGGCGACGACCATTCACTGGCACGGCATTCGTCTGCCGCTGGAAATGGACGGTGTGCCGTACGTGTCGCAGCTGCCGGTGTTGCCGGGCGAGTACTTCGATTACAAGTTCCGCGTGCCGGACGCCGGCAGTTATTGGTATCACCCGCACGTCAGCAGCAGCGAAGAACTCGGGCGCGGGCTGGTCGGGCCGCTGATCATCGAAGAGCGCGAGCCGACCGGTTTCAAGTACGAAAAGACCCTGAGTCTGAAAAACTGGCACATCGATGACGAAGGCAATTTCGTCGAGTTCAGTATTCCCCGTGAAGCGGCGCGTGGCGGTACGGCGGGGCGGTTGTCGACCATCAACGGCGTGCCGACCCCGGTGATCGAGCTGCCGGCCGGGCAGATCACCCGGGTGCGTTTGCTCAACCTCGACAACACGTTGACTTACCGCATCAACATTCCCGGCGTCGAAGCGCAGATCTATGCGCTGGACGGCAACCCGGTCGAACCGCGGCCGCTGGGCAAGGAATACTGGCTGGGCCCGGGCATGCGTATCTGTCTGGCGATCAAGGCGCCGGCAGCGGGTGAAGAATTGTCGCTGCGCAACGGCCCGGTGCGTCTGGGCACGCTGCGTTCAGTGGCCAATAACGATGCGCCGACTGACTGGCCGAAAGCGCTGCCGGCCAATCCGGTGGCGGAGCCGGACCTGGCCAATGCCGAGAAACTCAACTTCAATTTCGAGTGGGTCGGCTCGGTATCGGTCAACGTCGACAACGGCAGGCCGCCGAGCCTGTGGCAGATCAACGGCAAGGCCTGGGACATCACCGACAAGACCTGCGCCGACCGGCCGATTGCCAGTCTGAAACTGGGGCAGAGCTACATCTTCGAATTGAAGAACATGACCCAGTATCAGCACCCGATCCACCTGCACGGCATGAGTTTCAAGGTGATCGCGTCGAACCGGCACAAGATCATTCCGTACTTCACCGACACCTATCTGCTGGGCAAGAACGAGCGCGCGCAAGTGGCGCTGGTGGCCGATAATCCGGGGGTGTGGATGTTCCACTGCCACGTGATCGATCACATGGAAACCGGCCTGATGGCCGCCATCGAGGTGAAGTGATGCGCCAGATTCGCCCTGCGGCAATTATCGACCGCAGCCGTGATCGCGATTTCATGCGCGAAGCGCTGCTCCTCGCCGCACAAGGCGCAGCCCTCGGCGAAGTGCCGGTGGGCGCGGTGCTGGTGCAGGACGGCGAGATCATCGGTCGCGGTTTCAACTGCCCGATCAGCGCCAGCGACCCGAGTGCCCACGCGGAAATGGTCGCCATTCGCGAAGCCGCGCAGGCGGTGGATAACTATCGTCTGCCGGGCAGCACGCTGTATGTGACGCTGGAGCCGTGCAGCATGTGCGCCGGTTTGATCGTGCATTCGCGGGTGGCGCGGGTGGTGTATGGCGCGCTGGAACCGAAAGCGGGGATTGTGCAGAGTCAGGGGCAGTTCTTCACTCAGGGCTTTTTGAATCACCGGGTGTTGTATGAGGGTGGGGTGTTGGCGGAGGAGTGTGGCGCGGTGTTGACCGAATTCTTTCGCGCCCGAAGAGCAAAAAGCCCCTCACTGTAGAGACCGGTACATCCTTTACAAATTAGACCGGGGACATCGTTTACACCTTTACAGGCTTGAAACGCGTTTGGCGCCTCTTTCAAGCCTGCCTAAACAGTGGCTGCAAAGGTACAGTTCCCAAGCGTCATCAGCCACTTCCTTCAACGCGATGTCCTCTCCAATTAGAGCCTCTCCTAGAAAAATCAGCTGTCCTTTCCATTTAATTTCCCCATTTGACCGAACCTTACGTACTTCAACATCGGAACCGTATTCAAGCGCAGGCAAGTAACCGGGATAAGCGCGTATCGACGGGCGATAGACAGATGCCGGCGGTTTCATGCCCAGCGCGGTGTGCGGTCGGTGGTGGTTGAAGTCTTGGATGAAATCCTGAAAAGCCAGCTGCTGGCGCACCAGGTTTTCCGCCGGTGGCACTGCTGCCTTTAGCGTTCGATGCATCCGTTCATGTCGACCATTTTGGTCGGGACGGCCAGGTGTAATCGTTTCGACATGGATTCCGAGCCTGATGAACCAAACCGATAACTTCGAAAGTCGCGCCAGACCTGTCGACGCAAAAGGAGCGCCATTATCAGTGCGGATCACATCCGGCAGCCCATATTCTCGAAAAGCCCACTCGAAGCCTTCCCGCGTCGGCGCTCCGTGCGTACTGGGCAAAGCGCGACAGACGAATAAAAAGCGGCTCATCTGATCGGTAATGGTCAGCGGATAGCACCAATTACCGTCCTGCATTTTGAACTGCCCTTTGTAATCAGCACACCAAGTCTGGTTGGGCGCGTCGACCGGACGTAAATGTGTTGGAGCACGGGGACGCGGGGGATAGGGCCGTCGTGCCACCACCAAACCAGCTTTCTTCAACCACTCCCCGGCGGTACTCGCCGCCGGCCATTGGATATGCGGATCGGAATCGCGCAGGCGACCAATGATCTGCTTGGGTCCCCGATCGGGATGTTCGTTTTTCTTGGCCAGCAACTTGGCGATGATTTCATCGGAAGTTTGGTGAGGGCAATTCAGCGGCTTACGCGACTGCTCTTTCAAGCCATCCACGCCCAACGCTGCATACCGTTCCAGCCACTTGTCGATGGTTGGACGACTGACGCCATACCGCCGGCTTAATTGGCTTTTGGTGTAGCTGCCGCTGAGCCAATCGCTAATTAACTTCACTCGTTGATCCATTGGGGACTCTTGTTTCCAGGGCATGGTCAGCACCTCCTGACCATGATTGATACCTGTAAACCATGTCCCCGGTCTCAAACGTAAAGGATGTACCCGGTCTTTACCCACCCTAACCCTCTCCCGGAGGGAGAGGGGACTGACCGGGTTGAATGGGCGATCTGCGCCGACCTGAGTTATCGAGTCGAACTCAAGTTTTGAAAAGCCCAAAGATCAGTTCCCTCACCCACCGTGAGAGGGGACTGACCGGGTTGAATGGGCGATCTCCGCCGACCTGAGTTATCGAGTTGAACTCAAGTTTTGAAAAGCCCAAAGATCAGTTCCCTCTCCCACAGTGAGAGGGGACTGACCGGATTGGATGGGCGAGGTGCACCGACCTGATTTATCGAGTCGAACTCAAGTTTTGAAAAGCCCAAAGATCAGCTCCCTCTCCCTGGGGAGAGGGCTGGGGTGAGGGGTGGGCTCACCGCGGTGTTTGGGCGATTGGATTATTTACGAGCGACAATCACCGCACGCATCGGCGCCGGCAATCCTTCAATCGTTTTGCTGTGATCTTCCGGATCAAGGAAATCACTCAGCGACTGATACTTCATCCACTCAGTCCCGCGCTGTTCTTCAACCGTGGTTGTGCTCACGTCCACGCAACGAATATCGGTGAACCCGGCACGGCGCAGCCACAACTCCAGCGCCGGCACCGACGGCAGGAACCACACATTACGCATCTGCGCATAACGATCTTCCGGCACCAGCACCTGATGCTTGTCGCCTTCGACCACGAGCGTTTCCAGCACCAGTTCGCCGCCCTTGACCAGGCAATCCTTCAGCGCCAGCAAATGCTCGATCGGCGAGCGACGGTGGTAGAACACGCCCATGGAAAACACCGTGTCGAAGCCTTCTAGGTTTGGCGGCAGGTCTTCGAACGGAAAGGGCAGGTGCCAGGCATTGGGTTCTGACAGATAACGCTGCACGGCCTGGAACTGGCAGAAGAACAGCCAGTTCGGGTCAACACCGATAACACTGTTCGCGCCGGCACCGAGCATGCGCCACATGTAATAACCGTTGCCACAACCAACATCGAGGATGCGTTTGCCCTTCAAGTCGAGGTGCGGAGAGACACGCGACCACTTCCAGTCCGAACGCCATTCGGTGTCGACGTGCACACCAAACAAGTCGAACGGCCCTTTGCGCCAAGGCGACAGGCCCATCAGCGCGGTACGCATCTGCGCGCGGGTTTCCTCGTCGCAGTCGGTATCGAGTTTCAGACCGTTGAGCAGGTCGACTTCGCTCGGCTGGATCTTCGGCAGGGCATCCAGCGCACTTTGCCAGCGCTCCAGGTCGCCGTGACCTTTCTCCATTTTCTTGTCGAGTTGCGCTTGCAGGGTGTTGGCCCATTCGGCCAGTGGTGTGCCGGCCAGACGGCGGGCGAGGGGGGACAGATCAATCATGGCAAGGCAATCAACGAGGCAAAGTTAAGACACTGGAACCACGGCACGACTTTCGAGAACCCGGCGGCCAGCAGGCGTTCGCGGTGTTCTTCGAGGCTGTCGGGCTTCATGACGTTTTCGATGGCGCTGCGCTTCTGGGCGATTTCCAGTTCGCTGTAGCCGTTGGCGCGTTTGAAGGCGACATGCAGATCGGTGAGCAGCGCGTGTTCTTCGGCATCGTTGAAGCGCAGCTTCTCCGAAAGGATCAGCGCGCCGCCCGGCAGCAGCGATTGGCGAATGCGCGAGAGCAACGCCGTGCGCTGATCGGGGGCGATGAATTGCAGGGTGAAGTTCAGCGCCACCACTGAGGCTGGCTGGAAGTCGAGGGCGAGAATGTCGCCTTCGATCACTTCGACCGGCAGCAACTCCTGGAACATCGAGTCCTGACCGTTGAGGTATTCGCGGCAGCGCTCAACCATCGCTGCCGAGTTATCCACAGCGATTACCCGGCAACCGTCGGTGCGCACGTGGCGACGCAGGGCTTGAGTGACAGCGCCCAAGGACGAGCCGAGGTCGTAGAGCACGCTGTTCGGCTGGGCGAACTGCGCGGCGAGCACGCCGAGGTTTTCGACGATGGTCGGGTAACCCGGCACCGAGCGCTTGATCATGTCCGGGAACACCCGCACCACGTCTTCATTGAAGGCGAAGTCAGGCACCTGGGCCAAAGGCTTGGCGAAAATACGATCGGGTTCTTTGCTCACGGCGGTTCCGGCGGTGTAAATGGAAAGGCCGGCATTTTAGCCAAAAGGGCGCGGGGATGCTTGGGTTGTCTGATAAAGCGGAAAATCAAAAGATCGCAGCCTGCGGCGGCTCCTACATGGGAATGCGGTTTTCCGTAGGAGCTGCCGAAGGCTGCGATCTTTTAAAGGCTAGCGCGTTTGCTTTGGGAGAACGCCGAGGCGGCGATGCCCCACTGGCCCAGCCAGTAGCTGAGGATGATGACATACGGCGCGGCGTGGAATGGCGATACAAACCGGTCAATGCCAATCACGCTGTCGGAGAACACAAACGCCACTGCACCGCCCGCCGCCAGTAACGCCGAGCGTTTCGGCACATCGGTGCCGAGACGAGCAAGCGCGCGCCAGAGCATCGCGCTGATTGCCGTGCCATAGACAATCACCGGCACCAGCAACGGACCTAAGCCGCTGGAAATCAGCAGTCCCAGCAATACCGCGCCAACTCCGAGGGCGAGCACCAGCGGCAACACCGCCAGACGCTTGCAGTCACTCAGATAAGCCTTCAGATAAGCCAGGTGTGCGACCAGAAACGCACCGAGGCCAAACACGAACAAATCCCCCGGCCATGCCAGCAACACATCACCCAGCAACGAGAAAATCAGGCCGAGACTGATCCAGCGCCGATAGTCGCTGGGCGGTGCGTCATGCAGCCAGCCGAGCAGCGCCAGCACCGGCAATGGTTTGACCAACAGACACAGTAGCGCCGCGTGGGTGCTGACACCGTAGAGAAACGTCACCGCGCCCATCAGCGCCAGAATCAGCCAGCCCACGATCAGTTCACCGAAATGGCGCAGTCAAAGGTTTCCACTGGCAGCACTTCCGGTGCCCATGGCTGTTGTGAGGTCAGGCGCAGACGCCCAGTGCCGGGGGCAAATGCTTGAAAGCGCCAGGTCGATACGCCCGCTGCGCCGACGACGCCGGCGTCTTCCGGATTGCTATAGACCTCGGGGCTGAGTGCACGCAATACGCCGCCAGCCGAATCCTGAATGGCCCAGCGATAGCCGGTGGTCGGGTTGCTTGGCAGCATGATGATGAGGTTTTGCCCGTTAGTCAGCCGTACGGGGCATTCGCTTTGTTTTTCCACGGTCACGTTGTGTTTCGGTTGTGTGGCGCAGGCGGCCAGCAACGAAAGGGCGAGGGGGACAAACAGGCGAGTGGGGGACATAAGGTCAGAGGCTCCGGCGTTTACGACGAACGGCGAGCATAACTGAAGATGAGACAAAGTGTGACAACGCCAAGCCCTCACCCTAACCCTCTCCCAGAGGGAGAGGGGACTGACCGGGGGATATTCCAGAAGTCCACCGACCTGAAATAGATCATTGAATCCATAATCGACTCGGTGTTTCAGGTCGATGTATAGCGCAAGACAACTCGGTCGGCTCCCTCTCCCTGTGGGAGAGGGCTGGGGTGAGGGGCTGTTTGTCAGAACAGGATCTTCGCCACATCGGCAAACTTCTTCGCGAAATGCACCGTAATCCCTTCCTTCAGATAATCCGGCAATTCCTCAAAATTGCCCCGGTTCGGCTCCGGCAGAATCAACTCGAAAATCTTCTGCCGGCGCGCCGCAATCACCTTCTCGCGCACCCCGCCAATCGGCAGCACATGCCCGGTCAGGGTCAATTCGCCGGTCATCGCTACACCTTTCTTCGGCGGCTGATTGCGTGCGAGCGAGAGCAGGGCGCTGGCCATGGTCACGCCGGCGCTCGGGCCGTCCTTGGGTGTCGCGCCTTCCGGTACGTGCAGGTGGACGAAGGCTTCGTCGAAGAACTTCGCGTCGCCGCCGAATTGTTTCAGGTGTGAGCTGACGTAGCTGTAGGCGATCTCGGCCGACTCCTTCATCACATCACCGAGTTGCCCGGTGAGTTTGAAGCCACGGTTAAGCGTATGAATCCGCGTGGCTTCGATCGGCAACGTCGCGCCGCCCATGCTGGTCCACGCCAGACCGGTAATCACGCCAGTACCGGACAGCACTTGTTCGTTGCGAAACACGGGATGGCCGAGTGACGCTTCGAGGTCTTTCGGCCCGAGTTTGATCACCGCTTTCGGCTCGTCGATCAGCTTCATCACCGCTTTGCGCACCAGTTTGCCCATTTGCTTTTCCAGCTGACGCACGCCGGCTTCACGGGCGTAACCGTCGATCAAGGCTTTGAGCGCGGTGTCGCTGATGCTCAGGCTGCCCTTGGACACGCCGGCCTTTTCCAGCAGTTTCGGCCACAGGTGACGCTTGGCGATGGCGACTTTTTCTTCGGTGATGTAGCCCGACAGGCGAATCACTTCCATCCGGTCGAGCAATGGGCCGGGGATCGAATCCAGAGTGTTGGCGGTGCACACGAACAGGACTTTCGACAGGTCCATGCGCAGGTCGAGGTAATGGTCGAGGAATTCGACGTTCTGCTCCGGGTCGAGGGTTTCCAGCAGCGCCGAGGCCGGGTCGCCCTGGTAGCTCTGGCCCATCTTGTCGATCTCGTCGAGCATGATCACCGGGTTCATCACTTCGACGTCTTTCAACGCCTGCACCAGTTTGCCCGGCTGCGCGCCGATGTAGGTGCGGCGGTGGCCCTTGATCTCAGCCTCATCACGCATGCCGCCGAGGCTGAAGCGGTAGAACGGCCGGCCGAGTGATTCAGCGATGGATTTACCGACGCTGGTTTTACCCACGCCCGGCGGGCCGACCAGCAGCACAATGGAACCGCTGATCTCACCTTTATAGGCACCGACGGCGAGGAATTCGAGGATGCGATCCTTGATGTCGTCGAGGCCAGCGTGGTGTTTGTCGAGGATTTTGCGCGCGTGCTTGAGGTCGAGTTTGTCCTCGCCGTAGACGCCCCACGGCACCGAGGTCGCCCAGTCGAGGTAGTTACGGGTGACCGCGTACTCGGGCGAACCGGTCTCGAGGATCGACAGCTTGTTCATTTCCTCTTCGAGGCGCTTCTGCACTTGGGCCGGCAGGACTTTGCCTTCCAGGCGCTGCTCGAACTGTTCAAGGTCGGCGCTGCGGTCGTCCTTGGTCAGGCCGAGTTCCTGCTGAATGACCTTGAGTTGTTCCTTGAGGAAGAACTCGCGCTGATGCTCGCCGATCTTGCGGTTAACTTCTGCCGAAATCTCTTTTTGCAGGCGCGCGACTTCGACTTCCTTGCGCAGCATCGGCAGGACTTTTTCCATGCGCTTGAGCATCGGCACGCAGTCGAGCACTTCTTGCAGTTCGGGGCCGGTGGCTGAGGTCAGCGCGGCGGCGAAGTCGGTCAGCGGCGACGGGTCGTTGGGGCTGAAGCGGTTGAGGTAGTTCTTCAGTTCTTCGCTGTACAGCGGGTTGAGCGGCAGCAGTTCTTTGATCGCGTTGATCAGCGCCATGCCGTAAGCCTTGACCTCGTCGGTCGGCTCGGTGGGCTGGTGTGGGTATTCGACCTCCACCAGATACGGCGGGCGGTGGTGTTTCAGCCAGGTCTTGATGCGCACTCGGCTCAGGCCTTGGGCGACGAATTGCAGTTTGCCGTTCTCGCGGCTGGCGTGGTGGACTTTGACCAGGGTGCCGTATTGCGGCAGGGCGCCGGTGTCGAAGTGGCGCGGGTCTTCCTGGGGCGTGTCCATGAAGAACAGGGCCAGGGAGTGGTGTTCGGATTTGCTGACCAGTTCGAGGGTCTCGGCCCACGGCTCTTCATTGACGATGACCGGCAGGACCTGGGCCGGGAAGAACGGGCGATTGTGGATCGGGATGATGTAGACCTTGTCCGGCAGGTTCTGGCCGGGCAGGGCGAGGCCTTTGCCGGAAGAGGTGTGTTCGATGTGTTCGGCTTCGGTGTAGTCGTCGGGGTTTTCCGGGAATTCTTGCTGGTCGCTCATGGGGCACCTGCGCAATGGAGTATGGGTCTTAGATGGGGCAGGCCTTGGGTGGTTTCAATGGGGGCAGACGTTTCTGCTTGTGTGTTCAGGGTTTTGACAGGGTTTCTCTGGACCTGGCGACCTCTGTTGTTCGGCTGAACGCCGCCCGCAGCACGCTCGCGCCCAATGGGCTGCGCTATTTCGGCAGGGGGCAGAACTGTGGCATTGGCGATAAAAAACCACCGGGCAGTCAAGCCCGGTGGTTGTTGGCAATGCGCAGTTACACCTGACGCTTATTTCACCTCGGTCATTCTCAAATCACTGACCAGCATATCGATCAAGGTCCCCAGGTATTTGAAACGCTCATCTTTTTTCTCCCAGCGATCAATGAAAAACAAGCCGTGGTCATTGACCTGAATCGGTGTCTCAACGATGTCGTCGGCCCTGGATTTATGCACCAGACGGAGCTCGCCCGTATCCGTATTTTCGATCATGAACATCCCGGGCCGGGTCAGTTTGCTGCGCTCGACGGCCGGCGTCAGGGCTGGTTTTTTCTTGCCGGCGACGGCCACGTCCAGCAGGAAATCGCTGCGCAAGGCCCGGCTATTGGTTCCGCGCTCGCTGGCCACCGCTCTCCAGGTCCCGCGATGGATATCTCTGGCCAGTTCCGGAGCGGTGTCGCGTACGTGGAGACTGACCGCCGAGAGGGTATCCGCCAGACCCGGCACACCCAGGTTGTAGTTAGTGTGGGCATTGCCGATAAGGGCCACCCACTTATGCGGCCCATTTAACAGTTGGTCGGCTTCGATCACTTGGGTGGCAAAATAGCTGAACATCTCGTTTCGCGAGATATCTTCGTTAAACACACCCTTGAGGTGGTAAGACGCCGTGCAATCGAGGGCCCTGATACGGATGTTGTACTTCGCCGCCGCCTGGAGGACCTCTGTGTAGGTATCGTTACCTTTATAAGTGGGCATTTGGCCACGATCCTGAACGCGCAGGTAATTCTTCAGTCTGTCCGGCATGCGCTGTGTCCGAAAAAAAGTATCCAGATCGGCCTGGTGCAAATCGGTGAACAGATGTTCCACGTAGAGCGTGTCATACCCGGCTTGCTTGAGCGCCTTCATGTACTTTTTCAGCAACGCTTTGCTCGATACGTGGCTATGGGCCTCGCCGATCAGCAGGTTCAAGCGGCCGTCGGCCACCAGCCGCAAAAACTCCTCGAACTTGATGTCTGAGGTGAGCGTCGGGAGCGTGGCAGCGTCAGGGGGCGTGTAATGAGCAAACGTGTCCTTGGCCTTTTTCTCCAGACGCTTGCGGTTGGCGATGAACGCATCGTGCGCCTGTTGTTCTTTCGGTACGGTCGGGGTATAGCGTGAGTCCATGGCGTAGCGCTGATGCAACATTGTCGCGATGTCTTCACGCATGGCGGGTGGAATATCGTATTCGCTGAAATGCTCGACAGCAGGGGCAATCGATGCTGGCCGGGAGACGGGTTGAGGCGCCTTGTACGCCGTCGGCCGCTGCACACGATAATCGCCCTTGGCGGCCGAATCCCCGGGGATTGCCCCGGCTGAATCGAGGCTGATGCGTGCCGCCTGATCCTGTGCGACATCTTCCACGCGCACGGCGACAGCCGCGTGCAGGTCGGCCAGGCCGGGGGTGTTGTCGAAGGTGCTCATGCGTGATTGTTCGGTGAGGACCACCCAGCGCTCCTCAGGCGCATCGGCGATATCGACGGCCAGCGTCTTGTGCGAATAGAAATTCCTGAGGCTGTTGCTGCGAGGGGTCAATGGCGAGACGTCGTCCAGTACCATCACTCCTTCCAGTTGATAGCTGGTCGACGCATCCAGCGCATGGATTTTCAGACCCTTTTCGCGCGCTTTACGCACCAGTGCCAGATAAGAGAATGGCGATTTTTTCTCATACCCCAGCGCAAGGTCGACGGCTTTAAGATGTTTTTCGATGTGTTTCCAGGTTCCGCCCTTGTTCATTTTTTCCAGCTTGATTTTGAAGACATCGCCCGCCAGGTATTCCACGTAAAGTCGCTTGAAGCCGTTGCTCACGAGTTCATCCACACCCTCGATCAGCAACTGTTTGCTGGCGATCGAGGCGGGCTGGGCGCCGATCACCAGATTTTTTCCTTTGACGGCGTCGCTCGCCAGTAACTGGGCAAACGACAGGTCGTCGGCGACTGGCGGAACTTCGCCGCGGGCTGGCAACGGGGCAAGTTCGGCGAAATGCGCGGTGGCGTCGGTGCTGAGCTTTTCGACCTGCTTCAGGTAAGCGGTGCGCGTCGGGACGAGACTTTCCACAAACCCGAAAAGGTACAATTGGGGATCGGTGTAGAAGAATTCCTCGCTGTTTTTGAGCATGATCTCCCGGATTTGCGGGTTCATCACCATTTCGATGCGATCGTGGTATTTGGACTCCACACCATAGACCTTGTCCGGGCCGGGGGTCTCTGGCACGACCTCGTACTCGAGCGCACCGCCGGCCAAACCACTGCGCACCAACTTTCCGTCTGCGTTGCGCACGGTCAGGATGGTGCTCGAGGTGAGTTCGCCGGAATCCGGATTGGCTCGGTAAAGCAAAAAGCGACCGCTGGAGTCAGGATCTTTGTCGATATAGAACAGCTCATTTCTGTACACCACCGGACTCATTTCATTCCGCTTGGGGCCAGGTGTTACTTGATCGATCACGGTCATGACATCGCGTTGTTCGTTGCTGGCACTGACGAGGCTCTGCCGCACAGGCCGGCGCACGGGCTTGAGCGAACGCAGCGCCGGACGCAGGTCGGTCAGCACCGCGCCGGCACTGTTGAACAGATAACCGAGCAGATGCTGGAACGCTTCGCCGTGGTCACCCTGACGGTACGCATGCAGGGCGAGCATGGCGTCTTTGAAAGCCAGTAACAGGCCGGTGCTCAGGCTCAGCAGCGGGAACGGCGCCGTGGCAATGGCGGCGATCCATTCGACACTGGTCCAGACCAGACCGGCGATCATCTCGGCACGGCTGGTGGTGGTGGCGTTAACGTCGTCGATACGACGTTGCAGCCTCATGTCGTAAAGGACAGTGCGCAGGTCACTGACCGCCGCGACCGCGCGGGTCGAGTCGTAACGTGCAGGGCTGGGGGTGGTTTTATTGAGGTCTTTGGGCAACCCTTTCTTGATGTTTTCAAGGTATGTGCGAACCCGGGTCCGGGCACTGACGTCGACGCGCAACGTCAGGTATTCGAGCATGCCGGACTGTTGCTGAAGCAGGTAATTGAACAGCCGCGCTTCGCGGAAAGCGACGCCGTCGGGCGCCTCCGGGGTGTAGAGCAGAACCGGGTTGGCACCATGGCTGAACAGCCACGCGTCGATCACCCATTCGCCGTCGATCATCAAACGGTGGAGTGGATAGGTCGTGCGCATGGCGCCGGAAGTTTCAGCCATGCTGTCGATACTCTGCTCCAGCCATTGCAGATCATGGCTGGCGATATGGCCCTGCAACTGGCATTCCAGCGCGGCGCTTTTCATCTGGCGCTGGGTAATGGCCAGGGTCGTGTTGCGCCGAAAGTCATAGCCTTCGCTCGTCGAACTTTGCAGTTCAGCCTTGACCTTGTCGATGTAGCGCTGGCCGATCCACACACCGGTGACCGAGCGCGCGACATTCTGTGCGGTCAGGTTGCTGAGGTCGATGCCCTGCGGGCCTCTGAAACGCGCCGAGCGGGAAAATTTTTCATCGAGAAAACCGACGCCGTCGGCGTAGCCGTCGCGATACAGCGTGGTGTAGTTCAGAGGTTTTGGCGTCCACGAGCGCACGATGGCGGTCGGCGAGTAAGCCCAGACGGTATCCGGATCGACATCGTTGGTGGTGCGCTTGAGCAAGCGGTTCAAGCTGATTTTGGCTTGCTCGTGCACGTAGTCATCAAACGCCGGAAAGCGGCTGCCCGACAACGCATGCTTGTTGAACGCGCGCAAGGCGCCTTCGGCGTCTTCACTCAGGGTCGTCAGCTTTCGGCGGTTGGCAGCCGTGGTGGAGCGATACCACAGCGGTGTACAGAAATCGTAGTCGTCGATCCGTGTGGCGAGAACATGTTCAGCCATCGCGCGCAGGCAATCGGGATGACTGCCGGTGTGAGCGAACGTGACCTTTTGATGCTCCAGCGCCTCTGGTTTGAAACTCAGCCCGGCCAACACGTGGCGCAGCTTTGTGCGAAAGCGCATGGGCGCACGGCTGATCAGGTAGCCGGCCATGCTGTCGGCGGCATCGCTGTGTTTGGCCCAGCCCAGCAGGTGGGTCTGGCATTCGCGCTCACTGTCGAAGGCCTGGAATTGTTGCGTTCGCGGCGCCTGTGGTGTGCACAGCAACAGCCGTTTGAGCGCGCCGCGGTCATCGTTCTGGCGCAGCACCCACAAATCCTGCAACTGGGCGCCGTGCAGCGACAGGGTGGCGGCGCGCAGGCGCGCATCGCTACCGTCACGCAGGCGCTGGATCAGTTGCAAGTCACTGTCGAGCAAGTGCCCTTGCAGCACCGCCGTGTGAGCGAGGGCGACGATACGTTTATCGAGCATCTGCTCGATGGCGGGTTTGATTGCGGGCCTGGCCTGCAGCTCATTCTGCAAGTGATTGAAGTCAATCCGAGGTTGCAGCTCCACGGCTTGTCTGATCAGCCACGCCGGCGTCACGTCCGCGTAGGCTGGCGGCAAAGGCGCGTCATCGTAGGTGAGGGTGGTGTACTTCAAAAACTCCGAGCCCGGTAATTCATCGCCGGTGTGCGGGCCGCGCAAGGACAGCTCGAGCAGGCTGGATTGATGCACATAAACGCCGTAGCCCGGCACTCGGCGATCGGTCGCAAGGCTTAACTTTGCCGGCTCGAGATCGTCGATTTCCAGGTCTTCGCTCAGGCGCTCCAGCCATTGCTGGCGGGCCAGTGCCGTCAGACTGCCGGCCGGCTCCATCAAGTCGAGCAGGTCTTGCCGCGCCTGCTGGTAGTTGCGCAGATGCTGCGCCAGTGCGTCTTTTTGCGCGGTGCTGGCGCTTCGAAACCAGTCCGGTGCGCTGTAGCGCAGGTGGCGCTCGAACAAGGTTTGCGCGCGTAATTCCAGACGCGACGTGAGATCCGGCAGGGCGGCGGCAATGGCGTGGTCCAGCGCGGTGAGCAATTGCCTGGGGTCTTGCTGTGGGTTTTCGGCGAAGCTCAAGGCGCGCTCGATATCCTGCGTGCGTTTTTCGATCAGCGCGTCGTAGGTGTGTTCGAACAACGGTCTGCTGTCGATTGGCGCGAGCAGCAGCGGCCAGATCCCTGCTGCGCCGACGGCGTGATAGCGCGTCGGCAACATGGACATGAACTCCTGGCTACCGCTGGCCTGGGTCAGCAATGTGCGCAGTTGGTTGTCGAGATCAGCAAGGGAGTTGAAGAATTCGATGCCTCTTGCGGGGGTAAACAGCAGGGCGAAACCCATGCTCTGGTCGGTCAGCAGGTCCTTGACTCGGCGAGTGTCCTTTTCCGTGACCACAAAGGCGCCAGCCAGCTCAACGGTGGTGTCTTGATAGCTGAACTGCAGCGCGTACATGGCCGGACGCAGCATCGGCACCGCATCGAGTTTTTGCAGCAGTTCGCCGGCTTGCGGGTGCAGCAAGCGGTCGGTGACGGCCTGTCTGGCTTCGTGGCCGATGGCGGTGAAGCCTGCGTCATATTTGAGGAAGGTTTTCGCCGGTTTATCGTCGATCCGGTCGCGTTGATCCATGTTGATCAGTTGGGTGGCCAGCCTGACTTTCAGGGTGGCGATCAGTTGTTTGCCTTCGTCGCTTTGCAGATCGCTGTTTTCCAGCGCCTGATACAGCTCGCGGCTGCGTTGCAGGTAGCTGGTGCGATAGGTTTTCAGTTGTTCGTCGAGGCGTTTCAGAAAGGCCTGTTCGGTACTCGGTTTTTGTTCGGGAAGCAGCGGGGTTGATGTATTGAACAGGTGATGGGCGATCGCGTTGAGATCGTTTTTGACCTCTTCGGCGGTGGGGATTGTGGCGAGGTTCATGGGCATTTTTTCCATGCTGAGGGTGAGCGGCCAGCATGGCGAGGGGCAGTGGGGGGCAGGTGGTATATATGTATAGGGGGTTATTGGTCTGTCGATGTAGAGCTTGGGTTCGACTCGGTATTTCACGTCGGCATGCGTCTGCCCTACACCTGTGACGGAACGGCAGACGCACGTTTAACCCGACGAGTGAAATCCTGACCTGTTTGTTAGACAGGGTAAGTCAGCTCTTGGAGAAAAAAGTATCCGCTACCGGTGAGTTCACGTGTTTCATCACCGTGGCGTGCCTTACCGGAAAGTTGCAAATTATCGAGGGAGTATAAGTACAGGCCGCTATTGAGTTCACTTACAGAAATGCCGGAAGAGGATGTCACTTCATAGTCATAAGGCTGAATACCTCGTTCGGTCACGACATATTCAAAGTAGCCAGCGATTGCAGGATCCAGCAGCTTGCGAAGCGAGATGGAGAGGGCTCGTCGGCTCGATGAACCGTGGTTATCTTCGAAAGAAAAACTGTAACCGCCGAGCTCGTTGACAGAGGTGGAAATGCTGGTTGTCGCGAAGCTGGTCAGATTGACCGGCGTACCGCCAATGGTGCCTTTTACATTAACGTTGAGAATACCGTTTACCCAAACTGCTGGGGATGCCTTTGGATGGGTCATGGGGTGCTTCCTTCGCCTGATTTTGGTTGGAGAAGGAAGTCTGATTGGGCGGGTGAATACAGTGAACTGTCATATCTGACAGGTTTTTATACGTGTTCGCGATGAGCCTCCTTGATAGGAGTTATATAGCAGGCACAGTGTTGATCAAGTGTGGGGCAGGCTTGCTCGCGAAAGCGCTGTATCAGTCAGTCCAACTGCCGAATGCGCTGACGCCTTCGCGAGCAGGCTCGCTCCCACAGAGGGTTAGCTGTGTGTTGGGGATTGGCGGATTTCGTGGTTATCCAGCACGCGGTTCACGGCCAGTTCGGCGAGCATGATGATTTGCTGGATGGCCAGAATCGTGCGCCGCTGCGGCAGGTCGATGTAAGCGGCGATGTCGCTGGTCATGAGGCTGGCCTGGGCCAGCGATTCGCAGGCGTGGACCAGCAGGCTTTCGCTGTCCTGTTCGGGGGCAACCTGGAACATGGTGCTGGGTTTGTGAAAGCGCAGGGTCAAGGCGTTGGGTTTGAGGTAGTGGTCGAGCGCGCGTTCGGCGGCTTCGTGGAATCGCTTCGAGCCGGGGAATTCGTAGGGGGTGGTGTCTTCGGTTTCGGGCGGATTGGGTGTTGGCTTTTTCATGGTGAAGCTCCGAATGATAAGTGGGGCTGTCACTCTCAATCACCGCGACGCGACGGAGGGTGGCAGCTGTACGCGGGTTCGCGGACCGAGCCATTCGGCAATCTCGGCATACCCTAAGGTATCCCGCGCACAGCCACCATCAAACCAGACAACAAGCACCTGAGCGCTTCAGTTTGGGCTGGCGATTATGCATCAAATCGAATGAACTGCTCGGGCCGCGACGCCCGTTCGCTGAATTTGCAGCGACCCCACGAGCCTATCCAGCCGATTTCCGAGGCACAACCGACGCGACTTGTCGGAAAACTCCGCGCAATTTTCAACGTCTGTAGGACGAGCACCTTTCCCACAGACCAACACTTTTCAACCTGTGGGAGCGAGCCTGCTCGCGAAAGCGGTATGTCAGGCACCGTAGATGTTGAATGTGCTGACGCCTTCGCGAGCAAGCTCGCTCCCACAGGGTTCTCCGGTGGGTACAGAAATGGCGTGCACAAAAAAGGCGATGCCTCTCGGGAGTCATCTTCAATCTGACGGTTAACTCATAGATCAAAATTCATTGCGGTTTACTTCGAACCGGTCTTGAACCCCTGTAATTTCTGACAGTAGACACATTGCCCCGGTCGATCCGAGATTAACTAGGCGCCCTTGGGCAGGACGGCGCATGCCAATTTACTGACTTCAAGGAATCAAACCATGAGATATACCGATACGAAATACGAAGGCTTCACTATCCGCGAATACTCCTCCGACACCCCAGGTCTGCGTTATCAGGTGATCTATAGCGCAACGGATGAGAGTTTGTTGCTTGAGACCCGCAAACACGCCGAGCAATTGATCAATGATCGATTGCAGCGGATAGAAAGTGGAGGCAAAGCTTTTTGAATCGGCCGGGCTAACGCTCACCTTGTGCAGGAGCTGCGGCAGCTCCTGCACAAGGGGTTTGTCAGGTATTTGCGGGGATTTCGTGGTTATCCAGCACGCGGTTCACGGCCAGTTCGGCGAGCATGATGATCTGCTGGATCGCCAGAATCGTGCGCCGCTGCGGCAGGTCGATGTAAGCGGCGATGTCGCTGGTCATGAGGCTGGCCTGGGCCAGCGATTCGCAGGCGTGGACCAGCAGGCTTTCGCTGTCCTGTTCGGGAGCAACCTGGAACATGGTGCTGGGTTTGTGAAAGCGCAAGGTCAAGGCGTTGGGTTTGAGGTAGTGGTCGAGCGCGCGTTCGGCGGCTTCGTGGAAGCGCTTCGAGCCGGGGAATTCGTAGGGGGTGGTGTCTTCGGTTTCGGGTGGATTGGGTGTTGGCTTTTTCATTTGTTACTCCTCAGGAATTGGACCACTCCTCTAGTTGCCGCGACGCAAAAAGAGGGGTGGCAGCTGTACGCGGGTTCGCGGACCGACCTGAGGCATTCGGCATACCCGAAGGTATCCCGCGTACAGCCACCATAAAGCAAGCACTTGGGGTGCTGCTGTTAAGCGGTGGCAATTATGCCCCAGAAGTCGGGCCGCGACGCCCGTTCGCTGAATTTGCAGCGACCCTCAGAGCCTATCCAGCCGATTTCCGAGGCACAACCGACGCGACTTGTCGGAAAACTCCGCGCAACTTTCAACGTCTGTAGGACGAGCACCTTTCCCACAGACAAACACTTTTCAACCTGTGGGAGCGAGCCTGCTAGCGATGGGGCCCAGTCAGTAAACAAAGATGTTGAATATCAGACCGCACTCGCTCGCAAGCTCGCTCGTAAAGGAAGTTCGCCATTCTCGGCAATTTTTTAGCACCCAACCGCGCCGGCATCATTACCCACCGGATCGCTTGTTCAAATAAGCCGTAGTGCAATTATCTTCCGCTGTTCGCTGGATTGTAGTATTCACACGCAACGATTTCAGCACCCTCATAGATAGTTGAAGTGTATGGTCCATTTGCGTCGCAAATATCACGCGTTTTATTAAAGAGCTCCCCTGGGGCATCGGCTCGCCAGAACATTTCCTTATTGGGATTAGCTTCACAACTGGCTTTGCCAGGTATAACTCCGATAGCCTCTAGCTCTCTCAGCGCTGTTTTGCAATTTGCTTCCATTACTACAAGACGTGGTAAGGCTTGAGCAAGCGTTGAAGCGCCCAGCGCTACGATGGCTAACAAGAGCGCAGCGCGCCTGTTTCCTGGATTGCTCATGGGGGATTCCTCGAATATTTAAGGGTACTCCTGAACTCTCGGAACCAAGCATCAGGAGGTGCGCAGCCACTCGCCTGGCGGGAAGTGCTATTCACACAACTGCATGGTTATCTCTTTTTATTAGGGGGGGTACTGTCATAGTTGACAGTTTTTTAGTTTGTTTTTACTGAATATTTATCGGGCTAATGCGATTTGGTTTTGGAGGATGATGTAAGTCTACATATAGTCATTGATGCCACGCCTTGGTGTGAATGGAGCATTTTGGGCATTCCTCTATGTAAAAAGGCGCCACCCCTCACAGGGTGGCGCCTTTTTTACCCGCCGCTAAAACTTATTCCGGCAGTTTGTAGGCAATGATGTAATCGCCCATCTTGGTGCCCAGCGAGCCGTGACCGCCGACAACCAGCAGCACGTATTGCTTGCCGTCCTTGCCGGTGTAGGTCATCGGGGTCGCTTGACCACCCGCCGGCAGACGCGATTTCCACAGCTCTTTACCGCTGTTCACGTCGTACGCGCGCAGGTACTGGTCGAGGGTGCCGCTGAGGAAGCCGACGCCGCCAGCCGTGACCATCGAACCGCCCATGCTCGGCACACCCAGGGTGAAACCGATCGGGATGGGCGAGCTGTCGCGGCTGGTGCCGTTTTTACGTTTCCACACGACTTTGCCGGTGGTCAGGTCGATACCGGCAACGTAGCCCCAGGCCGGGGCCTGGCACGGTACGCCGAATGGCGACATGAACGGGTGCATGATCACCGCGTATGGCGCGCCGGTGTTCGGTTGCACGCCAGCGGTTTCGCTTTCGCGTTTGCTGCCGGCGGCGACTTGCTCGCGTGGCACCATTTTCGAAACGAAGGCCATGTAGTTCGGGCTGGTGAACAGCATCTGGCGAACCGGGTCGACCGAAACACCGCCCCAGTTGAACACGCCGACGTTACCCGGGTAGATCAGGCTTCCCTGTTCCGACGGCGGGGTGTACTGGCCTTCGTAACGCAGTTCCTTGAACTGGATACGGCACAGCATCTGGTCGAACGGGCTCGCGCCCCACATGGCTTTTTCGGTCAGTTCCGGGGCCAGCAGGTTGAGGTCCGAACGGGCCTGGGTCGGTGCGGTGTGGTCGCCTTTGACGGCGCCTTGCGGGACCGGGATTTCCTTGATCGGAATGATCGGCGTGCCGTCACGACGGTCGAGGACGTACAGGCTGCCCTGTTTGGTCGGAGCGATCAGCGCCGGTTTCACGCCGTCGGCGGTTTTCATGTCGAGCAGGGTTGGCTGGCTGCCAACGTCCATGTCCCACAGGTCGTGGTGAGTGAACTGGTAGTTCCAGCGCACTTTACCGGTGGCTAGGTCCAGAGCAACTACACCGGCGCTGAATTTCTCGGCGCCCGGGGTGCGATCAGCGCCCCACTGGTCTGGGGTCTGGTTGCCCAGTGGCAGGTAAACCATGCCGAGTTTTTCGTCGACACTGGCCAGCGACCACATGTTCGCCGAGTTGCGGCTGTAGGTTTCGCCCGGTGCCAAAGGCTCGGTGGCGTCAGGCTTGTCGCTGTCCCAGTTCCATACGAGGTGACCGTCGCGCACATCGAAAGCGCGGATCACGCCCGATGGCTCGTTGGTCGATTCGTTGTCGGTCACGTGACCGCCCATGATCACCAGATCACGGGTAATCGCCGCTGGCGAGGTGGAGTAGTAGCCACCAGCGGTGAACGGGCCGATGCCTTGGGTCAGGTCAACCACGCCTTTGTTGCCGAAGCCTTCGCAGATCTTGCCGGTGTCGGCGTTCAGGGCGATCAGGCGGGCATCAGCGGTGGGCAGGTACAGACGACGCGGGCAGGCCTGAGCAACGGCTTTGCCAGCTTCGGAAATCACCGCCGAGGCGGCGTTTTCAGTTTTCGCGTAAGCGGCTTCGTCGTAGTACGACACGCCACGGCAAGTCATGTGCGCGAAGCCTTTGAAGCCGACCGGGCTCTTGATCTGTGGGTCGAAGCGCCACAGTTCTTTGCCGGTGTCCGGGTCCAGGGCCAACACTTTGCTGTGCGCGGTGCAGGCGTAGATCATGCCGTTGGCTTTCAGCGGGGTGTTTTCATTGGTCAGTTCGACCGGATCATCTGCCGTTGGCAGGTCGCCGGTCTGGATGCGCCAGGCTTCTTGCAGCTTGCCGACGTTGGCCGGGGTGATCTGCTTCAGCGGCGAGTAGCGGTCACCGAATTCGGTGCGGCCGTAGGCCTGCCAGTCGCCATCGGGCATGGCTGGCGCGGTGCTGGTGGTGTCCGCGGTGTCGCGGCCCAGTTCGCCGAAGGTTTCGCCCGGGTGGGTGAACAGGCTGGCCAGAGCGGTGACGCCGGCCAGCACCACAGCGACGGTCAGACCGCCAGTGCCCATTGGCGCCGGGCCGTTAAGCAGCAGCGGACGACGGAACCACGGCAGCAGCATGACGAAACCGAGGACAAACCACAGCGCCAGACGTGGCACCAGTTGCCACCAGTCCAGACCGACTTCCCACAGCGCCCAAACGGTGCTGGCAAACAAGACGATGGCGTACAGGCCCAGCGCCGCGCGACGGCGCATCAGCATCAGAATGCCGGACAGCGCGATACCGATACCGGCCAGCAGGTAGTACAGCGAGCCGCCGAGCATGCTCAGCTTGACCCCACCGGCCAACATGGCCAGGCCCATCAGTAGAAGCAGAATGCCGAGCAGGCTCGGTAGCAGACGGCCCCGACTCGAAGCACTTACGGTGCTCATAGTGTGATTCTCCGTGACGTTTATGTGGTCCCGCGCTGTAGTCACTTTAGATGACGATTTGGCACAGGCATGGTTCAGATAAAAACTTGTCTAGCTAACGAATTTCTTTTTTGTAGGAGTGAGCCTGCTCGCGATGGCGGTGTTTCAGTCACTGGAGATGTCGCCTGAAACACCGCTATCGCGAGCAGGCTCACTCCTACAATGGATTTACGTAAATCTTTAGAACGAGGACTGGATCTTGATCCCGCCGATCAAGGCGTCGTCGACGTTGTTCACGCCACCGGGGTGGCGGATGTATTGCAGGTTCGGGCGTACGGTCAGCCAGTTGGTCACGTGCACGCCGTAATACAGCTCGGCGCTGTATTCGGTGTCTTGCGGCGGCAGGAAGGACGGATCGTCGTAGTCGTACACGGCGTTGGCGCGGTTGCTGGCTTCGGCATTTTTGCGAAACGCCGGGTTGACGTGCACGCGGGCGAGGGCGAAACCGATGTCATCCTTGGCGCGCGCATCGAACGGGCCTTTGTAGGTGATGCCGGCCTGCACGTAGTTGTCGATCGCGTTGGTTTTCTTGTCGTGCATGGTGCCGTTGGCGAACACACTCAAGCCGCGACTGTTATCGCTGGCCATGCTGGTGATCTGCTGCTGGATGCCCAGCCATACGCCGTGTTTGCTCGACGCGCTGCGATAGGCTTCGCCGCTGAGGGCGGCCGGTTGGCCGTGGCTGTCTTTATAGACGTCGCTGGCTTTGGCGTTGCTGTAGTAGTAACCGGCGCGGTATTCGCCCGGCAGGCCGTTGAGTTTTGGCGTCCACACCAGTTCGATCGGCAGGATCGCGCCCTGGGTGCCGCTGCCGCTCAGTTTGAAACCGTTGCCGCGATCGAGGTTCGACGGGTTCTGCTCGTAGGCGCCGACCTGTGCGTACAGTTCCGGGGTCAGGTGATATTTGACGCGCAGCGCCCATTGGCTGACCGGCCAGTTGTACCAGATGCCGCCGACCCAGTTGCCGACCTGCGAGCCGCAGAACGCGAGGTTCTGGAAGTCGCACGGGAAGCTGTTGAAGTCTTCGCCTTCACCGAAACGACCGACCTTGATGTCGAGTTTCTGATCGAAGAATTTCTGCTGATACCACATCTGCGTCAGGCGCGTGGTCTGGCCACGGCCCCAGACTTCCTGGGCCGAGGTGAAACCGCCAACGCGCGGATCGTTGATGCGGTCGTTGCTGATGTTGTTGCCGCTGCGCTTGGTGATGGTCAGTTGAAATTCGGCGTCGTCCCAGCCGAGGATCTTTTGCAGGTCGAGGTGTGTGCCGAGGCCGAACTGATCGCTGTAACGCGCGGTGCGGTCGTGATCGTAGCCACCGTGCAGGTTGCTGCCCATTTCGCCGGTGTAATCGAGCTTGAAGTCGTAGCCTTTTTCCGAGAGTTCGGTGCGCGTGCCGTTCCAGTCACCGAGCATGTACGGTGATTCACTGTCGAACGCGGGCGCCGCTTGAACGCAAGTGGCGAGGCCGAGGGCGGTAAAGCCGCCGAGGGTGCGCAGGGTTGAGATAGCGCTGTCTCGGGAGAAGGAAAAATCGGGCATGGCTCAGTCTTTTTTTGGTGTTTTCGGGGTGCAATTCGAGCGCTTCAATATGTCGCAGGCAGTGAAGCGATTCAGCGGAAGGGCGGCAGGATAAAGATCTGTTACAAAAAGACAAAGGCCTTTTGTGAACATGCAGCGTTTCGGATTCGGTAACAGTGCGGCAAACGGGCGCATTGTCGGCCGGGTCGTGGCCTGCGATCTTTCCAGGTTGGCCTACATTTGAAGTCAGGCCTTCCACCCGGTCAGCCCCTCGGCTAAGGTGCGCGGCTTCCGCATTTTCACTTCGCCTAAAGGCCTGGCATGAACGAACAAACTCCCGATCCGCTGCACGGCGTCACCCTTGAACAGATCCTCAATGCACTGGTGAGCCATTACGAATGGTCGGGACTGGCCGAGCGCATCGATATTCGCTGCTTCAAGAGTGATCCGAGCATCAAGTCGAGCTTGACGTTCCTGCGTAAAACGCCATGGGCGCGCGAGAAGGTCGAGCGTCTGTACGTGAAATTGATGCGCACCAAGCGACCGCTCTGAAATGCATGCCGGTTGTTGGCGCCGCCGCCTGATCACCTGCGCAGCCATATTGGGCTGGGCGGGGTTGGGCATTCAGCTTTATCTGATTTTCTTTGCGCGTTTAAGCGTCGGCGCCAGCCTGTTGGGCGGGCTGGTGAGCTTTTTCAGCTACTTCACGATTCTGACCAACACGCTGGTGGCGACGGTGCTGAGCTGTGCCGTGACCGCTCGCGAATCCGCCGCGCGCCGCTGGTTTCTGCAGCCGTGGGTCAGCAGTGGCATTGCCGTGAGTATTGCTGTGGTCGGCCTTGCCTATAGCCTTTTGCTGCGGCATTTGTGGCACCCGGAAGGCTGGCAATTTATTGCTGACGAGTTGCTGCACGACGTGATGCCGCTGCTGTTTCTTGGCTATTGGTGGCTCTGCGTACCGAAAGGCACGCTGCGGTTGGGGCATCTGCCGGTGTGGCTGATCTATCCGCTGGTGTATTTCATCTACGCCTTGCTGCGCGGGCATTTGCTCGGCGCGTATGCGTATCCGTTCATTGATGTGGCGCTGTTGGGTTATCCACAGGTGCTGCTCAATGCCGGGGGGATATTGCTGGGGTTTGTGGGGATTGGCTTGCTGGTCATTGGCCTCGACCGCTGGAGATTCGCACGAAGTTAAAGCACCTGTAGGAGTGAGCCTGCTCGCGATGGCGGTGGATCAGTTACAGATTTATTGACTGACACTCCGCTATCGCGAGCAGGCTCACTCCTACAAGGGATATCACTCTTCTTCCGATCCTTCAGCGCGCCAGTAGCCGACGGCTTTGATGAGTTGTTCATCCAGCCCATGCTCATCGATCAGCACCCGGCGAATCTGTCGCGAGACTTTCGTTTCGGTCGCCACCCACGCATACAGATTGCCTTTAGGCACCTGCAGTTGCTTCACCGTCGCCAGCAGGTTGTCCTTGCTACCCTCGCGCAACACCCAGATCACATTGACTTGCGCCGGGCTTTCGAGCACTTGCTGTTCGGCGCCGTTTTCCACTTCGATCACCACCAAGGCCTTGCGATTGGCCGCCAGGCCTTCGAGGCGGCGGGCGATGGCGGGCAGGGCGGTTTCGTCGCCGATCAGCAAGTAGCTGTCGAAAATATCCGGGACGATCATCGAGCCGCGCGGGCCGCCGATGTGCAGGTATTGCCCGGGTTGCGCTTGCTCGGCCCAGGTCGACGCAGGGCCGTCACCGTGCAGGACAAAATCGATGTCCAGTTCCAGCGCATCGAGGTCGTAGCGACGCGGCGTGTAATCACGCATTTCTGGTTTTGGTCCATCGTCCTTGCCGGCGCCGAGCACCATGGTCTCCAGCGCGGCGGCTTGTTCGGCGTTCTGCGGGAACAGCAGCTTGACGTGATCGTCAGTGCCGAGGCTGATGAAACCGGCCAACTCCGGCCCGCCAAGGGTAATGCGGCGCATGCGCGGGGTCAGGTCGACCACACGCAACACCTCAAGCTTGCGGCGTTTGATTTCGTGCATCACACGGTGAATGGTTTGGGTATCGACTGCAGTCATTCGGCTTTCTCCGGGGCAGGTTGAACGGCAGGGCCGTCGACGATGGCTTTGGCGGTGTCGTTGAGCAGGTCACGCACGCGCAGGATTTCTGCGGCGCTCCAGCGGCCGTGGTGCATCTGCAGGGCATGGCGCAGGTTGTGCACGGCTTCGTGGATTTCCGGCGGCCGATCATGGCCACGTAGTGAGCGTTTGCTCACATCGATCCGCATGCGCACGCCGTCCAGCGCGACCGCTTGCTCACTGAGAGATAAACGACCGGCCTCGGTGACGCTGTAGCGTTTTTTACCGCCCTCGGCGTCGCCAGTGATCAGTTCGCTCTCTTCGAGAAAGGTCAGGGTCGGGTAGATCACCCCGGGGCTGGGGCTGTACGCGCCGTCGAACATGCCTTCGATCTGGCGGATCAGGTCGTAGCCGTGGCACGGCTGTTCGGCCACCAGCGCCAGTAGCAGCAGTTTCAGGTCACCGGGGGCGAATACCCGTGGGCCACGGCCGCCGCGCTCACGTCCGGGGCGCTTCTCGAAGCCGTCACGGCCGTCGCCGTGTTCGCGGTGGGGGGAATGATGGTCTCTCATTTCGGTCTTCTCTCGTCGTGTTTAGATACAACTTAAGATATATCTTAAGGTCTGTGCAAGACGTTTTTCCCCGCGTCGCGACCTCGGCTGACGAGCGGCAGCCCACCCGCCAATGCAAGCGATGATTTTTCGGCGGGATGTAAGTCAGCGATAACTTGAAAGTTAAAGTCATCACTCTATTTGATGTAGAGTATATGTTCTAAATGACCCTGAGTTGCCGTACTGTCGGGGCGAAGTTGCTGTATGGTTTTTTAATTTAAACTGTCTGTAGGGGATAACTTACAGTTACTGTTTCGAATATCGTTATTTTGTTCTTTTTTCTGGCGGGTCATGGGGTTGTTTAACTACGAGGTTATCGGAAGTTGCTTGCTTACTTTCCAGAGGCAACAGTCGATGATGCCTAGGCGTTGAACGTTCAAGTTGATCTGGCTCAACTCGGGCAATGATTTACCTGAACTTTCAATGTTCATCCCCCTATCAAGAAAACAGGTACATAACGATGTTCAAGAAACTCGCAATCGCCGCTCCACTGGCTCTTCTGGCACTGGGTTCCACTGGCGCATTCGCCGCTGGTGAAGCGTCGCACTCGATCAGCCTTGTCGCGCATGTGCCGACCAACGGTTTCTATGTGGTGCCGACCGATCCGGATCTGGTCAACAAGGACCAGGACATGAGCTATCAGCCAACCACCGGCAAGATGCGCGACGTCAATGGCTTCTTCGACGTGCGCAACAATAACGGCTCGGTACACGCCAGCCTCGAGAGCCTGCCAAAACTGATCTCGGGCAGTACTTCTATCGAACTGCGCGTGCTGTTCAACAACAAGGAACTGACCCTGACTCCGCAACTGGTCGTGGGTGAAGCCGAGTCCGACGTCAACTACCGTGCGCCGCTGAACATTAGCGCGGTGGGCAACAACTTCCAGCCAGGTGATTACACCGGGGCCGTGGCGATGATCTTCGACGCCGTGACGCCATAACAGCAGTCACTTGATCGATCGATCAGGCACTAAGCCCAACTTCAATGTTGACGCTTGACCGTCGGGGCTGACGATTTGTTTGCCTCGACGGACTTCCATTGTTTGTTATCCGAGTACGCGTTCATGTTCCCGATGACACCCATCGCGGCTGCGCTTGCGCTGTTGTTTTGTGCCAGCGCAGCTGTGGCTTCCAACTCCACCGGCACCACACCACGCAGTCTGCTGGCGCAGGCCAAGGGTTTGCCGGCGGATTTCGAGGAGCATTTCTTTGATGTGCCGCTGGCGGTACGGGTCGAAGTCGATCAGCAACCACTGGGTGAGGCCATGGTGGTGTTGTCCCGCGACGATCGCCTCACCCTGCTCGAATTCACTGACACCAGCGAAAATCGTTTTGGCCCCGCCGAGCGGGAAAAATGGGCGAGCTATCTGAAACCCGGCGTGCCCTTGGGTGCGTGCAGCGGTTCCTGCCCGGACCAGTTTCTGGCGGTGCATTACAACCTGGAAAACTCGCTGGTCTCGATTCTCACCGAAAATGCCGAACGCGACGTTGAAGCCAAGCGTTACTTCGAACAGCCTGATGGTGGCAGTCATGGCTTGATGGTGCGTAACCAGCTCAACCTCAATGGCGGCCAGGATCAGGATCTCGGCGGGCGTTTCGGCCTCGAAGCCAGCTCAAGTCTGGGCAACTGGAGTCAGACACTGAATCTGCAAGTAGCCCGTCTCGGCGGTCCGGACGACAAGCTTTTTCACTCCGTTCAAGAGCTGCACACTCAGCGCGAACTGCAAGGCAGTTTTTTCCGCCTGGGCTATTTCACCCCCAATTCCGAAGGGCTGACGCGCCAGCCGCGCACGTTCGGCAGCAGTCCCGACACCGCCGTCGGCGTGATGTACGGCAGCTCCGACAGCCTGGCCATCAACAGCCCGATGCCCAGCGTTTATCCGATCTATGTCACCGCCAACCGCCAGGGTTCGGTGGAGATTTGGCGCGATGGCCTGCTGATCAATACCCAATCGGTGCCGGCCGGTTTGCAGACCCTCGACACCCGGCCGCTGCCCGGTGGCATTTATGAAGTGGAAGTCCGGCTGATCGAGGACGGCCAGATCACCTCCACTACTCAGGAGTTGGTGTACAAGCCCAACAACTGGCGCAACCTCGACGAGCGCTGGCGCTACAACGTCTTTGCCGGCGAAGAACAGAAACTGCTGAGCAACTGGGACACCCAGGCCAGCGGCAGCCCGACCGCAGGTGCCTCGCTGAATTACCTGTTGCATCCGCGCGTCATCCTCGGGCTGTCGGCGCGGCAGATTCGCGAAAAACTGCAATACGGCACGTCCATCGACTGGACCCTGGCCAATCACATCAGCCTCTACGCCAACGTCTACAAGACCGAGGATTACGGCACCGGTCTCGATCTGCAAAGCCTCTACAACTATGGCGCCGGCAGTCTTGTCGTCAGCCATAACCGCAGCTGGCTCGACACCACCAATACCTACGACACGTTGCCGGACGGCACCCGGGTGCGCCCGCGCAATGTGTTCATCGGCCAGACCAGCAATTCCTCGCTGGCGCTCAACCATCGCCTCAGCAGCAAGAGCTCGGTCAACGCGCGGGTCTCGCACAGCGAGGGCAATGTCGAAGGCATGGGCGTCGATCTGGGCTGGACCCAGCGCACGATGGTGCTGGGCAGCGATGCCAGTTGGCGCCTGTCGATTTTTGATCGGCCGGGCAGTTTCAGCAGCGGCGATGCGCGCAATCGCGGGGTCGACCTGAGCATCAACATGGCGCTCGGCGCCCCCGGTCAGCAGATCAGCGGCAGTATCGGCTCACGCACGGCCCGTGACGGTGCGCGTGACAACAACGCCTCGCTCGGCTGGCGCAAGGATTTCCGGGATCACGTCTTGCAGAACGTGTCGGTCACGGCACTCACCGACACCTACGGGGTGGGCGTCGCCAGCCTGGCCAACTTCCGCACCGACGCGGTCAATGGTGACGGCTTTATTCAGCGCTCCTCCTACAACGGCAATTTCACCGGCGGCCTCAACCTCGACAGCACGCTGGTGGTCGGTGCGCAGCAGATGCTCATGACCAGTCAGACCGAAGTGCGTGGCGCCGGGCTGATTGTCGATGTCGAGTCGGACATCGAGGACATCGTCCTGCGGGCCGACGATTTCAGCGGTGGCGGTGCGGCGTTGAAGCCGGGGCGCAATTTCATCCCGATCACCGCGTACCAGAACAGCTCGGTGAGTTTCGACTTTGAGGGCAACCACGTGCCGGCCGCGTCCATCGAACCGCCGCGCACCCGCTATCACCTGAACAAGGGCGGCGTGGAGTACCGCAAGGTCCGCGTGATGAAAACCATGACCGTGCTCGGCCGACTGGTGGATGGCCAGGGACGGCCGCTCAAGGGCCACCACGTGATCAACCACGCCAGCCGTGGGGTGAGCGAAGTCGACGGGTTCTTCTCGATGGAAATGAACGCCGGCTCACCGACCCTGGAAGTGCGTCAGGGCAACCAGTTGCTCTGCCAGTTCCGCCTCAACGAGTCCGACCATCGCAGCGAAAACAATGTGCTGATGATCGGCGATCTGCGCTGCACGCCGGACACCCTCGCTGACGCCACCTCCACCGAACAGAAGGCAGGTTGATCTTATGAAAATGATGACAGGTGGTTGTGCGCTGGCATTGGCGCTGGGTGTGTCCTCGGCGCAGGCGGCCAGCCACGAGATCCGCGCGTTGTTTCAGCCCGACTCTTCGCAGCCGGGCAAGAACGTATTCGTCAACAAAACCCCCAACAGCGGTTACTGCGCCACTTACCCGGATCAATGCGCGGAAAACTCGATGTTCAGCATTCAGACGCCGGTCCGGTTCAACTCCACCCTGACCCTTCCGCCCAATTGGGGCGTCGGCATAAAGGTGCCCGCCAATTGGCGCCGATTGACAGTAACCAATACCGATACGATGGAAACGGAAACCGTGGAAGTGCGTATTACGGGCGTCGGTTCCAAATACGTCCTGAGCCAGCCGGCCCACGAACTGGTCGGAGTGAGCGATCCATTGGACGGCCATCAACGGCTCTGGGAAGGCAGCAGTTGGGTGTATGCGTCCCCGCCGTGCCTGTACAGCGGCGTCGGCGCTTACTCCCCGACCGACTACCGGTTTTTCTGGAAAACCCCCGTCGAAGACTTCTGCGTCAAAAAGACCCTGGCGACCATTCCGTCCATGTACTTCGATACCCTCGACTTCGCCTATGAACTGCGCACGCCAAATCCGTTGGGCATGTCATCGGGCCTTTACACCGGGTCACTGAGCTACCGCCTGGGCAATGGCGGCGATTTCGATATGGGCCAGAGTTTTCAACCTGATGACTCCAACCTGACCCTCGACTTCGTACTGGACGTTCAGCACACCCTAAAAGTCGATCTCCCGCCGGGTGGCAACAAAGTGTCGCTGGAACCCGAAGGCGGATGGGCGCCGTGGATCGACAGCGGGCGCAAGCCGTCGCGGATCTTCCGCGACCAACCGTTCTTCATCTCGGCATCTTCGCGCTTCAAGGTGATGATGCTATGCAGTTCCCAGGGCGCGGCGTACTGCAACCTCGGCAGCCCTTCGGGCGATTCCGTTCAGGTCAAGGTCTCGATGTCCTTGCCTGCGGGAATCGACGGCCCCGGCGGTGGCCCCGTCAGCAAAATTCCACTGCATTTCAACAGTTGGATGGGGCCGTTCCAGCCAAACATGTACGTAGAGCGCAAGGGCGGCACGCTGCATTTCGAGCTGGACCCGTTTGCGATCGAATTCCTCCTGCGCCCCGGCAAGAACGACCGGCTGCGCGGCAACATCACCATTATCTGGGACTCGGATGCGTGAGCGCTCCAGTCCGGCCCTTTTCGATTTTCATGGAGTTGAACGCGATGAAACGTGGTTTTCTGCTGGGCGTGCTCAGCGTGTGTTGCCTGACGGCGCAGGCCGGCCCGCAAATCAACGTCGGCACCGTCTACGACTATCTCGACGCTGATAAAAGTACTTACCTGAAACGCGTATTCAACAGCGGCGATGCCACGGCCTTCGTCAAAGTCAATGTGCTGGAGATCATCTACGGCGCCGATGGTGTGCCGCAGGAAGTGCCCGTGCAAAACGCGGCCGACGGCGCTTCACGCAATGGCGTGATGGCCAGTCCGGCGCGGCTGATCGTGCCCGCGCAGGGCATGCAGGGTACGCGTTTGCTGTACATGGGCGAGCGCGATCGCGAGCGCTATTTCCGCGTGCGCTTCGTCCCGGTGGTGCCGGAAAAGGAAGACGAGTTCGTGGTCAGCAGCGAGGAGCGCGAAGACTACAAAAACTCGCTTTCAGCCGGGGTCAACGTAATGACCGGGTTCGGCACGATCTTCTTTGTGCGGCCGAAGGACGCGCGTTTTGCCACCGTCATCAATGACACCGAAAAACGCTATGAACTGCGTAACGATGGCAACACCGTGCTGATTGTCGATGAGTTCAAGAGCTGTTCACTGAGCAAGGAAAGCGACTGCGGCGCGACCACCAAACACCATGTGCTGGCGGGCAAGACCTTTGCCTTCGACAAGGAAAAGGGCCGCGAATACCGCTTCTTTCTGATCGAAGGCAGCGAGAAAAAAAGCATGAAGACCGCCAGTCGCTAGGTTTGTTTTCCATTGACCCATCGGGTAACCAACATGATCAAGCAATGCACCGCCGCCGCGCTGGTGGTCGCCACTGCGCTGACCGGCGCCGGGGCGTGGGCCGCGCGCGAAGAGCACACCTTCGAAGTGTCCCTGACCATTCCCAGCCGCCCGTTCTACATCATTCCGGCAGAACCGGACTGGATTCACCGGCCACAGCGGCTTGAGTGGGACTATCAGCGCTCGACCCTCAGCGGGCTGATGCGCAATTTCGATGTGCACCATGACAGCAGCGCGATCGAAGCGCGTTTGGTCTTTGACCCCTATCTGGATAATGGCCGCCCCGGCGGAGTGATCGATCTGCGGGTCTCTTTCAATGATGTCGAGCTGAGTTCGCACGCCACTCCGCGCCAGGTGCTGTCCGAGGAAGAAGCCGCCAGGAGCAAACGCGTGGCGTTGAAGATCGATCCGATCGAGCCGGAAGGGGGGTATCTCTCCGGGGATTACCAAGGCACGGTGGTGCTGATGTTCACCGCCAGGGCGCCGGGGGCAGAATGAGCGCGGTTTGGCCTGACCCAGAGCACGCAAGCCCGGTACTGCTCGAGCAATATCGGTATGCCCCCGGCATTTGTAAGCGGTCAAGTCGCCGGGCAGTGCGGCCAGTCTTTGTCGGGGCTGGCCGGGTTGTAAATCGTCGTAGTCAGAGACCGGCCCTGGCCATGGCTTCACGGGTCAGTTTTCTGGAAAGCGCTTTGCGCTCATAAGCGATTTTTTCGATCAAGGATTTGTAAAACTGCTCGCTCATGGCGTCGCCGCTGAACACTTCTGCCTGGGAAGCACCCAACAGATCGACGAGCCTTTCCATTTTTCGTATCAGCTCATTCAGGGGTGTCTGAGGGACGGAGCTGGCATACTCCGCCTGCGCGCTGCGCAGGTCTTCGAGCTGCGCTGATTTATCGTCGAACAAACGGTCATTGGCTTCGTACTCTTGCGGGTGGGTACGGTATAAATATTCCTCCCAGAAGTTTTCGGAGGTGAGGTTGATCATCCCGTTGACCAGTCCGTCACCCTGTTCGTCTTTGATGATTAACTTGTAGGCGGTCTCGATGTTTTCCGCAGAGACTCCGGAGACACGGGGGTACAGCATGCTTTCGGACTGCCAGGGCAGCCCCAGTTTCTCAGCCAGGCCTATCTCGAAAGCCAGATGGATTTCCACTTCGTCCGGCTCGGGGTTACCGGGGTCCATACGCTTTTGTTGCTTCTGATTTTTGTACTCGACCCCGGCTTCATCGGCAACCCGGTCCAGCCGGGCTGCGCTTTGTGCCAAACGGACCAGCCTGGTGTCCAGTTCGCTGGCTGAGGTCGACCCGGCATAGGCCTTCGATACCAGCACTTTCATTCCCAATGAGTTGAACAACTGGGCGCCGAGATCCCCGCAATCTTGCGGTGACACAATCTGCTTGAACAGTTTTTCTCGCAACCGGGCATCCAGTGCGGCCGCATCGACCATGTCCCAGACCCTTTGGGTCAAGCGTCTGCGACCGTGATCCGTTCTGTATTCGGCACTCTCTCGCTGCTTGCGGATCACACTGAAAAAACCGTCCGAATAGGGTTCGGCCATCAGGTCATGCCAGGAATCCTCACGATATTTGCTGAGTGATCCCGACGGACTGAAGTCAATGGAATCCTTCGGGAACAATCGCCAATAGCTCAACTCGTTTTCGGCGGCCGGAAAGGAATCCTGCACGAAAGAGAGGCCTACGGACTCTCGGTACTTGCCATAGCGTATGCGATCTTCCATGGACAAACGTTCCAGATCGAAGCGCGCTCGGCTCAGGATTTTGGCCTGAACGGATCCGGAAGTGACCTTGGGCAAGGTGTCGATTGGCGCCTCGCGCAGATCCAGAAAGAAACTTTGTGGTCGCTGTTTTTCGACACCCTTGACGTGAAACAAACCTTTCGGCCAGGTCTGGATTTTCGTTTTGGCCAGGCGCAGTTCAGTCAAGTGATCCATTTGCCCGACATCCGGTGGCTGAAGCAGGGGATTGCCGTTCAGGTCCAGCGTTCGCAGTTGATCCAGCCTGGCCAGGTCCTGGCTGGATTCGCCGGTCAGTGTAATGGCGTTATCGGCCAGATCCAGATCTCTGAGTTGGCGCATCAACCCGAGGATGGAGGGCATTTTTTTCAGCCCGCACTGGCGGGCGCTCAATTGGCGAAGGTCAGGGAAGTTACTCAGCAGAGCGCTGGGCTCCGGGGAAAGGCGCGCCCGGTCAAGTTTCAACGCGGTGATGCGATCAAAGTATTTCTTCATTTTCGGACGGCTGCGCAGGTCATTCCACCAGCGCTCGAGGTCGTGACCCAGAAACTCGGAAGACAAGTCCAGCGTATAGCCTTGCGCAGGATGCACGCTGCGCTCACCTGAAAACTCGCTTTGGCGATCAAAGCAATCAATCAGCCGTGTTGCAATAAATTGACCGCCTTCGTGCAAGTAGTCCGATGACAAGGGCATGTATTCTGATTCGGGGTCCGATTCGCGATACCTGTTACCCCAACTCGCCAGTTCTTCGTGCAATTCCTTACGATCGTTTTCAAGGCGCACGATGGCGTCGACGGGGTCGCCCTTGCGTGCCAATGCCTCGATGAACGCGGTTACTTCCCTTGCACTCATTTTGGGGTACAGGTCGCTGACTCTTTCCTCCGGTGTCGATCGACGGAAAAGCCGTGGCCAGCCGCGCACCAGGGTGGCAGTTTCAATGCTTGCCACCGGGCGAATGGGCGGTTCGGCCAGCACGGTCCGGCGCTCGGCCGCCGGCGCGGCTTTTTCCATGATCCAGCGTTTCAGTGCATGACTCTGGCCGCGTCGATGGCCCAGGACCGATTGGGTCTGTTCGGGCACCGCGCGCAGAAGCGATGTATAGAAGTCGTCGGCCTCATGCAGCTCGCGGTTGTTGCCGTCGAGCACGGCATAGCGCCCCTGTTCATCGCGGATCAGGCGTCGGACGCTGGTCGCATCCGGCGCTCCGGCACTGCAGCGCAAAGGCCCATCCCAAGTGCCGTCGCGGACTTCGATGAGCAGGTTGCTGAAGCTGTCAGTGTTGAATTTCAGAGTGTTGAGGGCCAGTCGTTCGGTGTCGACGGTGATCAGGTCATCGTGAAAAAAGCCGTCGTAGGCGCGGGCGGCGCTGGCTTCGAAATCCAGTTCCCGGGCCTGGTTTTTGAGGCGCAGAGGCAGGCGTTGTTCGTCCGCGACTCTTTGCAATTCGGCCCGGCTGGCCTGGGCCACGACTTCCTCCGCCAGCACGACCGGAAGTTTTGGAAAGGTCTGTTTGACCACGCGGATGTCGGCGTTTGCGGAGCGTTCACCGGCCAGGTAAATATGATGCGCGACGGCGCTGCGACGCTCGTCCACCGCGTCCGCGAGCCGATTGCGCAAGCGGGCGATACGTTCGTCGCGGGCGGCGGCGTGACCGGTCAGATTATTCAGATCTTCGCCACCGAGAAAGTCCACCACCCGCTCCGCCAGCCGGCCAGTATTGAGATCGGCCTGGCTGATGCGCAACGTCTCCGCCGGCGCAGCCTGCGGATTGCCGTACTTGCGCGAGTAACCACTCAGGCTGGCATCGGCAAACACCTCCAGCGCTTTGCTGTAAGGCCAGCCCGGCAAACCGGTCAACACCGGTTCCAGCCAGACGGCCTGTGGATCGATAGGGCGGCCCGCGCGGATGTCGGCAGTCGCCGTGAGTACATCGTCGTAGGCGCTGAAGCGCTTGACTGTGTCGGCCAACAGCGGCGGAGGCGGGCTGTTGTCGATATGCATCTGACGCAGGGCGTCGTGATCGGTGCCGCTGCCGATGCGGATCTGCTCAAGTTCTGCGGGCGAAAAGCGTTCGACGCTGTGGCCCAGTCGTCGCATCAGCGCGTCATTCGGCCAGTTGTGCGGGGTCTCCGCTTCATGCACCCAGGCGCCGTGGCCGTTGTGTTCGATTTTCGGTCGGTAGGCGTTGGCGCGGCTCGGGTGCTTGATACGGTGGGTGTTGGACGTCGCATCAGTCGTGGCCTTTTCGACGACATACAGCTTACCTTCCAGCGGCAGGACGTGTTCGTTGCGGTACTGATGCAGGCCATGGCGATCGGGTTTGGCGCCGGGCGAGAGCATCAGTTCATTGCGCTCGTAGGGACTCAGGTCCGGGTGCCATAAGCTGTTTTTGCCATTGGGCAGCCTGACCGGTTTCATGCCGTCTACCAGCGACGACAGTTTGACGCGAAAGGTTTTGCCGATCTGCGCGCCGGCGGCGAAGGCGGCCAACTGAATGATGTCGGTGACCACACTGATGACATGCCCGGCAGCGTCCTGCCAAAGCCCTTCGGCCAGATCAACGATGCCTTCGATCACATCGCTGGTCAGCTGGTAGGCCGTGTAGGCCATCATCAATTCGCCCAGCCCCGGCACGAATGGTGTGGCGATCAACAGCGCCACGTTGAAAATGTCCGAAAGGATTTTCTTGAAGTTGTCCCACCACGCCCAGCGCGCCTTGCTGTCGGTGTCGGCGGTGGAGACGGCGATCTCCCGGGCGTCGTTGAGGATCTTGTTGAGCTTTTGCTGATAGGCGTGGCGCCAGTAATCGCCCTGCAATTTCACCCGACCGAACTGCAGGTTGGGATTGTCCAGCGGGTCCTTGCGCCACGGTGGTTGCTGATCGGTGGGATCCTGACGCGGGTGATACCTGACAATGAACAGGCGTTGCTCAAGCTCGGCAAAGAAATGCCCGCGCTGCTGATGGTCGACAAACTGGCTGAAGAACTGACGGTAGGTCTGTTCGGTCCACTCGCTGAATCGGTCTTCACGAAGCTGGCGCACCAACTCCTCCCGGAAGGCTTTCAGAGAGTTGTACTCCTTGACCGGGTGATCCGGGTCGTGGGGAATGTAGACGATCAGGCGTCGAACGCCGCGGCTGTCCGACGCCGCGTGCGTCAGCAGCAGAATCCCGGTCAGCCGGGTGCCTAGCAGTGACAGGTCAGCGCACTGCATCGCGCGGCCATTGAGCAGCAGTTGCGGTTTTTCCTCGGTCAGGCTCAAGAGCATTTTGTAGGCGTCGTACTGGATATCGTCCTTGACCAGGGCCAAATGTGCGGCGACGGCGAGGGCGTCCTTCTGACTCTGGTTGACCTTGTACTGCAGCACGCTCTCGGCCAGCGGTTCGCCGGGCAGCAGGTAACTTTCCAGGTGTTTTTTATACCGCGCGCCGATATCCAGATCGCGGCACAGCGCCTGAAACTGGCTGATGGGCATGGCGCTTTTGATCGGTACGACATCGAACAGACCGCGCTCATCGGGCTCGCTGATGTAGTCCGAGCCATGGTCGACCGTTTCACTGCTGGCGAAATTGTGCAGGGCGGCATCCAGCAGCGAGACGGTGCGGGTCACGACGCCTGCGGAAAGGTCGATGGCGTACCACGGTTTGTCCTTGGGCAGGTACAGGCGCAGAAAGGTGCTTTTGACGTCCGGCTCGATGCCGTGCCGCTCCTTGATTTTTGCCTTGAGCAGCGGCTCGGCGAAGGCATGGAGATCGATTTTCGCCAAGAGATGATCAACCTGGTTCTGCGATCCCCAGGCCTTGAGGTTGGCCGCAGCGAGTTTGTTCAGATACGCGGAAGGTGCTTTGGTGTACCAGGCTTCGTTCTTCAGTGGCGAAACTGCCAAGGCGAGGCTCCGGGTGACGGTGGCGCTTTTGAAGTTGTCGTTGACGGCGGACTTGATGAATTCGTAGTGCCGTCCTTTGTCCGCGTTTTCCGCAGGCAGGGGAGAGAGAGACATGGCCAATCATCCTTGATTGTTGAGGAGTGATCAGCCTACTCAGGGCAGGGCAAAACAAAAGTTCAAAGATCGGGAGGCAAACGGCTTTGCGCAGCGCCAATTCGACGAAAATTCGAATCTGAAAAATATATAAATACCACCCGCTGAAGCGAAAATTCGTCACCCTGATGCAGAAAAAGCCGACACGATTTGTTACCTCGCTGTAGGGCGCGGCGCTTCGAGCATCGCCACGCTGGCGGTCTGCGTCGGGTTGCACTGTGAGTCGCTGCCCGGTTGCAGATACGGCGTCAGAATCGGCGCCATGCCCTTGAGCACCTGCACTGGCAGGGCCGAGGTGAACTTGAAGTTCTCTGCCGAACGCCCCGGAACGAACGCGGTGAGGGTGCCGAAGTGGTGATCGCCGATGTAGAAAACGAACGTCGCCGTGCGGTTGATCGACTTCGAACTGAGGATGCGTCCGCCCGAACCGATGGCTTCGATCCGGTTGTCGCCGGTCCCGGTTTTGCCACCCATGGCCAGTGGGCTGCCATCAGCCAGTTTGAAACTGCCGGAAACACGTTTTGCCGTGCCGGCGTCGACCACTTGCGACAGTGCCTCGCGCATGGCTGTGGCGACCTCGGACGGCATCACTCGTTTACCCACGTGCGGGTCATTGACCAGTTGCGTTTCGTAAGGCGTGCCGGCGGCGAAATGCAGGCTGTCGATGCGCAGCGTCGGCATGCGCACGCCGTCATTGAGGATGGTGCCGATCAACTCGGCCAGTGCGGCAGGGCGGTCACCGGAGCTGCCAATCGCGGTGGCCAGCGACGGCACCAGATGGTCGAACGGGTAGCCGACTTTCTGCCAGCGCTGGTGAATTTCGAGGAACGCTTCAATCTCGAGCATGGTGCGAATACGGCTGTCGCGGGCGCCCTTGTGCTTGCTCTTGAACAGCCAGCTGTAGACTTCCTGACGTTCGAAGTGGCTGGCCTTGACGATCTCGCTGAAGGTCGCGTCCGGGTGGTTCAACAAGTAGCCCATCATCCACAGGTCCAGCGGATGCACCTTGGCGATGAAGCCTTGATCGGGCAAATCGTAACTGCCGGGACCATAGGAATCGTAGAGGCGGATCAGGCGATCATCGGTGAGTTTTTCGGTGAGCTTGGTGCCTTTGAGGTGCGAGCGGACGAACGTGTTGAAGTCTTCCTGGCTGGCATCGGGCAGCAGGTAGCGATGCACGGCGGCCATGCGGATCGGTGTCGGGCGCATGCTGTCGAGGAAGGTGTCGAGACGCGCCTGTGTGTCTTTGTTCCTGTATTTTTTCCAGAACTTGAGCTGGAACGCCGTGCCTTCGCGGTCGGCGAAACTTGCCAGGTATTCCTGCCGGCGCGGATCGCGATCGTCCTTGAGCAGTTCGGCACTGCTGTTGGGCCCTGAATAAGTGACATAACGCACCACATCGCGCATCAGCCGAATGAACGGCAGGTTGATCGATTCACGCAGGGCATCGCGCAGGGTCGGTATGCGGCCGTTGTCTTCCTTGCGGAAGTTGTGGAACACATGCAGGCCGCCGCCGGTGAAAAACGCCTCGCCGGGGCTGGCCGAGTATTTGCGGTCGAGGGCTGCGCCGAGCATCTTCGACAGGTCGTGATCCTTGTTCTGGATCAGGTAATCGATGACCCACTGGCTCAAGCGGTCCTGATCGGGGACTTCGACTTTCTTCAGTTCCGGCACGCTCATGGCGCCGTACTTGTCGTGCAGTTCGGCGATGATTTGCAGGTAAGTGGTGAGCACGCGCATTTTCGCGGTGGAGCCGAGTTCGAGTTTGCTGCCTTCGTTGATATCGAACGGCTGGTCGGTGCTATCGGTCTGCACCCGCACGCGGGAACCGTCCGGGGTCAGTTCGAAGAGGGTAAAGCTGTAGCGCACTTGCGTGGTGCTGGTCGGGGTCAGCAAACGTTCACCGAGCAAGCCGATTTCGGCGGCGTAGGCCGGGTCGGCGAGTTTCTTCAGGTAAGCGGTGGCCTGGGTTTGCAGGTCGCCCTGCAGGGTGCTGGTGGCCGAGAGGTCGAGGCGGTCGAGGTCGTACAGCGGCCGGTTGAGCATGCTCGCCAGACGACTGCGGGCGACGCTGATGCCCTTGTTGGTTTCGATCGGCTGAAGGGTCGGCTGGGTCTGCCAGTCGCGGTAGGTGACCTTGCTGGTCAGCGCGGCATCGGCCAGGGCGTTGTCGATCACACCGTTCTGTTTGAGCAGGCGCAAATGGCTGTCGGTGAGGTCGGCAAGCTCTTCGCGGCCCTTGGTCAGGTAATGCGAAGGGCGGCGCTGGGCGATCATCAGCGACAACATCTCGCGCAGGGCCAAACCTTTGGCAGCCATGGTCTTCGCATCGGTGGCCGGGCTGTTCAGTTGTTCGTTGGCCTGGTTGAAGTCACTGCCGTACCAGACGCGCAGGCCTTCGGCCATGCCATGCACTTCGCCATGCCCCGGCACCGCCGACAGCGGCACGCTGTTGAGGTAGTCACGCACGATGTTCTGCCGTGCCCCGAGGGTTTGCGGGCCGGGCTGATAGGCGCGCACGCTGGCCGACATCATCTGCCGCAGTTTCTCGGCACCGGACACCGTCAGGCCATCCGGGGAATGCCGGTACTTTTCCAATTGCGTGGCTAACGTACTGCCACCCGCCGACTGGCCCGGCAGGCGCAGCAATTTCGCCACTTGTGACCACGCGGCCATGCCGAAGCGCGGCCAGTCCACCGCCGGGTTGGCCAGCGGCTGTTTCGGGTCGAGCAGGAAGCGGTTTTCGATGAATAACAGGCTGCTGACCACCACCGGCGGGATGGATTCGAAACTTGAATACAGCTGTTGTGGGTAGTTGTACTTGTACAACGGTGCGGCGCGGCAATCGGTGATCGACAGTCCGGCCTGAATCTTTTCCGAATACGGCACGAACAGGCCCTTGTCGGTGTAGCTGAGCAGTGCCGGGGAAAACCGCGCCTGTTCGGTGATGACGTAGTTGCGTTTGAGCAGGCGCGGCAGGAATTCATCCAGCGAGCTGTAACCCAGGCGCAGATCGAACGGGCCATTGCCCGGATAACGAATGGCTTCGCTGGGGCCGGGTTCGAGGGTGTACGTCAGTGACGCGGCGTATTGGCTGAGCTCACGCGCCTGGAAGCGCGAAGTGCGCATTTCCTTGGACGCAGCCAGCCCCACGACGATCGCGATAATCACCAGCAACAACCAGAAAGCCTTCCACCCATGCCGGTTGCGGCGGGTTTTTTCAGGGACAGGCGCTTCATCCACTCGTTCAGTCGGAACCACGGCTTTACTCGAATCGGTTTGCCACAAAGCGCCCATAGTCGATTGATCCATTCACGCAGATTGATCGGACTTGTCTGAAGCTTAGACGGTGGTTGGGGCTGGTGAAAAAAATGTGCGATCGGAGGCCGGCTGGCAGCCCCGGCACGGAGAGTGCGGTGCGACGTGGCGCTTTGAGAAACCGCGAATCAAGAAAACACACATGTAACTTTTTAGTGAAGGTTATTTATATGAATGTAAGTTGCTAAAGTCTGGTAGTACTCATGGGCTTCGCCTGTTGAATGTTTTGTTGTTAACTCGGACTTCAATTTTATTTGTCTGGGATGAAGTTATGTTGGAATCTCGTGGTCAGGTTTTCAGTATTGCCGAGCATGTTGATATTGTTAAGGCCGCAACGCCGTCAGCACTGTTGGGTATGTCAAAAGAAAACCTTGAGATGTTAAAGACGTTTGATGCCGATGCGCCACAATGGTTAAAGATTGCGTCGCCGAAACAACGCGAAGAAGCGCGACACCTGATCGAAGAAAGTGTCGCGGCGCATACGTTGCTGAATAGCGCCATGGCCTCCGTGCAAACACCTCATGAATTCGCCGCGCCATTGCTGGCAAAGGCCATCAAGGAAAGCGCCGGGCTGGATCTGGACGTCAATCGGGTACAGGTGGATTTGTCCGGTAAAAGTGATTTTCACAGCTCGCAAGTTCCACCCGCTTCGCTGCTTGACGCCGCCCTGCATAACCATTCGCCTGAAAAAAAGGCGATGTTCTTTTTCAAGCCGAATTGCTATGTGACAGTTTCAGGTGGAAAGACAGTCGACGTCGGACTTGATGTTCATGAGTTCATCGGGTTATGCAGGCAACTGGATATCGGCAAACAGTATCAGGATTATTTGCATAATGAACTTCATTGGGCTGACGGCAATGCTCGCGACAAACTGAATAAGCTGTTCGTCAATTACCAGAAAGCAGCACTGAGGGCTGCGAGTTATATTGCCTTATGTAAGGGTGATATTCGCCCGGAACATTTTGCAGCGTTGATGTCGAGTGCAGCAGGGCAGGAACCTGTTCACGTCAACGGTAAGACGCTGTGGTATCGCAGCTTGAGTTTCAATGAGTTGCCCGTACACAGCTGTATCATTTTCGAGATCGCCGATCCGGACGATGAAAGCATTCTGGATGACCTGCTGCCGACCGTTGACGGTTTCGCCAATAACGATTTCATCGCCTACATTCCCGACGACCCCGATCATCCCGTAAAGCACTACGCCACAGTGACGGCACTCAAGGCCCGATTGACCGAACAGTTCGTGCGCCGCGCTGAAAGTGACTCACCCAAGGCGCCAACGGCCTATCAGCATTTCTTCAGCCGGTTCTTGCGTTACAGGGATCGGTCGACGTTCTACTACAGCTTTACCGAAGAGATTCCAACGGCGTCAGGCAAGCCGCGGCTATGGGATCATCAAACCCGTCGGCAAAAGCATGATCCCGATTTTCTTCTGCAGCTCAGGGTGCTGGACCCTTCAGGTGATCCCTGGGTCCAGCACTATGACATCTGGACAACATTGCAGCGGGAGTTCAACCAGCGGATTTTCAGCGATGCCCGCGACGCTGCCGTGTCCAATGCCGATGCCGATGTGCGGGATGAGCAATCCTTGCTCGCGATATTCCTCGAAGTCGGCCTGGCCGCGCTGAATGTACTGTCTTTTGCCGTACCTCCATTGGGCTTGGTCATGCTCGGAGTGTCCGCCGTGCAACTGATGGACGAAGTGCTGGAAGGGCTTGAAGATCTCAGCAAGGGCGATAGGGAAGCCGGTTGGGAACACATCACCGACGTGCTGGAAAACATCGGCATTGGTGTGGCGACGCTGCCGTTGCTGGCCGGCGTTCATTCGGAATTCACGCCGATTGAAATGCCCGGTGGACAGAAGCGTTTGTGGAAGCCTGACCTTGTACCCTATCGAAGCGATGTGTCGTTGGCAGACGTGGAACCTGATCCACAGAATCAGTTTGCGGTCGGCGCCAGACACTATGTGAAGGTCGAGGACGGCGTCTTCGAGAAAGTCATCGAACCGGCCACCGGGCAATCGAGAATTCTGCACCCGAACAAACCGCAGGCTTATCAGCCGATTGTTGAACAAGATGGCGCCGGCGAATGGCAGCATGCCTTGCCGCCGCCTTCGACATCAGTCGAACCGACACCGGCCGGGTTCAGTAACAGGCAGTTTCGTCGCTATGCCGTCAAACCATCCGAACTCGCGCGTCTCAGCCCGGCAGGCAAAGGCATCTTGCAAAGTGCTGATGGACTGCGCCGTTATATCCGCAATATAGATGAGCGTGGCAAGGTCGCGGTGTACCGGGTCAAGAATGATTTCACCCTGAACGCGGAAAGTGTCGACGTCCTCCTCGTCGATTCGGCTTTCAACGAACTTGCGCCTCGCAGATACCGGCAAGTGGCGCCGGATCAATGGCAACCGCAGTCGCTGTTCGGCGGCAATATTACCGATGATCTGCATGAAACGGACGTTGTCAGCGGACAGCAGCCAGGTACCTCCGGCAGACCCGTTTGGCTGCGCCCGCCTTTCAGCCGCGAACTTTTGCCCAACGGCCTGTGGGAGCCTCGGATCGAAGTGGTGACGCTCAACGATGTTCGCCATCTTTCCTATGATTGGGGGCCATTTGAATTCGTCCCTTTCACGGGCAGGCCGACGAATATTCTTCAGGCCCTGGCCGCCCCACAATTCGATCATCTTCCTGTCAGCACTGATCTTTTCAAGTCGCAGTTCTGGTCGGATGTCCTCAACGTAGACCCGCAAATGACCAATACCCAAGGAGGAGGGCAGATGATTTTTTCCATGCAACGGATGACCACGTCCGGCGCGGTGGAGAGTGAGTTCAATGCCATCAGCGTGTGGAGCACCCCTAACGAACTGCCACATCAGAGCAATGCGTTGTTGGGGTATTGGGCTCCTCAGGGAGGATACGTGGACATACCCGTTCACCCGCGATGGGGTGAGCCCGATCATGTGTTTACGCCCGGGTTCAGCGGCTGCTCTTTTACCGTGGATCAGATGGGGGAAAATGTCCTGCGCGTCAGACACGTGGAAGCGGGCAAAGAGGCTGCTCAATACAACGATCTACCCGACCACGCACATGGTTGGGGGTTGAGTACCGCCATGGAGTTTCCGGATTACGGGTTGCGTAATGATGAAAGCGGCAACGCGTATATGATTCTGACGGGGTTCGCCTACATGAAATATGAGCGGACGACGGGTGAATGGATGCTTCACTACCAAGCCCAGTACGGTGCCCCGACCATTGCACAATATTCCGTTAAAGATCCCGGTTTTTTTGACAAGCCAACCCGACAGGCGAAAGCCTTTCCTCAGAACAAGATCATCAGAACCGGTTCCAAAGTCGTGAAAACCGTGACCGACCCAGCGCGGCAAAGCAGCGCGGCCTGATAGCGGATTCCTCTGGATAAAAAACGCACGTTGAAAAGACGATGCACCAAGGTTGTGCAATACTCGCCACCGCTTTTAGTGGCGAGTTTTCCTACAGCTACCAGTTGATCTGCTCGATCAACTGCCTTCTTTGCGGTAACTCCCCCTTAATCTTGTGATTTATAGAGTGAAATGCCCTGCCAAAGGCTTTTTATACTGCACGTCCCGCTGATCTTGCAGGCTGTCCTGCAAGACGTGTCTGCTCACAAAGCAGGCGCGGTTTCATTTCAAGCCAGGGCTTATCGGCCGATGCTTCGACACTCGGTGGTCATATCCAATAACAAGACGAGGTTGCACCCCTATGCCAGTCGGCAATCAACTGCCTCACGGCGACACCGCTCAGGGCGGTCCGCTCAAACGCGAACTCGGCGAACGGCATATTCGCCTGATGGCACTCGGTGCCTGTATCGGCGTCGGTCTGTTTTTAGGTTCCGCCAAGGCCATCGAAATGGCCGGCCCGGCGATCATGCTGTCGTACATTCTGGGTGGTCTGGCGATCCTGGTGATCATGCGCGCTCTCGGTGAGATGGCCGTGCACAACCCGGTCGCCGGCTCGTTCAGCCGTTACGCGCAAGACTACCTCGGTCCGTTGGCGGGCTTCCTCACGGGCTGGAATTACTGGTTCCTGTGGCTGGTGACCTGCGTCGCGGAAATCACCGCAGTGGCCGTGTACATGGGCATCTGGTTTCCCGATGTACCGCGCTGGATCTGGGCCCTCGCGGCGCTGGTCAGCATGGGTTCGGTCAACCTGATCGCGGTAAAGGCCTTCGGTGAGTTCGAATTCTGGTTCGCCCTGATCAAGATCGTCACCATCATTGCGATGGTGATCGGCGGCGTCGGCATCATCGCCTTCGGGTTCGGCAATGACGGCGTGGCACTGGGGATTTCCAACCTGTGGGCCCACGGCGGCTTCATGCCCAACGGCGTGACCGGCGTGCTGATGTCCCTGCAAATGGTCATGTTCGCCTACCTCGGCGTGGAGATGATCGGCCTGACCGCCGGTGAAGCGAAGAACCCGCAGAAGACCATTCCCGATGCGATCGGCTCGGTGTTCTGGCGGATTTTGCTGTTCTACGTCGGTGCACTGTTCGTGATTCTGTCGATCTACCCGTGGAACGAAATCGGCACCCAGGGCAGTCCGTTCGTGATGACTTTCGAGCGTCTGGGCATCAAGACTGCCGCCGGCATCATCAACTTCGTGGTGATCACCGCAGCGTTGTCGTCGTGCAACGGCGGTATCTTCAGCACCGGACGCATGCTCTACAGTCTGGCGCAGAACGGCCAGGCACCGGCCGGTTTTGCCAAGACTTCGAATAACGGTGTACCGCGTCGTGCGCTGTTGCTGTCGATCGGTGCGTTGTTGCTGGGCGTGCTGCTCAACTATCTGGTGCCGGAAAAAGTCTTTGTCTGGGTGACCTCGATTGCCACCTTCGGCGCGATCTGGACCTGGGTGATGATCCTGCTGGCGCAACTGAAATTCCGCAGAGGCCTGAGCGCCAGCGAACGTGCCGGCCTCAAGTACAAGATGTGGCTGTACCCGGTCAGCTCGTACTTTGCGCTAGCGTTTCTGGTGCTGGTGGTCGGCCTGATGGCGTACTTCCCGGACACGCGCGTGGCGCTGTATGTGGGCCCGGCGTTCCTGGTGCTGCTAACGGTGTTGTTCTACGTGTTCAAGCTGCAACCGAGCAACGTAGCGCAAGGTGCGGTACGTTCGGCTTCGTAAGTTTTTAGCGTCTGCATCAACCAAGCCCCGGTCGAGAGACCGGGGCTTTTTATTGCCCGTGCCGCGGATCGTCTCCAAGGCTGAGCCACCTGCGCTTGCTGCAGTGGCAGTGTGATGTCCACTCGTCGGAAGTAGCCGCGCACCTGTAATTTCTGACAGTAGACCTGGCACCTGCCTTGGCCTAGGTTGAAGCTTCGCCAAACGTGGCAAGAGCGGGGCACCGGCATGAAGGGATTCTCGGCATTGACGGGTATCGGAATCGCCGAAGGATTGATCCATTGGCAGATTTTCTTCGTCCTGTGCACCGCCGTCGGGTTGACCCAGGCCGCCAGTAATTTTGCTGCTTTCTGCGTTGCGGTTGTGTTCTCGTTTTACGTAAACATGCTGTACATCTTCGAGAGCAGAGCTTCGGTGTTCGGCTATCTATTGTTCATTGTGCTGATGGGCGGAGTGAGTTTCGGCATCGGTACGATTGCCGATGCGCGTCATTGGCCGGGACTGATGACTGTGGTGGTGTTTACGCTGATCAATTTTCTGGTCGGTTACTGCTTTTTCAGGTACGTGCTGTTGCGTGAGCAACGGTGATGAAGCACTTGTTGGCTGTTGGGCTCTTTGGACAATCTCCTGCGCCAGCGCAATTGGATCGACTGGCTTTGGTTGCGGTGTTGATCATTGCACTGTTCGTACGCTTCCACTCCATTACTGTACCGGCGATATGGGGCGACGAGGCCTATAGCCTACTGCTTGCGCGGGAAACGCCGGCACGCATCTGGGCGTTGACGAGCCTGGACGTTCATCCGCCGCTCTACTACATGTTCTTGCATTACTGGGGGGAAGTGTGGGGTGATGCTCCATTGCCGGCACGAGCCTTGAGCGTGTTGGCGGATGTCGGCACGTTATTGTTGTGTATCAAGTTGATGAGCCTGATCTCAACGCGTCGGGCGACGTGGATTGCGGCATTGCTGTTGGCGTTGTTACCGATTTCGATACGTTTTAGCCAGGAAGCCAGGATGTACACCTTGCTTGGATTCTGGCTAATGGGAGCGACCCTGGCATTGGTGTACTGGGCACGGGCGCCGGAGCAAAAACGTTTTGCGGTGATTTACGCGTTGCTGATGGTTGCTGCGTTTTATACGCATTACTTCGCCGGTTTGTGTGTGTTGGTGCATTGGTTGTTCTGGTGGCAGAGTCGCAGTTCCCGGACCGTGGTGACCATTGGGCCTGGGGAATGGCTGATCACCAACATTGCTGTCGTGTTCTTGTACCTGCCCTGGATCCCCCATCTCTTCAATCAATTGGCTGACACGGGGTTATTGGATTGGATAGCCCCCGTGACGTTGCAGCAAGCCTTGATGATTGTCTGGCAGTTCTCCGTAATCGCCACCGACAGCCTCCAGTCGCCGATGTTGAGGTTGCTTCCATTGGTATTGATGTTGCTGTTTGCTGCGACAATCATTGCGAACAGCTCTGATGAACAACGCTTCAACTGGCTGCTGGTCAGCTATTTTTTTGTGCCGCTGATTGCTCTCTATCTGATTGCCTTGGTGCATGCGCTATTTGTACCTCGATACCTGTTTTTTTCGGCTCCGGCTTTGGCAATGATGACAGCGGTCGCGCTGGATAACTGGGGGAAACGTCGAATTTGGTTGGCGAGTGCAGTTCTGTTTTTTGTGGTGGTTGTCCAAGTGCACGGGCTAACGATGGTGTACCGACAAAACGATGAATTAAACGGTACAAACGTGCGCAAAGACACGGGGTTTGCTTCATTGGTAATGCAGTTGAATCAGAACGCGCTGCCTGGTGACCAGGTCATCATCGCTTCTGCGTACTGGTTTCCGGTGTTCTCTTACTACAGCTCCGCTGGTGTTGATCTGAGATTTGAAGTGCGATCTTCACTGGATGATTTTTTGAAGCTCACCCGTCGCGGTGTTCTGAGTCTGATCAGCGATCCGGTTCGCCTCACCTACATTGACGGCGTGACTGTTCTTGATTGCCGCAACCTAAGAATCTGGTGGGTAACGGATGCTGGCTTACATGGCGAGAGACCACTGTTTGCGAAGGGGCGTTCGCCCCGGTTCACCCTTCATGGGGGGCGGATTTCGGCGTATTTGTTCATCGCAGAGCCAGTACCGAACGCAATAGCGACCGGCACTTACTCCACGCTTGGGCCTAGGCTGCAGCCACCTCCTGCGGCTCAAAACTGTCCGCCCGTGCCATCTGCCACATCCGCGAGTAAAACTCGCCATTCACTTCCCCGGTGAGCAATTCCCCCGGTTTCAGAAACACATGCAACTGCGAGAACAACTTGATCTCGGTCGCCGACATGCGCCGCACCAAGTGCTTGGCCGACAGTTGCGACGGATGCTCGAGGCCAGCCGCTGCCAACATTTCCGCCAGTGCCTTGAGGGTATTGCGGTGGAAATTGAAAACTCGCTGCGCCTTGTCCGGGACGACGAGGGCGCGCTGGCGCAGGGCGTCCTGGGTGGCGACGCCGGTCGGACATTTGTTGGTGTGGCAGCTTTGCGACTGAATGCAGCCGATGGCGAACATGAAGCCGCGCGCAGAGTTGGCCCAGTCGGCGCCGATGGCCAGCACGCTGGCGATGTCGAAGGCGCTGACGATCTTGCCGCTGGCGCCGAGTTTGATCTTGTCGCGCAGGTTCAGGCCGACCAGGGTGTTGTGGACAAACAGCAGGCCCTCGCGCATCGGTACGCCGATGTGGTCGGTGAACTCGACCGGTGCGGCGCCGGTGCCACCTTCCTTGCCGTCGACGACGATGAAGTCCGGGAGGATGCCGGTTTCCAGCATGGCTTTGGCGATGCCCATGAACTCCCACGGATGGCCGAGGCAGAACTTGAAGCCTACCGGTTTGCCGCCGGACAGTTCACGCAGTTGCTGGATGAACTGCATCATTTCCAGCGGCGTGGAAAACGCGCTGTGGCGCGACGGCGAGACGCAATCTTCGCCCATCATGATGCCGCGTGTTTCAGCGATTTCCCTGGTGACTTTGTGTTTGGGCAGGATGCCGCCGTGGCCGGGTTTGGCGCCCTGGCTCATCTTGATTTCGATCATCCGCACTTGCGGGTTCTGTGCCTGGGTGGCGAAGCGTTCCGGGTCGAAACGGCCGTCGCTGGTGCGGCAGCCGAAGTAGCCACTGCCCAGCTCCCAGGTCAGGTCGCCGCCGTGTTCGCGGTGATACGGGCTGATGCTGCCTTCACCGGTGTCGTGGGCGAAGTTGCCGAGTTTCGCGCCCTGGTTCAACGCGCGAATGGCATTGGCGCTGAGCGAACCGAAGCTCATCGCCGAGATGTTGAATACCGAGGCCGAGTACGGCTGACTGCACTGCGGGCCACCGACGGTGACGCGGAAACTGCTCGGGTCGCTCAGCGGCGCCGGACGCATCGAGTGGCCGATGAATTCGAAACCGGATTGATAGACATCGATCAGCGTGCCGAACGGTTTGTCGGCGGTTTCGTTTTTCGCTCGCGAATAGACCAGCGAGCGCTGGGCGCGGGAGAAGGGCAGGGCATCGCTGTCGGACTCCAGCAGGTACTGGCGGATCTCCGGGCGGATGCCTTCAACCAGATAGCGGATATTGCCGAGGATCGGGTAGTTACGCCGTACCGCGTGCGGGCTTTGCAGCAGGTCGAACAGACCGATCAGGCTGAGTACGCCGGTGACGGCGGTGATTGGCCATAGCCAGTCATGTTCGAGGAAAGGCAGGCTGGCGAGTGTGAAAATCACGCAGACGGCAAAGAAGGCGTAGCGGCTCAGGAGTGACAGGCTCATACGGTTTCCTTGGTTCGGACTCAGAGATTTCGGCGAAAGGCTCAGGGATGTACAAAATCCCTGTGGGAGCGAGCCTGCTCGCGAAAGCGACCTGTCAGTAGAAAAATTATTGTCTGATCCGACGCATTCGCGAGCAGGCTCGCTCCCACAAAAAAGCAACTTCACCAAACGATCAGGCGTTTTGCGCCTGAAGAAAAATCGAAAACAGCTCGGACTGGGATTTGATCCCCAGCTTGCTGTACATGTGTTTCTTATGGACTTTCACGGTTTCTACGGAGATTTCCAGCTTACGGGCGATTTCTTTACTGGAGCAACCGCTGAGCATCAAACGCCCGACATCCAGTTCCCGGGCAGTCAGCTGCGCGCCCTTGAGTTGCTGCACCGACGCCTCCAGTTGCACCCGCCAGTCAGCCCGGGCAGGGGCGGCGGCGAGGGCCACGGTTTCGTTGATCTCATAGGGTAGTCGTTGGCGCAACAAACCCAGCACCCAGGGCTGAATCAATGACAGCAGGGCAATCTGTTCGCCAGTGAAACGTTTTTCACTGCCCAACGACAGACACAGCGTGCGCTCACCTTCGAGCTGACAATTGAACTGGATTTCATCGGCCACGACATTCAGACGAAAGTATCGCTGGTAATACTCGGTCAGTTCGAAATGCTCCGGCGCCACTTCCGAGAGGCGATACAGGCCGGTGCGGGTTTGCTCGCGGCAGGCGATGTAGAACGGGTCGAGCAGGTACAGACCACGCAGATAATCCTGAAACAACGGGTCAGGGTTGCCGTCTTCGCCGGGGCATTCGGCGAAGACCTGTGGGTGTTGATCGGCACTGAACAGCAGCACCACCCAGCTATCGAACGGCACGTATTGGTCGAGCAGTCGCACCAGTTGCGCCCAGAAATTCGGCTTGTCCAGCGCATCGATCAGTTGCCCGACGGCGCGGTGCCAGGTGATGTCGTCAAACGAAAGTGTCATCGATCTACCCCTATCGGGTTACCCCGGCCGCGTAATTCCCTGGCCGGCTGCTTGCTGCGCATACTGGCCCACAGACAGCCACCGGGCAATCTTTCAGCGCCCGCCGCTTATCACAAGGAATTCCCATGAAAGTCGAACTCGCGCAATTGGCAGGCCGTGACAATGCCACGGCCTACAACCTCGAACGCGCGCTGGCAGCGATTGCCGCGTGTGCGGCCGACACGCAATTGATCGTGTTCCCGGAGACCCACCTGATGGGCTTCCCGACGGCCGAAACCGTGGCGCAAACCGCCGAACCGCTCGACGGCCCGACCGTCAGCGCGGTGCGGGCCGCGGCGCGTGAACGCGACATCGCCGTGGTGATCGGCATGGCCGAGAACGACAACGGTCGCTTCTACAACACCACGCTGCTGATTACCCCTGAAGGCATTGCCCTGAAATACCGCAAGACTCATCTGTGGGCGTCGGATCGCGGCGTGTTCGAGGCCGGCGACCGTTACGCCACCTGCGAGTGGAACGGTGTGCGCGTTGGCCTGCTGATCTGCTACGACATCGAGTTTCCGGAGTCGGCCCGTGCCTTGGCGCAACTGGGTGCCGAGTTGCTGATCGTGACTAACGGCAACATGGACCCGTACGCGCCGACTCACCGCACCGCGATCATGGCCCGTGCCCAGGAGAATCAGGCCTTTGCGTTGATGGTCAATCGCGTCGAGGCCGGGGATGACGGTTTGATGTTTGCCGGCGGCAGTGCGCTGGTCGATCCGCTGGGGACGTTGTTGTTCGAGGCCGGGCGTGAGGAAGGGACGTTCTGCGTTGAACTGGATTTCGCGCGGTTGGAGATTGCGCGCAGGGATTACCGCTATCTGGATGATCAGCGCTTGAAGTTGCCGGGGGAGGTGGTGGAGCACGGTGATGGTGTTCGCGAGTTGTTGATTCCACGCCGTTGACCGCTGCCCTCACCCTAGCCCTCTCCCGGAGGGAGAGGGGACTGATCGAGTTGATTGCTCGAGTTACGCCGACCTGAAGCAACGGGTCGAACTCAGGTTTTACCTGATCGTTCCCACGCAGAGCGTGGGAACGATCAGCCACACCCGAAAACATTCGCCGAACCCGGCTCTGCCATAAATCCAATAACATTCGGAGTAAGTCGCCCATGGCTCGTTTGCAACGCACCCTTTCATTAGGGTCGGTGGTGCTGTTCGGCATCGCCTACATGACGCCGATCATCGTCCTCGGCACCTTCGGCATCCTCGCCCAGTCCACCGCCGGCATGGTGCCCGCCGCGTATCTGGCGGCGCTGGTGGCGATGTTCTTCACCGCCATGAGTTACGGGCGCATGGCCGCTGCATTCCCCGTCGCCGGTTCCGCCTATAGCTACGTGCGCAAGGCAATCAGCCCGAAACTCGGCTTCATCGCCGGTTGGGCGGTGTTGCTCGATTACCTGTTTCTGCCGATGGCGATCTGGCTGATCGGCGCGGCTTATCTGGCCTCGGCATTCCCGTCGATCCCGCAATGGATCTGGGTGCTGGGCTTTATCGGCATCACCAGCGCGATCAACATCATTGGCCTGAAACTGGCCAACGGCATCAACGCCTTGCTGATGCTGGTGCAGTTCCTCGTGCTGATCGCTTTCGTCGCGCTGTGCGTGCACTACATCGGTGGCGATGCGAGCACGCCGTTGTGGTCGATCAAGCCGTTCTTCAACGGCGACATGCAAATGCCGCTGATCATGAGCGGCGCGGCCATCGCCTGCTACTCGTTCCTCGGCTTCGATGCGGTCAGCACGCTGACCGAAGAAACCCGCGATCCACGCCGCACCATCCCGCGCGCTGCTCTGCCCGTTGATCGGGCTGGTGGCGGACTTGTGGCTGATGGTCAGCCTCGATCACCTGGCGGTGTACCTGGGCTTGAGCTGGCTGGCGATCGGCGTTGTTTACCTGGCAGTACTCACCGGTGGTTTCCGTCGCCAGCCACCGGAAATGGACTTTCAGGAAGCGACCTGAGGCGTCTTCAGGCAGCGGGTCGGCTCTGGCGCATCGGCAACTCGATGCGAAAGGTCGTGCCCACCCCAGGTTCGCTGCGTACCGAAATGTCGCCACCGTGCTTTTTCACAATGCCGTAGGACAGGGACAGGCCCAGCCCGGTGCCCTGGCCGACGGGTTTGGTGGTGAAGAACGGATCGAAGATTTTCTGCAGGATGTCCGGTGCAATCCCCGCGCCGGTGTCGGCGACTTCCACCCACGCCGTGTCTTGTTGTTGCCCGGTGCGCAAGGTGATGGTGCCGCGTTCGGGGCCCATGGCCTGCGCCGCATTGACCACCAGATTCATGATCACCTGATTGATTTGCGACGGCAGGCATTCGATGTCCGGCAGGGGCTGGTACTCCTTGATCAGGTCGGCCTTGTACTTGAGTTCACTGGCGACAATGTTCAGGGTCGACTCGATGCCTTGTTGCAGATTGGCCCACTGCCATTGCTGCTGGCTATCGACCCGGGAGAAATCCTTCAGGTCCTTGACGATCTGCCCGACCCGGCCAATGCCTTCCTTGGATTCGCGGATCAGTACCGGAATGTCTTCGAGGAGAAAATCCAGATCGGCGTCTTTGCGCAATTGCTCAAGCCGCGCCACGGATTCGCTGTCTGGTGTTGGCCCAAGCGTCTGCCAGGTATCGAGTACGCTGAGCAATTGTTTGAAGTAGCCGTCGAGGGTGCCGAGGTTGGAGGAGATGAAGCCGATCGGGTTGTTGATTTCATGGGCCACGCCCGCCGCCATTTGCCCCAGTGAGGCGAGCTTTTCCGACTGTACCAGCTGACTTTCCAGTTGCTTGCGCTCGTCGATTTCCCGCTGCAGGTCTTCGCTGGCCTGCTTGAACTGGGCCGTGCGCTGATCGACCAGATGTTCCAGGTGATGCATTTGCAATGACGCGCGTTCGGTCATCTGCCATTTGGTCAGCAGGGTGTTGGCCATCTGCTGCACTTCGATGTTGTCGAAGGGCTTCTTCAGAATCAGCAAGCGGTCATGCGCCTGCAGACGCTCCAGTAGTTCATCCCAGGAATAATCCGAGTAGGCGGTGCAGACCACCACTTGCAACTGTGGATCCTGCTGCCACAGATGCTCGATGGTTTTCGCGCCGTCCCAGCCGTCGGGCATGCGCATGTCGACAAAGGCCAGCGCATAGGGGCGTTGTTCCGCCAAGGCCTGGTTCAGCTTGCCCAGACCTTCCTCGCCGCCATACGCCGAGTCCAGCTCGAACGGCGGACGTTCGGCGCGCACCTGAGCGCCAAACAGTGCCGCTTCCATCTCGTCCAGTTCCACGGACTGCGCCGCCGGCGGCGCGAGAATCTTGCGAAAGTCTTCATGGATCGACGGCATGTCGTCGATCAGCAGAATGCGGCGGTTCGACAGCTCGCTCATGCGCTCTCCGTGACGCTGATCAGGGGGATCTGCAAGGTGAACAATGCACCCTGGCCCGGGCCGTCGCTGTGCGCGGTGAGGTGGCCGTTCATCTCGATGGCGGCCAGGGCGCAACTGTGCAGACCGAAACCGTGGCCTTCCTTGCGGGTGGTGAAACCGTGGGCAAAGATTCGCGTCATGTTTTCCGGCGAAATGCCTTCGCCGTCATCCTTGACGCTGATTTCAAGGAAGTTGTCATCGACAATTTTGACCGCCAGGGTCATGGTCCGGGGGCGGTTGCTGAGGTCGGACATGGCGTATTTGGCGTTGCTGATGAGGTTGATCAGGATCAGCAGCAAACGGTGTTTGTCGCCCATCACCTGCGGCACGTCAGCGTACTCCCGGACCACCGTGACGTGGTGCCGGGTGAGTGCCCCGGCGTTCATGCGCAACGCGTCTTCGAGCAATTCGTTGATGAACAGCGGTTCGGTCATGCTGTTGGCGCCGGCATAGGATTGCTGGGTGGCGACGATGTCTTTGATGTGGTCGACGCTTTTGTTCATCTGGTTCAACTCGTCGAGCATTTCCTGCTGTTCCTGGGTAATGGCGACCACCAATTGGTTGAGGTAGCCGGGGAGCAATTTGCCCTTGGCGTCTTCGCTGAGGAACACGCCGAGGTCATCCGGGTGTTCGTTGATCAGTTGCATGGCCTTGCCCAGGCCTTGGGCCTTGCTGTTGCGCAGCTTGCGCGTGATCAGGTCGCTGGAGATGTTCACGCTGTTGAGCACGTTGCCGACGTTGTGCAACACATTGGTAGCGATTTCCGCCATGCCGGCCTGACGTGCCGCGTCGAGCAGTTCGCTCTGGGCGTCCCGCAGTTCCCGGGTGCGTTCTTCGACTCTTTGTTCCAGTGCATCGTTGGCCGTTTGCAGGGCGTTATTGACCCGATTGATTTCGGCGAAACTACCGATCAAACGAATGGCCAGCCACACCAGTGACAACACCAGCAAGACCGAAAACAACAGCAGGTAGAAGTGGTATTGCCGGTCGACCCGATCGGCGCTTTGCTGGTCGTGATCGAGCATGGTGGTGATGTTGTCGAGGCGCTCGGCCACGGGGATGTTTTCGATGCTTTCGAGCAACTGATTGACCACTGGCTGCTCGCGCGCAATCAGCGAGATATGGCTGCTCAGGATTCTGATCGGGGTCTGAAACGCGAGCGGCAGGCGTTGTGCATTGACCTTCAGCTTGTTCAGGCCGACCTCGATGTCGGCGGCCCGGTCGTCGGAGGTGACCTGGGCGAATTCGAGGGCGCTGAGCAGCAGGTCGTAGGTGTCGGTGGTGATGTTTTGCAGCTGCAATTTATCGAAGTCCGACAGGCTGGCCAGTTGCTGTTGGATGTCGTCTTCAGCGGTGGGCAAAAAAGCCAGGGAGTTGCGTAACAGTGCGTTGTGCGATTTGAACTGTTCGACCAGACGGGTCTTTTCCTGCATCGCCTGCAGGAAGCTTTCGTGAGCATCGTTCCATTGCGTCGAATCGTTGCGCCCATGCCCGGACTCGATCGCGTCGAAGCGCGCCCAGAGCCGGTTCATCTCATTCATCGGTGACACCAGTGGATCGTAGTTGTGGGTCAGTGCCACCCTGGCCTTGAGGATCTCGTTCTCCCACTGCGAATTCTGCTGTTTGATCTGCCGGATCAGATCCCGCGATTCGGTGTACGTCATGCTCTGGTCAGAGCTGGATTTGAAGTACAGGAACAGCAGGATCGAGGCCAGCACCAGGGCTACCAGGGTCAGCAACAACAGGCTGCGTCGCCGCGAAATGTTGATCATGGCTGGACTTCCCGTTGGCCGGTCAGGGTTGTGAGAAACAGCATGATCAGCCGTTTGTCCTCAGCGCTCGGCATCCGCCCCAACTGATACTGGAACATCACATCCACGGCGCGTTCGAGGGTAGGGGCCGATCCGTCGTGAAAGTACGGCGCGGTGATCGCGACATTGCGCAGGCTCGGCACTTTGAACACGGCCCGGTCTGCTTCATCGGCGGTGACGTTGAAGCGGCCCTGGTCGGCCACGGTCGGGTTGCCGCGATCGGCAATGTAATCGCCGAACACGCCGAATTTCTGGAACATGTTGCCGCCGATGTTCACTCCCTGATGGCAGGCAATGCAGCCGTACTCCTTGAAGCGCTGGTAACCGTACTTTTCCTCCAGAGTGAGGATGTCGGTGTTGCCGAGCAGGTATTGATCGAAGCGTGAGTTGGGCGTCAGCAAGGTGCGTTCAAAACTGGCCAGCGCCTGCTGGACGTTGGCCTGGGTTACGCCGTCCGGGTAGGTGGCGGCGAAATCGCGACGGTAATCGGGGTCGTTGCCGATGCGTTCGATCACGGTGCGCCAGTCGCTGCCCATTTCATGGGGGCTGATGATGACGACGTTGCTCTGTTCCTCCAGCGTTTCGACGCGGCCATCCCAGAACTGACGGAAATTGAGGACCGCGTTGAACACGGTCGGTGTGTTGACGGCCACCGGTTTGCCGTCGAAGCCCTGCGACAAGGCGCGGCTGTCGGCACCGTTCTTGTCGAGTTGATGGCAGCTGGCGCAGGACAGCGTGTTGTTGATCGACAAGCGTGGCTCGTGGAATAGCCGTCGACCGAGTTCCACGCGCCGGGGATCCTGCTGCGGCACCGCGGGCAGCGGTTTGAGCGGCTCGTCCAGCGGCTCGGCACTGGCGCCGATACAGACTCCGCACAGCAGCAACGCGATGCCGTAATGGAAAAGGCTCATCGGCAATTGTCTCCCTGACTCCAGGCCGGTTTCACAGTGATCATTCAATCGTCCAGGGCGCGGGTTGCGTACCGGCCAGCAACCGCGCAAATGCGTCTGCGGGCAGGGCTTCGCTGAAAAAGTAACCCTGGCCTTCTTCGCAGTGATGGGCCTTGAGAAAGGCCAGTTGTTCAGCGGTTTCGATGCCTTCGGCGACGACGTCCAGTTCCAGACTCTTGCCCAGATTGATGATCGCGCTCACCAGCGCGGCATCGTTGCGGTCGTTGCACAGGTTGCGAATGAACGATTGGTCGATCTTCAGCACATCGATGGGAAATCGCCGCAAGTAGCTCAGGCTGGAATAGCCGGTGCCGAAGTCATCAATGGCCAGACGCGTGCCCAGCGTTTTCAGGCGCTTGAGCGCCGTCATCGTCGCCTCGACGTTTTGCATCAGCACGCCTTCGGTGATTTCCAGCTCCAGCCATTCGGGGGCCAGACCTGTCTGTTCAAGTACGCGCTCGATGCCGGCAACGAAGTCACGCTGGCGAAAATCGATGGGTGACGTGTTGACCGACATGCGGATCGGCGGCAGTCCGGCCAGTTGCCAGGCACGGGTCTGACGACAAGCTTCAGCCAGTACCCATTTGCTCAACGGCACGATCAGGCCGCTGTCTTCGGCCACCGGGATGAAGTCCGACGGATAGACCCAGCCATGCCCCGGTTTCTGCCAGCGCAGCAATGCTTCGGCACCCACCACTTTGGCACTGCGCAGGTCGATTTTCGGCTGATAGTGCAGGACGAACTCATGCGCCTGCAGGGCGCGGCGAATGCCCGACTCGATGCTGTGCTGTTCCCGGGCGTGCTGGTTCATGGCCTCGATAAAAAAGCCGATGTTGTCAGGCCCCTGTTCCTTGACGTTGCGCATCGCGGTCTCGGCTTTCTTGATCAGCTCGGTGGCTTCGAGGCCGTCTTCGGGGTAGACGCTGATGCCGAGGCTGGCGGTGACGCTGACGTCGTGGCCGGCAATCGTCTGCGGCAGGCGAATGGCGGCGAGGAGTTTTTCCGCGATGCCGTGGGTTTGCTGAGGGTGGTTGATGTCGCCGAGGATCACCACGAACTCATCGGAACCGTAGCGAAACACCGAGTCCGAATCGCGCACGCAGGACAACAGTTGCCGGGCGACCCGTTTGAGCATCTCGTCACCCGCCGGATGGCCCAGCGCATTGTTGATGCGCTTGAAGCGATCCAGACCGAGAAACATCACCACCAATTGTTTGTCATGCCGTCGGCACACGGCCATGGCCTGACTCAGGCGATCACCGAGCAGGGTGCTGTTGGGCAGCTCCGTGAGGCTGTCGTATTGCAGCAGGTGCGAGACCTTGAGCAGTTCGTGCACCCGCGCCTCGATGGTCCGCTCAAGGCTGAGCATCTTCAGCGCCGCGTCCTGCGCCAGTTGCCATTTCCAGGTCAGGGCGTTGGCCATCTGACGGATTTCCAGACTGTCGAACGGCTTTTTCAGGATCAGCAACTGATCGCCGAACTCCAGCCGTTCGGCCATCGCCTCCCAGCTGTAGTCGCTGTACGCCGTGCACAAGGCGATTTGCAGGTTCGGGTCGACCCGCCACAGTTGCTCGATGGTTTCCAGGCCATCCCAGCCGGGCGGCATGCGCATGTCGATAAAGGCGAGGGCGTAGGGATTACCACTGGCCAGTGCGCGGTTGACCAGCGCCAGCGCTTCCTGGCCCTGATAGGCGGAGTCGAGCTGGAAGCTCAGGTGCGGCGTCTGCTGGGTGCCGAACAGCGTCTGCTCCAGTTGCTGCAAATCGACGCCGTCCTTCACCTGCGGGGCGAGGATCTTGCGAAAGTCATCGTGGATCGCCGGCGTGTCGTCGATGATCAGGATGCGCCGGTTGGTCTGCGGAAAAGGCGTTTTCATGCCTCGTCCTCCTTTGGTGTCAGCCGGCAACTGTCCTTGAGCAAATGCCCGGCCTGTTCGGCGCTGACCGCTGCGCTGAAATACATGCCCCGGGTGCTGGGCAGCGGGGGCGCGGTGGGCGTGCACGGTTGATCCGACGACGGCTGGCCTTCAGCAATGATGTCGATGTCCAGATCCCGGGCGAAGTTGACCATCGCGCGCAGGGCGTTGGCACTGGCAACATCGTGGGCGGCACTGTCGACGAAACTCTGCGCCAGTTTGAGGTGATTGACCCGGTAGGTTTTCAGGTAGTCGAACGAGGAGTATTCGGTGCCGAAATCATCGATGGCGATGCTCACGCCCAGTTCACGCAGGCGCGGCAACGCGTCGTTGTGCGTCCACTTGGTCTGGGCCAGTGTGGCCTCGGTGACATCGAAACGCAGGTCCCAAGGGGCGAGTTCCCAACGGGCGGTGGTGCGCAGCACGTTGTAGATCAGCTCGGGGCCGCTCTTGAGTTGGGCCAGCGAAAGTTTGATTGCCATTACGGGCGGCGCGACGCCTTCGTTACGCCACAGATGCATCTGGTGGCAGGCGTGATCCAGCACCCAGCGCCCGAGCGGAATGATTGCGCCGGTTTTCTCTGCAATCGGCACGAAGTCGCAGGCCTGCAGCAGGCCGCGACGAGGATGCTGCCAGAGGACTTGTGCCTCCATGCCGAGAATCCTGCCGCTGTGCAGATCGACCTCCGGCGCATAGCGCAGCATCAGCTCATTGCCCTCAAGGGCGGTCATCAACTCGCTGACGAGGGTCATGCGTTCGGCCACTTCCCGAGAGATTTCCTCGGAGTGGAAGTGGTACTGGTTGCGGCCCATTTCCTTGGCGCGGTACAGCGCCATGTCGGCTTGCCCGAGCAGCGCGTCGGCATCGAGGCTGAGGTCGCTGTAACTGCTGATGCCGATGCTCACCGAAATATGCAGCGCATTACCGGCCAGGTGGTAGGGCGCCAGCAGCGTGTCGCGAATCTTGGCGGCCATCGCGGCCGATTGGGTCGGGTCGCTGACGTCCAGTTGCAGGATCGCGAATTCGTCACCGCCCAGGCGCGCCACTACGTCACTTTCGCGGACATCGGACTTGATGCGCCGGGCGACTTCCTGCAACAGCAGATCGCCCACCGGGTGGCCGAAGGTGTCATTGATCCGCTTGAAATGGTCGAGGTCCAGGTAGAACACCGCGAACGGCATGGCGCCTCGTCGTGCGGCGGCGAACGCTTGATGCAGGCGCTCGATCAGCGTGGCGCGATTGGCCAGCCCCGTGAGGCCATCGGAGCGGGCGAGCAAGGCCAGCTTGTCCTCGGCCAGGCGGCGCTCGGTGATGTCGAGGATGATGCCTTCGACTTCCAGCAGACGGCCGTCATCATCGCGCACCGGGATGTAGCGGTTCTCCACCCAGCGCCAGGTGCCCTGGCCGGTGCGCATGCGGAACTCGATGGACGCGCCCGACGCATGCCGATCCAGCACCCGGGCCATGGCCGCATCGACGTTCGCCTGATCGTCCGGATGAATCAGCGCCTGCGCCCAATCGGGCGAACCCACCAGGTCGGCGGCGACATGGCCGTAACGGGTGATGTTGTGGGAGATGTACATCAGCGCAAACGAGGGTTCGCCGCGCAAACGGTAAAGAATGGTCGGGCTGTTCTGCACGATCACATTGGCGTCGGACAGCTCCCGGGTGCGTTCCTGCACCGCTTGCTCCAGCAGGCCCATCTTCAGCTCGGCGTCTTCGGTCATCTGCCATTTGACCGTGAGGGCGCTGGCCATCTGGCGGATCTCGATGGCGTCGAAGGGCTTTTTCAGAATCAGTAGCCGGTCGTTCAGCGCCAGACGCCGGTCGATGTCTTCCCAGGAATAATCGGAATAGGCCGTGCACAGCGCAACTTGCAACTTGGGGTCGGCTTGCCACAGCCGTTCAATGGTCTCCAAACCATCCCAGCCCGGTGGCATGCGCATGTCGATGAAGGCCATGGCGTAGGGGCGGTTTTCTGCCAGCGCGGCCTCGAGTTTTTCCAGGGCTTCGCGGCCCTGAAACGCCGAATCCAGTTCGAAATGTTGGGTTTGCGGTGCGGACGGCGTGCCGAACAGCAGGCTCTCGGTTTCGCCCAAGCCATCGTCACCGGGGATGACCGGGCTGAGAATCTTGGCGAAATCGCCATGGATCGCCGGGCTGTCGTCAACGATCAGCACGCGGCGATTGATGTGCACGGTTGGCGCTGTCATGCCGCGCCACCCGTGGGGAGGCATGCTGTGGTGATCCGGGGCATCCTTTTCCCTCGCCATTTGCCTGTTTGTATCAGCCGATGGAGTCTTGCGCTGTCTTCAGCATAGTCGGCTCCCCGGCACTGCGCTTTCGGCCCCGGACAAAGATCGGCGTGAATGCCGGCCAAAATCATCTAGCCTTGGACTCAGGCGCGGACCGGCGAAGTGTTGGCTTGGTGCGTCGTAATTTCCCTGTTTGCTTGAGGCCATGCCATGGAAGAGCCATCCGCGCCGCTGCCGGCGCATCGACCCACAGTGCTGCTGGTCGATGACGAGGAGTCGATCCTCAACAGCCTGCGCCGCCTGTTACGCGGCCAACCCTACGATCTGCTGTTGGCCACCAGCGGCGCCCAGGCGCTGGAGATCCTCGCGCAGCAGCCGGTCAACCTGGTGATGAGCGATGCGCGGATGCCGGGCATGGACGGTGCTTCGTTGCTGGCGCATGTCCGTGAACGTTTTCCGGCGACGGCGCGGATCATGCTCACCGGCTATGCCGACCCGGCGGCGATCATCAAAGCCATCAATGACGGGCAGATTCACCGGTACATCAGCAAACCGTGGAATGACGAAGAGCTGTTGCTGATTCTGCGCCAGTCCCTCGAACACCAGCATTCCGAGCAGGAGCGCCAACGGCTGGAGCGCTTGACCCGGGTGCAGAACGATCAGCTCAAACTGCTTAACAGCACTTTGGAAAAGCATGTCGCAGCGCGCACCGCCGAACTGCAGCAGACCGCCGACATGCTTGATCTGGCGTACGAAGAGCTCAAGCACAGCTACGTTACCGGCACCGAAGTGTTCTCGCTGCTGGCCAATCTGCGCTTGCCACCTGCCAAACAGACCAACCGGCAGATCATCGAGCTGGTGCGCAGCTACTGCAAACAGCACGGTCTGGACGAGGCCACCAGCCGTGATCTGACCATGGCGGCGGCGCTGTACAACATTGGCAAACTGAGCTGGACCGACGCGATGATGACCACGCCCTCGGATCTGCTGCGCCATACCGAACGCGAGCGCTATCGCAGCTATCCGAAGCAGAGCGAATCGTTGCTCATGACCCTGGACCCGATGAAGGATGCGGCGCGTCTGATCCTGCATCATCAGGAGCGTTGGGACGGCAGCGGCTTTCCCGACCGGCTCAAGGGCGAGGGCATTCCGTTCGGCTCACGCTTGCTGAAACTGGCGGTGGATTTCGTCGAGTTGCAGCGCGGTCTGATCCTTGAGCGGCAGATGAACAGCGATGAAGCGCTGCTGTACCTGCGCCAGTACGCCGGACGTTTGTACGATCCCGATCTGGTCGAGGATTTCATTCAGGTGTGTGCCGCGTTCCTCAGCGACGTGACGCTGGCCGATCCGTCGGTCAAGGTGCTGTCCACTCGGGATCTGGCGGCGGGGATGATTCTGGCGCGCAACCTCAATGCCGATAACGGCATGCTGCTGCTCAATGCCGGCAAGGTGCTCAGCTCGCTGTTGGTGGAAAAGCTGATTGCGTTTGAAGCCATGGAGGGCGGCAAGTACACGATTTTCGTCAAGGTGCCGGAGGAGGTTGAAGCCACGCTCAAGGCGCAGGGGGAATGATCGGTGAGGTGACGTCATTGGGCCGGGCATGGGATCCTTGCGGTTTTTCCAGGCCGGTGGCTGATCCATGACTTGTGCATCCGTTGTCTCTGCAAACCTCATTCGTATAGCCGCCGCGCTGTTGCTCAATCCCGCAGGCCAGACTCTGTTGGTGCGCAAGCGCGGCACCACGGCGTTCATGCAACCGGGCGGCAAGATCGAAGCGCATGAGTTGCCGGTGCACGCGCTGGCCCGCGAGCTGGAAGAAGAGCTGGGCTTGCAGATCGATCCGGCGCAGGCGGCTTTTCTCGGCCAGTTCTCGGCGCCTGCGGCCAACGAGCCGGGGTGTGTCGTGCAGGCCGAGATCTTTCAACTGACGATCGAGGCCGACGTCACACCGGCGGCGGAAATCGAAGAAGTGATCTGGGTCGATCCGGCCACTGATCCTGCTGTGGTTCTGGCGCCATTGACACGTGACCTGATCCTGCCGTTTTATCGCAAATCGCTGAGCGCAATCGCCTGATCATCCACGCAAAGGACTTTGCCATGATCCCGCTTCAAGACTTGCTGATCTTCGCCGCTGCCGCATTGCTGATGGTGCTGACGCCGGGGCCGAACATGATCTATCTGATTTCGCGTTCGATCTGTCAGGGACGCAAGGCCGGGGTCACGTCGTTGCTCGGTGTGGTCAGTGGATTCTTTGTGCATATGTTCGCCGCGGCTGCGGGATTGACTGCGGTGTTTCTGGCAGTGCCGATGGCCTATGAAGTGCTGAAGTGGGCCGGTGCGCTGTACCTGCTGTGGCTGGCCTGGCAAGCAGTGAAACCCGGTGCGCGCTCACCGTTCGAGGCGCAGCAATTGCCGCCGGACTCGTCGCGAAAGCTGATCACCATGGGCTTTCTCACCAGCGCGCTGAACCCGAAAATCGCCGTGTTCTACCTCTCGGTGTTTCCGCAGTTCATCTCCCCTGAACACGGTTCGGTGTTCACCCAAAGCATCATTCTCGGCCTGACCCAGATCAGCGTCAGTTTCTGCGTCAATTTGCTGATCGCGCTGTTCGCCGCGGGCATCGCTTCGTGGTTTGTGCGTAACCCGACGTGGCTGGCACTGCAGCGTTATTTCATGGGCTTCGTCCTCGGCGGCCTCGCTGTGCGGCTGATGCTTGAGCAACGCAGGACGGCGTGAACATGTGGATCGAACGGCTGGACGCCAGTCATGCCCTGGCTTACCGCGAACTGATGCTCGAAGCCTATGACCGCCATCCGCAGGCGTTCACCTCCAGCGTTCGCGAACGCGCGGTGATGCCATTGAGCTGGTGGGAGGGGCGTCTGACCAGCAAGCTCGATGTGGTGCTTGGCGCGTTTGAAGCCGGCGCGCTGGCCGGCATCGTCGGCCTGGCCCTCGAACCGCGCGAGAAGGCTCGCCACAAGGCCACGTTGTTCGGCATGTACGTCTCGACGGATTTTCGCCAGCACGGTCTGGGCCATGAACTGGTACAGGCGGCCATTACCGAAGCGCAAAACCATCCGGCACTGAAACTGCTCCAGCTTACCGTTACCGCCGGCAATGACGCCGCGTTCAATCTCTACCAGCGCTGCGGCTTTATCCAGTTCGGCCTCGAACCGTTGGCGGTGCGGGTGGGCGAAGACTACTTCGACAAGATCCACATGTGGCGTCAACTCTGATATTGCGCTGATCCCTGTGGGAGCGAGCCTGCTCGCGAAGGCAATCTGACAGTCACTATTCGTGTGTCTGATACATCGCTTTCGCGAGCAAGCTCGCTCCCACAAGTGACTCAGCGAACCGCGCTGACACCGTCCAGGGTCGAGAATGACGTGTCCTTCGCCGTCAGGAGAAAATCCCGCATGTACGGTGCATCGAGCATGTCGGTGCGAATCGCCGCGTACAACGTTGCGAACAGGCCTTTTTCCCCCAGCCGTTTACCCTTCACGTAACCGCGCGAGCTGTATTCGTGCAGCGCCCAGTGCGGCATGCCACAGACGCCACGGCCGCTGGCGACCAGTTGCATCATCATCACCGTCAGTTCCGAAGTACGCACCTGCGCCGGCTCGATGTCGGCCGGTTCCAGGAAGCGTGTGAAGATGTCGAGACGGTCGCGTTCCACCGGGTAGGTGATCAGCGTTTCCGTCAGCAAGTCTTCGGGGACGATGTACGGCTTGCTCGCCAGCGCATGCTGATTGGCCACGGCAAGCATGGCTTCGTAGGTGAACAGCGGTACATAGGTGATGCCGGCGATTTCCAGTGGATCGGAAGTCACCACCAGATCCAGATCGCCACGCGCCAGCGCCGGCAGCGGTGCGAAGGCGAAACCCGAAGCGAGGTCGAGTTCGACTTCCGGCCAGGCATCGCGGAACTGGTCGATGGTCGGCATCAGCCACTGAAAGCAGCTGTGGCATTCGATGGCCATGTGCAAACGCCCGGCCGTACCACCGGCGAGACGGCCGATATCCCGCTCGGCGGCGCGCAACAGCGGCAGGGTTGCGTCAGCCAGTTGCAGCAAGCGCAAACCGGCGCTGGTGAACCGTACCGGTTTGGTCTTGCGCACGAACAACGCCATGCCCAGGCGTTCCTCAAGCTCCTTGAACTGGTGGGACAGCGCCGACTGCGTCAGGTGCAAACGGTCGGCGGCATCGACCAGGCTGTCGGCTTCACGCAAGGCGTGCAGGGTTTTCAGGTGACGGATTTCAAGCACCGAAGGCTCCATGAGGAAAACTTGTGATAAGCGCAAAGATGGTGAGTTTGTCTCATGATGATAGCGCTGTCGACATCGACGCGTTCTTTTACGGCAGAACCGCCGAGTGATGGCTCAGCAGTTCTTCCTATGACTACAGTGTCTTATGCTCAGAGTCCCTCGAAATGCCGCAGGACAATGGACTGTGCAGTGATTCTGGAATCAAGCAGGGTCGGGTCGTCAGCGTGAGTCAGCTTGCGATGCGCCGGCAGTTTCAGGTGGGCTCTTTCGAATTGGCGCAAGGGGCGGGTCGCCGAACGGTAATGGAAATGCACGTACCAGAGTAATTGCGCGGGCTCCTGTGTGAGGTTCCAGACCTCATATTCCTGCAGGTAGTTGGGGCGCCCCTGATGATCCGCCAGTTTTCGGATCGCAAGGGGTTTGCGGATCTCCACCGCGTTCTGTCCGATGAGGTCATCAAGCATGCCGTCGGTGGGCTTTTGACTGGTCATCGAGCGTTGGGTGCGCAAGGCGCGACCTTCGACGATCAGCTCGGCGGCTTGATCGCGCAATTGCTGGATGATCGGCTGCTCTGCCGATTTGGCAGCGATACCGTCGGCACGGGTGGTGAGTTCACTCGCATGACTGTCCATCATGTGCTGCAGGTCAACGGGGAGCATGCCGCGATTGGCGTTGCTCTGCACCGTGGTGCGGTAAGTGGCCACGTTCTCCAGACGTTGCTGTGCCTCGCTTATCAGGGTGGCCAGACTCAGCTCGGCGGGGGAGGGAACTGCCAGGTTTTGCGGGTTGGTCAGGCGCACGACGCCATCGGCGCCATGTTCCCAGATTTCTTCATAGCCTCCAATCCCGGTACTTCTGTATTGACGGGCGTTGGTCAGGCTATCCCATTGCTCCACGCCATGGCGCAATTGGTTGTCATCAGTGATGAACACGCGCTGCAGGGGTCGCCCCGCGACCCTCGGTTCGGGTGGCCTGTTGATAGCGGCACGCGCTCGATCCGCCAGGCGATCAACGCCTTCCAGCAAGGGCTCGACTACGTCCAGATGAAAGAATTGCGGACAGCTGGCGGTCCATACCGCCATCTCGCGCCGATACTCGACGCAAGTGTCGACGCATTCCTGAAGAATGCGATTACGTTGGGCGGTCGTGTTCTGCATGTTCGGCAGGTCGTACTGGCGGTACAGATGCAGATCGATTCTATTGCGCAGGGGCTCTGCCATCGTCACAAAATAGCGCCACGAGGCATCGTCGGGGCTGCCGGCTTTTCTGACGATTTCCAGGCGTTGGGAGGTTTTCAGGTACAGCAGGATGGCTTCACTGTGACGGCTGTTAGTGTTATCGACCAGCGCCGACATTTTCGGCCGGTCTTTTGCCAGCATGCGTTCAAACCAGTGATTGACCTGGTCCCTGAGTTCGCCCAACTGATCGAGCTGGTTGACGATCTCGACACGAAACCTGTGTATGTTTTCAATGTGTTTCAAACGATCAGCCACAGCATCACCCGGCAGCGCATTGTGTAGCTGCTTCAATCGGTCGATTGCTCGTGTCATGCCATGAATTTTATGCGACAGGTGAAAGGCGCGCCGCTGGTAACGATCAGTCAACAGCCATGCGGTCTTGCCTTGCATTTTGGCGACAGTCCTGTGTTTTCTGCCTTGGGTCAGCGCAGTCAACTCGGTCAACGCCTCATAACGTTGCCTGGCCAGTTGGATATCGCCAATGCATGCGGCTTCGGCCGTTGGCAACATGGTCAGGCGTTGCGCTTCCGTGGCTTCGGCGTAGGCATTGATCACCTGGTCACTTTTCGCTCCCCTGAGTTGCAATTGACGGCCCAAATTGTTTGCGGTGGCGGCCAGTTGATGGTGGCGGCGGAAGTTTCGATCTACCAGCCAGCGCGGCAGGCGTTGCCGAATCACCGACGGCCAGTAAGGGTCGAGTGTATCGACCAGGCGCCCGCCGACATTGCCACCCCCCACCACGCCACCTTCAAGGGCTGTGCCATAGACGCCAAACCAGGTATCCCATTGCCCGCTTTCATCCAGTGCGATCGGCTGCTTGTAGGTTTTTCGCGAGTTGCCGGACAGACGCCAGCTGCGCGAATCCCGGCTCAGCTCCACTTGGTAGACGCGGCCCTGACGTTCGATGAAGTCGCCGTCGGCAAGCCGGTAGATCCCGCGGTAGAGGCCGTGGCTGGCCGGTTCTGTGCCGCCCAGGGAAATCGGTTTTTCATAGTCGTAATCCTTGAAGCGCGCCAGCACATGTCGGGCGTGACGCTGCGACTTGACCTGCAGTGTCGCCACATCGCGCACCACCGCGTGCAGCTGACGCGCCCGTGTCAACGCGCGGGTCGTCCGGGAGAGCGTCGAGGCCGCGGCTTCACCCGGGAGCAGATCCATGAAGGCGTCGATCAGCGACAGCAGCATTGACTCGATTTCCACCAGACCGTCAGCCACGTCACCACGCAAGAACGCGGCGGCTGCCTGATTGGCAGCGGTCCAGGCCTGATAGAGGGCCAGCACACTGCCGACGAAGGGCACCATGCCCACGGCCATTTTGATGTAGTTGAAGGCGCGCGGGCCTTTCAGGGCGTAGCGCTCGAAGAACAGTTCATCGTTGGAGCGCGACGTGCCGCGATGGGCCTCGATCAAGCGTCCCATGTGCGCATCGAGCAGGTGTGCGGCCAGCGAGGTACTGGCCGGCCAGCGCACACCGACTTCGATGATCGCATCGAAGTTTTTTTCCACGGCCTGACCGATTCGGTTGACATGGGCCCTGACGTTACCTTGCAACGTTCTGTGCGCCAGGTACTCGATCCACTTGTCACTTGCGCACAAGGTGAACAGCCCTTTGCGCGCCGCTTCGAGCGTGTCGTAGCGGCGCAAGAACTGCCCGTCGTGGCTGTCCGGCAGGTACAGCAGGGTGACGCCGCTGATCTGCTCTTCGATGAAGCTGACGCCGGACAGGGTCACCGGGCCTTCGCCGGGGGTGTCCTTGCCGCCGACTTTCAGCGACACCGGCAACAGCACAAGACGCTTGCCGCTGGCTTGCCACGCTTGTGGGGTGTCGGCGTCGATGGCGATGTTCAGCAGTGCCGCTTCATCAGCGCTGAGGTGTTTTTGCAGGCGTGCATTTTCGCTCTGTATTTTCAGCATCAGGCGCCACGGCTCGATCAGGCTTTCCCGGCGATGTTGTTTGACGAATGCTGACTCGCTGGCGGCGCCCTGAAAGGCATCACGGATCTTCTGCTCATAGACTTTGGGCAGGTCCAGCTCCGGCAGAACCTTGCGCAGATAGGTCAGGTTGATGCCGTTGAGCAGGCGCGTCCGATCCTTTTTATGCGTCGCGGTGATCTCCAGACGCAAGAAGATCAAGCGTTGTGACAGCGAGTCATTGAGCACCGATTGCACGTTATCGATATTGAGCTGGGCCAGGTCCTCCAGTGACATTTTGCTGCGTGCTTTGCTGGGCACAATGGTCGTGATCTTTCTGACGCCACCCGGCCCCGACTCCGGGACCTGTTCGGTTTTGGTCGAGTCGGGCAGTTCGACTTGTATGGAAAAGTCGCCCTCAAGGGAAAAGTCCCTGCGCAATCGGGCGTGCAGATGACGGCGGGTGAAGTCATCACGAGGTTCCAGCGCAAGGGTCATGAGGGCGTGGCTTTGACGCATCGCCGCGACGTACGCCTCGATGTTCTGTTTCAGCGCGCTACGCTCGTTTTCCTTGAGTTTGACCAGCCAGCCCGGCAGGTTGCCGGCGAGGGTGCCGCTGCGTTGCTGTTCCTGCAGATGAGTGAAAGCCAGGTGTCTGGCGGCGTGCAGCGGAACCTGAAGATTGGCCAGGCAGCCCTGGCGCAGAACCTCCAGCGCGTCAGCCTGTTCGGGTTTGCCGCGCAGGGGTGTGGCTTTCGCTTCGAAGTCGCTCACCAGCGCGTTGAGGCAATAAAGCAACGGGTCGGTGGTGATCGGACTCAGTTGCAGGGCCAGGTCGTTGTCGTCCTCGAGAATCCTGAACACCTCGCGCGCCAGTGTCCGGCGATCGGCAAAGCGTTGCAGGCCACCGCCATTGCCCGGCCAGTAGAGCATCAGACTGGAAGTGTCCGAGAGTGCCGCCTGGCGTCCGATGACGAGTGCGCCCTTGAGCACTTCGCTTTGCGTTGTTGTGATCCCGTCCCTGGTTTCGCTCAGTGACAAGGTCAGGCTGGCCGCCGTGATATCCGTGTCGCGCTCGGCCGCGACGGGGGTGTCCAGCATGGCCTTGAGCAGATCGTGTTCGGCGCTGTCTAGTTGGCCAAGGGTTGCTTGCAGTCTGCCTTCGGCATCCAGGCCGTCCCGGTGTGCCTGACGCAGGGCACTGAGCGCGGTGTTGAAGGTATTCGTGTCGAGGGCCGTTTCGCGGTAAAGCAGGGTTGTGGCAGCGGTCGCGCCAGTTTGTTCGGCGGCTTCCAGCGCTTTGAGGGCGTCCTGGCATTCTCGGTATCGAGAGCCGTCGCTGTCATTGGCCTGCAAGCGCTCAAGCGCCTCGCGTTGGCGTTTGAGCGCCGCGTGGCGCACCGCCAGTGGAATCCCGGCGGACAGGCTGCCGAACAGCGGTGTTTCGTCGGTCTCGACATCGCTGGCGGAGTTGAGCGGTTTTGGCGGCGCCGCCACGATGATCGCGCTGCTGCGCTGATGATCAATCAGGTCGACATGCACCAGTGAGCGCGCGCCATGCGCCCTGAGCCCGGGATGGCCTTTGTTGGTATTGCTCAAGGCGTCGAGCTGCGCGTGGTGACGGTCGGCGAACAGATCGCTGGCGCCAGTGACCATCGGGTCAAGCGCTGCGCTGTAGTCAACGCGAAGGATTTCCTTGGGCAGTCCGGTGGGGATCTGTACCTGATGGGTCAGCCACGTCTGCATGTCTGCGCGGGTGGTGAAGGCCTGGATCGATGTGGCGTTTCCGGGCAGATAAAGCAAAGGCGCCGCTGTGGCCAAATTGCCGACGCTGACGACCCATGCACCGGGGAGTTTGATTTTGCTGTCGTTGCTCAGCACCAGGGCCAACTTTTCCGTGTGCACAGGTTGACCCTCGATTGTCAGCGCGCCAGCACCTGAATCAATGATCAGTTGCAGCGTTTTGAGTTGCGCCGGGGTAATCGTCTGATGGGCGAGAGCCATGTGCGCAGTGGCTTCGAAATGCTCGCGGTAAAGCTGCGTGGCGCGGGTACGTCGCGACACCGGTGTGCGCGGCGCTCGCGCGTCCCAGAATTCTGCCCAGCGAATCTCGTGGCTTTTGCGTGGGTCGAGGGCTTTGAGTTTTTCCAGGAGCTGCAGGGGCTTCAGGGTGGATAACAGATGGCCCGCGCGGATACCGGTGAGGACACAACGCTGATCCAGATCGGTTTCCAGTGTCGGGTGTTGAACGACAAAGGCACAGGCGTCGGTGAGGCTGACGATGTGCTCCGGCTGGTCAGCGGTGGCCGCAAAGCGCAGTCCGGTGTTTTCGCCGTCCAGTTGCAGTTGTTGGCGCAGCAATTCATTGACGCTGTCGCGCAGGGCCGGGCTGGCGGCAAACAAATCGCGCAAACCCTCGCTGCTGGCGCGCCAGCGTTGGCAAGCCTGCAGCAGCAGGCTGTCATCAATCGTTTTCGGTAGCTGTTCGACGGCCTCGGGCAACGGTGACGGTGCGGGGAGCTCATCCAGAATAAGACGCTCGAGCATGGTGGCGTGACTCGCATTGGCGGGGCGGGGAATCCGTCCCTGAGCGGGTCATTCAAGAGAAATCGCGCAAGGCGATGGCGGTACATAGATATTGTTTGCAACCACCGCCCATGACCACTCGGCACTCTTCATCAAACTGTCATCGAAGTGTGGCAGCGCGCTTGAACAAACTTCATCAGACTCGCGCTCTACTGGGGTTCTGCGTTTCGGTGTTTTTCATGGTCAAGGGTTTTGTATCGGTCGCGGCTGTTCTGGTCGCGATTTTTTTCGGATCGTCGTCTTGGGCGGCGGCGCGTTGCGACGTCAATGTGCCGACCGAGCACGTTGATCTGCAGCAGGTGAGCCTGGCTTACCAGAGCATTGGTCGCGCGTCGGATCCGGCGTTGTTGCTGGTCATGGGCTTGGGTGGACAGTTGATCCACTGGCCGGACGAAGTAGTGGTTGCGCTGTGTCAGCAGGGGTTTCGGGTGATTCGCTATGACAACCGCGACGTCGGTCTGTCGACCTGGCGGCAGGCGCCGGCTGACGCCAATCTGACCTTCGAAGTGCTGCGCTACAAGCTCGGTCTGCCGGTGGCAGCGCCTTACAGCCTGACCGACATGGCAGACGACGCGCTGGGCTTGATGGACGCGTTGCATGTCGAGCAATTCCACGTGCTGGGCGCGAGCATGGGCGGGATGATTGCCCAGCACATGGCGGCGATGGCACCGCAGCGGGTCGAGAGTCTGACATTGATCATGACCACCTCGGGCGCCGAAGGTCTGCCGGCACCCAGCGCGGCGCTGGTGCAGTTGTTGTCGCGTCGCGGCGCACCGAATCGACAGGTGGCGCTGGAACAGCAGGCTGATCTGCTGGCCGCGCTGGGCAGCCCGGCGGTCACTGATGATCGCCAGGTCTTGCTGCATCAGGCTGCGCTGTCGTATGACCGCGCGTTCAATCCCGAAGGCGTGAAGCGGCAGATCATGGCGATTCTTGCCGAGCCGAGCCGGGTGGCATTGCTCAATCAATTGCGGGTACCGACGCTGGTGGTGCATGGCACGGCGGATCCGTTGTTGCCGGTGATGCACGGGGTTCATCTGGCGGCGCATATTCGCGGCAGCCAGTTGAAACTGATTCCGGGGTTGGCGCATCGCTTTCAGGAGGCGTTCAAGGAGCCGTTGCTGGCGGCGGTGCTGCCGTATTTGCAGGCGCATCGTGAAGACACTTCGCATTGGGCACAGATTGAGCCGGTGGTGGGCGGGAATCTGCTGTAATCGAGGTATTTGTATCGCCTGAGCGGGCCTCTTCGCGAGCAGGCTCGCTCCCACAGGGGAACGCATTCCAAGGGTGGGAGCGAGCCTGCTCGCGAAGGGGCCACTACGGTCACCACAAAATCCGGAGCAGGTGTATCGTGCAAACTTTCCCGCACGATTTCCCCCCGCGAGGTGTGTGATGAGTTCTGCCTTGAAAATCGATTTTGTCAGCGACGTCTCCTGCCCCTGGTGTGTCGTCGGTTTGCGTGGCCTGTTACAGGCACTCGAGATCCTACGCAACGAAGTGCAGGCCGAGATCCGTTTTCAGCCGTTCGAACTCAATCCGAAAATGGGCGCAGACGGGCAGAACATCGCTGAGCACATTCAAGAGAAGTACGGCTCGACCCCGGAGCAATCGCAGAAAAATCGCGAAGCCATTCGTGCCCGTGGCGCTGAACTCGGGTTTGCGTTTCGCACTGACGGCAACAGCCGTATCTACAACACTTTTGATGCGCACCGCTTGCTGCACTGGGCCGGTCTCGAAGGTGTGCAACTGCTGTTGAAAGAGGCGCTGTTCAAGGCGTATTTCAGCGATGGTGGCAATCCGTCGGATCATCGGCAACTGGTGCAGATTGCGGAAAGTGTCGGGCTGGATCGTCAGCGAGCCGAGGCTGTACTGGCGTCGGACGAATTCGCCGATGAGGTGCGTGAGGAGGAGCAGTTGTGGCTGCAGCGCGGGGTGAGTTCGGTGCCGACGGTGGTGTTCAACGGGCAGTATGCGGTGACGGGTGGGCAGCCGGTGGAGACGTTTGTCGGGGCGATCCGGCAGATCATGGCTGAGTCCAAGGGCGGCACTGTCAGCTGATATCGGTGGGAGCCAAAAACCCCTCACCCTAACCCTCCCGAAACGTCGGACCGCCCAGAGGGAGAGGGGACTGATTGGGGGATGCTGGAGTTGTACACCGACCTAAACGTGCTGTACCGAATCCATAATCAACTGGATCTTTCAGGTCAATGTCAAACGCAAGACACCTCGGTCGGCCCCCTCTCCCTCCGGGAGAGGGCTGGGGTGAGGGTGGCTTTTAACCTTAGCTGTGCAGCCGAACCCAAACAGTCACCAACACCGTGGCAGCCATCAACCAGGCCACCGCCGCCACCGCCAACGAAGCCTCCAGCCGCAACCGATCCACCATCACATACAACGTCGCCAGATACACAAAGTACGGAATGATCGACCACATGCCGAACACGATCGTGGTCTTCAGATCCTCAACCGAACGCCCCTTGCCGACGATGTAATGCGCAATCAGCGCAAACGTCGGAAACAGCGGCACCAATCCGGCGATGTAGTAGTTTTTGGTTTTCGACAGCGCCGCGATGATCAGTACTACCGCGGCGCCCAACAGGGCTTTGAAAAACAGATCCACATCGTTCTCGCTTAATGGCTCAACCCGTACTTTTTCACTTTGTCGAACAGCGTGGTCTTGGCCATGCCCAATTCCAGGCTGGCCTGAGTCAGGTTACCGCCGCTGCGTTGCAGGGCGTCGCTGAGCAGGTTGCGTTCGAACGCTTCCACCGCTTCGGCAAACGCCAGGCCTTGTCCGCCACTGCTGGCGCCGGACTTTTTGAACGCCGGCAGGCCGAGGGCAAAACGTTCGGCGACGTTGCGCAGTTCGCGCACATTGCCTGGCCAATCGTGGCTCATCAGGTTCGACAGGGTCTGGTTGTCCAGTTCCGGCAGCGCGCGGTCGAAACGCAGGGCCGACTGCTGGGTGAAGTGTTCGAACAGTTGCAGGATGTCTTCGCGGCGCTCGCGCAACGGCGGCAGTTCCAGGGTCACGACGTTGAGGCGGTAGTACAGGTCGCTGCGAAACTCGCCAGCCTTGCTCGCTTCGTCGAGGTCGGATTTGGTTGCTGCGATCACCCGGCAATCCACGGCCACGCTCTGGTTCGAGCCGAGACGTTCGAGGGTGCGTTCCTGCAGTACGCGCAGCAGTTTGATCTGCAATGGCAGCGGCATGCTTTCCACTTCGTCGAGGAACAGCGTGCCGCCGTCGGCGTGTTCGATCTTGCCGATACGGCGTTTGCCGGCACCGGTAAAGGCGTTGGCCTCGTGGCCGAAAATCTCGCTTTCAAAAAGGTTTTCCGGCAGCCCGCCGCAGTTCAGCGCGACGAATTGCTTGCTGTGGCGACGACTGAAATCGTGCAGGCAGCGGGCGACCAGTTCCTTACCGGTGCCGGTCTCGCCTTCGATCAGCACGTTGGCCGAAGTGTCGGCGACGTTGGCAATCAGTTCGCGCAGGTTCTGCATCGCCGGCGAGCGGCCAATGATCCGCCCCTCAAGGGAGTCGCGCTCGGCCAGTTGCCGGCGCAGCGATGAGACCTCGCGGGCGAGGCTGCGTTGCTCCAGCGCACGCCGTGCGACGTCGACCAGGCGCTCCGGCGAGAACGGTTTTTCCATGAAGTCATAGGCGCCTTTCTGCATCGCGCCGACGGCCATGGAAATGTCGCCGTGGCCGGTGATCAACACCACCGGCAGGCTGCGATCACGTTGCTTGAGGCGGGTCAGCAGTTCGAGGCCATCGATGCCCGGCAGGCGAATGTCGCTGATGACGATGCCGGCAAAGTTGTCGCCGACGCGCTCCAGCGCTTCTTCCGCACTGCCGACGCCGACACAGGGAATGTCTTCGAGGGTCAGCGCCTGTTGGCAGCCGAGCAGCACATGGGGGTCGTCTTCGACGATCAGCACACTAAGGTCGTGGTTCATATTGGCTCGGCAGGAGTAGGGCTTACCAACGGTAAACTGAGGACGAAGGTGGTGCCACCGCTGGCCGGGTGTTCGACACCCAGATGCCCGCCGGTGGCGGCGGCGAGGCTGGCGGAAAGGGTCAGGCCAAGGCCCAGGCCTTGTTCGCCGGGTTTGGTGGTGAAGAACGGTTCGAACAGATGCTTGCGCGCTTCAGCGTCGATGCCGTGACCGTTGTCACGTACACGCAGGCGATATTTGGCGTTGAATTCTTCACCCTCCAGCCACAGCTCGGGCAGGGGTTGCGCCTGCATGGCGTCGAGGGCATTGCCGATCAGGTTGACCAGAATCTGTTCGAGGCGGGTCTGGTCGATCTGCACCTGGACATCGATGAACTGGCGGTGAATGTTGACCGCCGAACTCTCCAGGCGTGCACCGAGCAATTGCAGCGCGGCCTCCACGGCTTTGCCGAGGCTGGCCTGGCCCTGGTTGTCACCGCGCCGGGCGAACGAACGCAGGCTGGCGGTGATCCGGCCCATGCGGTCGATCAGCTCGTTGATGGTTTTCAGATTGGTGCTGGCGACATCCAGTTGGCCCCGTTCGAGGAAGCGCACGGTGTTGCCCGAGAGCGTACGCATCGCTGCCAGCGGCTGGTTCAATTCGTGGGCGATGCTGGTCGACATCTGGCCAATGGCAGCGAGCTTGCCGGCCTGCACCAGTTCATCCTGCGCACGGCGCAACGTCTCTTCGGCCTGACGCCGTTCGCGGATCTGGCTCTTCAGGCGCTCGTTGCTGGCGCGCAGATCAGTGGTGCGTTCGGTAATCCGACGCTCCAGTTGATTGTTGGCTTCCTGCAAGGCTTCGCGGGCGGCGAGACGGGTGGCGATGACCTTGCGCCGCTCGTTCCAGGCGATCAACAGGAATGCCACCAGCGCAAACGCGACGGCGACCAGAATTCCTTGGTTGATGGCTTCGCGGCGCAGGTCCTGCAACGGCGTGAGCAGGGTGAAATTCCACGGTGTGTCGCTCAGTGGCCGGGTCTGTGCCAGATAGCTGATGTCGTCATCGTCGGAGCGCACTTCGCTGTTGGCGGGGAAGGTCAGTTTTTCCACGCCTTCGGACAGGGTTTCCCGGGCCAGCGGTTGCAGTTCGTTGAGCGGGAACCAGTAGTACTGCAGGCTGCGGGCGAGTTTTTCTTTGGTTTCGTCGGTGAGCGGGATCACTGACTTGAGGCGTCGGGCCGGATCGCTGGAGAGAATGATGATGCCGTTCTCATCGCTTACAAAGGCTTCTAGGCGTGCGCGTTGCCAGCGTTCTTCCATGGCTTCCAGGCGCACTTTGACCACGGCGACGCCGATGATCTTGCCATGCTCTTCGAGGCCGTGGGCGAGGTAATAGCCGGGCTCGCCGTTGGTGCTGCCGATGCCGTAGAAACGCCCCGGCTCGCCGCGTACGGCTTTCTGGAAATAGGCGCGGAAGGACAGGTCTTCACCGAGATAACTGTCGACATCGCGCCAGTTGCTGGTGGCCATGACACGGCCGGTGGTGTCCATCACGTAGATGGCCCGACTGCGACTGCGCCGGTTCAGGCCTTCAAGGTAATCGTTGACCGTTCGCCGGTGTTCCGGGGTCGGGTCGGCCAGCAACTGCGACACACTGGTTTCGAGCTCCAGCAGGCTGGGCAGGTAGGTGTATTTGCTGATTTCGCTTTCGACGGCGCGGGCGTTCAGTTCGAGCTGACGCTGGCCGTTTTCGCCGAGGCTGCGAATGCCGAAATGCTCACTGGTCCAGAAGCCGGCGTAACCCAACCCGATCATCAGGACGATGACCAGTGGCGGCAGAAACAGATGACGAATCAGACGAGGCTTCACGGCAAGTGATGGCGGCGCGGCGCGATAGAGATTGGGGTCGCATTTCATCACAGTTGCCTTGGGTCAACCACCACACTTGTTGCAAGGGCAACGCCGGCCCTTGTGGGAGCGAGCCTGCTCGCGAAAACGGACTGACATTCAACATCCAGGCTGAATGTAATGGCCTCTTCGCGAGCAGGCTCGCTCCCACAGGGATGGAGCAATGCCCCGGCAGGTGTGTTGCTTTTAGTGCTGCAGGATTTTCTCGAGGAAGTGCTGCGCGCGTTCGGAGCGGGCGCTGATGTCGCCGAAGAATTCCTCTTTCGGGCAGTCTTCGATGATCTTGCCGGCGTCCATGAAGATCACCCGGTCAGCCACTTTGCGCGCAAAGCCCATTTCGTGGGTTACGCACATCATGGTCATGCCTTCGTGGGCCAGTTGCACCATCACGTCGAGCACTTCGTTGACCATCTCCGGGTCGAGCGCCGAGGTCGGTTCGTCGAACAGCATGACGATCGGGTCCATCGCCAGCGCACGGGCAATCGCCACACGCTGTTGCTGACCACCGGACAGTTGCCCCGGATGCTTGTGGGCGTGAGCGGACAAGCCGACGCGCTCGAGCAATTGCAGACCTTTCTTGGTCGCCTCTTCCTTGCTGCGGCCCAACACCTTGATCTGCGCGATGGTCAGGTTTTCGGTGATGGTCAGGTGCGGGAACAGTTCGAAATGCTGGAACACCATGCCCACGCGCGAGCGCAGTTTCGGCAGGTTGGTCTTCGAGTCGGCAATCGAGGTGCCGTCGACGACGATGTCGCCTTTCTGGAACGGCTCCAGCGCATTGACGCATTTGATCAGGGTCGATTTGCCGGAACCCGACGGGCCGCAGACCACGATCACTTCGCCTTTTTTGACCTCGGTGCTGCAATCAGTCAGCACCTGGAAGTCCCCATACCACTTGTTGATGTTCTTGATAGAGATCATACGGCGAACCTTTTTTGCAGACGCTTGACCAGCAGCGAGGCGGAAAAGCTGATGATGAAGTAGACGACACCGGCGAAGATCAGGAACTCGTTGGACCGGCCAATGATGTCGCCGCTGGAGCGGGCGGAGTTAAGGAAGTCCACCAGGCCCACGGTGTAAACCAGCGAGGTGTCCTGAAACAGGATGATCGACTGTTGCAGCAGCAACGGCGTCATCTTGCGGAACGCCTGGGGCAGGATGATCAGACGCATGGTCTGGCCATAGGTCATGCCCATCGCTTGTGCGGCGGCCATCTGGCCTTTGGGGATCGACTGCACACCGGCGCGGACGATCTCGCAGAAGTACGCGGCTTCGAACATCATGAAGGCCACGACGCAGGAGGTGAACGCACCGATCGGCGTGTCTTCACCGGTGATCCAGCGCAGCACGAACGGCACCGCCAGGTAGAACCAGGTGATCACCAGCAGGAGCGGGATCGAACGGAAGTAGTTCACATAAGCGCCGGCCACCCGCGACAGCAGTTTGCTCGACGACAGGCGCATCAGTGCGAGGATGGTCCCCAGCACGATGCCGCCGACCACGCCCATGACCATCAACTGCAAGGTCATGACCATGCCGTTCCACAGGCCCGGAATGGCGGGGATGATGCCGCTGAAATCGAAGTCCATTATTTACCCCCCACGGAGATCAGGCCGGGCACTGCGACTTTCTTCTCGACCATGCGCATCAGCAACATCAGGCTCATGTTCAGGGTGAAGTAGATCAGCGTGGCCAAGGTGAAGGCTTCAAACAGGTTGGCCGAGAACTCAGCGGTCTGTTTGGTTTGCGCCAGCAGTTCCATCAAACCGATCAAGGACGCCACGGAGGAGTTCTTGAAGACGTTGAGGAATTCCGAGGTAAGCGGCGGAATGATGATCCGGTAGGCCTGGGGCAGCAGCACGTTCCAGTAGATCTGCGGCAGCTTGAAACCCATGGCGCGCGCGGCGGACTCCTGGCCGCGTGGCAGCGCCTGGATGCCGGTGCGCACTTGCTCGCAGACACGGGCGGCGGTGAACAGGCCCAGGCACACGACAACGCTCAGGTAAGCCGAGGTGGTCGGGTTGAGGTCCTGTTTGTACCAGTCCTGCAGGTTTTGCGGCAGCAGGTCGGGCACCAGGAAGTACCAGATGAACAGTTGCACCAGCAGCGGCACGTTACGGAACAGCTCGACGTAGCAGGTGGCGATGCCCGATACGATGCGGTTCGGCACCGTACGCATGACGCCCAGAATGGAGCCCAGCAGCAAGGCGATGATCCATGCCACGATGGCGATGGCAATGGTCCAGCCCAAACCGGTGACGTACCAGTCGAGATAAGTCTCGCTGCCGACGCCGGTGGACTTGAAGAACACGCCCCAGTCCCAGTTGTAATTCATTAGGGTCTCCCCTCGAGATCGATCGATGTACAAGCACCCGCTTGGGGAAGATCCTTTCCCGCCTGACGCTGAACGTCAGGCACACGCGATCGGCTCGGAAACCGCCAGGTCGAGTGTTCCACAGTGAAGCCAGCAGGTAGTAACAAACGCCTGAGGGAGGGTCGCCCCCTCAGGAGACAAGGTTAGTCAGGAATCAGATTTTTACGTCAGGCGCCGGCTTGTCGCTCGGGTTGGCGATCAGATCTTTGACCTTGTCGCTCATCGGGAACTTCAGGTTCAGGTTTTTTGGCGGGATCGGGCTTTCGAACCACTTGCTGTAGATCTTGTTGATCTCGCCGGACTTGTACAGGCCGACAATGGCGTCATCGACCGCCTTCTTGAAGGCCGGGTCGTCTTTGCGAACCATGCACGCATAGGCTTCGAAGGACTGTGGCGTACCGGTGATGACCCAGTCTTCCGGCTTCTTCGCCTTGGCTTCTTCGCCGGCCAGCAGGGCGTCGTCCATCATGAAGGCTACGGCGCGGCCGCTTTCCAGCATGTTGAAGGATTCGCCGTGGTCCTTGGCGGAGATGATGTTCATGCCCATCTGCTTGTCGGCGTTCATCGCTTTGATGATGCGCTCGGACGTGGTGCCCGCGGTGGTCACGACGTTTTTGCCTTTGAGGTCGGCAAAGTCAGCGTAGGAAGGCTTGCCATCCTTGTCTTTCTTGACCAGCAGACGGGTGCCGATTTCGAAGATGTTGACGGTGAAGTCGACTTGCTGGGCGCGTTCGGCGTTGTTGGTGGTGGAACCGCACTCGATATCCGCGGTGCCGTTCTGGATCAGCGGGATACGGGTTTGCGAGGTAACCAGGTTGTATTTGACCTGCAGGTCTGGCTTGTTCAGGTCTTTTTTCAGGGCTTCAACGATGGCCACTTGAATGTCGTGGGAGTAGCCCACTGGTTTGCCGGAAGCATCCGCGATGTAGGAAAACGGAATGGAGCTGTCGCGGTGAGCGAGCGTGATGGTGCCCGAATCGTTGATTTTCTTCAGGGTGCCGGTGAGTTCGGCGGCGAAAACTGGCGTGCTGATCAGAGCGGCCGCAATGGCTGCGCCCAGGATATGGGGAACGATGCGCATCAAATTTTCCTCGAATTGTTTTTTTTATGGAGCCAGTTCGTCGGCCCTTTTGTGCTTCGAATGCCTGACGGCTCCTGAAGTGTTGGCACAACAAGCATTCGTCGAGAGAGTGTAGAGCATGACTCGTGCCAGACCAGGGCGATGTACTTAACTTTATGATTTATAACGTTATTAAAGTTTTGTGATGGTTTGTTTTGGCGTAACTGATCCGGTTTACCGAATCGACCGGGAAGTCGCGTTCGGAAAGCCGAACGATCAAAAGCCCTCACCCTAGCCCTCTCCCGGAGGGAGAGGGGACTGAACGCGGTGGATGGTCGATTTATGCCGACGTGAGATATCGAGTCGAACTCAAGTTTCGAACCCCATGAAGATCGGCTCCCTTTCCCCCTCTACCCCTTGGGGGAGAGGGCTGGGGTGAGGGGGAAGGATCTGACTGACACAATCAGGTTCAACAGAATCCACAAAACAAAAAGCCCCTGAATCTCTCAATTCAGGGGCTTTCGTTTAAGCGATGTTCACATCACGCCGCTTCAATCTTGCTACGGTTCTGCTCGACCTTACCCAGATACGCTGCAAGCTTCTCCTGCTCGGCCGGAGTGGTAAACAGCCCCAGCTTGCTACGACGCCACAGAATGTCATGCGCCGTGGTTGCCCACTCTTCGCTGCACAGGTAATCGACTTCGCGGGTGTAGAGTCCGCCGCCGATGTGTTCGCCCATGTCCGCGAGGCTTTCCACACCTTCAAGCATGCGCCAGGTCCGGCTGCCGTAGGTGGTGGCCCAGCGGCGGGCGATCTCGGTCGGCACGAAGTCGAACTTGTCGCGGATCTGCGCGCACAAGGCTTGTGGGGTGGTCATGTCCTCACCGCCGGGCAGGGTAGCGGTGGCGGTCCAGCTCGGGCGCATCTGGGTGAAGAACGGCATCAACTGCGCCATCGCCGACTCGGCGAGTTTGCGGTAAGTGGTCAGCTTGCCGCCGAACACCGACAACAGCGGTGCCTCTTCAGTGCTGCCCGACAAGGCCAGGGTGTAATCACGGGTGACGGCCGACGGGTTGTCGGATTCGTCGTTGCACAGTGGGCGTACGCCCGAGTAGCTGTGCTGGATGTCGTCACGGCTGATCTGCTGCTTGAAGTGGGCGTTGACCACTTTCAACAGGTAGTCGGTTTCGGCGTCGGTGATTGCCACTTTCGCCGGATCGCCGGTGTACTCACGATCGGTGGTGCCGATCAGGGTGAAGTGGTTCAAGTACGGAATGGTGAAGACGATGCGCTGATCTTCGTTTTGCAGAATGTGCGCGTGATCGCCTTCATACAACTTCGGCACGATGATGTGGCTGCCCTGGATCAAACGGATGCCGTACGGCGATTCCATCTTCAGGTCGTCACGAATGAACTTGGCAACCCACGGGCCGGCGGCGTTCACCAGCGCTTTGGCGGTGATCGAAAACAGACTGCCGTCGGCACGTTCCAGATGCAGGTGCCACAGGCCTTTGGTGCGACGGGCGCTGACGCACCGGGTCTGGGTGTGCACGTGAGCGCCTTTTTCGCGGGCGGCCATGGCGTTCAAGACAACGAGGCGGGCGTCATCGACCCAGCAGTCGGAGTATTCGAAGCCTTTCTTGATTTCGCTTTTCAGTGCGCTGTCGGCGCCGAACTTGAGGCTTTTCGAACCTGGCAGTTTTTCGCGCTTGCCGAGGTTGTCATACAGGAACAGGCCAGCGCGGATCATCCACGCCGGGCGCAGGTGTGGACGGTGCGGCAACACGAAGCGCATCGGTTTGACGATATGCGGCGCCTTGGCCAGCAACACTTCGCGCTCAGCCAGCGCTTCACGCACCAGACGGAATTCGTAATGTTCGAGGTAGCGCAGGCCGCCGTGGATCAGCTTGCTGCTGGCCGACGAGGTGTGGCTGGCCAGATCGTCTTTTTCGCAAAGGAACACCGAAAGCCCGCGACCGGCGGCATCCGCTGCGATCCCCACGCCATTGATCCCGCCGCCAATGACGGCGATGTCGTAGATCTCGGAGATTGGGGGCGTACGCAAGGTAGAGGTGGACATCGGCTGGCCTCGGGTTCTTTTGATTTTCTATATTGGAAATCGAACATGAATGTTCATTTGCGAAAATGGTAGCCCATAAACACCCGCGCAGCCAGTCACGTTCGATTGAAAAAACTCATCGAAGGGCAGTTAAAAGAAAATTTTCGAACATTAAATGCGCGAAGGGGCGCTAGAGGTGTGCTGTTTACTCGATTGCCTTCGCGAGCAGGCTCGCTCCCACAGTTTGAAATGCATTCCAATGTGGGAGCGAGCCGGCTCCGGGCGGCGATCCGACGAAGGCGTCAGTACAGACAATGAAGAGAAGGGTAGTTAAACGACTTCCAGGCGAATCTTGTGCTGGCTGAGCAACTGCGCCAGCGCCGGCACCGGCTGCTGATCCGTTACCAGGCAATCGATCAGGCTGATCGGCCCCAGGCGAATCATCGCGTTACGCCCGAACTTGCTGGAGTCCGCCGCCAGAATCACCTGCCGCGCATTGGCAATGATCGCCTGCGACACCCGCACTTCCTGATAATCGAAATCCAGCAAGCTGCCGTCTTCATCAATACCGCTGATCCCGACCAGGGCGAAATCAACTTTGAACTGATTGATGAAATCCACGCTCGCCTGACCGACCACGCCGCCATCACGGCGCACATTGCCGCCGGTCAGCAGCACATCGAAATCATCCTTGGCACTGAGCATCGACGCCACATGCAGGTTGTTGGTGATGATCTTCAGATGATTGTGGTTGAGCAGGGCGCGGGCAATCGATTCGGTGGTGGTGCCGATGTTGATGAACAGCGAGGCGTGATCGGGGATCTGGGCGGCGATGGCTTCACCGATGCGTTGTTTTTCATCGCGCATCTGGTCGGCGCGCATCGCATAGGCAGTGTTTTCGACGCTGGAATCGTAGGCTGCGCCGCCATGGTAGCGACGCAACAGATTGGCTTCCGCGAGCTGATTGATGTCGCGGCGGATGGTTTGCGGGGTAACAACGAACAGCGTGGCCATTTCCTCGATGCTCACATAGCCGCGTTCGCGGACCAGCTCGAGGATTTGCTGCTGACGGGGAGGCAGATTCATGGGGCTTCCTTTGGGCTGCCGTGCAAAATTTGCCCATGATGACGCAGGAATCCGCTCCCGACCAGTTTCCAAACAACGTGAAAGCTACTGCGCTCGGCCATCCTGCGTTAAAAACAGGCTCGGACTGCTCATTTACAAGCCCGTAAACTCCGCGTCCTCGCCTGTTTTTGCCTTGGCTTGCCTTCGCTCGCTACGCTTTCACGCTGTTTGGACCGCTTTAGCCAGTCCTAAGGTTGGCTTATTCAGCGTCTTCACGCGCCCAGTCACGGGTGCGGCTGACGGCTTTTTTCCAGCCTTTGTACAGCTTCTCTTTCTCGGTTTCGTCCAGGCTCGGCTCGAACTCACGCTCGATCACCGCTTTACCACGCAGTTCGTCCAGGCTGCCCCAGAAACCGCACGCCAGACCGGCCAGATACGCGGCGCCAAGTGCAGTGGTCTCGCGCATTTGCGGACGCTCGACCTGCGTGCCGAGGATGTCGGCCTGGAACTGCATGAGGAAGTTGTTCGCCACCGCGCCGCCGTCCACGCGCAGGGCTTTGAGGCGTTCGCCGGAGTCTTGCTGCATGGCGTCGAGCACGTCGCGAGTCTGGTAAGCAATCGACTCCAGTGCGGCGCGGATGATGTGATCCACGCGCACGCCGCGAGTCAGGCCGAACAGCGCGCCACGGGCATATGGGTCCCAGTACGGCGCGCCCAGACCGGTGAAGGCCGGCACCAGGTACACGCCGTTGCTGTCCTTCACTTTATTGGCGAAGTATTCGGTGTCGTGGGCGTCGTTGATGATTTTCAATTCATCGCGCAGCCACTGCACGGTCGAACCGCCGTTGAACACCGCGCCTTCCAGCGCATAAGCCACTTCGCCACGCGGGCCGCAAGCGATGGTGGTGAGCATGCCGTGCTGGGATTTCACCGCTTTGTCGCCGGTGTTCATCAGCAGGAAGCAGCCGGTGCCGTAGGTATTTTTCGCTTGACCCGGCTCCACGCACATCTGCCCGAACAATGCGGCTTGCTGGTCACCGGCGATACCGCCGATGGCAATGCCGCTCTTGGTGCGGCCGTAGATTTCCGAAGAAGCCTTCACTTCCGGAAGCATCTCGCGCGGGATGTCGAGGATTTCCAGCATCTTCGAATCCCATTCCAGCGAATGGATATTGAAGAGCATGGTGCGCGAGGCGTTGGTGTAGTCGGTAACGTGCACCTTGCCGCCGGTGAATTTCCAGATCAGCCAGCTATCGACGGTGCCGAACAACAGTTCGCCGTTGCGCGCTCGTTCGCGGCTGCCTTCGACGTTGTCGAGGATCCACTTCAGTTTGGTGCCGGAGAAGTACGGGTCGGTGACCAGGCCGGTGTTGTCGCGGATGTAGTCTTCGTGGCCATCGCGCTTGAGCTGCTGGCAGATCTCGGTGCTGCGGCGGCACTGCCAGACGATGGCGTTGTACACCGGGCGGCCGGTGGTCTTGTCCCAGACCACGGTGGTTTCACGCTGGTTGGTGATGCCGATGGCAGCCACCTGATCGTGATGCAGGCCAGCCTGGGCCAGGGCTTCAACCATCACCGCGCTCTGGGTGGCGAAGATTTCCATCGGGTCGTGTTCAACCCAACCGGCTTGCGGGTAATGCTGGGCGAATTCGCGCTGCGCGGTGCAGACCACGTTCGCGTCGCGGTCGAAAATGATCGCGCGGGAGCTGGTCGTACCCTGATCGAGGGCAATGATGTAGTTCTTATTCTGAATGTCGGTCATGTCGATTGCCTTGGACGAAATAAGGGAGAGTGGGCCGTGGCGCAGGCTCTATAGGGCAGGAGCCGGCGCCGACTGTTTCAAGAAGTTCTTGGTTTGCCGTCAATGGCCGGTTCTGCATCCTTTGTAGCAGGTGTGGCGCCGGTCAGGTGACGGGCGATGAGCCCGCGATACCCGGCAGCGCCGAGGCAGGCACCGACAATCGGTGCAAAAATCGGAATCAGGAAATACGGAATATCACGGCCGCCAGTGAAGGAAATTTCACCCCAGCCGGCGAAGAAAGTCATCAGTTTCGGACCGAAGTCACGCGCCGGGTTCATGGCGAAACCGGTCAACGGCCCCATCGAACTGCCGATAACGGCAATCAGCAAGCCGATCAGCAGCGGCGCCAGCGGGCCTTTCGGCAGGCCGTTGTTGTCATCGGTCAGGGACATGATCACGCCCATCAGGATCGCCGTGATGATCATCTCGACCAGGAATGCCTGGGCGGTGGACAGCACCGGGTTCGGGAAGGTCGAGAACACCGAGGCCAACTCAAGGCTGGCGGCCGAGCCGCGGACCATTTGGTGAGTTTGTTCGTAATCGAAGAAAAGATTGCTGTACAGCGTGTAAACCAGCAGCGCGCCGCAGAAGGCGCCAGCGATCTGGGCAATAATATAGAACGGCAGTTTGCGCTTTTCGAAGTCGGCGAAGATCGCCAGGGCGATGCTCACGGCCGGGTTCAGGTGCGCGCCGGAAACTCCGGCGGTGAGGTAGATCGCCATGCTCACGCCGACGCCCCAGATGATGCTGATTTCCCACAGGCCGAAGCTGGCACCCGCGACTTTGAGCGCGGCGACACAGCCGGTGCCGAAAAAGATCAGAAGAGCAGTACCCAGAAACTCGGCCATGCATTGGCTCGAGAGCGATGGTTGCTGTAAAGCAGTTGTCATTGAAAACCTCGTTTTTGTTGTTGTCTGGCGCGTTTGCCAACAGGGCAAGGCGCGATTTTCCCCGAGTAGGAATCCCCATTCCGTTCCCGGTTTACTGCTGGGTGTCGCTGTGACGACAATTCTTACATTATTCAGATTCGAAAAAATATAGACAAGAAACAAACCTGTCAAAGGTCGAAAGTGAACCGTCGGTCACAATAAAACTATTCGCTGGGTGAATGATCCTTTGTGGCCCGGGTGCGACAACGTGCGCTGAATGTCTGCGAGCCGCGGGAATCGTGGCTTGGGATAGAGCCTTTTGGAGGCTGATCACCTAGAATCCGGCGGAGGTTTTTTTTGCCATTGCCGAGCCTGGAGCTGCCATGACCCCTGCGTTGGACTTGTTGAAAAAAGTTCGTGCCGAACATCGTGTGCACAGTTACGAACATGACCCGAAGGCCGCGTCCTATGGCCTTGAGGCCGCAGAGAAGCTGGCACTTGAACCGGCACAGGTGTTTAAAACCCTGCTCGCGGCCAGTGAAAAAGGCGAGTTGCTGGTGGCGGTGGTGCCGGTCGTCGGAAGCCTCGACCTCAAAGGTCTTGCCCATGCCGCTGGCGTAAAAAAAGTCGAGATGGCTGACCCGGCAGCCGCTCAGCGCTCCACCGGGTATCTGTTGGGCGGCATCAGCCCGTTGGGACAGAAGAAGCGCCTGCGTACCTTTATCGACAACTCGGCTCAGGGTTTTGCGACTATTTATGTCAGCGCCGGTCGGCGTGGCCTGGAAGTGGAGCTGGCGCCCGCGGTGCTCGCCGAACACACCCAGGCCAAATTTGCCGACATCGGCCGTCCTTAGTCATTAATGCTGTATGTAAAAAATTGACGGGTTCTGTCACTGGCGCTGATCACGGCGTGGCTGCATCCTCTGACGACTGACTCAGGGAGAAAATTATGCAGCTCGAGTTTCATCAGGTCGACGCGTTCAGTGATCGGCCGTTCAGTGGTAATCCGGCGATGGTTTATCGGCTGGAGACGTGGCTCGCGGATGAGCTGATGCAGAAGATCGCCGCCGAACACAATCTGGCGGAAACCGCATTTCTGGTGCGCGAAGGTCAGGCCTGGCATATCCGCTGGTTTACCCCGACCACTGAAGTGCCGTTGTGCGGGCACGCCACGTTGGCGAGTGCTTATGTGCTGTTCGAGATCTACAAGGAAAGCGCCGAGCGTATCGACTTTACCAGCCAGTCCGGGCCGTTGAGTGTCAGCCGTGAAGAGGGCCGTTTGTGGCTGGACTTCCCGTCGATCGTGCCCTCGGAAATTGGCGTGACGCTGGATGTCGAGCGAGCGCTGGGGGTCGAGGCGGTGGATGTGCTCGGCTCCAACGAACTGTTTGTGGTGCTGGAGTCGGAGCAGGCGGTGCTCGATTGCAAACCGGACATGGTCGCGCTGGCCAAATTGCCGTGGCTGGGCGCGATCGTCACCGCGCGCGGCAATCAGCACGACTTCGTCTCGCGCTATTTTGCGCCGGCGATTGGCATCAACGAGGATCCGGTGACCGGGTCGACGCATTGCAGCCTGATCCCGTATTGGTCCAAGCGTCTGGGCAAATCGAGCCTGACCGCCTGCCAGCGTTCGGCACGGGGTGGGGAGTTGTTCTGTCGGCTGGAAGGAGAGCGGGTGAAAATCGGCGGTAATGCGACGCTGGTTGCCAGCGGCACATTGTTGTTGGGCTAGCCCAAAAACACCTGTGGGAGCGAGCCTGCTCGCGAATACGGTCGGTCAGTCAAATCATCTGTGACTGATACATCGAATTCGCGAGCAGGGCGCTCCCATAGTTTTGATCCGGGCCGGATCAGAGTGCGGCGCTGTAGCGGCGAACACCGTTTTCCAATGCCGGGATCTGTGCGGCGGTGCTGCCGGAAGCCTGGAACAAGACCAGATGCTCAGCGGCAACCCGAATCCCCACCTCCGCACCCACCTGATGATCCGCATGGCTGGGGAAAATCGATTCCAGCTGCGCACCCGTTGGCAATTGCAGGCGATACAGCGTCGAAGCGCCAAGGAACGTCTTGCCGACAATCCGCGCTTTCAACCCACTGTCCGGTGCATAAACAATGTCATCCGGGCGCAGCAGCACATCCACTGCGCCGCCAATCGGCCACGTATAGGCTCGATTGCCACGCAGTTCACCCAGTTCGGTCTGCACCGATTCCGGGCTGCCGAGCTGACCACGAATGAAGTAACCCTGACCGATGAAGCTGGCCACATAAGGCGTTGCCGGTTCGTGATACAGGTTGTACGGCGTGTCCCACTGCTCCAGTCGACCTTCCTTGAACACGCCAACGTGATCGCTGACGGCAAAAGCCTCTTCCTGGTCGTGGGTCACCAGAATTGCGCTGGTGCCACGCGCCTTGAGGATGTCGCGCACTTCATGGCTGAGCTTGCGCCGCAGTTCGCCATCGAGGTTGGAAAACGGCTCATCAAGCAGCAGCAATTGCGGCTCTGGCGCCAACGCACGGGCGAGGGCGACGCGCTGTTGCTGGCCGCCCGACAGCTCGTGCGGGAAGCGCTTGCCGAGGTTTTTCAGGTTGACCAGTTCGAGCAGCTCTTCGGTGACGCGTTCCTTGTTCGGGTGCTTGCGAATGCCAAAGGCAATGTTGTCGGCGACGCTCAGGTGCGGGAACAGTGCGTAGTCCTGGAACACCATGCCGATCCGGCGTTTTTCCGGGGCGAGGGTGAAGCCGGCGCTGGAAATGGTTTCGCCACCGAGGGTGATTTCCCCTTCGTGCACCGGCTCGAATCCGGCAATGGCACGCAGGGTGGTGGTCTTGCCGCAGCCGGACGAGCCGAGCAGGCAGCCGATGTCGCCGGCGTTGAGGTGCAGATTGAGGTTCTGCACCACACGTTGATCTTGATAGCCGCAAGCGAGGTTGCGCAGGTTCAGCAGTAATTCATGACTCATGCGTGGTGATATGCCGGTTCAACGAGGAACTCGAGCAGGGCCTTCTGTGCGTGGAGACGGTTTTCTGCCTGATCCCAGGCGACGGAGCGCGGGTCATCAAGCAGGTCGAGGCTGATTTCTTCGCCACGGTGCGCCGGCAGGCAATGCATGAACAGCACGTCCTCGGCAGCGAGGTCGAGCAGGGCGCGGTTGACCTGAAACGGCGCGAACAGCTTGAGGCGCTTGGCAGTTTCCTCTTCCTGACCCATCGAAGTCCAGACGTCGGTGCTCACCAGATGCGCGCCGCGCACGGCGTCTTGCGGGTCGCGGACGATGGTCACGCGATCGCCGGCTCTGGCGACGAACTCAGGATTTGGCTCGTAGCCTTCCGGGCAGGCAACGCGCAACTGGAAGTCGAACTGGATCGCCGCTTCTATATAGCTGTTGCACATGTTGTTGCCGTCGCCGATCCAGGCGACTGTTTTGCCCTGGATCGAGCCACGGTGTTCAAGGAACGTCTGCATGTCGGCCAGCAACTGGCACGGGTGCAGGTCATCGGACAGGCCGTTGATCACTGGCACGCGCGAGTTGGCGGCGAATTCGGTCAGGGTGCTGTGGGCAAAGGTTCGGATCATCACCGCATCGAGCATGCTCGACATGACGATGGCGCAGTCGCCGATCGGCTCGCCACGGCCCAGTTGGGTATCGCGCGGCGACAGGAAGATTGCCTGGCCGCCGAGCTGGATCATGCCGGCCTCGAACGAGATCCGGGTGCGGGTCGAGGATTTTTCGAAGATCATCCCCAGCACGCGGTTTTTCAGAGGCTCGAACAGTACGCCGCGGTTACGCAGGTCCTTGAGCTCAACGCCTCGACGGATCACGCTGACCAGCTCTTCGGGCGTGCAATCCATCAGGGAGAGAAAGTGCCTTGCGCTCATCATTGACTACCTTTTGCTACAAACCGCAGATGCTCAAAGCCTTGTTTAACGGAACAACGGGCGAGACCTGCGGCGTAAGCCGCACGGGGCGACGAAATAGGGGAAGGCGCGATATTGACACTAAATGTCGCGTTTTTCCAATAGGCTACGGTTTTTGCGGGATTCGGAGGGCGCACTGAATGTTGCAGTCGCGCATTTGAAGCCGGGTTCAGGACAGCAGCGAGCCTCTTTGTACACTGGCCTTGCAGGGCTTGGCAATGCGGCGTGGCGGGGATCGCGTCGCTTGGGTCGGTTTACCACCGTGGCGCCATGCCATCACTTGGTCGGATGCTCAGGCTGAAACATTTGCTAAAGCAAAGTGCTGGGTTATAAATAAGTTTCGAGCGACGCAGGAAGCCTCCGCATGGAATCGAAAGAAAAACTGTTAATGGAACTGCTGGGCCACACGGCTCGCTCACTGACCCATCTCACCGCCTCAGTCACTTCAATGTCATTCGAACTGCTGCGCAGCGAAGACGAAGTGGTGAAGAGCGCCGGCCGCCACATGATCGATCGCATGGCGACCATCAGTGCCGGGCTCGACGAACACTGGCGATTGATCGGCGAGCTCACCGGCGTACATGTCGCCCACGAGCAGATTGAAACCATTCAGGAGATTCAGCTGGCCGCACCGCCTCAGCTGCCGTCGAACTGATCATGGCGGTTTATCGGCTCGCCTGATAACCGCCGATTCACAGGACGAACGTCGCTGGCGCAGGATCGGCGCCGGGGCCATAGTTTTGTTCCCGCGGGCGTGAATGCCTGCCCAGAACAAGACAGAGACTGGCCATGACCAAGACTCTCCATCACCGTGCCTGCCATCTGTGTGAAGCCATTTGCGGGCTGACCATCGAAACCACCGAAACCGAGGGCAACGTCGCGATCACTTCAATCAAGGGTGACGCACTCGACACGTTTAGTCGTGGACACATTTGCCCCAAGGCTGTGGCCCTGCAAGACATCCAGAACGATCCTGATCGCCTGCGCCAGCCAATGCGCCGTGTGGGCAGCGAATGGCTACCGATAGAGTGGGACGAGGCTTTTGCGCTGGTGGCCGAGAAGCTGGCGGCCATCCAGGAGCGTCATGGCCAGAACGCCGTGGCGGTCTATCAAGGCAACCCGAGCGTGCATAACTACGGGCTGATGACCCACAGCAATTATTTCCTGGGGTTGCTGAAGACGCGCAATCGCTACTCGGCGACCTCGGTCGATCAGTTGCCGCATCACCTGAGCAGTTATCTGATGTATGGCCATGGTTTGCTGTTGCCGATTCCAGATATCGATCACACCGACTTCATGCTGATTCTCGGCGGTAATCCGCTGGCGTCCAACGGCAGCATCATGACCGTGCCGGATGTTGAGAAGCGTTTGAAAGCGATTCAGGCGCGCGGCGGCAAAGTGGTGGTCGTCGATCCACGGCGCAGCGAGACGGCGGCCATGGCTGATCAGCATTTGTTCGTGCGTCCGGGGGGCGATGCAGCGTTGTTGTTTGGTGTGCTGAACACCCTGTTTAGCGAAGGCTTGACCAGCGAAAGTCATTTGCCGGTCGATGGGCTGGATGACGTGCGCGCCGCTGTCGCTGCGTTTACCGCTGAAGCCATGAGCCCGTTGTGTGCGGTTCCTGCCGAGCAGATCCGCCAACTGGCCCGGGATTTCGCCGCCGCGCCGAGTGCCGTGTGCTACGGACGCATGGGCGTTTCGACGCAGGCCTTCGGCACCTTGTGTCACTGGGTGGTGCAATTGATCAACCTGGTCACCGGTAATCTTGATCGCGTCGGCGGTGCACTGTGCACGGAACCCGCAGTGGATCTGGTGGCGTCGACTTCGGGCGGGCATTTCAACAAATGGCAGAGTCGCGTTTCCGGGCGTCCCGAGTACGGCGGCGAGCTACCGGTCTCGGCCCTGGCCGAAGAGATGCTTACCGAAGGCGAGGGCCAGATTCGTGCGCTGATCACCGTCGCTGGCAACCCGGTGTTGTCGACGCCGAACGGGCGGCAACTGGAGCAGGCGCTGGATGGCCTGGAGTTCATGGTCAGCGTCGACCTGTACATCAACGAAACCACGCGCTATGCCGACCTGATTCTGCCGTCAACCTCGGCGCTGGAAAACGATCACTACGACACGACGTTCAACCTGTTCGCGGTGCGCAACGTCACCCGCTTCAACCGCGCGATCCTCGCCAAACCCGAGGGCGCCTTGCATGACTGGGAGATCTTCGTGGGCCTGGCCAAGGCCTTTGCCGAGAAGACTGGCAAGGAACTGAAACCGACCATGCCACCGGCGAAGATGATCGATATGGGCCTGCGCATGGGCCTGTACGGTGACGCGTCCGAACAGAAGCTTTCGTTGGCGACGTTGTTCGATCATCCCCACGGGATTGATCTGGGCGCGTTGAAGCCGAACCTGGCTGCGCGCCTGAAAACGCCGAATCAGCGCGTGCAGGCTGCTCCGCCAGAGATCCTTGCTGACCTCGCACGCTTTGCCGCATTGCAGGCGCCGGCCGCCGATGAGCTGTTGATGATTGGCCGTCGTCATGTGCGCAGCAATAACTCGTGGATGCACAACTATCACCGTCTGGTGAAGGGCAAGCCACGCCATCAACTGCTGATGCACCCGGATGATCTCGCCAGCCGTGGGCTTAACGATGGTCAGTTGGTTCGCGTCAGCTCGCGGGTGGGGCAGATCGAGGTCGAGGTGCTCGGCAGTCTGGACATGATGAAAGGCGTGGTCAGCCTGCCGCATGGTTGGGGGCATGCGCGGCCGGGCGTGCAAATGGCGATTGCCAGCAGTCAGCCTGGGTCGAGCGCAAACGATCTGACCGATGAATGCCAGCTAGATGAGCTGTCGGGTAACGCCGCACTTAATGGTGTGCCGGTGACGGTGGCGGCGGCCTGAATGTGACCGTCGGGGAGACCGAGCATGGCGCTCGGGATTCCGTTACAATGCGTCACCGTGCCGACCCATGAGTCGGAAAGTTCAGCCGAGGTGCTCCATGGATATCATCGAAACGATTAAAGAGCAGATTGCCAACAACACCATTCTGCTTTACATGAAAGGCTCGCCGAATGCCCCACAGTGTGGCTTCTCTGCGAAAGCTGCGCAGGCTGTGATGGCTTGTGGCGAAAAGTTTGCGTACGTGGACATCCTGCAGAACCCGGAAATCCGCGCCAACCTGCCGAAGTTCGCCAACTGGCCGACTTTCCCGCAACTGTGGGTCGGCGGTGAACTGGTCGGCGGTAGCGACATCATGACCGAGATGGCTGCAGACGGTTCGCTGCAAAGCACCATCAAGGCGGCTGTTGAAGCGGCAGCGGCGAACAAGTCCGAAGCCTGATCGGCCAGGTTTCATGCGACAGCTGCTGCTTGTGTAGGAGCTGTCGAGTGAAACGAGGCTGCGATCTTTTGATCTTCAGCCAATAAAAAGCCCCGCCACTCGAAAGAGGGCGGGGCTTTTTAGTGCGTTCGAAAAGTTACTGCAAGTTGCCGGTGCAACCTGAAAAGATCGCAGCCTTCGGCAGCTCCTACTCTTCGCCCATCTGCGATTGCAGATAGTTCTCAAGACCGACTTTGTCGATCAGGCCCAGTTGGGTTTCCAGCCAGTCGATATGTTCTTCTTCGGATTCGAGAATGTCTTCGAGCAGTTCACGGCTGCCGAAATCGCCAACGGTTTCGCAATGGGCGATTGCGGTCTTCAGGTCAGCATGGCCGGTCTTCTCGATACGCAGGTCGCACTCCAGCATTTCCTTGGTGTGCTCGCCGATGTGCAGCTTGCCCAGGTCCTGCACGTTCGGCAGGCCTTCGAGGAACAGGATGCGCTTGATCAGCTTGTCCGCGTGTTTCATCTCGTCGATGGATTCTTTGTATTCGTGCTTGCCGAGCTTGTTCAGGCCCCAATCTTCATACATGCGTGCATGCAGGAAGTACTGATTGATCGCGACCAGCTCATTGGCAAGGATCTTGTTGAGATGCTGGATGACTGTAATGTCGCCTTTCATGATCGGAGTCCTGCCCTGTATTAGCTGTATATACGGCGGAGTTTGAGCTTCGTACTTATAAGTGTCAAACCTAAGTTATTGAATAATATATGAAAATTAATCGGAATAAGAATGTTTGTGTTCCGCGTCTGGGTGCTAAGCAGTTGATTTACAGGCATAAAAAAACCGGACATAAGTCCGGTTCTTTGAAATGGGGGGCAATCAAGCGGCGGTAAATTCTACGGGGTAGGGGATCGCAGCCTGAGCGGTTTGCAGCTTGGTCAGGGTTTCGCGAACGACTTCCTTGGCAAGGCACGCGCATTTGCCGCATTGGCTGGCGACGCCGGTGGCCTGGCGGACTTCTTTATAGCTGCAGCAACCTTCATAGATCGCATCGCGGATCTGTCCGTCGGTGACGCCAGTGCAGAGACAAACATACATAAGTGAGAACCGTCGCTGGTTGTGACTCAATTGCGATGGATCTTAATGTTAACGAGAATGATTGTCAAAGTGCTTTCGGAAGGCTTTTGCTGATTCTCAGCCGTGACTGACGAACGGTATTTGCTGGCGTTTTGCCTGGCCCCGTAAATGCAGTGCCGTTCTGCGCCTGCTTTGAAAAACCGTTAAGGACAGGCCAAATTCGCAGTGTATGATGGTCGGCCCTTGCGAAGGGGGTTCGTGTCACAGGGCTGTCGCCTGAGGGTGGCAGGCTGGCGCGGACCCTGAACTTCAAGTTTTTACACCAGGAGATATCAATGAGCGTACTCGTAGGCAAACAAGCCCCTGACTTCACCGTCCCGGCCGTACTCGGCAATGGCGAGATCGTTGACAGCTTCACCCTGTCCTCGGCCATCAAAGGCAAATACGGCCTGGTGTTCTTCTACCCACTGGACTTCACCTTCGTCTGCCCGTCCGAGCTGATCGCTCTGGACAACCGCATGGCCGACTTCAAGGCTCGCAATGTTGAAGTGATCGCTGTGTCGATCGACTCGCACTTCACTCACAACGCATGGCGCAACACCCCAGTAAACAATGGCGGCATCGGCCAGGTGAAATACACCATGGCTGCCGACATGAAGCACGACATCGCCAAGGCTTACGACGTTGAATCCGAAGGCGGCGTGGCTTTCCGTGGCGCGTTCCTGATCGACGACAAAGGCGTTGTCCGTTCGCAGATCATCAACGACCTGCCGCTGGGCCGTAACATGGAAGAGCTGATCCGTCTGGTCGACGCTCTGCAATTCCACGAAGAGCACGGCGAAGTCTGCCCTGCCAACTGGAAAAAAGGCGACAAAGGCATGAACGCTTCGCCAGAAGGCGTTGCGGCTTACCTGACCGAGAACGCTGCTGCCCTGTAAGGCGCAACATCGAGGTACAAAAAAACCGGCCCACGTGGCCGGTTTTTTCATGCGCGGGATTTACCCGACGACCCTCAATCAGTCGTCGAAATCTTCCCAGCCGCCCATCTGTTTCCAGCGGTTGACGATGCCGCAGAACAGCTCAGCGGTTTTCTCGGTGTCGTAACGTGCCGAGTGCGCCTCACGACCGTCGAAATCGATGTCGGCGGCCTGGCAGGCTTTCGCCAGTACCGTTTGACCGTATGCCAGACCGGCCAGCGTCGCAGTGTCGAAACTGGAGAACGGGTGGAACGGGTTGCGTTTCATGTCCAGACGCGCAACGGCCGCGTTCAGGAAGCCAAGATCGAAGCTGCTGTTGTGCCCGACCAGAATCGCGCGCTTGCAGCCATTGGCCTTCAGCGCCTTGCGAATGCCACGGAAGATGTCGGTCAGCGCGGTTTCTTCGCTGACCGCCATGCGCAGCGGGTGATCCAGTTTGATTCCGGTGAACTCCAGCGCCGCTGCTTCGATGTTGGCGCCTTCGAACGGTTCAACGCGGAAGAAGTAGGTGTGATCGGGGTAAACAAAACCCTTTTCATCCATGGCGATGGTGGTCGCGGCAATCTCCAGCAGAGCGTCGGTGGCCGAGTTGAAGCCACCGGTCTCTACGTCAACGACAACCGGCAGGTAGCCGCGAAAGCGTGCTGCCATCGGGTGACGGGAGCCGCCACCACCACTTTGACCGTCCAGTTCGTCGTCGAAATGGTCTTCACTCACGCGTGTTCCTCCAGCAGGCGCCAGCGCAGTTTTTCACCGGCGCGCAGCGGGATAACGGTCAGCTCGCCAAACGGCAGGCTGGTCGGGGCGGTCCATTCTTCACGAACCAGGGTGATGCGATCGGTGTTCGCCGGCAGGCCGTAGAAGCGCGGGCCATTGAGGCTGGCGAAAGCTTCGAGTTTGTCCAGCGCATTACGCTGTTCGAAGGCTTCGGCGTACATCTCGATGGCGGCGTACGCGGTGTAGCAGCCGGCACAGCCGCAAGCGGCTTCCTTGGCGTGCTGGGCGTGCGGCGCCGAGTCGGTGCCGAGGAAGAACTTCGCGCTGCCACTGGTGGCGGCGTCGAGCAGGGCTTCCTGGTGCGTGTTGCGCTTGAGGATCGGCAGGCAATAGAAGTGCGGCCGAATCCCGCCCACCAGCATGTGGTTGCGGTTGTACAGCAGGTGATGCGCGGTGATGGTCGCGCCTACGTTGGCCGAAGCCTCGTTGACGAACTGCACGGCGTCGCCGGTGGTGATGTGTTCGAACACCACTTTCAGCGTCGGGAAGCGCTCGACCACGCGGCGCATGTGCTCGTCGATGAAGATCTTTTCGCGGTCGAACACATCGACGTCGCCTCGGGTGACTTCACCGTGGATCAGCAACGGCATGCCGACTTCGGCCATGGCTTCCAGTGCCGGGAAGATCTTGTCGATGCTGGTTACCCCGGAATCGGAGTTGGTGGTCGCACCGGCCGGGTACAGCTTGGCTGCGTGCACAAAACCACTGGCCTTGGCTTCACGAATTTCTTCGGGCTGGGTGCGGTCGGTGAGGTACAGCACCATCAGCGGTTCGAAGCGACTGCCGGCCGGGCGGGCAGCGAGAATCCGCTGGCGATAGCCGTCGGCTTCAGCGGCGTTGCGCACCGGTGGTACCAGGTTGGGCATGATGATGGCGCGGCCAAAAGTGCGCGCAACATCGGCAACGGTATTGGTCAACACGGCACCATCGCGAAGATGAATGTGCCAGTCGTCGGGACGCAGCAGGGTCAGGCGGTCGGACATGAGGGGATTCCAGGCGGGTCAAACTGAGGCGAATGCTACCGGAAAAGACTCTTGCAGGCACTCGCTATCAAGTTTTGCCGGAACCTTCCGATATCCCGTAGGTATGCCGTAAACATAGTGTGAATCGGTCTTTGTGTTTCAGAAGCCAATGGAGCCTCCCGTGCGCCAGCGTTATTTAGCCTTGCTCAGTGTGTTTGCCAGCCTTCCGGCGATGGCGCTCACGTACCAGACCCGTCTGGAGAACATTGAGTGGACGGTCGCCGGCGACAAGTTCGAATGTCGTCTGACCCAACCGATCACTGATTTCGGCTCGGGTGAGTTCGTGCGCAAGGCCGGCGAGCAGGCGATATTCCGTCTGAACGCCTACAACGCCATGCTCGGCGGCGGCTCTGCAACGTTGCTGGCAGCGGCTGCACCTTGGCAGCCGGGCCGTGGTGACATCAATCTGGGCTCTGTAAGGCTCGGCAGCGGCAACGTTTTGTTCAGCAGTTCGCAGTCCCAGGCCGGCGGTTTGATCAGTGGCCTGCTGGACGGTCGCAGCCCGGTCGTACGGCGCGCTTCAGGCGATGGCCGTGTCTCTGAAGTACGCCTGTTGCCGGTCAAGTTCAGCAAAGCCTTCAATGATTACCAGACATGTGTGGCGAAATTGCTGCCGCAGAATTTCGACCAGATCAAACAGTCGCAGATCGGCTTCCCCGGCGAAGGCGTTGACCTGGATCCTGCCGCTAAAGCCAAGCTGCAAGTGATGCTCGAATACATGAAGGCCGATCCGACGGTCAATCACATCGAACTCGACGGCCATTCCGACAACAGCGGTAATCGCCTGACCAACCGTGAACTGTCGCGCCGCCGCGCGCTGGCGGTGGTCGACTTCTTCAAGGCCAACGGCATTCAGGAATCGCAGATCACCGTGCGTTTCCATGGCGAGCAATATCCCATTGTGCCGAACACCAACGCGGCCAATCGCGCGAAGAACCGTCGGGTCAATGTCAAACTGGCGCGCGTGGCGCCGGTCGCGGCTCCGGCACCGCAAGCGAGCACGCCAGCCAATACTGCGGCGACTTCCTGACCCTCCGGTCATCGTCGCGCTCTCGACAGATTCTGTCGCTTTGTCGTCTTAAGCTGTCGCGCCTCTGTAAATTATCGCGTTTGGGCGGTAGACTCCTCGGCTTTCCGTAGAACCCCGTGGAGTGATGGCATGGCGGACGTAAACAAGGTCGTTCTGGCGTATTCCGGCGGCCTGGACACTTCGGTGATCCTCAAGTGGCTGCAGGATACTTATAACTGTGAAGTGGTGACCTTCACCGCTGATCTCGGTCAAGGCGAAGAGGTCGAGCCGGCCCGCGCCAAGGCTCAGGCCATGGGCGTCAAAGAAATCTACATCGACGACCTGCGCGAAGAGTTCGTGCGTGATTTCGTGTTCCCGATGTTCCGCGCCAACACCGTTTACGAAGGCGAGTACCTGCTGGGTACTTCCATCGCACGTCCGCTGATCGCCAAACGTCTGATCGAAATCGCCAACGAAACCGGCGCTGACGCCATTTCCCATGGCGCCACCGGCAAGGGTAACGACCAGGTGCGTTTCGAACTGGGTGCCTACGCGCTCAAGCCAGGCGTGAAAGTGATCGCGCCTTGGCGCGAGTGGGACCTGCTGTCCCGCGAGAAGCTGATGGACTACGCCGAGAAGCACGCGATCCCGATCGAGCGTCACGGCAAGAAGAAGTCCCCGTACTCGATGGACGCCAACCTGCTGCACATCTCCTATGAAGGCGGCGTGCTGGAAGACACCTGGACCGAGCACGAAGAAGACATGTGGAAATGGACCGTCTCCCCGGAGAACGCTCCTGACAAAGCGCAATACCTGGAACTGACCTACCGCAACGGCGACATCGTTGCACTGGACGGCGTCGAAATGACTCCGGCCACCGTGCTGGCGACGCTGAACAAGATCGGTGGCGCTCACGGTATCGGCCGTCTCGACATTGTCGAAAACCGTTACGTCGGCATGAAGTCCCGTGGCTGCTACGAAACCCCGGGCGGCACCATCATGCTGCGCGCTCACCGCGCTATCGAATCGATCACCCTGGACCGCGAAGTCGCTCACCTCAAAGACGAGCTGATGCCGAAATACGCCAGCCTGATCTACACCGGTTACTGGTGGAGCCCAGAGCGTCTGATGCTGCAGCAGATGATCGACGCTTCGCAGGTCAACGTGAACGGCGTTGTGCGCCTGAAGTTGTACAAAGGCAACGTGATCGTTACCGGCCGCAAGTCCGACGATTCGCTGTTCGATTCCAACATCGCGACCTTCGAAGAAGACGGCGGTGCTTACAACCAGGCTGATGCCGCTGGCTTCATCAAGCTCAACGCGCTGCGCATGCGCATTGCTGCCAACAAGGGCCGCAAGCTGTTCTAAGCGTTCTGGTCTGAAGCGTAATGAAAAGGGCGGCCTTGTCATCGAGACAAGGCCGCCCTTTTGCATGATTCTTTGTTTGCGTCTGATTGAAGCCTGTTCCTGGTCTTGGCATCTGTGGCTACGACTCATCTTTCATGCCCGTCCCAGCAGCGTTACCGCCTGTGCGCAAAGGTTATAAACAATACAAATCGTTTTGCCTGAGCCTTTCCTGACGTGCCTGATCTTCAGCAATGAATGCTGCGTCAGTAAAACATCCGATACATGATTGGAAAGAAACACCACCACCCGGGGAGTTTTCCGGTCCAGGTTCCGGATGTTTTCCAGAATCGTGGCTAACTCTCTCGATGCATCGACACCCCGAACGTCGATGAGGTGCAGGTCACTGACCCACGCGGGCAACTGAATGTTGTGCTGAACAATCAGGTTCGATTTTGAGTTGATGGCCGAGGGCGGGTCAGGCGCGTTGTGGACTTTGCACGCGTCCTTGCATTCGGTTGGGCCTGACTCGCTGGGCACGATACAACTTGATAGTCCAAATGTCCCTTGTGTGGCTGGCTCCAGGGGTGGTGTGTTTCGTTTGTTCTCGCGGTCGTTGTTATCGATTACCTTAAGGAAGTTTTTGTCCTTGCCGAAGTCCGAAGGTGAGTAAAGGGAACGGTAGTTAAAGTTTAAAGTTATAAAGAATAGAAACAGCAAGTAGAACGGAAAACTGATCAGAAACCACACGTAGATCTCTCTGTCCTTATTGTCCAGGAAAGGCAGCGAAATGGCGGCTGATGTTTCCGAAATGGCTGCAAATATGGCAATTACCGTCATTGGATTAGTGATTTTGTTTTTTATTTTCAGCATGCTTGTGCTCTTGTGTTTGATCTGTCTCGTTGGTGATAAGTTGGTATGAGTTGAGTAGCTTGGTAATCGGGTTTCAAATACTTGTATTTATAGCAAAAGTATTGTGTTGGGTATAAATATCTTGTTTCAAGTGTTTATATCGGGTTTGAAGTTGTGAGGTGGGTGTGTCGGCTGTTGCATGGTGTTTCGGGTTGATAATAAAAGTTCTCGGCCGAGCGCAGATTCGCAGGTGTCATGGCCTTTCGGGCATCGTGAAACTCAACGACAAGGCATGATTTCTGTGTCGTTAGACTTAGTCTGTAACAAGTTAAAAGCGAACTATTTTCGTGAGCGGAGGAGGAAATAACGTCGGATGTTTACTGGGGGTAGCGGCTTTTTGTAGGAATAGTCCGCAATGACTGTAGGGTATGTCTCTCGATGCAGGTGCGTGTTAACCCTGGCATGCCATAGAGCAAGTGACTGGGCTATTGTGCGTGTTCTAAAAATTCGAACAGCGAAACTGGACTTGCCCATGAATAAAGTGCTGATCGTGGATGATCACCCTGTCATTCGTCTTGCGGTACGTATGCTGATGGAACGTCATGGCTACGAAGTCATCGCAGAAACTGATAACGGTGTGGATGCGTTACAACTTGCTCGAGAACAAATGCCGGATATTGTCATTCTGGATATTGGAATACCCAAGCTTGATGGTCTGGAAGTTATCGCGCGCCTGACTACGACGGCCATGCCTATTAAAGTTCTGGTGTTGACCTCCCAGGCTCCCGGGCACTTTTCAATGCGCTGCATGCAGTCGGGAGCGGCCGGCTATGTCTGTAAACAACAGGACCTGACCGAGTTGCTCAGTGCGATCAAGGCGGTATTGTCGGGCTATAGTTATTTTCCCAATCAGGCTTTGCATACAGTCCGCACCAGTCTGGGCAATGCCAGTGAAGCCGACATGGTGGATCGTCTGTCCGGTCGGGAAATGATGGTGTTGCAGCAGTTGGCGCGAGGCAAGACAAACAAGGAAATCGCCGATGGCATGTTTTTGAGCAACAAAACCGTAAGCACCTACAAGACGCGCCTGTTGTTGAAGCTCAATGCGCGATCCCTGGTTGATCTGATCGAGTTGGCGCAGCGTAATGGTCTGGTCTGAATGTATCGATGGCTGACAGGGTGATGGGCCGGTCGAACTCAGCTAGCCGCAGAAAGTGAAAAGCCTCCATTTCGGGAGGCTTTCAAATATCAGTCATCAAAATCGTAATCGGCCAATTGCTTTTGCAGTCGGCGCTCCTCAAGCAGGTTATCGATCGTACGGCGCTTGCTGAGATTGGTCTTGGCGACTTCGACCACAGGTTCGGTGTCCTCAGTTTCCGCAGCGATATCATCATCTACATCAAGTGGCTCTTTGTCGCTACTCATCAGCTAACTCCCGGCTAAGAATGCCTTTGGCGCTCCTTATATCGATATTCCTGCGGCGGGTAAAAAAGATTTTTTCAATCGACTTATCAATTATTCCAATAGCGGGTCAATCGTCCGAAGTTTTGTCCTTGTACTCGCACAGGTCTTCGATCCGGCAACTGCCGCAGCGTGGCTTGCGGGCCAGACACACATAACGGCCATGAAGTATCAGCCAGTGATGAGAGTCGAGAAGGAATTCTTTAGGTACAAACTTCATCAGCTTCTTTTCCACTTCGACCACATTTTTACCCGGCGCAATGCCGGTGCGGTTGCTGACCCGAAAGATATGAGTGTCGACGGCCATGGTCAGTTGGCGGAAAGCCGTGTTGAGTACGACGTTGGCGGTCTTGCGACCCACTCCTGGCAGGGCTTCGAGCTCTTCACGGGTTTGCGGGACTTCGCTGCCATGGCGTTCGACCAGCAAGCGGCAGGTCTCGATGACGTTCTTGGCCTTGCTGTTGTAGAGGCCGATCGTCTTGATGTATTCGGATAGCCCCTCGACGCCCAAAGCGTGGATCGCCGCTGGCGTGTTGGCAACCGGGAACAGCTTTGCCGTGGCCTTGTTGACGCCGACGTCTGTCGATTGCGCAGAAAGAATCACCGCGATCAACAACTCGAACGGCGAGGAGTAGGCCAGTTCGGTCTTCGGTTCCGGGTTGTCTTCGTGCAGGCGGCGGAAAATCTCCAGGCGTTTTGCTGCATTCATGAGCGATGTGTTTCCTTGGATATCGAGTTCGGGCGAACTATCGCCTGACGCGCCGCCAGCAGCAGCGCCAACAAAATAAAAGCACCGGGGATCAACGTGATCAGGTGCAGCCCTTCGCCAAATACAACAAGACCTGGCCAGTGTTCGAACAGTCCCCGGCCGAGACTGCCGTGACCGACGAGTTCACGCAGCCCGGCGAGCCCGAGCAGCAATCCGCCGAACATGCCGCAGAGTTTGAGCCGCTCGATCCACGACTGCCGCCAGAAACCGTTGTGCTCCAGCACCACGCATTGCAAGGCGATCAGGCCGACATAGAGGCCGAAGGTTTGCTGCCAGGGCAGAAACCAGCGTTGCGCCAAAAGATCTGCGCAACTGGTGAGGGTCGCGGCGAGCAACACGCTGGCGAGCAACACGCTTTTTTCTGTGAGCCGTGGTCGCAAAGCAGTCATGCACAGGCCATACATGCCTGCGACAGTAGCGAACATCAATAATGTCCCCACACCACCTGCCAGTGAGTCACTGGTGCCAAGCAGCAATGTCAGCATCAAAGTGTTCGAGAGGACTGCTGATCGGTTCATGTTCCGCTCCCCAGCAGCGCGGCCCGATGTTCATCGAAGTAGCGCAGGGCATCATGGATCGCGCTGATGGCTGCGCGCGAGGTGATGGTCGCGCCAGCTATTTGATCAAATTGTCCCTGATCCTTTTTCAGCGCCCATCCCGCATCTGTCGGCTCCTTGCTCGATGTGCCGATAAACGACTGTAGCCAGGTATTCGGCCAGTCCCCCAGGTGCCCGCCGAGTCCTGGCGTTTCGCTTTGTTTAAGGGTTTTTACACCGAGCAATTTGCCGTTGGCATCGATGGCGATCAACAGTTCGATGGCGCCCGCATAACCCTGGGTCTGACTGTGCAGCAAGATTGCGACGGTCTGGCCGTGTTCGGTCGCGCGATAACCACCCGTCAAGGTGCTATGGCTCAAGTTCAAGTCTGCCAAGGCCAAAGGCTGCTCGAGCGGTTGATTGTCGTAGGCATCGAGTGGAAGCAGATCCAGCAGTTTGCGGCTTTCGATCAAGCGCTGCTCGCTGGCAATTTGCGCTGCAGAACTACGGTATAAAACATAAGTCGCAGCGACGCCGATGACCGCCAACAGCAGCACAATAGACGCGCTGGCCGTGCGATTCATGGGCGCACCTCTGACTGGCGGCTCGCGGCAAATCGCTCCAGCGCAGGCACGCAAAGATTCATCAGCAGCACTGCGAACGCCACGCCATCCGGGTATCCACCCCAGGTTCGAATCACGTAAGTCAGCAGCCCGACACTGCCTCCGAACAGCAGACGGGCAAGCGCGCTCTTAGCGCCAGAGACCGGTTCAGTGATGATAAAGAACGCCCCCAGCATGGTCGCGCCACTGAGCAGGTGAAACAGCGGTGACCCATGCGAGTCCGACCCGGAACCGTTCCAGCACAGCAGACTGATGACAAACAGGCTGACGAGCATGCCCACTGGCGCATGCCAACTGAAAACGCGGCGCTGCAGCAGAAACACCCCACCGGCGAGGAACGCCAGATTCACCCATTCCACTCCGTGTCCGCCCCATCGACCGAAGCCTGGATTGCTGGTGAACAGCTCGTCCATGGTCAGGCTTTTATTGATGCGCAGACTGTCCAGTACGGTGGCCTGGACCCAGGCATCCGGCGCCTGACCTGCGCCGAACACTTGTTGAAACGTTGCCGTCAGATCCAGGCCATGAGCCGGCCAATGGGTCATCGGTTGCGGGAACATCACCATGGCCAGGGCAAACCCGAGCATTGCCGGATTGAACGGGTTTTTGCCGACGCCGCCGTACACGTGCTTGCCGAACAGCAGACCCGCAGCCATGGCCGTTACCGTCAGCCACCAGGGGCAATAAGGTGGCAGGGCAGCAGCCAGCAATGTCGCGCTGACCAGCGCGCTGCCGTCGCTCAGCGCTGGCTGCAGGGGCTGTCGACGCAGGTGTAGGACCGCTGCTTCGACAATCAATGCTGTGGTGGCCGCCAGAATCAGATTGATCAACATCCCCCAACCGTACAGCCAGAACAGTGCGAGCAGCCCCGGCAAAGCGGCCAGCAGCACCAGCTTCATTGCCTGTTGCAGGCGATTGTCCGGTGCCTCAAGGGGCAACATGATCTTGCACCTGGCGCTCGGCGTCTTGCAGGCGGGCGCGGGCCTTGGCGAGGGTTTCGGTGGGCGTGTCGGCGCGCCGTTCGAGTTTGTTGAGGTCGGCGCGGGCGTAGGCCAATTCGGTTTTCAACTGGCGAAGCTGGCTGTCGACCGGGCGTTTTTCGACGCGCACCAGGTCAGGCAACGGCTGATCGCTTGTAGCTTCGGCGGCGTGCAGGGCCTGTTCGGCATCGCGCAGTGCTTGTTCCAGCGCGGCGATCTGTTCGGGCGCCACTTCGGCGGTTTGGGCTTTTTTCAGTTCGGCACGACGCATTGCCAACTGGATTTTTGCCCGTTTCAAGTCGGCATCTTTCGCCGGAGCCGTGACTGCCGGGGCAGGCGGTGCGCTGCTTTCAAGTTTCGCCAAGGCCTGCCCGGCCGCTTCGAACTGCTGCTGCAACACGATCAATTGTGCCTGCTGCTCGAACGTCGGTGGATGACCGAAGGCTTTCAGCGTTTTGTGCAGTTGCGCGCGGCTCATCGCTACATCGATTTTGGCTTTCTTCAGCGCCGCGTCTACGGTGGCGGCTTTCTGCGCACGCACGCGTTCCAGTGCCGCCTGCACCGGATCGGTCGCGGTCACTTGAGGCTGCGCCGCCCGTTTCGCTCGCGCTTCACGCTCAGCCTGTTTCTGTTGTTCTTCGCGGTGCAAGCGCTCGTTTCGGCGCTCGAAGCGTTGACGCGCGTGATCGCGTTTGGCCGCGCGCGCGCGCTGCTCGTCGAGACTGACGGCGAGGCCGCCCACCACCGGCAACGTGCCCGGCGACAATGGATGCATTTCGATGCAATCCACCGGGCACGGTGCGACACACAGATCGCAACCGGTGCACTCGTCGACGATGACCGTGTGCATCAGTTTCGCCGCGCCGACGATCGCGTCGATCGGGCAGGCCTGAATGCACTTGGTGCAGCCAATGCATTCGGCTTCACGGATAAACGCCACTTGCGGCGGTGCCGAGCCGCGACTGATGTCCAGTTCCAGCACCGGCACTTTCAACAGTTCAGCCAGCGCCGCGATGGTTTCGTCACCGCCCGGCGGGCACTTGTTGATCGGCTCGCCCTCGGCGATGCCTTGTGCGTACGGTTTGCATCCGGGATGGCCGCACTTGCCGCATTGGGTCTGCGGCAGGAGAGCATCGATGCGTTGAATCAGACTCATGTTTTGATCAGTCCACTGAATCCGAGAAAAATCACTGCGATCAGTCCGGCGCCGATCAGATCAATCGGCAGGCCACGAAAGGGCAGGGGAATATCGTTGTCGACCGTGCGCTCGCGTAAATCGCTGAAGAGGCTCAGCACCAGCCAGAAACCCAGCCCGGCGCCAAGACTTAGCGCTATTGCCTGCGGCAGGCCTTGATCGTTTTGCGCGTTGATCAGTGCCAGCCCGAGCACTCCGGCATTGCCCAGCAACAATGGCCATAGCCCGTCGAAAGGCAGACCGGGAAAGCCGCCGGACAACAGTTTCAGCAGCGGTGCGATCAGCAACACACTCAAGGGCAGAAACACGAACAGCCGCAGGGCTTCAAGATGAAGCGGCACCAGTAGCCAATGCCAGATCCCGTAAGCGGTTACGCCCACAACCAGCATCAGCCACAACGTCGCCAGTCCCAGCGCATGCACCTGGCGACGACTGCCCGCCAGCAGCGGATCGACGCCCAGGGGCCAGTGCAACACGAAGTTGTTAAGCAGCGCAGCACTGATAAGCGTAAGCACGAGTTCGGTCATGGTTCTGCCAGAGAAACGGTCGGCTATCTCATAAGGTTAGGCATTATCCGGCAGCTACGCAGGGTGGGCCAGATATGAAAAATCCCACCGGCATGCGGGGCACGCCGGTGGGATCGATTTGTTGCCGGGCCTTACTTGATGCGTTGACCCGGCTTGGCGCCGCTGTCCGGGCTCAGCAGGTAGATTTCTTCACCGCCAGGGCCGGCGGCCATCACCATGCCTTCGGAGATGCCGAACTTCATTTTCCGTGGCTTGAGGTTGGCGATCATCATGGTCAGGCGCCCGTCGAGTTTCGACGGATCCGGGTACGCGCTCTTGATCCCGGAGAACACGTTGCGTTGCTCGTCACCGATGTCCAGGGTCAGGCGCAGCAGCTTGTCAGCACCTTCGACGTGTTCGGCCTTGACGATCAGTGCGACGCGCAGGTCGATCGCGGCAAAGGCGTCGAAGTCGATTTCCGGCGACAGCGGATCCTTGGCCAGTTCGCCGTTGCCGGCCGGAGCGGCGGCGCCGGTGTCGGTCTGGCTGGCGGTCAGGTCTTCTTTCGAGGCGTCGCTCATGGCTTGCACTTTTACCGGGTCGATGCGGGTCATCAACGGTTTGAATTCGTTCAACTGGTGGTTGGCCAGCAGGGTGGTGTGGTCGTTCCAGGTCAGCGGGGCGACGTTGAGGAACGCCTCGGCATCGGCGGCCAGCAACGGCAACACCGGTTTGAGGAAGATCACCAGTTGGCGGAACAGGTTGATGCCGGTGGCGCAGATCGCCTGGACTTCATCCTGTTTGCCTTCCTGCTTGTTCAGCGACCACGGTGCCTTGTCGGCGATCCACGCGTTGGCGCGGTCGGCCAAGGCCATGGTTTCACGCATGGCGCGGGCGAAGTCGCGGGCTTCATAGGCGTCGGCAATGCTTGGCGCAGCGGCGAGGAAAGCCTCGGTCAGCTCTGGCGCAGCGTTTTGGTCAACCAGCAGGCCAGCGTTGCCTTTTTGAATGAAACCGGCGCAACGGCTGGCAATGTTGACCACTTTGCCGACCAGGTCGGAGTTGACCTTCTGCACGAAGTCTTCGAGGTTCAGGTCGAGGTCATCGACGCCACGGCCCAGCTTGGCCGCGTAGTAGTAGCGCAGGTATTCCGGCGACAGGTGATCCAGATACGTACGGGCCTTGATGAAGGTGCCGCGCGACTTGGACATTTTCTGGCCGTTGACGGTCAGGTAGCCGTGCACGTTGATGCCGGTCGGCTTGCGGTAGCCGGCGCCTTCAAGCATCGCTGGCCAGAACAGCGCGTGGAAGTTGACGATGTCCTTGCCGATGAAGTGGTACAGCTCGGCGGTGGAATCCTTGGCCCAGAACGCGTCGAAATCCAGCTCCGGCGTGCGGTCGCAAAGGTTCTTGAAGCTGGCCATGTAACCGATCGGCGCGTCCAGCCACACGTAGAAATACTTGCCCGGCTCGCCCGGAATCTCGAAACCGAAGTACGGCGCATCGCGGGAGATGTCCCACTGCTGCAGGCCGGCGTCCAGCCATTCGGCGATCTTGTTGGCCACGGCGTCTTGCAGTGTGCCGCTGCGGGTCCAGGTCTGCAGCATTTGCTGAAAGTCTGGCAGTTTGAAGAAGAAATGCTGGGAATCCTTGAGCACCGGCGTGGCGCCGGAGATCGCCGACTTCGGATCCTTCAGATCGGTTGGAGCGTAGGTTGCACCGCATTTCTCGCAGTTGTCGCCGTACTGGTCTTCAGTGCCGCATTTCGGGCAGGTGCCCTTGATGAAGCGGTCGGCCAGGAACATTTTCTTTTCCGGGTCGAAATACTGGGTGATCGAGCGTTGGGCAATGTGCCCGGCGTCACGCAGCTTGATGTAGATCTGGCTCGACAGCTCACGGTTTTCTTCGGCGTGAGTGGAGTGGAAGTTGTCGAAATCGACCAGGAACTCGGCAAAGTCGGCGCTGTGTTCAGCCTGTACATTGGCGATCAGTTGTTCCGGGGTGATGCCTTCCTTTTCCGCGCGCAGCATGATCGCCGAACCGTGGGCGTCGTCGGCGCAGACATAAATGCACTGGTTGCCGCGATGCTTCTGGAAGCGCACCCACATATCGGTCTGGATATATTCCAGCATATGGCCAAGGTGAATCGAACCGTTGGCGTAGGGCAGGGCGCTGGTGACGAGGATCTTGCGTGGTTCGGACATGTGGGGCTTCGCTACTTGATGAAACGGAGGTCGGCCACTATAAAGCGCTGGCGCATATTTTTCACCCTGTGCGCCTGTTTCATTGGATGAGCAGACGGAAAAAATCCCAGCCTGCGGCAGCTCCTGCAGATGTACGTCGATCTCCTGCAGGAGCTGCCGAAGGCTGCGATCTTTTTCAGGTACGATACCCGCCATCTATTCCCAGTCTTGTTATCGGAGTTGCCCATGAGCGCCGTCACTCGCGCAGCGGTGGAAGCCGTCCTCAGCCAATACACCGACCCCTACCTTAACCAGGATCCGGTCAGCGCCGGTTGCGTGAAGCACATCGAGATCGTCGGTGATCGCGTCAACGTGCAGCTGGAAATCGGTTACGCCGCCGGCCTGTTCAAGAGCGGCTGGGCGCAACTGCTGCAACTGGCCATTGAAAACCTCGACGGCGTGGTGATCGCCAAGGTTGAAGTGAACAGCGTGATCGCCGCGCACAAGGCGCAGGCGCAGATTCCCGGGCTGGCCAACGTCAAGAACGTGGTCGCCGTAGCGTCCGGCAAGGGCGGCGTGGGCAAATCGACCACCGCCGCCAACCTCGCCCTGGCCCTGGCCCGTGAAGGCGCCAAGGTCGGCATTCTCGACGCCGATATCTACGGCCCGAGCCAAGGCATCATGTTCGGCATTCCCGAGCGCACCCGTCCGGAGGTCAAGGACCAGAAGTGGTTTGTGCCGCTCAAGGCGCACGGCGTGGAAGTCATGTCGATGGCGTTCCTGACCGACGACAACACGCCGATGGTCTGGCGTGGGCCGATGGTTTCCGGGGCGTTGCTGCAACTGGTCACGCAAACCGCGTGGGGCGATCTGGATTATCTGGTCATCGACATGCCGCCCGGCACTGGCGATATCCAGCTGACCCTGGCGCAGAAAGTCCCGGTGGCTGGCGCGGTAATCGTCACCACACCACAGGATCTGGCCTTGCTCGACGCGCGCAAAGGCGTGGAAATGTTCCGCAAGGTCAACATTCCGGTGCTGGGCGTGGTGGAAAACATGGCCGTGCACATCTGCTCGAACTGCGGGCATGCCGAGCATCTGTTCGGTGAGGGCGGTGGTGAGAAGCTGGCGACCCAGTACTGCGTCGAACTGCTGGCTTCACTGCCGCTGTCGATGCTGATTCGCGAGCAGGCCGATGGCGGCAAGCCAACGGTGATTGCTGAGCCGGACAGCCAGATTGCCATGGTCTATCAGGAACTGGCCCGCCATGTCGGCGCGCGGATTGTGTTGCAGGAAGCGGCGACGCCGGCGATGCCGAACATCACCATCAGCGACGATTAAATCTATCTGTAAACGCCGGGCAAAACTGTGGGAGCGACGGTGCGACGATTCGACCTGCTCGCGAAAGCGGAGTGTCATTCAACTCATTAGTTGGCTGATCCACCGCATTCGCGAGCAGGTCGAATCGTCGCACCGTCGCTCCCACATTTGGTTTTGTAGTGTGGGTTAGATGCGCAGCCCGCCATCCATCTCCAGAATCCGCCCGGTGTAGTAGTCGTTTTCGAAAATATACGCCGCCGAATGGGCGATCTCTTCCGGCTTGCCCATGCGCTTGAGCGGAATCCCCGAAGTCATCTTCTCCAGCGCTTCCGGCTTCATGCCCAGGGTCATCTCGGTTTCAATGAAGCCCGGGGCAATCCCCGCCACACGAATGCCATATCGCGCCAGTTCTTTCGCCCATGTCACCGTCGCCGCCGCTACACCGGCCTTGGCCGCCGAATAGTTGGTCTGGCCAACGTTGCCTGCACGCGAGATCGACGAGATATTGATGATCGCGCCGCTGTTCTTCAGCTCGACCATTTTTGCCGCCACTTCACGGGTGCAGAGGAACACGCCGGTCAGGTTGACGTCGATGACGGCCTGCCACTGTGCCAGGCTCATCTTGGTCATTTCGCCGTCCTTGACCTTGAGCAGCAGGCCATCACGGAGGATCCCGGCGTTGTTGATCAGGCCGTGGATCGCGCCGAAGTCGGCGGCGACCTGGGCGACCATGTGCTCGACCTGCTCTTCATTGGCCACGTTGCACAGATAGCTGCGCGCCTCGACGCCCTTGGCTTTGCAGGCCGCGACCGCGTCGTCGAGTTTTTCCTGATTGAGGTCGACCAACGCGAGCTTGGCGCCTTTGCCGGCGAAATACTCGGCCATCGAACGGCCCAAACCCTGGCAACCGCCGGTGATAATGATTACTTTGTCGTTGAGTTGCATTCGCATGCCCCGATAGCAGTCTGAGTCGTTTTTGTTTTCAGCGACTCCCGATCTGCACCGGCCGTGGCTGGGTTGCACATGAGAGTTGCCCGCCGGCGTGACTGGGACTTGATCCCGGGCACCTGTCCGTTTTTTCGACGGATTCTATTTAAGGAGTCATAAATTGAGCGTTGAAGTGGCGAAGAATGCCCGAGAATTGCTTCTCAAGGAATACCGTGGAGTGCTGTCGACCCACTCCAAATCGATGCCCGGTTTTCCTTTTGGCTCCGTGGTGCCGTACTGCCTGGACGAGCAGGGCCGGCCGCTGATCCTGATCAGCCGCATCGCCCAGCACACCCACAACCTGCAAAAAGACCCGAAGTGCTCAATGCTCGTCGGCGAGCGCGAGGCTGACGACGTGCAAGCCGTGGGGCGGCTGACCTATCTGGCCGAAGCGCAAAAGCTCGAAGACGCCGCTGCCATCGAAGCCGCCGCCGAGCGTTACTACCGTTATTTCCCGGATTCGCAGAATTACCACAAGGCCCACGATTTTGACTTCTGGGTGCTGACCCCGGTGCGCCATCGCTATATCGGCGGTTTCGGCGCGATTCACTGGGTCGACCAACTGACGCTGGCCAACCCGTTCGCCGGCAAGGCTGAAATCAGCATGGTCGAGCACATGAACAGCGACCACGCCAAAGCCATCGCGCACTACGTCGACCTGGCCGGTCTGCCGAAAACCGTGCCGGCGCAACTGGCCGGGATCGACACCGAGGGCATGCACCTGCGCATCGGTCAGGCGTTGTTCTGGCTGCCGTTCCCGGCACCTTGTAATACGCCGACACAAGTGCGCGAAGCCTTGGTTTCTCTGGCTCACGCCGAGGTCTGGCCAAAAAATGAGGTGGCTGGTGCTTGAATTCACGAAAGGGCGACGTCATCTAAGGCTTACTGCAAGGCATTTCTTGCGTTGAGGAAACTTTGATGCGCCCTTTTCTGTTGCTCTTTCTGCTGTTTCCGGTGCTGGAGCTGTTCGTATTCGTCAAAGTGGCAGGGGCTATCGGGTTTTTCCCGGCCCTGCTGCTGATCATTGTCGGCTCGATGTTCGGCGTGTTCGTGCTGCGCGTCGCCGGTCTGGCCACTGCATTGCGTGCCCGTGAAAGCCTGAACCGCGGCGAATTGCCCGCACAAACCATGCTGGAAGGTTTGATGCTGGCATTGGCCGGTGGCCTGTTGATCCTGCCGGGCTTCATCAGCGACGTGGTCGGTCTGGTCATGTTGTTGCCAGTCAGCCGTCGATTGCTGGCGAACAAAATGCGCCAGCGCGCCGAAGAACAGGCCATGCGCCAGCGTGCGTTCGCCGACGACCTGCAACCCCGTGGCGGTCCTGCACCGCGCCAGCCTCTGGGCCGCGAGGGTGATGTGATCGAAGGCGAGTTCGAACATCGCGACTCCAAGTAACATCTGCATCGACACGGCACCTTCGGGTGCCGTGTTCGTTTATGGGCTGCTTTTGTGCAACACATCGGTGAAAAATTTTTCGCCTCGCCCTTGTAATCAGCTTATGCGCCCTTATGTATCGGTCACCGAAAGGTTTCCGGTATTTGAACCGGACAGACTTCCGCGGTTCGCTCGACGAATCGCAACCGGCGCAGGCCGGATTTGTTAAACCCGCCGGGACTACACCGGCCGATGAAAACCACAATTAGGAGAGATCGACAATGAAGCTTCGTCCTCTGCATGACCGCGTCGTAATCCGTCGCAGCGAAGAAGAAAAGAAAACCGCTGGCGGTATCGTCCTGCCAGGTTCGGCTGCTGAAAAAGCCAACCACGGTGTGATTCTCGCTGTAGGCCCGGGCAAAGCTCTGGAAAACGGCGAAGTGCGCGCACTGTCCGTTAAAGAAGGCGACAAGGTTGTGTTCGGTCCTTACTCCGGCAGCAACACAGTGAAAGTCGACGGCGAAGACCTGCTGGTAATGAGCGAGAACGAAATCCTCGCTGTTATCGAAGGCTGATAACCCCGTTCATTTTCCCGCTACTACAAAGTATTTAAGGAATATCGATCATGGCTGCTAAAGAAGTTCTGTTTGGCGATTCCGCCCGTAAAAAAATGCTCAAGGGCGTCAACGTCCTGGCTGACGCAGTAAAAGCGACCCTGGGCCCGAAAGGCCGTAACGTGATCATCGAGAAGAGCTTCGGCGCTCCGACCATCACCAAGGACGGCGTTTCCGTCGCCAAAGAAATCGAACTCGAAGATCGCTTCGAAAACATGGGCGCGCAGCTGGTCAAAGACGTTGCCTCCCGTGCCAACGATGACGCTGGTGACGGTACTACCACCGCTACCGTTCTGGCTCAGTCGATCGTCAACGAAGGCCTGAAAGCCGTCGCTGCCGGCATGAACCCGATGGACCTGAAGCGCGGTATCGACAAAGCGACCATCGCTATCGTCAAAGAGCTGAAGAACCTGTCCAAGCCATGCGCTGACACCAAGGCAATCGCTCAGGTAGGCACCATCTCCGCCAACTCCGACAACTCCATCGGCGACATCATTGCCGAAGCCATGGAAAAAGTCGGTAAAGAAGGCGTGATCACCGTTGAAGAAGGCACTGGCCTGGAAAACGAACTGTCGGTTGTTGAAGGCATGCAGTTCGACCGTGGCTACCTGTCCCCGTACTTCGTCAACAAGCCAGAGACCATGGTTGCCGAGCTGGACAGCCCGCTGATCCTGCTGGTCGACAAAAAGATCTCGAACATCCGTGAAATGCTGCCAGTGCTGGAAGCCGTTGCCAAAGCCGGCCGTCCACTGCTGATCGTTTCCGAAGACGTTGAAGGCGAAGCCCTGGCGACTCTGGTTGTGAACAACATGCGTGGCATCGTCAAAGTCGCAGCCGTCAAGGCGCCAGGCTTCGGCGACCGTCGCAAAGCCATGCTGCAGGACATCGCAGTTCTGACCGGCGGTACCGTTATCTCCGAAGAGATCGGCCTGAGCCTGGAAGCCGCTACCCTGGAAAACCTGGGCAGCGCCAAGCGTGTGACCATTTCCAAGGAAAACACCATCATCGTTGACGGTGCCGGTGCAGATTCCGACATCCAGGCGCGTATCGCTCAGATCCGTGCTCAGGTTGCTGAAACTTCCTCGGACTACGACCGTGAAAAACTGCAAGAGCGTCTGGCCAAGCTGTCCGGCGGCGTTGCAGTGATCAAGGTTGGCGCTGGTTCCGAAGTTGAAATGAAAGAGAAGAAGGCCCGCGTTGAAGACGCCCTGCACGCAACCCGTGCAGCCGTTGAAGAAGGCGTGGTACCTGGCGGTGGCGTTGCGCTGATCCGCGCTCTGCAAACCCTGGTTGACCTGAAAGGCGACAACGCTGATCAGGACGTGGGTATCGCTGTGCTGCGTCGCGCTGTTGAAGCACCGCTGCGTCAGATCGCTGCCAATAGCGGCGACGAGCCAAGCGTTGTCGTCAACGAAGTCAAGAACGGCAAAGGTAACTTCGGTTACAACGCTGCGACTGGCGAATACGGCGACATGATCGAAATGGGCATCCTGGACCCAACCAAGGTGACTCGTTCCGCTCTGCAAGCGGCATCGTCGATCGGCGGTCTGATCCTGACCACCGAAGCAGCAGTAGCTGACGCGCCGAAGAAAGACGGCGCTGCAGGCGGCGGCATGCCAGACATGGGCGGTATGGGTGGCATGGGCGGCATGATGTAAGCCAGCCTTACCCCTGTAACGCAAAACCCCGCTGGCGCAAGCCAGCGGGGTTTTTTATTGCCCAAATTTCAGCTTCACACCAATCCCCTGTGGGAGCGAGCCTGCTCGCAAAGGCGTCGGATCAGCCAACATTAATGTTGAATGACACACCGCATTCGCGAGCAGGCTGGCTCCCACAATTGGATTTATATGTCAGGCGCTGACCGGTTGTGCCTTGACCACGGCCTCGGTTTTCACCGCCGGGCGATACAGCACCCAATAATACGACCCCAGGCAAATCAGCCAGCAGAAAATCGCCGTCCACACGTTGTGCGAAAAGAAGTGCGCACCCTGCATCATCCGGCTGATCGAAAACACCGAACCCAGCGCAAAGGCAAAGATAAACGCCTGACGGGCCAGACGCGGACGGCGATCACGCAGGACAAAGAACAGCGCAAACAAGGTGAACCCCGTCGCCGCATGACCACCAGGCCAGCAACGGCCAGGTTTGTCGGTTTGTGGACGATGTTCCATCAGTTTGCTGTAGGTTTCATGGCCGCCAAATTGCTCCAGGCTCCATGGGCACTGCACCGCCGTTACGGCTTTGACCGGGGTGACGAACGAGGTCGCCAGGCCCAGCGACAGCACCAGACAACCCAGTTCGCGCTTGAACGGTTTCAGTCTGCCGACGAAGAACGAGCCGAGAAACCCCAGCACCGCAAACACCGAAAACGCGATCACCACCTGCTTGGCGCGATCGTGCAGGATGTCTTCCAGGAAAAAACTGTGGCGGCCAATGAAGTCGCCAGCCACCGGGTCATAGAACAACCGCGCCAGCACCATGTCCAGGTCGGTCATTTCCAGCAGAATCAGGCTTATCGCCGCGATGATTGGAATACCCAGATACAGCCACAGATTCAGCGGGCGAGGGGTAGGGCGTACAACACTTGATGACATGTCGGATCCTGAACAAAAGAAAACGCCCCGGGGCATCAGCCCGGGGCGTTTCAATTAACGTTCGCTGACTTGTGGAACACCCTCCTTGGGTGCTTTCCAGGCAAGCAGCTGTTGCTTGAAGCCATAACTGGCGGTTTGGTAATAGGTGATGGCGCGGCTGATCAACGGATCATCGCTGGAGGCCCGCGATTCGCGGCTCTCGGTCAGCGCATCGTCATGCCGACGCAAGCCTTGGCGCGGGCTGAGGATCGCCAGATTCTTGCCGTCAAACAGGCCCAGATGCTGGTAGTTGCCGACCACGACGCGTGGTGGCAGCGGGTTGTCCTGCAGCAGGTTGCGCCCGAAGAACGTCGACTCGTAATCCATGTTCAACAAGCCCAGCAGCGTCGGTGCCAGGTCGATCTGGCTCGCCAGTTGGCCATTCTCGCGAGGCTCGATCAGCTTCGGTGCATAAATGAACAGCGGAATTTGATAGTTGGCAATCGGCAAGTCTTCTTTACCGGCGCTGCCCGCCGTGTGATCGGCGACGAAGATGAAGATCGTGTTGTCGAACCACGGTTTTTGCCGCGCCTGGTCGAGGAACTGGCCAATCGCATAGTCGGTGTATTTCACCGCGCCATCGCGACCGTTACCGGATTTGATGTCGATCCGGTCGTCCGGGTAGGTGTAGGGACGATGGTTGGAGGTGGTCATCAACTGCAACAGAAACGGTTGCTGTTTGGCATAGTCGGCATCGGCCAGCTTCAGCGTCTGTTTGTACAGATCCTCGTCGGCCATGCCCCAGGCGTTCTTGAAGTGAATCTCGGTTTCATCAACGCTGCTCTGGTCGACCACCCGATAGCCGTTGCCACTGAAGAACGCGTTCATGTTGTCGAAGTAGCCGCGGCCACCGTAAACGAACACGCTGTCGTAACCCACCGCGCTGAGTTGCTGGCCAAGGCTGGCAAAACCGCTCTCGCGACCGATACGCTTGACGATCGAACGCCCCGGGGTTGGTGGGATGGCCAGTGTGATGGCTTCCAGGCCGCGGTCGGTGCGGGTGCCGGTGGCGTAGAAATTGCTGAAATACAGGCTCTGTTTACGCAGCGCATCCAGATTGGGCGTCAGGTCGCGTTTGTCGCCGTTACTGCCCAGGTATTTGGCGCTGAGGCTTTCGATGGTGACCAGGACGATGTTGGGTGTACGCGCAGTGCCGGGATTATCGATCATCCGGCGGATGTCCTGTGGGTCCTGACCGATGAAGCGCGCGTTGGGCTCGCTCAGTTCGGCGCGAATCTGTCGGGCGACCACCTCGGGCGTGTGGCTGCTGTAGAACTGCGTGTAATCCAGTTCGTTGTTCCGGAACGCGGCGAAGAACTGATACGGGCCGTTGCTGGCCAGTTCGTTCTGATAGGCATTGCCACCTTGCGCACGTGGCGCATCCTGGCTGAGCAGTTGCAGGCTCAGACCGGCAATGATCAACAGCCCCAGGGCATTGAGCAGGCGCCCACGCAGCGGCGGCAATGGCGCATTCAGCGCGGCATTGAACGGCTTGCGCAGGGCAAAACCGAGCGCGACGGCCAGCAATGCCAGAATGCTCAGCAGCGTGCCGATCGGGTAAGACTCCAGCACGTTGTTCAGCACTTCGTCGGAATACACCAGATAGTCGACCGCGATGAAGTTGAAGCGCACACCGAACTCGTCCCAGAACAGCCACTCGGCCACCGCCACGAACAGCATGGCGAACAGGCTGACGGTCAGCAGCCCTTGCAGAAACCAGCGATGGCCACGGCGGCGCCACAGGGCCGGCGGGCAGAGCAGCAGGTACAGGCCCATCGGCAACGCCGCATAGGCAAGAAACCCCAAGTCATACAGCAAGCCGATGCCAAACAGCGAAAGCGTGCCACCGCCGGCCTCATCCAGATGAGTCAGCAACAGAACGGTTCGAGTCAGGAGAAATACCAGCAGCCACACACCGGTGACCAGCAACAGAAGGCGCATGGGCGCCGTCTTGAAAAAGTCCATTGTCCACTTTCCTTATATCAATGGCGCGAGAGTGTCGCGGTGTCACTGTAGTCAGGTTGTGAACCGATAGTGAAAAACTTGTTAAGGTTTGATTTTGCCTGTGAGAGTCGCTTCAAGAGGCTCTCAGCCCTAGCTCTGAGCTGAATCTGGCCTTAAGCTGCGCGGGCCAAGACGGCCGTTACCCCGTACGGAGGAGGTGCCCATGCGAATTTTATTGGTCGAAGACAACCGCGACATCCTGGCTAATCTGGCCGATTATCTGGGCCTCAAAGGCTATACCGTCGATTGCGCCCAGGACGGTCTGTCGGGCCTGCACCTGGCGGCCACCGAGCATTACGACCTGATCGTGCTCGACATCATGTTGCCCGGCATCGATGGCTACACCCTGTGCAAACGTCTGCGTGAAGACGCTCGTCGGGACACGCCGGTGATCATGCTGACCGCTCGCGATCAACTGGACGATCGTCTCCAGGGTTTCAAGTCCGGGGCTGACGATTACCTGGTCAAACCCTTCGCCTTGTCCGAGCTGGCCGCGCGCGTCGAAGCAGTGATGCGGCGGACCCAGGGTGGCGGGCGCCGGTCGCTGCAGGTCGGTGATCTGAGCTACGACCTCGACACGCTCGAGGTTACCCGCGAAGGCAAACTGCTGAAACTCAATCCGGTCGGCCTCAAGCTGCTGGCGGTGTTGATGCAGAAGAGCCCGCACGTCCTGCGCCGGGAAATTCTCGAAGAAGCGCTGTGGGGCGATGATTGCCCGGACAGCGACAGCCTGCGCAGCCACGTCCACCAATTGCGTCAGGTGATCGATAAACCGTTTGCCAAGCCATTGCTGCAAACCGTGCACGGCGTCGGTTATCGCTTGGCCGAGGGCCGCGATGGAGTTTAAGCAAAGCCTTTCCCAGCGGATCATCATTGCCTTTGCGCTGATGAGCGCGCTGGTCGCGGGGGCCTTTGCCATGGGCATCGTCGCGACCGTGCACCTGGTGGAAGAAAAACTGATTTCGGCGGGGTTGGGCGGCGATCTGCAACGGCTTCTGCTGATGGACAACGTTTCGGACTGGAGCCATCGCCCGGAACCCGACCAGTTGTTCTATTTCAGTGGCGGCCCGGGCGATTTCGAGCTGCCCAAGGACCTGCGTCACCTCGATGCGGGTTTCCATGAAGTGTTCCGCGAGCAGCTGTCGTATCACGCGATGGTCGAAGTCGTCGACGGTCGGCGTTATGTGCTGCTGCAGGATCAAAGCGATTTCGAAGAGCGCGAGCGGGTGCTGTTTGCCGTGGTACTGGTGGGCTTTGTGCTCAGCCTGGCCCTGGCGGTGTTCCTCGGTTGGGTGCTGGCGCGCAAGGTAATGGCGCCGGTGGTGCGCCTGGCCCGGCAGGTTCGCCATCGCGATCAGTTGCTTGGTCTGGCGCCGCCGCTGGCACCGGATTACGCGGCAGACGAAGTAGGCGAACTGGCGGTGGCGTTCGATGCCACGCTGGGGCGTCTGCGTCAGGCGCTGACACGTGAAAGATTGTTCACCAGCGATGTCAGTCACGAGTTGCGCACGCCGTTGATGGTATTGGCCAGCTCCTGTGAGCTGCTGATGGAAAACCCGGCCATCGATCAGCGTGGGCGCAATCAGGTCGAGCGCATTGCCCGGGCCAGTGAGGAAATGCGCGAGCTGGTGCAGACCTTCCTGATGCTCGCCCGCTCTCAACGCGAAGATGCTGGTTCGGCGCCGCAACAGAATCTCGCTCAAGTCGCGGACAGCTTGTTGTGCGTGTGGCGTGAGCCGATCGAAAGCAAAAGGCTGACCTTGCAGTTCGAGCCGGGAAATCCGCCGACCACGTGCTACAACGCAACGTTGTTGACCGCGGTGATGGGCAACCTGTTGCGCAACGCTTGTCACTACACCGAGAAGGGCTTCATTCGCCTGACACTGACGACCAACGGCTTTGTGGTGGAAGACTCCGGTGTCGGCATTCCGGAAGAAAAACGCGAAGCCATGTTCGAGCCTTTCGTGCGTGGCAGCGAAAAGCGCGGCGAAGGCCTGGGGTTGGGATTGTCGCTGGTGCAGCGGATCTGCGAGAACCAGGGCTGGACTGTCAGCCTGAGCACGATGGAACCCAATGGCTGCCGCTTCGAGGTGGATCTGGGCAAAATCTGACGCACGGAGTGGCTCGATGCTACTCCCTCCTTCCTGTCTAATTCCTGTATAACGCTGTAATAATTTGTCTGTTTACCGGACATTTTTTTCACAAATGGATGACCTGACGCTGACACGCCGCTCCTTAAGGTGGTGACATCAGCAATTCAGGAGTCCAGGTGATGGCCGGTCCGATCAAACTCGATTTTTCCGAGAAGTACGACGATCAACACGCGCAGAAATACCTGCGCAAGCACAAAGAAAGCCTTGGACGGCGTCTCTCCCACTGGCGTGACGAACAGCTGGCCCGCAAGGCGCTGGCGTCGGTGGGTGAACCGGGACTGGTGCTGGATCTGCCTTGCGGTGCCGGGCGTTTCTGGCCGTTGTTGGGCGAAAAGGCCAACCGGGTGATTATCGGCGCGGACAATTCCGAGTCGATGATCAAGACGGCCATGGAGTCGCAACCGGCGGATGTAGTGAAACGGGTACAACCCTTGCACACCTCTGCCTTCGACATTGCCTTGCCTGACAACGCCGTCGACAGCATTTTCTGTATGCGTCTGCTCCACCACATCGGTGAAGCCGAGCATCGCCGGGCGATTCTGCGCGAATTCGAGCGCGTTACCCGGGACAGTGTGATCGTTTCGCTGTGGGTTGATGGCAATTTCAAAGCCTGGAAACGCCAGCGAGCCGAGCGCAACCGTGACAAACGCGAGTATCAGAATCGCTTTGTGTTACCGGCCGCTACGGTGGAAAAGGAGTTCGAGGAAGCAGGTTTTCGGATTCAGGAACAACTGGACTTTATTCCGCTCTACGCCATGTGGCGGGTTTACGTATTACGCAAGAGGTAACAGGATGGCAGTGCAATTTGCAGCAGAAACGGATGTCGCTCCGCAAGATCGCTTTGACTTTTACTGGAACCAGCGCGGCGAGTGGGTGGAAGAACCCAACGTTCGACGTGGCGGGGAAAGTGGCGTGCAAAGGGTCGTGGGGCGCGATGGTCAACTGCTGTATGCCAAGCGCCAGACCGGTCACATCTATCGCAGTTGGTTGCACCCTTTTGGCCGTCCTACTGTTTTGCGTGAACTTGATGCGCTGACCGGCGTGAGCAAGCTCGGTGTGCGCGTGCCGCAAATCGTTTTCTGCGGCGCTCAGCCTGATCCGCAGCACAAATGGCGCGCTCTGCTGGTCACCAAGTCCCTGGACGGTTTCCAGGAACTGGAACATTGGCTGGCAGCCGCCGGCGGTCGCGATCAGTGCGGTGATGTGGTTTATGAGCGCGTGCTCAAGGACCTCGCCGAGAACCTGGCGCGCATGCACAAGGGCCGTTGGCAGCACAGCTGCATCTACATCAAGCACGTGTTTGTGCGTGTGACGGGCGAAGGCGAGTCGGCCAAGGTCGAAGTCGCGTTGATCGATCTGGAGAAATGCCGCCAGCGTCTGACCGCCTATCGCGCCGCTTCCCACGACATGAAGCAATTGCGCCGCCATTCGTCGTTCCGCGACACGGACTGGAAAAAACTCGTCTACTTTTATGAGACGGCGTTTGGCAGCGCTATCAAAGGTTTATAGCGATGAAACTAGAAATTGCACGAGGTTTGTTTTTGGTTGGAGCCTTGGCAGTTGCGTCATTGGCGGTGGCTGCCTGGGAGCAGCCCCGCATGCAGGTAGTGGGCTCGTCCGTAGACGACGCCCACTGCGCAGTCCCACGGGTGGCAAAAGCCTCCGTGGCGACCAAACCCGATCATGATCTGTTGTTGTTCATGTTCGGACTTTCTCAAGGGATGAGGCCGCAGAGTTGAACCGATTGAAGCCCACATAAAAGGCCTCGCAGATGCGAGGCCTTTTTTTATGCGCGGATTTTGTGGATTCACTCCCACACAGGGTTACGCTGTTTGTTTGGGATCGGGTTTCGCCAGCAGGGTGTAAACGCACGGCAGCACAAACAGCGTAAACAACGTGCCAATCGACATCCCCGTGGCAATCACCATGCCGATATCAAACCGACTGACCGCGCCGGCACCCGTGGCGAGAATCAACGGCACCATGCCAAACACCATCGCCGCCGTGGTCATCAACACCGGTCGTAAACGAATCGCTGCCGCTTCCTCAACGGCTTCACGCGCCGTCAGGCCTTTGTCCTTGCGCAACTGGTTGGCGAACTCGACGATCAGAATCCCGTGTTTACTGATCAGCCCGATCAGCGTCACCAACCCGACCTGGGTATAGATGTTCATGCTCGACCAGCCGAGGAACAGCGGTATCAGCGCGCCGCAGATCGACAACGGCACCGTCACCAGGATCACCAGCGGATCGCGGAAGCTTTCGAACTGCGCCGCCAGCACCAGAAAGATAATCGCCAGCGCCAGCGCGAAGGTTACCCACAGGGCACTGCCTTCCTGCACGAACTGGCGTGAGGCGCCGCCGTAGTCGAAAGCAAACCCGGCCGGTGCTTCCTCGCGGGCAATCTGCAACACGGTGTCGATGGCTTCACCCATGCTCACCAACGGGAAACCGGAGATCTTCGCGGCGTTAAGTTGCTGGAACTGATTGAGCTGGCGCGGTCGTGCGCGGTCGCTGACCTTGATCAGCGTCGACAGCGGCAATAACTCGCCCTGAGTGTTTTTCACGTAGTAGTTGTTCAGCCAGTCCGGGTTATCGCGATAGGGGCGCTCGACCTGGGCAATGACCTTATAGCTGCGCCCATCAATGGTGAAACGGTTGATTTCCGCCTCGCCCAACAGCGTCGCCAGCGTACCGCCGAGATCCTGCATCGACACGCCCATCTGCGCTGCTTTGGCGCGGTCGATATCGACTACCACCTCGGGTTTGTCGAACGCCAGATCGAGGTCGACGAAAGCGAACTTGCCCGATTCCATCGCGCGCTTCTTGATCCGGTCAGCCACTTGCAGCAGCAGTTCATAGTCGTTGGCGGTGTTGACCACGAACTCGAACGGCAAGCCTTCACCGGTGCCGGGCAGGGAGGGCAGGTTGAAACCAAAGATCTGCAAGCCCGGAATGCCTTCCAGTTTGCCTTGTACCTCGGGGAGGATTTGCATCTGCGTGCGACTGCGCTCATTCCACGGCTTGAGCAGGAAGCCGCCGATCCCCGCCTGTACACCGTTGTAGCCGTTGATCTGGAACGAGGAGTAGTACTCCGGGAACTCTTTGAAGATCTTGATGAATTCGTCGGTGTAGGTGCTCAGGTAATCGAGGTTGGTTGGCTGCGGCGCAGTGGCCATCATGAAAATGATGCCCTGATCTTCGTCCGGGGCCAGTTCCGATTTGGTGAACTTGAGGAACACCGGGATCAGGCACAACACGATCACTGCGAACACCAGCACCACCGGCCGCGTGTTCAGCGTGCCGTGCAGCATGCTCTGATAGCGGCGCTTGAGGCCGTCAAAAATGCGGTCGAGGCGATGCGCGAGGCCGCTGGGATTTTCCTCGTGGCGCAGCAAAAACGCGCACATCATCGGCGACAGGGTCAGGGCGACGATTCCGGAAATCACCACGGCGCCGGCCAGGGTCAGCGCAAACTCCTTGAACAACGCTCCGGTCAGCCCGGTGAGGAAACCGATCGGCGCATACACCGCCGCCAGGGTGATGGTCATCGACACCACCGGCATGGCGATTTCCCGTGCGCCTTCCAGCGCCGCATCAAACGGCGTCTTGCCTTCCTCGATATGCCGGTGAATGTTTTCCACCACGACAATCGCATCGTCCACCACCAGACCGATGGCCAGCACCATCGCCAGCAGCGTCAGCAGATTCATCGAGTAACCCATCATCTGCATGAAGAACATCACGCCGATCATCGACAGCGGAATGGTCACCACCGGGATTAGCACCGAGCGCAATGCGCCGAGGAACAGGAACACCACGACGATGACGATCAGCACCGCCTCGAACAGGGTTTTTACCACTTCATCGATCGAGGCCTGGATAAACAGCGTGGCGTCGTAGGCGATCTCGCTTTTCAGGTTCGGCGGCAGTTGCGCTTCCAGCTCGGGCATCAGCTTGCGCACTTCCTTGATCACGTCCAGCGGGTTGGCGCCCGGGGTGGCCTTGATGCCGATGTACACCGACGGCGTGCCGCCAAACGAGCTGATCGAATCGTAGTTTTCCGCGCCCATTTCCACCCGCGCGACATCACTCAGCAACACGCGGCTGTCGCCACTGACCTTGAGCGGAATCGCCGCGAAGGCTTCAGCGGATTTCAGTTCGGTGTTGGCGTTTATGCTGGTGACCACATACTCGCCTTTCACTTCGCCGGCGGCGGAGAGGAAGTTGTACTGGCGCACGGCGTTGGTCACATCGCTGGCGCTGAGGCCGAAACCGGCGAGTTTCACCGGGTCGAGCCACAAGCGCATGGCGAACACCTGATTGCCGAGAATCTCCGCCTCGGCCATGCCCGGCAAGGTCGCCAGTTTTGGCTGGATCACCCGTGACAGGTAGTCGGTGATTTGCGGGTTGCTCAAGTCCTTGCTGAAGAAACTGATGTACATCAGCGCCGAGGCGTCGGCGGACTCCTTGCTCAGCACCGGGTCTTCGGCGTCCTGTGGCAGCTTGTTTTTCACCTCGTTGGCTTTGGCCAGCAGTTCGGTGAACAGACGGTCGGTGTTGGAACCGATACGGGCGTAAATCGAAATCACCGAGAAGTTCTGCCGGCTGACCGAAGTCATGTAGTCGATGCCCTCGGCGCTGGCGAGGCTCTGCTGCATCGGCTGGGTGATGTAGCCCTGAATGGTTTCGGCGTTGGCTCCGGGATAAGCGGTGGTCACCGTGATCAGGGCGTTTTCCATTTGCGGGTATTGGCGCAGCGGCAACTTGCTCCAGGCCTGAAAGCCCAGCAGCACAATCAACAGGCTGACCACGGTGGCGAGCACCGGGCGGCGAATGAACGGATCAGTAAAAGCCATGGGATTTCCTTGATCAGTCGGCGCGCGGCGAACTGTTCTGCTCGCCGAGGGTCTTGTCGTCGCTGATGGCAATGTGGGCACCGTTGTCCAGTTTGATCTGGCCAGCCGTCACCACTTGTTCGCCACTTTGCACGCCCTTTTTGATCATCACCAGGCCATCGCGGCGCTCACCGGTTTCGATGAAGCGGCGTTCGGCGATCAGCACCGGTTGGCCCTTGTCGTCCTTTTCGACGCTGCCGTCTTCGGCCTTCTTTTGCCCGACCACGTAGATCGAGTTGCCGTAGAGGGTGTAGGTGATCGCGCTCTCCGGCACGACAATGTGCTTCTGTGGATCCGGCAGCAATACCTCGAGGCTGGCGAACATGCCCGGCAGCAATTTGCCGTCGGGGTTGGCCAGCGTGGCGCGAACCAGAATGTTGCGCGTAGTGCTTTCGACGATCGGGTTGATCGCGCTGATCTTGCCGGCGAAGTTTTGCTTGGGATAGGCGGCGACTGCAATCTGCACCGGCTGACCGATGGCCAGTTTCGGCACCGATTGTTCGGGCAGGTAGAAGTCGGCGTAGAGGCTGCTCAGATCTTGCAGCGTGGCGATTTTGGTGCCGCTGGCGAGGTAGTCGCCGACGTCGACCTGACGGATGCCGATGGTGCCGCTGAACGGTGCGAGGATGCGTTTTTTCGCCAGCGAAGCGTTGAGCTGATTGACCGTGGCTTTATTTTTCTGCAGTACAGCGGAGAGCCGGTCGTACTCGCCTTTGGAGATTGCGCGGCTATCGACCAGTTGCGCGCCACGGCCGAAGTCCAGTTGCGCCAGCCCGAGATCAGCCTTGGCGGTTTCCAGCAGGGCAGTTTCGACGCCACTGTCGAGTTGCAGCAAGGGTTGCCCGGCCTTGACCTTCTGTCCGGACTCGAACTTGAGTTCGGTGACGGTGCCGGCCACTTCCAGGCTCAGCTCGACACCTTGCAGCGCCTTGAGAGAGCCGACGGTGGGCAAACGCATCTGCCACGGCTGCTCGGTGGCATTGGCCACGGCAACGCTGATCGGCGGTTTCGGCTTGGAAAAGCCCTGGATCATTGTGTAGATCGAAAAGGCTTTGTATCCGCCCAGCACCAGGACGATCAACAAAACAACACCCAACATGATCAGCATGCGGCGACGCAGCATATTTCCAGTTCCTTGGATAAATCAGGTGAGACAGGCGGGCACATTACTCCGAGTACAGGGGGGATTCCAACTGGCAGTTCTTACAGGGGGGCGCAAAAAGACCGGAGCCTGCGGCAGTTCCTGCAGAGGAGTGCATTCCAATGCAGGAGCTGCCGCAGGCTGCGATCTTTTAAGGCAGTTTTACGCCATCAAGTGCAGATGGTTGTCCCAGAGCCCCGCCGGTAATTCCAGTGGCTTGGCCAGCAGCTCATCCTGACGGCAATCGTAGTAACGGCAACGTCCTTGCCCGGAGGTCACGACAAAACCGTCCTTCACCGCACCCACACCCGCGCAATCGGGCAACGGCGCGTCGAGGCGCACCTCGCCACTGTCCAGATCCCAGATAAAGAAGCGGTTGCCACGCGGCGCCGTCAGCGCAACCAGGCGCAAGTCGCTGTGCACCGCAACACTGGCGGTGTAATGCCCCATCGACTGCAACTGATGCTCCGGCACCGGGAACGCCACGAACGGCTGCCCCGGACGCTTGATCGCCAGCAACTCCGAACGCTCATGCGAGGCGCCCATGAACTGCTGACCGGCGACGATGGTGCCGTCGCTGGCGATGCCCAGATGGCGCACGCTGTTCATCTGCTGGGCGAGGGTTTCCTTGCTCAGCAAAGTGCCGTCACGTTGCATCAAGACCAGACTTGGCTCCATGGCGTTGAGGTTCATGTCGACGCGGCTTTCTGCCTCGGTACGAATCCCGCCATTGGCCACCACCAGCGTCTCGCCGTCAGGCATCCACGACACCTGATGCGGACCGAGACCGTGGGTGGAAATCTCGCCCGTGTGCACCAGTCGCTCGCCTTCGAACTTGTAGACGCCGAGCAGGCCACGGCCAGGATCGGTGGTGTCGTTCTCGGTGGCGTACAGGTATTCGCCGTCCTTGTGCACCACGGCGTGGCCGTAGAAGTGCCGGTTCGGCTGCGAGGTCACGGTCTGCAGCAACTTACCGTCGCGCAGGTCGATCAGGTAACTCTCGGTGCCCGGACGCCGCGCGACGAACAGTGCAATCGGCTGCGTCGGATGGTTGATGATGTCGTGGCAACGCTGCCCGACTTCGGTGGCGAACACCCGCGTGCCATCCAGCCGATAGCCGACGGCGTAGTGCTTGCCGTCGGTGTCGTCGCGCGCCGACAGCAACAGCGGGCTCTGATCCTTGCGTTTGAACAGCGTCCAGCCGCCCAGCGTCACTGCTCCCAGCAGTGCACTACCTAAAGTCAGAACCTGACGTCGCAGCATGGCACTTGCCCTCATCAGTCACCGTCGTTGGCGTTGAAGCCCAGTTGGATGCCCAGCGCCTTGGCCAGTTCGCCTTCGTGCAGGCGATGGACCACGTTGAGGCTGTCGTAGATGTCGTTCAGTTGCTGACGACCGGCGTCGTCTTCGAGCATTTCGCCGAGCGAACGCTGAGTGCTGTCGAACAGTTTCAGCGAAGCGGCGTAGGCAGCGTCGATCTTGTCCGCCAGTGGCTTCTGCTCAGCCGGCAACAGACCGCGCAGGCCTTTGTTGTCGACACCTTCCCAGACGGTTTTGGCAGCGGCGAGGCTGGCCTCCAGTGCGGTCAGCGAGGACTGGCTGCGCCAGGCATCGGCTTGGAACGGTTGAGGCACGCCTTTGCTCTGACGGCCCATTGGCGTGCCGAGTTTTTTCTTCAGAGTGTCCAGTGCAGTGACTTGCACACGCAGCAGATCGGCGATCGCTTCGTGGGAGTCGGCGTAGCGCTGGTTGGGGAACTTGGTCATCTGCGCGAGCATGCCGTCAGTGTTGTTCCAGCCCTGCAGAATCTCTTCGGCCAGTTGCTTCTGTCGTTCGCCAATGGCGATCAGCAGTGGGCAGTACTTGGCTTTCTGCTCGGCGTTGGCCACGTCAGGCTTGGCGTCGAACAGGATGTACTCGTACGCCGACAGACCTTGAACGACTACGCTCGATTTGGCCAGGGCGGCGGCGTCGATCTGCGGCTGCGCGACGACCAGTTGCTCGACCTGACGGCCGACGAGGTTCTTCTTGTCCGGCCAGAACTGTACTTGCCACGAACGGTTGCCCTCAGCCAACGGGCCGATCAGCAGCGGTTGCAGCTCGGCCCAGGCTTTCTGCGCGTGCAGGAAATCGGCGCGGGCGGTTTCCAGGGTTTCCTTGCCCTGGCAATAGGCGAGGGCGCTGACCGCCAGTTGCTTGTCGGCCTCGACCCAACGGGTGTAGGTCGGCAGGATCACCGATTTGGCGATGGCCGCCGACGTGACCGCTTGCGGATCCTGCGGCGAGCAGGCACCGAGGGCGAGCGCGGCAAGGCTGGTGAACAGTAGCTTGGGACGGAACATGTCGGGCTCCCGATTCTTTTCAGTGTTTAAAGTGAGTTCAAAAACGCCAGCAGCGCGGCACGCTGCTCGGCATTGAAAGACAAAACCTGTTGCTGCGCGGCTTGCGCTTCGCCGCCATGCCAAAGCACCGCTTCGAGCAGATTGCGCGCGCGACCGTCATGCAAAAACTGTGTGTGGCCGCTGACGGCTTGCGTCAGGCCGATCCCCCACAACGGCGGCGTGCGCCAGTCGCGGCCAGAGGCCTGGAATTCCGTACGGTTGTCGGCCAGGCCGTCGCCCATGTCATGCAGCAACAGATCGCTGTACGGACGAATCACTTGATTGGCCAGTTCAGGTTCGGCCGCGTTGGCGACGGTGGTGTATTTCGGCGTGTGGCACGAATCGCAACCGGCCTGGAAAAACAGGCTCTTGCCGGCCAGCACTTGTGCATCGTTGACGCCACGACGTGCCGGCACAGCGAGGTTACGGCTGTAGAACAGCACCAGACGCAGAATGTTATCGCTGACTTCCGGCTCGCCGTCCGGGCCATTGCCGTTCGGTGCCTGTTTGCAGGCAGTTTGCGCCTCGGTGCAGTCATCGAATGGGCGCAGGCTGGTGGTGAGGCCCATGTCACCGGAAAACGCGTGGACGTTCTGTTGATTGAGGTTCGGTTGCCCGGCTTTCCAGCCGAATCTGCCCATGACGGTCTTCTGCAACGCATCATCCCAGACCTGATTGGGACGGCCATTGATGCCTTTGTTGTCTTTGGCTTGCGCGGCGGCGTTGGCCAGAATCGCTTCTTCGGGGATTGCTTCGAGCAGGCCCAGACCAATCATCGGCGGGGCAACGCGGGCCGAGAAACGCGTGTCCGGGTGCATCGGGCCGTAGCCCAGTTGGGTGATCTGCAACACTGGCTTGCGCAATTCGACTTCGGTGCCGTCCTTGAAACGCACGGGCACTGGCGTGTAATCGACGCGCACTTTGCCTTCCGGGGCGACGCCGGGCACGGCCATGTCCTGGAACTGGCCGCCGTAGACCGGCTCAGGCACTACGCCAGCCTGCTCGATGAGCCGGGCATATTCCGGCGCGTCGGGGATCGACAGCCTGACCAGCATCGACACCGCGTTGGCCGCATCCGGCGTCGGTGGGTGGCCGCGACCGTCCTTGATGTGGCAGTTCTGGCAGGCGTTGGTGTTGAACAACGGGCCGAGGCCATCGCGCGCCGTGGTGGTCGACGGTGCGATCACCCATGGGCTGCGGAAGAAACTGTTGCCGACACTGAAATCCACTCGCCGTGACGGTGGCAGGTTGGCCGAGGGCAGGGAGAATGCGTTCTGATCGGTCTTGCGCACGGTCGCTGCACCGCCCGAACGTGCTTCACCCGGCTCAGCCTTGGTGAAACGCGGGGCGTCATCGCAGGCACTCAGGCCCAGGGCCAGCAACAGTGCGGACAAGCGAAGAGGCAGCGAGGGCATCAGACATCCTGCGGACGGGCGAAAATAAAGGCGCAAAGTCTAACAGGGCGAAGGAGTTTGAATAAGAGGAATTATCGTTTGCTTGATATCGCGCAAGCCTTGAACACCATGGAAACCCTGTGGGAGCGAGCCTGCTCGCGAAAGCGGTGTCCGACGCGCTGAAAATGTGGCGGCCGATACAGCCTTCGCGAGCAGGCTCGCTCCCACAGGGATGGGTGGTGTACCTGATATCGAACACACCATGGAGCAGGGTTTTGTGTAGGGCAGATATGAAAAAGGCGACCCGAAGGTCGCCTTTTTTTGACGCAGACGCAGTTGATCAGAACTCGTGATCAGCGTTGTCCGGGTTCAGGTCGCTGATGCCCAGTTTGCCGGCAGCGGCTTCGATCGAACCGGTCTGCTTGACCAGCGAGGCGATGGCGTCGCGAACGATCTGGTTGCCCGCAGTGTTGCCGGCAGCGATCAGTTGGTCGTAGTGCTCACCCTTGTTGGCGTGATCGACCATGACCTGGATCTTCGCTTCGGTAGCGGCCAGATCGGCTTTCAGTGCGGTGTCGGCAGCCGGGTCGGCCTTGGCCACCAGCGACGACAGGCTGGCGCCGGTCATTTTGGTGCCGTCAACACGGGTGTACTCGCCCAGGTAGACGTTACGAATGCCTTTGGCATCGTAGAAGTGCGAGTTGTGGGTGTTGTCGCTGAAGCAATCCTGCTCGTCTTCAGGGGAGTTGGCTTCGAGGGAAACCTTCATACGTTCGCCCGCCAGTTCACCCAGGGACAGGCTGCCCATGCCGAAGAGCATTTTGCGCAGACCGGTTTCGCCCGGCTCGGCTTCCAGGGTGGCACGGTAGTTGTCAGCCACGTTCGGCTTCCAGTTGCCGACCATTTCTTCCAGGTCGCTGACCAGCAGTTGGGTCACGGACTTCAGGTAAGCACGACGACGATCGTTGTGACCGCCAGTGGCGCCGGCGCCTTCCAGGTAGTCGGAGGCCGGACGGTTGCCAGCGCCAGGGCCGGTGCCATTGAGGTCCTGGCCCCACAGCAGGAACTCGATCGCGTGGTAGCCGGTGGCGACGTTGGCTTCGGAACCGCCCAGCTCGTTGAGGCTGGCGAGTTTTTCCGGGGTGATGTCTTTGACGTCGACCTTGTCTTCGCCGACCTGAACTTCGGTGTTGGCGATGATGTTGGCGGTGGCGCCCGGGTTACCCAGAGCGTGCTCGTAGGATTTGTCGACGTAGTCGATCAGACCCTCGTCCAGAGGCCAGGCGTTAACCTGACCTTCCCAATCGTCGATGATGGTGTTGCCGAAGCGGAACACTTCGCTCTGCAGGTACGGAACGCGCGCGGCGACCCAGGCAGCCTTGGCGGCTTTCAGGGTGTCGGCGTTCGGCTTGGCGAGGAAGGCGTCGACGGCGGTCTGCAGGGTTTTCGCGGTGGATTCGGCATCGCTGTAAACGGCGAAGACCATGTCGGCGTAGTGCGCGACCACAGCCTTGGCGGCGGCTTCGTCGACTTTACCGGCAGTGGCAGGCGCCGCCGCAGGTGCGGTGGTGCTGGCGGCTGGGGTCGGTGCGGCCGGAGCGGCGGCCTTGTCTTTGCCTTCGCCGCAACCGGCGAGGGAAATAGCGATGGCCAGCAGACTGGCGGTAGCCAGAGGCATACGAATCATGGCGAACATCCTGCTTCGATAGTTGAGTGGACTCGCGCTGGGGGTGCGCAAAACTGCGACATAATGCAAATCTTTCGCATTATGTGTAAAGGGTTGTGGCTGGAAATATTTCTTATTTACGCAGATCAAAAGATCGCAGCCTGCGGCAGCTCCTACAGTGGGAACGCATTCCAAATGTAGGAGCTGCCGCAGGCTGCGATCTTTTGATCTTCTAGAGAATGGCCGCGTTACTGCGTTGCGCCTGTTTGAGATAGGCGCCCAGTTCCCGGGCCGGCAGCGGTTTGCTGTAGTGGTAACCCTGACCTTCGTGGCAGCCTTCGGAGATGATGTAGCTTTCCTGTTCGGCGGTTTCCACGCCCTCGGCAATCACCTGCATGCCCAGGCTCTTGCCCAGTTGAATGATCGCGCGAACGATGGTCGCATCGTCGTCGTCATCGAGCAGGTCCTGAACGAAGCTCTTGTCGATCTTGATCTTGTCCAGCGGCAGGCTTTTCAGATAGCTCAGGGATGAATAGCCGGTGCCGAAGTCATCGATGGCGATCAAAGCGCCAGAGCGGCGCAGGCTGAGCAAGTGCTGGGCGGCGGTGCTGATGTCTTCCATCAGGCCGGTTTCGGTGACCTCCAGTTCCAGACTGCGCGGTGGCAGGCGGTACATCTGCAGCAGGTTGTTGACCACGCGCGGCAATTCGGCGTGGTGCAGTTGCACGGTCGATAGATTCACTGCCATGCGCAGGTCGGCGAAACCCATATCGTGCCATTCGCGCAATTGCTTGCAGGCCTGATCGAGCACCCATTCGCCAATGGCGATGATCGTGCCGTTCTGCTCTGCCAGCGGAATGAACAGGTCCGGCGGCACCAGACCGTGTTCCGGATGCTGCCAGCGAATCAGCGCTTCGACGCCGACCACGCGGTGATCGCGATAGCTGATCTGCGGTTGATAAACCAGATAGAACTGATCGCGCAACAGTGCATCGCGCAAGTCTTTTTCCAGCTCGCGGCGGCGGCGCATCTCGCTGTCGACGCTAGCGATATAGAACTGATAACGGTTGCGCGAGCGGGTCTTGGCCAGGGTCATGGTCTGCTCGGCCTTCTGCAACAGCTTCTCGGTGCTGTCGCCGTCCTCCGGGAACAGGGTGATGCCAATGGTCGCGCGCAGGCGGATTTCCTGATGGTCGAGGGCGAACGGCGCCTCCAGATCATCAAGGATGCTTTGCGCCAGTTCGGCCGCTTCGTAAGGTTGCTCGATATCCGCTTGTACCAGTGCGAACTGGTCGCCGCCGAGGCGGGCGAGGGCGCCGAGGCGGCCGCTGTGGGCGCGCAGACGATCGGCCAGGGCCAACAACAATTGGTCGCCGGTCTGGTAGCTGAATTGCTCGTTGATGCCTTTGAAATCATCCAGCCCCACGCACAACACCGCGACCCGGCGTTGCAGCTTGCCGGCGTCGACCAGAATCTTGTCCAGTTGCTGCTGGAGTTGCTGGCGATTCGGCAGGCCGGTGAGGAAGTCGTACTGGGCCATGCGCAGCAGGCTGTTTTCCGCTTCATGACGCAGATGGGTGTTGCGTTCGATCGATTCAAGCAACTGATTGGCGGTGTTGATCCAGATCCCCAGCTCGTTTTTTTCGTGGCCCTTGAGCTGCGGAATCTTGTGTTCGCTGGGGCGATCGGGGTTGATCTCGGTGAGGTGCTCGATGATCCGCGACAACGGCTTGGTCAGCAGCCAGTGATAGACCAGATACAACACCAGGCCCATGGCCAGTGCGCGCAAAACCCCGGAAATAAAGATGATCACCGAACTGACGATAAAGCCCTCGCCATAGGTGGCGGTGTCGAGGGTGATGCTCAGGTCGCCGTAGTACTCGCTGTACGGACCACGCCCTACCAGTTGCGTGGTGAAGGTGCGTTCCTGGCCGAGAATCAGGTCGGTCAGCCAGCGGCTGTTGGACTGCTGCAATTCGCGGGACTTCTGCGCGAGCATGGCTTCGTTGGGATGGCCGATAGAAGCCTGACGCACGGCATCGTCCTGGAACAGGCCTTCGATCACCTGCATGCCCATTTCCCGGTCGAGGCTGTAAACCGCCTGGGTCGAGGGATCGCGGAACATGTCGAGGATGCGTTCGGCGTCGCCGGCAACGGCCTGGCGGGTTTTGTAAGCATCGAAAACGATCTGTGCGCAGCTCAAGACTACGCCGACGATCAATGCCGACAGGAGCACGACCCGGAGCAACTTCACCGACAAGCTGTTCTTGAGTTCCAGCTTCAAAGGGTTATTCCTTGTTCCGTGCGGGTAGCGTCAAGTTGCCATGAGTATTGGCAATCCCGAGTTTGCAGTCAAAGGGACAATCAGACCGGGGACGATTCGCCCATAGCCTTGGCCGAAATGCTGCTGTCTGGAGTATTAGCCCTAATTTGTACTATGTCGGTAGTTTCGCCCCTCAACTTGAGCGGTTCGCAGCATTTTTTCCTCTTTTTGATGTTAGCCCGCTGTGGCATGGCGGCAAGCAGCGGCAGACAGCTTTAAGCGTGAGAAAAACGCTATTTAAATGCAGGCATAAAAAACCCGGCAAAAGCCGGGTTTTTTGACTGGCGCGCAGCTTAAGCGGTGAAGGTTTTGCCTTCGAACTGCTCAGCAACGAACTTCCAGTTGACCAGGTTCCAGAACGCTTCGACATACTTCGGACGAACGTTGCGGTAGTCGATGTAGTAAGCGTGTTCCCAGACGTCGCAGGTCAGCAGCGGGGTGTCGCCGCTGGTCAGCGGGTTGCCGGCGCCGATGGTGCTGGCCAGAGCCAGGGAACCGTCAGCCTTTTTCACCAGCCAGCCCCAGCCGGAACCGAAGGTGCCGATCGAGGTTTTGCTGAACTCTTCCTTGAACTTGTCGAACGAACCGAAAGCAGCATTGATGGCTTCAGCCAGCGCGCCGGTTGGTTGACCGCCGGCGTTTGGCGCCAGGCAGTTCCAGTAGAAAGTGTGGTTCCAGACCTGAGCGGCGTTGTTGAAGATACCGCCCGAGGAAGTCTTGACGATTTCTTCCAGGGTCTTGCCTTCGAACTCGGTGCCTGGCACCAGGTTGTTCAGGTTCACGACATAGGTGTTGTGGTGCTTGTCGTGGTGGTATTCCAGGGTTTCCTTGGAAATGTGCGGCTGCAGGGCATCGTGTGCGTAAGGCAGCGGCGGCAATTCGAAAGCCATGATGATTCTCCTAATCAGGTCTGTTGCGGTGAGCGCAAGGCCGATCACGGGCGGCCAGAAATGCACCGGCGAGTTTTTACTCTTTGCGGCGCAGGGTTTCGATCATAGCACCGGGGTTGCGCCATAACCACGCAACAACTGTGTGGGATAGAGGTTCCAGAGCGGTTTGGAATAAATCAGCTCGCCAATATCAACTGCCCGGCGACCGTGAACATCATCAGCGCCACCACCAGATCAAGAATCCGCCAGGTACTCGGCCGGGCCAGATATGGCGCCAACCACGCAGCACCCAGTGCCAACGTGAAAAACCACAGCAACGAAGCACTCGCCGCGCCCACTACATAAGCGCCCGGCACCGATTGCTGCGCGCCGAGCGAGCCGATCAGCAACACCGTATCCAGGTAAACGTGCGGGTTGAGCAGCGTCACCGCCAAAGCGCTGAGCATTACCGCACGCAGCGAACGCACGGTCTGATTCTCGCCTTGCCCCATGCTCTGTTTCGAACACGCCCTGCGCAGCGCCTGGCTGCCGTACCAGATCAGAAACGTCGCGCCGCCCCAACGGGCAATCGCCAGCAGCATCGGGTTCTGCGCCAGAATCGTCGCCAGCCCGAATACTCCGGCCGCCACCAGCAGCGCATCGCAAACCACGCACAACGCCGCCACGGGCAGGTGATGTTCACGACGCAGGCTCTGCGCCAATACAAAAGCGTTCTGCGTGCCGATCGCCATGATCAGCCCGAACGCCACCAGCAGGCCGTTCACATAGCTTTGCCACATAACAATTACTCCGCGTTGGCTGCGAGATCGCGCAGCACTTGCATGGCGCGTTCGGCGTCGGCCTGGCCGACGAACAAATGGTCGTGGTAATAGCCGGCAATCACGTTGCAACTGATCCCGGCCTTGCCCAGTGCCGTGGCGAATGCGGCGGTGAGGCCCACGGCTTCCAGGGCCGAGTGCACGTTGAGGGTGATCCACGCGGCGACGTAGTCGAAACTGAAACCGGCCTGTTCAGCTTGGGAGCGTTCGAGAATCACGGTCAGGCCTTCCTGTTCGCGGAAGCTGCCGACGATCTCCAGATCCCTCGGTAACACGCCGTCGGGCAGGGTGCAGAATACGTATTCGCCGGCGTTCAGTTGCGGGCTCATGCTGCGCAACAAGGTTGTGAGTGAGGTTTCGCCAGCCATTGCAGTGATCCTTGATAAAGAGTGCTTGCTGGCTATTCTCCGGGCGAAACCTGTATAAGAAAAACCAATAGTGCTGATCGCTCATTAGGAAAACTGATGTTCGACTACAAATTGCTTTCTGCTCTGGCCGCCGTGGTCGAGCAGGCCGGCTTCGAACGGGCCGCGCAGGTGCTGGGTTTGTCGCAATCGGCGATTTCGCAGCGGATCAAACTGCTCGAAGCGCGGGTCGGCCAGCCGGTGTTGATTCGCGGCACGCCGCCGTCGCCGACCGAGATAGGCCGGCGTCTGCTCAACCATGTGCAGCAGGTGCGTCTGCTCGAGCGTGACCTGCAAACTCTTGTGCCCGCGCTGGACGAGGAGGGGGGGCCGGAACGTTTGCGCATCGCTCTTAATGCCGACAGCCTCGCCACGTGGTGGGCCAAAGCGGTGGGAGATTTTTGCGCCGAACAACATTTGCTGCTCGATCTGATTGTCGAAGACCAGACCGTCGGCCTCAAACGCATGCGCGCCGGTGAAGTGGCCGCGTGCCTCTGCGCCAGTGAACGACCGGTGGCCGGCGCACGTAGTGTGTTGCTCGGGGCGATGCGTTATCGCGCGCTGGCCAGCCCGGCGTTCATCGCACGGCATTTCCCCGACGGCGTGCGCGCCGAGCAACTGCCACGCACCCCGGCGCTGGTGTTCGGCCCGGACGACTTCCTCCAGCATCGTTACCTCGCCTCGTTGGGCGTCGATGGCGGATTCGAACACCATTTATGTCCTTCCTCGGAAGGTTTTATCCGCCTGATCGAAGCCGGACTGGGCTGGGGCCTGGTGCCGGAACTGCAAGTGCGCGATCAATTGCAACGCGGGTTATTGCGTGAACTGCTGCCAGATAAACCGATCGACGTGCCGTTGTACTGGCATCATTGGCGTAATGGCGGTCAGTTGCTGGGCTTGCTGACCGAGCAATTGCTGCGTTCTTCGGCGCAATGGCTAGTGCCGTTGGACTGAGGGCCAGCGTCAAGACACTCGAATCAGGCAAAACGAAAGACATCGGAGCTTTACATGAAAATTCTGGTCACCGGCGCAAGCGGCTTCATTGGCGGACGCTTTGCGCGTTTCGCCCTGGAGCAGGGCCTGGACGTGCGGGTCAACGGTCGCCGGGCCGAGAGCGTCGAACATCTGGTGCGCCGTGGCGCCGAGTTTGTCCCCGGCGACCTGACCGATCCCGATCTGGTCCGCGAGTTGTGTTCCGATGTTGAAGCCGTGGTGCATTGCGCGGGCGCCGTCGGGCTGTGGGGGCGCTATCAGGACTTTCATCAAGGCAACGTGCAGGTCACCGAAAACGTTGTCGAAGCCTGTCTGAAACAGCGCGTCCGCCGTTTGGTGCATCTGTCGTCGCCATCGATCTATTTCGATGGCCGCGATCATTTCAACCTGACGGAAGAGCAAGTACCCAAGCGCTTCAAGCATCACTACGCCGCGACCAAATATCTGGCTGAGCAAAAGGTTTTCGGTGCGCAGGAGTTCGGCCTGGAAACCATTGCCCTGCGCCCGCGTTTCGTCACCGGCGCCGGTGATATGAGCATCTTCCCGCGCCTGCTTAATATGCAGCGCAAGGGCCGCCTGGCGATCATCGGCAATGGCCTGAACAAAGTCGATTTCACCAGCGTGCAGAACCTCAACGAAGCGATGCTCAGCAGTTTGCTGGCCGCCGGTTCCGCGCTGGGCAAGGCCTACAACATCAGCAACGGTGCGCCGGTACCGTTGTGGGATGTGGTCAATTACGTGATGCGCAAGATGGAAGTGCCGCAGGTCACCAAGTACAGATCGTATGGTCTGGCCTACAGCGTCGCGGCGCTCAACGAAGGTGCATGCAAGCTCTGGCCCGGGCGTCCGGAGCCAACCCTGTCGCGGCTCGGCATGCAGGTAATGAAAAAAAATTTCACCCTCGACATCAGCCGCGCCCGGCATTATCTGGACTACGATCCGAAAGTCAGCCTGTGGTCGGCGCTGGATGAGTTCTGCGGCTGGTGGAAAGCTCAGGACATCCGTTGAAACGATTCGGCCGGGCGGCAATGAACCGTGTAGCCGCTTGGGGGTCAATCCCTGCGGCTGCGGCGGTTATACTTCGCAGCATTTAGCCATCACCGCGTTTCACAAAGGTTGCCTCAATGTCCATGCGTAATGATGCCCACGACGATTTCGATGATGTTCCGAGCCTGCGGGCCGACACCTTCGACGACGATGACATTCCGACCACCGCTCGCACCTCCGTGCATTCGCGCACGCCGCCCGTGGTCAAGGTCAAGGCTGCCAGCACCGGCCCGTTGTGGGCGTTGGTCGGCGCACTGTTTTTCGCCTTCGTCGGTCTGGCCTGGTGGAGTTTCCAGCAAATCTCGTTGATGGAGCAGCAACTGGTTGCGACTCAGGAAAGTTTCGCGCGCATCAGTGAAGAAGCGGCGGGGCGCTTGCAGGACATTTCCGGCAAGGTCGTGGCCAGCCAGTCCAACGTCACCAGTGACAGCGAAGCCCTCAAGCTGCAGATCAAACAGCTCGAAGGCAAGCTGCTCGATCAGAGCAAACAGCAGCAAGGCGTCGCGGGGCAGGCCAGTGATCTGGACAAACGACTGGCACAGATGACCGCGCAGACCACTGAACAGCAGAACGCCAATACCCAGTTGCAGGCGCAGGTCAAAGCCTTGACTGCGGAACTGGCGACGGTGAAAAGCACGCCGGCCGACACCAGCAAGGTCGACGCTCAGTTGAAGGCCTTTGACGCTCAGTTCAAAAGCCTCGGTGCCGATATCGCGGCGTTGAAGAAGCAGGGCAACCCGAGCGCGGCGATTGATCGCCTCGAACAGGAAATCGTCGTCCTCAAAAGCGAGCAGGACAACCGCCCGGCAGCCCCGCAAGGCGGCAATACCGCCGAGTTCGACGCTTTCCGCGGGCAGATGACCCGCAACATCAATACCCTTCAGGCGCAGATTCAGAACCTGCAGCAGCAGATCAATTCCCGCCCGTAAGACTTGCTCAACAGTGGTGAGGCTTGCCTCACCACTTAAGCCGCGAAACGTTCAGAAACCCTCTGAATATCCATACATCAGCCCAAGCCGTCTACGCTCTTGAAACACCAACAAGAACGAGGGATGCGCTATGGGGTTTTTGCATAAAGTGGCCTGGCTCAGCGTGATGTTACTGGCCGGTTTCGGCCAGGCCAGCGCCGCCACGACCGCCAAGGATGACAGTCAGGCCGCCATCGCCTTGCTGGAAAAAGCCCTGGCCTATTACCACGACAATGGCGACAAGGCGTTCGCCGCGTTCAGCCGGCAGGGCGAGTTCGTCGACAAGGATCGCTACGTGTTCGTGGTCGACACCAAAGGCGTGATGCTCGCCAGCGGCGGGCCTTCATCAGCGTTGATCGGTCGTGACGTCAGTGAAGTGCTCGGCCCGGATTTGCAGAAAACCTTCAAGGACGCGTTGAAAGTGCCGGAAGGCAACGGCATCCAGCAGGCCGAATACCGTTGGCAGAACTGGTCGGACGGCAAGGTCGAGCGCAAGCATGTGTATTACCAGCGCATCGGTCAGCGGATTCTGGCGGTGGGTTACTACTTGCCGCGAGCCTCGGCCGAGCAGGCCAAAGCACTGCTCGACAAAGCTGCGACTGATTTGGGCAAAGACGAGAAGGCCACGCTGACGGCGATCAACTCGCTCAAGGGTGGCTACTTGCAGGACGACTTGTATGTGTTTGTGGTTGATCTGAACACCCAGCGCTACGTTGCCCACGGCACCAATCTGCGCTTGATCAACACCGACTTCGGCAAGATCAAGGATCCGGATGGCAAACCGGTGGGCGAGCCGATTCTGGCGCTGATCGGCAAGCAGGATGACGGTGAGTATGAATATCGCTGGAAGAACCCGGTGACCGGCAAGGTTGAGGACAAACATGCTTACCTGAAGAAGGCCGGGCATTTCCTTGTAGCCGTCGGTTACTACAGCCCCTGAGTGAAACACCGGCTTCCTGTAGGAGTGAGCCTGCTCGCGATGCGGTGTGTCATTTAGCGATGATGTCAACTGACATACCGCATCGCGAGCAGGCTCACTCCTACAAGGGGTCTGCGTTGTTTGAATTATTTGGCGCCGTGCTCGCGTCCGCGCAGCAGGTTGTTCGGCATCGCAATCGCTGCCGCCAATCCCAGCAACGACACCGCCGCACTTACCCACAGCAAATGCCGGAATGTCACCAGCAATTCCGCGCGCAAGGCGTTCTGCGCATCACCCGGCGCGGCGTTCAGACCATCGAGCAGGACGTTGCCCGAATGCCCTTCGCTCATCAGTGAACTGCTTGCCAGATGGGCGAAGCTGGAGTCCTGTAACAACGCTAGCAACAGCGCCGACATCAACGCCACACCCACTGCGCCGCCGAGGGAGCGAAACAGGTTGGTGGTGCTGGTCGCTACGCCGATGTCGCGTTGCTCTACCGAGTTTTGCGTGCCGACCAGCGAAGTCGGGAATTGCATGCCGCTGGAGATACCGCAGAGCAACATGAACAGACCACTGACCAGCGTCGCCTCGGGTGGGCTGAACGCCATACCGAAGATCGCAACCGGCATCAGCATCGCACCGGTCAGAATCTGCGGTTTGTAGCGTCCGGTAATCGACGTGCGACGCCCGGCGAAAAACGCACCAATCGGCAGCCCCATCGCCAGCGGCAGCAAGTGCAACGCGGCACTGTCGGCCCCGGCCCCGGTAACGCTTTGAAAGCGCAGCGGCATCAGCACGATCAACGAAATCGCCTGGAAACTGGTGAAGAAAATCGTGCACCAGCACAGCAGGGCGTTGCGATTGGCGAACAGGTGCATCGGCAGCAACGGCTCCCGCGCCCGGCGTTCGTGCCAGACAAACAGCGCCAACACCACCACCGCACATGCAAACAGAGCGATCACTTCGCTGCTGCGCCACGAATGACCCTGGCCAACCTGAGTGATGCCCAGCAGCAGGGCAGTGAGGCCGATGATCATCAGCAGCGTGCCGAGGTAATCGATGACCGGTTTGCGCTGGGGAATCGGCAGGCCACGCAGATTGCGCCGCGCCACCCACCAGGCACCGAGGCCCAGCGGCAGGTTGATCAGAAATACCCAGCGCCACGACAGGTACTCGGTCATGTAACCACCGAGTACCGGGCCGGCGACACTGGCCACCGCGTACATGCTGCTGAAGTAACCCTGATAACGCCCGCGTTCACGCGGCGGCACGATGTCACCGATGATCGCCTGACTTACCGAGATCATCCCGCCGGCGCCGATGCCCTGAAGGATCCGCGCCAGCACCAGTTGCTCCATGCTCTGCGCCATGCCGCAAAAGAGTGAGGCGAGGGTGAACAGGCCCATGCCGAACAGCATCAGTTTGCGCCGCCCGTACAAGTCGCCGAGCTTGCCGTAGATCGGCACGGCCACCGTCATCGCGACCATGTACCCGGAAATCACCCAGGCCAGCAGGCTGACGTCCTTGAACTGCGCAGAAATGGCCGGCATCGACACGGCGACAATGGTTTGGTCCAGCGCGCCGAGAAAGATCGCCATCATCAGCGCGACCAGCACGCTGCGAATGGCCGGTTTGGGCGTTTCGGGGTGATTGAGATTGGTCACGGGCAAAACCTGCGGGCAGTGAGAGTCCCGCAGATCATCAGGCGAGCGGGGATGCTCGCCAGTGTAAGTCGGTAGCAGGCTATTCGATAGCCTCATAAGGAAGTCCGACGTAATTTTCTGCAATGGTTTTTCGCCCTGCTTCTGAACTGACAAAGTAGTCCAGTTCCGAAGCGCTGATGCGCTGGCTGAACGCATCGTGGTCATCGAAGCGATGCAGCATCGAGGTCATCCACCAGGAAAAGCGCTCGGCTTTCCACACGCGGCGCAGGCAGATTTCCGAGTATTTCTCCAGCAGATCGGTGCGGTCGTCGCGATAAACCTTCAGCAGAATATTGAACAACGTGCTGACGTCGCTGGCGGCCAGATTCAAACCCTTGGCGCCAGTGGGCGGGACGATATGCGCCGCGTCGCCGACGAGAAACATCCGTCCGTACTGCATCGGCTCGACGACAAAACTGCGCAGCGGCGCGATGCTTTTCTCGATCGAAGGGCCTGTGACCAGTTTCTCCGCGAGCGCCACCGGCAGGCGATTTTTCAACTCATCCCAGAAGCGTTGATCGCTCCAGTCGTCGACGTTTTCATCCGCCGGCACTTGCAGGTAATAGCGGGTGCGGGTGGCCGAACGCATGCTGCACAGAGCGAAGCCACGTTCATGGCGGGCGTAGACCAACTCCTCATGCACCGGCGGCGTGTCGGCCAGAATCCCCAGCCAGCCAAACGGATAAACCCGCTCGAAGACCTTCAGGCTATCGGCCGGAATCGACTGCCGCGCGACCCCGTGGAAACCGTCGCAACCGGCGATGTAATCGCAATCGACGCGAAAGGTTTCGCCGTCCTTTTCGAAGGTAACAAATGCCTCGTCGCTTTTCATGCCGTGAGGAACGACATCCCTCGCCTGGTAAATGGTCGGCGCACCAGCCTCCCGACGAGCGGCCATCAGGTCGCGGGTGACTTCGGTCTGGCCGTAGATCATCACGCTCTTGCCACCGGTCAGCGCGTGCAGATCGATGTGCACCTGACGTCCGTCCAGGGCCAGATCGAAACCGCCATGCACCAGACCTTCGGCGTCCATGCGCTGACTCACGCCAGCCTGACGCAACAGCTCTACCATGCCCTGTTCAAGTACCCCGGCGCGAATGCGTCCGAGCACGTAATCAGGTGTCTGGCGTTCAAGGATGAGGGTGTCGATACCAGCGTTGTGCAGCAACTGGCCGAGGAGCAATCCGGACGGACCGGCGCCGATAATGGCGACTTGGGTTTTCAGCGTTTTCATTGTTTTTATGGCTCGCAAGCTTCACGCGACAAGCGCCGGTGAATATTTTTTATGGATCGAGTGCTTGCATTTTTCCCTTGCGGGTCTGTCAATTGAAGGTGAAAACTGAGCTGATACCTGTACATTCTGCCAATCGGTGCGATTATCGCCCACAACCCCGAGGCCTGGATTGAAGTGATGAACAAGCCTGAGCTGCCTTCGATTCCAGTGTTCAAGCTCTACGGTGAAAGCCTGGACTGGCCGACCCCTGACTTGCTGCACTGTGAAACCATTTCCTCCCGCAGTCGCGAACATGAGTGGGAAATCAAACCCCACCGCCATGCTGATTTGTGCCAGTTGCTCTTCGTCTTCAAAGGTCAGGCAGAGCTTGAGATCGAAGGGCAGCGCACGCAACTCCACACCCCGGCGATTCAAGTGCTGCCACCGTTATCGGTGCACGGCTTTCGCTTTTCCGAAGACGTCGAAGGATTCATCGTTACCCTCGCCACACCGCTGATCAATCACTTGCAGGCGCAACTGGGCGATTCGGTGCACGCACTGGCCAGTGCAGAAAACTACCCGGCAGGCACCGACGGTGATTACCTCAACAGCCTGTTCTCGGCATTGCAGGCCGAATACAACGGTCATCAACCGGCGCGGGAAATGCTCATGCATTCGCTGGTCAGCGTGATCATGGTCTGGGTCAGCCGTCAGGCGATCGTGCGGCACAAAGCCAGTCAGCGGCCGCAACGTCAGCGCGAATACCTCAATGGCTTTATTCAATTGGTCGAGGAAACTTATCGCCAGCATGTGAAGGTTGAAGACCTGGCGCATCGGCTGGGGATTTCGGTATCGCACCTTAACGGCACTTGCCGTGAACTGGCGGGGCAACCGGCGTTGCAGATCATGCACGAGCGTCAGTTGCTGGAAGCCAAGCGCTTGCTGACCTACACCAGCATGACGATTTACGAGATGTCGGAGTTGTTGGGGTTTTCCGATCCGACCAACTTCACGCGCCTGTTTCGGCGCCGGGTGGGGATTTCACCAAAGGCTTTCCGCGACAGCCTGAAGGCCGAACACTGATCCACAGACACCACAACACCCCTGTAGGAGTGAGCCTGCTCGCGATAGCGGTGTGTCATACAATAAAGTTTGACTGACACACCGCTATCGCGAGCAGGCTCACTCCTACAGTTGAATATCAGCGCAATGCGTTCAGAGTGGCATTGTGCGGAATGCAGCGCTCGAAGTTGCAGCTCGCATACTCGCGCGGCAGTTGTCGCAGCTGTTCGACCCGCCAGGCGGCGGTGCCGTACAGCGCCAGCGTGGCGGCGCAGGTGATGAAAATCGCGACATACCTTCTTGTTTTGATGTTCATGGCGTTGACCTCTGAACGACATACCCTGCGGTATTACCTTCAGCATAGGTCAGCGATGGGGAGTTGCCAGCGAGTGTGCTCGAGGATTTAACCGACCATTCAGCACGCTGATGGACGCTTTGTGGGAGCGAGCTTGCTCGCGAAGAGGGCGTGTCAGCCAATGCAGATTTCGAATGAAATTCCCTCTTCGCGAGCAAGCTCGCTCCCACAGTGGATTGGGTTTACAGGCCGATATCCCATTCGGGGTTTTCGGGGAACCTGAGCACCAGAAAATCCAGCATGCTGCGCAGCGCCGCCGGCATGTGTTTGCGTGAGGCGTACACCGCGTAGATGTTCATCTGTCGCGGCTCGGCATGGGGCAGCAGGCGGACCAGTTCGCCGCTGTGAATATGCACCCCGGCCTGATAGGTCGGCAGCATCGCCACCCCCGCGCCAGCCAGTGTCGCGCGCAATAACGTGCTGGCCTCGTTGGCGCTGATATTGCCCTGCACCGGCACTGAAACCGGTTCGCCATCCTCCTCGAAATGCCACAGGCTTTTGCCGAAATACGAGTGCGTCAGGCAATTGTGTCTGCTCAGATCCTCGACCCGTAATGGCGCCGGCTGTTCTCGCAGATAGGCCGGGGCGGCGCAGACAACCGAACGACAAACGGTCAGGCGCCGGGCGATCAGGTTGGGGTCGAGATCGTTACTGGTGCGAATCGCCAGGTCGATGCGCTCATCGACCAGATTCACCGTGCGATCGAGCATTTGCAGATCGATGCTCACACCCGGATAGCGTTTGACGTAGGCGGCCATCGCATCCGCCAGTTGGGCCTGGCCGAACGAAGTGCTGACGCTGATCCGCAATAGCCCGCGCGGGGCATCGTGGGGTTCGCTGACGGCGGCCTGCATGTCGCTCGACAACTCCAGCATCTGCCGGCAGCGCGGCAGAATCTCACTGCCGGCGGCGGTCAGGCTCAACTTGCGCGTGGTGCGGTGCATCAGGCGCGCGCCGACCCAGTCCTCCAGCTCTGCCAGATAACGTGAAACCACCGGCCGCGAAAGGTCCAGATGATCGGCCGCTGCCGACTGGCTGCCCAGGTCCACCACGGTGACAAACACCCGCATTGCTTGGAGACGATCCATGATTTGCCCGCTTTCAGAAACAAACTATGTTCAAGCATCGCATTTTTTGTACTGAGTCAGGCAACTAAGCTCTGTTCCATCGCCAAATACGGCATTCGGACATCGGAGCAACAGATGATCGGCTTCACCACACTCAAACGCGTTCTGCTCGCCACTGCTTCCCTGGGTTTCGCCGCGCATGCAGCGGCTGCCAATCTGACCCTGGATGTCTACAACCCAGGGACAAACGCGATTTTTCCGGTGACCTCGGTGCTGGTCAGCGGTGAGAAAGACGCGATCCTCGTTGATGCGCAATTCGGCAAATCCCAGGCCGAGCAAGTCGTGGAAAAGATCCGCGCCAGCGGCAAGCACCTGACCACCATCTACATCAGCCATGGCGACCCGGATTATTACTTCGGCCTTGATACCCTGACCAAGGCATTCCCGGAGGCCAAGGTATTGGCCTCGCAGCCGACGGTTGATCACATCAACAAAATCGTCGCCGGCAAACTGGCCTTCTGGGGCCCGAAAATGGGCGCCGACGTGCCGGCGAAAACCATCGTGCCGGGCGTGCTCAAGGGTGACAGCCTGATGCTCGAAGGGCAGAAATTGCAGGTCATCGGTCTCGACGGCAAACAACCGGATCGCAGTTTTGTGTGGATCCCGTCGCTCAAAGCCGTGGTCGGTGGTGTGGTTGTCGCCGAGAACATCCACGTATGGATGGCCGATACCCAGAGCGCGCAATCCCACGCCGACTGGCTGGAAACGTTGCACTCGATCGAAACCCTCAAACCGAACACCGTGGTGCCGGGTCACTACCTGGGTGACAGCAGCCGCTCGCTGGCCAGCGTGAAATTCACCGCCGACTACATTAAGGCTTTCGACGCGGAAACCGCCAAGGCCAAAGATTCCGCCGCACTGATCGCCGCGATGAAAAAGCGCTACCCGACACTCGGCGAAGAAAGTTCGCTGGAGCTGAGCGCGAAAGTCGCCAAGGGCGAAATGCAGTGGTAAGCCGATTCTGAAAACGCAGCACTCTCAAGCCAATTGGAGAATGTCATGAGCAAGATTGCAATCATTGGTGCCACCGGCCGCGCCGGTAGCCAACTGCTGGAAGAAGCCCTGCGTCGCGGCCATAGCGTCACCGCTATCGCCCGCGATACCTCGAAGATCGGCGCCCGTAGCGGTGTGGTCAGCAAGAAAGTCGATGTGCTGGATTCGGCCGCGTTGCAGGACGCCGTGGCCGGTCATGATGTGGTGATCACCGCCGCGCATTTTGCCACCGTGCCTGCGGAGGCGATTGTCGGGCCGGTGAAGCAGGCAGGCGTTCAGCGTTTGCTGGTAGTGGGCGGTGCCGGTTCGTTGTTGCTGCCGGACGACACGCGAGTGATCGACAGTGCGGGGTTTCCGGCCGAGTACAAAACTGAAGCCAGTGCGGGTGCGGCGTTTCTTGAGGCGTTGCGTCAGGAGCAGGAGCTGGACTGGACCTTTCTGTCGCCTTCGGCGGAGTTTGTCGAAGGTGAGCGTACGGGTAGTTTCCGTGTCGGTCAGGATCACTTGCTGGTGAGCGCTGAAGGGCGTAGCTGGATCACCTTTGCCGATTACGCGATTGCGCTGATCGACGAAGTGGAAACGCCGAAGCATTCGCGTGAGCGGTTTACTGTCGGGTATTGATATACAGCTTTACCCTCACCCCAGCCCTCTCCCGGAGGGAGAGGGAGCCGACCGAGGTGTCTGGCGTTGTACATCGACCTGAGTGATCGAGTCGATTATGGATTCGGTACAGCACCTTCAGGTCGGTGTAACTCGACAAAACAACCCGGTCAGTCCCCTCTCCCTCTGGGAGAGGGTTAGGGTGAGGGGGAAGGCCTCACCGCAAATGCGCCTGCTCAACCAGCCAGATCATCAATTCCTCCAGCTGCGGCGAAGGCTCGGTTCCCGCAGGCACCACCACGTAATACGCCAACCCCGTCCTCACCTTCAATTCAAACGGCATCACCAGCCGTCCGGCACGCAAGTCGTCGCCGATCAACGACCAGTCGCCAATCGCCACCCCCGTCCCATGCGACGCCATCGACATCGCCTGATCCAGCGTTTCGAAATGCTGGCCCATGTTGACGTTATTCAACTGCAGTTCGGCCGCCGTCAGCCAGACCTTCCAGTCCTGAGTGTCGCGGGTCGGATGCAACAACAGATGCTGTTGCAGATCGGCCGGGTCGGACAGTTCCGGTGGGCCTTTCAAAAGTGCCGGTGAGCAAACCGGGGTCAGTTGTTCATCGAACAGATGCAGCGCGGTCGAGGAGTTGTCCGGCGGCGCTCCATAGATCACCGCCGCGTCGAACTGCTCGCGCTGAAAGTCCACGCCATGGGCCAACGTCGTGGTCAGTTTGACCGGCACATCCGGGCGTTCCTTTTGCCATTGCAGCAGGCGCGGCACCAGCCAGCGCATCACACAACTGGGCGCCTTGAGTTGCAGGGTTTCGCGCTTGAGACCGATCTGCTCGGTGGCCTCAGTGATCAGTCCGAAGACCTTCTCCACCCGTGGCAACCACTCCCGGCCTTCGGCCGTCAACTCCAGGCCACGGGCCAGACGGATGAACAGTTCATACCCCAGATGATCTTCCAGCCCGGCGATCTGCCGGCTCACCGCGCCTTGTGTGATGTGCAATTGCTCGGCGGCCCGGGTGAAGTTGCAGCACTGCGCGGTGATCAGAAACGTGTGCAGGGCGGGCAGGGGAGGCAGTCGTTTCATGGGGATCCAAGGTATGACGTGAGGACATGGCTAGTATGACTTTTAATCGATTGTTGCCGCTACCTGCCGACCGTTCAATGAGCCCATGTTCAGGTCATGTGGGAGCGAGCCTGCTCGCGAAGGCTGTTTCACATTCAGCATTGATGTTGGCTGATCCAGCGCTTTCGCGAGCAGGCTCGCTCCCACAAGGGATCTGTGTTTTTAGCTGACAAAAGGGCAATGACATGGCGACGTGTGGCGAAGTACTGGTCAAGTTACTCGAAGGTTATGGGGTCGAGCAGGTGTTCGGCATTCCCGGCGTGCACACCGTGGAGCTGTATCGCGGGCTGGCCCGTTCGAGCATCAACCACGTCACCCCACGACATGAACAGGGCGCCGGTTTCATGGCCGACGGTTATGCGCGGACCAGCGGCAAACCGGGTGTGTGCTTCATCATTACCGGCCCGGGCATGACCAACATCACCACCGCCATGGGCCAGGCTTACGCCGACTCGATCCCGATGCTGGTGATCTCCAGCGTGCAGAGCCGCAATCAGTTGGGCGGCGGGCGCGGCAAGCTGCACGAGTTGCCGAACCAGAGCGCACTGGTCGCTGGCGTCGCGGCGTTCTCTCACACCCTGATGTCGGCTTCGGAATTGCCCGGCGTGCTCGCTCGCGCATTCGCCTTGTTCCAGGCCGGGCGTCCGCGTCCGGTGCACATCGAAATTCCGCTGGACGTGTTGGTGGAAGAGGCCGATGAGCTGCTCGCCAGTGTCCCGGTCAACATCGACCGCGCCGGTGCCGCGCCCGCTGCCGTAAGCCGTATGAGTGCGTTGCTGGCCGGCGCCCAACGTCCGTTGATTCTCGCCGGTGGCGGTGCGATCGATGCCGCAGCAGAGCTTACCGAACTGGCCGAACTGCTCGACGCACCGGTGGCGCTGACCATCAACGCCAAAGGCATGTTGCCGTCGGCGCATCCGCTGCTGATCGGCTCGACGCAAAGCCTGGTTGCCACCCGCGCACTGGTCGCCGATGCCGATGTGGTGCTGGCGATCGGCACTGAACTGGCCGAAACCGATTACGACGTGACCTTCGCCGGTGGTTTCGAGATTCCCGGCAAACTGCTGCGCATCGACATCGACGCCGATCAGACCGTGCGTAACTATCCGCCACACGTCGCCCTGGTTGCCGATTCGCGCAATGCCGCGCAGGCATTGCTCAGCGCCTTGTCGCACAAAGCGTTGGCCGAGCGCCGCAACGATTGGGGCCAGGTGCGCGCGGCGCGTCTGCGTGATGATCTGGCCGTGACCTGGGATGCAGCGACGCTGGCGCAAACCCGTTTCCTCGAAACCGTGCTGCACGAATTGCCCGACGCGGTGTTCGTCGGCGACTCCACGCAACCGGTGTACACCGGCAACCTGACCTTCAACCCGGAGCGTCCGCGTCGCTGGTTCAACTCATCGACCGGCTACGGCACCCTCGGCTATGCGTTGCCGGCAGCGATTGGCGCATGGCTCGGTGGACAACCCGATAAAGGTGCACGGCCACCGGTGGTGTGCCTGATCGGCGACGGCGGTCTGCAGTTCACCCTGCCGGAACTGGCCAGCGCCGTCGAAGCGCGCACCCCGGTGATCGTCCTGCTGTGGAATAACCAGGGCTACGAAGAGATCAAGAAATACATGGTCAACCGCGCCATCGAACCGGTCGGCGTCGACATCTACACCCCGGATTTCGTTGGCGTGGCCAAGGCCCTCGGCTGCGCCGCCGAAGCGATCAACTCGGTGGAACATTTGCGCAGTGCACTGCGTGCCGCCACCGATCGCCAAGGCCCGACCGTGATCGAAATCGACCAGAACCAGTGGATGCAGGCGGTGGCCCAATGATCAATTTTCCAACCACACTCGACGGGCTCTACATCAACGGCCAATGGTCGGCCGGCCGCGAACATCTGCGGGTGATCAACCCGGCCACCGAGGCGTTGCTGACCACGGTCAATGGCGGTGACGAGCACGCGGTGAGCCAGGCCGTGAGCGCTGCGACTGAAGCATTCAAGGACTGGTCGCAAACCAGCGGTGCCGAGCGCGGCGCGATTCTGCGCAACATCGCCAATGGCGTGCGCAACGGTCGCGATCACTTGATGAAACTGCAATCGAGCAACAACGGCAAACCGCAGTTCGAAGCGGCCATCGACGTTGACGATGTGATCGCCACCTTCGAGTACTACGCCGAACTCGCTGAAGGCCTCGACGCGAGACAGGACAGCCATGTGCCGCTGCCCAGCGATGATTTCAGCGCACGCTTGCGCCGCGAGCCCTGCGGCGTGGTCGGGCTGATCGTGCCGTGGAATTTCCCCATGGTCACCACCGCGTGGAAACTCGCGCCGGCCCTCGCCGCCGGGTGCTGCGTGGTGCTGAAACCGTCGGAAGTCACGCCGCTGCCGGAGCTGGAACTGGCGGCGATCATCGCTGAAGCCGGCCTGCCCAACGGCGTGTTCAACGTCGTCTGCGGTACCGGTCTGGCGGTCGGTGCACCACTGTCGGCGGATCCGCGCATCGCCAAGATTTCTTTCACTGGCAGCAACGCCGTCGGTGTCCAGGTGATGCAGCGTGCCGCCGAAACGGTGAAGGGCGTGAGCCTGGAACTGGGCGGCAAATCTTCGCTGCTGGTGCTCAAGGATGCTGATCTGGAACTGGCGGTCGAGCTGGCTTGCGGTGGCGGTTTCTTCAATGCCGGGCAGATGTGCTCGGCCACCAGCCGTGTGTTGGTTGCCGATGAATTGGCGGATGAATTCCTTGAACGTTTGCACAAGCGTGCTCAAGCGATTCGCGTGGCAGATCCGTTCGACCCGGACGTGGAGATGGGCGCACTGGTCAATCAGGCGCAATACCAGCGCGTGCTTGGTCACATCGACCGGGGGCTGAGCGCTGGCGCGAAGCTGGTGTGCGGCGGCAATCGTCCGGCAGATCTGCCGCGCGGATATTTTTTGCAGCCAACCGTGTTCACCGACGTGCCCCTCGACAGTGCGCTGTGGTGCGAAGAGATTTTCGGCCCGGTGCTGTGCGTGCGCCGTTTCAGCAGCGAAGCCGAGGCAATTGCCCTGGCCAACGACAGCCAGTTCGGCCTGGTCGCCAGTGTGGTGACGCGTAACGCCGAGACCGCCGAGCGGGTCGCCAACGCCCTGCAGGCGGGGCTGGTGTGGCTCAACGCGCCGCAAGTGATCTTCCCGCAAACCGCGTGGGGCGGTTACAAGCAGAGCAGCATCGGCCGCGAATTGGGGCCGTGGGGCCTGGCCGCGTTTCAGGAAATCAAACACGTGATCCGGGCGCTCTGAACGCCCGAAAAAGGTCAGCGCATGCCTCGCAACGAGGCATGCGTCGGCGTCATGGCTTCAATGAGTTTTTATCGATAGTCAGCTGTTTTGCACGACCTCAGGATGAACCCGTCGGCAGCGCTGCAGGCCTTTGAAAACAAGGCCTGCAGCGGATCCGGCCGCGCGGATGCAACGGTTGCGACCAACCTCATACTTAAAAGAACAAAGGGGGTCCGTCATGGGCGAGCACGATCTGAACAGGCGTCAATTCATTAAAACCGTCGGCGTCGCCTCGGTGGCGGCGGCTGCCCTGAGCATGCCCTTCATCCGGGCGAGCGCCAGCGACACCCGCTTCGCCGGCAAGACCCTGCGATTGCTGACCTGGTCGGATGACACCGGCCTCGCGGCACTGCGCAACATCGCCGCCACGTTCGAAGCCAAGACTGGCGCCAAGGTCATCGCCGACCGCACCGGCAGCACTTCGGAAATGGTCGCCAAACTCAAGGCCGGCGGTGATCGTCCGCAGTACGACATCATCACGTTGGCAGGCGTCGGCGCCGAAGGTCTGGCGGCCGCCGGGCTGCTGGAAAAACCCGACCTCAACCGCATTCCCAACCTGGTCGACGTCCCGGAAAAATACCGTACCGGCGCCAACGGGCACGGCATCGGTTACCTGTTGTGGTGCAACAGTCTGGTCTACAGCACTCGCACCCAGAAAGAGGCGCCGAGCAGTTATGCCGCGTTGTGGGATGCCGATCTGGCGCCGAATATTTTCCTGCCACCGCCGAACTGGACCGAGGCGATGGACCTGATCATCATCGCCGCGAAACTGGCTGGCGGTAACGAACACAACATTGAGCCGGGCTTCAAGAAGCTCGCCGAACTCAAGGATCGCGTGGTGACGTTGGGCGAAAACCCGAACCAGATTGCCGAGCTGTTCCGCACCGGTTCGCTGGACATGGGCGGCCTCTATGCCCCGGCATTTTTCCCCAAACAGATCCGCGATCCGAACTACGGCCTCGGCGCTACGTTCGGCATGAAGGAAGGGTTCTACACCGACCTGATGCTCTCGGTGATGCCGAAGAATCGGCCGGGCGACACCGACCTGGCCTACACCTTCATCGACCACTCCCTCGACCCGCTGGTGCAGGGCAAGATGGCCGAGGACATCTTCAACGGCCCGGTCAACGCCAAGGCGATCATCTCCGCCGAAGCGCGCAAGAGCCCGTTCATTCTGACGCCGGAGCAGATTGCCGAGAAGGCGATCATGCACGACAACGCCTTCCTGGCCACCGTGCATGACCAATGGATTCGTCGCTATACGGAAATTTTTTCTTCCTGAGCCGAACACAAACCTTCAGAACACCACAAATCCCCTGTAGGAGTGAGCCTGCTCGCGATAGCGTCATACCAGTCAACCTATTAGGTGGCTGACACACCGCTATCGCGAGCAGGCTCACTCCTACAAGGGGGCGGGGGTGGTTTGGAGAGTTGTGTTCGTCAGTTGTTTTTCCATTGACGAGATTATTGCTATGGAACATCAATCCCTGACCCAAGCGGTCGGCGCCGCTGCCGTGCGCCCGGCGCGCGGCGTTTCTCCGACTGCACGGGCGTGGCTTTTCCTCACGCCGTCGATGCTGTTTCTCGGCGTGCTGATCGCCGCCAGCCTGCTGGTGCTGCGCATGAGCGTCGGCACCAAAGGCGCGGAGTGGAGCGGTTTCAGCCTGGCCAGTTACGCCCAGTTGCTCGAACCGTACTACCTGAAATCCTTACTGCTGACCTTGCGTCTGGCGCTGATCAGCGCGGTGATTGCCGTGGTGCTGGCGATTCCGGTGGCGTACACCATGTCGCGGCTGACCTCGCCGTTTCTGCGGCGGATTTTCCTCGCAGCGGTGCTGTTGCCACTGCTGGTCAATCTGCTGCTGCAAAGCTACGGCTGGCTGGTGATTCTCGGTCCCGGCGGCATGCTCAATCAGGCGCTGATGGGCCTCGGCCTGATCAAGCGGCCGATCATGTTGCTGTACAACCAGAACGGCGTCCTGATGGGCCTGGTGCAAACAGCGTTTCCGCTCGCCGTGCTGCCGATCGCCAGCGCCATGCGCGGCGTCGCCCGCACCTATGAGGAAGCGGCTGCGACCCTCGGTGCCAGCCGTTTTCAAGTGTTCCGCCAAGTGGTTCTGCCGATGAGTTTGCCGGGGATCATCACCGGTGCAACGTTGGTGTTCGCCTACAACGCCAGCAGCTTCGTGGTGCCGTTGCTGCTCGGAGGCCGTCGCGTGCCGATGCTGGCGGTGATGGTGCATGACCAGATCGCGCCGCTGATGAACTGGCCTGCCGCGTCGGCAGCCGGGGTGGTGCTGATTGTCACCACGCTGGCGATCATGACTCTCTCTGAATACATCACTGGCCGTCGTCGGCGTCTGCTGGAGGCTTCGCAATGAGTGCCCTGACCAAGAAGCGTATGGCGCTGCTGCCCGGCGAAACCGGCAAGTTCGCCGGCATCCTCTCCGGCTTCATTCTGCTGCTGGCGGTGTTGCCGATCCTGACCATGATCGTCATGTCGTTCAGCGGTGCGTCGAACCTCGACTTCCCACCGAGCAGCTACAGCCTGCAATGGTACAAAGCGGCCTGGCACACCTTTGTTTCGCCGGACGCCAGCGACGTGCTCAGTCTCGGTCAGGCCATGGCCACCAGCCTGTTGGTGTCGTGCCTGACGATGGTTTTCGCCACGCTGATCGCCGTACCCGCCGCGTATGCGCTGACCCGCTGCGAATTCCGTGGCAAGGCCGTGGCGCTGCAACTGATGTCGCTGCCGCTGGTGTTCCCGATGGTGGTGTTGGGCCTGGCCTTGCTGCTGGTGTTCGACAGCCTGCCGTTCCACCTGACCACTTCGCGGCTGGTGATTGCCCACGTGATTCTGGCGCTGCCGTTTGTGGTGAAGAACTGCACCGCAGCGATGCTTTCCATCGGCAGCGAAGTCGAGGAAGCGGCGCGGATGCTTGGCGCCTCACCGCTGCGGGCCATCGTCGATGTGGTGGTGCCGTTGATGAAGTCGGGGATTCTGGCGGGCATGCTGCTGGCGTTCATCGTCTCGTTCAACGAATTCACCGTGACCTATTTCCTCTACACCATCGACGTCATGACCGTGCCGATCTGGATGTACAGCCGCACCGTGTCATCGCTCGACCCTACCGTGTTCTCGTTTGCCGTGCTGATCGTGCTGATCGACTTCGTCCTGATCTGGGCGCTGGAGAAGCTGGTGGGCGAGGGCGGCGTTTCCTTTTGATTTGAGGTGCAACATGACTGGTCTGATTCTGGAAAACGTCGAGAAATTCTACGGCTCGGCGTGCGCGGTACAAGACGTCAACCTGCATTTGCCGGAAGGCAAACTGGTGTGTTTCCTCGGCCCTTCCGGCTGCGGCAAAACCACCTTGCTGCGGATGATCGCCGGGCTGGAAACCCTCACTGGCGGCGAGATACGCCTGGACGGCGAAGATATCGGCCAGACCCCGGCGCACCTGCGCAACTTCGGCATGGTGTTCCAGTCGCTGGCGCTGTTCCCGCACATGACCGTCGGCGAGAACATCGCCTACCCGCTGAAGTTGCGCGGCGTCAGCAAGGCTGATCAACACAAACGCGTGGTGGAGTTGCTGGAGCTGATTCAGCTGCAAGCGATGATCGATCGCCCGGTGGCGAAACTTTCCGGCGGCCAGCGGCAGCGCGTGGCAATTGCCCGGGCGATTGCTTCGCACCCGAAAATCCTCCTGCTCGATGAGCCGCTGTCGGCGCTCGACGCCAAGCTGCGCGAGTCGATGCAGGTGGAAATCCGCCAACTGCAGCAGCGCCTGAACATCACCACGATCATGGTCACCCACGATCAGCGCGAAGCGATGACCATGGCCGATATCGTCGTCGTGCTGGGCGAACACAAGGTGCAGCAGGTCGGTACGCCGATCGAAATCTATCGGCATCCGGCCAATGAGTTTGTCGCGGACTTCATCGGCTCGGGCAATATTTTCCCGGCCACGGCGCTGGGCGATGGCAAGGTCAGCCTGCCGGGTGGTGACGCGCTGCAAGTGCCGATCTGTAGCAGCATTGTCGTGGGGCAGAAAGTGAAGATGCTGATTCGCCCCGAAGACCTGCAACTGTCGGCAGCGCAGGCGACGGCGGGGAATCGCTTGCTCGGCAAGGTGACGTTTGTGCGTGATATCGGCGCGACCATCGAGACCACGGTGGAGTGTTCCGGGGTGACGTTTACGGCGTTGAGTACGCCGTGTCAGGGGATCGGATTGGCGATCGGGCATCCGGTGTCGGTGACGTTGCCGGTGGAGGCTTGTCGGGTGTTGGGAGCTTAGATTGGGGGCTGACTCCAAATCGCCCCTCACCCCAGCCCTCCCGAAACGTCGGACCGCCCGGAGGGAGAGGGGGCCGACCGAGGTGTCTGGCGCTATCCATCGACCTGAGATATCGAGTCGATTATGGATTCGGCAAAGTACTTTCAGGTCAGCGTACTTCTTCAATATCCCCCATTCAGTCCCCTCTCCCTCAGGGAGAGGGCTAGGGTGAGGGGCTTCTAACGGTCACACCGAAAGTCTCAACCGCGCCAAATCCCTTAACGGCGGCGCACCAAACAGCCGGCTGTACTCACGGCTGAACTGCGACGGACTTTCATACCCGACGCGATACCCCGCCGCCGAAGCCTCCAGCCCCTCCGCCAACATCAACCGCCGCGCCTCTTGCAGGCGCAACTGCTTCTGATACTGCAACGGACTCATCGCCGTCATCGCCTTGAAACGGTGATGCAAGGTCGAGACGCTGAGGTTCACTTCTTTCGCCAAATCATCAATGCGCAGCGGCTGTTCGAAGTTGCCGTTCAACCATTTGATCGCCTGACTGATGCGATGGCTCTGGCTATTGGCGATCGCGATTTCATACAAACGATGGCCCTGCGGGCTGCGCAACAGGCGATAAAGAATCTCCCGGCGAATCAGCGGCGCGAGCATGGCGATGTCTTTCGGTGCATCGAGCAGGCGCGCCAGACGCAGCACGGCATCGAGCATCGAACTGTCGATCTGCTCGACATACAAACCCCGCCCGGTCGGCCGCGTCGGCACGCCCATCGGACCGGCGTCGGCGATCAGCGCGGTGATTTCGGTCGGGTCGATATCCAGGCGCACGGCGAGGATCGGTTCTTCCGGCGAGACATTCACCACGCGCCCGCTCAATGGCATCGAAACCGACACCACCAGGTAATTCAGCGGATCGTAATTGAAGAACTCGTCGGCCAGCCGCACCTCTTTGCGTCCCTGCGCCATGATGCACAGCGCCGGTTGCGCGAGCACCGGGGCAAAGTCGTGGGATCGGGTGTGACGCGACATGAACAGCGAGCCGATGGCGGTCTCGTAGCTGCCATCGTCGGTGGTGTTGCGGCGGATGATCGCCGCCAGTTCCGCGCGCTGTTTTTCCATGTCAGCGGTGGGTTCGGCTTGAAAACGATCGAATGACGTCATGCACGGCATCCTCGGCAGGGGAGGTGGAATGGAGCAGAGCATATGTTTGTGCAAGCGCCAGCGGTAGACACATCCTGCGAAATGCTTGCCTGATCCTGCATGGGATTGTGGGCGGGCTCAGCCATAGCAGGTTGTAGGGCAGCAAAGTTGCTTGATACGCCGTATGACAACCGTGTGACGCAGTTTTACAGGTTGTTACAGGTCTTCTGCACAGTCTCGCAGGATTGTGCAACGCAGCGACAGGAATCGACTAACGGCGGCTGGCGTGCGGCCCTTAACCTTTGATCCTGTCGCAGCCCGTCCCCCGGCTGCCACGCGACTCCCTGGGAGGGTTGAACATGTCCAAGCAGATTCCCGTCAGTCATATGGCCTTCGTTCGAGCGCGCGCCGGGCGTTCGGCGGAACTCGGTGTACGCCTGAGCGCGTTGATTGAGCCGTCCCGCGCCGCCCCCGGTTGCCTGAGCTTTGCCTTGCAGCATTCGCAGTGTGATCCCGAGTTGTGGCTGGTCTCCGGCTTCTGGAGCAGCCAGCAAATGATGACCAACTATTTCAACAGCCCATCGATGGAAATCTTCGCCGAGCTGGTGCAGGAACTGGTGGTCAACAGCCTCGACTTCCACACCTTCAAGGACGTGTCGGCGGCGCAAGCCCTCGGTCAATGCCTGGCGCCGGTACACAAACTCGTCGGTTGAGGGTTTAATGTCCGGCTTGTTTGTCTGAGCCGGGATATGTGACATGGCACGTAAAGAGTTCGAACACTTCGAAGCAGTTTCCGCAGTCGTCCCCGTCGAGTTGGGCGGCAACAAGGGCTATCACGCGGCAATCGCGGTCAAGGCCCTGGTCGATGGCGGTGCACCACGCTTTCACAAACTGTTGAATGACCAGATCTTCCCCGGCGCCATTGCCGCTGATGAAGCGGCCATCAAGGAGCTGGATAACCTCAATGGCGTCACTGAAGACGCCGAGTTGATCTGGTAACGCGTTACTTGTTGGCGCCCGGACGCCACATCTTGAACAGGGCCTCAGGCCCCAACTGGAAATAATCCGCCGGCCCGCCGCCGCGCAGAATCGGTTCTGCCGCGGCGGTGTCGTAGATTCCATCCTTCAACAGCCACTTGGCGATATGCACGGCGACCACTTCGCCGAGGATCAGCCAGCTCGGCACCGTCTCGCCATCAGCGCGCTGCAATTGAATGATCTGCGTGACCTTGCATTCGAAGGACACCGGACTTTCTGCGACCCGTGGTATTGAAATCACTTTTGACGCCACTGTCGTCAAACCCGCCAATTCAAACTCGTTGACCTCAGGCGCGACCATCGCGCAGCTCTGGTTCATCTGCTCGGCCAGCGGCCGGGTGGCGAGGTTCCAGACGAACTCGCCGGTCTGCTCGATGTTGTTCAGGCTGTCTTTGCGCCCGACGCTGGAAAAACCAATGATCGGCGGAATGTAGTTGAAGGCATTGAAGAAGCTGTATGGCGCCAGGTTCAAGCGGCCGTTGGCATCCTGCGAGGAAATCCAGCCGATCGGGCGTGGGCCGACGATGGCGTTGAACGGATCGTGGGGCAGACCGTGGCCGTTGGCGGGTTCGTAGAAGTGGATGTCATCGGGCATGGCGGGTGAATTCCTGAGGCTGAGTTTCGGATGCAGCCATAGTGCAAGGACGCCCCGCATATTTCCAGCCGGACGCAAAACCCCTGTAGGAGTGAGCCTGCTCGCGATAGCGGTGTGTCAGTTGATAGATGTTTGACTGACCCACTGCTATCGCGAGCAGGCTCACTCCTACAAGGGGTTTGTGTGGGATTCAGAAATGACTAAGCCCGGCCAAAGCCGGGCTGTGGGAGGACTGCTGATACTTAGCTGATGGCAGCGGCGGTGCCGGTTTTGTCGAAGCCGTCAGCAGCGACCGTTTTACCCAGGTTGGTTTTATCGAAGCCATCGGCAGCAACAGCTTTGCCGATGTTGGTTTTATCAAATCCATCAGCAGCATAAGTGCCGGTGTGGCTGGTTTCGATGGCGGCGCTGGCGCCGTTGATGAAGTCGGCGGATTTGGTGCGATCCGAGCCGTCGGCAGCGAAGGTATTGGCAGCCAGTACGGACAGGGTCAGGGCGAGGATCAGTTTGGTTTTCATGTCGGTTACTCCAGATTCGTTGGCGATGTGTGTTGCATGGGTCTAATGCTACGCCAAATAAATTGATTAAAAAGCGCAAAATAATGCTAAAAACAATCGATTAACTAGATGTTAAAGGCGGCGCGTTGAATTCGCTTTCGTCGTCGCAGCGAGCGTCGCGCAGGTCATCGATCAGGTGATTGCAGGATGAGGGGGCAGCATTAATTAGCGATTAATCGTTGTTTTGTGCGGCATGACAGATTTTTCATACTTTGCCGACCGCTTTTTCACCGTTGCAACGCCAGTCTGCCCGTGGCCAGAAAACCAAGAACCGGCCGTCACACACTGGAGCGTTGCCTGCGATGAATAAACTGCCTCAAATCACCTTGGCCTTCTGGGTCATGAAAATCTGCGCGACGACCCTGGGGGAAACCGCGGGCGATTTGTTGTCGATGACCCTCAACGTCGGCTACGCCATGAGCTCGCTGATCCTGATCAGCGTGTTTGTGCTGACGCTGATCACGCAGTTGATGGCCAAGACCTACAAGCCGCTGCTGTACTGGATCGTGATCCTGTCCACCAGCACCGCCGGCACGACCATGTCAGACTTCATGGACCGCACCCTCGGACTCGGTTACGCCACCGGCTCGATGATCCTTATCGCGATCCTGCTGGCGATCTTCGCCGCTTGGCGCCTGAGCGGTGATTCGCTCAACGTCAGCAAGGTGCAGACCTTCCGTGGCGAGATGTTCTACTGGATGGCGATTCTGTTCTCCAACACCCTCGGCACCGCGCTGGGCGATTACCTGGCCGACGACTCGGGCCTGGGATTTGCCGGTGGTGCGTTACTGATCGGCTCGACGATTGCCGTGGTCGTGCTGCTGAAATACTTCACGAAGATTTCCACGGTGGTGCTGTTCTGGGTGGCGTTCGTGCTGACCCGGCCGTTTGGCGCGACGTTGGGTGACTTGATGACCAAGCCCCATGAGAAGGGCGGGCTGGACTTTGGCACCATCGGTTCGTCGGCGGTGCTGGCGGGGATTCTGCTGGTGATGATTGTTGGCGCTTCGTATGCGCAGAAACGTTATGGCAGGCAGGGTGCGGCTGCCGAAATGTCTTGATTGATCTGAAACCGGGTTGAGGCATTCGCGAGCAGGCTCGCTCCCACAGGGGATTTGTGTCGATCACAGATCCAATGTGGGAGCGAGCTTGCTCGCGAAGGGGCCAGAACAATCACCACAATGGTGACTGAATCTACACCGGTCAGTCAGTAACGATGCGCGAATGCTTCTGGGTGTCCTTCATGGTGATGTACACCAGCAACGACACCGCGATGCACGCCGTCACATACCAGTAGTAACCGGTTTCCATGCCGATGCTCTTGAACCACAACGCGATGTATTCGGCGGTGCCGCCGAAGATCGACACGGTCAGTGCATACGGCAGGCCAACGCCCAGCGCGCGGATCTCGGTCGGGAACAGTTCGGCTTTCACCACCGCGTTGATCGAGGTGTAGCCGCTGACGATGATCAGCGCTGCCATGATCAGGAAGAACGCGCCCCACCAGGTCTGAACGGTGTGCAGGGTCATCAGGATTGGCACGGTGAAGATCGTCCCCAGTACACCGAAGGCGATCAGGATCGGGCGACGGCCGATCTTGTCCGAGAGGCCGCCGATGATCGGTTGCAGGCACATGAACAGGAACAGCGTGGCGGCAGAAATGGTGGTCGAGTCGGAGATGCTCATGCCGACGGTGTTCACCAGGTATTTCTGCATGTAGGTGGTGTAGGTGTAGAACGCCAGGGTGCCGCCCATGGTCAGGCCGACCACGGTCAACAGTTCTTTGGGATGGCGCATCAAGGTGCGCATGGCGCTTTCCTTGGACTTCTCTTTCTTGGTGAACGACTCGGTTTCTTCCATGCCGCGACGCAGATACAGCGCCACGACCGCACACAGCGCGCCGATGGCGAACGGAATACGCCAGCCCCACGCGTACAGCTGTTCAGTGGTCAGCACGTTCTGCAGCACGATCAGCACGCCCAGCGCGATGAGCTGGCCGGAGATCAGGGTCACGTACTGGAAGCTGGAGAAGAAGCCGCGACGTTCCTTGGTCGCCATCTCCGAGAGATAGGTCGCCGAAGTGCCGTATTCGCCACCGACCGACAGGCCTTGCAGCAAGCGCGCGAACACCAGCAGGATCGGCGCGCCGATGCCGATGGTTTCGTAGTTCGGGCTGAGGGCGATCAGCAGCGAGCCGAAGCACATCAGGTAGACCGAGGCCATCAAGGCTTTTTTACGGCCGACCTTGTCGGCGTACATGCCCATCAGCCAGCCGCCAATCGGACGCATCAGAAAACCGACGGCGAAAATCGCGGCGGTGTTCATCAGTTGGGCGGTGGTGGAACCGGCGGGGAAGAAGGTTTTCGCGAAATACAGGGAGAAGGCGGCATACACGTACCAGTCGTACCACTCGACCATGTTGCCAACGGAACCGCTGAAGATCGATTTGATCCGGCTGGCGGTGGTTCTTTCTTTGGCCGGCGCAGCAGCCGACCCAAGTGGCAGGGCGTTGGAGTTATCCATTGAAGGATCCTTCGTTTAATTGTTTTTGTGGAGCGCGTCGAAACGCAGCCTGCGAGGGCTATAGCAGGAGGTGTGCCAACCGGGGGAGGGCCGGTTTAGAGGGGGTGACGGGATTGGTGGGCGGGATATTGCCGAAGGATTTGGTTCGATGAGCGGATTTCCGCTTATTGGGGCGAAGATCAAAAGCCCCTCACCCTAACCCTCTCCCAGGGGGAGAGGGGACTGACCGAGTGGATTGTTCGAGTTGCACCGACCTGAGATACCGAGTCGAACTCAGGTTTCGAACAGCATGAAGATCGGCTCCCTTTCCCCCTCGCCCCCTTGGGGGCGGTCCGACGTTTCGGGAGGGCTGGGGTGAGGGGGAAAGATCTCAGCCACACCGAAAATCCCAAGCCCGACTCACTCGCTCAAAAACATCTCCCGACTCAACCCATGCCGCTGCAGCTTTTCATTGAACGTGCGGCGCGGCAGTTGCAACTCTTCAAGCACCGCTTTCACATCGCCCTTGTGTCGGGTCAGCGCCGCGCGCAGACACTGCGCTTCAAACGCTTCCTGCTGCGCCGCCAGCGATTGCCCCGGATCAATCCCCGGCGCCGGTTCATCCAGGCCCAACACCTGGCGTTCGGCAACGTTCGCCAGTTCGCGCACGTTGCCCGGCCAGTCGTGGCTGAGCAGATGGCTCAATTGCGCGCCACTCAAGGGTGGAAAGGTGCGGCCCAAGCGTTCAGCGGCATTGTGGGCGAAGGTTTCGAACAGCAACGGGATGTCTTCGCGGCGATCGCGCAAGGGCGGCAAGCGCAGTTCGGCAACGTTCAGGCGATAGGCCAGATCCTCGCGAAAACGTCCGGCCCGGGCTTCATCGAGCAGGTCGGGTTTGGTCGCTGCGACAATGCGCAGGTCAACACGAATGCTCTGGTTCGAGCCCAGCCGTTCAAGCTTCTGCTCCTGCAATACGCGCAGCAGTTTCACCTGTTGTGCCAGCGGCATGCTTTCGATTTCATCGAGAAACAAGGTGCCGCCATCGGCGTATTCCAGCTTGCCGATGCGCTTGCCCGAGGCGCCGGTAAATGCACCGCTCTCGTGACCGAACAACTCCGCCTCGAACAACTGCTCAGGAATCGCCGCGCAGTTCAGCGCCACAAACGGCTTGGCCGCGCGTGGGCCGAAATCATGCAGGCAACGCGCAACCAATTCCTTGCCGCTGCCGGTTTCGCCACGGATCAGCACGTTGACTGGCAACGCCGCCAGGTCCAGCACCTGCCGACGCAGCGTCTGCAAACCACGGGACACACCAAGCAACGTCGCATCGAGTTTCGCGCGGTTGTCGGCCTGCTCGTGCAGTGCGCGGTTTTCCAGAATCAGCCGGCGTTTGTCCAGCGCCCGGCGCAAGCTGCCGAGCAGGGTTTCCGGGCTGAACGGTTTTTCCAGAAAGTCGTAAGCACCGTCGCGCATCGCCTCGACCGCCATCGGCACGTCGCCATGACCGGTGAGCAGAATCACTGGCAGATCGGAGTCGCGTTTCTGCACTTCGGCCAATAACGCCAGGCCGCCCATGCCAGGCATGCGCACGTCGCTGAGGATCACCCCGGCAAAGTGCGCGGGCAGGGCGGCGAGGCATTCTTCGGCGCGGCTGAACAACTGCACCGCGAACCCCGACAGGCTCAGCCACTGCTCGACAGCACTGCGAATGCTGCTTTCGTCATCAACCACCATCACCGAGTTGAGCATCAGATGTGTGCCTCCAGATCGATCGGCAAAGTCAGGCTGAACACTGCGCCGCTGTCGCCATTCTCGGCGCTCAGGCGTCCGCCGGATTCATGCACTATGGCGAAGGATACCGCCAGGCCGAGACCCAGACCGTCGCCCACCGGTTTGGTGGTGAAGAACGGGTCGAACACCTGGCCCAAATGGTCTTCGGCAATCCCGCCGCCATTGTCGCTGACGCTCAGGCGCCACAGTTGCTCATCGGCTTCCAGACGGATCTCCAGACGCTTGCACGGTTTGCCCTGCATCGCATCGAGGGCGTTGCGCAGCAGGTTGATCAGCACCTGTTCGAGACGAATCGCATCGCCGCGTACCCATGCCGGACGCGTCAGGTGCAACACCAGACTGACCTGTTCGTCACGCAACCGTGCATCGAGTAACTGCAATGACTGATCGACCACCGTCGCCAGATCCAGCCGCTCACGCAAGCCGCTGGGGCTTTTGCGCGCGAAGGTCTTGAGGTGGCCGGTGAGGGCAGCCATCCGCGTGAGCATCTCGTCTACCGGTTTCAAGGCTTTATAAGCATCGTCGACCCGGCCATGCTCGAGCAGCAGGCGCAGCGTCGCCAGTTGCATGCGCTGAGCGGTCAGCGGCTGATTGATTTCATGGGCCAGCGCGGCGGACATCTGCCCGAGCGCAGCGAGTTTGGCCGATTGCACCAGGCCGTCCTGCGCGGTGCGCAAATCGCGGGTGCGCTCTTCCACTAACTGTTCCAGTTCCTCACGGTTGCGCTGGCGGATTTTCGACAGGCGCCAGCGCTGGTTGAGAAACAGCAACAGAAACACCAGCGCCAGCCACACCCCGGCGGCGGCCAGCCCGGCGTTGCGCAGGTCTTCGAACGCCACTTGCGGATGGCGCAGCAGGTGCAGGGTCCAGCCTTCGGCGCTCAGGGGCAGCGATTCCCACAGATAATCGGCCGTGCCTTGCGGGCCTTCGACGCGGCGCAGGTCGCTGTTGTCATCGAAGCGGCGCAGCGATAAATGAGTCAAGGGCTGCAGCGACTGCTTGTCGTACTGTCGGGTGGCTTTGATTTCATCCATGTCGCGGGCGCTCAATGGCCGCAGCGCGCGATAGCGCCAGCCGGGCTGGTTGGCGATGAAGATGATCCCGCGCGCATCGCTGACCAGCAGGGTGTCATTGCCCTGACTCCACTCGCGTTCCAGTTCGGGGAATTCCAGCTTGACCACCATCGCGCCAAGGAACTCGTCGTTGTCGCCGAGCACCGCGCTCGAGAGGAAATAGCCGGGAATTCCGCTGGTCACGCCCACCGCGTAAAAACGCCCGGTGCCTTGGGTGCGGGTCTGGCTGAAGTAGGGGCGGAAACCGTAATTGTGGCCGACGTAACTGCTCGGCAAGCGCCAGTTGCTCGCCGCTACGGCGAGGCCCGTATGATCAAGCAGTTCAAGGGTCGAGGATTGCGCCGCGCCGTTGATCTTTTCCAGTTTCAGGTTCAGCGCCGCCTGCTCGTCGGCATCGACCGGCCCGGCCAGCGCCGAACGCAATTGCGGGTCGAGCGCCAGCACGGCGGGCAGGGCGCGGTAGCGGTCGATCAGGGTGTGCAGGGAATTGGCGTACAACGCCAGTTGCTGGTTGGCGCGGGCGGCGTCTTCCTCCAGCGCCTGGCGTTCGGCGTGGCGGATCGCAAGCGTGGCGGCAAGCGCTGCACCGGCAATGATCAGCAGGGTATACAACGACAGACGCAAGGTACGGGAAGTCGGCAGCATGCTGGGCGAAGGGTCGGCAGGACGGGCGGGCACGATAGCATGTCGGCAGGCGGGAACATTGTCCCCGCTCAGAAAGCCGCCCATTTACGCGGCGGCGTTGTGAGCAGTTCTATGCTTTTGCACCGTTAATGCCAGACCGTGGAGCATGTCGGTGATTCGGGCTGTTTCCTGGTCTAGATCGTTGAGATCGACGCCGTTCATGCTTGTTCTGCCAAGTGCGTGAGCATACTCATGGACCGTGCCGTTACTCGCCTCGATAGCCTGTGCAAGTCCGAGAATTTGCCCTTCGAATGCAAGCATTTTTTCGCTGGATTTTCCAGAGATGGCCTTAGCCGTTTCATTGACAATTTCCGGCAACATCCATAACGCCGCGGCTCCGCTAGCGATGGCGCCGGCCGCTGCGGGAGGTAGTGAATTGAGCGTTCCTTTCACACCCGCCGCCGTTAGTTGAGCGCCTGCCTCCTTCCCCAACTTGAGTCCGGATTTTTTGTCGCGGGGAATCATGCCCTGGAGTTTGGCGTTTAAATATTCAAGCGGCTGCATTTGTTTGTGTTGGGCTTTTTCAATAATAGTGTTCGCTGACACTTTGGAGGTTTTCAAATTGACCGACGCGCTCAGACCGGTTCTTTCAGCCGCATAGTCGATGAGCGCGCTGACCCCGATTTTTGCGGCGTAGCCCATCGCACCGCCTATCACGTTGCCGACACCGGGTGCCGCGACGCCCAGTGCCTGAGCACCGACACCGACCGTTAGACCGACGCCATAACTGAGGGCTTTGCTTGCGACCATTACCAGCGTTCTGCGTGTTGTTGCCAAGGCAATGTCGCTGCCTGAACCCATTCTGTCGAGTTGCTTTGCGGCATCGCTTGTGCGGCGCTGGGTGATCCCCAGGATTTCAATGTGCTGCATCATCTGATCATTCATTTGGCGGGCCATACGCTTTTTTGCAAGGCTTTGTGCATTTTTGGCATAGCTCTTGTTTTGCGAAGCAATGATGCGATCCACTCCGGCATTAATATCGTTCAAAGACGGCCACCTGGTTTCCCCGTTAACGTCGACATAGCCAATCGGATCGTTGCCGACGAAGGCGTAAAGATTCAACCCATCCACATCCGCTGCCGGGTCGGTACTGATCCAGCGCTGCAGCCACGGCGCGTAATAGCGTGCGCCGTAGTAGTACAACCCGCTGACGTCCATCTCTTTGCCCGAATAACGGATGAAGCGGTACGTGGTTTCCGAATTCGGTGCCATCCACGCGGTTTCGCCGAAGGGGTAATAGCCTTCCTGGCTGATCATGACGGCGTCTTGATCCAGTTCCATCACGCTGGAGCCGAGATGATCTTCTAGGTTGTAACGCAGTTGGTCGTCGTCGATGTCTTTGGGGTTGTTCTTTGCCCAATGCAGGCAGCGGGCGTTACTGAGGGTGATGACGTGCAGTTCTTCACCGTTGTCGCGGGTGCGGATTTCAAGCCCGGGCAGGTAGCGCACCTGGTGGAAATGTTCGGCGTTGGCAGCGAAGGTTTCGTGGCGTTTGAACACGCGAATGCCCTGGCTGTAAAGGTAATGCTCGGCGTCACTGCGATTGTTTTCACGCTGGATCAGCGTCACGCTCTCCACCTCATCGCGGGCATTCCAGATCAGCGGCTTGCCGGGGTGCATCGCTTTCTGGTTACCGTGACTGTCGAACAGATCGCCAAACACCGGTTCCGGGTCGCCGGTTTTCCAACGCACCCCGCGATTGCTCTTCAGATCGATGAACATTTGCCGGGTCGAGTTGTTGCCGGCGCGTACGTGACACAGTTCGATCAGGTTGCCACCGTTGTCGTACTGGTAGGTCTGGGTGTAGTTGAGGCGATTGTTCGGGTCGCCCGGTTGCGGCAGGCCGGGAATGTCCGGTGGCGGGGCGTCGTCGTAGCCGGTGGCGCTGGTCAACCGATAGAGCGAGTCGTAGGTGAAGGCGCGGTGGCCATCGATCAACTGATTGGCGAAGTAACGTGGTTGAAAGGCGTGGTCTTCGATGCGGGTGATATTGCCGACGGGATCGTAGAAATATTCGAGGTTCTGCAGCACTGCTCCGGTGTCTTTGCGACTGGACTGAGTGTGCAGACGACTGTCTGCCGGGTCGTACGTCCACGTACTGAGGACGCGATTGCCGGCCAGTTGTTCAATGATCTGCTCGTTGGCGTTGTACTGTGCTTCCAGCAATACCGGTTGCCAGTCAGACGTATCCTTGATCAGCAGTTCCGTTTGCTTGAGTTGCCCGGCCAGGCTGTAGCGCGAGCGTCGCCGATGGCCACCGGCGTCGGTCTGCTCGAGCAGCGTGCCGAGCGGGCTGAACGCATGGTGAGTGGTGAACGGCTCACCGTCGTGGAACGTGCGGGTTTCCCGCAGCGGCTGGCCGGTCAGGGAAAAACTGTCCGTGAGCAACGAACCGGAACGGTCTTTCTGTTCCTGCAACTGGCCGCGACGGTTGTACTCGGCTTCGGCCGAGGCATCGGCGTAAATGAAAACATCGACATCGGGTTGGCCATTTTCCTCGACCGCGACCATCCGCAGTTGCTCATCGAAGATCGTCTGCCAATGGCTACCGCGCTGATCCCAGCGCCGCAACGGCTCGCCGGCCAGCCCCGGTAGAGTCAGGCGCCAGCCGGCGTCGACGCTGTCGGTCAATACCCCATCACCGTTTAGTGAGTAGACGTTAATGAGGTTCGCAGTGGGCAGACGCGGATCCCGCTGCGCCACCATACGGCCGACCACATCGTATTGCTGAAACGACACGAGTACTTTTGGTGTGTCGTCTGCCAGAGTGCGCAAGTAACTGACCTGACGGATCGGCGAGCCCCGGCCATCGACCACCGCTACCGTTGGAGTGCGCCTATGAACGGGGTCGTATTTCATGCGAATTTGTGTTTGGTGAAGGGCTGAACAAATGTCTGAAATCTCGACGCTGGTTTCGCTTGTTTGCGCAAAAATCTGTTGTCTGTCAGCAAGTCTTCTTTGTGCCACTTCAGGGTGGTCTGGCTGCTTTCGATATATCCCAGGATTGCACTGGTCTGCTCTCGCAAGGTATCGAGCCGAATGGTCTTGGCAGCCATCAAGCGGCTCTTGTCAGGTAGCACGTCAGCCGAATTGATCGTGTTTTGTCCTACGCGTCTGAAGGCTTTCTCAATATCGGCCATTCGCGAAGTGAGGGCTTGTTTCCAGTCGGCGAGCATCGTTTCGATTTTTTCAATCTTGACCGGATCCAGACCCTGTTTAATGTCCTCCACCTCCTGCACCCGCGAACCGATATTAAGTGTCGCCCCCACGCCTGGAACAAATGTTCCGACGCCGCGGTTCAGTAAGGTGTTGGCTGCATCGGCCGGCGTGAAACTCGATGAACGCTCTGTGATGCCGACCTTTTGATCAATGGCTGCGACGCTCATTGCCGAAGTTTGTGGAATCAATGGGACTGTCATATTTGCAAAGGACGTGTATTTGCTGGCGATCGCCTCGCCGATATCGCCGCTGACGTGCATGGCAATCATCTCCGACAAGAAGCCGACGGCGGCGGGCATAGCGGCGGTAAGTGTTGAGCCTGCGAACCCGCCGCCGAAATAACCAGCGAAGAAGCCGGCAGTGCCTATCAGTGATTCTGCAACAATATTCGCCAGCAGTTCAGTCCCGTACTGCCCGCTTGATACTTTCAGCATTTGGTCAAGCGTTGTGGCTGAGTAATCACCGAGAGTGGTCACGAAGTTTGAGAAATTGACGATATCGAATTTCTCTTTGCTGTTGCCTTGCACATCCACAAAAGTTAACGGGTTGTTCAACACCATCGCATACAGATTCAACCCATCCACATCTCCGGCCGGATCGGCACTGACCCAACGCTGCAACCATGGCGCGTAATAGCGTGCGCCGTAGTAATACATGCCACTGACGTCCATCTCTTTGCCCGAATAACGGATGAATTTATAGCTGACCCCGGTCTCCGGAGGTGGGGTCATCCACGCCGTGGCGCCAAACGGGTAATAGCCTTCCTCGCTGATCAGTTGTGCCTGCTGATCCAGTTCTATTGCACAGGAACCGAGGTGGTCTTCGAGGCTGTAACGCAATTGATCGCCGTCGATGTCTTTGGGATTGTTCTTTGCCCAATGCAGGCAGCGGGCGTTACTGAGGGTGATGACGTGCAGTTCTTCACCGTTGTCGCGGGTGCGGATTTCAAGCCCCGGCAGATAGCGCACCTGGTGGAAATGTTCGGTGTTGGCAGCGAAGGTTTCGTGGCGTTTGAACACGCGCGTACCCTGGCTGTAACGGTAGTACTCGGCATCATTGGAACCGCCATCGCGCTGGACCAGGATCACGCTTTCCAGCTCATCGCGGGCATTCCAGAGCAGCGGTTGGCCCGGTTGCACGGTCAGTTGATTGCCATGGCGATCGAACAAAGTGTCGAAATCCGGCGGCTCGTCGCCGGTTTTCCAACGCACCCCGCGATTGCTCTTCAGATCGATGAACATTTGCCGGGTCGAGTTGTTGCCGGCGCGTACGTGACACAGTTCGATCAGGTTGCCACCGTTGTCGTACTGGTAGGTCTGGGTGTAGTTGAGGCGATTGTTCGGGTCGCCCGGTTGCGGCAGGCCGGGAATGTCCGGTGGCGGGGCGTCGTCGTAGCCGGTGGCGCTGGTCAACCGATAGAGCGAGTCGTAGGTGAAGGCGCGGTGGCCATCGATCAACTGATTGGCGAAGTAACGTGGTTGAAAGGCGTGGTCTTCGATGCGGGTGATATTGCCGACGGGATCGTAGAAATATTCGAGGTTCTGTAGCACAGCTCCGGTGTCTTTGCGACTGGACTGAGTGTGCAGACGACTGTCTGCCGGGTCGTACGTCCACGTACTGAGGACGCGATTGCCGGCCAGTTGTTCAATGATCTGCTCGTTGGCGTTGTACTGTGCGTCCAGCAATACCGGTTGCCAGTCAGACGTATCCTTGATCAGCAGTTCCGTTTGCTTGAGTTGCCCGGCCAGGCTGTAGCGCGAGCGTCGCCGATGGCCGCCGGCGTCGGTCTGCTCGAGCAGCGCGCCGAGCGGGCTGAACGCATGGTGAGTGGTGAACGGCTCACCGTCGTGGAACGTGCGGGTTTCGCTCAGCGGCTGGCCGGTCAGGGAAAAACTGTCCGTGAGCAACGAACCGGAACGGTCTTTCTGTTCCTGCAACTGGCCGCGACGGTTGTACCCGGCTTCGGCCGAGGCATCGGCGTAAATGAAAACATCAACATCGGGTTGGCCATTTTCCTCGACCGCGACCACCCGCAGCTGCTCATCGACGCTCGTGCGCCAATGGTTGTTGCGCTGATCCCAGCGTTGCAATGGCTCGCCGGCCAGGCCCGGCAGAGTCAGGCGCCAGCCGGCGTCGACGCTGTCGGATTTCAATACCGTGCCGTCCAGCCTGTAAACCGTGGTCAGGCAGGGTGCCGACAAGCGCGAATCCCATTGCTCGTTTAGACGGCCGGCGTAGTCATGCTGCTGACGGGTTACCAGCGCTACGGGGCTGTCGGCCGTCACACTGCGCAAGTACCCGACCTGCCGCACTGGCAAACCACGCGCATCGCTTACCGCCAGCGCAGGTGTACGGCGATGCACGTTGGCAATCATGGCTGCGATGCCTTGGTTGGCGATGACGGCTCGGCGGTGTCGTTGAAGTCTTCGCTGGTGTGATACCAAGGGTGGTACGTCTCTCGGGAAAAGTCGCCCTTGGCATTGACCATTCCGACCTGCCGGCTCTTGACGTCATAGCGAAGCTGATCGTGATGACTCTGTGTGCGCAGGGACTGATCGTTGACGTAGGTATAGGTGTTGGCGAAAAACGCGCGGTACTGACGAACGGGCAAGCCTTTGTTGTTGTATTCGACCCGCTCGCTGATGCGCCAGCGCGGGTTGGCATCGACCACTTTGATCTGACCATCCTCGATAATCAGCGAGCCGTCGTCGTCCACGGCATACGCCTTGCCCGGGTCGACCAATTGCTGGGTTTGCAGAGCCCGGCCAAAACCGTCGACGCAGGCTTTGGTGATCTGGATCTGCGCCAGCGGATCGTCGGGGTAACGGTCGGCACTGAGGATCACGCTGTGCACCGGTTCGCGACGCACTGTTGCGATGGCGTCTTGCAGCGCCTGTTCATCAGGCGTCAAGGCGCCGCTGCGCCGGGTCAGTTGGCGGCGTGTACTGGCCCTGATGTGGCCGCTGGGCAGCAGATAACCCTGAGCGATCCATGCCAGGGCGGCGCGGGTGTCGTTGGCCATCTGCCCCATCCAGCTGAACAGATCCTTGCGCAGGGTACTCGCGGCTTTTTGCACGGCATCGGTCGGGTTGGCAATTGCCGTAGCCGGGCTCCGGTCCTCCGGAAGTCTGTATTCGCTCAGTGGCCTGAAACCCGCTTCCCTGTTGTTCTCTGAGCCAAAAAAACTGGTGGCTAAGGGCTGATTGGAGGGTTCATACAACGCCTGATGAGTGTTCAGGTTGGCATCGATGATTTTCAGCGGTTGCAGCGCGTGGTAGTCGTACTCGATGCAGGTGGTACAGCCATCCGGCAATTCCACGAGGGTGACAGCCAGCGCATACGCGTCGTATACGGCGTGAGTGAAGCCATGGCTGAGGGTTTCGCGATAGCGGCGCACCTTGTAGAAACCGTCGAGGCCGGCGTATTCGGCGTAGCCGAAATTCGCCGACCACAGGTCATGCTCCGTGCTGCCCAAGGGATTTATCCAGAACAGAAACGGCATGGGCAGATAGCCGATCTTCTTCAGTTCGTCGCGCACGTTGAAGGGCGCAGGCAGCACGCTGTAAGCGTCCAGCGCCGTCTTGTCCAGTTGTGCCACTTCCAGTGGACCGACCAGGGCCTCGAATCCGGCAACGCCGTCGTCCAGCCGTTGGCCATCGGTACTCAAGTAGCGCTGTACAGACTGCGTGGTCAGCACCCGTTCAGCGTTCCAGTGCGCCGAATCCTCATGTGCCTTCAGGCACTCATAGGACACTTGCGCGGCTTCAAGCCCGGTGGGCAGGGTGCCTTTGGGCAAGACCAGTGCATTGCCACGCTGTTGATAGGGCAAACCAAGACGCCAATGCTGCGGATCCTTGTCCAGATCGATGAACACAGAACGGCTTTCATTGAGGTAGAACGACCGTTGTGCCGGGTCATGGGCGTCGCACCACCACTGCCGTTGATCAAGGTCGTCGAACGGTGGCGTATCGGTTTCGGTGAGCCGCCGGGCGTAGCTCACTGTGATTGAATGCGTCGGTTGGCCGTAAGTGTTGTAGCGCAGGACCACATCGTTGCGACACATGGGGTCATCGACGAAACCGTCGTACTGGTAGCTGATCCTTTCCACCACCAGCGGCAGCAAGACTGCGGCGGCATAGGCGCCTTGCTCGCGCACTTGACGCACCCGATAACGCATTTCTTCGACCGTATAAGGCGTGGTGATCCGCGGAACATCCTCACCAGTATCGGCATAGGTCTCGATGCGCGTGACCGAGCCGACCAGCGCTCGGCAGATCTGGTAGCGAGTATCGGCGTCAGAGGAATCCAGCTGTTCCTCGCAGTCGTCCGCCTCGTGATATCGGCTGAACAGCGTATCGCCCAGTGGCACCGAATGTGCGTCGTGATTGAAATAGTCGTCACGCGACCGGTTCATCGATTGCCCGGTATGAAACCAGGTGAAGACCCGCATCGGCTCGCTGAAGCCTTCTCCATCATCGTTGCTGGCGCTCTCACTGTCGGTTTGCTGCAGCAAGCCGAAACCGCGGAACTCGCGCTCAACGCGGTCGTAAAAACCCTCGCACCAGGTGAAGCGCTGCGTCAGGCAGTTGCCGGTGATTTCATCCAGTTGCTGCTGTTTTTTGACCACCGCCACCGGGAACGGCAGATGGCAAGCCGGAAAGCGTCTAAGGCTTGGCAAGCGGCGTTTTTCATCCAGCCATTCCTGCGCCGAGCTGCGGTAGACCACGCTGGCACTGCAACCCATGTTGTTGTTACTGCTGGTCAACAGATACGGCTTGGCCGAAACGAAATCGTAGCGCCAATGCTGCGGCTGCATGTGCGTCACCGTCAGGATCAGACTGGCGCAGCCCAGGCCTTGCAGGTCGGCGAAACTCACCTGACAGAGGCGATCGTAGCGCACGCCTTCGGGCCACGGCACGCTGATCGGTATTTGCTCCAGACCATTGCCGCCGCGATTCAGGTAGATCTCGAAGGATTCTGACATCAGATAAATCAGCGATGCGGCACCGGAACCGTCGAGATCGGCCAGACGTACGCGGGATGAATCGAATTGCTCGTAGCTGAAAGGCAACGCGCTGATCTTGCGGCCTGTGCCAAACCGGCCGTGGCCCAGGTTCGGCCAGCAGCGGATTTCGTCATGGCGTATCCGGCACAGCTCGGGCATGTCGCTACACAGCAGGTTGCCCAACAGCACCAGTTCTGTGCGCGAATTGCTGAACAGTGGCAAGCGGTCGTCGTCGGGTTGGTGAAGCACCTCTTCAGGCGCGGCAAAGCCCTGTTCGCGCTCGTTGGCATAGAGCCGCACCGAGTTTGGCCCGATCAATGCCAGGCTTCTCAAACCATCGCCGCTAAAATCGCCGAGTGTCGAGAGGGTTTTGAAAAACTCCGGCGGAAATTTGCTGAAGGGGACGAAGTCGGCAAACTCGCGTTGTTCTGTCTGGGTGCGAAAACCACTGATACCCGGTTGCGCGATGACCCAATCGAGCCGACCGTCACCGGTCAGGTCGGTCAGCAGTTGCTGGACCGGACGGTTGCGATCGGCGAGCGGAATCTTTTCCAGTGCGGTCCATGGCCCATAGCCGATTTCATCGGTGCCCTTGGCCGCACGCAATGGTTCGCGGTAGTACCAGGCCTGGTCATAACGGCAGAGGAAGCCCGGCACACCTTCGCCATAAAGATCCACACACTGGTAAAAACCACCGTCCTCGATACTCGGCTGGACATCGGGTTCGAAGAAGCGCGCCGGGGTTTTATTGATGTCGAAGGGGGCATAGTCGAACTCGACCGGCGGCGTGTTTTCGACAATGCCGCTCGCATCGAATGCCTGATAGTGCGCCGCGCTGATCTGGCTGTAGGCCCACTGCGCGATATTTTGCGGTTGGTGATATTCCAACAGCAGGCGGCGTACCAGTTTCGGTTGGTCAGTCGATTGCTCGGGAAAATGATGAAACAGCAATGCCTGCTGGCAGAGTCTGCGAGTGCCCAGTTCAAAACCCTGACCGTGGGTTGAAAAGCTGTCTGGGCGAACGATCCAGGGTTTGAGGGGGGCACCGTCATATGCCGGAATATCGGTCAGTGATGTGCTGCGTTCGCCGTAATCGAACAGCAGATGAAAGTGCCAGTCCAGTTCGGTCGGATTGTCCGTGGTCCAGCTGTACAGATTGCTGCTGGCCGTGAAGTTGCCGTAGCACACGCGGCGCAGATAGCGCTGGGAGCGGTAGTCATGCAGCGGGTCGGGATCCTGATCATCGGCCTTATATTCGAAACAGATGTGTTCGCCGCGCGCGTTCATGCTTTCGCACAGCAGCCAGGTGGCGATGCGTCCGGGAGCCTCGGGATCGGCGACGCGTGTCGCTTCGGTCTTGCCGTAAAGGTGCAGCGAACCGTCGGCGCCATGGATCAGCCAGAACACCGCTGGATTGGCTTCCCGGGTCTGCCGCTGCCAGCACTCGCGCAAGGCAAAATCGCTTTCGATTTGCGGCCAGTAACGCACCACTCTGTGCGGGCCGATGTCGACGCCGTTGTAGGTGTTTTCTTCACGGAATTTGATTTCACCGTTTGCATCCAGCTCCGGCATCCACACTTCGCCATCGGCACCGACGATCTCGTCGTGATCGGTATAACGTGGCACGCCTTTGTTGGTTCTGCGATTGATCTGACCCACGCCGGCCAGGTGCCAGGAAAGGCCGAATGGACCGTTGCCACTCTGACTGCTGTAACTCAGCGAGAACCGAGGATCCCAGCCCCGCCCGGCAGACGTCGGAATCGGCAACTCGAACGAGGCGGCTCCGGTCGGGCCCACAGCGCCCCAACTTTTGCCGATGGTGGCGATCGATGCGCTTTTGGCGATGGAGGGGGTGGTGATGCTCAATTCTTGCTGATCAGGCATGGTCGAATCCATTGCGCACGGGGAGGGCGTGAATGGGCTGACGCTAACAAGAAAGGCATTGAAATGAACCTGTCAGATCTGACAGGTGCGCAAGATCATTTTGTATGCATTGGCAGGTTTTTTATCGCGATCGGTTTGCACAAACAAAAAACGGCCGGATCATCCATGGGATGAACCGGCCGTTTTAATGGAGGCGAAGCGCTTACTGCACTTCTACCGCCAGGCTTTCGCTGATCTTCTGTTGCCAGATCGCAGGGCCGGTGATGTGCACCGACTCACCCTTGCTGTCCACCGCAACGGTGACCGGCATGTCCTTGACCTCGAACTCGTAGATCGCTTCCATGCCCAGTTCGGCGAACGCCAGCACTTTCGACTTCTTGATCGCCTGAGCCACCAGGTAAGCAGCGCCGCCAACGGCCATCAGGTACACGGCTTTGTTGTCCTTGATCGCTTCGATGGCGGTCGGGCCGCGCTCGGATTTACCGATCATGCCCAACAGGCCGGTCTGCTCGAGGATCTGCCGGGTGAACTTGTCCATCCGCGTCGCGGTGGTCGGACCAGCCGGACCAACCACTTCGTCACCGACCGGATCAACCGGGCCAACGTAGTAGATGAAGCGACCTTTCAGATCGACCGGCAGGGTTTCACCCTTGTTGAGCATCTCGACCATGCGCTTGTGCGCGGCGTCGCGACCGGTGAGCATTTTGCCGTTGAGCAGGACGGTTTCGCCCGGCTTCCAGCTCTGCACGTCTTCCGGGGTCAGGGTGTCGAGGTTGACACGGCGAGCCGACGGACCGGCTTCCCAGACGATTTCCGGGTAGGCGTCCAGCGGTGGCGCTTCCAGCGATGCCGGGCCGGAGCCGTCGAGCACGAAGTGTGCGTGACGGGTGGCGGCGCAGTTGGGGATCATGCACACCGGCAGCGAGGCTGCGTGGGTCGGGTAGTCCATGATCTTCACGTCGAGCACGGTGGTCAGGCCACCGAGGCCCTGGGCGCCGATGCCCAACTGGTTGACCTTCTCGAACAGCTCCAGACGCATTTCTTCGATGCGGTTCTGTGGGCCACGGGCCTTCAGTTCGTGGATGTCGATGGATTCCATCAACACTTCCTTGGCCATGACCGCAGCTTTCTCGGCGGTGCCGCCGATGCCGATGCCGAGCATGCCCGGTGGGCACCAGCCGGCGCCCATGGTCGGAACGGTCTTCAGTACCCAGTCAACGATCGAGTCGGACGGGTTGAGCATGGCCATTTTCGACTTGTTCTCGGAACCGCCGCCCTTGGCCGCCACGTCGACTTCCACGGTGTTGCCCGGGACGATGGAGTAGTGAATCACGGCCGGGGTGTTGTCCTTGGTGTTTTTCCGAGCGCCCGCCGGGTCGGCGAGGATCGAGGCACGCAGGACGTTTTCCGGCAGGTTGTAGGCGCGACGTACGCCTTCGTTGATCATGTCGTCCAGGCCCATGGTGGCGCCATCCCAACGCACGTCCATGCCGACGCGCACGAACACGGTGACGATACCGGTGTCCTGGCAGATCGGGCGGTGGCCGGTGGCGCACATGCGCGAGTTGATCAGGATCTGCGCCATCGAGTCACGGGCCGCTGGCGATTCTTCGCGCAGGTAGGCTTCGTGCATCGCCTGGATGAAATCCACGGGGTGGTAATAGGAAATGAACTGCAGGGCGTCGGCAACGCTCTGAATCAGGTCGTCTTGCTTGATCACGGTCATGAGTCGCGCTCCTCTAAAAGACGGGAACATTCAATAAGGTGCCTGCGGCTTGGGTGCATCGGTCGGTCGCAAGCACCTTTCAAGGCACGCCGGGGCTGCTGGCGCGACGCTAAAAAGGCGCGGCAGTATAACGCGCCTCGGTGGGGCGTACACGCGCCGGCAATCATTCGTTGGTCGCATGGGTGGCGAATATCGGACAGCGGGTGTGCACTTCAAGAGCTACCCCCTCACCCCAGCCCTCTCCCCCAAGGGGGCGAGGGGGAAAGGGAGCCGATCTTCATGCTGTTCAAACCTGAGTTCGACTCGGGAAAGGGGGGGCGATGTTAGTGCTGTTCAAATCTGAGTTCGACTCGGTATTTCAGGTCGGCGTATCGCCAACAATCGACTCGGTCAGTCCCCTCTCCCTCTGGGAGAGGGCTAGGGTGAGGGGCTTTTGGCGGTATACGCAGGCCACACTTTTGACGTCAAATTTCGAGCCCGAAAATCGGTGGTCATTTATCGACTACGCCTCTAAAGTGGCAGCCGGTCTGTAGAGTAGGACACTCGGTCAGCCTCTTATCGCACGGTGAGTCAACGATTGACCCATAACGCCATTCAACGTCTTTTGCTCAAACGCTTTGCCCTCGCTGCGGCCACCTATGGATTGGCTTTGCTGCTGCTGTGGCTGGCGTTTTTCACGGGGCATTACGAGCAATCCCTGACTTCTGTGACCGTCGGCAGTGCGCTGGTGGTGATCAGCCAGTCGGTGCTGTTCGCACTGTTCTGGAGTGGGCGCAACCTGCGCTTTGCCGATCCCAGCCTGACCGAAGCGCAGGTGTTGATCGGTCTCGGCTGGCAGACCTGGCTGATCGCCCATCTGGATGAAGCCCGCGGCGCCTTTCTGGTGTTCTACGTGCTGATCCTGCTGTTCGGCCTGTTCCATCTCAGTCGACGGGCGTTCATCCGCTGCGCATTGCTGGTGTTCTTCAGTTTCTGTGCCATCACGCTGTGGGACGGTTACAACTTCCGCTTGCGCGAGCCGGCGCTTGCCGCTTTGCAGGTGTGCATTCTGGCAATGGTGCTGGCGTGGCTGGTGCTTTATGCGCGCTTCGTCCAGGTTTCGCGGCAACGCCAGCGTCAGCGCCGGTTTGCCTTGCAGGCGCATCAGGACACTCTGCGCGGGATGATGCGCCAACTGGAAGATCTGGTCGCCACCGATGAATTGACCGGGTTGTTCAATCGTCGGCATTTCCTGCGTCTGGCTACGCGAGAGCTGAATGAAATGGACGACGATGTCGTGCACGGTCTGGCGCTGATCGACCTCGATCATTTCAAACGCATCAACGACCTGCACGGCCATGCCGCCGGCGATCAGGTGTTGCAGGCCTTCGCCGGCGTTGCCCAGGCGTGTCTGCGCGACGGCGATGTGCTGGCGCGTTATGGTGGTGAGGAATTCGTTGTGTTGTTGCCCGATTGCGACGCCGAACGGCTGACTGCTTGCTGTGAACGTCTGCGTATTGCCTTTACTGACGTTGAACTGGTCGGCCTGAATGTGCGCAACCTCAGCCTGTCGGCCGGCATGACGCTGTTGGCGTTGGGCGATGATCTGGACGACGCCTTGCAGCGCGCCGATCAGGCCTTGTATCGGGCCAAGCGTGACGGGCGCAATCGTTGTGCGGCCGCGTGGGAGAACGTCGATGCCTGAACTTCGCGTCGGTGAACGACAATGGTCAGTGGCCGCGGGCTGCAATCTGCTCGATGCCCTCAATCAGAATGGCGTCGCCGTGCCTTACAGCTGCCGCGCCGGCAGTTGCCATGCCTGTCTGGTGCAATGCGTGCAAGGCCTGCCTGCCGACAATCGGCCGGACGCCTTGAGTGCCGAACAGCGTCAGCAAGGCTGGCGCCTGGCGTGTCAGTGTCAGGTCGTCGAAGACTTGCAGGTGCACACCTTCGACCCGATCACCGATGGTCGCCCGGCAGTGGTCGAAGCGCTGGACTGGCTCAGCGACAGCGTCCTGCGCTTGCGTCTGACCCCGCAACGGCCGTTGCGCTACAGCGCCGGGCAACATCTGGTGTTGTGGATCGGGCACATTGCGCGGCCGTATTCGCTGGCGAGTCTGCCGGAAGAAGACCGCTTTCTCGAATTCCATCTCGATTGCCGCCAGCCTGGTGAATTCAGCGATGCCGCACGAAAATTGCAGATCGGCGATCCGATCCGTCTCGGTGAACTGCGCGGCGGTGCTTTGCATTACGATCCCGACTGGCACAGTCGCCCCGTGTGGCTGCTGGCCGCTGGCACCGGTCTGGGCCCTTTGTTCGGCGTGCTGCGCGAAGCCTTGCGCCAGGATCACCAGGGCCTGATCCGTGTCATTCACGTGGCTCATGACGATCGCGAGCACTATCTGGCCAAACCCCTGGCGGCACTGGCTGCGCAGCGGGAAAACCTCAGTGTCGAGCTTTGGACGGCGGCCGAGTCAGCCGCCGCTTTGGCGCAACTGCGCCTTGTCTCCCGGCAAACCCTGGCCTTAGTCTGCGGCTCGACGGCCAGCGTAGACGCCTTCGCGCGGCGTCTGTACCTGGCCGGATTGCCGCGCAATCAACTACTGGCTGACGTGTTCCTGTCCCGTGGTTGAGCGCTGATATTTCAGACGCGAGACACATCATGACCGAAGCCATCCTGCTGGAACGCGAACGCGGTTTGCTGACCCTGCGCTTGAACCGCCCGGACAAGAAAAACGCCCTGACCCGCGCCATGTACAGCCGCCTCGCCGAGGCGCTGAAACAGGCCGATGGCGACCCGGCGATCAACGCCGTGCTGATTGCCGGCAGCGCCGAGTGCTTCACGGCCGGCAACGACATCGCTGACTTCATCCAGCAACCACCGAGTGACCTCGACAGCCCGGTGTTTCACTTCATGCTTAACCTGCTTGAGTGCCGCAAACCGGTGATCGCCGCGGTGGCCGGCGCGGCGGTGGGCATTGGCACCACATTGTTGCTGCACTGCGATCTGGTTTATGTGGCCCGCGATGCGCGGTTGCGTATGCCATTCGTCAACCTGGGTTTGTGCCCGGAGTTCGGCTCCAGCCTGATCCTTCCACGTCTGCTTGGGCAGGCCAAAGCGGCAGAGTTGTTGTTACTGGGCGAAGGCTTCAGCGGTGAACAGGCGGCGCAGTGGGGGATTGCGACCGAAGCATTGGGTAGCGGCGCTGCGGCGCTAAGCAAGGCGCGGGAAATGGCGCTGCGTTTCGATGAACTGCCGGCCGAAGCGGTGCGTATCAGCAAGCAATTGATGCGAGCGCCGGATCGCGAGTTGATTCGTAAGGTGATCGAGGAGGAGGGCGCATTGTTCACCCAGCGCCTTCGTTCGCCAGAAGCAATGGTGGCGTTGACCGGGTTTATCAAACGGCATTAAAAAGCCAACCCTCACCCCAGCGAGAGGGAGACGACCGAGGTGTAATGCGCCATACATCGACTTGAAAGAAACGGTCGGATTCAGCGCAGAGCTATCAGGTCGGTGCAATTCTGCAATATCTCTCAATCGGTTCCCTCTCCCTCTGGGAGAGGGCTAGGGTGAGGGGCTTTCGATTCAACGCAGACAACAAAAAGCCCCGGCACTCACATGCCGGGGCTCTTGTTTTTCAGCGCGTCACTCAGACCTGCGGGTCGCCCACGTGCAGGATCTTCATGCCGTTGGTGCCGCCAGTGGTGTGGTAGCTGTCGCCCTTGGTCAGGATGACCCAGTCGCCTTTTTCCACAACGCCGCGTTTGGTCAGCTCGTCGATGGCCTTCTGGCTGACTTCGTGCGGTTCCAGCGAAGCCGGATCGAACGGAATGGTGTACACGCCACGGAACATTGCCGCGCGGGCCTGGGCTTCGCGGTGCGGGGTGAAGGCGTAGATCGGCACCGAGGAGCGGATACGCGACATGATCAGCGGAGTGAAGCCACTTTCGGTCAGAGCGATGATCGCTTTGACGCCCGGGAAGTGGTTGGCGGTGTACATGGTCGCCAGCGCGATGCTTTCGTCGCAACGGCTGAATTCCTTGCCGATACGGTGGCTGGAGGTCTTGCCGGTCGGGTGCTTCTCGGCGCCGACGCAGATGCGCGCCATTGCCTGCACGGCTTCCAGCGGGTACAGACCAGCGGCGGATTCCGCGGACAGCATCACGGCGTCGGTGTAGTCGAGTACGGCGTTGGCTACGTCGGACACTTCAGCGCGGGTCGGCATCGGATTCTGGATCATCGACTCCATCATCTGGGTCGCGACGATCACCGCCTTGTTGTGGCGGCGTGCGTGCAGAATGATTTTCTTCTGAATGCCGACCAGTTCGGCGTCGCCGATTTCCACACCGAGGTCACCACGGGCAACCATCACCGCGTCGGATGCCTTGATCAGGCCGTCGAGGGTTTCGTCGTCCGCTACGGCTTCAGCGCGTTCGATCTTCGCCACCAGCCAGGCAGTGCCGCCGGCTTCGTCGCGCAGTTGACGGGCGTATTCCATGTCGGCAGCGTCACGCGGGAAGGACACCGCGAGGTAGTCGACCTCCATTTCTGCAGCGAGCTTGATGTCGGCCTTGTCTTTTTCAGTCAGGGCCGGCGCGGTCAGACCGCCACCGCGACGGTTGATGCCTTTGTGGTCGGACAGCGGGCCGCCGATGGTCACGGTGCAATGCAATTCTGTTGCGGTGGCGGTATCCACGCGCATTACCACGCGGCCGTCGTCGAGCAGCAGCTCGTCACCCACGCCGCAGTCCTTGACCAGATCCGGGTAGTCGATGCCGACCACTTGCTGGTTGCCTTCGGTCAACGGATGGCTGGTGGAGAAGGTGAACTTGTCACCGATCTTCAGCTCGATCTTCTTGTTGGCGAATTTGGCGATACGGATTTTCGGGCCTTGCAGGTCGCCGAGCAGGGCGACGAAACGGCCGTGCTTGGCGGCGAGGTCACGCACCAGCTTCGCGCGAGCCTTGTGCTCGTCGGGGGTGCCGTGGGAGAAGTTCAGACGGGCAACGTCCAGACCAGCCAGAATCAGCTGTTCGAGAACTTCCGGCGAGTTACTGGCCGGGCCAAGGGTAGCGACGATTTTGGTACGACGGACGGACATGCAAAGACTCCTGAGTTCAAGCGCTAGCGAAGGCTACTATGCTCGAAGGGTGTAGTCATTGTTCGTTTGCACTACTTATCGTTTTCTTTATTGAACGCAGCGTTTTTCAATTCGACGTTCCAGGCAATACACCGTTCATCGGAACTGGTATTTCTTACAGGTGTCACCCGGTTTTCCTGTCGGTATAAAAAATCGCATCTCGCCAATGGTTGGCGAGGTGAAGAGGCTGCCGACATGACCGTAAAAAAAGACGCATCTGAAGCACTCGAGCCACCAGTGATTACTTCACCGCAAAATGGGGATAGACCAGGTGCAAGGTTTGTCGTGAAGGGGACCGCTACTCCTGGCAGTACCGTGCGCGCTTACAGCACCAAGGATTCTTTGAGTCCGCTTTTCAATCAAGCTGTTGGCCCTGGTGGCGACTGGTCGAATTTGATAGACCTGCGGCAGTTCGGATTCTACGTTGTCGAGGTTGCACCCAACGGAGAAGTCTCGCCACGTTCACCCGTCGTCACAATCCATCTCGCGTCCGAGCTGTCCGCGCCGCACAACGATGCCGTTGACTCCTGACGACTCGATTCGCTGCAGCGTGCAAGGCGGCATTGAAGATTTCCAGTCGCGGGTCGATACAGAGCACAAGACAGGAGAACCCCCATGCGATTGTTGCCCATTGCCGCCCTTGCCCTCAGCGTCCTCGCCGTTTCGGGCTGCACCCGTTGGTCGATGAACCACCATTTGAACAACGCCTACAGCGCCTACGATCGTGGCAACTGCGAGCAGGTCATGCTCGAACTGTCCAAGGTCGAACGCGCCAGCCGTGCCCGCCCTTACGTGTGGCCGGAAGTGTCGATGATGCGCGGCCAGTGCTTGGAACGGCAGAAAATGTTTGTCGACGCGGCGCAGACCTATCAGTTCATCATCGCCTCGTACCCGAACAGCGAATACGCCTATCGCGCCCGTGCACGTCTGGAAACCTTGCAGAGCCTGGGCCATTACCCGACGCGCAGTGCCGCTGCCGTGGTGCGCCCGACCCGTTTCTGATGACAGTTGTCATACAAAATCTGGCCGTGTGTACAAGCTGAGCTATAGTCGAATAACCCGGATTCGGCACCGCGTTCTGAACCCGGAGCAACACCTGCGACTGGCAGTTGTAAGGTGACGGCGACGTAGCGACCGTCACACCGGAAGCGGGGAGAGCGAGCCTGCGATGCAGGCACGTTCCGAAGCAAGGTGCGGCTCTGTGACGGAGCCTTGCATGGCGAACTGCGCATGTTTACCGAACGGATTGAACGGCATCAGTTGCCGTATTTCCTCAGAGTGTTCAACAGCGTCACCGACAAGCCCATCGGTTTTCTCGGCAACCTCTCCGAAGACGGGCTGATGCTCATCAGCCAATTGCCCATGATGGTCGGCGTGGACTTTCAGTTACGCCTGAAAATCCCCGCCAGCGATGGCTGCCAACAGGTGATCGACTTCACCGCGTGCTGCGTGTGGTGCCATGAAGACGCCACGCCGCTGCACTACGACGCCGGCTTCGTCCTGCAACGCGCCCCGCCGGAATTTGGGCAGCTGGTGCAGGCGTTGCAGCGTTATTTCAGTTTTCAGCCGTTGCCGGCTTCGGCCTGATTCAAACTGTCAGACGTTTCGCGTGCACTCGCTTCACCTTCGATCTATGACGTGCAGGTATCCGTAGGAGCAGCTTTGTGTTCCGGGCCAAGGGTGCTAGCCGGCAGGCGGTGGTCTGCCGCTTTTGGAAGAATTACCGTTGGTCGGGACTGTCAGGTTTTACAGGTGCCCGCATTGTGAGAGCAGCCGTAGTCTGAGCAATCGTCATTTTTTGGAAAATGACTGCCGACTGTGGAGCGCGACAGATGACATCTGACGAAGAAAAGGATATCGGACACAAGCCAGAGTTTAAAAAGGATGAACTCCGGCCGTCAGTGTCAGACGCGGGTTCATTATCTAACGCTGGGAATATCGAATCGGGTGGCCATGAACTCCGTAAGCCGGATACGGTACAGGTCGTTAAACCGGATAACCTTGCTTGGGTCGAGAAGTCATTCAATTTGCGTTTTATATTGCCGATGGTTGATGGGGTTCATCAAGTCTGGATATATGTCCATGTTGTTAATGAATGGGCGTATGAATTGTCCGGTGAATGGTTTAACGCTGAGGGGTTTCATGATTGGGAGATTTCTTCAACTTTGTCTGGGATCGCTCAACTGAGTATTCGATGGAGGTATGGATCCGAGTTTTCAGACTACACCACTCGAAATTATTTCATTACTTCCGAACCTATAGCTGAAAATATTCAAGGAACCGTGTTGAGCGGGTCGGGTGGTGAGCTTGGCGAATGCGTTCCGGTACTCGTCGATGGAGACGATACTACTGTTATCGGTCAGAAATTTTCTGGCGGTGGGAACTGGAGAGTCAATGTTTCCCAGAATTTACCTATCGGCTATATAAACGTCTTTATTCGGCAATCCGTTAGTCACAATGCTCAAAATCATTCTAGAGACGGGAAGACCAAAAGGATCCTTAATCTCACTGTGCCAAAGCTGACTTCACCCTCTGTCAATGAGACCGTGGGGGCGGGGACGTTATTGTTTAAAGGTACTGGGCATCCTGGCTTGACTCTTCAGATTGTCAGGGCAGATAACCACTCTGTAATTTTGAGTGATCCGCTTGAAACGACGACGGTGTTGTGGGAGATGCCTAGGGTGATGTCGGATATCAACAGCGGTGAATTGAGCGTAAAAGTCAAATATCAGCACCTCGCTATTGGGGTTGGTTACACCGATCCCAGTACCTTTATGGTTGTTGGTTGGCCGCGCATCCCGAAACCTGTATTTGCGCAAGATCAGTCATTTGTTCTTGAGGGCGATAACGGTCTGCGCGATGCAACGATTGTAGTGTACCTGGACCTGACAACTTCCCTGGTGGGAGTGGGCAGGGTGTCGAACGTTAACGGTAGTTGGAGCGTGTCTGTCGCCGAGTTGCCGCCGGGGCCGGTCAGCCTGGTGGCTGAACAGGTTTTTCAAAACGTCCCTTCCGGTCGCGGCGAGCCGCGTGCTTTCCGGATCCGCCCTCCACAACTGGAAATACCTGAGGTCACCTTTCTCCCCGATTCAAGCTTGAAATTCTCCGGCAACGGCCATTTCGATCAAAACCTCAGGACCGAAATCCAGTTCTCTGCCAGCAACGGCTCGCTGCCTTTGCCTCCCAACGTCCGCGTCGATGGGCAAGGCGAGTGGGAAACTGCCCCCGTTGTCTGGCCTCTGGGCAGCTACGATGTGACGGTGATTCAAAAGATCGCCGACAACGCCAATGGCTGGATCGAATCGCAGCCTCTCGAGTTCAAAGTCCACAACAACATGCCGGATATCACCGAGGCGAGCTACACCGAGGAGTATCTACCCGTCTTCAGCGGCAAAGGTTACACAGGCGCCACCGTCTCGCTCAGGTTTCCCGATACAACCGAGGCTGCACGAAGTGTAGTGGTCGTGAATGGCCAATGGTCGACTCCGGCATTGGTGGAGTGGGGGCCAACCAAAACGCGGGAAGTGCGCATTACACAGCATCTGGGAGACCATTCCTCGCAACGTCCTTTCAGCTTGCACGTCACGATTCCACCGCTGGCGCCAGGCCTGGATGATCCTTCCGGGGAAGGGCTGGAGCCGATATTCAGTGGCACTTGTTGGTCTGGAGCGGTGGTAAAGCTCCGGTTCAGCGACGACGGCTTGGAGTACGAAGCGGATGTGGAGGGTGAGCGCTGGGCATTTCAGCGAACCAAAGCATTTGAACCTGGAGTCCTCCACCGCGTCACCGTTACCCAGATCGTTGTCGATCTCCCTTCAGTGCCGGCATCGAAAACCTTCACTGTCCACAGAGTCATGTTGCAACCGCTCATCGTCGCGCCGGTATCCGGCACAGAAGTGGGGTACGACGTCACCATTGAAGGTGATAACGGCATGCAGGGCGCGATGATGCAATTGCATGACAGCCAGATGGGAAGAACGCTGGGTGCTCCGCTCGAATTGCTTGAGGAGGGCAAATGGTCGATCGAACTACGCGATCTGGAGCTGAGGCCTTACTTCCTCCATGCGCAACAGATACTTAACGGGCAAGAGTCGACCAACAGCGCTGTGCACGAACTCAAGGTGGTGGTGCCGCCGCCTCGATTCACGACGCCGATCCCTGGCGGGAAAGCGCCGCGCACCTCGAAGATTGCTGGCACTGGCCGAACTGGCGCGCGGGTGGAGGTCTGGCTGGAAGGCGCTACTGAGCCATTGCTGACGGATATTGAGGTGAACGCATCAGACAACTGGGAAGCCGAAGTGAGTTTGCCGGTGGGAATCACAACCATCTGGGCTTTTCAAACCTTCGTCCACAATGGCACTCCACAACGCTCTCAGCCCAATGAGCGTTTGCGTTACAAGGTCGTGCCGGCGACTCCGTTTATCGAAACCCCGACTGCCGATGACCATGTCGGCCGACGGGTCGTGGTGTCGGGTTTCGCGACGCCCGGCGACACCGTGACCGTGACGCTGGGTAGCGACCAGGCAAGCGCCGAGGTGCGGGAAAACCGGACGTGGTCGGTAACGCTGAAGCCTGGGCAAAACGAAGGCAATCATGAGCTGGAAGTTGTGGCGGCTTACGAAGGGTTTGAATCCGATAGCGCGAAACGCACGGTTCAGCTGGCAACTTATCTGCCCACCATTGAGATACCCGCGCCGGGACGCTGGGTCAGCAACCCGGTGCTGTTTGCCGGCACGGGCCGTCAAGGTGTCGGTGTTCTGGTCGACCCGTTCAACCCGGACAAGACATGGGCAGCGTCGATTCAGGTCGACCCTGACTGGCAAGGCCTGTCTGACCAAGCGCTACCGTTGGGTGGCAACTGGTGCCGTTTCAAGCTGCAACCAAGCGATAGCGATCCGCTGGGTTCCGACTGGATCGCCAGTGAGCGGTTTGAAATCGAATCAGCACCGACGGATAAATCACGCTTGTAAATTTCCGATGAACGGGCATTAAACCTGTCACTTCTGACAGTTGGCGGCTGCTGCGTTCAAGCGCTAAATCCTTATGGAAAGCTAGGTCCGCCTGACAAGACAGTCAGGCGGACCGGGCCCGTTATCGACTCAAGGAATGTGACCATGGCTGATTCACTCCGTCCCGCTGCGCAGTTGTTCATTCAGCTGTTTGGTCAGCAAACGTCCACTGCGCAAAACCGGCTTTCGAAACTCTGGAGTTACGTTGAGGAGGGGGGATCGTTTTTCCCACTGGTCGAAAAGGGTATTCCGTTGCTGGTCGGCGAGTACGGACTTGAGCAGGAAGAGGCGCGACGCTTTTTGCGCCGGGCCAACAGCCTGGCGAGCTATGTGCGGCGTCGGTTTATTGAACATCCTGTGAAGAGGGACAACGCCGGGTCGACAGGACCGTCCAGTGGTTTGATGTCGCTCGTTGATGACGGGCCGCAACTGGAGCGAATATTCGATCTGCAATTGAGAGCCAAGTGCCCCTCGGATTCTCTGGAGTCCATGTTCGGGCCTTCGGCGTATCTGGTCTTCTTGTATCGCTTGATTCGCGACTTGATCGAATCCGTTGGTGACGACAGCAAGCTGCCGTTGCATGAGCGTCGCACGGATTTGATGACGTTGACGGTCGACAGTAAAGCGGTGAACGCGCCGGAGTCATCAGTCGACGTGATCGTACGCGTGCTACAGGCGTTCATCGCTGCGAACACGGTGGTTCCAATTGAACAGGCATTGATCACAGCACGCTATCCCAACGGTCTGCCGTATTACCAGCATTGGGTCACGGTTGATGGGGTTGCGGGTTTCAGCGGACGATCAGTGGGGGATTTTGCCAACATCGTTGACGGCAAATTCCCCAACTTCTTGCACTCCGCGCCCCTGACCAGGCTTGCCGCTGCTGCTCTGGCGCATGCCTCTCGGCTGGGCCCTTACCAGCAGCGGCTGCTTACTGAGGAATACACATATCCCGAAGATATGCATCAGTTCTATCTGGAGAACTTTGGCACAGAAGACACTGAGTATCTGAATCTCAATCAGATATTTTATCTGGCTCAACGTACGAATCTTGTTGCCGAGGAGATTACAAGTCTTTTTTCGGTCGGGGACTACGCGCCGCGACGTTCGGCCAATGTGAAATACTCCAGTGAGCCCGATGTCCCGGAAGGCGGCCGATCCGGCTCGGTTTACATCAATGATAATGCTCACCCCGCTATCGGTATCACCACGCAGTCAGGGAAAAATTTTCATCGGATAATCGTTAATCCCAATACCCCAAGAGGCTTGAATACATTTGATCGACTCAACCGCAAGTTGCGCCTGGACAAATGGCTGAATCTGTCCCCTGAGCAGACTGACGCTCTGTTGGTGGCAGCAATCAGGGCGCAAGCGCGTGGAGCCGAAAAGCCTGAGGTGTGGGCGATTTCGGTCAACGTGATCCATGCATTGGGTCTGTTTCAGCGACTGCGTGAACGCTACAACTGCACGGCAGCGGATTTCGCCGTGTTTCTCGATGAACTGTCACTGTACGGTCGCGGTGACGCACTGTCGCAGTTCGATCAGGTCTTCAACAATCAAGACAATTATCGCGAGCCGCTGAGACTCGACGGCACACCGTTTGCGCTGATACCGACATCGGATCAAGACAATCTGACGGTCAGCCAGCTATGCAGTGGTTTGGGTATTGATCTTCAGACTTACCACTACCTGGCATTGGCGATAGCCCAGGCTCATGATCTTACCGATAATCTGGTGCGCAGTGCGCCGGTCATTTCCAGTTTTTACCGTCTGGTAAAACTGCCCCGGCTGTTGAATATCACGCCGGTCGAAGGCGTGTTGATGCTCAGTGTGCTGGGGGGAGAAACCTGGCTCAAAGGGCTGGCTGGCAAGCCGCGTATTGTCGACGTGGCGGTTGATGACAGCCGCATTGACGTCACCTCTGGCGATCCGGGTGTGCTGAGCCTGATCGAAGCCATGCAGGCCTGCGTGCAATGGTGCGAGCAAAGCAACATGTCGGTGCTGTGGATGTTGCAGCACGTGAGTGCACCACTGCGTCTGAGCGATTTCTCCCAGCAGGACCAGCAGTTCTTCGACAAGATCGGCACCCTCCTGCCCAGCGCGCGGTTATCCAATAATTCTTTTCTCGTAGCCGGTATTCCGCCGGCCGGAGAGAGCGACTGGCTGGATTTACTGTCGATTGACAGTGAGGGGCTGGCGCCGGTTGTCGATGCCAATGGCCTGATACTGGCCACTGCCATGACGCCGGAGGATTATTCGGCCTTTGCCCGCGAGAAGCTCGAATGGGCCGTCAGGAACGGCCTGGACATTGAGGAGGCCCAGGTCAGCGTCTTGGCCGAGATCATGCTCACCGTTCTTCTGCAGGCCAGAGACGCTCAAGTGTCGCTGGTCAGGGAGTCGCTGGCAGTCTACGCCGGCATCGAGGGCGAATTGGCCGTTCTGGTGCTGAACTGGGTCGATGCTTCGGTGTACCAACTGTTGCGCCAAGTGTATGACCGCACTGACCTCGAACCGCCAGCGACGCAGCGCAGGCGCGACGAACCTTCAGATCCTTTACTCGAATTGCTGGCTGTTGTGCGCCAGCGCGCCGAAGTCGTTTCAATGCTGGGTTTGAGTGCGGCCCTGCTCCAGGATTATCTGGATTATGGATATGAGGCGTGGGTCGACCAAAGCATCATCATCATCGATCCCTCTCAAAAATATGTGTTCTCGGTGCGCATACTTTACGCGATGACCACGCTGACCCGCGCGTTCAGCATGAGTGCACAGCCGGAACAGAAATTGCTGGACTATCTGCGTCAGGTCCATTCGCTTCCTGCCCGACCCAGCGAGGATGCATTGCGGGTGGTGCAGCAGGCAGCTGCCATCAAACTGGCTGAATTCTTTGCCTGGAGCGCGCAGGAAGTCAGCGAATGTGTTCGCCATATCGATCCTGAAACCCAAGTGTTGAAAACCCTGGAACAACTGGATCTGCTGATACGCGTTTACCAGTTGTCGATGCAGACCGGTATGGATGCCCGGACCATTTTGCGGATCGGTACCTTGCCGGAGACAACCGATGCCAGCGAGGCCTATGCCCAGGCAGCTGAACTGGCTTTGCTCAGTCAGACCCAGACGCGTGTGCCTGTCGAGCAAGCACCGGGCGAACTGAAGCAGTTGGTCAGGATGACTTGCGCAGTAGAACCGACGGAAGTCTTCGCTAGTAAAAAAGATGAGAAAGCGATCATTACGATGACGCTCACCGACGCCCGAGGTGCAGCGTTGAAAGGCATCGCTGTTGATTGGCACTCCGAGCTAGGGACCATCAGATCAGGCATCACCGATCCCGAAGGAGTCCTCACGGCTGAGTATTTTCCGGGCACAGTCTTGGGCACGGACAGCCTTTATTTTTCCCTGAGCCTGCTCGAGCCTGAGTGGGCAGTGAGCATCGACGTCATCGCCCACGCCGAGAGCATGAATTTCCCGACCGGGCTTATGTCTCCGGTGCCAACGGAGGTCGTGCCGCTTGGTCAGGAAATCACACTCTACGCCACGATGGTGGACCAGTACGGAAACCTTGGGGCCAACATGCTGGTGGACTGGGCCTGGGAGGTAGAAACAGATCCCGAAGAAAGGCCAACGATCCGTCCGGCACAGGGTTTCACCAATCAGCAAGGTCAAACCACGGTTTATATCACCAGCGATTTCAGCGGTGAATTCGAAGTCGGTATACGCAGCCTGGCAAGCGGCTTGGGGACACTCTTCGAACCCATCAGGTTTGGGGTGACGCAAGGCCGCAGCCACTCGCTTGAACAAGCGTCAACGCCTTCCGCCAGTGACTCGGGAACCTCTTCCACGGAGCAAGGATCATGACATCGAACAACATTGGCCTGTTGCAGGAAAAACGTCGTACCGCGTTGCTTGAGTATTGCATCGGGCAAGTAAAGGCGGAGCGTTACCCGCCTTTGCAGACCCCGGAGGACGTGTTCGAATTGCTGCGCATCGACCCGTTGGACAGTGCTCGTGTGCAGACGTCGGGGGTTGCCGAAGCGATCAGTTGTGCGCAGCAATATATCAGTGCGGTGTACAACAAAATGGAGCCCGGTTTCGAAAACCACGAGTTTCCCTATGAGCAGCTGGAAAACTGGGCGCTGTACAACAACTACTCGGACTGGGCCGCAGTGCAGATGATCGCGCTCTACCCGGAAAACTACATCAATCCGTTCGTCCGTCAGCGTAAGACGGATCTGTTCAAGGCCCTTGAAAACAACCTCAACCAGGCCCGTTTGAACAGCGATTCGGTTCAAGCCGCGCTACAGGATTACTTGCAAGCCTTCGAACAGATCTGCGACCTGGATGTTGTCAGTGGCTACATGGACGGCACGACCCCGGAGCGCGCCGATTATTACTTTGTCGGGCGTCAGCGGGTGCCGCCGTTCCAGTACTTCTGGCGCAAGGCGCAAATCGAGATCACGCCCACGTGTGTGGCCGTCAACCCGGCGGCGTGGAGTGAATGGAAAGCGGTGGATATTCAACCTGCCGGGCGGGTGCTGGACATGCGTCCGGTGGTCTGGAATGGCCGACTGTGTCTGGTCTGGGCGGAGTGGCGGGACAAGGTCGGCGAGATCATCAAAGCCGTCCCCGCGGATCCCTCAAAGGACGACAGATCCCGATTCGTGCCCCATCAGCTGGATATCAATGTGGCCTTCATGAGGCAGAACGGCCAGTGGTCGGCGCCTTTGAATTTACACCATGGCGAGTTTGATGAGGATCTTTCTGCGGGTGCCTGGCTGATTGCAACCGTGTGGGTCGACTCTCAGAATCCCAAAGGCAAGCTCGGGGTATTGCTGGACAATGATAAAACCGGCACAGCTGCCTTGAACGAGACCGCGATCATCGATGTGCTGATGCGCCCCGTTGTTGAAGACGGTGGTACCTGGCTGGAGATGGCCAAGAATGATCGATTTGTTTCTGCCTTGACGGTTCAGCACCCCTTGGGTCTTGAGGTTACTGTGGTCCCAAGTGAGTCACCGTCAGGCTCCATGGCAGCTTTTCTGGGGCTGAACGTCTTCGCCATGCGAGTGGGTGACAAAGACGAGCTGACGGTTGAGGGCTTTTGCAGGCCCACAGGTTTGTCAGAGAAGAATACAAACTTCACCTTGCAGTTGGAGAATTCCGCCGGTGGTGACCCGGTGCCGGTGATGCGTTCGGTGCCTACAGCCGGCGGTTGGACAATGAATTTTTTGGGTACCTTCACTCGACCAAAGGGGACCTGGAACAACGTCAAGTTCACTCTAAGGAATGATACTGAAGGCTTTGGCGGTAAACAGTTTGCTCTGACGATTGTCGATCTCCCGTATTTCCGCGCGCCAACGCTGCTTAAAAACACCACGGATGCCGCCCAGTTCCTCGACTTTCAACTCGGTGATGACTGGGCGTTGCGCTACGTTCGGCTCAATTCGCTGTTCGGTCCCGAGTTGGTCACACGCTCCACTGTCTCTCCTGCGACGCTGATTAATTGGGACTCCCAGCATCTGTCAGAGCCGCCGCCTACCGATGTTGATTTCACGGAACGCAATGGCGCTTTCGACGGTGCCAACGGTCTGTTTTTCTGGGAGCTGTTTTTCCATCTGCCGCATTTGATCGCGACACGCTTGCGTGATGAAGAGCGGTTTGCCGAAGCACAGACGTGGTTGCATTTCATTTTCGATCCCCGGGCCCCTGCCGATAGCAACTCGGTACCCGAGAAACCACGTTTCTGGCGCTGCCGCCCCTTGATCAACGATCTGGGGCATGCCGGTTGTGAAGCCGCGGCGCCCGCCGACCCGGATGCGATTGGATATTCGGCGCCTGTGCATTTGAGGCTGCTGATGTTCATCGAATATGTGAAGAACCTCATGGCCTGGGGGGACTGGCATTACCGCCAACTGACCCGCGAAAGCCTGGTGGCGGCAAAGCTGTGCTATGTACAAGCGGGATCATTGATGGGCAAACCGCCTCTGACTCAAACGGTGAACTTGTGGCAGACCGCGACGCTGGAGAACCTTCTGGCCCAAAGTTGCACGCGTACGGCTCTGGAAGCTTTCGAGCAGACATTGAATTACAGCCTGGCAGATGTTCCGGGCGGCTCCGATACGGCTCCCATGCTGGGCATGTTGGGGTGTCCGCCGTTCAGGGCACCCATCAATGATGAGTTGCTCGCGCGGTTCAACGAGCCGCAGTACCGCATGAACAACTTGCGCAACAACTTGACCATTGATGGCAAGCCCATGCTCCTGCCGTTGTTCAACCCACCGACTGACCCGAACCAATTGCTGCGCGCTCTGGCCGCAGGTGGTGTCGGTGGCGCCAGACCGATGGGCGGACGGCTGGTGGTGATTGCGTTTCGCTGGCGCACGATCTTCGAGGTTGCCTTGCGTGCGGTGCAGGCCTTGCAGGATTACGGCAGCCAGGTACTCAATCTGCTTGAGCGGCGTGATCGTGCCGAGCAGGAAGAGCTGCAGCAAAACCATCTGGTGGAGTTGGGTAACTACGCCAAAACCATGCAGGAGCAATCCATCGCTCAGTTGGAGGCGAGCATGACGGCGCTTGAGCAGAGCCGGACAGTGGCTCGGGAACGGGCTGCTGCTTACGCAGCTCGCTATGACGAAAACGTGTCGGCTGTCGAATATCAGGTCATGGCAAACCTGGACCAGTCCAAAGAGCTGGCGCTGACTGCCAAAATCCTCAAACCGGTAGGCGCGGCCTTGGCGGCCGCGCCCAATATCTTCGGTATGGCGAACGGCGGGTTTCGTATCGACAAAGTTACCGATGCCATCTGCTTTGGCCTGGAGATAGCTTCGTCGATGCTGCAAATCGATGCCGACAAGCAAGCTACCACCGAAGGCTATCGCCGTCGCCGCAATGAATGGGGGCTGCAACGCGATCAGGCGCTGGCAGAAATTGCGGCCATCGATGCGCAAATCGTCGCGCAGAACCATGCGATTGATGCGGCCAGAACCAACCTCGCGCAAACGCTACGAGCTAACGCTCAGGCGTTGACGATGTACAACTATCTGAAAAAACGCGCGACCAATGCCGAATTGTTCGGCTGGATGCTGGGCCAGCTCAAGGCCTTGCACTATCAGGCTTACGACGCAGTAGTCAGTCTGTGCCTTAGCGCACAAGCGGCGATGAGCGCCGAAACCGGCGATTACGACTCACATATTCCCTTGCCGCAGGTCTGGCAGGATCAACGCCACGGTTTGACTGCTGGCGAGCATCTGCGCGCGTACCTGCTGCGTATGGAACGTGAGTACTTGCAACGCACCGAGCGGCGTCTGGAACTGGTGAAAACCATCTCGTTGCGTCGCCTGTTCAATGACGCAACTGACCCTCAGGGCGTTGGTAGTTGGGAGGCTGCATTGGCGCAATTGCAGACGAACGGCTCGCTGGAATTCAAACTCACCCAACTGCTGTTCGATCGGGACTATCCGGGACATTTCTGCCGGCAGATCAGTTCGGTGGAAGTCGACTTGCCAGTGCTGACGGGGCCTTTCGAGGACGTGCGCGCGACCTTGCTGCAGGTCGGCAGCATGACCGCCAGCCGGGCTTCGGTGCAGTCAGTGCAGTACTTGCACAATCCTGGTCCTGGGGTAGTGGCCCCTTCTGATGTGCTGTTCAACTTGCGTCCGGGCCAGCAGATCGCCCTGTCGGTGGGTATTGCCGACAACGGCATGGCGGCGGCGAAGCCAGACGAAGGTTTGCTCTATCCATTTGAAAATACCGGTGTGGTGTCCGCCTGGGAGCTGAAATGGCCATGGCATAAAGAACCGCCGCAGGAGGCCACGCTGCGCTCGATGAACGATTTCATTTTGCGCATTCGCTACACGTGCAAGAGCGGAGATCAGTCGTTTACCGATTCGGTGAAGGAGTTGGTCAATGCAGCACAAGAGGGCCTGGCCGGCAAGGGCAAGGGAGTGCGCAGTCATGAATAATCCTATCGTTCAGGTGAATGAAAACCTGGTGTGCAACGGTGATTTCGAAGAAAGGTTCGATTGTTGGGCAAAAACGGGGGCGGTTGCCATAGGCCTGGCGTATTACGACAACACGCCTGTCAAGCACATCAAAGCGCCGAAGGGCGCGGGTGTCACGCAGGACGTCACACTTCCCAGAGATCCTGATGGCAATGGTGCTTATTGGCTGAGTTTTCTGTGGGAAAGCAGTTTCAGCCAATCAGGCTGGGTGAGGATTTCTCAGGGAGAAATCGAGCATTACCGCATCGAACTCAAACCCGTGGGTAAACCTGATCAGGCACAACAGCGCGAGGGTTTCGGATCAGGGCCAGAGAGGCGTTTCAGTCCGACTCTGCATGAAGTGGAACTGACATCGGACATCTCAAGCTCAAAGCCGCTGCGCATCGAAATATACAGCTCGACAGAGTCTTCGAGTCCAAATGGCGAACTCTGGGTTACACGCGTCAAAGTCGAGTTGAAACTCGCGCCACTTGAGTTGCAGGAAATTGAGCTGGACGGCATGTCGTTCCTGCCCTTGCGCAAAATATACCTGTGTCAGGGCGCCAGCAGGGGTGGAGCTTTTGGCAGCGACGCATTGATCACACCCCACGTACTCGGTTTTGTACCTGTGCCGGATAACCCTTGGGACGGCACCCCGGTTGCATTGAGCATCGACAATAACCCGCAGGGCGCGATTGTCGCGACGCCTGCTTGGGACTCCCCGCAATCGCTGGACGTGCCATGGACGCTTGATTGCCCGTTAATCGATGATCAGGACTACGAATTCACCCTGAGCTTGCGCAACCGTTACACCGCGCAGACCTACGAGATCCCCGTATCGCTGGGGCATCATCGACTGATTTTTCGTGAGGTGGTCGAGGCCGCTTACTACCCGTTGATTGAGCAAAGTGTCCGTTTGGGTGTGCAAGTAGCGTCGTATTACACCGGCCAGCCATTTGCCGGGCTTACGGTGAACTGGGCGACCGCCGAGCACGGGGTGTTGGCGGCCACCGTTACTGATGAACAAGGTTGGGCTTACTTCGATTATGAGGCGAAGGCAGCAGGGGACTTCGTTATTGAAGCCTCTGTGGTCAGCTTTTATTACGAGCAGGGTGTGTGGACTCAGACGTTTGACGTACTGGTACTGGGCGAGGATCCGTGGGCACGGTTGACTGTCCGTGAAAACAACGAAATCAGGGACTGGATTGATAACAGTTATCCGAACCGGGGTTCTACCCATTTCATTGATGTAATGCTGGCGGCCAACAGTCGTCTGCGAGGCAGCGACTTCTATCTGCATTGGCACGGTGACAAGCCTGGGCAACTGGGTGTCGTGGTCAGTCCGCCACTGGAAACATCGGTTCTCATGCCGATCGATGGAGGGGGCACTGCATCCTGGACGCTGAACTGCGAAGACCGGCGCGACGGGATATTCGAGTTGTCACTGGTCTGCTCGAAGCTGTTGTTGCCGTCGCCCAGAAAACGTATGTCGCTGGCGCGCAACAGGATCAGGATCAAAGAGGTGCGTCAGGCCGAGAATAGTCCGGTGGTGGAGGAACACGAAAGTGCGTACCTGCGCTTGCAAGTGGTGCATGTTACTGATCAGGGCGACGGCGAACCGGTGATCGGTGCGCTGGTCGAGTGGCAAATGGCCGAAAGCGTCGTGCAGAGCCAAACGGGAAGCGGTGGTTGGGGGAGCCTGAAGTTTTACACCAGAGAACACGGGATTCATGCGATCACCGCGGCGGTGCGAGCGCATGAATCGGCCGAGTCGCATGAGTGCGAATTTAGCGTGACCGCGATTGCCAGGAGTTCATGGAAGGACAAGGTCAACATCACATTTGATCGTGGTCTGGTCAACCAGGATCTAGGGGTTGTCTGCAAACGAGGCCTGACCCATTCCCTGGTGGTTACTGCTCTCGCCGACAGTCCTCTTATCGGCCAGGAAATCACGTTGGCATGGGGCATTGACGACCCAGGCATCGGGCTGGTGGTGAGTGAACTTGGCGAGCCCAGGGTATTGCGGGCAGATGAACCGCTGATCTGGACTCTGAGTTCTGAATTCGCCAAGAGCCGCAGCAGCATGTTCGGACTGCGGTTGTTGACCGATTCACTGGAAGATCGAGAGTTGCTCGGCCGCTTGGTTTCACCGGATATTTACGATGAGTTCACTCTGGAACTGGATCATATGAGCACCGACCGAGGTCAGTTGCTGTATCCCTGCCTGGGTGCCGTACACCGGTATATTTTCAGAACCAACGCACTGAGTGCCCTGGTGGGGCTTGCCATGGATTTGCAATGGTCCGGAACTCCAGCGTCAGAGATGGACATCGTTCTCGACCCGCCTCCACATAGCCACAATGTTATTGATGAAAGTGGCATGACCTGGACACTGGATTGTTCCGATAGTCAGGGGGGCGGGGCGTTCGGTCTGAAATTCTTGACGGGGGGGGCTGGCTCGACGGATGTCACCAGAATGCACTTGGGCCACAACAAACTCAGCATTGAAACCGTACGTGAGTCTGCCGTTTTCCCGATCGTGGGTCAGGACCCAGCATGGATGTGGGCGAAAGTACGTTCGGATTTCTCGGAAGCTGCCATGGTTCAAGTGCCAACGCAGTGGAAGGTGGATGGTCATTCTGAAGAACATGTGACTGCTGACGATGGCTGGGCAGGCTTTGCGTATGGGGCAACCACAGGCGGATCGGCAATGGTTGAAGTGTCTGTCACCAGTCCGTATGACAATGCTACAGATACACGTTCGATGGAGGTCTGTTCGCTGGCCGACGATCCGTGGGCTCGATTGCAGTTCAGTATGGACAACGGACCTGCACAGCCTTTCGGCCAGGACACTGGTTTTGCGCGTCGCAAACTGACCCATAGAATCGATGTAACTGCCCCACAAGACACCTTCTTGTCCGGTCGAAAGTTGACGTTGGGCATGGTCGGCACCGGACCTGAGGCACTCGGCATTCGTTTTACTCAGCCCGTACTCGGTTTGCCAAGAGTTTTCAGCCGCGAGGCGGGATTCACCGATTCCTTCATGGTCGATGACAAGCGTAACGGCAGTTTCGGCTTGTTTCTGGCCTGCGAAAGCCTGGCTCGATGGTCACCTGTCAATGCAATGTCGGTGGGCGAAGGCACCCAAGTGGTGAAAATCGCCGAGCGTTCGCGGGTTAGCGAGACGCTGTACTGGGGCGAGGCTGTGTCCGAGCAGATCACCATTGTTTCGGCCATCAGTGGCAGGCCGATGGCGGGGATGAACGTTGTCTGGCGCAGTGCGGATCTTGGCGAGGTGACGACGACCACCAACTTCTACGGCGTGGCGCGGATCCGCTTTGTGCCCAAGACGCCCGGAGCGGCGCAACTGACCGCGACGGTGGGGGACACGCAGTATTCGGAATCGATTTCGTTGCCGTATTTCCTGCATGAACCTCGACAGATCAAGGAACTGTTCAGCGATGATCTGACCGGTTATCCGGGGCAAGAAATTTCAGCTCAGGCTTTGGTGGTTTCAGCCAATACCGGCGAGCCTTTGGCTAATGTCGAAGTGATGTGGGAATACAACAACACATCTTTACCGGCAACACTGACGGGTACCGATGGGATGGCAACGGTGCGCTTTGTCTTGGGCTCTGCAGGTGAGGCAGCGTTGTGGGCGTCGGTAAAGGGCGGCTTGGCTGGCTGGGATGTGGAAACGCTGCGGTTGACTGTCACTGAACGTCCTGCAGTTGTGAAGTCCGTCGTCGCTGCGCCGAATCCGGCTTTCGTGAACGACTGGGTAACCATGACTGCGTTGATCGTAGACAAGGCTTCTGGAGAACCGATGCCGAAAAGGAAAATTCTTGTCTCCATTAACGGCAGGCCATTCATTGATTACAGTACAAATGGCAACGGTAAATACGAAACCTCTTGGAGGGTGATGGATCTGTCGGAAACCGTGTCCCTTGACGTCAAAGTCGAGAATCCTGACGGTACCTCGAGCAGCGGATCTGTGCACGTGCGGATCGAGAGATGATCAAAGCGCCGCACTTCTTTTCCAACTGAGATACCGCGTCACCAGTTCGGCCCCCAGTTCTGCGGGCCGGACATCCACCACCGGAACGCCATGAGCGCTCAACCGCTCATGGAGTTCTGCCCGCTCATTCAGGTAACTCACCGTGCCGCAGTAAGCCAGCGCTTCGGGCAGCGTTTGCACCGTGGTCTGGCGTAACGTGTCCAGCGCTTCTTCGCGCAGACTGGCCACCAACACCCGATGTTGTGCGCTCAGGCGTTTGACCGCGCTTAGCAGTTCCTCATCGTCCTCATCGCGCAGGTTGGTTACCAGCACCACCAAGGCCCGGCGCTTCTGTCGCGTCAGCAGTTGATTGGCGGCGGCCTGATAATCGGCAGGGCGCTGCGTGCTGTCGAGGTCATAAACCGTGTTGAGCAGCACGTTCAATTGGCCGCTGCCTTTGACCGGCGCGAGATGGCGTGGGTGTTCGCTAGCGAAGGTACTCAAACCCACCGCATCGCCCTGACGCAAGGCTACATAACTGAGCAATAGGCAGGCATTGAGCGCGTGGTCGAAGTGCGACAGTTCATCGTCCTGGCTGCGCATGCGTCGGCCACAGTCGAGCATGAGGATAATCTGCTGATCGCGCTCGTCCTGATATTCACGGGCAATCGGTGAGCGTTGGCGTGCGGTGGCTTTCCAGTCGATCTGGCGCAGGCTGTCGCCTTCACGGAATTCGCGCAGTTGGTGAAATTCCAGGCCCTGACCGCGCCGTTGCCGTTGGCGCACGCCGAGCTGGCTGAGCCAATTGTCCACCGCCAGCAACTCACCGCCGTAGAGCCGGGCGAAGTCGGGGTAGACGCGGGTCTGGTCGCTGACCCTGAGCAAGCGTTTGCCTGACCATAATCCCAAGGGGCTGGGCAGGTTGATTTCGCACTGGGTGAAGTTGAAATGACCGCGTTTGAGCGGGCGCAGACGGTAGCCGAGCAGGCTGCGCTGGCCGGGTTGCAATTCAATCGACAACGGCAGGTTTTCGAAGCTCAGGCCTTCTGGCGGATGGTCGAAGAGTTGAATGTGCATCGGCTCGCTGAAGTCGTGTTCGACTTCCAGGCGCACCTCACTCCAACGGCCGAGTGCCAGGCTGCCGGGCATCTGCCGAGTGATGCGCGGTGTTGGCAAACGGTGCAGACGCAACGCATCCAGCGCCGCCAGAGCCAGCAGCGCGAGCAGCAATCCCCAGTTGATCGATATCAGGCTCGCCGGGATATCGATCTCCAGTGCGCGCAACGTGCCCGGCACAATGCCGATGAGCAGCAGCAAGGCCAGCCAGATCAACAGCAGGCGCGAGGGTTTCACAGGCGCGGCGCCGGAACTTGGTCGAGTAATTGTGCGAGTACCTGATCGACCTGCAGGCCTTCGATGTCCAGCTCCGGCGCGATGCGTACGCGATGGCGCAGCACGGCCAGCGCGCAGCCCTTGATGTCGTCGGGAATCACGAACTCGCCGCCACGCAACAAGGCGCGGGCACGGGCGCAACGCACCAGAGCAATCGAGGCGCGCGGCCCAGCGCCCAGGGTCAGCCCCGGCGAGGTGCGCGTGGCGCGCGCCAGGCGCACGGCGTAATCGAGAACCTGATCGTCCAGTGGCAAATCACTGGCAATCCGTTGCAGGGCTTGCACATCCTTGGCCTGCAACACGGTGCGCAGCGGTTGCACATCGAGCATGTCGGCGCGGGTCGAGCGGCAGACCTGGCGCACCATGTTCAGCTCCTGATCGGCGTCGGGGTAGTCCATGCGCACCTTGAGCATGAACCGGTCGAGCTCGGCTTCCGGCAGGGGATAAGTGCCTTCCTGTTCGATCGGGTTTTGCGTGGCGAGAACCATGAACGGTTGCGCGATCGGCAGGGCGCGACCTTCGAGCGTGACCTGGCGCTCCTGCATCGCTTCGAGCAAGGCGGCCTGGGTTTTCGCCGGGGCGCGGTTGATCTCGTCGGCCAGCAGAAGATTGGTGAACAACGGGCCTTTGCGCAGCTTGAACTGCTCGGTTTGCAGGTCGTACACGGCATGGCCGGTGACGTCGCTGGGCATCAGGTCCGGGGTGAATTGAATCCGTGCAAACTCGCCGCCGAAACAACGGGCCAATGCGCGCACCAGCAGGGTTTTGCCCAGTCCCGGCACGCCTTCGAGCAGCACGTGACCGCCGGCGATAAGCGCCGTCAGCACGTCATCGATCACCTGGTTCTGGCCGATCAACGCTTTTTGCAATTCGCCACGTACTGCTTGCGCCAACTGGCTGGCACGCTGGCGTTGCTGGGCGGCGTGGCTGGCGCTGCCGGGCTCGATCTGTTCAGTCATAGCGTGTTCCTCAAAGTTTGCAGGTGGGCGACCTGGCGGCAGAAATCGGCGTTGGACAGGCGCCGATCCGGCACCGGGCTCAGGGCCTGGCTGATGGCGCGGGTGGGTTGTCGGGTCAGGCGTGACAATGCCAGCCACTGTTCGGCAACGTTCAATTGGTCAAAGCCGGGGTGACGGCGACGGGCACGGCGCAGAACGTCCTGTTGCAGTGCTTGCAGCAACGCCTGCTGGCCGTTGTGGCGCAACAGGAAATCGGCGCTGGCGCGCAGGTGTTCCTGCAATTGCCGGCGTCCACTCGGGGTGGGTAATTGCAGTGGGCCGTGACGTACGCCGACGTGCCAGAGCCACAGGCCGATCAACGCGAGCAAAGCGACGATGGCTTGCGGGAAGTAGCGCCAGAGCAAGGTCAGCAGGCCATCGTGCTCGGTGTTGTAGATCAACGTGACGTCGGTGTCGGCGCTCAAATACCAGAGCAGCCAGGCGTTGTCGTATTGGCTGATGGTCTTGTTCTTCCACAGCTCGGCGTCGGTGACCACGGTGATCGTGCCCAGGCTGTAGGGCAGCTGCATCATGTGCGTGGCCTTGGCGCTGTTGGCCCAGGCTTGCGCCAGATTCTGCGGGTCGTCGAGGTGGAAGTCGGTGTCGAAGCCAGCGTAGGCCGGTGCGTCTTCGTCTTCCAGATAAAGTCTGGTCAGTTGCGGGAAGCGCTCTGGTTCAGTGTCTGCGGGTAAATCTTTCAGATCCTTGCTCAGGGATTGATGCAGTTGCACGCGATCGAGCAACAGATCGTTGCTTTGTTTGCTCTGCTCATCCCACAGCGACTCGGCGACGAACACCAGCCGCCCGCCTGCGCGGGTCCAGTTCAACACTTGGTCAACCTGACGCGGGGTCATGCGTGAGCGGTCGTTGAACAACAGCAACGTGTGGCTGCGTGGGTCAATGTCCGGGAGTACCGCGAGGCTTTCGGCATGGCTGACGTTGAGCCCGCGTTCACGTAAAAACAGCTCGGCGGCCAGATACGGATTGGCTTGCGCGGCGGGCGAGGGCCCGTGATCGACTTCTTCCTGATAAGGCGTGGCGTTGAGGTAGAGGAACACGCTCAGCGTGCCGATTAACAGGGCTATCAACGCAGCCACCCACCACAGTGTCCGGCGATTCAACGGGCGGCTCCGGGACCAAACAAGGCGCGCCAGCCATCGCACAGCTCCTGCTTCAGGGAGGCTGCCGGGACACGATGCCCATAGGCCATGTTCTGCCAATGGGTGGTCAGGCTGCGGCTGAAGGCGAGCAGTTCCGGGCGTTGCAATTGTTCAACGTGCGCCAGCACCTGAAGTTCGGTGTCAGCGGGTTTCAGGGTCATATCGAAGTCGTCGAGCAGATGGCTGAGCAGCCCTCGATACAGCAGGCCCAGCGCTGCACGAGGTTGGCTTTGCCAGAGGTGTTCGGCGCTGCCTGCAATGTCGTCAGGCAAGGTGTCGCGGTTCAAGTCCAGACCGAAGGCTTGTTGCGGCAGCGCGCGTTTCCGTTTGGCAGGCAGTCTCGGACGGCGGCTGACGAACGCTTGGAGATAGTCGCGATAACGCCAGATCAGCCAGCCGAACGCAGCAATCACCGTGCCCCAAAGCAACACTTCAATGATCTTCGCCAGCACATTGAAGTGTTGCCCGTCGAGCCAGTCCAGCAGGGTTTTCAGCCAATGTGGCGCTTCACCCGGCTTCTGCGCTTCGGCAGGTTTCTCCGGGTCGTCGCCAAAGCGATAGCGGGTGACGACTTCCTTGTTCTTGAACGGCGGCTGTTCAAGCAATGCCTTGATGCTGTCCCGTGAGGCCTGGCTGGTGAGTGGTTGATTCAACAAACGCGGTGCCTGCGGACTGTCATCAGGCTCGGCCGCCCAGGTCGATGGCATATTCGGCAGCACCAGAAAGACCGCCAGCAGCAGTCCCAACACAGCGTTGTTCAGACGCTGGCGCAATCGGCGGAACACCAATTCGATGTCCCATGCTTCCAGTTGTGTGCGCCGGTTCAGATAAAGGCTGAAGCCGCAGGCGACATAGACCGGCTCCCACACCACCAGCACCAGCGCGTAGAAAGCATTGGTCAGGTGTTCGAGCCAGTGCCAGTCTTGATCCGCCGCGAGAATCAGTGACTGCCAGCTCCAATCCGTTTCGATTTGCTCCGGAAGCAACATATAGAACAGCACCATCAAGCCGATCCACAGCGCGGTTTCCAGGTGCACGCCAATGATGGTCAGCCACTGAGCGGCGCCAGCGTTGCGTTGCAGGAGCACGTGCAGGCGTTGTTGCCTGGTGCTGCCATCGAGGCCTTCGAGTTGCACCACCGGCAGCAGAAAACTGCGGCTGAAACTCAGGCGGCGCCAGGTCAGGCTGGCCAGCAGTTGCGGTTTGAGCAGGCGCGGCCATTCGCGCAGAGCTTGCTTGAGTGTAGGTGTTTCGCCAAACAGCGCTTTCGACAGGATGTACAGCGGCAGACGTTCGTACGCCGGTTTCAGCCACCAGAAGATAAACACCGCCAGCGACGGCGAGTCCCATAGCAACAGGCTGAGCAAAGCGAACAGCGGCAGGGTGACAATCGCCCAACTGGTCATCAGCAGACGCCGATGTTGCTGGCTCATCAGCACGCCGAGGTCCATGGCTTCCCAGGTCGTGCGCGGACGGATCACCACGGTGGCGTCACTCAGGCGCATGGTGGGTCCTTCCAGCGAACAACAGATAGACCGCGACCAACGTCCAAAGCGCGGCGCCGACCAGATATTTGGTCAAAGGTGTGACACTGGTTTTCGACGACCAATAGGCTTCGATAAACGCGGCAATCAACAGGAACAACATCACCCCGCAGACCAGCAATACGCTCTTGCGCGCCGCCCGTTTCAGCGCTTCGCTGCGGGTCAGCCGCCCGGGCGCGATCAACGCCCAGCCGAGTTCAAGGCCCGCCGCCCCGGCGAGGGCGATGGCGCTGAGTTCAAAGGCGCCGTGGGCGATGACGAATGACCAGAAAGTCTGGCCGAAACCGATCTCGCTGAGATGCCCGGCGACCGCGCCGATGACCATGCCGTTGTAGAACAGAAAGAACGCACTGCCGACGCCTAGCAACAAGCCACTGGCGAAAGTCTGAAAGGCAATGCCGATGTTGTGCATCACGTAGTAACCGAACATTACCCAGTCTTCGCTGGCCGCACGTTCGGCGGGGCGTCCGAGGTGGCCGGCGACCGGGTCGTACATGCCTTGCATCTCGCGCACCTGATCGGCGGGGATCAGGTTGTAGACCAGTTCGGGAAATACATACACCAACACGCCGACGCCGATCAGACTGCCGAAGAACAGCAGGCTGGCGACCAGCACAAAGGGCCATTCGGCACGGACCAGGCGGGGGAAGTCGGCGAGGATGAAACTCAGCAGATTGGCGCCGAGTCGACTGCGGTGACGGTAAAGCTGTTGATGTCCGCGCAGCACTTGTTGTTGCAGCGAATCAATGAGGAAACTGCTGTAGCCGCGATCCTGCGCCAACGCCAGATGCTGGCAAAGCCGGCGGTAGGCTTTGGGGAAACCGGCGACTTGCGAGGTCTCCTTGCCGCGCTCAAGGCGTTCAAGGGCTAGCGCAAAACGCTCCCATTCGGCCTTGTGCCGCGTTTCGAAAAGACTTTGCTTCATGTCGGGCCCAACAAGCCGCGAGCGATGCCATTGAGTTCAGCCACAGCCTTGGGCGCAGAAATGTGCAATGGCTGGGCGAGCAGGGCTGCCAGTTCATTGATACGTGCAGGCGATAATTCACCTTGGCGCTCGGCAAAACCCAGCACGGCGCGTTGTTCTGCAAGCGTCAGGGGGACGGGCGAACGCCGTGGTTCGGCTTCAGGCAGTTGCGGGCGAGTCAGCGGGCGTTCGCTGTAGACCACCAATGTGCCGGCGGCGATGTCGCCAAGGCGTTTGAAGGTCGGGTGTTGCAGGCAACTGAGGGTGCCGAGGAAGTAGCCGAAGGGCAGCAGATCGACAAAGCGCAGCAGGTTGCGCAGCAGCGAGGCCGACCAGCCAACCGGGGTGCCGTCATCGTGCACCACACGCAGCCCCATCCACTGTTTACCCGGCGAGCGGCCCTGGCGCAGCACTTCGAACAGCACCATGTACCACCAGCTGATCGCAAACAGCAGCAACGAACCGAGGCCGATGCCGAGCTTGCCGAGAAACGCCAGGGCGATGAACAGCACCCCCATGATCACGCCGCGCAGGGCCAGATCGATCGCAAAGGCTACGGCACGCACCATTAACCCGGCGGGACGCAACGGCAGGTCGATGCCTTCCGGCGTTTCGACCTGATGCCGCGTATCCAGCGGCGGGGCCAGCGGTGCTTTCCTTGGCGGTGCTGTGGTCTCGAGCATGGGCTACCTGGTGTTCGCCTGTTCGGGGTGCAAGTGAGGTCGATGCTAGCAGCCTCTCGGGGGAAAACGACATAACTATGTATTGCACATCGTGAAGTCCGAAGTGTTTGAATGACGCGAGGCTGGCCGCGAGCGCGGTCGAGCGCCTAGACTTTGCCGATCTTCAGTTCAGGAAACCGCCCGTGACTTCAATCTTCTGGTACGACTACGAAACCACTGGCATCAATCCGCGTAACGACCGCCCGTTGCAGGTGGCCGGGATCCGCACCGACCATGCGCTCAACGAAATCGACGAGCCGGTCAATCTTTATTGCCAGCCCAGCGAAGACATCCTGCCGCATCCGGCGGCCTGCGCGATCACTGGCATCACCCCGAGCCAGCTCGCCGAAAAGGGCTTGAGCGAGGCTGATTTCATGACGCGGGTGCATGCCCAGCTGGCGGCCCCCGGCACCTGTGGCGCCGGTTACAACACCCTGCGCTTCGACGACGAGATGACCCGTTACAGCCTGTATCGCAATTTTTTCGACCCGTACGCCCGGGAGTGGCAGGGCGGCAACAGCCGTTGGGATCTGATTGATGTGGTGCGCGCCGCCTATGCGTTGCGCCCGGACGGTCTGGTCTGGCCGACAGATGACGAAGGCCGGGTGACACTCAAGCTAGAACGCCTGACAGCGGCGAACAACATCGATCATGGCCACGCCCACGAAGCCTTGTCAGACGTTCGCGCCACCATCGCATTGGCCCGGCTGATCCGCGAGAAACAGCCAAAACTCTATGACTGGCTGTTCCAGTTGCGCAGCAAGCAAAAGGTCATGGATCAGATTCGTCTGCTGCAGCCACTGGTGCATATTTCCGGGCGTTTCTCGGCCGCGCGCAGTTATGTCGGTGTGGTGCTGCCGTTGGCCTGGCACCCGAAAAACCGCAATGCCCTGATCGTCTGCGATCTGCACCTCGACCCGCAGGGTTTGCTCGATCTGGACGCGCAAACCCTGCGCCAGCGTTTGTACACGCGTCGTGATGATTTGCTGGAAGGCGAATTGCCGGTGCCGCTCAAGCTGATTCACATCAACCGTTGTCCGGTGGTGGCGCCGCTTGCGGTTTTGCGTGCGCAGGATCAGCAACGTCTGGGGCTGGACATGGCGCTTTATCAACAGCGAGCACTGCGGCTAACTGACGCACAGCAAGTTTGGAAAGATAAAGTTGCAGAGATTTATGTCAGCGAAGATTTCATTCCGAGCGAGGATCCGGAACAACAGTTGTACGACGGATTTATCGGTGACCGTGACCGACGTCTATGTGAGCAAGTGAGGAGCGCTGACCCGGCACAACTAGCGCAAGAGCAATGGCCTTTCGATGACGAACGTTTGCCTGAATTACTCTTTCGATATCGCGCACGCAACTTTCCCGAGACGTTGAATTTCGAAGAGCAAGAACGCTGGAGAATATTTTGTCAGCAGCGTTTGTCCACGCCTGAGTGCGGCGCACCGAATACCTTGAAATCTTTTACCGAGGCGGCCGAGCAATGGTCGATTAATGCCACGCCGATGCAGAGTGAGGTGCTCAATGAATGGCAGAATTATGTCCAGGCATTGCGCAAACGTTTGAATCTTTGAAATCGAACATGACCGGGCTTAAATCCCGGGCATAAAAAAACGCCAGCATTCGCTGGCGTTTGTTTTTCGCGGATCGCTCTGCGAAGACGTTGCGGCTTAGCCCAGCAGGGTAGCCCAGCCTTCAACCACGTCACCGCCCCACTTGGCTTTCCACTCTTTCAGAGTTTTGTGGTTGCCACCTTTGGTTTCGATGACTTCGCCGTTGTGCGGGTTTTTGTATTGTTTAACTTTGCGAGCACGCTTGGTGCCGGTAGTTTTTACTGCGCCGCCGCGTACTGCTTTGGTTTTAGCTTCCGGATCCAGCAGCGCGATGATGTCACGCAGGGATTTGGAATATTCGCCCATCAGGGTGCGCAGTTTGCCTTCGAATTCCAGCTCGGCTTGCAGTTTGTCGTCTTGGGACAGGTTCTTCAAACGGGCTTGCAGCTCTTTGATGGCTTCTTCGGTGGCGCGATATTCGTTGATCAAGGACATGATTACTACCTTAGTAGAGTGCGGGATGGCAGGGGGACAGTGCCGCAATAATAGTCAGGCTGTTTCATCAAGTAAACATTTAACCGGGGTTTTTATTTAAATTAGTTACGAGAAACTGCTCTCTATTGAATATTCAGTTAAATAGTGTGATCGAGTCATCACAGATATTCACAGTTGTCTGATCAAGCGATCCCGCAGGATCAGCACCAGTCTGTCGGCTACTCATCAAGAATCCGTAGCACTGAGCCTGGCGCCTCCCGTTGCTGATCAATACTGCAGTTTTCCTGCGCAGCCGCTAGAATGGCGGCCTTTGCGAAGTTCTGGAGTTTCCCCCTCATGCGCACTTTTCGGCTGGTGATATCTTGCCCGGACCGCGTTGGCATTGTTGCCAAAGTCAGTAATTTTCTGGCAGCCCACAACGGCTGGATCACCGAAGCGAGCCACCACTCGGACAACCAGGTGGGCTGGTTCTTCATGCGTCACGAAATTCGTGCCGATTCGCTGCCTTTCGGTATTGAAGTGCTGCGCGAGAAGTTTGCGCCGATCGCCGAAGAGTTCTCGATGGACTGGCGCATCACCGACACCGAGCAGAAAAAACGCGTTGTGCTGATGGCCAGCCGCGAATCGCACTGCCTCGCGGACTTGCTGCACCGCTGGCACAGCGATGAACTGGACTGCGAAATCTCCTGCGTGATTTCCAACCACGACGACCTGCGCAGCATGGTCGAGTGGCACGGCATTCCTTATTACCACGTCCCGGTCAATCCGCAGGACAAGCAACCGGCCTTCGACGAAGTGTCGCGTCTGGTCAAACAGCACGATGCCGAAGTGGTGGTCCTGGCGCGTTACATGCAGATCCTGCCGCCAGACATGTGCCGCGAATACGCGCACAAGGTCATCAACATTCACCACAGCTTCCTGCCGTCGTTCGTGGGTGCCAAGCCGTATCACCAGGCGTCGCTGCGTGGGGTGAAACTGATCGGCGCGACCTGCCACTACGTGACCGAAGAACTGGACGCCGGCCCGATCATCGAGCAGGACGTGGTGCGTGTCAGCCACAGTGACAGTATCGAAGACATGGTGCGTTTCGGTCGTGACGTCGAGAAGATGGTGCTGGCTCGTGGCCTGCGTTATCACCTCGAAGACCGCGTGCTGGTGCACGGCAACAAGACTGTGGTGTTCTGATCTCAATCCCACGGGCTTGAAAAACCAAGGGTCTGGGCGTTCAATCGTCCAGACCCTTTTTCATTTCAGCTGTGAGGATAAGCCATGGCCGATCCACTGGACAAAGCCACTTCCAAAGCGCCGGCGACGTTGGGCGAAGGGTGTTTGAGTCGATATGATCCCGAGGACATGGGCCCGGAGGATGGCACCGAGTTTCCCGGCGCTGCGGAGTTGTGGGAACAATTGCAAGAGAAGTCCAACGACAACAAGGACGATGGCTGAAGCGCGATCATGCAGGCGCAGCCGAAGGCTCGGGCCGCGACCGGACGATCAAGCCTGCCCCACCTTCATCAGTTTCCTTAACAGCGGTCGGCCCAGCATCAACAAAAACACCGGCCCCCCGACCAGCAGATAAAAGTAATACGTCACCACCCGCCAAATCAGAATCGCCGCCGCTGCGGTGGATTTCCCCACCATCGGCGCCAGCAACGCTGCCGACGTCAACTCCGCCGCCCCCGCGCCGCCCGGCAGCAGGCTGAATTGCCCGGCGCCCAGCGAAAGCATCTGCACCAGAAAACTCCACGCCCACTGCAAGTCCGCGCCCAGGCCGCGTAGCGCCAGATACAGCACGCTGTAGCGCAGCAACCAATGCACACACGTCAGGGCGAATACTTTGATCAATGTTTGCCAGGGCAACTTCAATGTATCGGTAAATGCCGCGAGAAAATGCAGCAACTTGCGCGCCCAGCGGCGGCGGGTACTGGCCTTGACGTTCATCCTTGCCAGCAGGCGACCGCTCAGGCGAATCAGGGTGCGGTGATAGCGCGCGACCAGCACACAACTGAATAAACCGCCGAACAGCGAAATCGCACTGACGGTCAGCAACCACTCGAGGCGATCGCTGAGGTGCTGGAACAGCGCATAAATCAAAATGCCGCTGAGGGCGCAGAGAAAGAACAGCAAATCGCTGAGCTGATCCATGGCAAACACCGCGCTGCCCCGGGCCGGCCGCACGCCGGAGCGGGCCAACAGGGCCATGATCGTCAACGGCCCGCCGCTGCCACCGGGAGTCGCGCAGTAGGCGAATTCGGCGGCCATCACTACACCAAGGCTTTGCAGCGGCGTGACGCGCTCGCGCTGATCACCGAGTAGCAGGCGCAGACGCAAGGTATTGATGCCCCAGCAAAGCAGGATCATGCCGAACATGATCAACAGCCAGTGCAACGGGAAACTCTGCAGCCGCGCCCAGGTGTCGCCGCCACCCAGCACAACCGGAATCAGCACCGCCGCGAGCAGGCCGATCAGCAAGAGAATGCCGCGACTCATGCGGCGCTTCCCAGTTGACCGCGCTGTTGGGCGAGCCAGTGGATTTTGGTCATCGGTACGCGTCCTTCGCTCAGCAGTCGTTCGAGGGTGTGCAGCCAGTAATCACGGGAAAAACCGTGGCGCATGTCCACGGGATGCAAGCCTAGACGAATCACCGACGCCCGACGCCAACGCTGTTGACGCTGCTCGCTGACAATCTTCGACAGGCCCCTTCGCCAGGCGCTGCGAGCGCTCCAGACCAGACCCGGCGCATCGATCGCGGTGAAATCCGGCAACCGATACAGATGCTGCGGATCGCTGGTGTAGCACAGGGGCAACTCGCGCAGGGCCTGGCGGGTGCCGTCGCTCATCAACCACGCCGGGGCAACGAAACCGTGCAGCGGCCAGTCGTGGCGCTGGAAGACTTCGATGCCGGTGCGCAGGCGGGCGAGGGCGGTTTCCCGGGACAAACGGTAAAACTCGCCTTCATGGGTGTAAACGCGGCGCATGAACCAGTCGTGCGGCGTCGTCGGGCCGGGCTCCTGGTCATCGTGGAAATAACCGTGCAACGCCAACTCATCGCCACGGGCGACGCGCTCATCGAGCCGTCGGCAAAATGCCGGGTGATCGTCGAGGGCGTTGTGCCGGTGGAAATTCGGAACGACCAACCACGTCATCGGTACGTTGCCCAAGGCGTCGACGGCCTCGACAAACGGCTGGTAATCCGCCCACGTCGACGGAGCGACGTCGTGCAGCACCAGCAAGACGGCGCGGTTGTTCATCGATTCAACCATTGGCCACCTTGGGCAGCGTATGTCCGAGTACGGCGTGATAGTGGCCCAACAAACTGTCGACCACCGTATCCCACGCATAGTGGGTTTCGACATGCTGGCGCGCCTGTGTGCCAAGTTTGCTACCGCCGCGACTGAACAGTTCGCGCACGGCATTGGCCATCGCTTGCGGGTTGTTCGGTGCGCACAGGAGGCCGCAGGAATCAGTGACGATCTCTTCGAAAGCCCCGGCGGCCACGGCCACCACGGGAATGCCGCAGGCCATGGCTTCGAGGATCACCAGGCCGAAGGTTTCCTGGTCGCCGGCATGCAGCAAGGCATCGGCACTGGCCATCAACTGCGCGACGCGTTGCGCGGGGCAGAATTCATCGATCACGCTGACATTGTCCGGCACGGCGGTGGGCATCGACGAACCGACCAGCAGCAGGTGATAGCGCGGGCCGAGGCGTTGCATGCATTTGAGCAATACCGGCAGGTTTTTCTCTTTCGAGCCGCGCCCGGCAAAAATCAGCAGCCGGGTGTCTTCGGCGATGCCCAGTTCTGCACGCAGTTGCGGGTCGCGGGCTTTGGGGTGAAAGGTTTGCAGGTCGACGCCCAGCGGTTGCACGAACACATTGCGTACACCGAGGCCGCTGAGCTTGTCGGCCATGATCTGACTGGGTGCCAAAACCCGATCGAAGTTGCCGTAAAGCCTGGTGACATACGCCTCGATATTCGGTGTGACCCAATGGCCCATGCGATTGCCGATCAGCAAGGGCAGGTCCGAGTGATAGAAACCGATTACCGGCACATCCAGCTGTCGTCGCGCATCAAGGGCGGCCCAGGCGGTCAGATAAGGGTCGCCGACTTCGATCAGATCGGGCTGTAAATCCTGCAGGACGTTTCGCCATGGCGCGAGGCGAAGGGGGAATCGATAGCCTTTGCCGAAGGGCAGGGCGGGGGCGGGAACCGTGTAAACGCCGTCGTGTTCGCCGAAGTGCGCACCGGGAATCAGCAGGCTGTGGCGGGTACCGGATTTGACTCCGAGCCGGCGGTGTTTGGCATCCAGATAAGTACGCACGCCGCCGCTGGCCGGGGCGTAGAACATGGTGATGTCGGCGATATGCACGGTGATCAACCCTCCGTTGCGTAGTTCTCCCTTGGTTGACCTTTATCAAGAATAGATGTTCGGTCGGGATTGCGCGGTGGAGCTGAAGAGCGCCCTCACCCTAACCCTAACCCTCTCCCGGAGGGAGAGGGGACTGACCGAGGTGGATGTTGGAGTTATACCGACTTGAGAGACCTGAGTCGAACTCAGGTCTGGAAAATCCCCCGATCGGCTTCCTTTCCCCCTCGCCCCTCTGGGGGAGAGGGCTGGGGTGAGGGGGTAGGCTTTTGATCTCAGATGCGGAAACTGCCAACCAGTTGTTTCAGACGCGAAGCCTGCTGCTCCAGGTCCGAACACGCGCGCAACGTCGCCTGCAAGTTCTCCACGCCTTCCTGGTTCAGCGTGTTGATCTCGGTGATATCGACGTTGATCGACTCCACCACTGCCGTCTGCTCTTCGGTCGCGGTGGCCACCGACTGGTTCATCCCGTCGATCTCGCCAATGCGCTGGGTCACGCTGTTCAAGCGCTCCCCGGCAAGGTTGGCAATCTCGACGCTGTCCTGGCTGTGACGCTGACTGTCGCTCATGGTACTCACCGACTCACGGGCGCCGACTTGCAGCTCCTCGATCATGGTCTGCACCTGTTGCGCCGATTCCTGGGTGCGGTGCGCCAGATTGCGCACTTCATCCGCCACCACGGCAAAACCCCGGCCGGCTTCACCGGCACGTGCCGCTTCAATGGCCGCGTTGAGCGCCAACAGGTTGGTCTGTTGGGAAATGCTGGTGATCACTTCGAGAATCTGGCCGATGTTCACGGTTTTGCTATTCAGCGACTCGATGTTGCTGCTCGACGCGCTGAGCATGCTCGACAGTTGATTCATCGCCTTGATGCTGCGATCCACCACTTGCTGGCCGTCTTCAGCCAGACCGCGCGCGTCACTGGCCTGATTCGAAGCCTGGGCGGCGTTGCGGGCGATTTCCTGCGCCGCGGCACCGAGCTGGTTGATCGCCGCGGCGACACTGCTGGTGCGCGAGGCTTGCTGATCAGAGTTGTACATCGACGAGTTCGATGCCGCGACCACGCGCAGGGCGACTTCGTTAACCTGGCCGGTGGCCGACGACACTTCGCGGATCGAGCCGTGAATACGCTCGACGAAACGGTTGAATGCGGTACCGAGCACGCCAAATTCATCGTTATTGACGATGGTCAGGCGTTTGGTCAGGTCGCCTTCGCCATCGGCGATGTCCTCCATGGCGCGGGTCATCACGTGCAGCGGCTGGATCAGAATACGGATCAGCATGCCGAGCAGGGCAATGATGATTGCCACGGCAATCACGGTCGCGATCACTGCCGAGGTGCGGAATTCGCTGAGCATCGCAAAGGCCTGATCCTTGTCCACCGACAGGCCGATGTACCAGTTCACCGACGGCAGGCCTTTGATCGGCGCGAAGGTGACGATGCGGGTCTTGCCATCGACGGTGACTTCGCTGAAGTCGCTGCTGATGCGCGGGGTGTCCTGTGGATAGGCTTCCTTCAGTGATTTCATCACCAAGGCCTTGTCCGGGTGCACGAGGATCTTGCCGTCGGCGCTGACCAGGAACACATAACCCATGCCGTCGAAATCCCGGGCGGCGAGGGTGTCGACCAGCGATTGCAGGCTCAGGTCGCCGCCAACCACACCGACGCTCTGGCCGGCCTTTTTCGAGGCAGTGGCGATGGAAATGATCAACTGGCCGGTAGCGGCGTCGATGTACGGTTCGGTCAGGGTTGAGGTGCTGCTTCCCTCGGCACCTTTATACCAAGGGCGCACGCGCGGATCGAAACCGTCGGGCATCTTGGTGTCCGGACGGATGGTGAAGTGCCCGGTGGCATCGCCCAGATAGGTCGCCATGAACGTCGAGGTCAGGCTTTTCTGTTCCAGCAGACTGGCGACGTTGGCGGGCTCGGGGTTGATGGCGATGTTTTGGGCGGCGTTCTCGATCAGTAGAATGCGGCCGCTGAGCCAGGTCTGGATATTGCCGGCAGTGACCTCGCCCATCTCGTTGAGATAGTTGTTCAGGTCATCGCGGATCGCGTTGCGCTGCAACCAGTCGTTGTACAAGGTAAACGAGGCGAAGGCGGCGATGACGATGAGGGCGGCGGCAAGCAAAATTTTATGGCTGAAGCGCAGATTTTTGTTCATGGCTTGGGGTTCCGCTAAGGTCTTAATGTCCAGGGCGTGCTTTTATAGAAGCGCGCAAAATGGGCAAGGGTGAAAACAAGCTGATATTTCCGTCTCTCCTTAGGGAAATGTCCGGCCTGACTTGTGGTCGGGTCTCTCACTCTTCTTTATCGGCCATGCAGAATCAAAGATTAACCATTGGGTGACAAAATGCCTGACTCCTCGCAACTCGTAATCGGCGCCGACCTCGCAGGCCAACAGATCGCTCAGGCCATGCGCCTGGCCAACCGCCACGGACTGGTCGCGGGCGCCACCGGTACCGGTAAAACCGTCACCTTGCAGCGTTTGGCCGAGGCGTTCAGCGACGCCGGGGTCGCGGTATTTGCCGCTGACATAAAGGGTGATCTGTGTGGCCTCGGTGCGGCGGGCAATCCGCAGGGCAAGGTGGCCGAGCGCATTGCCGGGATGCCGTGGCTCAACCACAAGCCGCAGGCCTATCCGGTGACCTTGTGGGACATCCACGGCGAGTCCGGTCATCCGTTGCGCACCACGTTGAGCGAAATGGGCCCGTTGCTGATCGGCAGCCTGCTGGAACTGACCGACAGTCAGCAGTCGGCGCTATATGCCGCCTTCAAGGTCGCCGATCGCGAAGGCCTGTTGCTGCTGGACTTGAAGGATCTGAAAGCGCTGCTCAATCACCTCAAGGAAAACCCGCAGCTGTTGGGCGAAGACGCGGCGCTGATGACCACCGGTTCCAGTCAGGCGCTGTTGCGTCGCTTGGCGACGCTGGAGCAGCAGGGCGCCGAAGCCTTGTTCGGCGAACCGGCACTGCAACTTGAAGACATTCTGCAACCGACCGCCGATGGTCGCGGGCGCATTCATTTGCTCGATGCCAGCCGTCTGGTGCACGAGGCGCCGAAGGTCTACGCGACATTCCTGTTGTGGCTGCTGGCTGAACTGTTCGAGCAATTGCCCGAGCGCGGCGATGCCGACAAACCGCTGCTGGCGCTGTTTTTTGATGAGGCGCATTTGTTGTTCGGCGATACACCGAAGGCCTTGCAGGAGCGACTTGAGCAAGTGGTACGGCTGATCCGTTCCAAAGGCGTTGGCGTGTACTTCGTTACGCAATCGCCGGCGGACTTGCCCGATGACGTGCTGGCGCAACTTGGCTTACGCATTCAACACGGTTTGCGCGCCTTTACCGCCAAAGAGCAGAAATCCCTGCGCGCGGTGGCGGACGGCTTCCGACCGAATCCGGCGTTTGACAGCCTTTCGGTGCTGACCGAGTTGGGGATTGGTGAGGCGCTGGTCGGCACGCTGACCGAGAAAGGCACGCCGGAGATGGTTCAGCGCGTGCTGGTCGCGCCACCGCAATCGCGAATCGGGCCGCTGACCGAGACCGAACGAACCGTGCTGATTGCCGGTTCGCCGTTCAAGGGCCGCTATGACAAGCCGATCGATCGTGAGTCGGCGTATGAAATTCTGATGGGGCGTAAAGGGCTGGCGCCGGAGGCCGAGGTGCCAGCGGGTAAGCCAACTGCTGAAGAGCCGAGCCTGGCCGACAGGGCAGGGGAGTTTCTCGGGACGGCAGCCGGGCAGGCGCTGAAGTCGGCGATGCGCCAGGCTGCCAATAACCTCGGTAAGCAATTGGTGCGCGGCTTGATGGGCTCATTACTCGGAGGCAGCAAACGCCGTTAAAACTGAAGTATTGGCGAGCAGAATGTGGGAGCGAGCAGGCTCGCTCCCACATTAAATAATTATTCACGTTCGGATAGCGCTCAGGTCTTGGCTTTGGCGTGCGCCGCCAGTCGTTCCAGTGCCGCGCGCAAACCCGGATCAGTGATCCCGTCCGCCGTGGCCTGAATCGTCGCCGCTGCATCCGTCGACAAATCCATCGTGTGCCCGGCCGCTCCGCGTTGAACGGTCGGCGGCTGCACCTTGAACAGAATCCGCGTCAAACTGGCGAACTCATCAAACATCTGCAGCTGCCTCTGCAAGCGTTTTTGCTGATAGCGCAGACGTGTGGCCCAATGGCCATCGGTGACAATCAGCAACAGACTGCCCTCACGCCACGACGCTACATGGCAATGTTCACGGGCGGCGGGTTGCAGTTGGCTTTCGAGCAGACGCTGCAAATGCCCCAATCGTTGGGCATGGCCGAGGATGGCTTTGAGCGGCTTGGCTTCGCGCAGGAGAACGGCGGGTGCTCTGGCCGTAAGAGGGCGAAATGCCATGATCGAACACCTGAAGTAACAGAAACACCATGGTAGCAGAAAGGCCGAAATCACTCGCCCATTGCTTTTGCCCTCGCTTTGCCCATTAAATCAACGACTAACTTCTGCCTTGTATGACTTGAAGTTGAGCAAAACGCCCCTATTTTAAGTGAGCCCCGTCAAAGCGCAGTGCCAGCATCGTGGAACATCGCCACTTTCCTCACTTCCGTTTCCGGGTAGAATGCTCGTTCGCATGCGGCCATGAGGGCTGCACGGGCGACGCTCACGGGGCCGCCCTCCATCCCTTTAGTGTGGAAGATCCTGCCGATATGTTTGCGCCTTTGTTAAAGAAACTTTTTGGAAGCAAGAACGAGCGTGAAGTCAAACGCATGCTCAAGACGGTGCAGCTCGTCAATGCCTTCGAAGAGCAAATGGTGGCCCTTTCGGACGATCAATTGCGCGCCAAGACCGCTGAGTTCAAGGCCCGCATCGCCAAAGGGGAAACCCTCGACAAGCTGTTGCCAGAAGCCTTTGCGGTCGCCCGCGAAGCCGGCAAGCGCATCATGGGTATGCGCCACTTCGACGTACAGCTCGTCGGTGGCATGACCTTGCACGAAGGCAAGATCGCCGAAATGCGCACCGGTGAGGGTAAAACCCTCGTAGCGACCCTGGGTGTTTACCTCAACGCATTGTCCGGCAAGGGCGTGCACGTTGTGACGGTGAACGACTACCTGGCGCGTCGTGACGCCAACTGGATGCGCCCGCTGTATGAATTCCTCGGCCTGACCGTCGGCGTCGTGACGCCGTTCCAGCCGCCGGAAGAGAAGCGTCTGGCCTACGCCGCCGACATCACCTACGGCACCAACAACGAATTCGGTTTCGACTACCTGCGCGACAACATGGCGTTCAGCATGGAAGAAAAATTCCAGCGCGAACTCAACTTTGCCGTGATCGACGAAGTCGACTCCATCCTCATCGACGAAGCGCGTACCCCGCTGATCATTTCCGGTCAGGCCGAGGACAGCTCCAAGCTGTACATGGAGATCAATAAACTGATCCCGCAGCTGGAACTGCACGTTGAAGAAGTCGAAGGCGAAGTCACCAAGGCAGGCCACTACACCGTTGACGAGAAGACCCGTCAGGTTGAACTCAACGAAGCCGGTCACCAGTTCATCGAAGACATGCTCACCCGCGTCGGCCTGCTGGCTGAAGGCGAGAGCCTGTACTCGGCACACAATTTGGGCCTGCTGACCCACGTGTATGCCGGTCTGCGTGCGCACAAGCTGTTCAATCGCAACATTGAATACATCGTGCAGGATGGTCAGGTCGTACTGGTCGACGAACACACCGGTCGTACCATGCCGGGTCGTCGTTTGTCCGAAGGCCTGCACCAGGCCATCGAAGCCAAGGAAGGCCTGAACATCCAGGCCGAGAGCCAGACCCTGGCGTCGACCACGTTCCAGAACTACTTCCGTCTGTACACCAAGCTGTCCGGCATGACCGGTACCGCCGACACCGAAGCGTTCGAATTCCACCAGATCTATGGCCTGGAAGTCATGGTCATTCCGCCGAACAAACCGTTGGCGCGTAAAGACTTCAACGACCTGGTGTTCCTGACCGCCGAAGAGAAGTACGCGGCCATTGTTGCGGACATCAAGGAAAGCATGGCGGCCGGCCGTCCGGTGCTGGTGGGTACTGCCACCATCGAAACCTCCGAGCACATGTCCGCATTGCTCGTGAAGGAAGGCATCGAACACAAGGTTCTGAACGCCAAGTTCCACGAAAAAGAAGCCGAGATCATCGCGCAGGCCGGTCGTCCGGGCGCCCTGACTATCGCCACCAACATGGCCGGTCGTGGTACCGACATCCTGTTGGGCGGTAACTGGGAAGTGGAAGTCGCGTCGCTGGAAGACCCGACCCCTGAGCAGATTGCCCAGATCAAGGCCGACTGGCAGAAGCGCCACCAGCAAGTGCTGGAATCCGGCGGTTTGCAGGTGATTGCCTCCGAGCGTCACGAATCCCGTCGTATCGACAACCAGCTGCGTGGCCGTGCCGGCCGTCAGGGTGACGCCGGTTCCAGCCGCTTCTACCTGTCGCTGGAAGACAGCCTGATGCGTATCTTCGCTTCTGATCGAGTGAAGAACTTCATGAAAGCCCTGGGCATGCAGCCGGGCGAAGCGATCGAACACCGCATGGTGACCAACGCGATCGAGAAGGCGCAGCGCAAGGTTGAAGGCCGCAACTTCGATATCCGTAAGCAACTGCTCGAGTTCGATGACGTCAACAACGAACAGCGTAAAGTGATCTATCACATGCGTAACACGTTGCTGGCCGCCGACAACATCGGTGAAACCATCGCCGATTTCCGTCAGGACGTGCTCAACGCCACCGTCAGCGCGCACATTCCGCCGCAGTCGCTGCCTGAGCAGTGGGACGTGGCCGGTCTGGAAGCTTCGATTGCCAGCGACTTCGGCGTGACACTGCCGATCCAGCAGTGGCTCGACGAAGACGATCACCTGTACGAAGAAACCCTGCGCGAGAAGCTCATGACCGAGCTGATGGCGGCGTACAACGAGAAAGAAGACCAGGCCGGTGCCGACGCACTGCGCTCGTTCGAGAAGCAAATCGTACTGCGCGTGCTGGACGACCTGTGGAAAGACCACCTGTCGACCATGGACCATCTGCGTCACGGTATCCACCTGCGTGGTTACGCTCAGAAGAACCCGAAGCAGGAATACAAGCGCGAGTCGTTCACGCTGTTCTCCGAACTGCTCGACTCGATCAAGCGCGACTCGATCCGTGTGCTGTCGCACGTTCAGGTGCGCCGCGAAGATCCGGAAGCCGAAGAGCAACGTCTGCGTCAGGAAGCCGAAGCACTGGCCGCCCGCATGCAGTTCGAACACGCCGAGGCCCCTGGTCTGGAGCAACCGGATGTACTGGGTGAAGAGGTCGATGTGGCCCTCGCTACCGCGCCGGTTCGCAACGAGCAGAAGCTGGGCCGCAACGAACTGTGCTACTGCGGTTCGGGCAAGAAATTCAAGCATTGCCACGGGCAGATCCAGTAAACCCCGTTTCAACTGCTGAAATACCCGCGCCGCGACCGGCTCCTGCCGTCGCGGCGTTTTGCCATTTAAACCACCGTCGCTGCGAGTGACGGTGCTGACATCATTGAGTAAGGAGCGCATTCATGGCTGTTGGTCTTGGTCCTTTGCCAACGTTGCACCCGGTTGCCGGTTTTGAACTCGGTATTGCCTCGGCCGGCATCAAGCGCCCCGGGCGCAAAGATGTCGTTGTGATGCGCTGCGCCGAAGGCTCGACCGTGGCGGGCGTGTTCACCTTGAACGCATTTTGCGCGGCTCCGGTGATCCTGGCGAAAAAACGCGTGCAGAACGCCGTGCGTTATTTGCTGACCAACACTGGCAATGCCAACGCCGGTACCGGCGAGCCTGGCCTGGCCGCCGCTGAACGTACCACTGCCAAACTGGCCGAGCTGACTGGCGTTGATGCCAGCCAGATTCTGCCGTACTCCACCGGTGTGATCGGCGAGCCGCTGCCGGTCGAGAAGATCGAAGGCGCGCTGCAAGCCGCACTGGATGATCTGTCGGAAAACAACTGGGAAGCCGCTGCCACCGGGATCATGACCACCGACACCCTGCCGAAGGGCGCCAGCCGCCAGTTCGAGCATGACGGCGTGACCATCACCGTGACCGGCATCAGCAAAGGCGCGGGCATGATCCGTCCGAACATGGCGACCATGCTCGGTTACATCGCCACTGACGCCAAAGTCTCCCGCGACGTCCTGCACAGCTTGATGCTCGATGGTGCGAACAAGTCGTTCAACCGCATCACCATCGACGGCGACACCTCGACCAACGACTGCTGCATGCTGATTGCCACCGGCAAGGCTGCACTGCCGGAAATCACCCGTGCCGAAGGCGAGCTGTTTGCCAAACTCAAGCTAGCGGTGTTCGAAGTGTGCATGGACGTGGCCCAGGCCATCGTGCGTGACGGCGAAGGCGCGACCAAGTTCGTCACCGTGGAAGTGAATGGCGGCGGCAACCATCAGGAGTGCCTGGACGTTGGCTACACCGTGGCGCACTCGCCGCTGATCAAGACCGCGCTGTTTGCCTCCGACCCGAACTGGGGCCGTATCCTCGCCGCCGTCGGCCGCGCCGGCGTGCCGGATCTGGACGTGAGCAAGATCGACGTGTTCCTCGGCGACGTGTGCATTGCCAGCCGTGGCGCCCGTGCGGCGACCTACACTGAAGCGCAAGGCTCGGCGGTGATGCAGCAGGAAGAAATCACCATCCGTATCGAGCTGGGTCGCGGCGATTGCAGCGAAACCATCTGGACCACTGACCTGTCGCATGAATACGTGAAGATCAACGCTGAATACCGCACCTGATCCAAGACCGGGTCGCTACTTTCGCGAGCAGGCTCGCTCCCACAGAGGATTTGTGGCAACACGATTCAATGTGGGAGCGAGCCTGCTCGCGAAGACGGCAGCTCAAAGAATGCAAGTCTCCAGGTTTCTCCTCTGACGAAAAGGCGCCACACCATGTCCCTGCACCTGATCATCGGCGACAAACTGCTTTCCTCCTGGTCCCTACGCGCCGCCCTGGCCGTTGAACTGACCGGCGCACCCTACAGCGAAGAACTGATCAAACTCGGCAAGCCCGACACCCGCGCGCTGCTGCTCAAGCACTCGCCGACCGCCAAGGTCCCGCTGCTGCAAACCTCGCGCGGCACCATCGCTGACTCATTAGCCATCGCCGAGTACCTCGCCGAGCAGTTTCCGTCCGAGCAACTCTGGCCGACAGATATATTCGCCCGTGCCCAGGCGCGATCCGCCTGCGCCCAAATGCACAGCGGCTTTTTCGCCATGCGCAATCACATGCCCTTCAACCTCAATCATGACGCGCCGCTGAACCCGGTGCCGCCAGAAGTGAAGGTCGACATCGAACGCATGCTCGCACTGTGGGCCGAATGCCGCGCCGCCGCGACCGAGAGCGGGCCGTACCTGTTTGGTCGGGTGAGTCTGGCCGATGCCTTCTTCGCACCGATTGCCGTGCGTTTGCGCACCTATCAGGTGACGCTGCCGGCCGCCGACGAAGCCTATGTTGAAACCGTCTACCAATGGCCGGCCTTCAAGGCATGGCAGAAGGCTGGACTGGAGGAGTTGAATCCGTGAAACGTGTACACGTCGCCGCTGCGGTCATTCGTGACAACAGTGGCAAAATCCTCATCGCCCGCCGCGCCGACACCCAGCATCAGGGTGGTCTGTGGGAGTTTCCCGGCGGCAAGGTCGAGGCCGACGAGTCGGTCGAAAGCGCACTGGCCCGTGAGCTGCACGAAGAGTTGGGCATAGTAGTTAGCTCAGCCCGCCCGCTGATCAAAGTGCGTCACGATTACCCCGACAAACAGGTATTGCTGGATGTCTGGGAAGTCTCGGCCTTCACCGGCGAACCGCACGGTGCCGAAGGGCAGCCGTTGGCCTGGGTCACGGCGAAGGAACTGGCGAGCTACGAATTCCCGGCCGCCAACCAGCCGATCGTTGCCGCCGCGCGTTTGCCTGCGGAGTACTTGATTACGCCGGAGGACCTGGAAACGCCGGCGTTGCTGCGCGGTATCCAGAAGGCGATTGCCGGCGGGATCAAACTGATCCAGCTGCGCGCACCGAACGGCTATGACCCCAAGTATCGCGATCTGGCGGTCGATGCGGCCGGGCTGTGCGCGGGCAAGGCGCAGTTGATGATCAAAGGTCCGTTCGAGTGGCTCGGCGATTTCCCGTCTGCCGGATGGCACATCACTTCTGCACAATTGCGCAAATACGCAGCGGCGGGGCGGCCGTTGCCGGCGGAGCGCTGGTTGGCGGCGTCGTGCCACAACGCTGAAGAACTGGCGCTGGCGGAACAGATGGGTGTGGATTTCGTCACGCTGTCGCCGGTGCAGCCGACTTTGACCCATCCGGATGCGCAGCCGATGGGCTGGGAACATGCTGGAGCGTTGATCGAAGGTTTCAGCAAGCCGGTGTTTCTGTTGGGTGGGGTTGGCCCGGCCGAGCGCGAAAAAGCCTGGGGCGTTGGTGCACAAGGCGTGGCGGGGATTCGCGCGTTCTGGCCTGATTCTCTGTAAAGGCTGCTGGCCTCTTCGCGAGCAAGCTCGCTCCCACAGTTGATCGAATTTCGTCAGTTGGAATGCAATCAAATGTGGGAGCGAGCCTGCTCGCGAAGGCGATCTTTCAGGCGCTAGATTTCTGCAGGCTTGACCGCCGGTTGCCAAAGAATCTCCGCAACCCCCTGCCGCCGCGCAATCAACCGCGCCGCCACAAACAACAAATCCGACAACCGATTGATATACGCCAACCCAACCCCGGCCAATGGCTCGATCGCATTCAAATGCTGACAACGCCGCTCGGCACTCCTGGCCAGACTCCGGCACACATGCGCCTGCGCAATCAGCATCGACCCACCCGGAAGAATGAAATTCTCCAGCGGCCCCAACTCCTCATTCCACACGTCAATCGCCGTTTCCAGGCGTTCGATTTCCGCCGCATTCAACGCCTGATACGCCGGCATGGCCAGCTCGCCACCGAGATCAAACAAGCGATGCTGACAAGGCGCCAACACCTCGATCAGTTCATTCAGTCCCGGATACGTTTCGCGTTCGGCAATCAACCCGGCCAATAACACGCCGACCTGACTGTTCAGCGTATCGACCTCGCCAATGGCCTCGACGCGTGGATGGTCCTTGGGGACGCGGCGGCCATCGCCCAGGCCGGTTTCACCTTTGTCGCCGGTGCGGGTGTAGATTTTCGACAGGCGAAAGCCCATGGGTTACCTCGATAATGGATTGGTTTCGGCAGCAAGGGGCAGTGGTTGCGTCAGCGGCAGGCGCAAGGTGAAACACGTGCCCTGGCCCGGTGCTGACTGCACCTCCATCTGCCCTTTGTGATTGTTGGTGATGATGAAGTAAGACACCGACAAGCCAAGCCCGGTGCCCTGGCCGATTTCCTTGGTGGTGAAGAACGGCTCGAAGGTGCGTTTGCGCACGCTCTCGCTCATGCCGATGCCGTTATCCTCGACCTGAATTTCGGCCCACGGCGGATTAAGCCTGGTGCGCAGAATGATTCGCCCCGGCTCGCTGTCGTCTTCGCGCTGGTGAATAGCCTGTGCAGCGTTTTTCAACAGGTTGAGCAGCACTTGCTCGAGTTCGTTGGCGGTGCCCGGTACCGGGCCGAGCGCCGGGTCGAACTGACGGATGATCGCCTGGCCCTTGAAGTCGAAGCCGATGGCCAGGTCGAAGTCGTTGCCGGCGATTTCCACGGCTTGATCGATCAGTGCCGGCAGATCGCACGGCGCCATTTGCCGGGTACTGCGGCGGCTGAAGCTGAGCATGTGGGTGACGATTTTCGCAGCGCGAGCGCCGGCCTGTTGAATGCCATCGAGCAGTTGCGGCACTTCGCGACCTTGCAGATAGCGGTTCACCGTGTCCAGTTCAATGCCCAGTTGCTCGGCGGTTTCGAGGTTCTTCGGCAGGTCGGCGGACAGGCGTCGACGGATGTTCTGCACGTTGTGCAGGATCGCACCCAGCGGGTTGTTGATTTCGTGGGCCATGCCGGCGGCGAGGCCACCGACCGAGAGCATTTTTTCCGACTGCACCATCATTTCTTCCAGCGACAGACGCTGGGTGATGTCGTCGATGCGGATCACCACACCACGCCCGGCGCCACCCATCAGCGGGTAGAACGTCAGCGCGTAATGTTTGGGCTCCTCATCCTTGAACCATGTTACCCGCTCGATTTTTGCCACCGTGTGCTGCTCGACGGTCTGCTTGAGTTGCGGCAGAAACGGTTTGAGCGGTTCGAAGGCGAGGAAAATCGGTTGATTCAGCGCTTCGTCCAGCCGCGTACCGGAAAGGGCGCTGGCCTCCTGATTCCACTGGGTGACGTAGAGCTGCTCGTCGAGGGCGATCAGTGCCGAGGGCATTGAGTCGATGATGCTGTTGAGGTAGTTCTGGAAACCGGTGAGTTTCTTTTCGATCTTGCTGCGCACCTGCACTTCCAGTTCCAGTTTGCGATTGGTGTGGCGGGTTTCTTCAGCCAGGCCCTGCGCCTGATCGTAAGCCGCTTGTGAGTCGTCGCGGGCGCGCTTGAGTTGCTGTTCGCGGGCTTCGATGCGCGAGAGCATGGTGTTGAACGCCTCGGCGAGGCTGCCGATCTCGTCATGATTACCGCGCGAGGCGCGCAGGGCGTAGTTTTCTTCGCGGGTGACCTGGCGCGACAATTCCTCAAGCTGATGAATCGGCCGGGTGATCAGGCGTTTGATCTGCCGGGCAATCACCAGCCACAGCAGCACGCTGAAAATCAGGATACCGAGGCTCGCGGTCAGCGTGCCGGTGTAGAACGCCATCGGCAGCTCGCTGCTGGCGACCAGCAACAGATGGCCCGGCGCAGTGCCGGGGCGGGGCAGGGTGATCAACTGGTTGCTGCGAAACTCGGTCAGTTGCCACGCTTCGATGTGCCGATAGCGTTCTGGCAGGCTGAGTTTGTCGCCGCGCTGGACTTGCGCCAGTCGTTCGCCCTTGCCGTCATAAAGGGCGGCGGCGCGCAGCGGTGAGTAACTGTCGAGTTCTTTGAGCAGACGCTCGGCGCTTTGCGATGATTGCAGCGCTTCGCTGACCAGGCTCGGGTTGGAAATCAGTCGGCCGATGGTCTGCAAGGCCTGTGGTGCCATGCTTTCCTGAGAGATGTAATAGGCGGCACTGATAAATGTCAGGTTGGCGACCAGCAATACAGTGGTCAACAGCACCAGGAGGGCGGCCAGCAGTTTCTGGCCGACCGGCAGGTTTTCGAGACGCTGGCGCAATGGCATCAGGTTTATCGCAACAAAGGAACAAGTGGCCAGCGTAGCCGCTGCTCAGTCGCTGGGCAATCCGAGGCTGTGCAGATGAGCGACCAGTCGTTGCTGCAATCGATTGAGGTGCGGCAGGTTCAACTGGTGGCGCGTGGCGACTTTGCAGACGTGGCCCAACAGATAGCTGATTTCGGTGCGGCGCTGGTTGGCGACGTCCTGATACATCGACGAGTAGTTCGCAGCCGTAGCGTGGATCACCCGTTCGACTTCCTGTTGCAGGTTGTCGGCGGCGGCGGGTTGGCCGCAGCGCTCGAGCAATTCGGCGAGTTCGGCGCACAGGGTGGCGACTTCGCAATGGTGCTCCTGCAAGCCACCGTTGCGGCAATGGTGCAGCACGGTCAGCGGATTGATCGCGCAGTTGAGCGCCAGTTTGCGCCACAACCGCGTAAGGATATCGGTGCTCCATTCGTGGGGGATCTTTGCCGCGTCCAGATCGTCCAGCCAGATCGGCGCGACCGGATGGCCCGCGTCGCCCAGCCAAGTGAATCCGTGACCGGCGAACACCACACGCCAGTCGCCATCGCGAAAGGCACCCTCGGTGCTTGAAGCGCTGATGCAGCGTGCCAGCGGTACACGGTTGGCGACGGCGTCCTGACTGCCGAGGCCGTTTTGCAGGAGGATCAGTTCGGCGTCCGCAGTCAGCCGTGGGGCGAGGCGGGCGACGGCGCTTTCGGCGTCGTAGGCTTTGCAGGCCACCAGCAAACGGCGGATCGGCTCGGGGCTGTCGGGTGTTTCCCCGGGCACGACATAGGTGCTGGCCTGACCTTGTTCGACCAGCGTCAGCCCGCCCACGGCTTCATAGCTGCGCAAGCGCTCGGCGTCACGCACGATCAGCCGGACCGGCAGGCCGGCCCGCGCCAGACGTGTGGCCCACAACGTGCCGAGGCTGCCGGCGCCAAGAACATGCCAGGGGGTGGCCATCAGTTTTTTGCTCGATTGCGTACAGGCATGTGCGGCTCGCCGTGTCGGTGGGAAAAGACCCGTTATAATGAGCCCGATTTTAACCGCAAGCCAAGCGCGCTCCATCCTCATCGAGCGCGCCTTTTTATTGGAGAGATTACATGCCGTCGTTCGACGTGGTATCCGAACTGGACAAACACGAACTCACCAACGCGGTCGAGAACGCCGTGAAGGAACTCGATCGTCGTTATGACCTGAAAGGCAAAGGCAGCTTCGAGTTCAAGGAAAAGGACCTCACCGTCAGCCTGACTGCTGAAGCCGGATTCCAGCTGGAAGCAATGATCGAAATCCTCAAGCTGGCGCTGGTCAAGCGCAAGATCGACGTGCAGTGCCTTGAGGTCAAGGACGCTTACGCATCGGGCAAACTGATGAAGCAGGACGCGGTACTTAAGGAAGGCATCGACAAGGAACTGGCGAAGAAAATCGTCGGCCACATCAAGGACGCCAAACTGAAAGTGCAGGCCGCCATTCAAGGTGAGCAGGTACGCGTGACCGGCAAGAAGCGTGATGACCTGCAAGAGGCCATCGCGGCCCTGCGGGCCAAGGAATTCGGCATGCCCCTGCAGTTCAACAACTTCCGCGACTAAGCTCGGTCAGATGACCTGTGGGAGCGAGCCTGCTCGCGAAGGCGGTGTGTCAGTCAACTCATTGCTGAATGACACGGCGCCTTCGCGAGCAGGCTCGCTCCCACATTGTTTTGTGTACACCCGGCGGGTTTCTGCCGCTTATTTTTCGCGTGCCGAATGGCCGGAAATCAGGAGATAGAACATGGATTTGAATGCTGAGGTGGACAACCTGGTCAAGGCGTCCCAGGCGTGGATTCCGATGATCATGGAATACGGCAGCCGCGTGCTGCTGGCAGTGATCACGCTGGCCATCGGCTGGTGGCTGATCAACAAGGTCACGCAAAAACTCGGTGGTCTGCTGGCCCTGCGTAATGCCGATCTGGCGCTGCAAGGTTTTATCAGCAGCCTGGCGAACATCATTCTCAAAGTGCTGCTGATTGTCAGCGTCGCTTCGATGATCGGTGTTGAAACCACGTCCTTCGTTGCCGCGATCGGTGCGGCTGGTCTGGCAATCGGTCTGGCTTTGCAGGGCAGCCTGGCGAACTTCGCCGGTGGCGTGCTGATTCTGCTGTTCCGTCCGTTCCGGATCGGTGACTGGATCGAAGCGCAAGGCGTATCGGGTACAGTCGACAGCATCCAGATTTTCCACACCGTGCTGCGTACCGGTGACAACAAAACCATCATCGTGCCGAACGGCAATCTGTCGAATGGCATCATTACCAACACCAACCGTCAGCCGACCCGCAAGGTTGTGTTCGATGTGGGTGTGGATTATGAAGCCGATCTGCAAAAGGCCCGTCAGGTGCTGCTGGATCTGGCCAAGGATGAGCGCATATTGCAGGATCCGGCGCCACAGGCCGTGATTTCGACCTTGGGTGACAGTTCGATCACTGTTTCCCTGCGTGTCTGGGTTAAAACCGCAGACTATTGGGACGTGATGTTCATGTTTAACGAACAGTCCCGCGATCGTTTAAAAACGGCCGGTATCGATATCCCGTTTCCGCAACGGGTGATTCGCGTAGTTCAGGAAACGGCTGCACAGTAACAACATTGATACCTGGCTTCGCGGTCAGTTAATTAATGAAAAAACCCAAGTGCTGTTCGCAGCCTTGGGTTTTTTATGTGTGTGTTGAAAGTTTGCTGGCTAATAGATAGCTGGCTAATTTTTTTGATTCGCATGCCGTTGGGCCAGGCATAAAAAAACCGCCTACCTGAATCAGGTAGACGGTTTCTATTAGAGCAACGCTCTGAAGTAACGCCGATTTACATCCGTATTACAGGATGTGCAGCGGGTACTCAACGATTACACGGACGTCATTGTTGTCGGCAGTGTAGTCGGCGTTGTACGCACCGTTTGCACGATAGATCGCGCTACGCAGGCGGAACGACAGGTCCTTGGCTGGACCTTCCTGCAGTACGTATTTGGTTTCGAAGTTGAACTCGTTTTCCTTACCTTCGGTATCGGACGAGGTCTTGATGTTGTCACCTTTGACGTAACGCGCCATGAAGCTCAGGCCAGGAACGCCGTAGGTCTTCATGTTCAGGTCGTAGCGAGCCTGCCAGGAGCGCTCGTCGCGACCGATGAAGTCGGAGATCTGGATGGAGTTGGCTACGAAGATCGTGCTGTTACCGTCCACGCCGTACAGGTAGTTGGTGTCACCGGTGGAACGCTGGTGAGCGATGGTGAATTTGTGTGCACCGATGCTGTACGCCGCTGCAAGGCTCCACAGTTTGTTGTCCAGTTCGCCGTACAGCGCCTGGCCCTGATCCTTGGTGCGATAGCCGTTGAAGTCGATGTTCAGCGACTGATCGTCATTGATCGGGAAGGTGTAGTTGGCGTTGATGTATTGCTTCTTGAAGTAGTCATCAACGTCCGACGCAGCAACACCGGCAACGAAATTATCGGTGAACTGGTAGGTCGCGCCAGCGATGTTGGCGCTGGTCAGGCCAGGGCCCTTGCCGTTGATGCTGTCCTTGCCCATGCCGGTTTGCGAGCTCAGCGCGGTGAAGCGACCAGCGGTCAGTTCCAGACCTTTGATCTCTTTGCTGGTGAGCAAGGTACCTTCAGCGACTTCTGGCAGCAGACGGCTGTCATCGGTCGCGAATACTGGGCTGGCAACGAATTGACGACCGTACTTCAGGGTGGTGTCGGAGAGGCGGAATTTGATGGCTGCGCCGGTTTTGCCTTGAGCGTCTTCTGGCTCGCCGTCGCCGTTGCGGGCAAACAGACCGTTACCGGAACGACCTTCGCCACCATCCAGCTTGACGGTGCCCATGGCCATCGCGTCAAGACCAAAACCGATAGTGCCTTGAGTGAAGCCCGACTCGTAGGTCAGCAGTTGGCTGATACCGGTGTCCTGACGGTAGCCGCTCTTAAAAGTAGTAGGACCTGTCTGAATATTACCGGCACCATTACGGAAGTCACGGTTCATGTATTCCAGACGGGTTTTCAGATTCAGGCTCTGATCTTCCAGGAAACCCTTCGCGTCATCTTGAGAGGACGCTACTGCGAACTGCGAGGTGCCTGCTGCAACAGCCAGGGCGATCATGCTCCACTTCATCACGCGCATCGTGATTTGCTCCTTTGGTTTTTAGAAGAGTACTGCCGTCCCACCTGTTTTATTATCTGGGCGGCTCTTTCTTTTTGTGTCGGCGCAAACTTATATCACGCCGACATTGTTGGCGATACTTGCGAATCTAACCTTTCACCTTCTTTACGACGCTGTCGCAATTGGCTTTGTAGATGTCGCAAATTCACAGTACCGATGCAACCGGACCGACAACTTTCTCGTTGTTTTTCTAGCCGTTTGCATCGCTAAAAAAGAGTCCCTGGCAAAACACTTGAATCTCCATCGGGCAACCCTGCCACTGTTTTTGTCGGGCTTAAGGCTCCCACTTCCCGTGGTGCGCTTATAGTCCATATGAGTACGAATGCAACAAGCGTGCACAAACCGCAATGTCGGTGCGGTTATTTTTCTGAACACCTGTCTTTACCTGTAAAAACCTCATAAATACGGGGCGCCAAGCCCATTTCTATTGGGGCTTGACGCGATTGTTCGTATGGTGTTGCCACACCGTAGCAGGCACATGACAACAAAAAACGTTACCGGTTCACCCCGCCGGTGAGTATTTGGCGGATGCCTGTCGCACTGAGCGTAGACGCGTTGTGCGGTTTTGGTGCAAAAAAATTTACCGGCTGTACCGGATTCATACAGTTCAGCCGGAGTGTGGTCGTGAGCGCTCTCAGGTTTTTCAGCCATTTCAGTGGGCAGTCATCAGTCCAGGGACTGAGTTGGTGCATGCCGGTGAAAAGTGTCACATCTCGGGGCGCCTGGAGAATGGCAAGTGGCCTGTTGTCGTGAAGGTCGGCGCATTCACAGGTATGCTGCCGGTCTGTCGCTTGGTGCGCTGCCCTTGGGCAAGGCCGCTAAGCTCAATGATGTAGAACCGCCGGGAGTGCACGCAGTGTTTGCTTTGGATACACGACTTCAACAGGACACGATTACCATTGGCGACTTCCCGCTCTGCCGGCTGCTGTTGTCCAACGATGCCAACTATCCCTGGTTCATTCTGGTGCCACGCCGCGACGATATCAGCGAGTTGTTTCAGTTGGATGTCGCCGATCAGCAGCAACTGTGGCTGGAAACCACGGCTCTGGCCGAGTTGCTTAAAGACTTGTTCGATGCCGACAAAATGAACGTCGCGACCCTGGGTAACGTTGTCAGTCAGATGCACATGCATGTGATCGTGCGAAAGCGCGATGACGCTGCCTGGCCGGCGCCAGTGTGGGGCAAACATCCGGCCAGGCCCTACAGCAACGAACAGGTGGCTGCCATTCGCGAGCGCTTGCGCGTGGTATTAACCGAAGATTTCACCTTTGTGGAGGGCTGAGTCATGAGCCTGGAACAACGCGTTACCGATCTGGAAAGCCGTCTGGCGTTTCAGGATGACACCATTCAGGCGTTGAACGACGTGCTGGTGGCACAGCAGCGAGTGGTCGAGCGCCTGCAATTGCAGATGGCTGCACTGCTCAAGCGTCAGGAAGAAATGGTCGGCCAGTTTGAATCGTTCGAAGAAGACGCGCCGCCACCACATTATTGATGCTGGACATTTTTCGTCAGGCGTAAAAAAACCGCGAACAGCACGCTGCTCGCGGTTTTTTTATGCCTGGATCAGCGTCGCGGCAGCGCGGCGATCACGTCCTCGGCTTGCAGGCCTTTGTCCCGGTTCATTACCGAGAACTCCACGCGCTGGCCTTCGACCAGGACGCGGTGACCTTCGCCACGGATCGCGCGAAAGTGCACGAAGATATCATCGCCGGAATCGCGGGAGATAAAGCCGAAGCCTTTGGAGGTGTTGAACCACTTTACGGTACCGGTATCACGATTGGTCATGTCATAGCTGGTTGGAGCAGCAGCCGGTGAAGAACGATAGAAGCTGACGGCCAGGTGCAGGACCACGGCAACCAGCGCGATCACCAGAGTGAACAGCACGGCTGGCTGACCGGCGATGACGGGCATCGGGGCGATCAGGGTCAAGGTTTGCAGGACGACGGTCAGTACCAGCAGCGCGCTGACCAGGTTTTGCAGATGCTGACGAGGGCCTTTGTTCCAGAAAGGAATCACTGGAGCAATCACCAGGTTCAGCAGGCCGAAAAAGGCCAGGTAAAGTGCATCGGGTTGTTGCAGGTAGGGAACGGCTTCGGATTTCAAGCTGGGTATGAACGACAGCAGCAATGCCGCTGCGCCCATTAGCAGGTGGACGATTTTCAACATTTTGATTGGCTCACGTTTATGACGGCTCACAAGGAAGAGCTGAAGGCGCACGGTTCGCTTCGGAACAAAATAAGAGGCGGTGGACACGTTCACGGCATCAGCCTATGCGCAACGCCCCGAAAAATGGGGCATGGCGACACACTGCCTATTTAACAGCAAAGCCTGCGGCTACTCAAATCAGCCCGGCCAGCGGCATCGTCTCGGTCGATTTGTCGCAGTGTGTGCACCCGATCAGGGCTGCGGGGTGTCGGCAGGCTTGCTAGAGTCGGTCTGCACCTGTTGGATGAATTCAATCGCCGTTAGGGGGTAAACATGGCAATCGATATCGGTATCAGTGAAGAAGATCGCAAATCCATCGTCGAAGGCTTGTCGCGTCTGCTGTCGGACACCTACGTGCTGTATCTGAAAACCCACAACTTCCACTGGAACGTCACCGGCCCGATGTTTCGTACGCTGCATTTGATGTTCGAAGAGCAATACAACGAGCTGGCGCTGGCCGTGGACTCGATCGCCGAGCGTATTCGCGCATTGGGCTTTCCGGCGCCGGGCGCCTATGCCACGTACGCGCGCCTTTCGTCTATCAAGGAAGAGGTGGGCGTGCCGAGTGCCGAAGACATGATCAAACAATTGGTCGATGGTCAGGAAGCCGTGACCCGCACGGCCCGTGGCATCTTCCCGCTGCTCGACAAGGTCAGCGATGAACCGACCGCAGACCTGCTGACCCAGCGCATGCAGGTTCACGAAAAAACGGCGTGGATGCTGCGCTCGCTGCTGGAAGCGTAATCCCCCGAGCGCGCGGGCCCGCCAGCGGTGCTCGTGCGCTGTCCGCAATCCTACCTGTGTCGTTGGCTTATCCTACGGTGTCGGTCAATAAGTCGTCTGGCTATAACTTTGTGTCTGCGCTTTTATGAAAGCCACAGGATGTGACTTTTCAAACAAGCAGAGATGGCAAAGGAGTGTCACCGATATGGCAGAGGGAGACAGGCGAGGCGACAGGATTGTCGGCTTGCCCCATGAGTTGAAAGTTGATCCGTTCGTCACCGAGTTCGACATGGCACTGGTTCAGCCATCGTCACGATCCGTGCGTCTGAACGGTTATGCGACCTGCCTGCGGCTGGAGCGGGTCTACTGGAACATCCTCGGCAATATGGCCGCAGATAACTGCTGTTCGATCAGCTCGTTGTTGTCCCACGTTGACCGCGAAGTGCATCTGCGTCACGGCGGGGTGAGAAATTTCAGCGCGCTGGTGCGTGTGGTGTGCGTCATGAACGGCGTCAAGCAGGCAGCAACTGCCGAATCGCTCTGAAGCGGCGGTTGCAAACGAGGTCTCGGCCTGTGCAGTCTTACGGCTGCACAGGCCGCATTTAATCGATATAATCCCGCTCTTTCGCCGCAAAGCCCTGCGCGCGGTGGCAATCTGATCGCCGAGACACCCCCATGCCGATGTACGATTACCAATGTGCTTCCTGTGGTCATCAGTTGGAAGCCATTCAAAAGATCAGCGATGCACCGCTGGTCGACTGCCCTGCCTGCCAGGCGCCAGAGCTCAAGAAACAGCTGTCCATGCCAGGCTTCCGCCTCAGCGGCAGCGGTTGGTACGAAACCGATTTCAAGACCGGGACCAAGAAGAATCTGGCCGGTGGCGACAAATCTGACTAGGGTTCAACCCCAGGTTGAACGACACGCGTGAGTTTCCGCATTGCTTTGAAAGCAACGGGATCTCCACCGAATATCGAATGACGAGAAGCGAACCATTATCATGATGCGCAGCCACTATTGCGGCCAACTGAACGAAAGCCTGGAAGGCCAGGAAATTACCCTTTGCGGATGGGTTCACCGTCGCCGCGACCACGGCGGGGTGATTTTCCTCGATATCCGTGATCGTGACGGTCTGGCCCAGGTGGTATTCGATCCGGATCGCGCCGAGAGCTTCGCCGCTGCCGATCGCGTGCGCAGCGAGTACGTCGTGAAGATCACCGGCAAGGTGCGTCTGCGTCCGGCCGGTGCGACCAACGCCAACATGGCGTCGGGCATGATCGAAGTGCTGGGTTATGAACTGGAAGTGCTGAACGAGTCGGAAACTCCGCCGTTCCCGCTGAACGAGTTCTCCGACGTTGGTGAAGAAACCCGTCTGCGTTATCGTTTCCTCGACCTGCGTCGTCCGGAAATGGCCGAGAAGCTGCGTCTGCGCTCTCGCATGACCACCAGCATCCGTCGCTTCCTCGACGAGAACGGCTTCCTCGACGTTGAAACGCCGATCCTGACCCGTGCCACCCCTGAAGGTGCGCGTGACTATCTGGTGCCAAGCCGTACCCACGCCGGTTCGTTCTTCGCCCTGCCGCAATCGCCACAGCTGTTCAAGCAACTGCTGATGGTTGCCGGTTTCGACCGTTATTACCAGATCGCCAAGTGCTTCCGCGACGAAGACCTGCGTGCTGACCGTCAGCCTGAATTCACCCAGATCGACATCGAGACCAGCTTCCTCGATGAAAAAGAGATCATGGGCCTGACTGAGGAAATGATCCGCAACCTGTTCAAGGAAGTGCTGGGTCTGGAATTCGGCGATTTCCCGCACATGACTTTCGAAGAAGCCATGCGCCGCTACGGTTCCGACAAGCCAGACCTGCGTAACCCGCTGGAACTGGTCGACGTTGCCGATCAACTGAAAGAAGTTGAATTCAAGGTGTTCAGCGGCCCGGCCAACGATCCGAAATGCCGTATCGCCGCACTGCGCGTTCCAGGCGGGGCGAGCATGCCACGCAAGCAGATCGACGATTACACCAAGTTCGTCGGCATCTACGGTGCCAAGGGCCTGGCGTACATCAAGGTCAACGAGCGCGCTGCCGGTGTTGACGGTCTGCAATCGCCGATCGTGAAAAACATCCCTGAAGACAAGCTCAACGTGATCCTCGATCGCGTTGGCGCAGTCGATGGCGACATCGTGTTCTTCGGCGCCGACAAGGCTAAGATCGTCAGCGAAGCCTTGGGCGCACTGCGCATCAAGCTCGGTCACGACCTCAAGCTGCTGACCTGCGAGTGGGCGCCAATGTGGGTCGTCGACTTCCCGATGTTCGAAGAAAACGACGACGGCAGCTTCTCCGCGTTGCACCACCCGTTCACCGCGCCGAAGTGCTCTCCCGAAGAGCTGGAAACCAACCCGGCTGGCGCTCTGTCCCGCGCCTACGACATGGTATTGAACGGCACCGAGCTGGGTGGCGGTTCGATCCGTATCCACCGCAAGGAAATGCAGCAGGCGGTGTTCCGTCTGCTGGGTATCAATGAAGCGGAACAGGAAGAGAAGTTCGGCTTCCTGCTCGACGCGCTGAAGTACGGTGCTCCGCCGCACGGTGGTCTGGCCTTCGGTCTGGACCGTCTGGTCATGCTGATGACCGGCGCCCAGTCGATCCGTGAAGTGATCGCCTTCCCGAAAACCCAGAGTGCCGCCGACGTCATGACGCAAGCGCCGGGTGTGGTGGATGCCAAGGCACTGCGCGAGCTGCACATTCGTTTGCGCGAAACGCCAAAGGCTGAGTAAGACGAGCCTGAAGGCGCATCTTCGGATGCGCCTTTTTTCTTTCTATAGAGAGCAGGTCGAGATTTTTTTGTTTGCTGGCCGCTGCATGAGCAGGGCGGGCAACGTTTCAAAGAGAATTCGGAGCGAGTTATGGCAGGTCATTCCAAGTGGGCGAACATCAAGCACCGCAAAGAACGTCAGGATGCCAAGAGAGGCAAGATCTTCACCAAGTGGATCCGCGAACTGACCGTTGCGGCCCGTCAGGGCGGCGGTGATCCGGGTTCCAACCCGCGTCTGCGTCTGGCCCTGGACAAGGCGCTGAGCGCGAACATGAGCCGCGACATCATCGACCGTGCCGTGGCGCGCGGCGCTGGTGCCACCGAAGCGGATAACGTTGAAGAGCTGACCTACGAAGGTTACGGCCCGGGCGGCGTGGCGGTGATGGTCGAGTGCATGACCGACAACCGCAACCGTACTGCCGCTGCTGTGCGCCATGCGTTCAGCAAGTGCGGGGGTAACCTCGGCACCGACGGTTCGGTAGCTTACTTGTTCGAGCGCAAAGGCCAGATCAGCTTCGCACCGGGCGTTGATGAGGATGCACTGACCGAAGCGGCGCTGGAAGCCGATGCCGATGACGTGGTCAGCCACGAAGACGGTTCGATCGATGTGTTCACCTCGTTCACCAGTTTCTATGCCGTGCGTAACGCGCTCGAAGCTGCGGGTTTCAAGGGCGATGATGCGGAAATCGTCATGCAGCCAACCACCAGTGCCGAACTGGATCTGGAAGGTGCGGAGAAGGTGCTGAAGCTGATCGACATGCTTGAGGATCTGGATGACGTGCAGAACGTTTATTCCAACGCGGATATTCCGGAAGACGTGGCCGCTCAGCTCGGTTAAGAGCGGCTACGATTCAATGTGGGAGCGAGCCTGCTCGCGAAGGCGGATTTTCAGGCAACATCGTTGCTGATGATGAAACCGCTTTCGCGAGCAGGCTCGCTCCCACATTTGTTATGGGTTGATTTGAAAATCGTGCTTTTACCGAATCTGCAGGCGTTATGACTTTAATTCTTGGTATCGACCCCGGTTCGCGCATCACCGGTTACGGAATAGTTCGTGATACCGGACGTGGCGGCTGTATCTATGTGGCATCCGGCTGCATCCGCACTGGTGCGGGCGAGCTGCACGAACGCCTGCAAATCGTCTATCGCGGCGTGCGCGAGATCATCCAGACCTACGGACCGGTGACCATGGGCATCGAAAAGGTGTTTATGGCGAAAAACGCCGACTCGGCGCTGAAGCTGGGGCAGGCGCGCGGTGCAGCGATCGTCGCCGGTGCGGAAGAGTGCCTGGAGATCGCCGAATATACGGCCACGCAGGTCAAGCAAGCCGTGGTCGGCACTGGCGCCGCCAATAAAGAACAAGTGCAGATGATGGTCATGCACATGCTCAAACTCACCAGCAAACCGCAAATCGATGCCTCTGACGCTCTGGCCATTGCCATTTGCCACGCGCACACACGTTCCAGTCTGCTGCCGCACGGTCTGGGAACGGCACGCAGTCGTGGCGGGCGCCTGCGTCTCTGATAGCATCAGCATCAATTTTCCTGAAAGCCGGTTTTTGCGCCTGGGTCGTCGGCCCGAAATCCGCCTTTCGACAGTCGCCAGCCCACGGCTGGCCAACGCTCAAGGATCTGAAACGTGATTGGACGCTTGCGCGGCACCCTGGCTGAAAAACAGCCGCCGCACCTGATTCTGGATGTAAACGGCCTCGGGTATGAGCTGGAAGTGCCCATGACCACCCTTTACCGCCTGCCGTCGGTCGGTGAACCGCTGACCTTGCACACGCATTTGGTCGTACGCGAAGACGCGCAATTACTCTATGGTTTTGCCGGCAAGCGTGAGCGAGACTTTTTTCGCGAGTTGATCCGTCTCAATGGTGTCGGGCCAAAATTGGCCCTGGCCTTGATGTCGAGTCTGGAAGTCGACGAGTTGATCCGCTGCGTGCAGTCTCAGGACACCTCGGCGTTGACCAAGGTGCCGGGTGTCGGCAAGAAAACCGCTGAGCGTCTGCTGGTCGAACTCAAGGATCGCTTCAAGGCCTGGGAAACTACGCCAGCCATGTTCGCGCTCGTGCCGAACCAGCCGGATGGCCCGGCGCCGGTCAACACCGCCGAGAACGATGCGGTCAGCGCGCTGATTTCCCTGGGCTACAAGCCGCAGGAAGCGAGCAAGGCGATTACCGCCATCAAGGACAAGAATTTGAGCAGTGAAGACCTGATCCGCCGCGCCCTGAAGGGAATGATTTAAGTGATTGAAGCTGATCGTCTGATCACCGCCGCGCACAGCCCGCGCGAGCGCGAAGAAGTCCAGGACCGCGCCATTCGCCCGGTCAGCCTGGCCGACTACATCGGCCAGCCGACCGTGCGCGAGCAGATGGAGCTGTTCATCCAGGCCGCCCGTGGCCGAAGCGAATCCCTCGACCACACGCTGATCTTCGGCCCGCCGGGTCTGGGTAAAACCACACTGGCCAACATCATCGCTCAGGAAATGGGCGTATCGATCAAGAGCACTTCCGGGCCGGTGCTTGAGCGTCCGGGTGATCTGGCGGCGTTGCTGACCAATCTTGAGCCGCACGATGTGTTGTTCATCGACGAAATCCATCGTCTGTCGCCGATCGTTGAAGAAGTGCTGTACCCGGCGATGGAGGATTTCCAGCTCGACATCATGATTGGCGAAGGGCCGGCAGCGCGTTCGATCAAGCTCGATCTGCCGCCATTCACCCTGGTCGGCGCGACGACTCGCGCCGGCATGCTGACTAACCCGTTGCGTGACCGCTTCGGTATCGTCCAGCGTCTGGAGTTCTACAGCACGGCTGATCTGGCGACGATTGTCAGCCGTTCCGCGGCCATCCTCGGTCTGCCGCTGGATCCGGAAGGCTCGTTCGAAATCGCGCGCCGCGCCCGGGGCACGCCGCGGATCGCCAACCGTCTACTGCGCCGTGTGCGCGACTTCGCTGAAGTGCGCGCCAAGGGCCATATCACCAAAGCGGTGGCGGACCTGGCTTTGAACCTGCTGGATGTCGACGAACACGGTTTCGATCATCAGGATCGCCGCCTGCTATTGACCATGATCGAGAAGTTCGATGGCGGCCCCGTCGGTATCGACAGCCTCGCCGCTGCAATCAGCGAGGAACGCCACACGATTGAAGATGTGCTGGAGCCGTATCTGATCCAGCAGGGTTACATCATGCGCACTCCACGGGGCAGGGTGGTGACGCGCCATGCGTACCTGCACTTTGGTTTAAACATCCCGTCACGAATGGGTGAAATGCCCGTGGCAGACGAGTTTCTCGATGCCGTGGACGATTGAGACACATTTTTTGTCGATTTATTCAGGGTTTGTACGGTCATAGGACGGTACTTTTGCGGTAAAGCCCTGAAACCATGAAAAACAGTTGCCTGGCCGGATTGGCAACCTGAGGAGTAAGCACTAGAGTATGCGCGCGCAAAACGGGCTTGAGTCGTTCGCACATCGTTGTCGCGTTTATTACGAGGACACCGATGCGGGCGGCATCGTGTATTACGTTAATTACCTCAAGTTTATGGAACGGGCTCGAACCGAGCGGCTTCGCGAGCTGGGCTTTGCCCAATCGCAGCTGGCAGGGGAGGACCTGTTGTTTGTCGTGCACTCCAGCGAAGCGCGTTACCACGCGCCGGCGCGACTGGACGACGAACTGCTGGTAAGCGCTGAAGTAATCGAATTGAACCGTGCCAGCCTGCGCTTCAAACAGCAGGTCAGGCGGGCAACGGATAATGTGCTGCTCTGTGAAGGGCAGTTTCTGGTGGCCTGTGTGCGCACTAACAGTTTGAAACCCCGGGCCCTTCCCGAAGACTTGCGTGCGGCCTTCGCCGACGCGGTCGGCCCGGGTACACACTCAAAGCAGGAGATAAAGCGTGGAAGCTAACGTCGTCGACCATTCCTCCATGTGGAGCCTAGTCAGCAATGCCAGCATCGTGGTGCAGTTGGTAATGTTGACCCTGGTGGCCGCATCGGTGACCTCATGGATCATGATCTTTCAGCGCAGCAATCTGCTGCGTGCCGGTCGACGTGCCCTGGAGAGCTTCGAAGAGCGCTTCTGGTCGGGTATCGACCTGTCCAAGCTGTACCGTCAGGCGGGCAGCAACCCGGATCCGGATTCTGGCGTGGAGCAGATCTTCCGTGCCGGCTTCAAGGAGTTCTCCCGTCTGCGTCAGCAGCCAGGTGTCGACCCTGAAGCGGTCATGGAAGGTGTGGCCCGTGCCATGCGCGTCGCCATTTCCCGCGAAGAAGAGAAACTCGAGCAGAGCCTGCCATTCCTCGCCACCGTCGGTTCGGTCAGCCCGTACATCGGTCTGTTCGGTACCGTGTGGGGCATCATGAACTCCTTCCGCGGGCTGGCCAGCGCCCAGCAAGCAACCCTGGCCACTGTGGCCCCGGGTATCGCCGAAGCCCTGATCGCCACCGCGATCGGTCTGTTCGCCGCGATCCCTGCGGTTATCGCTTACAACCGTTTCGCCGCTCGCAGCGAAACCTTGCTGGGCCGTTACTACACCTTCGCCGATGAATTCCAGGCGATCCTGCACCGCAAAGTGCACACCAGCGAAGAATAAGCAGGTAATTTCCAATGGCTTTAATCGCTCGAGCTCGCAAAAAGCGCAAGCCGGTTGCCGAGATGAACGTGGTGCCTTACATCGACGTGATGTTGGTGCTGCTGGTTATCTTCATGGTGACCGCGCCGATGCTCAATCAGGGCGTGAAAGTTGATCTGCCCAAGGTTTCCAGCGAAGCCTTGCCGCAGGACAACAACACTCAGGTCCTGACCATTTCGATCAAGGCTGACAAGACCTACTACTGGAACCTTGGCAGCGAAGTCGATACCGAGAAGCAACAGGACAGGGCCATGACTCTGCCGCAAATGACCGACGCGGTGACCAAGATCATTCGTGCCGGCACTGAAGGCGGCAAGCGTACCCAGGTCTTCATCCGCGGTGACAAGACCGTCGACTACGGTTCCGTCATGGGCGCCATGGGCGGGTTGCAGAAAGCCGGGGTCGGTAATGTTGGTTTGATTACCGAGGCCCCCTGATGCAGCAACAGCGAGAGCCGTCCGCCTCGGAAAGCTACTTCTGGCCTAGTGTTCTGGCAATTGTCCTGCACGTGCTGGTGTTCGGCATGCTGTTCGTCAGTTTTGCCTTTACACCAGAACTGCCGCCGGCCAAACCGATTGTCCAGGCGACCCTCTACCAGCTGAAATCGAAAAGTCAGGCAACCACCCAGACCAATCAGAAGATTGCGGGTGAGGCGAAGAAATCCGCCGCGCGCCAGACCGAAGTCGAACAGATGGAGCAGAAGAAGGTCGAGCAGGAAGAGATCAAGGCTGCTGCGGAACAAAAGAAAGAAGAAGCGGCTCAAAAAGCCGAGGAAGCCAAGAAGGCCGACGAGTCGAAGAAAGCAGACGAGGCGAAAAAGGCTGACGAAGCCAAAAAAGCCGACGAAGCCAAGAAGACCGCCGAAGCCAAGAAGGCTGAAGAGAAAAAATTGGCTGATATAGCCAAGAAGAAATCTGAAGAAGAAGCGAAAAAGGCTGCTGAAGAAGAGGCCAAGAAAGCCGCTGCTGAAGAAGCCAAGAAGAAGATCGTCGAAGACGCGAAGAAGAAAGCCGCCGAAGACGCCAAGAAGAAAGCTGAAGCTGAAGAGGCGAAGAAGAAAATCGCCGACGAAGCGAAGAAGAAAGCTGCTGCCGATGCTGCGAAGAAGAAAGCGCAGGATGCGGCACGTAAGTCGACCGAAGACAAAAAGGCTCAGGCCTTGGCCGATTTGCTTTCCGATACGCCGCAGCGCCAGCAGGCCTTGGCCGATGAGCAGGGTGACGAAGTCGCGGGCAGTTTCGATGACCTGATTCGTGCGCGAGCGGCAGAAGGTTGGGCTCGTCCTCCTTCGGCACGCAAAGGCATGACGGTTGTGCTGCAGATCGGCATGTTGCCGGACGGTACGGTGACTTCGGTCAGCGTGGCCAAGTCCAGTGGCGATGGTCCGTTCGATGCGTCGGCAGTCGCGGCAGTGAAAAATATTGGACGTTTGACAGAAATGCAGGGAATGAAGCCGAGCGATTTCGCTCCGTATCGTTCATTCAAGATGACATTCACACCTGAGGATCTAGCCTTGTGAGAAACCTTCTTCGAGGAATGCTGGTCGTGATCTGCTGCATGGCAGGGATCGCGATGGCGGATGAAAAGAACATTCTGGTTACCAGCGGCAGCGACCGGGCTACTCCGATCGCCGTTGTACCGTTCGGCATGCAGGGCGGTGCAGTTCTGCCGGACGACATGGCAGAAATCATTGGTAACGATTTGCGTAACTCGGGCTACTACTCGCCGATTCCAAAGCAAAACATGATCAGCCAGCCAAGCCAGCCGAGCGAAATCATCTTCCGTGACTGGAAGGCGGTGGGTGCTCAATACATGATGGTCGGCAGCATTGCGCCAGCCGGCGGTCGCCTGCAGGTGCAGTGGGCACTGTTCAACGTGGCCACCGAACAGAAAGTGGCAGACGGCAGTGTTTCCGGTACCACCGAGCAACTGCGTGACATGGCGCACTTCATCTCCGACCAGTCGTTCCAGAAACTGACCGGTATTGAAGGTGCGTTCTCGACGCGTCTGCTGTACGTGACGGCTGAGCGCTTCTCCGAGAAGAACACCCGTTACACCCTGCAGCGTTCTGACTACGACGGTGCTCGCGCCGTGACCTTGCTGCAATCGCGTGAGCCAATCCTGTCGCCGCGTTTTGCACCGGATGGCAAGCGCATCGCCTATGTGTCGTTCGAGCAGAAGCGCCCACGCATCTTCATGCAGAACATCGACACCGGTCGCCGTGAGCAGATCACCAACTTCGAAGGTCTGAACGGCGCGCCAGCCTGGTCGCCGAACGGTGATCGTCTCGCGTTCGTACTGTCCAAGGACGGTAACCCGGACATTTACGTGATGAACCTGGCTTCGCGCCAGATCACCCGCGTAACCGCAGGCCCGGGCATCAACACCGAACCGTACTGGGGCAAGGATGGCTCGACCATCTACTTCACTTCGGACCGCGGCGGCAAGCCACAGATCTACAAAACCAGCGCCAGTGGCGGCGGTGCCGAGCGTGTGACCTTTATCGGTAACTACAACGCCAACCCGAAACTGTCGGCGGATGAAAAGACTTTGGTGATGATCCATCGTCAGGATGGCTTCACCAATTTCAAGGTGGCAGCTCAGGATCTACAGCGAGGGAGTGTAAAGATCCTCACTGATAGCACTCTGGACGAGTCACCTACTGTTGCGCCCAACGGCACCATGGTAATCTACGCCACCCGCCAACAGGGCCGGGGAGTCTTGATGCTCGTGTCCATTAATGGACGCGTTAGGCTCCCGCTTCCTACCGCTCAAGGCGAAGTCAGAGAACCGTCCTGGTCCCCTTACCTGAAGTGAGCGGGCGCTACACGTTTTACTTAACACACTGGGGTTCATTAGGAGTTTCACGATGGAAATGCTGAAGTTTGGTAAATTTGCTGCGCTGGCTCTGGCCATGGCTGTAGCTGTAGGTTGCTCGTCCAAAGGCGGCGACAACGCCGGTGAAGGCGCTGTTGATCCAAACGCTGGTTACGGCGCAAACACTGGTGCCGTTGACGGTTCCCTGAGCGAAGAAGCTGCTCTGCGCGCAATCACCACCTTCTACTTCGAATACGACAGCTCGGACCTGAAGCCAGAAGCCATGCGCGCTCTGGACGTTCACGCCAAAGACCTGAAAGCAAACGGCGCTCGCGTTGTTCTGGAAGGCAACACCGACGAACGTGGTACTCGTGAGTACAACATGGCACTGGGCGAGCGTCGTGCGAAAGCCGTTCAGCGCTACCTGGTACTGCAAGGTGTTTCCCCAGCTCAGCTGGAACTGGTTTCCTACGGCGAAGAGCGTCCAGTTGCTACCGGCAACGACGAGCAGTCCTGGGCTCAAAACCGTCGCGTCGAACTGCGTAAGTAATTCGATATGCGAACGTGCCGTCGTGCTGTAACTGTTCTGGCTCTCAGCCTTGCGCCGCTTGCGGCGTGGGCTGCGGTTCCTGTGGTCGATGACAACTCCGGTTATAACAATAGCGGGAGCAGTTATCCGCCTGCAGGTTACGGTACGAACGGCGCCTATGCCGGGGGAGCGGCTTCGGCCCCTGCCTCGGCACAAGGCATGCTGTTCAACCAATTGCAACAGATGCAGGATCAGATTTCTCGCCAGCAAGGCGTGATCGAAGAACTGCAGAATCAGGTTGCGCGCATGAAGCAGGAATCCCTGGAGCGATACCAGGATCTTGATCGGCGCATAGGATCCGGCGTTGCACCTGCCGCGACTCCTGAGAATTCTTCTGCCGGTGGCGATGCAAGTGCTGCTGCCGGTGCTGCTGGCGCCGGGGCTGCTGCCCAGGCACCTGCTGCAAGCAGCGAACCGGGTGATCCGGCCAAGGAAAAGCTGTATTACGATGCCGCTTTCGACCTGATCAAAGCCAAGGATTTCGACAAGGCCAGCCAGGCTTTTGCCGCTTTCCTGCGCAAATACCCGAACAGCCAATACGCGGGCAACGCCCAGTACTGGTTGGGCGAAGTCAATCTGGCCAAAGGCGATCTGCAAGGTGCAGGTCAGGCTTTCGCCAAGGTTTCGCAGCTGTATCCAAAGCACGCTAAAGTGCCGGACTCGCTGTACAAGCTGGCTGACGTAGAGCGCCGCCTTGGTCATACCGACAAGGTCAAAGGCATTCTGCAGCAGGTGGTGGCCCAATATCCGGGTACCTCCGCCGCTCAGTTGGCTCAACGTGATCTGCAACGCATGTAAGGTCGTGTTACCCGTTTAGAAGAAACCCGCGCTTGTCGCGGGTTTTTTCGTTAGAATTCACGCCCTTTTTCTGAAACACGCTTCTTGCGGTCTACGCGTTGGCGGGATTGCCTGAAGTGCCTGACGGAGGCGGACAGCCTGTTTAGCTGTTACGCCCGTGGCGACTATGCAAGACACATTGAGAATCACCGAAGTTTTCTACTCGTTGCAGGGGGAAACGCGGACTGCCGGGCTGCCCACGGTTTTTGTGCGCCTGACCGGTTGTCCTTTGCGTTGCCAATACTGCGACAGCGCCTATGCGTTCAGTGGCGGCACCATCCGCACCCTCGACGACATCCTCGAGCAAGTGGCCGGATTTCGTCCGCGCTACGTCTGTGTCACCGGCGGTGAGCCGCTGGCGCAGCCGAACGCCATTCCTTTGCTCAAGCAGTTGTGTGACGCCGGTTACGAGGTTTCGCTGGAAACCAGTGGCGCACTCGACATTTCGGCCGTCGATCCGCGCGTCAGTCGGGTTGTCGATCTGAAAACGCCGGACTCGAAAGAAGCCCATCGCAACCGTTACGAGAATATCGAACTGCTGAGCCCCAACGATCAGGTGAAGTTTGTCATCTGCTCGCGGGAAGACTATGACTGGGCCGTGTCCAAGCTGATCCAGTACGGTCTTGAACGGCGTGCCGGTGAAGTGCTGTTCTCCCCAAGTCACCATGACCTCAATGCTCGGGATCTGGCGGACTGGGTGGTGGCTGACAACCTGCCGGTGCGGTTGCAATTGCAGTTGCATAAATATCTATGGAATGACGAACCGGGGCGCTGAGATGACCGAACAACTGAACACCACCGAAAAACGTGCGGTCATTCTGCTGTCCGGCGGCCTCGATTCGGCCACCGTCGTGGCCATGGCTCGCGCCGAAGGCTACAGCTGCTACACCATGAGTTTCGATTACGGTCAGCGCTCGCACGCTGAATTGCACGCCGCTGCCCGCGTCGCCCGCGACTTGGGTGTGGTTGAGCACAAAGTAATCGGCCTCAACCTGAATGGTATGGGCGGCTCGGCACTGACCGACAGCAGCATCGATATTCCGGAGGAGCTGGGCGAAGGCATTCCGGTGACTTACGTGCCGGCGCGTAACACGGTGTTCCTTTCGCTGGCGTTGGGCTGGGCAGAAGTGCTGGGTGCGCGTGACATATTTATTGGTGTCAACGCCGTGGACTATTCCGGTTACCCGGATTGCCGTCCGGAGTTCATCGAGTCGTTCGAGCGCATGGCCAATCTGGCGACCAAGGCCGGCGTTGAAGGCAATGGCTTCCGCATTCAGGCGCCACTGCAGAACCTGAGCAAGGCGCAAATCGTTCAGGCGGGCGTGAAGCTCGGCGTTGATTATCGCCTCACCGTTTCCTGCTATCAGGCCGACGATGACGGCCGCGCGTGCGGTAAATGCGACAGCTGCCGCCTGCGCGCAGAAGGCTTTGCGGCCGCTGGTGTGGACGATCCAACAGCTTATTTTTGATTATTTTCAAAAAGGTGTTGAATAGTCCTTAAAAATCAGTATTATACGCGCCACCACACAGCGGGTCGTTAGCTCAGTTGGTAGAGCAGTTGGCTTTTAACCAATTGGTCGTAGGTTCGAATCCCACACGACCCACCATATTTGGCGGTTTAGAAAATCCGGAAGGCCCACGAAAGTGAGGATTTCCGGGTTTTTTTTTGCCTGTAATTTCGCTCCGCGTTATTTCACCGCCCGCAGCGCTGACGCAGGTCAGAATCATCTTTTGTATCAACGGGATATTCTGTAGCCTTGCGCAGCTTCAATGCTGTCCGTGCCTGATAATACTCACTCTCCCGGCGGTACCCTCAAGCGGTCCGGAGCCGGGTGTATACTCGACTTTCGCGCGAACGCGCCTGCAGGTCTTGCGAACATGACGCAGATTTCCGAACGCCTTCTGGTTCAAGCCCACCTCGATGCCAAACAGCCCAAACCGCTGACCGCTGAGGAAGAGGCTTATTACCGTTCCGCCATTGCCGCCGAGCTCAAGGCTCAGGACGCGGTGCTGGTGGCCCACTTTTATTGCGATCCGGTAATTCAGGCCTTGGCCGAAGAAACCGGCGGTTGCGTCTCCGATTCCCTGGAAATGGCCCGCTTCGGCAATGCTCACCCGGCCAAAACCGTGGTGGTCGCCGGCGTGAAGTTCATGGGCGAGACCGCGAAGATTCTCAACCCGGAAAAGCGCGTGCTGATGCCGACCCTGGAAGCGACGTGCTCGCTGGACCTGGGTTGCCCGGTCGACGAGTTCTCGGCGTTCTGCGATCAGCACCCGGAGCGCACGGTGGTGGTCTATGCCAACACCTCCGCAGCCGTTAAGGCTCGGGCTGATTGGGTGGTGACTTCGAGTTGCGCGCTGGAGATCGTCGAAAGCCTGATGGACAACGGCGAGACCATCATCTGGGGGCCGGACAAACACCTCGGCACCTACATTCAGCGCAAGACCGGCGCCGACATGCTGCTGTGGGACGGTGCCTGCATCGTTCACGAAGAGTTCAAGTCCAAGCAGCTTGAAGACATGAAGGCGCTGTACCCGGACGCCGCGATTCTGGTGCACCCGGAGTCGCCAACGTCGGTGATCGAACTGGCGGACGCGGTGGGTTCCACCAGCCAGTTGATCGCTGCTGCGCAATCGCTGCCGAACAAGACCCTGATCGTTGCGACCGACCGTGGCATCTTCTACAAGATGCAGCAGTTGTGCCCGGACAAGGTCTTCATCGAGGCGCCAACCGCTGGTAACGGCGCGGCGTGCCGCAGTTGCGCACATTGCCCGTGGATGGCCATGAACACCCTTGAGCGCACGCTCAAGAGCTTGAAGGAAGGGACCAACGAGATCTTTGTTGATCCGGCGTTGATTCCGCAGGCGATCCGGCCTTTGAAGCGCATGCTCGATTTCACTCAGGCGGCGCGGATGAAGCTGGCCGGTAACGCCTGAGATCTTTCAGGCAACGAATAAACCTGTAGGAGTGAGCCTGCTCGCGATAGCGGTGTGTCAAGCAACGAAAATGTTGACTGACATACCACTATCGCGAGCAGGCTCACTCCTACAGTGGTTTTTGGCGTCTGGAAGTTATTTGGTCTTTTTCGGGATCCGCACCACGCGGGTATCGGAATAGATGTCATGCCACGTGCGCTTCTGCTTGTCGTACAGCGACCAGAAGAATCCCAGCCCCACGCATAGCCACGACGCAATCGACACCATAAACCGCAACAACGCCTGCCACAGGCTGATCGCCGTGCCATTGGCGTTCTGCACGCGAATGCCCCACACCTGCATGCCCAGCGTCTGACCGCCATGGGTCCAGAACTTGGCGAAGAACCCAAACAGCACCAACAGCAGTAAGGTGGAGTAGAGCGGATCACCGTCGAGCTTGCCGGCATCGGTCATCACTCGCAGGCGCTCTTCACCAATGATCGTTGCCTGAATCATCTTGTAGATGCCACCCGTGACGATCAGCAGGGCGGTGCATAGCAGAAAGTCATAGAACATCGCCGCCAGACGCCGGCCTAGACCAACGGCGGGAAAATCGCCCTGTGGGGTGAGCAGGTTTTTCGACATGGCAGCCTCTGGACGCAAAATGAAGCGCCATTTTACGGATTCGCGCGCACAAAAAAGCCCCTGATATCAACATCAGGGGCTTTTTCGTAACAGAAAATCAGGCTTCTGCTTGTACTTCGTCAGCCTGCATGCCTTTCTGGCCCTGCACAGCAACGAAGGTCACTTTCTGGCCTTCTTTCAGGCTCTTGAAACCGTTGCCCTGAATGGCGCGGAAATGCACGAACAGATCCGGACCGCTTTCTGGAGTGATAAAACCAAAACCTTTCTCGTCGTTAAACCACTTGACGGTACCGCTCTGACGTGTGGACATTTCTTATTTCCTTTGACGCAAAAATTAATGACAGCCTCTTTCTCATGAAAGAGTACTGGGGCTGGTTGCAGGAGAGTAAGAAGACGTCGAACGGGATGTAGCTAACTTGTAGGCTACTGCCCAGGTCACGATTCCAAGCTGACCCATGCAAACACAGTGGAGAAACTCTACGCCAACTACGGGAGAAAAAACAAGCCCTGCGAAGCCCCCGGTTTTACTGAGCTTTAGCAAGTTAATCCTCTAGCTAGTGCGGTCTTGGACGATTAGCCTGTTCAATTGTTTTCGATCGTTATAAGCAAAGTTCATATTCGAATCAGTTGATAGAAAATGCACTTTTTTGTGGCGATTGCGTTACACATTAGTGCACGCATAACGCAATCGCGTTACTTATAGAAACAGTCAATCAACCGCGATAGTAGCGTTGTGGAACAAATGGCATTTTGCTTACAAGCATTTGCACCTTTTTCCCACGAACAATGGCCCAAACCGGTGTGTCGAGGGTGACATATGCGCTGTCGAGGTAACCCATCGCCAACGGCCCGCCCAAGGTCGGACCGAAACCACCGCTGCACACGCTGCCGATAATTTTGCCGGCTTCGTTGACGATTTCTGCGCCTTCACGCACGGGTGTGCGCTCCTGCGGCAGCAAGCCGACGCGTTTGCGCGCCACGCCATTCTGTTGCTGGGCGAAAACATTCTCCGCGCCCGGGAAACCGCCGGCCCGCGCGCCATCAGCGCGACGTGTCTTGGAGATCGCCCATAACAGGCTGGCTTCGATCGGTGTGGTCTCGGTGTTCATGTCGTGGCCGTAGAGGCACAGACCGGCTTCCAGACGCAGCGAGTCGCGAGCGCCGAGGCCAATGGCCTGGACTTCCGGTTCGGCGAGCAGGGCGCGGGCAAGTTTTTCCGCATCTGCAGCTGGTACGGAGATTTCGAAACCGTCTTCACCGGTGTAACCCGAACGGCTGACAAAGCAGTCGACGCCGAGCAGATTGACACGGGCGAACTGCATAAAAGTCATTTTTTCAACGGATGGTGCCAGCCGCGCCAGCACGGTGACCGCCGCCGGACCTTGCAATGCCAGCAGAGCGCGCTCTTCGAACAGCGCCGTAATGGTGCACTGATCGCCGATGTGTTTTTGCAGGTGGGCCAGGTCCTGATCCTTGCACGCGGCGTTGACCACCAGGAACAATTCGTCATTACCGAGGTTGGCCACCATCAGGTCGTCGAGAATGCCGCCGTTGTCGTTGGTGAACATCGCGTAACGCTGCATGCCCACCGGCAGGTCGATGATGTCTACCGGCACCAGGCTTTCCAGGGCTTTGGCGGCGTTGGCACCAGTCAGGCGGATCTGGCCCATGTGCGAGACATCGAACAGTCCGGCCTGCTCACGGCTGTGCTGGTGTTCTTTCATCACACCGAGTGGGTATTGCACCGGCATGTCGTAGCCGGCGAACGGCACCATGCGAGCGCCGAGTTCGATGTGCAGAGCGTGCAGCGGGGTTTTCGACAGTTGTTCGGTGGACATGCGTGGCTCCTTGAAAATTAGAGTTTGGGGGTATGGGCCTAGATTAAGATCAAGATCAAGATCAAAAGCCCCTCACCCCAGCCCTCTCCCAGAGGGAGAGGGAGTTAGGTACGTTTCTCTCCCAGAGGGAGAGGGGGCTAATTACGTTTCTCTCCCTGGGGGAGAGGTGGTCAATTTCGTTTGGCTGGTTTCATGTCAGCATTCGATAATGTTGACCGCCAGACCGCCGCGGGCGGTCTCTTTGTATTTGCTTTTCATGTCGGCACCGGTCTGGCGCATGGTGCGGATGACTTTGTCGAGGGAGACGAAATGCTGGCCGTCGCCCCGCATGGCCATGCGCACTGCGTTGATGGCTTTCACCGAACCCATGGCATTGCGCTCGATGCACGGCACTTGCACCAACCCGCCAATCGGGTCGCAGGTCAGGCCGAGGTTGTGTTCCATGCCGATTTCCGCAGCGTTCTCGACCTGCTGAACGCTGCCGCCGAGCACTTCGCACAACGCACCGGCCGCCATCGAACAGGCCACGCCGACTTCACCTTGGCAGCCGACTTCAGCGCCGGAGATCGAGGCGTTTTCCTTGTAGAGAATGCCAATGGCCGCAGCGGTCAGCAGAAACCGTACGACGCCGTCGTCATTCGCGCCGGGGATAAAACGCATGTAGTAATGCAGCACCGCCGGAATGATCCCCGCCGCGCCGTTGGTGGGGGCGGTGACTACGCGGCCACCGTTGGCGTTTTCTTCGTTGACCGCCAAGGCGTAGAGGTTGACCCAGTCGAGCACCGACAACGGATCGCGCAACGCCGATTCGGGGTTCTTGCACAGTTGCCGATGCAACGCTGCCGCACGGCGTTTGACCTTCAAGCCGCCGGGCAAAATACCTTCGTTACGGCAGCCCGCAGCGACGCAGTCCTGCATCACCTGCCAGATTTTCAACAGGCCGGCGCGGGTTTCCGCCTCCGGGCGCCAGGCACTTTCGTTGGTCAGCATCACCTGGCTGATCGACAGACCATAGGTGGCGCAATGACCGAGCAGGTCCTTGGCGCTTTTGAACGGGAAGGTCAGCGGCGTGGCGTCTTCGACGATGCGGTCGGCACCGGCCGCGTCCTCGTCGACCACGAAACCACCGCCAACCGAGTAGTACTCGCGGCTGCGGATCTGAATCCCCGCCGCATCGAAGGCGCGGAAAATCATGCCGTTGGGGTGATAGGCCAACGGCTTGCGGATCATCGCCAAGTGTTCTTTCTCGTTGAACGCAATGCTGTGTTCGCCGAGCAGGTTCAGTCGTCCGTTGCCGCGAATTTCTTGCAGGCGCGCGGCGACGGTTTCGGTATCAACGGTGTCCGGGTGTTCGCCTTCGAGGCCGAGCAGCACGGCTTTGTCACTGCCGTGACCTTTACCGGTGGCGCCGAGGGAACCGTACAGCTCAACGCGAACGCTGGCGGTGGTGGTCAGCAGGTTTTCACGGCGCAAACCTTCGACGAAACGCGCGGCTGCGCGCATCGGGCCGACGGTGTGGGAACTGGAGGGGCCGATGCCAATCTTGAACAGGTCGAACACGCTTAACGACATGAGGGGTTCTCCGGTTTCTTGTTATAGGAATTGGCGAAAGTCCGAAATCGGTAGCAGATCCCTTGTGGGAGCGAGCCTGCTCGCGAAAGCGCTGGGTCAGACAACCTTTCATTAACTGACACTACGCTTTCGCGAGCAGGCTCGCTCCCACAGGGGGATCTGTGGTGATGCTGAAATTGGGGCAGGCAAACCCGCCCCTTATTCTTTTAAGCGTAGCTTTCGATCGACGGGCAGGCGCAGACCAGGTTGCGATCGCCGAAAACGTTGTCGACACGACCGACCGGTGGCCAGTATTTGCCTTCGATCAGCGACGCGACCGGGTACACGGCTTGCTCGCGGCTGTACGGGTGAGTCCACTCGCCAACCAGCTCTGCCGCTGTGTGCGGAGCGTTTTTCAGCGGGTTGTCGTCCTTGTCCAGCGTGCCGTTTTCCACCGCACGGATTTCTTCGCGGATGCGGATCATGGCGTCGCAGAAGCGATCCAGTTCTTCCTTGGATTCGCTTTCGGTCGGCTCAATCATCAGCGTGCCCGCGACCGGGAACGACATGGTCGGTGCGTGGAAGCCGAAGTCGATCAGGCGTTTGGCGACGTCATCGACGCTGATGCCGCTGCTGTCTTTCAATGGACGCAGATCCAGAATGCATTCGTGCGCCACCAGACCGTTGCTGCCGGTGTACAGCACTGGGTAGTGCTCTTCGAGGCGACGGGAAATGTAGTTGGCATTGAGGATCGCCAACTGCGAAGCGCGTTTCAGGCCTGCGCCGCCCATCATGCGAATGTACATCCAGGTGATCGGCAGAATACTTGCGCTGCCGAACGGTGCTGCACAGACCGCGCCTTCCTTGCGTTCCATCTGGCCGTGGCCCGGCAGGAACGGGGTCAGGTGCGATTTCACGCCAATCGGGCCAACGCCCGGGCCGCCACCGCCGTGCGGAATGCAGAAGGTTTTGTGCAGGTTCAGGTGCGAGACGTCGCCGCCGAACTTGCCCGGTGCACAGAGGCCAACCATCGCGTTCATGTTGGCGCCGTCGATGTACACCTGGCCGCCGTTGTCATGAATGATCCCGCAGATTTCGCGGATGCCTTCTTCGAACACGCCGTGGGTCGACGGGTAAGTGATCATCAGCGCGGCAAGGTGGTCGCGGTGTTCAATGGCTTTGGCGCGGAGGTCTTCGATGTCGACGTTGCCACGGGCATCGCAGGCAGTCACGACGACGCGCATGCCAGCCATGTTGGCGGTGGCCGGGTTGGTGCCGTGGGCGGACGACGGAATCAGGCAGATGTCGCGGCGCTCATCGCCACGGCTCTGGTGATATGCACGAATCGCCAGCAGGCCAGCGTATTCACCTTGCGAACCGGCGTTTGGTTGCAGCGAGATCGCGTCGTAACCGGTCGCGGCACAGAGCATCGCTTCCAGCTCAAAGGTCAGTTGCTGGTAACCGGCGCTTTGCGCGGCTGGAGCGAACGGGTGCAGCGCGCCGAACTCAGCCCAGGTCACCGGGATCATTTCGCTGGCAGCGTTGAGTTTCATGGTGCACGAACCCAGCGGGATCATGGTGCGATCCAGGGCCAGATCCTTGTCCGCCAGTTTGCGCAGGTAGCGCATCAGCTCGGTTTCCGAGTGATAACGGTTGAACACCGGGTGGCTGAGGATCGGCGACTGACGTACCAGCGATGCTGGGATGGTGCTCTGCACCGAGACGGCGAGAGCAGCGAAATCCGGCAGAGTCTTGCCGTCGGCGAACAGGCCCCACAGGGTTTCGATGTCAGCTTGGGTGGTGGTTTCGTCGACCGACAGGCCAAGACGCTGAGCGTCGATCACGCGCAGGTTGATCTGCTGAGCGTGGGCCTTGTCGTGCAGCGCGGCGGTGTTTGCGCCGGTGGCGACGGTCAGGGTGTCGAAGAAACTGGCTTGTTCGACGTTAGCGCCCAGCGCGGTCAGGCCTTTGGCCAGAATCGCGGTCAGGTGATGCACGCGATTGGCGATCTGCGCCAGGCCTTTCGGGCCGTGGTAGACGGCGTACATGCTGGCGATGTTGGCCAGCAGCACTTGTGCGGTGCAGATGTTCGACGTGGCCTTCTCGCGGCGGATGTGTTGCTCGCGGGTCTGCATCGCCAGGCGCAGCGCCGGCTTGCCGAAACGGTCAACCGAGACACCGACCAGACGGCCCGGCATGTCGCGCTTGAACGCATCTTTGGTGGAGAAGTAAGCGGCGTGCGGGCCACCAAAGCCCAGCGGCACGCCGAAGCGTTGCGCGGAACCGATGGCGACGTCCGCGCCGAACTCGCCCGGGGCGGTCAGCAAGGTCAGGGCCAGCAGGTCAGCGGCGACTGCGACCAAGGCGTTGGCGGCGTGGAAGCGTTCGGTCAGTTCGCGATAGTCGAACACATCACCGTTGCTGGCCGGGTATTGCAGCAGCGCGCCGAAGAACGGCGTCACGTCAGTCAGTTCACGCTCATCGCCAACAACCACTTCGATGCCCAGCGGCTCGGCACGAGTGCGCAGCACGTCAAGGGTTTGCGGGTGGCTGTGGATCGAGGCGAAGAACTGGTGGCTGCCCTTGTTCTTGCTCAGGCGTTTGCAGAAGGTCATGGCTTCGGCAGCGGCGGTGGCTTCGTCGAGCAGCGAGGCGTTGGCAATCGGCAGACCGGTGAGGTCGCTGATCATCGTCTGGAAGTTCAGCAGCGCTTCGAGACGACCTTGGGAAATTTCTGGCTGGTACGGCGTGTACGCGGTGTACCAGGCCGGGTTTTCCAGGAGGTTGCGCAGGATCGGCGACGGCGTGTGGCAGTTGTAGTAGCCCTGGCCGATGTAGGTCTTGAACAACTGATTCTTGCCGGCGATCGATTTGATCATCGCCAGGGCATCGGCTTCGCTGAGGCCGTCGTCCATGCCGAGCACGCTGGTGCCCTTGATGCTTTCCGGAATGACGCTGGCGCTCAGGGCTTCAAGCGAGTCGAAGCCGAGGCTGTTGAGCATGGTTTGCTCGTCACCGGCGCGCGGGCCGATGTGACGGGCGATGAATTCGTTGGCGGTGCCAAGGTTTACTTGAGTCATGTCGGTGTTCCTCAGGCTTCGGCTTGGGCTTTGATCAGACGGTCGTACGCGTCCTGATCGAGCAATTTGGCCACGGCCGATGCGTCGGCAGGCTGGAAGCGGAAGAACCAGCCTTCGCCCAGCGGATCTTCGTTGACCAGTTCCGGGGCGTCTTCCAGCGCCGGGTTGACTTCCAGTACGTCGCCGTCGAGGGGCATGTACACGCCGCTGGCGGCTTTCACCGATTCCACGGTGGCGGCTTCAGCGCCTTTTTCGTAAGCCTGCAGCTCAGGCAGTTGCACGAACACCACGTCGCCCAGGGCGTTCTGCGCGAAAGCGGTGATGCCGACAGTAACGCTGCCGTCAGCTTCGGTGCGCAGCCATTCGTGATCTTCAGTAAAACGCAACTCGCTCATGGAAACTCCTCAGGGGGCCAGACTCGTCTGGTGGACGCGGTGGAATAGTCGGGCGCGAAGGCCCTTATTTATGAAGGGTTGATTAGCAAGAATGTGGCCAATGTTGATTTATCGTTATAAATCAATGAATTAGATATTGGAGAGGTCGAAGGTTCAGAGATGCCTGTAGCGAAATCGCTACAGCATGGAGCGAGGATAAAAGCTGAACGGGATCAAAGCCTTGCACAGCGGTGATCGGAGGAGGGTGTAGCGATATCGTTCCGCTGTAGCGCTTTCAGTACAGCTGGAGGTCGTTTTTGAACGGATTTCGAATGCGCCACAAATAAATGTAGGAGTGAGCCTGCTCGCGATAGCGGTCTGTCAGACGTCGCAAATGTTGAATGTCAAACCGCTATCGCGAGCAGGCTCACTCCTACAGGGAATTTGTGGTTTTTCAGGGTTTGTTGGGAATGCCGTATTTGCGCAGGCGATGGGCAATGGCTGTGTGCGAAGTTTGCAGGCGGCTGGCCAGTTGGCGGGTCGAGGGGTAGCTGACGTAGAGTTTTTCCAGCAGCGATCGCTCAAAAGCTTCGACCGCTTGTTCGAGGCTGTCGACATCGCTGTCAGCCTGACGCGCCACCGAGGTGCCAGCAATATCGAGATCGCCAATATCCACCAGGCTACTCTCGCAAATCGCCGCCGCACGGAAGATCACGTTCTGCAATTGCCGCACATTGCCCGGCCAGCGATTGCCGAGCAGCGCCGGGTAGGTCCCCGGAGCGAGGCGGCACACCGGGCGCTGGATCTGCGCGCAGGCTTGCTGCATGAAATACCGCGCCAGCAGCAGGATGTCCTGCCCGCGTTCGCGCAGCGGCGGCACTTCAACGTTGAGCACGTTGAGACGATAGAACAGGTCTTCGCGGAACAAGCCTTCGCTGACCATTTTTTCCAGATCGCGGTGGGTCGCGCTGAGGATGCGCACGTTGACCTTCACTTCGCGATCACCGCCCACGCGGCGGAAGCTGCCGTCGTTCAAGAAACGCAGCAGCTTGGCCTGCAAGTACGGCGACATCTCGCCGATCTCATCGAGAAACACCGTGCCCTGGTTGGCCAGTTCCATCAGCCCCGGTTTGCCGCCACGCGCCGCGCCGGTAAAGGCGCCGGGGGCGTAGCCGAACAGTTCGCTTTCGGCGAGGTTCTCCGGTAGGGCTGCGCAGTTGAGGGCCAGAAACGGTGCGCTGTGTCGCGCGCTGATGGCGTGGCATGCGCGGGCGACCAGTTCTTTGCCGGTGCCGGTTTCGCCTTGAATCAACAGCGGTGCATCAAGAGCGGCGACTCTTTGCGCGCGGGCCTTGAGCGTACGAATCGCCGGGGATTCTCCGAGCAATGCATCGAAACCCTCGGCGTGGTCGTGGTGCAGCGCCGAGAGTTGTTCGCCGATGCGGTTCGGTTGATACAAGGTCAGCAGAGCGCCGGCGTCAGTGATCGGCGTGGCGTCGAGCAGCAAGGTCTGGCCGTTGACGGTGATTTCGCGCAGTGGCAAACGGAAGCCGTGTTCGAGCAAGGTGTCGAGCAGGCCGGGATCGTTGAACAGTTCAGAGACGCTTTCACCCGCCGGTTCGCGGCCGTACAACGCGATCAACGCCGGGTTGGCCAGCAGCACCTTGCCGGCACTGTCGAGCGCCAAAACGGGATCGGTCATCGCCGCGAGCAGGGCATCGAGTTGCAGGTGTCGACGCTGGCCGGGGAGGATGTCGACCACGGTCACCGCTTCCACGCCGAGCACGCGAAACAACGCATCTTTCAGCTCTTCGAGCACTTGCGGGCTCAGGGTCGGCGCGTCGATATAGACGTTCGGCGGAATCATTTCCACCGCATCCAGATTGAGGTTGCGCCCACCGAGGATAGCCAGGACTTCCTGGGTGATGCCGACGCGGTCGATGAAGCTGACGTGGATACGCATGGGGCGGTTCAGTGATCTGCAGAGCGGAGGGTGGCAAGTATGCCTTGGGCTTGGAGAGAGGTGAAAGCAAAAGCACCCTCACCCCAGCCCTCTCCCGGAGGGAGAGGGAGCCGACCGAGGTGTCTGAGGTTTGACATCGACCTGAAAGAACCAGTCGATTATGGATTCGGTAAAGCGAGTTCAGGTCGGTGTAACTCTAGAGCATCCCCCAATCAGTCCCCTCTCCCTCGGGGAGAGGGCTAGGGTGAGGGGCTTTTGCGGGTTACTCGAAATGCTCAAGATTGACCGGATCCCCGGATTGCATATTCAACTTCTGCCGAATGTCTTCAAACATCAGATCGTAATGCTTGTGCACCGAACCGATCTGGCTGTGAGCCTTGGGAATCCCGTACTTCTCGGCGATCCGGGTCACATCACGGGCGAAGTTGTAAGCCTCTTCCTTGGGCAGGAAAAACGCTTCCTTCATGTCCTTGCCCTGCATGCTGCCATGCAGAGTGAACTGAATCCCTTTGCCTTTCTGCGGATCGGTGAACACTTCATAGTCGAGGTGCACGTTGTAACTGACGTCATCCGGCGTCAACGCATGCCGCTCGATGTGCAGGCGACCGGGTTCGAATTGGGCCATGGTTTTCTCCTTTCAAGGCATGGGAGAAGGGCAGACCCTCGGTCTGCCCCCGGAGTTTCTAATTATCGGTAAGTGATGCCGGGCTTCGCCGTGGTCACTCGAGTACCGGCAGTGCCTTGGACAATCGCTTCGATGTCCGCCAGCGAACCGATCACCGCAACCTTGCCAGTATGGCGCGCAAATTCGCAGGCTGCCTGCACCTTCGGCCCCATCGACCCGGCGGCGAAACCGAGGCGCTCCAGCTCATCCGGATGCGCTTCGGCGATGGCTTTTTGCGTCGGTTTGCCGTAATCGATGAACGCCGCGTTGACGTCCGTGGCGATTACCAGCAAGTCGGCTTCCAGTTGCTCGGCGAGCAGCGACGAGCACAGGTCCTTGTCGATCACCGCCTCGATGCCCTTGAGGTTACGGTTCTCGTCGTACATGGTCGGAATCCCGCCGCCACCGGCGCAGATGACGATGCTGCCCTTGTCCAGCAGCCACTTGATCGGGCGGATTTCGAAGATGCGTTTTGGCCGTGGGCTGGCGACCACGCGGCGGAACTTGTCGCCGTCCGGGGCAATCGCCCAGCCTTTTTCGGCGGCGAGTTTTTCCGCTTCGGCCTTGTCGTAGACCGGGCCGATCGGTTTGGTCGGGTTCTGGAAGGCCGGATCCTTGGCGTCGACTTCCACCTGAGTCAACAAGGTGGCGAACGGCACTTCGAAGTCGAGGAGGTTGCCCAGTTCCTGTTCGATGATGTAGCCGATCATGCCTTCGGTTTCGGCACCGAGCACGTCCAGCGGGTAAGGGGTGACGGAGGTGTAGGCCGCCGCTTGCAGCGACAGCAGGCCGACTTGCGGGCCATTACCGTGGGCGATGACCAGTTGGTTGCCGGGATGGATCTTGGCGATTTGCTCGGTGGCGATGCGGATGTTGGCGCGCTGATTGTCAGCGGTCATCGGTTCACCACGGCGGAGCAGGGCGTTACCGCCCAGCGCTACGACGATACGCATGGTGCATGTCCTTTTAATCAGAGAAGAGGCAAACAACTCGATCTTCCTGCCGGAACCGGGATCCCCTGTGGGAGCGAGCCTGCTCGCGAAGGCGTCAGATCAGTCGACATCTCTGTTGAATGACCTACCGCTTTCGCGAGCAGGCTAGCTCCCACCTTTGGTACCGGTTCCTTCAGTGGGCGCTATTTCAGTTACAGATCAGCCAGGGTCGAGACCAGAATCGCCTTGATCGTGTGCATGCGGTTTTCCGCTTGCTCGAAGGCGATGCAGGCTGGCGACTCGAACACGTCGTCGGTCACTTCGATGCCGTTTTTCAGGTGCGGATACTGTTCGGCAATCTGTTTGCCGACCTTGGTATCACTGTTGTGGAACGCCGGCAGGCAGTGCATGAACTTGGTGCGCGGGTTGCCGCTGGCTTTCATCAGTTCGGCGTTGACCTGATACGGCAGCAGTTGCTGGATACGCTCGGCCCAGGCTTCCACCGGCTCACCCATCGATACCCAAACGTCGGTGTGAATGAAGTCAACGCCTTTGACCGCCGCTTTCGGGTCTTCAGTCAGGGTGATACGTGCGCCACTTTCTTCGGCATATTTGTGGCAACGCTCGACCAGATCATCCAATGGCCACAGCGCTTTCGGTGCACAGATGCGCACGTCCATGCCGAGCTTGGCGCCGACCAGCAGCAGTGAGTTGCCCATGTTGTTGCGCGCATCGCCGAGGTAGGCGTAGCTGATTTCGTGGATCGGCTTGTCGGCGTGTTCACGCATGGTCAGCACGTCGGCGATCATTTGCGTCGGGTGATATTCGTCGGTCAGACCGTTGAACACCGGCACACCGGCGAACTTGGCCAGCTCTTCGACGATTTCCTGTTTGAAGCCACGGTACTCGATGGCGTCGTACATGCGCCCGAGCACGCGGGCGGTGTCTTTCATGCTTTCCTTGTGGCCGATCTGCGAAGAGTTCGGGTCGATGTAGGTGACGTTGGCGCCTTGGTCATAGGCCGCCACTTCGAACGCGCAACGGGTGCGGGTCGAGGTTTTTTCGAAGATCAGGGCGATGTTGTTGCCCTTCAGGTGTTGTTGCTCGGTGCCGGTGTACTTCGCGCGTTTCAGATCGCGGGACAGGTCGAGCAGGTAACGCAGCTCACGTGGGGTGTGGTGTTCGAGGCTGAGCAGGTTACGGTTGTGGATGTTGAACGCCATGATGATTCTCCTTGGATTCGGTAATCGGCCCGGCCGCTACGGGGTGTGTGCGGCCGGGGAGATGGTCGTTTAGTAATCGATCGGGTCGCGGATGATCGGGCAGGTCATGCAGTGGCCGCCGCCACGGCCTCGGCCCAGTTCACCGGCGCTGATGGTGATGACTTCCACGCCGGCCTTGCGCAGCAGGGTGTTGGTGTAGGTGTTGCGGTCGTAGCCGATGACCACGCCCGGTTCCACGGCCACCACGTTGTTGCCGTCGTCCCATTGCTCGCGTTCGGCGGCGAAGCTGTTGCCGCCGGTTTCCACCACGCGCAGCTTCGGCAGGTTGAGGGCTTTGGCCACGGTGTCGAGGAAGGTGCCTTCTTCGCGGCGGATGTCGATGCCGCCCTGTTTGCTTTCGTCAGGGCGCAGGGTGAAGGCTACGATCTGGTTCACCACTTCCGGGAAAATTGTCACCAGGTCGCGGTCGCAGAAGCTGAACACGGTGTCCAGGTGCATCGCCGCGCGGGACTTCGGCAGGCCGGCGACGATGACTTTTTCCACGGCTTTGTTCTTGAACAGGTTCAGCGCCAGTTGGCCGATGGCCTGGCGGGATGAGCGCTCGCCCATACCGATCAACACCACGCCGTTACCGATCGGCATCACGTCGCCGCCTTCAAGGGTCGAACTGCCGTGATCCTTGTCCGGGTCGCCGTACCAGATCTCGAAATCGGCATTGGTGAACTGCGGGTGGAATTTGTAGATGGCGGTGGTCAGCAGGGTTTCCTGACGGCGCGCTGGCCAGTACATCGGGTTCAGTGTCACGCCGCCGTAGATCCAGCAAGTGGTGTCGCGGGTGAACTGGGTGTTCGGCAGCGGCGGCAGAATGAAGCTCGAATGGCCGAGGAAGTCGCGGTACATTTCGATGATCTTGCCGCCGAAGCTGTCCGGCAGATCATCGGCCGACACGCCACCGATGAGGAATTCGGCGATGTGCCGAGGTTCCAGGCTTTTCAGCCAGGATTTGACTTCGTTGATCAGGCCCAGGCCCACCGAATCGGCGGTGACCTTTCGCTCGAGAATCCAGTCCAGCGCCTCCGGGATGGCGACGATGTCGGTCAGCAGGTTGTGCATTTCCAGCACGTCGATGCCGCGCTCGCGCATCTTGGTGACGAAGTCGAAGTGGTCGCGCTTGGCCTGGGCCACCCAGAGCACGTCGTCGAACAGCAGCTCATCGCAGTTGTTCGGGGTCAGCCGCTGATGGGCCAGACCTGGGGAGCACACCATGACTTTGCGCAGTTTGCCGGCTTCGGAATGGACGCCGTACTTAACTTTTTCCGTGGTCATTTCAGATCCTCCAGATAACAAAATAATCAGGGGTTACAGAGTCAGGAAGCCGTCGTAGAGACCGTAGGCAGCCACCAGGGCACCCACGACCACTGCGGCGAAAATCAGCTTCTCGACGTTAGTGAAAACCGGTTGTTTGAGTTCCAGCTTGGCTTTGGCGAACAGGATCGCGCCAGGTGCGTAGAGCAGGGCCGAGAGCAGCAGATACTTGACCCCGCCGGCATACAGCAGCCACACCGCATAGATCAGCGCGATGCCGCCGATAATCAGATCCTTGCGCCGCTCGGCCGCGAAGCCTTCGTAGCTTTCGCCGCGCACCGCCAGCAGCAGGGCATAGGCCGCCGACCACAGGTACGGCACCAGAATCATCGAAGTGGCGAGGTAGATCAGCGACAGGTAAGTACTGGCCGAGAACAGCGTGATGATCAGGAAAATCTGCACCATCGCGTTGGTCAGCCACAGGGCGTTGACCGGTACGTGGTTGGCGTTTTCCTTGCGCAGGAATTCCGGCATGGTGTGGTCTTTGGCAGCGGCGAACATGATCTCCGCACACAGCAGCACCCACGACAACAGTGCCCCCAGCAACGAGATGATCAGACCGACGCTGATCAGCACCGCGCCCCAGTGACCGACCACATGCTCAAGCACGGCGGCCATCGACGGGTTCTGCAGTTTCGCCAGTTCCGGTTGGGTCATGATGCCCAGCGACAGCACGTTCACCAGCACCAGAAACAGCAGCACGGTAATGAAGCCGATCACGGTGGCCTTACCGACGTCCGAGCGTTTTTCCGCGCGGGCCGAGAAGATGCTCGCGCCCTCGATACCGATGAACACCCACACGGTGACCAGCATCATGTTGCGCACCTGGTTCATCACACTGCCCAGATCCGGATTTTTGATGCCCCAGATGTCGGCGGTGAAGATGTCCAGTTTGAAGGCGAACACCGCGATCAACACGAACAGCAGCAGCGGTACGACCTTGGCGACCGTGGTCACCAGGTTGATGAACGCCGCTTCCTTGATCCCGCGCAGCACTAGAAAGTGCACGGCCCACAGCAGCACCGAGGCGCCAATCACCGCAGCAACGGTGTTGCCCTCACCGAAAACCGGAAAGAAATAGCCGAGAGTGCTGAACAGCAGAACGAAGTAACCGACGTTACCCAGCCAGGCGCTGATCCAGTAACCCCAAGCGGACGAGAAACCCATGTAATCGCCAAATCCGGCCTTGGCGTAGGCGTAGACACCACCGTCCAGGTCAGGTTTGCGATTGGCGAGGGTTTGAAAGACAAAAGCGAGGGTGAGCATGCCGACAGCGGTGATGGCCCAACCGATAAGTACCGCACCGACGTCGGCGCTGGCGGCCATGTTTTGAGGCAAGGAGAATATCCCGCCACCGATCATTGAACCGACTACCAATGCAACCAGTGCACCTAGTCGTAGTTTTCCGGGAGCTTCAGACATTTGCATGACTCCATTGCAGGAGAGAAGAGATCACAGCGTAGTTCTGTTGTCTGTTCAAACAGCTGACGTAGATCAGTGCATGGTCACATTCCATTGTTAATGAATGACTTAGGCTTCGGCTGAAGGCATAAAGCTCCTGCCCGCAAGGCCCGTCCTAGAGGCGTTGTGGCTACATCTTTGGTAATGGCTATTATTACTTTCGAATTATCACGCTAGTTCTTTTTCAGCTTTTGGCAAATTTTCTGTCTCTGTTTTCAGTACAGAATTGAATTATCGGGATCAGCGCACAAAACCGACTTAGCGTGCTAGGGCGTTAGCGTCATCGGCTATATATAAATGGGCGTTAATTGGCGTTACTTGATAAACGTCATCTACCTTTATCCGTTTAGTTAATCGTCTTTAAAACCAAATTCTCACCACACATTCAAAGGGAAACTGAAATGTCGCAACCGACGCAAAAGCTGCGATTAGGCGCGTTGATCGCCCTGGTGGTGGGTTCGATGATTGGCGGGGGGATTTTCTCGCTGCCGCAGAACATGGCGGCACGCGCCGATGCCGGGGCGATTCTGATCGGTTGGGGGATCACGGCCATCGGCATGTTGACCCTGGCGTTCGTCTTTCAGACCCTGGCCAATCGCAAACCCGAGCTGGATTCCGGTGTCTACGCCTACGCCAAGGCCGGGTTTGGCGACTACATGGGTTTCTCGTCAGCCTGGGGTTACTGGATCAGTGCGTGGCTGGGCAACGTCGGTTATTTCGTTCTGCTGTTCAGCACCCTCGGTTACTTCTTTCCGGTGTTCGGTCAGGGCAACACGCCAATCGCCATCGGCTGTGCCTCGGTGTTGCTGTGGGCCGTGCATTTTCTGGTGATGCGCGGGATCAAGGAGGCGGCGCTGATCAATCAACTGACCACGGTGGCCAAAGTCGTACCGCTAATCATGTTCATCGTTATCGCGGCGGTGGCGTTCAAGGCTGACATTTTTACCCGCGACATCTGGGGCACCAGCAACCCGAATTTCGGAGGGGTAATGGATCAGGTGCGCAATATGATGCTGGTCACCGTGTTTGTGTTCATCGGTATCGAAGGTGCCAGTGTGTACTCGGCGCGGGCGGAGAAACGCAGCGACGTCGGCCGCGCCACGGTGATCGGTTTTATCGGTGTGCTGGCGCTGTTGGTGCTGGTCAACGTGCTGTCGCTGGGGATCATGAGCCAGCCGGAACTGGCCAATCTGCAGAACCCGTCGCTGGCGGCGGTGCTCGAGCACATCGTCGGGCCGTGGGGTGCGTTGCTGATCAGCATTGGTCTGGCGATTTCCCTGCTCGGTGCGTTGTTGTCGTGGGCGCTGCTGTGTGCGGAGATTCTCTTCGCCACGGCGAAGGACAAGACCATGCCGGCGTTCCTGAAAAAGGAAAACAAGAATCACGTCCCGGTCAATGCGTTGTGGCTGACCAATGTGATGATCCAGATCTTCCTGTTGATCACGCTGTTTTCGGCGGGCACTTACACCAGTCTGATTTATCTGGCGTCGTCGATGATTCTGGTGCCGTACTTGTGGTCGGCGGCGTACGCGGTTCTGCTCAGCGGGCGCGGCGAAACTTACGAACATGCCTCGGCCGAGCGCACCAAGGATCTGCTGATCGGTGGCATTGCCCTCGGTTACGCGGTGTGGTTGTTGTATGCCGGTGGGGTGAAGTATTTACTGCTGTCGGCGCTGTTGTATGCGCCAGGGGTGATTTTGTTTGCCAAGGCCAAGCGTGAGGCGGGCGAGCCGTTGTTCACTCATGTCGAGAAAGGCATTTTCACCTGCGTGATCATCGGCGCGGGGCTGGCGGCGTATGGGTTGTACAGCGGTGTGTTGTCGTTGTGAGGTTGTCGCTTGCGTATGCACCGCCGTATGACTGGGAGGCGATGTTGGGGTTTCTCGCGGCACGGGCGGTGGTCGGGATGGAGACCGTGGCCGATGGTGTGTATTCACGCAGCATTGGCTTGAACGGGGTTCACGGCACGGTTTCGGTCTGGCTTGGGACGGCGGATGCGCTGGCGGTCGAGCTGGATTTTCCTGACCCGGCAGCGGTGCCCGAGATCGCTATCAGGGTGCGGCGGATGTTTGATCTGGATGCGGATCTGGCGCTGATGCAAGGGCATCTGGCCCATGATCCGTTGCTGGCGCGGTTGATCGCCGCGTGCCCGGGGTTGCGGATTCCCGGGGCGTGGGATGGCTTGGAACTGGCCTTTCGCGCGGTGCTCGGGCAGCAGATTACCGTGGTTGCGGCGATTCGCCTGGCGGGGAAACTGGTGGCGCAATATGGCGCGCCGCTGGATTCGGGCGTGCCGGGGCTGACTCACGTGTTTCCCGAGGCGAGCGTGTTGGCGGCGGCAGATCTGGCAACGCTGGGCATGCCGAAAAGTCGCGGGCGGACGCTGTCGGGTGTGGCGCAGGCGTTGCTGGATGATCCTTGGTTATTTGAGCCAAATCGCGAAGGCGGCGTGGCGCGGTTGTTGGCGTTGCACGGGATTGGCGAGTGGACGGCGCAGTACATTGCGTTGCGGCAGTTGCGGGATATGGATGGGTTTCCCCATGGCGATGTCGGGTTGCTGCGGGCATTGGAAGTGTTGGAGGGCGTGCGGCCGACGGCGCGGGAGTTGTCTTTGCGGGCCGAGGCCTGGCGGCCTTATCGAGGGTATGCGGCACAGCTTTTGTGGACATCTTTGAGCCGGGCAGATTGATACATTATCGCTCGGCCTGAAATTGCAGCCCTCACCCCAGCCCTCTCCCCGAGGGAGAGGGGGCCGACCGAGGTGTCTTTCGCTTTACATCGACCTGAAAGACCGAGTCGATTATGGATTCCGAATCAATCGTTCAAGTCGGTGAATCTCTTCAATATTCCCCGATCGGTCCCCTCTCCCTCTGGGAGAGGGTTAGGGTGAGGGGCTTTTAATTCCACTGTGGTCGATGGGAACCCAATTCTGTAGCTGGCAACGCCCACTGAATCGGCGTGCCGCTGATCTTCACCGGTACCTGCAATCGATGTGCCGGGCCCCACGGGGTCTGCTCCAACGACAAGCTCTGATCCTGTTCATCCTCGACGCGCAACGCTTGCGTTGTCCCCGGCCCATGCTCGAGCAACAACTTTGCCGTACGCGCCAGCGACAATCGCGCTGAGCCCGCTCGGCCATTCGCCAACCGCTCAGTCAGCAATCTGAGCGCACTCGCCGCCATCAAATACCCGGTCGCATGATCCAGCGCCTGCACCGGCAACGGCGTCGGTTTGTCAGCTTGCTTCCAGCGCTGCCCAGCCTCGGCAATGCCGCTGCTCATCTGCACCAGACTGTCGAAACCTCGACGGTTCTGCCACGGGCCGCTCCAGCCGTAGGCGTTGAGGCCGGCGTCGATCAGGCCCGGCGCGAGCTGGCGACGGCGCTCAACGCCGAAGCCGAGATTTTCCAGTGCGTCGGCGCGGTAACCGTGCAGCAGAATATCGGCGTCCTTCAGCAGACTTTCGAACACCGCACGATCCGCCGTGTCATGCAGATCCAGTCGCGCGCAGCGTTTGCCGAGGGTCATTTCCGGGACGACACCGGGCTCGTTCCAGGTCGGTGAGTCGATGCGCAATACATCGGCGCCAAGGCCGGCGAGAAAACGGCTGGCGGTGGGGCCGGCGAGCACGCGTGTCAGATCCAGCACCTTGATCCCGGCCAACGGTTGCGCCACCGAGCCTTGCCACGCTGGGTTGTTCTCATCCGACGAATCCAGGAAATGCACCAGCGGCTCGGCATTCACCGCCAATCCCTGCGGATGCTTTTGCCACTGCGTCCAACTGCGCATCTCGGCCGCGCAGCCCTTGGCCTCGACGACCGCTTGCTCCAGATCCGTACTCGCCCATTGCGCGACTTTGGCAGCCATCGCTCCACGGTCGGCGCAGGCACCAAGCACGCGTTCAGCGGCGGCGCGGTGATGCGGGGCATTGGTGTGCAGACGGATCCAGCCGTCGCGGGTCTGATAGTCGCCAGCGACGGGATCCCACAGTGGCGGGACTTGCCAGCCGATGGGACGGATTGATGTGGCGAACCAGAACGAGGCCAATCGACGATCGACTTCAACGGCAGGTCGCTGACCGGTCTGCTGCCGGAGCAATTCGCTGACAGCCTGACCGGCCGTGGCGATGCTGGCGCAGGCAAGCTCAGTGACGGCGAATGCCGAGGGCAGGGCGCCTCGGTCGGTGAACGGAATCGGCGTGTGTGGCAAGCCGAGTGCGGCTTGAATGGACGTGAGTAAATCAGTCATCGAAGGCCTCCGAAGCGAGAGGGCGATGATAGTGCAAAACATTATTGAATTAGATGAAAGCTCCTGTAGGAGTGAGTCTGCTCGCGATCGCGGTGGGTCAGTCGACACATGCTCCACTGATCCACCGCTATCGCGAGCAGGCTCACTCCTACAAGGGAAATGCGGTGTGGCTTAGACGCGGAACTGATCCATCAACTTCATCTGCTGACTGGCCAGGGCATTGAGCTGGCTGCTGATCGCCGCCGACTCAGTGGCTTGTCCGGTCAGCGTCTCGGTAACGGTGCGAATCGCCGAGACATTGCGATTGACCTCTTCGGCCACCGCACTTTGCTGCTCGGCCGCACTGGCAATCTGTAGGTTCATGTCACTGATCACCGTCACCGCGTCGCTGATCTTGCCCAGTGCATCGACCGCCTGACGAATCTGCCCGGCGTTGTTGTGCGCCTGGGTCTGGCTCGAATGCATGGTCGCGACCACGCCACGCGTTCCGGTCTGAATGCGCTCGATCACGATGCGAATTTCTTCCACCGAATCCTGCGTACGTTTGGCCAGGTTGCGCACCTCGTCGGCAACCACGGCAAAGCCCCGGCCACTCTCACCGGCACGGGCCGCTTCGATCGCTGCGTTGAGGGCGAGCAGGTTGGTCTGTTCGGCGATGCTGCGGATCACTTCCAGCACCGAGCCGATCTGCTCGCTGTTGACTGCCAGCGCTTCAACTTCGGTCACGGCTTTGCTGACCTCGTCGGCCAGTTGATTGATGTCGCGGGTGCTGCGCTCGATGATCGACATGCCGTCCTTCGCCGACTGATCGGCACCTTTCGCGGCGTTAGCGGCGTTCGATGCGCTGTTGGCGACATCGTGGGCAGTGGCGCTCATTTCGTTGGAGGCGGTGGCGACCTGATCGATCTCGCGGAACTGCACCTGCATGCCTTCGCTGGTCTGGCGGGCGATCTCCGAAGACTGGTCGGCGGTGCCGCGTGCTTCGGTGATGCTCTGTTTGATCTGTGCGATGGTCGGTTGCAGCTTGTCGAGGAAGCGGTTGAACCAGTTAACCAGTTCGCCCAGTTCATCTTTTTTGCTGTAGTTCAGCCGCTGAGTCAGATCGCCTTCGCCGCTGGCGATGTTCTTCAGCATTTCGGCGACGCTGTTGATCGGTCGGGTGACGCCGGACGCGGTCAGCCAGATCAGTAACAGGCCGACCAGACCGGCAACCACGGCGACCAGCAGCGCGGTGATCACACCGGTTTCCTGCGCATCATCGAGTACCGCTTGCAGCTTGACCGAGTCAGCCAGCAGTACTTGTTTCGGCAAGTCGATCACCACGCCCCAGGCGCGCGAATTGCCAATCGGGTCGACCGGGTACACCGCACGAATCAGATCGCCCTGTTCGAGAATCTTCGGTGTACCCGAAGTCAGCAATTGCAGCACGTCCTTGCCATCGGCACCGAGGGTGTCACTGATTTTTTTACCGACCTTGGTGGCGTCGGAACTGTCGGCAGCGAGCACGCCGCTGCCGGAGACGATCAGCATGTGCCCGGCGTTGTTGAACAGGCTGCGCTGGGAATCCACGGCTGCCGCTTGCAGGGCATCGAGGGCGATGTCGACACCGACCACGCCGATGGCTTTGCCGTCGATGATCAACGGCACAGAAATGGTCGTCATGAGCATTTCCTTGCCACCGACAGTGTCGGCATACGGGTCGAGCAGGCAGGTGCGTTTGTTGTCGCGAGGGCAGGTGTACCAGCTGTTATAGGGCGTGCCGCTGACGCTGAGGGTGGTTTTGGTCAGGTCTTCTTCGACCATGATGGTGTTCAGCGAGGCGCCGGCGGCGCGGCTCCAGTAGGTGGCGAAGCGCCCGGCTTCGTTGGATTGGCGGGCGGCGTCGTTGACGAACTCGCTGTCCTTGCCGTCGAGGCCGTTGGGTTCAAAGGCGAGCCAGATGCCGAGCACTTTGTCGTTGCGCTCAAAAGCGGTTTTCAGGCTCAGGTTCAACTCTTCACGCAAGGCGCCGGCGTCCAGCGAACGCTTGGCGGCCATGACACGCATGTCCTTGATCTGATCCGCTACGGCAGTGATCACCGTCAGGCTTTCGCCGAAGGTTTTCTGCACCCGCACCGCTTGTTCGGCGGCTTTGGCTTGCAACAGATTCTGCACACTGGCGGTGAGCAACTGGTTACTGGAGTTGCTGACCAGTTCGTCGTTCTGATTGGTCTGGTAAATGTTCATGCCGACGATCAGCGCGACCACACCGAGCAGGCACAGGCCGGAGAGCAGGACGATTTTCAGGCGAATGGACAGAGAGTCGAACATGGGGCGATCTCGCGAATGAATAAACGGGTGGCATTCGGGCAGGAGCTACCCGGTTCGCCAAATCCATTCAGCGCCATTCAATGCTCATCGGCGCGTGAGCAGAGGGCATGAGTCGCGTGCCGACGGACGGTCAGCGCTAAACGTTTGCGCAGGAGAAAGTGCTGAAAAAGCGAATAATTACAGGGATGTTTCAGTGTGAAGACGGGTCAGTGCAGACCCGGATGGATTCCGGGCGCGACCAGATCCACAGATTGCCCAGGCTCATCCCGGCAATCGCCAGATAGATTGGCCAGCCGTGATCGAGCATCACCAGCATCAAAGTCGCGCAGAGCAACATGCTCACTGTCGCGCTGACTTTGGCCTTGCGCGCGATGATCTTGCCGTTGCGCCAGTTGCTCAGGATCGGCCCGAACAGCCGGTGGTTTTCCAGCCAGGCACTCAGGCGCGGCGAGCTGCGGGTTGCGGCCCAGGCGGCGAGAAGGATGAACTCGGTGGTCGGCAGGCCCGGCACGACGATGGCGATCAGGCCGATGCCGAGGCTGACGTAGGCCAAGAGGCCGAACAGCACGCGGGCGAGTTTCGAGGAGGCGGGTTGCGGCATGGGCTACGCGGTGGCTTCTGAAGCGGAACGGAGATCTTACAGGTTGTTGCAGTTCCCATGTGGGAGCGAGCCTGCTCGCGAAAGCGGTGGATCAGTCACATTGATGTTGAATGTGCTGCCGCCTTCGCGAGCAGGCTCGCTCCCACAAGGGATGTGTGTTGCTTCAGGCCGGTTCGGCCTCTGTGGCGTAAGCCTGTTCCAGCAGCACGGTGAAGCGGTTGAACGCGTCGATCGCGCCTTGTTCGACTTCGGCTTCTTCTTCGGCAGTGAACTGCAGCGAGTCGAGGGTGCGCACGAAGCTCTTCCAGCCTTCCGCACGGCCACCTTCAGGCTCGCCGAGGTGACGGGCGCCAAAGGTTTCGCTCAGCTCCAGCGCTACTGCGCGTTTGATCAGGAATGCAGCGCCGAGCTTCGAGCCTTCGGAGACAAAGAGCCAGCCCAGGGCGCGAGCCTTGCTCGGATTTTTCACCGCGCCAGCTACGGGTGCCGGCATTTCGGTGTCAAGATCGGCGAGGTCAGCCTTGGCCGCTTCGGCACGGCAACGGGCCGGCAGATCCGGGACGATGGCGGTCAGTTCGGCGTCGTTGTAGAGGTCGACCAGCTCTGACTGGAACAGGTACTGCGCGACGACGAAACGGGCGAAGTTGGCGCGGGTCTCGAACGGCGCGTGGGCTTTGACCAGGGCGTCGAGCTTGCTGTGCGGCTCGTGGGTGATCTGGTTCAAGCGTTGCGAACGCAGGGCTTTTTCCGAAGTGGTCATGACATGTCCTTGATAAAAGAGGCGCTTGATAACGAGACGAACAAGGCGACGTGCAAGCGTAAAAAAACCTCACGGCGTGGTGCCTGAACACGCGCCGTGAGGTTCGCCGGATCAGATGTCCCAGATCAGATTGATCGCGAAGTTGCGGCCCGGTTGGGTCAGTCGATCAAGGTTGGCCGGTTGCGTTACCGACGCTTCGCCGACGCTGTCGTAACCGCGCACGTCATCCCACAGCCAGTATTTCTTGTCGGTCAGGTTGTAGATGCCGCCGCTGACAGTGACGTCGTCGGTGATTTTGTAATAACCGGCCAGATCAAGAATGCCGAAGCCCGGGGTTTTGAACTGGCTGCTGACGCCATCCGGCGACTTGAAGTTGCTGTCGTCGACGCGATCCTTTTTCTTCACCACGGTCCAGCTCAGCAGGCCGCCGTAGTTGTCCTGGTCGTAACCCAGACCGAACACGCCGGTCAGCGGGTTGACGCTGTTGATCGGCTCGCCGTTGTCGTTGTTGCGACCGTAGGCGTAGGCAATCGAGCCTTGGGTATACAGGCCTTGCGGTGCGCCGAACGCATCCAGATTCAGACGACCTTTGACTTCCGCACCTTTGATGGTGGCGTGTTTGATGTTGGCCGACTGGAAGGTCAGCTCGTTGCGGCCCGGGGTCACGGCGTCTTCGTTGATGAAGTCGCGGTACTTGTTATAGAACACCGCCACGTCGAACGAGCCGTGTTCGAAGTTGCCGCGCAGGCCGGTTTCGTAGCTTTTGCTTTTTTCCGGTTCGAGGTCTGGGTTCGGCGCCACGCTGTAGCCGGTGGTAGTGTTTTCGAAGCGGCCGTACAGGGCTTTCGCGGTCGGGGTGCGGAAGCCTTCAGCGTACTGACCGTACCAGGTGTAGTTTTCGGACAGGGCGTAGGTCAGGCCGAATTTCGGCGAGACTTTGTGCCAGGTTTTGTTCTCGTCGCTGACTGTGCCTTGGCCATCCGCTGCCACGGTGTTAAGGAACTCCTGGGTGATGTGCGGCTTGAGCTGCGTGTAGTCGTAGCGCAGGCCCGGCAGGAAGGTCCAGTTGTTCCAGCTGATCTGATCCTGAGCGAACACGCTGTAGGTGTTGATGGTCGGGTCCGGGAAGTCGGTGGCCTTTGCCAACACGTCAGCGGTACTGGTTGCGCCGATCGCGGTGCAGCCGCGACCGACGGCCAGGCAAGTGCCGTCGCCGCTGCGCGAGCCGGTGACTTTCTGCTGTTTGATGGTGGTGCCGTAAGTCAGCACGTGATCGGTGTCGCCGATGGCGAACGCCTTGTCCAGTTGGGCATCGAAGACCCATTGTTTCTCTTCGTAAATGGTGTCGCGAGTACGCAGCACCTTGCGGGTGATCGGGTAGTAGAACTCGGTGGTGCTCTGGTCGGTCTTGGCGATCTGGTGGTTGAGGCTCCACTTCACGTTGTCGACCAGCAGGCTGTCGAGGGCGAACGAGTGCTCGATGCCGAAACGCTCACGGGTGATGGTGTCGTTGCCGGTGCGCCACTGGTACATGCCGCCGGGCAGCACGCTGTCGGGGATGGTCGGGGCGCCGTTGAAGTACGGCCCGCCGTAAGCACTCTTCTGATCGGTGTCGCGATCATCCTTGTACTTTTCGTAGGTCAGGCCCAGACGCGAATCGTCGTTGTAGTTCCAGCCGATCTTGGCCAGCACGTTGTAGGCGTTGACGTCTTCCGGGTTGGCGGCGGTGCGTTCCAGACCGGTGCCGTTGTTGCTGCCGTAGGAATCGGTCTCGTGACCGTCGCGCTGGCTGTAGTGCAGCAAGCCGTCGAACTGGTCGGCACGGCCGGCGACGGTGGCGGACTTCAGCCAGCTGTCATCGGCGGAGCTGTAACCGCTTTTCAGGCGCGCACCGACGTCTTTGCCCGGCTTGATGATGTCGTCGGCATCAAGGGTGTAGTAGCTGACGGCGCCGCCGATGGCGTTGCTGCCGTACAGCACCGAGGCCGGGCCACGGAGAATTTCCACGCGTTTGACGATTTCCGGGCCAACGTAATTGCGCTGGGTCTTGGCGTACGGACCGTTGAAAAAACCATCCGGGACTTCGACGCCATCCACCTGAGTCAGGATGCGGTCGCCGTCGATGCCGCGAATGTTATAGCCGCTGATGCCGCCGCGGGTGCCGGCGCCGCCGACGGAAACACCCGGTTCGTAGCGGACCAGATCCTTGATGGTGTTGACGTTGTTGCGGTCCAGATCCTGACGGGTCTGCACGGTGACAGTGGCCGGCACGCTGTTGACCGACTGCTCCTGACGGGTGGCGCTGATGGTCACCTGATCCAGATTGAGCGTGCCGCTGGCGTTGCGCTTTTCCAGCACGACATTGTTGTTGCTGATTTTGCGGAAGCTCAGGTTGGTCCCCACCAACAGACGCTCGAGGGCTTTTTCCGGTGGCAGCGAGCCACGCACGCCCGGTGACGACACGCCCTGACCCAATTCTGCCGGCAAGCCAACCTGCCAACCGGTCACGGCGGTGAAGGCATTGAGCGCCGACACCAGCGGCTGCTGGCCGATGGCGAACGAGTAATCGCCCATGTTGCGCGTCGGTTGCTCGGTAGCCGCCATCAGCGGTGCAGAACCGGCCATCAGGATGGCAGCGGTCAGCAGCGACAGCACGCGGGAAGGGGAGGAGGTCTGGCGGGTAAGGCGTGAGGACATCGATAGCGCTCCGTGTCGCACGAATCTTTATAGGGGCTGATTGGCTTCGCGTGTTGCGAATCAATTGCATTGGCTATAACGAGACGTACTGACGTTGGCTATCGAGTAAAAATAATTCTCATTTAGTTCAGGATGACCAAGGCGGGGAATTCTTTCAGTTGCGCCGAGGTGATGTGAGCGAGGGATCGAACTACATCAAGCGGCTGGTCGAGTCGGTAATTGCCGGTTACGGCGACGTCGGCCAACTGCTCGTTGGTGTTGATGATCCAGCCCGGATAGTAGCGGCGCAATTCGGCCAGCACCTGATTCAACGGGCAGTTCTCGAACACCAAGCGGCCCTGCACCCACGCCAGATCGGTGTTGGCGTCGAGTTTGGCCGGGCGGTCGAAACCGTTGGGGCCGATACGAATACTCTCACCCGCCTTAAGACGTACGCGAGCGTCGTTATGCGTTGCCTGCAGATCGACATCGCCGCGCTGCACGTTAACCTGCGCCACGCCATCGAGATAACGCACGGCAAATGCGGTATCGCGCACGCTGGCGCGAACCGGACCGGCGTCGATTTCCAAGGGTTGGCTGCGGCCACTGGCAATCTCGAAAAACGCTTCGCCCTGGTACAGCCGCGCCACACGTTTTTGATCGTTGATGGTGCTGGAGAATGCCGAATTGGTATTGAGCAGGACTTTCGAGCCGTCCTCCAGTTGCAGACGCTGGCGCTCGCCAACCACCGTGAGGTGATCGGCCTGAAGGCGCATCGGCAAATTGCTGAAACTGAACAAACCGAGGATCAGCACGGCGGCAGTGGCCAGTGGTTTCCAGTGCGGACGCAGACGCTTGAGAAAAGTGACCTTCGCAGGTTTGGCCGCCAGGCTTTGCGCGCACTGTGCGACTTGCGGGCCATCCCAGATCGCTTGAGCCTTGGCGAACGCTTCGGCATTCAACGGATCGGCCGCCAGCCAGGCATGAAACTGCCGGGTCTGCTCCTCGTCCGGGCTGCCGAGCACGATGAGCCAGTCCAGTGCCTGGTCCATTGCGTTGGCAGCGTCCTGCTCCGAATCCGGCGAAGGCGAGCGGTGGGTGTCCGTCACGGTGTTTCCTCGGCAGTGTCTGCGCACGGCTGTTTTTTTAAGTGAAGCGTAAAAGTCGGGCAAGGGTAACAAAGCCCGATGATCCGTGCAGTCGATCCTGGCACTTACAGAAAAGGCCTACGACCTCAGTCGCCATTCAAACGTTCGGCGACGCCGATGCAAATGCTCATGATCAGCTTCAGTTCTTTCTGCACGGTGCTGAGGGAAACATTCAGCTCATCGGCGATTTCCTGATAACTGTTTCCGTGCAAACGGCTGAGGATGAAAATCTGCTGCTGGCGGGGGCTGAGTTGACTGAGGCTCACGTTCAGGCGCTCCAGCATCTGTTCGGCGTGGGCGGCGTCTTCGGCGCTGCTGGCAGGGGCGGCGACGCTGTGCACGACATCCTGCGGCACATCATCGACCATGGTTCGCGAATGGATCTTGCGCGCACGCAAGTGATCCAGCGCCAGATTGCGTGCGGTCTGGAAGACAAAAGGTTCGAGGTGATCAATGGCCCGCTCGCTCAACGCCCGCGTCACGCGCAGGTAGGTCTCCTGCAACAGGTCTTCAGCGGTGCTGTGATTGTTGACCATCCGTTCCAGCGTTCGCAGCAGTGAAGTGCGCTGGGTGAGGAAGACGTGGTTGAAGCGCGATTGACTCACGGGAGGACCTGATCGATTTCAAGCGAATGATAATGCTTATCATCTAGTCGAATGGTCAAGCCCTGATTTTAAATACAGCACAAAACCCTGTAGGAGTGAGCCTGCTCGCGATAGCGGTAGATCAGCTACAACATCTGTGACTGACAGATAGCAATCGCGAGCAGGCTCACTCCTACAAGGGATACGGGATTTACTCCGCGTTACACAGCGCCAGGCAGTTATCCAGCATGCGGTTGGAGAAGCCCCACTCATTGTCATACCAGGCCAGCACTTTCAGCAGTTTGCCGCTGGCTTTGGTGTGGTTGGCGTCGAAGATCGACGACAACGGGTTGTGGTTAAAGTCACTGGACACCAGCGGCAGGGTGTTGAAGCCGAGAATCTTCGAGTGTTGACTGGCCGCTTTCATCAGCGCGTTGACTTCCTCGGCGCTGGCTTCTTTTTTCAGCTGCACGGTCAGGTCCACCAGCGACACATTGATCACCGGCACCCGCACGGCCATGCCGGTCAATTTGCCCGCCAGTTCCGGCAGCACCAGGCCCACTGCTTCAGCAGCGCCGGTCTTGCTCGGGATCATGTTCTGCGTGGCCGAGCGCGCGCGGTACGGGTCGGTGTGATAGACGTCAGTGAGGTTCTGATCGTTGGTGTAGGCGTGAATGGTGGTCATCAGACCGCTTTCGATCCCCAGCTCGCGGTGCAGCACTTGCGCCACTGGCGCCAGGCAGTTGGTGGTGCACGAAGCGTTGGAGATGATCTGGTGCGACTGGCGCAGAATGTCGTGGTTCACACCATATACAACCGTGGCGTCGGCACCTTTGGCCGGCGCCGAGATGATCACTTTGCGCGCGCCGGCAGTAATATGCGCGGCCGCTTTGGCGCGATCGGTAAAGAGACCGGTGCATTCGAACACCACATCAATCTTTTCCGCCGCCCATGGCAATTCGGCCGGGTTGCGAATCGCGCTGACCGCAATGCGGTCGCCGTTGACGGTCAGACTTTCGTTGTCATGCTCGACCTGAGCGTCGAACGTGCCGTGAACGGTGTCGTATTTGAGCAGATGAGCATTGATCGAGCTGTCGCCCAGATCATTGATGGCGACGATCTGCAGATCCTGTCGATAGCCTTGGGTATACAGTGCGCGCAGGACATTACGGCCGATGCGGCCAAAACCATTGATTGCGATTCGAAGAGTCATGGAACAGCGCCGCCGTCGTTTTGTTGTTGGAATTACAAGATTATTCGCATAAAAATAGAAAACAAGCCTTTTTAGTGGCAATATTTTGTTTTATCTACAACGAGTGACCTGAATCAACTGGTCCGAATGGTCAAAAAAGCCGTCTGTCATTCCAACAACAACGGCGTTTGATCAGCATAGACAATCAGGTCGCCACATCCGTTAGCCTGGAGTTCTACACATGCATCCCCGCGTCCTTGAGGTCACCGAACGGCTTATCGCCCGCAGCCGCGCCACGCGTCAGGCTTACCTTGCACTGATTCGCGGCGCCGCCACCGACGGGCCGATGCGCGGCAAGCTGCAATGCGCCAACTTCGCCCACGGCGTGGCCGGTTGCGGCAGCGAAGACAAGCACAGCCTGCGGATGATGAACTCGGCGAACATCGCCATTGTTTCTTCGTATAACGACATGCTCTCGGCGCACCAGCCGTACGAAGTGTTCCCGGAACAAATCAAGAATGCCCTGCGCGAAATCGGCTCGGTCGGCCAGTTCGCTGGCGGTACGCCGGCGATGTGCGACGGTGTGACCCAAGGCGAGCCGGGCATGGAACTGAGCCTGCCGAGTCGCGAAGTGATCGCCATGTCGACCGCCGTGGCGCTGTCGCACAACATGTTCGACGGCGCACTGATGCTCGGCATCTGCGACAAGATCGTGCCGGGCCTGATGATGGGGTCGCTGCGTTTCGGTCACCTGCCGACGATTTTCGTCCCGGGTGGGCCGATGGTCTCGGGGATTTCCAACAAGGAAAAAGCCGACGTCCGTCAGAAGTACGCCGAAGGCAAAGCCACCCGCGAAGAGCTGCTGGAATCGGAGATGAAGTCCTACCACAGCCCGGGTACCTGCACCTTCTACGGCACCGCCAACACCAACCAGTTGCTGATGGAAGTCATGGGCCTGCACTTGCCGGGCGCCTCTTTCGTCAACCCGAACACGCCGCTGCGTGATGCGCTGACCCGTGAAGCCGCGCACCAAGTGACGCGTCTGACCAAACAAAATGGCAACTTCATGCCGATCGGTGAAATCGTCGACGAGAAGTCGCTGGTCAACTCGATTGTTGCGCTGCACGCCACCGGCGGCTCGACCAACCACACCCTGCACATGCCGGCCATCGCCATGGCGGCGGGCATTCAACTGACCTGGCAGGACATGGCCGACCTCTCCGAAGTCGTGCCGACCCTGAGCCACGTTTACCCGAACGGCAAAGCCGACATCAACCACTTCCAGGCCGCGGGCGGCATGTCGTTCCTGATTCGCGAACTGCTCGGTGCCGGCCTGCTGCACGAAGACGTCAACACCGTACTCGGCCACGGCTTGAGCCAGTACACCAAAGAGCCGTTCCTCGATAACGGCCAGTTGGTATGGCGCGAAGGCCCGACGGACAGCCTCGACGAAAACATTCTGCGTCCAGTGGCGCGTGCGTTCTCGGCGGAGGGTGGTCTGCGCGTAATGGAGGGCAATCTCGGTCGCGGTGTGATGAAGGTTTCTGCGGTCGCGTTGGAAAACCAGATCGTCGAAGCGCCAGCCATGGTGTTCCAGGATCAGCAGGACTTGGCCGATGCATTCAAGGCCGGTTTGCTGGAGAAGGATTTTGTCGCCGTGATGCGCTTCCAGGGCCCGCGTTCCAATGGCATGCCGGAACTGCACAAGATGACGCCGTTCCTCGGCGTGCTGCAGGATCGCGGCTTCAAAGTCGCGCTGGTGACCGACGGGCGGATGTCCGGTGCCTCGGGGAAAATCCCCGCAGCGATTCACGTCAGCCCGGAAGCTTATGTCGGTGGCGCTTTGGCGCGCGTGCAAGAGGGCGATATCATCCGCGTCGATGGCGTCAAAGGCACCTTGGAACTGAAGGTCGACGCCGCCGAATTTGCAGCGCGCGAACCCGCCAAAGGCCTGTTGGGCAACAACATCGGCAGCGGGCGCGAACTGTTTGGCTTCATGCGCATGGCCTTCAGCTCGGCGGAGCAGGGCGCCAGCGCCTTCACTTCTGCCCTGGAGACGCTTAATTGAAACTGGCTTTGGTCGGTGATATCGGAGGCACCAACGCGCGGTTTGCGTTGTGGAAAAACCAGCAACTGGAATCGGTTCAGGTGCTGGCCACGGCCGACCATGCCAGCCCGGAAGAGGCGATCAGCCTCTATCTGAGCGGGCTCGGTCTGGCGCCTGGTTCGATCGGTTCGGTGTGCTTGTCCGTGGCAGGTCCGGTCAGTGGTGATGAATTCAAATTCACCAACAATCACTGGCGCTTGAGTCGCACAGCGTTCTGCAAAACCTTGCAGGTCGAGCAGTTGTTGCTGGTCAACGACTTCTCGGCGATGGCGCTGGGCATGACCCGTTTGCAGCCCGGCGAATTCCGCGTGGTCTGCGAGGGCACGCCGGAGCCGTTGCGCCCGGCGGTGGTGATCGGCCCGGGCACTGGCCTTGGCGTCGGCACCTTGCTCGATCTTGGCGAGGGCCGTTTCGCGGCGTTGCCGGGTGAGGGCGGGCATGTTGATCTGCCGTTGAGCAGTCCGCGTGAAACCCAGCTGTGGCAGCACATCCACAACGAAATCGGCCATGTCAGCGCGGAAACTGCGTTGAGCGGCGGCGGTTTGCCACGGGTTTACCGGGCGATCTGTGCGGTGGATGGGCACGAGCCAACGCTTGATACCCCGGAAGCGATCACGGCGGCCGGTCTTGCGGGTGATCCGATTGCCCTGGAAGTGCTGGAGCAGTTCTGCTGCTGGCTCGGCCGTGTGGCCGGCAACAACGTGCTGACCACGGGCGCACGTGGCGGGGTGTATATCGTCGGCGGGGTGATTCCCCGGTTTGCCGATTTCTTCCTCGAAAGCGGTTTTGCGCGCAGCTTTGCTGACAAAGGCTGCATGAGCGATTACTTCAAAGGCATTCCGGTGTGGCTGGTGACAGCGCCGTATTCCGGCCTTGTCGGTGCTGGCGTGGCCCTGGACCAATCAATCCCAACCTGAAATGCAATCAAACTGTAGGAGTGAGCCTGCTCGCGATAGCTGTCTTGGATTCAACACATTCGTTGACTGACAAACCGTTATCGCGAGCAGGCTCACTCCTACAGTTGTTTTGTGGTGTTTGTAAAATCAGTGCTTAAGGCATAATCCGCCCCAATTCCAACAACAAGGATGCCTTCGAAGTGAGCTCAGTCAACAAGTCGATATTGTTGGTCGATGACGACCAGGAAATACGCGAGTTGCTGGAAACCTACCTGACCCGCGCCGGGTTTCAGGTACGGGCCACCGCCGACGGTGCCAGTTTCCGCCAGGCCCTCAACGAGGCGCCGAGCGATCTGGTGATCCTCGATGTCATGCTGCCCGACGAAGATGGCTTCAGCCTGTGCCGTTGGGTGCGTCAGCATCCGCGTCAGGCGCAGGTGCCGATCATCATGCTCACCGCCAGTTCCGACGAAGCCGACCGCGTGATCGGTCTGGAACTCGGCGCCGACGACTACCTCGGCAAACCCTTCAGCCCCCGCGAACTGCAAGCGCGCATCAAGGCGTTGCTGCGGCGTGCGCAATTTGGACAGGAGCGCAGTGGCAGCGACGTGCTGGCCTTTGATGAATGGCGCCTGGACATGGTCAGCCATCGCCTGTTTCACACCGATGGCGAAGAAGTAATTCTCTCCGGTGCCGACTTCGCCCTGCTGAAGCTGTTCCTTGATCACCCGCAGGAAATCCTCGACCGCGACACCATCGGCAACGCCACCCGTGGCCGCGACCTGATGCCGCTCGATCGCATCGTCGACATGGCCGTCAGCCGTTTGCGCCAGCGTCTGCGCGACACCGAGAAACCGCCACGACTGATTCGCACGGTGCGCGGCAGCGGCTACCAACTGGCAGCCAACGTGGTTGCCGGCAATGGCCACTGAGTCGCTGCGCAAATTCGCCGCCAAAGTGCCGATGCCGCGTTCGCTGCTCGGGCGGATGTTGCTGCTGACGTTGCTCGCGGTGCTGTTCGCGCAAACATTGTCGAGCGTGATCTGGGTCTCGCAACTGCGCGCTACGCAACTCGAAGGCCTGGTCACCAGCGCCCGCAGCCTCGCCCATTCGATGACCGCCAGCGTCAGTTACTTCCGCTCGTTGCCGGTGGCTTATCGGCCGTTGGTGCTCGATCAATTGCGCAGCATGGGCGGCACGCGATTCGTGGTGACGCTCAACGACAAGCCACTGGGCATGGATGTGCTACCGGTGACGCCGCGCAAAGCGGCGGTGATGAAAGCCGTCGACGAGGTGCTGCGGCAGACGTTGGGCCATGACACCGATATTTCGGTGACCTTTGTCAGTCCCGAAGACCTGCGCATCTTCAACGCCGGGCTGAAGCTGGATGAATTGCCACGTTCCTGGGCGCATTACGCGCTGACCCTGGAACCGGTGAATCCACCCGTGCTGGTCACGCAGATTCAAATGGCCCCGGGCGAATGGCTGTACATCGCCTCGCTGTTGCCGGAGCCGTACACCAGTCTTGAAGAGCAAGGCCTGCCCTCGCAACAGGTGTGGTTCATCGTCCTCACCAGTGGATTCCTGTTGCTGTTTATCGGCCTGCTGGTGCATTGGCAGAGCCGGCCGCTCAAGCGTCTGGCGCGGGCGGCGCGGGATTTGTCGCTGGGTGCCGACGTCGAGCCAGTGGCCGAGGGCGGCGGCAGTGAAGTGGTCGAAGTGGGGCGTGCGTTCAACACCATGCGCGAGCGCATCAGCCGCTACCTCACCGAGCGCAGTCAGTTGTTCAGCGCGATCTCCCATGACCTGCGCACACCAATCACCCGTTTGCGCTTGCGCGTCGAATTGCTTGAAGACGAACAGCTGCAGGCCAAGTTCGGCCGTGATCTGGATGAGTTGGAACTGCTGGTCAAAGGCGCGCTGCAATGCGTGAAGGACACCGACATCCACGAGAACATCGAATCGGTGGACTTGAACCATGTGCTCGACTGTCTGGTGGAGCCGTATCTGGCGCCGAATGGCAATGGCCGCGTGACGCAGCAGGGCAAGGCGCTGGCGGCTTATCCGGGCAAGCCGCTGGCGTTGAAGCGCTGCATCGGTAACCTGATCGACAATGCGTTGAAGTACGGGCAAAACGCGCATTTGCACATCGACGACGATGAGCGCGCGTTTGTTCTGCATGTCGACGATGAAGGGCCGGGTGTTCCAGAGCAGCGGCTGGAGCAAGTGTTCGAACCGCACTTCCGTTTGGCGGGGCAGCAACAGGGTTATGGCTTGGGGTTGGGCATCGCGCGCAATATTGCCCACAGCCATGGTGGGGAAGTGACGCTGCAGAATCTGCGTGAGGGTGGGTTGCGGGTGACCTTGCAGCTGCCGCGTTCGGCGGATTGAGTCAAAAGCTTTCCCTCACCCTAGCCCTCCCGAAACGTCGGACCGCCCAGAGGGAGAGGGAACTGATCGGGGGATGCTGAAGAGATACGCCGACCTGACTGTACAACGCCGAATCCATAATCGACTCGGTATTTCAGGTCGGCGGAAAGCTTATTACACCTCGGTCGGCTCCCTCTACCTCTGGGAGAGGGCTGGGGTGAGGGCTGCTCTTTGTCACGGACCGGTGACAAAGCCCGCCCCCTTCGTTACAAGACCTCCCCAGCCCGTTGTTTAGACTCCCCCGCAGTCATAACAACAAAAAAGGCCACCCATGGATCTCTTCCAACCCGGCTTCAGCAGTTGGCTGAACGCCCCTGCCCACCAGCAATGGCTCGCCGCCGAAGGCCTGCGCCTGCTGGATTTCGCCAAGGCATCGAAACTGCCTGAAGGCTTCGGCAACCTCGACGAACGCGGCCGTCTGCCAGCGAACGCACAAGCCGAAACGATGAACACCGCGCGCATGACCCACAGCTTCGCCATGGCTCACATTCAGGGCCTGCCGGGTTTCGCCGAGCTGGTCGATCACGGCATCGCCGCCCTGCGCGGGCCGTTGCGTGACGCCCTGCACGGTGGCTGGTTTGCGGTCGCCGAACACCGCGATGACAACACCGGCAAGAACGCCTACCTGCATGCCTTTGTCGCACTCGCCGCCAGCTCTGCGGTGGTCGCACAACGTCCTGGCGCCCAGGCGTTGCTGGATGACGCCGTCGACATCATCGACACGTATTTCTGGAGCGAAGAAGAGGGCGCTATGCGCGAATTCTTCAATCGCGACTGGAGCGAAGAAGAAGCCTATCGCGGTGCCAACAGCAACATGCACGCGACCGAAGCGTTCCTCGCGCTGGCCGATGTCACTGAAGATCCGCGCTGGTTGATTCGCGCGCAACGCATCGTCGAACGCGTTATTCACGGGCACGCCGCCGCCAACGGTTACATGGTCATCGAGCACTTCGACCGCGACTGGCAGCCACTACGCGAATACAACCACGACAATCCCGCCGACGGCTTCCGCCCTTACGGCACCACGCCGGGCCACGGTTTCGAATGGGCGCGGCTGCTGCTGCACCTCGAAGCGGCGCGGGTGCAAGCCGGCATGCTCACGCCCGGTTGGCTCGCCACCGATGCGCAAAAACTGTTCGAGAACAATTGCCGCAACGGTTGGGATGTCGATGGTCTGCCGGGCATCGTCTACACCCTCGACTGGGACAACAAAGCCGTCGTTCGCCATCGCCTGCATTGGACGCACGCCGAGGCCAGTGCCGCTGCCAGTGCTTTGCTCAAACGCACGGGTGATGCGCAATACGAAACCTGGTACCGGCTGTTCTGGGAATTCTGCGAAGTGAATTTCATCGACCGTTGCAACGGTAGCTGGCATCACGAACTCAACCCGCAAAACCTGCCAAGTGCCGATATCTGGCCGGGCAAACCCGATCTGTATCACGCTTGGCAAGCCGTGCTGATCCCTCGTCTACCCTTGTCACCGAGTATGGCAACGGCTCTGGCGCAGTTGTCCCAGAGCGTTGTCATGTGACCAATCATGTAACCATGTAGTGACATTCGCGCGTCCCTTCGTTACCTGCGAAGGGAAACGTCCTGTTTAAACTCCTGTGCAGCGCAAGCACCAGACTTGCATGCATAACAACAAGAAAGGTACATCTCAGATGAATGCGATTTCTCGCCTCGCTACTGTCATTTCTGTCGCCTCCCTGTTCCCGCTCGCAATTCTGCCTCTCAGTGTTTCTGCTGCCGAATCCAAAGGTTCGGTCGAAGTCGTGCATTGGTGGACGTCCGGTGGCGAAAAAGCTGCCGTTGATGTGCTCAAGGCCCAAGTCGAAAAAGACGGTTTCACCTGGAAAGACGGCGCTGTCGCCGGTGGTGGCGGTGCAACGGCCATGACCGTGCTGAAAAGCCGCGCAGTCGCCGGCAACCCGCCTGGCGTCGCTCAGATCAAAGGACCGGACATCCAGGAATGGGCGTCGACCGGTCTGCTCGACACTGACGTGTTGAAAGACGTCGCCAAGTCGGAAAAGTGGGACAGCCTGCTCGACAAGAAAGTCTCCGATACCGTGAAGTACGACGGTGATTACGTGGCCGTGCCGGTGAACATTCACCGTGTGAACTGGCTGTGGATCAACCCGGAAGTGTTCAAGAAAGCCGGGATCACCAAGAACCCGACCACCCTCGAAGAATTCTATGCCGCTGGCGACAAGCTGAAGGCTGCGGGCTTCATCCCGCTGGCTCACGGCGGTCAGCCTTGGCAGGACAGCACCGTGTTCGAAGCCGTGGTGCTCTCGGTCATGGGTGTCGATGGTTACAAGAAAGCCCTGGTTGACCTGGACAATGCCGCGCTGACCGGCCCGGAAATGGTCAAGGCGCTGACCGAGCTGAAGAAAGTCGCGACCTACATGGACGCCGATGGCAAGGGTCAGGACTGGAACCTGGAAGCGGCCAAGGTCATCAACGGCAAGGCCGGCATGCAGATCATGGGTGACTGGGCCAAGTCCGAATGGACCGCTGCCAAGAAAGTCGCCGGCAAGGATTACGAGTGCGTAGCCTTCCCGGGCACCGACAAGGCGTTCACCTACAACATCGACTCGCTGGCCGTGTTCAAGCAGAAGGACGCAGGTACTGCGGCCGGTCAGCAGGACATCGCCAAAGTCGTGCTGGGTGAAAACTTCCAGAAAGTCTTCAGCATCAACAAAGGCTCGATCCCGGTGCGCAACGACATGTTGAACAACATGGACAAGCTCGGTTTCGACTCCTGCGCACAGACTGCTGCCAAAGACTTCCTGGCGGACGCCAAGTCTGGCGGCCTGCAGCCAAGCATGGCGCACAACATGGCGACCACGCTGGCGGTGCAAGGCGCGTTCTTTGATGTCGTGACCAACTACATCAACGACCCGAAAGCCGATCCGGCCGACACCGCCAAGAAACTGGGCGCAGCGATCAAGTCGTCCAAATAAGCGTCGGTAGCGCAGGCTTCTCCTGTGGGAGCGAGCCTGCTCGCGAAGGCGTCGTGTCAGTTGCTCCATCCGTCGACTGACACACCGTTTTCGCGAGCAGGCTCGCTCCCACAAGGGATCTCACTGTAGTTTTTATTCCCTGTACTGGATTTCCCCATGAGTTCTGTTGCTGTGTTCAGCAAGGCCTCGCCGTTCGATGCATTGCAACGCTGGCTGCCAAAACTGGTGCTGGCGCCGAGCATGTTCATCGTGCTGGTGGGCTTCTATGGCTACATCCTGTGGACGTTCGTGCTGTCGTTCACCACCTCGACGTTCCTGCCCAACTACAAATGGGCCGGTCTGGCGCAATACGCGCGGTTGTTCGACAACGATCGCTGGTGGGTCGCGAGCAAGAACCTCGCAGTGTTCGGCGGCATGTTCATCGGTATTACCTTGGTGATTGGCGTGTTGCTGGCGGTGTTCCTCGACCAGCGCATCCGTCGCGAAGGCTTTATCCGCACCATTTACCTGTACCCGATGGCGCTCTCGATGATCGTTACCGGTACCGCCTGGAAATGGCTGCTCAACCCGGGCATGGGCCTGGACAAATTGTTGCGTGACTGGGGCTGGGAAGGCTTCCGTCTCGATTGGCTGATCGACCCGGATCGCGTGGTTTACTGCCTGGTGATCGCCGCTGTCTGGCAAGCCTCGGGCTTCATCATGGCGATGTTCCTCGCCGGCCTGCGTGGCGTCGATCAATCGATCATCCGCGCTGCACAGATCGATGGCGCGAGCATGCCGACGATCTACTGGAAAGTGGTGCTGCCAAGCCTGCGTCCGGTGTTCTTCAGTGCAGTGATGATTCTGGCGCACATCGCGATCAAGAGCTTCGACCTGGTCGCGGCGATGACCGCTGGTGGCCCGGGTTATTCCTCCGACCTGCCGGCGATGTTCATGTATTCCTTCACCTTCAGTCGCGGCCAGATGGGCATGGGCTCGGCCAGTGCGATTCTGATGCTCGGCGCGATCCTCGCGATCATCGTGCCTTACCTGTATTCCGAGCTGAGGACCAAGCGCAATGACTAGTCTCGCTGCCAAACCTGCTATCAGCCTGAGTCGCATCGCGATCTACGCGGTGCTGATCCTCGCCGTACTGCTTTATCTGGTGCCGCTGGTGGTCATGTTGCTGACCAGCTTCAAGACCCCGGAAGACATCAGCACCGGCAACCTGCTGAGCTGGCCGACCGTGGTCAGCGGCATTGGCTGGGTCAAGGCCTGGGCCACGGTTGACGGTTACTTCTGGAATTCGATCAAGATCACCGTTCCGGCCGTAATCATCTCCACCGCCATCGGTGCATTGAACGGTTATGTACTGTCGTTCTGGCGCTTCCGTGGTTCGCAGTTGTTCTTCGGTCTGCTGTTGTTCGGCTGCTTCCTGCCGTTCCAGACCGTGCTGCTGCCGGCTTCGTTCACCCTCGGCAAGATGGGGCTGGCGAGCACCACCACCGGTCTGGTGTTTATCCACGTGGTTTACGGTCTGGCGTTCACCACGCTGTTCTTCCGTAACTATTACGTGAGCATTCCGGATGCGCTGGTGAAAGCCGCACGCCTCGACGGCGCAGGTTTCTTCACGATTTTCCGCCGCATCATTCTGCCGATGTCGACGCCGATCATCATGGTCTGCCTGATCTGGCAGTTCACCCAGATCTGGAACGACTTCCTGTTCGGTGTGGTGTTCTCCAGCGGTGATTCGCAACCGATCACGGTGGCGCTGAACAACCTGGTCAACACCAGCACCGGCGCCAAGGAATACAACGTTGATATGGCAGCGGCGATGATCGCCGGCCTGCCGACCCTGCTGGTCTATGTGGTCGCAGGCAAGTATTTCGTGCGCGGGCTGACAGCCGGCGCAGTCAAGGGGTAATCATGGCAACGCTCGAACTTCGCAACGTCAACAAGACCTACGGTGCCGGCCTGCCGGACACCCTGAAGAACATCGAACTGTCGATCAAGGACGGTGAATTCCTGATCCTCGTCGGCCCGTCGGGCTGCGGCAAGTCGACCCTGATGAACTGCATCGCCGGTCTGGAAACCATCACCGGCGGCGCGATCATGATCGGCGATCAGGACGTCAGCGGCATGAGCCCGAAGGATCGCGACATCGCCATGGTGTTCCAGTCCTACGCGCTGTACCCGACCATGAGCGTGCGCGAGAACATCGAATTCGGTCTGAAGATCCGCAAGATGCCGCAGTCGGCGATCGACGAAGAAGTCGCGCGCGTCGCCAAGCTGTTGCAGATCGAACACCTGCTGAACCGTAAGCCGGGTCAACTCTCCGGTGGTCAGCAACAGCGTGTAGCGATGGGCCGTGCCTTGGCGCGTCGGCCGAAGATCTACCTGTTCGACGAACCGCTGTCCAACCTCGACGCCAAGCTGCGCGTCGAGATGCGCACCGAAATGAAACTGATGCACCAGCGCCTGAAAACCACCACGGTCTACGTGACCCACGACCAGATCGAAGCAATGACCTTGGGCGACAAGGTGGCGGTGATGAAGGACGGCATCATTCAGCAGTTCGGCACGCCAAAAGAGATCTACAACGATCCGGCCAACCTGTTCGTCGCGAGTTTCATCGGTTCGCCGCCGATGAACTTCATCCCGCTGCGCCTGCAGCGCAAGGACGGTCGTCTGCTGGCGCTGCTCGACAGCGGCCAGGCGCGTTGCGAGCTGCCGATGAGCATGCAGGACGCCGGGCTCGAAGATCGCGAAGTGATCCTCGGTCTGCGTCCTGAACAGATCGTTTTGGCGAACGGCGAGGGCAATGGCTTGCCGAGCATTCGCGCCGAAGTACAGGTGACCGAGCCGACCGGTCCGGACACCCTGGTGTTCGTCAATCTGAATGAAACCAAAGTCTGCTGCCGTCTGGCGCCGGATGTGGCGCCGCAGGTGGGCGAGAACCTGACACTGCAATTCGATCCATCGAAAGTGCTGTTGTTTGATGCCAACACCGGTGAGCGCCTCGGCACTGCCGGTCAACCACAGACCGATGCGCGGTCTGCGAACGTCGCCCAGTTCAAGGGGCGCTGAGGAACAGTGTAGGAGTGAGCCTGCTCGCGATGACGGTGTATCAGTCGACAGAGATGTTGAATGTAAAACCGCTATCGCGAGCAGGCTCACTCCTACAAGGAGCACGCGGTGTCCGGCCTGTCGAGCATCGCACTTTATGTAAACCGCGTTAGATAAAAACAGTTAATAACAATAAAGACGAGGATGTAGGGATGAAAAAGAAACACGTCAATGCCCGGTTGATCTGCCAAGTGTCGGCTGCGGCGGCCTTGGTGCTGGCCGGTAACGCCATGGCGGCGGATGCCTTCAGTTCCGATTCGAAATGGATGACCGGCGACTGGGGTGGCGAGCGTACCAAGCTGATCGAGCAGGGTATCGACATCAAGGCTGACTACGTTGGGGAAGTCGGTGGCAACCTGCACGGTGGCTACAACGACGACAAGACTGCGCGTTACGCTGACCAGTTCGGTCTGGGCGTGGCACTCGATCTGCAAAAGCTGTGGGGCTGGGATAACACTCAGGCGAAGATCCAGCTGACCAACCGTAACGGTTACAACATCTCCAACGACCGCGTTGGCGATCCGCGTGCCGGCACCTTGAGTTCGTCGCAAGAAGTTTACGGCCGTGGCCACATGGTGCGTCTGACCCAGTTGTGGATTCAGCACCAGTTCTTCGACAACAAACTCGACGTCAAGGCCGGTTACTTCGGTGAAGGCGAAGACTTCAACACCTTCCCGTGCGACTTCCAGAACCTCGCGTTCTGCGGTTCGCAAGTGGGTAACTGGGCGACCAACATCTGGTACAACTGGCCCGTCAGCCAGGCCGCGATTCGTGTGAAGTACAACATCAACGACGAGCTCTACGCGCAGATCGGTGCGTACAACCAGAACCCGTCGCAGCTGGAACACGGCAACGGCTTCAAGCTCAGTGGCAGCGGCACCGCCGGTACTGTGTTGCCGGTCGAGTTGGTCTGGTCGCCGAAGGTCAACAGCCTGCCGGGCGAATACCGCGTTGGTTACTACAAGAGCACCGCTGATGCCAGCGACGTCCGTGAAGACGTCAACGGTTTCGACGCGGCAACCACTCGCGATGCCTACAAAACTCACAGCAGCAAACACGGCTACTGGTTCGTCGCGCAACAGCAACTCACCAGCCACAACGGTGATGCTTCTCGCGGTCTGAACATCGCGGCCAACGCTACGTTCCACGACAAAGACACCAACTTCATCGACAACTATCAGTCGGTGATGTTTGTCTACAAAGGCCCGTTCGACGCGCGTCCGAAGGATGACGTCGGTATCGGTGCGGCGCGTATCCACGTCAACGACGACGTGAAGAAAAACGCTGAGCTGCTGAACGCTTCCAACGGTGTGTCGGATTACGACAACCCGGTGTTCTCGCCGATTCGTGAAACCGAATACAACTACGAGATCAACTACGGCTTCCACGTCACCAACTGGCTGACCGTACGTCCTAACCTGCAGTACATCACTCACCCGGGTGGTGTGGATGAAGTGGACAACGCTTTGGTCGCTGGCCTGAAAATTCAGTCTACGTTCTAACGCGTCTGCGATAAGCTCCTCTCTATGTGCGCATATTTGCGGACAGCCAAGGCTGTCCGCTTTTTTTTGGGGGGCGGCGCACCCCTGTGAAAGACGAGTTCAGGATCGTGGCAAATGCATGAGCATCCGCTACAACGCTTCTTCAAATCCCTGCGTGAACAACCGGTGTTCGCCTGGGAGCGCTATCAGATGCGCGACGTGTTGGTGATCGATCATCCGCTGTGTCAGGCGGTGTTCAGTCGTCAGGGCGCGCAGTTGCTGCACTTTCAGCCGCGTGGGCAAAAGCCGTGGTTGTGGTGCGCGGCGAAGTGGCCGCACGTGGGTGCCATTCGCGGTGGCGTGCCGGTGTGCTGGCCGTGGTATGGCCGTCATCCGAGCGAAAACGCCTGGCCGTCCCATGGTTGGGCACGGTTGCTCGACTGGAAGTTGCTCGACAGCAGCAGCGCCGAAGACGGCGTGCGCCTGCACTGGCAATTGCAGCTGTGCGACTGGCAGGTTGACCTGCATGCGCATCTGGGCGAACGCATGGAACTGCGTCTGAGCACCGAGCATCAGGACGACATGCCGTGCCAGTTGAGCCAGGCTTTGCATGCTTACTGGCGTATTGGCGATGTCGGTGAGATAGCGCTGTCTGGGCTCGAAGGTGCGCAGGGTTATGACCAGTTGAATCGCCAGGTTTGTCAGCAGGAAGGTGAATTGCGCGTTGATGGTGGCTGTCAGCGAGTGTTCCAGCATGACGGCGAATTGCAGCTGAAAGATCACGCCTGGCAGCGCGAGTTGTGCATTGATACCGGTGACAGTGCCGACACGGTTGTGTGGCATCCCGGGGCACGGCCGTTGTTGGGCGTGACGTGGGATGAGATTTCGGAGTTTGTCTGTGTGGAAGCGGCGGCGGGCGGAACGGACAGCCTGCATCTGGCGCCGGGGGAAAAGGCGCATTTGAGTTTGCAGGCGTGGGCGGCGGCTTGAGTGAGTCAAGCACACCGCTACCCTCACCCTAGCCCTCTCCCAGAGGGAGAGGGGACTGATTGCGGGATATTAGAGTTTCACCGAAATGAAAGATCGGCTGTGAATCCATAATCGACTCGGTCTCTCAGGTCGATGCATGACGGAAGACACGTCGGTCGGCCCCCTCTCCCTCCGGGAGAGGGCTGGGGTGAGGGTGCTTTTGATCTTTAGTTGAATTCATCCCCAACCGGATACCGGCTCGCATTCAAGCTCTCTTTGATCTTGCGCAGATGCGGCTGGAAATCCACGCCACGACGCAACGTCATCCCGGTCGCCAACACATCCAGCACCGTCAACTGAATGATCCGCGACGTCATCGGCATATAAATGTCGGTGTCTTCCGGCAGCGGAATATTCAGGCTCAAGGTACTCGCCTTGGCCAACGGCGAATTCTCCGCCGTCAAACCCAACACCGAAGCGCCGTTCTCGCGAGCAATGCGCGCCACCTCGACCAGCTCACGGGTGCGCCCGGTGTAGGAAATTATCACGAACAACTCACCGGTGTGCGCCACCGAGGCAATCATCCGCTGCATCAACACATCGGCATGCGCGGTCACCGCCAGGTTGAAGCGGAAGAACTTGTGCTGCGCATCCAGTGCCACCGGTGCCGAAGCGCCGAGGCCGAAGAAGTGGATCTGCCGCGCCTGAATCAACAGGTCGACGGCGCGGCTGATCAGGTTCGGGTCCAGCGCCTGACAAGCACTGTCCAGCGAGGCAATGGCACTGCCGAAAATCTTTTGCGTGTAGGCCTCGGGATTGTCGTCGGCCTCGACCGCGCGGCTGACATACGCGGCGCCACTGGCCAGACTCTGTGCCAGTTGCAGTTTGAGTTCGGGATAGCCGCTGACACCGAACGAACGGCAGAAACGGTTGACCGTCGGTTCGCTCACCGAGGCTGCCTGGGCGAGGGCGGCGATGCTGAAGCGGGTGGCCTGCTGCGGGTTGAGCAGGATCACCTCGGCGACTTTGCGTTCGGCCTTGTTCAGGTCTTCAAGGCGACTCTGGATCTGTTCCAGTAAATTTCGCACGCGGTCCATATGGAATTCCTAATTCACCTGCGCAAAGGTGCGCCGGGCTGTGCAAATTGGGCCTTTGATATGGCCCGTAACGGTGGCCTATCCTACTGATGCGTCCGAGCGACCACCACTCGGAATCTGTATTTTGCGAAAATGTTGTGGTTATTACTACATTTTCCCTTGAGTGATGCCTTGAAAAAAGGTATTTGTAGCTTAACTTGATAAAAGAACAAACATCATGCCTTCGATTACGGTTGAACCGTGCACCTTTGCCTTGTTCGGCGCGCTTGGCGATCTAGCCCTGCGCAAGCTGTTTCCTGCCCTTTATCACCTCGATGGCGCCGATCTGTTGCACGAGGACACGCGCATCATCGCGTTGGCCCGTGAAGAAGGTTCCGAGCAACAGCACATGGCGTTCATCGCCGCCGAGCTGCGCCGCTATGTAGGCAAAGAGCTGGACGAGGCCGTCGCTGAGCGTTTTCTCGCACGCCTGACCTACCTGCACGTCGACTTCCTCCAATCCGAAGACTACGTGGCGCTGGCCGAACTGGCTGGCAGCACGCAACGCATGATTGCCTACTTCGCCACCCCTGCGGCGGTGTACGGCGCGATCTGCGAAAACCTGGCGAAAGTCGGTCTGGCAGAAAATACCCGCGTGGTACTGGAAAAGCCGATCGGCTCCGACCTCGAATCCTCGCGCAAGGTTAACGACGCCGTGGCGCAGTTCTTCCCGGAGAACCGTACCTACCGCATCGACCACTACCTGGGCAAAGAAACCGTTCAGAACCTGATCGCCCTGCGTTTCGCCAACAGCCTGTTCGAAACCCAGTGGAACCAGAATTACATCTCCCACGTGGAAATCACCGTGGCCGAGAAGGTTGGCATCGAAGGCCGCTGGGGCTACTTCGACAAGGCCGGCCAACTGCGCGACATGATCCAGAATCACCTGTTGCAGTTGCTCTGCCTGATTGCCATGGACCCGCCGGCCGACCTGTCCGCCGACAGCATCCGCGACGAAAAGGTAAAAGTGCTCAAGGCGCTCGCGCCGATCAGTCCGGAAGGCCTGACCACGCAGGTCGTGCGTGGCCAGTACATTGCCGGCCACAGCGAAGGCAAATCCGTACCGGGTTACCTCGAAGAGCCGAATTCCAATACCCAGAGCGACACCGAAACTTTCGTCGCTTTGCGTGCCGATATCCGTAACTGGCGCTGGGCCGGCGTGCCGTTCTACCTGCGCACCGGCAAACGCATGCCGCAAAAACTGTCGCAGATCGTCATCCACTTCAAGGAACCGTCGCACTACATCTTCGCCCCTGAGCAGCGCCTGCAGATCAGCAACAAACTGATCATTCGCCTGCAACCGGACGAAGGCATTTCCTTGCGCGTGATGACCAAAGAGCAGGGCCTGGACAAAGGCATGCAACTGCGCAGCGGCCCGCTGCAACTGAATTTCTCCGACACCTGGCGTAGCGCGCGGATTCCCGATGCCTACGAGCGGTTGTTGCTGGAAGTGATGAACGGCAATCAGAACCTGTTTGTCCGTAAAGATGAAATCGAAGCCGCGTGGAAGTGGTGTGACCAGCTGATTGCCGGGTGGAAAAAATCCGGTGACGCGCCCAAGCCGTATGCGGCCGGGTCGTGGGGGCCGATGAGCTCCATTGCATTGATCACGCGGGACGGGAGGTCGTGGTATGGCGATATCTGATGTGCAACTGCCTGCGGGCGTGAATGCCCACGAATTCAAAAGCCCGGTGTTGTTGGCCGAAGGTCTGGCGCTGAACGTGGCCAAGCAATTGAGCGAGGCCATTGCTGCACGCGGCAACGCGGTGCTGGTGGTGTCCGGCGGTCGTAGCCCGGTGGCGTTTTTCCAGCACCTGGCCAAGCAGGAACTGGACTGGTCGAAGGTCGTCGTGACCCTCGCTGACGAGCGCTGGGTACCGGTTGAACATGCCGACAGTAATGCCGGTTTGCTCAAGCAATACCTGCTCAAAGGCCCGGCAGCCAAGGCGCAGTTCCTCAGCCTGTATAGCGCGGCGGCCAACGTCGAGCAGGCTGCTGAACAGGCTGATCGCTTGCTTGCCGAATTGCCGCCGATTGACGTGCTGGTGCTGGGCATGGGTGATGACGGCCACACGGCGTCGCTGTTCCCCGATAGCCCGAACCTCGCCGAAGCGCTGCAGGCTGATGGCACGCGCCGTTGCTGGCCGATGCTGGCGCCAAGCGTGCCGCGTCAACGCCTGACCATGAGCCGTGCGCTGCTGGCCTCGGCCAAACACAAGATTCTGTCGATTTCCGGTCAGTCGAAACTGACCACCCTGAATGCCGCACTGGCATCCGACGTCGCCGCCATGCCGGTGCGCGCGTTTCTGCAACCTACGTTAGAGATTTACTGGTGCCCATGAGCCAAGGAACAGCCGCTATGACAACCCCATCCCCGACCGTTTCCATGGCGGACAAAGTTGCCCTGATCGATAGCCTCTGCGCCAAGGCGCGGATCCTGCCGGTGATCACCATCGCTCGCGAACAGGACGTGCTGCCACTGGCTGACGCTCTGGCTGCCGGTGGCCTCACCGCGCTGGAAGTGACCCTGCGTTCGCAGTTTGGCCTCAAGGCCATCCAGATCCTGCGCGACCAGCGTCCGGAATTGATGACCGGTGCCGGCACCGTGCTCGATCGCAACATGCTCGCGGCTGCCGAAGCCGCTGGCTCGCAGTTCATCGTCACCCCAGGCATCACCCGTGACCTGCTCGAAGCCAGTGTCGACAGCCCGATTCCGCTGTTGCCGGGCATCAGCAACGCCTCGGGCATCATGGAAGGCTACGGTCTGGGTTATCGCCGCTTCAAGCTGTTCCCGGCTGAAGTCAGCGGTGGCGTGGCGGCAATCAAAGCCCTCGGCGGTCCGTTCGGCGAAGTGAAATTCTGCCCGACTGGCGGCGTCGGCCCGGCCAACATCAAGAGCTACATGGCGCTGAAAAACGTCATGTGCGTGGGCGGTAGCTGGATGCTTGATCCGGAGTGGATCAAGAACGGCGACTGGGCCCGTATTCAGGAATGCACCGCTGAGGCACTGGCGCTGCTGGACTGATTGTTACCAGACACTTCGTTGTGTGTTCTACGGCTTTACGGTGCGCTTGGTCGGTGCACCGTTTTTTTTTGCCTTGAAGAAAGTGTCAGGACATCACGCGATACATAGTTACCGCACAGCCGCGTTTGCGTGGCGCTAATCTGCGTTCATCTTACGGAAGAGAGAACGCCTCATGGACGACCATCAATCTTTAGCTTTATCAGTCAACGCTCTGCACCCGCGGCAGTTGCCCGTGGTTGGCAGTTTCGATTGGCACAACAGCCAGGGCAAGGTGCGCAACATCAGCGCGGGCATCGAAGGCTTGCCTCTTCTATTGCGGCTGGCCCTGGTCGATGCCATGACCGGCGAGCCGGTCAGTGGCGCCGTGGTCCGCATCGAGCAGCACATTGGCACCGACACACTGTGCGGCAGTCAGTCGACCGACAGTAAAGGCATCGTTCGTTTCACCAGCCTTTACCCGGATCGGCAAACTGCCTTTTCATGCATCGCTCTGAGCGTCGCCATCGCCAATGACGATCAACAGCCGCAGCTGTACCAAGAGGCCTGGGCGGGGCGCCTGCATCTGCCCTGTGCCTGCAATTGCACAGCCACTGATAACGATGCCGTTCGGCTGGCGTTGCGGCCGATCACAGACGATGGCCCGGAGGACGGCTACTTCGGCAACCTGACGATCGGCGTCGACACCTTTGCACTGTCATCGCAGATCGGCGTAGCGGGCTACGACAAATACCTGATCACGGTGTTTTAACGCAGCTCGTTCAGCGCCCGCACCAGTAACTGCATGTCGGCAGCGGTGGTGGTCAGCCCCGGTGTAATGCGGATGCTCGGCCCGCTGGCTGCGCCATGGCGCACCACGGTGAACAGGTTGTAGTCGTTGAGCAGACGCTCGGCCATCGCCTGTTGATCGTCGTGCCGAGTGAAGCGCATGGATGTGATGCCGCAGTACAGCCGAGGGTCGTCTGGCGTCATCACTTCGATGCCCGGCAAGTGCCGCACCGCGCTGACCCAGAGGTTGCGCAGATAATTGAGGCGAGCACCTTTGGCCGGAGCGCCGCCGAGGGAACGGTGCTCTTCGAACACCAGCGGCAAAGTCATCAGCGCCGGAATGTTGGGCGTGCTGTACGAAGTGCGCGCACGGATGTCATTGCCCGGGTAATGCATTTCACCCATGTCCGGATCAATGTCGGCCAGGCGGTGTGGCGCGATATAGAGGAAGCCGAGGGTGAGCGGTGCGCCGATCCATTTGTGCAGGTTGTATCCGGCGAAAGCGATGCCGAGGGCATCAAGATCGAACTCGATCTGACCGAGTGCATGGGCGCCGTCGAGGATGACATCGACGCCATGCTCTTTGGCCAGCGCGGCGATGGCTTGCACTGGCATGACCAGACCGGTGCGGTGAGTGACGTGAGTCAGGGCCATCAGCTTGATTTGCGGATGACCGACGAAGGCTTCGCGGTAAGTCTCCACCAGGCTGTCGTAGCTCGCCGGGTGCGCGTGAGCAATCTCGATCACCTCGGCGCCGCGCTGCCTGGCGAGCCAGCGCATGGCGCCTTTGACCGTGTCGTATTCCAGATCGCTGATCAGCACCTGATCGCCCGGTTGCAAGCGGTTGTAGTTGCGAATCAGCGACTGCAGACCTTCGGTGGCATTGCGGGTGAACGCCACACTCTGCGCGCGCACGCCAATCAACTCGGCCAGTTGCGCGCGAATATCGAGGTTGTCGTGCTGCTCGAAACGCTGGCGCACGTACACCGAGTTGCTGGTGTTGATCAGCTCGATGTTGCGCTGGTATTCCTCGATCACCGTGCGCGACATGCGCCCGAAATAACCGTTTTCCAGGTTCACGGGACCGGGTTGAACGTCGTAGCGATCGGCGAACGTTCGCCAAAAGGCTTCGTCACGGGCGCGGCGGGTGTTATCGGGCATGGTCGGCTGACTCTAGAGAGGAGGGCGCTTCAGTGGCGCGGGGCAGGTTTGCCGTGTTTGGCGCGCAGCGGTTCGAGCAGGTCCGAGAGGCCGTTATGGTCGATCTCCTGCATCAGCGCGAGCAGGCCACCGAGTTCGCCGTGCGGGAAACCTTCGCGGGCAAACCAGTTCAGGTATGGCCCCGGCAGGTCGGCAATGATCCGGCCTTTGTATTTACCGAAGGGCATTTCGCGGGTGATCAGCAGTTCGAGTTTTTCGGGATTCATCAGTGAGATCGTCTGGCTTCAAATCAGCTTGGAAAATACAGGCATTCTGCATGCAGGCCAAATGACAGATCATGCAAATAACCGTGATACAGATAGTTCACTTATCTTTAATTTGCTGATTTATAAGTATTTTTTAAAAATAAAAAAGCTGGCATGCACACTGCAATATCCCTTGCATCTTCAACCAATCGCAAGGAATTGAAAAATGACCGACATGAATAAAGAAGCCATCTCTGTACTCAATGACCTGATTGAAACCAGCAAGGACGGTCAGGAAGGGTTCAAGACTTGCGCTGAAGACATCAAGCACCCAGAACTGAAAACCCTGTTTGTAACTCGCTCCGCTGATTGCGCCACCGCTGCAGCAGAACTGCAAGCCGAAGTTCGCAAGCTGGGCGGCGATCCGGAAACTTCCACCAGCGTCAGCGGTGACCTGCACCGTCGCTGGGTCGACGTCAAAGCCATGTTCACCGGCAAAGACGAAGAGGCTGTACTGAACGAAGCAGAGCGCGGTGAAGACCATGCGCTGAAGGCTTACAAAGAAGCCCTCGAGAAAATCAGCAAGCATAATCTGGTGGGTATTCGTGATCTGGTTGAACGCCAATACCACGGCGTACAACGCAACCACGACCAGGTGAAAGCCCTGCGTAACCAGGCTCGCGCTCGTTCGTAAGCGTTTCCCGGTTGTAAAAAAAACGCCAGCTAGTCTGGCGTTTTTTGTGTCTGGAAAAAGCAGAAGCCCCTCACCCTAGCCCTCTCCCGGAGGGAGAGGGGACTGTGATCTGGCTTAATGATTCTGGACACCCCTAAAGGGCGTTAATCTACGCCCAACGAAGAGGTGTGATTTGACCAGAAGATATTTTTCGACAGATTTCAAACGGGATGCGGCTTGCCTGGTTTTGGATAAAGACTATTCGGTGAGTGAAGCCTGCGAAGCAATGGGCGTGGGCCCTACAGCTCTGCGCCGCTGGGTTGAGCAACTGCGTGCGGAGCGCAGCGGCAAGACGCCTGAGAAGTCCAAGGCCATGACCGTTGACCAACAACGCATCCAGGAACTGGAAGCAACAATTCGACGGATTGAGCGCGAGAAGGAAATTTTAAAAAAGGCTACAGCTCTCTTGATGTCGGATTCCCTCGATCGGTAAGGCTGGTCGAGGAGTTAAGCGAGCAATATCCAAGATCCGAGTTGTGTGGCGTGTTTGGTATCAACCGCAGCAGTTATTACGAGCGTCTGAAACAGCGGGCGAAAGTGCATGTCGGACGCGATCGCCTAAAGATCAAGGCTGCCGAATTACATGAGCAAAGTCGCGGCTCAATGGGCGCGCGCAGCCTGTCAAAAGCGCTGTGTAACGAAAAAGAGTCGGTAGGTCGTTACATGGCTCGTAGCCTGATGCGCGAGCTCGGTTTGAAGAGCCAGCAACGGCGCAGGCATCGGTACAAACCCAGCGGTGCGGAGGCGCAATACGCCCCAAATCATTTGGAGCGTAAATTCAATGTCGAGGCCCCCAATCGAGTGTGGTGTGGCGACGTGACTTACATTTGGGCCGGTACTTACTGGGTTTATCTGGCTGCTGTACTTGATCTGCATGCCCGCCGCATCGTCGGCTGGGCGATGTCCAGAAGTCCGGATTCAGCTCTGACCTGTCGAGCGTTAAAGATGGCTTTCGAGTCGCGAGGACGCCCTGAAAACCTAATGTTCCATTCGGATCAGGGTTGCCATTACAGCAGCAAAATGTTCCGTGAAACGCTGTCGGAGATGCGGATAAAACAAAGCATGAGTCGACGAGGAAACTGCTGGGATAACGCCCCGATGGAGCGTTTCTTTGGCAGTTTGAAATCTGAATGGATACCCAAGGCTGGCTACCGAAACGAAGATGAGGCCAGTACCGATGTGTTGCGCTACCTGACCCATTATTACAATCGGATCAGGCTGCACAGTCACAACGGATATCGGACTCCGGTAGCAATGGAAGCCTTGGCAGCATGAGAAATGACCTAAACCCTATAACCGTGTCCAGTATCGTTTGACCAGATCACTGATCGTGGTGTTCTTTCGAGGTACGCCGACCTGAAATATCCAGTCGAACTCAAGATCTGAAAACCACGGAGATCGGCTCCCTTTCCCCTCGCCCCCTTGGGGGAGAGGGCTGGGGTGAGGGGGGAAGCTCTCACTGACACCCCACCAATCAATCAGCCAATGCTGATCGCCGGCAGTGTTGGCAGTGTTACGGTCTGCTGCTTGCGCGGCGCCAGAATCTCAGCCTCGCCATCCACCACCAGCTCATCACGCTGGTTGAACACACGAGTGGCAATGCGCACGCGAAACTTCGGCAGCTTCTCGAGAATTTCCAGGCGCACGGTCAGCGTGTCACCGATCTTCACCGGCTTCTGAAAGCTCATCTGCTGACCGATATAAATAGTGCCCGGCCCAGGCAGCTCGCAGGCAACGGCGGCACTGATCAGCGCACCGCTGAACATACCGTGGGCGATACGCTCCTTGAACATGCTCGCGGCGGCAAACTCGGCGTCCAGGTGCACCGGGTTGTGGTCGCCCGACATCGCGGCGAACAGCTGGATGTCGCGCTCTTCGACGGTCTTGCTGTAGCTGGCGGTCTGGCCGACTTCGAGGGCTTCGTAAGGGATGTTGGTAACCTGGGTCATCGGTCTCGATTCCTGTGACGGATTCAGTGAATCCACAAAAAATTATTCGCTGCGATGAGGGCGCGGATGGCTCAAGGCCTGATCGATCCAGGCCAGCACATCAGCGATCACTTCGTCGCGGTTGGTTTCGTTGAACAATTCGTGCCGTGCCTGCGGGTAGATCTTCAGTTGCAGGTGCTGGCTGCCGGCCGTGCGCAAGGCATTGGCCAGATCTGTCAGACGCTTGCCTTCACTCACCGGATCACATTCGCCGCCGATTACCAGCAGCGGCAGGCCCGGGTCGATCTGGGCGAGATTGGACGCTTTGCTGATCTGCTGCAAGCCGCCGAGCAGGTCTATCCACAGTTGATTGGTGCAGCGAAAGCCACACAGTGGGTCGTTGGCGTACAGGTCGACCTCGGCCGGGTCGCGGCTCAGCCAGTCGAACGGTGTGCGCGCCGGTTTGAACTTGTTATTGAACGAGCCGAACGACAGCCACTCGATCAACGCGCTGCGACCCTTGCCACCCTGACGCAGTTTTTCCAGGCGAGCGATCTGCCGCGCAGCGCGGTACAGCGCAACGGGCTGAAAGTTGGAACCACTGAGAATCGCTCCATGCAGGCTGGCGCTGTGATGCAGCAAATAACCTTGGGCGATATAGCTGCCCATGCTGTGTCCCAGCAGGATGATCGGCACGCCGGGGTGCTGCTGGCCGATGTGCTGATTGAGGCTGGCCAGATCGCCGAGCACTTTGCACCAGCCGTCGTTATCGGCGAAGTGGCCGAGGGTACCGTGATTGGCGGTTTTGCCATGTCCGCGCAAATCCGGCGCGTACACGCCATATCCTTTGTCGCAAAACGTGTCGGCCAGTCGCGCGTAGCGGCCGCTGTGTTCGGCCATGCCATGGGCCAGCAGGATTACCGCTTTCAACGGCGCCGCCGGCAGCCATTGATTGACGAACAGGCGGCTGCGGTCACTCGCGTCCAGCCATAGGGTGTCGTGGATCATGGCGATTCCTTTGCTCAGAGTCGGATCATTGTATAGCGCGTCTGATCAGCTCACGCCACGGCAGGAAGATTCACACGATCAATGACGGCTTTGGCCATATTTGCCTCAATGGCCATAACTGCTAGTGTCCGTGAAGCTCCGCTTTTTCAGAAATGACAGAAAGCGGCCCGGATCGGCTCAGGTAAAGAGGACAAGAACAATGCAACCTGATTTCTGGAACGACAAACGCCCGGCCGGCGTACCGCTGGACATCGACATGGGCGAGTTCAAGTCGGTGATCGAGGTGTTCGAGCGTTCCTGCAAGAAGTTCGCTGATCGCCCGGCGTTCAGCAATATGGGGATCACCCTGACTTACGCTGAACTTGAGCGGCAGAGCGCCGCCTTCGCCGGTTACCTGCAGGCGCATACCGATCTGGCTCCGGGGGATCGCATCGCCGTGCAGATGCCCAACATCCTGCATTACCCGATTGCCGTGTTCGGTGCACTGCGTGCCGGGCTGATCGTGGTCAACACCAATCCGCTGTATACCGCACGGGAGATGCGCCACCAGTTCAAGGATTCCGGCGCGCGGGCGCTGGTGTACCTGAACATGTTCGGCCAGAAGGTCCAGGAAGTGCTGGCCGATACCGACATTCAGTACCTGATCGAAGCGAAGATGGGCGACCTGATGCCCACCGCCAAGGGCTGGCTGGTCAACACCGTGGTCAGCAAAGTGAAGAAAATGGTCCCGGCGTATTCGTTGCCGCAGGCGATCTCCTTCAAGAGCGCACTGCGCATGGGGCGCGGCCTGGGGATCAAGCCGCTGAAGGTCAGCCTCGACGACATCGCCGTGCTGCAATACACCGGTGGCACCACCGGGCTGGCGAAAGGTGCGATGCTCACCCATGGCAATCTGGTGGCGAACATGCAGCAAGTGCGCGCCTGTCTCGCGCAACTCGGCCCGGACGGCCAGCCGCTGCTGCGCGAAGGCCAGGAAGTGATGATCGCGCCGCTGCCGCTGTATCACATCTATGCCTTCACCGCGAACTGCATGTGCATGATGGTTTCCGGCAACCACAACGTGCTGATCAGCAACCCGCGCGATATTGCCGGCTTCATCAAGGAGCTGAAGAACTGGCGCTTCTCCGCGCTGTTGGGCCTGAACACCTTGTTCGTGGCGCTGATGGATCACCCGGATTTCAATACCCTCGATTTCTCCAGCCTGAAGCTCACCAACTCCGGCGGCACCGCGCTGGTCAAAGCCACCGCCGAGCGTTGGGAACAGATGACCGGTTGCCGCATCACCGAGGGTTACGGCCTGACCGAAACCTCACCAGTGGCCTGCACCAACCCGTACGGCGACCAGTCGCGGCTGGGCACGGTCGGCTTGCCGGTGCCGGGCACGTTGCTCAAAGTCATCAACGATGACGGTGTCGAACAGCCGATGGGCGAGCGCGGCGAGTTGTGCATCAAGGGCCCGCAGATCATGAAAGGTTATTGGCACAAGCCTGAGGCCACTGCCGAAGTGCTGGATGCCGAGGGCTGGTTCAAGTCCGGTGACATCGCGGTGATCGATCCGGACGGTTTCGTGCGCATCGTCGATCGCAAGAAGGACATGATCATCGTCTCCGGTTTCAACGTTTATCCGAATGAAATCGAAGATGTGGTCATGGCCCATCCGAAAGTGGCCAACTGCGCGGTGATCGGCGTACCGGACGAGCGTTCGGGCGAGGCGGTGAAGCTGTTTGTGGTGGCGCGGGAAACCGGGGTCAGCCTCGAAGAGCTCAAGGCCTACTGCAAAGAGAATTTCACCGCGTACAAAGTGCCGAAACACATTGTGTTGCGTGAGTCATTGCCGATGACGCCTGTCGGGAAAATTCTGCGGCGTGAGTTGCGCGATATCGCGTAAAAGTCAAAAACACAAAGATCGCAGCCTTCGGCAGCTCCTACCTTGGAATGCATTTCCTGTAGGAGCCTGCCGAAGGCTGCGATCTTTTGCTTTAAGTCCCCGAAAACCGGGGCTTCAAAGGTGTTCTAGGATTTTTGCTCTAAAATGACTGCTAGGTAGTCTTGAGTCATGATAATGACTGTAGGGGCCGCTTTTGGCTCTAGTCGACCCTTGGCAAAGCTGCTACTCTCGGCGCGCTTTGTGACTTCTCGGCCTGTATAAAAGCCAGATTCACCAATACCAAACACACACCAATAATAATCGCATCAAATGCGGTGAAGAATTCGCGTTGCTGAGGAGTGGGCTTCCATGATCGAAGACTTTTGGAAGGATAAATACCCGGCTGGAATTGCTGCCGACATCAATCCGGACGAGTATCCGAACATTCAGGCAGTGTTGAAGCAATCCTGCCAACGCTTCGCCAACAAACCGGCTTTCAGCAACCTGGGCAAGACAATCACTTACGGTGAATTGTACGAATTGTCCGGTGCGTTTGCCGCGTATCTGCAACAGCATACCGATTTGCAGCCCGGCGATCGAATCGCCGTGCAACTGCCCAACGTTCTGCAGTACCCGGTGGCCGTCTTCGGTGCGATTCGCGCCGGGCTGATCGTGGTTAACACCAACCCGCTGTACACCGCGCGGGAAATGGAACACCAATTCAACGACTCCGGCGCCAAAGCCCTTGTTTGCCTGGCGAACATGGCGCATCTGGCTGAAACCGTGGTGCCGAAAACCGGCGTCAAACACGTCATCGTCACTGAAGTCGCCGACCTGCTGCCACCGATCAAGCGCCTGCTGATCAACAGTGTCATCAAGTACGTGAAGAAAATGGTCCCGGCCTATCACTTGCCAAAAGCCGTCAAGTTCAACGACGTGCTGAGCAAGGGCCAGGGTCAACCGGTGGCCGAAGCCAATCCTGACAGCGGCGACGTTGCGGTGCTGCAATACACCGGCGGCACCACCGGCGTGGCCAAAGGCGCGATGCTGACCCATCGCAACCTCGTCGCCAACATGCTGCAGTGCAAGGCGCTGATGGGTTCCAACCTCAATGAAGGTTGCGAGATCCTGATCACGCCGCTGCCGCTGTACCACATCTATGCGTTCACCTTTCATTGCATGGCGATGATGCTGATCGGCAACCACAACATCCTCATCAGCAACCCGCGCGACCTGCCGGCGATGGTCAAGGAACTGTCGAAGTGGAAGTTCAGCGGTTTCGTCGGCCTCAACACGCTGTTCGTCGCGCTGTGCAACAACGAAGGTTTCCGCAAGCTGGATTTCTCGGCGCTGAAAGTTACGTTGTCCGGCGGTATGGCCTTGCAACTGGCCGCTGCCGAGCGCTGGAAAGCGGTCACCGGTTGCGCCATCTGCGAAGGTTACGGCATGACCGAAACCAGCCCGGTGGCCACGGTCAACCCGATCCAGAACATCCAGATCGGCACCATCGGTATTCCGGTGCCATCGACCCTGTGCAAAGTCATCGATGATGCCGGTGTCGAGCAGCCGCTGGGTGAAATCGGCGAACTGTGCGTCAAGGGCCCGCAAGTGATGAAGGGTTACTGGCAGCGTCAGGAAGCCACCGATGAAATGCTCGACAGCGAAGGCTGGCTGAAGACCGGTGACATCGCGCTGATCCAGCCGGACGGCTACATGCGCATCGTTGATCGCAAGAAAGACATGATTCTGGTCTCCGGTTTCAACGTCTACCCGAACGAACTGGAAGACGTGCTGGCGACCCTGCCGGGTGTGTTGCAGTGCGCGGCCATCGGCGTGCCGGACGAGAAGTCGGGCGAGGCGATCAAGATTTTCATCGTCGCCAAACCGGGTGTCACGCTGACCAAGGAAACCGTGATGGAGCACATGCGCGCCAACGTCACGGGTTACAAGGTGCCGCGTTCGGTGGAATTCCGCGATGCGTTGCCGACCACCAACGTCGGCAAGATCCTGCGCCGCGAGTTGCGTGATGAAGAGCTGAAGAAGATCAAGGCCAAGTCCGCCGCCTAAAACACCAAGCCCCGCAGATGCGGGGCTTTTTGTTGGGTGCGGGGCAGGGCTTGGATTTCGCGTTGAGCCTACCCCTCACCCCAGCCCTCTCCCGAGGGAGAGGGAGCCGAACGGGGGCTGTTCAGAACCTGAGTTCGACTCGATATCTCAAGTCGGGCGTACCTCGTCCAGACACTTCGGTCAGTCCGTCACCCAAGGAGAAAGGGAGCAGATCTTCACGCTGTTCAGAACCCGAATTCGACTCGATATCTCAGGTCGGTGCAGCTCATCCAGACACCTCGGTCAGTCCCCTCTCCCAATGGGTAAGGGAGCAGATCTTCATGCTGTTCAGAACCTGAGTTCGACCCGATATCTCAGGTCGGTGTGGCTCATCCAGACACCTCGGTCAGTTCCCTCTCCCAATGGGTAAGGGAGCAGATCTTCATGCTGTTCAGAACCTGAGTTCGACTCGATATCTCAGGTCGGTGCAGCTCATCCAGACACCTCGGTCAGTTCCCTCTCCCTTGGGAGAGGGCTAGGGTGAGGGGAAGGGGGCTGCACAAATCCTACTGACGAAACGGCGCGAAATTCACGTTAGTCCCCGCCGGACGCATGTCCTGCAGATACGAATCCTTGTCCGCACTCAGTTCCAGGCTCAACGCCGCCTTGCGCTTGCCTTCGTTGCGAATCACCAGCCCCTCCAGCTTTTCACGCAGAAACACTGTCGGCACTTTCAGGTGCAGCAATTCGTCAGTGGCCGGTGTGTGCATCAGCAGGTGAATCCACTCGTACTGACCGATGGCCAGACGCGACACCGGCAGGTCGAACCACCAGATGTTGCGGTTACGGTTCAGTTCGGCGAAGTGGCAGTTGTTGGTGCCGAGCACGGCGCCGCCCAGTTCCTTGTTGCGACGGGCAATGGCCTGCGTTTTATCGAGTTTCATAACATTCCTGCGGGATCGGTTCCTGGCGCTTGACGCCCATATGTTGCGCATTCTCGGGGCTACGCACGCAAACATAAAGCCCAACCTGCACGCCGCGACGAAATGAGCCGCTGAAAATAAATGAAACTTGGCGCAAATCCGGCCAGTCAATCATTACGTACTGACTTTTCCCTCTTAATGCACCAAGGAGAAACACCATGAGTAGCACAGGCGATAAAGTAAAAGGCATGGCTAATGAAGCGGTCGGCAACGTCAAGCAAGGCGTCGGTAAAGCCACCGACAACACCAAGCTGCAAGCCGAAGGCAAACTGCAAGAGAAAAAAGGCGAGGCCCAGCAAGCGGTCGGTAAAGCCAAGGACGCCATCAAGAAAGGTGTCGACAAGGCGTAATTCAGCCTTGAACGAAATACATGAACGGCCATCCAAGGATGGCCGTTTTTGTGTCAAAAGCCTGCAGCAACCCGACGAGGTTCGCCAAACAGGCTACCGTGATGTAAAAAACGGCCCCTGAGTCGCCACGACTTCAACCTGTATTGCGGCGAAAGGAGACGCGAATGATATTTCCGGACATGAAAGGTCTGCCCCTGCACCGGGTGATGGTGCGCACGGTCACTGAATTCGTCGACGACGAGATGTCGACCTATGCCTCGGCACTGGCCTACCAGATGCTGTTCTCGCTGTTCCCGTTCATTCTGTTCCTGATCGCCCTGATCGGTTTCCTGCACCTGCCGGACTTCTTCTCTTGGCTGCGCCTGCAATCGGAACTGGTCTTGCCACCGCAGGCACTGGAGCAGGTCAATCCGGTGATTGACCAGTTACAGCAGTCCAAGGGTGGCCTGCTTTCCGTCGGTATTGTTATCGCCCTGTACACCGCCTCCGCTGGCGTGCGCTTGATGATGAGCGCGATGAACGCCGCGTATGACGTGGTCGAAGGCCGACCGATCTGGAAGCGTTTTCCACTGTCGATTGTCTACACCGTCGGCATTGCCGGCATGCTCCTGGTGGCCGCCGCGCTGATGGTGCTCGGGCCGCAGGTGATGGGCTGGATCGCCGCGCAGGTGGGGCTGGAAGACTTCATCGTCACCGTGTGGACCATCGCGCGTTGGCCGGTGATCGTGATTCTGATGATGGTCGCGGTGGCACTGATCTACTACGTCATGCCTGACGTCAAACAGGAATTCCGCTTCATCACCCCCGGTTCGGTATTGGCCGTGGTGGTGTGGATCATCGCCTCGTTGGGTTTCGCCTTCTACGTGAAGACCTTCGCCAACTACAACGCGATGTATGGCAGCATCGGGGCGATCATCGTGCTGTTGCTGTACTTCTACATTTCCGCTGCGGTGCTGTTGCTCGGCGCCGAGATGAATGCGGTGATCGAGCACATGTCCAGCGAGGGCAAGGATGCGGGTGAGAAAGTCCCCGGCGAACTCGATGAACATCCCAAACAACACGTCTCGGGCCTGGGCCGCGATCATTCGCTCAAGCCGGACACTGACGAAGTCTGATCATGATCCGTGAAATTCTGAAAATGGGCGACGAGCGCCTGCTGCGCATTGCCCCGCCCGTGCCGGTCGAGATGTTCGACAGCCCCGAGCTGTGGCAACTGATCGACGATATGTTCCAGACCATGGAAAGCGTCGGTGGCGTTGGCCTGGCGGCGCCGCAGATCGGTGTCGATCTGCAACTGGTGATCTTTGGTTTTGAACACAGCGAACGTTACCCGGACGCTGAAGCGGTGCCGCAGACGATCCTGATCAATCCGCTGATCACGCCGTTGAGTCCGTTGATGGAGGAGGGCTTCGAAGGGTGTCTGTCGGTGCCGGGTTTGCGTGGTGCGGTGGATCGTTATCAGCAGATTCGCTATGAAGGGTTTGATCCGAAGGGCGAGCCGATTGTGCGTATCGCGTCAGGTTTCCACGCCCGCGTTGTGCAGCACGAATGCGATCACCTGATCGGCCGGTTGTACCCGTCGCGGATCACCGACTTCACTAAGTTCGGTTTTACCGAAGTGATGTTCCCGGATCTTGATCCCACAGCTGACGATTGATCCCCGAGAACACCACGCCCCCCTGTAGGAGTGAGCCTGCTCGCGATAGCGGTCTGTCAGTGACATTTTCGGTGACTGACACACCGCTATCGCGAGCAGGCTCACTCCTACAGGGTTTTGTTAGGCGGAGGGGGCCAGCTCCATCGCAATCATCGGCTTGCTCCGCGCATACCGGCTCAAGCGCTCCGCCATCGCCTGGGGCAGGGCCGGGTCGAACGTGAACCCGCGTCGCTCATAAAAACCGCGCAAATCCGGATGGCAGAACAGCCACACCGGCTCGCTCACATCCTGCACCGCCGCTGCAATCAGCTTTGCGGCAACGCCCTGTTCACGACACCCCGGATCAACGAACAACCCGGTCAACCAATGCCCGCCGGACACTGGCCGCAAGCACAGCGCGCCAACGATCTCTCCGCGCCGCGCCACCCATAACTGTGCCTCGCGAACCGCTTTCATCGAGGACTGGTGGCTGCGGTAAAACTTGTTCATCAACGGCCATAACGACTCGTCGAGCAGGCTGTATTGGGTGTCGGGCATGGGATCGGACTGTCGGCGTGAAAAGCGCCGATTATAAAAGAACGCACGGCTCTGGATAGGTGTATACCTGACCTCACATCCCCTGTGAGTGGAGTACGCATCATGTCCAAAGGTATGGATTCAAAGAAAGCCGCGAAGAAGAAACCGGCCAAGACCGCGATTGAAAAACGCGCGGAGAAGAAAGCCAAGAAAGTCGACATCTTCGGTCACTGATCACGCCTTTCGGGAGCCCGGTTCTCGGGCTCCTGCCTGCATCCGAAAATAATCTGCAAGATTGCACTGCGTCGTTGCACAGAAGGGGACGATCCCCGTTCCGAGCAACGCCATGCCCCATTACTTCGACGCCGTCCATCGTCAGCAGATCGAAACCCTGTGCCAACGTCTCACCGCTCGTACCGAGTGGCCAACCTGGCTGTTGCTGATCGGCGTCTATGGCGGCTGGTTTGCCATTGTTCTCAATAGTCACTGGCTGGGCCGTGCCTTGAGCACCTTGGTGCTGATTCCGCTGTTGTTTTTGTAGTGCTGCAACTTTTGCCTTCGCGAGCAAGCTCGCTCCCACAGGAGAAACGCATTCCAATGTGGGAGCGAGCTTGCTCGCGAAAGCGTCCGCTCCGGCAGCATTTCTCCTCGTGCTGAACCGATTCTTGTGCAAAAAGTGCCAGATACTGGCCGACTAGTGGCCTTGCGCAAGGCTTCGTGCTGGCTATGCTATCTGTAACTAACTATGTCGACCGTCATGTCAAAACATGGCTGAAATGCAGGGTTAGTCCGTGAATTCATGCTGCCAGAGTGCGCAAGCCAAGGCACCGACACTGAACCAACAAGGAGCGTCGCTTACATGGAAGTTCTTCAACGCGTTAGGGCTGGCCCGCGTGCGGGCTATCAAGAGAAGGATGTCTTGATTAGAGCGTCGCTGCATGGACACTCCGATTGATCATCATTTATCACCTGACAACTTCCTCCCGTGGAGGAATGCGTGTGCCTGTTCTGTGGAACGTAGTGGTGGATCGTGAAAGAACTGAACTTTCATCAAATCAAAAGTCCGCGCGGAAGGTGATACAACCATGTTCAACCTACATCACAAGGCTGACCTGCAGGAAATCGAGCGCTTCAGCTGCGCCCTGACCGAGGCCAACGCCAAACTGGAAGCGATCAGCCGTTCGATGGCAATGATCGAGTTCACCCCTGAGGGCATCGTCCTGGATGCCAACGAAAACTTCTGCAAGACCATGGGTTACAGCGCCGATGAAGTGCGCGGTAAGCATCACCGGATCTTTTGTGAGGAAGCGTTTTACCGCAGTGAGGAGTACGCCAGGTTGTGGCGTGATCTGGCTCGCGGTGAGCCCATCAGCGGCACTTTTCTGCGTTTGAACAAGGGCGGCAGGGAGGTTTGGCTCGAAGCCAGTTACATGCCGGTGTATGGCCCGGACAAGCAAGTCAGAAGCGTGATCAAAGTAGCGGCGGACATCACCGCGCGGATCAACAAGGAACATGAAGAAGAAAGCATGCTGGCCGCGATCAGCCGCTCGATGGCGGTAATCGAGTTCACCCCGGAAGGTAATGTCATCGCCGCCAACGACAACTTTCTGAAGACCATGCAGTACTCGCTCAACGAAATCGTCGGTCATCACCACAGCATGTTCTGCCATCGCAGCGAAGCGGAATCCTCGCAATACAAGGCATTCTGGGCCTCGCTCAATCGCGGCGAATATCACTCGCATCGTTTCGAGCGCAAGAACAAGTCCGGGCACATGGTCTATCTGGAAGCGTCGTACAACCCACTGTTCGACGCCAAGGGTCGCCTGTACAAAGTGGTCAAGTTCGCCAGCGACATCACCCATCAGATGACCACGCTGCAGAACGCTGCTGAATCGGCCCACAGCACCTCGGTACAAAACGACGCCTGCGCGCAAAAAGGCTCACAGGTCGTGCAGCAAACCGTGCAGATCATCCAGGACATCTCCCGCGACCTCAACGAAGCGGCGGCGAGTATCGATGCGGTGAGTAAGCAATCGGACATCATCGGCACCATCGTCCAGACCATTCGCGGCATTGCCGACCAGACCAACTTGCTGGCGCTCAATGCCGCCATCGAAGCGGCGCGAGCCGGTGAACATGGACGCGGGTTTGCCGTGGTTGCGGATGAAGTGCGTAGCCTCGCGGCGCGTACCAGTCAGGCGACGCTGGAGATTGTCGAGGTGGTGCGCAAAAACCATGACCTGTCGCTGAGTGCGGTGTCGAGCATGCAGTCAAGCCTGAGTCGCACCGGGCTAGGTGTGGAGCTGGCGAATGAAGCAGGGGAGGTGATTCTGGAAATTCAGCAGGGCTCGCGGCATGTGGTGGACGCGATCAGTCAGTTCAATGAGACCCTGCAACTGAACTGATCTTTCCTGAACACACAAAAAACTGTGGGAGCGAGCCTGCTCGCGAAGGCGGCGGAACATTCAACATCTACGTTGATTGGTTCACCGCCTTCGCGAGCAGGCTCGCTTCCACATTTGATTTCAGGCGACCTGGAAATCACAGCGCAGCGAGAAACTTGCCCGCCTGCTTGTCGCTGTCCTTCACATCGTTGTCTTTTTCCGCCTGCGCCAACTTCATTTTGTCCTGCAAGCGCTCGGCGATCTCTTTGCCGATGGCCAGTTGTTTCTCCGGCGGCATGGCTTTGATGTCGTCTTCGGTCAGCCCCATGGACTGCAGGATACTGTCGCGCAGACGCTGTTCCGGCGTCTTGCTCATGTAGTCCTTGAACTCGTCAGTGGCGGATGCCGCCGAGGCTGTGGTGGCGTCGGTCGATTGCAGGTTCACGCGGGTCTTGGCGAACGCTTCGTCGACGTTATCGCTGATGCGTGAGGCTTCGCTGACTTGCTGGGTGGCGATCTGTGTGGCCGAGTCCTGCACTTTGGCGGTGGCTTCGGCGGTTTGCGCCTGGGTCTGGTTTTGCAGGGTTTGCAGCATGGCGCCGTGCAGACCACCTTGCAGACCGGCTGCGGCGATGGACGTCGCATCGTCATTCACCGCTTTGGGCAGATGAATGATTTGCTGTTGTTTGGCACTGATCAACATGATGTGCGGACCTGTAGGTAATTGCTGACTCGCGTATCGGAGCAATTACCGTGCCTTTTGAATAAATCCTTTTATTTCAACAACTTGATCATCAGTCAGGTGTTCGTGGCGGTCATCCCTTGCCGATAAGTGGCAGAGGATGACCGTTGTCCCATCAGCGATGAGCGATGTTCTCCAGCGCCAGATTGCGCGTGCGCGGGCCGAACCAGCCGATGGTCAGCATCACGATCAGCATGCTGCTGACGATAAACGCCAATACCCCCGGCGTACCGAAATTGTCGAGAAACAAGCCGATCAACAAGCTGCTGAACACTGTCGACAAGCGACTGAACGAATAACAGAAACCCACGGCGCGCGCGCGGATGTTGGTCGGGAACAGTTCGCTCTGGTACGAGTGATAGCTGAAACTCAGCCAGGCATTGCAGAAGGTGATCATCACCCCGCAGAAGATCAGCCCGAATGCGCTGGTCTGCAGGGCGAACAAGGTGCCGAAGGTCATCGCGCCGAGGGCTGAGCCGACGATCTGCCATTTGTTTTCGAAGCGGTTGGCGAACTTCACGAACAGCAGCGGCCCGAGCGGGTAGGCGAGGGTGATGATGAAGGCGTACATCAAACTGTGGGTGACGCTGACGCCTTGGCCGGACAGCAGCGCCGGCAGCCAGTTGCCGAAACCGAAGAAACCGATTGCCTGGAAGATGTGGAAGACGATCAGCATCAACGCGCGGCGACGATACGGCGGCTGCCAGATATCGGCAAAACGGCCCTTGCCTTCGACGTCGACGGGCACGGCTTCGGGGGCGTCCAGCGGTTTGCCGTAGTCCTTCTGGCAACGGGTTTCAATGTGGTCGAGAATCCGGTTGGCTTCCTCAAAGCGGCCATGCTGCGCGAGCCAGCGCGGCGATTCCGGCAGACGTTTGCGCAGCCACCAGATAAACAGCGCAAACACCGCACTGGCCAGCACCACCCAGCGCCAGCCGGAGACACCGAACGGCGCTTGCGGCACCAGCCACCACGACATCAATGCCACCGCCGGCACCGACAGGAACTGCACGAAAAACGCGAAGGCAAAGGCTGAGCTGCGCATGCGTTTCGGCACCAGTTCCGAGAGGTAGGCATCAATGGTGACCAACTCGATGCCCAGGCCGATGCCAACCAGAAAGCGCATGCAGATGATGCCCAGCGCCGAACTCTGAATCCCCATCAACACCGTCGCCACCGTGTACCAGACCAGGGCGAAGGTGAAGATCGCACGGCGGCCGAAACGATCCGCCAATGGGCTGAGCAGACTGGCGCCGAGGAACAGGCCGAGAAACGTTGCCGAGGCAAACGCCGCTTGATCAGAGAAACCGAACACGCCCTGATTGCCAGTGGCAAAGATCCCGTCGCGGATCAGCCCGGGGCTGATGTAAGCGGTCTGGAACAGGTCGTAGAGTTCGAAAAATCCACCGATCGACAGCAGCGCCACCAGCCGCCAGATCGTCGCGACCGCCGGAAGGCGATCGATGCGGGCGGACACCTGAGCGGCGCGTATCGGGTCGATGCCGTCGCTTTGCGCGGTGGCGGGGGCGTGTGCAGTCATGGGCTGGTCCATTTTTTATTGATGGAAAAGCTTAGCCTGCTATCGGAGTTCACGGATTGTGAATATCGGCGGATTAAACAGATAAACCGCTGAATTCTCGCAATATCTGCTTACGAATTAACGATTTATGCCGCAGCCGCCGAATCCGGTAGCGCCGAGGCTGGCAGCCCGAAAATCCGGTCAAACAGCCAATTGAAGGCAAACGTGTAGCAGGGGATGAAAATGATCAGCGCCAGATCCAATAGAAACGCCTGCACCAGACTGATGTTCATCCACCACGCGATCAATGGAATCAGAAACACGATCAGCGTCAGTTGAAAGCCCACCGCGTGAGCGATACGGCGTTTCACTGTGCGCGTGCGCGATTGCTGGCGGCTTTCCCAGTGCTCGAACAACGAGGTGTAAATGAAGTTCCAGGTCACGGCGATGGTGGTGATGATCACCGCCAGTGGTCCGGTGCTGCCCGGTGAAGTGCCGGACAACAACGCCAGACCGAGGGCGGAGAAGGTCATGCCGATTACTTCATAGAGCGACACATAGACCAGTTTGCGTTTGACGCCTTGCATGGGGAGTTGCCTCTTTCTTGCCGTTTGTTGGCCAGCGGGACTGGCGAAGGCGGCAAAAGATAGCTTCAATAGCGCTGACAGAAAAAGTCAGTAGCTTTCAGTTTTGTTGATAGGTGTGCAAAGTGAATTTCAACAGTGACAGCATCGAGCTGTTTCTTGCCGTAATCGAACGCGGCTCGTTTTCGGCGGCGGCGCGTGCGCTGGGCAAAGTCCCGTCGGCCGTAAGTATGGGCATCGGCAACCTTGAGGCGGAACTCGGTTATCTGCTGTTCGACCGCAGCCATCGCGAACCACAACCCACGGCAATGGCGCTGTCGCTGGTGCCGCATGCGCGGCTGATCGCCGAGCAGCTCAAGCAACTGCAAGTGCACGCGGTGGAACTGTCGCTGGGGCTGGAGAGCAAGCTGTCGATCGCCGTGGTCGCGGACATCGACCGGCGCCGTTTGCTGGCGGCGATCAAGCTGATCGCCGAGCGGCATCCGCTGCTCGATATCGAAGTGCTGACCGCGCCGCAGGACGACGTATTGGCGATGCTGCACAGCGGCCGCGTCAGCCTGTGCCTGGCGTTCGCCGGATTGAGCATGAATGTGCTGGAGCGTTTTCAGTTTGTCGGCAGCGAACGGATGATCGCCACCCTGGCGGCGGACAGTCCGTTGTTGCAGGGGCAGGATCTGTTTCTCGAGGATCTGGTGCATGTACGGCAGATCATCGTCGCCAGTCGTGACTTGCCAATCAGCGAAACACGGCCGTTGGTGGCGGAGTCGTATTGGCGCACGGACAATCTCGAGACGGCCATGGAAATGGTCGAGGCAGGATTGGGCTGGGGTAATTTCCCGCTGTCGGTGGTGCAGTCGCGGATCGAGTCCGGGCGACTGAAACGGCTGAATTTCCGCAACATCGAAAATGGTCTGGTGATGCCGGTGCATGCGGTATGGCTCAAGAGCCAGCCCTTACAAAAGGGCGCACTGGCTCTGGTTGATCTGCTCAGCCACTAGCGACTGTGGAGATCCAATGTGGGAGCGAGCCTGCTCGCGAAAGCGTCGTGTCAGTCGGCACATACTTATCTTACATCGCGCTTTCGCGAGCAGGCTCGCTCCCACAGGGATTGTGTTTCAACCTTGAATCTGTGGGAGGTCAGGTGCTTTCGCGAATCTTCAGTTCAAAGCCCATGTCTTCCACCGGCCGCGCCACGCTGTTACCGGCCATCAACGTCAGCATCTGCTCCGCCGCGCGCCGGCCAATCGCTTCACGCGGGGTGTTGATGCTGCTCAGGCGCGGCACCATGTGTTCGGACATTGGCAAGTCGTTGAAACCGAGAATCGCTACCTGCTCAGGAATCTTGATGCCGTTGCGCAGCGCCTCCAGCAACGCACCCTGCGCCAGGTCATCGTTACCGAAGAAGATCGCATCAACGTCCGGATGCGCCGCGAGCAATTGCAAAAACAACTCCCCGCCCAAGCCCACCGATGAAGAACGAGGCGTCAGTACTTCTAGATCCGGGTCGTAACGTCCGGCCTTTTGCAACGCTTTGCGAAAGCCTTCACCGCGCAACAAGGTGCGCTGATCAAGTTGCGCACCGATGTAAGCCAGACGCTTGCGCCCACGCGAAAGCAAATGTTCGGCCGCCGTTTCACCGGCACTCAGTTGCGAGAACCCTACGCAATTCACTCCGGCAGCGCTGTCCAGTTCCATCATGTACACGCAGGGAATATTGCTCGCCTCGATCATTCGTCGTGAACTTTCCGTGCGATCAAATCCGGTCAGCAAAAATCCACGCGGCTGATAGGCCATGTAGTTGCGCAGCAGGTTTTCTTCTTCATCACGTGAATAGTGGAAGTTGCCGATCAGCACTTCGAAGCCTTTGGGCGTCAGTACCCGATGAATGGCTTCCAGCGTATCGATGAACAGCAAGTTGGATAACGAAGGCACCAGAACCACCACCGAATGGCTCTGCGCCGAGGCCAATGCGCGGGCGGCAGGGTTGACCACGTAGTTGAGTTCGAGCGCGGCTTTCTGGACTTTTTCCACAAGGTCAGTGGCCACGGTGCTGACACCGCGCAAGGCCCGGGAGGCAGTAATCGGGCTGACACCGGCCAGACGGGCAACTTCATTCAGGGTGGGACGGCCGGTGGTGCGAGTGTTTTTATCGTTTTTAGGGGAGGTCATCGGGCGGCTTGCCAAACAAAAATCAAGGCACTAAGGTAGCGCTGTCCTGATGCAGCTGTAAATGCGTAAGCGAGGTCTTGCCTGATCTTCGCTTTTTGGCGTTGGGAACAAACCTGCTGCAACCCAAAAAAACGACAAGAAGGCGTCGGCAACTTCTGCCTGTGCACTAGAGTCATAGCTAGCAAAGGTAGCGCTGTCTGCGCGCTGAGGTGTTATATGAGTCATCCCATCACCGCCCTGGTCATCATGGGCGTTGCCGGTTGCGGCAAGACGTGCGTCAGCGAGGCCCTGTGCCAATTGAGCGGCGCCACTGCCATTGAAGGCGATACTTTCCATCCGGCCGCGAACATCGAAAAGATGAGCGCGGGGATCCCCCTGAACGACGACGACCGTGCCGGCTGGCTCGACAGCCTGTGCGATGAACTGCGTCGCGTCGACGCGCTGGGCAAACGCCCGGTGCTGACCTGCTCGGCCCTTAAACACAGTTATCGCGAAGTGTTGCGCAGCGCCTTGCCGGGCCTGGGTTTCGTGTTTCTTGAATTGACCCCTGAAGTTGCCGCTGAACGTGTGTCCCACCGTCCGGGCCACTTCATGCCCGCGACGTTGATCGAAAGCCAGTTCGCCACCCTCGAATCGCCGATAGGTGAGCCGTTGACGTTGGCGTTGAATGCTTCGATCCACAGTGTTGAAGAACTGGCGTCCCAGGCTCACGTCTGGTGGCAGGCCCACGGTCTGAAACAAGCGGTATGAGTGTGTTGAAAGAGATAGCGCTGTCCTTCCGACTTCTGTTTAACCCGCTTCAATAACAACAACAATCCAGGAGACACCCCCAATGTTTGGCATGTCCCACGACGCCTACCTGCTGCTCGATGCAGTGGTCACGGTAATCGGCCTGATTATCCTGATCACCAAATTCAAGATTCACCCGTTCATTTCCCTGACCATCGCCGCCGCGTTCCTCGGCCTGACGTCGGGCATGCCGATCGGCACCATCATCAAAGCGTTCCAGGACGGCTTCGGTGGCGTGCTCGGTTTCGTCGGCATCATCCTTGCGCTGGGCACCATGCTCGGCAAAATGATGGCCGAGTCGGGCGGGGCGGATCAGATCGCCCAGACCCTGATCCGGGCGTTCGGCAAAGACAAAGTCCAGTGGGCGATGATGTTCGCCGCATTCCTTGTCGGCATCCCGCTGTTCTTCGAAATCGGCTTCGTGCTGCTGATTCCGTTGGTGTTCATCGTTGCGCGCCGCACCGGCGTGTCGATCATCAAGATCGGTATCCCGCTGCTCGCCGGTCTGTCCGCCGTGCACGGTCTGGTGCCGCCGCACCCGGGGCCGCTGCTGGCCATCGGCGTGTTCGGCGCTGACATCGGCAAGACCATTCTTTACGGTCTGATCGTTGCGCTGCCGACCGCGATCATTGCCGGTCCGATCTTCGGTACGTTTATCGCCAAGCACATTCCGGGTCACCCGAATCAGGAACTGGTCGATCAACTGGCCCGCGAAAACGACGACTCGGCCAAGCTGCCGAGCTTCACCATCACCCTGATCACCGTGCTGTTGCCGGTGTTCCTGATGCTGCTGAAAACCTTCGCTGACGTGGCGCTGCCGGACGGTCACTTCTTCCGCACCTGGATGGACATGATCGGTCACCCGATCTCGGCACTGCTGCTGGCGTTGCTGCTGTCGCTGTACACCTTCGGGCACAAGCAGGGCATCGGTTCCCAGCAGATGCTCAAGTGGCTCGACGCGAGCCTGGCGCCAACCGCCGCGATCATTCTGATCATCGGTGCCGGCGGTGGTTTCAAGCAGATGCTGGTGACCAGCGGTGTGGGCGACGTGATCGGCCACATGGCGGTCAGCGCACAGATCTCGCCGATCCTGTTGGCGTGGCTGGTGGCGGCGGTGATCCGTATCGCGACCGGTTCGGCAACTGTGGCGACCATCACGGGCGCGGGCATTGTCGTGCCGGTGGTGGGGATGATTCCGGGCGTTAACCGTGAGTTGCTGGTACTCGCTACGGGCGCCGGTTCGTTGATTCTGTCGCACGTGAACGACGCCGGTTTCTGGCTGGTGAAGCAGTACTTCAACATGACCGTGGCCGAGACGTTCAAGACCTGGACGGCAATGGAAACCATCCTGTCCATCGTTGCGTTGGGCTTTATCCTGCTGTTGTCGCTGTTCGTTTAAGCGACTTCACGCAGGCACAAAAAAACCGCAGCGATGCGGTTTTTTTGTGGGTGATGATTTCTTCGCTACACACAAAACCAATGTGGGAGCGAGCCTGCTCGCGAAGGCGGTGTGTCAGTTAATGATTATGCTGACGGGTGTACCGCTTTCGCGAGCAGGCTCGCTCCCACAGGGGGAAATGTCAGTTACCGGATTTCGGGGCCAGGCCATCCGCCCGGAACATCCCGCGAATCCCGCGCACCGCCTGACGAATGCGGTCCTGGTTTTCGATCAGCGCAAAGCGCACGTGATCGTCGCCATACTCACCAAAACCCACTCCCGGCGAGACGCAGACCTTGGCCTCGGCCAGCAGTTTCTTGGCAAACTCCAGCGAACCCAGATGCGCGTACTGCTCAGGAATCTTCGCCCAGACATACATCGACGCCTTCGGATTCTCAACCATCCAGCCCAGTTCATGCAGGCCTTTGACCAGCACGTTGCGGCGCTGGCGATACTGCTCGGCGATGTCGCGCACACACTGCTGATCGCCTTCCAGCGCGGCAATCGCCGCGACTTGCAGCGGGGTGAAGGTGCCGTAGTCGTGGTAGCTCTTGATCCGCGCCAGAGCGTTGACCAGTTCCGGATTACCGACCATGAAACCGATGCGCCAGCCGGCCATGTTGTAGCTCTTGGACAGGGTGAAAAACTCCACAGCAATGTCCTTGGCGCCCGGCACTTGCATGATCGACGGGGCTTTCCAGCCGTCGTAGACGATGTCGGCGTACGCCAGATCGTGAATCACCAGCACGTCGTACTGCTTGGCGAGGGCGATCACCCGTTCGAAGAAGTCCAGCTCCACGCACTGCGCGGTCGGGTTGGACGGGAAGCCGAGGATCATCATTTTCGGTTTCGGAATCGAACCGCGAATGGCCCGTTCCAGTTCGTCGAAGAAATCCACGCCTGGCACCAGCGGCACCGAACGCACCTGGGCACCGGCAATCACCGCACCGTAGATGTGAATCGGGTAGCTCGGGTTTGGCACCAATACGGTGTCGCCCTGATCCAGGGTCGCCAGCATCAAATGCGCCAGGCCTTCCTTGGAACCGATGGTGACAATGGCTTCGCTTTCCGGGTCGATATCGACCGAGTAGCGATCCTTGTACCAGTTGGAAATCGCCCGGCGCAGACGCGGAATACCCTTGGATGTGGAGTAACCGTGGGTGTCTTCGCGTTGGGCAACCTGGACGAGTTTTTCGACAATATGCGGCGGCGTGGCGCCGTCGGGGTTGCCCATGCTCAAGTCGATGATGTCTTCACCACGACGCCTAGCAGCCATTTTCAGCTCGGCGGTGATGTTGAAAACGTAAGGGGGGAGTCGATCTATGCGCGCAAAGCGGCGCGGCGAACCTTGTTCAGCCATTGTTGCCTCGGATAACGTAAGCGCCCGGAACCGTCCGAGCGACGCTGGTCACTGCGGTGACCTGTGGCGGAAGATAAGGTCAGTGATGGCATACTGTCCAGCCCGTTTGTAAACATTTTTGTCCCAAGGAAATCGGTAGATGGAATTCACCAGCGGCTTCTTGCTGAGCCTTTCGCTGTGCCTGGATATCGGCGTGGCCAACATCGCCATGATCACCCTGGCGATGCAGCGTGGTTACTTTCAGGGCTTTGCGCTGGGCCTCGGCACCTGTGTTGGCGACCTGATTTATGCGGTGCTGGCGTTGGCCGGAATGACGGTTTTGCTGCAATACGAAACCGTGCGCTGGGTTTTGTGGATTGGTGGTTCGGCGCTGCTGATCTACTTTGCGGCAAAGATGATTTACTCGGCGATCCATCACGAAGCGCTGCTGGCCGAGACGGCGGAGGTGGGGCAGAACTCCCATCGCAAGGAGTTCTTCCGGGGGATATTTCTCGCGATGTCGTCGCCGAGCGCGATTCTCTGGTTCGCGGCGGTGGGCGGCACCTTGATTGCGCGTTCCGGTGGTGGCGGTCCTTTGAGTTCGGCGCTGTTCCTCGGTGGGTTCCTCTGCGCCGGACTGCTGTGGTCGGCGGGTTTGTGCTTCGCTGCGAGCCATGGTGGCAAGCTGTTGGGCGATAAGCTGTTGCGCTATTCGTACCTGGCATCTGCAGCGATCTTCTGCTATTTCGCGGTGTACGTGATCGTATCTGGCTACAACGAATTTGTCGGTTCGGGCGCCGTCGAGCAGTTGCACGCGCTGTAAACGTGCGAATCGGCTTTGGCTTTCTATACTCCCAGCCGAACCCCCTTTTTTGTTCCAGGAGTCGAGTCATGGATGAGCAAAAACGCGTCGAAGTGGCTGAACCTCGCTTCGAACATGGACACTTCTTGCTGATTGCAGGTTTTCGCGGTCGATTTACCCAAGACACAGCCAAGGACATTCCGGCGCTGTGGGAAAAGTTCTTGCCGCACCTGGGAAAAATCCAGGGGCAAAAGAACGAAGTGACCTACGGTGTCTGCAGCAATTTCGACGGCAAGGGCGGCTTCGATTACATCGCCGGGGTGGAAATCAGCAAGCTCGATGACCTCGACCAGAAGGTCTACCAGTGGGTCGAAGTGCTGCCTCGGCAATACGCGGTGTTCGAGCACAAGGGGCCGCTCGAACAGCTGCCGCAAACCCTGCAATACATCTACAAGACCTGGCTGCCGACCTCGCACTACGTAGAGCTCAATGCCCCGGAACTGGAGCGCTATAGCGCCGATTTCAATCCGCGGCTGCACACCGGCAAACTGGAAATCTGCGTGCCGGTCGATACCAAGGGCTGAACCAACAGACATGAGGCGGATCACTGATCCGCCTCATGATTTTCAACCGCGTTTACCCTTGCCCAACCGTCGCGCCCGCAACAGGTCGATGCCGAGAGTGATAAAGCCGAACGTACTGATGCCCAACACCATCAACAGGCCGATTTCAACGCTGCTCATAAACGGTTTCCCCCAAGGGTGATCAGAGACACACCTGAGAAATAGCCCGCCGCGAACCCGAAGAAAAGCACTTATACGCAGGTTTTACGCCGTCCTTGCGCATCGATATGCAGGCCTTATTCCTTTATGCTTTCGGCACTTTCTTCTGCCGATTTCCGAGCCGCCATGAACACCGTTATCCGCAACGTCACCGCCGCCGACCTGGACCGCTGCTACGCCATCGAAACCGTTGCCTACGAAGGTGACGAAGCGGCCACCCGCGAGAAGATCGCCACGCGCATTGCCACCTGGCCGGAAGGTTTTGTCGTTGCCGAGGTGGACGGTGAGGTCGCAGGCTTCGTCAACTCCGGCGCGGCGTTTGATGTGCAGATGTCGGACGAGGCGTTCAAGGAACTGATCGGCCACGACCCGAAAGGGCCAAACGTGGTGATCATGTCGGTGGTGGTGCACCCGGATTATCAGGGGCAGGGTTTGGCCAAACGTTTGATGGGCGAGTTCATTGAACGTATGCGCGGGATGGATAAGGCGACCATTCATTTGATGTGCAAGGAAAAGCATATCCCGTTGTATGCCGGGTTTGGCTTTGCCTACATCAAACCGTCTGAGTCCGACCACGGCGGCATGGCGTGGCACGAGATGATCCTTACCTTATAACCCAACACCGATCAAAACTGTGGGAGCGAGCCTGCTCGCGAAGAGGCCGTGTCAGCCAACCAATTTGTTGACTGATATGACGCTTTCGCGAGCAGGCTCGCTCCCACAGGGTGTTGTGGCGTTTGAAATTCCGCGTTTAGTAGAGAGTGTCGCTTACTCTTTTTGGCGCTTCACGGTCGTAGGTATCAGCATCGAACTGCCCGTCATTCAGGCGTTTGTGGAAGGCGCCGGCAGAGGGCAGGGCCGAGCGCGGCAGATGCGTTTCCGGGTTCCACGCATCCGAGCGGACGAAGGCTTTCGAGCAATGAAAGAACGCCGCTTCCACCGTCACCAGCAACACCGTTTTCGCCGGTTTGCCGTTCACCGCAAAGCTTTCCAGCAACTGCGGCTCAGCACTAATCACCGCCGTGCCATTGACCCGCAACGTCTCGCCAATCCCCGGAATAATGAACAACAACGACACCCGCGAATCGTGCAGCACATTGCGCAGGGTATCGATGCGGTTGTTACCTGGGAGATCGGGCAACGCCAGCGTGCGTTCGTCAATGATCCGCACAAACCCGGCTTTGTCACCGCGCGGCGAATTATCCAGGCCATCGGCGCTCACCGAGCTGACAATCACTAGCGGCGACAGGCGCACCATTGCCTGATAATCCTCGTTGAGAAAACCGATCTGCTTGCGCACTGCCCGCTCGTGGGGCAGTCCGTAAATCGCTTCCAGTGCTTCGATTGAGTCGATCATCGTGCTTCCCTCGATGACTTAGAAAAACAGCCCCATGCGCCGTTCGTAACCGATCCGGCCCTTGTACGCTTCGCCGCTGTCGACATAGCCGTGTTTGGCATACAGCGCGATGGCTGCGTCGTTATCCGCGTCCACCGACAATTCCAGTCCCTTGATCTCCGGCCACGCCTGACGCGCAACTTCGGGCAACGCTTGCAGACAGGCCTTGCCGTAACCCTTGCCCTGAGCGCGGCGATCAACCTGCAACGCATGCAGGGTGGCGCTGTGTTCATCGGCCCAGGCCGGCAACACTGGCGGGCGCTTGAGCAACAGAAACGCCACGGGTACTTCATCCGCCAGCAGCGCAAAACCCTTCACACCCGGCCCGGGTTTCGACAGCAGGGTGTGCAAAGCCCCATGGATATCGCCGGAGAACTTGATCTGCTCGGCATGGATTTCAATCGCCTCGACTTGCTCACGCTGCAAGGTGTTAAGGCTGTCGTACGGCACGAGTTGGGCTGACACGGGAATTTCCTTTTTCCTACAAAGATGAGGCTCGGATTCTAGCGATTTTGTCTTCTGCGGAAATTTTTTGTTTCGCCTGTCGATCAGCTCAAGTGCCGAACGACTAAGGGTGTCTTCACAACAAAAACACGGAGAACACCATGAGCGCACAAACCGAGATCCAGACCCTGATCAACACCTACCGCGAAGCCGTCATGAAAAAGGACGTGGAGAAAGTCATGGCGTTGTACGCCGACGACATCGTCTCTTTCGACGCGATCAAGGCCCTGCAATTCAAGGGTAAAGCCGCCTACCGCGCGCACTGGGTCGAGTGCATGGAAATGTGCCCCGGCCCGCACATTTTCGAGTTCCACGAAATCGCCATCGAAAGCGCGGACAGCATCGCCTTCGCCCACTGGGTGGCCAATTGCGGCGGCACCAATGACAAGGGCGAAACCCAGAGCTGCTGGATGCGCGTCACCGCTTGCTATCGGCAGGTTGGCGGGACATGGAAAATCGTCCACGAACACTGGTCGGCGCCGTTCGATCCGATGAGCGGCGCGACCCTGTTCGATGTGACTCCCTGATCTTCAGCCATAGTTGAACCGTCCGATTCAGGAGAACGCCATGAAGTATTTATGCCTGGTCTATAGCGATGAGCACTTGTTGCATTCGTCGCCCGACAGCCCGGAAGACGCCGAGTGCTGGGCCTACGCCGAGTCGATTCAGGGCAGCGGGCGGATGGTTGCCGCCGAGGCGCTGGAGTCGGTGCAGACCGCCACCACGGTGCGTATGCGCAACGGCAAACTGTCGATCACCGACGGCCCGTTCGCCGAAACTAAAGAGCAATTGGCCGGTTTCTACCTGATCGACGCGAAGGACCTCAACGAAGCGATTCAGGTTGCCGGCAATATTCCGGCGGCGCGGGTGGGCAGCGTGGAAGTACGACCGGTGCGGCAATTGAATGTCTGAGGTCAAGGCGCGGGTCGAGCAGGTCTACCGCGAAGAATCGCGGCGGATCCTGGCGACGCTGATTCGCTTGCTGGGTGATTTCGACCTCGCCGAAGAAGCCTTGCACGAGGCGTTCTTCGTCGCGGTCGAACGCTGGCAGCGCGACGGCGTGCCGGACAACCCGCGCACCTGGCTGGTGTCCACCGGGCGCTTCAAGGCAATTGATGTGTTGCGCCGCCGCGCGCGGTTCAAGGCCTCGCAGCCATTGTTGTTGGCGCAGCTGGAAGAACTGGAACAGGCCGACTGGAGCGGTGAAGACGTGGAAGACGATCGCCTGCGGCTGATCTTCACCTGTTGTCACCCGGCGCTGGCAGCGGATGCGCAAGTGCCGCTGACGTTGCGCGAAGTCTGCGACCTGACCACCGAGGAAATCGCCCGCGCCTTTCTCTCCGCGCCGGCAGCGATTGCCCAGCGCATCGTGCGCGCCAAAGCGAAGATTCGTGACGCGAAAATTCCCTATCAAGTACCGAGCCTGAGCGAACTGCCCGAGCGCCTCGATAGCGTGTTGCGGGTGATTTATCTGGTGTTCAACGAAGGGTATTCGGCGTCGTGCGGGGCCGAGTTGATCCGTGAAGATCTGACCCGCGAGGCGATACGGCTTGGCCGACTGTTGATGGAATTGCTACCGGAGCCGGAGGTGATGGGGCTGCTGGCGATGATGCTGTTGCACGAGTCGCGACGGTCGGCGCGCACTTCGCCGAGTGGTGAACTGGTGCTACTGGATGATCAGGACCGTTCACTGTGGGATGCCGGGTTGATTGCTGAGGGATGTGCGCTGGTCGAGCATGCGCTGACCACACGGCGCTTTGGGCCATATTGTTTGCAGGCGGCGATTGCGGCGGTTCATGCTGAGGCGCCGTCGGCGGGGGAGACGGATTGGGAGCAGATCGTTGGTTTGTATGACGTGCTGTTGCGTGCGGTGCCTTCGCCGGTGATCGAGTTGAACCGGGCAGTGGCGGTGGCCAAGCGGGATGGGGCGCTGAACGGTTTGAATCTGATTGAAGGGATTTTGGGACGCGGCGAGTTGCAGGATTACCACTTGGCGCATTCGGCGCGGGCGGAGTTTTGTCGGCAGTTGGGTAGGCTGGAGGAAGCGCGGGCTGCGTATCTGCGGGCCTTGGAGCTGACCCGGCAAGAGCCGGAGCGGCGTTTTATCGAAGGGCGGCTTTCGGCGCTGGAATGGCCCTCACCCTAGCCCTCTCCCAGGGGGAGAGGGGACTGATTGGGGGATGCTGTAGAAGTACGCCGACCTGAACGCTCAGCGGTGAATCCATAATCGACCCAAATTTCACGACCATATATAACGCAGCAATCAATCCATAATCGACTCGATCTCTCAGGTCGATGTATGACGCAACACAATGCGGTCGGCCCCCTCTCCCCCCGGGAGAGGGCTGGGGTGAGGGGCTTTTGGCTTCATGCCGGCTAGCGATTAAGCGCGCCACTATTCCAGCATCTTGCTCAACAACCAGCTCCCCGCCGGCCCCGGCGGATACAGCCGCGACCACAACGCATCAACAAACACCGGCTTAGGCCAGCCGCGCACCTTCAACTCCACCAACAAATCATTGCCAAAACGCTGCGCCAGCCAACGCGGCAACGGCGCCCAGCCAAAACCTTTCTCGGCCATTTCCAGCAACATCAGATAACTCGGTGCCGACCACACCCGACCTTTGCCGCGACTGTCGTAAGAATTGACGATGGTCGCCAGGCGCAATTCACGGTGCTGTTCCAGGACGTGTTGATCAACGTGATCAAGCTTGGCCAGCGCGTGATCGCGATTGACGAACAAGGCGATTTCCGTGCGCTCGGACACCGTCGAGGTCGCCAGGTCCGGTGGGTAGCTCTCTTGCATCTCGGCGAAGGCCAGATGCGCACGACCGCGCTGCACCAGCTCGATCAGGTCATCGCATTCGGCGATCAGGCATTCCAGCTCCAGATCCGGATAACGCTGCTCAAACCCGACCAGCGCCGCTTCAAAACGGTACGACTGATAAGTGTCGGAAATCGCCACGGTCAGCTTCGGCTCGACGCCTTGGGACAACTGCCGCGCAGTCATTTCCAGACGACTGCTGGCCGCCAGAATCGCCTCAGCGCGTTGCAGCATCACATGCCCGGCCGGGGTCAGCGCCGGTTTGCGGCTGCTGCGATCGAACAACTGCAGATCCAGATCGATCTCAAGGCTGGCCACCGCCGCGCTGATGGTCGACTGACTGCGCCCCAGTTTGCGCGCCGCTGCCGAAAACGAGCCTTGGGTCGCCGCCTGGACAAACGCCAACAGCACTTCCTGCGAGATCATCAACTATCGCCTTGATCGATGGTTATTGGTTATGAAGTATCGGTATCAAGATAGATCATGGCAACCCTCTTCACTCAAGGAGTCAGGCCATGACTGCCCACAAATCGATCACTGAACGTATTTTCCAGGCCGTTGGTTTCGAACTGCTGGCCATCCTGATCTGCACCCCGTTGCTGGCGTGGATCATGCAAAAACCGATGCTTGAAATGGGCGCGGTGACCGTGTTGATCGCGTTGCTGGCGCTGGGCTGGAACGTGGTGTTCAACCGTTTCTTCGACCGGATGCTGGAACGCATGAACGTCGCGCACAACGCTTGGATACGTGTGGTGCACGCGCTGCTGTTCGAAGGCGGCTTGATCGTGATGGGCGTGCCGCTGATTGCCTGGTGGCTGTCGGTCAGCCTGTGGCAGGCGTTTTTGCTCGACATCGGCGTGTTGCTGTTTTTCCTGCCGTACACCTATGTTTATCACTGGGGTTATGACGTGGTACGTGAGCGCTTCATGACCCGTAACGCTTGCCAGAACTAACCTCGATCCCCCTGTAGGAACTGCCGAAGGCTGCGATCTTTTGATTTTGTTTTTAAAGACAAGATCAAAAGATCGCAGCCTTCGGCATCTCCTACCAGGGAAAGTATTTCAGCGTTGGTTAGAGGAACATGCCGCCGGATGCCTCGACCCGCTGACCATTGATCCACTGCGCACCCGGCGACAGCAACAACGCCAATGCCCCGCCAATGTCATCCGGCTGCCCGGCACGGCCCAATGCGGTGTTGCTGGCGACCATTGCATTCAGCGCCGAGTTGTCTCTTACGGCGCCACCGCCGAAGTCAGTTTCGATGGCGCCCGGGGCGAGAATGTTCACGCCGATCTGCCGGGCCCCCAGCTCTTTGGCCTGATAACGGGTCAGCACTTCCATCGCGCCTTTCATCGCCGCATAGGCGCCGTAACCCGGCAGACTGAAACGGGTCAGGCCGCTGGAAATATTGATGATCCGCCCGCCATCGTTGATCAGCGGCAGCAACTGCTGGGTCAGGAAGAATGGCCCTTTCAACTGAATGTTCATCAGCAAATCAAACTGCTCCGGGGTCGTCTCGGCAAACAGCGCATGCACGCCGATCCCGGCATTGTTGATCAGGAAATCAAAACGCTGACGGTCAAACGTCTGCTGCAACGCCTGCTCAACACGTGTACCGAAATCGGCAAAGCTTTCGCTGCGGCCGACGTCCAGTTGCAGCATCACGGCTTTCGCGCCGAGTGCCTGCAGTTCTGTTGCCAGCGCCTGGGCTTCATCGGCGCGGCTGTGGTAGGTGCCGATGATGTCGATGCCCTGAGCGGCGAGGTGCAGGGCGGCGTTTTTGCCCAAGCCGCGACTGGCGCCGGTGATCAATGCGATTTTGCGATTCATGGAGGCTTCCTCGATTACGGTGAGTGGTGATGGACTCAGTTTATTTGTCCGCCAAGGGGTGATAAACAGGTTGAAAACGGAATCACTGATCGGCTCAGCCGAACAATCCATGGGTGCCTTATGAACAAACTGGAACTGCTGCGCACCTTCGTCCGGGTCAGCGAACTGTCGAGTTTTACCCTCGCGGGCGAGAGCCTTGGCTTGCCGCGCTCGACCGTGTCCGAACATGTGCAAGCGCTGGAAACCCTGGTTGGCACGCGTCTGCTGCAACGCACCACACGCAAGGTGCAGGCGACGCAGGACGGCTTGGTGTTGTACGAGCGCAGCAAGGACCTGCTCTCGCACATGGACGAGATCGAGGGCTTGTTCCGCCAGGACGAGGCGTCGCTGACCGGGCGCATTCGGGTCGACATGCCGAACATTCTCGCGCGGCGTCTGATCATGCCGCGCCTGCCGCAATTCATGGCGCGTCATCCGAACCTGGAGCTGGAAATCAGCAGCACCGATCGCCGGGTTGATCTGCTCAGCGAAGGCTTCGATTGCGTGGTACGCATCGGCGCGCAACCGGATCAGTCGGTGGTCGCGCGGCACCTCGGCGACTTCAAGATGGCCAACTGCGCCAGCCCCGCGTACCTCGAGCGTTACGGCGTGCCGCAAACCCTTGAGGATCTGGCGCAGCATCGACTGGTGCATTACGTCGGCGTGCTCGGTTCGCGTTCGGAAGGTTTTGTGTACGAGGAGGGCGGTCAGGTTAAACGCTTGCCGATGGCTGGCAGCATTACGGTCAACAGCACCGACGCTTACGAGTCGGCGTGCCTCGGTGGATTTGGTCTGACGCAGGTGCCGCGTACCGGCATGCAGCCGCATCTGGAAAACGGCGAACTGGTGACCGTGTTGCCGCAGTTCACTGCGCCGGCGATGGGGATTTCATTGTTGTATGCGCGGCAGCGGCATTTGCCGTTGCGGGTGCGAGTGTTTATGGATTGGCTGGGCGATCTGATCCGCTCCGCGCTCTGAACCTGAACACCGGTCAAAACTGTAGGAGTGAGCCTGCTCGCGATAGCGGTGTGCCAGTTTAATCAATGTTGACTGACACACCGCTATCGCGAGCAGGCTCACTCCTACAGGGGATCTTCGTCGGTCAGAAGATCTGGGTGAACAGCCAGTAGAGGCTGCCTGACAGCAGAATGGCGGCGGGGAGTGTCAGCACCCACGCCATCAACAGATTGCGGATGGTCTTCATCTGCAACCCGCCACCGTTGGCAACCATGGTCCCGGCCACCCCCGAAGACAACACATGGGTCGTCGACACCGGCAAACCAAACATGTCCGCCGCACCGATGGTGAGCATGGCCACGGTTTCCGCCGAGGCGCCCTGGGCATAGGTCAGATGGGTCTTGCCGATCTTCTCGCCGACCGTCACCACAATCCGCTTCCAGCCGACCATGGTGCCCAACCCGAGCGCGATGGCCACGGCGATCTTCACCCACAGCGGAATAAACCGTGTGGCGTTGTCGATCTGCTGTTTGAACAGTTGCAGTTTGCTGCTGGTGTCAGCGTCGAAATTGCCGACCTTGTTCTTGTCCATCAGGCGAATGCTTTCGCTGGCCAGGTACATGTCGTTACGCACGTTACCCATGGCTTCGGCCGGGACTTTCGCCAGCGAACCGTAGCCTTTGACTTCTTCGCCAATGTGCCCGGTGAGGGCGGCGAGGGCGGGGATCAGTTGCGGCGTGGCGTCCTTGCTGCGCACGTAATCGGAGAGCACCGCACGCGGATCGGCCGGCGTCGGCAGCGGGGCACTTTTCACCAGCGCTTGCTGGGTGACTTGCGCCACGGCGGCAAACTGCAGCGATTGTTCTTCGGGCATGGTGCGGTTCAAGGCGTAGGCCATCGGCAATGTGCCGACCAGAATCAGCATGATCAGGCCCATGCCTTTCTGGCCGTCATTGGAGCCGTGGGCGAAGGACACGCCGGTGCAGGTCAGAATCAGCAAACCGCGAATCCACCACGGCGGCGGGGTGTTGCCTTTAGGGGCCTTGTACAGCGCGCGATTCTTCACGAATGCACGCAGCGCCAGCAGCAACAGCGCCGCGCAGCCGAACCCCACCAGTGGCGACAGCAGCAAGGCGTAACCGATCTTGGTCGCCTGCGCCCAATCGACACCGCTGGTGCCGTCGCGGCCGTGCATCAAGGCATTGGCCACGCCGACGCCGATGATCGAACCGATCAGCGTGTGCGAAGACGATGCCGGCAAACCGAGCCACCAGGTGCCGAGGTTCCACAGGATCGCCGCGATCAGCAGGGCGAAAATCATCGAGAAACCGGCAGACGAACCGACCTGCAGAATCAACTCCACCGGCAGCAACGCGATGATGCCGAACGCCACCGCGCCGCTCGAAAGCAACACGCCGAGAAAGTTGAAGAACCCCGACCAGACCACCGCGACATTCGGCGGCAACGAGTGGGTGTAGATCACCGTCGCGACGGCGTTGGCGGTGTCGTGGAAACCGTTGACGAACTCGAAACCCAGGGCAATCAGCAGCGCCACACCGAGCAGCAGGAACGGCGTCCACGTGGTGACTACCGTGCCGAGTTCGTGCATGTCGTGCATCAGGCTGTAGGCGGTGAACAGCATCCCCATCGCCAGTACCGCGAAAAAGATCACGTAGGTGAACGGGCCGGTTTTCTTGTCGAGGGCTGGCCTGCCGCTGGCGGCGGACGCAGGGCTGGCGGTCAGGGAGGGAGTAGCCATGAGCGGACAATCCTGAGCGAGGGAAGGAATGTCGCCCATGATCGTTGCAGAATGTTACAGAGAAACTGCGCCATGTCAGTGTTTGCGGCTTTAGCCCCACCGCTGATCTGAAGGTTGAAGAAGATCCCTGTGGGAGCGAGCCTGCTCGCGAAGACGGAGTGTCAGTCACCATCATTGTTAAATGACAGATCGCTTTCGCGAGCAGGCTCGCTCCCACTGGGGATCTGTGCTGGACATCAGGTTCGGTGGTTAATAATCCCCGCGTTTGCGAAACGCCCACCGCCCGGCAATCACGGTAAACGTCGCCACCAGTGCAACCAGAATCCAGAACCCTTCCGGATCTTGCGACAACGGCACCCCGCCCACATTCATCCCGAAAAAACCGGCAATGATGTTGATCGGCAGCGCCAGTACCGTCACCACGGTCAGGGTGAACAGCGTGCGGTTGCTCTGTTCGTTGAGGTTGGCGGCGATCTCTTCCTGCAACAGTTTGATCCGCTCACCCAGCGCAGTGAGGTCGTTGATAATCAGCGCAAACTCCTCGGTGGATTTGCGCAGCTCCTTGACGTCCTCCTTTTGCAACCAGGACGGCGGCCGGTTGAGCAGACGCAACAGCGAACCCGGCTCCAGCGCCAGCAGCCGTTGCAGCCGCACCAGCACACGGCGATTGGCACCGAGTTCGGCACGGTTGGTCGACAGCCGCGAGGAGAGCAATTCGTCCTCGACCTGATCGACGCTCATGCTGGTCTTGCGCACGATCTGCGTGAGTACTTCGCCCTGATCGCGCAGCAGATGCACGAGCAATTCCGAGGGCGAACGAAAACGCTCGCCGGCCTTCACCGACGAGCGCAATTTATCCACCGAGTGCAGCGGTTGCAGACGCGCACTGACGATCAGTTTGCTGCGCACACAGACCCACAGCGTCGACACGTCCGAGGAGACCATGCTGCTGAGGTTGAACACCACATCGTTGACCACCGCCAGCAACGCCGAGTCGACATGCTCGATGCGCGTCGACCGCGAACCTTCGTGCAACGCTTCGAAAAACTCCTCGGGCAATTGCAGATGACTTTTCATCCAGCGCTCGCACGCCGCGTGCGCCAGATTGAGGTGCAGCCAAAGGAATTCGCCCGTGTCGTTATCGTCCTGCAAGCAGCGCAACGCTGTCGCCGAGTCGACTTCGCGGCCACGTTCGCCGGGCAGGAAACGAAAGCCGTAGAGCAGGCCAAACAGATCGGGATCGCGATGGCTGATATCGAGGCTGTGGTTCATGAAGGCTCGCTGCGAGGAGGGTGCGTCGGTCGCGCAAATGGCAGGTTCACTGAGCCGCATCATCGCAATGTCACATGACGTTTGTGTGACAGCAAAGTGACGCCAAATCAGCGACTTACCGGCGGTCGGAGTTTCTTCAAGAAACGCTCTGGTGCGCCGATCACGCTTGGGTTACGTTGCGCGCGCTTGGCCATGAGCCAAGGCGTGCCGACAGGGATGTCCGGCAAAATTTCACGCCTTACCGGGCGTGCCTCATCCTTGTCCTGAGTATCTTTCGATGCTGCAAAAATCCCTGAGAGCGCAAATTCTCGCCCTGCTGAGCGGCAGCCTGCTGGCGATGCTGTTGATCGCCCTGGCCTGTTTTCACTTTCTGTCCAACGGCGTGCAGAGTTACAGCCAGTTGATCGCCGGTCCCTTGCACACTTCGCAATTGATCGACGAGGCCAACCTGCAATTCAAGGTGCAGGTGCAGGAATGGAAAAACGTTCTGCTGCGCGGTAAGCAACCGGTGGATCTGGCTAAATATTGGGGCCAGTTCGAGGATCGTCAGCGCGATGTGCAGAACATTCTCGGTGAACTGGCCAGCCAGAAAGGCATCGAGCCGGCGCTGAAAACCCGCATCGAACGTCTGCGTGAAGAACATCGTCTGCTCGGCGCTGCCTACCAGAAGGGCCGCGATGCCTACGTGGCTGCCGGTGGTGATCCGACGGCTGGTGATGCGGCGGTCAAAGGCGTCGACCGCGCCGCCAGCGATCAGATGAGCGAGCTGGTCGCCGAGTTGCGCAAGCAAGGCACCGCGCAGTCGGCGCTGATCAGTGCCGAGGCTGATCGCACCGTGTGGCTGGGGCTGCTGGTGATGCTCGCGTCGGGTCTGCTGATCGGCTTGTTGAGCCTGTGGCTGGTCAACCGTAACTTGGTCGAACCGATTCGCAAACTGATCGATTACGTGACCCAGTTGAGTCGCGGCAAACTCGCCGAGCGCGTGGTCAGCGACCGCCAGGATGAGCTGGGCAACCTCGCCGCCGCCGCCAACACCTTGCGCGATTTCCTCTCCGAAACCTTCACCCGTTTGCAACGCAGCGCCAGCAATCTGGATAGCGCCAGTGGCGAGTTGAATGCGATCGCCACGACCATGGCCGGCGGCACCAACGAACAATTCAATCGCACCGATCAAGTGGCCACGGCGATGAACGAAATGTCCGCCACCGCCCAGGAAGTGGCGCGTCACGCCGCTGATGCTGCGCGTGCGGCCGACGATGCCGACCAGTCCGCCCAGCAGGGTGAAAAGGTCATGCAGAGCACCATCCACTCGATCACCCAGATGCGCGGTGAAATCGCCAACACCGCCACGGTGATCCGTCGTCTGGAAGCCGACAGCGGCCGCATCGGCAAAGTGCTGGAAGTGATTCGCGGCATCGCCGAACAGACCAACCTGCTGGCATTGAACGCGGCCATTGAAGCGGCGCGCGCCGGTGAGGCCGGGCGTGGTTTTGCCGTGGTCGCCGATGAAGTACGCAACCTCGCACAACGCACCGCCGAGTCGATCATCGAGATCAACCAGATCATCCAGAGCGTGCAGACCGGCGCGGTGGACGCGGCGCAAGCCATCGACAGCGGCCAGACGCGCAGTGATGAAAGCGTCGAGCAGGTGACCCAGGCCGGCGCGATGCTGGAGCGCATCACCCACGCGGTGGAAGCGATCCGCGACATGAATCGTCAGATTGCTACCGCCGCCGAAGAGCAGACCTCGGTGGCCGAGGACATCTCGCGCAACCTCACCGAGATCACCTCGATCGCCAGCACCAACCTCGACAACGTGCAGCGCACCGAAAGCGCGAGTCAGAACCTGCACAGTCTGTCGGGGGAGCTGAGCGAAGTCACCGCGCGTCTGAGTGCCTGACGCCAATGCCTGTGTACCGGTTCGGATACCGAGTCGGTACACAGTCGATCTCAAATTGAAGCAGCCGTGGTCGATGACCGGTTATCTATAACCGGCATTGGAGTATTTCCATGGTCAGCATCACGTCTGTTTCGATCAATCAGACTCTCAGCACACCCACCAGCAAAACGTCGATTAGCGACGTTGCTGACGACACGTCTACCTCAGCAACCGCCAGCACGGGCGCGACTGCCGATAGCGGTAAAGTCGCCGCCGGTGGTGGGGCCGCTCCGGCGGGTGACAGCAGCTCCAGCAGCAGTGAAGAATCGGATTCGGTGAAAGAACTGCGCAAGCAGATTGCCGAGTTGCAGAAGCAATTGCAGGAGGAGCAGCAAGCGCTGCAAGCGGCCCAGGCGAAGCAGGAAAGTTCGGATGCCAAAACCGCCGAAGTAGCTGCCGCACAAGCGCAGATCACCGCCACCTCGGCCTCCCTGTCGACCGCCACAGCTTCATTGTTGCAGGCGTTGCAGGACTCCGACTCGAGCACTTCGGGGTCGTTGGTCAGCACCTCGGTGTGATGCCTTTTCCCCTCACCCTAGCCCTCTCCCGGAGGGAGAGGGGACTGACCGTGGTGATTATTTGCGTTACGCCGACCTGAAACATCGAGTCGAACTCAGGTCTTGAATAACCCCCCGATCGGCTCCCTTTCCCCCTCGCCCCCTTGGGGGCGGTCCGACGTTTGATCTGGCTTAATGATTCTGGACACCCCTAAAGGGCGTTAATCTACGCCCAACGAAGAGGTGTGATTTGACCAGAAGATATTTTTCGACAGATTTCAAACGGGATGCGGCTTGCCTGGTTTTGGATAAAGACTATTCGGTGAGTGAAGCCTGCGAAGCAATGGGCGTGGGCCCTACAGCTCTGCGCCGCTGGGTTGAGCAACTGCGTGCGGAGCGCAGCGGCAAGACGCCTGAGAAGTCCAAGGCCATGACCGTTGACCAACAACGCATCCAGGAACTGGAAGCAACAATTCGACGGATTGAGCGCGAGAAGGAAATTTTAAAAAAGGCTACAGCTCTCTTGATGTCGGATTCCCTCGATCGGTAAGGCTGGTCGAGGAGTTAAGCGAGCAATATCCAAGATCCGAGTTGTGTGGCGTGTTTGGTATCAACCGCAGCAGTTATTACGAGCGTCTGAAACAGCGGGCGAAAGTGCATGTCGGACGCGATCGCCTAAAGATCAAGGCTGCCGAATTACATGAGCAAAGTCGCGGCTCAATGGGCGCGCGCAGCCTGTCAAAAGCGCTGTGTAACGAAAAAGAGTCGGTAGGTCGTTACATGGCTCGTAGCCTGATGCGCGAGCTCGGTTTGAAGAGCCAGCAACGGCGCAGGCATCGGTACAAACCCAGCGGTGCGGAGGCGCAATACGCCCCAAATCATTTGGAGCGTAAATTCAATGTCGAGGCCCCCAATCGAGTGTGGTGTGGCGACGTGACTTACATTTGGGCCGGTACTTACTGGGTTTATCTGGCTGCTGTACTTGATCTGCATGCCCGCCGCATCGTCGGCTGGGCGATGTCCAGAAGTCCGGATTCAGCTCTGACCTGTCGAGCGTTAAAGATGGCTTTCGAGTCGCGAGGACGCCCTGAAAACCTAATGTTCCATTCGGATCAGGGTTGCCATTACAGCAGCAAAATGTTCCGTGAAACGCTGTCGGAGATGCGGATAAAACAAAGCATGAGTCGACGAGGAAACTGCTGGGATAACGCCCCGATGGAGCGTTTCTTTGGCAGTTTGAAATCTGAATGGATACCCAAGGCTGGCTACCGAAACGAAGATGAGGCCAGTACCGATGTGTTGCGCTACCTGACCCATTATTACAATCGGATCAGGCTGCACAGTCACAACGGATATCGGACTCCGGTAGCAATGGAAGCCTTGGCAGCATGAGAAATGACCTAAACCCTATAACCGTGTCCAGTATCGTTTGACCAGATCAGTTTCGGGAGGGCTGGGGTGAGGGGGAGAAAATCTCACTGACAACACATCAACCGGGCCAAACACCAGACACAAAAAAGCCGCACGATCTCTCAATCGTGCGGCTTGCTTTATACGCGGTATCAAGTGTCTTGCTTGTTGCTCAACACCTTGCCAGTGGTCGCATCAAAGTCCACATCGAACTCTTTGCCATCAGCAGTTTTCAATTCAACTTCATACTCATAACCGTTGAAGTGGTTATCCAGGTCAGTGTCAGTAATAGTTGCACCCGGATACAGTTTCAGCGCATCGGCATTCATCGATTCCAGCGACTTGATCTTGCCTTCCTTGACCAGTTGCGGGATCTGGTCGACGCGGACATCAGCCAGGGCCACGCCAGCAGTGAGGGTCAGGGCAGTGGCGGTAAACAGGGCAGTCAAAGTTTTCATCGGTTCATTCCTTGGGTGACTCGTTTAAGTGGCCTCAGGTTAACCAGCGCAACTTAACTCACCCTTAAAACCCTGCACCCAAACAAAACGGGCAAGCCATGCACCTGCACAGAACCTGTGAGAGCGTGGCTTGCCCGTGATGAAGGCGCCTGGATTTCAGATCAGAAACCGTTGTTCTTCAACACCTGATCAACCGTGCCAGCCGCCGGGCGTTTGTAGAACTTCAACAATTCGCTGGCGCGGTTGGTGAAGATGCCGTCGACACCGGCCGCCATGACTTTCTCGAAGTCCACCGGCTCATCAACGGTGTAGACGTGCACCAGCATGCCCTGATCGTGGGTGTATTGGTTCATCCACGGTTGCACCAGATCCGAATAGCTCTGATCGCCGCCCTTGGTCAACTTCGCCGACGGGCCGGTACCGATGGCACCTTGCGACTTGGCGTAGTCCACCCATTGCTTGAATTCGGCTTCGGACTTCGGCTCTTGTTTGCCGTAGAAAACGTTTTTGTCTTTCTCGCCGGACTCGGCAAAGGTTACTTTCGATTTCGGCTCGATGCTGCCTTCGCCGACCCACAGCAGGAGGATCTTCGGCACTTGCGGCATTTCTTTTTCCAGCAGTTCGAGGCTGTTTTTCTCGAACGTCTGCAGGATCACCTTGCCTTTGCCCTGACCCACGCCCAGCGCACTTTTCGCCAGCTTCGAACCGGCCGGGCTCAGCCAGCCGCGATCCTGCAGTTTTTCCTTGAGGTCTTTCTCGATCCCGGGAAACAGCTGCGGCTCTTTGGTCTCGATGTACAGGCCCGGCTTGTGTTGCGGATTGGCCTGGGCGATGTCGATGATTTCATCGAGGGTCAGAATTTTCAGTCCGGCGTAGGACGGGCGGGCGCGATCTGGGTACTTGGCGTTGAACCAACTGCCGGCGTCGAGGGTTTTCAGTTCGGCCATGGTAAACGCGGTGGCCGAGGCGTCCTTGCGCTCCGGAAACTTGCTGGCGACGTCGGTGGTGCGTTGCAGGTTGTCGTCGTGCAGGGCGAACAACACGCCGTCCTTGCTGCGCTGCAGGTCCATTTCCAGGTAATCGGCGCCGAGGTCGCGGGCCAGTTTGTAGGACGCTGCGGTGGATTCCGGTGCATCGAAGGACGCGCCACGGTGAGCAATCACGGCCGGGTGCGGGATGCCGTTGGCGGCAGCGATCGCTTTCGGGTCGGTCTGGCTGGCAGCGTGTGCCTGACCAAGACCGAGCAGCAGGCTCAGGACCAGAGCGCTTTTGGTGAAAGTGGCGGGCATGTTCGAGTTCCTTTCGCAGGGCATTTTCAAAGACGTACCTTTTAACAACTGAATCGATCGCGTGCTATCGCAGGACCGACATAAACGTATTAAAAGCGATTTTTCCTGCACTTTTGTGGCGCGGTTTGCAGTACGCTTGCCCTCGGCAGACGTCCCGGCAGAGGGCGCGCCGCTCCGTTGCCCTGCGTGTAAACCATCGATCATTTTTCGTGAGGTTTACCATGCGCATCACCTCCCAACTCATCTGCCAGGCTGCCGACGATCTCAAGGGTTTTGTCGGCCTCAACCGCAAGACCGGTCAATATATCGTGCGTTTCAGCGAAGATTCGTTCGGCATGGACGTGGCGGATGACGGCATTATTCCTGTGAATGAATTCGTCTGGGCGCCGGCGACGGCGCAGACCATGACCCTTAAACGCGAGTTGATTCAGCTATTGCTGGGTCAGAACATCGACGAGCGGATCAACATCACCGAGCCGTTGCGGGTGTATATGAGCAAGGTTGAGGTGCCGGAGATTGAGGCGGTGCGGAGTCTGGTGCGGGGCTGAAGTTTTGCTGTGAAGGTGAGGGCCTCTTCGCGAGCAGGCTCGCTCCCACATTGGATCTGCGTCGATCACAAATCCCCTGTGGGAGCGAGCCTGCTCGCGAAAGCGGTCGACAATGCGCCGCCATTTTATTGCCCGAACCGATACTCACGCTCAACCCGACACACTCGCGTATGAAACGCCGAATACCACTGCAAGCGTCCGCGCTCCTGAATCAGCCGATGCTCAGGGTTCTGTCGCCACGCCAGAATCGCCGCTTCGCTCTGCCAATACGACACCGTAATCCCGACGCCATCCACGCCGCGAACCGACTCCACCCCGAGAAATCCCGGCTGTTCACGCACTAACAATTCCATGCGTTCAGCCGCCTCGGCATAGCCGTTGTCACCCTCGGTGCGGGTCGAGGTAAAAATCACCGCAAAGCAGGAAGCCATCAACGCGGCTCCATGCAAGCTTCAACAAACGCGCGCACCAGCGGCGGCATCTGCCCTTTTAGCGCGGCACGCTCCGGTTGAAACAACGTCGCGACAAAAAATCGGTGATCCTTGAGTTCAATCGCGCGCAAATCCCCTGCCGAATCATGACCCACGGCTTGTAGCCGATCATTCAACAATTCCTGTTCGAACAGCGGATTCACACCGAAGCGGCAGCGATAACCTTCACGAATCTCAGACGTTTCGTACGCCTTGGCGATCAACGAGCCTGGCACCAAGTGAATACTGTCCACCGCTTCGACCAGCGAACAGGTCAACGGCGTGAGTACCGCGCGTTCTGAGTCGGGTGATGTTTCACCATGTTCCGCATCCATCCAGCCCAACACATTGCGGGAAAATTCCAGCACCGCATGCTGAAAACCGCCGCAGGTGCCGAGGAAAGGGCGCTGCTGTTCGCGGGCAAAACGGATCGCTCGTAGTGCGCCGTCTTCACTCTTGTAAGGACTGGCCGGTACGCACCAGAAGCCGTCGAACCGCTCGAGCGGCGTATCGGCGTGGATCTGCTCGGTGGGCAACCATTCGAATTGCACGTTGCGATTGAGGTGTTCGGCGACCAGGCCGAGGGCGACGGGAATGGCTTGGTGGGCGGTGACTTGCGGGTCGTAATCGCCAATCAGGGCGATACGGATGGCGCTGTTTTCCATGGGGGTTCCCTGCGCTTGTTGATTGATGGCACTCACTATAGATTGGCGTTCACGCACTCAACATTGGCGTTTGCCCAAGTGATCAATGCAGCCACGCACTATCAGCTCGACTACCCCGACCTCGCCCTGATTCTGGCCTTGGTGCGTGGCGGCTCCCTGGCCCGCGCCTCGCAGCTGTTGAAGGTCGATGTGTCGACGGTATTCCGCGCCGTGCGCCGTCTCGAAGCCGCACTCGGCCAGCAATTGTTCGAAAAAAGCCGTGCCGGTTACCTGCCGACGAACCTCGCGCAGACGCTGGCCGAGCAAGCTGAACGCGCCGAACAGGCATTGGAAGCCGCACGTATCGGCGTGGAGCAGGGCGGCGAAGTGGTCAGCGGCACGGTGCGTCTGACCTGCACCGATTCGGTTTTGCAGGGTTTGCTGCTGCCGGCGCTGGCGCAGTTCATGCCCAATTATCCGGCGTTGACCATCGAACTGAGCACCTCCAACGACTTCGCCAACCTCAGTCGCCGTGATGCCGACATTGCTCTGCGCCTGACGCGGACACCGCCCGAGCATCTGGTCGGACGGCAACTGGCGACGATTTCCTACCGCGTCTGCGCCAGTTCGCGTTATCTGCAAAATGTCGATGCTTCGGATCTGACGGCGTTGACCTGGATCGCCCCGGATGACTTTTTGCCCGATCATCCGACTGTCGCCTGGCGTCGTCAGCATCTACCCGGTGTCACCCCGGGCTATCGCTGCAACAGCATGTTGTCAGTCACGGAGCTGGTTCGCGCAGGCCTCGGTGTGGCGGCATTACCGGACTTCCTCATCACCGAGAGTGTGCAGGCGTTGAGCGAGCCGCTGCACGGTTACGACACCGCGTTGTGGTTGCTGACGCGCCCGGATTGCCGAGCCTTGCGCTCGGTGGTGACGTTGTTCGATGAACTCGGGCGGGTACTGCGTTTGCCGTGATCAGCGCTGCGGGTTCTGGCGCATATGATCGTGCAGTTCGCTGGTCAGACTGGCGATGCGTTCGGTGAGGTTTTTGGTCATCTCGGTGAGGCGGGTGTTCTGCTCCAGCAACTCAAGCAGTTGCGCGGTGTTCTTCGCCGCTTGGGCCTGACGCTCGGTATTGGCCTGTGCCAACGCTTCACGGTGTAGCGCATCGGCATCGGCTTGTGCCTTGTCGCGCGCGGCCTGACGGGTTTGTGCCAGCAGAATCAGCGGCGCGGCATAGGCGGCCTGGAGGCTGAACGCGAGGTTGAGCAGGATGAACGGGTAAACGTCGAATTGCGTCACGCCCGACACGTTGAGGCCGATCCACACCGCGACGATCACGGTTTGCGCACCGAGAAACAGCGGCGTGCCGAAGAACCGCGCGAACGCCTCGGCGCGCAGCGCAAACTTGTCGTTGCCGAAGGTGGTGTTGAGGTGGGCGTGGGGGCGGTGGAAGCGCAGGTGGTCGACGGGAGCTGTTTCAGGCAATGCGGGTTTTTCAGTGGTCATGGTGCACTCGGCAGGGCATGGGACGTGTAGTCACTATAGCCCTGCGTTGTGGCGGCCGGCCCCTTCGCGAGCAAGCTCGCTCCCACAGGTATCCGGGGTGTTCACACATATTGTGATCAACCTAACCCCTGTGGGAGCGAGCCTGCTCGCGAAGGTCGCGCCTCGGTCTACTGACCCTGCATCGATTACCCCGGCACCCGCTCATTGGCAAACATGCTCACCGCATCCACCGCCTCACTGGCACCATCACGAATCTGCAGAATCACCGTCCCCGCCTGATTCGCCAATTCGACGCCTTCAGCCGCGCGACCCCGGGTGCCTTCCATGCTCTTGATGGCCTGACGGGTTTCGCTCTGGATCAAACCGATCATGGTGGATATCTCTGCGGTCGAGCCGCTGGTACGCCCCGCCAGCAGGCGCACCTCGTCGGCAACCACGGCAAACCCGCGGCCCTGTTCACCGGCGCGGGCGGCTTCAATTGCAGCGTTGAGCGCCAGCAGATTGGTCTGGTCGGCAATCGAGCGGATGGTGTTGACGATGGCGGTGATCTGCTCGGAGCGTTCGCCCAGTTGTGCAATCAACGTTGAAGATTGCGCAATGTCTTCGGCGATTTCGCGCATTTCGCTGGCGGCTTGCTGGATCACCTGCGTACCTTGCTCGGCGACTTTTCGCGTCGCTACCGAGATGTGATAGGCCGCGCTGGCACTGCGTGCGTCCTGTTCGTGTTGCTCGACGCGCGCGGTCACATCGGAGGCGAACTTCACCACTTTGCACAAGCGCCCGGCAGCGTCGTAGACCGGGTTGTAGTTGGCTTCCAGCCACACCGTTTGCCCGCGTTTATCCACGCGTTCGAACTGCCCCTGGAAAAGTTCGCCCTGATTCAAGCGCCGCCAGAAATCCTCATAAGCGCTGCTGTTGACCAGCGCCGGCGTGCAGAACAAACGGTGATGTTTACCTTTCAGCTCGGCGAGGGTGTAACCCATGCGCGTCAGAAAATTCTGATTGGCCGTGAGAATACTGCCGTCGAGGTTGAACTCGATGACCGCCATGGCCCGGTCGATCGCCTGCAACTTGGCGTTGGCTTCGCTTTCCTGCTGCACCTTGGCGGTCACGTCCATGGCGTACTTGACCACTTTCACCACCCGTCCCGAAGCATCCTTGATCGGGTTGTAGCTGGCTTCCAGCCAGATCGGCTGGCCCTTGCCGTCGACCCGTTCAAACGTACCGGACTGAAACTGGCCGTTTTTCAGACGTGACCACAGATCAGTGTATTGAGCACTGCGCCCGAACTCCGGTGTGCAAAAACGCCGATGGGGCTGGCCGATCGCTTGTTCGGTGGTGTAACCCATGGTCTTGAGAAAGTTGTCGTTGGCGCGCAGCACCACACCATCGAGGTCGAACTCGATGACCGCCATCGAGCGATTGATCGCATCGAGCAGGCCCGTTTGTTCGGTGAGGGTGCGCTGAAGATCGTCGACGACGGCTTTGTGGCGATTAAAGAACATGTTCGCAGTACTCAGGAAGTGGGGAAGATCGAGGATTCAGTCCCTATTTCCGCGCCGGCAGACCGAATGCGCGGACGGCATTCGGCAATGACTGCTCAATACCAGTATTCCTTAGCTGGCAGATGGCTACTTATACAAAACTTCATAAACTTGTACAAGGAAGTAATTATTTGTAATTTTGTATAACTTTTTAGGCGTCGGCGTTGTCTGTCGCGGTCCTGGTCAAGGCCACACTGATGGTGTTGCGGCCCGTGTGTTTAGCGATGTAGAGCGCTTTGTCGGCATCGTCCAGCCAGTCCAGTGCATCCTTGTACAAGTATTGATAGCGCGCCAAACCGATACTCAGGCCCACTCGCAACTCTGGCACCTGCGGATGACGGTACTGCTGCAATGCCTCGCGCAATTGCTCCATCAGGGCCTCGGCCTTGTGCAGGGGCAGTGTCGGCAGGATCACGCAGAACTCGTCACCGCCGTAGCGCCCGGCCAATTCGTACTGGTCCAGCAGGCGTTTGAGCTCCTGACTCAATTGCCGCAGTACCTCATCGCCGACGATGTGCCCAAAGCTGTCGTTGATCTCCTTGAAATGGTCGATGTCGATCAACGCCAGAGTGGCTTGGGTGTTGTGTTGGCGGCACTGCTGAAATTTCAGGTGCAGCAGGTCTTTCCAGGCCCCGTGATTGAGCAGGCCGGTGAGGCTGTCGGTGCGGCTCAGGGCACTCAGTGCGCGTTTGTGTTGGGAGAGTTTGATCGCCAGGTGATAACAGACCATGCCCAGCGCGAGCGGATACAGGGTGAGCATCGGCAGGCACGCCCAGACTTGCGTTTGGGTCATCGTCAGGCTGAATTTGCCACCGAAAATCGCCCAGCCCAGCAGTACACCGGCGAGTTGCGCGAGGGCGCCGAACACGAACAGACGTTGGCCGCCGGCGGCAACGTTGTTCATGGTCATCATCGACAGGATGGTCACGGTGGTCAGCGGGTTGAACTGAAAGCACGCCGCCCAGAAACCGCCGAACATCGAATCGTATAACAAATTGCGGCGTTCAGCCTGATACGGGAACGCCGAGCGCGTGGATATCTGGTAAGCCAAGTGCGGCCAGGCGAAACCGTTAAACAACAACAGCGCCCACAGCCAGTCGGGCATGTTCAGCGGATACAACGCCGCAGCGACGCTGAAGAATCCCACGCCCAAGCCAATGGCTCTGGGCAGATAAATACGTCTGGCGAATGACAAGCCTTTGCCGCGTTGGTTTTCCATGATGCCCTGCGCGAAATTCATCCTGAAATACTTTGCAGTATTTTCTCAGGCTAACCGTTCGTCGGTCGATTGTCGGACATTGTCATTTATTCCAACGGGAATAATCAGTGTCCTTCCGAGCCATTTAGTCGATGGTTCGCGCAGGAGAGGGGCGATTTAGAGCTGATAGTGGGCCAGAAACATCTGCAGCGCCGATTCGGCGACGCTGTTCTGCATATCGACATCGAGGGCGGCGCGGCCCATCGACATCTGCGGCCAGAAAGCGAAGGTCTTGAGCAAGCCTTGTACTTGCTGTGCGGCGAACTCCGGATCGACCGGTTTCAGTCGGCCGTCAGCCTGCGCGGCGCGAATCCACACGGTCAGACCTTCCTCGCGCTTGCCCATGCGCTCGACCATGTTCTGCGCGCGCTCCGGCGAGTGAATGGTGGCGGCAATTGCCACACGGGCCAGGGTCAGGAAATTCTCGTCAGCCATCAACTGCATTTTGGCCTGGAGCATCTGCCGTAATTGCTCACGCAAGGGCTGATCGCGGTTATAGACGACGGATTGCTCTGCGCTGATTCGTGCCCACAACTGGTTGAGAATTTCGGCGAACAACTCTTCTTTGCTGGGGAAATGGTTATACACCGTACGCTTCGACACACCAGCCGTGGCGGCAATCTTGTCCATGCTGGTGATCTCAAAACCGTTGGCACGGAATTCGGTAATCGCCGCTTGAATAATGGCTTCGCGTTTACGGTCGGTGAGGCGTTGTGGAGCTGTCATAAGTACGCTTCGGCAGTGAAAGGGTGAAATTACACTTGGCAGTTTACTTGTCATCCGCTTTGATGCAACCTAGAAACTACACCGCCCAGTGTAATGTTGCGTTAATCCTCGCAATCTAGAAAGCAGACAGTTCGGCCTATGCGTGCAGCTTGGCCATTTATCGTCCCAACCGTGGAGAAACCGCGAATTGCGCGGTTTTTCTGGAGTCATTCAGTCATGGCCAATCCAGTTTCGATCCCGGATAACACATCCACGCCTGAAGCCTCTCGACAGGCTCAAGGCCTGTTTCGTAATCATGCGCCGGTGCAACGCGAAGGCCTGCGCAAAATGCTGCGGATCATGTGGAACATGATTTTCCACAAACCGCGCAACACCCGGCCCGCCGCGCCTATCCCGGTGCAGGCGTTGACTCGGGAAGAGCTATTGGCGGCGCCCAACCACAGTGTCTATCGCCTCGGTCACTCGACCCTGTTGCTGAAACTGCGCGACAAATTCTTCATCACCGACCCGGTCTTCGCCGAGCGCGCATCACCAGTGCAGTGGGCCGGGCCGAAACGCTTCCACCAGCCGCCGATCAGCATCGACCAGTTGCCGCCGATCGAAGCGGTGATTCTGTCGCACAACCACTACGACCATCTCGATTACCAGGCCGTGCTCAGACTGGCCGCCAAGACCAACCTGTTCCTCACGCCACTGGGCGTCGGCGACACCCTGATCAAATGGGGCATCGATGCCAGCAAAGTCCGTCAGTACGATTGGTGGCAGGGCGCCGAGATTGCCGGCATCCGCTTCGTTGCTACACCGTCGCAGCATTTTTCCGGCCGTGGCCTGTTCGATGGCAACAGCTCCCTGTGGGCATCCTGGGTAATGATCGACGGCGACACGCGGATCTTCTTCAGCGGCGACAGCGGCTACTTCGACGGCTTCAAACGCATCGGCGAACAGTTCGGCCCGTTCGACCTGACCCTGATGGAAACCGGCGCCTACAACGTCGAATGGCCACACGTGCACATGCAGCCGGAAGAAACCTTGCAAGCGCACATCGACCTCAAGGGTCGCTGGCTCTTCCCGATCCACAACGGCACCTTCGACCTGGCGATGCACGCCTGGCACGAACCGTTCGACCGGATTCTGGCACTGGCGTGGGAACGCAGTGTTTCAATTACCACGCCGCAGATGGGTGAGGCGTTTAATATCGCTCAACCGCAACGCGGGGAGGCGTGGTGGTTGGCGGTTGAAGGGGAGAGTGAGGCGGTGGTGCAGAGCGCCTGATAGCTCGCCCAGTTCGCCCCTTCGGGGGCGATTGTCTTATTCAGCCATCGCAAAATCCCCACGCCCCATCGCTTCCGACGACACGCCCTGAACACTGGCACTACGCCCCGGCGCAAACCCGGGGAAAAACACCAATCCCTGCGCCTCGAACCGGTAAGCCAACGCCAGCCGCGCCGCATCGGCCACGTCCTGCTGCGCTTCAAACCGTTGAATGTCTTCAACCGAAATCTCAGCCTCCCGCGAGAGCTGTTCCACGCTCCAGCCCAGCATCGCTCGGGCCTGGACGCAGTGCGTCGGGGTGAACTGGAAAAGGGCAATGCGTTCGAGGATGTGGTTCATCGCAAGAGAGGCCATGGTGTGCTCCGGGCTCAAGAGTGCTGATTGAAAATGTACTGTGTTTTTGTACAGTTGTTTTCGGCCGGGATCAAACGCATTTTTTGATTTGCCCTAATTCGCCGCCTCCAACCAGACGGACGGTGCCTGCCCGAGGATCCGCCGGAACATCGTCGAGAACGCCGCCGGGCTCTCATAACCGAAGTCCAGCGCGATGCGCGTCACCGCTTCGCCCGAAGCCAAACGTGCCAGCGCCAGGACCACGCATGCCTGCTGCCGCCATTGTCTGAAGTTCAGCCCGGTTTGTTGGCGAAACAGTCTGTTGAAGGTGCGCAAGCTTATGTGTAACTGGTCAGCCCATACCTGTGGTGATTGGTGGGCGTACGGCTGATGCAGAAAGTTCTGACACAGAGACAGGAGTTTTCCGTCAGTCGGCAGCGGAATGTGCAACGGCAGCGGCGCACTTCGCGTCAATTCATGCAGCAACAGATCGATCAATACGCCATCTCGCCCGCCCAGGTCATAGGTCAGCGGTACTTCCACCGCCTCCATCAGCAAATGCCGCATCAACGGTGACACGCTGATTACCTGGCAACGTTCCCCCAAATCCACTGCACCCGGTTCGATGTACAAGCTGCGAGTGCTGACCCCAAGCATCACCACCTCATGCGCCACCCCCGGCGGGATCCATACCGCGCGCTGCGGCGGCACCACCCAGTTGCCGTCATGGGTGCTGACCTGCATCACCCCGGTCGCGCCATACAACAATTGCGTCCGTCGATGCGTGTGAAAAGGCAGCAAGTGACCGTGGGAATAATCCGTACCGATCGCCACCACCACGCGCGGCGTGTCATCCAGCAGATTGATCGAAACATTGCGCATCAGGCGTTACTCGGTGGTTGGCGTAAACGCAAACATTATTGGCTGACTTGCTGAAGCAGGCCAAGCGATGCCGCTCTATCGTCGATCGCTCTCCTTTCACGGAAACCTCGTCATGTTCTATTTACTGCTGACCCTCTTCGGCTGCCTGACCGGCATCACCGCCGTCCTGTTCGGCTTCGGCGGCGGCTTCGTCGTGGTGCCGCTGCTGTATCGCCTGCTCACCGCCAGCCACGGCGCAGACGACCCGATCAGCCAGTCGGCAATGCACATCGCCGTCGCCACCTCGACCTGCGTGATGATCGTCAACGCCCTGATCGCCACCGACAAACACCGTCGCGCCGGCAATCTCATCCGCCATTACCTGTGGCCGTTGGGTGGGTTCATCGGAGTGGGTGCGGTCGTTGGCGCAATAGCGGCGGTGTGGGTCAGCGGCGAAGTGATTCGCTATGCGTTCATCGGCTACCTCGGCGTGACCATCGTCGACTGCCTGCTGCGACGTGGCTTTCTCACTCAGAACCCAGATGTCATCCCACGCCGACTTGGCGCTACGGAAACTTCCGCAGGTGGTGTAGGCATCGGCGCCATCGCGACGTTTCTCGGTGTAGGAGGCAGCGTCATGACCGTGCCGCTGTTGCGCCGCTGTGGACTGAGCATGTCGCAGGCGACGTCCATGGCCAATCCGTTGAGTTTGCCGGTGGCAGTTGCCGGGACGCTGACGTACATGGTGCTGGCCGGGTTCAGTCAGGCTGACCTGGGCACGTGGTTTGTCGGGTATGTGGATCTGCTCGCGTTTGCGGTACTGACGGTTGGCTCGCTCGTCGGGATACGCTTGGCCGCGCCATGGATTGGACGGATCCCGGATCGGGTGCATGCCTGGGTCTATATTGGGCTGCTGATTATTGTGCTGCTGTGCATTTCGCTTAAATGAAGCATTGCCAGGCTACAGCGGAAGAAATCAAAATTGATAACCGAACGCTGTCCTCCAGCAATGACCCGAGAACCAGGATGTTGATCTTCAATTGCACCGAAGCCGCCAGTAAGTTTTTCAGCCGTGTTCACAAAGGCAAAGTGATCACTCCGGTGGACGCTAAACCCCCGACCGCAGTGATCGAAGATGATCAACCGGGCAGCTCCAATGAGCAGTGGCTCGTGCACGCAATCACCGTCCAACGCAAACACGTGTTGCTCGTCATCCATGTGCAAACCCGCTATTGCATGATCCTCGCCGATGCCAAAAAGGCCGATGCTGAAGGATTTGTCGCAGGATTTGTCGAACGCTGGCGCGAAGGCTTGCTACGCGACGCGATCAACCATGACTTCATGCAATGGGCTGACGCGGGAATCCTGTCGGATCGTTTTGAAGAAGCCTGCGCAGAACATCGTTTCTATCGTCGCAGCCATCGGGGTGCACAACAGCACATTGAGCAGATCGCCTGGTTTTTTCAGGACTGTGCCGCCGAGTGGGGTTGTTTGCCGCAGGGCGAACGCGCGGCCATCGGGTTCGATGCGCAGATGAACAGTCGACTCAGAAACAGCAAAGGGCGCAAGGATTACTTCAGGCCAGATGAAGAAATGATCGCCCACTGGTTGCGCCAATATTGCGCTGTTGATGAGTCTGGCATTCAGGCTGCGCTGGAGCGACGCAAACAGGCAGAGCGGAAGATCGAGGCGTTTCAGAGTGAACTGCAATAGCCTGAAAGTCACTGCGGGCCTCGCATCCCTGATTTGTTCTCTCCATAATCCCCCCGAATTTATCTGCGCCGGCCCTCAAGTGCCGGCGCGGCCTCCGCCTCTTTCAAGGATCGATCAATGCTCAAGGGACTGATGCGCCTGGCAACCTGCGCTGCTGTGCTGTTCTCGCTACTATCCACCGCGCAGGCCGAAGATAACCGGATGGTATTCACCGGTACGTTGGGCAAAATGCCGATCGTGTTCGAAGTCGACACCAGTGACCCGGAGCAAGTCACCGGTCGCTACTTCTATGAGAAATTTCACCGCGATCTAGAGCTTAACGGCACTTATAAAAATGACGTCTTGCTGCTCACAGAGGGCAGCAATCGTATGGACCCGGACAAGCCATTACCGACCCTCAAACTGAAACCGATTGAGGCCGGCTGGAAGGGCGAATGGCAAAACGCTAAAGGCAAAAAACTGCCCGTGCTCGTTACCGATACGCCACTTCCCGAAGTTCCGGCGAATGCATTGCCCTACATCGCCAAGTTGCCCAAGAGCGAGCCCTACGAATATCTGCGGCTTCAGGGATTGAAACTCAAACCTGGTAAAAAGCAGGACTTCATGGGCTACTCCCTGCAATGGTGGGAAGAGCCTGATACCAAGATGTCCATGTTCAGCATCGAATCCGGGATGCCAAAAGAAGATCTGCAACGGGTTAACCAGCAATTGCTCGGGCGCTTTTGGGACGAGGCCATCAGTTACTACGGTTGCCAGTTGCGAGGTCGCGGTTACGCCGAATTCCTCCAGGATGTCACCCCGACATTTATCTCGCCCAGCGTCATCAGCCTGAACATCTCCACCAGCTACGACTGCGGCGGTGCGCACCCAGACTTCGGCGATTCACCGCTCAACATCGATGTGAAAACCGGCCATCCGTTGTCGCTCGAAGACGTGCTCTGGGTGGGCGAGGGTCAGCCAATCCTTCACGCTGATCGTTACCGAGGTGGTGACCAGCCATTGACCGAGGCCGAAGACGCAGCGCGCTCAAAGTACCAACGCGAAATCTTCAAGCCGTGGCTAATAAAGCAACTCACCGCGCTGTACCCGGATGAAATGAAGAAACCGGCAGGCGGAGATGAAGACAGTTGCGACTTCACCAATGAAGACAACTGGAGCTATTCCAACTGGCACTTCACCGAAAAAGGTTTGTACATCGGCGCGTATTTCGCCCGCGTCGAGCGAGCCTGCGATTCACCCGACTGGTCGATCCTGCCGTACTCGTTGATCAAACAACACCCCGGCGCCGTCAAACTGCAACTGCCCCAAGGCTAACCATCACTCCAGACCCGGCGCTTCGCGAATAATGAAGTGATCCAGGTTCTCGATATTGGCATTGAAGACCTCGAAAGGCTTTTCGGGGTTCTTCTTGCCGGGCACCTGCTTCAACTCCGGCGTCACCCCATAGAAGAAACAGAACAACGCCTTGTCGCTATCCACCGCGTGCTTGATCTCCTCCAGAAACGCCTTGCGCTTGCGGTAGTTGTCGATCAGCTTCTTGTTCAGATAAACGCTGACCGAGTACGGCTTCTTCTTACTGTCCTCGGGCTTCTTGAACCAGACCTTGTCCTCGAAATCGATACGAAAACTGGCACTGTGGAAGTCCTCGATCTTCTTGATCCGCCCCCAGTAAATCAGCCCCTTGTTGTCCGTCAGATACTCGATCTTCTTGAAGAACGAACTGTACGGCGCCGAATGCTCGCCGACCTTCAACGGCATACGCTTAAGCAACTCCTTGTCCGCGAAGTTCGAAACAAAACACTCCACCGGATGCGCAAACACACTGGTCTTGTCCGGCGCCGACTCACGACTCGCGGACTCTTTACCACTCACCGCCGCCACCCGCACCGGATCATCGCGCAACACATCCGCCGCCCCCGCTGGCGCGACAGGCTTGCGCACATACTCACGCCGGGTCAGCAACAACTCTGATGGGAAGTGTTCCTCACGCCCGTCATCCACCTCGCCATCCGTCGTTTCAACACCAGACGCTGAAGCCTTCAAACTCACATACGGACAACCCGCCACATGCTGCGTAGTGGGCAGATTCTTGAAGTGCGGCGTGCGCACGTAATTCACGTTCTTGGCGTTGAACGTACCCAACTCGTTGGAAGCCTCGAACGCCGAGCGACAAGCATCGTTGGGGCACTGGAAGTGTTCCTTCGCGGAGTCAAACGCCACCGTCTCATCGAAATTGAGATCGCGAACGTCATAGATCGACAACTTGTCGTCGAGGCTGAGGCAGTAGGCGAGATCGAATTTCATGGTGGGGCTCGGATCCTTGAGTGGGGGAGGGGTATTAATAGCGGGCGGCGGGGTGGGTTGCACTGATTGTTTTTTAGGGTGATGCGAAATTTGGGCTAATGAATAACCTGTGTCAATACGCCTTTTAGATATCTTGATATGGGATGTTTTTTTGAAAAAAATATTATACGATGCGACTGCTTGCGGAAAAGCATGTGCGTTTAAGTTCGTGTTTTTAGTTAGGCTGCGTAAGGTAGGATTGGTTTTTAGGGTGTGAGTGTAAAGTTTGTTGTTTGATGGTGTTTCTATTAATAAACGCTAGGAGCGTTATTATGCATATTGATGATTTGATTATTGCTGTTCGGCCTTTAATTCCGTTTGGCTCTGAAGCGGAAGCTCAGGTTTTTCTTGATGGGTATGAGAGTGGTGATCAAATAGCGCTTATCTCTGCATTGTACTTTGGTCGTTCCCATGTTCACTATAATGAAGTTGGAGAGGATTATAGTGGGTATCTTTTTTCTGGAGAAATGAATAGGTTTTGGGAGAGCGGTAATGTGTCTGAAGAAGAGTTTGCAAGAGTTCTTTATGGGAAGAATATCAATCTCCATGCTTATTATGATGCATTCCTTCGCTGCACTGATGGGTCAGGGTACGACCGTTCTAAATATTAATTTATTAAATACGTGATTTAATGTGAAGTGGTACTTCATGTGGGTGTTGGGATTAAATGCTCTTTTCTATATGAAGTGTATATTTTTCTGCCCGCATGAGGTGTCGATGTTCGCTTAAGTTTCGAGTTTGATGGGTTTAGGAAAAACTCATCTTTCATTATTAAAGATATCAGGTAGTGACTCTTATGACTAACCACGAAAGGAAGAGGCTGCTCGAGGCATATACGGATTACGTCGAAACACGACTTTCCGTGGTGAGTAGTTTAATTGTTGTTTTGGTTGGGTTTTCACTGGGTACTTTGTCTGTCACAAAAATATCTTCAGGTTTTAATATTTTTCTGATGGCAGGTGTTTTGTTTTTTTTCTTGTGGGTCTTGTTACGGGAGTCCGGCAATAGAAAAAATAGTGGTTTGTGGAAGGTTATCGAAGAGCTGGAAGGTAAGTACAAAGGTAGGGATGATGGTGGGGTGGTTTTGGAAGAAATACGGCAATACAATGTATGGGAAAGTTTTAGCCCGATAGTGGTGGGTAGACTCCTACCCATACTTTTTGCTGTTTTGTTTTGCATTTATACCCTTGTGGAACATGTCGCGCGTGCGCTTTCCAGTTAGTGACGTCTGCTTTTTATCCAGTTTTGAATTCCTCTGATTCGTTCAATACTGCAAAGTGTTCGCCTGTATCTTGCTCAATCTAATCCGCTGCCGACGCACGGCGGCGGATTAATTAATTCGCCAATTGCTACCTTCCTCGAAGTAACCGTAGAGCCTTACGCCATCGCGACTTCTCCCAATTAAACGGATCATCTGCCAGCAAACAAGGCATATCTCGTAACCGAATCCACGGTTCGTTCTGCCAGTGCAATGTACTCAGTGACATCTGCGGCCAATTTAAAACACTCAACGTGGGACGCTCAACCGGACGCGACGGACGAGCATCACGCAGCGCAGGCACAACTTGATGCGTAAGCCATTCACGAAGCTGTCGATGCTCAGGACAGTAGTGATAGATCAGTAGTGCATACACACCGGACTCACTCACCATCATGTGGTCCTCCGCTTCGCCATAGGTCTCCACGCGCATCATCTGCTGCTGATCAGCGTCGAGTTTACGCAATTGGCGCTCATCAAGATGTTTGCCCATCAACCGGCCCAGCTCATGGACACAGAACCACGCTTGGTTCTCAACCAGAAGGGCGTGCAGGTGGCTTTTGTTTCGGGTGAAACGAGTAGGAAGAAGTGGTTCAGACATGGCATGCCTCCTGATCAAGAGGCACGGGATTCGAACGGCGGGTACAGCGATTCACCTTCATCATGAAGGTTTGATATCCAGGCATTTCCATTTACCTCTGGCTGCTTTCTTAGGGCATTCGTTAGGGTGTCGGGAGCTAAGAAACCCACCAGAGACGGGCCGGACATATTCCCCTTTCGGGTCTTGTATTCGCCCACTCCCGACATAACGGGATTTTTCGCAGACGTAGAGAAACCGCAGACGAAAAAAAGCCGCATGACTGTCGGGTGCGGAGAACCGCTCTGGTTTAAGGCGTTTCTTAGGCGCCGAGTTGTGAGCCTAGGGGCTCAGCGCTGCATGGTCAAGCCTTCAAAAACGCCAACTATTTTGAGGTGAAGAGGCATGTAGTCCTTAGGCTTCAATGTTGAATGCCTTTTGGATTTCAACGCGTAGGAGATCTCTGTTTTTTGTGTGGCACTCCCAGATCGTTACCACCCGCCATCCCAGATCGATCAGAGCCTGTTGGGCATTGAGATCCCTTTCAACATTTTTCGTAAATTTGGTTTGCCAAAAATCGACCCTGCTTTTTGGCATATATGCATATTTACACTCGGGATGGCGGTGCCAAAAACAGCCGTGAACGAACATACATAGGCGATATTTCGGGAACACCAGATCAGGTGTTCCCGGCAGGTCTTTTCTGTGCAGGCGGAATCGGAGCCCCATCTGGTGACATAGTGAACGCACGACCATTTCTGGCTTAGTGTTCTTCCCCCGGATTTTGGACATGATCCTGGAGCGATGCTCGGGGGGGACTATGTCTGCACTCATTTACACCTCGTTCAAGGGGAAGCTCATGTTCAACCAAGCCGTCAGTGCGTTGCTGTCCTGTAGTCCAGTTTCGCGAAGAAGCTCAACAATGTCTCTCCCTGCAAGGATCATCACAGGATGACCGTCTTCTACTATCTCCTTGTAGGCTTGGTCATGAAGCCAGGAGGTGGTGATGATCACGCCAAATTGTCGGTGCCGTAGGCGAGAAATCAACCTGGATACTTCACGAACGCCTACCGAGTTAGTAATCCCGTAGCATTTAGCTTCGATTGCAAAATCTACTAGAACTGACGTTTCTGGCCTTCCAATTCTTAGTTTTCCCGTACCATCTCGACCACCATCGCGATACCGCCTTGTCAGATCGAGTTCAACCGTATCAGGCAAACAAACCCTCACCAGATGTGCTGCGCATGCCTCAAATGCATACGGATCTGACTCGAAGTGCTTGTGTAGGATCGAAAGCATTTTCATGTCTTCTTTCGAAGATGGCAGCTGTTCCTTTTTTGAGCGGATAGGCTGAGATCGTTTGGCAATCAGAGGAGTGTATTGCCCGGAGCGAACCCATTTCATCCACTCAAGCGGTGCGTGTTCGCTATCGCTTGCTCGCATGCCATTGATGATGTCCGTCAGCCAATCCCGTGAAATCTCTGGCAAGTCAAGAATTGTGAAAGTCGCCCTGTAGTTCTGAAAGCGCTGACCTTTGCTGGCATGCCAGACAGCTACCAAATCATCGTTGTGAGTGCTTCCGATCCGACCCGGCACGGCAAGCCCCCTAAAAATCACATCTCGATAGATCCCTGCTTTAGTGAAAACGAAAATGGGTGGGATATCTGCCCTGTCGCCTGAGTGTTGCCGCTCGAAAATTAGCTCTAAAAGATTGTTGCCATAGCGATAGGTTTCGTCCAATTTACGCCCGGGCTTCTTGTTATCGCCGTAGTAGGTGAACACACCCGTAGAGAGATCCAATTCGTCAGGCCAATCAAGATCCTCCATGCTCGATAACAGGGCTATGAGGCGTGGGTCATTTCGTTTTCCTCGGATCCTGAAGCCACCTTGATTGCTAAGGTTCAGTAGCTTCGTCAGCGGATCGTCGCTGGAATTGCCATTGCGGCTACCGGCGTAGCGGGCGTCAATCATCAAATCTGAGCTTGACAGCTCGTCAACAGAGTAAACCAGGTTGTCTGTCATGGTGGTGTCCTAGTGCCATCAGTGTTGAATGGTGCCGGGAACCTGGTAACCTGGCTAGAAGATTAATTTAAAGGCTTTGAAATGGATCAGATTCGCGCGTTTGACATGTTCTGCGGGGCAGGAGGTGCCAGTTTAGGAGCCCGAGAGGGGGGCGCGACTATCGTTGGTGGCGTGGATCTTTGGGGGCCAGCTGTTGATTCATTCCGGCTCAATTTCCCAGAGGCTCAGGTCTATCAGGGGGATCTGCGGAAGCTTAGCCCCAGGAAAATATTGAAAGAGACTGGGCCTATTGATCTACTCATCTCGTCACCAGAATGTACTCATCATACGTGCGCACGTGGTGCTAAACCTCGTTCTGAGGATAGTAAGGACACTGCGTTTCAAGTTATCCGCTATGCGAAAGTAATGAAGCCTCGTTGGATAACTCTGGAAAATGTGGTTCATATGAAACCTTGGTCGCGTTATGACGAGTTGTTAAATGAACTAGAAAAATTAAATTACAAGGTTCGAGAACAAGTAATCGATGCGTCGAAGTTTGGGGTTGCTCAACGGCGACGACGATTGTTCATGATTGCTGATCGTAAAGAACTTCCAGATGTTATTATTCCAAGTAATACGCAATATAAAAATGTTTGGGATATTTTGGACCGAACTGGGAAGTATAAAATGACCCCGCTACGTTCGCCTCGGCGAGCTAAGGATACGCTCGCACGTGCGGAACGAGCGATTGCAGAATTGGGGGGGGATAAGGCGTTTCTAATTGTCTATTACGGCACAGACGGTTCAGGTGGTTGGCAGAGAATGGATGATCCACTGCGAACTATAACTACGGTCGACAGGTTTGCGTTTGTCATGCCTACACCTAGTGGGCACATGATGAGAATGCTGCAGCCAGATGAACTTAGGCGTGCGATGGGGTTTCCCGATAATTACATCTTTCCTGAAGTTACTAGGCGAGATAAAGTAAAGCTGATGGGGAATGCGGTATGTTCTCCTGTTATGGAAGAGATTGTTAAGGCTATTGTCGATAGATCTTCAAAGCGAAGTGTAAGTAAAGCGGCGTAATGTTTCTGTGAGATCTTAAGTTTTCGAGGTGTCTATGGAAGATAATAACGAAAACGGGCCTTCAGCTTTTCGGCCTCGGGCTAGAATAATGAAGACGCTGGGTGAAGAGCTAATTAGTAGCGATACGGTCGCCGTTATTGAACTCGTCAAAAACGCTTATGATGCCGGTGCAAAAAATGTTTTAATTAGGTTTGAGAATGAGTTGTTGGCAGGGGCTGGCGGAATAACTGTCATAGATAATGGGATGGGAATGGGGCTCGATACCGTCCGTGGAGCCTGGATGGAGCCTGCAACTCCTTCGAAAAAAAAGAATAAAAATAGTCTCGATGGTAGTCGTCGCGTTTTAGGAGAAAAAGGCGTAGGGAGATTTGCCGCATCGCGTTTAGCAGTCTCATTAGCGCTGGTAAGCCGGAAAAAAGGTGAGGATGTTGAGTCCTATGCATTTTTTGATTGGAGCCAATTTGATGATGAAGAAAAGTACCTTGATCAGATAAAGATTGAAACACTCCAGCGTGCTCCGACAGAAATTACTCCTCTCAATAAAGACGTTCCTAGTGATTTCTTTGAATCTGAAGATACAGCGCATGGTACTGCGCTATGCATGATTGGTCTGAGAAATTCCTGGGAGGAAATGAGCTTTCTTGCATTACAGAGGGGCCTTTCTCGTTTAGTTTCGCCCTTTTCTGCGGTGGATGGTTTTGACATCAAAATATCAGCCCCCCCACCGTATGAGAAATTTTCTAAAAGCATCGAGCCTCCTCAGGCGGTAAAATATCCTCACTATACAGTTTCTGGAAGTATTTCTGAAAACGGTCAAGTGGATCTGACTTATGCCGTTCTAGCAAGTGGCAGTACGGTTAAAGTAAAGGGACGTATTGTTCCTGTTAACGATGATGGGCGCTGGGAGTTTCTAGAACCAAACTCTGAAAGTGATGAGGCGAACTTCCGCAGTCCGGCTTGTGGAGCTTTGGATATTGAACTTAGAGTTTGGGATCGTGATGATCTTGGAAACATAGTTCAAATGATTAAAAGCTCGATCTCTAACGTTCGAAAAGATCTCGATGCATTCGCAGGTGTGAACATTTACCGGGACGGTTTTAGGGTTTTACCTTACGGTGAACCTAATAACGATTGGCTTCGTTTAGACTTGCGGCGTATTCAGAATCCGTCACTTAGAATATCCAATAATCAGATTTTTGGTTACGTGCAGATAACTGCGGATCGCAATCCAGAGCTGAAAGATCAGTCAAATCGTGAAGGGTTGCGAGAGAATCAAGCGTACTTTGATTTAAGGGAGATAATGATCACTATTCTCTCTAGATTAGAAGTTCATCGTCGTCAGTATAAAAAAGGAGATGAAAAGAAAGATAAGAAGGATGATAAAAGCCGTCCGGGACTATTCGATTCTTTAGATTTTGAAGGTATTAAAAGCCATTTGTCTGAAAAACATCCTTCAGATAAAGTTGCTTTGAATATCGTCGAGAAAGTAGAAAAAGATTATTTACGCAAAATTGAAGAGATAAAACTTGTTGTTGCTAGGTATCACGGACTGGCTACACTTGGGCAGCTAATTGATCGGCTGCTGCATCAGGGGCGTCATCCGCTAGCCAAGATAGTTGGGTATGCGCAATTAGGCTTGAATAGCGTCACGCGTATGAGAGATGAAGGAAACTCCAGCTCCAGTTTTACAAAGCTTATCGAGCGGTTTACTAAGATTTTAGCGCAAGGGGATGTTCTAGATGGTGTGTTCCGTCGGATTGAGCCTTTTGGTGGACGGAGAAGAGGGCGTCCTTCGCAGCTGTATTTAGAAAGGCTAATAAAAGACTCTTATGAAATATTGGCTGAAGAGTTCGAAAAAAACAATGTTGAGTTCTCCTCTCCTGATTCACAAACTCTTGTTAGTGTCGATCCGTCTGAATTTCAAGAGATTATTGTAAATCTCTTTCAAAATAGTCTTTATTGGTTAAAGTTAGTGCCAGAAGGCCAAAGAATAATTGCTGTTACAGTTAGGCGGAACTCTGACAATGCAGTCGAACTTATTGTGGCTGATAGTGGGCCAGGAATTCCTACGGAAAACCATGAGCTGATTTTTGAGCCTTATTTCACTACAAAAAATGATGGGATCGGATTGGGCCTCTCCATCGTTGGTGATATCGTAACGGACTACTACGGCGGTAGTTTTGAACTGATGGATTCAAATCCATTGGGCGGTGCTGCCTTTAGAGTCACATTGAAAAGGAGAGTGTGATGGCTAGGGTATGGGATTTTTTGGTTTTTGATGATGATCGAGAGATATTAGAGCTTTTAGTTGAAGAGTTAGAGGAACCTGGATTTTTAGGTGAGGATGTAATCAAGTGTACGACTGTAGATAATTTTTTAGATGCAAGGCGGTACGTCGAAACTGGAAACTTTGACTTGGTTATTTTAGATCTTCAAGATGAAGGTGCTGATCTAAATAATAAAGGCGATGACGATCGGCTTAGCGGTGAAAGGGTTTTAGGTTATCTCAAGGATAAGCAATTTATTCCTGTTGTTTTTAATACTGGATATGCAGAAAAAATAATGCACCTTCAAAGCCATTTCGTTAAGGTGGTTAGGAAGGGGGCAGCAGGTGAACTGAGTCGAGTTGTCAGAGAAACTTTTGAGACTAAGCTGCCTGAATTGATTCGCTATATTCAGGACGAGCAAAGAAAGTATCTTTGGGGGCATGTTGAAGAACATTGGAGTAGCGCCGATGAGCTCAAGGAAGAAGGAGAAGTGGCCTATCTACTAGCTCGTCGATTGTCCAACTCATTGAGTGCGTCTTCAATTCGAAAATTTTTTAATCCAGAATATATCGGTGGTTCAAAAGTTCATCCTGTTGAGTATTATATCTGGCCCGCGCTGAGTACCCGTGTAAGTTTGGGTGACTTGTATAGTGCTAATGAAAGTGGAATTATTTACCTTGTCATAAATCCGGCCTGCGATTTAGAGCAAGGAAAGGCTGACGTCGTTTTGCTGGTTAAATGTAGTAGAATAGAAGAGTTTTCTGAGTTTGAGAGTATCCGAGATGCGATTTCTGAGCAGCAGGTAGTTGGTAGCGGTAAAAGGAAGGAGTTAACTGGCTTGATCGGCGATAATAGAAAGATTGCTGGAGGACAGCCAGATAGATATAAATATCTTCCGGGTACATCATTTCTCCCACATCTTGTTGCAGATTTTCAGTTTCTATCGCAAATTCCGATGGAAGACTTTTTAAAGGGCGAATCTTTTACTAAGATTGCAACTTTGGATACGCCATTTGCTGAGGGTGTTCAAGCTAAGTTTGCACGGTATTATGGTCGATTTGGGATGCCTGATCTTAACTTTGAATCTATTGCGGGTGACATAATTCTCGCGATGCAGAACGTGCGTGCGTAGAGTGGTGGGATGTATAGGGAGACTTTTTAGTTTCCCTTTCTCTTTAGGGAATTCTGTTTATCATGCTTTGATTTCGACTATTTCTAGTTCGAAAGAATGTCTAGATTTTTCTGCCTGAAAAAAAATAACGTGTTTTTTATCTGTTCTCTTACAGATTTCAATTATTTTGAGCTTGTCCTCTTCGCTAGTTCTTAACCCAAATGTAATTGACTTTAGGCATTTTGGTTTGAATTTTTTCACTCCGTAAGTTTTCTCATCTACCAATCTAAACTCCTGTTCATAAGACCATTTGTGGTATTTGTCTGTTAAAACGGATATCCCTCCCCTTAGATCATCTTCCTTTTTTAGAATGGTGGCTAGCTTGTCACTTTTTGCCTGCCACGCTCTGGGGGGTAGATGTCTGTATTTACTGAAAATGTCTGTGTAGAATTTTATGACTATATCGGGGTCGTTAAGATCGGAAAAGGTGTTTCTGTAATTTACTGGGAACGACTTTGTTTGTGGTGTTGTGTTTTTGTGTAAAGTGTCGAAGCCTATACAGAATCCTTTATGGTTGTCTGCATAATGGCTCCACATAAGTATTTCGTCATTTACGCTGCTCAAGCTATAAATTCCGACGGTTTTTAGCTTTTCTCTGATTTTATAATGAATGCTATCTAGTTTTGGATCTCCATCTTTTATTATATCTTCGCATATATTTTTTAGATGCAAGTATATGGGGGTTTTTAAAATACCTTTTTTGTGTAGTATGTCCAGTTCCGTTGATGCTCTGCTGTACATGATCGGAAGATTAGGGAATGGGGTTGAGAACTCAAATGGATCATTGAAGTCTGTATATGGGGAGAAATAAACTGTATTGTTCTGAAGGGTCTCTAATGAGTATTGATTTATTGCGCGATACTTGTAACCTAGCATTTTTCTTCCTTGATAATAAATAATATCCAAAAAAAACCCCGATTTCTCAGGGTTTTTTGGAGGGCTCTAATCAATCCCAGCTCAACGCGCCACCAGTTTGGTATTCGATCACACGAGTCTCAAAGAAATTCTTCTCTTTCTTCAAGTCCATAATCTCGCTCATCCAAGGGAACGGGTTAGTCGTCCCTGGATATTCCTCTTTCAAACCAATCTGCGACAAACGACGGTTAGCGATGAACTTCAGATAATCCTCCATCATCGCCGCATTCATACCCAACACCCCGCGAGGCATGGTGTCACGTGCGTATTCGATCTCCAGCTGCGTACCCTGCAGAATCATCTGGGTCGCTTCTTCCTTCATTTCGGCATCCCACAGGTGCGGGTTTTCGATTTTGATCTGGTTGATCACGTCGATGCCGAAGTTCAGGTGCATGGATTCGTCGCGCAGGATGTATTGGAACTGCTCGGCGACGCCGGTCATTTTGTTGCGGCGGCCCATGGAGAGGATCTGGGTGAAGCCGCAGTAGAAGAAGATGCCTTCCAGAACGCAGTAGTAGGCGATCAGGTTGCGCAGCAACTCTTTGTCGGTTTCGACGGTGCCGGTTTCGAACTTCGGATCGGAGATCGAACGGGTGTATTTCAGGCCCCAGGTGGCTTTTTTCGCGACCGATGGGATCTCGTGGTACATGTTGAAGATTTCGCCTTCATCCATGGCCAACGATTCGATGCAGTACTGGTAGGCGTGGGTGTGGATCGCCTCTTCGAAAGCCTGGCGCAGGATGTACTGGCGGCATTCCGGGTTGGTGATCAGGCGGTACACGGCCAGTACCAGGTTGTTGGCAACCAGGGAGTCGGCGGTGGAGAAGAAGCCGAGGTTGCGCATGACGATGCGACGCTCGTCGTCGGTCAGGCCTTCCGGGTTTTTCCAGAGGGCGATGTCGGCGGTCATGTTGACTTCTTGCGGCATCCAGTGGTTTGCGCAACCGTCCAGGTACTTCTGCCAGGCCCAGTCGTACTTGAATGGCACGAGTTGGTTGAGGTCGGCGCGGCAGTTGATCATGCGCTTTTCGTCAACGGCGACACGGGCGGAGGCGCCTTCGAGTTCGGCGAGGCCTTCGGCAACGTCGAGGGAGTTCAGTGCAGCCTTGGCGCGGGCGACAGCGGCCGAGTCGTCGGCGGTCACGGCGCGGGCTTCCAGCGCGGCGGCGCCGCCGGCGTTGTCCAGGCGGTCCATGTTGGCTTCGCTAGCGTGGCCGGCGTTGGCGCCTTTCACTGCTGCTACTTCACTGTCTTCTTTGTCGAATTCGTCCCAGCTCAGCATGACGTGTCGTCTCCTGCGTGAGGGCCTGTGCCCGTGTGAAACCTGATTGGTTGGTTTTTCACACGGTCGTACAGACCGCGTTGGATGTCGTTTTTTGCAGCGATGCACGCAGGCAAATAAACAGAAATTTTGACGGGTTCCGAGAGCCTCTGATGGGCGCAATCAGCGTTGAACGCTGCTGCGGGGCTTCAGAATGGCTTTTGCTCCCTGTAAGGGAATATTGCTGACCCGTATGGGGCGGCATTATAGGGAAAAAAACACGGCTGTGCTGAGGCGAATCCGCGCATGGAGCGGTCGAGGAGGGCGGATATTCGATGAGAGTGAGGGTTTACAGGGCTTTGCCGGGGATAGATTTTTTTTCGTAAAAATCTCGCCATTGTGAATTTGCTCAAAAAACGAACAAAAAAAGCCGATTTTTACTACATCTAGTGTTTTGCAAGCATTTTTGACGGTTTCAAACACAACTGAGCCCGACCGAAGTCGGGCTGGAATTGACCCTCAATGAAGCGCTGAGAGATCCAATTCGGTGCAGTCTCGAATCATCAATTGGTGCAGCCGTTGCCCATGATGCTGTAGCGCAGGATGTGACGCTGACCTTTGGAGTCGTCGTATTCCATTTTGGCTGGAACCACTTCGCAGACATTCGGAACTTCGCTCATGGAAACAACTTTGGCGATGTCCAGGTGAGTCGAGTAAGTGTATTCCTCAACAACCGGTTGTTGCTGTGCGACATCAGTCGGGACCTCATCTGCCATGGCGGTTGCGCACAGACTGCTGAGGGCCAGAACCAATAAAGCTTTCATTTCAGATTTACCTTTTTGAGGTCGAGTGGGGTCACGCAACCTTTTTAGGGTTGCGTGTGGAACTTCATCGTTTGCAGTTATTACTTGAGAGCTGGATTAACGGCCTTCGTGGGGGCTGTAACGTTGTTAATCGCGTTTGCCTTGTCGGCGAGGTGAATTTTAGGGAGATGGGGCGGGGGTAAACAGAGCGGGTTTTGATAAACACCTTTGGCGGATTTGGTAACAATCCCTTGAGATGGGGATTGATAACCGGGTGTTTTGTCTGGGGGACCGAGTTGTCTGATTCGCTTGCAGGCAAGCTCCCACAGGGGATTGGGGGGGGGGAGATCTGCGTGCGGGGTATCTGGATGTTTTGTATGGGCTTGTTACTACCATCGTCGAATGGTTCTATGGCCCCCGCCCCGTTACAACAGGGTCATACAAAAACAACTATTACACCGAGGTAGGAAAGATGAGTGCGGCTTCTCTGTATCCCGTTCGTCCCGAGGTTCTGGCTAACACGCTGACTGACGAGGCGACCTACAAAGCCATGTACCAGCAGTCGGTCGTCAACCCTGACGGCTTCTGGCGCGAGCAAGCCAAGCGTCTCGACTGGATCAAGCCTTTCACCACGGTGAAACAGACGTCGTTCGACGATCACCATGTCGACATCAAGTGGTTCGCCGACGGCACCCTGAACGTTTCCTACAACTGCCTCGACCGTCATCTGGCCGAGCGCGGCGATCAAGTCGCGATCATCTGGGAAGGCGACGATCCTTCCGAGAGCCGCAACATCACCTACCGCGAACTGCACGAGCAAGTCTGCAAGCTCGCCAACGCCCTGCGTGGTCAGGACGTGCACCGCGGCGACGTGGTGACCATTTATATGCCGATGATTCCCGAAGCCGTGGTCGCCATGCTGGCCTGCACCCGGATCGGCGCGATTCACTCGGTGGTGTTCGGTGGATTCTCGCCGGAAGCCCTGGCCGGTCGCATCATCGACTGCAAATCGAAAGTGGTGATCACCGCTGACGAAGGTATCCGCGCCGGCAAGAAGATTTCCCTCAAGGCCAACGTCGACGATGCGCTGACCAACCCGGAAACCAGCAGCATCCAGAAAGTCATCGTGTGCAAGCGCACCGGTGGCGACATCAAGTGGAACCAGCATCGCGACATCTGGTACGAAGACCTGATGAAAGTGGCGGGCACCGTCTGCGCGCCGAAAGAGATGGGTGCCGAAGAAGCGCTGTTCATCCTTTATACCTCCGGTTCGACCGGCAAACCGAAGGGCGTGCAGCACACCACTGGCGGTTATCTGCTGTATGCGGCGATGACCCACGAGCGCGTGTTCGACTACCGTCCGGGCGAAGTCTACTGGTGCACCGCCGACGTCGGCTGGGTCACCGGCCACAGCTACATCGTCTACGGCCCGCTGGCCAATGGCGCGACCACACTGCTGTTCGAAGGCGTGCCGAACTACCCGGACATCACCCGGGTGGCGAAGATCGTCGACAAGCACAAGGTCAATATCCTCTACACCGCACCAACCGCGATTCGCGCGATGATGGCTTCGGGTCAGGCCGCCGTTGAAGGTGCGGATGGCAGCAGCCTGCGCCTGCTCGGTTCGGTCGGCGAGCCGATCAACCCGGAAGCCTGGGATTGGTACTACAAGAATGTCGGCAAGTCGCGTTGCCCGATCGTCGATACCTGGTGGCAGACCGAAACGGGCGGCAACATGATGAGCCCGTTGCCGGGTGCCCACGCGCTGAAGCCGGGTTCGGCAGCACGTCCGTTCTTTGGTGTGGTGCCGGCGCTGGTCGACAACCTCGGTAACATCATCGAGGGCGAGGCCGAAGGCAATCTGGTGATTCTCGATTCGTGGCCAGGTCAGGCACGTACGCTGTATGGCGATCACGATCGTTTCGTCGATACCTACTTCAAGACCTTCCGTGGCATGTACTTCACCGGTGACGGCGCGCGTCGTGATGCCGATGGCTACTACTGGATCACCGGACGTGTCGATGACGTGCTCAACGTCTCCGGCCACCGCATGGGCACGGCGGAGATCGAGAGCGCGATGGTTGCGCATCCGAAAGTTGCCGAGGCGGCTGTTGTGGGTGTGCCGCATGACATCAAGGGGCAGGGCATTTATGTCTATGTCACGTTGAAGAATGGCGAAGAGCCGACTGAGCAGCTGCGTCTGGAATTGAAGAACTGGGTGCGCAAGGAGATCGGGCCGATTGCTTCGCCGGACGTGATCCAGTGGGCACCGGGGTTGCCGAAGACGCGTTCGGGCAAGATCATGCGCCGCATTCTGCGCAAGATTGCGACGGCGGAATATGACGGGTTGGGGGATATCTCGACCCTGGCGGATCCGGGTGTGGTGCAGCATTTGATTGATACGCACAAGACGATGAATGTTGCTTAAGCATTCGGTTTGATGCATTGAAAGGCCCCGTCCGGTGTTTGCCGGGCGGGGCTTTTTTGTGTCTGGGGGGATTGTGGTGGCTGGGCGGGCCTCTTCGCGAGCAGGCTCGCTCCTACAGGGGGCGCATTCCACCTGAAGAAATGCGATCAACTGTAGGAGTGAGCCTGCTCGCGATAGCAATCTGTCAGGCGCTGGGGTAGTCCGCTGTCGGAACGCGGACTCACCCAGCCAATAATTATCGATCTCCCCCGTAAGACATTTCCCACTGTTACCCAACACCTTCCTCGTAACCGAATGTGTAACCGCCCGCCCCGCGACGGGGCAAAGGGAAACGCATTGCCCCGTTTTAGAGCCTCGAAACCCCCGGTGAAAAATAAGACACAACGCTGCGCTTGCCGGATTAGAAGGGTTTGCGAATAATAGGCCCGCAATTTGCAGCATAGATCGGTTCACTGTCTTTCGCTCTTGCATGAAATTGCAAGGCTGTCAATGTGCTCAAGTCGCTTTCTCTGTGCATCTGTAATTAGTTGTCGCATTGAAGAAATATCGGCTTCGGGCCTGTCGTTAGAATGCCGATCACTCGCTCATCGTGGCTGACGTTGAAATCTCCGACGGTTTCAATGGGAAATTTCCCACCGATGCAGCAACCGATTTCCCGATTCACCCATTCGCATATTGGGCTGTCGCTCACTCTGCCGTTTTTGCCCTTTACCGATGGAGTCCCAAGATGAAGAAACTTGTGCTGCTTGGCGCCCTGGCACTGTCCGTGCTGTCGATGAACGCCTTCGCTGACGAAAAACCTCTGAAGATCGGTATCGAAGCGGCTTACCCTCCGTTCGCTTCGAAAGCGCCGGACGGCAGCATCGTCGGTTTCGACTACGACATCGGCAACGCTCTGTGCGAGCAGATGCAGGTCAAGTGTGTGTGGGTCGAGCAAGAGTTCGACGGTCTGATCCCGGCACTGAAAGTGCGCAAGATCGACGCGATTCTGTCGTCCATGTCGATCACTGAAGACCGCAAGAAGTCGGTCGACTTCACCAACAAGTACTACAACACTCCGGCACGTCTGGTCATGAAGGCCGGTACTCAGGTCAGCGAAGGTCTGGCTGAGTTGAAGGGCAAGAACATCGGCGTACAGCGTGGTTCGATCCACGAGCGTTTCGCCCGCGAAGTCCTGGCTCCGCTGGGTGCCGAGATCAAGCCGTACGGTTCGCAGAACGAAATCTACCTCGACGTGGCCGCCGGTCGCCTCGACGGCACCGTGGCTGACGCCACCCTGTTGCAAGACGGCTTCCTCAACACCGACGCCGGCAAAGGCTTTGCGTTCGCCGGTCCAGCGTTCACCGACGTCAAATACTTCGGCGACGGCGTAGGCATCGCAGTCCGTAAGGGCGATGCCCTGAAAGACAAGATCAACGCGGCCATCGCGGCCATCCGCGAAAGCGGCAAATACAAAGCAATCCAGGACAAGTACTTCGCCTTCGATATCTACGGCAAGTAACACGTCTCTGCGACAAGTCCGAAATGGCGCAAGCAACAGGATCTCTGCGGTTTGCGCCATTTTTTCATCCCAACTTTCGAGGACCTGAATCATGTTGAAAGGCTACGGGGCTGTCATCCTCGATGGCGCATGGCTGACGCTTCAGCTCGCCTTGTCGTCCATGGCTCTGGCCATCGTTCTCGGGCTGATCGGTGTCGCGTTACGCCTGTCGCCGGTGCGCTGGCTGGCGTGGCTGGGCGATCTGTATTCCACGGTGATCCGCGGGATTCCTGATCTGGTGCTGATCCTGCTGATCTTTTACGGCGGTCAGGACTTGCTCAACCGCGTCGCACCGATGCTCGGCTATGACGATTACATCGACCTGAATCCGCTGGCCGCCGGTATCGGCACCCTCGGTTTCATCTTCGGTGCGTACCTGTCGGAAACCTTCCGCGGCGCGTTCATGGCCATTCCGAAAGGTCAGGCTGAAGCGGGCATGGCGTACGGCATGAGCAGTTTTCAGGTGTTCTTCCGGGTGATGGTGCCGCAGATGATTCGCCTGGCGATTCCGGGCTTCACCAACAACTGGCTGGTACTCACCAAGGCGACCGCGCTGATTTCCGTGGTCGGTCTGCAAGACATGATGTTCAAGGCCAAGCAGGCGGCAGATGCCACCCGCGAGCCTTTCACCTTCTTCCTCGCAGTGGCGGCGATGTACCTGGTGATCACCAGCGTCTCGTTGCTGGCATTGCGTCACCTTGAGAAGCGCTACTCGGTAGGCGTAAGGGCGGCTGATCTATGATCTTCGACTACAACGTCATTTGGGAGGCCATGCCGCTGTACCTCGGCGGCTTGCTGACCACCCTCAAATTGCTCGCGCTGTCGCTGTTTTTCGGTCTGCTCGCGGCTCTGCCGCTGGGGCTGATGCGCGTCTCGAAGAACCCGGTCGTCAACGGCGCCGCGTGGCTTTACACCTACGTGATCCGTGGCACGCCGATGCTGGTGCAACTGTTCCTGATCTACTACGGTTTGGCGCAGTTCGAAGCAGTACGCGAAAGCTTCTTGTGGCCGTGGCTGTCCAGCGCAACGTTCTGTGCGTGCCTGGCCTTCGCGGTCAACACCAGCGCCTACACCGCCGAGATTATTGCCGGCAGCCTCAAGGCCACGCCGAACGGTGAGATCGAAGCGGCCAAGGCCATGGGCATGTCGCGCTTCAAACTGTACAAGCGCATTCTGCTGCCGTCGGCCTTGCGCCGGGCACTGCCGCAGTACAGCAACGAAGTGATCATGATGCTGCAGACCACCAGTCTGGCCTCCATCGTCACCCTGATCGACATCACTGGCGCGGCGCGCACGGTCAACGCGCAGTTCTATCTACCGTTCGAGGCGTACATCACCGCTGGCGTGTTCTACCTGTGCCTGACGTTCATTCTGGTCAAGCTGTTCAAACTGGCCGAGCGTCGCTGGTTGAGCTACCTGGCCCCGCGGAAGCACTGATATGGAACGCATCGACCACGTATTGCCGTGGAGCCACTTGGGCAGCGAGCGCAAGATTTCCGTGTTCCGTTTCGGACGCGGCGAGCGCAAGGCCTACATTCAGGCCAGCCTGCACGCTGATGAATTGCCAGGCATGCGCACCGCTTGGGAGCTGAAAAAGCGCCTCGGCGAACTCGAAGCCAAAGGCTTGCTCAACGGTGTCATCGAACTGGTGCCGGTCGCCAACCCCTTGGGTCTCGGGCAATTGCTGCAAGGCAATCACCAGGGCCGCTTCGAGGCCGGAAGTGGCAAGAACTTCAATCGTGATTTCGTCGAGCTGAGCGCGCCGGTTGCGGCCGCTTTGGCTGACAGCCTCGGTGATGATCCGCACGCCAATGTGCGCCTGATCCGTCAGGCGATGGCCGACCACTTGGCCGCATTGCCGGAAGCGAGCAGCCAGTTGCAAGGCATGCAGCGCGTTTTGCTCAGCCATGCTTGCACCGCTGATGTGGTGCTGGACTTGCACTGCGATGCCGAAGCCGCGCTGCACATGTACGCGTTGCCGCAGCACTGGCCGCAGTGGCGCTCACTGGCCGCGCACCTGAATGTGAAGGTCGGATTGCTCGCGGAAGATTCCGGCGGCAGCTCGTTCGATGAAGCTTGTTCGCTGCCGTGGCTGCGTCTGTCGCGGCAGTTCCCCGATGCGCAGATTCCGCTGGCGTGTCTGGCGACCACGATTGAACTGGGCGGTCAGGCCGACACCGGTCGCGCCGAAGCCTGCGCCTATGCTGAAGGCATTCTCGCCTTCCTCGCTGAGCAGGGTTTGATCACCGGCGAGTGGCCGAACCCGGCACACGAAGCGTGTGAAGGCATGCCGTTCGAAGGCACCGAGTTGCTGTTCGCGCCGCATCCGGGCGTCGTAAGTTTTCTGCGCAAGCCCGGCGAGTGGGTCGAGGCGGGCGACGAGATTTTTGAAGTGATTGATCCTCTGTCCGATCGGGTCAGCACGGTGTGTGCTGGTACCTCCGGGGTGCTGTTTGCCATTGAACGGCTGCGTTATGCCCAACCCGGTTTCTGGCTGGCCAAGGTGGCGGGGCGCGAAGCGCTGCGTCGCGGGCGCTTGCTCAACGACTGACTGACTGTTTTTGTGAGAACCGACCGCATGTACAAACTTGAAGTCCAAGACCTGCATAAACGCTATGGCAGTCACGAAGTGCTCAAGGGCGTGTCCCTGAAAGCGGCAGCCGGCGATGTGATCAGCATCATCGGCTCCAGTGGCTCCGGCAAAAGTACTTTCCTGCGCTGCATCAACCTGCTCGAGCAGCCGCACGCGGGCAAGATTCTGCTCAACAACGAAGAGCTGAAACTGGTGGCGAACAAGGACGGCGCGCTGAAAGCCGCTGATCCGAAACAGCTGCAACGCATGCGTTCGCGCCTGTCGATGGTGTTCCAGCATTTCAACCTGTGGTCGCACATGACTGCTATTGAAAACATCATGGAAGCGCCGGTGCACGTACTGGGCGTACCCAAGTACGAAGCCCGCGAGAAAGCCGAGTACTACCTGAACAAGGTCGGCGTGGCCCATCGTAAAGACGCGTTCCCGGGGCACATGTCCGGTGGCGAGCAGCAGCGTGTGGCGATCGCCCGTGCGCTGGCGATGGAGCCTGAGGTGATGCTGTTCGACGAACCGACTTCAGCCCTCGACCCGGAGCTGGTGGGCGACGTGCTGAAAGTCATGCAAGCACTGGCTCAGGAAGGTCGCACCATGGTCGTGGTTACGCACGAAATGGGCTTTGCCCGTGAAGTGTCGAACCAGTTGGTGTTCCTGCACAAAGGTGTGGTTGAAGAAAGCGGCAACCCGCGCGAAGTGCTGGTGAATCCGCAATCGGAACGTTTGCAGCAATTCCTCTCGGGCAGTTTGAAATAAATCAGGGCTGCCGTTGTGCACCGTGATAGTGCATGCTTCGCAGCCAGAAGGCCGGCCTGCGATCTCTGTGGGAGCGAGCCTGCTCGCGAATGCGGTGTGACATCCAACACGGGTGTCGACTGATCTACCGCTTTCGCGAGCAGGCTCGCTCCCACATTTAGATCTCTGCCTGGATCTCGGTTGGTTTCAAGATTTGTGTTCATTTACGGGCTAGCATTGGCCCATGCCTTCATCACTGTTCTTCGTTTCGGATCGCCCGCCCATGACTGCCCATCGAATTGGTTTCCTGATTTGGCCCAGCACTAAAGCGTTGACGCTGGCGCTGGCGGAGGAAGCCTTGCGTGTTGCTCAGCGTGTGCATCCGGAGGTGGTTTACGAGCTGTCGTTCCTGCAGGCGGAAGCCGTGACCGCAGCGGCGGCCGAAGGCGCCTGGCAATTGCCCGGTGAAGCCTGGACCGGCAAACTCGAAAACTTCCAGAAACTGTTCCTGCTCGCTGACGAACCGCCGACCACATTGGCGCCGGCACTCAGCAGTGCGCTCAAGCAATTGGTACGTGCGGGTACGGTCATCGGCGGTCTGTCGGCCGGTGTCTATCCGTTGGCGCAACTGGGGTTGCTCGACGGTTATCGTGCTGCCGTGCACTGGCGCTGGCAAGACGATTTCGCCGAGCGTTTCCCTAAAGTCATTGCCACCAGTCATCTGTTCGACTGGGATCGCGATCGCCTGACCGCATGCGGCGGCATGTCCGTGCTTGATCTGCTGCTGGCGGTATTGGCTCGCGATCACGGTGCAGAGTTGGCCGGAGCGGTTTCGGAAGAACTGGTCGTTGAACGCATTCGCGAGGGCGGCGAGCGTCAGCGCATCCCGTTGCAAAACCGTCTCGGCTCCAGCCATCCGAAGCTCACCCAAGCGGTGTTGCTGATGGAAGCCAACATCGAAGAACCGCTGACCACCGACGAAATCGCCCAGCATGTGTGCGTGTCCCGTCGCCAGTTGGAGCGGATCTTCAAGCAATACCTCAACCGTGTGCCGAGCCAGTACTACCTGGAGCTGCGCCTGAACAAAGCCCGGCAGATGTTGATGCAGACCAGCAAGTCCATCATCCAGATCGGCCTGTCCTGTGGCTTCTCCTCGGGGCCGCATTTCTCCAGCGCCTATCGCAATTTCTTCGGTGCCACGCCGCGGGAAGATCGCAACCAGCGGCGCAGCAGCAGCCCGTTCGAGTTGTCGTCAGTGCCGCCAGAGCGTGGCTGACGGCGGGTCAGCTATGCCTTGTCGATGGTAATGGTTGCTCCTCGCCATCGGAAAAATCCGAATCCACGAAGTCGTCAAGTTCGCGCCGGACCCCCGTCATCCATCTTTCGTTCATTTGCTCGTTAAACGCCGTGGTGTATCTGTCCAGGCGTTGCTGACTTTCCGGGTGAAGGGGGTTGTCGTCGAAGTTGTATTCGGTCACCGCGTCGCCGGGCTGTAAAGGAAACTCGCCTGGCAACTCGGTAATCGCGTTCCCGGACAAGTCCGCGCTCGTCAATTGAGGCAGCTCGAACAGACCGTCAGGCACCTTGCTCAAGGCGCAATTGCCGAGACGCAGATTGTCCAACTGCGGGAGACGCCTCAGGTCTGGAACAATGTTGAGCGGATTGTTGCTCAGGTCCACGGAACTCAGGTTTTTCCAGCCTGCGAAGGCCTCTGCAGCCGGTTCAGTCAGGGTGATTCCACAGTCGGGCAGATGCAGGCTGCGCAGCCTGTCCATAGCGAAGATCGGGGCGGGAATCTCGCCCAGCGGAAATTTGCGGATGTAGACATCTTTGAGCTTCGGGAAAAGCTCCAGCAGACGATCAACCCGACGCGGGGCGGACGCTTTGGTGGTCAGATTCAACTCTTCAATGTGGTCAAAGCGTGCGGTCAGCGGCGGCAGCTCACCGGTAAACGACAACTCGCAGTAAACCGCTGGATCTGTCAGGAACGTAGGCGTTAGGCGCAGTTGCTTTTCCAGGTTGAGCCTGAAGGTTTGGCGATTAAGTTTTTCCGTGGCTGCAGCGTCGTTCCCAAGTGGCATCTGCGTTACAGGATCGCTGGGAGGCTCATTTGCCCAGGTGTCCAGGCGGTCGAGCAGGCCGGCCAGGTCGGTTTTGCGGCGCATCAGCTCAAGACGTCCATCGGCCAGCGTACCCGGAAGGCTGTAGATAAGATCGTTGGCGTCGAAACCGGACAGCGATGGGTAAAGACTTTGAGCCAGTTCGATGTCGTCCTGTTGAGCGGAGATACCAAAGTTGTCGGCCTTGGCCTGGAAAGCGGCTTTGACTCGTTCTCTGGAAGCCTCTGACAGCGGGTTGCTGCCCAGTTCCATGCCGCGACCCGAATAACGCGTCAGTTCCGCCGGCAGTTCGATGATGTTGTTGTCGCTCAGCAACGCCACTTCCAGATGCGGCAGCTGTTCCAGCCCGACAGGCACACTATCGATCCCGGTGTTGATCAGATCGATGAACGTCAGGTTTTGCAGGGTCGATACATCGGGCGTGGCCTGCAATGTGTTGCTGTACAAGTCCAGCGATTTCAATCGGGTCAGCGTGGACAGGATCGCTTGTCCTTCAGGATCCAGAGTGATCTGGCACTTGCTCAGCATCAACGTTTCGAGCGACGGCAGGCTTTGCAGCGCTTGAGGTATGCGGCCGAGGGCGAAGCCCTGCAGTTCCAGTCCCTGCAATCCGCTGAAGTTTCTGAGAAAACCCCCGGAAACCTTCAGCCCTGGATTGCCCTGAAGATTGAGATGCGTGATGTGAGTGAAATCGGTGCTCAGCTCCGGTAACTCACCGGTAAACGCCGGCTTGGCATCGAAAGTGTTGAACCGTAGTGCCGAATTGTCGTTACGCCGGCCGCGCCAGAGTTGCTCAAGCTGGTCGCGAAATTCTTGTCTGGCGGCGAGTTCTGTGGCTTTTTCCTGCGCAGTCCAAGGCAGTTCAGTCAACGGATTGTTGACCGGCAGACGCTCACGCCACGCGTTGAGATCTCCCATCATTCGGGCGATTTCTGCCTCCCAACTGAGCAGTTGAGTCGTGCCGGCCAGCAATGTCCCGGGCAGGCGATAAATCATGTTGATGGCCGCGTTGTCACCCAGTCGCGGGAACAGTCTTTGCGCCATGGCAATGTCAGCCGATGCCGGTTTGACCCGGAAGTGGCGTCCCTGTGTGGCGTAGTAGCGCTTGATGCGCTCGCGAGCATTCAAGGACAGCGGATTATCGTTCAGATATACGCCGTCGGCCTGATCGGCACTCAAGTTGAAAATCGCGTCCGGCAGCTCGGTGATGTTGTTGTTATTGAGATGGAGAATTTCAAGTGCCGGATGCTCGGCGATACCCTCGGGCACGCTGGTGATATCTGTATGGGCAAGTGAAACGCTCGTCAGGTCTGGCAAGGCGTTCAAATCAGGTGCGATTGTCAGCGGGTTGTGGCTCAGATCGAGCAACTGCAGTTTGGACATGGCACGGAGCAGTTGCTGCCCTTCAGGCGTGAATGTCAGCGCGCAGTCAGTCAGTTTGAGCGCTTTGAGATCCTTGAGGCGCCCGACGAATGAGGGGATGTCATCGAGCGCGAAGGCTTTCAGTTCCAGCGCCTGAAGATTCGGGAACAAGGCAGCAAATGAATCGATGCCTGTGGTCGTTGCATTGCCTGCAAGCTTGAGGCTTGTCACGTGATCGAAATTCACAGTCAGGCGGGGCAGTTCGCCGAAGAACTTCAGGTCTGTCGCAAAAGACGCGGTGCGCGCGCCGGTGTCAATTGACCTTTCACGCCAGAAATCCTCCATGAGCTCCTTGAAGGCGGAACGCGCGTCTTGTTGCACCAGACGCTCGCCTTCGCTAAGCACCTGACCTGTAACCGGGTGCGCTGATGGCGTTTCCAGGCCCCAGCGCGCCAGATCCTCGCGCATTTGTTGCAGCTCCGCTCTCCAGCGCACGAGTTGTTTTCGACCGCCGGCCAGGTCGCCAGGCAAGTCGTAGATCATCTCGCTGGCCTCTTGGGCGTTCAGATCGGGAAACAACTGCCGGGCGAGGGCAACGTCTTGCTCGTCAGCCAGTACGTCAAAGTCGTTTCGATGGCTGCGGAAGTAGTTCTTGATCTGGTCGCGGGAGGCTGCCGATAGCGGGTTGTCGGCAAGGTCAATGCCGTAACTGCGATCGGCGGGAAGGTCGAACAGCGCGTCCGGCAGTTGCGTGATGCGGTTCCCCGCAAGCACCACGGTTCGAAACCCCGGATGGCTGGTCAATCCTTCAGGCACGACGGTCAGCCCGCAGTTGGACAGGTCGAGATCGTCCAGTTGGGGCAGCAGGTTCAGGTCGGGGAACGTCCCCAGCGGATTGTTGCTCAAGTTCAGCGAGTCGAGGCTGTCGAGTGAAAGCAGCACAGCCTGATTTTCCGGGGTCATGACCACGCCACAATTTTTCAGCTCCAGGTCGGTCAGTCGAGGCAGTTTTACTTCGCCAAGCGCAAGCGGCTCCAGTTCGAAGCCGTTCATTTTCAGCTCGGCCAGGTTCGGGAAGCGCTCGACGAAGCGCAGGGCGTTGGTGATATTGGCGTTGCCGGTGAGGTCCAGCCGGGTAACGTGCTCGAAACCGGCGTTGAGCGTCGGCATATCCCCCGTGAACGTTGCCGTTGCCCTGAGTACTTTGAGGCGGTAGTAGCCGGGCGGGCTGCGCCAGAGCTGCTCGATCTGTTGCGCAAAGGATCGCCTGGCGTCCAGTTCGCGGGTTTGTGCTTCAAGGGGCAGACGTTCGCCAGTCTCAGGGTCAAGGACGGCGGCCTGGTTGGTCCATTGATTGAGTTCGAGGTTCAGGGCGCCGAGTTCATCTTCCCAGCGCGACAACTGTGCACCGAATTCGGCCAACGGCCCGGGCAGTCGGTACAACATCTGTGTAGCTTTTTCAGCATCAAGGGCTGGGAACAAGGCGATCGTGCGCTGCAGATCTTCCTGCACAGGCCGGACACCGAAGTACTTTCCGGTGTGCTTGAAGAACACTTTCACCCGTTCGCGAGAGGCCGCACTCAACGGGTTGTCAGCAAAGGTGTAACCGTCGCTGAGGGAGCTGGGCAGGTTGAAAAACCTTTCCGGTATCCGGGTGATGCGGTTGCGATCGAATTGCGCCGAGATCAGGCGTGGATGATCCAGCAAGTCGTCGGGCACCGTGTAAATACCGGTATTCGACAGATTGACGTAACGCAATGCAGGCATCGAGTGCAGGTCCGGCGGCAAGCCCAGCGCGTTGCCTTCCAGATCGAGCAGGGTGAGTTGCGGCATAGAGGCGAACACCGACTCGGTGACCGTTGTCAGGCTGACTCGGCAATCGCGTAATCTCAATTCGCGCAGCGAGCGCATTGAGGTCAGCGCTTGTGGCAGGCTTGGCAGATTGAGGTTGCGCGCATCCAGAATCTGCAACTGACTGAAAGACTGCAAAAAGCGCTCGACCGAGGTGGTCATGGGGCTGCCATCAATGCCGAGCGAAGTGATATGACTGAAATCGCTCGAGAGGACGGGCAAGTCGCCGATGATGGCGTGCTTCAGCAGCACGGCGTGCCCAGCGGCGCCCTGTTGATCGTAGTGCGTGACGTTCTCCCGTCGCCAGCTTTTGAGTAATTCGTCCCTGAGCAACCTGCGGTTCTGGATTTCGGCGCGCCTCTCCAGCGGCGTTAGCGCCGTACCGGTTTCGGGGTGAATGGCGGGCGGATTGTTGGCCCAGACATGCAGTTCGTTCTGCAATTGCAGGTAGTCATTTTGCAAGCGAAGTATCTCTGCGCGCGGGCCAGCGGGACTGCGCAGCATGCTTTCGGCGAGATAACCCACCTCACGGTTCGACATTCGCGGATAGAGCACCCGGATGTCTTCTTCGAGTGTGCGCGGTTGGGTACTGGGGCGCGGCGGACGTGGTGGAGCAGGGGGATAACCATCGGTCCCCAGCAGCCGCAGCGTGTCGACGGCCGACGGTTGGGTCGGCGTATCGCCGATCACCTGACGCAACTCGTTGCGCTCAAGCGTACGTTCGCGAATGGTCGCCTTCAGCGCCTGGCCCTGGCCAATCCGGATGTCGAGGTTCTGGCGCTCGCTGTCGGGTAATGCGTACAACAGGCTGGAATAAAAATCGCTGAACGAATGCAGCTGCTGCCCACGATCGTCGTAAGGTTGATATTGGCCATCGTCGCGGCGAACCAGAACCTTGTGTGCGGCTGCATCTTCACGGCCGATGGTGTCCAGTAGCGGGCCCTCGTAGCGCCTGTCCCGGATCTCGATGCGTACATCGCCGCTCCAGCCCGGCAACAATTTGAGGCTGTGCAGCGCCAGAGAGTCGGAGTCGGAATTGCTCACCGAGTCCAGCTCCAGGCCTTCATAGGCGCGGGTAACGCGCACCTCCTGACTGGCCATCTGCATGAGTGCCTGCTGGCGCGCGGGCAATTGTCCTTCGTTGATCTGCAACAGTTCGCTGCCGGTCGCGGTATCGAGCAGTTCGCGGGTGATGCTGGCCGGCAGTTCGGGAGGGTGGGCCTTGAGTCGTGCCGCCAACGGATCATCGAGGTGCTGAAGGGCCTGATAACGCGTCTCGAACAGCGCGCTCCTGTTGCGTTTGGCGAGATCGGCCACTTGCTTGCGCAGGTTCTGGCTGCGTACCTCGATGGACTGCGTCGGTCCCGCGAAGGGTTCGTTCAACAAGGCTTTGATCTGCGTCTCGTCGAGGCTATAGAGCAGGGTTTTAAGCACGTCGTCGCCGACCAGCCTGTTTTGGCGCAGTTCGGTCACGGGCAGGCTTGTGTCCGCAGACGATTGCCACAGCTGCTGCCCTTGTCGATCGAGCAGACGCAGGCACTTATCGCTTGGCCAACGCCCGTATTCGCTGAGCACCTGCAGTTGTGTGACCGGGTCGGCGCGCAAAAACTCTTCGGCGACATGGCTGTCGAGCTGATCGATGAAGCGTTGCAACTGCTGATCAATCTTGAAGCGCTGGATACTGTCGGCAAGCAAAGGCGGGACTTTTTCCTGATTGACATGCATTTTGCGCAAAGCGTCTTCGCTGGTTCCGCTGATTCGCAAGACGGTTTCGCGCTCGTTCGGTGACAGGCTCTCGACGGAAGAACCGATGCGGCGCAGAACCGTCTCGCCATCCCATTCCAGCGGTTGCTCGAGTTCAGTGTGCCAGGCGCCTTCGCCATTGTGGCGCACCACCGGTTGGTAAGCGTCAGGGCGGCTCGGGTGTTCGATGCGGTACTGCCCCGGCACCTGGCTTTCTTTTACTGCAAAGTGGGCATCCTCCAAGGGCAGCAGGCGCTTGCCCTGATGCGTGTGCAAACCCAGCGCATCGGGTTGCGAAGCTGCCGTTGGAACCTGCGGGTGCTTGTAGCGTTCGAGATCCGGCTCCCAATAGCGGGTCTTGCCACTGGCCAGTTTTACCGGTTTGAAGCGGTCGATGAACGCCACGACTTCCTTGGGCAAAATCTTGCGGAACTCGGCCGCGCCAATCTTGCCGCCCACGGCGAACAGGCCCAACTGGATCATCGATTCCACGGTGCCCATCAAGTGCTCCAAGGCTTCAGTCGTTCGCCCCTGCGCCCACTCGATGACGCCTTCGAACGCTTCATCGAGCATTTGATAGGCCATGTACGCCATCATGGCTTCACCCAGCACCGGCACGAACGGCGCAACGATCAGCGCGGCGGTCTGCACGATGGTGGAAATGATGTTGCTCACCGAGTCCCAGAAGGCCCAGCGCGCTTTCTGGTCGACCACGGCGGTGGGGACGGCGATCACCCGGGCGTCATTGAAGATCTTGTTCAGTTTCGCGTGATGGATGTGTTGCCAGAGATTGTCATGGAACGCGGTCAGCGTGGTTTGCAGATCCGGGCGCTCGACAGCGGTGTCGCGCCATGCGGGCAGCGAGCTGCCGGACTCGGGCGGGTGCCACATGATCTGGCTCAAGCGGCTATTGAGGGTGCTGAAGAAAACACCTCGATGTTCGTGGTTCACGAATCGGCTGAAAAACTGCTGGTAGTCTTTCGAGCGCAACTGGCGGGTCAGTTCGGCGACCAGGTCGTAGGTCGAGGCGTATTCCTTGAAGGGGTGCTCGGGATCATCGGGGACATAAGCCACCACCCGTGCCGGGTCTCGCGAGGCGTACAGGTCGGGGGCAAACACGACGATACCGGTCAGCGGTGCGCACAGCATCCCCATGTCATGGCACAACACCGCTGCCCCGCTGATGTACAGGCCCTTCATGCCGTCGAGCACGGCATCGATCAAGCGAAAATAGCTTTCCGACACATCGCGGTTCATCCGCGCCCACTGCAGGGCGGCTTTCATCGCGGCTTTCTGGCTGTCATCGATTTTGTTGCGCAGTACGGTGGCCACCATTGGATCGGTATAGCCGAGGTTGTCTTCGAGATGGGCCTTGTATCGCGCGCCGATGTCCAGCCTTCGGCACAACCGGGTGAAAGCGGCGATGCTCATTTTTGCCTTGATCGCCGGCAGGGGACTGAACTGGCCGCTGACGGTGGGACGAGTGACGAAGGTCGAGTCAGCTTCGAAGGCGTCGTTATGGGTTTCCGATTCCTCGAAGTTGTGCAGCGCGGCCTCCAGTAACGACACGGTCCAGGCGCGCGTACCGGTGCGGATCGGAAACCACGGAGTGGTTGCGGGGATGTACAGGCGCACGAAGGTGTTGCGCACATCCAGGTCCAGACCGAAACGGTTTTTCAGTTCTTGCTGGAGCAAGGGCTCGGCAAAGGTGCTGGCGTCCTGCAAGTGTTCCAGGCTTTGATCGACCTTGCTCTGCGCGGCCCATTGCGTGGCGTTGAGGCTGTTCATCTGCTGGTGTTGCTCGGCAGGTGCCGACTGGAGAGTGAGGGACAGGCGCGGCAGGCTGTTCGTGAGTGCCAGGCGGCGAGTCGGTGTCGCGGCGCCGAGCCAATCGGGCAAGGCATTTTTCAGTGGCAGGTAATGATCGTCTGGATGCTGCGCGTTGTTCGCGGCGGTCGAGGCTGTCGGAGGGTGTCGCTGAGTCAGGTGCATGGGCCATTCCTTGGCGTTGAAAAGAACGCGCAGCAAATCAGCAATCGGCCACCCTTGTGCGGTACATATTTATATCTTTGTCGCAGGGTTGAGTTGGTATTCTCTGCAGCCTGCCGCAAATCGACGGTGCCAGTTAAACTGCGCCTTTGCGACGCTATATGTCGCATTGCCGTAAACCCGGGAAAATCCGGGGTTTGCGCTATAAGAAGTTGTCGCTTGGCGACAAGGCCGGGCTGAAAACTGTCCTTACAATCCTCACCAAGCTCGCCAGTTTCAGGCGAGTGTTCCTCTTCAGGAGACTCCGATGTCCGTTGAGCACGCTGCGGTACAACGCGCCGATTTCGACCAGGTAATGGTTCCCAACTACGCGCCTGCCGCTTTCATTCCGGTGCGTGGCGCCGGTTCCCGCGTCTGGGATCAGGCCGGCCGCGAGCTGATCGACTTCGCCGGCGGGATTGCCGTTAACGTATTGGGCCATGCGCACCCGGCGCTGGTCGGTGCACTGACCGAACAGGCGAACAAGCTGTGGCACGTGTCCAACGTGTTCACCAACGAACCAGCCCTGCGCCTGGCGCACAAGCTGATCGATGCCACGTTCGCCGAGCGCGTGTTCTTCTGCAACTCGGGCGCTGAAGCCAACGAGGCCGCGTTCAAGCTGGCCCGTCGCGTTGCGTTCGACCGTTTCGGCACTGAGAAGTACGAAATCATTGCGGCGCTGAACAGCTTCCACGGTCGTACCCTGTTCACCGTCAACGTCGGTGGCCAGTCGAAGTACTCCGACGGTTTCGGCCCGAAAATCACCGGCATCACCCACGTGCCTTACAACGACCTGGCCGCGCTGAAAGCTGCGGTTTCCGACAAGACCTGCGCGGTCGTGCTGGAACCGATCCAGGGCGAGGGCGGCGTACTGCCGGCCGAACTGGCTTACCTGCAAGGTGCCCGCGAACTGTGCGACGCGAACAACGCGCTGCTGGTGTTCGACGAAGTGCAGACCGGCATGGGCCGCAGCGGCAAGCTGTTCGCTTACCAGCATTACGGCGTGACCCCGGACATCCTGACCAGCGCCAAGAGCCTGGGCGGCGGTTTCCCGATCGCCGCGATGCTGACCACCGAAGCGCTGGCCAAACATCTGGTCGTCGGCACCCACGGCACCACCTACGGCGGCAACCCGCTGGCGTGTGCGGTCGCTGAAGCGGTAATCGACGTGATCAACACCCCTGAAGTGCTGAACGGCGTGAACGCCAAGCACGACAAGTTCAAGGCGCGCCTTGAGCAGATCGGCGAGAAATACGGCCTGTTCACTCAGGTGCGTGGTCTCGGTCTGCTGATCGGTTGCGTGCTGAGCGATGCCTGGAAAGGCAAGGCCAAAGACATCTTCAACGCCGCTGAAAAAGAAGGCCTGATGATTCTGCAAGCCGGCCCGGACGTGATCCGTTTCGCCCCGAGCCTGGTGGTGGAAGACGCCGATATCGATGCTGGCCTGGACCGCTTCGAACGCGCTGCTGCTGCACTGACGCAAGCCTGATAGACCCTTCGGCGCCTGGAGTTTTTCAGGCGTCGATCAAAATTTTATGCCGGACCAGATCAACTGTAGGAGTGAGCCTGCTCGCGATTGCGGTATGTCAGTCAACTCATTGGTTTCTGACAGACCGCAATCGCGAGCAGGCTCACTCCTACATTGATCTCCATGTAGGCCCGGTTATTTTTTTCTGTGAATTTATAAGAGAAAGGAGTGACACCATGCTGGTGATGCGCCCCGCGCAAATGGCTGATCTGGGCGAGGTACAGCGTCTGGCTGCGGACAGCCCGATTGGTGTCACCTCCTTGCCGGATGACGTGGAACGTCTGAGCGACAAGATCGCCGCGAGCGAAGCCTCGTTTGCTGCCGAAGTAAGCTTCAACGGTGAGGAAAGCTATTTCTTCGTCCTCGAAGACACCGCCACCGGCAAGCTGGTCGGCTGCTCGGCGATTGTTGCTTCGGCGGGTTACTCGGAGCCGTTCTACAGCTTCCGCAACGAGACGTTCGTGCATGCCTCCCGTGAGCTGAAGATCCATAACAAGATCCACGTGCTTTCGCAGTGCCACGACCTGACTGGCAACAGCTTGCTGACCAGTTTCTACGTGCAGCGCGAGCTGGTCGGTTCGCCGTGGTCCGAGCTCAACTCCCGTGGCCGTCTGCTGTTCGTCGCCAGCCACCCTGAGCGTTTCGCCGATTCGGTGGTGACCGAGATCGTCGGTTACAGCGATGAGAACGGCGACTCGCCATTCTGGGATGCCATCGGTCGCAACTTCTTCGACCTCAATTACGCCGAAGCCGAACGCCTCTGCGGGCTGAAAAGCCGTACGTTCCTTGCCGAGCTGATGCCGCATTACCCGATCTACGTACCGCTGCTGCCGGATTCCGCCCAAGAGGCGATGGGCCAGGTGCACCCGCGTGCGCAGATCACCTTCGACATCCTGATGCGCGAAGGCTTCGAGACCGATCACTACATCGACATTTTCGACGGTGGCCCGACCCTGCATGCACGTGTGTCGGGGATCCGTTCGATCGCTCAGAGCCGCGTGGTGCCGGTGAAGATCGGCGAGCCGGTGAAAGGCGCCGGGCGTCAGTATCTGGTGGCTAACGCGCAGTTGCAGGATTACCGCGCGGTGTTGCTGGAGCTGGATTACGCACCGGGCAAACCGGTGACTCTGGATCTGGAAGCGGCCGAAGCCCTGGGCGTCGGTGAAGGTGCCAGCGTGCGCCTGGTGGCGGTTTAACGCCTTAGCGAGTTTCACGGGTGGCGAAGGCGGCCCGTTTGAGGAGATAGCATGATTGTTCGCCCCGTACGCAGCAGCGATTTATCCGCTCTGATCGACCTGGCCCGCAGCACCGGCACCGGCCTGACCACGTTGCCGGCCAACGAAGAACGTCTGGCCCACCGGGTCGGCTGGGCCGAGAAGACCTTTCGCGGCGAAGCTGGCCGTGGCGACGCGGACTACCTGTTCGTGCTCGAAGACGACGATGGCCGCGTGGTAGGGATTTCCGCCATTGCTGGCGCCGTTGGTCTGCGTGAGCCGTGGTACAACTTCCGTGTCGGTCTGACCGTCAGCGCTTCGCAAGAGCTGAACATCTATCGCGAGATCCCGACGCTGTTTCTCGCCAACGATCTGACCGGCAATTCCGAGCTGTGCTCGCTGTTCCTGCATGCCGATTACCGCAACGGTCTGAACGGTCGCATGTTGTCCAAAGCGCGCATGCTGTTCATCGCGGAATTCCCTGAATTGTTCGGCAACAAGATCATCGCCGAAATGCGCGGTGTGTCCGATGACGCCGGCCGTTCGCCGTTCTGGGAAAGTCTCGGTCGTCACTTCTTCAAGATGGAATTCAGCCAGGCCGATTACCTGACCGGTGTCGGCAACAAGGCGTTCATTGCTGAGCTGATGCCGAAATTCCCGCTGTACACCTGCTTCCTCTCCGAAGGCGCACGTAACGTCATCGGTCAGGTGCACCCGGACACCGAGCCCGCCTTGGCGATGCTCAAGAGCGAAGGTTTCAGCTACCAGGGTTACGTCGACATCTTCGACGCAGGTCCGGCCATCGAATGCGAAACCGGCAAGATCCGCGCAGTGCGTGACAGTGAAGCGCTGGTGCTCGCCGTTGGCACGCCGGGCGAAGACGCGACGCCGTTCATCATCCATAACCGCAAGCGCGAAGATTGCCGCATCACTGCTGCGCCGGCGCGTCTGGCTGCCGGCACTCTGGTGGTCGATCCGCAGACCGCCAAACGTCTTCAACTCAACGCTGGCGATCAAGTGCGCGCCGTGGCGTTGTCCGCTGCACGGGAGTCGAAATAATGAATTCGCTATACATCGCAGGTGAGTGGCTGGCCGGCCAGGGCGAAGCCTTTCAATCGCTGAACCCGGTGACCCAGCAAGTGCTGTGGTCGGGGGAGGGTGCCACGGCTGCGCAGGTTGAGTCGGCTGTGCAAGCTGCGCGTCAGGCGTTTCCAGGCTGGGCACGTCGTACGCTGGAAGAGCGCATCACTGTGCTTGAGGCTTTTGCCGCGTCGTTGAAAAACCACGCTGACGAACTGGCTCGCACCATTGGTGAAGAGACCGGCAAACCACTGTGGGAATCGGCGACCGAAGTGACCAGCATGGTCAACAAAATTGCCATCTCGGTGCAGAGCTACCGTGAACGTACCGGCGAGAAGAGCGGCCCGTTGGGCGACGCCACCGCCGTATTGCGCCACAAACCACACGGCGTGGTCGCGGTGTTCGGTCCTTACAATTTCCCTGGGCACTTGCCGAACGGCCATATCGTTCCGGCGCTGCTGGCCGGCAACAGCGTATTGTTCAAGCCCAGCGAACTGACCCCGAAAGTCGCCGAGCTGACGGTCAAGTGCTGGATCGAGGCCGGTCTGCCGGCGGGCGTTTTGAACCTGTTGCAAGGTGCGCGCGAAACCGGCATTGCGCTGGCGGCGAACCCGGGCATCGACGGCCTGTTCTTCACCGGTTCGAGCCGCACAGGCAATCATCTGCACCAGCAGTTTGCCGGGCGTCCGGACAAGATTCTGGCGCTGGAAATGGGTGGCAATAACCCGCTGGTGGTGGATCAGGTCGCGGATCTGGATGCGGCGGTTTACACGATCATTCAGTCGGCGTTCATCTCTGCCGGTCAGCGTTGCACCTGTGCACGCCGTCTGCTGGTGCCGCAAGGCGCGTGGGGCGACAGTCTGCTCAAGCGTCTGGTGGAAGTCAGTGCGAGCATTGAGGTCGGTGCATTCGATCAGCAACCAGCGCCATTCATGGGCTCGGTGATTTCCCTCGGCGCGGCGAAAGCGCTGATGGATGCTCAAGAACATCTGTTGGCCAACGGCGCCGTGTCGCTGCTGGAAATGACTCAGCCGCAGGCCCAGGCCGCGCTGCTGACCCCGGGCATCCTCGATGTCACCGCAGTTGCCGATCGCCCGGACGAAGAGCTGTTCGGCCCGTTGCTGCAAGTAATCCGCTACACCGATTTCGAAGCGGCGATCGCTGAAGCCAACGACACTGCTTACGGCCTGGCCGCAGGTCTGTTGTCGGATTCTGAAGCGCGTTATCAGCAGTTCTGGCTGGAAAGCCGCGCCGGTATCGTCAACTGGAACAAGCAGCTGACCGGCGCTGCGAGCAGCGCGCCGTTTGGTGGTGTCGGCGCTTCGGGCAACCACCGCGCCAGCGCCTATTACGCGGCGGATTACTGCGCGTACCCGGTGGCCTCGCTGGAAACCCCAAGCCTGGTGTTGCCTGCTGCCCTGACGCCTGGCGTGAAAATGGCGTGATGCCCATTCGCGAGCAGGCTCGCTCCCACAGATTCAGTGGTGTTCACACATTTTGTGTTCAACATAAATCCTGTGGGAGCGAGCTTGCTCGCGAAGGCCGCGCCTCGGTCTAAAAGAATAGTTACTGAAGCCTATAACAACAGATTCTCGTGGAGCCTCGCTGATGAAATCCTATGAAGTCAATTTTGACGGTCTAGTGGGGCCGACCCATAACTACGGTGGTCTGTCCTACGGTAACGTTGCTTCCCAGAGCAACAGCCAGCAGTCTTCGAACCCGAAGGAAGCGGCCTTGCAAGGTCTGGCGAAGATGAAAGCGCTGATGGAAATGGGCTTTCAGCAAGGCGTGCTCGCACCGCAGGAGCGTCCGGACGTGGCCGCTCTGCGCCGTCTGGGCTTCAGCGGTACCGACGCGCAAGTGATCGAGCGCGCCGCCAAAGAGGCGATGCCGTTGCTGGTCGCCAGTTGTTCCGCGTCGAGCATGTGGGTGGCTAACGCCGCGACTGTCAGCCCGAGTGCCGACACCGCAGACGGTCGCGTGCATTTCACCGCAGCCAACCTCAACTGCAAATACCACCGCAGCATCGAGCACCCGACCACCAGCCGCGTGCTCGGCGCGATGTTCGCCAATCAGCAGCACTTCGCCCATCACGCCGCGTTGCCGGCAGTGGCGCAGTTCGGCGACGAAGGTGCGGCCAACCACACACGTTTCTGCCGCGAATATGGCGAAGCGGGCGTCGAGTTTTTCGTATTCGGTCGCAGTGCCTTCGACAATCGCTACCCAGCGCCGCAGAAATATCCGGCGCGCCAGACCCTCGAAGCCTCGCAAGCCGTTGCGCGTCTGCACGGTCTGCGTGACGAAGGCGTGGTTTACGCGCAGCAGAACCCGAACGTGATCGATCAAGGCGTGTTCCACAACGACGTGATCGCCGTCGGTAACGGTGAAGTGCTGTTCTATCACGAGGACGCGTTCCTCGAGACCGAGCAGATGCTGGCCGAACTGCAAAGCAAGCTCGCCAAAGTCGGCGGCAACTTCCAGTCCGTGTGTGTGCCGCGTTCGGCAGTCACCGTGGATGATGCGGTGCGTTCCTACCTGTTCAACAGCCAGTTGCTCTCGCGTCCTGACGGTTCGATGCTGCTGATCGTGCCGCAAGAGTGCCAGGCCAACGAGCGCGTCTGGACTTACCTGCAAGAGCTGACCAGCTCCGGCGGCCTGATCCGCGAAGTGAAAGTCTTCGATCTCAAGCAAAGCATGCAGAACGGTGGTGGCCCGGCGTGCCTGCGACTGCGCGTCGCGCTTAACGAAACCGAACTGGCGGCGGTCAACCCAGGGGTTATCATGACGCCACCGTTGTACGGTTCGTTGACCGCATGGGTTGAAAAGCACTACCGCGACCGCCTGAGCGAAACCGATCTGGCGGATCCGCAATTGCTGCTTGAATGCCGGACGGCACTGGATGAACTGACGCAAATCCTTAAACTGGGCGCGGTTTATCCATTCCAGATCAATTGATGGCCGGCGCGTCGCCTGAACGCGGCGCGCGGCTTGTCTCCCCAAGAGAGTAAAAACATGAGCGATTCCCTGCAGTTGATCCTTGAAGACACCGACGGCACGCAACTGCAAACCTCGTGCACCCGCGTCGCGGTCATGTGGCAAGGCAAAGAGCTGTGGATCCAGCAGGACGGCCGTGGCCAACTGCTGATCGGCGTGGACGTTGAAGAAGGTGACGCCGAGTACGCCAACCTGCTGCTGCGCCCATTGGCGACTAATCTGGTAAGTCTGCAACTGGAAATGGAACCGGCTGACGTCGGCGACGACGAAGACCACGTGCACGGCCCGGATTGCAACCACGATCACTAAGGAAACCGCTCTATGCTCGCCCTCGGCAAACTGCTTGAACTGACCCTCGCCGGCCGTGAACCGGCGGAGAAGACTCAACTGACTGTCGAAGGCGTGCGTATGCGCTGGTTGAGCGAAGGTGCGCTGGAAGTGCGGCCACCCGAAGCACGCGACAATGGCCTGGACCTGCTGCTGTCGGCAGGTATTCACGGCAACGAAACAGCGCCGATCGAGTTGCTTGACCGGCTGCTGCACGACATCGCCCGCGGCGATCTGAAGCCGCGCGCACGCATTCTGTTCCTGTTCGGCAACCCGGAAGCGATTCGCAAGGGCGAGCGTTTCGTCGAGCAGGACGTCAATCGGCTGTTCAACGGCCGTCATGAACAAAGCAGTGGCAGCGAAGCGCTGCGTGCCTGTGAGCTGGAACGTCTGGCGGCGAGTTTCTTCAGCCTGCCGGATCGCCAGCGTCTGCACTATGACCTGCACACGGCGATTCGCGGTTCAAAGATCGAGCAGTTCGCGCTGTATCCGTGGAAGGAAGGTCGTCAGCATTCGCGTCTGGAGCTGGCACGTCTGCGCGCTGCCGGAATGGAAGCGGTGCTGTTGCAGAACAAACCGTCGATCGTCTTCAGCTCGTACACCTACGACAAGCTCGGTGCCGAGGCTTTTACGCTGGAACTGGGCAAGGCGCGGCCGTTCGGGCAGAACGACGGGGTCAATGTCTCGCTGCTGGAAACCCGTCTGCAGCAGATCATTGAAGGCAACGAGCCGGAGATGGCGGAGCAGGGGCTGGACGGTTTGCAGCTGTTCAGCGTCGCCCGGGAAATCATCAAGCACAGCGATGCATTCCGTCTGAACCTGCCGCAGGACATCGAAAACTTTTCAGAGTTGGAGATGGGGTATGTGTTGGCCGAAGATCTGGCCAATACCCGTTGGGTCATTGAGGAAGAGGGAGCACGTATCATCTTTCCCAATCCCAAGGTCAAGAACGGCTTGCGCGCGGGCATCCTGATCGTCCCGACCACCGACGAAAACCTCGCCTGACAGCGATCTCCAAACCGGCACAAAACCAATGTGGGAGCGAGCCTGCTCGCGAAAGCGGTCTATCAGTCAACTTATCATCGACTGGCAGTCCCTCTTCGCGAGCAGGCTCGCTCCCACATTTGATTTGAGTGAGGTCAAAACCTCACCCTGCGTCAGACCGCTACAGCATGCGGCTCGGTGCGGCGCAGTGCGCGAACCTTGCGCAGCGTATCGGCGCAAGTCCGTGCCGCTTCCTGACCCTTGTGCACAAAGTGTTCGAAGAAGAATTTCTGATGCTCGTCACCGGCATGGAAGTGATGCGGCGTCAGGGATACCGAGAACACCGGCACTTCAGTTTCCAGCTGCACTTGCATCAGGCCGCTGACCACCGACTGAGCGACGAACTCGTGACGGTAGATGCCGCCGTCCACGACCAGGGCTGCGGCGACGATGCCGGCATAACGACCGGTCTTGGCCAGCAACTTGGCGTGCAGAGGCATTTCAAAAGCACCGCCGACTTCGAAGATGTCGATGTCCGATTCCTGATAACCCAAGGCAAGCATTTCGGCGACGAAGCCTTTACGGCTCTGGTCGACGATTTCCTTGTGCCAGCAGGCCTGAATGAACGCGACGCGGTCGCCGTGAGGGTGTTTGCTTTTGCTGTCGATAGCGGTGGGTTGCATGTTCTGACTCCTGTTTGTGTGAAAAACAGGGCGTTATGAATCGAAAGGGATTCAAGGGTGCGCACACGCACAACATCGCGCGGACGGCCCTTTGGCGTTAATCCCGTTCTCTCTTCATCCGGACTATGACCGTCGGCCCCGGAATCACACCGGGTCTGCTGACCTTGCCATCGCGCACAACCGAAGCTGTGTTCGTCGCCAAGCGCTCGCGGGCTATGCGCATTGCGCGCAATTACCGCCGGTGGGGAATTGCACCCCGCCCTGAGAACGTTTTTGCCGCCCTTTCTCGGGCGGCGCAGCGTTTTTAACACAGATTGTGGCTGTGTGCATTGCGCCTTTCTGATGATTGCCATCGAATTTTCTGGCGGTTCGAAACGACTTTTCCTTGCGCAAGGGTTGATTAATCCGAGCGATGACCGCAGTAATTCAACTTCGTAAAGGGATTTCCCCTGCTGATTAGAGGCCAGGTTCATGAGCGTTATCGATCTTCGCAGCGACACCGTCACCCAACCGACTCCCGCCATGCTCGATGCGATGACCGCAGCGGACACCGGTGATGACGTTTACGGCGAAGATCCGACGGTCAATCGTCTCGAGGCCGAACTGGCCCAACGCTTGGGTTTTGCCGCCGCTTTATTTGTGCCGACCGGCACCATGAGCAATCTGTTGGGGTTGATGGCGCACTGTGAGCGCGGCGACGAATACATCGTTGGCCAGCAGGCGCACACCTACAAATACGAGGGCGGTGGCGCGGCGGTGCTGGGCTCGATCCAGCCGCAGCCGCTGGAAGTGCAGGCCGACGGTTCGCTGGATCTGGATCAGGTCGCGGCGGCGATCAAGCCTGACGACTTCCATTTCGCCCGGACTCGTTTGCTGGCGCTGGAAAACACCATGCAGGGCAAAGTGCTGCCGCTGGAGTATCTGGCCCGCGCCCGCCGCTTCACTCAGGACAAAGGCTTGCAACTGCACCTCGACGGCGCGCGTCTTTACAACGCGGCAGTCAAGCTGGGCGTCGATGCCCGGGAAATCACTCAGTACTTTGATTCGGTGTCGGTGTGCCTGTCCAAAGGCCTTGGCGCGCCGGTGGGCTCGGTGCTGTGTGGCTCTGAGCAGTTGATCGGCAAGGCTCGTCGCTTGCGCAAGATGGTTGGCGGCGGCATGCGTCAGGCCGGGCTGCTGGCAGCGGCGGGGCTGTATGCGCTGGACCACAATGTTGATCGTCTGACAGGCGACCATGCCAACGCACAGTTACTGGCCGAGGGCTTGCGTGAAGCAGGTTTCATCGTCGAACCGGTGCAGACCAACATGGTTTATGTGCAAATGGGTGAAAAAGCTGAAGCGATCAAGGCCTTTGCCGCCGAGCGCGGGATCAAGTTGAGCGCTGCCGCGCGTCTGCGCATGGTCACGCACATGGACGTCAATCGCTCGCAAATCGAGCAAGTGATCGCGACATTCGTCGAGTTTTCGCGCAAGTGACAGCGTTAGCCGTCCAATTGACCGTTTCTATCGTATAAACACGCTGTACCCCGCGCGCAGGGCCGATATAATGCGGCCCTTTGCCGTCGCTTCGTCTGTTGACGTTTCGAACAGGCCTTTGGCCGCAGCCTCCGTGGAAGAACCTAATGAAAAGCGCAGAAATCCGTGAAGCCTTCCTTCGCTTCTTCGAAGAGCAAGGCCACACCCGTGTAGCCTCCAGCTCTTTGATTCCGGGCAACGACCCAACCCTGCTGTTCACTAACGCGGGGATGAACCAGTTCAAGGACTGCTTCCTGGGCCAGGAAAAACGTGCGTACACCCGCGCGACCAGCAGCCAGAAATGCGTGCGTGCCGGTGGCAAGAACAGCGACCTGGAAAACGTCGGTTATACCGCTCGTCACCACACATTCTTCGAAATGCTCGGTAACTTCAGCTTCGGCGACTATTTCAAGCACGACGCGATTACCTTTGCCTGGACCTTCCTGACCGGCGTTCTGAAACTGCCGAAGGAAAAACTCTGGGTCACTGTCTACGCCTCCGACGACGAAGCGTATGACATCTGGACCAAAGAAATCGGTGTGCCGGTCGAGCGCATGATCCGCATCGGCGACAACAAAGGCGCGCCTTACGCCTCCGACAACTTCTGGACCATGGGCGATACCGGCCCGTGCGGCCCATGCACCGAGATTTTCTACGATCACGGCGACCACATCTGGGGCGGCCCACCGGGCTCGCCGGAAGAAGACGGCGACCGTTACATCGAGATCTGGAACAACGTGTTCATGCAGTTCAACCGCACCGCCGATGGCGTGTTGCATCCGTTGCCAGCGCCGTCGGTCGACACCGGCATGGGCCTGGAGCGGATCAGTGCGGTGATGCAGCACGTCAATTCCAACTACGACATTGACCTGTTCAAGAACCTGCTGAAGGCCTCGGCTGAAGCCATCGGTTGCGAAAATGGCGATCAGTCGTCGCTCAAGGTTGTTTCCGACCATATCCGTTCGTGCGGCTTCCTGATTGCTGACGGCGTGCTGCCGTCCAACGAAGGTCGCGGTTATGTGCTGCGCCGGATCATCCGTCGCGCCTGCCGTCACGGTAACAAGCTGGGCGCCACCGGCAGCTTCTTCTACAAGATCGTCGCGGCGCTGGTCGCCGAGATGGGCGAAGCGTTCCCGGAACTGAAGAAGCAGCAGAGCAACATCGAACGTGTGCTCAAGGCTGAGGAAGAGCAGTTCTCCAAAACGCTGGAGCACGGCCTGAAGATCCTCGAGCAGGATTTGCTGGAACTCAAAGGCACCGTGGTGCCGGGCGACGTGGTGTTCAAACTCTACGACACCTACGGTTTCCCGATGGACCTGACCGCCGACATCGCCCGTGAGCGCAGCCTGACTGTCGACGAAGCCGGTTTCGAGCGTGAGATGGAAGCCCAGCGTGTTCGTGCGCGTTCGGCCAGCTCGTTCGGTCTGGATTACAACACCCTGGTCAAGGTTGATGTCGCCACCGAGTTTACCGGCTACAAAGACACCAGCGGTTCGGCAAAAATTGTCGCTATCTATAAAGATGGCCAGTCGGTCGACGTCTTGAATGAAGGCGAAGAGGCGGTGATCGTTCTGAATCAGACGCCGTTCTACGCTGAATCCGGCGGCCAGATCGGCGACTGCGGTTTCCTGCAGGCAGGTAACGCGCGTTTCGACGTACGTGACACCACCAAGACCGGCGGCGCCTTCCTGCACCACGGCGTGCTGGATTCGGGCAGCCTGACCATTGGCGCTCCGGTGGAAACTCACGTCGACGCCGAAGTGCGTCACGCCACTTCGCTGAACCACTCGGCCACGCACTTGCTGCACGCTGCATTGCGTCAGGTCTTGGGCGAGCACGTTCAGCAGAAAGGTTCGTTGGTGGATAGCCAGCGTCTGCGTTTCGACTTCAGTCACTTTGAAGCGATCAAGCCGGAACAGATCAAAGCGCTGGAAGATATCGTCAACGCGGAGATCCGTAAGAACTCCGCGGTTGAAACCGAAGAAACCGACATCGAAACCGCGAAGAACAAAGGCGCCATGGCGCTGTTCGGCGAGAAGTATGGCGACAACGTGCGCGTGCTGAGCATGGGCGGCGATTTCTCCGTCGAGCTGTGTGGCGGTATCCACGCCAACCGTACCGGCGACATCGGCCTGCTGAAAATCATCAGCGAAGGCGGTGTGGCTTCGGGTGTGCGTCGTATCGAGGCAGTCACTGGTGCTGCGGCACTGGCCTACTTGAACGCGGCAGAAGAACAACTCAAGGAAGCGGCCAGCCTGGTCAAGGGCAGCCGCGACAACCTGATCGACAAGCTGTCGGCTGTGCTGGAGCGCAACCGCCAACTGGAGAAGCAGCTGGAGCAGTTGCAGGCCAAGGCTGCCAGCGCTGCGGGCGACGATCTGTCGAACTCGGCAGTGGACGTCAAGGGTGTGAAGGTTCTGGCCGCACGTCTGGATGGTCAGGACGGCAAGGCGCTGCTGGCGCTGGTTGATCAGCTGAAAAACAAACTCGGCCGCGCAGTGATCCTGCTCGGCAGTGTCCATGAGGAAAAGGTCGTACTGGTTGCAGGCGTAACCAAGGACCTGACTGGCCAACTCAAAGCCGGTGATTTGATGAAGCAGGCTGCTGCGGCAGTGGGCGGGAAGGGCGGTGGTCGTCCGGACATGGCGCAGGGCGGCGGTATCGACGCCGGCGCACTGGATGGCGCACTGGCGCTGACCGTTCCATTCGTCGAGCAGGGTTTATAAGGCAGTCCGCCCGGCCCGCAGTCTAGTGGCGGGCCCGGCGGCTGTTCGAGTGATTATTGGGCGCCCTTCATGGGCAGAGGCGGCTTTGAAATGGCTTTGATCGTACAGAAATTTGGAGGCACCTCGGTCGGTACTGTCGAGAGAATCGAGCAGGTCGCCGACAAGGTTAAGAAATTCCGCGATGCCGGCGATGACCTGGTGGTTGTGCTGTCTGCAATGAGCGGCGAAACCAACCGTCTGATCGATCTGGCCAAACAAATCAGTGGCGACACTCAACCGGTTCCGCGTGAGCTGGATGTGATCGTTTCCACTGGTGAGCAGGTGACGATTGCCCTGTTGGCCATGGCGCTGATCAAGCGCGGCGTGCCGGCGGTGTCGTACACCGGTAATCAGGTGCGGATCCTGACGGACAGTGCGCACAATAAAGCGCGTATCTTGCAGATTGATGACCAGAAGATTCGTGGTGATCTGAAAGCCGGTCGCGTTGTCGTTGTCGCCGGTTTCCAGGGTGTCGACGAGCACGGCAACATCACCACTCTCGGTCGTGGCGGTTCCGACACCACCGGTGTGGCACTGGCTGCCGCGTTGAAGGCTGACGAGTGCCAGATCTACACCGACGTTGATGGTGTTTACACCACCGACCCGCGCGTTGTGCCGGTCGCTCAGCGTCTGGACAAGATTACCTTTGAAGAGATGCTGGAAATGGCCAGCCTCGGTTCCAAGGTGTTGCAGATCCGTGCGGTGGAATTCGCCGGCAAGTACAACGTTCCGCTGCGCGTACTGCACAGCTTCAAGGAGGGTCCGGGCACCCTCATTACTATTGATGAAGAGGAAACCATGGAACAGCCGATCATTTCCGGCATCGCTTTCAACCGCGATGAAGCCAAGCTGACCATCCGTGGCGTGCCAGACACCCCGGGCGTGGCGTTCAAGATTCTCGGCCCGATCAGTGCCGCGAACATCGAAGTCGACATGATCGTGCAGAACGTCGCGCACGATAACACCACCGACTTCACCTTCACCGTGCACCGCAACGACTACCAGGCCGCACAGACCGTGCTGGAAAACACCGCTCGCGAGATCGGTGCCCGTGAAGTGGTTGGCGACACCAAGATTGCCAAGGTTTCGATCGTCGGCGTCGGCATGCGTTCTCACGCAGGTGTGGCCAGCCGCATGTTCGAATCCCTGGCGAAAGAAAGCATCAACATCCAGATGATCTCGACCTCGGAAATCAAGGTTTCCGTGGTGATTGAAGAGAAGTACCTGGAACTGGCCGTGCGCGCCCTGCACACGGCTTTCGAACTGGATGCTCCGGCCCGTCAGGGCGAGTAATTCCGTTTCTTGAGGGGCGCGGTCTGACCGCGCCCTTTATTTTTTGAATGGCGCGAGCCCTGAACTGTTCTTTTGCTCGCGCTGGTCAATACTCAGGCATGTAGGGCTACGATCGCTCCGGTTGTAGGTCGGGTGCCTTTTTTTTGCAGACTGTTGTCCCTGAACTGAATTGCGTAAGGAGAAAGGTATGCTGATTCTGACTCGTCGGTGCGCAGAAAGCCTGATTATCGGTGATGGCGAAATCACCGTGACCGTGCTCGGCGTTAAAGGAAACCAGGTGCGTATTGGCGTCAACGCCCCGAAAGAGGTTGCCGTGCACCGTGAGGAAATTTACCTGCGTATAAAGAAAGAGAAGGACGAAGAACCAAGCCATTAATTTTTATCGATTTTTATGTTTGCAAACGGGGAAAAGGTTGGTTAAGATACGCCCCGTGTTGCGGAGAGCTGGCCGAGTGGCCGAAGGCGCTCCCCTGCTAAGGGAGTACACCTCAAAAGGGTGTCGGGGGTTCGAATCCCCCGTTCTCCGCCATTATTTGCTTAGTACGTTGTAATCTGGCTTTTTCTGTAAGTTGTTGAAATTAATAGAAAAAGTGGTTGGAATAGAGATTAGACGGGCTATAATGCGGCGCAACAAATGCACTCGTAGCTCAGCTGGATAGAGTACTCGGCTACGAACCGAGCGGTCACAGGTTCGAATCCTGTCGAGTGCACCATTTAAGAGTCAGTTACAGCAATGTAAATGACTCGGCTTCAACCAGGTGTGATCTGGTCTAACAAACACAAATGCACTCGTAGCTCAGCTGGATAGAGTACTCGGCTACGAACCGAGCGGTCACAGGTTCGAATCCTGTCGAGTGCACCATTTAAGAGTTAGTTGCAGCAATGTGAATAACTTGGTTTCAGCCAGTTGTGGTCTGGTCTAAAAACACAAATGCACTCGTAGCTCAGCTGGATAGAGTACTCGGCTACGAACCGAGCGGTCACAGGTTCGAATCCTGTCGAGTGCACCATATACCAAAAAGCCCGCGTTTAACGCGGCCTTTTTGCTGTCCGGGATTTGGCTTTTGCTTTCACGCATCCTCGCTCGTCAAAATCAATTTGAGCCGAACGTCCTCGCTTGAGGTCGTATCGATAGCTCGTCGTCGATGTTCGGACATTTACCTTGTCCGGTTTACCTAGCGCGCTCTCGACATCTTGTTTGCTCATGCCGGCAATGACACGGCGATTGATGATCGCTTCGCGACGTTGCCTGGCGTCGATCAGGTTTCCGCATCTGTCTTCAGCGTGACCAACAATCCCCAGTGCTCGAGTTTTTGTTGTCATCCCGGATGTTTTCTCATGGTTGTGTTCCGGCATCACCGCCACGACTGATCCGGGGGAATAGGGGTGAACTTCCTGTGCTGAGCGCCGCTCGCCGTGCGCACAACTCATCGAGGTGAAGGTGATGCTGCCATCATCGGCTTCGCAACGATGCAGTGTGAGGGCGGCTCCGCCAGGCGGCACGCAAAGCAGGCTGGCGAGTACAAGGTGAGATGTTTTCAAGGGCATTCGACGTCCTCCATGACGATCTATGCTCAAGGGTAGTCGCTACATTTTTCAGTGTCGGTGTGTTTTCTTTTCAGAATGAGTCGTCGCATAGCAAGGATCAGGACAGTGCTCAGGTTTGTTTCGCAAGCGCTTGTTTCGCCCGCGATTTTTTAACGTTTTAAACCGTCAGGCGGTGTATCATTGCGCCCGTCAGCCCCGCCGGGGCTTATGGAAAAATTCCATGGACTTACCCAGTAGTTACTCAGTACCCCGTTTCACCAATCATGAATTGACTGATTGATTCTTCCGGCGTGCCCCGCTGCTGGGAGTGGAGTTCGCCTATGTCTGAAATCGAAGTAAAGAAAACGCAAGAAAGCCTGCAGGATCGCCTGGCTCAGGTCGTCGAGCTGCTGCAGCGTCAACGGGTCGTTGAGGACCTGACTCATCGCCAGGAAGGCGCGCATCACGATCGCGTCGAAAATCTGGTTCACCGGCAAAATCTCGTCGAGCTGCAACGCAAGCTCGATGATCTGCACTCTGCCGACGTCGCCTATATCCTTGAAGCCTTGCCGCTGGACGACCGTCTGACGCTTTGGCAATTGGTCAAGGCTGATCGCGACGGCGACATTCTTCTCGAAGTATCCGACTCCGTTCGTGAAACGCTGATCGCCGACATGGACGATCACGAGCTCCTGGCCGCTGCCAAGGACATGGATGCAGACGAACTTGCTGACCTGGCTTCCGAGCTGCCGCGAGACGTCGTCCATGAGCTGATGGAGAGCCTGGATAATCAGCAGCGTGAGCGCGTGCGTTCGGCCTTGTCCTACGACGAGGAGCAGGTTGGTGCGCTGATGGACTTCGAGATGGTGACTATCCGTGAGGATGTCAGTCTCGAAGTCGTTCTGCGCTATCTGCGTCGCCTTAAAGAGCTTCCGGGCCATACCGATAAACTGTTCGTGGTCGATTACGACGGTGTGCTCAAAGGTGTGCTGCCGATCAAGCGCCTTTTGGTTAATGATCCGGACAAGCAAGTAGCCGAGGTGATGGCTAGCGACCCGGTGAGTTTTCACCCGGACGAAGATGCCTACGACGCCGCACAGGCGTTCGAACGTTACGACTTGATCTCGGCTCCGGTCGTCGACAAGAACGGTAAGTTGATCGGTCGTCTGACCATCGATGAAATGGTCGACCTGATTCGTGAAGAAAGCGAGAACGAAGTCCTCAACATGGCGGGTCTGCGTGAGGAGGAAGACATCTTCGCGTCGGTCTGGAAGTCGCTTCGTAACCGTTGGGCATGGCTGGCGATCAACTTGATCACTGCGTTTGTCGCATCGCGGGTGATCGGTCTGTTCGAGGGCTCGATCGAGAAACTGGTGGCGCTCGCTGCACTGATGCCGATCGTGGCGGGCATTGGCGGTAATTCCGGTAACCAGACGATCACCATGATCGTTCGCGCCATGGCGCTCGATCAGGTAAGCACCGGCAATACTTCGCGCCTGATGCGCAAGGAATTGGCCGTAGGCTTGATCAATGGCCTTGTCTGGGGCGGTGTAATTGGTGTTGTTGCTTATCTTCTTTACGGAAGTTGGTCGTTGGGTGTGGTGATGACCGCGGCAATGACTCTCAATCTGTTGCTGGCTGCATTGATGGGGGTATTGATCCCTATGACCTTGGCGAAGATGGGGCGAGACCCTGCGATGGGGGCTAGCGTGATGATTACTGCGATGACCGACAGCGGTGGTTTCTTCATCTTCCTCGGGCTGGCGACAATATTCCTGCTCTGATCAGCTACAGCGAAACAGCCCGCCTATCTGGCGGGCTTTTTTTTGCCTGGGAAAACTCAAAATCCGCGCAAAAAAAAGCCAGCAATTATGCTGGCTTGAGATGTTCGTTATGGCTCAGGACGCGTCTGCTGCCATTTCGGCGTCATGGGCAATCAAGGACACCAAGGCGTTCTGCTGACGGTGAGACAGCTGGCGGAAACGTTGCAACAGTTCGCGCTCGTGCAACGACAGCTCCGGGCTGTCCAGGCGCATGCTCAGCTCTTCGCCCAGTGCACCTTCCTGAATAAGACTCTGCTCAAGGCGCGCAATGATCTCGGAGTTCATGCTGCGATGATGATTGCGAGCCACCTCGGCAATGCGTTCACGCATTCCGTCTGGCAGACGTACGACGAACTTGTCAGCCGTACGGCTGGAATAAATTGCCTGTTTCAATGGGCGCATATATTTAACCGGTTAGTTCAGGGGAGCGGTTCTCGGGATTGGCCGCAGGATGTGTGGTAGGACAAGCATCCGCGCCAAATGGTTCAACCTGAATTGTTAAGAGGCCCGCATCATGCCTCAAAATTGCCAGATCATTGGCGTCAATTCTGTGACAAATATTGAGCTGGGTAAAGGCGTAATGCCAGCACCAATTATCAGAAATGCGGACTGGTTAGAAATCTTCACCTCTGTCCGCATCCTTGTCCGCTTCCTGCTGCACATCAATTGATGTCCGAGGGCATCAGAACGTGCATGCTATGCGGGTTCTGCATCCTTGTTCCTTACCTGTACAGGATAGTGGCAAATTGCCGATTTACTAGTGGCATACACCTGCTGGAGGGCGTTTTCAGGATGGATGGCAAGCTAATTTACTTGATGGGGCCGTCCGGGTCAGGCAAGGACAGTTTGATCGAGGCTGCGCGAGCCCCCTTACGTGCATTGAACTGTGAGGTGATGCGTCGGGTGATCACGCGATCTGCCGAATCGGTGGGGGAGGATGCTGTTGGGGTGACACCGGATGAGTTTGAGCGGCGTGAGCGCGCCGGCGAATTTTCATTGGCCTGGCGTGCCAATGGTCTCGCCTACGGGATTCCAGTGGAAATGGATCAATGGCTGAATGCTGGACGGCATGTATTGGTCAATGGTTCGCGGGCCAATCTGCGTCAAGCAATGCAGCACTATCCGGCGCTGCTGCCAGTCTTGCTGACAGTTCGGGATGAGGTGTTGCGAGAACGTCTGCTAAGGCGCGGTCGAGAAACGCTTGAGCAAATTGACGCAAGACTGGATCGCAATGTGTTGTTCAAGGATAGGCGGTCAAGTGATGAGCCGGTAAATGTCATTGATAATTCCGGGGAGCTGGCGGAGGCCGTCAGTGATCTTTTGCGTCTGATCAGGCTCAGCGTAAAACCGGATCAAATTTGATCTTTCTTCCCGCAGCCAGCGCCAGCACAAATAGTGTGGCAAAAATGGCGCAGCCAATCAGGGGTAGGGTGATTTCAGCGCCCTCGAACAGCGATAAATGCACAACGCCACTCAATAGAGCGAGGATCAGAAATCCCGCAGCTGACTTGGACATGTTTTACTCCTGAAGATGTTTCAAAAAACCAGATGTTCGGAGGTCAGTGCTGGTCGCACCTGCTCAGAGTTACTGACGGCCTGTGGGGTAGAGGTGTCCTGATCGTTCAGCACCGCCAGTTGGGGTGCTTTTTGTACCTGCAAGTAATGCGGCATGCGCTGGGCCAATGGCTTCTGTGTTGCATGCTCGGGCACAAACTGGAAGCTCACCAAAACCGCAAGAGCAATTGCATTTGCAAGCAAAAGGGTGGTGTTCATGGGTGTAGCTCCGAATGTTCTTCGATAGAACAGACAAAGCAGCCGTCGTGCCAACAGTTTAACCTCTGTTAAGTCCTTTAAAAACAAGCATTTGAGCGGGTTTTTCGAGTTTTGCAGGTTGCAATCTGCAATAGTGGCTTTTCAGTGAGCATGCAAAATGCACGGTAATTCTTCCCGCAGCATTGCAGGGCGCTTGCCTACACTTAAAAAGCCCAACGGACGACATGACAAATCGGGGTTCGGTGGTTAACATGCACGCCGTCCGTCATGCAGCGTCTGCTGCGACAAAGCGTGTGTCTCAGTAGCTCAATTGGATAGAGCATCCCCCTCCTAAGGGGAAGGTTGGCAGTTCGAACCTGCCCTGGGACACCATCTATTGTTGAAACTCCCCTCCTTTAATGCTCGATGGTCTTGAAGCGCCCAATCAGCAGGCGTGGCAAGGCCTAGTCGTAATTTGTATGCGCTTTCTCTTGGAGGGCTTTCTGGTTGAGTTCGAATCAGGCATGGGAGTTGTGTCTATATAGAGGGAGCTTTTTCGCCTGCTTTGATAGAAAAGTGAAATTAACGGTTGACGGCAGATTTAGGATGTCTATAATTCGCCCCACTTCCGGCGCAGTCGAAACGGAAAACTCCTTGAGATTCAATGAGTTATGTAGGTTTCGGCAGCAGGTTGCTTCAGTTCATCGAAGCCAGAAAGAAGTTGAAAAAGAGGTGTTGACAGCAGCGTGTAACGCTGTAGAATTCGCCTCCCGCTGACGAGAGATCGGAAGCGCAAGTGGTTGAAGTTGTTGAAGAATTCTTCGAAAACTTCTGAAAATAATCACTTGACAGCAAATGAGGCTGCTGTAGAATGCGCGCCTCGGTTGAGACGAAAGATCTTAACCAACCGCTCTTTAACAACTGAATCAAGCAATTCGTGTGGGTGCTTGTGGAGTCAGACTGATAGTCAACAAGATTATCAGCATCACAAGTTACTCCGCGAGAAATCAAAGATGTAACCAACGATTGCTGAGCCAAGTTTAGGTTTCTTAAAAACCCAAAGATGTTTGAACTGAAGAGTTTGATCATGGCTCAGATTGAACGCTGGCGGCAGGCCTAACACATGCAAGTCGAGCGGATGAGAGGAGCTTGCTCCTGGATTCAGCGGCGGACGGGTGAGTAATGCCTAGGAATCTGCCTGGTAGTGGGGGACAACGTTTCGAAAGGAACGCTAATACCGCATACGTCCTACGGGAGAAAGCAGGGGACCTTCGGGCCTTGCGCTATCAGATGAGCCTAGGTCGGATTAGCTAGTTGGTGAGGTAATGGCTCACCAAGGCGACGATCCGTAACTGGTCTGAGAGGATGATCAGTCACACTGGAACTGAGACACGGTCCAGACTCCTACGGGAGGCAGCAGTGGGGAATATTGGACAATGGGCGAAAGCCTGATCCAGCCATGCCGCGTGTGTGAAGAAGGTCTTCGGATTGTAAAGCACTTTAAGTTGGGAGGAAGGGCAGTAACTTAATACGTTGCTGTTTTGACGTTACCGACAGAATAAGCACCGGCTAACTCTGTGCCAGCAGCCGCGGTAATACAGAGGGTGCAAGCGTTAATCGGAATTACTGGGCGTAAAGCGCGCGTAGGTGGTTCGTTAAGTTGGATGTGAAATCCCCGGGCTCAACCTGGGAACTGCATTCAAAACTGTCGAGCTAGAGTATGGTAGAGGGTGGTGGAATTTCCTGTGTAGCGGTGAAATGCGTAGATATAGGAAGGAACACCAGTGGCGAAGGCGACCACCTGGACTGATACTGACACTGAGGTGCGAAAGCGTGGGGAGCAAACAGGATTAGATACCCTGGTAGTCCACGCCGTAAACGATGTCAACTAGCCGTTGGGAGCCTTGAGCTCTTAGTGGCGCAGCTAACGCATTAAGTTGACCGCCTGGGGAGTACGGCCGCAAGGTTAAAACTCAAATGAATTGACGGGGGCCCGCACAAGCGGTGGAGCATGTGGTTTAATTCGAAGCAACGCGAAGAACCTTACCAGGCCTTGACATCCAATGAACTTTCCAGAGATGGATTGGTGCCTTCGGGAACATTGAGACAGGTGCTGCATGGCTGTCGTCAGCTCGTGTCGTGAGATGTTGGGTTAAGTCCCGTAACGAGCGCAACCCTTGTCCTTAGTTACCAGCACGTAATGGTGGGCACTCTAAGGAGACTGCCGGTGACAAACCGGAGGAAGGTGGGGATGACGTCAAGTCATCATGGCCCTTACGGCCTGGGCTACACACGTGCTACAATGGTCGGTACAAAGGGTTGCCAAGCCGCGAGGTGGAGCTAATCCCATAAAACCGATCGTAGTCCGGATCGCAGTCTGCAACTCGACTGCGTGAAGTCGGAATCGCTAGTAATCGTGAATCAGAATGTCACGGTGAATACGTTCCCGGGCCTTGTACACACCGCCCGTCACACCATGGGAGTGGGTTGCACCAGAAGTAGCTAGTCTAACCTTCGGGAGGACGGTTACCACGGTGTGATTCATGACTGGGGTGAAGTCGTAACAAGGTAGCCGTAGGGGAACCTGCGGCTGGATCACCTCCTTAATCGACGACATCAGCTGCTCCATAAGTTCCCACACGAATTGCTTGATTCATTGAAGAAGACGAAAGAAGCAGCCCGAAATTGGGTCTGTAGCTCAGTTGGTTAGAGCGCACCCTGATAAGGGTGAGGTCGGCAGTTCGAATCTGCCCAGACCCACCAATTTTGTGTGGGAAACGCCTGTAGAAATACGGGGCCATAGCTCAGCTGGGAGAGCGCCTGCCTTGCACGCAGGAGGTCAACGGTTCGATCCCGTTTGGCTCCACCACTACTGCTTCTCTTGTATAAAGCTTAGAAATGAGCATTCCATCATGATGATGGTGAATGTTGATTTCTAGTCTTTGACTAGTTCGTTCTTTAAAAATTTGGGTATGTGATAGAAAGATAGACTGAACGTTACTTTCACTGGTAACGGATCAGGCTAAGGTAAAATTTGTGAGTTCTCTTAATTGAGAAATTCGAATTTTCGGCGAATGTCGTCTTCACAGTATAACCAGATTGCTTGGGGTTATATGGTCAAGTGAAGAAGCGCATACGGTGGATGCCTTGGCAGTCAGAGGCGATGAAAGACGTGGTAGCCTGCGAAAAGCTTCGGGGAGTCGGCAAACAGACTTTGATCCGGAGATGTCTGAATGGGGGAACCCAGCCATCATAAGATGGTTATCTTGTACTGAATACATAGGTGCAAGAGGCGAACCAGGGGAACTGAAACATCTAAGTACCCTGAGGAAAAGAAATCAACCGAGATTCCCTTAGTAGTGGCGAGCGAACGGGGACTAGCCCTTAAGTGGCTTTGAGATTAGCGGAACGCTCTGGAAAGTGCGGCCATAGTGGGTGATAGCCCTGTACGCGAAAATCTCTTAGTCATGAAATCGAGTAGGACGGAGCACGAGAAACTTTGTCTGAATATGGGGGACCATCCTCCAAGGCTAAATACTACTGACTGACCGATAGTGAACTAGTACCGTGAGGGAAAGGCGAAAAGAACCCCGGAGAGGGGAGTGAAATAGATCCTGAAACCGTATGCGTACAAGCAGTGGGAGCAGACTTTGTTCTGTGACTGCGTACCTTTTGTATAATGGGTCAGCGACTTATTTTCAGTGGCGAGCTTAACCGAATAGGGAGGCGTAGCGAAAGCGAGTCTTAATAGGGCGTCTAGTCGCTGGGAATAGACCCGAAACCGGGCGATCTATCCATGGGCAGGTTGAAGGTTGGGTAACACTAACTGGAGGACCGAACCGACTACCGTTGAAAAGTTAGCGGATGACCTGTGGATCGGAGTGAAAGGCTAATCAAGCTCGGAGATAGCTGGTTCTCCTCGAAAGCTATTTAGGTAGCGCCTCATGTATCACTGTAGGGGGTAGAGCACTGTTTCGGCTAGGGGTCATCCCGACTTACCAAACCGATGCAAACTCCGAATACCTACAAGTGCCGAGCATGGGAGACACACGGCGGGTGCTAACGTCCGTCGTGAAAGGGAAACAACCCAGACCGTCAGCTAAGGTCCCAAAGTTATGGTTAAGTGGGAAACGATGTGGGAAGGCTTAGACAGCTAGGAGGTTGGCTTAGAAGCAGCCACCCTTTAAAGAAAGCGTAATAGCTCACTAGTCGAGTCGGCCTGCGCGGAAGATGTAACGGGGCTCAAACCATACACCGAAGCTACGGGTATCACCTTCGGGTGATGCGGTAGAGGAGCGTTCTGTAAGCCTGTGAAGGTGAGTTGAGAAGCTTGCTGGAGGTATCAGAAGTGCGAATGCTGACATGAGTAACGACAATGGGTGTGAAAAACACCCACGCCGAAAGACCAAGGTTTCCTGCGCAACGTTAATCGACGCAGGGTTAGTCGGTCCCTAAGGCGAGGCTGAAAAGCGTAGTCGATGGAAAACAGGTTAATATTCCTGTACTTCTGGTTATTGCGATGGAGGGACGGAGAAGGCTAGGCCAGCTTGGCGTTGGTTGTCCAAGTTTAAGGTGGTAGGCTGAGATCTTAGGTAAATCCGGGATCTTAAGGCCGAGAGCTGATGACGAGTGTTCTTTTAGAACACGAAGTGGTTGATGCCATGCTTCCAAGAAAAGCTTCTAAGCTTCAGGTAACCAGGAACCGTACCCCAAACCGACACAGGTGGTTGGGTAGAGAATACCAAGGCGCTTGAGAGAACTCGGGTGAAGGAACTAGGCAAAATGGCACCGTAACTTCGGGAGAAGGTGCGCCGGTGAGGGTGAAGGACTTGCTCCGTAAGCCCATGCCGGTCGAAGATACCAGGCCGCTGCGACTGTTTATTAAAAACACAGCACTCTGCAAACACGAAAGTGGACGTATAGGGTGTGACGCCTGCCCGGTGCCGGAAGGTTAATTGATGGGGTTAGCTAACGCGAAGCTCTTGATCGAAGCCCCGGTAAACGGCGGCCGTAACTATAACGGTCCTAAGGTAGCGAAATTCCTTGTCGGGTAAGTTCCGACCTGCACGAATGGCGTAACGATGGCGGCGCTGTCTCCACCCGAGACTCAGTGAAATTGAAATCGCTGTGAAGATGCAGTGTATCCGCGGCTAGACGGAAAGACCCCGTGAACCTTTACTATAGCTTTGCACTGGACTTTGAATTTGCTTGTGTAGGATAGGTGGGAGGCTTTGAAGCGTGGACGCCAGTTCGCGTGGAGCCATCCTTGAAATACCACCCTGGCAACTTTGAGGTTCTAACTCAGGTCCGTTATCCGGATCGAGGACAGTGTATGGTGGGTAGTTTGACTGGGGCGGTCTCCTCCTAAAGAGTAACGGAGGAGTACGAAGGTGCGCTCAGACCGGTCGGAAATCGGTCGTAGAGTATAAAGGCAAAAGCGCGCTTGACTGCGAGACAGACACGTCGAGCAGGTACGAAAGTAGGTCTTAGTGATCCGGTGGTTCTGTATGGAAGGGCCATCGCTCAACGGATAAAAGGTACTCCGGGGATAACAGGCTGATACCGCCCAAGAGTTCATATCGACGGCGGTGTTTGGCACCTCGATGTCGGCTCATCACATCCTGGGGCTGAAGCCGGTCCCAAGGGTATGGCTGTTCGCCATTTAAAGTGGTACGCGAGCTGGGTTTAGAACGTCGTGAGACAGTTCGGTCCCTATCTGCCGTGGACGTTTGAGATTTGAGAGGGGCTGCTCCTAGTACGAGAGGACCGGAGTGGACGAACCTCTGGTGTTCCGGTTGTCACGCCAGTGGCATTGCCGGGTAGCTATGTTCGGGAAAGATAACCGCTGAAAGCATCTAAGCGGGAAACTTGCCTCAAGATGAGATCTCACTGGAACCTTGAGTTCCCTGAAGGGCCGTCGAAGACTACGACGTTGATAGGTTGGGTGTGTAAGCGCTGTGAGGCGTTGAGCTAACCAATACTAATTGCCCGTGAGGCTTGACCATATAACACCCAAGCAATTTGACTACTCGAAAGAGCATCAGATTGCGGTGTGTGAAGACGAAACGAACCGAAAGTTCGATGTTCACAAACACCGAAAGCTGTCACATACCCAATTTGCTGAAGCGAGGCCATCTGGTCACGAGTCAGTACCCGAATTTCTTGACGACCATAGAGCGTTGGAACCACCTGATCCCATCCCGAACTCAGCAGTGAAACGATGCATCGCCGATGGTAGTGTGGGGTTTCCCCATGTGAGAGTAGGTCATCGTCAAGATTAAATTCCGAAACCCCAATTGCGAAAGCAGTTGGGGTTTTGTTTTGCCAGCAGGAAAGTTTCAGGTCTGGCTGTACATAGTCAACAACCCCGACCAGTGTGGCCTGTCGGGGGATATCCATGCGGGTGCGTTGCAGATTAATCTGCGGCGCCGCCTCCTGCTTTACCCATTGAAGTACTGACCTGAGTAATGCGTCGCCGTCCATGGACTTGATACTCGCGCTCTTGTTCTATCGAGCCCGGTTTACGCATCGTCAGCTGCGCGTACAGTCCGTCTTTCTTACCGTAGTTTCCGAAATGGTCGTTCAGTCTGGCGATAAAACATTCATTGCCGATGGTCACCGGAAAGTCGGCGATCGTTTCAATCACATAATAGCCCGCGCCATAACCGTAATATTCCTCGGGGTCCTCTGCTGACCGAGGAATAGGGCACAGCGGTTTTCTTTTCCCACCAGTGTCGGATGATTCTTCGCCCACCGTCGCGAGACCTTTTGCAAGTGCGCGCTGGAGTTTGGGTTCCAGCGTGTAAGTGGTCTTGTTGTCCTCTTTAGTCTGATTGCGGGGAATGCTGAGCTGATAGCGATAGCGAACCGTCAGCGTGGGCACTTCGACATTGACTTGCAGTGGGCTGAGTAAATAGACCTGATCAACGCCATAATTGCTGTCGCGATATGCGGCATAGACCTTGCCGCGAATGCTGATCCAGTTCCCCGACTGATTGGCGCCGCGATCACTGATGGAATACAGCGAGCTGCCGACACCTGATTCTTCGCCCAGTACAGCGGTTCTGCGAATGAAGCGGTCACCGTCGCGGCGATAGGTTTCGAAGAAACTAAACAACCCCGTGCCTCCGGTGTAGGTCTGGACGATTAAGTCGCGTTGCCCGTCTTCGTTCAGATCCAGCAAGTTGAACGTGGTCTGCCCCTGCTCAGTATCATTACCCAGATTGGACGCCAGCAAAGCCTTCCACTCACTTTGTGTAACACCCTTGGGGGCGGTTTTCGGAAAGTGGGTTTTTTCGGCGTATTCACCCTCGTCCGGTTCTGCGTTAAACATAGTCAGTGGACTTTTAATCGCTAAAGAAGCGAGCGTCCGTTCCAGGGCAAATTGCGGATCACTTTTGCTTGCCGCTTGAGTACGCTTTTGCAGATCGTCCAGGGCCTGTTTGTCGATGTCATTCGGCTTGTAGACTACCGCTTCCTTCCACTGCGCCTTTAATACTTGCAGGTGTTCGCTGTAGCGATGTTCGAGACAAGAGACATCATCCGTGCATTCGCCACGGGTGTTTAGCCACTGACGTTGAAGCGTCTTGAGCTCAGATTTAGCGTCTGCTGAAACCTTCATCAATCCCCGATAAACCACCCCCATTTGCGCATCCAGTTCATACAGCGACTTGTTCGCGCAAACAGTGTTTTCGACGGCATTCGCCGCTTTTGTGCAATCCATTCCAGCCGCCATTGCCTGCTGAACAAACAGCAGAGCGCAGGCGGGCACGATGTAGCGTCCTTTGATGTACACGATGTAAGCCTTGTAGTGGGAAGTTGTCCTGGTGCGCAGGGTAAATGCTCGCAGAGGAATCTTGAAGCGCTGGCTTCAGGGAACCGCACTTCTGGCCGATAACCCATTCGGTGACTTAAAAGTCGCGCGAAATCGCTTGATAGCATTTTGCCGCCAGCTATCATCTGCGCGCCTGAAATTGCCCTCACTTCAATTGCCTGGAAATCTTCGATGCTGTCGTATCACCAAAAAAGTTTTCTGATCGTCGATGATTTCTCGGATTTCCGCAGTTCCGTGCGTTCGATGCTGCGTGAGCTCGGGGTCAAGGACGTCGACACGGCCGACACCGGTGAGCAGGCGCTGAAGATGTGCGCGCAGAAGTCCTACGATTTCATCCTGCAGGATTTCCATCTCGGCGATGGAAAGAAGAATGGCCAGCAGGTGCTCGAAGATCTGATGTCGGAAAAGCTCATCAGCCATGAAGCGGTGTTTGTCATGGTGACGGCCGAGACCAGTCAGGCGATGGTGCTCAGTGCTCTGGAGCACGAACCGGATGCGTACCTGACCAAGCCGTTCAACCGCTCCGGCCTGGCCCAGCGCCTGGAGCGTCTGGAGCAGCGCAAGACGTTGCTCAAGCCGATTCTACAAGCCCTCGATCGCGGCAAACCGGTCGAGGTGCTTAATGCCTGCATCGCCCTGTGCAAGCAGGACATTCGCTATTCACCGCTGTGCCTGCGTTATCGCGCCGATGCGCTGCGCGAGATGAATCAGAACGAAGCGCTGGAACGACTCTATGACAGCATCATTGCTGACCGGCCGTTGCCATGGGCATTTGCCGGACTTGGCAAATTGCTGTTCAAGCGTGGCCAGGTGGCGCAAGCCAAGGGCGTTTATGAAAAGGCCCTGAAGGTGTTCCCGATGATGCCGGCGCTGTACGACGGCATGGCCGATGTACTGGTCGCCGAAGGCGATAGCAAAGGTGCGCAACGGGTGCTGGAGGAGGCGATTCGCCTATCTCCCTTGGCGGTGCGTCGGCAGGCGTTGCTGGGCAAACTGGCGATGGCCAACGAAGACTTCGACACCGCGTCCCGCGCCTATCGTCAGGCCGTAGCGCAAGGCGCGCAGTCGCGCTTCAAGGATCCGGAAAGTAATCTCGGCCTGGCTCACGCGTTGATCAGCAAAGGCAGCGAGCGCGGGCTCGACACGCGCACACGCCTGGAGATCAACACCACGCTCAGTGCGGTGGCCAAAGAAAACCCGAGCGACCCCGGCCTGCAGATTCGCGCGCGTCTGATGAAAGCCACCAGCCTGCTGCTCAACGATGCCGAGACCGCTGACAAGCTCACCGAGCAAGCGCTGATGCGCCTCGACGGTATGGAACAGTTCATGAGTCCGGAAGCTGCGCTGTTGGTCGCCAAGCAATTGCAGATGCTCGGACAGGCCGAGGCGGGCACCTCGATGCTCAAGAGCTGCGCAGAGATCTACGGTGACGATCCGGCAGTAATGAAAGACATCGCCAAGCTCACTGATGACCCGACTATCCTCAGTTCCAGCAACGCCGCTGCTGACCTCAACCGTCAGGGCGTGCGCGTGTACAAGACCGGCAACCTGGTGGAGGCCCGTGAGGTGTTCCGCAAGGCGCTGAAGATGCAACCGAAGAACATCAGTATCGCGCTGAACATGGCCCAGTCGCTGCTCCACGGCACCGACACCAGTGTGCCGTCGGCGGAACTGGAAGAATGTCGGGCCTGCCTGAAAATGGTTGGCCTGATGCCCGACACCGACGCGCGTTTTGCGCGTTATCAGAAGCTGAAAAGCAAGGCGTTTGGCGAATGAACCACGACGAGCAAGCTCTGGATTTTTCTACGGTGATCGCCTCCACCGTCCACGACATGAAGAACTCGCTGGCCATGCTCATGCAGGCCCACAGCCAATGGCTGGCACGGTTGCCTGAGGCGCAACGGCTAGGCGCGGAGCAGGGTGTGATCGACTTCGAGTTTGCCCATCTCAACGGCATGCTGGTGCAACTGCTCGGGCTGTACAAGCTCGGCGTCAACCAGATGCCGCTGCAACCGGCGTATCACGAACTCGATGACTTTATCGAGGCGCAACTGGCGGCGCATCAGGAAGTGTTTGCCAGTCGCGGGATCATCGCCACCTATGAAGTCGATCCGCTGAGCCCGTTGGGTTTCTTCGACCGTGAGCTGATTGCCTCGGTGCTGGGCAACTGCATCAATAACGCCATTCGTTACGCCCGCGAATCGCTGCTGATCACCGTCAGTGACGAGGCTGGGCAACTGGTGCTGAGTATCAACGACGACGGCGACGGTTATCCGGCCGAGATGCTCGAGCGCCAGGCCGATTATGTACAGGGCATCAATCACAGCAGTGGCAGCACCGGGCTCGGTTTGTATTTCGCCAATCGTATCGCGGCGCTGCATCAGCGCAATGGTGTCGAAGGACGCACCGAAATCCGCAACGGCGGACCGCTTGGCGGCGGGGTGTTCAGCCTTTATCTGCCGTGACACAGGTTTTTCTTTGACGCTGCTTGATATTCCGAACAGCCGGAGCCTATTTTGTGCGGGTCGCCGTTCGCGGCTCGCACAATAACAAGGATTGCGTCATGACAACCGATGGCCAGGGTTCACTCGCGCAGCGATTGACCGGCATTGATGAGATTGAATGTGTTACGCCGGATCTGAATGGCGTGCCGCGCGGCAAAGTGATGACCGCTGAGGGTTTCCTCGAAGGGCGGCGTCTGCAACTGGCCCGTGGCGTGCTGTTGCAATGCATCATGGGCGGTTACCCGGCAGCACGGTTTTACGGCAGCGACGACGGCGATCTCGCTCTGATTGCCGACCCGACCCAGATCCATCGTTTGCCATGGAGTGACGACCCGCGTGCCCTGGCGATTTGCGATGCCGATGAGTTGAGCGGCGAAAGCTCCAACCTGTCGACTCGCGGTCAGCTCAAGAAAGTCATTGCCCGTTATGCCGCGCGCGGCCTGGCGCCGGTGGTGGCGACCGAGCTGGAATTCTTTGTCTTCGCGCCGAATACCGATCCGACCCAGCCGTTCCTTCCGCCAGTAGGCCTTGACGGGCGTCGCGAGGATGGCCAATCGGCGTTCAGCATCAGTTCCAATAACGGTCTGCGGCCGTTCTTCAACGAAGTCTATAAGTGCATGGCGGCACTCGGTCTGCCGCGCGATACCTTCATGCACGAGATGGGCGTCAGCCAGTTCGAGATCAATCTGCTGCATGGTGATCCACTGCTGCTGGCCGATCAGACGTTCCTGTTCAAGCACCTGCTCAAGGAAGTCGCGCTCAAGCACGGCTTGACTGTGGTGTGCATGGCCAAGCCGCTGGCACACACGCCAGGCAGTTCGATGCACATTCATCAGAGCATCGTCGAGACCGGTAGCGGCAAGAATGTCTTCAGTGATGCGCACGGCGAGCCAACCGCGATGTTTCGCCACTTCATCGGTGGCCAGCAGGCGGGCATGGCCGATTTCACCGCACTGTTTGCACCTAATGTGAATTCCTATCAGCGCCTGTGCCATCCGTACGCATCACCGAACAACGCCTGCTGGTCGCACGACAACCGGGCGGCCGGTCTGCGAATTCCGGCCAGTTCGCCGGTTGCCCGTCGGGTGGAAAACCGTTTGCCGGGCGCCGATGCGAATCCGTATCTGGCGATCGCCGCCAGTCTGGCTGCCGGTTTGCACGGGATCGAGAATGAGCTGGAACCGAGCGAAGCGATTCAGGGCGAGTTCGCGGTGCCGGACAATCTTGCGCTGCCGTGTACCTTGCACGCCGCGCTCGAACGTCTGAAACGTAGCCAATTGGCGAGGGAACTGTTCGGACCGGAGTTCATCGAAGGCTACATCGCTTCGAAGACCATGGAGTTGACCAGCTTCTTTGATGAAATCACTCCCTGGGAACGACGTGTTCTAGCAGCCCAGGCCTGACGTACCGCCGCCATCGGGCTATCGTTCTGGTAGCCCGATATTTACTGCAAGGAGCCGCTCGGAACGCCGATGCGCCAAATCTGGAAATCCTTTCGAGCACTGTATTTCGCCTCGCTGATGATGTTGATCGGCTCGGGCCTTCTATCCACTTATCTGGCATTGCGTCTGGCCGCTGACAATGTCGACGGCCTCTGGGTCGGCGCGCTGATGGCGGCCAACTATTTTGGTCTGGTGCTGGGCGGCAAGATCGGTCACCGACTGATTGCCCGGGTCGGGCACATCCGTGCTTATTCGGCCTGTGCCGGGATCGTTGGGGCGGCGGTGCTTGGCCACGGTCTGGTCGATTGGCTGCCGGCGTGGCTGGTGCTGCGGACCATCGTCGGTCTGGGCATGATGTGCCAGTACATGGTGATCGAGAGCTGGCTCAACGAACAGGCGGACGCCAATCAGCGTGGCCTGGTGTTCAGCGGCTACATGATCGCTTCGTACCTGGGCCTGGTCCTCGGCCAATTGATTCTGGTCATGCATCCGGGCCTGGGGCTGGAACTGCTGATGCTGGTCGCGCTGTGTTTCGCCCTGTGTCTGGTGCCCGTGGCATTGACGCGGCGGATTCACCCGGCGCCACTGCATCCGGCGCCGATGGAGCCACGCTTCTTTATCAAGCGCGTACCGCAGTCGTTGAGTACGGTGCTGGGTGCCGGTTTGATCATCGGCTCGTTTTACGGTCTGGCACCGCTGTACGCCTCGCAACAAGGGCTATCGACCGAGCAGGTTGGTCTGTTCATGGGTAGCTGCATCTTTGCCGGTTTACTGGTGCAGTGGCCGTTGGGCTGGTTGTCCGATCGTTATGACCGGGCGCTGCTGATTCGCTGCTTTGCCGGGTTTCTGGCGGTGGCGGCGTTGCCGTTGGCCGTGCTGCCGCAGGTTCCGCTGGAGGTGTTGTTCGGGGTTGGTTTCCTGTGCTCGCTGGTGCAGTTCTGTCTGTACCCACTGGCGGTGGCATTCTCCAATGACCATGTGGAAGGTGATCGCCGCGTGTCGCTGACGGCGATGCTGCTGGTGACTTATGGTGTCGGCGCGAGCATCGGGCCGTTGCTTGCGGGCGTGTTGATGAAGCTGTTTGGCAGCCAGAGCCTGTATGCGTTCTTCAGCTTTTTCGCGTTGGTGCTGGTGTGGCGGATCCGGCCGAAGGCCGTGACCAATCTGCATCAGGTCGACGACGCGCCGCTGCATCACGTGGCCATGCCGGACAGCATGTCCAGCTCACCGCTGGTGGCGGCCCTTGATCCTCGGGTAGACGAGCAGGTGGTGCAGGAGCAGATGGTGCAAGACCCTGTGCAGGCGCCGGCAAGTCCCGAGCCTGAAGCTGATGCTCCGTCAGAGCCTGCGGCAGAAGTCGAACCGGATACCGATAAACCCGCGCCTGATCTCAGCGGCGGCAGACCCTGAGCTGAACAAAAACCACCGCGCATAAAAAAGGGCAGTCCCGCCAAGGACTGCCCTTTTTATCGGCCGCAACGAATCAGAGATCGTCTTTGTCGAAACGGCGTGCTTCACGTTGCAACTGATACACGAAACGCTCAACGTTGCGCGCAGCCTGGCCACTGATGTTGTGGAAACGCAGACCGGCAAAGGTGATGTTGAGTTTTTCTTCGAAATGCAGATAGCGCAATTCGACGGAGATCGGCTGGTTGCCGAACAGCGGCGGGGCGATCAAGCGGTCATAAACCTGGCCCAATTGCAGGCGGTCGGTGATATCACCTTCGAAACGCAGCTTGCAGCCGGTCGCGGAGATATCCAGCAGTTTGCCGTTGATTGGCGCCTTGAGTTTTTCACCGCCCAGTTCAACGCTGACCAGATCGGTCAGTTTCAGTGCTGCGCGGAAGGCATTGCGGCGCTGGTGGTAAACCACTTCAGTCGGCAGTGCGCCGGTGTAGAAACGATCACCCTCGGATTCTTCGATATTCAGCGTGCCGGTGCATTCCCAGGCGATGCGCACGCCTTCATGAAAACCTTCAACCTTGAATGGCTCACCGGCCTGCAGGAAACGTTCGCCATCACGCGGGATCATCTCGTCCAGTGCGATCGTAGCGCTGTCGCGGTCGACTTTGATCAGATAGCTCTGGAAGCGCTGGCTGCGCTCATGAAAGGTGATGATCAGCGGATCGTGGCTTTCTTGCAGCTGGCGCAGGTTGCTGGAGATTTCCAGTGGCGTGGTAAGCACCTTAGGGGGCTGCGGAGCATCATCCGCGCTGAGGGCGTTGGACACGGTTTATCAATCTCCAGACAAAATATGACGACTAGCCAGCATTTTGCCAGCATGTTTCGCGGGTTGATAGAGCTGGCGCATCAACGGCTCATGCCTGGCTGAGCGGACGCGGTGTGGCGGGTTTGGCAAATGTACCGCTGGCGTTATACAGCGCCGGCGCTTCACCGCCGGTGAGGATCTTCAGCTGATTGGCCGTGGCGGCCTGCTGGATCTGGATCGACTGGCCATTCTTGAGGTTGGCCGCCTGGCATTGAGCAATCAGATCGGTCAGGGCATCGCCTTGGCTCAGCAACTGGTCGCCAATGCTCGACTGGCCAGCCAGTTGCTCAAGACCTGCACGATCAGTCGGCAGGTTGAGGCTGGCGAGGATTTCACTGCGCTTGCGGCCATGCTGTTCAAGCAGAATGATCAATGCCTGTTTATGCGCCAGAATTTCTTCTAGCAATGGCATGTCGCGACCGTGCAACGCGAGGGATTCGGTTTGCAGCAACTCCAGCAATTGTTGAGCTGGAGCAAAGTCGTCGTTGATCAATTGCAATAAATTAGTGTCGTGCATGGCTGGCCTTGGGTTTTAAGCGTCCAAAAGCCTGGCGCCGGCAAAAGCCTAGCGCTGGGCTTCGAAGTTGAGCAGTTTGCTGGCTACACGGTTGCTGTCGACTTTATAGCTGCCATCGGCAATCGCGGCTTTCAACTCGGCCACACGGGCTTTGTCGACAGCAGGTTGATCGCGCAGCTTGTCAGTGACCTTCTGCAACTGTTGAGCCTCATTGCTGAGGTGTACCGATTCCCCGCTTTTTGCGGTACTGGCCGGTTCGGCCTGGGTATTCAGCGGCGCGGAGGTACCGGTTTCGGCGGTTTCCTTGGCGTTGCTGGTACGTGTACTGCCCGTAAGTGACGAGGAGCTGTTCAAACGGCTGAAATCGATGACCATGATAAAAACCTCTGGGAATTTGGACGCTTGCCATGTTTTCGGCCATCCCCTGGAAAACTTTAGGCACATTTACAATGAGCCTTGCATGCGCCGGCGCGTGTCCTGCTGCGGCACAGTTTAGGGAACAGCCGGGGTCAGCGCCAGTTTTCTACATCGCCACTTCCACTTGGCCGGGCGCGGTGACTTGCGCCTTGATGACCCGTTGCGAGTTGAGGTTTTTCACCCGGATCTGTTCTTTCAAACCACCATTGGCCAGCGCTTCCCCGGGCATGCGCACGGCGAGTGTGCCGCTGCGGGCAGTGATGACCACTTGATCACCCTTGCGAATGACTTCCGCCTGTTCCAGATGGACCAGAGTAATGACCTGATCGGCTACCGTTGGTCGGGTTAATTTCTGCCCGATCGCTTCGTCTACCGAGGTCAGAAAGCCTTGGTTGATCGTGCTCACGTCGCGTTCACGCAGGGTCACGTCCTGTGGTTCGATGATCCCTGCACGTTTCAGCGGTCGGGTGGTTGTCACAATCTCGCGAAACAGGCGGACTTGAGCGGGCACGAACACAGTCCAGGGCGAGGCGCCCTCACAGCGGACCTTCACGGTAACCCGGCCCAGCGGACGTGCCGGACTCTCCAAAGTCGCTGTCAATTCCTTGTCGCACATAGGCATGCGCATACGAGGGTCGAGCTGGTTTACTTCGATCTCGTAGCGGCCTTCCGTTTGACTGGTGGCCAGATAGTCTTCTACGGTGAACTCAAGAAAGCCCTGAGTGACGCCGATAAGCATGTCAGGCAAGGTAACCGCATCAGCAATGGCAGGGCTGCCAGCGAAAAAGCAGCAGACGGCGGACATCGCGCAAAGGTTTTTGCGAGCGCGGGAGGTCAGGTGTCGGAAAAATGTCGTTTGAGCGTTCATACGAGTTAAAAAGCAAGCGCCGTGCCGTTTAGCAATGAATGTGCGTCGCAACAACACTTGGCGTTGGTGTAGGAGTCTGGGCATGGCTGGTGTAATGGATTCGGTGAACCAGCGCACGCAACTGGTGGGGCAGAATCGCCTGGAGCTGTTGTTGTTCCGTCTCGACGGTCAGCAGCTCTACGGAATCAACGTGTTCAAGGTGCGGGAAGTGTTGCAGTGCCCGTCGCTGACGTTGATGCCCAAGTCCAGTCCTGTCGTGTGCGGGGTGGCAAATATCCGGGGGGCGACCATTCCGATCCTTGATCTGGCAATGGCCACCGGTTCCGGAGCGTTGAAGGACAAGAACAACCCGTTCGTGATCATCACGGAGTACAACACCAAGACCCAGGGTTTCCTGGTCCGCTCGGTGGAGCGCATCGTCAACATGAACTGGGAAGAGATTCATCCACCGCCCAAGGGCACGGGTCGCGATCACTACCTGACGGCTGTGACTCGGGTGGACAATCAGTTAGTCGAAATCATCGACGTCGAGAAAGTGCTGGCGGAAGTTGCGCCGACACCGGAAGCGATTTCGGTGGGCGTGGTCGATGTCGAGACCCAGACCAAGGCACTGTCATTGCGTGTCTTGACGGTCGATGACTCGTCGGTGGCGCGCAAGCAGGTCACGCGTTGTCTGCAGACAATCGGGGTCGAAGTGGTGGCGCTGAACGACGGCAAACAGGCGCTGGATTACCTGCGCAAGCTGGTCGATGAGGGCAAGAAGCCGGAAGAAGAGTTCCTGATGATGATTTCCGACATCGAGATGCCGGAGATGGACGGGTACACCCTGACGGCGGAAATCCGCGGCGACGCACGCATGCAAAAGCTTCATATCATCCTGCATACTTCGTTGTCGGGGGTATTCAACCAGGCGATGGTCAAGAAAGTCGGTGCAGATGACTTTTTGGCCAAATTCCGTCCTGATGACCTCGCATCCCGGGTAGTCGACCGGATCAAAGCAGCAGATATCAGCTAGGAGCGTTTTGCTCCTGGCGGTCAACACGATTTAAGAGGCGGCATCATTGTCTACGGGTAATTTGGATTTCGAACAGTTCCGGGTCTTCCTGGAAAAAGCCTGTGGCATTCTGCTCGGTGAAAACAAGCAGTACCTGGTCTCGAGCCGTCTCAACAAACTGATGGAGCAGCAAGGCATCAAATCCCTGGGTGAGCTGGTTCAGCGCATCCAGACCCAGCCGCGCAGCGGTTTGCGCGAGCAGGTAGTTGATGCCATGACGACCAACGAAACCCTGTGGTTTCGTGACACCTATCCGTTTGAAGTCTTGAAGAACAAGGTGCTGCCTGAAGCGATCAAGGCCAGCCCCAACCAGCGCTTGCGGATCTGGTCAGCGGCGTGCTCGTCGGGCCAGGAACCGTACTCGCTGTCGATGTCGATCGACGAGTTCGAGCGAACCAACCTCGGCCAGTTGAAGATGGGCGTGCAGATTGTCGCCACTGATTTGTCCGGTCTTATGCTGACCAACTGCAAGACCGGCGAATACGACAGTCTGGCGATCGGTCGCGGTTTGTCGCCGGAACGCCTGCAGCGTTATTTCGACCCGAAAGGGCCGGGGCGCTGGGTGATCAAGGCGCCGATCAAGAACCGGGTGGAGTTCCGTTCGTTCAACCTGCTCGACAGCTATGCCGCGCTGGGCAAGTTCGACATCGTGTTCTGCCGCAACGTGTTGATTTACTTCTCTGCCGAAGTGAAGAAAGACATCTTGTTGCGCATTCACAGCACGTTGAAGCCGGGCGGTTATCTGTTCCTTGGCGCTTCCGAAGCGTTGAACGGTTTGCCGGATCATTACCAGATGGTGCAGTGCAGCCCGGGGATTATTTACCAGGCGAAATAACCGTATCGGCAACACCAAAAAACGGCAGGTCCCAAAAAGACCTGCCGTTTTTTATGCCCAAAGAAATTCTCCCTGACACCATAAACCCCCTGTAGGAGTGAGCCTGCTCGCGATAGCGGTAGCACATTCAGCAGCATCGGTACCTGACACACCGCTATCGCGAGCAGGCTCACTCCTACAGGGGATCGTGGTGTGTATGAGATGGACGGCAAGCGGCAGAAAAGCGGCATCCGGCGGAAACCGGTTGCCGCTTTTCTGGCATTGCCGCTTTGCTGACTCCCTGCAAAGCCCCGGTTTATGCGGCTTTTGTGGTTTGGCACGGCGCTTGCTAAAGCTCAGTTACGAAAAACCGGTCACCTGAAGGTTCCCGACATGAGCATCAGCTTCGATAAAGCGCTCGGCATTCACGAAAAGGCATTGGGCTTCCGCGCCCAGCGTGCCGAAGTGCTGGCCAACAACATCGCCAACGCCGACACCCCGAACTACAAGGCTCGGGATCTGGATTTCTCCAAAGTGCTTGAAGCACAGACCCAGAAAAACGCTAACGGCACCATCGCCCTGAACATGACCAACAGCCGTCACATCGAAGCTGAAGGCCTGGGCAATGGCGACGAATCGCTGATGTATCGCACGCCGATGCAACCGTCGATCGACCAGAACACCGTGGACGCTCAACTGGAACAGTCGAACTACGCGGAAAACGCCGTCGGCTTCCAGGCCAGCTTCACCCTGCTCAACAGCAAATTCAAAGGGCTGGTGTCAGCCCTGCGCGGAGAGTAATCCATGTCCCTGTCCAGCGTTTTCAACATTGCCGGCAGCGGCATGAGCGCACAAACCACGCGTCTGAACACCGTGGCGTCGAACATCGCCAACGCCGAAACCGTCTCGTCGAGCATCGACCAGACCTATCGCGCCCGTCACCCGGTATTCGCCACCATGTTCCAGGGCGGCCAGAACAGCGGCAGCAATTCGCTGTTCCAGAGCCAGGATGCGGCCGGTCAGGGCGTACAGGTGCTCGGTGTGGTCGAAGACCAGAGCAACCTCGAGGCGCGTTACGAGCCGAACCATCCGGCGGCCGACGCCAAAGGCTACGTCTACTACCCGAACGTCAACGTGGTGGAAGAAATGGCTGACATGATTTCCGCGAGCCGCTCGTTCCAGACCAACGCCGAAATGATGAACACCGCCAAAACCATGATGCAGAAGGTACTGACCCTCGGTCAGTAATAAGGGGCGACTGCCATGAGTGTTTCCGATACCACTAGCAGCCTGAGCATGAATGACATCCTGGCGAACTCGTCGAAAAAGACCAGTTCGACCACCGGAGGCATTGCTTCGGCGACCAACAGCGCCACCGGCGGCCAGGCACTGGGCAAGGATGCGTTCCTGCAATTGCTGGTCACCCAGCTGAAAAACCAGAACCCGCTTGATCCGCAGGACAACAGTGCCTTCGTTGCGCAGTTGGCACAGTTCAGCAGCCTTGAGGGCATCACCACCCTCAACAGCACTGTCAGCTCGCTGGCTGGCAACTACAACTCCTCGCAGGCGTTGCAGGCTTCGTCGCTGGTGGGCCGCAATGTGATCGTGCAGACCAACTCGGTTCAGCTCGACGATCCGAGCAAAGGCATGACCGGCTCGGTCAGCGTTCCGTCGTCGATTGCCGGCGGCACCGTCAGCATCACCGACAGCAGCGGCACGGTGGTTCGCACCATCGATCTGGGCAGCCGCGCCGCAGGCAGCGCGAGCTTCACCTGGGACGGCAAGGACAAGGACGGCAATGTGGTCAAGACCGGTACCTATACCGTCAAGGCCAACGCATCGATCAATGGCACCTCGACCGATATGGCGACCTACCTGCCGGCCACCGTCACCAGCGTGACGATCAGCCAGACCGGCGGCGAGCTGATGCTCAACCTGTCCGGCAAGGGCACCGTTGCCCTGTCCAAAGTACAAACCATTGGTATATAGAGCCGACTAACCGGCACAAAGGAGTGGAATATGTCTTTCAATATCGGCCTTAGCGGTCTCTATGCAGCCAACAAACAACTGGACGTGACCGGCAACAACATCGCCAACGTCGCGACCGCCGGTTTCAAATCGTCCCGTGCAGAATTCGAAGACGTTTACTCGTCGACTCGCCTGGGCAGCGGCAGCAAAGTGATCGGCAACGGTGTGCGTCTGGCCAACGTTTCCCAGCAGTTCACCCAAGGTGACATCAACAACACCGGCAACGTGTTGGACATGGGCATCAACGGTTCCGGTTTCTTCACCATGAGCAACAATGGCTCGGTGTCCTACACCCGTGCCGGTACGTTCAAGGTCGACAACGCCGGTTACATCACCAACACCGACTACACCTCGCGTCTGCAAGGTTATGGTGTGGATGCCAACGGCAAGATCGTCAATGGTGTGTTGACCGACCTCAAGATCGACACTTCAAACCTGGCGCCTAAGTCCACCTCGCTGGTGACCTCGACCATCAACCTGAACTCGACCGCGCCAGTGATCGACGACACAGTGGCCGCCGGCAAGTTCGATCCGAACAACCTCGCGACCTACACCAAATCGTTCAGCACGCCGATCTATGACAGCCAGGGCAACATGCACCCCATGGATCAGTACGTGGTGAAAACCGGTGCCAACACCTGGAAGGTCTATACGCTGGTGGACGGTCGTAACCCGGATGCAACGGGCAGTGATCCAAAAGTCACTGCGCCGGTGCCTTCCACCATGACCTTTGACTCCGCTGGCAAGCTGACGCAGGTCAGCACTCTGCCTGGTCCGGTGATCAGCAGTGACCTGAAGCTCACTGGTTGGGTGCCGGGTAATGTCGTCAATGGTACGTTCAAGCCTAATGGTGCGGCCGCGAACCCGGCAGGTATCACCATTTCGATGGCTCAGACCACCCAGTACAACGCAGACACTGCACGTTCGATCCCGACGCAGGATGGTTACGCCACTGGCCAGATCACCAACCTGACCATCGATGGTACCGGTACGCTGTTCGCCAACTTCAGCAACAACCAGAGCAAGGCCATTGGCCAGGTCGCACTGGCGAGTTTCACCAACGAACAAGGCTTGCAGGCAATCGGCGGCACTAGCTGGAAGGAGACTTTCGCTTCGGGTATTCCGGGCTACGATGCGCCGAAAACCGGTACGTTGGGTGAGGTAGTTTCCAACTCGCTGGAAGAGTCGAACGTTAACCTGACCAACGAGCTGGTAGACCTGATCAAGGGCCAGAGCAACTATCAGGCGAACGCCAAGACCATTTCCACTCAGAGCACCATCATGCAGACCATCATTCAGATGACCTGATTCTGGTAGCTGCTTGTGCAAGGGAGCCCCTCTTTTGAGGGGCTTTTTTGTTGGGATTTTTTGGGGGCTGTTTTGATTGGGTGTATATCCGTTGCCGCGGGTGCTGTGGCTGGCGGTTCGCTCTTACAGCGACTCACTCCGACCAATCTCCGATTGCACACTCCCAATCCCACTGTGGGAGCGAGCTTGCTCGCGAAGGCGACCCGAAAGCCAGGCAGCTTCTGCCAGATGTACGCAACCTCTGTAAGCGCTGCCGAAGATAAACGGCGCACAAAAGAAAACCCCCGACACACCAGAAGTCTGTCGGGGGTTTCTTTTGCCTGGAAGAATCAGACGTTTCGCAACGCCTGATTCAGCTCAGCTTATTGGCAAGCTTCGCAATCCGGCTCGTCGATCGCGCAAGCCTTTGGCACTGGCGCAGGACCGGCAGGAGCTGCCAGAACCGAATCGTCGCCGTGGTTGCCGCCGCTGGAAACAGCGTTCAGCTTGCCGGTGTTGATGGTCGACTTCTCGGTGCTGGTCGCGGCCAGGGCACGGAGGTAGTAAGTGGTTTTCAGGCCACGGTACCAGGCCATGCGGTAGGTCACGTCGAGCTTCTTGCCCGATGCGCCGGCGATGTACAGGTTCAGCGACTGGGCCTGGTCGATCCACTTCTGACGACGGCTGGCGGCGTCAACGATCCACTTGGTGTCCACTTCGAACGCGGTCGCATAAAGCTCTTTGAGTTCTTGCGGGATGCGCTCGATCTGCTGAACCGAACCGTCGTAGTACTTCAGGTCGTTGATCATGACCGAGTCCCACAGACCGCGAGCCTTGAGGTCGCGAACCAGGTACGGGTTGATCACGGTGAATTCGCCCGACAGGTTCGATTTCACATACAGGTTCTGGTAGGTCGGTTCGATCGACTGCGATACGCCGGTGATGTTGGCGATGGTCGCGGTCGGTGCGATGGCCATGATGTTGGAGTTACGAATGCCTTTCTGTACACGGGCGCGAACCGGTGCCCAGTCGAGGGTTTCGTTCAGGTCGACATCGATGTACTTCTGGCCACGGGCTTCGATCAGGATCTGTTGCGAATCCAGCGGCAGGATGCCTTTGGACCACAGCGAACCCTGGAACGTCTCGTACGCGCCACGCTCGTCAGCCAGGTCGCAGGACGCCTGGATCGCGTAGTAGCTGACCGCTTCCATCGACTTGTCGGCGAACTCGACGGCAGCGTCGGAACCGTAAGGGATGTGCTGCAGGTACAGCGCGTCCTGGAAGCCCATGATGCCCAGACCGACCGGACGGTGCTTGAAGTTGGAGTTCTTCGCTTGTGGCACCGAGTAGTAGTTGATGTCGATCACGTTATCGAGCATGCGTACAGCGGTGTTCACGGTACGTTCCAGCTTGGCGGTGTCCAGCTTGCCGTCAACGATGTGGTTCGGCAGGTTGATCGAGCCCAGGTTGCAAACGGCGATCTCGTCCTTGTTGGTGTTCAAGGTGATCTCGGTGCACAGGTTCGAGCTGTGAACCACGCCGACGTGCTGCTGCGGGCTGCGCAGGTTGCACGGGTCTTTGAAGGTCAGCCATGGGTGGCCGGTTTCAAACAGCATGGAGAGCATTTTGCGCCACAGGTCTTTGGCCTGGATGGTCTTGAACAGTTTGACCTTGCCTGGGTATTCGGTCAGCGCTTCGTAGTACTCGTAGCGCTCTTCGAAGGCTTTGCCGGTCAGGTCGTGCAGGTCCGGTACTTCGGATGGCGAGAACAGGGTCCACTTGCCGTCATCGAAGACACGCTTCATGAACAGGTCAGGGATCCAGTTGGCGGTGTTCATGTCGTGGGTACGACGACGATCATCACCGGTGTTCTTGCGCAGCTCGATGAACTCTTCGATGTCCATGTGCCAGGTTTCCAGGTAGGCACAGACAGCGCCTTTGCGCTTGCCACCCTGGTTAACGGCTACAGCGGTGTCGTTCACCACTTTGAGGAACGGCACAACGCCTTGCGACTTGCCGTTGGTGCCCTTGATGTACGAACCCAGAGCGCGAACAGGCGTCCAGTCGTTGCCCAGGCCGCCGGCGAATTTCGACAACATGGCGTTGTCGTGGATCGCGTGGTAGATGCCCGACAGGTCATCCGGCACGGTGGTCAGGTAGCAGCTCGACAGCTGTGGACGCAGGGTACCGGCGTTGAACAGGGTCGGGGTCGACGACATGTAGTCGAAGGACGACAGCAGGTTGTAGAACTCGATCGCACGGTCTTCTTTTTGCTTCTCTTCGATCGCCAGGCCCATGGCCACGCGCATGAAGAAGATCTGCGGCAGTTCGAAACGCACGCCATCCTTGTGGATGAAGTAACGGTCGTACAGGGTTTGCAGGCCCAGGTAGGTGAATTGCTGATCACGCTCGTGGTTGATCGCCTTGCCCAGTTTTTCCAGGTCGAAGGAGGCCAGCACAGGGTTCAGCAGTTCGAACTCGATACCTTTGGCGATGTAAGCCGGCAGTGCCTTGGCGTACAGGTCGGCCATTTCGTGGTGAGTGGCGCTTTCGGCCACACCGAGGAAACCCAGACCTTCGGCACGCAGGGTGTCCATCAACAGGCGGGCAGTCACGAACGAGTAGTTCGGCTCACGCTCGACCAGGGTACGGGCGGTCATCACCAGGGCGGTGTTGACGTCGGTCAGGGCCACGCCGTCGTACAGGTTTTTCAGGGTTTCGCGCTGGATCAGGTCGCCGTCGACTTCTTCCAGACCTTCGCAGGCCTCGGTGACGATGGTGTTCAGGCGGCCCATGTCGAGCGGCGCCAGGCTGCCGTCGGCACGGGTGATGCGGATCGACGGGTGAGCGTTGACCGCTTCTTCGGCCGGCGCGTGGGCAGCGCGTTCTTTCGAACGACCGTCACGGTAGATCACGTAGTCGCGAGCAACTTTCTGCTCACCGGCACGCATCAGGGCCAGTTCGACCTGGTCCTGGATTTCTTCGATGTGGATGGTGCCACCCGACGGCATGCGACGCTTGAAGGTCGCGGTGACCTGTTCGGTCAGACGGGCAACGGTGTCATGGATTCGCGACGAAGCGGCAGCGGTGCCGCCTTCAACTGCGAGGAACGCTTTGGTGATAGCGACGGTGATCTTGTCATCGGTGTAAGGAACGACAGTGCCATTGCGCTTGATCACGCGCAGTTGACCAGGCGCGGTGGCTGCCAGATCCGAATTCGAATCAGCGGCCTGCGGCAAGGTGCCCTGCGGGTTCTCGCGAGTTGTGTCGGTTTGCATGGGGGGTGGTCTCCACATTCTCTATGTTTGTTTGGGCACCATCATGGTGCCCACCGTTCTGTCCAGAAGCACTACAGCCGACGGGCGTCGGGTATAACAACTTCGGGACAGTAGGAAAAAAGGCTGATGAAGCCGCATCCTTGCCGAAGTTTTTGGCTACGAGCCAGGGCTCGAGCCGGATTCCTTCCCGGGTGACAGTAATGACTGCAACACCCGTACCGTTCTCGTCGCTGCGAGCTAAAAAACGGTGCCATCCGCAAGTGCGGTTTGGGCTTTGAAAAACTTGCTTGGTTCAACCGGAAACAGGCAATAAATCGCTTGAGTTTCAGGTCTGAAATGTGGTTGGGCGTTTAAGCGGAAAACCCTATATGTAGGGTCTCTCCCTGCGCCGTGCTACAAGATAATGCGTTTCACGGGTGCTTGCAACGTACTAGCTGTGGATAAACCTGTGCGTAAATTGTGTAAGAAATCCGGAATTCGCGTGTAGGCCGCGAACCTGCTGAGCTAGACCGTCTGTCACTGTTTTTTCACCGGGAAAAACGCTTCAGCGGATTTTTAAGGGCGCGAACCCTATCACAAAAAACGGCCTTGTCCGAACGCATTTACCGACTTGTGTTCTGGCTGTACGCCGTTTATACAATCGGTCCATGCGCAGGCATTCTTATCCTCCTTAAACATGACAAAAGGTCGGGAGGATCTGAAGCTGTGGGAGCGAGCCTGCTCGCGAATGCGCTATGTCAGCTGACTCAGATGTTGGCTGATACGACGCCTTCGCGAGCAGGCTCGCTCCCACAGGGAATTGTGTTGAGGCAGACGTTCCTCCTTTATTAATAACAATAGAAAGCAGAGGTCAGCGGTGGAGCAACAAGCCTTTGAGGTATTGATCGTCGAGGATGACCAGCGACTGGCCGAACTGACGCGCGACTACCTGCAAGCCAATGGACTGCGCGTGGATATCGAAGGCAACGGGGCGCTGGCGGCGGCGCGGATCATCCAGGAGCAGCCGGATCTGGTGATCCTTGATCTGATGCTGCCGGGCGAGGATGGCCTGAGCATCTGTCGCAAGGTGCGCAATCAGTATGACGGGCCGATTCTGATGCTCACCGCGCGCACCGACGATGCCGATCAGATCCACGGGCTCGATCTCGGTGCCGACGATTACGTGTGCAAACCGGTGCGTCCACGTCTGTTGCTGGCACGAATCCAGGCGTTGCTGCGCCGTAGCGACACACCTGAACCGCTCGCCGAAAAATCCCGCCGTCTGCAATTCGGCCCGCTGGTGGTCGACAACGCCTTGCGCGAAGCGTGGCTGAGCGACAACGGCATCGAGCTGACCAGCGCCGAATTCGATCTGCTCTGGCTGTTGGTGTCCAACGCCGGGCGGATTCTGTCCCGCGAAGAAATCTTCACCGCACTGCGCGGCATCGGCTATGACGGTCAGGACCGTTCGATCGATGTGCGCATCTCGCGCATCCGCCCGAAAATCGGCGACGACCCCGACCATCCACGCCTGATCAAGACCATTCGCAGCAAAGGTTATCTGTTCGTTCCTGAAGCCTGCGTAGACCTGCCGCTGTGAACTCGATTTTCCTGCGCATCTACGGCGGCATGTGCGCAGCGCTGATTCTGGTGGCGGTGCTCGGCGTGCTGGCGCTGAATCTGCTCAATCAGGTGCGCAGCGAGCAGTATCGCGAGCGGCTGGCCCACGGCACGTTCTCGCTGATGGCCGACAACCTGCAACCGATGAATGAAACCGAGCGCCATCGCGCGTTGCTGGTGTGGGAGCGTTTGCTGGGGATCCCGCTGGCGCTGAAGAAGTTTGCCGAGACCGATCTCGATCTGACCCAGCGCACCCGCGTGCAACGGGGGCAGGCGTTGGTCGAGCAGACCGGTCCGCACGCAGCGAAGGTTTACCGGATGGTCAGCGACAAGGAACAGCTCGTACTGGTGGGTGAAGTTCAGCAGATCAGCGAGCAACTGGCCCGCGCAACCATTTACCTGCTGGCCGATGAACTGGTGCGCGTGCCGGTCGCCGAGCAACCCAAGCGCCTCGCACAGATAAAGGACGAGAAGGGCTTCGGTTTCGATCTGCGTCTGGTCACGGTGAATGACGCCGACATGGACGAAGACCAGAGCCGCCGCGTGGCCGAAGGCGACACGGTGATGGCGCTGGGCAAGGGCGGCGATTCGATCCGCGTGTTTGCCGGCATGGTCGGCACGCCGTGGGTGCTGGAAATCGGACCGCTGTACCAGATGAACCCGTACCCGCCGGAATGGCTGGTGCTGATCGCTGCACTCGGCCTGACCCTGATCGGCCTCATCGTTTATCTGTTGGTGCGCCAGCTCGAACGCCGTTTACGCGGCCTCGAAGCGGCGGCCACGCGGATTGCCAAGGGCAGCCTGGAAACCCGTGTGCCGGCGCGCGGTGCCGACTCGGTCGGGCGTCTGGCTGCGGCGTTCAACGGCATGGCCGAGCACTTGCAGCAGCTACTGGCAATCCAGCGCGAATTGGTGCGTGCGGTCTCTCATGAACTTCGCACGCCGGTGGCGCGTCTGCGTTTCGGTCTGGAAATGATCGGCTCGGCGACCACCCCGCAAGCGCTGGAGAAGTATCGCGAAGGCATGGATCACGACATCGAGGACCTCGATAAACTGGTCGATGAAATGCTCACCTATGCGCGACTGGAGCAGGGTTCGCCGGCGCTGACGTTCCAGCGCATCGATCTGGATGCGCTGGTCAATCAGGTGATTGAAGAGTTGGCGCCGCTGCGTGCCGAGGTCACGGTGCAACGCGGTTTGTGCCTGTCTGCGGCGGATAACGATGATGCCTGGGTCGAAGCCGAGCCGCGTTATCTGCATCGGGCGCTACAGAACCTGGTGAGCAACGCCATGCGCCATGCGCGTTCGAAGGTGACGGTCAGTTATCAGGTCGGGCAATTGCGCTGTCGCGTGGATGTCGAGGATGACGGGCCGGGCGTGCCGGAAGTGGCGTGGGAGCGGATTTTCACGCCGTTTCTACGCCTGGATGACAGCCGCACGCGGGCGTCGGGCGGGCATGGCCTGGGCTTGTCAATTGTGCGGCGGATCATTCACTGGCATGACGGCCGGGCGATCATTGGCAAGAGCAAGAGCCTGGGTGGGGCTTGCTTCAGCCTGAGTTGGCCGAGAAATCAGGAACGTCGTTGAGTCTTGTGTTGGTTGGGCAGGCCTCATCGCGAGCAGGCTCACTCCTACAGGGGAACGCATTTCAACTGTAGGAGTGAGCCTGCTCGCGATAGCGCCAGCGCCCGCAACACAAATCTTCAGGCCTTGATGCTGACCAGACTCAACAACTGCCCATCCTGCACCCCGAACTGCGCCTCCAGTTCAGTACCGTTGCGCCATTCAGCAGACAAGTCTGTCAACAAGCGCAAATGCACCTGACCCGCCTCCGTCCATTCCAGCACTTCTGCATGCTCGAAATAAAAGCGCTTCTGCACAATCGGGTACAGCGCTTTGAACAGACTTTCCTTCACCGAAAACGTCAGCGTCACCCACAGCGCCAACTGATCCCGCGAGGCGGCCGTCATGCGCTGCATTTCAGGTGGCGTCAGAATCTCCCCAGCCAAGCGCTCGGCCCGTTCGGTGTCGAGCAGGTTTTCCAGATCCATGCCCAAACCGCGCCAGTGCTGTTTGTTGGCGACTATCGCCGCGGCACGACCGGTGCTGTGGGTGATCGAGCCGCAGATATGTGCCGGCCACACCGGTGCGCGATCCTCGCCAATCGCAGGCACAACGCTGCTGCCTTCCAATTGCCGCAACGCCGCACGGGCGCAAATCCGCCCGGCGAGGAATTCTGCCTGACGCTTGGCCACCGAGCGCTGAATGCTTGGCGGTGCAACGACGGCGCTGCGCTGGAAATCATCGCCGAGCAGTTGTGCCGGATCGAAATGGGTGCTGAGCAGCACGGTATCAGGCAACACCGTCGGCAACGGCCAGTGGCTGTTGAGCGCGGTGCAGCAGGCGGGGAGGGCGGGGGTGAGATTCATGGCGGGCATTTTGCCGGTTAGTCGGGCCGAGGTCGAGATAGCGGTGAAGCTATCGCGAGCAGGCTCACTCCTACAGGGGAACGCATTTCAATTGTAGGAGTGAGCCTGCTCGCGATGGCCGCTACGCGGTGTCTCTGATCAGCTAAAGATTTTCTGCAAGAACGCTTTCATGTCCGCCCAGGATTTTTCATCCGCTGCCTTGTTGTACCCGATGTCCGGGCCACCGTGCTCGCCATGGCTCAGGCGATCGGCATCCGGATTGGTAAAACCGTGCTTGGCGCCGTCGAGGCTGACGAACTTGTAGTCAGCGCCAGCCTTGTCCATTTCCGCCTTGAACGCCGTGACATTGTCTGGAGTGACCATGCTGTCCAGCGCACCGTGTTCGACCAGAATCTTCGCCTTCACACTGCCGGGTGTCGCCGGGGTCTTGGTCGCCAGCGCACCGTGGAAACTCACCACGCCTGCCAGCGGCTCTCCTTGTCGCGCGGCGTTGAGCACCACGCCACCGCCGAAGCAGTAACCGATCGCCGCCAGTTTGTTCGCGTCGGTCTGCGGTTGTTTCTTCAGCAAATTCAGTCCCGCCTCAAAGCGCTTGCTGGAAGCTGCCGCGTCCTGGGTCGCCGCCTGCATGAACGCCATCGCGTCTTTCGGGTGCTCGGTGTTCTTGCCTTCGCCGTACATGTCGATCGCCAACGCGCTGTAGCCAAGTGCGGCGAGATCGCGTGCGCGGCGTTTGGCGTAATCGTTCAGGCCCCACCATTCGTGCACCACGACGACACCCGGGCGTTTGCCTTTGATGGCGTCGTCGTAGGCGTAGTAGCCGATCAGTTTCGTGCCGTCGGTGCTCTGATAGGGAATTTCTTCAGTCTTGATCGCAGCCTGAGTGAGGCTGCTGACAGCCAGCAAAGTAAGGGCGAGGAACAGGCGCATGGTCGGGGCTCCTGACAATAAAGGGTCAAAACAGCCTAGTTCATTTGGTTCAGGTCAGGTTCAGAGACGGTTCAGGGGCGGTACAGGGGGAGGTCAGTAACCTTGCGCCATACCCAAACAGCACTGTGAAAGAGGAAATATCCATGACTTTTAACAAACTGTTGCTGGCATTGACCGTAATGAGCGCCAGTATCGCGGCCCAGGCTGATACCACTTCGAACTTCGCCGGCCTGTCCTTCGGCCAGACCAGCGACAAGATCAACAAGTCCCACGCACTGAACAACAACCTCGACCACCCGAATGCCACCGGCGCCATCGACGGTAACAACACCTACGGCGTACGCCTCGGTCAGCAAAACAGCCAGGGTCGCTACTACGCCACCTACGACAACGTGTCGGGCTCGCACAATGGCATTAAACTGCGTCAGGAAAACCTGCTGGGCAGCTACGATCTGTTCTACCCGGTAGGCGGCAGCACCCAGTTGTTCGGTGGCGCGACGGCGGGTTTGACCAAGCTGACTCAGGAATCGCCAGGCTTTAGCCGTGACAGTGATATCGGTTACGCCGTCGGCGGTCAGCTCGGTGTGTTGCAACAAGTATCGCAAAACACTTCGGTCGAACTCGGTTACCGTTACCTGCGCAGCAATGCCAGCACAGAGATGAGCGAACGCGGTGGCAGCAAGCAAGGTTCGCTGGATTTGACCAGCAGCGCGCAGACTTACCTGTCGGCTAACTACAATTTCTAAGGAGTTGCCAGCAGGTTCAATGTGGGAGCGAGCCTGCTCGCGAAAGTGCCGGTTCAGTCGATGAGATGTCGACTGAACCATCGCCTTCGCGAGCAGGCTCGCTCCCACAGGTGTGTGACTGGAGATTCTGATTTATCCGGGAGAGTTTTATGAAACTGTTGGTCGTCGAAGATGAAGCGCTGTTGCGCCATCACCTGCAAACCCGCCTGACAGAAAGTGGTCACGTGGTCGAGTCCGTGGCCAATGCCGAAGAGGCGCTGTACCAGACCGGACAGTTCAACTTTGACCTGGCGGTGATCGATCTCGGCCTGCCGGGCATGGGCGGTCTCGACCTGATTCGCCAATTGCGCGCGGCTGGCAAGACCTTCCCGATCCTGATCCTCACCGCGCGTGGCAACTGGCAGGACAAGGTCGAAGGCCTCGCCGCCGGCGCCGACGATTATGTGGTCAAGCCGTTCCAGTTCGAAGAACTCGACGCGCGCCTGAACGCCTTGCTGCGCCGCTCCAGCGGTTTCACCCAGTCGACCATCGTCGCCGGGCCGCTGCTGCTCGACCTCAATCGCAAACAGGCGAGCCTCGACGAGCAACCGCTGGCGCTGACCGCCTACGAGTACCGCATCCTCGAATACCTCATGCGCCATCACCAGCAAGTGGTGCCCAAGGATCGCTTGATGGAGCAGCTCTACCCGGACGACGACGAGCGCGATCCGAATGTCATCGAAGTGCTGGTCGGTCGTCTGCGGCGCAAACTCGAAGGCCCGGCCGGGTTCAAGCCGATCGACACCGTGCGCGGCCTCGGCTACCTGTTCAATGAGCGCTGCACTTGATTCGTTCCCTTCGCGTTCGCTTGATGCTCGCCGCCACCACGTTGGCGGTGTTGTTCATGCTTGCCTTGCTGCCGGCGATGCAAGGCGCGTTCAGCCTCGCCTTGCAGGATTCCATTGAGCAGCGGCTGGCTTCGGATGTGACCACGCTGATCTCGGCCGCGCGCATTGAAAACGGTCGGCTGGTGATGCCGACGCAACTGCCGGATGAGCGCTTCAATCTCACCGACTTCCGTTTGCTCGGCTACATCTACGACCGCGAAGGGCATCTGGTGTGGCGCTCGAAAGCCACCCAGGAAGAGCAGATCAACTACAAACCGCGTTACGACGGTCTCGGTAACGAGTTCGCGCGGATTCGTGAAACCAACGGCCAGGAATTCTTCGTCTACGACGTTGAAGTGAAATTGCTCGGCGGCAAAAGCGCGGCGTTCAGCATCGTCGCCCTGCAACCGGTGCGCGAGTACGAAACCACCCTTGAAGGCCTGCGTGAAAATCTTTATCTGGGCTTCGGCGCTGCGTTACTCGTGTTGCTGGCGCTGTTGTGGATCGGCCTGACCTGGGGCCTCAAAGCCTTGCGCCGGCTCAGTCAGGAACTCGACGAAATCGAAGGCGGCACCCGTGAAAGCCTCACCGAACAACATCCACGCGAACTGCTGCGCCTGACCGGCTCGCTCAACCGTTTGCTGCACAGCGAGCGTCAGCAGCGCAGTCGTTACCGCGATTCCCTCGATGACTTGGCGCACAGCCTGAAAACCCCGTTGGCGGTGTTGCAAGGGGTTAGCGAGGACATGGCTCAACGTCCCGAAGAGCGCGATCAGGCCTGGGTGCTGCAAAGCCAGATCGAACGCATGAGCCAGCAGATCAGCTATCAACTGCAACGGGCGAGTTTGCGCAAAAGCGGACTGGTGCGGCACCAGGTGCGCCTGCAACCGGTGCTGAAAAGCCTCTGCGACACCCTCGACAAGGTGTATCGCGATAAACATGTGCGCGTGGCATTCGATCTGCCTGAGCATTGCTATGTGCCGATCGAGCAGGGTGCCTTGCTGGAGATGATGGGCAACTTGCTGGAAAACGCTTATCGCCTGTGTCTGGGCGAGGTGCGCATCAGCGTGCGCGAGACCCTCGCCGGGATCGAACTGTGCGTCGAAGATGACGGCCCGGGTGTGCCGCCGGATCAGCGTGCGCGGATTCTCGAGCGTGGCGAGCGGCTGGATGCCCAGCATCCGGGGCAGGGGATCGGGTTGGCGGTGGTCAAGGACATTATTGAAAGCTACAACGCCAAACTCGCGCTGGGCGATTCGCCGATGGGAGGGGCGGCGTTCAGGATTCATTTTCCGGCGGTGTGATTGCGAGAGCCCTCACCCCAGCCCTCCCGAAACGTCGGACCGCCCAGAGGGAGAGGAGGCCGACCGAGGTGTCTAGCGTTATACATCGACCTGAAATAGCCAATCGATTATGGATTCAGTAGAGAGCGTTCAGGTCGGCGTACATCTTGAACATCCCCCATTCAGTCCCCTCTCCCCCCGGGAGAGGGTTAGGGTGAGGGGCTTTTGATTTTTGTGCCTCACTGCTCCTGCGCCCGATAAGCCCCCGGCGTCAGCCCGGTCCACTTCTTGAACGCCCGATGAAACGCCGACGGCTCGGAAAATCCGAGCTGCTCGGCGATCTGTTGCAACGACAGATCCGCCCGGCCCAAGTGGTAGATGGCGATATCCCGCCGCAACTGATCCTTCAACTCCTGAAAACTGCTGCCTTCCTCACGCAAATGCCGACGCAGGGTTTGCGGGCTGATGTGCAAGTGCGCCGCCACCGCTTCCAGATCCGGCCAGTGTGCCGTGTCGCGACTGAGCAAACGGCGCAGGCGGCTGCTCAGGCTGTCGCCGTCGTCCGGGCGTGAGAGCAGGTCGGCGGGGGAGCGTTCGAGAAAATGTTTGAGCGTGCGTTCGTCCTGCAACAGCGGCATAGACAGATAGCGGGTGTGGAATAAAAGGCTGCTTTGCTCGGTGCCGAAAGTCAGCGGGCAGGGGAACAACAGGTCATATTCAGCGCCGTGATCGGGGCGGGGATAGCTGAAAGTTGCCTGCTCGAGGCGAATTCGCTGGCCAATCAGCCAACTGCCCAGACGATGCCAGATCACCAGCAAACTCTCGGTGAGAAAGTGATCCGGGTCCCACATTTGTGAATCATCGAGGCTCAAACGTACCCATTCGTCTTCGCGCGTCAGGCTCAGGCGCGGGGCTTCGGGGAATAGGCTATAAAACAATAAACCCCGTTGCAGCGCTTTCTCCAGATTGCGGCAGTGGATCGAGGCGTGGCACATCATGGCGAAACTGCCGGGTTTGCTCGGCGCATTGCCGAAACCCAGGTATTCGTCGTCCAGCGCCAGCCACAGGCCCTGAATCAACCGGGTGAATTGTTCCGGAGCGATGCGTGCGCGCGGCTCGTCGAGCAGTTCCGGGCTGATGCCCAGTTGCAGCAGCAGGCCCGAGTAGTCGAACCCCTGGCGGCGCGCGCCACCGAGGGCGGCACGGGCGAAATGACTGGCGATGGTGCGTTCGCGCATAAGCGGCAGATCCTTTCTCAGGCGCCGGATGGTAGCCGGCGGCTGGGCGCGCCTACAAGGCGGATTTCCGCCAAATTGTAGGACGAGAAGCGGCGAGTTGGCGGAAATCCGCCACACTTGAGTAACGGGATGGTGACATCCATGCACCTGTAATCCCTGATATCAAAAGGCTTGCAGGCAATTGCACCAAAGTGGCACGAGGTTTGCGATAACAGCGACAGAAGCGTGCATCTATCCCGCCCGGAGAGGCGCCGCTCGAACAACAAATCCCTCCAGTGCAGGAGGGTTCGCAATTCAGGTTTCGCGGCCAACAGATGGATGTTGCCACGCGGGACGCTTGAGGACACTTGCAATGACGACTCGTCAGCCACTGTACAAATCCCTGTATTTCCAGGTGATCATCGCAATCATCATCGGTATTGCGCTCGGTCACTACTACCCGCAGTTCGGTGTCGCGGTAAAGCCGCTGGGTGACGGGTTCATCAAGCTGATCAAAATGATCATCGCCCCGATCATCTTCTGCACCGTGGTCAGCGGTATCGCTGGCATGCAGAACATGAAATCGGTCGGCAAGACCGGCGGTTACGCACTCCTGTACTTCGAAATCGTTTCGACCATCGCTTTGCTGGTTGGTCTGGTCGTGGTCAACGTCGTGCAACCGGGCGCCGGCATGCACATTGACGTCGCCACCCTCGACGCTTCGAAAGTCGCCACCTACGTAGCCCAAGGTGCTGACCAAAGCGTTGTCGGCTTCCTGCTCAACGTGATCCCGACCACCATCGTCGGCGCGTTCGCCACCGGTGACATTCTGCAAGTGCTGATGTTCTCGGTGATCTTCGGTTTCGCCCTGCATCGCCTGGGTGCCTACGGCAAGCCGATCCTCGACTTCATCGATCGCTTCGCCCACGTGATGTTCAACATCATCAACATGATCATGAAGCTTGCGCCGATCGGTGCCTTCGGTGCGATGGCCTTCACCATCGGTGCCTACGGTGTCGGCTCGCTGGTGCAGCTGGGTCAACTGATGATCTGCTTCTACATCACCTGCCTGGCGTTCATCCTCATCGTCCTCGGCGGTATCGCCCGCATGCACGGTTTCAGCGTGCTGAAGATGATTCGTTACATCCGTGAAGAGCTGCTGATCGTCCTCGGCACTTCCTCGTCGGAATCGGTACTGCCACGCATGCTGATCAAGATGGAGCGTCTGGGCGCGAAGAAATCGGTAGTGGGTCTGGTGATCCCGACCGGTTACTCGTTCAACCTCGACGGCACCGCGATCTACCTGACCATGGCTGCCGTGTTCATTGCCCAGGCCACCGACACGCACATGGACATCACCCATCAGATCACCCTGCTGGTGGTGTTGCTGCTGTCCTCCAAAGGTGCGGCTGGCGTGACCGGTTCGGGCTTCATCGTGCTGGCTGCCACCCTGTCGGCGGTCGGTCACCTGCCGGTAGCCGGTCTGGCGCTGATCCTCGGTATCGACCGCTTCATGTCCGAAGCTCGCGCATTGACCAACCTGGTGGGTAACGCTGTTGCGACCATCGTGGTTGCCAAGTGGGTCAAGGAACTGGACACCGACACGCTGCAAACCGAGTTAGCCTCGGGCGGTCGTGGTATCGCTGATACCCGTCCGGAAGATGACCTGGGTGTGGCTGAAGGCCCAACCCCAAGCAATGTGAAGTAAGCACTGCTTACCTGAAAAAACCCGCTTCGGCGGGTTTTTTCTTGCCTGCTGTTTGAGCGTAACGGTCACACCCGCTGACATTTGCGGTGATTGCCGTACACGGCATCGCTGCCTAGGCTGAGTGCATCGCTCAAGGAGTTCGCCCATGTCCGCACCGCTGGCCTCACTGAAGATCCTCGATTTCTCGACATTGCTGCCGGGGCCGTTCGCCTCGCTGTTGCTGGCGGACATGGGCGCTGAAGTGCTGCGCATCGAGTCGCCGACGCGCCTGGATCTGCTGCGGGTATTGCCGCCGCATGATGGCGGAGTATCGGCCAGTCACGCCTACCTCAATCGCAACAAGCGCAGCCTGGCCCTGGATCTGAAACAACCCGAGGCGCTGGAAGTGATCAAGCAGTTGCTAGGCGATTACGACATCGTCCTCGAGCAGTTTCGCCCCGGTGTGATGGAGCGTCTGGGCCTGGGTTATGAGGCGCTGAAGGCGATCAACTCGAAGCTGATTTACGTGTCGATCACCGGTTACGGCCAGACCGGGCCGTACAAGGATCGCGCCGGGCATGACATTAACTACCTGGCGCTGGCCGGCCTTGCCAGTTACACCGGCCGTGCCGATAGCGGGCCGTTGCCGCTGGGCATGCAAGTGGCGGACGTGGCGGGTGGTTCGCTGCACGGGGTGATCGGCTTGCTCGCGGCAGTGATTGCCCGTCAGCAAACGGGGCAGGGCACGCACCTGGATGTGAGCATGACTGACTGCGCGTTCAGCCTGAATGCCATGGCCGGTGCCGGCTATCTGGCTTGTGGCGAAGAGCCTGAATGGGAAGAGCAGATGCTCAATGGCGGCAGTTTCTACGACTACTATCGGTCTCGCGATGGCCGCTGGATGTCGGTGGGCAGTCTGGAACCGGGGTTCATGCAGCAATTGTGTGCAGCGCTGGGGCGGCCGGAGTTGGCCGCGCAGGGCCTGTCGCCCAAGCCTGAACAGCAGCGGGCGTTGAAATACGCGCTGACGGTCGAGTTCGAAAAACATGACTTTGCCGAGTTGCGCGAGATGTTTGCCGGGATCGATGCGTGCGTCGAGCCGGTGTTGAGTCTGGGTGAGGCGGTGCGCCACCCACAATTTCAGGCGCGGAAACTGGTGACACAGGTGCCGCGTGGGGATGGCTCGACGCAGGCGCAGATGGCCTGTCCGTTGAAGTTTTCCGAGGCGTTGCCGGCGCCGCGGCATGTTGGCGCGGCGTTGGGGCAGCATACGGATCAGGTGTTGGGCGAGTTGGGGTTTAGTGCTGAGCGGATTGCTGAATTGCGGCGTGCCAAGGTAGTTCTCTAGTGCCTGTACCGGCCTCTTCGCGAGCAGGCTCGCTCCCACATTTGGAATGCGGCCCACTGTGGGAGCGAGCCTGCTCGCGAAGGGGTCGGTACAGGCACTGCAAATCCGGGCTATTCCACCCGCATCTCACCACTGAACACCAACGTGTTCCGGCAGCGACGACACAAATACCGCCGCCCCTGCCGCACCAGACTATGGCGCTGCGCCGAAAACGGAAAATCGCTGTCAGCGCATGGGCATTTGTAGATATAGCGGGTCACGCTGCGGCGCTTGATTGCATAGGTATGGCAGCGATCCGGCGGCAGTTCGTAAACCCCGCGCATGATCAGTTGCCATTCCTCGCCATGCGGCTGGATACGCTCGCCAAACAACTGATGGGCGATCAGGTGTGCGACTTCGTGGGCCACGGTCTGCTTGAGGAAATGTTCGGTGTTTTCCCGGTACAGCTGAGGATTGAAGCGCAGCAGGTTCTCGTGCAGATGCGCGACACCGGCTTTTTGCCCGCGCAGCTTGAGGCTGACGACAGGGCGTGGGAAGGAGCGTTTGAAAAAGGATTCAGCGAGTTGGTAACAGTCTTCGACGCGGGTATTGAGTTGCTCGGGCATGCTTGATGGATCTCCAGAGGCATCGAGTATGACGCAACCCTGTGCACTTGCGAATCGCCAAGCTGCCGAATGGTCATCGCGCAAACGACAAGGCCGCCTTGCGGCGGCCTCTGATTGGCTTATCGAGTCAGTTCGTATAGACAGGACCAACGCCCAGCCCCCAGACAATCACGGTAAACGCCATGATGGCGACCAGCACCACCAGACCCACCGCCAGCACCGAGCTCGAGAACAGAAAACCTTCGTCCGACGGAATGTTCATGAACGTCGGCAGCCCCACATACAACAGATACACCGTGTAGCAGATGGCCGCCGTGCCGACGATCATCCCCAGCCACATATGCGGATACAGCGCCGCCAGGCCGCCGACAAACAACGGTGTTGCGGTGTAAGTGGCAAACGCCACGCAACGGGCCAGGCTCGGATTGGCGTCATAGGTGCGGGCCATCCAGTGCACAAAAGCACCCATGACCGCGACCCCGCCCAGCATGGCCAGATACGACATGACCGTCATCCAGATCGCGCTTTCAACGGTGAGCATCACCGGTGCGCGATTGCCGATTACCCAGCCGACCTGAGTGGTGCCGATAAACGCCGAGACAGCGGGGATCGCCGCCAGAATCAGCGTGTGAGTGAGATACATGTGGCTGATGCTTTCCTCTTGGTCGCCACGGATTTCCTTCCATTCCTGATCGGGGTGGGTAAAAAGTCCCACTACGTGATGGATCATGCCAGTCACTCCTCTTGTTATTGCCATCGCCCCCCAACGGAGCGCCTACGGGCCAAGGTGGCCGAGCAAATTCAGGTCTTCAGATGTGTGCGACCTTATGTCGCAGTATAGAAAGGTCTTACCCGCACAGGTATTAGGGGCTTAGAGCAAATCGCGCTGTAAACAGGGCGGGTAATCGCCTCGGGGTCTGTTAACGCGCCGTCGGCTGGCCGCGACAACCTGTGCCCACAACCCCGGGGTTTTTGCGTAAAATGCCGGCCTTTCGTCACACCTCACGGATTTCGCGTCATGGGCACTCTTACGGTCAACCAGAACAAACTGCAAAAGCGCCTGCGCCGTCTGGCCGGCGAAGCGGTCGCCGATTTCAACATGATTGAAGATGGCGACAAGGTCATGGTCTGCCTGTCCGGCGGCAAAGACAGCTACACCATGCTCGACGTGCTGCTGCACCTGCAAAAGGTTGCCCCGATCAAGTTCGAGATCGTTGCGGTGAACATGGACCAGAAGCAGCCGGGCTTCCCCGAGCATGTGCTGCCGGCCTATCTGAAAGAGCTGGGCGTCGAGTACCACATCGTCGAGAAAGACACCTACTCGGTGGTCAAGGAACTGATCCCGGAAGGCAAGACCACTTGCTCGCTGTGCTCGCGCCTGCGTCGCGGCACGCTGTACACCTTTGCCGATGAGATTGGCGCGACGAAAATGGCTCTCGGTCACCACCGTGACGACATCGTCGAGACGTTCTTCCTCAACATGTTCTTCAACGGCAGCCTCAAGGCCATGCCGCCGAAGCTGCGCGCCGATGACGGCCGCAACGTGGTGATTCGTCCGCTGGCCTACTGCAACGAGAAAGACATTCAGGCGTACTCGGACTTCAAGGAATTTCCGATCATCCCGTGCAACCTCTGCGGTTCGCAGGAAAACCTGCAGCGTCAGGTAGTCAAGGAAATGCTTCAGGACTGGGAGCGCAAGACCCCGGGCCGTACCGAAAGCATCTTCCGCAGCCTGCAGAACGTGATTCCGTCGCAACTGGCCGACCGCAACCTGTTCGACTTCACCAGCCTGAAGATCGACGAGACCGCGGCTTCGCGCTTCGTCAACGTCGTCAATCTGTAAACATCTTCAAATGTGGGAGCGAGCCTGCTCGCGAAGAGGGAGTATCAGTCAACGAATTAGTTGAATGACACACCGCTTTCGCGAGCAGGCTCGCTCCCACATAGGTTTCTTCGCTTTATTCAATAGGAGAGGGCATGCGCGATTACAAGTGGCTGCACGAATACTGTCTGAACCGCTTCGGTTCGGCGGCTGAACTGGAAGCCCATCTGCCCGTTCCCAAGACTCCGGCGCAACTGCGCAAGATCAGCGACGACCGCTACCTCTCGACCATGGCCCTGCGCGTATTTCGCGCCGGTCTCAAACACAGTCTGGTCGACGCCAAGTGGCCGGCTTTCGAAGAAGTGTTCTTCAAGTTCGACCCGGAAAAAGTCGTGCTGATGAGCGCCGAACACCTTGAACGCCTGATGCAGGATGCGCGGATTATCCGTCACCTGGGCAAGCTCAAGAGCGTGCCGCGCAATGCGCAGTTCATTCTCGATGTCGAGAAAGACAAGGGCAGTTTTGGCGCGTTGATTGCCGACTGGCCGGTGACCGATATCGTCGGCCTGTGGACGTACCTGAAAAAGCACGGCCATCAATTGGGCGGGCTGTCGGCGCCACGCTTTTTGCGCATGGTCGGCAAGGATACGTTCGTGCCGAGCTACGACGTGGTTGCGGCGCTGAATGCACAGAAGATCGTCGACAAGGTGCCGACCAGTCTGCGCGATCTGGCGATCGTGCAGGATGTGTTCAACCAGTGGCACGAACAGAGTGGCGGGCGGGCCATGAGCCAGATTTCGATGATGCTCGCGTACACCGTCAACCATTAAGACCGCGTCGCCCCATTCGCGAACAGGCTCACTCCTACAGGGATTTGTGAACGCCACAGATCCCCTGTAGGAGTGAGCCTGCTCGCGATAGCTATTCGTCAGGCGACGCTGATCTCGCCCTCGCCAGCCAGTTTACGATTCAACTGATACCGCCACCGCACATACAACAGCGCCGAGCAGAACACCGCCAGGCTCGCGATCATCTCCAGCACCCCAAACCAATGTCGGCTCGGGTCATACGCCGCCAGTGCGCCTTTGATGAAATACAGATTCACCACGAAGCACATCCACGAATGCCCACGGGCACTGCCCATGATCATCGCCGGGGCGAGGACGATCCACGGGATCAGCTCGACCAGCAGAATCACCCATGGCCGCGCGCCGTGCAGGTCGGCGAACAGCAGATAGTAGGCCGCGAGCAGACCGGCGAGGGCGAAAAAGCTCAGCAGGCTGAGCACCCGCATTGCCTTCACCCGTGGCTCAAGCCACTCGACACTCGGCAGAATCTTCGGCTTCTTCGCCATCTCAGCCCACCAGTTTCTGAGCGGTTTTGGCCAGCCGCAGACCCAACGCACGGCACAGCGCCACTTCGTGCTGATCAAGGCCTTTTTTGCCGTCCGCTCCGGCATGATGACTGGCACCGTAAGGCGTGCCGCCACCCTGGGTTTCCAGCAGCGCCGACTCGCTGTACGGCAGGCCGGTGATGAGCATGCCGTGGTGCAGCAGCGGCAACATCATCGACAGCAGGGTGGTTTCCTGACCGCCGTGCAGGCTGGCGGTGGAGGTGAACACGCCAGCCGGTTTGCCGACGAGGGCGCCGGTCAGCCACAGGTTGCTGGTGCCGTCGAGGAAGTACTTCAGTGGCGCAGCCATGTTGCCGAAACGCGTCGGGCTACCGAGGGCGAGACCGGCGCAGTTCTTCAAATCATCCAGCGTTGCGTACAGCGCGCCTTCGTCCGGGATGGCCGGGGCCACGGCTTCGCACTCGGTGGAGATTGCCGGCACGGTGCGCAGGCGCGCTTCGAGGCCAGCCTGTTCGACGCCGCGGGCAATCTGCCGGGCCATCTCGTTGGTCGAGCCGTTGCGGCTGTAATACAGCACCAGAATGTACGGCGCGCTCACGGCAGCAACTCCAGGATATTTTCCGGCGGACGACCGATTACGGCTTTTTCGCCGACTTCAAGAATTGGCCGTTCCATCAGTTTTGGATGCTGGGCAATGGCGTCGATCAGTTGCGCTTCGCTGAGGCTTTCGTCAGCCAGTTGAAGCATTTTGTATTCATCTTCCCTGGTGCGCAGCAACTGACGTGCGCTGATCCCGAGCTTGCCGAGCAGGGCCTTGATTTGCGCTGCATTCAGCGGGGTTTCGAGGTACCGCACGACGTTCGGGGTCAGGCCGCGGGCTTCAAGAAGTTCCAGCGCGCCGCGGGATTTCGAGCAGCGCGGATTGTGATAAAGCGTCAGATCGGTCATGGCGGGTCGCTTCTGGCGTAAAGTGGCGGCTATTCTAACTGTGCAGCGCGCAATCCAGAACCTTCGGAGGCAATGGGTCGCAGGCGCCTTCAAATTTTCACAAGGAACACGACATGACACGGCGATTGGCAGCGGCATTGACGATAATCGGGGCGTTGATGCTGGGGGGCTGCGGCAATGATTACGGGATCGACCAGAACGGTCAGAAGGTCGCGTCCGAACGTCTCGACAAGCAATGGGTGGTGCTCAACTACTGGGCCGAATGGTGCGGCCCGTGCCGCACCGAGATCCCGGAGCTCAACCATCTGGCTGACGAGCTGAAGAGCAAGAACGTCGGCGTGTTCGGGGTCAACTTTGACAATGTGCAAGGTGTGGAGCTGAAAGACGCCAGTGAAAAACTGGGCATCAAGTTCACCGTGCTGGCGCAGGATCCGGCGGAGTTGTTTGAGTTGCCGCGCAGTGAAGCATTGCCGGTGACGTACATCATCGACAACAAGGGCAAGGTGCGTGAGCAATTGATGGGGGAGCAGACGGCGGCGGGGGTGATGGCGAAGCTGGAGGCGTTGCAGGCGACCAAGTAACGTCAAAAGCCCCTCACCCCAGCCCTCTCCCAGAGGGAGAGGGAGCCGACCGAGGTGTCTGGCCAGGTACATCGACCTGAGAGATCGAGTCGATTGTAGATTCGCCAAGGCAAGATCAGGTCGATTATGGGGTCGCCAAAGCAAAATCCGATCGATTATGGATTCGGCATAGGCCTTTCAGGTCGGCGTAGCTCTCCAATATCCCCCAATCAGTCCCCTCTCCCCCTGGGAGAGGGCTAGGGTGAGGGCATCGGCCGACTCACCGACCTAAAAGACCCAGTCGATTATGGATTCGATGAAGACCTTTCAGGTCGGCGTAGCTCTCCAATATCCCCCATTCAGTCCCCTCTCCCCCTGGGAGAGGGCTAGGGTGAGGGCTTTTTAGCCTTCTTCCAGCCACCAACGCAAAGGCTTGCCTTCAGCCGGCCAGAAGCGCATCTGCTCAATCGGCGAGATGTCCCAGCGCTCGACGTGTTCCAGCGCCTGCAGGAAGCGTTGTTCCTGCTCCATCAACGCCGGTGCACAGAGTTTGCGGGTCTTGCCGATCTTGCCGAAGGTCAGCTTGTCGCCGTCCAGCGTATACGGCGCAAACCAATGGTTGCAGCCGCCGTTGCCGTAGGCGCGGCCATCATCGCCAAGGGTCACGGTCAGGTGGCTGTAATCCATCAGCGGGCGCTCGCCGATCCACTCCAGAATGTAGCTGCGGTTCTGTTGCAGTTGCACAGGCTCTGCCGCGCAACCCACCAGACCCACACCGACCATAGCGGTCAGGGCAAGCCGTTTCATCACGCAGGCTCCTGGCATTTCGGGCACAGGTGCTTGTCGCCCACGGCTTTCCAGCCCAGCTCGGCGATGCGCGCGGTGGCCGCCGGTTTCTCGGCGGCCTTGCCGAGTTTGGCGTCCACGGCAAATTCGAAGCTCAGCTCTTTGGCGCAGCTGTCGCAATTGACCTGCCAGGTGTGGATCGCCAGTTCGCCAAACACCGGGCCTGTGGTCATCGCGGTCCATTGGCCCGGCGGGTTGATCAGGTGGCGGACGGTTTCAACGGTCAGGCGCATGGACAAGTCCTTGCTGCCTTTGAGGGTGACCAACAGCGCGTCACCGATGCGAATCGAGCCACCATTGCCGGTGACCTGATAGCGGCCCGGAACGAGGGCGCGGCATTCGGTGAGGGTGTGTTGCGGGTTCATCAGGGTGTAGCGGAAATCGTGTTCGACCATGGGTCCTCCAAATATGCGCGACATGCTAGCACGGGGTTGATTGCAGAATGATGCGCGCGTGCGACCTTCGATCCGGTTCAAATACCGCGACACTCATGGCAAACTGCCGGCCTCGAATCTGAAGGAACGGAACATGGCGCTGATCGAATGTTATGAATGCAAAAAGAGCATCAGCTCCGAAGCCTCGGCCTGCATTCATTGTGGAGCTCCGATAGCGGAGCAAACCGCTCACGCCCAGGCGCAGACAGCCGCGGCCCCGGCTCAGCCTTCGACGATTTCTTTTGGCAGTCTGCCGCGTAACAAGGCTGTGCCCGAAGTCACTGCTCCAGCGCCTGAACCGCAACCTTTACCGAAAGTCATGCCGGCCGCCGCACGGCGTCGGCGCCAGCAGCCAACCGAGCAACCGGCCACAGAGCAGGCCAATGCCGACGGCAGTCGTCCGGTGGAAGGCTGGCTGAAGATCATGATCTTCCTGCTGCCGATGGTTTTCGTCTGGTTCCTGCTGCGCTACGGCCACTCGATGAAACAGCGCTTTTTTGGTTTCGGCTGGCTGGCGCTGCTGATTCTGGCGTCTTCGCTTTCACCGAAATAAGCGCAAAAAATCTCAGCCCTCGACCTGGTTCTGTGGCGTTCCCGCCGCCCAGGTCGCGATGTTGTGCAGGGTGGTTGCGGCAATGGCGCCCAGTGCTTCGCGGGTCAGAAAGGCCTGATGCGCGGTGATGATCACGTTGGGAAAGGTCAGCAATCGCGCCAGCACATCGTCCTGCAAAGGCAGGTCGGAGCGATCCTCGAAAAACAGTTGTGCCTCTTCCTCATAGACATCCAGCCCCAGATAGCCGAGTTGGCCGTCCTTCAAGGCATCGATCAGTGCCGGTGTGTCGACCAGCCCACCACGGCCGGTATTGATCAGCATGGCGCCCGCCTGCATGTGCGCCAGTGAGTCGCGGTTGATCAGGTGTTTGCTTTGCTCGTTGAGCGGACAGTGCAGGCTGATGATCCGCGACTGCGCGAGCAGTTCCGGCAGGCTCAGGTAACGCGCACCCAACGCCAGAACATCCGGATTCGGGAATGGATCGTAGGCCAGCAACTCACAGCCGAAGCCGTGCATGATTTTCGCGAATGTGGCGCCGATCTGTCCGGTGCCGACAATCCCCACGGTTTTGCCGACCAGGTCGAAACCGGTCAGGCCATGCAGGCTGAAATCGCCTTCACGGGTGCGGTTATAGGCACGGTGCAGGCGACGGTTGAGGGCCAGGATCAGCGCCACGGCGTGTTCGGCCACTGCATGCGGCGAGTAGGCCGGCACGCGCACCACGGCCAGTCCGAGACGTTTCGCTGCGGCCAGATCGACATGGTTGTAGCCCGCCGAGCGCAGGGCAATCAGACGCGTGCCGCCCGCAGCCAGGCGCTCCAGCACGGGAGCGCTGAGATCATCATTGATGAACGCACAGACCACTTCATGTTTATCGGCCAGCGCCGCCGTATCGAGGCTGAGCCGGGCCGCTTGAAAGTGCAGCTCGATACCTGCCGGGCAAGCGGCGGCGAGAAAGCTGTCGCGGTCATAGGTCTGGCTACTGAAAACGAGCGTGCGCATGAAATCCTCCTGGAACATCGACACGGATTGAATCCCGAACCCACTTTAGCGCTGCCGGTGTTGGCCGGCATTGCCGTGGATCAGGCGCTGATCTTCGCTTGTGCCGCGAGCCGGTTGATCGCGCGCTCCAGTTCTTCCAGCGCTGCCACGGCCTTGGGGTCGTCCTGCTTGAGCAGGGTTTCGCTGCGCTGGCAGGCCGCGCGCAATTGCGGTACGCCGCAATAACGGGTGGCACCGTGCAGGCGATGGACGCGTTCGATCAATGCATTCTGGTCGCGGTTTTCGCACGCCGCGCGGATGGCCTCGCGGTCGGCTTCCAGTGAGGCGAGCAACATGGCCAGCATGTCTGCGGCCAGATCAGCCTTGCCGGCGGCCAGGCGCAAACCTTCCTCGTGATCGAGCACCGGCAGTTCATTATTGCCCGCCGCGCTGTCGCTGATCCGCTCCGGCCCTTGATTGCGCAAGGCCAGGCCGGTCCACTTCAGCACCACCTGCGCCAGTTGCCGCTCACTGATCGGTTTGGTCAGGTAGTCATCCATGCCGCTTTGCAGCAACGCGCGTTTTTCGTTGGCCATGGCGTGTGCGGTGAGGGCGACGATCGGCAGCGGCGTGCAGTGCCGCTCGCTTTCCCACTGGCGAATGGTTTCGGTGCTCTGGCGGCCGTCCATGCCCGGCATCTGCACGTCCATCAACACCAGATCGAAGGACTCGCTTTGTACGGCTTTGACCGCCGCGTAGCCGCTTTCCACCGCGAGCACCTTGGCGCCCATGTCTTCGAGCAGGGTTTGCACCAGCAGCAGGTTGGCCGGGTTGTCGTCGACACAGAGCACTTTCGGCGCGCGGCTCGACAGCGGTTCCCCCGGCTCATTGCGCGGCTGGCGCGGGTTGACCAGATCGGCCAGCGCGCGACGCAGTTTGCGTGTGCAGGCCGGCTTGGCTTGCAACTGACTGTGCGGGTTCGGTACCGACAAATGAAACAGCGTCTGTTCGGTGGTCGGGCACAGCACCAGCACTTTGCAGCCGAGGTGTTCGAGGTCCCAGATGTGCTGATTCAAACGCTCGGGCAGCATGTCGTTGCTGGTGATGCCGATGACCGCCAGATCAATCGCTTGATCGGTCTGGTGCGCACCGGTGACGCCATTGGTCAAGGTTTCCAGCGTATTGAACGGCGTGACATCGAGGCCGCAATCTTCCAGTTGATGTTGCAAGGCCTGACGCGCCAGTTCATGACTTTCCAGTACCGCCACGCGGCGCCCGAGTAGCGGCGCGGCCGGCAAGTCTTCGGCGTCGTCACGGGTTTTCGGCAGGCTCAGGCTGATCCAGAATTCCGAGCCTTCGCCCGGTGTGCTGTCGACGCCGATTTCGCCACCCATCTGCTCAATCAGACGCTTGGAAATCACCAGCCCGAGGCCGGTGCCGCCCGGTTGCCGCGACAGCGAGTTGTCGGCCTGACTGAAGGCCTGGAACAACGCGCGCACGTCCTGATTCGACAGGCCGATGCCGGTGTCCTGAATGCTGATGCGCAACTGCACGCTGTCCTCTTGTTCATCTTCAAGCATCGCGCGGGCAACGATGGTGCCTTCGCGGGTGAACTTGATTGCGTTGCTGACCAGGTTGGTGAGGATCTGCTTCAGGCGCAACGGGTCACCGACCAACGACAGCGGCGTGTCGCGGTAGACCAGGCTGACCAGCTCCAATTGCTTGGCGTGTGCGGCAGGGGCGAGGATGGTCAGGGTGTCCTGCAACAGGTCGCGCAGGTTGAACGGAATATGGTCGAGCACCAGTTTGCCGGCCTCGATTTTCGAGAAGTCGAGGATCTCGTTGATGATCCCCAGCAAGCTGTCGGCAGATTTTTCGATGGTGCCCAGATAATCGAGCTGGCGCGGGGTCAGTTCGCTTTTCTGCAACAGATGCGTGAAGCCGAGAATGCCGTTGAGCGGCGTGCGGATTTCGTGGCTCATGTTGGCGAGGAATTCGGATTTGATCCGGCTCGCCTCCAGCGCTTCTTTGCGCGCCAGATCCAGTTCGATGTTCTGGATCTCGATGGTTTCCAGGTTCTGGCGCACGTCTTCGGTGGCCTGATCGACACTGTGTTGCAGTTCTTCGCGGGCGTTTTGCAAGGTACCGGCCATGCGATTGATCCCGGAGGCCAGTTCATCCAGCTCTTGGCTGCCCAGTGGCGGCAAACGCGTTTCCAGATGGCCATCCTTGAGTTGCGCGACGGCTTGCTTGATCTGGCTCAGCGGACGGTTGATGGTGCGGCCCATGCGCAATGCCAGCAGTGCGGCCCCCGCCAGACCCGCGGCAATCAGCAGCAGACTGGCAAACAGGCTGCGATAACCGCGCAGCAACATACCGTTATGCGACAGCTCCAATTCGACCCAGCCAAGCAGTCGCTCGGATTCTTCCGGGATCAGTTCGCCGGCGAGGTTGCGATGTTTGCCGAACACCGGCATCAGGTAACGCGTCGCGTCATTGCCACTGCGCCGTTGCAAATGCGCGCTGTCGCCGCTGGGTGCCTGATTGAGCATGGTCGGGCCGGCATGGGCAAGCGGCGAGCGGTCCGGGGCGAGGAAGGTCACCGCGCGCACGTCCGGCTGTTCAAGGGATTGCGTGGCGATGCGCTCCAGCAATTCGCTGTTGCCATGGCCCATGGCGGGTGCCACCAGCGGCGCCAGTTGCTCGGCAATCATTTCGCCGCGCTGCATCAATTGGGTCTGCAAGTCGGCCTGCTGCGTCCAGGTGAAATAACCACCCAGCACCAGCGCCATCAGGCTGGTCGGCAACAAGGTCAGCAATAACACGCGACCTTTGATTCCCAGTTTCTTGAGCACGCCTATCTCCTGCATCCCGCTGATCTGTTGACTCATGCGTGCATCCGGCACGCGACATTGGCGCAGTGTAGCGATTTGCTCGCGGGCAATCTCCGGAAAAATGCGCTCGCGTCGGGGCAGGGCGTCGCTGCTCGTTGGTCAGCTCGGTCAACCTTGAGTTGCCCGATGCCCGGCAATCTTGAATAATCAGTCTCAACTGAGAATTACTTGCAGATACTCATGACTCCTGTTTCCGCTGGCCAGCCACGCATTCTCTCCATCGAAGACGATCCGGTACTCGGCGCCTATGTTCACGAACATCTGGGCCGCATCGGCTTTCAGGTGACGTGGTGCCAGAACGGCCAGGAGGGCCTGAACATCGCCACGCGCCAGCCGTTCGACGTGGTGCTGATGGATATCCTCTTGCCGGGCCTGGACGGTTTGCAGGTGTTGACGCAATTGCGCCAGAGCCACACGACGCCAGTGCTGCTGATGTCGGCCCTCGGCGCCGAGGCGGATCGCATCAGCGGTTTCCGTCTCGGTGCTGACGATTATTTGCCCAAGCCGTTCAGCATGGCCGAGTTGCATGTGCGCATCGAAGCGATCCTGCGCCGGGTTGCGCTGGATCGGCGCCCGGCAGCGCTGGCGGCGCCAGTGGCGGTCGGTACGCTGCGCTTCGATGACCAACAGTGCGATGTGTTTTTCCGCGAACAACCCGCCGGGCTGACGCGCAGCGAATTCCGTTTGCTCGAAACCCTCAATCGCAACGAAGAGGAAGTACTGAGCAAAGCCTTCCTTTATCAGCACGTTTTGCAGCGCGGCTACGCGGCCCACGATCGCAGCCTCGACATGCACATCAGCCAGATCCGCCGCAAGCTCAAAGCCATCGGTTACACCGAGCGGGAAGTGCGTACGGTCTGGGGCAAGGGTTACGTTCTGAGCGCCGCCGATGAAACGCTCTGAACTGCCGGGGCGGCATTCGCTGTTCTGGAAACTGGCGTTTCTGCTGGTCGCATTTTGTCTGCTGATGATCTGGCTGAGCTGGTCGTGGGGACGTTATATGGAGGAGCGCAACCAGTTCCTCTCCGACGACGCGCGCGGCACTCTGACGCGTTACGCCGCGCAAGCGGAACAGGCTTGGCAGCACGGCGGCCGCAGCGGGGTCGATGACTGGTTGCAGAGCATGGAGTTGCGTGAAGCCAGTTGGGTCGGTGTGATCGGTGGCAACTTACAGTCGCTGAGCAATGATCCGCTGAATGATCAGGAAATTCAGCACCTGACCTTCTTGCGCGGGCTCGACTGGCCGATCCACAAGAAAGGCCGGCCGTGGTTGCGCATTCCTTTCCCCAAAGAGCCGTCTGCCGGCAGCCTGGTGATCGAATTGCCCGAACGATTTGTTCCGGGCAAGTACCGGGTGTTCTGGCGCGTCATCACCAACGGCGTGATTCCCGGGTTGTTCACGTTATTGCTGTGTGTCGGTCTGTACCGCTTGCTGGTCGTGCCCCTGAACAACCTGCGCGAACAGGCCAACGCCTGGCGCGCCGACCAGTTGAATGTGCGGTTGTCGAGCGGCATCACCCAGCGCCCGGATGAACTCGGTGAACTGGCGCGGGCGTTCGACTCCATGTCCGAACGCCTGCAATCGACCGTCGCTCTGCAACAGCAATTGCTCCGCGATCTGTCCCACGAATTGCGCACGCCGCTGAGCCGCCTGCGCGTCGCCAGCGAAAGCGAGCAGGATTTGGTGCAGCTACGCGAACGTATCGGTCGTGAAGTCGACGGTATGCAAAGACTGGTCGAAGACACCCTGCAACTGGCTTGGCTCGATACTGACCGCTCGCCATTGCCCGACGAGGCGATTCAGATTCAGGCCCTGTGGGAAATGCTCACGGACAACGCCTGTTATGAAAGCGGCTGGCCGAGTCTGCAGCTGCAGTGTTCGGTCGAAGCGTCGTGCTGGGTGCGTGGCAACCTGAATACGCTGGCGCAGGCTTTGGAGAACATTTTGCGCAACGCCATTCGGCATTCGCCGCCGGGTGGGATCGTGCGACTGGATGGACGGCGCGATGGCGATTTCTGGCACCTGTGGCTGGAAGATCAGGGCGGCGGCGTAGCGGAAGGGGATCTGGAACGGATCTTCTCACCGTTCACCCGACTGGATGGCTCGCGGCCCGGGGACGGTGGTTTTGGCTTGGGGCTGAGCATCGCGCGCAATGCCGTGCAGCGTCAGGGCGGGAGTATTTGGGCGGAAAATAGCGGGGCAGGGTTGCGGTTGAATTTGCGGTTGCTGGCGGATGACGGTGTTGCGCCGACTGACGCCTTCGCGAGCAGGCTCGCTCCCACATTGGAACTCGGTTCGCCGCAGATTGTGTGATCAACAGTTAATAGTGTCATCACTGCTGACACTACTCCCTGTGGGAGCGAGCCTGCTCGCGAAGAGGCCATACGCATCACCGCCAATTAAGATGACCCACCGCAAAAGTCGCACCACTGGTGCGACTTTCAATCCCTTATTCCCATAAACCATAAGCACCGCACTTTGCGTGATATGGCCTGCGCGGGTTTGCCGGTATGATAGGCGCCCCCGCACGTCTGGATTGCGAATACGCCATGACCTTGCAGTACCCAACCATCGCCGATTGCGTCGGCAACACGCCGCTGGTGCGTTTGCAGCGCCTGCCCGGTGCTACCAGCAACACCCTATTGCTCAAGCTCGAAGGGAATAACCCGGCAGGTTCGGTCAAGGACCGTCCGGCGTTGTCGATGATCACTCGCGCCGAGTTGCGCGGGCAGATCCACGCCGGCGATACGCTGATCGAAGCGACCTCGGGTAACACCGGGATCGCGCTGGCCATGGCCGCTGCGATCAAGGGTTACAAGATGATCCTGATCATGCCGGACAACTCCAGCGCCGAGCGTAAAGCGGCGATGACCGCGTACGGTGCCGAGCTGATTCTGGTCAGCCAGGAAGAAGGCATGGAAGGCGCCCGCGACCTTGCGCAGCGCATGGAAGCCGAAGGCCGTGGCAAGGTGCTCGATCAGTTCGCCAATGGCGACAATCCTGAGGCGCACTACACCACCACAGGTCCGGAAATCTGGCGTCAGACCCAGGGCACCATTACCCATTTCGTCAGTTCGATGGGCACCACCGGCACCATCATGGGCGTGTCGCGCTACTTGAAAGAGCAGAGCGACAGCGTGCAGATCGTCGGTCTGCAACCGATGGAAGGCTCGGCCATTCCCGGCATCCGCCGCTGGCCGCAGGAATACCTGCCGAAGATTTACCAGGCCGACCGCGTCGACCGTATCGTCGACATGGCGCAAAGCGAGGCCGAGGACGTCACCCGTCGTCTGGCCCGCGAAGAAGGTATCTTCTGCGGCGTGTCCTCGGGCGGTGCGGTGGCAGCGATGCTGCGCCTGTCCCAAGAAGTTGAAAACGCGGTGATCGTCGCGATCATCTGCGACCGTGGCGACCGTTACCTGTCGACCGGCATTTTCGACGCGCCTAACTGATGGCCAAGCACGAGAGAGGCCTGCGCTTCCAGCCCACGGGCGGGAGCAAGGCCGCGCAAATTCCGACCGGCAAAAAGCAGCGCTTGACCATTGAGCGCCTGGCCAATGATGGTCGCGGTATTGCGTTTTTCGAAGGCAAAACCTGGTTCGTCCTCGGCGCCCTCGCCGGCGAAGAGGTCGAAGCGCGGGTGCTCGGCGCCCACGGCAAAGTGGTCGAGGCGCGCACTGAGCGCGTGTTCACAGCCAGCGAACTGCGTCGCCCGGCACCGTGTCAGCACGCCGGTCGTTGTGGCGGTTGCAGCGTCCAGCATTTGCCCCACAGCGAACAGCTTGCCCTGAAACAGCGCATGCTCGCCGAGCAATTGTCGCGTGTCGCCGGTGTCGAACCTGACGCGTGGGCAGCGCCGCTGACCGGTCCCGAATTTGGCTATCGCCGTCGTGCCCGCATCGCGGTGCGCTGGGACATGAAGGCGAAGAAACTCGAAGTCGGTTTCCGTGCCGCCGGCAGCCAGGACATCGTCGCGATCAACGAATGCCCGGTGCTGGTACAGCCCTTGCAACCGATCATGACCCGTTTGCCGGAGATGCTCCGTCGTTTGAGCAAACCGCAAGCATTGGGCCATGTCGAGTTGTTCAGTGGCTCGTCACTGGCGGTACTGCTGCGGCACATGGCGCCGTTGTCGGAAGCGGATCTGACCATTCTCAAGGAATTCTGCCAGTTCCATGAAGCGCAATTATGGCTGCATGGCGAGGGCGAGCCGCAACCGGTCGATGCGACCCAGGCGCTGGGCTATCGCCTGGAGCAGTGGGATCTGGATCTGGCGTACCGCCCGGGTGACTTCATCCAGGTCAATGCCGGCGTCAACGAAGCCATGGTTGCGCAAGCGCTGGACTGGCTGAAACCCGGTAGCGGCGAGCGCGTGCTGGATCTGTTCTGCGGCCTGGGCAACTTTGCCTTGCCGCTGGCCAAAACCGTTCGGGAAGTGGTGGCGGTCGAAGGCGTGCAGACCATGGTTGATCGCGCTGAAGCCAACGCCGCTAGTAACAATTTGCATAACACAAAGTTTTTTCAAGCCGATTTATCCCAGCCTTTGACCGATGCCCAGTGGATCGGAAACGGCTTTTCTGCGGTACTCTTGGACCCACCGCGTGACGGTGCTTTCGAGGTGGTTCGCAAGCTGGCGACCCTGGGTGCCAAACGGTTGGTGTATGTGTCGTGCAACCCTGCAACTCTGGCGCGCGATACGGTCGAATTGATCAAGCAGGGCTACCGGTTAAAACGTGCCGGGATTCTCGATATGTTTCCTCAGACGGCACATGTCGAGGCCATGGCGTTATTTGAAGCGAGCCAGGATGGCTCGTCTGAATCCGCCTGATCTGTCCGTGCAGCGCTCGCTTTAGCCCCGCGAGCGCAAACGGGCAACAAGGGTCAGCGATTTGACGCATTGAATCTGCGTCGTAGGGAAGGTAAAGCAAGATGGTACAGGTGAGAGCACACCAGCCGATCAACACTGACGGCAGTATCAATCTCGAGGCTTGGCTCGATCACGCGGTCAGTGTCGATCTGGCACTGGATCGCGAAGCCTTGAAAGAAGCCTGCGAGTTCGCTCGCGAGGCCGAACAACAGTCCAATGCCAGGAAGAATCTGTGGGCCGAAGGCTCCGGCAGTTTCAGTACGGGCCTGGAAATCGCCGAGATTCTCGCCGACCTCAAGCTCGATCAGGATTCGCTGGTCGCAGCGGTCCTGTATCGCGGCGTGCGTGAAGGCCAGATCGAACTCGCGGCCGTCGGCCAGCGCTTCGGCCCGGTGGTGGCCAAGCTGATCGACGGCGTGCAGCGCATGGCCGCCATCAGTGCCAGCCTCAGCCCGCGTCAGTCGATGGTCATGGGCACGCAAGGGCAGGTGGAAAACCTGCGCAAGATGCTGGTGGCGATGGTCGATGACGTTCGCGTTGCCCTGATCAAACTCGCCGAACGCACCTGCGCCATTCGTGCGGTGAAAACCGCCGACGACGAAAAGCGTAACCGCGTCGCCCGCGAAGTCTTCGACATTTATGCGCCGCTCGCGCACCGCCTCGGCATCGGTCATATCAAATGGGAACTGGAGGACTTGTCCTTCCGTTATCTCGAGCCAGATCAATACAAGCAGATTGCCAAGTTGCTCCACGAGCGACGGCTGGACCGTGAGCGTTTCATCGCCGATGTGATGACCCAGCTCAAGGATGAATTGCAGGCCACCGGCGTCGATGCCGACATCAGCGGCCGGGCCAAACACATCTATTCGATCTGGCGCAAAATGCAGCGCAAGGGTTTGGAATTCAGCCAGATCTACGACGTGCGTGCGGTGCGCGTGCTGGTCCCGGAAATGCGCGACTGCTACACCGCGCTCGGCATCGTCCACACCTTGTGGCGGCACATCCCGAAAGAATTCGACGACTACATCGCCAACCCGAAAGAGAACGGCTACCGCTCGCTGCACACGGCGGTGATCGGCCCTGAGGGTAAAGTGCTCGAGGTGCAGATCCGTACGCACTCGATGCATGAAGAGGCTGAGCTCGGTGTCTGCGCGCACTGGCGCTACAAGGGCACCGACGTCAAATCCGGCTCGAACCACTACGAAGAGAAAATCTCCTGGCTGCGACAGGTCCTCGAGTGGCACGAAGAGCTGGGCGATATCGGTGGTCTGGCCGAACAGCTGCGTGTCGATATCGAGCCGGATCGGGTCTACATCTTCACCCCCGATGGCCACGCCATCGACTTGCCGAAAGGCGCGACGCCGCTGGACTTCGCTTATCGCGTGCACACCGAGATCGGCCACAACTGCCGTGGCGCGAAGATCAACGGGCGCATCGTGCCGCTCAACTACAGCCTGCAGACCGGTGAGCAGGTCGAGATCATCACCAGCAAGCACGGTACGCCGAGCCGCGACTGGCTGAACTCGAACCTTGGTTACGTCACCACCTCGCGGGCGCGGGCGAAGATCGTCCACTGGTTCAAATTGCAGGCGCGCGACCAGAACGTTGCCGCCGGTAAAACCCTGATCGAGCGCGAACTGACGCGCCTCGGTCTGCCTGCGGTGGACTTCGACAAGCTGGCCGACAAGGCCAACATGAAAACCGCCGAAGACATGTTCGCCGCCCTCGGTGCCGGCGACCTGCGTCTGGCGCAACTGGTCAACCTCGCGCAGCAACTGGTCGAACCGGAACGCGGCAACGAGCAGCTGGAACTGATTCCGCGCAAAGCCACCGGTTACAAACCGGGCAAGCGCGGCGACATTCAGATCCAGGGCGTCGGCAACCTGATGACGCAGATGGCCGGCTGCTGCCAGCCGCTGCCGGGCGATGCCATCGTTGGTTACATCACTCAGGGTCGTGGCGTGAGCATTCACCGTCAGGACTGCGCCTCGGTGCTGCAACTGGGTGGGCGCGAGCCGGAGCGGATCATCCAGGTCAGTTGGGGCCCGGTGCCGGTGCTCACCTATCCGGTGGACATCGTTATCCGCGCCTACGACCGTTCCGGTCTGCTGCGTGACGTCTCGCAGGTATTGCTCAACGAACGCATCAACGTGCTGGCGGTCAACACCCGCTCGAACAAGGAAGACAACACCGCGCTGATGTCCCTGACGATCGAGATCCCGGGGCTGGATGCGCTGGGGCGGTTGCTCGGGCGGATTTCGCAGTTGCCGAACATCATCGAAACGCGGCGTAACCGTACGCCTTGAACATCGACGCCGATCAACTGTGGGAGCGAGCCTGCTCGCGAAGAGGGTGTGTCAGTCGACTTCATTGTTGCAGACACACCGCTTTCGCGAGCAGGCTCGCTCCCACATGGGTTTTGTGGTGAGAGATAAATGATGTACAGCCTTGAAGACCTGCTCCACCTGATGAACCGTCTGCGCGATCCGCAATACGGTTGCCCGTGGGACATCAAGCAAACCTACGCGACCATCGTTCCGCACACCCTCGAAGAAGCCTACGAAGTGGCCGACGCCATCGAACGCGGCGACTTCGATCATCTGCAGGGCGAGCTCGGCGATCTGCTGTTTCAGGTCGTCTATTACAGCCAGTTGGCCAAGGAAGAAGGGCGCTTTGAATTTGCCGGGGTGATCGACAGCATTACCCGTAAGCTGATCCGTCGTCATCCCCACGTGTTTCCCGCCGGCGATCTCTACGCGCCGCTGGATGTGCCGCGCTTGAGCGAAGAACAGGTCAAGCAGCGCTGGGAAGAGATCAAGGCTGAAGAGCGCGCGGAGAAATCTGCCGCGCCCGAGCAACTGTCACTGCTCGATGACGTGCCGGCAACGTTGCCGGCATTATCGCGTTCGGCCAAGTTGCAGAAGCGCGCAGGCCAGGTCGGTTTCGACTGGCCAGACGCCTTGCCGGTGCTCGACAAGGTGCGCGAAGAACTCGATGAAGTCCTCGAAGCCATGTCCGAAAACGATCCTGTAGCCGTGGCTGACGAGATCGGCGATCTGCTGTTTTCCGTGGTCAACCTGGCCCGGCATCTGAAGGTCGACCCGGAAACTGCGCTGCGTGGCGCCAACGGCAAGTTCGAAAGACGTTTCCGATTTATCGAACAGGCATTGCGCGACACCCACCGTCCCATAGAAGATTGCACCCTCGAAGAGTTGGACGCCCTGTGGGGTGAAGCCAAACGTCAGGAAAAGAATTTGCCCGGCTGCGGCTGAGCCACTGCCCAAGTGAGTAAGCACCATGAGTATTTCCCTTCGCGACCAGTTGCTCAAAGCAGGCCTGGTCAACCAAAAGCAGGCCAAGCAAGTCAGCAAGGACAAGCAAAAGCAGCAACGTCTGGCGCACAAAGGTCAGATCGAACTGGATGACTCGCAGCAGCGTGCCGCCCAGGAAGCCATGGCCGAGAAGGTCAAGCGTGACCAGGAGCTGAACCGCCAGCAGAAAGAGAAAGCTGAAGCCAAGGCGCGTGCAGCACAGGTCAAGCAACTGATCGAAGTCTCGCGTCTGCCGAAGCTGACCACCGAGGACTACTACAACTTCGTCGATGACAAGAAGGTCAAGCGCATCTCGGTCAACACGCTGATGCGCAACAAGCTCAGCAGCGGTTCGCTGGCGATCGTGCACCATGCCGGCGGCTACGAAGTGATCCCGCGTGAAGCGGCCCTGAAGATCCAGGAGCGCGATCCACAGCGCATCGTCCAGCTCAACGTGCAGACCGAAGAGGTCAGCACCGAGGACGATCCGTACGCGGCGTATCAGATCCCTGATGACCTGATGTGGTAAATCGATAAAGCTGTAACAACGACAAACCCCGCTCATGGCGGGGTTTGTCGTTTTCAATGCTGTGGTTGAATCAGGAGGAACGGGTTTCGCGTTGTTGCTCTTGCACTTCGAGTTCGGCCTTGTAGTTGTGGGCATCGATCTCGTTGTGGAACATGCCGACCAGCAAGTCTTGTTGATGCACGTCCCAGATGCGGATGCCGGCGGCTACGCCTTCGTGGGACATGTGTGAATCGTCGCGTTCAGTTACTTTTACAGTCATCTGCTAGCTCCAAATCTCAAGTTATCTGCAGCAAGGCGTGTGCAGGACTCTTTTATATGATTTGTTAGCTTGCTAAGTAAACGCTTGATTTGCGCAAGGTGTTATTGCGTTTTTTGCAACAGTGCTGCAGCCCGCGTAATCCGCGACATTCGGTCGCAGGGCGGTAGGTTTCATGACAGAAGTTTCATTTTCAGAAGCGCCGAAACCCATTGTGGGAGCGAGCCTGCTCGCAAATTCAGTGGGTCAGACGACGATAGGATGACTGGAATATCGCATTCGCGAGCAGGCTCGCTCCCACAGGGTTTTGCGGTGTACCTGCTATTTTCTTCGGGCAAAAAAAACGCCCCGAACCAGTCGGGGCGTTTTCATGTGTGGCTCAAGCGGGGGGAATTACTTGCCTTCCCAGCGCTTCAGTACCAGCGTGGCGTTGGTGCCGCCGAAGCCGAAGCTGTTGCTCATCACAGTGTTGATGGTGGCGTTTTCGCGGGTCTTGGTCAGCACCGGCAGGTCGGCCACTTCAGGGTCCAGCTCGTCGATGTTGGCGGAACCGGCAATGAAGTTGCCTTCCATCATCAGCATGCAGTAGATCGCTTCGTGAACGCCGGCGGCGCCCAGCGAGTGACCGGACAGGCTCTTGGTCGAGCTGATCGCTGGTGCCTTGTCGCCGAACACTTCACGCACACCTTTCATTTCCGCGACGTCGCCGACCGGAGTCGAGGTGCCGTGGGTGTTCAGGTAGTCGATCGGCGTATCAACGGTGGACATCGCCATCTGCATGCAGCGGATCGCGCCTTCGCCACTTGGGGCAACCATGTCGTAGCCGTCGGACGTTGCGCCGTAGCCAACGATTTCGGCGTAGATCTTCGCGCCACGGGCCAGAGCGTGTTCCAGTTCTTCAACCACGACCATACCGCCACCGCCGGCAATGACGAAACCGTCACGGTCAGCGTCGTAGGCACGGGAAGCTTGTTCCGGGGTGTCGTTACGCTTGCTGGACAGAGCGCCCATTGCGTCGAACAGGAACGACTGGCTCCAGTGCTCTTCTTCACCGCCACCGGCGAAAACGATGTCCTGCTTGCCCATCTGGATCTGTTCCATGGCGGTACCGATGCAGTGAGCACTGGTGGCGCAGGCAGATGCGATGGAGTAGTTCAGGCCTTTGATCTTGAATGGCGTGGCCAGGCAAGCGGAAACGGTGCTGCTCATGGTCCGCGTTACACGGTACGGGCCAACGCGCTTGACGCCTTTCTCGCGCAGGATGTCCAGCGCTTCCATCTGGTTCAGCGTGGAAGCACCACCGGAACCAGCGATCAGGCCGGTACGCGGGTTGGACACTTGCTCTTCGGTCAGGCCAGAGTCAGTGATGGCGTCTTTCATGGCCAGGTAGGCGTACGCGGCTGCGTGGCCGACGAAGCGATAGATCTTGCGATCGATCAGTTCTTCAAGGTTGAGGTCGATGGAGCCGGAAACCTGGCTACGCAGACCCATTTCAGCATATTCCGGGTTGAACCGGATGCCAGGGCGGCTTGCACGCAGGTTAGCGGAGACGGTCTCTTTGTCATTGCCCAGGCACGAAACGATGCCCAGACCAGTGATAACGACGCGGCGCATGCGAATAACCCTTAGAAGTTGTCAGTGGAGGTGAACACGCCGACGCGAAGGCCTTCGGCGGTGTAGATTTCGCGACCGTCGACAGTCACCGAACCATCGGCGATGGCCAGGTTCAGCTTGCCCTTGAGGACGCGTTTGATATGAATGTTGTAGGTGACTTTCTTGGCGGTCGGCAGCACCTGACCGAAGAACTTCACTTCGCCTGAACCCAGCGCACGGCCACGGCCCGGCAGGCCTTGCCAGCCCAGGAAGAAACCGACCAGTTGCCACATGGCATCCAGACCCAGGCAGCCCGGCATCACCGGATCGCCTTCGAAGTGGCACGCGAAGAACCACAGGTCAGGGTTGATATCCAGCTCGGCGACCAATTCACCTTTGCCGTACTTGCCGCCTTCTTCGCTGATCAGGGTGATGCGATCGACCATCAGCATGTTCGGGGCGGGCAGTTGCGCGTTACCTGGGCCGAACAGCTCACCGCGACTGCAGCGCAGCAGATCTTCCCGAGTAAAGGCGTTTTGTTTGGTCATGCGAGCTCCTCAATAATCCCATGCGGCAGGTGGGGCAAATCTTCCCGACCGTTCGAAGCGTTCATGCCTCGAACCGGCAGCCTACTCATAGACTATTGCGTTGTGGTGAAAGTCACAGCACCAAGGACATGAATGTACACTTGTGCACTGAAATTTTTATTCAAGCCCCTTTTGAGGCTCGTTCGGGTGCCTAAGACTGCCGCACTTTCGCTTTTCACGCCAGTCGCAGATGGTCGAAAGGCCCACACTACGACACCCAGCGCTGCAGAATCTGCTGCAGATCATTACGTTTGAACGGCTTCGCCAGATAATCGTTCATGCCCGCCGACAGGCAGGTTTCCCGGTCGCCCTGCAAGGCGTTGGCGGTCAGCGCGATGATCGGCACTTCGCTGCGTCCGGGTAGCAGTCGGATCTGCCGGGTAGCCTCGTAGCCATCGATGATCGGCAAACGGCAATCCATCAGAATCACTTCAAAGTCGCTGCCCTCGGCGCTGCGCACGGCTTGTGCGCCATCGGTAGCAACACTGACAGTAAAGCCCAGACTGCGCAGCATCGCTTCAATAACGGTCTGGTTCACTGGATTGTCTTCGACCAGCAACACATTGCGCCCTTCACCATGCTCTTTGCCGTTCAGTGCACGCGGCGCAGCCAGGGGCGGCAGCGCCTGCTTATAGAGTGCCAGGGGAATTTCCAGATTGAATACCGAACCGCGACCTTCCTCGCTCTGCGCGCGCAAGGTGCCGCCCATGCGTTCGGCCAATGTACGTGCGATCGGCAGACCGAGACCGGTGCCGCCATAACGTCGTGAAATCGAACTGTCGGCCTGCTGGAAGGCGTTGAACATCAGCTCCAGACTTTCAGAAGAAATACCGATGCCGCTGTCACGCACCGAACAGGTGAACCACAGCAATTCGTGATCCAGCGATTGCCACTGCGCCTCGATGCTGACCCGGCCCTGTTCGGTGAACTTCAGTGCATTGCCGACGAGGTTGACCAGAATCTGCCGGATCCGCGTCGGATCGCCCTGCACCTGCAAACCGCGCATGTCGTCCGGGATCCGCAGATTCAGCGCCAGCCCTCGCTGTACCGCGCTGTGCTGGAACGACTGCGCACAGGCGCCGATCAGTTCGGCGAGGTTGAACGGGATGTGCTCCAGTTCCAGCTCCGAGCGTTCGATGCGCGAGAAGTCGAGAATGTCGTTGATGACTTTCAAAAGGTGTTCGGTGGACTCCGAGGCGAGGGCGGCGTATTCGACCTGCTCCTCGGTCATCTCGGTGGTTTCCAGCAGTTGCAGCATGCCCAGCACGCCGTTCATGGGCGTGCGCAGTTCGTGGCTCATCATCGCCAGAAAGTCCGACTTGGCGTTGTTGGCCTTTTCCGCCTCTTCGCGGGTCTGAATCAGTTGCGCCATGGCCTGGTGCTGCTCACGGCTGGCCTGTTCCAGCGCTTGGGCGAGGTTGTTGATGTGCTGCGACAGCGCGCCCAGTTCGGTGTCATCGACAATCGGCAGCGGGGTTTTGTAATCGCCGTCCTGAATCGCCTTGACTGCATCGCCGATGTCGCGAATCGGCTGCGACAGGCTGCCGGCCAGGCGTCGTGCCAATACGAAGGTGAAGAGCAGGGCGAACAGCGCGAGAATCCCGGCCTTGAACAGAATCTCCTGCTGGCGCTGGCTGAAGGCATCGTTGGACAAGCCAACGATTACTCGGCCCAGATAGTCCTCGCTGGCCCCGCCGTTGCTGACCTTGCCGTCCTGAAAGAAATCATTGTGCAGGGCGATGCGTTGCAGGCGCACCGGTGCCTGAAACACTTCAACCTGATGCGGGCGACTGTGCGCGGCGGCGGGCTGTTCGACGTACACCAGAATCCGGTTGGCGCTGTCCTGTATTTCGAGAAAACGCACGTTGGGCGTGGCCAGTGTCGCTTTGAGCAGGCTTTCCAGCACTTCGTTATTGCCGGAAATCACCCCGTATTCAGTGGCGGGTGCCAGTTGGTTGGCGATCAGTTGGCCGGTGTGGTTCAGCTCCTGGCGCAGATCCTGAATGCGCACAAAGGTAAAGAAGCTGATCAGCAACAAGGTCAACAACAGCGCCGGGCCCAGACTGATCAACTGGGTGCGGGTGTTGATGTCCCAACGGCGACGAAAACTCATGGACGGCGTTCTCCTTCAGCCAGCGCTTGGGCGACAGACGCTTCATTTAGCGGCTCGATCCCTAGGGAACGAGCGACCTGTGCATTACTTGAGACTTTAAAACGTGCGGGGTAGAGCGTTCGCGGCCAACTGGCCGGCGATTGGTCGAGCAAATGATCGAGCACGGCCAGCCAGTCGTTCTGATCGCTGTAGGTACTCGCCAGGCTGCCGGCGCGGACGAACGCCACGTTGGGACCGACCAGCGCGACTTGCCGTGAATAGCTGCTGAGCAGCAGGTTTTTCGCGGTTTTCGGGTTGTACAGGTCGGGGTCGTCGAGGCCGAGTAACACGTCGCTGTTCTTCAGCACGGTTTGCAGCGGGCGGCTGTCGTGGATGTTGTCCCAGCGCTGGCTGACGATTTGCAGGTTCAGTGGTTTAGCGGCGAGATTGAGTTCGTTGAGGAGGAATTCGCTGTGTTGATCGAAGAGCACGCCGATGCGCTGGGCCTGGGGCAGAATGCGTCGGATCAACTGCAACTGGCGGCTCAGCGGTGGGTCACTCCACAGCAAACTCAGGTGCGCCGGTTGCGCGCTGCCGAGGCGCTGGCGCGCTTGCAGACGACTGATGCGCAGCACCAGCGTTGCCGGGCCTTGGGGGTCTTGCAGGCGCCAGTCGAGGCTCGGCAGGTCGAGCAGAATCAGGCGCAGACTGGCAGGCAGTTTTCCCGGTGCCGGCAGACTGGCCAGCGGCTGGAAACGCACGTTGTCAGTCGGACGCAATTCGCTGAGTGCCTGGACGAATGCTTGCATGCCGGGACTTTCCTCGGCACCGGTCAACAGAATATCGGCGGCCTGCACCGCCACGCCATGCAGCCATGCGGTCAGAAACAGGCAAACCCCGGCCAGCCAGTGGCCAAGGGTTGGCAGCTTCCGTGACGGCCCGTAGCGCATCCTAGAACTCCAGCTCAGCGCTGAAATACATCACCCGTCGCTCGTCGTAATTATTGTCGACGAAGGTGGTCGGCGCATGGTCGAGGCGCTGTTGCAGCACGCCGGCCAGTTGCAGTTGGGCTTTGCCCAGCGGGATGCGTTTGGCGATGCGCGTGTCGACCCGCTCGAAACGGTAGCCATTGAGCGCGTTGTCGCCGTAATAGAAGAGGGCGCTGTTCCAGCCATGGCCCCAATCGCGCAGCCAGCCCGCCGACCCGCTGTTGCGTGAGGTGAATTGTTGGTCCAGCGGGTTGCTCGCTTCGGCATTGACGAAGGCGTAGGTGAACCGCAAGCGGTCGGCCAGGCTCACGCGCCAGTCGAGCTGGGTTTCGGTGCCACGAAACCGCGAGCTGTTAGCGTTGCTGGCGATGTATTGGTTGTTACGCAGCGGCTCACTGATCATTCCGGTGATCTCGTCGTAGAACAGCTTCACATCCAGGGCCAGACCCAGCTCAGCGAAGTAGCCGTTGTAGCCCAGCTCCCGCGAGCGCATGTGCTCCTGATCGAGATCGCCCGGGCCGCGCGTCTTGACGAAGTACCGCGCCGACGACTGGCCGTAAGCCGAAGGCCGCAGGTTGCTGACCTGATAGCTCCAGTTGACGTTGTTCTCGAACATGTCCGGCGAGCGGATCGCTTCCGAGTAAACCGCGCGCAGGCCGTGGCGCGGGTTGATCAGGTAATTGACGGCGAAGCGCGGCGTCAGCGAACTGCCGATCAGTTGCGTGTTTTCGAACATCGCACCACCCTGCAACAACCAGTGTTCAGTGGCACGCCATTCCAGTTGGCCGAACGCGCGCCACGTGGTGTCGTCCAGTGTGCCGTTGAAGTAGGTTTCGGAGTCGGCGCGGTCGTAACGATAGTTCATACCGCTGACCAGACGCAGGCTGTCGGACAGGCTGAGGGTGTCCTGCACTTCGAGGTCGTAACGCGATTCCCGTGCGCTCTGGTCGATGTCGCCGCACAGGGTGCGACTGGCGCCGTTACGCCATTGCTCGAGCACCAGATTGGCCAGGGCCATTTCCTGCGGGGTGCCGGGCGCAGCGCCGGGGCCGGTGAAACGGGTGATGTTGCGCGCCAGGCGTTCGGTGTAATTTGGGTTGAGTTGCCACAGTTGCGTCAGTTCGGGGCTGAACGACACCTCGGCATCGCAGGCGCGCCAGGTTTGCTGACGATCCCAGTGTTGCGCCGAGCCTTGTATATAAAGGCTGTGCTCCGGGTTGAGATCGAGGTTCCAGCGCACCGAGCCGGCGTAATCTTTGGCGACTACGTCGGAATTGTTGCCGGCGGCGGTAATCCCGGAGAACACCGGACGATAGGTGTACGGCCGTTGGTTGCTGCCGTCCTTGGCGTTGACCTGCCAGTCGAGGCTCTGGTTATCGCTGAGGGTGTGGCTGACCGCGAGACTGAAACGGTTCAAGCGCCGGCTGTCGCGGTAATCGGCGCCGCTGCGATCGCTGTCGAAGCCGTCGTCTTCTTGCCCGGACAGCGACAGGCGCAGATCGCCGCCATTCCAGCCGGTGCCCTGGCTGGCGTAGAAATCGTTGATGCCGCGCTGACCGCGGGTGTACTTCAGCCGCGTACCGTGGCTGTCCGCCGGGTTTCGCGTGATGATATTGACCACCGCCATCAGCGCGTTGGCGCCGTAGCTGACAGTGTTGGGGCCACGAAAAACTTCGATGCGCTCGATGTCTTCCATGGCCACCGGAATATCGCTCCAGTCCACCGTCGACAAACCGGCGCGGTACACCGAGCGACCGTCGATCAGCACCTGCATGCGCCGCGCTTCGCTGGCGTTAGTGCCGTGGTAATTGACCGCCGCCTGATTGCCGCTGATGTTGCCGACCATCATCCCCGGCACCAGTCGCAGCAGTTCGCTGATATCGCGGGCACCGCTGGCGTGGATCAGTTCGTTGTCAATTACGGTCATGCTTCCCGGCACTTCCGCCGGTGTCTGCTTCAGGCGCGTGGCGGTCAGCACTTGGGGCAGTGCTTCGTTGTCCATGAACAGGTCGTCCGCCATTAATACCGGGCTGAACAGCAGCGCCAGTAAGACGGACGAACGCGGGGACGCAGAGCCAAATGACACGACACAACCTTGATAGCGAAGAATTGGCGCGCATGTTAACCGAGGGCAGTGACTTTTCCAGTCACGTTGCAGGCATTTTCCTAGGTTTTATTGGTCTTCTTCCTACAAGTGTCGGTAATTGTTGCTGGGGCTGGCCGCGCGTTGGCCGCCCCGTATAATGCCGGCATCGCCACTGGTATGGATTAACGGATTGCATATGACTGAACAGCGCCCGATTGCGGTCCTGGGAGGCGGAAGTTTTGGTACCGCCGTGGCCAATCTTTTGGCCGAGAACGGCCATCAAGTCCGGCAGTGGATGCGTGACCCCGAGCAGGCCGAGGCCATCCGGGTCAATCGCGAAAACCCGCGTTACCTCAAAGGCATCAAGATTCTGCCGGGGGTGACTGCCGTCACCGACCTGCAGGAAACCCTCGACGCCTGCGATCTGTGCTTTGTCGCGCTGCCGTCCAGCGCGTTGCGCACGGTGCTTGCCGCCCACGCCGAGCGGTTGAGCGGCAAGATGCTGGTCAGCCTGACCAAGGGCATCGAAGCCCAGACCTTCAAACTGATGAGCCAGATTCTCGAAGAAATCGCCCCGCAGGCGCGCATCGGCGTGTTGTCCGGGCCGAACCTGGCGCGCGAGATTGCCGAACACGCACTGACCGCCACCGTGGTCGCCAGCGAAGACGAAGAACTGTGTAAAGCCGTGCAAGCCGCGCTGCACGGTCGTACCTTCCGCGTTTACGCCAGTGCTGACCGTTTCGGTGTCGAACTGGGCGGGGCGTTGAAAAACGTTTACGCGATCATCGCCGGCATGGCGGTGGCGCTGGAGATGGGCGAGAACACCAAGAGCATGCTGATCACCCGGGCACTGGCGGAAATGACCCGTTTTGCCGTGAATCAGGGCGCTAACCCCATGACCTTCCTCGGTCTGGCCGGTGTCGGCGATCTGATCGTGACCTGTTCGTCGCCGAAGAGTCGCAACTATCAAGTCGGTTTTGCGTTGGGTCAGGGCTTGAGTCTCGACGAAGCGGTGTCGCGACTTGGTGAAGTCGCTGAAGGGGTCAACACCTTGAAGGTGCTCAAGGCCAAGTCTCAGGAAGTCGGCGTGTACATGCCACTGGTCGCCGGGCTGCATGCGATCCTCTTTGAAGGACGCACGCTGGAGCAGGTGATCGGTCTACTGATGCGGGCCGAGCCGAAAACCGACGTCGATTTTATTTCCACCAGTGGTTTCAACTGAGTCAGCACGGAGCAAGTCATGAACGATCCGAAAACCGAAGCCAAGTACGAATCCATCCTTCTGCGTGTGTTGTGGATGATCGTCTACGTGCTGGTCTGGCAAGTGGCGCAGTTCATCCTCGGCGCGGTGGTGCTGGTGCAACTGATCTATCGTTTGATCTATGGCGCCCCGAGCGCCAGCCTGATGAATTTCGGCGACAGCCTGAGCCAGTTTCTGGCGCAGATCGGCCGTTTCGGCAGTTTCCACAGTGACCAGAAACCGTGGCCGTTCGCCGACTGGCCAACCCCGCGTACTCCGGAAGGTGAAGCGCCGCACGCCGTCGCACCGGCACCGCATCCGGTTCGAGATGAGGAACCCAAGCTATGAAACTCTGGGTATTACGTCACGGTGAAGCCGTGCCTTTCGGCTCGTGCCCCGACTCCGAACGGGAGCTGACCGATCACGGCCGTAAAGAAGTCTGGAACAGCGCGGCCCATTTGATCGGCCAGCCGCTGACGGCGATCTACGCCAGCCCTTATCTGCGCGCGCAACAGACTGCGCAGATTGTCCGTGAGGCGCTGGGTTTCGAGCCGGAAATTCGCACGGTCGAGTGGCTGACGCCGGAGACCGACCCGGACAAGGTCACCGATCAACTGGTGTCGGTGAGCAACGTGCTGCTGGTCAGTCACAACCCGCTGGTGGGCAATCTGCTCAGCTATCTGCAGCATGGCGCCGGGTATCCGCCGGAGAAGGTCAGTACTGCCGGGTTGGCTGAGCTTGAAAGCGCAGAGCTGCTGATCGGCTCGATGAACCTCAACAGCCTCAAACATCCATAACGCTGGTTCCTTGTGGGAGCGAGCCTGCTCGCGAAAGCGGAGTGTCATTCATCATTTATGTGTCTGACAGCCTGCATTCGCGAGCAGGCTCGCTCCCACATTGGTTTCTGCGTAAACCATGAAATTATTTGTGTGAATTTTCCAACCAAGCACTTGCTTGGTTGACTACGCTTGCTCCAGACCCAAAAAACAGGAGCGAGTCGCATGTCTGCCGCCTTCCGTTTGCCGCTGGACGTGTTCTACGAACGTGAAGCCCGGCACCCGCGCCAGAGGTTCCTCGTGCAGCCCATTGGCGGCGGCCAGGTCGAGACGCTGAGCTGGGCCGACGTCGGCCATCAGGCCCGCTGCGCCGCACATTGGTTGCGTGCGCGGGAGTTGCCGCAGGGCAGCCATATCGCCCTGATCTCGAAAAACTGCGCGCACTGGATCATCGCCGACCTGGCGATCTGGATGGCCGGGCACGTCTCCGTTCCGCTGTATCCCAACCTCACCGCCGACTCCGTTGCGCAAGTGCTCAATCATTCGGAAAGCGCGCTGGCCTTCATCGGCAAGCTCGACGACTGGCCGGGCATGTCCAAAGGCGTGCCGGCGGATCTGCCGACCATCAGCCTGCCACTGCACCCGCCCGGGGATTTCGATTTTACTTGGGCCGACTTGCAGCGCAGTTCGCCGATTCAGGATGATCCCCGTCCCGATGCCGAGCAATTGGCGACGATCATTTACACCTCCGGCACCACCGGCCTGCCCAAAGGCGTGATGCACAGTTTTGCCAATCTCGGTTTCGCCACGACGCGCGGCACGCAACTGTTCGGGCTTAACGAGAACGATCGATTGCTCTCGTACTTGCCGCTGTGCCACGTCGCCGAGCGCATGTTCGTAGAACTGGCGTCGATCTACACCGGGCAGACGGTTTTCTTCGCCGAGAGCCTTGAGACCTTCATCACTGACCTGCAGCGAGCGCGGCCGACCGCGATGTTCGGTGTGCCGCGCATCTGGACCAAATTCCAGATGGGCGTGTACAGCAAGATCCCGGCAAAACGTCTGGATTTTCTTCTCGGTCTGCCATTCATTGGCAAGCGCGTTGGTCACAAGGTACTGGCAGGCCTGGGGCTGGATGCTTTGCGCGTGGCGTTATCCGGTGCCGCGCCGGTGCCGCAGACCTTGCTCGCCTGGTATCAGAAACTTGGCCTGGATGTGCTGGAGGTCTACGGCATGACCGAGAGTTGCGGCTACTCGCACATCTGCCTGCCGGGGCAATACAAGCAGGGTTGGATCGGCAAGCCGTGCCCGGATGTCGAAGTACGTATCGATGAGTCGGGCGAGGTGCAGGTGCGCAGTCAGGCGAACATGCTCGGCTATTTCAAGGAGCCGCAGAAGAGTGCCGAAACTCTGACTGAGGACGGCTTTCTGCGCACCGGTGACAAGGGCGAACAGGATGCTGAAGGGCGCCTGCGCCTGACTGGTCGACTCAAGGAGATCTTCAAGACCAGCAAGGGCAAATATGTTGCCCCGGCACCGATCGAAAATCGCTTGGCCGTGCATTCGCGGATTGAACAGGTGTGTGTGGTAGGGGACGGACTAAGCGCGCCACTCGGCTTGTGCGTCTTGTCGACGGTCAATCAGGAGGAGGGCCGGGCAAGCCTGCATTCGAGCCTGGAAAAACTCCTCGAAGAGGTCAACGCCGTGCTCGACAAGCACGAACGCCTGCGTCGACTGGTGGTGGTCAAGGACAGTTGGGCGGTGGAAAACGGCTTCCTCACGCCAACCCTGAAGATCAAGCGCAACGTCATCGAAGACATCTATGGCGCGCGTTTCGAAGAATGGAGCGAGCGCAGCGAGGCGGTGCTGTGGCAGGATTGAGCGACCACTAAAACAACAAAGGAAGTCTGCGATGAGCTTGTGGCGTACCACTCCCGACATCGAGCAGTTGAACGCGATCCAGAAAAACACCATCGGCGAAGTGCTGGACATCCGCTTCGAAGCGTTCGACGAAGAATCGCTGACCGCGAGCATGGTCATCGATCATCGCACCCATCAGCCCTATGGTTTGTTGCACGGTGGCGCCTCGGTGGTACTGGCGGAAACCGTCGGTTCGATGGCCAGCTATCTGTGCATCGACGCCAGCAAGTTTTACTGCGTGGGACTTGAGATCAACGCCAACCATCTGCGCGGCTTGCGCAGTGGGCGGGTGACGGCGGTGGCCAAGCCGATTCACATTGGTCGCACCACGCATGTGTGGGACATTCGCTTGACCAGTGATGAAGGCAAGGCCAGTTGTGTGTCGCGGTTGACCATGGCGGTGGTGCCGTTGGGTGAGCAGCCGCCGGTGCGTTGAGTGGGGTTCTTCAGTGATCAGCCCCTCACCCCAGCCCTCTCCCAGAGGGAGAGGGGGCCGACCTCGTTGTTTTCACGTGCTTCATCGACCTGAGATACCGAGTCGAATACAGATTCGGAAAAGCATGGAGATCGGCTCCCTTTCCCCCTCGCCCCCCTGGGGGTGAGGGGGTAGCGATCCGACTGACTCACCATAGCCCTGACCGGACTGTCATCATTCCTGGCAGTTACGGTCATTGCTGTAAGGCGCGGTCTTACGGACAATCAACGCCACGTTTCCCGCTCATGGATTTGCCCGTATGTCGCAACCAATCTTTTTCGCCCACGCCAACGGGTTTCCCTCGGGCACCTATGGCAAATTGTTCGCGGCGCTGGCGCCCGAGTACCGGGTTGCGCATCTGGAGCAGCATGCCCATGACCCGCGTTTTCCGGCGGATGACAACTGGTACAACCTCGTCGACGAGTTGATCCACCATTTGCAGCAGCAGGATCAGCCGGTGTGGGGCGTCGGCCATTCGTTCGGCGGCGTACTGCATTTGCACGCGGCACTGCGTTGCCCTGAGCTGTATCGCGGCGTAGTGATGCTCGATTCGCCGGTGCTGACCCGCACTGATCAGTGGGTAATCCGCGCGGCCAAGCGCTTTGGCTTCATCGACAGACTGACCCCGGCCGGCCGCACGTTGGGCCGGCGCGAAGAGTTCGCCGACCTCGACAGTGCGCGCAGCTATTTTGCTGGCAAGACGCTGTTTCGCGGCTTCGATCCGGAATGTTTCGACGCCTACCTGCAGCACGGTTTGCACAAGGTTGGCGACAAACTGCGCCTGCGTTTCGACCCGGCCACCGAGATCAGTATCTATCGCGGTGTGCCGCACACCAGCCCTGGCCGTACCGGTCAATTGCAAGTGCCGCTGGCGGTGGTGCGCGGGCACAAGAGCCGTGTGGTCATGCGCCATCACACCCGTTTCGTTTCGCGTCTGGCCCAGGGCGAGGCGTTGAGCATGCCCGGCGGCCACATGTTCCCGCTTGAGCGTCCGCAGGACACCGCGCGGTTGTTGAAGAATCTGTTTACCCGTTGGGAGCACCGTCAGAACAAGGATTGCGCATGAGTCCGACCTTCGAAGAAGTGCGCCTGAGCCTGCCGCATATCGAACTGGCCGCGCATTTATTCGGGCCCGAGGACGGGCTGCCGGTGATTGCACTGCATGGCTGGCTCGACAATGCCAACAGCTTTGCCCGATTGGCGCCCAAACTCAAAGGCTTGCGCATCATTGCGTTGGACATGGCCGGGCACGGGCACTCCGGGCATCGGCCGAACGGCGCCGGCTATGCGCTGTGGGATTACGCCCATGACGTGCTGCAAGTCGCCGAACAACTGGGCTGGAAGCGTTTCGGCCTGCTCGGGCATTCGATGGGCGCCATCGTTTCCATGGTGCTGGCGGGTTCGCTGCCGGAACGCATCAGCCATCTGGCGCTGATCGACGGCGTCATTCCTCCTACAGACAAAGGCGAAAACGCCGCCGAGCGCATGGGCATGGCCCTGCAAGCGCAACTGGATCTGCGCGAGAAGCGCAAACCGGTTTACAACACCCTCGACCGTGCCATCGAAGCGCGCATGAAAGGTCTGGTGGCGGTCAGCCGTGAGGCGGCTGAATTGTTGGCCCAGCGCGGTCTGATGCCGGTGCCCGGCGGTTACACCTGGCGCACCGACAATCGCCTGACCCTGCCTTCGCCGCTGCGTCTGACCCAGGAACAGGCAATGGCTTTCGCGCTGCGGGTCAGTTGTCCGGCGCAGTTGGTGGTCGCGGCTGACGGCATGCTCGCCAAACATCCGGAGCTGCTGGAGCGTCTACCCTTTAGCCGGGAACAGTTGGCGGGCGGGCACCATTTGCACCTGAACGACGAGGCGGGTGCCGGCCTTGTAGCAGACTGTTTCAATCGGTTCTTCGCCATTCCTTGACTTGCTGCGGGCAACTGTCGAGGCTGGGCGGGTTGAAATGGGAGACAACTACGATGGATTTCTATACCGCTGCGACCTCGAATCATCCAGCATTGCCGATCCGATGAGCCTGACTATGCGGTCACTCAGTCTGTTGGCACTGTGCTGTTTCAGTACCGTTTCGTTCGCCGCCGATGTGCCGGGCAGTCAGGATCTGCAGATCGTGCCGCGTCTGGCCGATGCACAGATCGTCGACTACCGCCCGCCTGTGGAGCTTGAGCGGATCTATCCGCTGGGCTCGATCCGCAAGATCAGCGGGCAGCTGCGTTTCGACGGCCAGGTCACCGCCCGTGGCCAGACCACTTCGGTGACCTACGAGTTGCCCCCCGAACACTCCGCCACCGAAGCTTTTACCGCCGCTCGTGAAGCCCTGCAAAAGCAGGACGCCGAATTGCTGTTCTGGTGTCAGGCGCGTGATTGCGGTGAAAGCAGCCTGTGGGCCAACGAGGTGTTCGGCAACGCCAAGTTGTACGGTGCTGACGAACAACAGGCGTATCTGTTGTTGAGACTGGCCGCACCGCGTGACAACACGCTGGTGGCGCTTTACAGCATCACGCGCGGCAATCGCAAAGCCTATCTGCATGTCGAACAGTTCGAGGCGGCTGCACCGTTGGGTGAGCTGCTGCCGACCTCGGCGACCCTGTTGCGTCAGTTGAAAAGCACCGGTGAACTGGATTTTCCTGATCGCGTGAATGATCCGGACGATACATGGCTACGCCTGATTTCCCGTGGCCTTAATCTCGATACGACGTTGCGCGTGACGGTGTCCGGGTCGAAAGCCGAGGCATGGCGACAGGCCCTGATCAATCAGGGCGTGCGGGCGGCACGCATGGAGACCGGCAGTGTTGAAGGCTCTGGCCTGCGCATCGATCTGTTGCGTTAAGCTGTTTCGGGCGAGCACGAACTGCGTGTTCGCCTACTCTTTGCCTGACTGACTTTTTCGAGACCTTACATGCTCAATAACGATCGCCTGCTGGTGCAGATCCTGCTGCTGGTGTTGTTTGGTGCCAGCCTGTGGGTGATGGCGCCGTTCTGGTCGGCCCTGTTCTGGGGCGCGGTGCTGGCATTCGCCAGTTGGCCGCTGATGCGTCTGTTGACCCGCTGGCTCAATGGCCGTGAGTCGCTGGCTGCGGGGATTCTGACGCTGGGCTGGATGCTGCTGGTGGCCGCGCCGCTGGTCTGGCTAGGGTTCAACGTGGGGGATCATGTGCGTGATGCCACGGCGTTCATCAAGGATGTGCAGGTCGACGGTCTGCCGGAAGCGCCGGTGTGGCTGGGGACTTTGCCGTTTGTGGGCGAGCGCCTGGTCGGGCTGTGGAACAGCATCGATCAGCAGGGCGCCGCGCTGATGGTGTCGATCAAACCTTATCTGGGGCAGGTCGGTAACTGGCTGCTGGCGCGCAGTGCGCAGATTGGTGGCGGGATTCTCGAGCTGACGTTGAGCATTGTCTTTGTGTTCTTTTTCTATCGTGACGGGCCTCGGCTGGCGGCGTTTGTGCACGGTCTGCTGGAGCGGCTGATCGGTGATCGGGCGGGGTATTACATCGAGTTGGTGGCCGGCACGGTGCAGCGGGTGGTCAACGGCGTAATCGGCACGGCGGCGGCGCAGGCGGTTCTGGCGTTGATCGGGTTCTTCATTGCCGGAGTGCCGGGGGCGCTGGTGCTCGGGATTGTCACCTTCCTGTTGAGTCTGATTCCGATGGGGCCGCCGTTGGTGTGGGTGCCGGCCACTGCCTGGCTGGCGTGGAAGGGTGAGTACGGGATGGCGGTGTTTCTCGGGATCTGGGGGACGTTTGTCATCAGTGGGGTGGACAACGTGCTCAAGCCGTATCTGATCAGTCGCGGCGGGAATTTGCCGTTGGTGATTGTGTTGCTTGGGGTGTTTGGCGGGTTGATTGCGTTTGGGTTTATCGGGTTGTTTATCGGGCCTACGTTGTTGGCGGTGGCTTATAGTTTGTTGACGGATTGGAGCAAGAGTCAGGGGCGGGTTGAGGAGCGGCGCTGATTTTTGTGGGCATATCCGTTGCTGCGGGTGTTGCTGATTAAGGTTCCGCCCTTACGGCGGGTCACTTTTTCCAGACGCCGAAAAAGTAACCAAAAAGGCTTGCTCCTGCGTGCGGCCCGCTCGCTGGGGCTCGGGGTTCCTTCGCTCCGGGATCGATCCGGGCGCAGCGCCTACGGTTTGCTTCGCTGCACCTCCTCTCGCTGTGTTTGGCTGCGCCAAACGGTCGCTGCGCTCCCACGCCCGGATCAATCCCTCCACTCAGCCTTCCGACGTCGCCTGTGGATCAAGATCAAGAGCAGGCGAGCTGACACTCGGCCTATTGAGTGGTGAAGAGCGCGGGTGTTCGGCTTTTGATTTGCGTTGTTGCTGCCCCTCACCCCAGCCCTCTCCCGAGGGAGAGGGGGCTGAAATGTGTGCTTTTCAAAGCCTCAGTTCGACGCGGTATCGCACGTCGGCGTACCTCTCCCAAACACCTCGGTCAGTCCCCTCTCCCTCCGGGAGTGGGCTAGGGTGAGGGGCTTTTGATTGTCCGCGGCAAATAGTGTCTTCGACTCAAGTCGCCACATTCAAATACTTGCCCACCGACGCCGTTTTCTCCAGCGAGTACTGTTTGCTCAAATTGGCAATCATGCGGTTCAGGGCTTCGGTGGTGCTCTGGGTAGAAGCGGTCTGTTCTTCATCCGGCCGTTCTCGCCCTGCCTGTAAAGCCGCTTTCAGCTCGTCGCTGCTTACACCGCCGCTGCTGTCGCTATCGAGCACCTTGAGCAGCGCGGTGCTGGTGTCGGTACTGGTCGATGAGGTGCTGTTGCTGGTCTGCAGAGCGCTGCTTAATTCGTTAGCCGTCACGCTACCGTCGCCATCCGCATCAAGTTGGCTGAACAGTTCGTCGCTGTTGATGTGTGGCGGCGGTGGGGGTGGCGGGGTCAGGCTGGCGGTGAGTTCGTCCTGGCTGACGGTGCCGTCCTTGTTCTTGTCGAGGGCGGAGAAGATTTCGTTGCTGTCGGCAGTGCTGCCGGCGCTGGTCAGGCCGCTGCTCAGTTCGTCGCTGCTGATGGCGCCGTCACCGTCGCTGTCGAGGGCGCTGATCAGGGCGTCGGCGAGGTCGGTGTCCGGTGCTTGATCGTGTGGCGGTGGCGGGGGCGCCATGGCGGTCAATTCTTCGGCGCTGAGGCTGCCGCTGGCATCGCTGTCCAGATCGCCGAACTGTTTGCTCAGGTTGACCAGCAGGCCGTCGTCGGATTTCTGTGAAAGGGCGCTTTTCAGTTCGTCCTGATCCACCGCGCCGTCGCCGTTGCTGTCGAGTTTGGCGAACAGTTCTTTTTGCAGTTGCTGGCTGCGGGCGTTTTGCGTGGAGGTACTGCTGGTGCTGGTATAGCTCGTGTAGTTGCTGACGCTACCGATCATCGGACTCACTCCCTGGAATGGAAAACCGGTGGGTGTACCGGCTTATGCAGCGTCGGGGCGCAAGTTGTCGGGGGTATGTGGGATTTGTACCGGTGGGTACACACGATGGAATGAGCACCGCTGAACGCCTGTGGGAGCGAGCCTGCTCGCGAAGAGGGCGGTACATTCAAAAGAGATATTGGATCAACTGACGCGTTCGCGAGCAGGCTCGCTCCCACAGGGGCGCGGTGGTGTTCTCAGGTGCGCGGCAGGCGAATGATGGCGGTGAGGCCGCCGCCGGGGGTTTCTTCGAGGTTGAGCTGCCCACCCAGACGCTGTGCCGCTTCGCGGGCAATGGTCATGCCCAGCCCCACACCGCCAGAGTTGCGATTGCGCGAGCCTTCCAGGCGATAAAACGGTTCAAACACCGCTTCACGCTTGTCCTCGGCAATCCCCGGGCCGTGATCGATTACGCGGATCAGCAGTTGCTCGCGTTGATCCTGCAATTCGATGCGTGCCTGGCCGGCATAACGCAGGGCATTGTCCATGAGGTTGTTGAGGCACGAACGCAGCGCCATCGGCTGTACCGGCAACGGTGCGCAATGGCCGCTGACCTGTACGTCGGCGCCTTGATCCTGCGCGTTTTCGCACAGTGATTCGACCAGCGCCTGCACGTCCATCAACTGCAACGCTTCGCTGGTGCGCTGTTCGTGCAGGTAGGTGAGGGTGGCGTCGAGCATGCCGATCATGTCGTCGAGGTCCTGACGCATCTGGCCTTGCAGCTTTTCATCGCTGATGTTTTCCAGGCGCAGTTTCAGGCGTGACAACGGTGTGCGCAGATCATGGGAAACAGCGCCCAGCATCCGTGCGCGCTGCTGCACCTGTTCGCGAATGCGTTGCTGCATCAGGTTGAAGGTGTAGGCGGCTTGTCGCGATTCCCGCGGGCCGGACTCGTCGAGCGGCGGACTGTCGAGGTCTTCGCTGAGGCGTTCGGCGGCGTCGCTCAGGCGCTGGATCGGGCGACTGAGCAGTTTGGCGCCGTACCAGGCCGCGATCATCAGCGTGATGAATTGAAAGGTCAGCGGCACCACCGGGCCACCGAACCACGGACGCGGTGGCCGTGGCGGGTAGCGCGGATCATGTGCCATCGGTTGCCCTTCGGCGCCTTGGGAGAACTCCGGTGGCGGCGGGGGCGGCGGTGGCCCGTAGTGGTGGAACCAGGCGAACGCCAGCAGGTGCGCCAGGACAATCGCCACGAACAGCACGCCAAACAGGCGCCCGAACAGCGTGTCGAAGCGCGCCCGCATCAGCCGATGTCCCGCGCGTCGAACAGGTAACCCTCACCGCGCACGGTTTTGATCAACTGCGGGGCTTTCGGGTCGTCGCCGAGTTTCTGCCGCAGACGCGAGACCAGCAAATCGATGCTGCGGTCGAAGGCTTCGATCGAGCGGCCCCGGGCCGCATCGAGCAGTTGCTCGCGGCTGAGTACCCGACGCGGACGTTCGATAAACACCCACAGCAGGCGGAATTCGGCGTTGGACAGCGGCACCACGAGACCATCGTCGGCGATCAACTGGCGCAGGACGCTGTTCAGACGCCAGTTGTCGAAACGAATGTTCGCGCGCTGTTCGGTTCGATCGTCGCGCACCCGGCGCAGAATGGTCTGAATGCGCGCGACCAGTTCGCGTGGCTCGAACGGTTTGGCCATATAGTCATCGGCGCCCAGTTCCAGGCCGATGATGCGGTCGGTCGGTTCGCAACGTGCGGTGAGCATCAGGATCGGGATGTCCGATTCAGCGCGCAGCCAGCGGCACAGCGACAAGCCGTCTTCGCCGGGCAGCATCAGGTCCAGCACGACAACATCGAAATGCTCGGCGAGCAGCGCCTGACGCATCGCCGCGCCGTCGGTGACGCCGCTGGCGTGGATATTGAAGCGCGCGAGGTAGTCAATCATCAGCTCGCGGATCGGTACGTCATCATCGACGATCAGCGCGCGAATGCTCCAGCGCTTGTCGTCTTTAGGCTCATCCGTCGCGGTCATTTGGGTGTTGTGCATGAGGCTGTTCATCTGCCAGTAGGCCGCCAACCACAAAAGATGGGCTGCGAGGTTGTGGTTTCAGCATAGGCGTCCAGCCGTGAGGCGGGAAGTGCTGATGTAAGGACGTATTGCGGCTGGCGAGGCTAGCGCGGGTGCTTGTTGCTGGCGTGTCGGTTGTGTATCGGAGTCGACACAATAGCAGCGAGCGCTATGCTGATCACGGCCAGCGCGACGATTTACCGATCATCGGGTGCCGCGCTGCCGCCGGTTCCGCTACAATGCGCGCCGATTTCGACCTGCCTGAGAGCCCATTCATGTCCGCCTGCCAGACTCCTATCATCGTCGCCCTGGATTTCCCTACCCGTGACGCCGCACTGAAGCTGGCCGACCAGTTGGACCCGAAGCTGTGTCGGGTCAAAGTGGGCAAGGAGCTGTTCACCAGTTGCGCCGCAGAAATTGTCGGCACCCTGCGCGACAAGGGTTTTGAAGTATTCCTCGACCTGAAATTCCACGACATTCCCAACACCACCGCGATGGCCGTGAAAGCCGCTGCCGAGATGGGCGTGTGGATGGTCAACGTGCATTGCTCCGGTGGTATGCGCATGATGGCCGCTTGCCGTGAAGAGCTGGATAAACGCAGCGGCCCGCAGCCGTTGCTGATCGGCGTGACCGTGCTGACCAGCATGGAGCGTGAAGACCTGGCTGGTATCGGTCTGGATATCGAGCCGCAAGAGCAAGTGCTGCGTCTGGCCGCGCTGGCCGAAAAGGCTGGCATGGACGGTCTGGTGTGCTCGGCGCTGGAAGCCTCGGCACTGAAAACTGCGCATCCGTCGCTGCAACTGGTGACCCCGGGAATTCGTCCGGCGGGCAGCGCGCAGGACGATCAGCGCCGCATTCTGACTCCGCGTCAGGCGCTGGATGCCGGTTCCGATTATCTGGTGATTGGCCGTCCGATCAGCCAGGCGGCTGATCCGGCCAAGGCACTGGCTTCGGTCGTAGCCGAAATCGCCTGATCAGGCACCGCAAAACCCTGTAGGAGTGAGCCTGCTCGCGATAGCGGTGTGTCAAACAACGGTAATGTTGACTGACACACCGCTATCGCGAGCAGGCTCACTCCTACATTTGTTTTGTGGTGGTTTTAGATTTTCAACACCAACTTGCCGAAGTTCTCACCGCTGAACAATTTCATCAGCGTTTCCGGGAAGGTCTCCAGCCCTTCGACGATATCTTCCTTGCTCTTGAGCTGCCCCTTGGCCATCCAGCCGGCCATTTCCTGCGCGGCACTGGCGTATTGCGCTGCGTAATCCATCACCACAAAACCTTCCATCCGCGCACGGTTGACCAGCAACGACAGGTAGTTGGCTGGCCCCTTGACCGCTTCCTTGTTGTTGTACTGGCTGATCGCGCCGCAGATAACCACCCGCGCCTTTATGTTCAAACGGCTCAACACCGCATCGAGGATGTCGCCGCCAACGTTATCGAAATACACATCGACGCCTTTCGGGCATTCGCGTTTAAGCCCGGCCACGACATCTTCGGACTTGTAGTCGATGGCACCGTCAAAACCCAACTCATCAATAAGGAATTTGCACTTGTCGGCGCCGCCGGCAATGCCAACCACGCGGCAGCCTTTGAGCTTGGCAATCTGCCCGGCGATGCTGCCCACTGCGCCCGCTGCACCGGACAACACCACGGTGTCGCCGGCCTTCGGTGCGCCGACATCCAGCAGGGCGAAGTAGGCGGTCATGCCGGTCATGCCCAGCGCTGACAGGTACACCGGCAGCGGTGCCAGTTTCGGATCGACTTTGTAGAAACCTCTTGGCTCGCCGAGGAAATAATCCTGCACGCCAATGGCGCCGTTGACGTAGTCCCCGACCGCAAAGCCAGGGTTGTTCGAAGCAATGACTTTGCCTACGCCCAGCGCGCGCATGACTTCACCGATACCGACCGGCGGGATGTAGGACTTGCCCTCGTTCATCCAGCCACGCATCGCCGGATCGAGGGACAGGTATTCGTTCTTGACCAGAATCTGGCCCGCCGCCGGTTCGCCGACCGGTACTTCCTGATAGGTGAAGGTCTCGCGGTTGGCCGCTCCCACCGGGCGTTTGGCGAGCAGGAACTGGCGATTGGTCTGGTTGGTCATGGCAGGCACTCGAACGGAATGAAGCCTTGTTGATAGACCTTCGCCGGCATTGGCGCAAGGTTGGCTGATGCGGCGAATGCACGCCGATCCAGTGCAGTGATGATCACCTGGCCGGTTTTATCACTGCGACGCATGGGCACATAAACAGCCATTGGATAGTGCTGACGCTCGGCAGACCTCAATGGCTATGCTGCCATTCCATACATCCCCTGCATCTATCCCTTCGAGGACATAACAATGAGCATGACGTTTTCCGGTCAGGTTGCTGTAGTCACTGGCGCGGCCAACGGCATCGGCCGTGCGACCGCCCAGGCGTTCGCCGCCGAAGGCCTGAAAGTGGTGGTCGCCGATCTGGACGCGGCAGGGGGCGAGGGCACGGTGGCGCTGATTCGTACAGCCGGCGGCGAAGCGACCTTCGTACGCTGCAACGTGACCGTCGAAAGCGAAGTGAAAAATCTGATGGACGAGGTCATCAATACCTACGGCCGTCTCGACTATGCCTTCAACAATGCCGGCATCGAAATTGAAAAAGGCAAACTGGCCGAAGGCTCGATGGATGAGTTCGACGCGATCATGGGCGTCAACGTCAAAGGCGTCTGGCTGTGCATGAAGTATCAGCTGCCGCTGTTGCTGGCGCAGGGCGGCGGGGCGATCGTCAACACCGCCTCGGTGGCGGGACTGGGCGCGGCGCCGAAGATGAGCATCTACGCGGCGTCGAAGCACGCGGTGATCGGTCTGACCAAATCGGCGGCCATCGAATACGCGAAGAAGAAAATCCGTGTCAACGCTGTGTGTCCGGCGGTGATCGATACCGACATGTTCCGCCGTGCTTACGAGGCCGACCCGAAGAAGGGTGAGTTCGCCAACGCCATGCACCCGGTCGGGCGCATCGGCAAGGTCGAAGAAATCGCCAGTGCCGTGTTGTACCTGTGCAGCGACGGTGCGGCATTCACCACCGGCCACTCGCTGGCAGTGGATGGCGGCGTCACCGCTTTCTGAATCACGCCCAAGAACAACAGCCCGCATTCGTTGCGGGCTTTTTTGTGGGCAGCGGTCAGTTCCGTGAAGCCTCTTAAACAATGTGTATCAAACGGTTAGAACGGTCGCTTTTGGCGGCGTTGTCGCACAGCCTGTCCGGCGCGGCTGTGATTTACTGCCGCCAGCAAAACGGACAGGAGTTTGCTTGCTCATGGAATTGAGAATTGATCGACAGGCAATGGTGCCGGTCGTGCAGCAGATTGTTGACGGACTGACCGAGTGGATCCTGCAAAGTGGCGTACCGCCGGCCACCCGTTTGCCGTCCGTGCGGCAGATCGCCCGGGGCAATCTGCTCAGCCAGTCGTGTGTGGTAGAGGCGTGTGAGCGGCTGGTATCGCAGGGTGTTCTGAGTTCATGCCAGGGCACCGGGTTCATTGTCGCCGCCTCGCCCTCGGTAACAGGCGCAGAAGATGAGCTGGCGCCATTCGAGGGCCGGTTCGCCTGGTGCGATGCCGTGTGCGAGGCCGCGGGTGGCTTGAAACTTGGCGCGGGCGGACTGCCGCATAGCTGGCGTGAACCTGACGACCTCAGTTATGCCCTGCGCGAGGTGGCGCGCACCGACATGGCCAGCCTGTTCAACTACAGCACGCCCTTGGGGCTTCCAGCGTTGCGCGAGCAAATCGCCAAGCGCCTGAAACTGTTCGGTATCGAGGCCCGCAGTGCGCAGTTGCTGAGTACCTGCGGCGCCAGCCATGCGCTTGATCTGATCGTGCGCACCTTGTTCAAGGCCGGAGACTGCGTGGTGGTCGAGACGCCCGGTTACGCGCCGTTGTTCGATCTCCTGCGGATGCACGGCGTGCGCATGCTCGAGGTGCGTCGCACCCCGAACGGGCCGGATATCGACGCGCTGGAAGCGTTGCTGCAACAGTTTCGCCCCGGCGCGTTATTCATCAACAGCCATCATCACAACCCCACCGGCAGTTGCCTGTCGCCGAGCGTAGCGCAACGCATCCTGCAACTGAGCAAGACCTACGATTTGCGCGTGATCGAAGACGATGTCTACGCAGACTTGCACACCGGCAACGGCACGCGCCTGGCGGCTCTGGATGATGAGGGGCGAGTCATTTACGTGGGCAGTTTTTCCAAGACGCTGAGCAGCTCGTTGCGGGTCGGTTTCGTTTTTGCCGACAGCGACATGGTCAGACGGCTGGCGCAGGTCAAGATGATCAGCGGTCTGGGGGCGTCAAGGTTTACCGAAGCCGTGCTGGCCAGCCTGATGGTCAGCGGCGCTTACCGCAAACTGGTGCAGCGCCAGCGTCAACGCCTGAATGCCGAACGCGCGGCCGCGTTGCAGGCGCTGGAGGACGCCGACTGGGAGGTTTTCGGCAAGCCTGCAGGTGGCTTGTTCATCTGGGCGCGCTCGCGCATGACCGATCAGATTCGGCTGCGTCGGCAGGCTCAACGTTGCGGCGTGTTGCTGTCAGCGCCTGATGCATTCAGTCCCAATGGCGAGTCGGGCGATTGGCTGCGCATCAACGTCGCCTACGCTTGTGATCCACGCGCCCGGCAGTTTTTTCGCTACACCGGTTCGGATCGACCTCAAGTGTTCTGAAAACGACGCAGGCGTAGCTTTTTGCCATTATTCCGACGCCAGAGACTTGTGCTGCTTCATGGCCGTTGCGACTCTTCGCTCTACTGACAATGGCAGGGGACTACGCGCAATGATTTCGGCCATGCAAGGACGTTTTGCCAACCTCGGTATGGCGAAAAAACTGGGTATCGGGTTTGTGCTGGTTTTGCTTCTGACCGCGCTGGTGGCGGCCATCGGCGTTTGGTCCCTGCAAACCATCAGTCAGCGTTTCGACGGGCTGAAACAGATGTCTTCGCTCAACAGCGGCTTGCTCAAGGTGCGCCTGCTCGAGCAGGAATATGCCTTGCGGGGCGATCCGAAGACGGCCGATGCGCTGCGTAAGGGCGTCGACGAACTGGTTGCTCTGGCTGATCAGCTCAAAGCGCAGTCGGCGGCGAATGTGCCGGTCATGAATGATGTGCAGCAGTCGCTGGGCGCTTATCGTAAGGCGTTCGACGAGTTTGTGTCGTTGACTCAGGCCAAGGACCTGGCGCTGGAAATGGCCAGTTGGTCGGTGTCCAGTGTGGCCAACAACCTTGACGTATTGCAGGCCGGACTTGCCGACGACGGTGCATATACCTTGAAGGACACCGAGGGTAAGGATGGCGCACAGTTCATTGAGCAGGCCAGTCAGGTCAGCCAGGTTTCGCGGTTGATGCTGCAAGCGATGAACGAAGCGCGGATTCGTCTCGATCAAAGCCGCAAGGGCGATGCCGACAGTGCTGGCAAGGGCAATATCGAACAGGCTGCACAGGCGCAGGCGCAGGCCGAAGAATTGAAAACCACGGTCAAGGACGAGGGCTATCTGACCGTGCTCAATGAAGTGTCCGGGCACATCGCCGGTTTCAACGACAAACTGGCCGAGTACACCGGGTTGCTCGCGCAGGAAAAAACCGTCTACGAGCAATTGCACCAGCGTGCCAACGAAGTGGTCGAGCGGGTGAATCAGGCGTATGTCGCTGAAGACGGCGCGATGCAGGCAGAACTGAAGAAAAACTCGCTGCTGATCATCGGCTCATCGGCGCTGGCATTGCTGGTGGGATTACTCGCTGCGTGGCTGATCACCCGACTTATCGTCGCGCCATTGCGCAGTGTGATTCAGGTCGCGCAGCAGATTGCCGCCGGCGACTTGAGTGCGACCGTGGCAGTGACCCGTCGCGACGAGATCGGTCAGTTGATGCTGGCGATGCAACAGATGGGCGCGGGTCTGAGCACCATCGTCAGTGGTTTGCAGGCGGGGATCGAGCAACTGGCCAGTTCGGCGCAATCGTTGTCGGCAGTCACTGAGCAGACCAACCTTGAGGTCAGCAGCCAGAAGGAAGAAACCGAGCAGGTTGCCACGGCGATGAACCAGATGACCGCCACCGTTCACGACGTTGCACGCAACGCCGAAGAAGCGGCGCTGGCCGCGCAGACGGCGGATGACAAGGTCGAGAGTGGGCAGCAGGTGGTGCGCCAGAGCATGGCGCGCATCGAGCAATTGGCTGACTCGGCGACGTCGGCCAGTTCGAGCATCGAAAGCCTTAGTGCTGAAATCCAGAATATCGGCACGGTGCTCGGGGTGATCAAGAGTGTTGCCGAACAGACCAATCTATTGGCGCTGAATGCCGCCATCGAGGCTGCGCGGGCCGGGGAGCAGGGCAGGGGCTTTGCGGTGGTGGCTGATGAGGTGCGCGCGCTGGCTCGGCGCACGCAGCAATCGACTGAGGAGATTGAACGGCTGGTCAGTGCTTTGCGCTTGGCGGCGCATTCGTCGGTGCAGCAGATTCAGAGCAGCGGCGAGCTGGTGAAGCTGGCGGTCAGTGATGCGTTGCAGACCGAGAGTGCGCTTGGGAGTATTGCGGCGGCGGTGTCGTTGATTCAGCAGATGAATCAGCAGATTGCGGCGGCGGCGGAGGAGCAGAGTTCGGTGGCGGAGGAGATCAATCGCAGTGTGACGAGTATTCGTGCGAGTGCGGATCAGTCGTCGATCGCGATGCGTGGGAATGCGGCTTCGAGTGTTGAGCTGGCGCAGTTGGGGGGGGAGTTGCGCGGGATGGTTGGGCATTTTCGGCTTTGACGCTTTGACGCTTTGACGCTTGGCGGCCTTTGGGCCGACCAGGCTCTTGGGGTTTTGGGGGGATATCCGTTGCTGCGGGTGTTGCTGATTAGGCTTCCGCCCTTACGGCGGGTCACTTTTGGCAAACGCCCCAAAAGTAACCAAAAGGTCTTCGCCCTGACGTTCGGCCCGCTCGCTGGGGCTCGGGGTTCCTTCGCTCCGGGATCGCTCCGGGGGCATCGCCTACGGTTTGCTTCGCTGCACCTCCTCTCGATGTGTTCGACTTCGTCGAACGGTCGCTGCGCTCCCACCCCCGGATCAATCCCTCCACTCAGCCTGCCGACGGGCTTTCAGATCAAGATCAAGAGCGGCAGCCGAGCTAACGCTCATCCTGTTGAGTGGTGAGAAGCTGATGCGGTTGCGAGGTGGGTGTTGCTTTTGCTTTTCTGTGGGAGCGAGCCTGCTCGCGAAGGCGGCCTGACAGCCGACCAATTTTCTATCGGGTGTACTCAGTTCCAATGTAGGAGTGAGCCTGCTCGCGATGGCGGCCTGACAGCCGACCAATCTGCTATCGGATGTACTCAGTTCCAATGTAGGAGTGAGCCTGCTCGCGATGGCGGCCTGATAGCCGACCAACCTCTGTCAGATGTACTCACCCCCCTTGTGGGAGCGAGCCAGCTCGCGAAGGCGGCCGGACAGCCGACCAACCTCTGTCAGATGTACTCAGCCCCCTGTGGGAGCGAGCCTGCTCGCGAAAGCGGCCGGATAGCCGACCAACCTCTGTCAGATGTACTCAGCCCCCTGTGGGAGCGAGCCTGCTCGCGAAAGCGGCCGGATAGCCGACCAATCCGCTATCGGATGTACTCAGCCCCAATGTAAGAGTGAGCCTGCTCGCGATGGCGGCCGGATAGCCGACCAACCTCTGTCAGATGTACTCAGCCCCCTGTGGGAGCGAGCCTGCTCGCGAAAGCGGCCGGATAGCCGACCAATCCGCTATCAGATGTACTCAGCCCCAATGTAAGAGTGAGCCTGCTCGCGATGGCGGCCGGATAGCCGACCAACCTCTGTCAGATGTACTCAGCCCCCTTGTGGGAGCGAGCCTGCTCGCGAAAGCGGCCTCACATTCACCGGTTTTCTATCAGGTTCACTCCCGCGAGCCCACAAAAAAGCCACCTTTCGGTGGCTTCTCTTCCAGCATCTGCAATCAGTCGTAAATCACTTTCTTCTTCCAGTCCGCATCGGCCTCGACATCTTTGAGGCCGGCGGTCAGTTGGTTTTCTTCACCTTCAACCGGTGCAATCTTGTCCATGACCTGGGCGTTCGCGCGGGCCAGGAGTTTTTCCAGGTATTGCAGTTGTTCTGCGTACATCTGCGGATCCTGCTGTTTGCGCAGGTATTGCACGCCGCGTTCGAAGGCGAGGCGGGCCTGGCCGGGCTGGTTTTGTTGCAGGGACTGTTGGCCGAGGTTGTTGAAGAATTCGATGTGCAGCAGCACCAGAATGTGGCGGACTTCGCGGATCCAGTGTTTGGCTTCATTCGGTGGCAGGAAACCATCGTGGGCGGCGCGGGTGATTTGGCCGTGGAGGGCTTCGAGCAGGAAGCGCACGTCTTTGGCTTTTGCTTCGGTCAGAATCGGCGACGGCGGGTTGTTGACCGGAATTGATTCGCCTTGGGCGACCAGAGCGCTCAGTTCGGTGATGCGCGCTTTGGTGGTGGCGCTGGTTTTTTCCAGGTTCAGCAGGCGCTGGCAGACGTTCAATTCCAGGCGCGTCAGCAGCAGCTTGAGTGCCGGGGTCATGAACTGGCCCGGGAAGGTTTCGGTCAGTTCGCCGCAGCGGCGCAGGCGGTCGTTGAGTTCGACCTTGGTGCGGGCCTTCTCCAGTTTGTTGTTTTCCACCACATGGTTCATGTAGCCAATGGCGATCAGAATTGCGATCCCGGCTATGACAAGCAGGGTGATCATGAGTGGTGTCACCGGTAAGACCTCTTTATAGGGTTCGCATGCGAGTGTAGTGGCTGGGCATTTAACCGCCTAGCGCCGCTCGACTGGTTGGTTCGGCAGGTTCAATCTGTATCGGCCGCATGCTGCTTATATGAATGCTGGCGATGCATGTGCAGATTGCCATCACTGCGCTGTGGACTATAACGTCTTGGCGGGTGGCGGAATATAGGCGTCAATCGTCGGGCGACGGAAAAGCCCGATTGCCGCCGTAAAGGTCGTCGAAGTCATTGATTTAAATAAATTTATATCAGGGGGTTGACGACCTCTCAATCCATCCATAGAATGCGCGCCACTTGCAGCGTAAAGCACACAGCGAAGCGCGGCAGGGAGTGAATGTTGTAGTGTGTCCCCTTCGTCTAGTGGCCTAGGACACCGCCCTTTCACGGCGGTAACAGGGGTTCGAGTCCCCTAGGGGACGCCAATGCGGGAATAGCTCAGTTGGTAGAGCACGACCTTGCCAAGGTCGGGGTCGCGAGTTCGAGTCTCGTTTCCCGCTCCAATTTTAAACAGCAGCGCTTTCGGGCGGTGCTGAGTGAAACCAGAGCCAAGTCTTCGGATGCGGATCTGGACACCGAAACACACACCATGTGTTCCGGGTAGCGTGTCCCCTTCGTCTAGTGGCCTAGGACACCGCCCTTTCACGGCGGTAACAGGGGTTCGAGTCCCCTAGGGGACGCCATTTGCGGGAATAGCTCAGTTGGTAGAGCACGACCTTGCCAAGGTCGGGGTCGCGAGTTCGAGTCTCGTTTCCCGCTCCAAATTCTAAAAACGCCGCTCAGTGAGCGGCGTTTTTATTAGTGAAAGTTGTAGCCTGTGTCCCCTTCGTCTAGTGGCCTAGGACACCGCCCTTTCACGGCGGTAACAGGGGTTCGAGTCCCCTAGGGGACGCCATTGCGGGAATAGCTCAGTTGGTAGAGCACGACCTTGCCAAGGTCGGGGTCGCGAGTTCGAGTCTCGTTTCCCGCTCCATATTCACAAAAACGCCGCTCAACAGAGCGGCGTTTTTGTATGCGCGCGATTTGTGGTTGTGTCATCTGTCATAAAGAAAAAGGCCCGCCGAAGCGATTCGGCGGGCCTTTTTGCGTTTTGCATCTGCTTACCAGGACAGCATCAGTCGGCCAGCAAACAGAATAAGCACCACGCCCATGGTGCGCTCGAACCAATGGCCCATGCGCATGAACAGCAGGCGAACCCGATTGCTTGAGAAGAACAGCGCGACCACGACAAACCACAATGCATTCACAAAGCACATCCACAGCCCGTAAAAGGCCTGGATCTGCAGGGGCGTGCTGGCGCTGATGATCGTGGTGAAGATGGCCAGGAAAAACAGCGTGGCCTTGGGGTTGGTTGCATTGGTCAGAAAACCGGTGCTGAAAGCTTTGAACAGCGTTTGTTCGACCACGGGCTCGTCCGCAGCTTTTTCACCTTCAACGGCCGATTTGGGTTTGCTGCGCAGCAGGCTGACGCCCAGATACAGGATGTAGGCACCGCCAATCACCTTGGCGACAGTCAGCAGCCACGGGGTGGTGTGCATCAATGCCCCGACACCCAACAACGTGTAGAGCACGTGCACGGAAATCCCCGCGCCGATACCCAGCGCCGTGCAGATCCCTACCAATCGGCCGAACCGTACGCTTTGGCGAATGGTGACTGCGAAGTCCGGGCCGGGAGCAACCACAGCCAGAAAGTGAATGGTTGCCAGCGCCAGAAACTCGCCCAGATAATTCGAATACATCTCAGCTCCAATAGGTCAGGGGTGAAGCATTGCCGCGATAGCCGACAAAAAAGGAAAGACTCAAACGCGGATCGGCTACGCCCGGGGTCACCGAGTGCATGCGCCGCGAGTTGAACATGATGAAATCACCGGGTTGCGGTCGGACTTCGAGCGCAGGTGGGCCGAGCAGCGCTGGTTCAATGCCATAACTGTCGCCACGCATCTCGTCGAATTGATCCGGGGTGATGTCGTCGTCCCATATCTGCAACGCACCGCCCTCGGTCGGCATGTTCAGGTAGACGTTGCAGGCGAACTGCGCTTCCAGGCTGCGGGCCTGGAAGCTGTCCGGAGCATCCTTGGCGAAGATGTCGTGATGGGCGAGGAAGCACACGCCGGGTTTCACCACGCGCGAAAGGCCGACATACATTTTCCGGCCGTAGAGGTTTTCCAGGTGCGCGCCGGCCGGCCAGGATTCGTCGAGCATGCAGCGCAAGGTGTCGATCGGTGAGGAGTAGGGCGCGCAGCGATTGCGCAGTTCAGCGATGTTGCTGGTGGCGCGTTCGAAGTAGTCCTCAATCAGCAGCGGCTGGTTTTCCGCCTCGTAAAATGCCATGCCGATGCGGCCGATACTCGGTGCGTTGATGTAACCCTCGAAGCCTGGAGCGAGAATCTTGTCGCCAATCTGAATGGCCAGCGGCTCAGGCAAAAAGCCTTTGACGCGGATGGCGAGGACTTCTTCGTTGGCCAGTTTTTTTATGCACGTCTCATCGAGACGCTCGACGTCTAGCATCATTTTTTAGGTCCATCTATCGATAGTCAACGGAACCTGCGAATGCGGTTCCCTGGCGTCGGACGCTGCGTGAAGCAGCGCCCGAAATGCTCAATCCACGTTGTAGTGGACGGACAACGTGCCTTTCTTCTGCGAAAGGGACGCGATCGTGACTGTGCCCAGATCCTTCAGGCTGCGTACGTGGGTGCCACCGCAGCCATAGGCGGGCAGTTCACCAAAACCGATTTCCCGCGCACCTTCGCGTAGCGAGGTCAGGCGGGGCAGGTCGTGTTCGATCCACTGGTCGATCCCGTGTTGAACGGTCTCTGCATCGACTTCCTGCGCGGTGTCGCCGGGTTTGAATTGCACTCGGCCTTCATCCGGCCAGTGATGGGCTTTGATCGGCATCCAGCCCAGCGCCTGGACGAAATGCCCGATCAGGTGCCCGGCCGAATGCATGCGCGTATTGAAGTGGCGGCGCTGTTCGTCGATGCGGATGCAGGTCATGCCCAGTTCCACCGGCCGGTCGACAAAATGAATGATCCGGTCCGGCTCCTGCACCACACGCAATACCTGGCTTTCACCGATCCAACCGGTATCACACGGCTGTCCGCCGCCTTGCGGATGAAACAGTGTGGCGCGCAAGACCACGGCGAATTCGTTCTCTTGGGGCGTGCAGTCGAGGACTTCCACATTAGCCTTGAGGTCATCACTATGGAAAAAGAGGCGAAGCGTCATATTCCATGCCCTTATTAAAGTTTCTTTTTTTATTATATGAATCGTGCAATAACGTGATAATCCGTTCAAACATCAAAGGACTTGTGCACTGTGAGCATCAATCTGCCGCTACCGCTGCTTGGTGAAATGGCGATTTTCGTCAAGGTCGTCGAGACCGGTAGCTTCTCTGAAGCGGCTCGGCAGTTGGGTTCATCGCCGTCAGCGGTGAGTCGTAGTATTTCGCGTCTGGAAAAAGCCTTGGCCACGCGCCTGCTGCAGCGCACTACACGCAAACTGCGCTTGAGTGACGGTGGCGAAGAGGTGTTCAAACGCTGCCAGGAGATGGTCAGCGCGGCCAAGTCGGTGATGGAAATCAGCGGCCAGTTCACCCATGAAGCGGAAGGACTGGTGCGCGTCAGCGTGCCGAAAGCGGTGGGGCGCTTCGTGATTCATCCGCACATGCCCGAGTTCCTGCGGCGTTATCCCAAGGTCGATGTCGAGTTGTTGCTGGAGGATCGCCAGGTCGATTTGATCGACGACCATGTCGATCTGGCCATTCGCATCACCGATCGACCACCGGCCGGGCTGGTTGGCCGGCAGTTACTGACCATCGACCATTTGCTCTGTGCCACGCCGCAGTACCTGGCCGAGCACGGCATACCGACTCACCCGCATGATCTGCTCAATCACAGTTGTATTTATCTGGGGGAAACTCCGAGTGATGCGCGCTGGAAATTCAAGAAGGGCAGTAAGGCGGTGACGGTAGGTGTCCGCGGTAGGTATGCCGCCAATCACACAGGCGTGCGTCTGGGCGCGGTGTTGCAGCACATCGGCATTGGCAGCCTGCCGTATTTCACCGCCCGTTACGCGCTTGAGCAAAAGTTGGTGGTGCAGGTGTTGCCGGACTGGACGTTCCTCGCGTCCTATCACGGCGGATTGTGGCTGCTGCATTCGCCGACGCGCTATCTGCCACCCAAGTTGCGGGTGTTCATCGACTATCTGGTGGAGTGCCTGCAGAAAGAGCCGACCTTGAGCAAACCGGGTAAATCAGTGGGGGAGAGCAACGCGGCGATGGCGTATGAATTGCCCGAAAGTGAAGGGTTGTTGTAGCGCAAAGCAAAAGATCGCAGCCTTCGGCAGCTCCTACAGAGGATTGCGTGAGTCCACTGTAGGAGCTGCCGAAGGCTGCGATCTTTTGATCTTCAACCCACTGTTATATCAGTGCTTGCTGTCCTGAGCGGACATCGCCAGCAGTTGTTTTTCCTGGTTCCAGTCGAACGGTTCATCGTTCTGTTCAGCTTCGTAGCGACGTTCTTCCAGTGCCTGATACAGGTCGATCTCTTCATCGGACAAGTAATGCAGGCAGTCGCCGGCGAAGAACCACAACAGATCGCGCGGGATCAGGTGGGCGATTTGTGGATAACGGCTAATCACTTGAGTCAGGATGTCCTGGCCCAGGTACTGGCTTTCGATCGGATCGATTGGCAGCGATGCCAGCAGTTCGTCGAAGCGCTCCAGGAACAAGGCATGGCTTTCTTCGGGAACCTGATCGGCCTCACCTACGGCGACCAGGATACTGCGCAGGTGGTCGAGCAAAACAAGATGATCGGCAACGACGTTGGACACGAGATAAGTCCTCAAGAGCAAAACGGGCGCGGGAGTATAAAGCTCCCGCGCCCTCTTGGACATGGTTGTCAGGATCAGCGGACTTTGCCCTCTGCCAGTTTCAGTTCCTCTTTGTCGAAGTCATCGACGTCGATCACCTTGCGTCGTGCGGCTTCGGCATCGCGCAGGCTCTGTGCTTCTCCCGGTTGCAACACCCCGGCTTCCAGCGCCGCATCGATGGCGTGCTCACCTGCGACCGGTTTGACCTGACCGCTTTTCAGCGAGGTGTGCAGTTTTTTGTGCAACGGCTGCGCAGCATTGAGCAGATCGCTGGCGTGTTGCAGCGCGCCGACGGCATCGTCTGCCGACTGCGGGCGATAGCAACCGGCAAGCAGTTCTTCCAGCGCCGGATCACCTTTGGCGCGACCAATCACGCCTGCCACTTCGGCACCGAGTTTGTCCGACGGGCCTTTGTGACGACGACCGAACGGGAACACGATGGCTCGCAGCAGGCAACCGAATACCTTGTTCGGGAAGTTGCGCAGCAATTCATCCAGCGCCCGTTCCGATTGGCCGAGGCTTTCTTCCATCGCCCAACGGAACAGTGGCTCCATGTACGCTGGCGAATCCAGATCGTGATAACGCTTGAGCGCGGCGGAGGCCAGATACAGGTTGCTCAACACATCACCCAGACGTGCCGACAGACGCTCGCGACGTTTCAGTTCGCCGCCCAGCAACATCATGCTGAAGTCGGCGAGCATGGCGAACGCCGCTGCCTGACGGTTGAGTGCGCGGAAGTAGCCTTGGCTGATCTTGTCGCCCGGCGCGTGTTCGAAGTGGCCGAAACCGAGGTTCAACACCAGCGTACTGGCCGCATTGCTTACGGCGAAACCGATGTGTTTGAGCAGCAAACCATCGAACTCTTTCAGCGCCTGATCCTTGTCCTCACGACCGGCAAGGGCCATCTCCTTCAGCACGAATGGATGGCAACGAATCGCGCCCTGACCGAAGATCATCAGGTTGCGCGACAGGATGTTTGCACCTTCCACGGTGATGAAGATCGGCGCGCCGTTCCAGCTACGCCCGAGGTAGTTGTTCGGGCCCATGATGATCGCCTTGCCACCATGCACATCCATGGCGTGGCTGATGCACTCGCGGCCGCGTTCGGTGAGGTGATACTTGAGAATCGCCGAGAGCACCGACGGTTTCTCGCCCAGATCCACTGCGTTGGCAGTTAGCATCCGCGCCGCGTCCATCATCCAGGCGTTGCCGCCGATGCGCGCCATGGCTTCCTGAATACCTTCGAAAGCCGACAGCGGTACATTGAATTGCTCACGAATCTGCGCGTACTGACCGGTGACCAGGCTGGTGAATTTGGCCGCGCCAGTGCCGACTGCCGGCAACGAGATCGAACGGCCGACCGACAGGCAGTTCATCAGCATCATCCAGCCCTTGCCGAGCATCTCCTGACCGCCGATGAGGAAGTCCAGCGGGATAAACACGTCTTTGCCCGAGTTCGGGCCGTTCATGAACGCCGCGCCGAGTGGCAGGTGACGACGACCAATTTCCACCCCAGCGGTATCGGTCGGAATCAACGCGAGGCTGATGCCAAGGTCCTCCTTGTCGCCCAGCAGATGCTCCGGGTCGTAGGCCTTGAAAGCCAGGCCGAGGAGGGTCGCGACCGGACCGAGGGTGATGTAGCGTTTTTCCCAGTTCAAGCGCAGGCCGATGACTTCCTGACCTTCCCATTGGCCTTTGCAGATGATCCCGGTGTCGGGCATCGCACCGGCATCGGACCCGGCGAGCGGGCCGGTGAGGGCGAAGCACGGGATGTCATCGCCACGGGCCAGCCGTGGCAGGTAGTGATTGCGTTGTTCGTCGGTGCCGTAATGCAGCAGCAGTTCGGCCGGGCCGAGGGAGTTGGGCACCATCACGGTGGAGGCGAGGTCACCGCTACGGGTAGCGAGTTTCATCGCCACCTGTGAGTGGGCGTAAGCCGAGAAGCCTTTGCCACCGAATTCTTTCGGGATGATCAGGGCGAAGAAACCGTGTTCCTTGATATGCGCCCAGGCTTCGGGTGGCAGGTCCATCGACTGGCCGATCTGCCAGTCAGTGACCATCGCGCAGAGTTCCTCGGTCGGGCCGTCAATGAACGCCTGTTCTTCCTCACTCAATTGCGCCTTGGGATAGGCCAGCAATTTGTCCCAGTCCGGGCGGCCGCTGAACAGCTCACCGTCCCACCACACGGTGCCGGCGTCGATTGCGTCGCGTTCGGTCTGCGACATGGGTGGCAGGGTTTTCTGGAACCAGTTGAACAACGGCGCAGTGAAATGCTTGCGACGCAGGTCAGGCAGCAGCAGCGGGGCAGCGACCACCGCCAGCAGCACCCAGAACACCAGCAACAACCAGCCCGGCGCATGACTGAAAATACCCATCGCCAGCAGGTAGACGGCCACGATGCCCAACGCAGGCAGAGGTGAAATACGCCGGTGGGCGAGATACGCCACACCAACGATCAAAACCAGTATCCACAACAACAGCATATTCAGTCCTCCGTGAACCAAGGCAAATCGACCCTCCAGAGCTTAGACGGCATCTGTAAAACCGGGTGGTCAGACCAAGGTGATTGAAATCGTGGGAAACCCCGGATGGTTTTCGTAGGTTCGGTGGGCAACACGTGTGGGAAATCGTTCGCTGATCCCGCGTCTTTGCGTCCAAGTTTGGCCGAAACGTCGTTATCTCTGTGCTGACGCTGTCGCTAGACTCGGGGCTCACCCAGGAGATTGTCGTCATGCGCGAGTATCTGAGTCCCGGCCGCTTCATCGATAGTGACCACCCGGCAGTGGTGGAGTTCGCCGAACAACATCGGGGTGCCAGCCGCGATCCGCTCGAGCGGGCGATCAATCTTTATTACGCGGTGCGTGAGGCGGTGCGCTACAACCCCTACACCTTCAGTCGCGATCCGCAGACCTTGCGTGGCAGCTATGCGCTGACGACGGGGGAGAGTTATTGCGTGCCCAAAGCCACGCTGCTTGCCGGTTGTGCGCGGCATTGCGGGATCCCGGCGCGTATCGGTCTGGCCGACGTAAAAAATCACTTATCGACGCCACGTCTGCTTGAGTTGCTGAAAAGCGACATGTTCGCCATGCACGGGTACACCGAATTGTTCCTCAATGGACGCTGGGTCAAAGCCACACCGGCGTTCAATCAGAAGCTTTGCGAATTGTTCAACGTAGCGCCGCTGGAGTTCGACGGTATCAATGACAGCGTTTTCCACCCGTTCAATCGCGACGGCGCGCAGCTCATGGAGTATCTGGTCGATCACGGCCAATTCGCCGATGTCCCGGAAACGTTCTTCTTCGAACATTTGCAAAAGTGCTATCCGCATCTGTTCACTGATCAGCAGCCGCAACGGCTGGGCGATATGCAGAGTGATTTGAGCCGTACCTGATCCGGCGTATGCTGCCTGCCCACTCATTTGAAAAGAGGCGGTCATGCTGAAGATCTGGGGACGGAAAAACTCATCGAATGTCAGGAAGCCATTGTGGGCGGCTGAAGAGCTTGGCCTAGCCTACGAGGCAATCGATGCCGGCGGCGCATTTGGAGTAGTCGACACTCCCGAGTACCGGGCGATGAACCCGAACGGTCGGGTGCCAGTGATCGAGGACGACGGTTTCGTGCTGTGGGAGTCCAACGCCATCGTCCGCTATCTGCTGGCCAGACATGCGCCCGACAGTCACTGGTATCCGGCGGATCCGCAAGCGCGAGCCATCGCTGACAAATGGATGGACTGGACCACTTCAAGTTTTGCCGGTCCCTTCCGCACGGTGTTCTGGGGCGTCTTGCGCACGCCGGCGGACAAGCAGGACTGGGCTGCGATCAACGCCGCGATCAAGGAATGCAATGAGTTGCTGAGCATGGCCGATCATGCCTTGGCCAGTCAGCCATATCTCTCTGGACAAGACATCGGCATGGGCGATATCCCGCTCGGCAGTTTCATTTATGCCTGGTTCGAGATGCCCATCGAACGCGCACCACAAGCGCATCTGCAAGCCTGGTATGAGCGCTTGAAGCAGCGTCCGGCTTACCAGAAAGCGGTTATGACCGCGTTGACTTAATACTTACTATCGACACACTTGACTGTACTTGTGCGGCGGCGGCAAGCACCATTGCGCTCTGGTGCTGCGGTTGTTTCCCTCGCCGCCCGCCCTTATTTATCCCTTTCTTCCCTTCTTGGTGCGTAAATCCGATATGAGTTCCGCTCTGTCCATCCGGCAGCTAACCAAAACCTACGGCAACGGGTTCCAGGCCTTGAGTGGTATCGATCTGGACGTCGCCGAAGGTGATTTTTTCGCCTTGCTCGGCCCTAACGGTGCCGGCAAATCCACGACCATCGGCATTCTCTCGACCCTGGTGAACAAGACCAGCGGCACGGTGAATATCTTCGGCCATGACCTGGACAAAAATCCTGCGCAGCTCAAGCGCTCGATTGGCGTGGTGCCCCAGGAATTCAACTTCAATCAGTTCGAAAAGACCTTCGACATCGTCGTGACCCAGGCCGGTTACTACGGCATTCCGGCGAAGATCGCCAAGGAACGCGCCGAGCAGTACCTGACCCAACTGGGCCTGTGGGACAAGCGCGATGTGCCGTCGCGTTCGCTGTCCGGTGGCATGAAGCGGCGCTTGATGATCGCCCGAGCGCTGGTGCACGAACCGCGTCTGCTGATCCTCGATGAACCGACCGCAGGCGTCGACATTGAGCTGCGTCGATCAATGTGGACGTTCCTCACTGAGCTGAACCAGAAAGGCATCACCATCATCCTCACCACGCACTATCTGGAAGAGGCTGAGCAGTTGTGCCGCAACATCGGCATCATCGACCACGGCACCATCGTCGAGAACACCAGCATGAAACAATTGCTGGGGCAGCTGCACGTGGAAACCTTCCTGCTGGACCTGAAAAACGACTTGAGCGTCGCGCCGCAATTGCTCGGTTATCCGGCCCGGTTGATCGACAGCCACACCCTGGAAGTCCAGGTCGACAAATCCATGGGCATCACGGCGTTGTTCACCCAGTTGGCGCAGCAGAACATCGAAGTGCTGAGCCTGCGTAACAAAACCAATCGCCTCGAGGAGCTGTTCGTGTCCCTGGTGGAGAAGAATCTGTCGAAGGTGGCGGTATGAGTTCCGAATTCCGTCCCAACCTCGTCGCCCTGCAGACCATTGTTTACCGCGAGGTCAAACGCTTCACGCGGATCTGGCCGCAGACGCTGCTGCCGCCAGCGATCACCATGGTTCTGTATTTCGTGATCTTCGGTAACCTGATCGGTCGGCAGATCGGCGACATGGGTGGCTTCACTTACATGGAGTACATCGTGCCGGGGCTGATCATGATGTCGGTGATCACCAACTCCTACGGCAACGTGGTCTCGAGTTTCTTCGGCAGCAAGTTCCAGCGTTCCATCGAAGAGCTGATGGTGTCGCCGGTGTCGCCGCACACTATTCTGATCGGTTTCACCATTGGCGGCGTGTTGCGTGGTCTGATGGTTGGCGTGATCGTGACCATTCTGTCGCTGTTCTTCACCCATTTGCAGGTGCATCACCTCGGCGTGACCATTTTGGTGGTGGTACTGACGGCGACGATTTTCTCGCTGCTGGGCTTCATCAACGCAGTGTTTGCGCGCAACTTCGATGATATTTCGATCATCCCGACCTTTGTGCTGACTCCGCTGACGTACCTGGGTGGGGTGTTTTACTCGATCACCTTGCTGCCGCCGTTCTGGCAGACCGTGTCGTTGGCCAACCCGGTGCTGCACATGGTCAACGCCTTCCGTTACGGCATTCTGGGTGTGTCGGATATCAAGATCGGCATTGCGATCACCTTCATGCTGGTGGCGACCGTTGTGCTGTATCTCGGCTGTGCGCGGTTGCTGGTGAGCGGGCGCGGGATGCGTACCTGACTACAGACCGAGTCGTGGCCATCGCGAGCAGGCTCACTCCTACAGGGGAACGCATTCCAATGTAGGAGTGAGCCTGCTCGCGATGGGGCCAATCCAGACGCCACAAATCAGAACGGCCTCCCATTGCGGAGGCCGTTTTGCGTTCAGCGCATGCGACTCTTCTTGCGCCGCGCCCATTGCCGCGCCACCCACCAGCGCCAATACATCATCACAATGCAGTAGGCGAGGGCGCCGAGTACCAGTCCGACCACCACCGAGCCGAGCAGAAACGGCTGCCACAACGTCGACAACTCGCCGCTGATCCACTCCCAGGTCAGCTCGTCCGGTAAATGTCGGGCGGGCACATCCATCAAAAACGCCCCGGCCTGATAGGTGCAGAAGAACACCGCCGGCATGGTGATCGGATTGGTCAGCCAGACCAGGCTGACCGCAATCGGCATGTTGCCGCGCACCGTGACGGCGAGGGCGGCGGCCACCAGCATCTGCGCCGGGATCGGCAGGAACGCGGCGAACAGGCCAACCGCCATCGCCCGGGCGACCGAGTGACGATTGAGGTGCCAGAGGTTCGGGTCATGCAGCAACTTGCCGAGAAAGCGTAAGGATTTGTGTTCCCTGATGCTCGTCGGGTCGGGCATATAACGTTTGAATAAGCGCCGGGGCATAAGGCTTCTCGGTCGGTTAAGGCGGCAAGTATGTCTGGATTCTACGAAGCGCCCATTCAGACTTTGTGACAATTGTTGACGACGCGTGTAACCGACAACCGCTATGCCTAAGTGCGGGACTCTCAAGGACGGGCTTATGCGCACAGGGATGATGGCGCTCGCAGTCGGTCTGCTGGTCGCGGTTTTTATGCCGGCATTACCGCCGGTCTGGTTGTTGCTGTTGTTGCCGGTCGTGGCTTTGATGCTGCTGCCGTTCCGCAGCTATCCGCTGGCGTTTTTGCTGTTTGGCTTCACGTGGGCCAGCGTCGGTGCGCAATGGGCGTTGAATGATCGTTTGCCGGCCGGGCTGGATGGCGAAACCCGGTGGGTTGAAGGGTGGGTCGTCGGTTTGCCGCAGAACAGCGACGGCGTGGTGCGCTTCGAATTGGCCGAGGCGCACTCGCGTCATGAAAAACTGCCATCGCTGATGCGGCTTGCCTGGTACGCCGGGCCGCCGGTCAACAGCGGCGAGCGTTGGCGTTTGGCGGTCAAGCTCAAGCGTCCCGGTGGATTGCGCAATCCCGAGGCCTTTGACTACGAGGCCTGGCTGCTGGCGCAACGTATTGGCGCCACCGGCACGATCAAGGACGGCCAGCGCTTGAGCGAAGCGCGTTGGGCCTGGCGTGACAGTATTCGCCAGCGTTTGCTGAGCGTGGATGCGCAGGGGCGAAACGGCGCATTGGCGGCGTTGGTGCTGGGTGACGGCTCGGGGCTCAGTCGTGAGGACTGGCAGACTCTGCAGGACACCGGCACCGTGCACTTGCTGGTGATTTCCGGTCAGCACATCGGATTGCTGGCGGCGCTGATGTATGGGCTGGTCGCCGGCATGGCGCGATATGGCCTGTGGCCGCTGCGCTGGCCGTGGCTGCCGTGGGCCTGTGGTCTGGGGTTCGCGGCAGCACTCGGTTATGGCCTGCTTGCCGGGTTCGACGTGCCAGTGCAGCGCGCCTGCGTGATGGTCGGACTGGTGCTGTTGTGGCGCCTGCGTTTTCGTCATCTTGGCGCAGGGTGGCCGTTGTTGCTGGCGTTCAACGCTGTGCTGTTGCTGGACCCGCTCGCCAGTTTGCGTCCGGGTCTGTGGCTCTCGTTTGCGGCGGTGGCGGTGCTGATCTTTACCTTTGGCGGCCGCTTGGGCGCGTGGCGCTGGTGGCAGACCTGGACGCGGGCGCAGTGGTTGATCGCGATCGGCTTATGTCCGGTGTTGCTGGCGCTGAACCTGCCGATCAGCCTCAGCGGGCCGCTTGCCAATTTGCTTGCGGTGCCTTGGGTCAGTCTTGCGGTGTTACCGCCGGCGCTGCTTGGAACCGTGTTGCTGCCTGTTCCTTTTGTCGGCGCCGGCCTGCTGTGGCTGGCCGGCGGTTTGATCGATGGGTTGTTTCACGCGCTGGCGACGATTGCCGGGCATTGGCCGGCGTGGATCGCACCCTCGATACCCGCTTGGGTCTGGGCCATTGGCAGCCTCGGCGCCGGGTTATTACTGTTGCCGCGCGGCGTGCCGCTGCGTCCACTGGGCTGGCCGTTGTTGTTGCTGCTGGTCGTGCCGCCACGCGATCAGATAGATGAAGGATTGGCCGATATCTGGCAGCTCGATGTCGGCCAAGGCTTGGCCATCCTGATCCGGACCCGCCATCACGCGTTGCTCTACGATGCGGGGCCGCGCTTTGGTGAGTTCGACCTCGGCGAGCGTGTGGTGCTGCCTTCATTGCGCAAACTGAGCGTGGAAAAACTCGATTTGATGCTGCTCAGCCATGCCGACGCCGATCACGCCGGCGGCGCTTTGGCGATCAGCCGGGGTTTGACCGTCGATCAGGTAATCAGCGGTGACCCGGCGGGGCTGCCCGCGCAATTGAACGCCGAAGCCTGTGCAAGTGGCCAGCAATGGCAATGGGACGGCGTGCGTTTTCAACTCTGGCAGTGGGCGGACGCTGACGACAGCAATCAGCGTTCCTGTGTATTGCAGATCGAGGCCAATGGCGAGCGCCTGCTGTTGACCGGCGACATCGACAGCCATGCCGAGCGCGTGCTGCTCGACGGTCCACTGGCCGTGCCGACGCAATGGCTGCAATCGCCCCATCATGGCAGCCGCAGTTCATCGTCAATGGCGCTGCTCAACGTCTTGAAACCCGAGTCCGTGCTGATCTCTCGAGGTCATGGCAACTCATTTGGCCATCCACACCCGACCGTGCTGGCGCGTTATCGCAAACTGGGCCTGAATATTTACGACAGCGCCGAGCAGGGCGCCATTCATCTGCAACTGGGCACCTTCCGGGCACCACGCACGATGCGTCATCAGCGGCGTTTCTGGCGTGATCCGCCCGCACTGGCCCGCTGATCGGGACGTAGGTAAATGGGGCGTCACGGTCGTCGGGGCGGCGGGTCTTAATCGTGGATCGGTATGGTAAAGTGGCGCACTTTTTCGAGGGGACTGTCACTGTGTGGGAATTGGTCAAATCCGGCGGCTGGATGATGTTGCCGATCATTCTGAGCTCCATCGCGGCCATGGCGATCGTCGCCGAGCGCCTGTGGACCCTGCGCGCCAGTCGCGTTACCCCCGAGCATCTGCTGGGCCAGGTCTGGGTCTGGATCAAGGACAAGCAGCTCAATAAAGAAAAACTCAAGGAATTGCGCGCCAATTCGCCGCTGGGGGAAATCCTCGCGGCGGGCCTGGCCAACTCCAAACATGGTCGCGAGATCATGAAAGAGTGCATCGAAGAGGCCGCCGCCCGGGTCATTCATGAACTCGAGCGCTACATCAATGCGCTCGGCACTATCGCAGCCATGGCGCCATTACTGGGTCTGCTTGGCACCGTGCTGGGCATGATCGATATCTTCAGCGCGTTCACTGGCTCCGGTATGACCACCAATGCCTCGGTGCTGGCAGGCGGTATTTCCAAGGCGCTGATCACCACCGCTGCGGGCCTGATGGTCGGTATTCCGGCGGTGTTCTTCCATCGGTTCCTGCAACGCCGTATCGATGAATTGGTGGTGGGCATGGAGCAGGAAGCGATCAAGCTGGTTGAAGTGGTACAGGGCGACCGTGATGTCGACCTGGCCGAGGGCCGCGCGTGAAGTTCCGTCGCAAACCCCGGGAAACCGTGGACATCAACCTCGCTTCGCTGATCGACGTGGTGTTCATTCTGCTGCTGTTTTTCGTCGTGACCACCACGTTCACTCGCGAAACCCAGTTGCGTGTTGACCTGCCGGAAGCGGTCAGCGGCTCCCCGGCCGAAGACCAGCAAGTCAAGCAGATCGACGTGGCCATCAGCGCCGAAGGCGTGTTTTCGGTGAACAACAAGATTCTGCCGAAGAACGACCTGGCGACCCTGATGGAAGCCATGCAGAAAGAGTCCAACGGCGACACCAACATGCCGTTGTCGATCAGTGCCGATGGCAAGACTCAGCATCAATCCGTGATCACCGCCATGGATGCGGCCGGCAAGCTCGGTTTCAGCCATCTGCGCATGACCACGGTCGAGGCGGCGCCCAAATCCTGATGAGCCTGTCCGATCGCTTGCTCGCCGCGTGGTATCAGGGGCACCCGGCCCTGACGCTGCTGCGGCCGCTGGAAATGCTCTATCGCCGCGTGGTGGTGGGTAAGCGCCAGCGCTTTCTTGCCGGTGAAGGTCAGATCTACCAGCCATCGGTGCCGTTGATCGTGGTCGGCAACATCACCGTCGGTGGCACCGGCAAGACGCCGATGATTCTCTGGTTGATCGAACATTGCCGGCGCAGCGGTTTGCGCGTCGGCGTGGTCAGTCGTGGTTACGGCGCCAAACCGCCGCAACTGCCGTGGCGCGTTGCGGCCGAGCAAACCGCTGACATCGCCGGTGACGAACCGTTGCTGATCGTCCAGCGCACCGGCGTGCCGCTGATGATCGATCCGGATCGCAGCGCAGCGGTCAAAGCCTTGCTCGCCAGCGAACCGCTGGACCTGATTCTGTCCGATGACGGTATGCAGCATTACCGTCTGGCGCGGGATCTGGAGCTGGTGCTGATCGACGCCGCGCGCGGTCTCGGTAACAAACGCTGCTTGCCGGCAGGGCCGTTGCGTGAGCCGATCGAGCGTCTGCAAAGCGTCGACGGTGTGCTGTTCAATGGTGCCACCGAGGATCGCGATGACGGTTTCGCTTTCCATCTGCAACCGACTGCGCTGATCAATCTACGCAGCGGCGAGCGCAAGTCACTCGATCATTTTCCGCCAGGCCAGGCCGTGCACGCGGTCGCCGGGATCGGCAATCCGCAACGTTTCTTCAATACCCTCGAAGCGCTAGACTGGCGAGCAGTCCCCCATGCGTTTGCCGACCACGCCGAATACAGCGTGCAGGCGTTGAATTTCACACCGTCATTGCCGTTGGTGATGACCGAAAAGGACGCGGTGAAGTGCCGTGCCTTTGCGGCTGACGACTGGTGGTATCTGGCGGTCGATGCGCTACCGTCGCCGGCCTTTGTGGCCTGGTTCGACACGCAACTGATGCGCCTGTTGCCGGATCGTCTTTTGCCTTAACTCTTTACTCAGGGAATGTTCATGGACACCAAATTGCTCGATATCCTCGCGTGCCCGATCTGCAAAGGCCCGCTCAAGCTCAGCGCCGACAAGACCGAACTGATCAGCAAGGGCGCCGGTCTGGCGTACCCGATCCGCGATGGCATCCCGGTCATGCTCGAAAGCGAAGCCCGCACCCTGACCACCGACGAGCGTCTGGATAAATGACCACTGCCTTCACCGTTGTCATCCCGTCGCGTTTCGCCTCGACCCGCCTGCCCGGCAAACCGCTGCTCGACATCGCCGGCAAGCCGATGATCCAGCACGTCTGGGAACAGGCGAGCAAAAGCAGCGCCAGCCGTGTGGTCGTCGCGACTGACGATGCGCGCATCGTCGAGGCCTGCAAGGCTTTTGGTGCCGAAGTGGTGCTGACCCGTGAAGATCACAATTCCGGCACCGATCGTCTGGCCGAAGTCGCGGCGAAACTGGGTCTTGAACCCGACGCGATCGTGGTCAACGTGCAGGGTGACGAGCCGCTGATTCCGCCGAGCGTGATCGATCAGGTCGCCGCCAATCTGGCTGCCCACACCGAAGCGCGCATGGCCACGCTGGCCGAGCCGATCGAAGACGTCGACACCCTGTTCAACCCGAACGTGGTCAAGGTCGTCAGCGACCTCAACGGTCTGGCGCTGACCTTCAGCCGCGCGACTTTGCCATGGGCGCGCGATGCGTTTGCCAAGAGTCGCGAGCAATTGCCCGAAGGCGTGCCGTACCGTCGTCACATAGGCATTTATGCCTACCGCGCCGGTTTCCTCCAGGACTTTGTGAGCTGGGGCCCATGCTGGCTGGAAAACACTGAATCCCTCGAGCAACTGCGTGCTCTGTGGCACGGTGTGCGAATTCATGTCGCCGACGCGCTGATCGCACCGCCGACTGGCGTTGACACGGCCGAAGACCTCGAGCGCGTTCGTCGCCTGCTGGAGGCCTGATGCGCGTTCTGTTTGTGTGCCTGGGCAACATTTGCCGTTCGCCCACGGCCGAAGGCGTATTGCGTCACAAACTGCGTGAAGCAGGGCTGGCGGATCAGGTCGAAGTGGCCTCCGCCGGCACCGGTGACTGGCACGTCGGCAACCCGCCGGACAAGCGCAGCCAGGCCGCCGCCAAAGTGCGTGGCTATGACCTGTCGGCGCAACGCGCGCAGCAGGTCCGCCGTGCCGATTTCGCCAGTTACGACCTGATTCTGGCCATGGACAACAGCAACCTGCGCAACCTCAAAGCGTTGCAGCCGTCCACCGGCAAAGCCGAGCTGGACCTGTTTTTGCGCCGTTATGCCGGGGTGGTAGATGAAGTGCCGGATCCGTATTACGACGGCGATCAGGGTTTCGAGCAAGTGCTGGATCTGATCGAAGCAGCCTGTGACCAATTGTTGATCGAAGTGAAGGGCCGGTTATGAGTTTGCAGGTGCAACCGCAGGTTTCCCTGAAACCGTTCAACAGTTTTGGCGTGGATGTGCGCGCGCAACTGTTCGCCGAAGCCCACAGCGATGCCGATGTCCGTGAAGCGCTGGCCTACGCCACCGCGCACGATATGCCATTGCTGGTGATTGGCGGCGGCAGCAACTTGCTGCTGACCGCCGACATTGCCGCGCTGGTGCTGCGCATGGCGACACGCGGGATCCGCGTGATCAGCGATGACGGCAACCGTGTGGTGATCGAGGCGGAAGCGGGCGAGCCGTGGCATCCGTTTGTGCAGCACACGTTGGCGCAAGGATTCTCCGGGCTGGAAAACCTCAGCCTTATTCCCGGTACGGTTGGCGCTGCGCCGATGCAGAACATCGGTGCCTACGGCGTCGAGATCAAGGATGTGTTTGCCGGCCTCACCGCGCTGGATCGCCAGACCGGCGAGCTGCGCGATTTCACCCTCGAAGAATGCAACTTCGCCTACCGCGACAGCTTGTTCAAGCAGCAGCCGGGGCGTTGGCTGATTCTGCGCGTGCGCTTTGCACTCGACCGCATTGCGCATTTGCATCTGGAATACGGCCCGGTGCGTCAGCGCCTGACCGAGCAGGGCATCGAGCAGCCGACGCCTACCGACGTCAGCCGTGCGATTTGCAGTATCCGCAGCGAAAAACTGCCGGATCCGGCGGTGCTCGGAAATGCCGGCAGCTTCTTCAAGAATCCGCTGGTGTCGGCGGCCATCGTCGCGAAGATCAAGGAACAGCATCCGGATGTGGTCGCCTACGCGCAGCCGAACGGACAAATGAAGCTCGCGGCAGGCTGGCTGATCGAGCGTGCCGGCTGGAAAGGTTTCCGTGAAGCCGATGCCGGCGTGCATAAATTTCAAGCGCTGGTGCTGGTCAACTACGGCGCGGCAACCGGGCTGCAACTGCTCGATCTGGCGCAACGCATCCAGAAAGACATTGCCGAACGTTTCAATGTCGACCTGGAGATGGAGCCTAATCGCTATTGAGGCTACGCTTTCAAAGTGCCATCCAAAGCCCTGCACTGATAAAAAGTGCAGGGCTTTTTTGTTAACGCTGGGTTAACTTAGCGAGCTAACGATAACCGTCATTTGCTCCACCAAAGGCCCGGTGCAGACGTTCGCGTCGGCACAAGAGAGCCTGATTAGCCTGAGTCGATCTGCGTGAACCACCGCCGATTCAACGGCGGCAGATTGCTCGACCCCATAACCACTACAAATATGCGGGCGTGCCCATGATTACCCTGAAACTCAACGGTCAAGACCATCCTCTCGATGTCACCGAAGACATGCCGCTGTTGTGGGCGATTCGTGATGTCGCCGGTTATAACGGCACCAAGTTCGGCTGCGGCATGGGGTTGTGCGGCGCCTGCACCATTCATATCGACGGCTTGCCGGCGCGCAGTTGCATCACGCCGATCGGTTCGGTGGTCGGCCAGAACGTCACCACCATCGACAACCTGCACGCCGACCCTGTGGGGCAGGTGGTACAGCAAGTCTGGCTCGACACCGCTGTAGCGCAATGCGGATTCTGTCAGGGCGGGCAGATCATGTCGGCTACCGCGTTGCTCAAGACCAACCCGAACCCGAGCGACGAGCAGATCGAAGAAGCCATGGTCGGTAACATTTGCCGCTGCGGCACCTACAACCGGATCAAGACCGCGATCCGCCAGGCTTCCACTCACTTGAAGGAGGCCAAGGCATGAGTCGCCTTCCGAATGATTTCGCCCTGAGCAATCTCAGCCGTCGCGGTTTCCTCAAAGGCGTCGGCGCCACCGGCGCGCTGGTGTTGGCCGCCAGTTGGGGTTGGCAGGATGCGTTGGCTGAAGACAAACCGAAGCAATTCGGCGCCGATGGCATGCCCAATGGCTGGATCGACGATCCGAAGGTCTACGTCAGCATTGCCGCTGACGGCACGGTCACTGTGGTGTGTAACCGTTCCGAGATGGGCCAGGGCGTGCGCACCAGTCTGACCATGGTTGTTGCTGATGAACTGGAAGCCGATTGGGCGCGCGTCAAAGTGCAGCAGGCGCCGGGTGATGAAGTGCGCTTCGGCAACCAGGACACCGACGGTTCGCGCAGCATGCGCCATTGGTATGAACCAATGCGGCGTTGCGGTGCGGCGGCGCGAACCATGCTTGAACAGGCCGCCGCTGCGCAGTGGAAAGTGCCGGTCGGTGAATGCCACGCGCAACTGCACAAAGTCATTCACAAACCGTCTGGCCGTGAGCTGGGCTATGGCGAACTGGCCGCCGCAGCCAGTGCGTTGCCGGTACCGACGCGTGACAGCCTGCGCCTCAAGCAGCCGTCGGAGTTTCGCTACATCGGCAAGGAAGGTACGAAAGCCATCGATGGCGCAGACATCGTCAACGGTCGTGCGGTGTACGGCGCCGATGTGCATTTCGACGGCATGTTGTACGCAACTATCGCCCGTCCGGCGGTGTACGGCGGCAAGGTCAAATCGCTGGATGACAGCGCTGCGCTGAAAGTCCCCGGTGTGCTCAAAGTGCTGCAGATCGAAAGCCGTCCGCTGCCTTCCGAGTTTCAGCCACTGGGTGGTGTGGCCGTGGTCGCCAGCAATACCTGGGCCGCGATCAAGGGCCGTGAAGCGTTGAAAATCGAATGGGATGACGGCCCGAACGCCAGTTATGACTCGATCGCCTATCGCAAAGAGCTTGAAGCCGCCTCGCTGAAACCCGGCAAAGTGGTGCGCAACACCGGCGATATAGACAAGGCCCTGAGTGGTGCTGCGAGTACGCTTGAAGCATCCTACTACCTGCCGCATCTGGCCCAGGCACCGATGGAGCCAATGGTTGCCATCGCTCGCTACAAGGACGGCGTTTGCGAAGCGTGGGCACCGAGTCAGGCGCCGCAAGTCACTCGTGAGCGCATTGCCGAGCGTCTTGGACTGCCGTTCGACAATGTCACGTTCAATGTCACCTTGCTTGGCGGTGGTTTTGGTCGCAAGTCGAAACCGGATTTCGTCGTCGAAGCGGCGATTCTCGCCAAAGAGTTCCCCGGCAAAGCCGTACGGGTGCAGTGGACGCGTGAAGATGACATCCACAACTCGTATTTCCACACCGTGTCCGCCGAGTATCTGAAGGCTGGCGTGGGCAAGGACGGCATGCCATCCGGCTGGTTGCATCGCACCGTGGCGCCGAGCATCACCGCGCTGTTCGCGCCGGGGATGAACCATGAAGCGGCTTTCGAACTGGGCATGGGTTTCACCAACATGGCCTACGCGATTCCCAACGTACGCCTGGAAAACCCCGAGGCGACCGTGCACACACGGGTTGGCTGGTATCGCTCGGTGTCGAACATTCCTCATGGTTTTGCCATCCAGAGTTTCGTCGATGAGCTGGCGCACAAGGCTGGCGAGGATCCGCTCAAGTACCAGGTCAAACTGCTCGGTCCGGATCGGCAGATCGATCCACGCACCTTGAGCGAAGAGTGGAACTATGGCGAGTCTCCCGAGCGTTATCCGATCGACACCGGACGCATGCGCACGGTGCTGGAAACTGCCGCGAAGGCTGCCGGTTGGGGACGCAAACTGCCCAAGGGCCGTGGTCTGGGTCTGGCGGTACATTACAGCTTCGTCACGTATGTGGCGGCGGTGATCGAAGTCGAGGTCAAGGACGACGGTACGCTGATCGTGCATAAGGCTGACATCGCTGTGGACTGCGGGCCGCAGATCAATCCTGAGCGCATCCGCTCGCAATTCGAAGGCGCTTGCGTGATGGGCTTGGGTAACGCGGTACTGGGTGAAATCAGTTTCAAGGACGGCAAGGTCCAGCAGGACAACTTCCACATGTACGAAGTGGCGCGCATGTCGCTGGCGCCGAAGGAAGTTGCCGTGCATCTGGTGACGCCGCCGGGCGACGTGCCGTTGGGCGGTGTCGGCGAACCGGGCGTGCCGCCGATTGCTCCGGCCTTGTGTAACGCGATCTTTGCCGCTACTGGCAAGCGCATCCGTAATCTGCCGGTGCGTTACCAGTTGCAGGGCTGGCAGAAGGCAGAGGCGTAATGGACAGCGTCGACCTCAATGTCCTGCGCAGCGTCCTCGAATGGCGCCGCGCCGGACAGCGGGTGGTGCTGTTCAGCGTGGTGCAGACCTGGGGCACGGCGCCCCGGGCGCCCGGTGCCATGCTCGCCTTGCGTGAGGATGGCGTGGTGATCGGTTCGGTGTCGGGCGGGTGCGTCGAGGATGATTTGATCGCCCGCCTGCACGACGGCCGCATCGCCACCGATGGGCCGCCGGTACAGTTGATTACCTATGGCGTTACACGCGAGGAGGCGGCGCGCTTTGGCTTGCCTTGTGGCGGCACGTTGCGCCTGACTGAAGAACGGATCGGCGATCCTGCGTGGGTTGCCGAGTTGCTCGCGCGGTGCGAAGCACACGAGATCGTTGCCCGTGAGTTGAACATTGAAACCGGTGAAGTGCTTCTGTCGCCGGCCAGCAAGTCCGACTCGCTGGAGTTCGACGGCAAAACCCTGCGCGCAATCTACGGCCCGCGTTGGCGTCTATTGTTGATCGGTGCCGGGCAGTTGTCGCGCTACGTGGCGGATATGGCGCGCCTGCTGGATTTCGAAGTACTGATCTGCGATCCGCGCAGCGAATTCGTCTACGGCTGGGAAGAGCATCACGGGCGTTTCGTCTCGGGCATGCCGGATGAGGCGGTGTTGAGTATCCAGACCGACGAACGTACGGCGATTGTCGCGTTGACCCATGATCCGCGGCTGGACGACATGGCGCTGCTCACGGCGCTGGATTCTCCGGCCTTCTATGTCGGCGCTCTCGGCTCTCGGGTTAACAGCCGGAAGCGTCGGGAGAATCTGGCTCAGCTAGGCTTGTCGGTGCAGGCGATCGATCGGCTGCACGGGCCGATCGGTTTGCACATCGGCAGTCATTCGCCAGCGGAAATTGCTTTGTCCCTGTTGGCGGAAATCGTCGCGATCAAGAACGGCGTCGAGTTGAAGCAGAAGAAAACTTTGGAGGACGCATGAGTCGATCCATTGCAGTGATTGTGCTGGCGGCGGGTGAGGGCAGTCGTTTTCGCCAGGTGGCAGGTGCTGATAAGGACAAGTTGCTGGCGGACTGCACTGGACGTGATGGTGCGGTGCGTTCGGTGATTGAGCAGGTGCTGTTGAATCTGCCGGTCAGTCTCGACAAGCGTGTGCTGGTGACGACTGAAGCGCGGCCGCAAGCGATGCGCATGGCGCAGGCCTATGGCTGTGACGTGGTCTCGATTGAATCGACCGGGATGGGTGACAGCATTGCCGCTGGCGTCGCGGCATGCCCTGAGGCAGATGGCTGGTTGATTGTGCTGGGTGATATGCCGTTTATCTTGCCGTCGAGTATTGAGCGGGTGGTCGCGGCCATTGCCGATGATGCAGTGAGCGTGCCGGTGCAGGAAGGGGAGTTTGGTCATCCTGTGGGGTTTGGGCGGTCGTTTAGTGCGGGGTTGCAGGCGTTGAGTGGCGATCGAGGGGCCAGACCATTGTTCAAACAGGGCAGGGTGGTTGAGGTGACGGTGGATGATCCTGGGGTGTTGTGGGATATCGATGTGCCGGAGGCTTTGGTTTTTACTTCGTCTTGAGAGCTGCGTAAATTCCTGAGAGCCCCTCACCCTAACGCTCTCCCAGAGGGAGAGGGGACTGACCGAGGTGTTCTTTCGAGGTACACCGACCTGAAACTTCGAGTCGAACTCCGGCCTTGAAACACACGGAGATCGGCTCCCTTTCCCCCTCGCCCCCTGGGGAGAGGGCTGGGGTGAGGGGGTTGATCTAGAGTCCAGCACAAAAAATCGAGGCATAAAAAAACCCCGCCTGAATAATCGGGCGGGGCTTTTTATTGGCTTTGGAAATTACACGAGTGGTTTAGGCTCGTGTTCTTTTTCCTCGGCCTCTTGGTGCTGCTCGACCGCGTCCTGAACGGAGCGTGGTGCTTCTGCAATCACCGACTCAACCACAGCTTCTTCAGTCACCGGGGCAGGAGCTGCCTCGACCACTTCAGCAACCACGGCTGGCTCGGCAGCGACTGGCGCAGCAGCGGCAGCCAATTCGGCTTCCTTCTGCAGACGCTCTTCTTCACGCTTGCGACGACGCACTTCACGTGGGTCGTTTGGCGCGCGGCCGCTTGGCGTCAGAGCGCTGACCGGTGCTGGAGCTTCAACCACCGGGGCTGGCGCTTCGGTCACCACGGGTGCTTCGACAACCGCTGCTTCAACGACAGGTGCTGGTTCGGCAGCCTTACGTTCTTCAAACACTGGGGTTTCAAACACTGGCGCTTCAACAACCGGTGCTTCCACCACTGGCGCTGGGGTTTCAGCAACAGTCGGTTCGGCAACCCAGTTGAAGGCAGTCTGCTCTTCGCGAACTTCACGCACGGTTTCGGTTACGGTTTCTGCGACGGTTTCAACCACCGGCTCCGCAGCCACAACTGGCGCTGGCTCTACCTGAGGCAGGGTCTCTTGAACTGGAGCCACTTCGACTTCCGGAGCAGCAACCACTTCTACTGGAGTAGTCGCTTCAACAACCGGCGCTTCCACTGGAGCGGTTTCCTGAACAGCCGCGGTGGCGCGTTCAGCTTGCTCGTGGGCTTGAGCTTCAGCCGGTGCACTGATCACGGTGCTGGCAACAGCGGCGGTCACAGCCAGGCCAGCAGCCAGATCGGCGGTGCTTGGCGCTTCAGCGTTTTCGCCGGCTTCGGATTCTTCCGAACCTTCGATCACGTTGCCGTTGGCATCACGCTGACGCTCACGACGGTTGCTGCGACGACGCTGACCGCGCGAACGACGACGTGGGCGATCGCCTTCGGCGTTCTCCGAACCGTCTTCCGGCAGTTGCTCTTCGTTGGTGTTCACTTCTTCTTCAGCGACGGCAGCAGCGGCCTGTTCGGCACGCGGTTGACGCTCTTCACGTGGCGGACGCGGTGCGCGTTCTTCACGTGGCTGACGGGTCGGGCGTTCTTCAGCGGTAACGGCAACGTCAGCTACAGCGGCTGGAACGGCGTCCAGTGGCTCGCGCAGTTCACGCACACGCTCTTCACGCTCGCCGCGTGGCTTGCGGTCTTCGCGCGGCGCACGTGGTGCACGTTCTTCACGCGGAGCGCGTGGTGCACGTTCTTCGCGGGCAACTGGCGCTTCGGTACGAGCTTCACGTGGTTCGCGGACTTCACGGGCTTCACGTGGCGCGCGCTCTTCGCGCGGCTCGCGTGGCGCACGTTCTTCACGTGGAGCACGTTCTTCGCGTGGCTTGCGTTCTTCATCGCGGCGACCATTACGGTTGCGGCTCTGCTGACGACCGTTGCGACGCTCTTCGTTACGGGCCGGACGTTCGGCGGCTGGTTTTTCAACCACAACCGGAGCGGCTGGCTCTTCTTTGGTGGCGAACAGGCTGACCAGCGATTTCACCAGGCCTTTGAACAGGCTTGGCTCCGGTGTAGCGACTGGAGCTGGTGCAGCAGCGGCCGGGGCGGCGACTTCGGTCGGAACCGGAGCGTTGGCACGGGCCGGAGCAGTCTTGACCGCGGCTTCCTGGCGAACCAGGGTGCGGGTCGCAGCGGCTGGCTGAACTTCTTCGACTTCAGCAGCGGCAGCAGCGATTTCGTAGCTGGACTGGTTGGTCGCGGCTTCCGGGCTGTCGTCACGCAGACGCTGAACTTCGAAATGCGGGGTTTCGAGGTGGTCGTTCGGCAGAATGATGATGCGGGCACGGGTGCGCAGTTCGATCTTGGTGATCGAGTTGCGTTTTTCGTTGAGCAGGAACGCAGCGACCGGGATCGGCACCTGGGCGCGCACTTCGGCGGTGCGGTCTTTCAGGGCTTCTTCTTCGATCAGGCGCAGGATCGCCAGCGACAGCGATTCAACGTCACGGATGATGCCGGTGCCGTTGCAACGCGGGCAAACGATGCCGCTGCTTTCGCCCAGCGATGGACGCAGGCGCTGACGGGACATTTCCAGCAGGCCGAAGCGCGAGATGCGGCCGATCTGCACGCGAGCGCGGTCGGCTTCCAGGCATTCGCGGACTTTTTCTTCCACGGCGCGCTGGTTCTTGGCAGGGGTCATGTCAATGAAGTCGATGACGATCAGGCCGCCGATGTCGCGCAGGCGCAACTGACGGGCGATTTCTTCGGCAGCTTCAAGGTTGGTCTGCAGAGCGGTTTCTTCGATGTCGCTGCCTTTGGTGGCGCGCGCCGAGTTGATGTCGATCGACACCAGGGCTTCGGTCGGATCGATCACGATGGAACCACCGGAAGGCAGTTCAACGACGCGCTGGAAAGCGGTCTCGATCTGGCTTTCGATCTGGAAACGGTTGAACAGCGGTACGCTGTCTTCGTACAGCTTGATCTTGCTGGCGTACTGCGGCATCACCTGGCGGATGAAGGTCAGGGCTTCGTCCTGGGCTTCAACGCTGTCGATCAGCACTTCGCCGATGTCCTGGCGCAGGTAATCGCGGATGGCGCGGATGATCACGTTGCTTTCCTGGTAGATCAGGAATGGCGCGGAGCGGTCCAGCGAGGCTTCTTTGATGGCGGTCCACAGTTGCAGCAGGTAGTCGAGGTCCCACTGCATTTCTTCGCTGCTGCGGCCAAGGCCGGCAGTGCGCACGATCAGACCCATGTCGGCTGGTGCGACCAGACCGTTCAGCGCTTCACGCAGTTCGTTGCGCTCTTCGCCTTCGATGCGACGAGAGATACCGCCGGCACGCGGGTTGTTCGGCATCAGCACGAGGTAACGACCGGCCAGGCTGATGAAGGTGGTCAGGGCTGCGCCCTTGTTGCCACGTTCTTCTTTTTCGACCTGAACGATGACTTCCTGGCCTTCGCTCAGGACGTCCTTGATGTTGACGCGGCCTTCAGGGGCTTTCTTGAAGTATTCGCGGGAGATTTCTTTGAGTGGCAGGAAGCCGTGGCGCTCGGAGCCGAAATCGACAAAGGCAGCCTCAAGGCTTGGTTCGATGCGAGTGATGCGGCCTTTATAGATGTTGGCCTTCTTCTGCTCGCGTGCACCGGATTCGATGTCCAGGTCGTAGAGGCGTTGGCCATCTACCAGTGCAACACGCAACTCTTCGGGTTGAGTTGCGTTAATCAGCATTCTTTTCATGTAGTACCGTCGGTTTCCGGGCTGCCGGAAACGGCGTTCGGCACACACGACTTCTCACGGTCGGTGTCAGGTGCGTCGGGAGTGGTTGGCCATTCCCGTGTCCAGCGATATGCGGCCAATTGGGCCGATATAGCGACGTACGCGTCCTGCTTGCTGTGGCTACTTAAGCACTCAGTCAGGAGGAGGAATCAACCAGCGGCTGTGGACGAGATGAAGCGTCTTGATAAAGCCTATTGCTACACAGTCCAGCGGTTGTGCATCTCCACCCTACACGTATCCCTGATAATTCGGGTGCTGCCGCGCGCAGAATCCGCAGCGGGTTGGCATTTACCGTGAGCTCCGAAAGGGGAGGTCACGCATCATGGCTAATTCAGGCGTTGTTTCCGAAGCATTCGCTCGGGGTCATCTGCAGCTGACTGCACTTTGTGAACTGGCCTTGAATGTGTGCCTGTCAGGCGAGTAAAAACTCTGCTCGACGGTGTAATTCAGGCCTCATGTCACCTGCGCTTGTTACAACTGCAAACTCCACCGTTACGTAGCGAAAGCCCCGTAGGACGGCCTCGCGTCCTGGTGAATTGCGTTGGTCAGGGCCGGTTTTTGACCGTGGTTCCTCTGTCCAGGCCGCTTTTGGCGGCGTTCGCGACTATAGCAGCAATGATTAAGTGCTTCAATTCCATAAAAATTGTTATCATCCGCGGCATGACAACTACTGCCCCTTCGACTCCAGGCGTTCAATTGCTTGAAGTCTCGCCGGAGTATGCCGGCCAACGAATCGACAATTTTCTCCTCGCCCGGCTCAAAGGCGTGCCCAAGACCTTGATTTACCGCATTTTGCGTAAAGGCGAAGTGCGCGTGAACAAAGGTCGGATCAAGCCCGAATACAAGCTGCAGGCCGGTGATATCGTGCGCGTGCCGCCGGTTCGCGTGCCTGAACGTGATGAGCCGGTGCCACTAGCCCAAGGCTTGTTGCAGCGCCTGGAAGCCTCGATTGTCTTCGAAGACAAAGCCCTGATCGTGATCAATAAGCCCGCCGGCATTGCGGTTCACGGTGGCAGTGGCTTGAATTTCGGTGTGATCGAAGCCTTTCGTCAGTTGCGTCCCGATGCCAAGGAGCTGGAGCTGGTACACCGTCTCGACCGTGACACCTCCGGCCTGCTGATGATCGCCAAAAAACGCAGCATGCTCCGTCACTTGCACGAGCAATTGCGCGGCGATGGCGTCGACAAGCGCTACATGGCGCTGGTGCGCGGCAACTGGGCGACCTCGATCAAGAAAGTCAGCGCGCCATTGCTCAAGAGCAATCTGCGTTCCGGCGAGCGCATGGTCGAAGTCAATGACGAGGGCAAAGAAGCCCTGACCATGTTCAAAGTGCTGCGCCGCTTCGGTGACTTCGCCACCATGGTCGAGGCTAAACCGGTGACCGGTCGCACCCACCAGATTCGCGTGCACACCTTGCATGCCGGTCATTGCATTGCTGGCGACAGCAAGTATGGCGATGAGGATTTCACCAAGGAAATCCGTGATCTGGGCGGCAAACGTCTGTTCCTGCACGCCTACATGCTGACCGTGCCGCTGCCCGATGGCGGCAAGCTGACCTTGCAGGCGCCGGTCGATGAAATGTGGGCCAAGACCGTGGAGCGATTGAGTGCGCCCATCTGATTACAAGCTGCTGATTTTCGATTGGGACGGCACCCTGGCCGATTCCATTCACCGGATTGTCGAAGCCATGCATTCGGCGTCCGGGCGCTCCGGTTTCGAGTTGCGCGACGACTTTGCTGTCAAAGGCATCATCGGTCTGGGCTTGCCCGAAGCGATTCGCACGCTGTATCCCGAGATCAGTGACGCCGAAATGACCGCGTTTCGCGAGTATTACGCCGATCACTACATCGCCGCAGAAGCTGTGCCTTCGCCGTTGTTCGAGGGCGTAGTCGAGTCGATGGCGTCCTTTCGCGAGCAGGGTTATCACCTCGCGGTGGCGACCGGCAAGAATCGTCGCGGACTGGATCGGGTGCTCAAGGCCAATGGCTGGGAAGATTATTTCGATATCACCCGCGCCGCCGATGAAACTGCGAGCAAGCCGCACCCTCTGATGCTGGAGCAGATCCTTGCTCATTGTGGTGTACGCCCGGAGCAGGCGCTGATGGTCGGCGATTCATCCTTCGATCTGCTGATGGCGCGTAATGCGGGGATGGATTCGGTCGCGGTCAGTTATGGCGCGCAATCGATCGAATCGCTGCAACAATTCGAGCCACGTCTGTCGATCGACCGTTTTTCCGAATTACATGCCTGGCTGGGGAAGCAGGCCTAATACGTTTTTGCTGGGGTGGATGGCATGACCGACGAATGGAAAGCACCGGCCAAGGCAAGTGCCGACGACGGTGACGAAAAAAGCTGGAAGCTGTTGGAAAAGACTCTGCTGGCTGGTGTTCAGGAACAGCGTCGTTCGCGGCGTTGGGGGATTTTCTTCAAGCTGCTGACGTTTGTTTATCTGTTTGTGGCGCTGATCCTGTTCACGCCGCTGATGGACATGGAAAAGAGCGCCACGCGCGGGCCGAACTACACCGCGTTGATCGACGTCACCGGCATGATCGCCGACAAAGAGCCGGCCAGTGCCGACAACATTGTTGGCAGCCTGCGGGCGGCGTTCGAGGACAAGAAGGTCAAAGGCGTGATCCTGCGCATCAACAGTCCTGGCGGCAGTCCGGTGCAATCGGGTTATGTGTATGACGAGATCAAGCGTCTGCGCGGTCTGCATCCGGAGATCAAGCTTTACGCGGTGATTTCCGATCTGGGCGCCTCCGGTGCTTATTACATTGCCAGTGCGGCGGATCAGATCTATGCCGACAAGGCGAGTCTGGTTGGCTCGATTGGTGTGACGGCGGCCGGTTACGGCTTTGTCGGCACCATGGAGAAGCTGGGTGTCGAGCGTCGCACGTACACCTCGGGCGAGCACAAGTCGTTCCTTGACCCGTTCCAGCCGCAGAAGTCTGATGAAACGGCCTTCTGGCAAACGGTGTTGGACACCACGCACAAGCAGTTCATCAACAGCGTCAAGCAGGGGCGTGGCGATCGTCTGAAAGACAAAGAGCATCCGGAGCTGTTCTCCGGGCTGGTCTGGTCGGGTGAGCAAGCGCTGCCGCTGGGCTTGATCGATGGTCTGGGCAATGCCAGTTCGGTGGCGCGTGATGTGATTGGCGAGAAGGAGCTGGTCGACTTCACCGTTCAGGAGTCGCCGTTCGATCGCTTCTCGAAGAAGCTCGGCGCCAGTGTGGCTGAGCAGTTGGCGATGTGGATGGGTTTCCACGGGCCTTCATTGCGTTAAGAAGTTGCAACTGAAAAAAACCGGCCTTGATGGCCGGTTTTTTGTGGGTCAGGGAATTTGCACGCCTTCAGCCAATAGCATGTCGATCAGGCGAATCAGCGGCAGGCCGATCAGGCTGGTGGCGTCAGGGCCTTCGGTGGATTGAAACAGGCTCACGCCCAGTCCTTCAGCCTTGAAGCTGCCCGCGCAATCGTAGGGCTGCTCCAGTCGCAGGTAGCGCTCAATGCGCGGCTGATCGAGTTGGCGCATGTGCACGGTGAACGGCACGCAGTCGACCTGGCATTGGCCGGTCTGGCTGTTAAGCAGAGCCAGGCCGGTGAGGAACGTTACGCTGGCGCCACTGGCAGCCATCAGTTGCTCGCGCGCCTTCTCAAAGGTGTGCGGCTTGCCGATGATCTGCTCGCCGAGCACGGCAACCTGATCCGAGCCGATAATCAGATGGGCGGGATAGCTGTCAGCCAATGCCCGGGCTTTTTGTTCGGCGAGGCGCTTGACCAGTTCGATCGCCGATTCGCCTGGGCGGTGACTTTCATCGATATCCGGCGAGCTGCAGACGAACGGTAGGTGCAGGCGGGCGAGCAATTCCCGACGATAGGTCGAGCTTGAAGCGAGTAATAAAGGCAGCATTCGCGTCTCCTGAGGCAGGTACGAATTCTAACGGAGGCACGCAAGTGACGGACAGGGCACAATTTCCTTTGACATGGGTGGGTGCATCCCTATAATGCTGCGCCTATGTTGAATGACCCGATTCCACCTCACGTTGACCCGCGCAAATTGGCTGACCGTGGCACCACCCTTCAAGGTGAACTGCTGCTGGCCGATTTGAAGAGACTCTGCGACCCGCTTTCCGACGATGTCGGTACGGTGCAGGCGAAATTCGTTTTTGAACGAGATGAACGTAAATCTGTGGTGATCCACAGCTTTATCGACACCGAGGTCAAAATGGTTTGCCAGCGTTGTCTTGAGCTGGTCACCCTGCCGATCCACAGCGAATGCAGTTACGCTGTAGTGAAGGAGGGTGCGAATACCCAGTCGTTACCGAAAGGTTATGACGTGCTGGAACTGGGCGAAGATCCATTGGATCTGCAGTCACTGGTCGAGGAAGAGCTTTTGCTTGCCTTGCCTATTGTGCCTGCTCATCATCCGGAAGAATGCCAGCAGCCGGCGGGAGCAGATGAGCCCGAACCGAGCGAGGACGAGGTAACGCGGTCCAACCCGTTCAGTGTATTGGCGCAGTTAAAGCGTGACCCAAACGTTTAGGAGTTAATCAATTATGGCTGTTCAGCAGAACAAAAAATCCCGCTCTGCCCGTGACATGCGCCGTTCGCACGACGCTCTCGAGGCTAGCACCCTGTCTGTAGAAAAAACCACTGGTGAAGTTCACCTGCGTCACCACGTATCGCCAGAAGGCGTATATCGTGGCCGTAAAGTGATCGACAAGGGCGCTGACGAGTAATCACTTGTCCGCTCAAGTCATCGCGATTGACGCAATGGGCGGGGACTTCGGTCCCCGCAGCATTGTTCAGGCCAGCCTTGCTTGCCTGTCTGCTACGCCCTCGCTGCACCTGACCCTCGTCGGTCAACCCTCCCTTCTTGAAGAATTGATCCACGGCCAATCGGCTGCCGATCGCGCGCGCCTGACGATTGTTGCGGCCAGCGAAGTCATCACCATGGACGAAAAACCGACCCAGGCGTTGCGTGGCAAGCCGGACTCGTCGATGCGTGTCGCCCTTGAGCTGGTGCGTGACGGCAAGGCTCAGGCCTGTGTCAGCGCTGGCAATACCGGTGCGTTGATGGCGCTGTCACGATTCGTGCTGAAGACGCTGCCCGGTATTGATCGGCCGGCAATGGTGGCGGCTATCCCGACGCAGAAGGGGTATTGCCAGTTGCTTGATCTGGGCGCCAACGTCGATTGCAGTGCCGAACATCTGCTGCAGTTTGCGGTGATGGGGTCTGTTGCGGCGCAAACGCTGGGCATCCATCGCCCGCGCGTCGCGCTGCTGAACATCGGCACCGAAGACATAAAGGGTAATCAGCAGGTCAAGCTGGCTGCGACGCTGTTGCAGGCTGCCCGTGGCATCAATTACATCGGCTTTATCGAAGGCGACGGTTTGTATCGCGGCGAGGCGGATGTTGTGGTGTGCGATGGTTTCGTCGGCAACATCCTGCTCAAGTCCAGCGAAGGTCTGGCGACGATGATTGCTGCGCGTATCGAGGCGCTGTTCAAAAAGAATCTGGCCTCTCGTGTCGTGGGGGCGTTGGCGTTGCCGCTGATGAAGCGTTTGCAGGCGGATCTGGCGCCGGCGCGACATAACGGCGCAAGCTTTCTCGGCTTGCAGGGTATCGTGGTGAAAAGCCACGGTTCGGCCGGTGTTCAGGGCTTTCAGAGTGCTATTTCCCGTGCGCTGATCGAGATTCAGGAAAATCTCCCCGAGCGTCTCCATGGCCGTCTGGAGGATTTGTTGTCTTAGGCGTTTTCGTCGGACAATGCTTAAATGTGACCGCCCGGTTCAAAGGGCCATCCAACTGTCAGTTTCTTGCGTCCCCAGTGGGGCGCCATTTTCCGACGACAAGATCATTAGGGGCTTGTTACATGTCTGCTTCCCTCGCATTCGTCTTTCCAGGACAAGGTTCGCAGTCCCTCGGCATGCTGGCCGAGTTGGGCGCGGAATATCCGTTGATCCTCGAAACTTTCAAAGAAGCCTCTGAGGCTCTGGGCTATGACCTGTGGGCGCTGACCCAGCAGGGCCCGGAAGAGCTGCTCAATCAAACCGATAAAACCCAACCGGCCATTCTGACCGCTTCGATCGCCCTATGGCGTCTGTGGCTGGCTGAAGGTGGTGCGCGTCCGGCTTTTGTTGCCGGTCACAGTCTGGGTGAATACAGTGCGCTGGTTGCTGCCGGCAGCCTGACACTGGCTGATGCGGTGAAGCTCGTCGAGCGTCGCGGTCAGTTGATGCAGGAAGCTGTTCCGGCCGGGCAGGGCGGCATGGCTGCCATCCTCGGTCTGGAAGATGCCGATGTGCTGGCTGCCTGCGCCGAAGCGGCGCAAGGTGAAGTGGTCAGCGCGGTCAACTTCAACTCGCCGGGCCAAGTGGTCATTGCCGGAGCCAAGGCTGCCGTCGAGCGCGCCATCGAAGGCTGCAAGGCGCGTGGCGCCAAGCGTGCCATGCCGCTGCCGGTGAGCGTGCCGTCGCACTGCGAGCTGATGCGTCCGGCCGCCGAGCGCTTTGCCGAATCCATCGCCGCCATCGACTGGCAGGCGCCGCAGATCCCGGTGGTACAGAACGTCAGCGCGCAAGTGCCGGCTGATCTGGAAACCCTCAAGCGTGATCTGCTCGAACAACTGTACAAGCCCGTGCGCTGGGTCGAGTCGGTACAGACTCTCGCTGCCAAAGGCGCGACCAATCTGGTCGAATGCGGCCCGGGCAAAGTCCTGGCCGGCCTGAACAAGCGTTGCGCCGAAGGCGTGGCGACTTCCAACCTCAATACCCCAGACGCTTTCGCTGCCGCTCGCGCAGCGCAAGCCTGAATCAGGAGAAACTTGCATGAGTCTGCAAGGTAAAGTTGCACTGGTCACCGGTGCAAGCCGCGGCATCGGCCAGGCTATCGCGCTGGAACTGGGTCGTCAGGGCGCCATCGTCATTGGCACCGCGACTTCCGCTTCGGGCGCCGAGCGTATCGCTGCGACCCTGAAGGAAAACGGTATTCAGGGCGCAGGCTTCGAACTCAATGTCACCAGCGATGAATCGGTCAGTGCAGTGCTGGCGGGTATTCAGGAACAGTTCGGTGCGCCGGTGGCAATCCTGGTCAATAATGCCGGCATCACCCGCGATAACCTGATGATGCGCATGAAAGACGACGAGTGGTACGACGTGATCGATACCAACCTGAACAGTCTGTATCGCCTGTCCAAGGGCGTTCTGCGCGGCATGACCAAGGCGCGTTGGGGTCGAATTATCAGTATTGGCTCGGTGGTGGGTGCCATGGGCAACGCTGGCCAAGTAAACTATGCAGCCGCCAAGGCCGGTCTGGAAGGTTTCAGCCGTGCGATGGCGCGTGAAGTCGGTTCGCGTTCGATTACGGTCAACTCGGTAACCCCAGGGTTTATCGACACCGATATGACGCGCGAACTGCCTGAAGCACAGCGTGAAGCCTTGCAGACGCAGATTCCGCTGGGTCGTCTGGGGCAAGCTCAAGAGATCGCGTCTGTGGTCGCTTTTCTTGCATCCGACGGTGCGGCATACGTCACTGGGGCTACAATCCCGGTGAACGGTGGGATGTACATGTAAGTAAAATGTGACGGATTGCTTCAAAAAAATGTCATACGAGCTGTCTAAAATCCGTTATAAAGCTGCAATCTATTTATAGGCAGAGGGCTGCAGGGTTTGAGGAGTGAAGCTTTCAGTTGAAAAACTGAAAAGTCTTTCTATACACTTACCCACTGGCCAGCTGCCTGAATTTGTCCATTAGGAGTGAAAACAAGGTATGAGCACCATCGAAGAGCGCGTCAAGAAAATCGTTGCCGAGCAACTGGGTGTTAAAGAAGAAGAAGTGGTCAACACCGCTTCCTTCGTAGAAGACCTGGGTGCCGACTCCCTTGACACCGTTGAGCTGGTGATGGCTCTGGAAGAGGAATTCGAGACCGAAATCCCTGACGAAGAAGCTGAAAAGATCACTACTGTACAAGCTGCAATCGACTACGTTACTAGCCACCAGGCGTAATAGTTTGTAATCGTTGTTTGCTGTCATGGAAAAACCGCACTGCCATCATGGCGTGCGGTTTTTTCTTTAGGCCTGATGCAAAATCGTCATTTGAAAAAGGAGAGTGCTGTGTCGCGTAGACGCGTCGTAGTCACCGGTATGGGTATGTTGTCGCCACTGGGCACGGATGTGCCGAGCAGTTGGCAGGGCATTCTGGCTGGCCGCAGTGGCATTGGTCTGATCGAACACACCGACCTTTCTGCCTATTCCACCCGCTTTGGCGGCTCGGTAAAGGGCTTCAATGTCGAGGAATACCTGTCGGTCAAGGAAGCGCGCAAGCTCGACCTGTTCATTCAGTACGGTCTCGCTGCCGGCTTTCAGGCTGTACGCAACGCTGGTCTGGAAGTCACCGACGCCAACCGTGAACGCATTGGCGTGGCCATGGGTTCGGGAATCGGCGGTCTGACCAACATCGAAGAAACCAGCCGTACCCTGCATGAGACGGGCCCGCGTCGAATCTCGCCATTCTTCGTACCTGGCTCGATCATCAATATGATTTCCGGTTTCCTGTCCATCCACCTGGGGGCACAGGGACCTAACTACGCCATCGCCACTGCATGTACCACCGGTACGCACTGCATCGGCATGGCGGCGCGCAACATCATGTACGACGAAGCCGACGTGATGATTGCCGGCGGTGCCGAAATGGCCGCATGCGGTCTGGGCATGGGTGGCTTCGGCGCGTCCCGTGCGCTGTCGACCCGCAATGACGAACCGACCCGCGCCAGCCGTCCATGGGACAAGGGCCGTGATGGTTTCGTCCTGTCCGACGGTGCCGGTGCACTGGTTCTCGAAGAGCTGGAACACGCCAAGGCGCGCGGCGCGACCATCTATGCCGAACTCATCGGCTTTGGCACCAGTGGCGACGCGTTCCATATGACCTCGCCACCTGCCGACGGTGCCGGTGCAGCACGCTGCATCACTAACGCGCTGCGCGATGCGAAGATCAATGCCGATCAAGTGCAATACATCAACGCTCACGGTACTTCGACTTCGGCCGGCGACCTCGCCGAAGCCAATGCGATCAAGACCGTGTTCGGTGATCACGCCTACAAACTGGCAGTGAGCTCGACCAAATCGATGACCGGTCACCTGTTAGGTGCGGCGGGCGCGGTTGAAGCGATCTTCAGCGTTCTTGCGATCAACAGCCAAGTGGCACCGCCGACCATCAACCTCGATGAGCCGGATGAAGGCTGCGATCTCGATTTCGTGCCGCACACTGCGCGCAACATGGACATCGATGTCGTGCTGTCCAACTCCTTCGGTTTTGGCGGCACCAACGGCACCTTGGCGTTCCGTCGGTTCGCAGGCTGATGGACAGCTGGGTCGACGGTCAACCGGCTGACGCTCTGTCGCTGAAAGATCGCGGCCTGGCTTACGGCGACGGTCTGTTCGAGACCATCGCCGTGCGTGATGGACAGCCGATCCTGCTGGATCGGCACCTGACGCGTCTGGCCGATGGTTGTTCGCGTCTGGCCATCGCCGCCGATATCGAACGGGTTCGCCACGAGCTGCTGAGTTATGCGGCAGCGATGGGCGAGGGTGTACTCAAGCTGATCCTTACCCGTGGCGACGGTCTGCGCGGTTACGCACCTGATCCGGCGGCGCCTGGCCGACGTATTCTGCAAGGCAATCCTCCGGCAGCTTATCCCGCTGTGCATGCTGAACAAGGCATTCGTCTGTTTCCGTGTAACACGCGACTCTCCATACAGCCTTTACTGGCTGGACTCAAACACCTCAATCGACTGGAACAAGTCATCGCCCGTGCCGAATGGCAGGACAGCGAGCACGCCGAAGGCTTGATGCTAGATCAGGCCGGTCGAGTGATCGAGGGGGTGTTCAGTAATGTGTTTCTGGTGCGCGACGGTGTATTGATCACGCCGGATTTGAAACGCTGCGGCGTTGCCGGTGTGATGCGCGCCGAAATATTGTTTCAGGCCGAGTCACTGGCCATTCCCACGCAGATCGCCGACATCAGCCTCGAACAGCTGCAATGGACCGATGAAGTGTTTGTCTGCAACAGCGTGTATGGCGTCTGGCCGGTACGCGCCTACGCTGCACTGAGCTGGCCGGTTGGCCCGCTCACCCGTAAACTGCAAACCATTGCCCGCGCCCTACTGGATGCCTGATTTGTGAGACGTAAACTTTTGCTGCTGCTGGAAACCGGACTGGTTTTGGCAGGGCTGTTGATGGGCGCCAGCGCCTGGAAGATTCACTCCGCGCTGGAACAGCCTCTGAACATCACGCAGGAAGAACTGCTGGATGTGCCGAAAGGCTCCACTCCGACCCGTACGTTCCTTTCCCTCGAAACCGATGGCGTCATCAAGGACGCATTCTGGTTGCGAGTCTATTGGCGCTTCAATCTCGCCGGTACACCGATCCATAGCGGCGAATACCGTATGCAGCCGGGCATGACCGTCAACGGTCTGATCGACTTGTGGAAGCGCGGTGAAGTGGTCCAGTACAGCCTGACGCTGGTCGAGGGCTGGAATTTTCATCAAGTGCGCGCGGCGTTGGCCAAAGACGACAAGGTCGAGCAGACCCTCAACGGTTTGAGCGACAGCGACGTCATGGCGAAGATTGGTCATAAAGGGTTGTTCCCGGAGGGCCGTTTCTTCCCGGACACTTACCGCTTTGTGCGCGGCATGTCCGATGCCGAACTGCTAAAGAAAGCCTTTGATCGCCTCGATGAAGTGCTGGCGAAAGAGTGGGAAAGTCGTTCTGCCGATGTGCCGTACAGCGAACCCTATCAAGCGCTGATCATGGCGTCGCTGGTCGAGAAAGAGACCGGCGTGCCACAGGAGCGTGGGCAGATTGCCGGTGTCTTCGTGCGTCGCATGGCCCTGGGCATGCAGCTGCAGACCGACCCGACCGTCATCTATGGTCTGGGCGATCGCTACACCGGCAAGCTGACTCGGGCGCATTTGAAAGAGCCGACGCCTTACAACACCTACGTAATTCCCGGCCTGCCACCGACACCGATTGCGATGGTCGGGCGTGAAGCGATTCACGCGGCACTGAATCCTGTGGACGGCACCAGCCTGTACTTCGTTGCACGTGGCGATGGCAGCCATGTGTTCTCTGACGATCTGGATGCGCACAATAACGCGGTGCGTGAGTACCAGCTCAAGCGCCGTGCCGATTACCGTTCCAGCCCGGCGCCGGCGATAACCCCTGAAGCCGCTCCGGCTGCCGAGGAGGCGATTCCTGCCGCCTCTCCGGATACCGCCCCGGAAGCGTTGCCGCAAGTTACGCCTCAGGAGCCTGCGCCGGCTCCAGAAGCCGCCCCACAAAACACGCAATGACTTTGATTAAGGACTGCCTGTGACTGGCTTGTTTATTACCCTGGAAGGCCCGGAAGGCGCCGGCAAAAGCACTAACCGCGAATACCTTGCCGAGCGCCTGCGCGCCGCCGGTATCGAAGTGGTGCTGACCCGCGAGCCGGGTGGCACGCCATTGGCCGAGCGGATTCGCGACGTGCTGCTGGCGCCGGCCGACGAGGTCATGAACCCGGACGCCGAGTTGTTGCTGGTATTCGCCGCGCGCGCTCAGCACCTGGCTGAAGTGATTCGACCGGCGCTGGCCCGGGGTGCGGTAGTGCTGTGTGATCGTTTCACCGACTCGACTTACGCCTATCAGGGCGGCGGTCGCGGTTTGTCGCTGGAGCGCATCGCCACACTGGAAACTTTCGTGCAGGGCGACCTGCGTCCGGATCTGACGCTGATTTTCGATCTGCCGGTAGAAATCGGCCTGGCCCGCGCCAGTGCCCGTGGCCGTCTGGATCGTTTCGAACTGGAAGGCCGGGCGTTTTTCGAGGCTGTACGCAATGCGTTTCTGAAGCGCGCCGAAGCCGATCCCGCGCGCTATGTGCGCATCGATGCCGGTCAGCCACTGGCCAAGGTTCAACAATCGCTGGATACCCTGATTCCGAATTTGCTGGAGCTGGCCCGTGGCTGAGGCCTATCCATGGCAGGACAGCCTCTGGCAGCAACTGGCCGGGCGTAAACAGCACGCCCACGCCTATCTGCTGCATGGCCCGGCCGGCATCGGCAAACGTGCGCTGGCCGAACGCTTGATGGCCAGCCTGTTGTGCCAGCGGCCGACGCCGGAAGCCTGCGGCGAGTGCAAATCCTGCCTGCTGCTCAAGGCCGGCAGTCACCCCGATAATTACATTCTCGAACCGGAAGAAGCCGATAAGGCGATCAAGGTCGATCAGGTCCGCGATCTGGTCAGCTTCGTGGTGCAGACCGCGCAACTGGGCGGGCGCAAAGTGGTGCTGATCGAGCCGGTCGAGTCGATGAACATCAATGCCGCCAACGCCTTGCTCAAGAGCCTTGAAGAGCCTTCCGGCGATACCGTTTTGCTGTTGGTCAGCCACCAGACCAGTCGCTTGCTGCCAACGATCAAGAGCCGTTGCGTGCAGCAGGCCTGTCCGCTGCCGGGCGAGGCGATGAGCCTGCAATGGCTGGCTCAGGCGCTGCCGGACTGCTCCGAAGACGAACGTGTCGAACTGCTGACGCTGGCCGCCGGCTCACCGTTGATGGCGGTCAGTCTGCAATCCCAGGGCGTGCGTGAACAACGCGCGCAAGTGGTCGAGGGCGTGAAGAAGTTGCTCAAGCAGCAGCAATCGCCGACGCAACTGGCTGAGGAGTGGAAAAGCATTCCGATGCTGCGTCTGTTTGACTGGTTCTGCGATTGGTCGAGCCTGATCCTGCGTTATCAATTGACTCAGGATGAAGCAGGGCTCGGTCTGACCGACATGCGCAAAGTCGTGCAATACCTGGCGCAGAAAAGTGCGCAAGGCAAAGTCCTCGAGATTCAGGACTGGATTCTCGCCCAGCGGCAGAAAGTCATGAGCAAAGCCAACCTCAATCCGGCCTTGCTGCTGGAAGCGTTGTTGGTGCAATGGGCGGGATTGCCTGGTCAAAGATAAGAATGTGTACCTAGACTCTGAACATCAGCAGTGGAGGTCAACATGAATGAATCCGTCAGCCCCGGGCCGCGCAACGGCATTTTGTCCCTGAACATCAAGGACAAGTCGGTGCTCTACGCCGCTTATATGCCGTTTATCAAGAACGGTGGCTTGTTCATCCCGACCAACAAGAGTTACCGGTTGGGCGATGAGGTGTTCATGCTGCTCAACCTGATGGACGAGGCCGAGAAGATCCCGGTGGCCGGCAAGGTCGCGTGGATCACCCCCAAAGGGGCGCAAGGCAATCGCGCTGCCGGTGTTGGCGTACAGTTCAACGATGGCGACAACACGGCGCGCAGTCGCATCGAAACCCATCTGGCCGGAGCGCTTAAATCCGACCGTCCCACTCATACGATGTAAGTAGCCGTCTTTTTATGCTTGTAGATTCCCATTGTCACCTTGATCGCCTCGACCTCGCCGCCCATGACGGCTCGCTGGATGCTGCACTGGATGCGGCCCGTGAGCGCGGAGTAGGGCACTTCTTGTGCATCGGCGTGAGTGCCGATAACGCCGCCGACGTCAAAGCCCTGGCTGAGCGTTATGACGATGTCGATTGTTCGGTCGGCGTGCATCCGCTCGATGTACAACCCGGTGCGGCGCCAGCGCTGGACTGGCTGCTGCACGAGCTCAATCACCCGAAAGTCGTGGCGATCGGTGAAACCGGCCTCGACTATCACTACGAACCGGAAGCCGCTGAACTGCAGCAGGAGTCATTTCGTCTGCACCTGCAAGCGGCGCAGCAGACCGGCAAACCGGTGATCATCCACACCCGTGGCGCGCGTGCCGATACCCTTGAATTGCTGCGCGAAGCGGCGTTGCCTCAGGCCGGTGTGCTGCATTGCTTCACCGAAGACTGGGACATGGCCAAGGCTGCACTGGACATGGGTTATTACATTTCCCTGTCGGGTATTGTCACGTTCCGCAATGCTGATGCTTTGCGCGACGTCGCTAGCAAGGTCCCGGCGGATCGCTTGCTGGTGGAAACCGATTCACCGTATCTGGCACCGATCCCTTATCGCGGCAAGCCGAACCTGCCGCAGTACGTGCGCGAAGTGGCGGAGTTTCTGGCGATGTTGCGTGGTGAAAACTACGAGCGTTTTGCCGAGCAGACAACCGAGAACTTCAAGCGTCTGTTCCCGCTGGCCAGTGTTAAATCTGCCCTGTAGGCCTTAGCCAAATCGCAGGCAAAAAAAACCCGGGTTCTGGGGGGTGAATCCGGGTTAAGACCATTAGGAGTAAAACAAAGGCACGCGGTCCCTTGGTACCTTTACCGGCACGACACTTGGGGGAGATGTCGCCCGACAGTTCAAGTATTGATCAGTCTGGCGTGCAGTCCAGTTAGCCGGTCGGGGTTTTTAAACAAATTTGGAATACGTTCGCTTCAGTTGAGTTCTCATTGCGCCCAAAACGTTCTCAAAATGAACATGAAACACAGATATGGTCGGATGATCCGTGCATTTTTGCGCAAGTTAGGCATAATACGCGGCTTCGAATTTTGACCCTTCAGACCTTTTCTTATGCACAAAGAACCTCGTAAGGTCCGTGAGTTTCGTCGCCGCGAGCAAGAAATTCTCGATACCGCGCTCAAGCTGTTCCTCGACCAAGGTGAAGACAGCGTCACCGTCGAGATGATTGCTGATGCCGTGGGTATCGGCAAAGGCACGATCTACAAGCACTTCAAATCCAAGGCCGAGATCTATCTGCGCCTCATGCTCGATTACGAGCGTGATTTGAACGAGCTGCTGCATTCGGCCGATGTCGACAAGGACAAGGAAGCGCTGTCCCGCGCCTACTTCGAATTCCGCATGCGCGACCCGCAGCGTTATCGCCTGTTCGACCGTCTCGAAGAGAAGGTCGTCAAAGGCAATCAGGTGCCGGAAATGGTCGAGGAGTTGCACAAGATCCGTGCCTCGAACTTCGAACGCCTGACCCTGTTGATCAAGGGCCGCATCAGCGAAGGCAAGCTCGAAGACGTGCCGCCATACTTCCACTACTGCGCGTCCTGGGCGCTGGTGCACGGCGCTGTTGCGCTGTATCACTCGCCGTTCTGGAGCAATGTGCTGGAAGATCAGGAAGGTTTCTTCCAATTCCTGATGGATATTGGCGTGCGCATGGGCAACAAACGCAAGCGTGACCCGGAAACGCCAAGCAGCTGAGCCATTCAGCCGCCTTATTGCGCCATGATTTCGCTACATGACGCAGTAACGCAGGAATATACTCAGGCATAGGGCTTGCTAAAACTTGATTTGTGAGTCAAGTTTTAGCGGCTCGATTTTCTATCGCCGGAGTGATCATGATCGTTGACCGTCAAGGCAGGCGTTTTCGCAATTTGCGGATCAGTCTGACTTCAGCCTGCAATTACGCGTGTACCTACTGCGTGCCGAACGGCAAGCGGTTGGTGGCTGCGCAGGATGAACTGTCGGCCGAAGCCATGGCGCGTGGCGTGGCGTATCTGATCGAGGCCGCCGGCATCGAGCGGCTGCGAATTACCGGTGGCGAGCCGCTGGTCAGCCCCAAACTCGAAACGTTCATGACCGCTGTCGGCAAGATGGGCCTTGAAGACATCAGCCTGACCACCAACGGTCAACTCCTCGCAAAAAAACTGCCACTGCTGGTGGATGCCGGTCTGCGCCGGATCAACGTGTCCCTCGATACCCTCGACGCCGGTGCTTTCCGCAGCATCGCCCGTGGCGGCGATCTGGCCACCGTGCTTGACGGCATGGATCAAGCGGCAGCGGCGGGGATGAAGATCAAGGTCAACATGGTGCCGTTGCGTGGGCAGAACCTCGACCAGGTGATGCCGCTGCTGGATTACTGCCTCGAACGCGGATATGAGCTGCGTTTTATCGAGCTGATGCGCATGGGCCATCTGGCCAAGGACTCCAATGCCTTCCTGCAACAGTTCGTCAGCCTGCAGCAATTACTGCAGCTGATTGGCGAACGTTACGAGTACGCGCAAACCGACGCGCCAGTTGACGCTACGGCGGTGCGCTATGCGATTCCAGGCCTGGGCAACTTTGGCGTGATCGCCAACGAAAGCGTGCCGTTCTGCCGGACCTGCTCGCGCTTGCGCCTGTCGTCGACCGGTTGGCTGCATGGCTGCCTGTCGTCGAGCAACCGCCACTATGTCGGCGATTTGCTCGACAAGCCGCGTCATCAGGCCTTGCCAGCGCTCCAGCGTTTGCTGGTCAAAGCGTTGGGCGACAAGCAGGAGGTGGCGTTCTCAGGTGGCGCGACAGTGATGAAAATTATCGGCGGCTGATCAACCGCTTTCGCGAGCAGGCTCGCTCCCACCTTGGAATGTATTCCCCCTGTGGGAGCGAGCCTGCTCGCGAATACGATTTAACCATCAACAAATTTCTTGAGCTGGCGCAAAAGCTGCATCCTACGGCCATTCGCCGGTTTTCCGTCACCGGCCTCTGGAGGAATAGGATGCGTAGCCTGGTTTTGCTGCTGGCCGTTTTGGCGCTTGGCGGCTGTATGACTGTCAGCGATATGGCCGAAGGCACTCGCTACCAGATGAGCGACGCGGGCTTGCTGGATCATAGCGACAGCCGTCGCGTGAACAACTTCCGCATTCAGCCGGACTCGTTCATCTACATTGCCCAAGGCGCGTTCGCACCGCCGGGCGGTTCCTACCCGCGCCCGAACGTGGTGGCCGAAGAAGCCTTCAAAGGCTTCGTCGAGTACTTCCCGATGGTCCGCCGTGCTCGCGCGCCGGAAGGCCTGGACCAGGCGATGGGCGAAGCTCGCGATGTTGGTGCGCACTATCTGCTGTACACGCGTTTCGCCAAGGCTGACGATCGCATCGGCAACTCCGATGAGTGGCTCGATGAAGAAGCGGTTGATCGCCTCGGCATCGACGGCGGTGTGATTCAGATCATGTTGATCGAGACCAGCACCCAGTATTTGATTGATACTGCACGGATCAAGAGTCGTGGCGGTTTACTGACGTTCCACGACAGCAAGCCCGAAGACCTGATCGGCCCGCCACTGGCCCAGTACGCGCGCAGCCTGTTGGGAGTCGGCGACCAATAATTCAAGGAGAACGCCATGAGTGGCCCGCAAAAAGCCAATGACCTGTTGGGACAGATCCCGAAAACCAAAGGCTTGCCGCCGGTGCACTTGTGGAATCCGGACTTCTGCGGCGACATCGACATGCGCATCGCCCGCGACGGCACCTGGTATTACCTGGGCACGCCGATCGGGCGCAAGCCGATGGTCAAATTGTTCTCCACGATCATGCGCCGCGACGGCGATGATTATTTCCTGATTACCCCGGTCGAGAAGGTCGGGATCAAGGTCGACGATGCGCCGTTTGTGGCTATTGCGGTTGAGGTTGAAGGCGAGGGGGAGGCGCAGCTGTTGCGCTTTACCACCAACGTTGAGGAAACCGCCGAGGCCGGGCCGGCGCATCCGATCCGGGTTGAGATTGATCCCACGACCCAAGAACCAGCGCCTTACGTGCATGTGCGCACCAACCTTGAAGCGCTGATCCACCGCAATGTGTTCTATCAACTGGTGGAACTGGCGGTCAGTCGCGAAATCGACGGCCAGCGCTGGCTCGGTGTGTGGAGTGGCGGCGAGTTCTTCCGCATCGGCCTGGAACCCTGAGCAATACAAATCCCGAACTGTGGGAGCGAGCCTGCTCGCGAAAGCGGTGTATCAGTCAGCCTGAGTATTGACTGACCTACCGCTTTCGCGAGCACGCTCGCTCCCACATTTGGTTTTGTGGGTTGCCTGAAAAATCCTGATTGACTGTTAATCATATGATGATTAGCGTGTTCACCTATCGCGACCTGCTTTGAGGTGTTCATGTCCAGCAGCTTTCATTCGTCGACCGTTGACTGGCTTGGCAGCTGGATTGCCGCTGGCCAGGTCAAGCCGGGGCAGACCATCAAGGTTGAGGCCGATCTGGGTGAACAACTCGGCGTCAGTCGTACGGTTATTCGCGAAGCAATCAAGACCCTCGTTGCCAAAGGCATGCTCGAAGTCGGGCCGAAAGTCGGCACCCGCGTGCTGCCGGTGCGGCGCTGGAACCTGTTCGATCCGCAAGTGGTCGGTTGGCTGTCGCGCAACGGCCTGCCGGAAAATTTCGTCGATGACTTGCTCGACCTGCGCCGTACCATCGAACCGATGGCCGTGCGCTGGGCGTGTGAGCGGGCGACGCTGGACCAGATCGAAGCGGTGCAACTGGCTTACAACGCCCTCGAGCGCGCGGTCGACAGCGGCACCGATTACAACCGCGCCGACCAGTTCTTCCACGAATGCATCCTCGCGGCCAGCCACAATCAATTCATTGAACAAATGGTTCCGGCCCTCGGCGCATTGCTGGCGGTGTCGTTCGAAGTATCTGCTGCCGATCCGGATGAACTGCGCCGCACCTTGCCGATCCACAAGGACATGGCCGACGCCATCGCCGCCCGGGATTCCGCGCGGGGCGTGTGGGCGTGCATGACCCTGATCGACAATGCGGACCTGGCGATCAAACGCTTCTACCCGAAAGTCATGGCCGACAAAAAAGCTGGTTAATACAAATTTCCCTGTGGGAGCGAGCCTGCTCGCGAAGGCGGTGTATCAGGCAACTCATGCATCGACTGACACGACGCCTTCGCGAGCAGGCTCGCTCCCACATTAAAACAACAACAAGATCCAAGGAGTTGTCATGACGTGGACCGCCCTGACCCAACACCGCGCCCGACTCGGTGAAGGCCCGTTCTGGGACGCACCGACGCAGGCGTTGTACTGGGTGGACATCGCCGGCAAACAGGTCCTGCGCCTGATCGGCCAGAACGTGCAGATCTGGCAGATGCCCGAACACGTTTCCGCGTTCATCCCCTGCGCCAGCGGCGATGCACTGGTGACCCTGAGCAGCGGCGTCTATCGTCTCGACCTCGATTCCCCGGGCCTCGAACCACGACTGACGCTGTTCTGCGTCGCCGACCCGCAACCGGGCAATCGCCCCAACGAAGCGCGTTGCGATGCTCAGGGGCGACTGTGGCTCGGCACCATGCAAAACAACATCGGCGAGCAGGGCGAAGATCTGCCGATCACCCAGCGCTGCGGTGGCCTGTTCCGCATTGATCCGGATAAACGGGTCACGCCATTGCTGCGCGGCCTGGGCATTCCCAATACGTTGCTGTGGAGCGACGACGGCACCACAGTCCTGTTCGGTGACAGTCTCGAGGACACGCTGTATCGCTATTTTATTCACGCCGACGGCAACCTTGATGTGGCCACTCCCTGGTACGGCCCTGATCAGAACGGTGGCCCGGACGGTTCAGCAATGGATGCCGAAGGCTACGTGTGGAATGCCCGCTGGGACGGTAGCTGCCTGCTGCGCCTGACGCCTGACGGCAAGGTCGACCGCAGGATTGATCTGCCAGTCAGCCGCCCGACCAGTTGTGTGTTCGGCGGTGAAGACCTGAAAACCCTGTACATCACCAGTGCCAAGAGTCCGCACAACCATCCGCTGGATGGCGCGGTGCTGTCGATGCGCGTGGATGTCGCAGGAAAACTCTGTACACGGTTTGCCAGTTAAATCCCAAAATATGGGATGCAAAATTATATATTGAGATTATTCGGCAGTCGGGTTTATAGTCGGCTCCAGCAGTAACACGCACTCACACTTAAAAAAACAAAACAGGTGAAGTGATGCAGCGAATGTCTATCGCACTCCCGTGTGGAGTCCGCGTCTCGCAACGGCCCCAAGCTGTCGCGTGCGCTTGCCTGTTTCGTTCCAACCGCCTTCCAGACCGGACATCGGCAGATGCCCGGTTTTTTTGTGCTTGCGAAACAGGAGTCCTGATCCATGGCTGAACCTCTTTCCCTGCCGCCGGTGCCCGCACCGCCGAAGGGCGAGCGTCTGAAAAACAAGGTCGTGCTGCTGACCGGCGCCGCGCAAGGCATCGGCGAAGCCATTGTTGCGGCGTTCGCCTCGCAGCAAGCGAAACTGGTGATCAGTGATATTCAGGCGGAAAAAGTCGAGACGGTTGCCGTGCACTGGCGTGAGCAAGGTTACGACGTGCAAGCGCTGAAGGCGGATGTCTCGCATCAGCCCGACCTGCATGCCATGGCCAAACGCGCCGTTGAGCTGCACGGGCGCATCGATGTGCTGGTCAACTGCGCCGGGGTCAACGTGTTCCGTGATCCGCTGGCCATGACCGAAGAAGACTGGCGTCGCTGCTTCGCCATTGATCTGGACGGCGCCTGGTTTGGTTGCAAGGCAGTGCTGCCGCAGATGATCGAGCAGGGCGTCGGCAGCATCATCAATATCGCCTCGACCCATTCCAGCCACATCATTCCCGGCTGCTTTCCGTACCCGGTGGCCAAACACGGTTTGCTCGGCCTGACCCGCGCGCTCGGCATCGAATACGCGGCGAAAGGTATTCGCGTCAACGCCATCGCGCCGGGCTATATCGAAACGCAACTGAACGTCGATTACTGGAACGGTTTCGCCGACCCGCACGCCGAGCGTCAGCGCGCCTTCGATCTGCACCCGCCGAAACGCATCGGTCAGCCGCTCGAAGTGGCAATGACGGCGGTGTTTCTGGCCAGTGATGAAGCGCCGTTCATCAATGCTTCATGCATCACCATCGATGGTGGTCGCTCGGTGATGTACCACGACTGAGCACAGTGGATTTTACGCGGATAAATCCGTGTGAAATCCAATCATCATACGATATGACTATTTTCAACAGGCATTGCAGGAACACGCTTTAACGCTTTTCAAACATTGCTCAAAAAAATAACAAGGAGTCAGCTTATGAAACGTCGTTTCGGGATTCGTACCCTGTGCAGTACCGCCCTGGCGGTCACCGCGTTCAGCCTGAGCAGTGCCCTGCTCGCTGCCGACACCGTGAAAATCGGTTTTCTGGTCAAGCAGGCGGAAGAACCGTGGTTCCAGACCGAATGGGCCTTCGCCGAGAAAGCCGCCAAGGACAAGGGCTTTGAACTGATCAAGATTGCCGTGCCGGACGGTGAGAAAACCCTCTCGGCGATCGACAGTCTTGCTGCCAACGGTGCCAAGGGCTTCGTGATTTGCCCGCCGGACGTCTCGCTCGGCCCGGCAATCATGGCCAAGGCCAAACTCAACGACCTGAAAGTGATTGCCGTCGATGACCGTTTCGTCGACGCCAACGGCAAGTTCATGGAAGACGTGCCGTACCTCGGCATGGCCGCGTTTGAAGTCGGCCAGAAACAGGGCAACGCCATGGTCGCCGAAGCGAAGAAACGTAACTGGGACTGGAAAGACACTTACGCGGTCGTCAACACCTACAACGAACTCGACACCGGCAAGAAGCGCACCGACGGTTCGGTGAAATCCCTCGAGGACGCCGGGATGCCGAAGGATCACATTCTGTTTGCCGCACTGAAAACCCTCGACGTACCGGGCAGCATGGACGCCACCAACTCGGCGCTGGTGAAACTGCCGAGCGGCGCAAAAAACCTGATCATCGGCGGTATGAACGACAACACCGTGCTCGGCGGCGTGCGCGCCACCGAAGCCGCCGGGTTTGCTGCGGCCAACGTGATCGGCATCGGCATCAACGGCACCGACGCCATCGGCGAACTGAAAAAGCCTAACAGCGGCTTCTTCGGCTCGATGCTGCCAAGCCCGCACATCGAAGGCTACAAGACTGCCGAGATGATGTACGAGTGGGTCACCACCGGCAAAGAACCGCCGAAGTACACCGCGATGGACGACGTCACCCTGATCACCCGCGAGAACTTCAAGCAAGAGCTGGAAAAAATCGGCCTGTGGAACTGACGCAGTGGCGGCCCGGGCAGCCGGGCCGTTTTTCGGTGTGAAGAGGTGGCTTTATGCACGCGCAAGTACAAACACAAGAACAACACGGTGCCAGCGGCAGCCTGCGCTTCAACGGGATCGGCAAAACCTTTCCCGGGGTGAAGGCGCTGGACGCTATCAGCTTTGTCGCCCATCCCGGTCAGGTTCACGCCTTGATGGGCGAGAACGGCGCTGGCAAATCGACCCTGCTGAAAATCCTCGGCGGTGCTTACATCCCGAGCAGCGGCGAGTTGCAGATCGGCGAGCAGACCATGGCGTTCAAGTCGACCGCTGACAGCATCGGCAGCGGCGTCGCGGTGATTCACCAGGAGTTGCATCTGGTGCCGGAAATGACCGTCGCCGAAAACCTGTTTCTCGGCCATCTGCCGGCCAGTTTCGGTTTGATCAATCGCGGTGTCCTGCGTCAGCAAGCGTTGAACTGCCTCAAAGGCCTGGCCGACGAAATCGATCCGCAGACCAAGGTCGGGCGCTTGTCCCTCGGCCAGCGGCAACTGGTGGAAATCGCCAAGGCGCTGTCGCGCGGTGCCCACGTCATCGCTTTCGACGAGCCGACCAGCAGCCTTTCGGCCCGCGAGATCGACCGCTTGATGGCAATCATCGGCCGCTTGCGTGACGAGGGCAAAGTCGTGCTCTACGTTTCCCACCGCATGGAAGAAGTGTTCCGCATCTGTGACGCCGTGACGGTGTTCAAGGACGGTCGCTACGTGCGCACCTTCGACGACATGAGCCAGTTGACCCACGATCAACTGGTGACCTGCATGGTCGGTCGCGACATTCAGGACATCTACGATTATCGCCATCGACCACGCGGTGCCGTCGCGCTGAAGGTTGATGGTTTGCTCGGCCCGGGTCTGCGCGAGCCGATCAGTTTCGAAGCGCACAAAGGTGAAATCCTTGGCCTGTTCGGATTGGTCGGGGCAGGGCGCACCGAGCTGTTTCGCCTGCTCAGCGGGCTGGAACGCAACACCGCCGGACGCCTCGAATTGCGCGGTCACGAACTGAAACTGCGCTCACCGCGCGACGCGATTGCTGCGGGCATTCTGCTCTGCCCGGAAGATCGCAAGAAGGAAGGCATCATCCCGCTGGCCAGCGTCGCCGAAAACATCAACATCAGCGCACGCGGCGCTCATTCCGGCCTCGGTTGCCTGATTCGTGGTCTGTGGGAAAAGGGCAACGCCGACAAACAGATCAAAGCGCTGAAAGTGAAAACCCCGCACGCCGGCCAGCAGATCAAATTCCTCTCCGGCGGCAATCAGCAGAAGGCCATTCTCGGTCGCTGGCTGTCGATGCCGATGAAGGTCCTGCTGCTCGACGAACCGACGCGCGGCATCGACATCGGTGCCAAAGCCGAGATTTACCAGATCATCCATAACCTCGCCGCCGACGGCATTTCGGTGATCGTGGTGTCCAGCGATCTGATGGAAGTGATGGGCATTTCCGACCGCATTCTGGTGCTCTGCGAAGGCGCCCTGCGCGGCGAAATCGGCCGCGATCAGGCCAATGAATCCAACCTGCTGCAACTGGCTTTGCCGCGCCACCGCGCTGACGGCGTGGCGAACTGAGAGGTGACTATGATGACAACCCAAAACGAAACCCTGCCGAAAGAGCGCAAGCCGCTGGACATGCGACGCTTCCTTGATGACTGGGTCATGTTGCTGGCGGCTGTGGGCATATTCGTTGCCTGCACGCTGCTGATCGACAACTTCCTCTCGCCGCTGAACATGCGTGGCCTGGGCTTGGCGATTTCCACCACCGGGATTGCCGCGTGCACGATGTTGTACTGCCTGGCGTCGGGGCATTTCGACCTGTCGGTGGGCTCGGTGATTGCCTGCGCCGGGGTGGTTGCGGCGGTGGTGATGCGTGACACCAATAGCGTGTTTCTCGGTGTCAGCGCGGCGCTGGTGATGGGCCTGATTGTCGGGTTGATCAACGGGATCGTGATTGCCAAGTTGCGCGTCAATGCGTTGATCACGACGTTGGCGACCATGCAGATCGTTCGCGGTCTGGCTTACATTTTTGCCAACGGCAAAGCAGTGGGCGTGTCGCAGGAATCGTTCTTCGTTTTCGGCAATGGCCAGTTGTTTGGCGTGCCGGTGCCGATTCTGATCACCATTGTTTGCTTCCTGTTTTTTGGTTGGCTGTTGAATTACACCACCTACGGGCGCAACACCATGGCCATCGGTGGCAACCAGGAAGCGGCGTTGCTCGCGGGTGTGAACGTTGACCGGACCAAGATCATTATCTTTGCCGTGCATGGTGTGATCGGTGCGTTGGCGGGGGTGATTCTGGCGTCGCGGATGACCTCGGGGCAGCCGATGATTGGTCAGGGATTTGAGCTGACGGTGATCTCGGCGTGCGTGTTGGGCGGGGTGTCGTTGAGCGGTGGGATCGGCATGATTCGGCATGTGATTGCCGGGGTGTTGATTTTGGCGATTATTGAGAATGCGATGAACTTGAAGAATATTGATACGTTTTATCAGTATGTGATTCGGGGTTCGATTCTGCTGCTGGCCGTCGTGATTGACCGTCTGAAACAACGCTGAGTCAAAGGCTACCCTCATCGGAACGCCGCCCGCCCAGCCCTCTCCCAGAGGGAGAGGGGAAAGGGAGCAGATCTCTTAGCTTTTCAAACCTGAGTTCGACTGGATATTTCAGGTCGATGTAATTGGAATAAACACCTCGATCAGTTCCCTCTCCCTCCGGGAGAGGGCTAGGGTGAGGGGCTTTTGATTCTCCCGCCTTTCGTCACTCTCCCCAAATATTCCTTGCTCGCCCGCACCCGTTTCGGGTATCAATTTGTACATGATTAGACAGGTACGATTTGACAAGAAACAACGGGTGGTCGACGAACTCGTCCGGCGCATCGAAAGCGGCCTCATGGAGGACGGCTTTCTGTTGCCCGGCGAACATCAGTTGGCTCAAGAATTCCAAGTCAGCCGAGGCACGCTGCGCGAAGCACTGGCCGAACTGAAACGGCGCAATTACATCGCCACGCAAAGCGGCGTCGGATCCATCGTCACTTTCGACGGTGTCGCGCTCGACCAGCGCAGCGGCTGGGCGCAGGCGCTGGCCGACAGCGGCGCGCTGATCAACACCGAAGTGCTGCGTCTGGAAGCCGTGACCCGGCCCGATCTGCTCTCGCGGTTCGGCACTGACCAATTCATCACCCTCGACCGTCGCCGCCGCTCTAACGAAGGCACACTGGTCTCCCTCGAACGCTCTTTGATGCCGGCCACTGGCGGCCTGGAAAGCCTGCCGCGTGTCGGTCTGATCGACAATTCCCTGACCATCACCCTTGCCGCATACGGCTACATCGGCGAACGCGGTGATCAGTGGATCGGTGCCGAGCCGTTGAATGCCGAAGACGCCGAATTGCTCGGGCGCCCGGTCGGCACCGTTTTCCTCAAGGCGTTGCGTACCACCTATGATCGCCAGAACCGTTTCATGGAGTTGGTCGAAAGCCTGCTCGATCCGGTGCATTTCCGTTTGCACCTGCAATTTGGAGAATCGAAATGACCGCGCTCAACCGTGCCCTTGGTGCTTTCTATGGCCTGGCCCTCGGTGATGCACTGGGCATGCCGACGCAATCGCTGAACCGCGAAACCATCAAGACCCGCTTCGGCACAATCACTGATCTGCAGGATGCAGGTCCCTTGCAACCGATCGCCGCAAACATGCCCAAAGGCTCGATCACCGACGACACTGAACAAGCCATTCTGGTCGGTGAGTTGCTGGTCGAAGGCAAAGGCCGCATCGAACCGGCGATCCTCGCGCAACGCTTGATCGAGTGGGAAGCCGAGATGCAGGCCAAGGGCTCGCAGGACTTGCTCGGGCCGTCGACCAAGCGCGCCATCGAAATGATCCTCGCCGGCCATTCGCCGGAAGAGGCCGGACGCTACGGCACCACCAACGGCGCGGCCATGCGCATTACGCCGGTAGGGATCGCGGCGGATGTTGCCGATCCTCAGCGGTTTATCGCAGCGGTGGTACAGGCCTGTCAGGTCACCCACAACACCACGCTGGGGATTTCCAGTGCGGCGGCGGTGGCAGCGGTGGTATCTGCCGGCATCAATGGCATGGACCTGGGCGAGGCGTTGAACCTCGGCCAGCACATCGCTCAGCAAGCCGAGGCGCACGGGCACTGGGTGGCCGGTGGGCGCATTGGCTCGCGAATCAGTTGGGCGCGCACCATCAGTGTCGATAGCGACAAGGCTTTGCTGGCGGATCTGCTCTATGACGTGATCGGTACTTCGGTGGCGTCGCAGGAATCGGTGGTGGTTTCGTTTGCCCTGGCGCAGCAAGTGGCTGTCGGCGAGATGAGCGCGTTTGATGCGCTGTGCATGGCCGCCAGTCTTGGCGGTGACACTGACACCATCGCGGCGATTCTCGGCGCCATGCTCGGGGCCTGCCTGGGTCTTGAGAGCTGGCCAGTGCCGATGATCGACACGGTCAAATCGGTTAATCACCTGGAGCTTGAGCCGTTGGTGCAGGGGCTGTTGGCCTTGCGCTGACTGGGCTGACGCTTTCGCGAGCAGGTACGGCGTGATCCCTGTGGGAGCGAGCCTGCTCGCGAAAGCCGCACCGCGAATTTCGAATTTTTAACCCGCAATGGATCGCGCAGACAGGCCGAGGACGGCCGCGATGTCTTGTCGTTTTGCATCATTGCCACAACCACAAAAAAGGCAAACAGGAGCATCTTCATGAGTTCATCAAACGCCGGGCAAAGCGCCGGGCAACTGGAAACCCGCGGCATCGAACCGGTGCCGGAAGCCGAGTGCAACGGCCATCCGCTGCAACTGTTCTGGGTCTGGTTCGCCGCCAACATTTCCATCCTCGGTCTGCCGCTGGGCGCCACGCTGGTGGCGTTTCGCGGGCTGGCGATCTGGCAGGCAATCATCGTCGCAATCATCGGCGCTGCCGGTTCGTTCGCGGTGGTCGGGATCATCTCGATTGCCGGTCGACGTGGCCGCGCACCGAGCCTGACCTTGTCGCGGGCGATCTTCGGCGTGCGCGGCAATATCGGCCCGACGCTGGTCTCGCTGATGTCGCGCCTGGGTTGGGAAACCGTCAACACCACCACCGCAGCATTTGTGCTGTTGTCGCTGTGCTCGATCCTGTTCGGCTCACCCGTGGAAGCGAAAAGTGCGCCGATACTGACGTTGATCTTTATCGCGATTTTCGTGCTGCTGACTCTGTCGGTATCCGGCCTCGGCCACGCGACGCTGCTGGTGATCCAGAAGTGGGCGACCTACGTGTTCGGAGCGCTGAATCTTCTGGTCGGCGGTTTCCTCTGCGCGACCATCGACTGGAGCGCGGTGTTCAACGCTACGCCAGCGCCGATGAGCGCAATGATCATCGGCATTGGCACCATGGCCGCCGGCACCGGCATCGGTTGGGCCAACGCTGGCGCCGACATGTCGCGCTATCAGCATCGCAGCGTCAAGGCTGTACGTCTGGTCGCGTCTGCCGCGTTCGGTGCGGGCATTCCGCTGGTGCTGCTGATCACCCTCGGCGGCTTGCTGTCGGTGGGCAACAACGACCTCGCTTCGGCGACTGACCCGATTGTTGCAATCCGCGACATGCTCCCAACGTGGATGGCCGTGCCGTACCTGATCACGGCGTTCGGTGGCTTGTTGCTGTCGAACAACCTGTCGGTGTACTCCGCCGGTCTGACCACACTGACCCTTGGCCTGAAGGTCAAACGCGTCTACGCGGTGGTGGTCGATATCGTCGCGATTTTCGCCGGCTCGATCTACTTCATGCTGATCGCCGACAGTTTCTACGGCCCGTTCATCACCTTCATTTCCCTACTGGCGGTGCCGATCACCGCGTGGGTCGGGATCTTCGTCGTTGACCTGATTCACCGTCATTACTACAGCCCGAAAGACCTGCTCGACGTCAGCCCGAGCAGTGCCTACTGGTATCACGGCGGCATCGAGTGGCGCGCGTTCGGCGCGTGGGCGATTGCCATCGTCCTTGGCTTCAGTTTCACCACCATTGGCACTACCGCTGAAAACGTCTGGTTCAAAGGCTTTTTGTCCGACTCGTGGCTGGGCCACAACGGCCTCGGCTGGATCGTGACCTTCGTGGTGGCCGGTGGCATTTACTTTGTCCTCGGCGGGGCGAAAGACCGTCGCGCCGCGCAAACCGAGAATGCTCATGCCTAAGATGTTGCACACCGGCCAGGTCATCATCGACCTGGTCATGGCCGTGGATAAACTGCCGCAGATTGGCGGTGACGTGCTGGCGCAGTCGGCCGGTTTCGAAGCCGGTGGCGGGTTCAATGTGATGGCGGCAGCGGTGCGTAATGGCCTGCCGGTGGTTTATCTCGGTCGTCATGGCACTGGGCGTTTCGGTGATCTGGCGCGTGAAGCGATGAATGCCGAGGGGATTCACATCGGCATTCGCCAGCCTGCGCAGCGCGACACCGGGTTGTGTGTGGCGCTGACCGATGCGTCGGCGGAGCGCAGTTTCATTTCCTACATCGGCGCTGAAGGTGAGGTGACGGCGGAGGATCTGAACAGCGTTGCGGTCGAAGCGGGCGATTACGTTTATCTCAGTGGCTACAGCCTGTTGCACGAAGGCAAAGCGCAGGCGTTGCTCGACTGGACATTGGCGTTACCGGAGTCGATCAACGTGGTGTTCGATCCGGGCCCGTTGGTGGAATCGCCGGACTCGCCGCTGATGCAGGCGCTGCTGCCGCGCATTGATGTGTGGACCAGCAACAGTGTTGAAGCGCTGCGCTTTACCGGGGCTGAGGACATTGGCGCAGCGCTGGATCGACTCGCTGAGCACCTGCCCAAAGAGGTGCTGATGGTGGTGCGTGACGGGCCGCAGGGTTGCTGGATTCATCAGCGCGATGAGCGTCGGCATGTGCCCGGGTTTGCGGTTAAAGCGGTAGACAGCAATGGCGCCGGTGATGCCCATGCCGGGGTGTTTGTCGCCGGGTTGGCGCAGGGTTTGTCAGCGCATGAAGCGGCGCGGCGGGCGAATGCGGCAGCGGCTATTGCGGTGACACGCTGGGGGCCGGCGACTTCGCCGGGAGCGGCAGAGGTGGATGCGTTTATCATTGATTCCGGCGGCGCATGATCCACCGCTTTCGCGAGCAGGCTCGCTCCCACAGGGGATGTGTGAACGACATCGATCCAGTGTGGGAGCGAGCCTGCTCGCGAAGGCGCCGTCAATCTCACTCAAAGTCAGCTGGCCTTGCGCAATGCCTCAATCAGCTCCTGCTTACGCATCGATGATCGTCCGGGAATCTGCTTCGCACGAGCCTCTTTCATCAAACTATCGACTGTCTGCGTATCCTTCGACGCCTTGCTGTTACGCGAATGCCCTTCACGACTGGCCACCGCACGCCGCGATGACTCCTTGCGATCTTCAGACTTGGCACTCGGCGGTTTCTTGCGTCCCGAACCGCCAGCCTTTTCGCCGCCGCCCGATTGCTTGTTGACCGTCGCCCAGGCGCGCGCCTCAGCCACATCCTTCGACAGGCCTTTTTTCTCGTAGCTGTCTTCGATGTGCTCGGCTTTGCGCTTCTGTTCAGCGCTGTATTTGTCTTTGCTTCCACGAGGCATGGGACTTCTCCTCTTGTGTGCAGGTTCGACCGCTCGCCGCGTCGGCAGCGAGCGGCCGCAGGACTACTGCAGATCCAGCTTGCGCGCCGCCTCAACGCCAGCCGCACTGAGCTTGATCGGCAGGTTCAACGAATGTTCGCCAGCCTCGTTGCAGGTCACATGCCCGTGGTGAATCAGTCCACGATCCTGCAAAGCGGCGAGGGCGCTGGCCACGACCTTCTCGCCCCGGTAATTGTCCAGCACCTCCTTGCCCAGTCCACTCGGATGGGCGTGCAGCAGGCGGGTGAGGACTTCTTTTTCCAGGTTTTTATCGACGTTCATGGTTACCTCTTCATTGGATTGAACAGGACGCTCGCGTCGGCGAACTACTGACCGGAGCCTTCGGAACCGGAGCCACCGGTGGTGGTTTTCGAGCCAACGCCTGGGCCCGCGTTGTCTGGCGTGGCGGGGGCGTCGGGGGTGTTCATGCCGCCCTGCCGGCCCGGGTCGCTGCCCTGAGTGCGCGGGTCGGTGCCGGTGGCGGGAGGCTGATTGATCAAGGGCACGCCGGAGCCATCAGTATTCATACCGGGAGCACTGTTGATGGCGGGCGCGCGTGGCGGAGTCGGATCGGTAGGGCCGGTGCCCGCAGCGGTGGCGGATGCGGCGAAAACCGCAGGGCAGAGCAGGGCGCTGAATACAAAAGCGGTCAACCTTGACGGGATCATAGGGCTTCTCCAGTGATTGGAATCCTTACCTGTCGTTGGTCTGCCCAGTGATCGGATTGGTGCCTGATCAGCGACGAACGGTCTAGGTTGCCTGCGCGGCTTTCAGACTGATCCGCCGCCAGAGCAAGCGGCCAAGGGTAATCAGCCAGTTGGCCAACGCGACGATTAAAACCGTCAAAAGCAGCGTGCTCATGCCCTGCTCAACGATGATTTTCCCGGCCAATAGCGGGAAACCAAACACGCCGATGAAGTACGAAAGACTGAACAGCAACAAGGCCTGCGATGTAGTACCGGCCGGTGCTTCGTTGGCCGCCAGGCCGTTGATCACCGAATAGGTCAGGCCATAACCGACGCCGAGCGTCAGCGCCGCTAACAGATAGCTGAATCCGCTGTGCACACCGAACGCGAACAGCACAATCGAACCCAGCATCAGCCCCGACAGCAGGCACGATGCGCGCAAAGGATCACGCTTGACGACATATCCGGCGATCAACATCCGACTGCTGATTGCCGCGCTCATGAAACCGAGAAAAAATAACGAATAATCCAGCGAGCGGGCGGCGGCATAGCTGGTCTGAAAGCTCGACAATCCACCGAATACGCAACCGCCGAGACCAACCATGATGATCGGAAACAGCGCACGCGAGCCGAGCACTTGAGTGGTCGCTTGCCAGCTGATTTTTGCCGCTGTCGGGGTCTGCGTGCTTTTCAAACGAGCACCCAGCTGCCAGAACAGCAGCACCCCGATCAGGCTTGCCAGCGCCGCCAGATAAAACGCCGAGATCACTGGCAAGCCCAGCGCACTCGCTGCCCGTCCGAGTAAAGGGCCGCTTCCGATCCCGGTCATCATGCTGCCCGACAGCAGCGCGAAGTACTTGGCGCGCTGCGCCGGGGTCACCAGACTGGCGACGATGATCGGCCCCAAGGTATAGAAAACGCCCCAGCCCAATCCCAGCAACAAACCGAAAACCAATAACAGATGACCAAACCCTGGCGTCAGCGCAAAGCCCAGGCTCGCTGCTACCAGCAACAGACCAAACAGGGCAATCGAGCGCGCCGCCCCGAGCCAGTCCGACAGATGCCCGGACACCAGCACCGCCACAAACGTACTGAGCATCGCCGCCGAAATCACACTGCCGGCGTCGTGCTCATTGCCGCCGCGAGAACTGATCAACAGCGACAATAAAAACGTCGAGCCGTACGAAAGCGACAGCAGATAACTGGCGAGGCAGAACAGACCGAACAGCTTTCCTGAAACCTTGGGTGTTGCTTGCGACATGACGTGAATCCTTAAGCGGAAAAATTCAGCGTCATCTGTTTAACACGTCAGGCAGGCGGCTTAGGTCTGAGCTTGGCGAAGTCAGGATCACTGCACGCCGGAGTAATGCTCAAGCGAGGCCGATCTCTTCCTTGAACTGCTCCATGAATCCCTTCAGGCGCAGATGACGGACCTGCGCAAGACGCTGGCCGGCGACGGTCTGGAAACCGTCGGCGAGGTGCAGCAGTTTGGTCTGGAAATGATCGAGGCAAAAACGCGTGTCATCGTAATCGCGTTGTTTCGCTTCGGGATCCTGCGGGTCGTAGAGCGCCGAACCCATGCGCCCGGCGATGTAGAAAGTGCGGGCGACGCCGAGCATGCCGAGTGAGTCGAGCCGATCGGCGTCCTGGACGATTTTCGCTTCGAGGGTGAGCGGGGTGATGTTGGCGGAGAAACTGTGGGCTTCGATGGCGTGGGCGACGGCGGCGATTTTTTCTTCGGACCAGTTCAGATCGGCCAGCACTGACGAAGCTTTATCTGCCGCCAGCCGCGAAGCCTGCGAACGCAGTGGCGAATTCTTCTCGACGGCCACGCAATCGTGCAAGAGCACGGCGGCCAACAACACCTCAAGATCACCGCCTTCTTCTTCATGCAGCGTACGCACGTTGTGCCAGACCCGTTGCAGGTGGGCGAGGTCGTGAGCGCCGTCGTCGGACGGCTCCAATGCGTACGGCAGTAACTCTGCTGCCAGTGCCTCCACCGGTGTAAAAAACTCAAGGTTCATAAACATCCTTTTAGACTGTCGAAGTCACTGTGTGGGAGCGAGCCTGCTCGCGAATGCTGTCTGTCAATCAACAATGCAGGTGACTGAAAGGACGCTTTCGCGAGCAGGCTCGCTCCCACAGGGAACTGCAGTGTTTGCAACATTGCGCAGGGTAGTGTGTGTTTTGCCATGTGACGAGCGCCGCTCACCACCTTAGTATGGCGTTTTCCTTTTTCCGACAAGGCCCGTCCATGACGATCGAAATCCGCCCGGCGACCCCCAGCGATGCCCCGCAAATCCTCGCCTTCATCACTGAACTCGCCGATTTCGAAAAGGCCCGTCACGAAGTCATCGCCAGCGTTGCCGACATCGAACGCAGCCTGTTCAGCGAAGGCGCCACCGCCCACGGCCTGATCTGCCTACGCGACGGTTTGCCAATCGGTTTCGCGGTGTTCTTCTTCAGCTATTCGACCTGGCTCGGCAGCAACTGCCTGTACCTCGAAGACCTCTACATCACCCCCGAACAACGCGGCGGCGGTGCTGGCAAAACCTTGTTGCGTCACTTGGCGAAAATCGCCTGCGATAACGACTGCGGCCGCTTCGAATGGAGCGTGCTCGACTGGAACACGCCGGCCATCGATTTCTACAAGTCCCTCGGCGCGCAACCGCAGGAAGAGTGGGTGCGTTATCGCATGGATGGCAAAGTCCTGCGTGAGTTTGCCGAAGGCTGAGCACAATGATGGCAATCCGGAAGTAATTCGATTGTCGCCAACGCTCTAGTCCGGCATTCTACGCGCCATTTTTGCGCGCTCACGGACGACACCTGCAATGCCTCTGGCACAATTTCTCCACGCCCGTGGAGCCTTCGCCGTGTCAACGAGTGACCGGCGATGAGCGGACTACGGGTGTCAATGCGTCTGTATGGCCTGGTGAAAAACTCAGGCTCGAGCGACAACCCCAAGCGGCAACCGGTCGACATTCTCTGCATGACAAACCGCACGGGCGGCAGCGCGATTCGTGCGTTCGTGTCACGCCTTGATGCCGAGTTGATGACCCGCAGTGCCGGGCTCGCCGATTACCGCGTGATACCGCTACGCACCTTCGATCCGACGGCGTTTATCGACGCCCATCAAGGTTGGCTGACGCTGCACATTTGTTGTGGTTTCGTCGCCCCTGCCGGGCATTCGCTGCTCAAGGACGGCGGGTTGATGCCGATGGGCTGGTACGTCTATTCCGAGATCGGCCAGTGGACGGCCCAGCATCATCTGGACCTCGGCACACAAATGGCCGATTTGCTGCAATCGACTTACGAACGCAATCACCTGCGCAACTACAACGCCTGGCTCAACGAGCTGGATGACGCGACGCCTGCCGAGCTGGCATGGCATGTCGATCAAGCCTGGCAACATCTGCAAATCGCTACATCCCCCGACAGCCGTGAACATTGCCACGCCCTGTTCGACCCCGTCGACAACCGCTGGCGCTTCGCCGCGACCGACATCGATATTCATCAGCCGCCCCCGGAACCCCTGAAGCAAGGAGCTTTGAATTGAGTGGTAAACCCGCTGCACGCGTCACCGACCCGACCGCCTGCCCATTGCCAGGGCATGGCACCAACCCGATTGCCTCCGGCTCGCCGAACGTCTTCTTCGACGGCCTCGCCGCCGCGCGCATGACCGATAAATCGGCGTGTGGCAGCCCGATTACCGGAGCCGTTTCCGGCACCGTTTTTATCAACGGCTTGAATGCCGCCACGCTCGACAGCACCGGAGGCCACGGCAATGTCGTGGTGGGTGGCTCGGGGACGGTGATTATCGGCCAGAGTGGCGGAGGGGCAGCGTTTAGTGGGCTGTTGCCGATGCCGGTGCATTTTACGGACAGGTTGCAAGTGGTGAATGAAGCAACTGGCGAGCCGGTGCCCGATCATCCCTATGTGATTCAACGGGGCGATGGCAGCATGGAACACGGAATCACCAATGAGCAGGGCTTTACTCATATGGTCAGCTCGCATTTGGCCGAAACAATCAAACTGTTTGTAGAGTGATCGAAATGGAAGTCGCAAACCCTGCACTCAAAGATTGCAAAAACGAGGTGGTGAGTCACGAGTTGACTTGCAAAACCGATCAGACTGTAAAAACCGTGGCAATCAAAATCAAAAAAATCGTCGTGTTTTTCATTGGCGGGGCTGGAGACAAGGAGCCGTATTATCAAGATCAACCACCTCACGGTAACGTAACCAGTGCGCAGGTTTTATTGCCTAAAAAATTCAGCGACGCGCAAATTGGAAAAATAAAGTCGGTGTACCTTAGTTATAAGGATGTGCGCGGCAAGAAAGACATAGAAAAGTATGTGCTGAGTTATCTGAAAGGTGATAAATCAATTTATATAAGTATCGTCGGTCACAGTCTTGGAGGATGGAACGGCGCTCATCTGGCAGCCATACTCAAAGAACAGGGATTTACGGTGAAGTCCTTGGTCACGCTTGATCCTGTGGGCGGCGGACTGGGTGTCTGGCTGATTTCAGACATTTACGCCACCACCCCGAAGCCTGGTGCAGAGTACTGGATCAATATATTGGCTGCACCGGCGAAACCCAATCAGTCCGATGATGTCGCCGAGATGGGAGAACGCTGGGTTATGAGCTCGGGTCCTGATATCAATAAAGCGGTAGACACCAACCACGAAGATGCAGGCGTAATGTTCAAGGCGAGGATTCTTGGCGAACAGTCCGCATGTGATCTCATCGCTGAAAAAATGATCAAATACCTGGAGTCTTGACATGCGAGTGTTGCTTGCAGTTCTAGTTCTTTGTTTGTGTGCTTCGTGCGCAAAAAGAGTGCCATTACCAGAGACCGAAATTGAATTTGTTTCTGTTACCAAGCCTGGAGACAGTGCTCTTCTGGATGTTCGCTTCAGTTCAATGACTGATCTGTTGCGATTCTTCGAGATCAATGCCGGCCAACATCAGGTCGGCAATGCCTTGATCTGTTCATTGGATGAGAGTGGCTTCTTCGAAACAAAACAGGACCTGACCCGGTATCTCGAAGGGGAGGTCGTCGCGGTATTAAATGAATCTGCTGCGGGGCCATATGTGTATTCGGCTGAGGTCTCTGCGGTGCATACACCGGACGGTGGAACGCTGAGTACGTACTTCAATAAAAAACAACTGTTGATGGTATTGAGCGCGCGTCAGGTCGTGGCATGTAAGTTCAGGACAGCTGCCTACGCTTACGGTCCGTATTACTCAAAATCGATGAATATTCCTGCCAGTGTTTTCGTTCAGGCGATAGAGCGTCAGTAGTGATATTGATAACGGTGAATCACGGATCTGTTCGAGGAGGGTGGGTAGATGTAATTATCCCAAAATATGGGATGCAAAATTACATATTGAGATTTACCGTCTGAGAGGTCTATAGTCCGTCGCACTCACTGCCAAAAACAAAACAGGTGAAGCGATGCTGGCGCAATTGATCGCGCTCGACTGGGGGACGACCTCATTACGTGCTTACAAACTCGCGGCGGGCGGCGTGGTGCTGGAGCAGCGCGCGCTGTCGTCCGGGATCATGCAGTTGCCCAAGACCCCGCGAATCATCAACGGTCGCGAATGCGCCGATGGTTTTGAACTGGCGTTCGACGAGGCGTGCGGCGACTGGCTCGATGCGCAGCCGGATCTGCCGGTGATTGCCTGCGGCATGGTTGGCAGCGCACAGGGCTGGCGTGAAGCGGCCTACTGCGAGACGCCGGCGAACGTCGCCAATCTCGGAAACTCCCTACAAACAGTGATCAGTCTGCGCGGCACCGTGGTGCATATCGTGCCGGGCGTGATCCAACGTTCGCGTCTGCCGAATGTGATGCGCGGCGAAGAAACCCAGGTGCTTGGCGTGTTGCAGAATCTGCCGATTGAGGCGGGTGCTGATCTGTTGATCGGCCTGCCGGGCAGCCACTCGAAATGGGTGGACGTGGTCGATGGCTGCATCATTCACTTCGACACGTTTATGACCGGCGAAGTGTTCGCCGTGCTCAGTGAACACAGCATCCTCGGCCGGACCCTGAAGCAAGGCGCGACGTTCGATGCTCTGGCGTTTGACCGGGGCGTGCAGGTTGCGCAGTCGGCGGACGGTGAGCTTGGCGTGCTGTCGAGCTTATTCAGCGCCCGTACCTTAGGCCTGACCGGCGAACTCAGCCCGACCGAGCAGGCCGATTATCTGTCCGGCCTGATGATCGGCCATGAGCTGGCGGCGCTCGCCACGGTTCAGCGACGTCGCCGCGACAAGCCGAATCTCCCTTCGATCATCCTCATTGGCAATGCACAACTCTGTGCGCGCTACAGCCGCGCGCTCGATGCCTGTGGTTTCGCCAACGTGACGCTGGCCGAGCAGGCCACCGAGCGTGGCTTGTGGCAACTGGCGCTGGCCGCCGGACTGATTGATTCCTCATCCCGTTAACCCTGACTGGAGGCCTGACATGCTCAAGCAAGCACTGGCGCAAAACGGTCTGATCGCGATCCTGCGGGGCCTGCATCCGCAGGAAGCCGCCGCTGTCGGAGAAGTCCTGTATGCGACCGGATTTCGCGTCATCGAAGTACCGCTCAATTCCCCGTCGCCGTACGAAAGTATCCGCATTTTGCGTACGACCTTGCCCGCCGATTGCCTGATCGGTGCCGGCACGGTGTTGACCCCGGCACAGGTCGAGTTGGTGAAAGAAGCCGGCGGCCAAGTGATTGTCATGCCGCACAGTGACGCCAAGGTCTTGCGTGCGGCGAAAGCGGCGGGGCTGTTTCTGTCGCCGGGTGTCGCCACGCCGACCGAGGCCTTCGCGGCACTGGAGGAGGGCGCGGACATTCTCAAGATGTTTCCGGCAGAGCAGATGGGCCCGGCGGTCGTCAAAGCCTGGCTCGCAGTGTTGCCGACGGGAACAGTACTGGCGCCGGTCGGCGGCATCACCCCGGAAAATATGCAGGCGTTTATCGATGCCGGTGTAAAAGGTTTCGGTCTCGGCTCCGGCCTGTTCAAACCGGGCATGACACCGGAGCAAGTGGCGCTGAACGCCAAGGCTTACGTGGCTGCGTGGAAGGCCCTTCGCTAAGACTTTTTGGCGCTGTGTGCGCTGCATCTATAAGAGCTGCATTTACAAAAAGAGAGCAGAGATGAAAATCACCAAACTCACCACCTTCATCGTCCCGCCGCGCTGGTGCTTCCTCAAGGTCGAAACCGACGAAGGCGTGACCGGTTGGGGCGAACCCGTGGTTGAAGGGCGCGCGCATACCGTCGCGGCTGCCGTTGAAGAATTGTCCGACTACCTGATCGGCAAAGACCCACGCAATATCGAAGACATCTGGACCGTGCTCTATCGCGGCGGTTTCTACCGTGGCGGCGCGATTCACATGAGTGCGCTGGCCGGTATCGATCAGGCGCTGTGGGACATCAAGGGCAAGGCGCTCGGGGTGTCGGTCAGCGATCTGCTCGGTGGCCAGGTGCGCGACAAGATTCGCGTGTATTCGTGGATCGGTGGCGACCGTCCAGCGGACACCGCGCGTGCGGCGAAAGAGGCGGTGAGCCGTGGTTTCACCGCAGTAAAGATGAACGGCACCGAAGAGCTGCAGTTCCTCGATACCTTCGAAAAAGTCGATCTGGCGCTGGCCAATGTCGCCGCCGTGCGTGACGCGGTTGGGCCGAACGTCGGCATCGGTGTCGACTTCCATGGCCGCGTGCACAAGCCGATGGCCAAGGTGCTGATGAAGGAACTCGACCCGTACAAACTGATGTTTATCGAAGAACCGGTACTCAGCGAAAACTACGAAGCGCTGAAAGAGCTCGCACCGTTGACCAGCACGCCGATTGCTCTGGGTGAGCGGCTGTTTTCGCGTTGGGACTTTAAACGCGTGTTGAGCGAAGGTTACGTCGACATCATCCAGCCGGATGCCTCCCACGCGGGCGGCATCACCGAAACCCGCAAGATCGCCAACATGGCCGAGGCCTACGATGTGGCACTGGCGCTGCACTGCCCGTTGGGGCCGATTGCGCTGGCGGCGTGTTTGCAATTGGACGCGGCTTGTTACAACGCGTTTATCCAGGAGCAAAGCCTGGGCATCCATTACAACGAGAGCAACGATTTGCTCGACTACGTGAAGGATCCACGGGTGTTCGATTACGACAAAGGTTTTGTGAAGATTCCGAACGGCCCGGGGTTGGGTATCGAGATCAACGAGGAATACGTGATCGAGCGTGCGGCCGTTGGCCACCGCTGGCGCAACCCGATCTGGCGTCATGCCGATGGCAGTTTTGCCGAGTGGTGAGTCGTCCCTGACACACCCGATGAGATCGTTCCCACGCTCTGCGTGGGAATGCCTCAATGGACGCTCTGCGTGCGCTTTTGGGACGCGGAGCGTCCCCGGCTGCATTCCCACGCGGAGCGTGGGAACGATCAGGCCTCAGGCCGACCTCAATAAACATAAAAAGAGGCTCTCCCCATGCAACCGCAAACCCTCACCGGGCAGGCGTCTTTAGTCACGCCTAGCCGCAAGCGGTTTTTCATCATGGTGTTGCTGTTTATCACCGTGGTCATCAACTACCTCGACCGCAGCAACCTGTCGATTGCCGCGCCGGCGCTGACCAGTGAGCTGGGCATCGATCCGATTCACGTCGGTCTGATTTTCTCCGCGTTCGGCTGGACTTACGCCGCGATGCAGATCCCCGGCGGCTGGCTGGTCGATCGCGTGCCGCCGCGCATTCTTTACAGCGTCGCGTTGCTGCTGTGGTCGATTGCCACGGTGATGCTCGGTTTCGCGGCCAGCTTCATTGCGCTGTTTGTGTTGCGCATGGCGGTCGGTGCACTGGAAGCGCCGGCTTATCCGATCAACAGTCGTGTGGTCACCACTTGGTTCCCCGAGCGTGAGCGCGCCACGGCCATCGGCTTCTACACCTCCGGACAATTTGTCGGCCTGGCATTTCTCACTCCGGTACTCGCTTGGCTGCAACATGAGTTCGGCTGGCACATGGTGTTCGTCGCCACCGGCGCCGTCGGCATTATCTGGGCGGCAATCTGGTACGCGGTCTATCGTGAGCCACGGGATTTCAAAGGTGCCAACGAAGCCGAAATCGACCTGATCCGCGAGGGCGGTGGTCTGGTCGATATTCAGCAAGAGTCCGCCAAGGTCAAAGCCAAATTCAGCTGGACCGATTTGGGCATCGTGCTGACCAAGCGCAAATTGTGGGGCATCTACCTCGGCCAGTTTTGCCTGAACTCGACGCTGTGGTTTTTCCTGACGTGGTTCCCGACCTATCTGGTGAAATATCGCGGCATGGACTTCATCAAGTCCGGCCTGCTGGCATCGCTGCCGTTTCTCGCTGCGTTCATTGGCGTGCTGTGCTCGGGATTCTTTTCCGACTTGCTGATCCGTCGCGGCTGCACGGTTGGTTTTGCGCGCAAGCTGCCGATCATTGGCGGGCTGCTGATTTCCACTTCGATCATTGGTGCCAATTTTGTTGAATCGACGCCGCTGGTGATTGCCTTTCTGGCGTTGGCATTTTTCGGCAACGGTCTGGCCTCGATCACCTGGTCGCTGGTGTCGACGCTGGCGCCGGCACGGTTGCTCGGGCTGACCGGCGGGGTGTTCAACTTCATCGGCAACCTGTCGGCGATCGCCACGCCGATCGTGATTGGCTTCCTTGCCAGCGGCGATTCGTTCGCGCCGGCGATCACCTACATCGCGGTGCTCGCCTTGGTCGGTGCGTTGTCCTATGTGCTGCTGGTCGGCAAGGTCGAGCGTATCGAGTTGTAGTGGTCTGCGTCGGGCGACCATAATGCCGCCCGTTCCCTCGCTCAACGGTAAAGGCTGGATATGCAGGAAGACGCTCCGGAAAAAACCAAGGACGCCGCGCCCACCGGCACCCAGACGCTGTTGCGTGGCTTGGGTGTGGTGCAAGCGGTGGCCAGTGGCGCCCGCGATCTCAAGGAGATTGCCCGGCTGATCGGTACCACGCGCAGCACCACCCATCGTCTGGCCAGTTGCCTGGTGGATGAGCGCTATCTGCGCGTGGTGCCGCAAATCGGTTACCTGCTCGGACCGAAGCTGATCGAACTGGGTTTCCAGGCGCGTGAGGAGTTGCCGCTGGTGACCCTGGCCGGGCCGTATCTGGACGAGTTGTCGGCGCTGACTGGTGACACCGTGCACTTGGGCATTCGCGAAGGCGATGAAGTGTTGTATCTGCTGAAAAATCCGGGGCGCAACGGCCCGGAAATGCGTTCGCGGGTCGGCCATCGCATGCCGCTGGCGCGCACCGGTATCGGCAAGGCGTTGATGCTCGATGACTCGCCGAAAGATTGGCAGCGTCTCTACGACATCAGTCTGCCGGCAGGTGGGAAGAGTCAGTTCTGGCCGCAGCATCCTCAGCAGTCGTGGGAGCAGCTTGAGCAGCGCATGACCGAGTACGTCGCCGGTGGCTACGCCTTCGATCTGGAGGACAACGAACCGTCGATCCGCTGCGTGGCGGCGCCGATTCGTGATGCGAGTAAGGGCATCGTGGCGGCGATCAGTATCGCCAGCACCGTGCCGTACATGCCGCTGGAAAAAATGGCCGAGCTGATTCCCCTGATCAAAGGGGTCACAGCCCGGCTCTCGGCGGAACTCGGTCTGAAGATTTAAACCTTGAGCGTTGCCATGTCGATCACGAAGCGGTACTTCACGTCACCGGCAATCATCCGGGCGTAAGCCTCGTTGATCTGGCGGATGTCGAGCATTTCGATGTCGCAAGTAATGTTGTGTTCGGCGCAGAAATCCAGCACTTCCTGGGTTTCTGCGACGCCACCGATCAACGAGCCGGCCAGCACGCGACGGCTCATCACCAGTTTGCCTGCGTGTACCGGTGGATAAATCGGTTCGATCAGGCCGACCAGAATGTGCACGCCGTCGAACCGCAGGGTGTCGAGGTACGGGTTGAGGTCGTGCTGCACCGGAATGGTGTCGAGCAGGAAGTCGAAGTAACCGGCAGCGGCTTTCATTTGCTCGGCGTCGGTGGAAACGATTACGTGATCGGCGCCCTGACGACGACCTTCTTCAGCCTTGCTCGCCGAGCGGGTGAACAGCGTGACTTCGGCGCCCATGGCCTTTGCGAACTTGATGCCCATGTGGCCCAGACCGCCCATGCCGAGAATCCCGACCTTGTCGCCCGCTTTTACACCGTAGTGCTTGAGCGGCGAGTAGGTGGTGATGCCGGCACAGAGAATCGGCGCGGCGCTGGCGAGTGCCAGTTTCTCCGGGATGCGCACGACGAAGTGTTCGCTGACGACGATGCTGTCCGAATAACCGCCCATGGTGTTGCTGCCGTCGACCCGGTCCGGGGTGGCATAGGTCATGGTCGGACCTTCGAGGCAATATTGCTCAAGGTTCGACTGGCAGGCTTCACAGGTGCGGCACGAGTCGACCATGCAGCCGACGCCGACCAGATCGCCTACTTTGTGTCGGGTGACGTTCGCACCAACGGCGGTGACTTTGCCGACGATCTCGTGGCCGGGCATCAACGGGTAAACGGCGATACCCCATTCGTTGCGCGCTTGGTGGATGTCGGAGTGGCAAACGCCGCAATACAGAATCTCGATCGCGACATCGTCGGCGCGCGGGCTGCGGCGTTCGAATTTCATCGGGGCGAGGGGGGTGGTGGCCGATTGGGCGGCATAACCGATAGCGGTGTACATGTGAAACCTCGCAAAAGCAGGAACAAGTGAGGCGGCGCATTCTGGGCGCCGACTGTCGGTCCGGCCATGACGATTCCTCCGGGTCTCATGCCTAATCCTCCGGCATGCGGGTTTGATCGGTCGCATTGGCAAAAGGATCTGCGATGATGCTTTCATCCCTTATTTTCGTGATTTTTTGTGAAGAACAATTCGATGCAGTTGACCCGTCATCTTGATGCCAATGCCCGGCTGGTTTCGCTGATTGAACCGCTGGCGCTGCGCGATGGTTACAGCCAGACCGGGCTGCCGGGTGTGCAGGTGTTGCGTGCCAGTTGCGACGTTGCCCGTGGCCCGCACATTTACGAACCGAGCCTGATGATCATCGCCCAGGGCAGCAAACTGGCGTTTCTCGGGCCGCGCACCATGGAGTACGGCGCCGGGCATTATCTGATTCAGGCGCTGCCAGTGCCGTTCGAATGCGAGACGTTTGCCTTGCCGGATGCGCCGTTGCTCGGGGTGTCGGTGGCGATTGATCGGGTCTTGCTCGGTGAGCTGGTGCTGGCCATGGGGCTGGCGCCGGGCCGGCATATCCCGGCGCAGACGCCGGAGTCGATGACCTCGGTGGTGCTCGACGATGCCATGCGCGGTTGCGTCGAGCGCTTGCTCAGTTGCCTGCATGATCCACTGGAGTGTCAGATTCTGGGGCCGGCGCGGGTAAGGGAGTTGTTGTTTGTCGCGTTGCGTGGGCCGCAGGCTGATGTATTGCGCGCGTTGGTCGAGCAGCAGGGGCAGTTCGCGCGGGTGGCGGCGTCGATCAGTCATCTGCATGCGCATTACACCGAGCCGTTGAACGTTGAAACGCTGGCCGGTTGCGCGAACATGAGCGTGTCGACCTTTCATGAGCATTTCAAACGCAGCACGTTGTTGTCGCCGGTGCAGTATCTGAAGCGTCTGAGGTTATTGAAGGCGCAGACGTTGTTGGTCGCCGAAGGCCTGGGTGTGGCGCAGGTGGCGCATCGGGTGGGGTATCAGAGTACGTCGCAGTTCAGCCGCGAGTACAAGCGCTACTTTGAGCGTAGTCCGGGTGACGAACGCGCTGCCTGATTAGACGATAATCCCCTGTGGGAGCGAGCCTGCTCGCGAATGCGGTGCATCAGTCGACATCATTTTTATATGACACACCGCTTTCGCGAGCAGGCTCGCTCCCACAGTTGTTTTGTGGTGTCAGAGGAGTTTTGGGCAACAAAAAGGCCCCCGATTCGGGAGCCTTGATGTTCAGCGGTTCGACTTACATATTTGGGTAAGTCGGGCCGCCAGCGCCTTCCGGCGTGACCCAGGTGATGTTCTGCGAAGGGTCCTTGATGTCACAGGTCTTGCAGTGCACGCAGTTCTGCGCGTTGATCTGGAAGCGCTTCTCGCCGTCTTCCTTGGTGATCACTTCGTACACACCGGCCGGGCAGTAGCGCTGCGCCGGCTCGTCGTACAGCGGCAAGTTCTTGCTGATCGGGATGCTCGGGTCGGTCAGCTTCAGGTGGCACGGCTGCTCTTCTTCGTGGTTGGTACCGGAGATGAACACCGAGCTCAGTTTGTCGAAGCTGAGTTTGCCGTCGGGTTTCGGGTAGTCGATCTTCTTGCAGTCGGCGGCGAGCTTGAGGCAAGCGTAATCCGGCTTGGTGTCGTGCAGGGTGAACGGCAGTTTGCCGCCGAAGATGTTCTGGTCCAGCCAGTTGAAACCGCCGCCGACGATGGCGCCGAACTTGTGGATCGCCGGGCCGAAGTTACGGCTGGCGAACAGTTCGTCGTAGAGCCAGCTCTTCTTGAACGCGTCGACGTAAGTGGTCAGCTCTTCAGTGCCGTCCTTTTCCGCGAACAGCGCGTCAGCCACCGATTCAGCGGCGAGCATGCCGGACTTCATCGCGGTGTGGCTGCCCTTGATCTTGGCGAAGTTCAGGGTGCCGAGGTCGCAACCGATCAACGCGCCGCCCTTGAAGACCATTTTCGGCAGCGAGTTCAGGCCACCTTTGCAGATCGCGCGCGCGCCGTAGCTGATGCGCTTGCCGCCTTCCAGGTACTGCGCCAGCACCGGGTGATGCTTGAGGCGCTGGAACTCGTCGAACGGCGACAGGTAAGTGTTGCTGTAGGACAGGTCAACGATCAGACCAACCACCACCTGGTTGTTTTCCAGGTGATAGAGGAACGAGCCACCGGTGTTTTCGGTGCCCATGATGTCCAGCGGCCAACCGGCGGTATGCACCACCAGGCCTGGCTGATGTTTGGCCGGGTCGATTTCCCAGATTTCTTTCAGGCCGATGCCGTAGTGCTGGGCGTCGGCATCGCTGTCGAGGTTGTAGCGCTTGATCAGTTGCTTGCCGATGTGGCCACGGCAGCCTTCGGCGAACAGCGTGTACTTGCCACGCAGTTCCATGCCTGGGGTGTACAGGCCTTCTTTCGGGTTGCCTTCGCGGTCGACGCCCAGATCACCAGTGATGATCCCGCGCACCACGCCTTGTTCGTCGATCAGCGCTTCCTGAGCGGCGAAACCCGGGTAGATTTCCACGCCAAGGTTCTCGGCCTGCTGGGCGAGCCAGCGGCACAGGTTGCCGAGGGAAATAATGTAGTTGCCTTCGTTGTGCATGGTCTTGGGCACAAAGAAGTCTGGAATCTTCTGCGCGTTTTCGGCGTTTTTCAGCACGAAAATATCGTCGCGGGTCACTGGCGTGTTCAGCGGCGCGCCAAGTTCTTTCCAGTCCGGGAACAGTTCGTTCAGAGCGCGTGGTTCGAATACGGCACCGGACAGGATGTGTGCGCCGACTTCGGAGCCTTTTTCGACCACGCAGACGCTGATTTCCTTACCGGCTTCGGCGGCCTTCTGCTTCAGACGGCAGGCGGCGGACAGGCCAGCGGGGCCGGCACCGACGATGACCACGTCGAATTCCATGTATTCGCGTTCCACAGGCTATCTCCTACTCAAGGCTCAACAGTTTTTTTTCTAATTTGGAGGTTTGATGTCGCATCCGCTATTCCTTTACGTTAACGTCAAGGGGAATATTGGAGACCGACCTTTCTCTCTAGGCGGCGCATTATATCTACACCACTCCGAGCGTCCAATACAAACGTTTGTTTGAATCGGCTCCAGCCCAGAGAAATCAAAGAAGCGCGGCTTATGAATGGTCATTTTGCTGTATTGACCGGAATAGGCGTTCCGGTCAAGATACGGGCGGTTTTGCGCTCGTCGTAGGCAGACTGGCGGTTTCAAGAGCACGTCTAAAGACAGGGCACAGGCAGTAGAAGGTGATGCGCAGCGCAGGTCCGGCGCGCAGTTTACACAGCGTGAAGATCAATGACCCGTCGGTCACCCCTGACGAACGGTCGCAGGTCCTCACTCTGTGCAGCCACCAGACACCCAAGTCGGCGTTTTTAGAGGTGCCCTTTAGCCTGATGAGCATCAACCGCCAGGTTCGCCTAGGCGACTTTCTTTTCACCGGAGAGTAACGAGGAATCCATGAAGGTTCTTGTAGCTGTCAAACGCGTTGTGGATTACAACGTCAAGGTTCGCGTCAAGGCGGACAATTCCGGCGTCGATCTCGCCAACGTCAAGATGTCGATGAACCCGTTCTGCGAAATCGCAGTGGAAGAAGCCGTACGCCTGAAAGAGAAAGGTGTTGCGACTGAAATCGTCGTCGTCTCCATCGGCCCGACCACCGCTCAGGAGCAACTGCGTACCGCATTGGCTCTGGGTGCCGACCGTGCCATCCTCGTCGAATCCGCTGAAGATCTGACCTCGCTCGCCGTGGCCAAGCTGCTCAAGGCTGTGGTCGACAAGGAACAGCCGCAACTGGTTATCCTCGGCAAACAGGCGATCGACAGCGACAACAACCAGACCGGCCAGATGCTTGCTGCACTGAGCGGCTACGGTCAGGGCACGTTCGCCTCGAAAGTCGAAGTCTCCGGCGACAGCGTTGCGGTGACCCGTGAAATCGACGGCGGCGCGCAGACGGTTTCCCTGAAACTGCCGGCAATCGTCACTACCGACCTGCGTTTGAACGAGCCGCGCTACGCGTCCCTGCCAAACATCATGAAAGCCAAGAAGAAGCCTCTCGAAGTGCTGACTCCGGACGCTTTGGGCGTTTCCACCGCCTCCACCAACAAGACCCTGAAAGTCGAAGCGCCGGCTGCACGCAGCGCGGGCATCAAGGTTAAGTCGGTAGCTGAATTGGTCGAGAAACTGAAAAACGAAGCGAAGGTAATCTAAATGACTATCTTGGTTATTGCTGAACACGACAACAAAGTGCTGGCCCCGGCCACACTGAACACCGTGGCTGCTGCGGTCAAAATCGGCGGCGACGTCCACGTTCTGGTTGCAGGTCAAGGCGCTGGCGCCGTGGCTGAAGCCGCTGCGAAAATCGCTGGCGTGAGCAAAGTCCTGAATGCTGACAACGCGGCTTACGCGCATCAGCTGCCGGAAAACGTTGCTCCGTTGGTAGCTGAGCTGGGCGCTGGCTACAGCCACATCCTGGCTGCCGCGACCTCCAACGGCAAAAACATCCTGCCGCGCGTTGCTGCGCAGCTGGACGTTGACCAGATCTCCGAGATCATCTCGGTCGAAAGCGCTGACACGTTCAAGCGTCCGATCTACGCCGGTAACGCTATCGCTACCGTGCAGTCGACCGCTGCGATCAAAGTGATCACCGTGCGTGCCACCGGTTTCGACCCGGTTGCCGCTGAAGGTGGTTCGGCTGCTGTTGAAGCCGTTGCTGCTGCGCACAACGCCGGCACTTCCAGCTTCGTCAACGAAGAACTGGCCAAGTCCGATCGTCCTGAGCTGACCGCTGCCAAGATCGTCGTTTCCGGCGGCCGCGGCATGCAGAACGGCGACAACTTCAAACACCTGTACGCTCTGGCCGACAAGCTCGGCGCTGCCGTCGGTGCTTCGCGCGCCGCCGTCGACGCAGGTTTCGTACCGAACGACATGCAGGTCGGTCAGACCGGCAAGATCGTTGCGCCACAGCTGTACATCGCCGTCGGTATCTCCGGCGCGATCCAGCATTTGGCCGGTATGAAAGACTCCAAAGTGATCGTTGCGATCAACAAGGACGAAGAAGCGCCGATCTTCCAGGTGGCCGATTACGGCCTCGTGGCGGATCTGTTCGAAGCCGTCCCTGAGCTGGAGAAGCTGGTCTAATCCAGCGGCTTCACTTATAAAGAGCCCGACCTTTTGGTCGGGCTTTTTTTTGTCTCGGATTTGAGTGGGAGTGTTTTGCCATGGATCTGCGCTGCGGATGGTTGTTGGGGTTAGCCCTGTTGCCAGGTTTGGCTATGGCCGCGGGCAAATGCGAGCGCCTTGTCGTCACCGGTAGCCCGGATGCGCCGCCGTACCTGTGGCAGGACCCGCAGAATCCCAAGCAGTTGATCGGTGCCAGTGCTGATCTGCTGCAACAAGTCGCCAAAGACCTCGGCATCAAAATCGAATTGCTATACGCCGGCAAACGTTCGCAAGCCCTCGATGAAGTGCGCAGCGGGCGCATGGACATGCTCGCCGACGCGCCGCTGACCCTCAATGAGCTGGACAACCTCGACTACATCCATCCGCCGTTGCTGGAAAACGACTATCTGGTGTGGACCCGCAAAGGCTCGACGCTGGTCTACAGCGAGGCCAAAGACCTGCACGGTCACGTCGGTGCGTTGTCGGAAAAGTCTCGTATGACCCAGGCATTTGGCACTTTCGCCGAGCAGAATCTGACCCTGACCCGGACAGCCAACCTCACTCAGGCGCTACAGAAACTGCTCTTGGGCGAAGTGGAATATGTACTCGCCGGCCGCTACTCGGGCATGGCCGCCGCGCAGGCATTGGGTATGGCCAATGACCTGTTGGTGTTCGAGCAACCGGTCGACCGGCCGGGGCTGTTCCTCGCGGTTTCGCATAACTCGGCATGCAACGATCCGTGGTTGCGCGGACAGTTGGCCAAAAAGATGACAGAATTGCCCGCGTCCGGACTGACGGAAGCCGCGCTGCAACGCAATATCGAGCGCTGGAAGGCGCAGCAGCAACAGCCGCCACAACCCGTCAGTGCCCCAAAACAGTAGGGATTCTTAGTGAGTATTCGACCTCTTTTCGCGGCTGTGGCCGTTCTGGCCCTGGCCGGTTGCGCGACCGATCCGGCACCCAATGAACAAATGCGCCTGACCGAGCAAGCCATCACCCAGGCCAAGGCTGTTGGCGCCACCGCCGACGAAGTGCCGGAAATGAAACTGGCCGAAACCAAGTACAACCGCGCCAAAGGCAACATGGCTGACCAGTCCTATCGGAACGCGCGTATGCGTTCCGAACAGGCTGAACTGGATGCACGTCTGGCCGAAGCCAAAGTGCTGACGCAAAAAAGTCAAGAACAGGTGAATGTGCTTAACACCCGCATCGTCCGTCTGCGCAAGCAACTGGGAGATGCCCAATGAGCCTCAAGTCGAAAGTCCTCGGCGGTCTGCTGCTCGCCGGTTGCGTCAGCCTGTACGGCTGCGCCGGTCAACACAGCGAATCCGCTCTGCAAGAAGCCAGCGCCGACTTCCAGAAGGTCAAGGAAGACTCCAACGTGCTGCGCATCGCGCCGAAAGACGTGATCCGCGCCGGTGAGTCCCTGGCCCGTGCCGATCGCCTGTCGACCTATTGGGGCAGCGGTTCCGATGTTGTGCACTACGCCTACCTGAGCCAGCGTTACAGCGAAATTGCCCGCGAGCACACCAATCAGGTGCTCAACGAAGAGCGCGCGGCGAAACTGGAACTGGAGCGTCAGCGCTTGCAACTGGCCCTGCGTGAATCGAAGTTGCTCAGCGTGCAGCAACAGGGCAAATGGCTGGAAGAACAGATCGTTGCACTGGCCACCACGCAGACCGACCGTGGTCTGGTGATGACCCTCGGCGATGTGTTGTTCGACACCGGCGAAGCGGAGCTGAAAAACTCGGCCAACCGTGTTGTGCTGAAAATCGTCCAGTTCCTGCAACTGAACCCGAAACGTGTAGTGCGTATTGAGGGCTACACCGACAGCACCGGCGGCAAGCAGGAAAACCTCAAGCTGTCCCGTGATCGCGCGCAAGCGGTGGCCGACGTGCTGATGGACCTGGGCATCGACGACAAACGTATTCAGGTCGAAGGCTACGGCGACGAATACCCGGTGGACGCCAACGCTTCCGAGCGTGGGCGGGCACAGAATCGTCGGGTTGAAATTGTCTTCTCCGACGAAAAAGGCCAGCTCGGCGCCGCCCGTTAAGGGTTGCGTCTCTGGAAAGCCCGGGCTGTCATGCAGTGCCGGGCTTTTTTACGTCTGTCGATTGGCTCGCAATCCGTACAGTAGGGGGCAGACACCGCACTGTATGGTCGAGTAATGTGGCAACTGTCCCAGTACACTTCTAAACTGTTCCGGTATTGTTTCACACAAGAATAAAATGCCCGTGAAATCGAGTGCTGCGTCATGACCAATCTCTTGCTCTACCAACGTATTGCTCAGCAACTGGCCGAAGACATCCGCCGTGGGGTCTATCAACCTGGGGAGCGCGTGCCTTCGGTACGCAAGATGAGTTCGCAGCTCAACGTCAGCCATGCGACGGTGTTGCAGGCTTACGCCAATCTCGAAGATCAGGGCTTGATTCGGGCGCGCCCGCAGTCCGGTTATTACGTGCATCAGACTCCCGCGCTGACTGCGCCGACGCCGGACATTGCCCGGGTCGAACGGCCGGGGCTGGTTACCCGCAGCAGCATCATTCAACAGGTGCTGGTCGAATCACGCCGCGAAGGCGTGTTCCCGCTGGGTGCGGCCGTGCCGAGTGTCGATTACCTGCCGGTGCGCGCACTGCATCAGCAACTGGCCAAGGTCACCCGCTTCCATAGTCCGCGTGCTTTCAGCTACATGTTCAGCCCCGGTTTTGAGCCGCTGCGCCGGCAAGTGGCGATCCGCATGCGTGATGCCGGTGTGGTGGTCGATCCGTCGGAAGTGGTCATCACCCACGGTTGTGTCGACGCCTTGCAGATGTCGTTGCGCGTGCTGACCCGCCCGGGCGATCTGATCGCCGCCGAATCACCAACCTATTACGGTTTGCTGCAATTGGCCGATCTGCTCGGCTTGAAGGTCATCGAAATCCCTAGCGATCCGGCCACTGGCATGAGCCTCGAAGCGCTGCAACTGGCCGCCAACCAATGGTCGATCAAAGCGCTGGTGCTGACCACGCGCCTGAGCAATCCGCTGGGCGGCACCATGCCCGAAGAGCGGCAGAAACAGTTGCTGCGTCTGGCCTCGGACTTCGACATCCAGATTGTCGAAGACGACATCTATGGCGAGTTGATGTTCGAGCAGGGCAAAACCAAAGCGCTCAAGGCTTATGACCGACTGGATCGGGTGATCTACTGTTCAAGCTTCTCCAAAACCTTGTCACCCGGTGTGCGCATCGGCTGGATGATCGCTGGCAAATATCAGCAGGAAATACAGCGTCTGCAGACCTTCAGCACCCACTCGGCGTGCAGCGTGACGCAGATGGCGATTGCCGCTTATCTGGAAAACGGCGGTTATGACCGGCATTTACGGTACATCCGCCAGGAATACCGAAAAAACCTCAGCGCGTTCCAGTTGGCGGTGCAGCAGTACTTCCCCGAAGGCACGCAAATGACCCGGCCCACGGGTGGTTTCATCCTCTGGGTGAGCTTGCCGGGGAGGGTGAATACCCAGGAATTGCATGTGCGCGCCCTGCAGCAGGGCATCAGCATTGCGCCGGGACTGATCTTCAGTAATACCGAGCAGTTCAACCACTGTATTCGCCTGAACTGCGGGATTCCGTGGAACCGCGAGGCGGAGCGGGCGTTGATGACCCTTGGCTTGCTGGCGACGCAACTGTGCCAGGAAACCGCCAGCGGATTCTGAACGAGCGGTGGCTGATGCTTGTCTTGTGGCGCCCAACAAGCGAGCATATGGCCATCTGCCGTTTGCCACTGTTGGGTTCATGAAAGCGATTGCTCCTGCCGCTTGGGTTTTGCTGGGTTTGCTGATGATCGGTCATGCGCCTGGCGTCGTGGCCGCTGCGGCTCAGGAAAAACCGGCGGCGACGAGCCCGGCGAAAAAAAACACGCCAGCGCAGAAGGCAGCTCCCGCGAAGAAACCTCAGCAAAAAGTCATCAAGAAGCGCAAGCCAATCGCGTCCAAATCGAAACCTGCCAGCGAAGTGGTGAAAACCAGACTGCCGCCGGCCAGGCTCGATTTGAGTCTGCCCAAAGATATGGTTCAGGAACTGAAGCCCAAAGGCACGGTTGAGTTGCCCAAGCGCGAGGCGATCCTGCCGCAGATGTTTGGCGAGAAGAACAACGGCTTCCAGCTCAACGGCCGTTTGCTCAGCAACGAAATGCAGTTGCAACTGCGCAATGAAGAGCGCCGTGAAGTCGAAGGTGCGGCGCTGGATTTTGAATTCAAGCAGTGACTGCAGGCCATCTGTGACCCGCAGACCAGGCGCTTTGTCGGAGACTGGTCAGTCACATTCAGTTATCGGTAAAAACCCCGGTTCCGGGAATTTGAAACAGCCGTTTTAGCGGTTACTCTGTTCCGCGTCCCTTTTACACATCGCCCGTCGCGAGGAATTGTTCGTCATGAAATGCCGTGAAGGCTGTGGCGCTTGCTGCATTGCCCCTTCCATCAGTTCGCCGATTCCCGGCATGCCTGATGGCAAACCTGCCGGCGAACGTTGCGTGCAACTATCGGTCGAAAACCTGTGCAGCATTTTCGGCCGCCCCGAGCGCCCGGCAGTCTGTTCCGGCTTTGCGGCGGATGTCGAAGTCTGTGGCAGCAGCTCGGAAGAAGCGATCAGGCTGATTGGCTGGTGGGAGCAGATGACGGCGGCGTGATGTGTCAAACGAACGGAACTTCAACAATAAGGAATAAGACTATGGGTTCGCTGCATCGTATCGCTGTGTTGTGTGGTTTGGCCGCTGTGCTGGCTACCTCCGTCGCTCAGGCTGAAGACTGGAAAGTCGCCAAGAATGAGGACGGCATCAAGGTGTCCCTGAGTGAAGTGCCAGGTTCGGACTACAAGTCCTACCAGGGCGTTGCGCTGATGAAAACCACCGTCGCCAAACTGCGCGCACTGCAGGAAGACGTCTCCGGCGCGTGCGCCTGGATTCACGAATGCAAGACCCAGAAACTGCTCAAGCACGAGGGCGATCAGAGCTGGACCTACACCCAGTTCAACACGCCTTGGCCGGTGACCCCGCGTGATTCGGTGCTGCACATCACCACCGTTGAAGGCGCCGATGGCAGCCTGACCCGTAACCTCGAAGGTCTGCCCAAGTACATTCCGGAAGAGAAAGGCTTTGTCCGTGTAGCGCAGGTCAAAGGCTTCTGGAAATTCGTACCCAAAGGTGATCAGGTTGAAGTGACCTATCAGGTGCATACCGAGCCGGGTGGTAGCGTGCCGTCGATGATTGCCAACAAGTTTGTCGTCGATGCACCGTTCAATACCCTCAAAGCCTTGAAAGAACGCGCCGAGAAGTAATCGCGCGTTGCAACAAAACGCCCCGATCGATTCGGGGCGTTTTGTTTTGTATCTATATTGTGTTTCCAGATATGCGTTGCACGAAATTTTCACAAAGTGTTCCTGACAATTCGCCCGCGCTGTTTGCACGCTGTCCCGGTTCGCGGCTGCACTAAATGAAAGTGTCGGGCGGCAGGGCAGTTATCAATGGCAATGGTGCGGGTGATCGTGCAACATTTGCGCACCGCGCAAGCCCCGGGGTCTGGAATGACCAATAGAGGGCCTGGCGCCGCTGTATTTTTGCAACTTCAACTTCCAATGGGTCCTAAAACGACATGGCAAACCCGGACGCCCTGAATCAGCAGCGATCTTCTGCTCGCCTGCTGCAACCGACCGTCAAATCGCATCTGGCCTACACGCTGCTTTGCGCGCTGGTCATGATGGTGATGTTTTCCGTGCTGCGCCTCGCGCTGCTGGTCTACAACCGCGAGATGATCCTCGATACCCCGGCTTCGACCTTCCTCGAAGCCTTCGCCAACGGCCTGCGTTTCGACCTGCGCCTGGTGGTTTACGTGTGCATTCCGCTGGTACTGGCGCTGTTCAGTGCCCGCGCCATGGCCGCACGCGGCTTCTTCCGCTTGTGGCTGACCATCGCCTCAAGCATCGCGCTGTTCCTCGGCCTGATGGAGATGGACTTCTACCGCGAGTTCCACCAGCGCCTCAACGGCCTGGTGTTCCAGTACGTGAAAGAAGACCCGAAAACCGTGATGAGCATGCTCTGGTACGGTTTTCCGGTGTTGCGCTACCTGCTCGCGTGGGTGATCGGCACCGTCATTCTGACCCTCGCGTTCAAAGGCGCCGACCGTGCCACGCGTCCGCGCGGCCCGTTCAGCGGTGGCAGTGTCGGTACCCGTCAAGTTGCGCCGTGGTACACCCGTCTGGCGGTGTTCGTGGTCTGCCTGTTGATCTGTGTAGTTGCCGCCCGCGGCACCTTGCGTCAAGGCCCGCCACTGCGCTGGGGTGACGTGTACACCACCGAATCGAACTTCGCCAACCAGCTCGGCCTCAACGGAACGCTGTCGCTGATCGCGGCGGCCAAAGACCGCATGGGCGAGGATCGCAACAACATCTGGAAAGCCACACTGCCGCAGGAGCAAGCGCAGAAGGTCGTGCGCGATATGCTGCTGATGCCGGACGACAAACTGGTCGATGCCGATATCGCCGCCGTACGCCGTGAATACACGCCACCGGCCGACAAAACCCTGCCGATCAAGAACGTTGTCGTGATCCTGATGGAAAGCATGGCCGGTCACTCGGTCGGTGCGCTGGGTGCGCCGGGCAACATCACGCCATACCTGGACAAACTGTCAAAGGAAGGCCTGCTGTTCGACCGCTTCTTCTCCAACGGTACGCACACCCACCAGGGCATGTTCGCGACGATGGCCTGCTTCCCGAATCTGCCAGGTTTCGAATACCTGATGCAGACCCCGGAGGGCAGCCACAAGCTCTCCGGCCTGCCGCAGCTGCTCAGCGCGCGCAAGTATGACGACGTCTACGTGTACAACGGCGACTTCGCCTGGGACAACCAGTCGGGCTTCTTCAGCAACCAGGGCATGACCAACTTCGTTGGTCGTAACGACTTCGTCAACCCGGTCTTCTCCGACCCGACCTGGGGCGTGTCCGATCAGGACATGTTCGATCGTGGTCTGATCGAGTTGAAGAAGCGTGAAAACGGCAAGCCGTTCTATGCCTTGCTGCAAACGCTGTCCAACCACACGCCATACGCCTTGCCGACGCCATTGCCGGTCGAGCGTGTGACCGATCGCGGCAGCCTCAACGAACACTTGACCGCCATGCGCTACGCCGACTGGGCGCTGGGTCAGTTCTTCGAGAAGGCGCGCAAAGAGCCGTACTTCAAGGAAACCCTGTTCGTCATCGTCGGCGACCACGGCTTCGGCAACGAGCGCCAGATCACCGAAATGGACTTGGGCCGCTTCAACGTGCCGATGCTGATGATCGCGCCTGGTATTCAGGAGAAGTTCGGCACCCGTGACCACACCGTGGGGACGCAGATCGACATCGTTCCGACCATCATGGGCCGTCTCGGTGGCGAAGTGCGTCACCAGTGCTGGGGCCGTGACCTGCTCAATCTGCCGGAAGGCGACACCGGTTTCGGGGTGATCAAGCCGTCGGGCAGCGAGCAGACCACTGCCATCGTCACCGCCGACCAGATTCTGGTCCTGCCGAAGGACAAGGAAATGGGGCCGAAGATCTGGCAATACCAGTTGGGTGCCAATCCACATGCCGAGATCGTTCCGAATGCACCGCGCACTGCCGAGTTGAAACTCAAACTCGAAGCGTTCCTGCAAACGGCGACCAAAAGCCTGATGGACAACACTGCCGGTGTCATCAACGGCAAGCCGGATTGATCGCTTGCCGACAGTAAAATCCACGCAATAAAAAAGAGGCCCTGAACAGGGCCTCTTTTTTTTGCGCTTGAAGCGTTATATCCGACCGAGTAACAGCAGCACCAACAGCACCACCAACACCACGCCGATAATGCCCGAAGGACCATAACCCCAACTTCTGGAGTGCGGGAAGACCGGCAGACCACCGATCAGCAACAGGATCAGGATAATGATTAGAATTGTGCCCATGTCGATTTCCTTGTTGATAGCGTTCGAGAAGTCTTGGTATTCAAGGGCGACTGGAGACTAAGTAATTCCAGACGGCTTACAAATTCCGACCGGTGTGCATGAAAGAAAATTCAATGTTTTTTTAATGTATTTGGATCGCTCGCTTATTTCCTTTACAGCGAAAAGTTCGCCGCCTCGTTTCACTCGACAGCGCCTGCCGGAATCCATGTAGGAGCTGCCGAAGGCTGCGATCTTTTGATCCTCCATTCAGCAACTTGATGGAGCGTGGGCGCGCGCTGATCCTTCGCTACACTCCGCGCATCTTCCCCGGAACAACAAGGCTGTCTGCTATGCAAAATCGCATGATGATCACTGGTGCGGGCTCGGGCCTGGGTCGCGAAATCGCGCTGCGCTGGGCCCGTGAAGGCTGGCAACTGGCCTTGTCCGACGTCAGCGAACCCGGTCTGCAGGAAACCCTGAAAATGGTCCGCGAGGCGGGCGGCGACGGTTTTACCCAGCGCTGCGATGTGCGTGATTACAGCCAGCTCACCGCGTTCGCTCAGGCCTGTGAAGTGAAGCTCGGCGGCATCGACATCATCGTCAACAACGCCGGCGTGGCCTCGGGTGGCTTTTTCAGCGAACTGTCGCTGGAAGACTGGGACTGGCAGATCGCGATCAACCTGATGGGCGTGGTCAAGGGCTGCAAGGCGTTCCTGCCACTGCTTGAACAAAGCAAAGGCAAAATCATCAACATCGCCTCCATGGCCGCACTGATGCAAGGCCCGGCGATGAGCAACTACAACGTGGCCAAGGCCGGCGTGGTGGCACTGTCGGAAAGTCTGCTGATCGAACTGGCGCAGCAGGAAGTCGGCGTGCACGTGGTCTGCCCCTCGTTCTTCCAGACCAACTTGCTCGATTCGTTCCGTGGGCCGACCCCGGCGATGAAAGCGCAGGTCGGCAAGTTGCTGGAAAGTTCACCAATTACGGCGGCGGATATCGCTGACTACATCTATCAGCAAGTCGCCGCTGGCGAATTCATGATCCTGCCCCACGAACAAGGGCGCATGGCTTGGGCGCTGAAGCAGAAGAACCCGCAACTGCTCTACAACGAAATGACTTCAATGGCGGAGAAGATGCGCGCCAAAGCCAAACAGAACAACGGCTGACCTTGCCCGTTGCAGACAGCGTCGTTAGGGTGGCCGCACTGGTCACCTTGTCGAGACGCATCAATGCTCAATTACCTGTGGTTCTTTCTCGCGGCGCTGTTTGAAATCGCCGGTTGTTTCGCCTTCTTCATGTGGCTGCGTCAGGGCAAAAGTGCCTTGTGGGTGATTCCTGCGCTGCTCAGCCTGACCCTGTTCGCACTGTTGCTGACCCGTGTTGAAGCCAACTATGCCGGTCGTGCCTACGCCGCTTATGGCGGTATCTACATCGTCGCTTCGATTGGCTGGCTGATGGTGGTCGAGCGCGTGCGTCCCTTGGGTTCGGACTGGATCGGCGTGGCGCTGTGCGTGATCGGCGCCAGCGTGATTCTGTTCGGGCCACGCTTTTCTGCTGCCTGAAGGTCTTTTGTGGGAAGCGTCTGACAGCTCAGAGCGAGCATGGGTGTAAGGCAAAACTGATTTGCTCGCCGTGCATTGAAGAGGCGCGGCAAGCCGCGCATCTTCAGGGTTCGCTAACCCTGAAGGACGAATCTCATGCTTGTACTCAGCCGTGTCGTTGGTGAGTTGATTTCAATCGGTGATGACATCACCTTGCGCGTTCTGTCAGTGAACGGTGCCAGTGTGCGATTTGGCGTCGAGGCGCCACAAAAGGTCAACGTGCACCGCGCGGAGGTCTATGAGCGGATTCAGCGCAAGCAAGCCACGCAGAAAGTTCGCTGAGGATTTCAGTCGAACAGGTGCTTGGGCACGTCGTGCTTGAGCATCAACTGGCACTGCTCGCTTTCCGGGTCGAAGACGATCAGCGCCTGGCCTTTGGTCAATGCCTGACGCACGCGCAGCACGCGGGTTTCCAGCGGCGTGTCATCACCGTTGTCGGTGCCGTCGCGGGTGACGAAATCCTCGATGAGGCGGGTGAGGGTGTCGACTTCAAGTTGGTCGTGGGGAATAAGCATGGGCACCTCGGCTGAATCAATGGCGGGATGCTACGGCGATTGCGGGTTGCCTGCCAGTTTTGTGTTGCCTGTACCGACCTCATCGCGAGCAGGCTCACTCCTACAGGGGAACGCATTCCAAATGTGGGAGCCTGCTCGCGAAGGCGATGGTTCTGCCAACAAAGATTTAACTGTCGGAACGCTGCCCCACCAGACTGTCCACCGACGGTACTCGCGTATCGCTCTCCATCTGTGTGTCATGCTCAATCTGATGACTGAAGCGATCCAGTGAAGCATTCGCTGGCGCCGCATCGCTGGCGAACACCGGCGGGCTCAGAATGTAAGCGCCCAGCAAACGACTCAACGCCGCCAGACTGTCGATGTGCGTGCGCTCATAACCATGGGTCGCATCGCAGCCAAACGCGAGCAGGGCGGTGCGGATGTCGTGGCCGGCGGTCACCGCCGAGTGCGCATCGCTGAAGTAATAGCGGAACAGGTCGCGGCGCACCGGCAGTTCGTTTTCACCGGCCAGACGCAGCAAATGTCGCGACAGGTGATAATCGTACGGGCCGCCAGAATCCTGCATCGCCACACTCACCGCATGCTCGCTGGAGTGCTGTCCGGGAGCGACCGGCGCGATGTCGATGCCGACGAATTCGCTGACGTCCCACGGCAGCGCCGCCGCCGCGCCGCTACCGGTTTCCTCGGTGATGGTGAACAGCGGGTGGCAGTCGATCATCAGCTCCTGGCCGCTGTCGACGATGGCTTTGAGTGCCGCGAGCAGCGCCGCAACGCCGGCCTTGTCATCCAGGTGACGGGCGCTGATGTGACCGCTTTCGGTAAATTCCGGCAGCGGATCGAATGCGACCACGTCGCCGATGCTGATGCCCAGCGAATCGCAGTCAGCCTTGGTCGCACAGTAGGCATCCAGACGCAGTTCAACGTGATCCCAACTGATCGGCATTTCATCTACGGCAGTGTTGAAGGCGTGCCCGGACGCCATCAACGGCAAGACACTGCCGCGAATCACGCCGTTGTCGGTAAACAGGCTGACGCGACTGCCCTCGGCAAAGCGGCTCGACCAGCAGCCGACCGGGGCGAGGGTCAGGCGGCCGTTGTCCTTGATCGCACGAACGGCGGCGCCGATGGTGTCCAGGTGCGCGGAAACGGCGCGGTCGGGGCTGTTCTTCTTGCCTTTGAGCGTGGCGCGAATGGTGCCGCGTCGAGTCATTTCAAAGGGGATGCCGAGCTCTTCCAGACGCTCGGCGACGTAACGCACGATGGTGTCGGTAAACCCGGTGGGGCTGGGAATGGCGAGCATTTCCAGCAGGACTTTTTGCAGGTAGTTGAGATCCGGTTCGGGGATTTGCGTGGTCATGGAAACTCCTGATGGGTTGAGCACACCGATGGTTTCGATGAGGGGGATTTGGGGTGAATTTAAGGGCCCCTTCGCGAGCAAGTCGAATCGTCGCACCGTCGCTCCCACAGGGGGATGCATTTCAAATGTGGGAGCGAGCTTGCTCGCGAAGGCGTCAGCCCGGACAAAACAGATTCAAGAGACAGCCGGCTGACTGTGCGGAAACAACAAATCGACAAAGCGCTCTGCCGTCGGCTGCGGCTCATGGTTGGCCAGACCGGCACGTTCGTTGGCCTCGATAAACACGTACTCCGGCTGATCCGCCGCCGGCACCATCAAGTCGAGCCCGACCATTGGAATGTCCAGTGCCCGCGCGGCTCGCACAGCGGCGTCGACCAGGGTTGGGTGCAGAATCGCCGTGACATCTTCCAGCGTGCCACCGGTGTGCAGATTTGCCGTGCGCCGCACAAACAGGTGCTCGCCGGCCGGCAGGATGCTGCTGTAGTCATACCCGGCCGCATGCAAGGTGCGCTGGGTTTCGTGATCCAGCGGGATCTTGCTTTCGCCACTGGTCGCCGCTTGCCGACGACGACTTTGCGCCTCGATCAACGCACCGACCGAATGCTGACCATCGCCGACCACTTCCGCCGGTTTGCGAATCGCCGCTGCCACCACTTCAAAACCGATCACCAGAATCCGCAGATCGAGACCTTCGTGGAAGCTTTCCAGCAGCACGCGGCTGTCAAATTGCTTCGCCGTTTCGATGGCTTGCTGCACTTCTTCGATGCTCTGCAAATCCACCGCTACGCCTTGGCCCTGTTCACCGTCGAGCGGTTTGACCACCACCCGTTGATGCTCATCGAGGAAGGCCAGATTGTCGTCGGCATTACCGGCCAGTTGCTGCGAGGGTAGGTTCAGTCCGGCGCCTTTCAGCACTTTGTGGGTCAGGCTTTTGTCCTGACACAAACTCATGCTGATCGCGCTGGTCAGGTCGCTCAGTGATTCGCGGCAACGCACGCGACGCCCGCCGTGGCTGAGAGTGAACAGCCCGGCATCGGCGTCATCCACCTGCACGTCGATACCGCGTCGATGAGCTTCTTCAACGATGATCCGCGCATACGGATTGAACTGCGCTTCTGGCCCCGGACCGAGAAACAGCGGCTGGTTGATGCCGTTTTTGCGCTTGATGGCGAAGGTCGACAGATTGCGAAAGCCGAGCTTGGCGTAGAGGTTTTTCGCCTGCCGGTTGTCATGCAGAACCGACAGATCCAGATAGCTCAAGCCGCGACTCATAAAGTGCTCGATCAGGTGCCGCACCAGCACTTCACCAACACCCGGCCGCGAGCATTGCGGATCAACCGCCAGGCACCACAGGCTGCTGCCGTTTTCCGGGTCGTTGAAAGCTTTTTGATGGTTCAGGCCCATGACGCTGCCGATCACCGCGCCGCTGTCTTCATCCTCGGCCAGCCAGTACACCGGGCCGCCCTGATGATGCGGAGTGAGCCGCGTGGCATCGATCGGCAACATGCCGCGCGCCTGATACAACAGATTGATCGCCTGCCAGTCCGCCTCACTCTGCGCGCGGCGAATACGGAAGCCGCGAAACACGCGGGTGGCCTGGCGGTAATCGCTGAACCACAGGCGCAAGGTGTCCGACGGGTCGAGAAACAGTTGCGTCGGTTCCAGGCCGAGGATCTGCTGCGGCGCCGCGACGTACAACGCGATATCACGCTCGCCGGGCTGTTCTTTGAGCAGCTCCTGTGCCAGCGATGCCGGGTCGGGAAACGTGTGGCCGATCAGCAACCGGCCCCAGCCGCAATGGACGGCGATCGGGTCGGCGGCCAGCGTGCTGCCGTCTTCGGCCAGACGCGCCTGCAAGCGTTCATAGGACGGCGTCTGACCGCGTAGCAGCCGTTGATTGATGGCTGTGGCGTGGGGTTTCATCGATCAGATTCCTTGTTCACTGAGCCACAGGTTCAGGGCCGCCAGTTGCCACAACTTCGAACCGCGCAACGGCGTCAGTTGGCCTTGCGGATCGGTCAGCAACTTGTCGAGCATGGCCGGATTGAACAGACCGCGATCCTGACTCGGATCGAGCAGCAACTCGCGCACCCAGTTCAGCGTGTCGCCCTGCAAGTGCTTGAGGCCCGGCACCGGGAAGTAGCCTTTTTTACGGTCGATCACCTCACTCGGGATGACTCGGCGCGCGGCTTCTTTGAGCACTTGTTTACCGCCGTCAGGCAGCTTGAATTGGCCAGGCACTCGGGCCGAGAGTTCCACCAGTCGATAGTCGAGAAACGGCGTACGAGCCTCCAGGCCCCAGGCCATGGTCATGTTGTCGACGCGTTTGACCGGGTCATCGACCAGCATCACCGTGCTGTCCAGACGCAAGGCTTTGTCCACCGCCGCATCGGCGCCGGGCTGGGCGAAATGTTCTTTCACAAAGTCGCCGGCTGCATCGTTCGCGGTCAGCCATTTCGGCTGCACGGTGGCGGCGTAGTCGTCGTAGCTGCGGTCGAAAAATGCGTTGCGATACGCCGCGTACGGATCGGTCGCGCCGTCGACTTGCGGGTACCAGTGATAACCGGCGAACAATTCGTCAGCACCCTGGCCGCTCTGCACCACTTTGCAGTGCTTGGCCACTTCGCGCGATAGCAGATAGAAGGCGATGCAGTCATGGCTGACCATCGGCTCGCTCATCGCGCGGAACGCGGCGGGCAATTGCTCGATGATTTCTTTCTCGTCGATGCGCAGTTGATGATGCTGAGTGCCGTAGTGTTTGGCGATCAGATCCGAGTACTGGAATTCGTCACCGCGTTCGCCGCCGGCATCCTGGAAACCGATGGAAAAGGTCGAAAGGTTGTCGACGCCGACTTCACGCAACAGGCCGACGAGCATGCTCGAATCGACGCCGCCGGACAGCAGCACACCGACATCCACTGCCGCGCGTTGACGAATCGCCACCGCTTCGCGGGTGCTGTCGAGGACGCGATCAACCCAATCTTCGAGGGTCAGATTTTTCTCATCATCGTGTGGGCCGTAAGGCAGGGTCCACCAGGTTTTCTGTTCGGTGGTGCCATCGGCTTCAACGCGCATCCAGGTCGCCGGTGGCAGTTTTTCGATGCCGGCCAGCAGGGTGCGTGGCGCGGGGACCACGGCATGGAAATTCAGGTAATGATTGAGCGCCACCGGATCGAGGATCGGGTTGATGTCGCCGCCCTTGAGCAACGCTGGCAACGCCGAGGCAAAGCGCAGACGCTGGCCAGTACGCGACAGGTACAAAGGCTTCACGCCGAGACGGTCGCGGGCGATGAACAGGCGTTTGGCGTCGCGTTCCCAAATGGCAAACGCGAACATGCCATTGAGCTTCGGCAGCAGCGCTTCGCCCCAGGCGTGGTAGCCCTTGAGCAGCACTTCGGTGTCGCCACCGGAGTAGAACGCGTAACCCAGCGCTTCAAGTTCGGCACGCAGTTCCGGGAAGTTGTAGATCGCGCCGTTGAAGGCCAGGGACAAGCCCAACTGGCTGTCGATCATCGGCTGCGCCGAGCCGTCCGACAGGTCCATGATTTTCAGGCGACGGTGACCCAGGGCAATCGGCCCTTGGGCATGGAAGCCCCACGCGTCGGGGCCGCGAGGGGCCAGGTGATGGGTGATTCTCTCGATCGCTGCAAGGTCTGCAGGTTGTTGATCAAAACGTAACTCGCCAGCTAATCCGCACATAAAGTCCTTACCGGTTTTTCCGTTGGGGAGGGTGTTTCTTCAGCGGCCGAAATGGCCGGTACTCAGAAACTGACCCGGTGCGGTTGTGGGAGTTTTAGAACGATAAGTTATAAGCGGCGCCGTCAGACCAGTGGGCCAACGTCATGGCCCGTGGTCTTCAGTTCATTTGCCGCGAATCAACCGACGTAACGCAAAGCGGTTGGGGTGACAGGCTTCGGCGACACTGCGTGGCAGCGGCAGAGGTTCATTGTCCAGCCATGCGGCGAGCAGTTCGCCAGACAGTGGCGCGGTGATCAGTCCGCGTGAGCCGTGGCCGCTGTTGACGTATAAACCGTCCAGCCAAGGGCAGGCGATGTCCGGCACTTGGCGGGCATCTTTGCTCAGCGCCGAGTAGGTGTCGAGGAACGCTTCGCGGTCGGCGAGGGGGCCGACAATCGGCAAATAGTCAGGGCTGGTGCAGCGAAAGGCTGCGCGGCCCTGAAGATTTTCGACCGGCTGTTCGCTGATGTGCAGACGCGTAACCAGATCGCTTGAGATCTCTTCGAGCATCGCCAGATTGCCCACGTGTTCGGCGGTGGTCGGCGTCAGGTCATCGCTGTTAAAGTCGAAACTGGCGCCGAGCGTGTGTTCGCCCAGACGGGCAGGCGCAACGTAGCCTTCGGCGCAGACCACAGTGGCCAGTGCCTGGCTTTCTGCGGTTTCGGCGAGACGGGTGATCTGCCCGCGAATGCGCTTGAGCGGTAACTCGGCGCTCTGCGCAAAACATTTGATGTCGGCGGCACCGGCCAACACCACGACCGGCGCGCTGGCGAGCAAGCGGTCACCGTCGCGGGCTTGCCACTGGTCATCGACCCTGCGCAGTTGCAGTGCTTGGCAATGATTGAGCAGTTCGATGTTCGCCTGCGCCGCTTGCGCCTGACACAACGCCGGCGGATGCACCCAACCGCCTTCGGGATAGTACAAGCCGCCATGGGCCAGACCGACCCCGGCACGGGCCTGCGCCTCGGGCTGATCCAGCCACTGCAACAGGTCTTCCGGGAAGGCTTCGGCCAACTGGGCGTGACGCTCGGCTTCCTTGGCATTGAACGCCAGTTGCAGCACGCCGCAAGCGTCCCAGTCGGTGCCGCGTTGCAGGGTTTCCAGCAGGCGTCGGGTGTAACCGAAACCGCTGACGATCAGTTGCGACAGTGCCGTGCCGTGGGCGGACAATTTCAGGTACAGCACGCCCTGCGGATTGCCCGAGGCTTCTTGCGCCACCGCCGCATGGCGTTCGAGCAACGTCACCTGCCAGCCACGTGCGGCCAGGCTGGACGCCGTGGCGCAGCCGGCGAGACCGGCGCCAATCACCAGCGCTCGACGTTCAGCCGCGATCGGTGCAGGACGAGCGAACCAGGGTTTTTCCGGCGTCGGCGGCGTCACTTCCGCCGGCCAGCCGAGAAACTCGCCACGGAGGATTTCCCACTTGTGACCGATGCCCGGCGTGCGCTTCATTTTGAACCCGGCGGCGTTGAGCAAACGGCGCACCCAACCGGTACTGGTGAAGGTGCTGATGGTTGAGCCGGGCGCTGCCAGTCGCGCCAGCTCGACAAACAGTTCGGCAGTCCACATGTCGGGGTTTTTCGCCGGGGCGAAACCGTCGAGAAACCACGCATCAATCTGCGCGTCGAGCTGCGGCAGTTGTTCCAGGGCATCGCCGATCAACAGCGTCAGCGTCACGCGGCCGTGGGCCAGGGTGATGCGCTGAAAGCCGGCATGGATCGCCACGTAATGCGTCAGCAACTGATCGGCCAGTGGCTTGAGTTCCGGCCATAGGGCAAGCGCACGTTTCAGGTCGGCAGGGCTCAGCGGGTATTTTTCGACGCTGACAAAATGCAGGCGCGCACCCGCCATGGCGTGCCGCTCGAACAACTGCCAGGCGCAAAGAAAATTCAGCCCGGTGCCAAAACCGGTTTCACCGATGACCAGTCGCCCATCCGCCGGCAGCGCGGCAAAACGCTCGGCGAGGCGGTTCTGTTCGAGGAACACGTAACGGGTTTCTTCCAGCCCCGACTGGTCGGAAAAGTACACGTCATCGAATACCCGCGAACGCGGGCGTCCGTGGTCATCCCAATCGAGTTGGGCGTGGGGCAATACAGGTTTCATGGCAGGCTCGGCAACGACAAGGCGGCCATTCTAGCCGATCGCGCAGGGGCTGCTTGATCCATGGCAAGGCTTGCGCCCGTTGACTCACGGACAATCCGCCAGCCGTGGGAATTTCTGCGCCGCTGCTGTGCCCAATCCGCTAGTCTTGCTGAATCCTGGAAGGAGCCGTCCCATGTTTGAATCCGCTGAAATCGGTCACGCCATCGACAAAGACACCTTTGATGCGGCCGTCCCGGCATTGCGTGAAGCCTTGCTCGAAGCTCAGTTCGAACTGCAGCAGCAGAAGCGTTTTCCGGTGATCATCCTGATCAACGGCATTGAAGGCGCGGGCAAGGGCGAGACGGTCAAGTTGCTCAACGAGTGGATGGACCCGCGCCTGATCGAAGTGCGCACGTTCGATCAGCAGACCGATGAAGAGTTGTCGCGGCCACCGGCGTGGCGCTACTGGCGAATGCTCCCGGCCAAGGGGCGCATGGGCATCTTTTTCGGCAACTGGTACAGCCAGATGCTGCAGGGGCGGGTGCATGGCTTGTTCAAGGATCCGCGTCTGGATCAGGCGATCGCCGGCGCCGAGCGTCTGGAAAAGATGCTCTGCGATGAAGGCGCGCTGATCTTCAAATTCTGGTTTCACCTGTCCAAGAAACAGATGAAGGCCCGGCTCAAAGCATTGGCAGATGATCCGCTGCACAGCTGGCGCATCAGCCCGCTGGACTGGCAGCAATCGGAAACCTACGACAAGTTCGTCAAATACGGCGAGCGCGTGCTGCGCCGTACCAGCCGTGATTACGCGCCGTGGCACGTGATCGAAGGCGCCGACGCCAACTATCGCAGCCTGGCGGTCGGCAAGATTCTCCTCGAAGGTTTGCAAAATGCGCTGAAGCGCCCGGACGTGCATCCGCACGATGTCAGCGCCGCGCCGTTGGGCACGCCGGTCGATCAGTTGAACCTGCTCGACAGCCTCGACCTGACTCAGCGTCTGGAGAAGAAAGACTACGAAGAACAACTGATCACCGAGCAGGCGCGCTTGTCTGGGCTGATGCGCGACAAACGCATGCGCCGCCACGCCCTGGTGGCGGTGTTCGAAGGCAACGATGCCGCCGGCAAGGGCGGGGCGATCCGTCGGGTTGCGGCGGCGCTCGATCCGCGGCAATACAACATCGTGCCGATCGCCGCACCAACTGAGGAGGAGCGCGCTCAGCCGTACTTGTGGCGCTTCTGGCGGCACATTCCAGCGCGCGGCAAGTTCACCGTGTTCGACCGCTCTTGGTACGGCCGTGTGCTGGTAGAGCGGATTGAGGGCTTCTGCACGCCGGCCGACTGGTTGCGTGCCTACGGCGAAATCAACGATTTCGAAGAGCAGCTGTCCGACGCCGGAGTGATCGTCGTCAAGTTCTGGCTGGCGATTGATAAAGACACGCAGATGGAGCGATTTCAGGCGCGCGAAGCGATCCCCTTCAAACGCTTCAAGATCACCGAAGACGACTGGCGCAACCGCGACAAGTGGGACGCCTATCGCGCTGCCGTCGGCGATATGGTCGACCGCACCAGCTCGGAGATCTCGCCATGGACGCTGATCGAGGCCAATGACAAACGCTGGGCCCGGGTGAAGGTGTTGCGCACGATCAACCGTGCACTGGAAGAGGCCTTCGAGAAATCCGACAAGCACGCGAAGAAACACAAGGACTGAGCCGATAGACGCGCATACGCGGGGTGAATGATTGTCGCGGTGGTTGATGCGGTGGACTTATGCTCGGTCCACTCTCAACCGACTACAACAATGAGGTATGCCATGCGTGAAGTGGTGATCGTCGACAGCGTGCGGACTGGCCTGGCCAAATCCTTTCGCGGCAAGTTCAACCAGACCCGCCCCGATGATATGGCGGCTCATTGCGTCAACGCGCTGCTTGAGCGCAACGACATCGACCCGGCCAGCGTCGAGGATTGCATCGTCGGCGCCGGCTCCAACGAAGGCGCGCAGGGCTACAACATCGGCCGTAACGTCGCGGTGCTGTCGCGTTTGGGCACCGGCACCGCCGGCATGACCCTCAACCGTTTCTGTTCGTCGGGCTTGCAGGCGATTGCGATTGCTGCCAACCAGATCGCTTCGGGTTGCAGCGACATCATCGTGGCCGGCGGCGTCGAGTCGATCAGCCTGACGATGAAAAGCGTCAACACCGATCACCTGATCAACCCGCTGCTCAAGCAGCAAACGCCGGGCATCTACTACACGATGGGCCAGACCGCCGAAGTGGTCGCGCGGCGTTATGGCGTCAGCCGTGAAGCGCAGGATCGCTATTCATTGCAGAGCCAGATCCGCACCGCTCAGGCGCAGGCTGCCGGACTGTTCAACGATGAAATCGTGCCGATGGCGGTGAAGTACCGCGTCGAGGACAAAAACACCGGTGCAGTGCAGATTCTCGACGGTGTGGTTGATCGCGACGACTGCAATCGCCCGGACACCACCTATGAAAGTCTCGCCGGATTGAAACCGGTGTTCGCCGAGGATGGTTCGGTGACGGCGGGCAACTCCTCGCAGCTGTCCGACGGTGCGTCGATGACGCTGGTGATGAGCCTGGAGAAAGCCTTGCAGTTGGGCCTCAAGCCGAAAGCATTTTTCCGCGGCTTCACCGTGGCCGGTTGCGAGCCGGACGAAATGGGTATCGGCCCGGTGTTCTCGGTGCCGAAGCTGCTCAAGGCCAAAGGCTTGCAGGTGGCGGATATCGATCTGTGGGAACTGAACGAGGCGTTTGCTTCGCAGTGCCTGTACAGCCGGGATCGGCTGGAGATCGATAATGAGAAATACAACGTCAATGGCGGCTCGATTTCCATTGGTCACCCGTTTGGCATGACCGGGTCGCGGCAGGTCGGGCATCTGGTGCGGGAGTTGCAGCGGCGTAATCTGCGTTACGGCATCGTCACCATGTGCGTGGGCGGCGGGATGGGCGCGACGGGGCTGTTTGAGGCGGTGCGTTAATCCTCAATTCACTAGTTGTCTGTTCAGCCCTCTTCGCGAGCAAGCTCGCTCCCACAGTAGATCTTCAGTGAACACTGATTTTGTGTACACCAGAGATCCAATGTGGGAGCGAGCTTGCTCGCGAAGGGATCTACCGGGTTTACCGGTTGGAATCCTGTAGCTGCATCCGCGCGATATACGCCTTTATTTCCTGCTCAGCCTTTTCGGGACTGTCGAACGGCCCCTCAAGGGTATTTTCCCGAGTGCTGAAAAACAGTTCGCCATTGACCCGGCACAAGCGATCACTGCGAAAGTGCGTGGCGGGGGCGCTGTCCTGCGCGCGCATTGCTAACATGATCGGTCTCCTTGGCTGGTGCGCTGAAAGGGATCCATTGAGCTTATGCCTGAAGCATTTGGCGCGCCTGTACAGCCGATCAACGGCGCGACGTCAATTTAATGCTGCGACCTGAACAGTTTCATTCGCGTCCTGGCCTTAACTGTCCCTGTGTGTCGGTTCATGGCGCGCCTAGAATGAGCGCACTTGTCAGCAGGCTTTGGGGTTTCCATGCACATTTCATCGGGTCGCTGGGTGTACGGCTTGTTCCTGGCGCTGCTGACCGCGTTTCTGTGGGGCATCCTGCCGATCAAACTCAAACAGGTGCTGCTGGTGATGGACCCGGTCACGGTGACCTGGTTTCGTCTGCTGGTGTCCGGTGGCTGTCTGTTCATCTATCTGGCGGCGGTGAAACGTCTGCCCAATCGCAAAGTGCTGGGTCCCAGGGGTGGTTGGCTGGTGCTGATGGCGGTACTCGGGCTGGTCGGCAACTATGTGCTGTACCTGATGGGGCTCAATTTGCTCAGCCCCGGCACCGCGCAACTGGTGGTGCAGATGGGCCCGATCATGTTGCTGATCGCCAGTCTGTTTGTGTTCAAGGAGCGTTTCAGTATTGGTCAGGGAATCGGGTTGGCGGTGCTGTTGATCGGTTTCATGCTGTTTTTCAATCAACGGCTGGCAGAGTTGCTGACCTCGTTGTCGGATTACACCGCGGGGGTGTTGCTGGTGCTGTTGGCGTCGACGGTCTGGACCTTTTATGCGCTGGGCCAGAAGCAACTGCTGACGGTATGGAATTCGTTGCAGGTGATGATGGTGATCTACCTGTTCTGCGCACTGTTGCTGACGCCGTGGGTGCATCCGCTCGAAGCGCTGAACCTCAGCCCGTTGCAGGGCTGGCTGCTGCTGGCGTGCTGCATGAACACGTTGATTGCCTATGGCGCGTTCGCTGAAGCGCTGGCGCATTGGGAAGCGTCGCGGGTGAGTGCGACGTTGGCGATCACGCCGTTGGTGACCTTTGGCGCAGTGGCGATTGCGGCGGGGATCTGGCCCGAATATGTGCATGCCGAGCAGATCAACGGGTTGGGTTATGGCGGGGCGGTGCTGGTGGTGCTGGGGTCGGCGCTGGTGGCGTTGGGGCCTTCATTAATTGCTGGATTGAAGGCGCGGCGGATAAAGATGGCCGCCAGTTAAACCGCGTTGGCCCCATTCGCGAGCAGGCTCGCTCCCACATTTGGACGCATTTCCAACATGAGAATGCGGTCCACTGTGGGAGCGACGGTGCGACGATTCGACCTGCTCGCGAAGACGGACTTTCAGGCTCTACAAAACTTAACCCTTGGCGCCTGCCTCAATCATATTCTCCGGCCGCACCCACGCATCAAACTCTTCATCCGTCAGATAGCCCAACGCCAACGCCGCCTCACGCAAGGTCAGCCCTTCGCTGTAAGCCTTCTTGGCGATCTCCGCCGACTTGTCATAACCAATGTGCGGATTCAGTGCCGTCACCAGCATCAGCCCGCGCTCCAGATGTCGGGCCATGACCTCGGCGTCCGGCTCCAGTCCGGCGATGCAGTGCTGCTGGAAGTTACTGCAACCATCGGCAAGCAAGCGGATCGATTGCAGCAGGTTGTGAATGATCACCGGTTTGAACACGTTCAACTGCAAGTGACCCTGACTCGCGGCAATGCCGATGGTCACGTCGTTGCCTAGCACCTGACAGGCGAGCATCGACAGCGCTTCGCACTGGGTCGGGTTGACCTTGCCCGGCATGATCGAGCTGCCCGGCTCATTTGCCGGCAGCCGCACTTCGGCAAAACCTGCGCGGGGACCGGAGCCGAGCAGGCGCAGGTCGTTGGCGATTTTCATCAATGCCACGGCGAGGGTTTTCAGCGCGCCGGAGAGGCTGGTCAGTGGTTCGTGGCCGGCGAGGGCGGCGAACTTGTTCGGCGCGGTGACGAAGGGCAGGCCGGACAGCGCCGCCAGTTCTGCAGCAATCGCCTCACCAAAACCATGCGGCGAATTCAGCCCGGTGCCCACCGCGGTGCCGCCCTGAGCCAGTTCACACACGGCTGGCAACGCAGCGCGGATTGCGCGTTCGGCGTAATCCAGTTGCGCGATGAACCCGGACAACTCCTGACCAAAGGTGATCGGCGTCGCATCCATCATGTGCGTGCGACCGGTTTTCACCAGTTTCATGTGCCGCGCGGCCAGTTCTGCGAGGCCGCCAGACAACTCGGCAATCGCCGGCAGCAGTTGTTCCTGCACGGCCTGGGCGGTGGCAATGCTCATGGCGGTGGGAAAGCAGTCGTTGGAACTTTGCGAGCGGTTGACGTGATCGTTGGGGTGCACCGGGGTCTTGCCGCCGCGCGGGTTGCCGGCCAGTTCGTTGGCGCGCCCGGCGATGACTTCGTTGACGTTCATGTTGCTCTGCGTGCCGCTGCCGGTCTGCCAGACCACCAGCGGAAACTGGTCGTCGTGCTGGCCGTCGAGCACTTCGTCGGCAGCCTGTTCGATCAGGCGGGCGATGTCGGCGGGCAAATCGCCGTTACGGTCGTTGACCCGTGCAGCGGCTTTCTTGATCAGGGCCAGAGCGTGCAGTACCGGCAGCGGCATGCGTTCCTGACCAATGGCGAAGTTGATCAGCGAGCGTTGCGTCTGAGCACCCCAATAGGCGTCGTCCGGGACTTCGATCTGGCCCAGGCTGTCGGTTTCGATACGGCTCATCGTGCACACTCCTGTTGGTCTGTTTGCGCAGTTTAGGCCGGCATCGGCCGTGGTGGTTCCCTCGAACCGATTGTTGACCGGTAAAACCCGGCCAATCAAGCACGGCAAGGCTCGGGGGTTGAGCCACGAGGTTTTTTAGGCGCAGAATGGTCGCCCTTGGGGTTTTACCTCGCCTAGCTGAAAAGGAAACTCGATGACTCGTCTTCGTGCCATCTGCACCGCGGTTGCACTGGTTTGCGCCAGCGGCCAGGTGCTTGCCGATACCGCCAGCCACAACGCCAGTGCTGAAGCTTTCCTGACCCTGGCGCACGCTGACAAGCTGGGCACTCCGGTGTACATGCAAGTGCAGCAAATGTTCGCTCAGCGTTTTGAACAGACCAAAGCCCCGGAAGCCAAGAAAGCCGTACTGGAAACCTACCAGGCCAAGGCCAACGCCGCCCTGGACCAGGCCATCGGCTGGAACAAGCTCAAGCCTGACATGGTCAAGCTTTACACCAGCAACTTCAGCGAATCCGAGCTGAAAGACCTGGTCGCGTTCTACCAGTCGCCACTGGGCAAGAAAGTCCTGGAAAAAATGCCGCAGCTGACCCAACAATCGGCCCAGATGACCCAGGCCAAACTGGAAAGCGCCGTGCCTGTCGTCAACAAGCTGCTCGACGACATGACCAAAGAGCTGGACCCGAAAGGCGCTGCTGCGCCGGCCAAGAAGAAGTAAGCGGAGTTCGTGATGACCATGCAACAACGCATCGAATCGACGCTGGCCCTGCTTCAGCCTGAGCACCTGCAAGTGCTGGACGAAAGCCACATGCACAGTCGCGGGTTGCAGACGCACTACAAGGCCGTGGTGGTCAGCGCGCAGTTTGACGGCCTGAACCGGGTCAAGCGCCACCAGAAAGTCTACGGCACGCTCGGTGAGCTGATGGGCGAGTTCCATGCGTTGGCGCTGCACACTTACACCCCGCAGGAATGGGCAGAGATCGGCGCCGCTCCGGCATCGCCGACCTGTGCTGGCGGCAGTAAGCATTAAGCTTCGGTTTTTTGCTAGAATCCGCAACGCGCCGCTCACCCGGCGCGTTTTTTTTTGAATCCGGTTCACCCTTTGCGAGGGTAGCCACCTGGAGAAATACCCATGACACAACCGATTGTCGTGGCGGCACTGTATAAGTTCGTCACCCTCGAAGATTACGTCAACCTGCGCGAGCCGCTGCTGCAAGCGATGGTCGACAACCAGATCAAAGGCACCCTGCTGATCGCCGAAGAAGGCATCAACGGCACGGTATCCGGCACTCGCGAAGGCATCGACGGTCTGCTCACCTGGCTCAAGAACGACCCACGCATGATCGACATCGATCACAAAGAGTCGTACTGCGACGAGCAGCCGTTCTATCGCACCAAGGTCAAACTGAAGAAAGAGATCGTCACCCTCGGTGTCGAAGGCGTCGACCCGAACAAAAAGGTCGGCACCTACGTTGATCCGCAAGACTGGAACGCGTTGATCAGCGACCCGGAAGTGCTGTTGATCGACACCCGTAACGATTACGAAGTATCGATCGGCACTTTCGAAGGCGCCATCGATCCGAAAACCACCAGTTTTCGCGAATTCCCCGACTACATCAAAGAACACTTCGACCCGGCCGTGCACAAGAAGGTCGCAATGTTCTGCACCGGTGGCATTCGCTGCGAGAAAGCTTCGAGCTACATGCTCGGCGAGGGTTTCGAAGAGGTTTACCACCTCAAGGGTGGCATCCTGAAGTACCTCGAAGAGGTGCCGCAGGAAGAAACCAAGTGGCAGGGCGACTGCTTCGTGTTCGACAACCGCGTGACCGTGCGTCACGACCTCAGCGAAGGCGACTACGATCAATGTCATGCCTGTCGCACACCGGTCAGTGTTGAAGATCGCACCAGCGAGCATTACGTTGCCGGCATCAGTTGCCCGCATTGCTGGGACACGTTGAGCGAGAAAACCCGCCGCAGCGCCATCGACCGGCAGAAGCAGATCGAACTGGCCAAGGCGCGCAACATGCCGCACCCGATCGGCTACAACTACAAGCAAGCATCCACCGAGGCTTAATCATGTCTGCGCGCCTGCTCTATGTGATGGATCCGATGTGTTCATGGTGCTGGGGTTTTGCTCCGGTGGCCAAGGCATTGGTCGAGCAGGCGCAAGCAGCCGGGGTCGAGCTGCATCTGGTGGTTGGTGGTTTGCGCACCGGCAGCGGTTCGGCGCTGGAACCGACCACGCGTCGTTACATTCTTGAGCACTGGCAAGCGGTCACCGAGGCCACTGGTCAAGCGTTCAAGTTCGAAGGTGCGTTGCCCGACGGTTTTGTCTACGACACCGAACCGGCCTGCCGGGCGATCGTCACTGCGCGCAGCCTGGCACCGGATTGCGCGTGGACACTGGTCGGGCTGATCCAGCAGGCGTTTTACGCTGAAGGCCGCGATGTCACCCAGGCCAGCGTATTGGTCGAGTTGGCGGAGAAGGCCGGTGTGCCGCGCATCGAGTTCGCGGCGTTGTTCGATCATGCCGATCAGCACAAAGCCACTCAGGCCGATTTCAGTTGGGTGCAGGATCTGGGCATCGCCGGTTTCCCGACCCTGCTCGCCGAACGCAATGGCCAACTGGCGCTGCTGACCAATGGCTATCAACCGCTCAGCGAACTGTCGCCATTGCTCGGCCGCTGGCTGGAGCGCGCCGCCTGTGCCTGACCTGGCCGATGACACGCCAGCCGTAAAGCGTGTCGACCGGCTGAGCTGGGCAGAAGTCCGGCGACTGGCACTCACTCACAAAAAATCCCTATGGATCGCCAACGGCGTGGCTGTGCTGGCGACGCTGTGCAGCGTGCCGATTCCATTGCTGTTGCCGCTGCTGGTGGACGAAGTCCTGCTCGGCCATGGCGATGCCGCGCTGAAAGTCATGAACCATGTGCTGCCGACGATGTGGCAGCAAGCGGCCGGCTATATCGGCCTGATGTTGCTGGTGACCCTTACCCTGCGTTGCAGTTCGCTGTGCTTTGGCGTGTTGCAGTCGCGGCTGTTTGCACGGCTGGCCAAGGACATCGTCTATCGTATTCGCGTGCGTTTGATCGAGCGCCTCAAGCGGATTTCCCTCGGCGAATACGAAAGCCTCGGTAGCGGCACAGTAACGACGCACCTGGTCACCGATCTGGATACCCTCGACAAATTCGTCGGCGAAACCCTCAGTCGCTTTCTGGTGGCGATGCTGACGCTGGTCGGCACCGCGAGCATCCTGATGTGGATGCACTGGAAACTGGCGCTGCTGATTCTGCTGTTCAACCCGCTGGTGATCTACGCCACGGTGCAGTTGGGCAAACGCGTCAAACACCTGAAGAAGCTCGAGAACGACAGCACCTCGCGTTTCACCCAGGCGTTGAGCGAAACCCTTGATGCGATTCAGGAGATCCGTGCCGGCAACCGTCAGGGTTTCTTCCTCGGGCGGCTCGGCCTGCGGGCGCAGGAAGTGCGTAACTACGCGGTCAACTCGCAGTGGAAAACCGACGCTTCCAACCGTGCCAGCGGTTTGTTGTTCCAGTTCGGCATCGACATTTTCCGCGCGGCGGCGATGCTCACGGTGTTGTTCTCCGACCTGTCGATCGGCCAGATGCTCGCGGTGTTCAGCTACCTGTGGTTCATGATCGGCCCGGTCGAACAACTGCTCAATCTGCAATACGCCTATTACGCGGCGGGCGGGGCGTTGGCGCGGATCAACGAACTGCTGGCGCGCGCCGATGAGCCGCAATATCCCGGCGGTGTCGATCCGTTCAAGGGCCGGGACACCGTAGGTATTCAGGTACAGGGCCTGAGCTTCGGCTACGGCGATGACCTGGTGCTGGATCAGCTGAATCTGTCGATTGCTCCCGGTGAAAAAGTCGCGATTGTCGGCGCCAGTGGCGGCGGCAAAAGTACCCTCGTGCAATTGCTGCTCGGGCTGTATACGCCACTGTCCGGCACCATCCGCTTCGGCGGTTCGACCCAGCAGGAAATCGGTCTGGACACGGTTCGCGAAAACGTCGCGGTGGTGTTGCAGCACCCGGCGCTGTTCAACGACACCGTGCGCGCCAACCTGACCATGGGCCGCACCCGCAGTGACGAGGCGTGCTGGCAGGCGCTGGAAATCGCTCAGCTCGAAGCGACCATCCGCGCCTTGCCCAATGGTCTGGACAGTATCGTCGGCCGCTCCGGCGTGCGCCTGTCCGGTGGGCAGCGGCAACGTCTGGCCATCGCGCGGATGATCCTCGCCGAACCGAAAGTCGTGATCCTCGACGAAGCCACCTCGGCCCTCGACGCCGCCACCGAGTACAACCTGCATCAGGCCATGGCGCGCTTCCTCAATGGCCGCACCACGCTGATCATTGCCCACCGACTGTCGGCGGTGAAACAGGCTGATCGCGTGCTGGTGTTCGATGGCGGTCAGGTCGCTGAGGACGGCGATCACCAGCAGCTGATTGCCGATGGTGGTCTGTATGCCAAGCTCTATGGTCATCTGCAGCAGATCCAGCGCCCTTGAGTTTCGTGCCGGTTTCTGTGCTTAGTGCTTGAATTGCATTAAGTAAAATCACTCGGAACGCCCGTACAGTCCCGCCATTTGCACAATCGACCTAGAGGACGGCAGAGCTGTCCCTTTGACTTGGCGAAAATTAGCCTAGGCTGAGCTGTCAGGAGCGGGATTTTCCGGTGTTCATCTGGCAGTGCTTGCGCAAGGGATCTCATGAAGCAAAAGCGGACTCTCGGAACGCCACGGTTGTTGGGCATCGTCTGGCCATTTATTGCCGTCGTGTTATTTCAAGCGTTATTGGGCGGCGTGAGTCTTTACGTGCTCTCGGCGGTTCGCGGTTACGTCGCTGGTGAAAGCCTCTGGTCCAAGGGCCAGAAGGACGCGATTTACTACCTCAATCTCTACGCCGACAGCCGTGACGAGGCGATTTTCCTCAAGTACCGCACTGCGATCGGTGTGCCGCAAGGCGGGCATCAGTTGCGCCTGGCGCTGGATCATCAGCCGCCGGACCTGGCCGCGGCGCGCGAAGGCATTCTCAAGGGTGGCAACCACCCGGACGATGTTTCCAGCCTGATCTGGCTGTACCTCAACTTCCGCCATTTCAGTTATCTGGAAACCGCAATTGACCGCTGGACGGTCGGTGACGCCTATCTGGTCGAGCTGGATGACGTGGCGCAGGAGATGCACCGCAGCATTTCGCAAAACACCGCCAGCAGCGCCGATATCCAGGGTTGGAAGGCACGCATTTTTGCCATCAACGATGGCGTGACCCCGGCCGCGAAAGCCTTCAGTGATGCCTTGGGCGAAGGCTCGCGGATGATCCTGCGGCTGCTGCTGTTGACCAATCTCGCCACGGCGCTGGGGCTGATCGTGCTGGCCCTGTGGCGCACGCACAAGTTGCTCAAACAGCGCCATGCCTTTGCCGAGGCGCTGCAACTGGAGAAGGATCGGGCGCACGTTACCTTGCATTCGATCGGTGATGGCGTCATTACCACCGACGTCAGCGGCGCTATCGATTACATGAACCCGGCCGCTGAAGCCATGACCCACTGGAAAGCCGAACAGGCGGCGGGTTTGCCGCTGGCGGCATTGTTCAATCTGCTCGACGACAACGCCCAGTCCGAAGGGCTGACCCTGATCGAGCACATTCTCAGCGGCAAGCTCAGTGGCGGCAGCGAGCACTCGAAGCTGATCCAGCGCCTCGATGGCACGACATTGTCGGTGACCCTGGTCGGCGCGCCGATCCGTAATGCCGGAAAGGTCAGTGGCACGGTGCTGGTGTTGCACGACATGACCCAGGAACGGCAATACATCGCCAATCTGTCGTGGCAGGCCACCCATGACGCGCTGACTGGGCTGGCTAACCGCCGCGAGTTCGAATATCGCCTGGAGCAGGCGCTGCACAATCTCACCCGCCATACCGGGCGGCATGCGCTGATGTTCCTCGATCTTGATCAATTCAAACTGGTCAACGACACCTGCGGCCATGCCGCCGGCGATGAGTTGTTGCGGCACATATGTACGCTGCTGCAGTCCGGATTGCGCGAGGGCGATACGCTGGCGCGACTGGGTGGTGATGAGTTCGGCATTTTGCTGGAGAACTGCGCGCCGGACGCGGCGGAAAAGATTGCCGAGGCGCTGCGTCAGACTGTGCAGAATCTGCACTTTGTCTGGAAGGGGCGGCCGTTCCTGACCACCGTGAGCATTGGCCTGGTGCATATCGCACAAGTCCCGACGACCCTCGAAGCCTCATTGCGTGCCGCAGATATGGCCTGTTACATGGCCAAGGAAAAGGGCCGCAACCGCGTGCAGGTTTATCACGCTGACGATTCCGAACTGTCCCTGCGCTTTGGTGAGATGGCTTGGGTGCAACGCTTGCACATGGCCCTGGAAGAAAACCGTTTTTGTCTGTACGCCCAGGAAATCGCTCCGCTCAAGCCGGGTGACAACAACGGTGGGCATATCGAGATTCTGCTGCGTCTGCACGATGAAGCGGGGCGGATGATTCTGCCGGACAGTTTCATTCCCGCCGCCGAGCGCTATGGTTTGATGAGTCAATTGGATCGTTGGGTAGTTCAGAATGTATTCAAGGTTATTGCTCAATGTATTGCCCAAGAACATCAACAACCTTTAGCAATGTGTGCGATTAATCTGTCAGGCATTACTATAGGAGATGACGCGTTTTTGCACTTTCTGCGGGAACAGTTTGTTAACTATGCAATACCGCCTGAAATGATTTGTTTTGAAATTACAGAAACCAGTGCAATTTCAAATCTGGGCAGTGCAATAAGATTTATTAATGAACTCAAAGGCTTAGGTTGCTATTTTTCGTTAGATGATTTTTGCGCCGGAATGTCTTCATTCGCTTATCTGAAACATTTGCCTGTAGACTTCCTGAAGATCGACGGGAGTTTCGTAAAGGATATGCTGGACGACCCGATTAACCGCGCAATGGTCGAAGTGATCAATCACATCGGGCATGTCATGGGTAAAAAGACAATTGCCGAGTTTGTTGAAACAACCCAGATCGAGCAGGCCCTGCTTGAAATTGGTGTGGATTACGCTCAGGGTTATGTTATAGAACGCCCACAGTTGTTTACCTGCGACAGTTTGCAAAGTCGGCCCGCCAGACCGCACCCGCTGTTATTCAAAGCGCCTGGCACGTTCCGTTGAAGTCTCTCGCCGATCCTTACAATCACAAATCAAAAGGAGCCGAACAGTGATCGACACATTCAACCGAACCGGACCACTCATGGAAGCTGCAAGTTATCCTGCCTGGGCACAACAGCTCATTGCGGATTGCAGCGAGAGCAAGCGCCGGGTTGTCGAACATGAACTTTACCTGCGCATGCGTGATAACAAGCTCAGCGCCAGAACCATGCGTCAGTACCTGATCGGGGGCTGGCCGGTGGTTGAGCAATTTGCGCTGTACATGGCGCAGAATCTCACCAAAACCAGGTTTGCCCGGCATCCGGGCGAAGACATGGCGCGGCGCTGGCTGATGCGCAATATCCGCGTTGAACTCAATCATGCGGATTATTGGGTGCACTGGAGTCGTGCACATGGCGTCAGTCTGGAAGACCTTCAGGCCCAACATGTGCCGCCCGAACTGCATGCCTTGAGTCATTGGTGCTGGCACACCAGCTCAGCCGATTCGTTGATTGTGGCCATCGCGGCCACCAACTATGCCATCGAAGGCGCGACCGGGGAGTGGTCGGCGCTGGTCTGCTCCACCGGCGTGTATGCCGCAGCGTTTCCCGAAGAGGATCGCAAGCGCGCGATGAAGTGGTTGAAGATGCATGCCCAGTACGACGATGCCCATCCGTGGGAGGCGCTGGAAATCATCTGCACCCTGGCCGGGATGAACCCGAGCAAGGCCTTGCAGGCCGAGTTGCGTCAGGCCGTCTGCAAGAGCTATGACTACATGTATCTGTTTCTGGAGCGTTGCATGCAACTGGAGACGTCGGAACGCTTGCTGGTCAACCGAGAGCGCAGGGCGGTAGTCGAGAGCTGATTCAAGCCTCACGCAATACCAATGTGGGAGCGAGCCTGCTCGCGAAGGGGTCATGTCAGTCAGCACTGCGTTGACTGATTCACCGCTTTCGCGAGCAAGCTCGCTCCCACACTGTTTTGTGTTGCCTGAAAGGCTTAGCCCGCCATCGCCAGGCGGTTGCGACCTTCACGCTTGGCCACATACAACGCACTGTCAGCGCGGCGCAGCAAGCTGTCAGCCGATTCGCCCGGCAACAACGTCGAACATCCCAGGCTCACCGTCAATTCAATCAACTGCCCATCGGCATAGTATTCGGCCGCCTGCGTCGCATAACGAAGGCGTTCGCCGACCATTGCCGCCGCATCCCGGCTGGTGTTGGACAGCAGCACCAGAAACTCCTCACCACCGTAACGGAACACCATGTCGACGTTGCGCAGTTGCGCCTTGATTGTCGCGGCGATGGCTTTAAGCACGTCATCGCCGGCGCTGTGGCCATGGCTGTCGTTGACCCGTTTGAAGTGGTCGATATCGAGCATCAGCAGCGACAACGGTTGTTGATGTCGGCGAGACATATCGATCTCCCGCTGCAGGGTTTGCTCCATGGCGATGCGGTTACCGGCGCCGGTCAGCGGATCGCGCAGGGCACTCTGAGTCGCCTCGCGATAAAGCAGCGCGTTGCGCATCGGGTACAGCAAGGATGACAGCAACGACTCCAGTTGACCTTGTTCCTTGTCGTTGAAGCGTTGATTGCGACGGAACACCAGTTCGCCCATGTGCTCGCCTTCGTGGCTCAGGGTATAGCTGATCGAGTGGTGGCCGCGGGCACCGAACTCCAGACGCAGGTCACTGCCCTGATGCACGTAGCTAAGCGCGTCCAGGGGCACGAGACGCTGAACTTCGCGGAAAAACAGACCGAGGATGCGTTGCGGTTCGAGGCTGGTTTGCAGTTGCAGGCTCATTTGCTGGCGCAATTGCGCAAGACTGGCCGGTCGCTCCAGAAGGGGAGGCAGCTGACCAAAGCCCAGGCGTTGCAATTTGGCACTGTCAAAGTCAATTGCATTGGTCTGGGAGGGTGATTTCATATGGCGTGAGCCCCTAAAGCAGTAAGTCTGTCTTACAGGCTGGGTGAGAGCGGCTATGGGCTGCGCGTCATACTGATCCATCAGTCCCGTAGGACATTTGGCGTAAGTTTAGTCTGCCTGAAGACGATTAGTCAGCTATCGAAATCGGCCTTGCCCCACTGCCTTCACACGGCATGCTTTGAGGAAATTTAGAGCGAAAGTCGTGCCATTCGGTTCGGTTTTATTTAAACCGTTTGGAATCAACAGGTTGGCTGAACAAGGGGGAGGGGCGCGGTGGAAAATTGACTGAAATATGACAGTCGCCAGCGGCAAATGCATGCCGCGACAGGAATCTGCCGCGGCAACAAAAGCGACGTATGGCAGTTATTGCGCGTTGAAGGCCTGGCCATTGATGCCGGTGCTGTCCGGGCCCATCAGGTACAGGTAGACCGGCATGATTTCTTCCGGTGTCGGGTTGTTCAGCGGGTTTTCCCCCGGATACGCCTGGGCGCGCATGCTGGTGCGCGTGCCGCCCGGGTTGATGCTGTTGGAGCGTACCGGCGCGACACCGTCGACTTCATCGGCCAGGGTTTGCATCAAGCCTTCGGTGGCGAACTTCGACACGCCATAAGCGCCCCAGTACGCACGGCCCTTGCGCCCGACGCTGCTGGAGGTGAACACCACCGAGGCATCCTGCGACAGCTTGAGCAGCGGCAGCAGGGTGCTGGTCAGCATGAACATGGCGTTGACGTTGACTTGCATGACGCGCATGAAGTTTTCACCGGACAACTGTTCGATCGGCGTGCGCGGGCCGATGATCGAAGCGTTGTGCAGCAGGCCGTCGAGGTGGCCGAACTCGGTCTCGATCATCGCGGCCAGCTCATCGTACTGATGGGGCAGGGCGGTTTCGAGATTGAACGGAATCACGGCGGGTTGCGGATGCCCGGCAGCTTCGATCTCGTCATACACCTGCGTCAGGTTCGCTTCGGTCTTGCCCAGCAGCAATACCGTAGCGCCATGAGCGGCATAGGTTTTTGCGGCTGCCGCGCCGATCCCGCGACCGGCACCGGTGACCAGAATGACCCGATCCTTGAGCAATTCGGGACGAGCGGAGTAATCAAACATAAAAACCTCATCAAGTCAGATCGTTCCCACGCTCTGCGTGGGGATGCAGCCAATGACGCTCTGCGTCAGGTCTCAGCAACTGCAAAGCGCGCTATCGAGCACCTTGCGCAGCTCCGACGGATGATCCACCACCACGTCCGCCCCCCAATGCCGCGGGTTGTCGTCCGGGTGGATGTAGCCGAACGTCACCGCTGCCGTTTTCGTACCGGCATCGCGCCCCGATTCGATATCACGCAGATCATCGCCGACAAACAGCACCGTCGACGGATCCAGATCAAGCATTTTGCATGCAAGGATCAACGGCTCCGGATCCGGCTTGCTGTTCTTCACGTGATCCGGGCAGATCAGCAGCGCCGAACGCTCAGCCAATCCCAGTTGCTGCATGATCGGCTCGGCAAAGCGCAGTGGTTTGTTGGTGACCACGCCCCAGATCAGCTTGGCCTTTTCGATATCGGCCAGCAGTTCACCCATGCCGTCAAACAGTTTGCTGTGCACGGCGCAGCCAACCAGATAGCGCTCAAGGAACTCCAGACGCAGTTCTTCGAAGCCCGGCGATTCCGGGTCCATCGAAAACGTCACCGCGACCATGGCTTTGGCGCCACCGGAAATCTCGTCGCGGATGTGCTTGTCGTTGATCGGCGGCAAGCCGCGATCTGCACGCATGGCCTGGCAGATGGCGATGAAGTCCGGCGCCGTGTCGAGCAGGGTGCCGTCCATGTCGAAAAGAACTGCTCTGATCGCCATCGGCTTACTCCTCGCGCAGGGTCTGGATCATGTAGTTGACGTCAACGTCGCTGGCCAGTTTGTAGTGCTTGGTCAGCGGGTTGTAGGTCAGGCCGATGATGTCTTTGACGGTCAGGCCGGCCATGCGGCTCCAGGCACCCAGCTCGGACGGGCGGATGAATTTCTTGAAATCGTGGGTGCCGCGCGGCAGCAGCTTCATGATGTATTCAGCGCCGATGATGGCGAACAGGTAGGCCTTCGGGTTGCGGTTGATGGTCGAGAAGAACACCTGACCGCCCGGCTTGACCATGCGGAAGCAGGCGCGGATCACTGACGACGGATCCGGCACGTGCTCGAGCATTTCCAGGCACGTGACCACGTCAAACTGCTCCGGCATTTCTTCGGCCAGGGCTTCGGCGGTGATCTGGCGGTACTCAACGCTGACGCCGGATTCCAGTTGATGCAGTTGCGCGACCGCCAGCGGCGCTTCGCCCATGTCGATGCCCATCACCGTGGCACCGCGTTGCGCCATGGCTTCGCTGAGGATGCCGCCGCCGCAACCGACGTCGAGGACTTTCTTGCCGGCCAGATTGACCCGCTCGTCAATCCAGTTGACCCGCAGCGGGTTGATGTCGTGCAGTGGTTTGAACTCGCTTTCGCGGTCCCACCAGCGATGGGCCAAGGCTTCGAATTTGGCGATTTCGGCGTGGTCGACGTTGCTCATATTAAATCCTCTAAAACTTTAAAAGTGCTGTAGCCCTGGCGTTTGCACCAAGGTGTTTACGATTCGGTGTGGCCGCTGATGCGCTGGCCCCAGGTCCGGGCGGTGGCGCCCAGTTGCTCTTCGTCCATGCGCGTCAGGCGGCGGTCGTCGAGCAGTTGCTTGCCGGCGACCCACAGGTGTTTCACGCAATCGCGACCGGTGGCATATATAAGCTGCGAGACCGGGTCATATACCGGTTGCTGGGCCAGGCCGGACAGGTCGAAAGCGACGATGTCGGCAGCTTTGCCAATTTCCAGCGAGCCGACTTGCGCCTCGATTCCCAGTGCGCGCGCGCCGTTGAGTGTGGCCATGCGCAGCGCTCGATGGGCGTCGAGTGCGGTGGCGGAACCGGCGACGGCTTTGGCCAGCAGCGCAGCGGTACGGGTTTCGCCGAGCAGATCCAGATCGTTATTGCTGGCGGCGCCATCGGTGCCAACGGCCACGTTGACGCCAGCCTGCCACAAACGCTCGACCGGGCAGAAGCCGCTGGCGAGTTTCAGGTTCGATTCCGGGCAGTGGATTACGCTGGTGTTGCTTTCTACCAGTAACGCCAGGTCGTCATCGCTGATCTGGGTCATGTGCACGGCCTGGAAGCGCGGGCCGAGCAGGCCGAGACGGCCGAGGCGCGCGAGCGGACGTTCACCGCGCTGCTCCAGCGCTTGCTGAACTTCGAAAGCGGTTTCGTGCACGTGCATATGGATCGAGGCGTCCAGCTCCTCGGCAATCACGCGGATTTTCTCGAGGTTTTCGTCACCGACGGTGTACGGTGCATGGGGGCCGAAGGTGATCTTGATCCGTTCATGGTGCTTGAGATCGCCGAACAACTCGACGCCCTGACGAATGGCTTCATCGGCGCTGCTGGCGCCCGGAATCGGGAAATCAAGGATCGGAATGGCGATCTGCGCGCGAATGCCGCTGTTGTGCACGCGCTCGCTGGCGACTTTCGGGTAGAAATACATGTCCGAGAAACAGGTGATGCCGCCCTTGATCTGCTCGGCGATAGCCAAATCAGTCCCATCGCGAACGAAATCTTCATCGACCCACTTGGCCTCGGCCGGCCAGATGTGATTTTCCAGCCAGGTCATCAGCGGCAAATCATCGGCCAGGCCACGAAACAGCGTCATCGCCGCGTGACCGTGCGCGTTGATCAGGCCGGGGGCGAGCAGCACATCCGGCAATTCCCGGGTTTCTGTGGCGTTACACTTCAATGCTTCGGCGCGCGGGCCGATAAACACGATGCGACCGTCGCGAATGCCCAGGCCGTGCTCCTTGAGCACAACGCCTGCAGGTTCGACGGGTACCAGCCAGGTCGGCAGCAATAATAAGTCGAGCGCAATGGCAGGTTTCGGCATCGAGGGGCGGTTCCAGTGCTTTTGTAAAGGATGGCGAAGTATACCCGAGCGTCTTCGCGGGGGGATCGCTATAATCGGCGGCTTTTGTTCATGAGTACGGGGTGAGGGATGCGCGATCGACTGTTGGCTGCGGAGAAAGTAAAGGCCATCGATTGGCGAGATGGCGCGCTCCACCTGCTGGATCAGCGTATTTTGCCGTTCGAGGAAACCTGGATTGCCTACACCAGCGCCGCCGGCGTGGCCGAGGCGATTCGTTCGATGGTGGTGCGCGGTGCGCCGGCCATCGGCATCAGCGCAGCCTATGGCATTGTGCTGGCGGCCCGTGCCCGTCTGACCGAAGATGGCGACTGGGCTGCGGCGCTGGAAGAAGATTTCGCCTTGCTGGCCGATTCTCGTCCGACCGCAGTCAATCTGTTCTGGGCGTTGGGCCGGATGCACGATCGACTGGATCGTCTGAAAGGCAACGCCGACCCGTTGGCGGCGCTGGAAGCCGAAGCCATTGCCATTCATGAAAGCGACCGCGAAGCCAACCTGACCATGGCCCAGCTCGGCGTTGACCTGATCCGCAAGCACCAGGGCAATGCGCAGGCGATTCTGACTCACTGCAACACCGGTGCGCTGGCTACCGGCGGGTTCGGTACGGCGCTGGGGGTGATTCGCGCGGCTTATCTGGAAGGCATGGTCGAGCGCGTTTACGCCGATGAAACCCGTCCGTGGCTGCAGGGTTCGCGCCTGACCGCTTGGGAACTGGCCAACGAAGGCATTCCGGTCACCCTGAATGCCGACTCCGCCGCTGCGCACATCATGAAAACCAAAGGCGTGACCTGGGTGATCGTCGGTGCGGACCGCATCACCGCCAACGGTGACGTGGCCAACAAGATCGGCACCTACCAACTGGCGGTCAACGCCATGCACCACGGCGTGCGTTTCATGGTGGTGGCGCCAAGTTCGACCATCGACATGAATCTGGCCAGCGGTGACGACATCCCGATCGAGGAGCGTGATGGCGCCGAGTTGCTCGAAGTGGGTGGCAAGCGCGTCGGCGCGGACGTTGAAGCGTTCAACCCGGTATTTGACGTGACGCCGGCCGACCTGATCGATGCGATCGTCACCGAAAAAGGCATCGTCGAGCGCCCGGATACCGCGAAAATGGCCCAGTTGATGTGCCGCAAACGCCTGCATTGATTGGCTTGATGTCTGCGTTGTCTTCTTCGCGAGCAGGCTCGCTCCCACAGGTTTTGTGATCACCACAGAACAATGTGGGAGCGAGCCTGCTCGCGAAGGGGCCCTAAATGTCAATAAACATCGCTAAACCAAGCCCCAATTCTGCATTCAAAGAAGCTCTGAGCCTCTCTCGTCCCCGTTAAGCCTGTCACCGGTCAACTAACTATGCTCCATGCGCATCAGGGGGATAGGTGCGTGGCGGCTCTTGTGATAACATCCGGCGTTTTCCGAGGCAGCTCCACGGAGCTGTCTTTACTGCGCAAATCCGCGATCCAATGTTGATTTGTCGTAAGTCGGTGCATGGCACTCGGTCTGCCCCGACGAGCTTCGTTGGTCCCATATGGATATGACGAAGTTTCACCAGAAAAAGGAATCAGGCTTCTCATGGGCGAACTGGCCAAAGAAATCCTCCCGGTCAATATCGAAGACGAGCTGAAACAGTCCTACCTCGACTACGCGATGAGCGTGATCGTCGGCCGTGCACTGCCGGATGCGCGCGATGGCCTCAAGCCCGTGCACCGTCGCGTACTGTTCGCGATGAGCGAGCTGGGCAACGACTTCAACAAGCCGTACAAGAAATCTGCCCGTGTTGTCGGCGACGTGATCGGTAAGTATCACCCGCACGGTGATACCGCGGTGTACGACACCATCGTCCGTATGGCTCAGCCTTTCTCCCTGCGCTACCTGCTGGTAGACGGTCAGGGCAACTTCGGTTCGGTCGACGGCGACAACGCTGCGGCCATGCGATACACCGAAGTGCGCATGACCAAGCTGGCGCACGAGCTGCTGGCTGACCTGCACAAGGAAACCGTGGACTGGGTGCCGAACTACGACGGCACCGAAATGATCCCGGCGGTCATGCCGACCCGTATCCCCAACCTGCTGGTCAACGGCTCCAGCGGTATCGCCGTGGGCATGGCGACCAACATTCCGCCGCACAACCTCGGTGAAGTCATCGATGGTTGCCTGGCGCTCATCGACAATCCTGAGCTGACCGTCGATGAACTGATGCAATACATCCCCGGTCCGGACTTCCCGACCGCCGCGATCATCAACGGTCGCGCCGGCATCATCGAAGCCTACCGTACCGGTCGTGGCCGTATTTACATGCGCGCCCGCTCGATCATCGAAGACATCGACAAGGTCGGTGGCCGTCAGCAGATCGTCATCACCGAACTCCCTTACCAGTTGAACAAGGCGCGTCTGATCGAGAAGATCGCCGAGCTGGTCAAAGAGAAGAAGCTCGAAGGCATCACCGAACTGCGCGACGAGTCCGACAAGGACGGTATGCGCGTCGTGATCGAACTGCGTCGCGGCGAAGTGCCTGAGGTGATCCTCAACAACCTCTACGCCCAGACCCAGCTGCAATCGGTATTCGGCATCAACATCGTTGCGCTGATCGACGGCCGTCCACGCATCCTGAACCTCAAGGATCTGCTGGAAGCCTTCGTCCGTCACCGTCGCGAAGTGGTCACCCGCCGTACCGTGTTCGAACTGCGCAAGGCGCGCGAGCGTGGTCATATCCTCGAAGGCCAGGCCGTTGCCCTGTCGAACATCGACCCGGTCATCGCCCTGATCAAAGCTTCGCCGACGCCGTCGGAAGCCAAAGAAGCGCTGGTCAGCACGCCGTGGGAATCCTCGGCAGTGGTGGCGATGGTTGAACGTGCTGGCGCCGATTCGTGCCGTCCGGAAAACCTCGATCCGCAATACGGTCTGCGCGAAGGCAAGTACTTCCTGTCGCCAGAACAGGCGCAAGCCATTCTGGAACTGCGTCTGCACCGTCTGACCGGTCTGGAACACGAAAAACTGCTGGCCGAGTATCAAGAGATTCTCAACCAGATCGGCGAGCTGATCCGCATCCTCAACAGCGCCGTGCGCCTGATGGAAGTGATCCGCGAAGAGCTGGAAGTGATCCGCGCCGAATACGGCGATCAGCGTCGCACCGAGATTCTCGATGCCCGTCTCGACCTGACCCTGGGTGACATGATCCCGGAAGAAGAGCGCGTCGTGACCATCTCCCACGGTGGCTACGCCAAGACCCAGCCACTGGCTGCGTACCAGGCTCAGCGTCGTGGCGGTAAAGGCAAGTCGGCCACCGGCGTCAAGGATGAGGACTACATCGCTCACCTGCTGGTTGCCAACAGCCACACCACGCTGCTGCTGTTCTCCAGCAAAGGCAAGGTTTACTGGCTCAAGACCTACGAGATTCCGGAAGCGTCCCGCGCTGCCCGTGGTCGTCCGCTGGTCAACCTTCTGCCATTGAGCGAAGGTGAATACATCACCACTATGCTGCCGGTCGATCTCGAAGCCATGAAGCGTCAGGCCGATGAAGAAGAAGCCGAAGGCGCCGAGGCTGATGTAGAAGAAATCGAAAACAGCAACGAGACCGATGAAGAACGTCGTGCTCGCATCAAGGCTGCCGACCGCAAGAAAGCCCCGTTCATCTTCATGTCGACCGCCAACGGTACCGTGAAGAAGACCCCGCTGGTGGCCTTCAGCCGTCAGCGCAGCGTTGGTCTGATCGCGCTGGAACTGGACGAAGGCGACATCCTGATCTCCGCCGCCATTACCGATGGCGAGCAGGAAATCATGCTGTTCTCCGACGGCGGCAAAGTGACTCGCTTCAAGGAGTCCGAAGTTCGCGCAATGGGCCGTACCGCCCGCGGTGTGCGTGGTATGCGTCTGCCGGAAGGGCAGAAGCTGATCTCCATGCTGATTCCGGAAGAAGGCAGCGAAATCCTCACGGCTTCCGAGCGCGGCTACGGCAAGCGCACGGCGATCACCGAGTTCCCTGAATACAAGCGTGGCGGTCAGGGCGTTATCGCCATGGTCAGCAACGAGCGTAACGGCCGTCTGGTCGGCGCGGTTCAGGTGCAGGACGGTGAAGAAATCATGCTGATCTCCGATCAGGGCACACTGGTGCGTACCCGTGTCGACGAAGTGTCGAGCCTGGGTCGTAACACACAGGGCGTCACGCTGATCAAGCTGGCCAAGGATGAAACCCTGGTCGGGCTGGAGCGGGTTCAGGAGCCTTCGGAAGTTGAAGGTGAAGAGCTTGAGGGTGAAGAGGGCGAGGAATTCGAAGGCAATGTCGTGATCGACGATGCTGCCGAAGACCAGCAACTCGACGCCGCAGCAGACGAAGAACCGCAAGAATAAGCGGACAAACGAGGGGGCGGATGAGAATTCGCCCCCTTGTTATTTGTCCGGTATGAAATTTCGACATCATGGAGATCCCCTGTGGGAGCGAGCCTGCTCGCGAATGCAGGCGCTGCGGTACCTCTGACGCACCGCGGTGATGCATTCGCGAGCAGGCTCGCTCCCACAGGGCCGTGTTGATCGGTAGTGTGATTTATTGCGTGATACCACCAAATCAGAGCGAGATTGGATGTGAGCAAGCGAGCCTATAACTTCTGCGCCGGTCCTGCGGCGCTTCCTGAAGCTGTCCTGCAGCGCGCCCAGGGTGAACTCCTTGATTGGCACGGCAAGGGTCTGTCGGTCATGGAAATGAGCCATCGCAGCGATGAGTTCGTGTCCATCGCCACCCAGGCCGAGCAGGATCTGCGTGACCTGCTGAATATCCCGTCGAACTACAAAGTGCTGTTTCTGCAAGGTGGCGCCAGTCAGCAGTTCGCGCAGATCCCGCTGAACCTGCTGCCTGAAGGCGGCTCGGCCGACTACATCGACACCGGTATCTGGTCACAGAAAGCCATCGAAGAAGCCTCGCGCTACGGCCACGTCAACGTTGCCGCCACCGCCAAGCCTTACGACTATTTCGCCATTCCGGGCCAGAACGAGTGGAAACTGTCGAAAGACGCCGCTTACGTTCACTACGCGCCGAACGAAACCATCGGCGGTCTGGAGTTTCAGTGGATCCCCGAAACCGGTGACGTGCCGTTGGTAGCGGACATGTCTTCGGACATCCTCTCGCGTCCGGTTGATATTTCGCGTTTCGGCATGATCTACGCCGGCGCACAGAAAAACATCGGCCCAAGCGGTATCGTCGTCAACATCATCCGCGAAGACTTGCTCGGCAAGGCGCGCTCGCTGTGCCCGACGATGCTCGACTACAAAGTCGCGGCCGATAACGGCTCGATGTACAACACCCCGCCGACACTGGCCTGGTACCTGTCTGGTCTGGTGTTCCAGTGGCTGAAAGAGCAGGGCGGCGTTGAAGCCATCGCCAAACTGAATGACGTCAAGCAGCGCACGCTGTATGACTTCATCGACGCCAGCGGCCTCTACAGCAACCCGATCAACAAGTCGGACCGCTCGTGGATGAACGTGCCGTTCCGTCTGGCTGATGATCGTCTGGACAAGCCGTTCCTGGTCGGTGCCGAAGAGCGCGGCTTGCTCAATCTGAAGGGCCACCGCTCCGTGGGCGGCATGCGCGCCTCCATCTACAACGCCGTCGACATCACCGCCGTTAACGCGCTGGTGGCGTACATGGCTGAATTCGAGAAGGAACACGGCTGATGTCCGAGCAAGAACTCAAGGCACTGCGCGTTCGTATTGACGCTCTGGACACCAAAGTCCTTGAGCTGATCAGTGAGCGTGCGCGTTGCGCCCAGGAAGTCGCGCGAGTAAAGATGGCCTCGCTGGCCGAAGGCGAAGTGCCGGTGTTCTATCGTCCTGAGCGCGAAGCTCAGGTGCTCAAGCGTGTGATGGAGCGCAATCAGGGGCCGCTGGGCAACGAAGAGATGGCGCGGCTTTTCCGCGAAATCATGTCGTCGTGCCTGGCGCTGGAGCAGCCGCTGAAAGTGGCTTACCTCGGCCCTGAAGGCACCTTCACCCAGGCTGCAGCGATGAAGCACTTCGGTCACGCGGTGATCAGCAAGCCGATGGCGGCGATCGACGAAGTGTTCCGTGAAGTGGCAGCCGGTGCGGTGAATTTTGGCGTGGTCCCGGTGGAAAACTCCACCGAAGGCGCGGTCAACCACACCCTCGACAGTTTCCTTGAGCACGACATGGTCATCTGTGGCGAAGTCGAGCTGCGCATTCACCATCACCTGTTGGTCGGTGAAAACACCAAGACCGACAGCATCAGCCGTATCTATTCCCACGCGCAGTCGCTGGCCCAATGCCGCAAGTGGCTGGACGCGCATTACCCGAATGTCGAGCGCGTTGCGGTATCGAGCAACGCCGAAGCGGCCAAGCGGGTCAAGGGTGAGTGGAACTCAGCGGCGATTGCCGGCGACATGGCGGCCGGTCTGTATGGCTTGACCCGTCTGGCCGAGAAGATCGAAGACCGTCCGGACAACTCGACGCGCTTCCTGATGATCGGTAATCAGGAAGTACCGCCGACCGGTGACGACAAGACTTCGATCATCGTTTCGATGAGCAACAAGCCGGGTGCGCTCCACGAGCTGCTGGTGCCGTTCCATGACAACGGGATCGACCTGACCCGGATCGAAACCCGTCCGTCGCGCAGCGGCAAATGGACCTACGTGTTCTTCATCGACTTCGTCGGCCACCACCGTGATCCGTTGATCAAAGGTGTGCTGGAAAAGATCAGTCAGGAAGCAGTAGCACTCAAAGTGCTGGGTTCCTACCCGAAAGCAGTTCTCTAAGGGCGGTAGCAAATGAGTGGTAATTTCCTCGCTCTGGCACAGCCGGGCGTGCAACAACTTTCGCCGTACGTTCCGGGCAAGCCTGTGGACGAACTGGCGCGCGAGCTGGACCTGGATCCGGCCAAAATCGTCAAACTGGCGAGCAACGAAAACCCGCTAGGCGCCAGTCCGAAAGCTTTGGCAGCCATCCGCGAAGAGCTGGCCGAGCTGACGCGTTACCCGGATGGCAACGGTTTTGCGCTGAAATCCCTGCTGGCCGAGCAATGCCGTGTCGAGCTGAGCCAGGTCACTCTGGGCAACGGTTCCAACGACATTCTTGAGCTGGTCGCGCGTGCCTATCTGGCACCGGGCCTGAACGCTGTTTTCAGCGAACATGCGTTTGCGGTGTATCCGATTGCCACGCAGGCGGTCGGTGCTCAGGCCAAAGTGGTGCCGGCCAAGGATTGGGGGCATGACCTGCCTGCGATGCTCGCGGCCATCGATGCCAATACCCGCGTGGTGTTTATCGCCAATCCGAACAACCCGACCGGTACCTGGTTCGGCGCAGAAGCGCTGGACGAGTTCCTGCAGGATGTTCCGGAGCATGTACTGGTGGTGCTGGACGAGGCTTATATCGAATACGCCGAAGGCAGCGATCTGCCGGATGGTCTGGATTTCCTCGCGGCTTACCCGAACCTGCTGGTTTCGCGCACCTTCTCCAAGGCTTATGGTCTGGCGGCACTGCGCGTCGGCTACGGTCTATCGACCCCGGTGGTGGCGGACGTGCTGAACCGTGTTCGCCAGCCTTTCAACGTCAACAGCCTCGCCTTGGCGGCAGCCTGTGCGGCGTTGAAGGATGAGGAATATCTGGCGCAAAGCCGCCAGCTCAACGAGGCGGGTATGCAGCAGCTGCAAGCCGGTTTCCGTGAGTTGGGCCTGAGCTGGATCGAATCCAAAGGCAACTTCATCTGCGTCGATCTCGGTCAGGTAGCTGCTCCGATATTTCAGGGCTTGCTGCGCGAAGGCGTGATCGTGCGTCCGGTGGCCAACTACGGCATGCCGAACCACCTGCGGGTGACCATTGGTCTGCCGGCGGAAAACAGCCGCTTCCTCGAAGCGCTGCGCAAGGTTCTGGCTCGTGGGTGATGTCACTGCACTGCAATCTGCTGCACCTATGATCGGGCGCCTTGTGGTGGTCGGTCTGGGGTTGATCGGTGGTTCGTTTGCCAAAGGCTTGCGTGAAAGTGGCATCTGCCGCGAAGTGGTCGGGGTCGATCTCGATCCGCAATCGCGCAAGCTGGCGGTCGAGTTGGGTGTGGTCGATCGTTGTGAAGATGATCTGGTGGTGGCCTGTCAGGGCGCTGACGTGATTCAGCTGGCGGTGCCGATTCTGGCCATGGAAAAAGTGCTCGCGCGTTTGGCGAGTATTGATCTGGGGGCGGCGATTCTGACCGATGTCGGTAGCGCCAAAGGCAATGTGGTGCGCGCGGCGACCGAGGCGTTTGGCGGTATGCCGGCGCGTTTCGTGCCGGGCCATCCGATTGCCGGCTCCGAGCAGAGCGGGGTGGAAGCCTCCAATGCCGAACTGTTCCGTCGCCACAAAGTGATCCTCACGCCGCTTGAGCAAACCGATCCGGCGGCGTTGGCTGTGGTCGATCGTCTGTGGCGCGAATTGGGCGCCGACGTCGAGCATATGCAGGTCGAGCGTCATGATGAAGTGCTGGCCGCGACCAGTCATCTGCCGCACCTGCTGGCCTTTGGTCTGGTCGACTCTTTGGCCAAGCGCAATGAAAATCTTGAGATCTTCCGTTACGCTGCGGGCGGTTTCCGCGATTTCACAAGAATCGCCGGAAGCGACCCGGTGATGTGGCACGACATCTTCCTCGCCAACCGCGAGGCTGTCCTGCGCACACTCGATACATTTCGCAGCGACCTCGACGCTTTGCGCGACGCGGTCGATGCAGGGGATGGGCACCAATTGTTGGGCGTCTTCACGCGCGCCCGGGTTGCCCGCGAGCATTTCAGTAAAATCCTGGCCCGCAGGGCCTATGTGGACGCTATGAATTCCAACGATCTGATCTTCCTGGCTCAACCTGGTGGCCGCCTGTCCGGTCGGATTCGCGTACCGGGTGACAAATCCATTTCCCACCGTTCGATCATGCTCGGCTCGCTGGCCGAAGGCGTCACCGAAGTCGAAGGTTTCCTTGAGGGCGAAGACGCCCTGGCGACCTTGCAGGCATTCCGCGACATGGGCGTAGTCATCGAAGGCCCGCACCACGGACGCGTGACCATTCACGGTGTCGGCCTGCACGGCCTGAAACCGGCGCCGGGCCCGATTTATCTGGGTAACTCCGGTACGTCGATGCGTCTGCTGTCCGGCCTGTTGGCTGCGCAGAACTTCGACAGTGTTTTGACGGGTGATGCCTCGCTTTCGAAGCGCCCGATGAACCGCGTGGCCAATCCGCTGCGCGAAATGGGCGCCGTGATCGAAACTGCTGCCGAAGGTCGTCCACCAATGACCATTCGTGGCGGGCATAAACTCAAAGGCCTGACTTACACCATGCCGATGGCTAGCGCACAGGTGAAATCCTGCCTGCTGCTCGCCGGTCTGTACGCTGAGGGCAAGACCACCGTGACCGAGCCGGCTCCGACTCGCGACCATACCGAGCGTATGCTGCGTGGTTTCGGTTATTCGGTAAGCGTTAATGGCGCCACGGCATCGGTTGAGTCCGGTGGCAAACTGATTGCGACCCATATTGAAGTGCCGGGCGACATCTCGTCGTCGGCGTTCTTCCTGGTCGCAGCATCGATCGCTGAAGGTTCGGAGCTGGTGCTTGAGCACGTCGGCATCAACCCGACCCGTACCGGTGTGATCGACATCCTGCGCCTGATGGGTGCGGACATCACTCTGGAAAACCAGCGTGAAGTCGGCGGCGAGCCTGTGGCTGACCTGCGCGTACGGGCAGCTAAACTCAAAGGTATCGAGATTCCCGAAGAGCTGGTTCCGCTGGCCATCGACGAATTCCCGGTGCTGTTCGTGGCGGCTGCCTGTGCCGAAGGGCGTACCGTACTGACCGGCGCTGAAGAGTTGCGGGTCAAAGAATCGGATCGCATCCAGGTGATGGCAGACGGTCTGTTGGCGCTGGGCGTCAAATGCCAGCCAACCCCGGACGGTATCATCATCGACGGCGGCCAGATCGGCGGCGGCGAAGTGCATGGTCACGGCGATCACCGTATCGCGATGGCTTTCAGTGTGGCCTCCCTGCGCGCCACCGCACCGATCCGCATCCATGATTGCGCTAACGTCGCGACGTCGTTCCCCAACTTCCTCGCGCTGTGCGGGCAGGTCGGTATTCGTGTGGCACAAGAGGCTCAGTCGTGAAAAACATTGCACCGGTCATCACCATTGATGGGCCAAGCGGCTCGGGCAAAGGCACCGTAGCCGGAATTCTGGCCAAGCGTCTGGGCTGGAACCTGCTGGATTCCGGTGCGTTGTACCGCTTGCTGGCATTTGCTGCGCACAACCATGGTGTCGACCTGACCAATGAAGAGCTGCTGAAGAAGCTTGCCGCTCATCTGGATGTTCAGTTCATTGCGGCGACCGAAGGTCAGTTGCAACGGATCATTCTGGAAGGTGACGAAGTCAGCGATGTGATCCGCACCGAAAGCGTCGGCTCCGGCGCTTCGCAAGTGGCTGCATTGCCGGCCGTACGCGAGGCGCTGCTGCAGCGCCAGCGTGCTTTTCAGGAAGCGCCGGGTCTGGTGGCCGATGGTCGCGACATGGGCACGGTGGTTTTTCCGGATGCACCGCTGAAGATTTTCCTGACCGCCAGTGCCGAGGAGAGGGCGCGCCGTCGATATTTGCAGTTGAAGGGCAAAGTCGAGGGTGTTAGTCTGTCGAGTCTGCTAGATGAGATCCGTGCACGCGACGAGCGTGACACCCAGCGAGCGGTAGCCCCGCTTAAGCCGGCGGCTGACGCCATACAGCTGGATTCCACGGAGTTGTCCATCGATCAGGTGCTTGAACGCATCATGAGCGAGATCGCCATTCGCGATATCGCCGGGTGACCAAGAAGGCCGCAGGGGACCAGTCATAGTCCTGCGACGCTTCTTCTATATGAAACTAACCCACACCGTCTGGGGTGTGGAGATGGGCGTATCCTTCGCCCTCATTTACAGGAATTAAAATGAGCGAAAGCTTTGCGGAACTCTTTGAAGAAAGCCTAAAAACCCTGAACCTTCAGGCAGGCTCCATCATCACCGGTGTTATCGTTGATATCGATTACCAAGCTCGCTGGGTAACCGTTCACGCTGGCCTGAAGTCTGAAGCACTCATCCCGCTTGAGCAGTTCTACAACGACGCTGGCGATCTGACTATCAATGTCGGTGACGAAGTTCACGTTGCGCTGGACTCGGTTGAAGACGGTTTCGGTGAAACCAAGCTGTCCCGTGAAAAAGCCAAGCGCGCTGAATGCTGGATCGTTCTGGAAGCAGCCTTCGCAGCCGAGGAAGTGGTCAAGGGCGTTATCAACGGTAAGGTTAAAGGCGGCTTCACTGTCGACGTTAACGGCATCCGTGCGTTCCTGCCAGGTTCCCTGGTTGACGTCCGTCCAGTGCGCGACACCACGCACCTGGAAGGCAAAGAGCTGGAATTCAAGGTCATCAAGCTGGACCAGAAGCGCAACAACGTTGTCGTTTCCCGTCGCAGCGTCCTGGAAGCCGAGAACTCCGCCGAGCGTGAAGCTCTGCTGGAATCCCTGCAGGAAGGCCAGCAAGTCAAAGGTATCGTCAAAAACCTCACCGATTACGGCGCATTCGTCGATCTGGGTGGCGTGGACGGCCTGCTGCACATCACCGACATGGCCTGGAAGCGCATCAAGCATCCTTCCGAGATCGTCAACGTTGGTGACGAAATCGACGTTAAGGTTCTGAAATACGATCGCGAACGCAACCGTGTTTCCCTGGGCCTGAAGCAACTGGGCGAAGATCCATGGGTTGCTATCAAAGCCCGTTACCCAGAAAGCACTCGCGTTACCGCTCGTGTAACCAACCTGACCGACTACGGCTGCTTCGCTGAGCTGGAAGAAGGCGTTGAAGGTCTGGTGCACGTTTCGGAAATGGACTGGACCAACAAGAACATCCACCCTTCGAAAGTCGTACAAGTCGGCGACGAAGTGGAAGTTATGGTTCTGGACATCGACGAAGAGCGTCGTCGTATCTCCCTGGGCATCAAGCAGTGCAAATCTAACCCATGGGAAGATTTCTCTGGCCAGTTCAACAAGGGCGATAAAATCTCCGGCACCATCAAGTCGATCACCGATTTCGGTATCTTCATTGGTCTGGACGGCGGCATCGACGGTCTGGTTCACCTGTCCGACATCTCCTGGAACGAAGTTGGCGAAGAAGCTGTTCGTCGTTTCAAGAAGGGCGACGAGTTGGACACCGTTATCCTGTCGGTTGACCCAGAGCGCGAGCGTATCTCCCTGGGTATCAAGCAACTGGAAAGCGATCCGTTCTCCGAGTACGTTCAAGAGAACGACAAAGGCGCAATCGTTAAAGGCACTGTGAAAGAAGTTGACGCCAAAGGCGCCATCATCGTTCTGGCCGACGATATCGAAGCGACTCTGAAAGCCTCCGAAATCAGCCGTGACCGCGTTGAAGACGCGCGCAACGTTCTGAAAGAAGGCCAGGAAGTAGAAGCCAAGATCATCAGCGTTGACCGCAAGAGCCGCGTGATCCAGCTCTCCATCAAGTCGAAAGACGATGCTGAAGAGAAAGAAGCTATCCAAAGCCTGAAGGCTGAAGAAGCTCCTGTTGGCGACACCACCATGGCGCAGCTGCTGCGCAATGCAATGGCCAAACAGAACTAAGTTCTGCTTGATCATGAAAAAGGGCGACTTCGGTCGCCCTTTTTTGTGCCTGCGATTTAGTGTCCGAGGCTTGCATGATGGTTTTGGTGAAACCAATCTGGCTTCTGGGTGGTCTGTTTCTTTAATCGGATCAATCGCCTATTCACGACTAAGCTTGGTCTTAAGCGTGTAGTCGTCGGGCAGTTGCCTGGCATAAGGAAGTGGATGAACAAGTTTATTGTCCTCATGGCTGTACTGGTTCTGGCTGGCTGTACCACCAGTGCCAAGACCCATGCTGTGCGTGGTGTCAGTGGTATCGAGGTTGACTGCTCCGGGTTGGGCTCTGGCTGGGAGAAGTGCCAGAAGCGCGCAGCAAAGGAGTGCAAGGGTGCGGGGTACAAAGTGATCACGCGATCAGATGATGCCAAGGATGAGGATGAGTTTCCTTTTGGCTTCAATCCGGCGGGCTACGTGACGCGCACCATGCTGGTGATCTGTCGATAAGCATGCATTGCTCAGTTTGTTGCTTTGATGCCCTGAAAATGGGCGTTTCGACGCCAAGGAAGATATGTCAATCCCTGGGCTGTTCAAAATCTTCCGGGCGTGCTAAAACCTTTCAAGCGCTGATCTAGCTGCTTGAAAAAGAAGGGAAAAATATGACGAAGTCGGAGTTGATCGAACGAATTGTCACCCATCAAGGGCTACTCTCATCCAAGGATGTGGAGCTGGCCATCAAGACCATGCTTGAGCAAATGTCCCAATGCCTTGCCACCGGTGATCGCATCGAGATCCGTGGGTTTGGCAGCTTCTCCCTGCATTACCGCGCGCCGCGCGTTGGTCGTAATCCGAAGACCGGTCAGTCGGTCAGTCTGGACGGTAAGTTCGTACCGCATTTCAAGCCGGGTAAAGAGCTGCGTGATCGGGTGAATGAGGAAGAGGAGGAGGGGGTTTGATCCACGCTACTTATTATCAGGGAGGCGCAAATGCGTAACCTCAAGCGCGTGCTTCTTGGTGTTGTCGTCCTTTTGCTGGTGTTAGTGATTTTGGCCTTCGTGCTGGAGAATCAGCAGTCAGTGTCTTTGTTGTTTCTGGGGTGGTCGATGCCTCAGCTACCGGTTTCGCTAGTCGTGGTCCTGGCGTTGCTGATCGGAATGCTTGTCGGTCCCGTGCTCGGCTGGTTTCTCGGGTGTTTTTCCCGGCGGTCGCGTAAACATATTGTTTGATTGTTGCTCTGTGGTAGAAGGCTGCCATGTACAGCGTGCCGCTGGCTATTTCCAGGGGGGGGGGCATGGTGTTGCTTAAGAGTTAAAGCATTTCATTTGTAGACCTGTGTCACTCGATCTAAACGGGCCGTTTCTGGCGGGTTAAGGCAGGCAGGCTGTAGGTCCTCTCGGTTGACTGCAGTTTAATTTTTTTGGTTTTCCGAGCTGAACGCTACAAGTGGGATGGCATGACTGTGAAATTACCAAAAGTTGCGGTTTTGCTAGCAGCTTATAATGGAATGCGGTGGATCGAGGATCAGGTGGCTTCGATTCTTGAGCAGTCTGGGGTTGAAGTTACTATATATATCAGTGTGGATACCTCGATAGACGGAACTGAAGCCTGGTGTGCGAGGCTTGCAACTAACCTATCTAATGTCATCCTGTTGCCGTCCGTAGGGCGATTTGGTGGTGCATCTCGCAATTTCTTTCGATTGATACGCGATGTTGATGTCGGCAATTTTGAGTTTTTTGCTTTCGCTGATCAGGATGATATCTGGTACGCGGATAAGCTTCAGCGTGCGGTGTCTCTGCTTGAGCAGCAGCGGTCTGATGCATACTCCAGTAATGTCACGGCCTTCTGGCTGGATGGTAAGACAAGGTTGCTGGATAAGGCGCAACCCCAAGTTGCATGGGATTATCTGTTTGAAGCGGCTGGCCCGGGTTGTACTTATGTTTTGACCCGGCGATTGTTAGAATCGATTAAGCTGTCGGTACTGACCAATTGGGATGCCTTGCAAGGCGTAAGTCTGCATGATTGGTTTTTCTACGCGTATGCGCGTAGTCATGGATATCGATGGTTCATTGATCCGATACCTTCCATGGATTATCGTCAACATGATAGTAATCAGGTAGGCGCCAATACCGGATTGCGCTCTTTGGTTGTTCGTTATAAAACCATTAATAATGGCTGGTGGTTTGGTCAAGTGCAGTTAATCGCCCGGTTAATTGGGCGCGATGCTAGTCCCTTTGTATCAAGTTGGTTTTCGTTGAGCCGCTCGCAATTGTTTAAGCTTTCTTTTAGTGCGTGGCATTGTCGACGTCGTGTTCGCGATAAAGTGTTATTTTTCATTGTTTGTTGGGTAATGATGTTGGTGATGAGTAAAGCCTGATAGTTTGTTCTATCATTGCTGTTGACGATCGGGACCTGTTCTATTTTGCCTTGTGCAGGTGTGGGTTCTTCTGTTTTAGGGCTTTTCAAAGGGCGCAGTGATGACGCGGGTTTAGCTACTTGGTAATCGTTTGCGCTCATCGTGCCAGTAGCTCTGTTTTCCTCGATGATGGCTATATGGCATCTGTGGGGTGTCTTTTTCTCGCAGATTACCCGTTTCTTCACCTGGGGAATCCTGCGCTGTCATCATGTCTCCATCTTCCGTTTTACATCTCTTGGATGCAGTTATGCCTAGCTCGGCGACAGGCTAGAGCAGCCGTGGCTGTCGTCGCTTTTTTGGGTGTGAGGCGCGTCAATTGATGTAGAATGCGCAATCGGACGGTAAGCGCAAAAGCAAAGATCTGTTGTTTTTTTTATTAGTGATGGGCGCCTTCTTGGGGCGACGGTTCGTGCAAAGAGGGATTTTGTGACGGTTTCCAGCCAGTGTTTTGGTACAGATAATGCCGTCCAGGTAGCTGGCGAGCACATTGCGAATGTCGCAATTCTTATGTGTACATACAACGGTGCATCATTTCTTGCTGAGCAACTCGACTCACTTGAACGTCAAACTTATCGCAACTGGACGCTTTATGTTTCCGACGACGGCTCTCAAGACCAAACTCTAGAAATTTTGGAAACATTTCGTACTGAAATGGGGACGGATCGCGTCCAGGTATCGAAAGGTCCCAAGAGAGGGTTTGTAGCCAATTTCCTGTCCTTGGCCAGTCGAGCTGATATCGAGGCAGATTTTTTTGCCTGGTCGGATCAGGACGATATATGGAAGGATGCAAAGCTCGAGAAGGCGCTTGCGTGGTTACAGGGAGTACCCGATCAGGTCCCGGCTCTCTACTGTGGTCGTACCGAGCTGATTGGCGAGTCGGGTGTCTCGTACGGGTATTCACCACGTTTTAGTCTTCCTCCCCATTTCTCAAATGCGCTGGTTCAGAGTATTGGTGGTGGCAACACCATGGTCTTTAACCGGGCAGCGCGCGACCTGTTGCTAGAGGCGGGTGATCGCGTCGATGTTCCATGCCATGATTGGTGGGCTTACCTTCTTGTTTCCGGAGCGGGTGGCGAGGTTCATTACGATCCTGAGCCTATGCTCCTTTATCGCCAACATGAGGAAAACCTGATTGGTGGTAACTCAGGTTGGTCTGCGCGCCTCAAGCGTTTGCCACTGATTTTTCAAGGCCTATTCTGCAGGTGGAATGATCAGATCATCAATGCGCTAGAAGCGATGTATCATCGCTTGAGCCCTGAGCATCAGGTGACTCTGACTCGATTCAAAAAAGCACGTACTCAGAAACTCTTTTCAAGAATCCTGGGTTTTCAGCGGGCCGGTATATACCGGCAGACGTTGTTTGGAAACCTGGGGCTTATTCTCGTGGTTCTACTGAAAAAGATCTAAATTTATGACCATCTTAGTCACCGGCGGTGCCGGTTTTATCGGGGCGAACTTTGTACTGGACTGGCTGGCGCAGTCGGATGAACAGGTGATCAACCTGGACAAGCTGACCTATGCCGGGAACCTGGAAAGCCTGGCAAGTCTGGACGGAGATGCGCGGCATGTGTTTGTGCAAGGTGATATCGGTGATAGTGCGCTGGTAACGCGCTTGCTAAACGAGCACCAGCCTCGTGCGATCCTCAATTTCGCCGCTGAATCCCACGTCGATCGGTCAATTCACGGTCCGGAAGATTTCATCGAAACCAATATTGTCGGGACATTCCGACTATTGGAAGCAGTGCGAGCTTATTGGGGCGGACTCGAGCTGGGTGCAAAAGAGGCGTTCCGCTTCCTGCACGTTTCCACGGATGAGGTTTATGGGTCGCTGGCAAAAGATGACCCTGCGTTCACCGAGACCCATCAGTATGAGCCGAACAGTCCCTATTCGGCGAGCAAGGCTGCAAGTGACCACTTGGTGCGTGCTTACCACCATACCTATGGCTTGCCTGTTCTGACGACCAACTGCTCGAACAACTACGGCCCGTACCATTTTCCGGAAAAGCTTATTCCGTTGATGATCGTCAACGCCCTTGCCGGTAAGTCTTTGCCTGTGTATGGCGACGGCCAGCAAATTCGCGACTGGCTATACGTCAAAGACCACTGCAGTGCTATTCGCCGTGTACTCGAAGCCGGATTGCTCGGAGAGACCTATAACGTAGGCGGCTGGAATGAGAAGCCTAATCTCGACATCGTTCACACCGTTTGCGGTTTGCTCGACGAGTTGCGCCCTCGCGATGATGGCCAACCTTACCACCAGCAGATCGCTTATGTTACCGATCGCCCGGGTCACGACCGTCGTTATGCCATTGACGCTCGGAAACTTGAGCGTGAGTTGGGTTGGAAACCAGCGGAAACATTCGAGACCGGTATCCGGAAGACTGTCGAGTGGTATCTCGATAATCAGGTGTGGGTAGGTAATGTCACCAGCGGAGCTTATCGTGACTGGGTAAGCAGGCAGTACACATGAAGAAAATTGTTTTATTTGGAAGTAACGGACAAGTAGGCTGGGAGTTGCAGCGTTCCCTACCTTTGCTTGGAAACGTTGTGGCTAGCGATCGAAGTAAACTTGACCTTGCTGACTTAAATGCTGTGTCGGATTATCTTCGTCAAGAACGCCCCGACGTTATTGTCAATGCGGCTGCCTATAACACCGTTGAGCTGGCAGAGACCTGCGAAGATGACGCGCAGGCAATTAACTTTCACTTGGTGAAATTGTTGGCTGACTACGCGGCGGAGAATGATGCGTGGCTTGTACATTATTCAACCGATTATGTTTTTAACGGTGCCTCCGAACTTCCATACAGGGAGACTGATGCCCCTGACCCGTTGAATGCATATGGCAGGTCAAAAGCATTGGGCGAGGGTGCAGTTATCAGTAGTGGCTGCAATCATCTTTTACTTAGAACCAGCTGGGTTTATTCCACGCGGGGGCGCAATTTTGCAAAAACAATATTGAACCTCGCGGTAACCAAGTCAGAATTCTCGGTCGTGGATGATCAAACCGGTGCGCCGACGAGTGCTTCGCTCGTTGCGGATACTACCGTGCTTTGCCTATATCGAATTCTGAATGGTACGGGGGGCGAGGCTCTTAGTGGTACGTACCATTTGGTTTCTTCGGGGTATGCGAGCTGGTATGAGTACGCCCGCTATTTGGTTTCAGAGGCATTAAATCTAGGGATTCCTCTTAACTGTACAGAGCACGATATACGTGCTGTGAGTGGTTCTGAGTATCCTACGAAAGCAGTCCGGCCTAAAAGCTCAAGACTGGACAATAGTAAAATTCAAAATGCGTTCAATATAAATATTCCGGATTGGAAGACTTATGTAAAGAGAACGCTTTCTGATATGGCCAGGCAGGGATGATTATGTATCGTAAAGGTATAATTCTAGCGGGTGGTTCTGGTACGCGTCTGCATCCAGCAACACTCGCAATATCGAAGCAGTTGCTTCCGGTTTTTGATAAGCCGATGATTTATTATCCTCTCAGCACATTAATGCTGGCAGGGATCAGAGATATATTGATTATCTCCACGCCACAGGATACCCCTCGCTTCGAGCAGCTTTTGGGGGACGGTGCCAAGTGGGGAATCAATCTAAGTTACGCGGTTCAGCCGTCACCGGATGGCTTAGCCCAGGCATTTATTATTGGCGAGGAATTTCTCGACGGTAATGCGTGTGCTTTGGTGCTGGGCGACAACATCTATCATGGCCATGATTTCCAGGAACTCTTGGCAAGTGCCATGCAGCGTGACAGCGGTGCGAGTGTCTTTGCCTATCATGTAAATGATCCTGAGCGCTATGGCGTGGTCGAATTTGACAAGTCAGGCAAGGCTATCAGCCTGGAAGAAAAACCATCGTTGCCTAAATCCAGCTACGCTGTGACCGGCCTCTATTTTTACGATGCAAACGTCGTGGAAATTGCCAAGAGTATCAAACCCTCTGAGCGTGGCGAGTTGGAAATCACTGATGTGAATCGCGTCTATCTGGAGCGTAACAGCCTCTCCGTAGAAATCATGGGAAGGGGATATGCTTGGCTGGATACAGGAACTCATGAGTCTCTGCTTGAGGCGAGCCATTTCATTGCGACCCTGGAAAACCGGCAAGGCCTTAAAGTCGCTTGCCCTGAAGAGTTGGCGTGGCGCAAGGGATGGATATCGGATGATCAATTGCTCGCGTTAGCGATGCCATTGATTAAAAATGGCTACGGAAAGTATCTCAAGCGCCTCTTGGAGCACGAGAGTCATTGATTGTACAAGCGGACCAGGCGCTCTATGGCCATTCTGCGAAAGATGTAATTGGATAAAAATTTAAACCGCACAGCACTTGTGATTCGAGGCTAAATACATGGCAATTCAACTGTTTGTACCTAAATTTCGTGTCGACGAATGCCTTGAAGGTATTCGTGAATGTCTTGAAAAAGGCTGGACTGGGTTGGGTTTTAAAACTGTTGAGATGGAAGAAGCATGGAAGTCCTATACCGGGCTACCGCACGCACATTTTCTTTCGTCGAACACCGTAGGTCTGGAGCTGGCTTTCCGCTTGCTCAAGACAAAGAATGGATGGGGCGATGATGCAGAAGTCATCACTACTCCGCTGACTTTCGTATCGACCAACCACGCCATTCTCTGTGCAGGCCTGACGCCTGTATTCGCAGATGTCGATGAGTCGCTGTGTCTGGATCCTGTTAGCGTCGAGCAGCGCATTACCGATAAGACCAAGGCACTGATTTTCGTTGGTATTGGTGGCAACGTCGGTCAGTACTCGAAGATCCTTGAAATCTGCAAAGCACGTAATATCGCTTTGATTCTTGACGCTGCCCACATGTCGGGTACTCGCATCAATGGGCGTCATGTGTGTCCAGAAGCCGACGTTGTCGTGTTCAGCTTCCAGGCCGTAAAAAACCTGGCAACAGCTGACTCGGGCATGATCTGCTTCAAAAACGCGGAAGATGACGAGCGTGTGCGCAAGATGAGCTGGTTGGGTATCAACAAGGATACTTACGCACGTACCGCCTCTCAGGGCGCGTACAAGTGGATGTACGATGTCGAAGAAGTCGGCTTTAAATACCACGGCAACTCGATCATGGCTGTTATGGGCCTGGTTGCGTTGAAGTATCTGGATCGTGATAACGCATACCGTCGTCAGCTCGCCAAGTGGTACCGCGAAAACCTGGGTGGTAACGAGAAAGTACGCTTTATTGAAATTAATCCAGAATGTGAATCGTCGACTCACCTGGTTCAAATTCGTGTCAAAAACCGTGAAGAGCTGATGCTGGCCCTCAATGAGCACCAGGTATACCCAGGCGTACATTACCGTGATAACACGGAATATCGTATGTATGCGCATGGTAATGGCACCTGCCCTAAAGCAGCATTGGCATCCCAGGAAATTATTTCGCTCCCGGTACACATGGGACTAAGTAAAGCCGATGTTGACACCGTATCTCAATTGGTAGCCAAGTACGCAAAATGAAACCTACCCTCCGCTCAGCATCTGATGAAGTCGTCGGGATCCGTCTACTAGAGGCAGCTGATTTACAGTCTACCTTGGACTGGAGAAACCGAGACGAAAACCGCCGATGGTTTATTAATTCAAACATCATTGAATGGGACAGTCACGTAAAGTGGTTCGAGTCCTATTCAAAAAAGTCTGATGATTTCGTGTTTGTCATCGCGGCAGATGGTGAGTTGGTGGGGCAATGCGCTGTTTATGGCGTGGATCTGCAGAGAAAGCGCGCCGAAGTCGGACGCTTTCTTGCAGCGCCAGACAACGCGGGTAAAGGTTATATCAAGCGAGGCTGCCAACTGTTGATTGAAACGTGTTGGCAGCAGCTTGCGCTTGAGAGCGTATTTCTAGAAGTTCTGGAAGAAAACGTCCGGGCGATTAAGTTATACGAAAAGCTGGGCTTCAACGAAGTTTCCCGTAACGGTAAATTAATAGTGCTTGAGCTAAATAGGCTTTAGATGATCAGTCAGAATAGTTTTATACCCGGTGCATTAAAGTCACTTCTTGAATGGCGTGTATGGCTATACCTAGGGCTGCAGGACGTCAAAGCTCGTTTCCGCAGGTCAGCTATCGGGCCACTATGGATACTTATAAACCTTGCGATGATGGTTTTAGGTGCAGGGGTGGTTTATGGAGTACTGCTTAAGCAACCGATGGCAGAGTTTCTTCCCTATCTCACGTGCGGCTTGATAGTTTGGGGATTCCTGGTTTCCTCCTTCGTCGAAGGCGGATATGCGTTTGTAGGTTCCGAAGGTTACATCAAACAATTTTCTTTCCCGAAGCAAATATATTTGTTTCGGGTGCTGGTTTCTCTGTTTGCAGTAATGTTGGTTGGTGTTGTAGCTTTGGCAGGGACTTTGTTGTTCTTTGATCGCTTTAATCCCATGGGGTGGCTGTACGCATTGCCCGGTGTTGGAATACTTCTAATAGCTGGCTTGGGGCACATCACACTTAGCGCATATCTCTCTGCTCGTTTTAGGGATTTGCCTCATGCCTTGACGGGAATCTTCCAGGTACTGTTTTTTGTGACACCTATCATGTTCCCCGTTACGATGCTCAAGGATCGTGGTCTGGACTTTGTCTATAAATATAATCCACTGTATTACCTGGTAGATGTAATTAGATTTCCGATCCTGGAAGGGACATTTGCAGTGAAACAGGATTATATGTTTTGCGCTGCTTATCTATCAGTTCTGTGGCTTGTTTGCTTGGTGCTTGCATCTAAAATGGATAAGAAAGTGGTTTATATGCTATGAGCGATATTTCTGTAGTTTTACGAGATGCAAGCGTCGTATTTACCGGGCGAACCGACTTGGTAGGCAGGATAAGGAATACTATTCTACGACGCCCGGTTGCGTCTAATACCCAAGAATACACAATTAACGCGCTTTCCAATGTTAATCTTTCAATTACTCGGGGCGAGCGAGTCGGCCTGATCGGGTTGAACGGCGCTGGTAAAAGTACTCTACTGAAAGTTATGGCTCGCATTTATCCTACGACTTCCGGTAGCGCGCAAACGTCTGGGCATGTTTGTCCTATGTTTGAGTTTGCGACAGGTTTCGAAATGAATCAGTCGGGTTGGGATAATATAAAGATTCGTGCGCTTTTGTTGGGGCTGAAACCGCGAGAGATTAAAGACAAAATGCAGGAGATCGCAGAGTTTTCGGAATTGGGTGAGTTCTTGAATTATCCTGTGCGGACTTATTCTGCCGGTATGTTCATTCGCTTGGCATTCTCTGTATCTACCGCGATAAATCCTGAAGTTCTTTTGTTAGATGAGGTTATGGGGGCGGGGGATATAAATTTCGCTCACAAAGCTCAGGAACGTATGAAAAAATTTATGACTCAAGGGAAGATACTGGTCTTCTCGAGTCACTCACCAGATTTGGTAAGTGATTTCTGTGAGCGCACAATTTGGCTTGAAAAAGGAAAAATCCGTATGGATGGCAAAACAGACCAAGTGTTAAAGGCGTACTCAGAAAATTATTCGGCAAGTGTCTAAGGCCTAGAACATGAAAGTCAAAGATCTCATTCGCGAAACTCTGTGGTTGCCTGGCAGTTCCTATGGCAACGGTTCACTTCCGATAGTGTCCGTTTTGCTACCTACTTTTAGGCGGGCAAAGAGTGGTAAGTTTCGTAAGGCAATCGAATCAGTTCTGAGCCAGACTCTAAGCGATCTTGAACTGATAATTGTCGACGACGCAAGTACCGACGGCAGTGCTGATATTATTGCGGAGTTCATGGAGAAAGACGGCCGGGTGAGCTGCCTTCGACATCCGAAAAACATCGGCCTTCCTGCGGTTTCTGAATATGAGGCATATTCGAAGTCTCGCGGTCGCTACATAGCGTTTGCGTTTGATGATGACGTGTTCTTTCCTGATGCATTGCATAATCTATACACCGAAGCGCAGAAGACGCCTGATCAGTTGATTTACGGCTCTGTTGAGATGAGAGTTGTCGAGTTTGGATCTGGTGACGAGCAAGTTGTGCACCTAGGTGCAAGCTTATCAAATAACAATATAAATTCCGGGAACTACATCGCAAACAACTCGGTGCTGGTCCCGCGTTTTATTCTTGAAGACATCGGTCTGTACGACCCACACATCCTCATGACGCGCGTGTGTGATTGGGACCTATGGCGAAGGATTTCACGTAAGTATATTCTCCGTTATGTAGATATTTCTGTTGGCGAGGTTGGTGGCCCTGCGACCAATGACAGTCTCGGTAAAACATACGCATTAGATAGTTGGGCCTCTGAAGAAAGAATCAGGCAGGATCGTGATATTTCTCTCAGGCCTTCAAATTTTGAAGAATATGACGTTTTCAGTCTGCCGCAGACGACAACCCATTGCACTGTCGTTGCAGCTAAAGAGATGGCGTTTGCCCATGCTCGTAGCAGAAATAATTTCGATATCGCCAGTTCATTAATCGACTCCGATGAAAAAAGAAAAATATTGGTCTTGACTGCGCACCCGAACGCTAGCACGACCGTTACATTTGACTTTTTGCCTGAAGAGTGGAAAAGCCGGGTACGCGTAATCGTCCCAGGGCATTGGCCATTGTCAGAAATTGCCCATGCGAGTTGCGTTATTTTTGTCAGGCAGTTGGATCCATTTTTTGAGTGGATTGATGCGGCACATAAACTACAAATTCCCTGCTATTATTTTACCGATGATAATTTGACACTTCTTCAAGAAACCAAGGAAATGAGTGGTTTCGAGGATTTCAGTAAAAAGACGCTGAGACATAAACTCAAAGATTTTTCTGGTGTTCTTACGAGCACTTTACCTTTGCTCGAGTATTTCAAAGAGCATTTGCTTCATTCGAACGTTGAGTGGTTTCCGCCGACATTTCGAGACATGAAAATAAGTACTGCTGAAGTTCCTACTGCACGCGAAAAGTTAGTTATCGCGTTTGCAGGTGGTAGTCATCGATTGTCTGCGCTACTGGACGTCATGCTACCAGCATTTCTCAAATATGTTGAGTCAGGTAGAAGTATTCAACTTGTTGTTGGAGGCGCTAATACAGAGTTTTTTGAAGACTTTAAGCAGCATGATCGACTAGAGTTGATAACGATGCCGTTTGAGCTAAATTGGGAAACTGCACTTTTGCAAATTTCTAAATATAGCCCGGATATTCTTATCCATGCGCCAAGTGAGTCGATCAATAATGTGTACAAGACTACAAATGTAGCTATGTCTGCGAATGTACTCAACGCAGTGTTGGTGGTTCCTGATTACTTTCCATATTCCGAATTAAAGCAGTTGGAAGTTGGTTATGTTGTCTCTTCACCGTTTAGTGCTCGTTCTTGGTCTGATATGCTGCAGAATTTGGATTTTTCTAAGTTCTCTATGTTTAAAAAGAACAACAGAGAATACTGCGAAGAGAGGTTCTCGGGTGTAGTCAGTAGTCATGTGCTGAACTCGATATCCAGTTCTACAGCCTTTAATGGATTTACTACGGTTGAAAGCAGGCTGAAGCTTATTTCTCGAAGTAATGGTGGAAGCATTGCTGTTGCGGGTAACGACTCAATAAAAAATCCGCAAAAACTGATTGAAAGTCTGGCGGAACTGGCCCGGTTACGACAGGCAACCTCGAATTCCAAGCGTTTAGGTTTCATGTCTCGTAAGCACGATTTGTGGGACAGCTTAATGCCACAGTTCGGCCGCATGAAAGAGTTTTTACTAGACGTCAAGCGTAATAATGTTGGTACTGTTTTAGAGTTATCCAAATCGCTACATGATGTACCATATATCGAATATGAGTTGAGTATTGCGACTAATATCAGATCTTTTTTGATTGCATTTACTACGGACGGTCTCCAGGACGGAGTGGTTGGTATCGAGCTTGTTGGGCCATCCGGGTCTATTATTCTCAATAGGGTTGTTGCGTTGAACGGAGTGGACTTGTCTTTGCCGGTCGAGTTCGCTGTGGATCACGTCCTGGCTTCCTCTTCAACTGTATACAGGCTTCGTGTGTTTGCGCGGGCGGCTCACCCTGTATACATGTTTGAGTTTGTTAAGTATCGTTATGCGGGTTTGAAACGTATCCCTGTATCTCCTTTTGCGGAAGTATTAGCTATATAGGTGTTGGTTATGAAACTGGACATCGGTTGTGGACCTAAGTGTCTTCCTGGATTTATTGGTGTCGACCGATTTCCATTACCAGGTGTTCAAGTGGTAGCGGATCTTGACAGGCCGCTACCTTTTGGAGACAGTTCCGTTGAGCTTGTTCATGCATCTCACAGCTTGGAGCATGTGTCCGATCTGATATTTACAATGAAAGAGCTTTATCGCGTTTGTAAGCATAAAGCTCAGATTTGCATTGTCGTACCTTATTACGAGCAGAAACTAAACTTAGCCAATCCATACCATCTTCAAGTGTTTAACGAACATACGCCAAGGTTCTGGTCGAGTTGTTCTTGGGCACCTATTGACAAAAGAGAGTACTACCATCCTCATGCAGTTACCTGGGGCTTGTCGCAATCCGATAACTCAAACCCAGGATTGGAAATCCGATTGCTAAGGATGGAGTTTTTTTATTTTCCGAAGTTCAATCGAATTGATCCTTCCTGTCAAAGAGAGTTGCGTCAACATTTAACCGATGTTTGCCATCAAATTGTTTATCATCTCGTTGTTTGGAAGGAAGATGATGAGCATGGTTACTTGGAGCTGGCAGAGAATTTGGATGGTTACCCATTTCTGGATACTCCGGCGTTGCGAGAGTCCAGAACCGCGGCAAAAGCTTATAGCGCAGAAGGTTTCTCCACCGTGTCATACGCAGAGGAGTTGTTAGGTAAGCGACTAAAAGAGCAACATGACTATGTTGCAGAGTGTGAAGCAAAACTGCTTAGACATGAAAAGCTGATTGGATTGCTAACCGTGGGTCCTGATCTGCCTGCTGTAGACATGAAACGCATGGACGATTATCTCGATACAAATTATCGTTCTCGCAAACCAAGGGATTATCGGCTTGGCAAAGAGGTGCCGATCGGAGGATATATTGAATATCAAATTAAAGGCTCCGGTCCGTGCAACTCTATTTTTGTATATGTGTATCTGTCTGCTGATGCCCAAGGGGCGCAACTTGGCATAGAGTTGGTTGGTAAAAGTAGTAACATTATATGGAATTCGACGACGGTATTGTCTGGCGTTGATACCATCGGGCTCGTCCGTTTCTCTCTCGGAAATGTGCTACAGCAAGAAGAAGTGGCGTTCATTCGTTTCTTTGGTCGGGATTCTGATCCTTGCGTCAAAATTGTAGAGTGTTCGATGGTATCGCGTTGGCCTTTGCGTCCCAATAAACTAGTTCCGTGCGCATATTTTTCATATGATGAGTGATTTAGGTTTCAGCGTTGATATATTATTGATTGTCGAGGCGGATATCGCGACAACTCAGTTGACGGAGCAACTGCTTTCGGAATGTTCTGGTCTCGGTGTCACATATAAAAAAGTATATCTTTCCCAGATTGATGAACAGCTTCTATCGAACTCGGAACTTCCGTTGTTTGTTCGGACTGCAGATCCTGTTGCGATTTTCTGGATGGAGGCGCTGAAGCGCAGCAATATTCCATATTTTTATTATATTGATGACAATTTTTGGTTGATCGAAGGTGAGACTGCTTTAGCGAAGTACTATAAACATCCGATTATTCGGCGCTCTCTAAAGTATGCGGTGGAGAAAGCGCATACTGTTATTACCAATTCGGTAGCTCTTAGAGAGTACATACTTCCGAAAAATCGCAATACGGTGCTGTTGTCTGCTTTTTTTGATTTTTCATTGCTTTCTGGATGCGAAGTAAGTACAGACTCGGAATATCGTATCGGATTTGCCGGCAGCCCATCGCGCGATGCGGATCTGGATATTCTCAAGGACGTGATTCCTCATATACTCGCGAAAAGAAGCAATGTTGTTTTTGAGTTTATCGGCTGCATGCCCAGCTGGTTGGAGGAGGGGGGCAGAGTTAGGTTTTTCGGGCATATGAATAGCTATGCTGAATATATAGCCTTTCAAGTACAGCGCGGTTGGAAAATAGGTCTCGCTCCGCTTGATAACAAAAATTCTAATAAGTATAAAACGAACAACAAATATCGTGAGTACGCTGCATTTCGATGTGCTGGAATTTATACACAATCTGAAAGTTACGTCGGTTCTGTAGTGGATGGTGTTACCGGATTGTTGATTGAATCTAACACTGCGGCATGCTGGATCGCTGCTATCGAACGTTATTTGGATGATGAGGCGAGCAGGTCTACCATTGCTGACAACGCATACGATGACGTGCTTCGCCGGTTTGATATCGCCACTGTAGCGGCGCAATGGACCACTCTTTTTCAAGTGGGCGGAAGGTTAATGAATAGCAGTACGATACAACCTGTTCGTATTTCCACCTGGGGCGGATTCGTCAGGCGCTTGTCCCATTACTGGTTGTTGGTTGAAATTTCCATGTATGAGGGCGGTATTAAATTGACCTTTGCCAGAGTTTTTAATAAATTTTTGCGCTATTTTCATTTAAAAGGGCCGCGCTAAGCTGGCTGGTACACTTTTCGGGTGTATATATCGATGAGGCCCAAGTTGTAGACTTGCCCGTACTTTTTTTGCATCTTCGCAGCTCCGGAAAATCCAGATCAGGGCCTACCGTATCGGGTTGCGAGAATGTTCTGAGATGATTGTTCAGTAATTTCTCCTGCACGCTTTTCGTGATAAATTGCGCCTCAACTCCCTCCGAATCGGTTAAAAATGCCAAAAAAAATACTTGTCACCGGTGCGACGGGATTTCTTGGAAGGTCCTTGGTTCAGCATTTTTGCACTTTTCCAGATAACTCCGTCGTGGCCCCATTACGGAGTGTACGAGGAAAGTTACCAGGAAAAATGACGGTAACTCGTATATCGGATATTAATGAAAATACCGACTGGCGCGAGTCTCTAACTGGTGTGGATGTTGTTGTACATGCTGCGGCGCGAGTGCACGTCATGCAAGAGGACGCGGCACAGTCGATTGAAGAGTTTCGCGCGGTTAATGTCCAAGGAACACTTTGTCTGGCACGGCAGGCCGTTGCGGCTGGTGTCAAAAGGTTCATCTATATTAGTTCTATCAAGGTTAATGGCGAAGCTACTCTGCTCGGCCATGCCTTTAGTGCCAGCGACACTCCGCTCCCATCAGATGCTTATGGAATCTCCAAATACGAAGCAGAACAACAATTAATGCAGCTTGCCCAGACAGGCGCAATAGAAGTTGTAATCATCCGCCCGGTACTAATTTATGGTCCAGGAGTAGGTGCGAACTTTCGTCAAATGATGCACTGGCTCACGAAGGGTATTCCAATGCCTTTCGGATCTGTTTCCAACCTGCGAAGTCTCGTTTCACTGGATAACGTCGTCGATTTAGTCAGTACGTGTGTCGATCATCCTCGTGCCGCAAACCAGGTGTTTCTGGTCAGTGATGATGAAGATGTTTCTACAACCCAATTGATGCAACGTCTTCTGACTTTCTTGGGTAGAAAAACCTGGCTCGTCCCCGCTCCTGTTTCTCTACTGAAGTTCTTCGCTCGCCTGGTGGGGCGAGGTGCAGTCGCTCAGCGGCTTTTCGGCTCGCTACAGGTCGATATCAAGAAGAATCGAGAGTTGTTAGGCTGGCGTCCGCCCTTCACCCTGGATGAGGGTTTGAAGGCGACAGCCGAGCATTTTCTGGAGTCTCGCAAAAGATGAGTTACGGATATTTCATTCCATTGGTTTTCGGAATTGCTTTTTTGCTGACTGCTGTTTTGCGCCGGTATGCGATATCTCGAAGTCTGATGGATGTTCCTAATGCACGCAGCTCTCATGTTGTGGCTACGCCACGCGGAGGCGGTGTAGCGATTGTTGTCGCGTTTATCTTGTCCCTGGGATTTCTGTTTTTCACGGATTTGATTTCCGCCCGGTTTTTTTTCGCGGTGGCAGGTGGCGGTGCTGCCATTGCCCTGATTGGATTCATGGATGATCACGGGCATATCGCCGCGCGATGGCGATTATTGGCTCATTTTGCTTCAGCTTTGTGGTTATTGGGCTGGATAGGCGGCATACCGCCCGTTGAGTTGTTCGGTACTTCGATCGAGCTAGGTTGGCTGGGCTTTGTGCTGGGTGCTTTTTATCTTGTATGGCTACTTAATCTTTACAATTTCATGGACGGCATTGACGGAATCGCCAGTGTAGAAGCGATTTGTGCCTGCGTCGGTGCTTGTCTGCTTTACTGGTTGTCGGGACTGGAGAATCTGATCTGGGCGCCTTTGTTGCTCGCGGCTGCCGTTGGCGGTTTTCTTTACTGGAATTTCCCTCCGGCACGAATATTCATGGGAGATGCTGGCAGTGGATTTTTGGGCGTCGTACTTGGCGGTTTGTCTCTGCAGGCGGCCTGGGTCAGCGCACCAATGCTTTGGGCTTGGTTGATTCTGCTTGGCGTATTTATCGTTGATGCGACCTATACATTGTTACGTCGCATACTACGAGGAGACAAGGTCTATGAGGCACACCGAAGTCATGCCTACCAGTTTGCCTCACGTCGCTTTGGCAAGCACTTGCCCGTCACTGTTGCGGTCGGCGTGATCAACCTCTTCTGGCTGTTGCCCATTGCCTTTTGTGTTACGCGTCTCGGTTTGGACGGTGCTTTGGGTGTGCTTTTGGCTTACATTCCATTGGTCGCTTTGGCAATAAAGTTTCACGCCGGAGATCTCGAGATTCCGGTGGTCAAGAACTAAGCAGTAATTGCCAGGTCATTTAGGTTTAGAGTGATCACGAAACGCCCTCCAGCCAGCACTATGGCGAGTGCTGATGAAAGGAGTGATCATGGTAATTGAAGGGTTTATGGATAAAATCAGAGAGTACCTGTTAGGCCTTCCCCGGCGCCGCAAGAGACTGCTTCAGGTTGCCACAGACATCGTGCTCGTCTGGGTCGCTTTGTGGCTGGCCTTTATCGTTCGCCTGGGTCTGGACGATATGTACAACCCTTTCAAGGTGCATTTCTGGCTTTTTGTATGTGCACCTATTGTTGCGATTCCCTTGTTCATTCGTTTTGGCATGTACCGTGCGGTCATGCGCTATTTCGGCAACGATGCACTGGTCGCTATTATCAAAGCGGTCAGTCTGTCCGCATTGATTCTGGCGCTGGTTGTCTATTGGTATAGCAACCACGAGGCAGTAGTCCCGCGTTCGATTGTCTTCAACTACTGGTGGCTAAGCCTTGTCATCATCGGCGGCTTGCGGTTGTGCATGCGTCAGTATTTCATGGGGGACTGGTTCGCCGGCGCTCAGCACGTACCCTTTTCCAGCCGTGACGATAGCCTTATCAAAGTCGCAGTCTATGGGGCAGGCGTCGCGGGTAATCAATTGGTTGCCGCATTACGCATGGGCCGAACCATGCGCCCGGTTGCATTTATTGATGACGACCCGAGCATTGCTGATCGGGTAATTGCCGGGCTGCAGGTTTATAAACCCAAGCACATTCAACAGATGATCGATGAAACAGGTGCGCAGGAAATTCTTCTGGCGCTGCCGTCGTCGACACGTGCACGTCGCCGGGAGATTCTCACGCTTCTGGAAAGTTTTCCGCTACATATCCGCAGCGTTCCAAATTTCACTGACCTTGCCAGTGGCCGAGTCAAGGTCGAGGATATTCAGGAAGTGGATATCGCTGATCTTTTGGGGCGCGATTCGGTGCCTGCACAACCGGATCTGCTTGAGCGCTGTATCAAGGGCAAGACGGTGATGGTCACTGGCGCTGGCGGTTCCATTGGCTCAGAGCTTTGCCGACAGATCTACTCGCTTGGCCCCACCAGGCTGCTGTTGTTTGACCACAGCGAGTTCAACCTCTACAGCATACTTTCGGAGTTGGAGCAAAGGGGAACCCGGGAGTCGGCGTCGGTCAAGCTCTTGCCAATACTCGGTTCCATCCGACACCCGCATAAACTGCTGGATGTTATGAAGACCTGGGACGTTGAAACTGTTTACCATGCGGCCGCGTATAAGCACGTGCCCATGGTTGAACACAACATTGCGGAAGGGGTACTCAATAACGTCATCGGGACGCTTAATACTGCCCAGGCAGCATTGCAATCGGGTGTGTCCAATTTCGTGTTGATTTCCACGGACAAGGCTGTTCGCCCAACTAACGTAATGGGCAGTACCAAGCGACTTGCCGAGCTGACGCTTCAGGCCTTGAGTAGAGAAATCGCCCCCGTTCTATTCGGTGACAAATCCAACGTATCCCGAGTCAACAAGACTCGCTTCACGATGGTTCGCTTCGGGAATGTGCTGGGCTCTTCTGGTTCGGTCATTCCGCTATTCCACAGTCAGATCAAATCCGGTGGGCCATTGACGGTTACCCACCCGAAGATTACCCGTTACTTCATGACTATCCCTGAAGCCGCGCAATTAGTGATCCAGGCCGGTTCCATGGGGCAGGGGGGCGATGTGTTCGTACTCGATATGGGGGAACCGGTAAGAATTGTCGAACTGGCGAAGAAGATGATTCATTTGTCCGGTTTGAGCGTGCGTTCCGAGAAAAATCTGCAAGGCGACATTTCGATCGAATTCACCGGATTACGCCCCGGCGAGAAGCTTTATGAAGAGTTGTTGATTGGCGATAACGTATTGGCGACCGAGCACCCGATGATCATGAGTGCCAGCGAAGATCATTTGCCATGGGACTTGCTCAAGCTTCGTTTGGCGGATTTGCTGGCTGCCGTCGAAGAGGATGATTATTCGCTCGTTCGCCAGTTGCTTCGAGACACCGTCTCCGGCTACACCCCCGACGGCGAGATCGTCGACTGGATCTACCAGCAGCGTCGTCTCGAACCCTGATTGTTTCACATTCTGTAACGCACGCATTTTTGACATAGCCCCACCATGACCTACGTTTGGAGAGCAGCTTCGGAAAAGCTGCTTTCTCAAACGATGATGGAGCGTCACTAATGCGTACCGGTTACTTCTATTCTCTGATTTTTGCTTTCCTCACCAGCGCCTCGATCGCCGCTATTGCCGCACCTGTTGCGCCAGTGGAGTCACCCAAGGCGCCTTTGGTGATGGAGACAACTGCACCTTCCCAAAGCGCAAAAGTCGACCTCAACGATGCCGATGCGGCAACGCTGCAAAAGGAACTGGCGGGAGTCGGAGAGGCCAAGGCCAAAGCGATTGTTGCTTATCGTGAAACAAACGGGCCGTTTGCGTCGGTGGATGAGTTGCTGGAAGTGAAGGGAATTGGCAAGGCGATTCTGGATCGCAATCGCGACAAGCTGGAAGTCAACTAAGCTGAGTGTTCAAAGCCAAGAGGCCGGTCATTGACCGGCCTTTTTTACTTGCGCAGTGCATGGCCGCTGGTAGCGGTGGAGAGGGCAACCGTCGGACGATTTAAAATTACGGCTATCATATTGCGTTTGGATTATGCCTATAATAATTCGCCGATTCGTCGAGCCAGCAGGTTTCATCGGCAACTCCCGTCATCAAGCATTCCAGGAGCATTCTCATGAATTCCGCACAATCCCAAGGTACTGCTCTCGTTACCGGCGCATCGTCCGGAATCGGTGCGATTTACGCTCAGCGCCTGGCGGCGCGTGGTTTTGATCTGCTGCTGGTAGCCCGTGACAAGGACCGTCTGGAAAGTGCTGCTAGCCAGTTGCGTGATGCCCATGGCGTTCAGGTCGAAGTGCTGAAAGCAGACCTGACGCAAAAGGGTGACGTGATCAAACTCGAACAACGCCTGCGCAGCGATTCCAGCATCAGTTTGCTGGTGAATAACGCCGGTGTGGCGTCGGACGGTTTGCTGGCCAACGCCGATATGGACCAGTTGGAGCGGTTGATCCAGCTGAACATCACCGCCGTCACCCGCCTGGCATCGGCGGCGGCTGCCAGTTTCGCCAAGGCCGGGCGTGGCACGATTATCAATATCGCCTCGGTGGTGGCGCTGTTTCCGGAACGCTTCAACGCCACCTACAGCGCCAGTAAAGCCTATGTACTGAGCCTGACCCAGTCGCTGAACACTGAACTCGAAGGCACCGGCGTGCAGATCCAGGCCGTGCTGCCGGGTGTGACCCGCACCGAAATCTGGGAGCGCTCCGGTATCGATGCCAGTGGCATTCCGGCAGAAATGGTCATGGAGGCGGGCGAGATGGTTGATGCGGCGCTGGCCGGTCTGGATCAGGGCGAGTTGATCACCATTCCTTCGCTGCCTGACGCAGGCGAATGGCACGCCTTTGTTGCGGCTCGCCATGTCATGGCGCCGAACCTTTGCCGCAGTGCTGCAGCGCAACGCTATAAGTCCGGCAATTGAATTGATCAGAGGTCACCACAGTATGGATTCGCGTCGAATAGTCGTCACGGGCATGGGCCTGGTTTCACCCTTGGGCAGCGATCTCGAAGTCGTATGGCAGCGTTTGCTGGCCGGTCGCTCTGGTTTGCGTAACTTGCCTGAGGCAACGGTCGCTGATTTACCCACGCGAGTCGGCGGTGCGGTGCCGACGCTGGAAGAGGACGCTGAAGCAGGTTTCGATCCGGATCGCGCCACGCCGCCCAAAGAGCAGAAGAAGATGGATCGCTTCATTCTGTTCGCCATGGAGGCTGCCCGACAGGCGCTGGAGCAGGCCGACTGGCATCCTTCAGAAAACAAAAGCCAGGAGCGTAGCGCAACGATCATCGGTTCCGGTGTCGGCGGTTTTGGCGCGATTGCCGACGCCGTGCGCACCACCGACAGTCGCGGTCCTCGGCGTTTGTCACCGTTTACCATTCCGTCGTTTCTGGTCAATCTCGCGGCAGGTCACGTATCCATTCAACACGGCCTCAAGGGGCCTTTGGGTGCGCCGGTGACGGCGTGCGCTGCGGGTGTTCAAGCGATTGGCGACGCGGCACGATTGATCCGCGCTGGCGAAGCGGATATTGCCGTGTGTGGCGGTGCGGAAGCCTGCATCGACCGTGTCAGTCTGGCCGGTTTCGCGGCAGCGCGGGCACTGTCGAGCGGTTACAACGACACCCCGCAGCGCGCCTCGCGGCCGTTCGACAGCGGGCGCGACGGTTTCGTCATGGGCGAGGGCGCGGGGTTGTTGGTGATCGAATCCCTCGAGCATGCGCTGGCGCGTGGCGCGACGCCGCTGGCGGAGCTGGTCGGCTATGGCACCAGCGCCGACGCCTATCACCTGACGGCCGGGCCTGAAGATGGCAGCGGGGCGCGGCGGGCGATGACGCTGGCACTGGCGCAGGCGGGTATCGAGCCGGATCAGGTGCAGCACCTCAATGCTCACGCGACCTCGACGCCAGTGGGCGATCTGGGTGAGTTGGCCGCGATCAAGGCGTTGTTCGGTACCGAGAATAAAATCGCCGTGACCTCGACCAAGTCAGCCACCGGTCATTTGCTCGGCGCTGCAGGCGGGCTTGAAGCCATTTTCACACTGTTGGCGATTCGTGATCAGGTGGTGCCGCCGACTTTGAATTTCGACAATCCCGATCCGGCGAGCGCAGGTGTAGACATTGTTCATGGCCAGGCTCGGCCAATGTCTATCGAATATGCACTGTCCAATGGTTTCGGGTTTGGCGGGGTCAATGCCAGCGTATTGTTCAAGCGCTGGCAGGCTTAGTCGCGGTTCTTGAGATGATCGCGGGTGATATCGAGGATGCGTTGCGCAAACCCGGCATCCGCGACACTGCGCGACAGCAGCAGTGCACCGACCAGGGTCGACATGATGACGATGGCGCGGTCAGCGCTGTTCTCACCTTCGAGGCTGTTTTCGATCTGCTCCAGCCGTGCGTTGAGTACCACGTCACTGGTGGGACTCGGTTGCCCGCGCAGCCCTAACTCGGAAGAAATGGTCAGCAATGGGCAGCCTTCGTGTGGTGATGTCTGGTGCCATTCGGACAGATACGTCTCGATGAACACATCAAGCGCGTTGTCCTGGGCAAAAATCTCGGCACATAACCCATCGACCTGGTTGCCGGCCTCTTGCAAGGCCTTCTCGACCAACTCGTCCTTGGACTTGAAATGTGAGTAGAAACCGCCATGGGTCAGACCCAGTGCTTTCATCAGGGGTTGCAGCCCGGTAGCGCCGATTCCGTCCTTGCGAAAGCGTGCCGAAGCCTCCTTGATGATGCGCTGATGGGTCTGGGCTTTATGGTCCTGCGAATAACGCATCTGGAACTCTCCGCAACAATGTCCCCATCTTAACCAAGGAAAATTAGATGGTGACTGTACTTCTACTTCTTAAAAGCATGCGGATAGGTCAAATGGCTATAAAAAGCACAAACCCCGCCGATCAGGCAGGGTTGTGTTCAACGGTCTTGCGCGTCTTTCGCGTCCGCTTCGGCATTGCGTTGGGCAACGCGTCGGCGTTCTTCATCGGTCAGATCGACCTTGTTGGCGGTGTCGCGCAACATCATTAATCCACCCACGATCGAGCCGATTGCAACGACCAGAATCAACCAGGCATACCAAGGCATAACGGCTCTCCTTAAGGGCAGGTCGACGGACGAGGATTTCGCCGTGCGACGCTGCATACCACGTTTGAGCGAAGTGACTTCGCAGTGGTTCCATTCTAGGCCGCTTGCACCCGGTACACCCGAAATCCCTCAATGACCTGTCAGCATCGCATCGGCTGGTGCGTCGGCACGCAGTTGCCCGGTCAGCAGGAAGTAGCCGAAACCGACCGCCATGAAGCCGAGGAAGATCAAGCCGATCAACGTATTGAACCAGGCCATCGCCACCAGACACACCACCGCCAGCACCAATGCAATCAGCGGAATCAGCGGATAGCACGGCGCGCGAAAGGTGCGTTCCAGATTCGGTTCCGATTTACGCAGTTTGAACAGGCTGAGCATGCTCATGATGTACATCACGATGGCGCCGAATACGGCCATGGTGATCATCGCGGCGGTAAGGGTCATGCCACCGAGGTTGATCAGGCCGTCGCTGTAAATCGCGGCGATGCCGATGATGCCGCCGACAATAATGGCGCGGTGCGGTGTCTGGAAGCGCGAGAGTTTCGCCAGCGAAGCGGGAAGATAGCCGGCGCGGGCGAGGGCGAAGAACTGCCGCGAGTAGCCGAGAATGATCCCGTGGAAACTGGCGACCAGACCGAACAGGCCGATCCACACCAGCATGTGCAGCCAGCCGGAGTTGTCGCCGACCACGGTTTTCATCGCTTGCGGTAGCGGGTCGTTGATGTTGGCCAGGGTGCGCCAGTCGCCGACGCCGCCGGCAAAGAACATCACGCCCATTGCCAGCACTACCAAAGTCAAAATGCCGCTGATGTAGGCCTTGGGAATCGTGCGCTTCGGATCCTTGGCTTCTTCGGCAGCCATCGCTGCGCCTTCAATCGCCAGGAAAAACCAGATCGCAAACGGAATCGCGGCGAACATCCCGGCAATCGCTGGCGCACCGAACACATCCGAACCGGCCCAGCCATTCAGTGCGAAGTTGCTGAAGCTGAAGGCCGGCGCGACCACGCCCATGAACACCAGCAACTCTGCCACCGCCAGTACGCAGACCACCAGCTCGAAGGTCGCCGCCAGTTTCACCCCGAGAATGTTCAGCCCCATGAACACGATGTAAGCGCCGACCGCCGCATGCTTCGGATCGAGTGCCGGAAACTGCACATTCAGGTAGGCGCCAATCGCCAGCGCGATGGCCGGTGGAGCGAAGACGAATTCGATCAGCGTCGCCAAGCCTGCAATCAAGCCACCTTTTTCGCCGAAGGCGCGTCGGCTGTAGGCAAACGGTCCGCCGGCATGGGGAATCGCCGTGGTGAGTTCGGTGAAGCTGAAAATGAAGCAGGTGTACATGGTCGCGACCATGAACGAGGTCACCAGGAAGCCCAGTGTTCCGGCGACGCCCCAGCCGTAACTCCATCCGAAGTACTCGCCGGAAATCACCAGCCCTACGGCAATGCCCCACAGGTGCAAGGTGCCCAGTGTGGGTTTGAGTTGTGTGTTCATGCGGTTGCTCCCTGAACGGTTTGGAAAGCTCGGGGAAGGGTGTGTGCAGTGGACGTGCCAGTGCGCTGAAACAAGTCGTAATGAGTTGAAAGCTGTCGTATCGGGGATGTTCGCGGCTGGATGAGCGTTTTTTGTGCGCCAGTTGGGTGCGATGTTGACGGTTATGCCGTCTTCGCGAGCAGGCTCGCTCCCACATTTTGAAATGCGTTCGCCTGAGCAACACCGACACCTGTGGGAGCGAGCCTGCTCGCGAAGAGGCCCGCCCATACGGCACAAAACCCACCTGTAACGCCGGCATAAATCCACTCTTTACGCTTTCTTTATGCACAGCCAACACCCTCGCTCTCGTTCCTTTACAGCCTCCTTTCCGACAATGCCTCCACACGCGGCAATACGCCGTAACACGGAGATCTTCCATGAGCGTTCTGGACGGGGTGTCACTGCTGTTGGCAGTGGGGCTGTTCATTTATCTGTTGGTTGCGCTGTTGCGCGCGGATCGGAACTAGGAGCGGCTATGCACAGTTATGACTATTGGCTGATCCTCGCGTTTTTTGCGGTGGTCTTGCTGCCGGCGCCGTTCCTCGGGCGCTTCTACTACAAGGTAATGGAAGGTCAGCGGACTTGGCTGACGCCGGTTCTCGGTCCGGTCGAGCGCGGCTGTTATCGCGTCGCCGGGGTTGATCCTAACGCCGAGCAGAGCTGGCAGAAGTACACGCTGGCGCTGCTGGCGTTCAACCTCGCCGGTTTCCTCCTGCTGTTCGCGATTCTGTTGTTCCAGGATCACTTGCTGCTGAATCCACAAAATCTGCCGGGCATGGAATGGACGCAAGCGTTCAACACGGCCGTCAGTTTCATGACCAACACCAACTGGCAGTCCTACAGCGGTGAAGCGTCTCTGAGCTACCTGAGCCAGATGATCGGCCTCACCGTGCAGAACTTTGTCAGCGCCGCTACCGGCCTCGCCGTTCTGGTCGCACTGTGCCGTGGCATCGGCCGCAAATCGACGAAAACCCTCGGCAACTTCTGGGTCGACATGACTCGCGCCACCCTCTACGGTCTGCTGCCGCTGTGCCTGTTGCTGGCACTGTATCTGGTCTGGCAGGGCGTGCCGCAAACCTTCGCCCAATATGTGAATGCGGTGACCATGCAGGGCGTCGATCAAGTGATCCCGCTCGGCCCGGCGGCCAGTCAGATTGCGATCAAGCAACTGGGCACCAACGGTGGTGGCTTCTTCGGCGTCAACTCGGCGCATCCGTTCGAGAACCCGAGCGCGTGGAGCAACCTGTTTGAAGTGTCGTCAATTATTCTGATCCCGGTGGCGCTGGTGTTCACTTTCGGCCACTACGTCAAAGACCTGCGTCAGAGCCGCGCGATCATCGCCTGCATGCTCGCGCTGTTCCTGATCGGCGGCGCGACCTCGCTGTGGGCTGAATATCAACCGAACCCGACCCTGAACAACGCTGCCGTTGAACAGACCGCGCCGCTGGAAGGTAAAGAAGCGCGCTTCGGCACCACCGCTACCGTTCTCTGGTCGGTGACCACCACGGCCGCCTCGAACGGTTCGGTCAACGGCATGCACGACAGCCTCAACCCGCTCAGCGGCATGGTCGCGCTGGTCAACATGATGGTCGGCGAAGTGATCTTCGGCGGCGTCGGTGCCGGGCTCTACGGCATGTTGCTCAACGTGTTGATCGCGGTGTTCCTCGCCGGTCTGATGATCGGGCGTACGCCGGAATACCTCGGCAAGAAACTCCAGGCGCGCGAAGTGCAATTGCTGGTGGTGACCCTGCTGGTCATGCCGGTTGGCGTGCTGGTGCTCGGTGCGATTGCCGCAGCGGTTCCCAGTGCCGCGGCAACCATCAGCAACCCTGGCCCGCACGGTTTCAGCCAGTTGCTTTACGCCTACACCTCGGCGAGTGCCAACAACGGCTCGGCGTTCGGTGGCCTGAGCGCGAACACGCCGTTCCACAATCTGATGTTGGGCCTGGGCATGTTGATCGGTCGCTTCGGCTACATCCTTCCGGTTCTGGCACTGGCCGGCAGTCTGGCGATGAAGAAAACCGCACCGATCGGCCAGAACAGCTTCCCGACTCATGGCCCGCTGTTCGTGACCCTGTTGACCGTGACCATTTTGCTGGTGGGCGGCCTGACCTTCTTGCCGACTCTGGCGCTTGGCCCGATTGCCGAACACCTGAGCATGGGCTTCTGAGGACTGAATGATGAATATGCCCGCAATCAAACCCGCTGCCGTCAAGGCGCCGGAACAAGCGAAAACCGCGATCTCGGCCCTGTGGCGGCCGGCGCTGGTGCAAGCTTTCGTCAAGCTCGACCCACGGCAACTGAAACGTTCGCCGGTGATGCTGGTGGTTGAGCTGACGGCGATTTTCACCACCGTGCTGTGCTTCATTCCTGACGCCGATGTACCGACTTTCGTGGCGGCGCAAATTGCCCTGTGGCTATGGTTCACCGTGCTGTTCGCCAACTTCGCTGAAGCTTTGGCCGAAGGTCGCGGCAAGGCCCGCGCCGACAGCCTCAAGGCGGGCAGCGAAGGCCTCAGCGCACGTCGTAAACAGGCCAACGGCAGCTTTCAAGTGGTGCCAGCGGCAAGTCTGCGCAAAGGCGATGTGGTGCGCGTCGAAGCAGGGGAAATGATCCCCGGTGATGGCGAAGTCATTGAAGGCATCGCGGCGGTCAACGAAGCGGCGATCACCGGTGAATCGGCGCCGGTGATTCGTGAGTCCGGCGGTGACCGTTCGGCCGTCACCGGCAACACGCGACTGGTCTCCGACTGGTTGCTGGTGCAGATCACCGCCAATCCGGGCGAGTCGACCCTCGATCGCATGATTGCGCTGGTCGAAGGCGCCAAACGCCAGAAAACCCCGAACGAAGTGGCGCTGGATATCCTGCTGATCGGCCTGACCCTGATCTTTTTGCTGGTGGTCGTGACCCTGCAACCGTTCGCCCGTTTCGCCAACGGCAGCCTGCCGCTGGTGTTTCTGGTGGCGCTGCTGGTTACGCTGATCCCGACCACCATCGGTGGTTTGCTCTCGGCGATCGGTATCGCCGGGATGGATCGTCTGGTGCGCCTCAATGTGATCGCCAAATCCGGTCGTGCGGTGGAAGCGGCGGGCGACGTGCATGTGTTGCTGCTGGACAAGACCGGCACCATCACCTTCGGTAACCGTCGTTGCAGTGCGGTGTATGCCGCGCCGGGTGTGAGTGGTCGCGAGCTGGCCGAAGGTGCGCTGTTCGCTTCTTTGGCTGACGAAACCGCTGAAGGTAAATCCATCGTCGAATACCTGCGGGGTCTGCATCCGCAACCTGAGCCGGCGCTGGAAACCTTGACCGCTGTGCCGTTCAGCGCTGAAACCCGTTTGTCCGGCGTCGACTATCAGGGTCGTGTCTACCGCAAAGGTGCGGTGGATTCGCTGCTGAGTTTCCTCGGCCAAAAGCGCTCGGATCTGGCTCCGGCCCTGTCGCGGGAAATCGACAAGATCGCCCAGAGCGGCGGCACGCCGTTGCTGGTCTGCGCTGACGGCAAACTGCTTGGCGCGATCCATCTCAAGGACGTGGTCAAACCGGGGATCCGCGAACGTTTCGCTGAACTGCGCAAACTGGGCATTCGTACCGTGATGGTCACTGGCGACAACCCGCTGACCGCTGCCGCCATCGCCGCTGAAGCAGGCGTTGATGACGTCCTCGCCGAAGCCACCCCGGAGAAGAAACTCGCGCGCATTCGTCACGAGCAGAACGATGGTCGTCTGGTTGCGATGTGCGGTGACGGTGCCAACGACGCGCCGGCGCTGGCTCAGGCGGACGTCGGCATGGCGATGAACGACGGCACCCAGGCTGCCCGCGAAGCGGCGAACATGGTCGACCTCGATAGCGACCCGACCAAGCTGCTCGACGTGGTGCAGATCGGCAAGGAATTGCTGGTGACGCGCGGTGCGCTGACGACGTTTTCCATCGCCAACGACGTGGCCAAATACTTCGCGATTCTGCCGGCGCTGTTCGCTTCGATTTATCCGCAACTGGGCGTGCTGAACATCATGCAATTGACCAGTCCGCAGAGCGCGATTCTCTCGGCGATCGTCTTTAACGCCTTGATCATCGTCGTGCTGATTCCGCTGGCGCTGCGCGGTGTGCGCGTGCAGGCGGCGAGTGCGGCAGCGTTGCTGCGACGCAATCTGCTGATCTACGGACTGGGCGGGATTCTGGTGCCGTTCGTGGGGATCAAGGCGATCGACATGTTGCTCACGGCGCTGCATCTGGTGTGAGGCCGGAAAAAGCCCCTCACCCTAACCCTCTCCCAGAGGGAGAGGGGACTGACCGAGTGGCTGAACAGAGGTACATCGACCTGAAATACCGAGCCGAACTCAGGTTTTGAACTGCACGAAGATCGGCTCCCTTTCCCTTCGCGAACTTAAGGGAGAGGGGACTGACCGAGGTGTTTACGGGAGCTACACCGACTTGAAATACCGAGCCGAACGCAAGTTTTGAAAAGCATGGAAATCGGCTCCCTTTCCCCCTCGCCCCCTTGGGGGAGAGGGCTGGGGTGAGGGGGAAAAGATCTCCCTGACACCCCGCAAAAGTTTGCCCAACGAATTCGAGGATCTTGAAATGTCCACAATGATACGTCCGGCCCTGAGCCTGCTGGTGCTGATGACCCTGGTCACCGGTGTCGCCTATCCACTGGTGGTGACCGGTGTTGCGCAAGTCGCATTCCCCGCCCAAGCCAATGGCAGCCTGGTGCGAGACGCCGACGGCAAGGTCCGCGGCTCGTCGCTGATCGCGCAGGATTTTGTCGGCGATGCGTGGTTTCATCCACGTCCCTCCGCCGGTGCGTTTGCGACCGTTTCCAGCAGCGCGAGCAACCTGGCCCCGAGCAATCCGGCACTGGCAACCCGCGTGATCGACGACGCCAACAAACTCCAGGTTCCCGGCCAAGGCCCAGTGCCATTGGCCCTGCTGACCACCTCCGGCAGTGGTCTCGATCCGCACTTGCCACCGGCGGCAATTGCCTATCAACTGGCGCGAGTTGCGGCAGCGCGAAACTTGCCGGTATCGACTCTTCAGCAACTGCTCGATGCGCATACCGAACAGCCGCTGGTGGGACCGCCAGTGGTGAATGTGCTAGCGCTGAACATGGCACTGGAAAAACTGTAGTTCTGTGATGTTGCCATTCGCGAGCAAGCTCGCTCCCACAGGAGGACACGTTCCAAATGTGGGAGCGAGCTTGCTCGCGAAGGGGCCATAACGAACACCGAATCAACATCAGCAAGAGAGAACTCCCAGCATGAGCGACTCCGGCCGCGCCGACGCGCTGTTAGCAGACCTGCCCCGTGACGGCCGTGGCCGGCTCAAGGTTTTCCTCGGCGCCGCTCCCGGTGTCGGCAAGACCTACGCCATGCTCCAGGCCGCCCACACGCAATTGCGCCAAGGCGTGAAAGTCATCGCTGGCGTCGTCGAAACCCATGGTCGCGCCGAAACCGAAGCGCTGCTCGGCGGCTTGCCGCAGCAAGCGTTGGTGCGCTCGGAATACCGTGGCGTGATGCTCGAAGAAATGGACCTCGACGGCATTCTCGCGGCCAAACCGAAACTGGTGCTGGTCGATGAGCTGGCCCACAGCAACGCCCCCGGCAGTCGCCACACGAAACGCTGGCAAGACATTCAGGAACTGCTCGCCGCCGGCATCGACGTGTTCACCACGGTCAACGTCCAGCACCTGGAAAGTCTCAATGATCAGGTGCGCGGCATCACCGGCGTGCAAGTGCGCGAAACCCTGCCGGACTGGGTGCTGCAAGAAGCTTACGAACTGCTGCTGATCGACCTGCCGCCGCGCGAATTGCTCGAGCGCTTGCGTGAAGGCAAGGTCTACGTGCCGGAGCAGGCGCGTGCGGCGATCGATGCGTTTTTCACCCAGACCAACCTCACCGCATTGCGCGAACTGGCGATGCAAACCGCTGCCGCACAGGTCGATAACGATCTCGCCCAAGGCTATCGCCAACTCGGTCAGGCGGCCCCGGCGGTGCGCGGGCGCTTGCTGGTCGGCGTCGATGGTGATGCGCAGGCCGAACGCCTGGTGCGCCACGCCAGTCGCGTTGCCCAGCGCCGGCATTTACCGTGGAGTCTGGTGCATGTCGATAACGGCAGCGTACGCGACGAACAATCGCGCCTGCGCCTGCAAAGCGCTCAGCAACTGGCCGAGCGCCTGGGCGGTGAAGTGGTGTTGCTGCGCGCCGGTGAGGTGGCGAAAACCCTGATCCAGCATGCTGCCGAACGCCGTGCGAGCCTGGTTCTGGTTGGGCAGTCCCGGCCACATCTACGCCGGCGTCTATTCGGCGGCGGACTCGCGGCGCGCCTGCTGCGTCAGGCTCACGGGCTGGAGATCAACGTCCTCGACAGCGATCAGCAACAGCATCAACCGCGCCCGCGCAACGCGCTGACCCTGGTGTGGTTCGACTATGCCTTGGCGCTGGTCGCCACCGTATTGGCCACCGCCCTGGCATGGGCAGTGTCGAGCGTGCTGCCGCTGCCGAACATCTCGCTGGTGTTCCTTGCGGCGGTGCTGCTGGTGGCGGTGCGCAGCAGTCTCGGCCCGGCGCTGGCCTGTGCCGCGCTGTCGTTTCTGACCTATGACTTCCTGTTTATCCCGCCGAATTTTTCCTTCAGCATTCAGCGCGAAGAAGACGTGCTGACCTTGCTGTTCTTCCTGTTGATGGCAGCGCTCACCGGCAACCTCGCGGCGCGTCAGCGTCGGCAATTGCAGGCCCTGCGCGACACCCAGGAAGAGACCACTGAACTGCTCGATCTGTCGCGCAAACTCACCGCTGCGACCGATCGCCAAGCGGTGGTCAGCGCTGCCGCGCAACACCTCAATGGCTGGAGCGATCTGCAGTTATGCCTGCTCAACCGGGACGGGCAGGGCGGCTGGAAGGTCGAGACCGGCGGGCCGTTGGAGTTTACCGAGTCCGAACGCGCCGCCGCTGACTGGGCCTGGCAACACGATCAACCGGCAGGCATGGGCACTGGCACACTGCCGTTCGGACGCTGGTGGTGGTGGCCGCTGTCGGTCGAGGACGGGCCGCTGGCGCTGCTCGGGGTCTGTGCGAAAGAAGGCCAGACCTTGAGCGGCCAGCGTCGGCGTTTGCTCACCGCGTTGAGTCAGCCGCTCGCCCAAGCGTTGGCGCGCGCGCAGTTGGCTGATGACCTGGAAGCCGCACGCCTGCACGGTGAAACCGAACAACTGCGCAGTGCCTTGTTGGCCTCCGTATCCCACGATTTGCGCACGCCGCTGACGGCCATGCGCGGCAGCATCGACAGCCTGTTGGCACTCGGCGAAGCCATCCCGCTGGAAGATCGTCGTGAACTGCTCGAAGGCACCCGCGATGAAGCCGAGCGCCTCGATCGCTACATCCAGAATCTGCTCGACATGACCCGGCTCGGCCACGGCGCGCTGAAGCTGGCGCGGGACTGGGTGTCGCCGGCCGATATCGTCGGCAGTTCGCTCAATCGCCTGCGCGCGGTGCTCGCGCCGTTGCAGGTCAGCACTGATGTGCCTAGTGAATTGCCGCTGTTGTTCGTGCATGCCGCGCTGATCGAGCAGGCGCTGGTCAATGTGCTGGAAAACGCAGCGCGTTTCTCACCCGCTCACGGTCGCTTGCAACTGAGCGCAGGCGCGAGTGACCAAGAGATTTTCTTCTCGGTCAGCGATGAAGGGCCGGGGATTCCGGAGGACGAGCGGGCGAAGATTTTCGACATGTTCTACACCGCTGCCCGGGGTGATCGTGGCGGCCAGGGCACGGGCCTCGGCCTGGCGATCTGTCAGGGCATGGTTGGCGCGCACGGCGGGCGCATCAGCGTCGCCGACGGCATCGAGGGACACGGCACCTGCATCACTTTGCACTTGCCGTTGCAGACGCAACCGGGGATGGACGATGAAGGCTGAAGCTGACTGCGCTACTCTCTTGCCAATCATTTGTGTTGATGTGAATTCATGAGCCAGACCACGACCATTTTGGTCATCGACGACGAACCGCAGATCCGTAAGTTCCTGCGCATCAGCCTTACCTCACAGGGCTATAAAGTGCTCGAGGCCGGCAACGGTGCCGAGGGTTTGGCGCAAGCGGCGCTGAACAAACCGGACCTGCTGGTGCTCGATTTAGGCCTGCCGGACATGGATGGCCAGCAAGTGCTGCGCGAGTTTCGCGAGTGGGCGACGGCGCCGGTGCTGGTGCTGTCGGTGCGCGCGAGCGAAGGGCAGAAAGTCCAGGCGCTGGATGGCGGCGCCAATGACTACGTGACCAAGCCGTTTGGCATTCAGGAGTTTCTCGCCCGAGTCCGCGCCTTGTTGCGTCAGGCGCCGGCAGGGGAGGCGCAGCAGGCGGCGCTGAGCTTCGGCCCGCTGACCGTGGATCTGGCTTATCGGCGGGTGTTGCTCGACGGTGTCGAAGTGGCGCTGACCCGCAAGGAATACGCGGTGCTGGCGCAACTGGCACGGCATCCGGGGCGGGTGATTACCCAGCAACAATTGCTCAAGGATATCTGGGGGCCGACGCACACCGAGGACAGCCATTATCTGCGGATTGTGGTGGGGCATTTGCGCCAGAAACTGGCGGATGACCCGACGCGGCCGCGGTTTATTGTCACGGAGGCCGGGGTTGGCTATCGGCTGTTGAGTGATGTTGGCTGATCTGGCCTCTTCGCGAGCAGGCTCGCTCCCACACTGGATCTGCGTCGTTCACTAATCCCCTGTGGGAGCGAGCCTGCTCGCGAAGATGTCATCAAACACAGCCGAGAAATCAGGCCCGATCACCCCTGCTCACTGTCATACCGATCCAGCGTATCCCGGGCAATCTCGCGCCCCAACGCGATCAACTCCGGCGCCTTGTAAAACTCGAAAAATCGGCACACCCGCTTCGGTACATTGATCAGGATATCCGGCGGATATCCGGCGATCTTGTACTGCGCCAGCGAGGTCTGCATGACCTCGAAACTCTGGTTGATCAAGTCCAGCAACGAGGCCGGTCCGACGTTATCGATGATGAATGAACCGGTCGCCGATTTCGGTGCGCCTTCACGCTCGGGCGCGGCTGCCGGTTGCTGGCTCTCCGGCTCGGCGCCGTCCAGCCAGGGATTGATGTCCGCCGCTTCGGCGCGCAGCGCTTCCTGTTCGAGCCGCAACAATTGCTCGGCCTGTGTACGGCGGAATGGCATCTTCGATCCCAGCGAACTGATCAGGCTGTCGAAGCGTGAGCGAAAAGCGGCAGGGCGCTGGATCACCGGCAGTTTGTAGTGACGCTGATTGGTCGAATTGAGATTGACCGCAATGATCAGATCGCAGTGGCTCGACACCACTGGCACGATCGGCAATGGGTTGAGAATGCCACCGTCGACCAGCATGCGATTGCCTTGCATCACCGGGGTGAACAGGCTGGGAATCGCCGCCGAGGCGCGCATCGCCTGATGCAGGCAGCCTTCCTGGAACCAGATTTCTTGCTGGTTGGTGAGGTCGGCGGCGACGGCGGTGTAGGGGATGCGCAAGTCTTCGATGTTGACCTCACCGACGATCTTGCGGATCTGCCCGAAGACCTTTTCGCCGCGAATCGCGCCGAGGCGAAAACTCACGTCGACCAAGCGCAGCACATCCAGATAGTCGAGGCTTTCGATCCAGTTCTTGTACACGTCGAGTTTGCCGGCGGCATAGATCCCACCGACCACGGCTCCCATCGAACACCCGGCAATGCAGGCGATTTCGTAACCGCGTTTCTCGATCTCTTCAATGACCCCGATATGGGCATAGCCCCGGGCGCCACCGGAGCCCAGTACCAGCGCGACACGTTTTTTTTTCATCCAGCGTCCTCCCGACAAGGTTCCACAATGCACCCATCGCCGGGCAGGCTCAATCGCCGAGGTCGTTGAGTGCGCCGGTGACGTCGTTTTTTCGCTACTGCATGGCCCTTCAGCGCTATCCTTCTGAGTTGCGCGGTTTCACCCGCCGGCAAGGCACTTTTTCGTAGCCAGGCCGTCTTACCTGCACGACTGTTGACCTATTTGAGGTGTGAGTGATGAAAGCCTGGATCTGTGTGCCGTTGATGGCTCTGGCATTGGCCGGTTGCGCCGGTAAAACCGCTTACCGCGACAGCTGCGGCAGCCAGCTCGACGCGGCTTGGCATGAGCTGGATCTGGCCAAGGCCGAAGGCTTTGCCGGTACCGTCAGCTACTCCAAAGCGTTGTCGCTGCTGACCGCCGCGAAGACCCAGCAGCAATTCGAGGGTTTCGAAGGTTGCAGCAAGAAAGCCGAGAAGGCGCGTTTCTACATTCGCGAATCCCGCGCCGGCCGCTAAGCTGCTGACGTGAAGCAAGGACGCTGCTTTGACTGAGCGGCAAAATGAACCTTGAAGCCATTTGAATCAGGAGCAAGTGATGTCTGCGTTGGTTGACCGGTTGGTGGCTCATGTCCTGAGTCTGGAAGTGCGCCTGCTGGCCTGTCAGGCACGGCTCACTGCACGGACCGACCCCGAGGCGCTGCATGATCTGCGCACCACGGTGCGGCGCTTGCGCAGTCTGTTGCGGCCATTGCGCGGTCTGCCCGGTGTCGAACAACTGGAAGATGCCGCTTCGGCGGTCGGCCAATTGACCACGCCGTGGCGTGATCGCGAGGTGCTCGCGGCGTATCTGCTCCTGCATGATCAGCCTGAGGCCGCGCAACGGCGTATGGCGCAGATGGCCGAGGCTTATCCGGCGCTGGCGGCGAGCGCCGAGGTGGCTTCGCTGCTGATGATTCTCGACGCTTTCCCGCGATTCCTGCGCGCCTCACAGCGTCAGGGCTTGCTCAAGGGCTTGGACAAACGCATCGAAAAGCGCTTGGGCAAGCAATGGCAGAAGCTCGACGAGGCGCTGCACGATCCCGCTCACGACCGCCATCGCCTGCGCTTGCTGATCAAGCGCGTGCGTTACGGCATTGAGGCCTATCCCGAACTCGACCGCTTGCCCGAGGCGGCGCTGGCTCGCCTCAAGGCTGCCCAAGGCGCGCTGGGCGACTGGCACGATTGCTGGCAGTGGCTGGCGAAGGCTGAGCTTGAGGCGGATCTGCAGCCCTGTGTCGCCACTTGGCAGGCGACCATGATCAAAGCCGAAAGCAAGGCAGATCGCGTGCTGGAAAAACTCAGTTCAGCCTGTTTCAAATAATCCTGAATCACCACAAATCCCTGTAGGAGTGAGCCTGCTCGCGATAGCGGTATGACATTCAACAACTGTGTTGGCTGTCATACCGCTATCGCGAGCAGGCTCGCTCCTACAAGGGATCTTCAATATGGCGGATATAGGTGTAAGGCCTTTCTGTCAGCCCATTTGACCGGAATAGACGCTGCGGCGCTCTGCAGCTCTGGTTAAGATCCCTGCATTCCTTTCTTGTTTTCTGAGGTTGCCATGCGCTTTAGCGATCTGCTCGAGGCGGTCCGCCGCCAACCGGAACTGACGATCCCTGCCGAATGGGGCCAGGGCCGTGCCAGTTTCGGTGGTCTGGTGGCCGCGCTGCAATACGAAGCCATGCGCGCAAAAGTACCGGCGGATCGCCCGGTGCGTTCGCTGGCGATCACCTTTGTCGGCCCTGTCGAACCTGAAGTCCCGGTGAGTTTCGAAGTCGATGTACTGCGCGAAGGCAAGGCCGTCAGCCAGGTCATGGGCCGGGCGATGCAGAATGGTCAGGTGGTAACGATCGTTCAAGGCAGCTTCGGTGCGTCGCGGCCGTCGGAGGTGGCAGTCGAAGCCTATCCGGCGCCATCAATGAAGCACTGGGATGAATGCCAGGAGTTGCCTTACATCAAAGGCGTGACGCCAGAATTCATGCGTCATTTGGCGATGCGCTGGAGCGTCGGCGGCATGCCGTTCACCGGCACGCAATCGCGGCTGATGGGCGGCTGGGTGCGGTTACGCGGAGATGTCAAAGAAGAACCGGTCAACGAGGCGCATCTGCTGGCCCTGGTGGACGCGTGGCCGCCCGCGCTGTTGCCATATCTGAAGAAGCCGGCACCGGGTAGCACGCTGACCTGGACCATCGAATTCGTGCAGCCGCTACACGATTTGAGCACGCTGGACTGGTGTCAGTATCTGGCCGATATCGAATACGCCGCCGACGGCTACGGCCATGTCGCCGCCAAGCTGTGGAGCGCGGAAGGAGAGTTGATTGCCATGAGTCGCCAGACCGTTACGATTTTCGCCTGACTCAATGCCGACGGTGGCGTTCACGCCAGGCGCGCCACCAGCCGCCACTGAGAAAGAAGCGCGGGAAGGTCAGGAACTGCTCGACCAGTAAACGCGACATCGCGTCTTTACGATCACTGAACGGCTCGGAGGCTTGCGCCTCCAGGCTGTGGCCGTGGCGCTGCAAACCCAGCGCCGCGATGATGCCGATCACGCCGATGGCCACACTGGCCAGACTCAGGCTGAACACTCCGGAGACGATCAGCAGAAACGCGACGATAAACAACGGCACGGCAATCAGATGCAGCACCAGATTGGTCGGGTGCTGATGATTGCCCGGGTACGCGCGCCATTGCCACGCGGGAAGGTTGGGGTGACGTTTGCCCATGTTTTCTACTCCTCGATCCTTGTTGAACACATGGTTGAAGAATAGGCCTGGGCACGGAGGGCGGCGAATCAAGGTTGGCTATTGAGGTGATAGGCGTCATCGCAAGATTCGATGTTGCCGGGGCTGACGCTTTCGCGAGCAGGCTCCCACATTGGATCGGTGCGCACACAAATCCCCTTGTGGGAGCGAGCCTGCTCGCGAAGGGGGCATCAGAGTTTCAGTTGACCGATCGCCTTGCTCAACTCCCCAGCCAACGTCGCCAACTCATTACTGGTCGTCGCCGAATCCACAGTCTGCTGCACTGTGTTCTCGGTCACATCACGAATGCTCACCACCGCCCGATTCATCTCTTCGGCGACCTGGCTCTGCTGCTCTGCCGCCACGGCAATCTGCGTATTGCTCTCACGCATCTGCGCCACTGCCCCGGTGATTTCCGCCAGCGCCGCACCAGCCTCTTGCGCCTGCTGCACACAATCGTCGGCCTTGTACGAACTTTCCTGCATGAAATCCACCGCATCGCGAGTGCCAGCCTGCAAGGCCGAGACCATCGTGGTGATCTCGTCGGTCGAGGTCTGCACGCGTTTGGCGAGGTTACGCACTTCATCGGCGACCACGGCAAACCCCCGGCCCATCTCGCCGGCGCGGGCTGCTTCGATGGCGGCATTCAGCGCCAGCAGATTGGTCTGCTCGGCAATGCTGTGAATCACGCTGACCACGCCGTTGATCTTCTGACTGTCCTCGGCCAGCCGTTGAATCATCTCGGCCGTCTGCTGCACCCCGCTGGAGAGTCCGGCAATCGACTGCTGCACCCGCGCGACCACTTGCTGACCGCTGCCGGCGAGGCCATCGGCGGTCTGCGACAGGTCGCGTGTGGCGCCGGCGTGCTGGGCGATGTGGTAAACGGTGGCGGTCATTTCGTTGATCGCGGTGGCGGCCTGATCGGTTTCGCTCTGCTGGCCGAGCATGCCGTGGCGCACTTCGTTCATGCTCGACGCCAGCCGTGCCGCGCCGACATCCAGTTGCCGTGCGGTGTTGGCGACGGTCGTCACAACGCGCTGGTAACCGGCCTGCATCGCGTTAAACGCATTGGCCATCTGCCCGACTTCGTCTTTACCGGCCAGCGGCACACGGGCCGAGAGATCGCCGCTTTTCTCGACGTGGAGCATCACGTCTTTCAAGGTGTTGAGCTGGCTGAGCAGGAAGCGGATTAAAAGTTGCGAGGCGCACAGCATGGCGAACATCAGGATGAACACTGCCACCGCATAGTTGGCGAAACGTTCGCTGAACACTTGGCTCAGGCTCGGACCATAGGCAATCACCGCGACCTGCTGACCATCGGCGCGGCTGAACACTTCGGCGCCCATCAACGGATTGTCGCCGAACAGCGGCAGGTGATTGATCTCGTTCCAGCCGTTGCTTTCCGTGATTTCAAGCAAGGGTTGATCGTTCAGGCGCGGTGCTTCGCCGCGTTTGAAGGTCAACACCTGATCGGCTTTGGGCAATGGCTGACCGACCGGCCAGGCTTTAAGCAGTTGTGCCTGGGCTTGCGCCGAGGCCTGTGATGCGTGACTGCGCGCCTGTTGTTCGAGCTGCACGGCGTACAGCACCAGCAGCAGGGTGGTGACGAAGGCGACCGCATTGACCGCCCAGAATTTGTATTTCAGCGAGATATTGCTAAGCCAGGCACCCATGGAGGTCTTCTCTGATAGCGGAAACAGTTTTGGCAAGGTGCCATTATTGTGCCGCTATGCAGATCTGCGGATCTTGATATGAGTCAACAGACCGCACGGTCCCGCCCTTGTAGGAGTGAGCCTGCTCGCGATGACGGTGTGTCAGTCACCTCAATGTTGAATGAGCTGCCGCCATCGCGAGCAGGCTCACTCCTACAGAGGAAATTGGGGGGTGTCAGGGGAGGGGGGGAGGTTGTAGAACGCGCGGGCACACGCGGTGGTGTGCGCCGCCAGATCTTCCTCGGTTTCGCCACGATGCAACGCTACTTCACGCAGCACTTCAGTCAGATACGCCGGCTCATTGCGGCCGTTCTTCGGTTTCGGACGCAGCGTGCGCGGCAGCAAATAAGGTGCATCGCTTTCCAGCATCAAGCGCCCGCGTTTGATCTCTTTCACCAGCGGATGCAAATGCGTGCCGCGTCGCTCATCACAGATCCAGCCGGTGATGCCGATATGCAGATCCAGGTCGAGATAGCTGAACAAGGCTTTTTGCTCGCCGGTGAAGCAATGCACCACAGCGGCGGGTAATTGATCGCGGAAGTCTCTGAGGATTTCCAGCAGGCGCTGGCTGGCATCACGCTCGTGCAGGAACACTGGCATTTGCAGTTCAACGGCTAGCGCCAAGTGTTCCTCAAGGACTTTTTCCTGCTGTGGGCGCGGCGAGAAATCACGGTTGAAATCCAGCCCGCATTCACCCACGGCTACCACGTTTTTCTCCTGCAGCAGACTGCGCAAACGGCTTGCGCTGTCACCGTTCCAGTCACTGGCCGAATGCGGATGAATACCGGCGGTGGCGAACAGTCGCTGGCCGCTTTCATCGAGTTGCTGGCACAGCTCCAGGGCTTGCTCGCTGCCCTCGACGCTGGTGCCGGTCAGCACCAGTTGGCACACGCCCGCGGCATAGGCGCGATCAAGTATGGCCTGATGTTTGTCGGCGAAACTGGGATTGGTCAGGTTGACGCCGATATCGATGAGTTGCATGGTTGCTACCTCGGGCCGAAGGCCGGAAAGCATACCAGAGCTGTAGATTCATAAGAAAAGCCAAGAACTACAATGACTTATAGCTGTCTGTTGATGCCGCGACGCAGACCGGTTTGGTAGAAGTGCCATTACTGTGCCAGTCTCTCGCACGTTGCCAGCGCTCATGGCGCTCTGTTTTCGTCGGTGATTTCGACGTTTTTACAATGAAATCGCCCCGTATTCTTTCCGGAGAGTGGATGGTTCGTCCCTCGGTTTTGCTCCTGTTGTGTGGCTCGCTGCTACTGCCGATGACGGCGGTTGCGCGCCTGCCCGGGCCGCTGCAAGCCGTGCCGGCGGCCAAGGTGCGCGACTTGTCCGAGATTCGTAGCAGCCGCGTGTTGCGGGTGCTGGTCAATCAGAGCCGCAACAGCTCCGGCGAAGTCCAGGGCCAGGCCATCGGCGTCGAATACCATCGCCTGCGCGCCTTCGAGCAATACCTCAACGGCCATGCCCGCGATGGTCAGGAAATCACCCTCAAGATCATTCCCAAAGCCAAGGACCAACTGCTCGGCGCCTTGCAGCGGGGCGAGGGTGATCTGGTCGCGCCGGGCGAATTGCTCGATTTGCAAGCGGGCTTCGCGGTCGCCAGTAGCGAACCGATTGCCAGCAATGTGCCGCTGGTGCTGGTCGGGATCAAGGGCGAGCGGCGCTACACCAAGGTCGAGCAGCTTTCCGGCAAAACCCTGGCGTTGCCGACCGGCAGTGCGGCGGGGGAGGCGGTCAGTCAGCTCAATCAGAAACTGGCGTTGCACAAATTGGCGCCGATCAAGATCGAATGGGTCGATCCGACCCTGGCGGTCGAAGACGTGCTGGAGATGGTTCAGGGTGGCATTTTCCACCTGACCATCGTCGAGCAACCTATCGCTGAGCGTTGGGGCAAGATCCTGCCGAAGCTGCGTTTTGACCGGCAACTGATAATCAGTGAGCCGGGCGAGGAGTACTGGTTCGTACGCCGCGACGCCTCGATGTTACGCGCGAGCATCGATCGCTTTCTCGGCGGTTACAAGAAACCGTCCAACGAAGATGCCGCGTTTTTGCGCATCTATCGCCGTCTCTATCAAGTCCACTATCCCTTGGCCAAGGCTGATCGCCAGCGCCTGGAAAAACTGCGCCCGACCCTGCAAAAGCATGCCGACGCGCAGAACATGGACTGGCTGAATCTGGCTGCACTGGCGTTTAAGGAGTCACGCCTGCAACCCAATGCCCGCAGCGGCAGTGGTCCGACCGGGCTGATGCAGATCACGCCTTCTGCCGCTCAGCGAGTCGGCGTGAACAACATTCAGAATCTCGATGCGAATGTGCAGGCCGGGGCCAAGTACCTGGCGATGATCCGCCGCAAGTTCTTCAACAGCCCCAAGCTCAATGAGCGTGAACGCATGGCTTTCACGTTGGCGGCCTACAACATCGGCCCAGAGCGCGTGCAGGGCATGCGCGCTGAAGCACGGCGGCGTGGACTGAACCCTAATCAGTGGTTCTTCCAGGTCGAACGCATTGCCATGGAGCAGGTAGGAATGGGGCCGGTCAGCTATGTTAATAGCGTGAACAAGTATTACTTGGCGTTCGACCGGGAGCGGGAGTCGTTGGAGCCCGGGGCGCAAAAAGTCGTCTCACGGAAATGATCTAATAAACTGATTGTTATGGCGGAATATTTGCGCTTTTAACATGAAATTTATTGATTAATATAGCGGCCAACCAACACACATAACTTCTCGCAAAAACAAGGAACGCCCCATGAGCTCTCTGATCAACAAAGTACTGTTCACCCGCGCTGGCTACGGTCTGACCATCCTGCGCATTGCTGTCGGCGTAATCTTTGCGGCTCACGGTTCGCAAAAACTTTTCGGTCTGTTTGGTGGTTACGGTTTGGCGGGCACCGCGCAGTACATGGACAGCATCGGTCTGCACCCGGGCTACCTGATGGCCACATTGGCGGGCGGTACTGAGTTCTTCGCTGGCCTGGCGTTGATCATTGGCCTGCTGGTGCGTCCGGCAGCATTGGGTCTGACCTTTCTGTCGCTGGTGGCGATCTTCACCGTTCACATCAGCAACGGTCTGTTTATGGCCAACAACGGTTACGAGTTCGCCCTGGCTCTGCTCGGTGGCAGCCTCGCCGTCCTGATCGAAGGCGCCGGCAAGCTCTCGGTGGACCGCGCCATCGCCGGTTAAGCACTCTGGCTCAAGGAACAGGCCCGCATTGTGCGGGCCTTTTTTGTTGCGGCTGATTCTTGACACTGATCGGTCACGTTCTCTAGGATGTTGCCCATGCGCCGATTTAAACAGCTACTTGCGGGGCGCCAGGTGACTTCAACAGTTGCCGTCAGAAGCCGGAACAGGGCTTCGAAATACCGCTAAAGCGCTGGTTCGGTGTTGCCTCTCACCTGCCATGCAGACTTTTGAGGCAGAGACACGACATGATGAATGCACTACGCCCTCCAGCACGTCCCGCGCCGATCACTGCGCATATCACTCAACGCAACCCGAAAATTCTCCTTGGCGGCAAACATCAGCCAACGCTGCTGCGTTATCTCGATGGCTGGCCACGGCGCAGTGGCGGTCCTGCCGCGTTCCTGATCCAGTTCGTTGAAGACGGCGAGTCGCTGTCACGTTTTGCCAGTGACAGTTTTGATCTGGCGGTGATTCAGACGCCGAGCGCTGAAGATGCGCCGGAGATGATCAAGCAACTGGTGCGCGTTGCGCGGCAGGGCCTGATCACCCGCCGCTGATTCGCTTTACGGATAGTCGATGGCGACGATGTAAACGAACTGCTCGCCGGTCGGCGTCTGCACCCGGACTTCAGCATCCAGCGCCTTGCCGATCAAGGCGCGGGCCAGTGGCGAGTCGATGCTGATCAGGCCCAGTTTCAGATCCAGTTCATCGGGGCCGACGATGCGGTAGCGCGATTGCTTGCCTTCTTCGTCTTCGATGGTCACCCAGGCGCCGAAGTAGACTTTGTTCGGATCGCTGGGTTTTTCACTGACGACTTTCAACGCTTCCAGGCGTTTGGTGAGAAAGCGTACGCGACTGTCGATCTCGCGCAGCATCTTCTTGCCATAGGTGTACTCGGCGTTCTCCGAACGATCGCCCTGAGCCGCGGCCTCGCTGACCGATTGCGTCACTTGCGGGCGGCGCACATGCCACAACTCATGGAATTCGGCGCGCATCCGCGCTTCACCTTCAGGGGTGATCAGCGCGGTGCCGGCGGTGCGGGGAGGGCGATAACGGCTCATGGCAACTTCTTTTGATTAAGACCGCTTGAGTCTATCAACCCTCACGCAACACTGTCAGTGGACTTGCGTTGAGTGCCCGACGCGTACCGAATACACCGGCACCACCAATCAACGCCGCGCCAATCAACGGCAGCACCAGCAACCACGGATGCGGATGCCACGGCAGATCGAACGCGTAGCGATACAACACCAGACTCACCACTTCCGAGCCGATCGCGGCGAGTAATCCGCTGACTGCACCGAGCAGGCCGAATTCGATGCGCCGCGCCTTGATCAGCAACTGCCGCTCCGCGCCCAATGCACGCAACAGTGCACCTTGGCGGATACGTTCATCCAGCGTTGCCTGCAAACCGGAAAACAGCACGGCCATACCCGCCGCCAACACAAACAACAACACATATTCGACCGCCAAAGTGACTTGGGCGAGGATGCTGCGCAGTTGTTCCAGCAGGGCCTCGACCTGAAGAATGGTCACCGCCGGGAATGCGCGCGACAGTTCGACGATCTGCTGATCATGGCCGGGGGCCAGATAGAAGCTGGTCAGGTAAGTCGCCGGCAGATCCTTCAAGGTGCCGGGCTGGAAGATCATGAAGAAGTTCGGCTGGAAGTTGTCCCAGTTGATCTCGCGCAGGCTGGTGACCTTCGCTTCACGGTTGACCCCGCCGACACTGAACGCCATGTGATCGCCGAGTTTGAGCTTGAGGCTTTCGGCGACTTTGCCTTCCACCGATACGCCGGGAACACCGTCGGTTGGCTGATCTTTCCACCACTCACCGGCAGTGAGCTTGTTGCCCGCCGGCAAATCCGCCGCCCAGGTCAGGCTCAAGTCGCGCTGCACAGCGCGATCGCCTGCCGAATCCTTGCTGACGATTTGCTGCACAGCTTCGCCGTTGATGCTGATCAATCGGCCGGGTACGACCGGATAAAGAGGTGCGGCTTGCGCGGACACTTTTATCAGGTGATCGGTGAAAGCCTGTTTATCTGCCGGCAGAATATTCAGGGCGAAGTAGTTCGGCGCGTTTTTCGGCAACTGGTTTTGCCAGGTGTCGAGCAATTCGCCGCGCAGCAGGGCGATCAAGGCCATCGACAGCAGAATCAGGCCGAAGGCCAGCGACTGACCGGCCGCTGCCAACGGATGCCGCAGCAACTGGCCCAGGCCCAAGCGCCATGGCAGCGAAGCACGGGCGAGCATCCGCCGCAGGCTTTGCAGCAGCAACAACAGCAAACCGCCCAATACCAACGCGGCGACCACACCACCGCCGAGCAGAGCGAATGTCAGCAGCAGATCGAGGCTCAGGCGCCACATGATCAGGCCGAGGGCGCCTAATGCTGCGCCGTAAACCATCCAGGTGCTCGACGGAATCGGCAGCATGTCGCGGCGCAATACACGCAGCGGCGGCACACGACCCAATGCGGCCAGTGGCGGCAAGGCGAAACCGGCCAAGGCGACCAGCCCGGTGCCGATCCCGGCAATGGCAGGAAACACACCGCCCGGTGGAACATCGCTTGGCAGCAAATCATGCAGCAGTGCGAACAGACCCAGTTGCGCCAGCCAGCCGAGCAGCGCACCGCTGAGTGCGGCGAACAGCCCGAGTACAGTCAACTGCAGACTGAACAGCACCATGGTTTCCCGCCGCGACAGACCGAGGCAGCGCAGCAAGGCACTGGCGTCGAAACGGCGACTGGCGAAACGGTTGGCCGACAATGCCACCGCCACTCCGGCCAACAAGACGGCGACCAGACTAGCCATATTCAAATAGCGCTCGGCCTTACCGAGTGCACCGCCGATCTGCCGGTTGCCATCGCGGGCGTCCTGAATCCGCTGATTCGCGGCGAGCCCGGGTTTGATCAGTTGTCGATAAGTTTCCAGCGCCTGCGGTTCACCGCGCCACAGCTCGCGGTAACTCACGCGGCTGCCGGGTTGCACCACGCCGGTGGCCGCGAGGTCGTCGAGGTTGATCATGACCCGCGGCGTGAGGCTATAGAAGTTGCCGGCGCGATCCGGTTCATACGTCAGTACTCGGGCCAGTTTCAACGTCTTCATGCCGACATCGATGCTGTCGCCGATTTTCAGATCCAGTGCGGTCAGCAGGCGTGCTTCGACCCAGGCTTCGCCGGGTTGCGGCTCACCGCCGGTTTCTTCGGTGGCGAACGGCGCGGGTGCGCTCTTCAGTTCGCCGCGCAACGGATAGGCACGGTCGACGGCTTTGATGCTCGACAACTGAATGCCATTGTCGGTGGCAATGACGCTAGAGAATTCCACCACTTGCGCATGCTTCAGACGCAGCTCGGTGCCACTCCTGATCTGTTCTTCACGGGCTGGCGAGCTGCCCTCCAGCACCAGATCGGCACCGAGAAATTCGGTCGCGCGCAGCATCATGGCGCCGTTGAGGCGGGCGCCGAAATAACCGATGGCGGTACTCGCCGCCACCGCCACCACCAGCGCGAAGAACAATACGCGCAATTCCCCGGCGCGGGCATCGCGCATGAGTTGGCGTATGGCGAGACTGAACAGACGCAACAGCGGCAAACGTGCCATCAAGGCTCCAGAGGGGCGACCAACAGCCCGGCTTCAAGACGGATCAGGCGCCGGCAGCGATGGGCCAGGCGTTCGTCGTGTGTCACCAGCACCAGGGTGGTGCCGCGTTCCTTGTTCAATTCGAAGAGCAAATCGCTGATGCGCTCACCGGTGTGGCTGTCGAGGTTGCCGGTCGGTTCATCGGCGAACAGCACGTCAGGCTCGGCTGCGAAGGCGCGGGCAATGGCCACACGTTGCTGCTCGCCACCGGAGAGCTGGCGCGGCGAGTGCGTCAGGCGCTGGCCGAGACCGACGCGCTGGAGCAATTCGGTGGCCCGTTCACGCGCATCTTTGCGGCCGTCGAGTTCCAGCGGCAGCATGACGTTTTCCAGTGCGTTGAGGCTGTCGAGCAACTGAAAGGACTGGAAGACGAAGCCGACATGCTCGGCACGAATGCGTGCACGCTGGTCTTCGTCGAGATTGCTCAGGCCCTGGCCGGCGAGGATGACTTCGCCGCTGCTCGGCAAGTCGAGGCCGGCGAGCAGGCCGAGGAGGGTGGATTTGCCCGAACCGGACGCGCCGACGATGGCGAGGCTGTCGCCCTTGTTCAGTTCCAGGCTGAGTTCGTGCAGGATAGTCAGTTCACCTTCCGCGCTGGAAACCACTTTGCTGAGGTTCTTCGCGGTGAGAATGCTTGCGCCCATGGAGAATCCGATGCGTGTGTGGTTTTTGAGTGCTGGCCTGGCCTTGATGTGCATGGCCCAGAACGCAGCGGCGGGTACTGTCCTGATCGTTGGCGATAGTATCAGCGCCGGTTTCGGACTGGATACCCGCTTGGGATGGGTGTCGTTGCTCGAACAACGGCTCAAACAGGAGGGTTTCGACGATAAAGTGGTCAATGCCTCCATCAGCGGCGACACCAGCGCCGGAGGCCAGGCACGGCTGCCGGCGCTGCTTGCAGAGCATAAGCCGGAACTGGTGATCCTCGAACTGGGTGGCAACGATGGCTTGCGCGGAATGCCGCCAACTCAATTGCAACAAAATCTTGCCTCGATGATCGACAGCTCGCGTCAGAGCGGGGCCAAGGTGCTGCTGCTCGGCATGCAACTGCCGCCCAATTACGGCAAGCGTTACACCGATGCCTTCGCCGAGGTCTACGGCAAACTCGCCGACGATAAAAAGATCCCCCTGGTGCCGTTTTTTCTCGACGGTGTGGGCGGTCATCCGGACCTGATGCAGGCCGATGGTCTGCACCCGGCAGCCGGGGCTCAGGGCAAGTTGCTGGAAAATGTCTGGCCGACGCTAAAACCGCTGTTATGAGGCTTTTCTAAGGACAGGCTTTCGGCTAATGTGGCGCCCCCTTGTCTGGAGCCCCCGATGTCGCGTTCTGCCTGGTCCCTGTTTGCCTACCAACTGATCGAGCCTGACGAACAGCTGGATCTGTTCGCCTGCCAGGAAGTGCGGGTGCATCTGGTGACCCGTCAACTCGAACTCGGTGGCTCGGCTGATCGCACCCTGTGCGGCAGCTTGCTGCCGGCGCAACCGCGCTGGTCGAGCGTCGATCGCCGGGTGTTTCAGGATCAGCGCCTGTGCTCGCTGTGCCGGGCGATTCTGGAATCGCAGAAGCGCGGCACCTCGCCGATCTGGCCAGAGCTGCGTTTCGAGCTCTGATTCTGTGGGAGCCGAGCTTGCTCGCGAAGAGGCCAAGTCAGTTAACATTTTTGGCGACTGACCCACCGCTTTCGCGAGCAAGCTCGCTCCCACCTGGAACACCTTGTCGCCTGCAATGGGGTGATCTCCCCGAATATTCAAAGTGCGGTGTACAATCGCGCTCTTATACCCTTGTTGATCATGCGAAGGATTTTCCGGATGTTGCCGCGCTTTCCTGCCGTCACCCGCTGCCTGTCACTTGCCGCCCTGTGTGTGGCCGGTCCCGTTGCTGCATTGGAGTTTCCCCTGCCACCACCCGGTGAAGACATCATCGGTCAGGTGCAGGTGATCAAAGCCAAGTACGAAGATACCTTCGCCGATCTGGGCACGAAGTACGATCTGGGTTACTCGGAGATGGTCGCGGCCAATCCGGGCGTCGATGCCTGGTTGCCGGGTGCCGGCACCGAAATCGTCCTGCCGACCCGTTTCATTCTGCCGCCGGGCCCGCGCGAAGGCATCGTTATCAACCTTGCCGAATACCGTCTCTACTACTTCCCGAAAGGCCGCAACGTGGTGTACACGTTCCCGCTGGGTATCGGTCGTGAGGGTTGGGGCTCGCCAATCGCACACACCTCGATCATCGCCAAAACGCCAAACCCGACCTGGACGCCTCCAGCGTCGATCAAGGCTGAACACGCCGCAGACGGTGATCCGCTGCCAAACGTAGTGCCGGCCGGCCCAGACAACCCGTTGGGCCCGTTCAAGTTCACCCTGGGTACGCCGGGTTACCTGATCCACGGTTCGAACAAGAAATTCGGTATCGGCATGCGCACCAGTCACGGCTGCTTCCGCATGTTCAACAATAACGTGCTGGAAATGGCCGGCATGGTGCCGGTAGGCACATCGGTGCGTATCCTCAACGATGCCTACAAGTTCGGCAGCAGTGGCGGCAAGGTTTATCTGGAAGCGCACACGCCGATCGACGACAAGGGCAACCCGTCGGTGGTCGACAAGCACACTGCGGTGATCAACGCGATGCTCAAGCGTGAAGACGTCACCAGCAACCTGCGCGTGAACTGGGATGTGGTGCGTGATGTGGTCGCGGCTGAAGATGGCCTGCCAACGGAAATCGGCAAGCCGAGTGCCTCGGCCCCGATGGTTTCGAGTACACCGATCGACTTGCAGCAGTAAGTCGAGGTTAAAGGCCCGCCGATGCGTACAGCGCCGGCGGGTTTTTTAATGCCCGGGCAAAAGCATCGGGCACAAAAAAGCCGACCCGAAAAATCGGGTCGGCTCGATAACAACCCCGAAGGATTATTACTTGCGGCTAGCTTTGTCCAGCATGCGCAGAGCACGCTCGTTAGCTTCGTCAGCAGTCTGTTGTGCTTTTTGAGCAGCAGCCAGAGCTTCATCAGCTTTACGGTAAGCTTCGTCTGCACGAGCCTGGGAGCGAGCAGCTGCGTCTTCAGTAGCGGTCAGACGTGCTTCGGTTTCTTTCGATGCGCTGCTGCAACCGGTAGCCAGAACTGCGGCCAGAGCCAGAGCAGAGAATTTCAGAACGTTGTTCATCGTGTTCCCCTTCAAGGACTTTCAATTAAGTGGCTGTCTCCTCACGATTGAGGAAATAGCCGGCGTACATACTACCCATTACTTGTAGTAAGTAAACTGACGTAAGGCAAGAAGCAAAAAAAATTGTAGGCGTTGATTCTTTTTCGAGCAACTTTTAACTGTGCTGTTTAAAAAATATACAGCTACAAGCCCCGAGCTGAGCGAGTTAATGAGAAAAAGTTCCCGTTGCCACGTGCTGTTTTTGCAGTCTTGGCTAAAGTCTTTCTAGATGAATACGTCGACACTTTTGTTCCGAATTTGCGTGCTGCTTCGCTTATCTTTGTCCATGTTGAGGTGACTTTAAAAAAGGCTGCACGTCTTAAGTCTCAACATCCGGCAATGTTCAGGTGACCGGTTTGGCAAGATCTTCTTCCAGGCCCACCCTGCGTCCATCGGAGCAACCCCCGTCAACCCGCTTGATGACGAGCGTACCTTGAGCATTTTTGCCAATGGTGCCTACTATTTATCAGGTGCCAGGTTGCGCGAGATCGGTGTGGCTCTTCTCGGTGTCCATCAGGCACGGGGTGGCGTAGATGTTCCTTCGCCGGAAAAACATCGGTAAGGTAGGGGTCAGAATTCAAGACCCGCGAGGAGTAGTGATGAGCGAGGCGTTGTCCATCCACCATGACCAGGCTGGTCATCAGTTCGAGACCAATGTGGACGGTCATCGTGCCTACCTGACTTATATGGATCTGGGGAAACAGACCCTGGATATCTATCGCACGTTTGTGCCCAACGCCCTGCGTGGCCGTGGCATTGCCGCAGCGCTGACCGAAAGCGCGCTGCAGTACGCCGAAGAAATGGGCTACACGGTGATCCCGTCGTGCTCCTACGTCGAGCGCTACATGGAGCGTCATCAGCGCCGCGCCGCCAAGATCTGAATCGCACACACAAAAACGCCGGGCATTGCCCGGCGTTTTTTTATGCCTGTAAAACGCGTATCAGCTGCGCTGGCGTTTTGGCAGAACATCCTTGAGCTTGGCATGCATGCTGCGCAGGGTGTTCTCGGTAGCGGACCAGTCGATGCAGGCATCGGTGATCGACACGCCGTATTGCAGGTCGGCGAGGTCTTTCGGAATCGCCTGGCAGCCCCAATTCAGGTGACTTTCGACCATCAGGCCGATGATCGACTGGTTGCCTTCGAGGATCTGGTTGGCGACGTTCTCCATCACCAGCGGTTGCAGGGCCGGATCCTTGTTGGAGTTGGCGTGGCTGCAGTCGACCATGATGTTCGGCTTGATCTTCGCTTTGTTCAGCGCCTGCTCGCACAGGGCAACGCTGACCGAATCGTAGTTCGGCTTGCCGTTACCACCGCGCAGCACCACGTGACCGTAGGCATTGCCTTTGGTGGTGACGATCGACACGCCACCTTCCTGGTTGATGCCGAGGAAGCGGTGCGGGCTGGACACCGACTGCAAGGCGTTGATCGCCACAGTCAGACCGCCGTCGGTGCCGTTCTTGAAGCCGACTGCCGAGGACAGGCCGGAAGCCATCTCACGGTGAGTCTGCGATTCAGTGGTACGTGCGCCGATGGCCGACCAACTGATCAGGTCCTGCAGATACTGCGGGGAGATCGGGTCGAGGGCTTCGGTCGCGGTCGGCAGGCCTTTTTCGGCCAGATCCAGCAGCAACTGACGACCGATGTGCAGACCGTCCTGAATCTTGAACGAGTCGTCCAGGTAAGGATCGTTGATCAAGCCTTTCCAGCCCACGGTGGTCCGTGGTTTCTCGAAATACACGCGCATGACCAGGTACAGGGTGTCGGAGACTTCCGCAGCCAGCACCTTGAGGCGATCGGCGTATTCGTGGGCAGCCTTGATATCGTGGATCGAGCACGGGCCGATCACTACGAACAGACGGTGGTCGGTGCCATCAAGAATGTTGCGAATGACTTCGCGGCCCTTGGTGACGGTGCGCAGGGCAGCATCGCTCAGAGGAATATCACGCTTGAGCTGATCGGGAGTGATCAGGGTCTCGTTAGAGGCGACGTTTAGGTCGTTGATCGGTAAATCAGCCATCGTTTACTCGTCAGGTCACGGGTGCCGGCCGCCAGCGATCCCCGCGCGGCGGAGCACAGCAGATTTAAGCGCGTCGGGGAGCGGAACCTTAGCGCGTAAAGCGCCTGCTCGACAATGGGCAAAAGGCGCTTTAGTCCAGCGCTGGCTGCGCAAAAGCCTTGCGCACGCTGTCGTGGGAGAACTCGTCGGCGTGTTGCTCGACCCATTGCAGGGCCACCGCCTGAATTTCTTGCAGGTCATCGTGGGTGTCATGCATGCGGCAGTAGCGCTCGATCTGACACACTTGCTCACCCATTCGCGCACTGAACAGCGTCTGCTCATCGGTAAACGCGATGCCCACCAGATAGCCTTTTTTGCGCCGCAGGCACCACGCCACGTAGCCCGGATAACAAATGTCGGCATGCAGTGACGGCATGCGCACTTGCAGCGCCGTGCCATGGCGCCAGGCACGGTGGTAATTGCAAGCGATGCCGCCGAGGCTGATAGTGTGCAGCTGTTGCCTGGAAATACACTCAGGCTTGAGCAAGGTTAATTCAACCGGCACCTCGTCCGGATGAGGAATGAAACGTCCCATGAGCACAGACTCCCTGTGTCAGCCATTTGACATTGTTTCCCCCAGTATAGTGGTCGAATCCGAACTGACCGATTTCGACGCCGACCAACGGCTATTGGCGATGAGCGGCGTTTCGCTGGTGATTTTTACCAGCGTCGGCTGCGCCAGTTGCCGATATGCCCGCGAAGTGTTGCCGGCTATGGCGCTGGGGATTGATCGTCTGTGCTGGATCGATGCCGGCGACAACGGCGGGTTGGTCGAGCGCTATCAGGTCTTTCATTTACCGGCGTTGTTCGTGGTGCGCGACGGCGAGTTCTTTGGGGCATTGCACACGCGCCTGACGACCGATGCGTTGAACGCGGCGCTGGCGCAGGCACTGGGGCGAATTGCAGAGGAGTTGCCATGATGGGGGCAGTGAATAAACCGGTCGTAGGGATCATCGGCACCGGCGCAATTGGTGGTTTTTACGGCGTAATGCTCGCGCGCGCCGGTTTCGATGTGCACTTTCTGTTGCGCAGCGAGTTTTCGGCGGTGGCTGAGCGCGGTTTGCAAATCAACAGCGCGGTGCATGGCCCGCTGACATTGCATCCGGCGCAGGCCTATTCCGCCGCCGAAGACATGCCCAAGTGCGACTGGCTGTTAGTGGGGGCGAAGACCACCAGCAACGCCGGCCTGGCTCCGTCGATCATTCAAGCGGCCAAACCGGATGCGAAAGTGCTGGTGCTGCAAAACGGTCTCGACGTCGAAGACAGTTTGCGTGAACGGCTCCCCGACTCCCTGCACCTGTTGGGCGGTTTGTGCCTGATCTGCGTGCATCGCGAGGGGCCTGGACAAGTTACCCACCAAGCCTTGGGCGCGGTGAACGTCGGTTATCACAGTGGTCCGTCCAGCGCTGACGCCGCACGCATGGCGATTGTCGAGGAGGGTTCCGGGTTGTTCCGCGCTGCCGGAATCGATTCCCAGGCGATGCCCAATCTGCACCAGGCGCGCTGGCAAAAACTGGTCTGGAACATCCCCTACAATGGACTTTCGGTACTGCTCGGCGCCAGCACCACGCCGCTGATGGCGGACGCCGACAGCCGCATGCAGATCCAGGCGTTGATGGCCGAAGTGGTGCAGGGTGCCAAGGCCTGCGGCCAGGACATACCGCCGGGATACGCCGATTATCTGTTCATGATGACCGAGAAAATGCCCGACTACTGGCCGAGCATGTACCACGACTTTTTACATAAGCGACCGCTGGAGCTGGAGGCGATTTACGCTCGGCCACTGGCAGCGGCCAAAGCGGCGGGCTGTGAGCTGCCGCGCATCGAAGCGCTGTATCGTAATTTACGTTTTATCGACCGGCGCAACGTTTAGGTCGTTTTTTTTTTGTGAAGGGCGGGGGAAGGCATGGCCAAGAACATCGATGACAAACTGGTGCTGGCGATTTCGTCGCGTGCCCTGTTCGACCTGAGCGAGAGCCACAAGGTCTACCTGTCGAGCGGTGTCGAAGCCTATCGGCAATACCAGATTGAGCATGAAGACGAAATCCTCGCACCTGGCGATGCTTTTCCGCTGGTGGAAAAACTCCTGAAACTCAACAGTCGCCTCGGCCGCGCGCGGGTCGAGGTGATTCTGGTCTCGCGCAACAGTGCCGACACCGGCCTGCGCGTATTCAACTCGATTCACCATTACGGTCTGGCGATTTCCCGCGCGGCGTTTGTTGGCGGGCGCAGTCCGTATCCGTATCTGAAAGCCTTTGGTTGCGACCTGTTTCTTTCGACCCATGCCGAAGACGTGCGCGCGGCGCTGGATGCCGGATTCGCAGCGGCGACGATTCTGTCCGGTGGTGCCAGTCGTGCGGCCAGTGACGAATTGCGCATCGCCTTCGACGGCGACGCAGTGATTTTTTCCGACGAGTCGGAACGCGTCTATCAGTCCGGCGGGCTCGAAGCGTTCCAGGCCAAGGAGCGTGAGTCGGCTCGCGAGCCGTTGCGCGGTGGGCCGTTCAAGGGCTTTCTGGCGGCGCTCAATCTGTTGCAGCGCGAGTTTCCCGATGACGATTGCCCGATCCGCACGGCGCTGGTCACTGCACGTTCGGCGCCGGCCCATGAGCGGGTGATCCGCACCTTGCGCGAGTGGGACATTCGTCTCGACGAGTCACTGTTTCTCGGTGGCCTGACCAAATCGGCGTTCCTTGAAGCCTTCGCCGCCGACGTGTTTTTCGACGATCAGGCCGGTCACTGCGAACTCGCCCGCGAAGTGGTCGCCACCGGTCATGTGCCTCACGGCATCAGCAATGAGCCGTCCATCTAAAGCCCTGTGCTTCAAGACGTTGCGTCGCACGTCGTACTCGTCAAGGCACTGCTAAGCTGAATCAAATCTCCGCCATGTTGGCACGCGAGGAGGTCATATGATTCGTTCGATGCTGTATGCCACTGACCTCGGTCTGTACGCACCGTTGGTGATGCAGCATGCCCTGGCGTTGGCGCGAACGTTCAATGCCGATTTGTATGTAGTGCACGCGGTGGAGCCGATGGGGCTGTTTGCCGAATCGGTGTTGCAGAGCTATCTCGACGAGCAGGCATTGAACGAATTTCACAGTCAGGGTCTGAAAACTGTCATCGCCAATATCGAGCAGCGGGTGCTGGACAGTTTTCGCGAAGAACTGGGGGATGAAGGCGAACAGGATCTGCAGCGCATTCGCGCAGTACGCGTGCTGCAGGGCGATCCGTCGCAGGTGATTCTCGACCAGGTGCAGAAACTCTCTGTCGATCTGCTGATCGTAGGCAGTCATAGCCATGGGGTGGGCGCGGAAACGCCGTTGGGGCGCACGGCGGCGCGGGTCCTGCAATTGGCCAAGGTGCCGGTTTATCTGGTGCCGTTAGTGGAGCGGCGGCGGCGGGAGGATCGCTAAGGCAGGAATAATGGCGCTTTGATAAAAAAGTTCTAGATTTATTATTCAAACCATTAATATAGTTATATACCGTCGCTGATGCCCGTGGCGTCTACCTGCTTTGAGGGATTCATATGAAGCTTCAACAATTGCGCTACATCTGGGAAGTGGCGCACCACGACCTCAACGTTTCCGCTACAGCCCAAAGCCTTTACACCTCGCAACCGGGCATCAGTAAACAAATCCGCCTACTGGAAGACGAACTCGGTGTCGAAGTGTTTGCCCGCAGCGGCAAACACCTGACCCGCGTGACCCCGGCCGGCGAGCGCATCATCACCACCGCCGGTGAGATTCTGCGCAAGGTCGAAAGCATCAAGCAGATCGCCCAGGAATTCTCCAACGAGAAGAAAGGCACCCTGTCGATCGCCACCACCCACACCCAGGCACGTTATGCACTCCCGCCGGTGATCAGCAATTTCATCAAGCAATACCCGGACGTGGCGCTGCACATGCACCAGGGTTCGCCGATGCAGATCGCCGAAATGGCCGCTGATGGCACTGTGGATTTTGCCATCGCCACCGAAGCGCTGGAGCTGTTCGGCGATCTGGTGATGATGCCGTGCTACCGCTGGAATCGTTGCGTGGTCGTACCGCAGGGCCATCCGCTGACCAAGTTGCCAAAGCTGACCCTGGAAGCGCTGGCCGAATACCCGATCGTGACTTACGTGTTCGGTTTCACCGGCCGTTCGAAACTCGACGAAGCCTTCAGCCATCGCGGCCTGACGCCGAAAGTGGTGTTCACCGCCGCCGACGCCGACGTGATCAAGACTTACGTGCGTCTGGGTCTGGGCGTGGGCATCGTCGCTAAAATGGCAGTCGACACCAAGCTCGACAACGATCTGGTGGTGCTGGATGCCAGTGAATTGTTCGAATCGAGCGTGACCAAGATCGGTTTCCGTCGCGGCACTTTCCTGCGCGGCTTCATGTGCGACTTCATCGAGAAGTTCGCCCCGCATCTGACTCGCGAAGTCATGGCCAAAGCCATTCAGTGCCACAACAAGCAGGAACTGGAAGAACTGTTCGACGGCGTCGAGCTACCCGTTCACTGATCAGTTGCCTCAGAGTACCTCGGTGACAGCAAACTGTTGCCGAGTGCCCGCCACCAGAATCTCCACCTCATCACCTTCGCACTTGCCCAGCAGACCTTTGCCCAGCGGCGAGCGCGGAGTGATGACGGTAATCGGCTGACCGACCACATCGACTTTCAGGCCTGCTGCATCCGGCGCCAGAAACAGCCATTGCTCGCGACCCTTTTCGTCCTCCAGGCCGAGCAGGGCACCGACTTCGATACCACGGTTTTCATCGTAGGCCCGCAGCGTCAGGTTCTGGCACAACGCCAAAGACTGACGGATTTCCTCGACCCGTTTTGCTTGCCCGGCTGCCAGATACGACGCTTCCAGACCCAGCGTGTCGTACTTGTTTTCGGCGATGTTTTCTTCGTGCGTTGCGGTTTCGTAAGCGGTTTGTGCGGCGCGCTCGGCGATGTCGAGGTCGATGCGCAGTTTGTCGAGAATCAGTTGGTGGACGATGTGCTTGTTCATGATCAATCGCAGAATTGCAAAACGTTGGCGCGGCTTTTCTCGCTCGGGGCCGTCTGATCCTGTTGCAGCCAGAACTGGCATTTCGGATTGGACAGATTACGCGTGCTGCCGCGTGCCTGATCCAGACGTGCCTGTTGTTCGTTCTTGCGCAGGTTTTCTTCGTATTGCTGGAACTGCGGGCTCGGCGGAGGAATGTCCGGTTGCACCTGCACGGCCGGCGGATTGGCCAGTTGCTGCACCGCTTGTGCAACCGGTGCCAGTTGTTCTTTGAAGACAAACTGCGACAGCAGCCAGCAGGTCAGCGCAATGGCGACAAAGCCCAGCCACATGCCCAGGGCAATGCTGCCGGTCAAATGCAGCGCGCTAAGCTGAACCGGCAACGGGCGACGCGGATTGGGGCGATACGGCATGGCTGCCTCCTGGCGGGTGATTGCGGGCAAGTGGCGATTGTCGCACGAAGATTAATCGCCGTCGGCTCTTCTGCGCGAGGTCATTTATGCGGACAATCGCAGCTTTTGCCAACGGGAGTATTGAATGCCGCAATTGAAACCCCGCTGGGATATTTTCTGCACGGTGGTCGACAACTTTGGCGACATCGGCGTGACCTGGCGCCTGGCCCGACAATTGGCCGCCGAACACGGTTTGACGGTGCGATTGTGGGTCGATGATCTGCGCGCCTTCGAACGCATTTGCCCGGCGATTGATATCAACGCCGCACAGCAATCGCAACGAGGCGTCGAAGTGCGGTACTGGCCGGCTGACTGGGTGCACACAGAGGCGGCGGATGTGGTGATCGCCGCGTTTGCCTGTCAGTTACCGAGTGATTACATGGACGCGATGGCTGGGCGTGAACAGCCGCCGCTGTGGATGAACCTCGACTACCTCAGCGCCGAAGACTGGGTGATCGGCTGTCACGGGTTGCCGTCGGTCAAATACAAATCGGTGCAGAAGTTCTTTTTCTTTCCCGGATTCCAGCCAGGCACTGGCGGGCTGTTGCGTGAGCGCGGCTTGCTCGAGCAGCGTCGGCAGTTTCAACAGGATGCCGAAGCTCAACGGCAATTCCTGCAAGGTCTCGGGATCGCTCCTGCGTCTGACGCCCAGCTGATTTCGTTGTTTGCCTACGAGAATGCCGGGCTGGCCAGTTGGCTGGACGTTTTGGCGGCGGACGCTGCGCCGACTCACCTGTTGGTGCCGGAGGGGCGGATTCTTGGCGACGTGGCGCGCTGGCTCAGGGTGGAAGCCCTGACGGTGGGCGAGATCAATGTGCGTCAGTCGTTGACCGTGCAGGTGTTGCCGTTCGTCCGTCAGGATCAATACGATCAGTTGCTCTGGTGCTGTGATTTCAACGCGGTGCGTGGTGAGGACTCGTTCGTGCGGGCGCAGTGGGCGGGGCGGCCGATGCTCTGGCACATCTATCAGCAGGACGAAGACATCCATCTGGACAAGCTTGATGCCTTCCTCGCGCTTTACACAAAAGGTCTGTCACCGGCCGCTGCCGAGGCGATGAACGGTCTGTGGCGAGCCTGGAGCGCCGGTCAGCCCATCGGTGAACACTGGCTCGAAGTCCGCAATCATTGGCCAGAACTGCAGGAAAATGCCGAAGCGTGGTGTCTGGAACAAGGCTTGCAGGCCGATCTTGCCGCAGCGCTGGTACAGTTTTACCTAAATTGGATATGATACGCGGCCTAGATTTTTGTAAATCCCATCCAAATTCGGATATTCGCAATGAAAACTGGTAAAGAACTGAAACCCGGTACCGTGATCCGTCTCGAGAACGATCCTTGGCTGGTTCAGAAAGCTGAATTCACCAAGTCGGGCCGTAACAGCGCGATCATGAAGACCAAGCTGAAAAACCTGCTGACCGGTTACAAGACCGAGATCGTTTACAGCGCTGACGACAAACTGGACGACGTAATCCTCGACCGCAAAGAAGCGACCCTGTCCTTCATCAGCGGCGACACCTACACGTTCATGGACACCACTGACTACACCATGTACGAGCTGAACGCTGAAGACATCGAAGCTGTTCTGCCTTTCGTTGAAGAAGGCATGACCGATGTTTGCGAAGCGATCTTCTTCGAAGAGCGTCTGGTTTCCGTAGAGCTGCCGACCACCATCGTGCGCGTAGTTGACTACACCGAAGGTTCGGCTCGTGGCGACACTTCCGGCAAGGTCATGAAGCCAGCCAAGCTGGCCAACGGTACTGAGCTGCAAGTTGCTGACTTCATCGAAATCGGTGACAAGATCGAAATCGACACCCGCGAAGGCGGTTCCTACAAAGGCCGTGCCAAATAAGCACTGCTTTTTGCGGAAAGAAAAAGCCCGGCCATTGAGCCGGGCTTTTTTGTGCCTGCGATTTCTCATTAACCACCGACTCCTGTTGGAGCGAGGCTGCTCGCGAATGCGGGACGTCATTCAATGAAATGTTGACTGACAGGACGCCTTCGCGAGCAGGCTCGCTCCCACAGGGGATTTGTGTCTGGTTTCAGACGGTGGTGTGCAGACGTACATCGACATTGCCACGGGTGGCGTTGGAGTACGGGCAAACCTGGTGAGCGGCGTCGACCAGCGCTTGCGCATCGGCTTGTTCCAGGCCAGGCAGGCTGATGTGCAGGTCGATGTCCAGACCGAAACCGCCAGGGATCTGGCCGATACCGACGTGGGCGGTGATCGAGGCGTCGTCAGGGATTTTGCGTTTGGTCTGGCTGGCGACGAATTTCAGTGCGCCGATGAAGCAGGCCGAGTAGCCGGCAGCGAACAGCTGCTCAGGGTTGGTTGCCGCGCCGCCGGCACCGCCGAGTTCTTTCGGAGTGGCGAGTTTGACGTCGAGGATGTTGTCGCTGGAGACCGCACGACCGTCACGGCCGCCAGTGGAGGTTGCGATTGCAGTGTAGAGAGTTTGCATGGTGTGAGCCTCGTTGAGTGTGATTGTGTGCGCTAATTATTTGCGCGCTATGTAAGTGCGAGATAAATGTATCGCGTGAATATTTAGTGCGCAAGATAAATTTCGAAAAATGTTCCGCTGGACTGATCTGGCTGACTCGTCCATCGGCTGGAAAGATTCGACTTAGAGGGGATGGCGAGACAATGGGAGCGCTGAAAAATAATTTTCAGTCGATGAAATCAAATGTAGGAGTGAGCCTGCTCGCGATAGCGGTGTGCCAGTCAACTCAGAAGTCGACTGAACCACCGCTATCGCGAGCAGGCTCACTCCTACAGGGATTGGTGGGCCTTAAATAAGGCTTTCTTGTAGATGGCTACGCAGCGCCTGCAACTCCGCTTGCAGCTTTTGCAGCCGTTCCAGAGTGAAGCCGCTGGCGCCGAGGATGCATTGCGGAACGGTCTGGGCTTTTTCTTTCAGCGCTCGGCCTTGCTCGGTCAGCTCGACAATCACTACCCGCTCATCCTCACGACTGCGCGTGCGGCTGAGCAACCCTTCGCCTTCCAGACGCTTGAGCAGTGGCGTCAGCGAGCCGGGATCGGTCAGCAACCGCGAGCTGATTTCTCCGACCGTCAATCCATCCTTCTCCCACAACACCATCATCGCCAGGTACTGCGGATAGGTCAGGTTCAAGGCTTGCAGCAGCGGCTTGTAGACCTTGGTCATCATCAGCGAAGTGGAATGCAGGGCGAAGCAGGCCTGGTTATCCAGCAGCAGGTCGTCGCAGGTGTCGCGTTGGGAAGTCATGTCAAAGCCTTGTTCGGTGATGGTCATGAATCTAGCGCTCGAATCTTTAATGCGCCAGATAATTCTCCGGATCTAATGGCGGCCGAGATCCCGTTGCAGCGCCAGATCCCACGGCGGCACTGGACTGAAACGAGTCTTGAGGTATTCAAGCAGCAAGCGGCTGCGCGAGTTGGTTTGCTGTTCCATGCGCAGTGCGTAGATGCCGGTGGATTCCGGGGCCGGCAGACCGTTCTCGCAGAACAGCGGAACCAGTTCACCGCGCAGCAGGTATTCGCTCGCCAGCCAGGTCGGCAAATGCGCAATCCCTAATCCCGCCAAAGCCCCACACACCAGCGCTTCGGCATTGTTGGCGCTCATGCGGATGCGCGCCGGGCGGTGCAACTGCATCTGGCCGTCCTGCTCGAACCGCCAGGCGAAGGGCGGGGCGAGGCCTTCCCAGTCCAGACCGTCATGCTCGCCAAGTTGCGCCGGACTGCCGGGTACACCCCGGCGTTTGAGATAGTCAGGACTGGCACAGGCTATGCGCACCATGCTCGCCAAAGGCGTGGCCACCAATCGCGTGTCAGCCATTTGCCCGGCACGCAGCACCAGGTCAACCTTGCCCAGGTTCGAGCCGCCCATGTCGACGAAACTGTCGATCAAGTGCAACTGCACATCCAGCCCCGGGTAGAGGACGAGAAAGTCGGCGATCACCGGTGCCAGATGCCGTCGCCCGAACGCGGCGGGGGCGTCGATGCGAATCAAGCCTTCCGGCGCGCTGCTCAAGGACACGGCTTCGGCCCGCGCCAGTTGCAACTCAGCGACAATGCGCCGGGCACGTTCGGCAAACGCCAGACCGGCGGGTGTGGCTCTGACGGCGTGGGTGCTGCGTATAAATAACTGGCTGCCGACGGCGCTTTCCAGGCTGTCGATGCGTCGCGCAACGGCCGAAGGTGTCAGCGGATGACGGCGCGAGGCGGCGGAAAAGCTGCCACTCTCCAACACATCAAGAAACAGCCCTAATTGTTCAGTCAGTTGGTTGGGGTTCATGAGAATTCACGCTTGTGCGAAATCGGCATAGCCATTGTGCGTTGCTGTGCGTTTCCCCGCCAGCCACGACTGCGTAGGATGAATCGCCTGACGTAAGAGGAATTCAGCTGTGATGGAGTTTTTGTTGTACCTGCTGTTCGGCGCCGCGCTTGGCACACTTGGCGGCATTTTCGGCATCGGCGGCGGCTTGATTGCTATCCCGCTGCTTGGTGTGTGGTTCGGCCTCGATCAGCAGATTGCCCAAGGCACCGCGCTGGTCATGGTGGTGCCGAACGTGATGCTGGCGCTGTGGCGCTATCACCAGCGCAATCGCATCGAACTGCGGCATGCGTTGCCCTTGGCGCTGATGGGTTTCTGCTTTGCGTGGGTCGGTTCGATCTGGGCGGTGGGTATCGATGCGCAAACCATGCGCATCGGTTTTGTCGCTTTCCTGGTGGTGCTCTCGGCGTACAACCTGCTGAAGATGTTCGGCAAGCAACCCGCTGCGACTTCCGAGATGCGCTATTCCTGGCCTTGGCTCGGCGTCCTCGGTGCGGCGTCCGGAACCATGGGCGGCTTGTTCGGTGTCGGCGGTGCCGTGGTGGCAACGCCGGTGCTGACCAGCCTCTTCGGCACCACGCAAGTGGTCGCTCAGGGCTTGTCGCTGGCGCTGGCGTTGCCAAGCACCGGCGTGACCCTGGTGACCTACGCGGTACATCACGAAGTGGACTGGATGATCGGCCTGCCGCTGGCCATCGGCGGTCTGGCGAGCATCAGTTGGGGGGTGAAAGTTGCCCACGCCATGCCGGAAAAACTTCTGCGCGGGCTGTTCTGCGGTTTCCTGGTGCTGTGTGCGGTGATGCTCGCGTTTAAAGTTTAAAACCTTCGACGATATGCTCGGCCAGGCACTCGGTGATCGGCGACGGATTGTTCAGGTTGCGGATCAGCATGATGCTGGCCTCGGGCAACAGCGGCAGATCTTCGGCGGCGCCGAGAATGCGCATGTCCGGGGTGATCAGGCTTTCCAGTTGCGCGGTGATCGCCAGACCCGCGCTCACCACCGCCATCAACGCCGAGAGGCTGGTGCTGTTATAAGCGATGCGGTATTCGCGGCCCATCGCATCCAGTGCGTTACACGCCCACAAGCGGCAGAAACAATCACTGTTGAACATCGCCAGAGGTAGTGGCGTTTGTTCGTGGGCGCTGAAATTCTGCGCCTCGGCCCAGACAAAACGTTCCTTGCGCAGCAACTGACCGATTTCGTTGCCCGGTTCACGGGTGACGATCGACAAATCCAGGTCAGTACGCTGCAACAGTTGTTTGGTCGATTCGCAATGCACTTCGATCTGGATCAGTGGATAGAACTGCGCAAACCGCGACAGGATACCCGGCAGAAAACGCATCACGTAGTCATCCGGCGTGCCGATGCGCACGGTGCCGACCATGTGCGGCTCGCGCAAGGTGTTGAACACTTCGCTGTGCAGCTTGAGGATGCGCCGCGCGTATCCGAGCAGCACCTGGCCTTCAGCGGTCAGACGCACCTGGCGTCCGTCGCGCTCGAACAACTGCCGCTGCAACACGTCTTCTTCCAGACGCTTCATCTGCATGCTCACCGCCGACTGCGTGCGGTTGACCATTTCGCCGGCGCGGGTGAAACCGCCCTGATCGGCAATCGCGACAAAGGTGCGCAGGACATCGGTATCGATACTGGGGTAGGCCGACAATTGATGAATCTCCGTGATGCATGCCATCAGAAACATTCGTTGGATTGATCTTAGTGTCGGCGCGAGACTTGAGCCATCCACAAAGGAGGCAACACGATGAAAGGTCAAAGAGAGTATGTAGATGACGCAAAATTTTCCGGCCACGGCCATATCGTTTCCGACCTGCTGCACAAGTTTAGCCGCTGGTACGAATTGCACCGTGAACGCGAGCTGCTTGCCAGTCTGAGCGACGAAGCGTTGAAAGACATCGGCGTCAGTCGTGCCGACGTTGAACACGAGTCCGTGCGGCCGTTCTGGGATGATCCGATGCATAAATGACCCGCTGCATAAATGATGAGCAGAACGCTACACAAACCCTCTTCCAGTGAGGTAGGTTGCGAGCAGACAAGGAGATGCTCATGCCCGCGACTCTGGCCTTTTCCCTCAAACAGGCGCGACGACTGGCGCTGGCTGCCCAAGGGTTCAACGGGCGCCAGCCGCCGACCGTCAAGGCGTTACACGTCAACCGGCTGATCGAAAGGCTGGGTTTGCTGCAAATCGACTCCGTCAACGCCGTGGTGCGCTCGCACTACCTGCCGCTGTTTTCCCGTCTCGGTTCCTATTCTTCCGACTTGCTCGACCAGGCTGCCTGGAGTTCGGGGCGACGTCGCACGTTGTTCGAATACTGGGGACACGAAGCCTCGTTGCTGCCGATGTCGATGTATCCGTTGCTGGGCTGGCGCATGCAGCGGGCCAGGCGTGGCGAGGATATTTATCAGCAACTGGCCAGATTCGGTCGCGAGCAGCAGGACGTGGTGCGTCGGGTCTTGAGTTCGGTGCAAGAGCAGGGCGCGTTGGGCGCCGGCAGCCTTTCAACCCGTGCAGACAAGGCCGGACCGTGGTGGGACTGGAGCGCGGAAAAACATGCGCTGGAGTGGCTGTTCGCGGCGGGTGAAGTGACGGTGGCGGGGCGGCGTGGTTTTGAGCGTTTGTATGATTTGCCGGAGCGGGTGATCCCTTCATCGATCCTGCAACAGGCGTTGCCTGATGAAGCCGAAGCGCAACGTGGCCTGCTATTGCACGCGGCACAGGCCTTGGGTGTCGGTACTGAAAAAGACTTGCGTGATTACTTTCGCCTGAATCCGACGGATGCGCGGCCACGTCTCGCGGAACTGATTGAAGCTGGGCAGTTGCAGATGTGCGAAGTCGCCGGTTGGCGGCAAATCGCCTATTGCCTGCCGGAGCCGAGCGTCCCGCGCAAGGTCATGGCCAGTGCGCTGCTGTCGCCCTTTGATTCGTTGATCTGGGAGCGTAGCCGGACTGAGCGCTTGTTCGATTTTCGCTATCGGCTGGAGATTTATACGCCAAAGGACAAACGGGTTTACGGCTATTACGTGTTGCCGTTTTTGCACAACGAGCGGATTGCTGCGCGGGTGGATTTGCGGGCTGAGCGGGCGGCGGGGCAGTTGGCGGTGCATGCGCTGCACGAGGAGGAGCCGGGGCTGGATGAGCAGGGGATGCTGGCGCTGGCGGAGAATCTGCGGCAGATGGCGGATTGGTTGGGGCTGGCGCGGGTGCAGTTGAATTGTCAGCGCGAGAGTGCGGCGCGGTTGCGGGTGGCAATGGCGCAGGTCGGCTGACTGAGTTGGCCCCTTCGCGAGCAGGCTCGCTCCCACATGGGTTTCGTATACGACACAAATCCAGTGTGGGAGCGAGCCTGCTCGCGAAGGAGGCGACGCGGTCTAGCGGCGGACTTGTTTCAGCGTCTCGGCAATCAAAAACGCCAACTCCAGCGACTGGTCAGCATTCATCCGTGGATCACAGTGCGTGTGATAGCGATCCGACAAGCCATCTTCAGTAATCGGCCGCGCACCACCGATGCACTCGGTGACATTCTGCCCGGTCATCTCGATGTGAATGCCGCCGGCATAACTGCCTTCCGCCTCGTGCACCTGGAAGAACTGTTTAACCTCGCCAAGGATCTGCGCGAAGTCGCGGGTCTTGTAGCCGCTGCTGGCCTTGATGGTGTTGCCGTGCATCGGGTCGGAACTCCACAGCACTTGCTTGCCTTCGCGCTGCACCGCGCGGATCAGCGCCGGCAGGTGATCGCCGACCTTGTTCGCGCCCATCCGCGCAATCAGGTTGAGGCGCCCCGGATCGTTGTCCGGGTTGAGCACGTCGATCAGGCGGATCAGGTCATCGGGATCCATGCTTGGGCCAACTTTGACGCCGATCGGGTTGTTCACCCCGCGCAGGAATTCGACATGCGCGCCGTCGAGCTGACGAGTACGGTCACCGATCCACAGCATGTGCGCCGAGCAATCGTAGTAATCGTTGGTCAGGCTGTCGCGGCGCACGAAGGCTTCTTCGTAGTTCAGCAGCAGTGCTTCGTGGGCGGTGAAGAAGCTGGTTTCGCGCAGTTGCGGCGAGCTGTCCATGCCGCAGGCACGCATGAATGCCAGGGTTTCATCGATGCGGTCGGCGAGGTGACTGTATTTTTCAGCCAGCGCCGAGTTGGCGATGAAATCGAGGTTCCACTTGTGCACTTGGTGCAGGTCGGCAAAACCGCCCTGAGCAAACGCGCGCAGCAGGTTCAGGGTCGCGGTGGACTGGTGATAGGACTGCAGCAGGCGCTCTGGATCCGGCACGCGGCTCTTTTCGTCGAAGCCGATGCCGTTGACGATGTCGCCCCGGTAAGCCGGCAGCGTCACGCCGTCGATGGTCTCGTCGTTGGCCGAGCGCGGTTTGGCAAACTGACCGGCCATGCGCCCGACCTTGACCACCGGGCAGCCAGCGGCGAAGGTCATGACGATCGCCATTTGCAGTAACACTTTGAAGGTGTCGCGAATCTTCGCAGCGGAGAATTCGGCAAAACTTTCCGCGCAATCACCGCCCTGTAGCAGGAATGCCCGGCCCTGGGTGACTTCGGCAAACTGGCGGCGCAGTTCGCGCGCTTCGCCGGCAAACACCAGTGGCGGATAGCTGGCCAGCGTCTGCTCGACCTGGCGCAGATGCGCCGCGTCAGGATATTGGGGTTGTTGCTGGATCGGCAGGGCGCGCCAGCTATCAGGACTCCACGGTTGGCTCATCACGGTCTCTAATTGGTTCTACGCACGGGAAGCCCATGGTAGCAGCAATTAGTGCGTGACCTGCTCCCGCCCCATCGCCGACAATCGCCGCTTTGCCACGGCGCCACAGCGGTGCCATCGCGTCACCGCGCCCGGTGACCATCAGGAGACGAAATGACTGAGGAGCGCGTCGAGCATCTGCTCGCCGAAGTACAGGATGAGTTCGGCGTGATTCGCGTGCTGGAAGTGGCCGATTACCGCTTTCTCGAGTTCGGCGATGCGATCGAGCAGAGCTGCGTGTTCACCGCAGATCCGAGCTGGCTCGAATACGATTACACCCGGGCGATGCTGATCGGCGCGTTGTGCCACGAGCAGCCGGAGAGCGCGCTGTTTCTCGGGCTCGGCGCTGGTACATTGACCCAGGCCTGCCTCAAGTTCCTGCCGCTGGAAGATGTCGAAGCCATTGAACTGCGTCCGGATGTGCCGCGCCTGGCCATCGAATACCTTGGCCTGGACGATGATCCGCGGCTGTACATCCGTGTTGGCGATGCGCTGGAGTTACTGCCGACGGCTGAGCCGGCGGATCTGATTTTTGTCGACCTGTATACCGATGTCGGTCCGGGCGTCGGGCATCTGGCCTGGAGTTTTCTCGGCGACTGCCAGAAGCGTCTGAATCCGGGTGGTTGGCTGGTGATCAACCAGTGGGCCACCGATGACGGCAAGCCTCTGGGCGCGGCGTTGTTGCGCGGGCTGTATCACCGGCATTACTGGGAATTGCCGGTGAAGGAGGGCAACGTGATTCTGATTGTGCCGGCGGACCTCGATCAGGAGCTGGACATGCAGGCACTGACGGCCCGGGCTGAAGCGCTGGCGCCGCGGTTGGGGTATTCATTGCAGTCGTTGATCAACAGTATTCGCCCGGCGACCTGAGTCGTCAGTGACGGCCTCTTCGCGAGCAGGCTCGCTCCCACATTGGAATGCATTTTCCCTGTGAGCGAGCCTGCTCGCGAAGAGGATATGATAACCAGCAAATATTTCAGATCCCTTTGAAGACTCCAGGCCGCCGCTCCACCAGCGACCGCACCCCTTCCTTGGCATCCTCACTCGCCAACAACTTCTTCACCAGCGCCGGCAGCCCTTGCGCCGCCGCGGTTTCACCTTCATATCGCGCTTGGCGTGCCGACATCAATGTCGCCTGCACCCCCAACGGCGCCTGCCGCGCAATCCGCTCAGCCAATTCAATCGCCCGCGGCAGCAGGTCTTCGCTGGCCATGACTTCCTGCACCAACCCCAGGTGCAACGCCTCGTGCGCATCAAACTCATCGCCGGTCAGCAGCCAGCGCATCGCGTTGCCCCAACCGGCGATCTGCTGAAAACGTAAAGTCGCACCACCAAAAGGAAAGATCCCACGCTGCACTTCCATCTGCGCGAAGCGGGTATTGCTCGCACACAGGTTTATATCGGCTGCCAGCATCAGCTCGATGCCGATGGTCAGGCAGTAACCCTGCGCGGCGACAATCACTGGTTTGCTCACCCGTGGCCCGACGAAAACGCCCCACGGATCGCAACCGCCGGTCGGAACCTGCCAGCCCTGGGCGAGGGCGGAACTGGCGTTGACCAGATCCAGGCCAGCAGTAAAGTGCTCGCCATGCCCGAACACCACCGCCACCCGCGCTTCGCTGTCGGCCTCGAACTCGCCGTAGGCCAGGCTCAGCTCGTTGAGCAGGTCGAGGTCGAAAGCATTGCGCTTGGCCGCTCGATCCAGGCCAATCAGATGGACGTGACCACGACGTTCACGGCTGACGCGGCCGGGGCAGGGCTGATTCATGGGTAGATCCTCGGGCGGGAAGGGCGGGTGCAGCGACGGTATGCCGCACATCAGTGAATCGTTTAAGCGTCATCGCCCGCAGGGCCGGGCCTTTGAAAAATAGACCTTCGCGCGATTATCCGCAAAACCCCGTTACACAGCGGTGACACGCTCATTCAGGCAATAAAAAAAGCTCCCTTTTTGGGCAAAATCCGGTATAGTGCGCGCCGGCCTTTAACCGGGCCGCGTTTAGGTAGCGCATTTCCCGAAGTCAGCTTCGGCTGCACGTCCGCATTGCGGGCTCTTCCCGGACGATTCTTTTTTTCATTCATTCGTTTTCGCAAATCCCCGCCGACAAAGCTGCCAGGGCGACTCTTGAGTCTCAACACGGCATGCGCAGCTTTGGAGCATGGGTCTTTGCGGATGCACTTAGAGGCAGACCCATGACCCAGGAAACCGGCGGATTCGCCGCTTTTAATCTTAACCCGAATATTCTTGCAGCCGTCGCAGCGACTGGCTACGAAGAGCCTTCGGCGATTCAGCAGCAATCGATCCCGATCATCATGGCCGGCCAGGACATGATTGGTCAGGCGCAAACCGGTACCGGTAAAACCGCCGCGTTCGCACTGCCTATTCTGCACCGCATCGATCCTGCCAAGCGCGAACCGCAAGCCCTGATCCTGGCGCCAACTCGTGAGTTGGCGCTGCAAGTAGCAACCGCTTTTGAAACCTACGCCAAGCAAATGCCGGGCGTTACCGTTGTGGCCGTTTACGGCGGCGCGCCTATGGGCCCGCAACTGAAAGCAATCCGTAATGGCGCACAGATTGTTGTCGCCACTCCGGGCCGTCTGTGCGACCACCTGCGTCGCGACGAAAAAGTTCTGTCGACCGTGAACCACCTGGTTCTCGACGAAGCTGACGAAATGTTGAAACTGGGCTTCATGGATGACCTGGAAGTCATCTTCAAGGCTCTGCCAGCGACCCGTCAGACCGTTTTGTTCTCGGCTACCCTGCCGCAGTCGATCCGCGCCATTGCCGAACGCCATCTGCGCGATCCGCAACACGTGAAGATCCAGACCAAGACCCAGACCGTTACCGCGATCGAACAGGCTCACCTGTTGGTTCACGCTGACCAGAAGACTTCGGCCGTTCTCAGCTTGCTGGAAGTGGAAGATTTCGACGCTCTGATCATGTTCGTGCGTACCAAGCAAGCCACCCTGGATCTGGCCAGCGCCCTCGACGCCAAAGGCTACAAAGCCGCGGCGCTGAACGGTGACATCGCCCAGAACCAGCGTGAGCGCGTTATTGACTCGCTGAAAGATGGCCGTCTGGACATCGTTGTCGCGACCGACGTAGCTGCTCGTGGTCTGGACGTTCCGCGCATCACTCACGTGTTCAACGTTGACATGCCGTACGACCCAGAGTCCTACGTTCACCGTATCGGCCGCACTGGCCGTGCCGGTCGCGAAGGTCGTGCACTGCTGCTGGTGACTCCACGTGAGCGCCGCATGCTGCAAGTGATCGAGCGTGTAACCGGTCAGAAAGTTGCTGAAGTACGCCTGCCGGACGCTCAAGCCGTTCTCGATGCACGCATCAAGAAACTGACCAACAGCCTGTCGCCGCTGGTCGCTGATGCCGAATCGACCCACGGTGAGCTGCTCGATCGTCTGACTGCAGACATCGGCTGCACCCCGCGTGCTCTGGCTGCTGCGCTGCTGCGCAAAGCCACCAACGGTCAAGCGCTGAACCTGGCGGCGATCGAGAAGGAACGTCCACTGGTGCCGAACAACGCACCGCGTGGCGACCGTCCTGAGCGCACTGGTGATCGTCCTGATCGTGGTGACCGCGAGCGTCGCGCGCCAATGCCTTTGGGCGAAGGCCGTGCTCGTTGCCGTACCGCGCTGGGTGCGCGTGACGGTATCGCTGCGAAGAACCTGCTGGGCGCCATCCTCAACGAAGGCGGTCTGGCCCGTGAAGCGATCGGTCGCATCCAGGTGCGTGACAGCTTCAGCCTCGTCGAGCTGCCGGAAGATGGTCTGGACAAACTCCTGACCAAACTGAAGGACACTCGCGTTGCTGGCAAGCAGTTGAAGCTGCGTCGCTATCGCGAAGATTGATCCGCCCTTGGGCTGATTGATCGAACATAAAAAATCCCCGACTGGTTCGGGGATTTTTTTTGCCTGTTTTTTGCCTTTGTGGGAGCGAGCCGGCTCGCGAAGGCGTCAACCGAAGCGGTAAATATCCATGCCCAGCGCACCCATTGTGAATCCCTTGTGCGCCACGCTGAACTCACCGCCCGCACCCCGGGCAAAATACAACGGCAACAAATGCTCATCACTCGGATGACTGCGCACCGCATGCGGCGCCTGCTGACGATAATCGTGCAGCGCTGCCTCATCGTCGGCCGCGAGCTTGTCGATCACCCAGTCACGGAAATCCCGCGCCCAGGGCTCAACGCTTTCCGGGCCGGCGTGCCAGTCCAGTTCGCGCAGGTTGTGCGTGATGCTGCCGGAGCCGATCAGCAAAATGCCCTGATCACGCAGACTCGCCAGTGCCCGGCCGACTCGGGTTTGCAGCGCCGGACCCGTGCGGCTAGGTAGCGAAACCTGCACCACTGGAATATCCGCCAGCGGGTACATCAGCGACAACGGCACCCAGACGCCATGATCGAACGGGCGTTGCGGGTCGAGCCGTGCCGGCAGATCCGCTGCCTGCAACAGTTTGGCGACTTCGGCAGCCAGTTGCGGATTACCCGGCGCCGGATACTGCACTTCAAACAGCGCCCGGGGAAAGCCGCCGAAGTCGTGCCAGGTTTCCGGTTGCGCATGGCTGCTGACCAGCAGTTCCTGGCTTTCCCAGTGCGCGGAGACGATAACGATGGCTTTGGGTTTCGGCAATTCGGCGGCCAGACGAGCCAGAGCCGGACCACTGGCGCCGGGCTCCAGGGCCAGCATGGGTGAACCATGGGAAATGAACAGGCTGGGCAACATGATGGGTTCCTGAGCGTTAAGATGGCTTCATCTTCAGTCAGATCATTGATCTAAATCTAATATAAGTTTTAACGCTTTTTGATCGAATTATTGGGAGTGATGCATGCAACCTGAGTTTTGGCACAAGAAGTGGGCTTCGGGGCAGATTGGTTTCCATCTGCCTGAGGTAAACCCGTATTTGCAGCGGCACTGGGCGGTACCGGCAGCGGCGCGAGTGCTCGTGCCTCTGTGTGGGAAAAGTCTGGATCTGGCGTGGCTGGCCGGACGCGGTCATCAGGTGCTCGGGGTCGAACTGTCGGAAAAGGCTATCGAGGACTTTTTCAGTGAACATCAGGTGCAGCCGCAGATCAGCCAGAAGGGCGCGTTCAAAGTCTTTCGCGGTGAAGCCATCGAGCTGTGGTGCGGTGACTTTTTTGCGCTAACGGCGAGCGATGTGGCTGATTGCACCGCGTTGTACGACCGCGCCGCGCTGATTGCCTTGCCGGCGACGATGCGTGAGCGCTATGCGGCGCATCTTCAGCAGATTCTGCCGCTGGCTGTGCAAGGGTTGTTGATTGCCCTGGACTACGATCAGGCGCAGATGCCGGGGCCGCCGTTTGCGGTGGGGGATGATGAGGTGCAGCGGTTGCTGAGTGGTGCCTGGCAGGTGCAGATGCTGGAAGAGCAGGATGTGCTGGAGGAGAGCGGGAAGTTCCTTCAGGCTGGCGTGACGCGGCTGGAGGAGCGGGTCTACCGGGTTTCTTCCCGATAGTTTGTTGGCGCCGTTACGGGCCTCTTCGCGAGCAAGCTCGCTCCCACAGTGATTTGTGCTATGTCACAGATCGCCTAAACACCGCAGAACCCTGTGGGAGCGAGCTTGCTCGCGAAAGGGCCGGCACTGTCGGCGCACAATCCAAAGATGTAAAAAAGGCCCGCATCACTGCGGGCCTTTTTCATTGTTACACCGGTCGGATCAACCGCGACGACGCAGGGCGTCGATACGCTCTTCCAGCGGCGGGTGGCTCATGAACATGCGGGCAAAGCCCTGTTTGATACCACCGTTGATGCCAAAGGCGTTAAGGGTGTCCGGCATGTGCACCGGCAGGCCCTGTTCGGCGCGCAGGCGTTGCAGTGCGCCGATCATTGCGCTGGTACCGGCCAGGCGGGCGCCGGCTTCGTCGGCACGGAATTCGCGCTTGCGCGAGAACCACATGACGATCGCACTGGCGAGAATGCCCAGTACCAGTTCGGCGAAAATGGTCGCCACGTAGTAGGCGATGCCCTGGCCTTCTTCGTTCTTGAAGATCACCTTGTCGACGAAGTTGCCGATGATCCGCGCAAAGAACATCACGAAGGTGTTCACCACGCCCTGGATCAGCGCCAGAGTGACCATGTCGCCGTTGGCGACGTGGCCGATTTCGTGGGCCAGCACGGCTTTCACTTCATCGGGTGAGAAGCGCTCGAGCAAGCCCTGGCTGACCGCGACCAACGCGTCGTTCTTGTTCCAGCCGGTGGCGAAGGCGTTTGCTTCGTAGGCCGGGAAAATACCGACTTCGGGCATCTTGATCCCGGCTTCGCGGGACAGTTGCTCGACAGTTTGCAGCAGCCATTGCTCATGCCGGGTACGTGGCTGGCTGATGATCTGGGTGCCAGTGCTCATCTTCGCCATCCACTTGGAGATGAACAGCGAGAACAGCGAGCCGGCGAAACCAAAGACTGCACAGAAAACCAGCAGCTGACTAAGGTCGAGATCAACCCCGTTGGCCGCCATGAACCCGTTGAAGCCGAAAAGGCTCAGGGTGATGCTGGCTATCAGCACGACCGCCAGGTTAGTGGCCAAAAACAGCAGGATGCGCATCATGGTTGTAGAAATCTCCTCAAGCTAAAGATGTAGCGTACTGCGGGGTATATAAGGTGCTGCACCGGGCTATTCAACTGAGTGACTATTTCAAACTGTGTCCTACAGCGGATTCTTCGGTGCCCGGCACATTTCCCACGACAGATAACGATAGGGATGACGGCCAGCCGCGACCCGTCGTCATTAAGCTGGACGCAGGTAAACGGTACGAATCGCAAGTGTAGAAGGCGTGCGCGGACGCGGAACGCAGAAGTGTTGCTGAATCAGACAGTGCGCAACGTTTGGCCGTTGCGCACTGCTGGCCAGTTACTGGCGGTAGGACTTGAGGAAGTTGCCGATACGGCCGATGGCCATTTCCAGATCGTCGACGCGGGGCAGGGTGACCACGCGGAAGTGATCCGGCCACGGCCAGTTGAACGCCGTGCCCTGTACCACCAGCAGCTTCTCGGAGAGCAGCAGGTCGAGGACGAATTTCTCGTCGTTATGGATCGGGCAGACTTTCGGGTCGATCTTCGGGAACGCATACAGCGCGCCCATCGGCTTGACGCAGCTCACGCCTGGAATGTCGTTAAGCAATTCCCAGGTGCGGTTACGCTGTTCCAGCAGACGACCCTGCGGCAGCACCAGGTCGTTGATGCTCTGATAGCCGCCCAATGCGGTCTGGATCGCATGCTGGCTCGGCACGTTGGCGCACAGGCGCATGTTGGCCAGCATGTCGATGCCTTCGATGTAGCTCTGGGCATTGTGCTTAGGCCCGGAAATGGCGATCCAGCCGGAGCGGAAACCCGCCACACGGTACGACTTCGACAGACCGTTGAAGGTCAGGCACAGCAAGTCCGGGGCTAGCGACGCGGTGCAGATGTGCACGGCATCGTCGTACAGAATTTTGTCGTAGATCTCATCGGAGAACACCACCAGGTTGTGCGCGCGGGCGATTTCCAGCATGCCCAGCAACACTTCCTTCGAATACACCGCGCCGGTCGGGTTGTTCGGGTTGATGATCACCATCGCTTTGGTGTTCGGGGTGATCTTGGCCTTGATGTCGGCCAGATCCGGGAACCAGTCGGCGCCTTCGTCGCACAGGTAATGTACGGCGTTACCGCCGGCGAGGCTGACGGCGGCAGTCCACAACGGGTAGTCCGGGGCGGGCACCAGCACTTCGTCGCCGTTGTTGAGCAGCGCCTGCAACGACATCACGATCAGTTCGGAAACGCCGTTACCCAGATAGATGTCTTCGATGCCGACACCTTCAACATTCTTCTGCTGGTAGTACTGCATCACCGCTTTACGCGCGCTGAACAGACCTTTGGAGTCGCTGTAGCCTTGCGCGGTCGGCAGGTTGCGGATCACATCCTGAAGAATTTCGTCCGGCGCTTCGAAACCAAACGGCGCCGGGTTGCCGATGTTCAGCTTGAGGATGCGCTGGCCTTCCTCTTCCAGTCGTTTGGCGTGCTTGAGCACCGGGCCGCGAATGTCGTAGCAGACGTTGGCGAGCTTGTTCGATTTGCTGAACTGCATGGCGATGTGATCCCGAAAATGAACGATCCAGGCGGCGGGTGGACAACCGTACTGGGATTCCTGCGTCTTCACACAGGCGGACGTCTTGAGCCGTGGCTCCCATAATCCGTTTGAATGCGCCCGGTCTGGCTGCCAGACTGGTGCGTGACGAGGCGCAATCATACGTGCCGCCCGATCCGTGGAAAAGGTACAGATCGGGCTTTTTCAGCCGCTGAGGTGTGATGATGGAAAAGTTGGAAAAAACCCTGGAAGAATGGCGGGCGATGCTCGACCCTGAGCAGTACAACGTTTGTCGTCTGAGCGCGACCGAGCGCCCGTTCTCCGGCAAATACAACGACACCAAGACCGATGGTATCTACCACTGCGTCTGCTGCAACGAGCCGTTGTTCGACTCCAAGACCAAATTCGACTCCGGCTGCGGCTGGCCGAGCTTCTACGCGCCAATCGGCGAAAGCGCGATGACCGAAATCCGTGACATCAGCCACGGCATGATCCGTACGGAAGTGAAGTGCGCGCGCTGTGATGCGCATCTGGGCCATGTGTTCCCGGACGGCCCGCCGCCGACTGGTTTGCGTTATTGCATCAATTCGGTTTGCCTGGATCTGGTTCCACGCGCATAAACGAATGAAGGCGACCTTCGGGTCGCCTTATTATTCGATAATTAAATTGCACACAATTTAATTGCTCGCTATGTTTGATCTTTCTTGACTGTCTGCGGAGCCCGACGCCATGAGCGACAACCTGTTGAACATTCCGTGCACCACCATCAAGGGTGAGCAAAAGACCCTGGCCGATTTCGCCGGCAAAGCGGTTCTGGTAGTCAACACCGCGAGCAAATGCGGTTTCACCCCACAGTACAAAGGCCTCGAAGAACTGTGGCAGACCTACAAGGATCAGGGTCTGGTGGTCCTGGGCTTTCCGTGCAATCAGTTCGGCAAGCAGGAGCCGGGTAACGAAGGGGCGATCAGTGAGTTCTGCGAGCTGAACTTCGGCGTCAGCTTCCCGCTGTTCAAGAAGATCGACGTTAACGGTGGAGACGCGCATCCGCTGTTCGTGCAGCTGAAAAAACGCGCGCCGGGCCTGCTTGGCTCCCAAGGCATCAAGTGGAACTTCACCAAGTTCCTGATTGGCAAGGACGGAAAACTGGTCAAGCGTTTTGCCCCGACCACCAAGCCGCAGGAGCTGAGCGGCGAGATCGAAGCCCTGCTCAAATGAACAGCCTGCCGGTCGATTCGCTGAAGCTCGACAGTCAGTTGTGCTTCAAGCTGTACGCCGCCTCTCGGGCGGTGATTCGTGCCTACAAACCGATGCTCGATCAGCTCGGCCTGACGTACCCGCAATATCTGGCGATGCTGGTGTTGTGGGAATGGCAGGACGCTGCGCCGGAGCAACCGACGGTCAAGGCGTTGGGCGAGCGTCTGGCACTGGACTCGGGCACGCTGACGCCATTGCTCAAGCGTCTGGAACAGTTGCAATGGGTACAGCGCCAGCGTTCAACGCGTGACGAGCGCGAAGTGCACCTGAGCCTGACACCGGCGGGGCAAGTCTTGCGCGAGCAGGTCGGGCCGCTCAAGGCCCGATTGCTGTGCGACAGCGGGGTGGATCTGGACCGTCTCAATGAGTTGCGTGACGGCCTCGATCACTTGCTGGGGCAGATCAAAGCGCTGTCGTAGTCGGGATCCACTGATCGAGCAGCGCCGCCAGCTCTTCACGGCGAAACGGCTTGGCCAGATAGTCGCTCATGCCGGCTGCGCGGCAGCGTTCGCGTTCTTCGGACATGGCGTTGGCGGTCAGGGCGACGATGGGCAGGCTCGGCCAGCGCCCGCTTTGACGGATCTGTCGGCTGGCTTCGTAGCCATCCATCACGGGCATGTTGCAGTCCATCAGCACCAGATCGAATTCGTGATACTCCAACTGATCCAGCGCTTCGGCACCGTGGGCGGCGACGATGACCTCGCAGCCCAGTTTGCCGAGCATGCCTTTGGCCACCAGTTGATTGACCGGGTTGTCCTCGACCAGCAACACCCGCCCGCGCCGCACTGAGGGAGACGTTTCCAACTGCGCATCGTTAACGGCGACCACGTCCGGTTGCAGGGTACGTCGCAGGTTCTGGTAGAGCGCATTACGCGCCAATGGTCGGGCCTGTTGCTGCAGAGGCGCGAGTGCGGCGGCTTCTTCGCTGGGCAGGAAACTGCCGTAGGCGGTTACCAGCAGAATCGGCGCCACAAGCGTCGGGCGCAAGCCGAACAGGCACTCCGGACAATCGGTGATCACCACGTCCGGCGTCAGGCCCAGCAGTGAGTCATCGATGGTGCGCTGCTCATATGTAAGTCCCCACACCGGCAGCAGGCTCTGCAACAGTTCCGCCAGTCCACTGCTGGCAGCGGTGATGGCGAGGATTTTTCCGTGCAGCGGCGCCGGAACCAGTGCGCGGGTATGACACGGCAATGGCAGCTCGGCACAGAACTGACTGCCGAACCCGGTTTCGGAACTGATGGTCAGACGCCCCTGCATGGCTTCGCAGAGGTTGTAGGTCAGCGCCAGACCCAGCCCGGTGCCGCCGTATTGTCGAGTGATGCCGGCGCCCGCTTGAGTGAACGGCTGGAAGATTTTCAGCTGCGCGTCCTGGGCGATACCGATGCCGGTGTCGCAGACCTCGATGCGCACGCCATCCTTGTAGGTCGACAAGCGCACATCGACCCGGCCGAAGCGGGTGAATTTCAGCGCGTTGGACAGCAGATTGCTGACGATCTGCCGCACGCGGGTCGGATCGCCCAGCACCAGTGCCGGGAAGTGCGGATCGATCAGGCAGGTCAGTTCGACGCTCGGCGCGGCGTTCTGCGACAACAGGTTGGCGGTGTCTTCAATCAACGAGCCAAGATCGAACGGGATGTGCTCAAGCTCCAGTTGCCCGGCATCGAACTTCGACAGGTCGAGAATATCGTTGAGCAATTCGACCAGCACCTTGCCCGAGTCGTGGGCGATCGACAGTTGTTGCTGCTGTTCGGCATTCAACGGACCGTCGAGTGACAGCGCGATCATTCCCAGCAGGCCGTTGAGCGGCGTGCGGATCTCATGGCTCATGTTGGCAAGGAACGCCGAGCGGGCCTCGGCCATTTCCAGGGCGGTGCTGCGGGCGACTTCGAGTTCCTGATTGGACTGGCTCAGCCGTGCGTTGATCGCCTTGAGTTCAGCGGTGCGCGCCGAGACGATGTTTTCCAGTTGTCCGAGGTAGTCGGTCAGTCGGTTTTCGGCGTTGCGTCGCTGCTGGATCTCGGTGGCAATGTTCTCGAATTGCTGATTCGCGACTTTGACCAGCACGCCGATTTCATCGTTGCCGTGGCCGGACGGGCACTCCAGCGTGGTCGGCTCGGCGCTGCGCGGGTCGCGCCCGCTGAGTTCGCGGATGACCCGCACCAGTGGTTTGGTCAACATCACATAGAACAGCGCCAACAGGATGCCGGTGAGAATCAGGCTGCGGGCGAAGCCATTGAGCAGGGTCACCTCGGCGCGGCGCAGGAAGCGACTGCCGAAGGCATAGGTGTCGACCTCAAGGCTTAACACGCCCAGCGATTCATTGGGCAGATGATCCAGATACAGACGGTCTTCGAACTGGCGTTTGGCGCCAAACAGGAAGTCGCTGATGACCCGATAGCCGCTTTGCAGTTCCGGTCGTTTGACGCTGGCCAGCACCGTATTGTTGTTGTCGATCAGTTGCGCAGAAATGATTGCCGGCGAGCGCAACAGGCCCAGGGTCAGTTCCTGCGCCAGTTCGGCGTCGATGTTGTAGGCGATCCGTGAGGCCGGGTTGTGGCTGATTTCCAGCAAAGACAGGATTTCACGGTTGATGGAGGCGTCTTCACTGGCATAATCGATGCCGATTTGCAGCAGGCTGAGCAGCGTGCCCAGAATGAACCCGACCAGCACGGTAAGCCTGGCTTGCTTGTAAGACAGCCGGTGGGTGAATTTGATATCCATGGGGTGTTGAACCACTTCCGTTTCCCTTCGCTGCTCAAGCATAGTCGATCATGTATGGATACCGAGGTTCCCGAATCGCCTTGTAACAAGGCTTGGTAGGGTGATTTTTATCTGTGTGTCGTCGCAGGATTCACCATCATCACTGTGAACGTGCCCGAGGAGAAGACGTGGATTCCCGATTAAATGCTTTTCTTGAACGCGCCGAGTCGGTTCTGGCGCGTATCGAACCGTTGTTGCCGGCACCACGGCCGGTGATCGACTGGGGCACTTGTCTGGCGGCGCGCTGGCAACGCGACGGGCGCAGCGGCTATCTGATGCCGCTGGAAGTCAGCCTCGACATGCGCCTGTCCGACCTGATCGGCGTTGACCGTCAGCTCGAACAACTGGGGCGCAACACCCAGCAGTTTCTCGATGGCATGCCGGCCAACCATGCGTTGCTCTGGGGGTCGCGCGGTACCGGCAAGTCGTCGCTGGTGCGGGCCTTGCTGGCGGAACACGCAGCTACCGGCCTGCGCCTGATCGAGATCGAGCGTGATCATCTGGCGGATCTGCCGCGGGTAGTCGAGCAGATCGGCAAGCTGCCACAACGCTTCGTGCTGTTTTGCGATGACTTGTCGTTCGAATCCGGTGAAGGCGATTATCGCGTTCTCAAAAGCGTCCTCGACGGCTCGCTCGAGCAGGCCCCGGACAATGTCTTGCTGTACGCCACCTCCAACCGCCGCCACCTGGTGCCGGAAAAGGAGAGCGATAACGAAAACTGGAAACGCGTCGACGGCGAACTGCATCCCAGCGAAGCCGTTGAAGACAAGATCGCGCTGTCGGACCGTTTCGGTCTGTGGCTGTCGTTCTATCCGTTTACCCAAGAACACTTCCTTAACGTCGTCGAACACTGGATCGGTCAGTTGGCCGCCAAGGCCGGCCTGAGCTGGCAGCGCGACGAAGCACTGGACATCCTTGCCGTGCGTTGGGCCACCGGCCGCGGTAATCGCAACGGACGTTGCGCGTACCAATTCGCCCGTTACTGGGTGGGACTGAAATTGTTGGAGCACAAGGCATGATTGATTTGCAACAAAGCGGCCAGGGCCTCGAAGGCTATGGCATGTTGGCCGCACAACTGGAATCGCTGCTGGCGGACGAGCGCGATTTCATCGCCAACGCCGCGCAGTTTTCGGCGTTTCTGTTCAACCAGCTCGATGACCTGAACTGGGCGGGCTTTTACCTCAATCGCAACGAAGAACTGGTGCTTGGTCCGTTCCAGGGGCAGATCGCCTGCGTGCGCATCCCGTTTGGCCGTGGTGTGTGTGGCGCGGCGGCGGCCACTCGGCAAACCCAGCGCGTTGAAGACGTACACGCGTTCCCGGGGCATATCGCCTGCGACAGCGCCTCGAACAGCGAGCTGGTCGTGCCGTTGGTCAAGGAAGGGCGCCTCATCGGTGTACTCGACCTCGACAGCCCGAAACTGTCGCGTTTTACCGAGCAGGATCAGGCCGGCATCGAGCAACTGGCAGCGATTTTCCTGCGTCTGACCGACTGCTGATCATGCGGTGAGGCCAGCCTTGTGCAACAGGCTGGCCGGATCGACGTTATCGATCTGTGCGGGATCGAGAAAACGCACGGCGTACTGCATGTAAACGCCTTCGTTGATGAACAATCCGAATAGCTGAGCATCGATGTGCGCCTCACGGCACATGGTGGCCATGATCGCCAAGGCCTCGCTCAGGGTTTTGGCCTTTTTGTACGGGCGATCGGCTGCGGTCAGCGCCTCAAAGATATCGGCAATCGCCATCATCCGCGCGGGCAGGCTCATGTCCTCACGCTTCAGGCGTTTCGGGTAACCGGTGCCGTCCATTTTTTCATGATGACCGCCGGCGATTTCGGCAATGCTGTCGAGGTGGCCGGGGAAGGGCAGGTGGCTGAGCATCATGATCGTCTGCACCATGTGGTGATTGATCATGTAACGCTCTTCGCGGGTCAGGGTGCCACGGTTGATGCTCAGGTTGTACAGCTCGCCGCGATTGTATTTGTGGTGCGGTACATCCAGTTTGAAGCCCCATGGATTGTCTTCGGGGATCAACTCGTTCGGGTCGCGTTCAAGCAAGTGCTCTGGCTTGTCTGCCAAAAGCTTTTCACTGACCGGCAGACTCGGTGCCGGCGTGCGCGCCTGACGCCGGTTCTCTTCCCATGACACGCCCAAGCGGTCATCAAGGGTGCGCAGCCAGGTGCGTTGCGCCAGATGGTCAAGGCGCTGCAGATCCGCCTCTGCCATCGCTTCACTGCCCAGATTGCAGCGCGCGACAAACGTAAAATCGTCGTCCAGCGCCGTCAGCGTGGCATCGCGCAATTTGGCCAGTGCAGTCTCATCGCCGCCCAGAGCGCGCGCCTGCCAATAGCTGATCCAGGCATCACGCTTGAGCACTTCGAAACGCGTGCGAATTTCATGAATACGGTCGTTGATGGTTTCCAGTTTGGTGGCCTTGTCGACCACGTATTCCGGCGTCGTCACCTTGCCGCAGTCGTGCAGCCACGCGGCAATGTGCAAGGCTTCCCATTCATCCTCGCTCGGTTGGTAGGCACTGAACGCTGGCGCCTCGCTTGCCGCTGCCGCCTGAGCGAGCATCAACGTCAGCTCTGGCACGCGCTGACAATGGCCGCCGGTGTACGGACTCTTGGCGTCGATGGCGCCAGCGAGCAGTTGAATGAAGGCGTCGAGCAATTGCTTCTGGCGGGCTTGCAGGCGTTGGCTCTCGATACTGACCGCCGCCGCGCCGGAGACAGCCTGGAGGAACGCGATGCGATCAGGGCGCAGTTTTTCCAGATCGGCTGCCGTGCCGCTGTCGCTCACCAGCAGAATCAGCAGGCCGATGGTTTCGTCGTGGCGGTTGTGCAGGCGGATGCCGATCAGATGGATGCGGGGCGATTGCATTGCCAGCAGGACCTTCTGCAAGTCGCCGGCCTGATCGACGCCGAAGTTGCTCACCACGTTGTTGGCGCCGACCAATTGTTCAAACCACTCCGGCCCTTTGTTCTGCTGCAGGTCGTGGCCCTGAATGTCGAATGCTTCCAACGCCTGAGACGTACCATCGATCACCAGCCCGTATGGCTCCATGCGGCTGCTGTCGCTTTCACGCAGATAGATCAGCCCTGCCTGCGCCTGCGCAATCTGCACCGTTTCAAACAGCACCCGTTGCAGCAGCGGGGCGAAGCGGGTTTCGGCGCCGAGGGTGTCGGTAATCCGGAAGAAACTCGCCAGGGTGTCTTTCATCCGCGCCATCGACACGCTCAACTGGTCGACTTCAAGCACCGGCGAGCGGCGGGCCAGAGGAAAGTTGAAATCGAAACTGCGAATCGCGTCGGCTTCCTTGACCAGTGCATGCAACGGCTTGACCAGAATTCGCGAAATCACCCAGCCCAGCGGCAGGCACAGCAGCAGGGTCGCGAGGGTGATCAGCGCGCCTTGCCAGCGCAGGCGGTAGGCATCGATCAATAACTCGTCCTCGGGCACCAGCAGCGCCAACTGCAAACCTTTCGGACCGCCCTCCTGAATGTTGCTGCGGGCGACGATCCACTGGCGACCATCGGCTTCCAGGCGATTGCCTGTGGCTGCGCCGGACAACAGCGCATGCAAGCCCGGACTCAGATCCGCCGCTTTGGCCAGATGCGCGCCGCTACTATCGACGATCAGGCGCTCGCTGTCGGGATAGGCCACAGCGTTGCCGTCGGCATCGAACAGGGCAATTTCGGTGGAGGGTGTGACGACATGTTTGCTCAGCGCCGCCGACAGGGCGACCAGCGTCAGGTCAGCACCGATGACGGCGTTCTCGCCGCTGCGTCGGGCCAGCGTCGTGCCGACATTGCGCGTGGAGAAAAACACGTAGGGCTCGGTGGTGATTTGTTCGTTTTGCTGGCGAGCATGGTTGAACCACGCGCGGCTACGCGGATCGTAGCTGTCGTCGGGGTTGTCCTGACGGCTGATCAGCGACAATGTCTGGTCAAAAAACAGCGATAGCGAGTGCATCGCGCCCTGCGGGTCATGTTCGATACTCCAGACCTGATACGCCGCCGCTTCAGGGGCCTTGAGCAATGTCTTGATCGCGGCGCTGCGCAGCGGACGCACCATGAAGAAATCGCCATTGGCATAACCCAGATATAGCGATGCCAGATTGGGATTATCGCTGAGCGACTGGCTAAACGGTCGGAGCAAGGGCAAGCGTTGTTCAAGGCGCGCGGCCTGAGTGGCGGGGTCATCCGCCAGCAAACTCAGCAGGTGCCGAATCGGCTGATAGGTTGCGGACATGTCCAGACGTACGTCTTGTTCGATTCTGTCGAACAGCTTTTCGCTGCTCGACAGGATGATCTGCGTGGTCTGGTGGTAATTGAACAGGCCCAGTACGACCCCGGTGAGCAGCAACAGGAATGTGAACATGACGCTGATGTGCACATGCAGCGGAAACCGGCGTTGCTCCGGGCGCAGTGGGCTGGGCATTTCGGACTCTCCATGATGGTTAACTCACTGCTCAGCGCCAAGCATAGTTAAGGCAAGCTCATTGTGCTTCGATCCGACACCGCCAATTGTTGCTGTAATGCCTGCTCCAGTTCGAGCATGGCGCGGTTGCTCGCCTCGCAACGGCGAGCGACTTCGTCTGTCGCCATGGCCTCGGCGCAGGCCTGCTCAAGGGCATCGCAACACTCGATCACGCGCGATGCCTGCGCGATACGTGCCGCACCCTTGATTTTGTGAGCGACCACCGCCAGCGCTCTGCGATCCTGTTCCGGCGACAGCGCGAGCAGTTCCTCTCGGTCGAGACGGCTGCTTTTGAGCAACTCCGTCAGCAGACGGCGAGCCTGGGCCGGATTGCCACCGGTCAGCATGTTCAGGTTCTGCAGGTTGAAAGCCGGCGGCGCTGATGTCGGTGTGATGCCATCGACCCACTGGCTGAGCAGGCTCAGGCTCAGGGGTTTGAACAGGCAGTCGTTCATGCCGGCCTGCTTGCAGCGCTGGATTTCTTCGGGCTGCGCATTGGCCGTGAAACCCAGCACGGTGCATGGCGGACAGCGCGCCTGCAGTTCCTGCTGACGAATGGCGCGGGTCAGATCATAGCCATTCATCAACGGCATGTTGCAGTCGACAATCACCAGATCGAAGTGACCGGTCTTCCACAGTTCCAGGCCGCTGCAACCGTTCTCGGCAATGCTGAAGTGATGGCCGAGAAACTCCAGTTGTTGACACATCAGCAGGCGATTGGCGGGATGGTCGTCCACCACCAACACGCGTAAGGGGGTCTGCGATGCCTTGATTGGGGATTCACTTTTGACCGTGCTCAGTTGTATCGGCAGCGTTTCCAGTGCCAGCGAGACGCAGACCTGGGTGCCGATGCCAGGCTGGCTGCTCAATTGCAATTTCCCGCCCATCATTTCGCACAGGTTGCGGCTGATCACCAGCCCCAGGCCGGCACCACCTCTGCCTTGCTGGCTGCTGTTTTCCGCTTGGGCAAACGGTTCGAACAAGCGCTGCTGATCCTCGGCACTGATACCGACGCCGCTGTCCTGTACGGTCAGCTGCATCAGGGCGCGGGCAGGTACATCGGTGTTCATGAGGTCGAGGGTGATCCGCACATGCCCCTGCTCAGTGAATTTGATCGCATTGCTGACCAGATTCGACAGCACCTGCTTGAAACGCAGTGGGTCCAGATGCACATCGACGGCCAGATCCGGTGGGTTGAAGATGACTTGCAGGGAGAGGTTTTTCTGCCGGGCGAGACCGTCGAAGATCCTGGCGACTGACGTCACCGTATCGACCAGATTGACCCGTTCCGGGCAAAGACTCAGACGCCCGGATTCGATCCGTGCGATGTCGAGAATGTCGCCGATCAAACCCAGCAAGTCCTTGGCCGAGTGGTACGCGGTGTCGATGGATGAGCGATCCGGATGCTGCGGATCCATGCGTTTGAGCGTCAGTTCGAGCATGCCGATCACCGCGTTCATCGGCGTGCGGATCTCGTGGCTCATGGTCGCCAGAAAGGTGCTTTTCGCCCGGTTGGCCTCATCCGCCCGTTCTTTGGCCGTACGCAACTCGTCGAACAACTGGCGGCGCTCGCTGATGTCGATCCAGCCGCCAATGATGCCTTTCACCTCACCGCTGGAGTCGCGGTACGGCAGTATCCAGTGATAGATCGTCAGACGCCGGTTGCCGATGTGCAGGGGCCGGTCGACGACCATCGGCGTGCCTTCGGCGATGACACGCTGGTAATCGGCCTGAAAGGCCTGGGCCTCGAAGGCATTGCTCAGGGAGCCATCGATGACGTTTTTGCCGATGACATCCTCGCGGCGGGCATTGAATGCTTCGAGATAGCTCTCATTGCAACTTTGCAAGCGGCCCTGGCGGTCGCGCACGTAAATTGGATGCGGTGTGCCGTCGACCAGCGAACGCATGAATTCGAACTGGTCGTTCAGCGCTCGTTCGGCAGCCTGGCGTTTTTTGATCTGGTGGCGCATGTAAGCGTTCCAGACCAACAGCAACAGCAGTAACAGGAAAGCGCCGATGATCACTTGATAGAACAGGCGTTGGTAGTTGTGCCAGATGTTCTGCGAGACAGTCGAGTAACCGCGCCAGCGTCCATTGATCACCCCCAGTTCGTCGGGGGCGATGCTCAACAACGCCTTGTTGATGATCGATGTCAGTTCCGTGTTGTCCCGCGCGGTCGCCAGTGAAAACGCCGCCTGGCCCGTGCCGATCGTGGTGGTGATCTGCAGCGCCTGATTGAAGATTCGTGAAGAAATGAAGTAGTTGGCAATCACCAGCGAGTTCACCGCACCGTCGACATGGCCTTCAGCGAGCTGGGACACCGCGCTGAACGTATCTGCCGTTTCGATCAACTGGATGCGCGGATATTCCCGACGCAGGTACTCGACCATCGGATTGCCTTGGGCAATCGCCAGTCGCTTGCCTTTGAGCTTGCCCAGATTGGTCGGACCATCCGCGCTTTTGCGGGTCAGCAGAACGTAGGAGTTTTCCAGATAGGGACGACTGAAATTGAGGGTTTTCTCGCGCTCCGCCGTCGGCAGTAATGCGGCGATCAGATCGGCTTGATGACGGTCGATCTGCTGGATCATTTCCGCGTCGTTGCGGCTGCGACGGATCTCGAAACGCAGGCCGGTGCGCAGGCGGATCAGCTCGAGCAGGTCGGCACTGATGCCGCGAAAATTACCGTCGTTGTCAAAGAATGTCAGCGGCGCGAACGCTTCATTGACCACCACACTGACGACCGGATGTTGTTTGAGCCACGCTTCTTCGCGCTGGGTCAGTTGCAGTTTCCGGTCGGTGAGCAGCAGATCACTGCCAGCGCTCCAGCGCTTGGCAATATTGTCACGCTCACTGGCCGGCACAGCTTTTAGTACTGCATCGATGATCGCCAGCAGTTGTGGGTTGTTGCGGCGCACGGCGAAGCTGAATCCCTGGGCTTCCTGCTTGCCGAAATTCGCCATGCGCACGTTGTTCAGATAACCCTTGTTGATCATGTAGTGAGTTGAAAGCGTGTCGCCGAGAAACACATCGGCCTGATCGAACGCCACGGCGTTGATTGCATTCTGGTAGGAGGGGTAGCAGGTGATGAGCGCTTTGGGGTACAGCGCCTTGACTTCGGGCAACGGCAGATAGTGATAGACCATGCTCAATCGCAGCCCGGCCAGGCCTTCGGTGAGTGAGCGGGTTTCGTCCTCGCGGGTAACCAGCACCGGCATGTCAACGGCGTAGGGTATCGACAGCGCCAGGTTGGCATTGCCTGCTTCGAAACCGTTCGCGGTACCGAGCAGGTCGATCCGGCCATCGACCAGTGCGCTAATCGCCGCGTCCCGAGAGGGAAAGCGCTGCACCCGGATCGGTAGACCGGTGGCCTGGCCGAGGAGCCCGGCGTAATCGGCCGTCAGACCTTCGTAATCCTTGCCACTGGTCGTCATGTCAAAAGGCGGGTAGTCGGGCGCGGAGGTGCCCACGACCAGTTCGTTACGTGTCAGCAGCCACTGCCGTTGGGAGTGTTCGAGCGTGACCGGCACTGGCTCGTCCGCCGACCGGCTGAGCAAGGCGTAGTCAGGTGAGGTGCCGGGCATGGCGAACACATTGGTGCTCAGGTAAAAACCTGCGCTCAACGCAATTAAATAGTCCTTTAAACGGCTAGGCATGCGGGCTCTCACACGAGTGCGTTTCGTTTGGCCATCTCGATAAGTTCTACAAGGGATTTGGCCTTGAGTTTTTGCATCAGACGTTTTTTGTAGGTGCTGACGGTTTTATTACTCAGAAACATGCCCTTGGCTATTTCCTTGTTAGTGCGACCCTGGGCGAAAAGTTGTAAGACCATCAACTCGCGATCATTAACGGATTTGAATAATTCAAGTTCGGCAAAACGGATGTCGTCGCTGCGCACCGGATTCAATGCCTGGCTGGGGAAATAGTTGTAACCGGACAGTACCGCTTTGATCGCACTGACCAGTTCACTCAAGTCTTCCTGTTTACAGACATAACCCGATGCGCCGGATTGCATGCAGCGAATGCCGAACAGCGTCGGACACTGTGCCGTCAGGATCAGGATCTTTAACGGGGAACCCATGGCATTGAAGCGAGCCAGTACTTCGAGGCCATCCAGCTTGGGGATGCTCACATCGAGAATGACCAGATCGGGCATGCACTCGCGCACCATTTGCATGGCATCGACTCCGTTATCGGTTTCACCGACGACCTTGTAACCTTCATGCTCCAGCAGCATTCGAACGGCGAGACGGATGACCGGGTGATCGTCGACAATAAAAACGGAGTTCATAATCAAATCCCATGCAAGCACGAATAAAGCGCGCACCTTAGCTCAGTTGAATGAGCACTCGCATGAAGTGACATGGCTTCAGTCACGATATCGGATTAATCCTACAATTAATGAAGAAACGGACTACAACCAAACTAGGTTTGACGTAAGGAAGTGCTGGATTTGAATGGGCTTATAGTTTGACTTGAATGATTTGCAAGTACTGGCCGTAAATGGCTTTTTAAAGATGTTTAAAGTTGCTGATTCGTCGGCGCAATAATTGCCGCTATTTCAGCCATATCAGACGCCAGTCGACACTTGTGGGTCGATAATCACAGGCTGTGTGGATACGGGCGGCCATCGTTATGGCCGCCCGTAGGCGAGCGGGTCAGTGACTGGAGCGCCCGGTCATTTCCAGCGCCATGTCGCTGGCGTAGCTGTCGGTCATGCCGGCGATGAAATCGATCATGCGCAGAAACGACGTGTGTAACGATCCCTGCGGATCCGGTGCGTTACTGCCCAGCAGATCGAGAATGCGCCGGCTTTTGAATGACGGTGTACGACCGTTGTGTTGTTCCAGCGCCGCGCCGCAGAACGAGTTGAGCAGAATCTCGAGCGTGGTATAGGCGCCGATTTCATGCAGGGTTTTGCGTTTGTCCTGAAAGATTTTCTTGCGGGCGATGTCCTTGGCATTCAGCACGCAACGCTTGGCCGGGCCGTGCATGTGCTCGACCAGATCGCCGTGCAGCGTGCCGGCGAGGAGGGCGTCCTGTTGCTCGACAAAGGCCCGTGCGGCGGCGTTGGTCAAATGCTCGATGGCCTTGCCACGCAGGATCGCCAGTTTGCGTCGGCGCGAATCCTGCGGGCCGAGCTGGCGATAGGTTTCCGGCAGATCATCACCCACCAGCCCGAGCAGCAGCGATTCGACTTCGGCGTACTCCAGCAGCTCCATTTCGAGACCGTCTTCGAGATCAATCAGCGCGTAGCAGATGTCGTCGGCGGCTTCCATCAGGTACACCAGCGGATGACGCGCCCAGCGCTGGTCTTCGATTTGCGGCAGGCCCAGTTTGTGGGCGATCTGCTCGAGCAGCGGCAACTCGCTCTGATAGCAGCCGAATTTGTGTTTCTTGTAGCCCAGGGAGTCGGCGTGGCGCGCGGTCCACGGGTACTTCAGGTAAGTGCCGAGGGTGGCGTAGGTCAGTCGGGTGCCGCCGTCGAACTGGTGATACTCCAGCTGAGTCAGGACCCGGAAACCCTGGGCATTGCCTTCGAAATTGAGGAAGTCGGCGCGTTCGGCTTCGCTCATGCCGTCGAGCCAGCCGCGTCCGGCGGCCTGCTGGAACCAGTGGCGGATGGCGTCTTCACCGGAATGACCAAACGGCGGATTGCCAATGTCGTGGGCCAGACACGCCGATTGCACCACCATGCCGAGATCGGCCGGGTCGCACCATTCGGGCAAGGCATTGCGCAGGGTTTCCCCCACCCGCATGCCCAGCGAACGGCCGACGCAACTGACTTCCAGCGAGTGGGTCAGGCGCGTGTGAATATGATCGTTGCTGGTGACCGGGTGGACCTGGGTCTTGCGCCCGAGACGGCGGAAGGCGCCGGAGAAGATGATGCGGTCATGGTCTTTGTGGAAAGGGCTGCGGCCAAGTTCTTGCGGGCTGTGCAGCGGCTTGCCGAGGCGTTCGCGGTTGAGCAGGGTGTGCCAATCCAAGGCTGATTCTCTCCGTCAGGTGACTGGGGGCGTTGGCCCCTAGCTTCCCGGTTCACGTCCGCCCCTGCAAGCGGAACTACAGTCCGGCGGCGTCAATGTCGATCAGCAGCAAACGTTCACCGTTGTCGAAAAACTGCCCGGCTGTCAGGCAGTACTGATTGCTGGTGGCATCGCGGTAGGTATTGGAGAGCGTCAAGCGCCGCTCCTCCCAACCTTCGGCGAGCAAATGATAGAAGTACGGGCGCCACGACCAGTTGTGCCCCAGATAGCGATTGTCGGCGACCCAGCCATGCTGCCGCCATTCCAGATTGGGCGTCAGTTGCGTGCCGTGGCGATCGCATTGATAAAACCGCAGCAGCCAGGGGAAGGCGTCCAGTTGTGGCAAAGCGCTCAAAGGGGCATGGGCCTGAGCCCAGGCTTGCAGGATCGACATCAGTTCAGCGAGTTGCTGGCGCATTTGCATCAGTCGTCCGCGCTCCACGAGTTTCTGCCGGACATAGCGCTGGCGCAGCTCGGCGAAGCGTTGGACGAACGCGTCACTGGGGAAAAACGCCTCCTGTGCCCGTGCGAACAGGAATCCCTGCACATAGCGCGATCCGCATTCCAGGGCGAAATTCAACTGCGCTTCGGTCTCGACGCCTTCGGCGATGATCCAGCAGCCGGTCTTCTCGGCCATCTGCGCGAGGGCCTTGACCACGTCGCTGCTCGGCCCGCCCAGTGCCGCGGCCTGGAACAGGCGCATATCGAGTTTGAGAATGTCCGGTTGCAACGCCAGCACCCGATCCAGTTGCGAGTAGCCGGCGCCAAAGTCATCGATAGCAATCCTCGCTCCGGCCTCGCGATAGCGTGCGACGACTTCGGCCAGACGTTGACCATTGCCACCCAGTTCGGTGATCTCGAAGACGATGCGTTGCGGATCGATACCGTAGCGCGCCAATTGTTTGAGGCTGGGCAGGGCTTGATCGGCGCGCAGGCGACTGATCCAGCGTGGCGACATGTTCAGGCTGAGAAACCAGTCTGCCGGCGCTTCATGCAAGCGGCTCAAGGCGTTATCGCGGATCTGCCGGTCGAGACGGCGCAGGGCAATGGCGGGCGTGCGCGGGTCGGCGAATAGAGGCCCAACCGAGTTCAGTTGACCGTCGGCCTGGCGCAGGCGCCCCAGCGCTTCGACGCCGGCAATGCGTCCGGTGGCGGTATCGATGAAAGGCTGAAAGCAGGCGAGCGGTTGCCCGTCGATCACGGGGCCTCCTTAGTGGTTCTTGTTCTGGTGAACCCCGCCGACCGGGTAGGCGCGCGGGATTGAACCTCCGGATAAAGAGGTTCATCCCGCCGACAGTGCAAGAATGTAGCCAGATGTATCTGTTTAGCGTTTCGCCGAGCTCTGCATCACCAGTTTGATCAGCGGCCCGAGGCTGGTGCCGAGCCGGATCAAGCGGGTCAGGCCACCGACACCGCCGCTTTTCGCGCCTTTGCCAGTGATGAATCCCAATAGCGTAACGGCGGCCACGCCCCACAAAGGCGCGTGTTTGATGCCGAAACCACCTTGCAGGTTTTGCGACATGCCGCGCATGCGCTGCAGAGGCTGCAACACTTGCCCGGCTTCATGGCGGATTTCCTGACGATGCATTTCCATGCGCAGGCGGATCAACGCCTTGCGCATTTCCCGACGCGAGCTGTTGTGTGGCAGTTCAGGCAGGCTCATGGCAGCAGGCGCTCCCGGTCGTTGGCCAGCTCTTCGAGCGTGCCGTGGAAAGGCGAAGACTCATCGAAGATCGCAGCCTTGAGGCGCAGCGCGCAGAAGATCGAGGCCAGGGTATAGAACACGCACAGGCCAATGATCGCAGCAAGGCGATAAGTGTCCCAGAACACAATCATCACCAGTGTCGATAAGCCCACCAGTAATAACAGGGCAAAGACCAACGCCAGGCCTGCGAACAGCAACAGGCTGACGGTACGTGATTTCTGCTCCTGCAATTCAATGCCGAACAATTCGACATGGCTGTGCAGCAGACCGAGAACGGCGGCGCCCAGGCGTCGCGTTGAAGAGGCGGTGCCCGCAGTCGGGCCGGATTCACCGATCGACATAATCAGCGCCGGGTAGCCAACAGGCCGATCAGGAAGCCGACACCGGCGGCAATACCGACGGACTGCCAAGGGTTGGCCGAGACGTAATCTTCGGTGGCAGTGACCGCCGCCTGACCGCGATCACGCAAGGTTTCTTCGGTCAGTTTCAAGGTTTCGCGGGCGCGCAGCAGGCTGTCGTGAATCTGCTCGCGCAGCTCATCGGCCTGATCGCCGGCCAGGGTGGCGGTGTGCTCGAGCAAGCGCTCGGTGTCGGCGACCAAAGTCTGGAAGTCGTTCATCAGGATTTCTTGAGCGGTCTTTGCCTTGATGCTGGCCATGGGTGGATCTCCGTAAGTGACGTCTGAAGCGTTCGAGTATGAGCCTTGCGCGAAGGTTCAGTACAAATGACTGGTACAACTTTTGCTGTGTCGTGGTGCGTTCCCCGGCGGTTGTGCGCTGTTGCCGGGCGTGCGCCTCGAGAAACCTTATCCCAAACAAGCCCGGTTCGTGTCAGGACATCGATCTCGTGCGCCAAAGCGGTTCGTCGGACCTTCGGATCTGTGACTGCGTGGTCGCAACTTGGTGCATGAAATGTGCGCATGAACCGCTTTGGTGCCTTTTTCGCCTTTAGGTCTGCCTGCTTATGGAAAATCTGCAAAGCGCTGTGGACACCCTGGTTCACAGTTCCAATACCTTGTTCATTCTGATCGGTGCGGTGATGGTGCTGGCGATGCATGCCGGTTTCGCCTTTCTGGAAGTCGGCACGGTGCGCCAGAAAAACCAGGTCAATGCACTGTCGAAAATTCTCAGTGATTTCGCCGTCTCGACCCTGGCCTATTTCTTTATAGGCTATTGGATTTCCTATGGCGTGACCTTTATGCAGCCGGCGGCGGTGCTGAGTGCCGATCACGGTTATGGACTGGTGAAGTTTTTCTTCCTGCTGACTTTTGCCGCAGCGATCCCGGCGATCATTTCCGGCGGCATCGCCGAGCGCGCGCGTTTCGTGCCGCAGTTGTGCGCCACGGCCTTGATTGTCGCGTTCATCTACCCCTTTTTCGAGGGCATGATCTGGAACGGCAACTACGGTTTGCAAGCGTGGCTGACGGCGCAGTTTGGTGCCGCTTTTCATGACTTTGCCGGTTCCGTGGTGGTGCACGCCATGGGCGGTTGGCTGGCGCTGGCGGCGGTATTGCTGCTGGGGCCGCGTAATGGCCGTTATCGCGACGGTCGTCTGGTGGCGTTCGCACCGTCGAGCATTCCCTTTCTGGCGTTGGGTTCGTGGATTCTGATTGTCGGCTGGTTCGGCTTCAACGTGATGAGTGCGCAGACGCTGCAAGGCGTCAGTGGCCTGGTGGCGGTCAATTCGTTGATGGCGATGGTCGGCGGCACCATGGCGGCGCTGCTTGTCGGACGTAATGACCCAGGCTTCCTGCATAACGGTCCATTGGCCGGTCTGGTGGCGATCTGTGCCGGGTCCGATCTGATGCATCCGGTCGGCGCGCTGGTGACTGGCGCGATCGCCGGTGCACTGTTTGTCTGGTGCTTTACCGCCGCCCAGGTGAAATGGCGCATCGACGATGTCTTGGGTGTGTGGCCATTGCACGGGTTGTGCGGCGTGTGGGGCGGGATTGCCTGCGGGATTTTCGGCCAGACTGCGCTCGGCGGTATTGGCGGCGTCAGCTTGATCAGCCAGTTGATCGGCACCGCGCTGGGTGTTGCGGTGGCGCTGATCGGTGGCTTCGCTGTGTACGGCGTGATCAAGGCGCTGCACGGGCTGCGCCTGAGTCAGGAACAAGAGTATTACGGCGCCGACCTGTCGCTGCACAAGATCGGCGCGGTAAGTCAGGATTAAGTCTCGGCATCGTCGCTACCGGGATAAAAACCGTGAAGCAGGCGATACCGGTCGATGCGCACCTGATCGACTTTTTCCTGCACCTGATGCGCCGGCAAGCCGAGCATGATCAAGGCGTGGGAGGCGAGCATCAGGCTCGACTCCAACAGTTCCGGCACCACTTCGGTGGCGCCGGCGGCTTTCAGTTCGGCCCACTGGCTGTCGTCGCGGGTACGCACCAGTATCGGTACGTGGGCGTTGAGCCGACGTGCTTCCTTGAGGATACGCAGGGCAATGTCGCTCTGATCCACAGCAACCACCAACAGTCTGGCGCGTAGCAGGCCCACGGCGATCAGCAGGTCGCCGCGCGACGAGTCGCCGTAATGCACGTCGCTTTCTCCACTGGCGGCTTCCTGTACCCGCACCGGGTCATTGTCCAGCGCAATAAAAGGCTGCTTGGCGTTGCGCATGAAACGACCGATGGATTGGCCGACGCGGCCGTAGCCGCAAATCACCACATGCTGGTTGAGGTCGGCGTTGAGGGCGCTGATCTCTTCGATTTGCGCCTCCTGATTGGGTTTGCGATGCAGCACTGCTGCGATGCGTGGCGCTGCGCGCAGCAACAGGGGCGTCAACAACATCGAGCAGAACGTCGCTGCGAGCAGCAGGTCGCTCAGTGCTTCGGGCATCATGCTGTGTTGCTGCATCTGTGCCATTAGGGCGAAGCAGAACTCGCCCCCCTGGGCCAGCGCCAGACCGCTGCGCCATGCTGTTTCGCTGTCACTGCCGCGCCATTTCACCAGCAAGGCCACGACGATACCCTTGATCACCATCAAACCGACGGTGAGCCCGAGGATCAGCAGGCTGTGACTGACGAACAGTTGCAGGTCGATGAGCATGCCGATGCTGACGAAAAACACCCCGAGCAGAATGTCGCGGAACGGCCGGATATCCGCCTCGATCTGGTGTCGATAGTGGCTTTCGCCGAGCAACATGCCGGCCAGAAATGCACCAAGGGCAGGGGACAGCCCCAGCAGGTGTGTCAGCCAGGCGGTCAACAGCACAATCACCAGCGCCAGCAGCACGAACAATTCTGCCGAGCGTGACGCGGCCACTTCATGAAACAGCCTCGGCAGTAACCAGCGACTGGCCAGCAGCAGACCGACGAACAACACCACGGTTTTTGCCAGGGTCAGTGGCAACGCCCAGTACCAGGCTTGTTCGCTGCTGCCGGCAAACACCGGCACCAACGTCAGCAGCAATACCGCGACCACGTCCTGAAACAGCAGAACGCCAACGGCATTCTGGCCGTGACTGCTGAACACCTCGCCGAGGCTGCCCAGCTCTTTGGTCACAATCGCCGTTGATGACAGCGAAAGCCCGGCGCCGAGCAACAGCGCCGGAGTCATCGGCATGCCCAACAGCATCAGCAGCAAACCGAGCAGCGCGGTGCTGATCAGCACCTGCTGGCTACCGAGACGAAACACCACCTGGCGCAGGGCGATCATCTTCGACAGGGAGAACTCCAGGCCCAGTGAAAACAACAGAAACACCACGCCCAACTCGGCTACGTCAGGCAAGTGTTCGCTTTCGTTGACCCAGTCGAAGGCACTCGGCCCGACCAGCAGTCCGACGCACAGGTAACCCAGAACCGGTGGCAACCGCAGGCGACGGAACAGGGCAATGACCACGAGGGACGAGGCGAGGATGATCAACAGATTGGCAAACACTGGACACTCCGATGGCAGATCAGGCTTTTCAAGCGTAGAGGCAAAAAGACCGGGAGGATCGCGCAAATGATTTTTCTGTGGACTGATTTGCGTCAGGGTTTTGCCTGTGACCCTTTGTTGAGGGGCTGGAGCCTTTGGGCGGCGCTGGCTCGACGGGTTTTCAGGTGCGGCCTAGAATAGGCCCACTCATTTTTTGGTTGAGCAATCATGCCTCCTGAATGTCAGCTGTTCGGCACCCTTGGATGCCATTTGTGTGAAGTCGCCGAGGCCGAGTTGATGCCTCTTGTCGAGCATGGTTTGTTGGTTGAACTGGTCGATATTGCTGAGGATGAGGCTTGGTATGCGGCTTACAGCCTGCGAATTCCGGTACTGCGTCGTGTCGACACCGGGGCTGAGCTGGACTGGCCATTCAGCGCTGATGAGGTCGTCGCGTTTCTGGGTTAATCCGCATTTTCTGGTTTATCCCGTCGGTCGCTACTGCCATGCATTCCTTGGCATTTTGCGGTTTCATCGGTTACTGTATGTTCATACAGTAAATGCGTCAGAGGGATGAACCGTGGTCAATGTCGAACAGTTGAAAAACAGCGTGAACCGGATGTCGGTTGACGTGGTGCGCGAGGCCGTTCTCGAATTGCGCCTGGACGGGCTGGTCACGGAAGGCAAGACGCCGTTCAACAAGCTGCATTTCAACACTTGCTTTGCCGAAATCGAGGCCTTGTTTCAGCGTGCCGGTTACCACAAGCAACTGGATGTGGTCGGTTATCAGGGGCTGCTCTACGCCTTGTACGATCCGGGCCGCTGGGAGGCAGTTGATGTATTGCGCTGGCTCAAGGAATTCACCGACGCTGCCGCGCTGAAAACAATTCCGGCCTGAACATTCTGCGCTAGGTTCGTTTCCCTCAGTGCTGGATAATGCCGCCCTGCATTGAGGGTCCGATTTTCGTATGTCCACATCTACATTTTCCGCTGCTCAGAATCAGGCGAGCACACTTTATCTGCCGCCCGGTAAATGGCTGACCGTACTCGATTGCCTGTGCGAGCATTTCAGCGCGATTGACCGTGAGCAATGGCTGGACCGCATCGCTCGGGGGCGCGTGCTGGACGGCCATGGCCAGCCGATCCCGGTGGACTTGCCTTACAAGGAAGGTTTGCGGATTCATTATTTTCGCGAAGTGCCGGACGAGAAGCCGATCCCGGTAGTCGAGTCGATTCTGTATGCAGACGAACATCTGGTGGTGGCTGACAAACCGCATTTTCTGCCGGTGACGCCCGCCGGCGAATACGTTGAGCAAACCCTGTTGCGCAGGCTGATTCATCGCCTGGACAATCCTCACTTGGTGCCGCTGCACCGCATCGACCGGCATACGGCGGGACTGGTGATTTTCTCGGCCAATCCGCAAACCCGATCGGCTTATCAGTCGCTGTTCCCCACGCGGCAGATCGACAAGCGTTATGAGGCCATCGCTCCGGCACTGCCCGATCTGAATTTCCCCTTGGTGCACAAAAGCCGTCTGGTCGATGGCGAACCGTTTTTCCGCATGCAGGAAGGCGTGGGTGCCAGCAATACCGAAACGGCGGTGGAGGTTCGGGAAAAGCATGGCGATCTGTGGCGTTATGGATTGTTTCCGGTGACCGGCAAGAAACATCAACTGCGCGTCCACATGACTGCGCTGGGGGCGAGCATCTGCAACGATCCGTTTTATCCGCAGGTGTTGAAAGACGTCGAGGACGATTACGCCAATCCGCTGAAGCTGCTGGCGCAAGGCTTGCGGTTTATCGACCCGGTGACCGGTGAGGAGCGCGAATTCGAGAGCCGGATCACCTTGCAGTGGTGATATCGACTTCACTTTTCGAGCGCCCATGAAAAAGCCCGCAATCAATGCGGGCTTTTCTGTATCCGGTGTCGATCCAGAGCTTACAGCTCTTTAACGGTACGAACCTGATCCTTGTTGATGCGGGTTTCTTTGCCGTCCAGTTGTTTGAACTCGTAGAAGCCCGAATCGTCATCGTATTTCGGGGTGTCGACGGCCTGGATTTCGCGACCGTCATTCAAGGTGATCACTGTAGGCGACGAGCAACCGGCGAGGGTGGCAAGGCCCAGTGCGAGCATGAAAGTGGCGAGGGTCCGTTGAGTCATGGGTGTGTCTCCGAATGGGAATTCTTTTGGTTACTGAGCTTGAGACGTATACAAGGCGTGAGAGTTCCTTGAATGGTGTCAGTCTGACACAGTGTTATGGGAATTTAACAGTTCGGGGGTGTTCAGGTTGGCCAGCCGCGGGTCGTTGTCAGGGCACTCCAGGGCAGTGGCGCCTAGACTGCGCATGACCCGGCCGGGGCTGCGTTCACCTCCATTCCAGGCATCTTCGAAGGCCGTTAGAAGGGCCACCGGAATCACACACAGCAAGGGCTCCCAATGCGCGTCATGGCGCAACATTAAAGGTTTTTCAGGATGCTGATTGGCAGTCTCGCGCATGCTTTGCAGCAGCGCGGCGTCAATTCGCGGAACGTCGCACGGCAAAACCAGCAGGTGGCTATGGCGCGCCGCTTTCAGACCGGCACGAATACCCGCCAATGGCCCCGGAAAATCGCCCTCGTCATCGACCACCAATTGATCGGCAAACGGTGCGTAACGCTCGCGGTTGCGGTTGCAGGAGATGATCAGGTCGTCAGTCAGCCCGCGTACCCTACGCTGCAAATGTGCAATCAACGGTTCGCCCAGCCACTCGACCAGGCCTTTGTCCTGACCGCCCATGCGTTGGCCGCGCCCGCCTGCCAGGAGCAGAATGGAGCAGGGGGGCAATTGCGAATCGCGGGTCATGGCAGCTCTCCAGAGGGGCGGCGAAAAAATAGGGCGCTGTGATATAACACCGGGCTGTTTCTCCTACAACTGGACGAGCCTATGAAAGCCAAGGCTGATGTACCTTTCGTGCCGCTCAATATTGCGGTGCTGACAGTCAGTGACACCCGAACTCTGGAAACCGATACCTCAGGCCAGGTCTTCGTCGATCGCTTGACGGCGGCGGGCCACCGTTTGGCGGAGCGGGTTTTGCTCAAAGATGACCTCTACAAAATTCGCGCGCAAGTCGCCACCTGGATTGCCGACGATGTCGTGCAGGTCGTGCTGATCACCGGCGGTACCGGATTTACCGGTCGCGACAGCACGCCGGAAGCGGTTGCCTGCCTGCTGGATAAACAGGTCGACGGGTTTGGGGAGTTGTTCCGGCAGATTTCGGTAGCCGATATCGGTACCTCGACAGTTCAGTCCCGCGCGCTGGCCGGTCTGGCCAACGGCACGCTGGTGTGCTGTTTGCCAGGTTCGACCAATGCCGTACGCACCGGTTGGGATGGCATCCTGGGCGAGCAGTTGGACGCGCGTCATCGTCCGTGCAACTTCGTGACTCATTTGAAGCAGGCAGCGCCTTGTGAATCCCGTGGGTAAGCCGGGCAAGACCGGAGCGCTGATGCCGGTCGAGCTGGCGCTTGAGCGCCTGCTCGACATGGCCGAGGCCTCGCCGATTGTCGAGCATGAGTATTTGCCGCTGGCTCAGGTTCAGGGGCGTGTGCTGAGCGAAGACCTGATTTCGACGCTGGATCTGCCACCCTGGCCAAACAGCGCCATGGACGGTTATGCGCTGAATCTGGCCGACTGGACGAGCGAACCGATGCCGGTCAGTCAGAAGGTGTTTGCCGGGCAATCCCCCGAACCGCTGAAGCCGGGCACCTGTGCACGGATCTTCACCGGGGCGCCGGTGCCCGCGGGCGCTGATTGCGTGGAAATGCAGGAAAACGCTGAGGTTCAAACCGATGAAAGGGTGCGTTTCCTTGAACCGATGAAGGCCGGGCAGAACATTCGCCCGCAAGGTCAGGAAACCACAGTTGGTGAACTGATCCTGCCCGCCGGAACTCGGCTGGGTCCGATAGAGCAGGGATTAGCCGCATCGTTGGGCTGCGCCGGGTTGAAGGTCGTGCGCAAGGTTCGTGTCGCGGTGATTTCCACTGGCGATGAATTGGTCGAGCCGGGCCAGGCCCTGGGGCCGGGACAGATATACAACAGCAATCGAGTGTTGCTGTGCAGTTGGCTGCAACGACTGGGTTGTGAAGTGATCGATGCCGGTATTCTTCCGGACGATCTGGCCACAACCCGTGCGCGTCTGGGTGAGTTGCAGGATGTTGACCTGATTCTTTCCACCGGTGGCGTGTCGGTGGGTGAGGCGGATTTTTTGGGTATCGCATTGCGTGAAGAGGGCGAGCTTGCCCTTTGGAAGCTGGCGATCAAGCCCGGAAAACCGCTAACTTTTGGCCATTTCCGCAACGTGCCGGTCATTGGCTTGCCAGGCAATCCGGCGTCGACACTGGTGACCTTTGCGCTGCTCACTCGGCCTTATCTGTTACGCCGTCAGGGCGTTCGGGTCGTGGAGCCGCTGAAGTTTACCGTGCCAGCGGGGTTTGACTGGCCGGTGGCAGGCAATCGGCGTGAGTACCTGCGAGGCCGCCTTGAGCAAGGACGGGCGACTGTCTACCGCAACCAGAGCTCAGGTGTACTGCGTAGCGCCGCGTGGGCAGATGGATTGGTCGAGGTGCTGGAAGGTCGCACGCTGAGCGCCGGAGACGAAGTGGTCTTCATCCCGCTGAGTGACTTGCTCGACTGATCGCTATCTCGTAAATGCAGGCGTCGGCTGACTCAGGCGGCGCCTGCAATGACTGATTCAATTAATTGCTGATCAATGTCACAAGCTGATCGAATCGGCTATTGGCCACCCAGCCCAGCAAACCCAGCACTACCGCTGTTGCACCCGCCGAGTACGCAAGCCGGTGTTTGATCGTTCGGACATCACCGCGAATTTCGTCCATGTCCCGTCGAAGGTATTTGAGATGGGTTTCCAGCTCGGTAACACGGGGTTCCATATCAACTTCTCCAGTGGTTCTGGCGCTGTTTTTGAAATCGGACTTGTGATTCGCGCGACTTTCGACAATCGGTCCAACCGGGCTCATGGGTATTCTCGCTTCATGACCAGGCATGGAAGCATCCACCGATTGTTTCAACTGTTTGCTTGCAACCTTTTCCAGCTCTCGAACCGGCAAGAGCCCATGGGGTGTATCCACTCATTACATGCACGTCCTTGTGTGTTGGATTGAAAAATCGATACCGCCAACACACGGTGACCCAATGCTCGAACCGGGTCAATTAAGCCGATTCCGCATGTTTTGTAAGAAAAAATACCGTCGTGTAGGACGTCGAGGCTCGGAGCGCTGAATTAATTACGGGTTTGACGGCTTTTTTGCGTGCGCCAGTGGTCAAGATGTCTTAACTGATCGATTTGGGAGTGATGTTATGAGTGAACGCCGGGCGCTGTTGATTCTGCATGGCAAGCAGGCACTCAACGAGGCGGTACGCACCGCCGTCGAGGACAAGCGCAAGCAAGGCTGGGAGCTGGCCGTGCGTCTGACCTGGGAGGCAGGGGACGCACAGCGCTGGGTAGAACAAGCCTTGGCCGACGGCTACACGAAAATCATTGCCGGGGGCGGCGATGGCACCTTGCGCGATATCGCCGAAGCGCTCGCCGCGCATCCTGGCAAAGCCAGCCTCGTACTCCTGCCTTTGGGCACTGCCAACGATTTTTCCCGTGCCGCCGGCGTACCACTGGAGCCTGCCGAAGCCCTTGAGCTGCTCGATGTGCCACCGCGCGCCATCGATCTGGGTGAAGTGGGCGGGCAGATTTTTCTCAACATGGCCACCGGTGGTTTCGGCAGCCAGGTCACGGCCAATACCTCCGAGGACCTGAAAAAAGTACTTGGCGGTGCTGCTTATCTGTTCACTGGCTTGTCACGATTCAGCGAGCTGCATGCCGCTTACGGCGAACTTCAGGGGCCGGATTTTCACTGGCGTGGCGAGCTGTTGGCACTGGGTATCGGCAATGGCCGACAGGCCGGCGGTGGACACGTGTTGTGCCCGGAGGCGCTGGCCGATGATGGCTTGCTGGATATCAGCATTCTGCCGGCGCCCCAGGAGTTGGTGGGCACCTTGAAGACGCTGCTCAGCGATGGTTTCGGGATCGACAACATGTTTGTTCGCACCCGTTTGCCATGGGTCGAAATCAAGGTGGCCGAGGGGCTGTGCATCAATCTTGATGGCGAACCGCTCGAAGGTGACAGCATGCGATTCGAGGCGCGTCCGGCGGCGTTGCGCGTGCATTTGCCGGAACATTCTCCTTTGTTGAGCAGCGCCGGGCTGATCAGTCGTCCAGGCTGATGATCTGCTCACGCACGGCGAACAGCACCAGACCCGCCACGTCGTAGATTTGCAGTCGCTTCATGATTTGTGAACGGTGGGTCTCGACAGTCTTGATGCTCAGGCCCAGGCCATTGGCGATTTCCCGGGTGGATTTTCCGCGCACGATCAAGCGCAGGATTTCCAGTTGGCGCGCGGTCAGATTGTGCGAGTCGGCTGCCTCCGGCTGCTGCTTCTGATTACGGGTCAGGGCCTGATTGATGACGGTATGGGCGATGGCCGGGCTCAGGTAGCGCTCGTTGTTGCGCAAGGCTTCCAGTGCATGCTCAAGCTCTGTCGCTGTGGTGTCCTTGAGCAGGTAGCCGTGGGCGCCGGATTCCAGCGCCTGCATGATCAGCGCCGGATCGGTGTGCATCGACAGGATCAGCACCTTGCTCTGCGGGCGCACCCGCTTGAGCCGTTGCAGGGCTTCCAGGCCACCGGTTTCTTTCATGGAGATATCCAGCAATACGATATCCGGATTCAGTTGCTCGACCATTTCGAGCAGCTGCGAACCGTCATTGGCCTCGCCAATCACCGCGTAACCGGGAATATCCAGTACCAGAGCGCGCACGCCGGCCCTGATCAGCGAGTGGTCATCCACCAGAAGTAAGTTGCAAGTCAACGCATAACCTTATTCGTACTGGCCCGCTCGAGTGCGCGTGGCGCCCACGGGAAGAGTGCTTCGATTTGAGTGCCTTTGCCCGGTTCGCTGATGACGTTCAGGGTGCCACCCAGTTGCTCGATTCGTTCGGCCATCCCGGCCATGCCTCGTTGTCCTTCACGACCGGGGTTGGTCGCCGGGGCGAATCCCAGGCCGTCATCGCTGATCAGCAACGTCAGACCTTTGGGCAGACGTTGCACGCGTATCACCAGATTTTTTGCCTGTGCGTGACGCAGGATATTGGTAACAGCCTCTTGGGTAATACGAAAGGCGGCGACTGCCATTTCTTCCGGAATGCCATTGAGCCGCTGCTGGCAATCGAGGCTCCAGTGCACGTTAGTGTTGGCCAATGTCTTGAGCAGGTGCGCACGCAGGCTGGCTTCAAGTCCCAGGCTGGTCAACTGGCGCGGGTTGAGAATGGCTGAAACGTCGCGCACCTTGTTGAGGGTTTCTTCCAGGGTGTCGCACAGCGCGGTGCATTGTTCCTGCAAGTCGTCGGGCATGCGCCGCTTGAGCCATTCGCTTTGCAGTTTGGCGGCCGTCAGCAGTTGGCCGATATCGTCGTGCAGTTCGCGGCTGAGGCGATGGCGCTCGTTTTCCTGGACTTCCAGCAAGCGGTCAGCGAGTTCCTGCGGCTGAAACTTGATCGATTTGCGTGACAGTCGATATTGCACCCAGACGCACGCAGTAGCAGCGATATCGAGCAGCAGCAATCCCAGGCAAAGTGGTGTTGAAAGAGCGTAGGTCAGCAAACTGCCGAGCGTGGCCGCGACACACAGTATGAGTGTGAACCGGCGAGCATTTTCGCGGGAGGGTGGCCATGTAGTGATTGACTTGAGGCTGGCGTACATAACGGATGGAGCCAATGGATGTTCGCTGCGGGCAGACCGGCCGGAGGCTGACGGGTCTCTGTCTGAAAATGCTGTCGATTATATTATTGATTTCAACGCGGTTCAGTAAGCGTATTGGCCGCCAACTATCAGTGGATAGCGATCTCTGAAGTCACTGTGCCACTAATTTGAAAGCAACTAATGGGCGGCATAATACCACTTAAGATACCGTTGGTCGCGTTTGCTATATATGTCCATTGAGTCAGGAAATACGTGATATTGGACGCAAGTTCCATAATGGAAAAGTCGATTTGTTGTGTTCGATCGATGTCAGTGTTGCCTGAAGTTGTGCTTGTTTGCACACAGGTAAACCCTGAGGCCGGCAAAAAATATCGGCGTCGGCTTTCAGTGATTATTTAGTTCGACTTGTCGCTGGCAGGTATGAACTATTCAATTGCGACATTCAACGCTTGTGTTCCAAGTGCTTGCGCGGGTACCGAGTGCGGGTCAGGCTTGTCCCGAGTAGGGCAGTTGGGGCAAACGTTTGCCCGTCCGGGGCGGTTGATGGCGGCTTTGGTTGACCTGAAAGGCGAATGCTTCGAGCAACGAAGCCTGCTCACTTTCATCCAGACTCAGTTGCCCTGTCTGCTGATCGACCAGTTCAAGCTGCCAGGCCATCAATGTGAAGCAATCCTGCAAGGCTTGCAGGGCCTGTTCGTGAAGGTCGACGTGATCCTGATTGAGGTTGAGCAGACTGTAAATGTGCAGGGAAAACTCGGAAATTGCCTCCAGCGCGAGGGCTTCAGCCCTGCGTGCGAGTTTCAGCAGAGTACCGAGCATGCACTCGATGGCGTCCTTGTCATTGCTGATCAATTGCAGATGGCTGAGGCATTCTTCGGACTTGGCCAGGAGTTGCTCGGCCTCGACAAGGAATTCGGGGAAGCGTTGTACCCACTCTTTGCGGTCCATTGGCATGCTTATCTCCACAACGTCATGTCTGATGAGGGAATGCCGTGTGTGGCGACGATCGTGAATCGTCGGGAGATCGCGCCCAGACGTGCAAGTGCACAGACTGAGAGGTTCCAGAGGGCTTGTTTCCACTGAACTGCGATCGCACACAATAGCCTGACTCCGTTCATGCAATGAGAATGGCGTCACATTAATGGCTATTGGATATTGCGAATATCAGGTTGGGCCTGATTGTTACTAGGGGAATCCCTTAGGCGCGGGAACCTACCGTGCAAACCGAGGTCGCGCCGCAGAGAATGTAGCAGATGAAAATCACCGGGCCAGTAAAGCATGATGTTAATGTGACATCAATGCCTGTTCATGGCATTTTTGATGGGGTCGGGTATGGCAATCAAGAACTGCGATTTGCCGCCGATAACCTCACATAGTGAATTCATCAGAACAAGCCCAGGAGTCATTGATGGCCGGCATTCTCGACACGGTAGACCAACGCACGCAACTGGTGGGTGAGAATCGCCTGGAAATTCTCATGTTTCGACTGGCCGGGCGGCAGTTGTTCGCAATCAACGTGTTCAAGGTTCAGGAAGTGCTGCAACTGCCGAAGCTGACCTTGATGCCGCAGCGTCATCCGTTTGTGTGCGGAGTGGTCAATCTGCGCGGTCAGACCTTGCCGGTCATTGACCTGTCTCAGGCGATCGGTATGCGTCCGTTGGTGCCGGGGCCCAACAGCACGATCATCGTCACCGAATACAACCGCTCGGTGCAGGCCTTCCTGGTGGGCGGTGTGGACCGTATCGTCAACATGAACTGGGAAGCCATTCTGCCGCCGCCGACCAGCGCCGGGCGTCAGCACTATCTGACCGCGATCAGCAAGGTCGACGATCAACTGGTGGAAATCATCGACGTCGAGAAAGTCCTCGCCGAAATCGTCCCGTACAACGCCAAGGTCTCGCGTGAAAAACTCGATGATCCGGTGCTCGAGCGCGCCCGTGGCCGTGAAGTGCTGCTGGTCGACGACTCCAACGTCGCGCTTTCGCAATTGCGCGACACCCTCGGCCAGCTCGGGGTAAAAATGCACATTGCCAGCGATGGCCTGAAGGCGCTGAACATGCTCAAGGCCTGGGCCGATACCGGCGTGAACATGACCGACAAGCTGCTGATGATCTTTACTGATGCGGAAATGCCGGAGATGGACGGTTATCGCCTGACTACCGAAATTCGTAACGATCCGCGTCTGCGTGGCTTGTACGTGGTGCTGCATACCTCGCTGTCCGGTAGCTTCAACGACTCGATGGTGAAGAAGGTCGGCTGCGACAACTTCCTCTCCAAATTCCAGCCGGACAAACTGGTCGACGTCGTTCGCCAGCGTCTGATGCTCGACGAAGTTCCGGCCTGATCACACACCCATTCCAGTAGTGAGCCTGCTCGCGATAACGGTGTGTCAGCCCCGAATCATTACCTGACACACCGTTATCGCGAGCAGGCTCACTCCTACAGTTATTGCTCTTTGATTCCTGATCAAGCTCGTATAGGGTGGCGTTTTTACCCTCCAGGGAGCTGGCCATGCTGCGTCTGAGCGCGCTTTATCGTTACCCGTTGAAATCCGGCAAAGTCGATGTGCTGCACAGTGTTGATCTCGACAAGCTGGGGCTTGATGGCGATCGACGCTGGATGCTCGTGGACGAGGCCAGCGGGCGCTTTCTGACCCAGCGCGCTGAAGCGAAGATGAGTCAGTTGTCGGCGCTATGGAATGCGCAGGGCGGTCTGACCCTTAGTGCGCCGCAACAGCCTCCCATCGAAATCGCATTGCCGGGCAACAACGCAGAACTGCGCGGCGTGACGATCTGGCGCGATACCTTGCGCGTGCCGGATGCCGGTGATGAGGCGGCCCGTTGGGTCAGCGATTTCATCGGCAAACCGACCCGGCTGGTGCAGGTGCCGCTGGATCGCGCCCGGACCACCCAGGCAGGCTTCGGCAAGGATGACGATCAGGTCGCGTTCGCTGACGGATTTCCGCTGTTGTTGATCGGCGAGGCCTCTTTGCAGGACCTTTCGCAACAGGTCGGACGACCATTGGAAATGCTGCGTTTTCGGCCGAACCTGGTGATCGAAGGCAGTGAGGCTTATGCCGAAGACAGTTGGAAGCGCATTCGCATTGGCGATGTTGAATTCCGCGTGGTCAAGCCGTGTTCGCGTTGTATCCTCACCACCATCGACCCGCAAACCGGTGAGCGCAGTGCCGACCGCGAACCTCTGGCCACCTTGCAGAAATACCGCGCCGAAGCCGATGGTGCGATGTTCGGCCAGAATCTGGTCAACGACAACAATGGCCGACTCGAAGTCGGCATGCCGGTGGAGATTCTCGAGTAATCCGTCTCTGAAACGAAAATGCCCGTGTCCTTGGACACGGGCATTTTTTTATCGCAGTGAAAGCCGTGGGTTTAGCCGCGGTACTCGCACAGGTAAGCGGTGTCGACCGCAACTTTCAGCTGGAACTTGCTGTTGGCCGGGACGTTGAACTGGCTGCCGGCGGCGAAGGTTTCCCAGTCGCTGCTGTCGGGCAGTTTGACGGTCAGTGCGCCGGAAACCACATGCATGATTTCACGCTGAGCGGTGCCGAATTCGTATTCGCCCGGGGCCATGACGCCGATGGTCGCCGGACCTTCAGCGGTGCCAAAGGCGATCGACTTGACGGTGCCGTCGAAGTACTCGTTGACTTTAAACATGGGCGATTCCTCGAAAAGGGTTAGAAATTGGAGGCGGCCAGTATGCACAAGGCTTTTCGCGCCGTCACCTGCCCGGCGTCTGTCCGGTGAGTTCTCGAATTGACCCTAGAGTGGCAACACCAGTGGCAACAACCGCGCGGTGTTGCGCGCATCTTCCAGTGCCCGATGCTGCTGGCCGCTGAACTGCATGCCGGCCAATTGCAGCGCACCGTTGAGGCCTAATGGACGCTCCAGGCGGCGGGCCTTGGCGAAGCGTTGTTTGAGGTTCATGTGCGGCACTTTGCTCAAGCCACTGTCGATTTGCAGACGCTGCCACTCCTGCAACAACTGCTTGCGGTCGTAATCACCCCAACTGGCCCAGCCTTCAAGGCGTGTCTGATGTTGCGCGAGCCAGCGTTCGAACGCCGGCCAGACTTCAGTCAACGGCTGCGCCGAGTCGATATTGGCCTGAGTGATGTGCGTGAGTTCACGACAAAAAGGCGTGAGCAACGGCCGTCGCGTCGGTTTGACGAAACGCTGGAAGTGATCCTGCTCGCGTCCGGCGCGATCGACCAGGGTGGCGCCGATCTCGATAATTTCCATTTCGGTGACTGGCCAGCCACCCTCATCGGTGGTGGCTTCCAGATCTATGACCAGCCAGTGAGGCATCGCAGGGTTCCTGATTTCCGCGTTCTGATAACTCAGAGCGTAGTCAAAACCCGCACGGGCGTGTGGCTGACTACTCGACCTGCAACAGAACCTGACGATTTTTTACCTGATCGCCGACCTTGACCTGCACCCGCTTGAGCACGCCGTCGATACCGGCCTTGAGCGGGTGCTCCATTTTCATTGCCTCCAGCACCACCAGCAACTGACCTTTACTGACCGGACTGCCTTCGCTGACCAGTACGTCGACGATGGCACCGTCCATGGGTGCTTTCAGGGTGCCGGAGCTGACGCTGGTCTGACTGTCGATCACGGCGTGAGTTCGATCCTCAAGGTGCAGACTGCCGGGATGGCAGAACAACCAGAGTTGCTCGTCATTCAGGCGGTAGGTGTGGCGCTGACGAAGACCGTCAACTTCCAGCGTGACCGACTGGGCATCGTGGTCGATAAGTTTCAATTCAAGCGTGCGGTCGGCTATCTGCACTTTGAACACGCCGTGTGCCTCAGCGAGCAGTTGCACGGTCCAGGTCTGATCGTCGAGGCCGAGGCGATAATGCAGCGGTACATTCGCGTTATTGCGCCAGCCGTTAAGTGGTGCGCGGTGGCTGCGGGCGCTGGTTTGATAGAAAAGTACCGTTGCGATCGCCAGCTGCTCGGCATCCGGAATGGAGCGGTGCAGGCAAGGGTGATCACTGAAGTGCCGGGCGATGAAGGCAGTACTGAAGTCGCCGCTGATGAACTGCGGGTGTTGCAACAGACTGGCGAGCAGGCGCTGATTACTCTGTACACCCAATAGCACCGTGTCCTGTACCGCGCGCAACAGTTTGCGTCGGGCTTCCTCGCGAGTCGCACCCCAGGCGATCAGCTTACCGAGCATCGGGTCGTAGAACGGGCTGACCGATTGCCCTTCAAGCAAACCATGGTCGATTCGCGTACCGTGCTGCAGCGCCGGTTCCCAGGCTTGCACTCGGCCTGTTTGTGGCAGGAAGTCTTGCGCGGGATCTTCGGCGTAAAGCCGCACCTCCATGGCATGTCCGTTGAGCTGAACCTGATCCTGGGTCAGCGGCAACGGCTGCCCTTCGGCAACGAGCAATTGCCATGCGACCAGATCCAGCCCGGTAATCAGTTCAGTTACCGGGTGCTCGACTTGCAGACGCGTATTCATTTCCAGAAAGTAGAACTGGCCGCGTGTGTCGAGCAGAAACTCAACGGTGCCAGCGCCAACATAGTTCACTGCGCGCCCGGCTTTCAATGCCGCTTCACCCATGGCCTGACGCAACTCGGCGGTCATCACCGGGCAGGGCGCTTCTTCGATGACTTTCTGGTGGCGGCGCTGGATTGAGCAGTCACGTTCGCCCAGGTAGATCAGGTTGCCGTGCTGATCGCCGAACAGCTGCACTTCGACATGCCGTGGCTCGATCAACGCTTGTTCGAGGATCAGTTCGTCGCTGCCGAACGCGTTCAATGCTTCGGAGCGCGCGGTGCGCAGTTGCGCCGGCAGATCAGCCGCATTTTGCAGCAGACGCATGCCGCGCCCACCACCGCCGGCACTGGCCTTGATCATCAATGGGTAGCCGATTCGCTCGGCTTCACGCAGCAGGGTGGCGTCGTCCTGTTCGGCGCCTTGATAACCGGCGATGCACGGCACACCCGCTTCGAGCATGGCGATTTTTGACTGGCGTTTGCTGCCCATCAATTCGATGGCTTCGACGCTGGGGCCGATGAAGATCAGCCCGGCCTGTTCGCAGGCGCGGGCGAATTCGGCGTTTTCCGAAAGAAAGCCGTAGCCGGGATGGATCGCGTCAGCGCCGCTGCGGCGAGCGGCGTCGAGGATCGCCGGGATGTTGAGGTATGACTGTTGAACGGGGGACGGACCAATGCGAACGGCTTGGTCAGCCATCTGAACGTGCAGGGCATCGGCGTCGGCATCGCTGAAGACGGCGACGGTGCGATAGCCCAAGGCTTGGGCGGTGCGCTGGATGCGGCAGGCAATTTCACCGCGGTTGGCGATCAGGATTTTGTGGATGGCGGGCATGGTGATCTTCCTGAGTATTTGGCGGTGAATGTGATGGCCTCATCGCGAGCAGGCTCGCTCCTACACTTGGAATGCATTTCCCCTGTAGGAGTGAGCCTGCTCGCGATGCTTTTAAGTGGCCCACCGAGGTTTACGCTTCTGCACAAAAGCCATGGTTCCCTCCACACCTTCGGCGCCAGTCACTGCCTCGCTAAACCACTGCGCCGCCTCATCGAGCAATTCACTTGAAGGCTGCCCGGCACTCGCCAACAACAATTTCTTGGTCATGGCATTCGCCTCCGGCGCGCAACACAGCACATGTTGCAACACCTCATCCAGCCGCTCAGCCAAGGCCTGCGAATCCTCTTCGACAAAATGCACCAGCCCCAGACGGCGCGCCTGGTGCCCATCGAAACGTGCGGCGGTCAGTGCCAACCGACGGGTTTCGGTGAGGCCGATGCGCTGCACCACAAACGGCGCAATCTGCGCCGGCAGCAAGCCGAGGCTGGTTTCCGGTAAACCGAATTGCGCCTGATGATCGGCAATCGCGATGTCGCTGACACAGGCCAGACCGAAACCACCGCCTAGCACCGCGCCTTGCAGCACGGTGATCAGCACTTGCGGCGTGTGCTGGGCTTCATCCAGCAGGGCGCCGAATGCCCGGTTCAGAACGCGATAAGCCTCGGTGCCTTGAGCGCGAGCGCTGGCCATGTCCTTGATATCGCCACCGGCACAGAAATGCCCGCCGGCACCGCTGAGCACCAACGCCCGAACAGCGCGGTCATCACGCACAGCCGCCAGCACCGCGCGCAGTTCGCTGACCATCTGCAGGCTCATCGCATTTCGACTGTCCGGCCGATGGAGGGTGATGTGCAGCACGCCGCCATGCAGTTCCAGCAACAGCGTCTGACATTGCGGCAGGCTGCTCATTTCTTTTTCCCCGGGAGGATGCCCATCAGTTTGCAGATAATCCCCAGCATGATTTCGTCGGCGCCGCCGCCAATCGATACCAGCCGGACATCGCGGTAGGCGCGGGCCACCGGGTTGTCCCACATGAAACCCATGCCGCCCCAATATTGCAGGCAGCTGTCGCTGACTTCGCGGCCCAGACGCCCGGCCTTGAGCTTGGCCATCGACGCCAGCCGCGTGACGTCCTGGCCTTTCACGTACTGCTCGGTGGCCTGATAGACCAGCGCGCGCAGGCATTCGATTTCGGTCTGCAATTCGGCGAGGCGGAAGTGGATGACCTGGTTGTCGATCAGTGCATTGCCGAAGGTCTTGCGCTCCTTGCAGTACTCAATGGTGCTGTCGACGCAATATTCCAGCCCCTTGATCATGTTTGCCGCGCCGAACAGGCGTTCTTCCTGAAACTGCAGCATCTGCATCATGAACCCGGCGCCTTCATGGCCGATGCGATTGCGCTGTGGCACGCGCACGTTGTCGAAAAACACCTGGGCGGTTTCCGAGCTGCGCATGCCGAGCTTGTCCAGGTGCGAGCTGAGGCTGATCCCCGGGGTGTTCATCGGCACCATGATCAGCGATTTGTTGATGTGTGGTTTGTCGTCCGAGGTGTTGGCCAGCAGGCAGATGAAATCGGCGCTCGGCGAGTTGGTGATCCACATCTTGCTGCCGTTGATCACATAGTCGTCGCCGTCCTTGCGCGCGGTGGTTTTCAGCCCGGCGACGTCGGAGCCTGCACCGACTTCGGAGACGCCGATGCAACCAACCTGCTCGCCAGTGATCGCCGGGCGCAGGAACTCTTCGCGCAATTCATCGGAGCCGAAACGGGCGAGGGCAGGCGTACACATGTCGGTCTGCACGCCGATCGACATCGGAATGCCGCCGCAATGAATGGTGCCGAACTCTTCGGCGGCGACAATCGAATAGCTGTAATCGAGGCCCATGCCGCCGAATTTTTCCGGCTTGGAAATCCCCAACAAACCGAGGTCGCCGGCCTGGCGGAAAATCTCGTGGATCGGGAAGCGTCCGGCTTTTTCCCATTCGTCGACGTGCGGATTGATCTCGTGCTCGACAAATTGGCGGACGGTACGGCGCAGGGCTTCGTGTTCCGGGGTGAAGATCATTGTTATTGTTCTCCGTAGGGTCCGTGGCGGTCAGAACCGGCTGACGCCGAAGCTATTGGGTTGCAACGTGCGAATGTCGGCCTCGTGGCAGATGTCCAGCAAGTAGCCGAGCAGGGTGCGCGTGTCGCGGGGATCGATCAGCCCGTCGTCCCACAGGTTGGCGCTGCCATAGAGAGCGGTGGACTGGCTGTCGAGTTTCTGCGCGGTGACCTGTTCGAGCATGTCGAGCATTTTCGGGTCTGGCGTCAGGCCGTCCTTCAACTGCTTGGCTTCGGTAACGATGCGCAAGACTTTGCCGGCCTGTGCACCGCCCATCACCGCCGTGCGGCTGTTCGGCCAGGCGAAGATGAAGCGCGGATCGAGTCCGCGTCCGCACATCGCATAGTTGCCGGCACCGTAGGAACCGCCGACGACCATCGTCAGTTTAGGCACCCGTGCATTGGCTACCGCTTGAATCAGTTTCGAGCCGTGTTTGATCACGCCTTGCTGCTCGGATTCGGTGCCGACCATGAAACCGGTGGTGTTGTGAAAGAACAGCAGCGGCGTCTGGCTCTGATCGCACAACTGAATGAACTGCGCCGCTTTGCTCGCGCCGTTGGGTGTGATCGGGCCGTTGTTGCCGATGAACCCGCAGGCGCGGCCCTGAATCTTCAACTGGCCGCAAACAGTTTGCTGATCGAACTCGCCCTTGAATTCGACGAAGCAGGATTCGTCGGCAATGCGCGCGATGATTTCGCGCACGTCGTAAGGTTTTTTCGGATCGTCGGGGATCAGCCCGAGCAATTCATCGATGGGGTAGAGCGGCTCTTTGTATTGCGGCTCCGGCAACCACGGCAGTTGCTCGTTCCACGGCAGCATACGGAGGATTTCACGGACCTGACGCACGCCATCGGCATCGTTTTCAGCAAGGTATTCAGCCGTTCCGGCGACCTGTGCGTGCATCTCGGCGCCACCGAGTTCTTCATCGGTGGCGACTTCGCCGGTGGCCGCTTTGAGCAGTGGCGGACCGGCGAGGAACAGCTTGGCCTTGCCGCGCACCACCACCACGTAATCCGACAGCCCCGGCTGATAGGCGCCACCGGCCGTGGCCGAGCCATGCACCACGGTAATCTGCGGCAAACCCATTGCCGACATCCGCGCCTGATTGGCAAAACTGCGCGCGCCTTCGACAAAAATCTCGGCGGCGTAATTGAGGTTGGCACCGCCACTTTCGGCAAGGGTGATCACCGGGAGTTTGTTTTCCTGGGCGATCTGTTGCAGGCGCAGGGATTTTTTCAGGCCAGTGGGCGAGATCGTCCCGCCCTTGATTGCGCTGTTGTTCGCCACCACCATCGCGCGAATGCCGCAGACGTAACCGATACCGGCGATCAGTCCGCCACCGGCGGAACTGCCGTCCTTGTCGTCGTGCAACTTGTAGCCGGCGAGGCTGGCCAGTTCGAGAAACGGCGCGCCGGGATCGAGCAACAGATTCAAGCGCTCACGGGGCAGCAGTTGCCCGCGCTTGTCGAACCTGGCTTTGGCTTCGGTGGCCTTGTTCAGCAGGCTCTGTTCGAGTTGCTGCACGTGTTCGATCGCCGCGAGCATGGCCGTGCGGTTGCGGGCAAACGCTTCGCTGTGCGGGTCGAGTCGGGACTGGATCTGCGGCATGGCTTACTCCTTGTCCTTCAGCACATCGGGTAAATACGCGCGGTGGAAACCGTTGAACGACTCGCTGTGGGTCGCCTTGTGCAACGGCCATGCACGGCTGCCGAGGCTGGCCGCGCCGTCGATTTTCAAGGTGCTGCCACTGATAAATGCGGCGGCCGGGCTCAGCAAAAAAACAATCGCCGCACTGACTTCCGACTCGGTGCCGATGCGCTTGAGTGGCACATGTTCACGCAGGGTCGGAATCACCGCTTTGAACGCGCCTTCGTAAGTGTCCATGCCGCTGGAGGCAATCCAGCCCGGCGCCACCGCGTTGACCCGCACGCCGGCATAACCCCATTCGAACGCGGCAGTTTTGGTGAAGTTGTCCATGCCCGACCGCGCCGCGCCAGAGTGACCCATGCCGGGCATGCCGCCCCACATGTCGGCGAGCATGTTGACGATGTTGCCGCCGTGTTTGCTCATCGACTGGTTGAACACTTCCCGCGCCATCAGAAAACCACCGACCAGATTGGTGCGCAGCACGGTTTCGAAACCTTTCTGATTGATCGAGGCCAAGGGCGACGGGTACTGGCCGCCGGCATTGTTGACCAGACCGTGGATCGGTCCGTGTTCAGCAATCAATTCGCTGACCAGTTGTTTTACCGCTTCTTCATCGCGGATATCGCAAGCCTTCCAGTGCGCGCGGCCACCGTCCTCGGCGATTTCGTCGGTGACCTTTTGCAGTTTCTCCGGCTTGCGCCCGACCAGCAGTACATTGGCGCCGAGGGCCGCCAGTTCATGGGCGGTGCAGCGACCGATGCCACTACCGCCACCGGTGACGATGATGGTCTGGCCGCTGAACAGACCGGCGTGGAAAATCGACGCGTAAGCCATGCAAACAATCCTCTAGTCGAGCTGTTCGGCGATGCTCTGCGGCACCGGGATCTGGATTTCCAACAGTTGCTGGGCGAAGGCTTTGCCTTGCGGATCGATGCGCAGACTGGCCACGCCACCACCGCCGAGGGCGTTTTCCAATAGAAAATTCAGGCTGTGGGTGCCGGGCAGATACCAGCGTTCGACCCGGCCGTGGATCGGGTCGAGTACATGATTCATCCAGTCGACAACCACGGCTGGGGTCAGCGCTTCGGCGATCCATGGCAGGTATTCGGGTTTGCGCGGCATCACGCCAATGTTGCTGTGATTGCCCTTGTCACCGGAGCGCGCGACGGCCAGTTTTACCAGCGCCACACTGGCATCGGCGCGGCCCTGTGGTTTGGGCGGCTGATGGGGCAGGGGCAAATCCGCGCTGTCGATTGCGCTGAGCGAAGGCAGGGCGCATGGATATCGTTGACCGGCCATGTCGATCTGTACTGTGCAGGCGCTTTTATCGATCAGGAATGAAAACAGACGAATCAGCGGATACACCGTTGGCCGCCCGCCGACGATGCCGGTCAGCCCCGGCGCCATGCCGGTCGCGGCCTGGGCAATTTCCCGGGAGAACAGTACCAGCGCCTGTTTGCTCGGGTGGCGCACGGCGAGCTTGATCACCACTTCGCGGCTGTCGCGGCGCTGGCCGTGGGGGCCGTAGGTGGCTTCGCTGCCGAGCAGTTCGATGTTGATTTCGCTATAGGGCGCCCAGCCGCGCTGGCTGAACATTTGCGAAGTCTTGTCGATGATCGACCGACTGACGCGCTGCGCTTTTTCCACTGCATCGATACCGGCGATCAGGCAACTGGCGGTGCAACGAAACCCGTCCGGGTAGGTGGCGCTGACTTTGTATTTAGCGCTCGGTGGCAGGCCTTTGGCGCCGTGGACGTGCACGGCATTCTTGCCTTGTTGTTGAAGTCTGACCCCAGTGAAATCGCAGACCACGTCGGGCAACAGATAGGCCTGCGGATCGCCGATTTCATAAAGCATTTGCTCGCCGACGGTCAGCGGGGTGACCAGTCCGCCGCTGCCTTCGGGCTTGCTGACGATGAACTGGCTGTCGGCGCTGACTTCCACGATCGGAAACCCGATGTGCTCGTAATCCGGCACTTCGCGCCAATCGGTGAAATTGCCGCCGGTGCATTGCGCGCCGCATTCGATGATGTGCCCGGCGAGCGCAGCCTGGGCGAGTTTGTCGTAGTCGTGCCATGACCAGCCGAATTCATGCACCAGCGCCGCACTGACCACCGCGCTGTCGACCACGCGCCCAGTGATGACAATGTCGGCGCCCAGGCGCAGCGCTTCGACAATGCCCGGCGCGCCAAGGTAGGCGTTGGTCGACACGCACATCGGCGGCAGCGGGGCGCCGCTGAACATTTCGGTGATGCCGCTGAGCTGTTTGAGCTGTGGTTGCAGATCATCGCCCAGTAATACGGCGATTTTCAGTGCGACGCCGGCCTTGTCGCAGGCCGCTTGCAGCGCGGCGGCGCAGGCTTGCGGATTGATCCCGCCGGCATTGCTGATCACGCGGATGTTCTGCTCGGCCAGTTGTTGCAGCAGTGGTGTCAGCACGTCGATGAAGTCGCCGGCAAACCCCGCCTGTGGGTCTTTCATGCGTGCCCCGGCCATGATCGACATCGTGATCTCGGCCAGGTAATCGAACACCAGATAATCCAGCTTGCCGCCCTCCACCAGTTGCGCGGCGGCGGTGGACGTATCTCCCCAGAATGCACTGGCGCATCCGATGCGAACGGTGGTGGGCATTTTTATCTCCGACTCAGCAACCTGCGACAGAAGTGCTCTGAGGCTACCAAGCAAGCGCTTGGTTTGTAAACAGTTGAAGCTATCTTCTGCCCAAGCGCTTGCTTGGTTGCCGCTGGCGGCTTAAATTGCGCGCAACCCTGCGGTTTCAGGGGGCAACAGACTGATCGACTGTAGGAGAGAACGGGTGGACGAGCAAAAAGCCCTGAGGGTCATGCGCGATTTGGTTGATGAAGGCCAATTGACCGACCCCGACAGCGCCCGCGGCAAATTGCTGCAAGTGGCTGCTCACCTGTTCCGCAACAAAGGCTATGAACGCACCACGGTGCGCGATCTGGCCGGCGCCGTCGGCATCCAGTCGGGAAGCATTTTTCATCACTTCAAAAGCAAGGATGAAATCCTCCGGGCGGTGATGGAAGAAACCATCCGCTACAACACCGCGTTAATGCGGGCAGCCCTGGCCGATGCGGCCAATGTGCGCGAACGCGTGCTGGCGCTGATTCGCTGCGAACTGCAGTCAATCATGGGTGGCAGCGGTGAAGCCATGGCAGTGCTGGTTTACGAATGGCGTTCGCTGTCCGAAGAAGGCCAGGTCAAAGTGCTGGCACTGCGCGATGTCTACGAGGACATCTGGCTGCAAGTGCTGGGTGAGGCCAAGGACGCAGGATTTATCCGTGGCGATGTATTTATTACCCGACGTTTCCTCACTGGCGCACTGTCCTGGACGACCACCTGGTTCCGTGCCGGCGGCAGTTTGAGCCTCGATCAGTTGGCCGACGAGGCGCTGATTCTGGTCCTCGAAGCGCGTTGAAGCACTTTCTATCCGGCCGGGAAACTGGCTAACTGGGCGAAACCGCCTAGCTTGAATGCATTGATCGGTATTTTTTCGGGGAGTGGGGTGTTTTGAAGTCTTTGCCAATTCGGACGGCCGCGGGGTTGATGCTCGCAGCGCTGGCTGTATTTTGGGTATTGCCCGCTCAGGCAGCGCAATTGGTCCGGGTCGGCGCGGCGCATTTTCCGCCTTACACCGTTCGCCCGGAAAACGGTGCCGACACAGGCCTTCTGCCGCAATTGGTCGAGGCCCTCAATCGCCTGCAAAGCGACTATCAGTTCGTCCTCGTGCCCACCTCGATTCCCCGGCGTTTCGGTGACTTCAAGCAGGGCCGGATCGACATGGCAATTTTCGAGAATCCCGATTGGGGCTGGAAGGAAATTCCCCACACAGATGTCGACATGGGCCTTGAGGATGCGGAAATTTTCGTCGCACAACGCGAAGATGGCCGGCAGCAGAATTATTTCGCCGACCTCACTGGCAAGCGCCTGGCTCTGTTCAGCGGTTATCACTACGAGTTCGCCAACTTCAACGCTGACCCGAAATACCTCGCACAGAATTACAACGCCACGCTGACCTATTCCCACGACAGCAACCTGCTGATGGTGCTGCGCGGGCGCGCCGATGTTGCCCTGGTGACCCGTTCCTATCTGTTCGATTACCTGCTGCGTAACGAAAAAGTGCGCGACGAGTTGCTGGTGTCGCAGCGCATCGATCAGGTCTATCACCATTACGCGATTCTGCGTCCGACTGCACCGATCAGCGGCGAAGCGTTCGGCAAGTTGCTGCGGGGTTTGCGTGACAACGGTGAAATGCTGAAGATTTTCGATCCGTACAAGATTGCCGTAGTGCCGGTGCCTCACCACTGAGGCAGCGATTTGCGGGCAAAGCCTAAATTTTCCCTCCCGGATCACGTCCCATCGTTGAACTGTCGACGATTATCGTGAGCCCGACCCATGTCCAATCTGAATGACCTGACTTCCCTGGCCCTGCCTGCGGGCAGTCAACTGATCGCTGATGTCAGCGAAAGCCGTCTGAGCCTGAGCCTGGACGGACAACCGCTGATCCGCTTGCGCCTCGATCAAGACGCAAAGGGGCCGATCCAGATCGATGAGCGTTTTGCGTTGCCGCCCGGGCAGGCGTTGTGGGCAGCCTGTTACTGGCTGTTCGCGCGGGATCCGGCGTGCCGGCAATTGACCTGGCAACTCGATCAGCCACCGACCGAAGCGTTGCTCAGTGGCTTGCTGGTGAGCACCGAAGTGGCTGGCGAATATCGCTGCGAGCGCACGCTGTTCTGGCAATTGCCGCAACCTTGGCTTGGGACTTCGCTGACGGGCAGCTATCCGCAGCAAATGGTCATCAGCCAAGGTAAACGTCATCCGCTGCGGCCAGTCAAACCGCGCGGTGAAGTGTATCGGCGTTTCGATGCCCGCCTTGGTGCGTGGATTTCCCTGCGCACTGTAGAGATCGAAGCAGACCTGGCGCGCTTCAACCGCTGGCAGAACAGCCCGCGCGTCGCCAGTTTCTGGCAGGAGGAGGGCAGCCTCGAGCAGCACCGCGAGTACCTGAGCAAGCTCGCTGCCGATCCGCACACGCTGACGTTGATTGGCTGTTTCGATGATCAGCCGTTTGCCTATTTCGAAGCCTACTGGGCCAAGGAAGATCGCATCGCGCCGTTCTACGATGCCGACAATTATGATCGCGGCATTCACATGCTGGTCGGCGAGGAAGAGCACCGTGGCCCGCATAAAGTGGCGAGCTGGTTATCGGCGCTGGTGCATTACCTGTTTCTGGATGATCCGCGCACTCAGCGGGTGGTCGCCGAGCCACGGGCCGACAACGCGAAGATGATCGGGTACATGCAGAATCAGTGCTTCCACTGCGAGAAGGAATTCGACTTTCCGCACAAGCGCGCGGCGCTGATGATGTTGGGGCGTGAGCGGTTTTTTGATCGGTGCAAACTGGCGTGATGATCTGGCTTCAGGATTTTCTGTGATCTTGAGGCCGCCTTCGCGAGCAGGCTCGCTCCCACATGGGTTTTGTGGCAATCACAAATTCCGTGTGGGAGCGAGCCTGCTCGCGAATGGCTTGACGCAAAATCTGAATCTTAACGACGACCCACGGCTACCGCATCCCGCCGACTGCCCGACACCTTGCGGCAGTGCACCAGTGCATCACGAATCATGAAGTTGACCAGGGTTGGCGAAACCCCCAGTTCCTTGGCAATGTCCTTTTGCGGCACGCCGTGCAGGCGGTACATCTCGAACGCATAGCGCGTGCGGCTGGGCAGTTCGGTCAGCGCGTCGGCGATGTTTTCCAGAGTCGAGAAGTTGATATGCGAGGTTTCCGGCGAAGCACCCTGGATGACCACATTCAGCCCTTCCTCTTCAGGGCCGGAGTACTTCTGCTCAAGCGCCTGTTTGCGGTAGTGATCGATGGCGAGGTTGCGCACGATCTGGAACAGATAGCTCAGTTGAGCCTTGATCGACGACGTGATCGGTGGCGCCGATTGCAGTCGGAAAAACGCATCCTGCACCACATCTTCGGCGCGCGAACGGCAGCCGGTAATGCGGGCTGCAATCTTGACCAGAATCAGTCGATTGTCGACGAATGCATGAAGTAGCGGTGAATCGCACTTGCTTGTGGATACTTGTTCCGTCATGGAAATCACCTTGCTGCCAAATAGGTTCGTGGGGCGCCTTGGGGGAGGGGCGTCCTACACATCGAGCGACAAATTATGTTGAATGATAATGATTGTCAATTGAGAAAGAGAAGTAATGCGCTACAAAAGTGCGTTCTGAGAACTGCGACACGCCGCCGCACCCCGGCCGCATTGGCGCTCCTGCCCGCCGACTAATTATTTCAAGACGTCATCCGTTCTCATTGGTGAATGGTTCCGGGCGCACAACCCCGGCCACACCACATTCCGCAGCCTTGCGTGGTCGGCACAGACCGCGCCCTGCATGCCCTTCGAGGGGCGTGACGCAGCAAACCCGATTCCATTAGCAAGCCGAATTCAGGCAGGAAACCTCATGACCGACGCGTTCGAACTCCCCAGCACCCTGGTCCAAGCCCTCCAGCGCCGCGCGGCCCTGACGCCGGATCGACTGGCCTTGCGTTTTCTCGCCGAAAACGAAGAGCAGGCTGTGGTACTCAGTTATCGTGAGCTGGATGAGCGCGCACGCACCATTGCGGCAGCGCTGCAAGCCGAGGCTGCCTTCGGTGACCGCGCGGTATTGCTGTTTCCCAGCGGTCCGGATTACGTCGCGGCTTTTTTTGGCTGCCTTTACGCCGGCGTGATCGCAGTGCCGGCCTATCCGCCGGAATCCGCGCGCCGTCACCATCAGGAGCGTTTGCTGTCGATCATTGCCGACGCCGAACCGCGTCTGCTGCTGACCAGCGCCGAGCTGCGCGACGCCTTGCAGCAGATCGAGGGTGCGCCGCCGTTGTTGTGTGTCGACACTCTCGACAAGACACTGGCGCAAAACTGGGTTGAACCGAGCCTGCCGGAAGACCACATCGCCTTCCTGCAATACACCTCCGGTTCGACTGCACTGCCCAAAGGCGTGCAAGTCAGCCACGGCAATCTGGTCGCCAACGAGCTCCTGATCCGTCACGGTTTCGGCATCGACGTGAACCCTGACGATGTGATCGTCAGCTGGTTGCCGCTGTACCACGACATGGGTTTGATCGGTGGTCTGCTGCAGCCAGTTTTCAGCGGCGTGCCATGCATTCTGATGTCGCCGGCGTACTTCCTCGGTCGGCCATTGCGCTGGCTGGAAGCGATCAGCGACTACGGCGGCACCATCAGCGGCGGGCCGGACTTCGCCTATCGCTTGTGCAGCGAACGGGTCAGCGAGTCGGCGCTGGAACGTCTCGATCTGAGTCGCTGGCGCGTGGCCTATTCCGGTTCCGAGCCAATCCGTCTCGACACCCTGGAGCGCTTCGCCGAGAAGTTCGCCGCATGTGGTTTCAGTGAGCACAGCTTCATGGCCTCGTACGGTTTGGCCGAAGCCACGCTATTCGTCGCCGGCACCCCGCGCGGCACCGGTATCCCGGCACTGCGCGTGGATGATCAGGCGCTGGCACAAAACCGCGCCGAGCCGGGCGATGGCAGCCCGATCATGAGTTGCGGCATCAGCCAGCCGGAACACGCGGTGCTGATCGTCGAGCCGAACACACTCGTTGAACTCGCCGACAACGCGGTCGGCGAAGTCTGGGCCGCAGGCCCGAGCATCGCCCACGGCTACTGGCGCAATCCTGAAGCGAGCGCCAAGACCTTCGTCCAGCACGCCGGCCGTACCTGGCTGCGCACCGGCGACCTGGGCTTCATGCGCGACGCGGAGCTGTTCATCACCGGACGCTTGAAAGACATGCTGATCGTGCGCGGCCACAACCTGTATCCACAGGACATCGAGAAAACGGTCGAGAACGAAGTGGAAGTGGTGCGCAAGGGTCGCGTCGCTGCATTTGCGGTCAATCAGGATGGCGAGGAGGGCATCGGCATTGCGGCGGAAATCAGCCGCAGCGTGCAGAAAATCCTCCCGCCGGAGGCGTTGATCAAAGCCATTCGCCAAGCCGTGGCTGAGGCTTGTCAGGAAGCCCCGAGCGTGGTGGTGCTGCTTAATCCCGGCGCCTTGCCGAAAACTTCCAGTGGCAAATTGCAGCGCTCGGCGTGCCGCAATCGTCTGGCCGATGGCAGCCTCGACAGCTACGCGGTGTTCCCGTCGAACACCGTCGAAAGCCAGGATGCAGTCACCAGCGCCTCAGAACTTGAAGGCTTGATCGGCAAGATCTGGGCTGAGCAACTCAACGTCAAACAGGTTAATGCCGACGACCACTTCTTCCTGCTCGGCGGCAACTCGATCGCCGCTACGCAGGTGGTCGCCCGCGTGCGTGAAGAGCTCGCGCTTGAGCTGAACCTGCGCCTGTTGTTCGAAGCACCGACCCTGGCAGCGTTCGCCGCAGCCGTTGCGCAACAGCAGCAGGACGGCGGCAGCGCCCAAGGTGCAATCACCGCGTTGTCGCGCAGCGAGCCGATGCCGCAATCGCTGGCGCAAAACCGTTTGTGGATCACCTGGCAACTCGACCCACAGAGCAGCGCCTATAACATTCCCGGTGCCCTGCGTTTGCGTGGCGAACTGGACGAAGACGCTTTGCGTGCCAGCTTCCAGCAACTGATCGAACGCCACGAATCCCTGCGCACGCGTTTCTTCGAGCGCGACGGCGTGGCCCTGCAACAAGTGACTGTCGGCGCCAAATTCAACCTGCAACTGATCGACATCAGCGACTTGCCGGCGCCTGAGCGCGAGGCCCATGCGCAACAAATCCGCGAAGACGAAGCACGCACCCGGTTCGACCTGGAAAAAGGTCCGCTGCTGCGGGTGACGCTGGTGCGTCTCGACGACGAAGATCACCAATTGCTGGTGACGCTGCACCACATCATTGCCGACGGCTGGTCGCTGAACGTATTGATCGACGAATTCTCGCGCCTGTACGCCGCCGCTTCGCAAGGGCTGACGGCCAACCTCGCGACATTGCCAACCCAGTACGCCGACTACGGCAGCTGGCAACGTCAATGGCTGGCGCAAGGCGAGAGCGCGCGGCAACTGGCCTGGTGGAAAGCGCAGTTGGGCGACGAGCATCCAGCGCTGGAACTGGCCACCGATTACCCACGCTCCGCCAAGCAAACTCACAGCGCCGCACGCCACACCGTGCGTCTGGGCGCGAGCCTCAGCGATGCGCTCCGTAACACGGCACAGGCTCAGCAATCGACCCTGTTCATGCTGTTGCTCGCGGCATTCCAGAGCCTGCTGCATCGCTACAGCGGTCAGCGCGACATCCGCATCGGCGTACCGAATGCCAACCGTCCACGCCTGGAAACCCAGGGCCTGATCGGCTTCTTCATCAACACCCAAGTGCTGCGTGCAGAGATCGATTCGCGCCTGTCATTCGTTGCGCTGTTGGCTCAGACCCGCAACGCCGCACTCGGTGCCCAGGCGAATCAGGATCTGCCCTTCGAACAACTCCTCAAAGCCTTCCCGCAGGCCCGCGAACAAGGTCTGTTTCAGGTCATGTTCAACCACCAGCAACGTGATTTGAGTGCGCTCAAACGTCTGCCGGGTCTGCTCGCCGAAGAACTGCCGTGGCACAGCCGCGAAGCCAAGTTCGACCTGCAATTGCACAGCGAAGAAGACCGCAACGGTCGCCTGACCCTGTCGTTCGACTACGCCATCGAACTGTTCGATGTGGCGACCATCGAGCGTCTGGCCGAGCATTTCAGCAACCTGTTGCGCGACGTCTGCGAACGTCCGGAGCAAGCCATCGGTGATCTGCAACTGCTGACCGCCACTGAGCACAATCAGCAACAACACTGGGGCGTTGCGCCATGCACCCCGGCGCAACAATGGCTGCCAGAACTGCTCAACGAACAGGTGCGCCTGACCCCGGAACGCACCGCGCTGGTGTGGGACGGCGGCAGCCTCGACTTTGCCGAATTGCACGCGCAAGCCAACCGCCTCGCGCATTACCTGCGCGACAAAGGCGTCGGCCCGGATGTCTGCGTGGCCATCGCTGCCGAGCGTTCGCCGCAACTGCTGATCGGCCTGCTGGCGATCATCAAGGCCGGCGGCGCCTATGTGCCACTGGACCCGGATTACCCGGCGGATCGTCTGGCTTACATGCTCAGCGACAGCGGCGTCGAACTGTTGCTGACCCAGACTGAATTGCTCGGCCGCTTGCCGGCCAGCGACGGCGTCAGCGTGATCGCCATGGACGCGCTGCACCTGGAAAACTGGCCGAGCCAGGCACCGGGCCTGCACTTGCACGGCGACAACCTCGCTTACGTGATTTACACCTCGGGTTCCACCGGCCAACCGAAAGGTGTCGGCAACACCCACGCAGCGTTGGCCGAGCGTCTGCAATGGATGCAGAACGCTTACGACCTCAATGAAACTGACGTGCTCTTGCAAAAGGCCCCGATCAGTTTCGACGTGTCGGTGTGGGAATGCTTCTGGCCACTGATCACCGGTGCGCGTCTGTTGATTGCCGGCCCCGGCGAACATCGCGATCCGCATCGCATCGCCCAGCTGGTTCAGGCCTATGGCGTGACCACGCTGCACTTTGTACCGCCGCTGCTCGCGCTGTTCATCGACGAGCCGCTGAGCGCCGAATGCACCAGCCTGCGCCGGGTGTTCTCCGGCGGCGAAGCGCTGCCAGCCGAACTGCGCAACCGCATCCTCGCGCAACTGCCGGCGGTGCAATTGCACAACCGTTACGGCCCGACTGAAACCGCGATCAACGTCACCCACTGGCATTGCACCATTGCCGATGGTGAGCGCTCGCCGATTGGTCGTCCGCTGGGCAACGTGATCTGCCGCGTGCTCGACGCCGATCTCAATCCGCTGCCGGCCGGTGTGCCGGGTGAACTGTGCATCAGCGGCATCGGTCTGGCCCGTGGTTACCTCGGCCGTCCTTCGTTGACTGCCGAGCGTTTTGTCGTCGATCCATTGGGTGAGCAGGGCGCCCGTTTGTACCGCACCGGTGACCGCGCACGCTGGACATCCGATGGCGTCATCGAATACCTCGGCCGCCTCGATCAGCAGGTCAAACTGCGTGGCTTCCGCGTTGAACCGGAAGAAATCGAAGCACGCTTGCTCGCACAGGACGGCGTCGCCCAAGCCGTGGTGCTGGTGCGCGAAACCGCTGCCGGTGCGCAGCTGATCGGCTACTTCACCGCGACCGATGCCAGTGAAAATCCTGACGAGCAAATCACCCGGCTGAGAACTGCGCTGGCCGCCGAGCTGCCGGAATACATGGTCCCGGCGCAACTGATGCGTCTGGACGCAATGCCCCTGAGCCCCAGCGGCAAACTCGACCGCCGCGCCTTGCCCGAGCCGCAATGGCAAGTGCGTGAACACGTCGAACCGGTCACTGCACTGGAACAGCAGATCGCCGCGATCTGGCGCGAAGTGCTCGGTCTGCCTCAAGTCGGCCTGCGCGACGACTTCTTCGCCCTCGGCGGTCATTCGTTGCTGGCTACGCAAATCATCTCGCGTACTCGTCAGGCCTGCGACGTCGAGCTGCCATTGCGCGCCTTGTTCGAACACAGCGAACTGGCTGATTTTGCCGAACAGATCCGCCTGATCCAGGCCAGCGGTCGCACCAACAAACAGCCACCGATCGACAAGGTTGATCGCAGCCAACCGGTGCCGTTGTCGTACTCGCAACAGCGCATGTGGTTCCTCTGGCAGATGGAGCCGGACAGCCCGGCGTACAACGTTGGCGGCATGGCGCGCCTGCGCGGCGTGTTGCATGTCGAGTGTTTCGAGGCCGCGTTGCAAGCGCTGATCCTGCGTCACGAAACCCTGCGCACCACGTTCCCGAGCGTCGACGGCGTCGCCCGTCAGCAGGTGCATGGCGAAACCGGTGTGCGCATGGGTTGGAAGGATTTTTCAAAACTTGCCGCCGATGTGCGTGAGCAAAAGGTTCAGCAACTGGCCGATGACGAAGCTCATCTGCCGTTCGATCTGGAAACCGGCCCGCTGCTGCGCGCCTGTCTGGTGAAGACTGCCGAGCACGAACATTACTTTGTCCTGACTCTGCACCACATCGTCACCGAAGGCTGGGCGATGGACATTTTCGCCCGGGAACTCAGTGCGCTGTACGAAGCCTTTGTCGATGACCGTGATTCGCCGCTTGAGCCGCTGCCGGTGCAGTACCTCGACTACAGCGTCTGGCAACGCAACTGGCTGGAATCCGGCGAGCGTCAGCGCCAACTCGACTACTGGACCGCGCAACTCGGTCGTGAACATCCGCTGCTGGAGTTGCCCGGCGACCGCCCGCGTCCGCCGGTGCAAAGCCATCAGGGCGAACTGTTCCGCTTCGACCTGAGCGACGATCTCGCCACGCGGGTTCGTGCGTTCAATGCGCAAAACGGTCTGACCCTGTTCATGACCATGACCGCCGCGCTTGCCACGCTGCTTTACCGCTACAGCGGCCAGACCGATCTGCGCATTGGCGCGCCGGTGGCCAACCGCATTCGCCCGGAAAGTGAAGGGCTGATCGGTGCGTTCCTCAACACCCAAGTGCTGCGTTGCCAGCTCGACGGCATGATGTCGGTCGGCGAACTGTTCGAGCAGGTGCGTCACACCGTGATCGAAGGCCAGTCGCATCAGGATCTGCCGTTCGATCACCTGGTTGAAGCCTTGCAACCGCCGCGCAGCGCTGCGTACAACCCGCTGTTTCAGGTGATGTGCAACGTGCAGCGCTGGGAATTCCAGCAGAGCCGCATGCTCGCTGGCATGACCGTCGAGTACCTGGCCAACGATGCACGAGCGACCAAGTTCGACCTCAACCTGGAAGTTACCGACCTCGACCATCGCCTCGGTTGCTGCCTGACTTACAGCACCGATCTGTTCGACGAGCCGACCATCGCGCGCATGGCCAAGCATTGGCGCAATCTGCTCGAAGCGCTGATCGCCGATCCGCAGCAGCGCCTCAGTGAATTGCCGCTGCTCGATGCGCCTGAGCAACAGCACCTGCTCGACAGCCTCGGCATCGAGTCGGGTGAGCATCGTCTCGATCAGTGCATCCATCACCTGTTCGCCGAACAGGCGCTGGCCCGCAAAGACGCGCCGGCCCTGACCTTCGCCGGGCAGACCCTGAGCTACGCCGAACTCGACGCGCGCGCCAATCGTCTGGCCTGGGCCTTGCGTGAGCGCGGGGTCGGCCCCCAAGTGCGCGTGGGTCTGGCGCTGGAGCGTTCGCTGGAGATGGTCATTGGCTTGCTGGCGATTCTCAAGGCTGGCGGTGCGTATGTGCCGCTGGACCCGGAATACCCGCTCGACCGTCTGCATTACATGATCGAAGACAGCCGCATTGGTCTGCTGCTCAGTGATCGCGCCATGTTCAAAGCCCTTGGCGATCTGCCGCCAAGTGTGGCGCGCTGGTGTCTGGAATATGACAGCGCGGCACTCGCTGATTACCCGGTCAGCGAGCTGCCATTTATCAGCCTGCCGCAGCATCAGGCCTACCTGATTTACACCTCGGGTTCCACCGGCAAGCCGAAAGGCGTGGTGGTCTCCCACGGCGAAATCGCCATGCACTGCCAAGCCGTGATCGAGCGGTTTGCCATGCGCCCCGACGACTGCGAACTGCATTTCTATTCGATCAACTTCGACGCGGCGACCGAGCGCCTGTTGGTGCCGTTGCTCAGTGGCGCGCAGGTGGTGTTGCGTGCGCAGGGTCAGTGGGACGCGGAAGAAATCTGCGGCTTGATCCGCACGCATAAAATCAACGTGCTTGGTTTTACCCCGAGCTACGGCAGTCAGTTGGCGCAGTTCCTCTCGACGCAAAACGAAATCTTGCCGGTGCGGATGATCATCACCGGCGGCGAAGCGCTGACCGGTGAACACCTGCAACGGATTCGCGCGGCGTTCCAACCGGCGATGTTCTTCAATGCCTACGGCCCGACCGAAACCGTGGTCATGCCGCTGGCCAGTCTGGCGCCGGAGGTACTGGAAGAGGGCGCCGGCAGTGTGCCGATCGGCAGCGTGATTGGCGCGCGCGTGGCGTACATTCTCGACGCCGATCTGGCATTGGTACCGCAAGGCGCGACGGGTGAATTGTTCGTCGGTGGGGCCGGTCTGGCGCAGGCCTATCACGACCGTCCGGGCATTACCGCCGAGCGTTTTGTCGCTGACCCATTCGCCACCGATGGCGGGCGCATGTATCGCACCGGTGACCTGGTGCGCCAGCGTGCCGATGGTTTGGTGGAATATTTGGGACGAATCGACCATCAGGTGAAAATCCGTGGATTCCGTATCGAACTGGGCGAAATCGAAACGCGTCTGCTCGATCACGAGTCGATCCGCGAAGCCGTGGTGCTCGCACTGGATGCCCCGAGCGGCAAGCAACTGGTTGGCTATCTCGTCACCGAGGTTGCTGAGCAAAGTGAAGCCCGTCAGGCTGAACTGCGCGAAGCCCTGAAATCGCACCTCAAGGCGCAATTGCCGGATTACATGGTGCCGACCCACCTGATCCTGCTGGCGAGCATGCCGCTGACCGCCAACGGCAAACTCGACCGCCGCGCGTTGCCTGCGCCGGACCCTGAGTTGAATCGTCAGGACTACGTCGCGCCGAGTAACGAACTGGAGCAGACCCTGGCGCAGATCTGGTGCGAAGTACTCAACGTCGAGCAGGTCGGCCTCAACGACAATTTCTTCGAACTCGGTGGCGACTCGATTCTGTCGATTCAAGTGGTCAGCCGCGCGCGGCAGCAAGGCATTCATTTCAGCCCGCGTGATCTGTTCCAGCATCAGACCGTGCAAACCCTCGCCGCTGTGGCCAGTCGTACCGAGCAGGTGACGGCCGAGCAAGGCCTGGTGGCTGGCGAATCGGCCCTGACGCCGATTCAACATTGGTTCTTCGACACGGAAATCCCTGAACGTCAGCACTGGAACCAGGCGTTGTTGCTGGAGCCAACTGTGGCGCTGGAACCGCATCGACTGGAGCAGGCGCTGCTGGCGGTGATTGAGCAGCATGACGCCTTGCGTCTGCGCTTCACCGAGGCCAATGCTGAGTGGCAAGCCACGCATCAACCGGTGTCCGACGTTGCTGTTCTCTGGCAAGTACGCGTCGCGTCGATGGACAAGTGTGAAGCGCTGTTCGCTGATGCCCAGCGCAGCTTGAATCTTGCGCAAGGTCCGTTGTTGCGTGCCCTGCTGGTTGACGGCCCTGAAGGTCAGCAACGCCTGTTAATCGCGATTCATCACTTGGTCGTCGACGGCGTGTCGTGGCGCGTTCTGCTCGATGATCTGCAAACCGTGTATCGCCAACTCGACGCCGAACAAGCGGTGAAACTGCCGGCGAAAACCAGTGCCTTCAAAGACTGGGCGGCACGTTTGCAGGCCTACGCCGGCAGCGAATCCCTGCGCGAAGAACTCGACTGGTGGCAGATCCAACTGGCCGGGCCGAACGCTGATCTGCCCTGCGAAAATCCGCAGGGCGGCCAGCAGAATCGTCACGCACAAACCGTCAGCGTGCGCCTCGATGCCGAGCACACCAAACAGTTGTTGCAACAGGCTCCGGCGGCCTATCGCACGCAGGTTAATGACCTGCTGTTGACGGCGTTGGCCCGAGTGTTGTGCCGCTGGAGCGGTCAACCGTCGGCGCTGATTCAACTGGAAGGCCACGGCCGCGAAACCCTGTTCGACGAGATCGACCTGACCCGCACCGTCGGCTGGTTCACCAGCGCTTACCCGCTGCGTCTGACCCCGCACAACATCGAAGAAGCTGCGGGGCAGGGCGCTTCGATCAAGGCAATCAAGGAGCAACTGCGCGCGGTGCCGCACAAAGGCCTCGGCTACGGCGTGCTGCGTTATCTCGCCGATGACCTCAGCCAGCGCAGCATGGCCGCGCTGCCGCAGGCGCCGGTTACCTTCAACTACCTCGGCCAGTTCGACCAGAGCTTCGGCAGCGATGCGCTGTTCCGTCCGCTGGACGAGCCGGTCGGTGCCGCGCACGATCCGCAGGCGCCATTGCCCAACGAGTTGAGCATCGACAGCCAGGTTTATGGCGGTGAATTGCTCCTGCGCTGGACCTTCAGCGGCGAGCGTTATGACGCGCAGACCATCAACGATCTGGCCGACGCTTACCTCGGTGAGCTGCAAAGCCTGATCGCCCATTGCCTGCAAGACGAGGCCGGCGGCCTGACGCCATCGGACTTCCCGCTGGCCAGGCTGACTCAGGCGCAACTCGATGCCTTGCCGGTGCCGGCCGCGCACATCGAAGACGTCTATCCGCTGACGCCGATGCAGGAAGGCATGTTGCTGCACACCTTGCTCGAACCGGGCACCGGCCTGTACTACATGCAGGATCGCTACCGCATCAACAGCGAACTCGACCCGCAGCGTTTCGCTCAGGCCTGGCAAGCGGTGGTCGCCCGTCACGAAGCGCTGCGTGCCTCGTTCTGCTGGAACGTTGGCGAAGACATGCTGCAAGTGATTCATACGCCGGGTCGTACGCCAATCGAATATCTGGACTGGAGCGCCATCGCTGAAATCGAGCAGGAACCGAAGCTGCAAGCGCTGCTGCAACGCGAGCGCGAGGCCGGTTTCGATCTGCTCAATCAGGCGCCGTTCCACTTGCGCCTGATCAAGGTCGGCGCGTCGCGTTACTGGTTCATGATGAGCAACCACCACATCCTCATCGATGCCTGGTGCCGCTCGTTGCTGATGAACGACTTCTTCGAGATTTACACCGCGCTGGGTGAGGGTCGTGAAGCGCAACTCGCTGTACCGCCACGCTACCGCGATTACATCGGCTGGCTGCAGCGCCAGAGCCTCGCCGAAGCGCGGCAGTGGTGGCAGCAGAACCTGCAAGGGTTCGAGCGCACCACGCCGATTCCGAGCGACCGTCCGTTCCTGCGTGAACATGCCGGTGAAAGCGGCGGCATGGTCGTCGGCGACTGCTACACCCGCCTCAATGTCGAGGACGGGGCGCGTCTGCGGGAACTGGCACAGGCGCACCAACTGACCATCAACACCTTCGCCCAAGCGGCGTGGGCCTTGGTCCTGCGGCGCCTGAGCGGCGATCGTGACGTGCTCTTCGGTGTGACCGTGGCCGGGCGTCCGGTGGACATGCCGGAGATGCAGCGCACCGTCGGCCTGTTCATCAACAGCATCGCGCTGCGGGTGCAGATGCCGGCTGATGATGAACGCAGCAGCGTGCGTCAGTGGCTCAGTGGTTTGCTCGACAGCAACATGCAGCTGCGCGAGTACGAATACCTGCCGCTGGTGAACATTCAGGAACAGAGCGAATTGCCGAAAGGCCAGCCGCTGTTCGACAGCCTGTTCGTCTTCGAGAATGCTCCGGTGGAAGTCTCGGTACTGGACCGTGCGCAGAGCCTGAATGCGACTTCGGACTCGGGCCGTACGCACACCAACTTCCCGCTGACGGCGGTGTGTTACCCGGGCGATGACCTCGGTCTGCACCTGTCGTACGACCAGCGTTATTTCGACGAATCGACCATCGAACGCATGCTCGGCGAGTTCAAACGTCTGCTGCTGGCGCTGGTCGATGGCTTCCATGGTGATATGGCCGACCTGCCGCTGCTAGGCAGTGAGGAACAGGACTTCCTGCTCCACGGTTGCAACCAGAGTGCCCACGATTATCCGCTGGAGCAGAGCTACGTGGCGCTGTTTGAAGCGCAGGTTGTCGCGCATCCGCAGCGCATCGCCGCTACGTGCCTTGATCAACAACAGAGCTATGCGGAGCTGAACCACAACGCCAACCGTCTCGGCCATGCACTAGTCGCCGCCGGTGTGCAGATGGATCAACCGGTGGCCTTGCTCGGCGAACGCAATCTCGATCTGCTCGGCATGATCATCGGCAGCTTCAAGGCTGGCGCGGGTTATCTGCCGCTGGATCCGGGCCTGCCGAGCCAGCGTCTGCAACGCATTATCGAACTGAGCCGCACGCCGGTGCTGGTCTGCTCTAAAGCATGCTTTGAACAGGCGCAGACCTTGCTGGATGAATTCAGCTGCGCCAATCGCCCGCGCTTGTTGGTCTGGGAAGAGATTCAAGCGGCAGCGACAGCGGCGCAGAACCTCGGCATTTACAGCGGCCCGGACAACCTCGCTTACGTGATCTACACCTCGGGTTCGACCGGCCTGCCGAAAGGCGTAATGGTCGAGCAGCGCGGCATGCTCAATAACCAATTGAGCAAGGTGCCGTACTTGGATCTGAGTGATGCCGATGTGATCGCACAGACCGCTTCGCAAAGCTTCGATATTTCGGTCTGGCAGTTCCTTGCCGCGCCGTTGTTCGGAGCGCGAGTGGACATCGTGCCGAACACCATCGCCCACGATCCGCAAGGTTTGCTGGTGCATGTGCAAGCGCAGGGCATCACCGTGCTGGAGAGTGTGCCGTCGTTGATTCAGGGCATGCTCGCCTCGGAGCGCCTGAGTCTGGATGGCTTGCGCTGGATGCTGCCGACCGGTGAAGCAATGCCGCCGGAGCTGGCGCACCAATGGCTGCTGCGTTATCCGGACATTGGTTTGGTCAACGCGTACGGTCCGGCGGAGTGCTCGGACGACGTGGCGTTCTTCCGCGTCGACATGGCCTCGACGCGCGGCAGTTACTTGCCGATCGGCACGCCGACCGACAACAACTTGCTCTATCTGGTCGATGGCGCGCTGGAACTGGTGCCGTTGGGCGCGGTAGGTGAGTTGTGTGTCGCCGGGACCGGCGTCGGGCGCGGTTATGTCAGCGATCCGCTGCGCACCGCGCCGGTGTTTGTGCCCAACCCGTTCGGTGCGCCGGGCGAGCGTCTGTATCGCACCGGTGACCTGGCGCGGCGTCGCAGTGACGGTGTGCTGGAGTACGTTGGCCGTGTTGACCATCAGGTGAAGATTCGCGGTTATCGCATCGAGCTGGGTGAGATCGAAGCGCGCCTGCATGAACAGCCGGAAGTGCGCGATGGCGCGGTCGCTGTGCAGGAGGGCGTCAACGGTAAACACTTGGTCGGTTATCTGGTTGCGGCCGATTCGGCACTGAATCCGAGCGAACGCCTGGAGCGGATCAAGCAGCGCCTGCGCGCCGAACTGCCAGAGTACATGGTGCCGCTGCACTGGTTGTGGCTCGAGCAAATGCCGCTGAATGCCAACGGCAAGCTCGATCGCAAAGCCTTGCCGGCGCTGGAGATCGGCCAGTTGCAGAGCGAGGATTATCTGGCCCCGCGCAATGATCTTGAACAGACGTTGGCTGATATTTGGGCCGAGGTGCTGAAGGTCGAGAAAGTCGGTGTGCGTGACAACTTCTTCGAACTGGGCGGGCATTCGTTGCTGGCTACGCAGATCGCCTCGCGGGTGCAGAAAACCCTGCAGCGGGATGTGCCGCTGCGAGCGATGTTCGAGTGCAGCACGGTGGAGGAGTTGGCTGAGTACATCGATGGACTGGCGGCGAGTGATATCACCGAGGAGAAGGTTGATCGGTTGAATGATCTGATGGCGGAGCTGGAGGGCCTCTGATTCTCTAGTGCCTGCACTGGCCCTTTCGCGAGCAGGCTCACTCCTACAGGGGAACGCATTCCAAAATGTAGGAGTGAGCCTGCTCGCGATGAGGCCGGTACATTCATGTACATTTCCAAGGTTGACGATAAAGAACCGGCAGCTCAGTCTGCCGGTTCTCTTTTTTGTCGCGGGGGTGGTCGATGCCTTTTTTCACGGTGGACGGACAAGCGCTGCATTACATTGATCAAGGCACTGGTCCGGCAGTTTTGCTGGCCGGCAGCTATCTGTGGGATCAGGCCATGTGGGCGCCGCAGATCGCCGCGTTATCGCCGCACTATCGAGTGATTGCACTGGATTTGTGGGGCCATGGCGAATCGGGACGGTTGCCTGAAGGCACGACCTCACTGGATGACATTGCCAGTCAGGCGCAGGCTCTGCTCGATCATCTGGATATCGACCGTGTCACCCTGATTGGCCTGTCGGTCGGCGGCATGTGGGGCGTGCGTCTGGCGTTGTCGGCACCGCAGCGGATCAACGGTCTGGTGTTGATGGATACCTACGTCGGCGTCGAACCTGAACCCACCCGTCAGTATTACTTTTCGCTGTTCAAGCAAATTGAGGAAACCGGCGAAATCTCCGAGCAACTACTGGATATCGTCGTACCGATCTTCTTCCGTCCGGGCATCGATCCGCAGTCGGCGCTGTATCAGGATTTTCGCGCGAAACTGGCGGCGTACTCTTCGGATCGGCTGCGCGAAAGCATCGTGCCGATGGGGCGAATCACCTTTGGCCGTGATGACTTGTTGCCACGGTTGGGCAAGTTGAATGCGGCGACCACGCTGGTAATGTGCGGCGATCAGGACAAGCCGCGACCGCCGTCCGAAGCAAAGGAAATGGCCGAGTTGATCGGTTGCCCGTGGGTGTTGGTGCCGGAAGCGGGGCATATCTCCAATCTGGAGAATCCGCAGTTTGTCACCGAGGTGTTGTTTACCTTCCTCAGCGAGCGCAACCGTTAGACCGAGTAATCGTTCTTCGTCGGAACGCCGCCCGGAGACAAGCTCGCTCCCACAGTGACCGCATTGAACACAGAGTCTGTGAACACATTTGATCCCTGTGGGAGCGAGCCTGCTCGCGAAGGCGTCATTTCAGGCGCCAACAAACCCGGAATTATTTGGGCCCGAGAATCTTCACCAACTTGTCCGGCGAAGGCGCGCCTTGTTGCTGTTGCAACTCACCCTTGTCATCCATATAGAAAATCGCCGGCGTCGCCTGCAAGTCGAGGTCTTCCATCAACTGCATGTTGGCCGCCAGTTTGCTCTGCACGGCCGCCGGAATATCTTTCAGCGCTTTCAGTGAGCTGCCCTTGCCAGCCTTCTCGTGATCTTCCAGCGCCTTGGCCGGGTCTTTCGCAGCCAGCAACGCGGCCGACTTGCCCGGGCTGTCTTCGCGAATGATGCCGACCATGATGTGCCGCAGTTGCACCTTGCCAGCCTTGACCCATGGCCGCGCCTGTTCCCAGAACATGTTGCAGTACGGGCAGTTCGGATCGCTGAACAGGTACACCGTGCGCGGTGCATCCTTGTTGCCGTCCTGAATCCAGTTGCTCGCCTCGAATTTGGCCCAGACTTCCTTGGCCATCGGCGCATAAACCAGTTTTTGCAGTGGCTCGCTGCTCAAGTCCTTGCCGTCGGCGTCGTACAGATTACCCAGCAAAACGTGTTTGCCATCCGGGGTCAGGTACAGCGCCATGCCGCGATTCTGATACTGCGCCGCATACCCGCGCAGGCCATCGGGGGCGTCGAACTGGCCGACGATTTTCGCGCCTTTGGCTTCGATCTGCTTGATCGCCGCGGGCAGTTCTTCTGCAGCCTGCACCGACGGCAAGTGCAGCAGGGCGGTGCCCAGAGTCAGCGTCAGCAGGTGGCGGAGGCGGGGCATGGCAGTTTCCTTGCAGAGGTGGCCGGTGCAGTGGCCGGGTTCGAATTCGGGGTTGGGGCGGCGAAGTTTTCCAGCGCACGCGCCAGGCTGGCGTTGGACAGCTCACCCAAGTGGCTGGTCAGCAGCCGACCATCAGGGCTATAGAACAGCGTAGTCGGCAATGCCATGGAACCGACGGCCTGACCCAACCGGCCGCTGCGGTCGAACAGCACGTTGTTGAGGCTCAGGCCCTGGGTTTCGAGAAACGTCGCCACGCTTTGCATGCTTTCGGCCTGGTTGACGAACAGGAAGGTCAGGTCCGGGCGTTGCATCTGCGCGTTTTCCAGCACCGGCATTTCGCGACGGCATGGCGGGCACCAGGTCGCCCACAGATTGATCACCAGCGGACCGCCCTGATAATCACGGAGCTGAATGGTTTCCCCGGCCGCATTGCGCAGGGAGATGTCCGGCAGTCGGGTGCCTTGTTCGTAGAGGTTTAACGACAACGTCGCCAACAGCCAGAACGCCACGCCGCTGGCCACGCCAAACCCCAACGGGCGACGCAGCCCTGGACGCCGCCAGCCGCGATACAGGGCGACCAGCAACAATACGATCACCCCCGGCCAGGCGAGGAACCCACCGTCGCGCAAATCGATGATTTGCCACGGGTCATTGCGATAGTGCGACCAGTACAGCAGCACAAAAGCAATTCGCGCCGCGAGCATGCCCAGCAGAAACAGACTGAACAATGCTGACTCGGGGTTATCGCCGCCACGTTTGGCCACCCGCCAGCCGACAAAAGTCGCCAGCGCCAAGGCACTGATCAGCAGCAGGTGGTTAAGCGCGATGGCAAGAGTGCCGAGGGTTAAAGTCAGCATTAGTTGGCGTCCCGGGTGGTGGCCCAGCGTTGCAGAAACGTCTCGGCATCGACTTCGCCGGTGATGCGCTGGCTGCGGCGTTCTTCGCCATCCGTGCCAATCCAGACGAAACTCGGTGGCCCCGGCACTTTGTAGCGGCTGAGCAATTCACGGCTGGCAGCGTTGTCAGCAGTGACATCGAGGCGCAGCAGGCGAACGTCGCTCAACGCCTGCATGACCTTGTCCTTGCCGAATACCTGTTTCTCCATGACTTTGCACGACACGCACCAGTCGGCGTAGTAATCGAGCAGCACCCACTGACCCTGAGCCTTGGCGGCATCGAGTTCGCGTTGTAGCACCGCCGGTTCCTTGATGGTGGTGAACGCGTCATGCGCCGATGGCGCCGCCGTACTGGCGCGGCCGGCACTGTAGACCTGCAACGGCTGATACGGATCATCGCTGCCGCCCGCCGCACCAATCACCAGCAAACTGCCCCACAACCCGAGCAACAGCGAGGTTGCGCCGAACAACTGGGCAACGCGGCCAAAACCTTCGGACTGTTTCCAGGCGCAGAACGCGGCGATCAACAGCAGTGCGCCGCACAGGCCCAGCCACAACGAAGCGTCCAGTACCGGGCGCAACATCAACAGCGCGGTGGCGAGGAAGAGGAAACCGAACACTCCTTTGAGCAGGTTCATCCACGCGCCGGGTTTGGGCAGGAAGCGATTGCCCACGGTGACCAGCAACAGCAACGGCACACCAATGCCGATGCCCAGCGAGAACAGGATCAAGCCACCGTGCAGCGCGTTGCCGCTCTGCGCGATATACAACAACGCACCGGCCAGTGGCGCGGTCATGCACGGGCCGACCAGCAGACCGGACAAGGCACCGAGCACCCCGGCGCCGATCAGGCTGCCACCGCTGCGACTGCGCGAAGCGTGTTCGAGGCGGTCGCGCAGGGCCACCGGCAATTGCAGTTCAAAGAAACCGAACATCGGCAAGGCCAGCACCACGAAGATCGCGGCGAACGTGCCGAGCAGCCAAGGGTTCTGCAACCACGCCTGCAGATTCGCACCAAGCAGCGCGGCGATCACGCCCATCGCCGCATACACCAGCGCCATGCAGATCACATAGCTGCCGGCCAGCGCGAAACCGCGACGCGGGGTGGCACCACTGCCGACCACCATGCCAGCCAGAATCGGCAGCATCGGCAATGTGCAAGGCGTGAATGCGAGCAACAGTCCGAGGCCGAAAAATACCAACAGGCTCCAGCCCAGCGCCCGTTGTTGCAGGCTGCTGGCCAAGGCCTGATCCGGTGCTTCTGCACCTGCGGCCACCGCGGCCTTGCCGCCCAGGTCAATGACCCGGGTTTGCGGCGGATAGCACAGGCCCGCATCGGCACAACCCTGGTAGCTGACTTTGATCTGGCCTGTGGCGGTTGCCGGAATTTTCACTTCCAGCCCTTGGCGATAGACCGGTTGTTCACCGAAGAACTCGTCGCTGTGGGATTCGCCTTCAGGGAGTGTCGGCTGCTGTGCTGCGCTCAGTCCGTCGAATTTCAGGCGTTTCTGATACAGGTAATAACCGTCGGCGATTTGCCAGAACAATTGGGTCTCACCGGATTCCAGGCGCTCGGACGTCAGCACGAATGCCTGGTCGACCGGCAGAAACTCCGGTTTTGTCTCAAATGGATTGTTCCCGGCCTGGGCCAGGCTGGAAATCAGCAGAGCAAACAAAAGAAAAAAATGACGCATGGAGGAGCCTTGTCCCTGTGCAAGTGAGGTGCACAATGGGCGGCGGCGATTAACCGATGATTAACCGCCACGCCCTTGTCGCTGTGACGTTCGGGGCATAATGTCAGCTTAATCGGCCAACTGCCTAATCGGCTTTTTTCTACGGGACTCACCATGCACGTACTGGTTTGCGAAGACGATGAGCTGATTGCCAGCGGCATCGTTGCCGGTCTCACGGCTCAGGGTTTGACCGTTGAGCACGTCAACACCGCATCGAAAGCGCGGGCGATGCTCAAGGTCGCTGAATTCGACGTGATGGTGCTCGATCTTGGCCTGCCCGACGAAGATGGCCTCAAGTTGCTGCAACAACTGCGTCAGAGTGGCCTGGAGATTCCAGTGCTGATCCTGACCGCGCGCGACTCGGTCACCGACCGCGTTGACGGCTTGCAGGCCGGGGCTGACGATTACCTGCTCAAGCCGTTTGATCTGCGCGAACTGTTCGCCCGCCTGCAAACCCTGTTGCGCCGGGTTGCCGGGCGCAGCGTCAACCTGATCGAGCATGGCGCGCTGACGTACGATCCGAGCAGCCGCGAAACCACCCTGGCCGGGCAACCGGTGGACTTGTCGCGCCGCGAGCAATCGCTGTTGCAGGCGCTGCTGCACAATCGTGGCCGGGTGCTGTCCACCGAGCAGTTGAAGGACAGCGTCTACGGCTTCAACGATGAGCTGGAAAGCAACGCGCTGAACGTGCACATCCATCACCTGCGCAGCAAACTGGGCAAAGGCATCGTCGAAACCGTGCGCGGTCTGGGCTATCGCCTCGGCCCGGCCGACGGTGGAGATCAAGGCAAGTGATGAGCCTGCGACTGCGCTTGAGCCTGACCCTCGGTGCTGCGTTTGCGCTGATCTGGGCGCTGGCGGCGGCCTGGATGCTCAGTGACCTGCGCAATCAGATGATGTTTTCCCTCGACCAGCGTCTGGTGGCCTCGGCGCGCATGGTCGCCGGGCTGCTGGAACAGTTGCCGACATTGCCGAGCAAAGGCGAGGGCACGCATTTCAGTGCCGAACAACTGAATATCCCCGGCGGCATGGCCTGTCAGGTCAGCTCCTTGCGTGGGGAAATACTCGCGCGCAGTCACAATAATCCCGAACAAGCGCTGGAAGCCGAGAAAATGGGCTTCCATGACCAGATGATCGATGGCGCGCCGTGGCGCAGCTTCACCCTGGCGCGGGGCGATGTGCGCATCACCACGGCCGACCGGCAGATCGAGCGCGAAGCCCTGAACATGTCGATCCTGCTGGCGGCGTCGGTGCCGGTGGGCGTGGCGCTGCTCGGCTGCCTGTGCCTGTTGTGGCTGGGCATCGGCCAGGGGCTGGCGCCACTCAACCGTCTGCGTGAGGCGCTGATGCGGCGCAATGCCGACTCGCTCGAGCCGTTGCAGATCCAGACCTTCCCCAGCGAATTGAAGCCGCTGCTGGAAACGCAAAATCAGTTGTTTCAACGCATCGGCAAGACCATCGAGCGTGAGCGCCGTCTGACCGGTGACGCGGCGCATGAACTGCGCAGCCCGCTGACGGCGATCAAGACCCACCTGCAAGTTGCGCGCATGACCGACGGCAGCGCCCGCGATCAGTCACTGGCGCGGGCCGAGGAGGGCGCCGATCGCTTGCATCGCACCCTCGAACAGTTGTTGTTGCTGGCGCGGGTCGAGGGCAGCCTGTCGTTCGATGACGGTTCGCAGTGCAGCGCCGAGCAAGTGGCACGCCTGGCGATCCAGGACGCCACCGGTGGCGAGCACCAGCGCATCAAACTGCAACTGCCGGCCGGGCTTAGCGCTGCACCGCTGCACATGCCGGCGGTGCTGTCGATCGCGGCGCTGCGCAATCTGCTCGACAACGCCTTGCGCCATACCCCTGAGGACTGCGCAGTCGAACTGAGTCTGGAAACCATTGGCAACCGCGTGCGGTTTGTCGTGCGTGATCATGGCCCGGGCATTGCACCGGATGATCTGCAACACCTGACCCAACGCTTCTGGCGCAACGGCCAGAGCACCGGTTGCGGCCTTGGCCTGGCGATTGTCCAGGCGATCGTTCAGCGCTGCGACTGCGCCCTGCATTTCGACAGCCGCCCGGATGGCCTGCGCGTCGAGCTGACCATGCCATTGCAACCTGTCTGACCTGACCACAAATCCCCTGTGGGAGCGAGCCTGCTCGCGAAGACGGCGGCACAGTCAGCATCCAAGTGGCTGACAAAACGCTTTCGCGAGCAGGCTCGCTCCCACAAGGGCGGATGTTTTGGCACATCAAATGTAACTTTTCGACATTCGCTATCCGGCAGGGGTGGGGGTAAGGTCAACGCAGCTTTGACTCAATGGATTGAGGGAATTGCGCCATGGAAGCACCCATCTGCATTCGTTCCGCCACACTGGCCGACGCCGGCATCATCGGCCGCATCATCGAACGTTCGATCCGTATCGGTTGTGCGCTCGACCACCGTAACGATCCGATACGGGTCAGCACCTGGATCACTCAGCAATCCGCCGACTTCATCAGCGCCCGCCTCGCCGACCCGCACTTCTATTTATGCATGGCTTTACTGGCGGACAAACCGGTCGGTGTCGGCATGGCACAGGCCAGTGGTGACATTTCCCTGTGTTACGTGCAGCCGGAATCCTTTCGCCGGGGCGTCGGGCGCGCGTTGATGCACGATCTGGAGGGCTGGTTGCGGGTTCGCGACGTTGCTCAAGCGAATCTCAACAGCACGCGCACCGGTCGTGCTTTTTATCGCCGTCTGGGCTATCGCGAGTCAGCGCCGCCCGTCGAATACCAAGGCGTGCAGACCCTGCCCATGCACAAGTCGTTGGCAGCGCCGGCCTGACAACACGATCACGGGCTAAATCCTCAGGCCCCTTAAGCGTTTCCAGAACAGGAAAACCTGCAAGTGCGCCCCGCGATCGGAATGCGCACCTGTCCGGTGTGCTGTTTTGGTCACTATCCATAGCCAATTGAGGGGTCGAGAGATGTCAGTCGCCACCAGCCTTATCGAAGAGTCGTCGGCCCGGGTTACCTCGGCGCCGGCCGAAACGCTGTACCAGTTCAACGAATCGCCATTGCTGGCTCGTCAGGCCCGGCAGGAGTCCAACGCGCGCAGCTATCCACGACGCATTCCATTGGCACTGAAGCGCGCCAAAGGCCTGTATGTCGAAGACGTTGAAGGGCGCACGTTCATCGACTGCCTCGCTGGGGCCGGCACGCTGGCGCTGGGGCATAACCACCCGGTGGTGATCGAAGCGATCCAGCAGGTATTGGCCGATGAATTGCCATTGCATACCCTCGACCTGACCACGCCGGTCAAGGATCAGTTCGTCCAGGACCTGTTCGGCCTGCTGCCGCCCGCCCTGGCGGCGCAAGCGAAAATCCAGTTCTGCGGCCCGACCGGTACCGATGCCGTGGAAGCAGCATTGAAGCTGGTACGCACGGCGACCGGGCGCAGCACCGTGCTGTCGTTCTCCGGTGGTTATCACGGTATGAGCCAGGGCGCGTTGAGCCTGATGGGCAGCCTGGGGCCAAAAAAACCGCTGGGTGCGTTGCTCAGCAATGGCGTGCAGTTCATGCCGTTCCCGTACGACTACCGTTGCCCGTTCGGCCTTGGTGGCGCGGCGGGTGTGAGGGCTAACCTGAGCTATCTGGAAAACTTGCTCAACGACCCGGAAGCCGGCGTGCAACTGCCCGCAGCGGTGATCGTCGAAGCGGTGCAGGGCGAGGGTGGTGTGATTCCGGCGGACATCGAGTGGCTGCGCGGCTTGCGCCGGATCACCGAAAAGGCCGGCGTGGCGTTGATCGTCGACGAGATCCAGAGCGGTTTCGCCCGCACCGGCAAGATGTTTGCCTTCGAACACGCCGGTATCACCCCGGATGTGGTGGTGTTGTCCAAAGCCATCGGCGGCAGCCTGCCGTTGGCCGTGGTGGTCTATCGCGACTGGCTCGACACCTGGCAGCCGGGCGCGCACGCCGGCACCTTCCGTGGCAATCAAATGGCCATGGCGGCAGGTTCTGCGGTGATGCGTTATCTGGTTGAGCACAAAGTCTGTGAACACGCTGCTGCCATGGGCGAGCGCCTCAGCGAGCACCTGCACATCCTGCAACGGGACTTCCCGCAACTGGGCGACATTCGTGGTCGCGGCCTGATGCTCGGCGTCGAGCTGGTCGAGCCGAACGGCACACCGGATGCGCTCGGTCATCTGCCGGCGTTCGCACGACTGGCGCCGCTGGTCCAGCGCGAATGCCTCAAGCGTGGGCTGATTCTGGAGCTGGGCGGTCGGCATGGCGCAGTAGTACGTTTCCTGCCGCCGCTGGTGATCACTGCCGCCGAAATCGACCGTGTCGCGGAAATCTTTGGCCGTGCTTTGGCCGCTGCCACCGCTGCGCTGTAAATTTTTCGCCGCGCCGAACGTTCTTTCTACATACCCGGCTGCACTCAGCGTGCAGCCCACCCTTATAACGATGGAGAACCAGCATGACGTCAGTATTCGACCGCGAGGACATCCTCTTTCAGGTCGTGGTCAACCACGAAGAGCAATACTCGATCTGGCCGGACTACAAAGCCGTGCCGCAAGGTTGGCGCACCGTGGGCAAGAGCGGCCTGAAAAAGGAATGCCTGGCCTATATCGAAGAAGTCTGGACCGACATGCGTCCGCTGAGCCTGCGTCAGAAGATGGAAGCCCAGACCGCCGCGCAATAAGCGGCCGGGCAAAAAGAAACCCGCTGGACTGGAAACAGTCAGCGGGTTTTTTCTTGCCTCGGGTTTGTGTTGCCCGGGCAGGCCCCTTCGCGAGCAGGCTCGCTCCCACATGGGATCTGTGTCGTGCACAAACCTCTGTGGGAGCGAGCCTGCTCGCGAAGAACGATAACGCGGTTCCGGCTGAAACTAAGCCCCGCTCAAGCCCTTGAGCAGCAAATCAACATTGCCCTCCAGCTCCGCCACCGGATCTGCCGCATCGGTACTCAACACCACCAAACGACTGCCTGACTCGACAATTGCCGCTTTCAGCGCCTCCGATGGCTGACGATGATGCAGCACCACCGCCACATCATTGTCCTTGAGCGTCGCCGTCAGTTTTTTCAGATCCTGCGGCGTCCATTCCGCATCAGGGCGTGGATCCTGGCCAACCAGCTCCAGATTCAGACTACCGATCAGATAACCAAAGTGATCACTCAAACTCATCACACTCAGATTGTCGGCACTCGCCAACCGCGCCTCGCTGTCGGCGCTGAGCTTCAGCAAACGCTGCTTCAACGTCGCCAGATTCGCCTCGATCGCAGGCTTGGCGCTAGGTGCCAGGCGCACCAGATCCGCCGCCATCACGTCCGCCATGCGCCCCATGTTGTTGCTCGCCAGCCATGGCTGGCTGTTCAAACCATCAACCTTCAGATCCGGTTGCACGGCAATGCCCGGCAGGGCGCCGTCGACCGGGCGCGCCGCGTCGACTTCAACGATGCGAATATTGCTGCGACGGGCGATCGGGTACAGCGAATCATCGGCCCACAGCGAGCGCACGCCAATCACCGCATCGGCGCTCGTCGCCAACTTGCTCAGCGCCGGTGCACCGCGCCCGGTGAAATAAGCGTTCTGCCGGCTGCCCGGCAAGTTCGCCGGTGCCGCACGTTCAAGCTGGACGTCAGTGCCTTTGAGCAGCACTTCGCCCAAGCCATAGGTGATCGGCAACGAGGCCAGCACTCGCAGCGGTTTAGTGTTTTCGGCGGCCATCAATGGCGTGCAGATCACGCCGCACAGGATCATGGCCAAGGTCAGTTTGCGCAGTGAAAAAGTCATTTATCCAAGATTCCCTTTCAGGCTCGGGACAACCCCGCGCGCAATGGCGGCGAGGGCGAAGGCAATGCCGGCGACCAGAATGATCGCGGCGCCGGACGGGATCGGCAGATCAAACACGATCGGCGCGAGGATCCCGCACAGTGTGCTGACCGTGGCGATCAACACCGAGCACCAGAAGAATCCCTTGAGCGACTGGCTGAGCAAACGTGCCGCCGCCGCTGGAATCACCAGCAGCGCGCCGACCAGAATCGCGCCGATGACTTTCACCGCTGCGACGGTGATCAGCGTCACCAGAATCACGAACAGATAATCCAGAGTCTTCACCGCCACCCCGCGCACCGCCGCCAGTTGCGGGTTGAAACTGGCGAGCATGATGCGGTTGTACAGCGGCAGGGCCAGGGCCATGACCAGCGAACCGACGATGGCCAATACCGCCAGATCGTTGCCGTTAACCGTGAGTACCGAACCGAACAGCACGTTCTCGAGAATGTGCACGTTGATCTTGCCCGCGAGAATCAGCAGCAGACTCGCGCCCAGTGCCAGTGACACCGAGAGGAATACGCCGATCAAAGTGTCCGGTGCCAGACCGGTACGGTTGCGCAGGTAATTGAGCAGGATGCCGAACAGCAGGCAGTAGCCGAACAGGCTGCCGTAGGGCCCGGTGTAAGGCTCGCCGAGCAGAATGCCGATGGCTACACCGGTGAGCGCCGCATGGCCCACCGCTTCGGAAAAAAACGCGAAGCGCTTGACCACCACCAGCGTGCCGAGGCCGCCGAGTACCGGGCCGATCAACAGGCCGGCAAGCAACGCATTGACCACGAAACCGTAGGCCAGCGCTTCCGGCAGATACCCGGACGAGGCCCAGCCTTGCACCATCAAACGAAAGGCTTCGTAACTCATCAGGCAGCGCTCCGTGGATGGGTCGAGAACAAGGTCAGCAGGCGTTCCGGGGTCAGCGCCTCTTGCGGTGAGGCATCGAACAGCACACGGCGGTTTAGACCCGTGACACGGCTGGCCAGACGCCCGACCGCTTCCAGATCGTGCTCGATCCACAGCACGGTGATGCCCGCTGCACGCCAATCGCCGAGCAGACGTTCGAATACCTGAATCCCGGCTTCATCGAGGGCCGACATCGGCTCATCCAGCACCAGCAATTGCGGCGCCGGGATCAGCCCTTGGGCGAGCAGCACCCGCTGCCGCTCACCGCCGGACAGCGCGCCCATGCGGCGCTTGCGTTTGTCTTGCATGCCGACGCGTTCCAGCGCTTCACCAATGGCGCCGGCATACCGCTTGCTCAAACCGAGAAACGCCGGTCGCCGCTGGCACATGGCAGCCATGAAATCGTCGACGGTCATCGGCAGACCGCGATCGAATTCCAGCGCCTGCGGTACATAACCGATGGTGCCGGGTTCGCCGGGCCATTGCAGGCTGAGCTGGCCCTGATGGGGCATTTGTCCGAGCAGGGTCTTGATCAGCGAACTCTTGCCGCCACCGTTGGGGCCGACCAGAGCATGTACGCTGCCGGGCTGCACCTGGAAGGTGACGTTATCCAAAATCGTCGTGCGCCCCAGCGTCAGGCAAACCTCGGCAAAATCCAGCGTCGGCCCCAATCCCTGTAGGAGTGAGCCTGCTCGCGATAGCGGTGTGTCATTCAGCAATGATGTCGGCTGATCCGGCGCCTTCGCGAGCAGGCTCGCTCCCACAGGGGACTGGAGTTCGGTCGAGATCGTTTCTCTGGAAGTCATGCGCCAGACTCCTGAATCGCCCGCACCACGGTGTTGAGGTTGCCGGTCATTTCCTTTTCGTACTTGTCGGCGGTGTATTCGCCGTAGGAAATGTGCGACAGCGGATACAGCTTGACGCCGGACTCACGCTGAATGGTGTCGACGTAAGTGGAGGGGAAATCCATCTCCGAGAAGATCACTTTCACGTCCAGTTCACGCAGCTGGTCAATGGTCTTCTTCAACTGGCTTGGGCTCGGCTCGATACCGTGGGCCGGCTCGACCACGGCGGTCACTTCCAGGCCGAACTCACGCAGCAGATAGTCGTAAGCCGCGTGCACCGTGGCTACGCGCAGTTCAGCGTTCGGCGCTTGCGTCAGTTTTGCCAGGGCGTCGGCGCGCATCTGCCGCAGGCGTTTGCCGTAGGCGCGGGCGTTCTGGGTGTAGGTCTTGGCGTTGTCTGGATCGAGTTTGCCCAGTTCGCGGGCAATGTTGTTGACCTGGGCAATGGAAGCGCTGATCGACAGGAACGTGTGCGGGTTCACCACTTTGCCGGCCCCGCGCGCGGCAACCCCGGTGGCCGCCAGCAACGGCACGTTTTCGTTGGCTTCGATGGTTTTGATGGTTGGCGTTTCGCTGGCGGCGATCATGCGGTCGGCGAAGTCGTCATGGCCAACGCCGTTGAGCACGATCACATCCAGCCCGCTGATGCGTTTGATGTCTTCGGCCCGTGGCTCGTAGGCATGCGGGTTGAAACCGGCCGGGATCAGCGGCACCACCTCGGCCTTGTCGCCGACGATGTTGGCCACATAGCTGTAGTAAGGGTGCAGGGTGATGCCGATGCGCAGGCGTTTGGCCTGATCGGCGCTGGCCAACGGGCTCAGCAGGCAGGCACACAGGCCCAATAAAAAGAGGCGTAACAATGGACGGCGTGGCGATGAAATAGACATGGGCAAGCGGTCTTCTCTCGGAGGAGGGCGAGGAATCAATGGCGATGTTCGCGGGTAACCCCGGCATCGTATTGCGCGACGATCTGTTTCCAGCCGGCAGCGGACAGCGCCGCCGCAGTCAGTTGCGCCGGGGCTTGAGCGGCAGCATCGCGGCTGAGCCAGATGTCCGGCGCAGCCTTGTCATCGGCGCTGAGCAGCATCACAAACGAACCGGCGACGGCCGGATTCTGGCTTTGGCCGAAATACGCGGCGTCCGCCAGCAATTGCCAGGCATGACCACCGCGGCTGACCGAACTCGCATCCTGGGCAAATGGCGCAAACCCTTCGTCGGCCAGATTCTGCGGCGTCGGCAGGGCTTGTTGTTCCTCGCGCAGCAAGCGGATTTCATCGAGGGTCACCCGCAGGTCGGCATAGATGCCTTGCTCGGCAGCACCGAGGTCGCGGCGTGCGTCGAGCTGGTGAGTCGCCACTGGCTCGGGCTCATGGGAAACCCCGCGCCACGCGACCACAGAACCTGCGACCGCAAGGATCAACAGGCACAACAGCAGCACATTGAGGGTTTCATGACCGGCACCGGCCGGGCGCACGATTTGGCTGGTAGGCGTACTCATGGGGCTTCGATATCCGCTTGGTCGATTTCCACCACATGGCCCGGGCCCGCGTCGAACAGCACGTAAAATTCGCTGCCGGGTTTCTTGAACGTCAGTGTGGAATCGGCGCCGAGCTTGCCCGGCACCAGGATGGTTTCGTCGTAACCGATCACATCGAGGGTCACCCCCGGCGCGCCGCTGCCGTCGGAGAACCCGCCGGTGCATTTGATCTGTTCGGCGTCGATGGCGGTGCATTCGCACATCGGATTGTGGGCCAGCGCACTGGCGCTGAAACCGGCGCACAGCACCAGCAGCGCGGCCTTCAAGCGCAGGCGGGAAGAGCGTTGGGAACACGTCATGGTTTGACTCCTTGTTTGTTCAGCCAGGCGAAGGTGGCGGGGGAGGCCTGACTCAGGGGAATCGAAGCCTGATGCATGCTGCCGTCCCAGCCTTCCATGGTGATCCACAGTTCGGCGTCGGGTCTGGTCTTCTCCGGGATCGGCATCTGCGTGCCCATGCGGTAAGGCGTGCCGAAGAAAATCGTACCGGCGGCACGCAGGCTGCGTGGCTTGCCGATGCGCAGGTAGGTGGCCTTGACCTGCTCGACACAGACATCGCACAGGGCAGCGCTGAAGTCTTTCATGTAGCCGGCCGGGCCAGTGAGCACCGGCGCTTCGTTGCGCAGTTCGGCCAGGCGCAGGCTCCACGGGCCGACCTGGATATTGCCGATTTCATGTTGGCCCAGGCCGCTGTCACCGCGAAACAGCGAGGCGTCGGCGAAGTATTTGGGCATGAACCCCAGCGGGATCAACAGCAGCAGGACATTGATGTGGAAGCGCCATGTGTGCCAGAAACGCGCGAGTCGAGAAGGCTGTGCCTTGGTGATGGATTTGCTCACAGGCTGGCCTCCGAGGTTTCACGGCTCATCGCCGGTTGTGCCTTGAGGCGGTGTTTCTTGTCTTCGCGCTTCAACGCGTTGGCGGTGGCCAGCGCAGTGCGTTTGGTCCAGATCAACAAGCCGCTGAGGATCATCATGCTCAGGATCAAACCGAAGAAGAACCAGATCAGCTTGATCCAGATGCCGCCGAAGTCGCCGGTGTGCAGTGGCCGCATGGACTCGGTGACGAACTCCAGCGACGAACGATCGGACAGAAGCCGTGAAGCGGCGATGTCGCCGTTGTACGGATTGAGCGTGGCGGTCTGGAACATCAACGGATACCAGCCGCGCCCACCGACGCTCATGTGGCTGTAGGCATTGCCCGGCAGGCTGACGAAGCTGGCTTCCAGCCCCGGAATCTTCTCTTGCGCGAGCTCGACGGCACGGTCCAGGCTGATCCGTGGCGGCGGTGTGCCGGCGGCAGAGATCGGCACGCTCTCGCGGGACATGGCCGGAATGATCGGCTCGCTGGAAATGGCGATCTGGTTGTCGAACAGAATCGCCCGAATCAGAAACCAGATCCCGGTGATGGAAATCACCGCAATGAACCAGATCGACCAGATACCGCACAAGCGGTGGAAGTCACCCCAGAAGATCCGCGCGCCGTGACGCACGCGCAGGGTCGGACGCAGAAAACCTTTCCAGAAGCGCTTGTAGACCACCAGGCCTGTGATCAGCGACACCAGCATCGGCACGCCGAGGAACGACACCAGATACCAGCCCCAACTGAAACCGTTGGTGAACGGCACCAGCCACCAGCCATGCAGGGCGCGGGTGAAGGCCTTGAAATCGAACGTCGGGGCAGGGCCCTGAATCACCCCGGTGTAAGGATTGACGTAGACCGTCTGCGAACGACCGTCCGGATAGCTGACCGCAACGTCGAGGGCGAAGTGGGATTCGTCGGGACGACTGATGCTTTCAACGATGGTCTGCGGTTCGGCTGTTTTGATCGCTGCCATGATCTGGTCATAGCTGAGCAGCGGCGCATCGTCCGCAGGCTGGCTGGCGCGCATCTGCGGGTTGGCCAGCCAGACGATTTCCTGGCTGACCACCGCCAGCGTGCCGGTGACACAGACGATCAGGACAAAGAACCAGATCGGTAACGCCAGCCAGCTATGAACGAGGAACCACAGTTTGGAGCGGGATTTCTTCGACATGATTGCGCGTCTTGATAGCGGTGAAAGGGCGCGTGGCTACGGGCTTCGCAGCACGGCAGACCCCCGAAAGACCGAACGTGGCTTTTGCCTACGCGAACGGCCTGCATCTCTATAGGACGAATGAGCGGGACAAATCCCGAAAGGTGATATGAAAGCAAATGTTTCCCAATTCCCCGATCACCACAAATCACCTTGTGGGAGCGAGCTTGCTCGCGAAGGTGCCGGGTCAGTCACTTCATCCGTTGCCTGATCCACCGCTTTCGCGAGCAGGCTCGCTCCCACAGGGCTTTGCTGCGTTCAGGGATCAAACACGATTCATGATCCACGCCATCACTGTCTGCCAATTGATGGCCGACCCGCGCTCCCTATGATGGGAATCACCTGATTTCCCTGAGTGAGCGCCTTGATGACCGCCAGAACCCTCTATGACAAACACATCGATTCGCACACGGTATGCCGCCTCGACGATCAGGGTCATGTCCTGTTGTATATCGATCATCAGGTGATCAACGAATACACCAGCCCGCAGGCTTTCAGCGGTTTGCGCGCGGCCGGGCGCGATGTCTGGCGGCCGGGCACGGCGCTGGCGGTGGTCGATCACGTCAACCCGACCACGCCTGTGCGTATCGCAGCAATGCCCGACGCCGGCGGCGCGCGCCAAGTGTCGTATCTGGCGGAGAACTGCCGGGACTTCGGCATCGAGTTGCTGGACATCCTCGACAAGCGTCAGGGCATCGAACACGTTATCGCTCCCGAGCAGGGCTTTATTCTGCCCGGTATGGTCATTGCCGCTGGCGACAGCCACACCACCACTTATGGCGCACTCGGTGCTTTCGGTTTCGGCATCGGCACCTCCGAGATCGAACACCTGCTGGCTTCGCAGACGCTGGTCTACAAACGACTGAAAAGCCTGCGCGTGACCGTCGACGGCGAGTTGGCGCCGGGTTTGACCTCGAAAGACGTGATCATGGCCCTGATCGGCCGCATCGGTGCTTCCGGGGCCAGCGGTTACGCGATCGAATTCTGCGGCTCGACCATAGATGCCCTCAGCGTTGAAGCGCGCATGACCATTTGCAACATGGCTGTCGAGGCGGGTGCGCGCGGCGCATTCATGGCCCCGGATGACAAAGTCTTCGCCTATCTCAAGGACAAGCCGCGTGCGCCGCAAGGTGAGCTTTGGCACCGGGGCGTGGAGAAGTGGCGCGAACTACGCAGTGATCCCGGTGCGCGGTTTGACCGCGAGATTCACCTCGACGCCAGCGTTCTGGAACCGATGGTCACCTGGGGCACCAGCCCCGATCAGGCCGCTGCAATCGGTGCGCGGGTGCCGGATCCGCAAGCGATCAGCGATCCGGTCCTGCGTCAGGACATGCGCCGCGCCCTCAACTATATGGGCCTCGAAGCGGGCACGGCGCTCAGCGATATTGTCATCAGCCATGCCTTTATCGGTTCGTGCACCAACGCGCGGATAGAAGACCTGCGCGATGCCGCCAGCGTCGTGCGCGGTCAGCAAGTGGCCGGGCATGTGCGGGCGATGATCGTCCCCGGCTCCAGCGAAGTTCGCGCGCAGGCGGAGGCCGAAGGGTTGGCGCAGATCTTTATCGATGCCGGTTTTGAATGGCGTCAGTCCGGCTGCTCGATGTGCCTGGCGATGAACGACGACGTACTCGCGCCCGGCGACCGCTGCGCGTCGAGTACCAACCGCAATTTCGAAGGCCGTCAGGGCGCCGGTGCGCGCACTCATTTGATGAGCCCGGCCATGGTCGCCGCTGCTGCGATCTGCGGTCGACTCACCGATATCCGCCAATTTGGAGAACGCCCATGAGCCTGCAACCCTTCACTCACGTCAGCGGTCGGGCCGCACCGTTACTGGCGGCCAACGTCGACACGGACGTGATCATGCCCAAGCAATTCCTCAAAGGCATTGATCGCCAAGGACTCGATCGCGGGCTGTTTTTCGATCTGCGGTTTCTACGCGATGGCAGCCCCGATCCCGATTTTGTGTTGAACAAACCGACATGGCAGGGCGCGAGTTTTCTAGTAGTCGGAGCGAATTTTGGCTGCGGTTCCAGCCGTGAACACGCGGTGTGGGGTTTACAGCAGATGGGCATCCGCGCATTGATCGGCAGCAGTTTTGCCGGGATCTTCTACGACAATTGCCAGCGTAACGGGGTGTTGTTGATCACGCTGGAGGAGGCGCAGGTGCAACGCATCGGACAACTTGTCAGTGAGCCTGAAACGGCGCGGATCGCTATTGATCTGCAGGCTCAGCAGATCAGTCTGGCGGATGGCACGGTGATCGAGTTCCAGATTGATACCCTGCGCAAAACCGCATTGCTGCTCGGCCTGGATGCCATCGGCAGCACCCTGCAACGGCGCGAACAGATCAAGGCCTTCGAACGCGAGCATTTGGCCAACAACCCTTGGCTGTCCTGACCCACTGCTGATCCCTTGTGGGAGCGAGCCTGCTCGCGATAGCGGTGTGTCAGACACAGCAACTTTGACTGATCCACCGCTATCGCGAGCAGGCTCACTCCTACAGGGGGGAGTGGTGTTTTGGGCTACAGCGACAATCCTTTGAAATGCGCCTGCAAAAACTCCACACACGCGCGCAGTTTCCCCGAGTGTGCCAGCCGCGTCGGGTACACCGCCCAGACATTGGCGCTCTGGCTGTAATCGTCGAGCACCTGCACCAAGCGTCCTTGCTCCAGCAACGGTTTCACATCCCACAACGACCGCAACAACACCCCACGCCCGTCCAGCGCCCACTGCAAAACAATCTCGCCATTGTTTGACGACAACGGCCCGCTGACCCGCACGCTTTCTTGCCTGCCGTCGCGATCCAGATTCCAGATCCCAAAGGCGTTGTCGCGCTCCTTGATCACCAGGCAATCGTGCTGTTGCAACTCGTCCAGCATTTGCGGCGTACCGCGCCGTTGCAGATAACCGGGAGCGGCGCACAGCACCCGCCGGTTACTGGCCAGGCGTCGACCGATGTGCTGGCCGGGCAGGTCATCGCCGACGCGGATCTCCAGATCGAAGCCTTCGTTGATGATGTCCACCACCCGGTCAAACAGGTCGAGGCGAATCTCCAGGTCTGGATAACGTTCGGCCAGCAACGACACCGCCGGGGCTACGTGATTGCGACCGAAACCGAAACTGCTGCAAATGTGCAAACGCCCACGCGGGCTGTCGTGGGCGTCGGACAGTTCGTCGTGCAGTTGCTGAAAATCATCGAGAATGCGCAACGCCCAGCGCTGCACGCGCTCACCGTCCTCGGTCAGCGAGACGCGGCGACTGGTGCGGTGCAGCAGGCGCGTGCCGAGGGTGGTTTCGAGAATCTGGATGCGTTTGCTGACGTAGGCCGGTGACAGGCCTAGTTCATCTGCTGCAGCGGCAAAGCCGTTCTTGCGGATTACGGTGAGCAGTACGCGCAGGTCTTCGGGCAGGGGCACGGTGTCTTTCTTCTGGGACATGTCAAAAACGAACACTGGCGGCAGAAGCCGCCAGCATAGCACCGAGATCCGGCGGCTCGACTCAGCGCAAAAAGGCCAATGCTTCGGCGAGCAACCGTTCGGGAGTTTCTTCGGCAATGTAATGGCCAGCGGGCAAGGCCTGGCCGCTGACGTTGGTCGCCACTTGCTGCCACTCCTTGAGCGGATCGAAGCAGCGTCCGACCGTACCTTCGGCTCCCCACAACACGTGCAGCGGTAGATTCAGTTGATGCCCGGCGGCGATGTCGGCGCGATCGTGCGCAAGATCGATGCCGGCGCTGGCGCGATAGTCTTCGCAGATGCCGCGAGCGCTGCCCGGTCGTTGCAGGCAGCGCAGGTATTCGCCAAAGGCTGCATCGGTAAACGGCTTGAACCCGGCGCTGCGGCTGCCCATCACGCTGCGCAGATAGCCTTCCGGATCCGCTTCGATCAGGGTTTCCGGCAGTGGTGCCGGGCGGATCAGGAAGAACCAGTGCCAATACGCGCGGGCGAAGGCTTCGTTGGTTTGCGTATACATCGACAGGGTCGGGGCGATGTCGAGCAGCATCATGCGCTGCACCGCGTTCGGGTGATCAAGCGCGAGACGATGGGCGACCCGCGCGCCACGGTCGTGAGCGAGAATCGAAAACTGCTCGAAGCCCAGCGCCTGCATCAACTCGACATTGTCGCGGGCCATTTCGCGTTTCGAGTAATGGGCGTGCAGCTCATCAGCGGCCGGGCGACTGCTGTCGCCGTAACCGCGCAGGTCGGCGGCGACCACGGTGAAGTGTTCGGCCAGTTGTTCGGCAATCTTGTGCCAGATCACATGGGTCTGCGGGTGCCCGTGCAACAGCAACAGGCCCGGGCCGCTGCCGCCGAGGCGGTAGGCAATGTCGACGCCGTTGACGTGACGCTGGTCTTTGCGGAATCCGGCAAACATCGGGCTGATCCTTTTTCAGGGTTCTGGTTGGCTGCATCCTGAAATCGTCCGGCGTTCGCGGCAAGGGGCAAAGCGTGGTCGGCAGGTTCATGAAGTGTGTTGATGAGTCTCGGTTTGCCAGTGCCGGCCCCTTCGCGAGCAAGCTCGCTCCCACAGTAATTTCCGGTGTGACGATTATCTATGCCACCCAACGAAACCCTGTGGGAGCGAGCCTGCTCGCGAAGAGGCCAGTCCAGACACTGAAATGCTCAACCCTGCTGAAACATCTCCATCGCCCGCTGCTTGATCTGTTCTTCAGTCAGATCTTCCTTGCGCGAGGCCAGAAACCACAGATGCCCATACGGGTCCTTCAACGTGCCGCTGCGATCACCGTAAAACTGATCCTTGACCTCGGACACCGTCGTCGCCCCCGCGTCCAGCGCTCGCTGAAAGGACTTGTCGACATCGGTCACGTACAGATGCAAACCAACTGACACGCTTTTATCAGGATTGCTCAACGGCCCCTGATCGCACGGCGAGCCGAGCATGATCGCGCTGTCGCCGATGCGCAGTTCGGCGTGGCCGATGCCGCCGTCCGGCATGGCCAGGCGCATGACTTCGGTGGCGCCGAAGGCTTTTTTATAGAAATCGATGGCCTCGGCCGCTTTGTGGATGCCGAGATACGGGGTAATGCTGTGATACCCCTCGGGGATGGGTTTGACGCTCATGACGTTCTCCCTGAATTGTTGTTCTATGGGACAGGACTCCACCGGATTTGTGGAAGATTCACTATAGAACTGTCCTCGCCGTGCAGATTTTTGCCCGACGAGCAGTCAATCCTTTGGAAAGTGCGGCCCCGGTCCCTGTTCGCCGAGTACATCACCCTGATTGCGCAGCGGGCAGGCCTCCATCGACAAACACCCGCAACCGATGCAGCCATTGAGCCGGTCACGCAGTAGCGTCAATTGTTCGATCCGTTCATCCAGCTCTCGGCGCCATTGCTCCGAGAGGATTTTCCAGTCGGCCGCGCTGGGCGCACGATCATCCGGAAGGATTTTCAGCGCCTCGCCAATCTCCGCCAATGGAATCCCCAGCCGCTGCGCGACTTTGATCAACGCCACCCGGCGCAGCACTTCGCGCGGATAACGGCGCTGATTGCCGGCATTGCGCTGGCTCTTGATCAAGCCTTTGGACTCATAAAAGTGCAGGGCGGTGACGGCGACACCGCTGCGCGCCGCGACTTCGCCGACTGTTAACGGCTTGTGCACATTTTCTTTGCTGATCATCTGCAGACAGCTCTTGACCTTGACTTAACTAGAGGTTTTACCCTGCAGGTCTTCGAGTCGCAAGGCTCGTCTTACGCTGAGTGGGGGCATTCCATGAACAACCGCAGTTTTACCCAATTGATCGAATTTGAAATCGAACCACGCCAACAACCTGCGCTGGTGACTGCACTATCGAGGCAAACCGAGCGTCTGGCTCAGCGCTACGGCGGTTTTGTCAGTGCCAGTGTGCAGGCCAGCGATGACGGCCGGCGCGTGCTGAGTTTTCTCCAATGGCAGACCCGCGAGGCAGGGGAGGCGGCGTTTCGCAGCTTTGAAAGCGGCGAGCAGGATTTCTGGCAACTGATTCACACCCATCAGGCGAAAACCATCACCTTCAATTCGTTTCAGGTGCTGAGCAGCATCGCCCGCAGTCCCGACGATGCGCTGCACTGCCACCTGGTTGGCTAGATCGACAACTGGATCAAGCGCTCGCCTTGCAGGTTTTCCGTGAGTCGCCGCTTGTTCACCGCCAGTTCGCCGATCTTGATCAGCCGCGTGCGGGTGACGTTGCGACTCAGGCCGAGCAACGCGGCGGTGTGCACCTGGTTGTAATGGCAAAAGCGATACGCTGCGCGCAGCAAGGCGTCTTCGACTTTCTCGTGCAAAGCACCGGCCTGTTGCGCGAACAGTTTTTGAAAGGCCTGTTCCAGCAACGCTTCCGGTGAATCATCGGCGCTGCTGTGATGATCGTCCGGGCGCTCGATACGCAGGTTCGACAGGCGCAGATCATCGCGTTCGATCACGCCATTGCGGCAGATCAGCAGGGTGTGATGGATGACGTTTTCCAGTTCGCGAATGTTGCCCGGCCAACTGTAGCCACGCAGTTTGTGCTCGGCACCGGGGCTGATGCTGACGCGGCCATAACCGAGGCGCTGGCTGTAGGCCTCGATAAAATGGCGCGTGAGGGGGAGGATATCGCCGGGACGCTCACGCAACGGGCTCAATTCCAGATTGACCACGTTGAGGCGGTAATACAGATCCTCGCGGAAATGGCCGGCATTGATGGCCTTTTCCAGCTGCACGTTGGTCGCTGCCAGCACCCGCACATCGATGGGAATGCTTTTGCGCGAGCCCAGCCGTACCACTTCGCGCTCCTGCAACACCCGCAGCAACTTCACCTGAATCGCCATCGGCAGATCGCCGATCTCATCGAGAAACAAGGTGCCGCCGTCCGCCTCCTCGAACCATCCGGCCTTGGCGCTCAGTGCGCCGGTGAACGCACCTTTTTCATGACCAAACAATTCCGCCTCCACCAGCGACTCGGAAAACGCCCCGCAATTGACCGCGATAAACGGCCGATGACGGCGGTTGCTGAGGTTATGAATATGCCGCGCTACCAGCTCTTTGCCGGTGCCGGTCTCACCGATGATCAGCACACTGGCTTCACTCGGCGCGACCTGTTGCAAATGCGCGAGCAGGGCCTGGGATTTCGGGTCTTCGAACACCTGCGCGGTGGCGCGGATCGACGTGGCGAGCGCGGGGGAGGGCGGTAGGGTCAGCAGTTGCATGGGCTCGTCCTTCTTTTTAGTTCAAATGCAGGCAGGTCAGGAATAGAAAGTCGGCACCGGCAGCGACTGGTTCAGCGCCCAGTCGCCCAGCTCATGGAGTTTGTAGTCCAGCGGGTCGTGCAGGGTTTGCGTGCGCAGGTTGCGCCAGTGGCGATCGAGGCGTAGGGAAGCGTGGGTGGAACGCGCGCCGGTCACTTCGAACAGACGGCTGCAAATCTCCAGGCCCTGACGGCTGGCGGCAACTTTCGCGGTGGCAATCGCTGTCGCGACTTGGCCGCGCTCCTCGGCACTGAGATTCGCACCCTTGGCCCAGGCTTCATCGAGCAATGCGGCCGCGCGTTCGACCAGCAGACGAATGCCTTCCAGCGCCACCCAGAACTCGCCGTAATGCGCGAGCACGTACGGATCTTCGCGCACATCGCGCGCCGAGGATTTGTGCCAGAGCCGGGTTTCGCTGAGGGTGTATTGCCGCGCTTCTTCAAAGGCGCCTTCGGCAATCCCGAGAAACATATGCGTGAACGTCAGCTGCGCGATCAATGGCCGCAGGCAGGCGAACGGCGTGCTCAGCGGGCCGGGATCGAGGAGCAATTCCGACTCTTCGACCCGCACCCGTTCAAAGGTCGCGCTGCCGCTGTCGGTCTGGCGCTGGCCGATGTTGTTCCAGTCGTTGTGCAGGGTGATACCACTGCGGCCGCTGGGAATCGCTGCGATCAGTAATTTGCCGCCAGCGCTCTCATCGACGGCCGAGGCGATCAGCATTTGTGAGTCGCTGGCGCCGGAACAGAAGCTTTTCTTCCCGGAAAATTCGCGCCAGCCGCCGAGATCCTTGACCACGGTGCGAGTGTCGAGCGGGTTGAGCGCATTGCCCCAGAACCAGTTCTGCCGCGCGGTCTGTTCGAACCACGGCTGCCATTGTTCCGGCCGGGAAAACAGGCGCACGGTGGCGAGCATCAAATGATGAAAACCGAAAACGTGGGCGATCGAGCTGTCGACCTTGGCGAATTCGCGAACGACCTGCAGGGTTTCACTCCAGCTCGCGCCGAGGCCGCCGTAGCGGGTGGGAATGCTCAGGGCCAGCAGGCCGCTGTCGCGCAGGGCATCGCGCTCGACTTTTGGCGTGCCACCACGTTCGTCACGTTCGACGGCGGTCAGGGCAAACTCGGCAGCCAGTTGGCGGGCGGTCTGCAATGGGGATAACAAAGTACTTTGCGGTTTGGCGGTCACACCAACACTCCTGAATTCACTCAGCCGCTCCTACACAAGAGATCCGGTTTACGCCGAGGCTTTTGTGGGCAGCACATCATTGGCAATCATTTCGCCAAACGGCCCGGTCAGATTGGTCACGCCACGCCCGGCCAGACTCGCGTAAGGCTCGGGCAGCAGCGGGAACACCAGCTCGGCAAAGCGGTAAGCTTCTTCCAGATGCGGATAACCGGAGAAGATGAAACTCTCGATGCCCAGATCCGCGTATTCCTTGATCCGCGCCGCCACTTGCTGCGGATCGCCGACCAGCGCCGTACCGGCACCGCCACGCACCAGACCGACACCAGCCCACAGATTCGGAGCGATCTCGAGGTTATCGCGACGACCATCGTGCAAAGCCGCCATGCGCCGTTGACCTTCGGAGTCGAAGCGCGAGAAGGATTTCTGCGCGGCCTCAATAGTCTCGTCGTTGATGTGTTCGATCAGTTTGTCCGCAGCTTTCCACGCCTCTTCGGCGGTCTCGCGCACGATCACGTGTAAGCGGATGCCGAACTTCACCTTGCGCCCATGCCGCGCCGCTCGTTCGCGCACGTCGGCGAGTTTTTCCGCAACTGCGGCGGGTGGTTCGCCCCAGGTCAGATAGACATCGACCTGTTCGGCAGCCAGATCATGCGCGGCATCGGAGGAGCCGCCGAAGTACAGCGGCGGATAGGGTTTCTGCACGGGCGGATAGAGGGCTTTGGCGTTCTGCACCTTCAGGTGTTTGCCGTCGAAATCCACCGCTTCGCCCTGCAACACGCGGCGCCAGATTTTCAGGAATTCATCGGTGACTTCATAGCGCTCGGCGTGACTGAGAAAACTGCCGTCGCCACGGTTCTCGTCCGGATCGCCACCGGTCACGACGTTGATCAGCAAACGGCCGTTGGATAACCGGTCAAGCGTCGCAGCCATGCGCGCCGACACCGTCGGCGAGATGATTCCCGGACGGATCGCCACCAGATATCGCAGACGTTCGGTCAACGGCACCAGCGCCGAGGCGATCACCCAGGAGTCTTCGCAGGAGCGTCCGGTGGGGATCAGCACGCCGTGGTAGCCGAGGCTGTCAGCCGCCTGCGCCACTTGTTTCAGATAGTTGAGGGTGACCGGGCGCGCACCTTGGGTAGTGCCCAGATAGTGGCCATCACCGTGGGTCGGCAGGAACCAGAAAACATCCATGAACGGCTCCTCAGGCGATTTTCAGCAAAGGTTTGATTTGGGTGGCGAACAGCGGCGCTGCGCGTTCGGCCGCGAGGCGGATGCGCGCCTTCAACAGTTCGCTGGTGATCTGGTAATCGGCGAAGTCGGCTTCGGTGGCGTACACGCCGATTGGCAAAGTCATGGCCTGAAAGAAGCTGAACAGCGGCCGCAACTGGTGATCGAGCACCAGCGCATGGCGTTCGCTGCCGCCGGTAGCGGCGAGCAGCACTGGGGTGTCGATCAAGGCGTTGAGGTCGATCAGGTCGAACAAGTGCTTGAGCAGGCCGGGATAGGAACCGCGATAAACCGGCGCGGCAACGATCAACAGATCGGCCTGTTCAATGGCTTGCAACTCGGCTTCAACCTCTGCACTGAGTTCCTGACGCGACAGCGCGCCGCCGAGCGGGCGAGCGATATCACCGAGTTCGATCAAATGGCTTTCAATGGACAAGTGCTCGGCCAGTTCGGCGATCAAAGCTTGGGTCAGTACCAGGGTGCGGGACGGACGCCAGGTGCCGCCGGAGAGGGCGACGACTTTCAGGGGACGCGACATGATCAGTTCCTTTTTTCAACAGTTGCTCAGCGAGCAGTGAGTGAGTCACCGGGTCAGAGCAAGCGCTGTACCAAGTCCTGTAAGCCCCGGTTTACAAGGCGTTGAGCGTTAGCGCGGCTGTCACCCCTGTGAGTAGCAGGGCGCTTTGTTGAATCAGTGTTGGCTGAGCAACAGTTGCTGGAGCAACAGTGCTCAGCCCATGCAGGGAGTTATAAAGGCAGTTTGTTATTCCGTAAAAGAACGTTAATTGATATTTATAGAACTTTAAGAGATATGTGCCGGCACGTGTCGATTTCCTGATAGCCACTATTGAGAGCGTTGATTTCTGCGCAAGCGTGCCCGGGCGTAGCCTTTGTCCATCGACTCCCCATTGCTCGCCAGGACGCTCCCATGAATCGTTTACTGACTGTCTCCCTGTTGCTCGCTGTCTCCGTACTCGCCGGTTGTGCTGGACATGTATCACCGGAACTGCGCCCTTACACCGATGAAGAATCCCGCGAATTGGCGATGGAAGCACTGAATCGCAGCGGCTTGTCCTTCGACGAATACCACGCGAAAAAAGCCCAACTGCTCGGCCAGTCGCAGTTCGACAAGAAAGCTGAAATGAGCGCCGAACGTGCCGTACAGCTGCACGGTCGTCCTAGCTGAAAACAAACTGTACTGCTGGAAGTTTTACCCAACTGTCCGTGGGCTTGCCGGGCGGTGTGGGATAGGGTCTACACCTGAATGACCCTGATGGATTGCCTGCCATGAACCTCTCGCTTGACCTGCTGTTGGGCTTTGCCCTGTTTGCCCTTGTCACCTCGATTACGCCGGGGCCGAACAACACCATGTTGCTGGCATCGGGAGTGAATTTCGGCTTCAACCGCACCATCCCGCACATGCTCGGGATCACTTGCGGCTTCTTCGTTCTGGTCGTGGCCGTGGGCTTTGGTCTCGGTGCGGTGTTTCAGACCTACCCGATTCTCTACACGGTTCTGCGCTATGTCGGCGCGGCCTATCTGCTGTATCTGGCGTGGAAAATCGCTCACTCGGGACCGGTCGGTGACAGTGCCGAAGGCGAGGCCAAGCCGATCAGCTACCTCGGCGCCGCCGCGTTTCAGTGGGTCAATCCCAAGGCGTGGATCATGGCTATCGGGGCCATCAGCACCTACACGCCGATGCAGGGCTACTTCACCAATGTCGTGGTGATTGCTGCAGTGTTCGCCATCATCAACCTGCCGAGCGTCGGCGTCTGGGCGGCGTGTGGCACGTTGTTGCGCAATGTGCTGAAGGATCCGCGCTGGTTGCGCGTGTTCAACTGGGGCATGGCCGCATTGCTGGTGATTTCGCTGTACCCGTTACTTCTCGAAAGCTTTAGCTGACGCATCGCTTCAACCGCAGGCCGGATGCCTGTTAAGCTCGGCTTCAGGAGCGTTCCTACGCACTTTTAAATGAAGTTGTTCTTCTTTAACGGCATCCGATCAGGTATTGATGACGCTCTCGAACCGACGCGCAGCTCACAAGGCTGCGCCGTGCCGTTTGCAGACACGAGCCTCCTGATCCCGGAACACGCTCTGCGAGTCATTTATGAACACACGTCCGTTGTATTTCGATTACGCCGCCACCACCCCGGTTGACGAGCGGGTCATCCAGGTGATGATCGAGTGTCTGGGGTTTCACGGTAACTTTGGCAACCCGGCTTCCAGCTCCCACGCGTTCGGCCAGCAAGCCCGACACACGGTCGAGCAGGCCCGCCGACAGGTCGCCGAACTGGTCGGCTCCAAGGCTGAGCAGATCGTCTGGACCTCCGGTGCCACCGAGTCCAATAACCTTGCCCTCAAAGGCGTGGCGCAGGCCCGCGGAGTGTCCGGCGGCCACATCATTACCAGTCAGATCGAACACAAAGCCATCCTCGATACCGCCCGCCAATTGCAAGACGCGGGAATCGCCGTGACCTATCTGGTGCCGGACGCCGATGGTCTGATCACGCCGCAAGCGGTCAGTGAAGCCATGCGCGACGACACCTTTCTGGTGTCGCTGATGCTGGTGAACAACGAGTTGGGCACCGTCAATGATGTTCAAGCGATTGGCGCAGTGGTGCGCAGTCGAGAGGCGTTGTTCCATGTTGATGCGGCACAGGGCGCCGGCAAGGTCGCGATCGATCTGGCGCAATGGCCGGTGGATCTGATGTCGTTTTCGGCGCACAAACTCTACGGCCCGAAAGGCATCGGCGCGTTGTACGTCGGTCCACGGGCGCAGCAGCGTTTGCAGGCGCAGATTCACGGCGGCGGGCATGAAGGCGGCTTGCGCTCCGGAACCTTGGCGACGCACCAGATTGCCGGCATGGGCGCAGCATTTGCCTTGGCCGCCGAGGCGTTCGATGCCGAGAAAAAGACCATCGTGGCACTGCGCGAACGCTTGCTCGAACAACTGCTGAGCCTGCCGGGCGTGCGCTTGAATGGTTGTGCCACTCAGCGCATTCCGCACACCTTGAGCCTGACCTTCAGCGAAGGTGAATTCAACAGCGCGGCGTTGAGCCATTCGATTGCCTTTTCCGCGACGTCGGCCTGCAACTCGGCCAGTAACGCGCCGTCCCACGTGCTATTGGCGTTGGGGCATGACGCGCACCTGGCCGGGCGCACCATTCGCCTGAGTCTCGGCCGTTTCACCACTGCCGAAGATATCGATAAGGCCGTGCAACTGATCAAGACCGCCTGCGCCAGTGCTCCGGCATTCTGGGCGACCGGGCTTTAAACGAGCCGACCTCTCGGCTACGAACAATAACGATGAAGTGATTAGCAGGAGACATGATGAGTACCCAGACCTCGACCGAAGGATCGGTGCCCCAGCGCCTGGCGCAGACCCGTGAACTGATGCGCCGTGAGGGCATTCATGCGTTGTTGGTGCCGTCCGCCGACCCGCACTTGTCGGAATACCTGCCGGGTTACTGGCAGGGCCGGCAGTGGCTGTCGGGCTTCCATGGTTCGGTCGGGACGTTGATCGTCACCGCTGATTTCGCCGGTGTCTGGGCCGACAGCCGTTATTGGGAGCAAGCGACCAAGGAACTCAAGGGCAGCGGCATCGAACTGGTCAAACTGCAACCGGGTCAGCCGAGTCCGCTGGACTGGCTGGCCGAGCAAACACCGGAAGGTGGTGTGGTCGCGGTTGACGGTGCGGTGATGGCCGTGGCGTCGGCGCGTACCCTGAGCAGCAAGCTGGAAGCACGCGGTGCACGCCTGCGTACCGATATCGATCTGCTGCAGGAAGTCTGGAGCGATCGCCCGAGCCTGCCGAATGCACCGATCTATCAGCATCTGCCACCGCAGGCGACGGTCAGCCGTGGCGAGAAACTCGCCAAACTGCGCGAAACTTTGCGGGAGCGCGGGGCCGACTGGCATTTCATCGCCACCCTCGACGACATTGCCTGGCTGTTCAACCTGCGCGGCGGCGATGTGTCGTTTAACCCGGTATTTGTTTCGTTTGCCTTGATCGATCAGCAGCAGGCGACGTTGTTCGTGGCGCTGAGCAAAGTTGATGGCGAATTGCGCGCTGTGCTGGAACAGGATGGCGTAACGCTGCGTGATTACAGCGAAGTCGCTGATGCCCTGCGTGCCGTACCGAGCGGCGCGAGCCTGCTGGTCGATCCGGCACGAGTGACCAGCGGTTTACTGGATAATCTCGACAGCGCAGTGAAACTGGTCGAAGGCTTGAACCCGACCACGCTGGCCAAGTCGCAGAAAAGTGAAGCCGATGCTCAACACATCCGCCAAGCGATGGAACAGGACGGTGCGGCGCTGTGCGAATTCTTCGCCTGGCTGGAATCGGCTTGGGGTCGCGAGCGCATTACCGAATTGACCATCGACGAAAAGCTCACCGCTGCCCGTGAGCGTCGTCCGGATTATGTCTCGCTGAGTTTCAACACCATTGCTGCGTTTAACGCCAATGGCGCCATGCCGCATTACCACGCTACCGAAGAAGAGCATGCGGTGATCGAGGGTGACGGCTTGCTGCTGATCGACTCGGGTGGACAGTATCTGGGCGGCACCACGGACATCACGCGGATGGTGCCGGTCGGTACGCCGAGCGAAGAGCAGAAGCGCGATTGCACGCGCGTGCTCAAGGGCGTGATCGCGCTGTCGCGCGCGCAGTTCCCGAAAGGCATTCTCTCGCCGCTGCTGGACGCCATTGCCCGTGCGCCGATCTGGGCCGACAGCGTGGATTACGGTCACGGCACCGGTCACGGCGTTGGCTATTTCCTCAATGTCCATGAAGGCCCGCAGGTGATTGCCTATCAGGCCGCGCCGGCACCGCAGACGGCCATGCAGCCGGGGATGATCACGTCGATCGAGCCGGGTACATATCGTCCGGGCCGTTGGGGTGTGCGTATCGAGAACCTGGCGATGAACCGCGAGGCGGGCAGCAGTGAGTTCGGTGAATTCCTCAGGTTTGAAACCTTGACGCTGTGCCCGATCGATACCCGATGCCTGCTGCCGGCGCTGCTGACTGAGGAAGAGAAGCAATGGTTTAACGCTTACCACACAGAAGTGCGTGAGCGCCTGAGTCCGTTGCTTGAGGGGGCTGCGCTGGAGTGGTTGAACACCCGTACTGCGGCGATCTGATCGGCTGAATTCAGGCGCTGTGTCCAGCGCCTGAATGATCGCTTAGCCTTGGCTCAAGGCTTCCTCAACGAAGTCGAGCCGATCCTGGCCGAAGAACAGCTGATTACCGATGAACATGCTCGGTGCGCCGAACACGCCGCGTTTAACCGCCGTTTCGGTGTTCTCCTTAAGCGCTGCTTTGACAGATTCATCGTTGCTCAGCGCCAGAACTTCCTGCGGGTCGAAACCGTGTTCGCTCAGTACAGCGACGACAGTCGCGGGCTCGTCGAGGCTGCGTCCTTCAACCCACAGCGCCGTGAACAGACAATCGATAAACGCCTCAAAGCGTTCTGGCTGACGCAACTGGATACCCGTGACCGCACGCATCAGCATCAGTGTGTTGATCGGGAAATGCGGATTGAATCTCAGCGGCACCCCGTAGCGTTTCGCGTAGCGATCCAGATCCTGAAACATATACCGACCCTTCGCCGGAATCATTGCCGGTGACGCGTTGCCGGTTGCCTTGAATACGCCACCGAGCAGCATCGGGATGTAAATCAGTTCACTGTTCGTCTCGGCACAAATCTTCGGCAATTGGGTGTAGGCCAGATAGGTGGCAGGGCTGCCAAGGTCGAAATAGAACTCCACGGTTTTAGTCATTTTCGCGTCTCTGTCGTTATTGTTATTGCGGGGCCTTACCAGCGTTCGTTCCAGGGGCGCAGATCCAGCTCGAACGTCCAGGCATCCCGCGGCTGACTGTGTAGATACCAGTAGTTCTCGGCGATGTGCTCGGGATTGAGGATGCCATCCTGATCTTTGGTGGCGTACTTTTCCGGAAAACTGTTGCGAATGAAATCGGTGTCGATCGCTCCATCGACCACCACATGGGCGACGTGGATGTTCATCGGCCCGAGTTCCCGCGCCATGCTTTGCGCCAGTGCGCGGATACCGTGCTTAGCGCCGGCGAAGGCAGCAAATCCGGAAGCACCGCGAAGTCCGGCGGTAGCACCGGTGAAGAGAATCGTGCCGCGATTGCGCGTGACCATGCGTTTGGCCACTTCACGGGCATTGAGGAAGCCTGAGAAACAGGCCATTTCCCAGATCTTGAAATACTTGCGTGCGGTTTCTTCAAGAATGCTGCACGGCACATTGGCGCCGATATTGAACACAAAAGCTTCGATCGGACCGAGGCGAGTCTCGATGTCTTCAATCAGAGCGATTACGTCTTCTTCTTTGCGCGCATCGCAGGCAAAACCGTGGGCTTCACCGCCTTCAGCCTTGATCGCGTCCACCAGCGGCTGCAATTTGTCGGCGCTGCGTCGGGTGACGCAGGCGATGAATCCTTCTTTGGCAAAACGCTTGGCAATCGCCCCTCCCGTGGCATCGCCAGCGCCAACCACTAATACGACCTTCTTGTTATTCATGGGTAGATGCCTTTATTAAACGATCGTTAAGTGAACGAACGTTATGCTAGGATCCAGACCACGTCAAGGCAGTCGATTCGAGGGCAAACACATGCGTTACTCCGCCAGTCACAAGTTGGAAACCCGGGAAAAGCTATTGCAGAGCAGCTCGCTGTCAGCAAAGCGTTCGGGGTTTTCCACGGTAGGCGTCGACGGCTTGATGAAGGCTATCGGATTGAGTGGCGCGGCGTTCTACAGTCACTTTTCGTCGAAGGATGCGTTGTTCACTGCCATCGTCGAGCGCGAGTTGGGTCAAAGCCTTGAACGATTGGGCGGGGAGGGCACGCGGGATCGTGAGCGACTGGAGCGCTGTCTCAAGCACTATCTGAGCATGGCTCACGTAGAGCAACCTGAGGCCGGTTGCGCATTGCCGGCGTTGGGCGCAGAAATTGCTCGATCGGATGTTCGGGTGCGCGAGCAGGCCGAGCTGTGGATTTGCCGGCTTCAGGAGCGTTGGGCACAGATACTTGAGAGCGAGACCCTGGCGTGGTCGGTGCTGTCGCAATGCGTCGGGGCATTGGTGGTGGCGCGCATGTTGGCCACGCCGGACGTTCAGCAAGCGGTGCTGAAGTCCAGCCATGAAGAAATTGGCCGGCAGATTGCCGCGCAGCGCTGATCTATTTACAGATGACAATCATGCTGCGACTGGTGTAACCCGCAGGATTGAGACCGAACGGGTAATCGCCGGGCTCTTCGACGGTGTCACCGGATTTGGCGATGACCTTATAGCCTTTCGGCAAGCAAGCATTGGCGGCGCTGGCGTAGCATTTGTCCCAGGAGGACGATAGCCCTGAGCAGTTGATGTGCAGCCCTTTTTTTCCGCGTTTTACCTTGGTTTCCGAAGTCGCCGCACAACCCGCAATAGCCAGTATGGCGATCAGTATCAAAATTCGTTTCATTACCGTCCTTATAGCGGCCACGAGTCTAATGCCCGGGTTTGCCTGTGTTCGCCTGCGCTCTAAGCGTTTTGAAATCCCTGTCCGAAAAAATCCATGTCTGGCATTGGGTTACGGGTCTAAACATGGCCTAAATACGCACCAATTGCCAGACCTTCATCAAAACCTCTTTCAATCAGCCGCTATTGCAGGCTTCGCGGCGCTACCCATGGTCATGGTTGCGCCGACAGACGCCAGAATGATGCACAGGATCGCCATCCATTGTGACAGGGTGAGGAATTCGTGCAGAAACAGCAGGCCCGATAAGGCTCCGAAAGCCGGTTCGATACTCATCAGTGTGCCGAATGTACGTGCCGGCATGCGGGTAAGGGCGACCATCTCCAGTGTGTAGGGCAGGGCGGTGGATAGAATGGCGACGCCAATGGCAATGGGAATCAGGGAAGGGGTCAAAAGCGCTGAACCAGCATGCACGATGCCAATAGGGGCCACGAACAATGCCGCGATCATTACGCCCAATGCAGCGGTCGTCACACCGTTATCGGCACCTGCCTTCTGGCCGAATAGGATATATAGCGCCCAGCAGACACCGGCACCCAGCGCATATCCGGCGCCCACCAGGTCGATTCCGGCACTGGTCGCGCCTGTTGGAATCAGCAGTAGGAGACCGGTGATAGCCAGAGCAATCCAGAGAAAGTCGATGGCACGACGGGAGGCATAGATGGCTACAGCCAGCGGCCCGGTGAACTCGAGGGCAACGGCAATCCCTAGCGGTACGGTGCGCAGTGACATATAGAAGAGGAAGTTCATGCCGCCCAGTGCCATGCCGTAGACGATGACAGTGCGCAATGATTTGGCGGTCAGCCTGGCTCGCCAGGGACGCAGTATCAACAGCATGATTACACTGGCAAAGATCAGCCGCAGCGTAGTGGTTCCCTGAGCGCCAACGATGGGGAACATGCTTTTGGCCAGAGAGGCGCCGGACTGGATTGATGCCATGGCTATTAATAGCAGGCCAACCGGGAACAGCATTGAGGCAAGAGAGCGTGGCTGGTCATTCATTGCGCGGCATCGTCCAAGGTAAAAAAGCAGGGTTTTATTCTGATAGTGGGCAATATACTGCGCATTCGTTGCGATTACGTCTATATAGAGGCCGTCTTTTCCGTCAATCGATAGAAAAGCGAAATTAACGGTTGACGGCAGATTCAGGATGTCTATAATTCGCCCCACTTCCGGCGCAGTCGAAACGGAAAACTCCTTGAGATTCAATGAGTTATGTAGGTTTCGGCGGCAGGTTGCTTCAGTTCATCGAAGCCAAAAAGAAGTTGAAAAAGAGGTGTTGACAACAGCGTGTAACGCTGTAGAATTCGCCTCCCGCTGACGAGAGATCGGAAGCGCAAGTGGTTGAAGTTGTTGAAGAATTCTTCGAAAACTTCTGAAAATAATCACTTGACAGCAAATGAGGCTGCTGTAGAATGCGCGCCTCGGTTGAGACGAAAGATCTTAACCAACCGCTCTTTAACAACTGAATCAAGCAATTCGTGTGGGTGCTTGTGGAGTCAGACTGATAGTCAACAAGATTATCAGCATCACAAGTTACTCCGCGAGAAATCAAAGATGTAACCAACGATTGCTGAGCCAAGTTTAGGGTTTCTTAAAAACCCAAAGATGTTTGAACTGAAGAGTTTGATCATGGCTCAGATTGAACGCTGGCGGCAGGCCTAACACATGCAAGTCGAGCGGATGAGAGGAGCTTGCTCCTGGATTCAGCGGCGGACGGGTGAGTAATGCCTAGGAATCTGCCTGGTAGTGGGGGACAACGTTTCGAAAGGAACGCTAATACCGCATACGTCCTACGGGAGAAAGCAGGGGACCTTCGGGCCTTGCGCTATCAGATGAGCCTAGGTCGGATTAGCTAGTTGGTGAGGTAATGGCTCACCAAGGCGACGATCCGTAACTGGTCTGAGAGGATGATCAGTCACACTGGAACTGAGACACGGTCCAGACTCCTACGGGAGGCAGCAGTGGGGAATATTGGACAATGGGCGAAAGCCTGATCCAGCCATGCCGCGTGTGTGAAGAAGGTCTTCGGATTGTAAAGCACTTTAAGTTGGGAGGAAGGGCAGTAACTTAATACGTTGCTGTTTTGACGTTACCGACAGAATAAGCACCGGCTAACTCTGTGCCAGCAGCCGCGGTAATACAGAGGGTGCAAGCGTTAATCGGAATTACTGGGCGTAAAGCGCGCGTAGGTGGTTCGTTAAGTTGGATGTGAAATCCCCGGGCTCAACCTGGGAACTGCATTCAAAACTGTCGAGCTAGAGTATGGTAGAGGGTGGTGGAATTTCCTGTGTAGCGGTGAAATGCGTAGATATAGGAAGGAACACCAGTGGCGAAGGCGACCACCTGGACTGATACTGACACTGAGGTGCGAAAGCGTGGGGAGCAAACAGGATTAGATACCCTGGTAGTCCACGCCGTAAACGATGTCAACTAGCCGTTGGGAGCCTTGAGCTCTTAGTGGCGCAGCTAACGCATTAAGTTGACCGCCTGGGGAGTACGGCCGCAAGGTTAAAACTCAAATGAATTGACGGGGGCCCGCACAAGCGGTGGAGCATGTGGTTTAATTCGAAGCAACGCGAAGAACCTTACCAGGCCTTGACATCCAATGAACTTTCCAGAGATGGATTGGTGCCTTCGGGAACATTGAGACAGGTGCTGCATGGCTGTCGTCAGCTCGTGTCGTGAGATGTTGGGTTAAGTCCCGTAACGAGCGCAACCCTTGTCCTTAGTTACCAGCACGTAATGGTGGGCACTCTAAGGAGACTGCCGGTGACAAACCGGAGGAAGGTGGGGATGACGTCAAGTCATCATGGCCCTTACGGCCTGGGCTACACACGTGCTACAATGGTCGGTACAAAGGGTTGCCAAGCCGCGAGGTGGAGCTAATCCCATAAAACCGATCGTAGTCCGGATCGCAGTCTGCAACTCGACTGCGTGAAGTCGGAATCGCTAGTAATCGTGAATCAGAATGTCACGGTGAATACGTTCCCGGGCCTTGTACACACCGCCCGTCACACCATGGGAGTGGGTTGCACCAGAAGTAGCTAGTCTAACCTTCGGGAGGACGGTTACCACGGTGTGATTCATGACTGGGGTGAAGTCGTAACAAGGTAGCCGTAGGGGAACCTGCGGCTGGATCACCTCCTTAATCGACGACATCAGCTGCTCCATAAGTTCCCACACGAATTGCTTGATTCATTGAAGAAGACGAAAGAAGCAGCCTGTATCGGTTTGTAGCTGAGTTGGTTAGAGCGTACCCCATGCTTTGTGGTAAAGAGCAGGGTGAGGTCGGCCTTAGTAGCTCGAAATTGGGTCTGTAGCTCAGTTGGTTAGAGCGCACCCCTGATAAGGGTGAGGTCGGCAGTTCGAATCTGCCCAGACCCACCAATTTTGTGTGGGAAACGCCTGTAGAAATACGGGGCCATAGCTCAGCTGGGAGAGCGCCTGCCTTGCACGCAGGAGGTCAACGGTTCGATCCCGTTTGGCTCCACCACTACTGCTTCTCTTGTATAAAGCTTAGAAATGAGCATTCCATCATGATGATGGTGAATGTTGATTTCTAGTCTTTGACTAGTTCGTTCTTTAAAAATTTGGGTATGTGATAGAAAGATAGACTGAACGTTACTTTCACTGGTAACGGATCAGGCTAAGGTAAAATTTGTGAGTTCTCTTAATTGAGAAATTCGAATTTTCGGCGAATGTCGTCTTCACAGTATAACCAGATTGCTTGGGGTTATATGGTCAAGTGAAGAAGCGCATACGGTGGATGCCTTGGCAGTCAGAGGCGATGAAAGACGTGGTAGCCTGCGAAAAGCTTCGGGGAGTCGGCAAACAGACTTTGATCCGGAGATGTCTGAATGGGGGAACCCAGCCATCATAAGATGGTTATCTTGTACTGAATACATAGGTGCAAGAGGCGAACCAGGGGAACTGAAACATCTAAGTACCCTGAGGAAAAGAAATCAACCGAGATTCCCTTAGTAGTGGCGAGCGAACGGGGACTAGCCCTTAAGTGGCTTTGAGATTAGCGGAACGCTCTGGAAAGTGCGGCCATAGTGGGTGATAGCCCTGTACGCGAAAATCTCTTAGTCATGAAATCGAGTAGGACGGAGCACGAGAAACTTTGTCTGAATATGGGGGGACCATCCTCCAAGGCTAAATACTACTGACTGACCGATAGTGAACTAGTACCGTGAGGGAAAGGCGAAAAGAACCCCGGAGAGGGGAGTGAAATAGATCCTGAAACCGTATGCGTACAAGCAGTGGGAGCAGACTTTGTTCTGTGACTGCGTACCTTTTGTATAATGGGTCAGCGACTTATTTTCAGTGGCGAGCTTAACCGAATAGGGGAGGCGTAGCGAAAGCGAGTCTTAATAGGGCGTCTAGTCGCTGGGAATAGACCCGAAACCGGGCGATCTATCCATGGGCAGGTTGAAGGTTGGGTAACACTAACTGGAGGACCGAACCGACTACCGTTGAAAAGTTAGCGGATGACCTGTGGATCGGAGTGAAAGGCTAATCAAGCTCGGAGATAGCTGGTTCTCCTCGAAAGCTATTTAGGTAGCGCCTCATGTATCACTGTAGGGGGTAGAGCACTGTTTCGGCTAGGGGGTCATCCCGACTTACCAAACCGATGCAAACTCCGAATACCTACAAGTGCCGAGCATGGGAGACACACGGCGGGTGCTAACGTCCGTCGTGAAAAGGGAAACAACCCAGACCGTCAGCTAAGGTCCCAAAGTTATGGTTAAGTGGGAAACGATGTGGGAAGGCTTAGACAGCTAGGAGGTTGGCTTAGAAGCAGCCACCCTTTAAAGAAAGCGTAATAGCTCACTAGTCGAGTCGGCCTGCGCGGAAGATGTAACGGGGCTCAAACCATACACCGAAGCTACGGGTATCACCTTCGGGTGATGCGGTAGAGGAGCGTTCTGTAAGCCTGTGAAGGTGAGTTGAGAAGCTTGCTGGAGGTATCAGAAGTGCGAATGCTGACATGAGTAACGACAATGGGTGTGAAAAACACCCACGCCGAAAGACCAAGGTTTCCTGCGCAACGTTAATCGACGCAGGGTTAGTCGGTCCCTAAGGCGAGGCTGAAAAGCGTAGTCGATGGAAAACAGGTTAATATTCCTGTACTTCTGGTTATTGCGATGGAGGGACGGAGAAGGCTAGGCCAGCTTGGCGTTGGTTGTCCAAGTTTAAGGTGGTAGGCTGAGATCTTAGGTAAATCCGGGATCTTAAGGCCGAGAGCTGATGACGAGTGTTCTTTTAGAACACGAAGTGGTTGATGCCATGCTTCCAAGAAAAGCTTCTAAGCTTCAGGTAACCAGGAACCGTACCCCAAACCGACACAGGTGGTTGGGTAGAGAATACCAAGGCGCTTGAGAGAACTCGGGTGAAGGAACTAGGCAAAATGGCACCGTAACTTCGGGAGAAGGTGCGCCGGTGAGGGTGAAGGACTTGCTCCGTAAGCCCATGCCGGTCGAAGATACCAGGCCGCTGCGACTGTTTATTAAAAACACAGCACTCTGCAAACACGAAAGTGGACGTATAGGGTGTGACGCCTGCCCGGTGCCGGAAGGTTAATTGATGGGGTTAGCTAACGCGAAGCTCTTGATCGAAGCCCCGGTAAACGGCGGCCGTAACTATAACGGTCCTAAGGTAGCGAAATTCCTTGTCGGGTAAGTTCCGACCTGCACGAATGGCGTAACGATGGCGGCGCTGTCTCCACCCGAGACTCAGTGAAATTGAAATCGCTGTGAAGATGCAGTGTATCCGCGGCTAGACGGAAAGACCCCGTGAACCTTTACTATAGCTTTGCACTGGACTTTGAATTTGCTTGTGTAGGATAGGTGGGAGGCTTTGAAGCGTGGACGCCAGTTCGCGTGGAGCCATCCTTGAAATACCACCCTGGCAACTTTGAGGTTCTAACTCAGGTCCGTTATCCGGATCGAGGACAGTGTATGGTGGGTAGTTTGACTGGGGCGGTCTCCTCCTAAAGAGTAACGGAGGAGTACGAAGGTGCGCTCAGACCGGTCGGAAATCGGTCGTAGAGTATAAAGGCAAAAGCGCGCTTGACTGCGAGACAGACACGTCGAGCAGGTACGAAAGTAGGTCTTAGTGATCCGGTGGTTCTGTATGGAAGGGCCATCGCTCAACGGATAAAAGGTACTCCGGGGATAACAGGCTGATACCGCCCAAGAGTTCATATCGACGGCGGTGTTTGGCACCTCGATGTCGGCTCATCACATCCTGGGGCTGAAGCCGGTCCCAAGGGTATGGCTGTTCGCCATTTAAAGTGGTACGCGAGCTGGGTTTAGAACGTCGTGAGACAGTTCGGTCCCTATCTGCCGTGGACGTTTGAGATTTGAGAGGGGCTGCTCCTAGTACGAGAGGACCGGAGTGGACGAACCTCTGGTGTTCCGGTTGTCACGCCAGTGGCATTGCCGGGTAGCTATGTTCGGGAAAGATAACCGCTGAAAGCATCTAAGCGGGAAACTTGCCTCAAGATGAGATCTCACTGGAACCTTGAGTTCCCTGAAGGGCCGTCGAAGACTACGACGTTGATAGGTTGGGTGTGTAAGCGCTGTGAGGCGTTGAGCTAACCAATACTAATTGCCCGTGAGGCTTGACCATATAACACCCAAGCAATTTGCGTCGAAGAGACCAGATTGCGGTGTGTGAAGACGAAACGAACCGAAAGTTCGATGTTCACAAACACCGAAAGCTATCACATACCCAATTTGCTGAAGCGAGGCCATCTGGTCACGAGTCAGTACCCGAATTTCTTGACGACCATAGAGCGTTGGAACCACCTGATCCCATCCCGAACTCAGCAGTGAAACGATGCATCGCCGATGGTAGTGTGGGGTTTCCCCATGTGAGAGTAGGTCATCGTCAAGATTAAATTCCGAAACCCCAATTGCGAAAGCAGTTGGGGTTTTGTTTTGCCCGCAGGAAAGTTTTCACAGGACAACGCTGTCCCAGCCGTCGCAAGAAATGGCCATTGGGGAAATTCCTTCTGAAATGACCGGGCAGTTTTTGGTATGGTGCAGCTCGTTTTTTTTAACGGACTGATGTCATGCCCACGGATCGGCACTCATTTATGTCGAAGAGTTGCTGTAGAAATGCCTGAACCGATCCCGATCAAAGACCACGAAAAAGAGACGCGCCTGGTCAACAAACGTTTGATCGCCTGCGCCTTGTTCGTTTTCGCCATCAGCTGCGCCCTTGTCGTGCGCCTGTACATCCTCCAGGTGGTGGAGTTCGACTACCACTCCACGATCTCCGAAAACAACCGCGTCCACGTATTGCCGATCCCGCCGACACGCGGCTTGATCTACGACCGCAACGGCGTCTTGCTCGCCGATAACCGCCCCAGTTTCAACCTGACTATCACCCGCGAGCGCGCCACCGACGTCAATCAAGAACTGGACGAGGTCATCAAGCTCCTGCACTTGCCTGCAGAAGATCGTACAGTCTTCGATAAAGCCATGAAGCAGTCCCGTCACCCGTTTACGCCGGTCACGCTGTTCTATGAGCTGACGGAAGAGCAAATTGCTGTATTGGCCGTCAATGAGTTCCGCCTCCCGGGCCTCGATGTCGAACCCCAGTTCGTCCGGCATTACCCGCTCGGCGCGCATTTCGCCCACTCGATCGGCTACGTCGGGCGGATCAATGAAAAAGAGTCGAAGAGCCTCGACTCGGTCGAATATCGCGGTACGCAATCCATCGGCAAAACCGGCATCGAACGCTTCTACGAGGCGCAACTACACGGCCACGTCGGTTACGAAGAAGTGGAGACCAACGCTCAAGGTCGCGTACTGCGTGTGCTCAAACATACCGACCCGGTCCCGGGCCAGAACATCGTCCTGAGCCTCGACATCAAACTGCAGGAAGCCGCCGAAGCCGCGCTGGGTGATCGTCGTGGTTCAGTGGTAGCGCTCGATCCGTCGACGGGCGAGGTATTGGCCATGGTCAGCAATCCGAGCTTCGATCCGAATCTGTTCGTCACCGGTATCAGCTCCAAGGAATACTCGGCACTGCGAGATTCGATCGACAGGCCGCTGTTCAACCGTGTGCTGCGCGGGCTCTACGCACCGGGCTCGACGATCAAGCCAGAAGTGGCAATCGCCGGCCTCGACGCCGGCGTCGTGACACCGCAGACGCGCGTCTTCGACCCCGGTTATTACCAACTCCCGGACTTCGATCACAAGTACCGCAACTGGAACCACAGTGGCGACGGCTGGGTGGACATGGACGCGGCGATCATGCGTTCCAATGACACCTATTTCTACGACCTTGCGCATAAGCTCGGCATCGATCGCCTGCACGATTACATGGCAATGTTCGGCTTGGGTGAGAAGGTCTCGCTGGACATGTTTGAAGAGTCGCCCGGCCTGATGCCATCGCAAGCGTGGAAGCGCGCGACCCGCCGTCAAGCCTGGTTCCCGGGCGAAACGGTCATCCTTGGCATCGGCCAGGGCTATATGCAGGTCACACCGCTGCAACTGGCTCAGGCCACGGCATTGATCGCCAACAAAGGTGTCTGGAACCGGCCGCACCTGGCCAAGACCGTCGACGGTGTCGCTCCTGTCGACGAACATCCGATGCCGAACATCCTGCTCAAGGATCCGCGAGACTGGGAGCAGGTCAATCACGGCATGCAGATGGTCATGCACGATGCGCGAGGCATTGCTCGTGCGGCCGCGGCCGGTGCGCAATATCGCATCGCTGGCAAGAGTGGTACCGCGCAAGTGGTGGCGATCAAGCAGGGCGAGCGCTACAACCGCGAGAAAACCCTAGAGCGCCACCGCGATAACGCCTTGTTCGTTGGCTTTGCGCCGGCCGAGCATCCGAAGATTGCGATTTCGGTGATGATCGAGAACGGCGAGGCCGGTGGTCGTGTTGCCGGCCCTGTGGTGCGGCAGATCATGGACGCCTGGCTGCTTGATCAGGACGGTCATCTCAAGCCGCAATACGCCGCGCCGACGAAAGCGCCGGGTGACCCGCACGTTTAACCTTCAACAGTTCACAATAGCGGCTCATGCAAGCTGAGCCGTTACTGTGATCTGTCTTGCAAAGCCTATTTGCAGCGGTAACCCTCGGGCATCGTGACGGTGTAGTTGCGCTGCACGCGATCCTCGAAGTTCAGGTTCTGCAGGCCCTGTTCTACCAGAAAGGCTTCAACCTTGGTGGATTGGCAGTCTTCGTTATAGGACGACGCGCGAAGCAGGTAGACCGGGCGCTTGCTGACTTCGTCGCGGGCAGTGGCAACGAAGGTGCTGAGCGTGGTGTAACCGGTGCGCTCCGAGGTCCCTACCGGTCCATAGGTGGTGTTCGGTTTACTTGTACAGGTCAGTCGGTCGTCTTTTTTCTTGCTGGTCTTGCACACGGTAGAGGTGCTGGTCGGCACTTGCCCATAGTCGGTGGCGGTATAGCGGTAAGTCACCTGTCGACTGCCAATATCGAGGCTGACAGTCATTTTTATCGGCGCGTGGTTCTTTGGCAGACTGGCGTCGGTATAGACCTCCTGGAAACCCCTGTCTTTCAGCGCGTTAACCATGTCGCGAAGATAATAGCGGGCATTAAGAGCGTTTTCGTCGCTGCCACTCGCAGACGTCACCAGCACAGTCGCCTTTCGGTCAAAATGATAGTCCGGATCGGGTGTGGCATTTAGCGCGACGTCCATTTGCGTGGCGCAGCCGCTGATCAACGCTGTCAGTAAAAACGGCGCGCAAAGTAAAAACCGGGTCATGAGAAAGCCGCCTTACAAACTAAGGATTGAATAAGAGTTAAACGGTGTGGACTGGCGACAATTAACTTGCGCGCCTGCGCAAGGCTCAGTCTTTCTGGTATTCCAGCAAATCGCCAGGCTGGCAATCGAGTGCTGCGCAGAGCTTGTCCAGGGTGGCCATTTTCACGCCCTTGACCTTGCCATTCTTCAGTAATGACAGATTGGCCTCGGTGATGCCCAGCAGGCTGGCCAACTCTTTCGAGCGAATTTTTTGCGTGGCCATGACAACGTCAAGGCGGACGATAATGGTCATTGTGTTGTTCTATATGTATTGGCTTTGCTCATCGCTGAGTACTTTTGCATCGCGCATGATAATTGAAAACAAACAGAGCAATACGCCTTTGACAATCTCGTAGGCAGAAGTGGAAGACAGGCCGATCGAGAACTGAAAAATACGATCCCCTGGCGGTAGATCAATAGACAGGGCCAAACCTTGCAAAGTCTCTACCAGTGGGTAGGCGGCCGGAGAAATGATGCAAAGAATCCCCACTCGCCATAGCACCTTGATGTTGCGCTCGGTCCAGGTTTCGCCGCGGGACAAGCGCAGGAAAAACAACCCTGTCAGCCAGAGCACGTAGGTCGAAAGCAGGACGGGCAGGAAATCCAAAACGACGAGCAGCGCAGTGACCAGTGGCGAGAGCCATGTATCGGGGGCAAGCAGGGCACCTTCGACAAACGGGTCAAGTAATTGCGGCGAGTTTTCGGCGAAGGCGTAGAGCAGAGCCGCGAGCATTTCATCCGTTTGGAAGAACCAGATCGAAGCGTTGCCACCGACCTCGGTCACCCCTAAGACCCAGACAAGAATCGCTGCCAGTAATCCGACCCAATGCATGCGCTGCAGTGCCAATCCGTTGTTGCGAGTACTCATGAAAAATCCTTGCGGTGTCATTGGGAATGACTAATTCTCGATGTTAAATTATCGAATGGCAATAATAAATTGTTCTTGTTTTGTGAAGGGCGTTGTTGGCATCGGACGCAGTGGTCATAGAGTGAACCTCAGTTCAATCGATTTGCGGGGATTTCAATGTCGATAGATTTTCGAGTTCGAAGCAAGTCGAGAGTAGGGGAGGGCCGCGACCTACGCGGTGGCCGCTGATATCGATGACGGGTTCAGCGAATGATTGGAGCGGGGGGCATGCGCCACAAGCATGCTTCAGTCCCCGCTCTAACCGGTCTTACTTGATCTCGGTAATGAAGTTTTCCCGCGAGCGGCGAACCTTTTTCAAGTTGACCAACCACTCTCCCTCAGTAGTTCTATGCCCCAGCGGCAGAATCACTACACTGCGGAAGTTGCGGGCCGTGAGTCCGAGGATTTCATCGATGGCTGCGGGGTCGAAACCTTAGGTCTGTCAGTGTGCTCGTCATCAAATTCCGTAAAGGTGAAAGATGTTCTCCGCCCCCACATTTGAAATGCATTCCAATGTGGGAGCGAGCCTGCTCGCGAAGGATCCTCAACGCCGCCGCAAAAAAATCAGGCCCCAGGCACCGGGCAGCTCATGTCACCTTCTTCACACTTCAAATACTGTTTCAGCGACTCAACCCGCAGCTTGGTCACCCCCGTCAGACAACTGCTGTAAACCCACGGATAAACGCTCCCGCCAGTAACTCCCGACGATGAAAACTTGCACTCGGCATCCCGAAACCCGAGCCACGCCCGCTGCGCGCTGACCAACAGCTTCTTGCCATCCGGGTTGTCCTTCAAGCGTCCGGTGATCTGCTGGTACACGGTGTTCAATTCCTTGTCCGCCGCTTTGAAGTCCTGCCCGGCGCACTGATTCATCGTCGCCTGATCGCTGGCATTGGCGCAGTCGACGGCGGCGTGGGCGAGGGGAGTGAACAGAAAGGGGGGCAGGGCCAGAAGCAGGCGTAGGGACATGGTCAAGTCTCGCTGTATCGAAGATAAGTGCCGAGCAGTGTAGCGGCTGCTTCGCACTTATTCAGGCAGGCGCATTCGGGAGGCGTCGAGCAAACGGTCGGCGATGGCCGCAATCTCTTCACCATCGTGCAGCCTTTCCAGCCAATGTGCAGGAATGCCCCGCACGCCGTAATAGGCGCCGGCCAACTGACCGGTGATCGCGGCGGTGGTATCGGCGTCATCACCCAGGTTGGCCGCTCGCAAAATGGCCGCTTCGAAGCTGTCCGTCTGGTGAAAGCACCACAGCGCCGCTTCCAGGGACTGCACGCTGTAGCCATTGCCTTTGATGTCCGTCTCGGACTGAACGAGGTATTCGCCACGCGCAATGGCGACGACCTTGGGTTGCGAGAAGCTGGCGGAAGGCAACTGACGCAGCTCTGCTTTGCTTGCGCCTTCAAGCGCTCTGGCAATCAACCCGGCCAACAATTGGCAGCATTCGATGGCTTCAGGTGCTGCGTGGGTGGTTCGCGAACTGTCGGCGGCAAAGCTCTGGATTTTCCGGGCATCGGGAAAATAGAACAGCACCACCGGCACCAGACGCATCAGCGAACCGTTGCCGGCGCTGTACGGGTCGGTCGAGCCGGCGAAGGGATCAGCGGTTTGTTGATACTGCGCGAGCGCCTGGCTGACGGTCATGCCGACATCGAAACATTCACCGGTCGAACTGAGGTAACCCCATTGCCACCAGTTGAGGTAGCGGCCCATCTGATCGGCAGCGTTGAATCCATTCTTGTTCAGCAGGCTTTCTGCCAGACAGAGGGCCATGGAAGTGTCATCGGTCCACTGCCCTGGCTTGAGGTGGAACGGGCCACCGCCGACCATATCGGTCAATTGTGGGAATGATCCCCGTGGTTTGAACTCAACCGTAGTACCGACAGCGTCGCCGCACGCAAGACCGAGCAGGGCTCCGCGGTAACGTTCAGCGAGGGATGGCGGCATGATTCGTCCTTGTAGATTCAAATTCGCTGGAGAAGGTAACAGTTTCGTTGGGCAGAGGGTGCCTGGATCCATCACAGCAACGGTCAAAAAGTGCAGCTTGATGTGTCTTTGCTGATGAATGACTGCACCGCCTTGATACAACTTCACATTGGACATGTGGTCATACAGGCCTAGTGTTCAAAACAGGAGGTGACGTATGAAACCAGTACCCAATAGTTTCGAACGCAAAATCACGCTCAAGGCGCCGCGTTCGCATGTCTGGCGTGCATTGGTCGATGCCGAGGCGTTTGGCCAGTGGTTTGGGGTGGCGCTGGAGGGCAGGCGTTTTATTGCCGGTGAATGGACGCAAGGGCAGGTCACGTATCCGGGTTATGAACACGTGTTGTGGAACGTGCTGATCGAGCGGGTCGAGCCGCAGCAGTTGTTTTCGTTTCGCTGGCATCCGTATGCGGTCAATCCGAAGATCGACTACTCCCAGGAGCCGACTACGCTGGTCAGGTTCGAGCTGGAAGACTTCGAGAGCGGTACGTTGCTGAAAGTGTCCGAATCCGGCTTCGCGCACATTCCTGACATTCGCCAGAAAGAGGCGTATTACATGGACAGCCGTGGCTGGGAGGAGCAGTTGAGCCGGCTCGAACAGTTTCTTGCCGAGAGCGCCAAGGCCCGCGAGCGTGACGGTGGCTGAGACCTTCGAATCTTGCCTGAACGACAGCGACAGCCGGCCATGTGCACGGTGGTGCTGGAAACAGGCCCCAGGACAGCTGAACGTCGCGTAGATCGTGGCTTCCATGCTTGCTGCCTGACACGGCTAGGGGTTTTCGGAAGGGTTGCTATGGCGAATGTCCTACACGCGCTGGTAGCTTTTACGACTATTGGCGATTGGATCCACCGCGTAATCTACACACATCAACTGAGACACAGGGAGTGTTTCAGGATCAAGGATGATCGACCATTTGCAAGGATCGCTGCCGACAGGGAGTCGATAATGGTCTTGGGAAAAACCCGCTTCGGCGGGTTTTTTTTCGCCTGTATGTAGGAGCTGCCGCAGGCTGCGATCTTTTGACTTTGGCTTTTAAAAGCAAGATCAAAAGATCGCAGCCTGCGGCAGCTCCTACTTTGGTTTGTGCGTTACGAGGCGATCAATTGGCGCAGGACGTAATGCAGGATCCCGCCCGATTTGAAGTACTCCACCTCATTCAACGTATCGATCCGGCACAACACCTCGATCTTCTCCTGGCGCCCGTCCTCTCTGGTGATCACCAGCGGCAGATTCATCCGCGGTGTCAGCTCGACGCCGGTCAGACCCTGGATTTCAAAGGTTTCCTTGCCGGTGAGATTGAGGCTCTTGCGGTTCTGATCAAGCTTGAACTGCAGCGGCAACACGCCCATGCCCACCAGATTGGAACGGTGAATTCGCTCGAAGCTTTCCGCGATCACCGCTTTGACCCCCAGCAGATTGGTGCCTTTGGCCGCCCAGTCACGGCTAGAGCCGGTGCCGTATTCCTGTCCGGCAACCACCACCAGCGGCGTTCCCGAAGCCTGATACTTCATCGCCGCGTCGTAGATCGCCAGTTTTTCGCCGGTCGGAATGTAGATCGTGTTGCCACCTTCTTCACCGCCGAGCATTTCGTTGCGAATACGGATGTTGGCGAAGGTGCCGCGCATCATCACTTCATGGTTGCCACGCCGTGAGCCGTAGGAGTTGAAGTCTCGTGGCTCCACGCCTTTTTCGCGCAAATAACGCCCGGCCGGGCTGTCGGCCTTGATGTTGCCGGCGGGGGAGATATGGTCGGTGGTCACCGAATCACCCAGCAGGGCCAGCACCCGTGCACCTTTGACATCCTTGATTTCAGGCAACGGGCCGGAAATGTCGTCGAAAAATGGCGGATGCTGGATGTAAGTCGAATCGTCCTGCCACACATACGTCGCCGCTTGCGGCACTTCGATGGCTTGCCACTGTTCATCACCGGCGAACACTTCGGCGTATTCCTTGTGGAACATTGCCGTACTGACCTGATTGACCGCGTCGGCGATCTCTTTACTGGTCGGCCAGATATCGCGCAGGTACACCGGATTGCCTTGCTGATCTTCGCCCAGCGGTTCGCTGCTGATGTCGCTGCGCACGCTGCCGGCCAGGGCATAGGCGACCACCAGCGGCGGTGAGGCCAGCCAGTTGGTTTTCACCAATGGATGCACGCGGCCTTCGAAGTTGCGGTTGCCGGAGAGCACGGAGGCGACGGTGAGGTCAGCTTTCTGGATGGCTTTCTCGATCGGCTCCGGCAGTGGCCCGGAGTTGCCGATGCAAGTGGTGCAGCCATAGCCGACCAGGGAAAAGCCGAGCTGATCGAGGTATTGCGTCAACCCCGCAGCCTTGTAGTAGTCGGTGACCACTTTCGAACCCGGTGCCAGCGAACTCTTCACCCAAGGTTTGCGGGTCAGACCTTTTTCCACCGCTTTTTTCGCCAGCAGGCCGGCGGCCATCATCACGCTCGGGTTCGAGGTGTTGGTGCAGGACGTGATCGCGGCGATGACCACGGCGCCGTTTTTCAGGCGATAAGTGTGGCCTTCATATTCATATTCGGTTTCGCCGACCAGATCGGCATTGCCCACCGCGACACCGCCACCGCCTTCACTTTCCAGACGTCCTTCTTCTTTACTGGTGGGTTTGAATTGCAGATCCATGAAGTCGCTGAACGCTTGTGCGACATTCGGCAGCGAAACGCGATCCTGCGGGCGTTTTGGCCCTGCGAGGCTTGCTTCGACGCTGCCCATGTCCAACGCCAGGCTGTCGGTGAACACCGGCTCTTGACCGGGCAGACGCCACAAGCCTTGAGCCTTGGTGTACGCCTCGACCAGTTTCACCACTTCCGGTGGCCGCCCGGACAGGCGCAGGTATTCCAGCGTTACGTCGTCAACGGGGAAGAAACCGCACGTCGCGCCATATTCCGGGGCCATGTTGGCGATGGTCGCGCGGTCGGCCAGCGGCAGGTCGGCGAGGCCGTCACCGTAGAATTCGACGAACTTGCCGACCACACCTTTCTTGCGCAGCATTTGCGTGACGGTCAGCACCAGGTCGGTGGCCGTGATGCCTTCCTTGAGCTTGCCGGTCAGTTTGAAACCGATCACTTCCGGAATCAGCATCGACACCGGTTGCCCGAGCATCGCCGCTTCGGCTTCGATCCCGCCGACGCCCCAGCCGAGCACGCCGAGACCATTGATCATGGTGGTGTGCGAGTCGGTGCCGACCAGTGTGTCGGGGAATGCGTAGGTGCGGCCGTCCTCATCCTTGGTCCATACGGTGCGGCCGAGGTATTCGAGGTTCACCTGGTGACAGATACCGGTACCCGGCGGCACCACGCTGAAATTGTCGAAAGCGCTCTGGCCCCAACGCAGGAAGGCGTAACGTTCGCCATTGCGCTGCATTTCGATGTCGACGTTCTGCTCGAACGCGCTGGCGGTGGCGAACTTGTCGACCATCACCGAGTGGTCGATCACCAGATCCACCGGCGACAACGGATTGATTCGCTGCGGATCGCCACCGGCCTTGGCCATCGCCGCACGCATGGCGGCAAGGTCGACCACGGCGGGCACGCCGGTAAAGTCCTGCATCAACACCCGGGCAGGGCGGTATTGAATCTCGCGGTCGGAGCGGCGCTCCTTGAGCCACGCGGCAATCGCCTTGAGGTCGGCGCCGGTGACCGTTTTTTCATCTTCCCAGCGCAGCAGGTTTTCCAGCAGGACTTTCAGCGACATGGGCAGCTTGTCGAGGTCGCCCAGGCTTTTGGCGGCATCCGGCAAACTGAAATAGTGGTAGGTCTTGTCATCGATTTGCAGGGTTTTGAGCGTTTTCAGACTATCGAGGGACGGCATTACGATCACTCCTTTGAATCCGCACGGCTACGGATTGAGGGGACGAATAGAGCTTTAAACCTAGCCCTGTTTTAGGTAGCTGGCTAATAACTGGACTCTATGAGCGGAACCAAGGTTCCGACATCGGCTATCATGCGCCGGTTTTCGTGACAGGCTTTGCTTCAACGCAAGGCCTGAGCATCGCGCGGCGGCCGAATAATCGCCCGCTGCCCAGGAGTAAGAATGAACACCCTATTCATGCATTGCCGGCCAGGCTTCGAAGGCGAAGTCTGTTCGGAGATTTCCGACCTCGCCGCGCAACTCAACGTGGCCGGCTACGCCAAGGCCAAAGCGGCTAGCGCCTGCGCCGAGTTTGTCTGCACCGAAGAAGACGGCGCCGAGCGCCTGATGCGCGGTCAGCGTTTCGCTGAATTGATCTTCCCGCGCCAGTGGGCGCGCGGGGTTTTCATCGATTTGCCGGAAACCGACCGCATCAGCGTGATCCTCGCGCACATGGCCGGATTCCCGGTGTGCGGCAGCCTGTGGCTGGAAGTCGTCGACACCAACGACGGCAAGGAACTGTCGAATTTCTGCAAGAAATTCGAAGGCCCGCTGCGCAAGGCCCTGACCGGCGCCGGCAAACTGGTGGATGACGCCAGCAAACCGCGTCTGCTGCTGACCTTCAAGAGCGGTCGTGAAGTGTTTCTCGGCATGGCCGATGCCGGCAATTCGGCGATGTGGCCGATGGGCATTCCGCGGCTGAAGTTCCCGCGTGAAGCACCGAGCCGTTCGACGCTGAAGCTGGAAGAGGCATGGCACCACTTTATCCCGCGTGATCAGTGGGAGGATCGTCTGCACAGCGACATGACCGGCGTCGACCTCGGCGCCGCGCCGGGCGGCTGGACCTGGCAACTGGTCAATCGCGGCATGCTGGTGACCGCGATCGACAACGGCCCGATGGCTGAAAGTCTGATGGATACCGGACTGGTTCAGCATTTGATGGCAGACGGTTTCACCTTCAAGCCCAAGCAACCGGTGGACTGGATGGTCTGCGACATCGTCGAGAAACCGGCGCGCAATGCCGCCATGCTGGAAGAGTGGATCGGCGAAGGGCATTGCCGCGAGGCGGTGGTCAACCTGAAGTTGCCGATGAAGCAGCGTTACGCCGAAGTGAAGCGCTTGCTCGAACGCATTGCCGATGGTTTCAAGGCACGCGGGATCAAGGTCGATATCGGCTGCAAACAGCTGTATCACGACCGCGAAGAAGTGACCTGCCATTTGCGCCGTCACGACACCAAGAAAGCCAAATCCCGCTGACACAACACATAACCCTGTAGGAGTGAGCCTGCTCGCGAAAGCGCTGGGTCACTCAGCATTGATGTTGGCTGACACTACGCCATCGCGAGCAGGCTCACTCCTACAGGGGTGTGGCGTAACGCCACAGATGACCGAATACCCGGCAATGCGCGACAATGCCGGCCAGTTTCAGGAGTGAATCATGAGTGAAATGATCGATACCCCGGTCGACGGCACCCTCGACGCCACCGGTCTCAATTGCCCGGAGCCGGTGATGATGCTGCATCAACACATTCGTGATCTGGTGCCCGGCGGCCTGCTCAAAGTGATCGCCACCGACCCGTCGACCAAGCGCGATATTCCCAAGTTCTGCGTGTTTCTCGACCATGAACTGGTGAGCCAGCACGAAGAGGCCGGTACTTACCTGTACTGGATCCGCAAGAAACACGCCTGAGTCCCAGGCGAACGCAAAACCAAATGTGGGAGCGAGCCTGCTCGCGAAAGCGGTATCTCAGTCACTATTAATGGCGACTGATACACCGCATTCGCCAGCAGGCTTGCTCCCACATTTTTTTGTCTCGGTTTAAAGGGTTTAGCCCGCCGAGCGACTGATCCGAATACGCTTGCGCGCACTGCGCGTCAGGCGAATCGACAGCATCAACGCCGCGCAACTCAGGCCAACGATCAGACCCTGCCACAAACCGCTCGGGCCGCGTGGCTCGCCGAGCCAGTCGGTCAGACCAAGGGCGTAACCCACCGGCAAACCAATGCCCCAGTAGGCGAACAGGGTCAGGATCATGGTCACGCGCGTGTCCTGATAGCCACGCAGCGCGCCGGCGGCGGTGACCTGGATCGCGTCGGAAAACTGGAACAGCGCCGAATACACAATCAGCATCGCCGCGATGTGAATCACCGTCGGGTCAGCGGTGTAGATTGCCGCAATCGGCTCGCGCAGCAACAGCATCATGCTCGCCGACAGGCAGGCGTACGCCAGCGCGGTGCCCATGCCGACACCAGCGGCAAAGCGCGCTTCGCGTGGCTCTTCGCGGCCCAATGCCTGACCGACGCGCACGGTCACCGCCATACCCAACGAGTAGGGAATCATGAACACCAGCGAACTGACATTGAGGGCAATCTGGTGCCCGGCCACCACGGTGGCGCCAAGACTGCCGATCAGCAGGGCGATCACGGCAAAAATGCTCGACTCGGCAAACACGGCGATACCGATTGGCAAACCAATCGCCAGCAGACGCTTGATCACTGTCCATTGTGGCCAGTCGAAACGGCTGAAGATTTCGCTCGAACGGTAGGCCGGTGCCCAGCGCTCATAACCGGCCAGCCCCAGCGCCATCACCCACATCACGATGGCCGTGGCCCAACCGCAACCGACGCCGCCCATCGCCGGCACACCGAAATGGCCATAGATGAAGATGTAGTTCAGCGGAATGTTCAGCGCCAGACCGCACAGGCCCAACACCATTGCCGGGCGGGTACGGCCGATGCCGTCACTGGTGCAGCGCAGCACGTGATAGAAAGCCACTGCCGGCAGACCACTGGCGATGCCGTGCAGGTATTGCATGCACGGGCCGATCAACTCGGGATCGACCTTCATCAGGTGCAGCACCGGCTCGGCGGCCACCAGCATGGCGGTGGCGATCAGTCCGACCACCAGCGCCAGCCACAACGCCTGACGGACGATAGGGCCGATTTCGCTGTGGGTACCGGCGCCGAAGCGCTGAGCGACTTTCGGCGTGGTTGCCAGCAGAGTGCCGGTCATCAGCAGAAACACCGGCACCCAGATCGAGTTGCCCAGCGCCACCGCTGCCAGATCCTTTGGCCCGACGCGGCCAGCCATCACCGCGTCGACGAAGCCCATGGCCGTAGTCGCCAGTTGCGCGATGATGATCGGCAATGCCAGGGCGAGCAGGGTCTTGAACTCCAGGCGAATCCGCGCGGGGCGAGTGAGGGAGACGGCGACAGGTTGATCAGTTACAGAATTCACGGGAAAAACGTCCACAGCTGTTGATGCGCAAGGCGCCGCATTCTACGCCGCTGACGCCTTGGTCAGGAAAAATCCTCTGTTGCGGATTTGTAAGCGCAAAGCCCGCTGGCCCGGCGACCGATCTGGACCTAAACTGCCGATCCGCCTAAGGAGCCCGCCATGCTGATTGTTGCCGACGAAAATATCCCGCTGCTCGATGCCTTTTTTGCCGGTTTCGGCGAGATCCGCCGGGTGCCGGGCCGTTCCATCGACCGTGCGACGGTCGCGCAGGCCGACGTGTTACTCGTGCGCTCGGTGACCAACGTCAACCGCACGTTGCTTGAGGGCAGCAAGGTGCGCTTTGTCGGTACCTGCACGATCGGCACTGATCATCTGGATCTCGACTATTTCAATGAGGCCGGCATCACCTGGTCGAGTGCACCCGGCTGCAATGCCCGAGGCGTGGTCGATTATGTGCTGGGCAGTCTGATGACCCTCGCCGAAATCGAAGGTGTCGATCTCACTCAGCGGACTTATGGTGTCGTCGGCGCCGGTGAGGTGGGAGGGCGTCTGATCAAGGTTCTGAAAGGGTTGGGCTGGAACGTCAAAGTCTGCGATCCGCCGCGTCAGGCTGCCGAGGGCGGCGATTACGTGAGCCTTGAGCAAATCATCGAGCAGTGTGACGTAATCAGTCTGCACACACCGCTGACACGCAGCGGCGTTGGTGCGACCTGGCATCTGTTCGATCAGCAGCGTCTGCAGCAGCTCAAGCCCGGTGCATGGCTGATCAACGCGGCGCGTGGTCCGGTGGTGGATAACGCCGCGCTGCGCGAAGTGCTGCTGGAGCGTGAAGACCTGCAAGCCGTTCTCGATGTCTGGGAGGCCGAGCCTGAGGTTGATGTTGCATTGGCCGAACTTTGCGTACTGGCCACTCCGCACATTGCCGGTTACAGCCTTGATGGCAAACAGCGCGGAACGGCGCAGATCTACCAGGCTTACTGCCAATTCATCGGCCAGCCAGCAAGCATTCAACTCAGTGAGCTGCTACCGGCGCCGTGGTTGTCGCAAGTGACCTTGCATGGCGACAGCGAGCCGGCCTGGGCGCTGGCGATGTTGTGTCGTGGCGTGTACGACCCGCGCCGCGATGATGCGGATTTTCGCCGCAGCCTCGTAGGTAATGTCGGCGAGCAGCGGGCGGCGTTCGATGTGTTGCGTAAACAGTATCCGGTGCGGCGCGAGATTGAAGGGCTGAAGGTGCGGATTGAAGGGGATTCGCCGGTGTTGGCGAAAATAGTCGCGGCGCTGGGGGCGGTGACGGTCTAGAAACCGGGTCGGCCCTTTCGCGAGCAGGCTCGCTCCCACAAGGATCTCGCACTCACTGACGATCTCCTGTGGGAGCGAGCCTGCTCGTGAAGGTCTCACCACAAATGCCGGATTTACAGACAGAAAAAACCCGGCCAAAGGGGCCGGGTCAGGAAGACGGTGGCTATATCACTTTTGTTTGGCAGGCTTGACCAATCGCTTGTCCAGTTCGCGGCACGCGTCCTGGATCATGTCTTCGGTGATCGGTACTTCACGCCCATCCTTATCGATAATCGAGCAACCCAGAGGTTGGCCGGGCTTGGTGCGGATCACTTCAATCTTGTCATCGCTGCTGTGTTGCAAGGACATGGCCTGTCTCCTCATCAGGTTGTTTACCCAGATTAAAACCGCCACGTGACCAGGCTGTGACAGCGCCTTTCGATCCGTCATGAGCGGCCATTCCAGTCCAACAGAAATGACCGTTCGTCTCAACCTTGACGTTAGACCGATAGCAACTATGGCCTAGTCTTTGGGGGCATATTTAACCTGACTCATTGTGATTTACAGAGTTCCACCCCAAAGAAGGTTTACGCTAGCCCTTTCATCAACACGGATGTACACCTGAATGACCCCGAAGCTTTCTTCACGACACCGTCGCGCGCTGCGTCTGACCAGTCGATTTCTGGCCCCTTACCGCTGGCAGGTCATCGCTGCGCTGCTGGCGTTGATTGTTACGGCCGCCGTCACGTTGTCGATGGGGCAGGGGATCAAACTGTTGGTCGACCGGGGCTTCATGACTCAGTCGCCGCACCAGCTCAACCAGAGCATCGGCATCTTCATGTTGATGGTGCTGGGTCTGGCGGTGGGCACGTTTGCCCGGTTCTACTGGGTGTCGTGGATCGGCGAGCGCTGCGTGGCCGACATCCGCCGCGAGGTGTTCAACCATCTGGTCTATCTGCACCCCGGGTTCTACGAGAACAACCGCAGTTCCGAGATCCAGTCGCGGCTGACGGCCGACACGACGCTGTTGCAATCGGTGATTGGCTCGTCCTTGTCGATGTTCCTGCGCAACCTGTTGATGGTTATCGGTGGCGTCATCCTGCTGTTCGTGACCAATGCGAAACTCACCAGCATTGTGGTGATTGCCTTGCCGTTCGTGGTTGCACCGATCCTGATTTTCGGCCGGCGCGTGCGCAATCTGTCGCGGCTGAGCCAAGACCGGGTCGCCGATATCGGCAGCTATGTGTCGGAAACCCTCGGCCAGATCAAAACCGTGCAGGCCTACAACCACCAGGTCCAGGATGAGCGGCGTTTCGCGACGACGGTCGAGGACGCGTTTGACACCGCGCGAAAACGCATCTTTCAGCGTTCGTGGATGATCACCATGGTGATTGTGCTGGTGCTCGGCGCCGTGGCGGTGATGTTGTGGGTCGGAGGCATGGACGTGATCGCCGGGCGCATCACCGGGGGTGAACTGGCGGCGTTTGTCTTTTACAGCCTGATCGTCGGCAGTGCGATTGGCACGTTGAGTGAGGTGATCGGCGAACTGCAGCGCGCGGCGGGGGCCGCCGAACGTATCGCTGAACTGCTGGGTTCGGAAAACATCATCCAGCCGCCCGTCAGCGGGTTGATGACCTTGCCGGAGCGCGTGCGGGGTGAATTGCAATTGCAGGACGTGCGTTTTTCCTACCCTTCGCGTCCGGAAAGCTACGCCGTCAACGGTTTGAATCTGACCATTCGCGCTGGCGAGACGTTGGCGCTGGTGGGGCCGTCTGGCGCTGGCAAGTCCACCGTGTACGACTTGCTGTTGCGTTTTTATGATCCGCTGGAAGGGCAGATCCTGATTGATGGCGTGCCGTTGACCAGCCTCGATCCGCTGGACCTGCGCCGTCACTTCGCTCTGGTATCACAATCGCCGGCGCTGTTTTTCGGCAGTGTTGAAGAGAATATTCGTTACGGCAATCCCGGGGCGACGCTGGAGCAGGTCAAGGACGCGGCAAAAATTGCTCACGCCCACGACTTTATCGAGAAAATGCCCAACGGTTACCAGACCCATCTCGGCGATGGTGGCCTCGGTCTTTCCGGTGGCCAGCGTCAGCGTCTGGCCATTGCCCGGGCGTTGCTGGTCGACGCACCGATCCTGCTGCTGGACGAAGCCACCAGCGCCCTTGATGCGCAGAGCGAACACCTGATTCAGGAAGCCCTGCCGAGCCTGATGCAAAACCGCACCACGCTGGTGATCGCGCATCGACTCGCCACGGTGAAAAACGCTGACCGGATTGCGGTAATGGATCAGGGCAAGCTTGTGGCCATTGGCACCCATCAGGAACTGATTGCCAGCAATCCGTTGTATGCGCGGTTGGCAGCGTTGCAGTTCAATGATGGCAAGAGCGCTTCAACGAATCCTGTCACCGATCCTGCCATTCACTAAATCGCCGCTCAGGTTGTGCCCATAAAAAATGCCCGTATCTCGCGATACGGGCATTTTTCTTTAGTCGGCGTCAGTCGGGTGATCACTGATCGTCGAAGTAGCGCTCATGCCAGTCCACCAGCGGCTGCGGCGAGTTGAGCTTCTGGCCGTAGATCACCGAGTACGACAGCACGTTCTGCACATACTGACGGGTTTCGTCGAACGGAATGCTTTCCACCCACACGTCGAAGCTCAGGTGATCGGCGCCGCGCAGCCATTGGCGTACGCGACCCGGTCCGGCGTTGTAGGCGGCGGAGGCGAGGACGCGGTTGCCGTTGAACTGGCTGTGCACCTGGCTCAGATACGCGGCGCCGAGCTGGATGTTCTTGTCCGGGTCCAGCACTTGCTGCGGCGAGGCCAGCGGAATGCTGAATTTGCGCGCGGTTTCTTTTGCAGTGCCGGGCATCAATTGCATCAGGCCACTGGCGCCGACGCCGGAGCGGGCGTCGTCCATGAAAGCGCTTTCCTGGCGGGTGATGGCAAACACCCAGCTCGAATGCAGGCCACGTGCCTTGGCTTCACGCACGAGCGTTTCGCGGTGGGCCATCGGGAAGCGGATATCCAGATCGTCCCAGTACTGCGCCTGACTGATGGTGCGGATCGCCGGGAAATACCATTTCAAGTCGTAAGCGAGTTTCGCCTGGGCAACCATTTCATCGCGATTGAAATGGCGGCTGACGTGATACCACTCGCGACGACCGTCGACGATTTGCCCACGGGCATGGAATTCCAGCGCGCGGCGTACACCCGGCGTGTTGCGCACCTTGTTGATCAGCGCCTGGCTGAGGACCAATGGCTTGTTGTTCAGCGAGTACGGCGATTGCGAGCGGTCGGCGGCGAGGAAACCGTAGAAGTCACGTTCGCGCGCAAGGTTTTTGTACAGGGTCTGCGCTTCCGGGTTTTGCGGCTGGGCCAGTTCCAGGCTGCGTGCCTGCCAGTAGCGCCAGCGGTTGGTGGTGGCCAGATCCTGCGGCAGACGGCGGGTCAGCTGGTAGGCGTCGTCCCAACGGGCCAGACGCAGGAGAAGGCGCAAGCGCCATTCCGAGACGGTGTTGTCGCGCAGCTCCGGGTCGTATTTGGTCATCACGTCCAGCGCGCGGCTGTCGAAACGACGGGCAAGGGTCAGGCCGATTTCCCGGGCAATCGCGACTTTTTCATCGCGGGAGAAATGCATGCTGCTGGCGTAACCGTCGAGCAACGCCATGGCCTTGTCCGGATCCTGACGGGCCAGTCGGCGCAAGCCGAGGCTGACCACATCGGACATCGGTTCATCGGCCGGGGTGAAGCGCGAAGGCTGATTGAGCAACTCCGGTTTTTGCGCCACATCCACCAGCAAACGACCGCGCGGGGCGAGGGTAGTCAGGCCGTTGACCAGACTGTTGGCCAGTGGATAGTTGCGTGCCTGAGCGGCGAGCTTGGTGCGCTCCCAGCGTTTTTGTTCGGTGAGCTGGCCATCGGCTGCCCAGATGCCGAACAGCGCGTCACACGCCGCAGGTTGCGATTTACCGGTCAGCCAAAGCTTGTCGGCGTTGGCGTAACCTTCGGCCTTATGGTTGCTGCTGATCTGGTACTGCGCATTCAGGCAGTCCAGTTCAGTGAAGTTGAGTTTCGGGTCGTAATATTTGACGAAGGTGGCCCAGTCGCCACGGTCGGCGAGCCAGCGCAACCAGCGCAGTTTCATCCAGTTGGCCTGGGGCAGGTCACCGTGTTCGGCGAGGAACTTCTCGATTTCCGCGTTGCTCGCGGTTTTCAGCCGCGCGGTCAGTTCGTCGTAGGCCAGATACGGTTCCAGCGGGTAATCGTCCAGCGCCTGGCTGTAACGGAAATACGGGCCGGTATCACCCTTGGCCAGGGCGCGCTTGGCTTCATCGTAATACTGGCGTTGGGTGGACAGGTCCACCGCCTGGGCGGATTGAGCGGCAGCGGCGGTAAGTAGCAAACAGGACAAGACACTGAAAAGGCGACTGCGCATGAGACATCCGGGCAGAGAAATCATGACAAGTGCCGACCTCGGTCAGCACTGAATTGTCTGTAGCTTAGCCTTTTGCCAGCAAGCGGCGAAAGCTTTGCCGGCCTCGCAGCACAAGTTCGCAACAAATGTTGTGCAGAGTGCTTCGACAGACAAATTGCCGGCCTGCTGAAGCCCTAACTCAGGTAGAATACGCGCCCGGTTTTTGGAGAAGCTCATGACCCTGCTCAAATTCAGCGATGTGTCCCTTGCGTTCGGCGCTATGCCGTTGTTGGACAAGGTGTCCTGGCAGATCGCCCGTGGTGAGCGGGTGTGCATCATCGGCCGCAACGGCACTGGCAAGTCCAGCATGATGAAACTGGTCAAGGGCGACCAGAAGCCCGATGAAGGCTCGGTGTGGCGTGCCCCCGGTCTGAAAATCGGCGAATTGCCGCAAGAATTGCCGGTGGCCGACGATCGGACGGTGTTCGACGTGGTCGCTGAAGGCCTTGATGGCGTGGGCGCGTTGCTCGCCGAATACCATCACCTCGCGCAGAACTGCGTCACTGAAGATGACCTGAACAAGCTGATGCACGTTCAGCAAGACCTCGAAGCCCGTGATGGCTGGCGTTTGCAGACTCTGGTCGAGAGCACTTTGAGCCGCCTGCAATTGCCGGCCGACAAGACCCTCGCCCAGTTGTCCGGCGGCTGGCGTCGTCGCGTGCTGCTGGCGCAGGCGCTGGTGTCCGAGCCGGATCTGCTGCTGCTCGACGAACCAACCAACCACCTGGACATCGGTGCGATTGCCTGGCTCGAAGAAGCCCTGAAAGATTTCCAGGGCGCCGTGCTGTTCATCACGCACGACCGTTCCTTCCTGCAAAACCTTGCCACGCGCATCCTCGAACTGGATCGCGGCGGCCTGATCGACTGGAACGGCGACTACGCCAGTTTTCTTGTGCACAAAGAAGCCGCGCTGGCCGCCGAAGAGACCGCCAACGCGCTGTTCGACAAGAAACTGGCCCAGGAAGAAGTCTGGATCCGCCAGGGCATCAAGGCTCGCCGCACCCGCAACGAAGGCCGCGTCCGCGCCCTGAAAGCTTTGCGCGTGGAGCGTAGCGAGCGTCGTGAGCGCACCGGCAAGGCCAACATTCAGTTGGACACGGCCGACAAGTCCGGCAAGCAGGTGATGGTCCTCGAGAACGTGAGTTTCGCTCACCCGGGCGGCCCGTTCCTGATCAAGGATTTCTCGATGGTGCTCACGCGCGGCGACCGTATCGGTCTGCTCGGCGCCAACGGCACTGGCAAGACCACGTTGCTGAAACTGATGCTCAGCGGTCTGCAACCGACCAGCGGCAAAGTGGAAGAGGGCACGCGGATCGACGTGGCCTACTTCGACCAGTTGCGTCATCAACTGGATCTGGAAAAAACCGTGATCGACAACGTCGCCGAAGGTCGCGACTTCATCGATATCGACGGCCAGAGCCGTCACGTGCTGAGCTACCTCGGCGATTTCCTGTTCAGCCCACAGCGTGCCCGCACGCCGGTCAAGGCGCTGTCGGGTGGCGAGCGTGCGCGTCTGTTGCTGGCCAAACTGTTCAGCAAACCGGCGAACCTGCTGGTACTCGACGAACCGACCAACGACCTCGACGTGGAAACCCTCGAGCTGCTCGAAGAAGTGCTGCTGACCTTTAATGGCACTGTGCTGATGGTCAGCCACGACCGGGCATTCCTCGACAACGTGGTCACCAGTACTCTGGTCTTCGAAGGTGAAGGCAAGGTGCGCGAATACGTCGGTGGTTATCAGGACTGGATCCGTCAGGGCGGTTCGCCGCGTCTGCTGGGCGTAACCGAAAGCAAATCCGGCAAGGCTGACTTGAATTCGGCGGTGGTCACTGCCGAACCTGCTGTAGTTGCCGCGCCTGTGGCCGCTGCCCCTGCCGCCAAGAAGAAGCTCAGCTACAAGCTGCAACGCGAGCTGGAAGCGCTGCCGGACGATATCGACGCCAAGGAACAGCAGATAGCTGCCGTGGAGGCCGAAATGGCTGACGCTGGCTTTTATCAGCGCCCTGCGGCTGAAACGGCCAAAGTGATTGCTTCGCTGGAGCAGTTGCAGGCTGAGCTGGATGCGTTGCTGGAGCGTTGGGCTGAGCTGGATGCCTGAATGATCCGGATGTGAAAAAGCCCGGCGTTCAGTGATGAACGCCGGGCTTTTCATATGCGGGTGGAGACCCAATGTGGGAGCGAGCCTGCTCGCGAATGCGCTGTGTCAGGCGGCATTAATGCTGAATGTGCCGACGCCTTCGCGAGCAGGCTCGCTCCCACAATGATCAGTGTTTCAACGTTTGACCAGGTGGACGGCGAGGACGTCGCATGGCGCGCCGTGCAGCACGTCATTGGCGGTAGAGCCGAGCAACAGCGCCAGGCCGTGACGACCATGACTACCGACCACGATCAGATCGCACTGCTGTTCTTTGGCGAAGTGATGGATTTCCTGGCGTGGCTGGCCGTAGGTCAGGTGGCAGTTGGCGCCTTCGAGTTCGGAATACTTGAGTTTCAGACGCTCAAGACGCTCCTTGGCCTGATCGAACTGCTGTTGTTGCAGTTGTGACAGATCCATCGGCACGTCGCCGCCGAATGCCATGGCCATTGGTTCGACGATATGCACCAGCGACAGTTTGGCGCCATTGCTCACCGACAGCTCGCGGGCGCGGTGAATCACTGGGTCGCACTCTTCGGTCAGATCTACGGCGACCAGGATGTGGTGGTAGGGCATGAGGTGCTCCTCGTGAGGTTTCAATATTGTTAAGTATGGCTGGTTTCAAGCGCATTGGTTCCAAAGTGACACAATGCGCTCACCAAGAATTGGGAATAGAGATATGACGGTCTGGTTGGTGGTGTCAATCCTGCTGGTGGTTTTGAGTCCGTTGGCGTGGTTGCGCCCATCGCGCGCGCAAAGCGGTCGCATCGCCTTGCGCATGGAGGCGCGGCGCATGGGTCTGGCCATGCAACTGGCGCCTCAGGAGTGGCCGCACTGGCTGGCGCAAGAGCCGCCGAATCCTTGTGCGCAGTATCATCGGCCGCGCCGTGGCAAGTCGCCTGCCTGCTGGACTTACTGGCAAAAATCGCCGGGTGTGTGGGTCAATCAATGGCAGGAAGTCTGCGAAGATCGGGCGCTGCTCAATCATTTCGAAAAGTTGCCCGGCAACGTTTTCAAAGTCGAAGCAGACAAGCAGATGATCGCCTTGTACTGGGGCGAGAAGGGCGAAGCATCGGTGTTGCAGGACATCGACACCACTCTGAAAGCACTGGCGTGACGCGCGGACTTTTCCCACTGCAACGGTGGGGAACGTCCGGCAGACGCGCAATAAAAAGCCCGACATGATTCATCGGGCGGGGTTGGCCAGGCAGGCCGGAAATCTTTTTTGATGCAGGTTCTGTCAACGCATTTCCCTGTCGTCCACCCAGCGTAGCCCTTTAAACAAGGGCTGCTGCGAATTAGGGCGACTTTTCTAACTATTGATTCTATGAATGGCTTCACATGCAGACGCGTGTTGCGGGTCTTCGTCTTACAGAAATGACCGCAAAGTCGCATTTCAACCCGTATTTTGGGCGATTGACAATTGTCGGAAATTCCGTGAAGGTGACGTACCCAAATCAAACGGGCGTATGAATTGAGCGTTTGTCTTACAGACTGCTCCTACAGAATCCCGACTATCGCGTTGGCGGGTGTGCCGGGTGGATTGGCGTTAGCATCGACGAAAAAGCGTCCTGCCGAGCCATTCGCCTGCGTCCGACGTGTACTGTTCAGCTTCCATATCGTGGAGATCAGTTGATGATTTACGAAGGTAAAGCCATCACGGTTAAAACTCTTGAAAGTGGCATCGTCGAATTGAAATTCGACCTCAAGGGTGAGTCCGTCAACAAGTTCAACCGTCTAACCCTGAACGAACTGCGTCAGGCCGTAGACACCATCAAGGCAGATGCTTCGATCAAGGGCGTGATCGTCAGCAGTGGCAAGGACGTGTTCATCGTCGGCGCCGACATCACCGAATTTGTCGACAACTTCAAGCTGCCGGATGCCGAGCTGGTTGCTGGCAATCTCGAAGCCAACAAGATCTTCAGCGATTTCGAAGACCTCAACGTCCCAACCGTAGTGGCCATCAATGGCATCGCCCTGGGCGGCGGTCTGGAAATGTGCCTGGCGGCTGACTATCGCGTCATGTCGACCAAAGCCAAGATCGGCCTGCCGGAAGTCAAGCTGGGTATCTACCCTGGCTTCGGTGGCACCGTGCGTCTGCCGCGCTTGATCGGTGTCGATAACGCCATCGAGTGGATTGCCTCCGGTAAGGAAAACCGCCCTGAAGACGCCCTGAAAGTCAGCGCCGTCGACGCCGTGGTTGCTCCTGAAAAACTGCAGGAAGCTGCCCTTGAACTGATCAAGCGCGCCATCTCCGGCGAGTTCGATTTCAAGGCCAAGCGTCAGCCGAAACTTGAAAAACTCAAGCTGAACGCTATTGAACAGATGATGGCTTTCGAAACCGCCAAAGGTTTCGTCGCCGGCCAGGCTGGCCCGAACTACCCGGCGCCGGTTGAAGCGATCAAGACTATCCAGAAAGCCGCGAACTTCGGTCGTGACAAGGCGCTGGAAGTCGAAGCTGCCGGTTTCGTCAAACTGGCCAAGACCTCTGCCGCGCAGAGCTTGATCGGTCTGTTCCTGAACGATCAGGAGCTGAAGAAAAAGGCCAAGGCCTACGACGAAATCGCCAAAGACGTGAAGCAGGCCGCTGTACTCGGCGCCGGCATCATGGGGGGCGGTATCGCTTATCAGTCGGCCTCCAAAGGTACGCCGATCCTGATGAAGGACATCAACGAGCACGGCATCGAGCAGGGTCTGGCCGAAGCCGCCAAACTGCTGGTTGGCCGCGTTGATAAGGGTCGCATGACCGCTGCGAAAATGGCTGAAGTGCTCAACGCCATTCGTCCGACCCTGTCCTACGGCGACTTCGGTCACGTCGATCTGGTTGTCGAAGCTGTGGTCGAGAACCCGAAGGTCAAGCAAGCCGTACTGGCTGAAGTCGAAGGTCAGGTCAAAGAGGACACCATCCTCGCGTCCAACACCTCGACTATTTCCATCAGCCTGCTGGCTAAGGCCCTCAAGCGTCCGGAAAACTTCGTCGGCATGCACTTCTTCAACCCGGTGCACATGATGCCGCTGGTGGAAGTGATCCGTGGCGAGAAGTCCAGCGAGCTGGCTGTTGCCACCACCGTTGCCTACGCCAAGAAAATGGGCAAGAACCCGATCGTCGTCAACGACTGCCCGGGCTTCCTCGTTAACCGCGTGCTGTTCCCGTACTTCGGCGGTTTCGCCAAGCTGGTCAGCGCCGGTGTCGACTTCGTCCGTATCGACAAAGTCATGGAAAAATTTGGCTGGCCGATGGGCCCGGCGTACCTGATGGACGTGGTCGGCATCGACACCGGTCACCATGGTCGTGACGTCATGGCTGAAGGTTTCCCGGATCGCATGAAGGATGACCGTCGTTCGGCCATCGACGTGCTGTACGAAGCCAAGCGCCTGGGCCAGAAGAACGGCAAGGGCTTCTACGCCTACGAGGCCGACAAGAAAGGCAAGCAGAAGAAAGTCGCCGACCCTTCGGTGCTGGAAGTGCTCAAGCCGATCGTTTACGAGCAGCGCGAAGTCACAGACGAAGACATCATCAACTGGATGATGATCCCGCTGTGCCTGGAAACCGTGCGTTGCCTGGAAGACGGCATCGTTGAAACTGCCGCCGAAGCCGACATGGGTCTGGTCTACGGTATCGGTTTCCCTCCATTCCGTGGCGGTGCGCTGCGCTACATCGATTCGATCGGTGTTGCCGAGTTCGTTGCCCTGGCTGACCAGTACGCTGATTTGGGCGCGCTGTACCACCCGACCGCGAAGCTGCGCGAAATGGCCAAAAACGGCCAGAGCTTCTTCGGTTAAGCGCCCCCAACTAGAGTGAGAGTGAACTTATGAGCTTGAATCCTAGAGACGTCGTGATTGTCGACTTCGGTCGTACTCCGATGGGCCGCTCCAAGGGCGGCATGCACCGCAACACCCGCGCCGAAGACATGTCGGCGCACCTGATCAGCAAGTTGCTGGAACGCAACGCCAAGGTCGATCCTGCAGAAGTCGAGGACGTGATCTGGGGCTGCGTCAACCAGACCCTGGAGCAGGGCTGGAACATCGCGCGCATGGCTTCGCTGATGACCCAGATCCCGCACACCTCGGCCGGTCAGACTGTCAGCCGCCTGTGCGGCTCGTCGATGAGTGCGCTGCACACCGCTGCGCAAGCAATCATGACCGGTAACGGTGACGTGTTCGTGGTTGGCGGCGTCGAGCATATGGGCCACGTGAGCATGATGCACGGTGTCGATCCGAACCCGCACATGTCGCTGTACGCGGCGAAAGCCTCGGGCATGATGGGCCTGACCGCTGAAATGCTCGGCAAAATGCACGGCATCACTCGCGAACAACAGGACGCTTTCGGCGTGCGTTCCCACCAGTTGGCCCACAAGGCCACCGTGGAAGGCAAGTTCAAGGATGAAATCATCCCGATGCAGGGCTATGACGAGAACGGTTTCCTGAAACTGTTCGACTACGACGAAACCATTCGTCCGGAAACCACCCTGGAAAGTCTGGCGGCCCTCAAGCCTGCCTTCAATCCAAAGGGCGGCACCGTGACTGCCGGTACTTCGTCGCAGATCACCGATGGTGCTTCGTGCATGATCGTGATGTCGGCGCAGCGTGCGCAGGACCTGGGTATCCAGCCAATGGCGGTGATCCGTTCGATGGCAGTGGCGGGTGTGGATCCGGCAATCATGGGCTATGGTCCAGTTCCGGCGACACAAAAAGCCCTGAAGCGTGCGGGCCTTGGCATCAACGATATCGACTTCTTCGAGCTCAACGAAGCTTTCGCCGCACAGGCCCTGCCAGTGCTGAAAGATCTGAAAGTACTCGACAAGATGAACGAGAAGGTTAACCTGCACGGCGGCGCGATCGCCCTGGGTCACCCGTTCGGTTGCTCCGGTGCCCGTATTTCCGGCACTTTGCTGAACGTGATGAAGCAGAATAGCGGTACCTTCGGGGTGGCCACTATGTGCATTGGTCTCGGCCAAGGCATCTCCACCGTCTTCGAACGCGTTTAAGCGTCTCGTCGATGGAAGCCGGGGCCAAGTGCCCCGGTTTTTGTTTTTGTGGATTTATTTTGTTTTTATTTTTGAAAAAATTTGAGTGAGGGCCGAAGCATGCCGATACAACCTGGGCTCTACCAACATTACAAAGGTCCGCAGTACCGCGTATTCAGTGTTGCGCGGCATTCCGAGACCGAAGAAGAAGTGGTCTTTTACCAAGCCCTGTATGGCGATTACGGCTTTTGGGTACGCCCTCTGAGCATGTTTCTCGAGTCAGTCGAGGTTGACGGCGAGCAGGTGCCACGCTTTGCTTTGGTGCAAGCCGAACCGAGCCTTTTTTCCAAGGCATAAGGCGAGTGCGCACAGAACCCTGTGCTTGACCTCACCTTGTATCAACTATATATAGCGGTGCCGCGTCAGGCGCCAACCGCCTTTCACTTCTAGAATTCAGGAATTTTCTGATCCATGGGCAAATCGCTGGTCATTGTGGAATCCCCGGCTAAGGCCAAGACCATCAACAAGTATCTGGGTAACCAATACGTGGTGAAGTCGAGTATCGGCCATATCCGAGACCTGCCCACCAGCGGTTCGGCTAGCGCCAGCAAAGAGCCAGCCGCCAAGCGCGGCAAGGCTGCTGCGGGCGAAGGTCCGGTGCTCTCGCCGAAAGAGAAAGCGCGCAAGCAGCTGGTCTCGCGTATGGGTGTCGATCCCGATCATGGCTGGAAAGCCCAGTACGAGATCCTTCCGGGTAAAGAGAAGGTCATCGAAGAGCTGCGCCGGCTCGCCAAAGATGCTGACACCATCTATCTCGCAACCGACTTGGATCGCGAGGGGGAAGCCATTGCCTGGCACCTGCGCGAAGCCATCGGTGGTGACGACAGCCGCTACAAGCGTGTGGTGTTCAACGAAATCACCAAGAAAGCGATTCAGGAAGCTTTCTCGGAACCGGGTGAGCTGGACATTGATCGTGTCAACGCTCAACAGGCGCGTCGCTTCCTCGACCGCGTTGTCGGTTACATGGTCTCGCCGCTGCTGTGGGCGAAGATTGCTCGTGGCTTGTCCGCCGGTCGCGTGCAATCGGTTGCCGTGAAGCTGGTGGTCGAGCGTGAACGTGAAATTCGCGCGTTCAACCCGGAAGAGTACTGGGAAGTGCATGCCGATCTCGGTACCACCAAAGGCTCCACCGTGCGTTTCGAAGTGGCTCGCGAAAAAGGCGAAGCGTTCAAGCCGCTCAACGAAGCTCAGGCCATGGCCGCGCTGGAGAAACTCAAATCTTCCAGCTACAGCATCGTCAAGCGCGAAGACAAACCGACCAGCAGCAAGCCGTCGGCGCCGTTCATCACATCGACCCTGCAACAGGCTGCGAGCAATCGCCTGGGCTTCGGCGTGAAGAAAACCATGATGATGGCCCAGCGTCTGTACGAAGCCGGCTACATCACTTACATGCGTACCGACTCGACCAACCTCTCGGCTGATGCCGTGACGATGGCGCGTACTTACATCGAAGACGAGTTCGGCAAGAAGTACCTGCCGGAAACACCGAACGTCTACAGCAGCAAGGAAGGCGCACAAGAGGCTCACGAAGCGATTCGTCCTTCTGACGCCAACACCACGCCAAGCAAGCTGGCGGGTATGGAGCGTGACGCTGAGCGTCTCTACGAGCTGATCTGGCGCCAGTTCCTCGCTTGCCAGATGCTGCCGGCGCAATACCTGTCGACCACCGTCAGCGTAGGCGCTGGTGACTTCGAGCTGCGCGCCAAGGGCCGTATCCTCAAGTTTGACGGTTACACCCGCGTCATGCCGCAGATTGCCAAACCGGGTGATGACGACGTTCTGCCTGATATGGCGCAGGGCGACGTGATGAAGCTGATCAAGCTCGATCCATCGCAGCACTTCACCAAACCGCCGGCCCGCTACTCGGAAGCCAGTCTGGTGAAAGAAATGGAAAAGCGCGGTATCGGTCGTCCTTCGACTTACGCTGCGATCATTTCGACCATTCAGGATCGCGGTTACGTGACCCTGCACAACCGTCGTTTCTATTCGGAAAAGATGGGCGACATCGTCACCGAGCGTCTGTCGGAAAGCTTCTCGAACCTCATGGACTACGGCTTCACCGCAGGCATGGAAGAGAACCTCGATGACGTGGCGCAGGGCGAGCGCGACTGGAAAAACGTACTGGACGAGTTCTACGGCGACTTCAAAAAGAAACTCGAAGTAGCCGAAAACCCGGACAGCGGTATGCGTGCCAACCAGCCGGTCATGACCGACATTCCGTGCACGACTTGTGGTCGTCCGATGCAGATTCGTACCGCGTCGACAGGCGTTTTCCTCGGTTGTTCAGGCTACAGCCTGCCGCCGAAAGAACGCTGCAAGGCCACCGTCAACTTGGTGCCGGGCGATGAAATCGCTGCGGACGACGAGGGTGAGTCGGAATCGCTGGTACTGCGTGGCAAGCATCGCTGCCCGATCTGCAGCACGGCGATGGACGCGTACCTGCTCGACGAAAAACGCAAGCTGCACATCTGTGGTAACAACCCGGATTGCGCAGGCTACGAAATCGAAGAGGGCAGCTATCGCATCAAGGGCTACGAAGGTCCGAGCCTGGAATGCGACAAGTGCGGCAGCGAGATGCAACTCAAGACCGGGCGTTTCGGCAAGTTCTTCGGTTGCACCAACCCGACCTGCAAGAACACCCGCAAACTGCTTAAGAGCGGTGATGCGGCGCCGCCGAAGATGGACCCGGTGAAGATGCCTGAGCTGAAATGCGAAAAGGTCAACGACACCTACATCCTGCGTGACGGTGCGTCCGGTCTGTTCCTGGCTGCCAGTCAGTTCCCGAAAAACCGTGAGACCCGTGCTCCGCTGGTGATCGAGATTCTGCCGCACAAGGACGAGATCGATCCGAAGTACCACTTCCTCTGCGATGCTCCACAGAAAGATCCTGATGGTCTGCCGGCGGTGATTCGCTACAGCCGCAAGACCAAGGAGCAATACGTACAGACCGAAGTCGATGGCAAGCCTACCGGTTGGAAGGCGTACTTCGACGGCGGCAAGTGGACGGTTGAAGACAAACGTACGAAGGCCAAAGCTGAGTAAGCGTTAGCCTGATACTGAAAGGCCGCATGATGACCCCTCCGGGTTTTCATGCGGCCTTTTTGTTTTGTGCTTGCGGTGGGATCGGCTGATCCACGACACTGTCCGGCCTGTGTGAAGCAAATATTTCGTTGTGGAGAGCGCCGTCATGGCTCACGAACTCTATACCCGCACCAACCAGAAGATCTATTTCGCCGGACTGTCGCTCGAAGCTCTGGCTCGCGCCGAAGAGGGGCGAGCGATGAATTCGCTGGCGTTGATTCAGGCGGGGCGTGAATCGGCGTTGTTTCACCTTTACGGCGCTTTGCTCGGTCTCTGTCACGAGATCGCTGGTTTCTATCGTCTGCCGCAGGCCAATGCACCACGCGCCGAGATGCTGCTGACACGTGAAGTCCTGGAGTCGATCGCGATTCCCGAGTTGGCCGAGATGGTCGAACTCGCGGGAAACTCTGAAACCTGGCTGGCAAAACTGCTGGCAGCGCATTCGGCGCTGTTCCAGCCGCCACGGGTGCCACACAAGCCCAAAGGGGACGTGACTCAGCCGCTGATTCAGGCGATTAATCTGGATGAAGAAGAAGCGCCAGAAGAGTTGAGTCGAGAGGAGCTGGAGAGCTGGCGGCAGAACTTGAAAGGTCTGGCGATACGTTTTCGCGAAGGCTTGAACGAGTGCTGAGGGTGATTGACACGGTGGCAATCTGAAACATGCTGCTGGTCAAGATCCCGAGCGAAGCCTGAATGATGTCTATATAATCCCTGCCTTTCGTGGAGAACAGACCTATATGCCAACGTCCTTTCTAGAAATTGTCGAGTTACCAGACGGCCGAATCGAACTGCGCAGGGCTGAGGACGAGGGTTCTTTGGTGACGCTGGATTTCTCCGAAGATGCCAAGGCGTTCCTTCAAGGTCAGCATGTAGAAATCGCCAAAGCGATGCTAAGCGTCGGCGTGCAGATGGCCGGTCGTATGGTCGAAGGCGAGTTTGATAAGGAAGAGGGGCCGCGGGTTCTTCATTGATCCGCGCCTTTGCTTTTTAACGTTACCGCTTCAGATCGGCTTCTCTGTCCCTGGAGAAGCCCTGCGCTTCACACAGCGCGTAGTAGCAACCCTCAACCCAAGCGAATATTCAAGCTCTGAGCTTCGCCCGTGCGTGCGGCGCTGATCAGTTGTTGCCGCGAGTGGGTGTTTAGCGGGTTGAGCCAGGTGACCACAGTGTGGCTGCGCCCCAACCGCAGAGCTTCGCACGCCAGTTGCTGGGCGCTTTGAGCACCCCGTGGTTGCAGTAGCAGAATACGTTCGCGGTTCAGGCCGGCATCCCGCAGCCAGGTTTGAGTCAGGCTGGCAGGTGGTGCGATCAATGTCAGCCAGCGTGCGTCCTGATCTTCGCTGAGTTCGCGAAGAATCGGGGCGAGCAGGTTCAGGCAGTTCCCGGCCGCACCACGCAGTGACAGCTCACTGAATACTTCGGGTTCGGCATTCCAGGGGCGTTCGACCACGTCTTTCAGGATCGGCGCCATCGGTTGCGCCAGAAACGCTTCGAATAAAGGCAGTTGTGTTTGCTGAGGGGTGTGTGGGAACTGCATAAAGCCTCCTTTAGCGGCGGATTACGCCGACACTCAAGCCTTCGATCACCAGTTCCTGATCTTTCAGGTCGACTTCGATAGGTGCGAACTCGGGGTTTTCGGCAATCAGCCAGACCTTGCTACCTTCACGCTTGAAACGTTTGACCGTCACTTCGTCGCCGATACGGGCAACGACGACCTGGCCATTACGTGCTTCGCGGGTGGTGTGCACCGCAAGAAGGTCACCGTCGAAAATACCGATGTCCTTCATGCTCATGCCGTGTACGCGCAGCAGATAGTCGGCGCGCGGATGAAAGAAGGCCGGGTTGATGTTGCAGGATTCTTCGATGTGCTGCTGGGCGAGGATCGGCGCGCCGGCAGCGACCCGGCCTATGATGGGCAGGGTAGAGTCGTCGGCCTTGGCTTCAAAGCCGGGTATGCGAATACCGCGAGAAGCGCCCGGTGTCATCTCGATGGCGCCTTTTCGGGCCAGTGCCTTGAGATGTTCTTCAGCCGCGTTCGGCGACTTGAAGCCCAGTTCCTGAGCGATTTCCGCACGGGTCGGCGGATAGCCGTTGTCTTCGAGGCAGCGTTTGATAAAGGCCAGAATCTCGGCTTGGCGTGGCGTCAGCTTTAGCATATTGATCGCTCTGTCTTTTTATACAGTGACTGGGATTATATACAGTGAAGCGTCCTTGGCAATGCCCGTTTTTTTGCAGGCCGCCAGACGGTCGGCATTCGTGCTTATTAATGAGTTGGGCTTGTGTGGTTAAATAGCTGACCGACCATTCCCAAAACGAACCGGCAGGCTTGACAAGGCACAGGCTGAAACGTATGTTTCAAACAAGTGTTTGTCAGGCGGAGTAGCCATGGCCCAGTCGGAAACCGTTGAACGCATTCTTGATGCTGCCGAGCAGTTGTTCGCGGAGAAAGGTTTCGCCGAAACCTCATTGCGTTTGATCACCAGCAAGGCCGGCGTCAACCTGGCAGCGGTGAACTATCACTTCGGCTCGAAAAAAGCGCTGATTCAAGCGGTTTTCTCGCGCTTCCTCGGGCCGTTCTGCATCAGCCTCGATAAAGAGCTGGAGCGCCGTCAGGCCAAGCCTGAAAACAAGCCGACGCTTGAAGAGCTGCTCGAAATCCTCGTCGAGCAGGCCCTTGTGGTGCAACCACGCAGCGGCAATGACCTGTCGATCTTCATGCGCCTGCTCGGCCTCGCGTTCAGCCAGAGCCAGGGCCACTTGCGCCGTTATCTGGAAGACATGTACGGCAAGGTGTTCCGGCGCTACATGCTGCTGGTCAACGAAGCCGCGCCACGCATTCCGCCGATCGAGCTGTTCTGGCGCGTGCACTTCATGCTCGGCGCCGCGGCGTTCAGCATGTCTGGCATCAAGGCGTTGCGCGCAATTGCCGAGACCGATTTCGGCGTCAACACCTCCATTGAGCAAGTGATGCGCCTGATGGTGCCGTTCCTCGCTGCGGGCATGCGTGCCGAAACCGGCGTCACTGACGCCGCGATGGCCACCGCGCAACTGCGTCCGCGCAGTAAATCAACGCCGGTCGCCGCCAAGGTTTAACCGCGCACGGGTGGGCGCGGCAGCTTGTATCCGCTAAGCTAGCCGCCCATGCCGACTCTCGTTCTGAACCCGAAATCCATAGAAATTGCCGACCTGCCGAGCATTGCTCAGGGTAGCGATTTGCTGCGGATCGGGTTTTTCGTTTTCAAGGAATCTCTATGACTGCTGGCCTGCAAGGCTCGTTGATGGTGGACGTCGCCGGTACCTGGCTGACGGCCGAAGATCGCCAATTGTTGCGTCAGCCCGAAGTGGGCGGCCTGATCATTTTCGCGCGCAACATCGAGCATCCGCGTCAGGTGCGTGAGCTCAGCGCGGCGATTCGGGCGATTCGTCCGGATCTGCTGCTGGCGGTGGATCAAGAGGGCGGTCGCGTGCAGCGCCTGCGTCAGGGCTTCGTGCGCCTGCCGGCCATGCGTGCCATCGCCGACAATCCGAACGCCGAATACCTCGCCGAGCAATGCGGCTGGATCATGGCCACTGAAGTGCTGGCGGTCGGTCTCGACCTGAGTTTCGCCCCGGTGCTGGATCTGGATTACCAGCGCAGCGCTGTTGTCGGCACCCGTTCATTTGAGGGCGATCCGGAGCGCGCCGCAGTGCTTGCCGGAGCGTTCATTCGCGGCATGAACAGCGCGGGCATGGCGGCCACCGGCAAGCATTTCCCCGGCCACGGCTGGGCCGAAGCCGATTCCCACGTGGCGATCCCGAACGACGAGCGCAGCCTGGACGAGATCCGCGCCAACGATCTCGTGCCCTTCGCCAGACTCAGCAAACAACTGGCCGCTGTGATGCCGGCCCACGTTATCTACCCGCAAGTCGACTCGCAGCCTGCCGGCTTCTCCCGGCGCTGGTTGCAGGACATCCTGCGCGGCGAATTGCAGTTCGACGGTGTGATCTTCAGCGACGACCTGTCGATGGCCGGCGCCCACGTGGTTGGCGATGCCGCCAGTCGTATTGAGGCCGCACTCACGGCCGGTTGCGACATGGGCCTGGTATGCAACGATCGCGCCGCTGCCGAACTGGCCCTGAGCGCCGCGCAGCGCATGAAGGTCAAGCCTTCAGACCGCATCGCGCGCATGCGCGGTCAGGCATTCGCCAGCACCGATTACCGTCAGGATCCGCGCTGGCTCACCGCCGTTGGCGCCCTCAAAGATGCTCAACTGATCGATTAAGGATTTTCGCTATGACGGTTTACGCAATCATCGGTGGCACCGGCCTGACCCAGCTCGAAGGCTTGACCATTCGCCAATCACTGGCGGTGGACACTCCCTACGGCGCGCCATCGGCCGACGTGCAGATCGGTGAATACGCCGGCAAGGAAGTGCTGTTCCTCGCCCGTCACGGCCATCCGCATCGTTTCCCGCCGCACAAGGTCAACTACCGCGCCAACCTGTGGGCTCTGAAGCAGGCCGGTGCCGAAGCGATCATCGCGGTGAACGCCGTGGGCGGGATCCACTCGGCCATGGGCACCGGGCATTTCTGCGTGCCACATCAGATCGTCGACTACACCAGCGGCCGCGAACACACCTTTTTCGCCGATGATCTGGAGCACGTCACCCATATCGACTTCAGCTTTCCCTACAGCGAGCCGTTGCGCCAGCAATTGATCGCCGCGGTGGCCGCCGAAGGTTGCGAGTACAGCGATCAGGGCGTTTACGCCTGCACCCAGGGTCCGCGTCTGGAAACGGTCGCCGAGATCGTGCGCCTGGAACGGGATGGCTGCGACATCGTCGGCATGACCGGCATGCCGGAAGCGGCACTGGCGCGTGAGCTGGATCTGGATTACGCCTGTCTGGCGCTGGTGGTCAACCCGGCGGCGGGCAAGACCACCGAAGTGATCACCATGGCCGAGATCGAGCAGGCCTTGCATGACGGCATGGGCAAGGTGAAATCGGCGTTGGCGCGGGTGTTGGCCGGCTAAGGGCTGCCCATGAGCATTTTCATCGAAAGGCTAAAGTCGTTGGCCTGGACTCAGGCATTCAGTAGCAAGGCGCTGGCCAAGGCTCGGGCTTATGCCGCCGAAGACCGGGTAGAGATCATCGAGATCGATGACAGAAAGGTCGAGGCGTTCTGCGTCGGTTCGGAAGATCAGGCGTATGAACAAACCATTTACCTGTCCGAAGATCGGCTGGGTTCCGTCAACGTGCGTTGCCTGTGCAGCTGTCCTGTCACAATTGACTGCAAACACTGCGCTGCGGTGCTCTATCACCTGCAGGGCAGTGATCATAATGCGTCTGAAAGTGACGCACAGATCCCGTTGGGTCGGGCGCTGGAACATTGGCTTTCGACCATTCCCGTGCCGGCCAAGCCCACCGAAGAAGGCGCGCAAACCGCAGGCACGCGCCTGTTTTACAAGCTCAAGCCAACGTCAGTGAGCGGCAAGTGGCTGCTCGATATTTTCAAGGTCTCCCAGCTCAAGAGCGGCGAGTTGCGCGAAGTCAAACCGATGTATTCGCTGGCGGAAATGCTCATGCGTCAGCCCGGCTACCTGTCCGAGCTGGATCTGCGCGTCGCCAGGCTGCTGGTTGCCATGCACTCCCATCACGCCTATTACAGCGGCTATCCGCTGGAAGGCAGCAGCGGCGCCGGACTGCTGGAAATGCTCCTGCGCACCTCGCGGCTGTTCCTCGATTTCGAGGATCTGCAACCGTTGATGTCTGGCGCGAAACGCATCGGCCAGTTCGCCTGGGCCGAGCAGGCCGACGGCGGGTTCCGCGCGCAGTGGAGCAGTGCCGAGGCTACGCAGGAAACCGTGCTGGCGCTGGAGCCGCTTTATTACCTGGATCGTGAACAGCGGCAGATTGGCCCTCTGTTCAATGAACTGGATGAAAAACTGGCCAGTCATTTGACTCTGGCGCCGGACATTCCGGCGCGTCAGGCCATGCAGTTCAGTCATCGCATGAGCGCCGCAACGAGAATCCCGCCGCCCCACCAACTGACCGAACGAATCATCGACGACGTACTACCGCAGCCGCAACTCACCCTCGTCAGCGGTCGGGAGCGCTCGCGCTGGGAATACGTTCTTGAGCACCGCGCCGCCCTGGTGTTTACCTACAACGGCCAGCCGACGGTGGATCGCAACCCGGAAGTAATGATCCTCAACGGCACCGAAACCCAGCGCATTCAACGCCAGCCTGCGGTGGAAAAGAAACTGCGTCAGATCCTACAAAAGTTCGGCTTCAAGAAAGCCACGCGCAAGAGCTCGCTGGATCGTCCCGGCGAGATGTTCACGTTGCCGGATGATTCCGCCTGGCTCGGGTTTATGCACGAAGGGCTTGCCACGTTGCGCGCCTCGAACTGGGAAGTCGAGATGAGTACCGGCTTTCATTTCAATGTGCAACCGGTTGAACATTGGTACGCCGAGGTCGAAGAAGAGGCCGGGCATCAGTGGTTTGATTTGCAGTTGGGTATTGTCGTCAATGGCCAGCGCTACAGTTTGCTGCCGATCCTTCTGCACTTGTTGCGCACGCAGCCGCGCTTGCTTGACCCGGTCAATCTGGCGCAACGCAGCGATGACGAAAAACTCCTGATCGAACTCAAACCCAGCGGTTTTGGCGACCCTTCGGGCGCCAAGGTCGCGCTGCCGCTGAGTCGGATCAAACCGCTGATGGCCACGCTGGGCGAGTTGTACCTGGGCGGTCATCAGGGCGATGCACTGCGCTTGAGTGTCCCGGATGCCGCGCGCTTGAGTATGCTCGATGGCGTGCCGCTGGATTGGCAGGGTGGCGAGCGGCTGCGCACCTTCGCCAAGCGCTTGCAGAATTCCAGTCACACCCAGGTCGCTGCGCCGGCCGGCCTTAACGCGCAACTGCGCCCCTATCAGCTCGAAGGCCTGAACTGGATGCAGACCCTGCGCGAGCTTGAGGTCGGCGGCATTCTGGGCGATGACATGGGGCTGGGCAAAACGCTGCAAACCTTGGCGCATCTGCTCACGGAAAAACACGCCGGACGCCTCGATTGCCCGGCTCTGGCGGTGATGCCGACCAGCCTGATTCCCAACTGGCTCGACGAGGCCGAGCGTTTCACCCCCCAGTTGAAAGTATTGGCGCTGCACGGCTCGGGGCGGCAAAAGGATTTCGCTGATCTGGCTGAATACGATCTGGTACTGACCACTTACGCTTTGCTGCCGAGGGATCTCGAGGTTCTACAGCCGCAGTTGTGGAGCGTGCTGATTCTCGACGAAGCGCAGAACATCAAGAACCCGCTCAGCAAAGCCGCGCAGGCCGCACGCGATTTGCAGGCCCGCCAGCGCTTGTGCCTGAGCGGCACGCCATTGGAAAACCACTTGGGCGAGCTTTGGTCGCAGTTTCATTTCCTCATGCCCGGTTGGCTCGGCGACAGCAAGTCCTTCAATCGCGATTACCGCACGCCAATCGAGAAGCACGGCAATGTTCAGCGCATGCAGCACCTGACCGCGCGCATCAAGCCGTTTTTGTTGCGCCGCAAAAAGGATCAGGTGGCCACCGAACTGCCGCCGAAAACCGAAATTGTCCATTGGGTCGATCTCAGCGACGGCCAGCGGGATGTCTATGAAACGGTTCGCGTGGCGATGGACAAAAAAGTCCGCGACGAAATTGCCCGCAGTGGCGTGGCGCGCAGTCAGATCATCATTCTGGATGCCTTGCTCAAGCTGCGGCAGGTCTGTTGCGACCTGCGCCTGATCAACATGCCGCTCACAGCGAAGGCGCTGCGCTCCGGCAGTGGCAAGCTGGTCAGCCTGTTGGAGATGCTCGAAGAGTTGCTCGGCGAAGGTCGAAGAATCCTGCTGTTTTCGCAGTTCACCTCGATGCTCGCCTTGATCGAGGAAGAATTGCAGCAACGTGACATTGCCTATTCGCTGCTGACCGGGGACACCACGGATCGACGCACACCGGTGAAGGATTTTCAGGGCGGCAAGGTGCCGCTGTTTCTCATCAGTCTCAAAGCGGGCGGTACTGGTTTGAACCTGACCGCTGCGGACACGGTGATTCACTTCGACCCTTGGTGGAACCCGGCGGTGGAGAATCAGGCCACCGATCGTGCGTATCGAATCGGGCAAAACAACCCGGTGTTCGTTTACAAGCTGATTGCTCGTGGCACGGTAGAGGAAAAAATACAGGCGCTGCAGCAGGAGAAAGCGGCGTTGGCCGGAGCGGTGCTTGAGGGCGGGACGACAGGTGGCTGGAAGCTGGAGCAGAGTGACATTGAGGCGCTGTTTGCACCGTTGCCGGTTTCCAAGGATTGAGCCTGGGTTTTAACCGTTATACCGAGGTGAGCCATTCGCGAGCAGGCTCGCTCCCACATTAGATTTGTGTGATTCACAAGATTCCTGTGAACACTGGATTGGTGAACGCCACAGATCCAGTGTGGGAGCGAGCCTGCTCGCGAAAGCTATCTAACAGGCGACGCAGATATCAACGCTTGTCGGACTTATCCGGCAACGGCGCAAACAACGCCTCGATATCATCACTCTGCAACTTCCAGTCCCCAGCCTTGCGCCCATCCAGCACGCCCGCTGCCAAGTCGGATTTTTCCTTTTGCAGGTGCTGAATCTTCTCCTCCACGGTGCCCCGGGCAATCATCTTGTAGACGAACACCGGTTTCTCCTGGCCGATCCGATAGGCGCGATCCGTCGCCTGATTCTCGGTGGCCGGGTTCCACCACGGGTCGTAATGAATCACTGTGTCGGCCTCGGTCAGGTTCAAACCGACGCCGCCGGCCTTCAGGCTGATCAGAAAGATCTGACGCTTGCCACTCTGGAATTCCTTCACCGGCGTGCGCCGATCCCGGGTCTGGCCGGTCAGTAGCGCGTAGGACACGTTACGTTTTTTCAGCTCTTCCTCGATCAACGACAGCATCGAAGTGAACTGCGAAAACAGCAGAATCCGCCGGCCTTCCTCAAACAACTCCTCGAGCATTTCCATCAAACTGTCGAGCTTGCCTGACGTGCTGCCGCGAGCGGGCAGGGTGGCGTCATTGACCAGGCGCAGATCGCAGCAAACCTGACGCAACTTGAGCAGCGCCTCAAGAATGATGATCTGGCTGCGCGCCACGCCTTTGCGGGTGATCTCGTCGCGGACCTTCTTGTCCATCGCCAGGCGCATGGTTTCATACACATCGCGCTGCGCTTCGTTGAGATCGACCCAATGGATGATCTCGGTTTTCGGCGGCAACTCAGTCGCCACTTGTTCCTTGGTGCGGCGCAGCAGAAACGGTTTTATCCGACCGTTGAGGTGCTGAAGTCTGACTTCACTGCCGCGCTTTTCAATTGGTACACGGTAATCGGCGTTGAAGCTTTTTACGTCGCCGAGCCAGCCCGGCAGCAGGAAGTGAAACAGCGACCACAGCTCGCCCAGGTGGTTTTCCAGCGGCGTGCCGCTGAGGCACAAGCGCTGACGCGCATTCAGTTCGCGGGCGGCTTGAGCGGCTTTGCTGTTCGGATTCTTGATGTACTGCGCTTCATCCAGCACCAGCACATGCAGCGGCTGTTTGGCCAGACGTTCGACGTCTTTCGGCAGCAGGGCGTAGGTGGTGAGGATCAGGTCGAAGTCGGCCAGGTTATCGAAATGCTTTTTGCGAGTGGCGCCATACAGGGCAACCACTTTCAGTCGCGGGGTAAAGTGCGCCGCCTCATCGAGCCAGTTCGGAATCAGGCTGGTCGGCATCACTACCATGCACGGGCGATCGAGGCGTCCGGCGATTTTCTCGCTGAGAATATGCGCCAGGGTCTGTAGGGTTTTACCCAGCCCCATGTCATCCGCAAGAATCCCGCCGACTTCCAGTTGCCGCAGCGACTGCATCCAGCTCAAGCCTTCGAGCTGATAAGGGCGCAACGTAGCATTCAAGCCTTCAGGCGCCTCTGCGCTGAAATCACGAATATCGCGCAGGCGTTGGGCAAACGTGCGGATCTGCTCGCCGCCCTCCCACAGCAGCGGAAGGCCTTCCAGCGAATTCAGGCGGGTGGCGTCGGCCTTGCTCAAGCGCAGGGTGGTTTCGCCCGGCTCTTGCAAATAGAACTCGCCGAGCGTCATCAATACCGGCTTCAACCGGCCCAACGGCAAAGCCACTTGCAGCGGCCCATGCTCGCTGGTGCGTTGCGGGATGTTGACCAGAATCAGCTCGTCATCGCGACGGCGCGCCAAGCGTTCCGGATTGAGGATTTCCGCGTGCGAGCGCATCAGATTGAGCAAGATAGGCAACAGACTCAGGCGCTCACCATTGACGATGATCCCCAGTTCCAGATCAAACCAATCGCGTTCCGGCACCTGCTCGACGGTGGCGTACCAGTCATCCACAGCGGTCAGATCGAAGCCGAATTCCTCATCGATCTGCAATTCCCAGCCTTGGCTGCGCAGTTTCGGCAGGTCGTTGAGGGTGAACGTCAGCCAGGCGCTGTCATTGACCATCTCGTACAGTTCACCGGCGCTTTCCGGCAGGGCTTTGCTCTGGCGGGTGGCGATGCGAAAGCCGAGGATGCGCAACTGTTCGCGGTACGACTGCTCGACATCCGGATGGCGTTTGACGCGCAGCGTCTGGCTTTCCTGGCGAATCAGGATATCGCTGTTCTTCTGCCCGCTGACGTACTCGTCAAGGTAGCTGAACGAAAGCGCCGCGCGATGCTGAATGTAGCGCTGCATCTTGCCGTTGCGCGGTTCGAAGGCACTGAACTCGACACTGGCCAGCCATAGGCGTGGCAGTGGCTGCACATTGTCGACCAGCACTTGCGGTGGCGCCTTCGGGCTGCGGTTTTCCAGCACGGCTTGCAGCTTTTCCAAGAGTTCGGCGTCTTTGGCGGCGGCCGGGTAATCGAGGGTTTCCTGCACTTTCAGCAGCACCGCTGCGCAGTGTTTGCAGTTGCTGCGAACCGGGCACGTGCAGCTGGCATCGACCAGCAGCAGGGTGTTTTTGGCGGATTCGCGCAGCTGGATGGTCTGGCGGTAAACGTTACCGCCAGAGCCTTCGCAACTGGCGGTGATGGTCGCATCGCCGGCCTGGGCGATGCGTACCCGGTTTTCCAGGGCATAGCGGCGGCCACGCTCCAGGCTCTGTTCCTTGAATCGGCTGACCCAGGAGGGTGCCAACGGTTTACTCAGGGGCGGGGACATAAGGACTTCGATCAGTCCGGAATCGCTTCAGGCGCTTCCCGTGGCGCTGGCGCGGTCAGGGAAGTGATCTTGATCAGCAAGGCCAGATGGCCGTTGTCCAGGTAGTTGAGTTGGCCATTTTTGGTGTGGCTGTCCTGCTTCAGGCGCTCGCTGGCGGTGACCAGGCCATTGGCGTCGATCTGATTGACCCAGAAATCGGCGTTCACATCGGTGAAACGTCCCAGTTTCATTTCCAGCGTGCCCTCGATCGGGAATTGACCGAACTGCTCCTGACCGTCGCTGACCGCCACTTTTGCCGGTGCTTCGCCAAGGGTTTGCTGCCAGGCCTTGTGCATCAGCACGCTGTAGTCGCCGCTGGCCGTGAGTTTGCTGACAACGTCGTTCAACGCCGGTGTGCGTTTGCTGTCGTCGCTCAAACGCTGGGCGCCAGCGGCCCAGTCTTCCGGCGCGGCGCGGCTGACGATTGCCGGCACAGCGTTCTGGCGCACCAGAATCATTTCGACCTGATACAGGTCATCGGCGAAAGCCGAAGGGGCTACCAAAGCAAGTAGCAAAGTGACTGAGCGGAACAGGCGCATTGGGCGTCCTTCAAACAGATTTCGGGAGGAGGCGCTCAAACAGCGCCTCTACAGTATTAAAGCGCTCTTCCGGACGTTCCATCGGTACCTGGAATTTGAACATCGTCGCGCCTTCGAATTTGTAGCGTTTTGGCTGGCTCTGGATCAGCTTGATCAGCGTCATCGGGTCGACCGGCGTCTGCGCTTCGAACTCGATGCGCCCACCTTGCGGCCCGCCATCGACCTTCTTGATACCCAGTTGCTCAGCCTGTAATTTCAACGCCGTGATGCGCACCAGATTCTTCGTCGGTTCCGGCAACAAGCCGAAACGGTCGATCATCTCGACTTGCAGATCCTTGAGGCCTTCCTCGTCGGTGGCCGAAGCGATGCGTTTGTACAGAATCAGACGCGCGTGAACATCCGGCAGGTAGTCTTCCGGAATCAGCGCCGGCACTCGCAAGTTGACTTCCGGGCCACCGCCCAGCGGCTGATCGAGGTTCGGTTGCTCGCCCTTGCGGATCGACTTCACCGCGCGTTCCAGCATCTCCATATACAACGTGAAGCCCACGGCCTGAATCTGCCCGCTCTGGCCATCGCCGAGCAGTTCGCCGGCACCACGGATTTCCAGGTCGTTGGTCGCCAGGACGAAACCGGCACCGAGATCCTGAGTGTTGGCAATCGCTTCCAGACGCTTTTCCGCGTCCGAGGTGATTTGCTGGCGCGGCGGCGTCAGCAGGTAGGCGTAAGCCTGGTGGTGACTACGGCCGACACGACCACGCAACTGGTGCAGTTGTGCCAGGCCGAACTTGTCGGCGCGCTCGATGATGATGGTGTTGGCGCTCGGCACGTCGATGCCGGTCTCGATGATGGTCGAGGCGATCAGCACGTTGAAGCGCTTGTGATAGAAGTCGCTCATCACCTGTTCGAGTTCGCGCTCGCGCATCTGTCCGTGACCGATGCCGATGCGGGCTTCCGGCACCAGTTCGGCGAGATCGGCGGCGCACTTCTCGATGGTTTTCACATCGTTGTGCAGGTAGTAAACCTGGCCGCCGCGCAGCAGTTCGCGGAGCAGGGCCTCTTTGACCGTGCTCTTGTTCTGCTCCATGACGAAAGTGCGCACCGACAGGCGTCGCGCCGGCGGCGTGGCGATGATCGACAGGTCGCGCATGCCCGACACCGCCATGTTCAGCGTGCGCGGAATCGGCGTGGCGGTCAGGGTAAGAATGTCGACTTCGCTGCGCAGGGCCTTGAGCTGTTCTTTCTGACGCACACCGAAACGGTGTTCTTCGTCGATGATCACCAGCCCGAGGTTTTTGATTTTCACATCGTCGGATAGCAGCTTGTGCGTGCCAATGACGATGTCGATTTTGCCTTCAGCCAGATCGGCGATCGCCGCGTTCACTTCCTTGGCCGATTTGAAGCGGCTCATTACTTCTACTGTCACGGGCCAGTCGGCGAAGCGGTCGCGGAAGCTGTTGTAGTGTTGCTGGGCGAGCAGGGTGGTCGGCACCAGAATCGCCACCTGACGACCGCCGTGCACGGCGATGAATGCCGCACGCATGGCCACTTCGGTCTTGCCGAAACCGACGTCGCCGCAGACCAGACGATCCATCGGTTTCGGCGCGAGCATGTCTTCGCGCACGGCTTCGATGGTCGATTGCTGGTCCGGGGTTTCTTCGAACGGGAACCCGGCGCTGAACGTCGCGTAATCGGCTTTCGGGTCGGCGAATGCATAACCTTCGCGAGCGGCACGCCGGGCGTAAATATCGAGCAGTTCAGCGGCAACATCGCGCACCTGTTCGGCGGCTTTGCGCTTGGCCTTCTGCCAGGTTTCCGAACCAAGGCGGTGCAGCGGGGCCAGCGCATCGTCGCTACCGGTGTAACGCGCGATCAAATGCAGGTTGGCTACGGGCACGTAAAGCTTGGCGTTCTCGGCGTATTCGAGGGTGAGGAATTCGGCCGCCTGATTGTCGATTTCCAGAATCGTCAGGCCCAGATAGCGGCCGACACCGTGATCGATGTGCACCACCGGCGCGCCTTCGCGCAGCTCGGTGAGGTTCTTGATCACCGCGTCATTGCTGACGTCGCTGCGTTTCTCGCGGCGACGACGTTGCATCACACGCTGACCGAACAGCGGACTTTCCGCGACGAGTGCCAGCGCCGGCTCATCCAGCATCAGGCCTTCGTCGAGCGGGGCAATGGTGATCGCCAGACGATCCTTGCTCGCGACAAAATCAGGCCAACTGTCGACATTTTTCGGTCGCAGCTTCAGGCGCTCAAGCAACTCCAGCAGGACTTCACGACGGCCCGCGGATTCGGCGGTGAACAGCACGCGACCGGGGAACTCATCGAGGAACGCCGACAGCGCCGCCAGCGGTTGTGTGGCTTTGGCTTCGATCGCCAGATTCGGCAGTGCCTGCGCGGGGAAGCGTTCGCGGCCGACGCCGGTTTCCACGTCTTGCTGACTGGCGACCACACGTGGCCAGCTCTTCAAACGGGCGAAACAGTCTTCCACCGGCAGGAACAATTCTGCCGGCGGCAATAAAGGACGCGAAGGGTCGACGCGGCGCTCTTCATAACGATTGCGCACGTCGTTCCAGAAATTTTCCGCCGCTTGCTCGATGCCCGGCAGCGAGAACACTTGCGTGTCCTGCGGCAGGTAATCGAACAGCGTCGAGGTTTCGTCGAAAAACAGCGGCAGGTAATACTCGATCCCGGCCGGGGTGATGCCGCTGCTCAGATCCTGAAAGATCGGGCAGCGTCGGAAATCCACGTCGAAACGCTCGCGGAAACGCGCCTTGAAGCGGGTGACTGCGTCTTTCTGCAGCGGAAACTCACGGGCCGGCAGCAGCTTGACCGAATCGACCTTGTCGATGGAGCGCTGGTTTTCCGGGTCGAAGGTACGCAGGGTTTCGATTTCGTCGTCGAACAGGTCGATGCGATAGGGCAGTTTGCTGCCCATCGGGAATAGATCGATCAGTGCGCCGCGAACGGTGAACTCGCCGTGCTCATAAACCGTGTCTACGTAGCGATAGCCACTGGCTTCGAGCCGCGCACGCATCTGTTCAACATCGAGCTTCTGGCCGACATCCAGCACCAGGCTGCTGCCGAGCAGGAACTTGGTCGGCGCCAACCGGTGCAACGCTGTGGTGATCGGCACCACCAGCACGCCATGCGCCAGCTCTGGCAGCCTATACAAGCTGGCGATGCGCTGGGAAATGATGTCCTGGTGCGGCGAGAACAGGTCGTACGGCAGGGTTTCCCAGTCAGGGAAATGCAGCACGGGCAAATCCGGGGCGAAGAAACTCAGCTCCTGTTCCAGTCGTTCAGCGCTCTGGCTGTCGGCGGTCAGTAGCAGGGTGAAGCGCTTGGCAGCGCTGGCAGCCTCGGCAATCGCGAGACTGAGGGCAGCACCGGGCAGATTGCCCCAATGCTGTTTACCTGCCTCGGCAGGGAGTAGCGGTAGACGCAGAACGGGCACGGAAGGTTGAGCTCCAGGCTTTGCGACAAAGTCGGTAATTGTAGCGGCGTCCGGTGCCGCCTGTCAGTTGCAGACTACGTCTATCTTCGATGTTTGCGCGAAATGTAGTGGTAACCATAAAAACCAGCGGTTTTTTAGCGATTATGTAGTGCCGAAAGTGGCTGGTGTTACGGAGGGTTACAGACATCGTCTAACAGTCGTCGAAAAATTGACTGCGCTGAAAGCCCCGGTTTTACTGGGCTGGCGCGAGGCGTAATTTTTTTGAACGGGATTTTGTTACCGATTTCGCGACAAGCGCGCATTGCTGAATGAGGTTGTCGGCGGCATAATGTAGCCCCTTTTTTCTGCCCCTACATGTGGAAGGTTACCGTGACTCAGAAGCCCGACCAGTGTCTTGGTGAATGGATCGACCGTGAAGCACTCGCAGAAGCGATGATTCCGCTTATCGGTCAGCTCTACCGCAATAACAACGTGGTGAGCTCGATCTATGGCCGCAGCCTGATCAACCAGTCTGTCATCGCGATTCTCAAAGCTCACCGCTTTGCGCGCCACCGTTCTTCCGACGACAGCGAACTCTCCGTCCACGAAACATTCCCACTGCTCAAGGCCATGAGCGAGCTCAAGCTCGGCGCGGCTTCGGTAGACCTGGGCAAGTTGGCGTTCAAATTCCGTAACGAAGGCAATGGCCGCAGCGCCGAGCAATTCGTTCGTGAAGAAATGGCTGACGTGGTTGGCCAGCAAAACGCTTCCGCACGTAAAGGCACAGACGTTGTGCTGTACGGCTTCGGTCGTATCGGCCGTTTGCTGGCGCGCATCCTGATCGAGAAAACCGGTGGTGGCGACGGTCTGCGTTTGCGTGCCATCGTCGTGCGCAAAGGCGCCGACAACGACCTGACCAAGCGCGCCAGCCTGCTGCGTCGCGATTCGGTCCATGGTTCGTTCAACGGCACCATTACCATCGACGAAGAAAACAACACCATCACCGCCAACGGTAACCTGATCCAGGTGATCTACGCGAAGAACCCGACCGAGGTGGATTACACCCAGTACGGCATCAAAGACGCGCTGCTGGTGGACAACACCGGTGTATGGCGTGACGCCGATGGCCTCGGTCAGCACCTGGCCTGCCCGGGTATCGACCGCGTTGTTCTCACCGCGCCTGGCAAAGGCAAGCTGAAGAACATCGTTCACGGCATCAACCACAACGAAATCACCGCTGACGACAAGATCGTGTCCGCCGCTTCCTGCACCACCAACGCCATCGTGCCGGTGCTGAAAGCTGTGAATGACAAGTTCGGCATCATCAACGGTCACGTCGAAACCGTTCACTCGTACACCAACGACCAGAACCTGATCGACAACTTCCACAAGGGCGATCGCCGTGGCCGTAGCGCCGCGCTGAACATGGTGATCACCGAGACCGGTGCTGCCACCGCTGCTGCCAAGGCCCTGCCTGAGCTGGCCGGCAAGCTGACCGGTAACGCGATCCGCGTTCCGACGCCAAACGTGTCGATGGCCATTCTCAACCTCAACCTTGAGAAAGCCGCCACCCGTGAAGAGATGAACGAGTACCTGCGCTACATGGCGCTGCACTCCGATCTGCACAAGCAAATCGACTTCGTCAACTCGCAGGAAGTGGTTTCGACTGACTTCGTGGGCTCGCGCCACGCCGGTGTGGTCGACGCTGAAGCGACCATCGTTCAGGACAACCGCGTTGTTCTGTACGTCTGGTACGACAACGAGTTCGGCTACAGCTGCCAGGTGGTTCGCGTGATGGAAGACATGGCCGGTGTAAACCCGCCAGCGTTCCCGCGCTAAGCACTCTTTGCAAATGAAAACGCCCCGGCTTAGGTCGGGGCGTTTTTGTTTGTGTGCCTTTTAGAACTGTGTTGTCAGTACCGGCCTCTTCGCGAGCAGGCTCGCTCCCACAGGGGATTTTCTGAGCGACACAGATCCAGTGTGGGAGCGAGCCTGCTCGCGAAAGCGTTCTATCGAGTGCCGCCGGGTATGGCCGCTTGCGCGGTGCGCAGTTCATGCTTATTACCGCGGAACAATACCAGCGTCGCTATCAATCCCAACACCGCCGCACCACTGAGCCAGATCCCCGGCGCAGCCTTGTTGTCCAGCACATGAATCAGGTAAGTACACGCCGCCGGGGTAAACCCGCCGAACGTCGCGGTTGCCAGGCTGTAAGCCAGCGAGAAGCCGGTCGTACGCACTTCAACCGGCATGATCTCGGTCAGCGCCACCACCATCGCGCCGTTGTACGAACCGTAGAGGAACGACAGCCACAACTCGACAATCAGCAAATGGCTGAAGCTCGGGTTCGCCACCAGCCACGACAGCGCCGGGTAGGCGGTCAGGATCGCCAGAATCGTCGCCGCCAGCAGTAGGGGTTTACGGCCGATCTTGTCAGACACCGAGCCCATCACCGGCAACCAGAAGAAGTTCGACAGGCCGATGCACACCGTCACCAGCAACGCGTCGAAATCCGACAGGTGCAGCTCAGCCTTGCCGAACGTCGGGGTGTACGCGGTGATCAGGTAGAACGACACCGTGGTCATCACCACCAACGCCATGCCGGCGATGACGATGCCAAAGTTCTGACCGATCGAGCGGACGATTTCCTGCAGGGTAGGGCGGTGTTTTCTGGCCTGGAACTCCGGCGTCTCCTCCAGCGAGCGGCGAATGACGAAGATTACCGGCACAATCATGCAGCCGATCAGGAACGGCACGCGCCAGCCCCAGTCGCCCATTTGTTCCGGGCTCAGCCAGTGGTTGAGGCCGACCCCGAGCAGGCCGGCGAAAACCACTGCCGCTTGCTGACTGGCGGATTGCCAACTGACAAAGAAGCCCTTGCGGCCTGGGGTGGCGATCTCTGCCAGATAGACAGATACGCCGCCCAGTTCTACGCCAGCGGAAAAGCCTTGCAGCAAGCGACCGAACAGCACGATCAGTGGCGCGGCGACGCCGAGGGTGGCGTAGCCCGGCACACAGGCAATCAGCACCGTACCGGCAGCCATCAGTGCCAGCGTGATAATCAGCCCTTGGCGACGGCCATGGCGGTCGATATAGGCGCCGAGGAAAATCGCCCCGAGCGGTCGCATCAGGAAGCCGGCACCAAAGGTTGCCAGCGAAAGCATCAGCGAAGCGAAGGCGCTGTCGGTGGGGAAGAAGGTCTTGGCAATGGCTGTGGCGTAAAAGCCGTAGACCATGAAGTCGAACATTTCGAGGAAGTTGCCGCTGACAACGCGAAAAATCGCTTTGCCTTTGCCCGTGGTGGAGGACATGTTCAGGTACTCACTATTGGATTTTGTATAAAGATGTTGCGGATCCTTTAATTCATAATGGCCGTCGCGGTTTTACGGAGAGATGAATAATTGTTCACTGGACGGTTGCTGGGGCTTGTGATTCTGGCTGGCATATTGGCTGGCTGCGGCAATGGCGATTCCATGGAAAGCCTTGGTGGGCCGACCATGGGCAGCACGTATTCAATCAAATATGTGCGCCGCGCCGGCTTGCCCGAGCCGAAGCAAGTTCGCGGTGAAGTGGAGGGGATCCTCGGCGAAGTCGATCGGCAGTTATCCACCTATCGCAACGATTCGGACATCGAGCGCTTCAACGCTTTGCCCGCCAACAGCTGTCAGAAAATGCCTGCAGCGGTACTTGAACTGGTCCGCACAGGCGAACAGCTGTCAACGCAAAGCGAAGGCTCCTACGACCTGACTGTCGAACCGCTGATGAATCTCTGGGGGTTCGGCCCGCAGGGGCGCGAAGAGAAAGTCCCTGGCGCCGCCGCACTCGCCGAGGTGATGTCGCGCGTCGGTTATCAGCACTTGCGCATCAATGGCGAGCAGTTGTGCAAGGACGCCGCCGTCGAAGTCGATTTCAACAGCATCGCCGCCGGTTATGCCGTCGACACCATCGCGGCACGGCTCGATGCCATGGGCATCCACGATTACCTCGCTGAAGCCACGGGTGAGCTAAAGGCAAAGGGTCGAAAGCTTGACGGCTCATCGTGGCGCATCGCGCTGGAAGAGCCTCGTGACGATCAACAGATGACCGAGCGCATTATCAATGTCGACGGCTACGGCGTTTCCACCTCCGGCGACTACCGCAACTATTTCCTGCAGAACGGCCGGCGTTATTCCCACACCTTCGATGCGCGTACCGGCGCACCGGTCCTACACGACCTGGCGTCCGTCACGGTGATTCATCCTTCAGCGCTGATGGCAGATGGCCTATCGACGCTGTTGCTGATTCTTGGCCCGGAAAGGGCGTGGGACTATGCCGAAAAACATGACATTGGTGCATTCTTTGTGATTCGTGCCGATACAGGTTTTGTCGTTCGTACCAATACGGCTTTCGAGCGCCTCAGTGGCAAGAAAACTGACTGAGAACAATACGAAAGCTGGCGTTGTAGTGCAGGCAAAAGTAGCCTACGACGCGACCAAGGGTTAATGTGCGCGGCGTTGACGCTTCTATAGACTGTGTCCGGGTTCTTGATTGACCCCCAATTGTTCCTTCGCGCCGCCGTTCGGCGTGATTTAGCCGCCGGTGCTGCTGGCACCGCGGCCTGTTCTGAGGAGTACGCATGGCTGTCTACAACTACGACGTGGTGGTGCTGGGTTCCGGCCCGGCGGGAGAAGGCGCGGCAATGAACGCCGCCAAAGCAGGGCGCAAGGTCGCGATGGTCGACAGCCGTCGCCAGGTCGGCGGCAACTGCACCCACCTCGGCACCATCCCGTCCAAGGCACTGCGTCACTCGGTGCGGCAGATCATGCAGTTCAACACTAACCCGATGTTCCGGGCGATCGGCGAACCACGCTGGTTCTCCTTCCCGGACGTGTTGAAAAGCGCTGAAAAGGTTATTTCCAAACAAGTCGCTTCGCGTACCGGCTACTACGCCCGTAACCGCGTCGACGTGTTCTTCGGCACCGGCAGCTTCGCCGACGAGCAAACCATCGAAGTGGTTTGCGCCAACGGTGTGGTCGAGAAACTGGTGGCCAAGCACATCATCATCGCCACCGGTTCGCGCCCGTATCGCCCGGCGGACATCGATTTCCACCACCCGCGTATCTACGATAGCGACACCATCCTCAGCCTCGGCCACACCCCGCGCAAACTGATCGTTTACGGCGCCGGCGTGATCGGTTGTGAATACGCGTCGATCTTCAGTGGTCTGGGTGTACTGGTCGAGCTGGTTGATAACCGTGGTCAGTTGCTGAGCTTCCTCGACTCGGAAATCTCCCAGGCGTTGAGCTACCACTTCAGCAACAACAACATCACCGTGCGCCACAACGAAGATTACGATCGCGTTGAAGGCGTCGACAACGGCGTGATCCTGCACCTCAAGTCCGGCAAGAAGATCAAGGCCGATGCCTTGCTCTGGTGCAACGGCCGGACCGGTAACACCGACCAGTTGGGCCTGGAAAACATCGGCGTCAAGGTCAACAGCCGTGGCCAGATCGAGGTCGACGAGGCGTACCGCACCTGCGTGCCGAACATCTACGGTGCCGGTGACGTGATCGGCTGGCCGAGCCTGGCCAGTGCCGCCCACGACCAGGGCCGTTCGGCTGCCGGCAGCATCGTTGACAACGGTAGCTGGCGCTTTGTGAATGATGTACCGACCGGCATTTACACCATTCCGGAGATCAGCTCGATCGGCAAGAACGAGCAGGAACTGACCCAGGCCAAAGTGCCGTACGAAGTCGGCAAGGCGTTCTTCAAGAGCATGGCGCGTGCGCAGATCGCCGGCGAGCCGCAAGGCATGCTGAAGATCCTGTTCCACCGTGAAACCCTGGAAGTGCTGGGCGTTCACTGCTTCGGTTATCAGGCGTCGGAGATCGTTCACATCGGCCAGGCGATCATGAGCCAGCCGGGCGAACTGAATACCCTGAAGTACTTCGTCAACACCACGTTCAACTACCCGACCATGGCCGAAGCCTATCGGGTAGCGGCGTACGATGGCCTCAACCGGCTTTTTTGACGGGCTCCGGCCGGTGGCCTGAGCCGGCCGGGGAGACCGATTTCAGCAATTCTCGAGGGTGGCAGTGGCCAAACCGGGAAAGTCTGTAATCAGGCTGTCAACGCCGAAGTCGGCGAGTCTGCGCATCAGCGCAGGCTCGTTGACGGTCCACACCGACACATGCAGCCCCTGACGCTGCGCCTTCTGCAGGCGTTCCGGCGTACACAGCGTCCAGTTCAACGCGAGAATCTCACAGCCATAGCTGGCCGCGACTTTCAATGGGTCGAGCCAGGCGTATTCGGCGACCAATCCGCGTGACACATCCGGCACCAGATCCAGCGCCGCTTTCAGCACTTCCCGCGAACTCGAGGTGATCGTCACCTTGTCGAGCAGGCCATGCCGTTGCGCCATTTCACGAATCGCCAGCACCGTGGTTGCGGCGCGAGTACGTGAAGCGCTTTTGACCTCCAGTTGCCAATGCTCGAAATCACACTTCTCGAACAACTCTTCCAGCGTCGGAATCGGGCACGGCTTGATCCAGCCCGGGCCACCCTTGCGCGCGTCGTAAGTGACCAGCTCGGCGGCGGTGTGTTCGACGACTTTGCCGCGCCGCTCCGTAGTGCGTTTGAGGGTCGGGTCGTGGATGACCATCAACTCGCCGTCCTTGGACAGGTGCAGATCGAGTTCGCAACGGCGCACGCCGTGCTTGAGACATTCCTGAAAACTGCTCAGGGTGTTTTCCGGTGCTTCGCCCTTGGCGCCGCGGTGGCCGTAGATGAGGGTCACGGTGCTTCCTTAATTTAAATGCCTGATTCGTTCTGTTCGCGGGCCAGACGTCGTTCCTGTGCCTGCTTCTGCAAGATATAGCGGGCGAGTAACTGGCGCTGTGCATCGGTCAGGTGTTCGAACTCGGTACCGATGTCATAACCTTCGCCCTTGCGGTCGCAATGGGTGACGCGGGCACGCAGCAACAGGCCCAGCGCTTGCGGCATCAGCACCAGTTTCACTGACAGGTGAGCGCCGGTGGCAATCGGTGTCGGGTGCTGAAAGTCGATCCCGCCTTCGGAGATGATCACCGGTTGCGGCTCGCCGATATGGCCGAGCACGGTCAGGGCGACCACTTGGCTGAGCAGGTCGATGCGTTTGTTCTGGGATTTCAGGAACGCGGCAATGGCCCGGTCACGCTCGCTGATCTGCCGCAACAGGTGTTGCGACTCGAATTCACTCAGGTGCAGTTCGCTGAGCAGGTTGAACAGTGGGGAAGCATCCTGCAACACTTCCTGGCCTGCGGCTTCGGGAGCAGACAGGGGCCGAATTTCCAGTGCGATCGTGTCCTCGATACGGTAGTATTCGCGGCGATCTTCTTCATCTAATGTCGACATGGCGAACCCATGGTAGCGGCGGTGGTCTGAGTGTAAAGCTGGTTATCGACCCCCGCCACAAGGACGTTCCTTTTCCCTCCGAACAAGCCCCGACATGTTCAGACCTCTCTTCGTATTTATCGGCACGCGTTATACCCGTGCAAAGCGTCGCAATCATTTTGTGTCATTCATTTCCCTGACTTCGATGATCGGGCTCGCCCTTGGCGTGGTCGTGATGATCGTCGTGTTGTCGGTGATGAACGGCTTCGATCATGAGATGCGCACCCGCGTGCTGGGCATGGTGCCCCACGCGACCATTGAATCCACCGAGCCGATCAACGATTGGCAAAGCCTGGCGACTCAGGTCAAACAGAACCCGCAGGTGACGGCGGTAGCGCCGTTTACGCAGATGCAGGGCCTGCTGACCAATAACGGTCAGGTGTCCAAGGTGTTGCTCAACGCCATCGACCCTGCGCTCGAGCGCAATGTGTCGATCATCGACAACTTCATGAAACAGGGCAAACTCGACGATCTGACGCCGGGCAGTTTCGGCATCGTCATCGGCGACAAGGCTGCGACCAAGCTCGGCGTCGGCATCGGTGACAAGGTCACCTTTGTCGCGCCGGAGGTCAGCGTGACCCCGGCCGGGATGTTCCCGCGCATGAAGCGCTTCACCGTGGTCGGCATTTTCCATGTCGGCGCTGGCGAACTCGATGGCTATCTGGGCGTGACCAACCTGCAGGATCTGGCGAAGATGCACCGCTGGAAGCCTGATCAGGTGCAGGGCATTCGCCTGAAGTTCGACGACCTGTTCCAGGCACCGCGTGTGGCGTGGAACATCGCCCAGCAGCTTGGCGAAGACCATTACTACGCCCGTGACTGGACCCGCACCCACGGCAATCTGTATCAGGCGATCCGTATGGAAAAAGCCATGATCGGCCTGCTGTTGTTGCTGATCGTCGCCGTCGCTGCGTTCAACATCATTTCCACGCTGGTGATGGTGGTCAACGACAAGAAGGGCGACATCGCCATTCTGCGTACGTTGGGCGCGACGCCGGGCACGATCATGCGCACGTTCATGGTGCAAGGCACGGTGATCGGTGTGGTCGGCACGGCGATTGGCGCGGTGGTGGGTATTTTCGCGGCGCTTAATGTCAGCGCGGCGATCTCGGCACTGGAAGGCCTGATCGGCCACAAATTCCTTAATGCTGACGTGTATTTCATTGATTATCTTCCGTCGCAGGTGCAGAGCCAGGATGTGGTCATGGTCTGCGCCGCTGCGTTGGTCCTGAGTTTCCTCGCCACCCTGTATCCAGCCTGGCGTGCCGCGCGCACCCAGCCGGCGGAGGCGCTACGTTATGAGTGAGTCGGGCATGAGTGAACAAGCAATCCTGAGCTGCCGCAACTTGGGCAAATCTTACGAGGAAGGCCCGGAATCGGTAGAAGTACTGGCCGGCCTGCAACTGGAGTTACACCCGGGCGAGCGCGTCGCGATCGTCGGCACCTCGGGTTCGGGCAAAAGTACCTTGCTCAACCTGCTCGGCGGCCTCGATACGCCGACCAAGGGCAGCGTCTGGCTCGACGGTGAAGAACTGTCGGCGCTGAGCGAGAAGAAGCGTGGCCTGCTGCGTAACCGTGCGCTCGGTTTCGTTTACCAGTTCCACCACTTGCTGCCGGAATTCACCGCACTGGAAAACGTCTGCATGCCGCTGCTGATCGGCAAGACGCCGATCCCGGAAGCGCGTCAGCGCGCCACGGCGTTGCTGGAGCGTGTCGGCCTCGGTCATCGCCTGGAGCACAAACCGGCGGAACTGTCCGGCGGTGAACGTCAGCGTGTGGCCATCGCCCGCGCCCTGGTGAACAAGCCGGGCCTGGTGATGCTCGACGAGCCAACCGGCAACCTCGACTCCCACACCGCCCAAGGCATTCAGGATTTGATGCTGGAACTCAGCACCTCCATGCGCACGGCGTTCCTGGTGGTGACTCACGACATGAACCTGGCCCGCCAGATGGATCGCGTACTGCACCTGCAAGAAGGTTGCCTCACGCCTATCTGACTGGCTGAAACCCGACGTCTGTAAAGGCGTCGGGTCTTTTATTTTTATACGGTGCCCCAGCGAATGTTCAGACCGTTATCGATCTTTATCGGCACGCGCTATACCCGCGCCAAGCGCCGCAATCGCTTTGTTTCGTTCATTTCGATGACCTCGATGATCGGCCTCGCCCTCGGCGTGCTGGCGATGATCGTGGTGTTGTCGGTGATGAATGGCTTCCAGCGCGAAATGAGCTCGCGCATCCTCGGCATGGTGCCCCACGCGACCATCGTTGGCGTCAAGCCGATCGATGACTGGCAGCCGGTGGCCGCCGCCGCGATGAAAAATCCTGAAGTGACTGCCGCCGTGCCGTTCACTGAGATGGAAGGCATGCTCTCCTACAAGGGCTTGATGCAGCCGATCCAGATCAGCGGCGTCGATCCGGAGCAGGAAGGCAAGGTCTCTATCGTTGCCCAGCACATTGTGCAGGGCCGTCTGGATGCCTTGAAGCCCGGCGAGTTCGGCGTGGTGATTGGCGAAATCACCGCCCGCCGTTTCCGTCTCAATGTTGGCGACAAGATCACCCTGATCGTCCCGGAAGTCAGCACTGCGCCGGGTGGCATCACCCCGCGCATGCAGCGTTTGAACGTTGTTGGCGTGTTCAAGGTTGGCGCCGAACTGGATGGCTCGATGGGCCTGATCCATGTGGCTGACGCCGCGACCATGCAGCATTGGCAGCCGAATCAGGTGCAGAGCGTGCGTCTGGCGGTGAAAGACCTCTACGCCGCGCCGAAAGTCTCTTCGGACATCGCCGCCGGCTTGGGCGCCGAGTTCAAGGCTGATGACTGGACTCACACCCAGGGCAGCCTGTTCAGCGCGATGAAAATGGAAAAAACCATGATCGGCCTGCTGTTGCTGATGATCGTCGCGGTGGCGGCGTTCAACATCATCGCAACGCTGATCATGGTGGTGAACGACAAAGGCGCGGACATCGCTATTTTGCGTACCATCGGCGCCACGCCACGGCAGATCATGGCGATCTTCATGGTGCAAGGCACGGTGATCGGTATTGTCGGCACGATCATTGGCGGCGTGTTGGGCGTGATCGCCGCGCTGAATGTCAGTCAGATCGTGGGCTGGATCGAGCGAGTCAGCGGGCAGCATATCTTCAGTTCGGATGTGTATTTCGTCAGCAATTTGCCGTCGGAATTGCAGGGTGGGGACGTGCTGTTGATCTGCTCGGCGGGCTTTATTCTGAGCTTTCTGGCTACGGTGTATCCGGCTTGGCGGGCGGCGAAGATCGAGCCGGCTCACGCCCTGAGATATTCGTAAGCAGACAGGCCGCTTTCGCGAGCAGGCTCGCTCCCACAGGGGATTTGTGAACGACGCAGATCCAATGTGGGAGCGAGCTTGCTCGCGAAGGGGCCGGAACTGCTGGCCTCAATCTCCCTTGGGCAACTCAATCACAAACCGCGTCCATCCTGCTTCAGATTCGCAATGAATCTGCCCACCATGGGCGCGGACGATCGACTGAGTAATCGCCAGCCCCAATCCCGCATGCTCACTGCTGCCTTCCTGCCGCGCCGGATCGGCCCGATAAAACCGGTCGAACAAGCGTGGCAGCAGCTCCGCAGAAATCCCCTCGCCACTGTTTTCTATTGAAACGCGCACAGCGTTCGGTTGCTCAACGATCCGCAAGCTCACATAGCCCTCAGTCGGGGTAAACCGCAGTGCGTTATCCAGCAAATTCGACAGCGCCCGGCGTAACATGCTGCGATCACCTTCGATCCGCGCATTGCCCTCGCGCGTCAGCTTGACCCCGGCGTCCTCCGTCAGCGGCGCAAAAAACTCCAAAAGCACATCCGTTTCATCCGCCAGTTCCAGCGCTTCGCGCTTGGGCATCAGCAAGCCGTGGTCCGCTTTGGCCAGGTACAACATGTCGTTGACCAGTTGCGCCATCCATTGCAGCTCTTCGAGGTTACTGTGCAGCGCTTCGCGGTAATCCTCGATCGGCCGAGGGCGGGTGAGGGTGACTTGAGTGTGAGTCAGCAGGTTCGACAATGGCGTGCGCAGCTCATGAGCGATGTCGGCGGAAAACGCCGAGAGCCGCTGAAACGAATCGTCGAGGCGTGCGAGCATGGCGTTGAAGCTGTGGGCCATTTCCGCAAGCTCGGGCGGCATTTGCGCTTCCGGCAGTCGGGCATTCAGCGATTGGGCGGAAATCCCACGGGCGACCGCGCTCATGCGCCGCAACGGACGCAAGCCGCTGCGGGCCGCCCAGGCGCCGAGCAAGGCAGTGGCCAGCGCCGAGAGACCGACGGTCAGCCAGATCAGGTGCTGCATGCGTTGCAGGAAGTGTTGGTGATGGGTGATGTCCAGCAACAAGGACAATTGCGGTGAATCGGCTTTGTCCGGGTAGAGCGGGGCGTTGAGTACGCGATAGTCGCTGCCGTCGTTGCTAACTGTCGACAGGCCGGATTGTTGCGGTAAATCCTTGGGGATTTGCGTCGAACTGTCGTACCAGCGTTGGCCGTCGCCGCCAGTGATGCGCAGCGATAGATCAGCCTGGCGACTCAGCTCATCCGCCAGCCGTGCTTCACGTTGGCCGGGTTGAAGATCCTGCAAGGCGCGGCGCAGGCCGATCAGTTTGCCGTCCAGTTGTTGCTGGTCGAGTTCAATGAAGTGCGCTTCGCTGGCACGGTTGAACAACACCCCGGCGAACAGCGAAACCACTGCCGTGCAGGCGGCAAACAACAGGGCCAGGCGTGAACTCAGGGACAAACGACGCATCAGGCGCCACGCTCTTCGAGCACGTAACCCATGCCGCGCACGGTGTGGATCAGTTTGTTGGGGAATTCGTCATCGATTTTCAGACGCAAACGGCGGATCGCCACTTCGATGACATTGGTGTCGCTGTCGAAATTCATGTCCCAGACCTGTGAGGCGATCAGCGATTTCGGCAGCACCTCACCCTGACGACGCAGAAGCATTTCCAATAGCGCGAATTCCTTGGCGGTGAGATCAATGCGTTGGCCACTGCGTTCGACCCGACGGCGAATCAGGTCCAGACGCAGATCGGCCAATTGCAGGCTGGTTTCTTGCGGTGTAGCACTGCCGCGACGCAACAGGCTGCGCACCCGCGCCAGCAGTTCGGAGAAGGCGAACGGTTTGACCAGATAGTCGTCGGCGCCCAGTTCCAGGCCATGCACCCTGTCTTCCACGGCGTCTTTGGCCGTCAGAAAAAGTACCGGCGTATCCAGCCCGGCGCTGCGCACCGCTTGCAGAATCTGCCAGCCGTTGCGGCCCGGCAGCATCACGTCGAGGATCAGCAGCGCATAATCACCGCTCAGTGCCAGTTGCTGACCGCTGTTGCCATCGGCCACCAGCTCCGTATTGAACCCGGCCTCGGTCAGGCCCTGGCGCAGGTATTGGCCGGTTTTCGCTTGGTCTTCGACGATCAACAGTTTCATGGGCAACTCGGGTTGTAGTAACTAAGGCTTTATATCGTGAGCGCGTGCGGTAAGCGCCAACCTGACAAAGTTGTAATCTGCCTGTCAGGTAGATGCCAGCGCAGGCCGGCTAAAGTTTCCCACAGGCTGAACCTTATCTTGTTGGAGAACGACCATGTTTTTACGCCAATCCCTGACGTTGGCTGCCTGTCTGTTGGCGCTGAGTTCGCCAGTGTGGGCCGCGCCAGCTCACACCTACGATTTTGGCCAGCCAGCACCTGCCGCCAACGCCACGCGCAGCATTGAAGTGGTGTTGAACGACATGTCGTTCGACCCCAAGGCGATTCAGATCAAGGCCGGTGAGACCGTTCGATTTGTGCTGGTGAATAAAGGCCAGTTGTTGCACGAATTCAACCTCGGTGACGCAGCGATGCACGCCAAACACCAGCAGGAAATGTTGCAGATGCAGCAAAGCGGCATGCTTACGCCTACCGGTATGAAGGAAATGTCCCACGACATGGCTGGCATGGATCACGCAGCGATGGGCCACGGCATGAAGCACGATGACCCCAATAGCGTGTTGGTCGAGCCGGGCAAAACTGCCGAGCTGACTTGGACCTTCAGCAAGGCCACGAGCCTGGAATTCGCCTGCAATATTCCCGGGCATTATCAGGCGGGCATGGTCGGCAAACTGACGGTCAGTCAGTAAGCACTCAAAGGCGCGGGCAAAGACTGGTAGAATCCGCTGATTCTTCAGTCAGGTTTCCGCCATGCATCCCGCAGCCGAACATTCGCCGCTGGGCAAATCCAGCGAATACATCGCCACATACACGCCGTCCCTGCTGTTCCCGATTCCGCGCACCGCGAAATGGGCCGAACTGGGCCTGACCGCCGAAACCCTGCCGTATAAAGGTGTGGATTTCTGGAACTGCTTCGAGCTGTCGTGGCTGCTGCCGTCTGGCAAGCCGGTGGTGGCGATCGGCGAATTCAGTATTCCGGCGGATTCGCCGAATATCATCGAGTCGAAGTCGTTCAAGTTGTATTTGAACTCGCTGAACCAGACGGCGTTTGCCGACGTTGCGAGCCTGGAGGCGACGCTGGTCAAGGATTTGTCGGCCGCCGCCGGCAAACCGGTGGGCGTGCGGGTACGCAGCTTGAAGGACGTCGAAGCGGAAGGCGTCGTGGCGTTGCCGGGCGTGTGCATCGACGATGTGGATATCAGCGTCAGCAACTATGAGCATCCGCGCCCGGAACTGCTGCGTTGCGATGATTCGCGGATTGTGGAAGAGAGCGTGCACAGCCATCTGCTCAAATCCAATTGCCCGGTGACCAGCCAGCCAGACTGGGGCACGGTGGTGGTGGAATATCGTGGCTCGGCACTGGATCATGCGAGTCTGCTGGAATATATCGTCAGCTTCCGTCAGCATTCGGACTTCCATGAGCAGTGTGTGGAGCGGATTTTCCTCGATCTGCAGCGCTTGTTGAAACCCGAGAAATTAACGGTATTTGCACGTTACGTGCGTCGTGGTGGTCTGGATATCAATCCGTATCGCAGCACCGAAAGCGTACAGCTGCCGAACCACCGGCTCGTACGTCAATAAAGATCCGGAATGTGCGATATCCCATGAGGGAGCGAGCTTGCTCGCGAAAGCGGTGTGTCATTCAACGATGATGTCGACTGACACGACGCCTTCGCGAGCAGGCTCGCTCCCACAGGAGACGGTGTTTCAAGTTGTAGAAATGAAAAAGCCCTGCCAGTGATGGCAGGGCTTTTTGCGTTGCGGAGGGAATCAGATCCCCATGCTACCCAGCGCGTTGACGATGTTGCGCAGGGTGCCGGCAATCGCCGGGTGTTCGAGTTCGAAGCGATCAACCGCCAGATTCACGCCATCGGCGATGCTAGCGTCTTGCGTGGCAGTTTCAAGTTTGATTTCCGATTCAATCTGCTTCATCAGCGCATGCAAATCCTCACGCTCAACTTCCGACAGCGGCGGATTCTGCTCCAGCTGCTCGCGCAGGGTCTCGAGCTGTTTTTGCAGTTCTTGGGCGGGCATGGTGTTTTCCTTTTATCAATAGGCACTGGCATTGACCGCAGCCGCGCGCCAAAGGTCTATGGCTGACCTTTAGATTAATCCACTCCCGGCAAACCTGCATGATCCCGGTCAGGGCTTTTCGCCTTTGAGGCGGCGCAGGCGGATGTCCGCCAGGCAGGTGTCGAGTTCGCCCAGGTGATCGATTACCGAATGCACGCCCAGCCCGAATAACTGCACGGTGGCCTTGCCACGCAAGTGTTCGCGTTCTTTCTGGCTCAAGGCTTGCCATTCCTGAGGTGCCAGGCCGCAGAGCGAGCCGCAGGAGGCGAGGCCGATGGTCCACAGGCCGGCATTCAGTCCAGCTTCCAGCAGGCGCGGTTCGCCACTGACCAGCACGCAACCGTCCAGGCTGCCGACGTTCAGCGTCATCAATGCTTGCCAACAGGCGTTCGGGGCGGGCCATGGGTTGATTGTTGCCGAATGTTGCGCAGGTTTGATCCACGCTGGCAATGAGACCGACAACGCTTGCGCGAGGGGCGGGGGCAATTCATCCAGCCAGGCGCAGGGAATCTGCTGGCGCTGCAGGCTGTGCAGGCTGTCGAGTGCGCCGGGTGTGGGCTCGGCATGCTCGGGCAGGGCGATCGTCTGTTGCCGGGCGCGAGCACCGAAATCCACCAGACAACCGCTGAGTCCGAACAGTACGGCCGTCAGGCTGGGGGCGGCGACGGGCAAGGTTTCGGCGTGTGTCATGGCAACGTCCCTGAAATAACGATCAGGCTAGGGCGTCTCAGTGACAGTTGGATGACAGCGGTGTGAAGGCGACGCGCGAAGCGTCCTACAGACTGCTTCATTGCGCAGACTGTCCAAACGGGCTTTTGCGCTTATACTAGCGACCTGAATACCCGGACCCAGAGGTCCGCGACAGTACCATTCCAAGGAGTTTTTCTATGCGCTGGAGCAATCCGCTCGCTCAGCTTTGTGTATGTGCCGGCCTGTTGCTGGCCCCGTTTGCCTCTCAGGCGGCAACGGAAGAAGACCCTTGGGAAAGCGTCAACCGTCCGATCTTCCAGTTCAACGACTTCGTTGACACCTACGCGCTGAAGCCATTGGCGCAGGGCTATGAGTTCGTTACACCGCAGTTTCTCGAAGACGGCATTCACAACATGTTCCGCAACGTCGGCGACGTCACCAACCTTGCCAACAACATCCTGCAGGCCAAACCGGCTGCCGCTGGCGTCGACACTGCACGTCTGATCTTCAACACCACGTTCGGTCTGCTCGGCTTCTTTGATGTCGGCACCAAAATGGGCCTGAACCGCAGCGATGAAGACTTTGGTCAGACCCTCGGTTACTGGGGCGTCGGCAGCGGTCCGTATGTAATGCTGCCATTGCTCGGCCCAAGCACCCTGCGTGATGCACCGTCGAAATACGTCGACAGCTACACCGGTATGTACCGCTACATCGACGACGTGCCAGCGCGTAATTCGATCTTCGGCCTGAACATCGTCGACACCCGCGCCAGCCTGCTGTCGAGCGAGAAGCTGATCAGCGGCGACAAGTACACCTTCATCCGCAACGCTTACTTGCAGAACCGCGAATTCAAAGTGAAGGATGGCCAGGTCGAAGACGATTTTTAATCTCGACCGGTAAAAAGAAAGGCGACCTCAGGGTCGCCTTTTTTGTGTGTAGCTATTTCATCTTCAGGATGGTCAGACCGAGTTTCTGGCCGCCGTCATCCTGTGCTCGAATCCAGACCACTTCGGTCTCGGCCTCAAGGCCAGTGAGTGCCGCGTGGTCGGAGTCGATGCGTACGCTCAAACGGTCGCCGACGGCGAACTGGCGCGGCGCTTCGACCTGCATGCCACTGCTGGAGAGGTCGATGCACACCCCTGAAACTTCATCCCCTTCATGAATCAACACGACATCGGCATCGACCCGCATGCGGATGAAATCGCGCTTTTCGCTGTAGTCCCGACTGGTTTGACTCATAGGTTCGTCCTTCCATTGGGTTACGGTTTGAGCTGTTCTTATAACTCTCGGTGATTTGACAAGTAAAGTCGTCAAGCGACCATCGGCGCATGCTTGAAACGCTCTGCGGATGGGAGTACCGTCTGCGCCTTAGAAGGGCACCTCTGGTGCAACCGCGTTTGCAGTCAATGCTCGAAAGCGGTGCAGCAGAGAGGCTAGAAAGCGAATCCAGTAGTCTGCGCAGGGCCAGATGCCCCGCCAACTACGCCAACCTAATTCTGGCGCCGTTTGCCCACATGCCAAAAACCAGTGCCACGCTGCTGATAATCGATGATGACGAAGTAGTGCGCGCGAGCCTCGCGGCCTATTTGGAAGACAGTGGTTTCAGCGTCCTGCAGGCCAGCAACGGCCAACAGGGTCTTCAGGTATTCGAGCAAGACACGCCCGACCTGGTCATCTGCGATCTGCGCATGCCGCAGATGGGCGGTCTCGAACTGATCCGTCAGGTCACCGAGCGATCGCCGCAAACGCCGGTGATCGTGGTGTCGGGTGCCGGCGTGATGAACGACGCGGTCGAGGCCCTGCGCCTGGGCGCGGCGGATTACCTGATCAAGCCTCTCGAAGATCTGGCTGTGCTCGAGCACTCTGTGCGCCGGGCCCTCGATCGTGCGCGCCTGCTGCTGGAAAACCAGCGCTATCGCGAGAAGCTGGAAAAGGCCAACCGTGAGCTTGAAGCCAGTCTGAACTTGCTCCAGGAAGACCAGAACGCCGGTCGCCAGGTGCAGATGAACATGCTGCCGGAAAGCCCGTGGAGCATCGACGAGTTCAAGTTCGCGCACCAGATCATCCCGTCGTTGTACCTGTCGGGTGATTTTGTCGACTATTTCCGTGTCGACGAGCGCCGGGTCGCGTTTTACCTGGCCGATGTATCCGGGCATGGCGCTTCTTCAGCCTTCGTCACCGTGCTGCTGAAGTTCATGACCACGCGCTTGCTGTTCGAATCCAAGCGCAACGGCACATTGCCGGAATTCAAACCTTCTGAAGTCCTTGGTCATATCAACCGGGGGCTGATCAGTTGTAAGCTGGGTAAACACGTCACAATGGTCGGTGGAGTCATCGACGAGGAGACCGGTTTGTTGACCTATAGCATCGGCGGCCATCTGCCGTTGCCTGTGTTGTACACGCCTGACAGTGTTCGTTATCTCGAAGGGCGTGGTCTGCCGGTGGGCCTCTTCAATGAAGCCACCTACGAAGACCACGTGCTTGAGCTGCCGCCGACATTCAGCCTGACGCTGATGTCCGATGGCATTCTGGATCTTTTGCCAGAACCTACGCTCAAAGAAAAAGAAGCCGCTTTGCCTCAACGGGTGAAGTCGGCGGGCGGCAGCCTGGATGGTCTGCGGCAAGTGTTTGGATTGGCCACGCTAGGGGAGATGCCGGATGATATCGCCCTGTTGGTGTTGAGCAGGAATCTTTAATGAGTACCGGTAGAATCCAGTTCGCCGAGCAGGACGGCACCTTCGTCCTGAAGTTCGTCGGTGAAGTTCGCCTGACCCTGTGTTCGGCGTTGGATGCGACTATTGAGAAAATCTTCACCGCGCTGAATTTCAACGCGATCGTGATCGATTTGACCGAAACCCGCAGCATCGACAGCACGACGTTGGGCCTGTTGGCCAAACTGTCGATCCTGTCGCGGCAGAAGGTCGGCCTGCTGCCGACCGTCGTCACCACCCACGAAGACATCACCCGTCTGCTGCAATCGATGGGTTTCGAGCAGGTGTTCAACATCGTCAACCACCCGGTGCCATGCCCGGAGTGCCTGGACGACCTGCCTGATCAGGACCAGTCGGAAGAAGTGGTGCGGATCAAGGTGCTCGAAGCGCACAAGATCCTCATGGGCCTGAACGATTCCAACCGGGAAGCGTTCCATGACCTGGTGAATGCCCTCGAAAGACACTGAGGGCCTGAAATGTGGGTAGGGCCTGCTGGCCCTATCGCGAGCAGGCTCACTCCTACAGGATTCTTCATTCGACACACAATCGCGATCAGACCACAGATCCCTTGTAGGAGTGAGCCTGCTCGCGATAGCTCTCGCAAGAACACTGGAATTATCCAGCACCCACAAAAAAGGGCGAATCCACCAGGATTCGCCCTTTTTCATTTCACCCACTCAAATCACAGCTTGGCCTGCAACAGCGCCTCAAGCTTCTCCTGGTCGCGAGCAAACTGACGGATGCCCTCAGCCAGTTTCTCGGTAGCCATCGCGTCTTCGTTGGACAACCAGCGGAACTGCGCTTCATTGAGGCTCAGACGGGCTTCACCGGCGTTGCCCGGTGCCAGTTTGCGCTCCAGCTTGCCGGTATCGGCCGCCAGCTTGTCGATCAGGTCCGGGCTGATGGTCAGGCGGTCGCAGCCGGCCAGTTGCTCGATCTGATTGAGGTTGCGGAAGCTCGCGCCCATGACCACGGTCTTGTAGTCATTGGACTTGTAGTAGTTGTAGATGCGGGTGACCGACTGCACGCCCGGATCATCAGCGCCGGTGTAGTCGTTGCCGTTGGCCTTCTTGTACCAGTCGTAGATGCGGCCCACGAATGGCGAAATCAGGAACACGCCAGCGTCGGCGCAAGCGGCGGCCTGGGCGAAGGAGAACAGCAGGGTCAGGTTGGTCTGGATGCCTTCCTTCTCCAGCACTTCGGCGGCGCGGATGCCTTCCCAGGTCGAGGCGATCTTGATCAGTACGCGATCACGGCCAATGCCGGCCTTGTCGTACAGCTCGATCAAGCGATGTGCGCGCTTCAGCACGGCATCTTTGTCGAACGACAGACGCGCATCCACTTCAGTGGAGATACGGCCCGGGATCACTTTGAGAATTTCCTGGCCGACCGCGACGCCGAAACGGTCGCTGGCCAGGCCGACATCGCCCTTGCAGTCGCTGACGCAAGCATTCAGCAGCTCGGCGTACGCCGGAATGGCCGCCGCTTTGAGCAGCAGGGAAGGGTTGGTGGTGGCGTCGACCGGTTTGACCCGGGAGATCGCTTCGAAGTCGCCGGTGTCGGCAACTACGGTGGTGAACTGTTTGAGTTGTTCCAGCTTGGAAGTCATGGGCGTGCTCTGTCCTATGGGTCTGATGACATTACCCGAGCGCTGACGGCCACTCAAGGGTAGGTGCGTGTATCGATGGCCCCTGCAGCAACAACCTGAAAACGATTGTTTGAAAGGCGGGGCGCGGTATCGATGAATACGATGCCAAAACAGCCAACAGGTTCAAAGCAACCGACCTGCGTACAGGCCGGTTGTGCATGCGCTACTGGGCGTTCAACAGGGCTTCGACGGACATACGCGCCGGTTTCGGCTGCCCGTCAGAGGTCAGCAGGCCGAAGTTCTTCTCGCGGTCGTTACTGCCCGAATCACTGTTCTTCCATTCATAAATGGACGTCAGCGGAATATTGAGCTTTTTAACATCGCCGATAAACGTGTTGATCTTGCTCGCTTGTCCTTCAGGCCCACCATTGGAGGCGAGCGCCGAGATGCCCCATTCACTGATGACTCCCGGCAGATGGAAGTTTTGCTGAATGAAGTTTTGCGCGTTGCTGATCTGCGTGGCGGTCATGCCGTAGGGGTGGTAGGACACGGCGCTCAGGCATTTGGGGTATTCGCTGACGATGCGGTTCAGCGCCACGGTTGCAGCCGAGCCTGCGCTAGGCGGGCGGGCGAAGCCGTAACCGATCACGGGTGTCGATGGAGGCTGCTCCTGCAGCGCCTTGCACACGCCGCTCATGAACGGCACAAACGTGGTGTCGAAATTGCGCGTCGGCCAGTAGGTTTCCAGGTCCGGCTCATTCCATAACTCGATCGCCACCAGTTGCGCGCTGTACGACTGTTGCAGCCCCGTCACGGCTTTGGCGAAGCCTTCACCGGCAGTGCTCAGCTCGGCGCTCGAGGTGGCGGGCAACGCCTTGATAGCGCGGACCGTCAGCAACACCGGCAGGCCCGCAGACTGGGCTGCGGCGAAGGCATCGCTGACCTGTTTCTGATAAGCCTTGGCTGTCAGGCTGTCGCTCCACACACCGAAGCGGACAAAACCGAAGCCTGCCGATTTGATCTGCGCGGCGTCGGCGGCCGTGAAGTTCTGGATCTTCACCTGCACGCCGATGTTCTTGGCTGGAAGGTTGGGAAACAGCTCGCTGGCGTGAACCTGAGTCGTAGCCCCTGCCACCAACAATGCCAACGCGCCGAGTTTTTTGAGATGTGTTGTTTTCATGTCTGCTCTCCCGAAGAGAAGTGACAACTGCGAATAAATGATCTCGTTTCTCAATTTTCGAGTGAGGTGATGGCACTTAGTGCGCGAATGTTATTTTTTGTCGGAAAACAATCACTCGAAAATCACAGTTATTTTTAGTCCGTTAATAGTGGTTGGGGGGCTTTTAAACGCTGTGGTACTTAATGCCTCGGTACTAACAGGGCGAATCTATTTCTGAGTGCAGGAAGATCTTGAGGGTTCATTCAAATGCGCTCGGGATGTTGGCCGTTTGACATTACACAGGAAAGTAAAACCTTGTTCAGAAAGATCCTTGTCGTTTGCGTGGGCAATATATGCCGTAGTCCGACGGCAGAACTGATGCTGCGTAGCGCGCTCGCCCCCTCGGCGATCACCGTTTCCTCCGCAGGCCTGTCGGCGCGGGTGGGCGAGGGTGTAGAAGCGTCCGCCCGGCAAGTGCTCGAAGACCATGGCCATAACACCGAAGGCTTCATGGCACGGCAACTGACCGCAGACATCGTCAATGAATCAGACCTGATTCTGGTCATGGAAAAACAGCATGTTAATCAAGTACTGAAGATTGCCTCTCACGCCAGAGGCAAAGTGTTTCTGCTCGGCAAGTGGCAGAGCGAGCGCGAAATACAGGACCCGTATCGTCAAGGCAAGGCCGCTTTTATTCATGCCCATGCATTGATTGAAGATGCTGTTAGTTCATGGGCGCAGCGCCTCGGGCATTGATGAATATTCTTCAGATCAGTGAATGGTAAGAACAGACTTATGCAGTTACCGTCAGTAATCGGCACCCGTGACAACGATCAAGACAGTATTGATCTGCTCGGCATATTTGGCAGCCTGATCGATCAGAAATGGTTGATCGGCGCACTGACCGGGGCCTTTATGGTGACGGGCGTGGCCTATGCGGTTTTGGCCACGCCCGTATACCTGGCCAATGCGCTGGTGCAGGTCGAGCCGAAGAAGAACGACATGCTCGGGTTTTCCGACCTCAACAGCATGCTCGGTGGGCAATCGCCGTCGGTGACCGAAATCGGCATCATCAAATCCCGCGCGGTGATCGGCAAAACCGTCGACGACCTGCGGCTGGACATTGATGTCACCCCCAACACCTTCCCGATGATTGGCGGCTTCCTCGCCCGGCGTTATCGAGGCGAGACTGAAACCAGTGTCGCGGCGCCGCGTTTCGGTCTGAACAGTTATGCCTGGGGCGGTGAGCGTCTGGAGTTCGCCCGGCTCAATCTGCCCAAAGAACTGTTGGGCAAGAAACTCACCCTGATCGCCGGTGAACAGAAGCACTTCCAGTTACTCGATGACAACGACAACCTGCTGGTGGAAGGCGTCGCCAGCGAAGCGTTCGCGCAGGACGGCGTAGAAGGGCAGATCACTCAGTTGTTGGCCAATCCCGGTACGCGTTTCGAAGTGGTGCGTTACCCACGGATCGTGACCATTCAGGGCTATCAGGACGCACTGGATATCTCCGAGCAGGGCAAGGAATCGGGAATTATCAAACTGGCGCTGGCCAGCAGCGACGCCGCTGAAGCGGTGAAAATTCTCAACAAGATCGCCGCGCTGTACGTCGATCAGAACGTGCGTCGCACCTCGGCGGAAGCAGCGCAGAGTCTGGCTTTCCTGCAAAGCCAGTTGCCGCAGGTCAAGCGTGATCTGGCCAAGGCCAGCGATGCGTTGAACGCCTATCAGACCCACGGCAAGACCGTGAACATCTCGCTGGAAACCCAGTCGGTGCTCGGTCAGTCGGTAGCGCTGGAAACGCGGATCTCCGAGCTGAAAATGCAGCAGGCGGAGATGGATCGCAAGTTCACCAAACAGCACCCGGCCTATCGCGCGTTGATGAGCCAGATTGGTGAGTTAACCCAGCAACAGAAGTCGCTGGAAGGCAAGGTTGGCGATCTGCCTGCCACGCAACAAGAGCTGCTCAACCTGACCCGCGATGTCGAAGTGGCCTCGCAGATCTACACGCAGTTGCTGAACAAATCCCAGGAGCTGGACATCGTCCGCGCCGGTGCCGTGGGTAACGTGCGTCTGGTCGACGCAGCGGATGTCGACCTGACCAGTCCGGTCAAACCGAAAAAAGCCCTGATCGTGCTGATCGCCACCTTCCTCGGCGCTTTTGTCGGCGTGGCGCTGGTGCTGCTGCGCAAATCCCTGAGTCGTGGTCTGGAAGGCCCGGAAGCCATCGAGCAACTCGGTTTGCCGGTGTACGCGTCGATTCCGTACAGCGCCTTGCAGGATGAAGAAGACAACAAAAAAGGCCGCGCCCGCGACGGTGTCGACAAACCGGCGTACCTGCTGGCCTTGCGCAATCCGACGGATCTGTCGATTGAATCGATCCGCAGCCTGCGCACCTGCCTGCACTTCGCCGGGCTCGATTCGACCAACAACCGCATCATGATTTCCGGGCCGAGCCCACAGGTCGGCAAGACCTTCGTCTCGTCCAACCTCGCCGCGGTCATGGCTTTGAGCGGGCAGCGCGTGGTGCTGATCGATGCCGACATGCGCAAAGGTCACCTGCACAAAACCCTCAACACACCGATCACCAACGGCTTGTCCGATCTGCTGGTCAAGCGCTGCAGCATCGATCAGGCAATCAACAAGGTCGAAATCGACAACCTGCACTTCATCAGCCGTGGCCAGGTACCGCCGAATCCTTCCGAGCTGTTGATGCACGCCAACTTCCGCGAGCTGCTGGCGGAACTGAGCGAGCGCTACGACCTGGTGATCATCGATACGCCGCCGCTGCTGGCGGTGACCGATGCGGCCATCGTTGGCCGTGAAGCCGGGATCAGCCTGATCGTCACGCGTTTCGGGGTGAATCCGGCCAAAGAGATCGAACTGACCATTCGCCGCTTCGCGCAAAACGGCATCGAGCTCAAAGGCGCGGTGTTCAACGGCGTCGAGAAGCGCGCCGCCAGCTACTACGGCAATGGCGGTTACGGCTATTACAACTACGAATACGCGTCCGACAAATCCTGACTGTCAGCGACTGTTTTTTCCTCTTTGAAGTGGGTGATTTGTGAAGAAAATACTGCACGTGGCAGAGACGATCAAAGGTGGCGTCGCGACGGTGATCCGGACGATTTCGGCTTCGCCTGAAGGTGATGCGGCGAACTACGAGCTGGTGTACCTGGTCCCGGACGATCAGGCCAAAGAGTTGCACGGGATCGGCGCGCAGCAGATCCGTACCTTTCCCCGCACTGGACGCAACGTGCCGTCGTTGCTGCGTTTTGCCTGGCGTTTGACCCAGGTGATGCTCAAGGAAAAACCCGACGTGGTGCATTTGCACAGCACCTTTTCCGGGGTGATCGGGCGATGCGTATGTGTGCTGTTGCGACCGTGGCGCAAGCCGAAAATCGTCTACTGCCCGCACGCGTTTTCGTTCCTGATGGAAAGCTCGCCGACCAAGCAAAAAGTCTATGCATGGATCGAGCGGGTACTGCAGAAAGTCACCGATGTGATCATTTGCGTCAGCCAGTATGAACTCGATAAAGCCGCGCGCTTCGGTATCGAGCGCAAGCGCATGAAGCTGATCTACAACGGCATTCACCACAAGGATGACGCGCCGAAAGCGGCGAGTCCCGAGCCGATTCATCTGCTCTTCGTCGGTCGCCTCGATTATCAGAAAGGCTTCGACGTGTTGCTCAAGGCCTTCGCCAACGTGCAGCGCAAAGACTTGAAGCTGACCGTGGTCGGCAGCGCGGTGAACGAGGACGCGGTGGAGTGCCCGCCGATGGACTCTGTTGAATACCTGCCATGGGTCACGCCGAGCGAAGTGCAGGCGCTGTACCAGAAAGCCGATGCGCTGATCGTGCCGAGTCGCTGGGAAGGTTTCGCCATGGTGCCGCTGGAAGGCATGGCCATGGGTTTGCCGGTGATTGCCAGCAACTGCACCTCGCTGCCGGAACTGGTCACCAATGAAGTCTCCGGTTATGTCTTCCCGTCCGGTGATCACCAGGCATTGGCCGACGTGCTGACGATCATCCAGAAGCCACGCTTGCTCGACCTCGGCAACGAAGGCCGGAGCATTGTCCGCGAGCGTTTCAGCGCCGCGTTGATGATTCGCCAGACCTACGACCTGTATCGCGCTCCCACTTTTTAAGTAGAACTCAAGCATATGAACGTAACGATTTTGCATGGCTACAGTGCGTCCAACTCCGGTGACGGCTTGCTCGTCGATCTGGCCATTGCCCTGGTGCAGCGCAACTTTGGCGAAGACACCGCGATCAGTGTCGTGGCCTCCGATCCGGACTCTTTCAGCTACTTGCCGCACCCACGTTTCGACGCGCCGGTGATGGCGGCCAAGGGTTTGGGCCGGGTCAAGCAAGCGGTGTTTCTCAATCAGTCCTACGCCGGTCTGGCGGATCTGCTGAAGAAAACCGACCTGATCGTCGGCGTCGGCGGCGGCTACATGCGCTCAAAAAGTGCTTTCGAACATATCAAGCTGAAACTCGGCCACGCCAAGCAACTGGAAACCGCGATCCTCAGCAAAGTGCCGTCGGTGTACCTGCCGCAAAGCATCGGCCCGTTCCACGGCGAGAGCAGCAAAATCGTCGAGCACTACGCCAGTGCCGACGCGGTGTTCGTCCGTGACAATCGCTCTTCGGCCATTTTCGATGCCTGCGCAAACGTCTACCGCGCGCCGGATCTGGCCGTGCAATCGCTGGCGAGCAAAATCCTTCAGCAAGCAAAATTCACCCGCTGCGCGTCATCGCCAGCCACAGTCTGCGTGGTGCTGCGCAAGCCGCCGGAGTGGAGCAAGGAAAAGAAAGTCGCTTACGTGGCCAATCTGAAATTGCTGCTGCAGCGCTTGAAGAACAAAAGCAAAGTGGTTTGCGCCGTACAGAGCGCGGTGCGTGGCAACGATGACGGTGCGTTCTATCGCGAACTGGGCATTAGCGAAGACTTGCTGTCGTTGAAGGCGACGATTGCCAAGTATCAGCCGGACCTGGTGATTTCCGTACGCCTGCACGGCGCTATTGAATCGCTGCTTTCCGGCGTGCCGGCGTACCACATCAGCTACGAACGCAAAGGCTTCGGCGCCTATCAGGACATGGGCGTGGAAGACTGGGTGATCAACGGCGGCGACATCAATGTCGACACCATCATCGACACGGTTTACGCGCCGAATGCGTTGTCGAATTTCGGCAAGCGCCTGACCGATACCTGCCGTGAAATCGAGGCAAAAACCGTGGCCATGGACGAGATCATCAAAGGTGTCGTTCGATGATATTTCGGCTACTGCTTCGCGGCGGTGCATTGGGCGCGAAGTTTTTGCTGGTGTTGGCGATCACCCATTACCTCGGGTATGAAGCGCTGGGTTTTTACGGTGTGGTGGTCGCCGCTTCGTTGATCGCGTCGAAGTTCTACAGTGTCGGGTTCAGTTCCGAGATCAATCGCTTGATCAGTGTCGGCGGCAGTTCGCGCCGCGTGGTCGACAAGGTGCTGCTGCTGTACCTCGCCGTTGGCGTGATCTTGTCGGTGGTGACGGTGCTGATTTATTCGCTGTTCCAGCAAGTCGAAGCGAGCGCCGCGCTGATCCTTTGTGTGACGTTGGTGTTGCTCACTGAGCATCTGTCGTTCGAGATCAACTCGTTCGTGTTTTCCGCGCAGAAAGCCACGGCGGGCGCGCTGCTGTTTTTCATCAAGACCGGCCTGTGGGCGGTGTTGGCCGTGGGCGGGATGATGCTCGGTTGGGTCTCGGGAATCGCCAGTGTGTTGTGGTTGTGGGTCGCCGCCAACGTGCTGGTGATCATCGCCGGTTACCTGATCGTGGTGAACGTTCATCACGGCCGGGAAACCGGGACACTGGCCACTGCTACTGTATGGAAAGCGGGATTACCGTTTTATCTCGGCACCGGGTTGATCGCGTTGAGTCAGTACGCCGAGCGGTTTCTGATCGCCGACCTCGAACCGTACGCCAAACTGGGTCAATACGTGTACGCGTGGTCGGCGGCCAACACCTTGCAGGCGCTGTCGTATGCGGTGGTGGCGGTGGTCGGGATTCCGCTGTTGGCCAAGCGTTTTCAAGCCGATCAGCAGGCGTTCACGGTCAAGCAGTTGTTCGTCAACAAGTGGGTCATGCGCTCACTGGTGGTGTCGGCGGCGGTGGCGGTGGCGATCTATGTGTTTTTCAACGTGGTGCTCGATTACGTCGCCACCAGCGTGCCGCGTCCGGACAATGTGATCCTCGGCGTGCTGATTTTTTCCTTCGCTTTGCGCGCGATTGGCGACATCGTCTGGGGCGGTTTGATTGCTTCGAAAAACAGCCGCGTATCGCTCGCCAGCGCGGCGATCTGTCTGCTGGTTTCGGTGCCGGTCAGCTATGTGTTGATCAAGCACTATTCGATTTACGGCGCCGCTTGGGGCAATGTCTTCGCGATCATCGTGCAACTGCTGGTGATTGCCGTGCTGACCCGCGCAACGGCCGGGAAAAAGGCTGCGTTGTCATGGGCCTGAAACTGCCGTGCATCGAGTTTCGCGGCAAGCGACTCGATTCGTATGTCTCGTTCCTGATCCTCTTCACCGGGCTGTTTCTGTCGGTGGCGATGCCGCTGTTGATTCCACGTGATCCGGGGCCGGATGCGATGACGTTGTGGTCGTCCTACGCCCGCGCCGACAACTGCAATTTCTGGAACCCGTTCTCGCCGGATCGCTCGTCCTACGAGTGTTCGGCGTTCCTGCTGCGGCCCACCGGGATCAACCTGACCAATGCCTGGGCCTACGGCATGTTCTGCAATTTTTTCCTCACGGCGATTCCGGTGGTGGTTTTTCGGCGCATGCCGTTGGCGATCTTCGGCACCCTGTGCCTGTGGGGCATCGTGCGCTCGTTCTTCCTTGAGAACCTGACCAAGGAAATCATTGTGTCGGTGGCGGTGTTGAGCATTTTGCTCAGCTCGCTGACGCGAAAATATCGCGGCGGATTTTTCCTCTCGGCAGTGATCTACGGCGTGCTGATTCGGCCCTACTGGATTTTGTTTTCGCTGTCGTGGGTCGGCGTCTGTGTGATGAAAAAGTACGTGTCGCGCACGACGTTCTTTCTGATGCTGTTCCTGTTTTATCTGGCGGTGGCGATGTCGATCCAGCTCGCCCTGGGCTTTCCGGTGTCGTCGATCCGCGCCAGTAACAACGAGTTGCGCACGGCGGGCGAGGAGGGCTCGAAATCGTTGATCGTGTCGTGGCTCAGCGGCAGCGACTTCGTTTCGCAGGCGCTGGACTCGATGATCATCTTCTTCCGCCTGTCGTTCCCGGTGGAGCTGATTCTGCTGTCGGGGCCGGGGCAGGTGATCTTCGTCGCGTTGATGATCATGACCGCGTTGCTGCTGTTCAAAGTCATCACCTCGACCGATTACAAAGGCGCGCCGATCCAGACCAAACCCAAGGAACTGATCGCGATTCCGCTGGCGTTTCTGCTGGTGCAAGGCCTGTTCGAGCCGGACTTCGGCTCCTTCGCCCGGCACTTCTCGATGGTGGTGCCGGTGTTGTTTGTCGGTCTGGGCTTGATGCTGCGGGCGAACAAACCGGTGCAGGTTGAATCAAGAATTCTGAATTGAGGCAGGTGCTTTATGTCGAGCAAGAAAAAGTCCCTGGAGATTGAAACCCTGCGTGGCCTGGCGTGCCTGCTGCTGGTGCTCTATCACGTCATCGGCCCGCTGGGCGGCGGGTTGAAGATCGATGTCGGCTCGCCGTACCGGGTGCTCGCCGATTCGATGGTGTACGTGCGCATGCCGTTGTTCACCTTCATCTCCGGGTACATCTATTCGATCTACAAGATTCGTGGCAATGACTTTTCCGCGTTTTTCAGCGGCAAGGTGCGCCGCTTGATCGTGCCGCTGTTTTGCGTCGGTGTACCGTTCTCGGTGTTGCAAGCGGTGGGGCCGGGGGTGAACAAGGATGTCGGGGTGATCGACGCGCTGTTGTCGTTCTGGGTGCCGATCAACCACTTCTGGTTCCTGCAGGCGGTGTTCATCATTTTCATGTTCGTCGGGCTGCTGGAGTGGCGCGGGATGCTGCGCTCGGCGACGCGCTTGTATGGGCTGTTCGCGTTTGCGGCAGTGTTGTTTCTGCTGCCGCCGTTCAAGTTCGACGCGTTCGGGATCAACGGTGCGATTTATCTGCTGCCGTTTTTTGTCGCGGGCATGATTGGCCAGGAGAACGTCGATGCGCTGAAGCAACGCTTCAAGGTGATCGGGCCGTTGGTGTTTGTGTTGATCTCGCTGACGTTGTTGTATGTGGCGGCGATTGATCGTGAGTTGATTGTTGATCGTCGTAGTTTGATCGGTCTGACCGTGGGTTGCGTATCGTGCATTGCGTTGCTCTCGAGTGATATGCGCTCGAAGGCGCTGACCTGGCTGGGTGGCTATTCCTATGCGATCTTCCTGTTCCATGTGCTGTTCGCGGCGACGTCGCGGTTGGTGCTGGGGCGGTTGGGGGTGAAGGATGAAAGTTTGCTGGTGCTCGGTGGTTTGACCTTTGGTTTGCTCGGGCCGGTGCTGTTGTCGATGATTTTCAGCCGGTTCAATTTCACCTCGGTGTTGTTCCTTGGGGAGCGGGCGGCGAAGAAGAAACCTTTGACGCCCATCACACCTGTGGTGCAAACCCACAGCAGCTAAGAGCTTCGCGAGCAGGCTCGCTCCCACAGGTTTTTTGGGTGTACACAGATTTAGCGGATGACCGCGACAAATGTAGGAGTGAGCCTGCTCGCGATAGCGTTGTGTCAGTCAATGCATTTGTATTGGATAGACCGCTATCGCGAGCAGGCTCACTCCTACAGTTGATCTCTGTACATCCCGGCATTCAGTGGGCCATTTCAGACTGAAGGAAATTTTGCATGTTGGCAGTAGATGACGCGCAACCCGTCGCAGCGTCGGTGGTTCAGGTGGGCGATGCGCGCGAGCGTTTCGCGCAGTGGCGTGAAGGCAAGGCCGGTAAGGTTTTGTCGGTCTCGGTGATCGGCGACAGCTACAGCGCCGGGCAGGATTTCTACCTGAACAAACTGGTGCAGCGCGTGGCCGGGGAGGTGGGGTTTGCCGGGCCGGGTTACGTCGGTTTCAACCACGGTGCCGCACTGGGCGGCACGCATTTCAAATACACCCGCAGCAGTGACAAGTACTTTGGCGGCGACTGGAAGGTTTCAGAGTTGGGGCAGGCGAGTCCGGACAGCCGCACAGTGACGGGCCGGCCCGGTGCGTGGTTGCAGGTGGATGCCAATCCTTCGCCGCGCATCGATACGGCGGTCACTCAGGCGAAACTGCTTTATCTGGGTAACGGCGAATCCAGCGAGATCCGCTACCGCTGGACGCCCACGCAAGACTGGCAACCCTTGAAACTCGAAGGTGCTGGTGTTCAGGAAGTCCCGCTCACAGGACTCTCGGCGGCGAAAGACTGGTCCTTCAAACTGGAAGTGGTGAAAGGCGCGCCGACGTTGTTCGGGCTGTGGATGAGCAACGATCAGAACGGCGTGCGCGTATCGAAACTGGCGGCCTCCGGTGCGGCGTCTGCGGATTTCTATCACCAGGATCCGCAATGGCAGGTGCAGTGGAAAGCTGCCGTGTCGAAGATCCCCGCTGATGTTTACCTGATCATGCTCGGTGGCAACGATCAGGGCTTCGGCGTGAAGCCCGCGCAGTATCTGCAGAACGTTCAGGGATTGGTCGGCATGCTGCGTGAGATTCAGCCGCAGGCGAGCATCAACCTGATCATGCGGCAGGACACCACGCGCTCCAGCGCTTACCCGATGTCGGCGTATGCGCAGGTGCTTGAACCGTGGGCGCGGGAGCAGCATCTGGGGTACGCCAATCTGCAATGCGCGTTCGGCCCTGACGTCAAACGCTACGCGGCAGCGATGATCGGCCCGGACAAGATTCATCCGGTACCGGCCACGGGCGGGAAGGTGATTGCCGATTACTTTTATGGCTGGATTACCGGCGCCAAGGATCGGTGCGACGCCTCCCCTAAATAACACGCAAACCCCAGAGCGGTGATCGTTCCCAAGCTCTGCGTGGGAATGCCGCCCGGGACGCTCCGCGTCCCTTCGCTGGGTGACGCAGAGCGTCACTGGATGCATTCCCACGCAGAGCGTGGGAACGATCAGGTGAGGGGAGTTATTCGAAGGCGTCGACCTGCTCGAGCAACTCCGCAATCTTCTGCGGCATCAACCGCGTATCACACCGAGTCTCAACGTTGATGATGATCGCCGGGTCGTTGCAGCAAATCCGCACGCGAAAACGCCAGTCACCGAAGATCACCTTCAGCCCATCACGGTCATCCATTTCCAGCGCCTGCTCGCCATACAGCTTTTTCAGATGAGCAAGCAGGGGATAGGGATCGCGCAGCGGCCGGCGGATATCACCGGACGCCGGAAACACGCCAATCCGCTCCACCAGCAGAATCGTGCCCAGCCAGGACTCGTTGGCGCTGGGCAACGGTTGATGGCGCGACAGCCAGCTCATCACCCCGAGGTTACCCACCTCGCGTTCAATCTCTACGGAATGTTGTGCAATGTTCATGGTGGCCTCGTTGGGTGAAGGGAGCCGTCTCAGCGGCCCTTGAGATAGACGTTTTCGTAGCAGAAATTGGTCGCCTGCAAGTAACCCTCGGCGTCACCGCAGTCAAAGCGCAGGCCTTTGAATTGGTAGGCCAGCACGCAACCGTTCTGCGCCTGTTTCATCAGTGCGTCGGTGATCTGGATTTCACCGCCCTTGCCCGGTTGGGTGTCGGCGATCAGGTCGAAAATGTCCGGGGTGAGGATGTAGCGGCCGATGATTGCCAGGTTCGACGGCGCGTCTTGCGGGGCCGGTTTTTCCACCATGTTGTTGACGCGGTAGATGCCGTCGGACATCAGCTCGCCGGCGATCACCCCGTACTTGTGGGTCTGGTCGGCCGGGACTTCCTGGATGGCGACGATCGAGCAGCGGAATTTCTTGTACAGCTCAATCATCTGCGTAAGCACGCCGTCACCTTCCAGGTTCAGGCACAGGTCATCGGCCAGCACCACGGCAAACGGTTCATCGCCGATCAGCGGACGACCGCTGAGAATCGCGTGGCCCAGACCTTTCATTTCCACCTGACGGGTGTAGGAGAAGGTGCAGGTGTCGATCAGCTCGCGGGTGCCGGCGAGGAATTTCTCTTTCTCGGTGCCGCGAATCTGGTGTTCGAGTTCGTAGCTGATGTCGAAATGGTCTTCCAGCGCACGCTTGCCGCGACCGGTGACGATGGCCATGTGTTGCAGGCCGGCGTCCCGCGCTTCTTCAACGGCGTACTCGATCAACGGCTTGTTGACGATCGGCAGCATCTCTTTCGGCATGGCTTTGGTGGCCGGCAAGAAACGCGTGCCATAGCCGGCAGCGGGGAACAAACATTTACGAATCATAAAAGTATCCTGGACAGTCATGGAACACAGGCGACGGATGCGAGCCATAAACAATGGCTGCAAGTTTCAATGTTGATTGAAGGCCTACTTTAATACCTGAGTCAGGTTGTTAATGGCAATTAGTTGGGCCGGTAAAACATGACAATGTTATGAGATGTCGGCGAATGCTTTATTAGTTATTTTTAGTCGGTATCGGTTGATAGTGATGAGCGCACAGGGAGTGCTAATAAGTAGCGGGCAATACAGTGTGACCTGCAAAAATATTTATTGCCAGTCATTGAACTAGTTTTGTTTTCGGTTGTTGTCGCCTGTTTGTGTGAGTTGTGACACATCTTCAATAAAACAGGCTTGACACGCTACTTGTCACTCATCCAAAGACGGATAGCACTATGAAGATTCTGGTAACGGGTGGCGCCGGCTATATCGGCTCGCACACCACACTTGCTCTACTTGAAGCAGGTTATGAAGTTGTCGTACTGGATAACCTTTGTAACAGCAGCGAAGCCGCGTTGCACGCCGTTGAGGGCATTTGCGGCAAGAGTGCCTGGATGATCCGCGGCGATGTCTGTGACCGGGCATTGCTTGACCGGATTTTCCGCGAGCACAACATCGAAGCGGTGCTGCATTTTGCCGGCCTGAAAGCGGTCGGCGAGAGCGTGCGCAAACCGCTCGAGTACTACGAGACCAACGTCAGCGGCAGCATCAATCTGTGTCAGGCGATGGCGGCGGCGGGGGTGTTCCGGCTGGTGTTCAGCTCGTCGGCCACGGTGTATGGCGAGCCCGAGCAGATGCCGATTCGCGAGGATTTTCCCACCGGCAATCCGACCAATCCCTACGGCCAGTCCAAGCTGATCGTCGAGAATGTCCTGCGTGACTTGAGCCTGGCCGAGCCACGCTGGAGCATCGCCTTGCTGCGCTACTTCAACCCGATCGGCGCCCACGCCAGCGGGCACATGGGCGAAGACCCCAACGGCATCCCGAATAATCTGGTGCCGTACATCAGCCAGGTGGCGGTCGGCAGCCTGCAAGAGTTGTCGATCTTCGGCAACGATTACCCGACGGTCGATGGCACTGGCGTGCGCGATTACATCCACGTCGTCGATCTGGCCGACGGCCACCTGAAGGCGTTGCAGTCGATCTCCGAACGCAGCGGCATTCATACCTGGAACCTCGGCACCGGCGATGGCTACAGCGTGCTGCAGGTGCTCCACGCGTTCGAGCAGGCCTGCGGGCAACCGGTGCCGTACCGGATGATGCCGCGCCGCTCCGGGGATATCGCCGAGAGTTGGGCCGACGCCTCCAAGGCGGCAAAAGAGCTGGGCTGGAAAGCTACGCGCAACTTACAGGACATGGTCACTGATACTTGGCGCTGGCAATCGAACCATCCCCAAGGCTACTCGCGATGATGGCCATTTAGTTCAATGTTATTTTCAGTCAGGTTGTTAGATAACGTCGGGAAATTACACTGGCAATGCCTTTTGCAAATCCGTAGATATAAACCTGCCGTTCGACTTTTATCAGTTGGGTAAGACTGTGAAAGAACAACGGATCATGTTCGCGCTTTTTGCGGACTTGAACTCACCACCGCTAACTCAGGCCGGTTTTTTAACAGGTCGAATGTTAGAAAGGAGTTGATATGAAAAAAGTGATGGCAGTTGCCCTGTTGACGATGTTGAGCAACTGGGCTGCCGCCGCTGAAGCACCGTTGACAGCGGTAACCAATGTAGGTGGCAACGTGGCGGCTTCTCAAGCGCCCGCAGCCAGTACTGCAATGGTTGCCAGTGCTGTAGCGGCGTCTAACAGCGGTGGCAGTGCCAACGGCGGTACCACCGGTACGACGGGTACCACCGGTACAACCGGCACGCATAACTAACAGGAAGTTCTGTTAGTGCAGTACAGGGTCGCCCGACGCAAGTCGGGTGACTTTGTTTTTGGATTCGCCCTTGAATAGCGTAGTGCCATTATGACTCGTAGTGTTTATCTTTTAATGTTGGCAAGTCTCGCTTTGCAAGGTTGCATGTTTTCCCCCGGTCAATACCTCAGCACCAGTGACATCACCCGCCAGGGTGCCAGCGAAAGCAGCCGGGTCGAGCTGATTCCGATCACGCCGAAGCTGATTGCCATGAACCGCGCCACGCAAAAGCGTGAGTCGCTGCCGCCGGAGCTGCTGACGACGCCGGCCGAATACCGCATCGGCAACAATGATGTTCTGTACATCACCGTGTGGGATCACCCTGAGCTGACGGCCCCGTCCGGCGCGCAACAACAGATCGATGCCAACGGCCGTCTGGTGCGCTCCGATGGCACGCTCTATTACCCGTTCATCAAGGAAGTCCAGGCCACTGGCCGGACCATCCAGCAACTGCGCTCGGACATTGAACAACGGCTGTCGGCATTCATCGCCGAGCCGCAGGTAGATGTCGCGGTGTTGCGTTTCGCCAGCCAGAAGGTCGTGGTCACCGGCGCGGTGGCCAAGGCCGGCCCGCAAGCGATTTCCACCAATCCGCTGAGCGTGGTCGAAGCCCTCGGCTCGGCCGGCATCGACACCAACAACGCCGATCTGTCCGGGCTGTTGCTGACGCGCAAGGGGCGTACTTATCCGCTCAATCTCGACTCGCTCAATCAGGCGGATTCCGAGTTGCAGAACGTTTACCTCAAGGGCGGCGATCAGCTGTATCTGCCGTACAACGACAACAAGCGCATCTACGTGATGGGCGAGGTCAACCAGCCGCGTGCGCTGAGTTTCAAGACCGCGACGATGAACCTCACCGACGTGCTCGGTTCGGTCGGCGGCCTGGCCCAGACCACCTCCAATGGCAACGCGGTCTATGTCATTCGTGGCGTGGAAAACCTTGATGTCGAACCGGCCAAGATCTACCAGCTGGAAGCCGAATCGCCGACCGCCATGGCGCTCGCTTCGCACTTCGAAGTTCGCCCGCAGGACGTGGTGTATGTCGGGCCTGCCAACGTGACTCGCTGGAACCGTCTGATCAGCCAGTTGGTGCCGTCGGCATCGATTGTCGGCACCGGCGCTTCCGCTGCGAAGAACTGGAGCGAATACAGCAACAACAACGCCAAATAAGGTCCGACTTTGAACATTTTAAAAGTTGGCCTGTGCCTGATGGCGGCCTCGTTGCTGTGCGGCTGTAACCCGCTGATGAGCGCTTCGTTAAATAACCTCAAGGCCGCAGTCGTCGGCCCGGATGAGGTCGATGTGTCGGCGGCCGAAGTGGCGGGGGTCAACTATCCGCAAATGAAACTGACCACGCCTTCCGGCTCCGGGGTGCTGGCGCTGGTGCGCGAGCGTGAAGACCTGCAGTTCTGGGTCGCCTCGGGCAAACAGGTTCTGCTGCTGCGCAATGGCCTTGCCGTGCGTTCCATTGGCCTGGGTCTGGAAGGCGATCTCGATGGCACGCGGTTGGCCGACGACTCGCCCTTCAAACAGGGCCTGCATCACGTTGCCGACGGTTTCACCACGCGGCGCTGGATCGACCTCTACAAAGGTCAGGAAGTCGGGGTGATCGTCAACAGCCGTTTCTCCCGCCGCTCGGAACAAACCCTGAAGATTCTCGACAAGGAATACACCGTGCTGCGTGTCGATGAACACATTGACGCCCCGGCCATCGGCCTGAGCGCGACCAATCGTTACTGGGTCGACCCGCGCGACGGGTTCATTTTGCAGAGCGAGCAGCAGCTGACGTCGCAGTTGCGCGTCAAGGTCGTGCAACTGACCCCTGATCGCAGGCACCTGCCGTGATGCGCCTGAAAATGTTGTCGGCGAGCTTGATGCTGGTCGCGAGTGTGAGTCAGGCGGCTGTCACGGTGTCGGGCGATGTCGCCAATCCCGGGCCGGTCGCGTTGCCAGCGGGTGGGCGCTTGCTCGATGTGATCAGCGAAGCCGTGCCGAATGCCGAAGGCTATTGGCTGGCGGGCGGGTTGCTGCGGCAGTCGCTGATTGAGGCGCAGACACGACTCAAGGTCGGTGTGTTGTTTGATCTGGATGTACTGCAACGCATGTCAATGTTGTTCGACCGGCCGAGTCGGGCGGCGCTGGCGCAGCGCATTGCCGAAGAAGTGCGGCAGATGCCGGTAACGGGGCGGCAGATCGCCGATCTTGATCCGGTTGCATTGGAAGTCGGCTTCGCGCGCAACATTCGCCTCGATGACGGCGATCGTCTGGTTTATCCGAAGCGCGTCGATGAGGTGCAAGTGCTCGGCGCGGTCGCCGAGCCGTGCCACTTGCCGTATCAGCCGTTGCAGGAAGCCCGTGAATACCTGCAAGGCTGTTCGATTCTGGCCGATGCCGAAGCCGATTATCTGTGGCTGATCCAGCCCAACGGCGTCTCGCGGCGTGTCGGCATCGCCCACTGGAATCGTGAGTCCGGACACTTTCCCGTGGCCGGCAGCAAGATTCTGGTGCCGGTGAAAAATGATGATCTTGATCCGCCTCTTCCTGAACTGAATCAGCAGTTGGCCGAATTCATTGCCACGCAGCTGGCCGAGGTGGTTCGTTGAAGTTACGTTTTGCAGCTGTGTTGTTATTGCCCTGCGGTCTGGCTCATGCCGAACCGCGCATTACCCAGAATGATTTCGGTGGCACCGGGCTGTTGCAGACGCCGACGGCGCGCATGGCCCCGGCCGGCGAGTTGAGCGTCAACGCCAACCGCACCGATCCGTACAGTCGCTACAGCGTTTCGTTGCAGCCGCTGGACTGGCTCGAAGGCTCGTTTCGCTACACCGCGATCACCAACCGGCCATACGGCTCGGAGGCCCTCAGCGGTAGTCAAAGCTATAAGGACAAGGCGGTCGACGTCAAAGTCCGGCTGTGGCAGGAAAGTCACTGGTTGCCCGACGTGGCGCTCGGTTTCCGAGATGTCGGCGGTACCGGTTTGTTCTCCAGTGAGTTTTTCGTCGCCAACAAGCGCTACGACAACTTCGATTTCAGTGCCGGCATTGCCTGGGGTTACCTCGGTAATCGCGGCGACATGGACAACCCGTTGGGCTACGTCAGCGATCGCTTCGATACCCGTCCGGCCCTGGAAGGCACCGGTGACGTCAACTCGGGCTCGTATTTTCGCGGCCGGCCGTCGTTCTTCGGTGGCGTGAGCTATCAGACGCCGTGGGATCGCCTCAGCCTGAAACTCGAATACGAAGGCAACGATTACAAAAACGAACCGAAGGACAACGAGATCAAACAGGACTCGCCGATCAACCTTGGCGCGGTATTCAAGGTGACCGATTCGGTCGATGTCAGCGCGGCGTGGGAGCGCGGTAATACGGCGATGTTCGGCGTGACCTTTCACACCAATTTCGTCAGCCGCAAGGCTCCGGCGAAGACTTACGATCCGACCCCGGAACCGCTGCCGGCGAAAGCGCCGAACACGGCGATGGATCAGGTCAACTGGGCCAACGTCTCGCAGCGTTTGCAGCAGAATGCCGGCTACAAGGTCGAGCGCATCACCCAGCGTGATTCCGAGCTGATCGTGTATGGCGAGCAGCAGCGTTACTTCCATTCGTCCAAGGCTGTCGGGCGGGCGAGCCGGATTCTCGACAACAGCGTCAACGACGACATCGACTGGTTCACCGTGGTCAACAAGCGCTACGACTTGCCGCTGGAAGAAACCAGCGTGCCGCGCCAGACCTTCCGCGAAGTGATCAACAACGAAGAGCCACTAGAGTCGCTGCACCGCACCACCGAGATCAACCCGGCGATGCCACACAACGAGAAGACCCTCTACACCGAGGCGCCGCAGCATTTCAGCTATGGCGTGGGTTTGGGCTTCAAGCAGAACGTTGGTGGTCCGGATGGCTTGCTCTATCAATTGAGTGCCGATGCCGACGCCGAATACCGCTTCAACCGCAACACCTGGTGGAGCGGGTTGCTCAGTGCCAACCTGGCCAACAACTTCGACAAATTCACCTACGACGCGCCGAGCGGTTTGCCGCGTGTGCGCACGGATTTGCGTCAGTACCTGACCACGTCTAACACGACCATGCCGTTGTTCCAGGTCAGCCATGCCGAGCAGTTGGATAAAGACTGGTATGGCATGGTCTATGGCGGTTATCTGGAGTCGATGTTTGCCGGTGTCGGCGGTGAGGTGTTGTTCCGCCCGACCGGTGAGCGCTGGTCGGTGGGCGCGGATCTGAATTGGGTGCGGCAGCGCGATTTCGATCAGGGTTTTGCCCTGCGTGATTACTCGGTGGTGACCGGGCATGTCACGGCGTATACCGATTTACCTTTCGATACGCTGGCGGCGGTGAGCGTCGGGCGTTATCTGGCCGGAGACTGGGGCGGTACGCTGGACATCTCGCGCGAGTTTTTCAATGGCGTGCGCTTTGGTGCGTGGGCGACGATCACCACGGCGGGCAGTGCCGAGTATGGCGAAGGTAGTTTCGACAAAGGCATCTACCTGTCGATCCCGTTCGACGAAATGATGAGCATGTCGACCATGCGCCGCGCCAACCTGGTCTGGGCCCCGCTGACCCGTGACGGTGGTGCGCGACTGAGCCGCAGCTACCAATTGCACTCGATGACCGATAGCCGGGAAGGGGACATGTTTTATCGGAATTTCGAGAAGATCACGGAGTAAGCGCGGATATCCGAAGCACCTCTGAAACCTGTGGGAGCGAGCTTGCTCGCGAAGACGTCAGCACATCCAGCATCAATGTTGCCTGACCCACCGCTTTCGCGAGCAGGCTCACTCCCACATTGGCTATCTGTCTCACCCAAAATCCCGATGCCATCCCAGATCCCTGTGGGAGCGAGCCTGCTCGCGAAGGCGTCCGTTCAGTCGACATCCCCGTTGCCTGACCCTCCGCCATCGCGAGCAGGCTCACTCCCACATTGGTTATCTGTCACGCCCAAAATCCCAAGCCAACCACAAATCCCCTGTAGGAGTGAGCCTGCTCGCGAAGGCGTCCGTTCAGTCGACATTCCCGTTGCCTGACCCACCGCCATCGCGAGCAGGCTCACTCCTACATTGGTTATTTGTCACGCCCAAAATCCCAAGCCAACCACAAATGCCCTGTAGGAGTGAGCCTGCTCGCGAAGGCGTCCGTTCAGTCGACATACCCGTTGCCTGACCCTCCGCGATCGCGAGCAGGCTCACTCCTACATTGGTTATTTGTCACACCACAAATCCCGATGCCATCCCACATTGGCTATCTGTCTCACCCAAAATCCCGATGCCATCCCAGATCCCTGTGGGAGCGAGCCTGCTCGCGAAGGCGTCCGTTCAGTCGACATCCCCGTTGCCTGACCCTCCGCCATCGCGAGCAGGCTCGCTCCCACATTGGCTATTTGTCACACCACAGATCCCGTGCCAATCCCGAATCCCTGTGGGAGCGAGCCTGCTCGCGAAGGCGCCCGTACAGTCAGAATCCCCGTTGCCTGACCCACCGCTTTCGCGAGCAGGCTCGCTCCCACATTGGTTATCTGTCACGCCCAAAATCCCAAGCCAACCACAACCCCCCTGTGGGAGCGAGCTTGCTCGCGAAGGCGTCAGTGCATCCAGCATCAATGTTGCCTGACCCACCGCTTTCGCGAGCAGGCTCGCTCCTACAATTTTTGCATTCACCCGCAATCCAGCGCCGTTCCCAAATCCCACGCACAAAAAAGGGGACTTTCGTCCCCTTGCGGTATCCAGCTTCAAACCTCAGTAAATATCCTTCGACAGCAACGTAAACGGTGTCTTCACCAGGATCTTCAGATCCAGCCACAACGACCAGCTGTTGATGTACTGCAAGTCAATCTCGACACGCCTCTGCATCTTGTCGATGGTATCCGTCTCACCCCGGCAGCCGCTGATCTGGGCCAGTCCGGTGATCCCCGGTTTAATCCGGTGACGCGCCATGTACGCGAGGATTTTCCCCGAGTAGTAGTTGTTGTGCGCGACGGCGTGAGGGCGTGGGCCGACCAGGGCCATGTGCCCCTGCAACACGTTGAACAGTTGCGGCAGTTCGTCCAGCGAAGTGCGGCGAATAAAGCGGCCGACTGCGGTAATGCGCGAGTCATTACGGCTGGCCTGCTTCACGTCACGGTCATCGTGAACACGCATCGAGCGGAACTTCCAGACTTTGATCACCTTGCCGTTCCAGCCATGGCGATCCTGTTTGAAAAACACCGGGCCTGGCGAGTTGATCTTCACCGCCAGCGCAATGATCAGCAGGATCGGGCTCAGCGCGATGATCGCCAGAAACGCCACGGTTTTTTCTACCAGACTCTTGCTCAAGGCAGCGGTAGGGCGACTGGTCAGCGGGCTTTCGTTCAAGTAGATCGCCGGCAGGCCATCCACAACCTTCACCGAGTGATTGAGCAGGGTCAGACTGTTCAAGTCCGGCACCCACACCACGTCGACGTTGGCACCCAGCAAGTCACCATAAATCGCTTCGATTTTCGCGGCTTCGCACAGCGGCAGGGTGATGTACAAGCGGCGGATATCATGGGTTTCGATCAGCTCCAGCAACTGTTCCTGATCACCCACTACACGCGGAGCATCCGAACCCAATGCAGACACATCGCCATTGCTGACCAAACCTACCAGCGGCAGGTTTTCCAGTTGGCTGAGTTTCTTCGCCAGACCCAACGCCAGTTCGCCAGTGCCGACGATCAGCGTCTTGTGCTCGCTTTTTCGCGACCGTTGGTAGTACTTGGAAAACGCATGCAGCGGAGCATAGAGAAACGCCTGACCGAGGAAGCCATACACCGCCCAGCTCAGAATCACCTGCCGCGAAAACAGCTCATCGGCCTGGCAGACAAAGGCGATGCACGCCAGCGCCGCCATGGTCATCGACCAACCCATGAACAGCCGACCGAGCCCGGTCAGGTAGTTGTCACGCTTGCGATAAACACCGCTAAACGTATACGCCGGCACCGACGCCAGTACCGCCAGGGTTGCACACATCCGGTAGTAGAACGCGACCGTCCCGGTGTGCTGCTCGGCGAGTATGAACAACAGCGTCACCACAAAGCCTTGTGCCAGCGCCCATTGGCCCCAAAAGGTCAGTCCCTTGAGGCCTGTGCTTCGATTGATACTTAAAGAAAGATCCATACGGTATCCCCAAAAGACGTCCATTCAGGTTTCAACAGTTGAAAACCGAGTTGTTATGCAGACTTATTGTTTTTGTTGTAGCGAGTGTCCTGAGGTAACAACATCGATATGCCGAACTGTCGTCAGTCAATAGACTAAGTTATTGGCTGGAATGGTGTCTGACGAGTTCTAACAAGATGGCACAGTGCCAACTTTTTAATAATTAAATAGAAGGGTGTTAGAAAAGGTCGTGGAGCGAGGGGTGAATAAAGTGTGTTGTATTTGTTACTGTTGGAGGGTGGAGGCAGGGAATATTTACTTCAGGGAGGAAGACCAAGCCAAACAGAGTGCTCTTGTTGTTTTTGTAATCGCACTTTTTCTGTTTGTTCTGTTCGTGGAGGTTTTGCGGGTTACGCGACGACTTCCTGAATCAGGCAATAACCGCGGTTTCTGACGGCACGAAACAGTCGCTCACCATTACTGGCGCTTTTGAATTTGTCTTGCAGGCGACTCAGGCACATTTCCAGGCCGCGATATTGTTCCGGTTCTCGACCGATGCTGAGAATCAGCTCGTCACGACTGACAACACGCTCTTCATGGCTGAGCATTTTTCTGACCAGTGCTGTTTCCAGGCCAGTCAGGCTGATTTCGACATCTTCTTTGACCAGTGCACCCTGAGCCGGGTCGAGATGCCAGGTTTCATTGCCGGGCATATCGCCTTCAACGGCAGGTGGCATGTTGCGGGATTCCCCGGTAATGACCGGGACATTCTGGAAAGGATTAGCCGATTGCGCGGCGCGCCATTCGGACTCGAGCGTGGCCACTATTCGCTGAGTATCGTGTTCGATACTGCGCGGGATATTTTTTCGACTGATGCCTGGATATGTGAACTCCATCACCATTGGAGCGGAAGAGGGCGAATCAACCCCTTCAAACGAATTGAAACGTTCACTGGACAGCATGCTCTCCAGTTCGCGTTGCGACGTTGTACTGTGAGTCACGACAACAAAATATTTCCTTGGGAGGGTTGTACTAGTTTCCATGTCTCTCTCCTGAATACATACCAAAATTGGCTAAAAGATAAATCGGCAGGCGAGCAATGACTTCCTCGGAAGTAATCGATAGGCAGGGTCTGGGCCCAAGATTGGCCCTCGATAAATTCCACTCGATCTGCTGCTATGTTATGGAGTTTTATTGTTATGGGGCGTGTTGTCGCGCTCATTCAATTGCTTGATTTCAAACAGGCGTGAAGCAGAACGGAAGCTATATGGTTGCATTAGACGATCCTTCGTACGTATGCAAATGGGATGGCTGCCCGAGAGTCAGGCAGTCGATATCAGACCCCGCAGCAGGCGATAGCCATAGCCGCGAATGCTCTGAATCGCGTTTGTACCATACATGTCCTTGATTTTTCCACGCAAGCGACTGATTGACTTCTCCAGCGCTCGAGGGTCGTAGAAATTGGTGTTGAGGCCCATGATGCTGGCGATTTCATCATGGCTCAGAATGTGATTACTGGTTTGCGCGAAGGCTTCGAGGATCTTCATTTCGGCAAACGAAATATCGAGTTTCTTGCTGGTGCCCATCAGGCAGATACGCGTCGGATCAAGCGTCAGATCGATATCGCGTTGCCATTCTTCGCTGTTGAAGAACTCGCCCAGCAACTCGGCGCCATCGTCGGAAAGGGTATTGAGCTTGATACAAACATCCGCGCCAGCCAGATAATATTTGATCTTGTTGAAAGCGCCGCGACCGGTGATGACCGCGCAAATGATCGGTTTCAAGTTGTCGCTGCGCAGGTTCTCGACCAGGGCAAGATTGTCTTCGAGGGCCTGAGGGCTGTCGATAATCAGGAAGATCGCTCGATACGAACCAGACTGTTCATTCAACTGATATGAACTAGTGTACGCGCTGGCTTCGAGCGCCATATCGGTACGTATATGCTGGGCGACTAGCGCTTTGAAATGTTCAGCCACGCCACGGGTACGACCCAGAGTAAGAACACCAGGTTCGTCGTTTGTCGGGCGCGGGCTTCTAGTCGCTAAGTTCGCTGAGAGCATCATGCATTGACTCGAATTAAGTGCTGACATCGGGATGTTAAAGCACCGGTTCTCATCTGTGACTGACAATTGGTAACATTCACGCGATTTTTAGACGTGGCTCGCGAGTTTTCTAACAATAATTAAGCTTTTCAAGCTTTTAGTTGATTTTCTTGGAGGGGTGAACTACTGCTTAGATGGTGGCGATATGCAATGGTGCCACTATTTTGAGCTTATTGCGATAGCCTTATCCATGTCCAATTGCCACTGTCTGGCCATCCTTGAATAATGTGATATTGATCACACTTTTTTGTCAGAGCAACTTTTTTCTGCAAAAAGGCCTAAATATTTTCTGCGTAGTTCGTCGGCCGACGATTACTAACATGGCTTGAGTGTGTCTTTTAATAAGACGTAATCTTTGTGGCTGATGAACTTTTGCGTTTATGTATGTCAATGGTCTCACTGCAGATACTCAACCCCTGAGTGTTATTACCCGGTCGCTCATCAAGAGCGCTCTGACGGAGGATTAATGGATTTCTGGACCCTTTTCCAGGTGTTGATATTAGGTGCGGTAGAAGGCCTGACCGAGTTCTTGCCGATCTCGAGTACCGGCCACCAGATCATCGTCGCCGACTTGCTGGAATTCGGCGGCGAACGCGCCATGGCCTTCAACATCATTATTCAACTGGGTGCCATTCTTGCCGTCGTCTGGGAGTTTCGACCGAAGATCTTCGACATCATCAAAGGCCTGCCCACCGAACGTAATGCCCAGCGATTCACCCTCAACTTGTTGATCGCCTTTCTGCCCGCCGTGGTCTTGGGCGTATTGTTCGCCGACGCGATCCACGAATACCTGTTTAACCCGATCACCGTCGCCGTGGCACTGGTCGTCGGCGGCATCATCATGTTGTGGGCCGAACAGCGCAGCCATGTGATCAGCGTCGAACACGTCGACGACATGCGCTGGTCCCACGCACTGAAAGTCGGTTTCGTACAATGCCTGGCGATGATTCCAGGCACCTCGCGCTCCGGATCGACCATCATCGGCGGCCTGCTCTTCGGCCTGTCGCGCAAAGCCGCCACCGAATTCTCGTTCTTCCTCGCTATGCCCACCATGGTCGGCGCCGCCGTGTACTCCGGCTACAAATACCGCGACCTGTTCCAGCCCAACGACCTGCCAGTCTTCGCCCTCGGCTTCGTCACTGCATTCATCTTCGCGATGATCGCCGTGCGCGGCTTGCTCAAGTTTATTGCCAACCACAGCTACGCCGCGTTCGCCTGGTACCGGATCGCGTTTGGTTTGTTGATTCTGGCAACGTGGCTGTTTGGCTGGGTCAACTGGACCGCCGCAGCGGCGGCCTGATCATTGAGCGCTGATCAACGCCGCCACGGCGAGATCGTTTAACGCCGAATCCGATGACTCCTGGCGATAGCGCTGCAAGGCCGACGTGAAATACGCGGCCTGCAGCATGCCGTCGCTGGCCAGATAGAGTCGCGCGTCTTCCTGCTCCTCGGCGGAGTAAACACGCTTGTGACTGTCGGTCGTTTCCTGGCTAGCCGAAAAAGGTGCGAGAAATAAAGACACCAAGGTGAGCCCGGAAATCTGCGTCACCTCCCACGGCGTATCGGTACGGCCCATGCAAAAGCCATCGCAGTGCGCATAAACGTCGGAAGTGAAGCAGGACAAGGCAAGAAAGGCGTAACGCTTGAAACTGGAAAAACTAAACGCGGGCATAAACAAAAGACATCCTGTCAGTACAACAAAACACCGGGCAACGCTCATGCGTCGCCCGCACACTCAAACCATCAATCAACGACCTTCAAGCAACTCAGCCGCCTGATCCAGCAACGCCAGCGGATCCTTGGCCTTGTGAATATCCACCGACAACAACTGACGGAATTTCCGCGCCCCCGGGAACCCCGTGCCCAAGCCCAGCACATGCCGCGTGATGTGATGCATCGCCCCACCGGCGAGCAAATGCTCGGCTATATAAGGACGCAACTGCGCCAACGCCTCAGCCCGACTGATCACCGGCGCCGAACTGCCGAACAACTGCTGATCCACCTCCGCCAGCAAATACGGATTGTGATAAGCCTCACGCCCCAACATCACACCGTCGAACGTCTGCAAATGCTCCTGGCAAGCCTCCATCGTCTTGATCCCGCCGTTCAGCACAATCTCCAACGCCGGAAAATCCGCCTTCAGCTGCGCCGCCACGTCATAGCGCAACGGCGGAATGTCACGATTCTCCTTCGGGGACAACCCCTCCAGAATCGCAATCCGGGCATGCACGGTGAAACTGGTGCAGCCGGCATCGCGGACTGTGCCGACGAAATCACACAGCTCCGCGTAACTGTCCCGACCGTTGATGCCGATGCGGTGTTTTACCGTTACTGGAATCGACACCGCGTCTTGCATTGCCTTCACGCAATCCGCTACCAGTTGCGGGTGACCCATCAGGCACGCACCGATCATGTTGTTCTGCACACGATCGCTTGGGCAGCCGACGTTTAGATTTACCTCGTCGTAGCCGTGCTCTTGGGCCATGCGGGCGCAGGCGGCCAGATCCAACGGAACGCTACCGCCCAACTGCAGCGCGAGAGGGTGCTCGGCTTCGTTGTGACGGAGGAAGCGTTCGTGATCGCCGTTGAGGAGCGCGCCGGTGGTGACCATTTCGGTGTAGAGGAGGGCGTTCTTCGACAGGAGGCGTAGGAAGAAACGGCAATGGCGGTCAGTCCAATCCATCATGGGGGCGACGGAGAAGCGGCGAGAGAGTGGGGCGGGTGTGGCGGGAATAGGGGACATTAGGGGTACGGAATCGGTGTGGCTGGGAGGTGGGGAGTTTATCAGGAATGGGAGGAGGGGGCTTGGGGGCAGGAATGGCAGAGTGGGTTTACAGCGTCCTACTTCTGGACCTGCTGAGCTTGCTCAACCTGCATTGGATTGAGCGAGACAAATCCAATGCAGGATTGATAGCATGTGGCTATCAATATTCACATCCTTGTAGGAACGGAATCCATGTCGAAAAAAATCCATGCGTTAGTGCTTTGCCTGGCCGGCCTCGTTGGCGCTATGCAGAGTGCCGTTGCAGCTGACAACCTGTTCAAGAGCTACGGCTACGACACGCCAATCACGAAATACACCGAGGCTGGCGGTTACTATGATTGCTCGGAAGAGGTGGGCGCGCCCGCCCGGTGTATTGATGACGTGGATTTCATTGATCAGAAATTCACCGCTGGCTTGGTGTTCAGCGGTGACAAGCTGATTATGGTTTCCCTTTTCGCGCCCTATGAGCGTGAACTGTTTGGGCGTGCCATCGGTGCGCTGGCCAAGTCGTTCGGTCTGGTCGCACTGGCTGACGGCAAGTCCATGCTGGATCTCGTCGATCTGGCGGCTAAAGCTAAAAACAAGGATGAGTACACCGCTAAACTCACCAACTACGAAAGTGTCGCTCTAAACGCCAATAATCTGACCTATTCGTTTATCGAGGGCGCCGCCTCGATCAAAGGGACCCCTAGCGTTTCTGGTTTGATGGCAGCCGCGCCTGCGAATGTCAGGGGGGCTGATCTGATTGTCACGGGCGAGGGCGAGGAATCGGTCATCATGATCAAGTTTTCTTTCCCGAAACTTGACGAGAACAAGCTTGTTGAGCAGACCAAAAAACCGGTTGAATCTTTCTGAGTTTGATAATTTGGCATTTAACATGCCTCGCTAACAGTGGAAAGGGATAGATTTGTTTGCTCATTTTTAGACGATAAATAAATCTGTCCCCATTGTCCATAACTACGCCTATTGAGCGATTGAATACATGGATAAAGTAAGAGTAAAGCTCGTAACTATCGGTCATTTGCCACTTCATCTAAAACTCAGCGAGGTTTCGGCTTGGCGTTCTGAAGTGTTTGAGCTAGTCGGCGGTATTGATAATTTTGCATTGCGGTGCGATTCGGACAGGGGAGATTGGATTTTTTCCGATAGGCTGCTAAAAACTCAACTCCCTGAGCATAATGACGCCGACTTTTTAATAGCGCTAGTGAACGTTCCAATCGAAGATAATTGGTACTCCAGGCGTCTTGGAGACAATAAAATTGTCTTTACATTTAGCCAAATTAGAGAGTTTCTTGCCTGGGAAAATATCCCTCTTGAGAATGCGATTTTTCGAGTTTTATATAGTTATACATTGCTATATCGACGTTCGGGCAACAAAATTCCAGGTTTTGGCGCGGCTCCGAGCTTTACACACGACGAAACACGTGGGTGCCTTTTTGACATGAATGGCATCAAGTCTGATCTTGTTGAGTCGTGCAATAAACCGGTTGTTTGCGGAGAGTGCGTGGAGCGCCTCATGAACGAACGCATTTCAACGCAAATGATAAAAATCATACAGAAAGAGATTCGAAAAATACGGAAGCGCCTTTATTATAGAGCCTTTGATTTCGTAAAAGCTAAGCCATTAACATCGCTGGTAATATCAAGTATTTTTGCCATTCTGTTGGGCGTTGCAGGCTCTTTAACCGCCTCGTATATTTACGATAGCATTAAGCCTCAGTCATCCGTGGATATAAAAAATCAACCAAATGCGTTCGCCAAAAAACCGACTAATTTTTGGAGTTGGGAACTATTTGTTATGAGTTAATGGATGTCTTTTAGGAAGGGTGTCCATACCACTCGACTAGAAAAGTATGTATATGGGAACGGCATTTCCCTTGGTATAAATTTTATTGCTACGAAGAAAAGAAGGCAGCGTGTGTGAACCACTCATGTCCGAACGTTTGGGGCTATGCTCAATCCATCATCGGTGCTCCGAAAATTGCTTCAAAAATAAGTGCACAGCGTTCATAGCGGATCGCAACAGGCTCAGGTTCGATAAATATGCTCATCATAGTTTTTAAACGCAGAAAAACGCGTATGTTTAGGTGGCGTATACTGTAGTAAATAAATCTGTCCCCTTTGTCCTCTTCAAGTGTACTGTTTGACGCAAGGGCATGGGTAGAATGGGGCTCTCTATCACCGGATTAATGGGTTGTATGAACTTTAAAGAGTTTTTAACGAAGGAAAGTGTGATTGTCGCGGTACTGCCAGTATTCGGGTATGTAGTAGCAATAGCATATGAGTACGGTTATGCAATTTATTTTGGATATCCTCTCTCATTAATCGTGGTGGACCTAAGGATGACTCTTACTTCGATGATTTTTGGAGTTCTCTATATATATGTATTGTTGAAAATCTTCGATTCTATAAGTGTCATGTCTTTGGCGGAAGGAAATTTCGCAAAATTTCTTAGAGTGATGCTCCCTAATTATCTTATAGCTGGGGTTCTTGTCTTCGCTTCTGGCTTCAGTGGCCCTTTCTTCAAGCTTGGTATATCTCTTGGTGTTATATATACATTGATCTATGGTGTTGGTGTTTTGGTAGATGCGAAAAAGATGGGGATATCTGCTGCTGTAGATAAATTGGCAAAAGAAGAGGAGCCTAAACCAGTCGTAACGAAAGTCAGATATAGAGGTCAGGTTTTAATTAATCTTTTTAATGAGTACGGGTTTATGGTTCTCATAGTCCTCGGGCTCGTATTTGGGGCGGGAAGATTGGCGGCCACTTCCAAAAATCAGTTTTCTTCCTTTGAAATAGATAATGAGACTTATGCAATCGTGGCAATTTATGCTGACAGTGTCATTGGAGCAAGGCTGAAGGATGCGACGCTCGTGGATGAGTTCGCTATCGTATCAAAGGGTAACGATGCAATGACGAAAGTTGGTCTGCTCAATCTGAAGGAACCAAAAGTTAAGGAGAGTATATCGCCTGTTCCGATTCCGTATTGAGTATTTAACAAAATGGGGATGTTGTTGGTTTGGCAAGTCTGAAATTTCCCAGCGAGCATGCCCGCATAAAGTCCACTCTTCCGTCATTCGAATGATGCGCTATGGTCAGTCGGGGTTCAATGCATACAGATAAAGTTCAATTACTTCCTGTTTCAGGTGTTTCAGTTGTTTCAGTGTGGCCGCTTTGTCCCGAGTTTTTTTCGCGGCAATAAAAGTGCTGGTAGTGCAGCTAAAGAAGGGGCAATAAAAATCTTGTCGCCTACCATAAATTTAGGCTTCATGCTTATGTCTTCTACCGCGAGTATAAATGCGCTTGGGTCTATAGGCTCGGGGCATCAATCCTTTCCTCAGCATCGTTGTAGTCAAATATTCCGTGCAAAAATGCGACGCAAAAATGGGGATCGATTTATTTATTGAAAATAGGTTCACTTTTTTAGCTCATCTATGTGAATCCTTTAACAACGCTATGTTTGTTTAAAAAACCCTCGATGCCGCCACTTATGCCCTACACCGCCTTGCGCCTCCCCCTACACCTAAGACAGAATCCCCCGGCTTGTGCGTCTAGCCCGCAGGTTCTATCGTCCCCACATCACTGAAAACCAGTGATCGGGTTTGGTAGCCCGCTTCGTGTCTAGATGCATCGCATCACCAATTTCAGTCGCTTTCCCAGGACTCAGATTTCATGGTGGTCATGCGTGGGGCCCATTCGTGGGCGCCGGGTTCTAGTGCGACCGGTCTACCAACCCGCGTATGGCCGCCACCCATCGTTTGGTAGCGTGGGTGATGGCTTCTTTTAGTAATCGCGCTAGAGGTTCCATCTATGTTCAAAGTAACGCCCAACCCACCAGAAACCGATCCCGCATCCCCCTACGAATCCCTCAACTCCAAAAAACTCCACGAAGCCGCCGAGCGCGCCCTCGATCACTATCTCCTTCCGACCAGCCACATCATGGCCAGCGTCAACGAGCCCGAGCGCATGTACCTCGCCAATCCGAAGTACGACTCGGAATCCCTGCTGGCCAATGCCAGTGAAACGCTGAGTTCCGCCTCGGAAATGCTCAACAACTTTGCCGCAGCGCTCGACCCCTCGCACCGCAAAACCGCACTCGGCATTGCGCAGGTGGTGATGTTGGGGGAGTTGGCGGTGAATCAGGCGTTGGATAACGTTGAGGTTAAAGCTTAAATCCTATCCCTCTGTGGCGAGCGGCTTAACCGTCGCCACGGTGGGATTGGTAGCGCACTGTGATCGAACGGGATCTCGGTGGTAACCGGGGTTATCGAGTACGGCAGTGCTCATTTTCGGTAATGCCTGGATATCTCTTTCCATATGTATTTGTATCGAAACTCAAGCCAGCGAATCAGCAGTTTGTCTAGCTGACGTCTGAAACGGCTTCGCTCTCGGGCTTTCAATGTTTCCGCGATGTCAGCCTTCAATTGCTCCAAGTTGAACGCAGACCAAATCATCGGAATCACGGTCTCGAGATTTGTATGGCAAACCGGTGCCACTTCTTCATAGAGGATTCGCTTGATCTCTTGCCGATCGTAATCCTCGGTTTGGCGCGCAATGAATTCGTAGTTGACCTCATTGTCGACAAACGCGTCGGATAACGACCAATAGACATCGGAGCGCTCTTTTTCAGTCGCTGATGCCCAGCTTCGCTTGGCGGGGGCAGTGTTGGAGGAGGTTGGTTTGTCCATGTTTGACTTCCTGTCTCAATGGAAGCGAGCGTATCAAGCCTGAGCGACCCACACCCCAATAAAACAATCTTTGGTATGTCCATACTCGCGCAGTCAAAGCCAACCGTCAGGATGACGGTCAGCGCGAGAGTGTGGTCAGCGGATTATCCAAACCGGATGGCATGGTGGCGGCTCGGGGTGGCTGGGTATTTAGTCTCAAAATGATCGTCGCCAGTGGCCGAGGGACTTATCTGTTGGCCGAGGGCGGGCGAGATCGGTGGTTGCAGCTGATTCCGCCCCTGATCATGCTGGTTAAAACCTGCGCTAAAAACAAAAGCCGTCACTTTAAGGTGACGGCTTTCGCTTGCACATCTAACCAAACTGACCCGCCGACTCAACCGCAGATTTCGGCTTCCTCAACCGCGTCAACTGGTAAGCAATCCCCAACCAGACAAACCACCCCGGCATCACCATCAGCGCAATCCGCGTATCAGGCCGCAACGCCAGCAACCCCAGCACAAACCCCAAAAACGCCAACGAGAACCAAGCCATCGGCACACCCCCGGGCATCTTGTAAGCCGATTTCGCATGCAGATCCGGGCGTTTTTTGCGGTAGGCGATGTAAGACGCGAGGATGGTCGACCAGGTGAAGATCACCAGAATCGCCGACACGGTGGAGACGATGGTGAATGCGGTCATGACTTCCGGCACGATGAACAGCACCAGCACACCGACCAGCATCAATAGCGTGGTGAACGCCAGGCTCAGCAGCGGCACGCTGTTGCTCGACAGTCGGCGGAATAGGCCGGGGGCGTTGTCTTGATTGGCCAGCCCGAACAGCATGCGGCTCGAGGAGAACACGCCGCTGTTGGCCGAGGAGGCCGCCGAGGTCAAGACCACGAAGTTGACTATACCGGCCGCTGCGGGAAACCCGGCGACGAGGAACAGTTCGACAAACGGGCTCTTGACCGGGGAGACCTGTTGCCATGAGGTCACGGCAATAATGCAGGTCAGCGCGAGGACGTAGAACAGGATGATCCGCAGCGGAATCGAGTTGATCGCTTTGGGCAGGGTCTTCTCTGGCGAGCGGGTTTCCGCGGCGGCGGTGCCGATCAGCTCGGTGCCGGCGAAGGAGAAGATCGCCATTTGAAATCCGGCGAAGAAGCCGAACAAGCCGTTGGGGAACGCCGCTTGTTTGTCCACCAGGTGACTCAGGGACGCGGTGACGCCACTGGGCGAGACGAAGGAGCTGGCGATCAGCACGGTGCTGACGCCGATCAGGGTCACGACGGCAATGATCTTGATGATCGCGAACCAGAATTCCACTTCACCGAACAGCCTGACGGTCAGTACGTTTAGCGCGAACAGGGTCGCCAGCATGCCGACGGCGGGTATCCACGCCGGTACGTCGGGGAACCAGTACTGGAAGAATCCGCCGACCACGACGGCATCGCCGATCACCGCCACGCTCCAGCTCAGCCAGTACGACCAGCCGAGAAAGAACGCTGCGCGTGGGCCGAGGTAGGCACCGGCGAAGTCGGCAAAAGTTTTGAAGTTGAGGTTGGACAGGAGCATTTCGCCCATGGCGCGCATGACGAAAAACACGAACAGGCCGATGATCATGTAGATGAGGATGATCGATGTCCCGGAGAGGGCGATGATCTTCCCGGAACCCATGAACAGGCCGGTACCGATGGCACCGCCCATGGCCATTAACTGGATGTGACGATTGCTGAGCGTGCGCTGCAGCGCGGGCTGTTCAGGCAGCCCGGAAGGGGTCGATTTCATTGCAAAACCTCTTGATTTTATGTTTTTGAGTTTTGGCAGAAAGTGGGTGTTGAGCGTTCTTGTTAGAGGTGCAGCGGCTAAGCACAAGGTGAATCGCCCCCTGTGGCTTGGGGGCGGCGGTTAGCGATCAACTCACGGTACGCAGACGCGAGGCTTTGGCCGGTTGCGGATCCAGCAGTTGGAAGAGGTTTTTGATGTTGGCCGGCGTCGGCACCAGGTGGATGCGCTGGCCGATTTGCTGTGCCTGAGCCAGGTCATTCAGGTAGCGCAGAGAGGAAAAGTCTTCCAGAGCAAAACCCACCGAATCGAAGACCGTCACCTGCGCATCGTTTTCGCGTCCGGCCACTTCGCCCTGCACAATGCGGAAAAACTCGATCACCGGGGAGTCGGCTGCCAGTTGCTGAATGTCGCCCTCAATGCGCGTTTGCGGCTCGAACTCGACGATGACCCGGGCGTTGCGCAGGATGTCGGCGTGCAGTTCGGTTTTACCCGGGCAGTCACCGCCGACCGCATTGATGTGCATGCCGGGCTCGATCATCTCCGGCGTCAGAATCGTTGCGTAGGCTTTGTCGGCGGTGACCGTGGTGACGATGTCCGCGCCCTTGACCGCGTCCTTCACCGAGCTGGCCAGAATCACGTCGATGTCCGGGAACGCCGCGAGGTTGTGCTTCAGTTTGACGGAGGCGTCGCGATCGATATCGAAGATGCGGATTTCGCTGATACCCAACATTTCATGAAAGGCCAGCGCCTGGAATTCACTTTGCGCACCGTTGCCGATCAGGGCCATCGAGGTCGCACCCGGACGAGCCAGCGATTGCGCGACCAGCGCGGAGGTGGCTGCGGTGCGTACGGCGGTGGTCAAAGTCAGTTCGCTGAGCAGCGTGGGATAGCCACTCTGCACATCAGCCAGAAGCCCGAAGGCCATGACCGTCAGCAAGTTTTGCTGGCCGTTGTTCGGGTGGCCATTCACGTATTTGAACGAGTACTGCTGGCCGTCGTCGGTGGGCATCAGCTCGATCACGCCGTCCGCCGAGTGATTGGCCGTGCGCGGTGATTTATCAAACTGCGCCCAGCGTGCGTAATCCGCTTCGATATAGCCGGCCATTTCGCGGATGGCGCGGCGGATACCGACTTGGGTGAACAGGCGTGCAGCATCATCGACATCAATAAAAAGCGTCATGGTCTTATTCTCCGTTCCAGTCATTGAAAGGTTGTAGAGCGCGAGCTGGCTCAGCTGCGTTTGCTCTCGAAACCGTGCAGCACGTTGACGGCATTGATGCCGATCTCATCGACCATGTAGCCGCCCTCCATGACGAACAGGGTCGGGCAGCCGACGCTGGCGATCAGTTCGCCGATGCCGATGAAGTCATCGCTTTCCAGCAGAAAGTGACTGATGGGGTCGTCCTTGAATGTGTCGACACCGAGGGAAATCACCAGCACTTCAGGGGCGAACTGCTGGAGTTTTTTGCAGGCGTGGAGCAGGGCGTTGCGGTAGCTCTCCCAGGTGGTGTTTTTCGGCAGGGGATAGTTGAGGTTGTAACCCTCGCCGACACCCGCGCCGACTTCGTGGCTGTACCCCGAGAAGTACGGATAGGACACCGCCGGTTCGCCGTGCAACGAGACGAACATGACGTCGCTGCGCTGGTAAAAAATGTTCTGCGTGCCGTTGCCGTGATGGAAGTCGACGTCGAGCACTGCGACGCGTTTGGCGCCTTGGGTGATGGCTTGTTGCGCGGCAATGGCGGCGTTGTTGAGGTAGCAATAACCGCCCATGTATTCGCGCGCGGCGTGATGGCCGGGCGGACGGCACAGGGCGAAGGCACTGTCGTGGCCTTCATCGATCAGGGCCAGGCCGGTGAGGGCAATATCGGCGCTGGTTTTTACCGCTTGCCAAGTCGTCGCGGTGATCGGCGAACCGGCATCCATGGCATAGAAACCCAGCTTGCCATCGATGAAGGTCGGCACCTCTTCGCCGGCCAGATCGCGCACCGGCCATACCAGCGGCAAGGCATCGTGAGTGCGACCGGTTGCGCGCCATTCGCTCCAGGCACTTTCGAGAAAACTGACGTAGCGCTCGCTGTGCGCGTTGACGTAGCACGAGCGATCAAACGCGCGCGGTTCGACGATCTGCCCGAGGCCGACCTGTTTCACGCGGTTATGCACGGTGTCGGCGCGACTCGGTTGCTCGAAAGAAGGTTTGAGCACGCCGTCTTTCAATTCGGTGCCGTGGTGCAAACGGTGGGAATCACTGAAAACTGTAAACATTCTGCGCATCCGTTATTGTTGGCCTGTGCAAATATTCTGTTCCGGCTTGGCCGCGCTTTCTTTGCTTTGTTTTCGTGGTTTGGTCGATTATTCGGGCGTTTTTACTCAGGAATGGCGGCATGCAGAAAAAAATATCCAAACGCATCAGCCTCGACGAGACCGACCTGGCAATTCTTGAGTTATTGCAGGAAGACGCCAGCATTTCCAACGCTGAACTTAGCGAGCGGCTGTCGCTGAGCCTTACGCCGTGCTGGCGGCGGCGCAAGCGCATGGAGGAGGCGGGGGTCATCAAGGGCTATCAGGCCAACCTTGATCGGCGAATGCTCGGGCTGGATATCATGGCGTTCGTGCACATTCGTTTTTCCACCCACGCCGACCACGCGCCGGACGCCTTCGAGGCGGTGATTGCGCAATTGCCGCAGGTGGTGGCCTGTCACAAAATTACTGGCGATGCCGATTATGTGTTGCAGGTGTTGGCCGAGGATCTTGATAGCTACAGCGATTTCATCGAGCAGGTGCTCCGGCGTCAGGTGGGGATTGCCTCGATTCAGTCGAGTCTGGCGTTGCGCGAGGTCAAGACTGGGAGCCGGATTGCGATTCCTAAACCGGGAAAGGATTGAACGGGCAGGCAATGCTGAACCGCCGCTGTCGCTCAGCAAAGTTTCATCTTGCCGCGTGCAAAGCAGGCCTAGTCTGCTGAGACAAGATCGTCGCTGTTCATACCGAGGGGAATCGTGCCATGCGCCTGAATGTCGTCAAAGTGCTGTTGATTGCTGCTGCAGTATCGGTGTTGAGTGCCTGTTCCGGCGCGGGTGGTTTGACCACCACCAGTTGTTTCTCCAGCGACTGTCAGTCGCCGGAGGGGCGCAACGCCAATACCTTGAAGTTCGGCGGTAACAGTATCGGCAGCAGTCTCAATCAGTACAGCTCCGGGATGTTGCATGACGATTGAGGATTACTGCGCGGCAGGGACGGCAATCCACTCGCTCAGGGTTTGCTGATATTTGCCGGTGACTTTGCTCAAGTGCAGCCACTGATCGACGTACAGTTTCCAGCTGATGTCATCGCGCGGTAGCAAGTAAGCCTTTTCGCCATATTGCATGTACTGATGCGGATTCACCGCGCACAACCCCGGTTTGAGTTTCTGCTGATACAGCGCTTCCGAGGCGTCGGTGATCATTACGTCGGCCTGGTTGTCGAGCAGTTGCTGGAAGATCGTCACGTTGTCGTGCAGGGCCAGTTGCGCTTTGGGCAGGAAGGCATGGACGAAGGCTTCGTTGGTGCCGCCGGCGGGTTCGACCAGGCGCACGTTGGGCTGGTTGATCTGCTCGACCGTCTGGTATTTGCTGACATCGGCGCAGCGCACCAGCGGGATCTTGCCGTCGGTGTCGAGGGTGTTGCTGAAGTAGGCTTTTTTCTGCCGCTCCAGCGTCACTGAAATACCGCCCATGCCGATGTCGCACTTGCCGGCCTGCATGTCCGGCATCAGGGTTTTCCAGGTGGTTTGCACCCATTGCACTTTGACCCCGAGGCTGTCGGCCAGCGAGCGGGCCATGGCGATGTCGATGCCTTCGAAATCGCCGTCGGGGCGTTTGAAAGTGTAGGGCTTGTAGTCGCCGGTGGTGCAGACGCGCAACTGGCCTTGTTGCTGGATGCTGTCGAGGTGCGAAGCGCTTGGTTCGGCGTGGGCGCCGGCGGCCAGGGTCAGCAGGCCGCAGAGGATCATCGTGCTTTTTAGGGTTGTCATTGTGATCGGGGCTTCTGAGAAGGACGGTGGCCCAGTGTAGTAAAAGCTTTTAGTGAGTGTCATCAGAACGGGTCGCTGATCGGCGGATGACTGTCTTGGCCGCTTCAGCAGGCGAGCTGATCGACCAGATCCCGCGCCCGTTGTGAGGCAGCCAGCCGCGACTCACGGTCGACGTCTTCGCCGAGAATGGTCTTCTCGACTCTCAACTCATGCACATCGCTGATGCCGATAAATTCGAGCCATGCAGCCACATACGGTTTCTGAAAATCGAAGCGCTCGGCAGGTGTGGTCGACTGAGCTGAGAAATCCATTCCGCAGGCATAGGCACCCACGGCGGTTTTGTTTTTCAGCAAGCCTTGCAGACCGTGCTCTGGGTCGAAGCTGAAGAGGATGTCTTTCTGCGACACCAGGTCGATGAAGTGCTTGAGTTTGTAGGGAATGCTGAAATTCCACAGCGGCACCGACAGCACAATAAGATCGGCACGATGCAGATACGCGGCGAGGTGCTTGAGTTCATCCCACGCCGATTGCTGGGCGGGGGTCAGCGGCGTACCGCTGAGGCCGGCGTATTTGGCGTTCATTGCCTCTTCGCCGAACTCTGGCAGCGGCGTGCCCCATAGATCGAGGATTTCGACGTGGGTCTGCGGATGATGCTGCAGATAGCGATCGATAAAGCTGCGGGCCACTTGCAGTGACGCGGAGCGTTGTTTGCGCGGTGAGCATTCAATGTGCAGAAGGGTGGTCACAATAAGCCTCGGCAGTCGGGGGGAATGCGAGGCATTGCAACATAGCACGCTTCAAACTATAAATCGTGAATAAATCGGCCATTGATCACGTATCTCACTATGTTTGACGCCCTGTTGCTCAAGACCTTTGTCACCGTTGTCGATGAGGACGGCTTCAGTCGTGCTGCGGAAAAACTGCATCTGACGCAGTCGGCGGTCAGCGGTCATCTGCGCCGTCTCGAAGAACAAGTCGGCAAGCCGCTGCTCAAGCGCACCACTCGTTCTCAGCAACTCACCGCCGACGGCGAGCGTTTGATTGCCTATGCGCGGACGATTCTGGCGTTGAATCGCGATGCCTGGGCGCAGCTCACGCGCACGCCTTTTCAGGGGCGGATGCGGATTGGCGTGTCCGAAGATTTTGTCGAGGCGCGGTTGTTGCGCGCCTTGCAGGATTGCGCGGCGCAGCATCCCGGCATGGAGCTCGATGTGCAGGTGAATATTCCGGGGACACTGCTGGGCCAGATGCAGCAGGGCGATCTGGAGATGGTCATCGGCTCGCTGTGCGAAACCGGCGAGTCGGGGCGATTGCTCTGGCAGGAACCGCTGGTGTGGGCGTGGGCTGCACAACCGGTGACGCAACTACCGACGCCTTTGCCGCTGGCGCTGTTTCCTGAGCCGTGTCCGTATCGTGAGGCGGCGCTGACGCGTTTGGCTCAGGCGGGCATTGCCCAGCGTACCGCGATGCTGTGTTCGAGCACCGCCGGGTTGCGCGCGGCGGCATTGTCCGGCTTTGCCGTGGCGCCGATGCCGGTGAGTCAGTTGGGGCAGGGGTTGACGGCGCTCGGCGCGGAACAGGGCTTGCCGGTGTTACCGGATGCGCAGTTCCGCTTGTTTGTCGCACTTCACGCTGATCCGCAGATGATCGATGCGGTATCGCAGGTGATCGTCGAATTTTGCTCGGCGCGGCGGCAGTAATCGGGGCTAGAGGCCGAGGCCTTCCTGCACCGCCAGCAAAAGATTGTTTTCGGTCAGTGCGATGGCATCCAGCTGCTGGCCTGTTTCAATCGACTGCACCCACCAATGGCTTTCACCGTGCTCATCCACGGTACGCAGCAAATAGGTGTCCTTGGCTGAGGGGATGATCTGCACCCGGCCGGCGCCATCCTCGGTAAACCGTGCGATGGGATCAAATGTCAGGCTTCGATCATTGGCTTCGATCACCAATTGGTCGATGGCGTAATCGTGGGATTCACCATCGGGTGAAGTTTCGCAAACGTGGGTCGGATTGCGGCGAATCTTCAGGCCGACTTCGATCACCGGTTTCAGCCACTCTTCGATACGGTGGAACAGGCTGTCTACCTGCTTCGGCCAGCAATCGATCTCCAGCGCGGCATCGGCATGGGTGTGCCGGGTTTGCTTGAGTTTGGCGGCGAGTTCGTCTGCTTTACTCATTTCGGATCCCTTGGTTTGATGTCTGCCTGTTAATCGTAGACCTTACAACGGCGTGCGGCGTTGCCTTGCGTCATGCGCTTGCAACACAAGCATGGCGAAATCAGCGCTGGCCAAGTCTGGTCAGGATCGAAAACCACGGACGCAGGCGTCCCAAGGAGCGGGTAGATGAAAAAGCTGTTTACAATTTTGGCAGTGATTGCGCTGACGGCCGGTAGCATCGGTTTGAGTTCGGCGCGGCAATCACAGTCAAGCAAAGCCCAGACGGAATCGGTGGCAGGGGTATTCGATTACTACCTGTTGGCGTTGTCCTGGTCGCCGACCTTTTGTTTGACGCACAAAGATGACTCGCAGTGCACTGGCAAGGGCTACGGCTTCGTGCTGCACGGCTTGTGGCCGCAATACGCCAAGGGTGGCTGGCCGGAGTCCTGCCCACCGCTGACCACGCTGAACGCGGCGCAAACCAGCCAGGGCCTGACGCTGTTCCCGACCAAAAAACTGCTCGACCACGAATGGGCCAAACACGGCACCTGCAGCGGCCTCGGCGCGATGGGCTATCTGGATGAAGCGGACAAAGCGGTGGCGGCGGTGAAAATCCCGCAGGAACTGCAACCGTTCAGCAGCTCCTATTACTTCGAAGCTCAGGAAATTGCTGACCTGTTCCGCAAGGCCAACCCGGGGATCCCGGCAGATGGCATCGCCGTCATTTGTAGCGGCCCGGAACTGTCGGAAGTGCGCGTGTGCATGGGCAAGGATTTGCAGTTCGGCGCCTGTGGCAAGGGCGTGAAAACCCAGTGTCGGGCGGGGGATATTCGGGTGCCGCCGTCGCGCTGATACGAGCAGTTTCCATGAACAGGAAAGGCGCCCGATCGGGCGCCTTTTTTGGTCTGAAGGTTTGAAGTACCCGGCGAACTCCCGCATGCTTGCGCTCCCGAAAGGATGACCACGTTACATTGCAAGGAGCTGTTCATGAGCGGAAAACCCGCCGCCCGCGTCACCGATCCAACCGCCTGCCCATTGCCGGGACATGGCACCAATCCCATTGTCAGTGGCTCCCCGAATGTGAATTTCGACGGCTTGGCGGCTGCGCGGATGACTGACAAATCCGCCTGCGGTAGCCCGATTACCGGCGCTGTTGCGTCGACGGTGTTCATCAACGGTTTGAACGCCGCGACACTGGACAGCACCGGTGGGCACGGCAACGTCGTCATCGGCGGTTCAGGCACGGTCATCATCGGTGACACGGTGACGTCGGCTCCCTTCAGTGGTTTGCTGCCGATGCCGGTGCATTTCACTGACAGGTTGAAACTGGTCAATGACGTGACCGGTGAGCCAATGCCTGATCATCCTTACGTTATTCAGCGCGCTGACGGGCGTCTGGAGCATGGGGTGTCTGACGCGAACGGATTTACTCACCAAGTCAGCTCGCATCTGCCGGAAACCATCAAGTTGTTTTTGGAGGAGTAAGGCATGACGGCTGAAACGGTAACGTGCGCGAAGGGCAACAATTACAAGCTGCACAAGGAACATGCGCTGACGGACAAGAAAGATGTCAGTGACAAGCCGGTGCCGGTGGAGAGTACCAAGGCGATTGTGGTTTTCATCGGAGGTGCGGGAGATAAGGAGCGTTATTATTTTTCTGGGCCTTATGAAAACATCCAGGATGCACGCCGTGCATTTGATAGGCGCACTGAGACATTAAAGGGAGAAGGGAAATATAAATCGGAATGGTTGGGTTACAACGAAGTCAGAGGAAAGCAGGACATTCAACGGCACGTGCTAAGCCTTATTCCGTATAAAAGCTGTCCCGTCTATATCGTGGGCCATAGCCTCGGCGGCTGGAATGGCGCGCACCTGTCCAAAATAATGTCGGATTGGGGTTACAGGGTTCAGATGCTGATCACCCTGGATCCTGTGGGTGAAGGGGCTTTGGTTTGGCTGGGCTCAGACATTTATCGCGAACGTCCCACGCCAGTTTCGGTTGATTGGATCAATATCAAGGCAACACCTTCCAAGAGAGATCCATCAGACGGGGTCGCGGACTTCGGGGAAAAATGGATTATCTCCTGCGGACCGTCAATTAACGTAAATGTCGACACGAATCACGCTAACGCACTGGGATTGCTAAACGCCCCAATCGCTGATGGTAAATCTGCAAGTGACTTGCTGTTTGATTCAATCATGAAGGAGTTTTCGTGATGTTTAGGTTTTTCCTTTGTGTAGTTCTGGCTGTCTGTTCGGGATGTGCAAAGGACCATTCACAGCCTCCGGCAAATTTGAGTTATGTGTCTGTAGACAGGTCGAGTCCCCTTCTATATGTCATCAAATATCAATCCGATGTGGATGTTTTGAACCTGTTTGGCCGAGGCGAAAGGCAAGGGATGGTTTCGGGGACATTGAGGTGCGCGTTAGCGGATGACCACGATTTTTCGGTTGGTAAAGCTATTCAGTATTCTGCGGTGGGGCTGGTAGATTCTGATATACGCGAAAACGGCAACTCCAAATTCTCCTTTTCGACCAGTACATTTATCACTGAAACCTCCAGCGACCGAAGTACGGAGAGAGATCTGTCAGCGTCAGAACTGAACCAACTCCTTTCCAACAAACAACAAATCCCCTGCAAAGTCGTCGTCACCGCCTACGGCTACAAACCCTACTACTCAAACACCATGAACATTCCTGTCGCGGACCTCTTACGGGAAATCAACAAACCCCAATGATAGAAGCGGGGGAGTTTCAGGCGAATCCCCCCGCATCCACCCCCAACTCCCCACGCAAAAACTCCACCAGACCGCGCTGCAACCCACTCAAAACCCCATCACGACTGACCAGCGCCAACTCCGTCGGCGCCAGCTCCGGCAAATCCGTACACACCTGATGCTCAGGCAACACCGCCGACACGGGCAGCACCGACACCCCCAACCCCGAAGCCACCGCCGCTTGAATCCCGGTCAGGCTGTGACTGCCGAACGCCACCCGCCACGGGCGCTGAGCAACATCGAGCAACCGAATGGCGCGCTGCCGATAAAGACAACCCTGCGGGAACAACGCCAACGGCAGCACGCCAGCGGACGAATCAAACTCCGCACCTTTGACCCACACCAACCGCTCCGGCCAGGTCGCCCACGCCGGGCCGCTGTCGGGTTCGCGTTTGATCAGGGCGATGTCGATGTCGCCGGCATCGAGGCGCTGGCGCAGATCGAGGCTCATGCCGCTGAGGGTTTCCAGCCGTGCTTGCGGATGGCTGCGGGTGAAGCCGGCGAGGATCAGCGCCATGCGCCGGGCGTCGAAGTCTTCCGGCATGCCGATACGCAGGATTTCCAGGTCGAGGTCGCTGGCCAAGGCTTCAGTGGCTTCGGCGGACAGCGCCAGCAAACGGCGGGCATAGTGGATCAGCAGTTCGCCGTGCTCGGTGACGGCGACATTCAGCCCGGTACGGTCGCGCAGCAGCAGGGCGTGGCCGACCAGCTCTTCGAGTTTGCGCACCTGCTGACTGACCGTCGATTGGGTGCGGTGCACGCGCTCGGCGGCGCGGGTGAAGCTGCCTTCGTCGACCACGCAGACAAAGGTTTTCAGCAATTCCAGGTCCAGCATGGCGGCGCTCTCGATAGTGGTTATTCAACTGACGATTGGCTATTTATTTAATTTCACACTATCACCGAGCGCTCATAAGCTGAAGCCCTCACTACGGAGGATTCGACCAATGACACTCATCCACTCACCGCGCCCGCAGTGGCTGACCTTCGATTGCTACGGCACTTTGATCCAATGGGACGAAGGCCTCAAAGCTGTAGTCGGCGAAATTCTCAGCGAGAAGGGCGAGCATCAGGTCGATGTCGCTCATCTGATTGACGTCTATGACCGTCATGAACACCGCCTCGAACAAACCTCGCCGCACCGTTCGTTCCGTGAACTCAGCACCCTTGGCCTGCAAATGGCCCTGGAAGAATCGGGCCTGCCGAGCCTGCCCGAAGACAGCCAGCGTCTGGCCGCCGCGATCCCGAAAATGCCGCCGTTTGCCGAGGTGATCGAGACCCTGCGTGAATTGAAAACCATGGGTTTCAAACTGTGCATCGTCTCCAACACCGACGACGACATCATTGCCGGCAACGTCGCGCAACTCGGCGGCTACATCGACCGGGTGATCACCGCGCAACAGGCCGGTGCCTACAAACCGGCGCCACGGCTGTTCGACTACGCTCATGAACAGTTGGGCGTCAGTCGCGCAGAGGTGGTGCACATCTGCGCCAGCCCCATGCTCGACCACACGGCGGCGCGGGACATGGGTTTTCGTTGTGTATGGATCGATCGCGGCACCGGTCGCCAATTGCTGCCGGACTATCGCCCCGACGCCATCCTCAACCGCCTCGATCAAGTGTTGCCGCTGTTCAAATCCCTCGGTTGGTAACGGAGAATCGTCATGGCTCACACCCTGACTGCCAGTGCGCGGGCCTCACGCCCGACAGCGCTGAACCTCGACACAGAAGCGATCATCACCGCGCGCAGCGAGCTGGCGGCATGCTTTCAACTGGCCGCGCTGCATGGGTTGGAGGAGGGCATCTGCAACCACTTTTCGGCGATGGTGCCGGGGCATGACGATCTGTTTCTGGTCAATCCCTACGGCTATGCCTTCGCCGAAGTGACCGCGCAGAATCTGCTGGTCTGCGACTTCGAGGGCAACGTGGTGGAGGGCGAAGGCCAGCCGGAAGCCACGGCGTTTTACATTCACGCGCGTCTGCATAAACAACTGCCGCGAGTGAAAGTCGCGTTCCACACCCACATGCCTCACGCCACGGCGTTGTGCTTGCTACAAGGGCCGCCACTGTTGTGGCTGGGGCAGACCGCGCTGAAGTTCTATGGGCGCACGGCGGTAGACGAGGATTACAACGGTCTGGCGCTGGACGCGTCAGAAGGCGACCGCATCGCCAGTGTCATGGGCGATGCTGACATTCTGTTCCTGAAAAACCACGGTGTGATCGTTGCCGCGCCGACCATCGCCGAAGCCTGGGACGACCTCTATTACCTGGAGCGCGCCGCGCAGGTGCAGCTGCTGGCGATGGCCACGCAACGGGAGCTGAAACCGGTGCCCCACGCCATTGCGCAGCGGGCTTATGAGCAGATGCGTGAGGGCGATGCGCAAAGTGCTCGGGCGCATCTGCACAGTGCGATGCGGCGTCTGGCCCTTCTCAACTGACTAACCCTAAAGAGGCATCGAAAATAAATCTGCGAACAGCGATCATCCAAATTCGCTGCGCGCCGATATACCTGGGCGGGAGCGGGGCGTTTGCCCCGTAGATTCCGGTGGGCTACGCTCACAAACATAAGGGTTTCCCTGCTGGCGCCCTTGTCGTACCTGCCCAGGACTTGCTTTTGCCTATCCCCATTCACGACCCACATCAGGCCCCCGGAGGCACCCTTAAACGCCTGCCGCTACGCAAAGCGGCTGTGCTGTTTATCGTTGCGGTGGGGTTGTGCCTGTCCGGTTTGCTGTACCTGCAACTGGAGCAGTCGCGACGCCAGGATCTGGCGGTGGCAAAAGTCGCGTCGAGCAACCTGACCCGGGCGATGGCCCAGCAGGCCGAAGACACGTTTCTGGCTGCCGATCTGGTGATGACCAGCCTGGTCGACTGGATTCAGGAGGACGGTTACGGCGCCGCGCAGAAGCCGCGTCTGCAGAGAACCTTCGCCCGGCGCGTGCAGCAACTCGATCAGTTGCACGGCATGTTCCTGTTCGATCGTGATGGGCAGTGGGTGATTACCTCATTTACTGATCTGCCCCGTGGTAATGGCGTGGCGGACCGCGAGTATTTCAAATTCCACCAACAGAACGCTTCGACGCTGGCGCACATCGGCCCGGCGATTCGCAGCCGCGAGAACGGCGAGTGGATCATCCCGATTTCCAAACGCGTCAATGATCACGCCGGCAATTTTCAGGGTGTGTTGCTGGCCGGGATCAAGATGTCGTACTTCGACCGCTTCTTCGAAAGCTTCAGCCTCGATGACCAAGGCATCATGTTTCTTGGCTTGAGCGACGGCACTTTGCTTGCCCGCCGTCCGTTTGATGAGAGCCTGATCGGCACGTCGCTGGCGCAAGGACGGATTTATCGCACGTTGCTGCCCGAGGCGGCGGCCGGCACGGCGATGATCAATTCGGTGGTCGATGGTGTTGTGCGTTTGTACGGTTATCGACGCTTGTCGGCGTATCCGTTGGTGGTGTCGTCTGCGACCTCGCGCGACACGATTCTCAAGGGCTGGTACGAGCGTGCGTTCCAGTCGAGTGTGATTGTCGCGCTGGTGATTCTCGGCGTCGGCCTGTTTGGCTGGGTGTTCATTCATCAGGTGCGCGACGGCGAACGGATCGAGAAAAACCTGCGCAAGGCCCAGCGCGCACTGGAGCAGATTGCGACCCACGACAGCCTGACCGGATTGGCCAATCGACGTTTGTTCGAGCGTTCGCTGGAGATCGAATTTGCCCGGGGCGCGCGGCAGGTCAGTCCGGTCAGCCTGATCATGCTCGATATCGATTTCTTCAAACGCTACAACGACGCCTATGGCCACGTCGCCGGGGATCACTGTCTGACCCAGGTTGCTCAGGTGCTGCGGGCGTGCTGTCAGCGCAAATCCGATCTGGCAGTACGTTACGGTGGCGAGGAGTTTGCGGTGCTGTTGCCGGACACCGACATCAACGGCGCGTTGGCAATTGCCGGGCAGATTCGACGCAGCGTGATCGACAAGCACATCACCCATAGCGGCTCGCCGACCGGGTATCTGACGGTGAGTCTGGGCTGCTATTCATTTATCCCGAGCGGCAATGACAGCCTGGAAGTCTTTATCCAGCGCGCCGATGCGGCGCTGTATCAGGCGAAAAATGCCGGGCGTAATCGTGCGGCAGTGTTGTCGCTGGACAGCGGCCTGGCCGAATTGATGCGCTCCGATCGCTGATCCATACGCTGACACAAACCCTGTGGGAGCGAGCTTGCTCGCGAAAGCGCAGTGTCAGGCGATGAAAATGTTGGCTGATCCACCGCCTTCGCGAGCAAGCTCGCTCCCACAGGGATTTTCATCAGGCCAAGGTTATGTGAATACCCAAACAATCAAGGGTTTTCACCACGGATGGCTCTTGTTCGTTCAGCCTCCCGTGCCACCGCCCGCACCGCCAGTCCCGCCACCTGCCGAACCTGTGCCGCCGCCAGCCCCCGAGCCCGAGCCGCTCGCGCCACCATTGGTGCCAGTCCCGGAACCCATCCCCGAAGACCCGCTGCCACCGGAAGGCGCCCCCGGCGTGTTATCTGGCGGCGTGGTGGTGCTGGTCGGTCCGCCGGATTTGGTGCCGGTAGCGTCAGCGCCGTCGTTGACGGCGAAGCTCGCGGTCGATGCCGTGGCCAGCAGCCCGGCGAGTAATAACGAAGTGAGTTTGCGCGTGATCATGATCCGTCTCCACAAGGGGTCTGTACCTGATATTGGTCTGACGCGCAGAACCCTTGGTGCCGGGCGGCTGACGAGCGGTCAGCAGCGAAACCGAGTGGCCTCCTGATCTTCGGCAATATTGGCTATTTGCCGAACCGGGTGTGAGGGCTAACGTAACCACACATTCACTTGCTACCCGGAGCTACCATGCAACCTCGTGCCGATTTCTACACCGCTTCCCCAGACGCCTTGAAAGCGATGATGGCTTTGGAAACGGCGGTGTCCAAACTGCCGCTGGAAAAGACCCTGATCGAACTGGTCAAACTGCGCGCTTCGCAAATCAACGGCTGCGCGTTCTGCATCGACATGCACACCACCGATGCGATCAAGGGTGGCGAAACCCCGCGCCGTTTGTTCGCGGTCACCGCCTGGCGGGAAGCGCCGTTCTTCAGCGACCGCGAACGCGCCGCGTTGCTGTGGACCGAATCGCTGACCCAACTGAGCCTGACCCACGCACCGGACGAAGATTACGACGTGGTTGCGGCGCAATTCACGCCGAAAGAAATGGTCGATTTGACCGTGGCGATCAGCACCATCAATAGCTGGAACCGTTTGGCCGTAGGTTTCCGCAAAACCCCACAAGCTTAAGCCTCAACGCATAACCCCTGTGGGAGCGAGCCTGCTCGCGAAAGCGGAGTGTCAGATAACAACCATGGTGACTGACACGACGCCTTCGCGAGCAGGCTCGCTCCCACAAGGGAACTGGGCATGGCCAGAAAATAGTGATCAATGCCCATCCGCACTCGGCGCCGCCGGTGGTTGCACCTTGCGCATCAAGGGCACCATCGCCGTGGCGATAACGAAGCACGCCCCGATCATCAGAAAGGTGTCGCCGTAGGTTTGCGTCTGCGCCTCGCGGTAGGTCAGCAGCCACAACTGGCGCAGGCTGGCGGTGACACCGACGTCGCCGCTCTGGCCCAGCGCTGCAAGGTTGCCGCCGACCTGTGACAGCCACTGATTCATCGCTTCATTGCTGCTGTTCAAGTGTTCGGCCAACCGCGTGAAGTGCAGGTTGGTGCGGTCGTTGAGAATGGTCGCGCACGCCGCAATACCAATCGCCCCGCCCAGATTGCGCATCAGGTTGAACAGACCCGAAGCATGCTTCAAACGTGCGGGCGCCAACCCACCCAAAGTCAACGTCACCGCTGGCGGCACCGCCAGTTGCTGGGCAATCCCGCGCAACGCTTGCGGCAGCATCAATTGCCCCGCACCCCAGTCGTGGGTGATCGGGCTGAACTCCCACATCGACACCGCGAACAAACCCAGACCGATCATCATGATCCAGCGCAGGTCCATGCGATTGGCCAAAAAGGCATACAGCGGAATCGCCATGATCTGGAACACGCCAGTGGAGAAAACCGCCAGACCAATGTCCAGCGCGCTGTAGCCGCGTACCCGGCCGAGGAACAGCGGCGTCAGGTAAATCGTCGCGAACAGGCCGATGCCGGTGACAAACGAAAAGAAGCAGCCGAGGGCGAAATTGCGATCCTTCAAGGCGCGCAGATCAACGATCGGATTGGCCACGTGCAAGGTCCGGCCGATGAAGGCCAATCCCACGAGGCCGCTGATCCAGGCCGTGGTCAGAATGGTCTGGTCGCTGAACCAGTTCCAGCGCGGGCCTTCTTCGAGGGTGTATTCCAGGCAGCCGAGAAACAGCGCGAGGAACACCATGCTCAGGTAGTCCGCGCCCTTGAGCAGGGACAATTCCGGCTGGTCGATTTTCACCAGCATCGGTACCGCTACAGCGACGAAAATCCCCGGCACCAGGTTGATGTAGAACAACCAGTGCCACGAGGAAATGTCGGTGATCCAGCCGCCGATCACCGGCCCCAGTGTCGGCGCCAATGACGCGACCGCGCCGATGGTCGCGGCAGCGATCACCCGCTGTTTGCCGGTGAAGAAAAAGAACGCCGTGGTGAACACCAGCGGAATCATCGAGCCGCCGAGAAAACCTTGCAGCGCCCGAAAAGCAATCATGCTCTGGATGTTCCAGGCGACGCCGCAGAGCAGGCTGGCGAGGGTGAAACCGACCGCCGAAGCGCAGAACAACCAGCGCGTGGAGAACACTCGCGACAACCAGCCCGACAGCGGAATCACGATGATTTCGGCGATCAGGTAACTGGTCTGCACCCACGCGGTTTCATCGGTACCGGCGGACAGCCCACCGCCGATATCGCGCAGCGACGCCGAGACGATCTGGATATCCAGCAGCGCAATGAACATGCCGATGCACATGGTCGCGAAGGCGAACACCTTGGTCGCGGTCGCCATGTCCGCCGCGTTGAATGGCTGTGCCGGGGCGGCGAGGGTAGTGCTCATGGCGCGACAGCCACGGCGCGGGTTTCCGGTTGTGCGCGGGTGTCGACTTCTGCCGTCACCGAGAGGCCCGGACGCAAGTGACCGAGCACGCCGTCAGCCGGGTCGAGGAGGATCCGCACCGGCACGCGCTGGACGATTTTGGTGAAGTTGCCGGTGGCGTTTTCCGGCGGCAGCACGCTGAACTGCGAGCCGGTCGCGGGGGCGAGGCTGTCGAGACGACCGTGGAATTCCTGGCCGGAGAGCACGTCGGCACGGATGCTTACGCGCTGCCCGGGTTTCATCCGCGCCAATTGGTCTTCCTTGAAGTTGGCATCGACCCACAAGCCGCTGGCCGGCACCACGGACAACTGTTGTGAACCGGCCTGAGCGTAGGCGCCAACCCGCGCGCGGCGATTGCCGATCACCCCATCGACCGGCGCGCGCAGTTCGGTGTAGCCGAGGTTCAGTTGCGCCAGATCACGTTCGGCGCGCGCTTGTTGAAGGGCGGCGCGGGCCTGTTGTTTTTGCGTGTCGATCACCGCCAGTTGGCGTTGCGCGGCGAGCAGTTCGGCCTGGGCGCGGGCACTGAGGGCTTGCGCTGTTTTGAAGGTCGCGTCGGCGCGTTGTGCGCTTTCCACCGACACCGCATTGGTCGTCACCAGGCGTTTGTAGCGCGCGTTGTCATCCCGCGAGCGTGCGGTTTCTGCGCCAGCGGCGTCGATGCCGGCGCGGGCCTGACCGATCACCGCTTGTTGCAGTTGTTCGGTGGCGTCGAGGTTGGCCAGCAGGGCTTCTTCGGCGGCGACGGCGCCTTCGGCCTTGGCGAGGTTGGCGCGATAGTCGCGGGCGTCGAGGCGGATCAGCACATCGCCGGCCTTCACGTGCTGGTTGTCGGTGACCAGCACTTCGTCGATGTAACCGGCGACTTTCGGCCCGATCACCGTGACGTCGCCCCCAATATAGGCATCGTCGGTTTCTTCAAGAAAACGCCCGGCACCCCACCAATGCACGGCGTACACACCGGCGAAGATCAGCGCGAGCAATCCTGCGCCCGGAAGCAAAACGCGTTTAAGCAGGGATGGCTTGGTCTTTACCGCAACAGGTTCGAGGGTGGGCATGCTGGTCATGGCGGGTTACCTGCGTAAGCGGATCGTTATTACGCCTGTAATATGACGCAGGTAATATTTAGTGGCAAATTATTTCTGGCACCAATCGTCAGTTGTTCACTTGAGCCAGTGGCCCGGTGTGCTGCCGGTCATGGTTTTGAAGAAGGCGATGAAAGCGCTGTCGCTGGCAAAACCCGATTCGAACGCGCAGTAACTCAGGCTGCGCCCGGTGGCGAGCAATTCCATTGCGCGCATCAAGCGCCACTGCTGGCGCCATTGCTGATAACTCATGCCGGTTTCGCGCTGGAAGATTCGCCCGATGGTGCGGCTGCTGGCGCCGACCTGCTGCTCCAGCACTTGCAACTCCGGAGGCAGACGTTCAGGCGTTTTCAACAGTGGTGCCATCCGCTTGTCCTGAGGTAACGGCAGCAGCATCGGTTGCTGCGCCGCTTCAGCGATTTCGCTCAGACACAGGCCGAGCAGGTGGGAGAGTTTGCCCTGCTGCCAATCGCTGGCGAAATCCGCCAGCGCCATCGGTTCCAGCACCGCACGCAACAACGGGCTGACTTCAATCACGCAGACCTGCTGCGGCAGTGCAGCGCACAGCTCGGGGATCAAGTAGATGGAGCGGTAGTCGACGCTCTGTTGCATCACCGCGCGATGACTGACACCCGGTGGAATCCACGCCGCCCGCGACGGCGGCAGCAGGCAAAGTTGCTGCGCCAGGGTAATTCGCGTGCAGCCTTGGCGCGTGTACAGCAGTTGTCCGCGTTGATGGCGGTGCAGACCGGAATCGTGATCGCCCAAGGTCGAGGCGATACCGATCACTGGTGCGTTATAGCGATCTGCATCAAACGTTGCGTGGGCGTCGAGCCAAGCCATGGGTTGTCCGGTTTCAGCGATAAATTGGCAGGATCTGGATAATACGCCAGTCAGCGATTCTTAAACTCCTCGGCGGTTTATGAGAGGAGTGATGAAGGATGCACAACAGACATTTCTTGTGGCTGGCGATTGCGCTGCTGATGTTTCCGCAGATCGCGCAAACCCTGTACAGCCCGGCGCTCGGTGATATCGGGCGGGTGTTTAACGTTGGCCCGCAAGCCGCCGCGCAGACGTTGTCGGTGTATTTCCTCGCGTTTGCCGTCGGGGTGGTGGTGTGGGGGCGTTTGTGCGATCGCATCGGTCGGCGCCCGGCGATGCTCGCGGGCCTGGCCATCTATGCGATTGCCACGCTTTCAGGCCTGCGGGTCGGTAGTTTCAACGGCTTGTTACTGACGCAGATGTTGGCGGCCTTAGGTGCGGCGGTGGGTTCGGTGGTCACGCAGACCGTGTTGCGCGACCGCTTCAAAGGCGCCGAACTGGCGCAGGTGTTTTCGTTGGTGGGCATCGCGTTGGCGGCCAGTCCGGCGCTTGGCTTGTTCACGGGGGCCAGTCTGGTTCAGGCCTTCGGTTATCGCGGTGTGCTTGGCGCGTTGCTGTTGTTGGCAACGCTGTTGTGGCTGTGGAGTTGGTACACCCTGGCGGAAACCCGGACAGCGCCAACCGGCCATGTCGGTTTGTTCGAAACCCTCGGGCGCATGTTGCGTGACCCGGGAATCTGGCGCTCGGCGCTGTGGATCGCCTCATTCAACGTGGCGCTGTTCAGCTATTACAGCCTCGCTCCGTTCATGTTTCAGCGGCTGGGCGTGGAAGCCAGCGGGTTCGGCTACAGCGGTGTGATCCTCGCGCTGGGCTCAGGTTTTGGAGCATGGCTGAATCGGCGCTTATTGACGGTCGGGTTCAAGGCATTGCAGTTGATTCGCCTCGCGGCTGGCATCGCCTTGCTCGGTGGTGTGGGCGTGTGGTCGCTGCAGAACAGTGTCGCGTTCGTCCTGCCGATGCTGTTGGTGGTATTGGCGTTCGGCCTGGCGATCCCGAACATTCTCGGTTCGGCCCTCGCCGATTACGCTGATCGGTTGGGCACCGCCGGGGCGTTGCTGGGCTTGATGTATTACCTGCTGATCGGCGCGGGGCTGATGCTCGCCGGCTGGTTTCAGGCCCTCGGGGAAACCCTGATAACGTGCAGTGCCGTGGCCTTGCTGCTGACAATAAAGTCTGGCAAAGCAATTGTTTAAGAAATGTAAGCGCTGTAGGAAGCGTCTTGCTTTTGTGTGGGATGGCTCCGACTATCACGATCATTGATGACATGGCATTACGCCATTTTATGATCGCAAGGAAGTTGCGTGCCGTTTCCGTTTCGCACTGTTTTTCGTCGTTGTTCCACGCGCTGCCCGCTGTTGTCGGCCTTTGTGTTGAGTGTCTGTGCCTCCTCGATTGAAGCTGCCGAACCTGTCGTGCCGGGTCAGGAAGTGCTGCGCCAGCAGCAACAGCAGCAGCGCGATCTGCAGCAACTGCAACTTGAGCAAAGAAAGCGGCAACTGGAACGCGGCGCGTTCGGCCCGGCGCCGGTCACCCCGGCCATCCCGCCAACCGTCACCGCCGATGAACGTTGCTGGCCGTTGAGCGGTGCGCGCATTGGCGGCGTCACGCTGATCGACAGCGACCAGCTCAATGCACGGATCAAACCGTTGTTGGCGCCGTGCATGGGCGTCGGCCAGATCAATCATCTGCTGGCCACCATCACCGCGAGCTACGTCGACAAGGGGTACATCGCCAGTCGTCCGTATCTGCTCAGCGCACCGGCAGCGGGGCAGTCGCTGGATATCCGCATTGACGAAGGCTACATCGAGTCCATCGAACTGGCCGATCAGAGCCTGCCGGTGTCGCTCGGAGGCGCGTTTCCAGACATGCTCGGCGAGCCGCTGAATCTGCGCGATCTGGAGCAGGGCCTCGATCAACTGAATCGTCTGCGCTCGATCGATCTCACCGCCGACATCGCCCCCGGCAGCCAGCCCGGTGCCTCGCGGATCATCCTGCGGTCGCGCACCTCTGCGCACTCGCGCTGGGCCTTGAACGCGGGGTTCGACAACCTCGGCAGCGCCAGCACTGGACGTGATCGCGACACCGTCAGCCTGAGCCTCGACAGCCCACTGCAACTCAACGACTTGTTGAGTCTCAGTGCCAGCGACACCCTCAATCAGGGTGACCGCTACAGCCGCAACGCCAGCCTGTATTACGCGATCCCTTACGGCTACTGGACCTACAGCGTGTTCGCCAGCCACGCCGAATATCGTGCGCCGTTCAAACTGCCGAGCGTGACCTTTCACAGCACGGGCATCACCGATCAGGTCAGCCTGCGCGCCGACCGTGTGTTGTGGCGCGACCAGAGCCGTCAGCTCAGCGCCAACCTGCAACTGGCGCACAAGGATGTCGACAGCTACTTGCAAGACGTTCGCCTCGGCATTCAAAGCCCGACCCTGACCGTCGCCGAAGCCGGGCTCAATCTGTTCTGGCTCGACCGCGCGGTGTGGAACCTTGACGTCAATTACGCCCAAGGCTTGCGCTGGTTTGGCGCCGACGATGACTCACAACATCAGATCAACAACCTGCCCAGGGCGCAGTTCCGCAAGTACCGCGCCGGCCTCAGCCAATGGCGTAACGGTCAGTTCGGCGCGCAGGCCTGGCAATGGCAGAGCCAACTCAATTTGCAGTACAGCCCGGACCCGTTGCCGGCCATCGAACAGTTGCTCGGCACCGACGACTCGGCGGTGCGCGGCTATCGGGTCAGCAGTGCCTCCGGCGCCAGCGGCGCGATCTGGCGCAACACCTTGCGCCTGCCGCTGCGCAGCGAGTGGCCGCTGCAGATCACCCCGCGGCTGGGCCTCGACCACGGCTGGATCAAGGCAGATCACGGTGCGCAGGGGCAACGCCTGAGCGGTGCCAGTGTCGGTCTGAATCTGGGCTGGAAGAACCTGCAAGTGGACGTCGATTACCAGCGCGCCCTCAACACCCCGAACGGTCTGCAGCACGAGCCTGAAACCTGGCTAATGCGCGTGGGCCTGCAAATCTGAACAACGCAGTGAATAAACAGCCGTCGGATCTGAGCGCGTCAGCCACGGCCAAAGACTAAACGCGCGACGTGATGCCGTACTCACATGGAGACGTTTTTATGCCAGCACACACCTTTGCATTTCATCTTTCCCCTCGGGGCAAATTGCGCTGGGCGATTGCCAGCCTGTTCTTCGCCGTGCACCTGCCGAGCGCGATGGCCGGCGGCGTCGTGGTCGCACCGGGGCCCGGCGGCACCGCGCAATTGCAGACCCAGGGCGGTGTGCCCATCGTCAACATCGTCGCGCCCAACGGTTCGGGCCTGTCGCACAACCAGTTCCTCGACTACAACGTCGACCGCCAGGGCCTGGTGCTGAACAACGCCTTGCAGGCCGGGCAATCGCATCTGGCCGGGCAACTGGCGGCTAACCCGCAATTGCAAGGCCAGGCGGCGAGCGTGATCCTCAACGAAGTGATCAGTCGCAACCCGTCCGCGATCAACGGTGCGCAGGAAATCTTCGGCCGCGCAGCCGATTATGTGCTGGCCAACCCCAACGGCATCTCGGTCAATGGCGGCAGCTTCATCAACACGCCGAACGCTAATCTGGTGGTCGGTCGCCCGGAACTGAATGACGGCAAACTGCAAAGTCTGACCACACGTGACGCCAGCGGTCAGTTGCAGATTCAGGGCGGTGGCCTGCGCAACGGTGAGGGCTCGATCAACCTCATCGCGCCGCGTATCGACAGCCAGGGCGCGATCACTGCACGTGATCAGTTGAACCTCACGGTGGGACGCAATCAGGTGGATTACGCCAGCGGTCAGGTGAAAGCCGTGGATCCGGCGGGCAACACGTCTGATCAACGCATCGACGCCAGCCTGTTCGGCGCGATGCAGGCCGGTCGCATCAATATTGTCAGCACCGCCGAAGGCGCGGGCGTGCGGGTGGGCGCGGTGCAAGTCGCCGGGCGTGACGGCGTGCAGATTCGCTCGGCCGGTGACTTGAGTGTCAGCGGTGAAGCCGTGGCCAACAGCCTCGACGTGACCCGCGCCGGTATCCGCAGTAGTCAGGGCGACGTCGGCTTGCACAGCGGCAAGGATCTGACGTTGGCCGCTGCCGATGTCAGCGCTCGCGACGTCACCGTCGAGGCGAAACGCAACCTGACTTTGTCCACGGTCGAAAGCCGCAGGCTTCAGGAAAAGCGCGAAAACTGGAACAACAGCACCATCGGCATCACCTGGGAAACCTACGACCGTACCCAGACCGATAGCGAATCGCGTCAGCACGGCAGCCAGATTATTGCCAGCCGCGACGCCAAGTTGTCGTCCGGCAAAGACACCGAACTGAAAGCCGCGAAAGTCGAAGCCGCGAATAATCTGAGCGTGCAAAGCGCTGGCGATCTGCGCCTGACTGCCGCTACCGAAAGCCATACGCAGACCGATCAAGGCAACCACCGCAAACACCTGTGGAAAGCCGACTGGAACAGCAGCAGCGAAGAACAGCGCAGCGTCACCAGCCAGTTGAAGGCTGGCAATATCGCCCTGCAAACCGCCGCGCTGTTGCGCTCCGAAGGCGCCGAGTTGAGCAGCGCCGGCGACCTGCAACTGGGCGGCAAACAAGTGGAAATCGCCACCGCCACACGGACTAATCGCAGCAGCGACAATCGCTATTCGGGTGATTTGGTCGGCGGTGGTTTCTTCGGCAAGACCGGCGATGCCGACAAGGGCAAGACCCAGCATCAGGGCAGCAAGGTCAACGCCAGCGGCAAACTGATCGTCAAGGCTGACGACGTGCGCATCAGCGGCAGCCAGGTGCGTGGCGGCAGCGACGCCAGCGTGATCAGCGACAAGGGTTCGCTGGTGATCGACGGTGTGCAGGACACCTCGCACAGCAACAACCACGACAAGGACAGCAAGTTCTTCGGCATTACCAAGGACGAGTCGCGGCAGAACAGCAAAGACAGCAGCACCGTGCGCAGCGAACTGGTGTCCGACAGCAACCTCAAGCTCAAGAGCGCCAAGGACATCGAGCTGGCTGGCTCGACGGTCAAGGCTGACGGTGCGCTGACGGCCGACGCGGCAGGCGACGTCAATGTGCATTCCGCGCGGAACACTCACGACAGCAGCGACACCACGCAAACCCGTGGCTTCGATGCGTACGCCAAAGAGCAAACGCCGGAGCAGTATCGCGCCGGGATTCATTACGAGGACAAACAGCAAACGGTTACTCGCAACGACGTCACCCAGCAGGGCTCCAGCCTCAGTGGTGGCAGCGTGCAGGTGAAGGCGGGCGGTGACGTTACGCTCAAAGGCGCAGAGGTGAAATCCACCGCTGGCGACACGACATTGAGCGGCCAAAACGTGTCGTTGCTGGCCGAAGCTGACAGCCACAAAACCTCCACCGACACCTCCAGCACCGGCGGTGGTTTCTACTACACCGGCGGCCTCGACCGTGCTGGCAGTGGCGTCGATTTCGCTCACAGCACAGCGCAGGATTCCACCAGCAAAACCACCGCGCAAACCAGCAATGTGCAGAGCAGCGGTGGCCTGACCATCAATGCCGACAAACTCGCTACCGAAGGTGCACAACTCAAGGCCGGCACCGGTCTGAACGTCGCCGCCAACGAGATCGACAACCGTGCGGCCAGCAACACTGATAGCAGCACGCATAGCGAGAGCAACTGGTCGGCGGACATCGGCGCCAACGTCGAGTACAAGGACATCGCCCGGCCGATCGCCGGCGCGGTCAAGGATGTGCTCAACGGCAAGGTGCCGGACAAGGACGCACTGGCCAATCTCGGTCAGCCGAACGTTGGTATCGACGTCGCAGTCGGTCACGGCAACGCCAGCAAAACCGAGCATAGCAGCAACGCCGTGGTCAGCCGTTTTGACGGCGGCACCGTCGATGTGAAAACCACTGGCACGCTGCATGACCAAGGCACGCAATACAACGCCAGCGCCGGCCAAGTGAACATCAGCGCTGACAAACTGCTTGCCGACGCTGCGAGCAACACGCACAACAGCAGCGCTAACGCGGTGGATGCCAAGGTCGACGTGCGCGTCTACACCAAGACCGGCGAAGACGTGAACGTCGCTGGCAGCGGCGCGGGTGGTAGCAGTGCGTCGAGCAAGGACAATTCCACCGCCGTCGTCGGCGCTTATGCCGGCAGCCAGGGTGTGAACATCAAGATCGGCGGCGATGCGCAGTTCGAAGGCAGCCGTTTCGATGGCGGGCAGGGTGGTGTGAGCATCAAGACTGGCGGTGATCTGGCGCTGAATCAGGCTAACGACCGCCAGAGCAGCAACGACAGCAGCCTGCGCGGCAATGGCTCCCTGACGGTCGGCACCTTGCCGGGCACCGATGGCACCAACGTCGATCTCGGCGCCGGCTTCCAACTCGATCACACTGGCAAGCAAAGCACTGACACCCAGGCTCACGTTGCGAGCATCAGCGGCAACGGCCCGGTGCAGTTGAGCAGCGGTGGCAATCAGTTGCAGCAAGGCACGAAAATCGACAGCGCTGGCGCCATCGATCTGCACGCTGACGGCAAGCTCGATCTGCAAGCGGCCACCGACACCCACACCGCCAGCGGCAGTAATCTCGGCGGCGGCTTGAAGGGCGGCGGCAGCAAAACCAGCAGCGAGAAGAGTCGTGATCAGGGCGGCAATCTGAGTGGTAATTTCAATATCGGTCGGGTCAACGAGGATTCGAAAACCCTCAGCGGTGGCCAGATCAACAGCCAGAACGGCATCGTGTTGAGCGGTGATTCGATTCACCTGCAAGGAACGCAAGTCAGCGCACCGACCGTCAGCATCGACGCGCAGAAGGGTGGCTATGTCCAGGAATCGGCGCAGTCCACCGACCACCGCAATAACTGGAATGTCGCGCTCAACGCCGGCGGCAACCTGAGCAGCAAAACTCCGACTGCCGAGGATGAGAAGGCCAGCAGCGATCACGGCTTCAACGCCGGGGCCAAAGTCGGCGTGGATTACCTGCAAGGCAGCACCCAGCAGAACAGCCGGATCAAGGCTGACAGCGTGGTGTTGAACAGCGCCGGTGATGCACTGCTGGCGGGTGCGCGGATTGACGCGAAAACTGTCAGCGGCAAGGTCGCGGGTGATTTGACCGTCGAGAGCCGTCAAGACTCGAGCAACCACGCCAAGGTCGATGTCGATCTGGGCCTGACCGCGAAGAAAAACCCGCCGAGTGACAAGGAGAAACTTGCCGGCACCGATTACAAGCCGACGTTGAAAGCGCAGGGCGAGTATGCGCATAAGGACGGCGTGGCGCAGGCGTCCGGGATCAGTGCCAACCAAAGCGTGAATCTCGCGGTCGGTGGCGCCACGCAACTGACCGGCGCGCAGATTTCGGCGCCGCAAGGGAAGGTCGATCTGGGTGGTTCGAAGGTCAGCAGTGCTGATCTGAGCAACCGCGATTATGGCGTGAAGGCAGGCCTGGATCTGCCGCACAAAACCGAGGAAAACGCACCGAAGGTTTCCCTGGAAAACGGCAACCTGAAAGTCGGCCCGGTCACCCTTAGCGGGCATCTGGACACCCAGACCCTGCAAGCCGGGATCGACGAAAAAGGCTAAAACAAACGGTAGTGGATGTGCCAGATCTGCCATCCACCACCGAACCCTGTGGGAGCGAGCTTGCTCGCGAAAGCGTCCATTCAGTCAATGCAGTAAGTGACTGGTGAACCGCATTCGCGAGCAAGCTCGCTCCCACATTGTTTTGCGCCAGACGTTAAATCTCGCGCATCATGCGCGACCTTAAAGACGCCAGGGAGGCAAACAATGAAAACAGCATTCGTCGCTGTACTCGGGGCTTTGTTGATCGCCCAACCATCCGTGTCCTTCGCGGATAACAGCAACGGCAAAAACCTCTATGTGCAGCGCTGCGCTGTGTGCCACGGCGCCGATATCAAAGGAACAGGGCCGCTGGCGCACAAAAGCAATCCGCCCACACCTGACCTGACAACCTCCACGTTCAAGCAACGACTGCATGAATATCCGGGGGTGATTGTGTCGTCGATCATCCTTCGCCCGAACGGCAACCTGATACCGAAAACGCTAAAGGAAAACGGGGTAAAAATACCGCCGCATGCCTGGAGTGTTAAGGATCTGCGCGATCTGCATGAATACATGAGTGGTGTGATTTCGATAAAACACTGAGCTGCACAGGTGACCCGGACGGTCGGTCGAGGAATCCATTGCCTCGCCTTAATAGGAAGCATTACTATTCACACCCCTTTCCTCAGCGCGCCGCCAAAACCCCCATGCGTCCCCGCAGACCCGGCTTTTTCGAGCACTACGAAGAGTTGATCGGCACCTGGACTCGCCGCCTGCGCAATCGCGCGCAGGCCGAGGATCTGGCGCACGACACCTTTGTGCGGGTGCTTGAGTCCGATTCGGCGGCGGTGCAGCAGCCACGGGCGTATTTGCACCAGACCGCGCGCAATATCGCGGTCGACGGTTATCGGCGTGAGGATCGGCGCGGCGCTTTGGAGTCGCAGGACATCGATCACACTGAGTCGTCAATCGGCGACCCTGAGCATTACATGCATGCGATCCAGCTGGCCGATTCCATCGAACGGGCGCTCAGCGAGTTGCCGATCAATTGCCGGAAGATTTTTGTCTGGCAGAAGATCGAAGGCCTGACTCAGGCGGAAATCGCCGAACGCCTGGGGCTGTCCAAGAACATGGTCGAAAAGTATATGATCCGCACCCTGCGCCATCTGCGCGATCGCCTCGACGGGTTGCAGTCATGAGCCGCTGCCCCCTTTCATCTTCAGCCCAACAGGACATTCCATGATGGAGACGCGTGCTTGCGCGTGCGGGCAAACAACGGTGCGCGATGACGCGGCTCGCTGGTTTGTGCGTTTGCAGGAGCCGGCCATTGAGGCCGACGAGCAGCAGCGCTTCGACGCCTGGCTGAATGAACATCCGCAGCACCGTGACGAATTTCAGTTGCTGCAGGGCTTGTGGTCAGCCGCCGATTTGCTTTCGGCGCCGCGCCTCGAAGCCCTCGCTGAAACCCCGCCGAACCGTCGCCAACGCCGTCCGTTGTTGCGTTATGCGGTGGCTGCGAGTGTGCTGGCGGTGGCGCTCGGGCTGGGCTTGTTCAGTGGTTTGAATCATCCGGGCGGTTACCGCGCCGAGTTCGCCACGGCGTTGGGCGAGCGTAAACATGTGGCGCTGCCGGACGGTTCGGTGATCGATTTGAACAGCCGCAGTCGCTTGCAGGTGCGCTTTGAACAGGATCGGCGGCTGATCGAGTTAAGTGAAGGTGAGGCGATGTTCAGCGTTGCGCACGATACTGCGCGACCGTTCGTAGTCGAGGCGGGCAGCGGCAAGGTCACGGTCACCGGCACGCGTTTCGATGTGCGCCGCGATGTCGCGCAGACCCGCGTGGCGGTGGAGCAGGGCACGGTGAAAGTGCAGGGCCGTGATGCGTCGGATAATCAATTTATCAGCCTGACCGACGGCCTCGGCACCCACGTCGATGCCCAAGGCCAGGTCGCCGCCGCCTATGCGGTCAACCCGGCAGAACTGACGGCATGGCGTGGCGGCAAACTGGTGTTCAACAACGCCAGCCTCAGCGAAGTCGCGGCCGAAGTGTCGCGTTATCGTGAAAAGCCGTTGACCGTGACCAACCCGGCCGTGGCCAGTCTGCGCCTGACCAGCGTGTTCAAATCCGACAACACCGATGCCTTGCTCAAAGCCTTGCCGAGCATCCTGCCGGTGGCCGTGCGCACCCTCGCGGATGGCAGTCAGGAAATAATCGCAAAATAAAATTCAGGTTTTTTTCGAGTTCATCGTCTTCCTGTTCAACTGCAACTGGTTTGCATTAACAGCCGCACACTCTTGCGATCCACAGGACTACGTACGACGTGAAAAACACCCCTGCCAACAACAAAAAATTCCCTTGGCTGCCGCTGGCTCTTGCGCTGGCGGTCAACGCTGGCATGCCGCAGGCGTTCGCCGGTGAAGCCATTCATATCCGTGCGCAGCCGCTGGGCCAGGCCTTGAGCGAACTGGGCCAGCAGACATCGCTGCAAGTGTTTTTCAGCCCGGATCTGGTCGCCGGCAAACAGGCCCCGGCGGTCGATGGTGACATCTCGCCGGAGCAGGCGTTAAGCCAATTGCTGCAGGGCAGTGGTCTGGATTATCAGATCAACGAAGGTTCGGTGACGCTCTCACCGGCCGCGACTTCCGCCGCCAGCAACGGTCCGCTGGAGTTGGGTGTGACCGACATCAAAGTGGTGGGTGACTGGCTCGGTGATGCCAATGCCGCCGTGGTGCAGAATCACCCCGGGGCGCGCACGGTGATCCGCCGCGAAGCGATGGTTGAACAGGGCGCAATGAACGTCAGTGACGTGCTCAAGCGCGTACCGGGCGTGCAGGTGCAGGATTCCAACGGCACCGGCGGCAGTGACATTTCCCTCAACGTCGGTGTACGCGGTCTGACCTCGCGTCTGTCGCCGCGCTCCACCGTGCTGATCGATGGCGTGCCGGCGGCGTTTGCCCCTTACGGCCAGCCGCAACTGTCGATGGCGCCGATTTCCTCGGGCAATCTTGACAGCATCGACGTGGTACGCGGCGCCGGTTCGGTGCGTTATGGGCCGCAAAACGTCGGCGGGGTGATCAACTTCGTCACCCGGGCGATTCCGGAAAAAGCCACTGGCGAAATCGGCACCACGCTGGAAACCACTCAGTACGGTGGCTGGAAACACATCGACACCGCGTTCCTCGGCGGCACCGCCGACAATGGCATGGGCGTGGCGTTGCTGTATTCCGGCGTCAACGGCAACGGTTACCGCGAGCGCAACAACGGCAACGACATCGACGACGTGTTGCTCAAGACCCACTGGGCGCCCACCGATCAGGACGATTTCAGCCTCAACTTCCACTACTACGACGCCACGGCGGACATGCCCGGCGGTCTGACGCAGAAGCAGTACGACGCCAAACCGTACGACTCGGTACGTGACTACGACCAGTTCACCGGGCGGCGCAAAGACGTGTCGTTCAAGTGGCTCCGCCAGATCGACGAGCGCACCCAGGCGGAAATTCTGACGTATTACACCGACAGTTTCCGTGGCAGCACCATCGCCGCCCGCGACCAGAAAACCCTCAGCTCTTACCCGCGTTCGTATTACACGCTGGGCATCGAGCCACGGGTGTCGCGGGTTTTCGATGTCGGCCCGACCACCCAGGAAGTCAGCGTCGGTTATCGCTACCTGAAAGAGGCGATGCACGAATCGTCGAGCCGTGTGGCGCTGGTCAACAACCAGCCGGTGCTCACGCCGACCTCCGACGGCCATGTGTTCCAGGACCGCACGGGCGGCACCGAGGCCAACTCGGTCTACCTCGACAACAAGATCGACGTCGGCAACTGGACCATCACTCCCGGCATTCGCTTCGAACACATCAGCACCGACTGGCATGACCGCGCCGTGCTCGACACCGCCGGCAAACCGGTGCAGGCGAAAAACCGCAGCATCGAGAGCAACGAACCGCTGCCGGCGCTTAGCGTGATGTATCACCTGTCGGACGCCTGGAAACTCTTCGCCAACTACGAAACCTCGTTCGGCAGCTTGCAGTATTTCCAGCTCGGCCAGGGCGGCTCGGGTGATCAGACTGCCAATGGTCTGGAGCCGGAAAAGGCCAAGACCTACGAGATCGGCACGCGCTACAACGATGACGTGTGGGGCGGCGAAGTGACGCTGTTCTACATCGACTTCGACGACGAGCTGCAATACATCAGCAATGACGTGGGCTGGACCAACCTCGGCGCAACCAAGCACCAGGGCATCGAAGCCTCGGTGCACTACGACATGGCGGCGCTGGATCCGCGCCTCGACGGTCTGACCGCCAACGCTGGCTTCACCTACACCCGCGCCACTTATGAAGGCGAGATTCCGGGCTTCAAGGGCCGTGATCTGCCGTTCTATTCGCGTCAGGTGGCGACCGTCGGTTTGCGTTACGACATCAACCGCTGGACTTACAATATCGACGGTTTCGCTCAGTCGAAACAGCGCTCGCCGGGCACCGGTGTCAACGCCGACGGCAGTTTCAACGGCAACTACATCACCGATGGCACGGCGGACGGGCAGTATGGCGACATCCCGGGTTACGTGACCTGGAACGTGCGTGGGGGTTATGACTTCGGGCCGCAGGTGTCGAATTTGAAACTGGGCGCCGGGGTGAAGAACGTCTTCGACAAGCAGTACTTCACCCGCTCCAGCGACAACAACTCGGGGATGTATGTCGGCGCGCCGCGTACGTTCTTTGTGCAGGCCAGTGTGGGTTTCTGACCGCACGCACAGGCGGCTGTGACCAGCCGCCTGGCGCACAGCCATTTATGGCCTGTCGGTTGAATTGAGTAGCTGGAAGTCCACGACGGGGGAGGGATTGCCCACGATGTCGTGACCTTTGAGACAAACTCTTTTCGGGCCATCGGCGACCGAGACGGTGAAAGCGTTCTTATCCGGATTTATGCGTTGATACCCTTCGGCCGTCAGACAATCGGAAAATTGTGGTGCCGTGCTTTTGTATTGATAACCGGTTATAGCCAGATCCGGCGGCTGCTCGAGAAGGGTCACGATAAACGTGTTCTTTTTACTTTCAACCAGCGTATAGACCGGCGCGGTGTTTACCGGCTCCGCTAGAGCCCAGCGCCAGTAGATTTTGGCATTGCGGGCCGATCGTCGGTCCACGGCGGCCTTCTGCGCTTGCCCGATGACACACAGGAAATAAAAACCGGGGCCTGCGTCCAGCGCGTAAGTCGAGATGTCTTGTTCGTGGCCTTTGCTGGGCCGAGCCGGGCCATAGCCCTGGCTATTCGCGCAGTCAGCCAGTGTCCGGGTGTATTTGAGCCGGTAAAAGGGTTGATTCAACGCAAAGATCTGTGTCCACGTCAGCGGCACAGTACTGCCCTTTTTAGTGCGTACCATTCTGACGTAGTTTTCTTCGTGACGGGGTTCGAAATCGCTGGCCGGACCGAGCGGGCAGTTGGCGACATCGGGCGTCAACCAGCCTGCGGTGAAGCAGCGAGCCAGATCGGAGGTGGGCGTTGCGTAATTGGTGTTCAGCGATTTTTGCGGGATGCCGTCGCGTATTTCACACGGCGCGTCCCCTGCGCACCGAAAAGGTCCATCAAGGCGGGTGGTGGTGCCGATGACCCCAAGGATCTCGTTGTCATAACGCGTCAGAACGGGTGAGCCGGAAATACCGTTACGCACACCTTCGCAACGATTGCTCAGTTGATCAAACCAGACATAACCATCCTCGAAAATATCGACTGATGCCTCCTGGCGGCAGGCAACCCGTGTCAGAAAGGTGAAGTGCGGTGCTCCGACGATCAGCACGTTCGACCCCGTTGCTGCAGGGTTTCGCGCCAGTTTCAACGGCGAGATACCATCAGTCATGAGTTGTTTCAGCGAGCGGTCAAGTTCAACGATGGCGATGTCGCCACCACGGCGGGTGCCCCAGGAAATTCGCGCTATCGAGTAGGCCAACTGCTGAGCCTGGGTGTCCTCGAAATAATTGAAGATGACCTGGCCAGAGGCGGGGGCATTCTGGATAAAGCGATCTGCGTCGCTGCCGACACAGTGTCCGGCGGTCAGAACGTATGCCGGACCGTCCTGTTCAACATCGGCACCACGGGTATCGATCAAGCTGCCGGAGCATTGACTGTTTTTGAAATTCAACCGACCGATCGCCAGCCAGTGCCGGTGTTGTCCATGATCATTGTTCAAGCGTTGCTCCGGTGCGAAATTCGCTACACCTTCGCCCAGATCAGTCAGCGTTGAGGATTGCACGCCCTTGCACAAGCCGAGCAACAATGGCAACGCCAGAATTCCGTTTCTGAAGAGCGCTTTCATATCGCATCCATAAGTCATGATCAACCTATGCTGCTACGCGCTGTCAGCGTCGTCTACTGTCAGTTATGACAGTGGACGGCGCCGGAATCGACCGTTCATCTTAAAGCCGTTGCTCAAACCTTGAGCACTTTCCCGCCGATGGCCACTGCCACCAACAGCACCGCCATCAAGCCAAAGGCAAAACTCAAACTGCTGGCATGGGCGACAAAGCCGATCACCGCCGGCCCTGCCAGAATCCCTGCATAACCGAGCGTGGTAATGGCCGGCACGGCGATGCTCTCCGGCATCACCGTCTGCTTGCCCACCGCCGTGTACAGCACCGGCACGATGTTCGAGCAGCCAGCGCCGACCAGCGCATAACCCACCAGCGCTGCTTCCCAGCTCGGCGCGAACGTCGCCAGAAACAGACCGGCAGCCGCCAATAAACCACCAAACAGAATGATCCGCGTGGCACCGACCAGCCGCACAATCCGGTCACCCATCAAGCGTCCAGCGGTCATGGTCAGGGCGAATGCCGCGTAACCCAACCCCGCGTATGCTGTGTCGATCCCGCGTTCCTGCGCCAGAAACACCGCACTCCAGTCCAGTGCCGCGCCTTCAGTCAGGAACACGATGAAGCACATCCCGCCGATAAACAGCACGATGCCGTGAGGGATGGCGAATGCCGGTCCGGAACTTTCACTGCCGTAGGGCAACATGTGCGGCACGCATTTGAACAATGCCGCGATCAGCACGACAACCACCACCAGCATGGCGGCCAGTGGCGTCAAACCCAGGCCGAGCAAGGCACTGACACCCGCCGCGCCGACAATCCCGCCGAGACTGAACAAGCCGTGGAAACCCGACATCATGTTCTTGCCGCTGGCGCGCTCGACGATCACCGCTTGCAGGTTCACCGTCGAATCCACCGTGCCCAGGCCGGCGCCGAACATGAACAGCGTGGCGATCAGTGCCGGTATCGACGACACCGTGGCCAGTAACGGCAGCGCCGCGCAGATCAACAAGGTGCCGCCGGTGGCGACGCGCCGACAGCCGAAGCGCGTGGCCAGAATCCCCGCCAGCGGCATCGCCAGAATCGAACCGACCCCGAGGCACAACAAAAGTAACCCCAGCGTGCCTTCATCCAGCCCGGCGCGCGCCTTGGCGTACGGCACCAAGGGCGCCCACGCGGCGATGCCGAGGCCAGCGATGAAAAAGGCGATGCGCGTGGACATCTGTTGCAGGCGTCCGGGGACGAAAGTGTCTTGGGGGTTGAGGCTGGTCATATCGATCCTTGGCAAAAAACTTCGCGTCCCCGAAGGACAGTGATTCAACGACGAGGTTCGATCGCCGGCCATTCGGGGAAGTACAGGCAACATCCTACCCTGTGGGAACAGAGACTCACCAATAAGCGGTCATGCACATCTCCCTGTGGGAGCGGGCTCACTAATCAGCGGTCATGCACCGATTCCTGTGGGAGCGAGCCTGCTCGCGAAGGCGGTGTGTCAGATAAAGAAAATATCGGCTGACACACTGCATTCGCGAGCAGGCTCGCTCCCACAAGGGATTACGTTTTACAGTGGCCTTCTTCGGCGACAGGGGCAAACACAGATGACGCAATTCTACGATGCACGGGGCAATATCTATGGCGTGATCTCGCTCACCGAATTACGCGAGGCGGGCATCGATTTGCCATCCGGCGCCACCGAATGCGCCTCGTCGCGTCAGTCCTGGAGCGAAGCAGCAATCAAACTCTGCTGTGACTGGCCCGAAGGCCAGCGCCCGGCGAACAGCAAATCCCACCGCAGCGACGGCCTGCTGATCGGACCGTTCCAGACGTCGCCGCCATTCGACGTGCTGATCGTCAACACCGACGGCAGCCTCGCCGAGCGCAGTGGCAACGGCCTGACGATTTTCTCGCAGGCGCTGACCGAGCAAGGCTTGATGCCGGAGGAGGGTGCGTTGGTGCGCGTGCATCACGACAAGGGTGACGCCGTGGAGACCTCGGTGAAACCGGCCGAAGTCGAAGGTGTTGAAGGTTTCTGGCTTGATCTCGGTCAACCGCGATTCGGACCGGATGCGGTCGCTGCGCAGACTGTTCAAGGCATTGAGTTCAATGCTCGGGACGTGAGCCACGTCCGGCCCTTGGCACAACTTGATCCCGACTGGGCACACAGCCAATTCGTGCGCATTGGCAATCCGCATTGCGTCACGCTGCTCGGTGACGCCGCGGCGTTGCCAAGCAATGAGCAGATGCGTGAATCGCCGCTGAGCGAAGGCCTGACCCAGGTTGCCTACGCCATGCCTGTCGGCGCTGGTGATCCATGCGCGGCGGGCGTCAATCTGCAATGGGCAGCGCTGGAGTCGTCGCAGAGAATCCTTGCCCGAGTGTTCGAACGCGGCGAGGGGCCGACGGCGTCTTCCGGCACCAGTGCCAGCGCAGTGGCCTGCGCGGCATGGCGTGTGGGTTGGGTGGCGGCCGGTGAAGTGCAGGTGGTCATGCCCGGCGGCACGGCGCCGATATTGCTCGAAGCAGTAGAGGGTGAATTGCGGCGGGTCAGGTTGTTCGGTACGGCGCGGTTGATGGGTTGAATTCGCCGACGCCATCGCTGGCAAGCCAGACTCCCACAGGGTTTTGTGGTGAACCCAAATATCATGTTCAAACACTGCCCCCTGTGGGAGCGAGCCTGCTCGCGAAAGCGGTGGGTCAGTCACATTGATGTTGAATGTGCCAACCTCTTCGCGAGCAGGCTCGCTCCCACATAGGATTGACGGTGCACCTCTCAGCTCAACCCGGTACCGAACTCCACCACCGGCATCTGCCGCTTCATCAACACCTTGCCGCCGCGAATCGAATACAACGGCAAGCCCTGACTGCGGATTACCTCGTAATCGCTGTCCGCCGACAGAATCAGCAGATTCGCCGGCCGCCCCTGTTCTAGGCCATAACGCTCACCCAGGTGCATGGCTTTGGCACTGTTGTCGGTGACCAGATCCAGCGCACTTTGCAGGTTGCGGTAACCGAGCATGTGGCAAATATGCAGCCCCGCCTCAAGCACTCGCAGAATGTTGCCGTTGCCCAGCGGATACCACGGGTCGACGATGGAATCCTGACCGAAACACACGTTCATGCCGGCTTCGAGCAGCTCATTCACGCGGGTCACGCCACGGCGTTTGGGAAAGTTGTCGAAGCGCCCTTGCAGGTGAATGCTTTCGGTCGGGCAGGAGACAAAACTGATTCCGGAATGGCCCAGCAAGCGGAACAGTTTGGCGCAGTAGGCGTTGTCGTAGGAACCCATCGCCGTGGTGTGGCTAGCGGTGACCAGCGCGCCCATGTCGCGACTGCGCGCCTCTTCGGCGAGCACTTCAAGGAAGCGCGAATGCGGGTCGTCGGTTTCGTCGCAATGCACGTCGACCAGGCAACCGGTGCGCTCGGCCAGGTCCATCAGAAACTTTACCGAACTGACGCCCTGATCGCGGGTGTATTCGAAATGCGGAATGCCGCCGACCACGTCCGCGCCCATGCGGATCGCTTCTTCCATCAATTCGCGACCGTTGCGGAACGACTCGATGCCTTCCTGCGGGAACGCGACGATTTGCAGGTCGATAAGGTGACGGCTCTCCTCGCGGACTTCGAGCATGGCTTTGAGCGCGGTGAGTTGCGGGTCGGTAACGTCGACGTGGGTGCGCACGTGCTGGATGCCGTGAGCGGCCAGCGCTTGAATGGTTTTTTTCGCGCGGATCTTGGTGTCTTCTTCGGTGATGGTGACCTTGCGCTCGCCCCAGCACTCGATGCCTTCGAACAATGTGCCGCTCATGTTCCAGCGCGGCTCGCCAGCGGTCAGCGTGGCGTCGAGGTGAATGTGCGGTTCGACGAAGGGCGGCACCACCAGATTGCCGCCGGCGTCGAGGTCATCCGGGCCAAGGGTCGGCGCTTCGGTCTGCCGGGCGATGTTGCGGATCAGACCGTCTTCAAGGTGCAATTCGTGCAAACCTTCCTGGTTGCGCAAACGGGCGTTGATGATGTGCATCAGGCGAATCCTTTTTTATAAGTCTTGTAGTGGCGCGGTCGCGCTGCGAGCGCCGAGCACGCCGGTGACGATGACATACGTTAGCGCGGCAGCAGCGATCCCTACCAGCGGCGCGACCCATGGCGAGCTGAACGCGGCGACGGTGCCGACCGCATAGGCCCCGAGTCCCGGCCAGTTGAACGCCGGCAACCGTGCGTCGGCCAGGCGCGGATAACGCCCGCGCCAACGAAAGAAGAAGTCCGCCATGATCACCCCGCCAATCGGCGGAATCACCGTGCCGAGCAGAATCAGATACGGCACCAGCATGTCGTACATGCCCAGCAGAGCGAGCAGGGTGCCGATCACCGCACCGGCGAGGGTCACGGTTTTGCGTCGGCCGGTGCGCAGCAGATTGCAACCAGCGACGGCGAAGTTGTAGATGGTGTTGTCCTGGGTGCTCCAGATGTTCAGCAACAACATGGCCATTGCGGCCATGGCGAAACCTTGCAACAGCAGCACTTCAACCACGTCCGGCTGTTGGTAGACGATGGCGCCATACGCACCGATCAGCACCATCAGGCCATTGCCGATGAAGAATCCGATCAGGCTGGCCAGCACCGCCACCCGCGCCGAGCGCGAGAAGCGTGTCCAGTTGGTCGCCTGCGTGGCGCCGCTGACGAAGGTGCCGAACACCAGAGTAATCGCCGTCGACCAGTCCAGCGAACCCGTCGGCACTACGCTGAGCAAGCCTTCGAACCCGCCAACTTTCACCGTCGCCACCCACATCGACAGCAGGAGCAACAACATCATCGCCGGCACGGCGATGTACGAGAGGATTTCCAGCCCGCGATAACCGACGTAGGCCGTGGCGCAGAACAGCAGACCGAACAGCACCATCAGGCCGAGCACCGTACTTTCGTCGAGATTGAAATATTTACCGATCACCACGGCTGCCGTCGCCGTGCCCCAGGCGTACCAGCCGATCTGGGTGAAACCGAGGATCAGGTCACTGAGCTTGCTGCCGACTTCGCCGAAGCAGAAGCGGCCCATCAGCACTGAGTTGAGGCCGCTTTTGAAGGCTATATAACCCAGGCCCGCCGCATACAGGCCGAGCAGCAGGTTGCCGACGACGATCACCGCCATCATCTCGGCGAAACTGAACGCCACGCCGAGCTTGCCGCCGGCAAACATGGTTGCGGTGAAAAACGTGAAACCGAGCAGCACCATCGCCGTCGAGGCCAGGCCTTTGCGTGCATGCATGGGGACTTCGCTGAGGGGGTAATCGTTGCCGGGATCGTTCTGCGTCATGGGGCGGTCCTTGCTGGAATTGAGAAGACGCGGGGAGGGTTGCAGTGGTCGTGCCAAATGCCGGGTGGCGCGGGTTATGTATAGACGAGTCGCGCGGATTGGCGCGAAAGCGGTGCACCTGAATACACCCAAGCCCAATGTGGGAGCGAGCCTGCTCGCGAAGGCGGCGTGTCAGGCGACATCTGCAGTGGCTGATATTCCGCTTTCGCGAGCAGGCTCGCTCCCACAAGGGATGGGTGTTGGCTCAGAGGAAGCGCAGCAGGGCGGCGACGATGGCTTCCGGGGCGTCTTCCTGGACGAGGTGTCCGGCGTTGGCAATCGGGTGGAATCGTGACCCCGGGATCATTTGATGTAACGCGCGGCCACGCTCGATGGGAATCCACTGATCCTGCTCGCCCCAGAGAATCTGTACCGGGCAACGGATTGTCGGGTACAGGCTTTCTGCTTCACGGGTATAGCGCTCATCCATCTGCGCAATCTGCCGATAGAACGCCGCTTGCCCCGGATCGCCAAGCCACGGCTGCACGTAGGGTGCGAGTTCGTGATCGGCAATCTCGCGGTGGATCGCCCCGCGAATATAGGTCGGCACGATGGCGCGCTGAATGTAGTCGGGGATGCCACTAAACGCCGCTTCATGCTGACGCACGTGCTGCACGAACGGCGAACCCCAAGGCGTCAGCGCGACCGGATCAATCAGGGTCAGGCTGCGGTAATCCTTGCCGTCGAGCAGATGTGCGCGCAGCACGGTGGCGCCGCCGAAGTCGTGGGCGACGACGTCAGGGCGTTGCAGATTCCAGTGGTCGAGTAACTGCGCCAACAGTTGGTTTTGCACACCGAGGGAGACGTCGGCGTCGGGCTGCTCGGAGCGCCCGTAGCCGAGAAGATCGAAGTAATACACGCGATGAGTCGTGAAAAAGTGCGGCGCAATCCGATGCCACACGTACGACGAAAACGGCGTGCCATGCACGAACACCAGCGGCGGGCCATCGCCGCGCACGGTGTAGCGGACCTGTCGGCCGTTGAAGTCAAAGACCTGATCCAGCAGCCAGTCTGTCATGGGCCTGTCCTCTTGGCGGGTGGGAGCCAAAAAGCATAGGCGTAAAAAAACAGCCGTGAAGGCTGTTCTCTGGCAAATCACTGTTTCCTTGTGGGAGCGAGCCTGCTCGCGAAGAGGGCGTATCAGTCGATATCAATGTCGGCTGACACACCGCTTTCGCGAGCAGGCTCGCTCCCACAGGGATAGTTGGGGTGTCAGAAGTTACTCACCGCGATAGATGCAACCGCTGGTGCACGTCTCGTGAATACGGATCGCGCTCAGTTCCGGCAGCAACGGTTTCATTTCATTCCAGATGAATTTGGCCAGCACTTCACTGGTCGGGTTTTCCAGGCCGGGAATGTCGTTCAGGTAGTTGTGGTCGAGACGCTCGTACAGCGGTTTGAAAATCGCCTTGATCTCGGAGAAATCGCGGATCCAGCCGGTGTGCGGATCGAGGTCGCCGCTGAGGTGAAGCGCCACTTTGAACGAGTGACCGTGCAGACGCCCGCACTTGTGGCCGTCCGGGACGTGCGGCAGGCGGTGGGCGGATTCGAAAGTAAACTCTTTGAAGATTTCCACGGTATTTTCGGCTCTGTTCAGATGGCGTTCGCCGCAGCGATTCGGGCAGGCGGCGAGTTTATCAGCTTGTGTTTGACCGTGCTGACTAAAGGGTCAGCAAGCGCTCGGCGAGGCGACCATTGGCAGTCAGTTCAAGAAATTCATCGCCCAGGCGGCGGCTCTCGTCCATCGCTGCGTGCCAGTATTTCTGCCGGCTCGCTGCATCGCCCATAAAGCGTTTGAAGTCGTTGCGATCAGGCAATTTGCCGTAGGGCAGGCGCGCCAGATATTCCTTCGACGGCGCGAGCAGCAGCACGTCCTGCAAGCGCTGCACCGAGGCCTTGCGCCATGGCAGGGTCTTGTCGAACCAGCCGGGAATCACCCGATCAGTGAAGTGCGGATAGAGCACAATGCCGTCACCGCTGTACGGCAGGTCGAGGTGATAATCGAGCAGACCACCATCGCGGAAAGTGCCAGCACCGGCGCCCGGCAAATCCCGTACACCTTCCATGACCATCGGGATCGAACCCGAGGCGAGCAGGGCCTGACGCAGATTGCTGGTATTCAGGGCGACGAAGCGCGACGGGAAGTCGTTCAGCGCATTCACCGGCGGGGCCAGGCGTGGGTCGTGGATGATCAAGCGTTCGAAGTGTCGCGACAGGCGCGCGCGGCCGCGCAAGTTGTCGGCGATCACCGAACCCAGCGCCAGACCCAGGCGACCGCGATGGTCATCAGCCAGGCGTCCCTGACTTTTCACCACCATGATGTTCAGACGGTAATGCGCGTTGTCGAGGATGCTCGCGTCGCGGCCGTCGAGCAGGTCATGGAGCATGCGCTGCGAGCTCTGACTGATCTCGGCCATGGTCACGCCTTTGTTGAAGTTCTGCTCGGCGTACAGATGACCGAGGCGCCGGATGCCTTCGGCGGCGTCCGGCAGGCAAGCGCTGGCGAAACGCCAGGAACCGACCGAGGCGCCGATCAGCGAACGCTCGCGCGGCGCGCTGGGCAGCCATTCACCGAACAGCGCCAGATCCAGCCCCTGAATCCCCAACGCCTTCGGTCCACCGGCGGCGCCGGGCAGGGTGCCGACGTCGGCAGCGTTCAGGCCTTGCGCACGAATGCGCGCCATGGCGCGCGGGCCGGCCTTGAGGGTGAGGGCGGGGAATTTGATGTGGATGGCGGTCATACCGGTCTCGATCGTTAGCAAGCGAACAATTATAAGCACATGTTACAAAACCTTGTAGGAGTGAGCCTGCTCGCGATAGCGGTGTGTCATTGAATAATGATCTGTCTGATACACCGCTATCGCGAGCAGGCTCGCTCCCACAAGGAGGTAATGTGTTGAGCTGGAGCAATGATGGCAATTCAGTTTCAGTTAAGTTCATCCCGCTAAGGTGCCCACCGTATGCAACACATAAAAATATGGAGACACCATGAAAACCCTGACTGCCCTGTCCATTGCCTCGATTATCGGTTTCACTGCCAGCCTCGCCCATGCCCGCGATCTCGGCCCTGACGAAGCCCTGCGTCTGCGCGACGCTGGTACTATCGTCTCCTTCGAGAAGCTCAACGCCACCGCGTTGGCCAAACACCCGGGTTCGACGATCACTGAAACCGAGCTGGAAGAAGAGTACGGCAAGTACAGCTACCAGATCGAAATGCGCGATCCGCAGGGCGTCGATTGGGATCTGGAATTAGACGCGGTGACTGGGCAGGTTCTCAAGGATCATCAGGATAAGTAATGAAGGTTAATGTTCGCGCCACCAGCCGTACGGCATTGGCGCTGGTGATTTTCTGCTCGGCCGCGATGGCGCGTGACCTCGATCAGGACGAAGCCCTGAGTCTGCGTGAGAAGGGCGTGATCCTGCCGCTGGAGCAAGTGCTGCAGCAGGCGCTGGATCGCTATCCCGGCGCAAAATTGCTGGAAGTCGAGCTGGAAGAAAAACACGACGTCTACATTTATGAAGTCGAGTTGCTCACCCTTGAAGGTGTCGCCCGTGAGCTGCACTTGAAGGCCGATACCGGCGAACTTGTGAAAGACAAGGAAGATTGATCGATGCGTTTGCTATTGGTGGAAGACCACGTACCGCTGGCCGACGAATTGCTCGCCGGCCTGCAACGGCAAGGTTACGCGGTCGATTGGCTGGCGGACGGTCGTGATGCGTTGTATCAGGGCAGTAGTGAGCCGTATGACCTGATCATTCTCGACCTCGGCCTGCCCGGCGTGCCGGGGCTTGAGGTGCTGGCGCAATGGCGCGCCGGCGGTCTGGCGATTCCGGTGCTGATTCTCACGGCGCGCGATTCCTGGGCCGAGCGCATCGAAGGCCTGAAGGCCGGTGCCGACGATTACCTGACCAAACCGTTTCACCCCGAAGAGCTGCAACTGCGCATTCAATCGCTGCTGCGCCGCTCCAAAGGCCAGGCCAATCAGCCGACTTTGCAGGCGGCCGGTCTGCATCTGGACGAGGGTCGGCAATGCGTGGTTCGCGACGGCGCCGATATTCAACTGACCGCCGCCGAGTTCCGTCTGCTGCGTTATTTCATGCTGCACCCGGAGCAGATCCTCTCCAAAAGCCACCTCGCCGAACACCTCTACGACGGTGAAACCGAGCGTGATTCCAACGTCCTCGAAGTGCACGTCAACCACCTGCGGCGCAAGCTCGGCAAAAGCGTGATCGAAACCCGTCGCGGCCAGGGTTACCTGTTCGGCGGGCAGGCTTCGTGAGGTCGATCCAGCGCCGCTTGAGCCTGGGTCTGATCAGCGTGATGGTGGTCGTCGGTGTGGTGGTGGCGCAAACCAGTCTGTGGTTGTTCGAAGTGGGTTTGCAGCGCTACCTCGAAGCCGGCCTGCGCAACGACAGCGAGAGCCTGTTGGTGGCGCTGGTCCGTGGCCCGCAAGGGCTGCAACTGGATGAAAGACATCTGTCCCCGGCCTATCAGCGGCCGTTTTCCGGGCACTATTTCCGTATCGATTTTGCCGACAGCCACTGGCGTTCACGCTCGTTGTGGGATCAGGACCTGCCGCTGCTCGACCATCCCGGGTTGCACAGCAATCTGCAACTGGGGCCGGACGGTCAGCAGTTGCTGGTGCTGCGCTCGGATTATCGGCGCCTGGGCCAGTCGATTTCGATCAGCGTCGCGCAGGATTACACCCCCGTGCGCGAGAGCTTTCAGCGCATGCGCCAGATCGGCCTCGGCCTTGGTCTGGCGGCATTGTTGCTGATTCTGTTCTTGCAGCGATTGACCGTGCGCCGCGCGCTGAAACCGCTGGAAAGGGCTCGTGAGCAGATCGCGCAATTGCAGCAGGGCCAGCGTTCGCAACTCGATGATCAGGTGCCGGTGGAACTGGAACCGCTGGTGGCGCAGATCAACCATTTGCTCGCGCACACTGAAGACAGCCTCAAGCGCTCGCGCAATGCCTTGGGCAATCTCGGGCATGCATTGAAAACGCCGTTGGCGGTGTTGTTGAGTCTGGCCTCCAGCGAAAAACTCGATGCGCATCCCGAGTTGCGCAAGGTGCTCAAGGAGCAGCTGGAGCAAGTGCAGCAGCGGCTCAACCGCGAGTTGAACCGTGCACGGCTGTCCGGTGATGCGCTACCGGGTGCGTTGTTTGATTGTGATGCGGAACTGCCGGGGTTGTTGGCGACGTTGAACATGATTCATGGCGAGCATTTGGCGCTGAGTTATGTCGCGCCGGCGGGGTTGCAACTGCCGTGGGATCGTGAGGATTTGCTCGAACTGTTGGGGAATCTTCTGGATAACGCCTGCAAGTGGGCGGACGCCGAGGTGCGTCTGAGTGTGATTGAACGTTCGGATGGTTTTGCACTGAGCGTGGAAGATGACGGCCCGGGGATTCCCGAACAGCAGCGCGCTGAGGTGTTCAGCCGGGGCACGCGGCTGGATGAGCAGACCCACGGGCATGGGTTGGGGCTGGGGATTGTGCGCGACATTGTCGATACGTGGGGCGGGTTGCTGGTGTTGGGCGAGAGTGAGTGGGGCGGGTTGAAAGTGGTGATTGAGTTGCCTCGGCGGTGAGCCTCTAAAAGCCCCTCACCCTAGCCCTCTCCCAGAGGGAGAGGGGACTGACCGAGGTGTTTGTTCGAGGTACACCGACCTGAGATATCGTGCCGGACTCAGGTTTTGAAAGCTTTCCGTGATCTGAAATACCGAGACGGACTCAAGTTTTGAATGGCACGAAGATCGGCTCCCTTTCCCCCTCGCCCCCTTGGGGGAGAGGGCTGGGGTGAGGGGGTAAGGATCTACCTGACACCCCACTACCTTCAAATCAAACGCGAAACTGATCCATCAAACTCTGCTGCTGATTCGCCAGGCTATTGAGCGACTGGCTCACCCGTGCCGACTCATTCGCCTGCCCGGACAACGACTCGGTCACATCGCGGATCGTCGCCACGTTGTTATTGATCTCCTCGGCCACCGCACTTTGCTCTTCAGCGGCACTGGCAATCTGCAGGTTCATGTCGCTGATCACCGTCACCGCATCGCCGATCTGACGCAGCGCGGTCACCGCTTGGCCAACCTGTTCGACACTGCCCTGAGCCTGGCGGTGGCTGTTGCCCATCGAACCGACTACATCCTGCGTGCCGGTTTGCAGTTGCTCAATCACCTGACGGGTTTCTTCCACCGACTCTTGCGTGCGGCGGGCGAGGTTGCGGACTTCATCGGCGACCACGGCAAATCCACGTCCGGCTTCACCAGCACGCGCCGCTTCGATCGCGGCGTTGAGCGCGAGCAGGTTGGTTTGTTCAGCGATGGCGCGAATGGTTTCCAGCACCGCGCCGATCTTCTCGCTGTTGGCCGCCAGCCCTTCGACTTGCACCATCGCCGCACTCATGTCGGCAGCGAGGGTGTCGATGCTCGCCGTGGTGCGATCGATCACGGTCAGGCCCTGACGGGTAGCGCGATCAGCATCCTTGGCGGCCTCGGCAGCCTGCGCGGCGCTGCGGGCGACGTCTTGCGCAGTGGCGCTCATTTCGTGGGACGCGGTGGCGACCTGATCGACCTGACGGTATTGCTGTTCCATGCCAGCGCTGGTCTGGGTGGCGATGGCCGAGGACTGGTCGGCGGTGTTGCGGGCGTCCTGCACCGAGCGTTTTACTTCGGCGATGATCGGCTGCAACTTGTCGAGAAAGCGGTTGAACCAACCGGCCAATTGACCGAGTTCGTCCTTTTTGTCATAGGCCAGACGGCGGGTCAGATCACCTTCGCCGCTGGCGATGTCTTCGAGCATGTGCGCCACGCCGAGGATCGGTCTGGTCACGCTGCGTGCCATCAGCCACACCAGCAGCAGGCCGATCAACGCGGCCAGCACGCCGAGGCTCAGTTCGATCAACGTGCCGGAATTATTGCTCGCGTCCAGCTGTTGCTTGAGCGCTTCGGCGCGGCTGACCAGGACTTTTTCCGGTACATCCAGCAGCACGCCCCACGACGGGCCGCCGGGAATCGGCTGGAACGGCGACAGCACTTTCAGCTGGCCGTTGCTGTGCAGGCTGCTGACGCTGGTGCTGGAAGCCAGTTTGCTCAGCAGTTCGGCGCCGCTGATCTTGTCCACGGCATCCAGACGCTGGCTGAGTTTGCCGGCATCCCGGCTGTAACCGGCGAGCAGGCCGGCGGGGCTGATGATGCTCACGGCGGTCTGGCCGTCGTAGAGCTTTTTGCTTGCGCCCTGACTGACCGCTTGCAGGCTGTTGAGGTTGATGTCGACCGACAGCGAGGCGATGACTTTGCCGTTGACCATCAGCGGGAAGACGATGCTGGTCATCAGCACGTTTTGCCCGTCGATCACGTAGAAGTACGGTTCGATTACACACGGCTTGAGTGTGGCGCGCGGGCAGGTGAACCAGGCGTTGGCCGCTTGACCGCTGGGGCCGGTGCTGGTGTCGGCCATGTCGCTTTCCGGCAGGGCCATCGAGGTGACTTTGCCCGGGGTCGGTTGCGACCAGTACAGGGCGAAACGGCCCTTGTCGTTGCTGCCGAGTTCAGCCTGACCGGCAAACAGTTCGTCCTTGCCGTCCAGCGCGTTGGCTTCGAATACCAGCGACAGGCCGAGCAGGTCAGGGTTGGCTTGCAGCGCCGATTTGACCTGTCGGGTCATGTCTTCGCGCAGGTCGAAGGCATCGAGGAAACGCTTCTCGGCCTGCTCGCGCAGAAACAGTACCTGCCGCGAGAAGCCGTGACCGTACTGATAGGCGTCCATGAACTGCTGGCGAATGCCGGCCGCCTGCACTTCCCCTTGCGATTCGATGCGCGCCTGCGCCGACTCGGTGAGCATTTCCATGCTCGAAGCTTTCACCAGTTCAGAACTGTGTTCCATGCGATACAGCGAAAGACCTACCAACAGGGTCACGATACCGGCCAGGCAGAGGCCGGCGAGCAGGGTGATTTTCCATTGGATGGAAAGTTGTCTGAGCGACATGGAGACGTCCTTATTCGATAAATATCTGAGACTTTGCACTGTAACGGCCGCGTTTCGGCTTTCTTTATCGTTGAAACACAATATGGCGGATTGACGCACCCGGGAGCGCTCGCTTTGACACCGCCGCCACTCTGCGGCACAGTGCGCGCCCTTCTAATAAGACCCTCTTTGCAAATCCGCCGGTTAAGCTTTGGCGGACTCATTCTGTCTGGCGGTCGGTTTTCCACCGCAGTGTTTTTCGAGGAAGTGAAATGAATGCAGTCATAGCGGCAGTCGGCGTCATGCTGATCCTCAGCCTGTCCCGCGTGCACGTAGTGATCGCCTTGATCGTGGGCGCGCTGGTCGGCGGCCTCACCGGTGGCCTGGGCATCGACGCCACGCTCAAGGCGTTCAACAGCGGCTTGGGCGGCGGCGCGACCGTGGCGTTGTCCTACGCCTTGCTTGGCGCTTTCGCCGTGGCGATTGCCAAGTCCGGTCTGGCTCATGCGCTGGCCGACAAGGCGCTGGCAATGGTCGATCGCCAGCACTCGACCGGCGGTGGCAGCGTCAAATGGCTGCTGATTGGCCTGTTGTGGGTGGTGGCGATTGCCTCGCAGAACATTCTGCCGATCCACATTGCGTTCATTCCGCTGCTGGTGCCGCCGCTTCTTTATGTACTGACCAAGCTGCAACTCGACCGCCGCTTGATCGCCTGTGTCATGACATTCGGTCTGATCACGCCGTACATGTTCCTGCCGGTGGGCTTCGGCAACATCTTCCTCAATGAAATCCTGCTGGCCAACGTTGCCCGTAGCGGTGTCGACATCAGCGGTATCAATGTCACCCACGCCATGGGCATTCCGGCGCTGGGTATGGTCTTCGGCCTGGCGATGGCGTTCATCACCTATCGCAAGCGGCGCGTATACGACCTGGCGAAGATCGAGCAGGTCGAGCAAGTGGCGGTGCAGTACAACCCGCTGAGCCTGATGATTGCCGGTGTGGCGATTGCTGCTGCGTTCATCGTGCAACTGCTGCTGGACTCGATGATTATCGGGGCGCTGGTCGGTTTCCTGATCTTCTCGGTGTCGGGCATTGTGAAATGGCGCGAGACCGATGACCTCTTCACCGAGGGCATGAAGATGATGGCGATGATTGGCTTCATCATGATCGCCGCCTCCGGGTTTGCCGAGGTGATGAAGGCCACCGGTGAGGTACAGACCCTGGTCGAGTCGTCGGCGTCGTGGATCAATCACAGCAAGGGCGTCGGCGCGTTGCTGATGCTACTGGTCGGGTTGCTGGTAACCATGGGCATCGGTTCGTCGTTTTCTACGGTGCCGATTCTGGCGGCGATTTTCGTGCCGCTGTGCGTGCAACTGGGCTTCAGCCCAATCGCCATTGTCTGCATCGTCGGTACCGCCGGTGCGTTGGGCGACGCCGGTTCGCCAGCGTCGGATTCGACCCTCGGCCCGACCTCCGGCCTGAACATCGACGGCCAGCATCACCATATCTGGGACACCGTCGTGCCAACATTCCTGCACTACAACCTGCCGTTGCTGGCGTTTGGCTGGGTGGCCGCGATGGTCCTCTGAACCCCGCCGATCTTCTGTGGGAGCGAGCTTGCTCGCGAAAGCGGTGTATCAGCGACTTGATGGTTGACTGACACGACGCCTTCGCGAGCAAGCTCGCTCCCACAGGGGAATGGGGCCTTTGCTCAACTTTTGTAATGACGTGCCGTTAAAGCCTTTAACCACGCCAATAAAACCAAAAGAGTGAGCTCCCACAATGCGCCTGAGCCTCAAGGCTAAAGTCCTCTCCCTCGCCGTTCTCCCGGTGTTGCTCTTTGCCCTGGTCATCAGCCTGACCACGCTGTTCATCCTCCAGGAGCAAGCGCACAAAGAGGTCGACCAGACCCGCGAGCGTCTGCTCGGCGATGCCAAAGCCACTCTGCAAAGCTACGTCGCCGTGGCCATGACCACGATCAAGCCGCTGTACGACGCGGCCGCGCCGGGTGACGTTGAGGCGCGGGCGCAGGCGATCAAATTGCTCTCGGGCATTCGCTACGGCAAGGACGGCTACTTCTTCGGCTACGACTCCGAGACCGTGCGCCTGTTCAAGGCCAACGACCCCGAAGGCGTGGGCAAAAGTTTCAAGGACAACCGCGACCCGAACGGCGTCTACGTCAATCGTGGTCTGGTGAGTGTGGCGAAGGACGGCACCCACTATCTGCAATACAGCTCGCCACTGCCGGGCAACGCCAACGTTCTGGTGCCAAAGCTCGGTTACACCGAATACCTGGCGAAGTGGGACATGGCGGTCGGTACGTCGGTCAACCTCGACGGCATCGAAGCGCAAGTGGCGCTGGTCGAAGCGCAGGTGCAGGAACGTATGCAAGGCGTGGTGCTGAGCATCGTCGGCGTCGCGGTGGTGGTGCTGTTGGTGATCGCGGCGGCGGGGATGCTGCTGGCCAATACCATTTTGCGTCCGTTGACCCTGATGAAAGCCAACCTCGACGACATTGCAGCGGGTGAGGGCGACCTTACGCGTCGCCTGAACATCACCAGCCAGGATGAACTTGGCGAACTGGCGGGCTCGTTCAACCGTTTCGTCGATAAGATTCATGGCCTGGTGCGGCAGATCACCGAGATGACCACGCAACTGACCGGTCTGGTGACGCAAGTGTCCGATCAGGCCCAGCGTTCGGATCAGGCGATGGAGCGTCAGCGCCACGAGACCGATCAGGTTGCCACTGCGATCAACGAGATGTCTGCCGCCGCGCAGGAAGTGGCCAAAAGCGCACAGAACGCCGCCGTCGCCGCTCAGCAGACCGACGAAGAAGGCCAGAGCGCCAAACGCGTGGTGGCTGGCAGCATCAAGCAGATCCATGCGCTGGTCGATGACATCCGCAGCAGCGGCGTGTCGCTGGACAGCCTGCAGCAAGACGTGACGTCAATTGTCGGCGTGCTCGGGGTGATTCGTTCGATCGCCGAGCAGACCAACCTGCTGGCGCTCAACGCCGCAATTGAAGCGGCGCGGGCCGGTGAGGCCGGACGTGGTTTTGCCGTGGTGGCGGATGAGGTGCGGGCGCTGGCCAGCCGTACGCAGATCAGCACGCAGGAAATTCAGGGGATGATCGATCGTTTGCAGGCGGGTACGCAGCAAGCGGTTGAAGCCATGCGTCGTTCCAGTGAAGCGGGCGACGGCACTTCACAGCAGGCCAATCAGGCCGGGGCTTCGCTGGATGCCATGGCCGAGTTGATCGCGACGATCAACTCGATGAACGCGCAGATTGCCAGTGCGGCGGAAGAGCAGACGGCGGTGGCGGAGGAGATCAACCGCAGCGTGCATCAGATTGCGGTGGCAGTGGACAGCGTGGCCGATGAAACGCAGTTGGGTGCGCAGACTTCGCGTAGTTTGGCGGAGCTGGGGCAGCGCTTGGGCAAACTCGTGGGCCAGTTCCGTATTTGACCGCTTGAAAAGCCCCTCACCCTAACCCTCCCGAAACGTCGGACCGCCCATAGGGAGAGGGGACTGACCGAGTTGTCTTGCGGCATACATCGACCTGAGAAATCGAGTCGATTATGGATTCACAGCAGAGATTTCAGGTCGGTGCATACCTGCAATATCCCCCAATCAGTCCCCTCTCCCTCCGGGAGAGGGCTAGGGTGAGGGGCTCTTGATCTTCAGCTTTCAGGGACGATCCCAGTAAGGCACTTCACCAAAACATTCGACAAAGAAATCAATCACCGTCCGCACCTTCACCGACAACCTGCGGCTCCCCGGCCACAACACCGCAATCTGCTGCGGCTCCAGGCTGTTCGACACCTGATAGTCCCGCAGCACCGGCACCAGCGTGCCGTCGCGCACCGCTTCGCCAATCAGCCATGACGGAAACATCACCAGCCCCAGGCCTTGCTCGGCGGCTTGGGTGAGGGTGTCGGCGTGGTTGCCGGTGATCGGGCCTTTCACCGAGTACGGCGTCCAGTCTTCACCATCACGACGGAAAAACCAGCGCTGCTGGCCGGCCGCGCCTTTGTAGGCGAGGCAATGGTGTTGCGCCAGATCTTCGGGTTTTTGCGGTGTGCCGTGGCGTTTGAGATACGCCGGGCTGGCCGCGACCTGAAAGCGGTGCGGCGCCAGAATCCGTGCCTGCATACTCGAATCGTGCAGCGGGCCGATGCGAAACAACAGGTCGGCGCCTTCTTGCAGCGGGTCGACGTAATGGTCGGTCTGCTGGATATCCAGTTGCAGCTTTGGATAACGCGCGCACAACTTGCCCAGCCACGGCGTCAGATGGCGCTGACCGAATACTACCGGGGCGTTGATGCGCACCAGGCCGGTGGGTTCGCTTTGCTGTTCCTGCAGCGCCTGTTCGGCTTCCTCCAGTTGCACCAGCACCAGCCGCGCATGGTGACCGAGCATGCGCCCGGCTTCGGTCGGCGTCACGGCGCGGGTGTGGCGGTAGAGCAATTGCTGATTGAGCGCCTGCTCCATCAACTGGATCTGCCGGGAAATCGAGGAGGGCGCCACGCCTTCACGGCGAGCCACCTCGGAGAAACTGCCATGGTCGAGCACGGCCACAAACAACCGCAGTGCCTTGAATCCGAGTTCGTTGAGACCGTGCATGGATCATCCCGCTGTGCGAGTTGCGCAAAAGTGTTGTCAGGATGCTCCCATTTATCGCACAGCTTCGCCAGTCGATAATCCGCGCCATCGTTTATGTGAGTGGGATGTGGTTTATGCAGACGTTGGATGAGGTGAGTGTCAGTGCACCGGCGACGAAATCAGGGTTGCGCTTGTTGCTGCTGCCGCTGGTGATTCTCGCGGGCATGGGGTTGTCGGTGGAGGCGGGGTTGCTCGGGCCGTTGGGTGTGCAGGTCGGGCATCTGTGGGCGACCTTGAGCATCTTTGGTGTCGGCTCGGCGATTCTGTTTTTACTGCTGTTGTTCGCCGGTCCGCAAAAAGGCCCGGCACTGACGGATCTGCCGCGCTGGCAGTTGATTGGCGGTTTTCTGGGGCCGATGTATGTGGTGGTGCTGACGTTGGCCACGCCGCATATCGGCATTGCCATGACCATGATCGCGATTCTGTCCGGGCAGGTTGGCAAGAGTGTGTTGATCGACCATTTCGGCTGGTTCGGCGCGACGCGCAAGAAGGTCAATGCCGAGCGGTGGCTGGCGTTGGGGTTGATTGTGGCGGCACTTGTTTTGATTGCGCGGGGGTGAGTGATGAGTCTGGTTATTTTGTTGGCGGTGGTGGTGTTGGCCGGTGCGGTGTTGAGTGTGCAGGCGGCGATCAATGGGCGTTTGGGTGAGAGCGTCGGGGTGTTGCGCAGTAGTTTGCTGACATTCGTTGTCGGTGCGGTGTCGACCGGGTTGTTGATTTTGTTTTTTGAGCCGGCGCATGCGGTGAGTCTTTTGGATGTACCGAAGTGGCAGTTGACCGGGGCGCTGTTTGGTGTGGTCTACATGATGGTGATGGTCGGGGCGGTGCCGGTGGTGGGGACGGCTGTGGCGACGGTGGCGGTGATTGTCGGGCAGTTGGGCATGGGGATGTTGATTGATAATTTTGGCTGGCTGGGGAATCCGGCGATTGAGCTTTCTTCCAGTCGGATTTTGGCAATGGGGTGTTTGGGGTTGGCTTTGGTGTTTATGTATAGGAGCAGTTCGCGTCGGGTTGGGTGAGTTGGGTACATATCCATTGCTGCGGTAACGGCTGATTAGGGTTTCGCCCTTACGGCGACTCACTTTTTTTACAAACGCCTAAAAAAAGTAAGCAAAAAAACGCTTGCTCCTACGTGCGGCCCGCTCGCTGGGGCTCGGGGTTCCTTCGCTGCGGGATCGATCCGGGCGCAGCGTCTCCGGTTTGCTCCGCTGCACCTACTCCCGCTGTGTTTGGCTGCGCCAAACGGTCGCTGCGCTCCCACGCCCGGATCAATCCCTCCACTCAGCCTTCCGACGTCGCTTTACAGATCAAAAGCCGCAGCCGAGCTAACGCTCATCCTGTTGAGTGGTGAGGAGCAACAGCGTGTTCGGCTTTGATTCTGTGGTGGGGCTGCCCCTCACCCCAGCCCTCTCCCGAGGGAGAGGGAGCCAATTTGTGGGCTTTTCAGAATCTAAGTCCAACGCGGTATCGCACGTCGGCGAAGCTTTCCCAAACACCTCAATCAGTCACCTCTCCCTCCGGGAGAGGGCTAGGGTGAGGGGCTCTTGATCTGGCTCTTGATCTTGTTTCGGCTTTTGATCTTTTGCCCCATCGGCAGGCCGAGCGTAGGTGTTCATCCGGGGGTTAGGCGCGCAGCGCCGTGCGGCGTAGCCGCATACATCGAGAGGAGGTGCAGCGAAGCAAACCGTAGGCGATGCCCCCGGATGGACACCGTAGCGAGGGAACACTGAGCCTCAGCGAAGTGCCGTACGCCAGGGGCAAAGCCTTTTGCTTACTTTTCGGCGTCTGGAAAAGTGAGTCGCTGTAAGAGCGAAACCGCCAGCGGCAACACCCGCAGCAACGGATATGCCCCCAATCCCAATCCCAAACAAAATCAAAAGATCGCAGCCTGCCGCAGCTCCTACACTGGGTATTACGGCTTGCCCTTCAAGCCCCAGACAACCCCCACCCAAGGAGTCTGTCCCATGCCTGATAAAAAATGCGACTGCCCCAGCTGCAAGTGCACGATCAAGGAAGGCGATCATTCCTACGCCGTCCACGGCAAACACTATTGCTGCGAGGCCTGCGCTCACCACCACAAGAGTGGTGAGGAATGTTCAACCAAGGGCTGTAAATGCGCCCACGGATGACGAACGACGCATAGAAAAGTGGAGCCTAATCAGGCTCCACTTCCAGTTTCAGACTTTCATCGTCCATCCGTTCGGTATGCCGCACCGTGCCCTGCAGCCTTCGCCCCTCAACCCTGACCACGACGGTTTTCGCCTGATCAAGGTCTTCCGGCAGCGGTGCCGGCACTCGCAACGCGAAGCGAAACGGATCATCTATGACCGCCTCAAGCCCAACGCGGCAATCCACGCTTTTGGTGATACGCCCGAACAACGTATCAAGGCCATAGTCCAGATGCGCCGGGCTGTTGATGTTGGTCATGGTGCATTCCCCCGAATGATGCCGATCGCCAGGCTGAGCTTAGCTGGTCGGTCGCCACACGACGTTTTCCACGCCGAATTTTTCTGCCATCGGCTTGCTGGTCTTCTGCACCTTCTCACGGCCAAAGCGCGGGATGCGACCGACGCCGGCGTCGCAGCTCGCCCAGTGCCACGCCTCGACATTGTCCATCTTGTCCGAGCGGATAATGAAGGACTTGGGCGTGCCGTGGAGGGTGTATTCGATGACATAGAGTTTTGCGTTGTTCATAAAGCCCGTATTCCTCCCTGTAGTATTAGAGGGATCGCGGCGCACCGGGAAAATTCATTCGGATTGTCCGACGGTCTCTATCGTTGGCGACGTCGTGGCGCACTGGTTACCATGGTTTCCCAGCCAACCCCAATGAATGCTCGCCATGGCCTTTGCCGCACCGCCCGATCTCAGCGATACCGATGTGCCCGTGCAACCGCTGGCACGCACGTATCCGCGCGGCTTGTTTATCGAGCCGCACGAGCATGTCTGGGGGCAGTTGCTGTATGCGATGAGCGGGGTGATGTGGGTCGAGACCCCGCACGAAGCGCTGGTGGTGCCGCCGCAGCGCGCGGTGTGGTTGCCGCCAGGGGTGCCGCACGGGATTCGGGTGGTGTCGGATTTGCAGATGCGCAATATCTACCTGCGTCCGGCGCTGGCGGCGACGCTGGATCAGACGGTGCAGGTGATCGAGGTCGGTGGTTTGTTGCGCGAGTTGATTGTCGGGCTGGTGGAGCAGGGCGACAGTGGTGAACCGGCCTACTACGAGGCGTTGGTCGGGCTGGCCTTGCTGGAACTCAAACGCGCCAGGCGTTCACAGTTGAAGATCCCGATGCCGGATGATTCCGATCGGCGTTTGATGAACCTGTGCCAGGCGGTCATGGCAGCGCCGTCGCTGGAGATTCCGTTCGAGCAGCACGCGGCAAATGCCGGGGCCAGCGTGCGCACGTTGGCGCGGTTGTTCAAGGACAGCCTCGGCATGGGCTTCGCCGAGTGGCGGCGGCAGGTGCAGTTGGCAACGGCGGTGGCGGAACTGATTCAGGGCGTGGCGGTGAGTGTGATTGCCCGGGAGCTCGGCTATTCACCCAGTAGTTTCAGCGACATGTTTCGCCGCGAACTTGGCGTGGCGCCCTCACAATTTGCAGTGGAACACGATTAATCAAACCAGCGCAGACCCAATGTGGGAGCGAGCCTGCTCGCGAATGCGGTGGATCAGTTGACTCATCCTTCACTGACACACCGCATTCGCGAGCAGGCTCGCTCCCACAGGGTTCTGTGGTGTGCATCCGATACTTGTCCGAAATTCAGAAGTCCTTGGCCGATGCCATCCCCGCGGGTTCCCTAAACTCTGCCCATTCCCTTCAAACGGCGGAGTTCCTCCCCATGAACTACCTGATTTCACTGGCCATTGGTCTGGGCGTCGGCCTGCTGTATGGCGCGCTGGATTTCCGTTCCCCGGCGCCACCGGCCATCGCCCTGGTCGGTTTGCTCGGCATGCTTGCCGGTGAACAGTTATGGCCGATGGGCCGGCAACTGGTGACGGGCTGGCTGTCCTGAACTCTTTTTCTCCTTCGGTGGATGTCCCCATGAAAGCACTGCAATTCGATAAAACCGGCGATCTGTCTTCCCTGCGCTACGTCGAGGTGTCGACTCCGGTACCCAGCGCTGACGAAGTGCTGGTGCAGATCAAGGCTGCCGGCCTGAATCCCAGTGATGTGAAAAACGTCCTGGGTCGCTTCCCCTACACCACGCTGCCACGGATTCCCGGTCGGGACTTTGCCGGTGTCGTTGTCGAAGGCCCGCAGGCCTTGATCGGTCAGGAAGTCTGGGGCACTGGTCGTGAGCTGGGCTTTTTTGCCGACGGCTCCCATGCGCAGTTCGTCAAACTGCCGACCAATGGCGTGGCGCACAAACCTTCGCATCTGAGTTTCACCCAAGCCGCCAGCCTCGGCGTGCCCTACACAACGGCGTGGGATGCGCTGGAACGCAGTCTGGTAACGGCTGAAACCCGTTTGCTGGTGATCGGCGGCGGTGCGGTGGCCTCGGCGGCATTGGCCCTGGCGAAAGTGCGTGGTGCGCAGTTGCTGGCAGCGGCGCGCCGCCCGGAGCAGGTGGCGGAGTTACAGGCGCAGGGTTATCAGACGATCCAGCTGGATAAACCCGAAGGCCTCGGCGCGCAGGTCAACGCGGTTTATCGCGGCGGCGCCGATGTGATCTTCGATACCACCGGTTTCTGGTTGCCAGCGTCGGTGGCGGCATTGGCCACCTTCGGCCGGATCGCGATCATCGCCGCGCCGGTGGACGGGCATGTGCAATTGCCGGCACTGGCGTTGTATCGCAAGGGCGGTTCGGTGGTCGGGATCAATTCGTTGTTGTATGGCGTTGAAGCCTGTGCGGCGATGCTTGAGCAGTTCGGGCGGTTCTTTGATGAAGGCTTGCTGCCGTTGCCGCAAGGGTTGGTCGAAGCGCCGTTGGCCGAAGGCCTGGCGCGCTACGCCGATGTGAATCAGGGCAGCGGTGACAAGGTCATCCTCATCCCCTGAAACACCGCAAAACCCCTGTAGGAGTGAGCCTGCTCGCGATCGCGGTGTATCAGTCACCCATGTATCAACTGACACACCGCGATCGCGAGCAGGCTCACTCCTACAGTAGATCGGTGTCGGGCTCAGGATTGCGGGACACCGTTTTCCCACGCCGACCAGTTTTTCAGGATGTCCTGCACCAGCGGATTCCCCGCACGATAGAGGTTCTCCAGCGCCGGCACGAAGCCGCCCTGATCGGCGTACTTGAGCAGGTTGTCCACTTCACTGCCGCCCGGCTCTGGACGATCAAAATCGGACCCGGCACGCACCACGGCCAGACGTTGCACGTCGACCAGACCTTCGCGACTGGCACGTAGCAAGGCCTCATAAGTCGAGTTGTCTTCCTGCTGCGTCGTGCAGTATTCGCCCTTGTTATCGGTCAACAACTTGGTCCAGACCTCGGCCCGTTCGCTCAGGCGCGTGCCGGAGAACCAGGTGTTGCCGGCCAGTGTGTCGCAACGGGTCACCACCGGTGGTTGATTGGCCGGGGCCGACGGGTACTTCAGGCGCCACGCGGCGGATTCCCTGCTTTCGCTCAGCTCGACCTTGTGGCTCAGGGCGAACGCCTTGGCCTGCAGTTTCGGGTTGAGTTCAAAGACTTCGGTCTTGTAGTCCAGCGGTGGTTTTTCGTTCGGGCCTTTGGTGTTGATGCCCAGGTAGCCGGTCGGCCAACTCGACGGCGCATCGCGCGAATCGATCTCCCATTGCGTGCCAAATTCCACCAGATAGTGCGCCCATGCAGCGGTGCCGATGGTCCCGTGTTTCGGGCTTATGCCGGCGATACCGGCGATCAGGAAGTAACTTTTGCGCAGGTCGAATTTCGGCGACAAGGCCAAGGCCAGTGTCGAAGCGGCGGCGTTGGTCTGGCCCATACCGGTGGTCAGCAGGCACACCTGCTGCGTGTTGCAGCGGATGCTCGGGTACTCGGCGGACAGGCCCGGCACGCGGATTTCCTGCTTCAGCTCCAGGCGATCGATCCAATGCTGCGCCTCGGGGGCGAACATGGTGATCAGCACGACTTTCGGCTGCATCGGTGCTTCGGCGGCCCACGCGGTGGAGGAGAGCAGGGCCGCACCGGCCAGGGTCAAACGCATCATTGCTTGCATGGAAAACTCCTTGATTCAGAACTGATAACCGACGCCGGCGTAGTAACCCCAGCCGTTGGAACGTGCGCGGAAATTGCCGTCGCCAAAATTCAGCTCGCTGCCGTCTTCCCAGTTGCCGCCGTTGTGGAAATAACGGCCGACCAGGGTGAAGCGCAAGTGAGTGAACGAGTAGAGCAAGACGTTGGTCGCCACTGTTGCGTTGGCCGTGCGCGCAGGGTTGTCCTTGTGGATGTCCGAGCCGAAATCGAAGTTGGTGAAACCGATGTAGGTCAGCGACGCGCCGTTGCTGAATTTGTCGATCGGCACGATGTACTTCAGTTGCGCGCGATAGCCGTCCCACGAATATTCGTTGCTCGCGCCGTAGTTTTCCCACTGATAGCGACCGTACAGGTTGGCCGACAGATTGACCCGCGAATGGGTGTCGATGTCGGTACCGAAACCGCTGTAGAGGGTGTTGGCGCGGTTCTCTTTACGGCTGCCGTGGTCGTAGATCCAGTCGAACGCCACATACCATTCCTTGAACGGGCCGATGGCCAGGCTGCGGCCGGCGAGGTAGTCGATGGAAATGCGCGGTTCGTGCTCCATAAACACTGGTGAGCCGTGATCCCACACGCCTTTGTCGTGGCTGTTGCCGATGTTGAAGATCTTCGGAATGTCGATGTAGCCGTATAACTCGAACGGGCCTTTGCGGCCGAAGTACTCGTATTCCAGATAGATGTCGTCGGCCGGTTGCGGGCCGAAGCTGATGTCCTTGCTGCCGATCAACATCAGGTCCTGGTTGTACCAGTCCGACAGGTACGCGCCTTGTTTCGGCGGGCTAGCTTCGGGGCTGAGGGCTTCGCCCTGGGCGGATTCTTCCTTGGCGACCGGTTGCGCCAGAGCGCTGGGGCTGAGAAGTCCGGTAACGCCGGTCAGTAGCAGGGAAACAGCGAGCGTGCACGGGAAAGGTGCGCGAAAAGGGCATGCGATGGGCATTCAAAGTCCTTTTTTTGCGGATCAGGGCCCGGATTCCGTGGGCTTGTACGGTTTTGTTACGAAAACGCTGGAATTGCCATTGCGCAAACGTTTGCACAAGACGTACCAAAATCTTCAACAAGCTGAAAAATAGATCGTTTTGCTGCATTTCCTGCTTGATCGGTCAGACGCGGTTTTGCGCACCCTGCAGGTCCATGTGGGAGCGAGCCTGCTCGCGAAGGCGGGGGGGCGGAAAAGTATCCGCAAGCTGAACGACGCCTTCGCGAGCAAGCTCGCTCCCACCGTTTTGAATCGCGTCGAGGCTAATAGCTGCGTGGTTGAAACGCTGATTCCAGAGGCCTCTAGCACCAAAGTATTAATGCCATTTAACCAATGCCCCATCGCAGGGCGTCGACTAGCGTGTGTCAGGAATAGAACGGTTTTGTAATGACCGGCGCAGTCTTGATTCGCGTGTCGAATAAGCCCGCTGCTTGTGCACGCCGCTCAAGGAAGAAATTGGCCACGACAAGGAGTAGCCCGTGGAAGCAAGGTTTGGTGTCGCCCTCGTTTCGCGTTTTTCCCCTCTTTCCCTTGCTGTGCACCTGAGCGTCGCCGGGCTGTTGTTCGGCGGGGTCAGCGCACCTGCGCTGGCCACGTGCTCCACGGCAGGTTCCACCGTGACCTGCACCGGCGTGCCGAGTCTGCCGCTGTTTCTCAATAACTTTTCCAGTGCCACCAGCGGTTTGACGGTCAACGTCAACAGCGGCGCGCAGATGAACGCGACCCTCGGCGGCCATGTGATGGACCTGACCGGGGTGAACATCTCCCTGAACAACTCCGGCACCCTCGACCCGGCGCTACTGGGCCTGGTCTCGGTGTTGAGTGGCGGCGCATTCATTGGCACCGGTGCGACCAGTACGGTCAGTGTGCTCAACAATGCCAGCGGGACCATTCGCGGCACGGGCATGTTGCTCGGGCTCAACCTGACCAGCATCGACGGCCTGGCCCTTTCGGTTAACAACGCGGCAACCGGCACCACCAGCATCACCAACAACGGCACCATCACGTCGACCGGTTTGTCGGTCGGCGGCATCACCCTCGCCGACACCCCGGTGGTCGGCGTCTACGGCGGTTCGCAGGTCAACATGACCAACAGCAGCACCGGTGTGATCAACGGCCGCATCGCCTTCGAAACGTCGGCGGCGGGCAATACCTTCACCAACGCCGGTGCGATTACCGGCGGTGTGTCGATGGGCGCGGCGAGCACCAACACCTTCACTGCGGTGACCGGCTCCAGCGTCAACGTCGGTGACGGTGTACAGATCAGCGTCGGCCTCGGCGGTTTGATCGGCATCAACCTGACCTTCGCCCCGACCGGTACGGTGGATGGCGGTGCGGGCGGCACCAACAGCCTGATCCTGCAAAACCCGGCTGGCGTCGGCGGCGGTATCACCGGGACTGGCACGGCATCGAGCGCCACCTACATCAACTTCAACAACCTGACCCTCAACAGCGGCACCTGGACCTTGCTGGGGCCATTGGTCAGTGGCGCGACCACGCTCAACGGCGGTATCGCGAATTTCAACAACAACGCCACCTTCGGCAGCGGCGTAATCACCTCCAACGGCGGGACTCTGCAGGCCAGCAATGCCGGGTTGAACATCAGCAATCTGATTTCCCTCGGCGCGGGTGGCGTGACCGTGCAAGGCACTAACGCCACCACCCTGAGCGGCGTCATTTCCGGCAGCGGTGGCCTGACCAAGGTCGGCTCCGGGCAACTGAGCCTCAGCGCTGCCAACACCTACCTGGGCAATACCACGCTCAATGGCGGCACCGTCCAGTTGGGCAACAACCTGGCGCTGAGCACCGGCACCCTCAACGTCACCGGCGCGACAACATTGAGCGCACCGGGCACGATCAGCCTGGTCAACGCCATCAGCCTCGGCGGCACCCTGACGGCTGGCGGCACCGGAGCACTGACCCTTGGCGGTTTGATCAGCGGCAGCAGTGGTCTGACCAAAACCGGCAGCGGTAGCCTGACCGTCAGCGGTGCCAATACCGGTTTCACCGGCACCACCACCCTCAGCGCCGGTAGCCTGTTGGTGACCAACAATGATTCGCTGGGCAGTGGCGCGCTGAATACCGCCGCCGGTACCAGTCTGGACAGCACCGCCAACGTCACACTGGCCAATAACATCGGTATGACCGGTGCGCTCAACGTGCTCGGCAGCAATGCCCTGACACTCGGCGGCGTGTTGTCTGGCACTGGCGGGATTACCAAATCCGGCAGCGCCGGCCTGACCTTGAGCGGCAACAACACCAACAGCGGCAACACGCTGCTCAATGCCGGCAGCCTGTTCGTTGGCAGCAACACCGCGCTGGGGACTGGCGCACTGAATGCGGCGGCGGGTACCACGCTGGATGCGACGGCCGCAGTGACATTGGCCAACGCCGTTGCGCTGGCGGGCGGGGTGACCATCGGCGGCACTCAGGCATTGGGCCTGAGCGGCGTTGTCAGCGGTGCCGGCAGTTTGATCAAGAATGGTACGGCGGACCTGACCCTCGGTGGCAACAACACCTTCGCCGGCGGCACTGCGCTCAATGCCGGTACGCTGATTGTCGGTTCCAATACGGCGCTGGGTACCGGTGCCCTGGCCACAGCGGCAGGCACCAAACTCGACGCCAGCACCACGGCCGCGTTGACCAATGCGGTGACCCTTGGCGGTGATCTGGAAGTGCGTGGCAGCGCTGACCTGACCCTCGGTGGTGTGATCAGCGGCAGTGGCGGGTTGACCAAGCGCGGTTTTGCCAACCTGACTCTCAACGGTGCCAACACTTATCTCGGCGGTACCACGCTGGCCGCCGGCACGCTCACTGTGGGCAACGCGGCCGCGTTGGGCAGCGGTGCATTGAACGTCATCGATGTCTCAGCGCTGGACAGCAACACCGCTGTCAACCTGAGCAACAACATCAACCTCAACAGCAGTACCCTGAGCCTCGGCGGCAGCAGCGGTCTGACCCTCTCCGGTGTCATCAACGGCGCCGGTCAACTGATCAAGAACGGCGCCGCCAACCTGACCCTCGATGGGGTAAACACGTTCGCTGGCGGGACCACGTTGAACGCCGGTAGCTTGACTGTCGGTAACGCTGCGGCGCTGGGCACTGGCGCACTGACTGTCGCCGGGGCCAGTACCCTCAACAGCAGCACGGCGGTGACCCTGAACAACGCAATCACCCTCAACGCCAACCTTACCGCCGGCGGCGCCAATGCGCTGACCCTTGGCGGGGTGATCAGTGGCGGCAGTGGTTTAATCAAGACCGGCGCATCCAGCCTGACCCTCAACGGTAACAACACCTACACCGGCACCACCGCCCTGAACGCCGGTTCGCTGATTGTCGGCTCCAATACCGCCCTCGGCACTGGCACACTGAACGCCTCGAACGGCACCAATCTGGATGCCAGCACTGCGGCAACGCTGGCAAACAACGTTAACCTCGGCGGCACTCTTACCTTGGGTGGCACTAATGCGCTGACCCTCGGCGGCGTGGTCGCCGGTATCGGTGGACTGACCAAGAACGGCGCTGCCGACCTGACCCTTAACGGCGCCAACACTTATTTTGGCAACACCGTGTTGAACACCGGCAAACTGATTGTCGGCAGCAACACCGCGCTGGGTTCCGGTACGTTGAACGCGGCGGCCAACACCACGCTGGACGCCAACACGGCGGTCAGCCTGAACAATGCCGTAGTACTCGCCGGTGCCTTGAACATCGGCGGCACGGCGGATATGACCCTGACCGGTCTGGTCAGCGGCGCCGGCAGTCTGGTGAAAGACGGCGCAGCCAATCTGATTCTCAACGCCGCCAACAACTACCTCGGGGGCACCACGCTGAACGCCGGTACGTTGACCGTCGGCAACAGCTCGGCACTGGGTTCCGGTGCGCTGACCGTCGCTGGTGCGGCAACGCTGGACAGCAATTCGCCGCTGGTCAGCCTCAACAACGCCGTCGCCCTGAATGCCGCGCTGACCGTGGGCGGTACGCAGAACCTCACCCTCGGCGGCGTCACCAGCGGCACTGGCCAGTTGATCAAGGACGGCGCGGCCAATCTCACCCTCAATGGCAACAACACCTTCAGCGGCGGCACCACGCTCAACGCCGGTACGCTGACATTGGGCAATGCCAACGGCCTGGGCAGCGGTGCATTGGTCGTCGGCGGCGCGGCGACGCTGGATAACAGCGCCTCGTTCGGCATTGGCAACGCGATCACTTTGAACGCCGGGCTGACGGTTGCCGGCAACAACGATTTGAGCCTGAACGGCATCATCGACGGCGCCGGCAGCCTGACCAAAAACGGCCTGTCTGACCTGGCTCTGGCCGGTAACAACACCTTCACCGGCGCGCTGAATATCGTCTCGGGCAGCGTCACCACGCTCAATACCAACGCGTTGGGTAACACCTCCGGGGTCAACATCAGTGCCGGTGCCGGGCTGAATCTGGGCAGTGACGCCAGCCTCGGCGCGCTGACCGGCAGCGGCAGTGTGCAACTGACCGGCAGCAACACCCTGACCGTCGGCAGCGGCAACGTCACCAGTACGTTCGACGGTGATCTCAGCGGCAGCGGCGGCCTGGTCAAAGTCGGCACTGGCACGCTGAACCTCACCGGGATCAACGGCATCACCGGCAACACCGCGATCAATGGCGGCACCGTTGATCTCAGCGGTTCGCTGGGCAGTGCTCAACTCAACGTCAATACCGGCGGCACCCTGACCGGTACCGGCTCGGCGCTCGGCGCGGTCAACATCAACAACGGTGGGCATCTCGCATTGTCGTCGGGCAACACCTTGTCGGCGGGCGCTCTGACTCTCGGCACCGGCAGCAACGTTGATGTGGCACTGGGCACACCGTCGACCTCATCGCTGATGAATGTCGGTGGCAACCTCACGCTCGACGGCAATCTCAATGTCACCGATGCCGGCGGCTTCGGCGTCGGTGTGTATCGCTTGTTCAACTATACCGGCAGCCTGACCAACCTCGGTCTGGACGTGGCCAGCGTGCCGGTCGGCTACGGCCTCGGCGATCTGCTGGTGCAAACCGGGGTGGCCAATCAGATCAACATTCAAGTCTCGGCGCCGAACAGCAACATCCGTTACTGGGACGGCAGCCAGACCATTGCCAACGGTGTGGTCGATGGCGGCAGTGGCACGTGGAATGCGGTCGGCACCAACTGGACCGATGCCAACGGTCTGGTCAATCAACCGTGGGCCGGTGACTTTGCAGTATTCCAGGGCACTGCCGGCACTGTGACGGTGAACGGCACGCAAGCGTTCACCGGCATGCAGTTCCTCACCGATGGCTACAACGTGGTCAACGGTGCGGCGGGGCAGCTCACGGCGGTCAACGGCACCGGCGGCACTACTTCGTTGCGCGTTGATCCGGGCGTGACGGCGACCATCAATGCCAATATCGATGGCAGCGGCATCCTCAATAAACTTGACGCCGGCACCCTGGTGCTCGGCGGTGCCAACACCTATACCGGCGGCACGCAACTGGATGGTGGCAAGATCGTCGTCGGCAGCAACACCGCGCTGGGCAGCGGCACGCTGACCGCCAACGCTGGTACACAACTGGACAGCAACACCGCCGTGACCCTCGGCAATGCCGCGACGCTCAACGGTAACCTCACCGTGGTCGGCAGCAATGCGCTGACCCTCAACGGCGTGATTGGTGGCACCGGCGGGCTGATCAAAACCGGCACGGCCAATCTGACCCTCGGCGGCAATAACGCTTTCCTCGGCCCGGTGGCGCTGAATGCCGGCGGACTGATTCTGGCGTCGAACTCGGCGCTCGGCTCCGGCACGTTGAACGCGGCGGGCGGTACGACGCTGGATGCCAGCACGGCGGTTTCGGTAAACAACGCGGTCAACCTGGCCGGCAATCTCGGCATCGGCGGCACGGCGGATCTGACCCTGGCCGGTACGCTCAACGGCGCCGGCAGCCTGAGCAAAAACGGCGCCGCCAACCTGACCCTCAGCGGCAACAACAACTTCCTCGGCGGCACCACTTTGAACGCGGGCACCTTGACCGCCGGCAGTAACTCAGCGCTGGGTCTGGGCAACCTGACCGTGGCGGGTGCCTCGGCGCTGGACAGCAACAGTGCGCTGAGCCTGGGCAACAACGTCGTGCTCAATGCCAATCTGAGCAACACCGGCAGCAACAACCTGACCCTCGCAGGTGTGGTCAGCGGCGCGGGTGGATTGATCAAGGACGGCACGTCGAACCTGACACTCAACGGCATCAACACTTTCACCGGCGGTACCACGCTGAATGCTGGCACGCTGACCCTTGGTACGGGCGCGTCGCTGGGCAGCGGCGCGCTGACCGTGGCCGGCGCTTCGACCCTCGACAACTCCGCGCCGCTGGTGCTGGCCAACAACCTCAACGTCAATGCCAATCTGGCCTTGGCCGGTAACAACAGCCTGACCCTTGGCGGTGTGATTGCCGGCGCCGGTACGCTGAGCAAAAACGGTCTGGCCGACGTGACATTGAGCGGCAGCAACACTTTCAGCGGGACGTTCGATGTGCTCGCTGGCAGCCTGACCACGCTCAGTGGTGGGGCGTTGGGCAACAACGCCACGGTCAATCTCGCTAGCGGCGCAGCGCTCAATCTCGGTGCTTCGGGCAGCCTCGCGGGCCTCACCGGCAGCGGCACTGCGCTGGTCGGCACTGGCAATACGCTGAGCCTCGGTGGCAACAACGTCAGCAGCACGTTTGCCGGCATACTCAGCGGTGATGGCGGGCTGAGCAAACTCGGCACGGGCACCCTGACCCTCAGCGGCATCAGCGACATGACCGGTGACACCAGCGTCAACGCCGGCACCTTGCAGGTCAACGGCTCGCTGGCCAGCGGCAACGTGCTGGTCAACAACGGTGGCACCCTCGGTGGCAGCGGCACCTTGACCGGTGCCGTGACGGTGGCTGATGGCGGTCATCTGGCGGGCGTCACCGGCAGCACGTTGAGCGTGAGTTCGCTGGTGTTGAACGGCAACTCAAACTTCGACGTCGGACTTGGCACACCGGTGTCCGGCGGCGGCAATGCGCTAGTCAATGTCGGCGGCAACCTGACCCTCGACGGCACCCTCAATGTCAGCGACATCGGCGGTTTCGGCAGCGGCGTGTATCGCCTGATCGACTACACCGGCGGCCTGACTGACAACGGCATGCTCTTCGGCACGTTGCCGGGTAGCGTCAGCCCGGGCGATCTACAACTGCAAACCGCGCTGGCCAATCAGATCAACCTGCTGGTCACCGCACCGGGCGTCACCGTGCAGTTCTGGGACGGCAATCAACTGGTGGCCAATGGTTCGGTAGAGGGCGGCAGCGGCACTTGGGGCACTGGCACCACCAACTGGACCGACGTCAACGGCACCACCAACCAAGCGTGGGGCAACAGCTTCGCGGTGTTCCAGGGCGCGGCCGGCACGGTGACCGTCAACGGCGCGCAAACCGTTACCGGCCTGCAGTTCGTCACCGATGGCTACAGCCTGGTGAACGGCACGGCGGGTTCGCTGAATCTGGTCAACGGTTCGCTGGGCAATGCCACGGTGCGGGTTGACCCGAATGCCACGGCAACCATCGGTGTCGCGCTCAATGGCAGCGGCACGCTGGGCAAATACGACAGCGGTACGCTGGTGCTCAACGCGGCCAACGGCTACACCGGCGGCACGGCGCTCAATGGCGGCAAGATTGTGGTCGGTAACGACGCGGCGCTCGGCACTGGCGTGTTGACGGCGGCAGATGGCACAGCGCTGGACAGCAATGCGGCCGTCAGCCTTGGTAACGACGTGGTAGTCAATGGCGGTCTGACCGTTGCCGGCTCCAACGCCTTGACCCTCGGCGGTGTGGTCAGCGGCAGCGGCAGCCTGATCAAGGCCGGCGCATCGAGCCTGACCCTCAACGGCAGCAACACTTTCAGTGGCGGCACTCAACTCGCCGGCGGCACGCTGGTTCTTGGCAACAACAGTGCGATCAGCAGCGCTGCGCTTAACGTGACCGGTGACGGCACGCTCGACAGCACCTCGGCGCTGCAACTGGCCAATGCCATCAACCTTGGCGCGCAACTGACCCTCGCCGGTAATCAGAACACCACATTGATCGGTGCGGTGACCGGCACCGGCAGTCTGCTGAAAAACGGTAGCGGCGATCTCGTCCTCAGTGGCGCCAACACCTACAGCGGCGGCACCACACTGACCGGCGGCACGACGCGCGGTGACACCAGCAGCCTGCAAGGTGCGATCGTCAACTACGCAACGCTGACCTTCGAGCAAAACGCCGACGGCAGCTACACCGGTAACCTCACTGGTGCCGGCACGCTGAACAAAACCGGGGCTGGAGAGTTGCTGCTGACTGGCAACAACAGCTTCACCGGCAATACCTCGGTGCAGGCCGGCAACCTGATCGTCAACGGTGTGCTCAACAGCGCCAATGTCAACGTTGCCAGCGGCGCGGGCATCGGCGGCGGTGGCCAGTTTGGGGGGACCGTGCAACTAGCCAGCGGCGCGACGCTGCTGGGTGGCGGTACGGCAACGCCATTGTCAGTCGGTTCGTTGGCACTGTCGTCGGGGACCAATCTGGACTTCAGCCTCGGCTCGGCGGCCAGTTCGACCACCGTGGTCAATGTCGCCGGCAATCTGACCCTCGACGGTACGTTGAACATCAGCAACGCCGGCGGTTTCGGCACCGGGGTTTATCAACTGTTCAGCTACGGCGGCAGCCTGACCGACAACGGTCTGGTGTATGGCAGCCTGCCGGTGTCGGCGGCCAATCTGACCCTGCAAACCGCGATTGCCAATCAGATCAACCTGCTGGTGCAAGGCACCCCGGGTGAGGTGCAGTTCTGGAACGGTGGCACCACCAATCCGGACGGCAGCATCGGTGGCGGCAGCGGTGTGTGGGGGCCGGGCACCAACTGGACCGATCCGAGCGGGACGCAGGCCCTGGCTTCAAATGGTCAGTTCGCGGTGTTCGGCGGTCAGGCAGGTACGGTTACGGTGCAGGGCAATCAGAACTTCACCGGCCTGCAATTCCTCGCCGGCGGCTACAGCCTGACGCCGGGTGCCGGTGGCTCACTGACCCCGGTCAACGGTGCGGACGGCAGCCTCGCGCCAGTGCGGGTCAATGCCGGAGGGAGCGCGGAAATCTCCGCGCCGCTGGTGGGCACGGGCGGTATCGAGAAACTTGATTCCGGCACGCTGGTATTGAGCGGCGCCAACACCTACAGCGGTGGCACCACCGTCAGCGGCGGTACGCTGGTCGGTAACACCACCAGCCTGCAAGGCAATATCCTCAACAACGCTTCGCTGTTTTTCGTGCAGAACTTCAACGGTCAGTTCAATGGATCGTTGCGCGGACTGGGCGCGATGCTTAAACGCGGTACCGGCACCTTGCTGTTGACCGGTGATCAGCCATTCAGCGGCACGGTCGCAGTCGATCAAGGCGTGCTGCAAGTCGGCAGCCGGTCGGCGCGGGCGTCGTTGGGCGGGCAAGTTACCGTGGCCAACGGCGCGGGGTTGAGTGGTAACGGCAGCATTGGTTCGGTGGTCAACCATGGCGTTGTCGCCTCGGGCTCCGAAGCAGGCACCCTGAGCGTGGCCGGTAACCTGACCAACGCCAGCGATGGTGTGCTGGCCCTGACGGTCAGCTCGCCAACCGCGACGCCACTGGCAATCGGTGGCACCGCAACGCTGGGCGGCGCTTTGCAAGTGAACTCGCTTGCACCGTTCACCGGCAACACCACGTATTCGCTGATCACGGCGGGCGGTGGCGTGAACGGCACCTTCAGCGCTGCGGACCTGCCGCAATACGCGTTCCTCAACACGGCACTGGTGTATGACGCCAACGCAGTGAACCTGGTGGTCAGCCGCAATGGCAATTCGTTCGCCGATGTCGCCGCCACTGGCAACCAGTTCCGGACTGCTACTGCGCTGTCGAACAATGGCCCGGCGGGCGCGGCGTTGCAGAACGAGATCGTCAACCTCAGTGTCGCCGGTGCGCGCAATGCCTTCGACAGTCTGTCCGGTGAGATCCACGCCAGCACCGCCAGTGCGATCCTTGAGGATTCGCGCTACGTGCGTGACGCGGTCAACGATCGCATGCGCCAGCCGTCGTGCAGCGCGGCGGATGATCCACGTCGTGCCCTGGCGCCAAGTGACAACCAACTGAGCAGCAACGGTTGCCACGGCGAAATGGTTGGCTGGGCGCGGGCTCTTGGTGCGTGGGGTGAGTCGGATGGCGACAGCAACGCGGCGAAACTCGATCGTAACCTCAGCGGCTTCATGCTCGGCACCGACAAGCAACTCGATGACCAGTGGCGCGTGGGCATGGCCGCTGGTTACACCCGCAGCGACCTTGATGCCCATGATCGTCGCTCGGACGCCACCGTCGAAAGCTACCATCTGGCCGCGTACCTCAACTCGCAGTTCGATGCCCTGGCCGTGCGCCTCGGCGCGGCTTACAGCTGGCACGACATCGAGACCAAACGCAACGTCAGCTTCGGCAGCTACAACGACCGCTTGAAAGCCAACTACGACGCGCGCAGTGCGCAGGTGTTCGGTGAAGTCGGTTACACGATTGACACCGGCGGCATTGCCCTTGAGCCGTTCGCCGGTCTGGCCTACGTCAACTACGACAGCGACAAAGCCAAGGAGAAAGGCGGAGTAGGGCGCCTGGAAGCGGATGCCGATCAAGACATCACCTTCTCGACCCTCGGCGTGCGTGCCGGCAAAGTCATCACCCTGGCCAACGGCGGGCAATTCACCCCGCGCGCGGCACTCGGCTGGCGCCATGCGTTTGGTGACACCAAGCCTGACGCTGATCTGACCTTCATCGACGGCGGCGCCTCGTTCAGCACCCAAGGCGTGCCGATCGCCAAGGACAGCGCCATCGTCGAAGCGGGGGTCGACTTCCAGATCAGCCCGACCGGCAAACTCGGGGTCGGCTACTCGGGGCAACTGTCGAACGACAGCAACGACCATGCGATGACCATCAGCTTCAGCCTGGGCTTCTGATTTAGGGGCGAAGCACTTTTAGCCGCCCGCGAGGGCGGTTTTTTTTTGCCTTGCCTCAAGCTGCTCGTTCCCACGCTCTGCGTGGGAATGCCTCTAGGGACGCTCCGCGTTCCGGCTCCGGAAGGGACGCGGAGCGTCCCGGGCTGCATTCCCACGCGGAGCGTGGGAACGATCGGATAGACCCGGCGTGCTCTGCTAGAATCGGCCCCATCAACAGCCTGAGACTCCCCCATGAGCGAGCCGATTCGTCTGACCCAATACAGCCACGGCGCCGGTTGCGGCTGCAAGATTTCCCCACAGGTGCTGGAAGTGATTCTGGCCGGTAGCGGCGCACAGAACCTGGATCCGAAACTGTGGGTCGGCAACGCCTCGCGCGATGATGCGGCGGTTTACGAAATTGATGCCGAGCGCGGTGTGGTCTCGACCACCGACTTTTTCATGCCGATTGTCGACGATCCGTTCGACTTCGGCCGGATTGCCGCGACCAACGCGATCAGTGACATCTACGCGATGGGCGGCGATCCGCTGATGGCCATCGCGATTCTCGGCTGGCCGGTCAATGTGCTGGCCCCGGAAGTGGCACGCGAAGTGATTCGCGGTGGCCGTGCCGTGTGCGACGCGGCGGGCATTCCACTGGCAGGCGGGCATTCGATCGACGCGCCAGAGCCGATCTTCGGCCTCGCTGTCACCGGTCTGGTCGAGAAGCGCCACATGAAGCGCAACGACACCGCCACCGCCGGTTGCCTGTTGTACCTGACCAAACCGCTGGGCATCGGCATCCTCACCACCGCCGAAAAGAAGGGCAAGCTGCGCGCCGCCGACGTCGGCGTGGCCCGCGACTGGATGTGCACCCTGAACAAACCCGGCAGTCGCTTCGGCAAACTCGCCGGCGTTACAGCGATGACCGACGTTACCGGTTTCGGCCTGCTCGGGCATCTGGTGGAAATGGCCGATGGCAGCCAGCTCACCGCACGCATTGCCTACGACCGTGTGCCGCGTCTGGACAGCGTCGAGTATTACCTCGATCAGGGTTGTGTGCCCGGCGGCACGCTGCGCAATTTCGATAGCTATGCGAGCAAGGTGGGCCGTGTGCAGGAGTTGCACAAGCGCGTGCTCTGCGACCCGCAAACCAGCGGGGGCTTGCTGATCGCGGTGACGCCTGAAGGCAACGAAGAATTCCTCGCCGTCGCCGCCGAACTGGGTCTGAACCTTGCGCCAATCGGCGAACTGGTTGAGCGACAGACGAACGCAGTCGAGGTGATTTGATGCTCCGCGACTGCACTGACTACCGAGACATTTTCCTCAACGATCGGCCGCTGATGGATGCCCGTGCGCCGGTCGAGTTTCACAAGGGCGCGTTCCCCGGTGTGATCAACCTGCCGCTGATGAATGATGTCGAACGGCAGAAGATCGGCACCTGCTACAGGCAACACGGCCAGCAGGCCGCCATCGAGCTGGGCCATCAACTGGTGTCGGGCGCGGTGAAGGCCGAACGCATCCAGGCCTGGACCGATTTTGCCCGCGCCCATCCTGACGGTTATCTGTATTGCTTTCGTGGCGGCCTGCGCTCGCAGATCACCCAGCAATGGCTACGTGACGAGGCCGGCATCGACTATCCGCGCATCGGCGGTGGTTACAAAGCGATGCGCAACTTCCTCATCGACACCCTTGAACAGGCCATCGCGCAATGTGATTTCGTCCTGCTCGGTGGCATGACCGGCACTGGCAAGACCGAAGTGCTGGTGCAGTTGCGCAATGGTCTGGACCTGGAAGGGCACGCCAATCATCGTGGCTCAAGCTTCGGCAAACGCGCCACCGGACAGCCGTCGAACATCGATTTTGAAAACCGCCTGGCCATCGACATTCTCAAGAAACGCGACGCGGGGTTTGCGCAGTTCGTGCTGGAGGACGAGAGCCGGGTGGTTGGCAGTTGTGCCTTGCCGCTGCCGCTGTATCAGGGCATGCAGCAGTACCCGATGGTCTGGCTGGAAGACAGCTTTGACGATCGCGTGGAGCGGATTCTGCGTGATTACGTGGTGGATCTGTCTGCGGAATTTACGGCTGTGCACGGTGAAGAGGGCTTCACGTTGTTCTCTGAACGCTTGCTGGAAAGCCTCAACAATGTGCAAAAACGCCTCGGTGGCGAGCGTCATCGGCGAATGCTGCTGTTGATGGAAGAGGCGTTGATCGAGCAGGGGCGAAGCGGGGCGGTGGACTTGCATCGCGGCTGGATCGAAGGCTTGCTGCGTGAGTATTACGACCCGATGTATGTGTTTCAGCGCGAGAAGAAGGGCGGGCGGATCGAGTTTGCCGGGGAGCGTGGGGCGGTGCTTGAGTATCTGCGAGAGCGGGTCAGCCAGAAAGGTTGAGGTTGTCGCGGCTGGCCTCTTCGCGAGCAAGCTCGCTCCCACAGGGGATTTGTATTTCACGCAAATCCAATGTGGGAGCGAGCTTGCTCGCGAAGGGGCCGGGCCAGGCCACACAACACTCAGGTCGGGCAGGTTTCCTTGCCATGATCCAGCCCCTGCTTGTAGCTGTGGCTCTGCAGACTGGCCTTGCCGTTGTGCCAGGTCAGCGTCAGCACGTACAGCGTGTCAAAATCGTTGCCCGCCCAGTCATCGGTGATGTTCTGTTTCTCGCCGACCGCGTTGCCCGCCACCTTGTTGATCAGCTCCGGCAGATAGCCGTGGGACCAGGCGGTGTAGATCGTCGAGTTGTGATACTTGTCTTCCAGCAGTTCGCGGGCCAGATCGCTGGTGTCGTTGGCCGAGAACTCGATGTTCACCGGCAGGCCGAGCTTGATCGCGGCCGGGCTGATGGTCATCAGCGGGCGAATGTAGCTGTAGGAATTATCCAGCTCACCTTCCTCGACATTGCGCGTCGGGTTGGCGGCAAACACGTAATCGGCCTTGCCGAATTTCTCCGGCAGCAGCGTCGACAGGTCGATGGCGCGGTTCAGGCCCTGACAGTTGAGCTGGCCGAGGCCACCTTCGGGTTTCTCCGCATGGCGCAGGAACACCAGCGTCTGGGTACCGTCCACCGGTTGCGCGCGGCTTTCGCTGGACTCCAGCGACAGGAACAGCGCACTGACGGCCAGCAGGGAAGGCAAGGCCACATATGCGCGGTGTTTGAAACGTTTGGCGAATCGCATAAGGATCGTCATGAAATAAAAGGTTCTTCAGCAAATTCGGTTAAGGCTGACAAACCTTTACACCGCGGGCTCCCAGCGCCGGGTGTTTTCCCTGTCGTGAACGGCTTCCTCTGCAACAAAGCCATAGCTCAGAGTCCCTTGGGGCCGATTTGGTTCGATCCGTACGAGTGCGCGGCACTTTAGCGGCAAACTTCAACGGCTTGGGCACAGGTTAGCGACAGGATGTTACGGTTCGACGCAGCAGACGTTTTTTTGCGCCGGCTCCACGAGAATGCACAAAACTCCCTTTTATGTGCGATATCCATGTACCGCACCCGATGCTGCTCAGTCGATTGCAATGGCGCCTGTGTGATAGACGACTATCGCGACGTCTGCCTGGTTTTTCATTGGGCAGCACTCTTAAAAAAGGATTTTTATGGGCATTGTTCGCAAAACCGCCACCCACTCGCTGTCCAGCCCTGGACTGGCAGACGCAAACCCGTCTCGTAAAAGAAGCAACGGGGTGCTCGCCGACGACGGGCCGGTGAAGAATTCGCGGCTTGATGAGCCGCAAACGCAGGTGGCGGCTGCCAATCAACCTGAAATGTCGACTACACCTTTCACGGTCTCAGCATTGCCGTCTGCCGGGGTTTTACCTATTCGTCCTGTGGTTGGATCACTTGAACACTATCGCTTGAAATCACCGGCCAGCTTGCCTGCGGCCGATGCCCAGGGCTTGAGGATCTTCAACGGGCGCCAATACGTCGATATTGCTCACGACGAGATCGTTCAGGTTCGGCAAACAGCAGCAACCGGCGAGTATCGGGCGACATTGGCATCGGAATTGGCAGCTTCCGGGCCGGCGCTGATCTTTGATCCGCAAAACAGGCTGTGGAAGCTCGCCGCTGCTCAGCCTTCCTCTGACTTAGCTAACGTGATTGATATCGATATTGATGAGCTGATTCGCGGCATCAGAAATGAATCGACCGCAAAAAAACGGATTCATGATGGCAGCGAAGACATGATCGAGCGTGACACGTTGATCGGTGCCACCCTGGTTGCGCGTGGGTTGAAGCAGTTCAAGCCAAAACAGGCAGCACTCATTCGTTCGGAGTTGCGGGCGATCGAAACGGTTTTCTCTGATGCCAATTACGCCATAAGTCAAAATCTGCAAGAAGCCGATGCGGTTTACACAAGCTTCTTTGGCGCTGATCATCGAGTCGTTGCGGGGCAATTCGCTGAGTCAGTCTCGCGAGGCCTGGCGCTGTCCAGGGAGTATCAGGGCGTGTGGGGGGAGGAAAAATTTATCGGCGTTGATGTCGATAATGACGCCGCCGCATGGATGTACAAAAGAGATTTTCATGGCCGGTTCTTCATCAACCGGAAGTACATGCGACGTGGAATTTTGAGTATGTCGCTGGGCCATGAAATGTTGCACACCAACAGAGTCGACCGGTTCCAGGCCATCGGGCCCAATGCCGCGGATTTCTTCTATCTGAACAACCATCTGCAAGGTCTGTTGAGCCCGGATTTGCCAAGCATTTATGACGTGCCGGAGCGCGTTGTTTCCGAAGCGATCATGCGTGGTGGATTGACGGTCGATTACTTGAAGGCCTTCGGGGACGATCACGATAGCTTTTTGTTCGGCGTCAGTGATTACCTGGGCGTCGACGACGATCTGGATCTTCATACGGCGGTTGACCTGTTCAATGCCAATTCGCAAATGCGCGCGCACATGGCCGCGAACAATGCTGACAGCGTTGTTTACGCGGCGAAAAGCCTGCAGACGTTGCAGCGCAACAAAATTGAATATGCGTGGCTTGACAGCCTTATCGAGGATTGATGTGGGCGAGCACTGGCCAAAAGATCACAGGCTGCGGCGGCTCTGAATTATGATCTGGCTTTAATTTGTGACTGGATGCTTCCCATGACCGATCTGTCCGCGTTCCCGATCACCCAGAAATGGCCGGCGCAGTACCCTGACTGGATTCAGCTCTATTCCTTGCCGACGCCCAATGGTGTCAAAGCCTCGATCATGCTCGAAGAGATCGGCCTGCCGTACGAGCCGCACAAGGTCGCTTTCGACAGTAATGATCAATTGTCTGCCGAGTTCCTCTCGCTGAACCCGAACAACAAGATCCCAGCGATCCTGGATCCGCATGGCCCCGAAGATCAGCCACTGGCGCTGTTCGAATCCGGTGCGATCCTGATTTATCTGGCCGACAAAAGCGGCCAGTTGCTCGCGCAGGAAGGTGCGCAGCGCTACGAAACCATCCAGTGGCTGATGTTCCAGATGGGCGGCATCGGTCCGATGTTCGGCCAGCTCGGTTTCTTCAACAAATTCGCTGGCAAGGATTACGAGGACAAGCGCCCGCGTGATCGTTACGTCGATGAAAGCAAACGTCTGCTCAAGGTGCTCGACGGCCGGCTCGAGGGCCGTGACTGGATCATGGGCGAGCGCTATACCATCGCGGATATTGCTACGTTTCCGTGGGTGCGTAACTTGATCGGCTTCTATGAGGCCGGTGATTTGGTCGGGATCAGCAACTTCCCGAATGTCACCCGTGTACTGGAGCGATTCCTCGCCCGCCCAGCGGTCATTCGCGGCCTGACCATTCCTTCCTGACACCACACATAACCCCTGTGGGAGCGAGCCTGCTCGCGAATTCGGTGTATCAGAAACAATTGGGTTGACTGATACGACGCCTTCGCGAGCAGGCTCGCTCCCACAAGGGAATTGGTGTTGCGGCGCATAGATTATTACACCCCCGGTAATGCACTCTTGATTGATCCAGGTTTGTACCGCGCGCCCCGCAAGGCATAAGCTTCGCCCCCTACGACTTTCGTCTCATCTGCCGTTTTCAGGAAAGGCCCCCATGTCCAGTCAGTTCCCCGAAGCACGTCCCCGCCGTCTGCGCCGCAATGCGAGCCTGCGCAGCCTGTTCCAGGAAACCGAGTTCAGCCTGAACGATCTGGTGCTGCCGATTTTCGTCGAGGAAGAAATCGATGACTTCGTGCCGATCAAGAGCATGCCCGGGGTGATGCGCATTCCCGAGCGCAAACTGGCCAGCGAAATCGAGCGTTATGCCCGTGCTGGCGTCAAGTCGGTGATGACCTTCGGCGTGTCGCATCATCTGGACAGCAACGGCAGCGACACCTGGCGCGAAGACGGTCTGGTCTCGCGCATGTCGCGCATCGCCAAGGACGCTGTGCCGGAGATGATCGTGATGTCCGACACTTGCTTCTGCGAATACACCGATCACGGCCACTGCGGCGTGATGCACAACCATGAGGTCGACAACGACCAGACCCTGATCAACCTCGGCAAACAAGCTGTGGCGGCCGCCCGCGCTGGTGCCGACGTGATCGCGCCGTCGGCGGCGATGGATGGTCAGGTGCGGGCGATTCGTCAGGCACTCGACGCGGCCGGGTTCACCCAGATTCCGATCATGGCTTACTCGACCAAGTTCGCCTCGGCACTCTACGGCCCGTTCCGCGAGGCCGGTGGCAGTGCGCTGAAAGGCGACCGCAAAAGCTATCAGATGAACCCGATGAACCGCCGCGAAGCCCTGCGCGAATCGCTGCTCGACGAGCAGGAAGGCGCCGATGCGCTGATGGTCAAACCGGCCGGCGCTTACCTCGACATCATCCGCGACATTCGTGAAGCCTCGAACCTGCCGCTGGCGGCGTATCAGGTCAGTGGCGAGTACGCGATGATCAAGTTTGGCGCGCAGGCCGGGGCAATTGATGAGGATCGCGTGGTGCGAGAGAGTCTGGGCGCGATCAAGCGTGCGGGTGCTGATTTGATCTTTACTTACTTTGCGATGGATCTGGCATTGGCCGGGATCTAAGTAACAACGCAAATCCAAACTGTAGGAGTGAGCCTGCTCGCGATAGCGTCGTGCCAACCGACATCAATGTTGACTGATACGACGCTATCGCGAGCAGGCTCACTCCTACAGGGTTTTGTGGTGTGTCAGGGGCAGTTGAAGTAGGGCCGGATGCCGTGATCGCGGAAGTAGCGTTCAATCACTTTCGGGTCCGCGCTGCTTTCGGCAATCGCCACATAAGTATCCGGGCGCAGCAGATAAAAACCGTTGCGCCCTAATCCTGCCGCTTCAAACGCCGGGCGCCAGTCGAACACATGCAGCGGTAAATGGTGTTCATTGCACCAGGCGATCATTTCGTCGCTGGTGTCGCCGTACACATGGACCTGCCAGCACGGTTGCCTTAGCGGTTCGTAATTATCCCCCTCACCATCATGCGCCCACGGCAAGCGATCGCCGCCATGCACATGGCCGGCCGCGCCCTGGCTCAGCGGCATGCCGCGATAGTTGAGGGTGACTTGTGACACGGTGCGAAAAAGGAACTCGCGACTGGCCTCGAACGAAGCCATTTTCGGGATCAGAAACGGTGCCACACGCATGCGCAGCAAGTCAGCCATGCGCCCCTCGGCAGTGACGAAGCTGAAGACTTTATCGGTGGTCGACACCAATCGGCGGGCGAAGGCAATGCGTTCGGTTTCGTAGCTGTCGAGCAGGTTTGGTTCGGCGGCACCGCTGAGCACGGCGGCGAGTTTCCACGCCAGATTGATCGCGTCGCCAATGCCGGTGTTCATGCCCTGACCGCCCGCCGGGCTATGCACATGCGCGGCATCGCCGAGCAGAAAGGCGCGGCCACTGCGAAAATGCTCGGCCACGCGGTGATGCACGCGGTAGGTCGAGAACCAGTGCACGTCTTCGATATGCACTTTCAGGTGTTCGATGGCACGGCTGCTGACGTCGGAGAATTCCAGGCTTTCGGCGCGATCCGCGCGCTCATCACGCACCGTGCCGATCAGCCGCGCGCGGCCTTTGCCGGCCAGGGGAAACACGGCGAGGAAGTCCGCCTCATCCAGATCCAGGTGCAACTCGCCGTTCATCGCCGGGCCGCTGGCCTTGACGTCGGCGACGTAGAAAATCTGCTGATAGGTGCCGCCGGGAAAACCGGTGTCGAGGGTTTTGCGCACCACTGAGCGGGCGCCATCACATCCCGCCAGATAACAGGCCTGGCAGATTTCCTGCTCGCCATCGGGCAGGCGCAAGTGCGCGATGAGGCCGTCGCCGGTTTCCTCGAAGCTTTCCAGGGTGGTATCGCGTTCGACCGTGACGCCGTAGTCTTCAAGACGCTCGATCAGCAGCCGTTCGTGTTGATCCTGCGGGAAGATTTCGACGAATGCGTAGGGCGTCAGGCCTTCGCCGATGCGATTGAGCGGCAACTGCGCGACCGGTTTGCCGTTGACCCAGAAATTCGCCGCCGCCACCCGATGGCCGTTGCGCACCACGGTGTCGGCGAGGTCCAGTTGCCGGTACAACTCGAGGGTGCGCGCCTGCACCGCCAGCGCTCGCGACGTGGTACCGGGCGCGGAGGCCTTGTCGATGATCCGCACGCGCACGCCCAGTTTGCTCAGCCACAGGGCCAGCACCAGCCCGGTCGGGCCGGCGCCGATGATCAGAACGTCGCTGCGGTTCATGGGCCTGTCCTCCGTTTGCTGTGCAGCAAGTATGGATCAGAAGGAGAGGCTGGCCAGTTGATCGGCCAGACGGGGATGTTTTGATGGTGTTCGGCTGGGGTGCTGTTGTGTGACGTAAATACGGGCCCCTCACCCCAGCCCTCTCCCGAGGGAGAGGGAGCCGATTTGGGGTCCGTTCAAAACCTGAGTTCAATTCGATTGCACACGTCGGCTTAACTCGAAAGAACACCCCTGTCAGTCCCCTCTCCTTTAAAAGGCGAGGGGGGAAGGGAGCCGATTTGGGTGCCTTTCAAAACCTGAGTTCGACTTGGTGGCACACGTCGGCGTAGCTGAAAAGCCCCTCACCCTAGCCCTCTCCCTCTGGGAGAGGGGCTTTTCAGCTTTAAAAATCAATGGTGCCGGACAACTTCGCCACCCGCGGCTCACCCTGAGTCAGATACCCACCCTGAGCCGATTCCCAGTACTTCTTGTTCGCCAGATTCTCCACGCCCAGACGCACGGTCACGTCCTTCTCCGACATCTTGAACGCATAACGCGCCCCCGCATCGAAGCGGTTCCAGGTCGGCAGGCTCAGATTGTTCGCCGCATCCGCGTATTGACCGCCAGTGCGCAGCATCCGCGCATTCAGCGCTACACCTTGCAGACCCGGCACGTCCCAATCCGCACCAGCGTTGAACTGGAAGGTCGGCACACCGATCGCACGGTTGCCGTCGTTGGCGCCATTGAGGGTGTTCTTCAGTTCGGTGTCCATCAGGGTCAGGCCGCTGATCAGGCGCAGGCCCTGGATCGGTTCGCCGAACACGTTCATTTCCACGCCTTTGTTGATCTGCTCGCCTTCACGCACGTAGGTGCAGGTGGTGGCGCTGTCGATTTCGCAGTAACCATCGCTCGGCTGTTCGATGCGATAAACACCGAGGCTGGCGCCGTAAGTGCCCATGTCGACTTTCACCCCGACTTCGGTCTGCTTGGAACGCGCGGGTGCATAGACTTCGTTGCCGTTGGTCACACGGAAACCGCCAGAACTGGTCGGCGAGGTCGGGCCCTGCGCCAGGCCTTCGATGTGGTTGGCATAGAACGACACATGGTCCCACGGCTTGAACACCACGCCGTAGACGGGTGTGGTGATCGATTCGTCGTAGCTCGACTTGCGACCGCCGCTGCCCCAACTGGCGTAGTTGTAGCCTTGCACCACCAGTTGCTGACGACGCAGGCCGGCGGTGACCAGCAGGCGATCATCGAAGAAACCAAGGGTGTCAGAGAGTGCGATGCTGCGGTTGAAGGTCTTGCCGACGATGCCGGGATCATTCAAGTCGCCGCCGGCAAAGTTGCCCACCGGCGACGGCGTTTGCACCGGATGGTAGATGTTGTTGGCGTATTGGGTCAGGTCAAAATCATAGGCGCTGCGCTGCTCGGCCCAGATGCCGGTCAGGCCGAAGTTGAGCTTGTGGCTGACCGAACCGGTGTTGAATTTACCGTTGAGGCCGGCCATCACGCTGGTGTTGTCTTCGTCGTGCGGAATGAACGAGCCGGTGGTGAACGACGCGCCGTTGTTACCGACCAGGGTGGTCGAGTTGTAGCGCCCGACTTCGCGGGTGTGCTTGGCGCCGCCGGCCGCGTAGGCGGTCCAGTTGTCATTCAGGTCGTATTCGGCGCGGAGCATGCCGAAGGTGTCTTCGATGTCGGTGTAACCCCACTTCGGCGCGTAGTTGGTGTCGGCCGACGGCGCATCCGGAATGTGCGTTGCAGTGCCGAGGTTGACCGAGTTGCGGCCACCGTTGACGCGCTCTTTCTGGTAGGCGAAGTCACCGGAGAGGCGCAGGGCGTCGCCGCGATAATCGAGGCCGATGGCAAACAGTTTCGAGCGCTGGTTTTCGTGATCGATGCCGGTGTCGCCTTCGCGCTGGGACAGGTTGATCCGTGCACCGAAGCGGTTGTCTTCACCGAAGCGCTGGCCGATGTCGAAGTGATGACCGATGCGACCTTCGCTGTTGATGTCGGTGGTGTAACGACGCAGCGGCACGTCGCCAGCGCGTTTCGGTTGCAGGTTGACGCCACCGCCAATGCCGGAACCGGTCGGGGTCACGCCGTTGATAAAGGCGTTCGGGCCTTTGAACACTTCCACGCGCTCCAGGGCATCGGTGGAAATGATCTGCCGGGGCAGCACGCCGTAGAGGCCGTTATAGGAAATATCATCGCCGTTCAGTGGCAAGCCACGAATCATGAAGACCTGCGCCTGGTTGCCGTAACCGGACGCCTGACGCACCGACGAATCGTTGAGCAACACGTCGGCGACGTCTTCGGCCTGCTGATCCTGAATCAATTGTTCGGTGTAGGAGGCGGCGCTGAACGGCACGTCCATCATGTCCTGATTACCCAGCACGCCGAGCTGGCCGCCACGGGCGACCTGGCCACCCGAGTAAACCGGGGGCAGGGCGTTAGGCGTCGGGGCCTGGGCATTGACGTTGACGTCGTCCAGCACCAACGCTTTGGTATCGCCTTCGGCGGCGTGAGCGGTGACAGTCAGGGAGCACAGCAGGGCGAGAAGCGTCGGGCGAAACGGGACGGCGAGTCGAGCTGGAACGGGCATGTAGGGACCTGGAGGCGCACGGCCGGTGAGAAAAATAAGGGCGGCGCGGGAACTCCTTGCGCAAATGCGACTCCAGGTGCAAATGATATGTTTTCTCAGTAGCGACTTGCAATCAGTTTGTCATCACCCCTTCAATACCCGCATTCCTGTGTAGGAGCCTGCGGCAGCTCCTACACGGATTGTGTATGGTGGTTTGGGCTTAACGGACTGGATAAAGCTTCATGCACAACTTTCAATTACCGATCACCCTCGCCGCACTGCTGGTGCTCGCCGGTTGCGCGGGGCAGCGCAGCCAGGAACCGGTGCCCCGTGCGCCTGCTGAAGTGAAGGCCGAGATCGTGCGGCTGATGCCGGCCAAGACTGCCGATCGGCAAGGCTGGGCCACCGATATTTACGCTGCATTTGCCGCGCAGAACATCAGCCCGACCACGCAGAATCTTTGCTCGGTGCTGGCCGTTGCCGAACAGGAATCTACCTTTCAGGCCGACCCCACGGTGCCCGGCCTGGGCAAAATCGCCCGCGACGAAATCGACCGTCGCGCCGCCAAAGTGCACATCCCCAGCCTGTTGGTCAGCGGCGCGTTGCAAGTGCGCTCAACCAACGGCAAGACCTACAGCGAACGCTTGAATGCGGCACGCAGTGAAAAAGAACTCAGTGGCATTTTCGACGACTTCATCGGCCGGGTGCCGATGGGGCGCACGCTGTTCGGTGGCTTCAACCCGGTGCACACCGGCGGGCCGATGCAGGTCAGCATCGAATTTGCCGAGCAACACGCCAAGGATTATCCGTACCCGGTGGACGGCACGATCCGCCACGAGGTGTTCAGCCGCCGTGGTGGCATGTATTTCGGTATTGCCCACTTGCTCGGTTACCCGGTGAGTTATCGCGAGCCGCTTTATCGCTTCGCCGATTTCAACGCCGGGTGGTACGCCAGTCGTAATGCCGCATTTCAAAACGCGGTGAGCCGCGCCTCGGGCATCCCGCTGGCGCTGGATGGCGACCTGATCCGCTACGACTCGATCATGCCCGGCGGCACGGAACTGGCGGTGCGCACCCTCGGCAAGTCATTGGGCATGCGCAACCCGACGATTCGCGACCAATTGGAGAAGGGCAAAACCCTGGAATTCGAAGAGACCAAACTCTATCAGCGGGTGTTCGAACTGGCGGAGCAAGCGGAGGGGAGAAAGCTGCCGCGCGCGGTGTTGCCGGGGATCGTGCTGCAGAGCCCGAAGATCACCCGCAAACTCACCACAGCGTGGTTCGCCAAGCGCGTGGACGAGCGCTACAAGCGCTGCATGGCCAAGGCCGGATAAATCCGACAGACATAAAAAACCCGGCCAAGGGAGCCGGGTTTCTCTGGGTTGTTGCGCTTACAGCCAATCATCAGGCAACGCGACGTTCGATCAGACGATCCGAGCCACCTTCAGCAACGCGACGTTCGAGCAGACGATCCGAACCACCTTCAGCGACGCGGCGTTCGAGCAGACGATCCGAACCACCTTCAGCAACACGGCGTTCGATCAGACGATCCGAGCCACCTTCAGCAACGCGACGTTCAAGCAGACGATCAGCGCCACCTTCGGCAACGCGGCGTTCGAGCAGACGATCAGAACCACCTTCAGCAACGCGGCGTTCGAGCAGACGATCAGAACCACCTTCAGCAACGCGACGTTCAAGCAGACGATCCGAACCGCCTTCAGCCAAACGACTTTCGATCAGTTTGTCCGAGCCGCCTTCGGCGATCATGGTGTGGGCCGGGGTAGCGGCGAAAGCGTTGATAGCGAAGACCGAGAAAGCGATTCCGAGAAGAGTTTGGCGTTTCATGATGGTGTGCTCCGGGGTGTTGTTGGTTGGTATGGAGCAGATGTTACGCCCGGGATTTTTTATGAGAACTTCATTGCCGTGATGGTGAACATCGATGCCGATGATGGTAGCCAGGAGCCGCAGAGCAGAGCCTCACAGCACCTTCACAGCGCGCCCGATCGCCTGAATCGGCCCGGTCGGTTTGCCGATCGGCGAGCCATTGGCGCCCTCAAGTGTCAGCTCGAATAGCTGATTGGGTTGCAGCGGCGGCAACTTGTCCAACGGCACCGACAACGCCTGTCCAGGCTTGACCAGCCCCAGCGAAACCGGCCCCTGCCAGCCATCAGCCTTGGTCCAGAATTCCAGCGCCTTGTCCGCCGGCACCTCAACCACACCGAGCGGAATCAACTGAATTTCCCGCGAGTTGCTCGCCTGAATCACCCAGCCCGGGGCCTTGTCCTGCGGCGCAACCAGCACCACCAGATAGCTGGGTTTCGGCGTGGTCTGGGTCAGCAGGATCGAACCCAGAATCAACGTGGCGGCCAAACCGGCAGCACTCAACCCACGCCAGAGCGGCAGCAGGTTCCACCATGAAGTTGAAGGTGCTTGCCGCGCCAGTCGCCCGACACTGCGCTCGATGCGTTGCCACAACTGCGCCGAGGGTTGCTGCGGTTCGGCCAGATCCGTCAGCTCCAGCAGACGCCGTTCCCAGGCGTCTACCGCTGCGCGCAATTGCGGATCATTCGGCAAGCGCCGTTGCACCTCGCTGCGCTGTTCGAACGACAGCGTGCCGAGCACATATTCGCCGGCCAGTTCATCTCGTTCCTGCGCTGATTCGCTGGTCATCCCATGCACTCCCGCAAGGCATTGAGGCTGCGCTTGATCCATGCTTTGACGGTGCCCAGCGGCGTGTCGAGGCGCGCGGCAATCTGCGCGTGGCTGTAGCCGTCGACGTAAGCATGCAGGACGCAACTGCGCCGTTGTGGCTCCAGCTGTTCAAGGCAATGGTGGATACGCGCCGAATGCGCGTGGGCGTCGAAGCTGGCATCGTCCGCAGCGGTTTCGTGGGCCTCGCTGAGCGGCGTTTCCCGGCCGTGATCACGCAGCAGATTCAGCGCCAGATGCCGGGTCACGCTGAACATCCAGCCACGCGCCGAACCGCGCGCCGGATCAAACCCCGCCGCGCCGTTCCAGATCTTGATAAAGGCCTCATGAACGATGTCCTCCGCCAGCGCCGTATCGCGCACCAGGCGCTTGGCCACGCCGAGCAGACGCGGACCTTCCTGCACATACAAATCGCGCAGGGCCGCACGCTCGCCACGGGCACAGGCGGCGAGACGGGCTTCGTAATCGAAAACGAATTCGGCTAAAGGCATGTCGTGCAATCTAGCTCACATTCCGTAAACATCCAGAACCCATAATTCCCCTTGTAGGAGTGAGCCTGCTCGCGATAGCGGTGTGTCAGTGACGCATATGTTGGCTGACACTCCGCTATCGCGAGCAGGCTCACTCCTACAGGGGAGGCGGTAAGTCCGGGATCAGTTCGCCGCCCAGAAAATGTAATCGGCCTGATACTTCACCACTTCCTGCTTGCCCTTGTTCGCCGTTGTGCATTCACTGCCCGGTGCCACGCCGCCCTTGAGCGCGACACGCTGGATGTAACTCACGCCGCTCATTGCGCCTTTACCCTCGGCGGGGTTGGCCTTGACCAGTTGATAGGGCAGGTTGCCAGGAGTCGACGGCGCCACGGCCAGTTGCGTGCCGGTGACTTTCGAACCGTCCTTGGCCTGCCAGGTCGCTGGCGGGCCGAAGTAGGTGCCGACCTGCTTGCCGCTGCGATCATTGAGCACCGCTTTCGGACCGACAAATGTCCACTCGGTCTGCCCGGCCGCGTTGGGCTTGTCGCGGCACTCGTAGGTGATCTCGCCGACGCCGGTGGTTTCCATGGCGATCTTGTGGCCGTCCGGCACTTTGATCGCGTCGGGGTAACTGCTTTGGGCGAAGGTCGTCGAGGACAGGGCGAGCAAACCGGTGAGGCCAATCAGTTGAGTGATGTTCATCAGTGTTATCTCCAAAAAAGGGTAAACCGCTGACAGCCGAAGAGGGCTGTTACAGGGACTACCCGTGACGGAGGCGTTTGGATGCAGTGCCTGAAAAATAAATTTCAATGACTCACCACCATCCCTGTAGGAGTGAGCCTGCTCGCGATGGCGGTGGGTCAGGCAGCACTCATGTCACTGGAATACCGCTATCGCGAGCAGGCTCACTCCTACAGGGTTTTGTGTCGGGCTTGAGGCCGGAGGCTTTCAGCAGTTCCTGGGTGTAGGGGTGTTGCGGGGCGGCAAAGATTTCCCGCGACGAACCCTGCTCAACCACCTTGCCATCCTTGATCACCATCAAGTCATGCGCCAGCGCATGTACCACCGCCAGATCATGGCTGATGAACAAATAGGTCAGCCCATGCCTGATCTGCAATTGCCGCAACAACTCCACCACCTGTTTCTGCACCGTGCGATCCAGCGCCGATGTCGGCTCATCGAGCAGAATCAGCGCCGGTTCCAGCACCAGTGCGCGGGCGATGGAAATGCGCTGGCGCTGGCCACCGGAAAATTCGTGGGGATAACGATGGCGGCTCTGCGGATCGAGGCCGACTTCCTCCAGCACCCGGATCACCGCCGCTTCCCGCTCAGCCTCAGTGCCGATACCGTGAGTCAGCAAGCCTTCGGCAATAATCTGCTGCACTGACATCCGTGGGCTGAGGCTGCCGAACGGGTCCTGGAACACCACTTGAATCTGCCGCCGCAACGGCCGCATCAAACGTTGATTGAGCAAGCTCAGTTGCTTGTTACCAAAACGGATATTGCCCTCGGACTCGACCAACCGCAGGATCGCCTGACCCAGCGTCGATTTACCCGAACCTGACTCACCGACAATCCCCAAAGTCTTGCCCCGTTGCAGGGTGAAACTCACGCCGTCCACCGCTTTGATGTAATCCTGCTGGCGACTGAACAACGCCTTGGGCAATGGAAACCACACCTTCAAATCATCGACTTCGAGCAGGTTGTGGTCGTACTCACTGGGCACCGGCGCACCGCTCGGTTCGGCCTCGATCAGCAAGCGACTGTAAGGATGCTGCGGCGCGCGAAACAGCGTTTCGCAATCGGCCTGCTCAACGATCTCGCCTTTACGCATTACGCACACGCGCTGAGCGATACGCCGGACCAGATTGAGGTCATGGCTGATCAGCAACAGCGACATGCCCAACCGTTGCTGCAACTCGATCAGCAGTTCGAGAATCTTCTGCTGCACCGTGACATCCAGCGCCGTGGTCGGCTCATCGGCGATCAACAGTTCCGGCTCGTTGGCCAGCGCCATGGCGATCATCACCCGTTGCCGTTGTCCGCCGGAAAGCTGATGTGGATAGGCTTTCAAACGCTGCAACGGCTGGCGAATGCCGACCAGTTCCAGCAGCTCCAGAGTCCGTTCGCGGGCAGCGCGGCCCTTGAGGCCTTTGTGAATTTCCAGTACTTCGCTGACTTGCTTTTCCACGGTGTGCAGCGGATTCAGCGAGGTCATCGGCTCCTGAAAAATCATCGCAATGCGGTTGCCGCGCAGGCCGCGCATCTGCTGCTCGCTGGCGTGCAGCAAATCCACGCCGTTGTAGCGGATCGCGCCGCTGCTGCTGACGTTCTTGCCCGGCAACAGACGCAGAATCGAATGCGCCGTCACCGACTTGCCCGAGCCGGATTCACCGACCAGCGCCAGGCACTCGCCGCGGCGAATATCGAGGTTCAAACCGTGCACCACTTCCTGCCCGGCGAAGGCCACGCGCAGATCGCGGATCTCGATCAAATTGTCGTTCATCTCAGCTCCGGGGATCGAATGCATCACGGCAAGCCTCACCAATAAAAACCAACAAGGACAGAATCAGTGCCAACGCAAAAAACGCCGTTAGCCCCAGCCATGGCGCTTGCAGATTGCGCTTGGCCTGACCGATCAATTCGCCCAGCGACGCAGTGCCGGCCGGCATGCCAAAGCCGAGAAAATCCAGCGCAGTCAGGGTGGCGATGGCGCCGGTGAGAATGAACGGCAGGTAGGTGAGGGTGGAGGTCATCGCGTTGGGCAGGATGTGCCGGCACATCAGTTCGTTGTCGGTCAGGCCCAGCGCTCGCGCGGCTTTGACGTATTCCAGATTGCGTCCGCGCAAGAACTCGGCACGTACCACATCGACCAATGCCAGCCAGGAAAACAGCGCCATGATCCCCAGCAACCACCAGAAACTCGGCGAGACAAACCCGGACAAAATGATCAGCAGGTACAGCACCGGCAACCCCGACCAGATCTCCAGCAGCCGTTGTCCGAGCAAGTCGACCCAGCCACCGTAATAACCCTGCAACGCCCCGGCAACGATGCCGATCAACGCACTGATGCCAGTGAGGATCAGCGCAAACAGAATCGAAATCCGCGTGCCGAAAATCACCCGCGCCAACACATCGCGCGCCTGATCATCGGTGCCCAGCCAATTGCTCGATGACGGCGGACTCGGTGCCGGTTCGCTGAGGTCGTAATTGACCGTGTCGTAACTGAACGGGATCGGCGGAAACAGCATCCAGCCGCCCTGATCCTCAATCAGCTTGTGTACGTAACTGCTGGCGTAATCCGGTTGAAACGGCAGCTCGCCGCCGAAATCGGTTTCCAGGTAATCGCTGAGGATCGGGAAGTAGAAAGCGTCGTGATAACGGATCACCAGCGGCTTGTCGTTGGCGATCAACTCACCGCCCAGGCAAATCACGCACAGTCCGATAAACAGCCACAGCGACCAGCGTCCACGTCGATTGGCCTTGAACTGCGCAACGCGGCGCTGGCCGAGAGGGGAAAGAGTGAACATCAGGCAGTCCTCGCCGAGAAGTCGATGCGCGGGTCGAGCAGGGTGTAGCAGAGGTCGCCGATCAGCTTGATCAGCAAACCGAAGAGGGTGAACAGAAACAGCGCGCCGAATACCACCGGATAGTCGCGCGACACTGCCGCCTCATAACTCATGCGCCCGAGGCCGTCGAGGTTGAAGATGGTTTCGATCAGCAAGGAACCGGCGAAAAACACCTCGATCAGTGCCGACGGCACACCGGCCACCACCAACAACATGGCGTTGCGAAACACATGGCCATAGAGCACGCGACGCTCAGTCAGACCCTTGGCCCGCGCGGTGATCACGTACTGACGGCTGATCTCGTTGAGGAAGCTGTTTTTGGTGAGGATCGTCAGCGTGGCGAAGCCGCCGATCACCAGCGCCGTCACCGGCAACACCAGGTGCCAGAGGTAGTCGCCGACCTTGCCCAATGTGCTCAGGCTGTCGAAGTTGTCCGAGACCAGCCCTTGCACCGGAAACCAGTTGACGTAGCTGCCACCGGCAAACACCACGATCAACAGAATCGCGAAGAGGAACGCTGGCATCGCGTAGCCGATGATGATCGCCGTGCTGCTCCAGACATCAAACGCGCTGCCGTTCCTGATCGCTTTGCGAATGCCCAGCGGGATCGAAATCAGGTAGGTGATCAGCGTCGCCCATAAACCCAGCGACAGCGACACCGGCAACTTCTGCACGATCAGATCAGTGACCTTGGCGCCGCGAAAAAAGCTGCTGCCCAGATCCAGCTGCGCATAGTTTTTCAGCATCAGCCACAAACGTTCGTGCATCGGTTTGTCGAAGCCGTAATGGTGTTTGATCTCCTCGATCAGCGCCGGATCGAGGCCACGGCTGCTGCGCCCGGCGCCGCCAATTGCAGTAACCTCGCCACCACCGCCCATGCTGTGCCCGCCGAAGCCTTGCAAGCGGGCAATCGCCTGCTCCACCGGCCCACCCGGCGCGGCCTGCACAATCAGAAAATTCACCACCAGAATGCACAGCAGCGTCGGGATGATCAGCAGCAAACGTCGACTCAGATAACGCAACATGTCACTGGCCCCCCGCAAGCTGGCTGTGCATCTGTTGCGTGGTCAACGCCTTGGCCGAGACCTCCCACCAGGTGTTGAGGCCTTCGTCGTAGGCCGGTTGCACGGCCGGCATGCCGAAGCGGTTCTGATACACCGTCGGCGTGCCTTTGGAGTAGTAGTTGGGAATCATGTAGTAACCCCATTGCAGCACCCGGTCGAGGGCGCGGGCGTAATGCACCATGGCTTCGCGGCTGTTGGCCTGGACCAGCCCGTCGATCAGTTGATCGACCGCCGGATTGGCCAGCACCATCGAGTTGGAACTGCCGACTTGCGTGGCACTTTGCGAGGCGTACAGGCTGTACAACTCGCGGCCGGGGGAGACGATCGGATCGCCGCTGCGCGGGAAACTGGTGACGATCATGTCGTAGTCGCGGGCGTTGAGGCGGTTGACGTACTGCGCCGAATCGATGCGCCGCAGATTCAACGTGATGCCGATCTGCGCAAGGGTGCGTTTGAACGGCAATAGCATGCGATCGAAGCCGCCCTGACCGTCGAGAAAGGTGAACTCCAGCGGCTCGCCAGCAGCGTTGACCAAGCGATTGTGTTGCGGTGTCCAACCGGCCTCGGCGAGCAGCTTCAGTGCTTGCAGTTGTTTATCGCGGATGTAGCCGCTGCCATCGGTTTTCGGCGCCTGATAAACCTCGGTGAAGACCTCGTCGGGAATCTGCCCACGCAGCGGTTCGAGGATCTTCAATTCTTCGGCGTCGGGCAGGGCGGTGGCGGCCATTTCGCTCTTCGGCCAGAAGCTGTTCTGGCGCACGTAGAAGCCGCGCATCATCTGTTTGTTGGTCCACTCGAAATCCCACAGCAGGCTGATCGCCTGACGCACGCGGCGATCCTGGAAGAACGGGTTCTGCAGGTTGAACACGAAGCCCTGAGCGGCGGTGGGTTTGTCCGGGGCGAGGATCGACTGTTGCAAACGACCGTCGCGCAATGCCGGGCTGTCATAGCCGACCACATAACCGGACGAGGAGAACTCGCGGTTGTAGTCGAACGCGCCGGCCTGCAGCAGTTGGCGGGCGACGTCGGTGTCACCGTAGAAATTCACCGTGAGCGTGTCGAAGTTGTACATCCCGCGACTGACCGGCAGGTCTTTGCCCCACCAGTCCGGATCGCGCTCGAAACTGATGCTGCGCCCGGCGTCGACCTTGCTGACCCGGTACGGGCCGCTGCCCAGCGGTGGCTCGAAACCGCCGCCATTGGCGAAGTCGCGGGTTTTCCACCAGTGCTCGGGGACCACGCGCATCGTCGCCAGATCCAGCGCCAAGGTGCGGTTGAGGTTGTTCTTGAAGGTGAAGCGCACCTGCCGTGGGCCTTCGATCAGCACGTCCTGCACATCGGCGTATTGCTGGCGATAACTCAGGCTGCCTTTGGTCATCAACAGGTTGAAGGTGTAGCGCACGTCTTCGGCGGTGATCGGTGTACCGTCGGCGAAACGTGCTTTTGGATTGAGGGTGAAGCGCACCCAGAGTCCATCGGGATCGCGCTCGATCTGCTGCGCGACCAATGCGTAAACGGTGTAGGGCTCGTCGAGCGACCGAAACGCCAGCGGCGAATACACCCAGTCATTGACCTGCACCACGGAAATGCCCTGATCGGCATACGGGCTGATGTAGTTGTACTGACCGATCTCCATCGACGCGCGACTGAGCGAACCCCCCTTGGGCGCCTTGGGATCGACGAAATCGAAATGCTGGAAATTCGCCGGATACTTCGGCGCCTCGCCGTACACCGTCAGCGCATAACTGCCGCCGGCCAGCGCCGAAGTGCCGGTGCACAGCAGCGCACTGCCCAAAAGCAGGCCTGCCATGTTGCGCAAAAAACTCATGCAATCACTCCTGAAAATCCCTGAAAGGCCACGGACCCAATGTGGGAGCGAGCCTGCTCGCGAAGGCGTCTTGTCAGCCGACATCTCTCTTGCTGATCCACCGCTTTCGCGAGCAGGCTCGCTCCCACAGGGGGAGATGTGTTCTGTTTCCGGTTAGAAGTGGTAAGTCATGCGCGCAAACAAGGTGCGGCCCAGCGGGTCGGTGTAGCGCGGGTCATAGCCGCTCTGGAAGTTGTAGGCCTGGTTGGAGAACGGCGGGTTGCGGTCGAACACGTTCTTCATCCCGGCATCGACATCCAGCACCTTGTTGAAGGTGTAGCCGGCCGACAGGTCCCACACCGAATACGACGCCACGCGCGCGTGGGTGTCGCGGTCGTAGTCGTTGTAACCCGTGGTGAAGCGGTTGGTCAGTGCCGCCCGCGCCGCGCCGAAGGTCCAGCTGCCGGTGAGGTTGTGCTTCCAGCGCGCGATCACACCGTCACCCTGAAAGTCGCCGACCTTGTCGGTAAACGGGCCTTTGATGGTGCTCTGGAAGTCGTACTCGTCAACATAAGTGCCTTGCAGGCCCAGACCGAACTGACCGTACGGCGTGTTCGGGAAGCGATAGTCCAGCGACACATCGACACCGTTGGTTTCGACGATGCCGAGGTTGGCGTTGCCGGTGACGATGTAGTTGAGCGTGCCATCGGCGTTGCGCACGAAGCGATCCGGGTAAGAGCCGGCCTGATCAAACACGGTGGATTCCGGGAACGGCTGGATCTGGTTGGAGATGTGGATCCACCAGAAATCCAGACCTACCGACAGGTTGTTGATCGGCTGATAGACGAAGCCCAGCGTTACGTTACGCGCCTTCTCCGGGGCCAGGTCTTCGTTGCCGCCAATCTGATTGAGGAACTGCTGACCGCAATCGCGGCCGCCGTTGCCGCCCGGTTGCACCACACCGCCGGTACACAGCACCGGGTCGTTGTAGTAGCCCTGAGTGAAAGTGATGCTGCGCGGTGAATACAGTTCGTACAGCGACGGCGCCCGGAAGCCTTCACTGTAGGCGCCACGCACCACCAGCTCTTTCAACGGCTGATAACGGAACGAGTATTTCGGGTTGGTGGTGCTGCCGAAGTCGCTGTATTTGTCGTGACGCACGGCGGCGGACAGTTCGAGGCTGTCGAGCACCGGCACGTTGATTTCGGCGTAGGCGGCTTTGACGCTGCGGTCGCCCTCGACACTGCCGTTGGGGTCGATGCCGAGGCTCTGGATGTCGCCGGCGAACGACTCGAAGTCCTGATGGAATTTCTCTTTGCGGTATTCGCCACCCAGTGCCAGACCGGACGGGCCGGCGCCGAACCAGTCGCCGATTTCACGACTGATACGACCATCAAAACCGGCTACACGGCCCACCGCAGTGGAATAGGCGCCGTGATACGCCGCGTTGTCGATGTACTGCTGGCCGGCGGCCGATTGCGGGCCGAACGGGTTGAGCAAACCACTGGCCAGACCATTGATCATCGCCTGGTCGCTGACATAGCCACTGGTGACGCTGGAGACGATTTTGTTCTGGTTGTACGAGGCGCCGACGTTGTAATCCCAACCGCCAACCAGACCATCGAAACTGAGCAGGAAGCGCTGGCTGGTGTTCTGGTCTTTCGATTCGCGCGGGCCTGCAGCGGTTTCGCGCCAGTTCACATCGACCGGTTGGGTCGGGTCGAGGGCGAAATCGGTCGGCGCCGGGGTGATGCCGTTGCCGGGGTAGTAGGGCGACGAGCCGTCGAGGCTCAGGCCGGTCAGTGGCGCCGGGCCAATCGCCGTGGCGTTGTTGTTGCGCGACCAGAAGTACTCGAGATTGACGTTGTGATCGTCGCCGAGTTTGCCGGTGGTTTTGCCGAAGAACGAGGTCTTCTCGGTCTGTGGCACCAGGTCGATGTATTCGCGGGTGCTGAAGCGGCACAAGCCGTCTCGGGCGACCAGGTTCGGCCCGTTGCAATTGCTGTTGGCCAGCGGGTTGGTGGCGTTGCCGTTCTGGCTGTAGTTGCCGGGAAACGCGGTGCCGGAGGTCTGATCGAGGCCGCGACCGGGGGCGTAGTCGGTAGCGAAGGAGCGGTCGTTGGCGTCGAGGTTCTGCTGCTTGTTGTAGTTAAACACGCCGAGGACGTTGAAGCGGTCTTCTTCCAGATCGCCGTAGCCCCAACTGGCGCTCATGTCTTTGGTTTGGCCGCCGCCGCTGTGGGTCGGGGTTTCGCCGCCGAGGGTCAGTTGGCCGTCGGTCAGGGATTTCTTGGTGATGAAGTTGATCACGCCGCCGATGGCGTCGGTGCCGTACAAGGCCGAGGCTCCGTCACGCAGGACTTCCACGCGCTCGATGGCGGCAAACGGGATCATGTTCAGATCCACCGCGCCGCCGGCCGAGTTGGTCCCGGACAAGGCGTTGTTGGCCAGGCGTCGACCGTTGAGCAGCACCAGCGTCTTGTTCGCACCGATGCCGCGCATGTCGGCGAATGAGGCGCCGCCGGTGGCTGCGCCCACGGAGCCGGCGCTGTTGTTGATCGACTGGCTGCCGGTGATGCGCTGCACCAGTTCGGCGGTGGTGGTCACGCCCTGTTTGCGCAGCTCATCGGCCTTGAGAATGGTGATCGGCACCGCCGTTTCCGCATCGACCCGGCGAATCGCCGAACCGGTCACTTCCACCCGTTGCAGTTGCGTGGTCGGCGCAACTACCGCCGCAGCCGCCGGGACGTTAGCGTTGTCGTCCTCGGCCGCCTGCACAGTCCCGGCGCCCATCCCCATGGCCACCAGATACAACGGAACAAAACGGTGACGAGAAATCGTTGCCACCAAGGGTTTGAGCGTGAAGCGTGGAGTGTTCATCAGCATGGTTATTTCCGACTTTTTAGACGTTATCGAATTGGCCTTGTGAGCCCCTCATTGCTCCGCTATCGGTGATACCGCGTGCGGAAAACCACTTTCTTCAAGCAAGCCGACCCCCTCCGAAGACGCGTGGCGTTTTTTCGGTCGGCCGTTTACGACGGGATTCGGTCAGCGGTGCCGGACGCGTGTTTTCAGTACGCGGCCGCCACCGCACTCAGTGGGTGGTCATCACCGAAATCTTGGTAATGCCCGAGCGTTCGATCGACGCCATTGCTTTCGCCACCTGGCCGTAATTGACGGCGGAGTCGGCCTGCAACTGCACGCGCACCTCGCTGTCCTTGGCCTTGACCTCCTTGAGGCTGGCTTCCAGTGATTCCGGGGCCAGCTCGGTTTTCGCCAGATAGAACTTGCCGTCCTGATCGACGCTGACCACCACCGGATCCTTCTTCTCGGCGGGGGCGACGGCGTCGGTTTTCGGCAGGTTGACCTTGATCGCGTTGGTCATCAGCGGCGCGGTGACGATGAACACCACCAGCAGCACGAGCATCACGTCAACCAGTGGCGTGACGTTCATTTCGCTGAGCACTTCATCGCTGTCTTGAGTGGAAAAGGACATCAGCTGGCCTCCCGCACGGCGGCCGTGGTTTTGCTGGCGATGGCCTGACGGCTGATGGAAAACGCACTGCGCGAGGCGAGGGCGTCGAAGTCATGGGCGAAGTCGTCCATGTCTGCCGAAGCGAGTTTCAAACGACGCAGGAAGAAGTTGTAAATCAGCACCGCCGGTACGGCGACAGCGATACCGACGCCGGTGGCGATCAACGCGTGACCGATGGGACCGGCGACCGCTTCCAGGCTGGCCGAACCGGTTTCGCCGATGCTTTTCAGCGCTTCCATGATTCCCCACACGGTGCCGAACAAACCAATGAACGGCGCGGTGCTGCCGATACTGGCGAGGATCGCCTGGCCGTTTTCCAGCGAGCGGCGTTCCTTCTGGATCTGCTGGCGCAGATTGCGTTCCAGGCGATCCGAACGGTTGATGGTGTGCGCCAATTGCTGGGTGGTACGCGGCGAATCTTCCACCAGCAGCGCTTCGAAACCGCTGCTGGCGATACGCGCCAGCGAGCCCGGATACTGGCTGGCGTGTTCGGCGGCGGTGAGCAGATCCGGCGCGCCCCAGAAGGCTTTGCTGAATTGTTTGTTCTGCGCTTTCTGCCGCAGGTACTGCGCCGACTTGACCAGCAGGATCGCCCAGCTGACCACGGAAAACAGCACCAGACCCCAGAGCACGCCGGGGACAATCATCGAAGACAAATCGTTCATGGTGACACCTCGCTTGCGTTATTCGGTTGTGCGTTGATTGAGCGTTCGGTTATTGCGGCAATTTGAAATCGATGGTCTGGGTGGCGAAGCCGTCGATCGGCGTGTCACCGCGTTTGGCCGGAATAAACTTCCAGTTCTTCACAGCGGCGACGGCGGCTTCATCCAGTTGCGGCTTGCCGCTGGATTTGGTCACCGTCACCGTGCCGGCGCGACCGTTGGCGAGTACCTGAATGCGTAGCACCACGCTGCCTTCCCAGTTGCGCCGCAGTGCCAGCGACGGGTATTCCGGCGGCGGATTGCCAAGGCTGGCGAGACCGGAAATCGCTGCCGACTCCTTGACCGGACCCGGCGCGGCGGCAGGAGCCGGTGGCGCGCTCGGGGTGGCCGGGGCAGCAGGAGCCGCCGGTTGTGCCGGCGCCGGTGGCGCTTTCAGTGGCTCGACCTTTTTCACCGGTTTCGGCTTTTCGACCGGTTTCGGTTTTTCGATCGGCTTGGGTTTCTCCACCGGTTTCGGTGGTGGCTTGACCGCGTCCTCGTCTTCCACCGGTTGTTCCGGTTCCGGCGGTGGTGGCGGAGGAGGCGGTGGTGGCGGTTCCGGTGTGGGCGGTGCCGGTGGCGTCGGACTGGTCAGCTCGACGGTCATTTCCGGAATCTGCGGTGGCGTTGGCAATGGCTCTGTTTTGGATTGCTGGAGAAACCACCAGGCGCCGCCGTGTATCAGCGCCGACACAGCCACCAGCAACACCATCTGCTGTTTATTCAGACCGCCGGGTTGCGAAGTGTTGGCTTTAAACGCCGGCCTGCCCGGAGGCGGCGGAATTGGCGCTTCCCGCAACGACCCCGGCAGGGTTCTGTGCTTTACCGCATCGTTCATTAAAGCTCCCTCGGGTTGATGAAGGGCAATAAGGTGCCGTCCGAACATCCAGGAGATGTTCGAGTGGGTGGGTGCAACTTTCTTCAAGGTGAGCAGAAGCCGATAGTTGAACTATCCGGTTAACAAGGCTTGTGCAAACTTACTGGCTTGGCGTCATCGACTTTGAGTGTTCATTGGCCATTCCCTGGTTGTTCTTCTATTGCGTAAGACAACGGTCGGTGTCTCATGCTTGTTACACATAGCAACCGCTGTGCCAGATATTGCTGAAATGTAGAGTGCGTATTTCATGAGTGTTACCCATGTCGCATTTATATAAGTTTTAACCTTGTCGTGGTTTTTCCATGGCGCGCAGATTGCCGTTACTCCGGGCGAGGGAGCTTTTTCACAGGCGAGTCAGGCTGTGCGCCATATCACGCTGATCGGCGGGATAGAGCGGCGGCTTGGCTTGCGGCCAGGGCACTTGCTGGTGCGCGGCGGACCGAATTGGTGCGGGTCAATGTTTTAGCGGCTCACGGGGCATGCTCCTTGTTGTTGGTTAAATGAAATCACTGTTTGAAGTATTGAATAGTTCAAACCCGTGGAGCAGTTTTGGTGCACTTGAAGTGGCGCTGAAAGTTATTGTTCGACAATCCTGCTATCGTTCAATGCGCACTGCGTTTGCGTAGTAACTGTCCGAGTCTTATTTAAAAAATAAATAGCACGCTGCCGTCGGCCAATAACTCATTGGCGAACGCAGTGCGCTGTCGAGGTGTCAGGTAATAAAGTAAGTGTGAAGGCAGCCGGGACTGTTCGGATGAACTCGGCGGCGAATGGATAAATGCAAATAGGCTGTGATGCGGCAGAGCGTTTGAAGATTCACGCGGTGAACTCCTTGTTGCCAGCTCGGATACGCGAACTTTTGGTTCGGTATCGCACCTTACAAGAACGCGGATAGCGTTCGATGAATGCTCTTGGTGCGGGATGGGCACCGCCAGCGCTGTTTTGCGAGGTTTGAATTCGCAAGTCGCGAGTGCATGGGAAAACCGTGCCAAAACCGATACACAGACAGATTATTTCTACATCCACGCTACAGCCATCTACCCTGTGGCAATGGCTTTTTCGGGGGGATTGGATATGTACCAGCTCTATGGGCACAGAAATTCAGGCGCGGCGGCCATCGAAGCGGCGCTGGAACTGTGCCAGATCGCTTACCGTTTCATTGATGTCGAGGCCAGCACCGAAGCTGCCGAGGCGTTGGCGCAGCTCAATCCACTCAAGCAGATACCGACCTTGCAACTGCCCGATGGCAGCGCCATCACCGAGAGCGCGGCGATCCTGATTCATCTGGGCCTGACATTTCCCAAGTCTGGTTTGCTGCCTGCCAAAGCGGAGGATCGTGATCAGGCGATTCGCGGTCTGGTCTACATCGTCAGCAACTGCTACGCGGCGATCGGCGTCATCGATTATCCGGAGCGCTGGCTGCTGATGCCCGACGAAGCCTCGCGGCAGAATCTGGTCGCCGGCGCGCGCGAGCGTTTGCACTGGAGTTGGGAGGTGTTTGCCGACCAGTTTTCCGCCGAGCTTTATCTGGATGATGAAACGCCGGGGGCGCTGGATGTGCTGGCGGCGGTGGTGACACGCTGGGCGGGCAGTCGCGAGCATTTGCGCCAGACGCGACCGGGGTTTTATGCGTGGTTGCAGCGGATTGACCGGCATCCGGTGCTGGCGCCGGTGTTTGCCCGGCATTGGCCTTCTTGAACACACCGCAGATTCAAATGTAGGAGTGAGCCTGCTCGCGATAGCGGTTTGTCACCTACAAATAAGGTGGCTGACAGAACGCTATCGCGAGCAGGCTCACTCCTACAGGGGGGCGGCGGTGTCTTTGGGATTTATTCCCCGCGAATGTACTGCTCCAGTTGCTTGATCAGCTCTGCCTGTTCGGCAATCGCTTCCTTGACCAGGTCACCGATCGACAGCAAGCCGATCAACTTGCCGTTCTCCACCACTGGCAAGTGGCGCAGGCGTTTGTCCGACATGATCCCCAGGCAGGTGTCGACGGTTTGATGGGTGTCGACGGTGATCACGTTCGCCACCATGATATCGCGCACCGGCGTGCCCACGGATGAGCGGCCATGCAGCACCAGTTTGCGTGCGTAATCGCGTTCGCTGATGATGCCGACCACCTTATCGTCTTCGACCACCAGCAAGGCGCCGACGTTTTTCTCGGCCATCTTCATCAGCGCTTCGAGCACCATGTGATCAGGCTTGATCTGGTGCACTTCCTGATTTTTCTGATCTTTGAGCTTGAGCAGTTGGGCGACGGTCTTCATGGCGGTTACTCAGGTGTTGTCGTTGTTCTCCAAGCATCGTAGACGCAAGCGCGCAGGGCAAGGTGGCAAAGCGGCAGATAACACGCAAAAAACGTCATTCGCCGGTTTTTTCCGGGGTTGGCGCCGATTTATCGCCAGGGTCATCCCGTGCAATGCCGCGTAGAATGCCCCTCTGATTCAATTTCTGAGGTTGCAGTGGTGGATTTACCGCAGGGCTTCGTCCTGACCCGGCATTGGCGCGATACCCCGGCCGGCACCGAAGTCGAGTTCTGGCTGGCGACTGACGCCGGGCCGCGCCGTGTGCGTTTGCCGCATCAGCCGTCGGTGGCGTTTATTCCCGCCGAGCAGCGCGCAGCGGCCGAACGTCTGCTGCACGACGAGAAGAATGTCGAACTGCGCCCGCTGGCCTTGCAGGATTTCGAACATCGCCCGGTACTCGGTCTGTATTGCCAGCAACACGGCCAGTTGATGCGCCTGGAAACCGCGCTCAACCGCAACGGGGTCGACGTTTTCGAAGCCGATGTACGCCCGCCGGAGCGCTATCTGATGGAGCGCTTTATCACCGCACCGGTGCAGTTCAGCGGCACGCCCGATGTCGACGGCGTGTTGCTCAACGCCCAGCTCAAACCTGACCCGGATTACCGACCGAAGCTGCGCCTGGTCTCGCTCGACATCGAAACCACCGAAACCGGTGAGTTGTATTCGATTGCCCTCGAAGGCTGCGGCGAACGTCAGGTATACATGCTCGGCGCGCCGAACGGCGATAACAGCATCGTCGATTTCGACCTCGAATACTGCGACTCGCGCACCATCATTCTGAAGAAGCTCAATGACTGGTTCGCGCGCCACGACCCCGACGCGATCATTGGCTGGAACGTCGTGCAGTTCGATCTACGCATCCTCCACGAACACGCGCGGCGCCTCGGCGTGCCGCTGAAGATCGGCCGTGGCGGCGAAGAAATGCAATGGCGCGAACACGGCAGCCGCAATCACTACTTCGCCTCGGCGGCGGGGCGGCTGATCATCGACGGTATCGAGTCGCTGCGTTCAGCGACCTGGAGCTTTCCTTCCTTCAGTCTGGAAAACGTCGCCCAGACCCTGCTCGGCGAAGGCAAGTCCATCGACAACCCGTACCAGCGAATGGACGAAATCAACCGCATGTTCGCCGAGGACAAACCGGCGCTGGCCAAGTACAACCTCAAGGACTGCGAACTGGTCACGCGGATCTTCGCCAAGACTGAATTGCTGACCTTTTTGCTGGAACGTGCCAGTGTCACCGGCCTGCCGGCCGATCGCAGTGGCGGCTCGGTGGCAGCATTCACGCATCTGTATATGCCGTTGATGCACCGCCAGGGTTTTGTTGCGCCGAACCTCGGCACCAATCCGCCGCAGGCCAGCCCCGGCGGGTTTGTCATGGACTCGCAACCGGGCTTGTACGAATCGGTGCTGGTGCTCGATTACAAGAGTCTGTATCCGTCGATCATTCGTACCTTTCTGATCGACCCAGTCGGGCTGATTGAAGGTTTGCAGCATCCGGACGATACCGACTCCGTGCCGGGCTTCCGAGGTGCGCGGTTCTCGCGTACCCGGCATTGCTTGCCGTCGATTGTCTCGCGCGTTGCCGAGGGCCGCGAGACCGCCAAGCGCGAGCACAACGCACCGCTGTCGCAAGCGCTGAAAATCATCATGAACGCCTTCTACGGCGTACTCGGTTCCAGTGGTTGCCGCTTCTTCGATACGCGGCTGGCCTCATCGATTACCCTGCGCGGTCACGAAATCATGCTGCGCACGCGCAAGCTGATCGAAGAGCAGGGCCACGCGGTGATCTACGGCGACACCGACTCGACGTTCGTCTGGCTGCGTCGTCCGCACGGGCAGGAAGAAGCGGCCAGCATCGGTCATGCGCTGGTCAAGCACGTCAACGACTGGTGGCGCGCGCATGTGCGTGATGAATATGGCCTGGAAAGCGCCCTCGAACTGCAATTCGAAATTCATTACAAACGTTTCCTGATGCCGACCATTCGCGGCGCGGAGGAGGGCAGCAAGAAACGTTATGCCGGTCTGGTCACCCGTGCCGACGGCAGCGATGAAATGGTCTACAAAGGTCTGGAAACCGTGCGTACCGACTGGTCGCTGCTGGCCCGGCAATTCCAGCAGGAACTCTACGAGCGGATTTTCCAGCGCAAGCCCTATCAGGATTACGTGCGCGACTACGTGCGCAAAACCCTAGCCGGCGAATTCGATGATCGACTGGTCTACCGCAAACGCCTGCGCCGCACCCTCGACGATTACGAACGCAACGTACCGCCGCATGTGCGTGCGGCGCGGCTGGCCGACGACTACAACGCGCAGCACGGGCGCCCACGGCAATACCAGAACGGCGGCTGGATCAGCTACGTCATCACCCTGGCCGGCCCGGAGCCTTTGGAAGTGCGCCGTGCGGCCATCGACTACGACCACTACATCACCCGGCAACTGCAACCGGTGGCGGATGCGATTCTGCCGTTTGTCGACGACGATTTCTCAACCCTGATCGGGGGGCAACTGGGCCTGTTTTGAGTCGAGCAACTGCAGCGTCCATTCATCGAGAATGCCGTGGAAGTAGCGCTCCAGCGCCTGATTGAACACGCTGTCTTCAGCGGCAAACTGCGCGAACAGGGTCATCGAGGAATGAAACTTCAGGTCATCGGGATGGCCGAAAATCTCCGCGATCGAGCGCTGTTTCACCTTCAGCACTAACTGCGTGCAGGTACGCAGGCGCGCGCCGAGCAGCTCGTGGGCCAGATAGGCCCGGGCTTCCTCGGCTGAACCGATGGCGAAGCGCCGGGACATTTCACTGCCGCCCAGGCCGGCGAACTGCGGAAAGACAAACCACATCCAGTGGCTGCGCTTGCGGCCCTCATCGAGTTCGCGTTGCACGCGCTCGAACACCGGGTCCTGGGCCTGGACAAAGCGTTGCAGGTTGAACGGGTCGTACTGATCTGTGCTTCTCATCGCGAAGCCCTCGCCAGCCGCTGGCTCAGACCATGGCCAGCCGCTGCTTGCGTTGTGGCGCTTGAAACACCTGGTCCAGCGCCGCCAGATCCCCGGCCTCCAGTTGCAGTTGCGCGGCTTGGGCATTGAGTTGCACGTGTTCCGGTCGCACAGCCTTGGGAATCGCAATCACACCATCCTGACGCAGAATCCACGCCAGCGAAACCTGTGCGGGGGTTACACCATGACGAGCGGCAATCTCATTCAGCAGCGGTTCAGCCAGCATCGCGCCGCCCTGGCCGATCGGACAGTAAGCCATCAGCGGCATGCGCTGCTGTTGGCACCACGGCAGCAGATCGAATTCGATACCGCGCTCTTCCAGGTTGTACAGCACCTGATTGGTCGCGCAGGCGGAACTGGAGAGTTCTTCGAGATCGTCGACATCGAAATTCGACACGCCCCAACGGCCGATCTTGCCGTCCTCGCGCAGGCGTTGGAAGGCCTCGACGGTTTCTTCCAGTGGATACTGGCCGCGCCAATGCAACAGATAGAGGTCGATGTAATCGGTGTCGAGCCGGCGCAGACTACGCTCGCAAGCTTGCGGGATGCCCTTGCGGCTGGCGTTGTGCGGGTAGACCTTGCTCACCAGAAACACCTGATCGCGCAGGCCGGCAATGGCTTCGCCAACGACTGATTCGGCGCCGCCCTCGGCGTACATTTCCGCCGTGTCGATCAGGGTCATGCCCAGCTCGATCCCCGTGCGCAGCGCCGCCACTTCACGCTTGTGCGCCGAGCGGTCTTCACCCATGCGCCAGGTGCCCTGGCCAATGATCGGAACCTGGACGCCGGCCAGTTCGAGGGTACGCATGCAAACCTCCTTGCTGAATGTATCGATACCTTTTAGTGGGCAGCAGGATAGACCAGATCGTTCCCACGCTCTGCGTGGGAATGCAGCCCGGGACGCTCCGCGTCCCTTCGCGAGCTGGAACGCGGAGCGTCCCTTGAGGCATTCCTTTGCTGCGCGTGGGAACGATCAGGTACGGCGGGGCGAGTTATTTTGCGGAGAACTTCAGCACCACGCTGTGGCTGTAAGTCTGCCCCGGATCAAGCCGAGTACTCGGGAAGTCCGGCTGATTCGGCGAATCCGGATAATGCTGAGTCTCCAGGGTAAACGCGCCCCAGTGCGGATACACCTTGCCACCCTTGCCCTTGACCGTACCGTCGAGGAAGTTGCTGGTATAGAACTGCACACCCGGTTCCGTGGTGAACAACCGCAGCACGCGACCGGACTGCGGATCGCTGACCTCAGTCGCAACTTTGCCGATATCGCCCTTGGTATCCAGCGCCCAGTTGAAGTCAAACCCACCCTGTTTCGGTTCAGCGAATTTCAGCTGCGGATGATCAGCCTTGATGTGCGTGCCAATCGCAGTGGGTTTGCTGAAATCCATCGGCGTGCCCGCGACGGGTGCCAGTTCGCCGGTCGGGATCAGTTTGGCGGTGACCGGGGTGTAATGGCTGGCGTGCAGGGTGGCGACCTGTTTGAGGATGTCGCCATTGCCGGCGCCGGCGAGGTTGAAGTAGCTGTGGTTGGTCAGGTTGAGCACGGTCGGTTTGTCGGTGCTGGCCTTGTAGTCGATGCGCAGTTCGTTGTTGTCGGTGAGGCGATAGGTCACCTCGGTGGTGAGGTTGCCGGGGAAACCCATTTCGCCGTCCGCCGACAGATAGGTCAGGGTCACGCCGACGGAATCCTTGTCCTTGGTTTCCTGGGCTTTCCAGACTTTCTTGTCGAAGCCCTGTGGGCCGCCGTGCAGCGCGTTGGTCTTGTCGTTCTGCGGCACTTGATAGCGCTTGCCGTCGAGTTCGAAGGCACCTTCGGCGAGGCGATTGCCGAAGCGGCCGATGGTTGCGCCGAAGTAGGCGGTGCCTTTCTGGTAACCCTGTACATCATCGAAGCCGAGCACGACGTCGTCGAACTTGCCGTGCTTGTCGGCGACTTTCAGCGATTGCAGGGTCGCGCCGTAGGTGATGACGGTGGCTTGCATGCCGTGGCTGTTGCGCAGGATGTATTGCTCGACGGGCGTGCCGTCATTGGTTTTGCCGAAAGCTTTGTGTTCGGCGCTGAGGCCGGCCGCGTTGGCGGAGAGGGTGGCGATCATCAGGGACAGTCCGAGGCCGGAGAGCAGGTGACGGGATTGAAGCATGGTTGACCTTCCTTTTTGTTGTTGTTTTCGAAAGCGGCGTTCTATCGGTATGTTAATCACCGAAAAAACAAAGTAGTCATACTAAATACTCAGCAAGTGAAAATTTATAGCTGATTAATCGTTTATTTCAACAATAAAGACAGACTAAATTGCGGGTCGTGGCAGGTGGAAGGACGACCGGGCATTCGGTGCACTGCACTTTTTCGCCATCGGCGGCTCTATCCATGGCCAGGATGCGGTGACTCCCGCCGCACAGGAATGTGCCTGTTCGAGATTTCATGCCGAGAGCTTTTGCCCTGATCGCTGCTTTTTTCCGCCGCCCGTGCCTGTTGCTGGTGTGTTTGTCGTCGCTGCTGTTCAGCGGTTGCAGTCACCAGGACGGCAATGGTTTCTTCAATCAGATGCGTGAAGGGCAGCCGCAGGAGTTCCTGCAGACCAGCGTCGACCGCATGGCCACGCTGGCGATGCGCGACAACCTCAGCAGCCTCTATCGCTTGCAAGCCAAGCTGTACCTGCGCAACCCGGACGAGCTGCGCAAGTCAGGGTTTCTCAACATCCATGCTGCGGTGAAACAGGTGCGGATGGCCGTCGAGCAGCAACAGCCGCTGCCGGTGCTGGGTGGTCGCAAGGATCTGGCGGCGCTGAGCTATGCGATGAGTCCGGAGTTTCTCGGCGACCGTGTCGGCGCGTTCATCTATGCCATCGGCAGCATGCTGGTCACCGCCCATGGCAATCGCACTGAGTTCTACATGACCGATGCGATCAACCCGACGTTCGTTCACAACGCTGCACGCAATATCGAAAAAGCCACGTGGATTTTGTCCCAGCGGCAGAACAAGGAAGGGCAGCCGCTGCTGTTTTCCAATGAGATCTCGGAGGAGGGCAGCAACCTGAGTTTCGCCACCGAGTTCGGCAAAATCGTCGCGCGCCTGGACCTGATCACGCAGATGCTTGATGAGCGTTATCGGCGGATCGGCCTCAACTACGCGCAAAGTCTGCTCTTCCTGAATTTCCTGCCCGTGCAGTGAGTTCCACGAGAACCTGGGGAGTGCAGAGATCCAATGTGGGAGCGAGCCTGCTCGCGAAAGCGGTGGGTCAATCAACACTTCAGTGCCTGAAAGAGCGCATTCGCGAGCAGGCTCGCTCCCACATTGATCGAATAGTGAAGGTTGTTTTTGTATACAATCCGTCACCGCTATTGATCAAAATGGAGCCGCACCCGTCATGACCGACCCCGCCAGCGCCGATTTCAGCCGCGTCGACCGCACCGCCCGTGCGGACAAACTACCCTATGCCGCGTTGCTGGCGTTCGCCATGACCGGCTTCATCGCCATTCTCACCGAGACCCTGCCTGCCGGACTGCTGCCGCAAATCGGTGCCGGGCTCAACGTCAGCGAAGTGTTCGCCGGGCAACTGGTGACGCTGTATGCGCTCGGCTCGATCGTCGCCGCGATCCCGCTGACCGTCGCCACGCGCGGCTGGCCTCGGCGCCGGGTTTTATTGATGACGGTCGGCGGGTTTCTGTTGTTCAACACCGTCACCACGTTTTCCAGCCATTACGGTTTGACCCTCGCCTCGCGCTTCCTCGCCGGGATGGCGGCGGGGCTGTCGTGGGGGATCATGGCCGGGTATGCGCGCGGCATTGTGCCGGTGCATCAACAGGGTCGAGCACTGGCGATTGCCATGCTTGGCACCCCGGTGGCGCTGTCACTGGGCACGCCGGCGGGGACGTGGCTGGGCAATCTGATCGGCTGGCGTGCGTCGTTCGGGATCATGTCGGCGCTGGCTCTGGTGCTGGCCGCGTGGATCGTGATCGCGGTGCCGGATCGTCCGGGGCAGGCCAGTGACGAGCGTCTGCCGCTGCTCGAATCGATGCGCCTGCCGGGTGTGCGACCGGTGTTGTTCGTGGTGCTGACGTGGATGCTCGGGCACAACATTCTCTACACCTACATTGCACCGTTTCTGATGCAGGCCGGACTAGCTGACAGGGTTGATCTGGTGTTGTTGGTGTTTGGCCTGTGTTCGCTGGGCGGGATCTGGATCATTGGTCTGCTGGTGGATCGCTGGCTGCGCTGGCTGACGTTGATCAGCCTCGCGGTGTTTGCGCTGACCGCGCTGGTGTTGGCAGTGGCAGCGCCGTCACCGCTGATCATTTATGCCTGCATGGCGGTGTGGGGCCTGTCGTTTGGTGGCTCGGCCACGTTGCTGCTGACCTCGGCGGCGGACTCGGCCGGTGATCACGTCGACGTGGTGCAGGCGATGCTCACAACCTCTTGGAACGTGGCGATCGCCGGGGGCGGGTTGTTTGGTGGCTTGTTGCTCGATCGGGCCGGGGCGATGTCGTTTCCGTGGGCGTTGCTGATTTTGTCGCTGATCGCGCTGGCCACGGTGTGGGTCAACAAACACCACAGCTTCAAACCGGGACGGCGGGTGCACTAATCTGCGGCACACCGAGATCCCCTTGTAGGAGTGAGCCTGCTCGCGATAGCGGTGTTTCAGTCACTGAACTCGTTACAGATAAACCACTATCGCGAGCAGGCTCACTCCTACAGTAAAGCGATGGTGAGTTCGATATGGCATAACGATAGACCGCATCGATATATGTGGTTATAAGAAAAATCGCTATGCTGCGGGCCAGATTTTCCTGTCGTTTTTCTGGACGGTTTAATGGAATTGGCAAATTTCGGCCTGGTGATTGCCGGGCTGGTGGTGGGTTTTATTGTCGGCATGACTGGTGTCGGCGGTGGTTCGTTGATGACGCCGATCCTGCTGTGGTTCGGCATCAACCCGGCAACGGCGGTGGGCACTGACCTGCTGTACGCCGCCATTACCAAATCCAGTGGCGTACTCGTCCATCGCAAAAACAAGAACATCGACTGGGCCATTACTGGTTGGCTGACCCTCGGCAGTGTGCCGGCGGTGGCCATGACCTTGTGGTTCCTCAGCACTCTGCACACCGCGCCGGACGCGATGAACGCCATCATCAAACAGGCGCTGGGCTTCGTCCTGTTCGCCACGGCGCTGGCGATCTTCTTCAAGAAACGCTTGCTCGACTTCGCCCACAAACGCGCTGGCGGCAACTACAACCCGAGCGGTTCGCGGTTGAACGTGATGACCGTGATCACTGGTCTGATCCTCGGCACCATGGTCGCCCTGACCTCGATCGGCGCGGGCGCCCTGGGCACCGTTGCGCTGTTCATCCTCTATCCGCTACTGCCGACCCGCCGTCTGGTCGGCACAGAAATCGCCCACGCCGTGCCGCTGACCCTGGTTGCAGGCCTCGGCCACGCCAGCATGGGCAATATGGATTGGGGGGTGCTGGGCTTCTTGTTGGTCGGCTCGTTGCCGGGCATCTGGCTCGGCAGTCACCTGACCGGACGCATCTCCGATGAAGTGCTGCGCCCGTGCCTGGCGACGATGCTGGTGCTGATCGGCTACAAACTGGCGTTCTGATCTGGCCCCGCCAAATACGGTCTCATGTAGGAGTTGCCGCAGGCTGCGATCTCTTGATGTTGTTTTTAAAGATCAAAAGATCGCAGCCTGCGGCAGCTCCTACGGGGGTTCTTACCGGCGGATGGCGTATTTCATCACCGTCACCGGCAAATCGTCGTACACCAGTTCTTCAACCACTTCCCAACCCAGCCGCGCATATAGCGACTGCGACGTGTCGGTGTACAGATACAACTCAGGCACACCCAGCGCCGCCGCTTCTGCAACCACTCGATTGACCAGTTGCGAAGCAATCCCGCGACCGCGTTCCTCAGCCTTCACGTAAACCCCGGCCAGCCATGGCGTCAGGTTCGGTCGCAGCTTCAGATCGCTTTCGATCAGCAGCGCGCCGCCCAGCAAACGTGAACCCTCAAGCGCTACCACCACGCTAGGCACTGCGCCTTTGCCGCAGGATTCGCGCATGTGTTCGATACGGTCCTCGACGGTTTGCCCGGGGCGAAACTCGCCCCACTCCTTGAAGTTGAGCGTGGCCAGTTCTTCGATCAATTCGGGGTGATCGCACAGGTAATCGATGTGCATGCGGGTGAACTCCATTTCATGGGCAGAACTACCACCCTAATGCGGTCATAAAAGGTAATCAAATCCGCGTTGCGATCACCTCGGATATGTTGCGCAATGTCGCGCCTGTCCTAAGCTTCTGACTAGGCGGAAGATATTTGCCGGGTTGTCCCGGAACAATCGCCACGATGCGCAATCATTAGAGCGTGGATATCAAAAGGAGATGCGCATGCTCATCAGGTCATTGACCCTGACACTCTTGCTGGCGATTGCCGGCCCCTTGTTCGCCGCTGACAACGATTCGCCCATTGCCGGAGATATGGGCCGCGCCCGACCGCTGATCGTGATCGCACAAAGCACGGTCGACCCCGTGTGGGTAGCCCTGAAAAAGTCGCTGGAAGACCCCGCGAACAAAAAAGGCGTAGCCGACCGCAACATCAAGGTCTACACCATCCTCAACATGTCCGGCCAGCTCGACGGCAAGGACATGGGCCAGCAAGACACCATGGCGCTGCTGCGCTCGCTGAAGCTCGGTGCCGGGGCGTATCCGAAAGTGTTCCTGGTGGGCAAGGACGGCGAGACCAAGCTTTCAGCTTCGGGGGATGAAGCGAAGTCGGTGGATTTGAAGAAGATCTTTGACACCATCGATGCCATGCCGATGGCTGAGAAGGAAGCGGCCGCTGCGGCTCAGGCGCCGGTCGCTGCTACGCCGGAACCTGCCAAAGGCGCGAAGAACGCGAAGCCGACCAAGCCTGCGAAACCGAGCAAGCCGCCGGAAATGCCGGATGATTGATCGCGCTGTCACTGAATAAAACGCGTCCCCTGTAGGAGTGAGCCTGCTCGCGATAGCGGTGTATCAGTCACCATCAGCGTTGACTGATACACCGCTATCGCGAGCAGGCTCACTCCTACATATTTGCGGACACCGAAGCCCTCACTGCAACCTGTCTACCCACGGCTATCGCCCTCATCAAGCAGGTAAACCAGCACACCTTTGGTATCACCTACGACCAATGGAGAATGCGTGGTCAACACGAACTGGCAATTGGGAAAGGTCGTACTTAACTGTGCAATCAGACCGAGCTGCCATTGCGGATCCATGCGCAATTCCACATCGTCGATCAGAACAATGCCGCCACCGTGCAGCGGGTTGTCCATCGATGGATTCATCATCGCCAGACGCCTGGCCATGTCACCCACCAACGCAATCATCGACTTTTCGCCAAGCGAGAGCTGAGTAACATTGAATGTCGCGCCATGCTTGTCGATTGCCATATGCAGATGGGGTTTGCGTTGCACGCGCAGGTTAGTGAAATCCGGCATGAATGCGGTGAGGGCCGAACGAACGGCAGTCAATTGGCGATCGCGAGTGGAGGCTTTCACATTGGCCAGCGTTTTCCAGGCGTCGCTGTCAGTACCGAATTTTTCCGCGATTTCGGCCAGTGCGGTATCGGAAATCCCGTCTTCGTTTTCGCTGTCCTCGCGTTCACGAAACCATTCGAAAAAACTACCAAAATCGGCACCCCCATGAAAATTGGTGTCGTAGCCGTCGAGTTGATCGAAGGCTTGTTTGCCGCTGATTTTCAGCGGGACTTCTAAAACGCAACGTTCGGCCGGGTAATAAGCGATCAGCGGGAGTGAGGCACTATCGTCGGCGGTGAGTTGAGTGCGGTAGTGGTCTGCAAGCAGTCTGACTTCGTTTAAATATCCACGGCCCGAAACAGCACCTTCTTGGCGACTTCGGGCAGCGCCCCATACGAACAATTCGTTTTCGGAACCCGCATCACTCTCAGCTGCGCGAGGGTGTGAAACGTCGGTGATGCCAATCGAAAGGACGGCTCCTGAGGCGCCGTTGCGAATATCTTCATCGACAAGGTATTTGCCATTGCCTTTATTGGAGCGAATTTTTGCGATCAGCCAGCTCAGACAAATATTCAGGGATTTGAGAATGGTGGTTTTTCCGCTGCCGTTGTTTCCCACCAGCACCGTGATGTTCGAACGGTGTGTCGGGGTAGGGGCAAACTGAATATCCATGTCGCCAAAGTGTCCGACATCCGCAAGTTTCAAACTTTTGATTTCCATCACTGCGCCCTTCAAATGACTGTTTCTTTGCCCGACGCCATCCTCGTCCAGAGATTGACTCGATGCAGTGTAGATACAACAAATTCATTCGCTAATACAAAGTCGTTGCAGCATGTGCCGGCGGAAATGTCTGACGCAAACCCCCTTCAACCCCCGTGGATTTTTCCTGCAAGTCGCGGCGGCGGTGGTGAACTGGTGGGGTTGGGAGAGGAGGGATAGTCTTCTTTGGCCGCTGCAAAACACAGTGGTCGGACGTGGAAGTCCGGTTGTCGGTTACATCCATCAATGTCTCAAAAGCGCATGTCGACGTTATTTATGTCAACATCGCCGCGTTTTTGGCGGCTGTGCGCAGGGGCACTTTCGAGTGCGCCGGGTTTTGGTGGATTGGCCTGGTCTTCCACACCTGCGTACAGCTGCCACCCTCATGTGGAAGTGAGAAAGGTAGTTTTTCCTACAATTCACTACGGTACTTCATACATGAAAAAACCAACGCCAAACCCTCCCGAATCCCCCATGGATTCTGGGTCCTTCGACGCCAACAACCCCCGCTTACGCAACCCCCGTCACCCCGATCCCATCAGCCACCTCTTCACCATCCTCCCCGATATCGATGCCCCCACACTGCTCTGCCACGCTTGCGAAACCCTCGCTTCATTGAACGTCCTGACCACCGACCTGGCCGCTGAACTGCAAGGTTCGCCGCGTAGCCTCGCCTTGTCGATTCAGCAGTTGGCCGTACTCGGCGAGTTGCTGGTCAACCGTGCGCTGGACAATCTCGATCCACCGGCGGCGACGCAACATTGAACAGGGAGGTTCAAACATGGCGCGATACATTCCGATTACCGGGATCGACTGCAAGATTCCCAGTCTGTTGATCGACAGCGAAGCACCGGTGGATGTGCTGCACGGCACAGCGGCTTACCGTTTGCGCTGTGTGACGCAATTAATGGAGACCTTGGCGCTGGGAGACGGCAAGGGCCACGACGCATTACTGCTACAGGATTTCGCCCGGGTGATAGCGATTCCGTTACGTGACAGTTGCGACTTGATGGATGTCATCGGCTGGAAGTTGCAGGCACAGTTTTAAAGGCTGAAACGAAAAAGGGCGACCTCGAAAGGTCGCCCATTTTTATTGCCTGACGCGAAACTTTTAATCGGCGACAGCACTGAGGATTTTGTGGGCGATCTTCACCCGCTCAGGAATCGGGAAGTTCTTGTTGGCCATGATCACGATGCCAACATCCTTGCTCGGTACAAACGCCACGTAAGTCCCGAAACCACCGGTAGAGCCGGTCTTGTTGATCAGCACGTCATGCGGCTGCGGTTGCGGCGGGTTCAGCCACTGCACCTTGTGCGCCTCCATGGCCATTTCCGTCGAGTTGCCGGCGAGCAAACGCTCGAGACCGATCGGGTAACGGTACATCTCCCAACCCAAACCTTGAGTCATATCGCCGACGGTGTAGTACCCGGTGTGGGTGTTGGTTATGGTTTTTTGCAGGGAGGCTTCCAGCGCTTCAGGTTTCAGGTTGGCCTGCACGTAACGCAGCATGTCCACCGCGCTGGTTTTCACCCCGTAGGCCTGCGAATCCAGCGCACCGGGCGTGACGCGCACCGGTTTGCCGTTCTTGTCATAGCCCTGCGCATACAGGTCCATTTGCGCGGCCGGCACGCTGAGGTAGGTGTGCTGCAAACCGAGTTTAGGCAGCAGGGTTTGGGTCATCGCCTGATCAAACGGCTGGCCGAGGCTCTTCGCCGCCAGATAACCGAACAATCCAAGGCTTGGATTTGAATACTGGCGATGACTGCCTGCCGGATAAACCGGTTTCCACTGTTGGAAATAGCCGAGCATCTTGTCAGACGAATCCGCACTGTCCGGGAATTGCAGCGGCAAACCGCCGGCGCTGTAGGTGCCCAGTTGCAGCACGCTGATGTTATCGAAGGCGCTGCCTTTCAGCTCAGGCCAGAGCTGACTGGCCTTGGTCGACAGATCGAGTTTGCCCGTCGCCAGGGCGTAACCGGCGAGGGTGGCGGTGAAGGTTTTGCTCACCGAGCCGATTTCGAACAGGGTGTTTTCGCTGACTTTCTGCCCGGTGTCTTTACTGGCGACGCCGTAGTTAAAGTAATGCGCCTTGCCGTTGATGGTCAGTGCTACGGTCAGGCCGGGAACGTTCTGTTGCTGCATCACCGGCGTCACCGCTGCGTTGACCAGCGCTGACAGTTGCGCATTGTCGGGCACGGCGGCGAAGCAGGCACTGGTGCCGAAGAGCAGACCGAAAGCGGCGCAGGAAATGACTTTGCTCGATTGAATGGATGACATGAATGAACCACTCTCCATGAGTGTTGATGACGGTATCCCGCTACACTGCGGGCGATTTCTGTGTTTGGCGACTGATCAGCGCCGCCAATTTATTCAGCGCGACCCTAATCTACAAACGATGAAAACTCGCACGAGCCATTAGAAAAATTTGGGACTGGGCATGATTCGACCGCAATTGCCGCTCAACGCGCTGCGTGCCTTTGAAGCGTCCGCGCGTCATTTGAGTTTCACTCGCGCGGCCGTGGAGCTGTGCGTCACGCAAGCGGCTGTCAGCCATCAGGTGAAAAGCCTCGAGGCGCAACTCAACGTCACCCTGTTCAAACGCCTGCCCCGTGGGCTGATGCTGACCAGTGAGGGTGAAACCTTGCTGCCGGTGCTGAGCACCTCGTTCGATCACATCGCGCAGATTCTGGAACGCCTCGCTGGCGGACAGTACCGCGAAATGTTGACCGTTGGCGCGGTGGGTACGTTCGCCGTGGGTTGGTTGTTGCCGAGGCTGGCGGACTTCCGGACGAAACATCCGCTCATAGATTTGCGGCTGTCGACCAACAACAATCGCGTGGATGTCGCCGCTGAGGGTTTGGATTACGCCATTCGCTTCGGTGCCGGGGCGTGGCATGGCATTGAGGCGACGCGTTTGCTCGATGCGCCGCTGTCGGTGTTGTGCGTGCCGGAGATCGCTCGGCAATTGCAATCGCCGGGGGATTTGCTGCAACAAACGCTGCTGCGTTCCTATCGCACCGATGAATGGCCGGAGTGGTTTCAGGCTGCCGGTTTGGCGACCCAGGCTGCTCCGCCGCAGAGCATCGTGTTCGATTCGTCGCTGGCGATGATGGAGGCGGCGTTGCAGGGCAGTGGTGTGGCGTTGGCGCCACCAATGATGTTCGCCCGGCAACTGGCGGCGGAGGCGATTTGTCAGCCGTTTGCGATTGAGATTACGACGGGGAGTTACTGGTTGACGCGGTTGCAATCGCGCCCTGAAACAGCGGCGATGATGGCGTTCAAAACCTGGCTGCTGCAAAACACTGATTAGAACAAAACCCCTTGTGGGAGCGAGCCTGCTCGCGAAAGCGGTGCTTCAGTCGACAAAAATGTTGGCTGTTACACCGCATTCGCGAGCAGGCTCGCTCCCACAGGGGATGGTGGTGGGTTCAAGAGCGCGTGTCAGCGCACCAGACACGGCCGCTTGTTATCGAACTTCCACCCCGGAATCAGAAACTGCATCGCCACGCTGTCATCCCGCGCGCCGAGGCCCATGCCTTTATATAGCTCATGAGCCTTGGCCACCTGGTCCATGTCCAGCTCGACACCCAGCCCCGGTTTTTTCGGCACCTGCACCAGACCATCGACGATTTGCAGCGGCGCCTTGGTCAACCGCTGGCCGTCCTGCCAGATCCAGTGGGTGTCGATCGCGGTGATCTCGCCCGGTGCGGCGGCAGCGACATGGGTGAACATCGCCAGCGAGATATCGAAGTGGTTGTTGGAATGCGAGCCCCAGGTCAGCCCCCATTCATGGCACATCTGCGCCACGCGCACCGAACCTTGCATGGTCCAGAAATGCGGGTCGGCCAGCGGAATGTCCACCGACTGCAACTGGATCGCATGACCCATCTCACGCCAGTCAGTGGCGATCATGTTGGTGGCGGTTTTCAGCCCCGTGGCACGACGAAACTCGGCCATCACCTCTCGACCGGAATAACCGTTTTCCGCGCCGCACGGGTCTTCGGCGTAGGCGAGCACCTGATGCTGATCGCGGCACAGGCGAATGGCTTCTTTCAGTGACCACGCGCCGTTCGGATCGAGGGTGATGCGCGCATCAGGAAAGCGTTCGGCCAGCGCTGTGACCGCTTCGATTTCGGCATCGCCACTGAGCACGCCGCCCTTGAGTTTGAAGTCCTTGAAACCGTATTTCGTGTGGGCCGCTTCGGCGAGGCGCACCACGGCTTCGGCGGTCATGGCCTTCTCGTGACGCACGCGGAACCAGTCGTTGTCGGCGTCCGGTTCGCTGCGGTAGGCGAGGTCGGTTTCGCGCTGATCACCGACGTAAAACAGATAACCGAGCATCTTCACTTCATCGCGTTGCTGACCTTCGCCGAGCAATGCCGCCACCGGTACATTCAGATGCTGACCGAGCAGGTCGAGCAGCGCGGCTTCGAGGCCCGTCACGGCGTGAATGGTGATGCGCAGGTCAAACGTCTGCAGACCACGACCGCCAGCATCGCGGTCGGCGAAGGTCTGGCGCACTTGATTTAGGATCTTCTGATACGTGCCGATCGGGCTGCCGACCACCAGGCTGCGCGCGTCTTCCAGGGTCTGGCGAATACGCTCGCCACCGGGTACTTCACCGACGCCGGTGTGGCCGGCGTTGTCTTTGAGGATGACGATATTGCGGGTGAAAAACGGCCCGTGGGCGCCGCTCAGATTGAGCAGCATGCCGTCGTGACCGGCCACCGGGATGACTTGCATGTCGGTGATGATCGGGGCTTTGGCGGTGTCGTGTGCGGTCATGTTCTTATCCTTTTAATACGCAATCTTTAACAATGGACGTCAGGCGTGTTTCGGCGCGGTCTCGACCACGGCGATGTCGGCAGCAGGTTTCGGTGTGGTGCGCGCGAAGAAGACGATGATCGCGGCGATGATCGAGGTCGCGGCCAGCCCATAGAGGCCGCCCTGAATCGAGCCGGTGTGTTCTTCGAGCAGGCCGAACGTAGTTGGCGCGACGAAGCCGCCAAGGTTGCCCACCGAGTTGATCAGTGCGATCACCGCTGCGGCGATGCGCGCATCCAGGTACGCCTGCGGAATCGGCCAGAACAGCGATGAGGCGGATTTGAACCCCAGCGCGGCAAAGCAGATCGCAACGAAAGCAAAGATCGGCCCGCCGGTGGTCGACATGAACATCCCCGCAGCGGCGATCAACAGGGCGGTGGCGACCCACGCCTGCTGGTGTTTCCACTTGGCCGAGAACGAGGCGAAGGCGTACATGCCGATGATCGACAGCAACCACGGAATCGAGTTGAACAGACCGACCTGGAAGTCGCTCATCTCGCCCATTTTCTTGATGATGCTCGGCAGCCAGAAGGTCGCCGCGTAAATGGTCAACTGGATGAAGAAGTAGATCAGGCAGAACAGGATGATCTGTCGGTCCTTGAGCAGTTTGCCCATGGATGGCCGGATCGGCGTCGCGGCTTCGCGGGCCTTCTGTTCAGCGTCGATGGCGTTGACCAGGGCGTCCTGTTCGGCGCGGGTCAGCCATTTCGCGTCGTGGGGTTTGGCGTCGAGCCAGAACCAGACGAACACGCACAGGCACACGGAAAACATCCCTTCAATGAAGTACATCCATTGCCAGCCGTGCATGCCCAGCCCGTTGATTTGCAGGAGCAGACCGGACAACGGGCCGGAGATCAACGAGGCCACGGCGGAGCCGCTGAGGAAGATCGCAATCGCCTTGCCGCGTTCGGCGCCGGGCAACCAGCGGGTGAAGTAGTAGATCACCCCGGGAAAGAACCCGGCCTCGGCCACGCCGAGCAAAAAGCGCAACACATAGAAGTGGGTTTCGTTCTGGATGAAGGCCATGCCGGCGGCGACCAGGCCCCAGGTGAACATGATGCGGGTCAGCCAGATGCGTGCGCCGACTTTCTGCAGCAGCATGTTGGAGGGGACTTCGAACAGCGCGTAACCGATGAAGAACAGACCGGCGCCGAAGCCATAAGCGGCGGCACCAATACCGAGGTCATGTTCCATGTGAGTGCGGACGAAACCGATGTTCACCCGGTCAATGTAATTGACGATGAACATGATCACGAAGAGCGGCAGGACGTGGCGTTTCACTTTCGAGATGGCCGACGCGAGTGTCGAATCGACGCCCTCATTCATCCCGGAGACGGAGGTTTTCACTTGGTTTTCTCCCACTGATTATTTTTATGCGGGGTAGGGCAGGTGCTGCGTTGTTGCTAGACATCATACAACTGAGAAATTTTGTCCGACAAGTAGGGTTGGCCGATTATTTTTCTCTGGGATGCCGGTTTTTTATGCTTTTTTGCGTTAGTGATCAATGTTTGCTGGGTTTTTTAAGGCGTAGAGCATCGCGTCACCCCCAGGGGGACACGCTTCTGTTTGTCAGGAGTGTTTGAAGGTATTTCCGTTTATTTGAGTGTTGTCATACAAGTTGAGCCGCTAGACTCAATTTCGTCATCCCCGCAGGATGCTACGATCCACAAGCCCCCGATCACCGGAACCGATCATGCAAGAAGACCTCGACGCTCCCGCCCGTAAACGTGCGCACAACCTCGCCCATGACCTGGTGGAGAAGCTCACGCAAAGCATCCTGCTCGGTCAGCTATCGCCCGGCGACAAGCTGCCGTCAGAGAATTCCATCGTTCAGGAACACGGGGTCAGCCGCACGGTGGTGCGCGAGGCGATTTCAAAGTTGCAGGCTTCCGGGCTGGTGGAGACGCGCCACGGCATCGGCACCTTTGTCATCGAGCGTGTTGCGGAGCAGGGCTTACGCCTGAATGTCGACACGGCGCTCGGTGTGCGCAGCATTCTCGAACTGCGTCTGGGCCTGGAAACCCAAGCGGCGGCGCTGGCGGCGCAGCGGCGCACGGAGGCGCAAGTGCTGCAGATGCGTCAGGCGCTGGATGACTATCAGCGGCTGCTCGACAACAACGACAGTTGCGTCGAAGCGGATCGGCGTTTTCATCTGCTGATCGCCGAGGCCACCGGCAATGTTTGCTTCAGCGAGATCATGCAGCATCTGGGCAGCGCGATGATTCCGCGTCATCGCCTCAATGCTGCTGAACGTGGCGCGGCGGATCTGAGCAAGCTCGGGCAACTGGCCCATCTGGAACATGAGGCGATTCTGAATGCGATCAAGCGTCAGGATGCGGACGCCGCGCGCGCGGCCATGTGGCTGCATCTGACCAACAGCCGCGACCGGTTTTCCGCGCGGGGCTGATGGCCGTTGGTCTGTTCGGTAGCACGCCGTGCACAGGGCTGATTCCAAGTTGTACGGCCCGGGTATTCCGGACCTCCTGAGTGAGGTGCGTCATGGCTAACGATTTGCTGTTTCAGGGTGGCGTGCTGCCCACCGATCCAACCCGGCCGCTGCCCGGTACCGATGAACCGACACTGGCTGATCATGATTCTCCAATGGGGATGCCACCGGGGCGCGACCCGCTGAGCGATGCCGATCGGCCCGAAGACTGGAAGGACCCGGCGGCGGAAGATGAGGATGTGCCGCCGGCGGATGAGCCGACGCCTCTTTCCGATGATCGGCGCTGAATCCTGGTTGTTGTGCTGGATTTACCGTCCCCTTCGCGAGCAGGGAAGCGCGTCCCAATGTGGGAGCGAGCCTGGCGATGTTGCGGGAAGAGTCTGTTTTCGTAAGCTTCCCTCACCCCAGCCCTCTCCCGGAGGGAGAGGGGGCCGACCGAGATGTCTTGCGTTATATATCGACCTGAACAACCTAGTCGATTATGGACTCGGCCAAGTCCAGTTTTCTTGATCAGAAGAGTCGATTGTGGATTCACCGGCGTAATTTCAGGTCGGCGGATTTCTCCAATTTCCCCCAATCGGTCCCCTCTCCCTCTGGGAGAGGGCTAGGGTGAGGGCCTTCTCAGGCATCACGCAGATCCCGCATCAACAACCCAAACCGCAAATCCACCGCATCCGGAATCGGCAGATACACCGTGTGTCCATCCCCCGGTGCCACCTCGATCGCTTCTTCTTTAGCGTTCTGCAACTCATGCAGATCAAAATGGAAATTGCCCTTCGGCGTCATCAACTCCAGATGATCACCCAAGGCAAAGCGGTTCTTCACCTTGACCTCTGCCAACCGCCCACGCCGCTCGCCGGTCAACTCGCCAACGAACTGCTGACGCTCCGACACCGAGCTGCCGTGCTGATAATTCTGGTACTCGTCATGCACATGCCGACGCAGAAATCCTTCGGTGTAGCCACGCTGTGCGAGTGATTCCAGATCGGTCATCAGGCTACGGTCAAATTCACGCCCGGCCACCGCATCATCAATCGCGCGGCGATACACCTGGGTGGTGCGCGCGCAATAGAAGTGCGATTTGGTCCGGCCTTCGATTTTCAGGGAATGCACGCCCATGCGCGTCAGGCGCTCGACATGCTGCACTGCGCGCAGGTCCTTGGCGTTCATGATGTAGGTGCCGTGTTCGTCCTCGAATGCTGGCATCAATTCATCGGGGCGATTGGCTTCCTGCAGCAGGAACACCTGATCGGTGGGCGTGCCCAGCCCCAGCGTTGGCTCTGGCTGGAAGGTCTGGACGATCTCGCCGAGCTGGTTTTCGGTGGCTTCTTGCGCTGAGTATTTCCAGCGACAAGCATTGGTGCAGGTGCCCTGATTGGCATCGCGCTTATTCATGTAACCCGACAACAGACAGCGCCCGGAATAGGCCATGCACAGCGCGCCGTGGACGAACACTTCCAGTTCCATGCCCGGCACCTGCTCACGGATTTCGCCGATTTCCTCTAGCGACAATTCTCGCGACAGGATGATCCGGCTCAAACCCATCTGCTGCCAGAATTCGACGCTCGCCCAGTTCACCGTGTTGGCCTGCACTGACAGGTGAATCGGCATCTGCGGGAAATGTCGCCGCACGAGCATGATCAGTCCCGGATCGGACATGATCAGCGCGTCGGGGGCCATGTCGATGACTGGTGCCAGATCCTTGAGGAAGGTCTTCAACTTGGCGTTGTGCGGCGCGATGTTGACCACCACGTAAAAGCGTTTGCCTTGCGCCTGCGCTTCACGAATACCCAGTGCCAGATTGGCGTGATCGAACTCGTTGTTGCGCACCCGCAGGCTGTAACGCGGCTGGCCGGCGTAGACCGCATCGGCGCCGTAAGCGAAGGCGTAACGCATGTTTTTCAGGGTGCCAGCGGGGGCGAGCAGTTCGGGGGCGGCGAGGATTGAGGTCATGGCGGTGTTGGTCGCAAAGCGCGGCAGGGTAAGTCAGATGCGGCGAGGTTTTGTTGATCTGGATCTATGCTCCATGAATAAAGATGGCACTCGTGCAGGTCGCGGTTGACTAAGCATCGGGGCGTGCATGACGCCTGACTGACATGGATCGGACATGAACGAAAAAAGCCTTCAATTCAAATCCCTCACCGTGCTGCTATTGCTGGTCACGGTGGCGTTTATCTGGATCCTCTTGCCGTTCTACGGTGCGGTGTTCTGGGCGGTAATTCTCGGCATTGTGTTTGCGCCGATGCAACGCCGGCTGCAGGCGAAATTCGGCTGGCAGCGCAACCTGACGTCCCTGTGTACCTTGTCGGTCTGCCTGGTGATCGCGATTCTGCCGGTGATCATCCTCAGTGTGCTGTTGGTGCAGGAAGGCGCAGCGGTCTACAAGAACATCGAAAGCGGCGAGCTGGACATCGCTGCGTATCTGGCGCAATTCAAGCACAGCCTGCCGCCGTACTTTCAGCACTTGCTCGACCGGTTTGGCATGGGCGAGCTAAACGGCTTGCGCGAGAAAATCGTCAAATCGGCGATGCAGGGCAGCCAGGTGCTGGCCAGTCAGGCGTTCAGTTTTGGCCAGGGCACATTCGAATTCGTGGTGAGTTTTTTCATCATGCTGTATCTGCTGTTTTTCTTTCTGCGTGACGGCGCCGAGTTGGCGCGCAAGGTGCGCACCGCTGTGCCACTGGAGGAAGGCCACAAGCGGCGCTTGCAGTTGAAGTTCAACCGCGTGGTACGGGCGACGGTGAAGGGCAATCTGGTAGTCGCGGTGACGCAGGGCGCATTGGGCGGGGCGATTTTCTGGTTTCTCGACATCCCCAGCGCGCTGCTGTGGGCGGTGTTGATGGGGTTTTTGTCGTTGCTGCCAGCGGTCGGTGCGGGGATTGTCTGGGCGCCGGTGGCGGTGTATTTCCTGCTCAGCGGGATGATCTGGCAAGGCGTGGTGCTGGGCTTGTTCGGGGTCTTCGTGATCGGTTTGGTGGACAACGTGCTGCGGCCGATTCTGGTGGGCAAGGACACCAAAATGCCCGATTACATGATTCTGATCTCGACCCTTGGCGGCCTGGCAGTCTTCGGTCTCAACGGCTTTGTGATCGGCCCGCTGATCGCGGCATTGTTCATGTCGAGCTGGGCGCTGTTCGCCGAGACCAAGCCCAAAGTGCAACTGCCTTAAGCGTGAAACGGCGCGCTGACGATCTTCTGCGACAGTGCCTGCGCAGCGGGCAAGGAAGTCAGCGGGCCGCTGATCGCTTCGCCGTCACGCATCAGATACCAGCAGGCAAGCAAGCCCGTGGCCCTGAGCGAAGCGGGGACGGCGCTGCCGATAACGGACATGATTTGAACCTGAGCCATGACGAGTACCTCCATCTATCAATGGAGCTACCTTAAAGATTCGCCGGTTCTACGGACAATCAACGCTTTCGATAGTGGTCATTGACGCCGTTGAGGCTTCAGTCGACCACTTGATCAAGCATGTGCATGACTTCACGCTCGTTGAGCAAACCTTTGTGCACGAGGTTTTCCGCCAGCAGCGAAAGGAACTTGGCGCAACGATGGCCTTCCAGGTGCTTGAGCTCGGTCAGCGCGCTGTACACCTTGCTGGAGGTGCACAGGCCGACGATGCGGTGCGGGTTTTGTGTTGGCATACAGTCGTCCTTGTTGTTATCAACCTGTTGTTTACGGACGGATTCAGATTGCGGTTCCGTCATGACAAATAAATGACCGTTTTATGGAAAAGTACATAACGGTCAATCAATCATGCCGACTTTAGCCGGTGAAACTGTCCTCACAGCGACCTTGGCGAGATTTTTTCAGACGCTGGCCGACCAACGGTCATAAAAAAGCCCCGCTATACAAGCAGGGCTTTGTGTTTCGGTTACCAGCGTGGGCCGCCGTAGTAGTGCGGACGACCGTAGTAGCCGCGCGGCGGGCCGTAATACACCGGGGCCGGTTGCACGTAGACCGGTTGTTGCACATACACCGGCGCGGGCTGGTAGTAGACCGGTGGCGGTGGCTGCTGCACATAGACCGGTGGCGGGGCGTACACCGGCGCCTGTTGCACATAAACCGGACGATCCTGGTTGATAAGCGCCGAACCGATGATGGCCGAGCCGACGATTGCGCCAAACACCGCCGGACCCTGCCAGCCACCGCCGTGGGCTTCTGCTTGCCCTGTGACAGCAAAAGCACCGATCAGCAGGGCGACGATAGGGAGTTTACGAATCATGATAATTCCTCGGTTCTTCGACCCGGCATCGGGGCCTGCACCAGGCCCACAGTTGTCACGGGGATACTTCTAAGACAGCGAATTTTGGAAAATCAGCACAGCCACTGGGTAAATTTTGTGTAAGGTCTGTACCGGTTTATTTACCGGGCTGCGTGATGGCCGCAGAACGCGTTTAAATCAGGCCTCTATGATCGTTCAGAAGCCGATGGGCTGGCTAATCCCGTTTATCCGAAAGTGCGTTTGAAGGAGAAGTTTCATGCAGATGAACCCGAACAAAGACACCCAACTGTGCATGTCCCTGTCCGGGCGCCCGGGGAACTTCGGTCTGCGTTTTCATAACCATTTGTATGAGCAGTTGGGCCTGAACTTCTATTACAAGGCTTTCAGCAGCCAGGACCTGACCGGCGCAGTCGGCGGCATTCGCGCCTTGGGCATCCGTGGTTGCGGCGTGTCGATGCCGTTCAAGGAAGCGTGCATTGCGCTGGTCGATGAACTGGATGCATCGGCAGCGGCGATCCAGTCGATCAATACCATCGTCAACACCCACGGCCATCTCAAGGCTTACAACACCGATTACATTGCCATCGAGCAGTTGCTGAAAACCCACGCCGTGCCCAAGGATTCGACCTTCGCTCTGCGTGGCAGCGGCGGCATGGCCAAAGCGGTGGCCAGCGCCCTGCGTGACGGTGGTTACAAAAACGGCTTGATCGTCGCCCGCAACGAACGTGCCGGGCGTGCGCTGGCGGATTCGCTGGGTTATCGCTGGCAGGCTGAACTGGGCGATGAACGCCCGCAGATGCTGATCAATGTGACGCCAGTGGGCATGGACGGCGGGCCGGAAGCGGGGCAGTTGGCGTTTGAACCGGAGGCGATCAAGGCTGCAGATACGGTGTTTGATGTGGTCGCGATCCCGTCGGAGACGCCGCTGATTGTGCGCGGTCGAGCAGAGGGCAAGCGGGTGATCACCGGACTTGAGGTGATTGCGATTCAGGCACTGGAGCAGTTTGTGCTGTACACCGGCGTGCGGCCGACTGAAGAGCAGTTTGCGGCGGCGGTGGCGTTTGCCCGGAGCTGATTGAGTATTGTGGTGGCTGGGCGGGCCTCTTCGCGAGCAGGCTCGCACACAGTTGAATTTTTGTCATACACAAGTTGTGTGTTCGCTGTAGATCCCCTGTGGGAGATTCTATGGTTGAGGGGAAGCCCTCAACTGACTTTTGCCTGATATTCGCTTTGCCCTTTCAGCAAGGCGAATACCACCCGAGCAAGTTTGCGAGCCAGCATCACCAACGCCTGTGTGGTGCTGAAACCCCGTGCTCTTTGGGCTTCGTAAAACCCTTTCCAGGCTATCGTACGGCTAGCCGACATCGCTGCGTTGTGCAAAAGTCGGCGGGCCTCGGGGTCTCCGCGCTTGGTCAAGCTACGGCGACCGTCCTTTTGCCCTGATTTCGATACCCGTAAATCCATTCCCAGGAAGGCGATAAACGCATCCGCGTTGCTAAATTCCCCACGCTGAAACGCTGTGAGCAGGCGCGCTCCGGTCAGAAATCCAATGCCCTCAACTTTCAGGCAACGCTTCAATTCGCCGAGCAAACCGGCTTGTTTGAGCTGATCGTTGATCGTCTTTTCGATCATCGTTTCAAGCCGCTGCATGGATTTTATTTGTTCAGCAAAAGCTGCCTTCAACAACGGCTCATTCGACCAGCTCTGCACCAGGCCGACCCTGGCCTGGACCAAAGCCGCGCGGCGGCGGAAAAGGCTCAGGAGCTGGCGGTACAGCGGTGATGGCGGGGTCCAGGGGTGCAACTCCTCGGCTTCGTTCTTCAGGTAACGGGCCAGCAGCTTGGCGTCCAAGGCGTCGGTTTTGGCGCGGATCTTCACGCCTTCGCGGTAGTGTTTGAGTTCATAGCCGCCCACCATGTAAATCGTGCAACCGGCCGCATAGGCCAAATCAGCGAATTCAGGTGGTAGATGTTGGTTGCCTCAATGGCAATAGACACGGGGCCGAGCAAGGCTTTCAGCCACTGCTTGATGGATGTTTTGGTGTTGGGAATCGCTTCAAGCAGATCGCTATCGGCCTGATAAATCACCAGTTCATTTTTGGCAACATCCACGCCAACGATCGGATTTGATAGAGCGACTGGCATTGCCACAGGATTTCCTCCGGGATAAGGTTTGAGTACTTGAAGGGCTCACCCAGAGGCGCAGGCTTGTTCCTATCGTCGGTCTAGCCAGATGCATTCTTTATCGGCGCTTGGGTGAAAGGAGGAGGGGCGAAATCTCCCACGGTCTGTACTGCGTCAACAGTCAGAATCGAGCCTTGTCCCTCCTCCTCCCTTCAAGTCCTACCATACAAGCGAGCCTGCTCGCGAAGGGGCCTTCAAGAACACCGCAAAATCCGAATCCTGAACCCTTCCTGAACATCCCCAACATTCCCCGACACACCCCCTTTTGCAGGTTTACTCTCCCATCATCGGGGCGTAAGCTTCGCGCGTTTTCATCAATAGCGGAGACCCACAGTGGGTACTTGTTCGAGTGACAGTTGTCGGCCGGTCTCGGTAACCGGCAGATTCTCGGCAAGATAACGCGCAGCCTTTCTCTGCCGTTGTCTCGCCGTAACAGCGAGCAGCGGCATCCCGTGCATGACCCGTTCTGGGCCATGTCTGGACGTTCCTTCTCATCGACGCTGAACAGAGCGTGATTGCGACTTTATTGTCGTCATCGCAGCCCTATCGACACGCCTGTCGTTTCTGACCGGCGCGCCAGGCCTTGCCGTGCCGGTTTTTCCGGCGGACGAGGCGCGGCCGTACCTGCTTGACGGTTTCCCGGCTGACCATAGGGGCAACAGCCATGAAACTTACGCTCAAGGAATTCTTCGCAGGTTTTCTGCGGACCCGCCACATCGCCCGGCACTTCCGTCGCCTGGCGCTGCTGGAATCGATCAACGACACCACGGTCAGCCGTGAAGTCCCGCCGACTTTGGCCAACACCCTGGTCGATGCCGCGCATTGCGACAGCGGTGTGTTGCTGTCGACACTCGGCACGCATTCCGATGGCCTCACCGATTTCGAAGTCGATGCGCTGCGTGCGCAATACGGTCTCAACGAAGTCGAACACGAGCAGCCGCTGCCATGGTGGATTCACCTGTGGCACTGCTACAAAAACCCGTTCAACTTGCTGCTGACGTTGTTGGCGGTGATCTCGTGGCTGACCGAAGACCTCAAGGCCGCCGTGGTGATTTTCTCCATGGTGGTGCTGTCGACGCTGCTGCGCTTCTGGCAGGAAAGCAAATCCAACCAGGCTGCCGACGCGCTGAAAGCCATGGTCAGCAACACCGCTACGGTGATGCGCCGTGACGCGCCGCGCAGCGAATTGCCGATCAAGCAACTGGTGCCGGGCGATCTGATCGTGCTCTCGGCCGGCGACATGATTCCCGCTGATTGCCGGGTGCTCAGTGCCAAGGATCTGTTCGTCAGCCAGGCGGCGATGACCGGCGAATCGATGCCGGTGGAAAAATTTCCGCGTCAGCAGGATCGCGACACGCGCAATCCGCTGGAGCTGGACAACATCCTGTTCATGGGCACCAACGTCGTCTCCGGCACGGCGGTGGCGGTGATTCTCACCACGGGCAACAGCACCTATTTCGGTGCGCTGGCCCAGCGTGTCGGCGCAACCGATCGCGCGGTGACTTCGTTCCAGCAAGGCGTCAACAAAGTCAGCTGGCTGTTGATCCGTTTCATGTTCGTCATGGCGCCGCTGGTGCTGTTCATCAACGGTTTCACCAAAGGTGACTGGACCGAAGCATTGCTGTTCGCGCTGTCGATTGCCGTCGGCCTGACCCCGGAAATGCTGCCGATGATCGTCACCTCGACGCTGGCCAAAGGCGCGGTGTTCCTGTCGCGTAAAAAAGTCATCGTCAAACGTCTCGATGCGATCCAGAACTTTGGCGCCATGGACGTGCTGTGCACCGACAAGACCGGCACGCTGACCCAGGACAAGATCTTCCTCGCGCGCAATGTCGATGTCTGGGGCGAAGACTCCGATGACGTGCTGGAAATGGCTTACCTGAACAGCTACTACCAGACCGGTCTGAAAAACCTGCTCGATGTCGCGGTGCTGGAACACGTGGAAATTCACCGTGAACTGAAAGTCGGCACGACGTTTCGCAAGGTCGATGAGATCCCGTTCGACTTCAATCGTCGGCGTATGTCGGTGGTGGTCGAAGGACGTGGCCAGCCACATCAGTTGATTTGCAAAGGTGCCGTGGAAGAAGTCCTGGCGGTGTGCAGCCGCGTGCGTCACGGTGAGGTCGATGAAGCCTTGAGCGATGAATTGCTGACCCGGATTCGTCAGGTCACCGCAGCATTCAACGCTGAAGGCTTGCGCGTGGTGGCGGTGGCCGCACGCTCGATGCCCGAAGGTCGGGAAATTTACAGCCTGGCCGATGAACAGGAACTGACGCTGATCGGCTATGTGGCGTTCCTCGATCCCCCGAAGGAAAGCACCGCGCCGGCGCTCAAAGCCTTGGCCGAACATGGCGTGGCGGTGAAAGTGCTGACCGGCGACAACGAACTGGTGACCGCGAAAATCTGCCGCGAAGTCGGTCTGGCTCAGCAGGGTTTGCTACTGGGTAACGACGTTGAACGCATGAGCGATGCCGAACTGGCGGTTGCCGTAGAGACCACCAACGTCTTCGCCAAACTGACGCCGTCGCACAAGGAGCGCATCGTGCGCGTCCTCAAAGGCAATGGTCATGTGGTCGGCTTCATGGGTGACGGCATCAACGATGCGCCCGCGCTGCGCACCGCCGACATCGGTATTTCCGTGGACAGCGCGGTGGACATCGCCAAGGAAGCGGCCGACATCATCCTCCTGGAAAAGAGCCTGATGGTGCTGGAGGAGGGCGTGCTCGAAGGGCGGCGCACCTTCGCCAACATGCTCAAGTACATCAAGATGACCGCCAGCTCCAACTTCGGCAACGTGTTCTCGGTGCTGGTCGCCAGTGCGTTCATTCCGTTCCTGCCGATGCTGCCGATGCACCTGCTGGTGCAGAACCTGCTCTACGACATTTCGCAGATCGCCATTCCGTTCGATAACGTCGATGAGGAAATGCTGAAGAAACCACAACGCTGGCAGCCGGGTGACGTCGGGCGCTTCATGCTGTTCTTCGGCCCGATCAGCTCGATCTTCGACATCACCACGTTCGCCTTGATGTGGTACGTATTCGATGCCAACACCCCGGATCACCAGACCCTGTTCCAGTCCGGCTGGTTCGTGGTCGGGTTGCTGACCCAGACGCTGATCGTGCACATGATCCGCACGCCGAAGATTCCGTTCCTGCAAAGCCGCGCCGCCATGCCGCTGCTGGTCATGACCGGGATCATCATGGCGGTCGGCATCTTCCTGCCGATGGGGCCGCTGGCGCATTACTTCAAACTGCAGGCGTTGCCATCGCTGTACTTCGTGTTCCTGCCGGTGATTCTGCTGGCGTACATGGCGCTGACCCAGGCAGTGAAAGGGTTCTACATCCGCCGGTTCGGCTGGCAATAACCGCACGGCCAACACCGTTCCCCTGTGGGAGCGAGCCTGCTCGCGATAGCAATCTGTCAGTCAAAATTTCAGCGACTGACACACCGCTATCGCGAGCAGGCTCACTCCTACAGGGGATTTGGGTGTTTTCAAGGACAACACTATGCAAGCCATCAACAACCTCAACCTCGATTCGCTGCTCGATACCCTCGTCAGCCTCAGTGCCGCGTTTATCCTCGGTGGCCTGATCGGTTTCGAACGTCAGTACCGGCAACGCACCGCCGGCCTGCGCACCAATGTGCTGGTCGCCGTCGGCGCGGCGATATTCGTCGACATGGCCAACCGTCTCGCCGGTGCCGAAGGCGCGGTGCGTGTGGTCGCCTACGTGGTCTCCGGCATCGGCTTTCTCGGCGCTGGGGTGATCATGCGCGAAGAGGGCAACGTGCGCGGTCTCAATACCGCCGCGACCCTGTGGACCTCCGCAGCGGTTGGTGCCTGTGCCGGGGCCGATCTGCTCGCCGAAGCCGTACTCGGCACGCTATTCATTCTGGCCGCCAACACCTTGCTGCGGCCGATCGTCAACAACATCAACCGCCAGCCACTGGACGTGGTCTCGGCGGAAGTCACCAACATCGTCTACGTCATCGCCCGACGCTCCCAGCAAACCGCCGTGTTCGCCTTGCTTGAGGCCGAGCTTGAACGCAGCAACTACCCGGCCAGCGATGTTGATGTGCATGCCTTCGGCGCCGATGAAATCGAAATCGAAGCGACGCTGGCGACAACGTCGGTCGATGGCGATGAACTGGATGCGCTGGTGGCGCGGATTTCCACATCGGCGCTGGTGGTGCAGGCGTTCTGGAGTCCGAGTACCACGGAATGATCGTTTTCGGTTGCTGAGAATTGTCCTACAAGGCGGCAAGAAAGAACCTACATTTTCACCCTTGGGTCTCGATCACTATTTGTTCCGGAGCAGAGATGCCCGGCGTCCTGATGACTCGATGCGTTATTACGGAAGTGCAATGAATACCTGGAAAGTTCGGCAGGGAATGGCCGGAAAGAGGGGGGAACCATTCGTTGCAGATTCCGTGATGAAGGTTGTTCGCTACAGCGAGCAAGCCTGTTGTCGCTGATGAGTAATTGGGAGAGCCAGGCCGCTGGGCCGAATAAACAACTATCCCAAGAGATGTAAAAAATGAAAAAGATCGTCGCTGTTACCGCCGCTACCGTTGTCATGGGTCTCGCTTCTTTCGCCAATGCTGCGACGCCGGCTTCCGGCAACCCTGGCACCGTACGTTTCAATGGTGAAATCGTATCCGGCGCCTGCGGTATCGACGCCAGCTCTCTGGACCAGACCGTTTCCCTGGGTCAGGTGCCATCGAACCAGTTCAAGGCGATCGGTGATCGTTCGACGCCGACCAAGTTCGACATCATCCTGACCGACTGCGACACCACCACCCAGAAGAACGCCCGCTTCACCTTCAGCGGTGTGCAGGATCCAGCGGTTCCGGGCCTGTTCGCCACCACCGGCCTGGCGCAGAACGTCGGCATCCGTCTGCAGGCCAGCGCTGGCGAAATGCTCGATAACGGCACCGAGCAGGTCGCTCCGGTTGTGCTGCAAAACGGCAACAACACCGTGACCTTCGCCGCCATGTATGAAGCCACCGCTGCGACCGTCACCACCGGTGAAGCAGACAGCGTTGCGAACTTCACCGTGGCCTACAACTGATACCGCGGTATCGCACGTTGTAAGAAAAAGGGGTGAAAACCCCTTTTTTCTTTTCCGTCAAAGTTCTGATAAAGGCTATTTCCCGTGTACGGCCGAAAACTTTTCGTGTCTTGCGTGTTGATCTCCTGTGCGCGTTATTCAAACGCTGTGGAGTTTAATTCGGAGTTCCTGAATATCGATAAAAACGACGATATCAGTCTCGGACAGTTTGCCCACGCCCAATACACTGTGCCCGGTCGTTACTTGCTGGATATCACCGTCAATCAGCGTTATTTCGGCTCACGTTCGATCGAGTTCAAGAGCGGCGCCAACCCGCAGGAAAGTTACGCCTGTCTGCCCGAAGACCTGGTGGTGACCTTTGGTCTCAAACCTGCGTTGCTCAAAAGCCTGCCGCGTCTGGCTGAGGGGCAATGTGTGGATTTGCGTGGCATTGAAAATGCCTCGATCAAGTACATGAAAAACCTTGGACGTCTGTCGATCAGCCTGCCGCAGGCCTCGTTCGAGTATGACGATCCCAACTACATTCCGCCTGCCGCCTGGAGCGACGGGCTCAACGGCGCGTTGCTTGATTACCGAGTGATCGCCAATAGCCGCGAAACCAATACGCCGTCCGGCGATTCGCGTTCATTGCAAAGCTATGGCACGGCCGGGGTCAACCTCGATGCCTGGCGCATCCGCGCCGATTATCAGGCGCGGCAAGAGTCAGGTAGCCAGAATAATGATCCCCACGGCGAAGCGTTCCAGTTGAATCGCTTGTACGCCTATCGCGCGTTGCCATCGATACGTTCGAAGCTGTCGGTCGGTGAGGACTATCTGAACTCTGATGTGTTCGACACCTTTGCCCTGCGCGGTGCGACCCTGAGCAGCGATGACCGCATGTTGCCGCCGAACCTGCGCGGTTATGCGCCGCTGATCAGTGGCGTGGCGCGTACCAACGCGACCGTCACCGTGTCCCAGCAGGGCCGTGTGTTGTACTCGACCACGGTGACGCCGGGCGCGTTCAGCCTTCAGGATCTCAACAGCAGCGTGCAAGGCACACTGGATGTGACCGTGCGCGAAGAGGATGGCAGCGAACAAACGTTTACCGTAGCCACCGCCGCAGTTCCGTTTCTGTCCCGTGAAGGCGAGTTGCGTTACAAGGTTTCCGCCGGCCAGCCGCGCCTGACCGGTAACGGCGGCACAGAGCCTGAGTTTGTCGCCTCGGAAGCGGCCTATGGTCTGCCAAGGGACTGGACGATCTACGGTGGCGTGCTGGCGGCCTCGGGTTATCAGTCGAATGCCATCGGTATCGGCAAGGACCTTGGCGTATTCGGCGCAGTGTCTGGTGATGTCACCACGTCTCGGGCGAAGCTGCGCTGGAACGGCGAAACCGTGGCCGGCAACTCTTACAGAATCAACTATTCCAAGCGTTTTGACGCCATTGCCACCGACCTGCGGTTTTTGGGTTATCGCTTTTCCGACAAGACCTTCACCAACTTTTCGCAGTTTGTCGGCGATGCCGATTCCTATGCGATGAACTCGGGCAAGCAACGTTATTCGGTGACCTTGGCCAAGCATTTTTCCTGGTTATCGACGAGTTTTTCCTACGACCATTCGACTTATTGGGACGCGCCGGCAGCCGATCGTTTCGGCATGACCGTGGCGCGCAGTTTTTCCCTTGGCAACGTCAAGAACATCACCGCAAACCTGTCGGCTTACCAGACGCAAAACAGTCGGCAGAATGACTCGCAGATCTACCTCGGTGTGACGGTGCCACTGGGGGGCAATTCGATGGCCTCCAGTAACCTGCAGCGCTCGGGCTCCGGCGATTCGTCAGCCAGTGTCGGCTACAGCCATGACGACGGCGAAGGCGTGAACTATCAGGTGTATGGCGGCGTTGGCGACAACCGCTACGTCAACGCCTATGTCGGTAAACGCGCTTCGAGTTATCGCGCCAACGCGTCGGCCTCCACCGATGGCAGCACCTATCGCTCGCTGACCGGCGAACTCGACAGCTCGCTGGTCGCCACCCGTTATGGAGTCTCGGCCCATGGCAATGGCACCAATGGCGATACGCGCCTGCTGGTGTCCACCGATGGCGTACCGGACGTGGCCTTCACCGGGCAGACCCGCACCAACCGGGACGGCTATGCGGTGATGGATGGCTTGCCCTCGTTTCAGGCTTACGAAGCGCGGGTCAACGTCGAAAAACTGCCGCTCAACACCGAAGTGTCCAACCCGATCCAGCGTCTGGCGCTGACCGAGGGAGCCATCGGCTACGTCAATTTCGCCACGGGGCAGGGCCGCAACGCATTTGTCGTGTTGACCCGCAACGACGGTAAACCGGTGCCTTTCGGCGCATCGGTGCAGGACAAGAACACCAACCGGGAGGTGGGCATCGTCGGCGAGGCGGGCGTCACTTATCTGTTGGGCATCAAGGTTGGGGCTGAACTGGTAGCGCGTTGGGATGACGCCGGCCAATGCAGTCTGGCCAAACTCCCTGAGGAGGACGTGGTGAGCAATATCGCCAAGCCTGCCCAGTGTCTGTAACCGCGTCTTCCAATAAACCCGGAGTCATCATGTCTCGTTTTGCCTTGTTTACTGCTCACCGTCTGTTTCTGGCCGCTGGCCTTGCTCTGCCGCTGTTGGCAAGCGCCGCTGTGGTGCCGGATCGCACCCGGCTGGTGTTCGAGGAAAGTGCACCATCGGTCAGCGTCACAGTCAGCAACAAAAACCCGCAGCTGCCATTTATTGTGCAGTCGTGGATCGAAAACGAGAGTGGCCAGAAAGTCACCTCACCGTTCATGGTCCTGCCACCGCTGCAGCGCATCGAGCCGAACGAAAGCAGTGTGCTGCGTATCGTGAAATTGCCCGAACTGGCCCTGCCGGCGGACCGCGAGTCGGTGTTCTATTTGAACATTCGCGAGATTCCGCCGAAGAGCCAGGCCGTCAACTCGATGCAGATCGCCTTGCAGTCGAAGATCAAATTGTTCTATCGCCCGGCAGCGGTGAAGCGTGAGCGTGGCGAAGACCTCGCGCTGGGCCTGAACCTGAAAATCGACCCGGCAGCGAAACAGCTGATTGTCGATAACCCGACACCGTTTCACATCACTGTGGTCGGGCTGCTGGCCGGCCCGGAAAAAACCAGAATGCCGATCGATACGGTGATGATCGCGCCACGCGGCAATGCGCGCTTTGCCCTGAGCAACACCGCGTTCAGCACCTTGCGGGTGTCGAACATGAATGACTTCGGTGGCCAGTCCGATACGTTGTTCAACTGCGTGGCGAACGTCTGCAAAGGCGTGAGACCGTGAGCCTGTTTTCCACGCTGACCCGGCTGGTCGCGGCCGCAGTGCTGCTGGGCGCGTCGCAGTTGGCTTCGGCGATGGTCTGCAAGTCGCTGGACGGCGGCAGCTACCTGAGCGAATACATTGGCCCGGTGTCGGTGCCGGACACCGTGCCGGATGGCACGATCATCTGGCGCTCGAAAACCCATGTGGTGCCGGCCGACTGCTGGAAACTCTTCGATCTGCACTTCAGGGAAGACGATCCGATCTACTTCTATGGCAACCCGGCAGGACTCAATGCCACCCCGTGGGGCATCGAATTCGGTCTGGTGTATCGCGGCGTGACAGCCTGGGACGGCGACTGGAGTTCCAACCCGACCCAGGGCGTGAACAGCGGATTCGTATCCCGTGGTTGCCCGGACGCGACCAGCGGCGCTGACATGCTCGCGTGTTCACGGGTGACGCCCAGCATTGCGTTTCAGGTGGTGATCCGCAAACGCGGTTTGTTGCCCTTGCAGCGTCCCTCGCAAGACACCTACGACGTGTTCCAGTTCGACGGTCTCTATGGCTTGAATGGCGGGCCGAGCAACCCGGCGGGCAACTTCCGTTTTCAACTCTCCGGGTTGCAGAACATTGTCGGCACCGCGTGCACGGTCGATGTCACGGTGACGCCGGAGCCGGGCATTGTCGACTTTGGCGTGATTCAGAAAACCACCACTGGGTTCTCGCCGCCCAATCCGACCCGGCCCTTCAGCCTCGCGCTGGAAAAGAAGTGCAGCAGTGCGATCAACATCGGTGCGACGTTTGTCACCGCCAACCAGCAGGGGCTTTACAACATTCTGCCGACGGCGGGCAGCCAGTTCGGCATTCAGGTGCGCGATGCCCACAACAATCTGGTGCAGATCAACGAGCCTTTCCCTCTGGCGAATTTTCCGGCGGACGTCAGCCATATCGATGTGCCGTTCAGCGCGTCGGTGGTGTCGCTGGGCGATCCCGAAGTCGGACCGTTCGAAGCGATCATGGTTGTGCAGATCGTTTACTACTGATGACGCCTTAGCCTCTGGGAAATTTCCTACATTGACGCAGGATAAGTCCTGCGTTCAACCCTGCTGGCGCAGGCCACTATCCGGTCTCCCGGGTCAATTGAGTGATTAAAGGAAGATGACCTCCCCACGTATTCTGGTGCTGGAAAATCATGAGTTTGCCCGCAACGTGCTGGTCAGGATGTTGCAACGCCTGAGCGTGCGTGACGTTTTGCAAGCACCGGATGCCGAGCAGGCCATGGTGCAGATGCACCTGCAGGGCGGGGTCGATATCGTGATCTGCGACCTCACTGACCGGGGCCTCGATTGCCTGGAATTCCTCCGTGTTGCCAGCCACAGCGGTATGGTGCGCGCGGTGTTGCTGTGCAGTGAGCTCCCCCCGGAACTGGCGCGCACCTTGGGGCAAATGGCCTCGCTGGGCGGTCTGCAATTGCTCGGAGTGCTGAGCCGGCCGGTGCAGCTGCGTGCCTTGAACCGCCTGCTGTATCGCTATAAACACGGGCGGATCCCGCCGGTGCTGGCGCCACCGAGCAAAGAGTTGCCCCACGAAGATGAAGTGCGCCGCGGGCTGGCGCTGGGTGAGTTTCGGGCGTGGTTTCAGCCGCAGTTTCAATTACACAGCGGTGCGGTGATCGGCGTGGAAGCGCTGGTGCGTTGGCAGCATCCTGCGCGCGGGACGCTGTTGCCTTGCGACTTTCTCTCCGCCGTGCTGGCGTATGACTTGACCGACCAGATGTTCAAACAGTTGCTCGAACAGGGCCTGAACTTGCTGGGCATTTTGCGTCATCGTGGTGTGGCCTTGCAGTTGGCGTTCAATCTGCATGCCTCGCAACTGACCCATAGTGCTCTGGTGGAACACATCAAACGGGCGCTGGAGCGGCACGGGTTCAACGGATCGGTTCTGATGCTCGAACTGGCGGAGAACGGTTTGCTCGATTGCCCGCCCGGCACGCAGGAGAACTTGTTGCGTTTGCGCCTGCTCGGCTGCGGATTAGCGGTCGACGACTTCGGTGTCGGGTTTTCCTCGTTGAAGCTGATGTGCCAGTTGCCGTTCACCCAGATAAAACTCGATGGCCGTTTTGTCCAGCACCTCGACCGTCAACGCAACCGGGCGATGGTCGCCAGTACGAGGGTGCTGGCTCGTTCGTTAGGAATGGATCTGGTGATCGAAGGCATCAGCAGCCCAAAGGTGCTTGAGCATGTGCGCGAGCTGGAGTGCGAAATGGGTCAGGGTTATTACCTGGCCCGTCCCATGAACGGACATGACTTGCTGCAATGGCTGGAGAAGCCAGAGGGCGAGCGCTGATCGTTGTGCGGTGCTGTGCGGTGTTTTCCAAGAATTTTCCTACAATTCTGTGGTGCTCGTGTATGTTCTGCACGTGGAGCATCTGGACTGCTGTCCCATTGTTATTTGTGGCGTTGCCAAGTAGTTGATCAACGTCTTACAGGGGTTTTTATGTTGAAAGCGATCATCGTGGACGATCACCCGTTCATTCGCTCTGCGGTCAAGATGCTGTTGAAACAGGAACATTTCGAAGTCGTCGCGGAAGCGGACAATGGCGCCGATGCTGTGCAGCTGGCCCGCGAACATACCCCCGACCTGATCATTCTGGACATCGCCATGCCCAAGCTCGACGGCCTGGAGGTGATCTCGCGTATCCGCGCGCTGAACCTGTCTTGCAAGGTCCTCGTGCTGACGTCGCAGTCGGCACAGTTTTATTCCATGCGCTGCATGAAGGCTGGCGCAGCCGGATACATGTCGAAAACCAACGACCTCGACGAGTTGGTCAAAGCCATCAAGGTGGTGATGGACGGCTATACCTTCTTCCCCAATCTGGCCAGTAGCTCGGTGCGCCGCAGCGATGCCCAGGCCACCGATCTGGAACTGATTCAGAGTCTGTCTGATCGCGAGTTGACGATCCTGCAGCAACTGGCCAAGGGTTTGAGCAACAAGGAAATCGGCGAAGCCATGCTGTTAAGCAACAAAACCGTCAGCACTTACAAGACGCGGCTGATCGAGAAACTCAACGTCAAGTCGGTGGTGTACCTCGCCGATTTTGCCAAGCGTAACAACCTGCTCTAGATGATTATTTTCGTCAGAAATTGCCTGGCCGGTCTGGCACTGTTCGGCTCAATGTCGTTGCTGCAGGCCATGGCCGCGACGCAGCCCGATACATTGCAATTGCTCGGTCGCTCGGATGTCGACGAGTATGCCGTGCCACTCGATGAGCCGGACTGGAGCTGGTTGCGCCGCAAGGGGCGTCTGTTGCTCGGCGACAGCAGCCCTGATTACGCGCCTTTTGCGATCACCGGCAACGGCAATGATTACGAAGGCCTGACGGCCGATTACGCACAACTGATCGAACAATTGCTGCACGTCACGGTCGAGGTCCGGCGCTACGCCTCGCGCGGCGATCTGCTGACGGCGCTGAAGCACGGCCAGATCGATATGATCGGCACCGCTAACGGTTTTGAGGCGGCGGATCCCGAACTGGCAATTTCTTCGCCTTACGCTGACGATAACCCGACCCTGGTGACGCGCATCGATGAGAGTCACAACCTGCCGGAAGACCTGGCGGGCAAACGAGTGGCGATGCTCTATCACTACCTGCCACCGGAAACGGTCAAGGCGTTTTACCCAAAAGCCGACGTGCAACTGTATCCCTCGACACTGACGGCGATCGGTGCCGTGGCGTTCGGTCAGGCTGACGTCTATCTGGGCGACCTGCTCAGCTCCAATTACCTGGTCAAGAAGAACTACCTCAACAACGTTCAGCTCAGCGATTTTTCGCGTATGGAAACCCAGCCCTTCAGTTTTGCCGTGACCCGGGACAACACCCGGTTGTTGCACATTCTCGATGCGGCGTTGAAGGTCATTCCTGCGGAAGAGCGTATGAGCATCCGGCGCCGCTGGAGTGTCGGCGGGGTGGCCATTCCCGGCCAGCATCGGCTGCATTTCAGCGTGAACGAACAGCGTTGGCTGGATCACCATCCGCGTATCAAAGTCGCGATCAACGAAAACTTTCTGCCGTTGACCTTTGTTGATGAAGCCGGAAAGTTTCGCGGCATCAGTGCTGATGTGCTGGCCAAGATCAGCCTGCGCACGGGCCTGCAATTCGATATACAGCGTGTTGAGTCGGTGGGCGACCTGATCGGTGAGGTGACCAGCGGCAAGGCCGACATGCTGGCGGCGTTCACGCCGAGCACCGAGCGCGAAGGTCAATTGCGCTTTACCCGGCCGTACCTGATCAACCCGTTCGTGCTGGTCACTCGCCGTGGCGGCGAACCGATGACGCTGGATCAGATGGCCGGCAAGCGCTTGGCGCTGATCAGCGGCAACATTCTGCGCGAGTACCTCATCGAGCAATTCCCCAAGGTGCAACTGGTGACGGCAGGCAACGCCGCCGAGGCCATGGAGATGGTCGCGTTGGGCAAGGCCGACGGCGCGATCAATTCGCTGGTCAGCGCGCGCTATTTGATCTCGCGCCAGTACCGCGACACATTGCAGGTCACCAGCACGGTCGGCACCCAGCCTGCACGCATCGCACTGGCCACCAATCGCGGTGCGCTGGAGTTGTACTCGATCCTCGACAAGGCACTGTTGAGCATCAGTCCGGAAGAAATGGACGAGTTGACCAACCGCTGGCGCAGCGAAGTGGTGGTGGACGACAGTTACTGGCTGCGCAATCGCGCGATGATCATCCAGGGCTTCGTGATCGCCGGCGTGTTGCTGTTGGTGGCGCTGGGCTGGATCGCCTATCTGCGTCTGTTGATGCGCAAGCGCCGTCAGGCGGAAATCGCGCTGAACGATCAGATGGAGTTCATGCGCGTGCTGATCGACGGCACGCCGCATCCGATCTACGTGCGCGATCGCGAAGGTCGCCTGGTGATCTGCAACAGTGGTTATCTGCAAGTGTTTGGTACCGAGCGCGAAGCGGTCATCGGCAAGTTGGTCACGGACGGCGTGCTCAGCGATATGCAGCAGGCACAGACGTTTCAGGATGATTATCTACGGGTGATGGAGGACGGCTTGCCGAGCATCCAGGACCGTAGCCTGAATCTGGCGGACGGCCGCGCGCTGACCATCTACCACTGGATGCTGCCGTATCGTGGCAGCGACGGTGCAGTCAACGGCATGATCGCTGGCTGGATCGATGTCAGCGAGCGTCAGCATCTGTTGCAGGAACTGCAAATCGCCAAAGATGTTGCCGATGACGCCAACCGCGCCAAAACCACGTTCCTGGCAACCATGAGCCATGAAATTCGGACGCCGATGAACGCCATCATCGGCATGCTCGAACTGGCGCTGAAAAAGGCCGATCAAGGTGTGCTGGATCGCTTTGCCGTTGAAGTGGCCTCGGGCGCAGCGCGGGGCTTGCTGGACCTGATTGGCGACATTCTCGATATTGCACGGATCGAGTCCGGGCGCCTGTCGCTGGCGCCGGAGCGCGCCAATCTGCGTGAACTGATTGAATCGGTTGCGCGCATTTTTGAAGGCCTGGCGCGCCAGAAACAGTTGCGTCTGCAACTGGACCTGGATGCCCTGAGCAACGTCGACGTGTTGATCGATCCGCTGCGTTTCAAGCAAGTGTTGTCGAACCTGTTGAGCAATGCGATCAAGTTCACCGATGTGGGCAAGGTGGTATTGAGCGCGCAGGTCGAGACCGGCAGTGATGATCGACTGCGCCTTTGCTTGCGCGTAACCGACAGTGGCCGCGGCATCTCGCTTGTGGATCAGGCGCAATTGTTCACGCCGTTTTCCCAGGCTGCCAACCATGGTCAGTCGGCCCAGGGCGGCTCCGGGCTGGGGCTGATGATCAGTCGCACCTTGTGCGAAATGATGGGCGGCAGCCTCGCGCTGACCAGCGAATTGGGGCAGGGCACGCAGATCGAGGTGCGGTTGAATCTACCGACACTCGATCCTCTGGACGCCGCGCCGGTCGAGGAAAACGTGGCACTGCAGGCCAGTCACTGTCTGAATATTCTGGTGATTGACGATTACCCGGCCAACCGTCTGCTGCTGTCGCAGCAGTTGAGTTATCTGGGCCACCGGGTGACGGATGCCGAGGACGGCGCCCATGGTCTGCGTGCCTGGCGCAATCAGACGTTCGACGTGGTCATCACCGACTGCAACATGCCGATCATGAATGGTTACGAACTGGCCCGGGCGATCCGCGATGAAGAGGCGACGCGAGGATTGGCGCGCAGCCTGGTGTTGGGGTTTACCGCCAATGCGCTGGCCGAGGAGAAGGATCGTTGCGCCGAGGCCGGCATGGACGATTGCCTGTTCAAACCGATCAGCCTCAGGGATCTGAATCTGCGTCTGGCCGCAGTCGTTCCACGGCCTCGTTCACCGACTGAAGACGAGCCCGGCGATGTCGGCACCGGTGACATCGATCTGGGCAGCCTCGAACAATTGACCCGTGGCGACCGCGCGTCGATCAACAGTCTGTTGAGCGATCTGGCCACGAGCAATGCGCAGGACATGGCCAAACTGATGCGCCTGTTTACCCAGCACGACATGCCCGGGCTCGCCAATCTGGCCCACCGGGTCAAGGGTGGCGCACGCATTATCAAGGCGCACTCACTGATCCAGGCTTGTGAAGCGCTGGAGGTTGCCAGCGAAGGTCTCGACACGCAGGTTCTGACCGAAGCGGTGGATGCCTTGCAGCAATCGATGGAGCGTTTGGCGGAGCAACTGGACGAGCGCCTGGCGTAACAAACTATTTCCAGTTTCCCTGCGTTTCTTGCGAATTTTCCTACATTCGTCACTGGCTCTCTGTCGCTAACGTGCGGTGGTCTCGGCATACAGCCGAGCTCACTTCACTGGTTAACATTTGGAGCTGTTGATGACCCTTCCACGTATGTCTTCCCGTGCACGATTGGCCGTCTGTGGACTGGCCGTTGCTGCGGCGTTGAGTGCCTGCGCCAGCGCGCCGCTGCCAGAGCAACAGATCAGCTTGTCCAAGGACGCGGTCAACCGTGCGGTGTCGGCCGAAGCAACCCAATACGCACCTTTGGAAATGAAGGCAGCGCAAGACAAGATGTTCCAGATGGAACGCGCCCTCGGTGAGAAAAACTACCCGCAAGCCAAGTTGTTGGCCGAACAGATCGAAGCCGATGCCAACCTCGCCGAACGTAAATCGCGCGCTGTGAAATGGCAGAAACAACTGGCTGACGCGCGCAATGGCATTCAGGTGCTCAAGCAGGAAATGCTGCAAGACCCGGTCACCGGTTTCAATCCGCCAGCCAGCGCTCAATAAGGACTTGTTCATGTCGAATTTCAAACTGTTGCCCATCGCTTCGCTGATCGCTCTGACACTGGCCGGTTGCGCCACGCCGCCTGAAAACCCGCAACTGCTGCAAGCCCGCGAACAGTTCGCGGCGCTGCAAAACAAGCCGGAAGCCAACACCCTCGCAGCCATTGAAACCAAGTCTGCCTTTACGGCGTTGAACGCGGCCGACCAGGCGTCGCAGAAGAACCGCCAGGCACCGCAAGTCGATCAATTGGCCTATCTGGCCAGCCAGAAAATCGCCCTGGCCGAGCAGACCATTGCCGGCCGCCAGGCCGAGGCGGGTCTGAAGAAAATCGACGCCGAGCGGACTCAGGTGCAACTCGACGTACGCACTCAGCAGCTCAAGGCGCTGCAAGCGATGAAAGCGCAGAAAACCCAGCGCGGAGAAGTCGTGACCTTCGGCGATGTGCTGTTCGACACCGGCAAGGCCGATCTCAAGTACGGCAGCCAGCGCAACTTCGAACAACTGGCGCAGTATCTAGCGGCCAACCCTGAACGCAAGGTGCGTATCGAAGGGTTTACCGACGATGTCGGCGGTGACGATTTCAATCAGCGTCTGTCGGAGCAGCGTGCGGACGCCGTGGCTTTCGCGCTCAAGCAAATGGGCATAGGCGCTGATCGGCTGATCACCAAAGGCTACGGCAAGCAATTTCCGATTGCCGATAACGGCAATGCCCGCTCCCGTCAGCTCAACCGTCGGGTGGAGGTCATCATCTCTTACGGTTCAAGCGTGGTCGGTGCACGCGGCTGATGAGCGATCAAGCGAGCCTGCAACGGGCTCGCTTTCTTGCATCTGAGCATGGGTCAAGACCGATCAATGCTCTTGGGAAATTTCCTACAAAGACAAGGAAAAATCCTACTCAGAAAGTCCCTTCGATTCTCTAAATTGCCGGTTCCCCGAGTGCGAACCGGTTCCCTCAAAGGTTCTGACTCAACTCTATTTACGCCGTTGCCCAAGAGGGCGCACGTGAGGTTCTGTTGATGAAAACCCGTTCCCCGTTGTTCCAGCGCAACCCTGTCGCCGTGGCCGTCGCCATTGCGTTTTTGCTGCCACTGCACGCCAGTGCCTACACCTCTTCAGTCAATGGCGGGGCAGTGATTTATGACGAAAGCGTTACCACCGGCGTGCAATCGATCGGAACCAACGGCACGGCCCATCGCACCACGGTCAGCGGTAGTGGGACGCAGAGCGTATTTCAGAACGGTGTGACCTACGACACCGTAGTAGATGGTGCGACACAAAACGTTCTCAGTGGCGTCAGCCATGGCACGGTGGTCAATAACGGCGGCTCACAGATGGTGGGCACCAGCGGTATTGCCAATGACACCGTGCTCAATGCCAGTCAGCAGACCGTCACTCGTTCCACGGCCAACCGCACGCTGATCAATGCGGGCAGCGTACAGACGCTGGATATCATGGCGATTGCCAACGATAGTCAGGTCGGTGCTGGCGGTACGCAAAACCTGATCAACATGGCGGTGGCTAACGGCAGCGTGATTAACGCAGGCGGTGAGCAAACCCTGCGCCGTGGCTTGGTCGGCGGGGCGGTGGCCAATGACACGCGCGTGCAGGGTGGTACCCAAAGCGTGTACGCCACTGGCACGGCCAATAACAGTACGGTCAGCAACGGTGGTCAGGTCAATCTCTACACGGGTGCCCAAGCCAATGGCCTTGTGGCAGACGCAGGTGGCACGGTGAATGTCATGGAGAACGGCGTGAACACGGTGGACTCGCTGACCCTCAATGGCGGGCGTCTGGCATTCGCGCCGGGCAGCGACGGTACGTTCAAGACGCTTACGGTCAATGCTCTTTCCGGTAGCGGCAGCATTTTGATGAATACCGATATCGCCAATCAGCGTGATGATTTGCTGATCGTGCAAGGCGCCGGCATGGCCAGTGGTGATCACACGCTGATCGTCGGCGATAGCGGTAATGAACCGACGACCTCCGATGGCCGCTTGCTGTTGGTCGATACGAACGGCGGCAGCGCGAAATTCGCCCTGTATGGCGGCCACGTCGATGCGGGTGCATTCCGCTATACCTTGCGCCAACAGGGTGATGACTGGGTACTGGCGAGCGGGGGAGCGATTCCGGTTGATCCGGTAACGCCGGTGGATCCAGAGACGCCAGTAGACCCCGGCAATCCGGTGGAGCCAGTGACGCCAGTTGATCCGGTCAATCCAGTGGATCCGGTGGGCCCTGTGACGCCACCGCCGCGCCCGATCGACCCGGCGCCGGAAAACCTGTCCAAAGGGGCCAACGCCGCCATCGCCGCGCACACCGCCGGCGCCAGCCTGTGGAACGCGCAGATGAACGCTCTGGTCAAGCGCCTCGGCGAGTTGCGCATGGGCGAGGATGACGGGGGGCTCTGGACCCGCGCCATCGGCAAGCGTTTCGATGTGAGCGAGCATTCCAGCCGCGCCTATTCCCAGGACGTCAGCGGTCTGGAAATCGGTGCCGACAAGGCTTTCGCAGTGGACAGCGGCAAGATTTATGTCGGTGGCATGGTCGGTACTGCGCGTTCCGATCTGGATTTCGGTGAAGGGGCGTCGGGCGATATCGACAGCCGCATGTTCGGCATTTACGCCACTTACCTCAATGACAATGGCGTCTACGTTGACAGCGTCTTGAAGTACAGCCGTTTCGATACGGACATCAAAACGCCGAACAATCTGGGGCAAGCGGTAAAAGGTTCCTACAGCACTAATGGTGTCGGTGCTGATATCGAGGTTGGCAAACGCATCAATCTGAAGGATGGCTGGTTCGTCGAGCCGCAACTGGAAATCACTGCGACCCGCACCCAAGGGGCCAGTTACACCGCCAGCAACGGTCTGCGCGTCAAGTCCGATGATCTGGATTCACTGCAAAGCCGTGTCGGTTCGCTGTTCGGTCGCAGCCTGGAGCTAAGCAATGGCATGAAGGCCCAACCGTATGTCAAAGCGTCGTACATCACCGAGCATGCCGGCAGCAGCAAGGTCAGCGTCAATGGCAACAAACTCGATGCCGAGCTGCCGGGCAACCGCGTCGAACTCGGCTTCGGCGGCGTATTGCAGGTCAGTGAGAAAAGCAAGATCTCGCTGGATGCCGAGTACGCCAAGGGCAATGGCATCGAACAGCCATTCGGAGTGAGCCTGGGATATCGCTACCTTTGGTGAGGCGGTTGCCACGTCGGATCCTTCCGACGTGGCGTTGTTCTTCAAAGGGCGTCGGAGATTTCTTGGTATTTTTTCAGACTCGTCCTACATGCTTTGACGACTGTTTTGCCTAGTGTGTCGCCTCTTACGCCGCGAGCGGCGACCTTTTCTACCTCTGTCGAAACCAATGTCCTACAAAAGCTGGCGAATTCTGATTGCCGACGAGGAGCCTGCGTTGCACGCCCGAATCGGCAAGACCTTTAAAGAACTGGGCTGTCGCGAACTGACGCGGGTGCACTCGTTTCGTGAGTTGTTGGGCGTGACCCATTACTCCAGCGAGCCCTTCCAGCACTTTGACCTGATGATCATCAACGCGGGGTTGATCGCCGCCACTGGCGTGGATTGGGTGCGGTTCTTTGCAAGCAATGCACAGATTCGCCACGGCGTGATTCATGACACTGTTCGCGGCCAGCCGCAGGCTCAGACGATTTATGCCAACCACCGACGACAGTTGATGCTGATCCGTACCCCGGACCGGCAAACCCTTGGCCCTTTGCTGGAGCACCTCGATGTTCAGGAACAATCCCACAACCGTTGAGACCTCTGCTGGCGAGTCGAATACGCCATTGGCCACGACACACCGTGCTCCCGGCATCGACGACTCAATCGCCGTGCCTGCTCTGCCGCTGCGTGTGTTGGTGTTGGAAGACCATGCGTTCCAGCGCTCGGTGGCGGTCAACATGCTGCGTACGCTGGGTTGTCGCGAAATCTTCGAGGCCAGTGACGGAGCTCAGGCGCTGGCGCTCTTGCAGGAAGTCGGTACGGTCGATGTCGCCCTGTGCGATTTGCAGATGGAGGGGATGGACGGGCTCGAGTTTCTGCAGCGGGTGGGGGCCTCGGGGCAGGTCAAGTCGGTGATCATCAGTAGTTCGCTGTCGGCAGACCTGCGTCGTGCGGTGCATCAGATGGTGGCGTTGCTTGGCCTGGAACTGCTGGGCGATGTAGGCAAGCCTTTGCATGTGCAAGTGCTGGCGAATCTGCTGAGCAAATCCCTCGACAGGCCGGCTCTGGCGCAACCCACGGCCGCTGCCGTGACGCTGGCCAGTGAGGCATCGGTTCGTCAGGCGTTGGCGCAGCAGCAATTGCAGGCCTGGTATCAGCCCAAATTCAACCTGCAGACCGGTGAGGTCTGTGGTGTAGAGGTGCTATGCCGCTGGCTCCATCCAACCCACGGCATCCTTTCGCCCGCTTTGTTCATGCCAGTGCTGGAGCGTTGCGGATTACTCGACGAGCTATTGTTTGCGCAGATCGATCAGGCGCTGGGTGTGCAACGAAGTGCCCGTGCGCAGGGAGTTTTCCTGAATGTTGCGTTCAATCTGCACGCTGTGCAGTTGGCCAATGCGCAGCTCACGACCACGTTGAAAAACCTTCTGGCGCACCACGGTGCTTGCGGTGCAGGCCTGACTTTCGAACTGACCGAAAGCGGTCTGCTAGAAGCGCCGGCCACCAGCCTGGAAAGCCTCGTCCGCCTGCGAATGATGGGCTGTCGTCTATCGATCGATGACTTCGGCGCCGGCTTCTCATCTTTGCAGCGCTTGTGTCAGTTGCCGTTCAACGAGATCAAGCTCGACGCCGAATTCATCCGCAATCTTGAGCACGAACCGCGATGCCGGGCGGCGATCAGCAGCACGCTGGCGTTGGGAGAAACCCTCGGTATGAGCGTGGTGATCGAAGGAATCGAGACCGATGCACAGCGTCGTGAACTGTTGGCATTGGGGTGTTCCCAAGGGCAGGGCTACTGGTATGCGCGGCCGATGTCGGGGGCTGATTTGTTGCTTTGGTTGCAGCAGCACGGTGATCGGCGTGACTCGGATGAGTGAACCTTCTTTTAGGAAAAGTCCTACAGAACCTGTCGTGTGGCTTGCGTAGTCTTGCCGCACCCAGAAACCGTGACACCGGGAGATTGAACATGATCAATAAAGCCCTGCGCATCCTGATTGCAGACTCGCAGCATTTCCACCGGATGAAAATCGAGCGTCTGTTCAACAGCCTCGATTACTACCGCGTGGCCCCGGTGCAAAGCCTCACTGAACTGTTGACGCTGGTGGACTACGGTTGTGAGCCGTTCGATGTGGTGGTCATCAACGCCGAGCTGGCGGCGCGCTCGCTGGATCTGCTGGGGTTTTTCCTTGATAACCCGCAGATTCGTCAGGCGTTGATCTACAACGAAGGCACGGCGCCGTTGCAACAGACCTCGGGGTTCGCTCAGGAGAATGTGCAGATCAGTCATTTGATGTTGCCTTCAAAGCAGTCGATCAGTCAGTTGATGGCGCTGGTCGATGTGCCCGCAAAGCCAGGTAAACCGGTCGCTCACAAGCCACACCCGCTGATGCAGTACGTTGCGCATGCATAAAAAGTCCCCGGCCGCAACTGTCAGACCTGACAGGTGCTTTGCTCCCCGTTCCATGCAACAGTCCCTGTGCAGCCACTGAGTCTGGATCAGCCCCCATCGGTGGCCTGCCCGTCAGCCTTTGCACCGGGAGTGGCCATGAAGTTAGCGCTGATCGTCGACGATCATCCGGTGGTGCGTGCCGCCATCCGGATCGTGTTGCAATCCGAAGGATTCAAGCAGATATACGAGGCGTCCGAAGGCAACGAGGTGATCTCGCTTATTCGTGAACACAAGCCTCAATTGGTGATCCTCGACCTGAATTTGCCAGTGCTCGGCGGGCTGGAGGTGCTGGCCCGGATCAAGGCCAATGATCTTCATTGCCGAGTGCTGGTGTTCAGTACACACGAGCCGATGTTCTATCAGGAACGCTGTGTGCGCGCTGGGGCCATGGCCTACGTGACCAAAACCAATCAGCTGGAGCAGTTGCGCAATGCCATCCGGGCGGTGGTGTCGGGGCATACCTTTTTCTCTGCGCTCCCGGACCCTTTCAGTACGCTGAATGCCGTACAGATCACGGAAAAACAGATGATCGAGCAGCTCTCCGACCGTGAGTTGAGCATTTTCGCGCAACTGGGGCGGGGCAAGTCCAACAAAGCGATTGCTGAGGACATGCACCTGAGTCACAAAACCGTCAGCACCTATAAGACCCGTCTGATGAAAAAACTCGGGGTGAACTCAGCGGTACACTTGCGCGATTTCGCCAAGCGCAATCATGTGATCTGAGCGGACAGACATGAGGCAGGGGCGCCGGATTGTCTGGCTGTGGCTGACGCTGATGGCCACCTGTTGGGCAAGCGACACGCCGCAGGTGCTGCAAGTGCTGACCCGTACCGGACTGGAAAATGTCCAGCTGCGCCTGGATGAACAGGACCGGCAATGGCTGCGTCAGCACCCGGTGTTGCGCATGGGCATTTCCGGGCCGGATTACCCGCCGTTCGAGATCACCCGTAATCAACAGGAACTCGAAGGGCTGACCGCCGATTACGCCGACCTGCTGGGGCAGTTGCTCGGCGTGCGCATCGAAGTCCGCCGTTTCGCCAACCGCGATGCCGTGATGGCGGCACTCAAACGCGGCGATCTCGATCTGCTGGGCACCTCCAACAGTTTTGAAGCCGCCGACCCGGCCTTCATCCTGTCCCGTGCCTACGCCGAAGATCAGCCGATGCTGGTGACTCGACTCGATGAACAATTGCCCACCGATCTGGCCGGCAAGCGCCTGGCCATGGTCGAGGACTATCTGGCTCTGGCCAGCGTGCAGGCGTTTTATCCCCGGGCAAGTGTGCAGCGTTACCCGTCGGCGATGGATGCGCTCGGTGCGGTGGCCTTCGGCGCGGACGATGTTTATCTGGGCGACTTCATCAGTGCCAACTACCTGATCAACACCAATTATCGTAATGACCTGCAATTGGCCGGTCCGGCCGGGCTGGACGCCAATTCGTTCGGCTTCGCGCTGTTGCGCAGCGATGGGCGCCTCAAACGCATCGTCGACAAGGCATTGACGGCCATCCCCATGGAGCGGCGCCAGCGCATCGAGCTACGCTGGAGCGTCGGCCTCGCCGATATGGCTGAACAGTCGCGGGTGCAGCTCAGTGCGAATGAGCAGGAGTGGCTGGACCAGCATCTAGTTGTGCGGGTCGGAGCCATCGAAGATTTCGCGCCGCTGACATTTTTTGATGCCGATGGCCGTTTCAGCGGACTGTCGGCGCAACTGCTGAGTCTGATCAGCCAGCGCAGCGGGTTGAACTTCGAGATCGTACGCGGGGCGTCGCTGGATCGGCAGATCGAACAGCTCAAGGCCGGTGAACTGGATGTATTGCCGGTGGTGACACCGAGCAGCGAGCGCGAAGCCGAACTGCAATTTACCCGCGCCTACCTGAATAATCCGTTTGTGCTGGTCAGCGCAATCACCGCGCAGGGACCGCTCAACCTCGATGATCTGGCCGATAAACGGCTGGCGATTTATCGCGGCCATCCGTTACGTGCTTACCTGTTGAGCCGCGTGCCGCGCATCCGTCTGGTCGAAGTCAAAAGCCCCGCTGAAGGCATGGCGTTGATTGCCAAGGGTCAGGTCGATGCCACGGTGAGTTCATTGCTGGTGGCGCGCTTTCTGATCGCACGTCACTACCGTGAGCGTCTGCGCATTACCGGCACCATCGGCGATCAACCGGCGCGCATTGCGTTGGCGACGGCACCGCAGATGCCGGCATTGCATTCGATCCTGAACAAGGCGCTGTTGAGCATCGCCCCGCCACAGATGGACGAACTGGTGGAGCGCTGGAGCCACGATGTGGTGGTGGAAGACAGTTATTGGTTACGCCATCGTCGCGAGATTCTCCTCGGTTTTGCCGGTGCGGCGGTGTTGCTGGCGCTTGCGCTGGCCTGGATCATTTTTCAGCGCCAACAGATTCGCCGGCGCCAGCAATGGTTGCAGCAATTGCAGGAAGCCAAGGACGCGGCAGACGATGCCAATCGCGCCAAGACCACGTTTCTGGCGACCATGAGCCATGAAATCCGCACGCCAATGAACGCCTTGATCGGCATGCTCGAACTGGCCTTGAAGCGCGCCGAGGAAGGCGTGACCGATCGCTTGGCGATTCAGGTGGCATCCAACGCCGGGCAACAGTTGCTGGCGTTGATCGGCGACATCCTCGACATCGCGCGGATCGAGACCGGGCATTTGTCCCTCGTGCCTGAGCGTGCCAACCTGCGTGAGCAGGTGGTGTCGGTGTGTCGGGTGTTTGAAGGGCTGGCGCGGCAGAAGCGTTTGTTGTGGCACATCGAACTTGATGCCCGCAGCAACATTGACGTGTTGATTGATCCGACGCGCTTCAAACAAGTGCTGTCGAACCTGTTGAGCAACGCGATCAAGTTCACCGAGGAGGGCGAGGTCAGTCTACGGCTGACGGTGACCACCGTGACGGCGGAACGCCTGACCGTGAAAGTGCTTATTGAAGACAGCGGGGTGGGGATCAACGCCGACGACCGACGACGGCTGTTCAACCCTTTCGTGCAGGCGAGCCATGACTCGCAATCAGCCCGCAGTGGTTCCGGGCTGGGGTTGGTCATCAGTCGCAACCTCTGTGAAATGATGGGCGGTACGCTGCGGCTTGACAGTGCACCGGGTGAAGGCACACGCGTCGAAGTCAGTCTTGAACTGCCGTTGTTGGCTGCTCTGGCTCGCGCGCCAAGTGCTCCGCAAGCAGCGCTTGCGGTAACGTCGTCACTGAGTGTTCTGGTGGTGGACGATCATCCGGTGAACCGATTGCTGTTGTGCTGGCAGTTGAGTGAACTCGGCCATCGCACCGTCGACACCGAGAACGGTGATGAAGGCCTGAAGCAGTGGCGGGCGCAGGCGTTCGATGTGGTGATCACCGATTGCAACATGCCGCGGCGCAACGGTTACCAACTGGCGCGGGCCATCCGCGATGCCGAGTCGGATGCCGGCCGCAAGCCTTGTCTGATCCTCGGCTTTACCGCCAATGCGCAAGCCGAGGAAAGGACGCGCTGCCTGAATGCCGGCATGGACGAATGCCTGTTCAAACCGATCCGCTTGCACGACCTGGCGCAGGCGTTGACGGCTGCCAGTCATTGCGAGAAGACGGTGGACCCCGGCGAGGTGCCCGCGCTGACGGAAATCGACCTGAGCACGCTGGAGCAAATGGCCGGGGATGATCGTGCCTTGATCGAACAGTTGCGCAAGGAAGTGTTGAACAGCGTGCGCCTCGATCTGCAACGTCTGGAGATTTTGCAGCAGGAGCAGGATCGCGCAGGGCTGCGCGAGCTGGCGCATCACATCAAGGGTGGGGCGCAGATGGTCGGCGCGGCGCGGGTGGTGGCGGCATGTGTAGCGCTTGAGCAGGCGTGTCGCGAGACGCACGCGGCGCCGTTGGACGTGGCGAGCGAGACGTTACGCGAGGCCATGGCCGGACTCGCGCAACGCTTGCAAATCTGACGGGCGCCGGCTCAGTCCCAGTGCGGCGCGATGCCTTTCGGGCTGGTCAGGCGATGGCTGCGATCAAGCGTGGCAATCAGCGCCATATCGGCGTCGCTCAGTGTCAGCGCCGTAGCGGCAAGGTTGCTTTGCAGGTTGGCGCGTTTGGTCGACGACGGAATCACCGCGTAGCCAGACTGCATGGCCCAGGCCAGGGTGACTTGCGCCGGGGTGGCTTGCAGGCGCTGGGCGATCTGCCGGATCAGCGGATCTTGCAGCACTTCGCCGTAGGCGAGGGTCATGTACGAGGTGATGTGAATGCCTTGGCTCTGGGCGAACTCGACCACTTTGCGGTTTTGCAGGTAGGGGTGCAGTTCAATCTGATTAGTAGCGATGTTGTCAGCACCGACCGCCGCTATCGCCTGCTTCATCAAGTCGATGGTGAAGTTGGAAACACCGATCTGTCGAGTCAGGCCCAGACGCTTGGCTTCGAGCAGGGCGCCCATGAACTCTTCGACCGGTACCTGGTTTTCCGGCGACGGCCAGTGAATCAGCGTCAGGTCGAGGTAGTCGGTCTGCAGTTTTTGCAGGCTTTCCTTGAGGCTGTCGATCAAGCGATCCTGGGCGAAGTTGGCGACCCAGATCTTGCTGGTGATGAACAGCTCTTCGCGGGTGACACCGCTGGCCGCAATGGCATGGCCGACGTCGGCTTCGTTTTCGTAGATTTGCGCGGTGTCGATGGCCCGGTAGCCGAGTTCGAGAGCGGTGCTCACCGAATCAATGACGACCTGGCCTTGCAGGCGAAATGTACCCAGACCGAAAGCGGGAACAGACATGAAAAACTCCAGGGTTGCAGTGGGAATGGTCAGCAGTATCGGCGTCTGCATCGTTGAGAAAAACCGTTGGTGGGACAAAGCACTGTTGACCGGAAGTCATGAATCATTTTCAGGATTTGTGTTGTCCGGGCTGTCCTCTTCGCGAGCAGGCTCGCTCCCACCGGAGATCTGTGGTGTTCACAAAATCCTTGTGGGAGCGAGCCTGCTCGCGAGGGCGCACCACCGATTCAGGCAATGTCACTGTGGGCAAATTCCTCGCCGAGAAAATCAATCAACGTGCGCACCGACGGCAATAACCCGCGCCGCGAAGGGAAAATCGCATGCACCAACCCGCACTTCGGCGCCCAACCGGGAATCAACTCCACCACACGGCCGGCCGCAATGTCCTCACGCACCACTACACTCGGCAAATGCGCCACGCCAACGCCGGCAATCACCGCCTGACGCAAGGCGATCAAATCATCGGTGACCATGCGTGGCGTATGGCGAATCAGTGCCGTGTTGTCATTCGGCCCGAGCAGCTCCCATTGATATTCGCGCTGCGCCGCGCCCCAGTGCAGGCTCGGCAAGCCATTGAGGTCGGCAGGTGAGGGCGGTGAAGACAGGCGTTCGACAAACTGCGGGCTGCCGACCACTGACTGCGTGCTGTTGCCCAGCACCTTCATGACCATGTCGGTGTTCTCCAATGGCGGAAAACGCACGCGCAGGGCGATGTCGAAGCCTTCGTGCAGCAGATCGACGCGGCGATTGGTGCTCTCGATGAACAACTCCACCAGCGGGTATTTGAGCATGTAACGGGTGAGCATCGGCCCGACCCACGAGTTGAGCAGCGCTGTCGGGCAACTCAGGCGCACCAGCCCCTGCGGTTCGGAGCGGTTGCGTTCGATCAGCTCGGCCGCGCTTTCGGCTTCGACGCGCATGGCCAGGCAGCGCTGGTAATAGGCCTGACCGATTTCGGTCAACGAACAATGGCGGCTGGTGCGGTGCAGCAGGCGCACGCCGAGGCGTTCTTCCAGTTCGGAAATACGCCGGCTGAGTTTCGATTTGGGCATGTCCAGTACGCGCCCGGCGGCGGCGAAACCATGATGTTCGACCACTTGGGTGAAGTAGTAGAGGTGTTGAGGTCTTCCACCATCGTTCTCCATATAGAACGCTAAGGCTGATTTTTGCAGTCTAGTGCATTAATGGATACGGATTTAAGCTTAATCCATGGCATCACTCACCCAAATTGGAGACAACCATGAAAAACATCATCGGTATCTACACCAGCCCGCGCGGCCATTGGGTCGGCGATGGTTTCCCGGTTCGCACGCTGTTTTCCTACGACAACCTGGGCAAACACATCAGCCCGTTCCTGCTGCTCGATCACGCCGGTCCGGCCGATTTCACCCCGACCATCGAACGGCGTGGCGTTGGTCAGCATCCGCACCGTGGTTTCGAAACCGTGACTATCGTTTATGAAGGCGAAGTGCAGCACCGCGACTCGACCGGTAGTGGCGGTGTGATCGGCCCGGGCGATGTGCAATGGATGACTGCGGCTTCCGGAATCCTCCACGAGGAATTTCATTCGGAAAACTTCGCCAAAACCGGCGGCAAACTGGAAATGGTTCAGTTGTGGGTCAACCTGCCGGCCAAGGACAAAATGGCCGCGCCGGGCTACCAGACCATTCTCGACAGCGACATCCCGAGCATTGCGCTCAAGGACAACGCCGGTCGCCTGCGGCTGATCGCCGGCGAATTCGATGGCCACACCGGCCCGTCGCGGACTTTCACACCGATTGATGTGTGGGATCTGCGCCTGAACGCCGGCAAGTTGCTGACGCTGGATTCGCACGAAGGCCGCAACACCGCGCTGGTGGTGCTGAAAGGTTCGGTGCAGGTCAACGGTGTGGAATCGGTGCGTGAAGGGCAGTTGGCGCTGTTCGAACGTGATGGCCATCAGCTGACACTCGAAGCCAGCCAGGACGCGGTGGTGTTGCTGCTCAGCGGTGAGCCGATCGACGAACCGATCGTCGGCCACGGCCCGTTCGTGATGAACACCGAGCAGGAAATCCACCAGGCCTTCGCCGACTTCCAGTCCGGCCGCTTCGGCCAGATGCACGCTTAACGCACAACCACTGCGCTCGACACAGGACGCGTAGGCCGGTTCGCAGGCCAGGGATGGCTGTTGCCTATAGAAAAGAGGAAACGCCCATGAACACGCCCGTCCGGGCCAGATCAACGCCTGGGACAACGAAGATTTCGTCAAGGCGATCAAGGCCACTGGCAAGAAGCAATTGATCATTGCCGGTGTGGTGACTGAGGTTTGCGTGGCGTTCCCGGCGCTGTCGGCGCTGGAAGAGGGCTTCGATGTGTTTTTGGTGACGGACGCCTCCGGCACGTTCAACGAACTGACCCGTGAATCGGCGTGGAACCGTATGTCCAGCGCTGGTGCGCAATTGATGACCTGGTTCGGTCTGGCCTGCGAGCTGCACCGCGACTGGCGCAACGACATCGAAGGGCTGGGCACGCTGTTCTCCAATCACATCCCGGATTACCGCAACCTGATGACCAGCTACAGCACCCTGACTAACGGTAAATAACTCCGGGCATATGCAATACCTGTAGGAGTGAGCCTGCTCGCGATAGCGGTGGGTCAGTCAACGAGATTTCGACTGATACCCCGCCATCGCGAGCAGGCTCACTCCTACAAGGGTTTTGTGGTGTTTTTGCGCGGGCGTTCATCCTCTGAAATCAATTGCTCCTACACTTGCTCAATCTGTGCGATCTTCTCGCGATTGGCCCCGTCGGAGTTGTTTGATGCTGTCTCTGCTCACCGAACATCCGTTGTTCTGCGCGTTGATCCTGATCCTCCTCGATCTGGGTTTATGGCGTCTGATCAGTTCCCATGGCAGCGAGTGGAAACTGCTGGTGCGGGTGCTGATTTTCAGCCTGTTCAGCGTGCTGCTGTTCAACGAAGGCCTCAATCCGATGGAGCCGGCGCCGTGGGCCGACAACGTGCCGCTGCACCTGGCGGCGACTGGCCTGCAGATTGGCTGGTGGCTGTTCGGTGCGCGCACCCTGACGGTGTTGATCGGCGCGGTGATGATGCAGCGGGTCGGCCACACCGGGCGGTTGTTGCAGGACTTGCTCGGCGCGGTGATTTTCCTCATCGCGATCATTGCGGCGCTGGCCTATGTGCTGGATCTGCCGGTCAAAGGCGTACTGGCGACCTCCGGGGCGTTGGCGATCATCGTCGGTCTGGCCTTGCAGAGCACGCTCAGCGATGTGTTTTCCGGAATCGTCCTCAACACCACCAAGCCTTATCAACTCGATGACTGGATTTCCATCGACGGCACTGAAGGCCGGGTTACCGATATCGACTGGCGCGCCACGCGCCTGCAAACCAGTCAGGGCAGCATGGCGGTGATCCCCAATTCGCTGGCGGCCAAGGCCAAGATCATCAATTTCAGTCGGCCGAGCAATATGTTCGGCGTCGCGGTCAGCGTGCAAGTCAGCCCGCATGCGCGGCCCAGTTCGGTGATCGATGCGCTGGAGCGGGCGATGCAGGGCTGTCGCCAGTTGCTCGACACACCTGCGCCGAGCGTCGCACTGAAAAGCTCCGGCAGCAGTGGCGCGGAATACGAGATCAGCGGTTTCGTCGCCTCGATGGGCGAGAAGCGCGTGGTGCGCAATCAGTTGTTCGATCTGGCCTATCGGCACTTGCAGGCCTCCGGGGTCAATCTGCTGTCGAGCGATGAAAGTGCTGCGCCGACCAACCTGTCGCGGCCCCGGGCGTTGCTCGACAGCTCGCCGATTTTCTCCACCCTGCGCCAGGAAGAGAAGGACACCTTCAGCCAGAACATGAGCCTGCAAACCTTCCGTGCCGGCGAAGTCATTCTGGCGGGTGGGGAGGTCAGCGATCATTTGTTCATTATCGAGTCCGGTGTGGTGTCGGTGACGTTGAAGCGCCACGGCACACCGTTCGAGTCCGGGCGCATGGGGCCGGGCGAGGTGATTGGCGAGGCAGGGATCTTGTCCGATTCCGCATTGCCGGCAGACTTTTCGGCGAAGACCTTTTGCGCGTTGTATCGCATCGAGAAGTCGTACCTCAAACCGTGCCTCGATGCGCGTCATGATATCCACGACGCGATGCAGACGCTGCTCGATTTCCGCCTGCACAAGGCGCAATCCCTGACCGAGGAAGCGCCGGCGGTTGTACCCAAAAGAGGCTTTTTGCAGTGGCTGCGTAATCGCGCCTGAAGGGTCAAGTAGCGAGTTTCTGCTCCAGGTGCAGACGCACCTGTGGCCATTCGTCATCGATGATGCTGAAGCGCACCGAGTTGCGCTTGCGTCCATCTGGCATGATCCGCTCGTGGCGGACGATGCCTTCTTGCTGCGCGCCAAGGCGCAAGATCGCATTACGTGATTTCTGGTTGTTCTCGTCGGTGGTGAACTGCACGCGCACGCAGTTGAGCGCGTCGAAGGCGTGGCGCAGCATCAGGTATTTGGCTTCGGTGTTGACGAAGGATTTCTGCCAGCTCGCGGCGATCCAGCTGCTGCCGATTTCCAGCTTGCGATTGAGCAGGTCGATCTTCCAGAAGCGCGTTGAGCCGAGCACTTCGCCAGTGTCTTTGAGCACAATGACAAACGGCATCACCGTGCCGGCATCACGGCCATCGAGGGCTTTTTTCAGATAACTGTCGACAGTGCTGGGCGAAGGCACCACGGTGACGGTGAGGTTCCACAATTCGCCGTCAGCGGCAGCGTGGAGCAGGGCGTCGGCATCTGAATACTGGAGCGGGCGCAAGAGGATGCGCTGACCTTGCAGCGTGGTTTGCATGGGATTCCGGTCTCGGCAGTGCGGGCGAATGGCGAGCGCCCATTACGCCGCACGAGACTGATCCGATGCAACCGGCGCGATGATCACGGGGTCACAATTTTTACAGCCCTTGGGCAGGAGCCTCAGCCGATGAAAAACCTGCGAATCGCCACTTACAACGTCAACGGTTTACGCGCGCGTTTGCCGAACCTGCTGGATTGGCTCAAGCGCGAGCAGCCGGATATCGCCTGCCTGCAAGAACTCAAATCCGTCGACACGGCGTTTCCCGCCGCCGAACTGGAAGCCGCCGGTTACGGCGCGATCTGGCAGGGCCAGGCCTCCTGGAACGGTGTAGCGATTCTCGCCCGCGATGCGCAGCCGCTGGAGAGCCGACGCGGTCTGCCGGGTGATCCCGAAGATAAGCACAGTCGTTATCTGGAAGCGGCAGTGCATGGAGTGCTGGTCGGCTGCCTGTACCTGCCCAACGGCAACCCGCAACCGGGGCCGAAATTCGATTACAAACTAGCGTGGTTCGAACGGCTGATCAGCTATGCAAAAGACCTGCAAAGCAGCGATCACCCGGTGGTGCTGGCCGGCGACTACAACGTCGTGCCAACCGACATGGACATCTACAACACCCGCTCGTGGCTCAAGGATGCGCTGCTGCAACCCGAAAGCCGCGAGTGTTATCAGCGCTTGCTCGATCAGGGCTGGACCGATTCGCTGCGGCATCTGTATCCCGAGGATCGGCTCTATACGTTTTGGGATTACTTTCGGCAGCATTGGCAAACCAACTCCGGTCTGCGCATCGATCATCTATTGCTCAACCCGGCGCTGAGTCCGTATTTGCATGACGCCGGTGTAGATGCCTGGGTGCGCAACGAACCGCACGCCAGTGACCATGCGCCGACGTGGATTCGCATCGGTTCCCGCAAGAAACGCTAGCGGGCGATTGGCGAAATCAATTGTCGAAAACAGTGCCTGATCCCGTATACATGGCGACCATCAACGCAGTGACCTGCGGCACCATGCATAAGGATCGAGCAATGAGTGAGCCACGCCTGACGAATCTGAAGCTGTACCTGCAACGTCTGGGTTTTGAAACGCCACCGGAACCGACAGTGGCGACCCTGCGCCTGCTGCAACTGCGCCATACCGGCGTGTTCCCTTTCGAGAATCTGGCGACGATTACCGGCGCGGCGGTATTGATCGATCTGCCATCCATTGAAGAGAAAGTCCTGCTCGGTGGACGCGGTGGTTACTGCTACGAGCTCAATAACCTGTTCTTTGCCCTGTTGCTGGAACTGGGCTTCGACGCTCGGGCCATCAGCGGGCGCGTGGTAATGAATCAGCCCGAAGGCAGCTGGACAGCGCGCACACACCGTTTGAGTCTGGTGACCATCGACGACGTGCGCTACATCACAGATGTCGGCTTCGGCGGCATGGTGCCGACCGCGCCGCTGCTGCTCGATACCGAGACCGAGCAAGCGACCCCTCACGAACCTTATCGCATTGAAAAACAGGCCGACGGCTACATGCTACGTGCCAATGTGGCGGGTGAATGGCGGCCGATGTACCTGTTCGATCTGCAACGCCAGGAAGACATCGATTACACCATTGGCAACTGGTATGTCTCGACTCACCCTGAGTCACCGTTTGCACAGCGCCTGATGGTGGCGCGCACCGGGGATGGCTGGCGCAAGACCCTGAACAATGGCAGTTTCGCGATGCATCGCATGGGCGTCAGCAGTGAGCGGCGCGAGGTGGCGGACGTCGGTGAGTTGATTGAATTGCTGGCGCGCGAGTTTGATCTGCACCTGGCTGATGTACCTCACGTGCGGCAGTCTTTGGCGCGGATAATCACGCCGGTCTCCGCCTAGGGTTTGACGTCGGGCTCCAGCACTCGACGGATTTCCCCAACCGCTGCCGACAGCTTTTTCTCCAGGCTCTTGAGATCGGCGGCGGTGATGCCCTTCTTGAATTGCCCGCTCGATTCGACTGGCTCCGGTTTGGCAACGGCATCGAGCAGGGCATGACGCAGGGTGTTATTGATCACCGTCTGATAACCGAACCCTTCGTTTTCCGCGACCGTTCGCGCCGCTTCGATGACGGCGTCATCCAGCATGATGGTGATGCGGGTTTTGCCCTTGTTTGAAGCCAACGCACCGCGTTTGCCCTGAGAAAAGTCATATTCGTCTTGCATCGATCAAGCCTCCAGAAAATAAGCGCTACGTTCGCTGGGTGTGGCGACACGCGCAGAAATGATTCGAACGACATTTGCATCCCGGTAACTGTAAGCAACGACCAACAAGCGCCCTTTGCCGTTGGCGCCAATAGTGATCCAGCGCTGTTCGTCATGGTCGTTGTCCTCGATCGTCAGTGCTCGTTCGTCGTGAAAGACCGGTTCGGTCTCGGCGAGGCTGACGCCCTTGTGCTTGAGTTTGTTGGCTGCGTTCTTGCTTTTGTCGTACTGAATTTCAATTGACTTCATTATGCATACTTTATATGTATAAAAAAGAGCGCGACCGCACCGTCGGTCGCCGTGAACACTTCAGCGTAGTGGCGGCAGGCGAGGGCACTGGAGAGGAAGTGTTGCCGGATTTGTGGGGGATGGGAGCAGCGGGCTAGAAGCTTGGGTGGCTACCTATCCATTATGTGACTGATAAGTTGTATACAACTCTATGGACATTTGTCACGAGTATTGAATACAGTGTTGCGCATAACAAAAACCAGGGAACCCCCACCATGAAAACGCCCCATGTTTCACACCAACGGCCCGAGGACGAAAATCTCGGGGTCGGCGCGAATATGGCTTACGGCCTGCAACATGTTCTGACCATGTACGGCGGTATCGTTGCGGTGCCACTGATCATCGGCCAGGCGGCCGGCCTGTCGCCGGCGGACATTGGTTTGCTGATTGCTGCTTCATTGTTTGCGGGGGGGCTGGCGACGCTGCTGCAAACCCTGGGTCTACCGTTTTTTGGTTGTCAGTTGCCGCTGGTGCAGGGCGTGTCGTTCTCCGGTGTGGCGACCATGGTCGCGATCGTCAGCAGTGGCGGGGAGGGCGGCTTCCAGTCGGTGCTTGGCGCAGTGATTGCGGCCTCCTTGATAGGCTTGTTGATCACACCGGTGTTCTCGCGCATCACCAAGTTCTTCCCGCCGCTGGTCACCGGCATCGTGATCACCACCATCGGCCTGACGCTGATGCCGGTGGCCGCGCGCTGGGCGATGGGCGGCAACAGCCACGCGCCGGACTTCGGCAGCATGCAGAACATCGGTCTCGCGGCGGTGACGCTGGTGCTGGTGTTGCTGCTGAGCAAGGTCGGCAGCTCGACCATCTCGCGTCTGTCGATCCTGTTGGCCATGGTGATCGGCACGGTGCTGGCGGTGTTCCTTGGCATGGCGGATTTCTCCAGTGTCACCACGGGGCCGATGTTTGGCTTCCCGACGCCGTTCCATTTCGGCATGCCGACCTTCCACTTCGCCGCAATTCTGTCGATGTGCATCGTGGTCATGGTGACCCTGGTGGAAACTTCGGCGGACATTCTGGCGGTCGGTGAAATCATCGGCACCAAGGTCGATTCCAAACGCTTGGGCAATGGCCTGCGGGCAGACATGCTGTCGAGCATGTTTGCGCCGATTTTCGGTTCGTTCACCCAGAGCGCCTTCGCCCAGAACGTCGGGCTGGTGGCGGTTACCGGGATCAAGAGCCGTTACGTGGTCGCTACTGGCGGTATCTTCCTGGTGATCCTTGGTCTGCTGCCGTTCATGGGCCGGGTTATCGCAGCAGTGCCGACGTCGGTACTCGGCGGCGCCGGTATCGTGCTGTTCGGCACGGTGGCGGCGAGCGGTATCCGTACGCTGTCGAAGGTTGATTACCGCAACAACGTCAACCTGATCATCGTCGCCACTTCGATCGGTTTCGGCATGATCCCGATTGCCGCACCGAACTTCTACGATCACTTCCCAAGCTGGTTCGCGACCATTTTCCATTCGGGCATCAGCTCGTCGGCGATTATGGCGATCCTGCTCAACCTGGCCTTCAATCACTTCACCGCCGGTAACTCGGATCAGCAATCGGTATTTGCGGCGGCGGAAGAGCGGACCCTGCGCTATCGAGACCTGGCGGCGCTGCGTGAAGGCGATTACTTCAGCGACGGCAAGCTGCATGACTGCGATGGCAAGGAAGTGCCGGTCATTGAGCCTGATGATCACGATCATGGGCAGGGTGCACCGAAGGTGCAGGTGAAAAGCAGCGAGCATGTCTGACCGCTGTAACTGAATAAAAAAGGGCCGATCTGGTAAGCACAGATCGGCCCTTTTTCATTTCAAGATCTTTTGACCTTTTCGAGCGCCCACAAAAAAGCCCCTGAATCTTTCGATTCAGGGGCTTTGCTATTTGGCTCCACAACCTGGACTCGAACCAGGGACCCAATGATTAACAGTCATTTGCTCTACCAACTGAGCTATTGCGGAATTGGTGCGTATGTTACTGATTCAAAAAGAGAAGTCAAGCGCCGGTTGTAAAATTAGCTGAATCCTCGGGACGAACGGTGACTTGTCAGCGATTGGCGGTTACCAGAACTGCAGCAGAGGTCTACCATGGGCGCCCGGAAGTGGTCACACGCGCTGCCGGCCATTCGCCGAAAAAGGTCTGCGTCATGAACCATTTATCCCGCAACAGCGAGGTGTTCGCATGAGCATCGCGCAAATCAGCCTGCCCAAGGGCGTTGGCCCTCACGCCGAAAAACTCTTCGATGCAATCACCCAGGCCAGTACCGCTGAGGAATTGAACCGCGCCGGTGGCAAGGCCGAAGGCTTCGTCCTGGGTCTTGAAAGCACCAAGGCGATCAAGAGTCAGATCGCCGAATCGCTGTACGTCGTTTATGACGACGCCGCGACTCAGCGTGCGATCGAACTGGCTTAACTGCCGAAGGTGATGGTGCCCATCATCAGTTTGGCGTAAGCCGCGGTGGCGGCCAGTTGCACCAGCCACAGGACCAAGCCACCCAGGAACACCCCGGCGGCGACTTGCAGCACCAGGCTCTTTTCGCGTTTTGCCGATGCGCGGGGGATGAAATCATCCAGATCGTCACGGTCGGCGCGCAGGTTGTCGTTTTTCATATCTGATCTCACAAAATTCTCGGATGTACAGAAACCCTGTAGGAGTGAGCCTGCTCGCGATATCGGTGTGTCAGGCAATGAAGCGTCAACTGATCCGACGCTATCGCGAGCAGGCTCACTCCTACATTTTGGATTTGTGTGCAGTCTAGAGGTTATGGGCGCTGTTCATCAGGCAAATAAAAACGGGAAGCCCCAAGGCTTCCCGTTTTTCATCACAGTGCGAAATCAGATGACCTGAACAATCGCATCCGTTACCGCCTTGATGTTGTTCTGGTTCAGCGCAGCCACGCAGATGCGGCCGGTGTCCAGGGCGTAGATGCCGAACTCGTTACGCAGGCGATGCACTTGTTCAGTGGTCAGGCCCGAGTAGGAGAACATGCCGCGCTGACGGCCGACGAAGCTGAAGTCGCGGCCCGGGGCTTTCTCTGCCAGCAGGGCAACCATCTGCTCGCGCATGCCGCGAATGCGCAGACGCATTTCCGCCAGCTCGGCTTCCCATTGTGCACGCAGTTCCGGGCTGTTCAATACAGCTGCAACGATGCTTGCGCCGTGGGTCGGCGGGTTGGAGTAGTTGGTGCGGATCACACGCTTGACCTGCGACAGCACGCGCGCGCTTTCTTCTTTCGATTCGCTGATGATCGACAGCGCACCAACGCGCTCGCCGTACAGCGAGAACGATTTGGAGAACGAGCTCGAAACGAAGAAAGTCAGACCGGACTCAGCGAACAGGCGCACGGCCGCGGCGTCTTCATCGATGCCGTCGCCAAAACCTTGATAGGCCATGTCGAGGAACGGCACGTGACCTTTGGCTTTAACCACTTCCAGCACGTTGTTCCAGTCCGCCGGGGTCAGGTCGACGCCGGTCGGGTTGTGGCAGCAGGCGTGCAGGACAACGACCGAGCCGTTCGGCAGGGCGTTGAGGTCTTCGAGCATGCCGGCACGATTCACATCGTGGCTGGCTGCGTCGTAGTAACGGTAGTTCTGCACCGGGAAACCGGCGGTTTCGAAAAGGGCACGGTGGTTCTCCCAGCTTGGGTCACTGATCGCCACAACGGCGTTCGGCAGCAGTTGCTTGAGGAAGTCGGCACCGATCTTCAGTGCGCCGGTCCCGCCGACGGCCTGAGTGGTGATGACGCGACCGGCGCTGATCAGCGGCGAGTCGTTGCCGAACAGCAGCTTTTGCACGGCCTGGTCGTAGGCGGCGATGCCATCGATCGGCAGGTAGCCGCGCGAAGCGTGTTGAGCGGCGCGAACGGTTTCGGCTTCGATCACGGCGCGCAGAAGTGGAATTCGCCCCTCTTCGTTGCAGTAAACACCCACGCCCAGGTTGACCTTGGTGGTCCGGGTATCGGCGTTGAATGCTTCGTTGAGGCCCAGGATTGGATCGCGGGGTGCCATTTCGACAGCGGAGAACAGGCTCATTATTGCGGCGGCTCTGAATGGAGAATGGAGGGACGTGTCGCGCTCCAGCCGGATGCACTAGAGCGGTGCACAAACGGGGAGCTAGTATAGAGGCCATTACTGACCAATGGCGACAGGCGATTCGGCTTTTAGGGTAAGTTTTTCCGATTATTTCTTGACCGTTAGTCGACTGCACGTGTCAGAGTCTTTACCGGATGTAGGACGTTTGCCTTGAAAGGTGAGGCAATCGCCACCACATTGAGCACAATCCAGGTTTTTTCTTGCGCGACACCGGTCGTTTGCGGTCGTCCCCGTGGTGTTCCGCTTTGCTCGGAATGCCGCGATCCCAGAGGTGTATATGTCCGAATTCCAGCTCGTCACCCGCTTTGAGCCTGCCGGCGATCAGCCGGAAGCCATTCGCCAACTGGTCGAGGGCATCGAAGCCGGGCTGGCACACCAGACGCTGCTCGGTGTGACCGGCTCGGGCAAGACCTTCAGCATCGCCAATGTCATCTCGCAGATTCAGCGCCCGACCCTGGTGCTGGCGCCGAACAAGACCCTTGCTGCGCAGCTGTACGGTGAGTTCAAGGCGTTCTTCCCGAACAACGCCGTCGAGTATTTCGTTTCCTACTACGACTACTACCAGCCCGAAGCCTATGTGCCGTCGTCCGACACCTTCATCGAGAAGGATGCGTCGATCAACGACCACATCGAGCAGATGCGCCTGTCCGCAACCAAAGCGTTGCTGGAGCGTAAAGACGCGATCATCGTCACCACGGTGTCGTGCATCTACGGTCTGGGTAGCCCGGAAACCTATTTGAAGATGGTCTTGCACGTCGATCGCGGCGACAAGCTCGATCAGCGTGCGCTGCTGCGGCGGCTGGCCGACTTGCAATACACGCGCAACGACATGGATTTCGCCCGTGCGACTTTCCGTGTGCGCGGCGACGTGATCGACATCTACCCGGCGGAATCCGACCTGGAAGCGATCCGCATTGAGCTGTTCGATGACGAGGTCGAAAGCATTTCCGCGTTCGACCCGCTGACCGGCGAAGTCATCCGCAAGATGCCGCGCTTCACCTTCTACCCGAAGAGCCACTATGTAACGCCACGGGAAACCCTGCTCGACGCCATCGAACACATCAAGGTCGAATTGCAGGAACGCCTCGAATACCTGCGCAGCAACAACAAACTGGTCGAAGCCCAGCGCCTTGAGCAGCGCACCCGTTTCGACCTGGAGATGATCCTCGAGTTGGGTTATTGCAACGGCATCGAGAACTACTCGCGCTACCTGTCCGGTCGCCCGGCCGGTGCCGCGCCGCCAACGCTCTACGATTACCTGCCGGCCGATGCCTTGCTGGTGATCGACGAATCCCACGTCAGCGTGCCGCAGGTCGGCGCGATGTATAAGGGCGACCGTTCGCGTAAGGAAACCCTCGTTGAATACGGCTTCCGTTTGCCGTCGGCGCTGGATAACCGACCGATGCGTTTCGACGAGTGGGAAGGGGTCAGCCCGCAGACCATTTTCGTCTCGGCGACGCCGGGCAACTACGAAGCCGAGCACGCCGGGCGTGTGGTTGAGCAAGTGGTGCGGCCGACTGGCCTGGTCGACCCGCAGGTTGAAGTGCGTCCGGCGCTGACTCAGGTCGACGATCTGCTCTCGGAAATCAGCAAACGCGTGGCGGTCGAGGAGCGGGTGCTGGTCACGACGCTTACCAAACGCATGGCCGAAGACCTTACCGATTACCTCGCCGATCACGGTGTGCGCGTGCGTTATCTGCACTCGGACATCGACACTGTTGAGCGCGTGGAAATCATCCGCGACCTGCGCCTCGGGACCTTTGATGTGCTGGTCGGGATCAACTTGCTGCGTGAAGGTCTGGACATGCCGGAAGTGTCGCTGGTGGCGATCCTCGACGCCGACAAGGAAGGCTTCCTGCGTTCCGAGCGTTCGCTGATTCAGACCATTGGTCGCGCCGCACGTAACCTCAATGGTCGGGCGATTCTTTACGCCGATCGGATGACTGGTTCTATGGAGCGGGCGATTGGCGAAACCGAACGTCGTCGCGACAAGCAGATAGCGTTCAACCTGGAAAACGGCATCACCCCGCGCGGGGTGATCAAGGACGTCGCCGACATCATGGAAGGCGCCACCGTGCCGGGTTCGCGCAGCAAGAAGCGCAAAGGCATGGCCAAGGCTGCCGAAGAGAACGCCAAGTACGAAGCCGAACTGCGTTCGCCGAGCGAGATCACCAAGCGCATTCGTGCGCTGGAAGAGAAGATGTATCAGCTGGCGCGGGATCTGGAATTTGAAGCGGCGGCGCAGATGCGGGATGAGATTGCCAAACTGCGCGAGCGGCTTTTGGCTGTTTGATCTTCATCGCCTGAGCGGGCATCTTCGCGAGCAGGCTCGCTCCCACAGGGGATTTGTGCACGACACAGATCCAAAGTGGGAGCGAGCCTGCTCGCGAATGGCGGCCGCTCGGTCCTAATGAGACTCCCCAGCCTTCAGCCCCTCGGGCAATTTCTTGGTCAGCAAAATCGCCAACATGCTGATCCCCAGTGCAATCCCGACAAAGTGAAACGCATCGTTGTAAGCCATGATCGCCGCCTGCTGATGGACAATTTCACTCAGCTTGCCCAACGCCGCCGTATCACTGCCAAACCGATCAGTCATAGACGCCAAACGCTCGGCCACCTGCGGATTGGTCGGCACCACCGCCTCGCGCAAATAATCGAAGTAGGTCTTGGTGCGCGCATCCAGAAGCGTCGCCAACAAAGCAATCCCGATCGCACCGCCGAGGTTACGCAGAATATTGAACAGACTCGACGCCGACCCCGCGTCCTGCGGCAGGATGTACGCCGTGGCGATCAGCGAAATGGTCACCATGATCAACGGCTGGCCCAGCGCACGAATAATCTGGATCTGGTTGAACTGCGGCCCGGCGAAATCCGGGTTGAGCACCCCCGAAGAAAAACTCGCTAGCCCGAACAATCCAAAACCGATCGTGCACAGCCATTTCGGCGAGACAAACTTCATCAGCTTCGGTACCAGCGGAATCAGAAACAGCTGCGGCACGCCCATCCACATGATCACTTCGCCGATCTGCAGGGCGTTGTAGTTCTGGATCTGCGCCAGATACAGCGGCAACAGATAGATCGAACCGTACAACCCGACACCCATGCCCAGACTGGAAATACTCGACAGACCGAAATTGCGATTACGCAGGATGCCCAGATTGATCAGCGGATTCGGTTTGGAGATCTGCACGATCACAAAGGTAATCAGGCTGAGCAGGGCAATGCTGCCCAGGGTCACGATCAGACTCGACTCCAGCCAATCCTTGCGATGGCCTTCTTCAAGGAATACCTGCAGACAACCGAGGCCAATCCCCAGCGTGAGAATGCCGGTGTAGTCGGTGCTTTTCAGCAGTTCCCAGTGCGCTTCTTTCTTCTCCAGCCCGTACATCAGGCCGGCAATCATGATCAGGCCCGGCGGGATGTTGATGTAGAAGATGTATTCCCAACCCCAGTTTTCCGTGAGCCAGCCGCCCAGCGTCGGGCCGATGGATGGGGCGAAGGTCGCGGTCATGGCAAACATCGCCATGCCTTTGGCGCGGTGGTGTTCGGGGAGTTTGATCAGGGTCAGGGTGAACGCCAGCGGGATCAGCGCGCCGCCGGTAAAACCCTGCATGGCGCGGAAGACGATCATGCTCTCCAGGCTCCAGGCCATCGAGCACAGCAGCGATGAAACCAGAAAGCCCAGCGACACCCACACCGCCAGACGTCGCGCCGAGAGCAACTGCACCAGCCACGCGGTCAGCGGAATCATGATGATTTCCGCGACCAGATACGAGGTGGAAATCCACGAGCCTTCTTCCAGCGTCGCCGATAAGGCGCCCTGAATATCCTTCAGAGAAGAGTTGGTGATCTGAATGTCGAGCACGGCCATAAAGGCGCCGAGCATCACGCTCATCACCGCAATCCAATCGCGCCGGGTCGGTTCGCCGACCGGGCGGATCAGCGCATCACCGGCCATTGTCCGGGGCGTCTTTGATGTTCACTTTGACGGTGACGGACATGCCCGGACGGATCTTGCCGTGCAACGGGTTGTCGGCCTTGAAGGTCAGTTTCACCGGAATCCGTTGCACGACTTTGGTGAAGTTGCCGGTGGCGTTGTCCGGCGGCAACAGGCTGAATTGCGCGCCAGACGCGGCGAACAGGCTGTCGACCCGTGCTTCGATCGGCGTGTCGCTGTAGGCATCGAAGGTCAGCTCGGCTTTTTGCCCGGGCTGCATGCGGCCGATCTGGGTTTCCTTGAAGTTGGCCTGCACCCAGATGTCTTCGTCCGGGACGATCGACAGCAGGTAAGCGCCGGCTTGCACCACTTGGCCGTTACGCGCGGCGCGCTGGCCGACCAGACCACTGATCGGTGCGTGGATTTCACTGCGGGTCAGGTTGAGTTCGGCTTGCGCGAGATCGGCGCGGGCATTGGCGATCTGCGCGTCGAGGCGTTTGATTTCTGCGTTCAGGGCGTTGACCTGCTGACGCTGGCCTTGCGCATCAGCCTGCGCCTTGGCCACTTGCGAACGGGCGATATGAGCGTCAGCGGATAGGGTGGTCACGCGTTCTTCGGAAACGTAACCGGGCTTGCGCAGGGTTTCGGCACGCGACAAATCCATTTGCGAGCGGCTCAGCGTTGCTTGTGTAGTCGCCACTTGCGCGTCACTGGAAGCAATCAGACTGGCTTGCTGAGTCAATTTGCTTTGCGCTTGCAGGCGCTCGGCTTCGCGGGTGGCAAGGGCTGCATTGGCGCGATCGATGGCCAGACGGAAATCATTCGGTTCGAGGCGCACCAGCAACTGGCCTTTTTCCACGTGTTGATTGTCCTGCACCAGCACTTCATCGATGCGCGCGCTCAATTGGCTCGAGACGCGGGTGATTTCGCCCTGGACATAAGCGTTGTCGGTGCTTTCATAAAAGCGCCCCTTGAAAAACCAATGGGCGAAAAAGCCCCCGGCAATCAGCAGGACGAGCAGCAGGAAAATCAACAGGCGACGCTTGAGTTGGGCAGGCATGGGCAAACTGTAGTCGATGAATTGTAAGGAAAGTTATCAGCAGGCGAATCTGGCATACAGCCGATAAACGGTAAATGCCATCCGCTGATATTTGCCCATTCACCAAGGCTTACGGGCGTTCCAGACGCAAACTTGGCTTAAATGCCCTGCCCGCTGGAGCGGGGCGGGTGTCGCCTGTTACCATTCGCCGCTTGATTGTTTTGCTTTTCATTCTTTTCGAGACATGCCATGACCACTGTCCGCACTCGCATCGCGCCATCGCCTACCGGGGACCCCCACGTAGGTACCGCTTACATCGCATTGTTCAACTACTGCTTTGCCAAGCAGCATGGCGGTGAGTTCATCCTGCGCATCGAAGACACTGATCAGTTGCGTTCGACCCGCGAGTCCGAACAGCAGATCTTCGACGCCCTGCGCTGGCTGGGGATCGACTGGAGCGAAGGCCCGGACGTTGGCGGCCCGCACGGCCCGTATCGCCAGAGTGAGCGCGGCGACATCTATCAGAAGTACTGCCAGCAACTGGTCGACATGGGGCACGCGTTCCCGTGCTTCTGCACCGCTGAAGAGCTGGATCAGATGCGCGCCGAGCAAATGGCTCGCGGCGAAACACCACGTTATGACGGCCGCGCGCTGCTGCTGTCGAAAGAAGAAGTCGCCGCCCGTCTGGCCGCTGGCGAACCCCACGTGATCCGCATGAAAGTGCCGAGCGAAGGCGTTTGCGTGGTGCCGGACATGCTCCGTGGCGACGTCGAGATCCCGTGGGATCGCATGGACATGCAAGTGCTGATGAAGACCGACGGCCTGCCGACGTACTTCCTCGCCAATGTCGTCGACGACCACCTGATGGGCATCACCCACGTGCTGCGCGGCGAAGAGTGGCTGCCATCGGCACCGAAACTGATTCTGCTTTACGAGTACTTCGGCTGGGAACAGCCAGAGCTGTGCTACATGCCGCTGCTGCGTAACCCGGACAAGAGCAAGCTGTCCAAGCGCAAGAACCCTACCTCGGTGACGTTCTACGAGCGCATGGGCTTCATGCCGGAAGCGATGCTCAACTACCTCGGCCGCATGGGCTGGTCGATGCCGGACGAGCGCGAGAAGTTCTCGCTGCAGGAAATGGTCGACAACTTCGACCTCAAGCGTGTGTCCCTTGGCGGGCCGATCTTCGACATCGAGAAGCTGTCGTGGCTCAACGGCCAGTGGCTGCGTGATCTGCCGGTGGAAGAGTTCGCCAGCCGTCTGCAGACCTGGGCATTGAACCCGGAATACATGATGAAGATCGCGCCGCTGGTGCAGGGCCGAGTTGAAACTTTCAGCCAGGTTGCACCGTTGGGCGGGTTCTTCTTCGCCGGTGGCGTCAATCCGGATGCCAAGCTGTTCGAGTCGAAGAAACTCTCGGGCGATCAGGTTCGCCAATTGATGCAGTTGATCCTGTGGAAGCTGGAAAGCCTGCGTCAGTGGGAGAAGGACAACATCACCGCGACGATTCAGGCTGTGGTCGAATCGCTGGAGTTGAAACTGCGCGATGCGATGCCGCTGATGTTTGCTGCGATCACCGGTCAGGCGAGTTCGGTCTCGGTGCTCGATGCCATGGAAATCCTTGGCCCGGATCTGACCCGTTATCGTCTGCGGCAGGCGATTGACCTGCTGGGCGGCGTGTCGAAGAAAGAAAACAAAGAGTGGGAAAAGCTGCTCGGCGCTATCGCCTAAGCGCTTGCGGCTTTGTGCAGGAGCTGCCGAAGGCTGCGATCTTTTGATCGTGCCTTCGGCGCTTCTCCCGAATTTACGGGGGGAGGGCGGTAAGTGATTGTTATGCCGACGAAAAACTTTGAAATTTTTCAAAAATAAGTTTGACAGACTTTCGATACGCCCTTAAGATTCGCCCCGTCCTCAGCGATGACATCAACGATGAGGGGCTATAGCTCAGCTGGGAGAGCGCTTGCATGGCATGCAAGAGGTCGACGGTTCGATCCCGTCTAGCTCCACCAATTTACACTTCGAAGCCTGGCCACACCGGCTCCGAAGCGATCAACACTCAGCGTTGATCAGTTGTATAGAAGGGTTTGCGTCCCCTTCGTCTAGTGGCCTAGGACACCGCCCTTTCACGGCGGTAACAGGGGTTCGAGTCCCCTAGGGGACGCCAGTTTTACAGAAGTGATGTTGCAAGATGTCACTCCGCCGCGAGGCGAAAAATCCGGGGCTATAGCTCAGCTGGGAGAGCGCCTGCATGGCATGCAGGAGGTCAGCGGTTCGATCCCGCTTAGCTCCACCAATTTACAGTTCAAGGTCTGGCCACACCGGCCTTGAATCGATCAGTTCTCAGCGCTGATCAGTTGTATAGAAGGTTTGTGTCCCCTTCGTCTAGTGGCCTAGGACACCGCCCTTTCACGGCGGTAACAGGGGTTCGAGTCCCCTAGGGGACGCCACGATTACCCGCTCTGCGGGATTTTATAAGGGTCATTCAATTATTGAATGGCCCTTTTGTTTGTCTGGCGTTTGGCCAATTCTCCTTTTTCCTTACACTTTGCATCAGACCAGCGGTCATATCCTTGACTTGCGGAATATTATTATGCGAATAATATTCTAGTCGTAATATTCGGAGGCAACGATGAACGATAAAAAAGCTCAAACCCGCGAACGCATCCTCAAGGCTGCCAGCGCCGCACTGATTCAGCGTGGCCCGGCCGACCCTAGCGTGGGCGAAGTGATGGGCGCAGCCGGCCTGACCGTCGGCGGTTTCTATGCGCACTTCGAAAGCAAGGACGCGATGATGCTGGAAGCGTTCAAGCAGCTTCTCGGCCGCCGCCGCGACCTGATTGCCGACATGGATGCCGAGCTGACCGGTGAAGAGCGTCGTGCCTTGGTCGCCGCGTTTTACCTGTCGCGCAAGCATCGTGATTCCAGCGACGCGGCATGCCCGATTCCAGCGTCGATCGGCGAGCTGGGCCGCTTGCCGGAATCGTTCCGCATCGCGCTGAACGAGCACCTGGAATTGATGATTGCGCAGTTGGCGTCCAGCCCTGAGGACACCGACAAAGCCCTGGCCGACGTGGCCTTGATGGTGGGTGGTCTGGCACTCGCAAGAGCGCTCGGCCCGGGAGATTTATCCGATCGATTGCTGCGCGCTGCCAAGTCGGCGGTGCGTTGACCTGAAGGCAACACGCCTGAGGAGAGAGCGATGAACACGTTGAAGTGGGTTCGTGGCGTTAATGGCACCTTGGGCTGGATTGCACCGAAACGCGTGGCGAGCAAAATGCGTCTGGCATTCATGACGCCACGTTCGCTGCCTCTTCGTGATTGGGAGTTGCCGCTGCTGGCCAGTTCCGAACGCATCACTTTGCGCTTTGGCCTCTCGGCGCTGCGCTGGGGTCAGGGCCCGACCGTGCTGCTGATGCACGGCTGGGAAGGGCGGCCAACCCAGTTTGCCGCGCTGATCACTGCGCTGGTCGATGCCGGGTATACCGTCGTCGCGTTGGATGGTCCGGCTCACGGTCGCTCGCCGGGGCGTGAAGCCAATGTGGTGTTGTTCGCCCGGGCGATGCTCGAAGCGGCTGCCGAGCTGCCGCCATTGCAAGCGGTGATCGGTCACTCCATGGGCGGCGCCAGCGCCATGCTCGCCGTGCAACTGGGCTTGCGCACCGAAACCCTTGTCAGTATTGCCGCGCCTGCGCGCATTCTTGGCGTACTGCGCGGTTTCGCCCGCTACGTCGGTATGCCGCCGCGAGCGCGCTCCGCCTTCATTCGCCAAGTCGAGCAAGACGTTGGTATGCGCGCCGCCACCCTTGATGTCGCTCACTATCAACTGGATATGCCCGGCCTGATCGTGCATGCCGAAGACGACAATTTCGTTTCGGTCAAGGAATCGCAGTTGATCCACGAATCCTGGTTCGACAGTCGCCTGTTGCGCCTTGAAGGCGGCGGGCACCAGCGTGTGCTAGCCGACCCTCGGGTGATTGATGGCGTGTTATCACTGCTGGCCGGCCGTAGCCTTCAGGCGCGCCAATCGGCCTGAGCTCCGTTACACTGCTCCGGTTGAATACTTTGACCGGGAGTGGGGCATGGGTTGGGATCGGGCAACGCCGTTTACCATTGATCTGCAAGTAGGCGCTGAGGATATCGACGGGTTGGGCCACGCGAATAACGCCGTGTACGTGACCTGGCTCGAGCGCTGCGCCTGGCGCCACTCGCAACGTCTGGGTCTGGATCTGGTCGAGTATCGGCGACTGGATCGGGCGATGGCCGTGGTCCGTCACGAGATCGATTATCTGGCAGCGGCCTATGAAGGCGACGAACTGCAATTGGCGACCTGGATCGTTGATTGGGATCAGCGCCTGAAAATGACCCGGCATTTCCAGCTCAAGCGCCCGAGCGACAATGCCACGCTGTTGCGCGCGCAAACCACGTTTGTCTGTATTGAACTGTCCACGGGTAAGCCGAAGCGCATGCCGGCTGAGTTCATCGAAGGTTATGGCCCGGCGATCCAGATCCCCGAGTCGGCAAATATCTAAACTGTAGGAGTGAGCCTGCTCGCGATAGCGGTGTGTCAGCCAACATATGCCTCACTGACACACCGCTATCGCGAGCAGGCTCACTCCTACAAGGGATCTGCGGATTTGTGCGATATCCAGTAAACTGCCGCACGTTTTTCTTCAAGTAGTGTTTTCCCATGCAGATTGCTCTGGCGCCCATGGAGGGGTTGGTCGACGACATCCTCCGCGACGTGCTGACCCGTGTTGGCGGCATCGACTGGTGCGTGACCGAATTCATCCGGGTCAACGATCAGTTGCTCACGCCGGCCTATTTCCACAAGTTCGGCCCGGAGTTGCTCAACGGTGCCCGCACCGCCTCCGGTGTGCCATTGCGCGTGCAATTGCTCGGTTCCGACCCGGTGTGTCTGGCGGAAAACGCTGCACTGGCCTGCGAACTCGGCTCTGAAGTGATTGACCTCAACTTCGGCTGCCCGGCCAAGACCGTGAACAAGTCCCGTGGCGGCGCGGTGCTGCTCAAAGAACCGGAACTGCTCAACCAGATCGTCGAACACGTGCGCCGCGCTGTACCCGCGCACATTCCCGTCACCGCAAAAATGCGCCTGGGCTTCGACAGTCCCGACGGTTCGCTGGTCTGCGCCACTGCGTTGGCTGAAGGCGGCGCCGAGCACATTGTGGTTCATGCCCGAACCAAAATGGACGGCTACAAGCCGCCGGCACATTGGGAGTGGATTCCGCGCGTGCAGGAGGTGGTCAAAGTCCCGGTGTTCGCCAATGGCGATATCTGGAGCGTTGAAGACTGGCGTCGTTGCCGCGAAATCAGCGGCGTCGAAGACATCATGCTCGGTCGCGGTCTGGTCTCGCGCCCGGATCTGGCCAGGCAGATTGCTGCCGCGCGCGCTGGCGAAGAAGTGGTCGAGATGACCTGGGCCGAGCTGATGCCGCTGATTCAGGACTTCTGGCTGCAAGCCAAAGCGCAGATGACCGCACGCCAATCGCCGGGCCGTTTGAAGCAATGGTTGGCCATGCTGACGCGCAATTATCCCGAGGCCACCGAGCTGTTTACGGTGCTGCGCCGTGAGACCGAACCGGATCATGTCTCGAGTCTGCTCGGTCTGCCAGTGGCTGCAGCGGCCTGAAAAAAATCTGCAAATAATCTCTTGAAATCATTTCAGCGGTCCCTATCTAAGGGTTACGCGATGCCGAATTCGGGTCGCGGAGTCAAAAAACCTTGCTGATTGTTTTCAGGAGATTTGAACCATGAGTACTGCATTTTCCCTCGCCCCACTGTTCCGTTCCTCGGTAGGTTTCGACCGTTTTAACGACCTGTTCGAAACCGCCCTGCGCAACGAGCCAGGCAGCAGCTACCCACCTTACAACGTCGAAAAGCACGGTGATGACCAATACCGCATCGTCGTCGCGGCCGCCGGTTTCCAGGAAGAGGACCTGGAACTGCAAGTCGAAAAAGGTGTGCTGACCATCAGTGGCGGCAAGCGTGATGCCAACGAAGGCGTGACCTTCCTGCATCAGGGCATTGCCCAGCGTGCTTTCAAGCTGTCCTTCCGCCTGGCCGATCACATCGAGATCAAGGCGGCGGATCTGAAAAACGGTCTGCTGAGCATCGACTTGTTGCGGGTGATCCCGGAAGAGGCGAAAGCCAAACGCATCCCGATCAACGGGGTGGAGAAGCCGGCGTTGCAGCACTGAGTCATGTGCCGCAACACAATCGTCTGAACGGACGATGAGCCGTTGAATGAAGGCCCCGATACGTCGGGGCCTTTTTTGTGCGCGCAAGAAAACCGTTGTTCGACTTTGCCGCTGGCGGTGGTTTCTCTACAATCCGCGGCAGTTTTGCCGACCCCCATTCCTCACCGGTCGGCCTGGAGCCTTTTTTCATGGACGAGATTCAACAGCGCTGGCTGTGCGCTTTGTCTGCGCCAATGGCGGCAATCAATACCGGCGCCAGCTACGACGACCCCGCGTTTTGCGACGATCACTACATCGACCTGAAAGACAGCTGGGGTATCGATGATCGCGGGCAATTGTTCGACATGCTCGAACGGATGACCGACGACGGCCATGCCAAACACCTCAGCGCGGCCTATCTGGCGTGGCAGCGTTGTCTGCCGAGTGAATGGCAGGCCTTGCTCGACGACCTGAGTCCCCGCGAACGCATCCTGCATGAATTCGCCAGCCGCACCTTCGGCAGTTGTGGGCCGGGGGGGATTCTGTCCTGGGACTATGGGCGCATGGGCTTTCTCTTGCGCTGTGCGGTGCGCAATCAGTGGGTCGACCTGGACGAAAGCAACTGGCTGCACAGTCGTTTAGCCCTCAGAGCGCAATTTCACTACGGTAGCTGGATGGCTTACTTCGATGGCTTTGTCGTGGGTCGGACGTTTTGGTCCTGCCTGAGCGCCAGCGACGATGAGCTTGCGCGCGAACTCGATCGACAAGGCGCCAACGCCCTTAACGTGCGGATTGCCCGCGGCCTTGCCGAGAACATTCCTCAGTTCCTTGCTGATTTGCCGTGGCACATGGAAATCGATTTGCCGCCACGTCCGGCATCGCTCAAGGAGTTCGACTGGTCATGAGTTGCTGGATCCGCCTGGGCATCGAGCCTACTAACGACGAAACCCTGATTCGCAACGCCTATCGCGCACGTTTGCCGGCGCATCACCCGGAGACCGATCCACAGGGATTTCAGGCGTTGCGCATGGCCTACGAAAACGCCCTCCGTCTGGCTCGTGAAGATGAGGAAGAGGAGCCCGAGCACGAGTACGAGTCCCAAGCCTCAGAACAGACTGTCGTTGAGGTCCCTCCAGTGTTCGGGGATTTTTGCGCGTTGCTGGATGATCCCGCGCGCCGGTTCAATTTCGCCGCGTGGCAGGCCTTTATTCGAGGGCTGGATGAGCTGTCGCTGGACGTGCTCGATGAACTCAGCTGGCCGCTGTACCACCGGATGGCCGACGCCGGTCCGTTGTCGTACCGCTGCGCGAATCTTTTGGCCAAGCGTATGGCCTGGGATCAACAGTTGCTGGATCTGGGCTTCGACGACGCGCATCAGGTGGGCTTCTTTCTCCAGCGAATCGAAACGCCGGACCCGTTCGATACGGATCTGATGTGCACATGGTCAGAGGCCGCCCAGACTGAATCGCTGTGGTACGCCCGTAGCCTCGACTTCATCTTCAACCAGCGTCCACTGCCTGAGTTCGCCGACTTCGCCAGTCAGCACACCTGCCTGCCGTTGCCGAATGATGCCGCGTTCCTCAAGCGTCTGTTGGTGCAGTTCACTCAGGCAGGTATTGGCGGTCCGACGTTTTTGCAGTGCTGTATCGAGGAGCAGCTTGCTGCACCGGACGATGTCGACTGGCTTTACCTGTTGGCGTGTCAGAGCAGTCTGCTGGGGCGCGACGATCAGGCATTGCCGTGCTGGATCCGGCTGTGGAACGAGCATCGCCATCCGATGGCGGAAAGTCGTCTGCTGGAGCTGTGTGCCAAGCGCCAGCCGACTTTTCTGCCCTTGCTGATTCAGGCATTCGATCGTCTGCAGGGCATTTCTGCCTGGCCAGAGGATCTTGCCGATGACGCCCAGGTGTATGGCTCTCCGTCACAACATCCCGAGACGCTGAACCGTTGGCTGGGTGTCGGGCGGTTAAAGCTTGAGAGCCTTGCGCAAAGTTTCGTCGATTGGCGCGTGACGGGTGATGAACTGCCATTGCTCGCGCAATTGCTGGGCGAAAATGCCGACAGCCGATTGCTGCATCTATACCGGTACGCCTGGGCGCTGCATCGGGGTGATGCGGCGTTGTTGCAGCAGATTGTGGATGCTCCGCTGCCGATCGATGCCCTCGAAAGCCTGGTGATGAGCGGATTCAAATATCAGGCTGCGCAACACCTGCGCTGGTTGGGCGAGGCACCGATTGCGCTGGCCATGAGCGCTTTCTGCGATGCGCATCCAAGTCCTCAGCCATTGCCGCAGGTGCTGACAAAAGGTGAGTCGCACAAAGTTTGTCGTCTGTGGTTGCGTCGCTTGCGGCCCTATAACGACACTGCGCTGGAACGCATGACCGAGGCGTTCAAGCTGGGTGCGGTCAAAGACGACTGTGACTTGTCCGAACTCGACTTGATGCTCCAGTTGAGACGTCGCGGGATTCAGTTGCCGCCGGTCGGGCTGGGTGAGGCCACTTGGGAGTGGCACGCGCAGACCCTGTTTTTGCTGGCATTGCTGGAACAACCCGAACGCTGGCTGCAAATGATTGACGCGCAGTGCGTGGAGCGCCTGCCTTTCAATCCGGCCCATCCGTTGAGTCGCCTGCAACCGTTGTTACGGCGCTTGCAGCGTGAGCAAGGCCATTGCGCCGGTTTGCTCGGATGGTTGCAAGGCAATGACCCGGTGCACGGCTTGTTGGTGCAGCAATTGTTCAGCGTACAGCAGGCACTCGACAGTGCCCGGTTGCCGGCCAATAGCCTGCTTTACACCTGCCTCGAAAGCGATCGTGCTGCCTGCGGCGATGATTTGCTGGGGTTGATGATGTTCTGGGGCGTGCTCTATCACGATCCGAGCCTGAGTGCTGAGCAGCATCGCGCATTGTTGCAGTCGATTGCGGCGATCAGTTGTGAGGACGATTGGTTCGAAGGCTTCCGCGACGGTTTGATCAAAGGCGAGCCGGTGTGGCCGCCGCGCAAAGTGCTGACCGATTTTGGCGTCGACAAACTGTTGGCGTATGAAGCGCTGGATGCGCTCAAGGGCCTGATTCGCTATGGCGCTGCTGGCGTGCCGAAAACGCGCGTCCTGCGCCAACTGCAACAGGGCAAGGACGATGTGCAGAACAGCATCGGGCTGCGCCTGGCTCTGTGCGCGATATTGTCCTGGTCGGAACGATTACTGCTGGCGAAAAGCGATGCTCAGCCGGTACCGGCGACAGCGATCTGGCGTCTGGGATCGCGGTTGGGGCGTAAGGCTTTTATCGCTCAGGTCTTGGCCTGCGTGGTGATTGCACCGGTGGCAGGGCTGATCAGTGGCACCACGGGCGCTGGCATTCTTATCCTGATACTCGGAGTTCTGCTGGTATTTGGCGCGATTTTGCGTCGCTTGCACGACATGGGCCGGGGCATCCCGACCTTGTTGATCTTCATGGCGCTGACACCGATGTTGCCATTCCTGCCGCTGCTGCTGTTCGGCTTTCCCGGTGACAAGTTGCCCAACCGCTATGGTGTGCCGCCGGACAGCGGCGATAGCGAGATGCTGTCCGGCGGCCTGCAGGCTGCCTTGCGGCGCCTCAACGGCTAGAGGCGCAGTTGATCCAGTGCCTTGTTCAGCTCTGTGCGATGGCTGGTGATCTCCGCTGATTGCTGGCCGCCGAGCACTGTGGTGAAGCTGTGCAGCCACTCGGCTATGTGCTCGCGTTGCGCACCGAGGCTCTGCATCCATGCCCGCTCCAGACGGGCCAGCAATGTGCGGTTGGGCAGTGCGTCACGTGGATGGACTTTCAGCGTCGACAGCCGGTTATGGCTGTCTCGGCGCGCTTGCTCGTCCAGACCGGTGGGACTGCGGTCGATGCTGTGACTGTGACGCTCGCCGGTTTCGAGCAGGGTGACGTCGACTTCGAGCAAACCGTTGATGTCATAGCTGAAGCGCACGTCCAGTTCCTGGATGTGTTGAGTAGGCGTCAACGTGACTTCGAAAGCATCAATCAGAATGTTGTCGCACACCCACGGCCGTTCACCCTGATAGACCGCGATGCGCAGCACTGTTTGCTTAGGTTGGGTGGTGTAATAGCGCTCCACCCTTGACGTCGGAATGATGGTGTTACGTTCGATGATGGGCGAGAAGGCACCTTTGATGTCTTCTCCACGCATGGTCGCAATCCCCAGCGTATACGGGCAGACATCCGTCAGAATCAACTCTTCAACCGCCCCGTCACGCGCCTTGCACGCCGCTTGCGTCGCCGCCCCGAGCGCAACAATGGTATCCGGATCAAGATGCCGGTAAGGCAGGCGCCCGAACAACGTCGCAACCATCTGCTGCACCGCCGGCATGCGCGTGGCGCCGCCGACCAGCACCAGGCTGTCGAGGTCGCGCGGCTTGAGGCGAGCATCGCGCAGCGCCTGTTCGATCGGTGCACGCAAACGGGCGAGTAGCGGCTCCCAGATTTTCACCGCAGCGGCTTCGTCCAGCGACCACTCGAACGTTTTGTCGCCATGGCGCCAGCTCAGCGGCTGAACACCTTCAGCGAGTTTACATTTCAGTTGCTCCAGGGCATCACCGAGGCTGGCCATGCTTTGCGCATCAACCATGGCCGGGGTCAGTTGCCAGTGTTTCAGGCAGGCCTGCAACAGCGCAGCGGTGAAGTCTTCGCCGCCGAGAAAGTTGTCGCCAGTGGAGGCGTGCACTTCGATCAGGGGCAAAGCGTATTCCAGCACCGTGACATCAAAGGTGCCGCCGCCCAGATCGAAGATCAGCGTGCGTTCGAATTTCTGTTCATGCAGCCCGTAAGCCATCGCGGCGGCGGTTGGCTCGTTGATCAGGCGTGTCACCGAGAGCCCGGCCAGTTCGGCGGCAAACAGCGTGCGTTTGCGTTGTTCGTCACTGAAATACGCCGGGACGGAAATCACCGCTTCCGATACCGCGTGGCCGAGAAAGGCTTCGGCGTCCTGCTTGAGTGCGCCGAGTACCAGCGCCGACAACTCTTCCGGACTGAACTGGCGTGTACCGAGCTGGACTTGCTTATCGCTGCCCATGAAGCGCTTGAATGCTGCGGCGGTGCGATCCGGGTGCGTGGTCAGGCGCGCGCGGGCGGCTTTGCCGACCAGAATCGTGTCGTCTTCATCGAGGCTGACCACCGAGGGCGTCAGCACATCACCCAGGGCGTTGGGAATCAGCCTGGCCTGACCGTCCTGCCAGACGGCGATCAGACTGTTGGTGGTGCCAAGGTCGATGCCCAGCAGGGCCGGGCGGGGGAGGGTTGCATCCTGCATGTCAGATCTCGAAACGGCGCAAAAACCGCGACCCTACAGGTTGCTGCAAATCGTGGCAATTGCGCGTCTGTTGCAACGTGCACCGGTTACGGCAAGAGCTTTTTCAGATCCTCGAGCGCAACCGGTCGACTGTGCAGATAGCCTTGATACAAATGGCAGCCCAAACCCTGCAGGAACGCCAGTTGTTCCGGGGTTTCGACGCCCTCGGCAATCACCTCCAGCTCCAGGCTGCGCGCCATGGCGACAATCGCGCGGATGATCTCGGCATCGTTCGGGTCGGTCGTGGCATCGCGGATAAACGACTGATCGATTTTCAGCGTGTCCACCGGCAGGCGCTTGAGGTAAGTCAGCGACGAATAGCCAGTGCCGAAATCATCCATCGCAAAGCTCACGCCGAGTTTTTTCAGCCGGCGCATTTTGCTGATGGTGTCTTCCAGATTCTGGATGACGATGCCTTCGGTGATCTCCAGTTTCAGTAGCGAGCAGGGCAGGCCATGGCTGCTCATGCTGTGTTCGATGCGCTCGACGAAATCGTTCTGGCGGAACTGTCGCGGACTGATGTTTACACACAGGCTGAAGTTCAGCGGGTCGACCAGTTTCAGGGCTATCAGTTGTTTAAACGCATTGCAGGCTTCGTCGAGGATCCAGGTGCCGACTTCGAGAATCAGGCCGCTGTCTTCCAGTACTTTGATGAACTCGGTGGGTGACTGCGCGCCCAGCTCCGGGTGATTCCAGCGCACCAAGGCTTCGGCGCCGATGATGCGGTTGTCGCGGGCGTCGACCTGCGGCTGAAAGTGCACGTTGAATTCACCGCGCGACAGCGCCAGGCGCAAGTCGGTTTCCATGCGCAGCCGTTCGCTGGCGGCCTTCTGCATGGTGTTGTGATACATCTGCGTGGTGTTGCGCCCGGAATCCTTGGCCCGGTACAGCGCGATGTCGGCGCGTTTGAGCAGGTCGGTCGGCGTCGAGCCATGATCGGGAATCAGCGCCACGCCGATGCTTGGCGTGACTTGCAGGCGCTGGCCGTCGAGGAACATCGGTTCCGAGAGCAATTCGCGCAGGGTGTCGGCCAGATTGCGCACTTGCGCGCTGACCTCATTGCGCGAGCCTTCGAGGCCGCTGAGCAGCACGACAAACTCGTCGCCACCAAGGCGCGCGACGGTATCTTCCATGCGCACACTGGCTTCGAGCCGCGCCGTGATGATTTTCAGCACGGTGTCGCCGACCGGGTGGCCGAGAGAGTCGTTGATGTGCTTGAAGTGATCGAGGTCGAGAAACAGCAAGGCACCGCGCAGGTTGTGGCGCTTGAGCAGGGCGATCTGCTGGCTCAGGCGATCCATCAGCAGGGCGCGGTTGGGCAGGTTGGTCAGCGGGTCGTGATAGGCCAGATGCCGGATCTGTGCTTCGGCGTTTTTCAGCAGGCTGACGTCCCGCGCGGTTAGCAGCAGGCACGCGGTTTCATTGAGGGTGATCGGCTCGACCGAGACCTCCACCGTCAGCATTTCCCCGCGTTTGTTGCGCCCGAGCATTTCCTGATGGTGCACGCGGCCCTTGATCTGCAACTCGGCGAGTAACGCCGAACGCTGTTTCTCTTCAGCCCAAATACCCACCTGATAAACCGTTTTGCCCACGACCTCTTCGGCACGATAGCCAGTGAGACGGCAAAAACCGTCGTTGACCTCCAGATAACGCCCGGTGTCGCGCTCGGTAATGGTGATTGCGTCGGGGCTGGAGTGGAACGCCTTGGCGAATTTCTCCTCACTGGCTTTCAGCGCTGCTTCCGAGCGCTGCTGCTGGGTGATGTCGCGCAGAGTGGTGACGATACAAGCCTGATCGCCGACGCTGATCTGCCGGCTGGAAATCACACAGGTCAGCGACTGGCCGTCCTTGTGCTGGACGATGATTGCGACATTGCTCAAGCCCTGTTCGCGGATGACCCGTTCAATCCGTTGCAGGCTTTTCGCCGAGGCGTCCCACAGGCCAATTTCTTCGGCGGTATGGCCGATGACGTCGGCGGCGCTCCAGCCGAACGTCTGGGTAAAGCTGTTATTGATCTCGATGAACTCGCCGCTGTCCTGGCGGGTGACGCAGATCGGGTCCGGGCTGACCTGGAACAGCGTGGCGAATTTCTCTTCCGAGGCCACCAGCCGCTGTTCACGCTCGACCTGATCGGTGATGTCCAGCAGTGTGCCGGCCATGCGCAGCGGTGCGCCGTTGTCGTCGCGGTAGAGGCGGGCGCGGCTTTCCAGATAGCGCGAACTGCCGTCCGGCAATTGCACGCGATAGGTCAGTTGATAGTTGCCTGCCGGGCCTTCGCGCAGGCTGCGGTAGGCGTCGCGCATGCTGTCGCGTTCCTCACCGGGGACGCCTTCGAAAAACTCTTCGAACGACTCATGAAACGGTTTCGGCTCCAGCCCGTGCAACTGCGCGGCGCGCGCCGAGCCGTAGAGCATGCCGCTGGGAATGTGCCAGTCCCAGGTGCCGAGTTGTGCCGAGTCCAGTGCCAGATCGAGACGTTCCTGGCTGTCCTTCAAGGCGTGTTCGGCGGCTTTGCGTTCGGTGGTGTCGAGAAACGTACTGAGCAGATACGGCTGGCCTTCGAGTTCGACTTTCTGCGCACTGAGAATGCCGTCGTGGATTTGCCCGTTGCTGGCGCGAAACTGCACTTCCATGGCGATCAGCTCGCCTTTGGCTTTGGTTTTTTTCACCAGTTCTGCGCGTTGCTCCGGGTGCACCCACAAACCCAGCTCCAGCGTGGTGCGGCCGATGGCGCTCTGCACTGGCCAGCCAAACAGGCTTTCAAAATACTGATTGGCCTCGCTGATCAAACCGTCTTCCTGACGGGTCAGCAGGACCATGTTCGGGCACAGGTGAAAAAGTGTCGCGAAACGTTTTTCCGAACTGCTCAGCGCCTGCTCGCGCTGGCGCTGGTGGGTGATTTCGCGAATCACCCCGATCATTCGGGGGCGGCCGTTTTTATCCGGCAGCAGGCTGCCGCTGATTTCCAGCCAGTGCAGGCTGCCGTCAGGCCAGCGGATGCGGTGGTGCATCGCTTGTTCCAGCGGCGCCCCGGCAATCACCGCGTGGAAGGCGCGAACGGTTTTCGCGCGGTCTTCCGGGGGCAGCAGATCAAGGTATTCAAGGTCTGCCGGCAGCGGCTGGCGCGGGTCGAAACCGAACAAGGCCTGGGTGCCACGCGACCAACTGATCTGCCCGCGCTCGATGTCCCAGTACCAGGCGCCGAGCCGCGCGCCGTTGAGCGCCGCCAGCAATTGCGGCGCGCTCTCCCAGCTCTGCTCGGAATGTCGCGGGTCAATCGCCTGAATACGCGGCATCGGCGGAATTCGGTCAACAGATTTCGGCATCGTGGACAAGCCTTGAGCTGAGGGTGACGTTAGGCACAGGGGCAGCGGCTCTTTAGGAGTAGCACAAGATGGCCTCAAGTCCCTGGCAGATCGATTTGTGCATCCAGTAAGGCCATAAAGGCCCGCGCCGCATTCGAGAGCGTCCGTTCAGTGTGCAGGATATAGCCTAGCTGGCGACTGAGCTGTATGCCCGGCAATACGATGCTTGCCACCTGCTCGTCGAGCATGGTGCGCGGCAAAACGCTCCAGGCCAGGCCGATCGAGACCATCATCTTGATGGTTTCCAGGTAGTTGGTACTCATGGCGATGTTCGGCGTCAGGCTCTGGGCCTCGAATAACCGTTGGACAATGTGGTGCGTGAAGGTGTTGCCACCGGGGAAAACCGCCGGATGACCGGCAATGTCCGCCAGAGTGACGGGGCCATTGCTGATCAGTGAATGCTCCGGGGCGACCACGAAATCCAGCGGGTCGTCCCAGACCGGCGTGGCTTTGACCAGTGCGTGAGGCTCCGGCGCCAGGGTGATGACCGCCAGTTCGGCGCGGCCGTGGAGAATTTCTTCGTAGGCCACTTCCGAATCAAGGAACTGAATATCCAGCGCCACCTCTGGGTAACGGCGGGTGAATTCCCTTAATAGAGGCGGCAAACGGTGCAGGCCAATGTGGTGACTGGTGGCCAGCGTCAGGCGACCGCTGACTTCGCCGGTGAGGTTGGTCAGGGCGCGGCGGGTGTCATCCAGCACGTTGAGAATCTGATACGCCCGTGGCAGCAGGGCGCGGCCAGCCTCGGTCAGGCCGACTTCACGGCCCAGTCGATCGAACAGGCGCACCTTCAATTGCTGCTCCAGCCCGGCGATGCGTTTGCTGATCGCCGGTTGTGTCAGGTGCAGGCGTTCGCCGGCGCCGGAGAAGCTGCCGGTCTCGGCAATCGCGATAAAAGCGTTGAGGTTGGCCAGATCCATGTTCGTATTCCAGTTGGTTATCCAAAGCATAAAAAATATGAATTTGAGTTATTTAATCTAACCCCATAGGATCGGCCTCACAAGCCAAAGGGTTATTGATAAGCCCAGGGCATAGAAACAAGCTGATGAGGAACCGTCTGATGGCCGGCAAAACGCTCTACGACAAGCTCTGGGATTCGCATTTGGTCAAGCAGCGCGACGATGGCTCGGCGCTGATCTACATCGATCGTCACATCATCCACGAAGTGACCTCGCCGCAAGCCTTCGAAGGCCTGCGTCTGGCCGGGCGCAAGCCTTGGCGCATCGATGCCAACATCGCGACCCCGGACCATAACGTACCGACGACCCCGGAGCGCAAGGGCGGCATCGAAGCCATTGCCGATCAGGTCTCGCGTTTGCAGGTTCAGACCCTCGATGACAACTGTGATGAATACGGCATCGTCGAGTTCAAGATGAACGACGTTCGCCAGGGCATCGTCCACGTGATCAGCCCGGAGCAGGGGGCAACCTTGCCGGGCATGACCGTGGTCTGCGGCGACTCGCACACCTCGACTCACGGCGCGTTCGGTGCTCTGGCGCACGGTATCGGCACTTCCGAGGTCGAGCACGTGCTCGCCACCCAGTGCCTGGTCGCGAAGAAAATGAAAAACATGCTGGTGCGCGTTGAAGGGCAATTGCCGTTCGGCGTGACCGCCAAGGACATCGTCCTCGCGGTGATCGGCAAGATCGGCACCGCCGGCGGTAACGGCCACGCCATCGAATTCGCTGGCAGCGCGATCCGCGACTTGTCCGTCGAAGGCCGCATGACCATCTGCAACATGTCCATCGAAGCCGGCGCCCGCGTTGGCCTGGTGGCAGCGGACCAGAAGACTGTCGATTACGTGAAGGGCCGTCCATTCGCACCGAAAGGCGCCGAATGGGACATGGCCGTCGAAGCCTGGAAAGACCTGGTTTCCGATGACGACGCCAAGTTCGACACCGTGGTTGAGCTCGACGCCGCACAGATCAAGCCGCAAGTCAGCTGGGGCACGTCCCCGGAAATGGTTTTGGCCGTTGATCAGAACGTGCCGGACCCGGCCCAAGAGATGGATCTGGTCAAACGCGACTCGATCGTCCGTGCCTTGAAGTACATGGGTTTGACCGCCAATCAGGCGATCACCGACATTCAGCTGGATCGCGTGTTTATCGGTTCCTGCACCAACTCGCGGATCGAAGATTTGCGCGCTGCGGCGGTGATCGCCAAGGGCCGCAAAGTCGCTTCGACCATCAAGCAAGCGATCGTGGTGCCGGGCTCGGGTCTGGTCAAGGCGCAGGCTGAGGCCGAAGGTCTGGACAAGATTTTCCTCGAAGCCGGTTTCGAATGGCGTGAGCCGGGCTGCTCGATGTGCCTGGCGATGAACCCGGACCGTTTGGAGTCCGGCGAGCATTGCGCCTCGACCTCCAACCGTAACTTCGAGGGCCGTCAGGGTGCCGGTGGCCGTACCCACCTCGTCAGCCCGGCCATGGCGGCTGCGGCAGCGGTGAACGGTCGTTTCATCGACGTTCGTGAATTGATCTAAAGGAGCGCAGCATGAAAGCTTTTACCCAGCACACTGGTCTTGTCGCGCCTCTGGATCGTGCCAACGTCGACACCGACCAGATCATTCCGAAGCAGTTCTTGAAGTCGATCAAGCGCACCGGTTTCGGCCCGAACCTGTTTGACGAGTGGCGTTACCTCGATGTCGGGCAACCGTATCAGGACAACTCCAAGCGCCCGTTGAACAAGGACTTCGTGCTCAACGCCGAGCGTTATCAAGGCGCCAGCGTGTTGCTGGCCCGTGAGAACTTCGGTTGCGGCTCCAGCCGTGAACACGCGCCATGGGCGCTGGAAGAATACGGTTTCCGCAGCATCATCGCGCCGAGCTACGCCGACATTTTCTTCAACAACAGCTTCAAGAACGGCTTGCTGCCGATCATCTTGAGCGACGCTGAAGTCGATGAGTTGTTCAAGCAGGTCGAGGCTGAGCCGGGCTATCAATTGCAGGTCGATCTGCAAGCGCAGACCGTGACCCGTCCGGATGGCAAGGTGTACAGCTTCGAGATCGATGCGTTCCGCAAGCACTGCCTGTTGAATGGTCTGGACGATATTGGTTTGACCTTGCAGGACGGTGATGCGATTGCGACGTTTGAGGCCAAGCATCGGGTTAGCCAGCCGTGGTTGTTCCGCGACGCATAAGCAACTTTTGAATTGATGCAGTTCAGGCTGGCCTCTTCGCGAGCAAGCTCGCTCCCACAGGGGAATGCATTTCAAGTGTGGGAGCGAGCTTGCTCGCGAAGGCGTTAGTCCAGGCAATAAAAGGCTAAAACCCAGAAGGATGTGACCATGACCAGCACCGCCCAGCACACTCAGGTCGTACAAAAGCAATTCGGTGAACAGGCCGCCGCCTACCTGAGCAGCGCCGTTCACGCTCAAGGCACCGAGTTCGCCCTGCTACAGGCTGAGCTGAAAGGGCAGGGCAGCGCCCGGGTGCTGGATCTGGGCTGCGGCGCCGGTCACGTCAGTTTTCACGTGGCACCGCTGGTCAGGGAAGTGGTCGCCTACGACCTGTCGCAGCAAATGCTCGACGTGGTCGCCGCCGCTGCCGTTGATCGCGGCATAAGCAACATTGCCACGGTCAACGGCGCCGCCGAGCGTCTGCCGTTTGCCGATGGCGAGTTCGACTTCGTGTTCAGCCGTTATTCGGCGCATCACTGGAGCGATCTCGGCGTGGCCCTGCGCGAAGTGCGTCGGGTGTTGAAGCCGGACGGTGTGGCGGCGTTCGTTGATGTGTTGTCACCGGGCAGTCCGTTGTTCGACACTTACCTGCAAAGCGTCGAGGTGCTGCGTGACACCAGTCATGTGCGCGATTATTCCGCCGCCGAATGGCTGCGTCAGGTCAGCGAGGCCGGTTTGCATGTAAGCAGTACCACGCGTCAGCGCCTGCGTCTGGAGTACACCAGTTGGGTTGAACGCATGCGCACGCCTGAAGTGATGCGCGCCGCGATCCGCCAGTTGCAGCAGTCGATGGGCCAAGAAGTGCGTGAATATTTTGAGATTGATGCCGACGGCTCGTTCAGTACAGATGTAATCGTATTGATGGCTGAGCGATAAGAATTTTTCCGGGCGCGCCTAAGTTGGCGCACCGACTGAAGACACGAGGAAAGCATGAGCAAGCAGATTCTGATTCTCCCAGGTGACGGTATTGGTCCGGAAATCATGGCCGAAGCGGTCAAGGTGCTGGAGTTGGCCAACGACAAATACAGCCTGGGCTTCGAGCTGAGCCATGACGTGATCGGTGGCGCCGCCATCGACAAGCACGGCGTGCCGCTGGCCGATGAAACCCTCGACCGTGCCCGCGCTGCTGACGCCGTGTTGCTGGGCGCCGTTGGCGGCCCGAAATGGGACACCATCGAGCGTGACATCCGCCCTGAGCGTGGCCTGCTGAAAATCCGTGCGCAACTGGGCCTGTTCGGCAACCTGCGTCCGGCGATTCTGTACCCGCAACTGGCCGATGCTTCGAGCCTGAAGCCGGAAATCGTTGCTGGCCTGGACATCCTCATCGTCCGTGAACTGACCGGCGGCATCTACTTCGGTGCGCCACGCGGCACCCGTACCCTGGAAAACGGCGAGCGTCAGTCCTACGACACGCTGCCATACAGCGAAAGCGAAATCCGCCGCATCGCCCGTGTCGGCTTCGACATGGCCATGGTCCGTGGCAAAAAGCTCTGCTCGGTGGACAAGGCCAACGTGCTGGCGTCCAGCCAACTGTGGCGTGAAGTGGTCGAGCAAGTGGCCAAGGATTACCCGGAAGTCGAACTGAGCCACATGTACGTCGACAACGCCGCCATGCAACTGGTGCGCGCGCCGAAGCAGTTCGACGTGATCGTCACCGACAACATGTTCGGCGACATCCTCTCCGACGAAGCGTCGATGCTCACCGGCTCCATCGGCATGCTGCCGTCGGCCTCGCTGGATTCCAACAACAAGGGCATGTACGAGCCTTGCCACGGTTCAGCCCCGGACATCGCTGGCAAAGGCATCGCCAACCCGTTGGCGACCATTCTGTCGGTGTCAATGATGCTGCGTTACAGCTTCAATCTGCACGACGCGGCCGATGCTATCGAAAAAGCTGTCAGCGTTGTCCTTGATCAAGGGTTGCGTACTGGCGACATCTATTCGGCCGGTTGCAGCAAAGTCGGTACGCAGGAAATGGGCGACGCAGTAGTCGCCGCGCTGCGGAATCTGTAATCTCTCGGGCCCGCTGCGAAATTCAATACAAAGCAGCGGCCCACTTTTCAAGAAGGTGTAGTTGCGATGAAACGTGTAGGTCTGATCGGTTGGCGCGGGATGGTCGGTTCCGTGCTCATGCAGCGGATGCTGGAAGAGCAGGATTTCGATCTAATCGAGCCGGTGTTTTTCACCACGTCCAACGTCGGTGGCCAAGGCCCGTCCGTGGGCAAGGACATTGCTCCGCTCAAGGATGCTTACAGCATTGACGAGCTGAAGACCCTCGACGTGATCCTGACCTGCCAGGGCGGCGACTACACCAGCGAAGTGTTCCCCAAGCTGCGCGAAGCCGGCTGGCAGGGTTACTGGATCGACGCGGCCTCGAGCCTGCGCATGAACGATGACGCGGTGATCATTCTCGATCCGGTCAACCGCAAGGTCATCGACCAGCAGCTCGACGCGGGCACCAAGAACTACATCGGCGGCAACTGCACCGTCAGCCTGATGCTGATGGGCCTGGGCGGTCTGTTCGAAGCCGGTCTGGTTGAGTGGATGAGCGCCATGACCTATCAGGCGGCCTCGGGTGCCGGCGCGCAGAACATGCGTGAACTGATCAAGCAAATGGGCGCGACCCACGCCGCTGTCGCCGATCAACTGGCTGATCCGGCCAGCGCGATCCTCGACATCGACCGTCGCGTGGCCGATGCCATGCGCAGCGAAGCGTACCCGACCGAAAACTTCGGCGTACCGCTGGCCGGTAGCCTGATCCCGTGGATCGACAAGGAACTGCCGAACGGCCAGAGCCGCGAAGAGTGGAAGGCCCAGGCCGAGACCAACAAGATCCTCGGCCGCTTCAAGAGCCCGATCCCGGTCGATGGCATCTGCGTGCGCATCGGTGCCATGCGTTGCCACAGCCAGGCGCTGACCATCAAGCTGAACAAAGACGTGCCGATCGCCGACATCGAAGGGCTGATCAGCCAGCACAACCCTTGGGTCAAACTGGTGCCAAACCAGCGCGAGATCAGCATGCAGGAGCTGAGCCCGACCAAGGTTACCGGCACCCTGAATGTGCCGGTGGGTCGTCTGCGCAAGCTGAACATGGGTTCGCAGTTCGTCGGTGCCTTCACCGTCGGCGACCAATTGCTGTGGGGCGCGGCCGAACCGCTGCGTCGCATGCTGCGGATTTTGCTTGAGCGTTGATTGCTTGAAGTAATGAAAGAACTCGTGCCTTGAAAGAGGTGCGGGTTTTTTTATGCCTTGGATTTCTCGGTTGCCTAGTCTGGCCCCTTCGCGAGCAGGCTCGCTCCCACAGGGGGAATGCATTTCAAAGGTGGGAGCGAGCCTGCTCGCGAAGAGGCCGGTCCAGACACCGCAAATCCCGCAGAAATTGCCTGTGCGCCAGTCACCCGGTAAAGTGCCGCTCCCCCCGTTTCGCCAGAGGCTCGCACCATGACCCAGACCCTAGATATTGCCGTGATCGGCGCCACCGGTACTGTCGGCGAAACCCTCGTACAGATTCTCGAAGAGCGCGACTTCCCGGTCGGCACCCTGCACCTGCTGGCGAGCAGCGAATCCGCCGGCAGCTCGGTGCTGTACCGCAACAAGAACGTGCGCGTTCGCGAAGTCGACGAGTTCGATTTCAGCAAGGTCAAACTGGTGTTTTTCGCCGCAGGCCCGGCGATTACCCTGAGCTACGCCGCCCGTGCCCACGCCGCCGGTTGCTCGCTGATCGACTTGTCCGGCGCGCTGCCGGCCGATCAGGCGCCGCAAGTAGTACCCGAAGCCAACGCCGAAGTGCTCGCTGGTTTGAAAGCGCCGTTTCAGATCAGCAGCCCAAGCCCGTCGGCCACTTCGCTCGCCGTGGTATTGGCGCCAGTGCTTGATCTGCTTGACCTGCAATATGTCAACGTCACCGCCAATCTGGCCGTTTCCGCCCAGGGGCGCGAGGCCGTGACCGAGCTGGCGCGGCAGACCGCCGAGCTGCTGAACATGCGTCCATTGGAGCCGACGTTCTTTGATCGGCAGATGGCCTTCAACCTGTTGGCTCAGGTCGGCACGCCCGACGCGCAGGGCCATACGCTGCTGGAAAAACGTCTGGTGCGCGAGTTGCGTCAGGTGCTGGCCAAGCCTTTATTAAAGATTTCCGCAACTTGCGTTCAAGCCCCGGTGTTTTTTGGCGATAGCCTTAGCGTGACCTTGCAGTCAACGTCGGCTGTCGACCTGGCAAAAGTCAACGCTGCACTCGAAGATGCGCCGGGTATCGAGCTGGTCGAGGCCGGTGATTACCCGACTGCAGTCGGTGATGCGGTAGGGCAGGACGTTGTCTATGTCGGTCGCGTGCGCAGCGGTGTCGACGATCCGGCGGAACTAAATCTGTGGCTGACGTCAGATAACGTACGCAAAGGCGCGGCCCTTAACGCTGTGCAGGTGGCTGAATTGTTGATAAAAGACCTGCTGTAAAAGATACTTGGCAACAATTTGTCGACTGATTCTAGGTGAGCGCTATGCTTGCCCAGATCGCTTGATAACGTGTCACCCTCCGGGACTTTCCGGGGCATCAAAGAAATGATCGCGCGCGACATCTGTCGTCGTCGCGCGCAATGCCTTACGGCAGCGGTATTCAACATCTTCTCGCTGGCCGAGGAACGTTCAAACAAAGGATGAGGCTATGGTTCAAGTTCGCAAACTGGTGTTAGCAATAGCGGCCGCCTCGGCGCTGTCCTCCGGTATGGCGCATGCCCTCGGGCTCGGGGAGCTGACCCTGAAGTCGACCCTGAACCAGCCGCTGGTGGCTGAGATCGAGCTGCTCGACGTCAAGGATCTCACTGCTGCCGAAGTGGTGCCGAGCCTGGCTTCACCTGAAGATTTTGCCAAGGCCGGCGTCGACCGCCAGGCCTTCCTCAACGATCTGACCTTTACCCCGGTGCTCAACGCCAGCGGCAAAAGCGTGCTGCGCGTAACGTCGAGCAAGCCGCTGTCGGAGCCGATGGTCAAATTCCTCGTGCAGGTGATGTGGCCGAACGGCCGTCTGCTGCGCGATTACAGCGTGCTGCTGGATCCGTCGAAGTTCTCGCCACAGACCGCTGACGCCGCCGCACAGCCAGCGCCGTCGCAGACCATCGCCGCGCCGACCACTGGCGCCACGCACCCGACGCAATACACCACCACGCCGCGCGATACCCTGTGGGAAATCGCCGCGAAGGCGCGTACCGGCGGCTCGGTGCAGCAGACCATGCTCGCTATTCAAGCGCTGAACCCGGATGCATTCATCGGTGGCAACATCAACCGCCTGAAAACCGGCCAGGTGTTGCGTCTGCCGGATGCGGTGCAAAGCACGGCATTGCCGCAGTCGAAAGCGATTGCCGAAGTCGCTGCGCAGAACGAAGCCTGGCGTCAGGGTCGTCGTTATGTGGCCAAACCGGGCACTGGTCAGCAGCAGCTCGATGCCACCAACCGTGGTCGCGGTAACACCGGTGCAGCACAGAACGCCCAGGACAATCTGAGCCTGGTCTCCGCTGAGAGCGCCAAGGCGCGCGGCAAAGGCCCGGCAGGTGATGCCAAGGCACTGAGCAACAAGCTCGCGGTCACTCAGGAAAGCCTCGACACGACCCGTCGTGACAACGAGGAACTGAAAAGCCGCATGTCCGATCTGCAGAGTCAGCTGGACAAGCTGCAAAAGCTGATCGAGCTGAAGAACAATCAGTTGGCAAAACTGCAAGCTGAAGGTGCGGGCACTGCGCCGGCCACCAATCCTGCCGCACCGGCGGTGCCTGCAATCACGGCTGAGCTCGCCGCCACCCCGCCAGCTACTCCGGCAGACGCAGCGCCGACGCCAGAGTCCGCCATTGCACCACCGGCTGAAACGCCAGTCGTCGAGCCAGTGGTTACGCCGAAACCGGTGGTCGAAGACGAGAAAACCTTTAACGAACTGCTGACCAACCCGATTCTGCTGGGGCTGGTGGGCGGCGGTGCTGTGGTTCTGCTGCTCCTGTTGTTGCTGCTGGCGCGCCGCCGCAAAGCACAGCAAGAGGCCGAAAAACACATGCGCATGGCCCGCGCGCTGTCGGAAGAGCAAGAGTTCTCCGCCGAACAGGATCTGCCGGAAAGCAGCTTCGAAGGTCTGGAAACCCCGGCGGCGAGCGTCAAGCTCAACACTCCGGCACCTGCACCCGTAGTGGCTCCGGTAGTCGCCCCGATCGTGATGGCTGAGCCGATTGCCGCGCCGCTGGTAGCTCCCGCCGCCGAGCGATCCGATGACGTGCTCGACAAGGCGCAGTCGCATATCAACGCCGGTCGCCTGAATCAGGCTGCCGCGCTGCTCGAAGAGGGCGTCAGCCTGGAGCCGCAGCGCAGTGATCTGCGTCTGAAGCTGATGGAAGTCTACGGTCAGCAGGGCGACCGCGACGCGTTCGTCGGTCAGGAGCGTCAGCTGGTGGCCAACGGCGACAACTTCGCCAAGGTCGAAGAACTGAAAAGCCGCTTCCCGGCCATGGCCGTCGTCGCTGCCAGTGGTCTGGCCGCTGCCGCCGTGGCTGCCGAGCTGGACGCGCAATACGTCAAGGATCTGCTGCTCGATGAGCCTGAAGCACCGGCGCCAGCGCCAGTGGAAGACGACCTCGACAGCGCGTTTGATCTGAGCCTGGACGATCTCGACAACATCACGCCGGTAGAGCCTGCGCCGGTGGTTGAGCCTGAAGCGCCGGTCGAGCTGGATGAATTCCCGGCGGACGACGACCTGAGCTTCGAATCGGTGCTGCAACAGCAGACCGACATCAAAGAGAATCTGGATGATCTGTCGGACTTCGACCTCGATCTGGACCTCGGTGCCGAGCCGGCAGCTCCAGCGGTTGATCTGGCGGACGATGACTTCCTGCTGGACCTGGACGAAGGCGTGAAGGATCTGCCGCCGGTCGAGGCGCCAGTGGTGGCTGACGTGCCACAAGATGATCTGGAACTGCCGGCCGATTTCGATCTGTCGCTGGCCGACGAAATGGACAGCAATCCAGCGGCGGAACCGGATGCGTTCGCGGCTGAGCTGGATGACGTCAACGCCGAGCTGGATCGCCTGTCACAAAGCATCGCCGAACCGACCTTCACCGAAGCCGATGCAATGAAGGGTGATGATCTGGGCGAAGATGATTTCGACTTCCTCGCCGGCACCGACGAAGCGGCGACCAAGCTCGATCTGGCTCAGGCCTACATCGACATGGGCGACAGCGATGGTGCGCGCGACATCCTCAACGAAGTGTTGACCGAGGGTGACGAGAAGCAACGTGGCGAGGCCAAGGACATGCTCTCGAGCTTGTAGTAAGGCCAGCGGTAAACGAAAGCGGCAGCCCATTGAGGCTGCCGTTTTTGTTTGTGCCGGATTCAGTGGTGTCTGAATGATTGCTATCGCGAGCAGGCTCACTCCTACATTTGGAATGCGTTCCCCTGTAGGAGTGAGCCTGCTCGCGATAGGGCCGGAACTGCCAATAGAGAACTCTGGTATCCCTGAACGACAGCCTTATAATGCCCGCCTTTGCACAAACAGCAGGCTGTCCCACCTTGGCAAACATAGATAACCCGGTCGCCGAAATGGCCCCCGACGGCTTTTACCGCGTCGCGCTGGGCGTTGAGTACAAAGGCTCGCGCTACAGCGGCTGGCAGCGTCAGTTGACGGGTGTGGCGACGGTGCAGGAAGAACTCGAAAAAGCGCTGTCGAAAGTCGCCAATTCACCGGTTTCGCTGCAGTGCGCCGGACGTACCGACGCCGGCGTGCATGCCTGCGGGCAAGTGGTGCACTTTGATACGACCGTCGATCGTTCGCTGAAAGCCTGGGTCATGGGCGCCAATATCAATCTGCCTCACGACATCAGTGTCAGTTGGGCGCGGGTGATGCCGGCGCATTTTCATGCGCGCTTCAAAGCCATCGCCCGGCGTTATCGCTACGTGATCTACAACGATCAGATTCGGCCGGCGCATCTCAACGAAGAAATCACCTGGAACCACCGCCCGCTGGACGTCGAGCGCATGGCTGAAGCTGCGCAGTACCTGATCGGTACTCACGATTTCAGTGCGTTCCGCGCTGGCCAGTGCCAGGCCAAGTCGCCGATCAAGAAGATGCATCACCTGCGCGTGACCCGTCACGGCAAGATGATCGTGCTCGATATTCGCGCCAATGCGTTCCTGCATCATATGGTGCGCAATATCGCTGGCGTGTTGATGACCATTGGTGCCGGCGAGCGCCCGGTCGAGTGGATGAAGGAAGTACTGGAAAGTCGCGAGCGCCGTTCCGGTGGCGTTACGGCGCATCCGTACGGCTTGTATCTGGTGCAGGTCGAGTACCACGACGAATTCCCGTTGCCCGAGCGTTTTATCGGGCCACATTTCCTTACGGGTTTCTCCGAACTTGACGGCTGACGCCCTCGAACGCTTTTGTTACCATCCGGGACTTTCCCGGATTTTACCTCGGAGTTTTTCTCGATATGCCAGCCGTTCGCAGCAAGATCTGCGGGATTACCCGCATAGAAGATGCGCTGGCCGCCGTTGAGGCCGGGGCGGATGCGATCGGGTTCGTGTTCTATGCCAAGAGTCCGCGTGCGGTCACGGTGCAGCAGGCGCGAGCGATTATTCAGGCATTGCCGCCGTTCGTGACCACCGTGGGCCTGTTCGTCAACGCCAGCCGCTGCGAGTTGGGGGAAATCCTCGATGCCGTGCCGCTGGATCTGTTGCAGTTCCATGGTGATGAAGTCGCGGAAGATTGCGAAGGCTGGCATCGCCCGTACATCAAGGCGTTGCGGGTCAAGGCGGGTGATGATATTGCCGCAGCGGTGGATGCCTATCCGAGCGCCAGCGGTGTACTGCTCGACGCTTATGTCGAAGGCGTACCGGGCGGAACCGGCGAGGCCTTCGACTGGTCATTGATTCCGCAAGGTTTGAGCAAACCGTTGATTCTCGCGGGTGGTTTGACCCCAGAGAACGTCACAGACGCCGTGGCTCGGGTAAAGCCGTACGCGGTAGATGTCAGCGGTGGGGTAGAGGTGAGCAAAGGCATCAAGGATCACGCAAAGATTCGCGCGTTCATCAACGCGGTACGCAAAGCGCCATATTGATGTGACGGCTGGCAGTCTGCCGCCGTCCATCAATGCACTTGCACAAAGCAGGCGCGGCTGAGGGTTTCTGGATCGCACGCAGGTCATGTTTCGCGCTGACCGTGGCTTTCCACCACCATCGCCACACACATGAATTTAGCTGAAGGGCATACGCGGGGCTGCGAACCAGAGCGTTCGGGCCGCCGGTACTGGAGAAAGAAAGCATGAGCAACTGGTTAGTAGACAAACTGATCCCTTCGATCATGCGTTCCGAGGTCAAGAAGAGCTCGGTCCCTGAAGGTCTGTGGCACAAATGCCCGTCTTGCGAGGCGGTGCTGTATCGTCCGGAGCTGGAAAAGACCCTGGACGTTTGCCCTAAATGCAACCATCACATGCGCATCGGCGCGCGTGCACGCATCGACATCTTCCTCGATGCTGAAGGTCGCAACGAACTGGGCGCCGATCTGGAGCCGGTTGACCGTCTGAAATTCCGCGACGGCAAGAAGTACAAGGATCGCCTGACCGCTGCCCAGAAGCAGACTGGCGAAAAAGACGCGCTGATCTCCGTCAGCGGCACCTTGCTGGGCATGCCAGTGGTGGTTTCGGCCTTTGAATTCGCCTTCATGGGCGGTTCCATGGGCGCCATCGTCGGTGAGCGCTTCGTTCGCGCCGCCAACTACGCGCTGGAAAACCGCTGCCCGATGATCTGCTTTGCCGCCTCCGGTGGTGCGCGCATGCAGGAAGCGCTGATCTCGCTGATGCAGATGGCCAAGACCTCGGCAGTGCTGGCGCGTCTGCGTGAAGAAGGCATTCCGTTCATCTCCGTGCTGACCGACCCGGTCTACGGCGGTGTTTCGGCGAGTCTGGCGATGCTTGGCGACGTGATCGTCGGTGAGCCGAAAGCCCTGATCGGCTTCGCTGGTCCGCGCGTTATCGAACAAACCGTGCGTGAGAAACTGCCGGAAGGCTTCCAGCGCAGCGAGTTCCTGCTGGAACACGGCGCGATCGACATGATCATCCACCGTCAGGAACTGCGCCCGCGTCTGGGTAACCTGCTGGCACAAATGACTGGCAAGCCGACGCCGAAATTCGTCGCCGCGCCAATCGAGCCGATCGTGGTTCCACCGGTCCCTGCTGGCCTATGACCGAGCGCCCCCTTGGTGAATGGCTCGCCTACCTTGAGCAGTTGCATCCTTCGGCCATCGACATGGGCCTGGAGCGTTCACAACAGGTAGCGTCCCGCATGGGGCTGGGCCAGCCGGCGCCTCGGGTGATCACGGTCACCGGCACCAACGGCAAGGGTTCGACCTGCGCATTCGTGGCTTCATTGCTGCGGGCGCAGGGTCTGAGCGTTGGTGTCTACAATTCTCCGCACCTGCTGCGTTACAACGAGCGGGTGCAGCTCAATGGCGTCGAAGCCACTGACGCGCAGCTGTGCGAAGCCTTCGCAGCAGTCGAGGCCGGCCGCGGCGACACTTCCCTGACTTACTTCGAAATGGGCACCCTCGCGGCGTTCTGGCTGTTTCAGCAGGCCGGGCTGGATGCGGTGGTGCTGGAAGTCGGGCTGGGCGGGCGGCTGGACACGGTCAACGTGGTCGATGCCGATATCGCGCTGGTTACCAGTATTGGCGTCGATCACGCCGATTATCTGGGCGACACCCGCGAATCCGTGGCTTTCGAGAAGGCCGGGATCTTCCGCCAGGGCAAGCCAGCCCTGTGCGGCGATCTGAATCCTCCGCAGCCGTTGCTCGATAAAGTGCGTGAGCTGGCCTGTCCGTTCTTCCTGCGTGGGCGTGATTTTGACCTCGGTATCACCGATCAGCACTGGCAGTGGCGCGGCACCGACGCGCGGGGTCAGGTTGTCGAATTGCGTGACTTGCCGCTGCTTGATCTGCCGATGGAGAACGCCGCGTTGGCGTTGCAGGCGTACTTGCTGCTCGGTTTGCCGTGGAATGCGCAGCAGATTGTCGCGGCCTTGCAGGCGACTCGTGTGGTCGGTCGACTGGATCGCCGCTCGTTCGATTGGAACGGCAAGCGTCTGAACCTGTTGCTGGATGTCGGGCATAACCCGCATGCCGCCGAGTATCTGGCTCGTCGTCTGGCCTCGCGACCACCGGTCGGCAAGCGCCTGGCGGTGTTTGGTCTGTTGGCCGACAAGGATCTGGATGGTGTTGTCAGCGAATTGAATGCTAGTGTCGAGCATTGGGCGGTGGCGCCGCTGGATTCTCCGCGTGCCCGTCCGGTGGCTGAATTAAACGCTGCATTGCAGAACCTTGGTGCGTCGGTCACGTCTTACGACAGTGTCGCCGCTGCGCTGGAAGGGCAGTGCGCAGTAGCCACCAGTGACGACGAGATTCTGTTGTTCGGATCATTTTATTGTGTCGCCGAGGCCCTTGAATGGCTGGCCCGGCGCTCCACGGAGGAAGCGGCAAATGGCTTTGCTGGATAAAGCGTACAAGCAGCGCATGGTTGGCGCTTTGGTGCTGGTCGCGCTGGCAGTGATTTTCCTGCCGATGCTGTTTTCCCGTCAGGACGAGCAACGTCAGGTGACCGTCGAAGCACCCGCCGCGCCGCAAGCGCCTGTCGTGCCGCAAGTGCAGATGGAGACGGTGGCTGTTCCCGAGCCGCAAGCCTTGCCGCAAGAGCCGGTGCCGACTGATGAAGAAGTCGCCGAAGACACAGCGCCTGCTGCGCCCGTCGCCGCGACGCCGACGGCTCCCATCATGATCACCAAGCCTGTTGCGCCGCCGGCGGTGGCCAAGCCGATTCCGGCGCCTGCTCAGCCGATCACTGCGTCCTCGACCAAGCCGGACACCACGCAAAGCCGCGTCGATGCCAATGGCCTGTCGGTGAGCTGGTCGGTGCAGTTGGCCAGTCTGTCGAGTCGCGCCAGTGCAGAGAGTTTGCAGAAAACCCTGCGCAGCCAAGGCTACAACGCCTATATCCGTTCGGCCGATGGCAAGAATCGGGTGTTTGTCGGTCCGCTGATCGAGCGTGCCGAAGCCGATCGTCTGCGTGATCTGTTGGGTCGTCAGCAGAACCTCAAGGGCTTTGTCGTGCGCTTCCAGCCCGAGCGTGGTTAAAAACTATCGCCTCGATTGAAATGCACTGACAATCGCAGCTTACCGAGAGGCATGCGCTCTGCTAAAATGCGCCGCCTTATCCGTCTGTAGGCTGCACTGTGCCATTTACCTGGGTTGACTGGGCGATCGTTGCAATCATCGCCATCTCCGCTTTGATCAGTTTGAGCCGCGGCTTCGTCAAGGAAGCATTATCGCTGGTGACCTGGATCATCGCAGGAGTCGTCGCCTGGATGTTCGGTGGCTCATTGTCCGAGTACCTCGCCGGATACATCGAAACCCCATCGGCTCGCGTGATCGCGGGCTGTGCCATCATGTTTGTCGCCACACTGATCGTGGGCGCAATGATCAATTATCTTATCGGCGAGTTGGTTCGCGTCACCGGGTTGTCCGGGACCGATCGATTCCTCGGCATGGCCTTCGGCGCAGCGCGTGGCGTGTTGCTGGTGGTCGTGGCGGTCGGGCTGTTGAGCCTGGGGCCGGTACAGCAGGACGGGTGGTGGAAAGAATCACAGCTCGTACCAAAATTTCTATTGGTCGCTGATTGGTCCAAAAACCTGATTCTCGGGTGGAGCAGTCAGTGGCTTGCCAGCGGAATCAGCGTACCCGCTGATATTCCGTTCAAGGAGCAACTCTTGCCGTCGGCGAAAACGCCTCAGTGAGTGTTGTTCAGTTCAGATCCATTAAGTAGGGGTTGCGTCGCATGTGTGGCATCGTCGGTATCGTCGGTAAGTCGAACGTCAATCAGGCGCTGTATGACGCGCTAACCGTGCTCCAGCACCGCGGCCAGGACGCTGCCGGTATCGTGACCAGCCATGATGGCCGGTTGTTCCTGCGCAAGGACAATGGCCTGGTGCGTGACGTGTTTCAACAGCGTCACATGCAGCGTCTGGTCGGCCACATGGGGATCGGCCACGTCCGTTACCCGACCGCGGGTAGCTCGACTTCGGCCGAAGCCCAACCGTTTTACGTCAACTCGCCTTACGGCATCACTCTGGCGCACAACGGTAACCTGACCAACGTTGAGCAGTTGGCCAAAGAGATCTACGAATCCGATCTGCGTCACGTCAACACCAGTTCCGACTCGGAAGTGCTGCTCAACGTGTTCGCTCACGAGCTGGCCCAGCGCGGCAAGCTGCAACCGACCGAAGAAGACGTGTTTGCCGCCGTGACCGACGTGCACAACCGTTGTGTTGGCGGTTACGCCGTTGTGGCGATGGTCACCGGTTATGGCATCGTCGGTTTCCGTGACCCGCACGGCATTCGTCCGATCGTGTTCGGTCAGCGTCACACTGACGAAGGCGTTGAATACATGATCGCCTCCGAAAGCGTTTCGCTGGACGTGCTCGGTTTCACCCTGATTCGCGACCTGGCGCCGGGCGAAGCGGTCTACATCACTGAGGACGGCAAGCTGCACACCCGTCAGTGCGCGACCAATCCGTCCCTGACCCCGTGCATTTTCGAACACGTCTACCTGGCGCGTCCGGACTCGATCATCGACGGCGTGTCGGTCTACAAGGCTCGCCTGCGCATGGGTGAGAAACTCGCCGAGAAGATCCTGCGCGAGCGTCCAGAGCATGACATCGATGTGGTTATCCCGATTCCGGACACCAGCCGTACCGCGGCGCTGGAGCTGGCCAACCACCTGGGCGTGAAATTCCGCGAAGGTTTCGTCAAGAACCGTTACATCGGTCGTACCTTCATCATGCCGGGCCAGGCGGCTCGCAAGAAGTCGGTTCGCCAGAAGCTCAACGCCATCGAGCTGGAATTCCGCGGCAAGAACGTGATGCTGGTCGACGACTCGATCGTGCGCGGCACCACGTGCAAGCAGATCATCCAGATGGCCCGCGAAGCCGGCGCGAAAAACGTCTACTTCTGCTCGGCAGCGCCAGCGGTACGCTTCCCGAACGTTTATGGCATCGACATGCCAAGCGCGCACGAACTGATCGCACACAACCGTTCGACTCAGGACGTGGCGGATCTGATCGGCGCTGACTGGCTGATCTATCAGGACCTGCCTGACTTGATCGAAGCGGTTGGCGGCGGCAAGATCAAGATCGAGAATTTCGATTGCGCGGTGTTCGACGGCAAGTATGTTACCGGTGACGTCGACGAGGCTTACCTGGACAAGATCGAGCAGGCACGCAACGATGCCTCGAAGGTCAAGACCCAGGCGGTCAGTGCGATCATCGATCTGTACAACAACTGAGTTATCACCGGCCCTGAGGGGCCGGTTTTGTATCTGACCTTCAATTTTCGAGAATACGGCAAGGAGTGACAGCATGAGTCAGGAATGGGATGCCGGTCGGCTGGACAGCGACCTCGAAGGCGTAGCGTTCGATACCCTGGCCGTACGTGCCGGTCAGCACCGTACGCCGGAAGGTGAGCACGGTGATCCGATGTTCTTCACCTCCAGCTATGTGTTTCGCACCGCTGCCGACGCGGCCGCACGGTTCGCCGGGGAAGTGCCGGGTAACGTTTACTCGCGTTATACCAACCCGACCGTGCGCGCGTTTGAAGAGCGCATCGCTGCGCTGGAGGGCGCCGAGCAAGCCGTTGCGACCGCAACCGGCATGGCCGCCATCATGGCGGTGGTGATGAGCTTGTGCAGCGCCGGCGACCATGTGTTGGTTTCGCGCAGCGTATTCGGTTCGACCATCAGCCTGTTCGAGAAGTACTTCAAGCGTTTCGGTGTGGAAGTCGATTACGTGCCTTTGGCCGACCTGTCGGGTTGGGATGCGGCAATCAAATCCAACACCAAACTGCTCTTTGTCGAGTCGCCCTCCAATCCGTTGGCCGAGCTGGTCGATATCACCGCACTGGCTGAAATTGCTCACGCCAAAGGCGCGATGCTGGTCGTCGATAACTGCTTCTGCACGCCAGCGTTGCAGCAGCCGCTGAAAATGGGCGCAGACATCGTCGTGCACTCGGCGACCAAGTTCATCGATGGCCAGGGCCGTTGCATGGGCGGTGTGGTGGCCGGTCGCAGTGAGCAGATGAAAGAAGTCGTCGGCTTCCTGCGCACTGCCGGGCCGACCCTGAGCCCGTTCAACGCGTGGATCTTTCTCAAAGGTCTGGAAACCCTGAACCTGCGGATGAAGGCGCACTGCGCGAATGCTCAGGCGCTAGCCGAATGGCTGGAGCAGCAGGACGGCATTGAGAAGGTGCATTACGCCGGTCTCAAGAGCCATCCGCAGCACGAACTGGCCCAGCGTCAGCAGAAGGGTTTCGGTGCGGTTGTAAGCTTTGAGGTCAAGGGCGGCAAAGAGGGCGCTTGGCGCTTCATCGATGCGACCCGACTGATTTCGATTACCGCCAACCTCGGCGACAGCAAGACCACGATCACGCACCCAAGCACCACCTCTCACGGCCGTCTAGCGCCGCAAGAGCGTGAAGCGGCGGGCATCCGTGACAGCCTGATTCGCATCGCGGTCGGTCTGGAAGACGTCGCTGACCTGCAAGCCGACCTGGCGCGCGGTCTGGCCGCGTTGTGATCGAGTTGTCTACGCCGACAGCAGGTACCCATGGCCGCGTCGCGCTGGTCACGGGTGCTGCGCGCGGTATCGGTCTGGGCATCGCTGCCTGGCTGATCAGCGAGGGCTGGCAAGTCGTGTTGACCGATCTGGATCGGGCGCGCGGTTCGAAAGTGGCGAAGGTGTTGGGCGAAAATGCCTGGTTCATTGCCATGGACGTTGCCGAGGAAAGTCAGGTGGCGCTCGGCGTGGCTGAGGTGCTGGGTCAGTTTGGTCGTCTCGATGCGCTGGTGTGCAACGCGGCGGTCGCTGATCCGCACAACATCACACTGGAAAGCCTCGATCTGGCTTACTGGAATCGGGTGCTGGCGGTGAATCTCAGTGGGCCGATGCTGTTGGCCAAGCACTGTGCGCCGTATCTGCGTGCGCACAACGGTTCGATCGTCAATCTGGCCTCTACTCGTGCGCGGCAGTCGGAAGCGGACTCCGAGGCTTATGCGGCGAGCAAGGGCGGCCTGCTGGCGCTTACGCATGCGTTGGCGATCAGTCTGGGGCCGGAGATTCGCGTCAACGCGGTCAGTCCGGGCTGGATCGACGCGCGCGATCCTTCTGCACGTCGAGCGGAGCCTTTGGCGGATGCCGATCATGCTCAGCATCCGGCGGGCAGGGTAGGGACGGTCGAGGATGTGGCGGCGATGGTTGCCTGGTTGCTGTCAAGGAATGCCGGGTTTGTTACCGGGCAGGAATTTGTCGTCGACGGTGGCATGACGAAAAAGATGATCTACAGCGAGTAGGTCGTCTTGTTCTCCTGAATTTGTGTTGAATCAACTGACGCCTTCGCGAGCAGGCTCGCTCCCACATTTGGAATGCATACCCCTGTGGGAGCGGGGTTACCCGCGAAAGCAGTTTTGCAGGATTGAAGCAATTTCGTCTTTTTCAGAAAAACTTCAATCCTGCTATTGACTTAGGTCTGCTACCTGCGTAAATTTCGCGGCCTCGGAGATGCAAACGGGTGATTAGCTCAGCTGGGAGAGCGTCTGCCTTACAAGCAGAATGTCGGCGGTTCGATCCCGTCATCACCCACCACTCCCCGAGAAACTTGCGTAAGCAAGAGCGTAGGCTGAAAGTGCCTGCACCGACGCGCAGCGGTAGTTCAGTCGGTTAGAATACCGGCCTGTCACGCCGGGGGTCGCGGGTTCGAGTCCCGTCCGCTGCGCCATATTTTACGAATCAGACTTGTCTGGTTCGCGATTGCAAAGCACCGAAGCTTGCAGTCAAAACGAGTTACTTGAGCGCAAGCTCAAAGCGATACGCAGCGGTAGTTCAGTCGGTTAGAATACCGGCCTGTCACGCCGGGGGTCGCGGGTTCGAGTCCCGTCCGCTGCGCCATATCTGCTCCAAGGACCACTGAACGCCTTGAGGCACCGAAAACAGCCGTTGGCTGATTCGGAATCGATAGCAAAGACCCTGGTCGAAAGACCGGGGTTTTTTGTGTCTGAAATTTGGCTTTTCCCTCTGCTCCTTCCCCCTGATTCTGAATTCGACACAAATCCCCATGTGGGAACGAGCCTGCTCGCGAATGCGGTGTCTCAGCAAAAAATGCGCTGACTGACACTACGCCTTCGCGAGCAAGCTCGCTCCCACATGGGTCGTTGGTATGTTCAACGAGCTCCTGCGGTGCCACGTCGCATTGATTTTCTGATCCTTTAGTCAAATTTTTGTAACTGGTTGTTTGCTGCGAGCGCAGAAACCTTTAAAGTTAACCTTTCGGTCAGCTTTGCACTGTCATCACGCCTTTCGTTTAGCCAAGAAAGGCTTCTGCAAGACTCGAGATTCCCCAGTAGATAACCAGAAGGGCGGACACATAACCGCCCAGAGGATGATCCATGTCCAACCGTGAAATATCCCGGCGCTCGTTCCTCCAGGGCGGGCTGGTGGCGGGTGTGAGCGTCACGCTCACGCCGCTCAGCAGTCAGGCGCTGGCAGCCTTGATGGAAAACACCGTCACCGTGCCGTCCGAGAAATGGCTCGGCAACAACGGCAAGGCGCGTCAGCGCAACGATGCACTGTCCAAGGTCTGCGGCAGCAAAGTCTTTGCCCGCGACATCCGTTCCAAGGACATGCCGGGCTGGCCTGAACAGCAAGGCCACGCCATGCTGCTGAAAACCATCAAGGCTGACCGCATCTACGACGGCTACGACCTGTCGTGGCTTGGCGCTGACTTGCAGCCTGACCGCATTGTCACCGCCGCTGATCTGGACAAAGACGGCATCGTCTTCCCCGAAGAGCACGCGCCGGATCCACTGCTGCCAGAAGGCAAAGTGCCGATGTTCATCGGTCACCCGGTGGCAATCCTGATCTGGAACGACTTCGAGCGTTACCGCCAGGCGAAGAACAAACTCAAATTCAATGACAAAGCGATTCGTTACGGTGCCAAAGTGCCGTTCTACGAAGGCGACCCCTACGGCAGCTTCCGCTACGTGCGCGTCGGCGGCGCGACCTCGGCCGACGAAGACGAATTCGCCAGCCTCAAAGACTCGATCCTGTTCCCGATGCTGAAGAACCGTCGTCCGGTGTGGAATTCCCAGCCGAACCTGCACGGCAATCTGACCGAGCGCGGCCTGTTCTACGCCGACCGCATGAAGCAAGAGATCGACACGCCGTCGGACAACTGGCTGGTGTTCGACGAGCGCTACAAGACCCCGTCGATCGAGCCGGCCGCCATGGAGCCGGACAACGGCAACGGCTGGTACGACCCGAAAACCAAGACCCTGCATTTCGTCGTGGCCACCCAGTGCCCGCTGGAGGCAGCGACCGAAACCGCGAAGATGATCGCGCCGTCGCGTTTCGGCCTCGACAACCTGAACATGCACCCGGGTTACACCGTCGGTTACGGTTCCAAAGACCACAACATCTTCGTCTACTACGCAGCCCTCGCGGCGCTGTATGGCGCGGGTGTGCCGGTGCGTCTGGCCAACGACCGCTACGAGCAGTTCCAGAGTGGCATCAAGCGCCACCCGTTCGACATCCGCTACCAGTTGGCCGTGGACAAGAATGACTACACCTTCAAGATTTTCCGTGCCGAAATGAGTGTCGACGGTGGCGGCCGGATCAATTACAGCCCATCCGTAGCCGCAGTGGGTGCCACGGCGGCGCAATCGATCTACTACATGCCGCAGAACGACCTGCAAGTCACCGCCTATCACTCGCGTGGTGTTGAGGCGGGTTCGATGCGCGGTTACGGCACCCTGCAAAGCATGGCGGCGACCGAGATGATGGTCGACGAAATCGCCAATCGCCTTGGTGTCGATGCGATCGATCTGCGTCGCAAGAACGCCCTGCGTTCCGGCATGAAAAACACCCAGGGCGCGATTCCGGCCGGTGCTCTGCGCCTGCATGAAATTCTCGACAAAGCCTCGGTGCACGAAGTCTGGAAAAACCGCGACGCGATCAAGAAGCAGCGCGAAGCCGCCGATCCGGACAACTGGTACGGCGTCGGTTTCGCCATTTGCCAGAAAGACTTCGGCACCGGTTCTGAAGCGCCAATGGCCAGCATCGAATTCACGGCTGACGGTCGCATCACTCTGCGCCATATCGGCATTGAGATCGGCACCGGCATGTCTACCTCGCAGGCGCTGGTGGTGGCCGATTTCCTCGGTAGCCCGGCGCACGAAGTGAAGACCGGCGAAACCGAGTGGAAGGAAATGCAGCTGATCACCAGCGGCAACCCTTACATCATGAGTCAGGCCGAGCAGGACAGCCTGCTGCGCAACCCGCGCTGGGTGGGCAAACTGGCTTCGGCCTCGTCGGCGACCAACTCGGCGTACTACTTCAGTCACGCCACCCGTGAAGCGGCACGCGTGCTGTTCAACAACGGTCTGTGGCCGGCGGCCATGGAAATCTGGCGTCAGGGCCCTTATGGCGGTCAAGCCAACCCTTACGTGGTGCGTCGCGAAGATGCGCATTGGGTCGACGGCAAACTCACGGCCAACGGCATGCAGCCGTTGAGCTTCGAAGAACTGGCCAAACACGCTCACGAGCGTGGCCTGGTGACCGGCGCTACCGTTCACGCATTCAACCGCTGGAGCTGGGCCGAGGCCGAATACAGCATCGACGGCGTGCGCGAGCGGCTGCCGCTCGACGGTCTGGCGGTGAAATATGGCGATGGCGCGCCGAAGGCGAAGAAGGCGCTGATGAGCACCGCTGGTTTCCACCTGTTGGATCGCCAGAACATCAATTACCCGGTTGTCCAGTTGAACAACGCTGCCGTGACTTACTACAGCCCGGTCGCGACACTGGTCGAACTGAAGGTCAACAAAGGCTCGGCGGAAGTCGAAGTGCTCAACCACCATTCGTGGGTCGAGTGCGGTCGGGTGCTGGTCGAAGAACTGGTCAAGGGCCAGCTCGAAGGTGGTATCGCCATGGGCATCGGCCACGCCTTGATGGAAGAAATGCCGCTGTACGAAGGCGGGCCGGGGGAGGGTGACTGGAACTTCAACCGTTACCGTTTGCCGATGGCGCGTCACGTTGCCGTATGGAAACAGACGTCGGAGATTCTGCCGGCTCTGTCGCCAAGTGATCCGTCCAAAGGCATCGCCGAAGTGGTGATGATCCCGATCGTCGGTGCCATCGGTAACGCCGTGGCGCACGCCATCGGTAAACGTGTTCGCGACCTGCCAATCACTGCTGCGCGCATCAAGGAGGCCCTCAATGGCTAACCGTCCGCTTCAACTGACCCTCAATGGTCAATCCGTCGGCCCGGTGGACATCCCTGATGACCTGCCGATGATCGACTACCTGCACGAATACAAGAACCTCACCGGTTCGCGCCTGGGCTGCGGCCAGGGCATCTGCCACGCCTGCGTGGTGATCGTCGATAACCCGGACGGTACCAGCGAAGAAGTGCGCACTTGCATCACCGGCGCGCACTATTTCGAAGGCAAGAAAGTCCGCACCATCGAGTCTCACGCCAAGCGTGACGAGAGCGGCCAGGTCACCGAGCTGAATCCGATCCAGCAACGCTTCGTCGACGAGTTCGCCTTCCAGTGCAGCTACTGCGCACCAGGTTTCGTCAACGCCGCGACCGTGCTGGTCGAGAAGCTGCAGCGCCAGCCGACCGTGCAAAGCAAGCTCGAACAAGTCATCGAGGACAGCCTCGGCCATCACGTCTGCCGTTGCACCGGGTACGTGCGTTACTACAACGCTACCCGCAACGTGCTGACCGATCTCGGCCTGGTCAAGGAGGGTTAAGCATGAAGCTTTTTCTGACTCGCCTGACCCTGGCGGTCGGCCTCGCTGCGCCGGTGTTGTTTGCCCACGCCGATGATCAGGTCAAGCGCGGCGAATACCTCGCCCGCGCCGCTGACTGCATGGCTTGCCACACTGCACCCGGTGGTGCGCCGTTCGCTGGTGGCCTGCCGATTGTGTCGCCGTTCGGCACGATCTACGGCACCAACATTACCCCGAGCAAAGAGCACGGCATCGGTTTGTACAACGATGACGAGTTCTTCGCGGCGCTGACTGAAGGCAAGCGTCGCGATGGCGCGAATTTGTATCCGGCGATGCCGTATACCTCGTATCACCTGATGCCGCGCGAAGACTCGGATGCGATCCATGCGTATCTGAAAACCATCGAGCCGATCGAGCGCGCAGCCCCGGTCACCAGTCTGAGCTTCCCGTTTAACGTGCGTCCGGGCCTGATCGGCTGGAACATGATGTACGGCAAAGCCCTGAAACTGGAGCCGGCCGAAGGCAAAAGCGAAGCCTGGAAGCGCGGCCAGTACATGGTCGAAGTGCTCGGTCACTGCGGCGAATGCCACACGCCGCGTGGCCTCCCGGGCGCAATGCAGCTGGACAAGCGTCTGACTGGCGGCATCCTCAATGGTTATCTGGCGCCGAGCCTGCTGGCCACTGATCTGGCCGCGCGCGGCTGGAACGAGCAGGATCTGGGCACGTTCCTCAAGCACGGCATGAGCGCGCAAGGGACGATGTTCAACGAGATGTTCCCGGTGTTCCACAACAGCACTCAAGGCCTGAGCGATGCCGATCTGGCGGCGATGGCGACGTTCCTGCTCGGCGACAAACCGCCGGCAGCCAAAGCCCTCGTTGAAGTGCCAGTCGAGAAACTCAGCGCCAGCGCCCAGCGCGGCCAGCAGGAATACCTGAACGTCTGCGCCGGTTGCCATGCGGTCGGTGGCGAAGGCAAGCCGCATATCGCGGTGGCCATGCGCGGTAATACCACGTTGCGCCTGGAAGACCCACGCAACCTGTTGCGCGTGATCGAGGACGGTATCGGTGAGCAGAAGTTCTCCGGTTTCGAGCACATGCAGCCGATGCCGGGCTTCGCTGGCAAGCTCAGTCCTGCGCAACTGACCGACCTGCTCAACTACCTGCGTCAAGGTTGGGGTGGTCAGTCCACGGAGTTGGCGGTGAGTGAAGTGCAGAAGCTGCAAGCCGACGCACCGTCCATCGAGCATAAGGCGCACTGACATGCAGCATCTTGATCTACAAGTGGTGCGCCGGGCGCTGGAGTGGTCGGTGGTGGGGCAGCGCATCTGGCTCTGCACCGTGCTGACGACTTATGGTTCGGCACCACGTGCGCCGGGTTCGCTGCTGGCGGTGAACGATGGCGGACAGTGGATCGGCTCGCTGTCCGGCGGTTGCGTCGAGGAAGATTTCCTTGAGCGCGTCGCCGAAGGGGCGTTTCTCGATGCGGTCAACGTCGTGCGTTATGGCGAGGGTGATGATCCGCGCTCGCGGGTCAGCCTGCCTTGTGGCGGAATTCTCGATGTGCTGGTAGAGAAATTTGACGCCGACTGCGAGGTACAGGCGCATCTGCGTGAATTGGAGTCGGCGCTGCTCGGTCAGCGCCGCTTGATTCGCGAGGTCGATCTGGCCAGCGGTGCACGCAGTCTGTTCGCTGATCGCGAGCAGGGCGCGCGGATCGAGCGTGAGATTGATCGGGTGCGCGTTCGTGTCGGCGCGGCGCAGCGTTTGTTGCTCGCCGGGTATTCCAGTGTGGCGCAGGCGTGTGCCGAGTTTGCCGTTGGATTGGGTTTTGAGGTGATTCTCTGCGATCCGCGCGACGAGGTGCTTGAAGGCGTGGTGCTGGATGGCGTGGAGATTCGTCGGCAGTTGCCGTCGGTGTTTATTGCTGACGGTGGCTGTCATCGTGATACCGCAGTCGTAGCGCTCACTCACGATCCGCGTATCGATGACCTGGCGATGATGGAAGCGGTGCGCACCGAAGCGTTCTACATTGGCGTGATGGGCTCGCTGCAGACGTCACAGAAGCGCTTCGAGCGTTTGCGTCGAATTGGCGGCGTGGGCGAGGCGGAGTTGGCGCGGATTCATGCGCCGATCGGTCTTAACCTCGGCAGCAAGACGCCAGCGGAAATTGCCTTGGCGGTGCTGGCGGATATCCTGCGAATCCGTAGCGGGATTGCCCGAGACCAACTCTGAAACCGTTCTATGTTGAATAAGAAGGGCCGCTGTTCAGCGGCCCTTTTTTACATCCCGAATTTGTCGCGCAAGCCGTAATACCAAGCGCCCAACGCCGCAAATGGTGTACGCAGCAACTGCCCGCCGGGGAACGGGTAGTGTGGCAAATCGGCAAACGCATCAAAGCGCTCGGCCTGACCGCGTAGCGCTTCGGCCAGCACTTTGCCTGCAAGATGCGTGTAGGTCACGCCATGGCCGCTGCAACCCTGCGAATAATAGATGTTGTCGCCCAGGCGCCCGACCTGTGGCAAGCGCGACAGGGTCAGCAGGAAATTTCCGGTCCAGGCGTAGTCAATCTTCACATCCTTGAGCTGCGGGAAGGCCTTGAGCATTTTCGGGCGGATGATCGCTTCGATGTTCGCCGGGTCGCGCGCGCCATACACCACACCGCCGCCGAAGATCAGGCGCTTGTCGCCCGTGAGGCGGTAGTAGTCGAGCAGGTAATTGCAGTCTTCAACGCAGTAGTCCTGCGGCAGCAGCGCTTTCGCCAGTTCGTCACCCAGTGGCTCGGTGGTGATGACTTGCGTGCCGCACGGCATCGATTTGGCCGCAAGCTCCGGCACCAGATTACCGAGGTAGGCATTGCCCGCGACGATGATAAACTTGGCCCTGACCTTGCCCTGCGGCGTGTGCACCACCGGGTTGGCGCCGCGCTCGATGCGCACGGCGGGTGACTGTTCATGGATCGTGCCACCGAGAGACTCGACCGCCGCCGCTTCGCCCAGCGCAAGGTTCAGCGGGTGGATGTGCCCACCGCTCATGTCGAGCATGCCGCCGACGTACTGATCGCACGCAACCACTTCGCGAATGCGGCGCTGATCGAGCAGTTCCAGTTGCGTATGACCGAAGCGCTCCCAGAGGCGCTTCTGCGATTCCAGGTGGCCCATCTGCTTGGCCGTCAGCGCCGCGAACACGCCGCCGTCCTTCAGGTCGCACTGGATGTTGTACTTGGCCACGCGCTCGCGAATGATCCGGCCGCCTTCGAATGCCATCTGCCCGAGCAGTTGCGCCTGCTTCGGTCCGACGCTGCGTTCGATCACATCAATGTCACGGCTATAACTGTTAACGATCTGCCCGCCATTACGCCCGGAGGCGCCGAACCCGACCTTGGCCGCCTCCAGCACGGTGACGCGAAAACCGTTCTCCAACAGAAACAGCGCTGAGGACAATCCGGTATACCCGGCGCCGATCACACAGACGTCCGTCTCCACATCATCCTGCAAGGCAGGGCGGGGCGGTACGGCATTGGCCGACGCAGCGTAATAAGACTCTGGGTAAGGGGTGTTCGCCATCCTGCAGCCTCTGTTTAATATATTTTACGAGTGCGTCGATCCTACCCGAGTTGAAAAACCTCCGCCAGCCACCGGAAAATCTGCGTCGGCGAGCCGAAATTAAATATTTTGCATATTCATAGGGTTAGGTGAAAAAAAGGTGTTGACACCCCTCCGGAATTCCGTAGAATGCCGCCTCACAGCAGGCACGTAGCTCAGTTGGTTAGAGCACCACCTTGACATGGTGGGGGTCGTTGGTTCGAGTCCAATCGCGCCTACCAAACAAAATCCGCTCTGCTGGGCGGTCTAGAAGGGCTCACCGAAAGGTGGGCCCTTTTTTGTTGTCTGCGATTTGCAAAACCCTCCTCAGGGCGCCAGCTGGACTTCGCGTTTAGTCGATCTCAGGGCATTCGAAATTCCATGCGAGGCCTGTTGATCCACTGCGAGTCGTGCTTCACCGTTTAGCGGTCCTTGCTGAATGGCGTGCGCAAGTCTTCGTCGTGCCTCCCACCTCTGATCGAATTTCTGCGTCGTCGGGTCAGGCGGTTGGTTGACGATTCACCGTTCGTCGCCAGCGCCCTTTGAAAAAGTGTGGATATTGAACAGGTTACGAGTGTTACTAACCAGCCAGTTATCAAAAAAATGTTGTTACTGTTCGTGGGATTAAGTAACATTCGTCCCGCGTTCACCACCACGGTTTATGCATTTTTAAATCCCAAGCTTCCATCAGCTGCTTGGGATTTTTTTTGCCTGCGATTTGCCTCAACTGGCTGAAATTTCTCCTTTCGATCTCTCCTGAAAGCCTGGCGACACTCCGCAGGCACATCCTGGTTTTTTCAACTACTACTGACTGGCCGATTTTCAACTCTGCGATGAGGGGGTATCGATGCTGGTTCATTGGTTTCTTGCGACTGTTCATCTTCTGGCATTTGCCTTGGGATTCTGGGCGGTACTGACGCGTGGCACGGCGTTTAATCGCCTTGCTGTCGGTTCAGGCGAGCCCCGGCGCGTTTTACAGGCCGATAACCTATGGGGCATCTCTGCATTGATTCTGCTGGTGACAGGCGGGATGCGGGCTTTTGGAGGCTTTGAAAAGGGCACTGACTATTATCTTCATCAGCCACTGTTTCATCTGAAGATGACGCTGTTTGTGCTGATCCTGATTGTAGAGCTCGCCCCGATGATCACGTTGGTCAAGTGGCGGATCGCTTCCGCACGCGGCGCAGCAATCGATACCGGGCGCGCGAAGCTGTACGCGCGAATCAGTCATGTCGAGGCGTTGTTGCTGGTGCTGATGGTGATTGCGGCCACAGGCATGGCGCGTGGTGTGACATTCGGTTAGAGGGCGAATTCTCTGCGCTCTATCGGAAATGTCCGACAGCCAGCCTCGGGGATGGCAGGTAGTATCGGGCAGCAAGAGCATGCGGGGAGAGGTAGGAAGGGGAGTCGGGTTTTGCGTGTCAGGCGCCGTGCCCAACAGAGTGGGGAGCGGATGGCAATACGGCGCGTGAATCTCTAGCCAGTCATTCCACAAGGTAAACAGACTGGCTACTGACTGCGATCTGGCTCAGGGAGTTTGTGGCTTGTCCGGGGCGGTCAGGCCAGCCTGAATGCGCTGGTAAATCTCTTCACGGTGCACGGCAACGTTTTTCGGAGCGTTGATACCAATGCGGACCTGTTGGCCGCTTACGCCCAGAATGGTGATCGTAATGTCATCACCAATGTTTATGCTTTCACCGACTTTGCGGGTGAGTATCAGCATGGTCTTCTCCTTGATTGCTTTGTAGGGCACCTGATTCAGACAGTGCAGAGGTCGGTGTACGTATAGATTAGTGCGAAGTCTCACGGTTTGGGTGCCTCTTTCTGACGCGCAGAAGCGGCATTAATTCCCAGGGCGTAACTATACAGAGGCTGCAAGCATCAATCTCGTTGTTTTGTGCCCATTTTGCGGGGCTCGCGAAGTATTTATGAATGATAAGATCGCGGCTTTGAGAATTTCGAGGAAAGCGTTGTGCGCAAATTGGTTTGGGTAGTCGCGGCACTGGTATTGGCAGGGTGTGGTGAAGGCAAGAATGTAGAGGCGCCAAAACCACAATCGGCTGCAGTAACCGCGCCGGCGGCGGCCGCTGCACCACAATGGGATCTCGAAGTGCGCGGTGAAACGCCACAGGCTGTCAGCGACCTGAGTGGCTGGCTGATCGAGCACGCCTTCGTGCCTACGGTGATCAAGGACAGCAGCGGCAAAACGCGAATTCTGATTGGTCCGTTCAACTCTCAGGCTGAAGCTGAAGCACGTAAGGTGCAAGTGGATGCAGCGTTGGTGAAGGCCAAGAAACAGAACGTTGAGTCGGTGCTGGTCGAGCATCCGCTCACGCCGTAAACGAGCGGGCGGTGACTCTGCCAGTTGATATGGCAGCAGCGGGGCAAGCGATTGAGTTGGCTGACGTCGACATGGAAAAGAACATTCTCCGGGAAATCGCCGGCACCGCCACTGACGGCTGTTACGGCTGGATTGCCGGAGAGTCGGCAGCCGTCATGAAGATTGCGCAGATGCCTGATCAAAGAGCGTGGCATACCTCGCGAGTCACTGAGTTTGATGGGCTGCTGGCGACACAACAAAGCCGCTAATCAGGTGCAAATGAAAAGGCCTCGAACATCACGTTCGAGGCCTTTTTTGTCTGAGCTGCAATCAGCCGCAGGCTTTCATGTTCACTGGGCCGACAAACTCATTACCGCGTCCCATCACGCATGCCACGCTCTGATTACGCTGACGCTCCCAGTCCTGCACCGGGTAAGTCTTGTCCCACGCTTCATACAATTGGCGATCCTGCTTCGACAGGCGCAAGCCGTATTGCTTGCTCATGTAGAAGTACGTGCGGGCGATCATGCCGCGAATCGACGGGCGGGGCATGACCTTCTTCGCCTTGAAGTCGACCTGGGTCAGGCACGAACCGTATTGCCCGGACTGCACGGGCAACCAGCCGTAGCTGAAGTTGCTGCGATCGCCATTGACCTCGCCAATGCTTGGCACCAGGTTATGCAAATCGGCTTCGGCCTTTTGATAGGTCGGGTCGTAACGGGTGCAGTTCTTGCGTCCGCCTTCCTGCCAGCATTGGCGCTGATGGCCGAACTGCCAGGCCGGCACAATGTGTTCCCACTCGATGCGTGATGCGCGCTTGGCATTCTTGCGCGGTACGTAACCGCAAGCCTTCAGATCAACTTTGTTGCCAGTGTACTTGCACCCGCAATAAAACTCTGTGGACTGCGGCGCATACAGTTTCCAGGCGACCTTCTTGGCTTCGGTGAATGTGCGGGGTGCGCCAGCCTGGGCACCCATGGCGAAAAACAACAACAGCAAAGCAAAACAGCGGACACTCATTGAATCAATCTTCCTTCGGCACAACCCAAAAAATCTGCACGCCACCGTCGTCGCGATAGGCGAGGGTGACGTTGTCGTTCTCGTCGATTTCCTCAAGCAGGCGCTCCCACTCGTCCATCGGCTCGTCCGGAAGACGAAAGATCAGTGCGGCTTTGGCTTTTTGTGCGGTGGGGGAATTGATGATTTTCTGAACGCGCATGCCTATGCGTTCGTAAGCGTCAGGAGCATCAGGGGAGGTGGCCACGAGGTTATCCTTATTAAGCTGTACGTGCATACAGTATTTAACTGTAAGCATTTTCGCAACTGCTTAAAATTCAAGAAAATCCTCTGACAGCGGTTTTCGGATTTTGGTGTAGGTCGTGCCGAGTTTTTTGTAGGAAAAGTGCGAGAGCTTTGTGAGCGTTGCACCACCCGCCCGTCAGGCGAGTGGTGCAGGGTGCCCAATCAAGAATTGACCGGGCGAAAGTCCATCAGTATTCCCAGAACATCCGTTGCAGCTCTTTGCTGTCATTGGTTTTGGTCAGGGCGACCATTGCCAGGATGCGGGCTTTCTGCGGGTTCAGGTCGTGAGCGACAACCCAGTCGTATTTGTCGTCTGGTTGTTCGGCGTTACGCAGAACGAAGCCGCCAGCGTTGACGTGGGACGAGCGAATGATTTGCACGCCATCCTTGCGCAGCGCTTGCAGGGCTGGAACAACGCGGGAGGAGACCGAGCCGTTACCGGTGCCGGCATGGATGATCGCCTTGGCACCGGATTGTGCGAGAGCCTTGTAGGCAGTATCGCTGACGTTGCCGTAGGAATAAGCGATTTCTACGTCAGGCAGGCTCTTGATATTTTTGATATCGAATTCCGAATCCATGGTGTGACGCTTGGCTGGCAAGCGGAACCAGTAGGATTTGCCTTCAACCACCATGCCCAGTGGGCCCCAGGCGCTTTTGAACGCTTCGGTCTTGATGTTGATCATCTTGCTGACGTCACGACCGGACTGGATTTCATCGTTCATGGTCACCAGTACGCCTTTGCCGTGCGCTTCTTTGCTGCTGGCCACGGCCACGGCGTTGTACAGGTTGAGCATGCCATCGGCGGACATCGCGGTGCCCGGACGCATTGAGCCGACGACGATGATTGGCTTGTCGGTTTTTTCTACCAGGTTGAGGAAGTAAGCGGTTTCTTCCAGGGTATCGGTGCCGTGGGTGATGACAATGCCATCGACGTCTTTGCTATCGGCCAGTTCGGCCACGCGACGACCCAGTTGCAGCAGGTTTTCGTTGGTGATGCTTTCCGAGGCAATCTGCATGACTTGTTCGCCACGCACGTTCGCCAGTTTGCTCAGCTCGGGAATGCCGGCGATCAATTGTTCGACGCCAACCTTCGCCGCTTGATAGGTGGCGCTGTTAGCGGCGCTCGCGCCGGCGCCGGCAATGGTGCCGCCGGTGGCAAGTACCACGACATTGGCGAGCTTGGTCTGGGTTTCGACTTCTTTCGCCTGAAGGGCGGTGGGCAGGAGCAGGAGAAGGGCCAAAGCACCCGGGACCAAAGTGTTGAAAGCAGATTTCATTATTTTTCTCTCTAGTAGTGAGACGGTGCTGATGCAGGTTCATCTAGATGCGCCCCGAGCCGATCTGAATGCTCGGGGTGCAGGCTAGGGAGCAGGATCTGTACCAGCCCTACTTTGCTTTAGAGAAATGTTTAACTTGATGATTTACATCAAGATTTTATGAATTTGCAAATGGTGGGGCAAAGCGTTTATCCGGGTTTCCGAACATTGGTGGCTTTCGCGTTCGGTTCACCGAAAGGGATTGCGGCTTTTGTCGAATGAAACCGGTTGCCGGCTCCGGATTCTTTACTAAAGAAACCGGCCTTGAGGCCGATGGTTGTTCTGGGAAACGCTTTTTTAGGGAGTTCACATGTCACTGACGATCGGTTTTTCAAACCCGGGTACAGTCACCATCGGCGGTAAAACCGCAGCGACGATCAATGCGATGAACCAGGCAGAAGCGGACGCTTCTGACGAGGCGCTGGGCGTTGAAAAAGAGCCGAGCAACCAGGTCAGGACCGGCGGCCCTGCGCAAGAAGCCAGTCAGGCCGATAGCGCGGACAGCGGCGACAGTCTGAATGTCACCGTGAAAATGCTGCTCAAGCGGATGAAAGAGTTGCAGAAGCAACTGCAGGAGCAGCAACAGCAACTGGCGGCGGCTCAGGCTGCGAGCTATCCGACACCTGAGGCCAAGTCGCAGGCGGTGATGTCCATTCAGGGTCAGATCGCGCAGACCAGCGGCGCACTCATGGAGGTCGCGGCGGCGTTGCTCAAGGAAATGTCCCAAGGCTCCACCAGCGGCAACGTGGTCAATACCACGGCCTGAGCATCAAGGGACGAAGCAACGGATTCGTCCTTTAATCAATACCGATTTCTGATTGTTGACAAATGTCGGCGGGATTCGCATAGTTCGGTCTACGCAAACGTTTGCGCGGCGCTCTCGGGGCACTATGGCCCTGCAGATAGCCAAGTAGCTTACGCCAGCGCAAGCGTTGCTCACAATAATCATAAGATCGGAGTGAACCCATGAAGCTGCCATTCGCTGGACGTCTTCTTGCTGTCGCTATGCTGGCTGCCACAGCCGCCGCACTACCTGTCTCCTCGGCATTCGCCGAATCCGCCGAAAAACCCAAAGTCGCGCTGGTCATGAAGTCTCTGGCCAACGAATTCTTCCTGACCATGGAAGATGGCGCCAAGGCCTATCAGAAAGAACACTCCGCCGATTTCGACCTGATCTCCAATGGCATCAAGGATGAAACCGATACTGCTGGCCAGACCCGCATCGTCGAGCAAATGATCCTGGCCAAGGTCAATGCACTGGTGATCGCGCCTTCCGATTCCAAGGCCATGGTGCCGGTGATCAAGAAAGCCGTCGATGCCGGCATTACCGTGATCAACATCGACAATCAACTCGATCCGGCCATCGTCAAAAGCAAAAACATCAGCGTGCCCTTCGTAGGCCCGGACAATCGCAAAGGCGCGCGTCTGGTCGGTGAGTACTTGGCCAAGCAGCTCAAGGCCGGTGACGAAGTCGGCATCATTGAAGGTGTGTCCACCACGACCAACGCTCAGCAACGTACCGCTGGCTTCAAGGATGCGATGGACGCTGCGCAGATCAAGATCGTTTCCCTGCAATCCGGTGACTGGGAGATCGACAAGGGCAACAAGGTTGCCGCTTCGATCCTCAGCGAATACCCGGACGTCAAAGCACTGCTGGCCGGTAACGACAGCATGGCCGTCGGCGCCGTTTCGGCAGTACGTGCCGCTGGCAAGGCCGGTCAGGTTCAGGTGGTCGGTTACGACAACATCAACGCCATCAAGCCAATGTTGAAGGATGGTCGCGTGTTGGCCACGGCTGACCAGTTCGCTGCGAAGCAGGCAGTGTTCGGCATCGAAACCGCGCTGAAAATCATCAAGGGCGAAAAAGTCGACAGTGGTGCCAACGGCGTGATCGAAACACCGGTCGAGCTGGTCACCAAGTAAGTCTTCTGACGACACAACGGCGCTCGTCCGTCCGGGCGAGCGCATGGAGAGTTTTTATGTCAGTTTCCGCCCCGAACGCTGTCCTCTCGGTCAGCGGTATCGGTAAGACCTATGCGCAACCGGTGCTCACCGGCATCGATCTGACGCTGATGCGCGGTGAAGTGCTGGCGCTGACCGGCGAGAATGGTGCCGGCAAAAGTACCCTGTCGAAAATCATTGGCGGACTGGTCACGCCGACCACCGGCCAGATGCAATTCCACGGCAAGGACTACCGTCCGGGCAGTCGTACACAGGCTGAAGAACTCGGCGTGCGTATGGTTATGCAAGAGCTCAATCTGTTGCCGACATTGTCGGTCGCGGAAAACCTGTTTCTCGACAACCTGCCAAGCAACGGCGGCTGGATCAGCCGAAAACAACTGCGCAAAGCAGCGATCGAAGCCATGGCGCAAGTCGGTCTCGACGCGATTGATCCGGATACGCTGGTCGGCGAGCTGGGGATCGGCCATCAGCAGATGGTTGAAATCGCCCGTAACCTGATTGGCGATTGCCATGTGCTGATTCTCGATGAGCCGACCGCGATGCTGACCGCACGTGAAGTCGAAATGCTGTTCGAGCAGATCACCCGGTTGCAGGCGCGCGGCGTTTCGATCATTTACATTTCCCACCGTCTCGAAGAGCTGGCCCGTGTCGCACAGCGCATTGCCGTGCTGCGCGACGGCAATCTGGTCTGTGTCGAGCCGATGGCCAATTACAACAGCGAGCAACTGGTTACGCTGATGGTCGGTCGTGAACTGGGCGAACACATCGACATGGGCCCGCGCAATATCGGCGCCCCGGCGCTGACTGTCACGGGTTTGAATCGCTCTGACAAAGTGCGCGATGTTTCATTCGAAGTCCGTGCCGGCGAGATCTTCGGGATTTCCGGATTGATCGGGGCAGGGCGCACAGAACTGCTGCGACTGATTTTTGGTGCGGACGTTGCCGACAGCGGCACCATCGCGCTCGGCTCCCCGGCCAAAGTGGTCAGTGTGCGCTCGCCGGTCGATGCGGTGCGCAACGGTATCGCATTGATTACCGAAGACCGCAAAGGTGAAGGCCTGCTGCTGAGTCAATCGATCAGCGCCAACATCGCACTGGGCAACATGCCGGAAATCTCCAGTGGCGGTGTCGTCAACAATGGCGACGAGATCGCTTTGGCGCAGCGTCAGATCGACGCCATGCGCATTCGTAGTTCGAGTCCGACACAACTGGTTTCAGAGTTGTCCGGTGGCAACCAGCAGAAGGTTGTGATCGGCCGCTGGCTGGAGCGCGACTGTTCGGTGCTGCTGTTCGACGAGCCGACCCGTGGAATCGACGTCGGCGCCAAGTTCGACATTTATGCCTTGCTCGGCGAATTGACGCGCCAGGGCAAAGCGCTGGTGGTGGTGTCCAGTGATCTGCGTGAGTTGATGCTGATCTGTGACCGCATCGGCGTGTTGTCGGCCGGCCGGTTGATCGACACCTTCGAGCGCGACAGCTGGACCCAGGATGACTTGCTTGCCGCCGCGTTCGCCGGCTACCAAAAACGTGATGCGTTGCTCAATGAAGCGGCGCCTAGGGATCTCCCATGAAAACTGCATCTCCTGCCGGCAAACGTAGTGGCAACTTCTACGGTCTGGGCACTTATCTGGGCCTGGCCGGCGCCTTGCTGGCGATGATTGCGCTGTTCTCGGTCTTGAGCAGCCACTTTCTGTCCTATAACACCTTCAGTACGCTGGCCAACCAGATCCCTGATCTGATGGTGCTGGCGGTCGGCATGACCTTCGTGTTGATCATCGGCGGCATCGACCTCTCGGTGGGGTCGGTGCTGGCGCTTGCCGCTTCAACGGTCAGCGTCGCCATTCTCGGTTGGGGCTGGAGCGTATTGCCGTCGGCGTTGCTCGGCATGGCAGTGGCGGCGCTGGCTGGCACCGTGACCGGTTCAATCACGGTGGCGTGGCGGATTCCATCGTTCATCGTCTCCCTGGGCGTGCTGGAAATGGCTCGGGGTCTGGCTTATCAGATGACGGGATCGCGCACCGCGTACATCGGTGATTCGTTTGCCTGGCTGTCGAACCCGATCGCGTTCGGCATCTCGCCATCGTTTATCATTGCTTTGCTGGTGATTATCATCGCTCAGGCCGTGTTGACCCGTACCGTATTCGGTCGCTACCTGATCGGCATTGGCACCAACGAAGAGGCGGTGCGCCTCGCGGGGATCAATCCGAAACCCTACAAGATTCTGGTCTTCAGCCTGATGGGGCTGCTGGCCGGTATCGCTGCGCTGTTTCAGATTTCCCGTCTGGAAGCCGCTGACCCGAATGCCGGTTCCGGTCTGGAGTTGCAGGTAATCGCAGCTGTGGTTATCGGTGGTACCAGCCTGATGGGCGGGCGTGGTTCGGTGATCAGCACATTCTTTGGCGTGTTGATCATTTCGGTCCTGGCGGCAGGTCTGGCGCAGATCGGTGCGACTGAGCCGACCAAACGAATCATCACCGGCGCCGTCATCGTGATCGCGGTGGTGCTCGACACTTATCGCAGTCAGCGCGCCAGTCGCCGGGGCTAAGAGATGGCAACGATCAAGGATGTGGCAGCCCTCGCGGGGATTTCCTACACGACGGTGTCGCATGTGGTGAACAACACCCGGCCGGTGAGTCGGGAGGTGCGGTTGAAAGTCGAGGCGGCGATCAAGAGCCTCGACTATGTGCCGAGTGCGGTGGCGCGCTCGCTCAAAGCCAAGACCACTGCAACCATCGGCCTGCTGGTGCCCAACAGTCTCAACCCGTATTTCGCCGAGTTGGCGCGGGGCATCGAGGATTATTGCGAGCGTAACGGCTATTGCGTGATCCTCTGCAACTCCGACGACAATCCCGACAAGCAGCGCAGCTATTTGCGCGTGTTGCTGGAGAAACGCATCGACGGTTTGATCGTTGCTTCCGCTGGCGGTGACAGCGGTCTGGCGCAGGGGTTGGCCGGGGTGAAAACGCCGATGGTCATCGTCGACCGAGGTCTGGATGGCGTCGATGCCGATCTGGTGCGTATCGACCACGAATACGGCGCTTACCTCGCGACCCGGCACTTGCTTGAGTTGGGGCACCGCGACATCGCCACCATCGGCGGCCCGGCCAGCACCAGCGTTGCGCAGATGCGTCTGGCCGGCTATTGCCGAGCGCTGAAAGAGGCGGGCGTTGACGTCCGTCAGGAGCGCATGCTGGAAAGCGATTTCACCAGTACTGGCGGGTACAACGCAGCGGCGATTCTGCTCGAGCGCAATCCGCCGAGCGCAATCTTTGCCGGTAACGACATGATCGGCATTGGTGTGCTGCGAGCGGCGGCGGAGCGCAATGTGCGCGTGCCGAGCGAGCTGTCGGTGATTGGTTTCGACGATATCCAGATGAGTCGTTACGTCTATCCGGCACTCACCACGGTGGGGCAATCAATCCTGCAACTGGGCGAGATGGCGGCCGAAGTGCTGCTGCGCAGGATTGCCACGCCGAGCCTGGGCACTGATCAACGGATCGTGACTCCGAGTATTGTCTTGCGCGAATCCACTGCACCGTTGTCCGGCGTGTTCACCGAATACCGCTGAAACCGAATTGACGAGTAATGATGTATGCCAGCAAATGTAGTGGTAATAGGCAGCCTGAACATGGATCTGGTGACCCGGGCGCCACGGCTGCCGGTCGGCGGCGAAACGTTGATCGGTCATTCGTTTGCCACGGTTTCCGGCGGCAAGGGCGCCAATCAGGCGGTGGCCGCAGCGCGTTTGGGCGCGCAGGTGGCGATGGTTGGCTGTGTTGGCAGCGACGATTATGGCGTGCAACTACGCAACGCCTTGTTGGCCGAACAGATCGATTGCCAGGCAGTGAGCACCGTCGATGACTCCAGTGGCGTGGCGTTGATCGTGGTCGATGACAACAGTCAGAACGCCATTGTCATCGTCGCCGGCGCCAATGGCGCCATGACGCCCGCAGTGATCGACCGGTTTGATGCGGTGCTGCAAGCCGCAGACGTGATCATCTGCCAGCTCGAAATTCCGGATGCCGCGGTGGGGCATGCGCTCAAGCGCGCGCGCGCGCTGGGTAAAATTGTCATCCTCAATCCGGCGCCGGCCAGTCGTCCACTGCCGGCGGACTGGTTTGCGGCGATCGACTACCTGATCCCCAATGAGAGCGAAGCGACCGTGTTGAGCGGGTTGCCGGTGGACTCGCAGGAAACGGCAGAAAGTGCAGCCAGTCAGTTGATCGCCATGGGTGCGGGCAAAGTCATTATTACCCTTGGTGCGCAAGGCTCGCTGTTCGCCAATGGCCAAAGCTTTGAGCATTTCCCGGCGCCCAAAGTGAAGGCTGTCGACACCACGGCCGCAGGCGACACGTTCGTGGGTGGTTTCGCAGCTGCGCTGGCCAATGGCAAGTCCGAGGCCGAGGCGATTCGTTTCGGGCAGATCGCCGCCGCGTTATCGGTAACCCGCGCCGGCGCACAGCCGTCCATTCCAACCCTATCCGACGTACAGGCCTTTAAGCCCGCATGAAAAAGACTCCTCTGCTCAACGTCGCATTGTCGCGGCTGATCGCGTCCCTGGGCCATGGCGACATGGTGGTCATTGGTGATGCCGGGCTGCCAGTGCCGCCGGGTGTCGAGCTGATTGATCTGGCGCTGACTCACGGTATCCCGGATTTCGTCAGCACCCTGAAGGTCGTGCTCAGCGAGATGCAGGTGGAAAGCCATGCACTGGCCAAAGAAATCTTCGACAAGCAGCCTACCGCGCTGAATACCCTGGAGCAGTTGAGTGAAGAGGGCGCTCTGGGCCGTCGTGATCTGCTCAGTCACGAGCAATTCAAGGTTCTCAGCCGACAGGCTCGGGCGATTGTTCGTACAGGGGAATGCCAGCCGTACTGCAACATCGTGCTGGTCGCTGGAGTTACCTTTTAACTTTTGATTTCACAAGCACAAGGAATGCGCCATGCAACGCTATGCTCAGAAACTGCATCAATTCATCCGGAGCCTGCTGCTTTTGTCCGTAATAACTGCCACCGGCGCCCAGGCGGCGGAAAAAATCGACCTGATCATCGACACCGACCCGGGTGCCGACGATGTGGTCGCCTTGCTGTTCGCCCTGGCCTCGCCGGACGAACTTAACATTCGCGCGCTGACCACCGTGGCCGGCAACGTGCGCCTCGACAAGACTTCGCGTAACGCACGACTGGCGCGCGAGTGGGCAGGGCGCGAGGACGTACCGGTTTATGCTGGCGCGCCGAAGCCGCTGATGCGCACACCGATCTACGCCGAGAACATCCATGGCAAGGAAGGCCTGTCGGGTGTCACCGTGCACGAACCGAAAAAGGGGCTGGCTGAGGGCAATGCGGTCAACTATCTGATCGACACCCTGAAAAAAGCCAAGCCGCACAGCATCACGATCGCCATGCTCGGTCCACAGACCAACCTGGCACTGGCGCTGATCCAGGAACCTGAAATTGTTCAGGGCATCAAGGAAGTGGTGATCATGGGTGGGGCGCACTTCAACGGTGGCAATATCACTCCTGTGGCCGAATTCAACCTGTTCGCTGACCCGCAAGCTGCTGAAGTGGTTCTGAAAAGCGGCGTGAAACTGACCTACCTGCCGCTGGACGTGACCCACAAGATTCTCACCAGTGATGCGCGCCTGAAACAGATCGCTGCGCTGAACAACAACGCGAGCAAGATTGTCGGCGACATTCTCAACGAGTACATCAAAGGCGATATGGAGCACTACGGTATTCCGGGTGGCCCGGTGCATGACGCGACCGTTGTGGCTTATCTGCTCAAGCCGGAACTGTTCACCGGTCGTTCGGTGAATGTTGTGGTGGATAGTCGTGAAGGGCCGACTTTTGGTCAGACCATCGTCGATTGGTACGACGGCCTGAAGGCGCCGAAAAACGCCTTCTGGGTGGAAAATGGCGACGCGCAAGGCTTCTTTGACTTGCTGACCGAACGCCTGAAGCGTCTGAAGTAAGCCACTCGCCCGCAGGTGCCAGCCTGCGGGTTTACCCTTTCTCTGCGTGTTCGTGTTCGACCTGTTCGGTCGGGTAGCGCTCGAAAATCTGCTTGATGAATTGCTTGGCCGCTTCTGTGCCCAACTCTTTGACTAATAAATCGATACCAATCAGCGCAAGCTCCTCGGTGGTTCCCGGGCTGTAAGAGCTGTGTCCGTCTGCCCATTTGGCATTAATGGCGGCGTCGATGCTGATGGTGGTCATGAGAGCGCTCGAATAGTCGGAAGATCTTGGGTTTGAGTTAACCATTTTGTCGGGCATTTGGCACTGCGACTTAGGCATGAGCGGAGCGCTATGCGACACTTCGTCTTTTGAGGTTTCCAAGGATTGTGCTGTGCAGATCGATTTGAACACCCCTGACGGCCTCACACTCGAAGCCGTGCGTCAATTGCTCGCTTCGGCCAGTGATGATGAGCACACGCAGGTGCGCGTGACCAAGGGCGGTATCGCTTATATTTCTTCGAGCATCACCGGAGGGCAGGATATCGACGGCTTGCTGTTTCGCCTGGAAACCTGGGCCAAGGGCTCGGGCTACGTGGGCAATGTCGCGGCCAGTGACGAGGTGTGGGTGATGCAGATTTTCAATGCGTTGAAGGACAACTGGCCGAATCCGCCGTATGACTACATCGACGTCTATTGAGCGCCGTTAATATTCAGTCACGATTGATTGATGAAGTGACGCATGCCCCTCAGGCACACTCGGCGTTTTTCCGATCGTGGGGCAGGGTGATGGTGATGGCCTTGGCTGTGAAACCAATCGCTTGAATGGCGGTCGCACGATCTCAGCTTAACCATTTTGAAAACAAGGAGGCTTCATGCCTTTGAAGTTCGCGACACTGGGTGCACTTATGGCCGCTGCCATGCTGGCCGGTTGCAGCACGACCTCCAGCGAGTCGGCAAAGGAATCTGCGGCGACCGAAGCTGGTCACAGCCGCTGTGAAGCATCGGCGGCGGAATTCGCCATTGGCAAGAAAGCTTCGCCAGAGTTGCTGGAGCAGGCGCGCAACAAAGCCGGGGCGCAAAATGCCCGCTTCCTCAAGCCGAACGACATGATCACGCTCGAGTACCGCTCCGATCGCTTGAACCTGAACACCGACAACAATCTGGTGATCACTCGCGTCAACTGCGGCTGATCACGCGCCACTTTTGTTGCAGGCATAAAAAACCCCGTCACATGGACGGGGTTTTTTTAGTGCGCGCAGAAATTACTCTGGGCGAACCTGTGCAGCTTGCATACCCTTTTGGCCTTTCTCAGCCACGAAGGAGACGGTCTGGCCTTCTTTCAGGCTTTTGAAACCGTCGGATTCGATAGCTTTGAAGTGTACGAACAGGTCGTCACCGCCACCTTGAGGAGTGATGAAGCCGAAGCCTTTTTCATCGTTGAACCACTTAACGGTGCCGGTTTGGCGATTAGACATGGTGTATCTCCAAGAAACATATATTTTTCAGTACTGTGCTGCTCAGGCCAACTGGGCACACCCGGGTATCATAGTCGAAATGTTCGCTTTGGTAGCCCCCCGGACGTGCTGTTTGCCAATCAGTCGTGTTTTCTTTACTGCCTTTATCGGCTGAAAGCCCCGGTTTACAAGGCTTTTAGCGGAAGGTAAAGACGATAAAAAAACCTGTAAAACCTGCATAAAACGTCTGAAAAGACGCAAATTCAGCCCTTTTCAAGGGCGCTGGGCCGAGTCAGGACGCTTTTTTTCTCACTTTTTCGCCGGAGTATTCGCCTTGCATTTGGCGATTTGGCCCAGCGCTTTCTGCTGCAGTTCAGGGGTGGCCTTGTTGTCCATCAGCGCCTGAATGTCGGCGGCAGGATAGGACTTGATGGCGTCAGCGCCACAGGCACAATGAGATTTGGCTGCCGCAGCGCCGATCTGTGGGGTCGCCGCCTGGGTGCATTGCGCCATGTACTTGTCACGCTCGCCCTTCGGCCAGTCGGCGTGGGCGCTCAGTGGCAGCAGCATAACGATAGGGGCGACTACGGCGAACAGGGTATTCAGACGCATGCGAGGATGCTCCTTGTGGGTCAATGTCTTGTTATCTGAGGGCTGAAAGGCCTATCAAGTTCAGCACTCTGGCATAAAAACAGACGATTTGCCTTCTGATCAAACAGAAGCATAAGTGACCGCTCATCTGTGCTAGCATGCCGGGCTCAAGCGTTCTCTGGCGCCGGATGACCTTCAGTCCCGGCAGCGGTCAACGTGCGAATATTTTCGATTTGAATCCCAGTCACTCTGGTTCGGTTTTCCGGTTGGCCGCAAGGCTCCTGCCGCTGTAAGGCAGGCGTTCGTCATTGAATGGCCTGGATCGGATCTTGTACTGGCTCATCCCAACCCACGTGACCTTTGGTAGGGGTCACCACTAGGAGAGGAGGCGCCATGCCAACTATTACTCTTCCCGACGGCAGTCAACGTTCATTCGATCACCCGGTTTCCGTAGCCGAGGTCGCCGCATCCATTGGTGCAGGTCTGGCCAAAGCCACACTGGCCGGCAAGGTCAATGGCCAACTGGTCGACGCCAGCGACATCATCAGCAGCGACGCGACCCTGCAAATCATCACGCCTAAGGATGAAGAGGGGCTGGAGATCATTCGCCACTCTTGCGCGCACCTGGTTGGCCACGCGGTCAAGCAGCTGTACCCGACTGCGAAAATGGTCATCGGGCCGGTCATCGACGAAGGCTTCTATTACGACATCGCCTTCGAACGTCCTTTTACTCCGGACGACATGGCCGCTATCGAACAGCGCATGCAACAGCTGATCGAAAAAGATTACGACGTCATCAAGAAAGTCACTCCGCGCGCCGAAGTGATCGAAGTGTTCAAGGCTCGTGGCGAAGACTACAAGTTGCGCCTGGTCGAGGACATGCCGAACGAACAGGCCATGGGTCTGTACTATCACGAAGAATACGTCGACATGTGCCGCGGTCCGCACGTGCCGAACACGCGTTTCCTGAAATCCTTCAAGCTGACCAAGCTGTCGGGCGCCTACTGGCGTGGCGACGCCAAGAACGAGCAATTGCAGCGCGTTTACGGCACCGCCTGGGCAGACAAAAAGCAGCTGGCGGCTTATATCCAGCGCATCGAAGAAGCTGAGAAGCGCGATCACCGCAAGATCGGCAAGCGTCTGGGCCTGTTCCACACCCAGGAAGAATCCCCGGGCATGGTGTTCTGGCACCCGAACGGCTGGACTCTGTACCAGGTGCTCGAGCAGTACATGCGCAAGATCCAGCGCGACAACGGCTACCTTGAGATCAAGACCCCTCAAGTCGTTGACCGCAGCCTGTGGGAGAAATCCGGGCACTGGGCCAACTACGCCGACAACATGTTCACCACGCAGTCGGAAAACCGCGACTACGCGATCAAGCCGATGAACTGCCCGTGCCACGTGCAGGTGTTCAATCAGGGCCTGAAGAGCTACCGCGAGCTGCCGATGCGTCTGGCCGAGTTCGGTGCCTGCCACCGTAACGAGCCGTCGGGTGCATTGCACGGCATCATGCGCGTACGTGCGTTCACTCAGGACGACGCCCACATCTTCTGCACCGAAGAGCAGATGCAGGCTGAGTCCGCCGCGTTCATCAAGCTGACCATGGACGTTTATCGTGACTTCGGCTTTACCGATGTCGAGATGAAACTGTCCACTCGTCCGGAAAAACGTGTCGGTTCCGACGAACTGTGGGACCGCGCTGAAGCTGCTTTGGCTGCAGCCCTTGATTCTGCGGGCCTGCCGTACGATCTGCAGCCGGGTGAGGGTGCGTTCTACGGTCCGAAGATCGAGTTCTCGCTGAAAGACTGCCTTGGTCGGGTCTGGCAATGTGGTACTCTGCAGCTCGATTTTAACCTGCCTGTCCGTTTGGGCGCTGAATACGTCTCTGAAGACAACAGCCGCAAACACCCTGTGATGTTGCACCGTGCGATCCTCGGTTCCTTCGAGCGTTTCGTCGGGATTCTGATCGAGCACTACGAAGGTGCGTTCCCTGCGTGGCTCGCGCCAACCCAGGCGGTGATCATGAATATCACTGATAAACAGGCAGATTTTGTTGCAGAAGTTGAAAAAACTCTCAACGAAAGCGGATTTCGTGCCAAGTCCGACTTGAGAAATGAAAAGATCGGCTTTAAAATCCGCGAGCATACTTTGCTCAAGGTTCCCTATCTTTTGGTTATCGGAGATAAGGAAGTCGAGATGCAGACTGTCGCTGTGCGTACTCGTGAAGGTGCTGACCTGGGCTCGATGCCCGTCGCCCAGTTCGCTGAGTTTCTCGCGCAAGCGGTTTCCCGGCGTGGTCGCCCAGATTCGGAGTAATTATTATTAAGCGTGAAATGAGACAAGATAAACGAGCTGCACCGAAAGCCCCGATCAACGAGAATATCTCGGCACGCGAGGTTCGGTTAATTGGCGCTGATGGCGAGCAGATTGGCATCGTCTCGATTGATGAAGCGCTTCGTATTGCTGAAGAAGCAAAGCTTGATCTGGTGGAAATCTCCGCAGACGCAATCCCACCGGTTTGCCGTGTGATGGATTACGGCAAATCGATCTTCGAAAAGAAGAAGCAGGTTGCCGCGGCGAAGAAGAACCAGAAGCAAATTCAGGTAAAAGAAATCAAGTTTCGTCCAGGGACGGAGGAAGGGGATTACCAGGTAAAACTGCGCAACCTGGTACGTTTCCTGAGTGATGGGGACAGGGCCAAGGTATCCTTGCGATTCCGCGGCCGTGAGATGGCCCACCAGGAGCTGGGGATGGAACTCCTCAAGCGGGTTGAAGCTGACCTGCTCGAGTACGGTTCGGTCGAACAGCATCCTAAGATGGAAGGACGCCAGCTGATCATGGTCATCGCCCCGAAAAAGAAGAAGTAATCAACAGGGCACGGCAGGCCTTCTGATTATGTTTATCAACTGAATGCGGAGTATCCGAACATGCCAAAAATGAAAACCAAAAGTGGTGCTGCTAAGCGGTTTCTGAAAACTGCTAACGGTATCAAGCACAAGCACGCTTTCAAGAGCCACATCCTGACTAAAATGTCGACCAAGCGTAAGCGTCAACTGCGCGGTAGCAGCTTGCTGCATCCGTCTGACGTGGCAAAAGTCGAGCGCATGCTGCGCCTTCGTTAATTTAGTCAAGAATAGAGGAAGTAACTCATGGCTCGTGTAAAGCGTGGCGTCATTGCCCGTAAGCGTCACAAAAAAATTCTGAAACTTGCTAAAGGCTACTACGGCGCACGCTCCCGCGTATTCCGTGTTGCCAAGCAAGCGGTAATCAAGGCAGGCCAATACGCCTACCGTGACCGTCGTCAGAAAAAACGTCAGTTCCGCGCTCTGTGGATCGCTCGTATCAACGCTGGTGCTCGTGTTAACGGTCTGTCCTACAGCCGTTTCATCGCTGGCCTGAAAAAAGCGTCCATCGAGATCGACCGTAAGGTTCTGGCTGATCTGGCAGTGAACGAAAAAGCGGTGTTTGCTGCGATTGTCGAGAAAGCTAAAGCCACCTTGGCTTAAGTACCCCCGACAATCACCCGGCCTCACTTCCGTGGGGCCAGGTGGTAAACGTCTTAAATAGGGGAAGAGCCTTCAAGCTCTTCCCCTATTTTGTATCTGGAGTCTGTACATGGAAAACCTGGATGCGCTGGTCTCTCAAGCACTAGAGGCTGTGCAAAGCGCTGAAGATATCAATGCCCTGGAGCAAATCCGGGTTCAATACCTTGGCAAAAAGGGCGAATTGACTCAGGTGATGAAGACCCTGGGGAATTTGCCGGCAGAAGAGCGTCCGCAAGTCGGCGCCCTGATCAACGTTGCCAAGGAACGTGTCACAGGCGTACTCAATGCGCGCATGGCTCTGTTTGAAGAAGCCGAACTGGCTGCCAAACTGTCCGCCGAATCCATTGACGTGACGTTGCCGGGCCGTGGCCAGACCTCTGGTGGTCTGCATCCGGTGACCCGGACTCTGGAACGTGTTGAACAGTTCTTCACCCGCATCGGCTACGGCATCGCCGAAGGCCCTGAGGTCGAAGACGACTATCACAACTTTGAAGCGCTCAACATCCCAGGCCATCACCCGGCCCGGTCGATGCATGACACCTTCTATTTCAACGCCAACATGCTGCTGCGCACCCATACCTCGCCGGTACAGGTCCGCACCATGGAATCGAAACAGCCGCCGATTCGCATCGTCTGCCCAGGCCGCGTGTATCGCAGCGACTCCGATATCACCCACTCGCCGATGTTCCACCAGGTCGAAGGCCTGCTGGTTGATCGCGACATCAATTTTGCCGATCTCAAAGGCACCATCGAAGAATTCCTGCGGGTGTTCTTCGAAAAAGAGCTGGCCGTACGTTTCCGTCCTTCGTACTTCCCGTTCACCGAGCCGTCCGCTGAAGTCGATATGGAATGCGTGATGTGCAGCGGTAAAGGCTGCCGTGTCTGCAAGCAAACTGGCTGGCTGGAAGTGATGGGCTGCGGCATGGTTCACCCGAACGTGTTGCGCATGTCCGGCATTGATCCGGAAGAGTTCTCCGGTTTTGCTTTCGGCATGGGTGTCGAGCGTCTGGCCATGCTCCGTTACGGCGTGAACGACTTGCGTCTGTTCTTCGACAACGACTTGCGGTTCCTCGCGCAATTTCGCTAGTCGTAACGAATTCTTAGGAGAGCAGGATGAAATTCAGTGAACAATGGCTGCGTGGCTGGGTTAGCCCGCAGGTAAATCGCGACGAGCTGGTTGCTCGTCTGTCGATGGCGGGCCTTGAGGTCGATAGCGTGACCCCGGCCGCCGGTGTTTTCAGTGGTGTGGTGGTGGGTGAGGTGCTGAGCACCGAGCAACACCCTGATGCCGACAAGCTGCGTGTGTGCCAGGTCAGCAACGGCGCGGAAACTTTCCAGGTCGTGTGCGGTGCGCCAAACGTGCGTCCGGGCCTGAAGATTCCGTTCGCCATGATCGGCGCTGAGCTGCCGGGCGACTTCAAGATCAAGAAGGCCAAGCTGCGCGGCGTCGAGTCGAACGGCATGCTGTGCTCACAAGCCGAGCTGCAGATCGGTGAAGGCAACGACGGTCTGATGGAACTGCCGGTCGATGCACCGGTGGGCGAAGACTTCCGTGTGTACCTGGATCTGGAAGACGCCAGCATCGAGGTCGACCTGACCCCGAACCGTGGCGACTGCCTGTCCCTGGCCGGTCTGGCCCGTGAAGTCGGCGCACTGTATGCCGCGCCGGTCACCCGTCCGGTGGTCATGGCCATTCCTGCCGCGCACGACGAAGTGCGTTCGGTAGAAGTGCTGGCCCCAGCCGCGTGCCCGCGTTACCTGGGCCGCGTTATCCGTAACGTTGACCTGTCCAAGCCAACGCCGCTGTGGATGGTGGAACGTCTGCGTCGCGCCGACGTGCGCAGCATCGACGCTGCTGTCGACATCACCAACTACGTGATGCTCGAGCTGGGTCAGCCGCTGCACGCCTTCGATCTCGCTGAAATCAACGGCGGCATTCGTGTGCGCATGGCGGAAGAGGGCGAGAAGCTCGTACTGCTCGACGGTCAGGAAGTCAGCCTGCGTAGCGATACGCTGGTCATTGCCGACCACACTCGTGCACTGGCGATTGCCGGTGTCATGGGCGGCGAGCACAGCGGTGTGTCTGCTACCACTCGCGACGTATTCCTCGAAAGTGCATTCTTCGACCAGATCGCGGTCGCTGGCAAGGCTCGCTCCTACGGCCTGCACACCGATGCTTCGCACCGTTACGAGCGTGGCGTCGACTGGCAACTGGCCCGGGAAGCCATGGAGCGCGCCACTGGCTTGCTGCTGGACATCACTGGCGGCGAAGCCGGCCCGATCATCGAGACCGTCAGCGAGCAACATCTGCCGTCGATCGCACCGATCACTCTGCGCTCCCAGCGCATCACCCAGATGCTGGGTATGGAAATGGATTCCGCCCAGGTCGAGCGTTTGCTCGGCGGCCTGGGACTAGGTATTACTGCCGATGGCGAAGGCCAGTGGCGCGTAGAAGTGCCAAGCCATCGCTTCGACATCAGTCTGGAAGTCGATCTGATCGAAGAACTGGCGCGTCTGTACGGCTACAACCGTCTGCCGGTTCGTTACCCGCAAGCGCGTCTGGCGCCGCAAGCCAAAGCCGAGGCGCGTAGCGATCTGCCGGAACTGCGCCGCCTGCTGGTAGCGCGTGGTTATCAGGAAGCGATCACTTACAGCTTCATCGATCCGCGTCAGTTCGAACTGTTCAACCCGGGCGTTGAGCCGCTGTTGCTGGCCAATCCGATCTCTAATGACATGGCTGCCATGCGCTCGTCGCTGTGGCCGGGTCTGGTCAAGGCGCTGCAGCACAACCTCAACCGTCAGCAAGATCGCGTGCGTCTGTTCGAAAGCGGTCTGCGCTTCGTCGGTCAGCTCGAAGGCCTGAAGCAAGAGCCGATGCTGTCCGGCGTGGTTTGCGGTAGCCGCCTGCCGGAAGGTTGGGCGCAAGGTCGCGACACGGTTGATTTCTTCGACGTCAAGGCTGACGTGGAAGCGGTGCTGGGCTTCGCCGGTGCACTGGATTCGTTCACCTTCGCTCCGGGCAAACACCCTGCGTTGCACCCGGGTCAAACCGCGCGCATCGAGCGCGAAGGGCGTGAAGTCGGTTTCATCGGCGCCATTCACCCGGAATTGTCGAAAGCTTTGGGTCTGGACCGTCCGGTCTTCGTTTTCGAGCTGGTTCTGGCTGAAGTGGCACTCGGTAAAATGCCGAAATTCCACGAGTTGTCGCGCTTTCCTGAAGTGCGTCGTGACCTTGCACTGATTGCGCACAAAGACGTCGCGTCCGCGGCCGTACTGGACGTAATCCGTGAAAATGCAGGCGAATGGCTCACGGATCTCAGGCTGTTTGACGTGTATCAGGGTAAAGGCATTGATCCTGATAGAAAAAGCCTTGCAGTTGGCTTGACCTGGCAGCATCCATCGCGCACTCTTAATGACGATGAGGTGAATTCGACGACGCAAAATATCCTCACCTCGCTCGAACAAAGGTTGAACGCCACGTTAAGGAAGTGACGTATGGGGGCTTTGACGAAAGCTGAGATGGCGGAACGTCTGTATGAAGAGCTGGGCCTGAACAAGCGGGAAGCCAAGGAATTGGTCGAACTGTTTTTCGAGGAAATCAGGCACGCTCTTGAAGACAACGAGCAGGTCAAATTGTCCGGTTTCGGCAATTTCGACCTTCGGGACAAACGCCAGCGGCCTGGCCGCAACCCGAAAACGGGGGAAGAAATCCCGATCACGGCTCGCCGTGTGGTCACCTTTCGTCCAGGGCAGAAGTTGAAGGCCCGAGTTGAGGCTTATGCTGGAACCAAGTCATAACGACGAACTACCTGTCATCCCGGGCAAACGCTACTTCACCATTGGTGAAGTCAGCGAGCTGTGTGCCGTAAAGCCACACGTGCTGCGCTACTGGGAGCAGGAGTTTCCTCAACTCAACCCCGTCAAACGCCGCGGAAACCGCCGGTATTATCAGCGCCAGGACGTGCTGATGATCCGGCAGATCCGCGCGCTCCTTTACGATCAGGGTTTCACCATCGGCGGCGCACGCTTGCGCCTGTCCGGCGATGAAGCCAAAGACGACACGACCCAATACAAGCAGATGATTCGGCAGATGATTGCCGAATTGGAAGATGTGCTGGTGGTTCTCAAGAAATAAAAAGCAGCGTTTGAATACTTCCAGTTTTCAAACGCTTGCGCTATATTCTTGAGCGTTCTTCGAGGTGAAGAACAGTTGCAAAACCAGTCGGGGCGTAGCGCAGTCCGGTAGCGCACTAGCATGGGGTGCTAGGGGTCGAGTGTTCGAATCACTCCGTCCCGACCATATAATTCAATGACTTAGCCCAATCTGGAAAGATTGGGCTTTTTCATGCGCAGTGATTTTTGCTCTCTATAGAAGAGCATTCCCCGTCAGCCTCTTTCACTCGCCGTTTTCTGCGCCGAATCGATGCAAAGCGAATAAAAGGTTTTCTGAAAGTCAGCCACCACCTTCTCCTGCTTCCTCGCGTCCGACTCCCTAGGCATGTCGTAGGCCTGCCCGATCAGCGCTTTGTACAAACTGCCCACATACTCGCTCTCCTTTCCTGCGTTGTCGGCCAGTTCCAGGACGGAGGAGAGGGGCACGCCTCCTTGCCTGGCTTTCATGATGGCTTTGGCCGAATTTTCGACTCGCTGGCACTCTTCCAGATATTCGCTGGGCAAGGGTGCGCTGTGTGCTGCAAAGCTGAAAGTGAGCAGTATTGCCGTTGTCGCCAGAAACCGATTGAACATGGCACGCCATCCCTGAATGTTGGCCGGGAACGTTAGCATTCATGGCTCGGCGCTACCATCTGTTCATCGGCCAAGAGCAGCGGTTCACTGGCTGGGTTTTTTGATATCTGAGGAATCGCTCGAGGTGTTGGCATCCTTCTGTGTTTCGTGTGCCTCGGCACCGGAATTTGATCCGGATGCTTCCTCACCTTTCTTGTCAGCTTTGTCTTCTTTTGACTCGGTTCCGCCTTGGTTTACGCCGGGAATCGCAGTGGCTGGAACTGAGGAGCCGCCTGTTTTTTCAGCCGCAAGGGAAAACAGTGGGCACAGTGAAAGCAGGCTTGCCAATCCGATAGCAATCATTCGCTTGTTCATGAGGTTGTCTTCCAGGTCGGGGATGTACTGCATTGGAAGAACTCACAGGGCGAAGGTGCGGTACATCAGACCAGCGGCATCCGGTCAAGTAAGGTGGCCAGGCGTTATACGTCTCAGAGATCTACGGCGACAACTGGCTCCATTCAATCCCGAACCGGGCCAGGTACTTGCGCAAGCGGTCCGCATCATTAGGCTGCGCCTTGGCCAGGCGCGAGATGCCAAACAAGCGGCGACCGGCATCTGACAGGCTGTCTGCTTGCCGGCAGACCTCGAGCACTGCCCGCAACTGCAAGCGGTCAAACAGATCCATGCTCTCTTCATTCCCTGGCAAATCTTCTGAGTTGCTTCCCGCTTGGGTCAGGCCCCAGGCATAACGCAACCGCTCAATCTCTTCCTGCACCTGCGCCTCATCAATTCTCCCGCTATCCGCCAATGTCGCCATGCGCGTGATCGACGCAGACAGTTCGCGGAAATTGCCCAGCCACGCCGCTTCGCTAGAGCTGGCGAAGGCCAGATAGCGGCGGCGTGCTTCAAGGTTGAAGCGCACCAATTGCCCATGCTCACGGGCATGTCGCTGCAACTCGAAATCAATATTCGGCTCGATATCCTCGCGGCGGCCGGCGAGGCCGGGAAGGTCGAACGTCCAGAGGTTGATGCGTGCGTACAAGTCTTCGCGAAACAGGCCTTCAGCGACCCGGCTGCGCAGGTCGCGATGGGTGCCGGCGATGATCAGGAAGTCGCTCTCCACCTCCTTGTCAGAACCCAGTGGAAAGAAGCGTTTTTCTTCAATCGCTTTGAGTAGCATCGCCTGCTCGTCGGCGCCCAGTTCGCCGATTTCATCGAGGAACAGCATGCCGCCATCGGCCGCACGCAGCAGACCGTCGCGGGCGTTCTGTGCGCCGGTGAAGGCGCCTTTGCTGTGGCCGAACAAGGTCGACATCGCACCGTCGCCACGCAGGGTGGCGCAGTTGACTTCAACAAAGCGCCCCTGCATCTGATGGCGGTTGCGTTTGAGTTCGTAGATGCGTCGAGCCAGAAAGGATTTGCCGGCACCGGTCGGGCCGATCAGCAACATGGGGGCTTTCGAGCGTACCGCAACGCGTTCGATCTGCTCGATGGAGCGATTGAACGCGGCATTGCGTGTGGCGATGCCGGACTTCAGAAATGCCAGACCTTCCAGGCGTTTATTGGCGAAGCGTGAGGCGATGCGATCGTATCGCGACAGGTCGAGGTCGATCAGGGCGTGGGTGCCGCAGGCGTGTTCGTCTTCGCTCTTGCGCTTGGCGGGGGAGGTCTGGATCAGGCGAGCGGGCAAGTAGCGCGCCTCGGTCAACAGAAACCAGCAGATCTGCGCGACGTGGGTGCCGGTGGTGATGTGGACGAGGTAGTCCTCGTGTTCGGTGTCGAACGCGTAGGCAGTGGTGAAATCGTGCAGCGCGCCGTAGACCTCTTCAAAATCCCACGGATTGCGCAACGCCATCGAGTGCAGGCGCACTTCGGTTTCCGGTGACACCTGCTGAATGTCGGCGCGCACCCGCTCGGCGAGACTGACGTCGCGGGCGTCGATGCCGTGAATCAGCTCAAGCCGATTGATCAGCACATCCGCCTGCTGGCAGAGGCCCACGCTCGGGCGCCAATGGCTCCAGCGATTGGCGCCTTTACCGACGCGATCAAGGGTGGCTCCGATAAAACCGATGGCGACGGTACGTCTATTTTGCATGCTTATCTCAAAAGATAAAAAACGATATCTAATGATAATTTTTCTACGCAGGGTTTGTCGTCAATTCAAACACTCAAAAAGTCGATAGATAATAAAGGTCATTTAAAACAGAGAGTTATGAAGTTTTTTCAGGGGGATTGAAAACCTGGCACGGCCGCTGCTATGTCTATCGCAACGAACAGCAAAACCCAGCGAGACGCCATGATGGCCAACTCAAATTTCTTTAATACGCAGTCGAATAAAGACATGAAAGATCACACTTACCAATTGCTCGAAGTCGCCAACGGCAAACCGATCAAACTCTGGACCGAAGGCGTTCCGGTGGAAAACGAGGCCCGCGAGCAGTTGATGAACACCGCAAAAATGCCGTTCATCTTCAAACATCTGGCGGTCATGCCGGATGTGCACTTGGGCAAGGGCTCGACCATCGGCAGCGTGATCCCGACAGTCGGCGCGATCATTCCGGCAGCGGTTGGCGTAGACATCGGCTGCGGCATGATCGCCGCGCGCACGTCACTGACTGCTGCCGATCTGCCGGACAACCTGCACGGGCTGCGCAGCGCTATCGAGCAAGCGGTTCCGCATGGCCGCAGTTCGACCCGTTCGCGACGTGACAAGGGCGCCTGGGATGAAATCCCGCAGCAAGCCGATCAGGCCTGGGCGGGGCTGCAGCCACGGTTCAAATTGATCACTGACAAGTACCCGAAACTGGCCAACACCAACAACCGCGGGCACCTCGGTACGCTCGGCAGCGGCAACCACTTCATCGAAGTCTGCCTGGATGAAGCCAACCGGGTCTGGTTCATGTTGCACAGCGGCTCGCGTGGCGTCGGCAATGCCATCGGCAACCTGTTCATCCAGATGGCTCAGGCTGATATGCGTCAGCACATCGCCAACCTGCCGGATCGTGATCTGGCCTACTTCGAAGAGGGCAGTCAGCACTTTGATGATTACGTGGAAGCGGTGGGTTGGGCGCAGGACTTCGCCAAACAGAACCGCGAGCTGATGATGCGCGCGGTGATTCAAGCGACACGGCAGATTATCCGCAAGCCGTTCGAAGTGGTGCTGGAAGCGGTCAACTGCCACCACAACTACGTGCAGAAAGAGCGGCATTTCGGTGAAGAGGTACTGGTCACGCGCAAAGGTGCGGTGTCGGCGAAGAAGGGCGAACTGGGGATTATTCCAGGCTCGATGGGCGCCAAGAGTTTCATTGTCCGCGGCCTGGGTAACGAAGAATCCTTCAGTTCCTGCAGCCACGGCGCCGGCCGCACCATGAGTCGGACCAAGGCCAAGAATACGTTCACTGTCGAGGATCAGATTCGCGCCACGGCCCATGTGGAGTGCCGCAAGGACGAGGCGGTGATCGACGAGATTCCGATGGCCTACAAGGACATCGACAAGGTCATGCACGCCCAGCGTGAGCTGGTGGAAGTGCTGCACACCTTGCGTCAGGTGGTGTGCGTCAAAGGATAAAAGGAAAGCAAGTCATGGAACTGGAAGAACGTCACCCGCTGTGCACCACCATGCGCGCGCGGGTTCTGGAAGAGCTGGCGCGGATAGAACGCGAGCGCAATGTCACGGTGCTGTACGCCTGTGAATCCGGCAGTCGGGCCTGGGGTTTTGCCTCGACCGACAGCGATTACGACGTGCGGTTTGTCTACGTGGAGAAGCCCGAGTGGTTCGTTCAGGTCGATGCGCCGCGTGATGTGATCGAGCGTCCGCTGGACGATGAACTCGACGTCAGTGGTTGGGAGCTGCGCAAGACCCTCGGGTTATTGCGCAAATCCAATCCGACCTTGCTGGAGTGGCTCGACTCGCCGCTGGTTTATCGCAGTGAAACCGCGCAGGTGGCACAGCTGCGCGAACTCGCCGAAGCGTTCTACAGCCCGCCAGCAGCGCGCAATCACTATCTGTCGATGGCAAAGAAGAACTTTCGCGGTTACCTGCAAGGTGAAACCGTGCGTTTCAAAAAGTACTTCTACGTGCTGCGACCATTATTGGCCGTGCGCTGGATCGATCAGGGACGAGGCCGGCCACCGATGACGTTTGCCGACCTCCTGACCACCGTCGACGACCGCGCGTTGCTCGATGAAGTCGACGAATTGCTCGCCCTTAAACGCAATGCCGATGAGAGCGCCTATGGGCCGCGTCGACCGGCGTTGCACGGGTTCATCGCGGCCGAACTCGAGCGCGAAGTGCCCACATTACTCAGAACTCAGGAAGACTCGCGACGGCTGGATCAGTACCTCCGGGATACCGTCGGGCTGTACGCGTAAGGAATGCCATGAAACAGGAAGTGATAGAACTGGACGGTGCCATCGGTGGCGGCCAGGTGTTGCGCAGCGCCTTGAGCCTATCGATGGTGACGGGCAGGGCGTTTCGCATTAAACAGATTCGTGCCAGGCGCAGCCGTCCGGGACTGCTGCGCCAACACTTGACGGCGGTGATGGCGGCGGCCGAGGTGTGTGGTGCAACGGTTGGCGGTGCACATTTGGGTTCGCAAGCCTTGAGCTTTGAACCCGGCGCGATTCGCGATGGCGACTTTCAATTCGCCATCGGCTCGGCTGGCAGTTGCACGCTGGTGTTACAGACTTTGTTGCCGGCGCTGTTACGGGCACCGCAGGCGAGTCGGCTACGGATTTCCGGTGGCACGCATAACCCGCTGGCGCCGCCGGCCGATTTTCTCACGCGCAGTTGGCTGCCGCTGCTGCGCCGCATGGGTGCCAACGTTGAGCTGGACTTGTTGCGCCATGGTTTTGCCCCGGCCGGCGGTGGCGAGATTGAGGTGAATGTGCAACCGGCGAACCTGACGCGACTCGATTTGTGTGACCGTGGCGAAGCGATTTCACCAAGCGCGTGGGCTCTGACCGCCGGGCTTGGACCTACGGTCGCCCAACGTGAGCTGAGCCGAGTGGCCAAGCGATTGAATCTTCCGGCTACGGCGCTGCATCCTGTGACACTCGATCCGGCTCGCGGGCCAGGCAACGTGTTGCTGCTGGAGTACGCTTTCGAACACGTCACCGAGGTGTTCAGCGCGTTCGGCCAAGTGTCATTGCGCGCAGAGAGGGTTGCCGATGCTGCGATCAGTCAGGCTGCCGACTGGTTGCGCAGTGGCGCTGCGGTGGCTGAACACCTCGCCGATCAGTTGCTGTTGCCAATGGCGCTGGCCGGTGGTGGCTCGTTTACCACGCCGCGCATGACCGAGCATTTGCACAGCAATATCGCGGTGATCGAGCTGTTCTTGCCGGTTCGTATTGATTGTCGCGAGGAGGGTGCCGATCGACTGCGTGTTGAGGTCATTGGCAGTTGATTGGTGATGAACAGGGCGACAGGATTTTATCGGGAAATCCTGTCGCCTTTTTTTTGGCCCGCAAAAAACTCTGAAAAGGCGGCAAATTGCTGGCCCCCGGGCGTTCGCTTCCCCGGCAAAATCGCCTTTTTTCAAAAGGTTAGGTGGGCTCTATGCGGACGATTGTTATCACCGTTGCAACGCTTTCCCTGGCTGTCTTCGCCACAGGCGTGCAGGCGAAAGAGTTAAGCAAAAGCCATCGCTTTGCCTGCACCTGGGGTTCTGATATCGCTGCCGGTGCTCAGCAATCGAAGCTGTCAGGCGTCTCGCTGTATGGCGCGCGCAAGCAATTGCAGGTGCGACGATTCCAGCAACCGTGGATGCGTATGACCGCGATGGGAATCACCGAGCAAACCTACAACAGCACGTCGAAGCTCAAGCCGGCAGCGGTCAAGCAGACCTATTACGAACAATGTGTACGCCACGAATTGGCCCAGCGCTGAAGCAAAAAGCCCAACCTGAACCGGTTGGGCTTTTTCATGGCTGACGAAATGTCAGGGTTACTTTTCGCTCTCGCAATTGACCATCCACGACACGCCAAAACGATCGACCAGCATGCCGAAACGCGCCGCCCAGAACGTCGCTTCCAGTGGCATGTCGATGCGGCCGTCGCTGGCCAGTGCGTTGAACACGCGCTCGGCTTCGGCGATGCTGTCGACGTTCAGCGAAATCGAACAGCCACTCATGCCCTGAGTCGGGCGATCGGGTGTGGTGTCCGAGGCCATGATCATCTGATCGCCTACTTTCAAGCAGGTATGGATGACCAGATGATGATGGTCCTTGGGCACATGCTCGGCGGCGGGTGTCTCGCCGAACGTCATCATCGCCTCAAGCTTCCCTTGCAAGGCTTGCTCGTAAAAGGTGAAGGCCTCGCGGCAGTCACCATTGAAGATCAGGTACGGGTCGATTCTCATGTCTCTGCTCCCGGCAGTCAGGCGCGGAGCGTGGCGGGGGTTCGCCGGGTTCCGCGTAGGGCGGTTAAAACATAGCAAAGCGTTGGACGTCGGAAAGGCCATTGTCTTCCAGATGTTTTTGTTCTGAAAAGCGTGTCGACGATAACGCGGTTGTCGTGTGAAATTCAGTCGTAGCGCTGGAGTACCATGACGCACAATCATCACCTGCAGAGTCCAATGCCCCATGCCTGATCTATCGCGTTTCACGTCCTTGTTCGATCAGGCGCAGCGAGCCTTGCGCCTGGTCTGGGGGACATCGCGTGGCTTGTTTCTGGGGCTGGTGCTGGCAACGTTGGTTGCCGGTTTGCTGCCGGCGCTGGCGGCATGGTTGGGCCAGCGGATTGTCGATGCGGTGGTGGCAGCGATGCAGTTGCACGCACAGCACGGCAGTGCGCCGCTGTGGCCGGTGTTGCGTTATGTGTTGTTGGAGGCTGGGGTGTTGGCGCTGTTGTCCGGTACACAACGGGCACTGTCGGTGCAGCAGTCGTTGTTGCGGGTGCAACTGGGGCAGAAGGTCAATACGCTGATCCTCGAAAAAGCGCAGACCCTGTCACTGGTGCAGTTCGAGAACTCCGAGTTCTACGACAAACTCGTGCGCGTGCGTCGCGAGGCGTCGACCCGGCCACTGGCGCTGGTCATGAAGTCGTTGGGCTTGATTCAGAACCTGATCATGTTGATCAGCTTCGGGGTGCTGCTGGTGCACTTCTCCCCTTGGGCGCTGGTGCTGCTGGTGGTGGGGGCGTTGCCGGTGTTCTTTGCCGAGGCGCATTTTTCCGGTGACGCCTTTCGACTGTTCACCCGCCGCGCGCCGGAGAGTCGGCAGCAGAATTACATCGAAACCTTGCTCTCCCACGAAACCTATATCAAAGAGGTCAAGCTGTTCGGCTTTGCCCCACTGTTGCTGCAACGCTACCGCGACACCTTCGCCAGGCTGTATGCCGAAGACCGCCGTTTGACGTTGCGGCGCGATGGCTGGGGTTTCGGTCTCGGCCTGCTCGGTACTGCGGCATTTTACGTGGCCTATGCCTGGGTGGTGATCGATGCCGTGCATGGCCAGATCAGCCTCGGCCAGATGACTATGTATCTGGTGCTGTTCAAGCAAGGCCAAAGCGCGGTGAGCAGCAGTCTGAGTGCGATCAGTGGCCTGTACGAAGACGGCCTCTACCTGACCAGTCTGTATGAATACCTGGCCGAACCGGTTCAGGTCGATAGCGGTCACCTGACGGTCGGCGTCTGCCCGGGCGATGGTTTGCGTTTCGAGAACGTCGGTTTCCGTTATCCGGGTGCCAGTCGGCCAGCGCTGGAAAACATTGACCTGCAACTGGTGCCAGGCCAGAGCATGGCGCTGGTCGGCGAGAACGGTTCAGGCAAGACCACGCTGATCAAGTTGCTGACCCGGCTCTACCGCCCCGATCAAGGACGCATCCTGCTCGACGGCAGCGATTTGCAGGATTGGCAGGAGACCGCGTTACGTCGACGCATTGGGGTGATTTTTCAGGACTACATCCGCTACCAGTTCAGCGTCGGAGAAAACATTGGCGTCGGCGATACCCTGGCGTTCAACGACGCGCAGCGCTGGCAGGAGGCCGCCGCCCAAGGCATGGCGGCTCCCTTCATCGAAGGGCTCGACAAGGGTTATGCCACGCAGTTGGGACGCTGGTTTGCCGGTGGCCAGGAATTGTCTGGTGGGCAGTGGCAGAAGATTGCCTTGTCCCGCGCTTACATGCGTCGTGATGCCGACATTCTGATCCTCGATGAGCCAACGTCCGCCCTTGACCCGGCGGCCGAGGCGGCGGTGTTCGAGCATTTCAGCCAGCACAGCGAAGGTCGCATGACGTTGCTGATTTCCCATCGTTTTTCCAGCGTGCGCAATGCCGACCACATCATCGTGCTGCAACAAGGCCGGATTCTGGAGCAGGGTGGCCACGATCAATTGATCGCCGCCTCTGGGCATTACGCGCAACTGTTCGATTTGCAGGCTCGCGGCTACCGTTAAGTGTCCCGCCCGTTGCGCACGGTGGCAGGTCCGGCCACCCGGGGGGCCGGTTTGCTCTGCATCAGGCTGTCGAGCGCCTTGCGGTAATTCTGCCCGCCGAGCGCCATGCTGTTGTTGTGCGTCGCGCCCGGCACCAACAGCAGGCGCTTGGGTTGTTGCGCGGCGTTGAACAGTTGCTCGCTGAAGCGCGGCGGCACGAAAGCGTCAGCTAAACCGTGGACCACCAGCAGCGGCATGTGGATATCAGCGATCTTGTCGATCGAGTCGAATTTCTGCGACAGCAGCCAGCGCACCGGCAGCGAAGTGTTGGCCACCGACGCGGCAACATCCGCCAGCGTGGTGAATGTGGACTCGATCACCAGCCCGCGCACAGGAAGCGCGGAATGATCGCGAGCGGCGGCCTGGCCGAGTTCAGCGGCCAGATCGATCGCCACGGCGCCACCGAGGGAGTGCCCGTAGATCAGGCGTTTGGCTGGGTCCGGTTGCAGCAGTTTGAAGCGTTCCCACGCCACCCGCGCATCTTCGTAAACGCTGCTTTCCGACGGCAGATCACCATGGCTCTTGCCGAATCCTCGGTAGTCGATGGCCAGCACTGAATAGCCCGCAGCGCGCAGTTGTTCGATACGGAACAACTGCCCGGTGAGGTTCCAGCGCACGCCATGCAGATAGAGAATGGCCGGCGCATTGGCTTTTTCCGCCGGCCACCACCAGGCATGAATGTTTTCCCCGGCCTTGAAGGTCTTCGGTTGCAGGTCGAGTTCCTGCACGCTCCCGGGCAAGCCGTGATACCAACCGGCAGTGCCCGGTTCGATGCGAAACAGCAGTTTGCGTTCGGTGTGTTCGAGCACGGCACAACTGGTCGGCACGCCGATAATCAGCGCGGCCATGCAGGCAAACGCCAAACGGCGGCGTCGCAGACGCGTCATGAAGGACAGGAACATTAAACGTTTCACCCAGGCGCAGACAAAGAAGGCTTTTTACCAGATGCCTCGGTCTGCGCGTGAGTTTTTCGACCACTGCCCCGGTGCAACAATTACCAAATGCTGCAAAGACTCACACGACCTGCAGAACGATCTTGCCGATATGGTCGCCAGCCTCCATGTGCGCGTGAGCCTGAGCGGCGTCGGCGAGCGGGTAGACCTTGTCGATCATCGGCAAGCAGCGCCCGGCAGCCAGCGCCGGCCATACGTGCTCGCGCAGTTGATCGGCAATCGCAGCTTTTTCAGCAGCGGTACGGGCGCGCAAGAGCGAGCCGGTGATCACCGCACGTTTGGCCATCATTGCCAGCAAGTCAAAGTCATTGGCTCGCGCGCCGCCGAGGAAACCGAGCATGACCAGACGGCCATCCATCGCCAGGGCGCTGACGTTATCGTTGAGGTACGAGCCGCCCATGATGTCGAGGATCACATTGACGCCTTGGCCTGCGGTTTTCTCGGCGATGACTGCCGCGAAATCCTCATCGCGATAATTGATCGCTGCGCCGCCCAGATCGCGAATTGCTGCGCATTTGTCCGGGCTGCCGGCGGTGGCAAACGCTTCAATACCGAACTCGCGGCACAGCATCAGTGCGGTTGTGCCGATGCCGCTGGTGCCACCGTGAATCAGTGCGCGCTGACCACGACTGGCGCTGCCGAGGCCGAACAGGTTGGCCCACACGGTAAAGAATGTTTCCGGGATTGCGGCGGCGTGCACCCAGTCCAGACCGTGTGGAATCGGCAGAGTCTGGCCGGCGGGGACGGCGCAGTATTCGGCATAACCACCGCCGTTGGTCAGCGCGCAGACTTTGTCGCCCACGGCAAACTGGCTGACACCGGCTCCGAGTGCCACAATTTCGCCGGCGACCTCCAGCCCGGGAATAGGGTTCATGCCGGGTTTCATCGGGTATTTGCCAGCACGCTGCAAGGCGTCCGGCCGGTTGATCCCGGCGGCGTGTACGCGGATGAGCACCTCGCCTTCTGCGACGGTTGGAAGCGCCACGCGTTTGGGTTGCAAGACCTCGGGGCCACCGGGTTCGCTGATTTCGATTCGGGTCATTTCGTTGGGCAGGGACATATCGATTCCTGTTGGCATAAGTTCTGTAGATGGGAGCGTGCTATGCAAGTAATGATTCCCTTCAATTTGCACAGCAGCGCGACTCAGTAGGAGCGGGCAGCCATTTCATGGCTTGCTCCAGCAGCAGCGCCACGACGATTGCGCCAGCGGCAATGACGAACAACAGCGCGTGATGACCGCCGCTGGCATTGAACAGCGCTGAATAGGCAAATCCGGCCAGCGCCTGAAAGGTGGCGAATGACACCGTGGCACGGCTCCAGGCGATCTGCTGACGATGGTGTTCCGGCACCAGCTCATGCACTCGCGCCAGAGCCAGAGGCACAATACCAGGCGGAAATGAACCGAGAATAACCGCCAGCAACGCCAGCGCCAGAAACGAGTGAGTCATTGCCAGCAACCCAAGGACAATCGCCTGCACCACCAGCACCAGGCGAATGCCGGAGCGTGCGCCAAGCTTATCGGCAAGAAAGCCATAACTCACCGGACCGACAATTGCGCCCAAACCGTACATCACCCAGATCAGCGCGCCGATATGTGCCCCGGCGCCGAGTCCACGTGCCACGTAATCCACCAGAAACACCATGGCCGGCACCAGGCCAGCGGCCATGAAGGCGTATTGGGCGAACAGCAAATACACACCGCGCGGTGTCGGTTCTGCGGACACCGTTTCTTGCGCAACGACCGGGTGCAGGAAATCAGCCGGCCAGCCAAACCAGCTCAGCGCCGTCAGCACCAAGGCCAAAGCCCCCAGGCCCAGCCATGTCGCTTGCAAACCGAGGCTCAACAGCGGCGGCACCAGCGTCCCGGAACCGGCAATGCCAAGACCTATGCCGAGAAAGATCGCGCCACTGGCCAGCCCTTTACGCGCCGGCGGAACATGCGGCAGAACTGTCGCGGCTACCAGCACCATGATCGCACCGCCGGCAATCCCCGACAGCAGTCGCCAGCCGAAGAACCAGCTCACCGACAACGGAAACGCGCAGGCAAAAAATGCCGCCGTGACCACCAGCATCATCAATCGCAAGGCATTTTTATTGCCGAGCTGGCGCGCTGTCGGCCGGCCGAGCAGAGCGCCGATCAGGTAGCCCACCAGATTGGCCGCACCGAGGTAGACCACATCGTTGGCGCTGAACCACTGCGCCTCAATCAGCGAAGGGATCAATGGGGTGTAAGCGAAACGCGCCAGCCCGATGCTGACCAGGCTGGCGCAGAGGCCGGCGAAAATCGGCAGCCAGATACCGGTGGAGGTTGAAGTGCGCATGATAGCGATCTCGCGGAAGGTTTATGGCGTTCAGCATATCGGCTATTGTTGCTGCGTTAATGCAGCGATTTAGCGTTGCTGCGATGCGAATTTGCATCACTTGGAGGCAGCATGAATTGGGATGACGCACGGGTATTTCTGGCCGTTTGCCGCGAGTCGACGCTACGTGGCGCTGCACGGGTTTTGGGGGTGGATCAGGCCACTGTCGGGCGACGGATCACGGCGCTGGAAAAGTCCCTGAGCGCTACGTTGTTCCTGCGCACCTCCGACGGCTACGCGTTGACCGCTGTCGGTGAGGCGGCGCTCAGGAGTGTGGAGAAAATGGAGCATTCGGCACTGGAGCTGGAGCGGCAGATTCAGGGCCTGGATGATCGCCTGACCGGCACGGTGCGCGTCAGTACCACGGATTCGCTGGCGATCGACTTTCTGATCCCGGCCATCGCCCGTTTGCACGAGCAGCACCCGGACGTACGAGTGCAACTGGACGCGTCCACGCAGATCCTCAGCCTGGCCAAGCGCGAGGCGGATATCGCGGTGCGCAACACCCGGCCGGACAATCCTGATCTGATCGCTCGGCGAATCGCCCGATGGCCGGTGGGCCTGTTCGCCTCTCAGGCCTATATAGACGCCAATGGCGTGCCGCAACCGGACACAGCGTTTGAGGGGCATGATCTGGTGGTCTATCAACCGTATCTGCAAAGCAAAAAGGACCTGACCCTGGTGTCGGAGCCGCTAAGTCGCGGTCGCATCGTCGCCAGCCTCAGTTCCAGCCTGCTCGTCCGCCGGTCAATTGCCGCAGGGTTGGGTGTCGGAGAAATCCCGGTGTACATGGGCGAGCGCGATGGCCTGATCAGGCTCTGGCCGGAGCGCACTCGACCATTGCCGTACGAAGTGTGGTTGGTGACCCACGCGGACTTGCGGCATACCGCGCGGGTGCGGGCGGTGATTGAGCAGATTGTCGACGTGTTCGTGTCGGAGAATGACTAGGCAGACGTTCTTTTTGGCGGGGCTACAAGCTCTGACGAAACGGCCTACATCAGAGGCAGAATCTCCCGGCTTGTGAGGCGGTTGGATGGGGCCTATTGTTTCGTCATGTCGGTGAGGGGCGCAGGGCTCGCACTGATGTTGATACCAGGGACGGTATCGGTAAACCCAGGAAGGTGTCGAATTGAGAACCACGGAATTCAGTCAAAACCCAATCAGTGACCTTGCGAGCAAAGGTCGGAATACTCAAGCCATGAACGCTATCAGTCGTGAAGAATTCAATGCCAGGATAGAAACCATTGAGACCAGAATGGACGCTCGGTTCGAGGGTGTGTCGACAAAAATCGATGCTTATCTTTTGACTCAGGCGGAGAGGGACAAACGATACGATCTGATGTGGGACGGCGTACAACAAATCGCCGAAGACTCAAAAGAAGCCATCAAACATGCCTCGACAGTGAAGGCGCATTACTGGGCGACGACCGCCGTCCATTTTCTCGGAATGATCACCGTCGTCGTAGGGGCGCACTTTGCCAATCAAGCAGCGGTATTAACCACCTTGCAGACGACACTCGCCGCGATCCAGATCGGCAAGGATATAAGTGCACCAAGACCTGCTTCGCAACAAGCACCCGAATCACCACAATAGAAAACGGCCTTCAAAGAAGGCCGTTTTTCGTGAGCATTGAAACACCGCATCATGGCATTTCTGGCAACTCCTGCGGCCGCAAGTCGAACACCAGCACCTCGGCATCGACACCATTGCTCAAGGTCAGCAACTGTTCTTCGCGAACCCGTACGCCGTCACCTTCCTGCAAGGGCTGGCCATTGAGTTCAACACTGCCGCGCGCCACATGCACGTAGGCATAACGGTTGGCTGGCAGCTCCAGCGTGGCAGTTTCTTTACCGTCGAACAGCCCGGCAAAGACCCGTGCGTCCTGACGCACTTTCAGCGAACCGCCGTTGCCGTCCGGCGAGATGATCAATTGCAGGCGACCGCGTTTTTTCTGTGCGCTGAAATGCTCCTGTTGATAGCGCGGTTTGGCACCGCTGACTTCCGGCACGATCCAGATCTGCAGGAAGTGCACCGGTTTGGTCGCCGAATGGTTGAACTCGCTGTGCGCTACGCCGCTGCCGGCGCTCATCAACTGCACGTCGCCCGGGCGAATGACCGAGCCGGTGCCCAGCGTGTCCTTATGTTCCAGTGCGCCTTCCAGCACGTAGGAAAAGATCTCCATGTCGCGATGCGGGTGTTGGCCGAAGCCTTTGCCGGCAGCGACGCGGTCATCGTTAATCACCAGCAGATCGGAAAAACCCTGCTCGCGCGGGTTGCGATAGCTGGCAAAGGAAAAGGTGTGAAAGGACTTCAACCAGCCATGATTGGCGAGGCCACGATCGGAGGCTTTGCGAAGGGTCAGCATGATGAAATCTCCTTGCGGGACGTGAATTCGTCCGAGTGAGGAGAAGGTTACTGTTTACTGTATTGCGCAGTAAGTAGATGAAAATTGAAAGACTGTCCCTGTCAGGTTGACAGTTTTGCGATAGCCTTCACACAAAACTTTTGCGCTCAAACGGCGACAGTTGGCCATAATGTCTGGTCCGTATCATGTCTCTCTGATTGAAGTGATGTCTTCCCATGAAAACCGTGGCAATGGTGCTGTTTCCCGACTTTCTTCTGCTCGACATGGCCGGGCCATTGGAGGTTTTTTCGGTTGCCAATCGCTACCTGAAACCCGATACGCATTATCAATTGATCACCCTTGGCACCGAAGAGGGCCCGCTGCGGGCCTCCAATGGTGTGATGGTGCAGGCCGACCGGATCATTGGCGACGACACCGAGCGTTATGATTTGCTGCTGGTGCCGGGAGGCCCCGGTGCCTACAACCAGCAGTTCCCGTCGTTGTTTGCCTGGCTCAAAGACGCAGTCCGGCGCGTCGAGTACTACGGATCCATCTGCACTGGCGCTTTTGTCCTGGGGCACGCCGGTTTGCTTGACGGTTACCGTGTAACCACGCACTGGAACTACACCGAGCGCCTGATCAAGGGGTTCCCGAACGCCCATGTCACGACTGATCAGATCTATGTCGAGGATCGCAACCTGATCACCTCGGGAGGCGTTACGGCGGGGATCGATATGGCGCTGGCTGTGATCGCCCGCGATCACGGCAAGAAGCTCGCGCAGGATGTGGCCAAAGTCCTGCTGGTGGTGATGAAACGCCAGGGCGGGCAGGCGCAGTTCAGCCCGTTGATGGCTGCCGTGGCACCGCAGGAAACGCCGATTACCCGCGCGCAGAGTTACGTGCTGGAACACCTCGACGAAGCCTTCACGGTTGAGCGCATGGCGGCGATTGCCAATATGAGCGCGCGGCACTTCGCGCGGGTGTTCACCCGCGACATCAACATGACGCCGATGGAGTTTCTGCAAAGTGCGCGCATCGACTGCGCACGAAACTTGCTGGAAACCAGCGATCTGCCGCTTAAAACCGTGGCTTACAAAAGTGGTTTCGGCAGTGTGCGGCACATGCGTTCGCTGTTCGCTGAAAAGCTCGGCCTGACGCCCGCGCAATACCGCGAACAGTTCAGCTAGAGCGCTGTTGTCCGTCTGGCGCACCCGTATGTCCGAATTGAGTCTCGTGTAGCGGTTGTCGCGTCATCTGAGGCTGCCAAGATAGTTGGCATGGATAGCCTCATCGATTTGAACACGGCGTCGGTGCTGCATTTCGGCCCCTACGCCTTCCACCTGCGCCAACGGCTGATACTCGACGGAGATCGGCCTTTGCGCATGGGCGGTCGTGCGCTGGACATTTTGCAGGTGCTGGTCGAGCGTGCCGGGCGAGTGGTCAGGAAGGAGCAATTGATTGCCCTGGTTTGGCCAACGTCGGTGGTCGAGGAGATCAACCTGCGCGTGCACATCGCCGCGCTCAGGCGCGCCTTGGGTGACGGCGAAAACGGTCAGCGCTACATCGTTAACGTGCCGCAATGCGGTTACAGTTTTATCGCCCCGGTGCGCTGCGACAGCGTCGCGCAAGTGGTCTTCGAGGGGCTGCGAACACCCGAGCATAATCTGCCGGCGCGGCTGACCCCGGTCGCCGGGCGCGATTCGCTGGTCGGCGGGCTGGTGCGGCAAATGCCGCTGTGTCGGCTGATGACCGTCACGGGGGCGGCTGGTGTGGGTAAATCCACTGTCGCGTTGCGGGTCGCGGAACTGCTGTTGCAGTACTACAGAGACGGCGTGTGGCAGATCGATCTGAGCTTGATCGACGACGACACACCGCTGCTCGATCAGGTGCTACGCACTCTTGAAAGCGATTTGCCCGGACTGTCGACTCGCCATGCGTTGCTGCTGCTGGATAACTGTGACCACCGTCTCGGCGCTTGCCGGGCAGCAGTTGAAACGTTGCTCGAGGCCGCTCCCCGCCTGTCGGTTCTCGCCACCAGCCGCGAGGCCTTGCAGGTCGGTCTGGAAACCCTTCAGGGCGTGCCACCGCTGACCCTGCCGAAACGTTCCGCAGGCGATTGCATCACTGAAGCCATGGGCCATTCTGCGGTGCAGTTGTTTGTCAGCCGCGCTCGCGCACGACAGCATGATTTCCGCCTGCGTGAACAGGATGTCAAAGCCGTCCTAGAGATCTGTCGCCAACTCGACGGTTTGCCGCTGGCGATCGAACTGGCGGCGGCGCAGATCGATGCCTTGGCATTGGTCGGCTTACAGGCGCAAATGAGCAATGGTCTGCAAGTGCTCAGCCATGGCCGGCGCACGGCGGTACCGCGGCATCAATCGATGCAGGCGGCACTCGACTGGAGCTATCAACGCTTGAGCGAGCAGGAACAACGCGCGCTACAGCGGTTATCGGTGTTCAAAATGGCGTTTACCCTGGAGGCGGCGCTGGCGGTGATCAGTTGCCCGCAACTCGCGTCGTCGCGGCTTGCTGCGATCATTGAAGGCCTGGCGTGCAAGTCATTGCTGGTGGCGGAGCGGGGCGGCAGCACAGGCCGATACCGAATGCTCCACACCACTCGCTGCTATGCGCGCAAGCAACTGGAGCGTTGCGGTGAAGGGATTGATCTTGAGCGCCGGCATACGCTCTATATCAACCGGATACGCCGGGCCTCAGGCGTGCCTGTGCTCGCGTAAATCGTCGATCAGCAGGCGCACCTTGCGCAAATCCGGGGTCGCGTAGCCCTCGGTGAAGCGCTGATAAATCGGCGTGAGCAAATCCAGCGCCTCTTGGCTGCGCGATTGGCGCTGCCAGAGTTGCGCCAGTGAGGTGGCACTGCGCAGTTCCCAGGCGAGCGCACCTTGGCTGCGGGCGATGGTCAGCGATTGTTGCAGGAGTGCTTCGGCTTCCTTGAGGGTCTCTTCGCGAGCAAGCTCGCTCTCACATGGGTTCCGAGTACACCCAAAATCCCTGTGGGAGCGAGCTTGCTCGCGAAGGGCCCCGTCCAGGCAATCCGGATCGTCTTTCAATAACGCAGCAGCCCGAGCCCGCAAAATCTCCGCCGTGCTCCATCCCGCATCACCACTCAGCGCTCGCTCAAACAGTGCGTCATCCACAAAGCGGTCATCCAGCGTCACCATGATTTCCCGAATCAGCCCACTGCTGTCCTTCGGCACGGGCGTGCTGGTTTGCGTGTCGATCACCTGCGCGTAATGTCGCGCCCACGTGTTGAACAGCAGCACCGAATGCTTCTGCGATTGTTCCAGCAGCAGTTGCAACAGCGCCCGGGCGTTCTGCTGATCGCCGTTGTAATGAGCGATCAGGCAACTGGCCAGTGCCAGGGTGTAACAAATCGAGGTGCCATGGTCGATCTGCACGGCAATATCCAGGGCCAGTCGCGCCGAATGCCACGCTTGCTCCGGCAATCCCTGCATCCATAGCACCCGCGCCAGCACCGTCAGCGACGCGACGCTCTGGTCGTATTGCACGCCAAAACCGTGAGTGAAGCGGTTGACGTGGCCGCTGTGTGCCATGCGCTGCAGCACCTGCTCGGCATGAGTGCGCGCCTGCGGTTGATCGCCGGCATAGTGCAGGGCCAGCACGCGCAACCGGTGGGTACTCAGTGACAACAACGGGTCGCCGTGCACGCCGAGGCGATCGAAGTGCTCACTCTGCGCCAGCGCCATGCGGTAGTGCCCGCAACTGAGGTTGACCGCCATGTGTCCGGACACCGCGCGCAATTGCCCGGCGACGTCGTCGTGTTCGAGGGCCAACTGGCGAGCCTCGACGAACGCCTGGATGGTTTCCGGGGTGCCTCCCCACGTGTGATAACAGGCACTGCCGAGGGCCAGTTTCAGGGAGATTTTCAGACGCGGGCAGGGCTCGCCGAGTTCATCGAGCAGGCTCAGCGCCCGCCGCACATAGCCGCCATACTCCTTGAGGTGCGACAACTCTTGCCACAGGGGCGCCGACGCTGCTGTCAGGCGAATCCCCAGACTACCCGGGCCGACACCGTTCAGGCTCCAGTCCAGCGCCGCGCGCAGGTCTTCCAGCCCTCGGGCGTAACGCTCGATCCACAAAGCCGTCGGTGTCATTTCCCAATCGCTTTGCGCCTGTTGCATCAATGCCAGGCAGCGTTCGGCGTGGCGTTCGCGGGTTTCTTCGCATTCGGCGGCGTGCTCGAGTTTTTCCAGTGCATAGCGGCGGGTCGTGTCGAGCAGACGATAGAACACCTCTTCGTCACCGACTTCGACGCTGAGCAGGGATTTCGCCACCAGTTGGGTGATCGACACACACACCACACCGGGATCGATCTGTTGGCCGACGATGACGGCCGCCGCCGACTCCAGGGTAAACCCTCCGCAAAACACACTCAGACGACGCAGGCAGGTTTGTTCGCACCGGTCGAGCAGGTTGAAACTCCAGTCCAGCGTGGCGCGCAGGGTGAGATGGCGCTCAAGACTGCTTTGATTACCCGCTGCCAGCGGTGGCAAACGGCCCTGCAGTTGGCTCAGCAAACCTTCCAGGCCCAGTTCGGCGACCTGCGCTGCCGCCAGCTCCAGCGCCAGAGGAATACCGTCGAGTCGGTGGCAGATTTCGATTGCTTGCGGCAACTGCGCATCGCTCAGTTCAAAGCTTTCCTGCGCGGCCGTGGCCCGTTCGATGAACAGTTGCAGCGCCGAATAATCCAGCGCTTGCTGACGATTCAATGTCGCGTTCATCAATGGGTATTCGAGCGAATCGAGACGCTGCACGAATTCGCCTTCCGCCCGCAGGCTTTCGCGGCTGGTGGCGAGGATATGCACCTTCGGCGCGCCGCGCAGAATGCTTTCGCTGAGCATCGCGACGGCATCGATCAGGTGTTCGCAGTTGTCGAGCAGTAACAGCATCTGTCGCTGTTGCAGGCCATTGACCAGCGCCGCCAGCGGATCGCCTTCGGGGAGTGCCAGATCGAGCAGGGCGGCCAGGTGTGAGCAAATCAGCCGTGGATCGTTGAGCGGTGCCAGGTCCACCAGCCGAATACCGTCGCGGTAATGCCCGATCAACTGCTCGGCCACGCGCAAGGCCACCGTGGTCTTGCCGATCCCGCCGGGGCCGACCAGGGTGATGCAGCGTTGGCGCGGTAACTGCGTCATCAAGCTGTCGACGAGCGCCTGGCGACCGAGCATCCGCGTGCGCCGCAAGGGCAAATTGTGCCGACCGCCAGCATCGCCCACAGGACGCTCCTCCATGGATTGCGGTAGAACCGGGGCGACGAAACTGTAACCGCGTTGCGCCACGGTGATGATGTAACGCTGGCCGGCCTGACCGTCACCGAGGGCTTTGCGCAGTGCCGCCATGTGCACCCGCAGGTTGATGTCCTCGACCACGCTGTCCGGCCAGACCCCGGCCATCAGTTGCTGCTTGCTCACCACTTCGCCGGCATGGGCCAGCAGAATCAGGAGGATGTCCATCGCCCGTCGGCCCAGGCGCAACGGCTGCTCGCCTTCGAGCACCAAGCGTTGGCCGGGATGAATCCGATAGGGGCCAAAACCGAGGGCCTGATTCGGGGAAAGACTCAACAGCTCACTCCTGCGGTGCTGCGGCGGACAGAGCGGAGTAGGGCCGGGCGGGTGCGCAGGCCTTCTATTCCGGGGTGTCCCGGCATAATCCTCAGGTTTGAGCGTCAGTGCAACGGGGGCCGCGATCAAAACATGGCGGGTTGTGAACGCTGGGCTTTGGGTTCACGCATGATCTGGCAGCGCCAGGCAAACGGATTAATGCCCTCGCTGCGGGTAAACATATGGCAGAAGTGCGCCTGATCGCAGAACCCGCATTCCAGGCTGATTTGCGTCAGGCTCAGGTCGGTATGCTGGATCAGCAGCTTGGCCCGCGCGAGACGCTGGGTGCGAATCCAGTCCTGCGGCGATAACCCGGTGCTGCATTTGAAGGCGCGGGAAAAATGGCTGCGTGACAGTGAGCAGGCGCGGGCCAGTTCGGTGACCTCGAGGCTTTCGCCGAGGCGTTCGAGGATCAGTTGTTTGACCTGTCGTTCGCGTTGCGGACTGAGTCCGCCGACCCCGGTCTTGCGTGGTTCGTTGGCAGGGGCAAGGGCGACGCTGTGCTGTAAGTGAGCCATGGCCAAAGTCCGTGTTGATGGGGAATGCACGGTCGGCGCATCCCCTCAGGTCAAAAAAACAACGCTGCGCAGAGGGTTTCATTGTTGGCCGAGGGCGGGAGGCTGACGAGTTAATCGTTGTTAATTCCAGCGCATTGGCCTGAACTCAGCACATCCCTGCAAGTCTGCGCCCCGCGGTTTGCGGCACCATGACTGCAAGCGTGGCGAACCGAGGGGGCGCCGCAATCGGCAGGTCCAAGGGGAATCAAATGAAAGGCATCTTTAACGCAGCGACGGCGCTGACGTGCGCGCTGGTGATTTCCGGTGCCATGGCGCAGGCACCACAGCAGGGCACCCAGGCGCCGGGCTATTTCCGCCTGGCATTGGGGGATTACGAGGTCACCGCGTTGTTCGATGGCTACAACGACCTGTCGCCAAAGCTGTTGCAGGGCATGAGTCAGAGTCAGATCCGCGCGCTGCTGGCACGCCGTTCGATTGAAACCCCGGGGGTCCAGACGGCGTTCAATGCCTTTCTGGTCAATACCGGCAAGCAACTGATTCTGGTCGACAGTGGCGCCGGGCAATGCATCGGCGCCACCGCCGGGCAGCTCGTGGCGAATATGCAGGCGGCCGGCTACCGGCCAGAGCAGGTCGATACGGTTTTGCTGACGCACCTGCACCTTGATCATGTCTGTGGTCTGGTCGATGCCCAGAAACAACCGTTGTTCACCCATGCCACGGTGTATGCCGCCAAGGCTGAAGCGGATTACTGGCTCGATCCGGCCGCGCTGGCCAAAGCTCCGGCCGGCGCCCGAGAGTTTTTCAAGATTGCCCAGGACTCCACCGCGCCCTACGTCGCCGCCGGGCGTTTCAAGACCTTCGCCGCGGGCCAGTCGCCGTTGCCGGGGTTAGTCGAAGCGACACTGGAAGCCGGACATACGCCGGGCAGCACCACCTACCGTTTCACCTCGCAGACTCAGAGCATCGTCTTCATGGGGGATCTGGTGCATAACCTCGCTGTGCAGTTTGAGCATCCGGAAGTGTCCATCGGCTTTGACGTCAACAGTGCGCAAGCGATCAATGCGCGTCAGGCAGTCTTCAGTGCGGCGGTCGCCAGCAAGACGTGGGTGACGGCGGCGCACCTGCCGTTCCCGGGCATCGGTCACATTACCGCGCAGGGCAAACATTTTCAGTGGGTGCCCGTGGAATACGGTCCGTACAAGCGCGCGGCCAAGGTGCCGTTAATCGAGTAAAGTGCGCAGCGCCCACCCGCAAAAGCAGCTGACACCGAAAAGGAAAACATGCCCATGAACCGTAACGATCTGCGTCGCGTCGACATGAACCTGCTGGTGATTTTCGAAGCGCTGATGTTCGAAAAGAACCTGACCCGCGTTGCCGAAAAGCTGTTCATGGGGCAACCGGCCGTCAGCGCTGCGTTGGGGCGTTTGCGCGATCTGTTCGACGATCCGTTACTGCTGCGCAACGGTCGCAGCATGGAGCCGACCGCGCGGGCGCTGGCGATTCTCAAAGAGCTGCAACCGGCGATGGACGTTATCTCTGGCGCGGTCAGCCGGGCCAAGGAGTTCGAACCGGCGAGCAGTTGCGACGTGTTTCGCATCGGCCTGTCGGACGACGCCGAATTTGGCCTGTTTCCACCGTTGTTGCGTCAGCTTCAGCAAGAGGCGCCGGGGATTGTCGTGGTCGTGCGCCGCGCCAATTACTTGTTGATGCCGGCACTGTTGGCCTCAGGGGAAATCTCAGTGGGCGTCAGCTACACCACCGATCTGCCGGCCAACGCCAAGCGCAAGACATTGCGCGACATTCCCTGCAAAGTCCTGCGCGGCGACGACCGTCCCGGGCCGCTGACCCTCGACGAATACTGCGAGCGTCCGCATGCGATGGTGTCGTTCTCCGGCGACCTGAGCGGCAATATCGACATGGACCTGGCCAAGGTCGGTCGTACCCGCCGCGTGGTGTTGGGCGTGCCGCAATTCAGCGGCCTGCGCGCCTTGCTCGCCGGCACCGAGATGATCGCCACTGTGCCGGATTACGCCGCCTGCGCGTTGGTGGAAGGGTGTGCGCTGCGCGCCGAAGATCCACCGTTCCCGATCGATGCGGCGCAATTGTCGATGGCGTGGAGCGGGGTGCATGACAACGATCCGGCGGAGAAATGGCTCAGGTCGCGGATCAGTCAGTTCATGGCGGCGCCGCTGAATATCCCGCCGATTTAAATCCCTGCACAAATCTCACAAACAACACCAATCCCCTGTGGGAGCGAGCCTGCTCGCGAAAGCGGTGTGTCATTCAAAACATTTGTTGACTGACCCGGCGCCTTCGCGAGCAGGCTCGCTCCCACATTGGCTCGGTGCGATCCATAGATTTTCGGTGGTTTAAACATCGCCGTTTAAGCAACACCCTCAGACACTCTTTCAGGCTACGCAACCTTGCGCCGTTGCCTACAGCTACGCCAGAATCCGCCGGCTTGTGCGCTTGTGGTCGGGTCTCTATCGTTTGGTGGTCGCTGAATAGTTCAGCGATCGGGTTTAGCGACCCGAATTGGATACAGGCGCACAGTGCACCCTACGTCTTTGCAGATTGTCTTTTTGCAATTGATGTTATGGCGGCTGCGCGCGGGAGGCCTTCGGGTCTGCCGGGTTCCTGTTCCTCCCGGTTCGCTAACCTGCGTGCAGCTGCCACCATTATTTGTTTAGCGACAAGTCATGGTGGTTAACCCAGGACAGGAGATTCACCATGTTCAAAGTCACACCCAACCCACCCGACATCGACCCCACATCCCCTTACGAATCCATCGATTCCCGAAAACTCCACGAAGCCGCCGACCGCGCCCTCGACCACTACCTCCTTCCACCCGGCTCTACACCACCTCCACGCAGAACTCGCGGCATGTACGCGGTAACTGCCGACACCAAAGCCGAAGAACTGCTGACCGACGCCAGCGAAACACTTGCCTCGGCCAAAACCATCGCCCAGGACGTCGCCCACCTGTTGCCCGCGCCGCAGCGTCGGGCGTTGTTGGGGATTGCGCAGTTGATCATGCTCGGAGAGCTGGCGGTGAATCGGGTGCTGGATAACCTCGAACCACCGGCCTGAACACAACCCCCCTGTGGGAGCGAGCCTGCTCGCGAAAGCGCTGTGTCATTCAAAGTATTTGTAACTGAACCGACGCCTTCGCGAGCAGGCTCGCTCCCACAATGTTCTGCGGTGTTTCAAAAATCCTGGCACGCCGTGGAACTGAGCACACACATCCAATTTCCTCCCACCCAACCCCGGCATGATTCACCCAATAATTATTCACGGGTGAGTCCATGCACGTTTCTCAACGGGAAGAACAGGCACGCGACATCGGTTTGCTGTTCCTGCGGGTCAGCGGCGGGTTGTTTCTGCTGTGGGTCCACGGCTTGCCCAAACTGCTGGATTTCACCGCGCAACTGCAACTGATCGAAGACCCGTTCCACCTCGGTGCCCACCTCACCCTGATCCTGGCGATCTTCGCCGAAGTCCTCTGTCCACTACTGATCGTCGCCGGGGTGCTGGCGCGATTGGCGTGCTTGCCTATTCTCTTTGTGCTGCTGGTGGCACTGCTGGTCGTGCATCCGCAATGGAGTGTGGCCGAAGGGCAGTTCGGCTGGTTGCTGTTGATCCTGTTTACCACTGTGTTGATCGCCGGGCCGGGACGGCTGGTGATTCCTGTTCGTTTGCCCGGAGTGCTGCGTTATGCCTGAAGTCCTCGATCCACAGACGCCGGGGGCCGATGAGACGGTCACGCTGATCATCAAGCACCGGGTCAAGGCCGGTTTCGAGTCAGCGTATGAAACCTGGCTGCGCAATATCGTCCGCGTCGCGAGCCAGCGTGAAGGCCATTTGGGCGTGGACGTGGTGCGCGGCAAGCGCGGGCGTCTCGATTTTTACACTTGCGTGCTGCGTTTCAGCTCCACTGAAGCGATGCAGGGGTGGCTGGAGTCGCCGCAGCGTCAGGCACTGGTCGCCGAAGCGGCGCCGATGCTGGCTGACGGCGATCAGACTGAAGTCGCGCCGATCAAGGAGTTCTGGTTTACACCACTGGCCGATGCCGCTTCGCCGCCGCCGCGCTGGAAGCAAGCGGTCGTCACGCTGCTGGTGATTCTGCCGCACACCTTGCTCGTGCCGCTGATCTGGGGACCGCTGCTGGCGCTGCATCCGATTCTTTCCAACTACGTGGTGGCCACGTTCCTGATCACCCTGACCATCGTTCTGTCGGTGGTCTACGTGGTGATGCCGCCGGTAACCCGTTTGTTTACGCCGTGGCTCGAAGCCAGCCAAGCCCATGAACACCTCGATTCCCAAGAGACCTCGCCACGCTGAGCGCGCGGGGTTTGCTCCTTTTCACTTTGCTTGAGGAACTGCGATGAGCGCCGATCTGATTTTATTCAATGGCCAGTTTCATACCGTAGACCGCACCAAACCGCTGGCCAGTGCCGTGGCCATCACCGACGGCCGCTTCGTGGTCGTTGGCAACGACAACCAGGCCATGGCCCTGCGCGGGCCGAACACGCAAGTGGTCGATATGCATGGCCGCTGCGTTATTCCCGGCCTCAATGACTCGCACTTGCACTTGATCCGTGGCGGTTTGAACTACAACCTCGAACTGCGCTGGGAAGGCGTGCCGTCGCTGGCCGACGCGCTGCGCATGCTCAAGGATCAGGCTGACCGCACGCCAACCCCGCAATGGGTGCGCGTGGTCGGTGGCTGGAACGAATTCCAGTTCGCTGAAAAACGCATGCCGACTCTGGAAGAAATCAACCAGGCCGCGCCGGATACCCCGGTGTTCATCCTGCACCTGTATGACCGCGCGCTGCTCAATCGCGCCGCCCTGCGCGTGGCCGGCTACACCCGCGACACGCCGAACCCGCCGGGTGGCGAGATCGTTCGCGATGCCAACGGCAACCCGACCGGCATGCTGGTCGCGCGGCCTAACGCGATGATCCTCTACTCGACGCTGGCCAAGGGGCCGAAGCTGCCGCTGGAATATCAGGTCAACTCGACCCGCCAGTTCATGCGCGAACTCAATCGCCTCGGCCTGACCAGTGCGATCGATGCCGGCGGCGGTTTCCAGAACTACCCGGACGATTATCAGGTGATCGAGCAACTGGCCAAAGACGACCAGTTGACCGTGCGCATCGCCTACAACCTGTTCACCCAGAAACCGAAAGAAGAGCTGAGCGATTTCCAGAACTGGACCGGCAGCGTCAAGTTGCATCAGGGCGATGACTTCCTGCGCCACAACGGCGCCGGGGAAATGCTGGTGTTCTCGGCAGCCGATTTCGAAGACTTCCTCGAACCACGCCCGGACCTGCCGCAGACCATGGAAGAAGAGCTGGAACCGGTGGTGCGCCACTTGGTCGAGCAACGCTGGCCGTTCCGCTTGCACGCGACTTACAACGAATCGATCAGCCGCATGCTCGACGTGTTCGAGAAGGTCAATCGCGACATTCCGTTCAACGGTCTGCCGTGGTTCTTCGACCACGCCGAAACCATCACCCCGCAAAACATCGAGCGTGTGAAAGCGCTGGGCGGCGGCATCGCGATTCAGGATCGCATGGCGTTCCAGGGCGAGTACTTCGTCGACCGCTACGGCAAGCAAGCCGCCGAAGCGACGCCACCGATCAAGCGCATGCTCGCCGAAGGCGTACCGGTCGGCGCCGGCACCGACGCCACGCGCGTTTCCAGTTACAACCCGTGGACGTCGCTGTACTGGATGGTCAGCGGTCGCACCGTCGGCGGTCTGGCCTTGTACGAAGAAGGTCTGCCGCGCGCCACCGCGCTGGAACTGTTCACCCACGGCAGCGCCTGGTTCTCCTCGGAGCAGGGCAAGAAAGGCCAGATCAAGGTCGGGCAACTGGCGGATCTGGCGGCGCTGAGCGCGGACTTCTTCCATGTTGAAGAAGAAGCGATCAAGTGGATCGAATCGGTCATGACCGTGGTCGGCGGCAAGATTGTCTACGCGGCCGGCGACTTCGAAGACCTCGGCCCACGCTCGATTCCAGTGCTGCCGGACTGGTCGCCGGTGGTCAAAGTCCCAGGCCACTGGCGGCCAAATTCGCCATTGCAGGCGCAGGTTCACCAGTGCAGCGGGCCGTGTGCAGTGCACACCCACAGCCATGAAAAGGCGCGGATGTCGAACGCACCGGTCAGCGATTTCGCCGGTTTCTGGGGCGCGTTCGGCTGTTCCTGCTTCGCTTTCTGATTTCCCCTGAAGCGCCGGCCATCCGGTCGGCGCTTCATGCTTCATCCATCCGTCCATCAGGAGTTTTCCCATGAGCGTTCCTTACACACGTCTGAACAAAGATGATGCGGTTGTATTGCTGGTCGATCACCAGACCGGTCTGATCTCGCTGGTCCAGGATTTCACTCCGAACGAATTCAAGAACAACGTGCTGGCGCTGGGCGACATCGCCAAGTTCTTCAAGCTGCCAACCATTCTGACCACCAGTTTCGATGCCGGCCCGAACGGCCCGATCGTGCCTGAGCTGCGCGAGCAGTTCCCGGATGCGCCGTTCATTCAGCGCCCGGGCCAGATCAATGCGTGGGACAACGAAGATTTCGTCAAAGCGATCAAGGCAACCGGTCGCAAGCAACTGATCATCGCCGGTGTGGTGACTGACGTTTGCGTGGCGTTCCCGACCCTGTCGGCGATTGCTGAAGGCTATGAAGTGTTTGTGGTGACTGACTCGTCCGGCACCTTCAACACCACCGTGCAGCAGGCGGCGTGGGCGCGGATGTCGGCGGCGGGTGCCCACCTGCTGAACTGGTTCTCGGTGGCGTGCGAGCTGCAGGGTGACTGGCGCAACGACATGGAAGGTTTGGCGCATTTGCTGTCGGAGCGTCTGCCTAACTATCGCAATTTGATCAACAGCTATACCAAGTTCACGGCCAAGTAATCGGCTGATCTTGAAGAGCCCCTCACCCTAACCCTCTCCCGGAGGGAGAGGGGACTGACCGAGGGGTTCTTTCGAGGTACGCCGACGTGCAATACCGAGCCGGACTCAGGTTCTGAATTGCATGCGGTCTGCTCCCTTTCCCCCTCGCCCCCTTCGGGGGAGAGGGCTGGGGTGAGGGGGAGGCTTTTGATCTTGATCTTGATCTTGCCGCTTCAACGCTTCTGCAACCAACCGAGAAAACCACCTTTCCTCACCGCCACCGGTTTAGCCATCAACGCGAGGCGACTGTTCTGCTGACGCACCGCCTGCAATTTATTCAACGCCCGACCCACCTCCGTGCGCTGCACCATGCACTCGCGGGTCAGATTCTTGTCGAGTCGATAAATGATGCTCGACGTCAACGCCGTGAACGTCGCCTGCGACGGCGTATCCGCCAGAATGCTCTGTTCACCCATGACCTCACTCGGCCCCATCCGCCCGGCCTCGACCTGGCTGTCGCCGTCCGGCACCGTCGCACTGACCACCCCGGTGGCAATCACGAACAGACTGTCCGGAACCTCGTCCAGATCCAGCACCACCTGGCCCGCCGTGTACTGCTGGGCAACCATCGATTCCGCCAGACGATCGCGCTCATCACTGCTCAGCGAGCGGAAGATTTTCACTTCATCGAGCAACGCACGGGCGCGGGTCGAGGGTTCGATCACGCCGTCCGGATGCCGCGAAATCCCCGCCGCTTCCAGATGCCGGTGGGCGAGGTCGAACAGTTGATTGCGTACTTCGCTTTTTTTGCCGAGCTCGGCGATGAACCCGCTGGCGACGTACTCCGACATGGTTTCGCCGGCCTCTTTCAGCACGGCTTTCGGCGCTGGCGTCAGCAACAGCGAACTGCTGCCCTGCAAAGTGCGATCAAGCGCATCGAGTACCCGCCGCGGGCGGATGTGATTCGGCACCTGAATGCTGATCGACACGCCATGCATGTTGTTCGGGCGGCTGAGATTGACGATCTTCGCCTTGGCCGCGACCGAGTTCGGCACCACCGCCATGGTGCCAGCGCTGGTCAGCAAGTGCGTGGCGCGCCAGTCGATGTCGAAGACCTTGCCTTCGACGCCGTCGATCACCACGAAATCATCCACCTGATACGGCTTGGTGGTGTTGAGCACGATCCCGGAAAACACATCGGCCAAGGTGCTTTGCAGCGCCAGACCGACAACGATGGCCACCACGCCCGAGGTTGCCAGCAGTCCTTTTACCGGCAATTCCAACACGTAACCGGCTGCGGCGACGGTGGCGACCAGAAACACCAGGGCGCCGATCACGTCCTGCAGCAAACGACCGCTGTGGCCGATGCGGCGCATCAGCGCCAGGCCGATCACCTCGGTCAGCACCCGCGCAGCGTACAGCCACCAGAGAATTCCCAGTGCCGTCGCACCCAGTTGCGCCACGCGGTCATCGGTGAATTGTGGTGCTTGCAACGGACTGACGCCGGCGTTGATCACCAGCGCCGTGAACGCCAGGAACAGCACCAGGCGAACACCGACTCTCGGGGCGCGATGGGTGAAGGGCGAGAAGTGCCAGAGCACCGCGTCGAGCAGCAGCAGGGCAGCGCTCCAGGACAGCAGGTGAGTGTAGAAAAAGGTCATGGCCGGTGCTCCGCAGTGTCTGCCAATAAAAAGATCGCAGCCTGCGGCAGCGCCTACAGAAGAACGTATTCCAATGTAGGCGCTGCCGCAGGCTGCAATCTTTTGCTGTTAAGGATTCAGATGAGTCTTCAGCTCAGCCGCCGCCTGACGCACCGCCGCTTTCACTTCCGGAATCTGACTCAGCGGATTGAGCAAACCAAAGTCATGAATCATCCCGTTGTAGCGCACCGAGGTCACCGCTACACCCGCCGCATCCAGGTGCCGCGCATAGCCTTCGCCTTCGTCACGCAGCACATCGAACTCGGCAGTCTGCACCAGTGCCGCAGGCAAGCCCTTGAGCTGTTCGGCGCTGGCATTCAGCGGCGAGGCATGGATCTGCGCACGCTCGGCCGGGTTGGTGGTGTAGTTGTCCCAGAACCACTGCATCATGCCTTTGGTGAGGAAGTGGCCCTCAGCAAATTGCTGGTACGAACCGTCGTCGAACTGCGCGTTGGTCACCGGCCACATCAGCAACTGGAAGCGCAGCGCCGGGGCTTTCTGCTCCTTGGCCATCAACGCCACGACCGCCGCCATGTTGCCGCCGACGCTGTTGCCGGCCACGGCCAGGCGCTTACCGTCGACACCGATCTCCTTGCCGTGCTCGGCCACCCATTTGGTTGCGGCGTAAGCCTGGTTGATCGCGGTCGGGTACTGGGCTTCCGGCGACGGCGTGTAGTCGACGTACACCGCGACCGCACCGGAACCCACCACCAAGTCACGAATCAAGCGTTGGTGAGTCGGGAAATCGCCGAGCACCCAGCCGCCACCGTGGAAGAACATGAACACCGGCAACTCGCCTTTGACCTTGGCCGGCCGCACCACTTTCAAGTTAATGGTCTGGCCATCGACCTTGATCGCTTTGTCACTGACTTCAACACCCGACAGATCCACCTTCACCGAAGCCTGCGCGCCGGTCAGCACCGCACGGGCGTCTTTCGGGCTCAGCTGCTCCAGCGGTTTGCCACCGCCGGCGGCGAGGGCGTTGAGGAAGGCTTGGGTGTTGTGTTCGACACCGCTGTTTTCGGCGGCGAAAGCGTTGCCGATGGATAGGGCGAGGAGGGAAGCGGTAAGGGTTTTCTTGACGATGTTCATGGTGGAAATCCTTTTGAATGTTTTTGATTTTTTATGCCTGGGTTGCGGGCTGCTGTGGCGCTGGGCTTCAGGCCTCAGCAACACCGTGAACACAGATTAATGGGCTGCTCAAAAGTGAAAAAGCGGCTATAAAGCGTTTAACTGTCTACCAGAGAGTGACAATGAACCCGTTCGAAGACATGCGTATTTTTTGCCAGGTCATGGACTCCGGCAGCTTCACCTCGGCGGCCGATCAGTTAGGCCTGTCCAAGCAGTTCGTCAGCCGTCGCTTGATGCAGTTGGAAGAGCGTCTCGGCGTGCGCTTATTGAACCGCTCGACTCGGCGCCTGGACGTCACGCCGCTGGGGCAGAGTTATTACGAATCGGCGTTGCGCCTGTTGGGTGAAGTCGAACAAGTGGAGCAGGGCATCGCCGGGCAGACCGCCGAGCCACGCGGGACGATTCGCTTGAGCGCGCCGCTGTCGTTTGCCGTGGCGCATCTGGGGTGTCTGCTGCCGCTGTTCTTGCAGCGTTATCGCGAGGTCACGGTGGAAGTGGATCTGAGTGATCGGCCGGTCGATCTGCTCGGTGAGGGCTACGATCTGGCGTTGCGCATTGGCGTGCTCGAAGATTCGACATTGATTGCCCGGCGCATCGCGTCGATCGAGCGGGTGTACTGCGCCAGTCCGGCGTACCTCGCTGAACGCGGTACGCCCCTCGAGCCGGAAGATCTGCACAGCCATGACTGCCTGCCGTACGGGCATAGTCGTTCGGTGCAGTGGCGCTTCAACGCGGGGCAGGGCAAGCCTGTGTTGGTCAATGTCACCGGGCGCATGCGGGTGAACAACGGCGAGCTGCTCAGGGATGCGGCGGTGCAGGGGATGGGCATTACTTATCTGCCGACGTTCATTGTCGGCGCGGCGTTGAAGGATGGCCGGCTGGTGCCGGTGCTGGATGATTTGCGCCCGGAGCCGCTGACGTTATCGGCGGTGTATCCGCAGCATCGTCAGGCCTCAAGGCCGGTGCAGGCGTTGGTCGAGTTTTTGCGTGAACGCTTGAACGAGAGCCACGTCGCCCTCTGAGCCTTACAGCAGATTTTCAAACCCTGCAAAACCCCTGTGGGAGCGAGCTTGCTCGCGAAAGCGGTGTGTCAGGCAAAACATCATTGGCTGACCTCAGCATTCGCGAGCAAGCTCGCTCCCACATTTGATAAAGGTCGTCTGCGTAATCTGTAAACGCCGCAAAACCCTGTAGGAGTGAGCCGGCTCGCGATAGCGTTCTGTCTGTCACAGCTTCAGTGTTTGGATGACCGCTATCGCGAGCAGGCTCACTCCTACAATTGATGGTGGTTGTCTGTGAAATCTGCGCACGCCACAAAACCCTGTGGGAGCGAGCTTGCTCGCGAAAGCGGTGTGTCAGGCAAAACATCATTGGCTGACCCTCAGCATTCGCGAGCAAGCTCGCTCCCACATTTGATAAAGGTCGTCTGCGTAATCTGTAAACGCCGCAAAACCCTGTAGGAGTGAGCCTGCTCGCGATAGCGTTTCGTCTGTCACAGCTTCAGTGTCTGAATGACCGCTATCGCGAGCAGGCTCACTCCTACAATTGATGGTGGTTGTCTGCGTAATCTGCGCACGCCACAAAACCCTGTGGGAGCGAGCTTGCTCGCGAAAGCGGTGTGTCAGTCAAAACATCATTGGCTGACATACAGCATTCGCGAGCAAGCTCGCTCCCACAGGTTTTGTGGTGTTTCTAATGATCAGTTGGCGCGCTTGTCATCGCCCGGCTCGCCGCCGACATGTACGCCGCGATCATCGCCGGCTTCAGCCGCAGCGTGGACGCCACGATCATCACCGACTTCACCAGCGCGGTGGACCCCGTGGTCATCGCCGACTTCACCGGCGCGGTGGACGCCATGGTCATCTCCCGCTTCAGCATGGGCGCCGTTGCGGCCGGATGAGGCACTGTCGCCCGAGTGCCCCGAGCCGTGGTCGCTGCCGCTGTGGCCACTGTTGCCACCGCCACCACCATTGCCACTGTTGCCGCCACCGCCGTGACTGCCTCCGCCGCCACTTCCGCCCCCACCATTTCCACCGCTGCCACCTCCACCGCTGCCACCACCGTTGCCACCGTGACCGCCGCCGCCCCCGCCACTTCCTCCACCTCCGCCCCCACCATTTCCGCCGCCGCCCCCTCCGCTACCGCCACCACTGCCTCCACCACCACTCCCACCATCCTTGGCATGAGCACTGGATACCCCGGACAAATTGTCCGGAATCAGCACCGTAGACGCCGACAGAACTGCGCCGATGGCCATTGCGAGCACGAGCTTTTGAATGTGCATATCGTTCTCCGTCTTTGTGGTTTTGTTGGGAACGTCAAAGTGCGTTGTTGCAGGGATCGGACCCGTTCCCGGAGTCAGTGAATACTCGAAGCCAGTTCGAAAATCGGGATGTACATCAGGATCACGATGACCCCGATCAGCAGGCCGATGAAGGTCATCAGCAGCGGTTCGAACAACTTCACGAACCACTCCAGCCAGCGACTGATTTCTTCGTCGTAGAAGTCGGCGCTGCGCTCCATCATCTGCCCGAGGTTGCCGGACTGTTCGCCGGCGCGCAGTAGGCGCAGGGACACCGGTGTCACCAGGTGATTGAGCTCCAGCGCGGTGGACAATGACTGCCCCTCGCGCACCCGCTCGCAGGCCTGATCCAGGCGTACCCGCGAGGCCACGGTGAGCAAGCCGCGCACCATGCTCATGGCGGTCACCAGCGGAATTCCGCCTTGCAGCAAGATCCCCAGCGAACGATAAAACCGCGCCAGCTCATGCATGAAAATCCGTTGATGCACGGCTGGCAGTTTCTCCACCAGCCGATCCAGCCCACGGCGAAACGCCGGTTGCTTCTGCAGGACGGCGAGGGCAATGACCAGCGCCGCCAGCCCGCCAAAAAACTCAGCCTGATGCGCATGCAAAAACATGCCGCTGCTCATCAGCACCTGCGACAGCCACGGCAGGTTATTGCCCAAGCCTTCAAACACCAGACTGAAGCGTGGCACCACGTAACCCATCAAGAACAACACCACGCCACCACCGACGATCAGCAACAGCATCGGGTAGATCGAGGCACTGATGATCTTCTGCCGCACCTCGTCCATGCGCTGCCGGTAACTGACGTAACGGCCCAATGCATCGCCGACCGCGCCGGTCTTCTCGCTGGACTGTACCAGCGCCACGTACAACGGCGGGAACACCGCCGACAACTGGCCCAACGCCTGCGAGAAGGATTTGCCCTCATAAAGCAGGCGCACCAGCTCACTCAAGGTTTTCCGGGCAGATGGCGCTGTTTCTTTTTCGGCGAGGCTTTCCAGCGCATCGATCAACGGTAGGCCGGCATTGAGCAGGGTGGTCAATTCCTGGCTGAATAACACCAGGTTGAAGGTCTCGCGCTGGCGCAGTTTCAGTGAGCGCCAATGCTTGTCGGCGTGCGAGCTGAGCACACGCAAGCCCTGATCCTCGGCGATCCGCCGTGCGTCGCTGTCACCCGCCGCTTCGACGCTCAAGGACACCACGCCCGCCTTGCCGACCGCTTTCAAATGAAATCGCATGGGCCGCGCTCCGTTTACTGCCAGTTGGTCACTTCAGCGTTTTCACCTTCACCACCGGGCTGGCCGTCCTTGCCCATCGAGAGCAAGTCGTACTCGCTGTTTTCGCCGGGATAGCGGTAGGTGTAATTACGTCCCCACGGATCCTGCGGGAGCTTTTTCTGCAAGTACGGGCCGGTCCATTTCGCTTCGTCACTCGGTGCAGTGACCAAGGCCTGCAAGCCTTGTTCGGTGGACGGGTAGTGGCCGACTTCCAGTCGATAGATATCCAGCGCTTTGCTCAGCCCTTCGATCTGCGCCTTGGCCACTTTCACTTCCGAGCGACCGAGTTGGGCGAAGTATTTCGGCGCGACGATCCCGGCCAACAGGCCGAGCACCACCAGCACCACGAGCAATTCGAGCAGGGTAAAACCGCGTTGGCCACGCGGACGAAATTGCAGCTTCATGATGACCTCCCGTGAGTGGCAGCCGTGTCGCCTGAAGGGCCTATGCAATTGCCATGCTCAGCCTCACTGAAAACCGGATGATTGGCTGAAGCCCTTGTAAATCGGGCATTTCAAGAGTCGGCACAGTGCTTGCGTATGGCTCAAACGTGATCGGCCATTGGGGCATTTCCCCCAATTTATCGGGGTCGATCCGGGGAGGCCCGACATGAAATTTCTCGCCAGCGGATTGCTCGGATGTGTGCTGCTCAGCGGCGCCGCGCAAGCCGACGTATTCATCTCCGTGGACGCCAAGGGCAGCTATGTCCTGTCCAACGTTCACCGGCCCGGACGCACCTACGAACGGGTGATCCACGAGGCGGACGCCGCCGTGGCCAGCCTCGATCAACAGCCACAAATGATCGCCAACCAGCCCTACGCGGAACTGGTCTCGGCAGCCGCCAAAGTCAATCAATTACCCGAAGCGCTGCTGCACGCGGTGATCAACGCCGAATCCCACTACAACCCCGGTGCGACCTCAGCCAAAGGCGCAGGCGGACTCATGCAGTTGATGCCCGACACCGCGCGCGAACTCGGTGTGACCGACGTCTACGACCCCAAGGCCAACATCCAGGGCGGGGCGAAATATCTCAAACGCCTGATGACCTTGTTCGACAACGACATTGCTCTCGCCGTGGCGGCCTACAACGCCGGGCCCGACGCGGTGCTCAGCCGTGGCCGGGTGATTCCGCCGTTCGCCGAAACCCAGCGTTATGTACCGAACGTATTGCGTCAGTACCGGCGTCTGCAGGGCCTGGCCATGGATGCGCCGTTGTGACCCAACCCGGTTTTCCCCACATTCGGGGGCAAACCGCAGAGGCCCGAAAAGTGGGGAAAACCGGTGGGGAATATCCCCCGGACCCTCAAATGGTTGCGGTAACTGGTTGAACGGTAATGAGATTTTTTGTGGCACGCGGATTGCTCCGAGGCATTTGTCGAGAAGTGTTCCCAAGAGCACCCACTACGAGGTTACTGATCATGGTTGGCATTCATCACGCTCCGTCTCTGTTGAATTGGCTGGTGATTCTGGCCTCGATGCTCAGCGTCGAGCTGGCCGGCGCGGCCGTGCGTTGCGAGCGCAACCTGGTGGCCAACGTCGTCGCCTTCGATCAACCACTGATGTTCAACCGCCTCGGTGCGCAGAACATCAACGGCATGATGTTCGCCCTGCGCCGCGACGTGGTCGATGAACATGAGCAGTCGCTGGCTTACGGCGGCGCCGCAGTGCCGGGCAAAGTCTCGCTGCGTCCGGACAAGCGCCCTCGGCCATTGGTATTGCGTGTGGCCGCCGGCGATTGCCTGACGATCAATCTGCAGAACCTGCTCGACTATCAGGCCAACCCGAACAAGCATTTTGAAAACCTGGGCGAAGAAGAGGGCGCGGAAAACGCCAACGGCGCCGAAGCCTTCAAAGTCGATGAGCAGGTGGCGGATCGTCACGTCGGTTTCCAGGTCAACGGCCTGCAAGCAGTGAACAGCATTGATGACATCTCTTCATTCACCGGACGTAACGCCAACAGTCTGGTGCCACCGGGGGCGAGCCGCTCCTACACGCTGTACGCCGAACGCGAGGGCGCGTTTGCCGTCAGCAGCCGAGGCGCGACGTTTGGTGGCGAGGGCGCGGCCGGCAACGTTGCCAATGGTCTGTTCGGCCAGGTCGTCGTGCTGCCCAAGGGCGGTCGCACCTATCGCAATACCCTCACCGAAGAAGAAATGCGCCTGGCCACCACCGGCCGCGCACCCACCGGCCAACCGATCGTCGATTACCAGGCGCGCTACCCGCAGCGCGAACCGTGGTTGCGCGAAGGCAAGGCCGGTACGCCGATCATCGGCATGGTCGACGGCAATGAAATCATCTCCAGCGAAAGCGATGCGATTGTCATGGGCAGCAACGCCGACGGCAGTTTCCCATCCAGCACCTACCCGCTGGAGTCGATGGGCAAACGCAACCCGGCGATTCCCAATCGCCTCGAAGCGTTCCGCGATTTCGCCTCGCAATTCCAGGACGAAACCGCCGCTACTCAAGCATTCCCGGCCTATTGGGCTGACCCGGTAATGGCCCATGTGCTGGAGCCGACACGCGACTCGTTCATGATCAACTACGGCTCCGGCGGTATGGGCGCCGAAGTGGTCGCCAACCGCTTGGGCGTGGGGCCGATGCACGACTGCCTGTCGTGCGCTTACGAAGAGTTCTTCCTCAGCTCGCACACCGTCGGCGATGTAGCGATGCTGGTGGATGTGCCGGCCAACACCGGGCTGGAGAACATCGCCCCAGGGCAGACACCGCGCGCCGATCAGATCGGGGTGAAAGCCACCATGGCGCTGTATCCGTCGGAGCCGTCGAACGTCAACCACAGCTACATCGGTGACTTCGTCAAATTCCGCAATACCCACAATGGCCACGAGCAACACATCTTCCACCTGCACGGCCATCAGTGGCTGTTCAACCCCAACGACGACAACTCCGATTACGTCGACGCCCAAGGCATTGGCCCGGGCGCCGGTTACACCTATGAAATCGCCAATGGCGGTTCGGGCAACCGCAACCGCGTGGCCGGCGATGCGATCTATCACTGCCATTTCTATCCGCACTTTGCCCAAGGCATGTGGGCCATGTGGCGGGTGCACGATGTGTTCGAAGAAGGCACGCGACTCGATGTTTCGCAGCAGGGCGCCGACGGCTATCACAGCGAACCGTTTGCCTTGCGCAGTGGCAAACCGGCGGCGGGTGCACGGGCCTTGCCCGATGGCGAAATCGTCGCCGGTACGCCGATTCCGGCCATCGTGCCGCTGCCCGGCAAAGCCATGGCACCGATGCCGGGCAAAGTCGTGGTGGTGCCGAAAATCGGCGAAACCCTGGTCGCCGGCAATGATGACGACGATGACGAAGAAGAGGGCGATGACGACGGTGAGCACCATGGCGGCAATGCCGCTGGTCAAGCCATCGGTTCGCTGGCGCTGGTCGATCGCAGCGAAGCCAATCGCAATGCCGACGGCAGCCTGAAAAACCCTGGCTATCCGTTCTGGATCGGCGGCATGGAAAGCTCGGTCGGCCAACGTCCGCCAACGCCGCCGCTGGACATGCTCGACGCGGCCACCGCGCAGTCTTTGAAGGCCAGCGGCAAGGCACTGTGGGCCAATCTCGACCCGGCGCAGTCCGGCGGTTGGAATGGCGGCTTGCAGCGTCACGCACTGGATGGCGTCGCGGCCGGTGGCGAAGCGCACACCGTGACCACTTCGCTGGACTTCTCCAAGGAAGTCAGCCGTGCCAAGCCGATTTACCTGCCGGAAGAAGGCACTGAAGTCGAACAGGCCGCGATGGCTTTCCACGCGAAAAAAGATCACCCAAGCTACGCCTTGCTGCCCGGCAATCAAGTGGTGGCCAAGGCGTTCCGCACCAACGGTGCCTTGCCGATGGCCGGCGCGCCGTACTACGAGCCGTGCATGGACGATCGGCAAAAACGCCTGACCAGCAACGCCGGCAGCGGCGAGTTCGCCAGCGGTGAGCGCATCGACGGCATGTCCTTTGTCGGCGCCTCGAGCTTCACCGCCGACCGCCCACGGATCTACAAAGCCGCCAACATTCAGTTCGACGCGGTGTACAACAAAGTCGGTTATCACTTTCCGCAGGCGCGCATTCTCGCGCTGTGGGAAGACGCCTGGCCGGTGATCACCAAGCAACGTCCACCAGAGCCGCTGGTGATGCGCATGAACACTTTCGATTGCGTGCAATACCAGCAAACCAACCTGGTCCCGGCCACCTATGAGATGGACGACTATCAGGTGCGCACGCCGACCGACGTAATCGGCCAGCACATTCACTTGCCGAAGTGGGATCTGACCTCGGCGGACGGCTCCTCCAACGGCTGGAACTACGAGGACGGCGTGCTCTCACCCGGCGCCGTGCAGGAACGCATTCATGCGATCCGCGAGTTCAACCAGTGCGCCGGCACCGATCCACGTGACGGCACCCAGGCCTGCCCGATAGCCAGGAACCACCCATTCTTCGGCCAGTATGGTCGCGCCGACTGGCTGGGTGCGCGCACGGCGATGCAGCGCTGGTTCGTCGATCCGGTGGTCAACGCCAAAGGCGTCGATCGCGGCCTCGGCACCATCTTCACCCACGACCACTTAGGCCCATCGACGCATCAGCAGATTGGACTGTACGCGACTGTGCTTGCCGAGCCGGCCGGTTCCACCTGGTTCCACGCCGAAACCGGCGAGCCGTTGTACAGCGGCGCGCGCCAGGATGGTGGGCCGACCTCATGGCAGGCGGTGATCAACACCGGCGACCTCGATGGCGACGGCAAGAACGACAGCTTCCGCGAGTTCTTCCTCGAATACAGCGACTTCCAGCACGCCTATGAAGCTGGCGTCTATGTGGGGGCTGGCCCTAACGGTGTGCCCAACGCGCAGGCGTTCCCGGCCACCGCCGACAGCTTCCGTTACGCGATCAACCCGCCAGTGCGCAACAACGCCAGCAACTTGCTAGAAGGCGTGCTGGAAGTGCAGGGCGGTCAGGTGCCGGGCTGCCCGAGCCGGCCATGTCCGCAGGCGATCTCGGTGGATGATCCGGGCATGTTCGTCGTCAACTATCGCAACGAACCGCTGGCCCTGCGCGTATACGACCCGAACAAGGTCGGCCCGGATGGCAAACGCGGCATGCAGGCTGACGGCCTCGGCGGCGATCTGTCGTTCGCCATGCAAAGCCGCACCGATCGGGCGATCCCGGCGATGAACCTGGCGCCGAATCTGCTCACTTCGGCGACCGGACCCACCGGCGGTACCACGCTGTTCCCGCCGCACATCAACAAGGGCGGCGCCGAACCGGGCGATCCGTTCACGCCGATGCTGCGCACTTACACTGGCGACAACGTGCGGCTACGTGTGCATGCCGGCGGCCATGAAGAAGAGCACAACGTCACCCTGCACGGTGTGAAATGGCTGCAGAGCGGTTCCGGTTTCGGCAACAGCTCCAACTCCGGCTGGCGCGCGTCGCAGATGATCGGCATCTCCGAGCAGATGGGCTTTATTGCGCCGGTGTCGATGCTGTCCAGTTCGGCGGCGACCACGGGTGATTATCTGTACTCGATGGACGCTTCGATCGAAGGCTACTGGAGCGGTATCTGGGGCGTGATGCGCAACTACACCGCCAAACGCGCCGACCTGTTCGCCATCCCCAACAACCCGAATCCGGCGGGCATGCGCAACACCGTGGCGTTCGAGGGCAGTTGCCCGCGCTATGGCGCCAACCCTAACGGCATTGGCACCCGGCCTACGGTGCAGCGTAACTACGAAGTGGTCGCGGCGCTGGCCAACGACATTCTCGGCAATGCGCTGGGCCTGACCATCGGCGATCCCGAAGGGCTTGGTCAACATGTCGGCGGGTCGCTGAATCCGGCGGGCGGCACCCTGGTGCTGAACTCGCGCACGGTGAGCATTCCACAAGTCACCGTGACCGATCCGGAGGATGGCGAAACCATCACCATCGGCGGGCAGAGCGGGCCGCTGCATGACCCGACCGCGATCCTGTACGTGCGCAAATCCGACCTGGATCCGCTCAGCGGTAAGCTCAAACCCGGTATTCCGGTTGAACCGCTGGTGTTGCGTGCAGCGGCGGGGGATTGCATCAACATCACTTTGGAAAACCGTCTGCCGAGCGTGATGCCCGACTTGACGCAAACCGCGGTGATGCAAGGCATGGTCAAGCGTGATCGCAACAGTGGTCTGGGCTCGACCACCTTCAGCAATAACCTGATGCGGCCGTCCAGCCATGTCGGCCTGCACGCGCAGTTGCTGGCGTACGACATCACCAAATCCGACGGGGCCAATGTCGGCGCCAACCCGATTCAGACCGTGCCACCGCGTGTCGGCAACAGCGGCGCGTACCCGACCCGTACCTATCAGTACTACGCCGGGCACCTGGAGCGTGAAGGCAAACCGGTAACTCAACTGGGCCGCAGCGTCGACAACATCAACGCCACAGCGGTGGAGTTCGGCGGCTTGAACATCACCCCGGCGGACGTGATCAAGCAACCGCAAAAAGGCCTCGGTGGTGCGATGAGCATCCTGCCGATCGGCGCGACCTGGGTTGACGATGCACGCAAGGTCAACGCCACGGTCACCGCGCCTGGGCAAACCAGCTACCGCGACTTTGCGATGGTCTGGCACAAGGCGCTGAACACCCGTTGGGCCAATGGCCGGCCGGTGGAAGGGATTGCGGCTGAAGGCTTCGGCGTGCCGACCGATCCGCAGGACAACTCGAGCATGGCGATCAACTACAAGACCGAACCGCTGTGGTACCGCTTCGGCCTCGCTCCGGACGCACCGTTCGGGCATGCCGATGGCGCGGGTTACGGCGACATGAGTAATGCGCACATGGCCTACAGCAACGCGTTGGTGGGCGGTGATCCGCAGACGCCGGTGCTGTATGCCAAACCCGGGCAACCGTTCCGCACGCATATTTTGATGCCGAGCGGTGGCAGTCGTGGCACCACGTTCCAGCTCGATGGGCACGTCTGGTCGGTCAATCCGTTCCAGGCCGAGAAGAGCGATACCGGTGGTTATCCGATGGGGTCGCCGGGCGTCGGCTCAGTGCGCTTCGGCTACAACCCGATGTCGATGTACATCGGCGCCCACGAAAGCGTCCTGCCGGCCGCGCACTTCAGCTTCATGATCCCGAGCGCTGGTGGCAGCAATGCGATCCCGGGGGACTACCTGTTCCGCGATTACGCCGCCTACGGCAACACCTCCGGGTTATGGGGCTTGCTGCGGGTAACCAACGAACCGGAACCGGCGCCACAGGGGCAGTAGCAGAGCGGCAATGCCCCGGTGGATGCAAATCCCTGTGGGAGCGAGCTTGCTCGCGAAGAGGGCGGCACATGCAAAAGGTGTGTTGGCTGACAGACCGCTTTCGCGAGCAAGCTCGCTCCCACAGGGGACAGTGGTTGGCTGTGAGGAAGTGGATGTACGCAAATCCCTTGTGGGAGCGAGCTTGCTCGCGAATGGGGGCAACTCGGTTTGTGAGGGTGAGGCTGAAGACGCTTTCGCGAGCAGGCTCGCTCCCACATGGGGGGCGGTGTTTTGCCAGGTGAAGAGGTAGGGGAGAGTTAGATGAACAGGATCATCAACATCATCGGTATTTGCACGCTGGCCATGGCCGGTGCGTTGCTGACGCTGAGTGAGATTGCGCTGGCACAAACCGGTGCGGGTCAGACGCTGAACCGCGACGGCGTGGCGGTGGATTTCAACCTCAAGCCATTGGCCGCTGACGGCAAACTGCGTGAAGGTGAATTCGCCGATGTGCAGTTCTACGTCACCGACAGCGCCTCCGGCCAGCCGTTGTCCGGGGTAGCGCCGGGGGCCTGGGTCGATCCGCAAACCCTCGCCGCCGATCAGGCCCAGGGCCGCGACCAGAGCTGCAAGGCCCGGGTCGGGGTGTTTCTCAAATCCAACATCGGTGCGCGGCCGTTGCTCGACCTCAACAGCTATTTCCTGCTGGTGATGAACCGCGACGCGAGCATCGCCGTGGTCGATCCGTCGGTGTCGGTCGGCGGCATCACCAGCACGCTCGCGCGAATCGAACTCAAGCAACCGCCGATGGACTGGGTCACGCCCAAAGACAACAAACGCGTGTTCGTTTCGATGCCGACCGCAGGCGAAATCGCGGTCATCGACAGCGAACAATTCAAAGTCCTCGATTCGATCAGCGCCGGCAGCCAACCCGTGCGTGTGGCACTGCAACCGGATGAACGCCTGCTCTGGGTCGGCAACAACGCCAGTAAAGGCGAAGACTCCGGCGTCACGGTGATCGACACGCAAAGCCTAAAAGCCCTCAAACATTTGCAGACCGGGCGCGGCCACCACGAAATCAGCTTCAGCAAGGACAGCCGCTTCGCCTTCGTCAGCAACCGTGACGACGGCACCGTCAGCGTGGTCGACATCGCCAGCCTGAACATCGTCGAGCAAATCAAAACCGGCTCGCATCCGCTGTCAGTCGCCTATTCAGCGCTGTCCGGCGCGGTGTATGTGGCCGATGGCAAGGACGGCACGGTGACCGTGATCGACGCCAACACGCACGCCGTCCGCCGGGTGATCAAACTGCAACAAGGCCTCGGCCCCATGGGTTTCAGCGCCGACGGCCGCTTCGGCGTGGTGCTCAACACCGTGGAAAACCGCGCCAGCATCATCGACGCCGCGACCAACGGCGCCATTCACGACCTCGACGTCAGCGCCGAACCCTACCAAGTGGTGTTCACCCAGGCCTACGCCTACATCCGCGGACTCGCTTCACCGAAAGTCACCATGATCAACCTGTCTTCTTTAGGCGAAGGCCGCCAGCCGATCAGCCAGAGTTTCGAAGCCGGCCCGCAAGCGCCGCGTCTGGCTGGGGATTTGCCACTGGCCTCAAGCCTGGCGGTGTCGCGCGATGACAACGCGGTGTTCGTGGTCAACCCGGTCGACAACACCACCTACTTCTACGCCGAAGGCATGAACGCGCCGATGTCCGGCTACCCCAACCGTGGCCAGATCGCCCGCGCCGCCCTGGTCATCGATCGCAGCTTGCGCGAAGTCTCGCCGGGACTGTACAGCGCGCGGGTGAAGCTGCCGGCGGCGGGGCGCTTTGACGTGGCGTTCCTGCTCAATCAACCGAACATCATTCACTGCTTTACCGCGCAGATCGAAACCAATGGCGCCCTGGTAAAACACTTCGGCGCACCGAAAGTCGAGTTCCTCCTCGACAAGACTGCCGTGGCGCTCAACGACCCCTACGTCGTGCGTTTCCGCATCGTGCAGGGCAAAGACAAAACCCAGCGCAGAGGCGTGAAAGACGTGCAATTGCGCTACTACCTCGCGCCCACCTCGCATCCCCGCGAAGTGGCGGCGCTGGAAGTCGCCGACGGCGTGTACGAAGCGCCGATCACCCTCGACCGCAGCGGCGCCTGGTATTTGCATGTGCGTGCGGCCTCTTTGGGCGCCGGTTTCGATGACAAGACCTTTGCCAGTGTTCGGGTAGCCCCCGGCCAGGCCCGTTGAAGAGGAGTTTCGACATGAACCGATTTGCATCCAGTGGCCTGCTGACCCTGTGCCTGTTGAGCCTTGGCATCCAATACGCCAACGCTCACTCGGCAGACGAACACGCTGGGCACAAAGCCCCGGCCAGCAGCACTCAGGAACACGCCCAGGTGAAATTCGCCAACGTGCCGCTGCTCGACCAGAACGGCAAAACAGTGCGCCTGGAGCAGGATCTGGTGCAGGGCAAAATCGTCGTTATGAGCTTTATCTACACCAGTTGCACTACGGTGTGCCCGGTGGTCTCGTCGATCATGGGCAAGGTGCAGAAACAGCTCGGTGCGCGGGTAGGCGAGGAAGTGCAACTGGTGTCGATCAGCATCGACCCACAGCGCGACGACCCGAAACGCCTGCAGGATTATGCCCGCACCTTCCAGCGCGGGCCGGGCTGGAGCTGGCTGACCGGCTCGCCGCAGTCGATCAATGAAACCCTCAAGGGCCTCGGCAGTTTCAGTGGCGACTTCAAGAATCACCAACCGTTGATCCTCGTCGGCGACGGCAACAATCGTCACTGGATGCGCTATTACGGCTTCACCGATCCAGCACTGTTGGCCAAGGAAGTGGAAAAACTCAGCGGCCTGCGCACCCACGCCAAACACACAGCCATCGCCATGGAGCAACAGCCATGAGACTGCTCGACTGGATCGCCCTGACCGTGTGCTTCTGGATTCTTGGTAACGTCGCGTTTGCTCACGAAGACCACGTCTCTGAGCCGCCAGCCGCTGTGGCCGCCGCGCCGGCCAAAGGTACCCACGACGCGAAAACCTGGTTCACCGACACGCCTTTACAGGATCAGAACGGCGCGACCCTGCGCTTCTACAGCGATGCGCTGCAAAACCGCATCGTCCTGCTTAACGTGATCTTCACCAGTTGCAATGACGCCTGCCCGCTGATCACGCAAAAGCTCAAGGAAGTCCGCGAGCTGTTGGGCGACAAGGCGCAAGACATCACCTTCATTTCCCTTACCAGTGACCCGCTGCGCGACACGCCGGCGGTGCTCAAGGCTTACACCTTGAAGCAGGGTTCCGATGACCCTCATTGGCTTTTTCTTACCGGCGACAAGGCGCAGATGGACCTGGTATTGAGTCGCATCGGCCAGATCGTACCGACGCCCGAGCAACACTCCACGCAGTTGATCGTCGGCGATGTCGCCAATAAACGCTGGAGCAAAATCCGTCCCGACGCCCCGGCTGCCGCCATTGCCCAGCGCTTGCAGTTGCTGACAATGCCCGTGGCCGGCCGCTGAGTCCGCGCCATGAAACGCTGCCGCGTCCTCGCCCTGGTCCTGCTCGCCGGCGTCAGCCTTGGCACGAGCGCTGCGCCGCTGACACCCGAAGAGGCGGCGGGAAAACGCTTGTACCGCCAAGGCTTGTCGGTCAGTGGCGAAGCGATCATGGCACGGCTCGGCGCGGCGGATGTGTTGCTGCCGGCGACCAGCCTGCCGTGCGCCAATTGCCATGGCGCCGATGGCCTCGGCCGACCTGAAGGTGGCGTGCGTCCCCCCGAATTGAACTGGGCGCGACTGACCAGCACGTATGGCCAGCAACAGGTCAACGGCCGCAGCTATCCGGCCTACAGCGAAAGCACGCTGGCCACGGCCATTGAGCAGGGCCGAGACCCCGGCCACAACCGTCTCGACCCGAGCATGCCGCGCTTTCTGCTGTCGATGAAGGATCAGCGCAACCTTACCGCCTATCTCAAACGCCTCGCCGACGAACGCGACCCTGGCCTCGATGCCGAGACCTTGCATCTGGGCACCTTACTGCCCAGCCAAGGGCCGCTGGCCGAGGAGGGCATGACCGTTGCGGCGGTGCTCAACGGCAGTGTCGCGCGGATCAATCAGGCCGGTGGCATTCACGGCCGGCAGTTGCGCTTGACGGTGATCGATCCCGGCCCGGACCGCGCCAGTGCCGAGCAAGCCTTGCAGCAATTGATCGAGCAGGAGCAGGTTTTCGCCCTGATCGCACCACTGGCACCGGCTCTTGACAGCGAACTGGGGGCACGCCTGGAACAGGCCGGTATGCCGCTGATCGGGCCGATGTCGATCCTCGGCACCCTGCAGGCCAGTCCGCAGATATTCGAGCCATTACCGGGATTGCGTGAGCAGTTGATCGCGCTGGCCGATTACGCCACGGCCAGTTTGCGCGTGCTGCAAGGGCCGACGCTGATTGCTTATCCCGATGACCCGATCCAGACGCAAGCCGCGCAAAACCTCGGCCAGTACTTGCAGGATCACGGCTGGCAGAAAGTCCATCTGCAAGCCTACGACCCGGCGGCGGATGCGCTGCCGCTGGGTTCGCGTTCGGTGTTTTATCTGGGCACTGGCGGCGGCTTCAGTCGTCTGGCGACGCGGCTGCAAAGGGCCGGACAGGTGCCGTACTTGTTCGCCGCTTCAAGCCAGGTGGCCGGCGATCTGCTGCAAGTGCCGGACGGATTCACCCGGCGGGTGTTTCTCGCCTATCCGTTCGTGCCCAGCGACTGGACCCAGGCTGGGCGCATGGCCCTGACGTTACTGCGTGAAGGCCAAGGCCTCGGCGCCCAGCACGCGGTGCTGCAAGTCGGCGCCTATGCCTCGATGCTGCTGCTCAGCGAGGGCATGAAACAGGCTGGCCGCGACGCCAGCCGCGAGAAACTGGTGACGGCGCTGGAAGGCCTGCACGACTTCGACACCGGCCTGACCCCGCGCCTGAGTTTCGGTCCCGGTCGACGGCTGGGCTTGAGCGGCGCGCATGTGGTTACCGTGGATTTGCCCGATCAACGTTTCTATCTGGTCGCACCCTATAAACCGATGGTTGCCAGCCCCTGAACGGAGGGCCCGATCATGAAACGCACAACGCTGATCTTGCTGCTGACTTGCTGGCTGCCGCTGGCGTGGGCGAATAACGAGCCGGCCGTGGCACGGGTCAACGGCACGGAGATTTCCGGGTTTCGCTTCGAGCGCTTCTTCGCCGAATACCTGGAAGATCAGGGCCGCGCGGTGACGAGTATTCGCAGCCCCAAGGCCTACAAGGAACTGCGCCAGGCGGCGCTGCAAATGCTGATCGACAAAGAATTGCTGTGGCAGGAATCGCAGAAACGTGGCCGGCAGATCGACGAGCAAGCGCTGCGTCAGCAGATCGAGCAAACCCGCATGGCCATCGGCGGCGCGGAAAAATTCGTCCGGCGCTTGCAGGACGCCGGTTTCGATGAGGCCTCCTTCACCGAGTACACCCGCCGCGAACTGGCGGCGCAGCAGATGTTCGCCGAACTGATCCGCGCCAATACCTTGCAACCCCGGCACCTGTTGATTCGCGTGCCCGCGCAAGCCGATGCAGCCACAGTGGCTCAAGCGCGTCTACGCTTGATGCAAATGCGCGCCTCGATTGTCAGCGGGGCGAGTTTTGCCAGCCAACCACTGCGTTCACCGTTTGGCTGGCATGTGATTTATTTGCCGAACCACTTGGAGGCCGCCGATGTCCCAGATTTACAGGGGCTGGATACAGTCAGGGCAGAGCTCGCCCGACAGCAACAGACCCAGGCTCGTCGTCAGGTGCTCGCGCAATTACGGGTGCAGAACAGGATCGAACGAATTGACGACGACTGAAGGTTCCCCCCCAATAGTGGGGAATGGCTTCGATGCCCATTCAGGTGCTTCCCCGTTTCTGGGGAACGGGGTACCGGGACGAGCGGGCATTGTCATTAAATTCAAGGACATGAACAGATAAAATTACCGGCGCTCAGCCTGGCATGAAGTGTGCGTTACCCCTGGTAAGGCGCACTCTCAGGGCGGGGTCATCGGACCTGCTGTTTCAAGGAGTCGACCTTGGTTAACAAAGTACTGGTTGTCGAAGACGAACAGCTGCTTGCACAGAACCTTCAGGATTATCTGTCGGCGCAAGGGCTGGACGTCGCGATTGCACATGACGGAGCGACGGCTATCGGTTTGGCCGAAACCTTTGCCCCCGACGTGCTGGTGTTCGATTACCGCTTGCCCGATATGGAAGGCTTTGAGGTGCTCGACGCGGTCCGCCAGAACAGGACGTGCCATTTTGTGCTGATAACGGGTCACCCGACCGCTGAAGTCTGTGAGCGGGCGCGGCAACTGGGGGTCAGCCACATCCTGTTCAAACCGTTTCCCTTGGCGGAACTGGCGCGGGCGGTCTGCGACCTTCTGGGCATCAAGCGTGAAGCGAAACCCGGTGCGAGCCCTTCCGAGGGCTTTGTCGAACGACGCCAGAGCAGGACCGAGAGCTTCCCGTTGCAGTTGTACGATGGCAGTTGGGTGTTGGCGGATCGGCGACGACAGTTGCACGCCATGGCACCGGACGACGATCAAATGCTCACCGGGGAGTAATGGCGCGATCAGACGTTCCGGCACTTGCCGCCAAGGTTTGCCGCGCCGACAGGGCTCTGAGCCCCGGTTGGAGAGCAAGCCATGGAACGTCTGTCCGTTGTCGTCGAACCGCTGTTGGCCGAAAGCGCGCCAGAACGCTTTTCCAGTGAACAGCTTGCCCAGGCCCGGGCGCGGGCCGCCACCTCCGGCGAACGCGTCCTGGAAGCCCTCGCCGTACTCTGTGAACTGGCGCCGATGCCGTTCATACACACCCTCGGCGCCACCCTGCATTACCCGGTGCTCGACACGGACAGCCTGTTTGCCGCGACGCCGGTGTTCGACCGGGTCACCCTCGCACAATGCCTGAAACGTGAATTCATCCTGCTGCGCCACAACGACGAAGTCATCGGCGTATTTGCCGACCCCTTCGACCCGGCGCGCTTGGCCTGGATCGACGATTGCCTGCACGGCGCGCCGCTGTACCTGGTGCACGCCGATGACCTCAAGGCGTATCTGGCCCGCCACGAAGAAAGCTTTCATGCCGTCGAATCGCTGAACGCTCAGGGCGACACTCACCACGAAATCGACACCCTGCAAAGCCTGTCGCTGACCAGCATCAGCGAAGACGCCAGCAGCGTGGTGAAACTGGTCAACTCGACCCTGTACGACGCGCTGAAAATGCACGCCAGCGACATCCATCTCGGCACCACCGGCCATGGCCTGGTGATCAAGTACCGCATCGACGGCGTGCTCAACAACATCAGCAAAGTCCAGGGCAACGAATTCGCCGAGCAGGTGATTTCGCGGGTCAAGGTCATGGCCGAACTGGACATCGGCGAAAAACGCGTGCCGCAAGACGGTCGCTTCAAGATCGGCATCAGTGGCCGCCAGATCGACTTTCGCGTGTCGATCATGCCGAGCATCTTTGGCGAAGATGCCGTACTCCGTGTGCTCGACAAACAGGATCTCGCCGACAAGGTCTGCGGCGTGCAATTGCAGGCGCTGGGCTTTGAAGACGAAACCCTGCGCCAGTTGCGTCGCCTCGCCGCCGAACCTTATGGAATGGTCCTTGTGACCGGCCCGACCGGCAGCGGCAAAACCACCACGCTGTACGCGATGATCACCGAGATCAACCACGGCGTGGACAAGATCATTACCATCGAAGACCCGGTTGAATATCAATTGCCGGGGGTGCTGCAAATCCCGGTCAACGAGAAAAAAGGCCTGACCTTTGCCCGGGGCCTGCGCTCAATCCTGCGCCACGACCCGGACAAAATCATGGTCGGTGAGATCCGCGACCCCGACACCGCGCAGATCGCCGTTCAGTCGGCGCTCACCGGCCACCTGGTGTTCACCACCATCCACGCCAACAACGTCTTCGACGTGATTGGCCGCTTCACGCAAATGGAAATCGACCCCTACAGCCTGGTCTCGGCGCTCAACGCGATTCTCGCCCAGCGCCTGATCCGGCTGGTGTGCGCCAGTTGCAGCGCACCGGTCAATCCAAGCGATGAAGAACTGCGCGCCTCGGGCCTCGATCCGCAGAAAGTCGACCACTACCACTTCGTCCACGGCAAGGGCTGCGGACACTGCCGGGGCAGCGGCTATCGCGGGCGCACGGCGATTGCCGAGCTGCTGCACCTCGACGACGAACTGCGCCAGATGATCGTCGAGCGCCAACCGATCACCCAAATCAAAGCCCTGGCCTGTGCCCGTGGTTTGCGCCTGTTGCGCGAATCGGCGCTGGAGCTGGTGGAACAAGGTCGCACCACGCTGGAGGAGATCAATCGTGTCACATTTATCTCGTGAGCGTTTTGTCGCCGTGCTCGGCGCCAGCGGTGTTGGCCTCGGTCAGCGGCGCGGTAGCGACACCCTGTGGCTGGGCAGCGTCGGCTACATCGACGAAGGCTTCCAGAGTTACGCGGTGGCGCTGGACACCCTCGATCGCCTGCTCGGTGAACACGCCCGCGCCGGTGCCGAATTGAGCGTGGTCATCTCCGGGCATTTCAGCCGCTTCTGCCTGGTGCCATGGAGCGCGCAGATCAGCAGCCCGGAAGAACTGCGCGGCTTTGCCCAACTGTGTTTCGAAGACCTGTTCGGTGCACCAACCCAGCCGTGGAGTCTGGTGTTGTCCGCTGAACCTGCCGGTTACGACCGCATCGCCAGCGCCTTGCCGCAAGACCTGCTCGAACGCCTGCGCACGCTGGTCAGTGCTCGCGGTTTGCGCCTGCGCTCGGTGCAGCCGTACCTGATGGCGGCGTTCAACCGCTTCGACAAAAGTCTCGATGCCGGCGACTTCCTCTTCGTCGTCTCCGAGCCGCAGCGCAGCGTGTTGTTGCTCGCAAGGGAAGGGCGCTGGGCTGGCGTGCGTTCGGTGGGCGGCAGCGACAGCGATGCCGCGTTGAATGCCCTGATCGGTCGCGAACGGCAGTTGCAAGCCTCGACCAGCGAACGCGCCTTCAATGTATATCTGCATGCGCCGGCGCGGCTCGATGCGCATCCGGACGTGGCGGGGGTGCAACTGCGCACCCTTGAAGACGACGCGATGACCGTGCGTGACGGCTTGTACGTCATGTCCCGGGCGGTGGCCTGACATGCGCGCGCTTAATCTCGATTTTCAGCCACGGCCACGTTCCGGCCCGTTGGGCTGGAGCCTGCTCGGCGGCGGCGTGCTGCTGGCGCTGCTGTGCTTCGGCGTCCAACAGCACCTCGACGCGCACACCGAACAGCAACAAGGTCATCTGCAAACCACGCAGCGTCAGCTCACCGGTGACAGCGGCGCCAAGTCCACCCTGAGCCCGGCGCAAATCCGCGAGCAAGCGGCGAACCTCGCCGAGATGCGCAAGGTCTCGCAACAACTGCGCCGGCCGTGGGAACGCCTGTTCGCCATGCTCGAAGCGATGCCGCGCGATGACGTCGCGCTGCTGAGCCTGACCCCGGATGCCCGTAAAGGCCAGGTCCGCATCAGCGCTGAAGCGCGGGATCTGCAAGCGATGCTCGATTTCCACAAACGACTGGAAGCCAGCGACGAGCTGTCCGACGTGTCGCTGCTGAGCCACGAAATTGTCGTCAAATCGCCGGAACAACCGGTGCAATTCAACCTGTCGGCGACCTGGGAGATGGGCGATGCGAATCCCTAGACTGATCGTCCACGAATACCTGCAAGGCCTCGGCATTCCGGGCCTGGCCGGGTTGGCGCTGATGCTGGTCGCCGTGGCTTGGGCACTCGGTGGCTTGCTGCCGGGCTGGCAATCGTTGCAGCACTTGAGCCAGCAGACTCAGGAAGCCAGCGCGTACCTGGCCAAGGTTGAAGACGGCAGCATCGCGCCGCCGGTGGTGCCGCAGCGTCAGCTCGACGACTTCCGCAACAAACTGCCGGCGCAGCCGCAAGCCACGGTCGCCATCGACCGCATCTACGCCCTCGCAGCCCAGGAGCACATCACCCTGGCGCGCGGTGAGTACGCCCTCGGTGTCGACCCGAAAACCCATCTGGCGCGCTATCAGATCCTCTTGCCAGTGCGCGGCAGCTACCCGCAACTGCGCCGCTTCGTGCACGCCTTGCTCGGTCAGTTGCCGGCAGTGGTGGTGGAAGACCTCGAATTGCAACGCAAGAAGATTGGCGACACCGACCTCAATGGCCGGATCCGTATGACCCTTTACCTGTCGAGGTCGTGATGAATACCAAGCGCGTGACAGGGTGGCTGGCGTTCTTCGGCGTAGCGGCGGCGCTGGCGTGGTTGCCGGCGTATTTCTCGCCGAGCGAAGACGCCGATTCCAACGAAGTCGCCGTCGCCACGCCGGGGAAAACCCGGGGCGCGCTGCCGGCCAGCACCGCCAAGGCCAAAGACGCGCCGATCAGGGACCTGAGCCCGGCCGGCGATCTGTTCGCGGCGAAATCCTGGAAGGCCGCGCCGACCCTGGCCACGGTCACCGAACAAGCGATCAACCCGGCCACAGTGGTGCAAGCCCCGAGCCTGCCACCGGTGCCGTTTCAGTTCGTCGGTCGGCTGCATGACCGCAGCGACCTGCAAGTGTTTTTGCAGAACGGCGAAAAGATCTACGTCGTGCGCAACGGGGATGTGATCGACGACACCTGGAAGATCACCGGCATTTCCGATGTGGAATTGAGCCTGGTTTACCTGCCTTTGCATTTGTCGCAGACCTTGTCTGTGGGGAGTACGCAATGAACCGTTCCCGTTTGCTGATGAGCCTGGGCCTGTGTGCCGGGCTGGCCGCGTGCAGCACTGCGCAGGTGGCCAATAAGGAAGCCGCCGACCTGATTGAACAGGGTCAGTACGAGGCGGGGCTGGCGCGGATCGAAGAAGGCCTGCGTGAAAACCCTCGCGACACCGAATTGCACCTGCTGCTTAACACCGGCCGGGCCAAGGCGATCACGGCGTTGCTGACGGCCGGCGACACCGACCGCGCGCGTCGCGATTTCACCTCGGCGCGCACCGCTTACATGCGCGTGCTGACCATCGAGCCGAACAACCGCCGCGCCCAGGATGCCCTGAAGCAGATGGAGTACCTGCGCAGCATGGATGAAAAACTCGAGCTGGCCCGTGGCGATCTGCGTCGCGGCGACATCTACGGCGCTGATCGTCAGGTCAAACAGATCCTCGAACTCGACCCGGCCAATGAAGGTGCGTTGGAGCTGCAAGGCAACATTCGCCTGGTGCAGAGCCGCAACGTGATTGCTTATCCGCAACTGCGCACCAAGCTCGATCGCCCGGTGACCCTGGAATTTCGTGACGCCAACCTGAAGACCATTTTCGAAGTGCTGTCGCAGGTCGCCGGACTGAATTTCATCTTCGACAAAGACCTGCGCCCGGACATGAAAGCGACGATCTTCGTGCGTGACGTGCGCATCGAAGACGCCGTGACCTTGCTGCTGCAACAGAACCAGTTGCACCAGAAAGTGGTGAACGAAAACACCTTGCTGATCTACCCGGATTCGCCGCAGAAAGTGAAGGATTACCAGGAACTGGTGATGCGCACCTTCTACCTGACCAGCATCGACGCCAACACCGCGCTGAACATGGTCAAAACCATGCTCAAGACTCGCGACGTGTTCGTCGACGAACGCCTCAACACCCTGACCATGCGCGACACCGAAGACGCCGTGCGCATGGCCGAGAAACTCCTGCAATCGCAGGACCAGTCCAACCCGGAAGTGGTGCTCGAAGTGGAGGTGATGGAAGTCGCCACCCAGCGCATTCTCGACCTTGGCCTGCAATGGCCGAGCACTTTCGGCGTGGTTAACAGCGATGGTTCGCCGGTCACCCTGTTGGGCCAGCTCAAGGGCATCAACTCCGACCGCATCTCCATCGGCCCGTCGCCGCAGGCCAAGATCAACGCGCAGGACAACGACATCAACACCCTTGCCAGCCCGGTCATTCGCGTCAGCAACCGTGAGCAGGCGCGCATCCACATCGGCCAGCGTGTGCCGATCATCAGCGCCACCTCGGTGCCGTCGACACAGGGCCCGGTGATCACTGAAAGCGTGACCTATCTGGATGTCGGTCTGAAGCTCGAAGTGACCCCCACCGTACACCTGAACAACGAAGTGGCGATCAAGATCGCCCTGGAAGTGAGTAATGCCACGCCGCTGGAGCCGACCCGCCAAGGCACGATCCCGGTGCAGGTCGATACCCGCAACGCGCAGACCTCGCTGCGTCTGCACGACGGCGAAACCCAGATCCTCGCCGGGCTGGTGCGCAACGACCACGGCGCCACCGGCAACAAGATTCCCGGCCTCGGTGACATTCCCGGACTCGGCCGCTTGTTCGGCAGCAACAAAGACACCATCGGCAAATCCGAACTGGTGCTGTCGATCACCCCACGGATCGTGCGCAACCTGCCGTACCAGAGCCCCTCGGACATGGAGTTCTCCACCGGTACCGAAACCAGCATGCACATCCAGGCCCCGGATCGTTCGCAGAGTTACGTGATGCCATCGCCTGCCGCGCAGCCGCGTGCCGTCGGTGAATCGGCCGTGGCGACCACCCGCGTCACTGTCGAGAAGCCTTGATCATGAACGCCTCCCAACGCGGTTTCACCCTGATCGAAGTCGTGGTGACGCTGGCCCTGATCGGCCTGTTGGCGAGCATGGCCGCGCCGCTGACCGAGACGCTGGTGCGGCGTGGCAAGGAGCAGGAATTGCGCAACGCGCTGTACCAGATTCGCGATGCCATCGACGCCTACAAACGCGCCTTCGATGCCGGGTACATCGAGAAGTCGCTGAACAGCAGCGGCTACCCGCCGAACCTGAAAGTGCTGGTCGAAGGCGTGCGCGATGTGCGCAGTGCGAAGGGCGCCAAGTTCTACTTTTTACGCCGCATCCCGCGCGATCCGCTGGTGCCGGCCAAACGGGATGACGAAGGGGGTTGGGGCGTGCGCGCCTACGACAGTTCGGCTCAGAACCCGCGCGATGGCGAGGACGTGTTCGACGTCTACTCCCACGCCCGGGGCAAGGGCCTCAACGGCATCGCCTATCGCGAGTGGTGAACCTCATGCGCCGGGAAAAAGGTTTTACCTTGCTGGAGCTGATGGTGGTGATGGCGATCATCGCCACGCTGATGACCATCGCGCTGCCGCGCTACTTCAACAGCCTCGAAGCGTCGAAGGAAACCACCTTGCGCCAGAGCCTGTCGGCGATGCGCGAGGCGCTGGATCACTTTTACGGCGACACCGGGCGCTACCCGGATTCCATCGAGCAACTGATCGAACAACGTTACCTGCGCAACGCGCCACTCGATCCGATCACCGAACGCAAAGACCTGTGGGTGCTGATCGCGCCACCGGACGGCGTTGCCGGTGGTGTGGCCGATATCAAAAGCGGTGCTACCGGGAGGGCGCGTGATGGCAGCCAGTATTCCGAGTGGTAACCGCGCGCAGCAGGGCGGCTTCACTTACCTGGGCGTGCTGTTCCTGATTGTGGTGATGGGCATGGGCCTGGCCAGTGCTGGCGAGTTGTGGTCGACCGCCTCGCGCCGTGACCGTGAACGCCAGTTGCTCTGGGTCGGTACTCAATACGCACAGGCGCTGCGCAGCTACTACCGCAGTTCGCCGGGGCTGGCGCAGTACCCGAAAGAATTGGTCGACCTGCTCGACGATCAACGTTTTCCAGAAGCGAAACATCATTTGCGTCAGCTTTATCCAGACCCGATCGGTCAGGGTGAATGGGCAGTACAACGCGGTTTCGATGGACGCATCACCGGCCTCAACAGCCCGTCGACCGAGCTGCCGTTGAAGCAGGCGGGCTTCCCGTCGCAGTGGTCGGATTTCGAAGGCATGCAGCGTTATTCGGACTGGCAGTTCGTGGCTGAAAAAGCCTTTCTTGAGGGCACTGGCACTAGTAGCGGGGGCCCGGCCAAAGGCCAGTCAAATTTGCCGCAGGCGTTGCAGCCATGACTCGCCAATGGTGGTGCGCGCTGATTCTCACCGTGGCGGCGGGCTGCGCCCACGCCGGTGAAGAAGACGAAATGATGGGCTTCATCGTCGACGACACGATCTCGCACATCGGCCACGACTTTTACTACTCGTTCAGTGAACGCCTGCGCGACACCAGCCCGATGGACTTCAACCTGGTGGTGCGCGAGCGGCCCGACGCGCGCTGGGGCAGCCTGGTGACCGTGGAATATCAGCAACGCCTGGTTTATCGGCGCTTCCTGCCGCCGAACACCGTGGAACTGAAGGACGAGGCCTACGCGGCCGCCGACTGGGTTCGACGCCAGGTTGTCCAGCGCAAGCTGGAGGCTCTGTTGCAGGACACCACCGACCTTGAGAAGGACGAACTATGAACAGCACAACGTTCTCACGGCGCAGCGGATTCTGGATCTCGGGGTTGTTGATCGGGCTCGCCAGCGTTGCGGCTGTCCAGGCCACTGAACTGGTCTACACGCCGGTCAACCCGTCGTTCGGCGGCAACCCGCTCAACGGCACCTGGCTGCTCAACAACGCGCAGGCGCAAAACGATTACGACGACCCTGATCTCAAGAGCCGTTCGACCGTGGCCGGCACCTCGGCGCTGGAGCGCTTCACCAGTCAATTGCAATCGCGGCTGCTAGGGCAGTTGCTGGACAACATCTCCACCGGCAACACGGGGAGCCTGTCCACCGACTCTTTTATCGTCAACGTCATCGACGACTCCGGGGCACTGAGCATTGAAGTGACCGATCGAGCGACCGGTGAGGTTTCGGAAATTCAGGTGAACGGCCTCAACCCATGACGGGCTGACGGTTCCGGGGAGTGATGGACATGAAAAAATTAATCGCGCTAGGGCTGCTGTTGGCGACATTACAAGGGTGCAGTCTGCGTGAGCCGATGTCGGCCGAGCAGGACACCGAAACCCCGACCCTGACTCCAAGGGCTTCGACTTATTACGACTTGCTGAAGATGCCGCGGCCCAAGGGGCGGTTGATGGCGGTGGTGTACGGGTTCCGTGACCAGACCGGGCAGTACAAGCCGACGCCGGCGAGTTCGTTTTCCACCAGCGTGACTCAGGGTGCGGCGTCGATGTTGATGGACGCGATGCAGGCCAGTGGCTGGTTTGTGGTGCTGGAAAGGGAAGGGCTGCAGAACCTGTTGACCGAGCGCAAGATTATTCGCGCGTCGCAGAAGAAGCCGAATACGCCGGTGAATATTCAGGGTGAGCTGCCGCCGTTGCAGGCGGCGAACATGATGCTCGAGGGTGGGATCATCGCTTATGACACTAACGTGCGTAGCGGTGGGGAAGGGGCGCGGTATCTGGGGATTGATTTGCAGCGTGAGTATCGGGTGGATCAGGTGACCGTGAATTTGCGGGCGGTGGATGTTCGCAGCGGGCAGGTGTTGGCGAATGTGATGACCAGCAAGACGATTTATTCGGTGGCGCGTAGCGCGGGGATTTTCAAGTTTATCGAGTTCAAGAAGTTGCTTGAGGCTGAGGTTGGGTATACGACGAATGAGCCGGCGCAGCTTTGTGTTCTGTCGGCGATTGAGGCGGCGGTGGGGCATATGGTGGCGCAGGGGATTGAGCGGCATTTGTGGCAGGTGGCGGGGGACGCTTCTGTGCCTGGGCAGGATGATGTGTTGAATCGGTATTTGACTCAGAACAAGGTTGATCCGGAGGCGGAGTGAACGTGGCGGCCTTCGGGCCGACCAGGTTCTTGCCGATGTACCCAGTTCCCACTGTGGGAGCGAGCCTGCTCGCGAAGGTTTTTTGTCAGGCGGCGGGGTTCTTTTTGACTGAGTACATATCCGTTTCTGCGGTAACGGCTGCTTAGGGTTCCGCCCTTACGGCGGGTCACCTTTTCCAAACGCCGAAAAGGTAACCCAAAAGGCTTGCTCCTACGTGCGGCCCGCTCGCTGGGGCTCGGGGTTCCTTCGCTCCGGGATCGATCCGGGCGCAGCGCCTACGGTTTGCTTCGCTGCACCTCCTCTCGCTGTGTTTGGCTGCGCCAAACGGTCGCTGCGCTCCCACGCCCGGATCAATCCCTCCACTCAGCCTTCCGACGTCGCCCGTGGATCAAGATCAAAAGCAGGCGAGCTGACACTCGGCCTATTGAGTGGTTAAGGGCCAAGCGGTGTTCGGCTGTTGATTTGTGTTGTGGCTACCCCTCACCCCAGCCCTCTCCCGAGGGAGAGGGAGTCGATTTTTGGGCTTTTCAAAACCTGAGTTCAACGCGGTATCGCACGTCGGCGTACCTCTGCCAAACCACTCGGTCAGTCCCCTCTCCCTCTGGGAGAGGGCTAGGGTGAGGGCCGCGATCTGAAGTGTGTTTAAAGAAGTGTCTGAATCGGCGGAACCTTCCCACAAGGTTTTCAGGTTGTCCGTCGGACGTCCGCTCTCTAGCCTGTGTTCGTCGCTGCCAACTCAGCGACCGGGCATGGAAACCCGAAGACACGAGAGAGCAGATACGCCTTTCATAACGTATGCTTGCGCACTTTCATTGTGTGCACTCTGTTATGGCGGTTGTGCGCGGGAGACATTCGTGTCTGCCGGGTTGCTCTCTCCCGGATTTCCAGCCTGCGTACAGCTGTCACCCATTTTTCCTGGAAGTCGAATGGGCCAGTTGCAACTATCAAACAAAGTTGATCCGGATGCCGAGTAAACATGGCGGCCTTCGGGCCGACCAAGTTCTTGCCGATGTACTCGGTCCCCACTGAGCCTGCTGGCGATCGCGGCCTAAGACCCTACCAATCTCTGGCAGATGTACCCAGTCAAACTGTGGGAGCGGGCCTGCTCGCGAAGGCGTCGGCTCAGGCAATGATTTTCTGGCTGACCGAGTACATATCCATTCCTGCGGTAACGGCCACTTAGGGTTCCGCCCTGACGGCGGGTCACCTTTTCCAAACGCCGAAAAGGTAACCCAAAAGGCTTGCTCCTGCGTGCGGCCCGCTCGCTAAAGCTCGGGGTTCCTTCGCTCCGGGATCGATCCGGACGCAGCGCCTACGGTTTGCTTCGCTGCACCTCCTCTCGCTGTGTTTGGCTGCGCCAAACGGTCGCTGCGCTCCCACGCCCGGATCAATCCCTCCACTCAGCCTTCCGATGTCGCCTTACAGATCAAAAGCCGCAGCCGAGCTAACGCTCATCCTGTTGAGTGGTGAAGAACACAGCGTGCTCGGCTTTGGATTTGTGTTGGAGCAACAGCGAGCTCGGCTTTGGATTTGTGTTGTTGCTGCCCCTCATCGGAACGCCGCCCGCCCAGCCCTCTCCCGAGGGAGAGGGAGCCGATTTGTGGGCCGTTCAAAACCTGAGTTCGACTCGGTATTTCACGTCGGCGTACCTTTACCAAACCACTCGGTCAGTCCCCTCTCCCTCCGGGAGAGGGCTAGGGTGAGGGCTGCGATCTGAAGTTTGTTTAAAGAAGTGTCTAAATCGGCGGAACCTTCCCACAAGGTTTTCAGGTTGTCCGTCGGACGTCCGGTCTCTAGCCTGTGTTCGTCGCTGCCAATTCAGCGACCGGGCGTGGAAACCCGAGTAACTACAGAGCGCACAAGCGCCATTCATAACGTATCCTTGCGCACCTTCACTGTGTGCACTTTGTTATGGCGGCTGTGCGTGGGAGACCTTGTGTCTGCCGGGTTGCCTCTGTCCCGGGTTTCCAACCTGCGTACAGCTGCCACCTATTCGCTTGGAAACCGAATGGGGGGCCAGCTATAACCGTCATACAGGGTAAATAACCATGAAAAAACCAACACCCAATCCCCCAGAATCAGACACCAACACCACATCCCCCTACGCCTCAGTCGACAGCAAAAAACTCCACGAAGCCGCCGACCGCGCCCTCGATTTCTACCTCAACCCCACCGCCCACATCATGTCCAGCGCCAACGAGCCGGAACCCATGTACCTCGCCAACCCCAGGTACAACACCGAATCCCTGCTCGCCAACGCCAGCGAAACCCTAGGCTCGGCCAGCGAAATGCTCATCAACTTCGCCGCCTCCCTGGAAACCTCACAGCGCAAAACCGCACTGGGCATCGCACAGGTCGTGATGTTGGGCGAACTGGCCGTCAACCAGGCCCTTGATCACGTCGAACTCAAGAACTGATCGCTCTTGATTGATCGTTCCCACGTGCAGCAAAGGAATACAGCCGTTGACGCTCTGCGTCAGATTCCCGAGTCGAAATACGGAGCGTCCCGAGAGGCATTCCTTTGCTGCGCAGGGGAACGATCAAATGTCGGCCCTGATGGAGGAAAACGAAGAAAGCATGAAGCGGGGTAAGTGCTTGGCGGTGGCAATGTGAAAAGTAGAAAAGCGTAATGCCGATTTTGGCTACTCTACTGCTTACTGACGGCTAACTATTTTTTGAGGAGCGTATGAATCTTTCACCACCACTCGAAATCGACAGCGCAGCCTATGCAGAATTCTCAGGCCTGTGGGAAATGGGTTCTTTTAATAACCAGCGATTGGGACAAGCCTTCTACAACCATTTTCGCCTCCATCGGTTAAACGATCAGGTTTTGTTACAGGGGCTTTACGAGGCAGACGGCAAGAAGGCTCGAGCTGCAATAAATCGCATATTTCATATCAATTAACTGAGTACTGAGATACAAAAAAACCGTACCTCCACGGGAAGCACGGTGTCTTGTGTTGAGACGAGGAAGCGATCTTAACCGGGGTCGCATCGAGGGTACTCCTGACGCGCATGCAAGATGCTCACAATCTCAATTTGGTCCGCCACTTGATAAACGACGAGATAGTTCGGGCTTACCACAATCTCTCGAGTGCCGGGAGAGCGGCCTTTGCGATACAGGTGTGGATGCCAACAAAGCGCAGATGTAGTTTTTACGACGGACTTGTGAAGTGCAGTCGCCGCTACAAAATTTCGCTCGCCAATGTACTTCAGGATTTTCGAGAGTTCGACCCGAGCCTTGGGTCGCCACTTAATCTGCATCAGCGCTTTTGCGCATTGATTCCATCAAGGCATTGATCTCCTCCATCACTTGCTCATGGGGAATACTCGGGCGCGGATCATCGAGAGACGCTTGTACTTCCGCCCTGAACCAACGGTCATAACTCGCAGCCTGTTCTTCAGGATCAAGGTCCGAGACGACTGGGCACAGTGGGTCAATCATCTTTGGGTCGATCATGGCACCTCCGGGATCAATGCCTGGAAGTCTATTCGGTAAGGGGAATGTTGTCGTGGTTGTCTGGATGATTTGCACGTCGGTCGAGCTCCGTAGGGTTCAGGTTGTCCCGAAAAATCCTAGTCGCTGCGCTTCCGACGGCCAACCGCTAGACGTGGTAGGAAAACGTGCAGCTTTTCCATAAACCATTCATTTTTCTGTAGGACGTGGCGCGTCTGGGCTTTAAACAACGCGTGTCGTTGATCGGTCCTACGGACACAAAAAAACCGCGACCCCCCTCACCAGAGAATCGCGGCCCATCAACACCCAACCCCTACTGCTGCAACACCGTCGCCTGGTTAGCCGACCCAAACTGCTGAATATTCGCCGTCTGCGTAACCCCACTCTGATCGACATTGGCAATGTTCCCCGTCCCGCCCTGGGTCACATACGCCACGTTCATCGTGTCCGCCTGTTTCACCGTGATCATGTTGTCACTGCCATACAACTGCGCGGTATACGCCTGGTTGCCAGACCCGGACTGATCAAACTCAGCACTGTTACCCGTGCCATTCGAAGAACCCTGCACCAGGTTGCCCGTGCCGCGCTGATCCGAGATCAAAATGTTGTCGCTGCCGTTCTGATCAAAATACAGCTCGTTATACGACTCCGCCTGACTGACCGTGGTCTTGTTGCCCGTCCCGGTCTGGTGCGTGGTCATCACATGGCCGACGCCATCCTGAGTGAAGCTGGCCACGTTGGCATTGCCCGCCTGAGTAACGGTCGCACGCTGGTTGCTGCCGAACTGTCCACCCGATTGCGGGCCTTTCCAGTTGCTGGCGTAGACCTTGTTGTCGTTGCCCACGGAGGTGGCGCTGAGTGTGTGGCCGTCGCCGCTCTGATAGGTGTAGTGCACGTTGCCGTTGCCAACCTGGTACAGCGCCAGTGTCGAGTTGACCGATTCGAATTGGTCGGCGTAGATCGCGTTGCTGTTGCCGACCTGGGTGACGGCAGCGCTGTTGTTTGCGCCGAAGCTTTGGTCGACCACGGTTTCGTTGCTGTCGCCGTATTGGTTGACGGTGGCCTGACTGGCGAGTTGCGCGTCCTGCCAGATTTCGCTGCCGTTGAGGTTGCCGAACTGGTTGATGGTGATGTTGCCGCCGGTGCCGTTGCGCTGATCGCCGTAGGCGTAGTTGCTTTCCCCGGCCTGGTTGATGCCGATCTGGCCGCCGTTATGAGTGACCTGTTCGGCGGTGCCGTAGTTGGCGGTGCCGTATTGGGTGATCACCGAGCTGTTGCCGCTGCCTTCATAGAGTTGTTCGATGTTGGCTTCGTTGCTGTCGCCGAACTGGAAGGTCTTGCCTTCGCTGCCGTTCTGCGAATCCTGATAGATGAACGAGAAGTTGCCCGTGCCTTGCTGCTGTTGCAGCGCGCTGTTCGGTGAACCGAAACCCAACGACTGGCTGGCGTGGGCGGTGTTGAAGGCGCCGACTTGTTGCTGGGTGATGGTGGCGTTGTCTTCGTAAAGTTGTTCGGCGTAACCGGCGTTGTAGTCGCCGACCGCGTCCTGGGTGATCACGCTGCTGGCGTGGTCTTGCACGGCGGCGGCGTCGTTGCCCTGGCCCAGTTGGGTCTGGGTGGCGGTGCTGAACGGTGCCTGGGTCTGTTTCACGTCGGCGATGTTGGCGGTACCGACCTGGCTTTGGTTGGACAGGCTGTCGTCGGCCATAGCCTGGGCACTGATCATGACCAGGAGGGCGGCGGTGAGGGGCGTCAGTTTGAACATGATGATCTCTCCGATGATTTGCAGTGCTTAGCGATATTGCTTGACCGAAACGCTCATGCCGTTGCCCGACTGGGTCACGGCGCTTTGCAGCCCCGCGCCGGCCTGCTCGATGCTGGCGTCGTTGTTGTTGCCGTTTTGCGAAATCTGCGCGCGGTTGTGGCTGCCGTTCTGAGTAATCGAGGCGGCGTTGCCGGAACCGTTCTGGTTGATCAGCGCCATCAGGTCGCTGCCCTGTTGCAGGATGTACGCCTCCTGATTGCTGCCCGATTGCACGATCTGCCCGAGCAGCGACTGACCGTTCTGTTGCAGCAGGGCGACGTTGGCCTGGCCGAGTTGGTCGATCAGGGCTTGCTGACCCACCGGTGGGGGCAGTTCGCCGAGGTCGCTGCTGGTCGGGGCCAGGTCGTCGTTGTCCATCAGGTCGTCGGCGCGCACGCCTACTGTGCTGCACAGCAGGAGCAGGCAAAGCAGGGCGGCGGTCGGCGTGTTCATGGCTCACATCCTGTCAGGCGTTAACCGGTTCGAAGTCGGCCCCAGCCACCCGCAAGTGGCTGGGGATCAGGCTTACAGCGTGGTCACCGAGACCGTGCGCACGGTGCCCTGGGACGAGCGGATCGTCGCGGTCGGGTTGGCCGATGGCACTACCGTCGTGTTGTTCAGCGTCAGCCGCCAGCGTCCGGTCACCGGTACGGTGGTGGTGCCGAGGGTGACCAGCCCGGTCGGGGTGGTGACCTGCACGGTGATGGTGTTGCCGGTGGTCACTGACGAGGTGCCGGTGAAGTCCCAGTTGAAGCGCCCGCCCGAGCGTGCCTGCACCGTGGAAGCGGTGACGGTGAAGGTTTCCGCTGCTGGCCGTGGCGACACTTGCACCGTGACCGTGGCCGGCGTCGACAGGGCGCCGAAGCTGTCCCGGGCGATGTAGGTGAAGGTCGTGGTGAACGCCGTGGTGACGGTGGCCGGTGGGGTGTAGGTGATCACCGTGCCGTCAGTGCTGACCGTGCCACGGCCGGCGGCCGGTTGGGTCAGGCTGGCGACGCCCAGCGGTACGTTGCCTTCCGGATCGGTGTCGTTGGCCAGTACGTTGATCGGGATCGCAACGCCCAACGTGGCGACGCTGTCGGCGACGGCGGTCGGTGCCCGGTTTGGCGCGACGGTGATCGTCACGGTGGCCGGGTTGGCCGAGGCCAGACCTTTGGCGTCCTGCGCTTTGTAGGTGAAGGTCGTGGTCAGTGGCGTGTTGACCACGGCTGGCGGCGTGTAGACCACGGCGGCGGTGCCGCTGAGGGCGACGGTGCCTTGGCCGGCCGCCGGTTGGGTCAGCGCGGTGATGCCCAGTGGGTTGTTGCCGTCGGGATCGCTGTCGTTGGTCAACAGGCTGAGGGTGATCGGCACGCCGAAACTGGTGCTGCCGGTGTCGGCGTTAGCGATCGGTGCCTGGTTTTCGCCGGTGTCCGGTGCGGTGCCGACTACGACGACTGCTTCAGTGTCACTGCCGCCAGCGGCGGATTTCACCGTCACGGTGGCCGGTGGCTGAGTCAGGTCGGCGACGGTGATGCGCTGCAGGGTGCCGGACTTCGATAGACGTCCGTAACCTTGCGCAACCATGTCCGGGATCGCTACTTCATCGGTCGATGTCGCTTCGATCAACAAGGTTTTGTTGGACCAGTTGTAGCGCGCAGTCTGCACTTTCACCACGTCGGTGAGCTTGCTCGACACCGATGTCGGGCGTGTGGTCCCGGCCGGGTTGGTCGCGGTCACGACGATGACTGACGGCAGGGTGCCGTTGCCCAGGCGCTGACCGAAGAACAAACCGGTATTGTCACCGGTCAGGCTGGTCTGGCAAGGCGTTGGCGGAGGGCCGGGCAGCAGCGCCACGGTTTCGCGGAAGCACAGGGTCGAGCTGCTGTCAGCCTTGGCGAACACTTCGGCACGCACACCGGCCGAGGTGCGGCGATAGGTGGCGCGGTCGAGTTCGACAGCGGTTTGCTGACGGTTGTCGAGCACTTTGCCGGCGACGGTAAACAGGCTGGTTTGAATCGTACCCGCAGCGGATGGCCCGACGATGCGTACGAAGTTGGTGTCGAACGGGCTGCCGGTCACGGCCTCGGTGAGGTTCGGATCACCGACGAAAGTTTCGACACCGCCGCTGTCAGGATTCACTTCGGTGTAAGGGCCGTTGACGCTGCGCAGGAACGGGCCAATGGCACCGGTCAATGCGCCGCTGAAGTTGCCCGGCGCGCCGATGCCGATGTCCTTGGTGATGTTGATCGCACGGCGCCCGGGGGTGGTGACGTTGACCGTTTCGACGCCATACGGGTGGGTGATGGTGTATGTGCCGGCTACGGGAACGTTCACCCGGATGCGAATTCGCGCGAAAGCTATTTGATCGCCGTCCACCGGATTACCGGAGGAAAACGCTGCTTCTATCCCCGCGACATAAGCGTCCATGCCATAGCCCGCGCCGTTGTTGGGAATAGTGGTTTCGGCGAGAAACCAGAAGGCTTCCGGCGGCCAGTTGTCGGGGAACACCATCGGCAGGCTGTCATCGAAGATGCCCGGTTCCGGCAGCAGCGTGCACATGTAGGCCGGTGGCGTGCTGACCGCTACTCGCGAGCTGGCGGCGCGCGACTGGCAGAGCTCCATCGACAGCAGATTGTTGTCCTGGTACCACATCGGGAATTTCCCGGTGGCAAAGGTGTAGGGGCCGGGGTCGACGGCGGCGAGTTGCGCATAGGCACTGCCGGTCAGCGAGAGAGCGAGCCCGAGCGCGTTGAGCGCAAAGCGTGGCCACTTGTTCATGATGCCTCCTGATGCGGATCTGGGCATGTGAGCGTTCATTGCACGATGACCACTTCTTCGGTGTCGCTGCCGCCGTTGGACGACGTCACGCGCACCTTGGCTGGCGGTATCGGCGAGATCCCGGTGGCCAGACTTTTCAGCGCGCCGTCGCCGCTCAGCGCACCGATGGCGGCGCCGCTGCCGGAGGTGGCGGTGAGTACGGGTGGCGAGGTTTCGTCACTGGTCGAGGCCACCACGGTGAGTTGTCCGGAGCTCAGGCTGTATTGCGCGCTCTGGATCACTACCAGGTCGGTCAGGGTCATAGGCAGGGTGGTCGGCGTGCTGCTGGCGATGGCCAGGTGGTTGTCGGCGGTCACTTGCAGGACGCTCGGGACGGTCGGGTTGGCCGACGATTGCGCATACCAGGCACCGGTGGAGTTGGCTTCGGTCATGTTCAGCACCGGGGTGAAACTGGTCACGGCGACGGTGCCGGGCGCTGGTGGGGCGAGGACGAACACGTCTTGCTGGGCGACCGGTGCGCTGGTCCCCGCCTTGCGTGAGTAAGTGCTGCGCTGGGTAATCATTGGTGTGGGTCGAACTACCGTCGACAACTTGCCGGAGACGGCAAATGTCGTCGTCCGCAGATCCAGACCATTGGGGCCTTCGATGCGGATGAAGTTGGTGTTGAACGGGCTGCCGGTCACGGCTTCTTCAAGGTTCGGATCACCGACAAACTGTTCTGCCGAGCCAGTCACCGGGTTGGTTTCGGTGTAGGGCCCGTTGAGGCTGCGCAGAAACGGTCCGACGTCACCCTTGAGCGCGCCGTCGTAGGTTTTCGGTGTGCCGATGCCAATGTCGCGGGTCATGTTGATCGCGCGGCGGCCGGGCGTGTCGATGTTGAACACTTCGACGCCATACGGGTGGGTGATGACGTAGGTGCCGGCCGTAGGAATATCAACCCGGATGCGGATCCGCGCAAAGCTGATCTGATCGCCTTCCGCCGGGTCACCGCCACTGAACGCGGCTTCGATCGCCGAGCCGTAGGAGAGGTTGATGCCGCGCGCGGCGTCGACAATCGTGCCGTCAGCGGTGAACCAGAACGCCTCGTCGGGGAAGTTGCTGGGGAAAGCCAGCGGTTGGGCGTCATCGAATATGCCGGGCGCCGGCAGCAGCGAACACATGTACGAAGGTGCGCCGGGCGTGCTCGGCACGCGAGAGCTGAGTGCTTTGGACAGGCACAGATCCAGGGTGCGACCGTGGGTGTCCTGATACCAACTGGCGAAACCGCCAGTGGCCACCGTATACGGACCCGGGTCAACAGCAAACAAAGCGGCCTGGGCTATGCCCTGGGCCAACGCGCTCACGACCAGGACAGTCGCGGTTTTGGACAGTAAAGGGTGCATGAGTTAATCCCTCTATCGAAGTACCTGCCCCTTGGGGATGGGTCAGTTGCACAGGGCCTGTACACCTTCCATGCCAAGGTGTGGTGGATGGGCGGGAGAGGGCCGGATTAGAGAGATTTGCAGGTGTGAAGTTGGGGTTTTTGGCCCGCGGGGAAAGGGCGTCATTCCCCAGAATCGGGGGCGGTGGGGATGACCATCATGGCCTGCCGAACACAGATCCTTGTAGGAGTGAGCCTGCTCGCGATAGCGGTATGTCTGTGATGAAAATGTCGACAGGCCCACCGCGATCGCGAGCAGGCTCACTCCTACAAGGGATTAGCGGTGTCTGTGGGATCAACTCAACCGGGTCGATATCCCCGCATCCGGGCAAACCCCCACCCGTGGGCTATAACCCTATAGGACGTATCGGGAAGTCGCCGCCATGAACATGCAGTCGAAATCGCTTCCGGTTGAGGAGGGCACGCTACGCTTGGGTTCGCGCAAGCAACCGTTCAACCTGCTGCGCTGGTTTTCGCTGATCAGCATGGCCGTGATCGGCACCGTGGCCATCGCACTGGGCGCGGTTTCAACGCGTTTCGTGATCGAAGAAAGCGTGCAGCGCGATGCCTTGCTCACCGCGCAGTTCATCCAGGCCATCGCGTCCGCCGAAGTGCGCCACGTGTCGATTCCCAACATCCGCACGATGGGCGAGTTGCTCGATCCACGTCAGGACAAGGATTTTCCCGATGTCGACCCGCATGCCCGGGCGGGCGCGCGGGGTGAATTTCTCGATCACATCGAACACTTGCCGGACGTGATCCTCGCCAATATCTACGCGCCGGACCGCCAGGTGATCTGGTCGACCAACCCAGCGCTCATCGGCACCAGCATCCATGCCGACGAAGACCTTGATCGCTCCTTTAACGAAAAGATTCCGGTGTCGGCCAGTTACCACGATGTCGACAAGGCCCGGGAAGAGCAGAAGTTCGTCATCCCGCCGGATTACATCTTTATCGAGAACTACATTCCGCTGTTCGACGCCGAGGGCAAGAACGTCACGGCGATGGTCGAGATCTACAAGGAACCCAAAGACCTGATCGCGCGCATGGAGCGCGGGCTGGCCCTGATCTGGCTGGCCACTGCGCTCGGCGGCGGGCTGATTTACCTGGGCCTGTACTGGATCGTCCGGCGCGCGGCGATTCTGCTCGCCGCCCAGCAAAAACAACTGATCGCCAATGAAACCTTTGTCGCACTGGGCGAGATGTCTTCTGCGGTGGCGCACAGTTTGCGCAACCCGTTGGCGACGATCCGCTCCAGTGCAGAACTGGCGCTGGAGTTCGATGCCGGCCCGGCAGAAAAGAACATCAAGGACATCATCGGCCAGGTCGACCGCATGTCGAAATGGGTGCGCGAGTTGCTGCAGTCCCTGCGTCCGCTCAACGATGACCCGGAACCGGTGAACCTGGTAGCGGCGCTGCACGAAAGCCTCGTCGCGTTTGAACAGCAGATCGCCAAGGCCGGCGTGCAGGTGGTGTTTCATCCGCAACACACGCCGATGGTGCTCAGCCAACCGGTGCAACTGACGCAGATCCTCAACAGCCTGCTGGCCAACGCGCTGGAGGCGATGGACAAGGGCGGCACATTGACTGTCAGCCTCGAACCGAGTGATGACCGTGGCGTGTGCGTGGTGCTCAGTGACACGGGTAAAGGCATGAACGAAGAACAACGGACCATGGCGTTCCGGCCGTTTTTTACCACCAAGTCTGGCGGCCTCGGGGTCGGTCTGGTGCTGGTCAAACGCATCATGGAGCGCTTCGGCGGCGCCGTGACCCTCGACAGCCGCGAAGGTGAGGGCACCACCGTTCGTCTGGCGTTTCAACTGGTCCCCTGATTCACATCTTCCCCCTGTAGGAGTTGCCGAAGGCTGCGATCTTTTGATCTTGATCTTAAAAACCAAGATCAAAAGATCGCAGCCTTCGGCAGCTCCTACACAGGTTTATAAACGCCGCAAAAATTTATGAACTTCCCCCATCACTGGGTGTCAAGCCCCGGTCACCGGGGAGTGGGGAAACCCGCAGACCTTCCAAGTCCCTGTTACAACTGGAAATAATTTCTTGGCGCACTAGTTGCAAAACACCATCACCCCTTCCTTGATGAGGCGGCTGGTGATGGACAGAACAACGCGTAACCCAAGCAATACCTTTCTGCTGACGCCTCTGAGTGTCTTTCTGATGTTGACCCTCGGCACCATGGCCGGCGTTCGCGCCAGTCCGATCGATGACGAACGACAGCCAGAAACCTCCGACCCTTCGGCGTACTACGACGAGCCGGCAGACGAACCGACGGCGCTCAACGCCATCCTGACCATGCCCGAGGCCAACGAGGACTCCTTCGATTTGCCCGACGGCGTCAAAGGCACCCGTGCCTCGACACGCACGGAGAACGTCCTGCCGCCGGCCGTGCAGACCAGTTTCAACTACCCCACCAACGGCAAGCCGAGCCCGCTCTATGGCGCGCAGCCGTTCACCCAGCAGTTGACCCTGTTCGAAGAGTTCGGCCCGGAAAAACTCGACCCGACCACCCCGGCCGCGCCATTGCCGTTTCCGCCCGCTGCGATCGGCCCGGCACCGGCTCAGGACCCGAACAACGTCGCCCGCAGCGCGCCACCCGGCACCGCCCTTGATGCGTTTTTGCGCCAACCGGGGCTGACGCCGTTTCCCAGCCAGTTCTCTAACGTGGTCGACCGCAACCCGTGGCAGGCGCAGATCGAAGTGTTCCTCAATCGCCACATCGGCTCGTCCGCTGAAGGCCGGCCACCAGGAAAAGGCTGGGCACACCAGCGCTGGAACGAGTTCTACCCACAGGTCGCCTATAAAACCGCGCAGACCGGCGCGCGCCTCAATGGTGGCCTGCGTGACAGCGTGCAAATGCACCATTACGCGGTGGGCGAATTCGGCCCCGGCGGCCTTTACCACAACGTCGCGGGTGTACCGCTGACTGACGGTACTGCGAAAGGCGTCGACCCGCGTTTCCACCCGGCCATGCCGGTGCAGAACCACAACGCAGTGTGGACCTTCGACGGCACGTTGCCGCCAAAACTGTTGATGGTGCGCTACGGCCAACCGGTGATGATGCGTCACTACAACGGCTTGCCGATCGATCCGTCGGCCAACCGTGGTTTCGGTCTGCACACCATCAGCACCCACGAGCACAACGGTCACGCGCCGGCAGAAAGCGACGGTTATGCCAACGCGTTCTTCTTTCCGGGGCAGTTCTATGACTATCGCTGGCCGATCCAGCTTGCCGGTTACGACAGCATCAACACCAAGGCTGAAGACCCGCGCGCCGCGTTCCCGTGCGCACCGGGTGAAACCCTGTGGGTCAACGACCTCGCACCGGCGAAAAAGACCTGTGACAACGGCACCATCAAGATCCGGGGCGACTGGCGCGAGACCATGAGCACCCACTGGTTCCATGACCACATGCTCGATTTCACCGCGCAGAACGTCTACAAGGGCAACGCGGCGATGATGAACTACTACAGCGCGCTGGATCGCGGCAACGAGTCGGTGAACGACGGCGTCAACCTGCGATTCCCCAGTGGCAGCGCCTTGCCATGGGGTAACCGTGACTACGATGTCAATCTGGTGTTCGCCGACAAGGCGTGGGATCAGGAAGGCCAGTTGTGGTTCAACCCGTTCAACACCGACGGCTTCCTCGGTGATCAGGTGCTGGTCAACTGGCAGTGGAAACCGGCCCTCGACGTGCGTGCGCGCAGTTATCGCTTCCGCATCCTCAATGGCTCGGTGTCGCGCTACTTCAAACTGGCGTTGGTGCGCGAAATCAAAGGCAGCGGCGGCGAGTTCCAAGGGCCGAAAAACTCCGGCGTGACCTACAGCCGCGTGCCGTTCCACATGATCGCCAACGACGGCAACATCATGGAGCACAGCGTGCCGTTCGACGGCAGCATGGACCTCGACGCCGATGGCGATAAACAGAACCACAACGCGATCCTGCCGACCCAGGGCATCGCCGAGCGCTTCGATATCATCGTCAACTTCTCGAAAAACGGCATCAAGCCTGGCGACAAGCTGTTCTTCGTCAACCTGCAGGCCCACGACGACGGCAAGGGGCCCAAAGAGGTCATTCCATTGGGCGACATCCTGTCGGAGAAATACCTGGCGGTGATCAAGCAGACCAGCAAGGGGCCGCAATGGGACAGAGGCGATCCGGCGGTGGGCAAGGTCTTGCAGCTCAACGTCAAGGCTTACACCGGTCAGGATCTGGCGATGAACCCGGCAGCCTACGAACCGGCGAAACCGGGCAAGGCGGAAGGGCTGGTGATGATCCCGTTGAAGCTCCATCGCGACAACGCCGCCGACAAAGCCCTGCTGGCCAAGGCTCGCCACCGCACCTTCACCTTCGGCCGTTCCGACGGCACCGATGAAGCGCCCTGGACGGTCAAGACTGACGGCGGGTTCGGCTTCCACATGGACCCACGCCGACTCAATGCCTCGACCCAATTGTCCAGTGGCCCGACCGATGCCGGTGTCACCGGGTTCGGTACGCTGGAGGTGTGGAAGATCAAGGCTGGCGGCACGGGCTGGAGCCATCCGGTGCACGTGCACTTCGAGGAGGGCATTATTCTCAGTCGCGGCGGCAAGGCACCGCCGGAATGGGAAAAATGGGCGCGCAAAGATGTCTATCGGATTGGTTCTGAAGCGGATGGTCTGGACAACGTCGAGATGGCGATCAACTTCCGCGAGTTCGCCGGGACCTACATGGAGCACTGCCACAACACTCAGCATGAGGACAACTCGATGCTGCTGCGTTGGGACCTGGAGAAACCCGGTCAGCTGCAACTGATGCCAACCCCACTGCCAAGCTGGGACGGTGTGCGCTACGTCAACTCGGCCGCGCTGCCTACCTTCCGCAGCGGCGACGGTATGGGCCCACAAGTGGTGATCAAGCCATGAACCGTCGCCACGGTGACAGCCAACCCGTGCATACCCCGCGCTCCCGGGCGCTGGGCATGCACCTGGTGCTGATGCTGGTGGTCTGTGTGTTCGCCAGCCGTGTGCTGCTGGCGCATCAGGCCAGCGTCGGCGAGCCACCAGCGGCGAGCGAATCCGCCACCCCGTGGGGTGGCGACTATTTCCCCAACACCTTGCTGACCGATCAGGACGGTCAGCAGGTGCATTTCTTCGATGACCTGATCAAAGACAAAGTGGTGGTGATCAACTTCATCTTCACTTCGTGCAGCGATTCCTGCCCCTTGGAAACCGCGCGCCTGCGCCAGGTGCAAAAACTGCTCGGTGATCGGGTTGGCCAGGACATCTTTTTCTACTCGATCAGCATCGATCCGCTCAGTGATACGCCCGAAGTGCTCAAGGCCTATTCGCAGCGCTTCAAAGTCGGCCCCGGCTGGAGGTTTCTCACCGGCGAGTTCGAAGACGTCACCGACCTGCGCAAAAAACTCGGGCTGTTTATCGAAGGCGTCGACAACGGCCGCAACAAGGACCACAACCTCAGCCTGATCGTCGGTAACCAGACCACCGGGCGCTGGATGAAAGCTTCGCCGTTCGAAAACCCGTGGATCCTCGCCGATCAACTGGCCAACACCTTGCAGAACTGGAAGCAGCCGAGCATCGAAGAAAGCTACGCCAATGCCCCGGACATTCGTCCGCCGAGCAATGGCGAAGAACTGTTCCGCACCCGCTGCGCCTCCTGCCACAGCCTCGGCCCAATGGATGGCCAGGGCCTTGGCATGCGCAGCATCGGCCCTGACCTGATCGGCGTGACCCGTCACCGTGATCCGAAGTGGCTGAATCGCTGGATCCGCGAGCCGGATCGCCTGCTTGCGGAAAAAGACCCGATTGCCCAGCAACTCTACGAACAGTTCGAGCGAATTCCGATGCCCAACCTGCGTCTCGACGAGGCATCTGCGCAGTCGATCATCGATTTCCTCCGTGATGAAACCGAGCGTCAACAACCGTCCACCCCGGCCGTGGCCGACGGTGCATTGACGCCAGTAAAACCGGGCGATTCAGCCGCGACGGTGAGTCAGATGCGGTAGCGGCGAAATAGCATCATTGAACCGTGTGTCGCGGTCAGAGCCACCTACACTGATGGCAGTAACTGGCTCGATACAAAACCTCCAGGGCACTCCCATGCAGCGACTGGAAGCACAACAAACACCTGCGCCGGACACCCCCGCGGCAATGGGCAAGAGCTGGCGCGAACAGTTCAATCTGCTGCGCTGGTTCTCGCTCGCGAGTTTTTTCATCATCGCCGCCGTGGCGGTGGGCCTTGGCTATATCTCCACGCGCTTCATCGTCACTGAAAGCGTTGAACGCGATGCGTTGCTGACGGCGCAATTCGTTCAGGCCATCGGCGCAGCGGAAATACGCCACGCCGGTATCACCCCGGCGCGCACCATGGGCGAAATGCTCGACCCGCGCCAGGACGACAACTTTCCCGATGTCGATCCCGTTGCCCATGCAGCCGCCCGCGCCGAGTTCCTCGACCATGTCCAACACCTGCCCGACGTTCTCCTGGCCACGGTGTACGCGCTGGATCGTACGGTGATCTGGTCGACCAATCCGGAACTGATCGGGGTCAAATTCGAGGATGACGACGAACTCGACGAATCGTTCGAGATGAAAGTCGCGGTGTCTTCCAGTTATCACAAGATCGACGATGAGAAACCCGAGCAGCAGTTACTGCGCGAGCCGAAGTATTTGTTCATCGAGAACTACATCCCGATGTTCAACGCCGACAAAAGCAAAGTCGTCGCCATGGTCGAGATCTACAAGGAACCGGCGGATCTGGTCGACCGCATCGACCGTGGATTCGCCTCGATCTGGGCGGCGACCTGTTTCGGTGGTGCGGCGATCTTTCTCGCGTTGTTCTGGATCGTCCGCCGCGCGGCGAAACTGCTGCAGAGCCAGCAGCAACAGTTGATCAGCAATGAAACCTTTGTCGCCCTCGGCGAGATGTCTTCGGCGGTGGCGCACAGTCTGCGTAATCCGCTGGCGACCATTCGCTCCAGCGCCGAACTGGCCCAGGAAATCGCCAGCCCCGGTGCGCAGCGCAACATCGGCGACATCATCAGCCAGGTCGATCGCATGTCGCGCTGGGTGCGCGAGTTGCTGGTGTCGCTGCGGCCGATGAACGACGACGGCGAGGCGGTGGACCTGGTGATGGCGGTCGAAGACACCGTTGGCGCCTTCGAAGCATTGATCAAACGCTGCAACGTCGAAGTGCGCTTCACTGCGCAGAATTGCGCGCCGGTCGTCAGCCAGAAGGTGCTGCTCACGCAAATCCTCAATAGCCTGTTTGCCAACGCCCTGGAAGCGATGCCCAAGGGCGGTGTGCTCAGCGTCGAATTCGAATCGCCGCAGCCCGACCGCGTGCGCCTGACCGTGAGCGACACCGGCAAGGGCATGAGCGCGCAGCAGCAACTGTTGGTGTTCAAACCGTTTTTCACCACCAAACAGGGCGGCCTCGGGGTTGGTCTGGCGTTGGTCAAAAGAATCATGGAGCGTTTTGAAGGTTCGGTCGTGCTGACCAGCCGCGAGCAGGAGGGAACCCGCGTCAGTCTCAACTTCAAAGTGGCATCGGGAGGGGAATATGGAACACAGCATTCTGCTGGTCGAGGATGACGAACTGCTGGCCGAGAATATTCAGACCTACCTGGAGCGCAAGGACTTCGAGGTGACCGTCTGCCATTCGGCCGAAGACGCGTTGGCGCAACTGGAAACCTTCATGCCCGACATTGTGCTGACTGACAACTCGCTGCCGGGCATGAGCGGTCACGACCTGATCCAGAAGCTGCGCATCAGCGCGCCGGATCTCAAAGTGATCATGATGACCGGTTACGGCAACGTCGAAGATGCGGTGGTGGCGATGAAGGAGGGCGCCTTTCATTACGTCACCAAACCGGTGGCTTTACCGGAGCTGAAACTGCTGCTCGACAAGGCTCTGGCCACCGAACGAATGGAGCGCACGCTGTCGTTCTATCAGGAGCGCGAGGCGCAGAAATCCGGGGTGCAGGCGCTGATTGGTGATTCGGCGCCGATGCAGTACCTGAAAAATACCATCGGCCAGTTGCTCGACGCCGAGCGACGCATGGCCAACACCGATCTACCGCCGGTTTTGGTGGAAGGCGAGACCGGCACCGGCAAAGAGTTGGTGGCCCGCGCGTTGCACTTCGACGGTCCGCGTAGCAAAGGGCCGTTCATTGAATTCAACTGCGCGTCGATTCCATCGAATCTGGTCGAGTCAGAGCTGTTCGGCCATGAGAAGGGCGCATTCACCGACGCCAAGGACCGCCGGGTCGGGCTGGTGGAAGCGGCGGATGGTGGCACGCTGTTTCTGGATGAGATTGGTGAAATGGACCTGCTGTTGCAGGCGAAGATTTTGAAGTTGCTGGAGGACCGCACCATTCGCCGGGTCGGTTCGGTGAAGGAGCGCAAGGTCAATCTGCGGGTGATCAGTGCGACCAACTGCAACCTTGAACAGATGGTGCAGCAGGGCAAATTCCGCCGTGATCTGTTTTTTCGCCTGCGGATCATTTCGATCAAAGTGCCACGCCTGTATGCCCGGGGCGACGATATTCTGTTGCTGGCGCGGCACTTTCTCGCCAGCCACGGCAAACGCTATGGCAAACCGAATCTGCATTTCAGTCAGCAGGCCGAAGAGCTGCTGCTCAGTTACACCTGGCCGGGCAATGTGCGCGAGCTGCGCAACATGCTCGAGCAAACCGTACTGCTGGCGCCCAGCGACACCATCGCTGCGCATCAGCTCAACGTGTGCATGAGCCTGGTCGACGAGCCGCCGCTGCATATTCATGAAGCACCGATGCACTACGAACCGCGTCCGGCGAGCAACACCGAATCGATGAACCTGCCGGAAGTCGAGCGCGACATGGTGCGCAAAATGCTCGACAAGACCGACTGGAACGTCACCAAATCCGCGCGCCTGCTGGGCCTGAGCCGCGACATGCTGCGCTACCGCATCGAAAAACTCGGCCTCGCCCGCCCGGATAAACGGCAGTGGTAACCCAGGCACACCGCATTTCCCCTGTAGGAGTGAGCCTGCTCGCGATAGCGGTGTGTCAGTCGACCTCTTTATTGCTGACACACCGCTATCGCGAGCAGGCTCACTCCTACAAGGGATCGGTGGTGCCGCAGATGTTGTGAGCAACCCGGATCAATGCTGCTGCCGACTCAAACACTCCAGCAAACAACCCGGATCCAGCACCTCGTCATTCACATAAATCCCGCGCTCGGCATCGTACGTGCGGATAAACACCCGTACCGTCGCGTCCGCCACAGTCGGCAGTTGTGAATCGTAGAACTCATGGTCACCCGGGATCACTACAAAATCCTGCGGCGCCGTATCGTCGTAAGGCTTGGGCGGCGTGGAACTCAGTGAATACGGGGCAGGGTGGGCGAAGGGCTGGTTGGGCCCGTAATAATTGAAATTGCTGTCCAGCGCTTGCGCCTGAGTGGCAGCGAGCAGACAGCCGGTCAACAACAACCGGTCGAGCATATGCATGGCGGCACCTGCGAGTGCGGTTTTCCCCAAGGCTATTAACTATAGCTGCCCGACATTCAAACAACCGGGTGATTGATCACATGCTCCGGTTGTGCGCAGGCCTTGAGCACATAGCCGATTGCGCGAAGAAACTCTTCGTTATCCCCATTTGCAAGAACCTGGGACAGGTATTCGCTGATGGCTTCGTCACTGTCCAGCAGTGCTATCACGTCGAAATTCGTCAAAGTCTGGCTCATGGTTAAGCCTCCTTAGCCATTTTTGTGCGCGTCGGATGACTGCGCTTTGTGAGGGTATCCACGTGAGCAGAGTTGAATAGTCAGCCGTGTCCTTTATCTGTTTTGATAATTCGCCGACATTTGTAGGCCAGAACACCCTGATATGTAGGAGTTGCCGCAGGAATTGGCTTACAAGTTTGCAACAACCGCAATTGCCGGGCTGATCTAGACTTGGATCCGCTCAATCACGAGCATCGTCCGGAGTGCGCCATGGAAGTGCCCAACAATAAAACCGCCATCGAAAGCAATCGGCAGGCGTGGAACGATTCCGCCCGCCATCACCAGGATTCGCCTGACTGGCAGGCTTTACTCGGCGAGGTAGCGCAGGCGGATTTCTCTTGCCTCGATGCGACGTTGAGCGGGTTGCTGGAGGTTGACGGTAAAGAGGTGATTCAACTGGGCTGCAACAATGGCCGTGAGAGTCTCTCGCTGTTTGCGCTCGGTGCCAGAAGCGTGGTCGGCGTCGATCAATCGGCGGCGTTCCTCGATCAGGCGCGTGAGCTGAACAAGCGTTCTCCGCACAACGCCGAGTTCATCGAAAGCGATATCCATCATTTGCCAGCGTCCTTGCACAATCGCTTCGATGTGGCGCTGATCACCATTGGTGTTTTGAACTGGATGCCGGACATCGGCGAGTTTTTCCGCCATGTCGCTTCAACGCTGAAACCGGGCGGGAAACTGGTGATCTACGAAACCCATCCGTTCCTGGAAATGGTCGACCCGGATGCGGAAGATCCTTATCGCCTCGCCAGTTCGTACTTCCGCGCCGAGCCGTTTGTGCAGGAAGAACCGATTGTCTATGTCGGCAAGGTTGAGCAGCAGGCGGCGAAGTCGTATTGGTTTGTGCACACGCTGGGGGCGATTTTCGGTGGTGCCATTGGGGCAGGGCTGAATATTGCGCACTTCAGGGAGTATGCGCATTCGAATCGGGAAGAGGTGTATGACCGGTATCTGAATCAGGAAGCGCAGATGCCGATGTGTTTTACCTTGGTCGCCAGCAAGGCCTGAAAATAATCAGCGCGGCTACCGGCCTCATCGCGAGCAGGCTCACTCCTACAGGGGAATGCATTTCAAATGTAGGAGTGAGCCTGCTCGCGATGACGGCATCACTGCCGCTGAATATTTCAGAGTTGAATCAAGCCTGCGCCGCCGCACTCACCACCGGCCGCCCTGGTTTGCGCAGCGGTTCCAGACGCGAACCCTCATACCGCGTTTCGCGGAAAAACTTCCAGCGCCCGAACAGGCAGTAAACGTGCATCACGCGGCCCTGCTCGTGGTAACCCATGCGCAGATGCAGCTTCAGCGCCGGAATATTGTGCGTCTCGCAAACATCCACCACCTTGTCGCAACCCTGCGCCGCCATCGCCTCCCACAGCGCCACCTGCACGTCCACCGACAGGCTGCTGCCGAAATACGCACGGGTCATCTCACCACCGAATTCAAAGAACTCACCGGGCTTCACCGGGAAGGTGCAGCCATAATAGTGCCGGTCGTGATAGTCGCGGATGCTGCCCCAGATAAACGCAACGGCGTGGTCATCCTTATCGAGGTACATGTGCCCGGTGTGACCCTCGGCCGCCAGTTCCGCCATGGTGCCTACCCGGTCACCAAAATGCTTGGTGAACGCGATGGCATTCTGCGGCGTGATATCGACTTTGCGTAGCCCGTCGTAAGGCCGCAGCTTGTGCGGCGGTACCGGGCTGACCAGGTCACGCTCCATCCACAACAGTTCCCAATGGAAGAACACGTAGCGTTTCCACAACGTGCCGAACGTGCGGCCGAAGCCTTTTTGCCGGATGCGCTCTTGTAGTTTTTCGATCACGCTCATGATGCCCTCCGTGGCCGCAGCCCGGGTGTGGTGGATGGTGCTTTTGTGGGTATAGATCACGCTGGCCAGTTAATTTCAAAGGGCCACTTTGGAAAGTATTTCAGCGTGTGTAACTCAATCGAGTGCCGTCGCCCCGCGTAGAAAATCCTTGTTCAGATCGCTATAGGAAACCCGCGGAACGCCCGTCAGCCGCTGCTCTAGCACAAGGCTCAATGACTCGTTCGGGTTGAGATAGGCGTCACCGAAATCGGCGCCGAGTTGCGTCGGGTGGGCGACGATTTCCAGCACGCCGTCGGTCGGCGCGTTGCCGTTGCGCAGGTCGATCGGCGTGCACACATAGTCGGCGGTAACGCCGGCCAGACTCTGCAAACGCCAATTGAGCAATCCCTTGAACACACGTTTGGGCAGATTGAGGTTCTGCCCCAGGTTGCGCGCCAGCCGAATCGGTACACCTTGATGCGCGGCAAACCGCGCGACGATCTCGCCGATCGGCCAGATGTTGTGCACGTGCTGGTGAGAATCGATGTGGCTGGGACGCATGCCGTGATCGACGCAGCGCTGCCACTGCGCCTGCAATTCTGCGCGTACCGCCTCGCGATCCTCGCGGCCCAGCCAGAAACTGTGGCGGGGCAGGCTGAGGTCAAACACGCCGAAGTCATCGCAAAAGGTGCGACGCGCCAGAATCCCCAGGCTCAGTGGTCGTCCGTAAGTCAGGTTGAAGTGCAGCCCGACCCGACCTTGCAACGTCGGATGCCGCGCCATGGCACACGCCGCTTCGAACGCCGGCATGTTGGCCATGGCGGTGGCAGAACTGATGACCCCAGCCTGAAACGCGGCGAAGATCACCGAATTTTCGTTCGGACTAAGGCCGAAATCGTCAGCGTTGACTATGACTTGGCGAGGCATGTTCGCCCTCCGTGGTGATCGCGACAGGTTTCGGTGTGGGTTTCGCAGGCTCGGTACGACGGGCGCGCCAGGCTTGTACGTGCGGTTTGAGGCGATGCCACAGGCGCAGGCCCAGGCCGAGCACCAGACCACTCGGCCGCCAGGAATAAAAACTCCAGCGCCAGTGCTCCAGTTGTCCGGTCATGCGTTCGTGCAGTTGATGACTGGAGTTTTCCAGGCTGACCCGCGAGGCGTCGATCCAGCGCCAGTTGTCGTCCAGCCCCCAGCGAATCCATTCCTCCAGCAACACCCGGCCGCTGCCCAGATCCGCGTATTGCGGCAGGAAGGCGAGGTTGTAATCGTAGAGCCGTCCTTGCTCCAGCAGACCGAGGCGATAACTGATGCAGTGGCCATTCAGTTCCAGCGTCACCACGCGCACCAGGCCCTGGCCGGCGAGGGCGGTGAAGGCGCGCTCGATCAGTTGGCGGCTGCGTTCGCTGGCGAAAATCCCCACGCCTTCGTCGCCTTTCCAGCTCACCGCTTCGACGTCGCTGATGACCTTTAACAGCGGGCCCATGCTCAACGCATCGGGCACGATGCGCCGCACTTCGGCACCGCACGCGGCGATCCGCTTGCGTGCCCGCCGCAGCTTGTAGCGCGGGTCGCCGGAGACTTCCTGATGATCGGCCTCGCTGATCAGATGCACCGGCACCCGACAACTCAGGCGTCGTTCAGCGGTGGAACTGCGCGCCATCCATTCGGTCAGCGCACTTTCCTCACCCGCAGGTTCGGACAACTCATTGAGTTGCAGCAACGCGTGGGGCAGCCGTTGGTGAATCAACAGCAAGGCCTTGCGCATGTCTTCATGGCCAAGCAAAGACAACAGCGCCAAACGATCGGCCAGTGGATACCCCAAGTGATGCACGACCCGGAACGGCAGGCCGGCAAAGCGCTCGCGACTCGCCACCAATGGCAGGCACAGACGCAATTCGTCCGCTTCCCACCTCAGCAGAATGTGCAAACGCTCATCCGCGCCAAGGGCCTGCTCGGCCGCGCACAACCAACCGAGGTGGTTGAACGGCGTGTGATCCGTCACCCGCAGGCGCAGCGCTTCATACGCTGCTTCCGGGAAATCGGCGGCGCACAGCGAAGTGCGCCATTCGAATCGCGTCACCATAGACTCAGGCCGCCGTGGCTGTTACGGGTGGACGGGAAGGTTTGCGCAGCGCATCCAGACGCGAACCGCTGTAGCGGCTTTCGCGATAGAAACGCCAGCGACCGAACAAGGTGTACACATTCATGATGCGGTTCTGCTCGGTATAGCCCATGCGCAAGTGCAGCTTGAGCGCCGGGATGTTGTGGAATTCGCAGACGTCGACAACCTTGTCGCAACCCTGTGCAGCCATGGCTTTCCACAGCTCCAGTTGCAGATCCACCGACAACTCGCTGCCCCAGTAGGCGCGGGTCAGTTCACCGCCGAACTCGAAGAACTCGCCGGGTTTCACCGGAAACATGCAACCGTAATAGTGCCGGTCGAAATAGTCCCGCGAACTGCCCCAGATAAACGCCACGGCATCGCCCTGATCGTCCAGGTGCATGTGCCCGGTGTGACCTTCTTTGGCCAGCTCCGCCATGGTGCCGACGCGGTCGCCGAAGTAGCGCGCGAAGGCGCTGGCGTTGTCCGCCGTGATCTTCACCACCCGCAGCGGCGGGTACGGTTTGAGGTTGTGCGGCGGCACCGGGCTGACCAGATCGCGCTCCATCCACAGCAGTTCCTGATGGGAAAAGATGTAGTGTTTCCACGCTTTTTTGGCGGTAGCAGTGAGTCCTTTCTGCCGCAGGTGTTCAGTCAGTTTGCTTAGCATGTTCATGGTTTTGGCTCCTGATGACGAGGCATCGCGCGGCCACAGGCCTGCGCGGCTGAACATCAACGGACGGTTCATGAAGCGCTCCAGCCGAGGGCGAACAGGGTTTGCCCCGGCAGCTCGAAACGCACACGCCCGTCCTGGCAGGTAAACGGCGCGTCGCGACTGCGATTGTCAGCACCGAAGTAGCGCAGGGCGCCGTTGTTCAGCGGACACTTGGCGCCGGCCAGGTCTACACGTTGCAGCCGAGTGCCTTTATTTACCCCAAGCAAGCCGCGCTGATCGTCGCCGGCCATCGCCAGCACATCGACTTCAAAGGCATCGTTTTCCAGCCACAGCACCTGATGCAGCCAGTGTTGGGCTATGAATTGCTGGGCCAGGCCTACCGGCTTCAGCTCGAAGTGTTGTTCATCGGCCGAGACACGCAGCATGCCCTTGGGGTACTGCGGCTCATCGGCGGCCTGGAACCAGTTGAGCATCGTCAACAAGCCATCCTGCGACGCGTTGATCACCACCGACGCCCACCACAGCGAGGTGTAGTGGGTTTCCTGATCATAAGGGCTGAGGCTGGAGCCGCTGGACAGATTGGTCTGGTCGAGCAACAAGGCTTTGCGCGGCTGGCCTTTGCCATCGAGGCCAACCAATTCGGCCGCGCGGCGCACGCTGTCGCGATAGACGCGTGTGGCGAGCAGGTCGCGGATCATCCATTCGTGCCACGCTAGTGCGTCAACCTGATCGCCGGATTCGCTGAGCAGACGCCGCGCCCAATCGATGCCGCGCTTGTCCGCAGCGTTATTGGCAAACGGACCGTTGACCAGCCGCGAACTGGCCGGCATGGCGATGCGCACGCCGGCCTTGGCATTGGCCGGATCGCTGCGCACCTGCCGCGCCATGCTGGTGAAAATCGCCTGATACTGCGCGTAACTGGAATAGTTGAGGTTCGGCTCATCGGCAAAACCGATGTAGTGGGTGCCCTTGCCACCCAGCGCTCGGGTGCTGGCTAACCACGCATCAAGCCCGCCGTTGCTTTGCACATCGGCGCGCAAGTCAGCCTGGCGCTGACTGCCGGCGAGCAAGGTGATGTCCTGCCTGATGCCGAAACGCTCCTGATACACCTGACGGAACGCGTCTTCGAACTGCGGATTCTTCGCCGTCACGTCGACAAAACTGTAGTAACTCGCCGCCGTCGGTTTCAGCGCATCGAGCGCGGCATGACTGGCGGGTGGCGGCATCAAGTAGGGCAGAGCGATGCCCAGATCCGGCGTGCGCCCGAGCACTTTGTCGTGCAAGACCAGATGCGTCTGACCGGCGTCTTCACGCAGCGCTTTCAGTTGCTGCGGGTTCTGCGCGAACAGGTTGGCCGTGCCATCCAGCCAGAACGCTGCTTTGCCGCTGCCTTGCAGACGCAGACGCCAGACTTGCTCGCGCTCGCTGACGGGCAGGGCAACCTGATCGAACTGCCAGTAGGCGCGATACGGTTTCAATGCCAGCGTCAGTTGCTGCTCAGCGCCGACCCGCTGTGCCTGCAACCCGCTGACACCTCCGTGAAACTTGCCCGCCAGCACCGCGTGTTCACCTGGCGCAACCTTGAAATACAACTCGTCGCCGTTGCGGGTGTCGACGCTGAAATGCACTTTCGCCGGGGCGAACAGCGCGACCGTGTGCTCGTCATGTTCGACGCGGTAATTGCGGAAGCTGTAGCCGGGAATTTCCAGCCGATAACTCGCCGCGCCGGGCAGCAGCGGCCAGCTCTGACTGCCACGAATTTCACTGGCCTTTATAAAACGATCACCTACCAGTTTGCCCTGGCCATCGAGCAAATACAGATGCTCTTCATTGGCATCGGCCTGCCACGCCGGCGTCCAGCGCACGGTCAGCGTGTCCGGACGATCGGTTTGCAGATACAGGCTGCCGTCACGAATCTCGGCCCAGCGCATCGACGCCGCGAAGGCGTCCAGCGACAGGCCGAGACCGAACAGCAAGACCAGGCCTTTCATGCGGTTTTGCGCCGTTGCAGCATCAGCCACATCGGTGTGACGTCGCGCGGCAGAATGATCAGGGTTTGCCAGAACGGCACGTCGCTCAAACGGCAGTAAAGCACCAGCATTGCCACGGTCACCGCCAGGTAGGCAATCGACGAAGCCGCCGCCGCGCCGACGATGCCGTAAGCCGGAATCAGCACCAGATTCAGCGCCAGATTGAGCAGGGCACCGAGGCCCATCAGCAACGACACCGTGCCGGGACGATTCTTGCCCAACAGGTCCAGACGCAAAATGCTCGCGTAGCACAGGCCCAACAGCCCCGGCAGCAAGGCGAGCAGCGCCGGATACGCCAGTTGGTACGCCGCACCAAACAAGGTGACGATCAGCCATTCGCCAATCACCGCCATGGTCAGGCACGCGCCGAGCATCACCGTGGCGGTCAGGCGCAGGGCCAGCGGGGTGACCTTGTCCATGCCTTCGTCTTGCTGCAGCAGGCGTTTCATCAGTGGCGTGGTAACTGCTTCCGGGACGATCAGCAGCAACTCGGCGGCAGCACTGGCCATGGCGTAGTGGCCGAGGGCGGTGCTGCCGAGCAGGGCGCCGATAAACAGGTAATCCGAACGCAGGATCACTTGCTGGAACAACAGATCCGGATGGCTGCGCGCGCTGTAGCGCAGCAGTTCGTTCTGGCTGGCGCGGTCCCATTGCAGTTGCAACGGTTGTGCGCGTTTGAGCCAGACCCAACCGACCAGCACTACCAGACTGATGCCGGCCAGCCAACTGATCAGCGCCGCTTCCAGGGCCGCGCTTTGCCACATCCAGAACAGCGCGAGAAACAGCAACAGCGGCGCCAGCGACTCGACCAGGCGCAAGGCATTGAACGCGACTACGCCACCCGAGGCGTTGTGCAGTGTCAGCAGGCCGCTTTTCAGTACGGTCAGCGGCACTGCCAGCAACAACAGCCAAGCGAGCAACCCGAGCTGCATCGTCACATCCAGCTCGGTGCCAAACTCACGCACCAGTGCCACCACCAGCAAGGTCAGCAACGCTGCGAGCAAACAGCCGAACACCAACACCTGACTCAGCAACAAACCCATCGGCCGCTGCTTGGCGGCCTGATAACCCACCGCCGAATTCAGGCCGCCACTGGTGGCGGCGCTGATCAGATCCGGCAGGGTGCTGAGCAACGCAAACAGCCCGCGCTCGCTCGGCCCGAGAATCCGCGCCAGCAGCACATTGCGCAGCAAACGCAGGGCGATCATCGCCAGTTTGGTGCCCATGCTCAGCGCCAAATGTTTGAGGTAATTGCTTCGGCTCATGGCCGCGCCCCGCGAAAAATCCGCCACGACAGCAACTCCGGATTACGCGCGGTGCGCTGACTGACACCGAAGCGCGGCAGGTTCAGCGGATCGCCTTCGCCGCGATAAATGCCGGTGCCGGTGCCCAGCGCAAACGGGTAATCGTGACGGGCAATCTGTTGGCGCACGCGTTCATCGTTGTCGCCATTGGGGTAGCAATACACCGGCAGCGCACGATTACAGCCGTTGTGCAGGGCGTCACGGCTGCGGCTGATTTCTTCGCTCAGGCGCACATCGTCGAGACCGGTGAGGATGGCGTGACTGGCGCCGTGCGGACCGAAACGCACCAGCCCGGACGCCTCCAGTGCGCGCACCTGATGCCAGTCCAGCGCTTGCGGTTGCGACTCCTGCGGGCATTCATCGGTCAGCCGTTCCAGCTCCTGCGAGTCAATCGACTTCAGCCCTTGCAGGTAATGGAGCAATGCCAGGCTGCGACGGTCGACGTCGATGTCATCCAGCAGCACCGGCAACGGGTGATGCATGGCATGCAGGCATTCGATCAGATGCATCCGCGCCTTGTCGCCATGACTGCCCCACAGGGTTTCGCCGAGGCTTTCCCACCAGAAGCGCTGACGGCTGCCGATGAAATCGGTGGAGAGAAAAATGCTCGCCGGCACCTGATGTTTTTGCAGCAGCGGGAAGGCGTTCACCGCGTTGTCGCGCCAGCCGTCATCGAAGGTCAATGCCACCCGTGGGCGTTCGGTACGCAGTGAGTTGGGCTGAAGGATTTCCATCAGCGGCACGCAATCGAAATGCTTGCGCAGCCACATCAGCAAATGCTCGAAGGCTTTCGGCCCTACGCAGAGTTCGTTGCGATGCGGCAGGTCGGCGGCGCGGTCGTTCGATAACACCCGGTGCAGCATCAGAATCACCCCGGCGCCCTGCAATTGGTTGCGGCCCATGGACGAGTTGAGATAGAGCCAGCCACTGGTGCGTTTGAGTAATTGTTTGATCGCCATGGCTTCGGTCCTCTTAACGGTTCTGTTCCGGATTCCACTGGGCATACCGCTGACCGCGCAGGAACTGCCACAGGCCAAGACTCATCCCGGCGAGGGTGACCAGCAGAAATGCGGCGAGGCGGAAGGGTTTCGGCAAGCGATGTTGCGAATCCAGCAAACCGGCAATCGCCACGGCATAGCCGAACAGTTGCGCGATCAGGGCCAGGCGATAGAAACCGTGGTCTTCCCACAGCCAGAAGTTGCTCAGCAGCAGCGGCAGCAACAGGATCGGTGCGAGACGGCGGATCAATTTGTGGCTGATCAGCGCGATCGAATACAGGCCATATTTCAGCGGATTGAGCAGTTCGCGGCGCTGGGCGAGGCTTTGCAGACCGCCGACGGTGACGCGTTGGCGGCGGCGGAATTGCTTGTCCGCCTCATCCACGCCATGGTCGATCACTTGCGCTTCCGGCACGTAGACGATGCGTTTGTGCGCGACCGGCGCGCAGGTGCTGATAAAGAAATCGTCGTTGACCTCGGCCGGCACGCTCTGGAACAGCTCGCGGCGCAGGGCGAGCAGGGCGCCGTCGGCAGAGACCATGCACCCGGTGCGATTCTCGACCCGGCGCAGCCAGCCTTCGTAATGCCGATAGAGGCTGTCACCCACGCTCAAACCGCCGCCGGTGACCGGAATCACCATGTGCCCGGCACAACCGCCGACATTCGGATCACTCAGTGGCGCGAGCAAATACCCAAGGGTTTCGCGCGACCATTGGTTGTCGGCGTCAGTGAACACCAGAATGTCGCCGGTGCTGAGGGCCACGCCGGCATTCAACGTCGCCGCTTTGCCTTGGCGCGGTAGATCGAGGACGGTGATGCGCGGATCAACGACCTTGTGTGCGCAGGCCACGGTGTCGTCGGTCGAGCCGTCACTGGCGAGAATGATCTGCAGCGAGGCCGGCTGGTAATCCTGCGCCAGCAAGGTGCGCAACTTGTGTTCGATGTGCCGCGCCTCATTGTGCGCGGCAATCACGATGCTGACGCTCAACGGCGGCGCCGGCGTGTGACGCCAGGCCGGGAACAGCGGCGCCAGAATCGTCAGCAGCAGCGGGTAGCCCACATAGGCGTAGACCGGCAGCACCAGGCACATCCAGAAAATGAACTCAGCCACGGGCAGGCCTCCTGGCGTTCCAATGACACAGACTCAAAATGAACGCGGCACCGGCCAGGTGCAGACGCACCCAGTGCAGGCCCCACAGCTGCAGGGTCAGGCCGATATTGCGGTGTTTGGAGCTTTGCCGCAGGCTGAGCACCAGTCCCGGTAGGAGTGTCAGGCTGACCATGACGATCGCGTGATGCGGAAAGCCATCGAGCAGCGCCGAAATCGCCAGAAAGTCCAGCAACCACACCAGCAGCGACAGCACCGGAAAGCGCAACAGGCGCAGGCTGAAGCCATGGGTGCGCAGCAGTTGCAGGTGACTGCCCTGACGCCACAACTCCTTGCCCATCCATTCGCGCCAGTTCATTTCGTAACCCCAATGCAGGGCGACGTTGTCATTGATCGACAGCAGCCGCGCACCCTGTTCGTGCAGGCGCAGGGTGAATTCCTTGTCTTCGCCGGTGCGCAGGCTTTCGTTGAAACCGCCGACCTTGTCGAACCAGCCCCGGCGCATCAGCAGGTTTGAGCTGGGCAGCCAGTCAACGACGTGGGACGCCTGCGACGACGCGCGCGCGGTGCGGCGTTGCCAGGCGGTGGCGTACCACGGCGCTTCGGCGGGGGTGTGCAGATCAAGGCCGAAGACATCGGCCTGGCCGCTGGCCTCAATGTCGAACAACGGCTTGAGCCAACTCTCCGGCATTTCAATGTCAGCGTCGATGAAGGCCAGCCATTCACCCGTGGCGATGGCCGTGCCGCGATTGCGCAGGGCGCCGATCAACAAACCCGGCTGCACCAGCACCTGCGCGCCGAACTGGCGGGCGATGTGTGGTCCCTGATCGGTCGAGCCGTTGTCGACCACGATCAACTCGCACTCGACATTGGCCGCATGGGCAGCTTTTTGCGCGGCAAGCAAGGTGCGGCCAATGTGCCGCGCCTCGTTGAACATCGGGATGACGATGCTGATGCGGCTCATGCCTTTGCCTCCGTGCTCAGGGGCGCCTGCTCGGCTTTCAGGCGCAGGACGCTGGTCATGGCGAGCATGATCCACACGTATTTCTGGTTCGGTGCGCTGAGGAACATCAGGAACAAGGTCAGCGACAGGAAGCTCACACCGAGGTGGGTCATCATGTCGGCCTGATGCCATTCGCGGCGCAACATCCACGCGGCGCGTGCGCGAATCAGGTTGTACAGACCGAGGCCGAGCATGCCGACGAACAACAGCCCGGCGGGAATCCCCAGTTCGCTGAAGATTTCCAGGTAGGTGTTGTGCGCACGACGATAGAGGTCGCCGATTTTGCGGTTAGCCGAAAACGCCTTGGCGTAACCCGTGGTCGCGTAATGCAGCGGGAAGGTGCCGGGACCGGAGCCGAGCAGCGGGTTCTCGCGGATCATCTGGCTGCCAACCACGATGTACGAAGCGCGGCGGCCGAGGGATTCGTCCTGAGCCTTGGAACCGGCGCTGAGAATACTCAGGGACTGGATGCGCGCCATATAACCGGCGGGCATTGCGTAGATCGCCAGCGGAATCACGATCGCCGCGCCAAGCATGGCGAAGCCCAGATGCCGAGGGCGAATCCGTGTCAGTTGGGTGCGGTAATGCCAGCAGCCGATCAGCAGGCTCAAGGCCAAGACCACCAGACCCGAGCGCGATTCGGTTTTGGTCATGCCGCCCAACAGCATCAGGCAGCAACCGCCCCAGAACAACCGGTGCAGCAGGTTCGGGCTGCGGATCACCAGTAGCAGCCCCAGCGGAATCGCAAAGGCGATCAGCAGGGCGAACGCGTTGGGGTCTTCGAGCAGTCCGGCGGCGCGACCCTGATCCTGGAATTTGGCCGAGAACATCGCCATCGCACAGGTGGTGCTGACGGCGAGGGTGACGAGGCGGGCGAACAGATCGAGGTTCAGCTCGCGGCCGATCAACAGGGTGATGACAAACAGAATCAGACCGACGCTGAGCTCGCGCAGGTGGCCGAGCGACATGCCCAGGTCATCGGTATTGAGCAAACTCAGAAAGTACAGCACCAGAAACCAGATCAGGAAGCGCCAGATATTGCTGCGCAGGCGCTCCGAGGGAATCTGGTGCAACGCCAGTTGCAGCATCAGGATCACCGCCAGCGAAGCACCGATCAGCTTGCTGCCGGAGAACGACGTGTCCTTGAAAAAGCCCTCGAACGGCACCAGTGCAGCAATGCCGAGCAGGCCCCAGGTCGGTTTGCGGTACAGCAGCGCAAATCCCACCAGGCCCAGCACCGCCCCCGGCGCCAGAAACGGATAAGGGCTGGCCAGCAAACCGATGCAGACCAGACCGAGCAGACTGACGATCGAGAGCGGGAAAATCATGCGCGTGCCTCCCGTGCCGTGCGGATGTACAGCTGCGACCAGCGCTCAGCGAGCGCCTTGAGGTCGTAGCGATCCTGTTGTGTGCGTTTTGCGTTGTCGCGCAGTTGCCGGGCCAACTTAGGCTCGCTCAGCAACGTGTCGAGTTGACGGGCAAGGGCGGCGCAGTCGGCCGGTGTGGCGAGCAAGCCGTTGTGCCGGTGTTCGAGCACATCTGGAATGCCGCCGACGCCGAACGCCACCACTGGCACCCCGGCCTGCATGGCTTCAAGCAAAATCATCGGTGTGCCTTCGGTACGCGAGCTGATCACCAGCGCATCGAGTTGCCGCCACCACGGTTGCATGGCGATCTGATAACCGGGCAAACGAATGCGTTGCTGCAAACCGGCGTTGTCGATCCGCGTCTGCAACACTTCGCGTTCCGGGCCGTCACCGAGCATCACCGCATCCAGTTGTGGATGCTGGTGACACAGCGGAATCAGCGCATCAAGAAACAGATCCGGGCCTTTCTCGCTGCTCAAGCGGCCGACGTAACCGACCAGCCAGCGCTGCCTATCCGCGTCAGGCACCAGCGCCGCAGCGGCTGGCAAACCATTGGGGATCACTTGCAATTTCTCCGCGCGGACGCTGGCCTGACGGTGCAGCGCGGCGATGCTTTCCGCCACGCAGACCACCCGATCCACCGACGCCGTGCGGCACAGTTGCAGACTCAGCCAGGTGTAGAACTTCTGCTTGCGACTGCGTGGTGTGAAGCCGTGCTGGGTGATCACCAGCGGCAGGCGCAACAGGGTTGCACCGACCCAACCGAACAACAGCCCTTTGAAGTTGTGCGTATTGATCAGCGGTTTTTCACTGCGGCGCTGACGCAGATACTGCAGCAATTCTCCCAGTCCGGCACAGCCGCGACAGTCGACCCCAGCCGTGCGAAAGCGCGCGATCAGTTCTGGCGGCGCGTCGAGGAACAGCACCTGATGCTGACCCGGCGTCGCCAGACAATGATCCAGCAACATGCGCTCGGCGCCATAGAAGCCGCCGCTGCTGAGCAAATGAATGATCGGCAGCGCGGCAGTCGGGGAGGATGCGGTGCTCAATTGCGCACCCAGTGCAGGAAGCTTGGCACCGTCCAGTTCTTGTGCGGATTGCTCGGCAGCGCGTTCTGGTCGTTGATCACCAACAGCACCGGCAGACCCAGTTCGTGGCTGATTTGCGCCGGGTGTTTGAAGCGGTGATCGAAGAACTCACGCACGTAGACCAGGGCAATCGCCAGCAACAACCCGGTGAACAAACCGAATGGAATGATCAGGCCCGGTTTCGGGAACGCTGCTTCGGTCGGTTCGAACGGCGGGCTGAGCACCCGGGCGTTGGACAGATCGTCGTTGAGCGCGCCGGTGGTGCTGCTTTCGGCGAAACGTTGGGCGTAAGTCGAGAAGGCGGCGTGCAGCGCATCGATTTCGGTGTCCATCTGCCGCAGCTTGCTTTGCGTCTGCTGCAACTCGTGGATACGGTTCTTGAACTCGGCGATGCGCGCGGTTTTCTGATCGATCACTTGCTTGACCACCGCCAGATCGTTGGTGCGTTCCTGAATGCGGTTGCTCACCACTTTGAGGAACTGGCCACGGGTGCGAGCAATCTGCTCGCGGGTCAGCAGCATCGGTTCACTGCCGGGCTGGAACACCGCCAGGTCATTCATGTAGCGGCTGACCTGGGTGGTCAGTTGCTCGCCCATCTGTTTGATTTCCCGATCTTCGAACGCCACGTTGTCGACGGTGGTGGTGAAGGTGTAGGGGAAGGTGTAGTCGTTGAGCTTGTTGTTGCTGGCCGCAGCCAACGCGGTTTTCAGATATTCGAGCCAGCGCTGGCTCTGCAACAGGCGATCCTGATACAGGTTCAGGGCTTGCTCTTCGGTGTTGATCGCGTTGAGGCGGAAGGTGATTTCTTCCTTCGGATCCGACGAGCCGACACTTTCCAGCAAGGCTTGGCGATTGCCTTCCAGGCCGTCGAGGCGCACCTGGTAGAGATGCTTTTTCGACTCATAGAAGGACTGCGGCAAGTCGATCGACTGCAAGGCCTGACGGCTGAACAGATAGTTCTGCAGCAAGGCTGAAACAAACGTCGTGCCCTGATGCGGATCGGGGAAGCTGTAGATGATCGAGATCACGTTGGAGCCGGGCAGGGTCTCGATTTTCAGGCTATCGATGGCTTGCTGGGTGAAGGCGTCGAGCGCGGTGTCACGAACCGGATCGGTGTCCAGCCCGAGCACATTGCGCAGCGGATTGATCACGTATTGGCGCAGCGGTGAAGTGACGTAGCGCTTGAACGGCTCGGCCACCAGTCTGCTGAAAATGCCCGGCGAAGGCGTGTATTCGCCCTTGTCGCGCAGTTCGCTGATGGTCTGACGGATCAGCGCCGGCGAGCGGAGGATGTTGCTCTCGGTTTCCATGTCCGCCAGCGACGGCGGAATGAACGTGGCGTTGTCCACCGTGAGTGACGTGGTGGCGTCACCCTGGGAGAGTTTTTTCGACTGCACGATCACCTGCGCGGTGATATCGAAGCTCTGTTTGAGCACCAGCGGCAGGAGCAGGGCGATGACTGCAAAGATCAGGAAGACCCGTTTCACCAGTTGCTTGTTGGCAAAGAAGATCCTGAAGAACTCATGCAGGTAGTTTTCCTTTGGATTCATGTCGGTCACCTGAGAGTCAGTTGTTGTTGCTGTCTTTGTTGTCGACGCGGTAGCCGAAGCTGAACCCGACGCCCTGGAACAGCACCACATCGGCCAGTTGGCGAGCGAGTTCGCCGGCGCTGGCCAGTTTGGTTTTTGGTACGAACAGCATGTCGTCCGGTTGCAGGTAAGCGATTTGCGAGGCATCGCCGGACAAGGCTTTTTCGACGTCGTAATGCACCGCCTGCACCTGATTGCCATTGCGCCGCATGATCACCACCGAATCCAGGCGCGCCTTGACGTTAGTGCCACGGGCCAGGGTCAGTGCTTCAAGCACCGACACCGGCCGGCGGATCGGGTAGGAACCTGGTTGACCGACTTCGCCCAGCACATAGATTTCGTTGCCGGCGGTGGATTTCAGCAGCACGTCCACGGTCATCCGGCCCGGCAGTTGCGCGTATTTCTGGTTGAGGAAGGTTTCCAGTTGATTGACGGTCATGCCTTGCAGCGGCACGGCGCCGATTTCCGGGAAACTCGCGTAGCCGTCAGTGCCGACGGTGATCTCGCGGCTCATACCGGTGGCCGGGTGGTTCAGCGCGCTTTTCAGGTTCTGCTCATTGGTCAGCGGGCTGATGATTTGCACGGTCAGCTGATTGCGGTTGGGCTGGAACAGTTGCTTGCGCTGATAGGCGCGCTGGATTTCTTCACGGGCCTGATCGCTGGTCAGCCCGGCGATTTTCACCGAGGTGTTGGCGCCCGGCAGTTCGATGGTGCCGTCGGGCAGCACCAGTTGATTGCCGTTGAGCTGGCTGGCAGCGGTGAAGTTCAGGCCGATCTGATCACCCGACTGCACACGGTAGGCGTCCGAGCCGCTGGTGCTGATATGGAAGATCACGTCGAGCACGTCCTGCGGGCGCAGGGTCTGCTCGATCTTCGGCATATCGGTCGCCTGGGCGTTGGCCGGGGTGGCGGTGAGGATATTCACCGGCATGTTCTGGGTTTCGGAGGTGCTCGAGCAGCCTGCAAGCGGCAGCATCAGCAGCACAAGAATCTTGGCGTTCATGGCGTCATCCTTCGCGTTCGCTTAGAGGTTTTTGTAAAGCCATTTGGGCATGTAGTACTTTCGCCGGTTGAACACGCTACCGACCACTTTGGCTCCGGCCTGAGTCAGGCGTTGCACGGCGGCCTGGGCGGCTTCCCAGCGGGTGTCTTCGGCGCGTACGACAAACACCACGCCGTCGACCTGAGTGCTGATGACCAGCGTGTCGGCAGCGGAATACACCGCGTCGCCGTCGATCACCACGAAGCGGTACTGGCTGCCCAATTGATCGAGCAACGGGCTCAGGCGCTCGGCGGTCAGGTGCTCCATGGTGCGGATCGGCCGGCCATTGGGCAGCACGTGGAAGGGCAGGCTCGAGACCTGCACCACGCAGTCCTGCAACAGCGGCGGGTTGTCCGGGTTGAACAGCAAGTCGCGCAGGCCGCGCTCCTTGCTCAGGTTCAGCTGCTGCGTGAGGTTGCTCGCCGACTGGCTGGCATCGACCAGCAGCACCTGGCCGCTGCTCATTTGCGCCAGTTGGCTGGCCAGCGCCAAGGCACTGGTGGTGGTGCCGGCGCCGGGATTTGCGGCGGTCAGGAACAGGATCCGCAGGTCGAGATCCAGCACGGTCGAGGTCAGGTTCGATTCGCTGGGGTTGGCAATGCTCAGGCTTTTGTTGGTTGAACCGTCCATTAGCTTGCTCCGTGGCCGCTGAATACTTTGAAGGGGGTTTTCAACAGAATCTTCAGATCAAGCAAAAGGCTCTGCTCGGCGATGTAGCTGAGGTCCAACTCAACGCGCTGGTCGAAGTCGATATTGCTGCGTCCGGAGATCTGCCACAGGCCGGTCATGCCGGGGTAGATCGCCAGACGGGCGAGGTGATTGTCCTTGTAGCGGTAAGCGTTGAACGAGGTCGGGCGAGGGCCGACCAGGCGCATGTCACCGGTCACCACGTTGATCAGGTTCGGCAGTTCATCGAGGCTGGTGCGCCGCAGAAAACCGCCGATGCGGGTGATGCGCGGATCGTGGTCGATTTTGAAATCGATGGCGTCGGCACCGTGCTTGTTGAGGTGACGCAGCGACTCTTTCAATTCTTCGGCGTTGGCGACCATGGTGCGGAATTTGTACATGCCGAACTTGCGGCCGCGGTAACCGGTACGCTTTTGCACGAACATCACCGGCCCCGGGCTGCTGAACTTGATGACCAGTGCCAGACCCAGCAGCAGTGGCGAGATCAGCACCAGAATCATAAGCGCACCGAGGCAGGCGACCACGCGATTGGTGCGTGACAGTTGCCATGGGCGACCGCCGTCGCGGCCAGTGAACCAGCCGCGACCCTGGCGATGGATTGCCGCGTCGAGACGCATTCGGTGCTCGGGGTCAACGCGCTTGTCACGGCGCATTTCCTGGATCGGCACACCTTTCTCATGTCCAGTCATGGAGTCCTCCGCATTAATTCAGCCGCGAGCGGCGCGTGGGCGATAGGCAGTGGGGTAGTAGTCGCGGAACCAGGCGATGAATCGCCCAAGTCCCTCATCCAGCTCGATCCGGGGCTGAAACCCGGTGGCCTGGGCCAGGTCGCTGGCCTCGGCGCAAGTGTTGAGCACGTCGCCCGGTTGCAGCGGCAGCAGCTCGACAATAGCTTTCTGGCCGAGATGTTTTTCCAGCAGCGCCAAATAGGTTTTCAGCTCGACCGGGTGCTGCCCGCCGATGTTGAACAGCCGCCACGGCGCCATGCTGCTGGCCGGGTCGGGCAGCTCGCGATCCCAGTGCGGGTCGGCGTGCGGAGGGCATTCGGTGAGGCGGGCGATGCTTTCGATGATGTCATCGATGTAGGTGAAATCGCGCTGGTGCTCGCCATAGTTGAACAGCTTCAGTGGCTCGCCTTCGCTGATCGCCCGGGCAAACTGGATCGGCGACATGTCCGGCCGGCCCCAAGGCCCGTACACGGTGAAAAAGCGCAGGCCGGTGCAGGGAATGCCAAACAGGTGGCTGTAACTGTGTGCCATCAGCTCGTTGGCTTTCTTGGTCGCGGCGTACAGCGACAGCGGGTGATTGACGCCGTCCTTGACCGAGTACGGCGTGTGCTGATTGGCGCCGTACACCGAGCTCGACGAGGCGTAGATCAGGTGTTCGACCGGGTGATGCCGGCAGCTCTCGAGAATATTCAGGAAACCGTTGAGGTTGCTGTCCAGATACGCCTTGGGATTGTCCAGCGAGTAACGCACCCCGGCTTGCGCGGCGAGGTGAATCACCACTTGCGGCTCTTCGCGGACAAACAGCACGTCAATGGCCGAGGCATCGGCCAGGTCAACCGTGACGAGCTGGAAATCGCCGGCCTGCTCACGCACCCACTGCACGCGGTCGTGCTTGAGTTGCGGGTCATAGTAGGCGTTGAAATTGTCCAGACCGACCACCGAGTGCCCGTCGCGCAGCAGCCGCAACACGCAATGGGCACCAATGAAACCGGCCGCACCGGTGACCAGCACCTTCATGGCCGTAGCCCTTCGGGGGCAATGTGGCGCAGGCCGATGCCGCTGTAATGCAAACCGGCGGCAGCCACTTGTTCCGGGTTGTACAGGTTGCGGCCGTCGATGATCACCTTCGAACGGAGCTTTTCGGCGAGCAACTCGAAATCGACCACGCGGAAGTTTTTCCACTCGGTGCAGATCACCAGTGCGTCGGCGTCTTCCAGGGTGTCGTCGCGGGTGGCGCACAGGTGCAGATCGTTGCGGTAGCCGTAGAGGCGCCGGCATTCGGACATCGCTTCCGGATCATAGGCTTGCACGCTGGCGCCTTCGGCCCACAGCGCATCCATCAAGTAGCGGCTGGGGGCTTCGCGCATGTCATCGGTGTTGGGTTTGAATGCCAGGCCCCAGATCGCGATGGATTTGCCGGCAAGGCCTTGCGGGAATTGCGCTTTCAGTTTGCTGAAGAGTATGTGCCGCTGCAGGTCGTTGACGTCGGTGACGCTGCGCAGCAGTTTCAACGGCATGCCGTTGTGTTCAGCGGTGTGCAGCAGGGCGCGCAGGTCTTTGGGAAAGCATGAGCCACCGAAGCCGCAGCCCGGATAGATGAAGTGGTAACCGATGCGCGGGTCAGAACCGATGCCTTTGCGCACCGCTTCGATGTCGGCACCGAGCAGTTCGGTGAGGTTGGCCAGTTCGTTCATGAAACTGATGCGCGTGGCGAGCATGGCGTTGGCGGCGTACTTGGTCAGCTCGGCGCTGCGGTTGTCCATGAACATCAGTTTTTCGTGGTTGCGGCAGAACGGCGCGTACAGCTCGCTCATCTGCTCGCGGGCTACGTCGTCACGGGTGCCGACGATGATCCGGTCCGGGCGCATGCAGTCGGCGAGGGCGCTGCCTTCCTTGAGAAACTCAGGGTTGGAGACCACCCGTACGCTCAGACCTGCCTTGTCGCGGCGCTGCAATTCGCTGTTGGCGGTGGCCAGCACCTGATCGGCCGTGCCGACCGGTACCGTGGATTTGATGATCAACGTGCGATCAGCCTCCATGTGCGAAGCGATTTGCCGGGCGACGTTGAGCACGTGGCTGAGGTCGGCAGAACCGTCCTCATCGGCCGGGGTGCCGACGGCGATGAAGATCAGCTCGGCATGCTCGACCGCATCACTGGCCTGGGTGCTGAACAGCAGACGGCCGGCCTTGATGTTCTCTTCAAGAGTGCTGGACAAACCTGGCTCGCTAATTGGCGGCACCGCTTGTTGCAGTTGTTTAATCTTGTTTGGGTCAATATCCACGCATAAAACGCGATGACCGACATCTGCAAGTGCGGCGGCTTGTATTAATCCAACATAGCCCGTGCCAAATACGCTCACGTCCATCTGCGCACCCTCGATAGAGCGAAAAGAAGAAGTTCGGAAGAAGACTGTAAATGGGGTATAGCGCAGGGTTTGCAAAGCGTGTCAGCAAAATGACATGTTGCATCTGTATAACACTTGAGCATTTTTTGGCGATTGGCCATCAAGTCATTGCTGCGATTGAGTTTGTTGGTTTTTTGCAGATTTGTTCAGATTCAAAATAAGCGATAAACGGTCGTAAGCCTTTAATTTAAAGGCTTCTGGCGTTTGATGTGTGTCAGATTTGAGTCATCGGTTTTTTGACGCTTTTTACAAAAGGCAGTCAATTCTTGCGCTTTGATGGCCGGGTGCTAGTGTCAGATTCTGATTGACAAGCTTTTGACTCTCCGCCGTTTTGCAAGACCGGTATCGCCATGTTCAGATATGCGAAAGAATTGCTTTTAATTATTTATTTTCTGCTTTATGTCGAATATTACATAGAGCGGTTAAATGCTATCGGCCTCGGTTTTGCTGTACTTCTTTTTGGCGCGATGTTTTTGGCGCTAACTTTAGCGTTATATCTAACGGCCTATATACGGCAGAGTCTCATCCGGCATGCATTCGCATTGGTGATGTTCGCCTCCGCGGTGTTTTTCGATGTCTACACCCGGGTCACGGCGGATTACCTGAGCTACAGCAGCTTCGTCTCGCTGGTGTATTCCGGCGGCTTCATCCAGGAAGCGGCGTACCAGTATCGAGACGCGATCCTGCACGGCGCCCTCAGCGGTTTGTTGTTGCTGTTCGGCATCGGTCTGAAGCCTCGCCACGGCCTGGCGATTCCCAACGCGTTACGTGTGGCGGCGCCGCTGTGCGGCGTGTTGCTGCTCAGTGCGGTGCTGTTCTTGCGTGCGGGCGAGGGCGCGCGGGGTTTGCCGATCATGTACACGCCGCTGGCCTACCTGAACCTGTTTGCCTATGAAGCCCTGCACAGCACCGTCGGCCCGCGCGAACCGGTGACACTGACGCGCACCTCGCAAGCTGTCGGCCATGACATCGTGCTGATCATCGACGAAAGCATCTCCGGCAATTATCTGGACATCAACGCGCCGTTCGGGGTGCACAGCAACCTCAAGCAGGCGCATCCCGGTGTCGACATCTTCAATTATGGCTACGCTGCGTCCATCGCCAATTGCAGCGCCGACACTAACGTGACCCTGCGTTACGGCGGCACCCGCGCCGACTACATGCGCATCAACAGCACACTGCCGTCGATCTGGCAGTACGCGAAAAAGGCCGGGCTGCGCACGGTATACATCGATGCCCAGCGCACGGCTGGCAATCTGCAGAACCTGATGACTGATACCGAGAAGAAGGACATCGACCAGTTTGTGCAATTCGACCAGACCAGCGTGCGCGATCGCGACATGGCGGCGGCAGCGAAGCTCATCGAATTGCTCAACGACGACCAGTCAGAGCTGGTGGTGATCAATAAGGTCGGCGCGCACTTTCCGGTGCACGACAAATACCCGGATGCGTTCATGGCCTATCGCCCGACCTTACCGCGCGGGCAGTTCACCGAGGTGGCCGATACCGGTGAACGCACAGGTTTCAACGGTCAGCCAGACGATTGGGTACTGTACCGCAACGCCTACAAGAACACTGTGTTGTGGAATGTCGGCGAATTCTTTGCGCGGGTGTTCGCCGAGGCCAATCTGAACAATGCGTTGCTGATCTATACCTCTGATCATGGTCAGGATTTACATGAGCGCGGTAATCCGGGCCTGAACACCCATTGCGGTGGCGATCCGGTGGAGGAGGAAGGGCTGGTGCCGCTGGTGGTGATTCAGGGCAGTGATCTGAAGACACTGGACTGGTCGGCGCAACTGGCGGCGAACAAGGATCGCTCCAGCCACTACAACATCTTTCCGACGTTGCTGCAGTTGATGGGCTATGACCTGGCGGGGATCGAGGCTGTTTATGGCAAGCCACTGAGTGTCGCGACGGCGGATGAGTTCACCTTCAACTACCGCTTCAATGCGCGGTTGGGGGCCAAGCCTGAGTGGAAGCACATTGATCTGGGCAGCATTGTCACGCCGTCGCAGGCGTCCACCAGTGTGGCGGCGGGGCAGTGAGTTTCAGCTTGTCCGGGTTGGCGCTTTCGCGAGCAGGCTCGCTCCCACATTTGGAACGCGATCAACCTGTGGGAGCGAGCTTGCTCGCGAAGGGGCCGGCCAGTTCAATGCTGAGTTCAAGTCGGTCATCGTCATCCGCTATCCTTGCCCCACACTGACCGATCAGGTGGCGGCATGCTTCGTGTTGAAAACGTCTTCAAAAGCTATCTCACCCCGCAAGGCCCATTGCCGGTGCTGCAAGGCGTCGACCTGACGCTGGAATCCGGCAGCAGCCTGGCACTGATGGGCGAATCCGGCAGTGGCAAAAGCACCTTGCTGCACCTGGTGGCCGGTCTCGACAAAGTCGACAGCGGCAGCATTCGCAGCGGCGAGCATCGGCTGGAGGCGATGAACGAAGCGCAACTGGCGAACTGGCGGCGGACGGAAATCGGTCTGGTGTTCCAGCAGTTCAACCTGATCGGCAGTCTACGCGTCGAGGACAATCTGGCCTTTCAGGCGCGCCTGGCCGGGCGCCATGAGCCGCGTTGGCAGGCGCATCTGGTGCAGCGTCTGGGCCTGTGCGATTTGCTCAAGCGTTATCCCGAGCAACTTTCCGGTGGCCAACAGCAGCGGGTCGCCTTGGGGCGGGCATTGGCCTCGCAGCCGAAATTGCTGCTGGCCGATGAGCCCACCGGTAGCCTTGATGAGGCGACCAGTGATGAAGTGTTGCGGCTGTTGCTGGAATTGCTCGATGACACGCCCACTACATTGTTGATGGTCACTCACAGTCCGCGCGTCGCGGCGCGCCTGGCGCAGCGAGTGGTGTTGTCCAGCGGGCTGCTGACGTGATCGTTTTCCGTCAGACCTTGCGCGCGCTGCTCAGCCATTGGCGGCGTCATCCGGTGCAGTTCTTCAGCGTGCTGACCGGCTTGTGGCTGGCGACCAGCCTGCTCACTGGCGTCGAGGCGCTGAACAGTCAGGCGCGTGACAGCTATGCACGGGCCAGCCAGTTGATCGGCGGCGAACCCCAGGCCAGTCTCAGTACGCCGAACGGCGCGACGTTCGCGCAGCAATGGTTCGTTGACCTGCGCCGACAGGGCTGGCCGGTGTCTCCGCTGCTGCAGGGGCGGTTGCTGCTCAAGGGCCATGAAGATCAGCGCCTGCAATTGATGGGCATCGAGCCGGTGTCATTGCCGGCCGATTCCGCAGTGGCCGGGCAGGCGCTGCCGATTGAGCGTGTCGTCGAGCTCTTCATGCCCCCCGGCACTACCTGGATTTCTCCGGAAACCTTGCAGGCGCTTGATCTGCGTGAAGGCGACACACCACAAACGGCTAATGGGCTGCGCTTGCCACCGTTGCTCGCGCAAAAGGACATGGCGCCTGGCCTGTTGCTGGTGGACATCGGCGTCGCGCAAACGCTGCTTGAACAACCCGGGCAATTGTCGCGGCTATTGCTGCCCAAGGATTTCCACGGCGAGTTGCCCGCCGTGTTCAAAGGTCAGTTGCAGCTCAAAAGCAGCGGCGAGGAAAACAATCTGACGCGACTGACCGAGAGCTTTCACCTGAATCTCGATGCGTTAGGGTTTTTGTCATTCGTGGTGGGCTTGTTCATCGTTCACGCCGCGATTGGCCTGGCTCTTGAGCAACGACGCGGTCTTCTGCGTACGTTGCGCGCCTGCGGGGTCAGCGCGCGGATGTTGATCGTGTGCCTGATCGTCGAACTGGGTGTGCTGGCGCTGATCGGCGGATTGTTCGGTGTGATCAGCGGTTATTGGTTGGCGAGTGTCTTGCTGCCGGACGTCGCCGCCAGCTTGCGCGGTTTGTATGGCGCGGAAGTGGCGGGGCAGTTGCGCCTCAGTCCGTGGTGGTGGTTCAGCGGCATCGGTTTGAGCCTGCTCGGCGCCTTGCTCGCCGGGTCCAACAGTCTGCTGCGCGCCGCCCGTTTGCCGTTGTTGGCCGTGGCGGATCCGCAAGCCTGGCACCAGCAATATGCGCGTTGGCTGCGCCGACAAGGCTGGCTGGCGGCAGTGCTCGGTTTGCTGGCCTTGGTGGCGTTGATCTGGGGTGACAGTCTGGCCAGCGGTTTTGTCCTGATGGCCGGGTTGATGATCGGCGCCGCGTTGGCTTTGCCGGTGTTGCTCAGCGCGTTGTTGAATCAGTTGCTCGGGCGCAGTCGCTCGGTGCTGGGGCAGTGGTTTCTCGCCGATTGTCGTCAGCAATTGCCGGCACTGAGCCTGGCGCTGATGGCGTTGCTTTTGGCGCTCGCCGCCAACATCGGTGCCGGCAGCATGACCGCCGGTTTTCGCCAGACCTTCGATGACTGGCTCGAACAACGCCTGAGCGCCGAGCTGTATATCAACCCGAGCAATCCGGCACAGTCGCGGGAAATGTACAGCTGGCTAAAGCAGCAGCCGAACATTGCGGCGATTCTGCCCAACTGGCAGGTCGCGGTGACGTTGCAGGGCTGGCCGGCCGAAGTGTTCGGCATCATCGATCACGCGCATTATCGCCAGCACTGGCCGCTGCTCGATGCCGTTGGCGGCGATCCGTGGGCGCATCTGGCGACGGATGATGCGGTGATGCTCAGTGAGCAAATCGCCCGACGCCTGAAATTGCACGTGGGTGAACACGTGGCGATTCCGACACCCAATGGCCCATGGTCGCCGCGCATCGTTGGCATCTACGCCGACTACGGTAATCCCAAGGGCCACTTGCTGGTCAACATCAACCACTTGTTGCGCGGCTGGCCGCAACTGACGCCGAACCGTTTCAATCTGCGCATCGAGCCGCAGAACATCCCGGGATTTTTAGCTGCATTGCAGGCGCGCTTCCAACTCGATGACAGTCGCATCGTCGATCAGGCGCGGCTCAAGGGCTGGTCGGTGCAAGTCTTCGAACGGACCTTTGCGGCGACGGCGGCGTTGAACAGTTTGACCTTGGCGGTGGCGGGTGTGGCGCTGTTCATCAGCCTGCTGACGCAAAGCCAGAGTCGCCTCGGTCAACTCGCACCACTGTGGGCATTGGGCGTGACGCGACGGCAGTTGATGCTGCTCAATCTTGGTCAGACCTGGCTGTTGGCGGTGCTGACGCTGGTGTTAGCGTTGCCGCTGGGGATCGCGCTGGCGTGGTGCCTGGATGCGGTGATCAACGTTCAGGCGTTTGGTTGGCGGTTGCCGTTGCGGATATTCCCATGGCAATTGCTGCAACTGATGGGACTGGCGTTACTGGCGACATTGCTGGCGTCGGCATGGCCGCTGTACTCGTTGTACCGCACGCAACCGGCGGACCTGTTGAGGACGTTTGCCCATGAGGATTAACCGCTTTGTGCTCCTTGTTTTGCTGCTGCTCGGCGGTTGCGATCAATCGGCGCCGGAGCAGAAGGGCTTCGCCGGAATGGGCGGTCAGGCGTTGGCGTTTACGCCGGTGGTGCCGGGGCGGGTGTTCAGTTTTCCCGCAGATCACGGGGCGCATGACGGCTTTCGCATTGAGTGGTGGTACGTCACCGCCAATCTCAAGGATCAGCAGGGCAATGAATTCGGCGTGCAGTGGACCTTGTTTCGCAGCGCTTTGAAACCTGTGGCGGAGACGGCGGGGTGGGGCAATCAAACGATCTGGCTGGGGCATGCGGCGGTGACTTCGAGCACGGTGCATCACGCCGCCGAACGTTACGCCCGAGGCGGGGTGGGGCAGGCGGGTGTGCAACTGGCGCCGTTCGAGGCGTGGATCGATGATTGGCGGTTCGCCAGTCAGGCGCAGGATCCCCTGAGCGACCTGCAACTCAGTGCTCGCGACAAGGACTTCGCCTATCAACTGCACCTCACGTCCAGCCGTCCGCTGGTGCTGCAGGGCGACAAGGGCTTCAGCCAGAAATCCGAAGAAGGTCAGGCGTCGTATTACTACAGTCAGCCATTTTTTCAGGCCAGCGGCACATTGCAGATTGACGGCCAGAGCTACGCCGTCAGTGGCCCCGCGTGGCTCGATCGCGAATGGAGCAGCCAGCCGCTGACTGCCAATCAAACCGGTTGGGACTGGTTCTCTCTGCACCTGGACAGCGGCGAACACGTGATGCTTTACCGCATGCGTCAGAAGGACGGTGCGCCGTATCTCACCGGCACGTGGATCGCTGCCGACGGCCAGACGCAAACACTGAGCAGTTCGCAGATCCAGCTCACCCCGCAAACCACGGCCAAGGTCGCCGGCCGGGCGATGCCGGTGAAATGGTCGATCAGCATTCCCGACAAACACCTCGACATCAGCCTCGACGCGCTCAACCCCAACGCCTGGATGAACCTGCGCATCCCGTACTGGGAAGGCCCGGTGCACATCAGCGGCAGCCATCCCGGCCAGGGCTATCTGGAAATGACCGGGTACTGACAGCGCCTCGTAAAAACTGTGAGTTGTAACGGGCGCAGAATCCGGATCTGACCGAGATCAAAATGTGGGAGCGAGCCTGCTCGCGAAAGCGCCCGCCCAGACACCACAGAGAAATTGGCCGGAACTCCGCTACTTCTCAACCCCTCTACCGAATATCTCTCACACCTTTGCGAAACGCCGTCGAGGACTCCCCCATGAGCGACGACCTGCAACCCCCAGACATGACCACCTGGCAGCGCCTGTTCGACGACCAGACCTACTGGCAGCAATCCCCTGACGCGCATTACTTCGATCTGCAACGCATCGCCGACGACCTGCTCGGCCAAGGCGCCATCGACCTGGAGCAATGGCAGCTTCTGCGCGCCAAGGCCGACGATCTGCACAAGGACTCACCGGCGATCAACGTCGCCCGTGAACTCGACGACCCCAAAGCCTGAGGACAACCCCATGAAACCCATCACCCAAGGCGAACACCCCGACGAACCCCGTCCACCGGGCGAGACCGAACGTGACAACGACGCCCTGCGGCCCACCGACCCGAAACAGCGTGAAAACAATGGCAAAGGCACGCCCAGCGGCGAATCCACCGCGCAAGACACCGCCAAGCAACAAACCTCGCCGTCACAAACCAAAGCCAAGCCCTGAACTGCGTCTATGCTCAGTGGCACGCTCGTCGCCGAAGTCGATTCGGCGGCGAGCGCTGCCATTCATCACAGGGAAAGTATTGATTATGAAGCTCGACGCACTGGCCAAGGCCATCACCCTCGCAACCGTACTGTCCGCCACCAGCTTCGGCGCCTTCGCTGCCGATATTCCGCTGTCCGCTTCCATCGAGGCGGATAAGGTCACCACCAAAGTGATCTCCGTCGATGCCGCCAACCATCAAGTTGTGCTGGAAGGTGCCGAAGGCAAGCCGGTTCACGTTCAGCTCAGCGACAAGGCGAAAAACCTCGACAATCTCGAGGCCGGCGATCAGGTCACCATCCAGGTGCAGCGTTCTGTCGCCGCTTACCTCGACACCGATGTGGATAAAGGTCTGCCTGGTACCACCGAACGTACTGGTGAGTTGCGTAAGGCTCCGGGCAGCGATAACCCCGGTGGCGAGGCGTATCGTCAGGTTCAGGTGCAGTTGAAAATCACCAAAATTGATTTGAAGACAAATCAGGTGACCCTGCAAAACCCGCAAGGTCAATCGAAAGTTCTTGACGTGAAACAGCCTGAAATTCAAGCCAAGCTGAAAGATCTGAAAGAAGGGCAGAGCGTTATTGTCACTTACACCGATATCTTAAAAGTGACCAGTCAACACGAAAGTTGAGCTTTAACTCTACAGGGTGACTGCTCTTGTACAGTTTTTGTATGAGAGTAGTCATACTATTAGTGTGGTTTGACCTCATTGAAAGTTTCATGAAAGGAATCGCCGATAAATATCTATTAACGTTTCCGTACATAAATTTCATATTCAAGAATGAGGACATAAGCGCCAACTTCTATTAAAATCCTACCCGTTCGCCCAGTGTCAGGGCTCTTTACCGGTGCATGGATTGCCAGGCCATTACACTGGGCGAACACCTCTTCGGAGTGGATGTATACAATTTCTGCAAACAAAAAGGGCGACTTGATAGTCGCCCTTTTTGTTTGCTGTGAATTAGACCGAGGTGTGCGCTTCAGTTGTGTCTAGCTGCCCCTTGAAAGCGCTTCAGCGTGGCCTGATACATTTTTGTCCTGCGGTGATTTACCCCGTAGGTGCCCGCCGCCGCGACGGTTCCGGACTGAATGTGATCCAGATAGCTGAAAATCTTGCGCGGTGACAGGAACTTGATGCCATAGCCCAGGCTGCTCATTTGGTCTTGCAGCGCATAACCGGGCACCTGCTCATCCATGCAGAAGTGCAGGCCCAGGGACTTCATCAGACGGACATTCCACAATGTGCAGAAACTTTTCAGATGAGTTTCTTTGTAGGGTCTTGGCATTTTCGAACGCAGACCCAGACGCACTTTCGCTTTACGAGCATAGTGCTTGCAGAAACGCGAAGTTAACCGCCAAGTGTCACGAACAACCCCGCGATTGAGTTGTTCTACACAACCGACTGCGGCCATATCCGGGTTTTTCGTGCATTCACGCATCATCATGGCAAACACTTCTTTGTCGTAGACAAAGGTGTCGGTGTGCAACAGGAACAAGTAATCGGTGTCGACTTTTTCCAGCGCCAGATCCAGCGCCTTGCCATGCGCAATATGGCCGATTTCCTTACCCGGGGAAGGCCGTTCAATCAAGTTGATCCAGTCGAGCGAACGCAAGTAATCGAGACTGGCATCCGCCGAATCGTTATCCACCACCCACACCGGAATGCGCTGCTCCTGGACGTGCTCACGCAAAAGCTCGAGGCACATTCGGGTGATGTCCGGGGTTTTGTAATTTACCAAGACAAGGCTGAAATTCGACGCTGGCTGGGCTGGTAAATCAAACGCTTTCATGTCGGAAGGACTCATCTGCGATTCAAGGACAACAGGGTTTCGTTGCCGCGATCGTAGCGAGGCAACCTTAGTCGAACCTTAATTTGCGGATGTGACGGTAGATGTATGCCGAAGAGAGGCTGCTGGTCTAATGAAATGCATGGGGTGCTGCCGGTCATTACCGGATAAAATGCGCGCCCCTCTCACGGTTCAAGGAAGAAACGGCGCACGCCGTTGTGTCACGGATGAAACCACTTTCCCTCTACCACCCGGCCTTGTACTGGCTGCGCGTGTGGCAAAAAAGACTGTTCCGCCAGATCGCCTGGCACTGTTCCAGCAAACGCTACGCACGCCCCGTCGCCACGGTCGAGCGCCTGCCATATCGCTACCTCAAACACACCTCAAAACTCATCCGCAAACTCGGCGACTCCGACCTCGCCCTGCAACACAACAAAGTCATCAACCTCAAACTCGCCGTCGCCGCCATCGACAGCGTCATCATCGCCCCCGGCGAACACTTCTCCTTCTGCCGCCTCGTCGGCCGCCCGACCTTGAAGCGCGGCTACGTTGAAGGCATGGAACTGTCCTTCGGCGAGGCACGACGTGGGGTAGGCGGTGGGATCTGCCAACTGAGCAACCTGATTCACTGGATGGCGATTCATTCACCGCTGGAGGTGGTCGAACGCTCCAACCACAGCTTCGACCCGTTTCCGGATGAAGGGCGAGTGCTGCCGTTTGGATCCGGGGCGGCGATTTTCTATAACTACGTTGATCTGGTGCTGCATAACCCGACGGATCGGCGCTTTCAGCTGAAGTTGAACGTAGGCGAGACACAGCTCGAAGGGGAGTTGTTGTGTGATCGGGTGAGGGAATATCGCTATCACGTGTTTCAAGAGGCGCATCGGTTTGTGCGGGAGGGGGCAAGGGTGTATCGGGAGAATGAGATTTGGCGGGAAGTGCGGGAGAAGGGGCAGGTTGGGGAATTGGTCGAGAGGGTGAGGTTGTATCGGAATCGGGTGGTGGTTAAGTATGACGTGGCAGATGAGTTGATCGGGTAGGGCGCGTGAAAGCACTTCGCTGACGATGGCGCCCTTTGATCAGTTTCTGAAATACAACTCATCCAGCTGGCGTCTGCGTATCGAGAGGTACTCCTCCCATACCTTGGGGAAGTGCTCATCTTTGGTTAGAGGGAAGGTCAGATAAATGTACTTTCCAACAACGCTGATGTATTGCCTCGCGCGTTTGAAGGCCGGCTGCTCGTAAGCTGCAACGCTTTCATCGTAGGCGTCGTGGTAGTGACGGATGTTCACTCGGTGCGGGGCGATCATGCATCGCGAAAAATCGATCACCCAGCAGCTATCAACGGCTGTACTCAAATAACCGTAAACACCATCAGTAGATAGACGCAGGCATGAATTTGCCTGGGTGCCGTCGTCATCGTTGACCAGAATGATCTGATCCGCGAAGTAATGAATATTCCTGCCGTCCGGCCCTTGCAAAGACAAGCTCCAACCTTCGGCTCCCATACGGAATTCACCGTTGTTATCAAAGGTTGCTGTCCATCCATTGGCTAAAGTGATCTGATGTTTATTCATGAGGACTGGTCAAGTATTGATCGTGCGGTGGTGTGAGGTAGTCGCATTAAATACTGCTCAAAGGTGTTCGAGGTCAATTAGACAGCCTTTGAGTTTTAATCGCTGGATCTCATCATTGAATTTGTATTTTGGCAGGAGTTCGTTTTTTATGTCGTACTGCTGTCTAAGGAGACGGAATAATTTCCCTATGTTTTTTTTGCTGTTTTCGTCAAGGCTCTCAACCAAGTCGTAATTATTGTCCGACAGAAGTGCGATTTTGTTTTTAAGGGTGTAGTAAGCGCTTATGTTTGAAAGCAATCCTTCTGCATCTGAATAATCTTCTTTTAAGTGTTCTGCATAATTCTCAAATATAGTTGTCAGCAGGTGTTGTGCTGATTGTTGATGTTTTAAAACTCCGCACATTTCCTGCCAGTTGCTAACGAAGAGATGGTATCCCCAGTCGGAGCCGCGGGCAAAATATTTCTCATTGCCTTTAAAGAAATCAGATGTTTCATGAAGTTCTAAAGCTGTTTCAAAGGTGGTTTTCATAGAAGCTTTTTCCAATCATCAAAATTTTCAATGACGCTGCGGAGAAAAGGGGGGGTATTTTCAGTTTGTAGAAAATAAATCTTTCACATTTTTTGTCCTGTTTTTTTTGCGTTTTTATTTTTTCTTCTATTTGTATTTCATGCTTCGATCATGAATGATTCAATCTGCTTGATGAATTCAATCTTGCTTTTAGTTCTGAATTCACTGAGAAAAACTTCGGAGTTTTTAACCGGTTTTCCTTTGTGATCATATTCGATTTTTAAGAAGTCAATTACAAACTCTCCGTCGGGGTCTCCCTCTGGTTCTACTCTAGAATCGAAGCAGTGCCCAGTACTACGCCTTACGCCCCCTAACAGTACTGAGCAGGTGAACCAGTCGTTAGTTTTTGGGGTTAACTCAACCTCAAAAAAGTTGTTGATTGTTATTGTCCAGCCGCTTGGCACTCGAATTGGTTGAAGTTCGTACTTTAGTTTGGGTCTCATTTTACATTGCCCATGTATTTTTTAACTTGTTCAGGTGAGGCTGGAAAGCTGTGTATGACAGATTCATTTCTACCCAGCAGGTTGACGAAGTTAAAGCGGTTTCCGTACTTGTAGAGGCTTTTTACTCGTCTTAAAAATTCAGGCTTTCAGTTTTTATTAGGAACCTTGGTTTTGTGATTTTTTTAATAGGTTTTTGAGTTCAGGGTAACAATCAATTTCTTCATCGGGTAGATTGTCTATTATTCTCTGAATTTTATTAGAGTATTTTTCCTCAATAACTGCTTCAGTCCAATCAAGTTCGGAAGCTGCGGCGACTGCTACCTTGGAGAACGTAGAGTCAAGAAGTTTTTTTAAAATCTCTATCGCTTCGGGCGATCGCAACTCTCCGAGAGCAGTAGCGCTTCTTTCTTGCCAGTATTCCTCTTTTGAAAGAATTGCTTCATTAAGTTGTTGCCAGTCCATGGCGTTAAATTTTCCTAAAACTCCATGAGCTACCTGTTCATTAATGTACTCATTCCAATTTGAGTCTTCATTCGGTCCAAGCCAGTAGTTATATTCTTCGTAAATCTTGCTGTTCATGTTGTTCAGGGACGGATCACGTTAAATAGCGAGAAAGAGGGGAGTTCCCAGGCGGGAGATTATGGATGTAAAAAACTGTGATCTGCCCCGTTTAAAATAAGGAGTCGTGGTCTGTCCCTGTTTTATTTCTTTCGGTTACCTAGAGTCGATTTTTTTTTAATGAGTGCTATCGCTGGTATGAACGCAATCATGATCATCCATATAGATTAGCACTTTGAAGTTGTCGTCGACTATCCAGAATGGGAATCCAGTCGTTTCGGAAAATAGCGTTTTAAGATCTGCAGAGGTTGCTAGTTTCCAAGCGTGAATCTTACTATCTTGAACTATTAGTAATGGGTTTTCAAAATTTTCGAGAATGTCTACTTTTTTCCAGAAGTCTGGATCGTGTTTTTTTTGGGGGCTCCTCAAGTAAAAAGGGTCGAGGCCCTTTGTTTCAGAAGAAAAAAATGATGCCGTTAGCTTCATGATCAATTTAGATAGTTCATTCTCGCGTAATTTCTCATGCGCTAAGTTCTGCTCTGATAATGCCGAATCGATTTCTTTTTCTAGGTAGTTCATTGAGGATCTCCAATTCTCGCGCGTGATACAGGCACAGATTCTAACAATATGTGTCCTCTAACAGCCCCACCTGTACCACGCTTACCTGGCGTTTGGTAACCGACATGAGGATCTGCCGGACCATCACCAGAAGGAACGAGGCGAGGATCATCTATGTTTACTTCTGCACCCTTATTTCTGCCCTCTAATACGCGCCATTCTGTTGGGTAAGATTTTCCATATTGGTCTTTGCCCCACTTGGTAACTGAAAATTCGTTTTTCGGCACGCCTGTTCGAGTAAATGCCTCGTCCAATCCTTTGTGCATTTGCTGGTATGACGTCCCAGGTGTATCCCTCCAGTCTAAATCAACCTCAGAATTGAATTTCCATGTTCCGCCTGGGACAGGCTGTGGACAATTTGTCGGGCCGCTAGCTAGACCTAGAGGGTCTACCCACCCCGTAGGGTTAGGCACGTACTGGTAGTTATTCAACCCACCCGCAAGCTTGATCGGATCCGGCGTCAAAAACCGTCCAGTTCCCGGATTGTAGTAGCGGTGCCGGTTGTAATGTAACCCTGTCTCCGCATCGAAATACTGACCCTGGAATCGCAATGGGTTATCGATCTCGCTGACGTCCAGCGCGGCGAGATTACCGTAGGCTCGGTACTTCGCCGACCACATGATTTCACCGCTGTAGTCGGTGAGCTCCTGCGGTGTGCCGAGGTGGTCGAGTTGATAGTAAAACGGCGTAGCCTTGCGCGGGCCTTCGCCATCGAGCATCGCCAGTGGACGGAAGCTGCCCGGTTCGTAGATGTAGCTGCGATAGCGGTTTTCAGTGAAGAAAAGGGGACAGATTTATTTTCAGCGTGTCGACAATAAATTTGTCCCCTTTTGTCCGACTGCTTACCAGATAACTCACGGTTGAAAGTTAGATTCTAAGTTTGAGGTATTCCTCAAAGAATGAATAGAAGTTTTCCGCTATTTTCTTAGACGGTTTGCGCTTAAACAGATCGTAGCTAACGACCTGTCCATTTCCCGTGGGACCGCAATCAATTGCCCAGCAAACTTCGTCGTCTTTTAAATAAATGACGGCAAAATGACTAGGTAATTCAAACTCTGAACGGCAGTGCATGGTGCTGTAATTTACAGTTCCGCCGTTATCTAGAGTTGCATCATTATTCTCAATTCCGCATATTTCTGAGTCTGCTGCACCACCACCACCGCATACACTCAAGAAGTCAACGAAATCTTCAGGCAGCTTTATGCCTAGAATATTCTCGAGTTTTTTAATTTGCTCGGCAGTGGCGGGGCCGAGCCAAAATGTTTCTTCATCTGAGTTATCGAGTTTCGTTATCAAGTCTTGGTATTTATGCATGGTTCTGCTAACTCAAAGTCTTTGGCTCGTTCTTTTCAATATGCTTTCCTAAATTTTAGAAAAGGGGGAGGATTTATTTCTAGTTTGTAGAATATAAATCTGTCTACTTTTGTCTATGTCACCTTTTGTCTAACCATCACGCTTTGTAATCATCATCAGTAGAGGACTGATGAAATCCTCCATTGAGGATCAACTACCTCCGATAGGTGGCACGATCCTAGGTTGACTATTTGTGCGCGTTGTTTTACTCAGTCCACAAATTAACAAAATCATCAAAATTGTTAGCAATGAAGTAGGTTTTACTTGAGTGTTGATTAAATATTTCAACAGAAATCGAGGGTATGTTGAAATTTAGGCAGATCAGATAACCACCCGCATCTCTTGCTATAGGGATAATTTGTTTGAGAAGCCCTGGAGGTTTTCCCGCACCTGAGTACCATGAGATGGTATACGGGGCCACATCAGGCGAGAAAGAAAAGAATTCGCTTATGCAAGTCCCTTCGTTGCCATGTGGAAATGAAGATATCTCTGGAGATGCCTCATTGGAATATGTGACCAAGTCCAAGTATGTCTTTGGAAAACTTACATTAAGTAGTTTTTCTACTTGGGAGATCGTATTGGTATCCACTGAGGATCCCTCTTCAATCCCAAAAGTACTCCAGTCAAATTTCATATCAGGCCTCCATAGCGAAAGGGGACAGATTTGTTTTAGAAAAGGGGACAGATTTGAATGGCACTTACTTAACATGTTTTGGGTGCCCGTTTTTTCTGACATCTGCCCTTGCTGACCGACGTGGTTTGGTCAGCAAGGGGTAGGCTTGAGGTCTTCGTTTTATGGCTCGCGGTTCGATACGACCAGGCCGATTTGCGACGCGCCTCTGAGCAATCAGCATCAATAAATTCGACAGTCCATTCTCGTCTTCGGAACTGCCATATTGTCGCAGCGCCAGCCATAGCTGAAGGCTGTGTTTGAAACTCAGTTCGCGAGGTAAACAGTCAGCTAACAGAGCCGATTGTGCCATCAGCATTCGGATCAGATTGTGAGCTAACAGATAGACCCATAACTCCTTTACTGCCATGCCTGGGGTTTTGCAGCTTAACTTTCCTAGTCCCAGCGTAGCTTTGAGATTGCGCAGATCCAGTTCAACATGCCATCGACCCTTGTACAGCGATTTCAGGGCTGTTTTAGGTGTCTGCTTTGGGCAATGCAACGTGGTGACCAAAGTTTTCCCACCCGCCTTCAACTCCCGCACGGTCAGTCTTTCAGGCGCCTTTTCGTAATGCGCTTGACTCATCCACAGCGGTCTTCTTACAGGCTTTTTCAATTCGATCAGGTGATCTTCCGAACCGAGACTCTGACCTAGGCGAAAGTCCGTGCTGCGCCGTCGAGCACCGTATTGTTCGAACACGCCATCGATACCTCTTCGTTGCAACTCGCACAGCAAGAAATAGGTAGCGTAGTAAGCGTCGCCTAACAAAATGTCACCTGTTTTCAACGTGTCGAGCATTGATCTGAGCAGTGTCTGTTCATCGCCGCCCTTGCCTCGGAAACGCCCAAGGGCAGCATCTAAAACGGCGCCGCTGGAGAGGCAGACGATGCCCACCACTCGACACAACGGAAAACCAAGACCGACTTTCTGGCCGCGAGATTGCGGATAGGCGTCCTGATTAGCCGCTGTGTCGGGCATGCTGACCGTCGTGCCATCCACCAGCCGCACAGGTCGTCCCATCCAGCGCCACGACGAGGGTGCGTTATCACTTATCGAAGCACCGGTGTGCCTGACTAGCGTGGAAACCATTTCCACAGGCAGGCGCTTTCTGGCTTTGCAGTAGGCGCCCGTGCGAGTGCTATTGGGTTTCATGCCGCCACATGACCGTTTAATCGACAGGTCGTTCACGGCGTTCTGGCAGGAGCGGTCGGCACTCATTGCTTGAGCCAGAAACATAGACAACGTTTCAGTTGGTGGAAACAGGCGTTCCCGATGTTTTGGCAGTGCAGACTCGACGCGTTGTAAGAGATCGGGAGACGTGAGGAGATTGAAAAACGCATAGGCATTGCAGTCCGAAGCGTGTCGATGAAAACGTTGCTGTTGATGCTGAAGAACTTCACGTCTACGATCCATTTGGGGCTGTGTCCTTGGTTTGTCGGGGTGTGTTCGCAACTATCACCGTAGACCAAGACCAGCCCTTCTTCATTTTTTGCTTTCAGCTCAAGTGGTTAGCTGTTAAGTAAGTGCCATTCGGGACAGATTTATTTTCATTTTTTAGAAAATAAATATGTCCCCTTTTTGTCTTTTTATTCGTTTGGTTCGCTCCTTTTTTAAAGATTTTTAATGGTGTGATGTTTAAGATAAATACCAAATCAAAAACTCAAAGAAGCTAGCCCATTTTTGCTGTGTTTTACCAGCTAGGAAATCATCTCGGTTAGCAAGGCTGAAGTCTAAAACTTCGCCGCTATTTATGTCATACAAGTAACAGCCCTCGCCTTGAATGTTGGTGAGGCAGACAAGGTTTTCCGGTAGCTCCCATACTTCGTGGATGAAATTTGTTCCGATTTCGATTTCGTTGCTTGGATCGGCGATGTCACACAATTCTTCATCAGAAGAACTGCTTTTAAAAAAAGTTATTGTGTAGTTTAAAAAAAACTCTGCGAGTTCGCTATTTATGTCTATGTTTAGCTGTTTTAAAGCCTCTGTAACTGATTGCTTGTCCGTTCGAAGGGTATTGCCCGGCTGATTTTCAATTAGTAATTTTAATTTGGTCGGTATCATTTTGCGGCCTGCGCTGCACGGTCTTTCCAATATCGCGGGACTTTTTCTTGAATAATTAATCAGGGGTGGACCACTTTTACAACGCGAAAAATGCAGCTCATAGTGCAGGCCGCCTTCAGGAAAAGAAAACGTGATCTGTCCCCCGTTTACGCTTTCTTTCGTAAAGAATTAATCAGGGACGGACCACGTTTAAAGTGCGAAACGGAAAAATATAGCCTGTCTCCTATTGCGCGGAACTCACAAGTGAAAAGGTTGCTCATATATCGTTTTTGATCTTATTCTGTATCAATGAGTTTTTTGTATCGGTTGAATATAGTTATGCAGGTTTGATCTTCGTTAACTAGGTTTTCATAAAAGCTGTCGTCTTCAGCCCACTCTTGAAAAACAAATTGAGTTTTGTTTTTATTGTTGTGAGTCTCCTTGGATTTCAAAATCCAGTGAGATGAAAGTTTCTTGTCGGAAATCTCAAAAAAATCCAGGGCAAACGGTTTCGGATATTCGTCATAGGGTTCTGTGCAAATGTAAAGCCAGGGGCAGTTATCCCAAAGCTCAATGCCATAAACTACATATTCTTTTCCAATTTCGATTTCCAGTTCATCGTCGCCCATTGAAATGTGGCGTTTTAGTCTAGATGCTGTTTCTAACGAGAAGCTTTCGCCTATCTTGTTTGTTTTGCATGTGACTTTCAATTTTTATCTCCAGGCGGGACGGCTGGGTCGTTACCCCATGGCTTTATATCATCTGTACTATGTTTTTTGAATTTAAAATCCATTAGCTCCCCAGTGTTAGGGTCTCTGACGTAATGCACAACTGAGTCGTTCCCGTTTTTAGATTTAACTTTTAGTTCCCATTTGTCCATTCCTTTAAATTTTGGATCATTGAGTCCTTCAATAATCCTGACTCCGTGTCCTTCTTTAGCTGCTTGCAAGGTCATTTGATCTTGAATGCTTTTGGGCTCCCGACTCCACTTATCAGTAACTGGGGGTTCAGGAGGTGGCGGAGAACCCTCCTTTACGACTGATTTGCTCGAGGGGGGCTCGGTACTTATTCCTGATGAGCCATTTTCGCCTCCAGGACACCCATTCAATCCCAACGGATCCACCCAACCCGTAGGATTAGGAACGTACTGGTAGTTATTCAGTCCGCCAGCAAGCTTGATCGGATCCGGCGTCAAAAACCGTCCAGTGCCCGGATTGTAGTAGCGGTGTCGGTTGTAATGTAACCCCGTCTCGGCATCGAAATACTGACCCTGGAACCGCAACGGGTTATCGATTTCGCTGACATCGAGTGCCGCCAGGTTGCCATAAGCTCGGTATCTGGCCGACCACATAATCTCGCCGCTGTAATCGGTGAGTTCCTGCGGTGTGCCGAGGTGGTCGAGTTGGTAATAGAACGGCGTAGCCTTACGTGGGCCTTCGCCGTCGAGCATGGCCAACGGACGGAAGCTGCCCGGTTCATAGATGTAACTGCGGTAGCGGTTCTCGGCGCTTTCAGCGATCAAGCGCTCGCCTTGCCACAGGAATTCAGTGGTGTGGCCGTCGACGGATTTTTCTATACGGCGGCCGAAGGCGTCGTATTTGTAAGTTGCAGTGCTGCCGCCCGGCAGGCTGACGCCGATCAGACGATGCTGGCAGTCGTAGCGATATTCGGTGACGAGTTTCTGGCCGGCGCCACGACGTTCATGGCTCAAATTACCGTAAGCGTCGTAGTCGTAATGGCGGTCGCCCTGCATCAGCAGGCGGTTGCCTTTGACGTTAGCCAAATTGGCTACGGGCAGGTCATTCTGACCGAGGAGGTTGCCTGCTGGATCGTGGGCGAAGCTTTCCGGTGTCGCACCACGCACACTGATCAGTCGATCCAACGGGTCGTAGTGATAGCTGCGATTACCTTTGCGGGTGTCATCTACGCCGGCTAGGTTGCCATTCGCGTCGTAGTTGTAGCGTCGCTGAAATAGATTTTTGTCGCGTTGGCTAACGCTATGCGCTTGCAGACGACCTTGTTCGTCGTACTGGTATTGGCTTAAGAGCAAACCCTGTTGTCGCTGTTGTTCGCGACCGGCGCTGAACTGGTGAGAGGTCAGGCGTGAGCCGTTCAGGTCGATGTTGCTCAGGCGTCCGCCGGGTAGATGACGGTAATCGAGTGTGCTGCCGTCTGGAAGGCGGCAGTGGCTCAGTTGGCCGACGCTGTCATATTCGTAACGTGTAGTGCCCCAGCCCTGATGTTCGGTGATCAGGCGGTCCTGCACGTCGTATTCATACGCGAGCGGCCAGTGACCGTCGTCGACGTTTACCAGGCGCCCCAATGCGTCGTAGCTGTAGTGGATTTCTTCGCCGTCTGGCAAGGTTTTGACCAGCAGACGTCCGGACGCATCGCGCTGGTATTCGCTGACCAGTTCGCTGCCGTCATCGCCGAACTCGATTTTCTTCAGCAACTGGCCGTTGAGGTCGTACTCGTAGGCCGTGCGGCGACCGTCAAAACCAGTTTCCTGCTGGATCAGGCCATTCGAGTAGTAGTCGAGTTGGTAGCGTTCGCCGCGCTCGTTCTCGATCTCGGTGAGGTTGAGTTGCGAGTTGTCGTAGCGATAACGCAGTTGGCTGCCGTCAGGATTGATGCGGCGGCTGACCAGGTGCAGGTTGTCGGCGTACTCGTAACGAGTGATACGCCCAAGCTCGTCGCGTTCGGCGGTGACGCGGCCATACGGGTTGTAACTGAAGGCGCGGGTGGCGCCGCCGGGCAGGGTTACTTGGGTCAGACGATCAGCGGCATCCCATTGGTATTGGGTAATAGCACCGAATTCGTCCTGGCGGGTAATTTTTCGACCGAGCGCGTCATAGCGGTATTTGCGCTGACCGCCATCTGGCAGGCGCTCTTCCAGCAACTGACCCAGGTTGTTCCAGCCGAGTTGACATCGGCTGCCGTCTGAGTGGTGAGTCTCTAACAGACGCTGTCGTCGATCATAGCTGTAAAGCGTGGTGTTGCAGTCCGAAGAAAGGGGACAAATTTATTTTCTAAAAAAAGGGCTGGTTTCTCTTGAGTGCAGCAAATGAAACTGTCCCATTTTCAGTTGAATTTTTATAATTTTTATTGTTGTAACGATAAGCGGCAAATAGGCCTAAAGTTTTCGGGAGTGGTGTTTTTTTACGAAAGGTCTATTTTACGCCTGCGTAAAGATTAGGGTTTTTTTATTTTATTCAGAGTGTGATCTAACGCTCTTTCAAGTTCAGTCCAAGTTTTCGCGCTTTCGCTGTGTGTGGGCGACTCCCAGTTTTGATCTGAAATTAGCGAGATTCTAAAGGAGCCATTTTCGCTGAATTCTGGGTACCATCCAATATCAATTATTTGTTCGAGTGGCAGTGTTGCCTGTAATAGATCTTCTTTTAAATCGTCGGTAATAAGTTTGATGTCGCTTCCAACTAATGTGGAGAGGTCATCGAAAGTAATTGTTCCGCCGAGCGTTATTATTTTATCAATGATCATCGATTATTTTTTCTTCTTGGTTAGTTTTTTGAAGGCTTCTTCAGATATCGGATGTCCATGTATGGTGTTCGCACTCAACTCCACCCTCATGTACCGGGTTTCTTTTCCGTCGTTAGCACCGATAGTTTTTCCCATATCAATGACTTTCCATGGTTTTCCATTATTGACATCTTGTCCGTTTGCAAACGCGTGCCGTTCTAATGCTTCTATATCTGTGCCCGGCACATATTTCGCTGCACCTCCATTGGCAGTGGATTTTACGACAGAAGGCCAAGGAGCCTTAGGGGCCACATGTTTATTTCCATGGTTTGTCCACTGAACGTCTGGAGGAGGCGGGGATCCATCGCTAACCTTGGCTTTTTGCTCTGGAGGCTCGGCACCTTGGCCAGGAATGCATTTATCCCCACCAGGGCAAGTGTTTAGACCAAGCGGATCCACCCACCCCGTAGGGTTAGGCACGTACTGGTAGCTATTCAACCCACCCGCAAGCTTGATCGGATCCGGCGTCAAAAACCGTCCAGTCCCCGGATTGTAGTAGCGGTGCCGGTTGTAATGTAACCCCGTTTCGGCATCGAAATACTGACCCTGGAACCGCAACGGGTTATCGATCTCGCTGACGTCCAGCGCGGCGAGATTACCGTAGGCTCGGTACTTCGCCGACCACATGATCTCGCCGCTGTAGTCGGTGAGCTCCTGCGGTGTGCCGAGGTGGTCGAGTTGGTAATAGAACGGCGTGGCTTTACGTGGGCCTTCGCCATCGAGCATCGCCAATGGGCGGAAGCTGCCCGGTTCGTAGATGTAGCTGCGGTAACGGTTTTCGGCGCTTTCCGCGATCAGTCTTTCGCCTTGCCACAGGAATTCGGTGATGTGGCCGTCGACGGTTTTTTCTATACGTCGACCGAAGGCATCGTACTTGTAGGTTGCTGTGCTGCCACCCGGCAGGCTAACGCCGATCAAGCGGTGCTGGCAGTCGTAACGATACTCGGTGACGAGTTTCTGTCCTGTGCCACGGCGCTCGCGAATCAGATTGCCGTAGGCGTCGTAGTCATAATGGCGATCACCCTGCATCAGCAGGCGGTTGCCTTTGACGTTGGCGAGGTTTGCTGTGCCTTCATTGCTTTGGCCCAGCAGGTTGCCCGCCGGGTCATGGGCGAAGCTTTCCGGCGTAGCACCGCGCACGCTGATGAGTCGATCGAGCGGGTCGTAGTGGTAGCTGCGATTGCCTTTGCGGCTGTCATCAATGCCAGCGAGGTTGCCGTTGGCATCGTAATTATAACGACGCTGGAACAGGTTCTTGTCTCGCTGGCCAACAGTGTGGGCTTGCAGGCGGCCTTGTTCGTCGTACTGGTATTGGCTGAGCAGCAAACCTTGCTGACGTTTTTGTTCGCGCCCAGCACTGAACTGGTGAGAGGTCAGGCGCGAGCCATTGAGGTCGATGTTACTGAGTTGCCCGCCCGGTTGGTGACGGTAATCGAGTTTGCTGCCGTCAGGGAGGCGGCAGTGTTTGAGCTGACCAACGCTATCGTACTCGTAGCGCAGGGTGCCCCAACCTTGGTGTTCTTCGATCAGGCGGTCTTGCAGGTCGTATTTATAGGCGAGCGGCCAATGACCGTCATCGACGTTTACGAGGCGACCGAGGGCGTCGTAGCTGTAGTGGATTTCTTCGCCATCGGCCAGGGTTTTCACCAGCAGCCGACCAGCAGCATCGCGCTGATACTCAGTGACCAGTTCGCTGCCATCGTCGCCGAATTCGGTTTTCTTCAGCAGTTGGCCGTTGAGGTCATACTCGTAAGCCGTGCGACGACCGTCGAAGCCTGTTTCCTGCTGGATCAGGCCGTTGGCGTAGTAGTCGAGGTGGTATTGCTCGCCGCGCTCGTTTTCGATTTCAGTCAGCAGCAGACGTGAGTTGTCATAGCGATAGCGCAGTTGGCTGCCGTCCGGATTGATGCGGCGGCTGACCAGATGCAGGTTGTCGGCGTATTCGTACCGAGTGATGCGGCCGAGTTCATCGCGTTCGGCGGTGACATTGCCGTAAGCGTTATAGGTAAACGCACGGGTTGCACCGCCCGGTAGCGTGACTTGGGCAAGACGATTGGCTGCGTCCCATTGATATTGGGTGATGGCGCCGGATTCTTCCTGGCGGGTGATCTGCCGACCCAGTGCGTCGTAGCGATATTTGCGCTGGCCGCCATCGGGCAGGCGTTCTTCCAGCAACTGGCCGAGGTTGTTCCAGCCGAGTTGATGACGGCTGCCGTCCGGGTGGCGAATCTCCAGCAGACGCCCCTGGCCGTCGTAGCTGTATAGCGTGGCATTGCCGTCCGGATCGATTTGCTGGGTGATATCGCCCTGACGGTTGCGTTGGTACTTCCAACTGGCTTTTCCGCGATGGACATCACTGACGAAACCGTTGATGTATTCGTACGTGGTGGCTTCGTCTTCCGGCGGGATGACGGCAGTCATCAAGCCGTTGTCGTTGTAGCGGTACTCGGTGACGGCGCCCAACGGGTCCTTCTCCGCGATCAATTGGCCTTTGTCGTTGTAGGCCTTGAGATGCTCGGCACCGTCCGGGTCGATCTTGCTGATCAGTCGCGCCTGATCATCGTGGGTGTACACCTCTTCGCTGCCGTCGGCGTTGGTGACAGTCACGCTGCCTTTGTCATCCCAGGCGTAGTGCGCCTCCATCTGCGAGAAGTTGGCCCAGTGATGTGTGCAACGAGACAGTTTGCCTTCGTTCTCCCACTCCCAGTAGAACGCAGCACCGCCCGCCAGTTGCCGCTCGAGAATGACGTGCTGTTCGTTGTAGCGATAATGTTCGGCTTCACCGGCCGCGTTCTTCGCCTCGATCAGACGATGCTGGGTGTCATAGCTGTAGGTGACCAGCGTTTGCACCGTATTCCAGGCGTCCTCCAGATTGTCCGCAGGCAGGAACTGCTGATAATCGACTGCGACAATGTGTTTGCGGTCGTAACGTAGAAGCAGGGCGCGACCGGCGCCGTTGTCGAGGCGTTTGATGCGACCGTGGATGTCGCGTGTAACGTGCAGTCGATTGCCATAGCTGTCGCTGATGGCGATCAGGGTGGCGCCTTTGCTGTTAAAGCGGAAGTGGTAGAACGATGGTCGCTTGCCGGCTTGGGCGAGAATCAGTTCTGATGGATCGTCACCGAGGAAAATCGCAGCTTTTGAAAGGCTGTTGGTGATCGCGGGACGTTGTTCACTCGGGAGCGGGAAGGGCGTTGCGCGGTTTTCGTGGTCGGTCCAGATGACTTCATCGCCATTGATATCAATACGATGAGCCAAGGCATGGCTCCAGCCATAACCCAGCCCGCAATCAATTTCCACGGCACTGGTTCTGTAGAGACGCGTCCACTCAAACGGCAGTAGCCCGTCGAGGTGACCGTCGGTCAGCGTCAACAGCTCTTCACCGGTCACCATCGAAACCGGGCACCCGTTAGTGCAAGTCTCGGCGGCAGGTTCTGCACTTTTGTCGGCAGGTGTCTTCGCTTGCTTTGAAGCATCGTCAGCTATTTTACCGTCCGCGAGTTTCGCGTTTTTCTTCCCATCAAAACGCAACTCAGAAATTCCGTTTCTCACCTTGGCTGTCACACCCCGCGCCGCAACAGCGGTGTATTTCGCGACGTATTCCATGAATCCATTGATGATCTTGAACAGCGACTTAACGAAACCGACGACGGCGTTGATGACAAGCTCACCGTATTTCTTCAGTCGGGCAGCGAGGTAGAGAACCCCGGTACCTTCAGCCGCAATGGTCAATACCACGCCGATGACGATGTCGATGGCGATACCGACGACCATTGCCGTGGTCATCTTCGCGATGTCGCCTGCCATCTTCATTGGCGGCAACCCTGCGAGCCAGATCACGGCGCTTCGTACCAGCAGGAACAATGCTGCTTCATCGCTGGCCAGTAACATGGCCTTTTTCATGACGTCCGGTGTGCTTTGGGCGATATCGATTAGCTTTTGTGCGCCAGCACCGAGATCATCTTTGAATTTTCCCGGGTCTTGCAGGATGTCGAGCACCTGGTTGATGCCATCCCACACACCCTTGATAGCCTCCCAGCCACCTTCAAGAATGCCGGTGCCAATCGCCATCGCGGTGCCCGAGGTGGAAAGATTCGACCATTGTGGTTTGAAACCAGCCCACTCCTTACGCAGAAAACCTTCCAGGTCAGCTGTCACGCCGCTGTAGGAGCTGAACAGCGCATCGATTTGTGCCGGCGTCACTTCGTTATGAACGCGAATCTCATAGAACTTGCCTGGAATACCACCGGTCCAGGCGGCTTTGCCTTGTGCGTCGAGCGTGACCTTGCTGACCGCACCACCTTCCACGGCGACGATTTCGACTTCGATTTCGCCGATAGGAATGTCGTAAACCGACTCGAATTTACTCTCGATCAGCAACGGTCCCTTGAGCGGGCACTGAGCAACGTTCGAAGTGAAATTACCGTCGGTCATGCTCACCGCTTTGCTGGTGTCGCCAACCTTGATCACTCGCTCCATACCCAGCAGAGAGGGCAGGTCAGCGGCACGACTGGCTTTGTCGGCGGCCCTCGCGTACCAGGTTTTGGTCTGTTCCTGATACAGCTTCAGACTGTCCTTGAAGGTGTTCAGTTGGTTGTCAACAAAGGCAACGCGATCCATCAGCCTTGCTCCAGAATCAGGTGGTTTAACAGTGCTTCTTTAAGGTTTTTCGGTGCGTCCGGACGGCGCACGAAACGGCTGACTTTCAGCTTCAGGTTGTTCTCGGGCCAAGCGGTGTAAATGTCCGGACGGTCTTCTTCCAGCCACTGCATCAAGTTGCTGATCAGCGTCGTCGGATTTTCCTTGGCCAAGCCATCCAGTAACGGCTTCGGCACCTCCCACCATGGCCAATCCTTCACCTTCGGCACAACCCGCGTCCCAACCTCCAGCGACTGCCCATTAATCAGATACCGCTCAAACATCGGCAGCACTTCCCCAGCCTTCTCCCCCAGCCCATGCAGAATCGGGTAGATATGCCGCCCATCCCAAAACCGGAAAAACACCTCGGTCCCGTCCGGCATCTTCACCTGAGTAAGGCTGCGCAGATGCTCGAACACTTCATTCGGTTCGGAACGCGACACCGCCAGCCAGCCCCAATCGAGGGCATCGGTTTCAGCGATCCACGGCAGGAACGCGGAATTGGCTTTGAGTTCGGTGACATACGGCATCACCGGTTGCCAAGTGGAGTAGGGCGTGCCGCCCCAGATCGGGATGAGCTGGGCGGTGGGTTCGGTGAGATACAGGTTTTTCAGCGCGTCGGAATCACTCGCCGCACTAATAATCAAATACAAACGCTCACCAGTCTGCAGCGGCTGTTGTGCCAGCCAATCCTTGGGCGTAATTCGATCAGATGGCACAGGCACCTGCCTTGCATTTTTCGCATTCTTCGCAGAATGGCGCGTTACGTTTGAGGGTGTTGATCTGGGCCGGGGTCAGGACCTGGCCGGCCTTGTCGGCATCGGCCTGTTTCAGCACGCCGGGCATCAGCGGGGCGGCGCCGGTGCCGCTGCCGGGGCTGCCGCCGGAGTTCATGTTGATCACCGGGCCGCTCATGGTCACGCCGCCGGCGTCGATCTTGATGAAGCTGCCACCACCGATCAGGGTCAGCTCTGCGCCTGCTTCCATCACCACTTTCATGCCGCTGCTGAGGTGGATTTCCTGGCCGGCGTCGATGAACTGGCCGGTGCCGATCTTGATGTGCTGATTGACGCCGACTGTCAGGTGATCGTTGGCGCGGGTTTCGACTTTGCGGTCGGCGTAGACGGTGTGGTGTTCTTCGGCTTTGAATTCGCTGTAGCTGTTCTGTTCGACGGTGTCGTGGCGTTCGTTGCCGACGCGGATTTTCTGGTCGTGCTCGATGTTTTCGTCCCAGTCACGCTGGGCGTGCAGGTAGATCTGTTCCTGGCCTTTCTTGTCTTCGATGCGCAGTTCGTTGTAGCCACCACCGCCCATCGAGCTGAGGGTTTTGAAGGTGCTGCGGGTCTTGTTCGCCGGCAGTGGATAGGGGACGGTGTTTTCCTTGTGGTACAGGCAGCCGCTGATCAACGGTTGATCGGGGTCGCCTTCAAGGAAGGTCACCAGCACTTCCATGCCGATGCGCGGGATGGCGATGCCGCCGTACTGGGCGCCGGCCCAGGCGCTGGAGACGCGCAGCCAGCAGCTGGTTTTGTCGTCGGCTTCGCCTTCGCGGTCCCAGTGGAACTGGACTTTGACGCGGCCGTACTCGTCGCAATGGATCTCTTCACCTTTCGGGCCGGTGACCACGGCGCTCTGGCTGCCGAGAATGCGCGGTTTCGGGTGGCGTAGGGGCGGGCGATTCGGCACGTCCCATGGGGTCGCCTGGAAGCGGTTGCGGTAGCCCTGGTGGAAATCGTCTTTCAGTGCGGTGGTGTCGCTGGTCACCGACTCTTCGAGAACTTGCGGCTGCTTGCCTTCGTGGAGGACTTCGGTCAGTAACCAGAGGTCGTTCCATTTGGCTTTCGGGTGCGCGGTCAGGGCGAGGAAGTGGCCGCTGACCAGCAATGGCTGATCGCTTTTGCCTTCGGCGAGCTGGAAGTCGCTGCGGTGACGTTCGAGGGCGCGTTTGGCCAGGTGCTTGCCGCGCTCGCGGTCGATGAAACGGCCCGGATAATCGTAATCTTCAAGGTCGGGCAGGGCGTCGCCACGGTTTTCGCTTTCGAGGGTGAGGCGCGGTTTTTCGAAGTCGTAATCGCGGCGGGTGGTGCGGCTGGTGCGGGTTTCCAGGCGCAGGTCGAAGCGCTTGATCACCGGGTCGCTGGCGACCATGCCGGAGTCTTGTTGATAGGCCACAGGCTTGAGTTTCGGGAACACCGTCTGGTCATCGCCGAATACCAGTTTGTGCGCCGTCGCCGTGTGCTCGAAGTGGTAATGAATACCTTCTTCCTCGCACAGGCGCTGGATGAAATGCAGGTCAGATTCATCGTATTGCACGCAGTAGATGCGCTCGGGATAAATCGAACCGGTCTTGAATTCGTAGGCGTTGCTTTGGATGCCGTGCTCTTCGAGGACCTGGCCGATGATTTTCGGCACCGTGAGGTTCTGGAAGATGCGCTGGTTGATGCGGTGCGCGAGGTAGGACAATTGCGGACGCAGGGTCACCGAGTAACGGGTCAGGCGTTTGCCCGAATCACCTTGCGCGGCGCGGTAGATCTGGCCGTGGATGCCGCTGCCGTCGGGCGACAGTTGCAGGAAGGCTGGTTTGTGCAGCAGGGTTTCGAGGTCCAGCGACGGCTGCTCACTGACCAGCTCCACCTCGAACACAAAAGGCTGGCTGATGGCTTCCCGGCCGGTGAGGGTAAACACCTGGAAATCGGCGGAAAGACCTTCGATGGTCAGGGCAAAGTGAGTTTCATTGGCCGGCGCGAACATCCCTTGTTCCTCGTGCTGTACAGCGGCGTGAGTCGACGACCGCAAAACGGCTCAACTTACGCGAAATTCTGGAGGGCGAAAACAACATCGACCAGCAGAGCTGGCCGATGCTTGTAACGATCAGCCGTAATTAAACGACTGGAGCACGCCAGTCATCGGAACCCGAAGTACCGGATACTTCGTGGGTCCAGGTGATTTTACGGTAGGTGAACTGCACTTCTTCCAGGTGGGTGAAGTGCGAGTTGCCTGGATCCTGGCAGTTGTGCATTTTGTTGTTGATGGCGACGATGATCGCGTCTTCCAGTTTGGTGGTGTAGTAGTGCTCTTGGGTACCTTGAGCAGAAGTACGGAACCACTGGATAACGATCTCGCTCATGCGCTCGCCGGAGGTCAGAGCGGCTTGCAGCAGTGGCGAAGCCTTGTCGTAGACCTTGGTGATCACAACTGGCTTGTGAACGCGCTGACCGGTTGGCTGACCGGATTGTGGGTCACGCGGGATGATCACGTCGTGGCTGAAAGCCTGAACCATAACCTGGTCTTCGTGGCCTTCCTGGTAGGTGTTGCCTACGGAGTCAGCGGTGAAAGCGCCTGCAGTGATCAGGCCTTGTTTTTCGCCGGTAACCGACATGTACGCTGGTGTTGCCATGGGGTGCTCTCCTTGCGGAATAATTTAAGGTGCCCGGGAGGCGAAATCGCCCGGTGGGTGCCTGACTGTTATCAAGGAGCGTGCCAACAATTGTGGCGACCATGCGGGCCGGGGTGTTTGTCTGATTTTTCAGGCGCTTGTGCGAAATAAAGCGCTCGCTCAAGGCAAAAGTGCGCAAGAAGTTGCGCAGTACTGCGCAACTTCTTGCGCACTTGGCTGCAGGCCTTGTACGACGTGGCTCTCAGCGGTTTTATCAGGCTTTTTTACAAAACAAGTGCGCAACTTCTTGCGCACAATGGCCACGCGCCATCATTTGGTCGAGGCGGCTGCTTCAAGATTTTCAGATCAAAAGATCGCAAGTTGTGTCAGACACTCATCAATCGAACGCTGCTGCGTCGCCGCATACAATCCCAACTCATCAATGGTCGCGCGCCCCAGCGCCTGCTCGAACGCCTGCCGATTGGAATGCTCGCCATAATGCGCCTGCGCGGCATCGCCTAGGTTCGACTGAAAAATCCCCGCCGCACTCACTGGCAGGAAATCTTCGTACACCAACGGCTGCGCTTTCACATAGCCATCGCGCAACAAGTCCTCCAGAGACGACTGCCCAAGCCCTCCAGCAGCCAGTCCTTTTTCCGTAGCGAAATAGCGAAAGTACGCCAGCTCTTGTTCACGCATACCCTCGACACTGTCAGGAAATTCGCCAAAGTGCTGAGCCATCAGCGCGTTGTAGCGTGCGGCGTTGGCTTCGTTGGGGAAGTCGCCGAGTTCATCGCGTGCGGCATTCAACAAGCGGTCGTACAGGGCCCGGCCTTTGGGCGTGAGTGCCGCGCCGCGCTGTTCGATCTCGCCGAAACGCGCGCTGTGGCTGCCACGGGTCTGGTTCTGATCGGTGAAGGCGATCGGCTCGTCCAGCGCCTTGAAACTGGTCTGGCGCAAGAGGATCGGGCACTGCCGGCGCGGCGGGCCTTCGATCACGGCTTTCGGGGTGATGCCATGGGCTGGCATCTGTTCCTGGACGCGGTCGATGTCCAGCGTGCGCGGCGTCAGATGATTGATGTGCGGGCCTTTGAACGCCACGACGTCGGCGATCAAGCGATGTTGCGCGCTCAACGTCTGATATTGCGCAGCAGTCACCGTAGCGCTGTGATGCCAGCGAAAAGTTTCCAGTGCCTGCAGGACGAATGCCTCGGCCTCGCTTTCATTCAAACCACCTGCGGTTTCAGCTTGCGCGATCAGGCGCAACGCCTCCGAGGTAAAGATCGAACGCTTGGCCAATACCGATTCTGCAAAGGCGCGCAGTTGCGCATCCTCAATCAACTCCAGGCGCAACAACGACGTGAACACGCGAAACGGGCTGACTTGCAGCGCCTCTTCATGCACCGCGCGAAACGCCGTGGAATGCACCGGCACGCCCGCCGGGGTCAGGTCGTAATAGCCCACCGGTTGCATGCCCATCACCGCAAACAGGCGGGCGAGGGTGGCCAATTCCGTGGCAGTGCCCACGCGGATCGCGCCGTGACGCTCCATGTCCAGCCGCCCGATTTCACCGGTGCTGTTGAGGTGCTCGGCGATATCCGGCTGACGGGCCAGCACCTCGCGGTTGGTCTGCTCCACCAGCTCCATCAGTGCTCCGTACAGCGGCACTTCTTCGCGGTACATGTCGGACATCGCTTTGGAGAAGCGTTGGCGGATCAGGTCGGGGCTGACGAACGGCTGCACAGTCATGAAAAAAATTCCTGCCACGGTCACGGAATGGATGAGGGAAAAGATCGCAGCCTTCTCGCACGCGGGCAAACGAAGAATCCTACGAACTTCATTCTGCCAACGACTGATCCACCAGTTCGATCCAGTGCATCACCCGCGTGCGTCCGGCGCTGCCCAGATGACTCTGGCAGCCGACATTGGAGGTGACGATCAGCTCAGGGCGGCCACTCTCCAGAGCGTTGAGGCGGTTGTCGCGCAGTTGCCGCGCCAGCAGCGGTTGCGTCAGCGAATACGTGCCTGCCGAACCGCAGCACAAATGGCCGTCGGGCACGGCGGTGAGGTTGAAACCGAGGCGGTTGAGCACGGCTTCCACCGCGCCGCCCAGTTTCAACGCATGCTGCAGGGTGCACGGGCAATGCACGGCAATCCGCCGCTCGCTCGCCGCGCAGACTTTTTCGAGCGGTTCCTGCGCGAGTATCTGCACCAGATCCAGCGTCCGCTCGCTGATTTCCCGTGCCTTGGCTGCATACAGCGGATCGTCTGCCAGCAAATGCCCGTAATCCTTGATGAATGCGCCGCAACCGCTGGCGGTCTGCACGATCGCTTCGGCGCCGTTTTGCAGGTGCGGCCACCAGGCATCGATGTTTTGCCGGGCGCGGTCGAGGCCTTTGGCTTGTGCGTCGAGGTGATAGTCCAGCGCGCCGCAACACCCGGCCTCGGCCACCGGGGTGACACTGATGCCCAAGCGATCCAGCACCCGCGCCGTGGCATCATTGGTATTTGGCGATAACCCCGGCTGTACGCAGCCTTCAAGCAACAACACCTGCCGGACATGGCGCGGGGCGGGGCGCAAACCGGAAAACAGCAGATGCTGCGGCAGTTTGCTTTCCAGCATTCGCGGTAACAGCGGGCGAAACGTCGTGCCCACCCGCAACAAGCCTTTGAACAATCCCGGATTCGGCGCCAATGCGCGCAAGCCCTTACGCAACAGGCGCTGGGCCGCCGGTCGCGGCACCGCGTGATCGACCACCGCGCGGCCGATGTCGAGCAGGTTGTGATAGTCGACGCCGGACGGGCAGGTGGTTTCGCAGTTACGGCACGACAGGCAGCGGTCCAGATGCAGTTGTGTCTGCGCCGTCGCGGGCGCGCCTTCGAGCACTTGTTTGATCAGGTAGATGCGCCCGCGCGGGCCATCGAGTTCATCGCCGAGCAACTGATAGGTCGGGCAGGTCGCGTTGCAAAAGCCGCAATGCACGCAGGTGCGCAGAATCTTTTCTGCCTCGGCGGCGCGGGGTAGTTGTCGCGATTGTTCGCTGAGGGTGGTTTGCATGGCTAGAACTCCGCGTACATGCGCCCGGGGTTGAACAGCCCTTGCGGGTCGAGTTGCGCTTTGAGTTGCCGGTGATAGCGCAGCAGTGTCCAGGCCAGCGGCTGGAACGGCGAAGAGCTGGCGCCGTGGGTGAAACAGGTGGCATGGCCGCCGAGTTCCTGAGCAAGAACATGTATGTGCTCGACGTCGGATTTTAGCCAGCGTTGCGCGCCGGCCCAGTCGATCAGTTGCTCGCCGGGCAGATCCAGCGGCCCGAGATTGTTCGGCAACGACAAGCGCCACAGCGGCAAACCTTCGTTGAAAAACGCAAGACGCTGCTCATTCAGATCCCGCCAGAACCCTGAATCCAACGGCTCACCCCCGAGGCGTTGATGCGCCGCCGTCACCGAACCTTCGCCGCCCTCAAGACGCAAATACAGGCTCTGGCCATCGTGGCAGGCGGCACTGATTGGCAACGGTTGCTGACCCCATTCGGCAAGCTTGGCCAGCGCCCGCGCGCATTCCATATCGAGACGAATGCTTAGGCACTGGCGCGGTTTCGGCAGGACTTTCAGCGACACTTCGGTGAGCACGCCGAGGCAGCCATAACTGCCGGCCATCAGTCGCGACAGGTCATAACCGGCGACATTCTTCATCACTTCGCCGCCGAAGCGCAGGTGTTGACCGAGGCCGGTGATCACCCGCGTGCCGAGGACAAAGTCACGCACCGAGCCAGACCACGGTCGTCGTGGCCCGGACAACCCCGTGGCGATCATGCCGCCGACGGTCGCGCCTTCACCGAATGCCGGCGGTTCGCACGGCAGCATTTGCCCGGCAGCATCCAGCGCCGCCAGCAGCTCGGACAACGGCGTACCGGCGCGCGCCGTGACCACCAGTTCGGTCGGCTCGTAACGGACGATGCCGCAGTGGGCGCGGGTATCGAGCACTTCACCGGCTACTTCGCGGCCGAGAAAGGCTTTGCTATTGCCGCCCTGAATCTTCAACGGAGTGGCGTTGGCCCGCGCTTCGTTGACCTGATCAAGCAAGGCGCCGGCGGCATCGACGTCGGCCATCAGAAACGCTCCAGTTCGGGGAACGGCAATTGCCCGGCATGAATATGCATGGCACCGAATTCGGCGCAGCGGTGCAGGGTCGGAATGTTCTTGCCGGGGTTGAGCAGGCCTTGTGGGTCGAACGCGGCTTTTACTGCATGGAACAGGCTTAGTTCGTCGTTGTTGAACTGCGCGCACATCTGGTTGATTTTCTCGCGGCCGACGCCGTGTTCGCCAGTGATGCTGCCGCCGACCTGCACGCACAGCTCAAGAATCTTGCCGCCCAAGGCTTCGGCGCGGTGCAGCTCGCCGGGTTGATTGGCGTCGAACAGGATCAGCGGGTGCATATTGCCGTCGCCGGCATGGAATACGTTGGCCACGCGCAATCCGTATTCTTCGCTGAGGCGGGCGATGCCTTGCAGGACTCCGGGCAATTCGCGGCGCGGGATGGTGCCGTCCATGCAGTAGTAATCGGGCGACAAACGTCCGATGGCCGGGAAAGCATTTTTTCGCCCGGCCCAGAAGCGCACGCGCTCGGCTTCGTCGCGGGCCTGACGCACTTCGGTGGCGCCGGCGGCGGTCATGACCTCGCGCACCCGTTGGCAATCGTCGTGGACATCGGCTTCGACGCCATCGAGTTCGCACAGCAGAATGGCCTCGGCGTCGACCGGGTAACCGGCGTGGATGAAATCTTCGGCGGCGCGAATGGCGAGGTTGTCCATCATCTCCAGGCCGCCGGGAATAATCCCCGCCGCGATGATTTCGGCGACGGCGCGGCCGGCCTTTTCCACGGAATCGAAACTGGCCAGCAGGACTTTCGCGATCTGCGGTTTGGGCAGCAGTTTGACCGTGACTTCGGTGATGATCCCCAGCAAACCTTCGGAGCCGGTGAACAGCGCGAGCAAATCGAAACCCGCTGAATCGAGGGCGTCCGAACCCAGGGTCAGGCGTTCGCCTTCGATGGTCAGCACTTCGATTTTCAGCAGGTTGTGCACGGTCAAACCGTACTTGAGGCAATGCACACCGCCGGCATTTTCGGCGACGTTGCCACCGATCGAACAGGCGATCTGCGAGGATGGATCCGGCGCGTAATACAGGCCGAAGGGTGCCGCTGCCTGGGAGATCGCCAGATTGCGCACCCCCGGCTGAACCCGCGCGGTGCGCGCGGCCGGGTCGATGTGCAGGATGTTGTTGAAGCGCGCCATCACCAGCAGCAGGCCTTGTTCCAGCGGCAAGGCGCCGCCGGACAACCCTGTGCCGGCACCACGGGCAACCACCGGGACGTTTTTTTCATGGCAGAGTTTGAGCAGTGTTTGCACTTGCTCAAGTCGTCGGGGCAGGGCGACCAGCATCGGCGTGGTGCGGTAGGCGGAGAGGCCATCGCATTCGTAGGGTTTGAGTTCTTCCTCGCGCCACAGAATATCCAGATCAGGCAGCGCTTGCTGCAATGCCTTGAGGAATTCGGCCTTGTTCACCTTCGGTAACGGACCGTCGAGGCGCTCGTCATAAAGAATATTCATCTCAAGCCCTTACCCTTGAGGCATTACCACGCAGAGCGTGGGAACGATCAGGAGCTGGGTGCATTGTCATCTTTGGCTCCCCAAAAACTCGCGATACAGGCGCGCCGTATTCCCCGGCTGTTCAACCATCGGCATGTGCCCGACCTGATCCCAGACATCCACACACAAATTCGCAATGCCCTTGCTCCACACCGGCACGCTGCTGACGTCGATCAGCCGATCCTTGCGCCCCCAGAGCAACAGCGCCGGGCACTTGATGTCGGCCAGTTTCGGCTCCATCGGCGGGCTGGCGCGAAAATCGCGGAAGATCTCTTCCAGTTCATCGCGTTGTTGTTCGTAGCGCTGGGCGATGGCGTCCAGCACTAATTTGGGTACCCATGGCGGCGTGGCCATGGTCATCGCGTAGAACTGCTGGAACTCTTCCCGCGAATTGATCAGAAACGGGTTATGCCCGCGCGCCAGATGGCGCTCCATGTCGCTGGCCTCAGGCGCGGTGACGCCGGCCGGATCGATCAGCGCCACCGAAGCGATACGATCCGGATAAGTCGCCGCCAGCCACGCGGCGATGTAGCCGCCCATCGAGTTGCCGATCACATGGACTTTCTCCACGCCGCAAACGTCGAGCAACTGGATCATGCGTTTGGCCTGCAACGGAATGTCGTAGCCGCCGCCCGCCTTGAAGCCGGTTTCACCATGGCCGGCGAGGTCCGGGATGATCACCCGATACTGGCGCACAAAGTGCCGGGAAAAGCGCAGCCACAGGTTCTTGTCGGCGCTGTAGCCATGCAGCATCAGAATCGCGCTGGCTGCTTCATACGGCCCGCCCTGCCAGGTCGAGACGGTCATCTCGGCGATCGGCACTTCGATCTTGTGCAATTTGTACAACTTGGCCTCGATGGCCATGTTCAGGTCGTACAGCCAATGACCGACCGCCGGATAACTCAACCAGCTCCAGGCCACGAAAACCGCGAGGGCGACAAACAGCAAAAGCATCGACGTCTTCCTTTTACGTGTTCAGGACAGAATGTGGTCGGCCGGTTTCAGCGTCCGGGTCAAGCGGTGATAGCTGAAACTGAAGCCGGGAAACATCGCGATCACATGACCGCTCTTGCTTTGATACCAACTGTGGCAGCCGCCGGACTTCCAGACCGTGCGTTCCATCTCCCGATGAATCATCTCAGTGTAGGTACGTTCCGCTTCGGGGCGCACTTCGATGCTGCGCAGACCTTTCGCCTGCACGGTGCGGATGCAGTCGAGGATGTAGTTCATCTGTGATTCGATGATGAACAGCGCCGAGGTGTGGCCGATGCCGGTGTTGGGGCCGGTGACGATAAACAGATTGGGGAAGTCCGGCAGGCTGGTGCCCAGATACGCGCGCGGGTATTGCGCCCAGACCTCTCTGAGTTGCACGGCGTTTTTTCCGCTGACCGGGTAGGAAATCACCCCGTCGGTGGCGTCGTACCCGGTCGACCAGACAATCAGATCAACATCGAGGTGCTGGCCGTCCTCGGTGTTGATCCCGGTTTCGTCGATGGACGCAATGCCTTGCTCGCGGGTATGCAAGGTGACGTTGGCGCGACTCAGCGCCGGGTAATAGGTGCTGGACACCAGCACCCGTTTGCAGCCGATGGTGAAGTCCGGGGTGAGTTTTTCTTGCAGCGCCGGGTCTGGCACCTGGCGTTTGAGAAAGCGCAGGGCGTGCTGCTGGACTATGTGAATCGCCGCTTTCGAGTATTTGAACGCGATGACCCGGGTTTCGAATTGCCAATAAATCAGCCAGCGCAACAGTTTGTAGGCCGGTTTCAGACCGAGCAGCCAGCGTTGCAGCGGCCCGAACTGCCGATCGGCGCGGGGCAGCACCCAATGCGGCGTGCGCTGAAACACGTGCAATTGCTCGACCTGCGGCGCAATCGCCGGAATCACCTGCACCGCACTGGCACCGCTGCCGACAATCGCCACGCGTTTACCGCGGTAGTCGTAGCTGTGATCCCAGTTGTTCGTATGAAAAGTCTTGCCTTGAAAGCGATCCTGGCCGGGAAAGTGTGGGATGACCGGTTGGCTCAATGGCCCGGTGGCATTGATCAGGAACTGCGCATAAAAGGTGCCTTTGCTGGCGGTGTGCACAGCCCAGCGCTTTTCCGTGTCGTCCCATTCGACGCGCTCGACATTGGCCTCCAGCTCCACGCGCTCACGCAAACCGAACTGCTCGATGACATGCTCGGTGTAGCGCTGCAGTTCGGCCTGTCCGGCGAACATCTGTGACCAGCGGTACGGCGCGAACGACAGCGAATACAGCGGCGACGGCACGTCCACCGCCGCGCCGGGGTAGGTGTTCTGGCACCAGGTGCCGCCAAAGAAGTCCCGTCGCTCCAGCAGGCGAAAATCGTCGATCCCGGCCTTGAGCAGGTTGACCGCAGCACATTGACCGCCAAAACCGCTGCCGATGATCAACACGTGATAGGTGTGCATGGGTCTCCTTCTTATAGTTTTTTTTCCATTTTGCTCCTTTCATGTATAGCCAAATATTTGCCCTGTGTGCGGTCCTGATGTCGCGCTATTCAGCCCGCTGGCCGGTGATGGCTATTTAACGTCGCCCTGTTAGACTTCCAGCACATCCGTCCTGCGGTGTGCGTGATCGAGGTCCTTATGGGAAATACCGGAGGAAAGGGACTTTCATTGGCCAGGAGGCTTTATACGTCGCGCATCCTCGGGTTGATTCTGGGGCTCGTGTGCGTGAGCGTGTCGATGTACTCGCTCGATCCGCCGCTGTGGGTCTGGGCACTGATGTTCTTCAACGGCCTGGTCTGGCCGCATCTGGCGTTTCAATGGGCGCGCCGCGCCCGGGTTCCTTACCACGCTGAACACCGCAATCTGTTGATTGACGCTTTTTTCGGCGGCTTTTGGCTTGCCGCCATGCATTTCAATCCGCTGCCCACTGCCACGACCATTTCGATGATGGCAATGAACAACGTCGCAATCGGTGGTTCACGTTTTCTATTGGCAGGCTCTGCGGCGCAGTTGCTCGGGGTCGGCGTCGGGCTGGTGGTGTTTGCTCCGGCATTCATTCCGCAAACTACGCCTGCACAAATGTACGCCTGTTTCCCGTTACTGCTGCTGTACCCCTTGGCGCTGGGCTGGATCTGCTTTCGTCAGGCCTACACGCTTGGCTTGCATAAACGCGAATTGCTCGCCTTGAGCCGCACCGACAGCCTGACCGGGCTGCTCAATCATGGCGCCTGGAAGGATCAACTGGAGATCGCTTTTCAGCGCTGCAAGCGGCAGAAGCAGGGTGCGGCGATTGCGCTGATCGACATCGATCACTTCAAGGCGATCAACGACACCTACGGCCATGTCGCGGGCGACATCGTGTTGCGCCAGTTGAGCAAGTTGCTTAAACAAAACCTGCGGGCGACGGACGTTGCCGGGCGTTATGGTGGTGATGAGTTCTGCGTGATTTTGCCGGATCTGCCGCTGTTCAACGCCGCGCAGGCGATGGAAGCGTTGCGTGAGCGCTTCGCGATTCTGGGTTATGAGCAGAATCCGGCGTTGAAGGTCAGCTTGAGCATCGGCCTGGCGGCGTACGATCCGGCGCATGCCGACGCAACACGCTGGCTCAATGATGCCGATCAGGCGTTGTACGAGGCCAAGGCCAGCGGGCGTAATCGGGTCATCTGCAATTGCGATGACAAGTCCCGGCAGACGTTACTGGATTCGGTTTGATCCGCATCACCACAAATCCCTTGTGGGAGCGAGCCTGCTCGCGAAAGCGCTGGGTCAGCCAACATTGATATCGCCTGACACGACGCCTTCGCGAGCAGGCTCGCTCCCACAGGGGGTTGTGTGTTGTCGGTTAGATCAGTGTCGCATTCGGTGTAGAGCCTCGCGCCGATGTCGGGTACGGTTAAATCCCCCCGACGCGAAACAAGGATCGCTTCATGACGTGCTCATTTTCTCGCTCCCTGCTGGCCGCTAGCCTCGGCCTGTCTCTCGCCTTCTCGGCTGCCCACGCCTTTGCCGAACCGCACAAACAAGTGCTCGCTGATGCCGAGCAATACCAGCCAGAAGCGCTGAAATTGCTGGAACGGCTGGTCAATATCGACTCCGGTTCCGGTTACGAGCCAGGCCTCAAGCAAGTCAGCGACATCGCCATCGATGAGCTGAAAAAACTCGGCGCGACCATCGAACTGGTGCCCAATACGCCGGAAAAATCCAACCATGTACTGGCGACGCTGAAAGGCACCGGCAAGGCGAAAATCCTCCTGATGGCGCACATGGACACGGTGTTCAAGGAAGGTTCGGCGGCCGAGCGGCCATTCCACATCAAGGACGGCCGCGCTTACGGGCCGGGGGTGATGGATGACAAGGGCGGCATCGTCGCCGGTATCTATGCGCTGAAAGTTTTGAAAAACCTCGACTTCAAGGACTACGCGCAAATCACCTTTCTGCTCGACGCCAGTGAAGAAACCGGTTCGGACGTCGCCACCGATCTGATCAAGAAAACCGCTAAACAGCACGACGTGACCCTCAACCTTGAGCCGGGGCGCCCGGCTGATGGCTTGGTGGTGTGGCGCAAGGGCAGCGCGACGGCGCTGGTCGAGGTCAAGGGTAAGGCCGCTCACGCCGGCGTCGCCCCGGAACTGGGGCGCAACGCCGCGATGGAAGCGGCGCACCAGATTCTGCAGTTGGGCAAACTCGGCGATGAGGCGAAGAAGACCACCATCAACTTCACCGTGCTCAAGGCCGGCGACCGCACCAACGTGATTCCCGATCAAGCCACCGCCAAGGCCGACGTGCGCGCGGCGGTGCCGGAGGAGTTTGACCGGATCGAGAAGGACCTGGCGCGGGTGTCGCAGGACAAATTGATTCCCGAGACTGAGGTCAAGACTTCGTTGCAGCGCGGCTTGCCCCCGATGCCGCAAACGCCTGAGTCGGATCGCCTGATGGCGATGGCTCAAGGGATTTATGGCGAGATTGGTCGCAAGCTGACCGAGGAGGGCAGTGGTGGCGCGGCGGATGCGAGTTTGTCGGCTGGGGTCGGCACGCCGACGCTGGATGGTTTCGGGATTGTTGGCGGCAATATCCACACGCCGGAGGAATACGCCGAAGTGGCGAGCGTGGCGCCGCGGATTTATCTGTTGTCGCGGATGATCATGGAGTTGGCCAAGCCGCGGTGAGTGGGTTTGTGGTGTGACTGATGCGGGTGGGGTGTCAGGTGCATTTGCCCTCACCCTAACCCTCTCCCGGAGGGAGAGGGGACTGACCGTGTTGTTTGTGGTCCATGTGGCAACCGGCAGATCAAGTTGAATTCAAACTTGCATTCAACGCGATCTCTCACGTCGGCGTAGATCCCGAGCATCCCCCAATCAGTTTCCTCTCCCGAGGGGGAGGACTGACCGTGTTGTTTGTGATTAACAGAGCGACCTGAAAGATTAACTTTGAATTCAAAATCGGATTCAGCGCGGTGCCACAGGTCGGCGTAGCTCCCGAGCATCCCCCAATCGGTTCCCTCTCCCTCCGGGAGAGGGCTAGGGTGAGGGGCTTTTGTGGGAAAAGTGGAAGGCGCGGACGCCGTACAAAAAATACCGAAAATTCCGACAGAAGCTCTCGTTGCAGCCGTTGAGCGCTGCTCTTATAGTCTCGGCTCGCAGAAAAATCTGCGACGATCTTGGCCGGTCGAATACAGCACCTGACCCCTATTTGGAGTGAACTCTATGACCGACCAAGTAATGCCCCGCTTCCTCCCCATCGACACCTACGACGCCGAATCCCCGGTGCTCTTCCTTAACACCCACTCAGAACTCAGCGACATGGCCGCCTGTGCGATGCACCGGTTTGTGGTTGTGCGCGATCTGGCCGACACCTTTGCCAGTCTCAACCTCAAGGGCATTTCCGATTGTGATCTGACGCGGGTGACCAGCGCGGTGCATCTGTTGATGCGCGAGGGCTGTGCGATTCTGAATGTGATTCAGGCGCGGGCGGTGCAGCGGGAAGAGGCTTACAAGACGCCGGTTTAGCGGTGTAGCGGCGGACGCCTTCGCGAGCAGGCTCGCTTGTATGGTAGGACTTGAAGGGAGGAGGAGGGACAAGGCTCGATTCTGACTGTTGACGCAGTACAGACCGTGGGAGATTTCGCCCCTCCTCCTTTCACCCAAGCGCCGATAAAGAATGCATCTGGCTAGACCGACGATAGGAACAAGCCTGCGCCTCTGGGTGAGCCCTTCAAGTGCTCAAACCTTATCCCGGAGGAAATCCTGTGGCAATGCCAGTCGCTCTATCAAATCCGATCGTTGGCGTGGATGTTGCCAAAAATGAACTGGTGATTTATCAGGCCGATAGCGATCTGCTTGAAGCGATTCCCAACACCAAAACATCCATCAAGCAGTGGCTGAAAGCCTTGCTCGGCCCCGTGTCTATTGCCATTGAGGCAACCAACATCTACCACCTGGAATTCGCTGATTTGGCCTATGCGGCCGGTTGCACGATTTACATGGTGGGCGGCTATGAACTCAAACATTACCGCGAAGGCGTGAAGATCCGCGCCAAAACCGACGCCTTGGACGCCAAGTTGCTGGCCCGTTACCTGAAGAACGAAGCCGAGGAGTTGCGCCCCTGGACCCCGCCATCACCGCTTTACCGCCAGCTCCTGAGCCTTTTCCGCCGCCGCGCGGCTTTGGTCCAGGCAAGGGTCGGCCTGGTGCAGAGCTGGTCGAATGAGCCGCTGTTGAAGGCAGCTTTTGCTGAACAAGTAAAATCCATGCAGCGGCTTGAAACGATGATCGAAAAGACGATCAACGATCAGCTCAAACAAGCCGGCTTGCTCGGCCAATTGAAGCGTTGCCTGAAAGTAGAGGGCATTGGATTTCTGACCGGAGCGCGCCTGCTCACGGCGTTTCAGCGGGGGGAGTTTAGCAACGCGGATGCGTTTATCGCCTTCCTGGGCATGGATTTACGGGTATCGAAATCAGGGCAAAAGGACGGCCGCCGCAGCTTGACCAAGCGCGGAGACCCCGAGGCCCGCCGACTTTTGCACAACGCAGCGATGTCGGCTAGCCGTACGATAGCCTGGAAAGGGTTTTACGAAGCCCAAAGAGCACGGGGTTTCAGCACCACGCAGGCGTTGGTGATGCTGGCTCGCAAGCTTGCTCGGGTGGTATTCGCCTTGCTGAAAGGGCAAAGCGAATATCAGGCAAAAGTCAGTTGAGGGCTTCCCCTCAACCATAGAATCTCCCACATTTGATCGGTGTCGAACACGAATGTTGTGTTTAACCAAGATCCACTGTGGGAGCGAGCCTGCTCGCGAAAGGGCCGGTGAAGCGTGCGCATCACTCCTTGACGCTCATGTATTCCTTGGCCCAGAGAATGTATTCCTCCGGCTGTGTATAGGTGTGCGTCAACTCGGTCGCGCTCAGGTCGGAGGCCTGGGTGAAGATCTGCCGCTGTTCACGCAAGCTGTCATACGTCGCTTTGATCGCCGCAAAGTAAGCACCATGGCCATCAATGGTCACGCGTACACCGAGTTCGGCCAGACGTTTGTCGTCGCGCAGCGCCGGGTTGCCGTAGGTCACCAGCATCAGCGGTACGGTCAGGTGTTCGGCGATTTGCTCAAGCTGATCGAAATCCTGAATCCCGACCATGCAGATGCCGTCAGCCCCGGCCGCCTGGTACTGGCGAGTGCGGCTGATGATTTCCTGGTTCGGCAAAATGCCGGCATTGGTACGGGCGATGATCGCCATTTCCGTATCAACCCGGGCTTCCAGCGCCGCGCGGATCTTGCCGACGCCTTCGGCAACGGTGATCAGATCGGTGGATTTGCGGCCGAATTGCGCCGGCAGCAAGGTGTCTTCGATGGTCAGGGCGGCGACGCCGGCGCGCTCCAGTTCGACGATGGTGCGCATCACGTTGAGGGCGTTGCCGTAGCCGTGGTCGGCGTCGGCGATCACCGGCAATTGGGCGACGCGGCCGATGCGGGTGGCCTGTTCGGCGAACTCGCTGAGGGTGATCAAGGCAAAGTCCGGAGCACCGAGCACCTGCAACGAGGCCACGGAACCGCCGAGAATCCCCACTTCAAAACCGAGGTCAGCGGCAATCCGTGCGGACATCGGATCGAACACCGAAGCCGTGTGATAGCAGGTGTCGGAAGCCAGCAGTTGACGGAAGTTACGGCGCAAATCTTGATGGGAAAGCCGGGTCATACGAGTTCCACCAATACAAAGGAATGGAAAGGCTTGAACAAAGGTGTCAACGCCGAAGAATGAAAAGGCTATCACGCGAATGGGTCAAGGATCATGACGAATTTGCAAGGGACAGGTTGTCGCGGACTCTTTTGCTGAAAGGATTTACCTTTTTGCGGTGGTGACCGTCAGGCCGCCACCGCCTGTTGCTGTTGATTGGGCAGCATCACCGCGCGTACCGAATTGCCCGGTTGCAGTTGCAGGCGCTTGGCGGTGAGGCGGTCGATCACCAGGCTGCTGCCGACCCGGCGGGCGCGGGCCACGGTGATGCGGCAGTTTTCCAGGCGGCGGTTGTGAATCAGCCACAGCGGCGCCTGTTCGTCGGGGCTGCCGAGGCTCAGGGCCAGCTCGACGCTCTCGCGCACGGTGCGGATATTGCGCACTGGCGCTTCGATCACCGGGCCGCCATCGAAGATGTCGATGTAGCCTTTGTGGGTGAAACCTTCGGCCTGGAGGATTTTCAGCGCCGGCTCGGTATTCGGGTGCGCCTGGCCGATCGCGGCCTGGGCCTGTTCGGTGAGCAGGCAGGTGTACAGCGGCTGGCGCGGCATCAGTTCGGCGATGAACGATTTGTTGCCCAGCCCGGACAAGTGGTCGGCATGGCTGAAGTCCATTTGAAAGAAATGCCGACCCAGGCTGTCCCAGAACGGCGAACAACCGTGTTCATCGGCACTGCCGCGCAGTTCGGCAATCATCTTCTCGCCGAACAGGTGCGGGAACTCGGCAACGAACAGCAAACGCCCCAGTGACAACAAGCGGCCATTGCTGCCGTGGCGCTGATCATGGCCGAGAAACAGCGAGCACAGCTCCGATTGGCCGGTGAGTTCGTTGTTGAGAAACAGTGTCGGGATCTGCCGTTGAATGCCCAGATCCGGCGCCGAACTGACGGTCAACCCGACCCGATAGTTGTACCAGGGCTCGCGCAGGCCGACCGCCCCGGCCAGGGCGCTGACGCCGACCACGCGCATGTCGTCGTCTTCGAGCACAAACAGATAGTCCGCGTCGGCCCGTTCCACCTGTTCGGCGAACGCCCGTTGCGCCCAGCGGACCCGGTGGGACAGGCGATCTTCGTTGGCCGGCAGGGTGGTGAACCCCGGGCCGGCCTGTTGCACCAGCGCCATCAAGGCTGGCAGGTCGCTGACTTTGACCGGGCGGACAATCATGCTGGAACTCCTTCTGCGCGCCTGTTCGGGCACTGTCGTTGGCTGCGCAACCGCACGGGTTTCACAGGGCAATCAGCCGGATCGGGCTGCCATCGGTCACGTTCAGCGCCGCACACATTGCAGGGGTGAGGGACAACGGTTGATCGGGTTGGTAATCGAGTTCGGCCATGATCGATCGGAAGCCGTGCAGCGCGTCGTTGCTCAGCAGATAACGACCGCGGGCATCGATTTGGGGTTTTTGCTGCACCGTTGCCGTCTGGCTGCGGGCGATCGAACGAATGTTGCTGGTGCGCGCATACAGGGTCGGGCCGGCGTCGAACAAGTCGATGTAGCTGTTGGTTTCGAAGCCTTCACGCTCGAGGATGTCGAACGCTTCCTGGCCATCCGGGTGGATGCGCCCGATGCAGTCCTGCGCGGCTTGCGGCAGCATCGGCACGTAGATCGGATATTGCGGCATCAGTTCGGCGAGAAACGTGCGGCTCTGCAGCCCGCACAGGCGTTCGGCTTCCGCGTAGGGCAGGTCGAAGAAGTGTTTGCCCAGCGCATCCCAGAACGGCGAATGGCCTTCCTCGTCGCTGTAGCCGACGATTTCGGTGATCACCGCCTCGGCAAAGCGCGGCGCATTGGCGGCGATGAACAACAGGCGCGCCCGTGACAACAATTCGGAAAACGGCGTACGCACCAGTTCGGCATTAATGTGAAAACCACGCAGCAATGTGTGGCCGCTGAGGTCATGGCACAGCGACAGCGCCGGTACGCCGTGTTCAATGTTCAGTTCGCGGGATGCACTGGTGAAATGGCGATTGCGCAGGCTGTAGAACGGCTCGTCGAAGCCCGCCGTCGCGAGAATCTCCGAGCAGCCAACCAGACGCTGGTCGTCCAGGTCTTCCAGCACAAAGAAGTAATTCTCCGGGCCGTGGGCCGCCGCTGCGCTAGCGAACGATGCACATGACGCGGCGATTTTTGCGCGCAGGCGCTCGCTGTCGTCCGGCAGGGAGGTCACGCCCACCAGACTGTCGCGGGCCAATTGTTGTAGCTGGGGCAGGTCAGTCTGTTCGACTGGGCGTAAGACCAGCATGGATGTACTCCTGTATCAAAAGGTTCGGCGATGTCGCCAAACCTGACTATCACTGTCGGTGTCCACGCGATAAATCGGCGGTCGCCTGATTTGTTGTCAGACGCCGCTCTTTTTCTTGTCAGCCGTTGCTCGGGTCAGGCAGCGCAGTACTGGCGCCGAGTTTATTCAGGAAGAACAGATACACCAGGCCCAGGGCAATCCAGATCAGGCCGAGCTTCTGCGCATCGACGCCCATGTTGTACATGATGGCCGCGACGATGATGAAGCCGATGACCGGGCAGGTCAGGTGACGCACCACCTGGCCGGACTTCTGCCGACGCCAGTAGTAGTTGATCACTGTCAGGTGCAGCAGCATGAAGCCACTGAGCGCGCCGAAGTTGACCAGCGAGGTCAGGGTGTCGACCGAGTTGATGAACAGATAGCAGATCACCAGCGACAGCACCGCCACCAGATAAATGCTCAGGTACGGCGTGTTGTGTTTCGGGTGCACCTTGGCCAGCACTTTTGGCAACTTGCCGTCGCGGGCCATGCCGAACAGCAGACGCGAGACTGCGGCTTGCGAGGTGATCGCTACAGCCACGCCCCAAGCCAATGCCGTCGCGACAGCGGTCAGGGTCGCCAGCCAGCTGCCGGCAGCGATTTCGGCGATTTCATAGAACGCGGTGTCGGCGGATTTGAAGCCCATGCCTGCCGCCAGGTCGGTGGCAATCCAGGTTTGCGCAACGAAAATCACCCCCATGACTACCAGAGTGATCAGCGCGGCTTTGCCGACGCTCTTGCCCGGATCGCCTTTGATTTCTTCAGCGAGTGTCGAGATCGCATCGAAGCCAAGGAACGACAGCACCGCAATCGACACCGCTTGCATCAGCAGGGCGAAGTTAAAGGTTTCCGCGTGATACAGCGGCGCCAGGGTCAGCTCGCCGTTACCGCCACCGTTGTGCAGGGCATTCCAGGCGTAGAACAGGAAGATCCCCAGCACCACCAGTTGCGCGAGCAGGAAGATGATGTTCATCCGTGCGGTGAAGGTGATGCCGCGCAGGTTGACGAAGGTCGCGCTGACCAGAAACGCCAGAATAAAGCCGACTTTCGGAATGTCCGGGTACAAATGGTTGAGGGCCATCGCCGCGTAGACATAGAGCAGCGGCGGGATCAGCAGGTAATCGAGCAGCATCAGCCAGCCGGCGATGAAACCGACGTGTTGATTGAGGCCACGCTGCGCGTAGGAATAGACCGAACCGGCAATCGGAAAAGCCTTGGCCATGCTGCCGTAACTCAGCGCGGTGAACAGCATCGCCACCATGCCAATAATGTACGCCAACGGCACCATCCCCGGTGCCTCGGCGTTGACGTAGCCATACACACCGAACGGGGCGATGGGGATCATGAAGATCATCCCGTATACCACCAGATCGGTCAGCGTCAGGCTACGTTTCAACTCTTGCTTGTAGCCGAATTCTTCAATTTCCATGAAGCGCAACTCCTTGTCAGCCAGTCGGTCGTTTTAGTTGTTATCGATCCATCGTTTACAGCGTCAGCAGTCTTTCATTCATTACAGCAAAGGCGCGAGGTATCCGGCCCAGCGCGATACGGCTTCGGGGCTGCGCAGCAAATCGTTGCGCACCTCGATCAGCACCGAGTCGAGGCCACGGGCATCGCCGTGCACCGGCACGGTCATGTCGCCCAGCGGATCGATCTTGTACGGCTGATTACCGGCCACTTTCAGCGGATGCTCGCCGAGGCCGTCGAGCAGGCGTTGCGCGTAGGCCTTGGCCTGACCGAACAGCACGCCGGCCTCCAGCGGTCGCGGCTGGCCGTAAAACACCGGGGTGAAACTGTGAATCCCCACCACACGCACCGCTTGGCCCTGTGCCACACGTTCGTCGATCAACGTTTGCAAGCGCGTGTGAAACGGTTTGAACAAGGTCTGGCGGCGGTACTCGCGGGTGGCTTCGTCCAGCTCGCGGTTACCCGGCACCTGATAGATTTCGCTCTGCGCCGGAATGCTGTCCGGGGCGTGGCGTGGCCGGTTCAGATCGATCAGCAGGCGTGAATAATTGGCGCTCAACAGGGTTGCGCCGAGCCTTTCCGATAACTGTTCGGCGAGTTGCAGCGCACCAATGTCCCAGGCGATGTGTTCAGCGGCGGCGGCCTCGTCCAGGCCCAGGTTGTTCAGGGCCTCGGGGATGTAGCGGCTGGCGTGTTCGCACACCAGAATCAACGGATGCGCGGAGTCGGCGCGGCTCAGGTTGTAGGCCGGTCGGGTGTACAACCCCAGCTCGGCGGATTCAGTACAGGCGTGCATAGTGCTCACACAAGTCAGCGGGCGAGAGCTGTTCCGTCAGCGCCAGTTCCTCGGTTTTCAGGGCGTAGTAAGTGTCGAGCAGCGGCTTGGGCAGCCATTCGGTGAAGGTGCCACTGTTGCGCAGGCAATCCAGCGCCTGCGCTAGCGAAGCGGGCAGGGCAACGATGCCCCGCGCCTGGCGTTGCTCGTCGTTGAGTGAATCGGGAATTTCATCGGTGATCGCGTTCAGTGCCAGGCGTTGTTCGATGCCCAGACGTCCGGCGATCAGCAGCGCGGCCATGGCCAGATGCGGCGAGGCGGTGGCGTCCATGGCGCGGAACTCAAGGTTGAACTGCTGGGCCACGGATTTGCCACCGAGGGTCACGGTCGGGCAGATGCGCAGCGCCGCTTCGCGGTTCTGTTGGCCCAGACAGGCGTAGGACGCGCTCCAGTGATGCGGTTGCAAGCGCTCGTACGACACCGGCGTCGGCGCGGTGAACGCGCACAGGGCTGGCAAGTAATGCAGGATCCCCGCCGCCCAATGCTGGCCAAGACTCGACAGACCGTTGCTGGTGCCGGCGTCGTAAAGCATCGGCTGGCCGGCCAGATCGAGCAGGCTGACGTGTAGATGCACGCCGTTGCACACCGCATCCGCCGCAGTTTTCGGCGCGAAGCTCAGGTCGAGGCCCATTTGCCGGGCGATCTCGCGGGTAATCTCGCGCACGTTGACGGCACGATCGGCCGCCGCCACGCCGAGCGTCGGGCGGCAGGTGATTTCGTATTGATGCTTGCCGTATTCCGGCAGAAACATTTCCGGCTCGACACCGCCGGCGCGCAGGGCGCTGAGCAGCCAGCCACCGAACTCGGCACCTTGGCGCTGGGCTTCGAGGGAGAACGCCAGATGCTCGGCAAAACCGGCGTGCAGGTTGAATTCATGTTCGAACGCGGCGTTGACCTGCAAGCCCAACCCATCGCGATATCGCTCGATTTCATCGCGTAACAGTGTGCGCGGGCAGGCCCCCCACGGCCGGCCATCAGTTTCGCGGATATCGCCGTGGATGAAATCCAGCGCCGGGGCATCGGCGTCCGGGCCATTGCCGACGGTAACGCGGCTGCCCAGATCGGGAATCAACCGCAGATCGCCATAGGCGCCCCACGGATTGGTCGAGGCAATGATGTCCTGCGGTGTCAACGCGCTGTTGGCCGGCACCCAGCCGCAGCCGGCGGCTTGATAGTGCTCCAGCTCATCAGTGGGAAACGAGCGGCCGCGGGTGATGCCGATCAGGTCGGTGGTGACCAACGTGGTCATCGGCAGCGGCGTCAGGCGCGTGCTCATGGCTGCATCTCCTGCAGGCGGGCGAGCACTGTGTCGGTGTCGGTGATCCAGCAGTAACCCTTGATCGCATTCAGGCAGGCGTGATGGCGTTCGGCGCTGTAGGTGGCGCAGGCGTCTTCGACCAGGGTGACCAGATAGCCGCGATCGGCGGCGTCGCGCACGGCCATGTCCACGCACTGGTCGGTGACGATGCCGGCGATGATCAAGTGACGGGTTCCGAGGTTGCGCAGCACGTAGTCGATGTTGGTCGAGTTGAACACCCCGGACGAGGTCTTCGGCAGGACGATTTCGTTTTCCACCGGGCTCAGGTCTTCAATGATCCGCGCCTGCGCGCTGCCTTTGGGCAGGTGCATGTCCGAGAGTTTGTGGTCGAGCGAGCGGTCACGGCCATCAGCCGTAAGGCTTTCGATAATGGTGTGCAGTACATTCTGCCGCGCTTCACGAAAGGCACTGAGCAAGCGACGTTGGTTGGGCACCACCTGCATGTGTGCACGGGTCAGGAAATACTCGGCGTCAGGCCCGTTGAGGTGCGCGTCGAACTGCGGTTCGAGCCAGGCACGCTGCATGTCCACCAGCAACAGTGCGGTGTGATCGGTGACAAACGGCAAGTCCCGCGGCGAGCGGTGGGGAAGGCTGAACATCCTTATTTATCCTCCAGCAGGTGGGTGTTGAAGTCATTGCGCAGGGCATCGATGCCTTCCAGGCGATCGGCGAGGTTTTCGGTGCGCAAGGTCAGGCAGGCGATCAGTGCTTCGACCTGAGCCAGCGCTGGCACCATGGTGTCGAACGGCGAAGCCGATTCCACCGGCGCGCTGATGATCAGATCGGCCAGTTCACGCAGCGGCGAGGCATAGATGTCGGTGAACAACACTACGCGTGCGTTGTTGTTTTTCGCCGCACTGGCGACCCGCAAGGCCTGGGTCTGGTAGCGGCGGTAGTCGAACAGCAACACCACATCCTGGCGTTGCAGATCAAACAAGCGATCAGGCAGTTGCGCGTTGTCTTCCAGGGCAAAGCAACCGGGGCGCAGCAAGCGCAGGTGATTGAGCAGGTAGGTGGCCATCAGGCTGCTGAAGCGCCCGCCGAAGCAATACACCTGATGACGGGCATCGAGCAGCCAGTCGGTGAGAATGCGCACGTCTTCGGGTTGGGTCAGCGATTGGGTTTCGACCAGCAGGCGATGGCTGTCGCCCAGATAGTGGCTCCAGGCGTCGTCCCTGTGTTGATGGGCGCGCGGTTGCAACAGCGTGCGCGGCGAGCGCAGGCGGTGGTCCATGTCACTGAGCAGGGCATCCTGGAATTCGGCGTAACCACCGAAACCGAGTTTTTTCACCAGCCGCACGATGGTCGGATCGCTGACGCCGGCATGTTCGGCCAGACGCGCCATCGGCCCCAGACCGTTGCGTGGGTACTGATCAAGCAAGGCGCGAACGACTTTGCGCTCCGACGGCGTAAGATCCAGGCCGGGATCGGTGATCAGGTCTCTGAGAGGGGGCATCCGGGCTCCTGCTGGATGGGGGGGGGTGTCGAATTCGCTTCATAATCCGTTAAAACAGTATTTATGTAACTGGCGTTACATGTCTAGTGAATTTTTCCGCGTGTTGAAAAGGCCCCAAAATGGGGCGAGACGCCTGTGTAACAAGGGCCACACGGACTTCGACAGGGCTTGTAGTCCATCGCCCACGATAGTGTCAGAGATTGCCGTATTTTTGCTTTTGTCCGTACTTGCCGGGGCGATGCAACAACCCTGCAGCCGTCGGTTTACGGCACAATTGCCGACAGAACGGCTTTGTGCCGCTGTTTTTCATGAAGGCCCACCGGAGCGATCCCTGTGCAGACCACTCGTTTGACATTGATTTGCCATGCGCGAACCGTCGCACAGAAATTGGCGTGTTTTCCTACGAATGAACCTGTTGAAAATAGCCAGCTGGCATCGTGCGAATTGGCCGAGCGTTTCGACGCCGCGCGACGCTTGATTTGCGCGCCGGAGTTGTGCACGCGCCAGACAGCGGCTTGGTTTGGCACCGACGCGCAGATTGATGAGGCGCTGCGCGATTGTGACTGGGGACGTTGGCATGGCCAGTCGATCAAAGCCCTGCAAGCCTCGGAAGACGCCGCGCTGCAGGCCTGGCTGGAAGATCCCCACGCCACTCCGCATGACGGTGAGTCAGTGGCGCAGTTGTGCGAACGCGTGGCGATTTGGTTGGCTAGCCTGCAAGGCACGTCGGGACATGTCGTGGCGGTGACGCATCCGTTTGTCATCCGCGCCGCGCTGATCCACGTGCTGCGCGGTTCGGCGTTGCATGACATCGATGTCGAGCCGTTGTCGCTGCTCGAATTGCGCTTCACCGGGCGCTGGCGCCTGTGTCTTAAAGGAGCTTTGTGATGAAACAACTGCTGGTGATCGGCATCGGTGCCGGCAATCCCGACTACATCACGATGCAGGCGGTGAAGGCGTTGAATCGGGTCGACGTGTTCTTTCTGATGGATAAAGGCCAGAGCAAGGACAAGCTGATCGACCTGCGCCGCGAGATTTGTGAGCGCTACATCGACAACCCTGACTATCGCTTCGTCGAGGCCCACAGTCCGGAGCGCGAACGCGGCGATGTCGACTACGCCGCCAGTGTTGATGAGCTGAACCGCGCCAAGCAGCAGACCTTCGAACGCCTGATCAATGACCAATTGTCTGAGGGTCAGTGCGGCGGTTTCCTGGTGTGGGGCGATCCGGCGTTGTACGACAGCACCGTGCGCATCCTCCAGGCGATTCTGGCCTCGGGCGCGTGCGCCTTCGAGTTTGAGGTGATCCCCGGGATCACTAGCGTTCAGGCGTTGGCGGCGCAGCACAAGGTGCCGTTGAACACCATCGGTCGTTCCATCGAAATCACCACCGGGCGGCGTTTGGCGGCAGGGCAGGTGAGTGATGCGGACAGTCTGGTGGTAATGCTCGATGCTGAAGACTCTTATCACCAAGTCGCCGATCAGCAGACCGAGATTTACTGGGGGGCTTACCTGGGCACGCCGGATGAGATTCTGATCAGTGGCAGGCTGTCGGATGTTGCGGATGAGATCGAGCGGGTGCGCAAGGCGGCGCGGGCCGAGCATGGGTGGATCATGGATACGTATTTGTTGCGTAAGCCTTAGATTTTCGCTGGCCGGGCGGGCCTCTTCGCGAGCAGGCTCGCTCCCACATTTTGAAATGCATTCCCTGTGGGAGCGAGCCTGCTCGCGAAGGCGCCGGAACACTCAACGCACATTTCCAACAGGCAAAAAAACACCCGGTGCAACGCAAGTCGCACCGGGTTTTTTGTTGCCAGCAAGCGGCGGATGTCGTGGATCCGCCATTCACTGTTGAACTCTGGTTATACGCGTTCCAGCGCCAGCGCCACGCCTTGGCCGCCGCCGATGCACAGGGTCGCCAGACCCTTTTTCGCATCACGCTTGATCATTTCATGCAGCAGGGTCACCAGCACGCGGCAACCCGATGCACCGATCGGATGGCCCAACGCGATGGCGCCGCCGTTGACGTTGACCTTGTCCAGATCCCATTGCAGGTCCTTGGCCACCGCCAGCGATTGCGCAGCGAAGGCTTCGTTGGCCTCGATCAGGTCGAGTTGACCGAGGTTCCAGCCAGCCTTGTCGAGGCAGCGGCGAGTCGCCGAAACCGGGCCGATGCCCATGATTGCAGGATCAACACCTGCGTTGGCGTAGGCAGCTATTTTCGCCAGAACCGGCAGACCGAGGGCTTTGGCTTTCTCGGCGCTCATCAAGATGACCGCAGCGGCGCCGTCATTCAGCGACGAAGCGTTGCCGGCCGTGACGCTGCCGTCCTTTTTAAATGCCGGGCGCAGTTTCGCCAGGGATTCGGCAGTGGTGTCGCCACGCGGCTGTTCATCAACCTTGAAGGCAACCGGATCGCCTTTGCGTTGCGGGATCAGGATCGGGGTGATCTCATCGACAAAGCGACCGGCCTCAATCGCGGCGGCGGCTTTCTGCTGCGAGGCTGCGGCGAAGGCGTCCTGCTGTTCGCGGCTGATCTCGTATTTGTCGACGAGGTTCTCGGCAGTGATGCCCATGTGGTAGTCGTTGAACGCATCCCACAGGCCATCGCTGATCATGGTGTCGACGATTTGCGCGTGGCCCATACGCAGACCGGTGCGTGCGCCCGGCATGACGTAGTTGGACAGGCTCATGTTTTCCTGGCCGCCGGCGATGATTACGTCAGCGTCGCCGCAACGGATCGCTTGCGCACCCAGATGCAGGGCTTTGAGGCCCGAACCGCAAACCTTGTTCAGGGTCATTGCTGGCACGGCGTGGGGCAGGCCGGCCTTGATCGCGGCCTGACGCGCCGGGTTCTGGCCGGCGCCAGCGGTCAGCACCTGGCCCATGATCACTTCATCGACCTGCGCACCGTCCAGACCGGTTTGTTCGAGCAACTGGCGGATCACCGCCGCGCCCAGATCAACCGCGGACACGCTGGCCAGGGAGCCCTGGAAACTGCCGATCGCGGTGCGCGTGGCGGCAACAATTACGACGTCTTGCATTTTCGAATTCCTCACTGGGCAGCGAACTGCATTTCCGGTACGTGATCCGGGACGATCAGTTTACCAGCGGTTTTGGCGACGATTTCCTCGACGCTGACGCCAGGTGCGCGTTCCTTGAGGACAAAAGCGCCATTTTCGATTTCCAGGTAGGCGAGGTCGGTCAGCACGCGCTTGATGCACCCGGCGCCGGTCAGCGGCAGGCTGCACTTGGATAGCAGTTTCGACTCACCATCCTTGGACGCGTGGGTCATGATCACGATGATGTTGTCGGCGCCGGCCACCAGATCCATCGCACCGCCCATGCCCTTGACCAGTTTGCCGGGGATCATCCACGAGGCGATGTTGCCTTCGACGTCCACTTCGAACGCGCCGAGCACGGTCAGGTCGACATGACCGCCACGGATCATCGCGAATGATTCGGCGGAGTTGAAGATCGACGCGCCGATGCGTGCGGTCACGGTCTGTTTGCCGGCGTTGATCATGTCGGCATCGATGGTGTCTTCAGTCGGAAACGGACCCATGCCGAGCAGGCCGTTTTCCGACTGCAGCATGACTTCCATGCCTTCGGGAATGTAGTTGGCGACCAGGGTCGGAATGCCGATGCCGAGGTTCACATAAAAGCCGTCCTGCATTTCGCGGGCGACGCGCTGAGCCATTTGTTCGCGGGTAAGTGCCATGGTTTTATTCTCCGTCAGCCTGAATTATTTGCGGATGGTGCGCTGTTCGATGCGTTTTTCGAACGTGCCGCAAATGACCCGATCGACGTAGATGCCCGGGGTGTGGATCTGCGAGGGGTCGAGTTCGCCGGGTTCGACGATTTCTTCGACTTCAACCACGGTGATCTTGCCGGCGGTAGCCGCCAGCGGGTTGAAGTTCTGCGCGGTGTGACGGTAGATGACGTTGCCGAAGTGGTCGGCTTTCCAGCCTTTGACGATGGCGAAGTCGCCGGTGATGGATTCTTCCATCAGGTACTTACGACCTTTGAATTCGCGTACTTCCTTGCCTTCGGCGACCGGGGTGCCGACGCCGGTGGCGGTGAAGAAGGCCGGAATGCCGGCGCCGCCTGCGCGCATCTTCTCGGCGAGGGTGCCTTGCGGGGTCAGGATGACTTCGATGTCGCCTTTGAGCAGTTGTTCTTCGAACAGCTTGTTTTCGCCGACGTAGGAGGCGATGACTTTGCTGATCTGACGATCGGTAAGCAGCACACCGAGGCCAAAACCGTCGACGCCGCAGTTGTTGGAAACGACGGTGAGGTCGCGGGTGCCTTTGCGTTTGATCTCGGCGATCAGGTTTTCCGGAATGCCGCACAGACCGAAGCCGCCGGCGATAACGGTCATGCCGTCCTCAAGCCCGGCCAGGGCTTCCTCGTAGGAACTCACGCGCTTGTCGAAACCTGCCATATGCACCTCTTTTATTATTTGCGGGCGGCTGGCTAGCCGAATGGTTGGAGTGTCTCGCTGGAGGATATATTTGTTAAGTTGATTTTTAAGGTTGATTGATAGATAAAACTCAATAATTGCGTTATGGCTTGCCGCTTAACGCTTGATCGTTCCCACGATGCACCGACGATCCTGAGGCTTGAGTATGACCATCAAACAGATCCGCGCCTTCCTCGCCGTGGCACAGAGCCTGAGCTTCGCCGTGGCCTGCGAGCGTCTGCACCTGTCGCAATCGGCGTTGAGCCTGACCATCAAAGCGCTGGAAGAGGGCCTGGGCGGGCGCCTGTTCAGCCGTAACACACGCAATGTCGCGCTGACTGCGGAAGGTGAATCCTTGCTGCCGCTGGCGCGGCGGCTGATCGCCGACTGGGATAACGCCGAAGACGAAATGCGCCAACGCTTCAGCTTGCAGCGCGGGCGGGTGACGCTGGCGGCGATGCCGTCGTTTGCCGGCAACCTGCTGCCGCCGATCCTCAAGACGTTTCGCGCGCGCTATCCGAACGTCAACGTCACGGTCAATGACGTGATCAACGAGCAAGTGCTGGAAATGGTCCGTGACCGTCAGGTGGAACTGGGCGTGGCGTTCGAGCCGATGCAAAACACTTCGATGACGTTTACGCCGTTGTACGTGGATCGCTTCGTCGCGGTGGTATCGAAGGATTCGCCGCTGGCGCAGCGCGACGAGATCGATTGGCAGACGTTGTTGCAGGAGCCTTTCATCACCTTGCAGCGGCCTTCGACGGTGCGAGTGATGCTCGAAGAGCACCTGCAGGCGCGAGGCATGAAGTTGCCGGTGGAATTTGAAAGCCATCAATTGGCCACGGTTGGGCGGATGGTCGCCAGCGGTCTGGGCGTCAGTGCCGTGCCGGCGTTGTGCGCCGAGCAGATGCAGGAGCTCGGCGCCCACTGCCTGACCCTGGATGACTCGGTGCAGCGGGCCATCGGCGTGCTGACTGAGCCGGGCAATGAACTGTCGGCGGCGGCCCAGGCGTTGTTCGATATTCTCAAGGCTGAAGATCTCGGGCGACTGTGAGATCTACCCCCTCACCCCAACCCTCTCCCCCAAGGGGGGCGAGGGGGAAGGGAGCTGATCGGGGGCATTTCAAAAAATGGGTTCGACTCGTAATTTTCAGGTCGCAGTATTAAGTCCTGACAACTCGGTCAGTTCCCTCCCCCCTGGCAGAGGGCTAGGGCGAGGTGGAAAGGGAGCTGATCGTGGGGTATTCAGCTTGTGGGCTCGACTCAGCATTTTCAGGTCGCCGTATCCCGGCCTGACAACTCGGTCAGTTCCCTCTCCCTTGGGAGAGGGCTAGGGTGAGGGGCTTGGGTCCTGAGTCGAGCACAAAGTGCAGCAACTCACCGATCCAGCACTTCAACCAACAACGGCAAAAGCTGTTCACACGACGCTTCAATCTTCAAATCCAGCAAGTCATCCGCGCGGGTCTTGCCCAGGTTGATCGCGATCAGCGGCTTACCGCGATCAGCTATCACCCGGCACAGGCGAAACGCGGAATATGCCATCAACGACGAACCCACCACCAACATCCCCGCTGCATTCTCTGCCGCCGCCATCGCCCTTGCCGCCGTGGGTTGCGCGACGTTCTCGCCGAAAAACACCACGTCCGGTTTCATCCGCTCGCCAGCGCAATACGGACAGTGCGGCACCTGAAAGCGCGCTTCGAAGGCCGGGTCGAGCAGGGTGTCGCCATCCGGCGCCTGGACTGCATCGACCCCGGCCAGATACGGGTTGTGCATTTCCATCAATTGTTGAATCGAATCGCGCTCACTGCGCTGGCCGCAGTCCAGGCAGAGGACGCGATGCAGGCTGCCGTGCAGTTCGATCACATCGTGACTGCCGGCTTGATCGTGCAGGGTGTCGACGTTCTGGGTGATCAAACCGTGGATCAGCCCATGGCGCTGCAAACTGGCCAACGCTTGGTGCGCTGCATTCGGCTGCGCCTGACGCACCCTCGGCCAACCCAGCATGGCCCGCGCCCAGTAGCGGCGGCGCGACTCGGGGGCGGCGAGGAACTCCTGGTACATCATCGGCTGCCGGCCACGGCGCACACCGTCGCTGTCGCGGTAATCCGGAATGCCCGACGGCGTGCTGATGCCGGCTCCGGTCAGGACGAGGAAGTCGCCATCGGCCATCACCTCTTGCAAGGTGTCGAGGTGTTCGCGGGTCGGGCTGTCGAGCATGGTCAGCGCTCCGAAATGGGCAGTGCCAGCAGGTTAGCACGCGACCCGCGCGGGTTACTTGCGCGCCTCCAGAATCAGGTTGAACGGCGTTTGCGTGGCCCGGCGGAACTGCTTGAAACCGGCCACGGTAAACACCTTGCGCAAACGCATTTCCCCTGCTTGCGCGCCCAGGCCCAGGCCGACTTCCTGCGACAGCGAGTTGGGTGTGCAGATAAACGTCGAGGCCGCATAGAACAGCCGCCCGACCGGGTTGATGTTGTCGTCCAGCGTGTCGTTGGCGAACGGCTCGACAAGCAACACCGTGCCATCGTCTTTCAGCGAGTCATAGGCGTGACGGGCGGCACCGACCGGATCGCCCATGTCGTGCAGGCAGTCGAAATAGCAGATCAGGTCGTAGTCGTCGCCGGGGTAGCTTTTCGCCGAACCCTGAAAGAACTTCGCCCGGCTGCTGACGCCACCTTCCTCGGCGCGCTGGGTGGCGACGGTGATCGAGGGCGCGTGATAGTCATAGCCGACGAAACGCGAGTTGGGAAACGCCTGTGCCATGATCACGGTCGAGGCGCCATGACCGCAGCCGATATCGGCGACTTTCGCGCCTTGCTCAAGCTTGGCTACCACGCCGTCCAGCGCCGGCAGCCATTCGGCGATCAGGTGGCCCTTGTAGCCGGGCCGGAAGAACCGCTCGGTGCCGGTGAACATGCACGGGTGGTGATCGCCCCAGGGCAGGGCACCGTTGCCGCGCATGGCTTTGACCAGTTTGTCCTTGTCGTGGAAAAACGATGCCACCACCCCGAGGCCACCAGCGACATACACCGGGGAATCTTCAATGGCCAGGGCCAGTGCCTGTTCTTCGGGTAAACGGAACTGACCGTCGTGGTGCTCCATGTAGCCGGACGCCGCATGAGCGCTGAGCCATTCGCGCACCAGACGCGGGTTGCAGGTGGTTTTGGCAGCGAGGGCATCGGCACTGATCGGCTGACTGTCGGCCATTGCCCGGTACAGCCCGAGCTCTTCGCCGACGATGACATTGGCCAGCATCGCCGCGCCGCCCATGTCGTTGACCAGTTTGCCCATGAATTGGTTGAGCTTCGCCTCATCCATCATGTGTGCTCCTGAAACAGGATCACGGTCCGGCGGCGTCGAGGGTCGAGGCGTGCGCCACCGGGCGGTGGTCACGGAGTTGGGCAGGGCACGGCTGACGTCCTGCGTCCCCCTCGACTGGGTAATAAAGGAGTCTAGCCCCGGTCCGGGCGTGTCGCTGGATTTGTGAGCAACGAAAACCTGTGGGAGCGAGCCTGCTCGCGAAGGCGGCATTTCAGGCAATTCTGGTATTGGCAGTGCTGACGCTTTCGCGAGCAGGCTCGCTCCCACAATATTGATCGGCAGAGAATCTGTATCACTGTGTATCGCCGTGATGGTGGGACACACAGGGCTGCAAATGCCCGGTCATCTGCACACAACCGCAATACATCCGGCGGCTCAAATGTGGCAAACCCACTGCTGAGGTACATCCCATGCATACGCCGCCCTCATCAATGCCACCCAGTGTCGGCCTCGGCCTGCGCCGTGGTCTGCTGAAAGACCTGCAGGCTGCCCGTAGCGGCGCCTTCGACTTTCTCGAAGTCGCCCCGGAAAACTGGATCGGAGTCGGCGGCGCGCACGGTGCGGCGTTACGTGAACTGGCCGAGCGCTATCCGTTGTCCTGTCACGGCTTGTCGCTGTCGCTGGGCGGGTCGGCGCCGCTGGATGTCGGATTCTTGCAGGAGGTCCGGGTGTTTCTCGACCATTACAACGTGCCGCTGTACAGCGAGCACCTGAGTTACTGCAGCGATGACGGGCATCTGTATGACTTGCTGCCGTTGCCGTTCACCGAAGAAGCGGTGCAGCACGTTGCCGCGCGGATCCGTCAGGCTCAGGACATTCTCGGCCGGCGCCTGGCCGTGGAAAACGTCTCCTACTATGCCGCCCCGCGCCAGGACATGGACGAGCTGAGCTTCACCAATGCCGTGTTGCGCGAGGCCGATTGTGACCTGCTGCTGGACGTCAACAATGTCTATGTCAACGCGATCAACCACGGCTTCGATCCGCAAACCTTCCTCGCCGGTATCGAGCCGGACCGGGTGGTCGGGATGCATGTGGCGGGGCATTTCGATGAGTCCGACACGCTGAAAATCGACACCCATGGTGCCTCAGTCAAACCGGTCGTGTGGTCTCTGCTGGCGGAGGCTTATAGGCGGTTTGGCGCGCAGCCAACGCTGCTTGAGCGGGATTTCAATTTCCCGACATTTTCCGAACTGGTCGCCGAGTTGCAGACCATTCGCCATTTGCAAGCCGGAGGTCGCCCTCGTGGATAGCCTGATACTGCAACAACAGGCGCTGACCCGGTATTTGCGCGATCCCGAACATCAGTCGCCACCGGCCGACATGAACGTGGCGCGGGTCAACGTTTATCGCGATCTGGTGTTCAACAACGTTTCGCAATTGTTGAGCGGCACGTTTCCGGTGTTGATCCGGATCATCGGGGAACAACGCTGGAGCCTGCTGGTACGAGGCTTTTTGCGCGAGTGGCGGGCGCAAACCCCAAAGTTTGGCGAGATTGCCGAAACGTTTCTCGACTATCTCGCTTCGCCACCGCAGGTGTTGCGCGAGGGCGAGTGGCCGGCGTTTCTGCTGGAGCTGGCGCATTACGAATGGGTCGAGATGATCTTGCAGCAGTCCGATGCTCAGGCGCTGCCGCCAAGCGATCCGGCGCTGTTGCTGGAGCGTCCGCTGCAGATATCGGCACTGACCTGGCCATTGGCGTATGTGTGGCCGGTGCATGCACTTGATCCGAACCATCAGCCCGCCACGCCGCCGGCGCATCCGACCCTGTTGCTGGTGCGGCGCACGGCAGACTGGAATGTGCAGTTTTCCGAGCTGAGCCCGCTGGCCTGGCGCCTGTTACAGCGCATTGAAGCGTTTCCTGACCTTGATGGCCGCCAGCAATTGCAAGATCTGGCAGTAGAAGCAGGGGTGGCCGACACCGAAACGTTCATGGACAGCGGATCGGCGTTGTTGCGGCAGTTTCACCAGGAGGGCGTGCTCGCCAGCGTCCTGTAAGTCATGCCACAGGCAGCCACGACGGCGGGCAGGGATGCAGACGATAGAAGTCGCGCAGGTGCGCCACATCGCGTGCGAATCCTGCGTTCAGCCATTGGCGATATTGCGCCTGCGCCGCTGTTTGCAAGGTCGGTTGGCGCAGACCATCCGCTACGGCTTGCGCGGCTTGCATACCGCTCATCAACGCTTTGAGCACGCCGTGGGAGGACGCCGGGTCGAGCCGGTTGGCGGCATCGCCCACCAGAAAATAACCAGCACCGGTGACGGCCGGGGTGATGCGCCAGGTTACATCGGCGCCGCGTATCCGCCCTACGGCTGGCAATGCTTGCAGGGCCTCGGGAAGCCTCGTCGAGCGCCTGTTGTTCTCGAACGTCAGGTGCGTCCAGTGCAGCAACTGCGGCTCGACCTGGGCGATCCAGGTCCATCCGTCAGGATCGGCCAGCAAGTGCGCGGTTGTTGCATAGGTTGCGCTGTGACCTTGCAAGTAGCCGTAACGCGCCACCAGCGACGCAGAACAGTGGCGAACCGGCAGACCGAGTTGGCGAGCGAGCCAGTCGCAAGCACCACTGGCATCGATCAGGCAGGTCGCGTAAAGGCGTGCGCTGTCGGTCTCCACGCCGATCACCCGATTGGCCTGAGTCAGCACTCGCCGTGCCCGGCAGGGCTGACTGATCTCCACCCCCAACGTGGCCGCTTGCGCCAGTAACGTCGCGTCCAGTTGCGCCCGCTCCAGATGAAAACCCTGCCAGGCGCCGCGATCATCGGCGCCAAAGGCATTGAAGCGCGGCACACCGTTCCAGTGCACCCAGTGGCCGTCAAAGCGCCGTGCCGCGCGGCCACACAGCTGCTCGGCGACCCCCAGTTGTCGTAGCAGCGGTTCGATGCCCGGATGCAGGCTTTCGCCGGGGCGAAACCGGGGGAACGCCTGCCGTTCGATCAAGGCCACGCGCAGCCCGTGACGGGCGCAACTGATTGCCGTTGCGCAGCCCGCAGGGCCGGCGCCGACGACCACAACATCAAAATGTTTCATGGGCGACCCGCCATGGCAGGGTGTCGCGTTTGATCAGGATTGCATCGGAGCTGAGCAGCAAGATCACCAGCTCTTCGACTTCGACGTGGCGCAACCTGAAATCACTTGCAGGGATCTGCACGGCACCGCGCTTGTACAGCAAAAAGCGCTGCACCCAGCCGTCGAGGAGCTGCCCGGCTTGCGCCTGCGCGCTGTCCAGTTCCGCGTTCGGCCGCTGCACGTCAATGAACGACAACAGTGGCCAGGCATTGCGTAGGGGTTTATCGCTGGCGGCGCCGAGCGCACGGTACACGCGATACATCGAACGCACGCGCTGCTGATAGACGGTTTGCGCCGTGTGGCCGGTCGTGCTCAGGGAGAACTGGCCATCTAGGGCCACCTGTGTGTAATCGGCATGGGCGTACGCGTGGTACTGGACGATCAGCCGATCGTCTTGAGTGATCAGTTGTGGGCCGCGCTGATTATCCCAGGCCAGGCCGCCCATGCCGATTTCTTCATCGGTCAGGGGAATGATGCTGTGCAGCGTCGAGCGCGGCTCAAAGACCCGTGCCGAATCCGGTGCCACGCCGGGCCAGAAAGAACCTAGCGCCGCGCAGATCTTCGCATCCTCGGGAAACGGGCTGGCCATCTGATAGCCGGCGAGGACGTTGATCCATTCGTCGTCTGCCGTGCGCTGGCGAACCCAGCCGACCTCCCAGCCAGGCCCGAACACCCCGGCGGCGCCGTCGGGCAGCGAGGTCGGCCGCGATGACGGTGGTAGCGGGGCAGTGGATTGCACCGTGTCGGTTTGATCGGCGAGGGCAACGATGGCGCTCACCCCTCGGTCAGTCGGGGTGAACAGTTGATCCTGCAGATCGAGGTTGGCGCAGTAGCGTACGTTGGAGAGCGCTTCAAGTCGGGCGTGCCAGAGACCGGAACTTGGTAACGCTGGTTCGTCGCTGACCCAGTGCAACAGCTTGCGTTGACTGCATAACGGATAGAAGTCCGGAGGGCCGATCAGCGAATAGGCGGCGACGGCCGGCAAATGGTTTTCCAGCATCGGGCAGCGTGGCAACACCCAGCCATCGGCAGTGCCGTCCTGATAATGCAAGGCGCGATAACCGCCCTGACGTACCAACGCCTCGACACCTTCATGCTCGTTCAGGTTTTCGATGCTGCCATCCGCTTCGACCCGGTGACGTCCGTGCACCATGCCGCCGGTATTGGCAGGCAGCATAAAGGACAAGGGCTGCCCCTGATATTCGACGGGCGCAACCAGCCGGGCTCTGGCTTCAGGCACCAGCAGACCGGGGCCGAGATCTGCAGTCGAGGCCCAATGCGCAAGATTTTCCGTGACGACGAAGGGGGGCTGGCTGATCTGCGGTTCCTGCCAACCGGTACCGCTGTGGCGCAAATGGACATGCCGCAGTTTTTCGTTGATCTGGTGGTTGCCCAGCGTCACCGTCAGGTTCAGACCCTCCAGGCACTGCGAACCATTGAACAGCTTGTGCACGGGCACCCAGAAATCCAGTCCGGGGTCGAGGTCCACCTGAAAATCCATCGGCCCGAAGCGCTCGGCATCGCCCTTGAGTTGCACGGCAATGTAGGCGCTGTAGCGCACTGGCATCACCCGGATGCCGTGCGGATCATCGTCGACGAAGGGCAGGAAACTGCGCAGCGTTGCGTCATAGCACGGGGGGGCGGTGCCGACGCGGGCGATTCCGGTACGCGAGAAGCACAGGTCGGCATGCCGGCCATGCACGGTGTCGGCGGCGCAGCGATATTCACTGGCAAACGCGACCACCGCCAAAGGCGCGCCCCGGGCTTTGTCGCGCAGGCTGTCGAGCGTGGGCGGACTGACGCTGTAGACATAGTCGAGCACGGTCTCGATCTCGGCGGCAGTGGGGAACAGCTGTAATGTCTGGCCGTTTTCATCGCTGAGCACGTTTGGCGAGGCCAGCGCGTGATACAGCAGGCTGTGCGCCGGTGCGCCAGCCTCGATCGCCCGGCTGCCGGTCGTTGCGAAATCGGTAAATCCGGGTATTGACCGGTCGATTTTCAGGGGCTTGTGCAGTTCCGCCGCCAGCGGTTCAGCCAGCAAGTCCAGGCCGTGGGCGAGCATCAGCGAATGCCAGCCGCCGGGCGCCAGGCGCGTACACACGTGGGTAACGGATTCGAGCAGAGTCATGTTGCGCCTCGACAGGTTGGGCCAATTGTCATGGAACCGTAGCCCGGCGCTGACTTGCTACTGTCAGATCTGACAGTGGCGACCAATGGTGAACAGTGCGAAACGGGCAACACAACCATAAGCGCATCAGCCAAGGCGCACAGTCAGTGGATTCTGATGAAGTTGTAGGCATTGGCGCGGCGGTGTGCAGGCCACCGACCGGTACTGGTCGGTAGCGTTTAAACAGGCGCCGTTAAAGCGTTTATGGATGCAGCGGCAGCTTCAGTTCAGCGCACAGCCCGCCACCCTGGCGATTACTCAACGTCAGCGAACCACCGAGCGCCATGGCCAGTTGCTGGGCGATCGCCAGTCCCAGCCCGGTGCCGCCGGTATCGCGATTACGCGAGTTTTCCACGCGGTAGAACGGTTGCAGCACCTGCGCCAGTTCGGCGTCGGCGATGCCCGGGCCGCGGTCCATAACGGTGATCGCCAGGTTGCCTTTGTTGGCTTCGACCCAGACTTCGGCGGCGCCGGCGAATTTCAGCGCGTTGTCGGTCAGGTTCACCAGAACCCGGCGCAACGCATGAGGGCGGGTGTCGATGACCGCCGCACTCTTGCCGACCAGTTGCACCTGCTTGCCCATGTCCTGATAGTCGAACACCAGGCTTTCGAGGAAGGAATCCATGTTGGTGCGGCGGCTTTCTTCGGTCGAACCATGGATGCTGCGCGCATACGCCACGCCTTCGCGAACCAGGTGTTCCATCTCGTTGAGGTCATTCCACAGTTTGTCTTTCTCGGCGCAATCGTCCATGAGTTCGGCGCGCAGTTTCATCCGCGTGATCGGCGTTTGCAGGTCATGGGAAATCGCCGCCAGCAGTTGCATGCGTTCCTTGAGATAAGCGGCAATGCGCGCCTGCATCGTGTTGAACGCCCGTGCTGCGTAGACCACTTCGTTCGGGCCGCTTTCGTCGAGGTTGATCGGGTGGGCGTTGGGGTCGAGGGTTTCCACGGCGTTGGCCAGGCGGGTCAGCGGACGGATCGCGATACGCACGGCCAGCCAGGTGCAGGCGATCATCAACGCCAGTTGGCCGAGCAGAACCGCCGGCAACCAGGGCGATAGCGGGACCATGGCGGGGCGCACGTCGATGGTCACCGGGCTGCCGTCGCTCAGGCGCAAATGGCCCTGAAAGTGTTTCTTCGGCCCGGGAATATCGGTGAAGGTCAGCGGATAACGTTCACCGATGGCTTCGGTGATCGAGGTGACCGCCACCGGCACATCACTGGCCTCGATCGGTGTGCCCGGTTCGCCTTCGCTCAACAGGTAGCCATAATTTTTTCGCGCCAGACGCTCGAGCCAGGCAGGGCGCTCTTCGGCAGGCAAGCGATCAAGGATCGCAATCGAGGTCGAGACGTCGGTTTCCAGATTGCCGAGCATGGTGTTCTTGGCGCTTTGGTAACGCTCGTAATACTGCGCACCGAACGACAGCGCCTGAGCGAGCAACAGGCCGATCAGGAAAATCAGCGACAGGCGCGAGGCGAGGGTGCGCGGCCAGTGCAGATTGACGTTCATGCCGGGGCCCCGAGAATCTCGACCGGCAGTGAGAACACGTAACCTTCGCTGCGCACGGTCTTGATGTAAGCCGGCTCGCGCGCATCATCCAGCAGGCGCTGACGCAAACGGCTGACCAGCAAGTCGATCGAGCGGTCAAACAGATCGGCGTCGCGGCCCTGGGTCAGATTGAGCAGTTGGTCGCGGCTGAGCACCCGTTGCGGGTGATCGAGAAAGACCCGCAGCAAGCGATATTCGGCACCGCTGAGGGCGACCATGGTGCCGTCCTTGTCCAGCAGGTGACGGGCCGAGGTGTCCAGTTGCCACCGGCCGAAAGCCAGCAAGCGCCCGGCCTCGGTCACCACCAGATTCGGCGGCAGCATCCGCGTGCGGCGCAGCACAGCGTTGATCCGCGCGAGCAATTCGCGGGCGGCGAACGGTTTGGTCAGGTAATCATCGGCGCCCATTTCGAGACCGATGATGCGGTCGGTTTCATCGTTGCGCGCGGTCAGCATCAATACTGGCGTGGCCTTGTGTTTGCCCACGCGCAGTTCGCGGCACAGCTGCAGGCCATCGTCGCCGGGCATCATGATGTCGAGCACGATCAGGTCGACAGTGTTGGCTTCGAGAAAGCTGCGCATCTGCCGGCCATCGGCGACCACCGTGGTGCGCAGGCCGTTTTTCTTCAGGTAGTTGCCCACCAGTTCACGGATCTCGCGGTCGTCGTCGACGATGAGAATGTGATCGACATGATCCATCGGTGCAAACCTCTATCAAAAGGGACTGCCGTGCAGTGTATCGAGCCTGCGGTGGGCCGCTTGCCTGCCTTTGTATTGCAGTGTATCTGCCGTCACAACGGATACACGGAGACGCAAAAACGCGATTTTTTCAGGGTTTTGTATCGCTGTGTATCCCCCGATGGCAAGGATACACAGCGATTGAAACGCGCCTGTTCCTGACACAGAGGCGATACCTCGCGAGCCTCAAATAGGCTCCATCGAGGCCCACACAGATCGCCTCGGCTCAAACCCCACTGAAGCCTTGAGGAAACGCCATGAACAACAAACCCGTAATCGCCGCCTGCCTGTTTGCCGCGCTGAACATCTGCACGCTCTCGGCCCGGGCCGAAGCCGCTGTTACCGCGCAAACCTACACCTACGGCACCCACCTGGATATCCAGAAAGTCATCTCGCTGAAACAGGACAACTCGGTGTCCTGCGGCATCGTCGAGGCGCGCATGACCTACCTCGATTCTGCAGGCAAAACCCGCGTACTCGATTACAGCAAATTTGCCGACGGCTGCAACAACGACAACTGAGTCATCAACGGGAACCAAGCCATCAACGGCAACCAGGCCAACTCTTTATAGAAGGAACAACACCATGAACAACGTCGCGCGCTTTTTCACCGCCATTGCTTTCTCCCTGGCCGGCGTCGCCGCCCATGCCAACGCTGCGGTTGAACAGCATAGCTGCCACAGCAGCACCTGCTTCCAACTGACGCCGGTGGCCCAGCAGGGCAGCGCCGGCCTGATTGCAGCGGACGGCTCCAGCCGCACGCCACAAGGGCAGATGTTTGCCGAGAACGGCGCCAGCCGTACGCCGCAGAGCCAATGGCTGGAAAGCCAGAGCGTCTGAACGGCTCGTCACAATCATTGATCAAGGGTGACTCACTATGTACCTCATCGCATTTCTCGGCGGTCTGCTGACCGTGCTCAGCCCCTGTATTTTGCCGGTGGTGCCGTTTCTGTTTGCCGGCGCGCAACGCAGTCGCGCTTCGATACTGTTGACCCTCGGCGGCATGGCCCTGACCTTCGCGCTGATCTCCAGCCTCGCCGTGGTCAGCAGCGAATGGGTGATCCAGGCCAGCAACAGTGGCCGGTACGTCGCGCTGATCGTGATGAGCGTGTTCGCCCTGTCGCTGATCTCGGCGCGCATCGGCGACTGGCTGACGCGTCCTCTGGTGATGCTCGGCAATCGTCTGGACCCGGACACCCGGAAAAAGGCCGGGCCGATGGGTTCGATCGTGCTCGGCGTGGCCACCGGACTGCTTTGGGCACCGTGCGCGGGACCGATTCTCGGGGTGATTCTCACCGGTGCCATGCTGCAAGGCGCCAACGCGCAGACCAGCCTGTTGCTGCTGGCCTACGGCGCCGGCAGTGCGTTGTCGCTGGGCACGTTGATCTTCACCGGGCGCGGGCTGGTCAACCGTTTGAAACCTTCGATCCCGTTCACCGGTTGGTTGCGTCGTGGTGCCGGGGTTGTGGTACTGGCGACGGCAGCGGTGATTGCCACCGGCTTCGATAAAACCTTATTGGCCAACACCTCCTCTGAAGGCGTCGCCAGTGTCGAGAAACGCGTGTTGGAAAACGTGCCGAAAGTGGTCGACTACTTTGTCAGCAAAGTCCGCGCGGACTCGCCGATGGAGGAGGGCAAAGGCGCGATGCCGTCACTCGCAGGCGCCGTGCAATGGTTGAATTCGCCTGAACTGAACGCAGACGCCCTGCGCGGCAAAGTGGTGCTGGTGGACTTCTGGACCTACGACTGCATCAACTGCCAGCACACCCTGCCGTACGTCAAGGACTGGGCGAAGAAGTACGAGAAGGACGGCCTCGTCGTGATCGGCGTGCACACCCCGGAATACGGCTACGAGCGGATCATCGACAACGTCAAGGATCAGGTGAAAAAGCTCGGCATCACCTACCCGGTGGCCATCGACAACAACTACGCGATCTGGCGTAACTTCGACAACCAGTACTGGCCGGCGCATTACCTGATCGACGCCAAGGGGCAGGTGCGTTACAGCCACTTCGGCGAAGGTCGCTACGAGGCGCAGGAACAGATGATCCAGCAGTTGCTGGAGGAGGCTAAGGCGCCTGCGGCGTAATCAGCAAACCACTGGCTCAGAGGTCGCGGACCATGAGCCATTGTTCATTGTCCCAGGCGCGAAAACGCTCCAGGACTTGCCAGCCGCGTTTGGCGTAGTAGTCCCGCTTGGTCTGCGTATGCAGATACAAACGCGCAAACCCGCACTCTTTCGCCTCCTGACAAATCCCTGCAATCAAGCGTTCTGCCAGGCCTTGCCCGCGCGCTTCAGGACTGACGAACACGCAGGCCAGCCAAGGACCAAGAACAGGGCGCAGGGCGAGGTCATCGCGTGCCAGCGCCGCGCCGCCGACCAGGCGTTCACCGTCCATGGCGATCAGGCAAGACCAGTCGCCATTGCCTTGGCCCTCGGCAAATTCACGCTGCCATTCAGCCAACGGTTGGTCGATGTATTCGTAGGGGAATTGCTGGTGGATCCATTGAGCATAACGGTCGCTGTGGTGCATGTGATGCGCGAGCCAATCGAGTTTCAGTGACATCGGTAGAGTCCGTTCCAGAAGCGAGCGGGCATCAGAAACCAATCCTCGAACGTTGGCAATCTTCAAGGTGTTCCAGACGCTTTACAGATTTCCACCGCTCATCGGCAAACCTCCGGTTTTACGGGGTTGCCAGACGATTGGCAGGGACGCCGAGCGGTCTCGGGGCGATAGTGCCTGAGCAGGGTCACTGCCGGCCTTGCCCCATGACAAGAGCGCGAGGTTGCCATGCCGAAATTCGTGATTGAACGCGAGATTCCAGGGGCCGGGAAGCTGTCCGAAGCCGAACTCAAAAACGTCTCACAAACGTCCTGCCAGGTGTTGCGCGAACTTGGGCCACAGGTGCAGTGGCTACAGAGTTATGTCACCGCCGACAAAATCTATTGCGTGTACATCCGCCTGACGAAGAGCAGGTACGCGAACACGCCAGGCTTGGAGGATTTCCTGCCAACAGTGTGGCGCGAGTGATGACGGTCATCGATCCGACGACGGCCGAATGATTACCGACCCCACCCGCAGCGGAGTTCACTCTTATGAGTACCCCGATTGATCTGACAGCGCTGAAGGAACGCCAGAAAGTCGCCTGGGCCAGTGGCGACTACGCCTTGATTGGCACGACGTTGCAAATCGTCGGCGAAAACCTTGCCGAAGCCTGTGACCTGCGTTGCGATGAAGAGGTGCTGGATGTCGCTGCCGGCAACGGTAATGCGACGCTGGCGGCGGCGCGCCGTGGCTGCCAGGTCACCTCGACCGACTACATCGCGGCTTTGTTGGAACGCGGCCAGGATCGGGCCCGGGCGGAGCATCTGGACGTGACGTTTCAGGTTGCCGATGCCGAGGCACTGCCGTTCGCCGATGAGAGTTACGACGCGGTGCTGTCGACCTTTGGTGTGATGTTCGCGCCGGATCAGGACACGGCTGCGGCCGAGCTGGGCCGGGTTTGTCGCCGTGGTGGGCGGATAGGTCTGGCCAACTGGACGCCGGAAGGTTTTGTTGGGCAGATGTTCAAGGTTTTGGGCCGGCATCTGCCACCGCCGGCTGGTGCCCAGCCTCCCTCGAATTGGGGCTCCGATGCCTGGCTGCACAAACATTTCGATGACCGTGATTTTTTGCTGCGGGTGACACGGCGCGATTTCAATTTCCGCTATCGTTCGGCGGCGCATTTCATCGACATCTTTCGCCATTGGTATGGGCCGGTGCACAAGGCCTTTGCGGCATTACCGCCGGAGAGCGGGCAGGCGCTGGAGAGTGATCTGGCGGATTTGCTCAATCGGTTGAATCGGGCGGGAGAGGGTTCGCTGGTGGTGCCGAGCGAGTATCTGGAGGTGGTGATTACTAAGCGCTGATTCACCCCCGACTTTCGAATCTATTGCGATCCCTGTAGGAGTGAGCCTGCTCGCGATAGGGGTCTTTCAGTAAAAAATATTCAGCTGACAGACCGCTATCGCGAGCAGGCTCACTCCTACAATGGATTTGTGTTGGGTTCTGGAGCCTATTTCACCTGCGGCCGATCAAACCACTCCAGCGCCGTGCGCCAGATGCAGATCCCCAGAAAGTACGCCGACATCAGCAACCACAACCCCATCACCAACGGGTTGATTACCGGATGGTTGAGCACCAGCGACAGACTGCATAGCAGCCAGATCGCCGTCACCGCAATGTTGATCGGCATGAACCGGCGTACCCGAAACGGGTGCAGGAACTTCATCCGCGTCACGGTCAACAGCGCCAAACCGATAACCGTCAGAAAAGTGATCCACGGCCCCGGTCCAATGATGTAAAGGCACAGTGCGACCACATTCCACGCCGCCGGAAAGCCGACAAAGTAGTTGTCCTTGCTCTTCATGTTGACGTTGCAGAAACAGAACAGCGACGACACCAGAATCAGCGACACGGTCAGCAGCAGGGTGTAGTCGGGCAAAGGAATGTAGCGATAGATGAACAGCGCCGGGATGAACACGTATGTCAGGTAATCGATCACCAGATCAAGGATCGAGCCGTCGAAGCTCGGCAGCACCGATTGCACGTTGACCTTGCGCGCCAGTGCGCCGTCGAGTCCGTCGACAATCAGCGCCACGCCCAGCCACATCAGGCAATGGGTCGGCTGGTTTTCCAGCAGGGCGAGGGTGGCCAGGAAGGCTGTGACCACGCCAGTCGCGGTAAAACCATGGGCGCCCCATGCTTTGAGCCTGGCGATGTGTACGGTCGATATCACGGGGGCGTTCTCCAGAAAGTGAAGCAAGCCGGGTATCACCCTTGAGTAGCAGGGCGCCGGCAAACCGGGTCGGGGTTGCAGCTATCGACCGGTCTGGCCGGGATAAGGTTCACCACTGATCAATGTTAGCTGGCCGGCGAAAAAATACGCGGGCGAAATCCGTCAGGGCTTCGAGCGTCAGCCAAACGGTGCTGGCGCTATGGCTTAAGGGGTCTATCGTTGCCAGACGCAGTCACTGCCAATGCCTGAGGATAACGTCATGAACACCAGCGATTTGCTCGAACAACTGCTGCGAGGCCAGGCCTCGGCGGGACAACAATCTTCAGCGTCTGCTGGCGATGGTTTGGGTGGTTTAGGTGGGTTGCTGGGTGGACTGCTCGGTGGCGGCTCGGGCGCGGCCAGCGGCGGCGGATCTGCCGGTGGACTTGGCGGCTTGGGCGGCTTGCTCGGCGGTTTGCTCGGCGGCGGTGCCAGTGGTGGACTTGGCGGCGCTTTGGGTGGGGCGCTGGGCGGCGGGGGCAGCACGCAAAATCGTTCCGGCGGGACCAATTATGCGGCGCTCGCGTCGCTGGGCATGATGGCGTTCCAGGCGTATCAGGCCTGGCAACGCAGCCAGGCGAGTTCGGCACCGCAACAAATCCCGCAGACGGCCAATCTGCTTGCCGGCCCGGAAGTCGAGGAGCACAGCCACGCTGTGTTGCGCGCTTTGATTGCGGCGGCCAAGGCTGACGGTGAGATCGACGACCGGGAACAACAGATGATCAGTGGGGAAATCAGCAAACACACCGACGACCCACAATTGCAGCAATGGTTTGAGGACGAAGTCTCGAAACCGCTGGACGCCAACGAAGTCGCGCAGGCGGCCAAAGGCGATCCGGCCATGGCCGCTGAAATGTATCTGGTCAGCGTGATCCTCGTGGATGACCAGAAGGACGCCGAGCGTCGTTATCTGGATGAACTGGCAGCAGCATTGCGGATCGACCCGGATTTGCAGGTGCATCTGGAACAGCGGGCCAAAGGCCAGGCCTGAAGTAACGGCAAAAAATCATAACCACCCGCAGCTCCGTCAAGGAGCTGCTTCGCCGTCCGTCCGGGCAATTTTCACGTCGATTGAATTTTTCGCAGGCGCTGCCTCTCTGCTGCTGTAGAGGCGTGTGGAACAGCGCCCTGCCAACCGACCGAGAATTTTGCCATGACTGTCCTGACACCCCTGCAAGCCGCGCCTGCCCAACCGCACCTGATCAACGCCGCCGGGAACATGCGGCAGGTCTATGAAGCGTTGTTGCGCGATGACGATTCCCAAGACCTTGCGCAGGCGTTTTTGCAGGAGCAACTGCAACACGCCGCGCAACTTAGCGATTCGTTGCCTGAAGACCCGGCAACGTGGCACGCCTGGGTGGCCGCACATTGCGCCGATGTCGCCCGGCAATACGCCGACTATCTGCAGCAGCGCAAGGCCGGCGGGCCTCGGCAATTTTTCCGTGGCAAGGCGCAGGCGCTGTATTTCCTGCAAGCGGTGGCACCGACCAAACTGGTCGACGGCGCTTGGCTCTATGGTCTGTTGCCGCGCTGGCAGGACCCACGTTTCCAGGGCCTGCTGCGAACCTTTCTGGAAGAGCTGGGCGAAGGTAATCCGGCGCAGAACCACGTGGTGATTTACCAGAAATTGCTCGCCGAGCACGATCTGCAGGACAGCAGCGCCATCGACGATGAACGCTACCTGCAAGGCGCGATACAACTGGCCCTCGGTGTCTGTGGTGCTGATTATCTGCCCGAGGTGATCGGCTACAACCTCGGCTACGAACAACTGCCGTTGCATCTGTTGATCAGCAGCTACGAACTCAGTGAACTGGGGATCGATCCATACTATTTCACCCTGCACGTGACCATCGACAACGCCAGCACCGGCCATGCGCAAAAAGCCGTGCAGGCGGCGCTTGACCTGCTGCCGCTTGAGGCCGATCGCGCTGAGTTTCAGCGCCGGGTAGCGCTGGGCTATCGGCTCAACGATCTGGGGCAGGGCAGCCGCGCAATCATTGAAGGCTTCGACCTTGAGCAGCAATTGCTGGCGATGCTCGAGCGCAAGTGCCCATTCGCCCAACACATGCATTCCGATTACTGCCGTTTCGAAGGGCAGACCGTCAATCAGTGGCTGGCCGCACCGGAGCAATTGCCCGGATTTCTTCAAGCGTTGCAGAACAAAGGCTGGATCAAACGCCACGAAGACCCGCAGGCCAGCCGTTTTTGGCAACTGATCGCGGGCGACGGTGCGGCGATGTTTGGCGTGTTCAATGCCTACGAAAAACAACTGGTGCACGACTGGATTGCCGGCGACTGGACGCCGTCGGATAAAGCGAAACCCGTTCGGCGGCACAGTCAGACCGCAGCGCCCATCGAAGGGCTTGAACAGGACCCCGACGTACAGGCGCTCAACACCGCGCTGCAAGGTCAGGATGCCTCGGCGCAAATGGCGATTTTGATCCCCTGGCTCGCCCCGGCCCGCCATGCACACCCGGCCGGGCTGCTCGCCACCCGGCGTTTTATCGAACTTAAATCCCGCTTGCCTTAAGGACACCGCCGATGAATCAGGAAGAACAACTCTGCCCCAACGACCTCGTGCTGCTGCAATTGGGCCGGCGCTTGTTGGCAGACGGATATCGGTTCACCACGCCGACGCCGTTGACCCATCAACGGGTCAACCAGCGTGACGAAGGCCAGATGGCCGACTCTTTGCGTGATGTGTTCGGCTGGTCGCGTCCGTTCGCGCCGGGATTGTTGTCCGCCGATGAACAGCGACAACTGCAAGACGCACAGATCATTGATACCTACGAAGGTGAGCTGAAGAGTCGGGTGCGCTGGTCGAGCCTGGATGATTTGCTGTTCGTCCATTCGGCATTTCCCACCGAGGCCGCTGACGCGGTGTTTTTCGGCCCCGACACCTACCGCTTTGCGCAACTGATCCACGCCCACCTGCAGCAGAACTTCGCGCCGATTCATCGCGCGGTGGACATCGGCTGTGGCGCTGGCGTCGGTGCGATTCTGATCGGCCGCGCCCGTCGCGAGGCAGAGGTGCTGGCGCTGGACATCAACCCTGCGGCGTTGCGTCTGACTGCGATCAATGCGGCACTGGCGGAAGTCGCCAACGTTGAAGTGCGCGCCAGTGATCTGTTGCAGGGCGTCGACGGCGAGTTCGACCTGATCGTCGCCAACCCGCCGTACATGGCCGACCCGGCGGAACGCGCCTATCGCCACGGTGGCGGGACGCTGGGGGCAGGACTGTCACTGCGCATCGTCGAACAGGCCTTGAATCGATTGGCGCCTGGTGGCTCGCTGCTGCTCTACACCGGTGTGGCGATGGTCGATGGTCGTGATCCGTTTCTCGACACCGTGCTGCCACGCCTCGATGAAAAACGTTTCGGCTGGACGTACCGCGAACTCGACCCGGATGTTTTTGGCGATGAACTGCTCAACCCCGGCTATCAACGGGTCGACCGCATCGCAGTGGTGGCGCTGACCGTGACCCGAATGGGCTGAAACAAGGCAGGTGCACGATGAACAGGAACCTCGACGACTACAACCGCATGCGCGATTTTTCGGCGACCTCGGAACCGGCTGCCGTCAAGCGCTCGGGAGGTAAAACCGCTGCCGAGCATGCTTTGCAGTTCTGCATCCAGAAGCACGACGCTTCACACCTGCATTACGACTTTCGCCTGGAACTCGATGGCGCACTGAAGAGCTGGGCGGTGCCGAAAGGGCCGTCACTCGACCCCAAGGTCAAGCGGCTGGCGGTGCATGTCGAGGATCATCCGCTGGATTACGCAACGTTCGAGGGCAACATTCCCGAAGGACATTACGGCGCCGGTGATGTGATTGTCTGGGATCGTGGCGTGTGGATACCGCTGGAAGATCCGCACAAGGCCTACGCCAAGGGCAAGCTCAAGTTCGAGCTGCAAGGCGAGAAGCTCGGCGGTATCTGGAACCTGGTGCGCACGCACATGCCGGGCAAAAAAGAACAATGGTTTTTGATCAAGCATCAGGACAGCGCCGCGCGGCCGCAGGATGATTACGACGTGTTGGTGGCCGAACCGGACAGTGTGCTGAGCGAACGCACGTTAGTGGGCAAACCCAAACTGGCCGCCGAGCAAAGCAAACCGCTGAAAAAGCCCGCGGCGAAGACACGCAAAGCTGCGACCGGCAAGCTCAACGGTGCGCAAAAAGCCAAACTGCCGGCACAACTGAAACCGGAACTGGCCACGCTGGTCGACAGCGCGCCGGAAGGGCAGTGGAGTTACGAGATCAAATTCGATGGCTACCGGATCATGGCGCGCATCGATCATGATCAGGTGCAACTGTTCACTCGCAACGGTCATGACTGGACGCACAAGTTGCCGCAACAGGCCGCAGCCCTGGCCGCGCTGGGATTGGAATCGGCGTGGCTCGACGGCGAAATGATCGTCGCCAACGAACACGGCGTACCCGACTTTCAGGCCCTGCAAAATGCTTTTGAAGCTGGAAGCAGCGGCAACATTCTCTACTACCTGTTCGATCTGCCGTATCTCAACGGTGTCGACCTGCGTGAAGTGCCGGTCGAGGAACGTCGCGCCGCGCTGGCCACGGTGCTCGGCAGTCATGAGCAACCGTTGTTGCGCTTCTCCGAGGCCTTCGACGAAACCCCGGATGCGCTGCTCAACAGCGCCTGCCAGATGCAGATGGAAGGCCTGATCGGCAAACGCCTCGGCTCGCCCTATGTGTCGCGGCGCAGCGGCGACTGGATCAAGCTCAAGTGCAAACATCGCCAGGAATTCGTCATCGTCGGCTACACCGATCCGAAAGGTTCGCGCAGTGCTTTCGGCGCGTTGCTGCTGGGGCTGCATGATCGTGACAGCGGCGAGTTGCGCTACGCCGGCAAAGTCGGCACCGGTTTCAACGAGTCGACGTTGAAAAGCATTCTGGCTCAACTCAAACCGTTGCAGGTGAAGAAGGCGGCGGTGGTCAATCCACCCAGCGGCTTCGAGGTCAAAGGCGTGCACTGGCTCAAGCCGAAACTGCTGGCGGAAGTCGCATTCGCCGAAATGACCAAGGACGGTTCAGTGCGCCACGCCGTGTTCCATGGCTTGCGCGATGACAAACCGGCCAAGGGCATCACTGAGGAGCGAGCGAAACCGGTGAAGACTGCAGCGAAGAAATCAGCCACGAAGAAAGCGCCGAAAAAAGCCCCGGCGAGCAGCGCAGAAACCGCGCCGTCGCAGCTCGGACTGGCCAACGGCAAGGTGCGCATCACTCACCCGGATCGCGTGATCGACGCGGTCAGCGGCACCACCAAGATGCAACTGGCCGAGTATTACACCAGCGTTGCCGAATGGATTCTGCCGCAGCTCAAGGATCGTCCGGTGGCATTGGTGCGCGCGCCGGACGGCATCGCCGGTGAGTTGTTTTTCCAGAAAAACGCCGAACGCCTGGCGATCCCCGGCATTACCACGCTGGACAAAGACGTCACCGGGCAACCGGTGATGCTGATCAACAATGCCGAGGCGCTTATCGGCGCGGTACAGATGAGCACAGTCGAACTACACACCTGGAACGCGACCACGGTCGATCTGGACAAGCCCGATCGCTTCGTTCTCGACCTCGATCCGGATCCGGCACTGCCATGGAAAAGCATGGTCGAAGCGACGGCACTGACATTGACCGTACTTGATGAACTGGGCCTCAAGGCGTTTCTCAAAACCAGCGGCGGCAAGGGTATTCACCTGGTGGTGCCGCTGACCCGTAAACTCGGTTGGGACGAGGTCAAGGACTTCAGCCACGCCATCGTCAGTCATATCGCCAAGCTGTTGCCGGAGCGCTTTTCTGCGGTGTCCGGGCCGAAAAACCGCGTCGGGCGGATCTTTATCGATTACCTGCGCAACGGTCTGGGCGCCACCACTATCTGCGCTTACGCCGCGCGCACCCGCGAAGGCTTGCCGGTGTCGGTGCCGCTGTTTCGCGAAGAGGTCGCCGAGCTCAAGGGCGGCAATCAGTGGAACGTGCACAACGTTCATGAGCGGTTGGCTGAGGTCGGTGACGAGCCGTGGGCCGACATGAAGAAAACCCGCCAGAGCATCACCGCCGAAATGCGCAAACGCCTGGGGCTGAAAAAGTGATCAGGTGTCGCGTAGCAAGTCGTGAGCGTTGAGCAATTCGAAGGCGATTTCCGGGTGGTTTTCCAGTCCGCGGCGAATGGCGGCCGGGATCGCTGCACGTGTCTTGCGGCACAGGCCCGGTAACTCGTCGATTTGAATAGCGATCCCGCGCATGGTGCGCACTTCGTTGAAACCGGGAGCGACGTCGACGCGAATCCCCAATTGCTCGAACATGCGCTGTTGCAGATGTTTGAGGTCATTCAGGTCTTTGAGCATTTCGAGGCGAGCGAGCAGGCGTTTTTCTTCCTCTCGGGTCAGCCGCAGGATGCGCAAATCCGCGCCGGGCGTCTCCAGCAACGGATCGCGCCCGCAAATGCAGGCGCCGGGCGGGCAGGGGGAGCGCAAGGGCACAGAAGTCGTCATGGCCTCCATCATAGAGGCCGTCGGACAGTTTTGCCTATGCGCCTTCAGCAGCCATCCATCGGCTGCGTTTTCAGTGACGGCTACTGATTCAGGCCTTCGTAATGCACCAGAATCGCGTTGGCCAGATCTTCATCACTGGCATTGAGTCCAGGATTTTCCTGGCGAGCCTGTTGCAGCACCGATTCAAGATAAACCCCACGAATGGCCCCGCCACTGGCGACAAATGCAGACAAGTCGTCACGGGCCGGAATCACCATTTTGTGATCCTTGAAGGTCGAGTACAGCGACGCGGAGACACCCGCCGAAGTGGCGACATCACCCGCATCGACGCGGGCCAACGCCGAACCGACCGGCAGGCATAAGAGTAAAGAAGAAACGAGCACTAACTTGCGCATGACGGTGTTCCTCCACAAGCGCGAAGCAAAAAGGGAAGGATTACATAATGTGAGAGGGGCGCGCGCGGCGGGAGTTCCGTGGCGCAGCAAAGTCTGCGTTATTGCAAAACAGACGCGGGCAACGCCATGGCGGGTTGCCCGCTTTCACGCTGGAATGAGTCAGATCACCCCGCAGGCCATGCGATCACCGCCACCGCCCAGTGGTTTGGGCATGTCGGCGTGGTTGTCGCCGCCGGCGTGGATCATCAGGGCGTGACCTTTGATCTCGGATATCTTCTTCAGGCGCGGCGCCAATACCGGGTAGTTGGCGATGCCGTCCGCAGTCACGTAAATCGCCGGAAGATCACCCAAATGACCGTCGGCGTAAGGGCCGAGGTGCTTGGCGGTTTTTTGCGGATCGAAATGCCCGCCCGCCGCCAGTGCGGCGCCTTTCACGCCATCCTTCATGCCGGCCTCGCAGCTGCCGTTTTCATGCACGTGGAAACCGTGCACGCCGGCCGGCAGCGATTTCAAGTCAGGCGTGAACAACAGGCCATACGCCGTTTCACTGATGGTGACCGAGCCGATCGCCTGCGGCGCGCCGTCAGCGCTGACCAGATTGATGGCGACTTTTTCCGTCGCCGCCTGTGCGGTGCCAATGGCGAAGGTGCCGAGCAAACCCAACCACAATGCGCGTTTCATAGGCGTTTCCTTTGCTGTACGAATGTTCAGAGCGACGGACTCAATAGCCTGCCGGCATTAACCGGCGATGAAGGCCGTTTCCGCTGCGTTGCAAAGTGAGACTTGCCGCGCAATCCGAAAGTTTTGCTGCCTTCAGCCAGCATGCCGACACCTGCTGACACGCTCTGGCGCGGCAGACCTGCGCAAATAGGCTTAACTGAAGGCTGACAAGCGCTTACGGGCGTGATGAGTGAGGAAAATCCGGTGTCGATCAAACTGCGTTTAGTGTTGCTGATTGTGACAAGTCTGCTGACAGCCTTGATCGTGAGTCTGGTCAGTTACGTCGGCAATCAGCGGATGGCCTCGGCGGTCAGCGATAACGCGGTCAGCATGAGCGCGCTGCGCAACCACATGGAAGCCGACATGATGCACGACGCCCTGCGCGCCGATGTCTACTCGGCGATGCTGGTCGGGCTGGGCAAAAGCACCAGCACGGCAAGCGAGGTACGCGATTCGATCAACGAGCATGCCGGGCATTTTCGTGAGGTGCTCGAGGAAAACCTCAAGTTACCGATCAATCCGGCATTGCGCACGGCGCTGGAGCAGATCAAACCGAGCCTCGATACCTACATCAATGCGGGCGAACGGATTGTCGGGCTGGCGCTGGACAACCCTGATGCGGCTCAACAGGAACTGGGCACTTTCAACGCGGCGTTTGGCCAGCTTGAAGAACAAATGGCCGCGTTGAGCGAGTTGATCGAGTCCAATACGCGGCAGACCAGCGCAGGCACCGAGTCAGCCATCCGCAGCGCCAACGTCGCGCTCGGCGTGGTGTTGATCGCCAGTCTTGTGTTGCTCTTGATACAGGGGCGCTGGGTCATTCTGAGCATCATGGGGCCGTTGAAGACTGCCAGTCGCATCGCCGAAAGCATCGCCCACGGCAATCTCAGCGAGTCGATTGCCGAGCCATCCGGCAAGGACGAAGCCAGTACTCTGATACGCACACTGGCAACCATGCAGCGCGACTTGCGCAACATGATCGACGTGGTGCGGCGCAATGCTCACGGCGTCAGTGGCATGAGCGAGCAACTCAGCCACGGCTGCCATCAGGTCGCCGACAGCAGCCAGCAACAAAGCGTCGCCGCCGGCACCATGGCCGCTGCCGCCAGCCAGATGACCGCGAGCATCGAGGAAATCACCCGCCACGCCGAACGGGCACTGAGCATGGCCAGTCAGGCCGAAACCCTGGCCAAGGAGGGCGGCGGTGTCATTCATCAAGTGGTCAGCGACATGGACGATATCGCCCGATCAGCACAACAGTCGGCGCAGGTGATCCGCACGCTGGATCAGGAATCCGAAGCCATTTTCAACATCATTCAGGTGATCAAGAGTATTGCCGACCAGACCAATCTGCTGGCGCTCAATGCCGCCATTGAAGCGGCCCGTGCCGGTGAGCAGGGTCGGGGTTTTGCGGTGGTCGCGGACGAAGTGCGTAGTCTGGCGGCGCGCACCAGCGCCTCAACCCAGGAAATCGCGGCGATGGTCGCGCGCATTCAACACAGCACCCGCGAGGCGGTCAGCAGCATGGAGGCGGGTGTCGCGCAGGTCGACAAGGGCATGGCGGTGACGGCGGATGTCGAGCGGGCCATCCGCGAAATTCTCGATGCGACGTTGAGCACGACGCAACTGGTCAACGACATCACTCGCACGATTGGCGAGCAAAGCCAGGCCAGTAACGAGATCGCCCATCAGGTGGAAATGATTGCCGGGATGTCCGAAGGCAACAGCCGGGTGATCGGGCAAACGGCGAATACCACCGATGAGTTGTCGAGTCTGGCGGGGCAGTTGGCGCAGTCGGTGGATCGGTTTCGGTTGTGACCAGGAAGTTTGTAGTGCCTGGGCTGCCGCCTTCGCGAGCGGGCTCGCTCCCACCTTTGGAATGCGTTCCCTTGTGGGAGCGAGCCTGCTCGCGAAGACGGCAGCCCAGTCAACATCTATTCAGAGTCGGTTAACCCCGATCAAAACTTGAACGCCTGCCGCCCAACCAGCAACCACTTGCCATGCTGCTTCTGCCAGATCTGAAAATTCTCGATCTCCGTCGGCACCACCTCGGTCCCCTTCAGCGCCTGTGCGGAAAAGTGGTGGCGGACCAGCGCGGTGTCGCCGGACAGGGTGATGGTCTGGTGCTGCATTTCCAGGGTCTTGAACGCGCTCTTGCCGGTTTCGATGTCGGCGATGAACTCTTTCTTGTCCTGGATCTTGCCGCTGGAATGGCCATAAGTCAGGTTGGGCGCGGTGAGCGCGTTCAGTTCGGCGATGTCCTTGTGCAGCATCGCCTGGGTCAGATGATCCACCGCTTGGGCAACGTCTTTTTCCGCCGGGGCAGAGGCGGCCATCGCGTAACCGTTGAAGGCACAGAGAAAGCCGATCAGGAGTCGGGTCTTGGTCATTGAGGTTGTTTCCCTTGTTGTTATGGGGTTGACGACTAATTTGTCAGTCGTCGTACAACTTAGCAGATAATGCTTGAGCAAGGCACTGCCCAAAAGTGCTCAATGTCTGGGCAACTACACTTGAATGCAGGATGGTTTGCGTCGACGCACTCATCAGAGGGTCATGTTCAGCGACTGGCGGCCGATAAGTCCCTGAGCGGAAAAAGACTCTCAAGTCGGGAACAGACGCGCGGGTTTGCCCTGACGTGATATTCTTCGCGCCAACTTGGTTTGACCTAATTCAGTTTGCTTGCCTTCGGGCGGGCTGACGGAATCCCTGTCGCTCAAGTAGCTGAAGCCAATAATGATAAGAAGTCAGTTCAGAAGGGACATTAACTGAGGTCGATGCAGCATGTCGGCCTTGTGTGCCCACCCGTCAAAATTGAAGTGTGCCGGAATCTGCGACGCGAGCCTGAGCGTCATCAAAGCGGATCGCATACAGATAACAGCGGCGGGCGGAAGGCGTTTTATCATAGGTGCAACAGATGTTTAAGAAAGTGAACACAGCCCTGCTGGGTCTGGCTTTGGCGATGGGGATGACATCCGCCAATGCTGACGAAGCAAAGAAAGTCGACGTCCTGCTGATCGGCGGCGGCATCATGAGCACCACCCTCGGTGTGTGGATCAATGAGCTGGAGCCAAGCTGGTCGATGGAAATGGTCGAGCGCCTCGACGGCGTCGCCCTGGAAAGCTCCAACGGCTGGAACAACGCCGGTACCGGTCACTCGGCGCTCGCTGAGCTGAACTACACTCCGGAAGACGACAAAGGCAACGTGACGATCCCGAAAGCCGTCGAGATCAACGAAGCGTTCCAGGTCTCCCGTCAGTTCTGGGCCTGGCAGGTTCAGCAAGGCGTTCTGAAGAACCCTCGCTCGTTCATCAACACCACGCCGCACATGAGCTTCGTGTGGGGCGATGACAACATCAAGTTCCTGAAAAAGCGCTACGAAGCCCTGCAAGCGAGCCCGCTGTTCGCCGGCATGCAGTACTCCGAAGACCCGGCTGTGATCAAGAAGTGGGTCCCGCTGATGATGGAAGGGCGTGACCCGAACCAGAAAATCGCGGCCACCTGGAGCCCGCTGGGTACCGACATGAACTTCGGCGAAATCACCCGCCAGTTCGCTGCGTACCTGCAAACCAAGCCTAACTTCGATCTGAAACTGTCGAGCGAAGTCCAGGACATCACCAAGAATGCCGATGGCACTTGGCGCGTCAGCTACAAAAACCTGAAAGACGGCACTAAAACCGAAACCGATGCCAAGTTCGTCTTCATCGGCGCTGGCGGCGGTGCACTGCACCTGCTGCAGAAGTCGGGCATTCCTGAAGCCAAGGAATACGCTGGCTTCCCGGTTGGCGGTTCGTTCCTGGTGACCGATAACCCGGCCATCGCTGAACAGCACTTGGCCAAGGCCTACGGTAAAGCGTCGGTTGGTGCACCACCGATGTCCGTTCCGCACCTGGACACCCGTGTCCTGGACGGCAAGCGCGTCATCCTGTTTGGCCCGTTCGCGACCTTCAGCACCAAGTTCCTCAAGGAAGGCTCGTACCTGGACCTGCTGACCAGCACCACCACCCACAACATCTGGCCTATGACCAAGGTCGGCATCAAGGAATACCCGCTGGTCGAGTACCTGGCTGGCCAACTGATGCTGTCGGATGAAGACCGTCTGAACGCGCTGAAGGAATACTTCCCGAACGCCAAAGCCGAAGACTGGCGCCTGTGGCAAGCCGGCCAACGCGTGCAAATCATCAAGCGTGATGAAGCCGCTGGCGGCGTGCTGAAACTGGGCACCGAAATCGTTGCTGCACAAGACGGCTCCATCGCCGGCCTGCTAGGCGCATCGCCAGGCGCGTCGACCGCTGCACCGATCATGCTGAGCGTGCTGCAGAAAGTCTTCAAAGACAAAGTCGCGACCCCAGAGTGGCAAACCAAGCTGCACCAGATCGTTCCAAGCTACGGCACTCAGCTGAACAACGATCCAGCCAAAGTGGCTGCAGAGTGGGCTTACACCGCCAAGATCCTCGAACTGCCGACACCTCCAGTGATCGGTCAGGCTGCTGCCCCGGCCGCACCTGCAACTGAAAAGGCTGAAGCTCCGAAGGAAAACGCTGCACGTGACATGGCGCTGTAACTAAACGCCTGACACACAAAGCCCACTGAACCGGCGACGGTCAGTGGGCTTTTTTATCGCAAATAGTTTTGTAGGAGCTGTCGAGTGAAACGAGGCTGCGATCTGTTGATCTTGATCTTGCTTTTGAAAGATCAAGATCAACAGATCGCAGCCTACGGCAGCTCTTACATGGCTTTGGCCGACGCCAGATAAGCACCCAGTCGCCGTCCCATCTCCTCACCCAACGCCTGCAATCCGCTCAACGGGCGAACCATCACCTCGAACTCGACAATCTTCCCGCCCTCATCAAAGCGAATCATATCGATGCCTTTCAGCTCCTTCGAACCCACCTTGGCGCTGAACTCCAGAATCACATTCAAGCCATCGGCAGTCGCCAGCTCACGGTGATAGGTGAAGTCTTCAAACACCTCGAACACGGTATTGAGGATCATCGACACCACCGGCGCGCCCGGATAAGGCGTGTGGGCCATCGGCGAGCGGAACACGGCTTGCGGGTCGAGCAGGCCGGGCAGGGCGCTGAGGTCGCCGGTGCGGATCATTTCGTGCCATTTGCCCAGCGATGCGGCGACGTTGGGTTGCAGGTTCAGGTCGGTCATGTTCACTCCAGGATTTTTCTTGTTGTTGTCGCGACGGCAATGACTCTAGATCAACCATGCCGAAATTGAACCCTTGTGCCGCGATCTGAATATCAGTCCATGGCCCATGCGGATCAGATGCGCATCTGATCCGTATTTTTTCGCCGGATCTGCCTCTGTTACCAGTTCAGTCATCCGCTCAAAATAGCCCCACGGTTCGGCACTCGCGGTAGTCCTTCATCCCGAAGCGCCCAGTGCACCGCAAGCTCAGCATTGAGGAGAGCAACATGAACAAGATGGCGTTTTTTCTGGGTGGCTTTCTGACACTGACCATTCTGATCGGCCTGCTCGCAACGATTTCTCCGGTCTGAAGCGACCCTTTTCCAGTGACGTCCACGGGTGTGTCGCGCAAAGCATGTTTAAATGCCGCGCCCCCACACCTGTAAATGGACTTCAGTCATGGCCGAACACCGCATTCGCGCGCTCGCACTTTGCGTTTTTCATCACAACGGCAAAATTCTGGTTAACGAATTTCGCGACCCGGGCAGCCAGCAAACCTGCTTTCGGCCTATTGGCGGCGGTATTGAATTTGGCGAGACCAGCGCCGAAGCAATCGTGCGCGAAGTGCAGGAGGAGTTGGGCCTGTCCATGAGTGACGTGCGTCTGCTCGGCACACTGGAAAGCCTCTTCGTCTACAACGGCGAACCGGGTCACGAAATTGTCCAGGTATACGACGCGACGTTCGTCGATCAGGGCGTCTACGACAACGCACAGATCGATGGCCATGAAAGCGACGGCGCGCCCTTCACTGCACGCTGGCATGACAGCTCAAGCTTCAGCGAGCAGGCGCCTTTGGTGCCGAATGGCTTGCAGGAGCTGCTGAAAAGCGCCGGATTGCTCGGATGAATTCACTCACGCTTCCCCCGACCAATACCAAAGCGTATCGCCCCAATTCGAGCCACTGAACCCAGGCATGGTTTCCCCCAAGTCGAAGTAACGTCGGGAGTTTGCCTGTGCAGGGCTGAACCAATAACCCGCGGCGCTACAAGGCTGACCGGCCTCTATTCGTGCTGGAGTTTTCGAATGCGCATCGTCTTGGTCGAATCGCGCGTACCAGCGCGCGGTACTGTCTTGTTCGAAGCAGTTACCGTAGGGTGAATAAGTGTGCAGTTGATCGGGTTTTGGATTACGAAGCTGTTTCAAAACACGGTTCACCGCTACATAGGTGACGGGTAGAGGTTCATGGATAGCGCCCAGTTCGGGTAAAGCGCCGGCGCGAATGATCACTCCGCCCTGATAATCCAGCATCTCGACGTCGCCACGTCCGCTGAAGGCGTGGCGTAATCCGTCTTTGCCTCCCAGTTGCTCGGTAAATCGAGTGCTAACAATGGTGTACCAGTTGACACCTTTGATGTGATCAAGCAGTTCTCGTTTGAAGTTGTGCACCATTGAGTCAACTTCCAGACCGACATATTGCTGCGCCAGTTGAAATTCCATGGGCATGTAACGATCGAAGTCGTAGGGCAGTATGCTCGAAAGTCCGCCGTAGCCATGTTCGGCTTCAACCTGATCGCACAAGTAAACCAGCCATTCTTGAAAGCGCGCGACGCCATCGGGCTCTTTCAGGAAACTCCAGGGCAATGTCATCTTCAGGTATGAGCGTTTTTGATCGCCATGCACCTCGAACGAGTTCAGTGCGGACAGGCTGTACGCAGCAGCTTCGTTCGCGGTTGCGGCGCTGCTGATGTGCCATTCGTATTGTTCGTTCGGCCCTGACTCGCGGATTTTTTCCTGGGTTTTGCTGAATCCGGAATCTGTCAGTTTCTTGTAGCGGTCGTCGAACTGTCCCTTCAGATGCTGGCCGAACTCTTCCTTGAATCGGGTGAAGCACTGCATGACATTGCGCTTGCTTTGCAGCGAGTAGCCTTCCTTGAAGTAGAGGGTTGCGATCAACCCGAGTCGTACAACGGGGGTGTTATCGGGTAGCTCAAACGTCAGGTCTGGAGCTTGTTCGCTCAGTTTTTCCAATGTATTCATAAAGCTCTCTTTTATCAGGCTGTCGCCGCAGCAGTGATAGCAGCGCCGCCCAAAATGGTGACCAGCACGGCCCATGAAAGCTGAGCCAGTCGAACGATAACCAAAATTGCTGCGACGATAGCAGCAGGCACACCGGCAGCAACCAGTGCCGCTCCAATAGCAAAAGCCACCACAACGGTGGCAACGACTGTTCCTACGTCAATCAATACTTGCATCCAGTCGATTTCCTTGAGCTTTTCCAAGGTCAGGTCGGTGAAATGCTGAATTTCCTTCCACGCAGCCCTGAGTTGCTCATCCGTCCAGCGAACGATCTTCGCACCTGTTTCACTGACCCATTCCCAGGCTTTTTGAGACTCACGTCTAATCCATTGACCCTTGATTCCGAGCCACGTAGCGGCGTCTTCGAGGTGTTGTTGCATTTCTTGCGATAGCCTTCGAATGCCCTGAGCACCTTGCTCCAAGAGCCCTTCAACGGCCTCTTGAAGTTGCGTCCAGCTTTCGACCCGCGCCGGTCTGGGTGTCGCTGTTGGGCCGTACGCGGGAACAGGTACCGGAGCGGGTCTTGGGGCTTGCCCCGGGCCTCCGGCCGGGGGCAGCAAAACAGGCCATTGCTGTGGGTTGAACTCACCAGTCGGCTTATGTTGTCTGTTGTATTCGCGGTCGCGTTCACGCTCGCCGTCATCTCGACAATCATTGATTTCGAGTACAGAAAAACGGTTTGGGCCACCTGCTATATCCAGATAAGCCTCTCGCTGTGCCATACCGAGGACGTCCCCGGGAAACTTCACTTCCACTAGCCTCTCCAGATTATCCGGGTGCGCAACACCTTGATGATCCGTTCCAGCTTGTCCCGGCCAACGTAAGCTGCGTGTCTTGACGATGATAACGTCGGGACGCCGTAATAATCCTTTGACTGAACCTTTAGGGAATGGAAAGAGTGAATGGCGTCGCGTGGGATCTGGCTTCACGTCATCGCCCAGCCATGAGGAACTCAGGAATGGTTTGGGGGGGAGGGACGACATGTCGAAGCAGACTTCAGCTTTGTAATCCCATTTGAAATCCCAGCGGTATTCATCTGCCCGAATCAATCCACTCATTACCAGCTGTTTAAGCTCCATGCCGGTGAAGTCACCATCTTTGGCTTTTTTTATCGTTAATCTGGGAAACCGCGATGCGTAATTGGCTTTTTCCATCAGATAAGGTTTGTTATCAGGATTGGGCAGCGGTGCTTGTTTGACCGTACCTTCGATACTGGTGTTCGTGCAGCCTTGTGGCGTTTGAGGTGGTTGCATGACCGGCATGATTCAGCCCTCCGAGTTGGCGTTTTTGAAGTCCAGGGTCATTTCCTTGGGTGCGCTTTCCCCGGCCCTGATCAACGGTTCTTCAGGCTCGGGTTTGCGAACAGGTGTCAGCAGTTCGACCTCTGCCGGGCTGCTGCTGAGTGCCTGAAAGGTTTTTCCTTCTTCGTTGGTATAACCGGCAATTCGGGTGCCATCAGCGAGCTTCAACGTATATGGGGTGCCCACCAGAGGTTCACCGGTTTTCTCATCCAGCAACAGGTAGCGCGCCTTGTGACTGCGCGGCGCGCTGTCAGGCAATTGGCCGAATTTATCGGTGTCAACTGCGCCGGGATTCAACGGCACCAAAATCCCGATGCCGCTGCCCACCCCAGGCGAGCCGCCAGTGTTGACCTTCACCTCGGCGCCGCTGATGGTTACGCCACCAGCGTCGACTTTCACGAAATTGCCGCCAGCCTTGGCCGTGAGCTCCATTGCGCCTTCGACCACAACCTTCTGGCCGGCGTAGTAATGGATTTCTGACCCAGCCTCAACAAACTGCGCAGTCCCCACCTTCAGATGCTGCGTCACACCCACCGTCAGGTGATCATCCGCACGCATTTCGCTAACCCGATCCAGATGCGTAATCCGGTGTTCTTCAACTTTGAACTCACTCAGCGTGTTGGCTTCAACGGTGTCGTGCCGTTCGTTACCGACGCGAATCTTCTGATCGTGCTCGATGTTCTCATCCCAGTCGCGCTGGGCGTGGATGTAGATCTGCTCGACGCCTTTCTTGTCTTCGATGCGGAATTCGTTGTAGCCCTTGCCGCCCGGTGAACTCAGGGTCTTGAAGGTGCTGCGGGTCTTGTTGGCCGGCAGGTCGTAGGGGACGACGTTTTCCTTGTGGTACAGGCAACCGGTGACCAATGGCTGGTCGGGATCGCCTTCGAGGAAGGTGACGAGGACTTCCATGCCAATGCGCGGGATGGCGATGCCGCCGTACGCGGCGCCGGCCCAGCCGCTGGCGACGCGCATCCAGCAGGTGGTTTTGTCGTTGGACTGGCCGTCGCGGTCCCAGTGGAATTGCACTTTGATGCGGCCGTATTGGTCGCAGTGGATTTCTTCGCCTGCCGGGCCGGTGACGACGGCGGTCTGGCTGCCGAGGACTTTCGGTTTCGGGTGCTCGAGGGCAGGGCGGTAGTGCGCGTCCCACGGGGTGGCGAGGAAGCTGTTGCGGTAGCCCTGGTGGAAATCGCTTTTGTGGTCGGTGACGTCGCTGGTGACGTTTTCGCCGAGTACTTGCGGTTGTTTGCCTTCGTGGAAGACTTCCAGCAGCAGCCACAGGTCGTTCCATTCGGCGCGCGGGTGTTCGGCGAGGGTGAGGAAGTGGCCGCTGGTGAGGGTTGGTTCGTCACCTTTGCCTTCGGCGAGTTTGTAGTCGCTGCGATGGCGTTCCAGCGCGCGGGTGGAAAGGAATTTGCCGCGCTCGCGGGTGGTGAAGCGGCCGGGGTAGTCGTAGTCCTCAAGGTCCGGGGCGAACTCGGTTTTGACCGCGCCTTCGGGGAGGATCTTCGGTTTCTCGAAGTCGTAATCGCGGCGGCTGACGCGGGTGGTGCGGGTTTCCAGGCGCAGGTTGAAGCGCTTGATCACCGGTTTGTCGGCGGCCATGCCGGAGTCTTGCTGGTAGCTCACCGGTTTCAGTTTGCGGAACACCGTCTGGTCGTCGCCGAACACCAGTTTGTGGCCGCTGCTGCTGTGCTGGAAGTGGAAGTGAATGCCTTCTTCTTCGCACAGGCGCTGGATGAAATGCAGGTCGGATTCGTCGTACTGCACGCAGTAGTCGCGTTCCGGGTATTCGGCGCCGAGCTGGAAGCTGTAGGCGTCGGCAAGAATGCCGCGATCTTCCAGCACCTGAGCGATGATCTTCGGCACGGTCAGTTGCTGGAAAATCTGCTGATCGTGGTTATGCCGCAGGTAGGCCAGTTGTGGCACCAGGCTGAGGCTGTAACGGGTCAGGGTTTTGCCGGAGTCGCCTTGCTCGATGCGATAGACCAGACCGTGGATCTTGCCTTCGCCGGTCGGACCGAAAGTCAGGACGCCGGGCTTGTGCAGCAGCTCTTCGAGTTTGAGGTCGGGGCGGGCGCTGACGAGTTCGAGGTCGAAACGGAACGGTTGGTTGAGGGCTTCGCGACCGGTGAAGCTGAGGACTTGCAGGTCGGCGTTGGCGCCTTCGACAGTGAAGGTAATGTGGCTAGCGTTTGCATCCAGCATGCTCGACTCCATCCATTGGAAAAGCTGTGCCGATGTTGCAACAACTGAAACAGCCGATCAAGCGTCCAAACGCGCCATAATCAGCGATCAGACTCAGCTCACGATTCAGCCACCGAGGGACGGACGAGCCATGGATTCGCTGATCAACGCCGCCGGCCGCGCGCTGTCTGCTGGTGACCCGCTAGGCGCGTTGAACTACGTCGCTCTGCGTGAGGATCCGCCGGCGCTGGCCCTGCGCGCAATTGCCATGGCTCAGCTCGGTGATCTGCCCCGCGCCAAGGCGTTGTTGCAACGGGCGATAAAGGCGTTCGGCAGCAATGAACCGCTGTCACGGGCGCGTTGTGTGGTTGCCGAGGCCGAGGTGGCGCTGGCAGCGCGGGATCTGGGCTGGCCGGTGAAGGCGCTGGAGGCGGCGCGGCGGGTCTTGCAGGAGCACGGTGACGGCGTGAACGCGGCGCACGCGCGCTATTTGCAGATTCGCCGGTTGCTGTTGATCGGCGAACTGGATGAGGCCGAAACGTTGCTGGGTGAAACTGACCCGGCGCCGTTGCCGCCGGCGCTGCGTACTGCTCATGAGTTGATCGCCGCCGGAATCGCCGTGCGTCGGGTCCAGGCACACAAGGCCAGCGCGGCGCTGGCTCGGGCGCAGGCTGCGGCGCAACAGGCCGGGATCGCCGCACTGAGCGCCGAGGTCGATCACGCCAGTCACATGCTTGCTGCGCCGGCAGCGCGGCTGATCGTTGCCGGTCAGGCGCAACGGGTGAATCTGGCGCAGGTTGAAGCTTTGTTCAACTCGTCGACACTGATCGTCGATGCCTGCCGCTATAGCGTGCGCGGTGCCGGCATGACGGTGGCGCTGGCCACGCGGTCGGTGCTGTTCAATCTCGCACGATTACTCGCGCAAGCCTGGCCGGACGATGTGGCGCGCGAAACACTGTTCGCCAAGGCTTTTCGTTTACCCCTGACGGATGAGTCGCACCGTGCTCGCCTGCGGGTCGAAATTGGCCGCTTGCGTGCGGCACTGAGGCCGCTGGCGAATATCGCCGCAACGCCAAGGGGCTTTGCGCTGGTGGCCGAGGACGTTGCGTTGCTGACGTTGCCGGTTGAAGACAAATACGCGGCGTTGCTGGCCTTGCTTGCCGACGGCGAGGCTTGGTCGAGTTCGGCGTTGGCACTGGCCTTGGGCAATAGTCAGCGCCAAGTGCAGCGGGCGTTGGAGGCATTGGCGCAGGCGGACAAGGTGCAGGCCTTCGGCGTGGGCCGGGCGCGGCGCTGGATGACGCCGCCGCTGCCGGGTTTCGCGACGATCTTGTTACTCCCGGTGTCGTTGGGCAATGGCTAGGCTGGACCCACACATCAACGAGGAAGTTGCCATGAAACAAGCAAACGCAGAAATCCTTCGCGAGTACGGTCCTTTTGATGACATCAAAGGCGTTCACGGAGTGACCTTCGATGGCCAGCAGGTCTGGTTTGCCAGCGACGGCCAGCTCAATGCTCTGGATCCGGCCAGTGGCGAAACCGTGCGCACGATCAAGGTTGGCGCCGACGGCGGCACCGCTTTTGACGGCCAGCACCTGTACCAGATTGCTGATCGCCACATCCACAAGATCGATCCGGCCACGGGGCGCGTGCTCCACACCATCCCGGCCCCGGGCAATGGCGGTGATTCAGGCATGGCCTGGGCGGAGGGCTCGTTATGGGTCGGGCAATATCGCGAGCGCAAGATTCATCAAGTTGATCCGCAAACTGGCGAGATCCTGCGCACGCTGGAGTCGAACCGCTTCGTCACCGGGGTGACCTGGGTGGATGGCGGGTTGTGGCATGGCACGTGGGAAGGCGATGAGAGTGAGCTGCGGCATATCGATGCGCAGGACGGCAAAGTCCTTGAGTCGCTGAAGATGCCGGCGGGGCAAGGTGTTTCGGGGCTGGAGGCGGGCGGCGCTGATCGCTTCTATTGCGGTGGTGGCGACAGTGGGCGGGTGAGGGTAGTGCGTCGGCCCAAGTTGTAGGTTGGCTGCACGGGCCTCTTCGCGAGCAGGCTCGCTCCCACAGTGATTGCGGATGAACACAAATGTTGTGAACGACTTCAAACCCTGTGGGAGCGAGCCTGCTCGCGAAAGCGCAGTGTCAGCCACCGCTGTTGCGACGACGTTCAATACCCTCAGGGCCGCCGATGTCCAGCAACCTTCTTTCCAGCAAAACATTCTCAAGGGCCTGACGCTCGACCGGCGCCATTTGGTGCTCACGTTTTTTCAGCTCCAGCAGAATCGGGCTGGACCAGGTGCGGTAGGTCTGTTCGATGTTGCGACGCGACGTCATCAGTCTCTCCTTGAAAAGAGCCCTGTATTGCGGGCAGGGGCTCTGTCCGATGAGGTAATAACGTTAGTCGAGAAAGCAGGAAGTCGCGAATGCGACGGCTTTATGTGGGAGCGAGCCTGCTCGCGAAAGCGTTGGATCAGTCAATGTTGCAGTGGCTGACAATATGCCTTCGCGAGCAGGCTCGCTCCCACATTGAAGTTGCGGTGGATTGGAATCAGTCGTCGACGTCCATCAGTTGCTGCACACCTTCCCATGCTTCGGCGCGCATGCGTTCAATGTCCAGGCCCGGAATCACGCCGTTTTCCACGACCACGCGGCCGCCGACCAGGCTGTATTTCACCGTGATCGGTTCACCCGCTACCACCGGCGCGACGGCGCTGTCGTGGAAGCCATAGAAGCGTGGATGGTCGAGGCTGTAGATCACCAGATCCGCCGCCTGACCGACTTCAAGTGTGCCAACGGCGCCGAGGCCTAGCACTTGCGCGCCGCCCGCCGTGCCCCAGTGAATGACATCTTCCACCGTGGTCGCCGAGGCGCCTTGTTCTGCGCGGTGGATCAGCCATGCAGTGTTGGCTTCGCCAACCATGCTTCCGGACTCGTTCGAGGCTACGCCATCCACTCCCAGGGAAATCGGCACGCCGGCCTCATACATCTGCGGCACAGGCGCCACGCCGCTGCCCAGCCGAGCGTTACTCACCGGGCAATGGGAGACGCCGGTGCCGGTCTGCGCGAGCATACGGATTTCACCGGGTTGCAGGTGTACGGCGTGGGCGAACCAGACGTCCGGGCCGAGCCACTCGTGTTCGGCGACGAATTCCACCGGCAGGCAGTTGTATTTTTCGCGGCAGAAATTCACGTAGTTTTGCGTTTCCGATAAGTGCGTGTGCAGGCGTAAGCCGAGGCCACGAGCGGTGTGGGCGAGTTCGCGCAGCAGCGTCGGCGGCAGGGAGAACGTTGGCGTAGTCGGGGCGACGACGACGCGGCGCATTGCGTCCGGGGTGTCCTGGTGATACAGCGATTTCAGCCGCTCGATATCGCCAACCATTTGCTCGAGGCTTTCCGGTTGCAGCGCGGTTTTCGAGAAGCCCGGATGCGCGCTCGCCGACTCCAGGGCGCCGCCACGGCACAGCACGAAGCGCAGGCCGAATTCATCGGCCATGTCGAACAGCAAGTCGCCGGTCTCGGTGCTGCCGTGGGCGTGGTAGAGATAATGGTGATCGGCGCAGGTGGTGACGCCGGACAGCAGCAGTTCGACCATGCCCAACCGCGCGGCAGTCCGCGCCAGTTGCGGGGTAAAGCGGTTAAGGCGCGGGTAGGGCACGCTCGCCAGCCAGCCTTGCAGATCCTGATTCAGGCCTTCGGGCACGGCTTTGAGCAGGTTCTGGAACAGGTGATGGTGGGTGTTGATCCAGCCCGGGTAGACCACGCAGTTGCGCGCGTCGATCACCCGTTCGCCGGGTTGTGGTTCAAGGTTCGCGGCCATTTCGGCGATGCGCCCGTTGACCACGCGGATGTCCACGACGCCGGCCCGCGCGCGGGGGCCGCGCAGGCCGGTCATCACCGCAACCGGGTTCTTGATCAGGATGTTCTGAAGTCGAGTCATGGGCAGCTCCAAACTAAAGGATGTGCGAGGCGGATTTGCTGGCGGTGGTTTCCGCCACGCTGACGCCATTCAGCGCGGCGTTGAGCAGCACCGACACCAGGCAGGCGATCACCACGCTGCTGTGCAGGAACGGCTGCGACCACTCGGGAAGTTGTTTGAACAGGGTTGGCGCGAGCACCGGTACCAGCGCGGCGGCGATGGTGAAACCGACGATCAACACGTTGTAGCGATTGCGCTCGTAGTCGACTTTGGCGAGGGTCTGAATGCCTGCCGCTGCGACCACGCCGAACATGGCGATGCCGGCGCCACCGAGGGCAGCGGTCGGCATCGAGGCGATGATCGCGCCGGCCTTTGGCACCAAGGCAATCGAGCACATCAGCAAACCGCTGACCGCGACCACCCAACGGCTGCGCACGCCGGTGAGGATCACCAGGCCGACGTTTTCCATGAAGGCGATAAACGGAAACGCGGCGAACATGCCGGCGATGGTGCTGGCCAGACCGTTGGCGCGCAGGCCATTGATGACTTGTTTGTCTTCCACCGGTTTTTCAACGATGTCGCCGATGGCCACGAACAGCCCCATCGACTCGACCATCTGCACGATCATCACCACCACCATGGTCGCGATCGGGATCAGGCTGAAAGTCGGCAGGCCGAAATAGAACGGGTAGGGTACGGTCAGCCACGGCGCTTCTTCGACGCTGTGAAAACTGCCCATGCCGAGGCCATACGCGAGGCCTGCACCGATCAGCATGCCGATCAGCACCGCCATGTTGCGCAGTAGCGGGCTGCCGTAGCGGTTGACCAGCAGAATCGTCAGCAACACCACCACCGCCACACCGAGAAACGCCGGGGCGCCGAAGTTGCTCGCGTTGCGCCCGCCGCCGACCCATTCATAGGCAATCGGGAACAGCTGCAAGCCGATCACGGTGACGATGCAACCGGTCACCACCGGCGGAAAAAATCGCCGCAATCGACCCACGAACGGCGCCATCAGCATGGTGAATAACCCGGCTCCGATCACCGCCCCGCAGACTCCGGCAAAGCCCACCTCCGGGTTGCTGCCGATGGCGATCACCGGGCCGACGCTACTGAACGCCACGCCTTGCAGAATTGGCAGGCGCACGCCGAATTTCCAGAAACCAACGGTTTGCAACAGGGTGGCGATGCCCGAGCAGAACAGCGTGGTGCTGATCAGCACCACCGTGTCGGCATGAGACATTTTCAAGGCACTGGCGACAATCAACGGCACGGCGATGGCGCCGATGTACGAGACGGCCATGTGCTGCAGGCCGAGGGTGAGCATCTGTCGTACCGGTAAAATGCGGTCGACGGGATGCACGGTGGCGGCGGATTGCGTTGGAGATGGGGCTGACGACATGGGGAAACACCTCTGGCTGTTTTTATGCGGTAGAGAGGGGTATTCGTCTGATGCCTTTGGATCCGGAAACACTGAAGATCCCTTGTAGGAGTGAGCCTGCTCGCGATAGCGGTGTCTCATTGAGCGGTGATGTGACTGACTCACCGCTATCGCGAGCAGGCTCACTCCTACAGGTTTTGTGGCATCAGTCATTCGTGCTGCGAAGCCGCCATCCACCGGCTCCGATGCCTTGTTTCAGCCTGCCAGGCAGGCGGCGAAGCCCTGGTTCAGCGCCGCGTGGTCGAGGTCGCGGCCGATGAATACGATCTTGCTTGAGCGGGGCTCCGTGCCCCACGCGGTCGAGGCGCGGAATTCCACCAGACTGTGCACGCCTTGCAGCACGTAGCGCTGGTCCTCGTTGGCTACCGCCAGCACGCCTTTCATGCGGTACAGATTGTCGGCCTGGGAGGAACGTAGTTCGCTGATCCAGCGGTGGAAGGCCATCAGGTTGACTGCGCCGTCCACGGCGATGCCCACTGATGACACGCTTGGATCGTGTTCGTGATCGGGCGCTTCGTGATGATGATCGTGGTGGTCGTGGTGCTCAGGTTCAGCACCGATTTCCATGAGCTTCTGCGTGCATTCGAAAGCGCCGATGCCGAGGATTTTTGTCAGGTCGATTTGCGCATGGGTCGAGGTCACCAGATCCGCTGTGGCGTTCAAGCCACGGATCTTGCCGCGCAGGGTTTCCACTTCCTCAGTGCTGACCAGATCGACCTTGTTGATGACGATCCGGTCGGCGCAGACAATCTGGTCCACCGCCTGATTGTCGACGCCATCGAGTTGCAGATCCTCCAGATGCTGAGCGATGTGTTTGGCGTCGACCATGGTTACGATCGCGTCGAGTTCTACTTCTTCGGCGATCGGGTCATTGATGAAGAAGCTCTGCGCCACTGGATACGGATCGGCCAGGCCACTGGTTTCGATGAGGATGTGATCGAGGCGCACCGGCCGCGCCACCAGTTCGCGGACGATGCGCACCAGGTCCTCGCGAACCTCGGCAGTGCAGCACACGCAGCCGTTGACCATCTCGTAGATTTCTTCGGTCTCGGAACTGAGGACGAGGTCGCCGTCGATACCGACTTCGCCGAACTCGTTTTCGATCACGGCGATTTTGCGGCCGTGGTTTTCCTTGAGGATGTAATTGAGCAGGGTGGTTTTACCCGCGCCGAGGAAGCCGGTGAGGATGGTCACGGGGATTTTGGTGTTGCGGGTTGGGGCGTTGAATGGGGTGTTCATGGTGAGGCTCCTTTGATTGACCGGTGCACACTGAATTCGGGTGATGCTGCTTTTCTGTAGGAGTGAGCCTGCTCGCGATGGCGGTATATCAGCCGACATTTATGTGATTGATACAACGTCATCGCGAGCAGGCTCACTCCTACAGGGGGTTGTGTGTTCTCGCCAGCGGGTGGCGACGCCGGCATCGAGGCCGAACAGATCGAGCACGCGACCGAGGCTGTGGTCGACCATTTGCGCGAGGTTCTCCGGGCGGGCATAGAAGGCGGGCACCGGCGGGGCGATGATCCCGCCCATCTCGGTAACGGCAGTCATGTTGCGCAGGTGGGCGAGGGTCAGCGGCGTTTCGCGGGCCATCAACACCAGCGTGCGACGTTCCTTGAGCGTGACGTCGGCGGCGCGGCCGATCAGTCCTGATGACGTGCCGGTGGCGATTTCCGCCAAGGTACGCATCGAACACGGCGCGACGACCATGCCCAGGCAACGAAACGAGCCACTGGCAATTCCGGCAGCGACGTCATCGGCGCGGTGATAATGGCTGGCCAGCGCGGTCACGTCGGCCAATTTGTAGTCGGTTTCGTGGGCCATGGTCAGCAGCGCGGCGCGGCTGATGATCAGGTGGCTTTCGATGTTCAGCTCGGCGAGCAATTGCAGGAGTCGCACGCCATAGATAAACCCGGACGCGCCGCTGATACCGACCACCATCCGCTGGCGGTTCATGATTCAAGTCCTTTGAGCAGAACCCGCGCGCGTTCGAGTACCTCTTGATCGAGCTGCGCCTTGATCCCGTCAAAGCCCGAACCGCGTGTGGCATCGAGGCCCATCCGCGAGGTGGTGCCATTCACCGAGGACGATGGATCGAGCGGACTGCCCGGCAAGCCATCAATGGTAAAAATATCCAGATGCGGCTGGAAATGCGTGGCCAGCGCCCACAACACCTGGTTGTCATCGCTGATGTCGATGTCGCTGTCCACCGCGATCACGGTTTTCAGGTACGGATCCCAGCCGAGCAGCGCCAGCATGATCTGCCGCGCCTCGCCGTCGCGGCTCTGATCCAGTGCCACGTAACAGTGAAAGTGCGTGCCGGAATTGGGGTAATGCACGGCGGTGACGGCGGGGAAACGCGCTTTTAGTTTCTCGCTCATTTCCGCTTCGCGCGGCAGGCGGGCGAGGGTCAGGTGTTCGGCGTAGCGGCCGCCCATGACGTCGACCAGCCAGGCGTCTTTGCGCTTTAACAGCGTATCCACGCGCAGCACGTTGTTGGTCGAACGATCCGAGGAGTAACCGCTGAACTCACCGAACGGGCCTTCCTCGGCGTAGGCCGCCGGGTCAATCGCGCCTTCCAGCACGAACTCGGCATACGCCGGCACACCGATGCCGTAGCGTGGGGTTTTCACCAGTTCCAGCGGCGCGCCGAACAGCCCGCCAGCGACGGCACGTTCATCGGCGCCATAAGGCAAGCGCGCAGCAGCGGCGAGCATGAACAACGGATGCGCACCGACGACCATCGCCACGCGCAGTTCTTCGCCACGCTCGCGAGCGGTCTGCAACATCCGCCACAAGTGCCCACGGGAATGCAGGCTGGTCGCAAGTGCTTGCCGGGCGTGGCGCATCGAGCGGTGATAGCTCATGTTGGCGATGCCGGTCAGCGGGTCCTCGGCAATGATGATGGCGTTAGTGATGTATGGGCCGCGATCGCTGGCGAAATGCTTGAGCATCGGCAGCAGCGCCAGGTCCAGCGCTTCGCCTTCGAAGACCTCATCGAGGATCGGACCGCTCTCCACATAGCGTGGTGCGATGGGCTGGTTGGCGCGGGTCTGGAAGGTTTCGTGCAGTTGCGCCGCAGTGACGCCGAACAGCCGGGCAATGCGGGTTCGGGAGGCAAACAGATTGGTCGCCACCGGCACACCGAGGTTGCCGACGTGTTCGCAGATCAGCAGTGGATCGCGACCTTGGGCGGCGAGGGCATCGACCAGGGCGGTGACGTCCTGATCGGCGGAAATCGCTGGGGTGACAGTCAGCACATCGTCCGGGTACTCACGGCGATAGGCGTCGATGAACACGTGAAAGTCCTGAGAATCGCCGAGCGTCGAACGGGTCATGGTGTCACCTCGTAAAAAGCAGGCACGCAGGGTTGAGAGGGCGATCGCGCGGCCAGCCGTTGGCCTGCCGGTCGAGCGAACGCCGGGTCATCTTCGTGCCTGTAAAGTCGCTGTGTACCTGGGTTGAACACTGATCCCCTGTAGGAGTGAGCCTGCTCGCGATAGCGGTGTATCAGTCACTATCACCGCTAAATGACACACCGCTATCGCGAGCAGGCTCACTCCTACAGTGGGGTATGTGTATGGCTACAGGTATGTGGTGGTCAGGCGTATGTCGGCCTCGACCAGATCCTTGGGCGGTGGCGTCGGTTCGATCCCGCACAACCGGGCGATGTTGTTGCCCAGGTAGTCTTCGAGATGATCCTCATCGATACCCAGACCTTGCGGCGCCGGTGAGCACAACACCTCAAGTTCGCGCAGCCACATGCCCGGTTCGTTCGGCGGCGAATCGGTGCCGAACACGATCTTGTTGCGCGGCAGCTCCTTGGCGAATTCGACGATCCGCGACTGGAAGCACCAGCCCGATTCGCAGTAAACGTTCGGCGTGTCCATGGCCATCCAGAACGCTTCGAATGAGTAGTTGCCACCAGTCTGGATACCGAAGTGGCCGATGATGAAATTGACCATCGGGAACTCGCGGATGATCGGGTAGAACATCGTCGGAATCGTGTACGGGCCGTCGCCGGTGTGGATCAGCACAACGATGTTGTACTTGGCGCAGACCTTCATCGCCGGGCGCAGCCAGTCGAGTGCGCGATCCGGGCGATAGCCGTGCATGTTGGCGTGCAGCTTGAGCATCTTGAAGCCGTATTCCTTGATGTGGAATTCCAGCTCCGCCGCACCGTTTTCCGGTCCCCAGCGCGGGTTGAAGTTGAAGTTGCCGATGAAGCGGTCCGGGTACTTCACACAGAGTTCGGCGACGTAGGACATGTAGTCGCGCACGCCCTCGCGGCCCCGGCGGTTGCCGTCGCGATAACCGGTGTTGCCCGGTGGCGGCTGGATGAAACCCATGTCGATGCGGCGCGGTTTGCCGTTGATCATGTACGGGCCGTCCATCAACTTGAGCATGCGCTCGCCGGTGAACGGTTCGCCGGTGTGGCGCCAGGCCTCGTCGACCAGATTGGTGGGGTGCAGATGGGTGTCGATGATCATCGGTTCAGCTCCTGGCCAGTTGAGTAGTGACGGGACGCTTGAGTTGCGCCTCTGCTTCGGAAACGGAACGCGGTGGCGGGGTCGGTTCGAGGCCGATCATCCGCGCGGTGTTGTTGCCCAGGTATTCTTCGAGGGTGTCCTCGTCGAGGTTCAGGCCTTGCGGCGGCTCGTGGCAGAGCACTTCGAGCAGGCGCAGCCACATGCCCGGTTCGTTCGGAGGCGTGTCGGTGCCGAAGAGGATCTTGTGCGTCGGCAAGACCTTGGCGAATTCGACGATCCGCGATTGCAGGCACCAGCCGGATTCGCAGTAGACGTTGGGCAATTCCATCGCCCATTGCATCGGTTCGAACACATAGACGCCGCCGGTCTGCACGCCGAAGTGGGCCATGATGAAATTGACGTTGGGAAACTCCTTGATCATCGGCACCCATTCCGACGGGATGCTGTACGGCCCGTCGCCGGTGTGCAGCTTGACCGGAATGCCCAGCTCGGCGCATTTCTCGAAGCACGGGCGAACCCAGTCGAGGGCACGGTCAGGCCGGTAGGCGTGCATGTTGGCCTGCATCTGCACCATGCCGAAACCGTGTTCCTTGACGTAGCGCTCGATGGCCTCGACGCCGTTTTCCACACCGCAGCGCGGGTTGTAGACGAAGCAGCCGATGAAGCGGTCCGGGTAGGTCTGGACCATTTTCAGGGTGTAGGCCATGTAGGCGTCGATGGATTCGCGGCCCGAGAGTTCGCCGTCGGTCCAGGTGTAAATCGTGTTGCCCTGCGGTGGCTGGATGAAGGCTTTGTCGATACGGCGCGGCTTGCCGTTGACCATGTAAGGGCCATCCATCATCTCCAGCAGACGCTCGCCGGTGAACGGGTCACCGTCATGCCTCCAGGCGAGGTCCACGAGATCCGTGGGATAGCAGCTGATATCGATGATCATTGCAGTCGATCTCCTGATAGCGGGGAAGGGAGCCTTGCGGCTCTCGGCATCCACGTCCCGGGCAATCGGCCATTGCTATGCGCAAGACATGCGCATTCCCTCGCCTGTTCGCATCCGGCCCGGGTGGGTGGTTGCTGAGGGCGAGTATTGGAAGGCGGGGTTGGGTTCGTACAATATTAATTGGGCGCGGTGGTGATATGCGTTCGATATGGACAGGTCAAAAGCGACCCTCACCCCAGCCCTCCCGAAACGTCGGACCGCCCGGAGGGAGAGGGGGCCGACCGAGGTGTCTTTCGCGATGCATCGACCTGAGAAACCGAGGCGATTATGGATTCGGCGAGGCTGGTTCAGGTCGACGATTTTCTGAAGCATTCCCCTGTCAGATGGAATCGATTATGGATTCACAGCAGGAGGTGCACGTCAGTGTAACTCTGCAATATCCCCCAATCGGTCCCCTCTACCACTGGGAGAGGGCTAGGGTGAGGGCTGGATTTCAAGCGTACACAAAGCCAACTGTTTGATGATTTCAACCACCGGCGCCACACGCTCAGCCTGCCCATGCGGCCACACCGCGTAAAGGTTGTAATGCGCCGCAATCTGCGCCTCGTTCAACGCCACCAATCGCCCACTGCGCAACGCATCAGCCGCCAGTAATCCACGCACCAACCCTGCGCCAACGCCGGCCTCAGCCGCCGCAATCAGATTCGCCGCATTATCAAAAATCACCCGCGCTGACGGTTCGTTTGGTGTCATCCCGGCCGCATCCAGCCATGGAATCCACGACCGCCGCGTATACCCCAATAGCGGCAACTGCAGGATCTGCGCCGGGCTAAGCGGCACTTGCAAACCATAGCGTTCAAGCAACTCTGGCGAAGCCACCGCCAATACCCGATCGCCACAAATCTGCGTCATCTCGCAGTCGTCCCAATCGCCATAGCCATAACGCAACGCCAGATCGACCCGCTCAAACGTACTGCGATCACTACGCGGCATCGACAGCAGCGTCACCTCGTAATCCGGCAGTTCATCGAGCAGCTGCGGCAGGCGCGGATTGAGCCAGCTCTGCGCCAGTTCACTGTCGACGTCGAGGGTCAGGCGTTGCGCCACGCTGCGGTTTTTCACCGAGGACAAGGCGCGATCAATCTGCGCCAGACCGTCCGACAGCACACTGGCAAACAGCTGCCCGGCGTCGGTCAGATTGCTGCCGCCACCTTCACGCACGAACAGCGGCTGGCCGATGAAATCTTCCAGCGCGCGGATCTGCTGACTGATCGCACTGTGCGTGAGGTCGAGCTTACGCGCAGCACTGGAGAAACTGCCGCTGCGCGCCGCGTGGATAAACGCGCTCATGGACTGCACCGACGGGTATCGCTTGTACATGTTGTTAGTCCTGCTTACAGCGGTTGGCAGAAATCGTCGCTGGCCGCGTTTTGCCCGGGGTTCCAATAATCGGTCACCAGGCCCGCACAAAGACGGGCCGCTCTTTTGGAGCCTGACAATGATTGCATTCACGGTTAACGGCGAACGACGCGAGCTGGATGAAGCATCCTCCTCCAAGCCCTTGTTATGGGTACTGCGTGATCAACTGAAACTCACCGGCACCAAGTTCGGTTGCGGCATGGGCCTGTGCGGTGCCTGCACCGTGCACCTGGACGGCGTCGCGGTACGTTCCTGCCAATTGCCGGCGGCGGCCGTCGCGGGCCACCGCATCACCACCATCGAAGGCTTGTCACCGACGCAAAACCACCCGTTGCAATTGGCCTGGATCGCCGAAGATGTGCCGCAATGCGGTTACTGTCAATCCGGGCAGATCATGTCCGCCGCCGCGTTGCTCAACACCGGTGCGGCGGTGACCGACGATTCGATCCGCAACGCGATGTCCGGGAATATCTGCCGCTGCGGCACTTACGGACGCATCAACAAAGCGATCAAACGTGCGGCGAATGCGCCGAAGGAGGCGTGATGAGCCTTATCGACGACAGCCGCATAGAATTGCCGCGCCGAGTGTTTCTCAAGCAAGCGGCGACGGTTGCTTCGGGCCTGGCGATTGCCCTTTATCTGCCGGGTGGCATGGCGGCGACCGACCCAAAAGCGCCGGCCCCGGCGAGTGAATTCGAACCCAATGCCTGGGTGCGCATCTTTCCCGACGGCACGGTGAAACTGGTGGTGCACAAGCACGACTCCGGCACCGGCACGCAAACAGCGCTGGCCGCGTGCGTGGCGGAAGAACTGGACGTCAACCCGATGACCGTGCAGGTCATCACCCCGGAAGATCCGTTTTTCGAGACTTACATTCATCCGGTCTGGAAGGTTTTTTCCACTGGCGGCAGCACCAGTGTTTCCCTGGAATACGAGCGCCTGCGCATGGCCGGAGCCATGGCGCGGGCGCTACTGATCACGGCAGCCGCCAAGCAGTGGAAAGTCAGCCCTGACAGTTGCACCACCGAAGACGGTCGGGTCGTTCACATTGCGAACAAACGCAGCCTCGGTTACGGCGAACTGGTCGGCGTCGCGGCGAATCTGCCAGCCCCGACAAACGTCAAGCTGAAGGATCCGGCGCAGTTCAAATACATCGGCAAACTGCGCCACAAACGTGATGCGGCGGCCAAGGTCTGCGGACAATTCAAGTACAGCATCGACGTGCAACTACCGGACATGCTGGTCGCTGTGATTCAGCGCGCGCCGGTGGTTGGATCGACGGTGCTCAGCGTCGACTCAGCGGCCGCGTTGCAGGTGCCGGGCGTGCGCAAAGTGCTGGTGATTGCGGGGCGCCCTGATGTGCTCGGCGGCAATCAGGAAGGCGTCGCTGTGTTGGCGGATACGTTCTGGGCCGCGCAGCAGGGGCGCAATCTGCTGGCGATCAAATGGAGCGATTCGCCCTTGGCCGGGTTCGACAGCGAGCAACTGTCCAGCGCGCAGGTCAAGGCCATCGGCGATCCGCAAGTACAAACCGTCAAAGCCATGGCCCAGGGTGATGTCGCCGGGCAATGGTCAGGCGCGGCGAAGCTGATCGAAGCCGATTACACCATGCCCTACAAGGTGCAAAACCCGCTGGAACCGATCTGCATCACCGCCCACGTCAAGGACAAAGCGATCACTTACTGGGGCGGTGTGCAGGTGCCGTCCTCGGCACTGGAAGCGGCGCAAACCGTATGCGGCATCGACAAGGCCAACGTGACCATTCATGAATTGGTCTCTGGCGGCAGCTTCGGCGCGCGGGAGGCTAAATACTGGTTGTTCGAAGTCGCGTATCTGGCGCAGAAAACCGGTGTGCCGGTGAAACTGCTCAACAGTCGCGAGGACGAAATGCACGCGCTGTTCAATCACCCCGCGACCTTGCATCGAGTCAAAGGCGCGCTCGACGCCCAGGGCAAACTCACCGCGCTGCAACTGCACGCGGTGTCGCCGGCCTCGCCGGAGCAGTGGGAGCCGGGTTACTTCGAACGGCCGGATCATATGGATTACAGCACCACCGAGGCGATCACCGCGTGGGACTTCGCCTATCGACCGCCGCACCTGGAACTGAACTGGGTCAAGCATGAAAGCCACGTGCCCAGCGGTTGGTATCGCTCGGTGAGCTTCATCCCCAACGTGTTCGCCGTGGAAAGCTTCATGGATGAGCTGGCCCACGCCGCTGGCGAAGATCCATTGGCGTTCCGGCTGGCCAATATGCAGGAGCGGCCACGACATGTGGCCGTGCTCAAGCAGGCTGCCGAGCGCGCCGGTTGGGGCAAACCGTTGCCGCCGGGCATGGCGCTGGGGATCGCCACCAACCAGGGTTACACCAGTTTTATTGCGGTGGTCGCGCGACTGGCAACGGTTGATGGCAAGGCCCAGGTCGAGAAGCTCACCTGTGTGGTCGATTGCGGTCTGGCGGTTTCGCCGGGCGGTGTCGAGGAACAGATCTACGGCGGTCTGATGTGGGGACTTGGCCATGCGTTGTTCGATCGGCTCGACATCAAACAGGGCCGGGTGGTGCAGAGCAATTTCCACGATTACCGGGTGATGCGCATGTCCGACATGCCGGCCACCGACATCGTCGTGTTGAATGGCGAGCCGAGTAAACCCGGTGGCGTCGGCGAGTTGGGCAGCCCTTCGGTAGTGCCGGCCATCGCCAATGCCTTGTTCGCGCTGACCGGCGTACGCCAGCGTTCGACGCCGCTGAGTCTGGGGTAAGCCGCCATGGACTTGCGCCTGTTGCGTTACTTCATGGCGTTGGCCGATGAGCTGCACTTCGGTCGCGCCGCCGAGCGCCTGCATATCTGCCAGCCGCCGCTGAGCCAGCAGATTCGTTTGCTGGAGGAAGAACTCGGCACGCCGTTGTTCGAGCGCAGCCATCATCGGGTCGAACTCACGGCGGCGGGGCAGATGCTTAAGGAGCAGGCGCCGCTGGTGTTCGAACAGCTTGAGCGGGCGCTGGACCTGACGCGGCAGACCGGGCGCGGACAACTCGGTGAGCTGGAAATCGGCATGATCAGTTCGGTGATGGTCGGCGTGCTGCCCAAGGCCTTGCACCTGTTTCGCCAGCGTTATCCGCAGGTCAACTGGCGTTTGCATGAAATGACCCCGGCGGCGCAGGTCAAGGCGTTGAAGGAGAAACGCATCGACGCTTGTGTGTTTCGCGTCGGCTATGACGATCCGCAGTTGCGCAATGAACTGCTGATTTACGAGCCGATCAATGTGGTGATGCCGGCGGATCATCCGCTGGCTGGCCGCGCGGTGCTGGCCCCGGCGGATCTGGCGCAGGAGCCATTTGTGGCGCTGGAATTGAAGCAGTCGCGGTTCGCCCATTTTCTGTTTCAATGCTGCATTCAGGCCGGGTTCACGCCGCAGATTCGTCAACAAGTGATCGAGGTGCAGACCTTGCTGAGTCTGGTGCGCGCCGGGTTTGGCGTGGCGCTGTTGCCGGCGTCCATTGAGCAACTGGCCCCGGCGGGGTTGGTGTTCCGGCGCTTGACCCCGGCGTTGCCGGAGGTGCCGTTGTATGCCACTTATCGGGCGGACGATGCTTCGCCGGTGCTCAAGCTGTTTCTCGACACGTTGCGTGAGTTGAAAACCCAATCCTGCGGTTGATCACTTAATCCCTGTGGGAGCGAGCAGGCTCGCTCCCACAAGGGAATGGTGATCGGGTTGAAGCCGTCGGCACGATCTCGGGCCGCCGCGGTCGTACTCTTCACATGGCCGTATCACTTGTGGAGATCCAATGAGCCAGGAAGTCCTGACCACCGAAACCAACCGCCGCCAGTTGCAGCAGATCATCGCCGGGCTGTCCGACGGGGTGATCCTGTTGGAGCTGGATCAGAGCATTCTCTGGGCCAACGAAGCCGCGCTGGCCATGCACGGTGTCAAGCGGATCACCGATCTGGGCCACAATGCCGACGAATACGCCAAGAAATTCAACCTGCGCTATCGCAATAATCACTCGATCACTGCCGAAAACTACCCGATCAGCCGAGTAGCGCGCTGTGAGAGTTTCAATGACGTGCTGATCGAAGTGTCGCCGAGCGACGACCCGGAGCGAATCTGGGTGCACAGCGTACGCAGCATGATTCTTACGGACCGCGAAGGGCAGCCCGAGTCGCTGGTGCTGATCATGAGCGATGTCACCGATTGGGCCAATGCCGAGCAGCGCTTCGAAAGGACGTTTAATGCCAACCCGGCACCGGCGGTGATCTGCCGGCTCAGTGATCTACGTTACATCAAGGTCAATCCGGGGTTTCTGGAAATGACCGGGTACACCCGCGAGCAGGTGATTGGCACGTCCTCTTATGAAATCGACATTTTCGAGCAGGCCGAACACCGGGACCTGGCTATTCAGCGCCTGCGCGACGTCGCGACCATCCCGCAGATGCAAGCCGAGCTGCGCCTGCCCGATGGCAGCAGCAAGCAGGTGATCGTGGCCGGCCAGCCGCTGACGCTCAACGATGAGGATTGCATGCTGTTCTCCTTTGTCGACATGGAGCTGCGGCACAAGGCCGAGGTGGCGTTGCGGCAGAGTGAGGAGCGTTTTGCCAAGGCGTTTCGCCTGACGCCGGTGCCGATCCTGATTTGCAGTGCCGACGAACAGCAGGTGATTGACGTCAATCAGGCGTTCCTCGAAACCCTGGCCTATGACAGCGACGACGTGCTCGGCAAAACCGTGCCGCAGCTGGACTTTATCGATGACAGCGGCGCGCGCACGCGGTTGCTGGCGGCGCTGGCGAAAAACGGGCGGGTGGATCGGGTGGATGTGCGGGTGCGCAAGAAGGATGCGGATCTGCTCGAGTGCGCGCTGTCCGCCGACACTGTGAATATTCAGGACACACCGTGCTATTTGCTGGTGCTGATGGACATTACCGAGCGCAAGCGTACCGAGCTTGAGTTGGTGGCGGCGATTGAGGAGGTGATGAAAGACGCTTCCTGGTTTAGCCGTACGTTGATCGAGAAACTGGCCAATGTGAAGAAGGTCAACTCGCCGCAACTGCCTAGCATTTCGTTTACCGATCTGACGGCGCGTGAGCGTGATGTGCTGGGGTTGATCTGTGAAGGGCTGGCGGACAAGGAGATCGCCGCGCGGCTGAAACTGGCGCCGAACACGGTGCGTAATCATGTCGCCACGGTGTATTCCAAGCTCGATGTGCATAGTCGCAGTGAGGCGATTGTCTGGGCGCGCGAGCGTGGATTGTTTTCCGGGGAGTGGGGCGCCAAGGGCCAGCGCTGAGGTGCAAATGCACTAGTTCATCAGGTGCATATTGAGGTGTTGGCGGTCGACGGCTGTTCTTAGTCTGGCGGGGTGCGATACGAGTTTTTTCTGGCTCGGGATCGCGGCCCTTCGCAGTCGTTATAGGAACAGTCTGATGATGAATCTTGCGCAGTTGCGCACGCAGCTTGAACACAGTTTTTCGCCGCTGGCGTGTGAGTGTCTGGTGGACGGCGATCATTCGCTGACGGTGAAGCTTTATCACCCGGTGTCGGGGCAGGTGGATCTGGTGATCAGTGGGTTGAAGCTTGATGCGTTGCGGACGCCGGAGTCGGTTGAGGCTTTGATTGAAGAATTGCGGTATGAGTTGGAGAGCAACACTTTGCGTTCTTTTCGGGATCCTGATTTGGCTTAGGGCTTTTAGGCTTGGCGGCCTTTGGGCCGACCATGCTCTTGGGGGTTGGGTGTATATCCGTTTCTTTGGGTGCTGCGGCTGGCGGTTTCGCTCTTACAGCGACTCACTTTTCCAGACGCCGAAAAGTAAGCAAAAGGCTGGGCCCCGGCGTTCGGCCCGCTCGCTGGGGCTCGGGGTTCCTTCGCTCCGGGATCGATCCGGGCGCAGCGCCTACGGTTTGCTTCGCTGCACCTCCTCTCGCTGTGTTTGGCTTCGCCAAACGGTCGCTGCGCTCCCACCCCCGGATCAATCCCTCCACTCAGCCTGCCGAAGGGGCCAGCACGGCAAGATCAAGAGCTGCAGCCGAGCTAACGCTCATCCTGTTGAGTGGTGAGAAGCACAAGCGATGCGCGATTTGTGCTGTTTTGCTTTGGCTGTTCTGTGGGAGCGAGCTTGCTCGCGAAGGCGGCCTGCCAGCCGACCAATCTCTGCCAGATGTACTCTGTTCAACTGTGAGAGCGAGCCTGCTCGCGAAGGCGGCCTGACAGCCGACCAATCTCTGCCAGATGTACTCTGTTCAATTGTAGGAGTGAGCCTGCTCGCGAAGGCGGCCTGACAGCCGACCAATCTCTGCCAGATGTACTCTTTTCAACTGTGGGAGCGAGCCTGCTCGCGAAGGCGGCCTGACAGCCGACCAATCTCTGCCAGATGTACTCTTTTCAACTGTGGGAGCGAGCCTGCTCGCGAAGGCGGCCTGCCAGCCGACCAAACTCTGCCAGATGTACTCTTTTCAACTGTGGGGGCGAGCTTGCTCGCGAAGGCGGCCTGACAGCCGACCAATCTCTGCCAGATGTACTCTGTTCAATTGTAGGAGTGAGCCTGCTCGCGATGAGGCTCTATCAGGCAAAGCACATTTCAATTTGCCAATCCTCTCGAATCCGAACGCAAAATCGACAGCCACTTCCTTCCGATCCGGCCGATTCACTGGCGCTTGCGGGGGGCTCGGCTATAAAGAATGAGTGGTCAGGTCTTCCGTGGTCGGTTCGGTCGCGGGAGTTGCTCTTCCATTTGTCGCGGGTCGTCCTATGAACAATCTTGGGAAACGCGTGTTGCCGTTGGCTTTCTTTACAGTGTTGTTGGCGGGTTGCGCCAGTCCTCCACCCCCTCCACCGGCAGCGCCGCCGCCACCGCCGGAGCGCACGTGTCAGGTGCTCGAAAACACTGAGGTCGCCGGTGACGTATACGCCGACGGGCAGGTTACTCGACACATCACGACCACCCGTTGCGTCACGCAATAGCGCCGGCGGGGCGGCAGTCCCGGGTTGAGCGGATTGTGCTGGTAGCCGACCTGGCCGGCACTGCGATGTTTGCCGTGGAAGGCGCTATTGCGGCGATGCGCAGTCAGCTCGACTTGCTCGGTGTGATGGTGATTGCGTTTATCGTCGCCCTCGGTGGCGGGGTGACTCGTGACTTGTTGATCGGTGCGACGCCACCCAATGCCGTGGCCGATTGGCGCTACCCGGCACTCGCGTTTTTCATGGGCGGGCTGGCGTTTGCCTTTCATGAGCAGGTGCTGGGCTGGTCCGGTTCAACCCTGATTGTGCTGGATGCAGCAGGCTTGGCGCTGTTTGCCGTGGCCGGTGCGCAGAAAGCGTTGAATTTCGGGATCACACCGTTTGTGGCGATGCTGATGGGCACCATCACCGGCGTCGGTGGCGGGGTGATACGCGACATTGTGCTGGCGCGGATACCGGTGGTGTTGCAGGCGGATCTCTATGCCAGTTCAGCGTTTGTCGGTGCGGCGGTGTTGATCATCGGCCGCAGGCTGGGCGTTTCGCCGGTAGCGGCGGCGTTGCTGGCGGGGGCGGCGTGTTTGCTGTTGCGTTTGCTGTCGGTGCATTTCGGCTGGCAGTTACCGAAAGTCCTCGATGCCTGATTCAAGCAGTGACCTGTGGGAGCGAGCTTGCTCGCGAATGCGGTGTGTCAACCAGATCATTGTCGATTGACACTACGCCTTCGCGAGCAAGCTCGCTCCCACAGGGTTAATCATTTGCCGTTTAAATCAGGACAGAAATCCACCGTCCACATTCAGCGCAACCCCGGTGGTGTAGCTCGACGCATCGCTCGCCAGGTACAGCACCGCGCCGGCCATTTCGCTCGGATCAGCCACACGCTTGAGCGGGATCTGCGTCAGCGCTTGCTTGAGAATCGCATCATTCTTCACCAGCGCCGAGGCAAATTTGGTGTCGGTCAAACCCGGCAGCAGCGCGTTGCAGCGGATGCCGAACTGCGCGCACTCCTTGGCGAAGACCTTGGTCATGTTGATCACCGCCGCTTTGGTCACCGAGTAGATGCCCTGGAAGATCCCCGGCGAAATGCCGTTGATCGACGCGACGTTGATGATGCTGCCGCCACCGTTTTCGCGCATCAGCTTGCCGGCTTCGACCGACATGAAGAAGTAGCCACGGATGTTCACGTCAACGGTTTTCTGGAACGCACTCAGATCGGTGTCCAGCACATTGCAGAATTGCGGGTTGGTCGCGGCGTTGTTGACCAGAATATCGAGGCGGCCGAACTGTTCCTTGATCCCGGCGAACACCTGGCTGATCTGTTCCATTTCACCGATGTGGCAGGCCACGGCCGTGGCTTTGCCGCCGGCGGCGATGATCGCGTCGGCGACATGCTGGCAGCCGTCGAGCTTGCGGCTCGACACGATCACATGGGCGCCTTGCTGGGCCAGCAGTTTGGCGATGGCTTCACCGATGCCACGGCTGGCGCCGGAAACGAAAGCAATTTTACCGTCGAGGTCGAACAACTGAGTCTTGGACATAAGGGTTCCTGGGTGTGGGCCGTCAGAGGCTCGATTTCGCAATGACCTGCAAGCTCATCTGCTCCAGCAGTTTGTTCATGTGAATGAACTGCGCGAAGCGTTTGTCCTGGGTCTGGCCGTGGTAGAAGCGGTAGTAGATCTGCTGCACGATGCCGGCCAGACGGAACAGGCCGTAGGTGTAGTAAAAGTCGAAATTGTCGATCTGGATGCCCGAACGTTCGGCGTAGTAATCGACGAACTCGCGGCGGGTGAGCATGCCCGGCGCGTGGCTTGGCTGGCGGCGCATCAGTTGCACCGGCGCCGGATCGTCCGCCTGAATCCAATAGGCGAGGGTGTTGCCCAGATCCATTAACGGGTCGCCGAGGGTGGTCAGTTCCCAGTCGAGTACGCCGATGATCTGCATCGGGTTGTGCGGGTCGAGGATGACGTTGTCGAAGCGGTAGTCGTTGTGGACGATACTTGAGGTCGGGTGGTCGGCCGGCATCTTGTCGTTGAGCCAGGCTTTCACTGCTTCCCAATGCGGCGCATCCGGGGTCAGGGCTTTTTCGTAGCGCTCGCTCCAGCCTTTGATCTGACGGGCGACGTAGCCTTCCGGTTTGCCCAGATCGCCCAGGCCGCAGGCGTTGTAGTCGACGCGGTGCAGTTCGACGAAGCGGTCGATAAAGCTTTTGCACAGGGCTTCGGTCTTTGCCGAATCAAGGCCCAGCTCCGGCGGCAGCTCCGAGCGCAGGATGATCCCTTTGACCCGCTCCATGACGTAGAACTCGGCGCCGATCACCGATTCGTCGGTGCAGTGCACGTAGGCCTTCGGGCAATACGGAAAACCGTCGCGCAATTGATTGAGGATGCGGAATTCACGGCCCATGTCGTGGGCGGACTTGGCCTTGTGGCCGAACGGCGGACGGCGCAGGACGAATTCCTGTTCCGGGTATTCCAGCAGGTAGGTCAGGTTCGACGCACCGCCAGGAAACTGGCTGATCGCAGGTGTGCCGCTCAGGCCGGGAATGTGCGCCTTGAGGTACGGATCGATCAGGCTGGCATCGAGTTCTTCGCCAGAGCGGATACGGGTGGACTGGTCAGTAAGCGCCATGCTTATCCCTTCTGCTTATTTTGGAGGCCAGACATCATTGGCTAATCTAATGGCGCGCTCGGGGCGCCACAAGCGCGAGTCGGTCTTATAGGCTAGCGTGTTGCCCGATAATCACCTTTGGGAATGTGCGCGAAAAGTCGCGTTGAACCAGGGTTTTGCGGATATGCCATGGCCGAAAAGGAGGGCTGGGACGAGCGCTCGACACGTCGTCCGGCGTGCTTCAGTGCACGCGCTGATTGTTGAGTTTCGGAGGCAAGGCAATGGGCGTCAGTACCGGTTCGCCCGAAAAAAACGCCACGAGATTTTTGCCCACCAACTCCACCGTGCCTTGAGTGGCTTCCGGTGACAGACCGGCGACGTGTGGCGTCAGTAGCACGTTGCTTAGGGTTTTCAGCGCATCCGGCACTTGCGGCTCGTGGTCGAACACATCCAGTGCGGCGCCGGCAATTTTGCGTTGCTCAAGCGCCGTGATCAGGTCCGCAGTGGCGATCACACTGGCGCGGGCGATATTGACGACAAAGCCTTTCGGCCCCAGCGCATCGAGCACCGGGCGAGTCACCAGATGCTGTGTACCGATGCCGCCAGGCGTGGCGATGATCAGGAAATCCGAGGCCCGTGCCAGTTCGGTCGGCGTCGAGCAGAACGTGTAAGGCACATCGCTGCGCACCTGGCGGCTGTGATAGCTGATCTCCATGTCGAAGCCAAAGTGGGCGCGTTTGGCTATCGCCATGCCCACGGCGCCCAGCCCGAGAATCCCCAGGCGTTTGCCGGCCAGCGACGGGCGCATGATCTTCGGCCATTCACCGCGGCGTACCGCAGCGTCACAACGAGGGATATCCCGGACCAGCGCCAGCAGCATCGCCATCGCATGGTCGGCCACCGACGAGGCATTGACCCCGGCGCCGTTGGTGACGGTAATGCCACGGTTACTGGCGGCTTGCAGGTCGACCTGCTCGTAACCGGCGCCGATTACCGTGATGATTTTCAGCGCGGGCAGGGCGGTGATTTCATCGGCGGTCAGGCCCAGCGGGCCGCGGGTCAGCACCGCGTCGATGCGGCTGCCGTGAGTGGCGATGGCTTGCGCACGCTCGGCCGGCGTGGGGGCGAGGATCAGGTGAAAACCCTGATGTTCGAGGATCGGCAAATAGTCATTAATGGTTTCAACCAGTACCAGAACGGTTGCGGGCATTGCGCGGCTCCTGTGAACGTCGGCGGGTCGGTCGCGAAAGTCGTTTCAGAGTGCTGAATCCGCAGCGGCTTGGCAATCGTTGTCATTCACGCAGTGGTGCTTTGATTCTGGACGGCTTCGGGCAAGAAGCAAGGGTAGGCAGCACACCGGTGATCCGGTGTGCTGTCGGCATCATTGGGCTGCTTGGGCTTTGGTTTGTTCTGCGAGGGCAATCGGCTTGAAATCATAGGTTGGATAAAACTCGGTTCGGTAACTGCCCCATGCGGTGTTTTCCAGGGCGAGGTTCACTTCTGCCAGCCGTGAGGCGGGGAAGCGTACGGTCACCACTTGGCCAATGCCCATCATGATGTTCCAGCTCACCACTTCGACCCCGGCGGGGGGGAAGGTCTTGTAGAAGCCTTGTTGTGTGAGCTGGGCCTTGAGTTCGCTCAGCGGGCGGGTTTGATCATGTTTCAGAAACACGGTCAGCATCATTGCATTGTCGGCGGTGGCAACAGTATTTGTGGCGGGTTGGGTGGCGGCTTGCGCACTGACTCCGGCGCAATACACCGTGGAGGCCAACAACGTCGACATCAGCAGGGTTTTAACTGTCTTTTGCATGTTGAACTCCTGGTTTTATTGTTTGATGGCGGATTTGGTTTCTACGGTGCCGGTATACGGCGCGTGAACGACATGAATACGTACAAGTGGATTGTTGTCGATCATGTCGCGGGGGACTTCCCGAGAGTAAGTGAATTCACTGTTGTTCAGTGTTTCCAGACGCCTGACAATTGTTTTGGTCGGACCGATATCGGGTACCAGAATGTGCTGTTTCTGGTTGCCGGTGACAAAGAAATAACCGCCTCCGCCTTTGTTGTACTTTGACTCGCCTGTGTCGGTGTAAAAGAACTCGTATCGATTACTCTCGGGATCCCAGGTCGATATACCTACGACGCCGGGATACTTCGCCTTGACGTCTGTTTCAGGAGCGCCATCGATGTAGACCTTGGTAGTCAGCCATCGCGGCGAAGAAGCCAGCTCGCGGACATCAGCGCTGGCAAGCGGGGTGAAAAGCAGTCCGGTCAACAGCAGGCCGGTGATCGTGCGCTTTTGCATGCTTTTTCCTCTTTATCAAACTTCGAAGGTCGTTTGCGATTGGTCTTTCGTCATTCAGGACGTGAAAAATATAGGCCTGAAAAAGAGGATTGTTCAATGGCTGCGTAGTTGCTTGTAACAAATGACTGTTATTCGGATTTCGGTAATATTTCGTCGTGGTTTTATTAGGTGTTTTTGGTTGTAGGAGTATTCTGAAGTATCGATAGGCGAAGGGCTTTTTATTGGTGTTTTCTGTAATTCATAGCGCAGGTGACATTAGAGAAGTACACGCAGTTGTAGGACGGAGGATAAGGTTACAAATTCGTGATTGACGCAACCGCAGCCGGCGAAGTTGCGTCAATTTCAAGGAGCGTTTCTTTTAAAACCTGACATCCGCACTGTCGATTACTCGTGCGAAGGCAGCGCCGAGGGTTGCCTTGTGATGTTTGATGATCGCTTCGGCCGGTAGTTGGCTGTCAATTGCGGGGTCAGGTGACGTACTGGGCAATGCCATTGCCGAATGACCAGTTCTCTTTTTTCACCTCGACCAGATTGATGAACACGTCTTCCAGGCGCACCGCCAACTGCGCGTGCAGGCGCTCGGCGATGGTTTTGAACAGCAACTGTTTTTTCTCCACTGTGCGCCCTTCGCTGATGGTGATCTGAATGAATACCACGCCGTCGCTGCGCTGGATCCCCAAATATTGCGGATCGTAGACCAGGTGCTGGCCATCGTGCTCGGTCAGGATCTGAAAGTTGTCGTGCTCGGGCACATCTATACAACTGCGCAGGGCGGCGTAGATCTGCTCGCCGATGCGTTTGGCGAAGTTGGGGTCGGGGTTTTGTCTGATGTCGACGCGAACCAATGGCATGGGAAGGCTCCGCAGGGCAGGGGGACTCATTTCACGCTAGATCATGTGGGCCAAATTGAAAGGCACGGGTACTTGATCGCGAGGTGTTTTCTGAAAGGTCTCTGTATGAGGCGGCCTACCTGACTCGCGGATTTTGCCTACGAATTCGACAGATCCGTCCGCTATCGGGCAGTTGATGAATGCGAAATCATGAGGGCACAAAGCAGTCCGGGCACTCAGTGCTAAACGCCAAGGAAGGCACATGCTTCAGAATGATCGAGAAAACCTGGAACTCGAAAGACTACAAACGAATCCCGCAAGCTCATTGTCGAGAGGCGCAAGCTCATGGCTGAGGAAAACAAACTCAAGCGAGAAAGGTTCTGGTACCCGGTGGCCGTAGGCACGGGACTGCTAACTGCGATTACGGCTGTATTCGGGATATTGACCAAGCTTTGAATGAAACGCTGCAAGCATCATGGTTTGCGATCAGGCGTATCGGATGCTCAACAACGATTTGCATAGCAGATTGATCTCGTGACTTCGCAAAGGACAATAAACATGTACACAGAAGATCCCAAGGCCAGAGTCGAACGACTTCGACGAGAGGACGCCGAGTTCGCTGAAGAGGCGAAAGGACTGTCCCCCGCGGAGATTCGCTCTGAATTATTCAGGTTCGCCATGGGGGCAATATTTGCGCTGGTCGTCATCACAATCGGAACCCTGGTTCTTCGTTCGGTCTGAAATGTGTTCTTGAACTCGCACGGTCATACTAAAAACGACATTCGACGTGTCTTTGTGCGACAGCCATTTTTCCGAAAACGACACCCGACTGATCTGCTCCGTATAACCATTCCTCAGCTAAGTCTTTGCTTCTGCTCATTTATCGCGGAGAATCGCGCCCCTGTTTCGGCCGGAGCATGTCTGTCGGTTTTTTCCGACGCGTCCTGACCGAGTGGCAAGTGACCGGAATGCGGAGATCCGACCGGATGAATGATCAGGCCAATAGCGTCGAAGAACGCTTTGATGCAGCAGCACCCGCTGAACTTTCGAGCTGGAATCGCCAGGACACCACCTGGATGTTGGGACTGTTTGGGACGGCCATCGGCGCCGGTACCCTGTTTTTGCCGATCAACGCAGGACTGGGTGGCTTCTGGCCGCTGGTGGTCCTTGCGCTGCTGGCCTTCCCGATGACGTTCTACGCGCACCGTGGCCTGACCCGCTTTGTGCTTTCCGGTCGTGAAGGCGCCGATATCACTGAAGTGGTCGAGCAGCATTTCGGCATCAAGGCCGGCGCGCTGATCACCTTGCTGTACTTCTTCGCGATCTTCCCGATCCTGCTGATCTATAGCGTCGGTCTGACCAACACGGTCGCCAGTTTTCTCGAACATCAACTGCGCATCACGCCGCCACCGCGCGCTCTGCTGTCGTTCGTGCTGATCCTCGGTCTGCTGGCCGTGGTGCGTTGCGGTGAGCAGGCGATCGTCAAGGCGATGAGCCTGATGGTGTATCCGTTTATCGTCGCGCTGCTGTTCCTCGCCGTTTACCTGATTCCACACTGGAACGGCGGCATTCTCGCCACGGCTTCGCACGTGCCGGCACCGTCTGCGTTGCTGCACACGCTGTGGCTGGCGATTCCGGTGATGGTGTTCTCCTTCAACCACTCGCCGATCATCTCGGCGTTTGCAGTCGATCAAAAGCGTCGTTACGGTGTTCACGCTGAAGAGCGCAGCTCGCAGATCCTGTCCCGCGCACACCTGTTGATGGTGGCGATGGTGTTGTTCTTCGTCTTCAGCTGCGTGCTGACCCTGTCGCCGGAACAACTGGCCGAGGCCAAGGCGCAGAATCTGTCGATCCTGTCGTACCTGGCCAACCACTTCAGCAATCCGACCATCGCTTTCGCAGCGCCGTTGATTGCGTTTGTGGCGATCTCCAAATCGTTCCTCGGTCACTACATCGGTGCCAGCGAAGGTCTCAAAGGCCTGATTATCAAGAGCGGCAAACGCCCGGGCGCCAAGGCGCTGGATCGCATCGTGGCGGCCTTCATGCTGGTGGTGTGCTGGATCGTGGCAACCCTGAACCCGAGCATTCTGGGCATGATCGAAACCATCGGTGGCCCGGTGATCGCGGCGATTCTGTTCCTGATGCCGATGTACGCAATCCGTAAAGTGCCAGCGATGGCCCGCTATCGCGGCCAGGCGTCGAACGTGTTTGTAACGGCTGTCGGCCTGGTAGCGATTTCGGCGTTGATTTATTCGCTGACCGCGTAAGCTACAACTCCAGATACTCAGCTACAGTGGCCGCTGCATACGATGTATGCAGCGGCTTTTTTTCGTCTGGAGACAGTGGATTGTCGAGCGCCCCGCAACCTGTAGAACAACCCAATCGCTGGCGGGATGTACTCGCCGGTCTATCGATAGCCGGTCTCTTGCTGCCCGAAGCGGTGGCGTATTCGACCATTGCCGCGCTGGCGCCACAGGCCGGGGTGATCGCCCTGTTTGCCGGGTTGCTGTGTTATGGGGTGTTCGGTACCAGTCGTTTTGCGATTGTGTCGGCAACGTCCTCGTCGGCCGCAGTGCTGGCGGCCGCGACGGCGACGCTGGCCAATGGTGACCCGCAATTGCGCTCGACCCTGGCAGTCGGCCTGGTGTTGGTCACGGGCGGGTTGTTTCTATTGGCTGGGCTCTTTCGTCTGGGCAGTGTCACCTCCTTCATCGCCAAACCGGTTTTGCGCGGATTCGCCTTCGGCCTGGCGCTGACCATCATTCTCAAACAGGTCGCCAGCGTGGTCGGCGTGCATCTGACCGACGCCAATCTGGTGCGCTTCGCCCCGCAATTGCTTGAACAGCTGCCGCAATGGAACTGGCCGGCCGCGGCTGTTGCGGCTCTCGCGCTGGTGTTGCTCGCAGTGTTTTCACGATTCCCGCGGGTGCCCGGTGGCTTGCTGGTAGTAGTGATCGGCATCGCCGCCGGGCAATGGTTGAATCTGTCGGCGTACGGCGTGCAGATGATCGGCATTATCGACCTGAGCCTGGAAGTACCCAACCTGCCGGTGCTGCCATTCGCCGACTGGCTACGGCTGGGGGAGGTGGGTTTTGCGCTGGTGATGATTCTGTATGCGGAGTCTTACGGGTCGATCAGTGCGTATGCGCTCAAGCATGGCGACCGCGTCACCTCAAACCGTGATCTGTTGGCGCTAGGCGCATCGAATCTGCTCTCCGGGTTGTTTCATGGTATGCCGGCCGGGGCAGGGTACTCGGCGACCTCGGCGAATGAAGCAGCAGGTGCGACGTCACGCTGGGCCGGCGGTGTGGCGGCGTTGGTGGTGCTGATCATCGTGCTGACGGTGTTGCCGTGGATTGCCCTGACCCCGGAGCCGATCCTCGCCGCGATTGTGATGCATGCGCTGGGTCGCGGTTTGAGTCTGCAGCCACTGGGCCGCTACTTCATTTGGCGCCGGGATCGTGTGCTGGTGATCTGCGCGGTTTCGGCCGTGTTGGTATTGGGCGTGCTGGACGGTCTGCTGGTTTCGGTGGCGATCAGTGTGCTGCTGATGCTCAAGCAGATGTCGGCCGCGGACATTCAAGTGCTCGGGCGGATTGATGGTGGGCACGATTTTGTCGATGTGCAGCGTCATCCCGTTGCGCAAACGGAGCGTGGCGTACTGATCATTCGGCCCAGTGAGGCGTTGTTCTTTGCCAACGTTGAACGGATTCTGGGCGCGGCGTTACGGTTGATCCGCCATGCAGAAATGCCGGTGCATACGGTGATTCTGAGTCTCGAGGAGACGCCGGACCTGGATGGCACCAGCATTGAGGCGATGCAGGAGTTCTTTGTGCGGGTGCATCAGGAAGGCAAGCGTTTGATTCTGGCGCGGCTCAAGCATGAGGCGCTGGCGGTGCTGGAGGCGTTGCCCGAAGTGCAAGCCAACGCGGTGATCCTCAGCGGTCTGAGCGTCGATGGCGCCGTGCAGAAAGCCCTCACACTAAACCCGTAACCCTATCGGGGAAATGCAGGTCTCTTGTCTGGTAAGAATCAAATGTGGGAGCGAGCCTGCTCGCGAAAGCGATTCATCATCCAATAGTTACATCGACTGACACACCGCTTTCGCGAGCAGGCTCGCTCCCACAGGGTCTATGTGTGAGGCATAAAAAAACGCCGCTCATCTCACGATGGGCGGCGTTTTTCAGTGCGTTGTAACGTTAGGCTTGAACGACCGGAATATTGGCGTTCGCAGCAGCTTCACGGAACTCGGCGATCTGGTCGAAGGACAGGTAGCGGTAGATATCGGCCGCCATGCTGTCGATCTTGCCAGCGTATTCCATGTACTCCTCGACGGTCGGCAGGCGACCCAGGATCGAAGCCACGGACGCCAGCTCGGCCGAAGCCAGGTAGACGTTCGCGCCGTCGCCCAGACGGTTCGGGAAGTTACGGGTCGAAGTCGAGACCACGGTGCTGTTCGGCTCAACGCGTGCCTGGTTACCCATGCACAGCGAGCAGCCTGGCATTTCCATGCGTGCGCCAGCCTTGCCGTAGATGCCGTAGTAGCCTTCTTCGGTCAGTTGGTGAGCGTCCATTTTGGTCGGCGGCGACAGCCACAGACGGGTTGGCAGCTGACCCTTGACCTGATCCAGCAGTTTACCGGCAGCGCGGAAGTGACCGATGTTGGTCATGCACGAACCGATGAACACTTCGTCGATCTTCTCGCCAGCAACGCTGGACAGCAGACGGGCGTCATCCGGATCGTTCGGCGCGCACAGTACCGGCTCGTTGATGTCGGCCAGATCGATTTCGATGACTTCGGCGTATTCGGCGTCGGCATCGGCTTCCATCAGTTCCGGGTTGGCAACCCAGGCTTCCATCGCTTGAGCACGACGTTCCAGGGTACGTGCATCGCCGTAGCCTTCGCCGATCATCCAGCGCAGCAGGGTGATGTTGGAGTTCAGGTACTCGGTGATCGACTCTTTCGACAGCTTGATGGTGCAACCGGCAGCCGAACGTTCGGCCGAGGCGTCGGACAGTTCGAACGCCTGCTCCAGGGTCAGACCTTCCAGGCCTTCGATTTCCAGGATGCGGCCGGAGAAGGCGTTTTTCTTGCCTTTCTTCTCGACGGTCAGCAGACCGTTCTGGATAGCGAAGTAAGGAATGGCATGAACCAGGTCACGCAGGGTGATGCCAGGTTTCATTTTGCCTTTGAAGCGCACCAGGATCGATTCCGGCATGTCCAGCGGCATAACGCCGGTGGCCGCAGCAAACGCAACCAGACCGGAACCGGCCGGGAACGAGATGCCCATCGGGAAACGGGTGTGCGAGTCACCACCGGTACCCACGGTGTCTGGCAGCAGCATGCGGTTCAGCCACGAGTGGATGATGCCGTCGCCCGGACGCAGGGAAACGCCGCCGCGGGTCATGATGAAGTCAGGCAGGGTGTGGTGGGTGGTCACGTCGATCGGCTTTGGATACGCTGCGGTGTGGCAGAAGGACTGCATCACCAGATCAGCGGAGAAGCCCAGGCACGCCAGGTCTTTCAGTTCGTCACGGGTCATTGGACCGGTGGTGTCCTGAGAACCCACGGTGGTCATCTTCGGTTCGCAGTAGGTGCCAGGACGAACGCCTTGGCCTTCTGCCAGACCGCAAGCCTTGCCGACCATCTTCTGCGCCAGGGTGAAACCCTTGGTGCTTTCAGCTGGGGCTTCTGGCTTCTTGAACAGATCGAACGGTGGCAGACCCAGTTCGGCGCGAGCCTTCTCGGTCAGGCCACGGCCGATGATCAGCGGGATACGGCCGCCGGCACGGACTTCGTCCAACAGCACCGGAGTCTTCATTTCGAAGGTGGTCAGGACTTCGTCGGTGCCGTGTTTGCAGACTTTGCCAGCATGCGGGTACAGGTCGATCACGTCGCCCATGTTCATGTTGGAAACGTCGAACTCGATTGGCAGTGCGCCGGCATCTTCCATGGTGTTGTAGAAGATCGGAGCGATTTTGCTGCCGAAGCAGAAACCGCCAGCACGCTTGTTCGGCACGTAAGGAACGTCGTCGCCGAAGAACCACAGCACCGAGTTGGTGGCCGATTTACGCGACGAACCGGTACCGACCACGTCACCGACGTAGGCGATGGGGAAGCCTTGACCGCGCATTTCTTCGATCTGCTTCATCGGGCCAATAGCGCCCTGCTGATCAGGAACGATGCCGTCGCGGGCCATTTTCAGCATGGCCAGGGCGTGCAGCGGGATGTCTGGACGCGACCAGGCATCAGGAGCAGGGGAGAGGTCGTCGGTGTTGGTTTCGCCGGTTACCTTGAACACGCGCAGGCTAATCTTGTCGGCCAGGGTCGGACGGTTTTTGAACCACTCGCCGTCAGCCCAGGATTGCAGCACGGCTTTAGCGTGAGCGTTACCGTTCTTGGCTTTTTCCGCGACGTCGTGGAACGCATCGAACATCAGCAGGGTGTGCTTGAGTTGCGCGGCAGCGACTGGCGCCAGCTCGGCGTCGTCCAGCAGGTCAACCAGAGTGACGATGTTGTAGCCGCCCTGCATGGTGCCGAGCAGTTCTACAGCGCGTTTTTTGTCCAGCAGAGGGGAGGAAACTTCGCCCTTGGCCAGTGCAGACAGGAAGCCGGCTTTGACATAGGCCGCTTCGTCCACGCCTGGTGGAATGCGATTGGTGATCAGGTCAACGAGAAATTCTTCTTCGCCAGCCGGAGGGTTTTTCAGCAGCTCGACCAGGCCTGCTGTTTGTTCGGCGTTAAGCGGCTGGGGAACGATACCCAGGGCTGCACGCTCTTCGATATGTTTGCGGTAGGCTTCAAGCACAGTTATTACCCTCATCAGTGGTCCCAAATGGGTGTCCGGGACGCTCATCCCGAAATTGCCGTACTCATGCTCCTCACGACGTTGTGGGTCGTTCGGCCAGAATTACCGGCAATTCCTTACAGAAGCTGCTTTCAAAGTTTTACGCCTGCAGAACGGGGAGCTGATGAGGGTTGGCGCTGGATTTTTCCCCGCTGGAAAAATCCCTCGCCAACACCGCTCTGAAGGAACGACTGTGCTCGTGACGCTTTGAAAACAGCTTCTAACGGACATTGGCGCCTTAAAAGGCTGGCTGATTCTACGGCAAAAAAAATTTAAAGGTAAGTCGGGCTCTATTGGACTTTCGTGGCAATGCGCGTGGCCAGTGCAAACGCTGCGCGTGGCTGTGACCCTGAAGTTTGAGGGGTGATCAATGCCCGACAAAGGGCTAACATGCCGACCTGTTCCGCGTTTCAGTGTTTTACCTACCTTATGCCCAATCAGACCATCAAGACCCCCTGCGTCGGCCTCTGCTCCACTGTTTACGGTGATCTGGTGTGCCGTGGCTGCAAGCGTTTCCACCACGAAGTGATCCACTGGAATGGCTACAACGAGGAAGAAAAACGTGCGGTGTGGTTGCGTCTGGAGCAATTGCTGTCACAAGTGATGGCGGCCAAGGTCGAGATTTTCGATTCGGCGCGCCTGCGCGAGCAACTGGAACAGCGCAAGATCCGCTTCGTGCCGCATCAGTCGGAATATTGCTGGGCGTATCAGCTGATTGCCCGTGGGGCGCGGGTGATCATTAATCTGGAAGCGTACGGGATGGTGTTGCTGCCGGAGTTTCGCGACTGGAACCTGCCGGAATTGCGCGATGCCATTGATCGGGAATTCTTCCTGCTGTCGGAAGCGCATTATCAGCGCTATATCGCCCCGGGCTTTTTGAAAGACGCCTTTGGCGCCTGAAAGCTTCGCGAGCAGGCTCGCTCCCACACTTGGAATGCGTTTTCCTGTAGGAGTGAGCCTGCTCGCGATAGCGGTCTATCAGTCAACACTGTTGTCGTATGACACACCGCCATCGCGAGCAGGCTCACTCCTACAGGGATCGCATTTCAATTTGAGCTGTTTAGTGCTTCACCGCCAACTCCACCAGGTGATCCTCAACCTCCTGCGGCTTGAGCACCAGCACATCACTCTCCAGTTCATCCAAAACCACTTCAGCCGTATTGCCAATCAGAGCACCTGACAACCCGGTCCGCGCCACCGTGCCAATCACGGTCACCGCCGCTTGCAGCTTGTGCGCCATGAACGGAATCAACACGTCCGCTGGGCCTTCCTCGATGTGCAAATGCTCATCATCGACATCGAATTCCGCCTGAAACGCTCGACATTGCTCGCGGTAACGCGCCTCGATGGTTTCGCTCAGTTGCAGCGTCGGGTCTGCAGCCGACAGCATCGGTGATGGATGCGCAGCGATCACATGCAGATGCGCCTTGGCCAGGCTGGCGATGTCGTAGCCATGATCAATGATCGTCGTGTGCAAATGCCGATGTTCACCATCGGCATTGCCCACGTCCACGGCTGCCAGAATCACCTTGTCCTTCCACGAACCGGCGGTTTTCACCAGCAGCACCGGGGTAGGGCAGTGGCGCAGGAGCTTCCAGTCTGCCGGGGTCAGCAGGGCCTTTTTCAGTGAGCTGTCGGGGAAATGCTGCTTGATCACCAAACCGCAGCCCTCGGCCTGCTGCACCTCGATGATGGTTTCATGCAGGCTCTCGTTCCACGCCTGTTCGGTGGTCACGCTGTAGCCGTCGGCGATCAGCGCGGCTTTGAGTACGCCAAGCATGCCGGCGTGGTCGTGCTTCTTGTCGCACACCAGCAAGTGCAGATGGGCCTGGGTCACGCCGGCGATCAATTTGGCGCGCTTGAGCGCCAGGCTTTCCGAATGTTCGGGTTCAATGACCACCAGAATGCTGCGAATGGCTTGCATGAGCGGAGTCTCCAGCAAAGAAAAGGCACGGCGTTGCACAACTATAGTTGCTGTCCGATCGTGCGCGACTTGATGCATATCAACGCCAGCCGCTGGTGGTCTGCGGACAGGCCGGTATAATCGGCGCCCTTCGCTCGAACACCTTTTACCGTGAGCCCCATGATCCTTCCCGAAATCCACGAATTCCTTGGCTGCCGCACCCCCGACGCCTGGGTTCAGGCCGCCCTGGCCGATCAGGAAACCCTGCTGATCGACCACAAGAACTGTGAGTTCAAGGCTGCCAGCACCGCCCTGAGCCTGATTGCCAAGTACCACTCCCACGTCGACCTGATCAATATGATGTCGCGTCTGGCCCGGGAAGAACTGGTGCACCACGAGCAGGTCATGCGCATCATGAAACGGCGCAAGATCGAACTGCGCCAGCTTCATGCCGGCCGCTATGCCTCGGGCTTGCGCAAGGTGGTGCGCAGCCATGAGCCGGTGAAACTGGTGGATACGCTGGTGGTCGGCGCGTTTATCGAAGCACGCAGTTGCGAGCGTTTCGAAGCACTGGTGCCGCATCTGGACGAAGAACTCGGCAAGTTCTACTTTGGCCTGCTGAAAAGCGAGGCGCGGCATTTTCAGGGTTATCTGAAACTGGCCTATCAGTCCGGCGATGCGAAGGATATTGCTCAGGTCATCGACAAGGTCCGCGCCGCCGAGCAGGAACTGATCGAGTCGCCGGACGAAGAATTCCGCTTCCACAGCGGTGTGCCTGCACAAGATTGTTAAAAACTCTTAAGAGTATGAAACATCACCGAAAACCGGCCCCTGTGGCCGGTTTTTGCTGCCTGAAGCAAACGCCTTCAGCGCGATTGCCGCCATAATGCCGACCACTTCACACAAGGGCGGCACACGGTCGTTATGGATAACCTGGGTTTTGGCAAACTCCTGCTGGTGGAAGACGATGAGCGCCTCGCCGCGCTGATCGCCCACTTTCTCGAACAACACGGCTACGAGGTGCGCACGGTGCATCGCGGTGATCTGGCCGTGGCTGCCTTTCTCGAATTCAAACCGAAAGTCGTGGTGCTCGACCTGATGTTACCGGGGCAGAGCGGTCTGCACGTGTGCCGGGAGATTCGCAGTGTGTCGGACACGCCGATCGTGATTCTGACGGCCAAGGAAGATGACCTCGACCATATCCTCGGTCTGGAGTCCGGTGCCGATGACTACGTGATCAAACCGATCAAGCCACCGGTATTGCTGGCCCGGCTGCGAGCGCTGCAACGACGGCAGGTGCCGGACAGCAACGTGGTGAGTTTTATGGAGTTCGGTCAGTTGAGCGTCGACCGCAGTTGCCGTGAAGTGCGGCTGGCGGGTGAGGTCATTGAAATGACCACCATGGAATTCGAGCTGCTGTGGTTGCTGGCCAGCGCGGCCGGCAAAGTGCTGTCGCGGGATGACATTCTCAATCGCATGCGCGGGATTGCATTCGACGGGCTCAATCGCAGCGTCGATGTGTACATCAGCAAATTGCGCAACAAGCTCAAAGACAATCCCCGCGAGCCGATGTGTATCAAGACTGTGTGGGGCAAGGGTTATCTGTTCAATCCGTTCGCGTGGGAGCTGTAGATGCTGCGGTTATTTCTCGGGCTGTTTCTGGTCATGACGTTGGGTCTGGTGCTGGCCTTGCAGACGGTCGAGCGCACTTTTGATGCCTTGCTCGATTATCAGATGCAGGACTACAACCGTGAGGCCGTGCGCGGCCAGGCCTGGGCGTTGGGCCAGCAGTTGCGCGACCTCGACGGCCCGGCCCGGGAACAACAGCTGGAAACGATCCGCCCGCATTACGGTTTGGGGCTGACGCTGGTCGACGCCTCTGAACTGGCCCTGAGCGACGAGGAAAAAGCCGAGCTGGCCAAAGGGCTGTTGGTGATCCGCGACAAGTACACCCAGTACATTTCTGCGATTGACGAGGGGCCGCAGTTGCTCAGCATCCGCTTGCCGGCCGAGCCGAGCCTGATGCCGTTTTATATTGCCGCCGCCTACCTGATGATTGCCGTGTTGATCGGCATCGTCCTGTTTTTCTGGGTGCGCCCGCACTGGCGCGATCTGGAGAAACTGCGCCTGGCCGCCGAGCGTTTCGGCGATAACGACCTGTCGGTGCGCATTCAATTGTCGAAACGCTCGAACATTCGCGATCTGGCCGAACACTTCAATCTGATGGCGGCGCGCATCGAAGGGCTGATCGCCAATCAGCGTGAGCTGACCAATGCCGTGTCTCACGAACTGCGCACGCCGATCGCACGGCTGTCGTTTGAACTCGACCAGCTCAAGCAACAGCCGGACGCCAGTCAGAACCGCGAGCTGATCGCCGACATGTACGCCGACCTTGGTGAACTGGAGGAAATGGTGTCCGAGCTGCTGACCTACGCCAGCCTTGAGCGCGGCGCGACGGTGATCAAGCGCGAAAACATCCAGGCCGCTAATTGGCTCGACAGTGTGGTTGGCAGTGTGGCGCTGGAGGCCGAGGCGGCGGGGGTGCAGTTGCTGATCGCGGATTGCCGGATCGACACCGTGCGCATCGAACCGCGATTCATGGCGCGGGCGGTGATCAATCTGCTGCGCAACGCGATTCGTTATGCCGAACAGCGGGTGGAAGTGACGCTGGAACGCACGGGCGATTATTACCAGGTGCGGGTCAACGACGACGGGCCGGGCGTGCCGGTGGATGGGCGCGAGAAAATCTTTGAACCGTTTTCGCGGCTGGATGCCAGCCGCGATCGCCGTACCGGCGGATTTGGTTTGGGCCTGGCGCTGGTGCGGCGGGTCTCGCAGTCCCATGGCGGACAGGTTGAGGTGGGTGATTCGCCTTGGGGTGGGGCGTCGTTCCGGATGACCTGGGCGCATCTGGATTGAATGCGCTGTCCTGTGCCGGCCCCTTCGCGAGCAGGCTCGCTCCCACATTGGATTTGTGAACGCCAGAGATCATTGTGGGAGCGAGCTTGCTCGCGAAGGGGTCAGTCCAATCGGCATTTTTGCTACTGCCCCACCGCTATCGCGAGCAGGCTCACTCCAGGGGGGAGCCTGGAGTTACGCGTTCAGCGGGTCAACCGAGGCGTTCATGCCATTGGGCAATGGATTCTTCGGGGTAGACGTCAAACTGTTTGTCATTCGCTTTAACGTCGACTTCTACCCACGGTGCTTTCGAGCCGAGCATCAAATGCGTGTGCTCCGGCGGCACCGGCAACGGCGTGTCGATGGCCGAGGCAAACGGGTGGATCAGCTCCGGCCACTCCGGGCTGAACAGCCATAGGCCGCTGCCGCACAATGAACAGAAATGCCGCTCGGCCGTGCTGCGATGGGCGCGTTTGTCGCCTTCGTCTTTCATCTTCGCGTGGTAAATGCTGATGTGTTTGCGCCCGCGCACCTTGAGGCTGGTCGCGTCGCCGCCAAGGTTGATCGCATAACCGCCGCCGCCCTGAGTCTTGCGACAGATCGAGCAATAGCAGCGTTGATAAGGGTAGGGATGGGCGCTGGTGAGACTGAACGTGACCTCGCCACAATGGCAGGAGCCTTCGAGTTGCATGGTTGCTCTCCCGTTTTTGGATGTGCGGTTGAGCCTAGAACATTCACCACGATGGCGGCCGGTGTGATTCGACGGGCGGGCGCAGCGTCTAGCCCCAGTGTCCCCGCAATCCCATGGGGCGAGACTTCGGAACCCGGCATGCAAGCGCTGTTGAACGAGATTCTTGACGCTGTCCGCCCGTTGATCGGGCAGGGCAAGGTGGCTGATTACATTCCTGCCCTCGGCACCGTGCCGGCCAATCAGCTGGGCATCGCCGTGTACGGCAACGACGGCGAGATGTATTGCGCCGGTGACGCCGATACGCCGTTCTCGGTGCAGAGCATTTCCAAGGTGTTCAGCCTGGTGCAGGCGATCGATCATTCCGGCGAAGCGATCTGGGAACGCCTCGGACACGAGCCGTCCGGGCAGCCGTTCAACTCGCTGGTGCAGCTGGAATTCGAGCGCGGCCGGCCGCGCAATCCGTTCATCAATGCCGGTGCGCTGGTGATCTGCGACATCAACCAGTCACGCTTCGCCGCACCAACCCTGTCGATGCGCGATTTCGTCCGCCGACTGTCAGGCAATCCGCAGATCATGATCGACGGCAAAGTCGCCGACTCCGAATATCAACACCGTGCGCGCAATGCGGCGATGGCGTATCTGATGCAGTCGTTCGGCAACTTTCACAACGACGTCGAAGCGGTGCTGCGCAGCTATTTCAGCCACTGCGCGTTGCGGATGAACTGCATTGATCTGGCGCGGGCGTTCTGCTTTCTGGCCAACGACGGTTTCTGCAAACACAGCGGCGAACAGATCCTCACGCGTCGGCAAACCCAGCAGGTCAACTCGATCATGGCCACCAGCGGGCTGTATGACGAAGCGGGCAACTTCGCTTATCGCGTTGGCTTGCCGGGCAAGAGCGGTGTCGGCGGCGGGATTGTCGCGGTGGTGCCGGGGCAGTTCACGGTGTGCGTGTGGTCGCCGGAGTTGAATGCCGCGGGGAACTCGCTGGCGGGCATGGCGGCGCTGGAGATGCTTAGCGCGCGGATTGGCTGGTCAGTCTTCTGATCCGATCACACAAACACCACAAAACCCTGTGGGAGCGAGCTTGCTCGCGAAGGCGTCAGGGTCAGCCAACATTGATGTATCAGATCCACCGCTTTCGCGAGCAGGCTCGCTCCCACAGGATGTTGTTGTCCACAAGGGTTTTGTGTTGCCTGGGGGTAGGGTGTTCCTATACATTTTCCGGCCGCTCCCTGCATGGTGAATCCGCTTCATGTCTCTTGCGCTCGAACGTCTAGTCGCTGGCACGCCGATCCCTTTCGCTGGTAACCGCGTCACCGTGGTCAGCCCCGAACTGGCCGCGCGCTTTCAGCCCGGAGACCATCTGCTGGTGGAGCAGGTCAGTGGCGAGTTGCTGTTGATTCCCGTGGCGGATCAGCAAGCGGCGTCGGTAGCGATCGAGCGCGCGGCAGCGGCATTCACGGCGTTGTCGGCGGTGTCCGATGAGGCCATCAGCCAGTTTTTCGACCTGTTTGCGCAACGTCTGGAAACCCCTGCGTGCTGGGCTCACATCGAAACCGCCAACCGCGCGGACATCGAACGGGCCAAGGCGCGCGGTCGTTCCACCACCCGATTGCTCGCCGATGAGCGCATGCGTGGCGACATGATCGCCGGTCTGCGCGCCTGGCGGGATGCCGCAGCCACGCGCGGCAAAGTCATCAGCAGCGTTGAACACGACGGATGGAAGGTCGAGCAAGTGGTTTCGCCGTTGGGCATCGTCGCGTTTGTCTTTGAAGGCCGGCCGAACGTGTTCGCCGACGCGGCGGGTGTCTTGCGCACTGGCAACACCGCCGTTTTGCGCATTGGCAGCGATGCGTTGGGCACCGCGCAGGCCATTGTCACTCATGCGTTGAACCCGGCGCTGGCCGATGCCGGTCTGCCGGCCGGCGCGGTGTCGTTGGTGGAAAGCGTCAATCATGCCGCCGGTTGGGCGATGTTCGCTGACCGGCGTTTGTCGCTGGCGGTGGCGCGCGGTTCGGGTCGTGCGGTCAGTCAGTTGGGCAGTATCGCCCAGCAGGCTGGCACCGCTGTCAGCCTGCACGGCACGGGGGGCGCGTGGTTGATCGCTGATCGTGATGCCGATGCCACACGTTTCGCCGCCGTGGTGCGCAACTCGCTGGATCGCAAAGTCTGCAATACGTTGAACGTCTGCCTGATCCAGCGTGATCGCGCGTCGGAACTGGTGCCGTTGTTTCTTGAGGCATTGCAACAGGCCGGCACCGCGCGTGGCCAGAGCTGCAAATTGCACATCGTCGAAGGCAGCGAAAGTTGCTTGCCGAGCGAGTGGCAGAACGCGACGGTCGAGGTCTATCGCGCAGAGGGTTATCAGACTGAAGCACTGGCTGAGCCCTTGGCGGAATCCGCATTGGGCCGCGAGTGGGAGTGGGAAGAAACCCCGGAAGTCAGCCTGATGATCGTTGACGATCTGGATCAGGCGATTGCGCTGTTCAACCGCTACAGCCCGCAGTTCACTGTGTCGTTGATCAGTGAGGATGCGCAGGTTCAGGAGCGTTTTTACAACGCGGTGAATGCGCCGTTCGTGGGCAACGGCATTACCCGTTGGGTCGATGGGCAGTACGCGCTCAACAAACCAGAGTTGGGGCTTTCGAACTGGGAGAGTGGGCGCTTGTTTGCGCGCAGTGCGATTCTTTCCGGGGATGGCGTGTTCACCGTGCGTAGCCGCATGACCCAGATCGATCTCACGGTAAAACGTTGATCTGGCGGACAATGATCGTTCCCACGCTCCAGCGTGGGAGCGATCAGTTGCTCAGGCGGCGTGGGTGGGTTGTGCATGGATCGCGCAAGTCGCTGGTTGCTCGGCCAGCGGCACAAACGTGCGGCGGTCGGCGGACAGCGCATCGATCGAGCCGGTCTCGATGTCATACACCCAGCCATGCAGATTCAGCAGGCCTTTTTCCTGGGCCAGACGCACACTTGGGTGGGTCTGGATATTCGCCAGTTGCGCGATCACGTTTTCGCGCACCATCGAACTCAATTTCGCCGCGTCATTGGCATGCGGTCGTGATTCGTTAACCACTTTCGCCGACTCGGCATGCTGCAGCCAGCCGCTGACGGCGGGCAGGTGATCCATGCATTTGCACTGGGCGATCGCCGTCATCGCACCGCAGTCCGAATGGCCGCAGATCACAATGTCGGTAACGCCGAGCACCGCCACCGCGTATTCCACCGTCGCCGAAACCCCGCCCGGATGCGGGCTGTAGGACGGCACAATATTGCCGGCATTACGGATCACGAACAGCTCGCCGGGCTCTTGTTGGGTCAGCAGTTCCGGCACGACACGGCTGTCGGAACAGGTGATGAACAACGTGCCGGGCTGTTGCGTGGTCGCCAGGTGTTTGAACAGTTCGGTGCGTTGCGGAAACGCTTCGTTCTGGAATTTCAGGAAGCCATCAATCAGGTTTTTCATGGTGTTGTCCTCTCAGTTCGAGCAACCGCTGCCGAATTCGCTGTATTGAAGAATGTGTTTGCCGCCGTGGCTGTCCAGATACGTCATCTCCACCGGCACCACGCCACACACATCGGCGACCGGAGTAATGCTCAGCACTTGGGCGATATCCAGTTGCATGCCGTAGCGATAGGCGACGGCTTCGTCAGCGGCAGATGCCTGGACGGAAAAGCCGCCGAGCAGGGCCAGGATCAGTAGAATTTTTTGCATGGGGCAGCCTCCAGATGCAGTGGTGACGGGTAACCATTTGGGGGTGGGTTGGCCCGCACGCAGGGTGCGGGCCGGTGCGGATCAGAACGGACGCAGGGGCAGGAACTTGCCGTCGAGGGTGACCACCGCGCGGGAGCCGCCTTCCGGGTCTTCGACTTTCTTGATGTCGAGCTTGAAGTTGATCGCGCTGATGATGCCGTCGCCGAACTGCTCGTGAACCAGGGCTTTGAGGGTGGTGCCGTAGATCTGGATCATCTCGTGGAAGCGGTAGATGGTCGGGTCGGTCGGCACACCGCTGAGGCTGCCACGCAGCGGGATGATCTGCATCGCCGCGACGTCTTCAGCGCTCAGTTCCAGCTTGTCACCGACCACTTGGGCGGCGTTTTCCGGCAGCGGGTGCTGACCGAGCAGGGCAGCGGTGACGTACGCCAGGCTCAGGCCGGTGTCATCGGCGAGATCCTGCCACGACAGATCTTTGCGTGCCTTGGCGTCGAGAATGCGGGTGGTCAGGGCCAGGCTGGTGTCGTTGTAGGCGTGGGACTGTTGCATGGTGTCACTCCTTTCAGGGGTTGGCTTGCTGTGTGGGATTGATCTTCTGCCGATTCATCCATAGCGTCCAAGACCGATATACAATGCTTGGCATAAGTCCTGCCTATAGATGGTGTTCCCATGCTGCTGCGACATTTGCGTTACCTGCTGGCCGTTGCCGATCACGGCGGCTTTACCCGTGCCGCCGAGGCGTTGCATGTTTCACAGCCGACCCTGTCGCAGCAGATTCGCCAACTGGAAGAGACACTGGGGGTCAATCTGTTTGATCGCACCTCGCGGACGGTCAAACCCACCGATGCTGGCGAGGCTTACATCGAATGCGCGCGACGTGTGTTGGTGGAGCTGGAGGCGGGCAAGCGCGCGTTGCATGACGTGAAGGATTTGTCTCGCGGGACGTTGCGTCTGGCGATGACACCGACGTTCATGGCTTACCTGGTCGGGCCATTGGTGCGCGATTTTGCCGCGCGCTATCCGGGGATTCATTTGCAGATTTTCGAGCTGTCGATGGACGACATCGAGGCGGGGCTGGCAGATGACTCGCTGGATATTGCGATTGCGTTTACGCCGGTGCGCAATGCTGATATCGAATGCATTCCGGCGTTTACCGAAACGCTGGGGATCATGGTCGGGCGGGAGCATCCGCTGTATGACAGTGTGGCGGTGCTGACACCGGAGGATATCGCTTCACTGGATTTTGCCTTGCTGGCGCCGGACTTCATCACGCGGTTATCGGTGGATGAGTATTTTCGTCAGCATGGGATTACGCCGCAGGTGCGGATCGAGGTGAATTCGGTGAGTACGTTGCTGGAAGTGGTGCGTCATTCGCCGCTGGCGACGATGTTGCCGCAGGCGATTGCGACCGAGGATCGGGCGTTGCGCCGGTTGCGCGTGGAGAGCGAGGCGCCTCAGCGTGGAGCGGCGTTGTTGCGGCGGCGCAATAATTATCACAGTGCGGCGGCGGTGGCGTTTGCTGAAATGGTGTTGGGCTGGGGGATGCCCTCACCCTAACCCTCTCCCAAGGGGAGAGGGGACTGACCGAGAGATGTTGGAGTAATACGCCGACCTGAAAGTGTTTTGCTGAATCCATAATCAACTCGGTGTGTCCGGTTGACGGATGATTTTATACAACTCGATCGGCTCCCTCTCCCTCGGGAGAGGGCTGGGGTGAGGGGCCACAATTCCAGTCACGCCAAATCAATGCAAGCGAACAAAAAAAGGCCTGCTTCCTTTAAGGAAGCAGGCCTTTCAATTACTTAATGACTAGCTCAGCAGAACCGATCAATCACCCGAACTTCATTCTTATTCTGCATCGAATCCCACGCCTGTTTCAGCGTTTGCAGAACATTTCCGATGAAGTCCTTGTCGGCCGCGGCTTTCTTGCCAACATAACCGTGGCCACGGCGGTACATCTTCAGGCGGGCCAGCAGGTTCTGATGGTTGCGGTCGAACTCGTCTTCGTCAGCATGGGTCGCCAGGCAGTCGATATGCACCTGACCTGACTTGCTGATCCAGAGAATATGGCTGTCATGGCTGTCTTTCTGCGCAGCGAACATACGAGCCAGTTCTTCGATAGTAGGTTGATTGTTCAGATTCATGATATTGCCCCTTGACCAGTCTGGTGATCTTTCAAAGTTGATTCGCTAATACAGGTAGCCCATCGGTTAGTTGATCCCTGGCACCGAAACCAGGACGTCAGCGCTCGCCCGTGTGAAGTACGGGGTCGTGCATCTGTTGCATGTAGTCGTGTTGAATAACTGCTACGCAATAGCGTCACAACGAGGAGAAGCAGCGAAAACCGGGAGGCTCCTTGACGACATTTACCGTGTCGACCACAAGCGTCTTGAGAATTTTCGCCAGCGCTTCTCGTCCTTGTACTGGACGTTCAGGCCAGGTCAGCTTCTTCAATCTGCCTTGTGGGCAGCGTGTATCCGGAAAAAACAACTCGGCGGTCAGACGAGTTTGCTCAAGCGTGTTACTGGTGTTCCCGATCGGGGAACGTCTTCATCATGCAAAAGCAAAACGATGCCGTCAACGGTTTTGTAGTGATTATTTTTGCTCACTACATATTGTCGGACAAAGCTGTTTTGGAATGAGAAAGAATCCGTTCAGGCAACGGAAAAAGGCGTTCGCAGCACGTAGAAGGTGCACGGATAGCCGTCCACTTCACGCTGCTGCAGGGTGAAGTGGCCGTCGCTCAATAAAGGAATCAGCCTGGCCCAGAAGCGCTGTGCCGGCAGGTTGGCGTCGATATGGAAAATCTGCCATTGACCGGGGATGCGGCTCAAGAGGGCAGAGACGACAAACTGCGCGACGCCTTGGCCACGAAAGCGTCGGGCGATGAAGAAATAGCCGATGTTGTGTTCGGCCCCGGCGATGTGGATTTCGTTATCGACGGTCACGAAGCCGGCGAGTTCGCCATTGACGCGAATCAGGAACGGTTGGGTGGCCGGGTGACGCCAATAGCCGTTTTTCGGCTGGATCGAGAAAAAGCCGTGCTCGGCGAGCTTCAGTGGCAGCCACTCGCTGAAGTCGTACATGTAGAACTGCATGAGGTTTTCGATGATGTCCAGCTCATCGCGCTGGGCGGGGTGCAGTTCGATATTGGCCATGCGCCGGGTTCCTGAAAGTGCTGAGCCTTGCAGAAACACTAGCGGGTTTTATTTGCCTGACGGTTTCGCTGTGCGTTTTGTCGTACCCGTGGTTTTGCTACGGGTCGATTTGCGTTTTTTCTTCCACGGGGCCGCCGCTTTGCCGGCTGGTGGCGGGCCGCTGATGGTCAGGCTGAGACTGGAACAGCGCGTCACCTGTTTGCTCATCCACGCCGCCTGTTTGGTGACGAACTCTTCCAGACTCATTTCGCCACTTTGCACCATGTCCAGCGCCTGCTCCCAGATGGCTGTGGTGCCGGGGTCGGCAATTGCGCGGGGCACCGCGTCGATCAGGCTGAACGCCGCCGGGGTAGCGGCGAGGGCTTTGCCGTTTTTCACCAGATAACCACGGTCAAGCAAGCCCTGAATGATCGAGGCGCGGGTCGCTTCAGTGCCGATCCCGGTGGTGTCCTTGAGCTTCTGTTTGAGCAGCGGATCTTCCACCAGTTTGGCAACGTTTTTCATCGCCTTGATCAGATCGCCTTCGGTGTAGGGTTTGGGCGGTTGCGTCCACAGATCCTTGAACTTGACGTCAGCCACCGCGCACTCAACGCCTTGCGTCAGTGCCGGCAAGGTTTGCGGTACCGGTGCTTCGCGGCCCTTGGCCGCTGCCAGCGCCTCGGGCAGTGCGCGTTTCCAGCCCGGTTCGATGATCTGCTTGCCGACCGCACGCAATGCTTCACCAGCGCAATCGAAATCGGCCTGGGTGCGATCGTATTCGTGATTGGGCAGGAACTGCGCCAGATAGCGCGCGCGGATCAGCGTGTAGACCGCGCGGTGTTTGCCGGTCAGGCGTTCAAGGTTCTTCGCTGCAGCGGTGGGAATGATGCCGTGGTGCGCGCTGACCTTGGCGTCGTTCCACGCGCGGGATTTGCGTTGCGGCTCCAGAAACCCGTTGAGCGCCTCAAGACCCGGATCGGCCTGCCGCAACGCGGCGAGAATCCCCGGCGCCTCGCTGTGCTGGCTCAGCGGCAAATAACCGCAATCACTGCGTGGATACGTGACGACTTTGTAGGTTTCGTAGAGAGCCTGGGCGATGTCGAGGGTTTCCTGCGCGCCGAGGCCGAGTTTCTTCGAGCAGACTTCCTGCAAGGTGCCGAGATCGAAGGGCAGGGGCGCCACCTCGCGCATGCGCTCGGTTTTCAGCTTGACCACCCGGGCACTGGCAGCGCTGCTGATCGCCGCAGCCGCTTGCTGGGCCAACGCCTGATTCAGGCAGCGATCCTGATCGTCACAGGCATCCGACGGCGCACGCCACTGCGCAGTAAACGGTATGCCGTTATGCAGCAGACCGACATCAATCGCCCAGAACGGCACTGGCACGAAATCGGCGATGCTGCGGTCGCGATCCACCACCAGGCGCAAGGTCGGCGTCTGCACCCGGCCTACCGGCAACACGCCTTGATAACCCGATTGCCGACCGAGCAGCGTAAACAGTCGACTCATGTTCATGCCAATCAGCCAATCCGCCCGCGAGCGGCCCAGCGCCGAGTGATACAGGCTGAAGGTTTCGGCCCCCGGCTTCAGTGCCGCCAAGGCTTTGCGGATCGAAGCTTCGTCCAGCGCCGACAGCCACAAACGCCGGATCGGCCCGCGATAGCGACAGTGCTCGACCAGTTCGCGGGCGATCATCTCGCCCTCACGGTCGGCGTCGGTGGCGATGATCAGCTCGCTGGCCTCGCCGAGCAGGCGTTTGACCGCTTTGTACTGGCTGGCGGTGCGCGGCTTGACGGTCATTTTCCACTTGTCCGGAATGATCGGCAGATCGGCCAGGACCCAGCGCTTGTAGCGGGCGTCATAGGCATCCGGCGGGGCGGTTTCGAGCAAGTGGCCGATGCACCAGGTTACCGTGACGTCTGTTCCCAGCCAGCAGCCGTCGCCCCGACGCCTGGCGCCGAGCACGGCCGCAATGTCTTTGGCCTGAGAAGGTTTTTCACAGAGGTACAACCGCATAACCACCCACGTCGATCAAGGTCCGCACAGGTGCACAGAATGGCCGGACTTGGCGTCAGCGGCAACTTTTATCTGTATGGATATACAGATAAAAAGCATTGCAGCACATGACGGGTAATACAGGGACGCAGCCCGGGCTATCGAGAAATTGATTAGCGCCCGGTTTGCGCCTGTGTCAGGTTTTTCGCCGATGCAAACACGCGAGTGACAGGACGATCTCGCCAGAAGATCGCCGTGGTCTGTCGACACTGACTACTCAGAAACAAGGAAGTCCACCATGGCTCAAGCCAAATCCAAAACCACCAGCGCTTTCGACCAGATCGATGCTTTCAGCCACTTGTATGACCGTGGCGTCGGGCTGGTCAACGGCAAACCCTCATTCACTGCCGATCAGGCCGCTGATGAAATCCTGCGCAAAGGCCTGTCGTGGGGCGACAAGAATGCTGATGGCAAGATCGACCTCAGCTACAGCTTTCTGACCGACAAACCGGCGAATTACAACGTCAAGCTGGGCAACTTCAGCGAGTTCAGCGCCCAGCAAAAAGCGCAGGCTGTGCTGGCCATGCAATCCTGGGCTGATGTCGCCAATGTCACCTTCACTGAAGGCAAGGGCGGCGATGGCCACATGACGTTCGGCAACTACGACGTCAGCACCGGTGGTGCGGCATTCGCTTACCTGCCCAGCGGCGGTGGCTATGACGGCCAGTCGTGGTACCTGATCAACGATCAATATCAGGTCAACAAGACCCCGGACACTAACAACTACGGGCGCCAGACCCTGACCCACGAGATCGGTCACACCCTCGGCCTGTCGCACCCTGGCGCCTACAACGCCGGCAACGGCAACCCGACCTACAACGACGCGAAATACGCCGAAGACACTCGCGGCTACAGCCTGATGAGCTACTGGAGCGAAGCCAACACCGATCAGAATTTCAGCAAAGACGGCAGCGGCGCGTACGCCTCGGCGCCGTTGCTCGACGATATTGTCGCGGTGCAAAAATTGTATGGAGCCAACTACGCTACCCGTGCCGATGACACCACGTACGGTTTCAATTCCAATGCCGAGCGCGATTTTTACAGCGCTACTTCGGCGTCCTCCAAAGTGGTGTTCTCGGTGTGGGACGGCGGCGGCAACGATACGCTGGACTTCTCCGGCTTCAGTCAGAACCAGAAGATCAACCTCAATGAAGGTTCGTTCTCCGATGTGGGTGGCTTGGTCGGCAACGTTTCCGTTGCTTACGGTGTGACCGTGGAGAATGCCATCGGCGGTTCAGGCAATGACCTGCTGATCGGCAACGCCGTTGGCAACGAACTGGTCGGCGGTGCCGGCAACGACATCCTCTACGGTGGTGGCGGTGCAGACACCTTGTGGGGCGGTGCAGGTGAGGATACTTTCGTGTTTGGTGCTGCCAGCGATTCGACCATGACCGCACCCGACTGGATCATGGATTTCACCAGCGGCCTGGACAAGATCGACTTGTCGGGGATCGCCGGTTTCGCCACGGGTGCGGCGTCGTTGAACTTTGTCAGCGGTTTCACTGGGCATGCGGGCGATGCGATTCTGACTTACTTCGCGCAGACCAATCAGACCAGCCTGATGGTTGACCTGACGGGGCAGGGGGCGGTGGACTTTGCTGTGGGTGTGGTTGGGCAGGCGGTGGCGGCTGATATCGTTGCTTGATGCCTGAAGAGCGGCCCTCACCCTAACCCTCCCGAAACGTCGGACCGCCCAGAGGTAGAGGGGACTGACCGAGTTGTCTGGCGAAATACATCGACCTGAAAAACCGAGTCGATTATGGATTCAAATCCAATCGTTCATGTCGGTGAATCTCGTCAATATCCCCCAATCGGTCCCCTCTCCCTCCGGGAGAGGGCTAGGGTGAGGGGCTTTTGATGTTGAGGGGCCGTTCGGCTGCAAACCCACCCCAACCAGAACCAATGAGCTATACCTGAACCGGTCTCTTCGCCGTATTCAGGAGAACCCCATGAAAAGCTCCGGCCCTAGTCCCGTCATTGCCCTCGAACAACTTCCCGGCTGCCTGATAGTTAAATTCCACGGCATTCAGGTCGCCGCCTCGTCCCACGTACTGATCCTCAACGAAGCCAACTACCCGCCGGTCTACTACATCCCCCGCGAAGACATCGACGAAAAGTACTTCGCCCGCACCGACCACACCAGTTATTGCCCTTACAAGGGCGACGCCAATTACTTCAGTCTGCAAGTGCCGGGGCATGAAGGGGCGAACGCGGTGTGGACTTATGAGAAGCCGAAAATCTCGGTCGGGCCGATCAAGGACTACGTGGCGTTTTATCCGGATCAGGTGAAGTTTGAGGTGATCAAGGCTGATGCCTGAGCAAAAAAACGGCGAGGGTCAAAGCCCTCGCCGATTGAGTTGCCTGGTTGAGTTTCAGTTCTTGTCGAGATCGATATTCTTCGTCTCACGCAAACAGATCATCCCCACCACCAGGCTCACCCCGGTAATCAACACCGGATACCACAGCCCATAAAAAATGTCCCCGGTGTACACCACCAGCGCAAACGACACCGTTGGCAGAAATCCACCAAACCAGCCGTTGCCAATGTGGTACGGCAGCGACATCGAGGTGTAGCGAATACGCGTCGGGAACAGTTCGACCATCAGCGCCGCGAGCGGGCCGTAGCACATGGCCGAGATGATGATCAGCGCCACGATCAGGGCGACGATCATCGGCTTGTTGATCTGCTGCAAATCGGCCTGTTGCGGGTAGCCGGCCAAGGTGATCGCGCCGCGCAGTGCGGCCTCGTCGAAGCCATCGAGTTTGACGTCGCCGACGCTCACTTGTACGGCGCTGCCAGCAGGCGCAGCGGCGCTGGAGTAGGGCAGGCCTTGCTTGACCAGGAAGGTTTTGACCTTGTCGCACGGGCTGTCGAATTTGGCTTTGCCCACCGGATCGAACTGGAAGGTGCAGGTCGCCGGATCCGCCAGCACGGTGATCGGTGCCTGACGGCTGGCCTGATCGATCGCCGGGTTGGCGTAGTGCGCGAGGGATTTGAAGATCGGGAAATACAGCGCTGTGGCCAGCAGCAAGCCGAGCATCAGCACCGGTTTACGGCCGACCTTGTCCGACAGCCAGCCGAAAAAGATGAAGAACGGCGCGCCGATGACCACGCTGATGATCAGCAAGGTGTTGGCCACCGCCGGGTCCATTTTCAGGAACTGGGTGAGGAAGAACAGTACGTAGAACTGCGCCGCGTAGAAGGTCACCGCTTGCCCGGCGTTGATGCTGAACAGGGCGATCAACACGACCTTGAGGTTTTCCCATTTGCCGAAGGATTCGCGGATCGGCGCTTTCGAGGTTTTGCCTTCCTCTTTCATTTTCAGATAGGCCGGGGACTCATGCAGACTCAGGCGGATCCAGGTGGAAATGCCCAGCAGCACGATCGACAGCAGGAAGGGAATCCGCCAGCCCCAGACTTCAAACTGATCGCCGGTGAAGTAGCGGCAACCGAGCACCACCAGCAGCGACAGCAACAGGCCGAGAGTGGCGGTGGACTGAATCCAGCTGGTGTGGAAACCGCGCTTGCCGATTGGCGCGTGTTCGGCAACGTAAGTTGCTGCGCCACCGTATTCACCGCCGAGCGCTAGACCCTGGAGCATGCGCAGTAGCACCAGAATGATCGGCGCGGCGATGCCGATGCTGGCGTAGGTCGGCAGCAGGCCGACGCAGAAGGTCGCCACGCCCATCAGAATGATCGTCGCCAGAAAGGTGTATTTGCGCCCGATCATGTCCCCCAACCGACCGAACACCAGCGCCCCGAACGGCCGCACGATAAAGCCGGCGGCGAAGGCCATCAGCGCAAAGATGAACGCCGTGGTGTCGTTGACCCCGGCGAAAAACTGTTTGCTGATCACCGCCGCGAGGGCGCCGTAGAGGAAAAAGTCATACCACTCGAACACCGTCCCCAGTGAGGAAGCGAAGATGACTTTGCGTGTATCCGGGCTGGTCTCCGCGCTGCGCACGGCGTCCAGCGGCTGAACGTGTTCTGACATATCGGTATCCCTCACAGTGATTGTTTTTGTTGTTCCACTGGTGTTGCGTGTCCGGGTGATGCCTTGAATCAAACGCGGTTCCTTGTAGGAGTGAGCCTGCTCGCGATGGCGGTGTATCAGCCAACACAGATGTCGAATGTTATTCCGTCATCGCGAGCAGGCTCACTCCTACAGGGGTTGTGTTCACAGCATTAGGGTTGAGGATCAGTTGAGCAGCCTTTTCCGCAATCATCAGCGTAGGCGAACACGTATTGCCCGAGGTGATGCGCGGCATGATCGAGGCATCAGCGATGCGCAAACCGGGCACACCGTGCACGCGCAGCTGCGCGTCGACCACCGCATCGCCGTCATTGCCCATGCGGCAGGTGCCAACCGGATGGAAAATCGTCGTGCCGATCTTCGCCGCCGCTTGCTGCAATTCTTCGTCACTTTGCAGGCTGGCGCCGGGCAGATATTCCACCGGTTTGAATGCGCGCAGGGCCGGGGCGCTGACGATGCGCCGGGTCAGGCGGATGGCATCTGCTGCCACGCGCAGGTCTTCGGGATGGCTTAGATAATTGGGTTGAATCAGCGGCGCCTCCTGCGGATCTGCCGAACGAATGTCGATGCGCCCACGACTCTGCGGACGCAGATCGCACACCGAAGCGGTAAACGCCGGGAAACTGTGCAACGGCTCGCCAAAACGCTCCAGGGACAGTGGCTGCACATGGTATTCAAGATTCGCCGAAGTCTGCTCCGGCCCCGAGCGCGCAAACGCGCCCAACTGACTCGGCGCCATCGACAGCGGCCCACTGCGGTCATACAGATAGCGCAGGCCCATGCCCATCTTGCCCCAGACGCTTCCGGCGATCTGGTTCAGCGTTCGCGCGTTTTCCAGTTTGTAGATCAGGCGCAGTTGCAGGTGATCCTGCAGGTTGCCGCCGACGCCCGGCAGCTCATGAATCACGCCGATGCCCAAGCGTTCGAGCAGCGGCCGCGGACCGATTCCGGAGCGTTGCAGAATGCTCGGCGATCCAACGGCACCGGCGCACAAGATGATCTCTTTGCGTGCCTTGAACTGTTTGATTTGACCTTCGTGACGCGCGCTGACTTTCGAGGCGCGACCGTCTTCGAGCAGCACCCGATCCACCTCAACCCCGGTCAGCACCGTCAGATTCGTCCGGTCACGCACCGGTTTCAAAAATGCCTTCGCCGCGTTCCAGCGCACCCCGGATTTCTGATTGACCTGGAAGTAGCCGCAACCCTCGTTGTCGCCCTGATTGAAGTCGTCGATGCTGGCGATGCCGCTTTGCTCAGCCGCACTGCGAAACGCATCCAGAATCGGCCACGACAGGCGCTGTTGTTCGACCCGCCATTCACCCTTGGCGCCGTGGAATTCAGCAGCACCGGCAAAGTGGTTTTCGCTCTGTTTGAACAGCGGTATCACGTCATTCCAGGCCCAGCCCGGATTGCCCTCGGCCGCCCAGCCATCGTAGTCGTTGGCCTGGCCGCGCATGTAGATCATGCCGTTGATGGAGGAACAACCGCCCAACACTTTGCCGCGCGGATAGCTCAGCGCGCGGCCGTTGAGGCCCGGTTGTTGTTCAGTCTTGAAGCACCAGTCGGTGCGCGGGTTACCGATGCAGAACAGGTAACCGACAGGAATGTGAATCCACGCATAGTTGTCGCGCCCGCCGGCTTCGAGCAACAGCACGCGCTGCTGCGGATCCGCCGACAGTCGATTGGCCAGCAAACACCCGGCAGGGCCGGCGCCGACCACGATGTAGTCGTATTCATCAAGGGAAGTCTGCATTCCCTGACCTCGCTTTTTGTTTTTATTGTCGGACACTCTAGTTGTTAGCTTTCGTTAAAAGAATGTTAGTTTTTGCGCAGCCGCTGTGCGTTTTTAAACAGCCTGCATTGACCATAGCCGACAAGGACACGCCATGTTCGACTGGAACGACCTGCGGTTTTTTCTCGAGCTGCAACGCAGCGGCCGCCTGCTCACCGCCGCCCGCCGTCTCAACACTACCCACGCCACTGTTGCCCGCCATATCGAAGCCATCGAAAAAAGCCTCGGCACCGCGCTGTTCGTCCAGCACGCCCAAGGCTACGAAATGACCCCGGCGGGGGAGGCGCTGCTTAAGCATGCTGAGGCGATGGAAAACGTGGCGTTGCTGGCGCAGGAAGAGATCACCCAATCCACTGCGCCACTGGGCAAGATTCGTGTCGGCGTCACCGAAGGGCTGGGCATCAAGTTTCTCGCCAGCCGCATGATCGGCTTGTTCGAGCGTTATCCGGGGCTGGAAGTGGAACTGGTCGCGGTGCCGCGCTTCGTCAGCATCCTCAACCGTGAGGCGGAAATCAGCATCCATCTGGAGCGCCCGGCGGCGGACATGCTGGTCACGCGCAAACTCACCGACTATCGACTCGCGTTGTACGCCAGCCAACGCTATCTCGATAAAGCCCCGCCACTGCAAAGCCGCGAAGACCTTGGGCGGCATGCGTGGATTGGTTATGTCGATGATTTGCTGTTCAGCCAGGAATTGATGTTTCTCAACAGCTTCTGCCGCAGCCCTCGGGTTGTGTTCCATAGCACCAGCGTTATTGCTCAGCAGGAAGCGGCGCGGTCGGGATTGGGCATTGCAGTGCTGCCTTGCTACATGGCCGAGTCGGATCCCGATCTGGTGCCGTTGCTGCCGGATGAAAGCATCGAGCGCAGCTACTGGATCAGCACCCGGCGCGAGTTGCACAAGTCGGTGCGGCTGCGAGTGGTCTGGGATTATGTGGTGGGGCTGTGTGAGGCGGAGCAGGGCTTGTTACGCGGACAGTCCCGCCAACCGTAGATCCTTTGTAGGAGTGAGCCTGCTCGCGATAGCGGTGTGCCAGTCGACATCTGACTCACAGACATACCGCTATCGCGAGCAGGCTCACTCCTACAGGGAGGGCGACAAATTCAAAGTTGATTTATATATGGATATCCGTATATTCGATTTTCCGTATGTATTGAGCCCGTCCCATGATCACCCCCACCGAAGTCTTCAAGAGCCTCGCCGACGAAACCCGCGTCCGCGCCATGCTGCTCATCGCCGATCAAGGTGAACTCTGCGTCTGCGAACTGATGTGCGCACTCGGCGACAGCCAGCCAAAAATCAGCCGCCACCTCGCGCAACTGCGCAGCAATGGTTTGCTGCTCGATCGCCGTCAGGGGCAATGGGTCTATTACCGCCTCAACCCTGATCTTCCTGCGTGGGTTCGCGAAATCCTGCAAGTGACGTCCAAAGCCAACGCCGATTGGCTCAAGGACAACGCCGCCCGCCTGCAGAACATGGACGGGCGTCCGGTTCGCGAAGCTGCCTGCTGCTGAGGAAAGAGAAAACATGCGAGTCCTGTTTATGTGCACGGCCAACAGCTGCCGCAGCATCCTGTCCGAAGCCATGTTCAATCATCTGGCGCGCCCCGGATTCGAGGCCGTGAGTTCCGGAAGTTTCCCCAAGGGCCAAGTGTTGCCGCGCAGCCTGTCGACGCTGCAACAGGCCGGCATTGCCATCGATGGCCTGTATAGCAAGGGCAATGACGCGTTCGAAGACAATCCGCCAGACATTGTCATCACCGTCTGCGACAAGGCCGCCGGTGAGAGCTGCCCGGTGTACTTCGGCCCCGCACTCAAAGCCCATTGGGGTCTGGCAGATCCCTCGGATGTGATTGGCGACGATGTCGCCGTGGACGCGGCGTTTGCTGCCACGCTGGCGATCATCGAACGGCGCTGCGCGACCTTTCTCGGCCTGCCATTTAAAGCACTCAGCCGCGCTGATCTCCAGCGTGAGCTGGATCGTATCGGCTCTCTCTGAGCTGGAGGACATATGTCAGAACACCTGCCCCATCTTGATCATTCGCTGTTCGAAGGAGCGTCCCCTTTGGGCGAACACAAACCGCGCATCCTGCTGCTCTACGGCTCGACCCGCGAACGCTCGTTCAGCCGTTTGCTGGTAGAAGAGGCCGCGCGCCTGCTCGAACACTTCGGTGCCGAAACGCGGATCTTCAATCCGTCCGGCCTGCCGCTGCCCGACGACGCTCCGGTCGACCATCCCAAGGTGCAGGAACTGCGCGAGCTGGTGCTGTGGTCGGAAGGTCAGGTCTGGTGTTCGCCAGAGCGGCACGGCGCGATGTCCGCCGTGTTCAAGGCGCAGATCGACTGGATCCCGCTGGAACTCGGCGCCGTGCGCCCGACTCAGGGTAAAACCCTGGCCGTAATGCAAGTCTGCGGTGGCTCGCAGTCGTTCAACGTGGTCAACCAGTTGCGTGTGTTGGGGCGCTGGATGCGCATGTTCACCATCCCCAACCAATCCTCGGTGCCGAAGGCCTACATGGAGTTCGACGACGCCGGGCGGATGAAGGCGTCGCCGTTCTACGATCGTGTGGTCGATGTGATGGAAGAACTGGTGAAGTTCACCGTGCTGCTGCGCGATCAACAGGCGCATCTGGTTGACCGTTATTCCGAGCGCAAGGAAAGCGCCGAGCAACTGATGGCACGGGTCAACCAGCGTTCGATCTGAGGCCGTCCCGCAACGAGGGTCTGCTGCGTTCACGTGCGGCAACGGCGGGCGCCTCGCTCCGCACCTTTGGCGGATACGGGGCGCAGGAATGGCGCTACAGACTCAGGCGATGAATGACCTGGTGGGCATCATCAGGATCGCTGTGGGTTTCAAAGCCCAGTGATCGGGCGAGGTCGCGCATGGCCGTGTTGCTGGCCGAATCCACCGAATACAGATGTTTGAAACCGTTGAGCCGGGCGGCTTTGATCAGGTGCTCCATCAGCAGCGTGGCCAGGCCCAGATGCATCCACTCATCGGCGACCGTCACCGCGCACTCGCAATCCTGTTCGCCCGTGGCGGCGTAGCGGCTGATACCGATCTCGATCAATTGACCATTTTCGTGAGCCAGTGCAATGAAGGCCGCGCGTTGCTTGCAGTCGACGTCCATCAACTGATCGAGCAACGCGGTGCCGGGCTCACCGATCTGCGCGAGAAAGCGCAGGTGTCGGGACTCGGGCGACAAGCGCTTGATGAACGCATATTCGCGTTGGCGATCCTCGGCGGCCAGGGCACGGATCAAGACGTGGCGGCCATCCCTGAGCGACTCGATCCAGTATTCACCGGGGTGCGCGGCATAGGCCGGCGCCGCGCGGTCATTGTGGTCTTTGACAGTGAGCATGAGATGAGCCTCCATCGGGGCTGAACGAGCAACGCGCAGGAGAGTGCGCTGAGTCTGTTCTACACCGATGTCAGCCCCGGAAGCTGATCTGGATCAGATTCCGACGCGCGGCCACTGTTTTTACCGGGTGATGGCGCTCCTGGCGTCGCAATCAGACTCAAATCTGCGGCGGCTCGCGGGTGCTGCGTTGCGCAGCCGAGCGCGGTTGCCCGTCGGGGATCGACAACGTTGCGCGCAGGCCACCTTCGGCACGATTGACCAGAGTGATTCGCCCGCTCAATCGCGTGGCGATGGTGTTGACGATGGTCAGCCCCAGCCCCGCGCCTTGGGCATTGCCGCGACTGTAGAAACGTTCGAACAAGCGCGCCCGGTCGGCTTCATCGATGCCCGGCCCCTGATCTTCAACGCTCAAGTGATAGAAACCCTCAGCCTGGCTGAGCAGCACGGTGATCACGCCGTGTTCCGGGGAGAAGTTCGCAGCATTGGTGATCAGGTTGTTCAGGGCAATGTCGATCGTGCCGGGGCTGGCCATGATGTTGAACGGCTGGGCGCTGTCTTCAAAGGCCAGTTCCAGGTGTTTGCTCAGCAACCATGGCGTCAATTGCACCAGGCTGTTGCGCACGGTTTCGCTGAGGTCGATGGGTTGCAGCGGCGGCGGGTTGGGTTTCGGTTCCAGGCGCGCCATGGTCAGCAACTGGTTGACCAGGCGACTGGTGCGGTCGACCCCGGCGATCAGAAACGCCAGGGATTCGCGGCGCTCCTGTTCGGTGCCAGCCTCCTGCAGGTTCTGCGCATGCACCCGCAACACCGCCAGCGGCGTGCGCATTTCGTGGGCGGCGTCGGCGATAAAGCGCCGCTCGCGGCCGAGCACTTCCTGGATCTGCGCGAGCATACGGTTGAGCGCCGCCTGCATCGGTTCCAGCTCACTGGGCAGCGGCGCCAATTGCAACGGTTCCAGCGAACCGCTGTGGCGGGCGCGCAGGGTCTCGGCCATGTTCGCCAAAGGTTTGAGGCCCCAGCCAATCGCCAGCCAGACCATCGCTGCCAGCAGCAGGCTGCCGACCACGTTCGGCCACAGCGTGTGACGGACGATGCGGTCGACCAAATCTGCGCGCACATCGTCGCGCTCACCGACCCAGATGCGCAGGTTGTTTTGCGTGTCTTCGAGGAGAAAGGCGCGCCAGTGCCGATTGTTCAGATCCACCACATCGCTGAAGCCGGGCTGCATTGGCGGCGTCTTGAAGGAAGGGGCGCTGGCGGTGTGCACCAACACATCACCGGCAGGATTCCACACCTGAAAGGCGATTTTGCGTTCATAAGGATGACCGTCGCCGCGCGGCACCGCTTCGCCCAGCGCCGAGTTGAACGCCTGGTACAGTTCGGCGTGCTGTTTGCTGGCCAGGGGCATGCGCATCACGCCTTGCAGCAGGCGCGCGTTCTGCGCCAATTGCGCGTCGTAGACCTCGGCGATTTCGTGATTGCTGTCGTGCAGGTTGAAGGTGCTGAGGACTGCGAGGCCGGCCAGCAACAGGCCGATAATCAGAGTCAGCGTGCGGCGGCGGATCGAGGTCATCGACGCTCCTCCACCAGATAACCCACACCACGGATGGTGCGGATCAGGTCGGTGGAAAACTTCTTGCGCAGATGGTGAATGTGCACTTCGAGGGTGTTGCTTTCGGCTTCTTCATTCCAGCCGTAGAGCAGTTGCATCAGTTGATCGCGGGTCATCACCCGGCCCGGTGGCGACAGCAGTTCGTGCAGCAACTGATATTCCTTGGGCGTCAGGGCCACAGGCTGGCCCTGATAGCTGACTTGCTGGGTGCCGGGGTTAAGGCTGATGCCGGCATGCTCGATCAACGCCTGGGCGCGCCCGGCACTGCGCCGCAACAAGGCGCGCAACCGTGCCTTGAGCTCGTCCAGGTCGAACGGTTTGATCAGGTAGTCGTCGGCCCCGGCGTCGAGCCCGGCGATGCGATCTTCGGTCGCGTCGCGGGCAGTCAGAATCAGCACCGGCAGATTCGAACCGCTGTCGCGCAGGCGGCGCAGCACTTGCAGGCCGTCCATGCGCGGCAGACCGAGATCGAGCACGGCGACATCGAAGGTTTCGCTGAGCAGCGCATGCAACGCGCTGCTGCCATCCTTGAGCCAGTCGACGGTGTAACCCTCGCGGCCCAGCGCCTGATGAATGCCTTCACCCAGCGCCACATCATCCTCAACCAGTAATAAACGCACGCGGACTCCTGTCAGTCGAGTTTCTTGTTCACGTCCACCAGCAGGGCGGCGATCTCTTTGCGACGTCCGGCATCGGCACTTTCCCGGCCCGGGCGCGGCGCCGCTTGCTGGGCTTTGAGCAGCGCGGCTTTGGCTTCAGCGTAGCGCTTCTGACGGTAGAGGTGATCGCCCCAGAAGTACAGACTGTCGATGCCGGTGGGGTTGAGTTGCAAGGCTTGCTTGAGCAGTTGCTCGGCCTTGTCGCTGTCGCCGAAACCGATGGGCCAGCCGGGCACGCGGTCATACAGCGCGGCGAGGCTGGTGTAGGCCGAACCTTGCAGGGCTTTGGGATCGAGGGTCAGGGATTTCTCCAGATCGGCTTTGGCGTCCTTGGCTTTGCCCAAGGCACTGAGACCGCCCTCGGCACCGGCCCAACTGCTGGTGACGATGCCTTTCCAGATCCACGCTTCGGCCACCGCCGGGCGCTGCGTGGTGAACGCGTTGGTTTCGCTGGCCAATTGCTCGAACGCGGCGGCGCGCTGTTTTTCCGCCACTTCATATTGGATGTGCGCCCAACTCTGCTGGATGCCCTCCAGGCGTTTCTGGTCGGCCGGTTCCAGCGCCCAGACGCTTTGACTCAGGGCAGCGAGCAACAGGCATGCGGATAGTTTTTTCATGGCTTTGGCGACTCGTTGTCAGGTTTTTCACTGAGGCGGCGGATCAGCGGCAACTGCTTGCGCAGGCCTCGATCCACCAGATGCGGCAGCAGATTGTTCAGGCGGACGAAGAAGCGTTCCGGCCAGCCCAGGTAGAGATCGCGACGATCACCGGCAATCGCATGGATCACCGCCGAGGCCACGGTTTGCGGATCGTCGACGTTGGCCTTTAGCGCATCGTTCAACGCTTGCGCGGCGGCGCTGTTCATCGAGGTGCGCGTGGCGCGGGGCGCGACGTACAGCACGCTGACGCGGGTGTCGGCGAGCTCCCGGCGCAGCGCCTCGGAAAACCCGCGCAAAGCGAATTTGGTCGCGCAATAACTGGCGTAACCCGGGTAGCCGATCGAGCCATAGGTCGAACCGACGTTGACCACCATCGCGCTGTCGGCCTGCTTGAGCAGCGGCAACAGCAGTTTGGTCAGGCACATCGGCGCACTGATGTTTACCGCCAGCATCGCATTGATGTCGCTGTCATCCAGCTGTTCGAGCATGGCGAAGTGATTGACCCCGGCGGCGTTGATCAGCAGGTTGATGCCGCCGATGGCTTCGGCGGCGACCAGCACTTTGCGCCGATCACTGAGGAAGGTCAGGTCAGCCGCGACCCAGCACAACGACTCGGGGTAGCGCTTGAGCAGCGGCGCCAGTGCCTCTTGATGCCGCGCCACCGCCAGCACGTGGGCACCGGCAGCGCACAAGGTTTCGGCGATGGCCAGGCCGATGCCGCCACTGGCACCGGTCAACACCACCCGCGCCTCACGCAGCTGCATATTGAGCCTCCGCATCACGCGGCAAGCCACGGAACATGTCGGTGTACAGGCGATAGACGACCTTCGAGGCATGGATCACGGCGGCTTGATCGGCAGGGTCTTCCAGCTGATTCATCAGGCGCCGATAGGTTTGCATGTGCTCGATATCGAGCGAACCGTGGGAACTCAAGTAACTGAACGCCGTTTCCGGCAACGCCAGACGCTCGCGAATGCTGCCCGCCGCGTGGGTGGCCAGGGCGATGCTGGTGCCTTCGAGCACGTTGACCATGCCGAACAGACCGACCGGATTGCCCCGAGAGATCAGGTCGTAAAGGAAGCTGACCATCAGCTCGATCGACAACGACGGCTGACCGTCGCGCACCGCATCACGATCACCGCCACACGCGGCGATGTCGTTGAGCACCCAGTGCTCGTGGCCGTATTCGTCTTCGATGTACTCGGCCACCGCTTTGCGCAGCCATTCCAGACGCGTCGGCAGCCGCGCGCCGCAGGCCATCATCAGCGGCACGGTGTGGCGCACGTGGTAATACGCTTGCGCGAGAAACGCCCGATAGCTTTCGAGGCTGACCTTGCCTTGCAGGGCATCGACGATGATCGGCAGGTTGAACAGTTCGTGGCGTTCCTGTTGCGTGGCTTCTTGCAGGGTGTCGAAAAAACTCATGATGCGGACTCCTCGGAAACAGCGGATTCGGTCAACTGGCTGTGGTACTGCGCGACGATGGCGTCGCGGCGCGGGCGGCCATTGGCGGTGAGCAAGCCATTGGCGGCGGTGAAGGGTTGCGACAGGCGCATCCACTGATGCACCTGGGCGTAATCGGGCAAAGCCTCGTTGGCTTCGGCGACGGCAGCGGCCAGTTCGGCATCGGTACAGTCCGGGCGATGCGGCCAGAGCAGGGCGTGATTGCGCGGCAAGGCCTCGCCGTAAACGAACGCCTGGGCAATGTGGCGACGCTGGGTCAGCTCGGACTCGACCCATTCCGGGTTGACGTTGCGCCCGAAACTGGTGACGAACTGGTGCTTCTTGCGGCCCTTGAGATAGAGAAAACCTTCCGGGTCGAACTCGCCCAGATCGCCGCTCGGCCACCACTCATCGGCGTACGGCGCGTCACCCAGATAACCGAGCAATGTGGAACCCTTGATCAGCACCTCGCCGTCCTCGGCCAGGCGCACTTCAACATGTGGCAGCGGTCGGCCGACGCTGCCGGGGCGGCGTGCGCCGGGGCGATTGAGGCACACCACCGAGGCGCATTCGGACAGGCCGTAGCCTTCGTAAACTGGCAGCCCGACCCGTTGCGCACGGTGCAGCAGATCCTCAGACACTCGCGCACCGCCGACAGCGGCAAAGCGCAGGGTTTGCGGGTCGAAGGCTTTTTGTTCGGCGGCGCTGACCAGCAACAACAGCAACTGCGGCACCAGGATCAGACTCTCCGGCGCACGGCTGGCGAGATAACCGAGCAGGCGCGGAATCTCGACGCCGCTGGCGCCCTGAATGCCGAGGGTTTTCTGGCTCGGCAAACTCAACATGGCGCCGGCATACAGCGCGGCGTAACAGCCGAGGTTCTCCAGCAGAATCGCCAACGGCAACAGCGCCAGATGATGCTGCGGGCCGGTCGCTTCGCTGGCCTGATCCAGCTCCCGCGCCACCCGCAGCAGGCTGTCGGCGCTCAGGCATACACCTTTCGGCGTGCCGGTGGTGCCGGAAGTGAAGGTGAGTTTCGCGGTGCCGGCCGGCATGCGATTCGGGCCACTGAACGAACGGCACCAGAACTCGCCACGTTGTTCATAACCAGCCGCGAGCAGTTCGGCACCCAGCTCCGGCTCGGCGATCACCCGTTCGGCCTGGCTCTGTTGCAGACAATGAGCGCGTTGCGCCGCACTGAAAAACGGCGGCAGCGTCACGCAGGTCAGGCCTTCGAACAGCACGGCCAGATCCCACAGCAGCGCGTCGACGCCGTTGTCCAACGCCAGCGCAATCACCTGCGCTTGCTCATCGCGCAGGCGCTCCTGGCGATAGAGCACCTCGGCGTACAGCGTGGCGTAATCGAGTTTCAACGTGTCGCCCCACAGAGCGGTCGCGTTGTCATTGCGCCGGGCATGGTCGCGCAGGGTTTCCTGGAAGCGTTGCAGTTCAAGCGACATGACAGGCTCCTTCAATCGAACTCGGCAAACCCAGGCGGGTAAACAGGCCGATATTGCGCAAATGGATGAACCCGGCGCGGATATTGCCGACGTGCACCCAAGGTTTACTTTCGTAATAACTGCCCCAGTGTTGACGCTCGTCACCCAATCGTTCCGGGTCAGCGGCGCACAATGTCACTGGCTTCAAACCTAAACGATGGAAACTGTTGACCAGGCCGATGTTGCCGGTGAACGTCACCCATTCCAGACCGCCCATGGCCAGCAGGTAGGTGATGGCGATGATGCTCAGGCGCGCACTGCCGGTGTCGTTGGCGGCGAGGTTGCCGACTTCGACAATGGCGCTGCGCTCGACCGGGCGATCTGCCGCCGCGCTGATCAACGGCTCGATCGGCTCATCCAGATAGCGCTCGAGAAACAGTGGCTCGAGATGCGCGCGACGCACCCCGGCCACGGCGCACAACTCGCCGTCGCCGTTGTGCATGCCGAACAGCTCGGGCATGAAATGACGGATGTCGGCGCCATGGGCCTTGCGAAAACGTTGCTGGATAAAGGCTTCGAACGGCTCTCGCAGGGCATCGTCGGGCAGGGCACCGGTCAACGTCATCTGCGGCGTTTCGGCTTGACCGAAGCGCAGGGGAAGGGGGATGTTCCAGTCAAATTCGGGCATGGGCAGAACGCCTCCCTCAATAGGTTTGAGGCGAGTATCGGAGGCATTTCTTAACGAAGTCTGAAGGTGAAAAAAGGTTAACCTGACGCTCTGTCTTCAGACTCTCTTAAGACTGGGCGGGCAGGGTAACGCCGTCGGTTCGCCCGGCAACCGGATCGAGACGGTCGAACGAATCGACTGTCATTCACGACAATCACGAGGCGCAGCTTATGACCCGCGACATCGCCGTAACCCGTTATGGAAAACTCTCAATCACCCTGCACTGGCTAATGCTGGCGCTGTTCGTTGGCGTCTACGCATGCGTCGAAATCAAGGGCTACATGCCCAAGGGCAGCGAAGCGCGCGGCTTGCTGATGGGCTTCCACGGCCTGTTCGGCGCGAGCATCTTCGCCCTCGTGTGGATCCGCCTGCTCGGCCGCCTCAGCCCACGCCCGCCGATCACCCCAAAACCACCGGCGTGGCAGACCGGCATCTCGCACCTGATGCACCTGGCGCTTTATGGGCTGATGATCGCCACGCCGATCCTCGCCTGGCTGATGCTCGCTGCCGCCGACAAACCGTTCCCGTACTTTGGCTTCCACGTCCCCGCGCCGGTGGCCATCGACCCGGACTTCGCCAAGCAACTGAAGTACTGGCATGAACTGATTGGCAGCGCGGGTTACTGGCTGATCGGTCTGCACGCGCTGGCGGGGTTGTTTCATCATTATTGGGTGCGGGATAACACCCTGGTGCGGATGCTGCCGGGCCGCACCGAATAACCCTGATCCACTACAACCCCTGTGGGAGCGAGCCTGCTCGCGAAAGCGATGTGTCAGCCTATGATGATGTCGGCTGACACGGCCCCTTCGCGAGCAGGCTCGCTCCCACAGTTTTTTGTGGTGTCTGGCAGAGCGGGCAGTTGCCGGAACCGCACTTCGCGTCCACTCTATGCCGTGCCGACAAGGAGCGTCCGCCGACCCTCCGTCGTGACCACAGGGAGCTTGCAGCATGAGCGAAGACAACAAAGTAAAAGGCCCGGCGTCGTACTTCCCCTCCATCGAGAAAAAATACGGCCAGCCCATCGATCACTGGCTGAGCCTGCTCGCCGACATCAGCGACAAGAAACACATGGAACTGGTGGCGTGGCTCAAGGACGAACACGGCATGGGCCACGGTCATGCCAACGCATTGGTTGCGCATCATCTGGCGAGTAAAAAGTGAGGGCAGGGCAGCGATGAATTTCTCCCACCGGCCAGTGACGGCCGACGACGTCAACACCCTCTGCAGCTTTCCCCAGGGCGAACAAGAACTGTTCTTCATGTTCCCGAAAGCCAACTTCCCGCTCACGGAAGAACAGATGCACAGCGCAATCAGCCAACGCTTCGACTCCACGGCTTTTCTGGCCAACGGCGAGTTCGTTGGCTTCGCCAATTTCTACCGCGCTGAGCACGACGGCATCTGCTGCATCGGCAACGTCATCGTCGCGCCCTACGCTCGAGGCCAGGGTGTGGCGCGGTACATCGTCGAAACCATGACCGCGCTGGGTTTCGCAAAATACCAGGCCAAGGAAGTGCAACTGTCCTGCTTCAACGAAAACACCGCAGGCCTGCTGCTCTACCCGAAACTTGGCTTCGTGCCGTTCTCCATCGAAGAGCGCCCGGCGCCGGGTGGCAAACGTTCAGCGCTGATCAACATGACGCGCAGCAGAGACGCAGCGAATGCCACTCACCTTCCATAAGATGCACGCCAACGGCGATGACTTCGTCGTGATCGACTCACGCAACATCAGCAACCCCGTCACCAGCCAACTCGCCCGGCGCCTGGGCGATCGTCATCGCGGCATCGGTTTCAACCAACTCGCCGTGGTCCTCGATTGCGCAGACGCCGATGCGCGCGTGGAATTCTGGAACGCCGACGGCTCAGCGCTTGACGTGTGCGGCAGCGCCACCCGTGGCGTGGCGGACAGGTTGATGCGCGAAGCCAGCCGGACATCGATCACCCTGCGCACAAACCGTGGCTTGCTCACCTGCGAACGCATGCCCAGCGGATTGATCGCCGTCGACATGGGCGAACCGTTGTTCGACTGGCAAGACATCCCTCTGGCGCAAGAACACGACACGCTATTTCTACCGCTCGGCGGCGCTCCAATCGCGTGCAACATGGGCAATCCGCACTGCACGTATTTCGTCGATGACCTCAGATCCATCGATATCGCCGCCCTCGGCCCGAGCCTCGAAACCCATCCGTTATTTCCGCAAAAAACCAACGTCCACTTCGTGCAAATCATCGACCGCCAACACATCCGCCTGCGCATCTGGGAGCGCAACGGCGCCATCCCGCTCGGCTCCGGCTCATGCTCATGTGGCGCAGCGGTCAACGGCATCCGCCGAGGCCTGCTCGACCACACCGTCAACGTCGAATGCGACGGGGGCCCCGTCACCGTTCACTGGAACGGCACCGGCCCCGTCACCCTGAGCGGCCCGGTAGAGTCGAGCTTCACCGGCACAATCCCCGACAGCCAACTCGACCTCAAGTGAACAAAATCCCCCTGTAGGAGTGAGCCTGCTCGCGATGACGCCAGCCCAGTCACCGCAAATCCCAAACCCACCACAAATCCCCTGTGGGAGCGAGCCTGCTCGCGAAGACGCCCACACAGTCACCCCCATCAACCACTGACCGAAATAAACAGTAAAACCACCACTGTTTAAACGAAGCCTCAAGTAACCACCGAAACCCTACAACGCCTTGCGCCGTTACCTACGACTAAGCCAGAATCCGCCGGCTTGTGCGTCTAGGTCGCGGGTTCTATCGTCTGTCGGTCGCTGAAAAACAGTGATCGGGTTTGGTAGCCCGCCATAACTAGTCGCATCGCGAACCGTTCGCAGACCTCATCAGGTCTCTGCTCAATGGTGGCCATGCGCAGGACACCTTCGGGTGTGCCGGGTCCTAGTTACCGGTCTACCAACCCGCGTATGGCCGCCACCTTCGTTTGGTAGCGAATGTGAAGGCTCCTTTTTATTAACTAGGAGTTTCACCATGATCAAACCAACACCGAACCCACCCGAAACCGACCCAACATCCCCCTACGAATCCCCCGATTCCAAACGCTTCCACGAAGCCGCCGAACGCGCCCTCGACCACTACCTCAAACCCGCCAGCCAAATCATGGCCAGCACCCAACAACCCGAACGCATGTACCTCGCCAACCCGAAGTACAACAGCGAATCCCTGCTCGCCAACGCCAGCGAAACCCTCGGCTCCGCCAGCGAAATGCTCCTCAACTTCGCCGCCATGCTCGACACCCCGCACCGCAAAACCGCACTGGGCATCGCCCAAGTCGTGATGCTCGGCGAAATCGCCGTCAACCAAGCGCTGGATAACGTCGAAATCGCCAGCTAACCCCCACCCCGACGAGGGGAAGCCCTCGTCGAGCCCCGCTGTCACACCCTGGCTGGCACACGGCCACGGCTTGCGCCCCCCAGCCACGGCTGTCACCCTTCGGGCCGTTCTCAAGGATCAGAACCAGGAAACATGGATGAGTGGCTACGTACCCAACCCCCCGAAAAATTTTCGTTACGAAGAAGCCAAACCTGTCGATATTCACGCCCAGCGTTGGGCGGAATATGAGAAGCACGGGAAAGAACCTGCGCGCGAACCTGAGAAAATCGGGATTGCGCTGAGGATTGGGGTTTTCTTTGATGGCACTGGGAATAATGCGAATAACACGGCGGCTGGATTGCTGTGTGGGGCGCAGCATCCGATTGCGCCTCAGGATATTCCTGCAAGTTGTCAGCCTTACATGAGCGATCCGGATAGCAGTTACGGCAACGATGTCAGCAATGTGAAAAGGCTGAGCGACTTGTATGACGCCGTACCTGACGCAGTGGGAGAGGGGCTGCTGAAGCGAACCTCCCGCGTCGTTTATATCGAGGGCATTGGCACCCGTTCTGGAGAAGAAGACAGTAAGTTCGGCTCTGGCACCGGACGCGGTGAAACAGGTGTTGCTGGTCGAGTCGAGTCCTCATTTCCAGTCATTCAACAAGCTATCAGTCGAGTCTTGATCGATAACCCCGGCAGTGAAATCGCTTCATTGACGTTCGACACGTTTGGCTTCAGTCGCGGCGCCGCAGCGGCTCGACATTTTGCCAATGAGATCGTCCGCACCAGTCGTGGCCCGCTTGGCACCGTGCTCAGAAACCTGCCCAGAGCCTTCAGCCCTAAATTTAACGACCAGTATAAAAGTGACATCAACATGGGGTTTATCGGCTTGTTCGATACCGTCCCATCGATTGCTGGTTGGTCAAATCTTGGCAACATCAAAAGTGCTGTAGCTACCGGCGTCAAACTCTATCTTGATCGTCGTTTTTTTACCGATGTCGTGCAGTTGTCTGCCCGTGATGAATGCCGCGCCAACTTCGCACTCAGTCGCGTCAAAGCGGATCACTTGGAGATAACCTTGCCGGGTGTGCATTCGGATATCGGCGGAGGCTATCTGGAAGAGGCGCAGGAATGTGTGCTTGTAAGTCCCATGCAAACACTGATCGTGCCTTTGAATACTGATATCAAGACGACCTCGATTTACCGTGATGCCGTCAATGCCAAGGCCCAATGGTTAGCCAAAGGCTGGCCTAAGGAAATGCTTGAAATCGTAACGCCCGACGCATTGCTGATGCCGAACGGCCCGCAAGATCGACTCAGTCCCAATGTGAAGCGTGTGTATGCCGCTCTGCAGCTTAAACGCCCGGTGAGTGGCATGTTGTCCAGGGTCTATCTTCGAGTGATGCACCGCTTGGCAAAAGAAAAGGGCGCTCGCTTCAACGACATTCCAGATACACCTGATCTGGCCGTTCCTGAAGAGTTGCAATCCCTGTGCGATAGATTTTTGGCGGGGGACTACAGCGTTACACCGCAAGAAGATGAATTGCTGAAATTGAAGTACATTCACACCTCCGCCAATTGGAACCATCCGCTTGGCCGAAAAGACGGCAGTGGAATCAACGCGGTTTACATCAACGCCCCCACGGAAGACTCAATCCGCGTGCAACATCCTCATGTACCTGACTGGACGCTTTGGTAATGAAAGTTCTTGTGACCCTGCTGTGCACACTATTCATGACTGCCTGCCAATCTGCTGATCCGCTGTCGGCCAAAAATGATCCCAAATCCGAATCATGGGAACTTGCGTTCACCGAGCCCTATTACATGAAGGTGTGGGTTGAGGATAGTGCTGTAGAAGACATCAACGGCAAGCTATTCAAGCGCACAGGATCAGGAACAGCCGCAGGCGGGGAGCCTGAAGACGGTAAAGAATCCGCTCGGGGCTGGCATGCATTAGGTGGTGCAGCAAAAGCAGTGATTGGTGCTGATCTTCCGAAGCGCATTTACGTGCGCTGGCAATCAATTGTCGAGCCACAGACATATCAGGTTTGGGTTGATGTGCCCGAAGAGGCGAGGAACTTGATGGTGCAGTCGGTCAATCAGCGATGTCCTGAAGCTCCGGAACAGCAGGCCAGCTACAGCGCTTCTATCTATTTGGGTCTGGCTCCAAGAGGCGTTGTGCAGGTTTTTGTCAGAGACTCTTGCCACCGTCCAGTCAAGGTGGCCAGAGCTCAGGCGGAGATCGATCCGCTGGGGCCCAGTCAGGGGAAGAATCAAGGGCGCTACGCATATCCCATCAGCGAAAAGTCCAAACGTTACATCGAAAAGTACGGCATTCCGTACGGGAGTTGGTGAGTAGCGTTCTTTTGACCTACAACCTCGCCTTTAATGAAGCGCTTCACGAGGCTGTTCCCTTACCCTATCTGAGTGTCGCATTGCGTTTGGTTGGCGCTAGTCGGATCACGGAAATTTATTTTGAGAATTGAAAAAACTACACGCTTCGATGATGTCGACCACGACGCGGGATATGAGTACCGTGGTTTCAACTACGTGATTCGGAATGAAATGGATGAGTTTCACGTCAGAACCTACGATGGTGACCTCGGTAAGGCAACGGTAGTACGTCCGACTTCCATGTATAAAAACTGCAACCTCAGAATGCTTGTTGATTTTTTACAATCCGAACTTGGTACATCCTCGATCTCCGTCTATAAGACGGAGGTGGGGGCCTATGAAGAGCTAGATCTCAACGAAGTGATGTTCAAAAAATAAATCTGTCTCGCTTTTTCTACATCAATGCACCCACGGAGGATGGCATTCGCGTACAGCATCCTCACGTAGCTGATTGGAAGCTTTGGTAATGAGAATACTCGTAGCTCTATTGAGCGTTTTGGCCTTCACAGGCTGTCACGCAACAAGCTCCAACTCAGGTGAAAATGATCCCAAATACCCGTGGTGGGAGCTGGCGTTCATCAAACCCAATTTCATGAACGTGTGGGTTGAAGACAGCTCCGTGGAAGACATTGACGGTAAGACCTTTTTGCGAGCCGGGGGAGGGAACGCCAGCGGTGCTGAGCCGAATGACGACAAAGAATCAGCGCGCGGTTGGATAGGTGTTGGTGGTACAGGCAAACCGGTTATTGGGGCAGGGCTACCTAAGCGGATCTTTGTCCGCTGGCAATCGATTCCAGAGCAAAAAACTTACCGGGCGTGGATAGATATCCCTGAAGAAGCCAGGCAAGTGATGGTGACGTCTACCCATCAGCGCTGCCCGGAAACCCCCGAGAAAACAGCACGCTTCATGGCCTCAGTTTATTTGGGACTCGCTCCGGGTGGTGTGGTGCAAGTGTGGGTAAGAGATTTATGCCGGCGCCCAGTGAAAGTCGCTCGTGCTCAAGCTGAGTTGGAGCCGCTGGGGCCCGAGTTGGGTAAGAATGGTGGTCAATATGCTTATCCCATCAGTGAAAAGGCCAAGCGGTATATCGACAAGTACGGCATTCCCTATGGGAGTTGGTAATCGTCACCCGGCGAAACAGCTGATAACGGTGTTTGTTGCTCTGTTAATTACTGGTTGCCAGTCAACTGATCCGCTTTCCACAAAAAATGATCCTAGGTCTCCATGGTGGGAACTTGCGTTCACCGAGCCTAATTACATGAAGGTTTGGGTAGAGGACACTGCAGTGCAAGACATCAAGGGCGAGACGTTCTTGCGCACTGGTGGAGGATCCGCCTCAGGTGGCCAACCGGAAGACGGCACAGACTCTGCCCGTGGTTGGCATGGCGTGGGAAGCACAGGAAAAGCTGTTGTTGGTGCTGATCTTCCCAAACGGATCTATGTCCGTTGGCAATCCATTGCTGAACCGCAAACGTATAAGGTCTGGATCGATATTCCAGAGGAAGCCAGACAACTCATGCTTGAGTCCGTCAACCAGCGCTGCACAAAAACACCTGAACAAAAGGGGCGTTATAACGCGTCTATCCACTTGGGCCTGGCGCCCGGTGGTGTCGTGCAAGTCTGGGTCAGAGACTCATGCCACCATCCTGTCAAAGTCGCCAGAGCACAGGCGGAAATCGAACCGCTAGGGCCTAGTCAAGGTAAGAACCAAGGACGCTACGCGTATCCCGTCAGCGAAAAGTCCAAGCGGTATATCGAGAAATTTGGCATCCCTTACGGGAGTTGGTAACCGTCCGCCAATGAAGCAAATCATATTAATGTTGAGTGTTTTACTAGTAGCTGGATGCCAGGCTACCGACCCATTTTCAGCTGTGAACGATCCGAGATCCGATTGGTGGGGACTGGCCTTCACTGAACCGGCTTACATGAAGGTTTGGGTAGAAGACAGCACAGTTCTGGACATCAAAAACAGGACGTTTTTCAAGGCGGGCGGGAGAACTGCTGCCGGAGGTGAACCAGAAGATGGCACAGAGTCTGCCCGAGGTTGGGGTACTGTCAGTGGTTCCGGTATGCCGGTAATCGGTGCCGACCTTCCCAAACTCATCTTCGTCCGTTGGCAGTCCATATCAGAGCAGAAGACCTACAAGGGGTTCATCGAAATCCCAGAATCAGCCAGGCAATTGATGGTGGACTCAACGCACCGACGTTGCCCAGAAACACCCGAAAGGGCCGCTCGATACATGGCGTCGCTGTACGTGGGTCTGGCCCCGGGTGGCGTATTACAAGCTTGGGTCAGAGACTCATGCCATCGCCCGGTCCAAGTCGCTCATGCCCAAGGTGAAGTTGAGCCGCTAGGTCCGGAGCAGGGGAAGCACGGTGGGCGTTATGCCTACCCGGTGAGTGAAAAGGCCAAGAGGTATATCGACAAGTTCGGTATTCCGTATGGGAGTTGGTAAGCCGTGAGCCAATGAAGCAACTCATTACGATGCTTTGCATCTTGCTAGTCACGGGATGCCAGGTTGCTGAACCACTATCAGCCAAAAACGACCCGAAATCCGAATGGTGGGAACTGGCTTTTACGGAGCCGGATTACATGAAGGTTTGGGTAGAGAACAGTTCTGTTCAAGACATTAACGGCAGGATTTTCTATAAAACCGGCGGCGGCACCGCTGCGGGGGGAGAGCCTGAAGACGGAACGGAGTCCGCTCGAGGTTGGGCAGGTGGAGTAGGCGGCAGCGGAAGGAGAGTGGTGGGAGCAGATTTGCCTGTTCGCATCTGGGTCCGTTGGCAATCGATTGTCGAACAGAAAACGTGGCAGGCATGGGTAGAAATCCCAGAGGAAGCCAGGCAGTTGATGGTGGCGTCCGTCAATCAACGTTGCCCGCAGACGCCTGATCAGGAAGCGAGATTTATGGCGTCGGTTTATCTAGGGTTGGCCCCCGGTGGTGTTGTACAGGTTTGGGTAAGAGACTCTTGCCACCACCCGGTTAAAGTCGCTCGAGCGCAGGCTGAAATTGAGCCACTGGGGCCGAGCCAAGGTAAGAACGAAGGGCGTTACGCTTATCCGGTGAGTGAAAAGGCAAAGCGGTATATCGATAAATACGGTATTCCTTACGGAAGTTGGTAACTAACGTGCTTGTTACCTACATGGTCAGCTCAATGAATTGGCGCCGGCCAGCACTAACCAACCCCAACGCATCTAGCTGGCCAACCCCATGTACACAGCGAATCCCTACTCGCTAACCCCAACGAAACCTTTGGCTCCGCCGCTCGGCACTGAGCAAATGCTCGGCCAGTTCGCGGTGTATCAAGCATTTGATAACGCCGAAATCGCAAACTGACTACCCGTACGACGAGGGGGCCTTTCTGCACAGGCTGTTTAAGACGAATGACACACGCAACAGTGCGTGATTAATCAAAGATCGTCACGTAGCATAGTGCCATGATCCGCTCTTCAGTCATCCTCTCACTACGCGCTTCTGTACCGACTCAATAAGGTTTGTAAATGATAAAAACTATCCCGATGTGGAAAATGATGTTGGCCACCAAAGGTAAGATATTGGGGCTTGTAATCCTGGCATTTTTACCTGTCTTCATCATTGGCGGTGCGTGGATGTTTGTTGAAGGGTTGCAGAATGGCAAAATGCGCCAGGCTGCAATGGGTCTTCTTTGTCTGATTTTTTTTGGTGGCGGCACCTTGCTCGTGGGATTTTCGAAAAAATATGTTCCCGGCAAAACCTTTCAGGCATATAGAAATAAGAAACTCCATACACAGAAAGCCGTTTATTACGGTTACGCGATCATCGCTTTTATCTGCCTGATTTTTGCGGTTCTTGTACCGGAAGACATGCTGAGATCGGTAGGCTATGCAATAGCCGCCGTTTTTGCTCTTTACACTTATTCGAAAAGCCTGAAGTTTCACGCAGATATCGATTTTTCGACGAATGAATATTTAGCAACTGCTTTGGGGTTTCCTGTCGGGGAGAGGATTCTGGTCAGTTACCAGAATTTTGAGGCCGGCGAGGTTGACGCGGGTAGTAATGCTTTTGCCGCAACAGCGACGAAACTAATTGTAGCGTCGTTTGATGGGGATAATTGGATAAAGCTGTCTCGTGATCTCAATCAGGTCTCGCACATTGGTATCGCTGGCGATGAAAGCCAAAATTACTTCTTTAAACTGCAGTTCGTTGACGGAGCAGATGTTTTATTGCGCATTGAGCTCTATGAAAAGCTGACCTCCAATCCCGTTATGGTAATAACAAGGCTGTTGGAGGCCATTGATGCAAGTCTTCTTGGTGAAGGTGTTGCCCCCCAGACTGGACAAAGACGTCGTATGGTCGTCAACGATGGTGCTTCAACCTCGAGTTCAAAAACTGTTGCGCCTGAGTCGACACCGGCCTCCGTAGTGCCTGTACGTAGCGTTGAGGTCGCCCCTGATGTATTAACTGCCATCCAGACCGCTGCGGAAGTTACTCCCGGTCGCAGGCTGGAGCTTTAATGATGTCGCATTGCACAACGTTTGAGTTTTCTTATGTCGATGAAGAAACCATCGCCAAAGCGTTCGGTAAGATGGGCATCATCCCGACGACGGGGCTTGTTTCAATATTCTCCAGTGACTTCAGTAAAAAGGTTTTAAGCAAAATAGGCTATATGGGCACGCAGCAATTTAGAGCTATTTGTGGCCAGACGGCGGATGATTTCAACCTGTTTGTCTGCCAGGTTGAGGCGGGCTCATACAAACTTCTGATCGAACGCGGAACTGCGTCAGCTGGCGATGAAGCATTAATGGCTGAATTGGCTTTGAGCTTTCAAAAAGCTTATATCAGCGTGGTCATTGATGGAACCATCAAACGTATAGAGGCGTCAGGTGTTCCAGCCAGAGTGAGAGAAAGTCCTCAAGGATTTGAGGTGGAATTTGGACCTCACTACGAATACAGCATTCATGTCACTTTCACCGGCGATGAAATTACGGAGGAAGTGCGTGGCGTGAAAGGCGACATTTGCACACGACTTACTGAAGAACTTGAGACTCTACTTTCCAGGCCTACTGCAGAACTTGTCACCGAGTGGAAGCCGGAATACACGTTAGTCCATGAAGAGCAAACCCTTCAAATTCTCAGTGCGAATTTCTAAATGGAAATCAATGTGCACCACATGGAGTTGAGCACTGTTAACGGCCCCGGATTACGCTTGACACTATGGGTGCAGGGCTGTGCGCTTAACTGCAAAGGTTGCTTCAACCAAGCGACCCACGCTCCTGAAGTGAGTACGCTGATGTCTGTTCATGAACTGGCACAGAAAATAAACGCTCTAGATGTCGCTGGGGTTACCCTCTCCGGTGGAGAGCCGCTCGACCAGGCACCAGCCTTGGAGCAATTAATACGTGCTGTCAATGCCGAGAAAAACTGGATTCTCTACACCGGCTATACGCCAAAAGAGATATTTCAGAACGAATCCATGATTCGAGTTGTTAAAGCCGTAGACTTGACGCTGGCCGGTCGCTATCGACATAACGCTATACATCCCTATCAACACAAACAGATAATCAAAACCAGCGACAGAGTCGATATTGGCTTTTTCCGCACTAGAAGATTTGTCGAATTCGTTGTTTCAAGTCACGGTGTTACCAAAACCGGTCTTCCGATGCATGTATAAATCAGTTCAAGCGCAGGGATAACAGGCATGAACCGTACCAAGCAGTTAACAGATTACCTCAAAGCGCGTTATGCGATCCTGGTCATTGAGACGTTCGAGGAAGAGCGTGCACTCAATGAGATATCTGACATCGCCAAGTCGCTTAGCCATCGTTTGTTCGTTTGGAACTCGACGCTAGGAGTACAGACCAGCGGCGTCGTTGCTGGGGATAAAACCTTTGACTTGAAAATGGCTCTGGATTTTTGCGAAGAAAAGGCAAAAGAGGAGGGCAGCAAAAACATCTTCGTTTTTTGTGATGCTCATAACTATCTTTCCTCAAGCTCAAATCCTGTCTACCGTCGTCGACTTAGAGATTTAGCCATCAATATCCGCTCGCGTGGATATCGCAGTAATTGCATTGTCGTGGCACCCAGCTTTGAAATTGCCAATGATCTTCAGAAGGAAATCACACTGGTTGATTTCCCATTGCCGTCAAGAGATGAAGTCAAACTTCAGATCAATAATTTCGTAAACTCCTGGCAGGGCAACAGCAGCGTTAAGATTGATCTTTCCAGCGATACTAAAGAAAAGCTGGTTGATGCTGCTTTGGGTCTTACCGGGTTAGAGATCGACAATACTTTGTCTCGTTCGTTGGTTTCCAGTCTGAGCTTGGATGAGACGACTGTAAAAGACCTGCTTTCCGAGAAAAGACAAATTATTCGGAAAACAGGTATTTTGGAATACGTCGACTCAAGGGTAAGTCTTGAGGATGTTGGGGGACTGGCAACTCTTAAAAAATGGCTCCATTTGCGCAGTCAGTGTTTTGGGCAGGCTGCTCAGGAATTTGGTGTCGGAACTCCGAAGGGTTTGCTCTTAACTGGAGTCCCAGGTTGCGGTAAGTCTCTAACGGCGAAATGCGTTGCGTCGTCGTGGAATATGCCCTTATTGCGTCTGGATATGGGGAAAATCTTCCAGGGAGTGGTTGGCTCTTCAGAGTCCAATATTCGTTCCGCTCTACGTACTGCCGAAGCTATTTCGCCCTGCATCCTATGGATCGATGAAATTGAAAAAGGACTTTCCGGCTCCTCCGGGGGGGTATCTGATGGTGGCACGGCTACACGCGTGTTCGGCACGCTGTTGACTTGGATGCAGGAAAAAACAGCCCCGGTCTTTGTATTCGCTACCGCTAACAACATCAACAGCTTGCCACCGGAATTGTTGAGGAAGGGGCGATTCGACGAGATATTTTTCGTCGATTTCCCGTCGACAGTAGAAAGAAAGAAGATTCTTGAAATACATCTGAAGAAATCGAAACGCGACCCGGCAAAATTTGATCTGGAACGATTGTCCGCGCTAGGGGGCGAGTCAAATTTTGGCAAAGACATCGTGCTATCTGGTGCCGAAATCGAAGCTTGGGTTGGCGACTCGCTGATTGAAGCGTTTTCACGGCGGATGAATGGCTCTGATGATGCAAGCGACCTGACCATGGATGATTTTGAAACGACGATTTCGCGTTTGGTACCCATGAGCAAAATGCGTAAAGACGAGTTCACCAAACTTCGTGATTGGGCTAATCAGAATGCAATTAGCGCTTCGGCCATGGTCGCGGGACAGAACGCTACGGAAACGCCAATCGGCGGCAGGCAAATTGATTTTTGATCTGCACTGATGGCGGCCTCACCGTTTAAACACAAGCGACACGCCCTTGCGGCTCCGCAAAGCCGCGAGGGGACAAGGAATTCAGGAAGTAGAGTCGTTCAACCCCGTCAACCTATGACGATGTCAAACCCGGCAATAGCCAACACTTGGCCATTCACCATCACCCGAACGCCATGCCGCCCCACATGGTGTTTACGCGTGGTGAAATCACTAATCACCTGCTTGCGCTTGACCACGGTGCTTCTAGATCCTGGTAACGCCAGAGTCTTCAACTTAAAAACCTTCCCCGAAACCCCGCCATTCGCCTTCACATAGTCAATCGCATAATCAATCACCAACCGCTGCTCATGCGCCACCGTCGACTTCACTACAAACGACAACGTAATCGCTTCCCCCAACCGCACCACCGCCGGTTCAACCCGCACATCCAACAACTCAACCTCAGCCTTCGCCCCCGCACCAATCACCGTCAGCGCCCTTAAATCCCCCTGCTTGATCAAACTCCGCAACGCATGCTTGGCAATCCACGCCGTGTGCTTGTTCTCCAACGACCAACCTTCAATCGTGTCCAGCACCCACCCCGGATGCACCTTCGTCACATCATTCAAATGATTCGCCACGGACTTGCGCACGTACAAACTCTCATCCGCCTTCAACCGATCCAATATTCCGGCGGCCAACCGCGGATCCGCCTGAACCGCTTCCAACCGAAACGACCAAGGCAGGCGAGGGCGGCTGCCTTCGCTGGCTAACCGTCGAACGTGGTGGTTTTCGTCTCGGGTCCAGTCGTGCATCCGTTCCAGCGAGCGCTCCAGGTCGCTGCGCAAAAAGTGGCGGATGGCGAATTCGGAGGAGCCGAAGGTGGTGAAGTACTTCAGGGCGTCCATGGAGGTGTCGAACGCATGCCCGCCGTAGCTTGCGACGTAGTGCGGCAAACACATGCTGACGAATCCGCTGTTCAGCCTTGGCGCGAGTTCACGCAATACATCGAGGGAATCTTGGTAATCCAGCGGCAACACGGCGTGCAGGCTTTCGCTGACGCGCGCCATACGTTGCATCACTGATAATTCAGCGAGTCCGTCCTGGGCATGTTTGAGAAACGCCTTGGCCTTGAACGCCGGGTACACGGCGCTCATTTCGCGGGCGATGTGTTGCAAGCGCTCGGCGTTGAAGATTTCCTTTAGCGCCGGGGCGGCGGTGTCGGTGGTGCTCATGGTCAGGTCATCGGGGTGCTGACGAACGCTTCGAGGGTTTCGGCGTAGGCGGTGTATTGGACGATGTGGGGGTAGCGGCGGGTGTCGATCTGGTCGGGGACGACGAGGTCGGTGAAGCTCCAGGCGACGGCGAGGCTGATGCCGGCCTGGGTGAGGGTGCCGTCGGTGGGCAGGCCGGTTTTTTCCAGTTCTTGCTCGAGGGCGGTGAAGGCGGCGGCGAGTTGGCCTTCGACGCGTTCGACCCACGGCTGGTATTGAATGTCGGCTGGGCGCAGGTTGCGTTCGTAATAAAGTTGCACGGCTTTTTCGCAGGCGGCGAGGCTGAGGCCGATCAGGCGCAGGGCGTGGGCGCGTTGTTTCAGGTCGGTTGGCAGCAGGCTTTTGCCGGAGCTGGCTTCGAGGTAGTCGAGGATGAGGGTCGAGTCCATCAGGACCACGCCGTCGTCGAGGATCAGTGTTGGGGCTTTGACCACCGGGTTGATCTGCTGGAATTGCTCGAAGTGGCGGAACACCGAGACTGACTCGTGTTCGAGGTCGATGCCAAGGCGTTTGGCGGAGATCGCCACGCGGCGCACGTAAGGGGAGTCCAGCATGCCGATCAGTTTCATGACGCGTTCCTTCAAGTCAAACCGGTGGGAAGGCATAACCTAGCCGACGCAGAGGCAATTGTCAGTCGTCGAAGCCGGGTTGTTCGTGAATCTCATCAACATTCAGTTCCAGCCGATAAGCCACCGCCACAAACAACGCCTGACACAAACACAGCGTCGCACTCAGCGAGCGAAAGGCGAGGGCGCTGCCTTCGTTGACTAGCAATACGCTGTTGGCGAGTTTCGCCAGCGGCGAGAGGTGGCTGTCGGTGAGGATCAGGGTGTTGGCCTGTTGCTGTCGGGCGAAGCGCAGGCAGTGTTGGGTTTCCTTGGCGTAGGGCACGAAGCTGATGGCGATGACCAGATCGTTCGCGCGCACGCTGCGCATCTGCTCGCGATAACTACCGCCTAGCCCGGACACCAGATGAATTTTTTTCTGAGTGTGTTGCAAGTTGTAAACGAGGTAGTCGGCGACGGCGAAGGAGCGGCGCACGCCGACGACATAAATGTTGTCGGCGTTGACGATGAGGTCGACGGCTTTTTCGAACGCGGCGTCGTCGAGTTCGCGGCCCAGGCGTTCGATGCCGGAGCGGGTGGCGTCGATGCATTCGCGGGCGAGGTCGCCGGCGCTGGCTTGCTGCGACTGGTCGGCGATCATGCTGCGGATGCGTTGCTGGTAGTTTTGCACCGGCGAGGCTTTGTGCGTGTAGGCGCTGCGGAACAGCGCCTGCATTTCGCTGAAGCCGCTGAAACCGAAGCGTTGCGAGAAGCGCACGATGGCGGACGGGTGCACTTCGCACTCGCGGGCGATGTCGCTGATGCGGTCGACCATGATCCGGTCGCTCTGCTGGCTGATGTAGCTGGCGATGCGTTTGAGCTGGCGCGGCAGGGCGTCGTATTCGTCGGTGATCAGTTGCAGCAGGCGCTCGGCATTGATCGGGGGGCTGACGAGTGAAACCTCGTCGGTGGCCGGCAGATCGGGGCGGGGCATAGGTCATCCTTCAGGCTGATTGATCACACGGTGCGCCTGATATTAGGGGGGCTTTTGCAGTTCTGCTTTGCTGAAACGATGCAGTGCGTGGTAAAAAATTGCGTCTGAGCGCTGTGTGGTTAGCCGTTTGTCTTCTATATACAGCCGCTCGACTGAATTTCTTGCTATAAACGCACTCCGATGGCCGTGTGAACCCTGTGTCAGAGCAGTTTCCGGGCGTTGTCGGACAAATTCCCTGTATTTACAGTTGCTGAGGCCTCGATCGGGCCTTAGACTGCCGCCCCTCGTAAATTGAGTGCCGGGTGGCATTTGCAATAAACGATGCCTTTTCGCCGACCGCACGCGGTTCGCCGAAACGCTCCCTAATTCGCCTTAATGCACGTTTTTTTATAGAGATATCAATGACAAAGGACAAGTTGCTGGCCATGCCGGCAGATGACTACATGAATGCAGAGCAGCACGCTTTCTTCACTGAGCTGCTGCAGAACATGAAAGTCGAAACCCACGAGCGCATTGAGCAAAACCGTATCGCCATCGAAAGCCTGGACACCCCGGCTGACCCGGCGGACGCGGCTTCGGTTGAAGAAGAGCGCACTTGGCTGGTGAACGCGATCGATCGCGACCAGCGCATGCTGCCGCAACTGGAACAAGCCCTTGAGCGCATCAAGGAAGACAGCTTTGGCTGGTGCGACGACAGCGGCGAGGCCATTGGCCTGAAACGCCTGCTGATCAGCCCGACCACCAAGTACTGCATCGAAGCTCAAGAGCGTCACGAGCAGATCGACAAGCACCAGCGTCAGGCCTGATTCTGTGGGGTGACCCTTTCAACAGGGCACCTTGAAAAGATCGCAGCCTTCGGCAGCTCCTACATGGGCGTTGCTGAAGGCTGCGATCTTTGTTTTTGCTCGTCTGCAATAATCCCGAGCCGTTCCATTGACCTGCCACAGACCCCACGACTAACGGACCATGGATAATGGCGTTGTAGTGGCGTTTAATGCAGTCACAATAATGAGAACAAGCGTGGGGTGTTGATATGACGAGAGACGGATCTCTGGTTGGGGCTTTGCCTGCACCAGTGCTTTTGCCGAAAAACCGCTGGATCGCGCCGACCCTGCAAAGCATCGCCCTGGTGCTGTTGCTGGCCGGCATGACGCTGGGTGGATGGTCGCTGTACATTGGCATGCCGCTGGCGGTGCTGATTGTCTGGCTACCGCGCTTGCGTTCCCGTGCCATCCCCGATGCCCAGCCTGCCGACACCGGCAGCGCCATGTCCGAACTGACCCGCGACCTTTCCTACACCACCAGCCATAACGCCTTGTCGGCGGCCGGCGTGGCGTTTTCGGTCAAGGAACTGGCGAGCAAACTCGAATCGCAACTCGATGCGGCGGCGCAGATCGTCAGCAACGCCGAGGTGATGATCGCGACTGAACACGCCACATCGCAGCTCAGCCGTGCAGCCCTTGAAGCAGCGAGTCAGGCGCATCACAGCAGCGCGGCGGGGCGCACGGAACTGGTGGATTCGATCGCGCGCATGCATCAACTCAGTCAGCGCGCCAATGCCAGCCGTGAGTTGATCGAAGCCTTGAGCCTGCGCAGTGACGATATTCAGCGCGTGACCCTGGTGATTCAGTCGATTGCCAGTCAAACCAATCTGCTCGCATTGAACGCGGCGATCGAGGCAGCGCGAGCCGGAGAGCATGGTCGCGGTTTTGCCGTGGTCGCGGATGAGGTGCGTGGGTTGGCGGCGCGCACGGCGTCGGCCACCGGTGAAGTGGGTGAGATGGTCGCCGACATTCAGCAACGCACGGCGCAGGTGGTGGAGCAGATTCGCGAGTTGTCGAGTGATCTGCAGACCGGTGTCGAGCAGGTCGAACACACTGGCCAGCATCTGGAGAACATCGCGCGACTGGCTGCCGGGGTGGAAAGCCAGGTCGGTGAAATCGCTCAGGGTGCAGAAACCAATCGCGAGCAACTCGACAGCTTGTTCAAGGCCATCGAGCAGATGCGCAGCGATCTGGCGATCAGCGATCAACAGACTCGCCGCCTCGCTGAAGCGGCGGTGCAAATGGAAGGGCAGGCGGAAACCATCAGCGAGCGGCTGGCCGAAGTCGGTCTGGATGACTATCACCAGCGCATCTACGATCTGGCCCGCGAAGGGGCGAGCCAGATTGCCGCGCGATTCGAGGCGGATGTCGAACAAGGAAAGATTAGCCTGGAGGATCTGTTTGATCGCCAGTATCAACCGATCCCGAATACCCAACCGGCGAAGTTTCAGACCCGTTTCGACCGTTACACCGATCAGGTGCTGCCGGCGATTCAGGAGCCATTGTTGCCGCGTCACGAGGGGTTGGTGTTCGCCATTGCCTGCACGCAGCAAGGTTATGTGCCAACGCACAATCAGCAGTTCAGTCAGCCGTTGACTGGCGATGCGCAGGTCGATGCGGTGAACAATCGCACCAAACGCAAGTTCGCGGATCGCACCGGTATTCGCTGCGGCAGCCATCAGCAACCGGTGCTATTGCAGACCTATACCCGCGACACCGGTGAACTGATGCATGACCTGTCGGTGCCGATCATGATCAAGGGCCGGCACTGGGGTGGATTGCGTCTGGGCTATAAGCCGGAAAAACCGCGCTGAGGGATTGTTACTTCTGATGCAATGAATCTGTGCACGGAGCTTGCTGTTTCCGCTCGAAAGAAACCATTAATCTGACTACTTAGTTAGGTTGCTAATGATTTCGGGAGGGCTGCATGCAGTGCAGAGTTGATGTTGCTGTGATGATCGGCAGTGGCGTGCCGGCCGGTTTGCGCGCAATGGGGCAGAGCGTGTGCTGGGTGGTTTTGCTCAATGGCGAGCGTCGCGGTACCGCGTTTGCCAGTCGCAACGAGGCCGAGGAGTGCAGGGCTGCATGGCTCGCGCAATTGCAAGCCGAGTGTGGTGACAGCCTGCACTGAGTTCGGTTACTTGCCGTCGTGAAGGCGTACGTTCAGCTCGTCGAAGACGATTGCCCTGTCATCGTCTTTGCCGATCCACTCTTGCAGCGTTTGCCTTTGAGAGTCCGACCAGAAAGGGGCATCGACTAGTTTGGTGTCAGCGTCAAGAGGATGCGCGTCGATGAAATCGTCGATCTCCGGTCCTTCTGAAGGAAGACCTAACTGATCGAACAGAGTTTTCAAGTTATAACCTTCCAGATCCATCGTGTTCTCCTTTTTGATTTGCGCCGGTAGGGCGCAGTTGATCGCTCTCTTTATCTGAGGCATCCACTCGCCAGGAGTTCGATCTTTGACTCAAGTGAGCGGGCGAGGGCGCAGGCTTCGTTGTGATCTTCACGGAAACCTCTTACGCGCCCGGTCGATGTTTCCTTTATATGGAAGAAAGCGTTGCCGGCGGGTACCACTTGGAAACGCGGGTAATCGTCGTTGATCGTGGTGGCACTTAGTATCAGCGACGATTCGATCCGGGCGTCAACGGTCATGGCAAAGTGAGTCCGAGTGCACATATGAAGTCCTTTTCATCAGTTGGCCGGTATTTACCGGCCGTTTCGGGTAGTCGGAATGAGCATCGCTGCTCTAGAATCGCCAGCACCTGTTGACGACAGGGCTTATCTAAAGCAATTTTTCGCCAGCGATATGTCGGAGAAGTGCTTTTTTTCGTGAGAATTTTCCCTAAAGTTCGTAGTCAGACTGCTCTTGTCGACGCTGAGGATTTTTCCTTCAGGCTTTGGCGACATCGGGATGAGTTTCCCGAGTAACAATCCAGTAGTCTTACCAACCTCGCGTTGAATGAGCACTCTGCTCAATTCGGGCTTTATTGATTTATTTGCAGTGACATCGGCCTGGCCGTTTTTTGCCGTGCGCGTTTTCCGTGTGCGGTTTTTTCAGATGTGGGGATGTTTCTTTGGCAGTCAGTAATCTCGATATGCATGCTTTGTTCGTGTTGGGTGATTTGCGTGCAAAGCTGGTCAAGCTGTTCCAGTCGCGTTTTGTTTACATCACCGAGCAGAACGCCGAAGGCATTTACGTGGCCGAGATCGACACCGAAAGTGCCTTGGTGGTCGATGACAAACCGGGGCTCAAGCTCAAGGTCGGCGATCATTTCAGTGCATCGGTCTTGCCCAGCCGCGAAGGCGGCAAGATGGATCTGCGTTTTCGCGAAATCAAACTCACGGTCTATGGACTGGGCGATTACGCTTTCGTCGATACCGTTGACGGGCACGCCATCCTGTTCAAGGAAGGCCATAGCGTGGTGACCGTGTTCGCCGCCCATGAGCAATTGCAGGAAGGCCTGACCAAAACCCTGAAAGCCGTTACGGCCAAAGCCGCCAAGTGGCGCAAGGGTGAACTGGTGACGTTCAAGGCCAGCGAGTGAGCCGCGCGGATTTCCATGCGCAGAACCTCGACACTGCACGCGAGGAAGCCCTGCGTTTATTCGCCGCCAAGGCGGAACTGCAAGGTGCCTGGCTGAATTGGCTGGCTGCGCAGATCTATCAGTTGCGCCCCGCGGAATACGCCAGCATGGTCAGGCGCGAGCTGCAAAGCTTGCAGGAAAAGTCTGATTCATAACCTCGTCCGCAGCGTGACCCGGAAAAAGCAGGAACCTCGGCTACAGTCAGTTGACTGAGTATTCAGAGGCTTGCGATCTTCTGTCAGGCCATCCTGCCATTGCTGTGAACAGCACGAGGTGCAATGCATGAACGGATTTCGACGGTTATTGGCCGCCAGCGTGGCCACGTTTGGTTTGCTGGCATCAGCGCCATCGGTGCTGGCTGCCCAGGCCCCGATCCACTTTGCCGACCTGAACTGGGAAAGCGGCAGCCTGATTACCGATGTTCTGCGGGTCATCGTCGAGAAGGGCTACGGCTTGCCGACCGACACGTTGCCCGGCACCACCATCACGCTGGAAACCGCACTGGCCAACAATGACATTCAGGTCATTGGCGAGGAGTGGGCCGGTCGCAGTCCGGTGTGGGTCAAGGCTGAGGCCGAAGGCAAAGTCGTCAGCCTCGGTGACACGGTCAAAGGCGCTACCGAGGGCTGGTGGGTGCCGGAGTACGTGATCAAGGGCGACCCGGCCAAAGGCATCAAGCCGCTGGCGCCGGATCTGCGCAGCGTCAGTGATCTGAAAAAGTACAAGGACGTGTTCAAGGACCCGGAAACCCCGAGCAAGGGTCGGTTCCTCAATAGCCCGATCGGCTGGACGTCGGAAGTGGTCAACAAGCAGAAGCTGACGGCTTATGGTCTGCAGGACGATTACACCAATTTCCGCAGTGGCTCCGGTGCGGCACTGGACGCTGAGATCAGTTCTTCGATTCGTCGCGGTAAGCCGGTGCTGTTTTACTACTGGTCACCGACTCCGCTGCTGGGCAAATTCAAACTGGTGCAACTGGAAGAGCCGCCATTTGATGCCGAAGCCTGGAAGACGCTAACCGATGCGGATAATCCCAATCCGAAACCGACCCGGTCGCTGGCGTCGAAGCTGTCGATTGGTGTGTCTACGCCGTTCCAGAAGAAGTATCCGCAGATTGCCGAGTTCTTCAGCAAGGTGGATTTCCCGATCGAACCGTTGAACAAGGCGTTGGCCGAGATGAGCGAGAAGCACACGGCGCCGCGTGATGCGGCGGTGGCGTTCATGAAGGCCCACCCGGATGTGTGGCAGGCGTGGTTGCCGAAGGATGTGGCGGATAAGGTTTCGGCTGATCTGAAATAGAGGCAGCAGCGGCCGGCCTCTTCGCGAGCAAGCTCGCTCCCACAATGGATATGTGTCGTTCACAACACTGTGGGAGCGAGCTTGCTCGCGAAGCTTTTAGAACTTGGTAGCCACCGCTAATTCAAAAGTACGCGGTGTTCCGAGGTAATACGCCGGCGAAACATGCGCAAACTCGGCATACACCTCATTGGTCAGGTTACGCACGCGCCCGGTGACGGTGGTATGCGAATCAACCTTGTAGCTGAGAAAGCTGCCGAACAATGTGTACGACGGCACGGTCATGGTATTCGCAGTATCGGCATACACCGACGCCACATATCGTGCATCCACCCCACCTTGCCATTGCGGCGAAAAATCATAAGTCAGCCATAGATTGCCAACCCGATCCGGCACGTTGGTCGGCGTGTTGCCCTTGCGTGATACCACCGCGCCGGCGGCATTCTTTTCGGTGAAATCATCGTATTGCGCATCGACCCAAGCGAAGTTGCCTTCAGCCAGCAGCTTGTCGGTGATCCGCAACGAGCTGGCGATCTCTAACCCTTTCGACGTCTGCTGACCGACCGGAATACTGCTGGTCGGGTCCAGCGGATCGGTCACGGCGAAGTCCTTTCGCTCAATGGTGTAGGCCGCAATCGTCGCCGAGCCGCGCCCGTTCAGATAATCAAATTTGCTGCCAATCTCCCATTGCTTGCCGGTGGAAACGTCGAAGTCCTGCGTGCCGTTCGGTTGCTCGGCGGCGGTGCTGTATTGCACGTAGACGTTGGCCGATGGAATGAATTGGTACGTCAGGCCGGCGCGGCCGGTGACTGGTTCCCAACTGCGCTTGAGGTGTTTCGGGTTGGTGGCGGTTACCGTGCGATGGTTGGTCACGTCGAGTTCAATGTCGTCATAGCGCAGACCGGTGAGCAGCGACAGTTTGTCGGTCAATGCCAGACGGTTTTCCACGAACAGTGCCTTGGTAGTGACCTCGTTGGTTTTGTCGCTGATCAATTTCGGGTTGGTACCGGGAATGTCGTAGAAGTGCCCCGGACGGTAGTTGTCCGGATCCACCGTGCTCGCACCTTTGACGTTCAGTGGCGAATTGGTGGTCTGGTTGACCTTGTATTCGAAGCCCCCCGACCACGTCGTATCGAGACCGAATAGCGTGTTGTCATGGCGCAACTCGAACTGGTTGCCGTTCTGCTCGCCTTGATGACGCACCTGATACGCAGTGGAGCGATTCACCGCGGTGTTGTCGGCGTTGTACTGGTAGGTTTCGAGGTTGCGGTAATCGCGTTGGCTGTCGAGGTGGTACAGCGTGTTGCGCAGGGTGGTGTTGTCGTTGATCCGGTAGTCGACGATCGAGCGAATCCAGATCGTTCGCTGCTCGTAACGACCGTCCTCGACGTTGTAGTTGTTGAAGCGGTTATGTTTATCGATCTTCAACTCGCCGGCCTTGGGATTGAGCACGGGCGTGCCCCAGTACGGACTGTCTTCGTGTTCATCCTGATATTCCAGGGCCAACGTGTGCGACAGGTCGGGTGTGAGGTCGCTGAGCAGCGAGAACGCCACGCTCCAGGCATCGCGCTCTTGGCGGTCGATGTAGCCGTTGCTGGTGTTGTGACTGACGTCGAGGCGCGCGTAGTGCTGCACGTCGGCGCTCGGGTCGGTGAGGGCGTGGTTGAGGCCGAAAGCGGTTTCGCTGGTGTCGTAGGTGCCGTAGCTGACCCGGCCTTCAACCGCTTGTTCATCACGGGTGGCGAGTTTGCTCACGTAGTTCAGCGATCCCCCCACCGAGCCTGCGCCGTTGATCAGCGACGACGGGCCGCCGACCAGTTCCACCCGATCATAGATCCATGAATCGACGGGCCGCGCGAGTCCGCCGGAGACGTTGATGCCGTTGAACATCTGGGTGATCTGGCTGCTGGTGAAGCCACGATAGGAGACGAAGCCGCCGAATCCCGGCGGTGCGCTGGCGTTGACCCCGGGCAGGGTGTTGGCGGCGTCCTGGAAGTTCTGCGCGCCATGGCGTTCGATGTCGTTGCGATTGGCGATGGCCACCGAGGCCGGCGTGTCGCGCACGCTCAAACCCAGTCGCGAGGCCATGCCGCTGGATTGGTCGAGGCTCAGACCCGGTTCTGCGCCGGACTCGCCATCGATGGTGATCGGCGCCAGATCCACGGTGGATTGCGCCCAGACGTTAACGGACAGGCAGCCGCACAGGCTCGCCAGCAGAGTGAGTTGTTTCATCATTGAATCCTGAATGCTTGTCTAGGAGTCAGCGCACAGGCGAACGCGGCGCGTTGGCGCAGTGGGCTGACAAATCAAAAAGGCAGGGACACTCAGGCGAGCGGTGGGGCGCGAGGGTTGGCCGAAGGCCAGGTGAAGCGGGCAGGGAGGTCGGCGCTGACGATGGGCGCCAGTGGTGGGCTGTGTTGTTCGGGCAGGATCGCTAGCGTCAGGCTGGAGTTGAACGCCGGGCCCATGCCGCCGCCGACCGAGCACAGCGGGCAGCCAAATGCCTTGGACAGGGTCGGCAGTTGTTCTTCAGTGGGGTTGCTGGCGAGCGGCGCTTGAGTGGCCGGGTCGACTGTACAGAACTGGCCGCCGATACCGTTCAGTTGCATGCCGACCATTTGCCCGTGACCGATGCTGCAGGCGAACACGTTGAACAGGACGCAGCAATAGAGCATCCAGGCCAGCAGTGAGCGATCGGAACGGGAGAATTTCATGGGGCGGCACTTTACCGTACCGCTGATCGGTCGTGCACTTGGAAAAAATGCGACTAGGCTGATTTGTTCAAATCCCTTTCCAAGGATTTCAACCATGACCTTTGTGTTGGCTCAATGGCTGGTGACAACGTTTGCGGTGATCGCCTTGATGCACGTGTATTGGGCGCTGGGTGGGCAGTGGGCGGCAGCGGTGGTGGTGCCGCAAGTGCCGGTGCGCGGATTTGTCGCAACGGTACGGCCGGCGTTCAAGCCGTCAGGCTGGCTCACGTTGATTGTGGCGGCGGCATTGTTGGTGATTGCTGCGTTGGTGTGTATGCGGGTTGGCTGGGGAGTGCCGGCGGTGACACACAAAGCGCTGCAATGGGTGATCAGCGCGATTGCGCTGTTGATGTTTGCCCGGGCGATTGGTGATTCGAATCTGGTCGGATTCTTCAAGGACGTGAAGGATTCGCGGTTTGCGCGGCTGGACACCTGGGTGTATTCGCCGTTGTGTGCGGTGTTGGGGGCGGGGTTGTTGGCGGTGGCTTGGGTTTGAAACTGATCTGAAATTTGTGATGACCTGGGTGGCCCCTTCGCGAGCAGGCTCGCTCCCACAGTGATTGTGGGTATTCACAGATATGTGATTTCACCCAAAACCCTGTGGGAGCGAGCCTGCTCGCGAAGGGGCTAGTCCAGACACCGAAAGCTCTGGACTAGCTACCGCTTTCAGTCCAGCGGCTACTGACCTCTGCCGGCACATCATCCCCAGCCATGCGCTTGCGGAACAACGCCGCCCGCGCCAGCAACAAAGTAGTCACCGGCACAGTAATCGCCAGCAAAACCGGAATCAGCCAGGCATGTATGACCGGCCCGGACTTCAGAGCCGAAAAACAGATGATCGACGCCAGCGCCACACACCATGCGCCTAGCGTCGAAGCCAGTGCCGGCGGATGCATGCGCTGGAAGAAATCCTTCATACGCAATAATCCGATCGCACCGATCAGCGCAAACAGGCCGCTGAGCACCAGCAGGATCGCCACTGGAATCTCGATCCATAGCGACAATTCAGCATTCATTCGATCACCTCGCCACGCAGCAGGAATTTCGCCAGGGCAAACGAGCCGACGAAGCCGAACAGCGCAATCAGCAGCGCCGCTTCGAAGTAAGTGTCACTGGAATACCGAATGCCCAGGGTCAGCATCATCAGCATCGCGACGATGTACAGGTAGTCCAGCGCCAAGACCCGATCTTGCGCCGACGGGCCTTTGAACAGGCGCACCAGGGTCAGCACCATCGCCAGCGAGAACAGGAACAGCGTCAGCAGGATCGCGTTCGACAGTAATGGGCTCATTCGAAAATCTCCATCAGCGGCCGCTCGTAGGTGCTCTTGAAGTGCTCGATGAACTGCGCTTCGTCATCCAGATCCCAGACGTGCAACAACAGAATGCTGCGATCCAGCGCCAGCTCTGACCATACCGTGCCGGGCACCACCGTGCAGATCATCGCCAGCGTTGCGAGGCCGTGAGCATCGCGCAGGTCCAGCGGGACTTTGACAAAACCCGAGCGCGGAGGGCGGCGACCGGCATTGAGCACGCCCCACGCGACGATCAGGTTGGACATCACCACGTCACGACCGACGAGCAGGAACAAACGCAGAATCGTTCCCGGACGGCGAATGCGTACCTGTTTCGGACGCAGTTTGCGCATCATCAACGGTGCAGCAAAACCCAATATTGCGCCGAGCAGCAGATTGCCCGGGCTGATCGACAGGTTCAGGGTCAGCCACAGGGCGCACAGCGCCAGCGACAACAGCGGTGCAGGAAACACACGATTCATGGCTGCACCTCCAGCATCGCCGATTTGGCTTCCGGACTCGGTACGGCGCGGGTGCCGAGCACCGCCATCACGTATTGCTGCGGATTGTTCAGTGCCTCAGCGGTGGCCTGGGTGTAACGCAACAGGGGTTCAGCCTTGAAAGTCAGGACGATGCTCAGCCCCAACAACAGGAAGATCGGCGCGCATTCGAGTTTGCGCAGCAGTGGTGACGGCCGCTCTTCGGGCGTCCAGAAGCGCTGGATGCCGAGGCGCGAGAACGCCATCAACGACGTCAGCCCGGTGAGGATCAGCAACGCCAGTAACGCCCAGGCCGCGTTGGATATCGGCGCGCCAGTGCCCAGGCCTAGCGGATTGAGCAAGGCGCCGATCAGGCTGAGTTTGCCGATAAATCCGGACAGCGGCGGCATGCCGATAATCAGCAAAGCGCAGGCGATGAAGCTCAGGCCGAGAAACGCCATGGTCCACGGGATAACCTGGCCGACCACGGCTTTCTGCTCGTCATCGAGGTTGATGCCTTTGGGCGGTTGCAGGGATTCCTGTGGACGTGGCAGCAATTCGCTTTCGTCTTCCAGCGGGATCTCGTTGGCCGAACGGGAGCGTTCGATCAGTTCTGCCAGCAGGAACAGTGCACTCAGCGCCAGGGTCGAGCTGACCAGATAAAACAGCGCCGCGCCGATCAGGTTCGGCTGGGCGAAACCGACGGCCGATAACAGAATTCCCGCCGACACCAGAATGCTCAGGCTGGCCATGCGCTCCAGCCGTTGCGCGGCCAGGATCGCCAGCGCCGCGCAGGCCATGGTCGCCATACCACCGTAGATCAGCCAGTCGCCACCAAAGAATGCCGAGGCTCCGGCCTGCCCGGAAAACAGCAACGTCCACAGGCGTAGCAACGTGTACACGCCGACCTTGGTCATGATCGCGAACATCGCCGCCACCGGTGCACTGGCCGAGGAATAGGCTGGCACCAGCCAGAAGTTCAGCGGCCACATGCCGGCCTTGGCCAGGAAGGCGACGGCGAGAATCCCCGCTCCGGCGTGCAGCAGGCCACGGTCGGCTTCCGGCACCAGTGGAATCTTCAGCGCCAGATCGGCCATGTTCAGCGTGCCGGTGACACCGTAGATCAGGGCCGCGCCAATCAGAAACAGCGACGAGGCCAGCAGATTGATCGAGATGTAATGCAACCCCGACGAGACCCGTGCCCGACCCGAGCCGTGCAGCAACAGGCCATAAGACGCGGCGAGCAACACTTCGAAGAATACGAACAGGTTGAACAGGTCCGCCGTCAGGAACGCACCGTACAGGCCCATCAACTGAATCTGGAACAGCGCGTGGAAGCTTGAACCGGCGCCGTCCCAACGGGCCATGGCAAACAGCAGGGCGCTGACGCCGATGATTCCGGTCAGCACCAGCATCAGCGCTGACAGGCGATCAACCACCAGCACAATGCCGAACGGCGCCTGCCAGTTGCCCGGCAGGTAAACTCCGATGGAGCCGGGCACCCCCGTGGTTTGTGTCCAGTGCAGCAACAGCACCGAAATGAACAGGCCGACGAGGCTGGAGAACAGGTTGATTTTCGCCTTCAGCGGCCGGTGCCGCTCGCCGAGCATCAGCATGATCGCGGCGGTCAGCAGCGGTAGTAGGATCGGTGCGGCGATCAGGTGAGTCATCGCCATCATTCTTTAGGCTCCCGGCCGTCGACGTGGTCGGTGCCGGTCAGGCCGCGCGAGGCGAGCAGAACGACGAGGAACAACGCGGTCATGGCGAAACTGATGACGATCGCGGTGAGTACCAGTGCCTGTGGCAGCGGGTCGGTGTAGTGCAACAAATCCTGGGTGACACCGTCCTTGATCACCGGCTCCTTGCCGATGAACAGGCTGCCCATGCTGAAGATGAACAGGTTGACGCCATACGACAGCAGGCACAGGCCCATGACCACCTGGAATGTCCGTGGCCGCAGGATCAGCCAGACGCCGGAGGCGGCGAGCACGCCGATGGCGATTGCGATGACTTCTTCCATCAGACGGCTCCTTTGCTGGCGACGGACTTGGGCAGCGATGCGGTCTTGTGACCCCGCACCGATTGGTGGGCGAGGGCGGTGAGGATCAACAGCGTCGAACCGACCACCACGCCGTACACGCCAATGTCGAAGAACAACGCGCTGGCGACATGGATGTCACCTAGCACTGGCAAGCTGAAATGCCAGGTGTGCGTGGTCAGGAACGGATAACCGACCAGCATCGCGCCCAGACCTGTAGCGGTGGCGAATAGCAATCCGGTGCCCATCCAGCGCAACGGCCGCAGGCTCATTTGCGCCTCGACCCACTGGGTGCCGGCGACCATGTATTGCAGGATGAACGCCACCGACATCACCAGACCGGCGACGAAACCGCCGCCCGGCTGGTTGTGCCCGCGCATGAACAGGTAGAACGACACCACCAGCGCAATCGGCAGCAGCAGACGCACCAGCACTGCCGGCACCATCATGAAGCCGAGCGCGGTATCGCTGGCGGAACGCGGGTTGACCAAATCGGTGACCACGTCCGGCGCGAGCAGGCGTTGCTGAGCTGGCAATTGCAGGCTTTCTTTCGGTGGGCGGAAGCGCCGCAGCAGGGCGAACACGGTCAGCGCCACGGCAACCAGCACGGTGATTTCGCCGAGGGTGTCGAAGCCACGGAAATCCACCAGCATCACGTTGACCACGTTGCTGCCGCCGCCCTCGGGCATGGCGCGGCTGAGGTAGAACGAGGAGATGTCGTTCGGTGTTTGCCGCGTCAGCATCGCGTAGGACAGCAGCGCCATGCCACCGCCGACGGCAATCGACAATAGCAAGTCGCGCAGACGACGAATGCGTGCTTTGCGCAGGCTGCTCGGCAGTGGCGAGACTTCTTCGATGCGGCGTGGCAACCAGCGCAGGCCGAGTAGAATCAGTACGGTGGTGACCACTTCCACTGCCAATTGCGTCAGGGCCAGATCCGGTGCGGAGAACCAGACGAAGGTCACGCAGGTCATCAACCCGCAGACGCTGACCATGGTCAGGGCGGCGAGACGGTGATACTTGGCTTGCCACGCGGCGCCGAGGGCGCAGGCGATGGCCAGCAACCACAGGGTCACGAAGACGATCGAGCCGGGAATTTTCGGCCGGTCGCCCCAGCTCAGGCTGCTGTGCAACATCGGGATCAGACCGGCGAGCACCGCCGCCAATACCATCAGGAACAATTGCATCTGCAGACGCTTGGTGCCGAGGCGCCGCTCCAGGCGTCGGGCCAGGCGCATCATCACCACGAGGCTGCGCTCGAACAGGCGCTTGCCGTTGAAGCGGCCCACCAGTGGCGGATATTTGAAACGCCCGCGCTTGAGCTGATTGCGCAGCAACAGATAGACGATGATGCCGCCGGACATGGCAATCAGGCTCATGATCATCGGTGCGTTCAGACCGTGCCAGATCGCCAGGCTGTATTCCGGCAGTGTGCCGCCAACCACTGGCAATGCCGCCGCCGCGAGCAATGGGCCGACGATCTGCGCCGGGAAAATCCCCACCAGCAAGCAGGTGAATACCAAAAGCTCTACCGGCGCACGCATCCAGCGCGGCGGTTCGTGCGGTGTGTGCGGCAGGTCGGTGGCCGGTGGGCCGAAGAACACATCGACGGTGAAACGCAACGAGTAGGCAACGCTGAATGTACCGGCGATGGTCGCGACTATCGGCAGCGCCGCTTCGACCCAGGCCGTGGCATTGATGAACACGGTTTCGGCGAAGAACATCTCTTTCGACAGGAAGCCATTAAGCAGCGGCACACCTGCCATCGAGGCGCTGGCAACCATGGCCAGCGTCGCTGTGAAGGGAATCAGTTTGATCAGGCCGCTGAGTTTGCGGATATCGCGAGTACCGCTTTCATGGTCGATGATGCCCGCGGCCATGAACAGCGAGGCTTTGAATGTCGCGTGATTGAGGATGTGGAATACCGCCGCCACAGCGGCCAACGGGCTATTGAGACCCAACAACAGCGTGATCAGGCCGAGGTGGCTGATGGTCGAGTAAGCCAGCAGACCTTTGAGATCGTTCTGGAACATCGCGCAATAGGCGCCGAGCAACAGCGTACACGCACCAGCGCCGCTGACGATGTAGAACCATTCTTCGCTGCCGGACAGCGACGGCCACAGACGCGCAAGCAGGAAAACCCCGGCCTTGACCATGGTGGCCGAATGCAGATAGGCCGAAACCGGTGTCGGCGCCGCCATTGCGTGCGGCAGCCAGAAGTGGAAAGGAAACTGCGCACTTTTGCTGAGGGCGCCAATGAGAATAAGGGGAAGGAGGATAGGGTAGAGGGAATGTGCGCGAATCATGTCGCCGGCGGCCAGGACCTTGTCGAGGTCATAGCTGCCGACGACATGGCCGAGAATCATGACCCCCGCCAGCAGGCATAACCCGCCGGCACCGGTGACCATCAACGCCATATAAGCGCCGCGACGGGCGTCGGCGCGGTGGTGCCAGTAGCCGATCAACAGGAACGAGAAGAGGCTGGTCAGCTCCCAGAAAAACACGATCTGAATCAGATTGCCGGAGATGACCAGGCCGAGCATGGCGCCCATGAACGCCAGAAAAAACGCGAAGAAACGCGGCACCGGATCGTCCGGCGACATGTAATAACGGGCATACAGAGAAACCAGCGTGCCGATGCCGAGTACCAACATCGAGAACAGCCAGGCGAAACCGTCCATGCGTAGAACGAAGTTCAAACCGAGGCTGGGCAGCCACATGAACTCTTCGCGAATGACGCCGCCGTGGGCAATTTGCGGGTACAGCATCGCGACCTGGACGGTGCCGATCAGAGCGACCAGACCTGCCAGCAGGGATTCGGTATTACGCGCATTGTGTGGCAGCACCGCTGCCAGACAGCTGCCAATGAATGGCAGAAGCAGTAGAACTATCAGGGACATAGGCTTCTAATCTGCGGAAGTTTGTGAAGCATCATACGTGCCAGCTCCCCGATCACCAAACGCCAGGATGTCTCAGAATCCTACAAAGTAGTCTGGAATTTTCTGTTTGGCATTGTTTCAGGTAGATCGATGTTGCTTGGAATGGCCTCATCGCGAGCAGGCTCATTCCTACAGGGGGGAACGCATTTCAAGTGTAGGAGTGAGCCTGCTCGCGATAGCTATAGTCCAGGCACTAAAGATATTGCAGATTAACCTTGGGTTTCCCGCTCCAGCTCAGCTTCGGCTTCTGCAACCTTACCCTTGGTCTTCAACTCACTGACAATCACCGCCGCCACAATCAACCCCGCGCCCACCAGCGCAATCGCCGGCAAGCGCTCGCCAGCAATTCGCCCAACAATCCCGGCCCACACCGGCTCACCCGCATAGATCAACGTCGCCCGGGTTGGCGAAACACTCTTCTGCGCCCAGTTCATCGCCACCTGAATCGCCGCACTCGCCGCGCCCAACCCCAGCGCAGTCACCAGTAGGGTCCAGGAAAAGTCCGGAATCATTTCCCCGGTCGGCACCACCAGCAGGAATGACAGCACGGAAGTGGTTGCCAGTTGCACAACGGTCACCCGACGCACATCCACCTGGCCGGCGTAGGTACTGATCAAAATGATTTCAGCGGCAATCGCGATCGCACTGATCAGCGTGGCGATCTCGCCCGGACTGAAATTCAGCGCAGCCCCGGACGGCCCCGACAACAACATCAACCCGGTAAACGCCAGCATGATCCCGATGCTCGGCATCAAGCCCGGACGACGCCCGAGCACCAGCCATTGCAGCAACGGCACGAACGGCACATACAACGCAGTAATGAACGCCGACTGACTACTCGGAATGGTTTGCAGCCCGACCGTCTGCAAGCCGTAACCAAGCATGATCGCCACGCCAATAAAGGCGCCGGCCTTGAGTTCGAACAGGGTCAGTTCGCGTAGATGACGCCATGAGAACAGCGCAACGATACAAGCCGCTGCCGCAAAACGCAGGCCGACAAAAAACATCGGGCCGCTGACCGTCATCGCGTGCTGCACCAGCAGGAACGTGCCGCCCCAGACCATGGTAATCAGCACCAGCACGCACTCGGCTTTGCTGAAACGAGAGAAACGGAGGGGAGTGGGGGAGCTGTTCTGCGACGTCATGACCTTGCGCACTATAAAAAGGAGGCCGCACAATGCGCCCAACGTTGCGCAGTATACTGCCCAACCTCACCGAGTGAGCAATATAGTGCACAAAGATTCAATGCAAAGGGCATCCGTCCTGCAACACGTCAGCCAGAACGTCCGGCGTCTGCGGCATGCCGCCGACCTGAGTCAGACCGCGCTGGCAGAAAAATCCGGTGTCAGTCGGCGAATGCTGGTGGCGATCGAGGCGGGCGAGAAGAATGTCAGTCTGACCACCCTTGATCGCGTCGCCGAAGCGCTCGATGTCGCGTTCAGCGATCTGATCCAGGCGCCGGATGCCCGTGATCCGAGCCGCATCAACGAGGTGGCCTGGGCGGGCACTCACCCGGGCAGCAAAGCGGTGCTGCTCTCCAAAGCCACGGCGACCCGCGAAGTCGAGCAATGGGAATGGTGCCTGCAACCCGGCGAGGTCTACCCCTCGCAAGCGGATGCCGAGGGCTGGAGCGAGCAGATTTTCGTCTTTGCAGGTTGCCTGACCCTGATGCTCGGCGACCAGCCGCAGCACATCGGTACAGGTGAGTTTTTTATGTTTGCCAGTAACCAGCCGCACTCCTATCGCAATGATGGCGATGTTGAGGTGCGGTTTGTGCGCAATGTGGTCATATGACCGTTCGTCGGTAAATCGTGGTTACCTGTAATTTCTGACAGTAGACGAACTGACCCTTCCAGCATTTGATGGCTTGGCGGATGCAAACGTTATTCGCTCCCGGCACGGATATCTTCCTTGCCGGCTCAAGTTTCTTTGAATCATCAAAAGGAGTTTTGATATGCGGGACTTATCAACTGCATTGCCTGAAGCACTTCGAGTTAAAGAGGCAAAGGAAGGCTTTATATCCATGAAGGATATTCCCAATGGCCCGACTGCCATTATTCCCAAGCAACCAATTGAAGATGATGGCGATGGCATTCAGATTCTGGTTGGAAACATGAAGACTGACTACATTGAGCTTGGTCCAGTTGTTGATCGAGTGTATGAATTCACCCTGCCGCGGGAGTGGCTGATCGATTTTGCAGGGAGTTCAGAACCCTTGGTTTTCCAGTACACATACTTTGCGGGTGGTATAAACGAATTCATTTCTGAAAAAACCCTTTACCGTATCCTTCACTGATAAAAACACGAGAAGTTGAAATGCTCGACCGGCTCGTATCGGTCGGGCATTTTTTTTCGTTATGGGATAGAAAAAATACTTTTTTCTATAGATATTCTTCACGCGGTTGTTTGCTGACCCGAGTTGCGCATTTTTCATTTGATGTAATGGCAGCAGTGGTCGGCCATTTTGGTAGCGAGCGAGTGGTATGAGCGAAGTACTCAGCGAACAGGCAATAACTCATCAGAGCAACGCGGATATCCTGATCATCGGCGGCGGCCTCAGCGGTACGATGCTCGCGGTGCAATTGCTGAGGCTGCCAGGCCAGCTAAAAATCCTGATCATCGAGCCACGCGCCGAACTGGGGCGGGGCGAAGCGTACAGTGCGATCGAGTTGGGTCACGCGCTCAACGGCAACGCCGCGCGCATGAGTGTTGATCCGGATAATCCTGATGATCTGACGCAGTGGCTCACCGAGCACATTACCGCTGGCGGCTGGCCGGAGTCTGCCGAGCAGAAGGTGCCGATCAGTGAACTGTTTCCGCCGCGTGGATTGTTCGGGGTCTATGTGCAGCAGCGCCTGGCCGAAGCGCGCCTTGTCGGTGCGAGAAATGGCTCAAGCGTTGAACACCTTCGCGCGGAAGTCGTCGATCTGCAGGTCGAGGCCGATTCGGTGCAGCTCACACTGAGCAATGGTCAGGCACTGCGCGGTGGCTACGCGGTCCTGGCGACTGGAATGTTCCCGGCCGCGCGAACCCCGCAGACAACCTCCAGCGGCCTCAACGCCGCCGCGCTCGATCCGTGGGATGTCGCGGCCATGCGTCAACTCGACCCGCAATCGACCGTGTTGATCATCGGCTCTGGCCTGACCATGGTCGATGCCGTGGTGTCACTGGAGCAAGCCGGGCATCGCGGGCCGATCGAAGTGTTTTCCCGCCATGGTTTGTTGCCCCATGTGCGCCGACAACCGCCGGCCTGGGTGGATTTTCTTGGCGACGATCACAGCCTGTGCACGCCTCGGCAGCTGTTGCGCGAATTACGCCAGCAATGCCAGGCAGCCATCGCACAAGGCATCGATTGGCAAGCGCCGCTGGACACGGTTCGCGTGCACATCGCTCGCTTATGGAGCCAGGCGACTGACACGCAGCGTCGACAATTCGTACGCCATGTGCGGCCGTGGTGGGAAAGCCACCATCACCGTTCGCCGCCGCTGAGTGCGGCGCTGGTTGAACGGTTGCACAAAGAAGGGCGATTGCGGATTCAGGCGGCGTCTTTCAAGGGGCTGGAGCCGAATGTGGAAGGTGGCGTGAGTATTCGCGCTCGGCGTCGCGGTGAGTCGCAAACCTGCGTGGTGCAGGGCGCCGCGTTGATCAACTCCAGTGGCATCGAGTACAACTGGCGCCGGGTAACGCGACCGTTGCCGCAGCAGTTGTTGGCGCGGGGTTTGGTGCAGCCGGGGCCGTTGGCGTTGGGAATCGCAGCGGCCGTGGATGGCGCGGTGCTGGATGCCGAGGGATGTGCCGCTGACCGGTTATTTGCCATGGGGCCGCCATTGCGCGGGATGTGGTGGGAGAGTACGGCGGTGACGGATGTGGCGTTGCAGGCCAAGGCGTTGGCGGCGCGGTTGGTGGGATAAGGTTGATGGTGTTCTTTCGGGCCCCTTCGCGAGCAAGCTCGCTCCCACAGGGGATTCAGGTTGCAAATACCATTTGTGCCACGCCACAGAACCTGTGGGAGCGAGCTTGCTCGCGAAGGGGTCATCTGATTCAACATCTCTGTTGACTGGAAGACCGCTATCGCTGGCAAGCCAGCTCCCACATGGATTGTGTGATGGCTTAAAGGTTACGCCACCACTCGATAACACGGCACATACGCCGCGCCACCCGGCAGTTTCATCCGGTGCTGGGCGACGAAGGCTTTGAGCAGCGCATCGAGCGGTTGCATGATCGCCGCGTCACCACGGATCTGGTACGGCCCGTGTTCTTCGATCAGGCGAATGCCCTTGTCCTTGACGTTACCGGCGACAATGCCCGAGAACGCCCGACGCAGGTTGGCCGCGAGTTCGTGCGGTGGCTGGTCGCGGTGCAGTTTGAGGTTGGCCATGTTTTCGTGGGTCGGATCGAACGGGCGCTGGAAGCCTTCGTCGATTTTCAGCAGCCAGTTGAAGTGGAACGCATCGTTACGCTCGCGGCGGAATTGCTTCACCGCTTTCAGGCCCTGAGTCATCTGCCGCGCCACTTCGGCCGGGTCGTCGATGATGATTTCGTAGTGCTGCTTGGCCGCTTCGCCGAGAGTGGCGATGACGAAGGCGTCGAGTTGTTCCAGATACGGCGCGGCATGTTTCGGCCCGGTGAGGATCACCGGGAACGGCAGCCCCTTGTTGTCCGGATGCATCAGGATGCCCAACAGGTAGAGGAACTCTTCAGCCGTACCGGCGCCGCCCGGGAAGATGATGATGCCGTGGCCAACGCGCACGAAGGCTTCCAGACGTTTCTCGATGTCCGGCAGGATCACCAGCTCGTTGACGATCGGGTTCGGCGCTTCGGCAGCGATGATGCCTGGCTCGGTCAAACCCAGGTAACGACCGCCATGAATACGCTGTTTGGCATGGGCAATGGTCGCGCCTTTCATCGGGCCTTTCATCACGCCGGGGCCGCAGCCGGTGCAGATGTCGAGGCTGCGCAGGCCCAGTTCGTGGCCGACTTTCTTGGTGTATTTGTATTCTTCGGTGTTGATCGAGTGGCCGCCCCAGCACACGACGATTTTCGGCTCGACACCCGGACGCAACGTGCGCGCATTGCGCAGCAGGTGGAAGACGTAATCACTGATGCCTTGCGAGGTGCTCAGGTCGATGCGTTGGCTGTCGAGTTCGTTTTCGGTGTAGACGATGTCGCGCAGGGCGCTGAACAACATTTCGCGGGTGCTGGCGATCATTTCGCCGTCAACGAAGGCGTCGGCCGGAGCGTTCAGCAGCTCCAGGCGTACGCCGCGATCCTGTTGGTGAATGCGGATTTCGAAGTCCTTGTAGGCTTCGAGGATGGTCTTGGCGTTATCGACATGGGCGCCGGTGTTGAGGATGGCCAGGGCGCACTGGCGGAAGAGGGTGTAGGTGCTGCCGGATCCGGCTTCGCTCAGTTGCTGAACTTCACGTTGAGAAAGGGTTTCCAGGCTGCCTTTCGGGCTGACCGAGGCATTGATTACGTGTCGTTGGGTCATGCAATGATCCTTAAAACGATGTCATCTCAAGACTAGGCGATGGCATCCGAATAGTGTGTATCCATGAATGAAGATGGCACGATCTGCGCTGTACCGCCATGTCCCCGTTGGACGCTGAAAAGATGAAAAGGAGCCCCAGCATAGCTAAATCCGCGGTAGAGGCGATAATGCGCCGGCCGGTTTTTTCAGTTAGCCCTTTTGTCGCTCAAGGAAGTCATTTGTGATGTTCGAGATTCAGCCGATGGATGCCGCCACTTTTCGCCAGCAGACCCGCCGCAGCACGATCATCATCGCCGTGCTGTTCCTGGTGCTGGCGATGTTGTTTTCCAGCGTGGCGGTGGCGCTGTTCGGCGAGCCTGGCGGCGATAACCTGCGCTTCAATGTCGGCGGCGTGTTTGTGGCGTTTCTGCTGACCGCAGCGTTACTGCGCGGGCGCTTCTGGAATCAGAGCTGGATGGCGCCAGCGGTGTACAGCTGGCGGCTCAAGCGCAGTCTGATGAGCATCACCAACGTCATGCACCAAGTAACTGCAGCCGTGGAGCAGAATGATCCGACGGCCATGAAGGTTCTGCGCTTTTACCATCTCGGCTTGACGCAAATGCACGAACTGGACGGCAACTCCAGTGATCACGGGCAACTGTGGCGGGAAGTTGAAACGCACAAGGCGCGGATGCAGGCGCTGGGACTCGATACCGAGCAGACGCGCCTGGATCCGGTCTGGCTGGAAGCCTTGAAGACTTCGCGTTGATTACACGGCTCGACGCAGTTTCCATGAGCGTATTAAACGGCCATACACCAGCAGGTTGATCGCCAGCACCACGCTGCCGAGCGCCAGTTGAATCTGCGGGGTGAGCCCGGCGGGGTAGATGATCGGCCAGATGTAATGCTCGATGAAGCCGCCGGCGTATTCGGTCTGCCCGGCGGCGTGGCGCATGAGGTTTTCCCAGTAGGTCAGCGGGCAGGTCAGGTGCAGCACCTCGACCGCCACGCCCCAGGCCGCAGCCGGCAAATGCAGCCACATCAAACGTGGCCATTTGAGGACCAGCAGCCCGCCAAACAGCACAAACAGAATGAAGGACAAATGAAACAGCACCAGCCCGTCGGCTGCGATTCGGTACAGCATGTCGTCTCCCTGACGCGGTTGTGAATGGCTCACATGGTACGCCGATGGCCGTCCACAGTCGGCGCGATTTAGCGCAATTGCGCAAGATTGTTCAAGCCGGACAAGGGGATTTGCTGGCAGAGTCTGCTGCTGTTTCCACTGTTGAAGAGCGATATGTCTGACTCACTTATGCCGCGCAGTGCGTTCCTTCGCGGCGCTGTGGCGATCATGCCGTTGTCTCTGGCCACCGCGCCGTGGGGACTGTTGGCCGGCTCGATGGCGATCGAGGCCAACCTCACACCGCTGCAAGGGCAGGGCTTGTCGAGCATTGTGTTTGCCGGCGCGGCGCAATTGGTCGCGATCGGCATGCTCAAGGGCGGCGCGGGGATTTTTTCGATTCTGTTGACCACGCTGCTGCTGACTTCACAGCACTTGCTGTATGGCATGAGCATGCGTTCGGTGATTTCGCCACTGCCGGGGCGCTGGCGCATCGGGCTGGGCTTTTTGCTCACCGACGAGTTGTTTGCACTGACCAGTCAACATGATCGCCAGCAGTTCAACCGCTGGTATGCGCTGGGTGTCGGCCTGACGTTTTACATCGCGTGGAATCTGTTCACCCTGGCCGGCATTGTCCTCGGCAGCAGCATTCCGGGGCTTGAGCACCTGGGGCTGGACTTCTCGATTGCCGCCACCTTCATTGCCCTGATTACACCGGTGGTGCGCAACGTGCCGACAGTGGTTTGCGTGGCAGTGTCGCTGTTTTGTTCGGTGCTGTTCAGTTACTGGCAATGGGGCTCGGCCCTGGTGTTGTCGGGGTTGGCAGGAATGACCGCAGGGTTTATCTGCAACAAGCTGTATCGGGAGCGCACATGATGGTTTGGGCGGTGATTTTCGGCATGGGGATTCTGGTGTTTCTCAATCGCTACGTGTTTCTTGAACCGCGTTTGCCGGTGCGCTTGAGTAGCAATGCGCGGCAGTTTCTCGGTTTTGCAGTACCCGGGATGCTCACCGCGATCTGCGGGCCGATTGTCTTCATGCCGGACAAGCAGCTGAATCTGCAGTGGGACAATCCGTACCTGCTTAGTTCGCTGGTGGCGATCGTTCTGGTGATTTACACGCGCAGTACTTTGCTCAGTATGTTGTTGAGCATGGCGTTCTTCTTTTTGCTGCGGTGGTGGTTGTAAGTTGTACGTTTGAAACTGTTCTACGCTTTAAGGATGACGGGTAACTGATGACGGGAGGTGTACATGACGACTGAGCCAAAGCAGCCAGAGGCGGATGACCAAGACACGGATGAACCGACCCAAGAAGAAATAGAGCGGGAGAAACACAACGAACAGACCTGGAAGCGCGATGAATCCACAGAGCTTTCAGATCCAGACCGCAAGTTTTGAAGATTTTTACGAAAAAGCCCCGCACATGCGGGGTTTTTTTGGGTTCAGAGATCGTCCAGCTGCGTGAAATCGGGGTGTGAAGCCCGATATCCCAATGTTCGGTCGATCCATGCGTTCAGCTCGTTGACCATCACCGGCGCGTGGCCGGGATACCCTTCGAGGGTGGTGCGCAGGATGCGTTCGATATCGGGAACGGCACGCAGGTTTCGGGTCTTGATGTAGTGGCCGATAAAACAGTCGAGTTCAAAGCGTTCTGTCATGGACAGATAAATACACTCCAGGCCGCTGACCTGTTTGATTGCAAAATCGTCGCGCAACTTATTTCTCTGCAAGGCTTGTAGACGTTATGGGGATTCCTGGTTTGTTGACTCTTTGGTCAACTGGTATACCAATCGGAAAGGCGGCGCGCATGCTAGCCGTAGTGCATCTAAATGTATGTATGACGGTTGAAATGTCAGACAGGCGGTTTGTTCATTCGAACGTGTGTTTTATTTGCAGCGTTTCAAAGATGAAACAGAGTTTGTAACGGCAGTGATTCGCCTTTATGAGTCGCTGAAGGTTGCAATAATTTTATTCTTCTAACGCTGCGTCAAAAGATCGCAGCCTTCGACAGCTCCTACATTGATAGACGCGTCAAGGCGGCAAATGTTTAAGTCTGCTCAATAATCAAACTGGCCCCCTGATTGCGTGCGTTACCGACCGCTTTGCCGACTTTGTACCATTCGAACACTTCACTGCCTTCACCTTCGAACAACAGCATTTGCTCGGCGCGTTCAACGGGTGTCGCGGGGTCGAGCCATTCGTGCACCAACTCTGTGCGGAACACCACTGGTCGGCGATCGTGGATATCGAGCATTCCGCCGGCGGAATCGGCGGTGATGATCACGAAACCGTCGTCGTCTCGGGCCGCTGTTTCGGCTGTCGGAAATTGGCCGATGGCAGCGCAGAAAACCGCCCCATGATCTGCCCGACGAATCAGCCACGGTTGTCGGGTTTTGTCTTCGGTGTCGACCCATTCAAACCAGTTGTCCACGGGCACAATCAAGCGATGTCGCCAGATCGTCCGGAAGAACGGGCCATGGGCGACTTTCTCGACCCGGGCATTGATCGGTGGTGGGCGATCCTTGGCCCAGTGCGGGCGCCAGCCCCAGCGCAGATTGTCGGCCTGCAGCTGTTGCCCTTGTTGGTGCAGGACGGCCAGCGCGGTAGTCGGCGCGGCGTTGTAGCGGTCGAGCGGTGCATCGCCGACGTGATTGATCAACGCGTCGGGAATGCTCAGCACAGCGACGAAGTCGTGAATGCCACGGTACTGCGAGAGTCTTCCGCACATCGGCTGAATCTCCGGTTGGAGATTTCAGCTTAGTCGCTGGCGCCTTGGCCGGTGAATGTGTCACGCCAGTTCAACCAGCGGCGTTCGAGCATGGCCAGCAAGCCATCGCTGAGTTTACCGAGCAAGGCGAGCACGATGATTGCGGCCAGCACGATGTCCGGCCGCGAAGTTTCCCGGCCGTCACTGAGCAGATAACCCAAGCCTTTGGTGGCCGCGATCAACTCCGCTGCCACCAGAAACATCCACGCCAGACTCATGCCGCTGCGCAACCCGGTGAACAGGCCGGGCAGGGCGGCCGGCAGCAATATTCGTCGCACCAGTTGCAAGCGGCTGAAGCCATAGATGCGGCCGACTTCCACCAGTTTGCGATCAATGTTGCGAATGGCCGCGACGACGTTGACGTACACCGGAAAGAACGCACCAATGGCGATCAAGACAATTTTCGAGGTCTCGTCGATGCCCAGCCACAACAGCAGCAGCGGCACCCAGGCCAGGCTCGGGATTGAACGCAGGGCGGCGAAAGTTGGTTCCAGATAGGCCTCGGCTTCGCGGCTCAAACCGACCCAGGCGGCAAACACCAGCGCCAGACTGGCGCCAATGGCAAAGCCCAGCAGCACGCGAATCAGGCTGGCGCCGATGTGTTTCCACAGCGCACCCTCAGCGAGGTCGGTGAGGGTCAGGGCAATCTCGCTCGGTGTCGGCATCTGGTAGGACGGCAGCCACCCGATGCGTACGATAATTTCCAGCGCAACGATGATCAGCAGCGGCAGGGCCAGGCCCTTGCAGCGGCGCTGCCATGCCGGATTTAAACGCGCAGGACGCTGGCGCGGTACGGCAAGTGGCGCGGGCAAGTCTTTGCTGTGAGTGGTCATGGTTTTTGGCTCCGCTCACAACAAATCCGCGACGGGCGCGGATTTGTCCTGAGGCTGATCGGTTACTGGCGGGCGACGGCTTGCTGTACACCGCTGTCGAGCAGTTGGTCGATGACTTGATCGACATTCACCCCACGGCGCACCAGTTCCTCAGAGACCAGAATCGGCGCCGCAGCCTTGGAGGCGCTGATGTCCTGTTGGGTCAGTTGCGGGCTGCTCAGGTCGGTGCGCGATAGTTGCAGCTTGGCTACGTCCAGCGGCAAGCCGGACTCCTTGGCGAGGAGGGCGGCGAACTCATCAGGATTTTTCAGCGCCCAGTCGCGGGCCTGTTCGTAGGCTTTGATCACGGTGTCTATGGTCTGCGGATGGTCTTTGGCGTATTGCTCAGTGACGCTGACCACGCCGTAGCTGTTGAACGCCGGGTTGCGGTAGAGCAGGCGCGAACCGGTCTGAACCTGACTGGCGGCCATGTGGGGATCAAGGCCGGCCCAGGCGTCGACATCGCCTTTTTCTAGCGCGGTGCGGCCATCTGGATGTTGTAGATGAACCAGTTCCACCTCATCTTTTTTGAGTCCGGCCTGTTGCAGGCTGCGCAGGGTAAACAGATACGGATCGGTGCCCTTTGTGGCGGCGATTTTTTTGCCCTTGAGGTCGGCGACGGTCTGATATGGCGAATCCTTGCGCACCACCAGCGCTGTCCATTCGGCGCGGCTGTAGACGTAAACGGATTTGATCGGGCTGCCATTGGCCCGACTCAGTACGGCCGCCAGGCTGGCGCTGGAAGCGAAATCCACGCCGCCACTGTTCAGGTATTCCAGCGAACGGTTGCTGCCCTGGCTCAATACCCAACTGACTCTGGTTTGCGGCAAGGCCTTTTCGAGGAAGCCGAAGTGCTTGAGCACAAGACTGACCGGCGAGTAATAGGCGTAGTCGAGATGCACTTCCGCCGGCGCGGTCTCAGTCGCGTGGGCGAACGGTTGCAGACTCAGCATCACGGCGCTGGCGGCCAGCAGTGTTTTGAAATAAGGAAAGAACGATGTCATGGAGCGCTCCGGCAAAGGCACAGGTTTCTTATGTCCAAAAAGATATTTTTATCGAATGCTTCCTGCATGAATGGAATATTGCAGGCTCTGTGCCATGTGCTTGAGAGCGCCGGTTTATAAGGGTTTTAACGCCAGGTGCAGGATTTCAGCTGTTGCGGGGGAAACAGTGTGATTCGCTACTGTTGGCAAGCAAACAGCAAGTATCAACCGTGAGGAGCTTATGCATTTATCGAATTTCAAAACCTTGAATCAACAGCGTTATGGTCTATGCAATTACTTTCGCAGGACTCGCCATGAAGCTTTCTCGTTTCCTCCGCAGTGCGTTAATCACTGCATTATTTACCTCGCCACTTTCCTACGCAGCCGAGCCCTTGGTCCTGCACGTCGGTGATCAGAACTACTACAACATCCGTGCCTCGGTGGAGGCGTCCGGCGTGTTGAAAGACGCGCCTTATACCGTCGACTGGAAGCACTTCCAGGCCGCTGCACCCTTGGCGGAAGCCTTGCAAACCGGTTCGCTGGATCTGGGCTTTCTGGGCGATTCCGGTTTTCTGTTTCTGGCTGCCAAGCAGGCGCCGGTGAAACTGATTGGCGTATCGCGGCAGAATCCGGACACCATCGCGTTACTCGTGCCGAAGGACTCGCCGGTAAAAACCATCGCTGATCTGAAGGGCAAGAAAGTCGCTTATTGGCCCGGTGCCTGGAGCCAGCAGTTGACCTTGCGCGCCCTGGAGCAGGGCGGTCTGCCGGAAAACTACGTCGATTTCGTCAAACTGATGCCGATCGATGCCGCCGCAGCCCTTCCACAGGGCAGCATCGACGCTTTCCCGGTATGGGAACCGTACATTTCCCAGCAGATCGTATTTTCCGGCGCGCGGCCGATCCTGACCGCCAAGAATCTGATGCCGGGCCTCAGTGCTATCGCGGCGTCGACACCGTCCATCGACAGCAAACATGCAGCCATAGCGGATTTTCTCGGGCGCTTGAAGCAGGCGCGGGCCTGGGTCGACAGCCACACGGATGAATACGCCGATCTGTGGGCGAAGAAAGCCAATCTCGATCAGCAGGTGTCGCGCCACTGGTTGCGTCAGGCGCACATGACTGTGGGACCTGTAGACGAGCAGGCGGCTTCAGACCTGCAAAGTACCGCTGATTTCCTGTTCAACGTGAAAGCGCTGCCGGCCCCGTTGGCCACGGCAGGGATTATCGACACGTCTTTTCAACAGGCATTGGCTCACTGAGCGAGCGCCGGAACCAAACCCTGTGTACCTTATCCAACCTCCGCTCGCAGATCGGGGCGCAAGGATGGATAAGGGCGAGGGAGTTTTGCCAATCGACAACATGACGGCAGCCGCCGTGCTCAAGGCAAAACATGACATCCGGATTCAAGCTTCTCTGTGCAGCGCTCATCGTCCTCGGGCTGGCCGGTTGTATCGCCGCCCCGATAGAAATGACCGCGCAAACCGAAACGCGCCTGAAAACTCAGGCACCGGTGCGCTTCCTGTTGACGTTCGATGACGGCCCCAGCGCATCCAGTTTCTGGAATCCGTCGGCGAGGGTGCTCGACAGCCTCAAGGACAATTCGCTGATGCCGAATATCAAAGCGGTGTTCTTCGTGCAGACGCGGGCACCGCGAGCGGGCAACAGTGACATCGGTCGCGGCATCATGCGGCGTGAGTATGAGGAAGGCCACATACTGGCGTTTCACACGGCCACCCACTGGCACACCAATCATCGCTTGCTCGATCCGCAAGAACTCGAAGAGTCGCTGACCAACGGCACGGCTGATATCGCTGCCATCACTGGCGCGCCGCCGAAGTTGCTGCGCCCGCCGTTCTGGAATTACGACAAACGTACCTTTGCCGCTTATCAACAGCATGATTTGCATGTGTTGCTCACGGATTTAAGTGCCAACGATGGCAAGATCTGGGGCTTCAATGCCAGCCCGAGGCGTCGGGCAAACATGCTGCGACAATTATCAGAAGTTCGTGAACGGATTGCCCTTGGCGAATTTCCGACCGTTGACGGGGTGATTCCGGTAGTAGTGACGTTTCATGATCTGAATCGCTATTCCGCGCGGCACACGCGCGAATACCTGCAGATTCTGCTCGATAGCGCCGCTGCCACGGGCGTGAAGCTGGCGGACAAGCCTTTCTACGATGATCACGCTGAACTTGAGAAAGCCGCATTGGCCCGTACGGTGGAAAAAAGTTCGGAGCCGGTAAATTTGCCGGGGATGTGGAACTGGATCTGGGATCACGACACACACTGAGGGCGAGGTGGATTGTTGTGATCGGGTTGGCATTTTGTATCGGGCAAGCCACAAATGGCTCATCTATGCTCAACGAGTCGACCGACCAACGCCTGCGAGGCGTGCACTCATGCTTGCCATTGACGATATTTGCCGGATTGTCGAATCCGGCTTTCCTGCGTTCAAGTGTGACTGCATTCCGAGTGCGCAGGGACTGCTGCAAATCAAGGTTTATGAGCCGGACAGCGGGCGTGTCGAATTGCTGCTCACTGGCGTTTCCCCGGAACACCTCGTCACGATCCGTGACATTTCCAACTTCATCGGTGAGTTACGCACCGAAATGAGCGCCGGTCGCCGGGCCTTTGCTGGTTAACGCCTCATAAACGTCGTCGAAACGCTTCAACAATGCGCAATGTCGCCTCACTGGTGTGCAGATTGCGCACTGCGTCCAGCGGATGCCAGATGCAATCAATGATCTCGTTCTGCGGCCGCACCTGTTCGAAGTCCAGCACGGAGACCTCGTAGACATGATGCTGTGTGCTGCCGCTCTGCAATTCCATTAAATACAACACATCGTCGGCGTCCAGGCCGGTTTCTTCTTGCAGTTCACGTACGGCAGCCTGCGCTCGGGTTTCCCCGGGCTCGACCTTGCCGCCGGGCAATGTCCAGCGGCAGCGGGGTTTGCGTACCAGGAGAACGTGGCGATCCTGTTCGCATATAACGGTTGCGCGTACTTTCATCTGTTACCTGTTTATTGCTTGTCACGAAATAGTAATAAAACTGCAATATTTGAGCCGGGGCCAGCAACAAAGGTTTCATTTGGATTTGGAGCGTTGGCTGCAGCGTAAAGTGCCCGCGCCATGATGGTCGCGGCTTGCGACATTCGGTCGGCATTTCGGGCGGATCAGGGTGTAAGGTAAAAGCGTGAAGCTGGATCTGACCGTTAGCGAAAATGGAGGTGTCCATGAGCATGCCGATGTTGATCAAGATGCACATGAACGGCTATGACGTGCTTAGCGTGAACAATGGCCCATGGCGGGTTTGCACTCAGGGCGATCGGCTGGCGTCGTTTGGCAGCAGGGAGGAAGCACTGGCCTATGCCGCTGCGTTGCCTGGCTACAAAAAACGCTCGGCGCGCGCGCAAAGTCACAAAACCCACTGACAGGCAGGCCGTAACGAAAGAGCCCCGGCATGTGTCGGGGCTTTTGTTTGAGGTAGGTGGGTGGGTCTCAGTGGACCTTGGTCCGGCTGATGGCGCGGGCTTTCACTTCCTTGGCATAGAGTTGCAGCCGTTCCTCATCGCTTTGCAGCACCTCACAGGATCTCAGCACGCTTTGCGCATCTGCCTCGTTGCCGGATTTGCGCAGTTGTTCTGCGATACGTTTGAGGTCGACCGCCGACCATCTCAAGTCCGATGCAACGCTTTGCAGGTCGCGTTGAAGTTCGTGTTCATATTCATTGAGCCGCATGATCACCTCCAGAACATTCTCGGTAGAAAAGAGTAGTCGCATTTTTCGTCGATGGGCAAAGCCTGTTCGTCAGCACGCTGAACGGTTGTGAAAAGTTGTGCAGATTGCGCCAAGGGCGCGGTGCCACGATGGATGTAGCGCCGCTTACACGCTACATTCACTTTTTTCAGATCAGGAATACACCATGCGGATATGGATCGGGAGTCTGGCGTTGACCCTGTTGGCAGGTTGCTCGTTGCCGGCATCGCTGGTGCCGGGTGAGCCGAATATCAGCAAAACCAGCGCCAAGTCGCCCAAGGACTATGCTGCGTGTTTATTACCGTTGTGGCAGAAGGATGTGGCCAAGACTTCGCAGACATCGATTTCCAACGGCTACCGCATCACGGCGCCAAGCATCATCACGGCGGACGAGATCCTCGACATCGTCAAGTACAAGGATGGCAGCCGGGTTTCGTTGTATCAGGGGCCGCCGTGGGCCAAGTCCGGGTCGTTGCGCCAATCGGTGCGTGACTGCCTGTAACCACGCCTGCAGGCGGTGTGCATCGAGCGCCGGCCATCAATGGCCAATCCGGACGCATCGCCTTCAACCATCCCGCTCTCTGAGCGGGTTTTTTTTGCCCGCGAGAAGGGCTATGACTAAAACTCATTGCCCCATGATTTTTAATGGTTACGGCCGGCTCCAGTCCCGGTGTTAAAAAATCGCAAACACAGCTCATCAATAACAACCAGAGAGCGTTTGCAGCCATGTCCCCTTTATCCCGCCGACTCTCCCTCCGCCCGTTATTGAACACGCTCGCTATCAGGTGCGCGTGAGCTATCGAACATCCCTCGTATCGCACAAGAGTAATGACTGATGAAAGAACTCGACCTGTATATCGGTGAAGGTTTCGAAGGCCCGGGCGTGAACGCCGCGCACATCAATATTCTGATCGGCCCGCGTAACGGCCCGGCCGGGCAGGCGTTCGCCAACAGCCTCGCGTCGCCGAGCCAAGGGCACTGCCCGTTCATGGTGATTGCGCAGCCGAACATCCCGGTCAAACCGATGACCTTGTACGTGAATAAAGCCGCGATCAGCAGCGACCTGCACGGCAACGCCACGTGGGGTGCCTCGCAGGCCGGGATCGCCAAAGCCGTGCTCGAAGCGCTGCTCGACGGCACGCTGCCGCCGGAAGCCGAAGACGAATGGGCAATCGTCACCGCCAATTGGGTCAACCCGGCGTGCGACGACCTCGATGCGGTGTACCTGAACAACTACAACGCCTGCCGCACCGCGATCCGCGCGGCACTGACCGGCAAGCCGGAAACCGCGCAACTGAAAGACGTCGTTGCGCACATCAGCAATCCTTTCTACACGCCAAAAGCCTGAGGTCGACGCCATGCAATACATCCGTTTGGGCAACTCCGGCCTGCAGGTTTCGCGTCTGTGCCTGGGCACCATGAACATGGGCACGCCGGACTGGAAACCGTGGATCTTCAATGAAAAGCAGAGCGAGCCGATCGTCGCGCACGCACTGGACAACGGCGTGAACTTCATTGACCTCGCCGACTTCTATTCCGCCGGTGTCGGCGAAGAGGTGGTGGGTCGCATCGTCAAGCGTCTGGCCCGTCGCGAAGACCTGGTGATCACCACCAAAGTCGGTTACGGCACCCGCAGCGGCATCAATGCCAGCGGTCATTCGCGCAAACACATCATGGACAGCATCGACGCCTCGCTGAAGCGTCTGGACATGGATTACGTCGACGTCTTCATGCTGCATTACTTCGATGTGAACACCCCGGTCGAAGAAACCATGGGCGCCTTGAATGACATCGTGCGCTCCGGCAAGGCCCGTTACATCGGCGTTTCGACCATGCTCACCGGGCAACTGGCGAAGATCCTCATGGCCTGCGAGCGCAATGGTTGGGTCAAACCGATCAACATGCAGCTGCAACTGAACTGCGCTTACCGCGAAGAAGAGCGCGAAATGATTCCGTTCTGTCGCGATCAGGGCATCGGCGTATCGGTGTTCAGTCCTTTGGCGCGTGGTCTGTTGACCGGTGACGTGCAGTCGACCCGCAACCAGACCGACTTTTTCACTCAGCAGATGTACAGCGACGAAGCCTCGTTCGAAATCGCCCACTCGGTGCAGCGCGTAGCCCGTGCTCGCGGTGTGTCGAATGCGCAGATCGCCCAGGCTTGGGTGGCGAACCATCCGGGCGTTGATTGCATGCTGGTCGGCGCCGATACCACCGCGCAATTCGACAGCGCATTGGCCGCACTTGAAACCAGGCTCGACGCTGATGAATTGCATGAACTGGAACGCAATTACACCCCGTGCGACGTGATCAACGATTACACCGCCGGCAAACGCATCCTCCGCTCGGCGCGTCCGGGGCTTGAGCGTTTCACTCTGCAGGGAGCGGTGGCATGAGCGATTTGATCCGTCACGGCAACTTCATCGATGGCCAGTGGGGGCAGGGCGGCGCGACCTATCCGGTGCGCAACCCGGCCAACGGCGAGCTGATCACTGAGGTGCAGAAGGCTGGCGCCGAAGCGACCAGCCTGGCCATCGACGCCGCCCACCGCGCACTGCCGGCGTGGCGCAAATTGACCGCGAAGGAACGCAGTCAACGCCTCAAGCGCTGGAGCGAATTGATGCTCGCCAACCAGAAGGATCTGGCCACGCTGCTCAGTCGTGAACAAGGCAAGCCGCTGGCCGAGGCCATGGGTGAAGTGGTTTACGCGGCGAGTTTTCTTGAGTGGTTCGGCGAGGAAGCCAAGCGGGCCTACGGCGATGTGATCCCGAGCCACAAGGCCGATGCGCGAATCATCGTGGTCAAGGAAGCCATTGGTGTGGTCGCGGCGATCACCCCGTGGAATTTCCCGTTGGCGATGGTCACTCGCAAGGTCGGGCCGGCGCTGGCGGCGGGTTGCACGATGATTCTCAAACCATCGGAAGAGACGCCGCTGTCGGCCTTTGCCTTGGCCGTGTTGGCCGAGCAGGCGGGGATTCCGGCTGGTGTCTTCAACATTGTGTCCGGCGATGCCGTCGCCATCGGTGGCGCGCTGCAGGCATCGAGCATCGTGCGCAAATTGTCCTTCACCGGCTCTACTCGCACCGGCAAGTTGCTCATGCGTCAGGCCGCCGACACCTTGAAAAAGGTCTCGCTGGAACTGGGTGGCAATGCGCCGTTCATTGTCTTTGACGATGCCGATCTGGATGCCGCAGTCAAAGGCGCAATGGCCTCGAAATTCCGCAACACCGGGCAGACTTGCGTGTGCGTGAATCGCTTCTTTATTCAGGACGGCGTCTACGAAGCCTTCACCGGCAAGCTTGCGGAAGCGGTGGCAGCGATGCGCGTCGGCAGTGCACTGGACGGTGATACCGAACAAGGTCCACTGATCAACAGCGCGGCGCTGGCCAAGGTGGAAAGCCATGTCAGCGATGCCCTGGAGAAGGGCGCGACATTGTTGTGTGGCGGTCGTCGTCACGCCTTGGGCGGCACGTTCTACGAGCCGACCATCCTCACTGAGGTCAACGGCGACATGCTGATTGCCCAGGACGAAATCTTCGGTCCGGTGGCAGCGTGCTTCCGCTTCAAGGACGAGGCCGAAGTGCTGGAACGCGCCAATGACACGCCTTTCGGGTTGTCGGCGTATTTCTACAGCCGCGACATCGGCCGGGTCTGGCGTATGGCTGAAGGCCTGGAGGCGGGCATGGTCGGGATCAACGAAGGGATCATCTCCACGGAAGTGGCACCGTTCGGCGGAATCAAGGAATCGGGCCTCGGCCGCGAAGGTTCGAAGTACGGTCTGGATGACTATCTGGAGATCAAATACCTGTTGATGGGTGGTCTCTGATTCCCCGAAAACAACAATCTTTGTGAGCGCTGAGCCTGCTCGCGAAGACGGTCTATCAGTGGAAAGTAATGTGACTGACATGCCGCCTTCGCGAGCAAGCTCGGCTCCCACAAAAAGCAAAAGCAAAAGCAAGAGCAATCGGTTTCTCCGTCAATAACAACAATTGGAGACGAACATGTCCGCTCAACCCATAAAAATCGATGACCTGCCGATCGGCCGGTTTCATATCAAGATCGCCGGCCTGACCTTCGGCGCGCACTTCACCGACGGCTACATTCTCGGCCTGATCGGTATCGCGTTCACCTTACTCAGTCCGCAGATGCAGCTGGATGCGTTCTGGCAAGGCTTGATCGGCGCGTCGGCGTTGATCGGGCTGTTTCTCGGCAGTCTGTTTTTCGGCTGGATCTCCGACAAGGTCGGCCGGCAGAAAATCTTTCTGGTCAGTTTTGTGCTGATCACCGTGGCCTCGGTGATGCAGTTTTATGTCGAAACAGCGATGAGTCTGTTTCTTTGCCGAGTGCTGATCGGCATCGGCTTGGGCGGCGATTTCAGCGTCGGCCACGCGATGCTGGCCGAGTTCTCGCCGAAGAAACATCGCGGCGTTTTGCTCGGTTCTTTCAGCGTGATCTGGACCTTCGGTTACGTTGCCGCAACCTTCGTCGGCACGGCAATGCTCAGCCTTGGCGATGATGCCTGGCGCTGGATGCTGGCGTCGTCGGCGATTCCGGCGGCATTGATCCTGATCGCGCGCATCGGCACGCCGGAATCGCCACGCTGGCTGGTCAATCAGGGACGCATCGCCGAGGCGCGGGCGATCGTCAAAAAACACTTGGGCGATAACGTCGAACTCGACGAAACCCGCTCCACGGAAACCCGTTCCGGGTATGCGGTGCTGTTCAGCCGTGAGTACCGCAAGCGCACCGCGTTCAACTGCCTGTTCTTCGTGTGCATCGTGATGCCGTACTTTGCGATCTACACATTCCTGCCGTCGATTTTGCAGAAGATGGGCCTGGCCGAAGGCTTCGGCACTGAGTTGATGTTGAATATGCTGCTGATCCTCGGCGCGCTGATCGGTATCTGGTGCACGATCAAATTCACCCGGCGTGGATTCCTCATCAACTCGTTCATCATTCTCGCGGTGGCGCTGTTTCTGCTGGCGGTACTGCCGGGCAGTGCGGCGTGGCTGATGGTGCTGGTGTTTGGTCTGTTTACGTTGGTGTTGTCGGCGGTGAGCAATCTGGTCGGGGTGTTCCCGGCGGAGAGCTTTCCGACCGAGGTTCGCGCCAGCGGTATCGGGCTGGCGACGGCAGTGAGTCGTTTGGGGTCGGCCGTGAGTACGTTCCTGCTGCCGGTAAGTGTGGCCGGGATCGGCTTGAGCCCGACGATGGGCATTCTCGCGGCGATTCTGGCGATTGGCGCATGGCTGTCGTGGGCGTGGGCGCCGGAGACCAAATCGCTGACGTTGAGTCAGGCGTGCAAGGCGCAGACCACGGTGGAGGGGAGTTCGATTGTGGTGAGCAAAGTCGTCACGCCGATTTGATGTGCAAGGCTTAAAACCTCCCCCTCACCCCAGCCCTCCCGAAACGTCGGACCGCCCCTAAGGGGCGAGGGGGAAAGGAGGCCGATCTTTGTGGCTTTCAACGTTTGCGTTCGACTCGAGATTTCAGATCGGTGTCCCCCATACAATCACCCCGGCCAATTCCCTCTTCCTTTGTGGGGCGAGGGGGAAAGGGGGGCGATCTATGTAGTATTCAAAATCTACGTTCGACTCGGTATCTCAGGTCGGCGTAATTCGAATAATCACCTCGGTCAGTTCCCTCTCCCTCCGGGAGAGGGCTAGGGTGAGGGGCTCTTTCAGGGGTTGCTCACCAGGCTCAGCCAATCGGTGAACAGCTTCACTTTCGACAGGCCTTGCTTGTCATTCGCCACATCCAGCCAATAGCCATAAGGCCCGATCACTTCAATCGGAGTGATCGGCACCAGGCTGCCGTTGGCCAATTCCTTCTCGATCATCTGCCGATCAATCACCGCCAGTCCGCCACCCGCCAGCGCGGTGTGGATCACTTGATCGAGTGTGCTGAATTCCAAGCCTTGTCCCGCATCGATATCCTCTCGTCCCATCGCCGCCAGCCAGTTCTCCCAGACCTTCAGACGCTTGCCGTCATGCAGAATGTGCAACAACGGAAACTCGTGCAGGTCTGGCGCTTGATCGCCGTTAAACAGCTCCGGACTGGCCACCGCGATGTGCCGTTCCATGACCAATAACTGACTGGCGCAGTGGGTTGACGCGGCGAGGCCAAAACGAATGTGGCAATCGATGTCCGCGAGGCTGTCGTGACTGGCCTGATTGGTCACGCTGAGGCTGATGTCTGGGTAGCGCTGGCAGAACGCGCGCAGGTGTGGCGACAGCCAGCGCGTGGCCCAGGTCGGTGGGGCGAGTACGCGCAGGCGCTGGCGCAGATTGGGCACGCGTACCGCTTGCAGGGCGCGCTCCATATGATCGAAGGCTTCGGCCAGATGCGGTTTGAGATTGCTGCCGGCTTCGGTCAGCGAGAGGCCTTGCGGGGTGCGCACGAACAGCGCGACGCCGAGGTAGTCTTCGAGTTGTTTGATCTGACGACTGACTGCGCCCTGGGTGACGTTAAGGCCGAGTGCGGCCTGGCTGAAGCTGCGATGACGCGCGACTTCTTCGAACACGCGCAGGGTGTTGAGGGAGGGCAGTTGACGCATGGAGGCAGAACCCCGGATCGAGCGTTTGGCTCGGTTTGTTTTTGTAGGTTTTATTTGTAGGGGGTATCTGACTATTGGTGAGGGTTTGATGCAAGTGGAGTTTGTGCGGGCGCCTTCGCGAGCAGGCTCGCTCCTACCCTGGAATGCATTCCAATGTGGGAGCGAGCCTGCTCGCGAAAGCTATCTCATCGGCGCAGTCATGTCGGGATCAGAAGTAGTAACCAACGTTCACATACACCTGGTTCTCCCACTGATCCAGCCCACCCGCAGCCAGACTCTGGGTGTAACTGCTGCCGCCAATGTACGGATCATTCCGGCCAAACAACCACTCGGCCGCGACCCACAATTTGCTCACCGAAAACGAGCTGCCGAGGATCATCCGCTCTGACGTCTTGTAGCCGCTGGCGGATTTGTCGAAGGCGCTGTAGTTGGCGTAGAGCTTGACCCCGCTGACCTGATCAAAGAGGTATTTGCCTCCGACGTCATAGCTCAGGTCGGCCACGTACAGATTGCCGCGACTGGCGACGTTGTAAGTACCGTCATACCCACCCAACGTCACCACTTCATCACTGCCGGGATTGCGCGGCGACATCTGTTGCCGCGCCGCTTGCAGTTGCACGCCCCATGGGCCGTTCTTGCCCAGATAGTGGATGGCCAAGGCGTTGCGCCGGCCATCGCTGTGGGTGTCGCGGTTCTGCAGGCTGGAAGTCAGACCGGAGACGCCGACCTCGGATTTCCACGGGCCCAGATCGAGTGCCTTGGCCACGCGCAGCACCACGGTGTTGCGTTCCTGGTTGTCGCTGCCATCGGCGACATAGCTGTCGGCCTCGGAGACGATGCTGGAGTAGCTCACGCCATTGCTGGTGCCTTTGCCTTGCCACGCCGGGCGCAGGTAGTAACCGGCCTGGACGTTCCAGTCGCCACTTTGCTGGATGTACTTGGCGCCGACCTGTTGCACGTCTTCGAGGCCGATAACGTTGCCAAGGGTTTCGTAGAAGGTGCTGCCGAAGTACGGCTGCAAGCCGAACGGCACGGTGTTCAGGCCGACCTGCACTTGCTGACCGGGATTGAATTTGTAGCCGACCCACGCGAACTTGGCGAACTGGATGTCGCCGTAGTTTTTCGTGTACTGGTAGGGATACGAACGACCGTAAAAGCGGTACTGCGCTTCACCGATCCAGCTGTCGGAATTGTACTTGGCACTGAGGAATACCGTGTCGAGACCGAACTTCTGAATGTCGCGATCCGGGTCCAGGTCCCAGCGCGCACGAATGGCGCCGCCCAGATCAAGATTGTCGGTGACCTGCACAGCCATCGCCGGAGCGGCAATGCTGCAGAACAGGACGATGGACGTGGTGCGCAAGCGAAAGGAAGCAGAGAAGGGCATGGAGCGGCTCTCGATTGTTTTTATTAGAGATGCCGCGCAGTTTTGCCATCCGCTGGTGGTTGAACAAACGATAAAAACGGTGAGTAAACCTGCGTCGAATGCATGTTACTCGGAAATTCCTGTAGGACAGTCCGGCACAGTCGTGGGATGCTTTGTGCCCTGTCAGTGGTTTTCGAGTGCCTTGATATGAAACGCAAAATGCCCGGCCTGAACGCACTCAAAGCGTTCGAGGTGGCCGGCAGCACCGGTAGTTTTACCCGCGCCGCCGAGTTGCTCAATGTCACCCAAAGCGCCGTCAGCCGGCAGGTGCGGCAATTGGAAGAACAGCTCGGCGAGAGTTTGCTGGAGCGCCGCCATCACCATTTGGAGCTGACCGGTGCCGGCAAGATCCTCCTGCGGGCATTGCACCAGTCATTCGACAAGATCGAGCTGACAGTGCGCAGCATTCAGCAGAAAACCCACTCCAACCGCTTGCATATCAATGCGCCGCCAACCTTTACCAGCCGCTGGTTGATGCCGCGTCTGGGCCGTTTGCGCGAGCAACACCCGGAGCTTGAGTTGAGCATCACCACACGCTTGCAGGACAGCCTCGCGGAAACCAGTACGCTTGATTGTGCGATCCGTTTTGGCGACGGCGAGTGGGACGGTCTCGACAGTTCATTGTTGATTCAGGAGCGCCATATCGCCGTGTGCGCCCCCTCTCTGTATGCCCGCGAAAGTGGCGAGTCGGGCATTGATCTCAATCGCCTGACGTTGTTGCACGTATTGGCCAAAGAGGATCAGCGTTATCTGACCTGGAAACATTGGCTCGATGCGGCGCGGATCACCGGCGTGGATACCCAGGGCGGCTACGAGTTCGATCTGCTGGATCTGGCGATTCGGGCGGCGACCGATGGTCTGGGCATCACCATAGCCGACTGGCACATGGTCGCTGCGGAACTGGCCAGCGGGCAGTTGACGCAAGTGCTGAATGTGCATGTGGAGGGGCACCAGTCGTATTGGCTGGTGACCCGGCCGGAGCAGACCGAGATGCCGCAGTTGCAGGTTTTTTCGCAATGGCTGCAAGAGGAAATCTGGCTGGCGCAGCGCCAGTTAGAGCCCTCGACCGCTGCTATCTGAATCAGCCCAGATTCCCTTGTAGGAGTGAGCCTGCTCGCGATGGCGGTGTATCAGCGAAAAATAGGTGGCTGACACACCGCCATCGCGAGCAGGCTCACTCCTACAGGGGATTTGTGCCGATGCGGGGGTAACCTGCATTTTTCGAATGTTTAACCGCCCGATAAATCGTTTGTTCAACCCGCCATCGATGACAAGACTGGTGGCATTGATAAAAACAAACGATGGGCGATGCACATGCGAATCGAGCGAAATTTTGTTAACGGCCAATTTATCGAGCCTGCCAGCGCGGCGCTGATCGCGGTCTACAACCCTGCTACCGAAGCGTTGCTCGGCCATGTGTCGGGTGCCACCGCCGAAGAAGCCACCGCGGCGGTCGATGCGGCGGCAGCGGCACAAAAGGTCTGGGGCAAACTCACCAGCATCGAGCGCGCCGAACATCTGCGAGCCTTGGCCACCGCCCTTGAAGATCGCGCTGAAACCATCGGTGCCGCACTGGCCGCCGAATCCGGCAAAAGCGTTAGCGATGCCAGCAACGAAGCCCGTTACGCCGCGCAGATCACTCGCTACCACGCAGAGTGGGCGCGCCGTATCGAAGGCGAAATCATCCCCAGCGACAGCCCTGACGAAAACCTGTTTCTGCACCGCGAGCCGATCGGCGTCGTTGCCTGCCTGATCCCGTTCAACTACCCGGTTTACACGTTGCTGCGCAAAATCGCCCCGGCATTGATCGCCGGTAACACCGTGGTGGTGCGCCCGAGCAACAACACACCGACCTCGGCATTTGAAATTGCCAAAGCGGTGCAGCAATCGGGCATGCCGGCCGGTGTGATCAACATCCTGACCATGGATCACGCCACGGCAGCGGCGGTTTGCACACATAAGGCCGTGGGCCTTATTACCCTGACCGGCAGCGTCAACGCCGGGCGCATCGTTCTCGATTATTGCAAGGCAAACATCGCCAAACCTTCGCTGGAACTGGGTGGCAAGACCCCGGCGATCATCGAAGCGGATGCCGATCTGGAAGCGGCCGCGACAGCAATCATCGCGTCGAAAACCACGCATTGCGGTCAGTTGTGCACGGCGGTAGAGCGTGTCTATGTGCAGGAAAGTGTCTACGACCGGTTCCTCGCACTGCTCAAGGCCAAAATCGCTGAAGTGAAATTCGGCGACCGCGCCACCGACGGCAACCTGATGGGACCGCTGGTCAACGCCAGTTCGCAGCGGAACATCCACGCTTTGGTCGAGCGCGCCATCGCTGACGGCGCAATCCTCGAAAGCGGTGGCGTGCTGCCGCAAGGCCCGGGGCATTTCTACCCGCCGACGCTGCTCAGCGGTTGCCGTCAGGACATGGAAGTCGTTCAGGAAGAAATCTTCGGCCCGGTGCTGCCGGTACTCAAATACCGCGACATCGACGAAGCGCTGGCCATGGCCAACGATCATCAGTTCGGTCTGTCGTCGGTGCTCTACACCGAGAACTACCGCACCGCACAGAAAGTCGCCAACGCCATCGAGGCCGGCGAGTTGTACGTCAATCGCACCCCGGCCGACCCGTATCAGGGCTACCACGCCGGCTGGAAACGCTCGGGCCTGGGCGGCGATGACGGCAAGCACGGCATGCTCGAATTCACCCAGACCCGACTCGTGGTCATGAAGTACTGATCCACCGCAACACGCCTCACGCTGCACCTATAAAAACAATTATCAGGGGCGCCCGGAGCACGGGTCGCCCGAGGTCACTTCAATGTCCAAGCATGCATCTTCTGCTGCCGCTGTTCAGGGTTCCACGTCGGCTGTGAAAAGCCAGAGCGACAAGGGAAGTCGCTATTTCCAATTGATGTTGCTGGTGCTCGCCGCCGGCGCAATCTATCCGATTCTCTATCTTCGTCAGGTCTATCAAACGACCATGCTCGAGGTGTTCCAGATCAACCACAGCGAGCTGGGTTATCTGTACTCGATGCTTGGCACGATTTTTCTGCTCAGCTACTTGCCTAGCGGTTGGCTGGCCGACCGCATTGCGCCGCGCTTTCTGATTTTCTTCTCGCTGGTGGCCACTGGTGCTCTGGGCCTTTGGTACTCGACGGCACCGTCGATGAGCGGGCTGATGATCATCTTCGGTTGCTGGGGGGTGACCACCGGTTTGACCTTTTGGGCCTCGGTGCTCAAGCGCGTGAAGATGATTGCTCATCACACGGAACAGGGCCGGTTCTTCGGGATTCTCGACGGTGGTCGCGGGCTGGTTGAGGCGTTGCTGGCGACGGTCGCGCTGGGTCTGTTCGCGTTTGCCACGGAGACCCGGGGCGAGTCGACCGCCGAAGGCTTCAAACACGTGGTTTATCTGTATGCCTTCACCTGTATCGCCATCGGCTGCTTGCTGGTGCTGATCAAGGACCCGAAGTCGATGGAAGACACGCCCGCGGTGGAGAAGGGCAAGTTCAATCTGCTCAGCGATCTGGGCACGCTGGTGAAGATCCCGGAGCTGTGGCTGGTGACCGCCATCGTGTTCTGCGGGTATCACATCTTCTGGGCGACCTACAGTTTCTCCGATTACTTGCAAGGCAGCGGCATGACGGCGGTCATGGCCGGCACCATCACCACGATCAAGTTGTGGATGCGCCCGATCGGCGGCATCGGTGGCGGCTGGCTGGGCGACAGGTTCTCGAATATCTCGGTGCTGATCGTCGCGCTGCTGCTGGCCAGTCTGGCCATCGTCGGGCTTATCGTATTTCCGGGACTCAACAGTATGGGGCTGCTGATCGGCACGGTGATTTTCATCGGCCTGATGACTTACGCGATTCGTGGTCTGTACTGGGCGATTCTCGACAGCTGCAACATTCCGCTGCGCATCACCGGTCTGGCCATCGGTATCGTCTCGGTGGTCGGTTACATGCCGGATGCCTTTATCCCGCTGATCAACGGCTACCTCACTGAGCACTTTCCCGGCGCGCTCGGCTACAAGCTCTACTTCGGCTACATCGCGACTATCGGTCTGATCGGCACCCTCGCTGCCGTGACCTTGCGTGCCCGAATCAATCGTCAATCTTCGAAAAAAGCAGGTGCCTGAGATGAAAATCATCGCCCTTGAAACCCATATCGTTGCCGTACCGCCACCGCACATCGGCGGCATGTACTGGCTGTTCGTCAAGCTGAAGACCGATTGTGGCATTGAAGGTGTCGGCGAGATCTACGCCGCGACCTTCGGCCCGAAAGCCATGTTGCCGATCATTGAGGACGTGTTCGAACGCTACCTGCTCAATCACGATCCGCACCACATCGAGCGCTTCTTTCGCCAGGCGTATTCCAGCGGATTCACCCAGCGTCCCGATCTGACCATGATGGGCGTGGTCAGCGGTCTGGAGATGGCCTGCTGGGACATCATCGGCAAAGCCGCGAACAAACCGGTTTACGAGTTGCTCGGCGGCAAGGTCAATGAACGTCTGCGTTCCTACACCTACCTGTACCCCATCAACAGCCGTGGCGAGTACGACTACGACGACCCGGATCTGGCCGCCGAGTGCGCGATAGAGAACATGAACAAAGGCTTCACCGCCGTGAAGTTTGATCCGGCCGGCCCTTACACCGCGTACTCCGGGCACCAGATTTCGCTGGAAGTGCTGGAGCGATGCGAAACCTTCTGCCGCAAGATTCGCGAAGCAGTCGGCGACAAGTGCGACCTGCTCTTCGGTACCCACGGGCAGATGGTGCCCTCGTCGGCAATCCGCCTGGCCAAGCGTCTGGAGAAATACGACCCGCTGTGGTTCGAAGAGCCAGTGCCGCCGGGGCAGGAAGAGGCCATGGCGCAGGTCGCGGCGAAGACCAGCATCCCGATCGCCACTGGCGAGCGCCTGACCACCAAGTACGAATTCTTCAAGCTGTTGCAGGCTGGCGGCGCGTCGATTCTGCAGATGAACGTGGCGCGCTGCGGCGGTCTGCTCGAAGCCAAGAAGATCGCCAGCATGGCCGAAGCCTACTACGCGCAAATCGCCCCGCACTTGTACAACGGGCCGATTGGCGCGGCGGCGAGTTTCCAGTTGGCGACCTGTACGCCGAATTTCCTGATTCAGGAAAGCATCGAGACGTGGGGTGGCTTCCACGCGCAAGTGCTGACCAAACCGTTGCAGTGGGAGGACGGCTACATCATTCCGTCCACCGAGCCGGGCCTGGGGGTTGAGCTGAACATGGACGTGGTGCGCAAGCATTCGACGTACACCGGCGAGCGTTTGCACCTGCAGATGGCGCCGACCCCGGTGGACGTGAAAGACAGCTCACCAGCTCGCGGCTGACACAGGCTTTGATTGCCAGGCCAGTCCCCTGTGGACGTGAGCTCGCTCGCGAACCGACGGGGTGTCAGGCAATGAAAATGCGAGCTGACAGGCAGTCTTCGCGAGCAAGCTCGCTCCCACAAGGGCGGCGAATTTTGTACAACGACTTACGCGGTAACCGTGCATGACATACGACTACATCATCGCTGGCGCCGGCGCCGCTGGCTGCGTGCTGGCCAACCGGCTCTCGGCCTCGGGCCAATACACCGTGCTGTTGCTGGAAGCGGGCGGCAAGGACAGTTCCCTGTGGTTCAAGATTCCGGTCGGCTTCGCCAAAATGTATTACAACCCGACCTTCAACTGGATGTATTACAGCCAGCCACAGAAACAACTGAGCAACCGCGAAATCTACGCACCGCGCGGCAAAGTGCAGGGCGGTTCCGGCTCGATCAACGCGATGATCTACGTGCGCGGCCAGGCTCATGATTTTGATGATTGGGCGGCCAACGGCAACGACGGCTGGGGCTTCAAGGACGTGTTGCCGTACTTCCGCAAACTGGAAAATCATCCACTGGGTGACAGCGAATATCACGGTGGCAGCGGCCCGATCAGTATTACGCCGATGAAGGGCCAGACCCATCCGATCTGCGATGTGTTTCTTGAGGGCTGCTCGGAACTCGGCTATCCGCGCAGTGAAGATTTCAACGGAGCGAAGTTCGAAGGGGCGGGTCTCTACGACGTCAACACCAAGAACGGTCAGCGCTGCTCCAGCAGCTTCGCGCATCTGCATCCAGCACTGAAACGGCCGAACCTGACGGTCGAGCACTTCGCGCTGGTGGGTCGGGTGTTGTTTGATGACGCGCAACAACAGGCGACCGGGATCTCGATTACTCAGCATGGCGTGGTACGAACCTTTACCGCACGCAAGGAAGTGATCTTGTGTGCAGGTGCCGTCGACACACCGAAGATCCTGCAACTGTCCGGCGTGGCGGATCGTGAGCTTCTGGCCAAACATCAGATTCCCTTGGTCAAACACCTGCCGGCAGTCGGGCAGAACCTGCAGGATCACCTGTGCGCCAGCTATTACTACAAGGCCAATATCCCGACGCTCAACGATGAACTGAGTTCACTGTTCGGTCAGTTCAAACTCGGCGTGAAATACCTGCTGACGCGCAAGGGCGCCTTGGCCATGAGCGTCAATCAGGCCGGTGGTTTTTTCCGTGGCGACGCGCAGCAGAATCACCCGAACCTGCAGCTGTATTTCAACCCGCTGTCGTACCAGATCCCGAAAAACAACAAGGCCAGCCTCAAGCCTGAGCCGTATTCCGGCTTTCTGCTGTGCTTCAATCCGTGCCGGCCGACCAGTCGTGGGCATATCGAAATCGCCTCGAAAAATCCCCGGGATGCGGCGCTGATCGATCCGAATTACCTGAGCACGCAAAAGGATATCGACGAGGTGATTCAAGGCAGTCGCCTGATGCGCAAGATCATGAATGCACCGGCGCTAAAGTCCATTACCGTAGACGAGGTTTTGCCTGGGCCGGCGGTAGAAACAGACGAACAGATGTTGCAGTACTTCCGCGATAACTGTGGCTCGATTTATCACCTCTGCGGTTCGTGCGCGATGGGCGCTGACGAGCAGACGTCGGTGGTCGACAAGCGGCTGAAGGTGCACGGTTTCCAACGGCTGCGGATTGTTGATGCGTCGATCTTTCCGAACGTGACATCGGGCAATACTCACGCGGCGGTGTTGATGGTGGCGGAGAAGGGCGCGGATCTGATTTTGCAGGATGCGTAATGAGTGGTGACAGTTGCGCGTGAGGGTTTTCAGCCGTGTGCACTAGGCTTTTGAGGGGCGGTCGATAGTCAGATCGGCCGGTCTTTCAAGGAGCCTCGGATCATGGATGATCTGGTCAAAGAAGTAATTCCGCTGTTGCAGTACCTGATTCCCGGTTTTTTGTCGGCGTGGATTTTTTATTCGCTGACGGCATTCAAACGACCCGATACGTTCGGGCAGATTGTCCAGGCGCTGATTTTTACATTTGTGATTCAGGGAGCGGTTTTGGGGATTGGGGCGATGTGTTTGTGGGTAGGCTCGAAAGGCTTTTCTGTAGGACGTTGGGATGCCAAGGCCGAAACAATTTGGGCATTCGTTGTGTCGGTGACGCTCGGGTTGCTTTCCTGCTACCTGGCCACGAATGACAAATTGCATGGCTGGTTACGCAGTCGAAATGTCACGAAACAAACTTCCTACCCCAGCGAATGGTTCAGCGTTTTTGCCCAACATCATCGTCTGGTCACGCTACATTTGAACGATGAAAGGCGCGTTTTTGGCTGGCCCGTGGAGTGGCCACCGGAATCCAGCAGTGGCCAGTTCGTGATGCAGAATCCCTGTTGGCTGGATGCCGAAGGGGCAGAAGTGCCTTTTGGCGCTGAGTTTTTGCTGATAGATTCCGGCAAGGTCAAGTGGGTCGAATTCGGCCCGAAATCGGAGGTTTCTTTATGACAGCCAGAGCACCGCAACCAATGCCGGAATGGGTAGCGCGTCGTTACACGAAAGATGGCAAGCCAGTGGCAAATGCGCAGCCTAGAGCACCGAGCGCTCCACCACCGCTGAAGAGCTAGTATTTCCTTAGCCCCAACCCTCAGCCACCGCCCGGCGAATCGCTTCCAGCAACATCGCAAACGCCGGGTTGTCGTTGTTCTCGCGCCAGATCAGATGCAGCTCGCTCTGCACGCCTTCACCCAGATCAATGTCGCGGAACACCACATTCCTGAACACCACACTGGTAGCGCAGCGCGGTACCAGCGCCAGGCCCATCCCGGCATTCACCAGTGCCAGAATCGTCAACGATGAGCCCAGCCACTGCACATAATCCGGCGCAACCCGAGCCGAGCGCAGCATTCCGGTGAGCAATTCGTTGAACGGCGGATACGCGGCATGGGAGTACATCAGGAACGGTTGTTTATCCAGGTTACTGACCGCCACTTCAGCCGCCGTTGCCAATGGATGTCCACTCGGCACCGCCAGTACAAACGGTTCGCGCACCAGGCATTCAGTCGCGTAGCCAGGCTCCAATAGCGGCGCGCGGGCGATGCCCAAATCGATGCGTCGCGCGCGCAGGGCTTCGTGCTGCTGGTAAGTGTTCATCTCCGACAGATCGATTTTCACCTGCGGTTGTTTCAGGCGCGCCTCGGCAATCACCTTAGGCAGAAATTCATACACCGCGCTGCCGACAAAACTGATGTTCACCGTACCGATGTCGCCCTCTGCGAACCGTCGGGCAGTGACGGCTGCTTGCTGTGCGCGCTCCAGCAGGTTCTGTGCTTCGACGAAAAACGCCCGACCGGCAGCCGTTAGCGCGACGCTGCGAGTGCTGCGGGTAAACAGTTCGACGCCGAGGTGATGCTCAAGCAACTGAATCTGCCGGCTCAGTGGCGGCTGGGTCATGTTCAGTCTCTCAGCGGCGCGGCGAAAGTTGAGTTCGGTGGCGACGGTGGTGAAGCAGCGCAGTTGAGTCAGTTCGAACATTGATCTAATCCGGGTATCAATCGAATGCCAAGTTAGATTAGACGGGATCAATGATCGCCGTCCATGATCGACCCATCGCTTTACGCCATCCCTAAAAAAACAAGATCGGGAGTCGCCCCTTGAAAACCCTCCAGAGTCCGCTGGACGTCACGGTGCTTGCCCGTGCGGCAGCCAAGGTCAAGCGCCACGTGCTGCCGCTGTTCGTGGTGATGTTCATCGTCAACTACATCGACCGGGTCAACATCGGTTTCGTGCGCAGCCACATGGAAACCGATCTGGGCATCGGTGCGGCGGCTTACGGCCTCGGTGCCGGTTTGTTCTTCGTTGGCTACGCGCTGTTCGAAGTGCCGTCCAACATGCTCCTGCAACGTTATGGCGCACGGGTCTGGCTGACGCGGATCATGTTCACTTGGGGCGCGGCCGCCATGGCCATGGCGGTGTTTCTTAGCGGTTCGGCGATTGCCTCGGTGATCTCCGGCCCGGTGTCCGGTGCGTTGCTGCATATCAGTGGCCTGGGTTTGCATGGCTGGCAGTGGATGTTCCTGATCGAGGGTGCCGCATCGGTGGTGCTCTGCGCATTTGTCTGGTTCTGGCTGCAATCGCATCCGCGTCAGGCCAAGTGGCTGAGCGAAGAGGAACGCGAAGCGCTGGTGGCGGCAATTGCCGAAGAGCAGCGCGCTCGTGAGGCGGTGCAAGTGGCCAAACCGTCGATGTTCAAGCTGTTGGCGGATCGGCAGATTGCGCTGTTCTGTTTCATCTACTTCTCCATTGCCCTGACCATTTACGGCGCGACGTTCTGGCTGCCGAGCATGATCAAGAAGATGGGCAACCTCGGTGACTTCCAGGTCGGCCTGCTCAATTCGATTCCGTGGATCATTTCGATTGTTGCCATGTACGGTTTTGCGGCGATGGCCGGCAAGTGGAAATTCCAGCAGGCCTGGGTCGCGCTGACACTGGTGATCGCGGCGATCGGCATGTTCATGTCGACCACTGGCGGGCCGATCTTCGCCTTCGTTGCCATCTGTTTCGCCGCCATCGGCTTCAAGGCTGCGTCGGCTTTGTTCTGGCCGATTCCGCAAAGCTATCTGGATGCGCGCATTGCCGCTGCAGTGATCGCGTTGATCAACTCCATCGGCAACCTCGGCGGCTTCGTTGCGCCGACGGCGTTCGGCATCCTCGAAGAAACCACCGGCTCCATCGAGGGCGGTCTTTATGGCCTGGCGGCGACGTCACTGGTCGCTGCAGTGGTGATCTTCTTTGCTCGCACGACCCCGGGTGCCAAGGGTAAAACTCCGGCAAAGCCCCATGACGAGACCGCCGTTGTCGCGACGGCCAGACCGGCCGCGAGCCATTGAATTGATTGTTGATCTGTCAGGAGCGTTATCTTGAAAATCACCCGTGTCACCGTGACTCCGATTGCCTTTCGTGATCCGCCGCTGCTCAACGCCAGCGGCATCCACGAACCCTTTGCCCTGCGCTCGATCATCGAGATCGAAAGCGATAACGGCTACATCGGCCTCGGCGAAAGCTATGGCGATGCCCCGGCGCTGGCGATCCAGCAGCAGTTGCAGGGGCAACTGATCGGCCTCGATCCGTTCAACCTCAACCAGTTGCGCGCGATCGTGCAGGCCACCGTTGCCGCGAACAAACCTGCAAGCATTGCTGGTGCCGAACTGGCGCCCGGTTCCCACGCCAGTAAAGCAGTGAGCAATGCCTATTCGGCGTTCGAAGTGGCGTTTCTCGATTTGCAGGCGCATTACCTCAATGTGCCGCTGGTGGATTTGCTCGGCGGTGCCATTCGCGATGAAGTGCCTTTCAGCGCTTACCTGTTCTTCAAGTACGCACAGCATGTCGATTCGCCGTACAAGCCGGATAACTGGGGCGAGGCACTCAGCGAGCAGCAGATCGTTGCCCAAGCTGCACGGATGATCGAGGCGTACGGTTTCAAGAGCATCAAGCTCAAGGCCGGCACCTTGCCGCCGGAGCATGAGGTGGCGTGCATCAAAGCGTTGAAAAAGGCTTTTCCCGGTTACCCGTTGCGCATCGATCCGAACGGCAACTGGTCGCTGGAAACCTCGATTCGCATGGCCGAATTGCTCGGCGATGATTTGCAGTATTACGAAGACCCGACGCCGGGCCTTGACGGCATGGCCGAACTGCACAAGCGCACTGGACTGCCGCTGGCGACCAATATGGTGGTTACCGACTTCGACGAATTTCGCCGCAGCGTTGCGCAGAACAGTGTGCAGATCGTGCTTGCCGATCACCATTACTGGGGCGGCCTGCGCGACACGCAGACGCTGGCGAAAATGTGCGATGTGTTCGGTCTCGGTGTGTCGATGCATTCCAACTCGCACCTGGGTATCAGCCTCATGGCGATGGCGCATGTCGCGGCGGCGGTGCCGAATCTGGATTACGCCTGCGACACCCATTACCCGTGGCAGGAGCCGGATGAGGAGGTGATCAAGGGTGGCAAACTGCCGATTGTCGATGGCTGCGTGAAGATCACCCGCGCGCCGGGGCTTGGGCTGGAGCTGGATCATGAGCAGTTGGGCAAGCTGCATGATCAGTATCTGACGTGCGGGATTCGTCAGCGTGATGATGTGCGGCAGATGCAGCGCTACAAGCCGGACTGGAAGGCGGTCAAGCCACGGTTTTGAGGTGTTTGATTTGACGCCATCGCGAGCAGGCTCACTCCTACAGTTGGAATGCGCTTCCCTGTAGGAGTGAGCCTGCTCGCGATTGGCGTCCTCATGTTCACAACGTTTTTACCAGCCAATCCCGAAACGCTTTCAGCGACGGCAAATTCTCATTGCGCGGCGGATACACCAGGTAATAGCTGCGCCGACTGGTAATCGGCTCGCCCAGTTGCAACAACTCACCACTCAACAACTCATCCTCAACCAGAATCCGCGGCACCAAACCCACACCAATATTGGCCCGCACTGCCTGAATCAAGTGCGAAGTCATTTCAAAGCTCGGCCCGATGCGCATGCTGCGGTGCGGCAGACCTTGATGGCTGAACCACTCCGCCCACGCCTGCGCATTGCTGCTGACATTGAGCAGCAGTTGCCCGGCGATGTGTTGTTCGGCGTCGTCGCGTTCGGCGTCGGACAACTGCGCACTGGCGATCACCACCAGTTCCTCGGTGTGCAAGGGCAGGGCGGTCAACCCCGGCCAGTCCCCGCCGCCGACGCAGATCGCCGCATCGATTTCGCTGGTGTCGAAGTCGATCGCTTCGATACGCGAATGCAAATGCACGGTCATACCCGGGTGCGCGGTGTAGAAATCCTTGAGTCGCGGCAATAGCCACTTCGAACCGAAAGTCGGCAGCGTTGCCAGGCGCAAGCTGTGAATGCCCGAGCCAAATGCCATGGCCTGCAAGGTCGCGCTGCGAATCTGCCCAAGCGCTTCGGCGAGTTCGCGCTGATACATGCGCCCGACATCGGTCAGCACCACTTGCCTGCCTTCGCGCGTGAACAAACGCATGCCGAGCATCTTCTCGAGAATCTGCACCTGACGGCTGACCGCACTCTGCGTCAGCGACAATTCATGGGCGGCGCGGGTGTAGCTTTCGTGGCGTGCGGCGGCCTCGAAAGCCAGCAATAACGACATGGAAGGCGTGAGCGTGCGCGGATTCATTCGTAAAAGTCATCAATAGCGGGTCGAATTTACGGTTGTCCCGGCGTTCGCCAGCAATGAACATGGGCACCATGAGATGGCGGAGCCTGACGCAATCATTCGTTGCGTACAACTGTTCACCGCCACACGGCCCGATTTGACCGAGATACCCTGACCGATGATTGCCCAGCTGTCCCCCGCCAAAGCCCTGACCAGCGATTACCAGCAGTTCCTCAAAGCCCTGAAAGCCAGCGGCTTTCGCGGTGAAATCAGCGCCGATTACGCCAGCCGTGTGGTGCTGGCGACCGACAATTCGATCTATCAGCGCCTGCCGCAAGCGGCGGTGTTTCCGCTGGACGCTGATGACGTGGCACGGGTGGCGCGGCTGATCGCCGAGCCGGCCTATCAACAAGTGGTGATCACCCCGCGCGGTGGCGGCACCGGCACCAACGGCCAATCGCTGACGGACGGTATTGTCGTCGACCTGTCGCGGCACATGAACCGCATCCTCGAAATCAACGTCGAGGAACGCTGGGTGCGGGTGCAGGCCGGGGTGGTCAAGGATCAGCTCAACGCCGCGCTGAAATCCGCCGGGCTGTTTTTCGCCCCGGAATTGTCGACCTCCAACCGCGCCACCGTCGGCGGCATGATCAACACCGATGCCAGTGGTCAGGGCAGTTGCACCTATGGCAAGACCCGCGACCATGTGCTCGAACTCGACATGATCTTGCGCGGCAGTGAGCGTCTGCACGGTCTGCCTCTTGAGGAAAGCGAACTCGAAGCCCTGTGCGCCCGCGAAGATCGCGTCGGTGAGGTCTATCGCTGCGCCCGGCAGATCATTGATGAGCAGGGCGAGCTGATCAAACAGCGTTTCCCCGATCTCAACCGTTGCCTGACCGGTTATGACCTGGCGCACCTGCGTGAGGCGGACAATCGCTTCAACCTCAACAGCGTGCTGTGCGGTGCCGAAGGCTCGCTGGGGTTTGTCGTCGAAGCGCGGCTGAACGTACTGCCGATTCCCAAACACACGATGCTGGTAAACATCCGCTACGCCGGATTCATGGACGCACTGCGCGACGCCCGCGCCTTGATGGCGCTCAAACCCTTGTCGATCGAAACCGTTGACTCGAAGGTCTTGCTGCTGGCGATGCAGGACATCGTCTGGCACGGCGTCGCCGAGTATTTCCCGGAAAGCGCCGAGCGGCCGACCCTTGGCATCAACCTGGTGGAGTTCTGCGGCGAAGATCCCGAAGACCTGCAACGCCGGGTCGAGGCGTTCGTCGAGCACTTGAGCAGCGACCGCACGGTCGAGCGTTTGGGCCACACGCTGGCGGTCGGTCATGCGGCGGTAAACAAGGTCTACGGCATGCGCAAACGCGCGGTAGGCCTGCTCGGCAACGTTGCCGGTGAAGCGCGGCCGCAGCCGTTTGTGGAAGACACCGCGGTACCGCCGCAGCACTTGGCCGAGTACATCGCTGAATTGCGCGACCTGCTCGACAGCCACGGTTTGCAATACGGCATGTTCGGTCACGTCGATGCAGGCGTGCTGCACGTGCGGCCGATCCTCGACATGAAAGACCCGCAGCAAGCGGCGCTGGTGCGTCCGGTGTCCGATGGTGTCGCCGCGCTGACCCAGCGTTATGGCGGCCTGTTGTGGGGCGAGCACGGTAAAGGTCTGCGCTCGGAATACTCACCGGCATTCTTCGGTGAGTTGTATCCGGCGCTGCAAGCGCTGAAAGCTGCATTTGACCCGTTCAACCAGTTCAATCCGGGCAAAATCGCCACGCCGGCTAACACCGATGCGGCGCTGCTGAAAATCGATGAAGTCACTTTACGCGGAGAACTCGATCGGCAGATCGACGAGAAGGTTTGGCAAAGCTACGGCGCCGCGATGCACTGCAACGGCAACGGCGCCTGCTACAACTTCGACCCTGATGACGCGATGTGCCCGTCGTGGAAAGCCACCCGCGAGCGTGCGCAATCGCCCAAGGGCCGGGCTTCATTGATTCGTGAGTGGCTGCGTTTGCAGGGCGAGGCGGGCGTTGACGTATTGTCCGATGTGATTCGCCAACCGGCATTTTTCAGCTCGCTGTGGCAGCGCTGGCGTAACAGTCGTTCGGCGTCTGCAGACTTTTCCCATGAAGTCTACGACGCCATGGCCGGTTGCCTGGCGTGCAAATCCTGCGCGGGGCAGTGCCCGGTCAAGGTCAACGTGCCGGAGTTTCGTTCGCGCTTTCTCGAGCTGTATCACAGCCGTTATCTGCGCCCGGCGCGGGATTACCTGATCGCCTCGCTGGAATACAGCATCCCGTACATGGCGCGGATTCCGGCGCTGTATAACGGGTTGATGGGCGCTGCATGGGTTCGCGGGCTGCTGGAACGCGTCGGCGGCATGATCGATGTGCCGTTGCTCAGTCGCTTTGATTTTCATGCGGCGATGCGCCGTTGGCAGGTGCAGCCAGCGACGGTGTCGACCTTGTCGGCGCTGACCCCGGCGCAACGCGAGCGCAGTGTGGTCATCGTGCAGGATGCCTTCACGCGCTACTTCGAAGCGCCGCTGTTGGCGGATCTGGTCGAGCTGATTTCGCGTCTGGGTTATCAGGTGTATCTCGCGCCGTTCAGCGCCAACGGCAAGCCATTGCATGTGCAAGGCTTCCTCTCGGCGTTCAACCGCGCGGCGTTGCGCAACGCTCGGCAGTTGCGTGATTTGGCGGACATCGGTGTGCCGTTGCTGGGCCTCGATCCGGCGATGACGCTGGTGTATCGCCAGGAATACCTGAAAGTCCCGGGAATGCAGCAATGCCCGGAGGTGGCGCTGGTGCAGGAATGGTTGCTCAAGGTAATGCCAGAGCAGGCGGCGCAGGATAAAACCGCCTCGTTCCGACTGCTCGCCCATTGCACCGAGAAAACCAACGCCCCGGCCGCGACTCGGCAGTGGGAGCAAGTGTTCGAGCGCGCAGGGTTGAAACTGGCCACGCAAGCCACCGGTTGCTGCGGCATGTCCGGGACCTACGGCCACGAAGCGCGCAACCGCGAAACCTCAGCGGTGATCTACGAGCAGTCGTGGGCCCGTCAGGTGGCGGCGCCGGCAGAGCAGGGTGAAGCGTTGGCCACGGGGTATTCCTGCCGCAGCCAAGTCAAGCGCCAGTCGGATCAGGCACTGCGCCATCCGTTGCAGGTGTTGCTGACGGCTCTGCGTCGCTGAGTGGTTCATCGTCCGGAGCGTTGTCCCAGATCAGCCGGGGGTCGAAGCTCATTGCCGAGAGCATGGTCAGCACCACGACCATGCCGAAGAACAGGATGCCCGGTCGCGGTTCGATATCGCCCAGTGTCTGGAACTTCACCAACGCTGCGACCAGTGCGACCACCAGCACATCGAGCATTGACCAGTAGCCGATCAGCTCGACGAAGCGGAACATTTTCGAGCGCTCTCGGCGTGCCCAGCCACTGTCGCGTTGCACAGTGATCAACAACAGCGACAGGGCGACGAACTTGACGCCCGGCACGGCGATACTGGCGATGAAGATGATCAGTGCGATGTCCCACGCGCCATGCTGCCAGAACTCCAGCACGCCGCTCATGATCGTGCTGTCAGACCCGCTGCCAAGCATGGTGGTGTTCATCACCGGCAGCAGATTGGCCGGCACGTAAAACGCCAGCGCCGCGAGCATGTAGGCCCAGGTGCGCGCCAGTGAATTGGTCTTGCGCCGGTGCAGCGGCGCGTCGCAGCGCGGGCATTCATGCGGCTCGTCGGTCATGTCGCAAGCCAGGCCACAGCTGTGGCACAGGCACAGGTTGAGTTCGCTGGCAGTCGCGGGTCGGTTCATGGAATATCCCATAGGTCGCGGATATCGCGGCCGGCAATCCTGATCATCATCAAACTCAGCACGGCCAATGCGAACAGGCCGATGCCGGGCAACACGTCGAGCAATCCCGCCAGTTTGAACACCGCGACCATCGCCCCCAGCAGGCACACTTCGAGCATGCTCCACGGCCGCAGGGTTTCCAGCCAGCGCATGCACAACTTGAACCCCGGTGCGCGTCGCGATGACAGCGCGAAGCTAAGCACCCAGGTCAGCAGGACCAGTTGAAATGCCGGGGCAATAATGATCGAAATCGCCGCAACCATCGCTATGAAGGTGATCGGCCCCTGACTCAGCGCCAGCACCGAATCCCACAGCGTCGCACTGTTTTTCAGGCCTTTGAGGCTGATGCTCATCACCGGATAGAAATTGGCAAACAGCCACAGCATCGCCGCCGTGAAGGTCAGGGCCAGGCGCTGTTCGACGGTCAAACCGTTGAAACGCTGGAGCACGCCGCCGCAACGCACGCACGAGGTTTTCTGGTGTTTGGCCAGCACGGCTTTTTCGTACACGCAGTCGCAGTGCTCGCAGATGATCAGGTGTTCGGTGTTGACCATGGACAACGCTCGACAACAGGCCGCAAGGGCAGGGGACTTGATCACTATAGAAGCCTGAGGCGGGAGGGCAACCTGGACGGCGTGATCGGCTGCGGTTTTCTGAGAATTGCTATCGATTGGGCTTTGGATTTTGCTTTTTAGTGTTATAAGGTAACGCAAAATTTTCAGGGCAGTCCTGGTCGGCGCCCGCTGTTAACCCTTCGATTGCGAAACGCTCATGACAATTGCGCTCCCCCGTTCTGCCTCGCCCACTGGCCGGCTGCTGTCCATTGACGCCCTCAGAGGCCTGGTCATTCTGTTCATGCTGCTGGACCACGTGCGCGAAACTTTTTTGCTGCACCGCCAGGTCGCCGACCCGATGGACATTGCCAGCACTGAACCGGCGTTGTTTTTCAGTCGCACGCTGGCGCATCTGTGTGCGCCAGTGTTCGTGCTGCTGACGGGATTGTCGGCGTGGTTGTTCGGCGAAAAGTACGCAGGCAAGGCCGATGTCAGTGCGTTTCTGTTCAAACGCGGTCTGTTTCTGGTGGTGCTGGAGTTCACGCTGGTGAACTTCGCGTGGACCTTCCAACTGCCACCGAGTGTGATTTATCTGCAAGTGATCTGGGCGATCGGCTTGAGCATGATCGCCCTGTCGCTGCTGGTGTGGCTGCCGCGCTGGCTGTTGCTGACGTTGAGCCTGACGATCATCGCCGGACACAACCTGCTCGACGCGGTGCATTTTCCAGTGGAGTCGGCCCTGCACGTGCCATGGGCGATTTTGCATGATCGCGGCTGGATCGAAGTCAGTGAAAATCTGCGCCTGCGCACCTCCTATCCGTTACTGCCGTGGATCGGTGTGATCGGTCTGGGTTATGCGCTGGGGCCGTGGTTTGCTCGTGGCGTTGAAGCAGGTTTGCGTCAGTGCCACCTGCTGATCGCGGGTAGCGCCGGGCTGCTGGGTTTTGTCGGCTTGCGGCTGATCAACGGCTATGGCGAAAAACCATGGGCCGTGGGTGACACGTCGGTGCAAACCCTGATGAGTTTTTTCAACATCACCAAGTACCCGCCGTCGTTGCTATTTATCGCGCTGACCGTGAGCGTCGGGCTGTTGCTGCTGCTGGCCTTCGAGCGTGTACAGGATCGCCGCTGGATTCGCTGGCTGACTGTGTTCGGTTCGGCACCGATGTTTTTCTATCTGCTGCACCTGTACGCGTTGAAGGTTTTGTACCTGATTGGCGTGGCCTTGTTCGGGCTGAATCAGGGTAGCTATTTCGGCTTTTCGTCCGTCTCGGCAATCTGGCTGGCCGCAGTCATTCTGGCGATTGTGCTGTTCCCGGCCGTGCGTTGGTTTTCGGCGTTGAAGGCTCGTCGCCGTGACATCGCTTGGCTGAAGTATCTGTAAACGCCTAACGCCGGTTGCGCGCGAAGTCGATAAACGCCTTCAGCACTGCCGGCACATGACGGCGGCTCGGGTAGTACAAGTGCAGACCCGGACAGTAAGGGCACCAGTCTGCCAGTGCCGTGCACGTGGTGGCGGGTGCCGAGGCGTCGCTGATCGCCGAGAACGCGCACCGGGTGACCACCGGCGATATGGCGCATGCGATCAACACCGTGCCAGGTCTGGCCAATGAACGTTTGGTGCAAGGTTATGCGGCGGCGTTTCAGTATCTGCTGCACATCCTGACGGTGATCACCCTCGCATCGGCGGCGGTGGTGCTGGGATTGTTGAGCAAGGATCGCAGTGTCGCCGAGCCACAACAGGCTGCTGCATAAACCCAATGTGGGAGCGAACCTGCTCGCGAAAGCGGTGAGTCAGACAATGGAGATGCTGACTGGGCCGGCCTCATCGCGAGCAGGCTCGCTCCCACTTTGGATTGTGCCTAGCCAACGATTTTCAATCTGTCTGCGAATCCCTGTGGGAGTGAGCCCGCTCGCGAAAGCGGTGAGTCAGACAATGAAGATATTGACTGGGCCGGCCTCATCGCGAGCAGGCTCGCTCCCACTTTGGATTGTGCCAAGCCACCTATTTTCAATCTGTCTGCGAATCCCTGTGGGAGCGAGCCTGCTCGCGAAAGCGGTGAGTCAGACAATGGAGGTGTTGACTGGGCCGGCCTCATCGCCAGCAGGCTCGCTCCCACTTTGGATTGTGCCTAGCCAACGATTTTCAATCTGTCTGCGAATCCCTGTGGGAGCGAGCCTGCTCGCGAAAGCGGTGAGTCAGACAATGGAGATGTTGACTGGGCCGGCCTCATCGCGAGCAGGCTCACTCCTACAGGGGTTTCGGTGCCTGGATTATTTGCGATCCAGCCACACCGTCTGCGCATTGCAGAACTCGCGCACGCCGAAGTGCGAGAGCTCACGGCCGAAACCACTCTTCTTTACACCGCCAAAGGTCACGCGCGGATCGCTGGCGGAGTAGCCGTTGATGAACACGCCGCCGGTGTCCAGTTCGCTGGTCAGTTGCTGGGCCAGTGCCACGTTGGCGGTGTAGATCGTGGCGGTCAGGCCGAACTCGCTGTCGTTGGCCAAGGCCACGGCATGCGCGCAATCGCGGGCGGTGATGATCGAGGCGACCGGGCCGAACAGTTCCTGTTTGAACGAAGTCATGCGGTCGGTGACATCGGCCAGCACGGTCGGCTCGTAGTAGTTGCCCGGTCCTTCAGACTTGCCGCCGCCGAGCAACAGCGTTGCGCCTTCTTCAAGGGTGTCGCGCACTTGCTGGTCGAGTTCATCACGCAGGTCGAAACGTGCCATCGGGCCGATGTAGGTCTCGGCAGACAGCGGATCACCGACCTTCAACTTGCGCGTGGATTCGACGAATTTACGGGTGAATTCTTCGACCACGCCTTCTTCGATGATCAGCCGTTTGGCTGCAGCGCAGACCTGACCGGAGTTCTGGTAGCGACCGATCACCGCCGCTTGCACGGCTTCATCCAGATCGGCGTCGTTGAGCACGATAAACGGATCGGAACCGCCGAGTTCCAGCACGCATTTCTTCAGCGCGGCACCGGCCTGAGCGCCGATGGCCATACCGGCACGCACGCTGCCGGTCAGGGTCACGGCGGCGATACGCGAGTCGGCGATGGCAGTGGAAACGCCTTCCGGGGTGACGTTGATCACTTCAAACACGCCATCGGCGAAACCAGCGCGGGTGAAGGCGTCGCGCAGCAGATAGGCGCTGCCCATCACGTTCGGCGCATGTTTGAGCACGTAAGTGTTGCCGGCGATCAGCGCCGGTACGGCACCGCGCAGCACTTGCCAGATCGGGAAGTTCCACGGCATCACTGCGAGGATCGGGCCGAGCGGACGGTATTCGATGCGCGCCTTGCCGCCTTCAACCTGGGTCGGTTCAGCGTCAAGCATGGCCGGGCCATTCTCGGCGTACCACTCGCAGAGCTTGGCGCATTTCTCGATTTCACCACGGGCCTGAGCAATCGGCTTGCCCATTTCCTGGGTGATCATCGTGGCCATGGCTTCGCTGGTTTCACGCAACGCACCGGCCAGGGCGCTCAACAAGCGCGAGCGATCTTGCAGCGGCTTGCGCTTCCACTTGCCAAAGCCATAGGCGGCGCGGGTCAGCGCAGCGTCAAGGGCAGTGGCGGACTCAAACGCGTAGTGACCGATCTGCGCGCCGGTGGCGGGGTTGATCGAGATGGCGTGGGTCTGGCTGGAAATCTGGCTCATGGCATCGTCCTGCATGTTCGTCGGATGGGCCTAGAGTAGGGTGGTGTTTGTTTTCTGGAAACTGAATAATAAAGATCGTTTCTTTCACGATTGGAGAATGACTGTGGATCTGGTGCAGCTGGAAATCTTCAAAGCCGTTGCCGAGCACGGCAGCATCAGCGCCGCCGCCACGCAGATTCATCGCGTGCCGTCGAACCTGACCACGCGGATCAAGCAACTTGAGCAGGATCTCGGGGTTGATCTGTTTATCCGTGAGAAAAGCCGTTTGCGTTTGTCCCCGGCCGGGTGGAGTTTCCTTGAATACGCGCGGCGAATTCTCGACTTGGTGCAAGAGGCCCGGGCGACGGTGGCGGGAGAGGAACCGCAGGGCGCGTTTCCGCTAGGCTCACTGGAAAGCACGGCGGCGGTGCGCATTCCCGAATTGCTCGCGGCGTACAATCAATTGCACCCCAAGGTCGATCTCGACCTGTCCACCGGCCCCTCGGGCACGATGATCGACGGCGTGCTGTCCGGGCGTCTGGCTGCAGCGTTTGTCGACGGCCCGGTGCTGCATCCGACGCTGGAAGGTGTGCCGGCATTCGAAGAGGAAATGGTCATCATCGCGCCGCTCAATCATGCCCCGGTCAAGCGCGCGGCGGATGTGAATGGCGAGAATATCTACGCCTTTCGCTCGAACTGTTCCTACCGTCACCACTTCGAAAAATGGTTCAGTACCGATGCTGCCGTACCGGGCAAGATCTTCGAAATGGAGTCGTATCACGGCATGCTCGCCTGTGTCAGCGCGGGCGCCGGGCTAGCCCTGATGCCGCGCAAAATGCTGCAAAGCATGCCGGGCAGTGCAACGGTCAGTGTCTGGCCGTTGGCAGCGGATTTTCGCTATCTGACCACTTGGCTGGTGTGGCGGCGGGGCACGGTGTCGCGCAGTCTGAGCATGTTTGTGCGCTTACTGGAGGAGCGCGGGGTGGTGCGGGCAGATTCGTGATCGCGTCTGCCGCGCCCCGGATCGCCGTTATTGCCCGTCGACGCTGCGCGGCAGATTCAGCGGATTTCCTTCGCGCAACACCTCTGGCAGCAACACATCGGGAAACCCCTGATACGCCACGGGCCGCAAGAAACGCTCGATCGAGGTCATGCCGACCGAGGTGAAGCGGCTGTCTGAGGTCGCCGGAAACGGTCCGCCGTGCACCGTGGCGTACGTCACTTCCTGTGGATGTGCAAAGGCGTTGACCACGATGCGTCCAGTGCGCCGTTCGAGGATCGGCAGCAGGCGCCGCGCCAGTTCCAGGTCGGCACCTTCAAGATGAATGGCAGCGCTTAGCTGTCCCTTGAACGAGCGGGCGACCGCCAGCAGTTCAGCTGCATCGTTGACCGATACCAACAGTGCTGACGGGCCGAACACTTCATGGGCCAATACCGGTTCGCTGAGCAAATGCTGCCCCTCGATTTCCAGCAAGGTCGCACGCCCGGCGAATGTGGCATTGGCCGGCGTGCCCACGGCGATCACCTGCGCGCCGGCACCTTCCATCTCCGCCAGACCTTCGATGTAGGCGCCATGAATGCCCGGTGTCAGCATCGCCCGCGCCGGTGCTTCGCCGACCCGTTTACGCATGGCGCTGCGCAGCTCATCAAAACCGGCACCACGGATGGCAATCAGAATCGACGGACACAAACATGCTTGGCCGACGTTGACCAGCATCCGTTCGATAAAGCCGTCACCGATTTCGGCGCCGCGAGCCGCCAGCGCCTCGGGCAGGATGAAGGTCGGGTTGACGCTGGTCATTTCGGTGAACACCGGGATCGGCTCGGGGCGCAATTGCGCGCGGCGATAGAGCGCCATGCCGCCCTGTTCAGATCCGGTAAACGTCACAGCCTTGATCAACGGATGATCGACCAGCGCTTCGCCGATGGCATTGCCGCCGCCACGCACCATTGAGAAAACCCCTTCGGGCAAGCCATGCGCCTGCACGGCTTTACGAATGGCTCGCGTCTGGATTTCCGAGGCGCCGGGGTGGGCGTTGTGCGCCTTGAGAATCACGGTAGCGCCGGCCGCCAATGCTGACGCGGTATCGCCACCCGCCACCGAGTAGGAAATCGGGAAGTTGCTCGCGCCGAAAATCGCCACCGGGCCGATGGCGATTTTTTGCAAGCGATGATCCATCCGTGGACGCGGCTGACGCTGGGGTTGTGCCGGGTCGATCGCCAGTTGTAGAAAGCGGCCCCGGCGCACCACATCGGCGAACTGGCGGAACTGGATCGCGGCTCTCAAAGCTTCGCCCTCAAGCTGAGCTTCGGGCAGCCCGGTTTCGAGTGCCGCGCGTGCCGCCAGTTCGCTGCGCACCTCATCGAGGTTGTCAGCGATGCTCTCGAGAAACGCGGCACGCTTGGCCAGCGAGGTGTGGCTGTAGTGGTCGAACGCGGCATCGGCGAGTGTTGCAGCCCGATCAACCTGGGCCGCACCGCCGAAAGCGAAGTCCGGTTCTATCCGTTGATCGGTGGCCGGGTTCAGCGCTTTCATCGTGCCTTCGGTGGCGGCAACATCCGCCGCGCCGATCAGCAAATGGCCGGTCAGATTCATTGCGCTTCACCCTGGGCTTTGAGGTTGGCAATCAGTTCGTCGGTGCTGGCAATCACGTGAGCGAATGTCGGGCCGTTGAGTTCGTGGGCGGCGTGCATCATTTCCGCTTTGAAGGCCGCTGTTGCATCGCGGACCAGGGTGACGTGGTAGCCCAGTTCCGAGGCATAGCGCGCGGTGGCTTCGATGCAGGTGTTGGCCAGCAGGCCGACGATGATTACGTGGGTGACGCCTTGCTGCTTCAGGCGAAAATCCAGGTCGGTGTTGGCGAATCCACTGGAACCCCAATGTTCCTGAACCACGATATCGCCATCCTTAGGGGCGAAATCCGGGTGCCATTCGCCGCCCCATTCGCCCCGGGAAAAATGATGCATGTGCATGATTTTGCATTGGGTCGGGGTCGGGTGGTCCCAGGTTTCGTAGTCGCCTTTTTCCCAGCGATGATGGGGTACGATGACCACCGGAATGTTCAGGTCGCGCACCGTGCGGTCGAGTTTGCGCAGGTTGTCGAGCAGGCCGTTCTGCTCGGCCATGGGTTTGATCAAAGGGAAAATCTTGCCACCCTCCGAAAGAAAATCGTTGTACGGATCGACCAACAGGTAGGCGGTTCTGTCCAGCGGATAGGGGGTATTCGACATGGCTGCTTGCTCCGGCAATGGGATTATCGGTGCACAGGGCTTGTCCCGGCATCGTGTAGATATGATAATCATAGTAACTGTAAAAGAGGCAAGCCCTGATGGTAGTAAACGATAGTCTTCCCGATACGCTGTGCCCGATCTCCAGGGCCGAGACGATCGTCGGCGACCGCTGGACCGTGCTGGTTTTGCGCGAGTTGTTCATGGCCAATCATCGCTATGACGAGATTCAGGCGCAGACCGGCGGTACGCCGCAGATGGTTGCCGCGCGTCTGAAATGCCTGGAAGCGGAGGGGCTGGTTGAGCGCCGGTTGTACAACGAACGGCCGAAACGCTACGAGTACCACCTCACGGCGAAAGGTGAGGCGTTCTACCCGGTGATCATTGCGTTGCGGGCGTGGGGAGAGACCTGGTGCAAATCACCGGAGGAGGGGCTGGCGGTGAACATGACCCACAAAAACTGCAACCACAGCGCCGGTCTCGGGCCGCTGTGCGAGCACTGCGGTGAACCGTTGCGTCGGCAAGATCTGATCAGCCAGCCACAAGCAGCCTACGCCGCCGAACGGCAGGCGCGGCGTGAGGCGTTCAAAAGCAAATAACCGCGATTACGGCGTGCCGTTGCGACCGTGCAGCAAGTAGCCTGGGCGCAGGCTCAAACGTTCGTAATAGGCTTTCACTGCGGCAAAATCCGGGTGAGCCAGTGGGGTTTCGAACCAGCGGTTCACCGACAGCCCGATGGGAATGTCCGCCAGGGAAAACTGTTCGCCGCTGACGTAGGCGCCGGTCTTCTCCAGTTGCCGGTCGAGGATTGCCATGTTCTTCGACCATTGCTCAATCCCGACCGCCAGTGCGGCGCTGTCCTGATGCTCAGGCGACTGTCGCACCAGCGATAGAAACGCATACGACCACGAGCGATTCAGCTCCGACGCTTGCCAGTCGATCCACTGATCAATCCGCGCCCGTGTTTGCGCGTCTGTCGAGTAGAGGTGCGAACCGTCATAGCGCGACACCAGATAACGAATGATCGTGTTCGATTCCCACAACGTGAAGTCGCCGTCCTGAATCACCGGCACCATGGCACAGGGATTGAGCGCGAGAAACTGCGCATCGTGCGTCGATCTGAATCCCGAACCCCAGTCTTCGCGCTCGAAAGGAAACTGCAATTCAGCGCAAGTCCACAGGACTTTGCGCACGTTGATCGATGAGGCTTTACCCAGTATTCGCAGCATTGGATTTCCCTTACCCAATAATCGTCAGGCTTGAAGTAATACCACACCGCAATAGACAAGGCCCGCACTGGGCGGGCCTTGGTTGTTCATCAGGTCAAAATCACAGACTGCTCGCCAGTTTCCCGCCCATCATCCGCCGACGGTAGGACGTGTCCCGATTCGCCAGCCAGAAATACAGCGGCGAGGTCACCAGCAGTCCCACCAGCCAGGACAGGTCCGCGCCGTTGATATGCGCCGACACCGGGCCGACGTACAGCGGCGTGTTCATGAACGGGATCTGCACGGCGATGCCGATCGCGTAGGCCAGCAGCGCTTGCGGGTTGTAGCGGCCGTAGATGCCGCCGTCGACCTGGAAGATCGACTGGATGTCGTACTGACCTTTGTGGATCGCGTAGAAGTCGATCAGGTTGATCGCCGTCCACGGCACCAGCACCACCAACAACACCAGCACCATGTCGACGAAGTGGCCAATAAAGTCCTTCGAGGCGCCGACGGCGGCAAAGCAGCAGGCCAGCAACACGATGATCGAGATCACCGCGCGGCTCTTGGCGGTGGGGATCCAGCGGTAGGCGAAGGTTTGCACCAGAGTGATCAGCGACAGCACCGCGCCGTAGAGGTTGAGGGCGTTGTGGCTGATCACGCTGAGCAGAAACAGCACCAGCATCAGCGGGCCAATCGAGCCGGTGGCGAGTTTCACCGCGTCCATGGTGTCCATCCCCACCGGTGTCGCCAGCACTGCGACGGCACCGAAGATGAACGCCAGACTCGAGCCCAGCGCTGAACCCAGATACGTGGTCCAGAACGTCGACGAGACTTTGACGTCGGCCGGCAAGTAACGCGAATAATCGGACACGTAGGGCGCAAACGCGATCTGCCACAACGCCGCCAACGACACAGTGGCCAGCCAGCCGGACAGGTTGAAGCTGCCGCGAGTGAGGAAATCATCGGTTTGAATGTGGGTGAAGATGTAGCCGAAGCCGACAACGATGCCGATCCCCAACACCCACGTGCCGATGCGGTTGAGCACGTGGATAAAGCGGTAGCCGATGATGCCGATGATCCCCGAACCGACTGCGCCGATGACGATGCCGACCGGCACCGGAACGCTGTCGACCACGCCATGCAGCGACTTGCCGGCCAGCACGATGTTGGAGGCGAAAAAGCCGATGTACATGACGCCGGCAATCAACACCACCAGTAGCGCGCCGAGCGAGCCGAACTGCGCACGGCTCTGGATCATCTGCGGGATGCCCATCTGCGGGCCTTGCGCCGAGTGCAGCGCCATCAACACGCCGCCGACCAGATGGCCGACGAGAATCGCGACGATGCCCCAGACCAGATTCAAGTGAAACAACTGCACGCCCAGTGCACCGGTGACGATGGGCAACGGCGCGATATTGCCGCCGAACCAGAGCGTGAACAGATCCCTGACCTTTCCGTGGCGATCTTCGGGGGGCACGTATCCTATCGTGTGTTTTTCAATCAGCGGAGCGGAGGATGCTGTTGGGGTAGCCATGACGAACTCCAAGGCAAGGATGAGTACGTGGACGTACTTCGGCAAGCGCCGGCACGGGCGGCGCATTTCTTGTTGAAGTGATCATGTGCAAAGCGTCGGGATAGATAAATTAGTAAGTTTGTTGCTACAGACCTTAAAAAAAATATGCTTCGGCTGGCGCCTGCGTCCGGTATGTTCAAGCTTGATCGTGCGCCAGGGAAACAGGGCGAACACTCGCGCTCTTCGGGAGACTCACATGGCTGCCTACAACCTGCGCCAACTCAAATATTTCGTCACCGCCGCCGACTGCGGCAGCGTTGCCGAGGCCTCACGCAAGCTCTACATCGCGCAGCCGTCGGTCTCCACCGCGATCAAACATCTGGAAGAAAGCTTCGGCGTGCAGTTGTTCATCCGTCACCACGCCCAAGGCGTCTCGCTGACGCCGAGTGGCTCGCGCTTTTATCGCAAGGCGCTGGAGCTGCTGCGGGTGGCTCACGAGTTCGAACAAAATGCGCTGGCTGACAATGACGTGGTCGCGGGGCAGATCGATATCGGCTGTTTCGAAACCGTCGCACCACTGTACTTGCCGCGTTTGATCGCCGGGTTCAAGTCGCGCTGGCCGGGGGTGGAAATCCGCATTCGTGATGGCGAACAACAAGAGTTGGTGCAGGCCCTCACCGCCGGCAGCATCGACGTTGCGATGATGTTTGAACACGACCTGGACAGCACCATCGAAACCACGCCGCTGATGCCGCCGCAGCAGCCTTATGCGTTGCTGCCGGCCAGCCACCGCTTTGCGCAACAGGCAAAGGTCTCGCTGGCTGATCTGGTGCTGGAACCGATGATCCTGCTCGACGTGGTGCCGAGCCGAACCTATTTCGTGAGCATCTTCGAAGAGCGCGGGCTGACGCCGAACATCGTCTTCAGCTCACCGTCGATCGAGATGGTGCGCGGTATGGTCGGCAACGGTTTCGGCTTTTCGATTCTGGTGACCAAACCGTTCAGCGACTACACCTACGACGGCCAGCAAGTCGTGTGCGTGCCGCTGGCGGAAAACGTCACCGGTTCGGGATTGTCGGCGGCCTGGCTGCGTCGTGTGCAACTGACCAAACCGGCGCAATTGTTTGTCGATCATTGCCGCGAAGAGTTGGCCCGACTGCACTCGTGAGTGCCGCCAAGCCGCCTGTCAAAGACTGATAAACGCCAGCATGCGCTGGAGCATTTCATTGCACGCCTGCAACTGATCGAGGCTGACAAACTCATCGGGCTTGTGACCCTGATCCATGCTGCCTGGACCGCAGACCACCGTGGGAATGCCCACCGCATCAAACAACCCGCCTTCAGTGCCGAAGGCCACGGTGCCGAAATCCGTTGAACCGCAGAACGCAGAGATCAACTCGGCGGCCTGGCTTTGCGCATCGGTGGCCAGCCCCGGATACGCCGACAAGGCGCTGAAGCGAATATCACTCTGCGCACTGACCGCGCGCATACGTGGCAGCACTTCGCGTTCGGCGTAGGCTTGCAGCGCTTCGGCAACGAGCGCCGGATCCTGCGAGGGCAGGGCGCGGATTTCGAAATCGAAACGGCAATCGGCCGGCACGATGTTCAAGGCCTTGCCGCCGCTGATCACACCGGTCTGCACCGTGCTGTAGGGCGGGTCGAAGCGCGCATCGTGATGCTCCGGCGCTCTCAGTTGCTGACCGAGACGACCCAGTTCGCCGATCAGTTCGGCGGCGTATTCAATCGCGTTGACCCCGAGCGGCGCATAGGCCGAATGGCACGGATGGCCCTGCACATCGCAGCGCATCGCCAGTTTGCCCTTGTGGCCGAGCACCGGTTTCAGTTCGGTCGGTTCGCCGATGATGCACAGCAACGGTTTGATTGGGCGTTGCTGCAAAACCTTGAGCAACGAACGCACGCCGAGGCAGCCGACTTCTTCGTCATAGGACAAAGCAATGTGCACCGGCATGCGCAGCGGCGTTTTAACCAGTGACGGCACCAGTGCGAGCACACAGGCGATGTAGCCCTTCATGTCCGCCGTGCCACGGCCGAACACTTTGCCGTCGCGCTCGGTCAGTTCGAACGGCGGCAGCGTCCACGGCTGGCCATCGACCGGCACCACATCGGTGTGCCCGGACAGCACAATGCCCGGTTGATCCACCGGGCCGATCGTGGCGAACAGGTTGGCTTTGCTGCGCTCATCGTTGTAGATCAGTGCGCACGGCACGTCGAAACCTTCGAGGTAATCGCGGACGAATTCGATCAGCTGCAAGTTGGATTCACGGCTGGTGGTGTCGAAACCCACCAACGTCTTGAGCAACTCGACGCTGTTCATCGGTCATCACCGGCCACGCCATAACCCGGTGCCTTGGCCGGATCGAGGGCGCGGTCGATATAGTCCTGAAGCTGCGGCTCGTAAGCGTTCCAGAGTTTTTGCAACTCGCCGATCGGGTCTTCATCAGCCCAATCCACGCGCAGATTGACGATCGGCCAGGTCTGTTCACCGACCACCACGACAGCGGCCGAATGCACCGGGCCGGCTTCACCACCGAGGGCTTGCGCGGCGTGCAGGGCCTTGAGCAGACGATCAGCGAGTTGCCCTTCGCCATCCTCGAAGGCGCTGACCATGGCTTCGATCACCGAACGCCCGGCGAGCATGTTGCCAGCGGCGACGCACTGCTCGCCGGTGACAGCATTGTGCACGCCGAGGGTTTGCGCACCGCTGAAATACGCGGTCTGGCCGAGATGGTTGATCGCAGTGATCTGCCGGTACTGGCTGTAGCCGTTGCGCGTGAGGACTTTGTCCAGCGCATCGTCCGGCGCTAGACCTTGCTCCATCAGCGCAAGGACTTCCGGGCCGAGAGACGGCAGGGTGATGTTCTGGCTCGACACCGCGCCAACACCCGGCAGCAGCCACGGGCAACGGGCGCCGACGGCGATGCTGGAGGAACTGATGGCGACACCGAACTGGCCGGTTTCGGCGCAGCGGGCTGTGATTGAAAAGGTCATCTAATGAACTCCTTGTGTGTCTGGACTGGCCTCTTCGCGAGCAGGCTCACTCCTACAGGGGAACGCATTTCAAATGTAGGAGTGAGCCTGCTCGCGATGGCCACAACTCGGTTTCCTGACTTACTCAGGAATCACCGCAATCACATCAATCTCCATCAACCACTGCGGCTGCCCCAACGCCGACACCACCAACCCAGTTGAAATTGGGAACACACCCTTGAGCCACTTGCCGACTTCGCCATACACCGCCTCGCGATAACGCGGATCGATCAGGTAAGTGGTGGTTTTGACGATATGGCTCATGTCGCTGCCAGCCTCTTCGAGCAATTGCTTGACGTTGCGCATGGCCTGTTCAGCCTGCGCGCGCGGATCTCCAAGGCCGACCAGATTGCCGTCGAAATCTGTGCCGACCTGGCCGCGCACATACACCGTGTTGCCGGCGCGCACGGCCTGGCACAGGTCATTGTCCAGCGTCTGGTTCGGGTAGGTGTCTTTGGTGTTGAACATGCGAATGCGAGTGTGGGTGGGCTGGCTCATGGAAAGCTCCTGAAGAAGGTATGCCCGGCGCAATCGGCGCCGGGGCGTAAAGGGCTGTCAAGCGTCGACGGTGTCGGCGGCTTTGCTGTGGCTGTTCTGGTGCAACTCGGCCTCGCGCTGTTCGGCATCGCGGTAGTCGAGGTACTTGCGCTGGGTGGCGATGTGGTCGGCGACATGTTTGGCGTCGTGCCACACGCCCCAGATAAACGACGAACCCCGGCGCGACTGCCACGGCAAACCGAGGAAATACACCCCCGGCTCACTCGACACGCCGCGCTGATGCACAGGCTTGCCTTTGTCATCGAACGCGGCGACTTGCAGCCACGAGTAATCCACGGCAAACCCGGTGGCCCAGATGATCGCGGTGACGCCAGCCTTGGTCAGATCCAGATCGGCCAATGGATTTTTCACGCACTCAGGGTCGGGATAGGTTTCGCGCGCTTCCGGTTCTTCCGGCAGATCGAGGCCGTTGCGCTCGATGTAGGCATCGGCGGCATCCAGCAGCGCCAGATAATTCTCGTCGCCGCGAGTGAGGTTGCCGACCAGGTCCTGCTTAAAGGTCACCACGCCGTTATTGAACGATTCGGTAACGCCGACCAGAGTCATGCCGCGATGGGCCAGACCACGGAAATCGATGGTGCGACCGCCATGTGCGCCGCTGACTGCGATGGTCACGTGCTCGCGCCCCGGCTTCATCGCCGCTTGATCCCACTCGCCGAGCACGCCCAGCCACCAGCAGAAATCGCGGTTGCGATAAGCGCGAGGCGGGCGGTCATGGGCGCCGACCGACAGGTAAACCTGTTTGCCGGAACGTTGCAGCTCATCGGCGATCTGCACGCCGGAAGAACCGGCACCGACCACCAGCACTGCGCCTGCCGGCAGTTGCTGCGGGTTGCGATAATCTGCGGAGTGGATCTGCAACAGACGTTCGTCTTGCGGGGCAATCGCCGGGATCACCGGTTTCTGAAATGGTCCGGTAGCGGCGACGACGCGACTGGCTTCGATCACGCCTTCGGAGGTCTCGACAGTGAAACCCGGGCGGCCGACATTGCGTACCACGCTTTTCACCTCAACGCCGGTACGGACCGGTGCATTGAATTTCTTTGCGTAGGCTTCGAAGTAGTCAGCTACACGTTCTTTCGGGGCGAAACCGTCGGGATCGACGTCATCGAATTCCAGGCCGGGAAAGCGATCGTGCCACGCCGGGCCGTTGGCCACCAGCGAGTCCCAGCGCCCGGTGCGCCAGCGTTCGGCAATGCGATTGCGCTCCAGCACGAGGTGCGGCACACCGAGTTTGCTCAGGTGCTCGCTCATCGCCACGCCCGCTTGGCCGGCACCCACGATCAGCGTGTCTGTTTTTATTATTTCAGGGGTCATCTCTACATCCTTCCTAGCAAGGCAGTGGGATTCGGGCCGCTGTTGGCTTGTCCGTTTTGCTTGAGGTCAGACTAGGGAGAGGGGGGATATCGGTAAAATATTATTAAGCTGGGATGTGAAGATAAAATTCTGATGCAGAGGGGCGAAAGCCTTTGAATACGGTGGGTTGAGCGCTATGAAGGGGAGTAGAAGGGGCAAAACCTGCCCCTACATTTCGCGACTGCCTTTGTGCATCGATGCATCACCGGTCAGGAGCTTTTTCGCCGTCCCGGGTTCTTCCGGCAATTGTCCGCCAAGATCCCAGATTTCAAGCATCTTTGCGTACTCGAAAGCGTGGCGCGGATCGAGCTGAATCCAGTCCTGAAATTGCTGGCGATCATCAGGCGGGCAATGATCGTCGTGCAAGCGCATGCACCAATCGGCGGCTTGGGTAAGGATGTCTTCGTCCATTTCGTCAGGGGTGGAAGAGGTCATGAGCGGGTTCCTGATTAGTCGAATAACGCACCCTACGAAGCGAATTGGGAAAAAAATGTCAAAACGACGTGATGGTTTTCGAGGCGCATTTGAAGTGGACCGTTACGCACAGCCCGCGCTGGTTGCTTTCATCGGTAAAACTCAAACGAATTTCAGCGCCAGTGCGCTCGGCTATCGCCCTGACGATGGACAGACCCAGCCCGGAGCCGGATTGTTCGGTGCCCAGACTGCGATAAAACGGATCGAACACACGCTGTTGTTCTTCGGCGCTGATACCTGGTCCGGAGTCCTTGATCTGCACGACCGCAGCGTCTGCGGTGCACGTCACCGACAAATCGATCTGGCCGCCCTCAGGGGTATAGCGGATTGCATTGTCGAGCAGATTGCGGATCAGCATCGTCAGGTCCATTTCATTGATCAAGACCTGCACGTCTTCAACACTTTCTACGCCGATGTCGATGTTTTTGCGCTCGGCCAACGGCATTGAGTCTTCAAGCACTCGGCGAAACACTGCATGCACCGACATGCGTGTCTGTGGCCGCTCCACGCTCGACTGCGCTGCCGCCAATGCCAGCAATTGATCGATCAGTTGGCGGCTGCGTTCAATGCCCTGAGTCAGTGGCAGCAAGCGCTGGCGAGCCGCCGTCGGCATGTCGCTGGTCGCCAGACGCTCGGCCTGCAACGACAACGCGGTCATCGGAGAACGCAGCTCGTGCGCGGCGTCAGCGACGAAGCGGCGTTGGCTTTCCATCGACGTCGCGACGCGTCCCAGCAAGCGATTGATGGCTACCACGAAAGGGCGGATTTCGCTGGGCAGATGTTGTTCGTCAATCGGGTGCAGCGCTTGCTGGTCACGCTGGTCGATCTCATCGGAGAGCACGGCGATGGGTCGGAACAGCTTGCGCACCAGATCGCCCACGACCAATAGCAATACGGCAAACAGAATCAAAAACGGCAACAGGCTTCGCCAGGCACTTTCCCGTGCCTCGCGGTTACGAATGCCGGTTTCCTGAGCAACGACAATGCGCTCGCCACGGGCGGTGGTTCTGACCATCGCGCGGAAATCTTCACCGGCAATGTTCACGGTCGACAAGCCATCGGCAAGGGTGGCGGGAAAGGGCAGCGGAATGACGTTGTCGTCGTTGCCGTGCGCCAGGCGACCGTCGGCAAGGTACTGGATGATGACGCGTGATTCCTCATCGTCACCCGCCAACGGCTCGGCAGCGGGATAGCGCAAGGTCATCTGCTGGCGATCAAACAGCATGGCCACCTGCTGCAGGTGCGCGTCCTGCATTTCGTGGGCTTCGTCGAGCGCGGAGAAAAATGCAAAGACCCCGGCCAGCACCGCAACAATCAGGATGGCAACGGACAGCGTCACCGACAATCGCAGCTGAACCGAATCGTTCAGGCGCTTTTTGAAACCATCCATCCCATTCCCCTGACGTTCTTGATCACGTGGTTACCGAGTTTTCGCCGCAACGCATGGATCAGAAACTCCACCGCGTTGCTTTCGACTTCATTGCCCCAGCCATAGATGCGATCCTCCAGTTCGCTGCGCGACAGAATCGCCCCCGGCCGGATCAGCAAGGCTTGCAGCAGGGCAAATTCACGGGCGGAAAGTTGCACCTCGTCCGCCTCGGCGGTGCGCGCTTGTTTGGATAGCAGGTCCAGCGCCACCACACCGTTGTCCAGCACCGACTGTGCGCTGCCGCCCTTGCGCCGTAACACCGCACGCATGCGCGCGAGCAGTTCGGCCATGGCAAAAGGTTTGAGCAGGAAATCGTCGGCGCCGCCATCCAGTCCGCGCAGGCGGTCATCAAGACCATCGCGGGCGGTGATGATCAACAGCGGCACAGGATTGTTGCGCGCGCGAATGCTGTCGAGCACATCGAGGCCGTCCTTGCCGGGCAGACCGAGGTCGAGCAGCACCATGTCGTAGGCTTGTGTATCCAGCGCCGCGAGGGCGGTGACGCCGTTTTTCACCCAGTCGGTGGCGTAGCTCGCATCGTCCAGTGCGCCCTGTATCGCATCACCAATCATCGGGTCGTCTTCGACCAGCAATATCCGCATGTCTTGCTCCGCAAAAAAAGGCGCCACGGTCGAGACCGTCGCGCCTGTATTGAAGCACCTGAGCCGGCGTTTGTCCGCCACCGGCTCAGCGCACGGTCATGATTGACCTTTCATCGAATCGAATGCCTTGAGCACGTCGTCGATCGCCGCTTTGCAGTCGCTCTGCTTCGGCGAGCTGGCACGCAGGGCGTCGAGTGCTCGGTCGATGGCTTTGTCTAGCACGTGCCAGTCGCTTGCTGCTCGTGGCTTGATCCCGGCTTCGGCGGAGTCCCAGGCCGATTCCAGATCCTTGATGCGTGCCTTGGCGCCGGGCAGGTCGTTTTTATCGACGAGGGCGGCGACGTCGGCGGCGATGCTGCGGAACTCGCTCAGGTCGCCGAGCTTCGAGCCTGATTGCGTCGGCGCGCTCATTGACGTCGTGGCGGCACCGCCCGCCGGTTTGTCCGCCGGTTTCGAGCAGCCGGCGGCGATGCCCAGCAGAAAGATCGAGGTGACGATGGCAATGTGACGAATGGTATTTTGAAAGGGACGCATGATGATTCCTCGAATAGATATTGAAGGTTACTGAGTAAGGGATTTGCGGGTGCCGACGCTGATTTGTGCGACAGCCACGAGCAGAACGATGACGGTCAGAAAAATCGCACTGGTCCAGGCCGCGCCCATGCCGAGACCGCCGTAGGTTTTCGCTTGGGTCAGCAGATCGCCCAGAGACGCGCCGAACGGACGGGTCAGGATGTAGGCGACCCAGAAGGTCAACACCACATTGGCCCCCATGCGCCAGGCGATCAGGGTGGCGGCAATCAACGCGCCGAAAATCACCGCGCCAAGGGTGAAGCCCAGGCCCAGTGCTTCGGTGGCCAGGTCACCGGCGGCGGTGCCGAGGGCGAACGTGCAGAGCACCGTGGTCCAGTAGAAAAGCTCCCGGCGCGGGGTGTTGATTTCACGGATCGACAGACTGTGTTCGACCCGATACCAGAGCACGAAATTGATCGCCAGCAGCACTGAAAACACCGCGGTGCTGACGTACAGACTGATATCGAGCATGTCGGTCATGATGTCGGTGATCTGCGTGCCGACGATGCTCACCAGCACCACGGTCAGCCAATAGATCCACGGCGTGTAGGTGACTTTGCGCATTTGCAGGAACAGCGCGCCGCCCAGCAGCAACGCCATGCCGAGGCTGGTCGGGCCGGCGCCGAAACCGACGTCCACGGCGAGAAAGTCCGCACCGGTTTCACCGACGGTCGTCGACAGAATCTTGATCACCCAGAAGGCCAGGGTGACCTCGGGTACTTTGTTGAGCCATCCGGCTTTCGCGGAATTCATGGGCGGGGGCCTCTCCTGAGCAGCGCTGAAGGTGCGCAGGAGAGACAGTAGCGAGGGAAACTTAGCTGAGACTGAGGGGAGCACAAAGTCCGTCAAACGGATGTTGACGGACTTTGCTGCGCTGAGTTTTCAGCGCTTGAGGAACGCCAGCAAGTCCTCGTTCAATGCCTGCGCATGCGTCACCGCAAAACCGTGCGGCGCCCCGGCGTACACCTTCAGCTCGGCACCTTTGATTTGTGCCGCAGCCTGTTTGCCAGTGGTTTCGAGCGGCACGATCTGGTCGCCGTCGCCATGAATGACCAGCGTCGGTACATCGATCCTGGCCATGTCCGGGCGGAAGTCGGTTTCCGAGAACGCCGTGACGCAATCCACGGTGCCCTTGAGCGAGGCCATCAGAGCGATATTCAACGTTTGCGTGAGCACGCCGTCGGAGACTTTCTGACCTTGATTGGTGCCATAGAACGGCGCGGCGAAATCGGCGATGAACTGCGCGCGATCCTGCAGCAGGCCGGCCTTGATCCCGTCGAACACCGAGCTGTCGACGCCTTGCGGGAAGTCGGCCTTCTTGCCGAACAGCGGAGTTACCGCACCCAGTAGCACCAGACCGGCAACCCGCTCGCTGCCATGCCGGGCGATGTAGCGGCTGACATCGCCGCCGCCCATCGAGAAGCCCACCAGCGTTACGTCGCGCAGGTCCAGATGATTGATCAACTGCGCGATATCATCGGCGAAGGTGTCGTAGTCGTAACCGGTCCACGGCTGATCAGAACGGCCGAAACCACGGCGATCGAACGCGATGGTGCGATAGCCACGGCTGCTCAGGTATTCCATCTGGTATTCCCACATGTCGGCATCCAGCGGCCAGCCATGGCTGAACAGCACGGGTTTACCGCTGCCCCAGTCCTTGAAATAGATCTCGGTGCCGTCTTGCGTGGTGAAGGTGCTCATGGAAACTCCTTGCTTCAGGGTTCGCGGTAGTGCCGGAATGGCGACATTCACTATCAGTGCAAAGCGATCCGGCTACTTGTATGCAGGTGCTGGTTTTGCGCAGTTCAGCCGTCGATCGACGATAGAGTTGTATGATGCAACCCTGAGCCGCACAGCCGCCCACTGATTCGAGGGAGTACATTTACGTGAAACGCAAAAGTTTGCAGGGCAATGCCTGCCCGGTTGCCCGCACGCTGGACCTGATCGGTGACTGGTGGTCGTTGCTGATCATTCGTGATGCGCTGGATGGCATCCGGCGTTTCAATGATTTCCAGAAGAGTCTGGATATCGCCAAAAACATGCTCAGCGCGCGCCTCAAGGGGCTGGTGGAGCAGGGGATTTTGCAAGCGCTGCCAGCCGCCGACGGCGGGGCTTATAAGGAATACGTGCTGACTGAGCGCGGCAAAGCCTTGCAGACCGTGATCGTCGCGCTGTCGCAGTGGGGCGGTGAATTCATGTATGCGCCGGGTGAGACAGGGTCGGTGATGGTTGATGCAAAGGATCGTCAGCCGATTCGCAAGCTGGAATTGATCTCGGCCGATGGTCGGTCGCTGGCTCCGGAAGACGTCGCGACGCGGCTGGGTGTTGAACACTGAGAGGCGGCGCTGCTTAATCAGGGTATGCCTCGCGGGACTGCGATCCCATTTGTACATTCCTCGTTACAAACCCGACAAGAGGTCGAAACGATTGTTTGACGCCAAAATGATGGCCATCTAATATCGCGCCACTATTTTGATGTCACTTTCGTATCGAGGGATCGAACATGTCCTCACCCGCCCTCGTGGCGAGGTTGTGCGTAGCGTTGCTGTGCCTGTCTCCACTCCAGATTGCCGTTGCCGCCCCTACACCCGGCGACACCGACCTCATCCGTGATCGCCAGAACCGCCTGCTCGAAGAGCAGCAGCGGCGCCTTGAAGAACTCAAGGATCTGCCCGGCAAAGATGCCAGGCCTGCGCAACCGGCAGCCCCCACCGATACTCGCTGTTTCCCGATCAAAGACATCGAGCTCAAGGGCGCCGACAGCCTTTCCGAGCGCGACAAGACTCGCCTGCTCAAACCCTACATCGGCGAATGCCTCGGTGTGCCGCAGCTCAACGAGCTGCTAAAGGTCATCACCGATCACTACATCGAGAAAGGCCTGGTGACCAGCCGCGCCTACCTGCCGCAGCAGGATCTGTCCAGCGGGCACCTGCAAGTGCTGGTGGTCGAAGGCAAGCTCGAAGGCATGAAGGGCGCGGATAACAGCCAGCTCTCTGAGCGCGAACTGGCCATGGCCTTTCCCGGCAAAACCGGTGACCTGGTCAACCTGCGCGAGATCGAGCAAATGGTCGATCAGCTCAACCGCCTGCCATCGAATCAGGCAAAAATGGAGCTGGCGCCCGGCCAGAACGTCGGCGGCAGTGCAGTGCTGGTCACCAACACTCCACAGAAGCCATGGCGAGTCGGGCTGTCGCGCAACAACGACGGCCAGCGCAGCACCGGCGAACAGCAATGGGGCACCACGTTTGACTGGGACAGCCCGCTCGGTCTGGCTGATCAGTTGAGCCTGCGCGGCGGTCACGATGCGATGACCGATCATCAGCACACCTCGCGTAACGCCATGCTCAACTACAGCTTGCCGTGGGGCTGGTGGACCTTCAGCTACACCTACAGCCAGAGCGAATACCGCTCGCAAATCGCCGCCAACCTCTACAACTTCAAGCAGACCGGCGACAGCGAAAACCATCAGTTGCGCGCCGAGCGGGTGATCCACCGCGACGCCGTCAGCAAGACCTCGCTCAGCGCGGGTCTGTCGTATCTGCGCACCAACAACTTCATCGAAGACAGCAAACTAAATCTGAGCAGCAACCGCATCAGCGAAGCGCAGTTCGGCTTCAACCACGGTCGCCGTGTCGGCAGTGCCTTCGTCAACTTTGACGCCGGCATGCAAGAAGGCATTGGCGCCTTCGACGCGCAGGGCAGTCACGATCCTGGCCCCGGCGAGCCTAATGCACGCTACCGCAAATACACCGCCACCCTGAGCTACCTGCAGCCGTTCAAGTTGTGGGGCGAGTCGTTCAGCTTCAGCAGCCTGATGACCGGCCAGCGCAGTGAAGATGTGTTGTTCAGCCCGCAACGCACCAGCCTTGGTGGCTCGTCGTCGATCCGTGGCTACAAGGATCAGTCGCTGTCGGGCGACAGCGGTGGTTACTGGCGCAACGATCTGCGCTGGACGCGTCCGGTGACCATCGAGTGGCTGCAACCGGTGTTCTCCGAATACGGCACTAGCCTGGGTTACGACCAGGGTGTGATCCAGAACGGTCGCTACAACGGCGATCAGCACGGGCGCATGTCGAGCAACTCGCTGGACCTGTTTGCCCGTGGCAAATACCTGTCCGCCGGGGTGACGTTTGCTCATTCCCTGGAACGCCCGGATGCGCTGACCGAGCGTGAAGCACCGATCTACTTCCGCCTGGATTTTTTCCTCTAATACCGTCCGCCCCGAGATTCTGAAATGGACATTCGTCAACTGGCTCCTCTGGCCAGCCAGCCTGCTGCTGCCGTAAAAAACCGCGAACTTTTCCTGGGCATGCCGAAACGCGGGCTGGCGTTTCTCTTGGCGAACGTCATGTTCTGGCAACCGATATGGGCGCAGGCCGACGGTATTGTGGTGGCCAACCCGAATACCTCGCTGGATCGCGCCGGCAACGGTGTGCCGATCATCAACATCGCCACGCCCAATGCCAGCGGTCTGTCGCATAACCAGTTCCACGATTACAACGTCGGTGCGCAGGGCGTAATCCTCAACAACGTCACGGCACGCACAGAGCAGTCGCAACTGGGCGGGATCATTCTCGGTAACCCGAACCTGCGCGGTGCGGCTGCACAAACCATCCTCAACGAAGTCAACGGCGGCAGCCCGAGTCAGCTGCGCGGTTATACCGAAGTGGCGGGGCAATCGGCGCGAGTGATCGTCGCCAACCCTTACGGCATCACCTGCAACGGTTGCGGGTTCATCAATGCGCCACGAGTGACGTTGACCACTGGTAGACCGGTACTCGACGACGGTCGGCTCGATCACTTTCAGGTTGATCAGGGCAGCGTTTCCATCGATGGCCAAGGCCTGGATGCCAGCGCTGTCGACAGCTTCGAAATCATCACCCGCAGTGCGCAAATCAACGCGCAGATTCACGCCAAACGCCTGAACATCACCACCGGGCGCAACGACGTCAACGCCGATACCCTCAACGCCACCGCGCGCGCCGATGATGGCAGCGCCAAACCGCAGCTGGCCATCGACTCTTCGGCGCTCGGCGGGATGTATGCCGGGGCGATCAAACTGGTGGGGACCGAGCAGGGCGTCGGCGTGAAGCTGGCGGGTGATCTGGCGGCCAGCGCCGGTGACATCCAGATCGACGCCAATGGCCAGTTGAGCATTGCCAAGGTCACGGCCAGCAATGCCATCACCGTCAAAGCGAAAAGCCTCGATGCCCAGGGGCCGGTTTACGCCGGTACGCAGTTGGTCGTGCAAACCGCCGAACAACTGATCAACCGCCAAAGCCTGGCCGCCCGCGACAGCGTCAGCCTGAGCAGCGGCAGCAAGCTGACCAACCAAGGTGTGATTGAAGCCGGGGTCAACGCCGATAACAGCCGCAATGCCGCCGGTGATCTGTCGATCAACAGCGCCGCCGTGAGCAACACGGGTAGTGTCTTGGTCAGCCGCACCCTGAACGCCACCGCTGCGACCGTGTTCGACAATCAGAACTGCATCGTTCAGGCAAAAACCGTCACGCTCAACGCTGCGCGCCTGGTCAACCAAGGGCTGAATTCACGCATTTACGGTGAGACCCACCTGGCCTTGAGCGCTCCGGCCATCGTCAACCTCAACGGCCTGATCCGTTTTGCCGATGGGCAAGCGGCGAGCCTGGTCGTCGACAGCCTGGACAACCGTCACGGGCGTATTGAAATCGCTGGTGGCAGTCTCAAGCTCAATGCCCGAGATGTGAAAAACACCGACGGCAAAATCATTGCCGGGCGCCTGGACATCGATGCCCGCCAACTCGACAACAGCAGCGGCCTGATCGGCGCCAGCCAGAGCGACGCCAAAGTGGTCGCCCGTGAGCGTCTGGACAACGGCAAAGGCAAGCTTCAGGCGAAAACCACACTGGCAGTGTCTGGCGGCGAATTGCTCAATCAGGGCGGTACGCTGGCGGCTGACCAGATCAAGGTCACCGCAGCGCGCCTCGATAACAGCGACAAAGGTGTCATCAGTGCCGAAAACGGTACAGCCGAACTGACGCTGACGCAGGATCTGAATAACCACGATGGCAAAGTGCAGGCGTCGGAACGCCTGACGGTGGCCGCGCAGAGCATCAACAACCGCAACGCCAGCCTGACCGGCAAGACCCTTGAGGTGACCAGCGTTGGCGCGCTCGACAACGCCCAAGGCACGATTTCCTCCGCTGACACTTTGATCACCAGCGCAGACCTGGACAACAGCCAAGGCATGATTCAAGGCACCGAGCGCCTGAACCTGACCGCGCAGGATCTGCAAAACACTAGCGGCAAACTGCTGGGTGGCGTGGTCGATGCCAACCTGCGCAATCTCACCGGCAACAACGACGGCGCGATCAGCGCCGAAACCGGCCAGCTCACGCTGGTCGTCCAACAGCACCTGAACAACGCTTTGGGACGGCTGCAATCCAGTCAGGCGGACGTCGAGATTCAGGCCGGTTCGGTCGACAACCGTGGCGGTGTGGTTGCCGCGAAACAACTGTTGCTGGTGGCGAAGGACGGCCACGTCGACAACCGTGGCGGGCGCATGATCGCCGACGGTCTCAAGCTGCAAGCAGGCAGCCTCGATAACAGTGACAGCGGCCTGTTGGCGGCGGGTGCCGATGGCGCGCGATTGATCCTCAAGCAAACCGCGCCGGGCCAATCGCAACTGCTCAACCACAAGGGCCGTATTCAGAGCGCAGGCCAGTTGCACATCGAAAGCGACGTCGTCGATAACAGCGCCGGCGTCCTGCTCGGCAACACCATCGACATCCACGCCACGCAACTGAGCAACAACGACAAGGGCGGTATCGTCGGCAACGGCGGTGATGTTGTTCTCAACATTGCTGGTGTCTTCAGCAACGTGACCGGTGTCGTCGATGCTGGCGACCAGCGCCTGCTGCTCGATCAACTGACCTCGCTGGACAACCGTGGCGGCAGCCTGCAAGGCAAGCGTCTGGACATCACCAGCAGCGCAATCAACAACAACGCAGGCGGGCAAATCATCGCCGGCAGCGATGGCCTGAAAATCACCGGCAAGACCCTGCTCAATCAGCAGGGCATCATCCTCGCCAACGGCAGCCACGCCGAACTGGCGCTGGGTACCGGCAGTCTGCAGAACCAGGGCGGCACCCTGCAAGCCGACTCGCTGGACATCACCAGTGCCGACCTCGACAACAGCGCAGTCAACGGTAAGGCCGGGCTGATTTCCAGCCTGATCGATGACCTGACGCTGACCGTAACCCGTCTGACCAACCGCGCCGGCAAACTGTTCGGCAAGGATCAGCTGATCTTCACTGGCACCAGCCTGGACAACACCGGCGGCGAGATCAGTGGCAATCAACTGGGCCTCGAAGCCGTCGGGCAGATTCTCAATCAGGGCGGCCTGATCGAATCGGCCACCAGTCTCAAGCTGACTGCCAGCGGCCTGGATAACAGCAATGGCGGCCAAGTCCGCGCACTTGGGGGCGCTTCCAGTCAAATCAAACTGACCGGCAGCCTCAACAATCAAAGCGGTGTGATCGAAATCGGCAGCCAGGATTTGGTGCTGTCCGGCGCGCAACTGAATAACCTCAGCGGTAACCTGCGCCACGCGGCGCAGGGTCTGTTCGATCTGGATCTGAGCCAACTGACCGGCAGCCAGGGCAGCCTCACCGGTCTGGGCAAGGGCGTGTGGGATGTCGGCGCGGTCAATGGCGTCGGCACTTGGCAGCTCAACGGCGGGCTGACTTACACCAGCGCGCAGGACCTGATGCTCAACGCCGGCGACCGGATCGCCAGTGCTTCGACACTGAATCTGAATGTCGCCAACCTGAACAACGCCGGGCAATTGGCAAGCGATGGTGATCTGACGCTGAACCTTGGCGGCAATCTGTTCAACAGCGGCAAAGTTTCGGCGCAGCAGAAACTCACGATCAACGCCAACGAGGTGATTCAGCAGGACGGTCGACTGGTCAGCGGCGGCGATACCGTCATGACGCTGCGCGGCACGCTGGACAACCTCGGCCGTCTGATCGCCAACCAGAATCTTACGGTGACAGCTGCCCAGATCAACAACAAAGGCACCTTGGGTGCTCAGGGCAATCTCGAATTCAACGTTACCAACGGCATCTCCAACAGTGCCGATACGCTGCTGTTCAGCGGCGGCACAATGAAGCTGCACAGCAACAGCCTGAACAACTATTACGGCGATATTTACAGCCGTGGCAATCTGTCGTTCGACGCGGTCGGTGGCGGTCGTGCGGCATCGTTCAGCAACCTGTCGGGCACGGTTGAAGGCGAGGGCGATATCGACATCAATGCGGTGTCGGTGGAGAACGCCAAGTCGGTTTTCGAAATGTCGCAGGGCGGCAGTTCCGGCTCCATCAAATGGATTTGCGGGCAGCACTGCGGTGGCCACGATGGCTGGAAAAGAGGCACGATCATCATTGATCGGACCTATAACGATGTGGTCCTCAAAGACTCGACTGCATCGCGCTTCGTCGCTGGCAAAAACCTGTCGATTCATGCCGGCAGCGTCGAAAACCGCTACAGCATGATGGCTGCCAACGGCAATCTCACGGTAACGGCCGACCGCTTGTTAAACCTTGGCGCAGAATCGCGCTCTGGCACTTCGACAGAAACGATCGGCACGCCAGGCAGGATCGACAATAGCTTGTGGGATCGCATGGAGTTCGTCGAAGTCCCGGCGTTCAATGCGCAGACGCAGCAGGGGAATTTCGATGAGGCACGCTTCAATGAATTGGTCGCTGTTACCAATGACAGTCGCTTCTCTCACCCTGACACCGTACATATAGACTGGTCCCCCAATGGCAACACCCTGTATCCAGCCACCCTGCAGGCGGGAGGAACGGTAAGCCTTAACGTCACCGACTCCATCCAGAACGGCAAGCTCTACAACAATACCTACGATCAACTCAGCGGAAATCTGGACAGCGAAAAAGCCACCGGTGTGGGTGTCGTCGACATCAATCTGGGCAAGCGCAGCAGCGCCGCCAGCGTTCAGGTTGCCAAGGACGTCACTCGCATCGAAAAGGTGGATGCGGAAGGCGTGAAGCAGATCAGCTTCGTCCCGGTTGATTTTCGTGGGGTGCCGTTTGCTGCCGTAGATCCCACCGCGTCTTCGACTTTCAGGCTTCCGAAAGGCCCGTACGGCATGTTCGTGCAGAGCCAGAATCCACAAAGTCGGTATCTGATCGAAACAAACCCGGAGCTCACCCAGACCGCGCTATTCATGAGTTCCGACTACCTGCTCGGCAAACTCGATTTCAGCGCCGATGAAGCCGCACGCCGCCTCGGCGACGGGCGCTACGAATCGCGTTTGATCAGCGATGCCGTGTTGGCTCAGACCGGCCAGCGTTTTCTGGCCGGCGGCTTGAACAACGATTACGAGCAATTCCGTTACCTGATGGATAACGCGCTCGCCAGTAAAAATGAGCTGAATCTGGCGGTGGGAGTCACCCTGACATCCGAGCAGGTGGCGGCGCTGACGCATGACATCGTCTGGATGGAAGAACGTGTCGTCGACGGTCAGAAAGTACTCGTGCCAGTGCTTTATCTGGCTCAGGCCGAATCCCGTAACGTGCGAGGCGGTAGCCTGATTCAGGGGCGTGATCTGGAAATGATCACCGGCAACGACCTGGTCAACGTCGGCACTTTGCGTGCCACCAACAACCTTTCGGCTGACGTTAAAGGCAGCCTTTATAACGGTGGCCTGGCCGAGGCCAACGAACGCCTGAGCGTGATGGCCACCGACAGCATCCGCAATGCGCTGGCCGGTGATATTCGCGGTAATCAGGTCAGCCTGAGCACCCTCAAGGGTGACATCGTCAACGACCGAACCGCTGTGACTTACAGCCCAGGGCAGGGGTTGCTCACTTCAACTGACGACGGCGGCAGCGTTAGCGCCCGCGATACGCTGAGCATCAAGTCCGGCCGTGACTTGACCAACTCCGGCACGATCACCAGCGGCGCCGATGCAAACTTGAGCGCGACTCGCGACATCAATTTGCTGGCGGTCCAGGACGTCAACGAGATCCACAAAATCGAGAACGGCGGGCATCGCTCGACCGTTACTACAACGGTGGAAAATCTCGCGTCCAGCGTGAAGAGCGGCGGCAACCTGAAGCTTGATGCCGGTCGTGACATCAACGTCGTCGCCAGTACCGCTGAGGCAAAAGGCGATCTGCTTGCCGACGCGAAACAAGACTTGAACATGGCTTCGGCGAGTGACGAACACAACGTCGAGACCAATAGCAAAAAAGGCAAGAAACGCGTCCACGAAGAAGATAACCACACCGTCCAGAAAGCCGCCGAGTTCATCGCGGGCGGCGACGTGAAAACCTCTTCCGGCCGCGACACCACACTTGTTGCGAGCAAGATCAGCGCAGGCAATGAAGCCTACGTGTATGCGGGTAACAACCTGAGCCTGCTGGCCGCGCAGAACAAGGACTACACCCTGTATGACATGAAGGAGAAGGGTGGTTTCGGCGCCAAGAAAATGAAGCGCGACGAGGTTACTCAGATTACTCATGTGGGTAGCGAGATCAAGACTGGGGGCAATCTCACACTGGTTAGCGAGGGAGACCAGCGCTATCAGGTGGCGAAGCTCGACAGCGGCAAGGACATTGTTCTCGACAGCGGCGGCTCCATCACCTTTGAAGGGGTGAAGGACCTGCATGACGAGAGTCATGTAAAGAGCAGCGATAACCTGGCGTGGACTTCCATGAAGGGGGAGGGCAGGACTGACGAAACGTTGCGTCAGAGTGCCCTGATTGCCAACGGATCGATCACCATCAAAGCGGTTGATGGACTGAAGATCGATATCAATAGGGTAAACGAACAAAGTGTCAGTCAGGCCGTGGATGCAATGGTCGCTGCCGATCCGAATCTTGCCTGGTTGAAACAGGCACAAGCACGAGGCGACATCGACTGGCATCAGGTAGAGGAAATACACAAGACCTTCAAATATGAACACTCTGGGCTTGGCGCAGGAGCACAACTGGTTTTGGCCATTCTTTTAGCGGCGATCACCGGAGGGGCAGGTGCTGCTCTAGTGGGAGCGGCCGAGGGCTCGTTGTTTGCCGGCATTGCCAACACCATGTTTGTGTCCCTGGAAACAACGGCTGCTAATAGCGCAATCAGCAACAAGGGGAAAATTGGGGCGGTTGTCAAAGACACCTTCAGCAAAGAAAGTTTGAGAAATGCCGCGATTGCCGGAGCCACCGCCGGCTTGACTCAAGGCTTTATCGATCCATACCTTGGCGGCCAAACGGTGCCGTTCAACAACCTCACCAAGGGCTTTAACCTTAATACGCTTGAAGGTATCGGTGGTTTTGCCATCCATGCGAGCGCTCAGGGGGTCGCCTCGGCCGGCATTAAAACGGTCATAGGCGGTGGTAGCTATAGCCAGAATCTGAAAGAGGGCCTGATCTTTCAGGCAGGAAATGTCGTTGCCGCTACCGCGTTCAACTTTGTAGGCGGTTACGCTCAGAAAAACTGGCAAATAGCGAAAAATGCCGGTGACTCGGTCGGCATGTCCATATGGGCCGAAGGTGGTGCCGCTCGCACCGCTCTGCACGCGTTGATGGGGGGCGCCGTCTCCAGCATTACCGGTGGTGACTTCAAAAGCGGAGCAATTGCCGCCGGCGCAAGCCAAGCCATGGCAGGCGCGCTTAACTCGACATTTAACGATCAGCCGAATTTACGCCAGGCGTTCTCCCAGATAGTTGGTTTGACCGCCGCTGGTTTGGCCGGCGCAGACATCAACAAGGCATCGTGGGTTGCTTTGATGGCTGACGAGTACAACCGCCAGCTTCATCAAAAAGAAGTCTTGGCGTTGGAAAAGCTGCAAGAAGAGAATCCCGAAAAAGCGTACCAACTCAAGGCGGCAGCTTGCGCGATAGTTCATTGCAGTGCCTCGGTTCACCCTGATGACCAAAAAAATTATGATGCGCTCACAAAGCTGGAAGCCGATGGCAGTGGCTTCAAGGATGCTCAAAGCGCGCTGTTCGCTACCGGAGCTTTTGACGAGTATTCGAAATGGGATCAGGTCAACGACGGCCTGCTGCGCAATGAAGAAAGTGCTCAACGCACAGGCAACGCCGGCCGAGCGATATTAGGAGCCGCGGGCGCTGCTGCAGGTTACAGCGGCGCGATAATCACAAGCCCGGCCTGCGTGACTCTTGTTGGTTGCGCCCTGCCTGGAATGTCCGCAGCGGCGGGTGCAGCCTCCTTTCTGGAGAGCTGGGAAGCTACTGGAAGACTGTTTGCACCATATGAATACACCCAGGGCGACAGGGTGCTCGCGTCCTTCAGCAGTGAAACCTATCCGGGCGATGTGAACCCGCTTCGTGATTACGGTACGGAAGCTGCGAAAGCTGCAGTGGAGATGTTGCTGCTCAAGGGCGCCGGAAAATACCTGGAGGGAAGTGGGGAGCTTCTGTTGACTTCAGGTGGCAAGAAGGGAGGGAGTCTCCCAGGCAGCACCTCGGCAGTCGATAAAGTTGAATTCAATGCGACTCGCGATGCAGAAGGTTTTGGGTTGTCTGCCCAGCGTGACTTTGTCCCGGGGAAAGTGCATCGTGCGGAAAATATCAACGCTGGACAGGTAACGGATCGTGATGGTCTTCCGCGTGTTGATGGTGAGAAAACGGCGAATGACTTGCTCCTGAAAGAACAGTCAGGTGGAATAGATGCTCCATACTGGGGAACACAGCGTCCGGCTTGGAAGGAAGGGACAATGGTGACGGATAGCGTGGTAAATGAACCACGTATAACGACGATGACCATTAACGAAGCGCAGTATATAAAGATGCAGAAAGAAATGGACGAAGGAAGAAATCCCTCATCTGTGCTAGGAGCTTGGGCCACGGATACACCAATAAACTCTGTGGCAGATGTTCGAAATAAACTCGCAGTCTCGGAAGAGTTTAAAAGTGGGAAGCTGTATCAGATTAGATTGACGATCAAGCCTGGGGTAGGAGTACGGGACGGGGATGTGGGCAATATGTGGGATGCAATAAATGGTACTCGCTTGCCAGGTGGTGGGCATCAAGTGAACTTTATGGATAAGCCGCCCCGAACCAATCCAGAGCTTTATGAAGTTGATATGGACTCGCTGAGGTTGCTCAAGTGATGGATTTTGTTTATGAGGTTGTTACAAGGCGCGAGTTTGATGACGGGTTCGTTTCTGACCAGTTTGTTCGCTGGGATGGAGTAAGTAGCAGTCTTGAGGAAATAAAGCAGAATATTCTATATGTAGAAAAGCATAAGGTTGTTGCCCTGCGGCAGAGGTTGGTTTTGGATAGTGGTGCAGAGGTTGATATTCCGATCTTCGAAACCCTACATATTTTGCCTGACAGGACTGGAGTCTTAGTGATATTTGAAAAGGAGCCTTCTAGGTTCGGTGTCTCTCATGCACCTTGGTTTTTCAGTTTTCCTAATAATGCTGCAATTTATAATGTTGACGGGTCATTGCGCCATCAGCTGTGCAATCCGTATGGTAAAAATAGTTATATCGGTGCCATACACTCTGGAGCGATGCCCGATCATCCAGATAAGCTGGGAGTTCTAATCGGCACAGTTGGTCATGAGCCAGAATGGCTGTATTTGGTTGATCCGAATAGTCCGCAGTTGATTTCTACTGGAAAGTGGATTCGTTATTAGCTTGGATAACTGCAGATAAATGGGGACAGACCACGTTTAAAAAGTACTCCGAAAACGAGGTCTGTCCCCTTTTTATTACTCTTACCATCAAAGAGCTTGCGACAGGTAAAACGCTTTATTGGCGCCCTGGAATGAAATCAGTAAAAGAGGTGAAATAATGTGAAGCGCTCTCTCTCTTGGACGGTCGGTTTTGGCAGAACCTGTGAAGGTGGCACGCAAAGAGATCCATCTTGGAATGATGTCGTTGCGCACCTTGAAGAGTCCTGCCGAAATTTGGGGAGTGTAACTCTGGATATTGAAGAATTAGCAGGCTTCGAACTCTTGACATTGCAGGTTGTCGCAGAGACAGGCAAGTACGCACTGACGCTCGGCGTTGATGATGGCGATGACTACGATGTCAAAGTATTTTGCGGCGATAAAAATCGTGGCGGAATTATGCATATCCAAGGCGACGCCGTTGCTGGTTCAGCCATCTGCTCAAATTTTGAGATTGTCGTGGAGATATTCAAGCAGCTCTTCGACAGTGGCGGAGTGTCGTCAGCGCTCATGAACTGACTTTTAATTCGAGCGACTCCGGCTAAAACAAAAAACGCCCCAAATCAACCGGCGCGTTTTTCATTTATCAAACACTAAATTCCGGACGCTCACCGAAACGCGATACTACACTGAATATGTCCATCCTACGCCCGGTATTGCAGGGCCAGGACCTCAGCGAATCGTCGTAGGGAAAGGCGGCGAAATGTATTACACCGCTGACCACTACAAAACCTTCATCCCGATAAAAATTGAGGCCTATCGAAAAGATAAATGGGGACAGACCACGTTTAGAAAACATTCCGAAAACGTGGTCTGTCCCCTTTTTATGCTGGCGGAGCACATGAAGTTAATTTTATGGATAAAACCCCTCGCACGAATCCTGAGCTTTATAATGTTAATATTGATAGTTTGAGGTTGTTGAAATGATTGACCTTGTTGCGTGTATAAGGAATGAGGTGGTGCATGCTGATGGAACGATCTTTGAAAGTTTTTACGATTGGCAGGGGCGTAGAACTGATTTTGAAGTTGAAATGGCGCAAGTTAAGTATGTGCGTGTGAGTAAGGTTGTAGAAATAAGAAAATACATGGTTTCTGATGCCGGTTCGGAGGTTTTGTTTTCTGCAGCGGGCATCCCATATATATTGCCAGATAGGACTGGAGTGCTGGTCGTTTTTAATGAAGAGCCATCCAGGTTTAATTCTTCTGAAGCACCTTGGTACTTCGGGTGTCCTCACAACGCTGCGATCTACAATGTTGATGGTGCATTGCGTTTTCAGTTGCACAATCCTTATGGGGAAGGCAGTTATATAGGCGCCATACATTCAGGTGCGATGCCTGAGCATCCAAATTCACTAGGTGTTTTGGTTGGAGCCGTAGGGCATGATCCAGAGTGGCTTTATTTGGTTGATCCAGATAGTCCGGAATTAATTTCTACAGGAAAGTGGATTCGCTATTAGTCTTAAATAAGGAGGGGGATAAATGGGGGCAGACCACGTTTAGATAGCTCTCTGAAAACGTGGTCTGTCCCGAATGGCACTTACTTAACATGTTTTGGGTGCCCGTTTTTTCTGACATCTGCCCTTGCTGACCGACGTGGTTTGGTCAGCAAGGGGTAGGCTTGAGGTCTTCGTTTTATGGCTCGCGGTTCGATACGACCAGGCCGATTTGCGACGCGCCTCTGAGCAATCAGCATCAATAAATTCGACAGTCCATTCTCGTCTTCGGAACTGCCATATTGTCGCAGCGCCAGCCATAGCTGAAGGCTGTGTTTGAAACTCAGTTCGCGAGGTAAACAGTCAGCTAACAGAGCCGATTGTGCCATCAGCATTCGGATCAGATTGTGAGCTAACAGATAGACCCATAACTCCTTTACTGCCATGCTTGGGGTTTTGCAGCTTAACTTTCCTAGTCCCAGCGTAGCTTTGAGATTGCGCAGATCCAGTTCAACATGCCATCGACCCTTGTACAGCGATTTCAGGGCTGTTTTAGGTGTCTGCTTTGGGCAATGCAACGTGGTGACCAAAGTTTTCCCACCCGCCTTCAACTCCCGCACGGTCAGTCTTTCAGGCGCCTTTTCGTAATGCGCTTGACTCATCCACAGCGGTCTTCTTACAGGCTTTTTCAATTCGATCAGGTGATCTTCCGAACCGAGACTCTGACCTAGGCGAAAGTCCGTGCTGCGCCGTCGAGCACCGTATTGTTCGAACACGCCATCGATACCTCTTCGTTGCAACTCGGGGGGAAATGGGGGCAGACCACGTTTAGAAAGTACTCCGAAAACGTGGTCTGTCCCCGTTCTACCCGTTCTACCCGTTCTACTCTTCAAAGGGGCCGTTGATTGAAGAGAATAAATGGGGACAGACCACGTTTAGAAAGCGCTCTGAAAACGTGGTCTGTCCCCTTGTCCCCTTGTCCCCTTGTCCCCTTGTCCCCTTAGCCAGAATCTGAAAGAGGGCCTGATCTTTCAGGCAGGAAATGTCGTTGCCGCTACCGCGTTCAACTTTGTAGGCGGTTACGCTCAGAAAAACTGGCAAATAGCGAAAAATGCCGGTGACTCGGTCGGCATGGCCATATGGGCCGAAGGTGGTGCCGCTCGCACCGCTCTGCACGCGTTGATGGGGGGCGCCGTCTCAAGCATTACCGGTGGTGACTTCAAAAGCGGAGCAATTGCCGCCGGCGCAAGCCAAGCCATGGCAGGCGCGCTTAACTCGACATTTAACGATCAGCCGAATTTACGCCAGGCGTTCTCCCAGATAGTTGGTTTGACCGCCGCTGGTTTGGCCGGCGCAGACATCAACAAGGCATCGTGGGTTGCTTTGATGGCTGACGAGTACAACCGCCAGCTTCATCAAAAAGAAGTCTTGGCGTTGGAAAAGCTGCAAGAAGAGAATCCCGAAAAAGCGTACCAACTCAAGGCGGCAGCTTGCGCGATAGTTCATTGCAGTGCCTCGGTTCACCCTGATGACCAAAAAAATTATGATGCGCTCACAAAGCTGGAAGCCGATGGCAGTGGCTTCAAGGATGCTCAAAGCGCGCTGTTCGCTACCGGAGCTTTTGACGAGTATTCGAAATGGGATCAGGTCAACGACGGCCTGCTGCGCAATGAAGAAAGTGCTCAACGCACAGGCAACGCCGGCCGAGCGATATTAGGAGCCGCGGGCGCTGTTGCAGGTTACAGCGGTGCGATAATCACAAGCCCGGCCTGCGTGACTCTTGTTGGTTGCGCCCTGCCTGGAATATCCGCAGCGGCGGGTGCAGCCTCCTTTTTGGAGAGCTGGGAAGCTACTGGAAGACTGTTTGCACCATATGAATACACCCAGGGCCACAGGGTGCTCGCGTCCTTCACCAGTGAAACCTATCCGGGCGATGTGAACCCGCTTCGTGATTACGGTACGGAAGCTGCGAAAGCTGCAGTGGAAATGGTGCTACTGAAAGGTGCAGGGAAGTACTTGGAGGGAACCGGGTCTTCGATTTTGGTATCTGGTGTGAAGAAGGAGGGGGTAGTAGCCGACGGCGTCATTGGAGCGTCGAATACTGATAAGCCGGTCCTTCCCGCTTGGTACCGCGAAGACAGCTCAGCAGGCGCCTCCTTCAATAAAACTGACGGCCTGCCAGATGGATACCGCCGTGTATTGAATACCAGAACGGGCAATGCTGAGGTTCTTGCACCAGATGGACAGCTCTATTTCGACACTGGCAATGGACTGAAGCCGAAGGCGGGCGGTAATCTTGCTGAGTTGGCGGAGGCTGAGCGACGGATTAATGGTACAAAAGCGACTGGTGCAGCTGAGGTGCCGGCTACTTCTGCAATTGCGCGTGTTGGGCTGAGAGACGATCTGGCCGCGCAAGCAGGGATTCCTCGAAATATTGCTGAATCGCCGTCGAGCATGTGGGGTAAATCGATTGATGACATCAAGCAGGCGCTAACGCTTGATGGTGCGAGTCTTACGCCGAAACCTCCATTGGCTGGTACTTCAGGTAAAGCACAGGTCTTTAACGTTGAAGGACACCCGGCAATAAAAGAGGTAGAGTTCCATCCGGGCGGTGGAACCCACGGTGATAGTCCGTACTATAAGCTTGTTAGTACTGAGAAGATTGGCAATAAAAATTTAGAAATACGGGTAATTGATCCGTCGCCTGATTTTAGTCCGGGCACTATTACGCGTTATCAACAATATTATGATACCCAAGGAAATCGTCTGAAATATGAGGGCGGTGAGTGGAAGGGCTGGAAGTGATCTATGCGAAATTTTTTCCCTGATTTGTACTCTGACCTTGTTCCAGGTATGTCAGCAGCAGGATTCTCTTTAGGTGAGTCGTTTTCCAATGTTAGCGAAAAAGTTGGGGAGGTCGAGTGGTACGGTCCGGAAGTACCTGTTCGTGACATTCTCATTAAGAATAACTCTTGGGTCGGAATTAAGAGAAGGATCGGTTTTGGTAATGAGCTTTTATTGTCATATCGATTTATGAATGAGGCGGTCTCGCTGTACTTCGAAGATGCCGGAAGACTTTATAGAATTGCCGTAGGTGAAGGGTATCGCGGGAAATTTAATAGTGTCAGTGTGGGGGATGATCTTCGAAACTTGGAAAGGGAGTTTGATGTTTTGTTTAATGATGCGGATGATGATTTTCTTTTGAAAAAAAGTGGAAGAATATTGGCGGGGATTAGTTTTGTTACTGACTACAGGGCTTCTTTAGAAGATGCGCCAGAACAGGTAATCAAGTTTATATCAATACATGACTGGTCCCTTAGGTAAAGATAAATGGGGACAGACCCTGAGGGATCCCCACAAACTACTCCAACACCTGCGCCTGTTGATGTACCTCGGTTCGCAAAGTGCGCTCAAGTCTCATCAAGGTTTTTCGAGAGTTTGAGCCGTGTCCACTGCGCCAGTATTCCAAGCCCAGTCGCCACAGCGACAACACCCGTCGGCGTTTAAGACTATTGCTTTGAAAACGATTTTCATGACCCGCTTCGCGGGCCTGCAACCCCGTTAAACAAATGATGTAATTGGCCAAAGCCGAGATCATTAAAAGCACTTCGATTCTGCGTGGACAGTGACCCCGATGGCGGGTCACGCCAACGCCAAAATGCTCGCTTTTTACATCCCTGAGATAAATGGGGACAGACCACGTTTAGAAAACATTCCGAAAACGTGGTCTGTCCCCTTTTTACGCTCTGCACGCGTTGATGGGGGGCGCCGTCTCCAGCATTACCGGTGGTGACTTCAAAAGCGGAGCAATTGCCGCCGGCGCAAGCCAAGCCATGGCAGGCGCGCTTAACTCGACATTTAACGATCAGCCGAATTTACGCCAGGCGTTCTCCCAGATAGTTGGTTTGACCGCCGCTGGTTTGGCCGGCGCAGACATCAACAAGGCATCGTGGGTTGCTTTGATGGCTGAAGAGTACAACCGCCAGCTTCATCAAAAAGAAGTCTTGGTGTTGGAAAAGCTGCAAGAAGAGAATCCCGAAAAAGCGTACCAACTCAAGGCGGCAGCTTGCGCGATAGTTCATTGCAGTGCCTCGGTTCACCCTGATGACCAAAAAAATTATGATGTGCTCACAAAGCTGGAAGCCGATGGCAGTGGCTCAAGGATGCTCAAAGCGCGCTGTTCGCTACCGGAGCTTTTGACGAGTATTCGAAATGGGATCAGGTCAACGACGACCTGCTGCGCAATGAAGAAAGTGCTCAACGCACAGGCAACGCCGGCCGAGCGATATTCGGAGCCGCGGCGCTGTTGCAGGTTACAGCGGCGCGATACTCACAAGGATGAATGGGGATAAATGGGGATAAATGGGGACAGACCACGTTTAGAAAGCGCTCTGAAAACGTGGTCTGTCCCCGTTTTACCGTACCGTAGGCGTGAGCGGTCTAGCGAAGCGCCTTGGAACGGTCGATGTCCCAGAAAAGCAAGTATTCGACACAATACAAACTGATAACAATCCAAGGACAATGGACTCAGAGTATAAGATATTGTCGAATCTAGCAGATAAGCTGACCCCCCCTCGTCGCAAGGGGTCGTGAACATTTACTCAGAGCTTCCAATCTGCGTTTCATGCAGTGGGGTTATAAGTCAGTTTCAACAAAGGTTCCCCGTTGTGATTGTTAACGTAGAAACAGGAAGGCCAAGATGAAAAAAAATCGAGATGTTTTTCATGAGTTGGTGCTGCGGGGAGTGATTTTAGAGTCTGCACTTGTTGGTTGCTCCGAAGGGGAGATTGCATCAGTCGAGCAACATTTTGGTTGTAAAATTCCGTTAGAGTATCGTGAGTTTTTGACAGTTGCTGGGCATTCGGCTGGTAAGATTTTCTGTGGCGTAGATATTTTTTATCCGAGATTACTTAGCCTGAAGTCGGAGGCGGAAGAGTTGCTTGATGAATTAGGTCTCTCTGATTTGTTGCCTGCGGATGCTAAGGTATTCTGCATGCATCAAGGATATGAAATTAATTATTTTCTACCGGTCTCTGACGATCCACCAGTATTTCAATTCTTTGAAGGTCAAAGTTCGAGCGTTAAAGCTTGGGATAGCTTTTCAGACTTTTTAATGGCATCAATAGAAAGCCATTTTGCACAATGGCCGGACTTGAATTGACTCGGCTAAAGGTGCGACTTCAAATGCAATAATAAAGTAAAGGGGGCAGATTTATTTGGTTTAATAAATCTGTCCCCTTTTTTTGCAGTCAACAGTTGATAGAAGATAAATGGGGACAGACCACGTTTTTGGAGGATAAATGGGGACAGATCACGTTTAAAAAGTACTCCGAAAACGTGGTCTGTCCCCGTTCTACTCTTCAAAGAGTCCGTTGATTGAAGGAGGGCACCATGGCTGGGCTATTAGAAATCGTATTTGAGAACGTCAAGCAGAATATGGTGTTGCCCTTGTTGGAAACAGTTGTTGCCAATGCAGCCTCAGTAATCGGCGCTGAGTGTTCAGAGGTTTTTTCAGTCTGGAACGATGGGAAGCTTGAGCTTGATGCAGTCGACGCCGCACTTGATTTCAATGGCGCAGTGAGTGTACTTATCAATGTTCGAAGTTTGAAGTTTATAGATGTGAGCGTAAACTCGGCACTCATTCGAATTATTAAGTATCAAGGTGGTTTTGATCTTGATATTAGTTTTGATGAGGATGATCACGGGTTGGCGGATGTCGATGGTGTTGGTGCTTTTTTTGCGTTCTCGAAGGAAGTGGCCAAGAAATTCGAGTTTGGTAATTGCTACTTTGGAATGGAGCCAGCCTCGGAGGAGAATACACGATTTTTCACCAATGACGTGTTGGGGCCGCTGAAGTAAAGCGAGTTGACGAGTTTTTCTTATTATCAAACGCTTCCTGGCTCGAATGGGGGCAGAGCATGTTCAGAAGTACTCCGAAAACGTGGTCTGCCCCCTTTTTACCTTTTCGGAGCCGAGTAATGGAAATGAATGACGAACTTCTGGAAATCAATGATCTTGATTGGTTTGCCTCATGTCGTGGTGGGGTCATCGCTCATTTCGCTACAGGTGGACATGGGGTTGTGCCTGACGATGTCCGTCAGTCAATTTCCAGATATGAGGAAACTTATGACTGCTTCTATTCAAGGCCTGGAGGCGTGGACGTTGAGATAGTAGAAGCCAATTTGGTTGAGTTTGCCGATGAAGCTCAGCGTTCGCGCTATTTAAAATCTTTTGTTGAAATGGCCGGCAGAGGCTTGTTCAGTCATGACGCTTCCGAGCAGGGTGGTTATAGATTAATTGCCAAACCAAAATCGGCGCTAGAGTTAGTGGATCTCCCGAAGTTGATGCAGTCTTCTATTTGTAAGCTACCATTGGAACTCACTGACTGGATACGTTGCGACGACTTCATTAAAGATTAAATGGGAAAGAACACATAAAAAATGCTTTGAAACTGTAAATGGGGAGGTAAATGGGGACGGACCACGTTTAGATAAGGGGCGGACCACGGCTTTGCAATTTATTCAAAAAACGTGGTCTGTCCCCGTTTTATTTGAACGAAATGCAGGAGCGGATAAGAGGGCTTACCAACCATGCAGAAACGCTTAAGAATGTAAGTAACCCAGAGGCGCAAGCGGCCCGACAGGCAGCTTTGGATACTTTAAAACGTATTTCTGACTCTCTAAATGGTGCGGGTATATGAAAAAGACATTTCGTCAAATAGATGAGAGTAATGGGTTTAAGTGGGAAGTTGAGCCTGATTCTGATGAGTCTGCGCTGGAGTCATGGCACAGGTCGATTCTGGACACTCCCATAAACGAGCTTGAGATCGGCGACCTTTGCAGATCGGTCAGGCAAGATATGTATACGTCGGAATTATTGCCTGTCGTGGTTCGCGAGTTGGATAAGGAAGTGCTGGTAGGATTTCTGGATGACGCCGAGTTGCTAAAAGGAACCTCAAAATTATCGGAGGCAGTCTGGGCGAAGAATTTACTGCTGACGCAAAAAATGTTGAATATTCTGCGGCGAGATAAAGAGCTTATTGCTGCGGAGCCTCGCGCTGTCGAATATGTCGAATATGCTCAGGCGCTAGAGAGGAGACTGCTGGCAGCGCTTAATGGTAAATGACACAAGGTGAAAAAAATGTTTACCCTTGATCCTGACGAAAGTGAAAAAGGACGTTTTAAGTGTTAAAAATTTCAATCAAGATATGTTTCGCTATTGCTTCCGTTTTTTTTATAGCCCTCGCAAACGCAAGCAACTTTAAAATATCCGAAGAAAGTGAAGCTCTGTACTTCAAGGCGCTACCTTATCTGGTGGAAATTGATGAGCTGACTAGCAATTTGTACGCTGCTCGTGATCAGTTACCTATTAACGAGAAATTCCCTGAACAAAAGAAACAACAATATAAGGATGAAGTGCAAGCGCTTTTAAAGGAAGCAATGCCTTTGCTCAAGCGCTCAGCTGAGGATGGCAACCCAGCTGCGCAGTATCGTCTAGTATTTATGTCGTCGATCGTTCAACTTTCCGAAGAAGAAACCTGCAACCTGCTGAGGTCCAGTTTGAGCAATGGATTTACTCCGGCGGGATTACTAATGTTTTTCGAATGCTCCGATGAGGTTAAAACGCCTGGGTTCCGCTCACTCATCGAGGCCCTTCCTAAAAATGAAACCATTTATAAAAAATACTACCCTCAACCGACAATGCTACCGACATGTAATATCTTCAGCGATAGACGATCTTTATTTACGATCGTACCGCTAGACGAAAGAAGCTTTCGCGCCAACCTTTATATGCGCTTATCGGTTCAAATGTCGACGCCAAACCTTAATGAAGAACAGCTCAGGTATCTCAACAAAGCCGCCGAGAATGGATGCGCCGAAGCAATAATGTGGCTAAACGCTAAAACCGGTAATTCGTTGGGTGGGTAATAGATGAACAGGTGTCGGCGCAGATGTTCGTTTGGTGCCCACGGCTATAAACCAAGCCTACCCCGCCGCCCGTTGGGTCGCTGAGCATGTCAAGGAGGCAGGGGGACAAATGGAGACAGACCACGTTAAAAAAATGTGGCCTGTCCCCATTTCTCCAGAATTTATTGAGCCGAACGCAACGTTCGGCTGGCAGCCAATTGGGCTCAGGCATCGTGAAGCACGAGTCTCATCCATTAATTGACGCCAGAATTATGCCTCTCTACAATAGTGCCACTATATTGATATCACTTCTTCGTCGCGCCTAGCTCGCCTGCCGTCGATGTGACATTCGCTTATTCCTGAACGATCGCATCCGCTGACATCGTCTGCCTTGCCGGTCGGTTTTTGCGTGGATTTCCTCCCCCGACCGTTGCCCGCCCCGAGATTCTGATATGGACGTCCTTCAACTGGGTCTTCTGGCCAGTCAGCCTTCTGCTGCCGAAAAAAACCACGAACGTTTCCTGGGCATGCCTAAACGCGGACTCGCGTTCCTGCTGGCGAACGTCATGTTCTGGCAACCGATGTGGGCGCAGGCCGACGGTATTGTGGTGGCCAACCCCAATACCTCGCTGGACCGCGCCGGCAACGGCGTGCCGATCATCAACATCGCCACGCCCAATGCCAGCGGTCTGTCGCATAACCAGTTCCACGATTACAACGTCGGCGCGCAGGGGCTGATCCTCAACAACGGCTCGACGCAGAATAATCTCACCCAATTGGGCGGCCACATCATCGATAACCCGAACCTGAAAAACAGCGGTTCGGCACAGGCGATTCTCAACGAAGTCATCAGCGGTAATCCGAGCCAGTTGCGCGGCTACACCGAAGTGGCGGGGCAGTCGGCGCGGGTCATTGTTGCCAACCCTTATGGCATTACCTGCAACGGTTGCGGTTTTATCAACTCGCCACGGGTAACCCTGACCACTGGCAAACCGGTGCTCGACAACGGTCGGCTGGATCGCTTTCAGGTTGATCAGGGTTCGGTGGCCATCGAGGGCGCGGGCCTCAACGCGACCAACGTCGACCGTTTCGAAATCATCACCCGCAGCGCGAAGATCAACGCCGAGATTCAGGCGCAGAACCTGACGATTGTGGCCGGGCGTAACGACGTCAACGCACAAACCCTGAATGTCACCGCCCGCGCCGATGACGGCAGCAACAAACCGCAACTGGCGATCGACTCTTCGGCCCTCGGCGGCATGTATGCCGGCGCGATCAAACTGGTCGGCACCGAGGCCGGCGTCGGGGTGAAGCTCGACGGCAAACTGATTGCCAGCGGCGGCGATATTCAGCTCGATGCCAACGGCCAGTTGAGCCTCGCAGAAACCTCGGCCACTGGCGCCGTCAACGTCAAGGCCGTCAGCCTCGATACCCAAAGTGCGATCTATGCAGGCACCGCGCTCAATGTGCAGACTCAAGGCAACCTGACCAACCGCCAGACCCTCGCCGCCCGCGACAGCATCAGCCTCAGCGCTGGTGGTCGACTGACGAACGCCGGCACCATCGAAGCGGGCGTCAACGCCGACGGCAGCCGTAATGCCAGCGGCGATCTGAGCCTGACCGCTCAGCATCTGGACAACACCGGCAAGAGCTTGCTGGCCAGCCGCAATCTGACGGTCAACGCCGCCACCCTGAACAACCAGAACGGTACGCTCAACGCCAAAGCCATTGCCATCGGCGGTGGGGCTCTGGACAACCGCAACGGCCGGATGCTCGGCGATCTGGGCTTGAACATCGATCTCAGCGCGGCGCTGGACAACCGTGGCGGCGTGCTCGGTTCCGGTGCAATGGTCAATCTCAAAGCGGCCAGTCTCGATAACCGCGGTGCCGGTTCATTGGTCAGCGATAGCGGGCTGACGGTGCGCGTCGATGGCTTGCTCGACAACCGCGACAAAGGTGCGATCACCGCCAAAGGCGCAACAAGCGTTTCCGCCGGCACACTGTTCAACCAGGCAGGCTTGATCAGCGGCCGCAGCGCGTTGCAGCTGACTGCCGACCAGACCCTGGATAACCAGCTCGGTACGGTGATTGCCGACGGCCAACTCACGCTCACCGCCAAGTCTCTGGACAACCGCAGCGGCAACCTCGTTGGCAAGTCGGATGTCAGCGTTCAGGCGCAAAACGTCAACAACCAGAAAGGCAAGTTGATCGCCACCGGCGTGCTCAAACTCAGCGCCGATCAACTCGATAACCGCCAAAGTGGCCTGCTCGGTTCGACCAGCGCCATGACCCTGACGGTCGCTGAGCTGGATAATCGCGGTGGCGAAATCAGCACCAACAGCGACCTGCTGCTCACCGGCAAAAAGCTCGACAACAGCGACGGCGGCAAGGTTTTCGCCAGCAAGTCAGCGACGCTGACGGTTGATCAAGTGCTCAACCGCAACAAGGGTCTGATCGATGCGGCCACGCGGTTCACGCTGCACGCGCGCACGCTGGCCAACAACGGCGGGGAATTGCGCAGCCAGCAGGCCATGCAGTTGACCATCGACGATGCTTTCGATAACGCTCAGGGCAAAGTCAGCAGTGAAGCGACGCTGACAGTCAACGCCGCACAGCTGATCAACAATCTGGGCATCTTCTCCAGTGCCGCTGATTTGAACCTCGTTAGCCGTGGTGGCCTCGATAACCTGGGCGGCAAGATTGTCACCGACGGTGCGCTCGTCATTGACAGCGGCAGCCTCGACAACCGTCAGCAGGGCACGCTCAGCGGTAAAGGTGCGGTCACCGTCACCACCGGCGCATTCGATAACAGCGAGGGCTTGCTCAGCAGTGCCGACACCCTGGTCCTCGTCGCCGGGCAAGTCACCAACAATGGTGCTGGCAGTATCGGCAGTCAGGGCACGCTGACGGCGTCGGTCAAAGGGCTTGATCAACAGGGCGGCAAGCTGTTCAGCAACACGCGCCTGAGCCTGGATCTGAATCATGGTCAACTGAACAACGGTGGTTCGATCAACACTCCCGGCGCGCTGCTGCTCAAGCAACTCAACGGCGTCAACAACCAGGGCGGCACGATCTCCAGCGCGGAGGCGTTCACACTGACCGCGCAAAATCTTGATAACAGCGACGGCAGTCTCTTGAGTAATCAGGGGCTGACCCTGCGCATCGCGGCGGCGCTGGATAACGTCAAAGGCATGATCGGCGCGGCAGCCATCGATGCCCGCGCGGGGAATGTGAACAACAGCGGCGGCAGCTTGATCAGCCGTGGTGATCTTGAGCTGAACGTCGACGGCCAGTTGCGCAACGACGGCAAAGGCTTGATCAACAGCAAGGGCAATCTGACGCTGACTGCGACGGGGCTCGACTCGAGCAACGGGGGCGAAGTTTCCGCTAATGGCGACATTGACCTGGCGCTGACCTCGCTGACTCAAAACGGCGGACGACTGCTGGGTGAAAAATCGCTCACGGTGGATCTGGCCAATGGCGACCTCGACAACCAGAACGGTCTGCTCACCGCCAAAGGCCCGCTGACCCTCAAGCATCTGCGCGATCTGAAGAACCAGAACGGCGAAGTCTCCAGCAACCTCGGTTTTGCCTTGATCGGCCGAGCGATGAATAACAGCGCCGGCAAAATCATCAGCGGTGAAAAACTGTTGGTGCGCGGCACGGATTTGATCAACCAGAAAGGTCTGCTGTCCGGCTGGCAAGCGTTGGCGGTGAACGGCAACAGCCTCGACAACCGCGACGGTGGCACATTATCGAGCAAGTACGCCGATGTCAGCGTTGATCTCAGCGGCAAGCTGCTCAACGGCGGCGCGGGCGCGGTGGTCGCACAGGGCAATCTGAGCATCAACGCCGGCAGTCTCGATAACAGCGACAAGGGCAACCTCAGCAGTGGAGCAGGGCAGACCCTGACGCTGGCCGGTGCGCTTAATAACAATCAGGGCGGCCTGATTGCCAGCGATGCGGCGCTGGATATCGTCAGCACCGCGTTCAGCAATATCGGCGGCGCTATCAATGCGCAGCAGGTCATCAATGCCACGGCTACTAGCCTCGACAACAGCGGCGGACAGATCGCCAGCAACGATGCGATCACCCTCAACCTGAGCGGTGAGCTGAACAACAACGCCGGCAAACTCGCGGCTGCCGGCCCGCTGCTGATCAAGGGCGTAACCGATCTGCACAACCAGAACGGTCAGCTCGCCAGCCAGAAAAATCTGGACCTGCGCACCGGTTCGCTGGACAACAGCAACAAGGGCACCGTCGCCGCCAATGACCAGTTGCTGATCACCGCCACGGGCGCCGTCAGCAACCAGGCCGATGGCCTGATCTACAGCAAGAATGCCGATGTGCAAATGCACGCGGCCAGGCTGCTCAACGGCAAAGGCTCAATCCAGAGCGACAGCGGTCTGACCCTTGAGATCAGCGGCGACTTTGACAATCAGAGCGGCAAAGTCATCGCCCAGAACGGCGATGTGCTGATCACCGCCGCCAACATCGATAACCGTGGCGGCACGCTTTCCAGCATCAATGGAGCCTTGGAGGCGCGCACGGTTGGCGTCCTGCGCAATGGTTTCGACCTGAACAACAACCGTCAGGGTGGCATCATTCAAGCGCAGAGCCTGACGCTGTCGGCATTGGCTGGCCTGAACAACAACGGCGGGCGGATCTCGGCGCAAGCGGCAGACAGCAGCATCACCACGGCTGCGCTGACTAACGGCAGTGGCGTGCTTTATGCGAAAAAGCTGTTGGGCGTTACCGGCGCAAGCCTCGATAACAGCGGAGGCCAGATTGCCGCCGAGCGCATCGATTTCAGCCTCAGTGGTGCGCTAAGCAATGGCGCGGGCGTCATCGAAAGCGACACACAACTGAGCGTCAAAGCGGGAACGCTCGATAACCAGAACGGGCGCCTGCGCTCGCTGGGCACCACCGGCAAAACCGAATTTCAGATTGCAGGTTTGCTCGACAACCGCAATGGCGTACTGGAAACCGCTAACACGGACTTGACCTTGGCGGTCGGCAGCTTCCTCAACAGCGGCGGGCAACTCAACCACGTTGGGCGCGGCAAGTTCGATATCTCCACGGCCAATGTGCTGGGCGCGGGAGGCAGCATCGTCACCGGCGGCCTGCTGGAACTCAATGCCGATAGCTGGAACAACACCAGCGCGATTCAGGCCGGTCGCCTGAATGTCAACGTGCGCGAATTCAGCCAGAGCGCCAGCGGCAAACTGCTGGCTTCGGAGTCTTTGCAGGCCCGTGGCGGCAACTGGACCAACAACGGCTTGATTGCCAGTGATGGCTCCATCGATATGCAGTTGGGCGGAACCTATGCGGGTAGCGGTCGCCTGAGCAGTCAGCGCGGCACTTATCTCTCCGCTGCACAAATGAACCTCGGTGCGGGCGGCAGTTTTGCCGCTGGTGCGACGTCGACCATCAGCGTCGGTGGGCAACTGATCAACTCGGCACGCATTTCCTCTAGCGAAGACCTGACCGTCAACGCCGGCAGCGTTGCCAACTACGGCAGCCTCGGGGCGGCGCAGAACCTGTTCATCAACACGCCCACATTGCTCAACGATCGCGGGCTGATTTTCAGCGGCAACAACATGACACTCGGCGTCAGCACGCTGACCAACCAGCACGGCGATTTCTACGGTCTGGGCAATGTGCTGATCGGTGGATATGGCGGCGCGGCGCGGGCTGCCGGGGTCTACAACATTTCCGGTTCGATGGAGAGCGTGAAGGATTTCACGCTGAACGCTGATGTGTTCGAGAACCGTACGGAAGGCCCGTCGGCGTCGGTCGAGCGCAAGCTGATATCGGGGTTTATCGCGGCTACGTGCGGTGACTGTGTTGGCGGCACGTTCAACAATTTCCTCGCCACGCGCGAGACGTATCAATTTGTCGACAGTGATACCAGCGCTTCCGCCGTGCTTAACATCGGCAAGGATTTTGTTTTCCAGGGCGGCACGTTCCTCAACAGCAAAAGTACTGTGGCGGCGGGTGGCAACATCACCGTCACTGCTGACTCCCTGAAGAACATTGGCGCCAAAAGCGGAGTTATCGACGTTACGCGCCAGTACAACTTTGAAATGGGGACTGGCAGCACGGCAAAGTTCATGGCCGAAGTCGTGATGCCCTATAACCAGCGCAACAATCCCGATTTCCCTTCTGTGTATTACGTGATCGCGCCGCAAGGATTGATCCGCAAAGCCACAGCCACGACAGTGGGCGGCGGCATTGTCATCACCGACGACGAAACCGGTGAAAACGTCGGCAGTCGCAAATATGGCCGAGCGATGTCTGGATTCAGCGCCGGTTTCGAAACCTCGACTCCGTCGCAGTACGACCCCGATAACCTGCTGGCATTGCCGAGCGAACTGGCGCAATACCAGAAAGGCCTGGCGGTTGAAACGGAAAGCACCAGTGCGGGGCTGCCCGGTGCCGCGACCGGTCGCAACGCGGTCATTCAGGCCGCTGGCAACGTCTCGATCAACGCCACCAAGGAGGTGGTAAACGCCGTCATCCACGAGGATTACGGCTCAACCGGTGGCACCAATAAAGTCGCTGATACCAAGGTCGGTAACAGTGACACTGTCGTTGTGCGGATCAATAGCCAACTGCCGCCAGACCTCGCCCAGCAGCAAGTCAATCCGCTGAGCCTGCCAGGCTTCTCCCTGCCCACTGGTGAAAACGGCTTGTTCCGTTTGAGCGGGCAGGGCAGCACTGCAGCGTCCGGCAACGGGCCAGCGCCGACCTGGACGGTGGGCAATGAAGCGATCAGCGCTCAGGATCATTTGGCCGTCGCCACCAGTGGCGGCCCGCGCAATCTGTTTGTTGACGCCCCGGCTCAGGTTTCCGACAGCACTCGTGCGGTCGATACGTTCCATCGAACCTCAAGCACTGGCGATGACACCCGTCCGGTCACCCGCGTTACCGGCCTGCCGGACACCAAGGCACCGTCCAACCCGCACAAATACCTGATCGAAACCAACCCGGTACTCACCGACCTCAAGTCGTTCATGAGCTCCGATTACCTGCTGGAAAAACTCGGCTACAACCCCGACCAGAGCGCCAAACGCCTCGGTGATGGTCTCTATGAACAACGCCTGATCCAGCAAGCCGTGACCGCCCGCACCGGTCAGGCCTTCCTCGACGGCCAGACCTCCAACGAGGGCATGTTCAAGTACCTGATGAACAACGCCATCGCCAGCAAGGACGCGCTCAACCTGTCGGTGGGCGTCGGCCTCACGTCGCAGCAAGTCGCGGCACTGACCCACGACATCGTCTGGCTCGAAGAGCACGAAGTGAATGGCGAAAAAGTCCTGGTGCCGGTGGTGTATCTGGCGCAAGCGAATGGCCGCCTCGGCCCGACCGGGGCACTGATTGCCGGTAAGGATGTGACGCTGATCGCCGGGGAAAACCTCGATAACGTCGGTACCTTGAAAGCGACCAATAACCTGTCAGCGACGGCGGGCAAGGATCTGATCAACAGCGGTTCGGTCGAGGCGGGTAATCGGCTGGATCTGTTGGCGACCAACAACATCGTCAACAAGGCCGGCGGCATCATTGCCGGACGCGATGTCAGCCTGACCACGCGCACGGGCGATTTGATCAACGAACGGACCATCACCTCGATGGACGACAAGTACGGCTCAGTAACCCGGCATCAGGACTTTGCCGACAACGCAGCGCGGATCGAGGCGGCCAACGACCTGACCGTCAAAGCGGCCAACGACATCAATATTGTCGGTGGTGTGATGCGTAGCGGTCAGGACATGGCATTGAATGCCGGGCGCGACGTTAATGTTTCGTCCGTGCAGGTCAATAACAGTGTTTCGTTGGGTTCAAGGGCAAGTAGCAGCGATATCACTCAACTGGCCGCCGATATCGATGCCGGACGTGACTTCAAGGCCGACGCCAAGCGCGACATCAATGTGATTGCCAGTGAGATCGATGCCAAGCGTGATGTGTCGATGAAGGCTGCCGAGAATCTGGTGATCAGCTCGGCGGCGGATGAAGAGCACTCTAAATCCAAAAATAAGAAAGAGAAGCGCCAGGAGGATCATGTCACTCAGGTTATGTCCGGGATTACCGCGGGTGGCGACGTCAAACTCGATGCGGGCAAAGACCTCAGTGTGATTTCCAGCCGCGTTACTGCGGGTGATGAAGCCTACCTGGTCGCGGGAGACCGTCTCGAACTCCTGGCCGCGCAAGATACGGACTACTCGCTATATGACATGAAGAAAAAAGGCAGCTTCGGCAAGCTGAAGATGCAGCACGATGAGGTGACCGACATTAAGCACGTCGGCTCCGAAATCAAGGCCGGTGGCAACCTGACGCTGTCGAGCAAAGGTGATCAGCTGTATCAGGTCGCCAAGCTGGAAAGTGGCAACAACATCACGCTGGACAGTGGCGGGGCGATTACTTTTCAGGGGGTCAAGGACCTCCATGACGAAAACCATACCAAGACCAACAACAGCGCTGGCTGGGTGTCCTCCAAAGGTCGCGGCAATACCGACGAGACCTTGCGCCAAACCCAGATGATCGCCAAGGGCAATATCGTTATCAAGGCAGTCGACGGCCTGAACATCGACATCAAGGATGTGAATCAGCAATCCGTCAGCCAGACCATCGACGCTATGGTCAAGGCGGATCCGCAGCTGGCCTGGTTGAAAGATGCCGAGGCCCGGGGGGACGTGGATTGGCAGCGGGTGAAGGAGATTCACGAGTCTTTCAAATACGAGAACTCGGGACTGGGCCCGGCAGCACAAATCGCAATCGCCATCATGATGTCCTTCGTGATGGGGCCCGCTGGACTGGGGCTGGTAGGTGGCGGAGCCGGTGGCGCAATTGCTACAAGCCTCGCTACTACTGGGGTTACTAGCACGATTAACAATAAGGGCAATTTGGGTGCCGCGTTCAAGGAAACCTTCAGCGCTAGCAGTCTGAAGAGTGCGGCCATCGCAGGATTTACTGCGGGCATGCTCGACTATGCAGACACCAACTGGTTTGCGGCTGGCGGCAGCAAAACTGCAAATATCCTGACCAGCAGCAACATTACTGATGTCGCCATCCGCACGACGGGGCGCGCGATTATCTCCAGCGGAATTTCCACCACCATTGGTGGCGGTAGTTTTGGTGACAACTTTGGAGCGGCGTTGCTGGGTGAGGCGAGCAGTGTCGCCATGGCGACCGGGTTCAATTTTGTTGGCGATAAAACAATCAAATTCCCGGAAGGCGGCGTAGTAAAAGTTGTCGCGCATGCGCTGATGGGGGGGGTGCTTTCCGAAGCGATGGGTGGGGATTTTGCTACCGGTGCGGCAGCTGCCGGGCTGAACGAAGCGGCGATGAACGTCCTTGTTAAGTTCGCAGGCGGCAATGATCAGTTGCACTTGATGATGTCGCAGCTAACCGGGCTCGTTGCTGCCGCAGCGGTGGATGGTGATCTCCAGCAAGGTGCAAATATTGCGAGGAATGCCACTCAGTACAACTGGTTGCTACATAGAGAAGTTGTAGCTGCGGACAAAGCGCGTGCAGCTTGTGGTTCGGGAGAGGGGGCTCAAGCGTGTAAGGACAATATCACTCGGGCGGTAGCCGCATTAGATGGCGAAAGACAGCGTGAAATGGAGGAGTTTGGGCGTAAGACTCAGCTACAAGCACTACAAGAAGGGTGGACGCGCGAGCAATACAATGCAGCCATGGCGAGTTATTTTTCCGGCATTGACCCAAGGGAGCTTACAACTGTTTACCCTCCGTCGATGGATCCGGGGTTTCTGGCCAGAGAAGCGGGGATTGGCGTTGGTAACAATGCTGTTGCTCTGCCAGGTGAGGCAGTTAAGGCAGCGGAATCGATCTGGAAGGCAGTGTCATCACCTTTAGACACGATTGGTGCAATCGCTGGGGGCATAGGTGGGTTAGCGGTGGGGTTCAAAGACTGGATTACCAGTCCGATCCCGTCGCATACGCTGGAAAAACAGTTTGATAAAGTAGCGACCGCGTCCGCCCAAGAGTTGGGCGGTATGGCTTTCGATGCGGCCACCGGGCTTGTCACCGCCTATATTGGGGGCAGAGCCGTTGAATGGGTTGGTGGGAAGTGGGTTAGTGCAAAAGGCACCGCGGGAACCCCAGTAACGAAGGGGCCTTGCTGCTTTGCTGCGGGTACGAAAGTTTCTACACCGCAAGGCGACCGCGTTATTGAGTCGCTCAAGGTGGGAGATGTTGTCTGGAGCAAGCCTGAGAAAGGGGGCAAGCCGTTCGCTGCCGCCATTCTGGCAACGCATCAGCGTTCGGATCAGCCGATCTACCGCCTCAAGCTCAAAAGTGTTCGTGGCGCTGGCGCAGCGGAAGGCGAAACCCTGCTGGTTACGCCGAGCCACCCCTTCTATGTACCCGCCAAACGTGACTTCATTCCTGTCAAAGATCTGGAACCGGGTGATCTGCTGCAGTCACTGGCTGATGGCGACACCGAAAACACCTCGTCCGAAGTCGAATCGCTAGAGCTGTACCTGCCCGAAGGCCAAACATACAATCTGACGGTCGATGTGGGGCATACGTTCTACGTTGGCGAGCTCAAGACCTGGGTACACAACACTGGGCCTTGTGATTTGCCTCCGGATTATTTTGCGGGTGGTGAAAAAGCTACTGGTGGCGCTGCCGGAAAGGTAGACGAGTTTATTCCTCCAGGAATGGATCGCCCATTCCGTTCTGTTAACCCAGAGTTTCCGCCGAGCAAATCTGTTGTTGATGCAATGGAGAGCCCGCAAATTAAAAACATGGTGGGTTGTTCCAGAACAGACTGTTCAGATATTGCAAGCAAGTTGTTTGATGCTTCAGGTGGTAAAGGGACGGTTATTGAGGTTCGTCCTGCGAGAGCTGGCGATTTAAATGTTTATGAGAATGGAGTTAAAGAGCCGGGTCAGTTTTATCACCAAGTCTATACTGATGGTCGATATGTTTATGATCCACGGCTATCGTCAAACCCTATTCCAAAAGGGGATTGGGAGCAGCATATTAAAAATATTAACCCGAGCGGAGTATCGATCTCTGATAGGTTGAAGGGGTTGAAGTAATGGGCGTGACTAGAATTTTAGACTCGGAAGGTGAGCTGCTTAACATTCTTCATGACTTGAGTGCACTTGAGTGGAGAAAGTATGGGCAACGTAATCCAGAGGTCTGGATGGGTGATCATTTTGAAAGAGAGGATCGTTCGAGATTTCCTCCATATATAGCTTTTCGATTTGAAAAAGAAAGTGAGTATATTATCTCTATTTTGAATGAGGTGATTGGTTCATATAATGGCTTGATTTCTTGGGTGCTGATGGGTCGTGAGCGTTATGCGTCCTCTGGCATGAATTGGGTAATTGAGCCTGCATATATTAAGGAAGTAGAGGCTAAAGCCCAATCTTTAGGGCAGTCTTCTGGAAGCTATCTTGCCAAGTATGAACCTGAGTTTGGCTCTATTGCCTTTGAAGACTTGGTTGGGTTAACTGAGTATATTCGTAAAAAATTCTCAGAATTGAATATCTCAGCCAATGAACTATAGATGTCTTGGCTTGGATAAATTGTGGACGGACCCTGAGGGATCCCCACAAATCTACTCCAGGCTCTGCTCCTGATGATGCACCTCATCACGCAGAGCTTTCTCAGGAATAAATGGGGACAGACCACGTTTAGAAAGCACTCTGAAAACGTGGTCTGTACCCTTTTTACCCCCCATAAATATGGTCCAAGCTATGGCTCCAATGGGAAAGAGACGAGGGTCAACAGTGATTAGTCTTCAAGATAAATGGGGACAGACCACGTTTAAAAAGTACTCCGGAGAATAAATGGGGACAGACCACGTTTGAAAAGCACTTTGAAAACGTGGTCTGTCCCCGTTTTACACGAGATCCGACAGCGCCAAAAATTGTAGATCCAAGTAAGCCAGGTACTGCTCTGGAGCTCCCCCAAATATGGGAGTCACTGCTTGAAAAAAACTCGAGCAATGCACGTGTCTACTCTCAAGAGGCCTTTTTAAAGGAGTTTGGGCATTGATTTTTAACAAAGCAATATTTGAAGACTTGTGGAGCGGGGAAAAAAGTATTTGCTTTTTTGTCCATAAAGCAAAGTGCTATTGGGTTTTGGACCATAAATATAATTTTTCTCTAGATGCGGAGAAGGACTATCTTGGATACTTGAATAAAGGTCATATAACACAGGACCAATATGCGCAAGCGTGCAAGGAATTTAGAGGCGGGCTTTTAAAGCTGAAGTCGGAAAATTTTCTTCAATATTTAAGTTGCGTAGGTGAGGGGGTACTTGTTAGAGAGGATTTTGAAGGGGTCTTTGACATGGATGGTGATTGTAATGCTGGAAAACTGTTGAGTAGAATTGAGAATTATTATTTGTCAGGAGTAGAGCTGAATGTAGATGAGTTCAGTTTTGCTGGGCGATTGGCATCTCGATTACCGATGTTTTATGTGAATTTTGATAGAAAAATATACCTGCACATGGACTTTGGCCGATCCCATGAAGATCTTGCATATCCTGATTGGTTTTCCAAGTGCTCAGATTTCAATTTCTTGATACCAGATGTAGAGCGATATTGGGTTAGGTGTGGTGACTATTGGAAGTTCAGGTTTGTTCAGGGTTTTTATTAGAAGCTGATTTTGAAAATCGAACACCCAATTAGCCGAAAGAACAAGGGGGTTAATGGGCGGGGCAGCAGAGAAAAGGTGGTAGATTTATTTAAATCTATGAGGGCTTTTTTTCTACGATTAAATAAATATGTCCAATTTTTATTCCCTTTTTATTCGATGATCGAGAAAGCTTAAAAAAAGACGAAGTTATCTATGTCGCTTTCGGAAAATAGATATTTGTTAGCGCAAATACTGAGCGGGAATTCACCAAGCGCCGTATTGAGCATGATGCTTCAGGTCGCTCATGATTTGGATAAATACGCTTTGGCAGATATTTTTTTGGAGAGGTTTGATCGTTTGGAAGAAAAATGGGGACAGACCACGTTTAGAAAACGCTCTGAAAACGTGGTCTGTCCCCTTTTTACCCTTAAGGAGAGGAATTAGATGGTAATCGGAGGGTATACGCTTAGTCCTGAGTACGGTAGATTGCAAATCCCTCTTGTTCATCAGCCGACTATGGATGATATTAAATCCATTATATTTGAGTATAGTAATTTCGATGGCGTAACTTCATTGTCTATGACGCCTGCACCTGAAACAGGGCCTTACGAAATTAATCTTTATGCTGATTCTGGAAATTATCTTCTGATGTTGAATCAATACCTGGATGATGGCGGGCACGTTGTGCGCACCCTTAATAATACGTCAGCTGGAACAAAGCTGGTTGACATTCTGGGTGATTGGTATCAGGCAAGTTTAATTACAAGAGATATAGGGGTCGTAGTCTCTTGTTTCCAAGGATTTTTATGTTCTGGCGATGTAAGTTCATTAGTGTTAAGCGTTTAGAGTGGCGGCAAAAGTACAGAAGATCCCTGCCCAGGCATTTGCTAAACCTGCTAAGGCGTCCAAGGGGATAAATGGGGACAGACCACGTTTAGAACGCACTCCAAAAACGTGGTCTGTCCCCGTTTGCCTGCCGTTTGCCTGCCATCAAAGAGCTTGTGACAGGTAAAATGCTCTATTGGCGCCCTGGAATGAAATCAGTAAAAGAGGTGAAATAATATGAAGCGCTCTCTCTCTTGGACGGTCGGTTTTGGCAGAACCTGTGAAGGTGGCACGCAAAGAGATCCATCTTGGAATGATGTCGTTGCGCATCTTGAAGAGTCCTGCCGAAATTTGGGGAGTGTAACCCTGGATATTGAAGAATTAGCAGGCTTCGAACTCTTGACATTGCAGGTTGTTGCAGATACGGGCAAGTACGCACTGACTGTCGGCGTTGATGATGGCGATGACTACGATGTCAAAGTATTTTGCGGCGATAAAAATCGTGGCGGAATCATGCGTATCCAAGGCGACGCCGTTGCTGGTTCAGCCATCTGCTCAAATTTTGAGATTGTCGTGGAGATATTCAAGCAGCTCTTCGACAGTGGCCGAGTGTCGCCAGCGCTCATGAACTGACGTTTAATTCGAGCGACTCCGGCTAAAACAAAAAACGCCCCGATCAACCGGGGCGTTTTTCATTTATCGAACACTAAATTCCGGATGCTCACCGAAACGCCGGCACCACATGCTTGATAAACAGCTCCAACGACTTCTTCTTCTCGTCATGCGGCAAGCTGTTGTCACACCAGAAACTGAACTCATCCACCCCCAGTTCCTGGTAGTACTTGATCCGCGGAATGATCTCTTCCGGCGTACCAATCATTGCGGTCTTGTGCAGGCTCTCCAGTTCAAACTCCGGACGGCCGGCGAACTTCTCTTCCGGGCTTGGCGCGAGGAAGCCGTTGACCGGGGTTTGCTTGTTGCCGAACCACGCATCGAAGGTGCGATAGAACCGTGAGATCGCTTTCGCCCCGACTTTCCAGCCATCCGGGTTATCAGCGGTGTGCACGTGGGTGTGGCGCAGCACCATCAATTGCGGACGCGGCACGCCAGGGTTGTTGTCGAGTGCAGTCTGGAATTTGTTCTTCAGGTCGAGGACTTCCTCGTCGCCCTTCATCAGCGGCGTGACCATCACGTTGCAGCCGTTGGCCACGGCGAAGTTGTGCGAATCCGGGTCGCGGGCGGCGATCCACATCGGTGGGTTCGGCTTCTGGATTGGTTTCGGCACGCTGGTGGAGGTGGGGAATTTCCAGATATCGCCGTCGTGGGCGTAGTCGCCTTGCCACAGGGCGCGGACCACCGGGACCATTTCGCGCAATGCCTGGCCACCGCTGGAGGCTGGCATGCCGCCGGCCATGCGATCGAATTCAACCTGATAGGCGCCACGGGCCAGGCCGACTTCCATGCGGCCATTGCTGATGACGTCGAGCAACGCGCATTCACCGGCAACCCGCAGTGGGTGCCAGAACGGCGCGATGATGGTGCCGGCGCCGAGGTGGATGGTGGTGGTTTTGGCGGCGAGGTAGGCGAGCAGTGGCATCGGGCTTGGCGAGATGGTGTATTCCATGGCGTGGTGTTCGCCGATCCACACGGTGCTGAAACCGCCGGCCTCGGCCATCAGGGTCAGTTCGGTGAGGTCTTCGAACAGTTGGCGGTGGCTGACGCTTTCGTCCCAGCGTTCCATGTGGATGAACAGGGAAAATTTCATGACGCTTCCTCGGATCTTTTGTTGTTGAGGCTACAAAAATCAGCGGGAGTGAGCGGTTCGCGATCGCGCTGTGTCAGTCGCTTGCTGCGTCGCTTGTAACACTGCTTTCGCGAGCAGGCTCGCTCCCACATTTGATTTGCATAGGGCTGGAGGTTTTGATCAGGCCAGGACGGGCAGGGCGCCCATCTTGCCGTGGCAATACACCAGCGGCCCGGCGATCTGTTCGGGGACGATCAGGTTCTTCACCGCGCCGACCATGATGGCGTGGTCGCCGCCTTCGTATTCGCGCCACAGCTCACACTCGATGATAGCTGTCGCGTTGGCCAGGATCGGGTTACCCAGTTCGCTCAAGGTCCATTCGATGCCTTGCGCCTTGTCCTTGCCTTTGCGGGCGAAGGCGTAGGCCTCGCTTTGCTGGCCGCCGGAGAGAACGTGAATGGCAAAGCGCTTGTTCTTGATCAGTACCGGGTAGGAATCGGAGCTGTAGTTGGGGCAGAACAGCACCAGCGCCGGATCCATCGACAGCGAGCTGAACGCACTGGCCGTCAGGCCGACGATCTGGCCGTCATCGTCCAGCGTGGTGATAACGGTTACGCCGGACGGGAACGAGCCCATGACTTGTTTGTAGATGGCGGCATCGATCATTGGTCGGTCCTCGGGTGTGGTGCTGCTGTTTTTATGTGTTTGTTGGTCTGATGGTATACCAGTATTCGATCTTTGCAAGGCCTTTTAAGCTGAACCGATAAACGTGCCGCGTTCGTCGGAAACTCAGCATTTACGGGGCTTTCGGCTGGTCTGCAGGCCACGGTTTCAGCGACGATGGCGTATCAGCTGGCGTCGTAAACTACGGATCAGTCTTGTGAATTGTTTGGAATACCATAATATGGTCTGCATCTGAGGGGCGGCCAGAGAGTCCCCCCGGTTTGGCTTCATACAACGATAAGAACAGACAAACTCGAGTTCATGCATATGTCCCAGATGTCCCGGCAAGATCCGTTGATCGAGAACCATACGGTCGACTACGTCCCACTCGCGGAACGCCACGGGAAGGCCCGCGACCTATTCACTCTTTGGTTCAGCACCAACATTGCGCCACTGCCCATCGTCACCGGCGCCATGGTGGTTCAGGTGTTCCATCTCGATTTGCTCTGGGGGCTGCTGGCGATTGCGCTGGGGCACATGATCGGCGGCGTGGTGATCGCGCTGGCCTCGGCGCAAGGCCCGCGCATGGGCATTCCGCAGATGGTCCAGAGTCGCGGCCAGTTCGGCCGTTATGGCGCGCTGTTGATCGTGTTTTTTGCGGCGATCATCTACATCGGCTTTTTCATTTCCAACATCGTCCTGGCGGGTAAATCCATCGTCGGCATTGCGCCGTCGGTGCCGGCGCCATTGAGCATTCTGATCGGTGCACTGGCGGCCACGGCGATTGGCGTGATCGGCTACAACTTCATCCACACGCTGAACCGCATCGGCACCTGGGTGATGGGCAGCGCGTTGCTCGCCGGGTTCATCTATATCTTTGCCCATGACTTGCCGGCGGATTTTCTCACTCGCGGCAGTTTTAACTTGTCCGGCTGGCTGGCGACGGTGTCTCTGGGGATCATCTGGCAGATCAGTTTCTCGCCGTACGTGTCCGATTACTCGCGTTACCTGCCGGCAGACATTGGCATTGCCAAGCCGTTCTGGGCGACTTATCTGGGCGCGACGCTGGGGACGATTCTATCGTTCAGCTTTGGCGCCGTTGCGGTGCTGGCGACTCCGGAAGGTACCGAAGCGATGGTCGCGGTCAAGCAATCGACCGGGTGGCTCGGGCCGATTCTGATGGTGTTGTTTCTGCTGAATATCATCAGCCACAACGCGCTGAATCTGTATGGCGCGGTGCTGTCGATCATTACCTCGATTCAGACGTTTGCCAGCCAATGGACGCCGAGCATCAAGGTGCGCGTGGTGTTGTCGAGCGTGGTGCTGGCCGGTTGCTGCGTGGTTGCGCTGGGTGCATCGGCGGATTTCATTTCCGAGTTCATCGGTTTGATTCTGGCGCTGCTGCTGGTGCTGGTGCCGTGGGCGTCGATCAACCTGATCGACTTCTACCTGATCAAGCGTGGCTGCTACGACATTGCTTCGATCTTCCACGCTGACGGCGGAGTTTACGGGCGCTTTAATCTGCACGCGATCATTGCCTACTTCATCGGCATCCTCGTGCAACTGCCGTTCGCCAATACCTCCCTGTACGTCGGGCCGTACGCCAATCTGGTCGAGGGCGCGGACTTGTCCTGGCTGGTGGGCCTGGTGGTCACCGTGCCGTTGTATTACTGCCTGGCCACACGCGGCCAGACTCAGCAGAGCAGGGCGGCGAGATTGGGTTACACCGACTGAGCTGATCCGTTACTCGACAATGCCCGGCCAAGTGCCGGGCATTGTTGTTTCCGCATCCCGGCGGTCAATCAAATTGGCCACATCGATCCCCTTTTGGCCCATCCCCCACTGTGCTCCAGCTACGCTGTCAGCAAGAATCAAAACCACAACAAGACGCTCGACCCTTTTTACCCTTGGCTACCTTTACAGCCGCTGCCGTGTACAGAACATAAAAACCATCGAACTCACGCTGCCTTTTGGGGAACAACCATGGTCACGATGAAACGCATTCTGGGTGCCACTGTGTGTGGGCTGACGCTGCTGGCCGGCGCTGTCCAGGCTGAGCAACGCGAGCTGCGCGTGTACAACTGGGCGGACTACATCCTGCCGTCCGTGCCCAAGGATTTCGCTGCAAAAAGCGGCATCAAAGTGACCTGGGACACCTTCGACACTAACGAATCCCTCGAAGCCAAGCTGCTGACCGGCAACTCCGGTTACGACCTGGTGGTGCCGTCGAACCAGTTCCTTGAAACGCAGATCAAGGCTGGCGTGTTCCAGAAACTCGACAAGTCGAAACTGCCGAACTGGAGCCACCAGGATCCGGAGTTGTTGAAACTGCTGGGCAAGAACGATCCGGGCAACCAGTACGGCGTGCCTTACATGGTCGGCACTGTGCTGATCGGCTTCAACCCGGCCAAAGTCAAAGCGGCACTGGGCGACAACGCGCCGGTGGACAGCTGGGATCTGGTGTTCAAACCGGAGAACATGGAAAAACTCAAATCCTGCGGTGTGGCGATGCTTGACTCGCCGACGGAAATCCTCCCGTTGGCCCTGCATTACCTGGGCCTCGACCCGAACAGCCAGAACCCCGCCGACTATGAAAAGGCCAAGGAGCTGATGCTCAAGGTTCGCCCGTACGTGACCTACTTCAACTCGGCCAAGTACATGACCGACATCGCCAACGGCGACATCTGCGTGGCGATCGGTTACTCCGGCAGCTTCTATCAGTTCGGCAACCGCGCCAAAGAGGCGAAAAACGGCGTAGTGGTCGACTGGCGTCTGCCCAAGGAAGGCGCGCCGATCTGGTTCGACACCTTCGCCATTCCGAAGAGCGCGAAGAACGTCGCCGAAGCGCATGAATTCCTCAACAACCTGCTCGATCCGAAAGTGATCGCACCGATCAGCGACTTCCTCGGCTACCCGAATGCAAACAAGGATTCGATGCCGCTGATCAACAAGGAAATCACCGGCAACCCGAACCTGACACCGACCCCCGAAGCGCTGAAAAATCTCTACGTCGTGCAGCCATTACCGCAGAAGCTCGAGCGCGTGCGTACTCGGGTGTGGACCAACATCAAGTCCGATAAATAACCAACACCGCAATCCAAATGTGGGAGCGAGCCTGCTCGCGAAAGCGGAGTGTCATTCAACTTCGATGTTGACTGGTCCGACGCCTTCGCGAGCAGGCTCGCTCCCACAGGGTTTTGTGGTGTGTCATTCCGTGCGGCGTTCGGCATCTCTGGTCATGACCAAGCTGAGCAGGACTGAGCCAAGGATCACCCCACCCACCACCGCCAGCGACCACTCCACCGGCATGTGCAACCACGGCATCAAGACCATCTTGCCGCCGATAAACACCAGCACAATCGCCAGCCCATACTTGAGCAGATGAAAGCGGTCCGCCATATCTGCCAGCAGAAAATACAGCGCGCGCAGGCCCATGATCGCGAAGATATTCGAGGTGAAGACAATGAACGGATCAGTCGTCACGGCGAAGATTGCCGGGATGCTGTCGACCGCAAACATCAAGTCACTGGCCTCGATCAGCACCAGTACCAGAAACATCGGCGTGGCCCAACGCACGCCGTTGTGCAGGACGAAAAAGCGTTCGCCATGAAAGCTGCTGGTGATGCGCATATGCCCGCGCACCCAACGCAGCAACGGATTCTTGTCCAGGTCCGGCTGATGCTCGGCAAACACCAGCATCTTGATCCCGGTGATGATCAGGAACACGCCGAACGCGTACAGCAGCCACTCGAACTGCGACACCAGCCACACACCGGCGAAAATCATCACCGCGCGCATCACTATTGCCCCGAGCACGCCGTACAGCAGCACCCGCCGCTGTAACTCCGGCGGTACGGCGAAGTAGCTGAAGATCATTACGAAGACGAACATGTTGTCGATCGACAGCGATTGTTCGATCAGATAACCGGTGAGGAATTCGAGGGTTTTCTGCCGGGCAATGTCAGCGCCGAACGCGCCGTGCAGATACCACCAGAGCAGCGCCGCGAAACTCAGTGCCAGCAAGCACCAGGCGATGACCCAGGACAAGGCTTCGCGAACCGACACCCGATGCGCCTTGCGCCCACCGAAGACAAACAGGTCCAATGCCAGCATGGCAAGCACGAAGACGATGAAGGCGGCCCACATCCACGGTTCGCCGATATTGATGTTGGTAGGTGGCATGTCACGCTCCCTGTCTATTCTTGGATTGGCGTCAGACGAGGCCATGCTAGCGACGAGTTTGCGGCAAAGAAAAATCGTTTATTTCTACGCAACAGTTCGATAAAAACGAACTATCTGCCCTCGTTATCAGCTCGGGCATTTTTTACGGAGCAATGTTTTCAGCGATGAATACCGACATTCTCGAACCTCAAGCGGTGTGCAGTCCGATCACCAGCAGCGCAATATTCATCGTCGCGACGCTGAATGCCGGGCCTCAAGCAGCGCAAACCGTCAAAGACTGGTGCGGCGATGTTGCCGGGCTGGTGCGTTCGGTTGGCAAGCGCGTACCGACCGGCAATCTGACCTGCATCTGCGGCTTTTCCTCGAACGCCTGGGATCGCCTGTTTGGCAATCCGCGCCCGGCGTCGCTGCACGATTTTCGCGAGTTTGGCGAGGAAGGGCGGCACGCTCCGGCAACCCCGGGCGATCTGCTGCTGCACATTCGCGCCGATCAAATGGACCTGTGTTTTGAACTGGCCACGCAGATCATGGCGGTTCTCGGTGATGCGGTGACGGTGGTCGATGAGGTTCAAGGATTTCGCTATTTCGACATGCGCAGCATCATCGGTTTTGTCGACGGCACGGAAAATCCGGTCGGGCGCAAAGCGGTCAACTTCACCATTGTCGGTGACGAAGACCCCGACTTCAGCGGCGGTAGCTACGTGCTGGTGCAGAAATACCTGCACAACATGACCGCGTGGAACGGCCTGAGTGTTGAAGCACAGGAGCGCGTTATCGGTCGCACCAAGCTCTCCGATATCGAACTGGATGACGCGGTCAAACCGAGCAACTCGCACAGCGCACTGACCACTATCACCAACGCAGCCGGCGAGGAAGTGAAAATCCTCCGTGACAACATGCCGTTCGGCCGGCCGGGAGCCGGGGAGTTCGGCACGTTCTTTATCGGTTACGCGCGCTCGCCCGAGCCGATCGAGCAGATGCTGGAAAACATGTTCGTCGGCAAGCCACCGGGTAACTACGACAAGTTGCTGGATTTCAGCACCGCCGTCACTGGCAGCCTGTATTTCGTGCCGTCAGCGGACTTGCTGGAAGCACTGGCGGATCGCTGATCAGCGAAAAAACTCCCCCGGCGTTTCGCCAAACTGTTGGCGAAACGCGGCGATAAACGCCGAGGTCGAGTCGTAACCACAGGCCAGCGCAACGTCGGTGACGCGTTCGCCTTTTTCCAGCGGTGTCAGTGCACCGAGCAGGCGCAAACGCTGGCGCCAGGCGCGGAAGGTCAGGCCGGTGTCACGTTGAAACAGGCGGGTAAGGGTCTTTTCGGTGACGCCGAACTTCTCGCTCCAGTGGCTCAGTGTGGTCTGCTGTTCCGGGTGTTGCTCCAGGCTCTGGTAGATCTGCTTCAAGCGGGCGTCTTGTGGCAACGGCAGCATCAGATCGATCTGCGGCGCCTCGACCAGTTGATCAAGGATCACTTGGGCGAGGCGTCCATGCGGGCCGCTCTGGTCGTATTCCACCGGGACCTGACTGAACGCGCGGATCAGCTCCCTGAGCAGATCGCTGACACCGAGCACATGGCAGCGCTCAAGCGCCCATCCGGCGACGCTGCAATCGATGTAGAGACTGCGCATTTCCGTGTGCGGCGAGCTGAACACCCGATGCGGCACGCCCGCCGGGATCCACACGGCGCGCTCCGGCGGAGCGACAAAGCGGCCGGCGCTGGTCTGGATTTCCAGCACGCCCTGAATCGCGTAGGACAGCTGCACCCACGGGTGACTATGCCGCCGGGTCAGGGCGCGATTGGGCAGCGATTCGGTGCGGCCGTAGAGAGGACGCGGCAGGCTGGGCAGCCCGGGAATGCTGCGGCGCACGCTTTTGTCATGTCCTTTAGGCGGCATCTTGTGGCCCTTCGGCGTTAGTCGGTAATTGGCAGTCACGTTAGAGTCGTCGGCACGCACTGGCAACCCCCGGATGAACCGACCATGACTCGCCCCCGCTTTTTGCCCGACAACTTCACCCTGACGCTGATCGGCGTCGTGTTGCTGGCCAGCTTCCTGCCGGCCAGCGGCCAGGTCGCCGTCGGCTTCGGCTGGCTGACCAACCTCGCCATCGCGCTGCTGTTTTTCCTGCATGGCGCCAAGCTCTCGCGCGAATCGATCATTGCTGGCGCCGGCCACTGGCGCCTGCATTTGCTGGTGTTCGGCCTGACGTTTGTCCTTTTCCCGATTCTCGGGCTGGCGCTGAAACCGCTGTTGTCCCCGCTGATCGGCGACAAGCTGTACATGGGCATGCTTTACCTGTGCGCACTGCCGGCCACGGTGCAGTCGGCGATCGCCTTCACCTCGCTGGCGCGGGGGAATATTCCGGCGGCGATTTGCAGCGCGGCGGCGTCGAGCCTGTTCGGGATTTTCCTCACGCCGCTGTTGGTGACGCTATTGCTCGACGTACACGGTGATGGCGGTTCGACGCTGGATGCGATTCTGAAAATCAGCGTGCAATTGTTGCTACCGTTCATTGCCGGGCAGATCGCCCGTCGCTGGATTGGTGCGTGGGTTGGACGCAACAAGAACTGGCTGAAGTTCGTCGATCAGGGCTCGATTCTGTTGGTGGTTTACGGCGCGTTCAGCGAGGCGGTCAACGAAGGCATCTGGCATCAGATTCCCGTCGTCGATCTGCTGGGATTGGTGGTGGTCTGCTGCATTCTGCTAGCGCTGGTGCTGTTGGCGTCGACGTTGTTGGGCAAGGCGTTCGGCTTCAGCCAGGAAGACCGCATCACCATTCTGTTCTGCGGCTCGAAAAAGAGTCTGGCCACCGGCGTGCCAATGGCGCAGGTATTGTTTGCCGGTAGCACGATTGGCGTGTTGATTCTGCCGCTGATGCTGTTCCATCAGATTCAATTGATGGTCTGTGCGGTGCTCGCTCAGCGCTATGCGAAACGGCCGGAATCGGTGCCGGAGCTCATGGCGCAAGTCGATCCATAACACGGCCCACCGGCAGCTCTTACAGAGTCCCCGTGTATTTCACGGCGGCAGCCGCCCGAGAGGGTACGTTGAGCGTGCGCAACAGCGATGACACATGAATACGCACCGTGAACGGTGAGATATCCAGTTCGCGGGCTATTTCCTTGTTGGTCTTGCCTTGAGCGATCAAGCGCAGCACGTCTTGCTGACGAGGTGTGAGGGCGGCGCCGGTTTCTAGCGGCAGCAAGCCGGACGGCGCAAACTTCACCAGCACCTCACCTTCACGAATCGCCAGAATCGCCTGACCGATTTCATCGGGGGCGATGTTTTTGCCGATAAAGCCGTCGATACCGGCGGCCATCACTTCATTGATCAATGCTTGATCGTCGACCATCGACACCACGATCAATGTCGTGCGCGGCAAGCGTCGACGCAGCTCGGCGAGCTGGCTGACGCAGGTCAGGCCGGGGAATCTGAGATCGAGAATCAGCGTGTCCGGCTCGTCATCCAAAGGCAAAAGGGCCAGTACGGCGTCGAGGTCACCGGCTTCCTCAAGGACGGCGTCAGGCAGCAAACGCTCAACCGTGCGCAGCATCGCTTCACGAAACAAAGGGTGATCGTCGGCTATGATAATTCGGCAGGTCATGGCATGACCCTCCCTGGGTCAGGCGTGGCTCAAGGTCTGCACATTAGCACCGAGCGCACGGGTTGCCTGTAGGCTGATTCGGAATCTGACGATTGCCGCACAAGGACGTTTACCATGAAGTTCGAGAAAAACACTGAACTCGATCAGGCCAATCTGCGCATTATCATCGCCAGTATTGCCGTGGTTTACATGCTCATACTCGGCTTTTTGCCGGGGCAGCGCTTCGATACCTATTTGCCGGTGATCACCTACATCATCGTGTTTTTGCTGGCCTCGATCGGCTTGCGCCAGGCGATTGCGCGCTGGCCGGGGCATTACCCGGCACGGCGGATTTTCGCCATGGTCCACGATTACACCGGCACCTGCTTCGGGCTGGTGATCGGTGGTGAGGCGGCGTTGCCGCTGTATGCGGTGATTATCTGGGTCAATCTCGGCAACGGCATGCGCTATGGCTCGCGCTATCTGGCGATTGCCACGGCGCTGGCGTTAGTGGCGTTGCTGTGTGTGTATCGCCTGACGCCGGTGTGGCAAGCGCAACCGTTCATGGTGTTGATGCTGATGCTCACCAGCACGGTGATTCCGTTTTATGCGCACTTGTTGCTGGAGCGCACGCGCAAGGCCTCCGAAGAAGCGGTGGCGGCGAATCTGGAAAAGTCGCGATTTCTCGCTCAGGCCAGTCATGATTTGCGCCAGCCGATTCATTCGATTGGACTGTTTACTGCGTGCCTGCGTGAGTCGCGCTTGGGTGAGGACGAGCGGCGGTTGGTCGACAACATCGACCGTTCGTTGCTCAACGTCTCTCAACTGTTCCGCTCGATTCTCGACCTGTACACCCTCGACAACGGGCGCGTGTTGCCCAAACTGCAAAGCGTGAATCTCGGCGAATGGCTGGCGGAGCTGATCCGTCAGAACGCCGAGGCGGCGCGTTGGGCCGGGGTCGAGCTGCGTTTGCGTCCTTGTTCCTACTGGGTTCAGACCGACCCGGCGTTGCTGGCGACCATGGTGCAGAACGTGCTGTCCAACTGCTTCAAATACGGTGCGCAGCGGCCGGTGTTGATCGGCGTGCGCCGGCGTGGGGCAGGGCTGGCCATCGTGATTTATGACCGTGGCAACGGCATTGCCGAAGAGCATCTGGGCAAGGTGTTCGAGGAGTTCTATCGGGTGCGGCAAGTGCGCGACAAGGATGTCGAAGGCGTCGGGCTGGGACTGTCGATCGTCAAGCGTCTGGGGGAGTTGATTGGTGTCGGCGTTACTCTGCGTTCGCGGCTCGGGCGGGGAACGGCGGTGAGCTTGTACGGCTTGCCAATCGCTGCGCCGCCGCAGGTAACGGTCAATCGTGATGAGGCGCGTCAGGTCGGTCTGCTGACCGGGTTGAAGGTGTGTCTGGTGGAGGATGATCGTAATGTGTTGCTGGCGACTTCGGCGCTGCTGGAGCGCTGGGGCTGCTCGGTTCAGGCCGAGTTGACGGCTGAGGATCTGATCACAGACTGCGACATCATCGTTGCCGACTATGACCTTGGGACTCACGCTACCGGCATCGAATGCATCGACGATGTGCGCAAGCAGAGAGGCTGGGCAGTGCCGGCGATGATCATCAGCGGGCACGACGTCGAAAAAATCCAGGCAGCCCTGCACGACCGCGACATTGCCATCCTGTCCAAACCGGTGCGCCCGGCCGAGCTGCGCGCGACCTTGAGAGCCCTGCGCGACCGACAACCCGAACTCGCTGAAAGCGTTTCGTGAATGATCATCGCGGACACAGCCAAGATCCCTGCGGGAGCCAGCCTGCTAGCGATTTGGCCAGCAGGCTGGGTCCCACATTTTCAGATCAGCGCTTGCACAGGTAATCCTGGGTGATGGTGGTCTGCAGGCAGTTGTACTGGCCCATGGTGCGGCAGATGTTTTTCTCGGAACCGGTGGCCTCGGCGTTTTTGTAGCCCCAGGTCTTGCAGCGTTGCGTGGCGACGGTGAGGCCTTGTTCGGCGCTGGTCTGGCCGCTTTCGAATTGGCCCAGTTCATAGGAGACCTGGACGACGCCATCGTTTTTGCTGCCGCCAGTGGCTTCCCATTGTTTCGGCGTGGCGCAGCCAGTGAGGAACAGCGCGCTGAGGGTGAGTGTTGCGATCAGGGTTTTCATAAGTAAACGGTGTCCTTTACCGGGCGGGGAAGTTACTGCAATGGAATCGGCGAGGCGCCTTTCGGCAGGCATGACAGCGGCGGCGACATGATGCCCATGCTCGCCACGGCGATGATGACGCCGCTGGGCAATTCACAGTTGTATTCCCCGGCCGGGGTGTAGGCGGTGTAGTAGGTGAGGGTGCTGTCGTTGCGGATGTTGTCGATTTTCGACACCGGTTTACCGATCACCGTTTGCGCGCGTTCTTTCATGCTCGCTTCAGTGGGTTTGACGGTCTGGCAGCCGGCCACGCCGAGCAGCACAGCGCCGACCAAGGCGATCTTGCAGAGGTTTGCATGGAGTTTCATGGTGTTTCTTCCTTGGTGTTGTTCTGATTTCCAGGCACAACGATCCCGCACGCTGCGAACAGGCAACGTTGAGGAACATCGAGGGGTGCGGGGGAATATAACGCCAGTGGACAGGGCGGTCGATTAGCACAAATGTGCTAGTGCAGTGGGGGATCGACGGCCGTTAGGCGCTTCTCTTCCTGCCCGATTCGGGCAAAGCTCGAATCAGTCTAAAAACACTGACCCGCGTCGGCGAGCCTTTGCTAGGCTCAAAGATGTAGGCGAAGACGCAGACTGATGCGCAATCGGATAGCAAGGGGGCGTGGGGCGCGCTCCGAAAGGTACACGGTTAGAAAGATCTCCGCGCTGAGATCCAGCCCTTATGCCGTGTGAAGCAGCCGAGGCACTAACTTTCAATTTGACCCGGTACTGTGGGAAGCCCGATAAACCTTGTAAGCCAGAGACCAGCACTGGCCGCCTGCTCGAACACCAAAGCCCGCACGAAGCGGGCTTTGTCGTTCCTGCCAGGTCAGATCGCTTGCAGCGCCTGCGCCAGATCGGCACGCAGGTCTTCGACGTCTTCGACGCCCACCGACAGACGCACCAGGCCATCGCCAATCCCCAGTTTCGCCCGGGTATCAGCCGGAATGGTCGCGTGAGTCATGATCGCCGGATGCTCGATCAGGCTTTCAACACCGCCCAGACTTTCTGCCAGGGCGAAGATTTTCACGTTCTCGAGGAAGCGTCGCGCACCGTCCAGATCGCTGTTCAGATCAACCGAAATCATCCCGCCAAAACCACGCATCTGGCGCTTGGCCAACTCATGCTGTGGATGCGACGGCAGCCCCGGGTAATAGACCCGTTTGACCTGCGGTTGCTGCTCCAGCCACTGCGCCAGATCCAGCGCATTGCTGCAATGACGCTCCATGCGCAGCGCTAAAGTCTTCACCCCGCGCAGGGTGAGAAATGCATCGAACGGCCCGGCAATCGCACCGACCGCGTTCTGCAAGAAGCCCAGCTTCTCGGCCAGTTCTTGGTTCTGGCCGACCACGGCGATGCCGCCGATTACATCGGAGTGACCGTTCAGGTACTTGGTGGTCGAGTGCAGCACGATGTCGAAACCCAGCTCCAGCGGCCGCTGGATATACGGGCTGGCAAAGGTGTTGTCGGCAACGCTGATGATCCCGCGAGCGCGGCAGATACGGGCGATAGCGGCGAGGTCCGACAGGCTCAGCAGCGGGTTGGTCGGTGACTCGACAATAACCAGGCGTGTGTCGTCCTGCAGCGCCGCTTCGAACGCCGCCAGGTCAGTCAGATCGACGTAGCTGAAACGGTGTCCGGCACTGCGCTGACGGACCTTGTCGAACAGGCGGAACGTGCCGCCGTACAAGTCATTGCCGGAGATCACGTGCGAACCGGCATCGATCAGTTCGAGCACCGTGGAAATCGTCGCCAGCCCGGAGGCGAACGCAAACGCCTGGGTGCCGCCTTCAAGGTCCGCCACGCAACGCTCCAGGGCAAAACGCGTCGGGTTGTGCGAGCGACCGTAATCGAAACCCTTGTGCACGCCGGGGCTGTCTTGCAGATAGGTGGAGTTGGCGTAGATCGGCGGCATCAGCGCGCCGGTGGTCGGGTCCGGTTCCTGCCCGGCGTGGATCACCCGGGTCGCGAAGCCTTGGGATTTATCGTCGTGCTGACTCATGCGAGGGATCTCCGTAATTGGTTGAGCATGTCGGTGCGGGTGATCAGGCCATGGAAGCCCGATGCATCGGCAATGATCGCGACGAGGCCACGGCTGAGCACCGCTTCCAGTTCAGCGAGGCTGGCGCCAGGGGCGAGGGTCTGCAGTTTGTCGGTCATCACGCTGGACACCGATTGGCTGAAGCGGGCGGCGTCTTCGTGCACCGCCAGCAGGATGTCCGATTCGTCGATCACCCCGACCAGTTGCTTGCCTTCCACCAGCACCGGCAGTTGCGAGACATCCGCCAGGCGCATGCGCTGGAACGCGGTCAGCAGAGTGTCGTCGGGGCCGACACTGATCACGCGGCCGTCCTCGAAACGCCGGGCGATCAAGTCGCGCAAATCGCCGTAGCCCTTGCGCTGCAACAGGCCCTGATCGGTCATCCACTGGTCGTTGTAAACCTTCGACAGGTAGCGCGTGCCGGTGTCGCAAACGAAGCTGACCACACGTTTCGGCTCGGTCTGTTCGCGGCAGTAACGCAGCGCCGCAGCGAGCAGAGTGCCGGTCGACGAGCCGCCGAGAATGCCTTCGGCCTTGAGCAACTGGCGGGCGTGAGCGAAGCTTTCTTCATCGCTGATCGAGTAGGCGTGGCGCACGCTGGAGAGGTCGGTGATCGACGGAATGAAGTCCTCGCCGATGCCTTCCACGGCCCATGAACCGGGCTTGGGCAGAGAACCGTCGCGGCTGTATTGCGCCATCACCGAACCGACCGGATCGGCGAGGACCATTTCCAGATCCGGCTGCACGCGTTTGAAGAAGCGGCTCAGGCCAGTCAGCGTACCGGCCGAACCGACACCAACGACGATCGCGTCCAGATCATGTTCGGTCTGCGCCCAGATCTCCGGCGCGGTGCTGCATTCGTGGGCCAGCGGGTTGGCCGGGTTGTTGAACTGGTCGGCGAAAAATGCGCCGGGAATGTCTTTCGCCAAACGGGCGGCGACATCCTGGTAATACTCGGGATGGCCCTTGCCGACGTCGGAGCGGGTGATGTGCACTTCGGCGCCCATGGCCTTCAAGTGCAGGACTTTCTCGGTGGACATTTTGTCTGGCACCACCAGCACCACGCGATAACCTTTGGCGCGGCCCACCAGTGCCAGGCCCAGGCCGGTGTTGCCGGCGGTGGCCTCAACGATGGTGCCGCCGGGTTGCAGACGACCATCACGCTCGGCAGCGTCGATCATGGCCAGACCGATACGGTCCTTGATCGAACCACCGGGGTTCTGCGATTCGAGCTTGAGAAACAGTGTGCACGGGCCAGTATCGAAACGAGTGACTTGAACCAGCGGAGTGTTGCCTATCAGCCCAAGTACGGCAGGGCGTGATTCCTTTGACATTTCTTCACCTCTAAATGGTGTTGATCGCGTTCCAATCGCGGGGAAAAGACTCGCGTGCAACATAGGCTCAGACATCAGCTGTCGCAACCTTTAGTCGGCCGCAAATGCTGCCATTTCGATCTAACGATAGATCGAAATCAGAGACCTGCCGGGGCGGGTTCGAGTGCGTTTACACAGAGGCGTCATTGAGTTTTCAAAGGGCGTCTTCAGGGCGACGAACAGCTTGAATTGGCGAGAAATTCCCTGGCGCAAAAAACCGTTCATCCTTCACGCGCGCTCTCGGCTCCGGAGTGTTTACAAGCGACAAGCAGCAATCTTTTTATCATGAGGGAAACTCGTGTTGATCGCGATTAAAATGAGTTTGTCTCACCAGTGACCGATGCCGACAATGGCCGCCATCAACAGAACATTGGAGTTGTTTGTTATGGCACTGGCCCATTCCCTTGGATTTCCGCGCATCGGTCGCGACCGCGAACTGAAGAAAGCGCAAGAGGCGTTCTGGAAAGGAGAACTGAACGAGGCTGGTCTGCGTGCAGTCGGTCGCGAGCTGCGCAAGACCCACTGGGACCTGCAGAAAAACGCCGGTATCGAATTGCTTCCGGTCGGCGATTTCGCCTGGTACGACCAAGTGCTGACGCACTCGCTGATGTTTGGCGTGATCCCTGAGCGCTTCCGCCCGCACGATGGCAAAGCCAATCTGCAAACTTTGTTTGGCATGGCTCGTGGCGTCAGCGACAGCTGCTGCGGCGGTGCGCACGCCCAGGAAATGACCAAGTGGTTCGACACCAACTATCACTACCTGGTCCCGGAATTCAGTGCGGATCAACAGTTCCAGTTGGGCTGGGAGCAGTTGTTCGAAGAAGTCGAAGAAGCCCGTGCGCTGGGCCACAACGTAAAACCGGTGATCATCGGCCCACTGACGTATCTGTGGCTGGGCAAGGCCAAGGGCGCGGAATTCGACAAGCTGGAATTGCTCGATCGTTTGCTGCCGCTGTACGGCCAGATCTTCGCGCGCCTCGCCGCTCAAGGCGTGGAATGGGTGCAGATCGACGAGCCGATTCTGGTCCTTGATCTGCCGCAGGAATGGAAGAACGCGTTCGAGCGTGCCTACAACCAGATTCAGCGTGATCCACTGAAGAAACTGCTCGCGACTTACTTTGGTGGTCTGGAAGAAAACCTTGGTCTGGCTGCCAACCTGCCTGTCGATGGTCTGCACATTGATCTGGTGCGCGCACCGGAGCAGTACCCGACCATTCTCGATCGTCTGCCGGCCTACAAAGTGTTGTCCCTGGGCGTGGTCAATGGCCGGAATGTCTGGCGCTGCGATCTGGAAAACGCCTTGGCGACATTGCGCCATGCCCATGAGCGTCTGGGTGATCGCCTGTGGGTCGCGCCGTCCTGCTCGCTGCTGCACAGCCCGGTGGATCTGGGTCGTGAAGACAAGCTCGATGCCGAACTGAAAAGCTGGCTGGCCTTTGCCGTCCAGAAGTGTGAAGAAGTGGCAATTCTGGCGCATGCCGTCAATCAGCCGGAAGCGCCGAAAGTGCTACGTGCATTGACTGAAAGTCGCTCGGTGCAGGCTGCACGTGCAGCTTCCCCGCGCATTCACAAACCTGCGGTTCAGGCGCGAGTTGCGGCGATCACGGCCAAGGACAGCCAGCGTCAGTCGCTGTTTGCCCAGCGCATCGCCAAACAGCGCGCGGGTCTTGATCTACCAATGTTCCCAACCACGACGATCGGTTCGTTCCCGCAAACCGCGTCGATCCGCCTCGCTCGTCAGTCGTTCAAACAGGGCAAGCTGACCGAAGCCGAATACACCGAAGCCATGCACAGCGAGATCCGCCACGCGGTGGAAATCCAGGAACGTCTGGGCCTCGATGTGCTGGTGCACGGTGAGGCCGAGCGTAACGACATGGTCGAGTACTTCGCCGAGCAACTGGATGGCTACGTATTCACCCGGTTTGGCTGGGTGCAGAGCTACGGTTCGCGTTGCGTGAAACCGGCGGTGATCTTCGGCGACCTCAGCCGCCCGAAAGCCATGACGGTCGAGTGGATTCGCTACGCCCAAGGTCTGACCGACAAGGTCATGAAAGGCATGCTGACCGGCCCGGTGACCATGCTGATGTGGTCGTTCCCGCGTGAAGACGTCAGCCGTGAAGTGCAGGCCCGGCAACTGGCGCTGGCGATCCGCGATGAAGTGGTCGATCTGGAAGCCGCCGGCATCAAGATCGTGCAGATCGACGAAGCGGCGTTCCGTGAGGGGCTGCCGTTGCGTCAGGCGCAGTGGCAGCCTTATCTGGACTGGGCGACGGAAGTGTTCCGTCTGTGCGCCTCCGGTGTGCGCGACGAAACGCAGATCCACACGCACATGTGCTACAGCGAGTTCAACGATGTGATCGAGTCGATTGCAGCGATGGATGCCGACGTGATCACTATCGAAACCTCGCGCTCGGACATGGAATTGCTGGACGCCTTCGAAGCCTTCGCTTATCCGAACGAAATCGGCCCGGGCGTCTACGACATCCACTCGCCGCGCATCCCGGATGCTTCGGAAATGGCTAATCTGCTGCGCAAGGCTGCCAAGCGGATTCCGGCAGAACGCCTGTGGGTCAACCCGGATTGCGGTTTGAAAACCCGTGGCTGGCCAGAAACCGAAGCGGCGCTGGTGCACATGGTCACTGCCGCCCGGCAGCTGCGCAAAGAGCTGGCCTGACACCTACAGCTGGAATACACACAATCCCCCTGTAGGAGTGAGCCTGCTCGCGATGGCGGTGTATCAGTCACTAATGAGTTGACTGACACACCGCCATCGCGAGCAGGCTCACTCCTACAAGGGTTGTGTAGGAAGTTCAGAATCCGGGATTTCCTTGGCATCGCCGGGAGGCTGTTGCTACTGTGGCCAGCCGCAATCCAGGTGTTTGCCGCTGCATGAATCATCAACCCGTTATCCAAACCGTGTCTGACGCAGACATTCCCGAGGTGCTGGATTTTGTTCTAAAGGCCCGCGCCGAGCTTTTCCCCAAGCTCAGCGCGACCGGCATACCCGACGATCTGGCACGTTTTGCCGAGGTTTATCTGCGTGGGGCAGGGCGCTTTCTGATCGCTCGCTACGAAGGGCAGATTGTCGCCTCAATCGGCTATCTTCCTTACGACCGACGCTTCCCGCACTTGCCTTATCCGGACCTTAAAGTGGTGGAAATCGTACGGCTGTTTGTCCTTCCATCGCAGCGCCGCTCAGGTCTGGCCGGTGCGCTATATCGATCAATCAAAGATCTGGCAGTCGCCAGCGAAGTAGAAGTGATCTACCTGCACACCCATCCGTTTCTGCCGGGCGCCATCGCGTTCTGGCAACGGCAGGGCTTCACGATAATTGATATCGACACTGACCTGGTCTGGCAGACCACGCACATGCACAATCTCATGAGTGAAATCTAAGAATCTGCGCCCCATCAAACGGGTCCGTCAGGTAATGCGCCCTGACCCCGAACGTCTCCTGTAAGCGCTGCGGTGTCAGCACCTCCAGCGGCTTGCCCAACGCCACCAGTCGCCCGCGCTCCAGCACCGCCAGACGATCACATTTCAACGCCTGATTAAGATCATGCAGGGCGATCAGCGTGGTCACCGGCAACGCCCGCACCACGTTGAGAATGGTCAGTTGATGCTGAATGTCGAGGTGATTGGCCGGCTCGTCGAGCAACAGGATTTGCGGTCGCTGCGCCAGGGCCCGGGCGATGTGCACCCGCTGCCGTTCACCGCCGGACAGGCTGCGCCACAGACGCGTGCGCAAGTGCATGGCGTCAACGTCGGTCAGCGCCTGCTGAACAATGGCATCGTCCGCGGCCGACCACGGTTGCAGCGCCGACAGCCAAGGCGTGCGCCCCAGCGCGACAGCGTCGAACACGCGAATGCCGTCGTCGGTGTCGGCCTGCTGTTCGACCACCGCAAGCTTTTGCGCAATGCTGCGCCGGGCCATTTTGCCCAGACGCTGACCGTCGAGCAGCACCTCGCCAGTGCTCGGTTCACGCAGCCCGGCCAGTAACTTCAATAGAGTGGATTTGCCCGCGCCATTCGGCCCGACAATGCCCAGGGTTTCGCCACGCTGAACCTCAAGGCTGACACCGTTGAGCAACTCGGCGCCGCGCACCCTGAAGCTCAGGCCGGAACAACTCAAGACACTGTTCATCGTGCCGACCTGCGGCCGACCAGAATCAAGGCGAACACCGGCGCGCCGACCAGCGCGGTAATCACCCCGACCGGAATCACTTGGCCCTTGATCAGTGTGCGCGACAGCACATCGGCGGCTATCAGAAACACCGCGCCACCCAACGCACTGGCCGGCAGCAACCGCGCATGACCGGTGCCCAGCAACAGACGCGCAGCATGAGGAATGACCAGACCGACAAAACCGATCGAACCGACAATCGACACCATCACTGCCGTCACCAGCGCTGCACAACCGATCAGCAGAATCTGCACACGCCGCACCGGAATGCCGAGCGACGCCGCCGAATCCGCACCAAAGGTAAACGCATCCAGCGCCCGCCGATGCCACAGGCACACAACCAACCCCAACACGGCCACTGGCACCGCCAGCCACACCGATGGCCAGCGCACGCCGCCAAGATTGCCCAGCAGCCAGAACATGATGCCGCGTGCCTGCTCGGAGCTTGCCGAGCGGGTGATCAGAAACGCCGTCAGCGCATTGAACAGCTGCGAACCGGCGATCCCCGCGAGAATGATCTGCCCGGTACCGCTGGCCGAGCCGCTGACCCGCGCCAGCACAATCACCAGCACAAACGCCGTGACCGCGCCGGCGAAGGCACCGACTGACAGTGAGATGATCCCGGCACCTACGCCAAGCAGCGCGACCATCACGGCCCCGGTCGAGGCGCCGGCAGAAATGCCCAGCAGATAGGGATCGGCCAACGGATTGCGCAGCAGCGACTGCAAAATCACTCCGCAGGTCGCTAAGCCGGCACCGCATGCCGCCGCGACCAATGCCCGGGTCAGGCGGTAGTTCCAGACGATGCCTTCATCGATAGGATCGAGGACATGCCCGGCGCCCCACAGTTTGTTCGCCAGCACTTGCAACACCACGTCCGGTGCAATCGAGGTTTCACCGATGGCCACGCCGGCGACCACTGCAATCAACAGGGTCGCCAGGGCCAGTAGCGTGCGGATCAGGCTGGCACTCATTGCGACAGGTCATAGCCGTTGATGGCCGTGGCCAATTGTTCGATGCCCTCGAACATGCGCAGGCTCGCCTGCAGGGCCATGGCGTCGACAATGATGATGCGGTTGTGTTTCACCGCGTCCATGTTGCGCGTCACCGGATCGCTGCGCAGGAAGGCGAGTTTCTTTTCATAGTCGTCGGCGGGGAAACGTCGACGATCCATGCGCGCGATGACCAGGAAGGTCGGATTGGCCTTGGCGATGGTTTCCCAACCGACGGTTGGCCACTCCTCATCGGACGCCACCACGTTGCGCACGCCGAGGGTGCTGAGCATGAAATCGGGAACGCCTTTGTGCCCGGCCACGAACGGCTCGATGTCCATTTGTGCGCTGGAGAACCACACCAGCGCGCTGGCGTCTTTGAGCTGTTTGCCTTGGGCGGTGGCAATCGATTTGGCGAGACTTGCCTTGAGTTGATCATTGAGCTGCTGGCCACGCTCCTGAACATCGAAGATCTGCGCCAGTTGGCTCACGCTTTTGTAAATCGTCTCGATGTGAAACGGCGCCAGTCGCGTGCCATCGGCGCCGACGAGGTTGTCCTTGGCTTCGCAATCGGAAGGCAGCAGGTACGTTGGAATCTTCAGTTCATGAAACTGCTCGCGAGTGCCCACCGCGCCTTGCGGGCCGACCATCCATTCCAGTTCCACGGCGACCAGTTCCGGACGCTTGCCGATTACCGACTCGAAACTCGGTTCGTTGTCAGCCAGACGCTCGATCTTGTCATCCTGCGCTTTGTATTTGGCCAGCACATTGTTGAACCACAACGAGGTGCCGACGACTTTGTCGCCCAGGCCCATGGCGTAGAGCATCTCCGTGCCGGCCTGGCCGATGGTCACGGTGCGCGTCGGTGCGTGCTGGAAGGTCAGGGTGCTGCCGCAGTTCTCCACCGTCAGTGGATAGACAGTCGGTGCCGCCTGCGCCAGGGCGCCAAGGCTCAGGCCGGTAATGAGGGTGGCAACGCGGGGCAGCAGCATGGGGCAGTCTCCAGGGGAACCGTACGGGGAGCGGGAGAGTACGGTCTGGAAACACACCATCGAACGCGGTCAGGAAAACAGCGCAAGGCCGGGCAGCCAACGAAGACGCGCACGGCACGATGTCCTTCCCGGACACCCCGCCGGTTAGTAATCACTGTGCCGGCAGGTCTCCTGACTGATGCGTCATCGCCTGGCTCCGGCCTTCCCGGGATTCACCCAGTGGCAGTCGTGGAGCAGGCTCGGCACCTACAGTTGCGGGGGCAGTTCCGGTCAATGCTGTGCAAGCACCCCGGATTCCCTATTAGTCCCGTTCGGGAACCAGCGGCGGCATGTTAGTCGATCAAGCCGCTGAAGGGGAGACGAATCTGTTGCGGCGAGGATTAGTGCTGGCTCATCAAACCGTGCAACACGCCCAGACGCAGGCCCGGTTCCGACGGCAGCATTTGTGCGATACCGAATACTTTGAATGCCGCCAGCATTAACACCAGACCGCCGGGCAGAATGCTCTGGCGGTGTGGTTGCAGGCCTGCGAGCTTGAGCTGTTGCACGTTGTTTACCTTCAACAACAGCAGCGACAGGCGCAGCAGGCCGCCGTAGGTGATGCCGTCCTCGCCGAAGTCGTTGAGGCGATTGGTCTTGAGCACTTTGGCCAGCATGCGCGCGGTGCCTGACGAACCGATCGTCTGCTGCCAGCCTTGCGCGCGATAGCGCTTGGCGACGTGTTCAAACTGCAGGATGGCGAAGCGTTCAGCCTCCTGTAGCGCGCCGGCGGACACATCGCCGCCGCGAAAGAATCGCGTGCTCAAGGTACCGCTGCCGATGGCGATGCTTTCGGTTAACAAGGGTTGTGAACCCTGGCCGAGGATCAGCTCGGTGGAACCGCCGCCGATGTCGACCACCAGGCGCAGGTCGTCGGCGCTGGGCAAGGCGTGAGTTACGCCGGCGTAGACCAGCCGCGCCTCTTCATGCCCGCAAATGACGTCGATGGGAAAGCCCAGATGCCGCTCGGCACTGGCCAGAAAAAGTTGCGCGTTGTCCGCTTCACGCACCGCGCTGGTGGCCACCGCACGAACCCGGCCGGCCTCGAAACCACGCAGCTTCTTGCCGAACCGCGCCAACGCCTGCCAGCCGCGATCCAGTGCCAGTGCATCCAGTGCACCACCGTCAAAGCCCTCGGCGAGGCGCACCGGTTCGCGCAGGGTTTTCACCTCCTGAATTTGCAAGCCTTTGCGGCTGCGCACCGACTGGCCGATCATCAGGCGAAAGGCGTTCGAACCCAGGTCGATGGCGGCAAACAGCGAGGCGTCGTCTTTCATGGGAATCCTTGCAGAGCATCCGTCGCGAGGCTCAAGACGGTTTGCGAGGATTCTGCCGTGATCTTGATGACATCCTGATGACTGGGGCGGGGCGGTTGAATGAATTTGCGACTGTCACGACACTGTCATTATCCGGCGTCTATGCTGAGGCCAATACATCGCGTGTTCTTAAAGTTTTTGCTGCCAGTTTTGGCAGCTTTTTTTTGCCTGCGATTTGGCAACGCCGCGAAATTTGCAATTTCCCATGAGGCTTGGCTAATATACGATCCATATACACATCGTATCGGATTCATATATGGGCATCGTAAAGATTTCAGAGGACATGCACGAGAACCTGCGTATCTCCAGCAACGCCCTCAGCCGCTCGATCAACGCGCAGGCCGAGCACTGGATGCGCATCGGCATGCTCGCCGAGCTGCACCCCAACCTCGACCACAGCGCCATTTGCCGCTTGCTGATCCGCGCCGAACAGAACGGCGGGCTGGATCTGCAACAACTGACTCAGGAAGCCGTCAGCGCATGAGAAACCAGATCAAGATCAACACCCCGGCCGACATCGCGCAATCGCGTGCTGCCGGCAAACTCGCCGCTGAAGTGCTGGCCATGCTGGTGCCGCATGTGAAGGCCGGCGTCACCACTGATCAGCTCGATCAACTGTGCAATGACTACATCGTCAATGTGCAGAAAGCAGTGCCGGCCAACGTCGGTTATCACGGCTTTCCGAAAACCGTCTGCGCCTCGGTCAACGACGTGGTGTGCCATGGCATCCCATCGGGCACGCTGCTGAAGGATGGCGATATCGTCAACCTCGACATCGCCGTGATCAAGGACGGCTGGTTCGGTGATACCAGCCGCATGTACGTGGTCGGTGATGCGACGCCTGAAGCGCAGCACCTGATCAAGACCACCTACGAGGCGATGTGCGCGGGCATCCGCGTGGTGAAACCGGGCGCCACGCTGGGCGATATCGGCCATGCGATCCAGAGCCTGGCGGAGAAAGAAGGCTTCAGCGTGGTGCGCGAGTACTGCGGGCACGGGATTGGCAAGGTCTATCACGATGAGCCGCAGATCCTGCATTACGGCTTTCCGAATCAGGGCATGAAGCTCAAGGCCGGGATGATTTTTACCGTGGAGCCGATGCTCAATGCCGGCAAGCGTCATGTGAAGAATATGCCGGATGGCTGGACGGTGCTGACCAAGGATGGCTCGTTGTCGGCGCAGTGGGAGCATATGGTTGCGGTGACGGAGACGGGGTTTGAGATCTTGACCGCGTGGCCAGACGAGATAGAAGGCTACCGCGCTATTGTCTGATACCGCGTCGACTGTTTCCCTCACCCTAGCCCTCTCCCAGAGGGAGAGGGGACCGACCGAGGTGGTCTTTCGAGGTACGCCGACTTGGGATACCGAGTCGAACTCGGGTTTTGAACAGCACGGGGATTGGCTCCCTCACCCTAACCCTCTCCAGAGGGAGAGGGGACTGATTGAGGTGGTCTTTCGAGGTGCGCCGACTTGGGATACCGAGTCGAACTCGGGTTTTGAACAGCATGAAGATCGGCTCCCTTTCCCCCTCGCCCCCCTGGGGGAGAGGGCTGGGGTGAGGGGGTAGATCCCACAGACAACACGCTATCAGTGAGAACCCGCAGCCTTGTTCAGGTCGCTGTCCGTCCATTCGGTGTAAACGCAGGCGTCAGCGGTAGCCCAGCGTACTTGCACCGGATCGCCAGCCTTGAGCGGCATGCCGGCGGCGGACAACGCTTTCACCGTCATCGAAGTGCCGCCCGAAGTGACCACACTGCAGGTCTGGCTCTCACCGAGAAACAGCACTTCCACAACCTTCGCTGAAACCTCATTCCAACCCGACGGCAACGGTTCGCTGATCGCTTGCGCCACGCTCAACGCCAAGGCTTTTTCCGGCCGCACCATCAGCAACACATCCTGATCCGTATGCAACCCAGCGGTCAGTCGAATCGACAATGACTGTCCTTCAAACGAAGCCGCCGCATTGCCCTGCGCCTTGAGCTTGAGGAAGTTCGAATTGCCCAGGAACGACGCCACAAACGCATTCGGCGGATTCTGATAAAGGTCATAACCGCTGCCCAATCCAACAATCTTGCCGTGACTGAAAATCGCAATGCGCTGCGACAAACGCATGGCTTCTTCCTGGTCGTGGGTCACGTAAACAATGGTGATGCCCAGGCGACGATGCAGTTGGCGCAGTTCATCCTGCAGATCTTCACGCAGCTTTTTATCCAGCGCACCGAGCGGTTCATCCATCAGCAGGATGCGTGGTTCGTAAACCAGCGCCCGGGCAATGGCGACACGTTGCTGCTGGCCGCCAGACAGTTGCGAAGGGCGGCGATGGGCGAACTGTTCGAGCTGGACCAGTTTCAACATCGCGTCGACACGTTTGTCACGTTCGGCGGCGGCCAGTTTGCGGATCGCCAGCGGAAAGGCGATGTTGTCGCGCACCGACAGATGCGGGAACAGCGAATAACGCTGGAACACCATGCCGATGTCACGCTTGTGCGGAGGCACATTCACCAGCGACTGACCGTTGACGAGGATCTCGCCGCTGCTCGGCGTTTCAAATCCGGCGAGCATCGACAGCGTGGTGCTTTTGCCCGAGCCGCTGGAGCCGAGGAAGGTGAGGAATTCACCGTCCTTGATGTCCAGCGAAATGTTGTCGACGGCGGCAAAATCGCCGTAGTGCTTGTTCAGGTTGCGCAGGCTGACCGGGGGTTTGTCGTTCTGCTGGGAGGCGTCTTTGATCACGGCACTCATGTCGTACTCCTGGGCGCTCAGGCGCTGATTTCGTTGCGCCGGCGCAGCGCGGCGGCGATGACCATGACCAATACCGACAAGCCGATCAGCAGCGTCGAAGCGACGGCGATCACTGGCGTCAGGTCCTGGCGCAAGGTGGTCCACATTTTCACGGGAAGGGTTTGCAGGGTCGGGCTGGCCATCATCACGCTGAGCACCACTTCGTCCCACGAAACGAGGAAGGCGAAGAGGGCGCCGGCAACCATGCCCGGACGAATCGCCGGGAATGTCACTTTGAACACCGCTTGCAGGCGTGAAGCACCACAAATCACCGCCGCGTCTTCAATCGACTGATCAAACAACTTCAGCGAGTTGATGATCGAGATGATGGTAAACGGCAGCGCGACGATCACATGGCTGACGACAAACGCGAACATCGTCCCGGTGTAACCGAGCTTGAGAAACAGCGCGTACACCGCCACGGCGATGATCACCAGCGGCACGATCATCGGCAGGGTGAACAGGCCGTAGAGCATTTCCCGACCGGGAAAACGCCCGCGAACCAGCGCAAACGCGGTCGGCAAACCGAGGGCCACGGCGCAGATCGTGGTCAGCACAGCGACCTTGAGGCTGGCCGCTGCGGCGTTCATCCAATCGGGGTTGGAGAAGAACTGGCCGTACCATTTCAGCGTCCAGCCCGGTGGCGGGAACACCAGCCACTGCGAGGAGCCGAACGACAGCAGCACGATAAACACGATCGGCAACAGCAGGAACAGACCGATCAGCCCGGTGGTGGCGTAGAGGCCGAAGCGCATGCGCCGGCTCATCGCATTGGGGGTCAGGAGCATGTCGGCTTACCTCGCGTTACTGGCGCCAACCGGGGATTCCGGCTGAAGCTTCAGGTAGAAGTAGAACAGCACCAAAGTGATCGCGATCAGCAACGCAGCGCCGGCACTGGCCAGGCCCCAGTTGAGGAACGATTGCACCTGCTGAATGATGAACTCCGGCAGCATCATGTTCTGCGCGCCGCCGAGCAGCGCCGGGGTCACGTAGTAACCGAGCGACATGACGAACACCATCAAGCCACCGGAGGCCAGACCCGGCCGGCACAGCGGCAGGAACACCCGGAAGAAGTTGCTCCACGGGCTGGCGCCGCAAATCGAACCGGCCTGCAGAATCATCGGGTCGATGGCCTGCATGGTTGCCTGCAACGGCAGGACGATGAACGGGATCATGATGTAGCTCATGCCGATCACTACGCCGGTGAGGTTGTGGACCATTTCCAGCGGCTGATCGATGATGCCCATCGCCATCAGAGCCTTGTTGATCACGCCCGACGCTTGCAGCAGCACCAGCCACGAATACGTGCGGGCGAGCAGGCTGGTCCACATCGACAGCAGCACGATGTTGAGAATCCAGCGTCCCCAGCCGCGCGGCACCAAGGTGATCGCCCAAGCCAGCGGAAAGCCCAGCAACAGGCTGAACAGCGTTACCAGCCCGGCCACCGAGAAGGTGTTGAGCAGCACTCGGGCGTACGCCGAGTTGGCGAACAGTTGTTCATAGTTGCCAAGGCCCGGGGTCGGTTCGAGCACGCCGCGCAACAGCAGGCCAATCAACGGCGCGAGAAAGAACAGGCCGATGAACAACAGCGCCGGGGCGAGGTTGCCGACGCCGCGCCAGCGTTGTCTGAGGGACGGGGCTTGCTGCATCGCAACCGCCTGTGTTCCGTGGGCCGAACCGGCAGCGCTGGTCGCGCTCCCGGTGGCAGTGGAGGGACGGGACGCGGTGGCCGCCATTTTCATTTGACCAGCCATTCGTTCCACCGTGTCGCGATGGCCTGGCCGTTTTTGGCCCAGTACGCGAAATCAAGAGTGATCTGATCCTTAGCGTAGGCAGTCGGCAGGTTGGGGGCCAGCGTCGAATCCAGACGCTCCACACTGTCGAGGTTGACCGGGGCGTAGGCGGTCAGGTTGGAGAAGTCGGCCTGGCCTTTGGCGCCGCTGGCGGCGGCGAGGAACTTCATCGCCGCGTCCTTGTTTTTCGAGCCTTTTGGAATCACCAGAATGTCGGCCATGACCAGATTCTGTTTCCAGCTCACGCCGACCGGTGCGCCGTCTTCTTGCAGGGCGTGAATGCGACCGTTCCAGAACTGGCCCATGCTCGCTTCACCTGACGCCAGCAGTTGCTGCGACTGCGCGCCGCCGCCCCACCAGACGATGTCCTTCTTGATGGTGTCGAGCTTCTTGAAGGCGCGATCCAGATCCAGCGGGTAGAGCTTGTCGGCCGCCACGCCGTCGGCCAGCAGCGCCAGTTCGAGCACGCCAGGGCTTGGCCATTTGTACAGGGCGCGTTTGCCCGGGTAGGTTTTGGTGTCGAACAGGGCGCTCCAATCCTGCGGTTTGTTGGCGCCGAGTTTGCCCTCGTTGTAGCCGAGGACGAAGGAGAAGAAGAACGAGCCGACGCCGTAATCGCTGACGAAACGCGGGTCGATCTTGTCGCGCTGGATGACTTTGAAATCGAGGGGTTCGAGCAGGCCTTCAGCGGCGGCGCGCAGGGCGAAGTCGGCTTCGACATCGACCACGTCCCACTGCACGTTGCCGCTCTCGACCATGGCTTTGAGTTTGCCGTAGTCAGTCGGGCCATCCTGCACGACGGTGATGCCGCTGGCCTTGCTGAACGGATCGGCCCAGGCCTGTTTCTGCGCATCCTGGGTGCTTCCGCCCCAGCTGACGAAGTTCACGCTCTCGGCAGCCATTGCAGCCTGGCCGGTAACGCTGAGCAGTCCCGCAAAAAAGATCGCGGTTGCAGCTTTGTTCAACACCATTTTTACGCCCTCATTGTTGTGTTTTTGAGCGGGCTTGCGTTGTTGCCCGCCTATCGGGAGCAGTAGATGGACGTTCGTTGGAATGTCCGGTCTATGGAATATCATATTATGGTATTCCAAACTTTGTGCAAGCACTTTGCCTTACCGGTTATCTGGCCGGGCGGTTATTTGATGCGTTCGGCTTGAATGTTTTTTGTGAATGTCAGATCCAGCCCCTCACCCCAGCCCTCTCCCTTCGGGAGAGGGGGCCGATTGGAGGCTGTTCAAAACCTGAGTTCGGCTCGGTATCTCAGGTCGGCGTATAGCGACTAAACACCTCGGTCAGCTCCCTCTCCCTACGGGCGGTCCGACGTTTCGGGAGGGCTGGGGTGAGGGCAGCTTCACTCGGTAAACGGAATACTCTCGACCACTTCCAGGTCATAACCTGTCAGGCCGGCGTATTTCAGAGGAGGGCCCAGGTGACGCAACTTGCCAACCCCAAGGTTCTGCAGAATCTGCGCCCCGGTCCCGACCTCCGAATAAATCCGCGATTGCGAACGGCTGAACTGCCTCGGCGGCTGGGTCAACTGCGGCACCCGCTCCAGCAGCGCCTGCGAAGACTCGTGATTGGCCAGCACCACCACAACCCCATGCCCCTCAGCCGCGACCCGTTGCAACGCCGCCCAAAGCGTCCAGTTCGTCGGCCCGCTATATTCCGCGCCAACCAGATCCCGCAGCGGATCGATCACATGCACGCGCACCAGCGTCGGCTCTTCACGGCGCAGATCGCCCATGACCATCGCCATGTGCACGCCGCCCTCGATGCGATCCTCAAAGGTGATCAAGCGAAACGTGCCATGCACCGTCGGCAGCTCCCGTTCGCCGATGCGTTCAATGGTGTGTTCGGTGCTCAGGCGATAGTGGATCAGGTCGGCGATGGTGCCGATCTTGATCCCGTGCTTGCGCGCAAACACTTCCAGATCCGGGCGACGGGCCATGGTGCCGTCGTCGTTCATCACCTCGACGATCACCGAGGCCGGGGTAAAACCGGCCAGACGCGCCAGATCGCAACCGGCCTCGGTGTGACCCGCGCGGGTCAGTACGCCACCTTCCTTGGCGCGCAGCGGGAAGATGTGGCCGGGCTGCACCAGATCTTCAGCGCGGGCATTCGGCGCGACGGCGGCGGCCACGGTGCAAGCGCGATCTGCTGCGGAGATGCCGGTGGTCACGCCAACCGCTGCTTCAATCGATACGGTAAACGCGGTACTGAACACGCTGCCATTGGCCGGCACCATTTGCTCCAGGCCCAAACGCTGGCAATGTTCGTCGGTCAGGGTCAGGCAGATCAGACCGCGCGCTTCGCGGGCCATGAAGCTGATCGCCTCGGGCGTGCAACGGTCGGCGGCCAGCAGCAGGTCGCCTTCGTTTTCGCGGTCTTCGTCATCGACCAGCAAGACCATTTTGCCGAGACGATAATCTTCGATGATTTCTTCGATGCTGTTGAAGGCCATGCTGGACTCTCAGGGTTCGTTGGAAATATATTGGTATACCATAATACAAAATCAACAAAGAGGTCACTATGAAGGCGTACTGGATTGCTCACGTGGATATAGCCGATGCCGATCATTACAGCCAATACACCCAGCGTGCGCCGGCAGCGTTCGCTGCGTTTGGCGCGAAGTTTCTGGCCAGAGGCGGGCGCAGCGAGGCGATGGAAGGGCGCCAGACGCCGCAACGCAGCGTGGTGATCGAGTTCGAGAGCTATGAGAAGGCTGTGGCGTGCTACCACTCAGCGGCGTATCAGGAAGCGAAACGTTATCGCGAGGAATGGGCGAGGGCGGAAATCGTCATCGTTGAAGGCATCGCCCCAATTTAAGCAACACCACTAAACCCCTGTAGGAGTGAGCCTGCTCGCGATAGCTGTGTGTCAGTCGGCAATTCTCTACCTGACACACCGCTATCGCGAGCAGGCTCACTCCTACAAAGAGCGGGTTGCGTTGTCAGCGGATAAAGTGAATCTTGCCGCTATCGTCATTGCCCATGTAGATCCCATACACCCCAGCCTGGCGTTCTTCGATATAGCGCTCGAGAATCTGCCGGATCGCCGGGTAATAGATCTGTTCCCACGGAATCTCTTCCGGCGCGAAGAACTTGTAATCCATAGTCTCCGGCCCGTACTGCCCGGTGATCTCCAGCGCGATCGCACGGAAGATGATGTACACCTCGCTGATCTTCGGCACGCTGAAAATCGAGTACGGCGAGACGATTTCCGCGCGCACACCGCTTTCTTCCCAGACCTCGCGGATGGCCGCTTGCTCTGTGGTCTCGCCGCTTTCCATGAACCCGGCGGGCAGCGTCCAGGTGCCCGGGCGCGGTGGGATCGCGCGTTGGCACAAGAGGTATTTGCCGTCCTGCTCGATGATGCAGCCGGCAATGATCTTCGGATTGACGTAGTGGATGTAGCCGCAGCCGCGGCACATCAGGCGCTCGTGCGTATCGCCCGGCGGCACCTGCTGACCGAGGTCAGGGCCACCGCATTTCGGGCAATAGCTCGGGCTGAACATATCAGTGACCTATACGGGGTTCTTTCAGCGCGATGGGCAGGGTGATGTTCGGCGTGGCGCCGGTCTCTTCCTGTTTGCGCTTGAGGTAGTCGAGCGCCACCGCAGCAGCGGCGCGAACGTGATCGACGCAGGCCTGATGCGCCGCCAGCGGATCGCCGCTCTTGATCGCCTCGACCATTTTTTCCATTTCGTGGTTACTCGCGCCGCGACGGTTTTCCTGGGACACCGAGGTCGCGCGCAGGTAGCTGATGCGCGCCTGCAACTGGCGCAGTTGAGTCGCCGCCACATGGTTGCCCGAACCTTCGAGCAGCACGTCGTAGAAACCCTGCACCGAGTCGATCACTTGCTGCAACTCGCCGTCCTTGAGCGCCTTGCGGTTGTCGTCGAGGGCTTTTTCCAGGGCTTTGATGTCCTTGGCTTTGGCGCGCAGGGTGAACAACTGCACGATCAGGCCTTCAAGTACGCAGCGCAGCTCATAGATGTCGACCGCATCGGCGAGGGTGATGATCGCCACGCGCGGGCCTTTGGCATCGGCGAACTCGACCAGACCTTCGGATTCCAGGTGACGCAAGGCTTCACGCACCGACGTACGGCTTACACCGAGGCGATCGCACAGATCGCGCTCGACCAGACGATCGCCTGGCATGAGCTGGAAATTCATGATCGCGCTACGCAGTTTATCCAGCACGATTTCGCGCAGGGTAACGGGGTTGCGATTGACCTTGAAGCTGTCGTCGAGTGGCTGGCGTTTCATGGGGTCCGCTCTTTAAGTTGGCTGTCCATGCCAGACGGGCATCTAAACAGCCGAGGGGTTAACTGAGGCTTCGGCGTCGGCTTCGGCAAAGGCTTCACGGGCCAGCCGGAAACTGTCCACGGCTGCCGGAACGCCGCAATAAATGCCGACCTGAAGCAGAATTTCGCGTATTTGCTCACGACTCAGGCCGTTACGCAAGGCGCCGCGCACATGCAGCTTGAGTTCATGCGGACGGTTGAGCGCCGAGATCATCGCCAGGTTGATCATGCTGCGCTCCTTGAGCGACAAACCCTCACGCCCCCAGACATGGCCCCAGCAGTATTCGGTAACCATTTCCTGCAGCGGACGGGTGAAGTCGTCGGCGTTCTCTATCGAACGCTGCACGTAGGCTTCGCCGAGCACCTGAGTGCGGATCTTCAGGCCCTTCTCATACTTTTCGTTACTCATCATTCCTCCTGTGACCACGATCCCTTGTAGGAGTGAGCCTGCTCGCGATAGCGGTGGATCAGTCGACATCAATGTTGAATGTCAGTCCGCTATCGCGAGCAGGCTCACTCCTACAGGGGGATTTGTGTGAATCCGTCAGGCCAGAGTCGGCAACGGCCCGAGCTTGCCTTTGTGGTAAATCATCGGCGTCACCGGTTGCGCGGGCAGGATCAGGTTCTTCACCGCGCCAACGATAATCGCGTGATCACCACCATCGTATTCCCGCCACAACTCGCACTCGATGATCGCCGTCGCTTTGGCCAGAATCGGGTTACCGAGTTCGCTCAAATGCCACGCGATGTCCTTGGCCTTGTCCTTGCCTTTACTGGCGAAAGCATAGGCCTCAGCCGTCTGGTCAGCCGACAGCAAATGGATCGCAAATTTCTTGCTGTCACGCAGCACCGGGTAAGTGTCGGAAGCATAGTTGGGACAGAACAACACCAGCGCCGGGTCAATCGACAGCGCGCTAAAAGCGCTGGCGGTGATGCCGACGATCCCACCCTCAGGGTCAAGGGTGGTGACCACCGTGACGCCGGACGGGAACGAGCTCATGACGTCTTTGTAAATGCCGGGTTCGATCATTTCGCAGGACTCCTAGCGCATCACAAACGGATCAGGCATTGGTGCCTGAGAAAGGTTGATCCACACCGTTTTCAGTTCGGTGTAGGCCAGCACCGAATCGATGCCGCTTTCGCGTCCATAGCCACTGTTCTTGAAACCGCCGATCGGGGCCATTGCTGACACCGCGCGGTAGGTGTTGACCCAGATGATCCCGGAGCGCACATCGCGAGCGAGGCGGTGAGCACGGCCCAGATCACGGGTCCAGATGCCAGCCGCCAGGCCGAACTGTGAGTCGTTGGCGATCGCCAGTGCCTCGGCTTCATCCTTGAAGCGAATCACCGACGCCACTGGGCCGAAGACTTCTTCCTGCATGATCTTCATCGAATTGCGGTCGCATTCGAACAGCGTCGGCTCGTAGAACCAGCCTTCGCCAAGATCCGCCGGGCGCTTGCCGCCAGTGCGCAAACGCGCGCCTTCAGCGATGGCGTCGGCGACCAGACCTTCGACCACCGCCAATTGCTGCGCGGTGGCCATCGGGCCCATCTCACTGTGGTCTTCTTGCGGGTTGCCGATGCGAATGCGCTGGGCGCGTTCGACCAGTCGGCTGACGAATTCGTCGTAGATCTCGTCCTGCACCAACAGTCGCGAACCCGACACGCAGCTCTGTCCGGAGGCCGCGTAGATCCCGGCGATCGCGCCGTTGATCGCGCTGTCCAGATCGGCGTCGGCGAAGATGATGTTCGGTGATTTGCCGCCCAGTTCCAGCGACAGCTTGGCGAAGTTCTCGGCGCTGCTGCGCACCACATGCCGTGCTGTCGCCGCGCCGCCGGTGAAGGCAATCTTGCGGATCAGCGGATGGCGGGTGAGGGCGGCGCCAGTGCTTGGGCCGTAACCGGTGACGACGTTGACCACGCCCGGCGGAATCCCGGCTTCGAGCGCCAGACGTGCCAGTTCAAGAATGGTCGCCGAAGCGTGCTCGGACGGCTTGATCACAATCGTATTGCCAGCGGCGAGGGCCGGGGCGAGTTTGATTGCGGTCAGGTACAGCGGGCTGTTCCACGGAATGATCGCGGCGACCACGCCCATTGCTTCGTGCACGGTGTAGGCGAACAGATCCGGCTTATCCAGCGGCAGCGTGCCGCCTTCGAGCTTGTCGGCCAGGCCGGCGGTGTAGTGGAAAAACTCCGGCAGATAGCTGACTTGCCCACGGGTTTCGCGGATCAGTTTGCCGTTGTCGCGGCTTTCCAGCTGCGCCAGTTGTTCTTTATTTTCGGCGATCAAGTCGCCGAGACGGCGCAGCAATTTGCCGCGTGCGGTGGCAGTCAGACCACGCCATGCCGGGCTGTCGAAAGCGGTCTGTGCCGATTGCACGGCACGTTCGACGTCCGCTTCATCGGCGTCGGGCAACTCCGCCCAGGCTTGCGCCGTGGCCGGGTTGAGGCTTTCGAAGGTCTTGCCGGAGAGGGCGTCGACCCATTCTCCGCCGATGCACATCTGGAAGCGTGCGAGTGTCATGCAACGATCCCCTTTATATGGTTTTGTCGGGAGTGTGCGAATTGCAGAAATTCCAGTAGCGTCTGGTTGACCAGGCGCGGCGACTCTACCGGCATCATATGCCGTTGCTCGGCCAGCACTGCAACCTTCGCACCGGGGATGCGTCGGGCCAGTTGCTCGGCCATTTCCGGGGTCGAACCCGGATCGAGTTCACCGGTGGCGATCAGCGTCGGCGCCTGAATGCTGCCCAGGTCGTCGGCGCGGTACATGTCTTGGGTGGCGAACAATTCGTAGGTGGTCAGGTAACCCTGAGGATCATTATTGGCGAGGGTCTGGCGCAATGCGGCGATCTGCGCCGGGTTGGCCGCCTGATACTCGCGGCTGAACCAGCGCGACAACGCCGCTTCGGCATTGGCGTCCGGGCCATGTTCGGCGGCTTGCGCGGTACGGGCGATGACGCCGGCACGCTGTTCTTCGCTGCGGTTGAACACACTGTTCAACACCACCAGGCTTTGCAGGCGCTCCGGGTAATGCAGGGCAAAGGCCCGCGCGACCAGACCGCCCATGGAGAAACCGATCACCGCTGCCTGCGGCAGATTGAGGTGATCGAGCAGCTCCAGCAACTGATCGGCGTAACCGAGCAGGTTGGTGCCGCTGGCCGGTCGCGGGCTGGCGCCATGGCCGAGCATGTCGTAGGCGATCACCCGGTATTGGCTGGACAGACCGACGATCTGCCCGCCCCACATTTCTTTGTTCAGGCCCACGCCGTGGATCAAAACCACGGGCTGGCCTTGGCCGGTCGCCAGGTAACTGGTGCCAGCCGGGGTGAGTTCAGCGGTGAGCCGAATCATGGAGCGCTCCTGCAATGCCTTTTTATTGTGATTACTGGGCTTTTTCGGCGGCCAGTTCTTCCAGATCGATGTAGCGATTGCCAATGCGCGGGTGCAGACGGCCACCGTCAGCGCAACCCAGCACGACAACAATTTCGTCGGCACGCGGCGCGTCTTCGATCTGCATTTCCAGAGTGATGTAGTGCGAACGCTGACCTTCGTCGTCCTTGTGCATCATCGGGATCTGGATCGAAGTGCCCGGGCCGCCGCGCTTGTTGGTGAAGCTCAGGTAGCTCTTGGCGTTGACCGCTTCGCGGTAGTGATTGCCAAAGCGCAGGGTGTGGATCACGGCGGAGGCGTGCTCGATCTCGCCGTCAGCGCCGACCACAGCGGCTTTGCCGTAGGCCTCGATTTTTTCCGCACCGCCGATGATGCCGACCAGACGTTCAACCATCAGCGCGCCGAGGTCGGAGCAGTTGGCACGGATCTGCGGCTTGAGGTCTTCGACGAAACCGTTGCCCACCCAAGGGTTTTTCATCACCACGGCGAGACCAACCATGGTCACCGGCTTGTCAGTGGCTTTGCCGCCTTCGATAAAGGTTTCTTCGACATAGCTGACGATCTTGCGAATTTCGAAACTCATGAGCTGCTCCGTTGGGGGATTAAGAGTGTCTGTGCGTCTGATGGTATACCATAATACCGATCGTGCAAGTCCCTCCGGTAACTTTTGCCGCATCACCCCGGCGAATGGTCATGTATTCAAATCCCAAAGCCCCCACAACTCCCTGTAGGAGTGAGCCTGCTCGCGATAGCGGTGTGTCAGCTGAGCAATTGCTAACTGATACACCGCTATCGCGAGCAGGCTCACTCCTACAGGGGGGAATCCGTCGGCAATGCGGTTAACAAAAGATAACGTGGCGCCGATTGTCAGACGTTTCGAAAGCCCGATAGGATGAGCCAGCTTCCGAAGTGGCTCTGGATTGCGGGTTTCAGGACTATGCTTCTGACCAGCCATCAGCGGAGCACACTTGCGGCGCCCTTGAAGGCCAGATGGCCTAACAATAATAAATAGGGGAAGGTCTATGAGTCGTTGCCGCCCGCCGGCGTTACGCAACACCGCGTTGCTGGCCACAGCACTCTCTCTGCTGGGCTTTGCCACGTTATCGGCACCGGTGATGGCCGCCGAGGCGCCAGCCGACGTGGTCTATGCCACCGAATCCGCCAAAGCCGCGAAAAGCCTGATTCTCGATGTCGTCCACGCTGGCGCACGCCTGGTCGCGGTCGGCGATCGCGGGCACATTCTCTATTCCGATGACCAGGGCAAAACCTGGACGCAAGCCAAAGTGCCGAGCCGGCAACTGCTGACCGCTGTGTACTTTGTCGACGACAAGCACGGCTGGGCGGTCGGCCACGACGCGCAAATCCTCGCCAGCGCAGACGGCGGTCTGACCTGGACCAAGCAATTCGAAGACCTCAAACGCGAATCGCCGCTGCTCGACGTCTGGTTCAAGGACGTCAACAGCGGCCTCGCCGTGGGCGCGTACGGTGCGCTGCTGGAAACCACCGACGGCGGTAAAAACTGGGAAGACGTCAGTGACCGCCTCGACAACGAAGATCAATTCCACCTCAACGCCATCGCGGCGGTGAAGGACGCTGGGCTGTTCATCGTCGGCGAGTCGGGCAGCATGTTCCGCTCCGCCGATGACGGCCAGACCTGGGAAAAACTCGAAGGCCCGTACGAAGGCTCGCTGTTCGGCGTGATCGGCACGGCGCAACCGCAGACCCTGCTGGCTTATGGCTTGCGCGGCAACCTTTATCGCTCGACGGATTTCGGCAGCACCTGGGAGCAGGTCGAGCTGAAAGCTGCGCGCGGATCGCTGGAATTCGGCTTGTCCGGCGCGACCCTGCTTGAAGATGGCTCGATCGTGATCGTTGGCAACGGCGGTTCGGTGATCAGCAGCAGCGACAACGGCGAGACCTTCAGCGTGTTCAACCGTCCTGATCGTATTTCCCTGTCGTCGGTCACCGCTGCCGGCGACGGCAATCTGATTCTGAGCGGGCAGGGTGGCGTTCACACCACGCTGCCAAACGGTGCCGAGATCAATAATAAGAAGGCGGGGCTATGACTTCCTTGATCACTCCTCAGCAGGACAAGGCGACGTTTCTTGAGCGCCTGATCTTCAACAACCGTCCGGCAGTGATCCTCATCTGCCTGGTGGTGAGTATTTTCCTGTTCTGGCAGGCCACGTTGATCCGGCCTTCGACCAGTTTCGAAAAAATGATCCCGCTCAAGCATCCGTTCATCGAGAAGATGATGGAGCACCGCAACGATCTGGCGAACCTGGGCAACACCGTGCGCATTTCGGTAGAAGCCAAGGACGGCGACATCTTCTCCAAGGAGTACATGGAGACTCTGCGCCAGATCAACGACGAGGTGTTCTACATCTCTGGCGTTGACCGCTCCGGGCTGAAGTCGCTGTGGAGCCCGAGCGTACGCTGGACCGAAGTGACCGAAGAGGGTTTCGCCGGCGGTGAAGTGATCCCGCAGAGCTACAACGGCTCGCAAGACAGTCTCGATCTGCTGCGCAACAACGTGCTCAAGTCCGGCCAAGTCGGGCGGCTGGTGGCCAACGACTTCAAGTCGAGCATCGTCGACATCCCGCTGCTGGAGTCCTACCCGGACCCGGAAGACCAGGGCAAGTTGCTTGCGCTGGACTACCGCAAGTTCTCCCATGAACTCGAAGACAAGATCCGCAACAAGTTCGAAGCACAGAACCCCAACGTCAAGATCCACATCGTCGGTTTCGCCAAGAAGGTCGGCGATCTGATCGATGGTCTGGTGATGGTGGTGCTGTTCTTCGGCATCGCTTTCGTCATCACCCTGATCCTGCTGTTGTGGTTCACCAACTGCGTACGCAGCACCATTGCAGTGTTGAGCACGACGCTGGTGGCGGTGGTCTGGCAGCTCGGCTTGATGCACTTCTTCGGTTTCGGGCTTGATCCGTATTCGATGCTGGTGCCGTTCCTGATCTTCGCCATCGGTATTTCCCACGGCGTGCAGAAGATCAACGGTATCGCCCTGCAATCGAGCGAGGCCGATAACGCGTTGACCGCAGCGCGACGCACTTTCCGGCAACTGTTCCTGCCGGGGATGATCGCGATTCTCGCGGATGCGGTGGGCTTCATCACGCTGCTGATCATCGACATTGGCGTGATCCGTGAACTGGCCATTGGTGCGTCGATCGGCGTCGCAGTGATCGTGTTCACCAACCTGATTCTGCTGCCGGTCGCCATCTCCTATGTCGGCATCAGTAAACGCGCGATTGCCAGGAGCAAGAAGGACGCCAACCGCGAACACCCGTTCTGGCGCCTGCTGTCGAACTTCGCCAATCCGAAAGTCGCACGCGTCTCTGTGGTGCTGGCGCTGATCGCCTTCGGCGGCGGCCTCTGGTACAGCCAGAACCTGAAAATCGGCGACCTCGACCAAGGCGCGCCGGAACTGCGTCCGGACTCGCGCTACAACAAGGACAACAACTTCATCATCAACAACTACTCGACCAGTTCCGACGTGCTGGTGGTGATGGTCAAGACCAAGGCTGAAGGTTGCTCGCGTTATGAGGCCATGGCGCCGATCGATGAGCTGATGTGGAAGATGCAGAACACCGAGGGCGTGCAGTCGGCGATCTCGCTGGTGACCGTGTCCAAGCAGATGATCAAGGGCATGAACGAGGGCAACCTGAAATGGGAAACCCTGTCACGCAACCCGGACGTGCTGAACAACTCGATTGCCCGCGCCGACGGTCTGTACAACAACAGTTGCTCGCTGGCGCCGGTGCTGGTGTTCCTCAACGATCACAAGGCTGAAACCCTCGATCGTGCGGTACACGCGGTGCAGGAATTCGCCAAGGACAACAACAAGGACGGTCTGGAATTCATCCTCGCCGCCGGTAATGCCGGGATCGAAGCGGCCACCAACGAAGTCATCAAGCAGGCTGAGCTGACCATCCTGATTCTGGTGTACATCTGCGTGGCAGTGATGTGCATGATCACCTTCCGTTCGTGGGCGGCGACGCTGTGCATCGTCCTGCCGCTGGTGCTGACCTCGGTACTCGGCAACGCGCTGATGGCGTTCATGGGCATCGGCGTGAAAGTCGCGACCTTGCCGGTGGTGGCGCTGGGTGTGGGGATTGGTGTCGACTACGGCATCTACATCTACAGCCGTCTGGAGAGTTTCCTGCGCGCGGGGCTGCCGTTGCAGGAAGCCTATTACCAAACGCTGAAATCCACCGGTAAAGCCGTGCTGTTCACCGGTCTGTGCCTGGCGATCGGTGTGTGCACCTGGATCTTCTCGGCGATCAAGTTCCAGGCCGACATGGGCCTGATGCTGACCTTCATGCTGCTGTGGAACATGTTCGGTGCGCTGTGGCTGTTGCCGGCACTGGCGAAGTTCCTGATCAAGCCGGAGAAACTGGCGGGGCAGAAGGGCAATTCGCTGTTTGCGCATTGATCTGAAGGGCTGAAACGACAAAGCCGCAACCTTAGGGTTGCGGCTTTTTTTGTGTTTTAAGATCAAGAGCCCCTCACCCTAACCCTCTCCCGGAGGGAGAGGGGACTGACCGAGGTGTGCTGCTTGATACATCGACCTGAAATACCGAGTCGATTATGGATTCACAGCAAATCGTTCAAGTCGGCGTAAATCTCGAATATCCCCCAATCGGTTCCCTCTACCTCTGGGCGGTCCGACGTTTCGGGAGGGCTAGGGTGAGGGTAAGCGGTCTCCAGCCTTAGGAGAGTTCAGCGCCAAGCACGACACTCAAAGCACTACGCGCATCATCCAGCTGCACCAACGTCGCATGCCGAGCACCAAGGGCATCACGGTTCTCAATGGCGGTAAGAATCGCCTTATGCCGCGGCAACGCCAATTCATGCAGATTCGGCCGCTGATTCGAATGCTTCAACGCCTCGGCAATCGCCACCGACAACATATTGCACAGGTTCGCCAACAAGTCGTTGTGTGTCGCATCGGCAATCCGGCTATGGAAATCCAGATCCGGCTGCAACAACGCTTCCGGTGTCGGCGCCGCTTCCATGCGCTGATAAGCCTCGCCAATCGCTGCAATATCCGCCTCAGTCGCATGTTGAGCAGCGAGGGCGGCAGCCGCCGGTTCGATAATGCTGCGCACACTGGTCAGCACATTGAAAAACTCATTCTGCGGGCTGCTTTGCATCAACCAGTGCAGCACGTCCGGGTCGAGCATGTGCCATTCGCGCCGGGCCTTGACCACCGTGCCAACCCGAGGCTTGGAATACACCAGCCCCTTGGCCACCAGCACCCGCGTGGCTTCACGCAACACCGGCCGGCTGACCGCGTACTCCTCGCAGAGCAGGGCTTCGGCGGGCAGTTTGTCGTCGGGCAAGAAGCGTCCGGAGACGATCTGCATGCCCAGTTCCTGGACGATGCGCGAGTGCATGCTTTTGCGGTCGGAAGGTTTGCGGTAATCCATGGGGAGTGGCGCGATCCTGAGCGATGGAGATGCCGCGCATCATAGCAGGCACGGCGCAATCTTGAGGCAGACACACAAGCCAAATGTGGGAGCGAGCCTGCTCGCGAAGGCGGCATATCAGTCAAATAGATGTCGACTGACACTCCCTCTTCGCGAGCAGGCTCGCTCCCACAGGGGAATTGCGCTGTTAGTGAGAGTGGCGGGGGACTTCAGCGCCTCGGCAACCTACCAGGAAGTCGAAGTCACAGCCCTGATCCGCCTGCAGCACGTGGTCGATGTACAACTGACGATAGCCGCCCACCAACAACTGCTGCGGCGGCTGCAGATCCGCCATGCGTGCCGCCAGTTCGGCATCCGGAATATCCAGGTGCAGCCGCCCGGTGGCGCAATCCAGCTCGATCCAGTCGCCTTCCTGCACCGTCGCCAAAGGCCCGCCGGCCGCCGCTTCCGGCGCCACGTGCAAAACCACCGTGCCGTACGCCGTGCCGCTCATCCGTGCATCAGAAATGCGCACCATGTCGGTCACACCCTGGGCCAACAACTTGGCCGGCAAGCCCATGTTGCCGACTTCGGCCATGCCCGGATAACCCTTCGGCCCGCAGTTCTTCATCACCAGAATCGAATCCTTATCGACCTCCAGCTCCGGATCGTTGATCCGCGCCTTGTACATGTCGAAGTTCTCGAACACCACCGCGCGGCCGCGATGCTGCATCAATTCCGGCGTCGCGGCGGACGGTTTGAGCACAGCACCCAGCGGCGCCAAGTTACCGCGCAACACACAAATCCCGCCATCGGCGCGAATCGGATTGTCGAGCGTGCGGATCACTTCGTCCTCGCCATAGATCGGCGCGTCCTTGGTGTTCTCGCCAATCGACTTGCCATTGACCGTCAGTGCATTCGGGTTAGGGATCAGATTGGCTTCACCGAGACGCCGCAGCACTGCCGGCAAACCACCGGCGTAATAGAACTCTTCCATCAGGAAACGCCCCGACGGTTGCAGGTCGACAATGGTCGGCATGCCACGACCGATACGGGTCCAGTCATCCAGATCCAGTTCAACACCGATGCGTCCAGCAATAGCTTTCAAGTGAATCACCGCGTTGGTCGAACCGCCGATAGCTGCGTTCACACGAATAGCGTTTTCGAAAGCTTCCTTGGTCAGAATCTTCGACAGTTTCAAATCTTCGCGAACCATCTCCACTGCACGCATACCGGACATGTGCGCCAACACATAACGTCGCGCATCCACCGCCGGGATCGCCGCGTTGTGCGGCAGGGAAGTGCCCAGTGCTTCCGCCATGCAGGCCATGGTCGACGCCGTGCCCATGGTGTTGCAAGTGCCTGCCGAACGCGACATGCCACCCTCGGCCGCAAGGAAATCGTCAATCGTGATGGTGCCGGCCTTGACCTGCTCGCTGAGCTGCCAGACCACCGTGCCCGAGCCGATGTCCTTGCCTTTGTGCTTGCCGTTGAGCATCGGCCCGCCAGTCACAACAATCGCCGGCACATCGCAACTCGCCGCGCCCATCAGCAGCGCCGGGGTGGTTTTGTCGCAACCGGTCAGCAGCACCACGCCGTCGATCGGGTTGCCGCGAATGGCCTCTTCAACGTCCATGCTCGCCAGGTTGCGAGTGAGCATGGCGGTCGGGCGCAGATTCGATTCGCCGTTGGAGAACACCGGGAATTCCACTGGAAAACCACCGGCCTCGATCACCCCGCGTTTGACGTGCTCCGCGATCTGGCGGAAGTGCGCGTTGCACGGGGTCAGTTCCGACCAGGTGTTGCAGATGCCGATGATCGGCTTGCCGTGGAACTGGTGGTCGGCGATGCCCTGATTCTTCATCCAGCTGCGGTACATGAAGCCGTTCTTGTCGGCCGTGCCAAACCATTGGGCGGAGCGCAGGGTGGGTTTCTTATCAGACATGATCGTTTCTCTTATTGTATGACTATAGTGTTCCAGCTACGGCCTAATCTAAGCGCAAAATCCTAGGTTTGGAAGTGTTGTTGGTGAATTAGTAATACTATATAGTCGTTTTCGACGGAGGGATGGCCCTGGCGGTTTTCCGTGAGAGGCGTCCCCCGAGGTTCTATAAAAACAACAATCGGAGACCGATCTCATGAGCCAGGAACTGCGGCTAATCCGGCGCATTACGCTGAAACTGATTCCCTTCCTGATCCTGCTGTACCTGATCGCCTATGTGGATCGCTCCGCCGTCGGCTTCGCCAAGCTGCACATGGGCGCCGACATCGGTATCGGCGACGCCGCCTACGGCCTCGGCGCCGGGCTGTTCTTCATTGGCTACTTCCTTCTCGAAATCCCCAGCAACCTGATGCTCGAACGCTTCGGCGCACGGCGCTGGTTTGCGCGGATCATGACTACCTGGGGCGCGATCACCATCGGCATGGCCTTCGTTCAGGGCCCGCACAGTTTCTACGTGATGCGCTTTCTGCTTGGTGCGGCCGAGGCGGGGTTCTTCCCCGGCGTTCTCTACTACATCACCCAATGGTTCCCGGTGCGCCATCGCGGCAAGATCCTTGGCCTGTTCATCCTCTCCCAGCCGATCGCGATGATGATCACCGGCCCGGTGTCCGGCGGTTTGCTCGGCATGGACGGCGTCCTTGGCCTGCATGGCTGGCAGTGGCTGTTCATCGTCATCGGCACCCCGGCGATCCTCCTGACCTGGCCAGTGCTGCGCTGGTTGCCGGACGGCCCGCACCAAGTGAAATGGATGGATCAAGCTGAGAAAGACTGGCTGACCGGTGAGCTGAAAAAGGATCTGCAGGAGTACGGCCAGACCCGCCACGGCAATCCGCTGCATGCGCTGAAAGACAAACGTGTGTTGCTGCTGGCGCTGTTTTATCTGCCGGTGACGTTGAGCATTTATGGCCTCGGTCTATGGTTACCGACGCTGATCAAACAGTTCGGCGGCAGCGATCTGGTCACCGGTTTCGTGTCGTCGGTGCCGTATATCTTCGGGATCATCGGCTTGCTCATCATCCCGCGCAGTTCCGATCGTTTGAATGATCGTTACGGGCATCTGGCGGTTCTGTATGTGCTGGGCGCGATTGGCCTGTTCCTGAGTGCGTGGCTGTCGTTGCCGGTGGCGCAACTGGCGGCGCTGTGTCTGGTGGCGTTTGCGCTGTTTTCCTGCACGGCGGTGTTCTGGACCTTGCCGGGGCGCTTCTTTGCCGGCGCGAGTGCGGCGGCGGGGATTGCGTTGATCAACTCGGTAGGGAACCTGGGCGGGTACATCGGGCCGTTCGTGATCGGGGCGTTGAAGGAGTACACCGGGAATCTGGCGTCCGGGTTGTATTTCCTGTCGGGCGTGATGGTGTTTGGCTTGATCCTGACGGGCGTGGTTTACCGCGTGCTGGAACGCAAACACGTCCTGCCAGTCGACCAATTCGCCGCCAGCGCCCGTGGCGCCACCCGCACCTAACTGACCAAAACCGGCCCCTGTAGGAGTGAGCCTGCTCGCGATAGCGGTGTATCAGCAAAAAAAATGTCGACTGACACACCGCTATCGCGAGCAGGCTCACTCCTACAAAGGGCGGCGGTGTTTCGAATAACACAGGAGAAAATCATGCATCTGGTTCAATTCGAATTAAGCAACCGCGAACGCCGCGTCGGCGTGGTCGACAACGATCTGGTGCGCGAAGTGCTAGACGCGCGCAGCGTGCGCGATCTGGCGCTCGCCGCCATCGAAGCCGGCAACACCCTGGAACAGCAAGTGCAGATCCTCGGCCTCGGCATCAGCCACGACTACGCCGAACTGCTCGCGCAACTGCGTATCCTGCCGCCCCTCGATCACCCGGACCCGGCGCACATGCTGGTCAGCGGTACTGGCCTGACTCACCTGGGCAGCGCCTCGGCCCGCGACAAGATGCACCAGCAGGCCGGCGACGAAGCGGCGATGACCGACACGATGCGCATCTTCAAATGGGGTGTGGAGGGCGGCAAACCGGCGGCGGGGCAGGCCGGTGTGCAACCAGAATGGTTCTACAAGGGCGACGGCAGTATCGTCGTTCGCCCGGGTCAGCCGTTCCCGGTGCCGCCGTTTGCTGAAGACGCTGGCGAAGAACCAGAGATGGCCGGCCTCTACCTCATTGGCAACGACGGCAAGCCTTATCGCCTGGGCTTTGCGGTGGGCAACGAGTTCTCCGATCACATCATGGAGCGCAAGAATTACCTGTACCTCGCGCACTCGAAATTGCGCAGTTGCAGTTACGGCCCGGAACTTCGCACTGGTGAACTGCCTCAACATCTGGCAGGCACCAGTCGCATCCTGCGTGACGGCGAAGTGCTCTGGCAGAACGAGTTTCTCAGCGGCGAGGCGAACATGTGCCACAGCCTCGCCAACCTCGAATACCACCATTTCAAGTACAGCCAGTTCCTGCGTCCGGGGGATGTGCACATTCACTTCTTCGGCACCGCGACCCTGTCGTTCGCCGATGGCATCCGCACCCAGCCGGGCGACGTCTTCGAAATCAGCCAGGCCGAATTCGGCGCCCCGCTGGTCAACGGCATCGTCCCGGTTCCAGCGGCATTTGAACCGGACAGCATCGGCACCCTTTAAGGAGATCCCATGACTCAGATTCTCGGTCACAACTACATTGGTGGTCAGCGCAGCGCCGCTGGCGACGTCAAACTGCACTCCGTCGATGCGACGACGGGCGAACAGTTGCCGCACGATTTCATTCAGGCCACGGTTGAGGAAGTCGACGCAGCGGCCAAAGCTGCCGCTGCCGCGTACCCGGCTTATCGCAGCCTCAGCGCCGAACGCCGCGCGCAGTTTCTCGACGCAATTGCCGATGAACTGGATGCCCTTGGTGATGATTTCGTCGCCGTGGTCTGCCGCGAAACGGCGTTGCCCGCCGGACGCATTCAGGGCGAGCGCGGACGCACCAGCGGGCAGATGCGTCTGTTCGCCAAGGTTCTGCGTCGGGGGGATTTCTACGGCGCGCGGATTGATCTGCCGTTGCCGGATCGCCAGCCATTGCCACGTCCTGATCTGCGCCAATACCGCATCGGCCTCGGTCCTGTCGCGGTGTTCGGCGCAAGCAACTTTCCACTGGCGTTTTCCACGGCGGGCGGCGACACCGCTGCGGCGCTGGCCGCCGGTTGCCCGGTGGTGTTCAAGGCCCACAGCGGTCATATGGCCACGGCTGAGCTGGTCGCTGACGCGGTGATTCGTGCAGCGGAAAAAACCGCGATGCCTGCCGGTGTGTTCAACATGATCTACGGCGGTGGCGTCGGTGAATGGCTGGTCAAGCACCCGGCGATTCAGGCGGTCGGTTTCACCGGTTCGCTCAAGGGCGGACGCGCACTGTGCGACATGGCCGCTGCGCGCCCGCAACCGATCCCGGTGTTTGCCGAGATGTCGAGCATCAACCCGGTGATCGTCCTGCCGCAGGCCCTTGCCGAGCGTTCGGAAACCGTTGCTCGTGACCTGACCGCTTCGGTGGTGCAGGGCTGCGGTCAGTTCTGTACCAATCCCGGTCTGGTGATCGGCATCCGTTCGCCGCAGTTCAGCGCGTTCGTGCAGCAGGTTGCGGGTTTGATCGGTGATCAACCGGCGCAAAACATGCTCAACGCCGGCACCCTCGGCAGCTACGGTAATGGCTTGCAGAAACTGCTGGCGCATCCTGGCATCGAGCATCTGGCCGGCAATCCGCAGCAGGGTAATCAGGCGCAGCCGCAATTGTTCAAGGCCGATGCGAGCCTGTTGATCGATGGCGATGAAGTGCTGCAGGAAGAAGTGTTCGGCCCGACCACGGTGATTGTCGAGGTGGCGGACAAGGCGCAACTCAGCGCTGCGCTGCATGGCCTGCACGGGCAACTGACCGCGACGATCATTGGCGAGCACGCGGACTTTGAACGTTTCCCTGAGCTGACGCCGTTGCTGGAACAGAAGGTCGGGCGGATCCTGCTTAACGGTTATCCGACCGGTGTCGAGGTGTGTGATTCGATGGTGCATGGCGGGCCGTATCCGGCGACGTCCGATGCCCGTGGCACGTCGGTGGGCACGCTGGCCATTGACCGATTCCTGCGTCCGGTGTGCTTTCAGAACTACCCGGACAGCTTGCTGCCCGAGCCGCTGAAGAACGCCAACCCGCTGCGCATCCAGCGCCTCGTCGACGGCAAGCCCTCGCGCGACGCGTTGTAACTGACAGCCAATATCCCCTGTGGGAGTGAGCCTGCTCGCGAATGCATTCTTTCAGTCAGCCTTTCTTGGCCTGACACACCGCATTCGCGAGCAGGCTCGCTCCCACAAGGGTTCCCATAAGGCCTCTGGATCACATTGAGCTATCATTGGCCCTTTCCCCCCTAGAAAGACTGTTTGCCATGACTGCCCAAACCCTTCTCAACGCCCTCGAACACTGCGGCATGGTCGAAATCGACGGCCTGCATGCCTTCGAATTCGCCCTCGACGAAGACGACAACCTGCACATCGAGTGCATCGATGGCCGCGCGGCCAAGCATTGGGAATTCACGCCGGCGCAGGTTGCAGCGGCAACGTTTGACGAAGACCTGCAGAGCTGGCTGGTCATTGGTTATGCCAGCGACACCAAAACCACTGGCGAACACCGCTTGGTCTGCCTTGGCGATGTAGTCAGCAGCAGCGACGACGAGGATGACACTAATGAAAATGCGTAAATTCTGGCCGCTGCTGATGGCCGGCAGCGTCGGTGCCATGGGCCTGTCCACGGCGTCCGCCGAAAGCTTCCAGTTGCTGGTCGGCTCCTACACCGCTGGCACCAGCCAGGGCATCTATCGCATGAACTTCGACAGCGCCACAGGCCAGATCGCCGCCAAACCGCTGCAAGTGGTGAAGAGCGAAAACCCGTCGTGGCTGACCCTGTCCAAAGACCAGCATCGCTTGTTCGTGGTTAATGAAAACGGCCCCGGCCAGAAAGACCCGGTCGGGCGTGTCAGCAGCTATTCGATCGACCCGAAGACTCACACCCTGAGCCTGATCAATCAGGTGCAGAGCCTGGGCAACGAGCCGACTCATTCGAGCCTCAGTGGCGATGCCAGCCATCTGTTCGTCAGCAACTACTCGGTGGTGGAAGACCCGGGTGGAACGTTGGCGGTACTGCCGGTGGGTGCTGACGGCAAACTCAAACCTGTGGTGCAGATGAGCGCGCACCCGGCGAGCCGCGTCAACCCGGAGCGCCAGGCCTCCAATCACGTCCATTCGACGGTCTCTTCGCCGGACGGCCGCTACGTGTTTTCCAATGATCTGGGCGCGGACAAGGTTTTCATTTATCAATTCGATCCCAAGGCCAACCCGGAGCTGCCGTTGACCCCAGCGAAAACCGCATCCGTGGCATTGCCTGCCGGCAGCGGCCCGCGTCATCTGCTGTTCAGTGCTGACGGTAAACACGCCTGGCTGACCATGGAAATGAGCGCGCAGGTCGCGGTGTTCGACTACCACGACGGCGTGCTGACCCAGACGCAACTGGTCGATCTGGCCGCCGGCCAGCCGACTTCGGACAAGGCTGCGGCGGCGCTGCACGCCTCGGCGGATGGCAAGTTCCTCTACGTCAGCAACCGTGGCACCGCCAATCAACTGCTGGTCTTTGCGATTGATCCGGTGAGTGGCCAGCTCAAGGAACTGCAAAAGCGCTCGGTGGAAGGTGATCACCCGCGCGAGTTCAGCCTTGATCCGAGCGGTAAATTCCTGCTGATTGCCAACCAGAAGAGCAACGAAATTGTCGTCGTCGAGCGCGATGGCAAGACCGGTCTGCTCGGCAAAACCGTGCAGAAACTGCCGATGGACGCGCCGAGCGACCTCAAGTTTCTAGTGCGACAATAAGCCACAGGCCCCGGTTTACGGGGCCTGTCTCTTTGTATTAATCGCGCTGATATCGGGTAATGCTACAAAGCATTTCAAGCGATCAACCCTCGAGCGTTAAGTTTGCTTCACGGCCCAACCGGGCAAACAAGCCAACCGAACACGAGGGTTACCGCCATGAACTTCAATCTCTTCTCCGTGATTGCCGCTTCCGCCATCTCCGCCACCGTTGTACTGCCAGCCAGTGCCAACGTTGAAATCAACAGCAAAAAATCCCACACCCAGAGCTACACCCAGAAATACCTGCAACAGAGCGCCAACTTCTACGCCGCCCTGGATCACAAAGCCCAACACTGAAATCTTCGCCTCAACCACAGCTGCCGAAGGCTGCGATCTGTTGAATTTGTTGATCGTTCCCACGCTCTGCGTGGGAATGCCTTTAGGGACGCTCTGCGTCCAGTGACGCGGAGCGTCACGGGCTACATTCCCACGCAGAGCGTGGGAACGATCCATACAGCAAACTCAACAGATCGCAGCCTTCGGCAGCTTTTGTGTGTGGGCGAATCGAAAAATGGGCCTGATAGGTTTTCTTCAACACGTAAATAGACTGGCTAAATAATCAACGAAGCTGATGTTTACTATGGCAAACCCTGAGTGGTTGCCACGGCTTTTTTGATTGATTCTGTGGACATCGAAACATGCCCACGGGAGAACACCATGGCCAGCGCAATCCTTCATTCAGCCAAACGCGGCGCCTATCTGGCCATCGGTCTTTACCTGGCCGTGGTGTTGGTCGTCAGCATTGCCTCGCAGATGGAACACAGTTTCGAAGCGCCGATTCAAGTCGCCCACCCCGGCGTGCAGTTCGAAGTTCGCTCGCAAAGTGTGATGGTCGACCGGGCTGAACTCGCAGGAGTTGGCGGAGCATGAAAGGCTACAGACTTTGGGTTGTCGCCGGTTTAGCGTTCTTCACCAACGGCGCTTCATTATTGGGTATCGGCCAAGGTTCGGTAGGTGCATTGGCCCGCGCCATAGAGGCCAATCACACCATCGCGCACAACATCGAACGGGCGAATACCCTGGGGCTGATGGCCGGCAATCCACCGGTAAAAGTCTCGGCTGATTTTCTCGGGCCGTTCGAGATAGATTGCATGGCACTGGGCATGTGCCAAGCGCTGGCTTGACCCTGTAGCTGCCGAAGGCTTCGACCTTTTAACGGCAAGATCAAAAGATCGCAGCCTTCGGCAGCTCCTACATGAGTTACTTCTTCATGATCGAGGTGAACAGGTCGGATTCGAGGAAGCGCTGCAACCAGGCCTGCAACCGAACATAAGGCGTCTGCGCAAACCACTCACGATCAACATGGGCGAACTGCCGAACGAAGGGCAGCAGGGCGATATCCGCCAGGCTGGCATGATCGGCCAGCAAGTAATCGCGATCAGTCAGCAACTCATCCAGCCTCTGCAAGAACAACGCCCCCTCAGCCCGATAAACTTCCATCGGCTGCTCCGGGTAGCGTTCGGCGTATTTATAGCGATTCAAGTGCAGCTTGAACCCCTGATCATTCGCGTCGATCAATTCAGCAATCCGCGAGTCGCCATCAAGCAACCAATCCTGCGGATCATTCTGCGCCAACGCCCAGCGCATGATCTCCAGACTCTCGTCAATCACCTGCCCACCGGCATCCAGCACCGGCACCGTGCCCTTGGGCGAGATCGCCAGCATCTCGGCCGGCTTGGCCTTGAGGCTGACTTCGATGATGTCCAACGGCACGCCCGAATAACGCAGCGCCATCCGCGCCCGCATCGCGTACGGGCAGCGGCGGAAGGAGTACAGCGTGTTCATTTCACCTCCAGCGTGCTCAAACCATTGCCCTGACGCTGCACCTGAATCTGTACAGGAATCCGCTCGTGCATTTCCTGCACGTGGGAAATCACCGCAACTTTGCGGCCCTGCGCCTGCAAACCGTCCAGCGCATCCATGGCCAGTTGCAGCGACTCGGGATCAAGGCTGCCAAAACCTTCATCGATAAACAGCGATTCGATTTTCAGCGTGCTCGACGCCATCGACGCCAGGCCCAGCGCCAACGCCAACGACACCAGGAACGTCTCGCCGCCGGACAACGAATGCACCGAGCGCAGTTCATCGCCCATTTCCGTGTCCATCACCAGCAGGCCAAGCATGCTGCCGCCGCGTTTCAGGCGATAGCGTTTGACCAGTTGGCGTAACTGCACGTTGGCGTGATGCACCAGTAAATCGAGGTTGTAGGCCTGGGCGATCTTGCGGAAGGTGTCGCCGGTCGCAGAACCGATCAAGGCACTCAATCGCGCCCAGCGCTGATATTCGGCATAGGCCGAGGCGATCTGCTGCGCCAGCGCCTGATTGGCGTTTTGCCGGCGCTGGTCTTCGACCTGTTCGGCACGCAGTTCGGCGCACTGTTGCTCGCTGAGGTTGAACTGGTTTTGCAGCTCGGTGAGGGCACTGGCGAGTTGTTCGGCATCGAGATTGCCGTTGTGCTGCGCCTGATGATCGAGCAACAAGCGATCACGCTCCTGCAACAACACCTTGGCCTGTTCGATGGCTTTTTCGTTGTGCTGCAAGCGCTGGCGCAGTTCGGCGACTTGCCCGTCATCGACTCGCAACAGATCTTCGAGGCCACCGTCATCCAGCTCCGGGTGGCGGGCGCGCCAGTCGGCAATCTTGCCGGCCAGGTCCTGCTCTTCGTTTTCCAGTGCCTGCAAACGCTCTTGCTGCGCCCTGAGTTCGGCGGCGATCTGCACGAGTTGCGTGCGCACATTCTGCAGTTCCTGCGCGGTAGCGGTTTCGGCATTGCGCGCCTGTTCGACCGCTTGCTCAAGCTGCTGCTGCCAGTGCTCGGCGCTGCTGTGCTCGCCAAGCAACTGGGCGAGTTTTTGCTGGCAGGCTTGCTGTTGCTCGGTGAGTGCCGTGAATTGCTGTTCGGCGCTGAGCAACTGCTGTGCGCGGGTCTGCTGGCGATCCTGTTCTTTCTCCAGCGTCTGTTGGCGCTGTTGCTGCTCGGCCTGTTCTTCTTTCTGCTGCTCGACTTGCGCCAGGCGCTCGGCGATCTGCCGGTCGAGCTGCATGAACGTCGCGGCCGGTTCCTGGCGCAAGGCTTCCAGGGTGTCGGCCGGCAACAAACTGCCGAACGCGCTGAGTTCTTCGTCGAGACGCTGACGGTCGCTGCTCAGCTCGCGCTGCTGATTGCTCAGGTGCTGCGCGGCTTGCTGGTGCGCGGTTTCGGCCTGACGCAATTGCTGGGTCAGCCGCGCGGCATCCTGTTGCAAGGTGAGCAGGGCGTTCTGGCGTTGTTCGTCCTGAGTGATGCTCTGGTTCAGTTGCTCGTTTTGCCGGGCGAGCCAGGCATCGCGTTTGTCGGCGTCCTGATTGAACAACTGCGTGGACAGCGGATGCGCGTCGAGGCTCGGCGCCAACGCTTGCTGCTGGGCGGCCAGTTGTTCCTGCTGTTGCAGCAGTTCTTTCTGCTGAGCAATGACGCCACCGACTTCGGCGCGCAGCTCAATGAGTTTTTCCTTGAGCTGATCGACGACTTGCTGGGCGTTGGCCTGCTCGCTTTCATCATGACGACCAAGGCTTTGCAGCAGCGCTTCGGGCTGATGATAGGGATGCTCGTTGCTGCCGCAGACCGGGCACGGCTGATCGTCCTGCAACTGCGCGCGCAATTCTTCGACACTGGCACTGCGCGCCAGACGCTGGCGTTCAAGCAGCTCGCGAGTGACGTTGAGAGTTTGCTCGGCGACGGTCAGTTCAGCCTTGGTTTTCACGCCGTCCTGAGTCAGGCGTTCGCGTTCCTGCTGGGCGCTGAGCTGGCGCTGTTGCAACTCGGCGCTGCGCTTGTCCAGATCCTGTTGCGTGGACCACAGGCGCGACAGGTCTTCGAAGGCGCGCAGTTGCTTGCGGTTGTCCTGCAACAGCGTGCCGAGGAGGCCGATCTGTTCGGCGACGGCATCAGGTTCGGCGCCGGCCTCCTTGAATAGCACTTCCAGTTGCTGCTTTTGCGTGGTCAGCTCTGCGGCGCTGCGAGTGGCGTTTTCTTCGAGGCTCGCCAGTTCCGCCTGGCCCTTGTTCAAGCGATTGCCGATCAACATCAACTGTTGCAGGCGATCGCGGTAGGCATTCCACGCATCACTCAGTGGTGCCAGATGGGTACTTTGCTCCAGCTCAGCGGCGATGCGTTGCAGGCGTTCGGCGACTTGGGTCTGTTTATCCAGCAAGGCTTGAATGGCATTCTGGCCCTCGGTGCAAGCCTGCTGCGCATTGAGCCTGGCTTCGGTACTTTGCGCGACATCCTTGGCCAGACGGGCAAGGGTGCTTTGCTCTTCGAAGGCCTGACGCAATAGCGGCGCGTTTTCACTTTGCCGTTGTTGCGCTTCGCTCAGAGCGACTTTCGCTGCTTCGAGATTCTGCTCCAGTTGCGTCTGGCGCTCAGTCAGTTCGGCATGTTGCCGGGTGTGCGCGGCAATTTGCGCGGCCAGTGGCGTCAGCAGGGCATCGAGTTCGCTTTTGCGCGCGAACTGATGCCGCTGCGGGCCGAGCTGCTCCAGTCGCGTCAGTTTCACCCGCTCGCCGGCCAGACTTTCCGAATGCTGTTGCGCGCTGTGCAGTTGCTCGGCGGCCGCTTGCTGCGCGTCCTGCAACACACGTAAATCCTTGAGCCAGCCGTGCTGTTGCTCAAGCTGCTTGAGCTGCGCCTGCTGCAACTTCATTTGCTGTTGCGCGGCATTGAAGCGCTCATCCAACTCGGCCCGCGCTTCGGGCGCCAACGGGGTCACGCCGGTCGCCTGATCCTGCAACAGCTTATGCGCTTCGCGGGCTTCTTTAGTCTTGTCGAAGGCGCGGCGGCCGAGACGGGTGTACAGCGCGGTGTCGGTGAGTTTTTCCAACAGTTCGCTGCGGTCGTTGTCGTCGGCCTTGAGGAACGCGCTGAACTCGCTCTGCGCCAGCAACACGGCGCGAGTGAACTGTTCGAAGTTCAGGCCGAGTGCGGCTTCCAGCTGAGTTTTGTATTCACCTTTCTGACTAGCGAGCAGTTGATCCTGATCGATGTCGCGCAGGCTCTGCCGGCTGGCCTGCAACTTGCCGCCGGCCTTCTCGCGGGCGCGGTTGGCTTCCCAACGTGCCCGGTAGCGGCGGCCATCGACACCGACGAAATCCACTTCGGCATAACCTTCGCCGGTACCGCGACGCAGCAAGGTGCGCGGGTCGCCAGTGGCGATTTCACCGTCGGCATCCGGAACCTTGGCGTCACGGCCGGTGTTGTTCAGGCGCGGCACGGCGCCGAACAGCGCCAGGCACAAGGCGTCGAGCAAAGTACTTTTACCTGCGCCGGTCGGGCCGGTAATCGCAAACAAACCGGCACTGGCCAGCGGTTCAGCAGTGAAATCAATTTCGAACGGCCCGGCCAGCGAGGCGAGGTTCTTCAAACGAATGGCGAGAATCTTCATGGCTGCTCGCCCTCCAGTTGTACGTCCTGCAGCAGTTCGGCGAAGTCCTTCAGCGTTTGCTCGTCGACCTCGCTGCCATAGTTGTCGAGCCAAGCGCGGCTGAACAGTTCCTGCGGAGTGAGCTGGTCGAGTTCGATCAGCGCGGTGCCGTCTTCGACGCCGTCAGCACCACGATTACCGGCGTATTCAGCGGCGATACGCACCAGGCGCACGGCTTTGCCTTGCAGGGCGCTTTCGACTTGATGGCGCAGATCCGGCTGTGGCTCGTCGAGGGTTACGCGCACTTCCAGCCACGGCTGGCGCTGGGTTTCGGCGAGCAGATCGATGTTCGGCAGGTCCGCCAGTTGCAGCAGGATTTCGGCCAGCGGTGCCGGGCCGATGCGCTGCAGATTGACCGAACGCGGGATCAGTTTCGGCTCGACGCTGACCAGGGTTTCGCCGTCGAGGGTGACGTCGAGGATCTGGTGCTGATAGCCGATCTCCGAGAACGACAACGGAATCGGCGAACCGCTATAGCGGATGCGCTCTTCACCGTTGACCTTCTGCGGCTTGTGCAAATGGCCGAGGGCGACATAACTGATACTCGGCCCGAACAGGCTGGCGGGCAGGGCTTCGGCGTTGCCGATGATGAGGCTGCGTTCGGAGTCTTCCGAGACCGAACCGCCGGCCATATGTGCGTGGCTGATGGCGATCAGCGCCTGACCGGGTTGGCGCTTGGCGTTGGCCGCTTCGATCAGCCATTCGTGCACCTGACCGATGCCGCGCAGATAGTTGTCGCCCAGATGCGCGCCCGTCACCTCTGCCGGACGCAGGAACGGCAGCGCCAGGCACCACGCGGCGATTTCGCCGGTTTTATCCGGCAACGGCAGCAGCAGGCGTTCGGCATCCAGTTGCCCGTCATCCAGCCACAACACCCGGCCCAGCGCATGCGTGCGCAGACGGCGCATCAGCGGCGCGGGCAGTTCGATCCGCGAGCCGGAATCATGGTTGCCGGCGATCATCACAATGGTCAGCAACGGTTGCTGCTCGTGAGCGCTGACGATGAAATCGTAGAGGCGTTCCTGGGCTTTGACCGGCGGGTTGACCGTGTCAAAGATGTCCCCGGCAATCAGCAGCACATCCGGCTGCGCCAGTTGCAATTGGCGCAGCAGCCATTCGAGAAAACAGGCGTGCTCGAAATCGCGCTCCTGGCCGTGCAGGTTTTGCCCAAGGTGCCAGTCGGAGGTGTGGAACAGACGCAAGGTGGACTCCGCAACATTTAAAGAGGTGATGGCCGCGAGGAAATGAAGGGCGGCGAAAGAGGGGAGAGTTTACAGATTATTGCGGTGCGAGGGCTTGTTGTGCGGGTGAGCGACGACTTACTGAGTCATGGTTTGCTTGATACCACTCATCGGAAGTGATTTCTCGGGCAAATCAAAAATTGACGCCAAAATAGTGGCCATCTAATATCGCGCCGCAAAGGTGATATTAGTGCGCCACTATCCGGTGAAAGGGCCGTTTTGCGATCTGCAGCAAGGTTCGTGACTGTCAGGAGTACCGCGCACTCACCGTCATCCGACTTTTACTGCTCGTTGTAAAGAGATCTTCAACATGGACGTTCGCCAGTACGCGTTTCTCGCTCGTCAGCCTGCTGCTGCCCTGAAAACCCGCGAGTCATTCCTTGGCATGCCCAAGCGCGGGCTGGCGTTTCTCTTGGCGAACGTCATGTTCTGGCAACCGATGTGGGCGCAGGCCGACGGTATTGTCGTCGCCAACCCGAATACCTCGCTGGATCGTGCCGGCAACGGCGTGCCGATCATCAACATCGCCACGCCCAATGCCAGCGGCCTGTCACATAACCAGTTCCACGACTACAACGTCGGTGCGCAGGGGCTGATCCTCAACAACGGCTCGACGCAGAATAATCTGACGCAGTTGGGCGGCCACATCATCGACAACCCGAACCTGAAAAACAGCGGTTCGGCGCAGGCAATTCTCAACGAAGTCATCAGCGGCAATCCGAGCCAGTTGCGCGGTTATACCGAAGTGGCGGGGCAGTCGGCGCGGGTCATTGTTGCCAACCCTTATGGCATTACCTGTAATGGCTGCGGTTTCATCAACTCGCCGCGCGTGACCCTGACCACCGGTAAACCGGTGCTCGACAACGGTCGTCTGGATCGCTTTCAGGTTGATCAGGGTTCGGTGGCCATCGAGGGCGCGGGCCTTAACGCGACCAATGTCGACCGTTTCGAAATCATCACTCGCAGCGCGAAGATCAACGCCGAGATTCAGGCGCAAAACCTGACGATTGTCGCCGGTCGCAACGACGTCAACGCACAAACCCTTAACGCCACCGCGCGCGCCGATGACGGCAGCAGCAAACCGCAACTGGCCATCGACTCTTCAGCGCTGGGCGGCATGTACGCAGGCGCGATCAAACTGGTCGGTACCGAGGCCGGTGTCGGGGTGAAACTCGACGGCAAGCTGATTGCCAGCGGCGGCGATATTCAGCTCGACGCCAACGGCCAGTTGAGTCTGGTCGACACCTCGGCCACGGGTGCAGTCAACGTTAAGGCTGCGAGCCTCGATGCACGTGGCCCGGTTTACGCCGGCACGGCTCTCAACATGCAAACTCAGGGCAACCTGACCAACCGCCAGACCCTAGCGGCCCGCGACAGCCTCACCCTCAGCGCCGGCGGCCAACTGACCAACGCCGGTGCCATCGAAGCCGGCGTCAACGTCGACGGCGGCCGCAATGCCAGCGGCGATCTGAGCCTCACGGCACAGAACCTCGACAACACTGGCAAAAGCCTCACCGCCAGCCGCAATCTGACCATCAACACCGCGCAAACCCTGAACAACCAGGGCGGTACGCTCAGCGGCCAAACCGCTGCGATCAGCGCCGGCACGCTGGACAACCGCAACGCCGGCAAGGTGCAGAGCAACACCACCCTGAACCTAAACGCCGCGCAGGTGCTCAACAGCCAAGGCGTGATCACCAGCAACGCCAGCCTCACCGCCAACATCGGCCAGTTGATCAACAACAGCGGCGAACTCAGCAGCCAGACCGACGCGGTCCTGACCGTCACCTCGCTGGACAATGTTGCCGGCCTGATGAGCGCCGGCCGCCTGCTCGACATCAGCGCCCTAGGCGCAATCAACAACCGCACCGGCAAGATCGGCGCCAAACAGACCTTGCTGGTAAAAGCCCAACAGCTCGACAACAGCCAGCAGGGCCAGTTGACCAGCGAAGGCACGCTGACCACGCGGATCAGCGAGCAACTGAACAACCAGAACAAGGGCCTGATTCAGGCCAACGGCGCCATGAACGTGCAGGCCAAGCGCCTGGATAACCGTGCCGGCAAGATTTCCAGTCTCGACACGCTGACCGTCAGCAGCGCCAACACCGACAACCGTGGCGGGACGATTCGCGCCGATCAGGCAGGCAAACTACTGATCGACAACCTGGACAACCGCGACAAGGGCCGCCTCGAAAGCAAGACGGCGCTGACCGTCGACGGCAACACGCTGAACAACAGCAACGGCGGCCTGCTGACCTCGAGCGGCGTGTTGAGCCTCAAAGCCAAGACAGTCAACAACGATGGCGGACGGGTTTCTGCCAAGGGCGATATCGACGCCAACATCGACACCCTCAATCAAGAGCACGGTGAACTGGTCGCCGAAGGCAATCTGCTGCTGACCGGCAAAACCCTCAACAGCCATCAGGACAGTCTGGTCGGTTCGCTCAAGACTTTGACCGTCAACGTCGAGCAGATCGACAACCGCGCCAGCACACTCTCCAGCCAGCTGGATTTGCACATCAACGGTTCGCGCCTGGACAACAGCGACGGCGGCAAAGTGCTGTCCGACACCACACTGGCGCTGAAAGTCGCGCAGATCATTAACGCCACTAACGGCCTGATTTTCAGCAAAGGCGCGAGCACCCTCAACGGCATCGGCCTGAGCAACGTCGGCGGGCGCATCGTCAGCCAGAACACGCTCGGGCTGACCTTCGACGAGGCCATGGACAACCAGCAAGGCCTGATCAGCAGCGAAGGGCAGATGACCCTCAGCGCCGGCAGCCTCGACAATCGTCTGGGCAAACTGTCGAGCCTTGAAGCGATGGCGTTGACCGCCAGCGGTTCCGTGCTGAGTCAGGGCGGCCTGATCGTTTCGCAGAAAGGCCTGACCTTCAACAGTGGCAGTCTGGATAACAGCGCCAACGGCATTATCAGCGCCAAGGCTGATTCGACCCTGACTACCGGTGAGTTGAAGAACCGACAGGGCGGCAGTATCGCCACCGATGGCTCACTACTATTGACCGCCGCGCACCTGGACAACTCCGGCGGCAGCCTCGGCAGTCAGCAGAAACTCGAAGCTTCGGTGACCTCGCTGGAACAGGACGGCGGCGAGCTGTTCAGCAACGGCGACCTGACCCTGGACATGAACAACGGTCTGCTCAATAACCAGCGCGGCAACATCCATACGCCGGGCCAGTTGCTGCTGAAAAACCTCAAGGACGTCAACAACAGCGCCGGCGAAATCTCCGCTGCCAAGGCCTGGAGCGTTAACGCGCAAAGCTTAAACAACGACGGCGGCAAGTTGCTGAGCAATGAAAAGCTCACTCTGGTCATCGAGCGCGCGTTGAGCAACGTCAAAGGTCTGATTGCTTCCGCCAACCTCGACAGTCGCAGCGACAGTTTGAACAACAGCAGCGGTGACATCCGCGTGCGCGGTGATGTCGATTTCCGCGTCACTGGAATGTTCGATAACCACAACGGCGTGGTCATCGCCGACAACGGCCTGACGATTACCGCCGCCAGTCTGGATAACCGTCAGGAAGGTCTGATCGGTTCGACCCAAGCGCTGAAACTTAACGTCGAGCGTGTCGACAACCGCAGCGGCGAGTTGTCGAGCAAGAGCGATGTCAGTCTGATCGGCGCCTGGCTCGATAACAGCGACAGCGGCTACATGCTCGCGGGAGGCAATCTGGCGCTGACCGTCAACGACGTCATCAACCGCAACAAAGGCCTGCTGTCCGGTGACACCGGGCTGACACTGACCGGCAAGACACTGGAAAACAGTGGTCGCCTGACCAGCCAGAAAGACCTCGCGATCAACCTCTCTGGGGATCTGAACAACGCACAGGGCAGCCTCGTCAACGAAGGCGCCTTGGCGATCACCGCGCAAAGTCTCAACAACAATGGCGGCACGGTCTCCAGCGCCAAAGCGCTTACTGTCAACACTCGCGGCGCCGTCAGCAACCAGGGCGGCAAATTGCTGACCGACGGCGATCTCATCCTCAACAGCAGCGCGCTGGATAACCAGCAAAAAGGTGTACTCAGCAGCAAGGCCAATCTCAGCATCAGCACCGGTGCACTCAACAACAACCAGGCGAACATTTACGCTGACGACCACGTCGACATCACTGCCGCTCAGGTTAGCAACACCGTTGGCAGCCTCGGTGCCGGCAAGACACTGACCGCCAATGTCCAAGGCCTCGACCAGCAGGGCGGCAAACTGTTCAGCGGCGGCACCGTCAGTGTCGATCTGAACGGCGGCGCGCTGAACAATCAGGGCGGCGTGATCAACGCGCCGGAGCAGTTACTACTGAAAAACCTCACCGACGTGAACAACCGTGGCGGCGAGATTTCCAGCGACAAGGCTTTTGAGCTAATCGCCAAGTCGCTGGACAACAGCGGCGGGCAACTGCTGAGCAACCAGAAACTCACCCTGACCCTCGACAACGCACTAACCTCGATCAAGGGCACGATTGCCGCTGCAGCGTTGCAGGTTCGCGCGGCGAGTCTGGATAACAGCGACGGCGGTGTGTTGCTCAGTGACAGCGACATCGAGGTGAGCGTCGATGGCCTGCTGAAAAACACTAATAAAGGCAGCATCCGCGCCGCACAACAACTGACCCTCAACAGCACCTGCCTGAACAATCAGGGCGGCACACTGGTCGGCGTTTCCGGCCTGAATATGGACCTGGGCGCCACCGCGCAGGATCTGAATAACCAGGACGGTGTGATCAGCAGCAAAGGTCGGTTGAGCATTGCCGATCTGCGCGACCTGAATAACCAGAACGGCGTGATCAACAGCAAAGGCGTGCTGAGCATCGCCACCCTGCGTGACTTGAATAACCAGCAAGGCGAGATCTCCAGCGTCAACAGCTTCAGCCTCACCGGCAACCGTGTCGATAACCGTGGCGGTAACCTGATCAGCAACGATCAACTGACCGTAAAAGCGGCCGACCTGAACAACCAGAACGGTCTGCTCTCCGGCTGGAAAGGCGTGAGCCTCAGCGGCGGCACCCTCGACAACAGCCTGGAAGGCGCGATCTCCAGCCAGCTCGGCAACGTCAACATCGACCTCAGCGGCGCACTGCTCAACCACAGCAAGGGCGGCATCGGCGGCCTCGGCGAAGTAACCATCACGGCCGCCAGCCTGGACAACAGCGGCGGTACGGTCAGCAGTGACGGCAAACAAACCCTGACCATAACCGGCGCGATCAGCAACGCCTCGGGCGGCCTGATCAAAAGCGGCGACACCCTCGAGATCCGCGCGGCCAGCCTGAACAACAGCAGCGGCAACGTCATGGCGAAAAAAGCCCTGACCTTCACCGGTGGCCCGCTGAACAATACGAAGGGCAGTCTGGTCGGTGACGACAGCGTCACCCTCGATCTGCTCGGCGCCCTGACCAACTTCAATGGCGCACTCGGCAGCGGCGCCGCACTGCTGATCAAACGCGCCGCCAGCGTCGACAACCAGGGCGGCCAGTTGATCAGCCAGACCCTGCTGAGCCTGCTCACCAGCGGCGACCTGAACAACAGCCAGCGCGGCACCGTCTCGGCCAACGGCCAACTGGACCTCACCGCCGGCGGCACGTTGCGCAACGACGCTGACGGCCTGCTGTCCAGCCGCGATGCCGGCGTGTCCATCACTGCCGCCGCGCTGAACAACGCTAAAGGCGCGGTGCAAAGCATGACCGCGCTGAGCGTGAACATCGGCAACGGCGCGATCGATAATCAGGGCGGCAAAATCATCGCCCAGAACGCCGACCTGACCCTCAACGCTGCCAGCCTCGACAGCCGAGGCGGTGTGCTCTCAAGCCTCAACGGTCTGCTGCAAACCCGCCTGAGCGGCGTGTTGCGCAACGGCCAGGGCGGCAAGATCGAAGGCAGTCGCCTCGACCTGCAAGCGCTCGGCGGTATCTACAGCGATGGCGGACGGATCGCCGCCAACACCGGCAACATCCTGCTCAACGCCGGCGGCAACACCCTCGACAACAGCGGCGGCGGGATCTATGCCAAAGGCGTGGTGAAAACCATCGCCGGCCTGATGAGCAACAACAACGGCCAGATCAGCGGCAGCAGCATCGAGCTGGGTGCCGACGGCAACCTGAGCAACCGCAGCGGCCTGATCGAAAGCGCCAGCACACTGGCGATTCGCGCCGCCAATCTCGACAACCAGGGCGGCAAACTGCGCGCACTCGGTACCAGCGGCAAAACCGATTTCCAGATCGGCAGCCAGTTCGACAACCGCAACGGTCTGGTGGAAACCGCCAACACCGATTTCACCCTCGCGGCACCGAGCTTCCTCAATGCCGGCGGTTCGGTGACGCATGTCGGCCTCGGTGAATTCGGCATCTCCACCGCCAACGTGATGAACGCCGCCGGCTCGCTGGTGACCCGTGGCGGACTGACACTGAACGCCGACAGCTGGACCAACAGCAGCGTGATTCAGGCCGGGCGGTTGACGGTGAATGTCGGCAACTTTGTGCAGACGGCGAGCGGGCAGTTGCTCGCTTCGAATCAACTGGTGGGGCGTGGGGGCAACTGGAGCAACGAAGGCTTGATTGCCAGCGATGGCAGCGTCGATATTCAGCTGAGCGGCAATTACGGCGGCAACGGGCGCACGAGCAGTCTGGGCGATCTGCAACTCGACGCCTCCACCCTCAACCTGACCAGCGCTACGAGTATCGCGGCCGGAGGCAATACGACCGTAGGCGCACGCGGTGGCCTGGCGATCGTCAACAACTATGGCCGCCTCACCGCTGCCAATAATCTGATCCTCAATGCCGGCACCGTTAACAACTACGGCACGCTCGCAGGCGCGTTGGGTATGAAGCTGACGACCTCATCACTGCTCAACGATGAGGGCGGGTTCCTGTTCAGCGGTGGCGACATAAAGCTTCGCGTGGGCAGCTTCAGCAATAAGAAATCCGACGTTTACAGCCTCGGCGCAATCGATATTGCGCGGGACGATGCCGGTAATCGCGCGACGACGGTGGAAAACCTTTCCGGAACGATGGAGAGCACCGGCGACTTCTCGATCAAGGCGGACTCGATCGTTAACCGCAGAGACCAGTTCAAAACGGTTTCCGAGATGTACTCGTCGGATATTGGAGTGCGTTGCTATTCGTGTGATCAGATCCCGCTTAACTGGACAGATCTGCAAGGAGGCAAACTACCGTCTCACCTGGTCTGGGAACAAAAGTTCAAGGTAAGCATTTCGGAGGGGGAAAGTTCCAAAGCCGCGTCTATCACTGCCGGAAAAAACTTTGATGCTGTGGGTGGATCGTTCCTGAATTCGAACTCGTCGATCGCCGCTTCTGGAAACATCAACATCAACGTGGCCAACTTCGAGAACTCGGGTACTGCCACTGGCGATTACGTTTCCCGCAAATACGTCAATGGAGGGCTCTCCGTTGCCCAGTGGAACGAAGTCGTTGCGTACAACATGTACAACGATGCGGACTACAACAACGATCTGCATTTTTGGAACGCCAACGAAGATGACTCACGGGTAGTTTCCAAGGTCGTCAGATATGGTGCCAAAGGTGAGGCTGACAACTGGTTCCAGACGTTCGGCCCGACCATCATTTCTTTGAATAAGCAGAGTCAAGCCGTCAAGTTCGGAGATTCTCTCTATTCCTCGGGAGACAGAACGGAAGCTCCAGACTTCATAAAGAATGCCGTGTTCAATGAAAAGATCGTCACCTCCGATCCTTCAGGATTCGCCTCGGCGATCATTCAGGCCGCCGGCAATGTCACCATCAACGCCAGCAACAAAATCAGCAACGGTGTTGAAAAGGCCTACAGTTCAGGCGCCGCCGGCACCTCGCGCAACGCCAATACCGGCGCTGGCGGCACCGGTAAAACCACCGTCATCAGCCTCAACAGCCAACTGCCACCGGACTTGGCACAACAACAGGTCAACCCGCTGACATTACCCGGCTTCAGCCTGCCGGTCGGTGACAACGGCCTGTTCCGCCTGAGCGGCAAGGGTGGTAGCGAACAATCCTTGGTGCCTGCGCCGTCCTGGACCATCGATACGCTGTCCGGCGAGTCGACACATCATACGGTCGGCATGCCCGCACGGCCGTCGACTCAGTTCCAGTTCGACAACACCGACCCGGTGTCGATAAAAAAACGCGATCTGGCGCTGAGCGATGCCGCCTCGCTGAATCTCAACGACAGAACCGCTCAGTTCAACGTGGGTGCAACCGCCGCTGACGGGCCAGTCGGCGTGCTGGTGCCTGCTCGGGGCAACCCCGCCTTTGACGTACCACGCGTACAAGGCTTGCCCGACACCAGCGTGCGCTCCAATCCGCACAAATACCTGATCGAAACCAACCCGGTACTCACCGACCTGAAGAAATTCGAGAGCTCGGATTACCTGTTGCAAAAACTCGGCTACGACCCGGACATCAGCGCCAAGCGTTTGGGTGACGGTTTCTTCGAACAGCGGATGATCCAGCAAGCGGTCGTCGAGCGTACGGGACAGCGGTTCATCGACGGCCAGACCTCCGACGAAGCGATGTTCAAGTACCTGATGAACAACGCCATCGCCAGCAAGGATCAGCTCAACCTGTCGATGGGCGTCACGCTGACTGCACAACAAGTGGCGGCACTGACCCACGACATCGTCTGGCTCGAAGAGCACGAAGTGAATGGTGAGAAAGTGCTGGTGCCGGTGCTGTATCTGGCTCAGGCGAATAACCGGCTGGCGCCAAACGGGGCGTTGATTCAGGGTAACGACGTGACATTGATTGCCGGTGGCGATCTTACGAACGCGGGTACGTTGCGCGCTTCAAACAACTTGTGGGCAGAAGCCGACAACAACCTTGTCAACAGTGGACTGATCGAAGCCGGAGAGCGTTTGAGGCTCAAAGCCGGTAACGACATCATTAATAAGTCAGGCGGCATCATTTTCGGTAAGGATGTCAGTCTCACGACTACCCATGGGGACGTAATCAACCAGCGCGATGTGACCAGTGTTGATGTCAACCGCGCTGGCAGTGTGTACCACCGTGACTATGTGGATAGCGCCGCACGGATCGAAGCAGGCAATGACCTGACGATCAGCGCTGGTCGCGACATCAATAACATTGGTGGCGTACTCCAGAGTGGTCAGGACATGACGCTTGATGCCGATCGTGATGTGAACATCACTTCGGTTCAGAATCGCAGCATCGACGCACGTGGCGGTAGTTACCTCAATCAGACAATTACTCAGCACGGCGCTGAAGTGACATCTGGGCGGGATCTGTCGATCAGTGCTGATCGTGACGTGGCGATTGTGGCCAGTCGGCTGGATGCCAAGCGCGATCTGAGCTTGAACGCCGGCAATGATGTACTGGTCGCTTCCGCGGCAAATGAAAGTGAGTACGTAGCGCGCAGCAAGCGCACGCAGGTCGAATCCCTCAATGTTTCCCAGCAATCAAGTGTCATCAACTCGGGCCGTGACATTGCTGTCAACGCTGGCAAAGACCTCAATCTGATTGCCAGTCGCATCAGCGCCAGCAACGAGGCGTACTTGTTCGCTGGTGATGACGTCAACATCGCAACGGCAGAAGACGTCGATTACGACTACTACTCGAAAACCAAAAAGGGCTCCTTCGGCAAGAAGAAGTCGACGATGAGTGAAAGTGAGACGGTCTTGTCCGTCAGCTCGACAGTCGAGGCGGGTACCAAGCTCGTGGTGTCGGCAGGTCAGGACATTAATCTGACCGGAGCCAAGCTCAACAGCGATGGGACTTTGCTTGCTACCGCGGGTCGCGACATCAACTTGTTGGCTGCTGAAGACTCTTACAGCCAAGCCAACGCGTCATCGAAGAAAAGCTGGAACAAGAGCAAGTCCAGCAGCAGTGAGCAGACGCAGACACGTCTGAATAGCACCGAACTAAGCGCCAAGGATATCGAGCTCAAATCGAGTCACGACATCACTTTGCAAGCGGCTGCCCTGCGTGCGGAAAACGAGGTGAAGCTGACAGCGGCCAATGATGTTCTGATTGGCACCGCTGAAGAAACCCATACATCCAGCCAGTCCAAGAGCTCCAGCAAGACCGGGATGACGGTTACCGGCTGGCTCTCCAACACGCAGAAAACCCAGCAATCGCAGCAATCATCCACACAGAGCATCGGCAGCGATATCAGCGCTGGCAGCATTCAAATCAACAGTGGCCGTGATTCTGTTGTTGAAGGCAGCACGCTGGTGGCCGACAAGAATATCGGCATCAATGCCGGACGTAATCTGGAAATCACCAGTGCAGAGAACTCTGCGTCGTCCAACTCGAAATCCGGCAGTAAAAAAGTCGGTGAAGTGGGCTCCTGGTGGCAGGGCGCGACCGGGATCGTCAAAACCAAAGAAACCGATGACAGCACTTCAACGCGCCAGTCGGGCAGTCAAATCGCCTCCCTCGGCGGCAATATTTCCCTGACCGCCGGGGATCATTACAGCCAGAGCGCTAGCCAGTTGGTCACCCCTCAGGGTGACATCAACATCAAAGCCAAGCACGTTGATATCGAGGCAGGATTCGACACGCTCAACACCAATAAAACCGCGAGCACCAGCCGCACGGCAATCGGCGGCACCGTCAGCATTCCGCTGGTCGATGCCCTGCGTGGCATTCAGCAAATGGGCGAAGCTGCGCAGAAAACCAGCGATGATCGAATGGTCGCACTGGCAGCGGTGAACGCCGCCATGAGTGCCAATCAGGCGCTGGATGCCGGACAGGCGATGATGCAGAACCCGGTGGGCGGGGTGAAGGTCAGTGTCAATCTGAGCAACAGCCAGAGCAAAATGAACAGCAGCCAGAGCGGCCGCAATGTGGTTGCCAGCGATGTTGTCGCGGGTGGCAACGTCAACATCGTTGCAACGGGAGCCGGTGCTGACAGTGACATCAATGTCGTGGGCAGCCGAATCGAAGGCGGCGGCGATGTCAGCCTGAAAGCTGACGGCGAAATCAATCTGTTGTCCGCACAAAACACCGCACATCAACAAAGCGCCAACAGCAACAGCGGCTGGAGCGCAGGCATCGGTTTTGGCTTCGGTGAAAGCAACGGCTTTACCTTCGAACTCGCCGCCAACGTGGGACGGGGCAATAGCGATGGCGATGACGTCACTCACACCAACACCTCGATCAAGTCCGGTAATACGCTCAACCTGGAGAGCGGTGGCGACACCAACATCAAAGGCGCTGTCGCCACCGGTGAAACGGTCAAGGTAAAAGTCGGCGGTGACCTCAATGTCGAGAGTCAGCAGGACACCAGCACCTATACATCCAAACAGATGAGTGCGAACGTCGGCTTGAGTGTCTGCATACCGCCGTTCTGCTACGGCACCAGCAGCGTCAGCGGCGGTATTGCTGCGCAGCACATGCAAAGCGAGTACGCCAGTGTGTCCGAGCAATCGGGCATCAAGGCCGGCGACGGCGGCTTCCAGGTTGAGGTCAAGGGCAATACTGATCTGGTCGGGGCGGTGATCGCCAGCACCGACAAAGCGGTTGCTGACGGTAAGAACACTTTGAGCACCGGCACGCTGACGAGTTCTGATATCAAGAACAAGGCTGAGTACGACGCCAGTAGCATCAATCTCAGTGGTGGTTATGGCGGCGACATCGGACGTGACAAAAACGGTAATGCCAGCGCCACCGCTAGCCGGGGCGGGCCAGTTGTCGCCAGTAAGAATGGCGTGAGCGCCACCACGCCTGTCGTCCTGTTCGCCAGTGACAGCTCCAGCAGTACCACGCACAGTGGGATAAGCGGTGCAGCGGTGACTATCACCAACGGCGCAAAACAGCAGGAACTCACTGGAAAAACCGCTGAGCAAACCATTGCAGCGATAAACACGAATGTTTCGAGTGATCGCGATGGCAGCAATAAGCTGAAGCCGATTTTCAATGCCGAAGAGATCGGTGCGAACTTCGAAATCGTCGGCAAGTTTGTGCAGAACGTTTCTCAGTTCGTTGAAGACCGTGCGCGGGAGATGGATAGCAAGAAGAAGCAGGCTGATCTGGAGTTGGCGGCGTCCTTTGATCCAAAACTATCCGAGAAAGCTCAACTGGCTCACCACGAGAACTACCTACAGCTCAAACAGCAGATCAAGGAGATTGGCGATAACTGGGGGGCCGGTGGTACTTACCGCCAGATCGCTACAGCCCTCGTCGCAGGCGTCAGCGGTAACGTAAGCGGTAGTAGCGCGCAGTTTGCCCAGAACATGGTGGTCAATTACGTCCAGCAGCAAGGCTCATCGTATATCGGTGACTGGGTGAAAAAGGGTCTGAAGGAAGGCAGCCCTACACACGCCGCGTTGCATGCGATTCTCGGCTGCGCCGGTGCGGCGGCCAGCAACCAGTCCTGTTCGGCAGGTGCTTTGGGCGGTTCAGCAGCGAGCGTGCTGGCAGGACTGTTCGCAGACACCGATCCAAATGAAACAGCGATAGAGCGTGAAGCCAAACGCAACATCATCACCAGCCTGGTGACCGGCATTGCGGCCATGAGTAATCCGAATGGCGCCGCCACAGCGAATAACGCAGCTACTGCGAACATCGACAACAACTGGTTGGCGACGCAGCAATACGTCCAAGCCATGAAAGAAATTGATGCCGAACCCAATGTCCTGAAAAAAATAGCGATTGCGGCGAAGTGGCAGATCCAGTCTACGCGGCAGGATTTGCTGACCGGATCGGGGGTTCTTAAAGGCTTTACCGATGGTATGGCGGGAGCGGGTCTAGGGACTTTGGATAGCGCCGTCATGTTGATGAGGGACCCTGTACAGAGTTGGGACGCCGTCGTGGAGTTCGCTGGCTCTGATGAGGCCCAGGCGCTGCTGGGTAAAGCAGTTGGCGCTGCATTCAAATCCCAGATTGATCAGATTGGCCAAGCGCTCACCGAAGGCGGCGATGCCAACGCAGAAAACCTCGGCCGGCAAATGGGGCAAGCCGTGGCGCTCGTGGTTCAACTGCTGGCGGGCGGTGGGAGCAGTTCTGCAAATAGCGCGTTGACCCTTTCGCGACTGGGGATTGATGTATCGGTTGATACAGTCAAGAAAATAGGCGCGTCGTTTGATCTCGACCTTGTCAAAAGTCAGATCAATAAGTTGCAGACTGTCGTACGTGATACGGATGTGCCTGTGCTTGACTCCAAGCCTCCTGCGACGGGTGGGTTGACTGACAGCGAGGCAGGCTTCTCGACATTACCTAAAATCGGATCTCTTTTGGGGGATGCCGAACTACCCCCGAAGAATGCTTCTATCGAAATGGTAAGGTCCATTAAAAGGCAGAACGAGGCTGCAAAGGCTCTGGCAAAAGCAGGGTATGATGTGGAGCAACTGCCTAATGTTGCAAAGAATAGGGCGAATCCGGATCTTAAAATCAATGGAGAAGTAGCCGATGTGGCGTCGCCTCAGACTGGCAGCCTCCTTTCGGTATGGAAAACGATTAATGACAAAGTTATTAAGCAAGCTAAAACTGTTGTTCTGAATCTGGCCGATTCGCCGTTAGGTTTCGATGACATACAAAAAAATATAGCGGAGTATCCAGTGAAAGATCTTAAGAAGCTTTATTTGTTGAAAGATGGCCAGTTCAGAGTAATTGAGGTGCACAAGCCATGAGCATAATGATGGTGTTCGAATTTGAGGGTTGCCCACGTGTCGAGCAACTAATAGATGTCCTGAGAGCATTGGGAGCGTCAGTCGACGCTGATGATTCTGAGTTCTCCGGGAGTTTTCCAGAATCAAATGCTTTTTTTGTATACACCCAGCATGCCACTCTGGAGGATATAGGCACAGATCAAGTAGATCCCTTGGGTTGGCGAATAGGCGCAAGGTTGGTTGTGCATTGCCCGATAAGTACATTGGCAGAAAGTGCAAATGATCTGGATGAGTTGATGGCGGCGTTGGTAGGGGCCATGAATAACCGTTTTCTGCTGTCCTTTCAATATGAATCAATATACGCCGTTAGGGATCACGATCTTGTGGTGTATAAGAAGATGATTGAATAAGTGGCGGTTTATAATGAGTTTAAAAAGCTTCTGCGACCTGTTTTTTCTCAGAGGGGTAATGGGGTAGATCACATTTAAATAAACGTGGTCTTTCTCGAGGGATCAAAGGTCTTCAATTTATGACAGTTGAAAATGAAGAAGGCCATCTCCTTACTGTTATTGCTGAAATTGGCGTCTTGGAGTGGCAAAAGTATCAACAGCGTTTTCCAAAAGAAAGGGTTGGGAATGAAATGCAGCGGGAGGATCATTCTGCGCTGCCACCCTTCATCGCTTTCAGGTTTGAGTGTATTAGCAAGGTTGATATCGACAAGTTGAAGGCCGCCGTGGAAGGCTACAAGGGGGCTTTATCATGGTCGATTGTTGGCCGGTCACGCGAAGGGCTGCCTGGGATTAACTGGATGATTGCACCGTCAAGGTTGTGGGAGGTGGGTGGATGTGCTTTGCAAGCAAACATCACGGCAGCGGTCTATTTGTCCACTCATGAACCTTTACTTGGTCCAGTGGCATACGAGGATTTAATTGGACTGACGGAACATGTTCGTTCTGTGTTCGATCGCTCAGGGATCCAACCCCACCAAATTCCGGAGGTTATTTAGTGATCACTGAAGATATAAAAATTTTCGAAGAGATTTTCCAATTGGTCGAAGCAGGCATCGTCCATGGCTATGACGCGTTCCGATACGGTGTTGAGTTGGGTGAGGGTTATATAGAAACGGAATTGGCCGTCGAGAAAGACGGAATTGAGGACTGGAACGCCGAAACCGATATAAACGGGGCGATAATTCTTCGTCTGGTCGATCAGTTGCAGGCAAACGCAGTCAAACGCGGTGAACCCTGGAAGGCGTTTGTTCTCTCTTATCGCGAAGGCGAACAAGTGAAAACGAAATTCAAGTATTGATCGGGGACGCCGCATTTCCGCGTTCCGGGGAATGAACGGGTGGCTCTGGCCACCTGTCGTTTATCTGACCAGCGCAGCAAGACAGACCCAGAGTGATGCCTGTCTATCCAGTCCGAAGGGGGAGTTTCTTAGTGCCCTTCGGCAGGCGAGCGTCAGCTTGTTGCAAGTCAGACCTGCCGATACATCCCTCAAGTGTTCGTTGAGGGATCGTGCGTTCACTTCGGATAAAGCGGCGGCAACCCACTATCACCCACCGGATCCTGCACCCGTTCCGCCGCCGGAATAGTCCGGATCGCCCGCCACAAATCCTCACCCTGCCAATGCTGCCCCGTCTCGCTGTACAGCGCACCATTCAACCCATCCAGCGCATCCGACAACGGCACAAACCGCGCCGCCATGTCCGCCAATGTCTCCGGTTGCTGCCGCGCCCACGCATCCAGTGCCTGCCGCGTCGCCTGCGGGTCATTCGCCTGACTCGCTCGCTTGATGTCATCCATCAACGTGCGCGGGCTCGGGCCGGTTTGGGCGGCGCGGTGTACCGCCGGTTGCCAGCGTGCGCGCCACCACAGGCCGAAGCCGAGCAGGGTGGTGCAGGCGAGGATCAGGGTGCTGAGTTTCCACCACCACAACACGTCGTTATCGACGGCGCTCACTTGCAGATTGCCGGCCGGGGTGTCGACTTGCAGGCTCGGGTTGTTGGCCACTTGCAGGGTGCGCGCGGGCAGGCTGCTGTGTTCCAGGTGGTCTTCGAAGGTGTTCCACCAGACCACGTCGACTGTCGGCAATTCGATCGCGCCGCTACGGCTGGGCACCAGAGCTTCGCGTTCTTCGCGGCTGCCGATCAGGCCACGGTCGCTGCTCTGGTTGCTCAGCACCGGTTGGTCGGGGTAGCGGCGCAGGCCGTTGACGTCGGTGGCTGGCAGCGCTGGCAGTTGCGAGCTGGCGAGGCCTTCGACTTTCAGGGTCAGGCTGCGGGTCATCGAGTCGCCGACCTGCGTGTGTTCCGGTTCCGGGTTCCAGCTTTCGCTGAGGCTCAGGCTGCGTGCGGGCAGCCACGGTGCGTCGACCGGGTAGGTCAGCGGTTTGGGTTTGACGGTCAGGGGAATTTCGGCGGAACTGACGCGCATCAGTTTGCCCGGCTTTGGCCCCTGCGCATTGGCATCCTGTGACGGCTGCGTATCGACCAGTGTCGCGCTGAAGGTCTGCGGCGTAATGGTCAGCAAACCGCTGTGCTGCGGGTAGATCGCATAGCGCATTTCGATCACGCCATGGCGCACGCCGTTGAGGTCTTTTTCGTAGGTACGCGTGTCGCCAAGCTGTTCGATGCGCGCATCGGCGATTTGCAGCGGCGTCAGGCTGCTGTCGTCGTACAGCGAAACGGAATGGTAGATGCGCAGGGTCAGGATCGCCTGAGCTTGCACGTAGACGCTGGACTGATCGAGGCTGGCCTCGATGAACACCGGATCAAGGCTGTTCTGGTTCTCGCGGGTGTCGCTTTCGACCACTTGCACGGTGATCGGCTGGCTCTGCGCGTCGCCCAGTTGCAGCGGCGGGATCACCACGCTGCCGTTCTCTTTCGGCAGCAGGGTGATGATCCAGCGTGTGGTCGCGCGGTTGTCGCCATTGAGGGTATTGAGCTGGTTGACCTGCCGCGTGCCACGCACTTCGAACAACGTTTCCAGTGCGGTCAGGTCGGGTTTGCCGAACTGGGTGACGTCGCTGGTTTCGAGGGTGAGTTCGACCGTCTCGCCGGAGTTCAGGCGACTGCGATCCACGCTGGCCGTCAGCTCGGCCGCGTGGGCGGTGGCCGTGCAGAGCAGCAGGGGCAGCAAGAGAGCGGTGAAGCGGGTCATCGAGTGTTTTCCTGATCCTGATGTTGTTGCTGTTCGTACCAGAATTTGCGTCGCAGCAGTTCGCCCGGATCATCCGGGATCTTGCCCAGCCATTGCTCCAGTGCCTGACGTTGCTCGCCTTCGAGGTTGTCCTCGCTTGGGCGCAGCGTCGGCACGGTGTCCGTTTGTTCTTCCTCGTCGCTGCCGGGAATTTCGTTGGGGCTTGGCTGCGGCGGCGTGGTCGGTGGCGGTTCGCCGGCTGGTTCGACGGGCTGCGACGGGCTCTGGGTTTCACTGTTCACGGCGGGCGGTGGCGTGGTCGCTGGCGGTGGTTCGTCGCCCGGCAGACTTTGCTGTTCGCTCGGTTTAGTGTCCGGCTCGGCGGGCGGCGGTGTGTTTTTCTGCTTGAGCAGGTTTTCCACCAGCGCCTTGTTGGTCTGCGCCGGACGCAAATCCGGTTGCAGTTCCAGTGCCTGTTCATAGGCGTCGATTGCCGCTTCCAGCTCACCGCTTTTTGCCAAAGCGTTGCCACGATTGTAGTGGGCACGGGCATCGCTGCCTTCGGCAAAGCGCTGGGCGGCGCCACTGTAGTCGCCGGCCTCGTACAGCGCCACCCCTTGCCACTGATGATCGTCGAAATGTTGCGCGGCTTCGGCCGGGCGCTTCTGTTTGAGCAGGTGCAGGCCCTGTTGGTCGGGACGCAGCCACAGGTCTTCGAATTCAAAAGCGTAGCTGGGCTGCGGCAAGCAAAACAGCAGCGGCAGGCAGAACAACCACCCACGGCGGCCGGCGCAAGCGGCGAGCAACAACAGCGGCAACAGCAGCCAGTAACCCTGATCGGCCCAGGTATCCAGGCGCACGGTCTGACCGTCGTCACGCAAGCTGCGCGGGCCGTTGAGCAGGCCAAGCGCGCCAAGATCCGCTTCGTCGAGGCGAGCAGGGTGGTATTCGCCACCGACGCTGTTGAGAAACGCGCTCAGGCCCGGACTGTCGAGTTGCGGCACGCGAATCGCGCCTTGCTCGTCCTTGAGGAAACTGCCGTCCTCTTGGGCAATCGGCGCACCTTCGGCGGTGCCGACGCCGAGCATCAGCAGTTGTGCCGACTCACCGTTGAGGGCACGCCGAATACCCTGGCGTTCCTCTTCGTTCAATGACGAGCCGATCAGCAGAATCCGCCCCTGACCGAGCGCGCCCTGTTTCAGCAAGGCCAGCGCTTTGCTCACGGCGAGATCGGCACGATGGCCGCTTTCCGGCATCAACGAAGGCTTGAGCGCATCGAGCAGATTGCGGCTGGTCGCCAGGTCATCCGACAGCGGCACCAGCGTGTGCGCGCTGCCGGCGTAGACGACGATGGCGGTCTGCGCATCGCTGCGCGCCTGCAACAGATCGAACAGCTTGCGCCGGGCCTGTTCCAGTCGCGTCGGCGGCGAGTCGCTGGCGAGCATTTCCGGGGTCAGTTCCAGTACCACCACCAACGGATCGGCGGGTTTCTGGCTGGTCTGTTCGACCCGTTCCCAACTCGGTCCGAGCAGCGCCAGAACCGTCAGCAGCCACGCCACGCCAAGGGCAACCCATGGCAGTTTGCTGTCGCGACCATTGCCGCCACTGAGCAGGGTGGCATGGAACGCTGGCGGCAAAATCATCTGCCAGCGCCCGGCGCGTTTCTGCCGGTGCCAGAGTTGCCAGATCAGCCAGCCCAGCAGCGGCAGCAACAGCAACCACCACGGACGGAACCAGTGCGGCCAGAGCGCGATCATCGGCGCCTCCGCAGACGCAGGCGCTTGAGGCGCTCGCGCCAGTCAGGCAGCGGACTTTGCAGGTACAGCTCTTTGGTGAACAGGCGTTGCAACGGGTTGTCCGGCCACAATTCACGCGCGACCAGCAACAGACTCAGCCACAGCGCCAGCGCCAAAGGCCAGTGATACAAGGCTTGCGCCGGACGCGCCTGGGTGGGTTGTTGAGTCACCGGTTCGAGTTGATCGAGGGTTTCCTTGATTGCTTGCAGTTCCTTGCCGTCGTGGGCACGGAAGTACTGACCACCGGCGACTTCGGCGATGGCTTTGAGCGCTGGCTCGTCGAGGTCCAGACTTGGATTGACCCCAAGCAAACCGGTCGAACCACTGTCCTCAGGATTGGCGCCGATGCCGATCGGGTAAATCTTCACGCCTTCGCTGGCGGCCAGTTTTGCCGCCGTCAGCGGATCGATTTCGCCGCCGTTGTTCGCGCCGTCAGTGACCAGAATCAGCACACGACTTTGCGCCGGACGCAGGCGCAGGCGTTTCAGCGCCAGACCGATGGCGTCGCCGATCGCAGTGTTCTTGCCGGCTATGCCGATCCGCGCTTCGTCGAGCCAGACGCGCACGGTGCGGCGATCAAACGTCAGCGGCGCTTGCAGATACGCCTGACTGCCAAACAGGATCAAACCGACGCGGTCGCCATCGCGACTTTCGAGGAAATCACCGAGCAGATGTTGCACCAGCGTCAGCCGACTGACTTCTTCGTCCTGCCACTGCATATCCGGGAAATCCATCGAACCGGACACGTCCACCGCCACCAGCAGATCACGCCCGCTGGCGGCAATCGGCAGCGGTTCGCCGAGCCATTGCGGGCGGGCGGCGGCAGTCAGCAGCAACAGCCACAGCAGCATGAACGGCGCTTGTTGACGCCACGCCGGAAGGTTGGCGCGAGCGCGACGGCGGGCGAGGCCTTCCAGATCGGCGAGGAAACTGACTTTCAGCGCTGGCTCGCCACTGTCCGCCACTGGCAGCACCAGACGCATCAGCCACGGCAGCGGCACCAGCACAAAGATCCACGGCCAGGCGAACTCAAACATGTTTGCGAATCCACGTGTCGACAGCCTGGGTCAGGCCGGCGATGGCTTTGTCGTCGAGTTTGCATTCCGGTTTGTACGCGCCTTCAACCAGCACCATCCAACGGGTGAGGCCGGCAGCCGGGCAACGGTTGTCGAGGAACGCCAGCCATTTACGCCCATTGAGGGTGTGGCTCTGGCTGTAGGGATAGTGGTTGCGGCACAGGCGTTTGAGCAGGCCGTTAAGTTGCTGCAACCACGCCCCGGCCGGCGCGCCGTCGTAGGGTTTGGGCATTCGCGCCAGTTCGGCGAGGGCGGCAATGCGCACCGGGTCGAGCGGCTGTTCGGCACGCACGATAGGGCGTTTCTTCATCGGGATGAAACGGCGCAGACGCCATACGGCGAAACCCAGCAGCGGCAGCAACAGAAGCAGCAGCCACCAACCCGGGGCCGGCGGCCAGAAGGCAATCGGTGGCGGCGAGATCAGCGGTTGCAGTTGTTCGAGGCCGTTCATCGACCTTTCCCCGGACGCTGCGGATTGAGGAATTCGCGCATCTGCTCGACCATTTCACTTTGCGTGCTCAGCGGCATCAGCAATACCCGCAATTTTTGCGCGAGCAATTCCCAACGCGCGATGCGTGCTTCGGCCTGGGCGCGATAGGTCTGGCGCAGGTCGAAATTCAGCGTATCGAGTTCGAGTTGCGCGCCGCGTTCGGCGAATCGGAGAAGACCGGCGGCGGGCAGGGCGTGATCGAGGGGATCGGACAGCGGCAGCATCAGCAAATCACAATGGCGCGAGAGCAGGCTCAATTGTTGTTCAGCGCTGTCGGACAACGCGCGCTCGTCGCAGATGACGATCACCAGACTGCCCGGGCGCAATACTTCACGGGCACGACGCAGCGCCACGCCAAACGCATCGCGATCCGGCTCGCGCTCGCTGTGCAGCGACTGATTAACCTTGACCAAACGGTTGAGCAGTTGCAGCAGGCTTTGTTTGCTGCGCCGTGGCTTGATTTCGTAGTGCTCGTTGTCGCCGAACACCAGCCCGCCAACCCGGTCGTTATGGCCGAGCGCGGCCCAGCCGATCAGCGCCGCTACTTGCGCTGCCAGTACCGATTTGAACATCAGCCCGGAGCCGAAAAACAGCCGTGTGCTTTGCTCGACCATGATGAAAATCGGCCGCTCGCGTTCTTCATGGAACAGCTTGGTGTGCGGCTCCTGGGTGCGCGCTGTCACGCGCCAGTCGATGGTGCGCACATCGTCGCCGGCCTGATAGACCCGCACCTGATCGAAGTCGACGCCGCGACCACGGAATTTCGAGTGATGCAGGCCGATCAGCGGGCTGCGCTGGCTCGGCGTGGAAAACAGCTGCACTTCACGCACGCGGTGGCGCATCTCGATCAGCTCGGCGAGGCTGACGCGAATACCGGGTTCGGAAGGCTGGGGGGCATTCATCGGGGTCAAGCGACGGCTACGACGTCGAGAATCCGCTGCACCACCCGATCCTGATCGATGCCGGCGGCTTCGGCTTCAAACGACAAAATGATGCGGTGACGCAACACGTCGAACAGCACCGCTTGAATGTCTTCCGGGCTGACGAAGTCGCGACCGGCCAGCCAGGCGTGGGCGCGGGCACAGCGGTCGAGTGCGATCGAGCCGCGCGGGCTGGCGCCGTAGGCGATCCACTCGGCCATTTCCGGGTCGAACTTGGCCGGGTTGCGCGTGGCCATGACCAGTTGCACCAGATATTCCTCCACGGCGTCGGCCATATACAGACCGAGGATTTCCTTGCGCGCGGCGAAGATTGCCTGCTGGCTGACGCGGCGCTCGGGTTTGGTTTCACCGTTCAACGCTTCGCCACGAGCTTGCTGGAGGATGCGGCGTTCGACGGCAGCGTCCGGGAAACCGATTTTCACGTGCATCAGAAAACGGTCGAGCTGGGCTTCCGGCAGCGGGTAAGTGCCTTCCTGCTCGATCGGGTTCTGCGTGGCCATCACCAGAAACAGCGGCGACAGCTCATACGTGCTGCGGCCGACACTGACCTGACGTTCGGCCATGGCTTCGAGCAGCGCCGATTGCACTTTGGCCGGGGCACGGTTGATTTCGTCCGCCAGCACCAGGTTGTGGAAGATCGGCCCTTGCTGGAACACGAAACTGCCGGTTTCCGGGCGATAGATCTCGGTGCCGGTGATGTCGGCCGGCAGCAGGTCCGGGGTGAACTGGATGCGATGGAACTGGGCTTCGATGCCCTCGGCGAGTTCTTTGATCGCTTTGGTCTTGGCCAGACCCGGAGCGCCCTCGACCAGCATGTGGCCGTCGGCGAGCAGGGCGATGAGCAAACGCTCGATGAGTTTTTCCTGGCCGAGAATCTGCGTTGAAAGAAAGGTTCGCAGCGCCAGCAGCGCTTCACGATGTTCCATCGGTGACTGTTCCTGGAAAGGGGTGGCCACAGGCGTTCGGATAACGCCGGGGCTGGGGGCGTTACTTTAATCCATCGCGGGGGGTGGCGACTAACGGCATTTTGCAGAAAGGACCTTTTAACGCCCTTTTATTGGTTAACGGTTTGAAGGTCACTTAGCAGCCGTTTGATCGATGCTCTGTCCACCAGATCATGCCAGGGGCCATCTTCAATGATTTCGCCATTATGCATAACAATGACCCGGTCGAAGCGGTGTAGATGGCTGACATCGTGCGTTACGCAAATCAGACCTTGGCCGGCAAACGTCTCGAACAGCAACTCCCAAACCGGTGCGGCGAGCTTCGGCTCTATTGATGCGCTCGGTTCGTCAAAAAGGTTGAATTTACCCGGCCGGTTAATCAGTCGCAGCAGCGTCAGGCGTTTGGCTTCACCGCCGGAAATGTTGGCGGCATTTTCGTTGATGTCGCGCCCGCTGACGATCTCTTCAAGCTGTAAACGCTGGATGGCGCTGCGCAAATGCAGCGAAGGATTAACACCAAACAAAACTGACCTGTCGAAGGTGCCCTCCAGGAATTGCGGGGATTGAGGGCAGTAACGCAGTACTTGCAGATGGCTCTGAGCGTTCAAGCGATCAACGGGTATATCGTCAATGTTCAGTTGGCTCCTTACCGAAGCGTTCAGTCCGGCTAGCGCTTCGAGCAAGGTGGATTTGCCTGCGCCGCTAGGGCCGGTGATCGCGACCGATTGCCTTTGTTTGAAGTCAATCAGGTTTGCGATGGATAGCCGGACGGCGCCATTGTCGGTGATGACGCAGGGTTTGAGCCGTAACGTTGATTCGTCCTGTTGGGTCACTTCGCCTCTACGACCTTCATTATCAAAATCGGCTGTTTTGAGCAGTTGCTGGAGACGGCGTTGATCCGCTAAAAACTGATCCAGCACTCGATAGCCTTCGGTCAAGGCTGTGATGTTCAGCAGGAACGTACTGGCGATGGAAAAGATCGCGACCAATTGCCCGACGCTAATGCTCGCGGCCCCCGACAATTGATCGACAACCCCCCAACTTAACAATCCTCCTGTGGAAAGACTGATAAACAAGATCTTTGCCCCGCTTAACAATCCACCGGATCCCGCGACGGTTACCGCCGCTTCGGCATATTGGTTGAAGGCTCTGTTCAAGGGTTGCAGTGCGGTCTGCTCGGCGCGCTCCAGTTTTATCGATTTGCCTGCCTTCAAGGTGTTGAACAGGATCGCGCTCAGTTCATCTTCCTGCTCATTCACGGCATCAATATGTTTTCTGCGCCACCTGATGATTCGATGGGTGGCAAAAAGGTAAAGCACTCCAAGGCTCGCCATCGCGCAAAAGACCCAGGTGCCGCCCATGTACCAAAATGCGGCGGCAATGATCAGGAACTCCAGACACAGTGGAAAGCCCACCGTGACAAAGAACGTCAGCAGTTGCTCGTGGGCGGTGATTCCGCGCTCTACCGATTTGATGAAGTGACCGATGCGCCAAGTGCTGAATCGAGAGAATTCTTTTCCTATCAATTGCGCCATCCATGTAATGGACGCGTTCATTACAATCCGCTGGACGAGTTTCGAAAGAAGTAGTGTCTGCAGAGGTGCAATGATCGCCTGAGCGCATCCGGCCAAGACAAAGGCCGCTGTAAAGAAAAGTAGCGTGTTGAGCGTGGTGTGATCTGCGTTACTGAGCGAATCGACAATGGCACCCAGTAACAATGGCGGCGCAAGGGCTAGAAGCTTTAGCGAAATAATGGCGGTGATTGTTGTGATCAATAGCAGTCGATGCTTTTTGCAAGCTGTTCTGATGAGTGTCCGCATGGAGAAACTGCCTGTTGGTCGTTTTAATTAATTGCCAGGGCGCTTGGTGTTATTTAGCAGTATGTGCTGTGGAGCTACCAACTGGCCTTTTCTGATTATGTTGAACCTGTCGAGGCCGGGTATGTATATCTGGGTGACGATGTTTGTGTTGGCGTACTGTGCGACAGTTCTATGGAAAATTGCTTTGCCGACGATTTTCAAGTTTCGTTGCAGTAATGCTATTTGCTGTGAAACGGTGCTTGTTTGGCTTTCTGAGGTGGGTTCAAAGGTTCTAAGCTTCAGGTTTTTCAACGGAGAAAAGTCTATTAAGTTTTTTAAGGCGTCAGAGGTTGAAAGCATGTCAAAAGCCTTGCGGTCAGAAGTTTCTTCACTGATACCATATAGCGTGCTTGACTGGAACTGTTCCGTGACTGCTCTTTGTACAGCGATGCAGATATCCAATGAGCAGCCCGAACCGATGGGGGAAATATGCAAGTCGCCTGGCCCCATCTTAGGGAAAGCAACCGAAAAATAGACACCGGATTCATCTTTGATAACGATGATTTGCAACTTGCTTGCAGCCTCTAAAGCATATGGGCGATGCAGCAATGCTTCAGCAAGTAATGCTTTTGAAGGTGTATAAAGGTCCATTGCCGGTCGTATTGCGCAAACGGCAAGAAAAAACTGCGATAACAAGTGTCGTTCTATTACCTCAAGAGTGCCGTGCAGCAGCGCTTCGGCCTTGGTACAGCCGAAAGCAATTCCTGAGTTAGAGGCGTAGCGGCTTAAAAATCGGGTTTCCCGAGAACCTGTGTTGTTATTTTCGGCAGTTGGATGGAGGAGGGCGCATGGCACAAATAGTTCGCGCTTGTCATCAAGGGCTGTAAGCCTAAAACATTCAACAAGTTCGTTAGTGCTTGGCAAACTTGCAAGTATGCCGTCGCATTGAGCATCGCGCTGAACTGCAATCGAATCGCAGCTAATTCGTGATCGCTGCGACTGTCGGCAGTGGAAGGTGCCGTAGTGTTCAAGGCTCTCGGCCATCGCTCCGATAAGGGCATCAGGTCCCTTGCCTGCTCCAGACTCAATCAGTTTTTCGTCTTTGTCGTAAAGTTCAGCGATTGCAACCAGATCACCTTCGCCGACATAGCGGACAATTGCTCTAAGCTCTAGCGCCTGGATGGAACAGGTTATTTCATTCAGAGCTCTGCTGGGTGTTATTTCACGCTCGAACATAGCTTGCCTCATTAAATTTAAATGCCGAAAGACTAGCTTTCGGCATGTGAGCTGGTTGGTGCATCCAATCAGCGGGTTAATGAAGCGAAGAAGTTCAGTTCGGTCGCAAGGAAACCTTCTGAATGACCTGTAGCCTGCGGCAAATCATCGAAGGTGTTTATTTCAGAGCGTTTTTTACCCATGGTATTAACTCCATTTGATCTTGGATTTTCGATGCTGTTCTATCAGTACCGAACCTGCGAGATAGTTCGCAGGTGGGATAATTAATAGCAATGAGCGCGCGACCAGGCAATCAGATATCGGTGTAGGACTTCCGATGATTGTGTAGGGCGGTTCTTGTCGGGAAGTAGGATGAAACTTTACTCGGGTAAACGTGCAAGGCAGTGTGCTTGCATATTTATTGATATGTATGGTCTTTAAGTGTTTAAGGTTTTCAGCGAAAGTTGAAGCGAAACGCCCGTTACAGGACTGACAGTGGCGTGGCGCATTTTACTTGGGCACCATCGCCACTCAATTTACGTTTGGGATAGCAGGCCTGATCAGCCTAGCTCACTGACATAGGTGCCAGTCCCATCAAGGATATTCTTCAGGGTCTCCTCAACCTCATCCAGATCCACCATATCCGGGTTAAAGGTGATCTCCAGCACATCATCCCCATTCAACGCATCGGCATCCGCCGCTGCAATCTCGATCTTCAGCAGCGTCGAGGTCAAAGTAACTTTCACCCCATCAAGCGTCGAAGGCTCGCCATCCAGCGTAATCTCCAGCTCGTCCTCGTCCGGATAGCGGCTCATCAGGAACATGTCGCCCTTGTCGCTGTGGCAGCAGAGCATGGCCATGTTGTCTTCTTCGTCATCGCACGGGTTGACGATGAGTAGGGCGGTGGTCATTTGCATGAGGGGATTCCTGGTTGAGCGGGCGCGGCAGGCGGGACGCAAAAAAGGCGATTTTGCCAGCCTCAAGAAAATTCTGCTGCACATCATTGAGCCAAGGCGTGCTCTTAAGGACATTTCCTCACGGCGGGTACGAATTGTCCGACGGCCTCGTAGGGTTTCAGAAAAGGCGATGGATGGCGCAAGTTAGAGGTGTTTTCGCTTGTTTTGGCGGCTTTTTCCCGGCAGATTTTATTGCTCAAACGCAAGGGAGTGCGATGGACGAAATGATAAAAAGGATCTCTTTTGATGAAGCAGTATTTCGAATGGGCGCAAGAAATCCGCCATCTGTCCGAAGAGCAGGTTGAAGCGCTTTACCAGCGCTACCTCAATGGCGAAAAAACTGCTGACTTGATCGATGAGTACAAGCTCGCGGACACAGTGCGCAGTGTGCTGAAAGTGTTGCCACCGATTGTCAGCGCCGACCTGAGATGCCCATATTGCGATTTGCCGATGTGGATGCGCCGGCCTGCCCGCGGCACCCCGGTTTCCCTGCGCAGCGCTTACAAATGTGTGAATTGCGAGCATCAATACTTCACCGCCGGTTTTGGCTCGCGACGCAACGTGTGTGGTTGTGATGCCTGTGTCCGGCTGCGCAAACAGCAAATCGCCGATCAGGCCGAACGTGACCGCAGCGATCTAGCCATGCGCTACGGCACACCACGCCCACCCGTGCCCTTTACCAGTCTTGGATTCCAGCAAAAACTTGCTCTGCTGGCGTTACTGGATGACGGCGGCCAAGGCGCAGGCGAACGCATTGCCGCGCTTGATGCTGAACTCAGAGGAGAAAAGCTCACGTCCACTGACACTTTCAGTGAGGAGTTGGTGAAAGGCCTGCACGAGGCGGGCGCCTTGCAGGTCGATACGGCATCGGACATTCGGGCGTTCAATCGGGCCGACGATTTCAGCATCAGCACTTATTCGACCATTTACTGGCGAGCCAACGTCGCACTGGAAGAAGGCGTGCGCTGCACGCGCGATACGCTCTACCTCGCGCTGTACGAAGAGTTGTCCGGGCCTGTGCTGCCAGGATGGAAACGTGAGTTGTATGCATTGATCTTCAGGCTCGCGCGGGAGGAATCGATTCAATACGTTCACTTGCTGGCCAATCAGGTAGGTATGGCGTTCACCGCCGAAGCCCGCGCCGACTCGGTGATCGGCACTTTGCTGCAGAACTTCTCGGTCAGCCAGATCTACTACTTCGCCAGAGTGGCGGTGAAAAGTGCAGCACACTTCTATGCCACCGGAAATTCCAAGGGCCGCACTCACGCCTCGAACACCATTCCGCGCAACATGCAGAGCACCGCGCAACTCGCCTTGGCGGAGAACTGGCGCAAGGACAGCTACCGCGATTCGCGCGTGCCGCAGCCGGCCATGACCCGCCTGCTTTACGATGTCGTGTTCAAGGATAGCGGCGCCGGTTTTTCCAAGTCGCCGGGGCTGTTCTGGCGAGACGAATTTGTGCCTCGGTTTCTCACAGGCTCGCCGATCGCCGCGCCGCAATTCGACCATCCGCAGCTGTTCTGCCGCGAGTGCGACTCCAGCAACATCGACGCCAGCATGGACAAGATGACCCTGCAAATGATGTGCTACGACTGCGCCACCGTGAGCAAATTTCGCGCTTACGAAGAGTTGCCCGACTGATCCGCGTCAACCGCTGACGCTGAACCCGATGCCACGCTCAAGGTCGATAGAACGGCCTTGGGCGTTTTCGTTTCTGGATATGTAAGGGCAAAAGGTCTGCATCTGGGACGGATGTCCCGTAAATACGGGCATGCAACCCGGCGTTTTCCGCCACGACTGCTAGTGTTTACCGGTGCCAGACCCTCGGTTTACGTGCCAATGACCGAATATGTCGCAGCACCGCAAGCAGACACATTGTCGCACCCTTTAAGCTGCGCAACGGATGAGCACCCGTAAAGGCATTGTCGGCACCGCTGGCAGTCGCTTTTGCAGATGCTCATTCTATGGAAGGTGAATGTGACCTGAGTGTCCCGTCCAGCTTCACCCACCTGTCCCCCTGTTTCCTCTGCCCGAGAATCAGGAACAGGGCGACACAAGCCCCGAAAGGGGTGTTGCACGCGACGCTTTCCATCAATAACAAGCTTAAGCGGAGTACCACAGATGGCGTTCTTCACCGCAGCCAGCAAAGCCGACTTCCAGCACCAACTGCAAGCGGCACTGGCGCAGCACATCAGTGAACAGGCACTGCCACAAGTGGCGCTGTTCGCTGAACAATTCTTCGGCATCATTTCCCTGGACGAGCTGACTCAACGTCGCCTCTCCGACCTCGCTGGCTGTACTCTTTCTGCGTGGCGCCTGCTTGAGCGCTTCGATCACGCGCAACCGCAAGTGCGCGTCTACAACCCTGATTACGAGCGTCATGGCTGGCAGTCGACCCACACCGCGGTCGAAGTCCTGCACCACGACCTGCCATTTCTGGTCGACTCGGTTCGCACCGAACTGAACCGTCGCGGCTACAGCATCCACACCCTGCAAACCACCGTGCTCAGCGTGCGTCGTGGCAGCAAGGGTGAACTGCTGGAAATCCTGCCGAAGGGCAGCACCGGCGAAGGCGTTCTGCACGAATCGCTGATGTACCTGGAAATCGACCGCTGCGCCAACGCGGCCGAACTGAATGTGCTGAGCAAAGAGCTGGAACAGGTTCTCGGTGAAGTCCGCGTTGCGGTCGCCGATTTCGAGCCGATGAAAGCCAAGGTGCAGGACATCCTCACCCAGCTCGACAACAGCGCGTTTGCCGTCGATGCCGACGAAAAGAACGAAATCAAAAGCTTCCTGGAATGGCTGGTGGGCAACCACTTCACCTTCCTCGGCTACGAAGAATTCGTGGTCACCGATCAGGCCGATGGCGGCCATATCGAGTACGACCAGAACTCCTTCCTCGGCCTGACCAAATTGCTGCGCACCGGCCTGACCTACGATGACCTGCGCATCGAAGACTACGCCGTCAGCTACCTGCGCGAACCGACCCTGCTGTCGTTCGCCAAGGCTGCGCACCCGAGCCGTGTACACCGTCCGGCCTACCCGGACTACGTGTCGATCCGTGAAATCGACGCCGACGGCAAAGTCATCAAGGAACACCGTTTCATGGGCCTGTACACCTCCTCGGTGTATGGCGAGAGCGTGCGGGTCATCCCGTTCATCCGCCGCAAAGTCGAAGAAATCGAGCGTCGCTCCGGCTTCCAGTCCAAGGCTCACCTGGGCAAGGAACTGGCGCAGGTGCTTGAAGTACTGCCGCGTGATGACCTGTTCCAGACCCCGGTCGACGAACTGTTCACCACCGTGATGTCGATTGTGCAGATCCAGGAACGCAACAAGATCCGCGTGTTCCTGCGCAAAGACCCGTACGGTCGTTTCTGCTACTGCCTGGCCTACGTGCCACGCGACATCTACTCCACCGAAGTTCGCCAGAAGATCCAGCAAGTGCTGATGGAGCGCCTGAAGGCTTCCGATTGCGAGTTCTGGACGTTCTTCTCCGAGTCGGTTCTGGCCCGCGTGCAGTTGATCCTGCGTGTCGACCCGAAAAACCGTCTCGACATCGACACCGTGCTGCTGGAAAAAGAAGTCGTACAAGCGTGCCGCAGCTGGCAGGACGACTACGCCGCACTGACCGTCGAAAGCTTCGGCGAAGCCCACGGCACCAACGTGCTGGCCGACTTCCCGAAAGGCTTCCCGGCCGGTTACCGCGAGCGTTTTGCAGCGCATTCGGCCGTGGTCGACATGCAGCACCTGCTGAGCCTCAACGAAAAAAATCCGCTGGTGATGAGCTTCTATCAGCCGCTCGGTCAGGTCTCCGGCCAGCGCGAGCTGCATTGCAAGCTGTACCACGCCGACACCCCGCTGGCGCTGTCCGACGTCTTGCCGATCCTGGAAAACCTCGGTCTGCGCGTACTGGGTGAATTCCCGTACCGTCTGCGTCACACCAATGGCCGCGAGTTCTGGATTCATGACTTCGCGTTCACCGCCGCTGAAGGCCTCGACCTCGACATCCAGCAACTCAACGACACCCTGCAGGACGCCTTTGTCCACATCGTTCGCGGCGACGCCGAAAACGATGCGTTCAACCGTCTGGTGCTGACCGCCGGCCTGCCATGGCGCGACGTGGCGCTGCTGCGTGCTTACGCGCGTTATCTGAAGCAGATTCGTCTGGGCTTCGATCTGGGTTACATCGCCAGCACCCTGAACAACCACACCGACATCGCTCGCGAGCTGACCCGGTTGTTCAAGACCCGCTTCTATCTGGCGCGCAAACTCAGCGACGACGATCTGGAAGACAAGCAACTGCGTCTGGAACAGGCGATTCTGACCGCACTGGACGACGTCCAGGTGCTCAACGAAGACCGCATCCTGCGTCGTTACCTCGACCTGATCAAAGCGACTCTGCGGACCAACTTCTATCAGACTGACGCCAACGGCCAGAACAAGTCGTACTTCAGCTTCAAGTTCAACCCGCACGCGATCCCTGAACTGCCGAAGCCAGTGCCGAAGTTCGAAATCTTCGTTTACTCGCCACGCGTTGAAGGCGTGCACCTGCGCTTCGGTAACGTTGCCCGTGGTGGTCTGCGCTGGTCCGACCGTGAAGAAGACTTCCGTACCGAAGTCCTCGGCCTGGTAAAAGCGCAACAAGTGAAGAACTCGGTCATCGTGCCAGTAGGTGCGAAGGGCGGCTTCCTGCCGCGTCGCCTGCCACTGGGCGGCAGCCGTGACGAGATCGCGGCCGAGGGCATCGCCTGCTACCGCATCTTCATTTCCGGTCTGTTGGACATCACCGACAACCTGAAAGACGGCGCGCTGGTACCGCCGGCCAACGTCGTGCGTCATGACGACGATGACCCGTACCTGGTAGTAGCAGCGGACAAGGGCACTGCGACCTTCTCCGACATCGCCAACGGCATCGCCATCGATTACGGCTTCTGGCTGGGTGACGCGTTTGCGTCCGGTGGTTCGGCCGGTTACGACCACAAGAAAATGGGCATTACCGCCAAAGGCGCGTGGGTTGGCGTACAACGTCACTTCCGCGAGCGCGGCATCAATGTTCAGGAAGACAGCATCACTGTGGTCGGCGTCGGCGACATGGCCGGTGACGTGTTCGGTAACGGCCTGTTGATGTCCGACAAGCTGCAACTGGTCGCTGCCTTCAACCACATGCACATCTTCATCGACCCGAACCCGAACCCGGCGACCAGCTTCGTCGAGCGTCAGCGCATGTTCGACCTGCCGCGTTCGGCCTGGACCGACTACGACACCAGCATCATGTCCGAAGGTGGCGGTATCTTCTCGCGCAGCGCGAAGAGCATCGCGATTTCCCCGCAGATGCAGGAACGCTTCGACATCAAGGCTGACAAACTGACCCCGACCGAACTGCTGAACGCCTTGCTCAAGGCGCCGGTGGATCTGCTGTGGAACGGCGGTATCGGTACTTACGTCAAAGCCAGCACCGAAAGCCACGCCGATGTCGGCGACAAGGCCAACGACGCACTGCGCGTCAACGGCAACGAGCTGCGCTGCAAAGTCGTGGGCGAGGGCGGTAACCTCGGCATGACCCAACTGGGTCGAGTGGAGTTCGGTCTGAATGGCGGCGGTTCCAACACCGACTTCATCGACAACGCCGGTGGCGTCGACTGCTCCGACCACGAAGTGAACATCAAGATCCTGCTGAACGAAGTGGTTCAGGCCGGTGACATGACCGACAAACAACGCAACCAGTTGCTGGCGAGCATGACCGACGAAGTCGGCAACCTGGTGTTGGGCAACAACTACAAGCAGACTCAGGCCCTGTCCCTGGCGGCGCGTCGTGCCTACGAACGCATCGCTGAGTACAAGCGTCTGATGGGTGATCTGGAAGGCCGTGGCAAGCTGGACCGTGCCATCGAGTTCCTGCCGACCGAAGAGCAGATCAACGAGCGCATTGCCGAAGGCCACGGTCTGACCCGTCCTGAGCTGTCGGTACTGATCTCGTACAGCAAGATCGACCTCAAAGAGCAGCTGTTGGGCTCCTTGGTACCGGACGACGACTACCTGACCCGCGACATGGAAACGGCGTTCCCGCCGACCTTGGTCAGCAAGTTCTCCGAAGCCATGCGTCGTCACCGTCTGAAGCGCGAGATCGTCAGCACCCAGATCGCCAACGACCTGGTCAACCACATGGGCATCACCTTCGTTCAACGACTCAAAGAGTCGACCGGCATGAGCCCGGCGAACGTCGCTGGCGCTTACGTGATCGTGCGTGACATTTTCCACCTCCCGCACTGGTTCCGTCAGATCGAAGCGCTGGACTACCAAGTCAGCGCTGACGTACAGCTGGAGCTGATGGACGAGCTGATGCGTCTGGGCCGTCGCGCTACGCGCTGGTTCCTGCGTGCCCGCCGTAACGAGCAGAACGCTGCCCGTGATACCGCGCACTTCGGTCCGCACCTGAAAGAGCTGGGTTTGAAGCTCGACGAACTGCTGAGCGGCGAAATCCGCGAAAACTGGCAGGCGCGTTATCAGGCGTACGTCGAAGCCGGTGTGCCGGAATTGCTGGCGCGTATGGTTGCGGGCACCTCGCACCTGTACACCCTGCTGCCGATCATCGAAGCGTCCGACGTGACCGGGCAGAACCCTGCCGAAGTGGCCAAGGCCTACTTCGCCGTGGGCAGTGCGCTGGACATCACCTGGTACCTGCAACAGATCAGTGCTCTACCGGTTGAAAACAACTGGCAGGCCCTGGCCCGTGAAGCGTTCCGTGATGACGTCGACTGGCAGCAACGCGCGATCACCATCTCCGTCCTGCAACAGGGCGACGGCACTCAAGACGTGGAAGCACGTCTGGCGCTGTGGATGGAACAGCACGAAAGCATGATCTCGCGCTGGCGCGCCATGCTGGTGGAAATCCGTGCTGCGAGCGGCACGGACTACGCCATGTATGCCGTGGCCAACCGTGAACTGCTGGACCTGGCGTTGAGCGGGCAAGCGGTAGTGCCTGCGGTGGCTGCGAATGCCGAGCTTGAATTGGCGTAAGTAAGCGCTGAATGAAAAAGCCCCGCTCTCGGAAGAGGCGGGGCTTTTTCATTTTCCTTATTTACACCAGTTCCGAACAACGAAAGGCGAAACCGCGTACGCCATCGGCATGAGGCAAGGAAGTGCCAGCCCCGATAATCTGATCATTTTGGGTGGCTATGGATACGCCTAAATCGAGAACATCAGTTAGATTAATGGTCAAAAAACCGTTATCTGCAAAATTCATGTCTTGAACACCGTCCAGGTCGAACTTGGCAATGATCGTTTTTGAGTTTTCCTCTCCTAAGGTGTCAGCGATAACCATTATGTGCTTGCCCTGTCGCAGGGTGCCTTGATGCCATTGAATACCCATCGGCGCCCGTGGATATGAGGTAATCAATGGCTCGCCTTGATTAAAGTAAGAGACCAATGCGCCTTTGTTGTCGATACAAAACAATAGGCCACTTTGAATCGCGTGTGACGACGTGCTACCGACCCCCAGGATATTGCCGTCAGGTAATTCTATAAGTTGACTTGTACCGCCACGATGCTGATCAGTTTCAATCACAACGAAGCCTTCGTTTCCGAAATCTTTAATGATGTCACCCTGTGCATTGAAGCGACAAATCATCGGCATCATTTTGCCATTCACGAGAGTGCTTCCACCAACGGTAAACGATCCGTCCCGGAGTCTTATCAGTGAGGTAGCCGTTGTGTAATTAGCAAGATACTGGACAGCAACATAGCCTTTTTCATGAAAATCCATGTCCAGCGAACCGTCCTTTTTCAGCCTGACTAATAAACCGATATTGTCGCTGAAGCTATATAGATGATTGCTGATAATCATCAGCTTGCCGTCGGGCAACTCAATGGAGTGCCCACCTTCGCGGGACGTCGATGCGTCTTTATTGGCGATCTCTTCTTTGGACAATCGGTAGGCGGGTGTCGAGATGGGATCAACGATCAGTACCCCATCGTTTCCAAATGCCTTGACGGGCAATCCTTTATCGTCAAAAAGAGCCAAACCACGCAGCGGTGGGGTCGAAGGATCGTACTCGAACCACCCTTCAAGCAGTATTGTCTCGTCTTTGAGTACGCGAACACCCATGCCCGTTGATAGATCGCCGACTGCGAACTCACCAATGACACTTCCTTGATCACCGAAATCGGGATCTTTTCCACCATCAGTCTTCAAGCGCACGATTGAGAAACGTTTTCCAGCTCTGCCTGCGATCAACAGTTTGTTATCCGGCGCGACGGTGATGCCCCACACAAATCCATTGGTGCCATCCGGATGTTCTAACCAACTCACGCCTGAATCATCAGATCCGAAAGTTGGATCGAGAGCTTCCACGTTAGCGCTATTGATAATGTTAGACATTGCCTGCTCCTCAAACCTGTGGTTTCTGCATACGCCGATAACCGACTTGGGATCGAGAGATCAATACAGTCAGATTATTGGAAGCCAATTTGGCGAGACGGTCTACTGTCAGGGTTGACAGTAGACAGATGAGCATATGTGTGAAGTTTGAGGGCGCGGTATCTCGCCTTTGCTGCCAATGCCGAGTTTTACTCGGCTTGGGCAGTGGGTGAACGAGAAAGCCCGGGTGTCGTGAGATGCCGGGGCTTTTTTATGCCTGAGGGGTTTGTGCTGGTTGTTCCGGCGCCATCGCGAGCAGGCTCGCTCCCACAGGTGGAATGCATTTCAAATATGGGAGCGAGCCTGCTCGCGAAAGGGCCCTTACATTCAATACAACTTCTGACCTTGTTTACTATCCAGCATCGATACTTTATCCGCAGGCCGCGCGACCAAATTGTTGAGCGACTGGTCAAACTTCTGCAACGCCCGAACTTGCACATCCTGCTGCTGGTTAATATCCGCCACAATTTCTTCCGAACCCTTGAAGTCCGCCCACACCGGTGTCAGTTCTCTCGTGTCGGAGCCTTTCGCCGTACCGATATAGTTCAGCTGCGCATCATAAAAATCGGCACTGACGTCGGCCTTGATGTCGGAACTGCGCGAGGTAATCAACTGGCTATGGGTATCGATGATCGCCACCACATCCGGTCTGGCCGCACGCAGACTCTGCATATCCGGATACACCGTCACCGAGCCGAACTGACGCTGCAGCGAGGCGTTGACCCATTCCACCGCCATGTCCGGTTTCGAGCTGGCGACGTAGGCGTCATGGATCGGTTGCACCAACAGGCTCTGGCCGAAACCGGTGCCGGCGTTGGTTTGATAGTCGCGCAGGTATTCGCGGTTGGTCTGGGTGCTTGGGCTGTAGACCACGCCGAGCGACACGCCGGGACCGCTTTTTACCTGAGTGGCGCTGCTGCGGCCGGTGGGATGGGGGAGCAGGGTGTCCAGTGAGGAAACGGCTTGGGGCGCGGTGGGTACCGAACAGGCTGACAGAGCTAAAACCGATATCGCCAGTACACTGGCAAAGGCAAGTTTCATGGTGTTTCTCCCGTGAAACAACATCAGTCGGAAAGTTTAAAAGTCGTAAATCACGACCGTTAATTCAGACTAAACCCGGCAACCTGACAATTTGCTGAGCTAACAGCAGTTGATTAGGTTCATTTGCTGTAACCCGGCGCGGTTAATTGCCCCGGGCAATAAAAAGGCCCAAATCAACGATTTGAGCCTTTTTATTTATGGCTGGTTAAACAGCCATCAGTTTTTCAGCGGGATCAGCACTTGCTCATCCGGGGCCAACACCATGAATACCAGCAACTTGGCCGATTTGGTTTTGCTGGCGTTTTTCGAGACCAGATGTTCGGAGCCGGCCGGTTCGTACCAGAACTGGCCCTTCTTGTAGGTGATCGCCTGTTCGCCCTTCACTTGGGAAATCACTTCACCTTCGAGCACGTAAGCCATCGCCGTGCCGTCATGTTTGTGGGCGATGGAGGATTGGCCGGGTTTGTAATCAACCTCGATCATCATGGCTTTTTTGCCGGGGGCGTTTTTCAGCATCTGGTCTTGCAGGACGGTGACTTTTTCCGACGGGTCGTGGGCAAAAACGGCCGAAGTGCAAAGGCTCAGGGCAAGGGCAGCGGCGAAGAAGGGCAGGGCTTTCATGGCGGGTTACCTGTGATGATCGGGGTGTTGCTGATCACAGTAGTCCGCAGGGCTAAGCATTCAAACGGCCAATATTCGGGAAGATTGGGTGACCAATTTGCGGGGCGTCAGAAAGGTTGTCGGTGTGGCGGAATACGCCTTCGCGAGCAGGCTCGCTCCCACAGGGTTCAGCGTCGTTCGATAATTAAATGTACGACACAAAAACCTGTGGGAGCGAGCCTGCTCGCGAAGGCGTCCGATCAGACGATAGGGAAGCTATTGAAGTCGACGCTATTGGCCAGCCGACTATCGATCAAGTCAATAAACCCCTGCGTCTCGGGCCGGTTGAAATGCGCCTGCATCGCCGCTTCCGACTGCCAGCGGGCACTGACCGTCCAGCGGTGGCTGTCCTCGGGGCAGCGGTCGACCAGGTAGGAATCGCAGCCCGGCGTTTCGCGCAGGGTTTCGACGATCTTCTGCAGTTGCTTGCCCAGTTCATCCGAGCGGCCGGCGGCAGCCTGCACCTGCACCGTATTGATCACTTCGTTGGACATTGCTCACACTCCTGAATCAGGCCGGACGAATCCTGCTCATTGAGGGATAACGCCTGTGCAGAATAGGCCTGCACCCTGGGATCACCAATAACCAATCGGCGGTTAAATCTTTAGGCCAATCGCTCAGGCGACCTGCTGGAGGATGTCGCGCAGGCGATCCAGAGCGATATCGATGTCCAGGGTTTCGATGGCGCCGAAGCCGAAGTACAGGCCGTTTTTCGGCGTTTGCTGGTAATAGAAACCGTTGATCGCATACAGGCCGACTTCGACCTTTTTCGCCAGTTCGATCACCAGCGGCAGGTCGATCGGCACCTTGCAGAACACCGTCATGTGGAACCCGGCACTCGGCGGCACCGCCTGCAGCCACGGCGAAAGATCGTCGGCCATGCGCGCCAGAATGCGCTCGCGGCGTTGCGCATAAATGGTGTGGCAGCGGCGGATATGCTTGAGCAGGCAACCCTCGGCGATGAACTTGGCCAGCGCCCATTGCGGCAAGGTCGAGGCGTGTAGATCGGTGAGTTGCTTGGCGCGGATCACCGCCTCGAGGATCGCTGGCGGCAGAATCGCATAACCCAGGCGCAGCTCCGGCAGCAGGGTTTTCGAGAAGGTGCCGACGTAGGCGACGATGCCGCGCTGGTCGAGATTGAACAGCGAATCGGTCGGCCGACCTTCGTAGCGAAACTCACTGTCATAGTCGTCCTCGATGATGATCGCGCCCAACTCATGCGCGCGAGCCAACAAGGCTTCGCGGCGTGCGTGGCTCATCGGCATGCCCAGCGGGAACTGGTGCGACGGCGTGACATAGATGAGGCGGGTGCCCTCGGGAATATGTTCAACCTGAATGCCCTCGGCATCCACCGGAATCCCGACCACCTCGGCGCCATGGGTGGCGAACAGCAGACGCGCTGGCGGATAACCGGGATCTTCCATTGCCACCAGACTGCCCGGGCGGATCAGCACACGGGTGATCAGGTCCAGCGCCTGTTGCGCGCCATTGCACACGACGATGTCTTCATCCTGGCAGTTGATGCCCCGGGAAAACGCGATGTGCCGGGCAATCGCATTGCGCAGCGCCGGCAAGCCTTCGGGCAGGCTGTAGAAACCCTTGGACTGCGCCATCTGCCGCATCGCGTGAGACACGCAGCGGCGCCAGTCATCTTGCGGGAACTGGCCCTTGCTGGTGGCGCCGCCGATAAAGTCGTAGCGCAGCGAACCTTCCAGCGTCGGATGGCGCAGAAACACCGGCAGATTGCGCCAGCTCTCGATCACCTCGGCGCCGGCCAGTTCGGTGTGGCTCTGTTTGCGCTGGATCTGCGCCGGGCGCGCGTTGACGTAGGTGCCTTTGCCGATCACCCCGGTGAGAAAGTTTTCGTAGGTCAGTTGCGCGTAGGTGTCGGAAATGGTCTTGCGCGAAATCCCCAGTTGCTCGGCGAGCAGACGGCTGGGCGGCAATTGCGTGCCGGCGGCCAGACGCCCGGATTCAATGGCCCCGCGCAGTTGCTGATACAACTGACCGGCAAGATCCTTGCGGCCGTTGATCACGACGTGAAGTTCCATACCGACGAGGCTCCTGGGGCTAATTGGCGTGCCTGCCAGATTACCGCTGTTGCGGGATCGACAATAGTTGCCTACCCGAAAAACCCGAAATTGGCCCCCAATTCCCTGTGGGAGCGAGCCTGCTCGCGAATGCGGTGTGTCATTCAAAAATGGGCTGACTGACCTGACGCCTTCGCGAGCAGGCTCGCTCCCACAGGGGGGCTGCGCAGATGCAGGGGTTATTGGTGTAGCGGCTTTTCGTGCAATTGGGGCTGTAACGCACCACTGTCGGCGTTTACGGTGAACTCATTATTCCGTCTACCGAGACCTGCCCATGTCCCCGCGCCTGGATTACTACAACGCTTCGCCCAAGGCGATGAAAGCGATGATTGCCATGGAGGCGCTGACCGCCAACCTCAGTATCGAGCAGCCGCTGCTGCAACTGATCAGGATCCGTGCTTCACAGCTCAATGGCTGCGCGTTCTGCACCGATATGCACTCGGTGGATGCGCGGAGGGCCGGGGAGAGTGATCGGCGTTTGTATGCGATTGCGGTGTGGCGCGACAGCAACTTCTTCAACCCGCGCGAACGTGCTGCGCTGGCTTGGGCGGAGGCGGTGACGCTGCTGGCGGAGAGCCGGGTGCCTGATGAGGTGTATCAGCAGGCGCGCGAGCAATTCAGCGAAGGCGAACTGGTTGACCTGACCATGGCCGTGACCACCATCAACAGTTGGAATCGCCTTGCGGTGAGCTTCCGCCAAACCCCAAGCGATTGAACCCGCCCTGATCGTTCCCACGCTCCGCGTGGGAATGATCGGTAAGCGACTGAACACCACAGGATCGTTCCCACGCTCTGCGTGGGAATGCCTCAACGGACGCTCTGCGTTCGGCTCCGGATGGAACGCAGAGCGTCCCGGGCTGCATTCCCACGCGGAGCGTAGGAACGATCGGTAAGCGACTGAACACCACAGGATCGTTCCCACGCTCTGCGTGGCAATGCCTCAACGGACGCTCCGCGTTCGGCTCTGGATGGAACGCAGAGCGTCCCGGGCTGCATTCCCACGCGGAGCGTAGGAACGATCGGTGGCGTGTCATTGCGGTGGGCGTTGTGGTTTCACTGATGTGCCAAAGGTATTGCCCATCCGCGTACTGGTCGCGGCCGGCGTCGCCAGTCCAACCTGATTCGGCGGCCGTTTGTTCACCGGCACATTCAGCGCCTCCTGGTTCTTTTCCGCCGCCGCCGCGCCTTCCGGGTTGTTGCCCATCTGCTGGCTCAAGCAGTCGTAATTCGGCGCCTTGTAACCGCCGACCGTCACCTCGACACAGCCCAAGGGTTCCTCGGCATAAGCGCTCGACAGCGCCGTCAGTAACAGCCCGCCAAGGGTAAATCGCCACAGTGTATTCATGCTCGCCTCCTGGCCGGCCCAAAGGGGCCGCGCTATGGCTTGAGTCTAGTGCAAGCCTCGCGCAATTCCCGTGATGGTTTTTTTGCACCGCCCGTCACACCAGATTCATAAACAGCCCTCAGGATGACGATTTCCAAGGATTCGTCAGCCGTGCAGCGAGGCAGTTCCAGGGACGGTTTTCAGCGTTCAACGAGGCTTGTGCGCCGGATGTGTCTGGGGTGGCTGCTTGGCTGTGCGGCGGGCCACGCCATGGCCGATGCGGTACCGGCGGACCTGCGCATGACGCTGCACATTCCGGCACAGGATCTGGCGCACGCGCTGGACCAGTACAGCCACGCCACTGGCGTTGCAGTGCTGGTCGACAGCCAGTTGAGTCGCGGTCGTCGCTCGCTGGCGGTGGACGGTGAATACACCGCCGCCGATGCCCTGCGTCGATTGCTCGGCGGCAGTGGTTTGATGGCGCGGTATGCCCGTGACGATGCGTTTACCTTGCAAGTGGCGCAGGTCGAAGACGTGCCGGCGCCGCCACAAAAACAGACGCCGGAAAGCGTCGCGGTCAACCGCAGTTACGCCACGGCGGTGCAAGCGGCCATCGAGCGCAACCTGTGCCGCTCGCCGCTGACCCGTCCCGGCAGTTATCGCGCGGTGTTGCAGGTTTGGGTCGGCCGCGATGGCGTGGTGCAACACAACCGGTTGGTCACCTCGACCGGTGATGGACGGCGCGACAACGCGCTGGTGGAGAGCTTTCGCAATCTCAGGATCGACCGGCCGACGCCCAGCGCCTTGCGTCAGCCGGTCACGTTGCTGTTGTTACCGGAGTCGTCAGGGAAACGCATGGAATGCACCAAATGGGAAGGAGTTTCCGGGGGATGAAAGACACCGGACAAGGTTCGATGGTCCAACTGTTCCTGACGTCCTACGAGGACTTTCGGGTGCGCCTGCGCAGGCGTCTCGGCTCGGAAGATCTGGCCAACGACGTGCTGCACGAAACCTACCTGCGGGTCGACCGCATGGAGACGCCGCCGAACGTGCTGCGGCCCAATGCCTACCTCTATCGCATGGCCCTGAACATCGCCGCCGACCGCCGCCAGGCCGACGCGCGCCTGCTCACCGGCGAGGAAGTCGAAGAGCTGCTGCAAATCGGCGACGAAGCCCTCGACCCGGCGCGGGTGGTGGGCGGGCAAAAGGAAATCCAGTCACTGCTCAACGCCCTCTACGAACTGCCCGCACGCCGTCGCCGAATCTTCATCGCGGCGCGTCTGGAAGAGGCGCCGCACCTGGAGATTTCTCAGCGCTTCGGCATTTCCACGCGCATGGTCGAGAAGGAAATCAAAGCCGCATTGGGCTTCTGCGCCGCGAAACTGGAAAGAAAAGTGTTTCAGCGGTTCGGTCGCGGGGCCGGAAAACCGTCTTCTGAATAGTGCCCGATCAATTCGTTGAGAATCTGCGCGTTTGAACATCTTTCGACTGACACCTGCCGAGCCATCGGCGGCCGACCCTCTGCACAGCGAAGCCCGCGACTGGCTGGTCTTGCTGACCTCCGGCCGCGCCACCGTGGCCGACGCCCGCGCCTTGCGCGAATGGTGTGCCCAGAGCGCCGAGCATGCCCGCGCGTTCGAAGAGGCCAAGCGGTTGTGGCAGCAACTGCAACCGGCCGTGGAGCAAATGCAGGCGCCACGGCGTTTCGGTCGTCGCGCCTTTCTCGGTGGTGCGATTGCCGCATCGGCGGCGTTTTTGCTGGTACGCGGGACGATTCCTGGTGGTTTTGAAGGGCTGGGCGCTGACTACATCACTGAGGTTGGCCAGCAGCGGCGTTTTGAACCGGTGCAGGGTGTGAGTCTGGAGCTGAACACTCAGACGCGGATCAATCAGCGTGCAGTGTCTGACGGTGTGCAGGGTTTTGAGCTGGTCAGTGGTGAAGTCGAGGTGCAGACCGCGCGGTTGCCGTTGGCGATGCAGGCTGGGGGAGGGTGGTTGCGGGCCAGTCAGGGGCGTTTCAACTTGCGTAACACTGATCAGCAAGTTTGCGTGACTTGCCTTGATGGCGCGGTTGAAGTGGATGTTGAGGGTCGTAGTCTGCGTCTTGAACCGGGGCAGCAGGTGACTTATGACGCGCGGCAGGTTGGTAGCGTGCAAAGTGTCGACACGGCCGCCGTGATGAACTGGCGCCAACAAGTGCTGGTCTTCAACGGCGCAACCCTCAGCCAGATGATCGACGAAATCAACCGCTACCGCCCCGGCATGTTGCTGCTGCTCAACCGTGAGCTCGGCCAACGCCGCGTCCAGGCCCGATTCAGCCTCGACCAACTCGCCGGCGTTGCACTGCTGATTCGGGATGCCTATGGCGTCAAATGCACCGAACTACCCGGCGGCGTCGTCGTTTTGAGTTAGTGAGTTTGACTGGGTACATATCCGTTGCTGCGGTAACGGCTGCTTAGGGTTTCGCCCTTACGGCGACTCACTTTTTTTACAAACGCCTAAAAAAAGTAAGCAAAAAAACGCTTGCTCCTACGTGCGGCCCGCTCGCTGAGGCTCGGGGTTCCTTCGCTCCGGGATCCATCCGGGCGCATCGCCTACGGTTTGCTTCGCTGCACCTCCTCACGATGCATTTGGCTGCGCCAAACGGTCGCTGCGCTCCCACCCCCGGATGAATCCCTCCACTCAGCCTTCCGACGTCGCCCGTGGATCAAGATCAAGAGCTGCAGCCGAGCTAACGCTCATCCTGTTGAGTGGGGCGGCTTTGCCGCAGGGGCTGTACGCAAATTAAAAACTGTGGGAGCGAGCCTGCTCGCGAAGACGGCCCACCAGCCAACCAATCCCCAACTGACTCCCCCCAATCCCACTGTGGGAGCGAGCCTGCTCGCGAAGACGTCCTAACAGCCAACCAATCTCTTGCTGATGCACCCGATCCAATTGTAGGAGTGAGCCTGCTCGCGATGACGTCCTAACAGCCAAACCAATCCCCAACTGACTACCCCCAATCCAATTGTGGGAGCGAGCCCGCTCGCGAAAGCGGCCCTCCAGCCAACCAATCTCTCGCAGACTGCATACGATCCAATTGTAGGAGTGAGCCTGCTCGCGAAGACGTCCTAACAGCCAAACAACCCCCAACTGACTCGCCCCAATCCAATTGTGGGAGCGAGCCTGCTCGCGAAAGCGACCCCCCAGCCAACCAATCTCTCGCAGACTGCATACGATCCAATTGTAGGCGTGAGCCTGCTCGCGATGACGTCCTAACAGCCAACCAACCCCCAACTGACTCGCCCCAATCCAATTGTGGGAGCGAGCCTGCTCGCGAAAGCGGTCCATCAGTAACAACAATATCGCCTGACCCACCACATTCGGTCGCAAACCCCCACCCACATTTAATTCATGGCCAGCAAATCAATCCAACGGCCCAATCACCTGCCGATACTTCTCCACCCCCTGCGCCGTCCCCCGACTCAACCGAATCTCCAACCCCAACGGATCCTCCCGCCGATTCCCGCTCAACTGCCGCCAGCCCTTATCCACCTCCCAAACCCGCACCTGCACATCACTCACATCCTGCAAAACAGCAACCCCATTCCCAGGCGCCGGCAACGGATACCGACTCCGCGCCTCAGCCACCGCCCGATACAACGTGTCGCCCTTGACCCACCACCGCACCCGCTGCAACGCCCCCGGCTGGTCCGCCGCCGTCCGAATAATATCCAGCCGAAAACCCTTACTGTCGCTACTGCGCACAGTCAGAGCGGCCGGCGCCGTCGGCGGCTCATCATCCACCCCAACCTTCTTCGGCTCGGTCAACTCAACCCCCGCCCGCATCTCCACATCCCGCTGCAACTGATTCAACGCCCGCAACAAACCGTCACTCTGCTCACTGCTCGCCTGCAAATGACTGTCCGCCCGCGTCACACTGTCCAGCCCCCGCCAGGCAATCAAACTCACCACCGCCATCAACAGAATCGCGACCATCACCTCAATCAACGTAAACCCTTGCTGGCGCTTCATTGCAGGCTGATCCTTCCACTGCCATCACGCAGCACACTCAAGCGATTCAAGCCATCCGACAACGTCAATTGCAGCGGCGGATTGATCCACTCAGCGTTCAGCACAACCTTCTGTTTCGGCTCCACCCGCACCTCCATCTTCGGACTCTGCCAGGCACGCGGCCGCAACTGCGGATCCTGAGCGAAATGATCAAACCCCTTGCCACTGTCACTGCGCCGACTAAAGCGAAACCCCTTGGCATCACTCACCCACACAATCGGCCGCCCATCCGCGCGGGCCTCCGCTTGCGCCACCTGCAGCAACTGCGCCACACGCTCGGCATCCTTGCGCAGCAACTGCAACGGATCGGGCTTGATACTCAGGCTGATCGCCGCACTGGCGATGCCGATGATCACCAGCACCACCATCAACTCGATCAGCGTAAAACCCTGTTGCCTGTTCATCGTGCGCGCGCTCCTTTGCGTCCTGCGCCATCGTGCACGGCCAACATGTAAGGCGTGTGAAATAAAACGGAGAGAATTGCCGCGTAGGCTGACAGCAGGGATAAAAAGGAGATTCAACCCATGACCTTCACCGCACGCGTTTCCCCACCCCAAATGGTCCAGGCCCTCGCACTGCTCGCCGCGCTGGTCGGCGTGGCGACGTGGTCGTCGCTGCTACTGACCTCCGCCGAATCCCATACCCCGGCAGCGGCCCCGCAGTTGCTGGCGGCGCGCAGTGATAGCCCGGCGTTGCAGTGGTTTTCCAATCAAACGGCGCCGGTGGATATCAAGGTGAGCGGGGTGATGGCGGGGAGTCGGGGGGCGGTGGCGATACTGAGCCTGAACGATGGGCCGCCGAGGAGTTTTTTGCAGGGGGAGAAGGTTGGGCCTGGAGTGAAGTTGGTGGCGGTTGAGGGGATGGGGTGGTGATTGAGCAGGGTGGGGAGAGGGTGCGGTTGGGGGTGGAGAGGTTGGGGGGGGGTGGTGTTGCCTAGGTTGGTGAGGCCGTGATTTGCTGGCGAGTTTCCATCAGTTGCCGCCTCCTCTGGGATTATGTATCCGCAACTACTGGTTCAAGCGATATGACCGAAGATGGGGGCAAGCAAGTGAGTAATGTCCGTGGATAGAGTCGATAAAATTCGCTCACAACTGTCCGCTACCGTTTGTTGGCTCACTGGCCGCTCATCCAAGGACTAATATCGTTCAGAAAGTGGCTTATAAAATTTACCTATGGCACAGTTTTGATTCTGAAATCAAGTGGGGGTGTTAAAGTTTACTAGATAGCGCGGTCATGCTTTAATATGGAAAGTTGACTTAAATCTCGCATAAAGCTCTTAGTAGGATAAGTCGTATTCGTTTCCATTTGCCTTAGTAGGTTTGCTATTAATATCTTAAGCATCACCAAACGAACGCGTTACCTCCACTGGTTTGAATCGAATCAAACAAAGTCCGTGATAACATATACACTGATGATAGTGGCAGCCACTTGGGCGGTCTCCACTTACATTCTTCAGGATTACCGGATTAATCTCCTTAAGTCTGAAACGGACTCTCAGAAAGCGATTGCGGAGCAGTACAAATCGAAATCGGAACTATTGCAAAGAGAAATTGATGTTGTGCGTGCTGAAAATGCCGAGTATAGGGCTTGGTTAAATAAAACAAAAGACGCCATTCCAATGATGGTTCCTCAACTTATAGAGCTGAGGGAGAAGGTTGCGGAGCTTGAGAAGCGAGATTCCGACAATCAAAATACTCCTGCCGTTCTTGCCGAACCATCCACAGAAACTCGCGTTTATAGAGGAAGAGCGTATATTGATCAAGCGACAGGGTTAGTGTTTACGGTGCTTAGTGTCGACGTTGATCAACGTGCAAATGTTGCAGTGAAACTTCCAAATAAGAACGCGACAGAAGAAGCAAAGGTTTATCCGGGAAGGCAGTGGGAGTTTGAATCCAAAGGTGCTGTTTATGTTCTTACACTTTCAGAAGTGAATTTTATGGGTGATAGTGTAATGGTTCAACTGGTTAAGCGTAGTTAAAGAAAAATGCGATTGGCGTATTTATAGAAAGTAGTGCAGTCTCATTTCGCATCTTAAAAAATAGATTCGTCCCAAGTTATACAAGGTGCGAGAGTCCAAAGGGTGGATGTTATAAGGTCCGTGCATGACTGGAAGTCCGTTGCGATAATTGTTTTATTCGCGTTGAAAGCGTAGTGCCAAATACATTCGTTGCTTTGAACGTATTTGGCAAAAAAACGCGCGTACCAAACTCTGGGTTTTAGAATTTCTCATAATGTGAATCGAATTCTTTGAGAATGTTTGGATTGTAAAATATTTTTGGGGTTCCGGTTGTGCTGCCTGGAGTGAGGTAGCGCTTGTGTGCGAATTTGTCATCTTCTTCTAATGGTTTGCGAATAGCATGATAGTTATTGTTTTGCTTAAAGTTCTTGAAGCGACGTTTTAGTCGGGTGGTTAGATTTTTATAATCCCATGGGTATTTTTCGGATATTTCGAGTTCGGTGATTATTATTTTCGTTGCGTTGCTGTCTGTAGAGTATTGAATGGGTAAACCGTCGTCGCTTTTTACTTTTTGTAATTTTATGTCGATTCGTAATGTTAGGTTGTAGGTGCCAATGTCATTGCTGTCGTAAATTTTTTCTACTTGGCCTATGTAGTCCAGAATTTTCTTTTCTTTCGGGTTAAGTGTTATTCCCGGTGCTTCGTCAAATCTTCTAAAAAAAGAAATTGGCATCAAGTAAAAATTATATCGCAACAGGATGTTTCCATGCCAGCTTTTGACAATATTAGCGTAGTTTTGCAACGAAGCAGTACCAAGTTCTTGTATTTTTTGGCTCAGCATTAGGTCGTCATTGATGAAGTGAATAGAGTTGTCTCTGATTTCGCTTAATGCAGTGATGTTGTCGATCACTGCTCTTTCTATCTTGCTGCCGAACTCTTCGGTAATTATTCGAAATGCTTCAAACATGCTAATAGACATCGGGTTTCCGGATCGATTGGTTTTTGGTCTGGGGAATTTGGATTTTTCACCGTTCCTTAGAATGCGATGCTCCATTGCGTATAATGAGGCTGCTTTGTTACTTGATAGGTTCAGGATTTTTGCTTTGAATAGTAATTCCCACGCGTTTATGCACAACACAGAAAAGCTTTCCTCTCGGTATTTAAAGTCTGGCTTGTTGTAGATCTCCATGGCTGAAAGCATCGCAGATATAGATTTTTCCAACATGCTCTGTGAACGCGATTTCATGTTTTTTTGCATCCTTTGTGAAGTACTTGTAATGCACGTTGATATACTTGGTTGTCGATTGTATTCAAGGCTAGATGTGCCATCTGTTCAAGTTTTGCGCTTTTTTTTTGTGTCTTGTCGAGATTGATATCGAGACCAATATGAGGCAGGGACGCTGCTAACTTGTTGAAATATTTGAGTTGTACAAAAAATCGCAGAAAACGGCATGCCGAATGTGTGAGTAGTGTGCGATTGATACCAGTCGCTGCAACTGATCGAGTCGCTGTTCAATTGCAACCATCTACAGCGCTACGCTTTTTACGAAAAGGTAATGTCGTAAACTCCGCATGGCATAAGCCCTGAGACCATCGCCGCATAAATTTTCGCGAGCTTGTCGAAGCGCGTAACGATGCGGCGGTTCTCCTTCAACCAGCAAAACATACGCATCATGGTGTTTCGCTGCCGGTATTTGGGGAGGTCAAACAGTCTCGGTAAACCCGGCTTGGGTTTGCGCTTTATGCTGCGCAGCGGGATGACCGGTTGCATTCGGTAGCGGTCGCAGTATCGACACAAAGCTTCGGCGTCATAACTCTTGTCGGGCAACAACCATCGGCAGCGTTTGCGGGGACGACCGCGAACGTTCGGAATGTAAGCCTCATATCGTAAAAGCCGCTTTATCATAAGATTGAGTGCTCTTCGATTGCTCCAGTCTCGAAACCGCTGATAGACCTTTGACCAAGGGCCGATGTGCTAGCGCATATTGCGCCAAGCGGTTTTCGAGCAAAACACCCGGAGCACGCCATTGAGCATTAGCCGATCGTCTACGCGAGGCAGGCCGTTTCTATGACTTTCTACAAAGAGATTAGCGACTAAATTCCTGACCGCATCGGAGAGTTCATAACGCTTTGCCATCGATGGGTCCCTATCCTTCAATGGCTGCGAACTCTACCGAAACGCAGATCCCCCAAGCCCACTGTGAGTTTTCAAGGGATTTCGCACAGCGTCTGGAAAAAATGCCAAAATTCATGTCGCATGGCCGAGCGACATAGCCATAATAGTTGATGAGTAACGTGAGCAAAAAAAGCGAAAAAGCAAAATATTTAATGAAAAAGGAAGCGGTATGAAACTCAAGGTAATTATGAAGAAAATTTGCAAGTGCGAAGATGTTGGGCCTCCAATAGAATGCCAAAAGCTAATGATTCATAAAGATACTTTGGATAAGCATATTGAGAAGTTTACAACTGCGCAAACCACTATTGGCTCTTGGCAGTTGCCGCTGTCTTTATTTATTACGCTTCTAGTGGCAGTCACAACTACTAATTTTCAAGAGCAGATAAGCTTTACTGGCATCAGTCGGCCGATACCAGTCCCACCACAAGCCGACACAGCTCTATGGCTGCTTGTTATAGGAACATTACTCTGGACAATTAAAGCCGTTTTCAACTCCTTAATCACACCAAACCCTAGGGAGGCGTTAAAGGTCGCTCTATATAGCGAGATATTGAATAAGCCTGATAGGACTTCTCTATTCATTATAAAAGGAATATTTAATGGCGATATTCACTTGCTAGTGGAGAACAAAGCCACATGGGACTGTTTTTTTCTTCCCTACGTGAAGCATGAAATCGCTAGCCAATATCGAAACAATCAAAAAGACGATCTAATTATAAAAATAAAAGACAAGTTGGGTTTGAAGTCTGATGAAAAACTAAGAATCAATCTTCTTCAGAAGCTTGAATGGCCATCAGAAAAGTATGATCCGCCCCAGAAGGTTGTGAAAGAGTATCACTTTGATTTTTTTCATGTGACATTAGGCCGTCAGCTACCTATGGGTGACTTCACTAGCGGTAACCGAAATTACTCTTGGAAAACCTTAAATCAGCTAGAGGAAGACCCTCTGACGATGGAGCATAATTCCGATATACTGCAAATATTGAGAGTTAACCAAAAGAAATTTTTAGCAGATATTAGCGTGCACTATAAAAATGCAGAAATTTGACTTCATTTGGAACATTACTCTTGTCTGTCCTTGGGATTGTGAGTTTTGCTGTACTGATGCAGCGCATGTTTCCTCCATGGCAAGTTCGATAATTCTGAGAGAAAATGGGTTGTCTACATCGAAAACTGTCTCCAGAGATTTGAATGGTTTTTTTAAGGAGAAATACCCAGGAGTTTATTGTAATAAATACGATCTCGCTCTTATTGATCGTCAACTTAGGGGGCTCGAACCAACCCTTGAAGAGAAAATGGCAGTCTTAAGCAATCTTAAGGGGCTAAATCTCAAAATCGATTTTGCCGGAGGTGAACCTTTGGCATGTCATGAAAATATACTAATAATCAAAGCTGCTTCTAAGATGTTTGGTAAAAATTCGATCTCCGTTACGTCAACAGGCATTATTTCGAAAGCGCATAGCATCTTAGAGATTTCAGATTTCATAGGTGAATATGAGTTTACCTATGATGAGCCTGATCTCGAACTCAAGCAGTGCAGACCTAAAGGTTACAATAATTCAAACTTGAGAATTGCGGAGAAGTTTGCGAAGCTTGGAGTGCGGACTAAAGCCCAGCTTCCAATTCATAAAGGAAATATTAGTTCGTTGGCTGCTGAGGCTATCTACAACTCTCTCTGTAGTTCAAATATCTCCGAGCTTCTGCTTATGAGAACATTTCCCGTAGGTAGGGGTATAGGGTATCTAGACGGTAATGAAGTAACACAGTCAGAGTTAACTCAAGCGATACAAAACTACACGCGGCTCAATACGTCGAAAAAAACTAATATTCGGCTCCAGTGTGCACTCAAAGCATTAATCGAAACTGACTGGCCGCTAACTAATCCGTGCGATTTAATGCAATCCTCTTATGGGATAAATTTCCAGGGCGACCTATTGATAAGTGCTTGGGCTAATAATGCTAAGGGGCTTCCGCTCAGTGATGTTTTTGTTTTAGGTAGTCTCAGTAAATCTTCATTTCATGAAATATCTCGAACCGAAAAATTCCAAAGATACAAAAAAAGGCTGAATGAGAATTTTGGTCACTGTAAAATATTTGCCTACACAAACTCAATAAATAAAGATGAAGACTCTTTATTTAGTAAGTCAGATCCTTTGGTGATGAAGATGGAATCCCAGAAAAGTAAACTAATTTATTTGTAAAAAATAAGTCAGCTTCCTTATGAGAAAAATATGGGGGTTGATTTGTTTTTTGGAATACATCTTTTTTATTAAGTTTCTATTGAATAGGCCCCTAGTCGAAACGAACTCGAGTCGGGGCCCATAGCCGTCACTCTTTCTTTGAGGGCGGCGGAGGTGGCGGAGATTTCGGGAGGTTTATCCCGTGATCCTTAACGAAGCGCATTGGAGGTGGTGGAGGTGGTGGAGGCTTTTGATTGCTCATGCTGGTTCAGCTCCTGCTGATGGGTATAAAACGGAACAAAGGACAACACCGAAAAAATCATAGTGAGCGTTACGGAATTTGCTAAGGACACGAGTTTTGAACCACGTTTATCGTTATTCACCGTGTTAACGGTTGCACCTTCGATGTAGTAGCTCAAGATTATTGTCTTGAAGTAGGTTTCTGCGTCATCTTCATTTTCGCCATGTACTGCGAAATGAGTGGTTGTTTCGGCACGATACTTCTCCAGCTCAGTCAGGGTTGGGAGGCCCCTGTCGAAATCACGCAGTTGCCAAGATGAGCGGAAGTAATAAGCTCCGCAAAGCAGACAGAAGACAGCGGACAAATACAAAATCCAAAACCAGACACCGGCAAAGCCGTCCTCTGAGCCGGGCGCTTTACTCAGCATATAAGATAGAAATGAGAGCAATACGCCTAGGATGGCCAAGGGGAGGTTGAGCCTCGAAATCAGCTTTTCTTTGCGTTCCAGCTCGTAAAAATAAATCTTTTCGTAAAATGCAAATCTTGCCGCTTCGTCCATGCGATCTTCCTTTTTACTCAATCATCGCTTTGCGTGTTGAGCACAGCCCTTTAGGCTTTGGACTCGATGCCTTCAACTGTCCAACCAATTAAACGAGGCTCTACGCGGACGGATTCGATTTTTGAGAAGGAATCCGTCCCAAGGCCAATTTCAATAACTGAGGCTGCAACCTGCAGCTAGTCTCCAGGCTTATGCTTGTGGATTGGCAAAGTCGGGTGCTTCTTATCGTTGGGTGGATTCACATGCCGTCTGCGATCTTCCTTGCCGTCTTCACGCTTTGGCTTTGGACCTGGCTTGATGTCAGTAAACATACGTACTCCTGTAATGAACGGGGATGAGAAGCTTTGAAAAAGTAGCACATGGCCATTCACTTAGCTCATTACGTTGGTACAGCCAGCTCCTGCGAACCAAAGGGCTGAGCTGGTCAGATACAAGAAAGCCAAAATCCGTCTGCCTCCACCCCTTCGGTGCCACAATGAAAAAGCTTTCAATCGCGGCAATCCTCGTTGTGGCGACCATGCTCTACGTCGTCTACTACAACGCCGTTGAGGATGGCGACATCGAGACGATTGTCTTCATCAAGAGGCATCCCACGATTCAGATGAGGTTCTACAACATCCACGCCAATGATGGAGAGATCAGGAAGGTAGAGCGGCTGACGGCGGAGGAGCGGGGGTGGATTATTGATTACTGCTGGTACCGATTGGGCATCGATACAGACCTGAGTACTCAGAGTGACGTCGATATGTGCTGGAAGAAATAGCACTACTTATATGGCCGAGATTGTCAGTTATGACTGGCAATCTCGGCTATTTTCTTTCGTCTGTTGGGGCGAGGGGACAAGTCTGTCGTGGGATCCGAGACGCAATGAGTGGCCCGATAAACACCAACGTTTAAAAAGACATCTCCAGACACTCTCTCAGGCTACACACCCTTGCGCCTTTGCCTACAGCTACGCCAGAATCCGCCGGCTTGTGCACTTTGTACCTGGTCTTTATCGTCTACGTGTCGCTGGCAACCCAGCGACCGGGTTTAGCGACCTGACCAGGTATAAGTACAACGACGCTCCAGTTTGTCGCAGACGTTCGCGACGACGATATGGTGGCTGTGCGTGGGAGACCTTCGGGTCTGCCGGGTCTTATACCTCTCGGTTCGCTAACCCGCGTACAGCTGCCACCCTTACTTGTTTAGCGACAGGTGTTGGTGGTTCCACCAGGTATAAATATGGAGCTTCACCATGATCAAACCAACACCCAACCCGCCCGAAACCGCCTCGGTTTCCCCCTACGAATCCATCGATTCCAAAAAACTCCACGAAGCCGCCGACCGCGCGCTCGACCATTACCTCTGTCCACCCGGTTCCACGCCGCCTCCACGTAAAAACCGTGGGATGTACGCCGTGACGGCGGACAACAAAACCGAAGAACTGCTGGTCGATGCCAGTGCAACACTCGCTTCGGCCAAAACCATCGCCCAGAACGTCTCCAGCCTGTTGCCGGCATCGCAGCGCCATGCGCTGGCGGGGATTGCGCAGTTGATCATGCTCGGGGAGTTGGCTGTGAATCGGGCGTTGGATAATTTGCAATTGCCGGAGTGATGCGGGTGTCGGGATCATCTGGTGACTGATCAGGTGTTCATTCTGGCGCCTTCGCGAGCAGGCTCGCTCCCACCTTTAAGTGTGTTTCAAGGTGGGAGTGCGCTGGCTCTTCAGCCGCGATAAATGTCGAGACGATGTACGCGTTTCTGTAACTGTGAGTGGCGGGGTGCTTGCTAGCGTCAATCGACTGCCAGGTTGTCTCGAGCCCACTGTTCAGCCGTTGTGACCTGAATCGACTGCTGTTCGTTGAAAGTCCCCGCTTTAGGCCACGACACGCCTCTGCCTTGGGCAAATACGGCGCGGTATTTTTTGATGTGGTGAGTGGGGTCTTTTTCCAGTTCCTGCATCAGGTGAGGAACCGTCCAGACGTTACGCTTGAACGGCCGCCCCAGCACACGTTCAAGCAGGCTCGCCACCTGCCCATACGTCACCGTGTCGCCAGACAGGTAGACGATCTCATTGCGAAAGCGCGGTTCGAAGAAAACGATATCCGCTGTCAGCTGACCGATGTCCTCCGGCGTCGTGAGCGTCACGCTGGTTTCCAGGCTGCCTAAGGCGTTGACGGTGTCGTTCTCGAAATCGACGACCTCAAATACCGGCTCGAACAGAAAACTGGTGAACATGCCGGTCGAGATGATCACCCATTCGGTTTTGTCCTGAGCGCGGAGCAACTCGCGCACGTCGAGTTGTGCATCGAACAAGTCCTGCGGGCTGCCCCGGCCAATCACTTCGAAATCGACGCCAAACTGCCAGGGGAAGTAGCGCTTCACGCCGGACCTGAGCGCTGCTGTCGCCAGTTTCATCGGTGTTTCGCGGCCCGCGACCATGCCTGCGCAGCCTATGACGGTGTCGAATGCTGCGAACACTTCGGCCAGTTGATCGATGGAATCGTTAACCAGGTCTGCAGCGACCATCTGGATGCCTAGACTGCGCAGCTCATCGATTTCCCGCTTTTTCTCGGGGGCTTGTGTGTTGATGGTCGAATCCCTGAGCAGGACGCTGATGGAACTGCCGGGCGAGCGCTTGGCTACCCGCGCAAGATTGCGCAGCACCGGCAGGCCGAGTTCGCCGGCGCCGAGTACGAGAATGGATTGTGGGGAAGGGTGGGTCGCTTCGGTCATGATGTCTCCTGAGATCCGTCGTCTGTATGATTTGGCGATGCTGGCACGATTGCGCAGCGCTCAGAAGAAGGCACACGCGTGATACCAGGGGGACACATGACCGATGAGGAAACCCTTAGCCAGGCAGAAGCGATCTGCCAGACGCTAAGACGAGACGATGATGGCGTGCGGCGCGAAGTCCTGGCTCACGCCGGTAGCCGCTGGTCACTGGGTATCCTGCATGCCCTGGGTGTGTACGGCACGATGCGTCATGCCGAGATCAAACGGCAAATGACGGGCGTGACTCAGCGCATGTTGACCAAGACGTTGCGTGCACTGGAACGCGATGGTCTGCTGATACGGCGGGAGTTGGATCAAGTGCCGCCCCATGTCGAGTACGAGCTGACGGCGTTGGGGATGGAGTTGTTGGTTCGCATGTCGCCGATTTGGACTTGGGTTGTGCAGCACGTGGATGATTTTCGCGAGGCGCGCCGGGTGTTTGATGGTCAGAGTGGGAAAAAGCCTTCGTGGCAGGTTCCGGTGGTGGGGCTGGTTGATTTGGATGGGGCTGATTGATTGGTTGCTTTGCTTCAGGCCATCGCCTGGAACGTTGGCAGTCTGTTGCCGGTTTTGGGGGGCTTGCGAGCAGAAGCGGCCCTCACCCCAGCCCTCTCCCGGAGGGAGAGGGGGCCGACCGAGTTGTCTTGCGGGGTACGTCGACCTGAAAGATTTTGGCGATTATGGTTTTGGTGAAGGGCCTTGGGGATTATGGCTTTGGTGATTCTGGGGCTTGCGATTAGAAGCGGCCCTCACCCCAGCCCTCTCCCGGAGGGAGAGGGGGCCGACCGAGGTGTCTTGCGAGGTACGTCGACCTGGAAGATTTTGGTGATTATGGTTTTGGTGAAAGGGCCTTGGGGATTATGGCTTTGGTGATTCTGGGGGTTGCGAGTAGAAACGGCCCTCACCCCAGCCCTCTCCCGGAGGGAGAGGGGGCCGACCGAGTTGTCTTGCGGGGTACGTCGACCTGAAAGATTTTGGTGATTATGGTTTTGGTGAAGGACCTTGGGGATTATGGCTTTGGTGATTCTGGGGGTTGCGAGTAGAAGCGGCCCTCACCCCAGCCCTCTCCCGGGGGGAGAGGGGGCCGACCGAGGTGTCTTGCGGGGTACGTCGACCTGGAAGATCTTGGCGATTATGGCCTCGGGGAAGGATTCGATTTGGCTTTGTGAGCTTGGCAATTGTGGATTCAATGAAAGACGTTCAAGTCGGTGTAGCTCTCGAATTTCCCCGAATCGGTCCCCTCTACCTCTGGGAGAGGGCTAGGGTGAGGGGCTTTCCGTTCGGGACATCAAAGTCTCCAGCCTGGCCAACGGCGGCGCATCCTGGTTGCGGTCGAATACTTGGATGCCGATCTTCAGCAATCGACCATTCTCTGCCGCTGCGATTACCTGTTCGCAGCGCAACAACAACCGCCCCTGATCACAATCCAGCGCTTTCATGCCCATCGGCAACCTGCCTTCCAACCGCAACTCCGCCATCCGACTCTGCGCCGCAATCAGCGCCACCGACCGATCCCTTAAAACCCCGCTGCTCTGCGTCATCAACCCCGCCACCCGCACAGCCGCTGACATCGCCACGGCAATAATCGCCAGCGCCACCAGCACCTCAATCAACGTGAAACCCGCTTCCCGCGAACGCGCACGCATAAACCGCCCAAAGCCAAAACCCAGTCCTCGACGCTAACCCGCGTGCTTGACGGCTTGACGACGAAAACACCCGAGGATTTTCAACATCACTGACATATCTTCTTGCAACACTGCGCGTCGAATCGAATCAAGCCAGGGAATGTCGAGATGGATATCGCACCTTTCAAATCGCGTCAGCAACCGATGCGCGCGCCGCGTGGGCAGCAGGGTTTTACCCTGATCGAGATCATGGTGGTCGTGGTGATTCTGGGGATTCTCGCGGCGATGGTGGTGCCGAAAGTGCTCGACCGGCCTGATCAGGCGCGGGCGACGGCGGCGAAGCAGGATATTGGTGGGTTGATGCAGGCGTTGAAGTTGTATCGCCTTGATCACGGTACTTATCCGTCGATGAATCAGGGTTTGAAAGTCCTGGTTGAGCGGCCGGCGGATGCGAAGAACAGCAATTGGCGCTCGTACCTGGAGCGTTTGCCGAACGATCCGTGGGGGCGTCCTTATCAGTACCTCAACCCCGGCGCGAATGGCGAGATCGACATCTTTTCCCTCGGTGCCGACGGTCAGCCGGACGGCGACGGCGTGAATGCCGATATCGGTTCCTGGCAGTTGTAAGGCCGGCCATGAACAGCCGCTCGCCTGAGGGGGCGAAGCAACAGGGCATGGCGATTATCAGCGCGTTGTTGATTGCGGCCGTGGTGGCGGTGATTGCGGCGGGCATGTTGACGCGCCAGAGCGTGTCGACCCGTGCGCTGGAGGCGGATCAGCAGCGTGTGCAGGGCCGTTGGCTGGTGCAGGGTGGGTTGGAGATCAGCCGTCAATTGCTCTGGGACGCACGTCAGCGCGATCCGTTGACCCGGCTTGATCAGCCGTGGGCGCAGCGTCTCTCCGCGCAAGGTTTTGAAGGGAGGCTGGAGGATGAACAGGGCAAGTTCAACTTGCGCAACCTGGTGGCCAACGAGCGGGTTGATGAGGCGCAGGTCGCGGCGTTTCAGCGTTTGTGCGAGTTGATCGGAGTCAGTGCCGGGTTGAGTCAGCGCATCAGTCAGCGGGTGATTGCGTCCTACCCACGACTGCTGAATCCGCAGATAGCCGAGGCGCCGAAAAGTGGTTTCGACAGTGGTCGCGCCACCTCGCCCAACGCTTCACGCAAACCGCAAAATCCGACGTTGCCGATGCTGCGCAGCATTGATGATCTGCGCAGTGTCGACGGCGTGAATGAGGCGCTGATCGGCAAACTGGCGCCGTACCTGACGGTGATCCCCGCGACGACCTGGCTCAATGGCAACACTGCCACCGCGCCGGTTTTAGCTGCTTATGTGCCGGGGCTGTCGCTGGAACGTGCCAATGCGCTGGTCGCCGAGCGCGATGCCGGGCGCTGGTTTATCAACCGTGGCGATTTCGTTAATCGCCTGCGCATGCCGCAACTGGAGCTGACCAGCGTCAAGGTCGGCATCACCAGTGACTGGTTTCGCCTGCGCGGTGAGGCGCGGCGTGATCAGCGTCGGGTCAGTCTTGAGGCGTTGTTGCATCGCAGCCAGGACCGCTTGCCGCAGGTGATCTGGTCGCGGGTGGGCGCATGAGCCAGTTGAAGGTGGCGTTGCCGCCCTTGGCGGAACTGGATCTGCACAGTCAATTGCACTGCGCCTGGTTGGATCGTCAGGGCGTGGTCACGCGGGAAGAACGCCTCAGTCTGAGCCACTTGAGTCAGCAGTCGAAACTGCCGCCGCTGGTGTGTTTTCTGCACCCGGCTGACAGTCTGTTGGCGAGTCTTGATTTACCGCCGCTGCCTGCGAACAAGATTGTCGCGGCGGTGCAGTGTGCGGCGCAGGCCTTGATGCTGGGCGACAGCAGTGAGATGCACATCGCGCACAGTTCGCGGGATGAGGCCGGGCAAGTGCAGATCGCCTGGGCGCCTCGGCAGCACTTGTTGCGCTTTGGCCAGTTGCTGAAAAGCGCTGGGCTGAACCTGCGTGGTCTCTACCCAGCGCCGTACTGTTTGCCGGTGCTACCGGGCACCGTTGCTTGCGTGCAGGACGGGCATTTGTTGTTGCGCGATAGCGCGCCAGCGGCGCGGGTGCAGCCGTTGTTCGATGACGGTTTCGACGGAGTTGTGTGGGAGCCGGGCGTCACTTTGCATTGGATCGGTGAGCAACCGCCGCCGGGTACTGAACTGCCGATGGCGGATGCGCAGCGTTGGACCGGGCCGCTTCCGGGTTGGGGGCTGCATGGCGCAGTCCAGCAGCAAAAAACCGAGCATCGCGGCTGGGGCAGGGCGATAGCTTTGTCAGCGTTGGCCGTGGCCATTTGGGTGATCGGTTTGAACCTGTATGCCGCCCGCGAAGCCGGGCAGGGCCAGCAACTGAAAACCCAGATGAACCTGCGGGTAAAGCAGGCGTTCCCCGAGTTGCCGGTGATCCTCAACCCGTTGCAACAGGCTCGCCAGCAATTGGCGGCGCGGCAGAAGGGCGCGGCGGATGATCCGGCGCAGACCTTCAATCGTCTGGTGTTGCAGGCCGGCAGCGGCATGCCTTCGATGGCCGGCAGTGTCGAGCGGTTGGCGTTTGTCGATGGCGTCTTGCAACTGAGTCTGCTGAGTGAAGCCCGTCGCGGCGGCAATGATCAGGAGTGGCAAAGCACCTTGGCCCAGGCCGGCATCAGCGTGACGGCAGACGACGAGGGCTGGACCTTGCGTCCGGCCACTGAAGCCACCTCAAGTGAAAGCGATGACAACGGCGGAGCAGAAGAAGATGAATAAGGCCTCGCTCGCGCTCTATCGCGCCAAGTGGCAACGCTTTAACGCTCAGGTGCAGGCCCGTTGGCAGCCGTTGGCGCTGCGCGAAAAACGCATGGTTGCCGGCATGGCTGTAGCGCTGATCGGCCTGCTGTTGTGGGTTGCGCTGATCCAGCCACCGCTGAAGAAAATCGCTTATTGGGAAGCCGAGACGCCAAAGCTGCGCGCCCAGACCGAAGCGTTGGAAGTATTGCTGCGCGAAGTCAGCGTGCGTCCCACCGGGCAAAGCGTGGCGCAGTCGCTGGAGCAGACCCTGCAGGCCAGCGGCCTCGCCGGGCACTATCAGTTGCAAGCCGGGGAGGCGGGCGCCTGGCAGTTGACCTTCGACGCGGCGCCGGCCGACGCCGTGCTCGACTGGCTGTTGAGCAACCCGGCACAACTTTCTCTGCAAGTGGTCGAGGCCCGTTTGCAACGCGCAGACAACCCCTCGACCGAAGTCACCGCCGGCACTTTGTCAGGCACCGTTCGCATGGATCAGGCGCTGGGCGCTAAGGAAGCTTCATGAAGGGGTCAGGATCCAAACCGGCACGTCTGGCGTTGCCGATGCTGCTGATGGCGTTGAGCGCGTGCAGCAACACCACCACGCCACAGAATCAGCCGCCGTTGCTGGTCGACAGTGAACTCGGGCGGCCGCTGGCCAACACCCAGCGCAGCGGCGACGCGGTGCTCGATCGCGAGCGCGCGCAGGCTCAGGCGCGACCCGTGCCGAAGCAATTACACAACATCACCAAGAGTGCGCGCAGCGGTGCGGCGGCGTCGGGCATTGCCTTGCCGAGCAATCCTTTGGGTGATCAACCGGTGACGCTGAATTTTGTCGACGCCGATATTCAAGCGGTGGTGCGCGCGTTGTCGCGATCCACCGGGCAGCAGTTTCTCGTCGATCCTCGGGTCAAGGGCACGTTGACCCTGGTCTCGGAGGGTCAGGTGCCGGCGCGGCAGGCTTACGATATGTTGCTGGCGGCGTTGCGCATGCAGGGCTTCAGTGTGGTCGATGTTGGCGGTGTGGCGCAGGTGGTGCCGGAGGCTGATGCGAAGCTGCTTGGCGGGCCGATTTACAGCGCTGACAAACCGGCGGGCAACGGCATGCTCACCCGTACGTTTCGTCTGCAATACGAGAACGCAGTCAACCTGATTCCGGTGCTGCGGCCGATCGTTTCGCCGAACAATCCGATCAACGCTTATCCGGGCAATAACACCATCGTCATCACCGATTACGCCGAGAACCTGACCCGCGTTGCGCAGTTGATCGCGAGCATTGATTCGCCGAGCGCGATCGACACCGATGTGGTGCAGATCCAGAACGGCATCGCTGCCGACATTGCGCCGATGGTGGCGGATTTGCTCGATGCGCCGGGCAACGATCCGACGCAGAAAATCGCCGTGATTGGTGACCCGCGTTCCAACACCATCATCATTCGCGCCGGCAGCCCGGAGCGCACGGAACTGGCGCGCAACCTGATCTACAAACTCGACAACGCGCAGAGCAATCCGAGCAATTTGCATGTGGTTTATCTGCGTAACGCGCAAGCGGCAAAACTGGCGCAGGCCTTGCGCGGTTTGCTCACCGGCGAGAGTGACAGCGGCACCAGCGACAGTGCGCGTTCGGTGCTCAGCGCGATGGGCGGCAGCACCGGTGGCAGCGCTGGGCAGAATGGCCAGAGCGGCACGCAAAGTAGCGGCAGCACCTCGACCACCAACAGCAGCGGCAGCACGGGCGGCAGTTACGCCCAGGGCAGCAGTGGCAGCACAACCGGCAGCGGCGGTACGCAGAACAGCGATCAGAACGTCGCCTTCAGTGCCGGCGGCGTGACCATTCAGGCTGACGCCACCACCAACACCTTGCTGATTTCCGCGCCGGAGCCGTTGTATCGCAACCTGCGTGAAGTCATCGACTTGCTCGACCAACGCCGCGCACAAGTGGTGATCGAAAGTCTGATCGTCGAAGTCGGCGAGGACGATGCCAGTGAGTTCGGCGTGCAATGGCAAACCGGCAATCTCGGCGGCAACGGCGTGATCGGCGGGGCCAATCTGGGTGGTTCGGGGATCAACGTCAACGGCAAGACCAGCATCGATGTGCTGCCGCAAGGCTTGAACCTGGGCTACGTCAACGGCACCGTCGACATTCCCGGCATCGGCAAGATTCTCGACCTGAAGGTGCTGGCCCGGGCCTTGAAAAGTAAGGGTGGCACCAACGTGCTGTCGACGCCGAACCTGCTGACCCTCGACAACGAAGCGGCAAGCATTTTTGTGGGGCAGACCATCCCGTTTGTCAGCGGCAGTTACGTCACTGGCGGTGGCGGCACCAGCAATAACCCGTTCCAGACCGTGACCCGTGAAGAAGTGGGTTTGAAGCTCAATGTGCGCCCGCAGATTTCCGAGGGCGGCACGGTCAAGCTCGACATCTATCAGGAAGTCAGCAGCATTGATGAGCGGGCTTCGGCCAGTGCCAATTCGGCGGGGATCGTCACTAACAAACGCGCGATCGACACCAGCATCCTGCTCGATGACGGGCAGATCATGGTGCTCGGCGGGTTGCTGCAGGATGGCTACAGCCAGAGTAACGACGCGGTGCCATGGCTGGGCAGCCTGCCGGGCATCGGCGCACTGTTTCGCAACGAACGCCGGGCGATTACCAAGACCAACCTGATGGTGTTTCTGCGTCCGTACATCATTCGTGATAGCGAAGCGGGGCGCAGCATCACCCTCAATCGCTATGACTTCATGCGCCGCGCGCAAGGTGGTTTGCAGCCGGAGCGCAGCTGGGCGATGCCAGACATGCAGGCGCCGCAGTTGCCGACGGCGGCGCAGGGTGTGCCGGCGGTTATGCCCGCCTCAGGGCCTCGCGCGACGATCAAAGCGGTGCCTATCCAATGAGTGCGTTGCCTTACGCCTGGGCCAAGGCGCAGCGGATTCTGTTGTGCGATGGCGTGCTGACCGTTTGCCCGTCAACGCCGGGCTGGTCGATCAGCGAGGCGCGGCGCCAATTCGGCGCGACCACGATTCAGCGGGTACGCGATGACGAACTCGACGGCTTGCTCGCCGCTGCCTATGCCGACACCGGCAGTGCGGCAGCGGTGGTGGGCGCGGCGGAAAACGAAGTCGACCTTGATCGACTGATGCAGGACATGCCGGAAATCACCGACCTGCTCGACACCCAGGACGGCGCGCCGGTGATTCGCATGATCAACGCCTTGCTCACCCAGGCCGCGCGCGACGAGGCTAGTGACATTCATATCGAACCGTTCGAAACCCATTCGGTGGTGCGCTATCGCGTCGACGGCACGCTGCGCGATGTGGTCTCGCCGCGCAAGGCGTTGCACGGTGCATTGGTGTCGCGGATCAAGATCATGGCGCAGCTCGACATCGCTGAAAAACGCCTGCCGCAGGACGGTCGCATCGCCTTGCGCGTGGCGGGGCGGCCGATCGATATTCGTGTTTCCACGGTGCCGACCGGGCATGGCGAAAGGGTGGTGATGCGTCTGCTCGACAAACAGGCCGGGCGCCTGCATCTGGAAACCCTCGGCATGGACGCGCAGGTGTTGGCCAAACTCGACCACCTGATCCGCCAGCCCCACGGCATCGTGCTGGTCACCGGCCCGACCGGCAGCGGCAAGACCACCAGCCTCTACGCCGCACTGGCCCGGCTCGATGCGAGCACCAGCAACATTCTTACCGTTGAAGATCCGGTGGAATACGACTTGCCGGGCATCAGCCAGATTCAGGTCAACGCCAAGATCGACATGACCTTTGCCCTGGCACTGCGGGCGATTCTGCGCCAGGACCCGGACATCATCATGATCGGCGAGATTCGCGATCTGGAAACCGCACAAATCGCCGTGCAGGCTTCGCTGACCGGGCATTTGGTGCTGGCAACCTTGCACACCAACGACGCGGTGTCGGCGGTCAACCGCTTGATTGACATGGGCGTCGAACCGTTTCTGCTGGCCTCGTCGATGCTCGGCGTACTGGCGCAACGCTTGGTGCGGCGCCTGTGCAATCAGTGCAAACAGGAAGACCCTACAGCCCTCGGCACTTGGCGCCCGGTCGGTTGCCCGGCGTGCAATCAAACCGGCTACAGCGGCCGCACCGGCATCCACGAATTGTTCTGCATCGACGACGACATCCGTACCCTGATCCACCAAGGGGCAGGCGAGCAGGCCTTGCGCGCATCCGCCGCCAAGGCCGGGATGTTCAGCCTGCGCGAGGACGGTGAGCGCTGGATCCGCAGCGGCGCCACCGCGCCTGAAGAAATCCTCCGTGTGACACGGGACGCCTGATGAATCGCTATCGTTTTGAAGCCGCTGACGCGACCGGCAAGATTGAGTCCGGACACCTTGAGGCGGACAGCCAGGCTGCCGCGTTCACAACATTACGCGGGCGCGGTTTGACCGCGTTGTCGGTGCACAAGGAAAGCAACGTCGCCCAGCACGGCGGGGGCGGGTTGTTCAGCGCCAAACTCTCGGACAACGATCTGGCCTGGGCCACGCGGCAATTGGCGAGTCTGTTGGGCGCGAGTCTGCCATTGGAGGCAGCGCTGAGTGCCACGGTCGAGCAGGCCGAGAAAAAACACATCGCCCACACCCTCAGCGCCGTGCGTGCGGATGTGCGCAGTGGCATGCGTCTGGCGGAATCACTGGCGGCGCGGCCACGGGATTTTCCCGAGATCTATCGCGCGTTGATTGCGGCGGGTGAGGAGTCCGGTGATCTGGCGCAGGTCATGGAGCGGCTGGCCGACTACATCGAAGAACGCAACAACCTGCGCGGCAAGATTCTCACCGCGTTTATCTATCCCGGTGTGGTCGGGCTGGTGTCGATCGGCATCGTGATTTTCCTGCTCAGTTATGTGGTGCCGCAGGTGGTCAGTGCGTTTTCCCAGGCGCGGCAGGATTTGCCGGGGTTGACCTTGGCGATGCTCAACGCCAGTGATTTCATCCGCAGTTGGGGCTGGCTGTGCGCAGGGATCATGGCGGGCGCGTTTTGGAGCTGGCGCCTGTATCTACGCAATCCGGCGGCACGTTTGAGTTGGCATCATCGGGTGCTGAAACTGCCGTTATTCGGGCGTTTTATCCTTGGCCTGAACACCGCACGTTTCGCCTCGACGCTGGCGATTCTCGGCGGCGCCGGGGTTCCGCTCTTGCGTGCGCTGGAGGCGGCGCGGCAGACCTTGTCCAACGACCGCTTGAGTTTGAGTGTCACTGAGGCCACGGCGAAGGTGCGCGAAGGGGTCAACCTTGCCGCTGCATTACGGGTCGAGAATGTATTCCCGCCAGTGCTGATTCATCTGATCGCCAGCGGTGAGAAAACCGGATCGCTGCCACCAATGCTTGAGCGCGCTGCGCAGACGTTGTCCCGTGATATCGAACGCCGGGCAATGGGCATGACCGCGTTGCTGGAGCCGCTGATGATCGTAGTGATGGGCGGGGTGGTGCTGGTGATTGTGATGGCGGTGTTGTTGCCGATCATTGAGATCAACCAACTGGTCCAGTAGCCGCTTTTGATGGTGTCTGATCGGGCCTCTTCGCGAGCAGGCTCGCTCCCACAGGGGGAACGCATTTCAAATGTGGGAGCGAGCCTGCTCGCGAAGGGGCCAGTCAGGGCAACAAAAAATCCAATCTTTTTTCCAGGACTTCAGCATCACCCGACCCTCAAAAGAACCATCCTCGGGTTCTCCTTTCTGTCATCTGCAACCACCCGCCAACGCCTCCAGCCCGATTCCGCCAAACCCGCGAACCAGACGCTGCGCTACACCCGACAAACACCCGAGAAAATCCCTTCGGAAACAGCTCTCAGCTCCCGAGGTTTTTTCCTTTATCTGTCACCGGAAGCTGCGAATTTCTCAGTGCGACTTAACCAAGGCCAACGCTAGCGAGGGCCCCGGTGAGTCCTCCCAGTGTCATGCAAGTCACCCGAAAACCTGTGTTCCCAAACCTAGTTGAAAAGGAGATTCTTCATGTTCAAGCGCACTCTGATCGCAGCTTCCCTGACCGTCGCCGCCCTGGCCTCCGCTCAAGCCATGGCCGTTACCGGTGGTGGTGCAACTCTGCCAGCCGCTCTGTACAAAGGTTCTGCCGACAGCATCCTGCCAGCCAACTTCAGCTACGCCGGCATCGGTAGCGGTGGTGGCAAGACTGCTTTCCTGACCAACAACCCAGCCGGCTTCGGCGCCACCGGTACCGTGCACTTCGCCGGTAGCGACTCGGTACTCAGCGCTTCGGAGATCAGCACTTACAACACCGCGTTCGGTGCTTCGTTCGGTCCGCTGATCCAGCTGCCTTCGGTTGCCACTTCGGTTGCCATCCCTTACAAAAAATCCGGCCAGACCGCTCTGAATCTGACCAGCGCTCAACTGTGCGACGCGTTCTCGGGCACCGTGACCACTTGGGGCGGCCTGCTGGGCACGACTGACGCTACGCCGATCCGCATCGTTTACCGCAACGGTTCCAGCGGTACTTCGGAAATCCTCACACGTCACCTGAACGCCGTCTGCCCAACCAAGTTCACCACCAACTCGACGTTCGTCAACGCGCGTCCAGTCGGTTCGACCCTGCCGTCGAACTGGGTCGGTGTTGCCAGCACCGCTGACGTTGCGCCAACCGTCGCCGCTGTTGACGGTTCGCTCGGTTATGTCGGCCCGGACGGCGTAGACGCTACCAGCAACGCCGTGGTTGCTCGCGTCAACAACGTACAGCCAACCTCCGCCAACGTCGCATTGGCCCTTGCCTCGGTGACTCCACCATCGACCGCCGTACTGGCCGCTGACCCAACCCGCTGGTCGCCAGTGGTGGCTAACCCGGCCATCGGTTACAAACTGGCTGCCTATACCAACCTCATCGTCGGTCAGTGCTACAAGGACGCAGCCGTGGCCAACGACGTCAAGGCGTTCCTGACCACTCACTACAACACCACCAACAACGACCTGGCGATCAAAAACCACGGTTTCGTCACCGTGCCATCGGCCTGGAAAACCAAGGTGTATGAGACCTTCGTTTCCAACGCTACCGGTTACAACCTGAACATCAACAACACCAACGTCTGCAACACCATCGGTCGTCCTCAGTAAGGCGCTCGATTCACACCGCAACACGAATGGCAGCCCCTCGGGGTTGCCATTTTTTTTTGGCTCCCGTGAGCGGAGCATTCAATAAGGAGATTGGACATGTTCAAACGAATTGGAAGGGTTGCGCTGCTGTCTGCGACGGTACTGATTTCGGGGCAGGCATTGGCGGTGACCGGTGGCGGGGCGACGTTGCCAGCCGCGCTGTACAAGGGCTCGGCCAACAGCATTTTGCCCGCCAGTTTCAGCTACGCCGCTGTTGGCAGCGGGGCAGGCAAAGCGGCGTTTTTAAGCAACAATGCTGCGCCGTTCGGCACTACAGGCACTGTGCATTTCACTGGCAGCGATTCGATCCTGACGGCAAGCGAAATCAGCCAATACCAGAGCGCTTTTAACGCCAGTTATGGCCCGCTGATTCAACTGCCATCCGTTGGCACTGCAATCGCCGTGTCCTATAAGAAAAGCGGTATCAGCAATCTCAATCTGACGAGCAGCCAGTTGTGCAGGGCGCTGTCGGGTGACGCGCCAACGTGGGGGCTGCTACTGGGGACTGCCGACACCACACCGATTCGCGTGGTCTACCGGAACAACGCCAGCGGCACCTCGGAAATCCTCACTCGCCACCTCAACTCTGTTTGCCCGGTTAAGTTCGCGATCAATTCCCTGTTCACTGCGGCGCGCCAGCCGTCAGGTTCGACAGTGCCGAGCAACTTGGTCGCCCGTGGTGGCGAACCCTGTCAACGGCTACAAAATGGTCGCCTACAGCAATTTGATCATCGGGCAGTGCTACAGGGATGCCAACGTGGCCAACGAGACTCGTGCCTTCCTGACCACCCACTACAGCAATCCTGGCAACAATGCCGCGGTGGTGGCGCATAAATTACTGGTGATGCCACTGAGCTGGAAAAACGCCGTCACCGCCAACTTCATCACCAACACCACCGGCAACAACCTCGATATCAACAACCCGGCCGTGTGCAACGGCATCGGTCGTCCTCTTTAAACGTGGCTGCCGTCAAACCGATGGCAGCCCCATACAGGGCTGCCATTTTATTTGAAGGCGCAAAACGGCCGCCGCGAATACTCCCCCAACATGAAGTTTGTGTGACATCCGTTCGGTCTCGACCGCCGCCAACTGCCTATGACGTAACAGCAGGTTTTTGCACGCCTGCGGCATGTGTGGCAACCAAAGTGTGGCAACCAAAAAGGATCTCGTAGTGATGCTCGCTCGCCCATCCCGTCGTACCAACGTCCAGTCGTTCAAACGTGAAGCCGTGGAGCCGGCGCTGTGGCTGCTCAAACCACTGGCGCAGGCGGTGGCGTTGTGTCTGGTGGCGGGCAATGCGCACGCGGCAACGGCGTTCAGCTCCAACTGGTTCGCCGCCAAAGGTGCGGCGCAGCAAGCCGCTGCCGCACGGCCGAGCACTGGCGGCTTGCCGGGGATGACGCCACCCCTGGCGCAGCAGCAAAAAGCCAATCAGCAATTGCAGCGCTCGATCCAGACCTTGAACAACACGGTCGCCGCGATTGCCGCGCAGCAGGCGGCTCAGGCGGCCGGTCGTGCCGCTGCGCTGGGTTCGGTGCAGTTTGTCCCGGACGGTCTGGGCGAGGGCGGTCTGAAGGTCGATAACAGCCTCACCCAAGGTTGGCAGAACGCCAAAGGCCCGCAGCAAACCAAGGCTGACGGCAAGACCACGGTGACGATCGAGCAGACCGCCGACAAGGCGATCCTCAACTGGGAAACCTTCAACGTCGGGCGCAACACCAGCGTTGAGTTCGCCCAGCAGGCGAACTGGGCGGTGCTCAACCGGGTCAACGACCCGAACGCACGGGCCAGTCAGATTCAGGGCCAGATCAAGGGCGACGGCACGGTAATGCTGATCAACCGCAACGGCATCCTCTTCAGTGGCAGCAGTCAGGTCAATGTACGCAACCTGGTGGCCGCGGCTGCCAACATCACCGATATCCAGTTCCGCGACCGTGGCCTGTATTTCGACAGCAACGGTACTCAGCCGACCTTCACCGATGCCGCCGGCAAGGTGTTGGTCGAGCGCGGTGCGAGTATCACGACTCATAAACCGGCGACGTCGACCGATGCCGGTGGTTATGCCTTGCTGCTCGGCAGCGAAGTGCAGAACGATGGCAATATCAGCACCGCCAAGGGCCAGACCGTGCTCGGCGCCGGTGACCGCTTCTACATCCGCAAAGGCGCGGGCACCGAGGGCAATGCGCTGTCGACCACGTTCGGCAACGAAGTCACGCCGGGCTTCAAGGCCGGCAACGTCAGCGGCAAGGTCAGCAACAACGGCTTGATCCAGTCATCTACCGGCGACATCACGTTGACCGGCCATGAAGTCGTGCAGAACGGCGTATTGCTCGCCAGTACGTCGGTGGCGTCTCGCGGCACGATTCACTTGTCCAACCCCGCGAGCGACAGCGGCGGCAGTGTCACCCTGGCGCAGGGCAGTGCCACGGCGATCATGCTCGACAGCAGCGATCTGACGGCGCTCGACAGTCAGCATCAGGCCGCCCTCAGCGCGGTCACTGCGAACAACCGCATTCGTGGCGATCAGTCGCGCATCGAGATACAGAGCGGCGGCAGCGTCGAGTTCCAGAATGGCTCCATCACTCTCGCCACCGGTGGCCAGGTGGCAGTGAGCGCGCAGCGTCGCAGTCTGGTGCGCGACGGCGCGATGATCGATGTCTCGGGTGCCCTCGGCGTCAAAGTGGCGATGGAAAACAACAACATCAAGATCAACGTGCAAGGCAACGAGCAGCGCGACGCCTCGGTCAACCGCGACAAAGGCGCGCTCAACAGCAACGACATCTGGGTCGATGTGCGAGAGCTGGTCTACGTGCCGGCCGGCACCAACGGCTATGCCACCGATCGCTGGTACACGGCCGGCGGCTTGCTGGAAGTCGGCGGTTATCTCGGCACTCAGGCGCACAGTGTGGGTGAGTGGATGGCGCAGGGTGGTACGGTGAGTTTTGCCGGCAACGACGTAGTCACCGAAAAGGGTTCGTTGATCAATCTGTCCGGCGGCACTCTCGATGTGCAGAGCGGCGAGATCCGCCAGAGCTGGTTGCGCGGTGCGGACGGCAAGTTGTATGAAGTGTCCCGTGCGCCGGGCGATCTGCTCTACACCGGGCTGTACAAAGGTTACGAGGACAGCAGCGAGCGCTGGGGCCAGACCAGCTACTTCTACAACCCGCTGATTGCCCCGCGTTCGCGTTTCGAGTCGGGTTACACCGTGGGCCGTGACGCCGGGCAACTGGTGATTGCCACGGCCAACGCCGCGCTCGACGGGCAGATGCTCGGCGAGGTGTATCAGGGCGAGCGGCAGAACCAGGCGCCGAAGCCGGTGCTCGACGGTTATGAGCAGAGCCAGACCGCACTGGCACGCCGCGCGCAATTGATTGTCGGTAGTTATGACCCGGCGTATGTGGCGGCTTCGGGTGGCGTTTTGTATGCGCTCAATCCGCTGTTGGACCAGGTGCAGATCGGCGGCGAACGACCGGTGGCCAACAATGATCAGGATCTGGCCGGCGCCGTGTCGCAGGCGCGCAAGGGCACGTTGTATCTCGATAACCAGCAGCTCAACGGTTTCCGTCTCGGCGCGCTTAAAGTGGCGGCCAGGGATCAGGTTGTCGTTGACGGCGCGCTCATCGTCGATGCCGGTGGCGATATCACCTTGTATGCCCCGGATGTGCAGGTCGGCGCCGACCTGACGGCGCGTGGCGGCAGTCTGCGACTGGGCAACGTTCTCAATCAGTTCACCGGCTCCGAGAGCAGCGACACTCGGCTCACGGCGAAAGCCGACAAGGCGACGCAAGTCCTCGTGGCTGCCGGCGTGCAACTGGATACCCGTGGAGTGTGGAGCAATCTGCGCACCGACCCGGATGATGGCGCGAGCCTGGCCTCCCTCAACGGTGGTTTGATCTCGATCCGTAGCAGTGGCGATATCGATATCGGTGCTGGCAGTCTGCTCGACGTTTCTTCCGGCGGCGCGGTACTCGCCAACGGCAAGACCCGGGGCGGCAAGGGTGGCGATCTGACGCTGGAGTCCAGCGCGATTTCCGCGCCGGGCCAATCGCATTTGCGCCTCGATGGCGATCTGCGTGGCTACGGCGTGACCGGTGGCGGCACCCTTACGGTACAGGCGAACAAGATCCTCATTGGCCAGACCGACAAGCTGCTGGCCGACACCACGCTGCAGCTGTCCGCCGATCTGTTCAAAAAAGGCTTCTCCGCATACAACCTGATTGGCCTTAATGGTCTGGACGTGGCCGAAGGCACCGCCGTCGAGGTGACGATGCCGGTTTACCGTTTTGCCGACGCTGCGCCAGGCATGGCCAGCGGTGTCGATCCGCAAGCGGCGCTGGAGCTGTGGACGCCAACGCTGTTTCAGGAAAATCCGACCCAAGGCGTGCTGACGCAACGCGCCGGTGCCAGCCTGACGTTGCAAGGCGGCGCCAGCCTGATCAACCTGATCGACGCGGCCAACAGCCCGCTGACCCTGGGCCGCGATTCGCGTATCAGCGTCGATCCGGGTCAGAGCATCAAGCTGCGCGGCGCCGGACAGATCACCGTTGACGGTGCACTCAACGCCTGGGGCGGCACGATCGATATTCGCCAGCAACAGTTCGGCTCGATCAAACCGGCCACCTCCAATCAGTTGGCCGACCCGAACGCGCATGACCGTTCGATCTGGGTCGGCGAGCATGCGGTGCTGGACGTGGCCGGGCGAGCCAACACGGCAGTCGATGCCTTGGGTCGCACCTATGGGCAGGTCGGCAAGGGCGGCAGCATCATTCTCGGCGGTGAGATCGACGCGAAACTCGCCACGGCCACCGCCGCCGATGCTTACGTGATTGTGCGGCAAGGTGCGCGGCTGGATGCCTCCGGTGCCGAGGCACTGCTGGATATCGCTGGCCAGGGACCGACGCGCGTGGCGACTGACGGCGGGCGCATTGGCATCGGCTCTTACAAGGGTCTGTTTATCGAGGGTGACCTGCGTGCAGCAGCGGGCGGTGTCGGCGCGGCGGGCGGTCGTCTGGAGGTGGCGCTGGAGACGCCGTTGTACCTCGAATCGGCGGACAACAACGTTCGCGCACCTCGAGAGTTGATCATTGATCAGCGCGCGACGGAGCAGATACTTGCAGCCGGTTTGCGTCCGGGCGAGAGCGATACCGGTCTGCGTTATGGTCAGGCGCGGCTGCATGCCGACAGCCTGATGTCCGGCGGTTTCGACAACCTGAGCTTGTTGAGCAACGGCTTGTTGTCGTTCGACGGTGACGTCAATCTGCACATGAATCAAAGTCTGAGCCTGTATGCCGGTGCGCTGTCCCTTGCCGAGTCTTCCAAAGGCACCGCACGGGTCGATTTGCAGGCGCCGTACCTGCGCTTGTCCGGTGTCGGCAGCTATTACAGTGTGGTCGGCACCGTGCGCCCACGCCCGACCAACAACCCGACCGGTAAACTGTCGGACGCTCGCTTCAGCGCGACGGCGAACCTGCTGGATGTGGGCAACAGCCTGTCGTTCGGCACGCAAGGTTCGATCCTGCAACTCAAGGCGCCGGCCGCCGAATACAGTCGCCGCGCATTTGCTGACGTCAGCCTCGATAGCCGTGGTGATCTGCGCTTCCTGGCGCCAACCGATGGCGATCAGAAAAGCCGCCTGTGGACGCCGGGCGATTTGAACTTGAGTGCGGCGCAGATTTACCCCGCTACTGATGTGCAGGCTGAAGTGCGTGTCGGGTATCAGGGCGCGCAGGCGGTGGCCGAGCATACCCTGCGGATCGGCGGTCTCGGCCCGGCGCCGGTGGCCGCGCCGTACTCAGCGTTTGGCCAGTTGACGTTCTCGGCCGCGCACATTGAACAGGGGGGCGTGTTGCGTGCGCCGCTGGGCAAGATTGTCCTCGGCGATGACCTGCTGACCACCACCCGCGAAGTGCGGTTGCTGCCGGGCAGTCTGACGTCGGTCAGCGGCGCCGGGCTGGTCATGCCGTACGGTGGCACCACGGACGGTATCGACTACCGCTTTGGCGGCAAATCGGTGGTGTTGAATGGCATCACCGGTGAAACATCGGGTGTGTCGATGAGCACCCAGTTCATTGATGTGCAGAGCGGTGCGGTCATCGATCTGTCCGGCGGTGGCGATTTGCGCGGCGCCGGTTTTGTTTCCGGGCGCGGTGGTTCCACGGATGCGCGGTTCAACCCGCTAGTGCGCAATGCCACCGACGGCACCTTCAGCCTGCCGGGGCTGGCCAGCAATCCCGTGTATGCCATCGTGCCGGGTAATCAAAGCGCCTACGCGCCAGTGCTGGCCGAGGCGGGCGCGGTGGATCCGCGCATTGGCCAGCAGATCACCCTCGGCGCCGGGGTTCCGGGGCTGGCAGCGGGTACTTATACGTTGTTGCCGTCGACGTTCGCGTTGCTGCCGGGCGCCTTCCGGGTCGAGGTCAATGGTCAGGCGACAGCGGGCACAACCACGGGCGCGCTGCCACTGCGTAACGGTTCATGGACCGGCAGCGGACAGTTGTCGATTGCCAACACCGGCCAGCGGGACAGTCTGGCCAAACAGGTCATTCTGACCTCGGCCGATGTACTGCGCCGTTACTCGCAATACAACGAAACCAGTCTCAGCCAATTCATCCAGAGCGATGCGGTGCGGCGCGGGGTGCCTCGAGCGTTGGCACCGCAGGACGGCAAGACGCTGGATCTGCGCCTGGTTGACGGTGGCGAGCAGGATGTCGCGTTGTTGTTCAAGGGCCAGGCGCGGTTCGACGCTGCGGCGGGCGGGCTGGTCGGAACGGCCGTGGTGCGCAGCGGCAACGCGCGCAGCAGTTTTGAAATTCTCGGCACCGGGCAGGCGCCCATTGAGGGCTTCAGCGGCATTTCGCTGTATGCCGACACGCTCAATAACCTCAACGCCGGGCGTTTGACCATCGGTGCGATGCCGACCGTCAGCTACAGCACGGCGGGCAATATCATTGGCTTCACCGGCGACACCGCCAGCATCGTCCTGCGTGACGGTGCGCAGTTGGCGGCACCGGAAGTGTTGTTGCGTACCAACTCGATCAATGGCGGCATCACCGTTGAAGCGGGCGCTGGGATCAACGCTCTGGGGCGCGGCAACGTGGCGTATGACTCGACGGTCGGGTACATCTATCAACCGGGCGCGTCCAGCGTGGTGGTGGTGTCGAACGGCTGGACCAATGTCCTGGCGCCGGAGGCGGGCGGCGGTTTCACCGGCGCCGGCAGCATTCGCATCGGCACCTGCGCCGTGGCGGTTTGCAGCAGTCCGGCGCTGTTGTATTCCAATGGCAGCATCACCGCCGCGACGGACAACCAGTTCGAACTCGGTGAAGCCGTGCGTTTCGGCACGCGTCATCTGGCTCTGGCAGTCGGCGCGGTCAACGCCGGTAGTGCCGAGGCCTTGGCCGCCGCAGGCAACCGTGTGCCGGCCGGTCTGACCTTGAACCAGAATGTGCTGGATCGTTTGCTGCGCGGTGATACGCAATTCGGCGCGCCGGCCCTGGAGACCCTGAGCCTGACCACGCGCGATGCCTTCAATCTGTACGGCAGCGTGACCCTCGATACGTTCGATGCGCAGACCGGTCAGAGCAAATTGCAGAACCTGGTGCTCGCCACCCCGGCGATCTACGGCGCGGGCGATGCCGACGATGTGGCGACGATCCGCACCGCCCAGCTGATCTGGAACGGCGCCACTCAGGATCCGGGCAGTGTGATCAATGGCGGCGCCGGTACTGGTAGCGGCACGCTGGATATTCAGGCACAACGCATCGAATTGGGTTACGGCCCGATGCCACAACCCAACGGCCTCGATCAGAACAACCGGTTGGCGCTGGGTTTTGCCAACGTCAATCTGAGCGCCAGCGAGCGCATCACCGCCAATCACAAGGGCAGCCTGGCGGTGTATCAACAGCAAGGCGCCTTCGATCCGGTCAAAGGCTATGCCTACAGCGGCGGCAATCTCACGCTGCGCACACCGTTGCTCACCGGTGAAGCGGCGTCGGTCAACCTGCTCAAGGCTGGCAACAGGCTCACGCTCAGCGGTGCCGGTGCTGCTGGCGTGGCCGATGCCCTCGGCGCAGAACTCAATCTGCAAGCCCGCGACATTGTGCTCGACAGCCGCATCGCGTTGGCCAGCGGCAAGCTCACGGCCAAGGCCGAGCACGACTTGACCCTGGCCGGCGGCGCGCAACTGGACATGGCCGGACGCACTTTGCCGTTCAACGACGTGAGCAAGTACAGCTGGGGCGGCGATGTGACGCTGTTGAGCGCCGCTGGCGATATACGCCAGCTCGCTGGCTCGCGCATCGATCTGTCGGCGAAAAACAATCAGGCCGGCAACCTCAGCGCCGTTGCCTTGGCAGCGGATGCCGGCATCGTCGATCTGCAGGGCGAGATTCTCGGTGCCAGCAGCGGTTATTACGATGCCGGCGGCACGCTGGTGCCGTACAAGGCCGGTGGCGTGGACATTCGCGCGCAGCAACTGGGCGGTGAGGCGAGCGCCCAGTTCGCGGCACTCAACCAACGCTTGAACGCAGGCAAAGTGTTCGGCAGCCGCAGTCTGCAACTCAAGCAAGGTGATCTGTTGATCGGTGACGGGCTCAAGGCCGGCGAGGTCAATGTCTCGGTGGACAATGGCAGCCTGACGGTCAATGGCTTGATCGATGCCAGTGGCGAACGGGTCGGCAGCATTCGTCTGGCGGCGCAGAACGGCCTGACCCTGGCCGGCGACAGTGTGCTCGATGCCCACGGCCGCGTACTGCGGGTCGACAGTTACGGCAAGATCATCGACGCGCCAAACCGGGCCATGGTCGAGCTGAATTCCGGGGCCGGGGTGTTGACCCTGGCGTCTGGCACGCGCATCGACTTGCGCCATGGCACCGATGCAGTGCCGGGCTTTCTCGCCGGGCAGAATGATCAGATGTTGCGCGGCACCCTGGAGCTCAACGCGCCGCGTCTGGGCGCCGGCGACATCGCCATCGATGCCAGCGGCACGGTCAATATTCAGGGCGCGCGTTCCATCGGCCTCAATGGCACGCGCCGTTACACCGATGCGCGTGATGGTGTCGATCCGGCGGTCAGTGGCCGGCCGTATCAGGTGATCGATCAGGCGCTGTTGACCCGCATCGACGGCGACAACACCACGTTCATCGACGCCGCGCTGACAAACGCCGATCTGTTGCAACGCAAGCTGGCGGGTCTGAACAACGCGACCTACGCCGATGCCTTCCACCTGCGCCCCGGCGTGGAGATCGCCAGCAAGACAGCGGACGGCGACCTGGTGGTGGAGGGTGATATCGATCTGTCGCGCTACCGCTACGCCAGCCTCAATCGGCACACGGGCAAAGTCGATGGCGTCTACGGTTCCGGTGAATCCGCCAGCCTGGTGATCCGTGCCGGCGGCAATCTTGATATTTACGGCAGCATCAACGACGGTTTCGCGCCGCCACCGGAGACCGTCGACGACGCTGGCTGGAAACTGTTGCCAGGCGTGCAGCCATTCGGCGGCGATCTGGTTGTACCGGGGAGCGGGGTGACGCTGGCGCCGGGCACGCAATTCCCGTCGGGCGTGACCCTCAATTACGATTTGCCGATTCAGGACACGACGTTGGTCAGCGGTACGCTGTTGCCGGTTCAGGTGGAGCTCGCCGCGCCGTACACCTTCAGTGCCGGCACCGTGCTCGCGGGGGCGGTGCATGACGCCTCGGGCAATCTTTTGTATGCCGCCGGAACACTGCTCGACAGTGACCTGACCGTGCCGGCCAGCAGCCGACTGGGTGCCGGGATTCGCTTGAATCGCAACACCACGTTGAAGGCGATGAACTGGCCCAAAGGTGTGCCGTTGCCGGGCGCCTTCGATGCCGACACCGGCAGCAGCAAGAATTTGATGTTGAGCAGTTCTCTGGCGCTGTTGCGCGGTTCGTTGATTCCGTCGATGACCAATGTGGTGCTCGCTGACGGCGCCGCGTTTGTCGAGTTGCGTGGATTCAATGGCACACAGCAGGGCGCCAACTGGGCACTGGCGAGCATGTTGCCGTCGGGCAGTTCGTCGTGGTCGATCCGCGCGGTGGCGGGGGCGGATCTTTCCGCCGCCGATAGTCGTGCGGTGAAACCGCTCACCACCGAGGGCAATTTGCGTCTGGCGGACACTCATTACGGTGCGAAGATCACCGAAGGCAATCCACGCGCGGTGTGGTCGGAAACCAACCAGTACGGTTTCCCCGCCTTCGAACCGGTGCCCGAGGAATACCTGATTCTCTGCGAAACCGATCCCGGTGCCTGCGCCCCGATGGCGCGCTGGACCTGGGCCCCCGGCAACCAGTTCGGCTTTCAGGATTACGCGCCGATTCCCGAGGAATACCTGACGCTGTGCGACAGTTACCCCGAGGTGTGCGTCGAGAGCAATCCGGCGAAAAGCGCCAGCATCCACAGCCAGATGTTCAGTGTCCTGCGTACCGGTACCGGCGATCTTGATTTGCTCGCTGCCGGCAATTTGAGCATGGCTTCGCCGTTTGGTGTGTACACCGCTGGCACCCAGTCGGCCGATGTCGATCCGCGCTTCAAGCAGATGCGCGGACGCTTGTCGGACAAGGATTCGGTATTGGGCAGTGCCGGTGGCGACGTGGAAAAATGGGTCAACGGTGGCACCGACAGTCTCTATCAAGCCTGGTATCCGCAGCTCGGCGGCAACCTGACGATCAATGCCGGCGGCTCTGTCTCCGGTGACACTCTTGGGCGAAAAACCGCCAATACCGGCGGTTACCGTGAACAGGTGCCTGGCGTGGCGGTGGGCAACTGGTTATGGCGTCAGGGCACCGGCAGTGATGACGTGCCGACCGCCTGGTGGATCAATTTCGGCAGCTATGCGACGCAGCCGCTGCCCGACGCCGACATGGACGCGGCGCCGTACCTGGTGGGCTTCACCGGTTTTGGCACTTTGGGCGGTGGCAACATCAGCCTGCGCGCCGGAGAAGATGCCGGCATGCTCAGGCCGATGGGGGATGCGCGGACCAACCCACGCAGCCAGGGCCTGATCGTGGCGGTGGGTAGCACCGGTCGTGTCGGCAGCGACGGTAGCCTGCAATTGACCGGTGGCGGCGACATGGACATTCGCATCGGTGGTTCGCTCAATCCGTCCCTGCAAGCGCGCGCCGGCAACAATGGGATCACGCCACCCAAGCATGATCTGCAAGGCGCGCTGATCAACCTGCGCGGCGCGGCACAGGTGAGTGGCAGTGCGGTCGGCGGCATCAATCTGCAATATGGCGCCAACAGCGTGTTGCATGATGCTCGGGAAACCCGCGCGCTGGACCCGTTTACCGCGACCACCGGCAATGCCTCCGGCGGGCTGGTGCTGATCCCCGGCGATTCGGGCATGCGCATCAACACCCGTGGCGATCTGGTCCTGGGCGGCGCGGCGGACCCGGGCCGCGTGCGTTTGCAGAACGCCACGCCGCTGTTTGACGAGGCGGGGAACGTCAGCCAGGGCGGGATTTTGAGTGGCTTCTCGCTGTGGACCGAGCACACGGCCATCGATCTGTTCTCGGCGGGTGGCAACCTCACGCCGAGTACCCAGTTGGCCGAGACGGACACCAACGGGCCCATCAAAGGGCAGAACACTTCACCGACTGACAGTCGTTTTGTTTATCCGTCGATTCTGCGCGCCGTCGCCGGTCAAGGCTCGATCTACGCAGGTTCATCGGCGGCTTACAGCGTCGGCAATACCGCTCCCGCCACCGCTTACTCGCTGCTGTTGGCGCCTTCGGCTTCAGGTCAGCTGGAGCTGTTGGCCGGTGATTCGATTTATGCCGGCGGCTATGCGATCAACCAGTCCGGGGCCAGTCCACTGGCGATTGCCACGCCGTTTGCGCCGGCATTCAACGGCTATGCCAGCAACTCGGCGCAAATCCCGTTCATCTCCAACAGCGGCAGCGATGGTGTCGCCGCAGAACCGAATCTGCGCTTCCCATTGTTCGCCTTCGGTAGCAACTCGTACTCCGGCCTCAGCGATGTCATGGGGCCGGCGCGAATCTACGCGTTGACCGGCGATCTGGTCGGCATCCGCAGTGGCGAGTCACTGCGTGCAAGCGATTCGCAGCGAACCTGGTACGAAGCAGCCGGGCCGGTGTGGATGATGGCCGGTCGCGACATCGTCGCCTCTGGCACCAACCTGGGCCAACCGACGATTTCGCCGAAAGATGGCGTCGGCACCACCAAGGACACGATTTACTCCACCGGCAACCTGTTCGTGCATAACGACCCGAGGGATGTGTCGAGAGTGTCGGCCGGGCGCGACATCCTTTACAGCAGCTTCGACGTCGCCGGTCCCGGCACGCTGGAGATCAATGCCGGGCGCAATATCCTGATGGAGGACCGTGCCAGCATCACCAGCCTTGGCTCGTTGCTGGCCGGTGATCAGCGTCCGGGGGCCAGCGTGGTCTTGCAGGCCGGCGTGGGCGCGCAGGGGCCGGATTATTCGCGGTTTATCGCGCGCTACCTGAACCCGCAGAACGTGGCGAGCGCGGACGCAGCCCTCAGCGCGCAACCGGGCAAAGTGGTCAAGAGTTACCAGGACGAATTGCAGAGCTGGCTGACCTTGGGTTACGGCTTCAGCGGCAACGCCGAACAGGCACAGGCGTTCTACGCCGCGCTGCCAAGTGGCGAGCAGGCGATCTTTGCCCGCCAGGTGTACTTCGCCGAACTGCGCGCCGGTGGCCTGGAATACAACGATGTCGACGGCCCGCGCAAAGGCAGTTATCTGCGTGGTCGCAACGCTATCGCCGCGTTGTTCCCGACCACCGATGTGGCGGGCAACCCGATTCGTTACGACGGCGATATCACGATGTACGGCGGCGCCGGGGTCAAGACCCTGTTCGGCGGCGATATCCAGATGCTCACCCCGGGCGGCGGTCAGGTGTTCGGCATCGAAGGTGCGGCACCACCGTCGACGGCGGGGATCATCACCCAAGGTTCGGGCAACATTCAGCTCTATTCGCAGGGCAGTATTTTGCTCGGCCAGAGCCGGATCATGACCACCTTCGGCGGTTCGATTCTCGGCTGGTCGGCCGAGGGCGACATCAACGCCGGTCGTGGCTCGAAAACCACTGTGGTCTACACCCCGCCGAAACGGGTTTACGACACTTGGGGCAACGTCACCCTGTCGCCATCGGTGCCGAGCACCGGCGCCGGTATCGCCACGCTCAACCCGATCGCCGAAGTGAAGCCCGGCGACATCGACCTGATCGCGCCGCTGGGCACCATCGATGCCGGTGAGGCGGGGATCCGCGTGTCGGGTAACGTCAACATCGCCGCGCTGACGGTGGTCAACGCCGCGAATATCTCGGTGCAGGGCAAGGCAACGGGTGTGCCGGTGGTCTCGGCGGTGAATACCGGGGCGATTACTTCGGCGAGTTCGGCGGCATCGTCGGCCACGCAAGCGGCGGAAGATGTCGCGCGTCAGCAGCAAGCAGCTTCGCGGCAGAATCAGGCGTCGGTGTTTACCGTGCAGGTGCTGAGCTTCGGCAACGAACAACTGGCGCCGACCCGCGATGGCGCTAGCCGTGCACCGGCCCCGGGTTACAACCCGAACAGCCCGGTGCAGGTGTTGGGCGCCGGGGCGCTGGATGAACAGGCGAAGCAGCAGTTGACCGAGGAGGAGCGCGGGCAACTGACGCTGTAAAAGACTCTCGTGTAGTACGTTTGGGCGGCCGGTTGGTCGCCCTTTTTTTTAGCAATCATTCACCAACGCGCTGAAATCCCTGTGGGAGCGAGCAGGCTCGCTCGCACATTGGATTGGGGTGGGTTTCAAAAAGCGTAAGGAATACTGACTTTCGCCCAAAGCATTTCACCTTCGGGCCGGTTCTCCACATCAAACTCCTTGGCCCAGCGAATCTCCGCGCTGGCGTACTTGAGAAAGGTGAAGTGCAGCGCCGGGCCGATCGCGAAGACCTTGCCGCGCACGCCGTCGTCGACGTCCTGCCCGGCGAACTGCACGGTGTGGCCGAACTGTTTGTCGTCGGTGGTCTGCTGGAGGAAGTAGCCGTTGACGCCGAGCATCAGGTCGTCGGTGATCTTGTAGCTGGCGGAATAATCGAAGTGGAAAATCTGCCCGGACTTGTAATCGGTGTCCTTGTTCTTTTCGTTGAAGCTGTAAGTGGTTTTCATCGAGACTTCGGTGCGTTCAGTCGGCAGCCAGGTGAACGAGAACAGCGGCTTGTAGGTGTAGAAATTGTTGCTGGTGTTGGCCAGCCGATCGACGCTGTATTCGCCGGTGGGCACGGTGACTTCCACGGCGGCGCCAAGGGTCAGGTTTTTGCCCATGTCCCACAGAATGATCGGTGCAAACGTGGTATCGCCCATGCCTTCGCGGGTGTCGCTCAGGCCGAACACCGCGACTTCCTGCTTCAACCACGGCTGGGCGATGTAGCCCGCCAGACGTCCGCCGAACACACGCACCGGGCTCAAGTAATCGAGACGCGGAATCACCGCGGTGGATTCGATTTCGACATTCGGCACCTTGCCACCCAGCGAGCTGATGTTGAACCTGGTCGCCTTGTAATGGTTGTAGTAGAGGTTGAACGCGACCATGTTCTCCGGAAGGCTGTCGACTTCCAGCGGCAGCATGAAGAAGCCGTCGGTGCCGGTGCCTATGTTGTCGACCCCGGCTTCGGTGGCCAGGGCGGGCAACGTCAGCGCGCACCCCGCGATGAAAAGAGCGCGGGGCAAGAAGGATTTCACGCGGTTCTGGCTCATGACTGTCCTCATTATTATTGTGATTGGGACCTGGTACCGGTCGCTCGGAGCGCCGGTACGCTAGAAATAAGCGTTTGGCGTACGTTGGGGCAGGGTATTGGCGGACACTGATGGGGGCATCTGCGGACAGTCCGTAAACCTTGTGCTAACTTCCATCGACACAACCGGTTACAAAAATAACAATCAAGCGTGATCCGGAATGTCAGCCCCATGAACGTAAAAGTCCAAGACCCGACCTTCGAACTGGCGCTGGTCTCGCCGTTCCTCCTGCAAACCCTCGCCGAAGTTGTGCAGAACAGAGGAATCGATTCCCAGAGCCTGTGCCGTGGGCTGGGTTTCACCCTTGAGGATCTGCAGGATCCGGCGCAGCGGATTTCCTATCGCCAGGCCGTGGCGATGATTCAGCGCGCACTCAAAGTGCTGCCCAATCAGGGTTTGGGGCTGTGGGTTGGCGCGCAGAATGTTCTCGGCACCCTGGGCCTGCTCGGGCATGTGTTGTCGCTGTGCAAGACCTTGCGTGATGCCTTTGCGCTGGGGATTCGTCATCAGCACACGTCGGGCGGGATTGTGGTGTCGAGCGTCGATGTGGTCGGTGGCCAGGTGCATCTCGATGCTGAATGCCGCCTGCCATTTGCCGACGTGCAGGTGTTTGCGGTCGAGGAGTTCTTCGCCAGTTTGCTGGTGTATGGCCGCGCACTGGTGGGGGCTGAGTTCAAGGCGATTGCCGTGGAATTTGTGCATGCCGCGCCGGATTACCTGGCCGAATATCACCGCCTGCTGGGGCCGGATGTACGCTTCGGTTGCCTGCACAATCGCATGCTGATCGATGCGCAGTGGCTGGACGTGCACCTGCCTAATCATCATTCGCTGGCGTTGCGTCAGGCCGTTGCATTGCTGGAGCTGGAAGCAGCGCAGGTGCATCAGAAGCTCGATCTGATTCAGGCCGTGGAGCGGGCGATCGCCCGGGACCTGAGCAGCGGCAGTCACATTGAAAAGATTGCCGGTGATTTGAATATGAGCAGCCGCACGTTGCGCCGGCGTTTGACTGAGCATGCGTTGACGTTTGAGGCGTTGCTGGAGCAGGTGCGGCAGGCGCGGACCTTGAGTCTGCTGGCCAATCCCGATATGCCGATTGAGCGGATTACCGAGGAGGTGGGCTACAGCGATGTGCGCAGTTTTCGGCGGGCGTTCAAGCGCTGGACGGGGCTGAGCCCTAGCGCTTGGCGTAATGACGCTAACCCTCACCCCAGCCCTCTCCCAGAGGGAGAGGGGGCCGACGGGGGTGTCTTGCGTCATACATCGACCTGAAAGATTTTTGTCGATTATGGATTCGGTACAGCGCGTTCAAGTCGGCGTAGCTCTTCAATATTCCCGAATCAGTTCCCTCTCCCCCCGGGAGAGGGCTAGGGTGAGGGTGCTTTTGACTTCCATCCAAACCCACACAAACCCTCCGGCCACAGGTAAACTCCCGCGCACTTTCCCAAGGAGTTCACATGAGTTACTACCAGCCGGGCATTCTCGCCACCCCTGTTCCTGCGCAAGCGCGTCACCTGTTTTTCGCCCTTGAGTCGGTTGAAGCCCTGCCGCAGGCGCTCGACAGCCTGCTCAATCAGGTGGACGGCAAGTCGGCGGTGGTCGGTTTTGGTGAATCCCTGGTCAAGGCGCTCAACGTGCAGATCGACGGCCTGCGCAGCTTCCCGGCGCTGACCGGCGTTGGCGTCGAGAACCCGTCGACCCAGCACGCGCTGTGGGTGTGGCTGCACGGCGTCGACCGTGGTGAACTGCTCAACCGCTGCAACGCTCTCGAAGCCGCACTCGCACCAGCCCTGCGTCTGGTCGAGATGCAGGAAGCCTTCCGCCACAAGGACGGCCACGACCTGACCGGCTATGAAGACGGCACCGAAAACCCCCACGACGAAGCCGCCATCGCTGCCGCTTTGCAAAGTACAGGCACTGACGGCATGGTCGGTGGCAGCTTCGCCGCGATCCAGCAATGGCAGCACGACCTCAAGGGTTTCCACAAACTCTCGTCCGAGGACAAAGACAACATCATGGGCCGTCGCCTCAGCGACAACGAAGAGATCGACGACGCGCCAGTCTCCGCCCACGTCAAGCGCACCGCGCAGGAAAGCTTTGCCCCAGAAGCGTTCGTCGTGCGCCGCTCGATGCCGTGGATTGAAGGTGATCGTGCCGGTCTGATGTTCCTCGCCTTCGGTTTCTCGCTGGATGCCTTCGAAGCGCAACTGCGCCGTATGAGCGGCCTGGAAGACGGCATCACCGATGGCCTCTATCGCATCAGCTGCCCAATCACTGGCGGCTACTACTGGTGCCCGCCGCTCAAGGACGGTCACCTTGATCTGCGCGCCTTGCGCGTCGGCTAAAGGAAGAGACATGGACGTGGTGCGTTGGGGCATGATCGGTTGTGGCAGCGTCGCTGAGCGCAAGAGCGGGCCGGCCTTCTACAAGGCGCCCGGTTCGGCGCTGGTGGCGGTAATGGGCCGACGCCTTGAGGTCGTGACTGACTACGCCGCGCGCCACGGTATCGAGCGGGTCTACACCGACGTCGATGCACTGATCAACGATCCCGAGGTGGACGCGGTGTACATCGCCACGCCGCCCGACAGCCACCACGCCTACAGCCTGAAAGTCGCTGCGGCCGGCAAACATTGCTGCGTGGAAAAGCCCATGGCGCTGAATGCCGGGCAAAGTCGCGAGATGCAAAAAGCGTTTGCCGACGCCGGTTTGCACTTGTTCGTGTCCTACTACCGCCGTTCGTTGCCGCGCTTTGCACAGGTGCGGCAATGGTTGGAGGAGGGGCGCATCGGTGACGTGCGGCACTTGAGCTGGACGCTGACCAAAGCGCCTTCGCCGGCGGATCTGGACGGTCGCAACAATTGGCGCACAGATCCGGCGGTGGCCGGCGGCGGTTACTTTGCCGATCTGGCCAGTCATGGCTTTGACCTGTTTCAATATCTGCTCGGTGACATCGTTGAAGTCGCTGGATTCACCGCGCGTCAGGCCGGTTTGTATGCAGCTGAAGATGCCGTCAGCGCCAGTTGGCGATTCGCTTCAGGCGCGCTGGGCATGGGTTGCTGGAGCTTTGTCGCGGATCGGCGTGAGGATCGCGTCGAGATCATCGGCAGCCTCGGGCGGATCAGTTTTTCGGTGTTTGATGAGCATCCCGTGCAGTTGCATGCCGATGAACACCTCAGCCTGGAAATCCCCCATCACGAGCACATCCAGTGGCATCACGTGCTCGGAATGAATGCGCATATTCGTGGCGAATCACAACATCCCGCCGTCGCCGAACAAGCGCTCAAGACCGACTGGGTCATGGACCAGATCCTCAAACGCCACTGACCTTACCGACCACACACCCCCCTGTGGGAGCGAGCCTGCTCGCGAAAGCGGTGTGTCTGTTTCAACAGTATTATCTGACACGCCGCCTTCGCGAGCAGGCTCGCTCCCACATTGGGCAGTGCGTCGTCGCGTCTAAGGTTATGCCCAAACAATATTTCTCAACCTTGTCATAACATCTCTAAGATCACGTCATAACTCGTTATAACAAGTGATCCCGTGATGACCGATAACGTTCTCTCCCTAAGCAGTGTCCCGCTGCACACCCAACTGCGCGACGTCCTCCGTGCGCGGATTCTCGACGGCGAATACCCGCAAGACAGCCAGATGCCCTCCGAAAGCGAACTCGGTGCGCTGTTCAAAGTCAGCCGTATCACCGTGCGCCAGGCGCTGGGCGATCTGCAGAAAGAAGGGCTGATCTTCAAGATCCACGGCAAAGGCACCTTCGTCGCCAAACCGAAAACCTTTCAGAACGTCAGCAGCCTGCAAGGCCTCGCCGAGTCGATGACCGGCCGTGGCTACGAGGTGATCAACCGCCTGCGCAGCTTCAAATTCATCCCGGCCGACAAGCGTGTCGCCGAGCGTTTGCAAGTCGCCGAGGGCGAGATCGTCGCGCAGATCAAACGCGTGCGCCTGATCAATCGTGAACCGATCTCGCTGGAAATCACCTACCTGCCCAAAGCCGTCGGCGAGCGGCTGGAGAAGGCCGATCTGGTCACCCGCGACATCTTTCTGATCCTCGAAAACGACTGCGGCATCGCCCTCGGTCACGCCGATCTGGCCATCGACGCAATGCTGGCTGACAGCGACCTGACCCAGGCGCTGAACGTCGAGGCCGGCTCGCCGATCATGCGCATCGAGCGTCTGACCCACGACGCGCAAGGCCAGCCGCTGGACTTCGAACACCTTTACTACCGTGGCGATGCGTTCCAGTACCGCCTGCGGATCGACCGGCAAAAAGGGGAGCAGGCATGACCCGCAATGTGCTTGAACAGGAATACGACATCGTCGTCATCGGCGGTGGCACCGCAGGCCCAATGGCCGCGATCAAGGCCAAGGAAAAAAACCGCGACTTGCGCGTGTTGCTGGTCGACAAGGCCAACGTCAAACGCAGCGGCGCGATCAGCATGGGCATGGACGGCCTGAACAACGCGATCATTCCCGGCCACTCGACGCCCGAGCAGTACACCAAGGAAATCACCATCGCCAACGACGGCATCGTCAATCAGGCCGCCGTTTACGCCTACGCCACCCACAGCTTCGAAACCATCGAACAGCTTGATCGCTGGGGCGTGAAGTTCGAGAAGGACGAGACCGGCGATTACGCGGTGAAAAAAGTCCACCACATGGGTGCTTACGTGCTGCCGATGCCGGAAGGGCACGACATCAAAAAAGTCCTCTATCGGCAGTTGAAACGTGCGCGGGTGAGCATCACCAATCGTCTCGTCTGCACGCGGTTGCTGACTGACGAGGAGGGCACCGTCAACGGTGTGATGGGCTTCGATTGCCGCACGGCCGATTTCCATGTGATCAAGGCCAAGGCTGTAATTCTCGCTTGTGGCGCTGCCGGGCGACTCGGTCTGCCTTCGTCGGGCTACCTGATGGGCACCTACGAGAACCCGACCAACGCTGGCGACGGTTACGCGATGGCCTATCACGCGGGCGCCGAACTGGCCAACCTCGAGTGCTTTCAGATCAACCCGCTGATCAAGGATTACAACGGCCCGGCCTGCGCCTACGTGACCGGTCCGCTGGGTGGCTACACCGCCAACAACAAGGGCGAACGCTTCATCGAGTGCGATTACTGGAGCGGGCAGATGATGTGGGAATTCCACCAGGAACTGGAAAGCGGCAACGGCCCGGTGTTCCTCAAACTCGATCACCTGGCCGAGGAAACCATCCAGAACATCGAAGAGATTCTGCACAGCAACGAGCGCCCGAGTCGCGGCCAGTTCCACGCCAATCGCGGCACCGATTACCGCACGCAAATGGTCGAAATGCACATCTCCGAAATCGGTTTTTGCAGCGGTCACTCGGCCTCCGGGGTGTGGGTCAACGAACGCGCCGAGACCTCGGTGAAAGGCTTGTATTCGGCCGGTGACATGGCCGCTGTGCCGCACAATTACATGCTCGGCGCCTTCACCTACGGCTGGTTTGCCGGACACAACGCGGCGGATTTTGTCGCCGGGCGCGAGTTTTCTGCGCTGGATGCCGCGCAGATCGAAAAGGAAAAGGCCCGGGTCTACGCCCCGCTTGATCGTGAACACGGTCTGCCGCCGGCGCAGGTCGAGTACAAGCTGCGGCGCTTCGTTAACGATTACCTGCAACCGCCGAAAGTGACCAGGAAAATGCAGATCGGCCTGCAACGCTTCAGCGACATCGAGCGCGATCTCGAGCAGATGAAGGCCAACAACGCCCATGAACTGATGCGCGCGATGGAAACCAGCGTGATTCGCGACTGCGCCGAAATGGCTGCACGCGCCTCGCTGTTTCGCGCCGAAAGTCGCTGGGGCCTGTACCACTATCGCGTCGATCACCCGCAGCGCAACGACAGTGAATGGTTCTGCCACTGCCATCTGAAGAAGGGCGAGGACGGCCAGATGACCAGTTTCAAGAAAGCCGTCGAGCCTTACATCATTCCGCTCGATGCCGAAGAAATGCAGGCGTACGACCGCTTGCGGGTTGGCGCTTTCGCCGCTTGATGCACCCCTAAAAGAGAATCCGGACCATGGCCTATCAAGCTCAGGAAATCTTCTTCCGCTCCAACGCCCCCGTCACCGTGGACGAGGACAAATGCATCGCCGAAAAGGGCTGCACCGTGTGTGTCGACGTCTGCCCGATGGACTTGCTGGCGATCAATCCGGCGACGCAGAAGGCTTATATGGCGTTCGACGAATGCTGGTATTGCATGCCGTGCGAGAAGGATTGCCCGACCGGCGCCGTCAAGGTCGACATCCCCTATCTCCTGCGTTGAAACCCGATCCCTGTAGGAGTGAGCCTGCTCGCGATAGCGGTGGGTCTGATGTAGATGTGCTGGCTGACACACCGCTATCGCGAGCAGGCTCACTCCTACAGTAGATCTACGACACCCCAAAGCCATCCGGAAACACCGGACGCTGAATTGAAAAACACCCCTCGTTTCCCACCGCGCCCTGATCGCGGCGGAGACGAACTCAAATAAATGATTCGAGGGGAAACACTCATGTTGCGTGCAGCAATCGCCGGTCTGGTACTGGCTTCGTTCACTTTTTCGGCCTCAGCCGAAACCATCCGCATCGCCATCGGCACCCAGGACACCACCATCAATTGCGCCGCTGGCGGTCTGTTGATTCGTGAACTCGGTCTGCTCGACAAATACCTGCCCCACGACGGCACTTACAAAGACGCCAAGTACGACGTGCAGTGGAAAAACTTCACCAGCGGCGCGCCACTGACCAACGAGATGGTCGCCGGCAAACTAGACTTCGGCGCCATGGCCGATTTCCCCGGTGCGTTCAACGGTGTTGCGTTCGAAACTGCCGGCAAGCACAGCCTGTTCATCAGCGTACTGTCGGGGAGCATCAAGGGCAGCGGCAACGGCATCGTCGTGCCGAGTGCGTCCGGCGTGCAATCGCTCAGCGAACTCAAGGGCAAGACCATTTCCGTGCCGTTCGCCTCCACCGCCCACGGCATGTTGTTGCGCGCGGTGGCGGAGCAGGGCTGGGATCCGCTCAAGGACGTCAACATCATTGCCCAGCCACCAGAAGTCGCCGGCTCTGCGTTGCAGGCCGGCAAGATCGACGCCCACGCTGATTTCGTGCCGTTCGCCGAGCTGTTTCCGAGCCGGGGCTTTGCCCGCAAGATCTACGACGGCGCTCAGGCCAATGCGCCGACGTTCCATGGTGCGCTGGTGGATCAGGCGTACGCGAAGAAGTACCCGGAAGTCGTCGTCGCCTATTTGCGGGCGAGCATCGAGGCCAATCAACTGCTCGCCGCCGAGCCTGAGAAGTACAGCGAACTGATCGCCAAAGTCACTGGCGTCGATGCCGAAGTGAATTACCTGTTCCACGGCCCACTTGGCGTGCAGACCCGCGACTTGAGCTGGAAGCCGGAATATCGTCAGGCGGTTGGTACGGCCATCGATACGTTGAAGCTGTTGAAGAAGGCTGATCGTGGGCTCGATCTGAACAGCTTCATTGACGATCAGTACATCCGTGCGGCGTTCAAGGCGTCGAACCTCGATTACACGGCGCAACTGGCCAATTACGCGCAGACGCCGTTGAAGGCCACGGATGCGGCGACGGGGAAAGCGATTACTGACTTCAGCCATGTCGCCGAAATCTGGGTGCGGGGTGAGGACAAGGTGCGCCAATACGCTTCAGCGGAAGAGGCGTTCACTGCGCTCGCCGCGTTGAAGCAGGAAGGCAAAAACGTTCGGGCGGTGTATGCGCAGGCCAGTGACAGCGGGATCAAGTTGCTGGCTGAGCAGGCGTGGTTTGCCAGTGATGCGAAGGGCCGGTTGAGTGCGTTTTTGCTTAAGGGGCAGGCTCAGCAATATGCGTCGGCGCAGGGTGGCAAGGTTCTCGATTTTACGGATGCCACGACCCAGGCGGTCGTCGCCCGCTAGTTGAAGATCAAGAGCCCCTCACCCTAACCCTCTCCCAGAGGGAGAGGGGACTGACCGTGGTGTTTGGACTCGCTACGCCGACTTGAAATACCGAGTCGAACGCGGGTTTTGGAAAGCATGAAGATCGGCTCCCTTTCCCCCTCGCCCCCCTTGGGGGGAGAGGGCTGGGGTGAGGGGGGTAAATATCAGCCATCACACAGATCCAGAACCGGAAACCCGCTCGATGAAAACACCCATCCGCTGGACATCAAGAGCCGCATCCTTGCTGCTCTGCCTGCTGTTCTGGCAACTCGCCGCCAGCCACCACTGGAACCTCGGCCTGGTCACCTTCGCTAACGTGCCAACACCCATCGCGGTGATCGAAGCGGCGCTCGGTTTGGGCGATTCTGGCAAGTTGCTCCAGCACCTGACCGCCAGCCTCAGCCGCGTCTTCGCCGGCTATCTCGCGGCGCTAGTCATCGGCATCGCCCTCGGTCTGGCCATCGGCCGTTCGAAGTGGGCCGAAGACCTGCTGCTGCCACCGCTGGAAGTCCTGCGCCCAATCCCCGCCGTTGCGTGGATTCCATTGGCGATCCTGATGTTCCCATCCTCCGAACTGTCGATGGTCTTCATCACCTTCACCGGCGCGCTGTTCCCGATCCTGCTCAACACCGTACACGGCGTCGAAGGCGTCGACCCGCGTCTGATCGCCTCCGCGAAAAGCCTTGGGGCAGGGCGCCGGGCGATCCTGCTGGAAGTGATCCTGCCCGGCGCCGCACCCAGCATCATCACGGGCCTGGCGATCGGCATGGGTACCTCATGGTTCTGTCTGGTCACCGCGGAAATGATCTCCGGTCAGTTCGGCATCGGTTATTACACCTGGGAGTCCTACACGATTCAGAACTACGCCGACATCGTCGTCGGCATGCTGCTGATCGGCGTGTTGGGCATGGGCAGCAGCCTGCTGATCAAACGCCTCGGCGGGCTGTTCACGCCCTGGCATCGACCGCGAGGAAAAGCCTGATGAGCGTGATGCAAACCCCGGAAGGGCGGATCGACATTCGCCAGTTGTCCATCGTCCTCGGCGCAGGGCGTGAAGCGTTCGAAGCCGTGCGCGAACTTGATTGCCAGATTGAACCGGGCCAGTTCGTGTGCATTCTTGGTCCGTCTGGTTGCGGCAAATCGACCTTGCTTGGCGCCTTGGCCGGGCACCTCAGTGCTCATGCCGGCAGTCTGAAAGTCGATGGCGCGGCGGTGTCCGGGCCGTCTCCACAGCGCGGCATGGTGTTCCAGCACCACACGTTGTTTCCGTGGCGCACGGTGCGTGACAACGTGGCTTTCGGCCTGAAAATGCGTGGCATCGGCAAGGCTGAGCGCCATCGCGCCGCCGATGACATCCTTAAACTGGTCGGCCTCGACGGCTTTGCCGAACGCTGGCCCGATCAACTCTCCGGCGGCATGCAGCAACGGGTGGAGATCGCCCGCGTGCTGGTCAACCGCCCACGTCTGCTGTTGATGGACGAGCCATTCGGCGCGCTGGATGCGCTCACCCGTTTGAACATGCAAGAGCTGCTGCTGGACATCTGGACGCGGATCCGCACCACGGTGGTGTTCGTCACCCATGACATCGACGAGGCGCTGTTTCTCGCCGACCGTTTGCTGGTGATGAGCGCGCGACCGGGGCGAATCATCGAAGACTTGCGTCTGGATTTCGCCCGGCCACGCACCAGCGAACTGGTCACCAGCCCTGAATTCTCCCGACTCAAACGCCACTGCCTCGATCTGCTGCGCCACGACAACGGCCGACCGCTGCCGCGCCTCAACCCGCTCGGTCTGCCTCCTGAAACCCCTTTGCCGCGATTTGCCCTATGACCTCTATTTTTGCTGTGACCGATAACCAGGACATTCTCGATCTGCAACCGCGCCTCACCGCTGAAGACGCCGGTGTGCGACGCATTGCGCTGATTGATCTGGCGGATCTGGAAGAACCGGATGGCTTGCTCTGGCTGGTTGATCGCCTGAGGCAAGATTCCGCCGAAGAAGTTCGTGCTGAAGCCGCACGTTTGCTGGAGGCTTGGGAGGATGAGGACGTCGTGCAGGCCTTGTGTGAAGCCTTGACCGACCCGTCGCTCGCCGTGCAGTCGGCCGCCGCGCAGAGCCTGAGCTTGCTCAAAACGGAAGCGGCGGGGCAGGTGATTTTGCCTTGGACCGATCACGCCGACGTCAGCGTGCGTATCGCCGCATTCCGTGCCTTGCGTGAGTTGCGTTTCGCCGCCGCCGCGCCGGCAGCGGTTTCGGCGCTGAACGATGCCGACGCCAGCGTTCGTCGTGAAGCCGTGGGCGTGCTCGGCTGGCTCAAGCAGCTCGACGCTTTGCCCGCCCTGGCACGATTGGCCAGCGCTGACCCCGACACCGAAGTACGCCGTGCTGCGACTGGCGCTTTGGGCTTGGCCTCCAGCGCCGAAGTGTTGCCAGCCCTGCGCCAGGCCTTGCGGGATGACGCCTGGCAAGTACGCGAAGAAGCCGCGACGACCTTGGGCAAGGTCGGCCATATTGACGCTGGTTCCGCGCTCGTCGAAGCCTTGAGCGATGATTATTGGCAAGTGCGCCTGCGCGCTACCCGCAGCCTCGGCCGTTTGCGTTTCGCCCCGGCGCTGGACGCCCTGATCGACACCCTCGGCCATCGCATCAGTAACCTGCGAAAAGAGGCCGCGCTGGCCTTGGGCGAACTGCATGATCGCGGCGCCGTGGCCGCGTTGCAGGCCGCGCAGGACGACGGCGACCCGGAGGTGCGCAAAGCCGTGCGCATCGCCTTGAGTCAGTTGCAATGAACCCGCTGTCGATGGCTAATTCGCAAAGCGAAGGCACCTTGCGCTTGAGCTGGCCGGATGGCCGCGAACAACAGCTCAATCACGCCGAACTGCGCCGTCAGTGCCCGTGCTCGCAATGCCGCGCGTTTCGCCTCCAAGGCATGACACCACTGGTGGATGATCGCGTGCGCCTGATCGAACTCAACCCCCAGGGCTACGGCGTGCAACTGATCTTCAGCGACGGCCATCAACGCGGCATCTACCCGTGGGCCTATCTGGCAAACCTCAATTCTTGACCCACACAAATATCCAAATGTGGGAGCGAGCCTGCTCGCGAATGCGGTGGTTCATTCAGCATAGATGGCGACTGATACGCCGCCTTCGCGAGCAGGCTCGCTCCCACAGGGAATTTGTGTAATTCCCCGGTTATTGCGCAGCCGTCATCGAAGGCCGGCAGCCATGAAAAATATCCAGCCCCGGCTGATACACCGACGTCCTCACATCAAACAACCCCAGCACCGAGTGGAACAGGTTGTCGTGGCTCAGATCGGCCTGCCCGGTCTTGCCTTGCAAACAACCGCGATCAATCCCCTCACTGGCGAGCGTGCCATTGCCAAACCACATCACCATCGGCACATGGGTCTGCGCTTGCGGCGCCAGCGCATACGGGGCCGCGTGCAGGTACAGCCCGTTCTCGCCCAGCGATTCGCCGTGATCGGAGACGTAAACCATCGACGTGTCCAGTGAGTCCTGATTGCGCTTGAGCAGTTCGATGACCTTGGCAAGGAAATGGTCGGTGTAGAGGATGGTGTTGTCGTACACGTTGACCAGTTCATCGCGGCTGCAACTGCCCAACTGGTTGGTGTGGCAGATCGGTTTGAAGCGCTCCATCTCTTTCGGGTAGCGCTCGTAGTATTCCGGGCCGTGACTGCCATCGGCGTGCAGGACGATGATCGCGTGGCCCTTGAGGCTGTCGATGTAGCTTTGCAGATCTTGCAACAGCGCCTCGTCGAGGCAGTTGTTGCCGTCGCAGAATGGCCCCGGCTGATTCTTCGAAATGTCGCGATGCGGTACGCGCAGGCAGGTGCCTTTGCAGTCACTGTTGTTGTCCAGCCACAGCACTTGCACGCCGGCACGCTGGAGAATGTCGAGCAGGCCTTGGTAGGTTTTGCCTTTCTTGTCGCTGTAATCCTCACGCGGGAACATCGAGAACATGCACGGCACTGAGACCGCCGTCGACGTGCCGCAGGAATGCACCTGGGTGAAGTTGAGGATGTCGAGTTTGCTCAGCTCGGGATTGGTCTCGCGCTCGTAGCCATTTAGCGAGAAGTGATCGGCGCGGGCGGTTTCACCGACCACGAAGACCATCAGCGATTTCTTCTCGCGGCTGGCCGCGTTGGCGCTCATCACCGCGTCTTCGCCGATGGCCTGCACCACGAAATGTTTTTTGATGCCCAGGCGTTGCTTGGTGTACTTGCTGATCGCGTAGATATAGTTGGTCGGGTTGATGAAGTGGGTGAGCTTGTCTTCTTCGCGGAAGATTGGTGCGTAGGTCGAATAGAACGCGCCCACCGACGCGGCGATCACCAGCACACAGGCGATGATCACCAGCACCTTGTTGAGCAGGCCGCGAAAGAACGGTCGATAACTCACCGGCCAGCGCCAGATCAGCGCCGCCGGCAACACCCCGAGCAGCAGCAGGTAAGCCAACAGCTTGCCGCTGAACAGCGCGGTGGCTTCGGCGGGGTTGGTTTCGAAGACGTTCTGAATCATCACCGTGTCGATGGTGATGCCGTATTCGTTCATGAAATAGGCAGCGCAGGCCGAGAGCAGAGCGACCAGGGTGAGCGCCGGTTTCAGTGTCCAGCGAAACGACACCAGGGTCAGCAGCAGGGTGATCGCGGCCCACAAAAACAGCGCGAACGAGGCGAAAAACGCCAGTTTGTGCGCGCCTTGCAAAGTGATCAGGGTGCCCAGCGCCTTCCAGGTCGCCAGGTTGTACAACGCCACCAGCGCCAGGGAAAACAGCAGCACCAGTCGGGTAGGAGTGATGGACGGTAAACGCAGTCCGTTGCCCAAAGCCATGTCAAACATTCCTCTACTTGAATAGAAAACCACGCGGTTGCGCGTGTAACTGTAGAAGAACATTAGTAAAAAATTCGTAAACATCCTGTAACAACTACCGAATTCAGAGCAAATCCTTGTAGGAGTGAGCCTGCTCGCGATAGCGGTGTGTCAGGTGTCGATGTGTTGCCTGACACACCACTATCGCGAGCAGGCTCACTCCTACAATGGATCTCGGTGGGGTCAGAAAGATTTGCTGACGCTGGCGACGACGGTGGCGGTGCAAACGTCTTTGAAACCCCAATTGCTCAGACATTGGGTTTGTGAGAGATCGGTGTCGATGTAGCTCAGGCCCAGTACCACGCCGGCGAGGTTATGGGTGAGTTTGACTTCCCACTCGCGATAACTGTCCTCGGCCTGCCCGGACGCCGAGTACAGATGCGGATCCTTGAAATCCATATTGCCGTAACGCAGCTTCAGTCCCGAGTCGAACGGCAATTCGGTTTCATAACCGATGTAGCTGTACAGCGAACTCTGCTTGCTATCGATCCCCGGCGCATCACTGGAGTAATACGCCGCCAGCTTCACCCCATAAACCCCGAGAATCCCGTAGACCTCGCTCTGGTTGAACTGGCTTTCCTTGGGGTAGGCGTACTTGATGTAGCCCAGATCGAGGCTGACTTCCTCGGTCGCCTGCCACAGCCAGCCGCCGTAGTAATCGACTTCCTGACGGGTTTTCAGGCCACCACCGAAGTCGACGTTGGAACTCCACGCGCCGAGGTACAGACCGCTGCTGTGCGCGAGGGTGAGACCGGTTTGCACGGCAGGGTCGTTTTGCGTTTGCGAGATGCCACGCGTGCGGTAGTCGCTGGCGAGGGCCAGGTCTACCTCCAGCGCAAAGTCATCGTTCAAAGGGATCGCAAAGCTGCTCAAGGGCAGCACGCTCAAGAAACTCAGGGCGAACAGGGGCAAGGCTTTCATGTGAGGTCCCGATGTTGTGATTATTTTTGGGCAGAAAGAGAGCTGTGGGGGATTCGATCTCGACCATCCGCACAGACCCTGTGGGAGCGAGCCTGCTCGCGAAAGCGCTGGTTCATTCAGCATTGATGGCGACTGATACGCCGCCTTCGCGAGCAGGCTCGCTCCCACAGGGGGAACAGTGTTGTTATTGGGTGGCGGTATAGACCTGACGGCCGCCGAACCAGGTCTGCAAAACCTGGGTGTCATGCAGGGCTTTGTTGTCGACGCTGAACACATCGCGGTCGAGCACGATAAAGTCAGCCTGCTTGCCCGGCGTCAGCGAGCCGATCTGCTTCTCCAGGCCAATGGTCCGCGCGGCGTTGACGGTGTAGGCGTAGAACATGGTTTCACGGTCCAGACGCTCATCGGCATTGAGCACACCCAACGGTCCGACACGGGTAATCGCCTGGGCCATGGCGTTGAACGGATTCGGTGTCGACACCGGCCAGTCACTCGCGCCGGCGATCGTCGCGCCCTGTTTCAGCAGCGAATGCGCCGGGTACTGATAGCGGAAGGCGAGGGCGCTGACGTAGGGCTTGATCATGTCGGTGGTGTAGTCGTCGGCGCTGGCCCACAGCAGTTGCATCGATGCGATCACGTTGAGCGGTTTGAAGCGGGCGAACTCTTGCGGGTTGACCATTTGCAGGTGAGTAATCGAGTGGGTCACGCCGCTCTGGCGATCCTTGCGCGCCTGAGCAATGCCGTTCAGCGATTCCCGCACCGCGCGGTCGCCGATCGCATGGATGTGCACCAGCCAGCCGCGCTGGTCGATGGCGCTGACCAGTTCGCCGAAATGCTGCGGATCGATCAGCAGTTCGCCCTGTTTGTGCGAATTGCTGTACGGGTCGATCATTGCCGCGCTCTGCGCCGGGAACTCGATCACGCCGTCGGCGAAGATCTTGATCCCGGGCAGGGTCAGGTTGGGAATGCCCTGGAATTGCTGGCGCACCTTGTCCAGCGTATCGAGGTCGGCGGGTAGGCTTTTCGGGTTGGCCACCAACAGCGCCGCGACGTGCACGCTCATGTCGCCGCTTTCCGACAGGGCTTTATAGGCCGGCAGCACGCCGACGGTTTTCTCGGTCGGTTTGAGGGCGAACACCGCTTCACCCGGTGCGGCGTTGGCGGCTGGATCCATCCACGCGGTGATGCCCAGGCTGTTGTTGTAGCGCACCGCTGATTTGGCGGCGTTCAACATGTCGGCTGGGCTTGGCACTGGCATTTTCGAGGCGACCCGGTCCCAACCGGCGTCGACCACAAAGCCGTTCGGTTCACCGTTGGCCAGTTTGCCAATGGTGTCTTTTTCCGCGTCGGGCAGGGTTTTCAGCAGGGCCGCATCAATCCCGGCGCGCTTGAGCATGACGTTGTTGGCCCACGCCGTGTGGTGGTCGCTGCCGATAAACACCACCGGCACATTGGCCCATTCGCCGTTGTTGAAGGTGTTGCCCAAGGCTTCGGACTGCGCCCAATAGGCCGAACTCATGCCGGCGATGCTCAGCACGTCGCCGTGTTTGGCCTTGCCGTCTGCACGCCAGTCGCGCAGGCGTTTTTGCAGTTCGTCGAGGCTGACGACTTCGTCTTCCATGTTCGCCGAGACCATTTCCAGTCCGCCGAAAATCGCGTGGGAATGGCTGTCGATCAGGCCGGGCATCAGCGCTTTGCCTTTGAGATCGATGACTTGGGTGCCGGATTCGATCAGGGCTTTGATCTGCGCGTCGGTGCCGACCTTCAGCACTTTGCCGTTCTCTACGGCGAGGGCTTGCGCCTTGGGTTGTGCGCGGTCGGCAGTGAAAATCTTGCCGTTGAGCAGGATCAGATCAGCAGCGGCCATGGCTTCCATCGAGGCAAAACTTACAGCGGCTACCAACAGACTCGGGATGAATCTTTTCATTGAAGATTTCCTTGTTATTGCGTCTGATGGCGAGATTAGTGGCTGACAGCGGTCGACAGAACGCCTCCCTCACGAAAAACGTTTTTGCCTGAATGGAAAAAGCATGGACAAGCTGGGTGCATTGAAAATGTTCGTGGTCACTGCGCAGCTCGGCAGTTTCAGCCGCGCCGCCGAGCAGTTGGGCAAGACCCCGTCGGCGCTGACCAAAGCGGTCAATCACCTGGAATCGGAGCTGGGTGCACGCCTGTTTGAGCGCAGTACACGGCGGATTCTGCTGACCGAAATCGGCCGGGTGTACCTGGAAACCGCACGGCTGGTGTTGCAGCGGCTGGAAGAGGCCGGCGAGGAAATCGAGCAGTTGCAGCACGGCTTGCGCGGCAACCTGAAAATCACCGCGCCGCTGGCGTATGGGCGGGCGTTTCTCGATCAGGTGTGTGACGGCTTTCTGCAGCAATATCCGCAGATCAGTCTGCAAGTGGACCTGTGCGATGCCTTCGTCAACCTGCTGGAAAGTGGTTATGACCTGGCGCTGCGTGAAGGCCACGATGACTTGCCGGGGCTGATTGCGCGGGTGGTGGGTAGCAATCGACTGGCCCTGTGCGGCAGTCCGGAGTACCTGGCGCGCAAGGATTTGCCGGTGACTCCGCAAACCCTTGAGCAGCATGAGTGGCTGCTCTATCAGCACCCGTTGCTCAGCCGCGAATTCTGGTGGGCCGAGCGTGACGGGCAGCGCTTGAGTCTGGCGCAACCGGCGGCGCCGCGGTTGCGCAGCGACAATTACGACTTGCTGCTGGCCAGTGCTTTGGCCGGGCGCGGTTTGCTGCACACGCCGCTGTGGAGCGCCGCACCGTATATTGCCGACGGGCGACTGGTGCGGGTCATGGCCGATTACGACATCGACCCGGATACCTTCGGCCCGCACATTCTCGCGGTGTACCCGAGCCATCGGCGGGCCACGGCGAAGGTGGTGGCGTTCATCGATTACATCTCGGCATTCCTCACCGAACGTGGCCTGAGCTGACAGCCCATTCCTCCGTAGAAGCAGCCTTCGGCAGCTCCTGAAGGGGCGTTATGCCAGGACGGTCAGCCATGCCGAGAGCAGCAGCAACAACGCCAGTGCCGCATTCATGCGCTTGAACGCCCGTGGCGAGCCCATCAACCGTGCGCTGCCCACACCCAGCAATGCCCAGAACGTCATGCACGGCAGCGACACCAGCAAAAACGCCAGTGACAACGCTAGCAGCCGCAGGGTCTTGTCACCCCCGCCCACAAACACGCTTACCACTGCCACCGCCATCATCCATACCTTGGGATTGACCAGTTGCAGCATGGCAGCGCCCAGCACGCTGAAACGTTCTTCCTGGGCATCCGCCGGGTTCAGTGATGGCGGCGTGCTGCGAAAGATCTGCCACGCCAGCCAGCTCAACCAGAGTACGCCGCCCCAGGCCATGGCTTGCTGCACACGCGGGTAGCGCAGCAACGTTTCGCCGGCACCGAGGCCGACCACCAGCACGATCAGGGCCGCCGCCGCGCAGGCGCCAAAAATGATCGGCAACGTGGCGAGCAGGCCTTGGCGCGAACTGTGGCTCAACACCAGAATATTGGTCGGCCCCGGCGTGATCGAGGCAACGAAAGCAAACAGCAGGAAGGGCAGTAATGACGCCATGATCGGGATTCCCTGAAAATCAACACAGGTATCCATGATCGCCAGACGGCGTGCGTCAGTCTGGAAGGTTTGAGCAGCGTTTGCGGTAATCCGCCGGCGTCAGTTGATAGGCGCGCCGGAACCAGCGACCGAGGTGGCTCTGATCGGCAAAACCGAGCACGCTGGCGACTTGCGCCGGCGTTTCACCGCGCGCCAGCAACTGCCGCGCCTTGGCCAGGCGCAACTGGATCAGGTAGGCGTGCGGCGCCAGGCCGAAGGCAGACTTGAACGCCCGGCTGAGACGGAAACGGTCCACCCCGCAGACCCGCGCGAGATCATCGAGACCGATATCTTCATAGGTATGCGCGTGCAGGTAATCCCGCGCCAGTTGCGCCACCAATGGCAGGCGCGGATCGAAAACCTGGCGCTTGCGCCAGTCGAGATGACGCGTGAGCGAGTTCAGCAGACCGTCGATGGCGGTCTGCCGGACGATGCGCAGATCGCCGTCATGCAAGGCATGGAAAGCGTGATTGATCGCTGTGGCCAGACGCGGATCCTGACTCAGCGTGTCGGCAAAACCGGGCTGGCTGTCGGACGGTGCGTCTTCGAACAGCGCGTGCATTTCACGCTCCAGCCAGTGCGGATCGAGGTAGAGCATCGAGTAGGTAAAACCTTCCTCGGTCGGCGCCTGGCCATCGTGGATTTCCCCCGGATCCAGCAGGAACACATTGCCCGGGGTACTGCGATGACGCACGCGGCGGCAGTTGAACTGCTGCACACCTTGCTCGGTGACGCCGACGAGGAAACTGTCATGCCAGTGCGGATCGTAGGCATGCCCCTGAAAATGAGCACGAATCGATTCAATCCCGGTGTCGGCATCCTGGGACAGCTCGATCCAGTTGCGTTTATCCACGAAAGCTCCAGTGTTCGCCATTGAAAGGTGCGGCCCCATAAAATACCGCGCAATGCTCATCGAGGTTTAGAAGATTTGTGCAGATGAGGGGGCTAGACTCTGCAGGTCACGACCCCTTTGGCGGCAGGTGGAATACGATGATTAACCGATGCTCGCGCGGGGTTTTACTCACCTTGATCGCCCTCAGCCTGGCGTTCACGGCAGGCTGCTCAGGCCGCAAACACTATCCGCCTTCCGGCGTCGGGGACGCCTGCTACGCCAAAGCCCTGCCGTCGGTCGGCGAGGGCGGTCTGGCCTGGGGCTCCAGTTTGAACATGGCCCGGCAGAAGTCGATGAACAACTGCATCCGCTATGCCGGACGCTCCGGGGGCACGCCGGATACCTGTCAGGTGGTGTTGGCCAAGTGCCGATAGCTTTCTGTTGACATGGTTGCTTTTGGCAAATATATAGTTGCCTTAAGCAATTAACTGAGCATTTGCCATGTCCAGCAGCCATCTTCTCGAGCAAGCCGACGTTGTGCGCGGTTTCAACCGCTTCTACACCCATCAGATCGGCGTACTGCAGGAGCATCTGCTGCAAAGCGACTACTCGCTGACCGAGTTGCGCATTTTGTATGAGCTGGCGTCGCGCGGTGACCTGACCAGCGCAGAACTGCGCCAGATGCTCGGCCTCGATGCCGGCTACATGAGCCGCATCATCAGCGGTTTCGAAAAGCGCGACTTGATCCAGAAAGTGCCGTCGCCTACGGACGGCCGCGCTGCGCAATTGCACCTCACCAACCTCGGGCGCGAAATTCTGGTCCCGCTGGAAAAGGCTTCCCGCGAACAGATCGTCGCCATGCTCGAGCGATTGCCTGAACCGCAGCAGAAACAACTGATCGGCGCCATGACGCTGATCCAGACACTGCTGCAAGACAACAAAGACTCAACCTACGTATTACGCGATCCGCAGCCCGGCGATATGGGTACGGTGATGCAACAGCAAACCGCACTGTATACCCGCGAATACGGCTGGAATTCGGAGTTCGAGGCGCTGGTGGCCGAGGTGGTCGCCAAGTACCTGCGCGATTACGACCCCACCTGTGAGCGCTGCTGGATTGCCGAAAAAGACGGCAAGGTCATCGGCTCCGTGTTCATCGTCCGCCAGGATGAAACGACCGCCAAACTGCGCATGCTCTACGTCGACGCCAGTGCGCGGGGCTTAGGTATTGGCAGTCGTCTGGTCGAGGAGTGCCTGCGTTTCGCCCGTCAGGTTGGTTACCAGAAAATGACCTTGTGGACGACCAGCAACCTGACGGCTGCACGCAAGATTTATCAGCAGGCCGGGTTTGAGTTGGTGGAGGAGGAGGCGGTTCACAGCTTTGGCAAGGACCTGGTAAGTCAGACGTGGGCGCGCGCGTTGTGAGCTGTTTTTCGTCGGCGGGTGCAGTGAAAAGGCAGACGAAAAAAACCGCCTTTGCGGGGCGGTTTTTTTGTAAACCTTGGTTTGCGACCGAGGTTTGTTGCTTCACTAGCTGCTATGACATGTGCTCATGGTATGAGTCTTTGCGTCCCCTCGCAACATTAATATTCTGTATCAGGTGGATGCATACGTTATCCAATGTTGAAAAGAGAAATACTGGCAGAAATAACGTTTTACAAAGCCGATGAATTACCTGGTCATGTATCGTTCTATTGAGGGTTATGATGCTGACGCTCACATGTCTGAGCAGCGACGAGGTTTGGCTGGCAACTCAACGGTTTCATTCCCTCTGACACGGTTTTGCACCCGTGCCGGGATGATACTTCGGAGGGCTTTCAACCGGCCACCTCACTAGCTGCTATGACATGCCAGCTGAAGGCAAGCATGATCCGGTAAGCTTGTTGGAGGTTTGGCCCCCAGCCCTGGAGGCCAAAACGTATGAAGCTTTTGCTGCGTACGCTGAGCCTTGTATGGAGATTGTTTAAAGCCTTTCGCTTTTACGAGTTCCTGCGAGACCACTTTGACGACCTGAAGTAACGGCCGTTGAGGTGGGAGAAGCCCGTTTCAGTTTCGACTGAAACGGGCTTTTTTTGTCTTTTGAAGCTGTCATAAGTAGGATTTTTCTGTATCTGCTTTTTTGGCGTGTAGGGCATTTCTTCGGCAAGTGTAGGCGTTGGACAAACCACGCCGTAATCCGCAAGAAGTGTTCGATTATCGAATACCCAAACCTTCGTCCAATTGCCCACTCCGACACTCCGGCGTACTGTGACTCGTGATGTCTGAAACCCCGTGATCCCAAAATAACGACAACAATGAGCAACGCCCCATGGACAGCCATCTGCTGAGCGATCGCAGCAGCGTGTTTCGTCACGCTGACCCTTATGCCGTCTCCGACTACGTCAATCAGCACGTCGGCCAGCACTTCATCGGCCTGTCCAGAACCACCCACCCGCAAGCCAGCCTCAACCATCGCAAACTCGCCGATCTCGATCTGGCCCGCATCAGCTATGGCGGCAGCGTACGCGTGACCTCCGTGGCCCTGGAGACCGTTTACCATCTGCAAGTGCTGCTGCAAGGCAATTGCCTGTGGCGCGGGCACAAGCGCGAGCAGCATCTGGTGCCGGGCGAGTTGCTGTTGATCAACCCGGATGATCCGGTCGATCTGACTTACTCGGATGATTGCGAGAAATTCATCCTCAAGGTGCCGGTCAGCGTGCTTGAATCGGTGTGTGACGAGCAGCGCTGGCAGCGTCCGGCAAGCGGTATCCGTTTCCTGCGCAATCACTATCGGCTGGATGAGCTGGAAGGCTTCACCAACCTGCTCGCGATGATCTGTCAAGAAGCCGAGGCCAGCGATCCGTTGCTGCGGGTGCAGGAGCATTACGCGCAGATCATCGGCAGCAAACTGATCTCGCTGATGAGCACCAACGTCAGTCGTGAATGCCTGAGTGCACCGAACATCAGCTTCGAACGCATCGTCGATTACATCGACCGCAACCTGAAACTGGATTTGCCGGCTGAACATTTGGCCGCACAGGCGAGCATGAGCCCGCGCTCGCTGTACACCTTGTTTGAACGCCAACTGGGCGTTACGCCGATGCAATACATCCGCCAACGCAAGCTTGCGCGCATCCACGCCTGCCTCAGTGATCCAAGCTGCCCGGTGCGCAACCTCACCGAGCTGGCGCTCGACTACGGCTTCCTGCACCTGGGCCGTTTCTCCGAAAGCTATCGCCAGCAGTTCGGTGAACTGCCGTCGCAGACCTTCAAACGCCGCCACTAACACTCCCCGCTGAAACTTCCCCGAATCACCTGCCGCGCCATCCTGCACAAATCGGATAGCGATCTGCAGGATTCGGCTATTGCCCCGTGCTACGCCTCCCTAATCTGACCTGGCCTGAACAATAACAATGGAGGCCCCGGCCATGTCCCTGGGAATCGACTACCTCAATGCCATGCTTGAAGAAGACAAGGAGAAGGGCGCCTACCGCTGCAAGCGGGAGATGTTCACCGATCCGCGGCTGTTCGAACTGGAGATGGCGCACATCTTCGAAGGCAACTGGATTTACCTCGCCCACGAAAGCCAGCTCCCCAACAACAACGATTTTCTGACCACGACCATGGGGCGTCAGCCGATCTTCATCGCGCGCAACAAGGACGGTGTGCTCAATGCGTTCCTCAATGCCTGCAGCCATCGCGGCGCCATGTTGTGCCGGCACAAGTCCGGCAACCGCTCCAGCTACACCTGCCCGTTCCACGGCTGGACGTTCAACAACAGTGGCAAACTGCTCAAGGTCAAAGACCCGAGCGAAGCCGGTTATCCCGCAGGCTTCAACTGCGAAGGCTCCCATGATCTGACCAAAGTTGCGCGTTTCGAGTCCTATCGCGGCTTTCTGTTCGGCAGCCTCAATGCTGATGTGAAATCCCTCGCTGAGCATCTGGGCGAATCGGCAAAAATCATCGACATGATCGTCGACCAGTCGCCAGAAGGCCTGGAAGTGCTGCGCGGTTCCAGCTCCTACATCTACGAAGGCAATTGGAAACTCACCGCTGAAAATGGCGCCGACGGTTACCACGTCAGCTCGGTGCACTGGAACTACGCCGCCACCCAGAACCAGCGCCAGCAACGCGAAGCGGGTGAAGCGATCAAGACCATGAGCGCCGGCAGCTGGGCGAAGAAGGGCGGCGGTTTTTACTCCTTCGACCACGGCCATCTGCTGCTCTGGACCCGCTGGGCCAACCCCGAAGACCGTCCCGCCTACGAGCGCCGCGATGAACTCGCCCGTGATTTCGGTCAGGCTCGAGCCGACTGGATGATCGAAAACTCGCGCAACCTGTGCCTGTACCCGAACGTGTATCTGATGGATCAGTTCAGTTCGCAGATCCGCATCGCCCGGCCAATCTCGGTCGACAAGACTGAAATCACCATTTACTGCATCGCCCCCAAAGGCGAGAGCGCCGAGGCCCGTGCCAAACGCATTCGTCAGTACGAAGATTTCTTCAATGTCAGCGGCATGGCCACGCCGGATGACCTGGAAGAGTTCCGCTCGTGCCAGACCGGTTACGGCGCCGGGCGTGGCTGGAACGACATGTCCCGGGGCGCGACTCACTGGGTCGAAGGCGCCGACGCAGCAGCCGAAGAAATCGACCTCAAACCACTGCTCTCCGGCATGCGCACCGAAGACGAAGGCCTGTTCGTGCTGCAACACAAGTACTGGCAGGAAACCATGCTCAAAGCCGCGGCCACCGAACCACAACTGATCCCCGTGGAGGCCGTGTGATGAGCAACCTCTACGACAGCGTGCGCGATTTTCTCTACCGCGAAGCGCGCTATCTCGATGACGGCCAGTGGGATCAATGGCTGGAGCTGTACGCCGCCGACGCGACTTTCTGGATGCCGGCCTGGGACGATAACGACACCCTCACCGAAGACCCGCAAAGCGAAATCTCGCTGATCTGGTACGGCAACCGTGGCGGCCTCGAAGACCGCATCTTCCGGATCAAGACCGAGCGCTCCAGCGCGACCATTCCCGACACTCGCACCTCACACAACCTGAGCAACATCGAGATCGTCGAGCACAGCGAAGGGCAATGCCAAGTGCGTTTCAACTGGCACACCTTGAGCTTTCGCTATCAGGTCACCGACAGCTACTTCGGCAGCAGTTTCTACACCCTCGATCTGCGTGGCGAACAGCCGCTGATCAAGGCCAAGAAAGTCGTGCTGAAAAACGATTACGTCCGTCAGGTCATCGACATCTACCACATCTAGTCGACACGGCGAGGTGCACCATGAATTTCCAGATTGCGCTTAATTTCGAAGACGGCGTCACCCGTTTCATCGAGGCCGGCGGCCATGAAACCGTCGCCGACGCGGCGTATCGCCAAGGCATCAACATCCCGCTAGACTGCCGCGATGGCGCCTGCGGCACCTGCAAATGTTTCGCCGAGGCAGGGCGTTACGACATGGGTGACAATTTCATCGAAGACGCCTTGAGCGCCGATGAACTCGCGCAAGGTTATGTGCTGACCTGCCAGATGCGCGCTGAAAGCGATTGTGTGGTGCGAGTGCCGGCCGGCTCGCAGGTGTGCAAGACCGAACAAGCGAACTTCCAGGCATCGATCAGCACTGTCCGGCAATTGTCCGAGAGCACTATCGCGCTGTCGATCAAGGGCGAGGCGCTGAGCAAACTGGCGTTTCTGCCGGGCCAGTACGTCAATCTGCAAGTGCCCGGCAGCGAGCAGACCCGCGCTTATTCCTTCAGCTCATTGCAGAAAAACGGCGAGGTCAGCTTTCTGATTCGTAACGTGCCTGGTGGCTTGATGAGCAGCTTTCTCACCGGGTTGGCCAAGGCCGGCGACAGCATGAACCTGGCCGGGCCGTTGGGCAGTTTCTACCTGCGCGAGATCAAGCGGCCGCTGCTGTTGTTGGCGGGCGGCACCGGCCTGGCACCGTTCACCGCGATGCTGGAAAAGATCGCCGAGCAGGGCTGCGATCATCCCGTGCATTTGATCTACGGCGTGACCAACGATTTCGATCTGGTCGAAATCGATCGTCTCGAAGCCTTCGCCGCCCGCATTCCCGACTTCAGTTTCGGCGCCTGCGTGGCCAACCCGCTGAGTGCGCATCCACTCAAGGGCTACGTCACCCAGCACATTGAACCGCGCCACCTCAATGAAGGCGATGTCGACGTGTACCTGTGTGGCCCGCCGCCGATGGTCGAAGCGGTCAGCCACTACATCCGCGAGCAGGGCATCACCCCGGCGAACTTCTACTACGAAAAGTTCGCTGCTGCGGCTGCCTGAAACCCTTCTTTCGAGGTTGTCATGAACAACAGATTCTCCAACAAGGTCGCGCTGGTCACCGGCGCGGCGCAGGGTATCGGCCGCCGCGTCTGCGAACGCCTGCTGAACGAAGGCGCACAAGTCGTCGCCGTCGATCGCTCTGAACTGGTTCACGAACTGCAAGGCGAGGGCGTTCTCGCGCTGACCGCCGACCTTGAGCAATACACCGATTGCGCGCGGGTCATGGCTGAAGCCATCAACACCTTCGGCCGTCTCGACATTTTGATCAACAACGTCGGCGGCACGATCTGGGCCAAGCCGTTCGAGCATTACGAAGTCGAACAGATTGAAGCGGAAGTGCGCCGTTCGCTGTTCCCGACGCTGTGGTGCTGCCACGCAGCGCTGCCGTACATGCTCAAGCAAGGGCGCGGCGCCATCGTCAACGTTTCATCGATTGCCACCCGCAGCGTCAATCGGGTGCCGTACGGCGCCGCCAAGGGCGGCATCAACGCACTCACAGCATGTCTGGCCTTCGAAAACGCAGAGCGCGGCATTCGCGTCAACGCCACGGCTCCGGGCGGCACCGAAGCGCCGCCCCGGCGCATCCCGCGCAATGCCGCCGAACCGTCAGCGCAGGAGCAGGCCTGGTATCAAGAGATCGTCGCGCAAACCCTCGACAGCAGCCTGATGAAACGTTACGGCAGCCTCGACGAACAGGTCGGCGCAATCCTCTTTCTGGCTTCCGATGACGCCTCGTACATCACCGGCGTGACTTTGCCGGTCGGTGGCGGCGACCTCGGTTGACTACTTTTCAAGGGACATTGAAATGCAGCGAATTCTGATTGAAAACCTGACGACGATCATCGTCGACCTGCCGACCATTCGCCCGCACAAACTGGCGATGCACACGATGCAGAAGCAGACTCTGGTGATTCTGCGACTGCGCTGCAGCGATGGCATTGAAGGCATCGGCGAAGCCACCACCATCGGCGGTCTCGCTTACGGTTATGAAAGCCCGGAAAGCATCAAAGCCAATATCGATGCGCATCTGGCGCCGGCGCTGGTGGGTATGGACGCCAACAACATCAACGCGGCGATGCAGCGGCTCGACAAGATCGCCAAGGGCAATACTTTCGCCAAGTCCGGCATCGAAAGTGCACTGCTCGATGCCCAGGGCAAGCGCCTCGGTTTGCCGGTCAGCGAGTTGCTTGGCGGCCGCGTGCGAGACAGCCTTGAAGTGGCCTGGACCCTGGCCAGCGGCGACACCGCCCGCGACATCGCCGAAGCCGAGCAGATGCTCGAAGCACGTCGCCATCGCATCTTCAAATTGAAGATCGGCGCCAACCCGCTGGAGCAGGATCTCAAGCACGTCGTGGCGATCAAAAAAGCCTTGGGCGAGCGCGCCAGTGTGCGGGTCGACGTCAACCAGTATTGGGATGAATCCCAAGCGATTCGCGGCTGTCAGGTGCTCGGTGACAACGGTATCGACCTGATTGAACAGCCGATTTCGCGGGTCAACCGCTCCGGGCAGATTCGCCTGAATCAGCGCAGCCCGGCGCCGATCATGGCCGACGAATCGATCGAAAGCGTCGAGGATGCTTTCAGCCTCGCCGCCGACGGCGCCGCCAGTGTGTTCGCCCTGAAGATCGCCAAAAACGGCGGCCCGCGTGCCGTGCTCAGAACGGCGCAGATCGCCGAAGCCGCCGGCATTGCGCTGTATGGCGGCACCATGCTCGAAGGCTCCATCGGCACGCTGGCCTCGGCGCACGCCTTCCTCACACTCAAGCAACTGACCTGGGACACCGAACTGTTCGGCCCGTTGTTGCTGACCGAAGACATCGTCACCGAAACGCCGCAGTACCGCGATTTCCACTTGCACGTCCCGCGAACTCCAGGCCTGGGTCTGACGCTGGACGAAGAGCGTCTGGCGCGTTTTCGTCGCCACTGAATCAGGAGAGTCACCATGCTGTTCCACGTAAAAATGACCGTGAAATTGCCCGTCGACATGGACCCGTCGTTGGCCACCCGGCTCAAGGCTGACGAGAAGGAACTGGCCCAACGGCTGCAACGCGAAGGCATATGGCGACACCTGTGGCGCATCGCTGGGCATTACGCCAATTACAGCGTGTTCGATGTGCCGAGCGTCGAGGCGCTGCACGACACGCTGATGCTTTTGCCGTTGTTCCCCTACATGGACATCGAAGTCGATGGCCTGTGCCGGCATCCGTCGTCGATCCACAGCGACGACCGCTGACCCAATCCGGTCCCTGTAGGAGTGAGCCTGCTCGCGATAGCGGTGTGTCATTCAGCATCGATGGCAACTGGCAGACCGCTATCGCGAGCAGGCTCACTCCTACAAGGGACGGTGATGGAGCTCAAGAACTGCGCCAACAAAACAACAAGATGAGGTAACCACCATGACCGTGAAAATTGCCCACACCGCCGAGTTGCAAGCCTTCTTCAAAGAAGCCGCCGGTTTCGCCAACGACGAGGGTAACTCCCGGCTGAAAACCATCGTTCTGCGGATCTTGCAGGACAGCGCGAAAATCATCGAAGACCTCGACATCAGCGAGGACGAGTTCTGGAAAGCGGTCGACTATCTCAACCGTCTGGGCGCTCGTTCGGAGGCGGGATTACTGGTCGCCGGCCTTGGCATCGAGCACTTCCTCGACCTGTTGCAGGACGCCAAGGATGCACAGATCGGCTTGACCGGCGGCACACCACGCACCATCGAAGGCCCGCTGTACGTGGCCGGCGCGCCGCTGTGTGAAGGCGAGTGCCGCATGGATGACGGCAGCGAGGAGGGTGTCGCCACCGTCATGCACCTCGAAGGCCAGGTGTTCGATCTGCATGGCCAGCCGTTGTCCGGTGCCACCGTTGACCTGTGGCACGCCAACACCAAGGGCACCTATTCGTTTTTCGATCCGAGCCAGTCTGAGTACAACCTGCGTCGACGCATCATTACCGACGCCGAAGGCCGTTACCGCGCTCGCAGCATCGTGCCGTCCGGCTACGGCTGCGACCCGCAAGGGCCGACCCAGGAATGCCTGAACCAACTCGGCCGCCATGGCCAGCGTCCGGCCCATGTGCATTTCTTCATCAGCGCGCCGGGGCATCGGCACCTGACCACGCAGATCAATCTGTCGGGTGATCAATACCTGTGGGATGACTTCGCCTACGCGACCCGTGAAGGCTTGGTCGGGGAGGTGGTGTTCCGTGAAGACGCAGCGTCGGGGCGTTATGCCGAGCTGAAGTTCGACTTCCAGCTGCAACCGGCGCCGGACGCCAGTGCCGAACAACGCAGCCAACGGCCACGTGCGCTGCAAGACGCTTGATACCGAGTCGTCAGTGCCCCTCACCCTAGCCCTCTCCCAGAGGGAGAGGGGACTGACCGGGGTGATCTTGAGCGCTACGTCGACCTGAAAGACCGAGTTGATTATGGATTCGGTGAGGCAAATACAGGTCGAGGTCGGTTATGGATTCGGTGAGGGAAGTACAGGTCGAGGTCGGCTAGGGATTCAGTGACGCAAATTCAGGTCGAGGTCGGCTAGGGATTCGGTGAAGCAAATTCAGGTCGGCGTATCCCTCCAATATCCCCGGATCGGTTCCCTCTCCCTTTGGGCGGTCCGACGTTTCGGGAGGGCTAGGGTGAGGGGCATCTGATTCTAGAAGGACACCTCCGCCGGCCGCGAAATATCACCTTGCAAGGACGAACTGGTGGGATCATGGGTGTGAACGGACGCAGGAGGAGGGCTGGCGCAACCGGCGACAGCGAGGAACAAGGCCGCCAGTAAAAGACGTTGAGGCATGGAACATCCTTATTGGACGACGGGTGAACCGCTTGAGTATAAGGTTGCGCTCTGACCGCCAATAAAGACCGAAAAGGCAGGCATTTAGGCGCTTCGGGAATAACCCGATCAGGTCGTCCCGGCCGGTTTCGCCAGCGCGATCCCCGCCGCTCCAAGGCGCTTGAGAATCTCGAACAACAAATCACTTTTGGTCACCCCGACAATCCTCGGACTGCCCACATAACCAGTCACCGTCAAGGTAATCCCGTCCGGCGACAACTTGCTGAAGCGCACAAAAGGGGCTGGCTTATCGAGGATGGTTTCGTTCTCCTTGTACGTGTTGAGCAACAGTTCCTTGACCTCTTCGGGATCGATATCCAGCGGGAACACCAGTTCCAGTGACGCCACGCCTTGCGCGCTGCCGCCCAGCGTGACGTTGCGCAGGTTCTGCGAGATCAGTTGCGAGTTGGGCACGATGACGATCGAGCGGTCGCTGAGCTGGATTTCCGTGGCGCGCACGTTGATGCGGCGGATGTCGCCTTCGACGCCACTGATGCTGATCAGGTCGCCGACCTTCACCGGTCGTTCGGTGAGCAGAATCAGCCCCGAGACAAAGTTCTTCACGATCTCTTGCAAACCGAAGCCGATACCCACCGACAGCGCACTGACGATCCACGCCAGATTGGTCCACTGCACGCCCAGCGACGACAGCGTCAGCAGAATCACGAAGGCGTAACCGATGTTGGAAAACAGCGTGCTCAACGAGGCACACATGCCCGGGTCCATGTCGGTCCTGGGCAGGAACTCGTTGTCGAGCCAGCGACTCAGGGCGCGGATCAGCCAGATGCCGATCATCAGCGCCAGCACGGCATTGAGCAGGTGGCCGGGGACGATGTTCAGCTTGCGCAACCCGGCGCCGCCAAGGATCGCCATGATGTTGCTCGCCAGTTGCCCGAGCGTGGTGCCGATGCCACCGACAAACAGAGCGATCACCGCCAGCAGCATCAGCGCGGCCCGACTGAAGCCGGACAGCAGGATCGAGATCTGATCGAGGCGGCGATCACCGATGCCCAATAACTGTTTGAGCGCCTTGCCGCTCGCATGTCTGGGTGAAAATACGTGCTCGCAGGCGTCCTTGATCAACTGGATCAGCAGGTAGAAACCCGACAAGACGATGTAGGCCCACACCAACTCATAACTGATGAATCGCGCCAGCGACACGTAGCCGGCGAGCAAGGCAATCGCCGAGACAAACATCGAGACGCTGGCGATGGTGTAAATCACCCCGGCAAACGTACTGTTCGCTGCTGCCGCATCATTGGCCGCGACCAGCGCCTTGCGCACTTTGCCGACGCGCAACAACAGGACCGTCACGATCGCCAGCACCACGATCGAAATGACCCCGCGTCCGGCAATCACGATCTGGCTGCTCATGCCGGTGGCATTGCTCACCTGCACCAGTGTCACCAGCACCAATAACGTGCAGGACAGAATGCGCGGGTAGGGCCTGAGCGCCAGCGCCACCTGATCGGCAATCGCCGGCAGACGCCACGAGGGATGTTCCGTCGACAGCAACGCGCGGCTCAACCCGGTGAGCAGTACGCAGGCATAGACGACCTTTTCGAACTCTTCGGAGAAGGTTTCCAGCACTGGCGGCAAAGGTTGATGACGGGTGCAGGCGTAGAACAGTAATTGCAGGGCAATGGCGGTGGTGGCGATGGTCGCCAGCGCCGAAGCGAACGCCAGCGCACTGCGGCGCAGACGTCCCTCGGGCATGCGGTAAATGCACACCCAGGTCAGACCGCGTTCGGCCAGCCGGCGACCGAAGGTCCAGATGATCAGCGCCACTAGCACCAGGATACTGGTGAAGAGGCGTTCGCCTGGCGCCCAAACCGTGGCCCAGGTATCACGTACTTGATCGACGAAAAAACGCAGACGCTGACGATCATCGTCGGTCGGATTCACCAGCGGTGACCAGAAACTCGGACTCAGCACGCTGTCAGTGCCCAAGGTCAACTCGCTCTCGAGCAACGTGCGACGAATGCCGGCGATCTGCGTAATCAGATCCGCCGCGCTCTGCTTCAACGCCGCCAGGCTCTTCAGGGTTCCGTCGACCTTGCTTTTCTGCTCCGCCAGCGCTGCCCGTTGCACGACGATATCCGCCTGTTCCGCCGCCAGATCAGCATCCGGCGCCGCGCCGAGCACCCCCAACTGCACCGCCAGTTGCGCCTGCTGCGGCAACAATGCCGCCGACAACCGATCGACATCCAGAATGAACGCCTGCACCCGATCCTGCGGGCCTTCGAGCTGGTTGTAATTGTTCGCTGCGGAAATCTGTTGCTTGAGGCCGTCGAGGCGTTGTTGCAGCGCCTGCAGTTCGCTTTGCGAAATCACCGGCAGTGGCGCGGTGGCGGTGGTTGCCGGCGGCGGCAAGTCGGCGGCCAATAGCGTCGGACTGCCGCCAACCAGCAGCATGAATGCAACAAAAAACAACGACTTCAATGTGTTGCGCATGGGTGAGGCGGCTCGAATGGATCACACAGTCTATGAGGTTAGGTGATCGAGGCGATTGGCGAGGAAAAGTTTCCGGCAGAGCAGGGTAGGTGAGCAGAACGTGCAGACGCAAAAAGCCCGACGGGTGAGGTCGGGCCTTTATTCGGTGACGGCGGTAAAACGCTGCACTCAGACGGCGCGGCGTTCGAGCAAACGGTCGGAACCCCCTTCGGCAACGGCATCGCTGAACAGCGGATCAGTCTGGGTGGCGGCGGCTACTGCGTCGCTGAACAGCGGATCGGTTTGAGTCGCGGGAGCGGCAACAGCGTTCAGGGCGAACAATGAGAAAGCGATGCTGAGAAGGGCTTGGCGTTTCATGAGTGTGTGCTCCTTGGGGTAGTGGTCAGGTCTGGAGCCGATGTTACGCCGTGCTATTGATAAGAGAACTTCATTGAATCAATGGTTGTTATTGATACGGTTAATGGCTGTGCTTTGTGAAGGCGCAACCCTGCACTCAGTCATAGCCGATCTTGACCTGCGCACTGATCAGCTCGGCCAGCATCCGTACAGGTTCGGTGAAGGTCTGGCGCGATCGGTGCACCAGCCCGATATCGCGGTGGAACGTGTGCTGACCGAGGTCGAGCACCCGGACGCCGGCAGGCCAGGCAAAGTCGGGCGCCGTCTGCGGCACCAGCGCCACGCCGACACCGTTTTCGACCAGTTTGATAATTGCCTCCAGTTCATCCAGCTCGCAGACCTCGTGCAGGGTGAAATGCATCTGCCGTAAAAAGCGGTCGACCTGCCTGCCTCCGAAAGAGGAGCGGTCGTATCGAATGAATGGCTGGCTGGAAAGCAATTGGGTCCAGTCATCGCCCGGCACATCGCGTGGCACGATCAACCGGTAAGGCTCCAGCGCCAGCGTGGTCCAGCGCAGATCACTTTGCAGTGAGAAGGGTGGTCGGATGATCACGGCCATGTCGATCTCGCCAGCATCCACCAGGTTGACCAGTTCCATCGACAACCCCGGAACGATCCGGGATCTGCACTGCGGGCAGTGCTGGTGAAACTTCGCGAGTGCATCGGGTAGATAAGAGCGCTGCACCGACGCAATGGCGCCGATGTTGACCAGCACGCTGGGCGGCAGCCCCACCGTTGTCGAGCCGAGGCTGTCGTAGAGCCTGAGCAGTTCTTGCGCTTGCAGCAGTATCTGGTGGCCCATTCTGTTGAGGTGTGCCGAGCGCCCCTTTCGGTCGAAAAGCTCGAAGCCGAGTTCGGCTTCCAGGCGCTGGATCTGGGCGCTGACGGCAGCCTGCGTGAGGCCGATCCTGTTGCCGGCTGCAGCGAAAGTACCTTCGCGTGCTACGGCGATGAGTGTCTTCAGTTCTTTGATCATTCACAAATATTAATTGTGTTTCTAAGAAATATATATTGATTTTTATGTTTGGTTTTCCGCCCTAGGATGTTTCCCATCCCCCGGCAGCGGCTGAACCCAAGGCGCCGATGACGGCAGGAATGTTCACCAACCAACAAAAACATGATTGGAGTTTCTGATGAGCCTCTCGCCTTTTCACCTCGCTATCCCCGTTTACGATCTGGCTGCAGCGCGCACCTTTTACGGTGAAGTCTTTGGTCTTGAAGAAGGGCGCTCCAGTACTCAGTGGGTCGATTTCGACTTTTATGGCCACCAACTGGTGATTCATGAACACCCGAAAACCGCGTCGCAGGAAAGCGTTCACAGCAACCCGGTCGACGGTCACGACGTCCCTGTTCCGCACTTCGGCATCATTTTGGGATGGCAACAGTGGGAAGCATTGGCCGAACGTCTGAAGTCCTTTGGCACCGAGTTTGTGATCGAACCTTACATCCGCTTTCAAGGGCAGGTGGGTGAGCAGGCCACCATGTTCCTCTTTGATCCTTGCGGTAACGCCCTGGAGTTCAAGGCGTTCAAGGATATGAGCCAGCTCTTCGCCAAGTGACAACCGTCATGGCACAACCCGGTTGTGCCATTTGGTCCCTAGTGAGCTGGAAGCTCATGACTCTAGCAACTGCCGCTGACGCAGACCTTTCCTTCCAACAAAAAGGCTAGACATGAAACGTATTCCCCTGGTGTGGCAAATCGTTGCCGGGCTGTTGCTTGGCGTGCTCGTCGGTTGGTATTTCAATACCCATCCGCAATATCAAACGTGGGTCAGTACAGAGATCCTCAAGCCCCTCGGTGACATCTTTATCAAGATGATGAAGATGGTGGTTGTACCGATTGTCTTCTGTTGCATGATTCTGGGCATCGCTGGCGGTGGCGATAACAAGTCGTTTGGCCGCATGGGCATCAAGTCGCTGGGTTATTTCTTTGCTATTACCGCGCTGGCCATTGTCATCGGCTTGTGTTTCGCAAACCTCTTTGAACCGGGTAGCGGCACCGATATTTCCGGCCTTTCGCATGGCACGGCATCGATCAACATGGAGCCCTCGAAAGGCGCGCTGGTGATCGTGCAGAACATCGTGCCGGATAATGTTCTGGTGGCGATGTCGGAAGCGAAATTGCTCTCGGTACTGTTCTTCGCCGTGCTGTTCGGCCTCGCTTTGAATGCGTTGCCAAGAGAAAAAAGTGCGCCAGCCATCGCGGTGGTTCAGAGCATTTCCGATGCGATGTTCAAAGTGGTCTCTATTGTCATGGCCTACGCGCCGGTCGGTGTCTTCGGCATGATTGGCGCCACGGTCGCGACATTTGGTTTTGCCTCGCTGTTGCCATTGCTCAAGTTGATCGGGGTGGTTTATCTGGCGCTGATTGTGTTCGCTCTGGTGATACTCGGCGGCATTTGCTACTTGATTGGCGAGAACATTTTCAAATTGATTCGCTACTTCCGCAGTGAATTGATTCTGGCGTTCTCAAGTGCCGCATCCGCCGCCGTCATGCCGCAGTTGATGAGCCGTTTGGAGACCTACGGTGTACCGCGGCGGATCGTCAGTTTCGTGGTGCCGGTGGGTTATGCATTCAATCTGGATGGCGCTTCGATCTTCCTCGGCGTCGCGACGATCTTCGTCGCGCAGCTCTATGGCATCGACCTGTCGCTGTCGCAGCAGATCCTGCTAGTGGTGACGATGGTCCTGACGTCCAAAGGCGCGGCGGGGGTGCCCGGGTTTGCCATCATCATCCTCTCCGCTACGTTGGCTTCGGCCGGTCTGCCCCTGGAAGGCGTGGCATTGATCGCGGGTATTTTCAGGATCATCGACAGCGGTACGACCACGCTGAACGTATTGGGCAATGCCATCGCACCGCTGGTGATTGCCAAGTGGGAAAGGGCAGCGCTTGAACCGTCAGGTGTTCATCCCGCTGCCGAAGTGTGAGCCTTCAAGCGTCGGACCCTCACGTTTGAAACCGCACCGATAACGAGTGCACGCCCGCTGGCGCAGGGGCGTTTTTTTTGGGTTGCTTTACTAGACGACCGGTCTATTGAATAGGAGTGCTTATGATTGATAACGCTGTTGATACCGACCTTTTTTCGCCCATGCAGATGGGCGCGCTGCAATTGGCCAATCGAATTGTCATGGCCCCCGTGACGCGCAGCCGGATGGCCGACGACGGCGTACCGAATGAAATGCATGCGACTTACTACGCTCAGCGTGCGAGTGCAGGTTTGATCATCGCCGAGGCGACGAACATTTCCGCTCAGGGACGTGGCTATGCGATGACGCCGGGCATCTGGTCGCAAGCGCAGGTCGCCGGGTGGAAACAAGTCACCGATGCGGTGCACGCGGCCGGCGGAAAAATCGTCTGCCAGCTGTGGCACGTGGGGCGTTTTTCCAGTGTCGAGTTGCAGCCCAATGGCGAAGCGCCGGTCGCACCCTCGGCCATCAAGGCTGAGGGCAGCACGTATACCGAGAAAGGTTTTGTCGAGGTATCGATGCCTCGCGCGCTTGAGATCGCGGAAATTCCTGGAATCATCGAGCAGTACAAACTCGCCGCCGAGAATGCCAAGCGAGCCGGCTTCGATGGCGTCGAAGTGCATTCGGCCAACAGTTATCTGCTCGACCAGTTTCTGCGTGATTCGACCAATCAGCGCACGGACCTCTATGGCGGCTCCATCGAGAACCGTGCCCGGCTGACGCTGCAAGTGACGGAAGCGGTGGCGTCCATCTGGGGCAGCGACCGTGTCGGTATCCGCCTGTCTCCGGTAACGCCCGATGCCGGCAATACGCCGCCCGACAGCAACGTCATGGCGACTTACGGCTACCTGATCCAGCAACTCAATCGATTCAATCTGGCCTACCTGCATTTCGTCGAAGGCGCCACGGCCACTTCTCGCAGCGTTCCTGCGGGCGTGGATCTTGACGCGCTGAGTGCGCAGTTCGACGGCGCGTTCATTGGCAACAACAACTATGACCTGGCGATGGCGCTTGAGCGTCGGGCGCAGGGCCATATCGATGCGGTGGCGTTTGGGCGTTTGTTTATTGCCAACCCCGACCTGGTCGAGCGCTTGCGCCACGGTCTCGAACTGACCATTGCCCCGCGTGAGAGTTACTACGGCGGTGGTGCGAAAGGCTACATCGATTGGCCAACCGCTAACGCCTGAATGGCAACCCTGACACCGACCGGGCGCAATCGCATTCACTGCAAAGAGGAACGAAACATGAATTATCTACACAACAAAGTCGCCATCGTCACCGGTGCATCTTCCGGTATCGGCGCGGCCACGACGCGTGCGCTGGCGGCACAAGGGGTTCGTGTGGTTGTCGCTGCGCTGGACGAAAAGGGCTTACAGGCTTTCGTCGCCGAGTTGCGTGAGGCCGGCCATGACGTGGTCGCTTTTACTGCTGATGTGACCCGGCTTGAGCAAACCAGAGCACTCGCCACGTTCGCGCAGGACACCTATGGCGGTGTCGACATTCTGGTGAATAACGCCGGGCTGATGCTGTTCTCCAATTGGGTCGATCTGGTCGTGGAGGATTGGGAAAAGATGATCGACGTGAACATCAAGGGTTATCTCAACGCTACCGCGGCAGTGCTGCCTGTGATGCTGGAGCAGCGGTCCGGGCAGATCCTCAACATGGACTCGGTGGCCGGCCATCAGGTCGGGCCGGCGGCGGGTGTTTACAGCGCTACCAAATTTTTTGTGCAGGCCATGACCGAGTCCATGCGCAAGGAACTGGGCGTACAGCATGGCATCCGCGTCAACACGGTCAGCCCCGGCGTTATCAATACCGGTTGGGCGGACAAGGTCAGTGATCTGCAAGGGCGCAAGGCCGCCCAGGAACTCAACCGCATCGCCATCGCGCCTGACGATGTTGCCCGTGCGGTGATCTATGCGCTCAACCAGCCGGAAAACGTCACCGTCAACGACCTCATCATTTCGCCGACGCGCCAGGACTGGTGAGTGTTGGCTGCTGCAGCCACCGGGTGCCAGCCTTGGCTTCCGGTGGCCTTTGTAACTCACCCCCAACGAAAGGAAACAACCATGTCGAAGAACATCAAGGCTGTACCGACCGCCGAATACACCGCTGTCATCGCCACCGCCAATCAATACGTCGAAGGTCTTCGGGTCGGTGATGCTCAAGGCGTTGCTCAAGCCTTCCATAAAGAGGCGGTGATGTACGGTTTCACCAACGGCGAATTACTCGGCGGCCCGATCAAGAACCTGTTTGATTTCGTCGAGAAAAACGGTGCTGCCCCGCAAATCAGCACACGTCTTGACGTGCTGGCGATCACACCGACCACCGCAGTGGTGCGCGTGGACATGGAAACCGATGCGATCGGTGCTGACTACAACGACTACCTGACCCTGATCAAAATGGGCGGCGTCTGGAAGGTCATCGCCAAGGTTTATCACCAGTTCGAGGCCTGAGTATCGGTCGATCCCGGTAGTCCGCTGCCGGGATCGGCGGATGATCAATTACAAGGGGATACGAGATGTCGAAGGTTGAGTTTTCCGCTGTCGTGGAAGGCGCTGCACAACAGGTCTGGAACGTGGTGAAGCAGTTTGGCGAGATCAAGAACTGGCACCCTTCGATTGTGGACAGCCATATCGAAGGCGCAGGACCCGAGATTGTGGGCTGCATTCGCACGCTCACGTTGAGCGATGGCGCCGTTGTCAGAGAGCGCTTGTTGTCGGTTGATGACTCGGCGTTGAGGCTGTCCTACCGTTTTGAAGAGTCGCCCTTACCGCTGGACAACTACGTGGCCAGCGTGGAACTGGTTGCTTTGTCAGGCCAGGACAGAACACTGGTCAGTTGGCTGGCCAGTTTCGATCTTCGAGAACCGAACAGTGCCGAGCACTATCAGGCACTGATTCGCAGCCTGATCGTCGACGGCCATGGTGGGCTGCAGGCGCTGCTTGCTCGGTAATACAAAACCCAGGTTCACATGCCCCGCATTCCCGCAAGGAATGCGGGGCATGAAGCGAATGAATTTTCCCTCTCGCGCTCTTCGGCGTAGCGTGCTCGAAAAACCAGGAGCATTGCCGTGAGCCAAACCTCGACCAGCCCCGCAGAAAAATTCGACACCTCCCGCGCCAGCGAATACGCCCGCCAAAGCCGCATCGCGCTGGCCGGCTACGACGCCTGTCATGATCTGGCGGCCTGCATGTTGGCGGCGAGCCTGGGTTCGCGTCCGGCCAACATACTGGTGGTCGGCGCTGGCGGCACGGCGCAGGAAATCATTGCGATGGCGGCGCTGGAGCCGCAATGGCATTTCACCGCAGTCGACCCTTCCGTACCGATGTTGGAAACCGCGACAGCGCAACTGCAGGCCAACGACTTGCTGCACCGAACCCAGGTGCATCTTGGCCACGTCGAAGATCTGCCGGCTGCTGCCTCATTTGATGCGGCAACGTTGATCGGCGTGCTCCATCATCTGAACAGTGATGAGCCCAAGCGCCAGATCCTGCAAGCGATTCAGGCGCGGCTCAAACCGGGGGCGCCGCTGATTGTCGCCGGCAACCATTACGCCTATGCCAGCCAACCGTTATTGCTCCAGGCGTGGGGACAGCGTTGGCGGCAGCAGGGCGCCAGTGCGGAGGAGGTGAAGGCCAAGCTGGGCAAGATTCTGCAAGGCGCCGACCCGCCGCATTCCGAAGCGGCGGTTCAGGCGTTGTTGCATGAGGCCGGGTTTGGCGAGGCGACGCGGTTTTTCAGCAGTTTGTTCTGGGGGGCTTGGCTGGCGTGTAAAACGCCTTCTTGATGCGGACTGGCTCGCAAGGTGCGCTCAGACATGCCATTAACGTCACCGTCGGCGTTCGATCCATTGTTCCTTGGTCAGCCCATAGCACTTGCACAGGGCCGGTGCACCGGAGAGGCTCAACTCGGCGTCGTAAAAGTATCGGCGCAGAAAAGGAGAACCGCTCACATGTCCGTTCTCACAAGCCTATTAATGTTTTTGTTCCGGATCCTGCCATATTGTGCATTGCAAGAAGAAGTACCCCAACAACGTGCCTATTGGAAAACCAAACATCAATAACGCACCTATGAACTCTGATGCTTTTCTCGAAGACTCAAGTCGGTTTCTGCTTCCATAGGCAAGCAGTAAATGGACGAAAACGGCTGCTGCGCAAAACACAGGTATGCCTATTGAGGTGCTTTTATCAATCATGCATAGCCATGCAGAAAGTGAGCAGATGAGGAAATAGAATAATGCCAGGGTGATATGAAATCTCATCAGTTTAATATGATTTTTTTCATAGTTTGGCGAGCTATTTGTCATCGTGAGTCTGGCTCCGAAATAGGCGCAAGCATAAAAATAAATGTGTCGTAAATTTGGTCGGTAAACGCGCAAAACGGGCAGAAAAAAAACGACCACCCGGCCCGGTCAGCGAAACGCGTGGCGCCGGTGGCGGAGAAAGACCGCTACATTGAGCGGGCGCTGGCGAATATTGCGCCGTTCTTGTAGGGCAGGGATCAGCTCTCGCGGGTATCGGTTGATTCCACCGCCGTCTCAGCCTCCAGTTTCGCCCGCTCAGCCTTGCTGATGTACTTGGGCTTTTTCGGCGCCAGTTTGGCGCTGGCCTTCTTGGCCTTTTCCTTGAACAACTGCTGCAGTTTCTTTTGACGATTCATGTTTTCTGTCCGGCCTGCTCTTGCGCGCAAAAGGGGCGAATCCTGACGTAAGCGTCGGGCCAAGGCAATGCCCATTCTTCACATTGCGATAAAGTCGCGCACTGCCTTGATGGTCGGTGCCGGCGCCTCTTCCATCAACCAGTGTCCGGCTGCCGGAATCACCACCTCGGTAACGTTGTCCGCGGCATTGCGCATGACGATTGCTTCGTTGTTGCCAAAGGACTTTTCACCGCCCACGGCGAGCACCGGCATGGCCAGGTGTTTCTGCAGAACGGGGGCGTTGTCGAGGGCGTCCTGACGAATGCTGCGGAACTGGGCAAAAGCGGCGTGCATGGCGCCGGGGCGGGCGTAGAGCTTGGCGTAATGCTGGCGGGTGCCTTCATCGATTTTGGCCGGGGTGCCGGCGAACTCGTTCCAGAAACGGTCGAGGTAGATGCGTTCGCGCCCGGCAACCAGACGCTCCATGTCCGCGCCGCCGAAGTCGAAGTGCCAGAGCATCGGCGAACGAACGATGTCGTTCCACGGTGTGATGCCGGGTACGGGCGCATCCATCACCACCAGGCGCTCGGTCAGCTCGGGATAGCGCGCGGCATAGGCGAACGCGACCATGGTGCCGATGTCATGCCCGATGACCACCGAGTGTTCGATCTTCAGCGCGCTCAACACCTGACGAATGTCGCCGGCCTGGGTCTTCTTGTCGTAGCCGTCCTGCGGAATCGATGACAAACCCATGCCGCGCAGATCCGGCACCACCACGGTGTGATCGCGGGCCAGATCCGCCGCCAGCGGCGCCCACATGTCGCCGGTATCACCGAAACCATGCAACAGCACCACGGCCGGACCCTTGCCACCAACTCGCACATGCATTGTCGCGCCTTCGACTTTGATGTCCTGAGTGTGGAAGGTGGCGGGGAAGGGGGTGATGTCGGCGTGGACCTGGAAACTCAGGGCGAGCAGGGCGAAGCCAGTCAGCAGCAGGCGGGTCATGGCGAAGTCTCCAGGCGTGGTGGCGATGGAGAGAACGTAGACGTATCGATCAGGGGCGGCGGAGTTTCATCCGCAAGCAAATGCTGCCTCGATAAATGCCCCCAGCGCCTGCTCTTCGAGAATTTCGATCGAGAAATGCCCGAAGCGCTTGGGCAACCAGATGATGCGGGTTCCGGACGGGAGTCGATGGGCTAGGCGTAATCGACGACCGGTCAGCCGGAATAAACTAGGCTGATGTGTAACGTCACGATGACACAGGAGCAACCCACCATGAAGGCGCGCCGCATGAACAAGTCACGCACGTTGATTGCAACGATTTCCTCTCTTGCGCTGGTTTTCAGCTCGGCGATGGCATTGGCTGATCCCGGTAATGGCAAGGGCAATGGCAAAGGTAATTCGCAGAATGTGCAGGGCCACGGTAACCAGAAAGGTAACGGCAACAAGGGCAACAACTCGGGTGGTGACTGGAGTCATGGCCCAAATATCGATCGCGGCAATGTGCTCGGGATTGTTGGTGGCTACCGCGACTACTGGAGTCCGGGGCCTGCGCTACCACCGGGCATTCAAAAGAATCTTGCACGCGGCAAGCCATTGCCGCCCGGTATCGCGAAAAAGCTCGATGGGCGTTTGGCCGGTCATCTGCCGCATTACGATGGCTACGAATGGCAGCAGGCGGGCACGGATCTGATATTGGTTGCGCTGGCCACCGGCCTGATTTACGAGGTGCTCAACGGGGCGTTTGATTAAGATTTCCTGCCCCGCTGCGCACCACCTACCCCGATCAGACGATTTTCAAAGCGCTCAGCACGATCAGCGATTGCTCGGCAAAGGCCTGGGCTTGCTCGGTCAGTGCGGCGATGTTGGCTTCGGCGGTGGTCAGCGTTTTGCCGTCCTTGACCAACACTTCGTTTTGTTCAGCGATGACGCTCCACGCCAGTTGCGCCCACTCCGCCGGGTGCTGTTTGCCCTGGCGGATTGCAATGAGGAACAGTTGCTGGAAGCGGCTGACCATGACGCCACCGCCGGTGACCGGGCTGCTCAACACCTGAATGTCGGCGTTGAACAGCGCGCGCTTGCACAGTTGCAGGTTGAACGCAGCGCAGCGTTCATACACCAGAGCCTCGGCAGCTTCGCTCTGGCACGGGGCCACCGCACCCATGCCGACCAGGATGGCGAGCGCCTGTTCCAGATCGTCATAGGCGATTGGCGACACCGTATCGAATAACTGCTGCATCGTTTTGGCTTCATACGTCTGGCCCGCGAGGGCATCGAGCAGCGGGCCGTAGATTTCCGCTTGCAAAGACGCTTCGCCAGCGGGGCCGGTGACGCTGGACGCTACGTTTTCTGCTGGTTGCATGAGGACAAAGCGCGTTTTGAGCATGCGCGCCCGGCGCTCGGCGGCGCAGAGCCGGTTGGCACCCCGCACGTACAGATCACGACGGAAAGACTGATTGACGAAGTAGTCACGTGCCTGCTCGCGCATCACCGGGTGCTCGATACCGTCGAGAAAGGTCAGGGCTTCGGCACTCAGATTGAGTGCATCAACCGAATCCAGCGGCACCGCTGTCGTGACGTAATCGAGCTTGGCCGGGGCCAGCGCATCCACCATGTCGGCGAAATACATGCAGTTCCAGTCGCGATTGAAATATTCGTGGGCGACGTATTGGCGGTCCTGACCTTTGATGGTCTGCAGTCGGGCGCCCAGACTTGGCGCGGCGATGGCGTACTTGGGGTTGGCCGCCAGCAGCGCTTCGGAAAACTGCAACGCGGCGTCGATGCGCTGATCCGCCCGCGTCGAGTGATTGGCGAAGCGGTCGTGCAGGCTGAACAATTGGCGCAACGGCGCCGCAGGCGACCAGCCCGGGAATGCGTTGTAACTGACGTACAGATGACCACCCGGTTTGAGGTGGCGCCGAGCGAATTCGACAATCAGCTTCTGGTTGTCACGGCTGACCCAGGTCCAGATGCCGTGCAGGCTGATGCTGTCGAATTGCGGCAAATCATGGCGCGCCAGCAGTTGCTCAAAGCTGTCGTCATAGAGTTTTGCGCCGTTGTTGCTGAGTTCTGCCAGCTCAATGGCATGGGCCGCCTGACCGGGGTGGAAGTCGGTCCCGACGAAGCCGGCAGGGCTCGCCGTGGCGTGGATATTGATCGACACACCCTGGCCAAAGCCGAGTTCACAGTGATAACCGTCGGGATTGTCCAGACCGGCAACGCCGCGCAACAACAGGCAGTAACGCTGGAAAACCGGATTGATTTCCCGGCTATAGCTGTAGGTGTAGCCTTCGTCGGTGAAATAACCTTCGTTCCAGGCGTTGCTCATGGGTGCAGCCTCTTGAATCGTAATAGAAAGTGGCTTTTATACGGGGAAACTTGTGCCGTTAAACCCCTCGGTGTCCATCAGGATGTTGTCGGCAGGATCAAACCATTCGATAGGGTCCATGCGGATATTTCGCAGAGCCACCGTTTGAAGGTGAGACGCGTACAGCGGCTCGGCCCAATAGTTGATCAGAACCGAACGCCGGCGCCCACCCAGCAGATTCCTGGTGCCGGCATGCAGCAGGTCGACATCGAACACCAGAATATCGCCCGCACGGCCCGTGAGCTGGACTGACCCCGACTCATCATTGACGTCTACCGGTGGCGCTCCCGGCGCCGGGCGATGGCTGCCGGGGACGATGCGGGTCGCGCCGTTGTCGGCACCATAGTCATCGAAAAAAGCCAGGGCCACCGCACAGTCGCCGGGGCGTTGCGCGGACAAGTCGCGATGCAGCTGCTGATGGCCGCCCCCCGCAAGCGGTTCGCGACCCTCAACCTGGGACAGAAAGAAGCGCTCGGCGATCAGCTCACCGACCACGGCCAACACCGTTGGCAAGTGGCACACCGCGCGCACGGTCGCCTGCTCATCCAACAGCGAATGACGCCAGTCCTGACCCCGTGGGACGGGCCAGCGATCTGACGGCAGCACACCCGCATCGAACGCCTGGCGCAGGTCGTCCAGCCACTCGGCGGGTATGGCGCGACGGAGCAGGGCGAAACCCTGTTGATGGAGCTGTTCACGGTTATTCATGATCGGACGTGTCCGCTCCTCACAAACGCACGCCCATCTCCAGGGCACGGGTTTCGAAGCCGAACTCGGCATACATGCGTACCGCGCGCTCGTTGAATGGCCATACCGTCAGGCGCAAGTCCTGAGCATCTTGCTCGATAGCCCAGTCTTTTACCCGTTGAATCAGTGCACGGCCAATGCCTTTGCCCCAGAACGGCTCGGCGACACACACCGAGCCGATGCGCACCACATTCTGCGGTTGCATCAGCGGGCCGGAACTGGCGGACAGGATGGCCGTAATGAACGCCACGGGCCGTTCACCGGCGCTGGCGATGAAGACGATCTGGCCACGCTTTTCGAATACCCCGGCCCAGTGCGGCAAATCGCGGGCAAAATCTTCGGTGGCGGCGGCGTAGATATCAGGGCGAGCGGCGTGGTGTACCGAGTTGAGCAGTTGGCCCAATTCGCTCATTACCGGCGCATCGTCAGCAGTGGCAATGCGATAGGTGATGACTTCTTCCATGATAAAAATCTCTTTGTTGTAGATATTGCCGCAGGTTCTCAGCGGGTAAGAGCAGCGTTGTTTGTCACTTTGCCGCAATTCTGAAAAAACGCTTTGGGCGGCACGGTGCAAGGGCAGCAGATGACTGGTGATCCAGCAGCTCTTCACTGACGAGGCACCCGACGATTGCCGCCAGCGTCACACCGGGATGCATCGCGCAAACGTAAACTCCACCGACCCCAGGCAAGTAACCGACAACGGGGAGGCCATCAGCGGGCATGGGCCGAAGCCCGACGGCGACGGTTTGCGGCGCAATGGAAACCACACCGTGAAGTTCACTCTGTATGGCTTCGGCGGTTTGCCGGGCGATGTCAGTCGGCGAGTTGCCCGGCGCCTCTCCCAGATAATCTTCAGCGGCCAGCAACGTGCCGTCGGCGCTTTGCCGAATTTCCATGACAGGGCTGGAAATGATGCCTTTAACGAGGCCCGGTTGGGTCTGGTAGCGGATGAAAATGGCAGGCGAGGCGTCGATGGGCAGGGACACGTTGAGCATCTGTGTTAACTGCCGGGTGCCAGTCCCCGCAGCAAGCACAACAAGGTCAGCATCAAACGTGCCCGCTGTGGTTTCAACGCCGGTGACATCTGCGTTGCAGGTTTTGAAAGCGGTCACTCGGGTTTGCGTGAGCAATTGCGCCCCCAGCGCCTGGGCGCCGGCAATCAAGGCGTGGGTGGCCTGCACGGCGTCGAGTGCGCCTTCTTCAGCAAGAAATAACGCGCAGGGTGGGGGGTTTTTCAGGTTGGGCTCGCGGGCAAGCACTTCGGCAGACGATAACAATGTCGCCGACGCCCGATACTCTGCTGATTCGCTGTACGACAGCGCTCCGGTCCAGCGAATCTGCAAATCCGGCAGCTCGGTTTCGAGTCGTCGGTAGGCATCTATGGCCATACCGCGCAACTGCGCAATCGGCTCAGCGCCGGCGTGCGTGGCAGTGATCCAGGCGAAAGAGCTTGCCGTCACGCCGCTCGCGATCTCGTCAGCCTCGATCAGCGTGACGTGTGCACCTTTGCCAGACAGGTGATACGCAAGCGAGGCGCCGACGATGCCCGCACCCACCACCACAATTCGTCGATGTGTTGCCTGGTTCATTTCAACATTCCCTGTTGTCGATCGGCTGATCCTGCAGCAGGGAGACGCAGCGAGCAACCAGAAAAAAGCCCGGCCAAAAGCCGGGCTCGTACGCTGGCAACGGGTTAAGCAAGCATATCTCCGGCGGGCATTAGGCCTGCCGGTCCGTGACGGATGCTCAGTCGCTATGGATCAAGGATCAGGTTACGACGCCGAATGCTGACTGACATGCTTGGGCCCCGCCAGCGCCCAGGCAATCAACCCGAACAACGGCACAAACACGATCAGCACAATCCACACACCCTTATTGCTCGCTTTCCCCTCGCTCTTGCGCACCCGATTGATGGCCCAGAGTTCGATTAGCAGAAGAACTGCCGCCAGTACGATCCACACGGTTTCGATTTGCATTGGCTACCTCCTGATGGTCTGTTCGTTAGGTGGCGTAGGGTGCGGCGGGTTCATTTATTTTTATTCAGGGCATTGAGCAGGCGAGCGAGCTCCAGCGCCACCCGACCGCTGTTGAAGGTCGGTAGCAGGTGGGTGAACGGGATGTCGATGATGCGGTTCTCGCGCACCGCGCGCAGTTGCGAGAGGACCGGGTCGTGGGCCAACAGGTAGCGTTTGCGGCGGGCGGGCGACCATTCGGCGTCGGCCAGCAGGATCACGTCCGGGTCGCTGGCCAGCAGGGTTTCGCTGTTCACGGTCACTCGATAGAGGTTGATGTCGGCAAACACATTGCGCGCACCGGCAGCGGCCAACAGCTGGGTGACAAAGCCACGTCGACCTTCGCTGTCGAGACCTTTGACTTCGCTGTCGAGATAGAACACGGACAACGGTTTACCTACACCGGCCAAGGCTCGGGCGCTGGCAATGTCCTTTTCCATGGAGTCGATCAATGCTTGGGCTTTTTGCTGCTGGTGCAGCAGCTTGCCCAAGGTCAGCAAGTCATTGCGCACATGCGCGAAATAATCCAGTGAGTGCCCGTTGCAGGCGGACTCCAGCAGATACGAACCCACGCCATTGCGCGCAAGCCCCGAGCGCGAGGTCACCCCGTCGCCGAACGCCGTGGCAAAACCGCCGATCACCAGATCCGGCTTCGCAGCGTAAAGCACTTCGCTGGCCGGGTACTGCCGCGCGATTACCGGTACGCCGAAATACTCGGCTTGGCGCTGACCGGCACCGGTGTCATCCAGATACGCCACGCCGACCAGCGCTGGCCCGGCACCCAGTGCGAGGACGAGATCGGCCGCATGCTGATTGAGCGCGACGATGCGCGAAGATTGATCGGCGCTCCATTCTTCGCCGCAATTGCGGTAACTGTCGGCGAGTACAGGCATTGAGCAGAGCAGGGTGCCAAGTACGTACAGAATCGATCTCATGTCTGCGCCTTGATCAGCAAATCCGCAACCACTTCACCGCCCACCAGATGCCCCTCGACCAGTCGCTGCACATCTTCATGGCTGCGCACGCCATACCAGCAGCGCTCCGGATACACCGTCACAACCGGTCCCAGGTTGCACGGAAACTGGCAGTGCGTACGCGTCAGCAAGACGCCATCCGGCGTCTCGATGCGATCGTGCGCGAGCAAATGCCGGCGCAGGGTTTTCCATAACTGCAAGGCGCCGCGCTGGGTGCAACGCGGGCCGGTGCAGAGGAATACATGGCGCGCATGCTCGGGCACATTTGACCAGTCCGGGTGCGTGTCGACGCCGTCGACGGTTTTGATTCCACTCATCAGAAGCGGTACGTGTAGCGCACTTCGGAGGTGAACGGCCGGCCGAGGTTGTCGACGTTGCTCGAACGGCTGGTGACGTAATCGCGGTCGAACAGGTTTTCCACCAGCAGGCTCACGCGGTGCTGATGAGCGTTGTCGAGGTAGCGATAAGCGTCGGCGTCGACCACGGAATAGTTACCGTACTCGACTTGCTTCGAGCTTTTGATGTCGCGGATATAGCGGATCGCACCGCCGGCGCCCCACAGACGGTTTTCCGATTCATAGCCAAGCCGCGAGCGGGCGAAGAAGCTCGGGATATCGTTGAGGGTTACACCGCTGCGCGATTCGGTGAGGTTGCGGGTCATGTCCGCTTGCAGGCTCCACTGATCGTTGAGCGCGAGTTTGGCGTCGGCCTCGAAACCGCGCATACGCACCTGGCCTTCACCGTTGACCCATTGAATGTCGTCGAGGGTGATCAAGTCGTCGATCTTGCGTTTGAACAGGGTCACGCTGGCGCTGAATTCGCGGTCGAGCAGAAAGCCTTTGTAGTCGACACCCAGCTCCGCATTGCGGCTTTTTTCCGGCTTCAGGTTGCGATTGCCGATCTCGTCGCCCGGTTCATTGACGAACAATTGCTCGGCGTTTGGCAGTTTGTAGGCGCTGCCGTACTGGCCGCGCACCGACCAATTGTCATTGAGGTCATACAGCGAAGTGAGCATGCCGACGGTGGCACCATCGCCACCGCTCATGGCTTCGTGACGCACACCGATGCTCGGGTGCCAGTCGGGCAGGGCGTCGATCTGCGGGCGCAGTTGCGTGTAGAAAGCGTGGGCTTCGGCCTTGTCGTTATCGATGATCAACACATCATCCTGGCCCTTGAACCACTGGTTGTCGGTGCCGAACACCAGTACATGGCCACCGGGCAATTCAGCCTTGCCCTCGGCCTGCACACCCCAATCGGTGAAGCCCCAATAGTCATTGTGGTTGATGACTTTGGTGCCGCCGCCCTCCACGTTGTTGACGCGGGTATAACGCGTGTCCCAGTCGTTGATATGGCCTTTGACGAAGTAGCTCAGGCGCTCATTGACGGTCTGCTCGAAGGTCGCCGTGGCGATCTGCTGCACGCGGTCGTTAGTGGTCTTGTGGTTGTCGACCGGGCGGGCGAAATCGAGGTTGGCGTCGGCGTATTGGTAAAACAGCTCCAGCCGCGAATCATCGCCGAATGACTGAATCGCCTTGCCGCCGAACGTGGTGACTTCGTAGGCGCGATCCTTGCCGGAATCGTTTTTCATGTCGCGGTTGCGATAGGGCTGGTAACCGTCGGAGACGTTGTGACTGACGTACGCCAACAAACCGAGGTCGCCGAAGCCGTTAGTGAAGATATTCTCGACGCGAGCGTCTTCGGTGGTGCCGCCAAAGCTGTCGACGCCTAGATTCACTTCGCCGGCGGCTTTGCGCGATTGCGGGCTGCGGGTGACGATGTTGATCACACCGGACACGGCCTGGGTGCCGAACAACAGGCTCTGCCCACCCTTGAGCACTTCGATGCGTTCGATGGCGTTGGCCGGCAGGGTGTCCAGATAGAGGCCACCGTACAGGCGATTGTTCAGGCGCACGCCGTCGAGCAGGATCAGCGTGTCGTCGTTGCGCCCGCCGAGCAGCGAATAGGTGCCGTAGTCGAAAGGGCCGTTTTTCGGCGCCACATACAAGCCTGGAATGAACATCTGCATCACCCGGCTGACATCGGCGCTGGGGCCGGCGCGTTCGATCTGCTCGCGGCTGACGATTTCGACCTTGCTGCCGAATCTGGCCATCTCGGCGACGGTGGTGGATTCCACTGACGGTGCAGTAACGATTTGTTGATTGAGTTCCAGCGGCGCGTCGTCGGCCAGTAGCAGCGGGCTGAACAGGCAGCCAAGGAACAGGGTTGGAGCAGAAGTGTTGAAAGGTCGAATCATTGTCTTCTCGAAAAGGATCTTCGCAGAAGAGCATGCAAGAGAAGGCATCGCGCACAGCCAATACCGGCCCATGCCCGCCCACCGCAGGATTTTGCCAAACGAAATTCCAGGCCGGTCTCCGGGCTCGCGCGTATCGAGGTTTTCACCTTCCCATGGCCGTCTGGCCACAGTGGTGTATTGAAAACATCACGCGCATACCGTTGCGGGGGCAGCACCGGACTTGTTCGAAAAGAATGTACCGGTTTCCCGTTTCACCCCATGCACGGCGGCATGGGACACCTGAAACTGGCCGGCATCTGAACATTCGAGGAGCGTCTCGTCAATGCGGCAACCACCAGGGGAGCTATTGGATGCGTTCCAGAGCGACAAACTGGCCACTCAACCACGCATAAAGCTGAGACACCGCCGGGGTGATCTGCTTGCGATGCGGGCACACCAGACTCAACGGTGAGGCATTGCCGGGAAAATCCTTCAGTAGCACGACCAGTCGTCCTGCGATCACGTCTGCACTGACGTCCAGCCAGGATTTGTTGGCGATGCCTTCGCCGCTCAACGCCCAGCGGCGCACGATGTCGGCGTCGTCGCTGAACATCGGTCCCGAGACCTGGATCGTTTCACTGCCCAGACTCCACTTGTCGTAGATCCGGCCGCCTTGCTGGTAGAGCAGGCAAGCGTGGTTGTGCAGATCATCCGGCGTTTGCGGGTATCCGTGGCGCTCCACGTATTCCGGTGCGGCGACCAGTACCCGCCGGTTCCACGGTGCCAGCGGCAGCGCCACGTAGTTGGCGTCTTCATTCGAGCCGTATCGAATCGCCACGTCTACCGGGTCACGAAACAAGTCGGCCATCTGGTCCGACAGGGAAAAGCGCAAGGTCAGTTCCGGGTGCTGGCGGCGAAACAGTGTGAGCCACGGCAGCAAAATGTTGCGCCCCAGATCGGACGGCGCCGTCACTTGCAACACGCCGCGCAACGTGGCGTTTTCACCGCGCAGGTTTTCCTTGCCTTGCTTGAGCGCCTCCAGCACCGAGTGGGCGGTGGGCAAGTATTGCTCGCCCTCGGCGGTTAATCGCAGGCTGCGGGTGGTGCGCGCAAACAGACGCACGTCCAGCTCACGCTCCAGACGCTTGATCGCCGCGGCAACCTGACCGGGCAATAAATCCGCCTCATGGGCGGCAGCGGTGAAGCTGCCCAGCGCGGCGCTGCGGGTGAACAAACCAAGATCATCGATGCGGATCATTTTCACTCCTGCAGTGAAAGTGTTGGCGCATTCTGCTGGTTTTTCTTTGTGCTTGGGAAGTCGAAGATGGCGCCAAGCGAGCACATCAGCTCTTCAGACAGCGAGTTTCCATGAAAGCCATCACCTTCACCCAACACGCTTTGCCCATTGAAGACCCGCAATCGTTGCAGGACATCGACCTTCCGGTGCCAACTCCCGGCCCCCGGGATTTGCTCGTAGAAGTTCGTGCGGTGTCGGTCAATCCGGTCGATACCAAAGTACGCGCCGGCACTTTCACCAAAGAACCGAAAATCCTCGGCTGGGATGCCGCCGGTATTGTCCGCGAGGTCGGGGCTGAAGTGACGCTGTTTCAGCCTGGCGACGAAGTGTTCTACGCAGGCTCCCTTGCCCGCACCGGCAGTTATAGCGAATTTCACCTGGTGGACGAGCGAATCGTCGGGCACAAACCGCGTTCGTTAAGTGCTGCGGATGCCGCGGCATTGCCGTTGACCTCGATCACCGCCTGGGAACTGTTGTTCGACCGTCTCGGTGTCACCGAAGGTTCAGGGCAGGGCAAGTGCCTGTTGATCACGGGGGCAGCGGGCGGCGTCGGTTCGATGCTGGTGCAACTGGCCAGACAGTTGACGCAGCTGACCGTCATCGGCACCGCCTCGCGGCAGGAAACGGCTGACTGGGTCCGGCAATTGGGCGCGCATCACGTCCTCGATCACAGTCAGCCGCTGCTTGCACAGTTGCAGGCACTGGGCATCGACGAGGTCAGCCACGTCGCCAGCCTGACCCATACCGAGGAGCATTTTGCGCAGCTGATCGAAGTGCTCCAACCACAAGGGCGTCTGGGCGTGATCGACGATCCTGAGAGCCTCGATGTGATGCCGCTCAAGCGCAAGTCGCTGTCGCTGCACTGGGAGCTGATGTTCACCCGTTCGCTGTACGAAACCCCGGACATGATTGAGCAGCATCACCTGCTCAATCGCGTCAGCGATCTGATTGACCGGGGCATTTTGAAAACGACCGTCGGTGAACATTTTGGCGCGATCAACGCGGCAAACATGCGCCGTGCCCATGCCTTGGTCGAGAGCGGCAAGGCCCGAGGCAAACTGGTACTCGAAGGTTTCTGATTTCACTCATTCAGACGGGCCTGCACGCGGGCCGGTCAGGAGCAGCTCATGCGTATGAAAAAGCTTTCTGCTGCATTGGTCATGGTCATGGCAGCGCCGTTCGCCCATGCAATCAGCGCCGTGCCGTTGCCGGCCAATGCCCCCGCCGACCGATCCTTCGGCAAGCTCGAACAGGTCCATGCGTTCTACGACGCGATGCCCACCGGCGTGACCGTCACCGAGACCGGGCGAATCTTCGTCAACTTCCCGCGTTGGGGCGACAACGTGCCGTTCACCGTGGGCGAGATCCGCGACGGCAAAGTCGTGGCTTACCCGAACGCGGCGATCAACCAGGAAAACCTCAACGATCCCAGTGATGGTCTGATCAGCGTACAGAGCGTTGTGGCCGACGGGCGGGGCCGTGTCTGGTTGCTCGATACCGCCGCGCCGGGTTTCGCAGACCCGAAACCCAAAGGCGCGAAGCTGATCGCAGTGGATCTGGTCAGCAACCAGATCGTCAAGCGCCTGGTGTTCCCGGACAACGTCATGTTGCCGAGTACCTACGTTAACGACATGCGTTTCGACTTTCGCACAGGCCCGGAGGGAACGGTCTATCTCAGTGACTCGTCACTGCGCGGACCGGGCGCGATCATCGTCATGGACATCGCCAGCGGCAGTGCCATGCGCCGTTTGAGCGGTGTGCCGGCGACCTCGGTTGACCCGACGTTTGTCCCGGTGGTTGAAGGCCTGCCACTCACCGTTGAAGGTCCGGACGGCAAGCGCAAACCGTTGGGCGTGGCCTCGGACGGCATCGCGCTGTCGGCGGACGGCAAGACACTGTATTTCACACCGCTGTCGAGTCGGCACCTGTATTCGGTGTCCACCGCGTTGCTGCGTGATGCCAACTTCAGTGAACAGCAACTGACGGCCGCCGTGCAGGATCTGGGGGAGAAGGGCGCGTCCGATGGTCTGGAGGCTGACGCCGCCGGCGCCGTCTATGCCGGCGATTACGAGCACAACTCGATCCGCAAGCGTCTGCCGGACGGCCAATGGCAAACGCTGGTACACGACCCGCGCCTGCTCTGGCCAGACACATTGTCGATTGGCCCCGACGGCTATCTGTATTTCATCGCCAACCAGTTGCACCGCCAGGCGGCATTCCGTTCCGGGCAGGATCAGCGGCAAAAACCTTACAGCCTGATGCGTCTGAAGATCGACGCAGCGCCGGCGCCGACGCGCTGATTTCCAAGCGGCATTGAGTTCTACGCTTTCACTTTTCAGATCAGGAGTTCAATCATGGATCTCGTTTCTCTGGCCAAGCGCCGTTTCACCACAAAAGTTTTCGATGCCGAGCGCAAGATTCCCAGGCACACACTGGAGTTGCTGCTGGAACAACTGCGCAACAGCCCGTCGTCGGTCAACTCCCAGCCTTGGCATTTCGTGGTTGCCGAGAGTGATCAGAGCCGTGCGCGAATCGCCCACAGTACTCAGGGGCCGTTCAGCTTCAACCAGCCGAAAATACTCAACGCGTCGCACGTCATCGTCTTTTGCACTCGCACGCATCTGCCCGAGGAATACCTGCAGGCGTTGCTGGCTCAGGAAGCCATGGACGGGCGCTTTCACAATGCCGAGGCGCGAGCAGGGCAGGAGCGTGGACGGCGCGGTTTTGTCGATCTGCATCGCTTCGATCAGAAAGACCTGCAGCACTGGATGGAAAAGCAGACCTACCTCGCGCTGGGCACATTGCTGCTGGGTGCCGCCTCGCTGGGTATCGACGCGACGCCGATGGAAGGTTTCGACAGCAAAGTCCTCGACAGTGAACTGGGCCTGCGCGAACAGGGCTTCACCAGTCTGGTCGTGGTGAGCCTGGGCTATCACAGCAGCGAAGACTTCAACGCAGGCCTGCCCAAGTCCCGCTTGCCGTCCCAGTCGCTGTTTACCTTTCTCTGAATGCAGCCGGTCCCAGGAGTATTGAAGATGAGCCAGTCCACAGAAACATTGATCTCGATTGCCGTGCTCAAGGCCAGGTCAGGCCAGGAACAGGCCTTGAAAGAAGGCTTGCTGGCGCTGGTTGAGCCGACACGCGCAGAGCCGGGCAATCTCGACTATGTGTTGTTTGAACTGCGCGACCAGCGCGGCACGTTCTACATGCGCGAGGCCTTCAAGGATCAGGCGGCACTGGATGCGCATTTCGCCATGCCTTACTTCAAGCGCTTTGCCGCCGCGGCGGATGACCTGCTGGAAGAGCCGTTGCAACTGATATTTCTTGAGCACGTGTCGAACTGATCCAGTCGCCCATTCAACCTGTCAGGGTGTGCAGCCATGAAAGATACCGCGCAACGGCCAACCCACGGTACGCCGGTTCACGAAGACATCGATGCCATTGAAACCAACGAGTGGCTGGAAGCCCTGGCAGGTGTCGCGAAAGTCGGCGGCAGACCGCGCGTGCGGTTCTTGCTGCTGCGACTGGCCGAGCAGGCCAGCCGTCTCGGCGTGCAAACGACGGCGAGTGCGTATTCGCTGTACCAGAACACCATCGCGCTCGAACAGCAGCCGGTTTATCCCGGGGATCTGGTGATGGAGGAGCGCATCACCTCGATCATTCGCTGGAACGCCCTGGCCATGGTGGCGAAGGCGAACAAGGCCTATGGCGAATTGGGTGGTCACATCGCCAGTTACGCCTCGGCGGCGGAAATTTTCGAGGTCGGCTTCAATCACTTTTTCCGTGCGGACAGCGAAGCCGGGCGCGGTGATCTGGTTTACTTCCAGGCGCACTCTGCCCCCGGCGTGTACGCGCGGGCCTTTCTTGAAGGGCGTTTGCAGGCGTCGCAACTGGAGCGTTACCGGCAAGAAGTGAAGGGCGGCGGATTGTGTTCCTATCCGCATCCTTGGCTGATGCCCGACTTCTGGCAGTTTCCCACGGGCTCAATGGGTATTGGCCCGATCAATGCGATTTACCAGGCGCGGTTCCTGCGGTATTTGCAGCACCGTGGGATTGCCTCGACGGAGGGGCGGCATGTCTGGGGCGTCTTTGGTGATGGCGAGATGGACGAGCCGGAGTCCATCGCCGCGCTTTCGCTGGCAGCGCGGGAGAATCTCGACAACGTCACCTTCGTGATCAACTGCAACCTGCAGCGTCTCGACGGCCCCGTACGCGGCAACGGGCAAATCGTTCAGGAACTGGAGTCACTGTTCAGCGGCGCCGGCTGGAATGTGATCAAGGTGCTGTGGGGTTCGGACTGGGACCCATTGTTTGCCCGCGATGACGGCCATGCACTGTTGCGCCACTTCGCCGGGATGGTGGATGGCGAGTACCAGAATCTGGGGGCCAATGACGGTGCGTATAACCGCAGCCATTTCTTCGACCAGGATCCGCAGTTGCAGGCGTTGGTTGCAGACATGAGCCCGGAGCAGATCGACGCGTTGCGCCGGGGCGGTCACGACTTTCGTAAGTTGCATGCCGCGTTCGAGGCCGCGCGCAAGCACAAGGGCAGGCCGACCGTGGTGCTCGCCAAAACCAAGAAAGGTTTCGGCATGGGCCAGATCGGCGAGTCGCGCAACACCTCGCACCAGCAGAAAAAACTCGATATCGAGGTGCTCAAGGCATTCCGTGATCGTTTCGCCTTGCCGCTGGATGATGAGGCCGTGGCAGAAATGCGCTTCTACAAACCGGCCGACGACAGCCCCGAGTTGCGATACCTGCATCAGCAGCGACGGGCACTCGGTGGTTACTTGCCCAAGCGCAACGGTGTGGCTGCACCAATAGCCGTGCCACCGCTCGACAGCTATGGCCGTTTTGCGCTGAAGGCCGATGAGCGTGAAAACTCGACGACCATGGCGGTGGTGCGACTGTTTACCCATCTGATCAGGGACAAACAATTGGGGCCGCGCATTGTGCCGATAGTCGCCGATGAAGCGCGTACATTCGGCATGGCGAATCTGTTCCGGCAGATCGGGATTTATTCATCCGTCGGCCAGTTGTACGAGCCAGAAGATGCCGGCGCGCTGCTCTATTACAAGGAATCGACCGACGGGCAACTGCTCGAAGAAGGCATCACCGAAGCCGGCGCGATTTCTTCCTGGATCGCTGCGGCGACGTCCTACAGCGTCAATGGCGAGCCGATGTTGCCGTTCTACATTTACTACTCGATGTTCGGCTTTCAGCGCATTGGCGACCTGATCTGGGCAGCGGCCGACCAGCGCGCCAGAGGCTTTTTGATCGGCGCCACATCGGGGCGCACAACGCTGGCGGGTGAAGGACTGCAGCATCAGGACGGCTCCAGTCAGTTGATGGCAGCCACTGTGCCCAACTGCCGCGCCTACGACCCGGCATTTGCCAGCGAGGCGGCGGTGATCATCGACCATGGCGCCCGGCGCATGCTGGAGCAGCAAGAGGATGAGTTCTATTACCTGACGGTAACCAACGAGAACTACGTTCAGGCCTCACTTGAACCAGACGAACACGCGGACGTGATTCGCGGCATGCGCCTCTATGCGCGCTATGGCGAGGAGGTACCGGCGGTTCGTTTACTGGGTTCGGGAGCGATTCTGCGCGAGGTGATTGCCGCTGCGCACATGCTGGATCAAGAGTGGCAAGTCAGCAGCGAAGTGTGGAGCGTGACCAGCTTCTCCGAACTCGCCCGGGATGCCCGCGAGGTGCAGCGTCAGCAAGTGTTCGGCGGCGATGTCGAGTGCCAGAGTCACCTGCTGCATTGTCTGCCCGGTAACGCTCCAGTCGTGGCGGCCAGTGATTACGTGCGTGCCTATGCACAATTGGTGGTGCCGTATTTACAGGCGCCGTGCATCTGCCTGGGCACCGACGGATTTGGACGCAGCGACACACGTTCGGCGTTGCGCAGCTTCTTTGAAGTGGATCGCTATCACATCGTTTTGGCGGCGCTTGCTTCGCTCGATCCGCAGGCACATGCCCAGGCTCGGGCGAAATACGGCATCGACGCCGACGCCGAAGCCCCCTGGAATTGCTGAGTTTTCACGTCGTGTGTTGCGTCTTTCATCAACCAACAATCGCGACGGCACACTCTGGCTGTCTGCTGCGCAAATGGATCGCGTCGGCTGGCGAACAACTGATCTGAATGGCCTGCTGACGTTCGGCCCTATATCCTTCCCGCCTGTTTGATGAAATGACTTAGGGAAGAATTGCATGCCGTTCAGGGTGATGGTGGTCGGGGGCTACGGAAATTTCGGCAGCATCGTGTGCAGACATCTGGCGCTGATGCCGGACATCGGGCTGGTGCTGTCGGGTCGTGATCCGCGCAAGTTGCAGCGCAAACTCGATGAGCTCAACAGCCATTCGGGAAACGTCTGCGAAGGCTGGTGCGGCGATGCCATGGGGACGGAGTTCGAAGCCGCTTTGCGTGCGCTGAGCATTCAGTTGGTCGTCCATACCGGCGGGCCGTTTCAGGGGCAAGCTTATGCCGTTGCGCAGCGTTGCATCGATGCCGGCGTGAACTACTGCGACCTCGCGGACTGCCGCACCTTCGTCAACGGCATCGACGTGCTCGACGCGCGGGCGAAACAAGCGGGCGTGGCGATCCTCAGTGGTTGCAGCTCGGTGCCGACACTGTCTTCAGCGATCATTGATGAGCAGCGCCAGCGCTTTTCGCGCATTGACTCGATCAAGCATGGCATCTCTTCCTCGGCGAAAATGCCCGGGTTATCGACCATCGAAGGTGTCCTGGCTTATGCCGGCAAACCGATCAAGCAACTCAAGAACGGCAAAGTCCATGAAGTGTCGGGCTGGCTGGACCTGACCCTGCGCAAGATGCCGCAGATGGGCACGCGATTGCTGGCCAACGTCGATGTCCCGGACATGGACATCTTCGCCGGTCGTTATGGTGCGCAAACCCTGAGCTTCAAGGCCGGCGCCGGTCTCAAGCTCGGCGGTATCGCCAACGGCTTGCTGGCGCAGGCGCTGAAAGTCGGGCTGGTGCGCGACCATGCCTTGTGGGCCGGAAGACTGCATCGGTTGGGCATGCGATTTGAGCGATTCGGCGATGGCAAAAGTGCGATGTACATCGACGTGCAGGGCCTTGGTGTTGATGGCAAACCGCTGTCGATGACCGCGCAACTCACCGCTTTGAACGACAAAGGCCCGGAGATCCCCAGCTGCGCCGCCGTGGCCCTGGCCACGAAAATGGCCCAGGGTTACGTGCCAACCGCCGGCGCCAGACCGTGCGTGGGCGAAATCAGCGTCGCCGAGTACATGGCCGCGATCAACGACCCGGACAACCTGAGCCTGGCCGTGCATTTTTCGGACGGGCAGCGCTGACATGCTCTACCTGTGCCTCAAGTACCTGCACATCATCGCCGCGATCTTCCTGTTCGGTTTCGGCATGGGCTCCTACCTCTACCTGATCGCCGCCAGCCGCACCGGCAATCCGTACGTGATAGCGCACGTCGCGCGCATGGTGGTGCGCTTCGACACCTGGATCACCACGCCGGCCGGGTTTGTGCAGATCATCACCGGTTATCTGCTGATGCGGCTTTCGGGGTTGTCGATGAGCACCGAGTGGGTGCTGACCTCGCTGATTGTCTTCTTCTGCGTCGGCTCGCTGTGGCTGCCGGTGTTGCTCCTGCAGAAGCGCCTGTATGTGATGGCGTCGAGTGCGAGCGAGGCGGGGACGGGGCTTGATGAGCAGTATCAAGCCGTTTACCGGAAGTGGTTCTGGATGGGCGTGCTCGGGTTTGCCGGAATGTTTGTCATCGTGCTGATGATGGTGACGAAGATGACACCGGTGCAGTTGATTAGCTTTCTGGCGTAGTTATTTTCAGAAAGCGCTGTTGATGATCCGGGGTTGGCAGCAGGCAGGTGTCGTACTTGCCGAACAGTCGGTAGCGGTTCAGCGCGATGCGGTCGTAGGCCCAGTCGCGCAGGCCGCGCGGGAATACACGTAGCAGCCGCAATGCCTGCCAGCGGGCGGGTAGTTGGCTGATGACTTCGAAGAACGCGTCTGAACGTTCCCAGTAGTGACGGTCACGGATTACCGCCATGGTGTCGAATTGGTCGACTGGCAGGCCGGCCCACGCGAGCAAGGCTTGTCCCTCCGGCGACTGCACCGCTGCCAGACGCACGCGACGTTGATGATCATGACGAATCAAAAAACGCGCCCAGCCGTTGCAGAGTTTGCACACGCCATCGAACAGGACCACGGATTCGCCGGGGTTGAGGAACGGGGCGGGGGTAGGGCGGGTTTTTGGCGTGGGCATGGGTTTTGTGTTCAAGACGTCGGGTGTTGCGATCATAGCGCCGCCAGCAGTGGTTCGCGAATGACCGCGCTCGCTTAGGCACATGAATGTGAGAGACAGACCACGTTCAGCAGCGCGATCTGTCGCCTGTCGCCGTCAAGCCGTTGCCTCACTTGCCCGAACGGCCCCCACTCGATCCTTGGAGCCGGCCCGAAGTTTATGCCGATACTTCAACGCTGGCCGCTCGACGCAGTAATACGAAACACCACTGAGCAAGAACGACAGCACCAACACCGTTGCAACCTTGGACCAATCGAATGAGGTGATCGGCCAGAGGCCGTGCAGGAAGTAAATCACCACGAAGTGATTGAGGAATACGCCATAGCTGATGTTCCCGAGAAACTCGTCAATCCGGTGAAATTTTAGTGTTGTCAGCCCGTACACGGCAGGGATGCCCAGGGCAATGCCGGCGGCCACTTCGGCGGTGAACGGCCGACGTTCGATCCAGCCCATCATGATCGCCGCAAAGATCAATGCCGCTGCCACAGCGGTACCGCCAGCAATCGCGAAACCCTTCGTCTGCGGTTTATAGAGGTAGCTGCCGCACAGGAAGATGAACAGGACACCCGGCAACAGACGGTAGCCGTAGTAGTCGGTGTTGATGAATCCAAGGCAGGCGGGGATGAAGACCGCAACCGACAAGGCGAAGGCCGCGCCCCGTAGTCTGTAGATGAGCAGGAACGGGATCACCAGGTAGAAACACATCTCCAGTCCGGCTCAGGTTGAGCCTGAACAAGCCGGTTACGCCCCCGGTTGGACCGCCGGCGTAACCTCGACACCCTCGGCTGCTAGGGCGTGGGAGCCCTTGTCACTGGGCTCATGAGATATCGATCTGGTACCTGAACCCCTCGGCCGCCGCGCGGGAAATTCGGTATTCGAGCGGGGAGCGGTCATAGCCGAGGGCGGTGCGCTCGATGGTGACGACCGGGGCGCCTTCTTTGATTGAAAGGGTTTTGGCGGTGGCCCGGTCGGCTTGCTCTACGGTGAGGGTCTCTGTCGCCGAGCCGATACATTGTCCGCACTGGGTTTCATAAAACGGGTAGAGCAGTTCGCCGAAGCTTTCGGATTCAATTTCCAGCAATACGCCGAACCGTGTGGCGGGGAGCCAGATATCCTCGTGAAACAGTGTGCGGCTTTCAACCATCCGCAGCCGTTCCAGGTGCACGACGTCTTCGTCGCCCTGCAATTTCAGGGCTGTTGCCACAGGTTGAGAGGGTTTTTGCCGGCTCTTTGCCAGGATGCGGCTGGTCGGTATTTCGCGCCCGCCAGCGGCATTCACTTGCCTGAAGAATCGCGCCAGTGAGGCATCGAAGTTGGGACGGCGCACATAGGTGCCCCGGCCCTGGCTGCGCAGGAGCAGGCCCTCATTGACCAGTGTGTCCACGGCCTTTCGTACCGTGCCGATGGCTACACCATAGTGTTTGGTGAGCTCGGCCTCCGTGGGGATGGGCGCGCCTGGCATCCATTCGCCGGTGGCGATCTTGGCGAGCATTTCTTCTCGCAGGCGCTGATAGAGCGGCAAGCGCTCGTCGTATCCGAGGGTAGGGGCGTTCATTTTTCTTTGATTCCTTTTCGGCATGCGCAGCCACTTTAGCACCTGCGTGAGGTTTGACAGATATCCATCTCTGAATATATGGTGATCTAGTCATATATATGAATTTAAGCTTCTGTACACGTGCTGACGATTGCAGGATTGGGCCAAATAACCTGATTTCTCATGGCGGCAGGTGATTCTCCATAACAACAAACGAACGGGGTTATCTGTTTATGACCAGCCTTCACCCTCCTGCCTTCACCGGTGTGGACACGCACGCCCACGTCTTCCGCCAGGATCTGCCGATGGTTGCCAACCGTCGCTACAGCCCGCGTTACAACGCTTTGGTGGAGCAATACGTGGATCACCTGGATCGCCACGGTTTTTCACACGGCGTATTGATTCAGCCGAGCTTTCTGGGCACCGACAATCACTTCATGCTCGACGCGTTGCGCCGTTATCCGCAGCGCTTGCGTGGGGTGGCGGTGGTGGATGTCGACGTCAGCGAAACCCTGCTGGACGAATTGGCCGAAGCGGGTGTGGTTGGTATCCGTTTGAATCTCATTGGCAAGGCGCTGGCGGATTACAGCGGCCCAGCCTGGACCACTCTGTTCCAGCGGTTGGCGCTGCGGGGATGGCAAGTTGAAGTTCAGCGCGGCATCGATGACCTGGCGCCGATCGTATCGGCCATCAGGGCCTGCGGTGTGACCGTGGTCATCGATCATTTCGGCCTGCCGACGGGGGGCATCGATGCCGGGAACCCCAACCATCAGGCGTTTCTTGAGTTGCTGAAGGATGACGGGGTGTGGCTCAAGTTGTCCGCCCCGTACCGCAGTCGATCCGATCTTGCCCAGGCATCGCATGGGCTGGCGCTGTTGCGCGACGCGAGTGGCGGTCTCCAGCGACTCGTCTGGGGCAGCGATTGGCCCAACACTCAGTATGAACAGCAGACGGACTATTCCCGGCAAGTGGCTTTCCTCGAAGGCTTGCTGCCGGACGCGGCCGAGCGGGCGCATGTGCTGAAGGACAACCCAGCGAAGCTGTTTGGCTTCGAAATACGCTGCTAAACGATCAATAACAACAATAGGACTTCCATCATGATGAGCCTGCTCGTCGTCGCGGCAATCGTTGTCGCCGTTGCCCTGGGTTACAAGACCAAGATCAACATAGGTCTGTTCGCCATCGCTTTTGCTTACCTGATCGGCTGTTACGGCATGGGGTTGAGCCCGTCCGACGTCATCAGCCTGTGGCCGTTGAAGATTTTCTTCATCATCTTCTCGGTTTGTCTGTTCTATAGTTTTGCCACCGTCAATGGCACGCTTGAAAAATTGGCGGAGCATCTGATTTATCGATGCCGGTCGATGCCTCAATTGTTGCCGTTCGCGGTCTTCTTCACGGCAACCACCATCTCGGCGATGGGGGCGGGCTACTACACAGTGCTGGCGTTCATGGCGCCCATCACGCTGCTGCTGTGCGAGCGCACCGGGATGAGCCTGATCACGGGCGGCATGGCGGTCAACTATGGCGCCTTGAGCGGAGCCAACTTCGTCTCCAGCCAGAGTGGAATCATTTTTCGTGGCTTGATGGCCAATGCTGGCATCCCGGAAAACGAGGCCTTCATCAACGCCGCAGCGATTTTCGCCAGTACCCTGGTGATACCGCTGGCGGTGATTTCGGTATTGGTGTTTCTCACCGGCCATGGCAAGGCGATGAAAGCGTCCGCTTATGCGGTCGCCGTGCCGACGCCACTGAACCGCGAGCAGACAATCACCCTGTGGCTGACGTTAGCGATGATGGTGATCGTACTGGCGGCCCCCGTCGCGCAAATTGTCTTCCCGGCAAATTCCACGGTGAGCTTCATCAATTCGAAGATGGACATCGGTTTGATCGCCAGCCTGTTCTCGGTGATCGCGCTCTTGCTGAAACTGGGCGACGAACGCAAGGCAATGGCGTCTGTGCCTTGGGGCACGTTGATCATGATCTGTGGTGTGGGCATGCTGATCTCGGTTGCGATCAAGGCCGGGACCATCGGCTTGCTGGCATCGTGGATGGGCAATAGCATTGCGCCGATCATGGTGCCGATTGTCTTCGGTGTGGTGGCGGCGTTCATGTCGCTGTTCTCCAGCACACTGGGGGTGGTGACGCCGGCGCTGTTCCCATTGGTGCCACCGCTTGCCACGGCACTGGGGCTAGATCCGATGATCCTGTTTGTGGCCATTGTCGTTGGCGCTCAAGCCACCTCCATCTCGCCGTTCTCCTCTGGTGGTAGCTTGATATTAGGCTCATGTGTCACGGAGCAGAGTCGCAGCTCACTGTTCCAGCAGCTCCTGTTTCGCGCAGCGCCACTTGGCTTTGTCGCGGCACTGGTGTTCAACGCTGTCCTCACGTTCCTCTAAGCACGGCTCTTCACGGCCCGGCGCCTTTGCCGAGCCGTTGCATTTGGCACGTCGATCAATCAATAGGGAAAAATGACCATCATTGATGTGCCGGGAAGTGTGCAAGCCATCCGATATCGGTCAAATCGAATGGGGTTGCTTGCCGTCGCCCAGCACGTTAAGGCTTTTATCGCGCTAACTGAACCGGACGCTGAAGCCCATGCTCGTTAATTTACGAGCGCTCTAGCCAGAATTCATCCACCTGATGCTGGGAACCAGCCTACAGATCTCCGCCTAGCGATTGCAGCTTTTATAGCTACGCTTGCCAGCATGAGACTGGTGCAAGTGCGCCAACTCCTTAATTGTCTGGCAAGGGAGCCAACAACCATGGATAGCACTCAGGGCGTTTATCCATCAGCGACCGTTCTGGTGGTCGACGATACCCCCGACAACCTGATGTTGATCGCCGAGTTGCTGAAGGACAAATATCGGGTCAAGGCCGCCAACAGCGGCGAAAAGGCCCTCCGCCTTCTTCAGGCCGACCCGCTTCCCGATCTGATTCTGCTGGATATCATGATGCCGGGCCTGTCCGGTTATGACGTTGCCGAGCAGCTCAAGCTTGACGTTCGCATTCGCCATATACCGATCATTTTCCTCACCTCCATGACCGCCACGGAGGACGAGATTCGCGGCTTGAGCCTCGGGGCTGCGGATTACATCACCAAGCCGATCATCCCCCCGGTGCTCATGGCCAGGGTCGAGACCCAAATCAAGCTCAAGTCCGTTGCCGATTTCCTGCGCAATCAGAATGAGTTTCTGGAGCGGGAAGTGCAGCGCCGCACCCAGGAGGTGATCGCCATCCAGGATGTCACCATCCACGCCATGGCTTCGCTGGCCGAAACCCGTGACAACGAAACCGGCAACCACATTCGCCGTACCCAGCACTACATCAAACGCCTGGCTGAACTGTTGCGAAACCACCCGCGCTTCCGGCACTTTCTCGACGAGGACAGCATCAAGCTGCTCTTCAAATCGGCACCGCTGCACGATATCGGCAAGATTGGCATTCCCGATCGCATCCTGCTCAAACCGGGACGGCTCACCGCTGAAGAATTCGAGATCATGAAGACCCACACCACATTGGGGCGTGACGCCATCCAGCACGCGGAGGATCAATTAGGCATAAACGTCGATTTCCTTCATTTGGCCAAGGAAATCGCCTACGGCCATCAGGAAAAGTGGGATGGCAGTGGCTATCCGCAAGGCGTGGCCGCCGACGATATCCCGATCAGCGCCAGGTTAATGGCCGTGGCAGATGTCTACGATGCGCTGATCAGCCGCCGCGTGTACAAGCCCGGCATGCCTCACGAGCAGGCGGTGAAAATCATCGGCGAAGGCCGGGGCTCGCATTTTGATCCGGACATCTGTGACGCGTTTCTCGCCAATGCCGAGCAGTTCCGCGCAATTGCCGAGCGTTTTGCCGACAGCGACCAGGACATGGCCAGGCAGTTAGCACTGCTTGAGCAGATTGCCGAACGTCCCTGAATCCCGCGCATTACTCTGCACATCCAGCTGAAAGAGGCCGTTTATGAACAGACTGTTCGAGATGCTCGAGCGCCTGTCTCTGCGCAGTAAATTGATCATCGGCTTCGCTGCGCTGCTGATATTGATCCTGATATTGGGCGTGCAAAGCCTGCGCACGCAGTATTCGCTAAGAACTGAAATGCAGCAGTTGTACCAACAGGATCTGGTAGGTATTCAGCATGTGCAGGAGGTCCGGGTGCAGTTGCCGCATCTGTTGCTCGCCATGCAACGTGCAATCGCGACCAACAACGCAGACATCCGTATCAGCGCCAGAGCCCAGATGGATGTCGCCCAGGCGCGACTCCACGAAGCGCTGGAGCAGGTTCGTCCAACGCTGCGCAGGCAGAGCAGCGTCAGCAGCCTGCTGGAATTCGAAATGGTATTAAAGCGTCTGCAAAAAGACGGCGATGAGGCGCTGGAGCTGGCCGGCAAGGGTTCCTTGGGTCAGGCCTTGATGTTGCTCAACAGTAAAGATTTTCTTGCGCTGGAACAGGGCGGCGACGGGCTGCTCAACAAGATCGAGAAAAACAAGGAAGCCGACATCCACGATACAGCGAAGAACCTGGCGGAGTACGCAGAGCGAAGTACTGCGATTACGTCCATCTTGCTGCTGGGTGGGTCGACGCTGGCCTTGCTGTTGACCTGGCTGGTCAGTTATTCCATTCGCGTGCCGTTGAATCGCGTCCGCGTGGCGGTGGACGAATTGGCGTCCGGCAAGCTGGACGGTCACATCCCGCACACCGATCTTCGCAACGAAACCGGCGACCTGGCGCGTGCCATCGCCACGCTGCAGTTGGAAGCTTGTCAGCTTGAGCGCCAGCGCTGGATCAAAAACCACACGTCGCTCCTGCAAGTGGATCTGCAACAGGCGGAGACGCCGCAGCAGTTGGCCCAGGCTTTTTTCAGCCACATCGCGCCGCAGTTGGGCATGTGCCAGGGAGCGCTTTACGTTCTCTATGAAGGCGCGGCACGCCTGCGCCTGGTTGGCGGTTATGCGGTGGACAGTGTTCACCCGCTCCCCGCTGAACTTGATCTCGGTGAAGGGTTGCTTGGCCAGTGCGCACTGGATCGCCAGCCCCGCCAGCTTCAGGATCTACCGGAGCCGTTTTGGCATGTGCGCACGCCGTTGGGCGCAGCCCCCGCCAGCGTCCTGTTGGTTCAGCCCGTGATGCGTGGCGAACGCCTGCTCGGGGTGATGGAAATGGCCGGTTTTCGCCAACTGGAAGAGAATGAAGCGCTGCTACTGCAAGAAGTCCTGCCCCGGCTGGCCGGCGCCATGGCCATTATGGAACGCAGTGAGGCAGCTCAGGCGCTGCTCTTGGAAACTCGCCGTCAGGCAGACGAAATGGGCGCGCAGGCTTTGCAACTGGAGCACCAGGCCAGCGAGCTGGAGGCCCAGCAGGCCGCATTGCGCGCCACCGAAGCCTGGTACCGCGGCATCATCGAGGCAGCACCGGACGGCATGCTGGTGCTGGGCGCCGACGGTCGCATCCTGATGACCAACCCGCAAATGGATACCCTGTTTGGCTACGCCCCCGGCGAGCTGATTGGCGCCAGCATCGAGCGTCTGGTACCGCAGGCTGCCCGCGAGCGCCATGTCAGGTTACGCGACGGCTTCATTGCCAGCGGCGGAACCCGGCAGATGGGCGGCGATCTTGATGATCTGAGCGGCGTACGCAAAGACGGCAGTTTGTTCTCCGTAGAAATTGGCCTTTCCCATCTACCGCGCCTGGAGGGGCGTGGCGTCTGTGTGTGCGCCTCGGTGCGCGATGTCAGTGAGCGTAGGGCGATGGAAGCCAGGCTGCGCACGGCCAGCGATCGTCTGAATCTGGCGCAGGAGTCCGGTGACATCGGGCTGTTCGACGTCGACCTGATCAGTGGCACAAATTACTGGACCCCCCAACTTGAAGTCCTGTTTGGTCTGGAGCCAGGCGGCTTCGGCGGTACGCTGGCGCACTGGAAGGCACTGGTGCATCCCGACGACCTGGCGCGGGTCAGCAGCACGTTCGAGAGTGCCGTCCAGAGTGGCGATGATCGCGCCGAGTTCGACTTCCGGATTGTGCGTAAAAACGATGGGCAGGTGCGCACGTTCCGGTCGCTGAATCGCTTTTCACGCACGCCTGACGGCAAGCCATTGCGCGCAACCGGCATCAACATCGATGTCACCGCACTGGCAGAGGCAAGGGCTGCGGCCGAGGAGGCCACGCAGGCCAAGAGCGAGTTTCTCGCCAACATGAGCCATGAGATCCGAACACCGATGAACGCCATCATCGGCATGAGCCACCTGGCGCTGCGTACCGAACTGGATAAGCGCCAGCGCAACTACATTGAAAAAGTCCACCGATCAGCGGAGAACCTGCTGGGAATCATCAACGACATTCTCGACTTCTCAAAAATCGAAGCCGGCCGAATGAGTCTCGAACAGATCCCGTTCCGTCTGGAAGATGTACTCGACAGCTTCGCTGCCATGATCGGCTTGAAGACCGAGGACAAGGGGCTGGAGTTGTTGTTTCAGATTCCGCCTGACCTGCCCACGGCACTGCTGGGCGATCCCTTGCGGCTGGGGCAGGTGCTGATCAACCTCGGCAACAACGCGGCCAAGTTCACCGAGCACGGTGACATCGTGGTCGGCGTTGAAGAAGTTGCTTCTCACAACGAACACGTGCAACTGCATTTCTGGGTGCGCGACACGGGCATCGGCATGACCGTCGAGCAGTGTTCACGTCTGTTCCAGTCGTTCAGTCAGGCTGACAGTTCGATCACTCGCAAGTACGGGGGCACCGGGCTGGGATTGTCCATCTCGAAGAGGCTGGTGGAGCTGATGGCCGGTCGAATCTGGGTTGAAAGCCAACCGGGAGTCGGCTCCACGTTTCACTTCCAGGTACAACTCGGCGTACAGCAAAATGTTCCGCCGCGTCGCATGTTCAAGGCTGGCGAGCTGTTGGGCATGCGCGTGCTTGTCGTGGATGATAACGCCAGTGCCCGTGAAATCCTTTCGGGCATGGCGCGCAGCTTTGGTCTGGAAGTGGATGTCGCGCAGAGCGGTAGTCTGGCGCTGCGCATGTTGGCCGACGCCGAGCACAAGGTGCTGCCTTACGATCTGGTCTTGATGGACTGGCGGATGCCCGGCATGGATGGCATGGAGGCTGTGAGCAGAATGCATTCCGCCAGCCTGATGCGCACGCCATCGGTGATCATGGTGACCGCTTTTGGCCGCGAAGAAGCCCGCGAAGAAGCCGAGCGCCAGGGCATCCAGTTGCCGGTGGTACTGACCAAACCTGTCACGCCGTCCTCGTTACTTGAAGCCATCGGTGTCGTGCTGGGCAGAGACACCCACAGCGATACTCGGGCTGGCGAACGCTCCCTGCACAATGCCAACACCGTCGCCAGCCTCAATGGAGCGCGACTGCTTCTGGTCGAAGACAACGATCTGAATCAGGAACTGGCCAGCGAGCTACTGGAGAGCGTCGGAATACGCTTGCGACTCGCCACGCACGGCCAAGAGGCCCTGGATATTCTCGGCGAGGATGACGACTTCGATGGCGTGCTGATGGATTGCCAGATGCCGGTGATGGATGGCTACACGGCCACCCGGAAAATTCGTCAGCAACCGCGCTTCCGCACTCTGCCAGTGATCGCCATGACCGCCAACGCCATGGACGGTGACCGCGAGCGCGCGCTCGAATGCGGTATGAACGACCATATCTCCAAGCCACTCAACGTCGAAACCATGTTCGCCACAATGGCAAAATGGATCAAGCCACGAGCCGCTCAAGCTTCGCTGAACGCAGGTTTGGTCGATGGATTGCCAGATCGTCTTGAGGGCATTGATCTGGCGGCGGGACTCGCCACCTGCATGGGGCGGCGGGATCTCTACTTACGTCTGCTCTGCAAGTTTCGCGATACTCAGAAAGATTTTTCCGAGCAATTCCAGGCCGCACGAATCGATCCGGATTCTGCTGCTGCCGCACGACTGGCGCACAGCTTGCGCGGCACCGCCGGCAACATCGGCGCCAAGGCCGTGGCGCAGGCCAGCACGTTGTTAGAACAGGCCTGTCAGGACAACGAACCGGCTGAGGTCGTGCAAGCGCTAGCGATGCAGGTCGAGCATTACTTGCTCCCGACCCTCGCGAGCCTGGCGAACCTTGAGGCGGACACACTGGCCTCCACGGAGGGTGACCTGCTGGACGACTCGGCAATCAGCGAGCAACTGAACAGGCTTATTGTTCTTCTGGACGAAGGTGATACGGCGGCTGTGGACGTGCTGGCGGCCCTGCGCAACAGGCCACTCGATCGAGCGTTGGCAGAACGTCTGGCACTTGCCGCGGCGCAGGTGGAGCTGTTCGACTTTGATCGCGCCTTGAAGCTCCTTCAGTAAAAGTGAGTTGGGTAAACACGTAGCCGTTTAGTTTTAATTGCAACTGACGGCTTTTGGCCAAGAGCCGACGCCAAATGCAATCCTGATCCCTTTGTGACAGCAGCCAGAACGCCGCCACAAAGGGATTACTCATCAATCCACTGGCACAACTTTATCCAGCGCTTGATTTACCGCCAATTCGCCCAGCATTACCACTTGCGCAATGCCCAGCGCAGTTTTGCGGTGGCCTGGGTCGAGGAGGGCGGCGAAGTTGCAGAGCATTTCGGTGGCTGAACTGAGAGATTCGCTGGCGTTAACGAGCAGGGACTCGCTGTCGTAATCGGAGTTGGCCTGAAACATGGGAGCGTGTTTCTGGTCGCTGCCCATGATGCGTTGTGTTGGCGTGAGGTAGTAATCGAGGGCGCGTTCGGCGGCGTCGTTGAGTGTTCGCGAGTCTGGAAATTTGTAGGGTGAGACTGGATCGGTTTCTGGGGGATTCGGCGTTGGTTTGAACATAGATGAAGCTCCATATGGGACTTAAGGAGCCATCACCTTCGCTACCAAACGAAAGGTGGTGGCCATACGAAGGTTGGTAGACCGGCCCATATGGAAAATCCGGCGCGCCCGAGGGCGCCCTGCGCATGGCCACCATAAGACAAATGCTGAAAAGCATCTGCGCACGGTGACGTTATGCGTCATATGGAAACGGGCTACCAAACCCCATCACTGTTTTTCAGTGACCCGGAAACGATAAAACCCGCGCCCCAGACGCACAAGCCGGCGGATTCTGGCGTAGTCGTAGGCAATGGCGCAAGGCGTTGTAGCCTTAAGCAGGTAACGCGACATGTCTTTTAAACAACCATAAAAAACGCCTAAACACGGCTCATCAACACGCCGTTCAAAATCACATTCGTCGGTCCACTCTCCAGCTCAGGCAATGGCGGGGAACCCTCACGACAGGGCACGCACCAACACTAGGTTGCAACCCCAAAAGACGAGGAAGGATACCCATGTCAGTTCATCCGATTTTGTTCCTGGGCGGTTCCGGCGCCATTGGCCACCGTTCTGCCGAAGCGTTGCGTGCTGCTTATCCCGGCGTCCCGTTGCTGATCGGCGGCCGAGACCTGGCCAAGGCTGAGCAAGCCGCCGAGGAAATGGGCGGGGCGCAGGGCGTGGTCATTGACCCTGCTGCCGATGACCTTGGGCTGGGTGATCGCCCGGTCAGCGCCGTAGCGGTTTTCTATATGGATCATTCCCTTGCCGGGTTGCGTTTCGCGCAGAGGCGACGGGTGCCGCACCTGAGCATTTCTTCCGGCATTTTCGAGATAGCGCCGCAAATTGCCAATTTCATCCATCGACCTGATGCGTCGCCCATTGTGTTGGGTTACGAATGGATGGTGGGCGCGACGACCGTGGCGACGCTGCATCTTGCCAAGGCGTTTGCCCGGGTGCGCGACATCCGCATCGATGCGTTGGTCGACGAGCAGGATGGCGGCGGGCCGGCGGTGGCCAAGGATTTCGAACACCTGAACAAGATGCTGCCCGCCGCCCTGACTCGGCGCGAGGGCGATTACCTCTGGCGCGAAGGGGCGGACAAGAACGTCAGCTTCCGAGCGCTGGACGGCACGCCGATGCAAGCCAGCGGCTTCTCGTCCATTGATGTCACCGGGCTGGCGGCGGCCACCGATGCGCCAAATGTGCAGTTCAATCTATCCAGCGGGGTGAGTTCATCGCGGCGCGCGGGTCGGCCGATGTCGACCGAGATTCTTATCGAACTGCTGGGTGAGGATCATCAAGGGCGACCGTTGCACACCCGGCATGCCCTCGTTCACCCGGCAGGCGCTGCAGCGTTGACGGGGCTGAGCGTCGCCATGCTGCTGGAGCGATTGCTTGGGCTGGATGGTCAGCCGCCGACTCCGGCAGGTCTTTACTTTCCTTATCAGTTGCTTGACGCCGGTGCATATCTGCAGCGTCTGAGTGAAGAGGGTGGTGAACTGCTGGAACTGCGAGTGCAGTAACCGTTCTGCGCAACACCGCAGACCTGCCGCTCATTCAGGTCGACGGTGATGCGCGTTCACTCAACGGTTGAAACGTAAAACCGTTTTGGTGCGCCTGAACGACTCACCGAATTATTCCGAGAGCAACTTTTTACAGTCCAATAGCACGTCACCCAGGAATGGATGGATTTCCGTCGACTCCATTAAAACCAGCAACTCGGTGGCTCGTGTCCTGATTGGCATCCATTCTGCGTGATCAAAGATCAGGCGATCATTACAGTGAAATGCGGCCTCAGTAAGGCTATTGCATCGCTCCCAAATGTCTTCCAGCCGGCTCTTCACGTCCTCCGATAGCCCACTGCCGCAGATTGAAAGTACCTTTTCTATCGGGAGAATCATCTCGGACCAGACTTCACAGGCGGGGCAATCCGGGATAGTTGCCTGCTGTATGTCCGAAGCTTGAGCCAGAAACCCAAGCGCCTCGATGGCCTCGCACACGGTAAGAACCTGCTTGTACTCATTCTGGCCGTACCAAGCCCATAGCGTGGAGGAGAACCCCATATCAAACTCCAGAAAAATCCAGCCCCCGAGATCTCACATTTTCCATCGCTTCGAGAAGCTGGCCGTCGAAGTACTCGGAGCCATCTCTTTCCCGCACTTCGATGCGGTGTTTTGCCTCGATTAACAGGTGTTCGGGTGCGATATTCTGATTCAAAAAAGTAGCGACCATCAGATCGCTCAAATGCACTAGCGGTGTATCCCATGACTCCTTGCAGCGTTGCATCAGCCCGGTATGGGCATCCCCGCGCCATGGCCCTAAAAGATTCGAGACTGCCAATTCGGAGATCATTAACGTGCCTTACATGAATAGTCGAATTGCCGGACCGCCGGTGGCCAGCGCGAGACGCTACGTGGGCGTGCCGCTCGCGCATTCGGCCACAAAAAAGCATCAGGATGATAGCAAATAGATGGCGCTCCTCTTACGCTAGGTCTTCCGTTAGTCAGCCGGTAATCAGGTGCAGTCACCGTGCGTCAGGTCCTCGGCTTATACACCCCGGGCTATTGGCTTTGCTCGCTCGGGGGGATGAAAATCGCCTCTTAATCAAATCCTTAATGTTGCCTACAAGAACCTGATATGAAAAAGCTAAGTAACGATTTCAGTGGAGCACTCCGAACGTTCGCATACTTCATGGCCAGTGGAAGCCACTACATGCTCAAGGACGTGAAGTACCTCGATATGTATGGCTCAGAGCCCAGTGCGATTGAACAGGTCTTTGCGATATTTGCGAATGTCATAGAGATGGACGACGAAGGCAATGTCCTCAATTTCACTTACGCGCAAAAAAGGGCGACTGACTACCTACGGTCATATTGCGATCGGTCTTTCGAAGTAAAACCGCCTTTTGAGGACTGGGAAACCGAACTCTATGGGCCACCCAAAATCACGCACTAATGTCTAGTTTACGTGCCAGCCCGAGACATCCGCGGGATGCCCGGGTTTGTATCCGCCAGGCGTCGGCGTGGCGCTCGAGGATTCTCACGGCGACTGCCAAATCCCACCATCCAGCGTATTACCGATCTGTTTGAACATGACTAAGCCTCCGTCCAGTCCACCGTCGCTGTTTCGCGCCATTTCACCTCGGTGATACCGAACCGCTCGGCCTGGGGTTTGGAGATGACTTTCAACGGTGGTTTGCCGGGTTTTGGAATCGGCGCAATGCCGGCGTCGCAACTCGCCCAATGCCATGCGTCAGCGTTGCGCATGGTTTTTGCGCGGATGACGAATGACTTTGGCTGGCCGTGAAGTTTGTATTCGATGACGAAGATGTCGACGTTACTCATGCGCTCCTCCTTACGCTCATACGCAAATGAGTTTTGCCGACGAAAAAAATTCAAAGGATTTTCGGGAGTTCGTTTCAGGCCGCTGGTAGGTGTTTTGCTTTGAACGGTTGGAACCGGCGGCAGCCTAACGATCAAGTACTTACCAGGCAGGCAGAGGACGAAAAATCCCCACGATTTCAACTCCGGAGGTTAGCGGTGAACAAGACCATCAGCGCCAGGGATTTGAACATTCAGCTTAAGCACAACGATGACGGTGGCTTGTTCAAATGGCTGCTCGCGAGCTTCTTGATGGGCAAGCGGATACAGGCTGAAATCGCCGCCGAAGCGTATCGGGTGATTGCCGATAAACACGGGCGCGATACGCCGCGTAAACTGGCTGCGTGCAGCCATCGTGAACTGGTCGCGATGCTAGGGGAGGCGCATTACGTGCGTTACGACGAAACCACTGCCGTGCGGCTGCACGCCTTGGCACGCAAGCTTAACGACGAGTACGCGGGCAAGGTCAGCCATATGATCGAGGCAAGCCCTGATCGCCAGGCATTCGAGAAGCGACTGGCGGAGTTCGATGGCATCGGCCCGAAGACCGTGGAAATCTTCATGCGCGAAGCCAGCGCTTTAATCAGCCTTTGATCGCGGGCCGTAAAAAAACGGTCACCGCCCGCGTCGTGCAAAGCCTATTTGACTCGACGGTCAGAACGATTGATCGCCAACAAGCACAGCCCTACCAGCAATGCCGCGCCTGCAACCAACAGCGCAGAAGGTTGCATCGGCTGGCGGCCGGCTGTTGTATGCCACTGCGATAACGTCAGAGGTCGGGTTTCAACGGTCCCTTCGTCAAACGTCCGCAATGGTGAAACGGCTTCTGCCTGAAACGGCATTTCCTCGATGCTCAGACGCAACCCATCCGCCAGTTCCAGTGTCCGCGCGGTAATCGTGCCAACGATTCTGCCCGGATAAACCGGCTCGCCATTGGGATCGAGTTGGTCATACAGGAAATTCTGTCCTTCAAGCCAGCCGACGGCCGTCTGCAACTCGGGGCCCAGGTAATACTTGCCATCGAGGAAAAATCCAGGAAATTGCGGCGCGCGCTCGACGCTTTCAATGCAGTAACGCTCACCCGGTTTCATACCGGTTTCAGGGGCAATCATGGTCAATCCCTCCACTGTAGGTTCAGTGGTAGAGAACAAGGATCGACCGTCGTTCCATGTAAAGGAGGAAAGGTAGCGGTTGTCCCGGAACGGACCTGTAACAGGCGAAAACAACTTCGCCCGACCAAGGCCGGGCGAAGCGGTGTGGCGCTAGCTCAATCAGTAATCCCAGATCGCCGGAATCCAGCGGAACGCCTCGCCATTGACGGCAACGCGGCCGACCGACGGGAAGGGCAGATGTGTGGCGACAAACAGTTCGCCACTGGCCGCTGCTTCCTGCAGCAGGCGCACGCGCACGCGCACCGCTTCATCAGGATCGTGCTCGAAGCCGTTGTGCCAGTCCGGATGGTCGAAGGCAACCGGGAACAGGGCGTCGCCGGCGAAAGTCAGGCGTTCGGCGCCGGAGGTCACGTAGACCACGCAGTGGCCCGGGGTGTGGCCGCCAGTGAGTTTTGCGACCACGCCGGGGGCGACTTCGAACGCGTCCTCGAAGATATGCAGTTTGCTTTGGTATTGCTGGATGAAGGCGTTGGCGGTGGAGCGCAGCACGTCCGGCACAGGCGCGGGCATGTCGGTGCTGGTGAAGTCCGGCGAGGTCCAGAAGTCGACTTCGGTGGCGGTGACGTGGATGCGCACGTCGTCGTGCAGACGATTTTTCACCGTCTCGACGAGTAAGCCGCCGATGTGGTCCATGTGCATGTGCGTGATGACAATATCGGTGACGTCCGCGAGGTCGATACCGGCCGCCGCGAGGCGTTTGGGAAACTGCCCGGCGCGAGGGAAACCGGGAAATTGTCCGCCGAGGCCGGCGTCGACGAGGATCACCTGTTCGCCGCTGCGCACCACCAGCACATTGAGTGCCCAGTCGAACGCGTCGGGACCCAGATACATCTCTTTGAACCACGCGGCGCGCTCGGCGGGATCGGCGTTGGTCGACATGGTTTGGGTCGGCAGCGGCAGGACGCCGTCGCTGATTACCATCACGTCGATGTTGCCGAGGCGCAGCGCGTAGCGCGATGGCACCAGCTCTTCGGTCGGGGTTTGCAGGGTGGCGTTGTGGGCGGTGAAGGATTCCAGATGCATGGTCATGGTGTTCTCCTTTTTATCAGGCAAGACATCGGTTCTTGGACAATTGGGGCGAGATCAGGCCACCGGAATCATCGGGTCGGCAGCGGCGAGGGCGGTGCGACGGTCAGCGGCCGGCGGGTAGATCCACACACTGTTGATTTGCGTCTTCAGTTCCTTGGCTTCGGCTTTCACCAGCTTCAGTTGGCGATCCCAGCCTTCGGTGTACACCGCGCCCCAAGCACCCAAATCGAGGCAGGTCACGTACTTCGGCTGACGGTAGGTGGTCGGCGTCACGCCAAGCAGATCAGCAATGGCGTTGTTGCCGGCATGACGACCAAGGCTGATCGCGTGCTGGCAGGACATCACCGAGATATTGCCGACGTCGTCGGTGGCAGCACGGGCGACATCGCCGGCGGCGAACACGTGCTCAAGACCTTGCACTTTGAGATTGCCGTCGACGTGCAGACGCCCCTGGCCATCGCGTCCGGCATTGAGCTGTTCGGTCAGTGGACTGGCGCGGAAACCCACGGTCCAGATCACGGTATTGCTCTCGATGTGGCGACCGTCGGCGAGGGTGACGCCGTTGGCATCCACGGCGGCGACCGTGGCGTCGATGATCCACTCGATGCCCAGTTCTTTTGACGCTTCGATGATGGACGGACGGATGCCGTCGCCCATGGTCGCGGCGATGTCTTTGCTGCGATCAACGATGATCACTCGAATGTCTTGCAGCTCGCCGAGAATGGCGCGCAGACGGTTCGGCATTTCGGTCGCGGTTTCGATACCGGTGAAGCCACCACCGGCGATGACCACGGTGTTGCGCGCGGCGCTGGCCGGTTGGCTGGCCAGCGCGTGCAGGTGGCGCTCCAGGCGTGCCGCCGACTCGATCTGGTCGACGTCGAACGCATTCTCTTTCAGGCCCGGCACTGGCGGACGCGCCAGTTGACTGCCGCTGGCCAGCACCAGGCGATCGTAAGTCAGCTCACCCGGGCGACCGGCCTCATCGCGATAACCGACACGGCGTGCCTGGCTGTCAATGCTCTCGGCGGTGCCTTTGACGAAACGCACACCCACGGCAGCGAGCAGCGCATCCAGCGGCGCGTACATGCTGTGGACATCGGGTTCGTAGAAGCGCGGACGGATGCGCAGTTCGGCTTGCGGGGCGAGCAGTGTGATCTCCACATCGTGGCGGTCATGCATATCCAGCAAACGCGCGGCGCTCAACGTGCTCCACAGCCCGCCGAACCCCGCACCGATCACCAATAATTGCTGTTTCATAATGTGCTCCCTGATGCTGATGGATGGATAACCCGAGTTTTTTCCGACACTGGCGTGATGATCACTGGCCGCCGCAAACTGCTTGCCGTACTGCATGGCGTTTAATCGTCCGCTGTCGAAATCAATGCTATGGCGTGGGCGCTGCGGGCGCAGTTGTCCATCGGTGTGTGCGGATTACGCATGGGTCGAAGGGCGGTATACGAAGGTATCGAACACGCTACAGAGGACGGTTCAGGGCAAAGTCGATGTGGTTGAGAAGGGTGTCGGGCGGGAAGGGTTTGGGCAGACAAGCGATGACGCCGGGCGCGCGGGTGTGGAATTCTTCGGGATGGGCGGTGACGAAAATCACCGGAATGCGCCAGCCTTGTGCGCGTAATGCTTCGTGCAGTTGCGGGCCGCTCATGCCAGGCATCTGGATATCGGAGATCAGGCAGTGTGTCTGCGCCGGGCTTTTTGACTCAAGGAATGCCTGCGCGCCCGGATAGGTGAACACCTGATAACCGAAGGCGCGAAGCAAACCTGCGAGTGCATCGCGAATGGCCTCGTCGTCGTCAACCACCGCAATGACAACCTTATGCTGCATAGGGCTCCCTGGCCGGACGGGCACATATCGCGACTCCTGTCGTTCTTGCACCATACGCCGTCGGCACCGGCGCAAAACTATACCTAGGTATAGTCCGTGGAGACTTTTTGAGCGTCAGCGGTTTTCGGCATCAACCTTCGCGGCTGAAGCGGCTGCGGTAGTCGCGCGGTGAAATCGACAGGTGACGCTGGAAGCAGGCGCGCAGCCGCTCTTCATCACCGAAGCCGCAAAGACGCGCAACCTTGTCGATGGTGTGCGCCGAGTTCTCCAGCATGCGCCTGGCCGCTTCGAGGCGGAACAGTTCGATGGCTTTGGACGGCGTGCGCCCGGTGCTCTGCTTGTAGACGCGGGTGAAATTGCGCAGGCTCATTTTCGCCTGTTCGGCGAGTCGCTCTACAGTCAACTTCGGATCGTCGAGGTGATCGATCAGCCACAAGTGCAACGGGTCGAACTGCGGGCTGTCCTGCACCTGCGCTTGCAGCAATGTGCTGTATTGCGCCTGACCACCGGGGCGCTTGAGGTACACCACTAGCTCGCGGGCAACCTGCAACGCCACTTCGCGGCCGTAATCGGCCTCGACCAGCGCTAAGGCCAGATCGATACCGGCCGTGACCCCCGCCGAGGTCCAGACCTTGCCCTGCTGGATGAAGATCGCATCGGCATCCACGTCGATCGCCGGGAAGCGCTCGCGCAGGTTGTCGCACATGGCCCAGTGCGTGGCGGTGCGGCAGCCGTCGAGCAAACCGGACTGGGCCAGCAGGAAAGCGCCGCTGCACACCGACACCACTCGCCTCGCGACAGGGGCATTACGCCGCAACCACGCGGTAAGTTCGGCGTGCTCGTCGAGGGTCTGGCAGATATCGGGTGCGCCGGGTACGACGAGGGTGTGCAGCGCGGCAATGTCCAATTCGCGCAGCGCTCGGGTGTCCACGGCCAAACCTTCAACGGTATTGACCAAACCACCCTCAAGGCTGGCGGTGTGCAACTGATAACCGGGTTGGCATCTTTCGGCCAAGGCTTTGCTCGCGGCCCAGAACACCGTTTGCGCGCCACTGAGGTCGAGCAGGCTCATTCGCGGGTAGGCAATAAACACCACGTCGCGCGGTTCGGGCGTAGCGGTGAAGGGAATGCTGGACATTGAAATCCTGCCTGTTCAAACGGCTGAAGAAGGAGGGGAAAGGGCATGGCCGATTTTCAGGGGTTTCTGGCCTGTCGGCAATGCGCGTCGACTGCTAGCCTGCTGCGCGACCGTTTGGCTGGCCTCTGGCTGCGTTCGCCATCATGGACTAGATTTATTCACCTGCACATCGCACGCGTTGCGATCTCGCCGAGGACTCACGATGACCCTGTGGTCGCATTCCAGCCCCAGCGCAGCCCCGTGCGTGCTGAGGGAACCGGTGGTTTATGTGGTCGACGACGACGCCTCCATGCGTCAGGCCCTCGACGGTTTGCTGCGTTCGATCGGCCTGCAGGTGCAGACCTTCGAAACGTCCCGTGACTTCCTCGCTTCGGCCAAACGCGACGTGCCCGGTTGTCTGGTGCTCGATGTGCGTTTGCGCGGTGAAAGTGGCCTGACCTTTCAGGAGCAAATGGAAAAAAACGGCCTGCGCATTCCCGTCGTGTTCATGACCGGTCACGGCGATATCGCCATGAGCGTGAAGGCGATGAAGGCCGGCGCGGTGGATTTCCTGGCCAAGCCTTTTCGTGATCAGGACATGCTCGATGCGGTGGCCAGTGCTTTGGCCCGCGACAGTGCGCGACTGCTCGCCGAACAATCCGGCGCGGCGTTGCGTCAAGCCTACGAAACATTGACGGCACGTGAGCGCGAAGTGCTCGGTTTCGTCATTGGCGGGCTGATGAACAAGCAGATCGCCGCGCAACTCAACCTCAGCGAAGTGACGGTGAAAGTCCATCGCGGGCAGGTCATGAGGAAACTCGCTGCACGTTCGGTCGCCGATCTGGTGCGTATTGCCGAATCGCTGGGCATCGAGCCGGCGCGGCGGACAAGCTGAACCGAGCTTCAGCGCGTGACAGAAACCCCTTTGACGGTGTCGACTCCGATGGCCAGCAAACAACAGATTTTGTGGGACGACGGCGAGCGGGTGTTCTCCCGCAAACGAGGACAGGGGGAGGGCGCCAGCGTGCTGATAGTGCGTCCGGCAATCGCTCAGCCGTTGCCTGCAACCCTCGACCGACTGGCGCATGAATACGGCCTCAAAGACGCTCTGCACAATGAATGGGCGCTGCAACCGCAAGCCCTTGAACGCGCGGGCGGAACCGCGCACTTGTTATTCGACGACCCCGGCGGCGAGCCGCTGTCGCGTTTGCTGATCACGCCGCTGGACACTGAAACCTGCCTGTTGCACGCAATCAACATAGCCGTAGCGCTTGGCCGTTTACACCTGTGCGGGCTGGTGCACAAGGATCTCAAACCGCAGCACATCCTTGTCAACTGCCACGACGGACAAGCCCGGTTGATGGGGTTCGGTCTGGCCTCGCGACTGCCGCGCGAACGTCAGGCCCCCGCGCCGCCAGAAACCATTGCCGGGACCCTGGCCTACATGGCGCCGGAACAAACCGGTCGAATGAATCGTTCGATTGATTCGCGCAGCGATTTGTATGCCTTTGGTGTGACGCTGTACCAGATGCTTACCGGCTCGCTGCCGTTCAACGCCAACGACCCGATGGAGTGGGTGCATTGCCACATTGCGCGGCAACCGATGCCTGCATGCGAACGCGTGGCCACGGTGCCGTTGATGCTCTCGCGGGTAGTCATGAAACTGCTCGCCAAGACCGCCGAAGCGCGCTACCAAACCGCCGCCGGCGTCGAGCATGACTTGCGTCGTTGTCTGGACGACTGGCGTCGGGCGCGGCGGATCGATGTGTTCACGTTGAACGAGCAGGGCGCGATCGATCGCTTGCTGATCCCGGAAAAGCTCTACGGTCGTGAACGCGAAGTGCAAACCCTGATCGATGCTTTCGCCCAGGTGGTGCGGGCTCCTTCGCCGAAGCTGGTGCTGGTGTCCGGTTACTCCGGCATTGGTAAATCCTCGGTGGTCAGTGAACTGCACAAAGTGCTGGTGCCGTCGCGGGGATTGTTCGCCGCTGGCAAGTTCGATCAGTACAAGCGCGACATCCCCTATGCGACGCTGGTCCAGGCCTTTCAAGGATTGGTGCGAACGCTGCTGGGCAAGCGTCGCGAGGTGCTCGCTGACTGGCGCGCGGCGTTGTTGCAGGCACTGTCACCGAATGCACGGTTGATGACCGAGCTGATCCCGGAACTCAAGTTGATTATCGGTGAGCCGCCAGCGGTGCCGGAGCTTGAACCGCAGCAGGCGCAGCAGCGCTTCATGGCGGTGTTGCAGCGCTTCATCGGCGTGTTTGCTCGGCCGGAACATCCGTTGACGCTGTTTCTCGATGATTTGCAATGGCTCGACGCAGCGACCCTCGATCTGCTCGAAGATCTGCTGACCCGCTCGGAGCTTGGGCATTTGCTGCTGGTGGGCGCGTACCGCAATAACGAGGTCGATGCCGACCACCCGCTCAGCGGCAAACTCAAAGTGCTGCGTAATGGCGGCGTGCATATCGACGAGATCTGCCTGACCTCGCTGGCCAGCGTGCACATCGAGCAACTGATCGCAGAATCCCTGCGCTGCCCACCCGCGAGCATCGTTGCCCTGGCGCGCCTGGTGCTGGAAAAGACCGGCGGCAATCCGTTTTTCGTCATCCAGTTTCTTCACGCGTTGGCCGAAGAACAGCTGCTGATCTACGACCACCAATTCAACCGTTGGCGCTGGGATCTGGCACTCATCAACGCCAAGGGCTACACCGATAACGTGGTCGATCTGATGGTTGGCAAACTGGCGCGTCTGCCGTTGGACACGCGTCAGGCCCTGCAACAATTGGCCTGCCTGGGCAACGTAGCGCGCATTGACACGCTGGCCACCGTGCTCGACCTGCCGACGGCGCGGGTGCACGCGGCGCTCTGGCCGGCGGTGCGCCAGGAACTGGTGGAGTTTCACGACGGTACTTGTGCGTTTGTCCATGACCGTATCCACGAGGCGGCATACTCACTAACCGCGGAAACCGAACGTGCGCAAACTCATCTGCGTATCGGCCGTTTGCTCGCCCTGCAGACGCCAGCGGAGGGGCGTGAAGACGCGATCTTCGAAATCGTCGGGCAACTCAATCGCGGCGCCAGTCTGATCAGCGCGCGGGCCGAACGCGAACAGCTGGCCGAATTCAACCTGCTCGCAGGTCAGCGTGCCAAGGCTTCGACCGCTTACACCTCAGCATTGAGCTACTTGGGCACGGGTGCTGCGTTGCTCGGCGAGCACGGTGATGACCGTCGCCATGAACTGGGGTTTGCTCTGGAGCTGAACCGCGCCGAGTGCGAATTTCTCACTGGGCAACTGGCACTGGCCGATGCGCGCCTGACTGCCCTGGCCGAGCGCGTCGAGACCACGGTAGAGCGGGCGGCAGTCACCTGTTTGTTGATGGATGTCTGCCTGCTGCTCGACCGCAGTGACCGTGCGGTGAATGTGTGCCTGACGTATTTACGTCAGGTCGGTATCGACTGGACGGCGCATCCGGACGATCAGCAGGTGCGCGCCGAATACCACCAGATCTGGAGACAACTGGGTGAGCGCAGCATCGAGCAGTTGATCGACCTGCCACTGATGGAGGATCCGGCCACGCTGGTGACACTGGATGCGTTGAGCAAACTGTTGGCCCCGGCGTTGCAGTCCGATGCGAACCTCGCCTGCCTGACCATATGCAAAGCCGTTAACCTGAGCCTGGAGCACGGTAATTGCGACGCCTCCTGCATGCTCTACGCCAATGTTGTGCGGGTTGCCGGGCGGCGCTTCGGCGATTATGCCAGCGGTTACCGCTTTGGCCGCTTGGGCTGCGATCTGGTCGACCGCCGTGGCCTTGCGCAATACGAAGCGCGTACCTACCTGTGCTTTTCGATCTTCGTGGTGCGCTGGATGCGCCCGGTGCGCGAGTGCCGCGAATTGCTGCGGCGTGCGCTCAGCGCCGGCAACCGCACCGGCGATTTGCCCTATGCAGCCTACGCTGGCAATAGCCTGATTTCCGACTTGCTGTTCATTGGCGAGCCGCTGGCGGAAGTGCAGGTGCAGGCTGAAACGGGTCTGGCTTACTCGCAAAGAATCCGCTTCGGTCTGGTGATCAGTTTCATGAGTTGCCAACGGGCACTGATCCGCATGTTGCGAGGGCAGACCCCGGTGTTTGGCAGTTTCAATGATGAAGAATTCGATGAGACACGCTTTGAGGCGAACCTCGCTGCTCCGGACCTGGCCTTGGCTCGGGGCAAGTACTGGGTGCGCAAGTTGCAGGCGCGTTATCTGGCCGGGGATTACGCAGCGGCCGCCGATTGCGCGGCGCAGGCCCGGGAACTGTTGTGGGTGATCTCCTCGTTTTTTGAAGAGGCCGAATTTCACCTTTACGCAGCGTTAACGTTGGCTGCCCACGGCGAAGCCGATACCGACCGACTGCAACGCTTGGGCGAGCACCACGATCAACTGCAAACCTGGGCGCAACAGTGTGCGGAAACCTTCGCCAGTCAGACGGCGCTGGTCGCAGCCGAAATCGCTCGGGTCACCGGGCAGTTGATCGAAGCCGAGATGCTGTACGAGCAAGCGATTCAGTTGGCCAGGGACAACGGCTTTGTGCATGTCGAAGCCTTGGCCAACGAACTCGCAGCGCGGTTCTACAGTGCCCGTGGTCTGAGCAAAATCGCCCGCCTGTACCTGCAAGATGCGCGCTACGGTTACTTGCGCTGGGGGGCAGAGGGCAAGGTGCGGCAACTGGAGCTACAGCACCGTTATCTGCGCAATGAAGATACGGTGCCCGGTCCGACTGCGACCATCGCCACCCCGGTCGAGCATCTGGATCTGGCCACGGTTCTCAAGGTGTCCCAGGCCGTTTCAGGCGAGATCGTGCTGGATCGACTGATCGAAATGGTCATGCGCACCGCTATCGAACAGGCTGGCGCCGAGCATGGCCGGCTGATTCTGATCGAAGGCGAGGCGCCGTATATCGCCGCGAAAACCAGTGTCGGTGACGACAGCGCGCTGCTTTGCCATGAGCCGGTAAGTTCATCGATGCTGGCCGAATCGGTGCTCTACCAGACCCTGCGCACCGGTGAAAATCTGTGTCTGGACGATGCCGTCGCCGATCCGGCATTTGCCGCTGATCTGTACATTCATCAACGCGGCGCTCGCTCGATCCTGTGCCTGCCGTTGATGAATCAGGGCCGGATTGCCGGGGCGCTGTACCTGGAGAACAATCTATCTGCGGGTGTGTTCAGTCCGGCGCGCATTGCCGTATTGCGATTGGTGGCTTCGCAGGCGGCGATCTCGCTGGACAACGCGCGGCTGTATCGAGACGTCGCCGAGCGCGAGGCGAGGATTCGCCGGTTGGTCGACGCCAATATCATCGGCATCATCGTCTGGAGTGTCGACGGTGAAATCATTGAGGCCAACGACGCGTTCCTGCGCATGGTCGGTTACGAGCGCGACGATCTGCTGTCAGGCAGGGTGCATTGGCGCGACATGACACCGCCGCCACTGCGCATGAAAAGTGAAGCCGCGCTGGCGACGGCAATCCGCACCGGGCGCGCCCAGCCGTTCGAGAAGGAATACATCCGCAAGGACGGCACTCGCCTGCCGGTGATCGTCGGTCTGGCCGCATTCGAAGCCAGTCAGCAGCAGGGCGTGGCCTTCGTGCTTGACCTGAGCGAACGCAAACAGGCCGAAGAGCAAGTGCGCGAAGGCGAGCGCCGATATCGCCAGGTACAAGCGGAACTGGCCCACGCTAATCGCGTGGCGACCATGGGCCAGTTGGCAGCGTCCATTGCCCATGAAGTCAACCAGCCAATCGCCGCCACCGTGATCAATGCCAACGCGGCGTTGCGCTGGCTCGGCGCGCAACCGCCGAACACCGATGAAGTTGAACAGGGCCTCAGACGCATCATCAACGACGGTAACCGCGCGGCCGACGTGCTCGGACGTATCCGCGCATTGATCCGCAAAACACCGCCGCAACGACATCCGGTGGACCTCAACGCGGTAGTGGGCGAGATGGTCGGGTTTACCCGGGGTGAAGCGGCCCGCTATGGCGCGGCGGTCACCACGCGCCTTGTCAACGATTTGCCTGCCGTGCTGGTTGACCGCGTCGAGCTGCAACAGGTGCTGCTCAATCTGATCATCAACGGTCTGGAGGCCATGGCGGTGATCGAGGAGGGCGAGCGTCGGTTAATCATTGTCAGCGAGTCTGTCGGGAAAGACGTGCGGATTGTCGTAAGCGACTCGGGACCGGGATTTGCCTGCGATCAGGTGGAGGAGGTTTTCACCGCGTTCTACACCACCAAAGTCACCGGGTTGGGGATGGGGTTGTCGATCTGCCGGTCGATCATCGAAGCCCATGGCGGTCACTTGTGGGCGGAGGCGAACGCGCCGTGTGGGGCGCGTGTGGTGTTTACGTTGCCGGGGTGTGCGGGGAGGTGAGGGCGAGATGAGGGTATCTGTCGTCAGATACTGGGTGACTTATCGGTATTCATTGCGACCGATTGGTTTCGATATGTCGATATCAGACACAACCATGACGCAATCAGGCTACTGAATCATCTGACAGGCCGGGTAAGGTGACGCGTCTTCACATCAAAATAATCCCATCCAGATCATGGGGTTGATAAGAACTGCGGCGGTTGAAGGGGGCTTCTTTCGGGGGGCTCGGCAGGCAACGACAGTGCTCGATTGCCTTGGTCAACTCGCTAGAATGTCGTTCAGCAGAGAATAAAAAAACCAATGATCAGCCCGAACTCAACGGATTCGAGTAGCCAATTGGCGCAGGGCTTCAAGCCTCGTCACGTCACTATGTTGTCCATTGCCGGGATTATCGGCGCCGGATTGTTCGTAGGTTCAGGACATGCCATTGCGGCGGCGGGGCCGGCGGTTCTGCTGGCTTATCTGTTCTCCGGTTTGCTCGTTGTGCTGGTCATGCGCATGCTCGGTGAGATGGCGGTGGCTAACCCCGACACTGGCTCGTTCTCGACCTATGCCGATCAAGCCATCGGACGCTGGGCTGGCTTCACTATCGGCTGGTTGTACTGGTGGTTCTGGGTGTTGGTGATTCCCATCGAAGCGCTCGCCGCCGGGCATGTGCTGAACCAATGGTTTCCGCAGGTCGATGCCTGGCTGTTCGCGTTGGGCTCGATCATTGCGCTGGTGGTGACCAACCTGTTCAGCGTGGCCAAGTACGGTGAATTCGAGTTCTGGTTCGCCATGGCCAAGGTCGTGGCGATCATTGGTTTTATCGGTGTTGGTTTTGCCGTGTTGATGGGCTGGATTCCCGACAGAGAAGTCAGCGGTTTGAGCGGGCTGATGGCCGAGCACGGTGGGTTTGCACCCAACGGCTTGTCAGCGGTGGTCGGTGCGTTCATCACCATCATGTTCAGCTTCATCGGTACCGAAGCGGTGACCATCGCCGCCGCCGAATCGAATGACCCGTCGCGAAACATTGCCAAGGCCACCCGTTCGGTGATCTGGCGTATCGGCGTGTTTTACCTGCTGTCGATCTTCGTGGTGATCTCCGTGGTGCCCTGGAATGATCCGTTGCTGGCCTCGGTCGGCTCTTATCAGCGCGCTCTGGAAATCATGAACATTCCCCACGCCAAATTCATGGTCGACGTCGTCGTGCTGATTGCCGTGGCCAGTTGCATGAACTCCTCGATCTACATTGCTTCGCGGATGCTGTACTCGCTGGGCCGGCGTGGCGATGCACCGAAAGCGCTGAAGGCGACCTCTTCCGAAGGTGTGCCGCGCGCAGCGGTTATCGCCAGCACCGTGCTCGGTGCGTCGATCACTGTGTGGAGTTACTTCATGCCTGCCGGGCTGTTTGAATTCCTGCTGGCCAGCTCCGGAGCGATTGCCCTGTTGGTGTACCTCGCCATCGCGGTGTCGCAGTTGCGCATGCGGCGGATATTGCAACAGCGCAACGTCGAGCTGACCTTCCGCATGTGGCTGTTTCCCTGGTTGACGTGGCTGGTGATCGTATTCATCTGCGCCGCGCTGGCGGTGATGATGATCACCCCGCAACACCGCACTGAAGTCACGACAACCATTGGCCTGGCGCTGGCGATTTCCTTCATTGGCCTGTTGACGTCGCGTCATCCCGCGCCAGCGGCGAGGGTCACGTCGGTGGGGTAGGCGGTTGCGCCGAACCTGATACTCCCTCCACTTATGTCGGAGGGAATGGCAGACGCCTGCGTCGCGACCGATTTTTATGAGGCCATGATGTCATCGACCCCCTCCGTAGCCGACGGTACAACCCAATCCGTAGGGTTTTTGCTGTTGGACAAATTTACCCTGATGTCATTGGCGTCCGCCGTCGAGCCATTGCGCATGGCCAATCAACTGACGGGGCGAACGCTGTATCGCTGGCATACCTTCAGCCCCAATGGCGCGGCGGTCTGGGCCAGCGATGGCGTGCCGATCACCCCGGATGGGTCGTGGAGCAATCCCTCCGTGGCGGACACGGTTATCGTCTGCGGTGGCGTCGGCATCCAGAGCGCAATTACCCGCGAGCACACGACGTGGCTGCAAGCCTTGGCGCGACAGTCCAAGCGCTTGGGCGGGGTGTGCACCGGTAGCTGGGCGCTCGCCAAAGCCGGGTTGCTCGACGGCTACGAGTGCAGCGTGCACTGGGAATTTCTGGCGGCGATGCAGGAAGCTTTTCCGCGCGTCAATGTCAGCACCAGTCTGTTTACCCTCGACCGCAACCGCTTCACCAGCTCCGGCGGCACCGCGCCGCTGGACATGATGCTGCGCCTGATTGCGCGCGATCATGGTCGTGAACTGGCCACCGCCATCTCCGAGATGTTCGTCTACGAACGCATCCGCAATGAGCAGGATCACCAACGCGTACCGCTCAAGCATGTGGTCGGCACGCATCAGCCCAAGCTGCAAGAAGTGGTGGCGTTGATGGAGGCCAATCTTGAGGAGCCGATCGACCTGGATAACCTGGCCGAATACGTCGACCTGTCACGTCGACAGCTGGAGCGGCTATTTCAGAAATACCTGCAATGCACGCCGTCGCGTTACTACCTGAGGTTGCGGCTGATTCGCGCACGACAACTGCTCAAGCAGACGTCCCTGTCGATCGTTGAGCTGGCGTACGTGTGCGGGTTCGTCTCAACGCCGCATTTCTCCAAATGCTACCGCGAGCACTTTGGCGTGCCGCCGAGTGATGAGCGCTCCGGCTCTGAGATGAGTCGCAAACCGGTAGCGCAGCCGTCAACAATCAAGCCGCTGACGACGCTCGACCAAGCGCGCAACGAATCGACGTTTGCCAGTGTTCGAATGATGGAACGTGGCGATCTGGCGTCCACGGGATGATCGGTCGGTCCTGCTTCGACAGTTGATCACTGGAGATTCCACATCCGTATAGTTCTTGCTCCATCAGACGATTGCCAATAAACCCTCCCATTAAGGTCAATGAAGCCGGTGAGTCAACGGCACCAGGAGGGACCATGGACGCCATCGCAATTCCCGAAGGTTTCACTGCGTTTACCCGCAGCAGCCCGTTGCTTGATTTGCTGGGCCCGATCTACGCGAGGGGCAGCGGGTTGCAACTGGAACTGGGTTTGTTAACCGACTCACGCCATGCCAATGGCCGTGGCACCTTGCATGGCGGCGTATTGGCGACGTTGGCCGATGTCGGGATGGGTTACGCCATGGCGTTTTCCAGCGACCCTCCACAGCCATTGATCACGGCGAGCATGACCCTGGATTATCTCGGCGCCGTGCAGATGAACGAGTGGCTGGAAGTGCGTTTGGAGTATTCGAAAAAAGGCCGGCAACTGGCGTTTGCTGCTGTCAGTTTGCATGTTGGGGAGCGCACGGTGGCGCGGGCCAGTGCGGTGTTTGCGGTGCCAATGGGTTGAAAATGTGTGTTCATCAAGCGGTGGGTCATCGATGGACTGCGTCTTGGGCAATAGCGGGTGAGTGTTTGCATGTCTTGGATGAGGCGATATCCGCTCACGAACGACTGCTGTCGGCCAGTGGACGCTCTCTAAACTACCGCCCGGGTGTTGCGATATTCGAATCGACCTTTTTCCCCATGCTGATGCGCGGTTCGGTCGAGTAGCCAAGAGATTCGTAGAAGGTTTTAACGCTTTCATTGGTGTTGACGATTTGCAAATTGATTTTCATGCAGCCGCGCAAGGTCAAGGCGCGCTCAGCATGATTAACGAGTTGTGCGCCCAAACCCTTTCTGCGATGTGCAGGGTGCACAGCAACTGAATATAACCAACCACGATGACCGTCATATCCCGCGAGAACGGTGCCTATTACTTCATTTCCGGACAGCGCGACAAAGAAGAGGCCGTCCTTGACGGCCAGCTTCTTATCGATAGCCAGGCTCGGCGTGTTGTGCGCGGTTTCGTAACCGAAAACGGTTTCCCATAGCGCCATGACAGGCATTCGATGGTGTTCGTTTGAGTAATCGGCAATAACATCCATGGAGCAGCCTCTTAGTTAAAGAGCGACCCTAACTCCCTGTAAAGGTCTGTGTCCACTGGACGACTGCTGCCGATTGCAGTCTCCGCTGTCGACCAATCGCGAACGCTTAATTCAGATTTTCAGATCCTCCTGATGCTACTGCCAGGATTGCGCCATATGCGCCTTCCTCAGGGACATAGGAAACAAATCTTTCACTGTCATCTTTTTGCACCCAAAGGCGTCCACAGTTCTGGCACTCGTAGGCACTCGACATTCGGCGAATGTAAAGGCTGGATATCCGGTCTTGCAGCTTGTCAGCAGCGCTGAACCAGGGTGAAAACTCGCCAAATGCATCGGCGATCGCAGCCTTGTCTCCGGACTCCGCAGCCTCTACCAGGGGTTTGAGTTCACGGTGCACCTCATCCCAAAATTCATTTTCTACCTCGTCGCGAAGCAGGCTCGCCTTATAGGGCAAGCCGTCGGTCTGATCGGTAATCACATGGCCACATGTGCAGCCCAATTTACTCATTTTCGGTTCATCAACCTGATGTTCGATCACTCATTAAATGGCGGACAACTCTTTGTTACAACTCCTAATTGATCGTCCGCTTTTGGCCGATAGCAGTCACCCAAAAGCGACTGCTTCCAACCAGCCCCACACCCTCAAGCCTGATCCATCGCCGTCGCCACACCCTGATCCTCACCGAGAAACCCACCACTCTGATGCTGCCAGAGCCGCGCATAAATACCGTTTCTGCTCAGCAACTCAGTGTGCGTCCCTTGCTCGATAATCCGCCCCTCATCCATGACAATCAGTCGATCCATCGCCGCAATCGTCGACAACCGATGGGCAATAGCGATCACGGTCTTACCCTGCATCATTTCATCAAGACTTTCCTGAATGGCCACTTCGACTTCCGAGTCCAGCGCGCTGGTGGCTTCGTCGAGCAGCAGGATCGGCGCGTTCTTCAGCATCACTCGGGCGATGGCGATGCGTTGGCGCTGGCCGCCGGAGAGTTTGATGCCGCGCTCACCAACCAGAGTGTCGTAGCCGCTGTGGCCCTGCTTGTCGCTCAGTTGGCTGATGAAGCCGTCGGCCTGCGCATTGGCGGCGGCGCGGCGGATATCTTCGTCGGTGGCGTCCGGGCGGCCGTAGGCGATGTTGTCGCGAATTGAGCGGTGCAGCAGCGACGTGTCTTGGGTGACCATGCCGATGGCGCTGCGCAGACTGTCTTGCGTCACGTGCGCGATGTTCTGGCCGTCGATGCGGATCTCACCGCTGTCGACATCATAGAAGCGCAGCAGCAGATTGATCAGCGTCGATTTGCCCGCACCGGAGCGGCCGACCAGGCCGATTTTCTCGCCAGCGCGGATGCTCAGGCTCAGGTTGTCGAGGACCTGACGTTCACCGTTGTAGTTGAAGTTCACCTTGTCGAACGTCACCGCGCCGCCCGCCGGCACCAGCACGTCGGCGTTTGGTGCGTCCTGCACTTTGGGGCCACGGGTGAGGGTGGCCATGCCGTCCTGCACGGTGCCGATGTTTTCGAACAGCGACGTCATCTGCCACATGATCCAGTGCGACATGCCGTTGATGCGCAGCGCCATGGCGGTGATTGCCGCCACCGCGCCGGTGCCGACCTGACCCAGATGCCACAGCCACAGGGCATAGCCGCCGGCACCGATAATCAGCCCGACCACCAGCGCCTGATTGACGATTTCGAACTGGCTGACCAGACGCATCTGGCGGAACCCGGTGAGTTTGAAATCCTCCATCGCCGCGCGTGCGAAGTGCGCTTCACGCTTGGAGTGCGAGAACAGTTTTACCGTGGTGATGTTGGTGTAGGCGTCGGCAATGCGCCCGGTCATCGACGATCGCGCATCAGCCTGCTCCTGACCGACCTGGCCCAGACGCGGCACAAAGTACACCATCGCCAGCCCGAACAACGCGACCCAGATAATGAACGGCAGCATCAGTTTCAGGGCAAAGCCGCCGGCCAGGGCGATGATCGCAATGAAGTAAACGCCAATGCCCGGTGCTATTTCGATGAGGGTGAACAACACTTCGCGCACGGCCAGTGCGGTCTGCATGACCTTGGTCGTGACCCGCCCGGAGAACTCATCGGAAAAGAACGAAAGGCTTTGCCGCAGCATCAGCCGATGGAAGTCCCAGCGCAGCCGCAACGGCAGATTGATCGCCAGGATCTGGTGCTGAACCATGGTGCGCAGCGCCACCAGACCGATGCTGATAAACAGCACAATACCGATGCCCCACAGCACGCGACTTTCCTGCGCGTTGACTCCACCGCCGGCCTGCCACGTCGAGAGCAGATCGACGACCTGGCCGAGAAAAGAAAACAGCCAGGCTTCGTAGATCGACACGCCGGCACTGAGCAGCGCCAGCGCGAGGATATAACCGCGTGCACCGCGCGTGCAGGCCCACAGGAACCGCATCAGGCCGACGGGCGGAGGCGGTGCTTCGTCGGGAGGAAATGGGTCGAGCCGTTGTTCAAACACGCGCAGCATTGTGGTCTCCGAAATCATCAGGGTCAGGGGATTCTGCCATTGAATGGCGGACTTGAGGGTTTGCATGTCACAGACTTGTCCCCACCCAGTGTTATCGCCCCGGGACACAGCGGCGGAGAACCCCACGGATTCCGGGGGCATGCCGATCAGCTAAGCTGTCTGCTCAGACGACTTGAGCAGCGCGCGATGCAGCGAACAAATCCGGTTTCATGTTGGGAGTCGATGGACAAAGGAAATGTTTAATTTCTTTTTGACGTTTTTGTTCGTGTTGATCCCCACGGCGTCGTTGTCACTCGACAGTTACCTGCGTTACCGAGTCGCCAGAAACAAACCGGTGAGCAACGTCTGGAAGGGCTGTAATCATTTACTTTCCATTCTGCTGCTCATGCAATTGCTTGGCTTGGCGCTGTACTTCTTCTACATCGCCTGAGTGCGGCGATTGTCGGCCTTCAAGGGAGAGGAAACCTATGCCTGAAAACCGGCGCCTATCGATGTGCAAGTACTTCACGCCTGACCTGCAACGCAATCACAGCAAAGCCTTTGCCAGTGCCGCGCTCGGAAGCCGAATAGTTCTGATGCGCCGAGACATCCTCCCATTGGCTTACGAAATCAACGTGTTGATGATCGCTGTCGGTGTCAATTTGAAACGCTATGAACCGTTCCGCTTGATCGAGGATCAAGCCATACAGCCGTGGCATTCCGGGAAAGTCGACTTCAAGATCGAGTACGACGGTTTTTGACCAATCAACACCTTGGCGCTCGCCGAAACGTGCCAAGGCCTCGGGAGTATTGGTATCACGCCAGAATCGAGCGGTTTCCGTCAGGCGATGGGCAGTCACCGCATTCTGTTCCTGCACATTGAGTTGCCGCTTCTTGAGCAGACGATCTATTTCCATATTGCGCCCCCAGTATTGCTCACGCCCAAAAGCTCCCTTTTTGGATTCGTCGCTGATGTCAGCGCCCGGTGTAGCGACTAACGCGCCCCTGCGAACGTGGTGTCCATGGCCGAGCGGTCATAGTCCAGCAGGTATTGATTGTGCCGCTCGTACAGTTGCGAAAGTAGCGGTGCATTAGGGCCGACGACATCCATGCCTCTGTCGTCGTAGGGAAAAACCATGACCTGTTTCGGCAGATTGAACAGATACACATCACAGTGGGGATTGGGCTCAATAGCGCCAAAATCTTTAGTCAACGCGCACCAGAGAAATGCTTGAAGGCTTGTGATTGGCGCTTCGAACGCGATGTTGATCCAGTACTCAGGCTCTTCTTCGCAATACCATTCTTCGACATCTATCTCCTCGCTCCAGATTGAGCGTTCAGGAGGAATATCAATGCCGGCAGATCGAAATGCCCGAATCGCGGCCCGATGAGTAAAGCCATGGTTGCCTGAGTGAGTGCGCAGACACGCCACAAACGTTGCCGCGTCAGAAAAGATATCGCTGCAGATCGTTGTCGATTTTCGTAGGGCGGTCAGGAACTGCTCAATGATCCCACCCGTTTCGGAGAGCTCGAAGCGCAGACCTCCGGGGCAGGAATAGAAAAGAGGTCGGGCAAAGGCTTTGCCTTGAAAAGTCCTCTCGATTTGATCTCGTAGGTTCACGTTATCCCTTCGTATTCATTCGCCTGTCTCCTTGGCCAAGGAGGTGCGCACAGATCTTACTGTAACGGTGACGCTTGGGCTAAGTAGACGGTGAAGCTGCTGGCGTTTGTGGCGAGCCAGCGTTCCCTATGCGCGTCGAAATCCATTGCCGACTGTACGCCAGCACACCCTCGGCGATGGCCGTGGGAAAGTGGATAAAACCGTGGGGCGAGGAGGGCAGCAGGTACATCTCGACCGGCGCCGATTGCGCCCAGCGCCTGGCGATGTCGAGGGTGTCGTCGCGCAGTGGATCGAGTTCGCCGGCAAACAGCAGCGCCGGTGGGAAACCGGCGAAGTCGCCGTACAGCGGTGACAACGGTGGCTGACGGCGCTGCTCGTCAGTCAGCTCAGGCGTGAGCAGGCGCAACGCCTCGACCATGCCGGGGCCGTCCAGCACCAGCGTGTCGGCAGGCGCGCTGCGCACACTTGGCGTGCCGGTCAGGTCGTAGACGCCGTAGTACAGCAATGCGCCGCAGATTCTTTGCAGCAGATCGGGCCATTGTTTCAGCGCCAACAGGGTCGCCGCCGCCAGATGGCCGCCCGCCGATTCACCGATCACCACGACGGGCAGGCCGGCAAACTCCTCCTCGTGCAATAACCAGCGAGTGGCGTTGAGGCAATCTTCCAGCAGTCCTTCGATGGGCGTGGACACCGCCAGTCGATAATCCACCGAGACCACGGTCACCTGGCAGCTGTCGACGATGGCCGCGTTGAAGTTGTCGTCCATCTGCGCATTGCCGATCACCCAGCCGCCACCGTGAAAATCCAGCACCACGCCTTTCGCCGGGCCCTTGGGGCGGATGATCCGCACGGGCACTTTATCGATCAGTCGGTGCTCAGCTGTCAGGCAAAATTTGCGCAACACGCCAGAGCCGCCGATCTGGCTGACGCGCAACAGCGCCTGAATCAAACGCGGCGTCAGGCGGTTGCGGATCTTGAAACGCGGCAGCCAGGCGAGTTTGCGGTTGAAGGCGCGCACCTGCGCCAACTCGCGCTCGCCCTGCGGCCATGGTGTTGCACTGCCCTGATTGTCACTGCTCATCAGCGGTTCTTGATCAGGATGGAAAAGTTCAACGCCGCCGCCACGCACAGCCACGCCAGATAAGGAAACAGGATCAAGCCAGTGATCAGGTCCAGTTGTATCGCCAGCACCACCATCGCCGCGACCACCAGCCACAACACGGTGAGAATCACCATCGCCGCCAGCACCTGATGGGCGCCGAAGAACACCGGCGTCCACAGCGTGTTCAGCGCAATCTGCGCCGCCCACAACGCCAGCACGGTCTGGCTACCGGGGATCAAGCTCAAGCGGTAACCGGCCCAGGCCAGCAGCAGGTAGATAATCGTCCAGGCCACCGGGAACGCCCAATTGGGCGGGGTAAAACCGGGTTTGTTCAGCCCTTCGTACCACGGCCCTGGTTTGAACATCACGCCGGTGGTTGCCGCCGCTGCGCAGGCTAGAAGAAAAATGAAGAAGGTCATCGCCGATCCTTGGCTGAAATCAGCCGGTAAGGGGTTTAAGAAAGGGACGCCTGGGCAAGGAAAAAGTTTGCCATGAATTCAGATTGGCCAGAGAGGCGATTCAATTTGAACTAAGAACTGACCGTCGCGTCAGGATAATCAGTGCCTTTTCCTACTGACGTGGATGACATCATGTACACCTATCACATCAAATATCTATTCAACGGCGAGCCTCGGACTTTTCTGCTTGAACTCAAGGAGCAGCAGTTGGCCAAGCACGAGGCCGCGATGCATTTGCTGGAACTGCATCTGGGCGATGCGGAAAACGGCTTGATCATGCCTACAGCGGATTCGACGGCCGAGGAGATTCTCGAGCGGGCCAAGCGGGTAGGGATTACAGACATCAAGGTTGTCAGCAAAACCAATTGAAGTGTGCAGCAGACGTTGGCATTGGCGGCGATCCATTGCATGCTGCGCGCACACTTCACTGTACGCCCGGAGGGCACGCCTTGACCTTGAGCCGCGCTGATCTTGCTTACGTTCTGCAAGTCCTGGAGCAAGACACGATTCACGACTTGAGCCTTATTTGTCAGGCTGTGCAGATGAATCCTCGCGACCTGTTGAATCAAGTCGCGATTGCCATGGCCGATCAGTTCCTTAGCGGTGTACGCGACTTTCACGCATGCGACGAGGTGATGAATCTGTTGATCGGCGATATCGTCAACCTCGGCAAGGATGCCGAAATGCCCGAGCCGGCTTTTTCCATCTACCTGGCGTTTGATTCCGGAGAGCATAGGCACACCGGTGATGACGAGGAGGTCGTACCGTGGGAAAAATGGACGCGACCTGAGCTCGTGCAAATTCTTGATCGGCTGGCGGGTGGCTTGTCCGGGGCTCGTCGATAGTTACACGCTTTCTAGCGCTGGATGGTCGACAAGCACGTTTGCCCGCTCTTGATAGAACCGCAAGAATTCCTCCGCCGGCATCGCCTTGGCAAAAAGCCAACCCTGCCCAAACTGCACACCCTGACGGCGCAAGTAGTCGCGCTGCGCTTCGGTCTCGATACCTTCAGCAACGATCTGCAAACGTAAACTCTTGGCCATTTCGATGATGTGGCCGGTCACGGTGCCGGTCGCGGCATCCTGATCGATATTGTCGACAAACGACTTGTCGATCTTCAGCACGTCCAGCGGCAGTTGCTGCAAATGCTGCAGGCTGGAAAACCCGGTGCCGAAATCATCGATAGCCGCTAGATAACCCAGCTCACGGGCGCGATTGACGGTGGCGCGGGCAGCATCAATCTCAACGAAGCCGCGCTCGGTGGCCTCCAGCCAGATCTGCTTTTGTTGCACGTCGGCGCGGCGTAACGCAGCGTCGAGTATCGGCAGAAAGCGGCCGCTGCTGACGTCTTTCGCCGCCAGGTTGATTGCCACGTGCAGACTGCGTTCCTTGACCAGCAGCGGACCGAGGTCGTCCATCACGTGGTCAATCACTTGATCGGTGATCGGCAGAATCAAACCGCTGTGCTCGGCCAGTGGGATAAACGCATCGGGGCAGACCCGCGAGCCATCCGGATGCTGCCAGCGCACCAGTGCCTCAGCGCCAACGCAGGCACCGTCGCTGAGGCGGATGATCGGTTGATAGTGAACAACGAACTCGCGATTGCGCACCGCCAGTTGCAGTTCCGCCAGCGGCGACAGACGTTGCCGGGTGCGGCGCACGATCAGCAACACCAGCACCCCGGCGAGCAAACCACCGATGGGCAACAGCAGTAACTCCCGGCGGATCAAGCCTTGCATCAGCTCATGGCGCGACAGCGCGGCGATGGCGACCCAGTCGCCGCTGTGCACGAGGGTGTAGAGGTAGCCGTCGGCAAGGCCCGAGTGCGGGCCGGAATGTACGCGAGCAAGAAAGTGTTCCGCGCCCGGGCGCGAGGCGCTGACCAGTTGCCCGGACGCGGTGCCGACCGCCAGGTGCAAATCCTCATCAAGCATCACATGCAAAAACTGCTCGGGATCGACCAGCACGTTGAACGCCGCGTACTGCAGCGCCATCATCGGTTTCGCTGCAACGATGCGCGACTGCACGCCGAGCGACACGCGCACGCCGTCCGATGTGGTGAAGTCCTCGCGCCATGGCGTTGCGTGCTGCCCGACCGGGCCCCAGGAACCGCAGGCGTAAATCTCTTCTTCGACGTAGCCGATCGACTTCACCGAGAGGGTGTTGATGGTCAGCAGACGCATTTCGTCGATGCTTTCCGGCGTGCACGGCGCGAGACGCGAACCCGCGATGGATTTCAGTGCGCCGGCGGCTTCACTGAAAGTCCCGTGGGCGCGACTGGAGGCGACGGAAGCGAGGGTTTCCAGACGTTGCTGCGCCGCCGCCAGATTCAACATCCAGGCGACGTAACCCATCAAAAGTACCGGAAGCAAGACACACGGAAGGCCCAGGAGAATGCTCCCCCAGACAATGCGTTTTTTGTTCATTTAGCGCCACCTTGGCCACAAGGCCTGTGACGTGCGCACAGCACGGCTGTTTTCAGCCCATTCAGAATACCGCCGCCGGGATCGGCGGATATTGTTGTAGATCAACTATTCCAATGCCGGCCTTCAATCCCTGTGGCTTGCTCCCACAGGTTTGTGGCAAACCACAGATCTTTAGTAGCCCAAAGAACCCTGTAGGAGTGAGCCTGCTCGCGATCGCGGTCTATCTGCCACATCATTGCTAAATGACCCACCGCTATCGCGAGCAGGCTCACTCCTACAAAATTTGTGTCAAATCCAGGATATCCAGCAATCCCGAACTCCTACAGTTTTTGTGTGAAAACCGAGATATCCAGCATCCCGAAGAACCCTGTGGGAGCGAGCTTGCTCGCGAAGGGGCCCTGTCAGCCAATATCACCTTAGCTGACCCTCCGCATTCGCGAGCAAGCTCGCTCCCACAGTGTCGCCGCTCAAACTCCACCATCCGACCCGATGGACAATTCACGCACCCCACGGCCCATTCGCGCAGGCATTCTCGTGCTACGCGAATTTGTCATATTTCGTGTCAGTTCAGTGCAGATAGTAGGCAGCCCAACGCTAACCGAAATGAGGCTGCACCGTGTTTCAACGTCTTCTGTGTTCGCTGTCCGTACTGAGCCTGTCCATCGCCGCCGCCCATGCTGCCGAGGCTGTACCGCTCGACACGCCGCGCCTGCAAGGCATCGACAACTTCCGCGACGTCGCCGGCATCACCACCGCGTACACCACGGCCCACGACGGCACGATGCGCGCCGGGGTGTTCTACCGTTCCAACGCGCTGACGCCGACCGCCGCCGATCTGGCGATTCTCAACGGCCTCGGCATCAAAGCCGTTTACGACTTGCGTACCCCCAGCGAAATCGCCGCCACCCCCGACACCATGATCAGCGGCGCGACCTGGCAGAACATCGACATCATCGGCAGCACCACCTCCGGCTCGAACATCACCAACATCTCCTTCAAAAGCGCCGCCGACGCCATCGCCATGATGGAGCAGACCAACCGCGCTTTCGTCAGTGACGCCGGCATGCGCGGCCAGTTCGGCAAGCTGTTCAATGAACTCGCCAGCGTCGACGCCGCACAACTGTTCCACTGCACCGCCGGCAAGGACCGCACCGGCTGGACCGCCGCCGTGTTGCAGAGCATCGCCGGGGTCGACAACGCGACCATCATGGCCAACTACCTCGCCACCAACGACTACACCGCCGCCCGCGTCGCCGCTACGCTCAAAGCACTGCCGCCGAGCATGGCCGCGATATACGAGCCGCTGCTCGGCGTGCAGGCCAGCTACCTGCAGGCCGGCCTCGACGAAGTCACCACGCAATACGGCAGCATGGACAACTACCTCAAACAAGGCCTCGGTCTGTCGCAGGAAACCATCTATGTGCTGCGCGGCAAACTGGTTGAATACAACAGCCTGCCGGGTCAGGCCGGGCTGATCGGCAACGCCGCTGCCGGCGCCGAATTGCTTCGCCAATTGCAGAACACCAACCTGTCCGGCACCTACAGCGCCTACAACTACTACCTGCAATCGGCCATCGACGCCGGCACCCTCGGCGGTGTCGAATCGCAGGTCGGCGGCCAGGTGCACGCCGATGCCGCCAGCTACCTGCTGCGGCAAGACGCGATGATCGAACAAGCCGCCGCGCCATTCGCCAGCGGCACTGATCTCAAGGTCGGCCAATATCGCCTCTGGACCACCGCGCTCGCCAGCTACCTCGGCACCGACGGCTCGGCCCATGCCGAAAGCAGCAACGAACACAGCCAAGGCCTGATGGTCGGCATCACCCAACGCTTCAGCGAACAGCTCAGCGCACGCGGCGGCTTTGGCTACAGCAAAGGCACTGTCGGCGGCGCGGGTGGCGAAGCCGACACCGACTTCACCTTCCTCAACATCGGCGCCCGCTACGGCTTCACCAGCCTCGAACAAGGCCTGTTCCTCGACGCCAATGCCAGCGCCGGCTACGTCGACTACGACAGCAAACGCGACCTCGGCGGCGGCCTCGGCACCGCCAAAGGCAACAGCCACGGCAACCTCACCGGTGCCACCGTCGCCCTCGGCTACCGCGCCCCGGTAAACGGCATGACCTTCGAGCCAAGCCTTGGTTTGCGCGTCAGCCACCTCGACCTCAACGGCTTCAAAGAGAAGGGCAGCGAACTCTCACTCGACGTCGACGACAACAGCGCCACCCGCCGCAGCGCCGTCGCCAACCTCAACGTCGGCTTCGCACCAGTGGCAATGGGCGCATGGCAACTGGTGCCGGGCGTACAAGTGGGTTACGAACGCACACTGGGCGACAACCAGGTCGACAGCCAAAGCCACCTGCTGGGCCTCGACATCGAACAACGCGCGGCTTTCGATAATCGCGACCAGTTCAGCGGCGGCGTCAACGTCATGGCCAGCCTCGGCGCCCTGAGCCTCGGCGCAGAAGTCGGCGCCAATGGCGGCGGCGACAGCCACGGCTTCAACGGCGGCCTCAAGGCCAGCTACGCGTTCTAAAAGAAAACGGGGTCAAGGAAGACCCCAATCCAACAAACACCCCAAAAACCAATGTGGGAGCGAGCCTGCTCGCGAAAGCGCCAGACCAGTCAACCCAACATCGACTGACCCACCGCTTTCGCGAGCAGGCTCGCTCCCACAAAAGCCCCTCACCCTAACCCTCTCCCGAAGGGAGAGGGGACTGACCGCGTGGATTGGAAGAGCTACACCGACGTGGCATACCGAGTCGAACTCAAACTTTGAAAAGCCCACTAATCGGCTCCCTCTCCCTCGGGAGAGGGGACTGACCTCGTGGATTGGAAGAGCTACACCGACGTGGCATACCGAGTCGAGCTCAAATTTTGAAAAGCCCACCAATCGACTCCCTCTCTCTCGGGAGAGGGGACTGACCGAGGCGTCTTGCGTCATGCATCGACCTGAAAGATCGAGACGATTATGGATTCAAAGCAAGACTCTCAGGTCGGTGTAGATCTTCAATATCCCCGGCTCGGTTCCCTCTCCTTGGGGAGAGGGATAGGCGGGCGGCGTTCCGATGAGGGGAAAGCAGTCACCGCAAAATCAACTGGCCAACTCGGTCAAACGCCTCCGCGCCCACTCCTCGATCAACCGCGCCGGCGTGCCATCCCCACGCTTAGCGACCCATCGGCGCGGTGCGACGTTTAGCTAAATCTTCTCACCACACGTTACCTTGCAAACCTGTTACCCAATCACCCCCCGAGCCCGAAACTCCGCCGGACTCACCCCAAAAGCCCCCTGAAAATACTGACAAAACCGCCCCACATTACTAAACCCGAACCGCAACGCCACCTCGGTCACCGACCCCGAACCCCGCTGTTTCAACACCGCATAAGCCCGCTCCAGCCGAACCTGCCGCTGATACGCCACAATCGACATCCCGACAAACCGCCGAAATCCCTCCTGCAATGCGCGCTGACTGACATGGCTCAACCGCGCCAGATCCACGCCACTGACCAACTGCTCCGGATGCGCCTGAATAAACTCCACCGCCAACTTCACATGCCGTGGCGCAACCATCGCCGTCGGCCGCTGCAATGCCTCGGAAAAATTATGCGGCCACGCCTCCAGCACCGCATCAATCAACATCTCGCGCAACCGCGACGGCATCAACGTCCCGCTGTTGAGCAACAGATCAAACTCCGCCCCCGTCGCCAGATCAATCAACGCCCGAATCCCCTGAAACGCTGCGGTGTTCAGGTCCACACTGGGTGCAAAAACGATCTTCTGCAGAATCGGTTTATCCAACAGCATCGACAACCGCTCGGTAAGCTGATGACGATTGATCGACATGCCGTGATGCGCATGATCATCAACAAAGCGCATCGAACGAATATCGGCCTTATCAACCGCCAGGCCCACATGCGTCACACCGATGGACTCGGTCGCGTGATTGAAAACAATCTTGCCCGCCGTGGGGATCACAAACGTGATCTCATCCTGCGGATCGGGAAACGAAACGCTGAAATCGCCGTGGTAATGCATGCGCCGGAAACTGACGCCATCGTGCCGCCCGTAAACGCCGCCGATAATGATGTTCGACGGCAGCGGCGGGGAGTCGGAATATCGGTTGCCGAAGAATCGGGAGAACAACGCGCCGAAGTCATCGGAACGGAGATTGTCGGAGCGCAGGATGATTTGCTGGCGAACGGGAGTCGGAAACACCTTGGCGGCACCTTCGGTTGGGGGCTCTAGGACTGGGGTGTAGGGCAGGGCGCCGAGAAGACTAGCAGAGGCAATATGACGCGTTTGTGACAGTCAGAAACATGCCGTAACAGCGCCACCCCACGTTTACGCAACGGACACTCGGCAGGCCATGGCCGACATGGCAACCTGCTCGCAACTGTACTCAGCAAAAAAACCAAGGCGTCGCGCCGAGCGCCCAGCCTTGTTTACCGAGACCTGAAAGCATTCAAGTAAATTGGAGCGGCAATGCAAGCCAACACACAAACACTCCCCATCAGCCTGACCCCCGAACTCGACTTCGACCAAAACGCCGCCAGCGCTTTCGGCGAATCGCTGACCAGCGAATACACCCAAGCCACGCCATTCCCGCACATCGTCATCGACAACTTCCTGCAAGCCGACGTCATCGCCAGCATCCGCGAACACTTCCCGGTCGAACCGACCAACAACGAACAAATCTACGAGCGCGGCTACAAAGGCCAACTCAAACGCCAGATCAGCCCCAACGCCTGCAGCCCGTACCTGAAGAACGTCTTCAACACCTTCAACTCCGCACCGATGCTGCAATTCCTCGAAAAACTCACCGGCATCCAAGGGCTGATTCCTGATCCTTATTTCGCAGGTGGCGGCCTGCACGAAACCAAAACCGGCGGCTTCCTCGGCGTGCACTCGGATTTTCGGCTGAACAAGAAGCTGAACGTTGAGCGTCGGCTGAACGTGATCATTTACCTGACCGAGGATTGGCAGGAGGCGTACGGCGGCAACCTGGAGCTTTGGGATGTGGGGATGAAAAAGTGCCTGAAGAAGGTGCTGCCGATTTATAACCGGTGTGTGATTTTCAATACGGACAAGGACAGTAACCATGGGCATCCGGAGCCGTTGACTACGCCTGAAGGCATCACTCGGCGGTCGATTGCGCTTTATTACTACACGGCGAGTGGGGTGGGTGGGGAGCCGGGGCAGAGGAATAAAACGCACTATAAGCCTAGGCCGAAGGATCGGTGGAGTTTGAGGTATTACGTGAATAAATTGTTTAAGAAGAAGGGGTGAGGAGTCTGTGTAATTAGGGGGGCAGCCGTTTTTTGGGACTGGGTTGTGAGAAGTCGGTGCTAGTTCAGATTTTGGCGAAAGGCGGACATTGGAGAAACCTGTAATTCTGAGGTGATTTATTTCGCTTGTGGCTAAAATCAGTCGACTTAAAGCGATCAGTTAGGACCGTAAAAATGACTATGTCTATCCATTGCGCAAGACATGGAAAAATGAGGGGGCCGGTTTGCCGAGGCTGTCAAACTCGAATTCAGAAAATCGATTTAAACCTTACATAAGCCCTTGGAAAAATCATTTAACCTAGGCAAGCTAGAGGTTCATCTTCGGTAGCAAATCATGAATTTCGACACCCTCCACATCACTCTATCCACGCAACTTCAAGCCCTCATCAGCGGCACCACACTCTTGACCCCCGACAGAATACGCTCCCGCCAGTTCTCGGTTTTACGATACCAAGACGACGCGTTGTACGTTGAAACCCAGGGTGGGACTGAAATGCAACTACCTCTGCATGCCTTTACGAGAACGCTGACTCACATGTACGAAGCGAATTCCAGTGCAGACCGACCCTCGTTGATACGCTCAAGCAATCTTGAGCCACCGCTAGGAGGTCTCTGCGACGTTTGCCGAGGAGCCAATGGTGAGACTCGCTGGATCACATACGTTCTTCCGGTTCTCCAGCATCTGGGCTGGGTCCATATCAACGGTGAGCAGTGGCCGAATACTTCATGGCTAGCATCGCCGGCCTAAAGAAGTAAAATAACGGGGGGCAGTTCATGATTTATCTAAATTGGTCTGTCCCAAGTATTTCCTTAACCTCAGTTTTTTTCGTCCTACCTCTTCGCACACGTTTCGATATCGGCTTGGGTCGTAACATCTGAGTCGATACCTAATCTGTATTTGCAATAATCTATGATGTCTTGTCTCTGCTCGCTCGTTAGTTTTTCTATGCGTCGATGATTGCCATCATTGGCGTGAATGTTAAAAAACTGCACTCGAAATGTTGGATGCTTTTTAATGAAAAATATTCTATTGACCTCGGCATCAGAGACTTCGTTGTAGAAGCCAATATTCAGAATGAGTAGCAGCGACGTTAAAATAGCGAGTATGAAATATTTCATTCCGCACCTGGCTTCGGTGGCGGTAAAAGTCCGGTCTTGGTACGGATGTTTCTGACAAGCTCCATACCAATATTGCCGGGGCAGATTTTCCCTTCGCTCACTTGGCCAGGGTACTCACGATGGCCACCAAAATTCTTAATGACAAAAACCCCCTTTAAAACGTCGATCAAACGCAGCAACGAATCAATTTGTGTCGCAGGAATGACGTTTGTTGTGCTGACCCCGAAGTACTCCAGTGTTTCCCTACCTTTCGCTACTATGTCTCCGCCTTCCTCTGCTGTAGTCAAGTTCTCCAGGAGCACAATACCGATTACGCCTGTATTGAAGAGATGAACGTTTGATCCTAAAAATCTAATGTCACGTCCTTCAAGAACCGTTCCGTCACAAGCAATCGCATAGTGATAGCCAATGTCATCAAATCCGTTGCCCATGTGATGAGATTGAACACCCTTCATTTGCTTGGCGCCGCCGGGAGTGCATTCGTATGAGCGGCCTGCATGATGCAGAGCAATCATTGAGTAATCCCAATCCTTCTCCATGTCCGGCTTTGCCTTGGCTGCTCCCCAGCTAGAGCGCTCAGTAAAGGTGCCTCCCGATGAGCGAATGTTTTTAATAATGGCCTCCCGTGTCGCCGCTCGATCATCCACTTTCACGGGGATGGGGCACATGAACTCACCGGGCTTTATTTTTTGAGCAGTTGCTTTCGTCGAAAAATTTTCGGCCATTACTGCCCCTCCGACAGTTCGTCAAGCGTTCTTGCTGGCGCACTGAACTTGATATGCAGTGAGATTTTTGAGTCTTTCGATGGGGCTTTAATATGAGCTACGCCACTCGCGTCCGTCACGCCCGTAATCGTCACTCCGTCAACGGTGGCAACATAATCCCTAAGCGCCAATGGCTCGCCCGTTTCGCTGTTAAGAACGCTGAATGATTGACCGAAGGTATTTGGCAGGACTAATGGCAGTGGTGGTGTAAATGGAGCGGGCGTGTGGGAGTTGCCGATTATGATTGTGCCGGAACCGCCGATGACATTATTGCCGTGGGCGCCGGTGCTACCCACGGTTGCAGCAGGCAAGCCATTGATGAGAACCGTAGAGGCGACGTCTCCGACAATTGCGCTTCCGCATGCGCTTTTGTCTGTTTGTCGTGCGGCGGCTAATCCGTCGAAGAAAACATCTGGAGATCCAGAGGCTATTGGATTGACCCCATGCCCAGGCAGAGGGCAGGAAGTGGGATCAGTAATACGAGCTGCAGGTTTTCCCGACATCTCAAACATCCTTGTAGAAATTACGTCAGTCGAAGTTTGGCATAAAAGACCGGGCGCGGACCATACGGAGTGAAGGGGCGAGCAAACAGAACGAGGTACTGGAGGCATGAAGACTGGCCAGAAAGCAGGAGCGTCCCCGCTTTCGTTTTTTCGGCTGATCCCTCCATGGCGACAGATCAACTGCCGCAATGGGGGGGACTTCGTTACTCCACCGGCACCACGTTATCCAACGCCCGATTCACCGCCAACTCCCCAAGCATCACCACTTGCGCAATGCCTTGCAGTGTCTTGCGTGCCGGTCCCTGCACCAGCCCGATCACATCCCCAAGCATCACCGAGGCCGAGCCGAGTGATTCGCTGGCATTCACCAGCAATTCCTCAGTTTTGGTGTTCGGGTTGGCGATAAACATCTTGTTGGTTTGGTACGGGGTGAGCATGATTTCCGGGGCGGGGCCGAGGTAATGGGAGAGGGCGCGGTCGACGGCTTCGTTGAATTTCTTGGCGTCGGGGGATTCGTCGCCTGCGATTGGATCGGTTTCTGGTGGATTCGGCGTAATTTTGAACATAGATGAAACTCCTGGGAAACGATTAAGGAGCCATCACACTTCGCTACCAAACGAGGGGTGGCGGCCATGCACAGGTTGGTAGACCGGCCCAGGAGTCCGGCGCGTCCGAGGACGCCCTACGCATGGCCACCATAAGGCGGAGATCAAAAGAGAGATCTCTGCAAAGGTGCGCAATGCGCCTGGGAAAGTCGGGCTACCAAACCCGATCACTGCTATTCAGTGACCGACCCACGATAGAACCCGCCCACCCGGCGCACAAGCCGGCGGATTCTGGCGTAGTCGTAGGCAACGGCGCAAGGCGTTGTAGGCTGGGATGACGTAACTTTGGGTGTCTTTAAACAAAGTCCGGTAATTGCTTCAACAGGGCAGTTCGAGCTGTTTTTGCGATGTCTTTGTGGACTGTAGGAGCGGGAGCCGTTTCGCGATCCATCGGGGCAAGCTCTCTCGCTACAGGGGGGAGTTAATTCGCCAGCGAAATCAGCGTGTCGATCACATTAATCGGCACATAAATCAGCGTAATCCCCGCATACGCTTTACGCGACCGTGCCACAAACGCGCCAATCGGCAACACAATCATGATCACATCCAGCAAACCCCAAAGCGCCACCGGCGATGCCTCAAACAACGTGACATTGACGATCAGCCCCAGGCACAGATACGTGGACAGCGACAGCAATGCATATCGCCCATCCTGTTCGAAGTACACGCGCAACCCGTTCTGCTCATCCTCACTACGGCTCGGTAGCAGCAACGCCGCCGTGACGAACAGCGACAGTGTCAGCATCACCAACAGCAGAAATTCGAGAAACGAGAAGCTCTGTTTCACCGCCGAAAGTGCGTTGACGGCCCACCAGAATTGCAACTGCATGGTAAACAGCATCGCCGCCCAGACCAGCGCCACCCAGTCTGGCTTGGCGACGCGGCGGATGCGGAACACCGTTAATGCACCGAGCAGCAGGCGGGTGACGGAGAGCCCGAGGATCATTGAGAGGACGGTGGCGACGATTGGGAAGTTGCTCATCTTGCCTCTCGTGAACTCGGTTTTGGCTGCAAGGGTGTTCTGGGCAGACTAGGTGGGGCGGGTAGGACCGTCAAACGGGGCTGTGCGGTTAGGTTGGCGGAAAACGGCTGTAGAGCCTTGCTGCGCGGAGCTAATGGATTAGGATGCCCGCAGGCTGGAATGGATCTTCTCGACAAAGGATGTGTGGTTATGGAATCTGCTTTTTCGCAAGTCACCGAGCGTTTGCACAACCGCCGGTTTTCCGTGGCGAACAATGCTTAGGGGTTGTCCGATGCGCGCACGGTGTTTCACTACTTCGTCGAAGGCACGGCGGTGTGGGGGACTTATGCGGGTGGGCATATTCGCATGGGCAACCAGGTTGGGCGGGTGACCGGGCCGGATAGTATCGAGCTGCTTTATCAGTGCATCACCACGGATGGCGAGATTCGCGCGGGTTGGTCGCGGGGTGTGGTGGGAATTGATGAGACGGGGCGGACGACGTTGCGGTTTGTGTGGGGTTGGTTGTCGGGGGCCGAGGGGGCGGGGAATCGAGTTATGTTGAGGTGGTCGCTTAGCGATGGGGCATCTTGTGATTATCGCGTGCTGCTCGGCACTAACCTTTCAACGCAAGGATGGCTATGTCTGTAGATCTTGATGAGTTGCTGGAACGTGTCACCGATGAGCAATCGTTCATCGATTTCGTCGCGGCGTTGGGCGCTGATTTCTCCCGTGAGCGGGCACTGGAGAAGACGACACCATCGTCTGCTTATCAGGCGGGTGCGTTAGGCTGGGAAAATGGATCGGTCGATACGTTTCTTGATGCTGCGGCTGCTTGGGCGATGGCTACTTCGAGGAATGCTCAGGCGGATGCTGCCGTTTCTAATGTCTGGCAACGGTGCGCGGAGATTTTGTTGGCTGGGAAGTTTTACGAGTGAGGCTCGCAGATCATCCGCTTTAGGCCTGCATTTTTTTGATAAAAAAACGCCCAAGGGTTTGGCGTGTCCTGGATGGTTAGGACCGCTTACTGCCTTGGGCGAGATGGGCGCAGATTAGGTGGGTGCAACGTAGACGTCAACTCTTCGCCATCAAATCCCACGTGCGCATCACCTGCGTAATCGCCGCATCAATACTCTCAATCGACGTGTCATCCCGAGCAAGGATGGAAATCCCCTGCAAGAAACTGTCGAACACCGTCGCCATGGCGGCTCCGTTCGTGTCCTCCGCTAACATTCCTTCACTCACACCACGCTCGACACACGCCACAATCCCCGCGCGGGTTCGGGCGCGGGAGTGGGTGAGGGCTTGAGCGACGTGGGCGTTTTCCGGGCTCGGCGCGCTCATGACGCCGAGGGTGACCATGCAGCCCTTGGGGTGGCCGTCATCGCATTGCATGCGTGCCGACTGGCGCAGCGCGGTCTCGATGGCTTGGCGTGGCGGCAGGGTTTCGTCCCACAGGCATTCGGTGACCTGGGCGAAGGTGGTGAGGTAACGCTGCACGCACTCATCGAACAAGGCTTCTTTTGAGCCGAATGCGGCGTAGAAGCTTGGCGCGGAGATGCCGCCGCCCAACTGCGCCTTCAACAGGGCGAGGGAGGTCGAGTCGTAGCCGTGCTGCCAGAACAATTGCATGGCCTGGTCGACGGCGTCGTCGCGATCGAAAGCGCGGGGGCGGCCGGTTCTGGCCATAGCTGAAACTCCTCGAAAAGTGATTTGGATACTAGTCGATACATAAGTCGTTGACAACGTGCCTCGGCTGCCGCCAGTATTTTATATCGATCGGTACGCAAGTCTGAATTTCCAAACTCAAGGAGTTTCCCGTGACACCTTCATTGACTCTAACGGCGGCGCCCAAACGCCTGCCCATTGGCGCGCTGTTGGCGCTGGCCATGACCGGTTTCATCTGCATCGTCACCGAAACCTTGCCCGCCGGGCTGTTGCCGCTGATCAGCGATGGCCTGGCAATTTCGCCTTCCATGGCCGGGCAAATGGTCACCGCGTACGCGCTGGGCTCGGTGCTGGCGGTGATCCCGATGACCATCGCCACGCGCGGCTGGCGTCGGCGCAATGTGCTGTTGCTGACCATTGTTGGTTTTCTGCTGTTCAACTCGATCACCGCGCTGTCGTCGCACTATGGCGTGACGCTGGTGGCGCGCTTCTTCGCGGGAGTGGCGGCAGGCTTGGCGTGGAGTTTGTTGGCCGGTTATGCACGGCGAATGGTCGAGCCGGATCAGCAGGGCAAGGCGTTGGCGCTGGCCATGGTCGGTACGCCGATTGCCTTGTCACTGGGCGTGCCGCTCGGCACTTGGCTGGGTGGCCTCGTCGGGTGGCGCACGACGTTTGGGCTGATGTCGGCCCTGACCTTGATGCTGATCGTCTGGGTGATGGTGAAGGTGCCGGATTATCCGCCGCAGCCTGCGCATCAGCGTCTGTCGTTGCGCCGCGTGTTGACCACGCCGGGTGTGCGGCCGGTGCTGGCGGTGGTGATCAGCTGGATGCTGGCGCACAACATTCTCTACACCTACATCGCGCCGTTTGTGGCTCCGGCGGGGCTGGCGGATCGCGTGGATCTGGTGTTGTTGGTGTTTGGTCTCGCGGCGTTGGCGGGGATCTGGCTGACGGCGAAACTGGTTGAGCCGCTGTTGCGCAAGACCGTTCTGGTGAGTCTGGCCACGTTTGCACTGGTGTGCGTAGGGTTCGGCTTTTACGGACGGGTGCCGGAGGTGATTTATCTGGGCGTGTTGGTGTGGGGATTGAGTTTTGGCGGTGCGGCGACGCTGTTGCAGACGGCTCTGGCGGATGCGGCGGGGGATGGCGCGGACGTGGCGTTGTCGTTGAATGTGGTGGCGTGGAACAGCGCGATTGCCGGTAGCGGAGTGGTCGGCGGGGTGTTGCTGGATCGATGGGGCGTTGCCTCGTTTCCCTGGGCGATGGTGGTGTTGGTGAGTGTGGGGTTTGCCATTGCGTTCGCCGCAAGGGGGCACGGATTCAGGTCGGGGCCGCGTGGGGCGGGAGCGGCGGCGGTTGTCGGGCACTGATGTCCGGACGTGTTGGGCGGTGGTGACGCGGAAAGGCTGGCAAGCCCTATCCGTTACTCGGCGCCCCCGGCTTTCATCAGCCTGTACAAATCCTCCAGCGCGCCGCGAAACTGTGCCAGGGAAAAACTGGCCGGGCGGCTATCGGCGTCCCACCGCGTGCTGATGCCGACTTCCAGGCCGCTGGAAACGCTCAAACCAAACCGACGCCAGTGCAAAGTGTCGCCATCGATCACCTGTTCGGTCATCAGCACAAAGCAATCGAAGTTCATGTCATCGCTGCAGACCAGCAGCGGTACAAGCGTGGACGAACCGTGTTCTGCAGGCGCGAAACGGCGTTGGGCGAGGGCGTCTTCTTCCTCGTCCAGCAACCACATCAACGACAAACCATTCAAGTCGAGGTCGGGATATTCGAGATGCTCGTTGAGCCATTGCTCGATGGGGATGCCGTCGATAAACAGCCAGGCGCAGGCGCTACGGTTGCATTTCGCCTGGTGATAATCGGCGTGGATACGGTGGAGCATTGGAGAGTCCATGATCAATAGAGGATTGGCGGGTGAATCAGTGCGAAAATGCCCACGCCCCACTGAACCACCGAACAGGTTATCGCCAGCCTTGAGGGATACTGAAGGCCGACTTGCACCAGGCGTATTTAAACGCTGTTGAACCTAGGCCGCTGGATAGCTGAACGGCTCCAGAAAAATCTGTGGATCCACCCACAATCTCAGGCCAAAGGGAATGACTGAGTAACCGTCATATCGCCCGGTGAAGGTGTTCGACGCGGCGAATTCAACAAATTTCCCGCGTTTATCGTCAATCACACGGATACCGGGGCAGCCCAGCATTGTGTATTTGATAATGGGGTTGGGTAATGATCTTTCCCAGACCTGAATCTCTACATCCGAATCGTATTGCCAGATCGTCAGCTTCAGGCTGATAGAACCCTGTTCGATCAAGTATTGATGGGATGTTCCATGCCCGTCCTGATCGGGAATCACGCCTAGCGCAGCAATAAGGTCAAAAGGGTCCCATGTGAGCAGCGGCATAGCGTTTCCTTGGTCTGGAATCTGCGTTTATGGTACTCATCACTGACCTGTAAAAGTACACTCGCGTACTACTTCCGAGAGGAGCCACAACCCATGACCACTCAAACCGAAACCGCCATCCTCGCCGGCGGCTGCTTCTGGGGCATGCAGGATCTGCTGCGGCGCTATCCCGGCGTGTTGCAGACTCGCGTCGGTTACAGCGGCGGCGACGTGCCGAACGCTACTTATCGCAACCATGGTGACCACGCCGAAGCTATCGAAATCGTTTTCGATCCTGCGGTGATCAGCTATCGGCAGATCCTCGAGTTCTTCTTCCAGATCCACGACCCGAGCACAGCCAACCGGCAGGGCAATGACCTCGGGCGCAGCTATCGTTCGGCGATTTACTACCTCAGCGAAGCGCAACGCGACATTGCCGAAGACACCGCGGCCGACGTCGACGCCTCAAAACTGTGGCCAGGTCGCGTGGTGACCGAAATCGAACCGGCGGGGCCGTTTTGGGACGCGGAACCGGAACACCAGGATTACCTCGAGCGCATTCCGAATGGCTACACCTGCCATTTTATTCGCCCGAACTGGAAATTGCCGAAACGCGGGTGAGTCCAAAACGACCTCAAACAACAGAACCTCAAATATGAATCATGAACTTTGGCAGGAACCTGATGGCTGTCAGACCTTTTGTCTGGCCGGTGCTCAAGGTGATGGTGCGCGTGCACTTATGGATTCGGACGCGAAGCTTGTTTGGGAGGTCGAGGCTGACAGTCATTTCGAAGCGATGACCAAGTACTATGCGCACATGCAGTGGGGCGAGTACCGGACTGACTTTCCCGAACAAGACAAGACGTCCTACAGAGACCTGGGCTGGGCGATCTGTCGCCCATCCAGCGCCAGCACATAAGCACTGGCATTGAGCTGTCGATGCGACTGGGCTGAAGCCCTCCTTTCGGGGCCATCTGTTGCAGGATGGCGCCCGAGTGGCGCGGCAACGGTGTTCAATTCACGCGCGTACTCACGACTTCCCCGGTGGCGGTGTCCTCCAGCCAGACTTGCAGACGATTGAGGCCAACGTATTGCGAGCGCGCCATGATTTTCTGGCCCGGCTTGCCATCGAACTTCAGATCCGCATACATGAAATGTAGCGGCAATCGGTATTCCAGTTGGATGGTATAGGTGCCCGGTTTTAGCACCGCGCGCTGCGGCGAATCGTTTTTGTAGTAGTACGTGGAGAACGGGATGTTGCCGACTTTTTCATCGTTGATCCGGATGATGTTCAGGTTTGCCTCGCCGTCGGCAAAGTGCCGCTGGGGCCTGCCGGCATAGGTGTCGGTTTCGACCACGGTGTAGCGCGACTCGTCTGCTGCGGTGGTGGCGCCGACGTTGGAATACGCCGGCATTTCTGCGCAACCTTGCAGGCACAACAGCGCCATGACCAAGGGAAGGACGATCTTTTTCATCAATAAAACCTGTTTTTACTCAAAGTTGATTCACGATCAGACGGGCGTCTGACTTTATTGATCTGCTGATTGCGAGCGGGCGTTTGCCAACAGAGCGCCAGCGCTCAAGCTTTGCCCAAGCCAAACAATGAACGCAGCTTGCTGCCCCAGTTGCGCTCATAGAAGGGCGTTGTTTGCTTGAGAAAGTAATCGCTCAGCCCCAACTCACCTTCGCAGACGCGGAACAGGTCAACGGGCTCGCCATCCGGCGCCGTGTCCCCGGCGACATTGCCGGCTTCGCGCATGACCCGCTGAACATCGCCGTCCGCCTCGATCCCGACGATCAAGTGCGGTTTTTCGTCCACCGAAGTGTCGTGCATCAACGCCAGAAACCCACGCTTCACATTGCGATGTTTGGCGAGTAACTGCGTCAGCGAATGGATCATTTGTGTCGGGTATTGCGAAGGCTGGCCGAGCAGGACTTTGGTTTCTTTTTCGACGGTGCGTGAAGTGGCGGTCTGGCCGACTTCATCGGAAAGCAGATTGGCCACTTCCTGCGGGAAGAACTCTTTGCCGTAAGGCGATTTCGGGTTCAGAAAAAGCTGCGCGCCCAGCGTCATCTCGAACAGAGACCTGGCCGGCAACTCCAGATACGTCTCTTCACTGTTGATCGACTGTTGCAGGGTTTGCAGTGACGAAAAGAACGGAATGACCGAGGTGCCATCCGGTTTTTCCCAATGCGCGATGCTGATGTCGCTGCCGGCTTCGAGATTGACCACGCCGTCTGCCGTGCCCGTAGTGCCGAGAATGTAAACCGGCGAGTTCAGCAGTGTGGTGAAGAACTCAGGCCGGTGCGCGGGCTCGTCGGCGGCCAGCCTGAGCGATTTTTCCAGTGGGTTTTCTTGCGGGTTATCCATAATGTCCATCCGTGACTCGCTAGAAAATTGCTGACTTGGGTTTTCGCCACCGGCTCGTGTCAGAGCAGACTCCACGACACCCCGACATACACACCCATCCCTTCACCCGGCGTCGATCGCGCCACATCCAGCCCTTTGTCGTCATACCCCGGCGTAACCGTTGCCGCGTAGTGTTTGTTGGTCAAATTGCGCATATCCACCCAACCCTGCCAGTCACCCTTCGGCGCGTTGTAGCCCAGCGTCGCGCCAAACAATGCGTAAGGATCGGCGTAGTAGCTGTTGGCGTAATCCACGGCAACTTTCGACACCAGTTGCGTGTTGACCGCGGCGAAGAAGCCCTGAGGCCAGTCGTAGCGCAACTCGCCCTGGTAGTAATGCATCGGCAAGCCGGGCAGGCGATTATCGCCAAAACGATCATCGTCGCGATAGTGGAAATCGCTGAAGGTATACGCCTGACGCAGGCGCAACTGGCGGCCATCGGCGGCAGACCAGAGTTGGCTGTTGAGACTCGCTTCAACGCCTTGGTGCACCGTGGGGCTGGCGTTCAACTCATAAGGTGTAACCGCGTTGGCATCCGGCAACACCGACAACAATTCATGCCGCACTTGCGCGTAATACCACGCCAGACTCCATTCGCCGACGGCGCTGTCACCCCGGCCGCCCAGTTCCAGTGTGGTCGCGGTCTGGTTCTGCAGTTTGATCGGGTCTTTCTGCGTGCCGGTCGCCGCGCCATTGCCGGCGGGGAAGCGCACGTTGGAGCTGTAGATCAGCGACCACGGATGCGGCGCTTCAACCGATCGGCTGAGGTTGCCGAATACTTGCAGATCCGGGGTGATCTGGTAACGCAGGCCGAGGCGTGGCGCGTAATCCCAGTCGTTCATGCTGGTTTTGCCGCCGCTCTGCGGATAGGTCACGGCACTTTCGCGGCGGGTGTAGATAGCGGCGAGGCCAGTGGTCAGCCAGAGGTCGTCGGCGATTTCCAGGTCGTTGCCAAAATGCAGAACGGTGTCGGAACCCTGATAGGTGAAATTGCGCATGCGCGTGCCGGGCACGTAGCTGACGGTGTTGCCGGTGGGAATGCGCACGAACTCGCTGGCGCCGTCGTTGGGCAGGTGTTTGGTCACGCGCAGGCCGACGTTGCTGCGGCTTTCCATGCCGAAAATCGTGTCGCGGCGCTTGTAGTCGAAGGTGCCGCTGACGTCGGTGTAGGCGACTTTCAAGCGATTCGGGCCTTCGCGCAGGTCCATCGGGTAATCGTGATAGACGAGGCCGGTCTGGATACTCGAGTCGTCGTCGATATAGAACGTAGTCTTGTTGCCGATGAACGTGCTGCCCGGCTGCTTGCGGCTGTCATCGCGTGCCACATAGGACGGATTGGCCGCGCGAGACGAGTGCTCGATGGAGTGCTTGGTCACGCGGCCGGCGAGGTCGTTGTCGGTCTCGCGGTAGCGGATATAGAAGCGGGTTTCCAGATTCGGGTTGAAGCGATAGCCGAAGTTGGCGATCACGCCTTTGCTCTCGCTGGCGGTGTGATCTTGATAGCCGTCGGCGTTGGAATCAGTCAGCGACACGTAGTAATCGAAATCGCCGAGCACTTGTCCGGAGCTGACCTGGCGCTGCTGATAGCCGTGGCTGCCGGTGGCGTAGCGCACTTGCAGTTTCGGCGCGTTGTAGCCGGTGTGGCTGACGTAATCGATGGCGCCGCCCAGTGCCAGCGAGCCGCGATCAAAGCCGTTGGCGCCGCGCAGCACTTCAACGTGATCGACCCACAGCGGTTCGAGCAATTCATACGGCGTGCCGCCCGGGCCAGTCAGAGGCAGGCCGTCGAGCATCGTGTACAGCCCCGACGCATGGGCGCCCGGCGCACGGTTGATGCCCGAGCCACGCACGGAAATCTTCACACCTTCGTTGCCCGCCGACTGCGCATAAACCCCTGGTTGATAGGCCAGCACATCCTGATTGCTCGCCACGCGGCCCTGCAACGGCTGACGCATGTCGACCACGTTGGTGCCGCCGGGGACCTGTTCAAGACGGGTTTTGGCCTCGTCAATGCTCGCGTCTGAGCCGCTTTGTTCGTCAGCCGAAATCAGTACTTGCCCCAGTTCCAGACCTTGAGTCTCGGCCATTGCCGGGCCGGCGAGAGCCAGACCGAGCAGGGCGGCGGGCAGGGATTTGGACGCGGGCATCGAGAAAACTCCAGGCAGACAAGGGCAGGGCAATGAACAGTGCGACGCAACAAAGAACGAAGGAAACACATGGCAATTTTGCTTTTTGCCCGGCAATGGCAAACAGCACGTCATGAACTAACCTCACGTGTCTGGTGTATCCCGTCAATCAACAGTCTGTTTCTGCATTTATTGGAGAGGGCCAAGGTCATGGCAAAAGGCAAAAAGAAGGCCGCCACAGCGCCTGAAAGTCTGAAGCTGAAAAACAAGGATTACCTCGACCAGTTGCGCAAACTGCATGTCGAACTGGTCAAGTTGCAGGACTGGGTGATCGCCAAGGGCGTCAAGGTCTGCATCGTTTTTGAAGGGCGCGATGGCGCCGGCAAAGGCGGCACGATCAAGGCGTTGACCGAGCGCGTCAGCACGCGTGTCTTTCGCGTGGTGGCGTTGCCGGCACCGACCGATCGCGAGAAAAGCCAGATGCATGTGCAGCGTTATCTGCCTTATCTACCGGCAGCGGGCGAAATAGTGATCTTCGATCGCAGCTGGTACAACCGCGCCGGTGTCGAGCGGGTGATGGGCTTCTGCACCGACGAGCAGGCTGACAAATTTCTCAAATCGATTCCCTTGGTTGAACACGCCATCGTCCAGTCCGGAGTGATCCTGCTCAAGTACTGGCTGGAAGTCAGCCCCGAAGAGCAGACCCGCCGGCTCGAAGCGCGAATCAACGATGGTCGCAAGACCTGGAAACTGACACCCATGGACTTGAAGTCCTACAGCCGCTGGTACGACTACTCACGGGCTCGGGATGAAATGTTTAAACACTCCGACACCGAACACGCGCCGTGGCTGGTGGCCGACTCCAACGACAAGCGCCGCGCACGGCTGAACATCATCACCGATGTGCTCAGCCGCATTCCGTATGAGGATGTGAAACGCGAGAAAATCGAGCTGCCCAAACGGCAGAAACCGGGCAAGTACCGGGATCCGGATTATCCATACCGGCGCGTGGCCGAGAAGTTCTGACAAACTGCCACAATCCCTGTAGGAGTGAGCCTGCTCGCGATAGCGGTGTGTCAGCCAACACATCCGCCACAGACGATCCGCCATCGCGAGCAGGCTCACTCCAGGGTTCGGTGGTGTATCCGAAGCAAACAGTCCATCCGTCGACTGCGCTGAACCACTGCGCTGACCTTTCTTTCTACCGGGGAAGTCCCTCACGAGATCATCCCCGATGTTCGATCAGCGCAAACAAGAAAAACTGGCGGCATGGCGAAAGCTGGCGACGCAATCGCAGATGCGTCTGGACCCGGAAGAGCAGTACGACGAACTGCTCAAGGCAGCCGATGAAATGGAGGAGCAGGGACTGATCACCAGCGCCGAGTGGCGGCAACTGGTGCGGGATGCGGGCAATGTGTTCATCGGGGATACGGGGCGATCAAACGGTTGAACCCGCCGCAAACGGCTACAGCGATGGATCCGCCCTGTAGCCGTTCAGGTCACTCGACCTGTCTTCGCTTTCAACTGTGCACCTCTGGAATCCTGCAGCAACCGCGCAAACGCTGCTTTGTCGATCGGCCGGCTCATGAAGTAACCCTGCACCTCATTGCATTGATCGACCCCGAGAATATCCAGCTGTTCTTCAGTTTCGACCCCTTCGGCAGTCACGGTCAGGCCCATGGCCTTGCCCAGGCCGATGATCGCCTGCACCACCGCGCGATCGTTAGTGCCGCTGCTGATCGAGGCGATAAAGCGCTTGTCGATCTTGATCCCGTCAAACGGGTAAGCGCGCAGGTAACCGAGCGATGAGTAACCGGTGCCGAAGTCGTCCATGTTCAGGCGCACACCCAATTCCTTCAGGGCATTCATGGTGGTCAGCGCGCAGTCGGTGTCGTTGAGCATCACGTTTTCGGTTATCTCCAGTTCCAGGCGACTGGCCGGGAAACGGGTCTGTACCAGCACTTCGCGAACATCCTCGACCACATCGCTGAGGGCAAACTGCGCCGGTGACAGATTGACCGACAGCAGGATGTCTTCCGGCCAGCCGAGCGCGGTTTCGCAGGCTTCGCGCAATACCCAGCGACCCAGCGGAACGATCAGATCGGTTTGCTCCGCCAACGGAATGAACAGGTCAGGGCCGAGCAGGCCTTTGGTCGGATGTTGCCAGCGCACCAGCGCTTCGACCGAAACGATGTGCTTGCCATCGATCTTGTAGCGCGGCTGATAGTGCAGGATGAATTCGTTGTGCTTGAGCGCATGGCGCAGGTCATCCTCAAGTTGTCGGCGGGTCTGGATCTGATCGCTCATGTGCGCTTCGAAATAGCACCAGGTGTTCTTGCCCTCGGATTTGGCCTGATACAGGGCAATGTCGGCGTAACGGATCAGGTCGCTGGGCACATAACTGTGGCGCCGGCTGAGCGCGATGCCGATGCTGGCGCCGATGTGCAGCGGATGCTGCTCGAAGACCACCGGTTGATGCAGGCTGGCGATCAGGCGGGTGCAGAACTTGTCGATTTCGTGATGACTGTCCATGCCATTAAGCACCACGATGAATTCATCGCCGCCCAGACGCGCGACGATGTCCAGTTCGCGAGTGCATTCACGCAGACGTACGGCGACTTCCTGCAGCACGGCATCACCGGCCGGGTGGCCGAGCGAATCGTTGATCGGTTTGAAGTTGTCGAGGTCGATCATCAGCAGCGACAGCGGCGGCGCGTGCTCCTTGAGCAGCAGCGCTTCATCCAGATAACGCGCGAGTTTGTTGCGATTGGGCAGGCCGGTGAGGGCGTCGTGCATCGACAGATGCTGGATCTGCGCATGTGCTGCCACTTCGTCGGTGATGTCGCTCGCGGTGCCGCGATAGCCGATGACCGCGTGCTTGTCGAAGATCGGCCGGGCGGAGAGCCGGCAGTGGCGTTGCTGGCCGGCGTGGTCACGGTAGGTGCAACGCAAGTCACTGGCGCTGTCTTGCTCGGTGAGATTCCTCAGCCACAGTTCCAGAGGCGTGGTGTCGCAAAGCAGAAGCTGACCGATGTCTTGCCCCAGCCAGAGGGTTTGCGGGTAACCGGTCACTGCGCTGAAGCGTGCCGAAAGGTAGGTCAGTGCCAGGGTGCGGTCGACTTCCCAGATCCAGTCCGACGCGGCTTCGGCCACCGCGCGAAAGCGTTCTTCGCTGGCTTCCAGTTCGCGGTTGGCGTTCTCCAGAGCGTGATTGGAAGTTTGCATGACAGCAAAACTCTGGTCGACGTACTGCGATGAGCGCAAGGCATGGCGAAAGAAGTACGCGGTCAGCAGCATTAGCACCACTATCGTCGCGCCGAGTGGTGGCAACAGTGACCACAATAACTGTTGCCCGGGCCGCTCCAGATCGGCGATCAGGCTGTAACCGGTGTTGTCCAGCGGTACTCGTGGGCGCTGCGGGTCGAGCGTCTCGTCCGGCGCCAGGGTCAGGTTGTTCAAGCCGTAACCGCTGCCGATCAGACGCAATTTGGTCGGCGTGAGTTTGTCGACGAACACCAGCACCGAAGTTTTCTGCGGGTCGCCGAGTGGTCGCTCATCGTTGGGAATAATCGCTGCCGCCGAGACCAGCGCCGGCCAGCCTTCGAACAGTGAATAGCGACTGACTGGCTTGGTCAGATCACCTTGGCCCAACGCTTGATCGAGTAACTCCGTGGCGCTCACCTGCACGAACGCGGACAACTCGGCAGCGACCATTTGCCCGCGCACCACCGCGTAGCGGGTGCCTTCACGATTGAGCACGAACACGCCGTCATAGCCGTCACTGGTGAACAGGGTTTTGCCGAGGTTCTGCTCGGTGTAGGCCCAGTCGGTGTCGACCTGACCGCTCAAATGCTCGTAGGCCGTGGTCCAGTAGGCGTAGCTGGTGATGTAGTTTTTCGAGGCGGTGATGCGGTTTTCCAGCGCGCGAGCGGAATAGAAGCGGGTTTTGTTGATCTCGTCGTTGTCGAGGCGTTCGGCAATGCCGAGCAAGGCCACGGCGGCGGCAATCACGCCACTGACAAACAGCGCACCGACCGCGAAGGCCAGGCGGCGGGTGACGGCGCTCTGGCGCGGTGGAAGCGGGGCTGCAAACCTGGAAAGGTCCATGTGCTCGTCCTTGATCCGCTGTCTTCTGAATCTAGAACCACGGCGCGGGCGCAATGTTCAGATTCTTCTGGGGGACTGCATTGAAAGCGTAGTGAAACCCGCGTGATTTGCCTCCCCAAGTGCAGCGCGCCGATCAGCGGCGATTCCCGAAAGGGCAAGACTTCCCGCGCAAAAACCGGATAATGGCGGCCATTCGTTTAGCCGTATTCTGGTAATCCCGCATGGAAATCAAGGTCAATTTTCTCGACAACCTTCGACTTGAAGCCAAGTTCGACGACTTCACGGTGATCGCCGATCAGCCCATTCGCTACAAAGGCGATGGCTCGGCGCCGGGGCCGTTCGACTACTTTCTGGCGTCGTCGGCGTTGTGTGCGGCGTACTTTGTGAAGTTGTACTGCGACACGCGCAACATCCCGACGGAAAACATTCGCCTGTCGCAGAACAACATCGTCGACCCGGAAAACCGCTACAACCAGATCTTCAAGATCCAGGTGGAATTACCGGCGGACATCTCCGAGAAGGATCGTTTGGGCATCCTGCGTTCCATCGACCGCTGCACGGTGAAGAAGGTTGTGCAGACTGGGCCGGAATTCATCATCGAAGAAGTCGACAACCTCGACGCCGATGCCCAGGCCTTGTTGATGCCGGTGGCCGGTTCGGACGCAGGCACCTTCATCGCCGGCAAGGACCTGCCGCTGGAGCAGACCATCGCCAACATGTCGGGCATCCTCGCCGACCTCGGCATGAAGATTGAAATCGCTTCGTGGCGCAACATCGTGCCCAACGTCTGGTCGCTGCACATTCGCGATGCGCATTCGCCAATGTGCTTCACCAACGGCAAGGGCGCGACCAAAGAAGGCGCACTGGCCTCGGCGCTGGGCGAGTTCATCGAGCGCCTGAACTGCAACTTCTTCTACAACGATCAGTTCTGGGGCGAAGAAATCGCCAACGCCGAGTTCGTGCATTACCCGGACGAGAAGTGGTTCAAGCCAGGGCCAAAGGACGAGTTGCCGAGCGAAATTCTCGACGAGTACACCCTGAAGATTTACAACCGTGACGGCGAATTGCGTGGCTCGAACCTGTTCGACACCAACTCCGGCAACACCCAGCGTGGCATCTGCTCGCTGCCGTTCGTGCGCCAGTCCGACAACGAAGTGGTGTACTTCCCGTCCAACCTGATCGAAAACCTTTACCTCAGCAACGGCATGAGCGCCGGCAATACCCTGGCCGAAGCGCAAGTGCAGTGCCTGTCGGAGATCTTCGAGCGCGCGGTCAAACGCGAAATCCTTGAAGGCGAAATGGCCCTGCCGGACGTGCCGCAAGAAGTGCTGGAGAAATACCCGAGCATCCTCGCCGGCATCAAAGGCCTGGAAGAGCAGGGCTTCCCGGTGCTGGTCAAGGATGCGTCGCTGGGCGGCGAATTCCCGGTGATGTGCGTGACCCTGATGAACCCGCGCACCGGCGGCGTGTTCGCCTCGTTCGGCGCGCACCCGAGCCTGGAAGTGGCGCTGGAACGCAGCCTCACCGAGCTGTTGCAGGGCCGCAGTTTCGAAGGCCTCAATGACTTGCCGCAACCGACCTTCTCCGGCCAGGCTGTCACTGAACCGAACAACTTTGTCGAGCACTTCATCGATTCCAGCGGTGTGGTGTCGTGGCGCTTCTTCAGTGCCAAACCGGACTTCGAATTCGTCGAGTGGGACTTCTCCGGCCAAGGCGAAAACTCCAACGCCGAAGAGGCTGCAACGCTGTTTGGCATCCTCGAAGACATGGGCAAAGAAGTCTATATGGCGGTCTACGAGCACATCGGCGCCAAGGCCTGTCGCATCCTGGTGCCAGACTACTCGGAGATCTACCCGGTCGAAGACCTGATCTGGGACAACACCAACAAAGCCCTGCAATTCCGCGCCGACATCCTCAACCTGCACACCCTGAGCAAGGTCGGTCTGCGCAACCTCGCCCAGGGCCTGGAAAACAGCGAGCAGGACGATTACACCGAGATCACCACACTGATCGGCGTCGAGTTCGACGACAACACGCCGTGGGGCAAGCTGACCATTCTGGAACTGCGCCTGCTGATCTGCCTCGCGCTGCAGAAGTACGAGCAGGCCAAGGATCTGGTTGAAGCTTTCCTGCAATACAACGACAACACCGTTGAGCGCGGCTTGTTCTATCAAGCGGTCAACGTGGTGTTGGAGATGGAGTTGGACGAGGATCTGCAACTGGAAGACTACGAAGCCAACTTCCGCCGCATGTTCGGTGACGAGCGTATGGATGCAGCGATTGGCTCGGTCAACGGCAGCGTGCGCTTCCATGGCCTGACGCCGACGAGCATGAAGCTGGAAGGACTGGATCGGCATTTGCGCTTGATCGAGAGCTATAAAAAGCTGCATACGGCGCGGGCGAATGTGACGGCTTCTTCGCACTGACTACATTATTTCCGCTGACCAGAAAAGCCAGGCAGTTGCCTGGCTTTTCTTTACGCGCGATGTTTTGCCTACTCAGCAAAACTGCGTTGATGCAACGTCAACGAGAGTAAGGCTATCTGGAGATTTTTCGTCGATTGACGATGAAAACGCTTTTTAGCAACTGCGCAAGAAGTTGCGCAGTTGTTTCCAGAAAACATTCCTGAAAATCGCTACAGGCCACGCCGTTCAGGGCGTGCAGCCAAGTGCGCAACTTCTTGCGCAGTACTGCGCAAGAAGTTGCGCACTTACGACGACTCTTCCTGGCTGCAATAGCTACTTTTGTTGAAGTTGTTTACACAAGTTGTTGATGAACAATGGCAATGTAATGACTGGCATGAAAGTTGATATATCCAAATTCGCACGGACAGGTAATGGTGCCTGTCGCTTGTGTCTTTTGAGCAAGGAGAGCATTCCATGGCAACCCCCGCGTACATGTCCGTCACTGGCGAAAAACAAGGCCTGATCACTGCCGGCGCATTTACTGCCGATTCCGTTGGCAACACCTTTCAAGAAGGCCACCAAGACCAGGTGATGGTTCAGGCGTTCACCCACGACGTGATCATCCCGCGTGACCCGCAATCCGGTCAGCCAACCGGTCAGCGCGTGCACAAGCCTGTGGTGATCACCAAGGTCTACGACAAGGCTTCGCCGCTGCTGCAAGCGGCGCTGACCTCCGGCGAGCGCATGAGCGAAATCGTTATCCAGTGGTACCGCACTTCGGCGCAAGGCACCCAAGAGCATTACTACACCACCAAACTGGAAGACGCGATCATCGTCGCCATCAACAACAAAATGCACAACTGCCAGGATCCAGGCAACGCGCACTTCACCCACCTGGAAGAAGTGCAGTTCACCTACCGCAAAATCACCTGGACCCACGAAGTCTCCGGTACTTCGGGTTCCGATGACTGGCGTGCTCCAGTCGTTTAATCGCGGCTGATAGTGATACCGACTCGACCAGTCTGACTGGTCGAGTTCACTGTTCGATCAAGCAATTCTTCGCCTCAGGCTCTTGCACCCTGAGGCGTGTTGCAGCACTGCGCGAGGGACAAGGGAATGTTCTCACCGGCCAACCAGCCTCATTTCAATCTGACCGTTGATGGTGTCGACAGCGACTTTCAGGTGCTGTCGTTCACCGGTCGTGAGGCCCTTAACACGCCGTTCGAATTCGAGCTGGAACTGGTCAGTGAAAAGGCCTCGATCAACCTCGAAAGCGTGCTGCACAAACTGGCGTTTCTTCAGCTGTCGCCAACCGGCACTGGCATTCACGGGCTGGTCTACAGCATTGCCCAAGGCGAGGCGGGCAAGCGCCTGACCCGCTACAAGATTTACCTGCGCCCGCAACTGGCCTACCTCGCGCATCGAGTCAACCAGCGCATCTTCCAGCAGATGACCGTGCAACAGATCATCAGCCAGGTCCTGGAAGAGCACGGCATTCTCGCCAGCGATTACCACTTCCAGCTCAGCGCGATTTATCCCGAACGCATTTACTGCGTGCAGTACGACGAGTCGGACCTGGATTTCATCCAGCGCCTGTGCGAGGAGGAGGGGATTCACTACCACTTCCAGCACACGTCCAGCGGCCACAAGCTGACCTTCGGCGATGACCAAACGGTGTTCCCGAAACTCGCGCCAGTGGCCTATCAGCAGGACTCCGGACTGGTTGCCGACAAACCGGTGGTCAAGCGTTTCGGCCTGCGCTTGGCCACGCGCACCAGTCGCACCACGCGCCGTGATTACGACTTCGTCAAACCGAAAATCGAGCTGGAAAGCGACGCCAAAAGCAGCGCGCAACCGGACCTCGAAGACTACGATTACCCGGGCCGTTTCGTTGACCGCGAGCGGGGTAAACACCTGGCCAATCGCGCGCTGGAACGCCATCGCAGCGACTACCGTCTGGCCGAGGGTAATAGCGATCAGCCGATTCTGGTCAGCGGACATTTCCTCGCCCTCACCGACCACGCCAACCCGACGTGGAATGACCTCTGGCTGCTCACCGAAATCTTCCACGAAGGCAAACAGCCGCAGGTGCTCGAAGAGTCGGTGACCAGCGACACCACCGACCTCAAGGACGATTTCCACCAGGGCTACCGCAACCGCTTCAGTGCGATCCCGTGGGACGTGCCATACCGTCCGCCGCTCGATCACCCGAAACCGAAAGTCCTCGGCACCCAGAGCGCGGTGGTCTGCGGCCCGGAAGGCGAAGAGATCTACTGCGACCAGTACGGCCGCGTGAAGGTGCAGTTCTTCTGGGACCGCGAAGGCAAGCACGACGACATGACCAGTTGCTGGATGCGGGTGGCATCGAGCTGGGCGGCGGAAACCTTTGGTTCGATCAATATTCCGCGGGTTGGCATGGAGGTGTTGATCACCTTCCTCGAGGGCGATCCCGATCAGCCGCTGATCACCGGTTGCCTGTACCACGGCGCGAATCTGCCGCCGTACAAGCTGCCGGATTTCAAGACCCTGGCCACGGTCAAGAGCAAGGAATACAAGGGCAGCCGCGCCAACGAACTGCGCATCGACGACACCACCAGCGAGATCAGCATCGCGCTGCGCAGCGACCACGGCGCGAGTGCGATCAACCTCGGTTATCTGACTCATCCGCGCCCGAGCGGCGGTCAACCGCGCGGCGAAGGTTTTGAGTTGAGAACCGACCGCCACGGCGCAGTACGTGCCGGGGCCGGTCTGTTGATCACCACCGAGCCACGGCCGAACGAATCCAAGCACCACAAGGATCTGCCGGAAACTGCCGAGCGCCTCGCCACGGCCAGCGATCAGCAAGACGGTTTTGCGGTGCAGGCCAAAGAGCTTCAGGCTCAGGAGGCGGGCGATCAGGACGACGTCGCCAAAGCGCTGCACGCCCAGCACCAAGGCGTGCTCGGCAGCGGTCCAGCCAACCTCACCGCCAACGAATTTCCCGAGTTCACCGAGCCGCATCTGGTCCTCGCCAGCCCGGCCGGCATCGCCCTGACCACGCCGCGCTCAACCCACATCGCCACCGGCGAACACTTGGCCCTGAGCAGCACCGGCCACACCAGCCTGTCGATCGGCAAACGCCTGCTGGCCAGCGCCAGTCGGGGCATGCGCCTGTTCGTGCAAAGCATGGGCTGGCGCTTGGTCGCGGCCTCCGGCGACATCGATGTGCGCGCACTGAAGGACAGCATCAACCTGCTGGCCAAACTCAACATCACTGCCAATGCCGACCGCATCACCATCACCGCGAAAACCGAACTGGTGATCCAGGGCGGCGGCAGCGCCACCACCTACAACGCCGGCGGCATCACCCACGCCACCAGCGGCCCGTACACCGCGCACGCGGCGAACTTCGCCTACACCGGCGCGAAATCTTTGGCGGGGGTATTCCCGGAACCGCCGAAACCGGGCAAGGGCAACCTGGAATTGTTCAACCAGTACGCCGGGCGTCAGGGCATCAAGGAAGGCGATTACGAAGTCATCGATGCCCTGGGCAAAAGCATCAAGGGCAAGCTCGATGGCAAAGGTTTCGCCAGCGTCACCGGCGCCGCACCGGGGCCGGCGCAAGTGCTGTTCGGCAAGGATCCGGCGGATACGTGGAGCGATGGCAGTTACATCGGCAAACCTGAGTGGCCGTTGAATCCGCCGGGGGCTGAAGAGGTGCCGAGCCAAGTGCAGGCGATGGTCGCGCAGGTCTTGCCGAGCAAGAGTTGGGACATGTTGGAGAAGGGCAAGGACATGGCGCAAACAGGGATGAGTGCGATGCAGACGGCGCAAGGTGCGATGCAAACAGCGCAGCAGGTTAAGGGTGTTGTGCAGGGTGGCGCGGCTGGATTGCCGAAATTGGCGAGTGCGGCGTTGCCGAGTGCGTCGAGCATCCTCGGCGCCGCGAGCAAGAACGGCAAGTTGCCGAGTTTGCCTGCCGTTTCGTTGCCCAAAAACGCGATTCAAACGCCCGGCCTGAGTCCGGCCTCAAGCTTGCTGCCAGATGAGTTCATGTCATGACTACTCCGACTCCTGCGCCCGATAAAAAACGTGAACCCCAGGTTGCTGTCGTTCCGCTCAACACCATCGATATTCAAGACGTCGGTCGCGGCGCCGCCAAATTCGATGCCTGGCTGCAGTCGATCAGTGGCGGGGTTGTCACGCTCGACCGTGTGAAGAACGTTGCCGGCGCCTTGCCGGTGGTGGGTAACATCATGGCGCTGGTCGACGCCCTTGGCGACATCGTGACCCTGGCCAAAAGCAAGCAGCGCCAAGTGCTGGACTGGGTCAGCCTGGGGATCAACCTGATTGGCGTACTGCCGGCCCCTCCAACCATGGCATCGGCACGCATGACGCTGCGTCCGACATTGGGCCTGGTGCGCCAGGAACTGCGTAACAGCGCGAAGATGCTTCTGGGTGATTCGCTGATCGAAGTGTTGATCGGGCATTTGAACGCGACCATTGTCGGCACGATCGATGACTTCGTAAAACAGGCGCAGCCCAAACTCGCTGGCATTCTCGACGACGCTGGCAAACTGGGCCAGAGCGCGGTGAACGAGATTGCCAAGGGGCTGGAAACCGTCGTCAATGGCAAACTCGATGCCAAGGGCGACCTCAACGCTGCGGGTTCAAAGATCACGGCGGCGCGCAGCCAGTTACTGCATGACCCCAAAGCGGCCATCGGCAACATCTTTGGTGCAGCGTTCAGTGCCTACAAGGCCGCCGGCAAAGGCGTAGCCAACAGCGCAGCGAAAAACCTGCTGCCGGAAAAAGCCAAGGCATTGGTGCTCAGCAATACGTCCATGCTGCGGACTTTGGGCGTAGAGCTGCGAACACAGCTGAAGAAGCTCAGCGATCCGGGTGTTCAACACTCCATCGGCTGGCTGTTGCAGATGCTCGGTGGCGCCGTGGTCACCTGGCGTAAGCGCAAGGCGCATGGTCAGAGTACGAACGTCAAACCCGGCGGCACCACCCAGGCCAAGCGCAAGGCCGGGGAAGGTCAGCTTGAGATGCAGTCCAAGCAAGCCGGGGCGAAAGCCGACCCTAATTGCAGAAAAAACGTGGTGTGCCCGATTACCGCGCACAGCATCAGTTTCTCGATGGGCTCGGAGACTTTCCGTCACACTGATTTCAGCCTGCCGGGCCCGTTCCCGATCAACTGGACGCGCACGTATTACTCGCGCCTGGAGGCCTATGACAAAGGGGACATGGGCGCTCGCTGGATTACCGAATTCACCACCCGTTTCGATCGCGTCGATGACGGCCTGGTGTTTCACGCGGCAGATGGACGTAGCCACAATTACCCACTGCCCAAAGTCGGTGAGGCCCATTACGACCCGGTTGAAAGCCTGACGCTGGTGCGGGTCGACGAAAACCGGCTGGTGCTGTGCAGCGGTATCGAGCGCAAGGAAACCTACGTGCGCCGCGGTCAGCGTTACGTGCTGATCGGTATCGTCCTGCGCAGCGGTGCCGGGGTCATGCTTCACTACGAACACCGTCATGACGACGAGGCGGTGTTGTCGGATCTGATTACCTACGAAGGCGATATCAGCAACGTCCACTTGCAGCTCGGCACCCTGCTCGACGCGCAAGGGCACCTGATCGGTCTCTGGGAAATTCGCGACGGTGCACCCAAGCGTCAATTGTGTGCCTATCGCTACGACGCCAGCGGTGATCTGATCCAGGCCCAGGATGAAAACGGCGCGGCCTGGAATTATCAATACCAGCACCATCTGGTCACGCGTTACACCGATCGCACCGGGCGCGGGATGAACCTGCAATGGCAAGGTCAGGGTGCTGATGCCAAAGCCGTCCGCGAATGGGCGGATGACGGCAGTTTCGATACCCGGCTGGAATGGGACGAAAACATCCGCCTGACGTATGTCACCGATGCCCATGGCAACGAGACCTGGCACTACTACGACATCCTTGGCTACACCTATCGCATTCGACACCCGGATGAACGCTCGGAATGGCTGTTTCGCGATGAGGCGAAAAACGTCGTGCGCCATGTGCACACCGACGGCAGCATCGACCGCTTCAGCTATGACGAACGGGGCAATGTGCTTGAGCATATTCGTGCCGACGACACCGTCGTGCATTTTGCGTATGACGATCAAGATCAGTTGATCAAGATCAGCGACGCCGAAGGCGGGCTCTGGCTGCGCGACTATGATGCTCACGGCAATCTGGAGAAAGCCATTGACCCATTGGGCAACCAGACCGAATACGCCTACACCTCGGCAGGCCTGCTCAAAGCGATCAAGGACGCCAACGGCGCCGAGAAGAAACTTGAATACAACGATGCCGGTCAACTGACGAAATATACCGACTGCTCCGGCAAGGCCAGTACCTGGGAGTACAACAGTCTTGGGCAGTTGATTTGCTTCACCGACGCGGCCGGGCAAAGCACCGAGTACCAATACCGTGCCGGCCAGCGGGTGCTGATCAGGCATCCGGATAAAACCGAAGAACGTTTCACTTACGATGCTGAAGGTCGTTTGCTGGCGCATGTCGACGGGCTGGACCGCTGCACCTCCTGGCGTTACACGGCTGCGGGGCTGGTGGCCGAGCGAGTGGATGCCACGGAGCAGACGTTGCGCTATCGCTGGGACCGACTGGGGCGGCTGACCGCCCTGGAAAACGAGAACCAGCAGCGGGTGCAGTTCGAGTACGATCCGGTAGGGCGCTTGCTCCATGAAACCGGCTTCGATGGGCGCAGCAAACACTATCGCTATGACACCGAGACCGGGCGATTGGCCTCCATTCGCGACGGCGAGCGCCTCACCGAACTCCAGTTCGACCCGATGAACCGGATGATCAGCCGTTTGGCGACGCTGGGCAGCGAGTCGCAAGCGGAAACCTTCGCCTACGATGGTAACGGCAACCTGGTGCTGGCCAGTAACGATCAGAGCCGCTTGCAGTGGTTCCATGACCCGGCTGGCAACCTGCTGCGCGAACATCAGCATTTTCTGGGGTTGGAAAAACCCTCGGTCGCGATCTGGCGACATGAATACGATGCGCTCAATCAGCGAGTGGCCACGCTGCGTCCGGACGGTCATCGGGTCAGTTGGCTGACTTACGGCAGCGGTCATCTGTTGGGCATGCGCCTCGATGAACATGACCTTATCGGTTTCGAGCGCGACGACCTGCATCGTGAAGTTGCGCGGCATCAGGGCAATCATCTGTTGCAAACCCAGCAGTGGGACCCCGCCGGACGTTTGCAGGAGCAACTGCTGGGGCGCGCCGACGATAAGCGCACTGTCCTCAAACGCGAGTATCAGTACGATGCGGCAGGTCAGTTGCGCGGTATTGACGATACTCGCCGAGGGACGTTGGCTTATCAATACGACCCGGTCGGTCGTCTGCTTCAGGCGAGCAGTCGCCTGGGTGTGGAAACCTTTGCCTTCGACCCGGCTGGCAATCTGCTCGACGATACGGCCCGGCAAACCCGACGCCCGCTGGATCAGGACCCGACCCGCAGCAAGCTTCTGGATAACCTGCTGCGCGAGTACGCCGGCACTCATTATGAGTATGACGAGCGGGGCAACCTGATCCAGCGCTGGCATAACGGCAGTTACAGCCGGCTGCGCTGGGATCTGTTCGACCGTCTGGTGCATTTTGACGACGCCCGTCTGGAGGTCGATTACGCCTACGATGCGCTGGGCCGCAGGGTTTACAAACACTCCCGTGCGCACTTTAAACAGCACCCTGAAGCCGGCTCTCAATGGAACCATCACGAATACGCACGCAAGCAGCGCGAGTCGGGTTGCGGCTTCACGTTATATGGTTGGGACGGTGACGTTCTAGCCTGGGAAAGTAGCCTGGCACAGGTGGATGGTGACTATGGTCGTACCGTGCATTACGTGTACGAGCCTGGCACCTTTGTGCCTGTCGCTCAGGCACTGCGGCATCAGGCAATCAAACTGTCGGAGCAGCCCGACTACAGCGACGAATATCGACTGGACGATGATCCGTTGTGGAGCCACGCACCCAAGGCCCAACCGATCGATGAGTTGAGCTGGTATCAGTGCGATCACTTGGGCACGCCACAGGAACTGACTGACCAGCGAGGTGAAATCGTCTGGAGTGCGCAATACAAGGCGTGGGGCCAAGTTCAGGAACAGCGTTCAGATCGGGCCAGGCAACAAGGGCTGACGAATCCACTGCGTTTTCAGGGGCAGTACCATGACCATGAGACGGGCCTGCATTACAACCGCTACAGGTACTACGATCCGCAGGTCGGTCGTTTCATCAGCAAAGACCCGATCAGCTATGCCGGTGGCTTGAATCTTTATGTCTATGCACCAAACCCGACGGGCTGGATCGATCCGCTGGGCCTGGAAACCTGTGATCCACGGCAGCAACTGGCTGACCGCAGGAAAGCCTTGGGTCTACCCGTCGCAGGTTCTGCCAATGACACATCGACATTGTCTTTATTGAGGGTCAATGGTCAGAGTTTCGAGGGTATAAACTCAGGTGATCAGAATCCCAAGACGGCGATTACCCTCGATCGGGTAAATGCGCAAACCAAAACCCACGCGGAGGCTGAAGCGGTGCAACATGCCGTGAATGCGGGCATGGCAGGTAAAGCCGAAAGTGCCGAAATGTGGGTCGACCGCGATCCGTGCAAGGCTTGTGGGTTGCCGGGCGCAGGGGGTATTCGTTCACTGGCTCGAAATCTGGGATGTAATATTACCGTGCATTCACCCAGTGGCAGCCGAACTTACACACCAACGAAGTAGTGATCATGAAGCTGGAAAAAATCATAGAAGACGAAGCAAAGGGCGAGACTTTCAAAGAGCGAGAGCACTTGAGTCCCGACCGCGCAAAGGTACTCGAAACTCTGGATCGACTGGATGGAAAGGCGTGCAGTTCGACACTGTTTTTGCTCGATGACGATAACTACATGAGCGTGGGCGGGGGGAACGACCATCGCTATGTTGTGTTTATCGCGGTCAACGTCGACGAGAAGCTGTACACACTGACCACTCCTGATGCATCAAGCGATGAGACGGTTGATGTCGTCGTCGGTGGGCAGTCCGGGAGTTACCCGAAAAACCAGGTTGTCGGCAAAGAAAGTGCCCGGAAAGCGTTGCTGTATTTTTGCGAACACGGCAAAGCGGACCCGGGATTGGCGTGGGAGATTGAAGAATGAGGGGGCGCGAAGGTCAGACCGTCGGGCCTGATTGAACGGCAAAGGAGTGATGCTGTGAAAGACGCGATTCGCTTGGGTGACTCCACCACGCATGGTGGCACGGTCCTTGAGGCATTCTCTCAAACCGATCTCAATGGCAAGCCCATTGCCGGTGTCGGACACAAGGTAAGCTGCCCTCTGTGCAAAGGGATTTTCCCCATCGCCGAGGGCAGTAGCACTTACACCGTTGATGGCACGCCTGTGGCGTTGGACGGCATGAAAACCGCTTGTGGCGCCGCCCTGATTGCCAGTGGCCCCAAAGGGGCTGTGGTCAGTTGAACAGTCGCCAGGGCCTGCCGGTAACGGTTTGACAAGCCAGGCAGGCTCGTCAGGTTTATCGCCCGTGCGCCGCATCCGCCAGTTGCCCGGTATCCACTCGCACAAACACCGAATCGCCCACCGCCGTCAGCACTTCACCGGCAAACACCTCACAAATCACTCGCGTCTTGCGCCCGACGTCACCCTCGACTTTCGCGCGCAGAGTCAGCGTCACGCCCATCGGTGTCGGCTTGATGAATTTGATGCCGAGGTTACCGGTGACGCAGTCGATGCGTGGCAGGCTGCCGGGTTCGCGGTGTTCGGCGCGGTAGTGGTAGGCCATGGCCGTCCAGTTGGAATGGCAGTCGACCAGCATCGCGAGCAGGCCGCCGTAGACCAGGTCCGGCCAGCCGCAGTACTTGGCGTCGGGCAGGTGTTCGGCGATCACGTGAACGCCGTCTTCGTGCCAGCGGCTTTTGACGTGCAGACCGTGCGGGTTACGGCCACCGCAGCCGTAGCAGACGCCTTCAGGTGCGGCGAGGTCTTGCAAAGGGGTAACGAGGCTGGACATGGTTTTTATTATCCTGGAGGGTTGAGTCCGGTCAGGCGCAAGCGGTTGCGTCCGCCGCGTTTCGATTCGTAGAGAGCGGCGTCGCCTTGTTCGATCAGCGCCGTCAGGTGCGCGGGCGGCTTGTCGAACAGGCTGGCGCCGATGCTCAGGGTCACCGCAGCCGTGGTGGGGAACGTCTGGGAGGTCATGCTCAGAAACTGCTCACGCAACGCGTTGCCCAGTTCCATGACGCGCTCACCCGAGGTGCTGCTGAGCAAAATGACAAACTCATCACCGCCCAGGCGTGCGGTCAGCGCATTGCGCGGCAGCACCGAGCGGATCATCTCGCTCAAGGTAATCAGCAAACGATCGCCGGCGGTGTGGCCGTATTGGTCGTTGACCAGTTTGAAGTTGTCGATGTCGATCAGCAGCAAGGCGCCGGGATGCGCCGGCGAAACGTGTTCGAACAGGCGCGGCGCGCGTTTTTCCAGGGCGCGGCGGTTATACAAAGCGGTCAGCGGGTCGCGTTCGGCGAGGCGGGCGATCTGTTTTTCGCGGCGATAACGCTCGGTGCCGGTCATCGACAGGGCGATCAACATGATTGCCATCGCGCCCTCGACCAGGGAAATCTGAATGATCTCGCCGCGAAACGCCGCCAGATCGATCAGCGTGCCGGGGATCACCACAGTCAGCGCTTTGGCAACGTAGAAAATACCGTGACCGAGCAGCACATAGCGCAACTGCACCGCGCCGACGCTCAACGATTTGCCATGGGGGCGCAGCAGCGAGCTGGCCTTGAGGGTCGACAGCGCCACCAGCAACGAATTGGCCGCCAGCATGACCTTCGACCACAGCGGCCCCTCCGGCAACAGCAGCAAGACCAGCCAGGTGACAAAGATCAGGTACCAGGCCGTCGACAAGCGTATCTGCGTGAAACGCGCGACGCCGAGCAGAAACAGGAAATGCGCGGTCACCAGCAGGCCGTTGGCGAACCAGATGCCGATCAGCAAAAAGCCGCTGCTGCGCAGCAGGGCCAGGGTGGAACCGACCGTGATGGTGGCAAAACCGGCGCTCCAGAACAGCAGCGAAGGCTCACGAATGCTGCGCCATTCGCTCGCCAGGTACAGCGCTGCGGCGGCTGCGAGGGCGATGGAAAGGGTCAGCATCGTAGGTGGGTCGAGCGGCATTTCTTGATGAGCCTGTCTGAGTGGCAGTTTGACCGGCGATTGTAAGCGTTCGGGCGGTTTTTTCGCAGAGGTCGTGTTGCCGCGCAGATCATTGGCAGCGGGGAGGGCGCGGTCGCTCGCCGCCGCCCTGACCGCCGTGCCGATCGGTCATGGCTTGGGCTCAAGCCAGGTGTCGACGACTCGGCGATCCAGCTCTTCCCAATAGGCCATGCCCAGCACCCGGGTGGTGTTAAGCCCGCGCAGGTAACCGCGCAACTGGTTGGCGGTGTCTTGGATGAGCTGCGGGTCGGTAATGCCTTTGTCCAGCAATACGCTTTCGTACTGAACCAGGTATTCGGCCACACGCTCGCGAAAATCGGGCAGAACGGCGTCACGGATCAGGTCAAACGTTCTCAAGGCGAACTCCTCATGGGCTGTTTTTCTCGTTGTGGTTGAGTGTGTAGCAGTCTGCACGTCGCGCAACTATTGCTAGAAGTAATAGTGACCATCACGAAACGCAAGTTCTGCTTTGTCGGCATTCGGCGGAAAATCGCTTCCATCGAACACGCAGCTCAAGGAATTTGCGCGATGAACACCCTGACCCGACTGGCTTTTGTCGCCCTGCTGACAGGCGGCGCACTGTTCACAGCTCCGACTTACGCAGCCGACGCCGGGTCGTGTCACTTCCAGACCATCACGGGCAGCAGCGCCACGTTGCAGCATTCGCAAACCGTGGGTGTGTTGCTCAGCGAGAACACCCTGGACAACCTGCAATACCTTGAGCGTTACCACAACATGGCGGTCAACGGCGCGAAAGACGCGCTGGATTCGCGGATTCGTGAAGCGTTCGTCGACAGTTCCGATCCGGAGCTGGCCATCGACTGGCTGGTGAGTTCGCTGCAACAGCAGTTCTTGTCGGTAACTGTTTACGACAACCTTGATGCCCTGGTACAGGCGCATCCGGACGTGGTGGTGAAGCTCGACACCTTCAACCGCTTGCTGACGCAGCAGAACAGTCTGGTTGAAGCGCGTTTTACCGCACGCTTCTACGACGCCGACCTGCAATACATCGGCAAGGCAGAAGGCGCCGTCGAGAAGCAGTTGCCTTCGGTCTGGGTGCATAACCAGGCGGCACCGGCCATCGCTGCACAGATCGGCAAGCAGCGTGACCTGCAACTCAACGCGTTGAAGCAATTCGATGTGTCGCTCAAGGCGCTGGTAGCGTCGAGCTGATCACTTAAAACATAAATGGCGACGGCGGCTCCGTGAGGCTGAACCGTTGTCGGTTGAACCGAACCTTTATTTTCAGGATGACACTGATGCGTCTTTTATTTGTGCCCGCTCTGGCCGTTGCCTCTTTGCTGCTCGCCGGTTGCGCTTCGGCGCCGAACAATCCGAGCCTGACGCTGCAGACCAGCAAGACGCCTGCGCAGTACGCCGATTGTGTTGTGCCGAAGTTGCAGGGCAGTGCATTGAATCCGACGGTTTCGCAGACTCAGCGTAGTTATCGGATTGTGGTGCCGAGCAAGATTTCTGCTGACAACGTGCTGGAGGCTTATAAGGCCGGTAATGGCGGCAAGGTGTTTATCTATGAGCGCCATTTGCTGGCTTCGAATCTTTTGCCTTCGAGTTTTGAGCGGGCGGCGCAGGATTGCATCTGACTTTGGCTTTTTTACGTATTGACTGAGCTCCTTTGGTTGGCCGCAACCAACCAATTTTTTGCCTCGCGCCCTTGTGTGGTTGCGGGGCTTTTTTTTGTTTTGGCTTGGCGGCCTTTGGGCCGACCATGCTCTGGGTGTTCTTTGTGAATATCCGTTTCTGCGGGTGTCGCCGCTGGCGGTTTCGCTCTTACAGCGACTCACTTTTCCAGACGCCGAAAAGTAAGCAAAAGGCTGGGCCCCGGCGTTCGGCCCGCTCGCTGGGGCTCGGGGTTCCTTCGCTCCGGGATCGATCCGGGCGCAGCGCCTACGGTTTGCTTCGCTGCACCTCCTCTCGCTGTGTTTGGCTTCGCCAAACGGTCGCTGCGCTCCCACCCCCGGATCAATCCCTCCACTCAGCCTGCCGAAGGGGCCAGCACGGCAAGATCAAGAGCTGCAGCCGAGCTAACGCTCATCCTGTTGAGTGGTGAAGAGCGGGGCGTGGTCGGCTTTGGATTTGTGGTGGTGCTTCCCCTCACCCCAGCCCTCTCCCGAGGGAGAGGGGCCGATCTGTGGGCTTTTCACAGCCTGAGTTCAACGCGGTATCGCACGTCGGTGTAACTCTCCCAAACACCACCGTCAGTTCCTTCTCCCTCCGGGAGAGGGTTAGGGTGAGGGGCTTTTGATCTGGGCTATGCAGCCGGTTGCTGTAACATGCGGCATCTTCAACCTTGCGAGCAGCGAAAATGGATTCTCACTCGATATTGACCTTCACTCTGGTCGCCGCAATTGCCATCGCCAGTCCGGGGCCGGCGACGCTGATGGCGATCAACAATAGCCTTGCTCACGGGCAGCGCAGCACGATCTGGTCGTCGCTGGGCAATGCCAGTGGGCTGTTCTGTCTGTCGGCGGCGGCGATGTTGGGGTTGGGGGCGTTGTTGGCCAGTTCTGAAGTGCTGTTTAACGCGGTGAAGATCATCGGGGCCGGGTATCTGTTCTACCTCGGGGTCAAGCAATTGTTCAAAAAGGGGCCGATGCTGCCGGATGGGATTGAAGGTGAGGCGGGCAGGGTGCGACCGACTCGCGGCAAGCTGTACAAGTCGGCGTTCCTGACGGCGGTGACCAATCCCAAGGCGACGATGTTTTTTACTGCGTTGTTTCCGCAGTTCATTGATCAGGGCGCGGCGTTGCTGCCGCAGTTTCTGATCCTGACCTCGATCTTCATGGCGTTGTCAGTGTCGTCACTGAGTGTCTATGCCGCGCTGGCTTCGCGCGCGAAGGGCGTGCTGACCCGTCCGGCGTTGTCCCGTTGGGTCAGTCGTGTGGTTGGTTCGACCTTTATCGGTTTTGGCGCGGCGATTCTGACAATGCGGCGGCAGGCGGCTTAAAGCCATTTGTACCGGGCCGGGAGTCTCGCCACGAAGCAGGTTCCCGACTCGGCGCTTGAGGTCACGCTTAATGTACCGTTGTGCGCCATCGCGATCTGCGAGGCGATATACAGCCCCAGCCCTAAACCCTCGCAACGTTGCCCGGCCTCGGCGCGGGAGAACGGTTCAAACAGCAGTGGCAGCAGTTGCGCTGGAATCGGTGTGCCCTGGTTGGTCAGGGAGATCACGATCTCGTCATTTTCCGCATACGCCTTGAGGACGATTGGCGCGCTGTTCGAGCCATGGGTGGCCGCGTTGCCCAGCAGATTGGAAAGCAATTGGCTGATGCGCAGCGCATCGCAATAAATGCCCGCCGGCACATCCAGTTCATGGATAAACACCGCTTGGGGATGGGACGCTTGTACCTCGGCGAGGGTCAATTGCAGGGTGTGCTGCAAGTCGTCCACTAACTTGCGCTGCACCGGAATCCCGCCACCCAGGCGTCCTCGGGCAAAGTCGAGGATGTTTTCGATCAACACGCCCATGCGCACCGAGCTGTTGCGAATCGCCGCAATCAGGTTGAGTGAACGTTTGTCTTCGGTTTTGCTTTCCAGCAAGTCAGCGCTCATGCGCACCGCGCTCAGTGGTGTGCGCAAGTCGTGGCCGAGAACGGCGATGAATTGCTCGCGCAGGCGCCCGAGTTCATTGGCGTTGTTCAGCTCGATTCGGGTCGCTTCCAGATGGCGTTGCGTGTCCAGGTTCATGGCGATCAATTGAGCGAACAGGGTCAGTGTTTTGGTGATGGCCGGTTCGTCGATATTGGCCGGGACCGAGTCGATGGCGCACAGCGTACCGAAGAAGTCGCCATTGGCTTTGACGATGGGAATGGAGATGTAGCTTTCCAGCCCATAGGTTTTCGGCGTGTGGTGCAGCGAAAAGACCGGGTGCGCGCTGGCGTGCCCGAAGATCACCGGCTGCTTATGCTGGCGGATCTCGTGGCAGATGGTCGATTCAAGTACCAGTTCGCCACCGGGTTTGAGCCCGAAATCAATGGAGTCATCGACAGCGCATGCCACCCAGTTGCTTTCGGTGACCCGCGCGACTGCGGCGAAACGCATGCCAGTGAGGTGTTTGACCATGCTCAGGATGACTGGCACTGCGTCAATGCTGCGGATCGCGTCAATGTCAGGGGTAAAGGCCGGATTGGTCATGGCGCGATGCTTCGTGAAGAGTTCGCTCAGAGACTAACGGTTATTGCTGCTCATGACTAATGAAGAGGCCAGAAAGTACAAGGGCGCCGTGGCTTTCCCCGGCGCCCTTGTTTGTTACTGATTAGAAGGTCAGCGACTCAGAACTTGTACTTCGCCGTCAGCATATAGCTGCGCGGGTTGCCGTAGTTGTCGTTGGAGCCCCACGTGACATTGGAGCCGATGGCGGAGTAGTAGACGCGATCAAAGATATTGTTCGCGTTGACCTGCAGATCCAGGTGTTTGTTGACCTCGTACCCGGCCATCAGGTCGGTGACCGCATAGCCGCCCTGTTCAAGGCGGTAGCTACCGTTATTGGCCAGTGCGACGTCGTTGTACATGCGGCTCTGCCAGTAAACGTTGCCGCCCACGCGCAGGTGTTGCAGCGGACCCTGGAAGCGATAGACGGTGGACACCTTGAACAGATGCTCTGGCGTGTCGGTTTTGAAACGTTGATTGTTGTTGGCCGGGTTTTCGTCCTTGATGTAGTGCGCGCGGGTATAGGTATAGCCAGCGCCGACCTGCCAGTTGTCGGTCAGCGCGCCTTGCAGTTCCATGTCCACGCCCTGGCTGCGTACCTTGCCCGATGAGCCGTAGCAGGTCAGGACCGGGCAACCGAACTGATTGTCGGCCTGGGTGGCACGACCGGTCTGGTCCATCTGGAACACCGCCAGACTGGCGTTGAGGGTGCCGTCGAAGTACTCGCCCTTGATACCCACCTCGTAGTTTTCGCCGACGATCGGTTCGAGCACCTTGCCGCCGAGGTCCTTCTGGGTTTGCGGGGTGAAGATGTCGGTGTAGCTGGCGTACACCGAATGATGGTCGTCGAGCTTGTAGATCAGGCCGGCATAACGGGTCAGGTTACGCGTGACTTTGTAGTCGCCATCGGCCGTGCGGTCGTCGTAGTCGTACCAGTCGAGGCGGCCGCCGAGAATCAGTGTCAGCGGGTCGGCCAGGCTCAGGCGGGTGGTCAGGTAGACGGCGTCCTGAGTGGTGACGGTGCGGGTTTTGCCGTCCCGTACGAAATCAGGTTTGGGCGCGCCAATCGGCCAGGCCGTGGTGTACGGATCGTATTCCTTGGTGGTCGCGTCATACACCCGGTTGCTGGCGCCGACCACCAGTTCGTGGCTGCGGCCGAACGCTTCGAACGGACCACTGGCGAACACGTCGAGCGAGCGCTGCTTGTCGGTGTGATGGGATTGATAGGCCGTGGTTTCCAGCGGACCGGCGTAACGCGACAGGTAAGTCCCGGAGAACTCGCCGTCGAGGGTCGAGGATGAGCCGGCGACGTGCAGTTTCCAGTCGTTGTCGAAACGATGCTCGACCTCGCCGAACACAGTATCGATCTGCAGCTTGCGGTTTTCCCAGTCGGTGCCCGGGTAGGTGGAGCGGGGCAGGTCGAGGTGGTGGCCGTTGGTGCCGATCGGCAGGCCGCCCCAGAAATAGTTGGTCTGTTCGTTCTGACGCGAGAAGCCGAGGGTCGCGGTGGTGCTGTCGCTGAGGTCGGCTTCACCGATGGCGTAGAACAGGCCATGGTCGTTTTCTTCCTTGTCGCGGAAGCTGTCGGCGCCTTGATAGGAACTGACCACCCGGCCACGCAGGGTGCCGCTTTCGTTCAACGGGCTGGAGGCGTCGATCTCGCCACGGTAGTCATCCCAACTGCCGGCGGCGCCGGTGAGGGTTACACGCTGATCGGCCGTCGGGCGTTTGCGCACCAGGTTGATCGCCGCCGAAGGGTTGCCGGCACCGGTGACCAGGCCGGTCGCGCCACGGACAATTTCGACGCGGTCGAACATTGCCAGGTTCGGTTGCACCGCCATCGAGAACGGCGAATAGGAGCTCGGCAGGCCGTCGTACATGATGGTGTCGATGTCGAAACCGCGCGAACTGTAAGTCTGCCGACCCGGGCCGCTGGCCTGACTGAGGAACAGTCCCGGCGTGCCTTTCACCACGTCGTTGATGCTGGTCATGTTCTGGTCGTCCATGCGCTGACGGGTGATCACTGTTACTGCTTGGGGTGTTTCGCGCATGGTCAGCGACAGCTTGGTCGCCGTCCGCATCGGGCCGGTGGTGTAGGACTGGGTGTCTTCGGTGGTGCTGCTCATCTGGGTCGCGCCGATCTCCGTCGCGTCCAGTTCCAGCGTGGCCGGCGCGGCTGCTTCAGACGTGGCAGGTGTTGCCTCATCGGCCAGCGCCGGTGTGATGCTGGCCATGCAAATGGCGAGTGCCAACAGGTTTGGTGAACGGTTTGAGCGGCGGTGTATGGTGCAAAACGACATCAATCTGCTTCCCCAAATGATACGAAAACGAATCCAGTGCGAGTGCGTGTAGGAATTATTCGCATTAGTCTGTCAGATCATTCCGGGTGAAGAAAGGCGTACGGCTCAGTTAGTTAACGAATTTTTCACAATCGGCCGGGCGCTCTACGGCGCGGGCTGGCGCAGAGTCGTGGTTTTTCGGGGGCGAGATAGAGGCAAAACGGGCCGATCACAAACGCTATTGATCGGCCCGCTGCTGAGTGTGATGAAAGGGCTGTCAGTTCAAATCTTCAGCCTGGTGACGCTCGGGTACTTGGGTTGCTTCATCACCCCAGGTGCGATTGACGCGTTGCCCACGAATGACCGCCGGCCGCTGGGCGATGTCCTCGGCCCAGCGCTGTAAATGGGTGTACTCGTGAGCTGCGAGAAACTCGGCCGCCGAATAAACGTTGTTGCGCACCAATTGCCCGTACCACGGCCAGACTGCGATGTCAGCGATGGTGTAGCTGTCGCCGGCCAGATAGGCGCTTTCGGCCAGACGCCGGTCGAGCACGTCCAGTTGCCGCTTGGCTTCCATGGTGAAGCGGTTGATCGGGTACTCCATCTTCTCCGGCGCATAGGCATAGAAATGCCCGAAACCGCCGCCCAGGTAGGGCGCCGAGCCCATCTGCCAGAACAGCCAGTTCAAGGTTTCGGTGCGGCCCGCCGGATCCTTCGGCAGGAATGCGCCGAATTTTTCCGCCAGGTATAGCAGGATCGAACCGGATTCGAACACACGAATCGGCGGCTCAACGCTACGGTCCATTAGCGCCGGAATTTTCGAATTGGGGTTGATCTCGACAAAGCCGCTGGAGAACTGGTCACCCTCGCCAATGCGGATCAGCCACGCATCGTATTCGGCAGCGCTGTGCCCCAGCGCTAACAGCTCCTCCAGCATAATCGTCACTTTGACGCCGTTGGGCGTGGCCAGCGAGTAGAGCTGCAACGGATGCTTGCCGACTGGCAGCGTCTTTTCATGGGTCGGCCCGGCAACCGGCCGGTTGATGCTGGCGAACTGGCCACCGGACGGGGCTTCGTTTTTCCAGACCTGGGGCGGAACGTACGGTGCTTTGCTCATGTAAGGGGCCTCATCTTGGCAAGTGGAAAAAATACCTCGCTGATAATAGACAGCACACCACAGAACCCGCCTCCTGATCCAGAGTGCGATTGATCGGTCTGATCAGTCATTTCGCGCGCAGGTAGCGAATCCATTCGCTGGCTTTTCTGAAACCATAAAAACCCAGGATCGAGACGGCGATGACCGCGATCATCGGCCCGATCACACCCAGCCCTGTGGTCATCTGGGCGTAGGCCGCGAGGGACAGGGCAAGCACCGCATAGCCGGCGAGGTACCTCCTGTAGGCGATCAAGAGCGTTGGCACCATCAGGACGACGAACAGATGAGTGGCGATGGTGATCAGGATTTGTGCGACCAATTGGACAGGCACGCTGCCCATGGATGCCTGAGCCATGGTTATCTCGGCGTCGTACAGAAACATCTGCAGTGAAATGACGGTTATTGCGGCCATTACCAGCGCAGCCAACGCCGCAATTTTTGAGCGTTTCATCTGATCTCCAACGGGTGAAGCAACGTCTGATAAATGAATCTTTCAGCCTCAGCGCTGCGGCCATTGATCCTTGATTTCAAACCACGGCGCCTTCGATGTTACTTCCACGTGTTGCTGTTTTTCCGTGGTGAACGTCGTGTCGAGCGTGCCCAGCGCAACCGAGATCCAGCCGTTGAATTCCCCTTGATTGCTTGCCCAGAACAGCGACGAGCCGCAGTGCGTGCAGAACTGGCGTTGTACCGATTCAGACGATTGATACGACTTCAGATGGTCAGCACCTTCCAGCAACTCCAGGTTCTGGCGCTGCACGCTGCCATAGCTGGCAAACGCCGCGCCGTGGCTTTTGCGGCACTGGCTGCAATGGCAATGCGAAAGCGCCTTGGGCCGTGAACGGATCTGGTATTTCACCGCTCCGCACAGGCAACTGCCCCGGAAGGTCTGAGGGGAGGGCGTGAGCATTGTTATTGCGAATCCTTGTAGGTAATGGCTTGTTTCAAGGGGGCAGGTGACTGCGACAGAAACCCGCTGATCAGGGAAATCACCTGTTGCTGAATGACCGCACGCGGACGACCACCGTCGCCATCGGTGCAGATGATGCTGTCGCCCGGTACATCCTCGTCGAGCATGGCCACGGCGCCAGGTTTGCAGATTGCCATGAAACTGAAGTGACTGGCGTCGCTGATCTCGACGAAATGCGATGAGGTTTTTGGCAGACGTTTGGCGAGGTCGACGGACTCCAGTTCAGCGGGCAGTTCTTTCGACGGCACGCCGGCAGCGATCACCAGGATCGGCACGGGGTAGGCCGCGAGGCTGGCGTCGGTCATCCCGCGCGACAGGCCCAGATCCAGTGAAACCACGGCAGTGACGCGCTTGTCACGCCAGTCGGCGGCCAATTGAGCTTTCGCTTGCGCGGTGTTTGCAGTGTTCATTTGTTGGTAGGCGGTGCAACTGGCGAGTTGCGTGTGGACCTTGCAGTCTTCGGCAAAACGCTCGGGGTCAAAGCGCGCGCCGCCGGCTTCGAGGACCGTCCAGCCGCCGAGCGAATGGCCGACTATGGCAATGCGATCCTGGGTCACTGCGCCGAATTTCTCCGGTTGCGCCGTCACCGCATCAATGGCGCGGCTGAGGTCAACGGGGCGCTGCCACAACTGCGCCGCGGCTTGCGGGCTGCGATCACGGCTGGTGGTGCCGGGGTGGTTGACCGCTGCGACGATGTAACCCTGACGGGCCAGCGCGCTGGCCAACCACGTCTGGTTGATCCAGCTCCCGCCATTGCCGTGGGATAGCACAACCAATGGATGCTCGCCTTTGGCGGCCGGGGCGTTGAGCACCGCAGGGGCGCCGACGAATACCGGGTTGTCGCCGAACAATTGTGGTGTCGCAGCGGTGGTCGCACTCGGGTACCAGACGACCATTTCTACCGGGCGCTCATTGCGCGGATCCGCCAGCGTGGCGTACTGGAAACCAACGGGTTGGGCGTCAGCGAAGGCGTGGCTGCTTAAGCAGATCAGTAGCAGGGCACCGAGCGTTTTTTTCATTGTTGTTATCTTCCGTGATGGGCCGAATGGGCGAGGTGGACTTTGCCCGATTTCGCGCGCTTCAGCGAGCCTCTTTGAGCCCTGCGTCTTAAACATTTTCCATCGGCCAGCGCGTGGCCAGATGCGCTGTCAGATAGTCCAGAAAGGCTTTGACCTTCGGCGTCATCGCCGCACGTTCCTGCACGCAGGCATAGATGTCCATTGGCTGGACGACGCTGTGTTCAAACAGCGGCACCAGTTGCCCGGTCGCCAGGAAAGGCGCTGCAACAAACTCCGCCAGTCGCGTGATCCCTGCACCGTGAACCGCCATTTGCGCCAGTGCATCAATGTCATCACTGATGGCGGTGGCGTTGACAGGGGCGTCGAAACGCTGCCCGTCGCGGATAAAACTCCAGCGCAGAAAACGCCCGTCCAGGGGATAACGAAAGGCCAGGCAGGCATGGTTTTGCAGATCATCCGGCGATTGCGGCCACCCTGCACGCTGCAGATAAGCCGGCGCGGCGCACATGATGAAGGGCAGCGAAACGATCTTGCGTGCAACGATGCCGTCCTCCAGTTGCGGCTTGATTCGAAGGCTCAGATCGATGCCGTCCTGGATGTGGTTGATCTTGCCGTTGGTGGTCGACAGTTCGATGAGCAGGCGCGGGTGCTGTGCGGTGAAGCCGGCAATCAGCGACGCCAGCACATGGCGGCCAAAGGCAGATGTCGAGGCGATGCTCAGCCGGCCCTGCAGCTCGGTTTCATCGCTGCTGATCAAGCTTTGCGCCGATTCCAGATCCGCCGCAATCCGGCGGACTTTCTCGTAGTACACCGCGCCGTTTTCGGTCAGTGCCATGCTGCGCGTGGTGCGTCGCAACAGCCGTACACCGAGGTGCGCTTCCAGTCGATTGAGCGTCTGGCTCACCGCCGCTGCACTGACACCGAGGGTCTTGGCGGCGCCGACAATCGAGCCGGCTTCGACCACTTTGATAAAACTGGCAATCGCCGTCAGCAGATTCATTCATCGTCCCGTTGAGGGTTGATTCGTAAGTTCTGCTTTATAAAGTACCTGCGACTGAGCGTCTAGTTGCGGCAGACCGGCTTTGCTAACGTGCGGTCTCCCTGTCAATGGATGGAAACGCCTTATGAATCAACCAACAAGCTCCGAAGCCATGATCCTTGGCCGACGCAAGCTGTCGCCGCGCGCCACGCCGTATGTGTTTGCGTTGTACATGGCGACGATCATGGCGTTCCTGATGTCGTTGGTGATCACCGCTGCCAATTCGGGCATTGATAACGACTACCTGAGTAATGCCTTGCACGCCTATAAGCTGGCGATGCCGGTGGCGTTCCTGTGCATCCTGGTCGTGCGGCCGATCGTGATCAAACTGGTGGCGTTCACGGTGCATCCGCATCGTTGAAAGCCTCCGCGTCATCAGTGGCTGTTCTACCGACTTCGCGAGCAGGCTCGCTCCCACATTTGCAACTAAATTCCCTGTGGGAGCGAGCCTGCTCGCGAATGGCCTCACCACCGATCGACAGGTCTTGTGGGGGACTCAGAAAAACAAACAAGGATTGGCCTGAGGAAACCAATCGAAACTTCGCCAACAACCCAACTGTCCAGACCCTTACACCTCCCGTCGGATGTTCTGCCGGGGCAGCTCCATGCAGCGGAGAAAGAAGAGGATCGAGATGACGATGACAGTGGGAGATTTTCTGGTCGAGCGGCTCAGCCAATGGGGCGTTACGCGAATTTTTGGTTATCCGGGTGACGGCATCAACGGCGTGTTCGGCGCGCTCAGTCGGGCCAAGGGCAAAATCGAATTCGTTCAGGCGCGGCATGAAGAAATGGCCGCGTTCATGGCCTCGGCGCATGCCAAGTTCACCGGCGAGCTGGGTGTGTGCATCGCCACTTCCGGCCCGGGCGCCTCGCACCTGATCACCGGCCTCTATGACGCGCGCATGGACCACATGCCGGTGCTGGCCATTGTCGGCCAGCAGGCACGCACGGCGCTGGGCAGTCACTACCAGCAAGAGCTGGATCTGGTGTCGATGTTCAAGGATGTCGCCGGGGCATTTGTGCAGCAGGCGTCGGCGCCTTCGCAGGTGCGGCATTTGCTCGATCGCGCAGTGCGCACGGCCGTGGGCGAACGCCGGGTAACCGCGCTGATTCTGCCCAACGATTTGCAGGAACTGAAGTATGAAGCACCGGCGCGCGCCCATGGCACCGCGCATTCCGGGGTGGGTTACACGAAACCCAAAGTGCTGCCTTATGACGAGGATCTGCAGCGGGCCGCCGAGGTTTTGAATGCGGGAGAGAAGGTCGCCATTCTGGTTGGCGCCGGGGCATTGCAGGCGACCGATCAAGTCATCGCCGTGGCGGAAAAACTCGGTGCCGGTGTCGCCAAAGCGCTTCTGGGTAAAGCCGTGTTGCCTGACGATCTGTCTTGGGTCACCGGCAGCATCGGCCTGCTCGGCACCGAACCGAGCTACAAGCTGATGAACGAATGCGACACTTTGCTGATGATCGGCTCGGGTTTTCCGTACTCGGAATTTCTGCCCAAGGAAGGCCAGGCGCGCGGCGTGCAGATCGATTTGCAGCCGGACATGCTCAGCCTGCGTTATCCGATGGAGGTCAATCTGGTCGGCGACTCGGCGGAAACGCTCGCCGCGTTATTGCCACTGCTCGAACAGAAAACCTCCAACAAGTGGCGCAAGAAAATCGAAGGTTGGCGCAGCAGTTGGGAGAAAACCCTCGAAAGACGAGCCATGGCCAAAGCCGACCCGGTCAACCCGCAACGGGTGGTCTATGAGCTGTCGTCACGCTTGCCCGATGAGGCGATCATCACCAGCGACTCCGGCTCCTGCGCCAACTGGTTTGCCCGCGATCTGAAAGTCCGCCGTGGCATGCAGTGCTCGTTGTCCGGTGGCCTGGCGTCCATGGGCGCCGCTGTGCCTTACGCGATTGCCGCCAAATTCGCCTATCCCGAACGTCCGGTGATCGCGCTGGTGGGTGACGGCGCAATGCAGATGAACAACATGGCCGAACTGATCACCGTCGCCAAATACTGGCGGCAGTGGGCGAGTCCGAAATGGATCTGCGCGGTGTTCAACAACGAGGATCTCAATCAGGTCACGTGGGAGCAGCGGGTGATGGAGGGCGATCCGAAGTTCGAAGCGTCGCAAAGTATCCCGGACGTGCCTTACCACTTGTTCGCCATTTCCATTGGCCTGAAAGGCATTTTTGTCGATCGCGAAGAAGACGTCGCCGCTGCGTGGGAAAAGGCACTGGCCTCGGAAGTGCCAGTGGTGATCGAGTTCAAGACCGACCCGAACGTGCCGCCCTTGCCGCCGCACATCAAGCTTGAGCAGGCGAAGAAATTCGCCACGACGTTGCTCAAAGGCGATCCGGATGAAGCCGGGGTGATCGTGCAAACCGCCAAACAGGTGCTCGGCGCCGTGTTACCCGGGAAAAAATAACCGGTTAATCGACAGACAACTGTAGGAGCTGCCGGAGGCTGCGATCTTTTGATCTTGATCTTTAAAAACAAAATCAAAAGATCGCAGCCTTCGGCGGCTCCTACAGGTCAGGAGGTGGACTTTTGATTTATGTGGGCTGCGCAGGCTGGAGTCTGGGGCGCGAACACTGGCCGGTATTTGCCCTGGAGGGCACGCATTTGCAGCGCTACGCCGCGCGACTCAATGGCGTGGAAATCAACAGCTCGTTCTACCGTCCGCATCGCCGGCAAACCTACGAGCGTTGGGCCGATGGTGTAGCGGAGAACTTCCGGTTTTCGGTGAAAATGCCCAAACACATCACCCATGAATTACGCCTGACAGGTTGCGAGGCGGCGCTGGACAGGTTTCTGGCTGAATGCGGCGGTCTGGGCGAACGCTTGGGCTGCTTGCTGGTGCAGTTACCACCTTCGCTGGCGTTTGACGCCGCCAGCGCCGAAACCTTTTTCACGACATTGCGCGAGCGGTTCTCCGGCGCAGTGGTGCTCGAGCCAAGGCATGAATCATGGGTCAGCGCCGAGTCGATGTTAATGACTCATCAGATCGCCCAAGCAGCAGTCGATCCTTCGCGCATCCGCCGTGATGTTTCGCCAGGTGGCTGGGCGGGAACACAGTATTGGCGCCTGCACGGCTCACCGCGCATTTACCACAGCGCCTACGATTCACCTTATCTGCAACACCTCGCAGACGCCTTGCTGTCAGCGACCGCTGCAGGTGCCACGACCTGGTGCATTTTCGACAATACCGCCAGCGGCGCGGCGCTGGGCAATGCCTTGACGCTGGCGACGCTGACCTCCGCTTGAATCAGGCCGACAGGTGCTCATACAGAATCGTCGCACCGACAATCATCAGCACCACGCCCCCGACGATTTCCGCACGCTTGCCAACCACAGCACCGAGCACTCGGCCGAGCATCACGCCAATAGTCACCATGGTCATGGTCGCCAGACCGATCGCCGCTGCCGCGACCCAGATGTTCACGTCGACAAACGCCAGGCCGACGCCGACCGCGAGGGCATCGATGCTGGTGGCAAACGCGGTAACGGCGAGAATCAGGAAGGAGTGCGAACCGGGTTTTTCTTCCTCCTCTTCTTCGTGTTTCAGACCGTTGTAGATCATGTGCAGGCCGAGAACCAGCAGCAGGGTGAAGGCGATCCAGTGGTCCCATTCAGCCACCCAGCGAGTGGCTGCCTGACCGATCAACCACCCGATGATGGGCGTGATGGCTTCGATCACGCCGAAGATCAAACCGGTGCGCAGGGCTTCGGTGAGGCGTGGTTTGTGCAGGCTGGAGCCTTTGCCGATGGCGGCGGCGAACGCATCCGTGGACATGGCCAGAGCGAGGAAAATGAGGGAAACAGGATTCACGGGGGCACACTTCCAGTCGGGCTATGAGTCAACGACACAACCACACGCCCGACTTTAGGCATGGATGTGTCGTCGGTCTCACCAACCAAAAGGTGTTCGCACCACGGCATGTTGCCGAGAATGTTGATACGAACGCTTCCGAAAGGCTCGGAAACAGGCTACTCCCCAACGAGGCTGCGGATCTTAACAGGTCGATATGAAAATTTCGTCAAAACCATTGCATCGGACGTCAGGTGCAGCGCGTCACGCGGGTTTCTCGTTGATGCGCAATTCAGCACACAAGCCCCCCTGCGGCAGGTTGTATAGCTGCAGGGTGCTGCCGACCTTGCTGACGATCATCTGCACAATCGCCAGGCCCAATCCGGCGCCATTGGCGTGGCCGTGGCTGTAGAAACGCTCAAACAGACGCGCGTAGTCGGCTTCGTCGATGCCGGGACCAGCGTCCTCGACACTGATGTACACCGCGCCGGATGCCTGCGGCTGGACCTGCACGCGCACTTCGCTGCCGGGCGGGGCGAAGTTCAAGGCGTTGGTGACCAGATTCTGCAGGGCGATGGCCAGCGCCACAGGGTCGGTTTCGACCGGGCAGTGATGATCGCTGTCGAGAATCAGTTCGACGTCCTTTTCCCAGGCCAGTGGCGCCAGTTCAGCGAGTTCTTCGCGCACCAGCGCGGTGAGTTCCACCGGACTATTTTGCGGGTTGGCCAGGCGCGGCTCGATGCGCGCCATGGTCAGCAACTGGCTGGCAATACGGGTCGCGCGGTCTACGGCGCTGACCAGAAACTCCAGCGCTTCTTCGCGTTGTTGCGCGGTACTGGCAAGCTGCGCGTTTTGCGCATGGATGCGCAGGATCGCCAGCGGCGTGCGCAATTCATGGGCGGCATCGGCGATAAAGCGGCGTTCGCGGGCGAGCAGATTGTCGATCTGCTGCAGCAGGCGATTGAGCGCGGTTTGCATCGGTTCAAGGTCGTGGGGCAGGGGCCTGAGGTTCAGCGGCTTGAGGCTGTCAGTGTTGCGCCCGCGAATGGTCTGCGCCATGGCTCGCAACGGTTGCAGCCCCCAGCCAATCGTCAGCCAGATCAGAACCGTCAGCACTGGTACGCCGATCACGCTCGGCCACAACGTGTGGCCAACAATACGCTCGATCAGATCCTGCCGAATGTCATCGCGTTCACCCACCCAGATCAACAACCCTTGCTGCGCGTCCTTGAGCAGAAAGGCGCACCAGTCGCGGCCGTTTTCCATCAGATCATGAGAACCGAGGGTGGTCGGCGGCGCACTAAGTTCCGGTGCTTCGGCCGAGCGCATCAGCAATTGCCCGTCGCTGCGCCAGACCTGAAAGGTCAGACGGGTTTCGTAGGGATGTGCTGCCTCGCCATCGCCGACCCGGCTCATCGCTTCATCGAAGGCCTGATGCAGCCGCTGCCAGTCGTTATCGCCTGGGGCGCGTTGCGCCAGCACACCCTGAAGCAGGCGTGCGCTCTGCGCCAGTTGTGCGTCGTAGACCTCTTCGATTTCATGATGGCTGTCGCGCAATACCAGCCAACTGATCAGCACATCGCCCATCAACACCAGGATCAGCACCGGTACCAGAATCCGCGCACGTATCGAGATCATGCTTTGCCCGCCACCACGTAACCGACGCCGCGCACGGTGCGGATCAACTCGGTCGAGAGTTTTTTGCGCAGGTTGTGGATCAGCACTTCGAGGGTGTTGCTCTCGACCCGTTCCTGCCAGCCATACAGCGCCCCCGAAAGACGCTCGCGGGTGACGACTTTGCCAGGCCGGGCCAGCAGTTGATGCAGCAGTTGATATTCCATCGGCGTCACCACCACCTCGTTGCCGTGCCAGGTGACTTGTTGACTGACCGGATCAAGGCACACGCCGGCATGTTCCAGCACCGGTTGCGCACGGCCCTGACTGCGCCGCAGCAAGGCGCGGATGCGCGCCTTCAACTCATCGACATCGAACGGTTTGATCAGGTAGTCGTCGGCACCGGCGTCGAGGCCGGCGATGCGTTCGGCGGTGCCATCGCGCGCGGTGAGGATCAGCACCGGCAAATCCTGCTGCTCGCCGCGCAATTGCTGGAGCAAGGTCAGGCCATCGAGGCGGGGCAGGCCAAGGTCGAGCAGCAGCAGATCGAAGCTTTCACTGCGCAGCGCATGCAAGGCACTGACACCGTCCTGCAACCAGTCGAGCGTGTAGCCTTCGCTGCTCAGGGCAACGCGAATGCCTTGTCCGAGGGCACGATCATCTTCGACCAGAAGCAGGCGCATGGGCGGTTCTCTGTGAGCAATAGGGTGTTGGATGGGCGGCATGATGCCGCCACACATCGCGCCGTGGCAGGCTATCCGACGGGAAAGATGTAACGACTCGTTGCCAACTAAGCTTTCGCTAAGGTTGCTTTTGCACAGTGAGGCCTTCCTCATCCCGCGAGAGTGATTCCATGCGCAAACTGCTGCTGTTGTCTTTGATCATCGCCAGCCCGTTGGCCGTCGCCGGCCCGCAATGCACCACCGCCGAGCGCTCGCAATGGCAAGACCAGAACGCCTTTCAGGAACAGCTGAAAGCCCAGGGCTACGAGATCAGCAAGTTCAAGGTCACCGACGGCAACTGCTACGAGATCTACGGCTTCGACAAGGACAAACGCAAGGTCGAGATCTACCACGACCCGGTCAGCGGTAAAGCGGTCAAGACCGAGATCAAGGGCTGATGCCGGACGCATCCCTGCGCCTGTGGGATCCCGTGGTACGGCTGTTTCATCTGTCGATCGCGGGCGTCTTCGTCGCCAATTACTTCTTCAATGAGGCCGGTGATGACTGGCATGTCTGGCTCGGCTATTACGCCATGAGCTGGCTGTCGGTGCGTGTGGTGTGGGGATTCGTCGGGCCGCGCAGTGCACGCTGGGCGGACTTCTGGCCAACGCCATCGCGTTTGCTCGGCCATGCACGGTCGTTGCTGGCCGGGCGGCCCGAGCATCGCCTCGGCCACTCGCCGATTGGCGCGCTGGTGATGATCCTGATGTTGCTGGCATTGCTGACCATCGGCCTCAGTGGTTGGGCGACGGAGGAGGTCGACGCTTTGTGGGGCGCCGATTGGCCGCTGCTCGTACACGAACGCGCTGCCGACGGTTTGCTGATTTTGGTCTGCGTCCACATCGCGGCTGCTGTGTTTGAAAGTTTTCAGGTTCGCGACAACTTGCCGTTGTCGATGCTCACAGGACGCCGTCGCCGATTGCCGGATGATTCGACGCGCTGACAAGGATGTCTGCCCATTGTTAACCCTCTTGTCCTTGCCGCGAGTCTCCTATGCGTGCGTTGTCCTTTCGCTTGACATTTACCCTCGGCAGCCTCGCTGTGTGCCTGATCTTTCTGGCGGCGTGGCGCAGTCATCCGACCCACGTGCTGGCGCCATTCGCGCTCTCGGCTGCGCCAGTTGATGCCGCGCAGCCACCTTCCGAGCCGATGTACAGCAGCCGTTTCGTTTCCTCGCAACTGGACGATTTTGTTCATTCGTCGTCGGTCACCGCGCTGCCCGGCGGCGACCTGATGGCGGTGTGGTTTGCCGGCTCGCGCGAAGGCGCTGCCGACGTGCAGATCCGCACGGCGCGGTTCGACGCGAAGACGGCGGAGTGGGGCGCCGAACACGTGTTGGCGACCCGTGAATCCACCCGCGACGGCACGCGCCGTTACATCCGCAAACTGGGTAACCCGGTGATCGCCCTCGCGCCAGATCAGCGTTTGTGGATGTTCTATGTCTCGGTGTCCGTTGGCGGTTGGGCGACCAGTGCGATCAACGTGATGGTGTCCGAGGACTTCGGGCGCAACTGGTCAACGCCACGGCAACTGATCACCTCGCCGTTTTTCAACATCAGCACGTTGGTGCGCGCCGCGCCGGTGTTCCATGCCGACGGCTCGATAGGTTTGCCGGTGTATCACGAATTCATGGGCAAGTTTGCCGAATACCTGTATCTGAGCGCGGACGGCGCGGTGATCGATAAATTCCGCATCAGCCGTGGCAAGCACTCGTTGCAACCGACCATCGTGCCGCTGGACGGCCACCGCGCCGTGGCCATGCTGCGCTATGCCGGCGAGACCCATCATCGCGTGCTCGCCAGCCGCACCAACGACGCCGGTCAGACCTGGAGCGAACCGTATCCGTTGGAACCGGCCAACCCCAACTCGTCGCTGGCGGCGGTGGGCACGGCTGACGACGGCTTGCTGGTGGCGCTCAACGATTTGCAGGACGGCCGTTTCAAACTCAGCCTGTACGGCACCGATGCCAACCTCAACGATTGGCGCGCCGTCATCGATCTGGATCAATCACCCGATCCGCTCGGCCAGCCGTTCGCCCCCGAGGCCTACAAAGCGATCATTGGCGAAGGCTTCCGGGCCTCCAGTGGCGCGCGCCGCTTGCCATTGGAGCAACGCTTTCTGAGCAATCTCGATTACCGCGTGTGCAAACCACGCGGCTGTGATTTCGAGTACGAATACCCGTATTTCAGCCGGGGTTCGGACGGTCTCTATCACCTGGTGTATTCGTGGAATAACACCTTTATCAAACATGTCAGCTTCAACGATGCGTGGCTGGCGGAGCGCCTGTGATGATGTTTCCCTGGCAAGCCCATTTCAGTTTCATCCTGCTCGGTTTTGTTTTGCTCAGTGCGCTTGGCCTGGCCCGACGCTGGCGGCCGTGGCTGCTGCCGTTGTTGGCACTGGCCAGTTTTGTCCCGGTCAGCGAGCTGCCGCTGGCGGCCTATGTGCGCAGCTTTACCGACGATCTGGCGATCACCACGCTGGTGTTGCTGTCTTGGTTCAGCCTGCTGCGCCTGGGCGTGGTTCAGCCGTTGCCCACGCTCAAACGGGTCCAGGTGCTGGTGCTGTTTGGTCTTATGGCACTGATCCTGTACCCGGCGACGATGGGCCTGACCTATGTCGATCCGTACCGCTGGGGCTTCAACCCGCGACCGATGATTGTGCTGATCGGGCTGATCACACTGGCGCTGTTGTGGCTGCGCAACGGATTGGGCGTAGCGATGCTGGCGCTTGGCACGCTGGCCTTCGCGCTGCGCCTCAAAGCCTCGGAAAACTATTGGGATTACCTGATCGATCCGCTGCTGGTCGGTTACTGCCTGGTCGCCGGCGCTGCGTTTTGCATCCGCGAAGTCTGGCGCCTGTTGCGGCCGGTCTTGGCCGTGCCGACATCTTCAAACTGAATCACGACACTGAGGTCAACGATGGGGTGGTTGCAATCGCGGCGCCTGCGCTACGGCGTAGGGGCGGCAGGTTTGACGTTTTTACTCTTGGCCCTTCTGCGGCTGGGGTTTGTGCTGGGCTTTTCCGGTGTCGATGTCAGCGCGTTCGCCGACGACCCGCAACTGCGTGAAACCCTCGGCATCGGCTTGCGCTTCGATCTGCGCCTTGCCGTGTTGCTGATGTTGCCGCTGGCGATATTGGCCTGGCTGCCACGCTGGAACCTCACGCGCGTGCCGTTGCTGCGCCGTGTGGCGCGGGTCTATTGGTTGCTGGCGCTGGGCGTAGTTGGTCTGGTTTACATCATCGATTTCGGCCATTACGCCTACCTCGGCGTGCGCATCAACGCCACGGTGCTGCGTTATCTGGAAGATGCGCAGATCTCGCAGCAAATGGTCTGGGAAACCTATCCGGTAATGTGGATCGCCCTTGGTTGGCTGGCGGTGCTGTTGCTGTGGTTCTACGGATTTCTGCGCCTGGAACGCGCGACGCTGGCTCGTGAACCTCGGGCCATCCGCCGTACCTCGTTGATATTTGCCAGCAGCGTGGGCCTGGTGGCTGTGCTGTTGGCGTTGCTCGGTCGCGTGGAAAATCTCAACCTGGAAAACCCGGTGCCGTTGCGTTGGAGCGATGCGTTTTTCTCCGGCAATGCGCAGATTGCCGCCGTAGGCCTGAACCCGGTGCTGTTCCTCTACGACACGCTCAAGGCCGGGCAGGCGCAGTTCGATGAAGCGCAGGTGCGCGAGCATTACCCTGTGATTGCGCGCTATCTGGGCGTGGCGCAACCGGATGCGCAGACGCTGAAGTTCGAGCGGCAACAAACGATGCAACCCTATCGTGTCGCCGGAACGCCGAACGTGATGTTCGTCATGCTCGAATCGTTGGGCACCAGCGCGGTGGGCGCCTATGGCAACCCGCTGAACCCGACGCCGAATCTTGATCGACTGGCGACCGAGAGCTGGTTTTTCCGCCACTTCTACGTGCCGGTCACCGGTACTGCGAAAACCGTGTGGGCCAGCATCACCGGGGTGCCGGACGTTACCCGTCAGGAGACTGCCACCCGGCATCCGCTGATCACCCGCCAGCACACGCTGATCAACGCCTTCAGCGATTATCAGAAGCTCTACATGATCGGTGGCAATGCCGGATGGGCGAATATCAATGCGCTGATCCAGCAAAGTATCGAGGGCGTGAAGCTGTATCAGGAGAGTGACTGGCGTTCGCCGCTGGTGGATGTCTGGGGGATTTCCGATCTGGACTTGTTCAAGGAAAGCGACCGCATCCTGCGTGACTTGCCCAAGGACCGAGCGTTTTTCGCCTACGTGCAAACGTCGGGTAACCATCGGCCGTTCACCATTCCCAAAGACAACGACGGCTTCCAGATCAGTAATCTGTCGCTGGAGCAGGTGCAAGCCGCCGGTTCACGCAGCGTCGAGCAATACAATGCCGTGCGCCTGCTGGACTTCAACATTGGCAAGCTGATGGAACTGGCCAAGGCCGGCGGCTATTACGACAACACGATTTTCGTGTTCTTCGGCGACCACAACACCCGCATCAGCCAGATCCCGCACATGCCACCGGCCTTCGAACAACTGGGGCTGGAAAGCAACCATGTGCCCATGCTGATTCATGCGCCGGGCTTGCTTAAACCCAAGGTGATCGATGAAGCGGTGGGGCTAGTGGATCTGCTGCCGACCGTGGCGGGCATGGCCGGTATCCCGTTCAGCAACGGCGCGATGGGCCGTGACATTCAGCAGCCGGCGCCGGAAGGCGAGCGCGTGGTGCCGCTGGTGTTGCGCGAAGGTACGTTCCCGTTGATCGGCGGCGTGACCCAGCATCATCTGCTGCAAATGCAACACGACGGCAGCGCGCCGACCTTGCATGACCTGCGCTCAGCCACGCCGCGGGACAACGTCGCCGAGCAACACCCGCAGGAGTTTCAGCGCTTGCTGGAACTGACGCGGGGGTTGCATGAAAGTGCGCGGTTGATGCTGTATCGCAATGTGCGTTGAGCGCTGAACTGGCGAGACGTACAAGGCTGCGGTGAAAATGACCTTTGCCAAGGGTGCGTCACTGGATGATCCGGCGGGGTTGTTCAATGCCAGTCTGGAGGGCAATACGCGACGGGCGATTGATTTCCACGAGGGTGACCGGATTGATGAGAAAGTGTTGATTGCGCTGATTCGGGCGGCCGTGAAACTCAATATGGCGAAGAAGCCCTCACCCTAGCCCTCTCCCAGGGGGAGAGGGGACTGACCGGGGTGTTCATGCAAGTTACGCCGACCGGAAATACCGGGGGGAACTGAAGATTCAAAAAGCACACAGATCGGCTCCCTTTCCCCCTCGCCCCCTTGGGGGAGAGGGCTGGGGTGAGGGGGTGGATCCCGCAGACTGTTGCGATCGCCTGCAAAACACTAATTACCATCGGCCACTTTGCGCTCTATCTCATCGATCTTGCGCTGTAGCGTCTCGGCGTCCTGTTCCTTCACGCGGGTGGATGAAGGCGTGATCACCTCGTCCACGGCTTCGGTGTCGTCGTCCCGGTCTTCAAGATCGCGCTCGACCACATTCACCGGTTTGCCGGAGGTGTCGGTGGGCGAGGCGTTCGGGGTTTTGCTGTCATCGCTATTCATGGTGCTGACCTCCAGTGATGTAAACATTGGAGGTGACGCTGCGGTGGGCGTTCGATATTTTTGCGGGGCGCCGGGATGAGCGGTGCGCAGAAACTTATACGCCATACGATGGCCCAAACCGATTCAATCCACGACTGTCCGGATACCTGACGCCATGTCCCCGAAAAACCTCTTTGCAGCTGTGCTCGGTGGGTCTGTTTTGATGATCGGCGGGGCCAGCCACGCCGCCAGCTTCGACTGCGAGCGCGCCAAGGCCGCCGACGAAAAAGCGGTGTGTGCCCATCGCGCGCTTAACGATATGGACGTGAGCATGGCGCTGCTCTACAACCTTGACCGGCGTTTTCTGCCCATGGGCGGGCGTGACGCTTTGATCGGGGAGCAGCACACCTGGCTGAAAAAGCGTAGCCAATGCGCGGCTGATGTGAAATGCCTGACGGATATCTACCAGCAGCGTATTCAGGCTCTACAGCAGATCATCGACACCCGGGTGGTCACTCAGGGGCCATTCTGAACTTGCTGACTCCCTTGTAGGAGCTGCCGCAGGCTGCGATTTATTGATCTTGATATTCAAAAAAAGATCAAAAGATCGCAGCCTTCGGCAGCTCCTGCACGGTAATCAGCGTCAGTCCTTGAGAATGTCGCGATCCTTGGTTTCCGGCAGGAAGAACGTGCCCAGTATCGCTGTCATCACCGCAATCACGATCGGATACCACAAGCCGTAATAGATATCCCCGGTCGCGGCGACCATGGCAAACGCCACCGTCGGCAGGAAGCCACCAAACCAGCCGTTACCGATGTGATACGGCAGCGACATCGAGGTATAGCGGATGCGGGTCGGGAACAGCTCGACCAGCCACGCGGCAATCGGGCCATAAACCATGGTCACGTAGATCACCAGCACGGTCAGCAGGAGCAATACCATTGGATAGTTGGTTTTCGCCGGGTCGGCTTTCTCCGGATAACCGGCTTCCTTGAGCGCGGTGCCGAGTGTCGCGGTGAACGCATCGTTGCGGGTCTTGAAGTCGGCGGCCGGCAGGGCGCTGCCTTCGAAACTCTCGACGACTTTATCGCCGATGCGCACTTGTGCGACGGTGCCCGGCTCGGCAATCACGTTCTCATACGGGATCGCCCGTTTTGCCAGCAGGGTCTTCGCCAGATCGCAGGAACTGGTGAATTTGGCCTTGCCCACCGGGTCGAACTGGAACGAGCACTGATCAGGGTTGGCGATCACTTTGACCGGGTTCTTCTCCTGGGCGATAAACACATCAGGGTTACCGTACTGGGTCAGCGCGTGGAAGATCGGGAAGTACGTCAGCGCCGCCAGCATGCACCCGACCATGATGATCGGCTTGCGTCCGATGCGGTCGGAGAGACTGCCAAAAATCACGAAGAACGGCGTGCCGATCAGCAGTGAACCGGCGATCAACAGGTTGGCGGTCTGCGGGTCGATCTTCAGCGTCTGCAGCAGGAAGAACAACGCGTAAAACTGCCCGGTGTACCAGACCACCGCTTGCCCGGCCGTGCCGCCAAGCAGCGACATGATCACCACTTTGAGGTTGTCCCAGCGCGCGAAGGATTCGGTCAGCGGCGCTTTCGACGCCTTGCCTTCGGCCTTCATTTTCTGGAACACCGGTGACTCGCTTAACTGCAGACGGATGTACACCGAGACGATCAGCAGCAAGATCGACAGCAGGAACGGAATCCGCCAGCCCCACGCTTCGAAGGCTTCAGTGCCCAGCGCCGTGCGGCAGGCGAGGATCACCAGCAGCGACAGAAACAGGCCGAGGGTCGCGGTGGTTTGAATCCACGAGGTGAAGAAGCCGCGTCTGTTGCGTGGCGCGTGCTCGGCCACGTAGGTCGCGGCGCCGCCATACTCGCCGCCCAATGCCAGACCTTGGAGCAAGCGCAGAGTGATGAGGATGACCGGCGCGGCAACACCAATGGTCGCGTAGCCGGGCAACAAGCCGACAATCGCCGTCGATACACCCATGATCACGATGGTGATCAGGAACGTGTGCTTGCGTCCGATCATATCTCCGAGCCGGCCAAACACAATCGCGCCGAACGGCCGCACGGCAAACCCGGCGGCGAAGGCGAGCAGGGCGAAGATAAACGCGGTGGTTTCGTTGACACCGGCAAAGAAATGCTTGGCGATGATCGCCGCCAGTGAACCGTAGAGATAAAAGTCGTACCACTCGAAAACCGTGCCAAGGGACGAAGCGAAGATGACCTTGCGCTCTTCCTTGGTGATGCCGCCGCTGCGCGGTGGACTGCCGGTGGACGTTGTGTAGGTTGTGGCCATGGGTGTTCTCCGTTGTGCTTATTGTTTTAGGCCGGAGTCCCCCGTTGTTGCCTGTCGTACTCTGGCCTTGTGGCAAATGCCGCCATTGCTCTCGCGTGAAACCTGCACAGTCTGACCGCCTCGCACGTTTGCAAGGTTTCTTTGAGCATAATCAGCTTCTGGCAGATATCCACTCGCCAGTCTCTATGATCGAGGCGGCTGAGATGTTTGCGGTGAAGATAGACGTCGTGATGGCACTGAGCTATCTTTCTCCTCACTTCTCCCCGGCCATGTGCCAATGACGAACACAGGATGTGAAGGATGAGCAAAGGATCGCTACTCAAAAGTCATCATGTTTCCTTGCACTAAGTGCGGTCTGTGCTGCAGAAATCTTGATAAATCACACCTCTATGCCTCTTTGAACAGGGGAGATGGCGTGTGCGTCAATTTCGAAGTAAGCACTCATCTGTGCCGTATTTACGATAAGAGGCCGCTGATCTGCCGGATTGATGATTTTTACGATCAGCGACTGGCGGGGACGATGCGCCTTGAGGATTACTACGCTGCGAACGCTCACGCTTGTAAGGAAATGCAGCAGCAGAATTTGATTGTTGTCGCTAATTAATCGAGAGGGATCTGAAATGCCATTACCGTTTATTTTGTGGGGTGCAGCAGCTGCACTGGCGGCTACAGGCGTCGTGAAGGGGGTTCAGGCATCGGGCAACTTCGATAAAGCCAAGGAGATTGGCGAAGAGGCGGAAGCCCAATACAACAAGGCTTCCAAAAGCCTCGACAAGTCTCGCAAGGAGACTCAAGGCGAGCTGGAAGCGCTGGGTGAATTGAAGGTTCACACGTTCACCCACCAGATCAAATATCTGGTCGAAGCGATCAAGAAACAAAAGAACGCCAAAAGCACGCTGAAAGGGTTTAACGAAGACCTGACGATCGAAGAGCTCAAGGATTACGAAAAGCTCGTACTCAACTCTTTGGAAATTGAAAAGGGTCTTGCTTCCGGTATCGGCGGTGGCGCGTTGGCCGCAATCGGTGCCTACGGTTCGGTCGGTGCGCTGGCGAGCGCCTCCACCGGAGCTGCCATTTCCGGACTTTCAGGCGTCGCGGCCACCAATGCCACGCTGGCCTGGCTTGGCGGTGGGGCACTCAGTGCAGGCGGTTTTGGCATGGCTGGCGGTATGTTGGCGTTGGGTGGGATTGTGCTGGGCCCGGCGCTGGCCATCGGCGGTTTCATGATGGCCAGCAAAGCGGAAGAAGCCCTGACCAAGGCACACCAGTATGAAGCGGAGGTTGCCACGGCAATTGCCAATATGGAGGTGGTCAAGACCACACTCAAAGGCGTTCGCTCCAATGCCAAGGAAATCACCAACACCATCAATGAGTTAGTCATACGTTTCGAGCAGGTCAAAGTCGATAACGATAATGACCCCGTCGCATTCGAACAAATGCTGGCTTTGGGAGTGGGGCTCAAGAAGGTCCTGGATGTCGCGATCATTGCCGATGACGGCGGCGCAACTAAAGACATCAAACGCACACTTACCGGCATTCTGACCCTGGACTGAGACCATGAAAAATGAAATTGCAGGCCTGGTAGGAAAGCTCCCCGTCAATCCGGCTGATACCGCCGGCGAGTCTTTTAAAATGCTCGTGTCGGCTTGGTCCGAGTACAAGAAAATTTCCGAGGTTGAAGAAACCAAACGAACGGAAATCAACGCCTATAAAGAAACGCAGTTGGCCAGAATCGAAGGTCAACGCAAAGTGCTGGAGCAGTATCTCTCGGGGATGTTCAAGGAGAGGGCCACGACCATCAGCGGATTCTTTGAGGCGTTGGACAAAGGTATTGCCAGCGGCAACAGTGAGTTGATCAGTTCGTCGATTGGCGCGATTGTCAGTATCACCAAAGAATCTCCATTGGCAGGCGCACGGGAAATTATCGGGGCAATGTATAACCCCGAGGTGAAAACCATCGAGATCTGACTAAAGTCTCGTCAGGCCGGCGCCGAATGAGGCGCCGGTTACCACAGATACTCATGCATTCACCCAACGCTGCCGGCTCCACGCACTCAACCAGTCGACCACAAACACCAGCACCAGCATCGCCAGAATCACCGTGCTGGCTTGCGCTTCCTGAAACAGGCTGAGGCTCACATAGAGCATCTGCCCCAATCCGCCAGCGCCGACAAAACCCAGCACGCTGGCCATGCGGATGTTGTTTTCCCAGCGGTACAGAACGTAGGCGAGCAGTTGTGGCGCAAGGTTCGGCAGGGTGCCGTAGCAGAAGGCCAGAATCGGGTTGCCGCCCTGTAAACGAATGGCTTCGGCCGGTTGCGGTGGCGTGTTTTCCAAGGCTTCGGCGAACAAGCGACCGAGCACCCCGGTGGTGTGCAGGGCGAGGGCGAGGGTGCCGGCGTTCGGGCCGAGGCCGGCGGCGAGCACCATCAATGCCGCCCAGACCAGTTCCGGTATCGCCCGCAAGGCATTGAGCAGCAAGCGCGAGGCACTTTGCAGCGGCCAGCCGAAACGCCCGGCGGCGGGCAGGGCGAGAATGATGCCGAACACAGCGGCGAGCAGGGTGCCGAGGGCCGACATCGCCAGAGTTTCCATCGAACCATGCAAGATGGCTTTCAGGTAGTCCGCGCTCAAGTCCGGGCTGAGAAAACGCTGCACATACGCGCCCATCTGCTTGACGCTGGTGGCGCTGCCCACCTCGCCCAGATCCAGTCCCAGATAAGCGAAAGACGCGATGACCGCCAGCGCAATACCGGCGATCAGCAGCAAGTTGATCAGCCGGTTCATGTCAGCCTCCAGCGCAGCAGGCGACTGAGTTGGTCGGCGGCCAATACCAGCACCAGGAAGCACAGCAGGATACTGGCGACTTCACCGCCGGCGAACATGCGGATCGACAGGTCGATCTGCTGACCCAGACCGCCCGCACCGACAAACCCCATCACCACTGACGCGCGGATCGCGCATTCCCAGCGATAGACCGTGTACGAGAGCAGTTCTGACCCGACGTTGGGCAACGTGCCGTAAGCAAACGCCGCCAGACGGCCGCTGCCAGCCTGCAACAGTGCGTGCGCCGGACGCTGATCGGTCGATTCAAAAATCTCCGCATAGACTTTGCCGAGCATGCCGCTGTAGGTGATGGCGATGGCCAGCACACCGGCCGCCGGCCCCAACCCTACAGCGCGCACAAACAGCAGCGCCCAGACGATTTCCGGCACGCTGCGCAGGAAAATCAACAGTCCGCGCACCGGCCAGCGCAACAGACGCCCCAGTCGGCTCGGCACGCCACCGCGTGACGCGGCAGACAGCGACAGCGCACGACTGGCGACCAGGCCCGCCGGTATCGCCAACACCAGCGCCAAAGCCATGCCGGCGGTGGCGATGGCCAGAGTTTGCAGGGTGGCTTTGAACAGTAACTGCAAAAACGCTTCGTCATGCGCTGGTGGCCAGAATTGCGCGACAAAACGGCCCATTTCATTCTGGCTGTCGGGGAGCAATACGCCCAGATTCAGCTCGCTGAGCTGAATGCCCGGCCACAGCAAAGCAATCGCCAGCAACGTCAGCAGCAGACGTGGCCATGCAGCGGGATCGCGTGAATCGGCTTTCAGCATCGTGGAATCTGCACAGTCAAAGGCGCCACCGCAGCGGTCGGCGATTGCAGTTTTTCGTTGGCGTACAGCGCGTCGAGCATCTCGGGGCTGACTTGAGCGGAGGCGCTGTCGAACAGAATCTGCCCGTCGCGCAGACCGATGATTCGCGGGAAGTGCGACAGCGCCAGATCCACCGCATGCAAGCTCGCCACCAGCGTGACGTTATGTTCGCGGGCATGCCGCGAGAGGATCGACAGCGTGTGCCCGGCCATGACCGGGTCCATGGCTGACACCGGTTCGTCGGCCAAGAGGATTTCCGGCGCCTGATACAACACGCGGGCGATACCGACGCGTTGCAACTGGCCGCCAGATAATTGCTGGCAATGCGCGAATAATTTGTCGCCCAGGTCCAGTCGCGCCAACGCCGCGCGCGCACCGGCCACATCCAGCGGATGCAACAGGTTCAAAAGACTTTTACCCAGACTCCATTGGCCGAGCTTGCCGGCCAGCACCGCCGTCACTACACGCTGACGCGGTGGCAGTGGCGGCGCCTGATGCACCAGGCCGATCCGCGCGCGCAGACGCTGACGCTGGCGGGCAGACAAGTGCCAGGCGCGTTCGCCGAGCACTTCAATCTCGCCGCTGCTGGGCCGCAGGGCGGTGGCCAGCAGGTTGAGCAAACTCGATTTTCCGGCTCCGGACGGGCCAATGATGGCCACCTGTTCGCCGACGCCAATCTGCAAGTCGACACCGCGCAGGGCGTCGACTCCATTGGCGTGGCGCAGGCTGCCTTGTTTGAGGCGTAGGGTCATTTCAGAAGTTCGGCGGCGCGGGCGGCTTCCTCGATGCCCTTGTAGTTCTCGGGCTTGGTCTCGATGAAGCGGCTGGCCGCTTGCAGATCAAGAATCTTCTTCTGCTCAGGGTTGGCCGGGTCCAGATCAAGGAAGGCTTTCTTGATCTTCGCGGCCAGTGCCGGGTCGAGGGTGCCGCGCACAGTCCAGTTGTAATCGAAGTAGGTCGGGGTGGTGGCGAAGACTTTGACCTTGTTGGTGTCGACCTTGCCGGCGTCGACCAGTTTCTGCCAGACACTGGCGTTCAGCACACCGGCGTCAACCTTGCCAGCCTGCACCCAGGCCACGGTGGCGTCGTGGGCGCCGGAGTAGGCGACACGGCTGAAATAGCCCTCAGGCTTGATGTTGTCGTTTTTCAGCATGAAGTAACGCGGCATCAGGCTGCCGGAAGTCGACGACACCGAACCGAAAGCGAAGGTCTTGCCCTTCAAGTCGGCGAGGCTATGCACATTGGGGTCAGCGGTGATGAATTTGCTGGTGAACTGCGCATCCTGTTCGCGTTGTACCAACGGGATCACTGGCGTCGTTGCGTCGGTTTTCAAACGTGCCTGCACGAACGTGAAACCGCCGAGCCAGGCCATGTCGAGGCGATCGGTCGCGAGTGCTTCAACCACTGCCGGGTAGTCGGCCACCGGCACGAACTGCACCTTCATGCCCAGTTGCTGCTCCAGATAAGCACCCAGTGGTTCGAACTTGCGCAGCAACTCGGTCGGGGCTTCATCGGGAATCGCGCTGACGCGCAAAACGTCAGCGGCTTGCACCACCAAAGTAGAAAAGGACAGGGCCAGGCCGGCGGTCAGTGCCAGTGTTCGTTTGAGCATGGAATTCTCCGTTTCGTGAGCGTCAAAAAGTGTGAAGTGCTGAACCAGGGCGCAACGTGAGGGTAGACGAATCGGCGAGGTTATACGTATTCGCACGCGTAAAGGCCAGCGCCATCAGGGCAGGAACGGTCAAAAGCGTTCGTCGAGGATTGCCGGCAGGGTGAGTTCCTTGACGTAGCTGGCCGAAGACAGACTCAGAATCATGCGCACCACCTGAACGACATCGTGAACTGGAATCAGCTGACCCTCGCCACGCTGCGCAGCCAGATCTCGCAGCGTGCTCAGCCGATCCTCGGTGTTGAGATACCCCAGATTCAGGCAAGTCACCGCCAGACGCTGCTGCCGGTAGCCTTCGCGCAGCGTATCGGCAATCCCGCGCAGGGCGAATTTGGAGGCGCCGAAGGCGACTTCCGGACGCCCGCTTTGCGGCAGGCCTGAAGTCGATCCGGTGAGGATGATTCTGGGATGGGGGCTTTTCAGCAGAAGCGGAAGCAGGCGTTTGATCAACAGGATTGTTGCGCTGATGTTGCAACTGACGATGGCTTGCAATTCGTCGTCCGGACTGTCGAGAAAGTCATAGGCTGGATCGAAAGCCGACTCTTCCCAGATACCGAGGTTGTAGATCAGCGTATCCAGCCCATCGTCGACGACCGCATGCTCGATGGCGTGCGCGGCTTTGGCCGGATTCATCAGATCGGCTTCCACCCAGCGTACTGGATGCTCTGCCTCGCACACCAAACCTTCGGGACGCGTGCGGGACACACCAATCAGTGTGTCTCCCGCGTTACCCAAACCTTCGATAAAAGCTCGGTCCAAGCCTTTACTGGCACCCACCACCAAAATGTTCATCGATCCTCTCCCTGATCTGAATGCTGATGTGGGGCAGCATGCAAACAGACGACCTCTGAAATGGCAAACGAATGGGTGTGTCCGGATATTTACGGCAACCTGGCAATCACCTTGATCTCGAAATCAAACCCATACAGCCACGTCACACCAACCGCCGTCACCGTCGGATGCGGCGCCTCGCCCCAGAACTCGGTCAGCACCACATCCCAGATCGTCTCGAATTTCGACTGGGGGTCAACGATGAATACGGTTACATCGACCACGTCATCGAAGCTGGCACCGGCCTCTGCAAGGATTGCATTGAGGTTAGTGAACGCCTGACGCACCTGATTTTTCAGGTCCGGCTCTGGCGTGCCGTCCTCGGTGCTGCCGACCTGTCCCGAAACAAACAGAAAACCGTTGGAGCGAATGGCTGGCGAGTAACGGTGGCGTTCGTAAAGCGTGCGGCGTGCGGATGGAAAAACAACATCGCGCTGAGTCATGGGAGTGTCTCCTTCATTTGAGTTGATGGAGCCACTGTAGGTATTTGCAGGCCAGCGATAAACGCGCAAGCTTGGCGTTCACTGTTTGTGAAATCCAAACAATCGAGGGCACACCTTGGACCGTTTTGACGCAATGCAGGCCTTCGCCCGGGTGGTCGAGGCGGGGAGTTTCACCAAAGCGGCGGAAACCTTGCACATGAGCAAGACCACCGTGACCCAACTGGTTCAGCAACTGGAGGCGCGCCTGCGGGTCAAGTTGCTCAATCGCACCACGCGCAAGGTCAACGTCACCGCCGATGGCGCGGCGTATTACCAACGCGTGATCCGCTTGCTCGCCGACCTCGATGATGCCGAAACCAGCCTGCCCGGCGCGGCGGCATCACCTTCGGGCCGGCTGCGAGTGGACGTCCCGAGTCCGCTCGCACGGTTGATTCTGGTGCCGGCCCTGCCCGAGTTTCACGCGCGCTATCCGGATATCCAGATCGACATGGGCGTCAGCGACCGTATTGTCGACATCATTGATGAGAACGTCGATTGCGTGGTGCGCGGCGGCGAACTCATGGACCTGTCGCTGATGGCACGCAAGGTCGCCGATCTGCAGTTGGGGGTGTTTGCCGCACCGCAATACCTGGCGCGCGCGGGCATTCCCGCGCACCCGAGAGACCTGGAAGACAGCCACCATCGCGTGGTCGGTTTTCTCTGGGCACGCACCGGCAAACCGGTGCCATATGCCTTGTACAACGCCAGCGAAAACCTGCAAATCAAGGGACGGCACGTATTGGCAGTCGATGACGGCAACGCCTACCTCGCGGCAGGCCTGGCGGGCATGGGCGTGCTGTGGCTGCCCAAGTACATGTCTGCCGCCCATCAAGCGCGTGGCGAGCTGGTGCCGCTGTTCGAAGACTGGAAACTCGCGCCGATGCCGCTCTACATTGCTTATCCGCCGAACCGGCATGTCAGCCTGAAATTGCGCGTGTTTATCGATTGGGTCGTTGAGTTAATGGCGTAGAAGCATTGTGGTGCAGTTATTGCTAGCTGCTGTGCCAGTGCCGTCAAAATACCAACACAATCAGGCGACTTGAAAGCCCGTAGTGATGAGATGCATGGCTTTCAATTCTAGGAGCTTCACCCGCATGAATATGTACATCGATATCGTCGGTGCGTGCAATCTGAGCTGCCCGTCTTGCCCAATGGGCAACTCGGAAAATCTCAATTTCAAAAAAGCCATGCAGCTCGACATGTTCAAGCAGATTGTCGATAAGGCCAAGACAGAGGGCGTCGACACGATCTACCTCTATAACTGGACCGAGCCGCTGATTCATCCAAAAATTGGCGAATTTATCGAGATCATTAATGCTGCCGGCATGGGCAGCGGTATCAGCACCAACCTTAATCTCGCCAAGAATATGGAAAAGGCCCTGATGGCCGAGCCGAGTTACTTCCGTATTTCGCTCTCGGGTTTTTACCAGGAGACCTACGAAAAGGGCCATGTCGGCGGCGATATCGAAGTTGTAAAACAAAACATGATCGCCCTGCAGGAGATCAAACAGCGCCTGGGTCTGAGAACCCGTGTGGATGTTTACTATCACCGCTACCTGGATAACATCGAAGAAGAATCACTGATGCGCGCGTTCAGTGAGCGTCTTGGCTTCATCTTCACCACCGGGTATTCGGTGATGATGCCGCTGGAGAAGACACTGGCCATTGTCGAGCGTGACCCGTCTGTCACGGCTACGGACATTGACACCCTGAAACGCCTCGCATTGCCGCCGTACGACGATCTCGTCAACGTCATCCAGCAATTTCCCAAGATGGCGTGCACGCTCAAGGATGACTGGCTGGTCATCGACTGCAATGGCAACACGGTGCTTTGCTGCACGATCTTCAATCAGACCGAGTATCAGGTTGGCAAGTACCTCGACATGCCGCTTGAAGAGCTGACGCGGCGTAAATCGACGCAGAAAAACTGTGTCGACATGTGCGACCGCTGCGCCAATAAAGGTCTGCATATCTACTCGATGCATCCCAATCAGGGTGTGCTGGAGCGGCACGCGGTGAATCGCATCATCGATTTCGAGCATTTCGCCAGCCAAGGTCTCACGGTGGACAGCGAGCGTCTCGGGCGTGCGGGCGAAGTCAGCGCAGAAAACTTTGATGAAGCCCAGTACCTTCGATTGAATGACGATGTCAGGATCGCGATTTCCCAGGGATCGTTCTCCAGCGGCTATCAGCACTACGTGCTGTGTGGGCGTCTCGAGGGGCGTTTAGGCGCCGGGGTTTTCTCGGCTGTTTGAGTCAGAGATGGATTGGCGGACAACCCCCCCACTGAAACTGTTCGCCATTCACCGGCGTGATTGACTCTTTGACCGATCAAGCCAACTATCGGCGCACAACAACATGACCGATGGACCCGAACTTGATCGAACGACGCCAATTCAGCGGAGGCATGAAGGGGAAAAACCTCCGCTATCTGAATGAGCAAAACGCGGAAGACCCGCGCTTGACCCGCACCGGCTTTCTGCTGCTCGAACATTTCTCGCTACCGGCGTTTACCCAGGCGCTGGACACCGTTGTCACCACTAATCTGCTGCGCCCGGGGCTGTTTTCCTCGCGCACGTTTGGTTTGGGTGACGGCGAAGTCGTCAGTGATCTGGGGCTGGTCATCCGCCCTGACGCACGTCTGGATTCTGCCGCGCTGGCGCAACTGGATCTGCTGGTGGTGTGTGGCGGTTATCGCACTGAGCTGCGGGCGAGTGAGGAGTTTATTCATTTGCTTCAGGTTGCAGCGGAGCGGGGCATCAGCCTCGCCGGGTTGTGGAACGGTTCGTGGTTCCTCGGCCGCGCCGGATTGCTCGACGGCTATCGCTGCGCGATCCACCCGGAACATCGCCCGGCGCTGACCGAAATCGCCAAAACCACCCACGTCAGCAGTGAGCCTTACGTGATCGACCGCGACCGGCTCACGGCATCGAGTCCGTCCGGCGCGTTCCACATGGCATTGGACTGGATCAAGAGTCTGCACGGTAAAGCCTTGGTCGAAGGGATCGAAGACATCCTCGCCTTCGAAGAATCGCGTTACCGGCGGATCAAACCGGACGAGAACATTTGCGTCAGTGCGCCGCTGCGTGAAGTGGTGAAGCTGATGGATGCCAATCTGGAAGAGCCGCTGGAGCTGGAGCAACTGGCGGTGTATGCCGGCCGATCCCGTCGTCAGCTGGAGCGCTTGTTCAAGGAACAACTGGGCACCACGCCGCAGCGCTATTACCTGGAACTGCGCATCACCGAAGCGCGACGGTTGTTGCAGCACACTGAGCTTTCACAAGTGGAAGTGCTGGTCGCGTGCGGCTTCGTTTCCCCAAGCCATTTCAGCAAATGCTACAGCTCATATTTCGGCTACAGACCTTCCAAAGAAAAACGCCTGGTCAAATAACCCAAGCCGTCACCCACCTGAGTTCACCTCGGTATCCCACGTCGGCGTACCTCCCCCAAACAGCCGGTCAGTTCCCTCTCCCTTTGGGAGAGGGCTAGGGTGAGGGAACTTGCAGGCGGCACCAACCGCTTCGTCACCAAAATTCACCTCGGTATCCCACGTCGGCGTAGCTCTCCCAAACACCCCGGTCAGTCCCCTCTCCCTCTGGGAGAGGGCTAGGGTGAGGGGCTTTTAAACGCTATCACCCACGCACGTTTAACTTACACGCACTGTTACGCCATAACGGCTACAACACCTTGCGCCGTTGCCTACGCGTACGCCAGAATCCGCCGGCTTACGCGCCTTGAGGCGGGCTGTATCGTTTCCCTGTCACTGCAAAACAGTGATCGGGTTTGGTAGCCCGTTTTCTAAGCGTTATGCGCCGCTATATGCAGTCTCTTTTCGGGGCTCGGTTTTTTATGGTGGCCATGCGTGGGGCTCCTTCGGGAGCGCCGGGGTTTACTCGCTTAGACCGGTCTACCAACCTGCGCAATGGTCACCACCTCGTTTGGTAGCGTGAGTGATGGCTCCTTATTTTTTGCTAAGCGAGTGTCATCTATGTTCAAAATTACGCCAAACCCGCCAGAAACCGATCCAATCCCCTACGACGCCGCACTCGAACCTCAAAACATCAAAGAGGCCACCGACCGCGCGATCAACTTCTATCTCAACCCCTCAGCGCTGAAGACCTCAGTACCCACCCGCAAGACCGGCAAGATCTACCTCATCGACCCCACAGTGGATAACGAAACCCTGCTCGTCGAAGCCACTGAAACCTTGTCCTCCGCCACTGACATGGCCCGTGAACTCGCCGATTCGATAGAACCCTCACAGCGCAAAAAGATGCTGATCCTGCAACAGGTGATCATGCTCAGCGAGCTGGTGGTCGGCCGAGTTCTGGACAACCAGCGCTTGCCGCACTAGTCGCGGAGCAGATGGGTGAGGGGGCTCGCTCCCTCATTGCACAGAAGCGTCTGTAATCGCGGCGCTTCACGCCTTCTATCAAAGAGCCGCCAACGGTTCTTGTCTGGAGTTTCAGCTGATGTCCCAGCCACCCGAACCACCGGTCACTGACCTGATATCGCCGTACGCCTCGCCCAATTCAAGAAAGCTCCACGAAGCGGCAGAGCGTGCACTCGACCATTACCTGTTGCCTGCCGCGATCATGGCCACACCCTATACGCCCAATGCTCTGTTCATGGCCAACCCGCAAGCAGACACGGAGTCGCTGCTGACCAATGCTTGCGGCTCCCTGGCGTCCGCGTCGGTCATGCTCGGTAATTTTGCCGGAATGCTGGAGGGCGCAAATCGTCATACCCTGCTGGGTATTGCGCAAGTGGTCATGTTGGGGGAGTTGGCGGTGAACAAGGCGCTGGATCTGGTTGTGCCAACCGAGTGATCGCGCACGTTAGTCGGGGTTGAGGGTGTCTGGTCGGGCGTGATCGCGAGCAGGCTCACTCCTACATTTGAAATGCGTTCCCCCTGTAGGAGTGAGCCTGCTCGCGATGGCGTCCGTTCAGGCAAAGCATCTGCAAAACGTGACCATCCCTCCACCCTCAAATAATCAAGCAGTCAGCCTGAGCGGCTGACTGCCTTTTTGTTTCTACAGGTGATCCGCATCAATCACCGCTTTGGCAAACGTCTGCGGATCCTCCTGCGGCAAGTTGTGCCCGATCCCGCCATTGATCAAGCGGAACTGATACTTGCCGGTAAAACGCTTGGCGTAATCTTCCGGCGCCGGGTGCGGTGCGCCGTTGGCGTCGCCTTCGAGGGTAATGGTCGGCACGTTGATCGACGGCGCGGTAGCGAGCTTCTGTTCCAGCGCGGCGTATTTCGCTTCACCCTGCACCAGGCCTAAACGCCAGCGGTAGTTGAACACGGTGATGTCGACGTGATCGGGGTTCTCCAGCGCTTTGGCACTGCGGTCGAACGTGGCGTCATCAAATTTCCACTGCGGCGAGGCCAGTTGCCAGATCAGCTTGGCAAAGTCGTGAGTGTTTTTCTCGTAACCGGCACGACCACGGTCGGTAGCGAAGTAGAACTGATACCACCACTGCAACTCAGCCTTGGGCGGCAGCGGGTTTTGCCCGGCAGCCTGATTGCCGATCAGATAGCCGCTGACCGACACCAGCGCTTTCACACGTTCCGGCCACAGCGCCGAAACGATGTCCGCCGAACGCGCGCCCCAGTCATAACCACCGAGCACCGCTTGTTTGATCTTCAGCGCATCCATGAAGTCGATGACGTCACTGGCCAGCGCCGCTGGTTGACCGTTGCGCAGGGTGTCCTTGGAGAGGAACTGCGTATCGCCATAACCGCGCGCATACGGCATCAACACCCGATAACCCTTGGCCGCGAGCAGCGGCGCGACTTCATCGTAGCTGTGAATGTCGTAGGGCCAGCCGTGCAACAGGATCACCACCGGGCCATTCGCGGGGCCGGTTTCGGCATAGGCGACGTCAAGCACGCCAGCCTTCACATGTTTGAGCGGGCCGAAGGGCGAGGGCGCGGAATAGCTGACGGCGGCCGGTTCAATGGTTTGCGCCTGAGCGCTGCCAAAAGCGCCGAACAGCGACACAGCCAGAATCGACAAGCCGAATGCAGTTTTGCGGGTGTGCAGTGCCATCTTCATGGTGACGTCTCCTTTGCGAGCCTTTGGCCAAGGGTTCTGAATGAACACCTGAAACCTTGAGTGCATTTGAGCGCGGAGACGTATCTGGCCTGTGTCGAAGAACGGCTTTGTTGAAAGTCGATGTGTCGCGGTGGGGGTCGTACACAGTGTGATACACGGCGGTTAAACCGACTCACCCTGGACCTGATTCAGGCCAAAATATTAAGTCGCTGTTTTAAAACAAAAAATATTTCACTTCGCGCTTCCCAAAGCAAAAAAACCTTGGTAAATTGCGCCCCGTTCTCACAGCGAAACTAACGGAGTAGCTGGAAAGAGCAGTAGGGGCGTCGCCAAGCGGTAAGGCAGCAGGTTTTGATCCTGCCATGCGTTGGTTCGAATCCAGCCGCCCCTGCCATATTCGAAAAAACGCCAACTTCGCAAGAAGTTGGCGTTTTTTTATGCCTGCGATTTAGCCCGGTGGTGCAGGGCAGGCGTGCGCGGCGCCGAAGCACCGCGCACGTCATCCACTCAGTGCGGTGCGCGCGGGATGGTTTTCATCAGGTCTTCGGGGCTGATGTGGCCGACCACGCTGCCCGGTTGCGGCAGGTTGAGGATGTGGCCTTTCATCTTGCCGATGATGTGCATTTCGCACGGCTTGCAATCGAACTTCAGCGTCAGCACTTCATCGCCGTGGATCAACTGCATCGGTGCAACCTTGGTGCGCACGCCGGTCACGCCTTTCGCCTGTTTCGGGCACAGGTTGAAAGAGAAGCGCAGACAGTGCTTGGTGATCATCACCGGCACTTCGCCCGGCTCTTCGTGAGCCTCGTACGCAGCGTCGATCAGCTTCACGCCGTGACGGTGGTAGAAGTCGCGCGCCTTCTGGTTATAGACGTTGGCGAGGAAGGTCAGGTGCGAATCCGGATACACCGGCGGCGGGCTGCTTTCGGCTTTACGGCCGCCACGCGGATGAGCGGCGACACGGGCAGCGGTCAGGTTCTCGATCACTTCACGGCGCAGGGCTTTGAGCTGCGAGTTGGGGATGAAGAACGCCTGTGGCGCATCCAGCTTGACGTCGGTGGCGTGGTACTGCGTGGTGCCGAGCTGGCCGAGCAGATCGCGCAGCTGTTCGAGCGCTTGCTCAGGCTTGTTGGCCACGCCGAACGGACCGGCGAGGGTGACGCTGGCGCTGATGCCTTCTTCACTGGTGGCAGTCACTTCCAGCTGTTCTTCACGCAGACGAGCGACCCAGCTCAGGGCCACGCGACGCTCGGAAGAGGTCTTCTGCAGCGCCTGCTGCCAGTTGTGATCGAGGTTGCGATTCAACGGGTGGTTCGGGCGCAGCTTGAACAGGCCTTCGGGCATTTCGTTCGGCTCGACGCGATAGCGGTAGCGCTTCTCGCCGTCTTCTTCGAACTCGCCTTTGGCTTCGGCGATGTTGGCGCGGAAACCGACCACTTCGCGCTTCACCAGTACGTTCAAGCCATCGCCGTTGGACAGCGGCTCTTGGGTGACAACCTGTATGTCGCGTTTGCCGACTTTCTCGACGGTGCCAACCGGCAGACCGGTGAAGGTCGGCGAATCGAAAGCGCCGATGTCGATCTTGCGATCGGTGACGAAGTAGTCGGTGCTGCCACGGTGGAAGGTTTTTTCCGGATCAGGCAGGAAGAAGTGCGCGGTGCGGCCGCTGGAGGCGCGGGCCAGATCCGGGCGATCTTCGAGCACGTCGTCGAGGCGCTGGCGGTAATAGGCGGTGATGTTCTTCACATAGCCCATGTCCTTGTAGCGACCTTCGATCTTGAACGAGCGCACACCGGCTTCAACCAGGGCGCGGATGTTGGCGCTCTGGTTGTTGTCTTTCATCGACAGCAGGTGTTTTTCGTAAGCGATCACGCCACCCTTTTCGTCTTTGAGGGTGTACGGCAAGCGGCAAGCCTGCGAGCAGTCGCCACGGTTGGCGCTGCGCCCGGTTTGCGCGTGGGAAATGTTGCACTGGCCGGAGAAGGCCACGCACAACGCGCCGTGAATGAAGAACTCGATGGCGGCGTCGGTTTCGTCGGCGATCGCGCGGATTTCCTGCAGGTTCAGCTCACGGGCCAATACCAGTTGCGAGAAACCGGCCTGATCGAGGAACTTCGCTCGCTCAAGGGTGCGGATGTCGGTCTGCGTCGAGGCGTGCAGCTCGATCGGCGGAATGTCCAGCTCCATCACGCCCAGATCCTGAACGATCAGCGCGTCGACACCAGCGTCGTACAACTGATGGATCAGCTTGCGCGCCGGCTCCAGTTCGTTGTCGTGGAGGATGGTGTTGATGGTGGTGAAAATGCGCGCGTGATACTTGCGGGCGAATTCCACCAGCTCGGCGATTTCGCTGACTTCGTTGCAGGCGTTGTGGCGCGCGCCGAAGCTCGGGCCGCCGATGTACACGGCGTCGGCGCCGTGCAGGATCGCCTCACGGGCGATGGCGACATCGCGGGCAGGGCTGAGCAATTCCAGGTGATGCTTGGGCAAGGACATAGTTTTTTTAGTCAGGCTGTCACGGTTAGGCGCGCATTCTACCCGTGAAACGACATGTCGGCACCTATGTACCGATGGTCTGCAAATCGCGCTTGGCACGTTTCGCGGATTCGCACAACTGTCAGACCTGTCAGTTGTTGTTCAGACGTAAGTTGGAAATAGTAACGAAGTCATTCGCCGACCATTCATTACGAAAAGGACATGTTGCTATGAACGATAAAGACCATTTTCGTTATTTAGGTATCAACAAAAATAATTTGAACAGAGGGGCCCACGCGCCGGAAATTTACTACAAAGCAGTGATTGACCCTGCCCATCCGCACCTTGTCGGGCCGGTATTTCAGGCAACCCAAGAAGGTAAAGCTCTGTACTTCGGATCCGCCGAAACCTTTAGCCTTATCGCGCACCATCGAGAGGATGCGAACAACATTATCGAAATAATGTCGTTCGTTATTGATAACGAGCTACCCGATGGAGAACACGACATAGGGGGGCTGGGTAGTAGTGTTCAAGGGCTCATCACAATGACCCCAAATATCATCTATGCCAAGGCGGGAAAAATTAAGTTTCAGAGAAATGACGCGAACGGTTCGATAACCGCCAATTTCCACTTCGACTTTGAGTTTGAAGACCAAGGTGAAGTCAAAAAATATCGCGTAAAGGAAGGAAAGTTATCGCTTGTTGCCACTGGGCCACTTGAAGCCCGGAAGCGATCCTGAAAAGACGCGAGCCAGCCTTTACAGGCTTGGCTCGGGTTTTAAGCCTCTATGAGGCGGCGGCTGATGACCTGAAAGGAGTGGCGCTCAGGCTTTGGCCGCCATCGCGGTGACTTCTACGCGCATCCCTTCAACCGCCAGCGACGCCACACCCACCGCCGCACGCACCGGCCAAGGCTTGGCGAAGTAGCGCTTGTACACCTCGTTGAATGCCGCGCGATCCGCCATGTCGGTCAGGTAGATCGTCAAGTGCATCACCCGATCCATCGAGCTGCCGGCACGTTCCAGCGCAACTTCCAGCGCTTGCAGGGTGCATTCGCTTTGCGCGGTGATATCGCCCAGTTCCAGACTGCCGTCGGCACGGGTTGGAATCTGGGTGGAAACCATGATGCCGTTGAATGTGGCAACGTCCGAGGAAATCGAGTCGGCGTCCGGATCTGGAGTGAAGGTGATGTCTTGGTTAGCCATGCTGATCCTTTGAGTGAGCGAGTGAAGAGGGCCGCAGTTTACAGATACAGCGTCGACATGGCCCGCTCCGTGGCAACAGAGGCCGGTCAGACCGGCTGCGTCGCGGCTTCCGCCGCGATGGCTGCAAGAACGCAGGGGCGGGCGCCGATGCGCTGCATGTAGCTGGCAAGTGCTGGCCAGTTTTGTATGTCGATGGCAAAGGTCGGCAGCCACTTCAGCACGGTGAACAGGTAAGCATCGGCGACGCCGAATTTGTCCATCAGATAGTCCCGAGCCGACAGTTGCTGATTCAGGTAGTCGAGGCGCTTGAACAGTGTGTGGCGGAAAATCGTTTTGACCGATTCCGGGATCTGCGCATTGAACAGCGGTGCACTGCCCCCGTGAATTTCCGTACTGATGAAGTTCAGATGTTCCTGCAAACGCGTGCGCTCCCATGAACCCAAGGGTGGCGCCAGTGTGTTGCCGGGCACCTGATCGAGCAGAAACTGCAGGATCGCCGGCCCCTCCGTCAGCACTTCGCCGTTATCCAGAACCAGCGCTGCAACGTAGCCCTTTGGGTTGATCTCGCGAAAGTCGCGGCCATCGGCGGTGCATTTACTCTGGTTGTTGACGCGAACCAGTTCGAAGGGCAAACCCAGTTCTCGCAGCACAATGTGCGGGGAAAGCGAACAGGTCATGGGCGCAAAATACAGTTTCATGGCACTTCCTTGCTGAGAGAGAGCGCCAGATTCCATTGCCGAAGCGGCTTTCGCAAAGGTCATTTACGGTGCTAGCGTATGACAAAATCTCATGAGCACTCAGAACCATGACGGTCCGACTTCCCTCGCTGAACGGCTTGCGCGCCTTTGAAACGGTCGCCAGGCACATGAGTTTCACCAAGGCTGCCGAAGAACTCAATGTCACCCAGACCGCTGTCAGTCACCAGATTCGCCGACTCGAAGCCGAGCTGGGCGGGCCACTGTTTTTGCGGCTCAACGAGGGATTGGTGCTGAGCGAGGACGGGCACGCCTATTTGCCGGGTGTGCGTGCAGCGTTTCATGAACTGCGGTATTCGACTGAGCAGTTGCTCGCGTCTCGCGATAAAAGCGTGCTGACGATCAGTACGCTGGTGTCGTTTGCATCGAAGTGGCTGTTGCCGCGTTTGCCGTCCTTTCAGCAGGCGTTTCCCGCTATCGATGTGCGAATCAGTGCGGCCACTGAGCTGGTCGATTTTCGCAAGGGCACCATTGATGCGGCGATCCGTTATGGGCGCGGCGACTGGAAGGGGTTGTGTGGCGATTTTCTGATGTCCGATGATATTTTCCCGGTATGCAGTCCGGCATTGGCGAAAACGTTGCGAACGCCCGCAGACCTGGCCAATCACGCATTGCTGCAAGTCAGTGGCGCGACGGCCGGTGACTGGAGCGCCTGGTTGCGTGCCGAGGGCCAGCCGGCGCAACTTGCAGATGGCCCGCGCCTGACCTTCGATCTGGCGCTGATGGCGGTACAGGCCGCTGTCGACGGGCAGGGCGTGTGTATTGGCCGATCAAGCTATGTCGAGGAAGATCTGCGGGCCGGCCGTCTGGTGGCTCCCTTCGATCTGCGCCTTAAGGATGAACTCGGCTTTTATCTGGTAGCGCCCCATGAAACGGCGCAATCGAAGAAGATCGTGGCGTTCAGGACATGGCTGTTGGCACTGTCACCGGGCAAAGACACCTTTGTATAACCGTGTATCAAGTTGCTGCGCAGACACACGCGAACAATAAACCCGGGGTTTACGACACATCAGCCATACATGCGACTCCCAAAGTAGCGGTCACACCACCACTGCGTTTGAGAGGGCAACATCATGCATCGTCCATTGTTACTGGCCAGCGCTGCGCTACTCGCTTCAATCATCGGCGTCGCCCACGCGGCTGACGCGCCAGCCAAGAGCTGGCAACAAGGCTTGAGCCGGACCGATCTGGTGCGCGAGGACCTCGGTGCTGCCGAGCGCGAAGTGATTCAGGCGCGAGTCGATTTCGAACCGGGCGTGACCTCGCCCCGACATGCGCACCCGGGTGTCGAGGTCGCTTACGTGATCAGCGGCACGTTCGAATATCAACTGGAGGGCAGGGCGCCGGTGACGTTGAAGGCGGGGGATTCGCTGTTCATTCCGCAAGGGGTGGCGCATGTGGCCAAGAACGTGGGTGCGGACAAGGGTTCGGAGTTGGCGACTTACATCGTCAAAAAGGGCGAGCCGTTGCTGATTCTCAAACCGTAGGCCCACGCCTCAATGGAGCGTCGCCGCTCGGCGACTTTCTCCAATCCTGATTCGATCGAGCGCTCGGTTCAACGCGTCGAGGGCATCGAGCAGCGCTTTGGCCTCGGCTTCCCGGCCTTCGCCCCACAAGCGCTCGGCCATTTTGTTCAGGGCTTGAATCGAGCGCTCGATGTCTGCGGCGGTTGCGCGCTCTTTAGGGGCCGGTGGTTTCTTCGGCATTCAGGGTTCCTCTGTTGACGGAAAACCACCATACCGCTGCGGCGCCCAACAGCATACTCAGCACGGCCAGAATCAGGATCACTCCATGCGGACCCAGGCTTGAGGCCAGCAGCGCCACCAGCAACCCCGCCAAAGGTTGCGAGAGATTATTGAGCAAGGTGATCACGCCCACGGTCTTGCCAAAATCCTTGGCCGGAATCACTCGCTGACGGATGCTGCGCATGTAGATGTTGAACATCTTGTCGAAGCCGACGATCAGCAGGAACCCCAGCACATAGCCGGCCAGATTCGGACTCAGTGCACTGATGAGGGCGCCAGCGGCGATCATCGAGTAAGCGAGCCCGCCCAGTAACCGCTGCGGGATCTCAACCCGGGCGAGGAAAAACAGAATCACGATGGTGGTGACCGCGCCTGCTGCCTGCAGTCCGGCGTAGGCATCCTTGCCGGCACTGAACTCGCCGATCACCATCGCCGCCGAAGTGGCCAGCGTGACGCCGACGATCAGGTTGACGCCGACGGCCAGCAGAATGATTTTTTTCAGCTCCGCCAGTTCACGTATATGCCCGAAAGCGATACGCAGCGGTTGCAGCCAGATGTCCTGATGCTGCTCGAACACTTCCAGGGTGATACGGCTGAGGCGTTGCCAGACCAGCATGCTCAGGTCCGCCAGCAGGAAGAGCCCGGCGACCCACAGCACCACCCAATGCCACGCCCAGATTTCCAACAGCAGTGCAGCCACCAGCGGCCCGAGCACCAGTCCGGTCTGATCGGCGATCTGCGAATAGGACAACGTCTTGGTGTAGCTGTAGTGCTGGAAAATATGCGGCATCAGCACCTCGCGGGCCATGATGCCCTGAGTGGTCAGCACGCCACACAGCGCCGACAGCACGACGACCCAGGCGATACCGCCGAAGAGGGCAAATATTGCCACCGCGATCAGGCACAGCAGTGCCCGGTAAACCTGGCTGATGCGCAGGATGCGGATGGGCGAAAACTTGTCGCACAAGGCTCCGCACAGCGGAAACGCGAGAAACCGTGGCAGCGATTCGACGAAAAACGCCAGACCTGCCCAAGAGGCGCTGTTGGTGGTCTGGAACACCACCAACGGCACGATGAATAGCAGGATCTGATCCGCCAGTCGCGACAGAAACAGCGAGGTGAAAAAGGCCAGGTAGTCCTTGCGCAAAATGAAGCTCCTTTATGTCGACGGTCTGGCATCACCTACTGGATGCAGCACGTTCCGGGATAGAAGATACTGGTGGCTCTTGAAATGGCTAGAACCGTCATTATCTCGCCCGTTGTGGGCCATGGCGCCAGTTCCATGGCCATGAACTGGAGGATTCGTCCATGACCAAGCGCGGGCTACCAGAACAAGACGCTTCTTTTAAATGTTTCCGGGTGCAATGGACACTCATGCATGCTTATGAGCGGTTCGAGCAGATAATCGTTTCTGCTGATCGCGCTGTTGGCGCTCAGTCGAAAATTCGTGATTCTGGATTCGATGACTACACCCGCCACTACAATTGCCGCGCTGGGCTTCGCGACACTGGTGCTTGGCATCGTGCGCTGGCTTCTCGGCAAACAGAGCGGCGATTCAACGGTTGATCGGAAATAAATAGATAGCAGTGGTGTCGCAGAGAGGGTGACTAACATTGGGCAACAGCGTCTATGCAAGTCTGCGCAAAGAAGTAATAAGGACGTTACGTGGTTCGAAAGGCGATTCTACTGGTGCTGACTGCCAGCCTGAGTGGGTGTATGGCAACCGCCATGCGTATGGATTATGACAAGCACCGTTGCCCCTACATCGGCATTCGGTTTGACTGGTGGTTGGTGGGCACGTCCAAAGGAAAACTGATTCCCTTTTTACTGATCGACGCGCCATTTTCTCTAGTGGTCGACACTGTCTTTTTTCCCTTCGAATATCAATACAGCTGCAATTTCTAAACTGCGGGTAGTGTTAGTGTTCAGGTTTGCTCTGTCCGGGACTCAACCTGCATTCGGCTGAGTGACAGGCAGAAAACGGTCAGAAACTGCCGTTCGAAATATGCTGTTTCTGACCCATAGCAGACATCCATTCACGGGCCAGTGGTATAGATGAGCAAACCTATTTGATGTCTAGTGGCATCAGCAATTGAGAGTCTTGGATGGGTGTAGGTCTGCCACAGGCGAATGCCAGGTTAGCCATTCAGCTTTGCAGCCAAAAGTGCACGCTCCTCTGTAAGTGCGTGGAAAACGCCAGGGTTTGCGCCCGAGTGCAGGTATAAGAAGTAGCGACCTTGCTGATCGCGCAGAATTCGATAGACATCGGGCGGTCTGCGCATGCCGGGCGGCGTGTTCCGATTTGCAAGGAAATCATAGCTATCGATGTTCAGGCGTTGTAGCGCGGCTTCAAAGTCCGTTTGAACGTCCAGCCTCCATTTCCGAACTCGGCGAATCTGCGTGACGAGACAGTGTAAAAGGAACAACACCAGGCTGGTCAGCGCAGCGGCCCTCATTCCCTGTTCCATGCGCTTGCTCCAATCCATGTGATATGGGGTTAAGCAATAGCCCATCCAGCCACGAATTCAACCGTTTGAGTAAGCATATGACAACCAGGCAATCTGACTGTCAGTCAAATCGAACGGGCTTACCGGGTCGGGTCCGCTTTCCGTCCGAACCTGACGCTCGATCTCGATAGGCAATAATCAGCTCGTGGTGGCGAGCAACAATTGTCTGATGCAAAGAATTAAGTGGCGACTTCAGTGGGGCCGAGAAGGACCTCATAGATCAACCCTGCCTCATAAAGGCACGTTCGCCACTCTAGAAAACCTGGACGGTCCTCGCACAGAAGGCGAACGATCCGCCCATCCTCTGCGAAAGAAACTTCCTCCACCAATGCGATATCTCCCGGTGCCGCCTCTCGAGAGCTAATCCAATCAGTGAAAACTACCTTTGATTGATCAACGCTGATCAGTTTTATGAAATCACCTTTAGAAATTGCCATGTCCTTTCGCCTGGATTTTTACTGATAGCAAATACATAAGCCTATCGGCATTTTTAAGAGAAACCATTTTTTGGTCTGAGGGCGTCGTCTGGGCGAGATCTGCTTCTGGCCGAAAGCTGCCTGTTGACCAAAGTCAATGCAATCAACGCGCTCTGCTTCGAGTGATTCGATTTGCCCAAGCGTAGTAGTGTCGCCAGGGCAGGGATGCGGCAATAACCGGAAAAATGTGGAAACGATCCATAAAAAGAGGAGCAAGATTTCCGAATGCCAGAAACGACAAAGCCCTGAATAATCAGGGCTTTGTCGGTACAAAATATGGCGGAGGCGATGGGATTCGAACTCATGGACCTGTTACAGTCGACGGTTTTCAAGACCGTTGCCTTAAACCACTCGGCCACACCTCCGTTGCGTTGCGGGCGCCATAATACCTGAATGAAACACACTGTCAAACTCTCTGCATGGCTTGTTACAGAGCGTCTGTTATGATCTTTGCGACTGAACGTTTCAAACCAACAGGAGTGTCGCCATGCGCGAACAGGATTACGCAGTTAATAACAGCGTGCAGGCTGAGCAGCTAGAGGTTAGCCGCGTCCTGCGCAACACTTACGGCCTACTGGCTCTGACCCTCGCATTCAGCGGCGTCATGGCTTTCGTTGCTCAGCAGATGCGCGTTGGCTACCCGAACATTTTCGTGGTGCTGATCGGCTTCTACGGGCTGTTCTTCCTCACCAACAAACTCCGTGACTCCGCTTGGGGCCTGGTGTCCGCTTTTGCGCTGACCGGTTTCATGGGTTTCCTGCTCGGCCCGATCCTCAACCGTTACCTGGGCATGCAGGGCGGCGCTGAAGTGGTCAGCTCGGCGTTCGCGATGACCGCGCTGGTGTTCGGTGGTCTGTCGGCCTACGTGCTGATCACCCGCAAGGACATGAGCTTCCTCGGCGGTTTCATCACCGCTGGTTTCTTCGTGTTGCTGGGTGCAACGCTGGCGAGCTTCTTCTTCCAGATCAGCGGCCTGCAACTGGCGATCAGCGCAGGTTTCGTGCTGTTCTCGTCGGTGTGCATCCTGTTCCAGACCAGCGCCATCATCCACGGCGGTGAGCGTAACTACATCATGGCGACCATCAGCCTGTATGTATCGATCTACAACCTGTTCATCAGCTTGTTGCAGATCTTCGGCATCATGAGCCGCGACGACTGATCGTTAGTCGTTTCAACAAAAAACCCGCTTCGGCGGGTTTTTTGTTGCTCGCCGAAAAGCGTAGTGGCCTTTTACTTACAAAATGATCTGAAAATAGTGGCGTCTTTTTGGAAATCACCTACACCTAATTACCAAGGAAGAGCAGTAGCCTGATCGACAGGAGTCGGTAACCAGCACCTTCGTGTAATTCCTGCGTCCCTCGCATTCACTTCCCTTGCTGTTGATCGCCAGGCCTTTCGGCCGAGAGCGACTGTATTCGTTCGTCCAGTGAAAACCGGGAGGTGAACCACGCCAAATTCTATGCACCGTGACCGTATCCCGGCGAACGACCGGGACCCTGATACCAGAAAAATAATGGAGGCCCTGCCATTGCAGGCGTTGTCCCAATCAAGGAGATCATCGATGAACCAGCCCCAAGGAAAACTGGCTGTACTGGCCGTCACCACCGCGCTGTTCAGCGCGTCAACCTTCGCCGGCGTCTATCCTGACTTCGGCTATCAGCCACCTTCCAGCCAATACTCTGGTCCACTGTTCGAGTTGAGCCAGAGTTACCCGGCAACAGCGCCGAAAGTACCGCTACCCGGTTTTTTCAAGAATCTACCGACCAAGCCAGATAACAATTTTGAGACTTGGCGTGCGTACATGGAGGAAGTCAAAACCTATTGCCTTGATGGCAACGTCGAGGCTGATTGGTACGTGCAGAACAATAAAAAACGCCAGTGGTATCACATGCCGTGGCAGCACTACGGCCCGCTGGGACGCGAAGGGATTCACGGCCTGACCAAAGAGGCGCAGATCCAGGTCAAGCAACTCGCCGCCACGCAGACCGCTACTGGCCAGACATACGCGGTGGGCATCTATAACGACATCGGCGCCTATACCATCGGAGAGGTCTGGAAAGACCCGAACAACCCTGATCCGAAATACACATCGGCGCCCAACAGCTTCCCCGACGGCACCGTAGTCTGCAAAGCCCTGTTCGCCGATATCGATCGCAGCACCGTGCCGTTCCTGGTGAACCCGGTGTTGTGGAAGGGCTACGTCACCGAGACGTTCACCTCGGCCAATCGCAAGGTCAAGGATGTCGCCTTGATCCAGATGGACATCGCCGTGCGCGATAAGCGCATGAGCGCCACCGGCTGGATATTCGGCACCTTTCAGTACAACGGCGCGAAAACCGGCAAGCCTGGCTGGGACAACCTCGTCCCGGTAGGGATCATGTGGGGCAACGATCCGGAAGAAATCGGCAACGACTTCACCAACCCGCAACCGACGCAGACCAAGATCAACCCCGCGTTGCAACAGACCGCGATCAACGCCAAGACCCAGGAGTTGCCACCCACCCATCTGGGCTGGAACGGTCGCCTCAATGGTCCGGTGGACAACCCCAACAGTTCCTGCCTGAGCTGCCATGCGACCGCCGAAACGCCGCAAGTGGCGATCATGAATCCAACGTTCCAGGCCAATGCGCCGAAGCCGGGTTCGCCTGAATGGATGAAGTGGTTCCAGAACATTCCGGCCGGCCATGCTTTCACGCCGGGCACTCAAAGCACTGACTACAGCCTGCAGTTGTCCGGCGGTCTGGTGAATTACTTTGAGTGGAAATGCGACATGAGCGGCATCTACGCCGACGGCAAGAACGCGTGCAGCAAAGCGTCGGACGTGAAACTGAAAATGCTCAATTCCACCAACAACGCCACGCCGAAGCCATTGCAGAAAGTCATTCGTGACCCGAGCCTGCAGCAACTGCTGGAGTAAGCAGCGAAAAGCCTGCGCACGTTTCGGCGTGCGCAGGCTTTTTTCAGTTGATCAGGATGCTGCCGTCAGTCTGCTGTTTGTAAATGGTGTAAGGCAACAACAACGTGTCGAGCACCCCGGACGCCACAGCATCAATCGCCCAGCCGGGCAGGGCGGCGTTGTATTTGTTACCCTCGTCTATCGGCGCATGCAGACTGCAGAAGTCATACATCACGCCGCTGTAGATTCTCGGCACCGCCCCGCAATAGGATTTGTTCGATCTCAAATCGTCCACGGCGACCTGGTCGTCGCGCATGACCGTTTGCACTGTCCCGCAACCACTCAACACTAATGCACTCAGCATCATTGCCTGAACTTTCATACCGCCAATCCTTCGCCGGAAAAACCTCAATCTACGTCAAACGTGTTGAAAAAGCACTTAGGCCATCGGCGGCAATCGACGCTTGACCGGGGTCTTCTTGACGATTGCGGTGTTGGTTTCGGCCAAGGTATTGAGGCGGTCGAGCAGGGTGTCCAGTTGTTCCATCGAGCGCACATGCAGGCGAGCGATGAAGCAGTCCTCGCCGGTGACCTTGTCGCACTCGGTGAACTCGGGAATCGCCAGAATCTGCCGCTCGACTTCCTGCAGTTGTCCCGGCAGCGGCCGAACCCGGACGATCGCCTGCAACTGATAGCCGAAACACTTCGGATCGATCTCCACGGTGTAGCCCCTGAGCACACCGCGTTCCTCCAGTCGGCGCAAGCGTTCGGCCACACTCGGCGACGACAAGCCGCTGATTTGCGCCAGTGCCTTGAGCGAACGCCGCGAATCCTCCATCAATGCGCCGATGAGGATCTGATCAATGTCATCAGTCATAAAAACTCCAGTATTAGGCGATTGATGAAAACCACCCGCGATAAAAAAGGCAGATTACGAGTTTAGCCTGCTTTTTGCTCTGGAGCGCCGCCGGGACGCCTTGGCATACTTTGTTCAATTGTTGAGGAGATTGATGATGGACAAGAACCTGCGGCGCGGCTCATTCGAAATGACTGCCGCCATGCTCATATCCGGGACGATCGGCTGGTTCGTGCTGGTCTCCGGGCAACCGGTGCTCGATGTAGTGTTCTGGCGCTGCGTGTTCGGCGCCGGCACCTTGCTGTTGATCTGCGCGGTATTCGGCTTCCTGCGCCCGGGCATTCTGACCCGTACCACCTTCCTGCTCGCGGTGTTCAGCGGGATGGCGATTGTCGGTAATTGGGTGTTGTTGTTTGCCTCCTATTCAAGGGCGTCGATTGCCATCGGCACGGCGGTGTACAACGTGCAGCCGTTCATGCTGGTCGGTTTGGCGGCGCTGTTTCTTGGCGAGAAAATCACCTTGCAAAAGCTGTTCTGGCTGGCGATTTCCTTCATGGGGATGTTGGCGATTGTCAGCGCCCATGGCACGCAGGGCGGCAGCGGTAACGACTATCTGCTGGGCATTGCGCTGGCCTTGGGTGCGGCGTTTCTCTATGCGATTGCCGCGTTGATCATCAAGCGCCTGACCGGCACGCCACCGCATCTGATCGCGCTGATTCAGGTCTGCACCGGGGTTCTGTTGCTGGCGCCATTTGCGCATTTCAGCGCATTGCCGCAAGCGCCGAGTGCCTGGGCCAGCCTGGTCACATTGGGCATCGTCCACACCGGTCTGATGTATGTGCTGCTGTACGGCGCGATCCAGAAATTGCCGACCGCATTAACCGGTGCACTGTCGTTCATCTACCCGATCGCGGCGATCTTCGTCGATTGGTTTGCGTTCGGCCATCGTCTGGAAATCCTGCAATGGCTCGGCGTGGCCGCGATTCTGTTGGCCGCCGCCGGTATGCAACAAGGCTGGGGCCTGAAGTCCCGGCGGCTGGCTGCGCAGTAACCCTCAGATGTTCCAGTGCGGTGCGGTTTTCGCCAAGCGCTGGCGCATCTCGGCAACGTTCGCCGCCAGTTGCCGGGTCAACAAACGATAGCCATCCAGCGCGCTGTAAACCGGCGCGTCGAGGTTTGCCTCCGGTAACTCCACCGGCCTGTCCAGACGCTGCGATGCGCCGGTTTTCAACGCCCGGGCCATGCCGATCAGTTGCACGCGAATCTGCCGATGCTCGGTTTTCAACGCTGATTGCAAATGGGCCATGGCCTCGGGATCGTTGGCATCCGGGCGTATGTTGCCGAGGATCTCCAGCGTGCTGATGCACATGCGCAAGTTGCGCTGGATCGCATCGAGTTCGGTCATGGACACCTTCACTTCCTTGGACACCGAAGGCATCAGCGAGCGCAATTGCACCATCACCGCGCCGAGTCGCCCCATCAGCTTCAAATGCTCATCAGCGCTGACCGGTTGGCCGCTGATGATGCGTCCATACACCGTGGCGCAATCACGCAGGGCATCGGCGAGGTTGTAGCGCCACGAGTACACCGCGTACAGCGGCAGGGCGAAAGAGAAGGCGAGGGCAAGGGCGATGCCGATCAGAATGTCGACCCCGCGCCATAAGCCGTCGGTGATCGGGTTGTCGCCATGCCCGGCGACAATGAACACGGTGATCGCTGAGAGCAGGGCGGTATAACCCCCCTTGCCAATCGCGTGATAAGAGAAGAACCCACAGACCACCGCCATCGCAAAATACGTCAGCCACGGCATGCCGAGCCACGCCTGTTGCGCCACCAGCAACAAACCGACGCCGGCGCCGATCAAGGTGCCGGTGGCGCGCTCGGCGGCTTTTTTGCCGATGTTGCCGTGGTGCTGTAAACCGCCGATCACCACTAGCATGGTCACCGAGGCCCATTCACCGTGGGGCAGATTGATGCCGGTGGTCAGCAGGATCGTCGCCAGCAAGCCGAGGGCAACGCGCACCGCATGGATCAGCCGCGCGTGCCGGTAACGTCGATAAGGATCAAGCAACGGACGCAGGACACGGCGCAGCAAGGGCGGAAGTCGATGGGTGCTGTAAGTACTCAGTGCGGGCCTCTCGTGATTGGGCTTCAGGTCAATGGAAAGGAAAAATGTAATTCATCCATGCTGCCATACGCAGGAGGATTTTGCGCATCGTGCCAATGTGATGGAAGTGCTGACTGTACAACGCGGCCTGCCCGTAAGCACCGCCCGGCATCAGCTTGCTGTACTGGGCGAAGGCCGGATCGGTGATTTCGATGATCACCGGCACACGCCCGGCCGGCGGCGAACCGGTGTAGCCGATCAGGGTGCCGGAAGGTTGCACCTGACCTTCGGCAATCACCCCGATGACGTTTTTCACCCGGCCAGCGAATACCTTGCCGGGAATGCCGTCGAACGCGACTTCTGCTTCATCGCCGACGGTCAGGCGCAGCAGGCTGTTCTGGCGCATCCACGCGGCAAAGTATTGGCCCTCTTCTGGAATGAACACCATCGACGGACGCAGCGGCAACTTGCTCGCCATCATTCCCGGCCGTAGCGAAACATGGGTGACGAAGCCTTTGCTTGGCGCGCGAACGGTGGTGTTGTCCAGCTCGAACTGAGCATTATCCAGTTGCGCCTGCAGATCGTCGGTGCGGGCAATCGCGGCGTCCAGTTCACGCTGGGTACCGAAATTGCGCCGGATCAATTCGGTGATGCGGTAGCGATCGCCTTTGGCTGCGATCAATTGCGCCTTGAGGGATTTCACCCGGTTGGCAAACGGCGTGGGGTCGATGCGAAACAGCACGTCGCCTTTTTCCAGCGGCTCGTTACCCTTCACCGGCACGTCGATCACCTGGCCGCTGACGATGGGGATGACCGGCACGGAAACAAAGTAAGTGCGCGCCACTTCGGAGTAGGGGTGGTTGTAGTTCATGGTGAAAATCAGGGCGCCGATCATCAGGATGCCGCCCAGTACGGCGGTGGGCACCGTCCATTTGTTCAGCGGGATACGGAAGATCTTGAACACTGCGACGCAGATCGCGGCGTAAGTCAGGATAAGGAGCAGATCCATGGTGTTCAGCCCTCCCGGTTGTGGGGAGCAGTGGCATTCAGCGCTTCGAGTCGTTCGAGGCGTCCTTGCAGTTCGACCACCTGTTGCTCCAGGCGAACGACATGGTTTTGCACAGATTTACCGTCACCGAAGCCCCAGCCGCGATCTTCTCGATAGGCCATCGCCCAGATCCACAGGAAGGGCCAGAGCGCATGCAGCGTGAACAGACTGACCCAGCCAGTGGCATGGATCGCATCCTGATGCGGGTGGTTACGATGAACGGCAATCTCATAGGGGATGTCGTGCAACACGATGATCCCGTAAAACAGTACGAGCCCGGCAAACACCAAAACCCCTAGCGCAAAGTAATCCAGCATGGTCAAGCTCCCGGCATCCAGCACAGTGCTGGCATCAGTGTAGCCACTGATTTGCCGGGCGCTTGGCGACTTTGGATCAGAAGCGGTTGCCGCCGCCTTTTTGCTTATTCAGTTGATCAGAAGATGTAATCGGTGGTCAGGAAGCTCGAATCACGGCCGCGAATGATCTCGCTGATCAGGTCCTTGTTGCTGTCCTGGAACTTGGTCGCCACCAGCGTACGGATCGAGAACACCCGCAACGCATCGTGTACCGAGAGCGTACCTTCCGCCGAGTTCTTGCGACCATTGAACGGGTAAGTGTCCGGGCCGCGCTGGCACTGCGCGTTGAGGTTGATCCGCCCGACCTGGTTGGCGAAGGTGTCAACCAGACGGCCGACCGCCACCGGGTTGGTGCCAAAGATGCTCAACTGCTGACCGAAATCCGACTCCAGCACGTAGTCGATCACGGTATCGAGATGACGGTACGGCACGATCGGCACCACCGGGCCGAATTGCTCTTCCTGGTAGACGCGCATCTGCGGATTTACCGGGTACAGCACCGCCGGATAGAAGAACGATTCGCGGGATTCGCCACCATTGGGGTTGACCACTTCGGCGCCCTTGCTGCGCGCATCCGCTACCAGACCGTGCAGATAATCGACCTTGCCCGACTCCGGCAGCGGCGTCAGCGACACGCCGCTGTCCCATGGCATGCCCGGTTTCAGCGTGGCCAGTTTGGCGTTGAATTTTTCGATGAAGCTATCGACCACATCCTCGTGCACGAAGAGGATTTTCAGCGCGGTGCAGCGCTGACCGTTGAACGACAGTGAACCGGTGACCGCTTCGCTGACGGCGTTGTCGAGATCGACTTCCGGCAAGACGATGCCGGGGTTCTTCGCATCCAGACCCAGCGCGGCGCGCAAACGGTGAGGTTTGGGGTGGAGTTTCTTCAGGTCGCTGGCGGCTTTGTTGGTGCCGATGAAGGCGAAGATGTCGATCTTGCCGCTGGCCATCAGCGCGCTGACGGTTTCGCGGCCACTGCCGTAAATCACGTTGATCACGCCGGTGGGAAAGCTGTCGCGGAACGCTTCGAGCAGCGGACGGATCAGCAGCACGCCGAGCTTGGCCGGTTTGAACACCACGGTGTTGCCCATGATCAGCGCCGGAATCAGCGTGGTGAAGGTTTCGTTCAGCGGATAGTTGTAAGGGCCCATGCACAGGGCGACGCCGAGCGGTACGCGGCGGATCTGCCCGAGGGTGTCCTGTTCCAGCTCGAAACGGCTGGAACGGCGGTCGAGTTCCTTGAGCGCATTGATGGTGTCGACGATGTAGTCGCAGGTGCGGTCGAACTCTTTTTCCGAGTCCTTGAGGTTCTTGCCGATTTCCCACATCAGCAGCTTCACCACCGCATCGCGCTGTTGGCGCATGCGGCCGAGGAAGGCTTCGACGTGCTGGATGCGTTCGGCCACGCGCATGGTCGGCCACAGGCCCTGGCCCCGGTCGTAGGCACGCACAGCGGCGTCGAGGGCAGTGAGCGCGGTGTCGGCGTCGAGCAGCGGCGTGCTGCCGAGGATGACTTGTTCGTCGCCGTTAGCGCCCTTGAGATAAACCGGACTGCGCACCGTGGCGAGCGGGCCGTCCCAGCGGCGCAACTGGCCGTCGACCAGATATTCGCGTTGCTCGACCTGAGCGTCGAGGCGATATTTTTCCGGGATGTCGCCGACAGAAGGGAACAGGTTGCCAAGGATGTTTGCTGTGGTCATGTCGCTACCCCGTGATTGGAAATCGTATGCAGGTTGAAAACAGAAACCTGTGGGAGCGAGCCTGCTCGCGAAAGCGGTTCATCAGTCAAACTTCGGCGACTGACACGGCGCTTTCGCGAGCAGGCTCGCTCCCACATTGAAAGAAGGGTATGTCTTGGAATTGTGTTTCAAGCCTAGACCTCTTTAGCCCCGCTTGTGAACCCCAACTGGCCCCGTTTGCCCCCCTCGCTGTCCCGCAATGCCCTCAAATCGTTGCAGCCGCTGCCTTAAGGTGTGAGCACAACAATAAGCGAGGCCGTTATGCGGGCAATCCGACTCACTCTACTGCTGGCGTTGGCCATGGCGCTGCCTGGCTGCGGCGAAGATCCCAAACCCCCGGCCAGCGTCAATAACAACGCCGCGCCGAAAGACCCGGCACTGGCGCAGGTCTACGCCAACAGCTGCCAGCTCTGCCACGCCAATCCCGCCGCCAATGCGCCGCTAACCGGTGATCGCAAAGCCTGGGAGCCGCGCATCCAGCAAGGCACCGACACGCTGCTCGACCATGCCATCAACGGCTATAACGGCATGCCGCCGATGGGCCAGTGCGTCGAGTGCTCGGAAGAACAATTCCTGCAATTGATCGGCTTCATGGCCGACCAGCCGCTCCCACAATAAGGTGCCCGGCATGACGATGGATCTGACACGGCGTCAGTTGTTGCAACGGGCAAGTATCGTTGGCGCGTTCAGTGCGTTGGCGAGTCATCCGGCGTTGGGTCAATTGCTGCGTGCGCCACGGCTGATTCCGTGGCGCAACTGGTCGGGCGGGCAGAGTTGTTTGCCAGCGGCGCGCTTGGCGCCGAAGAATCTCGATGAGCTGGTGGCCGTGATCCAGCAGGCACAAGGCAAGATTCGCCCGGTCGGCTCGGCGCATTCCTTCAGCGCGCTGGTGCCCACCGACGGCACGCTGTTGTCGCTGAGTTACTTCAACGGTCTGCTTGATCACGATGCGAAAACCCTGCAAGCCGAATTCGCCGCCGGCACCCCCATGTCACGCATGGGCCAGCCACTGAAAGACATCGGCCAAGCCCTGCAGAACATGGCCGATATCGATTACCAGACCCTGGCCGGAGCCATTGCCACCTCGACCCACGGCACCGGCAAAAACTTCCAGTCCTACTCGGCCCACGTCTGCGGCCTGCAACTGGTGACCGCCAGTGGCGAGGTGCTCGACTGCGACAGCCAGCGCCACCCCGAAGTATTCAACGCCGCCCGCGTCTCCCTCGGTGCACTCGGTGTCGCCACGAAAGTCCGCCTGCAAAACCGCCCGGCCTATCGCCTGCGCGAACGCCAGTGGATCGCCAAGACCGAAGAGCTGCTGGAAGACCTCGAAAAGAACACCCGTGAAAACCAGCACTGGGAAATGCTCGTCGTCACGCATTCCGATTACGCCTTGTCCATCGCCCTCAACGAAACCGACGACCCGGCCACGCCGCCGATCAGCCCGGAAGAAGAGGGCGGCAACGCGTTCGTCACCCTGATCGAGAAGATCGACAAATACGCCAGCGACTTCCCCGACCTGCGCCGCACAATGCTCAACAGCTTGCGTCATCTGGCCAGTTTCGATGACCGCGTCGGCGACTCCTTCGACATCTACGCCAATGTGCGCACGGTGCGGTTCAACGAAATGGAGTATTCAGTGCCTGCCGAACACGGACCGGCCTGCCTGCGTGAGATTCTCAAGCTGATTCAGGACAAGGACCTGCGCACCTGGTTTCCCATCGAGTACCGCTACGTCAAGGCTGACGACATTCCGCTGAGTATGTTCGAGGGCCGCGACAGCTGTTCGATCTCGGTACACCAGCATTATCAGATGGATCATCACAACTTCTTCGCGGCGGTCGAGCCGATCTTCTGGAAGTACAACGGCCGGCCGCACTGGGGCAAATTGCACACGCTCAACGCGAAGAACCTGCAGCCGCTGTATCCGCGCTGGCGCGAGTTTGTCGACGTGCGTCAGGCGCTTGATCCGAGTGGACGGTTTCTCAATGCGTATCTGGCGTCGATATTGGGGGTGAGCTGATGGCGGTCAATCGGCGCAATTTTCTGCTCGGCACGTTGGGTGTCGGTGCTTTGTTGGTCGGCGTTGGCGCGTGGCTGCGGCCGGGCGATCGCGGCGCGCCGTACAGCGAATACTTCCGGGCGCTGAACAAGGAATTGAAGGAAAAGGGGCCTATGCGCCCGGTGCTGCTGATCGATCTGGATCGCCTCGATCACAACATTGATGTGGTGATGCAGTCGGTCAAACGCGGCGGCAAACACCTGCGGCTGGTGGAGAAGTCGCTGCCGTCACCGGGACTGTTGAGCTACATCGGGCAACGGGCCGGAACACAGAAGCTGATGTCGTTCCATCAGCCGTTCCTCAATCACGATGCACAGGTGTTTCCGCAGTCCGATATCTTGCTCGGCAAGCCGTTGCCGGTGAGATCGGCTGAGCTGTTTTATCAATCCCACAAAGGCTCTTTCGATCCGACGAAGCAACTGCAATGGCTGCTCGACGGTCCCGAACGTTTGCAGCAATACCTGCAACTCGCCCAAGGCCTGGGCACACGGATGCGCATCAACATCGAGCTGGATGTCGGCCTGCATCGTGGCGGCGTCAGTGATGTAAATGTGTTGGGGCAGATGCTCACGCTGATCAGCGCCAACCCGCAGCATCTGGAGTTCGCCGGGTTCATGGGCTATGACCCGTTTGTGGGCATGGGTGTACCGGGAATACTCGGCTCACCGGAGGAATTGTTCGCCAAGGTCATGGTGATTTATCAGCGTTGCGTCGATTTCACCCGGCAGCAGTTCCCGGCGTTGTGGCACGACGGTTTGTGCCTGAATACCGCCGGCAGCCCGAGTTATCGCATTCACGAAAACGAGAAACTGAGTACCGAGGTTTCCGTGGGCACGGCGATGCTCAAACCGACGCACTACGATTTGCCGTCGCTGACCGAGCATGTGCCCGCGACTTACATCGCCACGCCAGTCTTGAAAAGCACAGGCGCGGTGAATATTCCGGCACTGGATGACAGGTCGAAGCTGTTGTCGTGGTGGGATCAGAATCAGCGCCAGACCTATTTCATCTACGGCGGTAACTGGATGGCCGAGTTCGAATCGCCAGCCGGTTTGCAGAGCAACAGCGTCTACGGACGCAGCTCAAATCAAGAGATGGTCAATGGCTCCAACGCCGTGGGCCTGACCATCGAAGATCAAGTCTTCCTGCGCCCGACCCAGACCGAGTCCGTACTGCTGCAATTCGGCGACCTGCTGGCCGTGCGCAACGGCAAAATCGTCGATACCTGGCCGGTCTACACCTGACCCAAAATCACCACAAATCCCCTGTAGGAGTGAGCCTGCTCGCGATAGCGTCCTGTCAGTTGATATTTATTTGGCTGACACACCGCGATCGCGAGCAGGCTCACTCCTACATTGGATGCGTGTACACCCATACGCGGTAATGAAGCTTTTATGACAAAAGTTCGGTAGCACATCGCCAGTCCGGTCATGCCTATGTAACGCGCTTGAGGGGCCCAACGGGGCGCTTTTCACAAGCCGAGGCGGGACGCCGGGAGTGAGGCAATGGGGACTATGGAACGCTACTCGAAAGTGGGCATGCAGGAACTCGATCAACGCCTGTCGAAGATCGTTGAAGCCGCGCGCAAGAAGCCGGTTTCGGTGTATCGCTACGGCGCGCCGTGGGTCTGGATCGTCTCGCAGGATGACTGGCAGGGCGCCTTGAAAGAGGTCTCCAGCTACATTCCGCCGGGCCATTCGCTGGTGTTGCTGCGCCCGCAGATCGACGACTTGTTCGACGCCCACCGCGAACTCCTGCACGACCTCAATGCCGAGCCGGGCATGTTGATACCCGCGCAAACGGTGATGCACATCCTGCTTCTGCAGCTGCTGTATTCGGTGCCCAGCGAACAGCAACTGTATGAACAGCTCAATTACAACCTGCTGTTCCGCTGGTTCGTTGGCCTGGGCCTGAACCAGAAAGTCTGGAGCTTCAACGCCCTCAGTCGCGACATCGCCACGTTGCTCAACGAGCCGCGCGCGGTGCTGCTCATTCAAAAAATCATCGGCGAAGTGTTCTGCGGCGCCTTGCTGCAAATGCCCGAGTTCTCGTTGAACTTCGCGCTTTTGCACACGTGGCTGGGCAAACACGCCTGCGCCTCGACAGCCAGCAATTGACGCCATACACGCGGCGTTCGAAACGCCAACAGGTCATCGCGAATTCAGGGGGTAGTGTGGAACCGATTTTCAAGTCACGGCTGGCGCTGTGGGGCTGGCTGCTGGTGACGGCGGGCGCGCAGCCGGCATTGGCCGAAGAGGCTGCCAGCAACGCAGCAGCCCAGCGTCTGGTCGACGTCAACGAGTACTTTGTGCGCGGCAACACCGTACTCGACGCGCGGGCAATTGAAGAGGCGGTGTACCCGTTTCTCGGCCCGCAAAAAGCCCTCACGGATATCGAAGGTGCTCGGGACGCATTGCAGAAGGCTTATCAGGAGCGCGGTTATCAATCGGTGTTCGTCGAGTTGCCGGAACAAGCCGTCGCCGACGGCATCGTCTACCTGCAAGTCAGCGAAACCAAGGTCGGCCGGGTACGTGTGGTCGGCGCCAAACACTATTCGCCGCTCGATATCCGCGACGACGTGCCGGCGTTGAAAGAAGGCGAGGTGCCGGACTTCGCCAAGGTTCAGGGTGAACTGGCGCAGCTCAACAAGACGCCGGGCCGCCAGGTGATGCCGCTGGTGCGCGAAGGCCAGCGCCCTGGCACCATGGACGTCGATTTGCAGGTCGAAGATCAAAACCCGTGGACCGCCAGCGTCGGCCTCAACAACGACTACAGCGCCGACACCGAAAAGCTGCGCACCGTCACCAGCCTCGGTTACAACAACCTCTGGCAACTCGGCCACAGCATCAACCTGACTTACTTCACCGCGCCGCAGGACACTGACAACGCCAAGGTCTGGTCGGGTTCGTATACCGCGCCGCTGACGGATCGCTGGAGCGTGCAGTTCTCCGGTTACCAGTCCGACAGCAACGTCGCCACCATCGGCGGCAGCAACGTGTTGGGCAAGGGCCATTCCTATGGCGTCTCGGCGATTTACACGTTGCCCTCCAGCGGCAACTGGTCGAACTCGCTGTCGGCCGGCATCGACTTCAAGGACTTCGACGAACGCCTGACCCTGTCCGGCGAGAGCGACAAAGTCCCACTGCAATACGCCCCGTTCACTTTCGCCTACAACGGCTATCGCTACAGCGAGAAGAGCCAGCTCGGCCTCGGTCTGAGCCTGGTAGCCGCCACTCGTAGCATTTTCGGCTACGGCAGTTCCGACGAAGACTTCGACTACAAGCGCTACCGCGCCAAGCCGAGTTTCGCTGTGCTCAAGGGCGACACGAATTACACCTGGACCTTCGACAGCGACTGGCAGAGCGCGAGCAAAGCAGCGTTCCAGTTGGCCTCCGGACCATTGGTTTCCAACGAACAATTCTCCGCCGGCGGCGCGACCTCGGTGCGTGGCTATCTGGCTGCCGAACGCACCGGCGATGACGGCTTGCTGCTCAGCCAGGAAGTGCGCACGCCGTCGCTGGCCAAGTACGCCGGCACGTGGGTGCAGGACTGGCGCTTCTATGCCTTTGCCGAAGGCGCACAACTGTATCTGCGCGACGAACTGCCGGACCAGGACGCCAATTACGCCTTGGCCAGCGTCGGCCTCGGCACCCGCGCCAGCCTGAGCAAATGGCTGTCCGGCAGCCTCGACTGGGGCTACCCGCTACTCGAAGGGCCGAACACCTCGAAGCAGGAATCGCGCCTGCACTTCAACCTTCAAGCCACTTTCTGACAAGGAGCACGTTCATGCAGCGCCTCATTCTTTCGTTGTTTATCTGCCTGGGCTTCGTGCTCCCGGCCACGGCTCAGGCCTGGTGGCAGGACGACTGGCACTACCGCAAACAGATCGCCGTCGACACCACGCCGCAAGGTGCGGCGATCAATCAGGCTCTTGGCCGCACTGCGCTGCTGGTGCGCCTGCACACCGGCAACTTCACCTTCGATGGGGTGAAAGAGGACGGCGCGGACCTGCGCTTTGTCGCCGTCGATGACAAGACCGTGCTCAACCACCAGATCGAAAGTTTTGATGCGCTGATGGGCATGGCGCTGATCTGGGTCGATGTGCCGAATGTCGAGGGCGCTCAGCGCCAGGACATCTGGATGTATTACGGCAATCAGAAGGCCCCGGCCACCGGCAACGGCCAGCTGACCTTCGACCCGAATTACACCGCGCTGTATCACTTCGACGGTGCCACCGGCACCCCGGCCAAAGACACCACGGCTTACGGCAATACCGCACAAAGCGCGACCGGCGCGGCGATTGACGGTGTAGTAGGGCGCGCCTTGCAGTTCAGCGGCCAGCCGCTGTTGCTGCCGGCCAGTCCTTCGCTGCAACACAACGCTGGTAGCGCTTTCACCTTCAGTGCCTGGCTGCGTCTGGATCAGGCCAGTGGCGAGCAACTGATTCTCGCCCGTCGCGAAGGCGCCAACAGTCTATTGATCGGAGCAAACCAAGGCGTGCCGTTTGTGGAGATCGATGGCCAACGCGCCGTCGCCACGCAAGCGCTGAATCCGGGCCAATGGCAGCACGTTGCGCTGACTGCTGAAGGTTCCAAAGTGGCCCTGTTCATCAATGGTCGCGAAGCCGCCACGCTTGCCCAGGCGATGCCGGACTTCAACTCGGTCATGGCCATCGGCGCTGATGTGCACGAAGGTCCTTTTCAGCCGTTCGTGGGCGCCATCGACGAATTGCGCCTGTCGAAAGTGTCACGTCCGGCAGCACTGCTGCTGGCCGACGCCACCTCGCAAGGCGCCGAGTCGAAACTGGTCGCTTACGGCGTTGATGAAGAGCAATCCGGTTTCGGTTTCGGCAGCCTCGGTTTCCTGCTCAACGCCGTGCCGATCGATGCCTGGGTGATCATCGCCGTGCTGGTGCTGATGATGTTCCAGTCGTGGATCATCATGCTGCGCAAGAACCGCAGCCTCAGCCGCGTCACTGCCGCCAACGAAGACTTCCGCGTGCAGTTCGCCAAGGTCGGCACGCGTCTGGAGATGTTCGCCGACGACGCGCAACTCGCCCAACGCCTGCAGCATTCTTCGCTATGGCGCCTGTACCTGGTGGCGGTCAAAGAGATCCGCACCCGTCGCGAGCAGGGCGCCGATACCTCGTCGGTGTCAGCGGCCACCATCGAAGCCATCCGCTGCTCCATGGACGGCGTACGTACCCGGGAAAACCAGCAACTGAGCTCGAAACTCTCGACCCTGTCCAACGCCATCGCCGGCGGCCCGTACATCGGCCTGCTCGGCACTGTGCTGGGGATCATGGTGGTGTTCCTCGGCACGGCGATGGCCGGCGACGTGAATATCAACGCCATCGCGCCGGGTATGGCTGCTGCGTTGCTGGCCACGGCAATGGGCCTGTTCGTCGCGATCCCGGCACTGTTTGGCTACAACCGCCTGATCACCCGCAACAAGGAAGTCAGCGCCGACATGCGCGTGTTCGTCGACGAGTTCATCACCCGCCTGGCGGAGATGCACGGCGAGAGCCAGTTCAGTGAAGCGTCGCATCGCGGCCATCACGCCAATCACTCCGTACCGGCCTGAGGAGCACTGACATGGCGTCTGTAAATGCCTCCCACGACGATGATGACGATGCCGCGGTGGACAGCATCAACATCACGCCCCTGGTTGACGTGCTGATGGTGGTGCTGGTGATGTTCATCCTCACCGCCACCGCGCAGGTTTCCGGGATCCAGATCAACCTGCCCAAGGCCAGCGCCTCCGTGTCGCTGTCCGAGGCCAAGACCAAGGCGATCTCGGTTAACGACGGCGGCCAGGTGTTCCTCGACGCCTATCCGGTGACATTGGCTGAACTGGAAGAACGCCTGCGCATCGAGAAGGCGCAGAGCCCGGATTTCCCGGTGATCGTGCGCGGCGATGCGACCGTGCAATACCAGAAAGTCATCGAAGTGCTGGATCTGTTGCGCCGGCTCGAACTGTCCCAGGTCGGTCTTGTGACCGGCAAACCGAGTCAGGGCTGAGTCATGACCGCACAACTCCCGATCGAGCCGCTGCCGGTAAAAAAACCAGCGCTGCGTTATGCGAAGTGGGGCGCCGGCTTGCTCATCGGCGCGCTCGCTGCGTGGTTCCTCTGGCAGTGGGCCAACGACATGAGTGGCATCCGCCGCGAAGCGCCGAAGGTGCCGACGATCATTCCGTTGCCACCGCCGCCACCTCCGCCGCCAGAAAAACCGCCGGAGCCGGAAACCCCGGTCGAAGAAAAAGTCGTCGAGCCCGAGCCAACGCCCGAGCCAGAAGAGGTCAAGCCCGAGGAAGAAGCACCGCCATCACCGGCGGACGATCTGGCCAACCCGATGCAAATGGACGGTGACGCTCAAAGCGGCAACGACGCCTTCAACATCGGCGCGGGCAAGGGCGGCGGCATGGCCGGGACCGGCGGCGGGCGTTTGGGCACGGGCACGTACAGCCAGTTTCTGGCGTTCACCTTCCAGCGTTTGCTGCGCGAAAACCCTGAGCTGCGCAACCTCGCGTTCTCGCTGCAGGCCGACGTGTGGCTGAGCGGCGTCGGCGAAATCACCCGGGTCGAGCTGATCAAGTCCAGCGGTAACCCCGAAATTGATACGCAAGTGCTGGCCGCGTTACGCGGTGCGCCGGCGCTGAGCGAACGGCCACCGGCCTCCATCACGTTGCCTGTGCGCCTGTCCCTGCAAGGGCGGCGTCCGGGTTAATTCACTTATTTACGCTTTGCCAAAAGGAGTTGTGTGCAGATGATTTCCAATGTGAATCGATTGTCCCTGGCGGTCGGCATGGTCATTGCGACCCTGGTCGGTCAGGCCGTGGCAGCGCCTGCGCCCTCGGAGAACGCCACGATCAATCTGATCCGCTTGCTGGTCGAGCAGGGCATTCTGAAACAGGACAAGGCCGACGCGCTGATCGCTCAGGCGCAGAACGAAGCGGCCCAGGCCAAACAGGCCGCCGCATCCACCGCAGTCGCGGCCGGGCCGGTCGCTGCGCCGGGCGACGTCCGAGTGCAATACGTGCCGGCAGCGGTGCGCGACCAGATCCGCGACCAGGTCAAAGCCGAAGTCATGGCCACCGCCAAACAGGAAAACTGGGCCGCACCCAACAGCTTCCCGGAATGGGCAGCGCGCATCAGTTTCGACGGCGACATTCGCCTGCGTGACGAATCGCGCTACTACTCGGACAGCAACAGCAACGAGATCGTCGACTTCGCCAAGCTCAACAACAATGGCCCGTACGACGTTAACCCGAACAGCAGCACCAATCTGCCGCCGCTGCTCAACACCCGCGAAGACCGCACCAACCAGTTCCGCATCCGCGCACGGCTGGGCATGAAAGCCGAGATCTCGCCGCAATGGACTGCCGGCATTCGCATCGGCACCGGCTCGGACAACAACCCGGTGTCGACCACACAAAGCCTCGGCGGCGGTTTCGCCAAGAAGGATATCTGGCTCGATCAGGGCTACCTGAACTGGAAGCCTACCGATGAGTTGACCCTGACCGGCGGGCGTTTCGCCAACCCGTTCATGTCCACCGACATGCTCTATTCCAACGACTTGAACTTCGACGGTGTGGCAGCGATTTTCGACCACAAACTCAATCGCGATTGGGGCGTGTTCGGCACCGTCGGTGCGTTCCCGGTGGATTACACCAACGACACCGCCAGCAGCAACGGCTTCGACAAGGAAGAGAGCGACAACAAGTGGCTGTACGGCGCGCAGATCGGCGCCAAGTGGGCAATCAACAGCAACAACCGTTTGAAAGGCGCACTGGCTTACTACCGGTTCGACGACATTCAAGGCCAGCGTTCCAGCCCTTGCGAACCGTGGGCCGGCGCGCCAGGTTGCGACAGCGATGGCAGCCGCGCAGCGTTCATGCAGAAGGGCAACAGCGTGTTCCTGCTGCGCGACATCACGCCGAACCCGCTCAACCCGACCACTACGCCGCAGCCGCAGTTTGTTGGCCTCGCTTCGGAATTCAATCTGCTTGATCTGAACATGGTCTGGGATGCCGACCTGCCAGAAGATTTCAAACTGCGCAGCCAAGGCAACTACATCCACAACCTTGCGTACGACGAAGGCGACATGCGCAAGCGTTCGGCCGGGCAGATCGTCAACAACCTCGACAGCAACGGCGACATTGAAAGCGGCGCCAATGCGTGGATGGTGCAGTTCACCCTCGGCAGCGCGCTGGACCTGAAAAAGCAGGGCGACTGGAACATGTTCGCTGGCTACAAGTACATCCAGCCGGATGCCTTGCCGGACGGCTTCAACGACTCGTCGTTCCACCTCGGCGGCACCAACGCCAAGGGTTATTTCATCGGCGGCAACTATGGTCTGGCGAAGAACGTTTACGCGACCGGTCGCTGGATGAGTACCGAAGCGGTGTACGGCGCGCCGTTCGACATCGACGTCTTGCAGCTTGAGATCAACACGCGCTTCTAAGGCGCCGGGAGAGGGTTATGAAAACGCGATTTGTGTTGCTCGGGCTCGGGCTGTTGATTGCCACCGGGGTGAATGCCGAAGGCATGGAAGAGCGCCTGCGCACGCAATTGCGCAGCACCACGCAACAGTTGCAGGCCCTGCAAAGTCAGCAGGCCCAGGCCAGCGCCGCGCAACTGGCGGCGCAAAACGAAGCCAAGGCTGCGCAGGCGCAAATCAAGCAATTGAGCGCTGAACTGGCCAAGGCCAAAGGCGTCGCTGAGCAACTGGCCGGGCAGCAGCAGAGCCTGCACAGCCAGGCGCAGGCACAAGTGGCGGCCAGCGCCGAGCAGACCGGCAAGTTCAAAAAGGCCTATGACGAGTTGCTGGTGCTGGCCCGTGCCAAAGAAGCAGAACGGTCTAAGCTTCAAGCGCAATTGGCTGAACGTGACACACAAGTGCAGCAATGTTCAGTCAAGAATCAGCAGATGTACGGCGTCGCCAAACAGATCCTCACTGCCTACGAAAACATCGACGTGGCCGAGGTGATGAAGATCCGCCAGCCCTTCGCGGGCAGTGCCCGGGTCAAGTTCGATGAACTGGCTCAGGGGTTTGGCGACGACCTCTACAAGACTCAATTCGACGCGCCGCAAGCCGCGCTCACGCACTGACAAACAAGGAAGAAACAATGACTCAATTGATCAGCCACGTATCGCCAAAATCCCTGACCGAAGTCCTGCAAGCGGCCGGTTATCGCGTCAACGAAACCGAGCAGAACGGCATCGTCCAGTTGCTCAGCGCCAGCCAGGGCATTGGTTACGCCGTGCGTTTTGGTAATCCGGCGGTGGAGCAGGGCAGTTACGTCGATTTCACTTTCAGCTGTGCGCTGCGGGTGCAGGGTGAGTTGCCACAGGGTGTGGCCGAGCAGTGGAACGCGAGCCGTCGTTTTGCGCGTTTGTCGTTGCAGGGCGAGTTTCTGGTGATGGAAATGGATGTGGTCGTGGCGGCGGGCGTGAGCAACGATCACCTGCGCGGCAACCTGGAATTGTGGGATCGCCTGTTGCAGGAATTTATCGTCTACCTGCGTGATTTCACTCAGGCAGCGCAAGCATCCACCGCGAAAGTGGCTGTCGCCGAGCAAGAGGAAGTCGCGCTGTGAAGAAGCCAGCCATGGTGATCAGCGCTGCGGCCGTGGCGCTGTTGGTGGTGGCCGTGGCGCTGGTGGTGCGACCGGGCAGTGACCCGGTCGCCGCCCAGCAATCGTCGTCCGTAGCGGCGGTTGCAACGGGGCCGGCGGTGGCGCGGTTGGGTAATCAGCAGGTAACCCCTGCGGAACTTCAGGCGTTGCTGGCTACCGTTCCGCCGGAAACCCGCGAACAATTGCGCGGCAATCGTGAGGCGCTGGAACGGTGGATTCGCACGCGTCTGGCCGAGAAAGCGGTGCTCGAGCAGGCCGATGCGCAGGGCTGGGCGCAGCGTCCCGAGGTTGCGCGGCAAACTCGGGCAGCGACTGAGCAGATCGTGTTCCGTGATTACTTGCGTTCGGTCAGCCAGGTGCCGGCAGACTACCCGAGTGCGGCTGAGTTGCAGCAGGCCTATGACGCGGGCAAGACGAATTGGCAGACGCCGGCGTTGTATCGGGTCAGCCAGATTTTCCTTGGGGTGAATGATCCGCAAGGTCTTGAGGCTGTGCGCAAGCAGGCCACTGAGCTGAGCAAGAAAGCGCAGGCGACACCGGCGGAATTTGCTGCACTGGCGACACAATATTCGCAGGATCGCGTCACCGCTGAACGCGGTGGGGATACCGGCCTGCAACCGTTGCAGCAACTGGTCCCGGAGGTGCGTGGTGCAGTGGCGCGGCTCAAGGTTGGCGCAGTCTCTGATCCCGTCCAGAGCGCCGCCGGGCTCCACGTGATCAAGCTCACCGAGCAACAACCGGCGCGCGCCGCAACTCTTGATGAACTGCGCGATCAACTGACCCAAGCCTTGCGTGCGCAGCGTCAGGAACAGATCGCCCAAGCCTACCTGGACGGCATGCTCAACACCGCAACCCTGAGCATCGACGGCGCTGAACTCAACAAAGTCCTCGAGGAAAAACGCTGATTTCACCTTCACCACAAACCCCCTGTAGGAGTGAGCCTGCTCGCGATAGCGGTGTGTCAGGTTAAGAAATGTCGACTGACACACCGCTATCGCGAGCAGGCTCACTCCTACAGGGGAATTGCGTAACGACAAATACAAAGATCGACAGGGAGTCATCGATGTCATTCACCGAACCCGCAGGACGACCGGGCACCAACGATTACCGCTGGCCACATGACCACAGCGAACCGTGGCTCGCACACGCCGCGACCATCGACGCCGACGTCGCCCAATACTTCCTCGTCAGCGCCCGCTGCGGCTGCTTCATGCAAGCCGCGCGCAGCCTCAACGTGCGCGCGACCTTGTTGCGCAAACAACTGGCCCAGCTTGAGCAAGAACTGCAACACACCCTGTTCAGCTTTCAGGGCAGCGCCTTGAGCCTCACCCGCGAAGGCCAACAGCTACAGGCCAAACTGGTGGCGCTGGCCAACGAACGCAAACTGCCGGTGATCGAACAACCGCTGATCCGCCTCGCCGTCGCCGAATCGATCCTCCACGACATCCTCGGCCGCGATCTCATCGCACTGCTGCGCCGTAACGCCAGCGTGCGTCTGGAAATCATCGCGCTGGACAGCGAACTGTCCCTGCGCGCCGTCAGCGCCGACATCGTCCTCTGGCTTGCCCACGGCGAAACCCCGTACCCCGGCCCGACCTTCGCCACCAGCGAACCGCAACCGCTGGCGCGCCTCGATTACCTGCCACACATCGCCAAACGCTACTCCCGCGTCACTGCGCGGCCTGACACGCCTGATGACCTCGCCGACTTCATGCTGGTGCAATGGCAACACGACCGGCAGATCGACAGCTTCCGGCCGTGGAATGAGTTGGTTGAACAGCGGTTGGCCGGGGTGGTGCAGATGCAGTCTTATGAGTTGATGCTGGAGATGATTCGTTGCAGCGCTTGTATTGGGTTGTTGCCAGCGTATATGAGCCGGTTTGATCGAGGCCTGATTGCGCTACCGGGGTTGTTCGAAGAGCCTATGCAATTGCAGGCGTGGCTGGCGGTCAACGCGGACTCACAAAATATCAGCGAAGTCCAAACCCTGACCGACCTCATCCACCACACCTTTAACGAACGCCAGGAATGGTTCCAGCCCTGAATACAATTCCTGTGGGAGCGAGCCTGCTCGCGAAAGCAATCTGACATTCAACTTCTCTGTTGCCTGACACACCGCTATCGCGAGCAAGAGAATCGTTATTCCCGGATCAAACCCGCAAACGAATCTGTCGCCCCAACACATCCATCACATCACAACCATCACGCAGCAACATCGCCGCCGCGTGCGCCAGTTGCTGCACGTCGGCGCCTTTGGCCGAGGAAATATCCAGGCTGGCGAGGCTTTCCATCATTTGCGTCACTGCGAGAAAGCGGCTGGCGGCGCTGCTGTGCAATACGTCTAGCGGCGCTTCAGTGGAAACGAGGAGGACCGGAATGCTGTCCTCGTTGTGCGTCATCGAAATGTGCGAGCTCATACGTCACCCCGGGCCTGCGCGGCGTGCACACGAGCGATGGCGGCCAGCATCAGTGCGCGGGCATTGGCAAGCATTTGCTGGCTGGCCCAGCGCATCGAGCTGCTGTGTTCCGGGCGAGCGACGCTCGGGGCTTGGTGGGCGAGGGTTTCGGCGCAGTTGAGGTAGACGGCCGCGTGTTCGAGGGCGTCGAGGAGCGAGATGTCGGGTCGGATGTTGAAAGGGTGGTGAGCGACTTGGTCGCAGGGTTTGGACTTTGTGGTTGGATCGGTCATGGTGCAGCCTCTTGGAAGTCGGAGAACTGCCACTTCATCGCCGTCAAACGAATAGGTGGCAACTGTGTGCAGGTTGACGGACCGGTCCAAGACACCCGGCGCACCCGAAGATGCCCCGCACACAGTCACCATTGAGCAGCGCGTCGGACACAGGAGTGCGCGCGCACGTTGGAAAGCAATGTGCGTCCTGGATTGTTCAGGCCGTCAAACCCGATCACGAATGAGTCGTGACAGGCGCGAGGATAGGGAGTGAGGGCAGGTCAGTCAACCGCCGCATTCTTCCGGAGTTTGCTGGGCTTTCTTGTAGGAGAAAGGTTATTCGCGATGACGATTGATGAGCTTCCAATGAGGCTGAATATCGCAGAGCCCACGGCGACAAAATCATCAGGCGCCACCAATCGATGTTCCACCAGCCAACGCTGTATTCAGTATCAGGAATATTTGACCGCGTCGGCCTGACAAGTCGCCTCGGTGAGTCCCGCCAGATCCGCCCCCGACAACGCGCTGGCCCACGCCGACGCACAATGAGTTCAAGGAAGGCACTCGCGCGCGGTGGTGGGCCGGGCTTCAAACCCGGCTGGGGAAGGCATCCGTTCCCGGGCAGTTTCGACTCCGGTAGCCTTCCGCCAGGTTTCTCCCAAAGCAAAAGATCGCAAAATGTAGTCTGGCCCTGTTTAGTCCACTGTTTAAATCATTGGCAAAAACTGGAAGGCTTCTTGCGGTAGTCGTGAGCTCGCTCTGGGCGTCGAAAGTTTGCTTGAAAATAAGGGGTTGGTAAATAAATGCGTCCCCTTTATTCTGGGAGAAACGTGGCCTGTCCCTGAGGGCTCCCCTAAGACGGTTAGATTCACATGAGGTAAATTGCGCGCAATTTATACCAATTTCCACCGCCACTGCTCCCATTTACATGCGTCCAGTACGCCGAGTATACAAAGCCCGGTCCATAAGACTCATGGACCGTTGATAAGCCGGACCTAGCAATCACTTCCCAGTACTGTTTGGGGTAACCGTCGCTGATGAGGTTGCCAGTGTAGAAGCTCTCAGTAACATTTGAAGCGTAGGGGGGCTGGAGAGGGCGGTACGCATGACTCAACGCTGTAATGATTTTTATCATTTCCGCAGCGTTTTCATTGTCGATCATAGTTCCCCCCACGGCGCTTATGCCAGCCGCGGCATCCATACATGTTGGAAAGGTCTGCGCAGTTATTGCTAGCTCATAAACATTGGATGTCCTCACCTCGAAACTTATGGCCACATTCATGGAGTCTTTAACAGAGATTATTGTTTCGCCATTTCCGGTGCTACGGACAACACCTCTATCATCGACTGAAGCAATGGTTGGGTCTTCTGATTCGTATGTGTAGGGGGGAGTTCCTCCGCACGCGGCTCTACGCTCTATCGCCCCAGTAGAATCGGCGGTTCGCGACCAGCGACCTTGCGGATCAGTCAAGATTACATTGGTACCGTCCAAAATAAGGGGAGTGGTGTCGATGCAAAGTTTCGGAGTGGCCATGATGGTGTATCTCCTGATAGGGGAGGTCACTGCTTGATTTTCGTTGGTACTACCGTCGTAGCTGATTTTGAATTCAATCTTTAACTCGGAGCCGCCCTTCAGTGTGCGTAGTTCCTCATCAGGGGCCAGTGGCAACAAACCATTCAGGTCGCCAAACTCCACAGTGACGCCGTCATAAAACAGTCGCTCATACGGATTGTCGTCCTCATCGATTCCGCTGTAGCGCAGCCAGAATTTCTGGCCGACGGCAATCAGCGGCCACATGGCGATGCGCGTGCGGGCATCGTCGGCAAGATCGGTGAGATCCAGCTCCTCGTCGGGAGCTCCATCGATGGTCGGGGTCGGCAGCTTGTTATCGCCATCGACTATCGGCTGTACGGTCAGTGTCACTTCCTTGGAGCCCAGCAGCGTGCCATTACGAGTGACGGTGCAAGTTACCTTCACCGTTTTTCCCAGATTGAACGGCACCACTGAATTGGGCAGGGGGATTTCCTTGTCTGCTTGTGCGGTCACGTCGATCGGGCCGACGGTAACGCTGCCCTCACCGGATGTGCCTGCCCAGGTCACGCTCACTTGAGTTCCGATCATGTTTGAGTAAGCCGCGATAACAGCAGTCAGCGTGTCCTTGGCGGCGAAGGGGTTGAGGGTGTTGCCGTTGGCTTCTTTGATAACGGGGTTTTTCAGATCCAGTGCCCTGATCGAGTAAGTGCGCAGCGCAAACGTCACGGCCTCACTCTCAACCTGACTACCGCCGAAGGCTGCCTTGAACTCCAATTCCAGGTCACTGCCATCTTCCAGGCTTTGCAAGTCCGCCAGCGGAAATGCGTGGGTGTAAAAACCCTGGTTGATCCACGTCGCATTGGTTTGCGAATTCGGCGGTTGCCAGAAGGTTTTCGAGTACACACCTCCGCCTTTTAAAGTCCCTTTCGCTTTGAGCCAGACATATTGTCTCAACGCAATATGCGGGTAACTGTTCGCGCGAAGGGTGGCGTTGGTGGTCAATTGGCTGACGTCCAGTTCGGGTCCTTCGCCTGCTTCGGATGCCTGCACGATCAGCGGCTTGGGCAAATGGCTTTGGGCAATTGGCAACACCGCCAACGTACGAGTCCGCGAGTCTTTTGGATCCTGGGTGCCGCGCTTCACGGAGTAGTCAAGCGTGCTTGACTTGTCGAGGTTGAAGGCGATCACCGAGACGGCCAGCGGTATTTCCTGCGGGCCGACAGTGGTGACCGGCCATGGATCCGTGGTGTGCGAGCCGGCGGGCAGTGTTCCGGGGGCGCCTTTCCAATTGGCGGTAATGTCGTCGCCGACCTGCATGCCGTCATAGTTGATCACCGCCGTCAGTGCGCTCTGGGCAGCGAGCGGGTCGAGGCTGCTGTCGTTCGGGGCTTCCTTGATTTTCGGCTCTTTCAGATCCAGCGCCACGCCGACACCGAACTCCAACGGCTCGGCATGACTGGTCCCGCCCGCCGCACGTTCGATTTTGTACGAGGCCTTTACCTTGCCGCCTTCGTTGCCCTTGATCATCGCCGCCGGAATGGTGAACGGCACTTCCTCGCCGGCGGTGAATTCGTTCAGCTTGATCCTGTCGGGGTATTCGCCGGTGATCGAGCCGAGCCAGGACAGGAGCACTTCATCGCCGGGGACCGTTTCCTTGTAGATCACCGTCGCGGTGGTGCCGGCGGTGTCGGGTGGCAGGACGCCGTCCACCACGCCGGCCACTTCCAGTTGCGGCAGTTCCAGGCGTGGTTCGCCGACGCGCAGGATGTCGCTGTGGATCGACTCGCGAATGGCGCGGGTGGCCTCGAACGGGTCCAGCGTGGCGAGCACCGCGCTCGAAATCAGTAGCTGGTAGTAGAACTCCGCTGTGCCGCCGTCGACCGGGGCCATGTGTTTGCCGTCGATGTTGTACAACAGTGGTTTGGCCGCGACGATGTCGTTGTAGGTGATGGGGCGCGTTGGCAGCTCAGGCAGGTACGGCTTGAGGCCGGGCGTGGTGCCGAGCATGACCGGCTTAAGGAGCATGCCTTCGACAAAGGATTTGTCGAAGGGGAACTCGAGACGGATTTGGGGCAGTGTCGGGTCCAGCGCTCCGGAGTCCTCGTCCAGCACCTTCGGCGCGGCCAGCCGCTGGACTTCGCCGATGGCGCGGATAAATTGGCTTTTGGATTTCAGATCGGCGGAGCCGTCGGCTTTTTCCAGGCGGTAAGACAAAGTGATCTGGGACTTGGCCAACTGACGCAGCACGGCGTTGGGAGCCGTGGTTTCCAAAATGCTCGGCACACTTTTCAACTCGACGCCTGCTGACGGTTCCCAATCAATCGGCGGCCCCTCGACGGGAGTGCCCTTGATCCTGATGAATACCTTGTCTCCGACTTTGAACTTGCTCGTATCCGTGGCGATGATTTGCACGGTGCCATCGGTATCGCCCAGTTTGTCGACGTCCAGCACGTTGTTCTGCGTTTCCTTGAGCAGCGGCGCGATCAGCCGGGTCGCATCAACGGCCACTACCACACGCTGTTCGGGGCTCCAGTCCTCGGAACGGTTGAAGACCTTGTCGTACACCTCGAACACCACGGCGACGCCGGGAGACTCTGCATCGCCGGCGTCGCGAATGACCGCTTCCGTGATGGTGATGATGATCGGGGCCTTGCCTTCGGCCTGTTCCTGGGTCAGCGGCTCACTGAACACGTAGCTCCCGCCCCAACTCAAGCGACAAGTATCGCCGGCCGCAGCGCAGGGATAGGGCTCTGTGCCATCGGCCTCGCCAATGCTGATTTTCACGCCATCGGCCTCGCCAATGCTGATTTTCACGCCATCGGCCACGTTGTCCTTGTCGATGCCGCCGTCAAGAATGTCCTGGGGAATGATCATGATCAGCTTGGAGTGCCCGCCGTCACCGTTGTCATCATGGCCGCCCGGGCGCGTCAGCTTGACCAGCACCTGCATGACTTCGGACGGTTCATCTTTGCTGGCGCCCAGCGGCCTGACGGAATAGGACGCCGCAAACTCGCCATCGACCATGTGCCGGGAAGCCACGAACATGCGCAGTTGCGTGTTGACCTCGTCCTTGTTGACGGTTTCCACCCAGACGTTCTGCCCGGTGCCCCAAAAGATCGTCAACCTGTCGCCTTCCGCCATGTTGCCCCACGGCCCCGCCTGGCACAGCAGGCCATGAAGCGGAAAGTTGTCCAGCGCCGCGGCGATGTTGATGCCCCAGACATCGGGATCCGTCGACACCGGGTCTTTGCTGCGCCCGGGGATGTCGAGTTCCTTGAGTAGCAGGGGTTTGTTGGGGCTGGACATGGCGCTGACTCCGTAGGGGGGAAGTGACGGAGTGATTGAACGGTTAAACGGCAGAATGCGCACCTGTCAGATCTGACAGGTACGCGCTGAAATCCGACATACGGTATGGAGTAGGGCGGGCATCCGTTTTCTTCCAATCAATGAAACTGGCGACCGAACAATTGCTTTCGTGAGCAGGCTCGCTCCTACCGTTTTCGTTCTCGCCAGACGGGTCAGGTGCGGTTTAGAGTGATCGGCCACACATCGATCCAGGAAGGATCCGCCATGCCAGACCACAACCCCGCCATTCACCTCGAGCGTTTCAACGAGTCGCACATTGAGGGCATCACTGCGCTGTACAACGATCCAGCCGTGGCGCGTCAGGTGCTGCAGATGCCGTTTCAGTCCGTTGAGGTCTGGCGCCAGCGCCTGCTGGCGGACAACGAACGGGCGGTGAAGCTGGTTGCGCTGCATCAGGGTGTGGTGATCGGCAATCTGGGGCTGGAGGCTCATTCACGGATGCGCCGGGCGCATGCCGGCAGTTTCGGTATGGGCGTTGCTGTGGCGTGGCAGGGCAAAGGCGTGGGCTCGACGCTGTTGGCGGCGGCGCTGGAGGTTGCCGACAACTGGATGAATCTGCACCGCGTCGAACTCACCGTGTATGCCGATAACGAAGCGGCCATCGGCCTCTACCGCAAGTTCGGTTTCGAGGACGAAGGCCTGTTCCGCGATTACGCGGTGCGCGACGGGCAATGGGTCGACACCCTGAGCATGGCCCGCCTGCGCACTCGTCCGAAAACCTGAATCAGTCGCCCAATGCGAACGCCACCGCCGACTGCGCATGCAGTTCGGTGGTGTCGAGCAGGGGCAGGGCGCTGTGTTCGGGTTTGACCAACATGCCAATTTCCGTGCATCCGAGGATGATCGCCTGCGCGCCACGCGCGGTGAGGGATTCGATCACCCGCTGATAGATTTGCCGCGACTGTTCATTGATCACGCCGACGCAGAGTTCGTCGTAGATGATCCGGTGTACATCCTTGCGCTCTGTTTCGTCCGGCACTAACACGGTCAAACCCTTGGCGACCAGGCGTTGCTTGAGGAAATCCTGTTCCATGGTGAATGCGGTGCCGAGCAATCCGACCGTGCGGGCATCTATGTTCAGAGCCGCCTGTGCGGCCGGTTCGGCAATGTGCAAAAACGGAATGCTGATCGCCGCCTGAATCTGCTCGGCAACCTTGTGCATGGTGTTGGTACACAGCACCACGCATTCGGCGCCGCCGGCTTCAAGCCTGTGCGCGGCATCCACCAGAATCGCCGCCGCATCGTCCCAGCGCCCGGCGTGCTGGGCTTGTTCGACAGGGCCGAAATCGACGCTGTGCATCAGCAACTGCGCGGAGCGCAACGGGCCGAGACGATCCCGGACTTGCTGATTGATGAGTCGATAGTATTCGGCGCTGGATTCCCAGCTCATGCCGCCGATCAGGCCGATGGTGCGCATTGGATGTCCTCAGGCAAATGACAGTGTCGAGCGTTCAGGTCTGCCCGGAGTTTCCTTTTCTTCATGCTTCGATGCCAGCAGCAAGTGACTGTACCGCTGATCTTTCACGCAAGTGTCATGGTGCTTCATCGGACCTGCTGCAGGTTAAACGTACGCCGGGGCTGGTATCTGCCACTATCAACCTTTGCAGGTCCTTTCCGAGGAACACCGCTATGGACGACGTACAACAACTGGGCGAGATGCTTCGTCATTACGCCGAGAGCGAAGCGCACAAGAAGCAACTGTTCGAGACGCAATCGGCTGCTTGGGTCACGCGGATTACCGCGCTGTTCGGGGACATTCAGCAATGGCTGGAACCGGTGCAGGCGCCGAATCTGCTGGAGGTGAGTCGCGAGGCCTATGTCGCGTTCGGGCCGAGTACACCGGTTGAAACCTCGACCTTCAAGACTGAGAAGCTGAGCATTGTGATTGCCGGCAAACCGGTTGAGTTTGTGCCGGATGTGATGGGCAGCGCGGGGCAGATCTCGCTCGCAGTGATGGGGCTGACGGCGGCGCGTTATGGCAGCATTTCGCTGGTGGGATTGCCGGACGGCACGTGGCAGTGGCGCAAGACCAATGGTTTGAAGGATCCGGATACGTTTGCCTTTGACGCCAACTTTCTCGCCCAGCAGTTGCAAAGCCTGATTCCTCGCGAGCGCGGTTAAGATCAAGGGCTTACCCCCTCACCCCAACCCTCTCCCCCAGGGGGGCGAGGGGGAAAGGGAGCCGATCTTCGTTGTTTATGAGATTGCATTCACCTTGGATTTTTCAGGCCGACGTAACTCGAATAATCAACTCGGTCAGTTCCCTCTACCTCAGGGGGTGAGGGGGAAAGGGAGCCGATCTTCGTTGTTTTTGAGATTGCATTCACCTTAGATATTTCAAGTCGGCGTAACCCGAACAAACAACTCGGTCAGTTCCCTCTCCCCCAGGGGGAGAGGGAGCCGATCTTCATTGTTTGTGAGATTGCATTCACCTTAGATATTTCAGGTCGACGTAACCCGAACAAGCAACTCGGTCAGTTCCCTCTCCCTCTGGGAGAGGGCTAGGGTGAGGGCAGCCCGACTGACACCCCTCACATATCAAGATTCACCCACCCCGGCTTCGCCACCTCCGGCGCCACCGCTTTCACGGTTTTCCCGGTAGCCCGTTCAACCCGCCGCGCCACCTCGGGGTCATCGGCAAACGGCACCATGCTCGCTTCATCCAGACTGTCCGCCGTCTCCCGCCGCAAGCAGTACTCCACCGCCAGCCATAGAAACATCACGCCCAACACATCAAAGAAAATCTCCATCACGAGCGGCTCCCTGCCTCAGGCGATCTGCGCTTCACTGCGCGCCAGTGCAACGTCGGCCACCCGCACCGTGCGCCACACGTTGTAAGCCATCAGCAACATCCCGGTAAGGAAGAACACCCCGCCGGCAAAGCGCACGATGAACCCTGGATGACTGGCCTGCAGTGCCTCGACAAACGAATAGGTCAGCGTGCCGTCCTCGTTGATCGCCCGCCACATCAGGCCCTGGGTGATGCCGTTGACCCACATCGAAGCGATGTACAACACCGTGCCGATGGTCGCCAGCCAGAAGTGCAGGTTGATCAGCGGCGTGCTGTACATCTGCTCGCGGCCAAACACTTTGGGCACCATGTGATAGGTCGCGCCAAAAGTAATCATCGCTACCCAGCCCAACGCCCCGGCGTGGACGTGGCCGATGGTCCAGTCGGTGTAGTGGGAGAGGGCGTTGACGGTTTTGATCGCCATCATCGGCCCTTCGAAGGTCGACATGCCGTAGAACGCCAGCGACAGCACGAGGAAGCGCAGAATCGGGTCGGTGCGCAACTTATGCCAGGCGCCGGACAAGGTCATCATGCCGTTGATCATCCCGCCCCAGCTCGGCGCGAGCAGGATCAGTGACATGGCCATGCCCAGTGACTGCGCCCAGTCCGGCAGCGCGGTGTAATGCAAATGGTGCGGGCCGGCCCAGATGTACAAGGTGATCAGCGCCCAGAAATGCACAATCGACAAGCGATACGAATACACCGGCCGATTGACCTGTTTCGGCACGAAGTAATACATCATGCCGAGGAACCCGGTGGTCAGGAAGAAACCCACCGCGTTGTGCCCGTACCACCACTGCACCATCGCATCGGTGGCGCCGGAATACACCGGATACGACTTGAACCAGTCCACCGGAATCGACAAGTGATTGACCACGTGCAACATGGCGATCACCAGGATGAACGCACCAAAAAACCAGTTGCCGACGTAGATATGTTTGGTCTTGCGCTGCACCACGGTGGTGAAAAACACGATGGCGTAAGCGACCCAGACCACGGCCATCCACACCGCGCCGGAGAATTCGATCTCGGCGTATTCCTTGGTGGTGGTGTAGCCCAGCGGCAGGGTGATCAGCATGATCACGATCACCGATTGCCAACCCCAGAAGGTGAACGCGGCGAGTTTGTCTGAATACAGCCGCACCTGGCAGGTACGCTGCACCGCGTAGTAACTGGCGGCAAATTGCGCGCTGCCGGCGAAACCGAAAATCACCAGGCTGGTGTGCAGCGGGCGCAAGCGGCCGAAGGTAGTCCACGGCAGGTCCAGATTCATCTCCGGCCACACCAGTTGCGAGGCGATCAACACGCCCATCGCCATGCCCACCACACCCCAGAAAACCGTCGCGATAACGAATTGGCGGACGACCTTGTAGTTGTAAGCCTGTCCGATTGTTGCTGTGCTCATGGTCAGTTCATCCACGGTTGCAAAGTCTTGCCAGGCCACCCGGTCTGGCATGAGCTGCACTGTAGAAACCCCACCAGAAACAAAACAGGCTCAGGAATCTTTGATTTGTGCGGATCAGATTGAAGGGCTGACTGCAGCGTTCTGCCGCGCCCTGATATGGTTTTTATGAGTTCAGGTGAATCTGTAACGTGCTGCGCCGTTCGGCCATAGTCTGGGAAAATCCTGTGTTTTGATCCGTGATCAATTCTGATGAGGTGTGCATGTATCAATACGATGATTACGACCGGGCGCTGGTGTTCGAGCGTGTTGCGCAATTCCGCGATCAGGTCGAGCGCTTCATGGCCGGGGAGTTGAGCGAAGAGGAGTTTTTGCCGCTGCGCCTGCAAAACGGCCTGTACATGCAGAAGCACGCCTACATGCTGCGCGTGGCGATTCCCTACGGCACGCTGAGCGCCGAGCAGATGCGCACCCTGGCGAGCATCGCCAGTGATTACGATCGTGGTTACGGCCACTTCACTACGCGACAGAACATGCAGTTCAACTGGATCGAACTCGCCGAGGTGCCGGATATCCTCGAGCGTCTGGCGCAGGTCAACATGCATGCGATCCAGACCTCCGGCAACTGCGTGCGCAACATCACCACCGAGGCGTTCGCCGGGGTCGCGGCGGACGAACTGATCGACCCGCGCCCGTTGGCCGAGATCCTGCGGCAGTGGTCGACGATCAACCCGGAATTCCTGTTTCTGCCACGCAAATTCAAGATCGCCATTTGCTCGGCCAAGCAGGATCGCGCGGCAATCATGATGCATGACATCGGCCTGTACCTTTACCCCGGCCGCGATGGGCAGATGCTTCTGCGAGTGATCGTCGGCGGTGGTCTGGGGCGCACGCCGATCCTCGGTTTGCAGATTCGCGAAGGTTTGCCGTGGCAGCATTTGCTGTCCTACGTCGAGGCCGTGCTGCGGGTGTACAACCGCCACGGCAGGCGCGACAACAAGTACAAGGCGCGCATCAAGATTCTGGTCAAGGCATTGGGCATCGAGGCGTTCGCCAAGGAAGTCGAAGAGGAATGGCAGCACCTCAAGGACGGCCCGGCGCAGTTGACCGAAGCCGAATATCAGCGGGTCGCCAGTGCCTTCGTGCCGCCGGTTTATCACACCCTGGCCGACACCGATCTGGACTTCGGCACGCGCCTAGCCGAAAGCCCGGCGTTTGCCCGTTGGGTCGCGCGCAATGTGCAACCGCACAAGGTGCCGGGTTACACCAGCGTGGTGCTGTCGACCAAACCGGGCATTGCGGCGCCGCCGGGGGATGTCACCGGCGCGCAGATGCTGGCGGTGGCGGACTGGTCGCAGCGTTTCGGGTTTGGCGAAATTCGTATTGCCCATGAGCAGAACATCGTCCTCCCTGACGTGGCGAAAACCGACCTCTATGCGCTGTGGCAACTGGCGTGTAAACACGATCTGGGCAGCGCCAACGTCGGCCTGCTGACCGACATCATTGCCTGCCCCGGTGGCGATTTCTGTGCACTGGCCAACGCCAAATCGATCCCGATCGCCCAGGCGATTCAGGCACGTTTCGACAACCTCGATTACCTGCATGATCTGGGTGATATCAGCCTGAATATTTCTGGGTGCATGAACGCCTGCGGCCACCACCACATCGGCAATATCGGCATCCTCGGCGTCGATAAGAACGGCAGCGAGTGGTATCAGATCACCCTCGGCGGTGCGCAGGGCAAAAACAGCGCATTGGGCAAAGTCATCGGCCCGTCGTTCAGCGCCGCCGAGGTGCCACAGGTGATCGAGCGGATCATCGGCACGTTTGTGCGCTATCGCGAGCACGAGGAACTGTTTGTCGACACCGTCGCGCGGATTGGCCTGGAGCCGTTCAAGGAACGGGTCTATCCGAAGACGCTGGAGGCGGCGGTATGAACAATCTGTTGCGGCTGGAGCAGGGTGTAGCGCGGATAGTGACAGACGATCCGTGGACGTTGATGCGCGAACCATCGACGCTAAGGCCGGAGGGTTTGCTGATATTGCCACTGACGCATTGGCTGGAATCGCCGTCGACCAACGCCGTGTGGCTCGGCCCGGATGATGAGGTCGAAAGCCTGGTGCCGTGGCTGGCCTCGTTACCGCTGATTGCACTGGATTTTCCGAGCTTTCGCGACGGGCGTGCTTACAGTCAGGCGTATCTGCTGCGCAGTCGGTTCGGCTGGGCAGGGGAGTTGCGCGCGATTGGCGATGTGCTGCGTGATCAGCTCAGCCATATGCGCCAGTGCGGGTTCGACAGTTTCGCGGTGCGTGAGGACAAATCGGCTGAGGATGCACTGAAAGGATTGGCCGGGATGAGCGTGCTGTATGGGCGCTCAGTCATCGAACCACGCCCGCTGTTCCGGCGGCGCTGACGCTTGAAAAGATCGCAGCCTGCGGCAGCTCCTACATGAGGTCAAGGGTAGGAGCTGCCGCAGGTTCGGGCCGCGTTCGGACGATCTTTGATCTGGCTTTTGCCACCGGGGAAACCCCTAGAAACCTCCTGAATCGGGCATTTTCCCTTGGGTCGATGGTGGCCTTTTGGTAGAGTCGCCGTCGCCAGCGGGTTTTCGGCTGGACGATGGAACCGAAGAAGGGAGTCTGATCAGTGAGTCCGGGCAAAAAAATCCTCGGCCTCACAGCGTTGCTGTTAATGGTGACGCTGTGGGCCAGTTACTTTTATGTATTCAAGGAAAACCGCGACGGCCAGCTCGGCGGCGTCGGCGAAAGCACCGCGTGGTGTGGCACACCGCCTACTACAGAAGCGGCGTTGCTGGGCAAGGACCAGCTGACCTTGCGCGTCACCAATAACCTGCGCGGCGAGTTCATGCTCAGTGGTTCCCTGGTGGTTTCCGAACGCACCTTCAACCGCTACGACCTCGCTCGCAATGAACTGCGTTTGCGACTGGAGCCGTTGCAATGGTCCTACGGCGTCACGCCGATCTTCCTTGAGCAGGTCAAGGTGCAGCCGCTGAGCCGCAACCTGTCAGCCACCAACAAAAGCGCCTACGCCGAACTTGAACCGCGCCCGATTGGCGTACAGGGTCAGGTCACCGAGTTCCCGTTCGACAGCTATCGCTACGGCTATAAACCGGTGCTTTATTACCTCAAGGGCAGCGAGCGCATCGACCTGCGCTTCAAGAACATCACCACGTTGATGGAGATGTCCAACACCTTCACGCCGATCCAGAAATACAACCGCGTCGACTACATCAACGAGAAAACCTCGATGATCCGCGACGAGGATTACAAGGCGTACGGGCCGCACGAATGTGCCTTCGGCGTCGAGCGCAAAGGTTCGTTCAAGGTGGTGGTGTTGTTGCTGCTGTTGGTGTTGTGCCTGCCGTTACTGCTGGTGTTTTACCGCAATGAACCGGGGATCGACTTCCTTGCCACGCTGTTGGGCGCCGCGATCGTGCGGGTGCTGCTGATAGGGCCGGTGCAGGATTTTCAGCTGTACAACATCGACTTCCTGTTGGGCGCGGCGATTTTGCTGGTGGGCACGGTGTCCTTGATCAAGGCGATGCACATCAACAGCCGGCGGGAGATGGCGTTGCGCAGTGGTGAGACTTCGTCCTGGTAACGGGGTGAACCCCTGAAAAGCCCCTCACCCTAACCCTCTCCCGGAGGGAGAGGGGACTGACCGAGTTGTCTGGCGTCCTGCACCGACGTGAAAGACCGAGTCGATTATGGATTCAAAGCCAATCGTTCACGTCGGTGTATCTCTCGAATCATCCCCCAATCGGTCCCCTCTATCTACCTCTGAGAGAGGGGACTGACCGAGTTGTCTGGCGAGCGACACCGACGTGACAGACCGAGTCGATTATGGATTCAAAGCCAATCGATCACGTCGGTGCATCTCTCGAATCTCCCCCAATCGGTCTCCTCTATCTACCTCAGGGAGAGGGGACTGACCGAGTTGTCTGGCGAGCGACACCGACGCGACAGACCGAGTCGATTATGGATTCAAAGCCAATCGTTCACGTCGGTGCATCTCTTGAATATCCCCCAATCGGTCCCCTCTCCCTCTGGGAGAGGGCTAGGGTGAGGGAAGACAATTTCCAGCCGGTCACTTAAGCGCCGGATCGCCCATGTTCATCTTCTTCCAGCCCTGCAACAGCATCTGCGGGCGTCCTGGCTCAGATTGTTCCAGTGCAGCGGATTCTTGAAGTTCACCAATGACCAAGAGCTCGATGCAGCATTGCCGGATGCTCGACGTCTTTCAAATGACGCTTGTGATCCTCCGCGCAGCCTTGCGTGAATATTGTGCTGTGCAATCGCAATTACTGAAGTTTTAGCTATACCTGTAATTCCCCCAGGCAAAGTTTTCGGCCTTCTGACAGGAGTTACAGCATGAAGCTAGCAGTGATGATGGGCACTCTGTGCATTGCCACCGTCGCAATGGTGGGTTGTTCCAGCAAAACCGTCGACCCGAAAGAGTACTCAGGATTCCTCAAAGACTACAGCCAGCTCAAGGAGGCCAAATCCCCGTCCGGTGCCGAGGTGATGCGCTGGATCGATCCAAAGGTCGACGTCAGGAAATTCACCAGTGTGTACATCGAGCCGACTCAGCTCTACCCGAAACCGCAACCGACCGCGAAAATCTCCCAGCAAACCCTCAATGGCATCACTTCCTACTACGATCAGGCGCTCAAACGTGAGATCGGCAAAGACTTGCCGTTGGCCGCCGGTCCTGGCCCGGGCGTGATTGTGGTGCGTGCGGCAATCACCGCCGTGAGCAGCTCCACCGAAGGCCTGCATGCTTACGAGGTAATTCCGATTGCGCTGGTCGCCGCTGCGGTCAGCACCGCCAGTGGTATTCGCGATCAGGAAACTACGTTGGCCACCGAAGCGGTGTTCCTCGATGGCGCGAATAACAAGGTCGTCGCGCAAGTGGTGCGCAAAGGCACCGGCAAGCCACTGGAAAATGATTCGCAGGCAATGAGCACCAATGACGTCAAACCCGTCATTGATGGCTGGGCCTCGGACCTGCGTCAGTCGTATCTGAAGCTCAAGAAAGCCAAGTAAGCGCACGAGGCCGGATTGTCCGCGAGGACCGTCCGGCCTGTGCACACCCTCAGAAATTGGCGCGTGCCTGGCGGTTGTAATGGCTGAGCAAGGCGTCGTAGCCACGGGTGACGGCGTAATAGTCGTCGCTCAAACGTTGCGGTTCGGCGCGGTCCTGCCAATCCCTGTGCAGGGTGTTCAGTGCTTCGAGATAGTGCTGCGCAGGCTCACGGATGTGCCGCCACAGCTCGCGCGCATCATCGTCTTTGTTACGGAAACCAGGCTCACGCGGGCCGATGAAAGGCCCACCGCGATTCCACGCCTGTTGCAGATCAGCGGTGGTTTCGGCCACGGCTTGAGGGGTCAGGGTGCGATGCTTCATCCCGTCCTCCAGCCGCTCCAATGTCTCTCGCGCCTGAATCATATACGCCAGTAGCGACCAGTGGATCTCCTTGCCTACGCGTGCCTCAAGAAGTTTGAGCTGTTCGGATCGCTGCGCGATGTCCAGTGGCAGCAGTTCTTCTCTCAAGGCAGTCGATGCGCTGAGATAGGCATTGCTGGCGGTCTGAATTTGCGCCAGAACTCGCGGTGTCTGGTTGAACGGGACGACAAAGAAGCTCGCACTTTTATCGAGTCGAGTCGGTGGCGAAATCACCGATGCCCACTTCAGTGCTTGCGCGTAGTCACGGACTTTCTGCGACAGCGCTGGCTGGTAGGCCAGCAGCTCAAGCTTTTCGTTGATATCCCGCAGGCAGGTATCCTCCTGGATGTCACGCACAGTGAACGCATCACTGTTATCGAAATCCTGAGGCTCGGAAATATACTTTCCGAACGCATCGGCGGTTGGCCGCTGATGTTGGTTTTTGTCGTAGGCGTTGCGCCAGTGCACATCGACACGGTTGACGCAGGCAATGATCGGACTCAACGCATTGGCCTGTGCGGTCACCACTGAGTCGCGCTGATCAAGCCACAGGTCGAGCTTCAGGAATGGCCGGGTCGCGCTCGACAGCCCCATCACCACCAGAACGACCACAACGCCGCTGACAAACATGAATCTCGACGTCATGGCCGTGCCTCCGCGGGATACCACTGCTCGCGGGTGGCCGGGGCGCCGCAATCGAAAGAACTCGCCGGCAACCGGCTACACAAACGCTCGGCCCAGGGTTGCAGGCCCTGATTGCGATTGACCGTGCCTTGGCTGGCGGCCACTTTGAACACGCCCAGCACCAGCACCAGAGCGACAACGCCGAGTAGCGTCAGGCCGATTTTCACCGGCAGGTTGGTCTTTTCCCAGGACGTGTGCGGCTTGACCTGACGGCGACGAATCAAACCCACGCTGGCCAGCGTGGCCGCATAAACGACGCCAGCGATGGGGCCGAAAAACCAGCAGAGTCCGGCCACCATCAATGCGCAGGGAATAAGATCGCGCAGTACGCCGAACGGCGCAGTGTCCTTGGCAAAACCCGGCCACAACCGCGCGCTGAGGCGGTCATCCAGCAGCCAATGGGTGTGCGCCAGTTCGTGCGTCAGCCAGTTGATACCCGCAGCGATCACGCCAAACACGATTGTTGAGGTCATGACGATATTGATCAGCCCGGTGACGCGCAGCCCCAGCGGGATGAAATGAGTAAATGCACCGATCAGACAGGCCAGCACCACGCCAACGTAGGTCGGCCATTCGCCGCGTTTCAGTTCCCAGTCGCGCCAGAAAAACGCGGTGCCACCCGGCAATTCTGCGCAGACCTTCGGATGATTGGCATACAGCGCCGAACTCAAATGTCGGCAATGCTCCCAATCTTTCTCACGCAGGCGCCGGGCCAATGCGCGACGCTGGCTGAACGGGCCAGTACCGAGCAACAGGCGGGCGGCGCGGTGTTCGGCGGTGGCGGGCGGCTCTTCGGCGAGTTGACGCTGTTGCGCGATAAAAATCGGAGCTTCATGGCGCGCGACCAGACGCTTCCATTCATCTTTCGGGCAACGGTTGGTCGGACCGGAATGCCAGCCCTGGCCCGCGCAGACCTGTTCGAAAATAGCGGAAGACCAGTATTCGCTGTCCAGCAGCAATCGACTGAGGAACAAGTTGAACCACAGCCGGTGCACTTCAGCGTCGAGCCAGAGGTATTGCGCGCACTGTGCGTAGGCCTGCAAAAAGGCCGCACTGTCCTCACGTTCGAGGGCATCACGCAGCGGTCTAGTCATGCGTTCCCGCTGGTGATCGAGCAAATGTTCGATGGATTCCTCGTCCAGTTCCAGCCGCTGCCAGGCACTGAACCAGTGATACGTCTGCACCGCCCAATCGACCATCGGCGCCGATGTATCCGGGTGCTCGATGCAATGCTGCAGCAGGGTCTCTTCGAGGATATGCGCGCAACCCTGCTCAACGGCGAGGGCATGGCGCTGTTGCAATTGTGCAAGGCTGGTGTCGGCCAGCGAGCGCGTCGCCTGCTGCAAGGCGTCGACTTCGACTACGGTCAGACCGGTCAAGTCCCAGGCGTCTTCATCAGCCCCTTGGTCCTCGCTGGCCTGCGCCCATTCCTTGTAATTCAGGGCTTGCTCATAGGCGTCACGCAGGCGCTGGAAGCCCTCGGCGTCTTCGTCCGGACGGGTCTGTTTGAGCAGGGCGGCGTATTGGCGTTTGATACTGCGCGTATCGGCGTCGGCCGTAAGGCCAAGGACGGTCCAGCAACTCATTGCGTGTACAACTCCATGAAAACCTGCGACGCGGTCCAGTGATGGCACTTTGATTTTGCGCACCCTACCTGTTTCGCGTGGAAAAGTCCTCAGCTGTTGCTATTGGTCGACAAACCAGCGGCAGTACGGGTTGCCGCCGTTGCCGGGCATCACCCGCCAACTGACCCTGCAAGCGGACGGCGCACTGGCGACAGGAGCTGGCGAGTGACACGAGGCTGCGATCTTTTGATCGTGTTTTTTAAATGCAAAATCAAAAGTTCGTCCGATCGCGGCTCTAGCCTTCGGCCGCTACTACATATGCGTATTTCAATTCGGGATGTTTAAACGTTGTTTGGAATTTGCGGAACGTTCCCACAAGGTTTTCAGGTTGTCCGTCGGACGTCGGGTCTCTAGCCTGTGTTCGTCGCTGCCAAATCAGCGACCGGGACTGGAAACCCCGGGGGAAAACTGAACGCAACAGCACCGTTCATGACGTATGCTTGCGCACCTTTTTTGGTGCGTACTTAGTTATGGCGGCTGTGCGTGGGGGACCTTCGGGTCGTCCGGGTTTCTCTGTCCCCCGGGTTTCCAGCCTGCGTACAGCTGCCACCCATTCGACCGGAAGCCGAATGGACCAGCTCCACCGTTCGGATAGAGAAAACACTATGAAAAAGCCAACACCCAATCCCCCAGAATCAGACGCCGACACCACATCCCCCTACGCCTCAGTCGACAGTAAAAAACTCCACGAAGCCGCCGACCGCGCCCTCGACTACTACCTCAATCCCGCCGCCCGCATCATGTCCAGCGCCAACGAGCCGGAACCCATGTACCTCGCCAATCCCAGGTACAACACCGAATCCCTGCTCGCCAACGCCAGCGAAACCCTAGGCTCGGCCAGTGAAATGCTGATGAACTTCGCCGCCTCGCTGGAAACCTCGCAGCGCAAGACTGCACTGGGTATCGCACAGGTCGTCATGTTGGGGGAACTCGCGGTGAATCAGGCATTGGATCACGTCGAGGTCAAGAACTGATCTCCCTTGAATGATCGTTCCCACGCTCTGCGTGGGAATGCAGCCCCTGACGCTCTGCGTCAAATTCTCAAGCTGGAACGCAGAGCGTCCCTTGAAAGACGGTTGGGCATAACTGTGAAAATTGCAGGAGCAAAGGCTTGATAAGAAAAATGACTACGAAAAGGCGGATTAGCCTATGGCTGGTGGCAGTTTTATCCGTCAATGCGGTTTTTTTGGCTTTTCTGATTTTTGGTGATATCGGGAAAGGGCACGACAGGAAAATGATCAAAACCAAAGAGCCGTTGCTGATTGAAGGGCCAAATGGCGACGAGAACTACTATGTCCTGCCTTTGGGTACCACGCTTTATCACGATAAAAGCTTTCCTGAAGGGCACGACCGTTATGTTGTGTATCTCAACCATAAAGGTGCAATTGCACACGAAGAAGTACCCATGAAGCCTGAGTATGGCGGCTCATTTATCGATCCGCTCTGGCTGGCCAATGTTAATGAGGAAACCTTGAAAGAAATTTTCAAACGTTTTCCGCTTTCCAAAGCAGATGTCGCCGCAGCTATCAAGGCCAATGAAATAACCAAAGATGATCTGGCCGACATCATCCGATCGATGCCCGACTGACGATTTTGCAGGTGTCGAGTGAAACGAGGCTGTGATCTTTTGACTTTGCTTTTCAAGATCAAAAAATTGCAGCCTTCGGCAGCTCCTACACGCGATACCCGGTTAGCCGTTTTTCTTGGCCTGTTCGCGGACACGCTCTTCCTGTTCTCGCGCTTCAGGAGTGAACTCAGCGCCGAAGTCTTCTGCAGAAAATATCTGGCGGATTTCAATATCAGACTCGCCCGGCATCGGGTTAGGGCAGCGCTTGACCCATTCGATGGCTTCTTCTTTTGATTTCACTTCCCAGATCCAGTAGCCCGCCACCAGTTCTTTGGTTTCGATGAACGGCCCGTCGATAACCGTGCGTTTGTCCCCGGAGAAATGCACGCGAGCGCCTTTGCTGCTCGGGTGCAGGCCATCGCAATCGATCAGGATGCCGGCCTTGACCAGTTCTTCGTTGAAGTTGCCCATCGCGGTGATCAGTTCTTCGCTGGGCATGATGCCGGCTTCCGAATCGGCGCTGGCTTTGACAAGGATCATGAAGCGCATGGCGGTTACTCCGTGGATTGTGGGGATTCGTTGTTTAGTCGAACGGGCCACGCTTGAATCGACAGGGTCTCTGGTAAAAGTGCGGAGAATTTTTCACACCGCAGATCTAATTGTAGGAGTGAGCCTGCTCGCGATGGCGTTGTGTCATACACGCAGATGTTGACTGACAGACCGCCATCGCGAGCAGGCTCACTCCTACAGGAGAATGGTTGTGGTTTTGTATACAATTTTTCGCGCAGGCACCCAACAATTTCCAAACAGGGCATAGGTCGTCGGACCATTTCGTGGTTAACTTCGGCCTCTTGCATGCTTTCCAATCAAAACATCAGAAGGACTCAAGTCATGGCTCAAGTCACCCTTAAAGGCAATCCGGTTCAAGTCAACGGCCAGTTGCCACAAGCCGGTTCCAAGGCGCCAGCCTTTTCTCTGGTTGCCGGCAATCTGTCCGACGTCACCCTGAAAGACTTTGCCGGCAAGCGCAAAATCCTCAACATCTTCCCAAGCGTCGACACCCCGACCTGCGCCACTTCCGTGCGCAAGTTCAACGCTCAGGCCAACGACATCGCCAATACCGTGGTGCTGTGCATCTCCGCTGACCTGCCGTTCGCCCAGGCACGTTTCTGCGGCGCCGAAGGTCTGGAAAACGTACAAAACCTGTCGACCTTGCGCGGCACCGAGTTCATCGAGAACTACGGCGTGGCCATCGCTGACGGCCCGCTGAAAGGCCTGACCGCTCGCGCCGTTGTGGTGCTGGACGAAAACGACAACGTCCTGCATAGCGAACTGGTCAAGGAAATCGCTGAAGAGCCTAACTACGAAGCGGCCCTGTCCGTTCTCAAGTAAGCGCTTTTACAATTGTTAACGGCCTGGCCCTGTCCAGGCCGTTTTCATTTGTGTATCAGTGTTTTGCCTCACACCTTGAAACGTAAGTTGAAGGTAAATTGCCGGTAAAGCTGCTTTGCTATTTCCCCACCAGTGCTTATCGTTCAGCCTCCCGTAAAAGAAGCCCACGCGCCCAATGGTTAATGACTCCATGCAATCGTCCCCTCGTAACTCCCGTCGCTGGCTGATCAGCCTGCTGGTCTTGTTGGTGATCGCCGTCCTGTGCTGGAAATTCTGGCCCACCGGTTCAGCCCACAAAGAGGGCGCTGACAAAGCGGCGGCCGGGCACACCGGGCGTTCGGGGATGATGCGGCCGGGCTTCGGTGGCGGCACCGGGCCGATTCCGGTGCGTGTGGCGCCGGCGGTTACTGGCGACTTCCCGCTGTATTACAAGGCGCTGGGCACGGTGACCGCGCTCAACACCATCAATGTGCGCAGCCGGGTGGGCGGCGAGCTGGTCAAGATCAATTTCGAAGAAGGGCAGATGGTCAAGGCCGGTGACCTGTTGGCCGAGATCGACCCACGCCCGTACCAGAACGCCTTGCTACAAGCCGAAGGCACTCTGCTGCAGAATCAGGCGCAACTGAAAAACGCTCAGGTCGATGTCGAGCGTTATCGCGGTTTGTACAAAGAGGACAGCATCGCCAAACAGACGCTGGACACCGCCGAAGCGCTGGTCGGTCAGTATCTGGGCACGGTCAAGACCAACCAGGCCGCAGTCAACGACGCCAAGCTCAATCTCGAATTCACCAAGATCCGCGCGCCGATTGCCGGCCGTGTCGGTCTGCGCCAGGTCGACGTCGGCAACCTCGTCACCGCCAATGACACCACGTCCCTCGCGGTGATCACCCAGACGCAACCGATCAGCGTCGCTTTCACCTTGCCGGAAAACAGCCTCGAAACCGTGCTCGCGCGTTATCGCAGCGGCGCCAAACTTCCGGCCGAGGCGTGGGATCGCGGCGACAGCAAGCTGCAAGCCAGCGGCGTTCTGCAAAGCCTCGACAACCAGATCGACGTTGCCACCGGCACCTTGAAGTTCAAGGCCCGCTACGATAACCGTGATCAGGCGCTGTTCCCCAACCAGTTCGTCAACGTTCACTTGCTCGCTGACACGCTGAAAGGCGTGGTGCTGGCACCGTCGGCGGCCATCCAGTTCGGCACCAACGGCACCTTCGTCTATGCACTGGATGGCGACAAGAAAGTCACCATTCGCCAATTGAAGATCGGCGCCAGTGATGGCGAAAACACTGTGATCACCGAAGGCCTGGCCGCCGGCGACCGCGTGGTGCTGGAAGGCACCGACCGTCTGAAGGAAGGCAGCGAAGTGGAAGTGGTCAACGACAGCAACCAAGTGCCGACCACTCCAACTGAACACCTGCAAGGCAAATCTGCCGCCACCCCGACTGACGCTGCTGTCACCGATAAGGCCAAGAAGGGCGCATGAACATTTCGCGGCTGTTCATCCTCCGACCGGTAGCCACCACCCTGAGCATGCTGGCCATTGTTCTGGCCGGCCTGATCGCTTATCGCTTGCTGCCAGTTTCTGCGCTGCCACAAGTTGATTACCCGACCATCCGCGTCATGACCTTATATCCCGGCGCCAGCCCGGATGTGATGACCAGTGCCGTAACTGCGCCACTCGAGCGCCAGTTCGGGCAGATGCCGGGCCTCACGCAAATGGCCTCGACCAGTTCCGGTGGTGCTTCGGTGCTGACCCTGCGCTTCAGCCTCGACATCAACATGGACGTCGCCGAGCAGCAGGTGCAGGCCGCGATCAACGCCGCGACCAATCTGCTGCCCACCGATTTGCCGGCGCCGCCGGTGTACAACAAGGTCAACCCGGCGGACACCCCGGTGCTGACCCTGGCGATCACCTCGAAAACCATGTTGCTGCCCAAACTCAATGACCTGGTCGATACGCGCATGGCGCAGAAAATTGCCCAGATCAGCGGCGTCGGCATGGTCAGCATTGCCGGCGGTCAGCGTCAGGCCGTGCGCATCAAGGTCAACCCGGAAGCGTTGGCGGCCAACAGCTTGAACCTGGCGGACGTGCGCACCTTGATCAGTGCTTCCAACGTCAACCAGCCGAAGGGCAACTTTGACGGCCCGACGCGGGTGTCGATGCTCGACGCCAACGACCAACTGACCTCGCCCAAGGATTACGCCAACCTGATCCTCGCCTACAAGAACGGCGCGCCGTTGCGGCTCAAGGACGTGGCGGAAATTGTCGATGGCGCCGAAAACGAACGCCTCGCTGCGTGGGCCAACCAGAATCAGGCGGTTTTGCTGAACATCCAGCGTCAGCCGGGTGCCAACGTCATTGAAGTGGTCGACCGCATCAAGGCGCTGCTGCCGAGCATCACCGACAACCTGCCGGCCGGCCTCGAAGTGACGGTACTGACCGACCGCACGCAGACCATCCGCGCCTCGGTCACTGACGTGCAACACGAATTGCTGATCGCCATTGCCCTGGTGGTGATGGTGACGTTTCTGTTCCTGCGGCGCGCCAGTGCCACGATCATTCCGTCAGTGGCCGTGCCGCTATCGCTGATCGGCACTTTCGGCGTGATGTACCTGGCCGGCTTCTCGGTTAACAACCTGACCTTGATGGCGCTGACCATTGCCACCGGTTTTGTGGTCGACGACGCCATCGTCATGCTCGAGAACATCGCGCGCTTCATCGAAGAGGGCGACAGCCCGATGCAGGCCGCGCTGAAGGGCGCCAAGCAGATCGGCTTCACCCTGATTTCCCTGACCCTGTCGCTGATCGCAGTATTGATCCCGCTGCTGTTCATGGCCGACGTGGTCGGGCGGTTGTTCCGCGAATTCGCCATCACCCTGGCCGTGGCGATCCTGATTTCGCTGGTGGTCTCGCTGACCCTGACGCCGATGATGTGCGCGCGTCTGCTCAAGCGTGAGCCGGAAGAACATGAGCAGGGCCGTTTCTACCGGGCCAGTGGCGCGGTGATTGACTGGATGATTGCCGAGTACGGGCGGATGCTGCGCTGGGTGCTCAAACATCAGCCGCTGACCTTGCTGGTGGCCATCGCTACGCTGGGGTTGACCGTATTTCTTTACATGGTCGTGCCGAAAGGCTTCTTCCCGGTGCAGGACACCGGGGTGATTCAGGGCATTTCCGAAGCGCCGCAGTCGATCTCCTTCGCCGCGATGGGCGAGCGTCAGCAGGAACTGGCGAAAATCATTCTGCAAGATCCGGCGGTGCAGAGCCTGTCGTCCTACATCGGTGTCGACGGCGATAACGCCACGCTCAACAGCGGCCGCTTGCTGATCAACCTCAAGCCCCATGGCGATCGCGATCTAAGCGCCACTGAAGTGATTGCGCGCCTGCAACCGCAACTGGACAAACTGGTCGGCATCCGCCTGTTCATGCAGCCGGTGCAGGACCTGACCATCGAAGACCGTGTCAGCCGGACCCAGTATCAGTTCAGCATGTCCTCGCCGGATTCCGAACTGCTCAGCCAGTGGAGCGGGCGACTGGTCGAAGCGCTGGCCCAACGGCCGGAATTGACCGACGTTGCCAGTGATTTGCAGGACAAGGGTTTACAGGTCTATCTGGTGATCGACCGCGATGCCGCCTCACGCCTTGGCGTTTCGGTGGCGAACATCACCGATGCGCTCTATGACGCTTTTGGCCAGCGGCAGATCTCGACCATTTACACCCAGGCCAGCCAGTACCGCGTGGTGCTGCAAGCCCAGGCCGGAGAGAAGATCGGCCCGCAGGCGCTGGACCAGATTCACGTCAAGACCACCGATGACGCGCAGGTACGCCTGTCGAGTCTGGCTCATATCGAGGAGCGTCAGGCGCAACTGGCGATCACCCATATCGGCCAGTTCCCGGCGGTAATGATGTCGTTCAACCTCGCGCCCGGTGTGGCGCTGGGGCATGCGGTCGACATCATCGAACAGGTGCAGAAAGACATCGGCATGCCCGTCGGCGTGCAGACCCAGTTCCAGGGCGCGGCCGAAGCGTTCCAGGCTTCGCTATCGAGCACCTTGCTGCTGATTCTGGCGGCGGTGGTGACCATGTACATCGTGCTCGGCGTGCTGTACGAGAGCTACATTCACCCGATCACCATTCTCTCGACCTTGCCGTCGGCGGCCGTCGGTGCCTTGCTGGCGTTGCTGCTCAGCGGCAATGATCTGGGCATGATCGCGATCATCGGCATCATCCTGCTGATCGGTATCGTCAAGAAGAACGCGATCATGATGATCGACTTCGCCCTCGATGCTGAGCGCACGCAAGGCATGGCGCCGGAACAGGCGATCTATCAGGCGGCGCTGTTGCGCTTCCGGCCGATTCTGATGACCACGCTGGCGGCGCTGTTTGGTGCGGTGCCGTTGATGCTCGCCACGGGCTCAGGTGCTGAATTGCGTCAGCCGCTGGGTCTGGTGATGGTCGGTGGTCTGCTGGTCAGCCAGGTGCTGACGCTGTTCACCACGCCAGTGATCTACCTGTATTTCGACCGCCTCGGTCGGCGCTTTGGCAAGACCAATGCTGACACTGAAGAGGCGTCGGTATGACTGTCCGAACACATAACCCTTGTAGGAGTGAGCCTGCTCGCGATGAGGCCGGCACCTGCAACATCAATGTAAACAGACACACCGCTATCGCGAGCAGGCTCACTCCTACAGGGGATTGGTGTGACGTTGGGGATCGCGGTCAATGAACCTCTCTGGCCCTTTCATCAAGCGTCCGGTCGCCACAATGCTGCTGAGCCTGGCGATCATGCTGCTCGGCGGTGTCAGCTTCGGCCTGCTGCCGGTTTCGCCACTGCCGCAAATGGATTTCCCGGTGATCGTCGTGCAGGCCAGTCTGCCCGGCGCGAGCCCGGAGGTCATGGCGTCCACCGTGGCCACACCGCTGGAGCGCTCGTTCGGCGCGATTGCCGGCGTCAACACCATGAGCAGCCGCTCCAGTCAGGGTTCGACCCGGGTCATTCTGCAATTTGACCTCGACCGCGACATCAACGGTGCTGCGCGGGAGGTGCAGGCAGCGATCAACGCTTCGCGCAATCTGCTGCCGAGCGGCATGCGCAGTATGCCGACCTACAAGAAGGTCAACCCGTCGCAGGCGCCAATCATGGTGCTGTCGCTGACCTCCGATGTGCTGGAAAAAGGCCAGCTTTACGATCTGGCCTCGACGATTCTTTCGCAGAGCCTGTCGCAAGTGCAGGGTGTCGGTGAAGTGCAGATCGGCGGCAGTTCGCTGCCGGCGGTGCGCATCGAGCTCGAACCACAGGCGCTGAACCAGTACGGGGTGGCGCTCGACGATGTGCGCAAGACCATCGCCGATGCCAACGTGCGCCGGCCGAAGGGTTCGGTCGAGGACGGCCAGCGTTTGTGGCAGATCCAGGCCAATGACCAGTTGGAGAAAGCCAAGGATTACGAGTCACTGATCATCCACTACGCCGACGGCGCCGCGCTGCGCCTCAAGGACGTGGCCAAGGTCAGTGACGGCGTCGAAGACCGCTACAACAGTGGTTTCTTCAACGATGACGCGGCGGTGCTGCTGGTGATCAACCGCCAGGCTGGCGCCAACATCATCGAGACGGTCAACGAGATCAAGGCGCAACTGCCGGCCTTGCAAGCGGTGTTGCCTGCCAGCGTAAAGCTGAATCTGGCCATGGACCGCTCGCCGGTGATCAAGGCGACGCTGCATGAAGCCGAGATGACCTTGCTGATTGCGGTGGCGCTGGTGATTCTGGTGGTATTCCTGTTCCTCGGTAACTTCCGCGCCTCGCTGATTCCGACACTGGCCGTGCCGGTGTCGCTGGTCGGCACCTTTGCGGTGATGTACCTCTACGGTTTCTCGCTGAACAACCTCTCGCTGATGGCGCTGATTCTCGCCACCGGTCTGGTGGTGGACGACGCGATTGTGGTGCTGGAGAACATCTCCCGGCACATCGACGAAGGCGTCAAACCGATGCAGGCCGCGTACCTCGGGGCCAAGGAAGTCGGTTTCACCTTGCTGTCGATGAACGTCTCGCTGGTGGCGGTGTTCCTCTCGATCCTGTTCATGGGCGGGATTGTCGAAAGCCTGTTCCGCGAGTTTTCCATCACCCTGGCGGCGGCCATCGTCGTCTCGCTGGTGGTTTCGCTGACGTTGACGCCGATGCTTTGCGCCCGTTGGCTCAAGCCGCACACGCCGGGGCAGGAAAATCGCCTGCAACGCTGGAGCCGTCGCACCAACGACTGGATGGTCGGCAAGTACGCCACCAGCCTCGATTGGGTGTTGCGTCACCGGCGCCTGACCTTGCTCAGCCTGCTGATCACCGTCGGCGTCAACGTCGCGCTGTACGTGGTGGTGCCGAAAACCTTCATGCCGCAGCAGGACACCGGGCAGTTGATCGGTTTTGTGCGCGGCGACGACGGCCTGTCGTTCAGCGTGATGCAGCCGAAAATGGAAATCTTCCGCCGCGCAGTGCTCAAGGACGAAGCAGTGGAAAGCGTCGCCGGGTTCATCGGCGGCAGCAACGGCACCAACAACGCGTTCATGATTGTGCGTCTGAAACCGATCAAGGAGCGGCAGCTGTCGGCACAGAAAGTCATCGAGCGTCTGCGTAAGGAAATGCCCAAAGTGCCCGGTGCGCAGTTGATGCTGATGGCCGACCAGGATCTGCAATTTGGCGGCGGTCGCGAGCAGACCAGTTCGCAATACAGCTACATCCTGCAAAGCGCCGACCTCGGCGAGTTGCGTAAATGGTTTCCGAAAGTGGTCGCGGCATTGCGAGCCCTGCCCGAACTGACCGCCATTGATGCCCGAGAAGGCGCCGGGGCGCAACAAGTGACGCTGATTGTCGACCGCGACCAGGCCAAACGCCTCGGTGTCGACATGAACATGGTCACGGCGGTGCTGAACAACGCCTACAGCCAGCGGCAGATCTCGACGATCTACGACAGCCTCAACCAGTATCAGGTGGTGATGGAGGTCAATCCGAAATACGCCCAGGATCCGGTGACGCTCAAGCAAGTGCAGGTGATCACCGCTGACGGTGCGCGGGTGCCGCTGTCGACGTTCGCTCATTACGAAAACAGCCTGGAAGACGACCGCGTCAGCCACGAAGGCCAGTTCGCCTCCGAAGACATTTCCTTCGACATGGCCGAAGGCGTGACGGTGGAGCAGGGCAGTGCCGCGATCGAGCGGGCGATTGCCAAGCTCGGCCTGCCGGAAGATGTCATCGCGAAAATGGCCGGCACTGCCGACGCCTTCGCCGCGACGCAGAAGAGCCAGCCGTTCATGATTCTCGGCGCGTTGCTGGCGGTGTATCTGGTGCTGGGCGTGTTGTATGAAAGCTACATCCATCCGCTGACGATTCTGTCGACCCTGCCGTCGGCCGGTGTCGGCGCGTTGCTGTCGATCTATGCGCTGGGCGGCGAGTTCAGCCTGATCTCGCTGCTCGGGCTGTTCCTGCTGATTGGCGTGGTGAAGAAAAACGCCATTCTGATGATCGACCTTGCGCTGCAACTGGAACGGCATCAGGGCCTGTCGCCGCTGGAATCGATCCGCAGCGCCTGTCTGCAACGGCTACGGCCGATTCTGATGACTACGCTGGCGGCGATTCTCGGTGCCTTGCCATTGCTGCTCGGCCGGGCCGAGGGCGCGGAAATGCGCCAGCCGCTGGGCCTCACCATCATCGGCGGGCTGATCTTCAGTCAGGTGCTGACGCTTTACACCACGCCTGTGGTTTACCTCTATCTCGACAAGCTGCGCCATCGTTTCAACAAATGGCGTGGCGTGCGTACTGACGCCGCTCTGGAAACTCCGCTATGACTGACCGTTCGCTTATCAATCTGGCCACTGTTCGGGGCTCGCGCTTGCTGAGCCTGTCACTGTGCGTGGCGATGCTCAGTGCCTGCGCCGTCGGCCCGGACTATCAACGTCCGCAAACCGCTGAAATCACCCAGTACAAGGAAGCCGCGGGCTGGACCCAGGCCAACCCGAGCGATTCGCTGGCCCGTGGCGCCTGGTGGGAGTTGTACGGCGATCAGCAACTCAACGGGTTGATAGAAAAGCTCAACAATTCCAACCAGACCGTCGCGCAGTCGGAAGCCCAGTACCGCCAGGCTCAGGCCTTGGTGCGCAGTGCTCGCGGAGCGTTCTATCCCAGCGTTGACTTGAGCTTGGGCAAGACCCGCTCCAGCCAAGGCACCGGCAGCAGCAGTTCGAGTCTGAGCAGTTCCTCCAGTGGCATTCGCGACACCTATAACGCCGAGCTGGGCGTCAGTTGGGAAGCCGATGTCTGGGGCAAATTGCGCCGTGGACTGGAAGCCGATGAGGCCAGTGCCCAGGCCAGTTTTGCCGATCTGGCGGCCATGCGCCTGAGTCAGCAATCGGAGCTGGTGCAGAACTACCTGCAACTGCGCGTGATCGATCAGCAAAAACGCCTGCTCGAAGCCACGGTTGCCGCTTACGAACGCTCGCTGAAAATGACCCAGAACCAGTACCGCGCGGGCGTTTCCGGGCGCGATGCGGTAGCACAGGCGCAGACGCAACTGAAAAGCACCCAGGCTGATCTGGTCGACCTGATCTGGCAGCGCGCGCAGTTCGAAAATGCGATTGCCGTGCTGACCGGGCAAGCGCCGGCGGATTTCAACATTGCCGAAGTGCAGACCATTCCAAAGCTGCCGCAGGTGCCGTTGAGCCTGCCCTCGCAGTTGCTTGAGCGGCGTCCGGACATCGCTTCGGCGGAGCGTTCGGTGATTGCCGCCAACGCCAATATCGGCGTGGCCAAAGCGGCGTATTACCCGGACCTGAGCCTGAGCCTGAGCGGCGGTTACAGCAGCAGTACCTCGCAGAACCTGGTCAGCCTGCCGAACCGTTTCTGGTCGGTCGGGCCGAAACTGTCGTTGCCGATTTTCGATGGCGGCATTCGTTCGGCAGAAGTCGACCGCACTGAAGCGGTCTACGACCAGACCGTGGCCAAGTACCGCCAGACTGTGCTCGACGGTTTCCGCGAAGTGGAAAACTATCTGGTGCAGTTGAAGGTGTACGAAGACGAAGCGGCGGTGCGCCAGGAAGCGCTCGATGCGGCCCGCGACTCCCTGCGCCTGACGGAAAATCAGTACAAGGCCGGGTTGATTGCCTACATCGATGTGGTGGTGGTGCAAGCCACGGCACTGAGCAACGAGCGCAGCGTGCTGAACATTCTGCAAAGCCGCTTGATTGCCAGCGTGCAACTCATCGCAGCGCTGGGCGGCGGTTGGGACGGACAACTGGATGTCAGTGACGCCCAATAGATCACGCCGTGGCCGAAATCCTGTGGGAGCGAGCCTGCTCGCGAAGGCGTCAATGCAGTGACTGATTATTTTGAATCAGAGAGCCCATTCGCGAGCAGGCTCGCTCCCACAATGATCGCGCAAGGTTCAGAAAGCCCCATTCCAGAGGCATCTCGGACGATCAAACAAACGTTTCATCGGCTTGATGGCCAATTTATTACTTTGTCAGTGCGTTCTTCTGCGTAATCAGTACAATCGCCGCATTTGCCCGACCGAGAATGGACGCAGTCCGCGTTGGGTGGCCACGAGAAATCCCATGCTCATCGGTAGTTATTCCTCCACACTGGTTTTTATTTCGTTGTGCGTGGCGATTCTCGCTTCCTACACTGCGCTCGACCTCACCGGTCGCATTGCCACGGCCAAGGGCCGTGCGGTGCATTTCTGGAACGCCGGCGGTGCGTTTGCCATGGGTATCGGCGTCTGGTCGATGCATTTCATTGGCATGCTCGCCTTCAAACTGCCGATCGACCTTGGCTACGACATCACCCTGACCGCGCTTTCACTGTTGATTGCCGTGTTGTCCTGCGGGTTCGCCTTGTGGCTGGTCAGCCAGCCAAAACTGCCGATTCTGCAACTGGCCTTCGGTGCGCTGATCATGGGCGCCGGGATCAGTGCCATGCATTACACCGGCATGGGAGCGATGCGCATGACGCCGGGGATCGACTACGACCCGACGCTGTTCGGCGCTTCATTACTGATTGCGGTCGGCGCATCGGCAGCGGCGCTGTGGATTGCCTTTCGCCTGCGTCAGCACTCGCCGTATGTGCGCCTGATTCGCGGCGGCGCAGCGGTCATCATGGGCGTCGCCATTGTCGGCATGCATTACACCGGCATGGCCGCTGCGCAATTTCCAGACGGCAGTTTCTGCGGTGCCACCGTCAACGGTTTGAAGGGCAGCGGCCTCGACAGCCTGGTGCTGATCACCACGCTGGCGGTGCTGTCTATTGCCTTGCTCACCTCGATCCTCGACGCACGACTTGAAGCGCGCACTGCCGATCTGGCGCATTCGTTGACCGTCGCCAACCGTGAACTTACACAGTTGGCGCTGCACGACACCCTGACCGGCCTGCCGAATCGCATGTTGCTCGACGACCGGATCAATCAGGCGATGAAAAAGGTCAACGAGCAGGGCGGCTGCTTTGCCTTGATGTTCATCGATCTGGACGGCTTCAAACCGGTTAATGATGCGTTCGGTCATCACATGGGTGATCAGTTGTTGCGCGAAGTTGGCGTGCGTCTGCGTGAAGACTTGCGCAGCCTCGACACGCTGGCGCGGATCGGTGGCGATGAATTCGTGTTACTGGTGCGCCTCAGCGAACCCAATGATGCGCTGGGACTGGCGGCGCGTCAGGTCGGTCTGATCGCACAATCATTCCGCGTTGCCGAGCATGACTTGCAGATCTCCGCCAGCGTCGGCATCGCCCTGTACCCGGGCAATGGCCAGACCGCGCAGGAACTGCTGATGAACGCCGACGCGGCGATGTACCACGCCAAGGGCGGCGGCAAAAACGGTTACAGCTTTTTCGATGCGTCGATGAACAACAACGCGCGCAAGCAGTTGCAGTTGTTGCAGGACCTGCGCGCGGCGCTGGAACACAGTCAGTTCAGCTTGCATTACCAACCCAAGTTCGACGCCGCCAACGGCCGTCCGGTCGGGGCTGAAGCGCTGTTGCGCTGGGAGCACCCGATTCACGGCATGCTGATGCCGGACAAGTTCATTGACCTGGCCGAGAAATCGGGGCTGATCATCCCGATCGGCGACTGGGTGCTCAACGAAGCCTGTCGCCAGATGCGCGAATGGTACGTGCTCGGTTACACCGATTGGCGTATCGCGGTGAACCTGTCGGCGTTGCAGTTCTGCCACACGGGACTGGTGCGCAGCGTGGCCAAGGCGCTGGCCACGCACCACTTGCCGGCCAACAGCCTGACTCTGGAAATCACCGAAACCACGGCCATGAGCGATGCCGATGCGAGCATGATGGTGTTGCAGGAACTGTCGGACATGGGCGTCGACCTGTCGATCGATGATTTCGGCACCGGTTATTCCAGCCTGATGTACCTCAAGCGGTTGCCGGCCAACGAGCTGAAGATTGATCGCGGTTTTGTGCGCGATCTGGAGCATGACAGCGACGATGCGGCGATTGTCTCGGCGATTGTCGCGTTGGGGCAGGCGCTGGGTTTGCGCATTGTCGCTGAAGGTGTCGAGACCGGTGTGCAGCAGGCGTTTCTGACTGAACTGGGCTGTGATTCGTTGCAGGGTTATCTGCTCGGGCATCCGATGCCGGCGGAAAAATTCATGCAGGATATTGCGCGGGGTGAGCAGTCAGCGGTGGTCTGATCGACCGCGTTATCGTTCTTCGCGAGCAAGCTCGCTCCCACATTTGGAATGCATACCCCTGTGGGAGCGACGGTGCGACGATTCGACCTGCTCGCGAAGGCGTCCGGCCCGACACAACAGACCTCATGCAAAACCCGCCAATGGCGGTTATTCTTCCCCCCGACTGTTACGTGTGCATTTGGGGGAAAGGCCAGCATGGATAAAGTCATTGTGATCACCGGTGGCGGGCGCGGGATTGGCGCCGCTACGGCGTTGTTGGCTGCCGAGCAAGGTTATCGGATCTGCATCAACTATCAGTCGGATGAGCAAGCCGCGCAAAGCGTGCTGGAGCAAGTTCGCGGATTAGGCGCCCAGGCCATCGCCGTGCGTGCCGACGTCAGCATCGAAGACGAAGTGATCGCATTGTTCCATCGGGTCGACACCGAGTTGGGCCGGGTCACCGCGCTGGTGAACAACGCCGGCACTGTCGGACACAAATCGCGGGTCGACGAAATGTCCGAATTCCGCATCCTCAAAATCATGAAAACCAACGTACTGGCGCCGATTCTCTGCGCCAAACACGCGATCCTGCGCATGTCGCCCAAGCACGGCGGGCAGGGTGGCAGCATCGTCAACGTGTCGTCGGTGGCCGCGCGTCTCGGTTCGCCCAACGAATACGTCGATTACGCCGCGTCCAAAGGCGCGCTCGACACCTTCACTATCGGTTTATCCAAGGAAGTGGCGGGCGAGGGGATTCGCGTCAACGCGGTGCGCCCGGGTTACATCTATACCGATTTCCACGCACTGAGCGGCGATCCGGATCGGGTCAGCAAGCTCGAGTCGGCGATTCCGATGGCCCGTGGCGGGCGCCCGGATGAAGTGGCGGAGGCGATTGTCTGGTTGTTGTCGGATAAGGCGTCGTATGCGACCGGGACGTTTGTTGATTTGGGGGGCGGGCGTTAATTCAGCGGTGGCCGCTCTGGCGCCATCGCGAGCAGGCTCACTCCTACAATTGGAATGCGTTCCCCTGTAGGAGCGAGCCTGCTCGCGAAGGCAATAGCCCAGACAACACAGGACTGTCAGAACGACCGCACAATCCGCCCCAATGTCTCCATGGCCTTTTCCGAATCCTCGGTCCAAGGGCTGCCATAGTTCAACCGAATACAATTCCTGAAGCGCTGCGTCGGCGAAAAGATCGGCCCCGGCGCAATGCTGATCCCCTGCGCCAGTGCCATCTGAAACAACTTCAGCGAATCCATTTGCGGTGGCAGTTCCAGCCACAAGAAGTAGCCGCCCGCCGGTTGGCTGACCCGCGTCTGCGCCGGGAAGTAGCGGGCAATCGCCGCGAGCATCGCGCTCTGCTGTTCTTCCAGTGCGTAACGCAGTTTGCGCAGGTGCCGGTCATAACCGCCGTGTTGCAGGTAGTCGGCAATCGCCGCTTGCGCTGGCATCGAAGCACACAGAGAGGTCATCAGTTTCAGTCGTTCGATTTTCTGCGCGTAACGTCCGGCGGCAACCCAGCCGATGCGGTAGCCGGGGGCGAGGCTTTTGGCGAATGAACCGCAGTGCATCACAAGACCTTCCGTGTCGAACGCCTTGGCCGGTTTCGGTGCTTGTTGGCCGTAATAGAGTTCGGCGTAAACGTCGTCTTCGATCAGCGGCACCTGATGGCGGCGCAGCAGTTCGACCAGTTCCTGTTTCTTCGCCTCGGGCATGGTTGCGCCCATCGGGTTCTGGAAACTGGTCATGCACCAGCAGGCTTTGACCGGATGGCGTTCGAGGGTTTGCGCAAGTACGCCGAGGTCAATGCCATCGCGCGGGTGCACGGGAATTTCCACGGCTTTGAGTTTCAGCCGTTCGAGCACTTGCAGGCTGGCGTAGAACGCCGGGGCTTCGATGGCCACCAGATCGCCCGGTTCGGTGACGGCTTGCAGGCACAGGTTCAGCGCTTCGAGGGCGCCGTTGGTGATCAGCAACTCTTCCATTGGCAGCATCAGGCCGCCGACCATGTAGCGCAGGGCTATCTGTCGGCGCAGTTGCGGATTGCCCGGCGACATGTCGGTGACGACCATGCGCGGGTCCATCTCGCGGGCCGCGCTGGCCAGCGAACGCGACAGGCGCTGCAACGGGAACAGGGTCGGGCTGGGGAACGCCGAACCGAACGGCACGGTACTCGGGTCCTTGATCGAATCGAGGACCGAGAACACCAGTTCGCTGACGTCGACTTCGGTGGAATCGTTGACGTGGCTGCTGATCACCGGCTCCGAGAACGGGCTCGGCGCGTGGGTATTGACGAAATAGCCGGAGCGCGGCCGGGCGCGGATCAGGCCACGGCGTTCGAGCAGGTAATAGGCCTGGAACACCGTGGACGGGCTGACCCCGTAGGTCTGGCTGGCGTAACGCACCGAGGGCACGCGCTGGCCGGGGCCAAGGACGCCGGAGCGGATCAGTTCAGCGATGTCGTCGGCGAATTTTTCGTAGCGTTTCATCGAGGAGCCTTGGTGCTGGTTGATGATGAGGTGTGTCAGGAGAACTGCCCCTCACCCTAGCCCTCTCCCAGAGGGAGAGGGGACTGATTGGGGGATGCTTGCGAACTACACCGACCTGAAAGTGCTTTGCTGAATCCATAATCGACTCAGCCTGAAAAGTGCTTTGCTGAATCCGTAATCGACTCGGCTTGATGTGCTTTGCTAAGTCCGTAATCGACTCGGCTTGATAGTGCTTTGCTGAATCCATAGTCGATTCGGTCTGTCAGGTCGATGTATAGCGACAGACACCTCGGTCGGCTCCCTCTCCCTCCGGGAGAGGGCTGGGGTGAGGGAAAAAGATTCTAACGGCTCAGCGATTCATCGGCGCAACAAACCTGCTCTTCGCCACGCTGTAAACCTCAGGCTCATCGCTGTCGGCAATCTTGAAACTCAAGGTCTGCGAACTGCTGGCCGGGCGTTCCGTGGTCATCGCCACCGACACCGGCACATCGATAATCTCACCCGGCGCCAGGCTCAGTTCAGTCTTGCCCTGCAACTGGAAGCCGTCGCCATCCACCAGACTCAGGTTGTAGTCCTGGCGCTGCTGGGTCTTGTTGATGACTTTGAGGCTATAGATGTTTTCAATCTGGCCCTGACCATTCTCGCGGAACAACCCGCGATCCTTGGTCACGTCCAGCGAGACCATCGGCCGCTCGATCAACGCCAACGCCAATGCGCCGATCATCGCCACCAGCACCACGGTGTAACCGATCAGGCGCGGGCGCAGCAGGTGGGTTTTGCCACCCTGCAGTTCGCGCTCGGAACTGTAGCGGATCAGGCCGCGCGGGTAGTTCATCTTGTCCATGATCGAGTCACAGGCGTCGATGCACGCAGCGCAGCCGATGCACTCCATCTGCAGACCATCGCGAATGTCGATGCCGGTCGGACAAACCTGCACGCATAACTGGCAGTCGATGCAGTCACCCAGGCCAGCCTCAAGCGGTTTCACGTCGCGTTTACGCGGGCCACGGTTTTCGCCACGGGCCACGTCGTAGGAAATCGCCAAGGTGTCCTTGTCGAACATCACGCTCTGGAACCGCGCATACGGGCACATGTGCATGCACACAGCCTCACGCAGCCAACCGGCGTTGATGTAGGTGGCGGCGGTGAAAAACAGCACCCAGAACAGGCTGACGCCGCCGATTTGCAGGGTCAGCAGTTCTTCGGCCAGCGGCCGGATCGGCGTGAAGTAACCGACGAAGGTCAGGCCGGTCAACACGCTGATCGCCAGCCACAGGGTGTGCTTGGCCGCGCGTCGGGCCAGTTTGTTCAGGCTCCACGGCGCGGCTTGCAGTTTGATGCGTTGGTTGCGTTCGCCTTCGGTGATCTTCTCGCACCACATGAAGATCCACGTCCACGAACTTTGCGGGCAGGTGTAACCGCACCAGACCCGACCGGCAAACACGGTAATGGCGAACAGACCGAACGCAGCGATGATCAGCAGCGCCGACAGCAGAATGAAATCCTGCGGCCAGAACGTCGCGCCAAAGATGTGGAATTTGCTTTCGGAAAGATCCCAGAGCACCGCCTGACGTCCGCCCCAGTTCAGCCACACGGTGCCGAAAAACAGCACGAACAGAAATCCCGCGCCGCTCATGCGCAAGGTGCGGAACAGGCCGGTGAAGCTGCGGGTGTGGATCTGGTTGTCGCTGGATTTGGCCGTCGCCTTCATTGGGCGTGCGGGCACACTTTTGATAGTTGGAGATGCTTCTACGGTTCGGACGGGGATTTGTTCGCTCATGGTTATTCGCTCATCAGCCTCCATCAGGCCAGAGCACTATGAGCGTCGATCTGTTTGCATAACAGACTCAGCTATTTCAATAAAAAGCGGATCAGATGCGATTCTGCGCAACGCCTGCGACAACTTGAAGCAGCCCGCAGACAAAGGCGCAAACTCCTATATCAGGCGTTTGCGCGGGGTGTTGATCAAGGTCAGTCAAATCACCGAACCACTCTCGTCAGCCTTCAAGTGCTTGCGACCATCCTTGGCGCCTGCGACGGTCAATTCGTCGGCTTCTGCCTCGGTGATGTAAACGCGCCGGCCATCTATTTCCACAAACGACATGGCCTTGTCGCTGTCCGTACGCACTTCCAAGGTGTCGCAAATGCGGATTTCTTCGCCATTCTCGACGGTGAAAAAACACACTTTTTGTTCGGGGTTGGATTCATCGACTCGAACGGGCATGAGGGCGGTCCTTTTTTCAGGGAAGTCTGAAAGGTTAGGGCGCACGCTTCACCGATGGTTCTGCGCAACTGATTAATGGTCGCCGCTGTCCATCGTCTATCCAGCCAATAACAAGGACTGCACGATGGACGCGTGGTGGCATGAAGTGTGGCAAACCCTGCAGGCGGAATTCGCCGACGTCGGCGATGCTTCGCAATTGACGCGCATCACCGTGCGCCTGCTGATGGCGGCGGTACTGGGCGGCATTCTCGGTTTTGAGCGCGAACACAAGGGCAAGGCTGCCGGGGTGCGCACGCATATGTTGGTAGCGCTGGGGGCTGCGCTGTTTGTACTGGTGCCGCAGACATCGGGGGCGGAATCCGATGCGATGAGCCGCGTGGTGCAAGGGGTGATTGCCGGGATCGGTTTTCTCGGTGCCGGGACTATTCTGAAAAACAAGGAAGGCGATGAAGGCCATGTCAAAGGCCTGACCACGGCTGCCGGGCTGTGGATGACGGCGGCCATTGGGGTCGCGGCGGGATTGGGCAGGGAAGCAACGGCGCTGCTCAGTACTTTTCTGGCGCTGGGGATTTTCAGCGTGATGCCGCGCATCGTGAAGCTGTTCGAAAAGGACGAGGAAAAGACTGATGACCACTGATCATTCCTGCGCCGGATGATCGTTCCCACGCTCTGCGTGGGAATGCCTCAATGGACGCTCCGCGTCCGCTTTGGGACGCGGAGCGTCCCGGGCTGCATTCCCACGCAGAGCGTGGGAACGATCAGTTAGAGGATCACAGGAGGCATCGTCGTTGGTGGTTCTTCTTTGGGGGGTGGTGTGGTGCCAGGTGGCTCTTGCTCGGGAATCGGTTGCGGCTCGGTCTCGGGCAGCGTGGGTTTGTCGATGTTCGGATCGGGCGTTTCGGCCGGGATCGGGATATTCATCTGATGACCTCCGTGTGGCACATGGCGTGAGAAGTGCTTAAGTGGATTGACCACCCTGCACGCAATTCGATCCGCTTTTCTGACACGGCAATTTCATCTGAACTTTTCCCGGCGCCGGTCGCTCGGAACCTAAGTGAGTTCATTTCGGGGCAGGTGCTTCGTTGTGAACACTGATCCGGCACAAGAGCGTCCTTGGGGCGTTAAGGAGAGATGCTCAATGACTGCTGAAAGACCTTCTGAACTGAGCTACAACCCGCACATGCCGCTGTCGCAGGCGTTGCTGCTTCCGCGCATTGCCATCGAAAACACCATGCCGACCCTCGAGGGCGGGCAGTTCGCCGTGAAGTCGATTGCCGGCCGTGAGGTGGCGGTCACCAGCAAGGTGTTTGCCGACGGTCACGACAAACTCGCGGTGCGCATCCGCTGGCGCGAGGAAGGCGAGGAGACCTGGCAAAGCGAGGTCATGGCCGATCAGGGCAACAATGGCTGGCAAGGCCAGTTCCGCCCAGAGCATCAAGGGCGCTTCCTCTATTGCATCGAGGCGTGGATCGATCACTTCGCCAGTTTCCAGTACGAACTGGAGAAAAAACACAGCGCCGCCGTACCGGTTTCGCTGGAGTTGCAGGAAGGCCGGAGCATGGTGCAACAGGCCGCCGAGCGCAGCGAAGGTCAGCTCAGTGAACAGCTCGCCGCGTTGCACCACGAATTGTCCGGGCTGCTCGAAACCGAGCAGGTCGCGCTGTTCCTGCACTCGCGCAGTGCGCAGTTGATGGCTGAGGCCGATCACCGCGCCTACCTGAGCGTCAGTCCGGAATATCCGGTAGATGTCGAACGCGAACTGGCCGAATTTGCCAGTTGGTACGAACTGTTTCCGCGCTCGATCACCGACGATCCCCACCGTCACGGCACCTTTAATGACGTGCATGCGCGTTTGCCGATGATTCAGGACATGGGCTTCGACGTGCTCTATTTCACGCCGATCCACCCGATTGGTCGCGCCCATCGCAAGGGGCGCAACAATTCCCTGACCGCCGGTCCCGATGATCCCGGCAGCCCTTATGCCATCGGTAGTGAGGAGGGTGGTCACGAGGCGATCCACTCGCAACTCGGCACTCGCGAGGACTTCCGTCGACTGGTCGCTGCCGCCGCCGATCACGGTCTGGAAATCGCCCTCGACTTCGCCATTCAGTGTTCCCAGGATCACCCGTGGCTCAAACAGCATCCGGGCTGGTTCAACTGGCGCCCGGACGGCACGATCAAATACGCGGAGAATCCGCCGAAGAAATATCAGGACATCGTCAACGTCGACTTCTATGCGCCGGACGCGATTCCGAGCCTGTGGGTCGAGTTGCGCGACATCGTCATTGGCTGGGTCGAAGAGGGCGTGAAGATCTTTCGCGTCGACAATCCGCACACCAAACCACTGCCGTTCTGGCAATGGCTGATCGCCGATGTTCGGGCGCTGTACCCGGAAGTGATCTTCCTCGCCGAAGCGTTCACCACGCCGGCAATGATGGCGCGGCTGGGCAAGGTCGGTTACACGCAGAGCTACACCTATTTCACCTGGCGCAACAGCAAGGCTGAGCTAGCAACGTATTTCACTGAACTGAATGAATCGCCGTGGCGCGAATGCTACCGGCCGAATTTCTTCGTTAACACACCGGACATCAACCCGGCATTCCTGCACGAATCCGGGCGTCCAGGATTTCTGATCCGTGCGGCGCTGGCGACCATGGGTTCAGGCTTATGGGGCATGTATTCGGGGTTCGAGCTGTGCGAGTCGGCGCCGGTGCCGGGCAAAGAGGAATACCTCGACTCGGAGAAGTACGAGATCCGCGTCCGCGACTTCACCGCGCCGGGCAACATCATTGCCGAGATCGCCCAACTCAACCGCATCCGCCGGCAGAACCCGGCGCTGCACACGCATCTGGGCCTGAAGGTCTACAACGCTTGGAACGACAACATTCTGTATTTCGGCAAGCGCAGTGTCGACGGCAGCAACTTCATTCTGGTCGCGGTCAGCCTTGATCCGCACAACGTGCAGGAAGCGAATTTTGAACTGCCGCTGTGGGAAATGGGCCTGCCCGATGATGCGACGACCCATGGCGAAGACTTGATGAACGGGCATCGCTGGGACTGGCACGGCAAGTATCAGTTCATGCGCATCGACCCGGCGTACCAGCCATTCGGCATCTGGCGAATTACTGCCTGAACGCAGATCCCCTGTGGGAGCGAGCCTGCTCGCGAAAGCAATTTTGCAGGCGACATGTTTGCTGAATGTTAATCCGCATTCGCGAGCAGGCTCGCTCCCACAGGTTGCTCATTGAGTTGGAGTCAGGTGATCGGCTCGCGGCTTTTCAAGAATTGAACAGGAGTTTCACATGGCGAAGAAACCCAAGGCAGCCACCTTTATCAAAGACCCGCTCTGGTACAAGGACGCGGTGATCTATCAAGTTCACGTCAAATCGTTTTTCGACTCCAACAACGACGGGATCGGCGACTTTCCCGGCCTGATCGCCAAACTCGATTACATCGCCGACCTCGGCGTAAACACCATCTGGCTGTTGCCGTTCTATCCCTCGCCACGTCGTGACGATGGCTATGACATTGCCGAATACCGTGGCGTGCACAGCGATTACGGGACCATGGCCGACGCCAAGCGCTTTATCGCCGAGGCGCACAAGCGTGGCTTGCGGGTGATCACCGAACTGGTCATCAACCACACCTCCGACCAGCACCCGTGGTTCCAGCGTGCGCGCAAGGCCAAGCCCGGCTCGGCGGCTCGGGACTTTTACGTGTGGTCGGATGACGATCAGAAATACGACGGCACGCGAATCATTTTCCTCGATACGGAAAAATCCAACTGGACCTGGGATCCGGTCGCCGGCCAGTACTTCTGGCACCGTTTCTATTCGCACCAACCGGACCTGAATTTCGACAATCCGCAAGTGATGAAAGCCGTGCTCTCGGTGATGCGCTACTGGCTGGACATGGGCATCGATGGCCTGCGCCTCGACGCGATTCCGTACCTGATCGAGCGTGACGGCACCAATAACGAAAACCTGCCGGAAACCCACGACGTCCTCAAGCAGATCCGCGCCGAGATCGACGCCAATTACCCCGATCGCATGCTGCTCGCCGAGGCCAACCAATGGCCCGAAGACACTCAGCTGTACTTCGGTGATACCGATGCGGCAGGCCTTAACGGTGATGAATGCCACATGGCGTTTCACTTCCCGCTGATGCCGCGCATGTACATGGCGCTGGCCCAGGAAGATCGCTTCCCGATCACCGACATTTTGCGCCAGACCCCGGAAATTCCTGCCAACTGCCAGTGGGCGATTTTCCTGCGCAACCACGATGAGCTGACGCTGGAGATGGTCACCGACAAAGAGCGTGACTATCTGTGGAATTACTACGCGGCTGACCGTCGCGCGCGGATCAACCTCGGTATTCGTCGACGTTTAGCGCCGTTGATGGAGCGCGACCGTCGCCGTATCGAATTGCTCAACAGCCTGCTGCTGTCGATGCCGGGTACGCCGACCCTGTATTACGGCGACGAGATCGGCATGGGCGACAACATCTACCTTGGCGACCGCGATGGCGTGCGTACGCCGATGCAGTGGTCGATCGACCGCAACGGCGGCTTCTCCCGTGCCGATCCGGCGAGCCTGGTGCTGCCGCCGATCATGGACCCGCAATACGGCTATCTGTCGGTCAACGTCGAAACCCAGTCCGGCGATCCGCATTCGCTGCTCAACTGGACCCGACGCTTGCTCGCTGTGCGCAAACAGTCCAAGGCGTTCGGCCGTGGCACGTTGAAAATGCTCTCGCCGAACAACCGTCGCGTGTTGGCTTACACCCGTGAATTCACCGATGCCGATGGCAAACACGAAATCATTCTCTGCGTGGCCAACGTTTCGCGCAGTGCGCAAGCGGTGGAGCTGGACCTGTCGGCCTACGTGGGCATGGTGCCGGTGGAGATGCTCGGCGGTAATGCCTTCCCGCCGATTGGCCAGTTGAATTTCCTCCTGACCCTGGCGCCTTACGGTTTCTACTGGTTTGCACTGGCGGCGGAAAACCAGATGCCGAGCTGGCACGTGGAACCGGCGCAAAGCCTGCCGGACTTCACCACGCTGGTATTGAAAAAACGCATGGAAGAATTGCTCGAAGCGCCGTCGCGCACATCGCTGGAGCAAAACATTCTGCCGAGCTGGCTGCAGAATCGCCGCTGGTTCGCCGGCAAGGACGCGGCCATCGACAAGGTGCATCTGGCGTACGGTGTGCGTTTCGGCGATGCGCAGCATCCGGTGCTGCTCAGCGAAATAGAAGTCACCAGTGGCGGGCAGACCAGTCGTTATCAGTTGCCGTTCGGCTTTATTTCCGAAGATCAGGTCGGCCCGGCGTTGCCGCAGCAATTGGCCTTGTCCCGTGTACGCCGAGTGCGACAGGTCGGCTTGATTACTGACGCGTTCAGCCTTGAAACGTTTATTCGTGCGGTGCTGCAAGGCATGCAGAACAACACGGTGCTGGAGTCGAGCGAAGGTGAAATCCGTTTTGCACCGACGCCGCATCTGGAAACGCTCGGCCTCGGTACCGAGTCGGAAGTGCGTTATCTGTCTGCCGAGCAATCGAACAGTTCGGTGGTGATCGGCAATAGTCTGGTGCTTAAGCTGATACGCAAAGTCGCTTCTGGCGTACACCCGGAACTGGAGATGAGCGCTTACCTGACCGAGGCCGGATTTGCCAATATCTCTCCGCTGCTCGGCTCGGTGATTCGCCGCGATGCCAAGGGCGAAGACAATCTGCTGATGATCGCCCAAGGCTATCTGAGCAATCAGGGCGACGCCTGGGAATGGACGCAGAACAACCTCGAGCGGGCGCTGCGCGATGAGCTGGCCGATGCCATGTCCGAACAGGAACAGCATTACAACGCCCTCGGTGAACTGAAGGATTTTGCCGGCATGCTCGGTCAGCGTCTGGGCGAGATGCACAAGGTGCTCGCCGCGCCCACCGACAATGCCGACTTCGCCCCGCAGGTGTCGACGGCCAAGGACATGCAGGCCACCGGCAAGGATGTTGTGGCGCAGGTCGAACACGCGCTGAAACTGCTCAAGCAGCATCAGGGCGAACTCGATGCGGCGGATCAGAAACTGGTCAAACGCCTGATCGACGAGAAGAAAACCATCCTCACGCACGTGCAGGATCTGGCGAAAAAAGCCGTCGGCGGTTTGCGCATTCGCGTCCACGGCGATCTGCATTTGGGCCAGGTACTGGTGATCAAGGGCGATGCCTACCTGATCGACTTCGAGGGTGAACCGGCGCGGCCATTGGGCGAGCGTCGTGGCAAACACAGTCCGTACAAGGATGTCAGCGGCGTGCTGCGCTCCTTCGATTATGCGGCTGCAATGACCATCAACGTGCACAACGTTGATCACAGCGCCGAGTCTGAAACGGCGCGGCGTCTAGTCGCCGAGCGCTATCTGCGTGAGGCCCGCGAGGCATTTGTTCAGGCATATCGCCGCGCGGCAGCTAGTCTTGATCATGCTTGGCAAGATCCTGAAGGTGCCGACGCCGCGCTGGCGTTGTTCGGCCTGGAGAAGGCGGCCTATGAAGTGGCCTATGAAGCCGAAAATCGCCCCACGTGGCTGCCCGTGCCGTTGCACGGTTTGTATGGGTTATTGACGGGGCTTAAACCCTTTTCCGATCTTGGTGGAGAGTAGTCATGAGTTTCTCGAACAAGGAACAGGGTGCGGTTAAAGAAACATTGCTGCCCTCGGCGAAAGATATTGATGCCTTGGTCCGCGCTGAACATCACGACCCTTTTTCCATTCTCGGCCCGCACGGCGATGGCGCTGGCGGGCAGTTCATTCGTGCATATCTGCCCGGGGCGCTGAGTGTCGTGGTGCTGGACAAGGACAGCGGTGAAGAACGCGGTCCGCTGGAGCAGACCGAAACGCCGGGGCTGTTTGTCGGCCATTTCGATCAGGCGCGGCCGTATCAGTTGCGTACGCGCTGGGCCGGCGGCGAACAGGTTGCCGAGGATCCTTATAGCTTTGGCCAGTTACTCGGTGAAATGGACTTGTATCTGTTCGCCGAAGGCAATCACCGTGACCTCAGCGCCTGTCTCGGCGCGCAGCTGAAAACGGTGGATGGCGTCGACGGCGTGCGCTTTGCGGTGTGGGCGCCGAATGCCCGGCGCGTGTCGGTGGTTGGCGACTTCAATGTCTGGGACGGCCGCCGCCATCCCATGCGCTTGCGGCATCCGTCCGGGGTCTGGGAGTTGTTCATACCGCGCCTGCAAGCGGGCGAGTTGTACAAATACGAGATTCTTGGCGCCCACGGCATTCTGCCGCTCAAGGCTGACCCGATGGCGCTGGCCACCAGCCTGCCGCCGGACACCGCTTCGAAAGTCGCTGAACCGCTGCAAATCGACTGGCAGGATCAGGAGTGGATGAGCAGCCGACGCGACCGGCAGAAACATTCGGCGCCTCTGTCGATCTACGAACTGCACGCCGGTTCGTGGCAGTGCGAACTGGATGATCTCGGCGAAGTCGCCCGCCAGTACACTTGGCCGGAACTCGCCGAACGCTTGATTCCCTACGTCAAGGAACTGGGTTTCACCCACATCGAACTGATGCCGATCATGGAGCACCCGTTTGGTGGCTCCTGGGGTTATCAATTGCTCTCGCAATTCGCCCCGAGTGCGCGGTACGGCTCGCCGGCGCAGTTCGCTGAATTCGTCGACGCCTGCCACCGGGCCGAGATCGGTGTGATCCTCGACTGGGTGCCGGCGCATTTCCCTACCGATACTCACGGTCTCGCCCAGTTCGACGGCACCGCGCTGTACGAATACGGCAACCCGCTGGAAGGGTTTCATCAGGATTGGGACACGCTGATCTACAACCTCGGCCGCACCGAAGTGCACGGCTACATGCTGGCTTCCGGGCTGCATTGGTTGAAACATTTTCATGTCGATGGTTTGCGCGTCGATGCGGTGGCTTCGATGCTCTATCGCGACTATTCGCGCAAGGCTGGCGAATGGGTGCCAAACCGCCATGGCGGCCGGGAAAATCTGGAGGCCATCGACTTCCTGCGGCATTTGAACGATGTGGTCGAACTGGAAGCACCGGGTGCGCTGGTGATCGCCGAAGAATCCACCGCGTGGCCCGGTGTCAGCCAAAGTACGCAGCAGGGCGGTCTCGGTTTTGCCTACAAATGGAACATGGGCTGGATGCACGATTCGCTGCATTACATTCAGCAGGATCCGGTGTACCGCGCGCACCATCACAACGAGTTGAGTTTTGGTCTGGTCTACGCCTGGTCCGAGCGTTTCATCCTGCCGATCTCCCACGATGAGGTGGTGCACGGCAAGCATTCGCTGATCGACAAGATGCCCGGCGATCGCTGGCAAAAATTCGCCAACCTGCGTGCGTATCTGAGTTTCATGTGGACCCATCCGGGCAAGAAGCTGTTGTTCATGGGTTGCGAATTTGGCCAGTGGCGCGAATGGAATCACGATCAGCAACTGGATTGGTATCTGCTGCAGTACTCCGAGCACAAGGGCGTGCAGAAACTGGTCGGCGATCTCAATCGGCTGTATCGCGAAGAGCCGGCGCTGCACGATCAGGACGACGCGCCGCAGGGTTTCCAGTGGTTGATCGGCGACGATGCGATCAACAGCGTTTATGCCTGGTTGCGCTGGAGCAAGGAAGGTAAACCGGTGCTGGTGGTGGCCAACTTCACGCCGGTGCCGCGTCAGGCCTACCGCGTCGGTGTGCCGTTTGCCGGGCGCTGGACTGAATTGCTCAACAGCGATGCTGACACCTATGCCGGTTCCAATTACGGCAATGGCGGCGGGGCGTTTACCGAGGAGGTGCCGAGCCATGGCCAGTCGTTGTCGCTGGAGCTGAATCTGCCGCCGTTGGCGGTGTTGATCCTCAAGCCGGAGGGCTGATCCGAGACCGCGTCGCTGCCTTCGCGAGCAGGCTCGCTCCCACAGGGGAAATACATTCCAAATGTGGGAGCGAGCCTGCTCGCGAAGGCGTCAGTTCAGACACCTTCAAAATCCGGCTCACCGCTTACCAGCGCATCCGCACCCCAAGGCTGCCAATGATCCCGTTCAAATCATTGTCATCGACATCACTGCTGTAATCGGCACTGACATACAGACTCACCACAGGCGTCACCCGCGCCACCAGCCCCAGGCCCAACTCAACGGTCGATGACTTGCGGCTGCTGCTGATCTTGTCGACCTGATCCAGTGTCACCGTGCTGCCGGTATAGACGGTGTGCCAGAGGTTGGTGCGCACGTAGGGTTCGACTGGCAGACCATTCAAATCGTAACTGCCTTTCAAACGGGCACCGACGCGGCCGCTCCAGGCCGTCAGATCGGTGGAGGACGCATTGCCCGAGCCGGCGTAGGGCGTGTCGAGGGTGATGCGTTGATTGATCAATTGTGCCTGCGGTTCGACCACCCAGTTGTCGCTCAAGCCAATTGGATAACCGCCTTCTACCGACAAGGTCAGTGCACTGCCTTCGGTAGCTTGGCGTGCACCTTGTTCATTGCGACTGAAACCGCTGACCCGGCCACCGCTGGCCGATAAATCCACGTGCCAGCCCTGGGCGCCGATCAGGCTGTAATAAGCGCCGAGGCTTTGGCCTTGCAGGTTGAGAGTGTCGCTGTTCGGGTCGGCCAAGGCGCGGCTGGTGAGCAAGCCATTGCCATTGGCCTGGATCTGGTTGAAGCCGCCGATCAGGCCGAGGGTCTGGGTGTGGTTGCCGCTTTGCACGGTGAGCACCGCCGGGCCTTTGAAGTCGCCGCTGCCGGGTGTTGCGAAGCCTGACGACAGCACATCGGTTTGCGCCTGGCGGGCGTTTCGACCGTACAACTCGTCCCAGGCCGACGGTGCGAGGTCTTCGGTAATCAAGCGCGTGCCCCGCAGATCGGGCCGTGGGCTGAAGCGTTGCGGGCCGGGGGTGATGACGGTGGTGGGCAACGTCATCACGGGCACATCCGCGCGGTACCACAGGGTGGTTTCATCCGCCGCAGGACCGGCCTGCGCCTCCATGGATGAGCACAGCAAGATAGAACTCGACACTGTGCAGAAAGTGATTTTGATCTCGTGTGGGGTGATTGAAGTTCTCATGGAGGTCTACCTTGCAGGCGCATGCGGCATCTCGATGTGGCGTCTCTCCTACCCCGAACGAGGGGCGACCGAATGGAGCGGGGCGAACCGTGGCCGCTCGATTTCGCGAGTGTCCTAAGGCTCGTCCCGGTAGTTATTCCGGGGGTAGTAAGGTAGAGATAAGAAGAGTCGCGCGCCGCCGTCAAGAAATTGAACGATGAGCGGTAGTGGCAAAACAGGCTTTGCAAGCGTTTGTTTTTCTGCACATAACTAAGTGGTTGTTTGTATGGAACAACCCGGCCAAAGCCCCGGCTCAGAGCGCTTCAGTTACCGACAGAAGGTCTGCCGGCACTGAAAGGGCACAAGGGTTGTCAATCTTCCACATAGGGTATTGCTGTCATTAATGCGGTTACAGATGCACTTCAACCGCCAATGGCAGGTGATCGGACAGATGCGTCCACGGCTTGTTGCCGAGGATCTGCGGGTCATGACTACTGGCATTGCGCAGGTAGATCCGGTCCAGTCGCAGCAACGGAAAACGTGCCGGATACGTTTTGGCCGGGCGCCCGTGATGGCGCTCGAAGGCTTCGTGCAAGTAATCGCGACGGGCGAGGGCGGCGTTGCCCTGTAACTGCCAGTCGTTGAAGTCGCCGGCGATGATTACCGGGGCATCCTCGGGCAGCGATTCAAGCAACTGACAGAGCAGTTGCAGCTGCAATTGCCGATGGCTTTCGAGCAGACTCAGGTGCACGCAGATTGCGTGGACCTCGGTGTGACCCGGCACATCGAGCACACAGTGCAAAAGGCCTCGGCGTTCGGGGCCGGTGATCGACACATCGAGATTGCGGTATTCACGGATCGGGTATTTCGACAGCAGCGCATTACCGTGATGGCCGTCAGGGTAAACGGCATTGCGCCCGTAGGCGAAATCGCTCCACATGCTGTCGGCTAGAAATTCGTATTGCGAGGTTTGTGGCCATTCGTTGTAACGGTTCGAATGCCGTTCGTGTTCACCCACCACTTCTTGCAGAAACACCAGATCGGCCGAGGTGCTGCGCACCGCTTCCCGCAGTTCCGGCAGGATGAATCGCCGATTGAGCGCGGTAAAACCCTTGTGGGTGTTGACCGTCAGCACCCTAAGACGATGAATGACGGGCGCGCCGATAAGATGACGCTCGGGATCGCTGGACACGTTCACTCCTCTGGATTGCGGGCCGCTTATTCATGCGACTGATGGCGAGGGGCGGCAGTTCCTTGCAAATCATGGTTGATGACAACCCAATTCCTGTGGGAGCGAGCCTGCTCGCGAAGGCGTCGGTAAATCCAATACATGAGTTGGTAGAACCACCGCTTTCGCGAGCAGGCTCGCTCCTACCCGAAACGGCGTCAGACGAAGACGATTTCATAGGGCAGGCGCATTCTTTCGAGAATCACCGGCGGCAGCATCGGCGCAATGCCGATCGCCGGTTCGCCCTTGAGCTGGCTCGCATACGCGTGGGTGGCGTGGCTCTTGCGCGCCACCGTCCAGGTGTCGAGGCGCAGTTTGCGCGCGCGTTCCCAAGGGATCAGTTGCTGGTCGCGCTCGGGCCAGTGCCAGGCCCAGACTGGTACATCGTGAAAGGTCGCCCCGGCTTGTTCCGCTGCCTGCGCGCTGGCCCGACCCACCGCTTCATGGTCGTCGTTGCCATCGCCGCGCCAGGTGCTGAACACCACATCGCCTGGGCGCAGGTAGCGGCTGATGAATTCGGTCACTTGCGCTTGCTGTTCGCACAGAGCGTTGTCGGTGAACCCGCCGCGCACCCATTTCAGGCTGTGCATTGGCAAGCCGAGACGGCGCAGGGCCTCGACGCTTTCCTGCGGGCGGAACACGCTCAGGCGTTTTTCCGACCATTGCCGCGAACCCGGGTGGCTGGCGCTGCCATCGGTGATCGAGAGCAATTGCAACGGATGACCGAGGCTGGAGAGTAATTGCAGCAGACCGCCACAGGTGACCACTTCATCGCCCGGATGCGGCGCGATGACCACGGCGCGGGCGCCGGCGGGTACCAGACTTAAAGTATTGATGACCGGGATGTTGTCCAGTTGCGGGGCGCTGTTCCAGATTTGCGCCGACGAACTGCTGTCGCTGAGGGTTAACGGTTTCATGGTGTGACGTCCTTGTGTTGTTTCGCCCTCAGTCGTGCGTTTGGCGGTGATTGCCAGACGCCGCCGACCCGTGAAGGCTGGTTGATTGCCCAGCGACGCTCCGAACCCTGGATTGCCGCGCAGCAGAGTATTGCTCATGAAGCGTAGTTCGTCGCGTCACAGATCAATCTGATCCGCTTTTTTTTGCTCCATCTGTGCCAGCTGTCGCAGATAGTCACCAAAGCCACCGCGCGCACGGCTGTCGAAGCGCGCGCTGGTCAGCACTTGCGGGCGATGACTCCAGGCGATGTTGGCACCGTCCCGTTCCAGCTCCCGCACCAACTGCACATCTTCGTCGCAGGCCAACGGTTTAAAGCCTCCGGCCCAACGATAGGCGTCGGCGCTGATGCCCAGATTAGCGCCGTGAATGTGCCGATGACCATCGCAGGCCCGGTAATCCCGGTGATAGCGGATTTGCGCCGCTTCATCGAACGACTCGTGCCAGCGTTCGACCGTGACGGTACCGCATACCGCGTCCGCGCCCAACCCCAGTTGCGCCACCAGCCAGTCGTCGGCCACGCGGCTGTCGGCGTCCGAGCAAGAGATCCAGCGCGCGCCGCGCTCCAGCAATAGCTGCGCGCCGGCCGCCCGGGCCTGACCGACGTTGCGCGCATCGATGTGCAGGCTCAGCACCGGATAGCGACTGACGATCTGCGCCGAGCGGTCGGTGCAACTGTCGAGCACCACCAACACCTCAACCTTTTCACCGGCCAGCAAACCGTGGCGGCTGGCGCGCACTGCGGCGCTCAGGCAGTCGTCGAGCAGGTCTTCCTCATTGTGCGCCGGGATCAGAATGCCGATCATCGCAAGCCCTCCAGTGCCGCCACCGAGCGCGGTTCGCGGCTCCACACCTCAAGGATGAAGTCCGCTTCCTGATGCAAGACCAGACGGGGCAGATGCAGTTTTTCGTGAATCAGGTCGTGAACCTGCCGCGCATTCAGCGGGCAGCCTTCAATGGGCGGACGCCAGTGACAGGCGAGGAACTGGCCGTCGGCAGTCAGGCAATCACTGGCCCGACGGATCACTTCTGTCAGATCCTGACTATCCAGGTAGTAGCCGATCTCGCTAAATACGATCAGGTCGAATTTTTCCTCCGGCCAGTCGCCGGGAAGACGCTTTTGCCGCACTTCGGCGTGGTCGAACACGCTCAACCGCGTGCGCGCCAGAGTCACTGCCGCACTGGCCGTGTCACAGCACAACAATCGATCGCAACGCGCGGCCAGTTCGGCGCTCAACTCGCCGTTGGCGCAACCCGGTTCGAAGATTGCCCGGTAGTGCGGACGCGGCAGGGCGGCGAGGGTGATCGCGCGTTTGCGCTGCTCATACCAGCGCTCACGGAACGCCCATGGGTCATCGTTGCCGGCAAACAATCCGTCGAAATAGCGATCTTCGACACTCATAGAAACACCACTTCGAAAGGTTGCAGCAGGCGATCGAGCACATAGGGCGCCAGTACCGGACCGAGTCCGGCGTCAGGATCGCCTTCCAGTTGACTGGCGAAAGCGTGCACCGCGTGGCGTTTGCGCGCGACTTGCGCCGGCGTCAGAAGAATCTTGCGTGCGCGTTGCCACGGTACGAAGGCGTCTTCCGGAGTTGCCCAGTGCCAGGTCCACACCGGCAGTTCATGGCAAGTCGCACCGACGCGACGGGCAGCCTCGGCACTGGCGCGGCCGACGGCCTCGTGGTCGCAATGTCCGTCCTCGCTCCACGTGGTAAAGAGCACGTCGTCGGGGCGCAGATGACGCTCGATGAACTCGACCAACTGCGCTTCCTGCGCCGCGACCTGAGTGTCAGTGAAGCCGCCGCGCAGCCACTTCACGCGATGCATCGGCAGACCGAGTCGGCGCAGCGCTTCGGCGGATTCCTGTGGGCGCACCACGCTCAGACGTTCCACCGGCCAGCGACTGGAACCGGGATGACTGGCGCTGCCGTCGGTGACCGACATCAGTTGCAAAGGCCGACCGGCCTCGGCAAGCAATTGCAGCAAACCGCCGCAACCGAGCACTTCGTCGTCCGGGTGCGGCGCGACAATCACCGCCCGCGCGCCCGGTGGCACCAGACTGAGGATGTCGATGCTATCCAGTTCCGCCAGATGCCGCGAAGCCTGCCATTGGTGCAGGCTCGTGCCTTGGCCGACAATCGGATTGGTTTTCATAAGGCCCATGCCTCCACGGATTGCCCGGCCACCAATTGCCCGAGCGCGGCCAGATCCCGTTCGGCATGGCTCTGGCGCAGAAACACCGGCAAATCGGCGCTGAGCCGGGCAAAGTGGCGATCTTTGCAAAACGGCCCGGCACCGAGGGCGCGGCCGACTTCACGCATGACCTGTTCAGCCGACTGTTCGACCACCGCGCGAGCACGCCGGGCCAGCAGTTCGGCGTTGTCCTCGGGATGCGCATCGATGTGCAAGGCGCTGAAACGCAGTACATCGGCAGCGGCCTGCAAAGCGCTGTCGACCGCGCCGAGATGCGCCAACGCATGCGGTTCCGGACGTTGCTCACACTGGATGCGCAACGCGTCGGCGATTTGCCGTGCGGCGCCGTACCAGCACGCGGCAATACCGATCCCGCCCTGCCAGAAACCCGGGCGTTGCAGATAGTCGCCGGGATTGCCAATGGCCTGCGCTTCGGCACCGTCGAACAGCACCTCAACGCTGCCAGTAGCCGCCATGCCCACCGCTTGCCAGCCTTGCTCGGTGACGGTGACGCCCGGTTGGTCGAGGGCGACGGCGACCAGTTGCTGCTGATCGTCGCCATCCCAGGCGGTGAGCAAGGCGTGGCTGAGCACGGCGGCGCCGGAGCACCATGCCTTGCGTCCATGCAGCGCGACCATGTGCCCGGCCGGGCTGGCTTTGACTCGTGCTTGCGGTGGCTCCGCTGCCCACATGCCCCAAGTGCTGCCCGGCGTAGGTGAGCCGCCGAGTTGTTCAATGATCGCCAGCGCGTCGGTGTGACCTTCGAACAGTTTGCACAGACCCAGGTCATGCCCGCCGACTTCCGCCAACTGCTGAAAGCGCTCCAGCGTGCGGCCACTGCCCGGTAACGGCAGACGATCCAGCCCGGCCTCGACCAGCGCCCGCAGGCACCCGCCGAGGGCTGCGGTGTGCGGATGATCCGTTGGTCGTCGGCTCAGATAACGGTGCAGATCCATATCAGTCTTCTTCGTCACGTTGCAGTTCGAACAGCAGCAGCGAGCGCCCGGTGACCGAGTATTCGTGGCCGAAATCGAAGCGTTCCTGACCACGGATCGACGGCTGATTGGTGTCGATCATGCAGGTCCAGAAACTGCCTTCCGGTACCTCCGGCAAGGTGAAATTGACGATGTCATGATGGGCGTTGACCACCAGCAGCAAGGTCGCATCCGCACCTTTGCGGCGAATCCCGGTTTCCTGCGCGCGCCCGTCGAGCAACATGCCCAGGCAGCGGTTGTGCGCATCGTGCCAATGCTCGGTGGTCATCTCAGTGGCATCCGGCGCCAGCCAGGTGATGTCCTTGACGCCGATGTCCTCGTTGTATTCGCCAACCAGGAAGCGGCCGCGACGCAGGATCGGATAGGCCAGGCGCAGCTTGATCAGGCGCTTGACGAATTTCAGCAACGCCTTGCCGTCCTCGCTCAGGTCCCAGTTGACCCAACCGATCTCGCTGTCCTGGCAATAGGCGTTGTTGTTGCCGTCCTGAGTGCGGGCGAACTCATCACCGGCGACGATCATCGGCGTGCCTTGGGCGAGCAGCAGGGTGGCGAAGAAATTGCGCATCTGCCGATGGCGCAGGGCATTGATTTCAGGATCGTCGGTCGGGCCTTCGACGCCATGGTTCCACGACAGGTTGTTGTTGCTGCCGTCCTGATTGTTTTCGTCGTTGGCTTCGTTGTGCTTATCGTTGTACGAGACCAGATCGTTGAGGGTGAAACCGTCGTGCGCGGTGATGAAGTTCACCGAGGAGTACGGCCGCCGCCCGCGCTGGTTGAACATCTCGCCGGAAGCGGTCATGCGGCTGGCAAAGTCGGCAACCTGGCCGTCGTCGCCTTTCCAGAACGCGCGCACGGTGTCGCGGAATTTGTCATTCCACTCGACCCAACCCGGCGGGAAGTTGCCCACTTGATAGCCGCCGGGGCCGCAGTCCCACGGTTCTGCGATCATCTTCACCTGACGCAGCACCGGGTCCTGGCGACAGGCGACAAGGAAGCTGTGACGCTCGTCGAAACCGTCGTGGTAGCGGCCGAGAATCGTCGCCAGGTCGAAGCGGAAACCGTCGACGTGCATCTCGCTGGCCCAGTAACGCAGCGAGTCGGTGACCATTTGCAGCACGCACGGGTGGCTCAGGTCGAGGGTGTTGCCGGTGCCGGAATCGTTGATGTAGTAGCGCTTGTCGTCGGGCATCAAGCGGTAATACGAGGCGTTGTCGATGCCGCGCATCGACAGGGTCGGGCCTTGTTCGTTGCCCTCGGCGGTGTGGTTATAGACCACGTCGAGGATCACTTCGAGGTTGGCTTCGTGCAGGTGCGCGACCATCTCCTTGAATTCGGCGATCTTGCCGCTGGCCAGGTAGCGCGGGTCCGGGGCGAAGAACGCGATGCTGTTGTAACCCCAGTAATTGGTCATGCCTTTGTGCAGCAGATGCTGGTCATTGACGAAGGCATGAATCGGCAGCAATTCGACGGTGGACACGCCGAGCTTGCGAATGTGTTCGAGCACGTCGTCGACCATCAGCCCGGCAAAGGTGCCGCGTACGTTCTCCGGTACCGAAGGGTGACGCATGCTGATGCCGCGCACGTGGGTTTCATAAATGATGGTCTTGTCCCACGGCACGCTGACGCGATGGTCATTGCCCCAGGTGTGCGCCGGGTCGATGACTTTGCACTTGGGTACAAATGGTGCGCTGTCGCGCTCATCGAAACTGAGGTCGGCGTCGGGGTGGCCGATGGTGTAGCCGAACAACGCTTCCGACCATTTCAGTTGGCCGACCAATTGTTTGGCGTACGGGTCGATGAGTAATTTGTTGTGGTTGAAGCGGTGACCGTTGGCCGGGTCGTACGGACCGTAGACGCGGTAGCCGTAGATCAGCCCCGGGTGCGCATCGGGCAGGTAGCCGTGGTAGATCTCATCGGTGTATTCCGGCAGTTCGATGCGTTCGAGTTCGACTTCGCCGGCATCGTCGAAGATGCACAGTTCGACCTTGGTGGCGTTGGCGGAAAACAGAGCAAAGTTCACCCCCAGACCATCCCAGGTCGCACCGAGCGGGAAGGGCAGGCCTTCACGGATTCTCGACGGCTCGGCGTGCGCGGTGGGCTCGGTATTCTTTGGACGGGTCATGATTGCTCCTGCAAAACGGTAGTCTAGGCTGACACATCCCCCTGTAGGAGTGAGCCTGCTCGCGATAGCGGTCTATCAGGCGACATCAATGTTGAATGTCAGATAGCTATCGCGAGCAGGCTCACTCCTACAGGGGATTGGTGGGTTCTTGAGGGCGAGTGAGCCCTCGGTGGCGAGCGAACCCGCCACACGGTCATTCAGTTCAATCGTCGTTAAAGCGTCAGATCGCCGAAGGCTTTCGCGGCGCCCGAGGCTTTTTCTCGGCAGGCTTTTCGCCTGGGGGAACCACTTTGGCGGCGCTGGCCGGCTTGGCTTTGGCCGGTGGTTTCGGCTTGGCGGCCGGGGCCTTGGCCTCGGCTGTCTTGCCAGCCGGTTTGCTGCCGGTGGCTTTCGGCGGTTTCTTCGGTGCCAGCGCTTCCGCTTCGGCGAGCTTGCGCGCCATTTCCCAGTGGCGTTCTTCATGCCCCTCGGGCTTACCTTCCGATTCCCAGATTTGATAGGCGAATTCGCGGATGCGTTTATCGTCGGTACTCATCGCAATGCTCCTGAACTGAACTCATGCTTACGTTAAGTGTTGGATAAAGAGATTGACCGGGACATCCCCCAGCGCGTCGCTGATATTCAGCTCCCTGTTTTTTGTGACTGCGCTGCTTGAAAAAAGTCCCTTCAGGTTTGTCGCAGAGGCGGCGAACGGTAAAACCACCCGCGTGTCGCCCCAGCGCAGCGCATCGACCTGAGGTACAGCACCGTTTTCCAGCAGGGTCGCGCAACGGACCGGCACGATCACGATGGCCTGCTTCCCCTCGTGCTCACGGGCAAACGCGAGCACGTTGTGCGCCTGACTGCCGAGCACCTCCAGGGCCTGGTAGCTGCCCCGGCGGAACAGCTCGGCATGTTCGACGCGCAGCTTTAGCACTTGGGCGATCAAGGCTTGCTTGATGCGCCCGTCACGCCAATTCGCCAGCAACTCCACAGGTGGCAATGGCTCGTGCAAAGCGTGTTCGCGAGCGGCGTAATCCACCGGCCGGCGGTTGTCCGGATCGACCAGGCTGAAGTCCCAGAACTCATTGCCCTGATACAGGTCCGGCACCCCCGGCACGGTCATGCGCAGCAAGGTTTGCGCCAAACCATTGAGCGCGCCGGCAGCGGCGATGCTGTTGACGGTCTTGCTCAGCGCGGCGCGCAGCAGTTCGCCTTCCTCACCGGTGAGGAGTTTTTCGGTGAACGCTTGCGCGGCGTTTTCGTAGCTTTCGCTCGGTGCGCTCCAACTGCTTTGCAGCTTGGCTTCACGCAGGGCTTTCTGCTGCCATTGCCAGATGCGCTTGGCGTAATCGGCGAAACCCGCCTGGTCGTCGTCACGCAGTTGCAGCGGCCAACTGCCCAGCAACGCTTGATAGAGAATCAGCTCATCGCCGCTCGATGGCATCTGATCATCCACCCGCACCGGGCGGGCGAGGGCGCGCCACAGCTCGATCTGCTCGGCGTACCAATGGCTGCGCTCACTGAGTACGGCCAGACGTGCGCGGGTGTCTTCACCACGTTTGTGATCGTGGGTCGCGGTGGCCAGCAAGTTGTCGGGGAATTCCTTCAGCCGTTGTTGATTGACCGCATGAAAGTCGCTGAGCGGAGCGCTGAACTGTTCGGTGTTGTAGCCGACGTCATTGCGCGACAGCAGCACAGCGGAGCGATACAGCGCGGTGTCTTCCACGGCTTTGGCCGCTGCCGGGGAGGTCAGTTGCTGAAAGCGTACGCAGGCATGCTTGAGAATCTTGCGCGAACGCCCGCGCGGTTTACGCCGCCACGGCGTACCGCCAAGCCAGGCGGCAACGCAGTCGAGCACCGGCCAGTCGCCTTCGCCGAGGCTCTGTCGCGCACCGTCCATGGCCTGCTGGAAGAACTTTTCATCCTGCGCGGAGCGGCCCATGGCGCTGATGTACGTGCGATACACCGGGAAGTGCACGATCAACGCTTGCAACACTCGGCGGATCGCCCCGAGGGTCAGATCGCGGGTCATCAGGTCATCGCGGGCGACTTGCAGCAGGGCCTGGGCGACGCTTTCGCAATCGCTGGCGAGCGAGCCGTTGAGGATCTGCTGACGCGCCAGTTGCGCTTCCTCGATGAACGCGGCCGGGCGTTCGCTACGCCGTTGCCAGAGGTCGCCGAGCATGTGTTCGCCATCCGGGTCGTGTTGCAGCAGCGACAGCTGATTCATGAATTCATAACCGGTGGTGCCATCCACCGCCCAGTCGCGGTGCAGGGTTTCGCCGGCGCCGAGGATCTTCTCGACGTAGATCGGCAAATGTCTGCCCGGCGCCAGCAGATCAACCCGGCGGCGCAGTTTGCGGCAGTAGCCGCGCGGGTCGGCGAGGCCGTCGATGTGGTCGATGCGCAAACCATCGACCAGCCCTTCGGCAATCAACTGGAAGATCTTGCCGTGGGTGGCTTCGAACACTGCCGGGCGCTCGACACGCAGCCCGCCGAGTTCGTTGATGTCGAAAAAGCGCCGCCAGTTGATGTCGTCAGCCGCCGTGCGCCAACTCGCCAGGCGATAGCTTTGACGTTCGAGCAACTCATGCAGTTTGTGGAAGCCTTCTTCGCTGGTCGAATCGTAATGCTTCAGGTTGTTTTCGATGGCCTCGGCAATTGACGGATCACTCGCCAGTTGGCGCAATTCTTCTTTGAGCGGAATCGCCAGTGAATGAGCATCGGTCTGATAGCTGAGGGCGCCGAAGCGATCGGCCAACGGCTTCAGCGCATCCGAGGATTTCAGCAGCTCAGGGTAATCATTCGGGCACACCGGGAAGTGATGGTCGTAGTGCTCGACATGGAAACTGCCGGTCTGCGCATTGAAGTGCAGTTTCAGCGTGCCTTCCTGCAGGGCCACGCCATAATCGCTGCCGAGGAACGGCAGCAGCAACTGGCCTTCCATCAGTGGATCCGGCGAATGCCATTGAATGTCGAAGAACTCGCCATAAGGACTCAGCCGTCCCCATTCCAGCAGATCAAGCCACCACGGGTTGTCGCTGCCACCGACTGCCATGTGGTTGGAAACGATGTCGAGGATCAGGCCCATGTTGTGTTCGCGCAACGTGCTGACCAAGCGTCGTAACGCCGGCTCGCCGCCAAGTTCCGGGTTGACCTGGGTCGGGTCGACCACGTCGTAGCCGTGCATCGAACCGGCCCGCGCTGCGAGCAGTGGCGAGGCATAAATATGGCTGATGCCGAGGCGGGCGAAGTACGGCACCAATGGCACCGCGTGTTCGAGGGTGAAACCTTTATGAAATTGCAGACGCAAGGTCGCGCGCAAGGGCTGGATGAGCGTTTGATTCATTGGTCACGCTCGGCAGCCTGAAGCCTTGCGCAGGCGAGTAATTCCAGACGTCGCGCCGCATCCGCGCCATCGAGCAGCGCCTCACTGGTGCCGGGCAAACGCCGTGACCAGTTCGGATGGGTGTCGATGGTGCCGGGCAGATTCGCCTGTTCATTGATGCCCAGCGCATCTTCCAGCGGCAATAGCACCAACGGCGCGCGGGTGTGGCCAAGGAAGCGTACGGCGGCATCGACTACTTGATCGGCCTCGTGGGATTCCTCGCGAAAGTTTTGCGGGTCCTGGCTCAACGCGTTGCGCAGGCCTTCGCGCTCACGCTGGCGGTGATGACGCCATTCGATTTCACCGTTGGCATCGACGAACCCCAAGCGTGCGTTCCAGTCGATATCACGACCATGCCACCAGCCGTTGAGCGTCGGCAGGTCGTGGGTGCTGGTGGTCGCCAAGGCGTTGTCTGGCCAGTCGAGAATCGGTTTGAAAAAGGTGTTGTCCTGCTCGAACAGCAGCACGCGCATGCCGAGCATGGAGCGGGCGATGAGCTTTTCACGCAGGCCATCGGGCACCGTGCCAAGGTCTTCACCGAGGACGATGGCCTGGTGACGATGGGATTCGAGGGTCAGCAATCGCAGCAAGTCATCGACCGGGTAATACAGGTACGCGCCATCGGCCGGCGCCGCGCCGTTGGGGATCACCCACAAGCGTTGCAGGCCCATGACATGGTCGATGCGCAAGCCGCCGGCATGGGCGAAGTTGGCGCGCAGCATGTCGATGAAGGCGCGAAACCCATTGCGAATCAGACCTTCCGGCGAGAATGCGGAAATGCCCCAGCCCTGGCCCGAGCGATTGAGAATATCCGGCGGCGCACCCACGGTCAGCGAGGCGAGCAATTCATCCTGGAAACTCCAGGCCTGGCTACCGGCGCCATCGGCACCCACCGCCAGATCGGCGATCAGGCCAATGCCCATGCCGGCGCTGCGTGCAGCGGTTTGCGCGCGCTCCAGGCAACGGTGGATCAGCCATTGGCAAAAAGCGAAGTAGCCGATGCGTTCTGCATATTCTTCGGCAAAGGCTTCCAGCGCCGCGCCGCGTGGGTCGTGCCAGTGTTCCGGCCATTGTCGCCAGTCGAGGTTTTCGCCACGGGCGGCGCGCATTTCCTGAATGGCTTCGAAGCGGCAATGGTTTTCCAGTGCTTCACCACCGGCATGGCGGAAACTGGCGAAGTCCGGGTGCAGCGGGTGGTCACCGGCGACGAAACCTTCATACAAGGCTTGCAGGAGTTTTTGCTTGGCGTCGGCGGCGCTTGGCCAGTCGATCAGGGTCAGGTCTTCCAGTTGCGCAAACTGCTCGGCCAGGCCGGTCGCGTCGATCGCATCGCGCAAAGCGCGCTCACCAAGAATCGCGCCGGGCGCGGCGTACAGGGGATTGAGGAACAGACGACTGGACGGCGAATAAGGGCTGTAGCGCCCGGTATCGGCGCTGAACATAGCGTGCAATGGGCTGATCGCCAGCGCATCGGCGCCGCGTTCACCCGCCACGCGCACCAGATCTTCCAACGCTTGGGTGTCACCGAAACCGCCATCGCCGGGGCGGCGCAGCGAATACAGTTGCGCACTCAGACCCCAAACACGGGGAATCGGATTATCCACCGCATCGCCGACACTGAAGCACCGCTCCGGGGCCACGGCCAAGGTGAAATATTGATCGCCGATTTGCACCTGTTGATAGCCGACCGGAATCAGTCCCGGCAGTACCGCTTCAGAATCGAGTTTCAGGTTCAGTCGTGAGCCGTCTTCAAGGTGGATTTCGCACGGGGTTTGCGGGGCGAAATACCGACCCAGATCGAGGCCGACGCCGACATCGCTAGTGAGTAGCGGCGGCAAGTGCCGGTCTTGTTGGGCAGCTTGCAGTTCCAGCAGGCTGGCGTCGATTTCCTGCGCGGTGCTGGCGGGGTGGCCGAGTCCGATCAGAACATTGCGCAGCACCGCCGGGGCGACTTTTTGCGGGCGGCCGTTGGCGTCGATCCAGTCGACGGCAAGGCCGGCGCGGCTTGCAAGTATTTCCAGTTGCGCATCGCTCATAGGCGCTCTCCATCCAGAGGTTGCAAAGGGGTTGCGGCCGTGAGGCTGACAAGCGCGCAATACGCGGGCAGTTCGCCCGATTCCGATAGATCGACGCTGGATGGCTGTTGAAACAACCACACGGCCTCGGTCTGTGGAGGGTTGACCACTGGCGTGTCGCTGAGGTTCAGGTCAATTCGCAGCTCGCTGCCATTGCCCAGACGCCAGCGCGCACTGACCGCGCCATAACCGAGCATATGCGCGCCGAGCGCTTGCGTGCCGGACAGATGTGGAATGATGTATTGATGGCGAAATTGCAGCAGCTTCTGGTACAGCGTGAGGGTTTCCTGCTGTTTCACGCTGCCATTGCCGATCAACCTGGGCTGTGAGGCGTGAAAGGTTTTTTCGGCGTTCGGGTCGGGAATCTGCTCGCGTTTGTGCGGATCGGTGAAGGCACTGAACGCGGCGAATTCATTGCGGCGGCCCTCGCGCACCAACTTGGCCAGTTCACCGTGATGACTGGTGAAAAACAGGAACGGCTGCTCGGCGGCGAACTCATCGCCCATGAACATCAGCGGAATCATCGGCGACAGCAGTAACAACACGGTCGCTGCCTGCACGGCACGCGGATCGGCCAGGTGATGCAGGCGCTCGCCGAACGCACGGTTGCCGATCTGATCGTGGTTTTGCAGGAACAGCACGAACGCCGTGGAGGGCAGGTGTTCGCTGGGTTCGCCGCGTGGTTCGCCATGGCGGGTGATGTGGCCCTGGAAAACAAAGCCCTGACTGAGGCAGCGCACCAATTGTTCGGTGGGTTGTGCGGCGTAGTCGGCGTAATACGCATCGGTTTCGCCGGTGAGCAGGACGTGCAGGGCGTTATGGCCGTCATCGTTCCACTGCGCGTCGTAGTCGTATTCCAGCAGGCTCGACTGGTTGAGTTCGTTTTCCACGGTCAGCCAGACATGCCGACTGGGGTCGATCTGCGCGCGGATGCGTCGGGCCATTTCGCTGAGAAAATCCGGATCCTCAATGGCATGCACGGCGTCGAGGCGCAGGCCGTCGAAACGGTATTCGAGCAGCCACATCAGCGCATTTTCGATGAAGAACTCGCGCACTTCGCTGCGACGAAAATCGATCGCCGCGCCCCACGGCGTGTGCTTGTCTTCGCGAAAGAAGCCTTTGGCGTAACGGTGCAGGTAATTGCCGTCCGGGCCGAAGTGGTTGTAGACCACGTCGAGAATTACCGCCAGACCGTGGCTGTGGGCGCTGTCGATCAGGTGTTTGAGTTGTTCCGGCGTGCCGTAGGAGGCTTGCGGGGCGTAGGGCAAAACACCGTCGTAGCCCCAATTGCGTTCGCCAGGGAACTGCGCCAGCGGCATCAGTTCGATGGCGGTGATGCCCAGGCCTGCAAGGCGCGCCAGATGTTGTTCGACTTCCGCGAAACCACCGAGCGCACCGACGTGCAACTCGTAGATCACCGCTTCGCTCCATGGCCGACCGTGCCAGGCCGTGTGTCGCCATTGATAAGCCAGAGGATCGACCACCACGCTGTGGCGGTCGAGGTCGCCATCCTGGGCTCGGGAGGCCGGGTCGGGTACCTCCAGTTCGCCGTCGATGTTGTAGCGGTAGCGGGTGCCCGCCGGACAGCGGGCCTTGATCACAAACCAGCCGTCTGCCTGAGGCAGCATCGGCAGCGACTGGCCATTTTCAAGTTCGACACTCACGTAAAACGCATCCGGCGCCCATAGCGCAAATTGCGTGTGTTCGGCGTCCAGCATGATCGCGCCGTGGGGCCAGGTTTCAGTAGACCGTAACGGCATCGTGGTGAACCTCCCTGGTTATTTGTGGTGAGCTTTACCCAGCGCCTTGGCGACCAGTTGTTCGTAGAGTTCGGCGTACGGTTCAACCGCTTTGCACCAGTTGAACGGCGCAGCCATTGCCCGGCAACGCATGGCGTTGAGCAGTTCGGGGAAGGCGAATACCTTGAATGCGCGGCTCAGGGCCTCTTGATAGCTTTCAGCGGTGGACTCATCGAAGAGGAAACCGGTGACACCGTTTTCAATGGTGTCGGCCAGACCGCCGGTATTGCGTGCGACTGGCAGCGAGCCGAAACGCTGGGCGTACATCTGACTCAAACCGCAAGGCTCATAACGCGAAGGCATCAGCAGGAAATCGCTGCCGGCAAACATGCGTCGGGCGTCGGTTTCGTTGAAGCCGATGCGCACACCGATCTGCCCTGGAAAGCGCAGCGCCAGTTCGCGCATGGCTTGTTCTTCTTCCGGCTCGCCGCGACCGATGATTGCGATCTGGCCACCGTTCTGCACGATGTATTCGGATACCGCTATCGTCAGGTCCAGACCTTTCTGGTAGACCAGTCGCGATACCACAGCGAACAACGGTCCGCTGGAATCGTTGAGGCCGAACAGCTCACGCACGTGCGCGGCGTTGATCGCTTTGCCTTCCCAGTCGCCAATGGCAAACGGTGCAAACAGGTGCGGATCGGTCGCAGCGTCCCAGCTCTCATCGATGCCGTTGGGGATACCACTGAGCAAGCCTTGCTGAGTCTTGGCGGCGAGAAAACCGTCGAGGCCACAGCCGAAATCCGGGGTGGTGATTTCCTGCGCGTAAGTGGCGCTGACCGTGGTGATATGGCTCGAATACGCCATGCCGGCCTTGAGGAATGACATCTTGCCGTAGAACTCCATGCCTTCCTGTTGCAGGGCATGGGCTGGAATCCCCAGCTCCGGGCAGGAGCCGAGGCTGGTCACGCCTTGATAGGCGAGGTTGTGAATGGTGAACAGGGTGGGCGTACGCTGCCCGCGCCAGTGCATATAGGCAGGCGCGAGACCGGCCGGCCAGTCATGGGCGTGCACCAGATCCGGGCACCAGTGAATTTGCGCGAGGTTGGCGGCGATGTCGGCGGCGGCCAGACCGAGGCGGGCGAAGCGAATGTGGTTATCCGGCCAGTCGCGGCCGTTGTTGGCGCCGTAGGGCGAACCTTCGCGCTCATAGAGTTCGGGGCAGATCAGCACGTAGATGACCAGACCGTCCGGCATGTCCATGCGCCCGATCTTGCACGGCGGCAGCGCTGCGTGGCCGCCCAGTTCGCCGATGATGTGGATCGGGTTTTCGCTGTGCATCACCTGCGGGTAACCGGGGATCAACACGCGCACGTCGTGCAGATGGGCCATGGCCCGGGGCAGGGCAGCGGAGACGTCACCCAGACCGCCGGTCTTGACCAGATCGGCGATTTCCGAGGTGACGAACAAGACTTTTTTCTTGTTGGGGTTCTGGCTCGCTACCGGAGTCAGCGTTTTGGTGCCGGGAATGTTGATCTGTCGGCTGCCAGGAACACTGATGGTGCTCGATTCACCAACCGCCTGCTGAGCACGCTCTCCCTGAATTTCCAATGCCGCACTGATCATATGAATCTCCCGTCTCGTTGATCTGATTCTTGTCTTGAACAAGCGATGTCCATGGCCAAGTCCTGTGGCCGGGCGCAAACGCGCCACGCATCGGTGAGCAAACGCTACCCAACACGCGCAAGCAGAATGGGTGAACGGGCCGTTGCAAGGATTGCACCAGTCGCTATGGCCCTGTCTTTCAGATGACCAGCCGCCGCGCGTAAAAGTTTCGACTTTTTTTCCGCGATGTGACCGGTCGGTTTTACCCCGCGAAAGTCAGTCTAGGCCAGATCCTAGAGCGGGGCGGAGCAAATGGGTAAATTGTTCGACAATCGGTTGGCAAGCCACGCCGACCGTGCTTTTGAGGGGGAAACGCACCGACGAAGTGCAGGTTTTTCTGCGAGGGAGGGCGAAAACGGTGACTGATCGGTCACGATTCTGTGCTAGCGGGAAGTGAGGTTGCACTGTTGTGGTGCGGGCAGTTTGTTGATGGGGTGACAGTGAGTGCCCCTTCGCGAGCAGGCTCGCTCCCACATTGGATCTGCGCCGGGAACAGATTTTCTGCTCACTGAAGATCCCCTGTGGGAGCGAGCCTGCTCGCGAAAGCGATGGCCATGACACCGCCGCGATTACGGTATGACTCAATTCAACAGGCGAACCGGCTCCCCAGCCGCCCAAGCCTGAATATCCTCGATCATCTGCGAAAAGAACTGCTCATAGTTCTGCCGGCTGACATACCCGACATGCGGCGTCGCCAGTACATTGTCCAGCGTTCGAAACGGGTGCATCGCGGGCAGCGGTTCCTGCTCGAACACGTCCAGCGCCGCCCCGGCGATCTGCTGTTTCTGCAACGCCTTGATCAGCGCCGCCTCATCGACAATCGGCCCGCGGGCGGTGTTGACCAGCAGGGCCGTCGGCTTCATCCAGCCCAGTGCCTGCGCATCGACCAGCCCGCGACTGCGCTCGCTGAGCACCAGATGCACCGACAACACATCGGACTGTTCGAACAGTTCCTGCTTGCTCACGTACATCACGCCAGCCTGTTTAGCGCGTTCGGCGGTGAGGTTTTCGCTCCAGGCAATCACCCGCATGCCGAACACCTGACCAAACTGCGCGACGCGCTGGCCGATGCTGCCAAGACCCAAAATCCCTAGGGTCTTGCCATGCAGATCGCCGCCCAGCCCTTGCTGCCAGTGACCGTCGCGCAGGGCATTGGCTTCGTTCACCAGATTGCGTGTCGCCGCCATGATCAGCGCCCAGGTCAGTTCCGGCGCGGCATGCTTGTAACTGTCGGTGCCGCAAACCTTGATCCCCAGCCTGGCGGCCGCTTGCATATCCAGTGCTGCGTTGCGCATGCCGCCGGTGACCAGCAATTTCAGATGAGGCAAACGCTTGAGCAAATCCTCATCGAAGCGCGTGCGTTCGCGCATCACGCAGATCACCTGATAGCGGCCCAGTCGCTCGGCCAGTGTGGCATTGTCCGCTGGGTAATCGTGTTCGAACGTCACCTCACCGAGGCCATCGAGCACCGACCAGTCGACCACGTCGCGGGCTACGTCCTGCCAGTCATCGATTACTGCAATCTGCACCGCCATCAGCCTTACCTCATCAACGAACGGGATTGGTTGTATTCAGCCAGCCGAGCAAGGCCTTGTGGAACTGCGCCGGCTCTTCCATTTGCGGCGCGTGGCCCATGCCGGGAAATTCCACCAGCGTCGACTGCGGGATCAGCTTGGCCACTTGTTTGCCGAGCACGTCGTAATGGCCGATTTTCGCTTTCACCTCAGGCGGCGCGAGGTCCTTGCCGATGGCCGTAGTGTCGGAGGTGCCGATCAGCAGCAGGGTCGGCATCTTCAGGTCCTTGAACTCGTAATACACCGGCTGGGTAAAAATCATGTCGTAGATCAGCGCTGAGTTCCATGCGACCTGAGTCTTGCCCGGGCCTTTGCTCAGCCCGGCGAGCATGTCCACCCAGCGGTCGAATTCCGGTTTCCAGCGGCCGTCGTAGTAAGTGGTGCGTTCGTAATCACGGATGCCTTGGGCGCTGACTTTCAGCTCACGCTGATACCACTGATCCACGGTGCGATACGGCACGCCGAGGGCTTTCCAGTCTTCCAGGCCGATCGGGTTGACCAGCGCCAGTTGCTCGACCTGCTCGGGGAACAGCAAGGCATAACGCGTGGCGAGCATGCCGCCGGTGGAATGACCGAGCAGCGTGGCTTTTTGAATGCCCAGCGCTTTGAGCAACTGCTGAGTGTTGGTCGCCAGTTGCTGAAAGCTGTATTGATAGTTGTCGGGTTTACTGGAGGTGCAGAAGCCGATCTGGTCCGGTGCGATCACCCGGTAACCGGATTCGCTCAAGGCCTTGATCGAACTGTCCCAGGTGGCTGCGCAAAAGTTCTTGCCGTGCATCAGCACCACAGTGCGGCCGTTGGCCTTGCCGTGAGCGGCGACGTCCATGTAACCCATTTGCAGGGATTTGCCCTGGGACTGAAAGGCAAAGTGTTTAAGGGTGTAGGGATAATCGAAGCCTTGCAGTTCCGGGCCATAGGCCGGGCCTTCCGGCGTCGCTTCGCTTGGCGTCGCAGCCTGCGCCGACAGTGGCAGGGCGGCGCAAAGAAACAGGCCAGGCAGCCAACGGGAAAACATGACAAACATAAGGTCAAACTCCGTTTGAAATCGGCCGATGCTGGAACGAGCGGATTACGCCGACGTTAAACACAGGCAATGCCCGCGCCTGAACGTTCAACCCAGCCACCCCAGCGTCAGCAGGGCCAGCACGCCGTAACGTGCACCTTTGGCCAGGGTGACGATCAACAGAAAGCGCCCTAGCGGTTCGCGCATCACGCCGGCAATCAGCGTCAGGGGGTCGCCAATGATCGGCAACCAGCTCAGCAGCAACGACCAGTGACCGTAGCGCTCATAGTGTTTGCGCGCCTTCGCCATGTGCGCGGCGCTGACCGGAAACCAGCGCCGATCCTGAAAGCGCTCGATCCCGCGCCCCAGCCACCAGTTGACCAGCGAGCCGAGTACGTTGCCCAGCGTCGCCACCGCCAGCAGCCCCCACAGCCAGTAACGCTCGCTGACGATCAGGCCGACCAGTAACGCCTCGGATTGCAGCGGCAACAAGGTCGCCGCGCCGAAAGCGGCGAGAAACAGGCCGCCGTACGCCGTGATGATCAATGGGCCGGGTAATCCGCCACGACCACGTCAGCCCCGTCTTTCTTCAGGCCGATAACCTGATAAGCATCACTCATGCCGTCCATTTCCATGCCCGGCGAGCCCATTGGCATGCCCGGTGCGGCGACGCCGAGCAGATCGTCACGCTTGCTCAGGGCCAGAACCTGTTCCGCGGGCACATGGCCTTCGACGAATTTGCCGTTGATGATCGCGGTGTGGCACGAGGCCAGACGCGGCGGTACGCCATGTTGCTGCTTGAAGCTGCTCATGTCGCTTTCGACGTGATCTTCGACTTTGAAGCCATTGGCTTCAAGGTGGCTGATCCATTTCTTGCAGCAGCCGCAATTGGCATCGCGATGGACTTCGATCGGAATCAGGTCGGCAGCCTGGGCCATTGCGGAGATGAACAGGGCGCTCAGGGCGAGCAGACGCAGGTGGGTTCGCATAACGGATTCTCGGCTCGGGTGACAATCGGAAAGCACGCATTTTGACCGGTTTTTGCCGCTGGGCATCAACGCAATGTTTCCAGTTGTTGCAAAACGCAGCACCAACCTGTGGGAGCGAGCCTGCTCGCGAATGCGGTAGTTCAAACACTGAAGCGGGGACTGAAAGATCGCTTTCGCGAGCAGGCTCGCTCCCACAAGGGTTATCTGTTGGGCAGAAAACCCTTGTGGTACGAGGGATCAGCGCACTTTGAAACGGCCCATGATCGCGCTCACCCGGCTGTTGGCTTCGAGCAACTGGTGAGTGTTGAGTTCGCTGGCTTTGCCACTCTGCACCAGCTCATCGACCATGTGGCGGATCTGCACCATGCTGCGGTTGATCTCTTCGGTCACGGCGCTTTGCTGCTCGGCGGCGGTGGCGATCTGGGTGCTGAGGCTGTTGATGTGGCTGACCGAGCCGGCCATTTCGTCCAGACCGGAGTTGACCCGTGCGGTCGCGTCGGCGGCGGACTGGCAACTGGCCTGGGTGTTTTCCATGGCGCTGACTGACGAGCTCACGCCCTGAGTCAGACGCGTCAACATCTCGTTGATTTCCGAGGTGCTGGCCTGGGTGCGCGCGGCGAGGGCACGCACTTCATCGGCAACCACGGCAAAACCACGGCCCTGTTCACCGGCGCGTGCTGCTTCGATGGCCGCGTTGAGCGCCAACAGGTTGGTCTGCCCGGCAATCGCGCCGATCACCCCGAGAATTTCGGTGATGCGCTGGGCGTCCTGCTGCATGTTTTCAACTTTGTGTGTAGCGCTGGCCACTTCATCGATCAACGCGACCACGCTGTTGGTCGCTTCGCCCACCACCACCCGCGAACGGTCGGCGTTTTCATTGGCGCGCTGGGTAAACGCGGCGGTTTCGGCGGCGTTCTGCGCAACGCTTTCTGCCGTCGAACTCATTTCGGTGATGGCGGTAACGGTCTGATCGGTTTCCGAAGCATGGCGCAACAGAATCTGGCTGGTCTGCGCCGAGGTGCGTTGCAGGTTATCCAGGCTGGAAGCCATGGCGCCGGTGGCCTGGGTGACCTCACCGATCATGTTTTGCAGGTAGGCAATAAAGGTGTTCACCGAGTGGCCGATGGCGCCGAGTTCATCTTCGGCGCGAATGGTGATGCGCCGGGTCAGGTCGGCATCGCCGCTGGACAGCAAATCGATGTTGGCTTTCAAGGCTTTCATGCGTTGCACCAACTGACGAATCGCGTAGACCTGCAACAGCACCAGCAGGATCACCAGCGGAATCTGCAACAGGCTCAAGGTGCTGAGGACGTCATCACGCTGGGCGGTGAGCATTTTCGTCGGCAGCGCCGTGGCGAGGAACCACGGCGTGCCTTCGATAGGACGCATGAAGAAAGTGCTGGCTTCGCCGTTGTTATCGAACTCGATGCGCTGCGCCTGATCGCGATTCTGCAGTCCGGCTTTGACCTGGCTGGCGAAGGTCGACGTGCCGGCCAGTTCGCTGATGTTCTTCAGCACGATCGGGCCACTGATGCGCGAGCTGTTACTGATGACCTTGCCGTCGGCTTCAACAATCAGCATCTCAGCGTTAAGGTCTTTTTCCTTGCGCGCTACCAGGTCGTTGAAGAAGCCAAGGGTGACGTCAATGGTCGACACGCCCCACGCATTGCCGTTTTTCTGGATGGCCATGGCGCAGTTGGTGCGCGGCTCGGCGCTGGCGTCATCTTTATAGGCCGCCGCCCAGGCGCATTGACCGCGCGGTGTGGCCATGCCGCCCTTGTACCAGCTCTGGTCGTAGTAGTTGGGCGCCGCGTCGCTGTTCCAGAACGTGTTGACGGCGAGTTTGCCCGAGGCGTCGCGGTGCCAGAACGTACTGAATTTGTTGCGCCCGGCTTCACGTTGCCCCGGCAGAGGCCAGATCCCGCCGCCGAATACTTTCAGCTCGCCGTATTGATCGACCAGACCTGGCAGCACCGCGTCGATGGCGGCGCTGTCGAGCAGAGGGATGGTCTGGGTGATGCTGCGCTGTTGCGCCTGCACTTTGTTCAACTCGCCCTGAATCTGCTCGGCGACTTCGGCGATGCGGTTAAGTACCACCTGTTCTTCGGTGTGACGCAACTTGGGGGCAACCAGCTGGCTGATGCCGACCACGGTCAACACCGACAACAGCAGGATGAACAGAACCAGAAACAGCGTGTAGCGAGCCTGAATAGTGCGGAATGCGGGCATGGAGTCCGGTCCTTGAGCAGCGTTTCTTATTAGGGGCAGGGATAAAACAGTGCGGGTATCTCCAGCGTATCGTCGTGGTGCCCGGAAGCTTTAGGTACTCGCGTCCTAAAAAGCAGCAATACCGATGACCGGCCGGTATCGAGATCGATACACAGGTGTTGATCAGCGCGCGTCGATAAGCAAAAAAGTGATTTTCGTTACCTTGTCATGACAACTTCGGGTCAGTGAACGCGGGCCATTGGGCTTTTGTATCGAGAATGTACAAGAATTGTAAAAAAGTGCAGAAATAGGTTGGTGCCATCAATTCGCCCGCCGATACTCGCGGCCATTATTGCCGTTCAACACGGATATTTTTTTGTTCATTTCACAGGGAGTCTTCTCATGACGATCGGTATTGTCGGCGGCTGGGAGAGCAAAGCAGGCGTTATGGTTCGTAACACCGGCGCGAAAAAACAAGTGGCCCAGAGCATCAAAGTGCAGCAGATGCTGACCAAGGTCGGTACCAATCCCACCGCGCTGAATACCGCTGAAATGGACAAGCAGGGCCTGCGCAAGGCCATCAAGGGCTTTGATCCTGCGAATGTTTCAGTAAAACAATTGGGAAATCTGAGCGAGATGCTGCGCAGCCGCGGCCTGATCTCCGAGATCACGTCGTTTACCTTGAAGAACGCCGGTGACAAGTTCGACCGTTTTGGCGTGACCAAAGATATCGATGCCAAATTCAACGCCCTGGAGTATTTCGCGACCCAGCTCGACGCCATTCAGAACAATGGCCTCAATGGCAACGCTTACGGCCAGAGTCTGATTCCCGAGTTCAAGAAAGCGATCTATGTCCTGCAGAACCTCAAGACCTACGGTGAAGGCAACGCCGCGAAACCGGTCGATGAAGGTGTCAAAGCCAAAGCATGAGGCTGACCGTTTAGCCCGCTCAACGCTTGAACGGGCTGGTTGATGTGCAAGAACCCGGCAACGCCTCGCTTCAGCGTGCCGCGACGCGTTGTTGAGCCTGATCATGCAGTCGTTGCAGGTGCGGGCAGCGCAGCTCCAGCGATCGCGCGCGATAGCCCCGATGAAACAACGCCAACCATCCAGCGCCCCGTTCATTCGGGGCAATCCCGGTGAAGACGAAGCCCATTGCCGACAGGCTATCCACGGCATTGACGAAGCCCGTTGCCAGCCTGAGCCTGATCGAGATCATCCAGTGTTCGGGCAGTCGTCGTAGCTGTTGAAGCAAGCCGGCGTCGAGTTTTTTCAGCACCACGTCATAACGCCCTGAGCATTGTTCAACCTGCATCGGCTCTCCCACCCAACGCGCTTCTTTGTCTTGTGTTCCGTATACGCCGCACAAATGCGCCATGAAATCGTGACAGCTTTGCGGCCAGGACAATGCCGGGAGCGGGCGGCGATAGCCTTCGACGGGGGTGTAGCCGATGACGATGGACTCCGGCAGTGGCTCGCCAAACGGTGAGGGTACGTAGTCGAGCAACAACCCGGTGCTGCAAAAACCGAGTCGGTCAGCCATGCGTTGGGTGTAGAGATGCTGCGTCACCTGTTTGATGGTCACGCCGTGGCAACCGAGTGCCTGGGCATGGATCAACAACCGCATGCCCAACTGCGTCGCGATGTTCTGCCCGCGTGTTGACGGATGGACCACGCTCAACGCCAGTTCCGCCGTAGACGATCCTGCGTTTCTGCACAACGTGGCGTGGCCGAGGATTTTTTTCCCGGATTCCGCCACCAGCGAATGCCAGCGACCCTCGCCATGGTTCTGATTGATCATCAACGGCAAATACACGTGCGGCTGCACGTAGTGGTCACCATAGATTTCCCGAAACAGATGGCTGATGGCCCTGGCGTCGGATCGGCGATAACTGCGCAGCGTCAAGTTGTCCATGGACGTTGCTCCGGTCCGGGCGCGGCGTAGACACGCAGATCGACGACGCGTTGGCGCTTGCCGGAACGCGGATGGCGCGCGAGTTCATCGGGAGTGCAATGGGTAATCTGCAACTCGATCAAGCGCTCAGCGCAGAGTTGCTTGATCAGCGGGTATTGCTCGATCAGTGCGCGCTGCAAGGTCGTGTTGGCGTCAGCGGTCTCGGCCGTCAGCGCGTCGGGGAGCCATTTCAGGCACACGATATCGACGTTGGCCGATTGGCTGATGACCAGTTGCCAGTCGTCGCTGGCGGTGATGCGTGCGACTATTGCGGCAATGTCTTCGATCAACAGAGTCAGGCTGCTCACGCGCACCCGCTGACTGCTGGCGCTGCGGCCCATCAAGGCGAACTTGCGCATCGACGCGGTAGCCGGCTCTCGCCAGCAAGCGAGATCACCCACGGGGTAGCGGATCAGCGGCATCAGTCGGCGGGTGAGGTTGGTGATCAGCAGTCGCCCGGTTCGTTCGCATTCTTCGATCACTTCACCGGTGTGTTCATCGACGATTTCCAGCACGCTGTGGCTGGCCAGCATCCGATGCTCGCCGAGTGCGCAATCGCGGCTTGCGGCGCCGATGAAACCGGCATCGACACTGGCGTAACCGATCGAGGCAATCCGCGCGTTGGGAAACACCCGGTGCAACACCTGCAATTGTCCGGTGAACAGGCTTTCGCCGCCGTAAAGGATTGTTTCCACTTCGGCCAGGGTTCGCGCCTGGCGTTCCAGCACGGCGGCGAACGCCAGCAATTGCGCGGGCACGCCGGCCAGCACATTGATCCGGTGTTGGCGGATCGAGTCGGCCAGCACCGCAGGGTCGACGTAGCCGGTAAACGGGTATTCGGTAACACCCGCCGGTTCGTGCGCCAGGGCGTCGTGGATAAAAATGAAACTGGCGTACAGGTCGCCGACGAAAAACAGGTTCGCCACCCGGTCGCCGGGATTGAGTTGACCGGCGAGATGGCTGCCGAAGTCCCGCACAAGTGTCTGCCATTCTTCGCGGGTAAATACTGAAAGTTTACCGGCGCTGGTTGTTCCACCGGTCTTGAATACCAGGGCGCGTTCGACGGGTGAAGTCAGTACCGGCCATTGTTCCAGGTGCTCGCTACTTGCCCAGTATTGTTGTGGATCGATTACCGGAAGTTCATCCAGGGTATTTGTCTGCGGCGCGACGTTTTGCAAGTGTCTGGCGTAATACGCCGAATGTTCGCGGGCAAAAGCGAACAACTTGCCAAGTTCTGTTGTTGTATTCATGGTGTTCTCGTTAATTGTTTTGGCCATGGCTGACGATCGCTGTTAACGGCGCGAGTCGATTACGGGCGGAATCTTTCCGCTGTGTTTGTTTCTGTGGAAATGTTGCGGCTCGCAGGTTTGCGCCTGCACGGTGAGAAGCCCGGTGCGCACGAGTGTCGCCAGCGTCGCGTAGCCCTCGAGTCGGCAGAGAATGTCTGCGGGTTCGCCAGGGCTGTGAATCAGCAGGCGCTCGAGGCCATCGGGTGCGTGATCGAGGTGTAACTGAAATGGCGTTTGCAGGTGCCGGGCGAGTTCGTTCAGACAGATGAAATCGCTGCCGATGCGCAGCAGCCGGCCGTGTCGTTGCAGCAATTCGAAACGCGGCGAACTCAGCCCGCACGGGCAATCGCCGGGCAGCCAGCGGCCGGTGTCGCCGACTTCATAGCGCTGCACCTGTTGGCCTTCACGTGCTTTGGAGGTGAACAGCAAACGGCCGACTTCAGCGCCAACGACCGGCTTGTCCTGCTCCAGTGCGACGATTTCCAGATGCTGGATAGCGTCCATCAAATGAAACACACCGTCGCCGGTGGCGGCGCAGGCATGCCCGAATGGCCCCGCATCGACACTGCCGTACACCGCTGAGCGGATACTGGCGACGCCGCAGCGATGCAGTAATTCGCGGCACTGATCTCTGATGTGCTCTCCGCCGAGGAAAACCTTTTCAATCACCCCATAACGACTCAGGCGCGGCCCCTCGTTGAGGAACAGTCGATGCAGGGTGCTGGGCATGCCGATCAGCACGGTGATGCGCTGCTCGATGATCACTTGCGCAATATCGCGGTAATCATCGTCGGCCGGCGCGCCCATGGGCAGGTGCGTCGCACCGAGCAATTCCAGGACTTTGGCAAAACTGAAGAAGCCGCCGTACAAGCCGCCACTGAAGAACAGGTTCATCACCTTGTCGCGGCGCGGATCAAGGCCCGCCGCGAACAACCCATCGGCCGTCGCGCGCATTTGCCGTTGAAAATCGCGGTAACTGAAGCCCGACAGCGCCGGTGTGCCGCTGCTGCCGCCGGAGCGGAAAAACAGCTGCGCCGCCGCTGTCGTCGGTCGCGCGATAAACGCTGCTTTGTCGGTGATCGGCAGACCTGTCAGTGTCAGTGCGCAAGGTGGCTGGTCGAGGTTCATGCGGGTGGGCAACTGCGTTGGCGCGAGGCTGACCGACACGCGGCGGCTCAGGCGTTGCAGTGCGTAAACGCCGTCGTGGGGCTCGCCGTCGTAGCCGTCGTGGATCGCGTTGATCGGCGTAATTCGGCTGACGCCCGCTGCAATCAATGTGCGTGCGAGCTCATTGATCTGCGCCTCACCGCAGACCAGCGCGCAACTCTGTAACACGTTGCGCCAAGGCAGCAGCGTTTGCGTCAGTCGCGCCCGTGGCAGTGGTTTGAGCAGCAACGTGCGAAACAGCGGCGAAGGCGCCAGCGACTGATCATGGCTCCAGATCACCCGCCAGCCCGGCGCGCGCCAGACCTGCCCGGTGTTACCGGAAAAGCTCTGGCCCAGACGCGCCATCAGGGTGTGGCTGGTGATCTCGCTGGCTTCCTGAACCGTCGGAGTCAGCGCCGGCCATTGCCCGACGCGACGCTCGAATGCCTCGGCCAGTGCGCTGCCGATGCCTTGCACAACGGCGGGATCGTCGCTGTCGACCAGCAACCATTGCGGGCTGGAGCAAGCTTGTTGGTCCAGTCGGCAGACTTCATCGACAATCGCGTCCAGTGCTGGCGGCGAGGCCGCGTCTGGCGTCAGGTAGGCGAAACTGATGCGGTGCCCCCAGTCGATCCAGCGGCATCCGGGTGGCAACTGTTGGCGGATGGCTTGCAGCGCGGTTTCGCCTCCCCACGCCGATACGCCATTGGCCATTTTGCACAAGCGGCTGATCTGCTCCGTCGCTACGGGTAACACCGCGACGTAATGGCAGAGTTGACCGCTGGGGTCGCATTGCACCAATGCGTGCAGCAGGCGTGCGGTCAGGCCTTGGTCGCTGCGGCTGGGGCGTAGCCAGTTGAGGTTGCCGGCCAACAGGCTTTCGAGCATGGCGCAGCAGGCCAACAGCGGCGCGTTGGCCGGGGTGACGTGAACCACCAGGCCCAAGGGACTCCAGCGCTCAAAGCGCGATTGCTGATAATCAACGCGCCGCAGTGAATCGGCCTGATCACCCAGTTCGCGTTCAAGTTTGGTTTGCAGGGCGTGAGGCTGACAGAAGTCAATCAGCGCCTGGCGTTGTTCGTCATCCAGCGGCAGTTCGGCGCTGTGCAGATGCTGCGCAAAGTTGCCCGCGGCGGTCAGAACGACGGCGCTATCCAGCGGTGTGCTGAGGTGGTGCGGCAAGGTCTGATGCAGTTGCGCCAGTGCGTTGTCGAGGTCGATTTCGGCGCAAAGCTCTCCGTGGATCAGGTACATGTCAGTGCCTCCCCAATAATTCGGAGGCGGCCATCGCGCAGCTCCTGCCGGCGGTGGTGCCTGCACGGCCATGCAGTTCGAACCAGTCGCTGGCGAGGCCACAGCCGCAACTTGAGCCGGGGTGCAGCGTCGCCAGATCGCTCATCACGACCGCATGCGCCGGGCTGGACGAAATGTAGGGCGAGACGAATCCCAGCAAGCCTTGCTGGCCGTAGGGCTGGATGGAAAAATCCTGCGGATTGCGCACGTACGCCTTGGCGTAAACCGGCACATGAAAATGATGCCGGTCACATTCGATGTACGGCACCGCGTGCTCGACTGCACCGTAACCGTCGCGGCAACGTGCGGTTTCGATGCCCAGTTGCCGGGCGATGCGTCCATACAATTGCTGTTTGGGGATTTCCTCGCTGGCCCGGGTTTTCCAGCCACCGCCAAAAAATGCCAGCGAACCTGCCGGCAGTTTCAGCTCGGGCACGCCTGTGGCCTGCATGTGTTGCAGGGTCTGCCAAAGGAACGCCGGGAAACCGAAAATGCGCACGGGCAGGCCTTCTGCGGCGAACGATTGCAGGGCCGTGATGACGCCGAACACATCGAATTGATGGCCGTCGCCGTTACTGCGTAACGCGTAGGCGACGCGGTTGACGGGAGCAAAGCGGCACAGAAACTGATCGGTATACGACGTTCCCAAGGTGATCGCACCCTGCGGTTCGTAGCTCAGCAGCAGGTAATTGCAAGGCGTATCTGGTGAGTGCCAGCCGTAATGGCTGAAGATCCGCTCGACCATGAACTGAGCGCCCGCGAGGCTGCGCGGGTCATAGCGCATACGGCTTTTCTGGCCGCTGGTGCCGGACGATGTCAGTTCCAGGGCGCGCGCTCCGGTCGGACTGAGCAGCAATTGCTGTTTGAAGAAGTTCGCCAGAATCGGCGGCAGACGGGCCCAGTCATCAAGACTGTCCAGGTCCTGTTCGTCGAGGCCGTTGGCGTTCAGCCAATGGGCGTAGCCGGGGGTGTACCGGCAATGAAACCGACTGATCTCGGTCATGGCCTGATCGAACAGGCCCACCGGCACGGAATCCGGGCAATAGGGGTGTGGCAACGCGCAAAGCGCATCGCTGGCGGGGAAGTGGTGCATTCAATATTCCTTTACTGAGCAGAGGCGGAGTCGGGAGGGGTGCGTTGCAACAAACCCTGCAACAGAGGGAGACACATCAAACCGCTGAAAGCGGCGCAAAGCGCGAAAAGCTCGAGCCTTGCGCCACCGCCGATGGCAGCAATCAGCAAGCCGCCGAGGCCCATCACGGCAATCGAAATCATCCCGACCAATGCCGATACCAGACCTTTACTGTCATCACTGGCAAACAGCGCCAATCGATACAGCGCGGCATTGCTCATGCCCAATCCGACTGCGTACAACGCCAGACTGGCGACCACCGGCCCGAGTCCGGCGCCAGCCAGTGCGCAGACGATCAGGGCCAGAAGCCCCAGGCAAAACGGCCAGAGCGCCAAGCGGATCAGTTGCGGCAAGGCGTGCGTGATCAGCAACCGGTCAAGGATCAGATTGCCGACAATCACCGCAGAGAAAATCGGGATTTGCCAGACGCCATATTCAAGCGGCGTCAGCCCGAGCAACTCGATCAGCAGCAACGGCGCCAGGCCGATCCAGGCGATCAGCGGCAGGCTCATCAGCCCCAGCGCCAGGCTGGCGGCGAGGAATCGGCAATTACCCAACAGGGCGCGGTAACGTCGGCAGGTTTGCTCCCAGGAAAAGCACACGGCAGGTTGCATCTGTCCGTCTCGACGGGCGACGCCAACCGTTTCCGGCATCCATGCGAATAGCCCCAGCCAGACCATAGACGCGGCAAGGCCCAGGCCCAGAAACACTTCGCGCCACGACAGCCATTGCAACAGCAGAATGCCCAGCAGCGGCCCCATCAAGGGGGAAAGCAGGGCGATATTGCCGAGCAGCGCCATCAAACGCACCGCATCGGCTTCACAGAACACTTCCTGAAGGGCCGGATAACTGACCGCCACAACAAAACCCAGGCCCATGCCCTGCAGCAGTCGCAGTAGATTGAAGGCTTCAATGCTTTCGGTGCTGTAGGCCCCCGCGCAGGCGACCGCAAATAACGCGCAGCCGATCAACAATACCCGCCTTCGACCCCATTGATCGGACAGCGGGCCAATCAGCCATTGCAGGCAGACACCGCCAAGCAGATAAAGATTGAAAGCGTTCGGTACATGCCGCACATCGGCATCAAGTTCGGTGGTAACGCTTATCATCGCAGGCATGATCAAGTCGCTGGCCATATACGTCAGAAGTTCAAACGCGCTGATCATCAAACAAAATCCGAGCGCTTTTTGCGGCGGGATCTGTATAAGAGTTCTCTGCATAAACGTTCCTGTTAGTGAGTGAAAGGAAGTTGCCAGAGACTAGTTGCAGAGGTGCGCCCGGCCTATTGTTTTGCTGCGACATTAGATTTCAAATGCTTGCAACTTATTTAGTGATCGGGTTTTGCGCAGCGCACGAGTTAGAGCGATTTATAGAAGCATTTGGCAAAAACAGAAAAGCCCGCAACGGGGCGGGCTTTGTTTGAAGTTGATCGGACTTGTTGATTTCCTGCCACGGTCTGTTCATTGGCAAGCGGGCAGGGCGAACAATCCTGTTCTAGCGATGTTGGTAATAACCAGGGCCACCCTGGTAGTAACGGTGGTGATCGTCATGCCAGCCGCCGTGGGGGAAGATGATGCAGCCACTCAGGGTCAGCAGGGCAAGAACGGGAATCAGCCAGGTGATTCGACGCAGCATTTTGAAAATTCCTCATGGTTACGCCGTCATGAAGCCAAAACTCTTCATCGGCTGTAACATGAGACCCCGATTGCAGCGGCGCATCCCCGTAGAACGGTAAGTGCATGGCATGCAAACGGATACAAACCGGATACATTTCAAAGTTTCAGGAAGCCGCAATGACCCACAAGCAACGCTTGATTTATTCGATTCTGATCGCCGTGTCGGTCCTGGCCATCATGCTCGGCCTGTCCTGGCTGCAAAATGCCGGCATGATTTCGGAGAAGACGTTCCAGTTCGTCGCCATCGGTGTGGCGGTGATCGTGGTGGTGATCAACGGCGTGATGCGCCGCAAGGTCAAGCCTTGACGGCGATGGCTGCACGCTTCAATCGTGGTTGAGGACGGCTGCGGCCTGTGGATGCAGGCTGTAGCTCTTGTCGTCATTGAAGGTGATCACGCCTTCGGCGCACAGGCGCTTGAGCACCTCACGCACACTGAGGAAGGACAGCGGAATATCCAGATCCAGCAATTGGCTGTGGACACCGCGAACGCCCAGGCGCCGTTCACTTTGTGCGGCGACCAGCAAGGCGTCGATGACTTTCAGACGAATCAGGCTGGTGCGCAGCCCGAAACTTTTCAGCAGCAAGCGGATGCGTTCGTTACCGTGACGCTCGACGCGTTGCCCGAAATCGCTCGCGTGAGGGCTCATGGAAACTCCTTTGGGTGCCTGGCTACCGTCCGTTGGTAGTTGCGAGTTGTACATGCGATTACTCCTTTTCAGAGTCTGATCGGGGTGGTTTTTTTGCGCTCTCTAGAACAAGACGTATCAGCACGACAAATCATGAAAGAAAAAATGTAGAAATTTTGTCGGGGATTTGTCTTTTCCTTGTGATTGGGGGTTGGCCTTGGCGGCCTTTGGGCCGACCAGGTTCTTTGGGTTTTGGGTGTATATCCGTTTTTTTTGGGGTTGCGGCTGGCGGTTTCGCTCTTACAGCGACTCACTTTTCCAGACGCCGAAAAGTAAGCAAAAGGCTGGGCCCCGGCGTTCGGCCCGCTCGCTGGGGCTCGGGGTTCCTTCGCTCCGGGATCGATCCGGGCGCAGCGCCTACGGTTTGCTTCGCTGCACCTCCTCTCGCTGTGTTTGGCTTCGCCAAACGGTCGCTGCGCTCCCACCCCCGGATCAATCCCTCCACTCAGCCTGCCGAAGGGGCCAGCACGGCAAGATCAAGAGCTGCAGCCGAGCTAACGCTCATCCTGTGGAGTGGTGAGGGGCGGGGGGGGTTGGGTTTGGTCACCTCGATCAGTTCCCTCTCCTTCCGGGAGAGGGCCAGTGAGGGGCTTTTGATCTGCTTTTGGATTTGAGTTCGGTTCGGTATTTCCCGTCGGCGTAGCTCTGGCAATCACCTCGGTCAGTTCCCTCTCCCTCCGGGAGAGGGCTAGGGTGAGGGGTTTTTGATCTGCTTCTGGATTTGCGTTCGGCTTGGTATTACACGTCGGCGTAGCTCTCGCAATCACCTCGGTCAGTTCCCTCTCCCTCTGGGAGAGGGCTAGGGTGAGGGGCTTTTGATTCTGCTTCGGGGATTGCGTGGAGAGCCTAAATTTTTTCCTCTGACTTCGTTTCTTGGACAGGCTCATTGCGCGTGGACGCGTGGGTGTTTCCAGAGCGGATCCGTGCCAGCGCCGGGTTCGCTCTTTGGCATGTCGATCAGGAGCGAGCGTGATAATTTCCAGACAGTTAACGGGACTGACCTTGGCCGGCGTGGCTTTCGGGCTGAGTTGTTCGGCCTATGCGTTCAGTCCGGCCACGGATGTCAGCGCCGATATTCGCCGTACCGCTTTTGGTGTGCCGCATATTCGTGCGCAGGACGAGCGCGGGCTTGGTTTCGGCATCGGGTATGCCTATGCGCAGGACAACCTCTGTCTGCTGGCCAATGAGATCGTGACGGTCAATGGTCAGCGTTCACGCTACTTCGGCCCGGACCAGTTCACCGTCGAGCAGCGTGAAAACCGTGTCAGCGATGTGTTCTTTACCTGGCTCAACACACCGGAAGCGGTCAAGGCGTTCTGGCAGGCGCAACCTACGCAGGTGCGTGATTTGGTCGAAGGCTATGCTGCGGGCTACAACCGCTATCTGGGCGAGCGTCGTCAGCAAGGCTTGCCGCCACAGTGTCAGGGCGAGTGGGTGCGTGAGATTGCACCGCAAGATCTGGTGAAGCTGACCCGCCGTCTGCTGGTCGAGGGTGGTGTCGGGCAGTTCGCCGAGGCGCTGGCTGGGGCTACGCCGCCGCAGGCGAATGCGGTGATCGAACACGATGTGCAGGCCTATCAGTTAGCCGATGCGCGTCAGCAACGCTTCGCTCTGGACCGTGGCAGTAACGCTGTCGCGGTGGGTAGCGAGCGCTCGTTCAACGGGCGTGGGATGCTGCTCGCCAACCCGCATTTCCCGTGGGTCGGTGGCATGCGCTTCTATCAAATGCATCTGACCATCCCCGGCAAGCTCGACGTCATGGGCGCTGCCTTGCCAGGCTTGCCGATGATCAATATCGGCTTCAATCAGCATCTGGCGTGGACGCACACGGTCGATTCGTCGAAACACTTCACCTTGTATCGTCTGCAACTCGATCCAAAGGATTCCACACGCTATATGCTCGATGGCCAATCCTTGCCGCTGAACAAGCAGACCGTGACCGTGCAGGTCAAACAGGCCGACGGCCAGGTGGTGCCGGTTTCGCGTGATGTCTACAGCTCGCAGTTTGGCCCGATCGTGCAGTGGCCGGGCAAGCTCGACTGGGACAATCAGTTCGCCTACAGCCTGCGCGATGCCAATATCGACAATGATCGCGTGCTGAACCAGTGGTACGCGATGAATCAGGCGTCCACGCTTCAGGAACTGCAGAATTCGGTACATAAGATTCAGGGCATTCCGTGGGTCAACACCCTGGCCGTGGATGACAAAGGCCAGACGCTGTACATGAACCTGTCAGTGGTGCCGAACGTCAATGCCGAGAAACTGGCCAAGTGCAGTGATCCGCGTATCGGCACGCAGATGATCGTGCTGGATGGCTCCAACAGCGCGTGCGCATGGGACATTGATCCGCAAGCGGCGCAGCAGGGTATTTATGCTTCCAGCCAATTGCCGCAACTGCTGCGCAAGGACTTCGTTCAGCACTCCAACGACTCGGCGTGGCTGGCCAACCCGGCGCAACCGCTGACCGGTTTCTCGCCGCTGATCAGTCAGGATGGCCAACCACTGGGCTTACGCTCCCGGTTTGCTCTGGATCGCTTGAGCACGCTGAGTAAAAAAGGCCCGCTGGCAGTGAAGGATCTGCAGCAAATGGTGATGGACGATCAGGTGTACCTGGCGACTCAGGTGGTGCCGGATCTGTTGAAGTTCTGTGCTTCTGACCTCGGTGTCGATGCGCCAGCGCTGAAGCCGGTTTGCACCAGCCTCAAGGCATGGGATGGCCGCGCTAATCTTGATTCGGGTATGGGCCTGATGCATTTCCACAACATCATGCAGGCCTTGCAGGCTTCGCCGGATGTCTGGCGTGTCGCGTTCGATCCCAAAGATGCGCAACACACGCCGCGCGGTCTAGCGATCGAGCAGCCAACCGTGGCCAAGGCACTGCGTGAGGCCATGTTGGCATCGGTCGAGTCGAGCACAAAAATGGGCCTCAAGCCGCAGACCCGCTGGGGGGATATCCAGGTCGTCAGCAGCGGCGGGCAACAGACGCCAATTCACGGTGGGCCGGGCACGTTGGGCATCTACAACGCTATCCAGAGTGTGCCGCGTGAAGACGGCAAACTCGAAGTGGTCAGCGGCACCAGCTACCTGCAAGTCGTGACCTTCGACGAAAAGGGCCCGCACGCCCAAGGGCTGCTGGCGTTCTCGCTGTCGAGCGATCCGGCGTCGAAGTATTCGCGGGATCAGACCGAGGCGTTCTCGAAGAAACAGTGGAGTGTCCTGCCGTTTACCGAACAGCAGATTCAGGCTGACCCGCAGTATCAGGTGCAGACTGTGCGCCAGACACTGGACAAAGCGGGGAAGGTCGCCGCTCAGTAATCCCGAGCGTCAATTGCGTTGAGCCAGAGGGCCGCATCCTGCAAGGGGTGCGGCCTTCAGCTTTTTGGCGGTTGTTGCGGTATCGAGTTGATCACCGGGTTACCTTCCTTGTTACGGGTGAGGTAGACCGGCAGCGCCTTGGGCAGGCTGTTGGCGAGATTGTTCAGCTCTTTGATGTTGTAGATGCCACCCACGCGAATCGTACCGGTGCTGTTGTCCGCCAGCTCCAATGGATTGCTCAGATAGCGGTTGATCAGTGGCAGCGCTTCGCTCAACGCGAGGTTATCCAGCACCAGTTTGCCATTGCGCCAGGCCAGCGAGGTGTCACCAGGGTAAGTCTGGCTGATCTGGGGCATGTAATCGCCCTGTTTGTAGCGCGCCTGCATCGACGGGCCGAGGCGCAAACCATCGCCCGGCAACGAGCGATTGCTGGTGACCAGCACCGAACCTTCGATCAGGTTCACACGCACTTGGTCCTGATACATCCAGACATTGAAACGCGTCCCGGTGACGCGAATCTTGCCTTCGCCTGCGCGGACGACAAACGGGTGGGCCATGTCGTGGCTGACCGTAAAGAACGCTTCACCTTTTTTCAGGGTGACGCGGCGTTCGTCCTTGTAATTGCTGAAGGTCAGATCAGTGTTCAGGTTCAGTTCGAGTTGGCTGCCGTCACTCAGCGTGACCTGGCGGACAGTATCGGTAGCGGCGAAATGCTGATAGCTGTTGGGCAGCCAGCCCAGATTCCAGCCGGTGTAAGCCGCCAGCGGCAGGGCGAGCGCACAGACGCCGGCCGCTACGACGAGTTGACGCCACGAGCGCGGTGCCTGACGGGCCGGCATGACCGGAACGGATTGCGGGCGTGGCAAATGTTCGGCCACCTCCCAGACTTCCAGCATGGCCTCGTACTCGAATGCATGCAGGGGATGAGCGTCGTGCCATTGCTTGAATGCGCGACGTTCTTCGTCCGTGCAGTCATCGGCGTGCACCCGCATGCACCAATGCGCGGCGGCATCGGTGATCGCATCGTATTCGGCTTCCGAGAGAGTGTCTTGGGTCATTGACTCGTCCTGATTTCGCCCATTCTAACCTTGTCGGGAAGTGACCGAGAACAACCGTCATGGCATTTACCCATCAAAGTGGAACTTATTTTTCCCTCAGACACCCAAAAAGCAGGACGACCAAGACCACTATCCACAAATGGAGAAAACAAATGATCAAGAAGACATTCGCAGCGTTGATCGCCACGGCCGGTTTGCTCAGTGCTGGCGCAGCGTTGGCCGATCGCCCCGGCGCTGGCTGGGTCACCATCGAAAAAGCCATCGAGATCGTCAAGACCAAGGCCGGTTACGTCGAAGTCTATGAGATCAAAGCCGACAACGACGGCTACTGGAAAGGTGAAGGACGCAAGGCTGACGGCGTGGTTTACGAGTTCCGCATCGACGGCGCATCGGGCAATATCTTGCGCGATCAGAAGGATTGATCACCCGGTAAATACTCAGTGTGTTCCTAAAAAATGCGCCGGCCTCAGACCGGCGCATTTTTTTCTCCCGTGGTCACGGTGACGCTTGCACGGAATCCGCCTGGCTTGAAGTTGGCGCCGGCAACGGTATCGGCGCCGTTCGCGGATCCAGTTGTCTGCCCATTTCGCTGATGAGTAAGGCGATCGAGTCGGCGTTGGCCATCAGCACTTCGATGCGTGCTTCATCAGCGAGCGGATTGCGAAAGGCTTTACGTGCCTCTGCAAGGTTTCTGGTTTTGGTCAGACTGAGGACTTTTTTGTAGACATCGGCCTGCTCCGGCAACTTATCCAGATCTACCCACAGCCCCTGCTCATTCCTGGTCGCGAATAACTGTTCGGGCGCAGCGGAGCGTGACAAGGATTTACGATAACGTTCCAGACCCGTTTTGAGCTGTTGCCCGTCCGCGGTGGTGGTATCGATAAGGTCGGGGTAGGGACTCATCGCCTCTACGGAGACGAAATCTTCGCTATCGTTGATCAGGTGCGACAGTTCGTGCAGCAGCGTGATCGCGCGAGCATGGGAATCAACATTGAACCTGGGTGGCAAAAAGGCGGTGTAGACATCCAGTTTCGGATTGAAAAAATGCTCGGTGAAGTGCACGACTTTTCGCCGGTCTTCCTTGAAGACAAAGGCAACCGTGTCATCGTCGTAGCGCGCATTGAGGCCAGCGAAAAAGCGCTCTGTGTAGAGCAAGTCATCCTTTGGGTCCGTCAGTTCGCGGCAAATCGGCAGGATCACCTTCTCGATTTTCTTCAGCAGCATCGGCGTGATCTGTCGCACGTCGAAAAAATCCCTGAGGACCGTTTCCACACGAGTGCCCCCGAGGTTGTCGCGATGTTCGACGAAGTTATACAGGCAATACAACGCGTAGTTTCTTGCCCGGGTAACCGCTTGCTGAATCACGAAGGCTCTGGCGGGGTATCGGCGGTTGATCTCTGCCATCCCACGCGCCTGGATCAGCATCAGAATTGAACAGTGCTGCTCCACTTTGGTTTGCAGAGCCAGGGGCCTCCTCGATCGACAGCGATGCACGGCCTGACTGGCGCGGGCAAGCACCAGTCGTGAGTTTTTCTGTTCAAGCGCCGGCCCACGGCCTCCGTCTTTTTCGCGCAAGTACCAGGCTTTTTCGGCCTGGATCACCGGATATACCTTGCCGGCAATCGCTGCATATTTGTGCGTGCTGGATGAATCCCCGTAAACCAGTTTATTGCTATCAAGTGTGAGGTTGTCGAGTGCGGTGGTCGTTTCATAAGACTGCAAGTTCGCGCGCGAGGTGCTAACCGGTGGGACTTTTGACCAGCGAGCGGCGGTTTTTTCCGTGGTGTTCGCGCCGGTTTCGGCAACCCTTGCTCCAGTGGTCTGCGTCTCGGAGGCAAGTTCAGCTGTTTGCGCCTCTGCCTCTGTTTCCCAGGACAGCCGACCCAGACTAAACAGAGATAACGCCCCGGCGATAAAGCCTTTCAGAGCGTTGGCCCAATGATGATCCTGAAGGTCTTCGGCGGACTCCTTGAACTCGTTGTAGCTTTTCCAGAGAAAAAACAACGAGGCGATTTTCCCCGACAAGAGATGGGGAACCAGGCGCACACCGTGACTGAACAGAGACTTCGCGGTTTCCCAATCGGCTTGTGCGTTGATCTGCGGCTGGCACGCGAGCAGTTGCGGTAGAAGGCTGAGCGTGTCCTTGTGCAAATGCTCCAGCAGATTGCCGGTGATGGGCGTGCGGTGAAGTTTGATTTCACTGGTCTTGCCAATCGTCGTGTTCAGCAGATTCTTGAAGACGGCTTGTTGCCCGGAAGGCAGGCGCCGGATGATCAGGTCCTGAAAATGCCCCGGTGTATTCAAGGCCTCGATCAATTGCGCTTCGTCCTCGAATTCACGAAATACGAACCGCGAGTAGGGTGCGTAGAGCACGCGTGGCCCTGTATGTTCCGCCCCGGGGCCAATGACATAAAGTCCGAGGGCGTCGACGAAATCGCTACCGGGGGTCTTGATCAATGACAGCGGGCAAGCACTGGCGTGAGCACCCTCTACGGTGGCGCGCGCTACCCCGTCGGGCATGTCCAGAACCTGGCAAACGTAGTCGAAACCGCTTTGCGACAACTGTTGTTGCAACTTCAAGGCGTGCGCGTGCTGCATCAACTGCCAGGGCAACTGACGAAGGAAACGTGCTTTGCTGGTGCGTGCCGGCTCAGTGTCGGATGAGAGCGCCTCGGTGACTTTCCGGGTGTAGGAGGTGGTGATGTCGAGGGATTGCAGCAGTTGCTGAACCGCAGACTGATTGAGCGTTGCTGGCAAAGCGCTGGCGATGGTCGAGGCGACCTTGAACCCGGTGTCCTGCACGATGTTGTAGTGATGCAAGGCAAAATCGAGCAGGTTGCAGGGCGGGCCTGCCAGCGTGAGATTCGGGGTGATCTGGATCTGCTTTGGTTTGAGATCGGTGCCAGGGAATCGGGCGTCGAGCAGTGTTTTCAGCGTCTGCTCCACATGGCTGGCTAACGCGGGGACGTCGTGGAGAAAATCCTTGCCATCGATAACGCTGCGCCGCACTTCATCCAGCAGTGCCAGTTGTGTGCGTTGTTCTGTGACCGGCGCTATGCGTAACCAGTCAGGGAAATCCTGCTGGCGGACGAAAGCCCGGGCCAGGTCGATGGCCCGGCGCAAGTTGGTATCGATGGCGGTGTTTGTTATTCGAGTAAGGAAACTGGCGAGTACATCTTTGTCCGTGATGCAAACGCGTAACGCCTCACAATGGGCCAGGAAGTGTTCAATGGCCGATTGCATGCGATCGTTCAACACGTTGCCTTCAATCAACTGGAACGGGCCCAGTGTGTATTGTTGGTCCAGTTGATAGCGCGCCGTTGGCAGATTTTCCAGCAGTGTCTGAGACTGGTTATTGTCGTCCAGGCGCTGTTGCAGTTGCTTCTGCGCGATGGCGATGTCGTCGAACGATTCCAGCCCCATGGCCGGCGTCCACAGGATCGCACGCCCGGAATGCTCGACGTCCATGCCTCCGCGCTCGGTCAACAGTACGCAATGCGCAAGCGACAGTGCATCGGCTTTGCCTGCGCAGGTAACGCTGAGCGACCAGGCATCCGGCCGGAAGCCATTGAGCGACTGACGATCCCTGCGTTTGGCGTGTTTTGCATCGAACACGGCATCGACAATCTTTCGTTCGGCCGTCAGCCAGGAACCGCTGAGGTTCCTTATGTGTGCCTCAGCGCGCACGCCATCCTCAAAGGCCTGTGCCAGTTTCCATCGAATACCTTCGAGAAACACGCGTTGTTCGGCGTTGCTGGTGGTCGGCTGATCCTTGAAGTGACTGCCAAGATTCTCCTCGGCGCGTTCAAGCTGTATCGCCAGTTGCCTGGCCTTGTCGGTCTGTACCCGTGACGACAGCGGCGCACTGGAAAACAACGGTCGGGTACTCCAGCGCTCGTTGACGTCGAGCTTGAGCAGACGCTCATGAATCATCGAACGGATATCCAGCGCTTTGTCGAAAAGCGCATGGATGTCGGTTGTGCGTTCACTCTGGCGGAAGAGCTGCAAGACGAATTCAATGTTTTGCCGTTGTTTGGTGAGGATCGCTTCAAACAGCGTGCTGATGATGTCGCCGCCGATGTTTTCCCCGAACACTTGCGCGTGGGCAAATCCCAGATAGCGATTGCGCTCTTCCAGGTTCATCAGTCCGTACAGCTCGTCTTCATGGCCGGCGGCATTGAGTTTGGCGGTCAGCGTCTGTTTGAGATCGGCGTAGTTGGTGAGGACTTGCAAGCCTTGGGTAGGGGTGTAGAGATAAGCCTTGTCATGGTTGATCATCAGCGACCCGGCCAGTTCGATGTAGGCGGTGTCCTCGCGCAAGCACACGGTTTCGAAGTTGGGCCGCCGGGACGCCACATTCGGTTCGCGGATCACGCTGTGCAGGGCGTCGAATTCAGTGGCAGACAGGATTTCCGCTTCGCGCTTGAGCATCAGATCTGCACGCATTTGATCCTTTAACGCCTGGCTGAAGTACGTGCGCCTGGGCGAGCCCTCGAATGCCGCGGCATTCCAGTAGGCCTCCAGCTGTCGAAACAGCAGCATGGTCAGTCGTCCCGATGCGGACTTGATCGCATCGGCCCAGACGGTCTGGTCAGCCGCCTGGCTTGCGCGGGCCGGGTGGGAGAATTCCGCTGTCTGGCCGCGCGGCCAGCCCTGACGGCGAAAGTGCAGCAGCAGCGCTTCACTCAATGACAGCGAACTGACCCATTGCCTTATCTCCGCGGACATCGGGGCGCTGTCGAGGTAAAAACCGACGCGGGTGCGCGACTGCGGCAAATCGGCAAAATGCGGCTCGAGCAGTTCGTCGAGAATGTTCTCCAGCAAGGTGGCGAGCGACGGCAGACGTTTCAGCTCATCCAGCACATCGCGGGCGCAGGTCTCCTGAGACTGGCTGATCGCCGCTTTTTGATCGTCAAACACATCACCTTCGATGGTTTCGCGGGTGAGGGTGATGCCGCGTTTCTCTACCAGTTCCTTGCGCAGCAAGACACTGAGAAAGGCCAACAGATCATCGGTTTCTTCAGCGTTATCGAGGCGTTTTTGCAGCGCGTCCATCAGCGTCTGGTAATCGCTGTATTTTTTCAGACCGTCGTAAGGTGTGTACAAAAACACGCCATGGTCATCCGGCCCGGTGCCGAGAATAAAACTGCCGGGCAGGGGGATGGCGAGTTGCTTGTCGGCGTTTAGCAGAATGCGTTCGGCCAGCATGGGTGGGGTTTGTTCGCTGCGCAGGGCGTGGGTCGCCAGTTGCACATGCGCGAGCCAGCTGAAATCTTTGCTGTTGAGGCCGTGGGTCGGACCCAGGCTGGCATGCCGGCCCGGGGATTTGAGTATCTCGGGGAATAGCAGGAGGCTGGACATCATTGGAACTCTGAACGGGGCGCCTTGGGCGGGGAGTTCAAGAGTAGGTACGCAGGTCGCTGTGCAGGCGGTACATAGTTACCGCACACGTCGAGTTGAAATGTGCCATGAGCCAATGCCCGTCATCGCCAATCCAAGGGTTGACAGCCGACAGCTGTGGCATGGTTAATCGGCGGGCAAGTCGTCCGTACGCTGTTGTTCCCTCCAATAATCATTCTGGAGCTTCAGATGTCTGCGCCACACGATCATGTGTCCTCTGCTGTCTCGTCCTCGTTGTCTCTTGAAGCGCTGACGCAACTGCTTGAAACGATTTTTCTGCGCCACGGCACTTCCGCCGAAGTCGCCCGAGTGCTGGCCGCCAACTGCGCCGGCGCCGAGCGCGATGGTGCCCACAGCCATGGTGTGTTCCGCATACCCGGGTATGTCTCGACCCTGAACAGCGGCTGGGTCAACGGCCACGCGGTGCCGCAAGTCGAAGATGTCGCTTCCGGTTTTGTGCGTGTCGATGCCGGCAACGGTTTCGCCCAACCGGCACTGGCCGCCGCCCGGTCGTTGCTGGTGGAGAAGGCGCGTAGCGCCGGGATTGCCGTGTTGGCGATTCGCAACTCGCATCACTTCGCCGCGCTGTGGCCGGACGTCGAGCCATTTGCCGACGAGGGGCTGGTGGCGCTGAGCGTGGTCAACAGCATGACCTGCGTGGTGCCGCACGGCGCCGACCGGCCGCTGTTCGGCACCAATCCGATTGCGTTCGCCGCGCCACGGGCCGGCGCCGCGCCAATTGTCTTCGACCTGGCCACCAGCGCAATCGCCCATGGCGACGTGCAGATCGCTGCGCGCAAAGGCGAGCGGTTGCCCGCCGGAATGGGCGTGGACAGCCTTGGTCAGCCGACTCAGGATCCCAAGGCGATTCTCGAGGGCGGGGCGTTGCTGCCGTTCGGTGGACATAAAGGTTCGGCGCTGTCGATGATGGTTGAGCTGCTGGCGGCCGCATTAACGGGAGGGAATTTTTCTTTCGAGTTCGATTGGGCCAATCATCCCGGGGCGAAAACGCCGTGGACCGGGCAATTGTTGATCGTCATCGACCCGAGCAAAGCCGCCGGGCAGAGTTTTGCCGAGCGCAGTGGTGAGCTGGTGCGGCAGATGCACAGTGTCGGCCTCAAGCGGTTGCCGGGCGATCGCAGGCATTGGCAGCGCAGCAAGTCGCTGGCTGAGGGCATTGTGCTGGATGCGCAGACGCTGGCGCAGTTGCGTGAGCTGGCGGGGGCGTGATCAAAGATCAAAAGCCCCTCACCCTAGCCCTCTCCCCGAGGGAGAGGATACTGACCGCGGTGAATGGGGGATGTGCGCCGACGTGAGAGATCGAGTTGAGCTCAGGTTCTGAAAGCCCGGAACTGGTTCAAAGCCGGTAAAAACACGCAGGCATAAAAAAGGCGAACCCAGTGGGTTCGCCTTTTTTGTGTGCCTTGACTCAGCGACGGCCGAGCAGCAAGCCAACCACCAGACCGAAACCGGCGGAGATCGCCACGGTCTGCCACGGATGACCGCCGATGTAGCTTTCGGTGGCATCAACCGCCGGTTTGGTGCGATCACGTACGCTCGACACCGAATCCAGCGCCTGTTGCAGTTTCAGGGCGATTTGTCCGCGCAGCGTTTCCGCTTCCTCGCCGACCAGTGAGGCGCTGCTCTTGAGCAGTTTGTCGGACTCTTGGATCAGAGCCTGAAGTTCGCTGAAGGCCTGATCCTTGATTTGATCTTCGGCGGCTTGCACGGCGGATTTGCGGGCCATTGGGTGACTCCTTGCAGTTGAATGGACAGTGATCAATGGAGTGTGGCGCTTGCTGAAAAGTTGCACTGAATTTAGGTCAGAAATAAAAACCTGCGCGGGAGATTTCCGTCGAGCGTGTAAGATGTCGCCATTTTACGCAGCAGGATAATTCCCCATGAGTTTCAATCTGGCCGACAAATCACTCGCAGAGCGCGCTGCGCTGGAAGATGAGAAATCCCGTCTGTTCGAACTCTGGCAAAACAATCTGGGCAAAGCCAAAGGCGAAGCCGCGCGTTTGTTCGGCGAGCGCGGCAAGCGCAAAGGCAAATGGGCCGAGTGGGTCCGCGCGGAACTGGACGGCATGTCGCCGCCGGAGTTCGCCAACATGGTGCGCAGTGAAGTCAATCGCTTGATGGCCGCGAACAAGTAACGCTTCAGGTGACCGTCGCGGCAATCGCTTCGCGGACTTTGACCACCACTGGATCGATCTGCGTGCTGGTACGCCAGCCCAGTTCGATCGGATAACGCGGCAGCTTCAGCGGGCAGGGCAGCAGCGTCAGGCCGCTGAGCTCAGCAATACTTTCGGCGGCATGCGTCGGAATCGTCGCCACCGCCCGACTGCCCTTGAGCAAATACGGCAGCGCGGCGAAATGCGTGGTCGACGCGCACACCCGTCGACTCAGGCCCAGCGCCGCCAAACCCTCATCGGTGATCCCGATAAAGCCGCCGGACGACACCAGGATGTGCTCGCGGTCGACAAACTCCTCAAGATCGATCTGCTGCTGACCGGGCGCAAGGCTCGCCGGATCGACCAGACATGCATAACCGCCTTCGCCCAACACCTGTCGGCTGAGCAAGCGCTCGGCAAAGCCTCCGGCGGTAATCGCCAGATCGATGCTGCGCTCCATCAGCGCGCGGGCGACGATCTGGCTATGGGTCTGACGAAAGATCAGGCGCAACTTCGGAGCGCTGCGGGCAATTTCCTCGATCAGGCGGCGACCGTAGGCAATTTCGAAGTCATCCGACAGTCCTACGGTGACCGAGCGGCCGTCGTACTGGTTCGCCGCCGGATCTACCATCGCCAGGCTTTGCCGGCACTTGTTCAGCGCTTCGCTGATCACCGGTTTCAATTGATTGGCCTTGAGCGTTGGCGCCAGGCCGCGCCCGGTACGCACGAACAATTGATCGCCGTAGACCTCGCGCAAGCGGCGCAGCGCCGCACTGACCGCCGATTGTGTCACCCCCAGTCGCAATGCTGCGCGGCTGGCGCTTGACTCTTCATGCAGGGCTTCCAAGACTTTCAGCAGGTTGAGGTCGACCGTGGCGATATTCATTTGGCTCATATCATTCAGCAGTGAATGGGGCTTTATTCATGATCGCGTGACGCCGCAGAATCGGCAACCACTGAACCTGATGGAGTTATCGCGATGGCCAAATCAATTGTTGCTGCGCTGCAAATCGGTGCTTTGCCCGAAGGCAAAAGCGCGACCCTGGAGCAGATTCTGAGTTGGGAGGGCGCGATCATCGAGGCTGGCGCGGCACTGGTGGTGATGCCGGAAGCGCTGTTGGGTGGTTATCCGAAAGGCGAGGGCTTCGGCACGCAATTGGGTTATCGCCTGCCGGAGGGGCGCGAAGCCTATGCCCGATATTTTGCCAATGCGATCGATGTGCCGGGTGCCGAAACGCAAGCGCTGGCCGGTCTGTCGGCGCGCACCGGGGCCAACCTGGTGATCGGCGTGATTGAACGGGCTGGCAGCACGTTGTATTGCACGGCGCTGTATTTCGATCCGCAGGCCGGGCTTGTCGGCAAACACCGCAAACTGATGCCCACCGGCACCGAACGGCTGATCTGGGGCAAGGGCGACGGCTCGACCCTGCCCGTGTTCGACAGTCAGGTTGGCAAGCTCGGCGCGGTGGTGTGCTGGGAAAACATGATGCCTCTCCTACGCACGGCGATGTACGCCAAAGGCATCGAAGTCTGGTGCGCGCCGACCGTCGACGAACGCGAGATGTGGCAGGTCAGCATGCGCCACATCGCTCATGAAGGCCGTTGCTTTGTGGTCAGCGCCTGTCAGGTGCAGGCGTCACCGAATGAACTGGGCGTGGAGATTGCCAACTGGCCGGCGGATCGCCCGTTGATTGCCGGGGGGAGCGTGATTGTCGGGCCGATGGGCGACGTGCTGGCCGGGCCGTTGCGGGGCGAGGCGGGGTTGCTAACGGCGCAAATTGACACCGATGAACTGGTGCGGGCGCGGTATGACTACGATGTGGTCGGGCACTACGCGCGGCCGGATGTGTTTGAGTTGAGTGTGGATGAGCGCGCCAAACCGGGCGTGCGATTCAACACTTAGGGTACTGCCTGACACCGAACCCTGTAGGAGTGAGCCTGCTCGCGATAGCGGTGTGTCATTAACAGAGATGCCGGCTGATCCGCCGCTATCGCGAGCAGGCTCACTCCTACAATGGATCGGTGGTGTGTCTGGAAATCAGTGGCGTTGCTGCCATTCTTCCCGGGAAATTTCCCAGATTTCTCGTGGAAAACGCCCACCGACGAAATCATCTTCATCGGTCCGGATCAAGCGCATCCCGGCGCGCTCCGAGAGTTTGCGCGAGCCGGTATTCGGCGCCGCTTTCGGCACGCGCATCAGCGGGCGTTGAAGTACGTTGAACCAGTAATCGGTCACCGCTGCGCTCGCTTCGGTCATAAAGCCCTGACCTTGCCACGCCGGTGTCAGCCAGAATCCACGGTGGTTGTCAGTTTGATCCATCAGGCTGATGTTGCCGATCAACTGTTCGGGCGCGGACTTGCGGCGAATCGACCAGTGCCATTCCTTGCCCGCCGCCACGGCTGGCAAGGCAACATCGCGCAAATAGGTGAGGGCGCCGTCCTCGGGATACGGCCATGGCACCGCCGCGTTCAGATAACGCACCACATCCCAGTGGGGAAACAGTTGCTGCACGGCGTCGGCATCGGCCAGTTGCAAGGGGCGCAGGATCAGTCGTTCGGTGTACAGCGTCGGTGTGTCTTCCATAAACCTGCAGCCTCCCTGAATGTCTTTGGGGAAAGAAGCAGGCTAACGCATTTTTACCAGGTCGCGGCAGTGGCCTTGGGCAGGCTGAGCTTGCCGCTGTCGACAAAGCGCATGGTGCCAAACAGGCCGCCGGCGAGCTTGCCGCGCAGCACATAGGGCAGGTTGTCGAGGGTTTGCGTCTGGCTCAGGCCCAAGGTCTGGCGCAGTACCGAGAACGCCGAGATGCTGACCGGAACGCTGACAATGGTTTCGGAGAAGCGTGGGATCGAACCGCTCTGATCGCTGACACCCGAGGCCAGCGAATGGCCGTTGACCTCCAGATCCAGCGCGATGCCGTTGTAGTCGATGGCCGTCTCATTGGGGTTCTGTACGCGAATCTTGATGGCGAAGCGCACTTCCAGATCCTGGCTTGGCAACGGTTCGAGGCCGACCACGTTGATGTTCACCGGATCACGGTTGGGGAATAGCGCACAGGCGCTGAGGGACAGCAGAAGCAGTGACAGAATGACGGCTTGAAAACGGCGCATAAACGGTCTCTCAACAAAAAAGGGCTGAACCGTCGCCGGCTCAGCCCTTTCTATTGAAGGCCAGACGTTAGCGGTTCAACTGTGCGACAGCCGCCGCTGGGGCAGGTTCACCTTTGGCCGGCATGTCCGGGTTTTCCATGACCTGAAGAATAGAAGCTTCCGGGTCGAAATCGTCTTCTTCCAGCTCAATGAATTCTTCCGGCAGGAAGATGTTCAGCACGATAGCGCACAACGCGCCGACTGTGATCGGTGATTCGAAGATGTTGCGCAGCGCTTGCGGCAGTTCGCGCAACACTTCCGGCACCGCCGCGATGCCCAGGCCCATGCCCAGCGAAATCGCCACGATCAGCATGTTGCGCCGATGCAGGCCGGCTTCGGCGAGGATCTTGATCCCGGCCACCGCCACAGTGCCGAACATCACCAGTTCGGCGCCGCCGAGTACCGGTTTCGGCATCAGTTGCAAGACTGCGCCGATCATCGGGAACAGTCCCAGCAGCACCAGCAAACCGGCAATGAAGAAGGCCACGTAACGGCTGGCCACGCCGGTGAGCTGAATCACGCCGTTGTTCTGCGCGAAGGTTACCATTGGCATGCTGTTGAACACGGCGGCCATGGCCGAGTTGAGGCCGTCGGCGAGCAGGCCGGACTTGATCCGCCGGATGTACAGTGGGCCTTTGACCGGTTGCCGGGAAATCATCGAGTTGGCGGTCAGGTCACCCGCAGCCTCCAGCGGCGACACGAGGAAAATCACCGCCACTGGCACGAACGCCACCCAGTCGAAGTTGAAACCGTACTTGAACGGCACTGGCACGCTGACCAGCGGCACCTCTGGCATCGCGGCGAAATCCACGGTGCCCATCAGCCATGCGACTACGTAGCCAAGGGTCAGGCCGATAACGATCGCGCCCAAGCGCAGAAACGGCACGTCGACGCGGTTCAACACGACGATGGTGCCGATCACCAGCGCCGCCAGAAACACATGGCTGGCTGCACCCAGATCCGGCGCGCCGAAACCGCCGGCAATGTCGGTCATCGCCACTTTGATCAGCGACAGCCCCATCAGCGTGATGATGGTGCCGGTGACCACCGGGGTGATCAGCATGCGCAGTTTGCCGATGAACTGGCTCAGCACCACCTCAATGAACGCGGCAAAAAAGCACACGCCGAAGATCGTCGAGAGGATTTCATCGGTGCCGCCACCGCGCGCCTTGACCATGAAACCGGCGCTGAGAATCACGCTGATAAAGGAAAAACTGGTGCCTTGCAGGCACAACAATCCCGAACCGACCGGGCCGAAGCGCTTGGCCTGGACGAACGTGCCGAGGCCAGAGACGAACAGCGCCATGCTGATCAGGTAGGGGATTTCACTTTGCAGACCGAGGGCGCCGCCCATGATTAACGTCGGGGTGATGATGCCGACGAAGCTGGCCAGCACGTGTTGCAGCGCGGCAAACACGGTAGCAGTCAGGTGCGGGCGATCGTTGAGGCCGTAAATCAGGTCGTTGTTGCGCGGGGCTTTTTCAGAGGCGGTCATGGTGTTTTGCGCGCCGCGAGGCGGGGCCGGGTCAGAAAATGGAGGCGCAGAATGCCGGAAGAGGGCGGTAAGGGCAACGAGCAATAACTGCCTGAAAGGTCAGGTTTTACGGGTCGCTACGGCAAACGCCCGTGTAGGAGCTGTCGAGTGAAACGAGGCTGCGATCTTTTAAGATCAAAAGATCGTCCGATCGCGGCCCGAGCCTGCGGCAGCTCCTACGCGAGATTGAATGCGCCCAGTAAATCCTCTTCAAAAGCTTTTTGCGCATCCCCCGGCACCTGCGCCCGATGCCGGGCCAGATGAAAGGCGACTTCGAAACTCAACTCGCCCTCACGGATCGGCTTCAGTAGGCCCTTCGCTTGCCAGCTCCGCGCATAGTGATCCGGCAGATACCCCACGTGTTTACCCGACAAAATGAAGGTCAGCGTGCCTTCCACCTGCTCCGAGCGCGCCGAGCAGACCTTGCCCTGAAACGGCTCGTCACTGCGAAAAAACCGATAGGGGTGATCGACCCGGTCGCAGGCCTGCAACGCGGCATCGCTGGGCGCGTCATCAGTGAACAAGGGATGGCCGGCAGCGCAGTACAAATGCTGGGTTTCGCTGAACAACTGGCGATAGTCGAAGGCACTTTGCACCTGCGAAAAATAGCCGATCGCCAAGTCCAACCGCTGTTGCAACAGCAGCCGCTCCATTTCGCCGGGCATGGCGCTGATCAGTTCGATGCGCACCGACTCATCACGCTCGCGAAAACGCCGGATTGCCGCCGCCACCCGTTGCAGCACCGACTGATCGACCGACTCGGAAATCCCCAGGCGCACTTCGCCGATCAAGCGCCCGGCGACGCCGTTGGATTGATGACGAAAGGCTTCGATCGATTCAAACAGGCTGCGCACCGCGGTCAGTAACTGCTCGCCCTTGGGCGTGACACTGAAACCGCCCTTGCCACGGCTGCACAGACGATAGCCGAGGCGAGTTTCGAGTTTGGCCATTTGCTGGCTGATGCTCGACTGGCTCAGGCCCAGATCACCCTGGGCTGCACTGAAACCACCGCACTCGACCACCCGCACAAACAGGCGCAACAGCTGCAAGTCCACGTCGTGGAGTTGACCCAACATCACATTACTCCGGGGTAAAGTCAGGATAATTATTCGGCTATTTTTCTAATGTATCCGACGGCGCATCCTGCAACCACTTCCTCCGGTCAGGTGTTCGTCATGGCTCCCGTGTTCAAGCTGTGTTTCCCCGCGCTTTTGTTGTCGGTGGCTGTTCAGGCTCAGGCCGAGGACAAGACACTCAATCTTTACAGCTGGGCCGATTACGTACCGCCGCCAACCCTGCAACGGTTTGAGCAGGAGACTGGCATTCATGTGCGCTACGACACCTTCGATACTTCCGAGGTGCTGGAAACCAAGTTGCTCACCGGCGGCAGTGGTTACGACGTAGTGGTGCCGTCGTCCAGCGTTCTGGCGCGGGGACTCGCGGCCGGCGCGTTGAAGGAAATCCCTCACGAGGGACTTAAGGGTTACACCAATCTTGATCCGGATTTGCTGGAGAAAATGGCCGCTGTCGACCCCGGCAATCGCTATGGCGTGCCGTACACCTGGGGCACGCTGGGCCTGGGCATGAACGTCGAGGCCGTGAAGCAGCGGCTGCCTGATGTGCCGCTGAACAGCCTCGATCTGTTGTTCAAACCGGAGAACGCCAGCAAGCTCAAAGACTGCGGCATCGCGATCCTCGATTCGCCGCAGGAAGTTATCGGTCTGGCCCTGCATTATCTGGGCAAGGATCCCTACAGCACCGACAAAAACGACCTGGCCGCCGCCGAGGCGTTGTTGCAGAAACTCCAGCCGTCGGTGCTCTATGTCGCCAGCGGCCGGCAGATCAATGACCTGGCCAGCGGCAACGTGTGCCTCGCGCTGACTTACAACGGCGACGCGAGCATGGCCGCTGATCAGGCGCACAAGGCCAATAAACCGTACGAAGTGGCCTACCGCATTCCTAAGGAAGGCACGCTGGTGTGGCAGGACAATCTGGCCATTCCCAAAGACGCGCCGCACCCCGAAGCCGCGCGGGCGTTCATCGAGTTCATGCTGCGCCCCGATTCCGTGGCCGAACTGACCAACACACTGTTTTTTGCCACCGCCAACCAGGCCGCCACGCCGTTGGTGGATGAGGCCGTGCGTAACGATCCCGACATCTATCCGCCGAGCGAAGTTCGCGCGCGGCTGTATGCCGATCGCAGCATGAGCCTCAAAGACATGCGTCAGCGCACGCGTCTGTGGACCACTTTCCGTAGTCATCAATAACAACAGGAGCCCCACGATGGATGTGCCCATGCAAAACGATCAGGCCATGACTCGCGACAGCCTCTATGGCACCGCCGCCGAAAGTACTTACGCCGGCATTACCAGTTTCATGCGTCGGCGCTACAGCCGTGACTTGCGCGGCGTCGATGTCGCGGTCAGCGGCGTGCCGTTCGACACCGCCACCAGTAACCGTCCCGGCGCCCGCTTCGGACCACGCGGGATTCGCGCCGCTTCCACCGGAATTGCCTGGGAACGCCACTGGCCGTGGACGTTTGACCCGTTCGATCATCTGGCGGTCATCGATTATGGCGACTGCGATTTCGATTTCGGCGCGCCACACAGCATTCCGCAAAGCATCGAAGCTCACGCCGAGCGCATTCTCAACGCTGGCAGCGCGATGCTGACATTTGGCGGTGACCACTTCATCAGCTACCCGCTGCTCAAGGCTCACGCGCGCAAACATGGGACGTTGTCGCTGATTCACTTCGATGCGCACAGCGACACCTGGCCGGACGAAGAGGGCAAGCGGGTCGATCATGGCACGATGTTCTGGCACGCCGCTCGGGAAGGGCTGGTGGATCCGGCAAGCTCGGTGCAGATCGGCTTGCGCACCACCAATGACGATCACATGGGGTTTCAGGTACTCGATGCGCGGCAGGTGCATCGACGTGGTTGCGACGCCATTGTCGAAGCGATCCGCGCGCGGGTTGGCGATAACCCGGTGTACCTGACGTTCGATATTGATTGCCTCGATCCGGCGTTTGCACCTGGCACCGGCACGCCGGTGTGCGGCGGCTTGAGCACCGCGCAAGCGCTGGAGATTCTTGGCGGTTTACGCGGCATCAATCTGGTCGGGATGGATGTGGTGGAAGTCGCCCCGGCTTACGATCACGCCGACGTCACCTCACTGGCCGCTGCCACACTGGCGATGGAAATGCTCTGCCTCTACGCCGCCCGCCACAAGGTTGATATTTAACCCGCACACCATAACCCCTGTGGGAGCGAGCCTGCTCGCGAAGGCGTCAGCTCAACCAACATCTTTGTTGACTGACCCGCCGCTTTCGCGAGCAGGCTCGCTCCCACATTTTCAGCCAAGGCTCCTGCCAGTTTCTGACACCAGCCTCTGCTAAGCTCGAACATCTTTGCCCTCCAGAGCCTGCCCAACGTGTCGCGTACCACTCGTCTTTTGACTTTGCTGCAAGTGCTGCGCGGCAAGAAGCGCCCGGTGACGGCGGCGACCCTGGCTGCCGAGCTGGAAGTGTCCGAGCGCACGCTTTATCGCGATATCGCGGAACTGACCGCCCTCGGCGCGCCGATCCATGGCGAGGCGGGGATTGGTTATGTGTTGCGCAGCGGCCTCTTTCTGCCGCCGCTGATGCTCAATGCCGACGAAACCGAAGCCATCGTCCTCGGTTTGCGTTACGTCGATCAGCGCGGTGACGAAGTTCTCGGCAAAGCCGCGGCGGATGCGCTGGCGAAAATTGCTGCCGTGCTCGATCCGCAGGCTCAGGAAGCGCTGCGCAATCCCACCGTGATGGCGGGCCCGCCGGGTTATGGTTTTCCGCAAAACGCCGTGCCGTTGAACGTGTTTCGCCATGCCATCCGCGACCAGGCCAAACTGCACATCGATTACGCCGACGCGCAACAGGTGCCCAGCCAGCGGTTGATCTGGCCCTTGGCGCTGGGCTTCCTCAATGAGGTGCGAATCATCGTTGCGTGGTGCGAGTTGCGCAGCGCCTATCGTACGTTTCGTACCGACCGCATCAGCGCAGCCAGCCGCCAGGGCGAGGGTTATCCGGGACGGCGCAGCGATCTGTTGCGCACATGGCGCGAGCAGATGCAACTGGATGAAAGCGGACGTTTCACTCCTGACAAAAACTGACGCAACGCTGTTTTAGGATGGGCGCAGAACCAAACAAAAAGGAGCTGCAACCATGTCTCATCCCGTCTCTGCACTGGCCCCGGCGATTGCTGCGTATATCGATGCGGCCAACGCACGCGATACTTCCAGGGTCGCCAGTTTTTTTGCCGAGGATGCCAACGTGTTCGACGAGGGCCAACATCAGGTCGGCCCGCAAGCCATCGCGCAATGGATGCACGACACCGGGCAACGCTATCAGCCACGGGTCGAAGTGCTGGACGTGCAGCAGCGCACCGGCAAAGTGCTGGTAAACGGGCTGATTTCCGGAACTTTCCCCGGCAGCCCGGCGCAGCTGCGCTACACGTTTCGCTTGAACGAGCAGGGGAAAATCGCCCGACTGGATATTTCCCTGTAACCATCGTGGCATACTGCCGCGCATGACTTTCGACTCTCCTCTCAGCGCCTGGCAACACGCCGTGCAACACAAGGGCTTCATCCAGGATGAAGCCCAGGAACACGCGGTCTGGGCGTTGCAAAAATGCCATGAAGCGCTGCACGCCGGGGCCGCTTCGGTCAGCGGCGTTTATTTGTGGGGGGCGGTCGGGCGCGGTAAGACCTGGCTGATGGATCAGTTCTATCAGAGCCTGCGGGTGCCGGCGCGACGCCAACACTTTCATCACTTCATGGGCTGGGTCCATCAGCGTTCATTCCAGTTGACCGGGATTGCCGATCCGTTGCGTGCGCTGGCCAGGGAGCTGGCAGCCGAGGTGCGGGTGCTGTGTTTCGATGAGTTGTTCGTCAACGACATCGGTGACGCGATCATTCTTGGTCGGTTGTTTCAGGTGATGTTCGACGAAGGCGTGGTGATCGTCTGTACGTCCAATCTGCCGCCGGATGATCTTTACGCCGATGGCTTCAATCGCGACCGGTTTGTGCCGGCGATTGCCGCGATCAAGGCGCATATGCAGGTGGTTGCAGTGAATGGCGCCGAGGATCATCGCTTGCATCCGGGGGCAGGTCTGCAACGCTACTTTGTCGCCACGTCTGCGGTGAGTGCGCTAGAGGAAGTCTTTCAGGCATTGACCGCCGGGCAACGGGCCAGCGTCGAACCGGTGGCGGTCGGGCATCGCCAATTGAACGTGGTGCAGGCCAGTGAAACGGTGTTGTGGTGCCGCTACGCCGATCTCTGCGAGCAACCGTTCGCCGCCATGGATTTCATCGCGCTGTGCGACCGCTACACGGCTATTCTGTTGAGCGAAGTACCCAATCTCAGTGCGCAGAAACGCGAAGGGCGGATCGCGCGCGGCACTGAAGACGCCGCGCAGCGGGTAGTTGCGGGCGACCGTGAGTTGCCGCAATTGTCGGTTCACGACGACGGCGTGCGGCGTTTCATTGCGCTGGTCGACGAGTGCTACGACCGTAAGGTGCCGCTGTACATCGAAGCGCAAGTACCCATGGATGCGCTGTACACCGAGGGTTATCTGGAATTTCCGTTCCGCCGCACCCTCAGTCGCTTGCAGGAGATGCAGCTGCAGCGTTTTGCCGAAGCTTGAATGGAAGAGGGCGCCGACATGAGCCAAGCGTTATCCCATCATTTGCTGACCATGGCTTACCAGAATGCCTGGGCCAATCATCGCCTGGCCAAGGCCTGGACGCAGCTGAGTACGACGGATCTGGCGGCGCCTCGGGTGAGTTTTTTTCCGAGCATTCGTCTGACCCTCAATCACATCCTCACCTGCGACTGGTTCTACGTCGATGCACTGGAGCGTGAGTTGCGCGGAGCTGAACCGCACTCCGATTGCTACGTGTTTTTCAACGTGGACGAGCCGTTTGCCGACGGCCCGCAACTGCGCGAAGAGCAGGCCCACGTTGATCGACGTCTGATCGCCTATTGCGAGCAACTGCGCGATGCCGATCTTACCCGCATCGTCACCATCGCCCGTGATACGCCGCAGCACGACAGCCGTTTGCGCATGCTTTCGCACCTGTTCGAGCATCAGCTTCATCACCGGGGGCAGGTGCATGCGATGCTCAGCGATACCGTGGTGAAACCGCCGCAACTGGATGAGTTTTTCTGCGTCGGCGAGAGCAGTCTACGCGCCGAGGACTTTGCCGAACTGGGCTGGACCGAAGAGTTGATCTGGGGGCACTGACGGGTAAACAGCAAAAGTCTTTTGCATTTGTCGGTTGCCCGCCCGATCACCCCCGCGCTAATGTCAGGCAGCCTTTCAGTACGCACTTTGCGCGCCGGGGCTTTTGTGTTCGGGGATGGAAATGGATTCCGCAGAAATTCTTGTACTTCAGGCCAGCTACAGCAATCCAACGCACGCCGAGGCCATCGGTATCGTGCTCAACCACTATGCAGAAGACCCGATGGGCGGCGGTCATTCGCTCGACCCTGAGCTGCTGCGTCGGCTGCCCGAAGAACTGGCCCGGCGCCCGCATGCGTTCAGTGTGCTGGCCTTTGTCGGTGGTGAACCGGCGGGGCTGGTGAACTGCTTTGAAGGGTTTTCCACGTTTGCCTGCAAGCCGCTGGTCAACGTCCATGACGTGGCGGTGGTGGGCCGCTTTCGCGGTCTCGGCCTGAGCCAGAAGATGCTGCAGAAAGTCGAGGAAATTTCTCGCCAGCGCGGTTGCTGCAAAATCACCCTCGAAGTGCTGGAAGGCAACGCCGTGGCGCAGAATGCCTACAGCAAGTTCGGCTTTGCGCCGGGCATGTTCGACCCGGATCACGGGCGCATGCAGTTCTGGATCAAGAGTTTGCAGGCCTAGAAGCCCCTCACCCTAACCCTCCCGAAACGTCGGACCGCCCAGAGGGAGAGGGGACTGACCGAGGTGTTTTGGCGAGATACGCCGACCTGAAACATCAAGCCGAACTCAGGTTTTGAAAAGCACACAAAACAGCTCCTGTGTCTTGGCAGAGGGGACTGACCGCGGTGTTTGGGCGAGATACGCCGACCTGAGACATCGAGCCGAACTCAGGTTTTGAAAAGCACACAAAACAGCTCCTGTGTTTTGGGAGAGGGGACTGACCGAGGTGTTCAGGCAAAGTACGCCGACCTGAGACATCAAGCCGAACTCAGGTTTTGAAAAGCACACAAAACAGCTCCCTTTCCCCCTCGCCCCTTTGGGGAGAGGGCTGGGGTGAGGGGGTTGGATCTTGCTGACCCAACCCCATCTGCGAACTCGCGACAGCATAAGGTCGAACACCCCGCTCATTGCCCATAAAAAAGGCGCCCCAATCAGGGCGCCAAACTGTCTTCTTCCAGGCCAGAGCGGAGCCACGGAAGGTCCATCGGTTGCTCGGTCAATCTCAGTCGCGATACGACTCGGTCACTTGCGCCGTCTGATCGGCGGGAACGCGAATCTCTTTCCCGTTGGCGTCGCTCTTCTGCTCGCTCTGGGCCTGGTGAACCGGGAAATTGTCGTAGTAATAACGCATACGCTCAGCGCCGCCCTCGGCAAAAACGCTGGCAGAACCCAGGGCAAACAGCCCGGCAAGGATTGCGGTGGTGATTTTCATGGTGCCTCCTACTGAACAAGTGGGAGCCGTTCGTCCATGAAGCAGATCTCGGAAGAGAGTCTGGGAGGCCTGAATTAACGCGGGGTTAACGCCCCTTCAGTGCAGGTTTTGCAGCATGTTGCGAGGCGATATCTGAGAGATGCGGCGCACATCAAACGAAGGTGCGCCGCGCCCGAAGAACGGGGATCAGAGCTTCCAGTCAAGACTCAGACCCGCAAGCGAATCTGTCGCCCCAGCACATCCATCACGTCACAACCATCGCGGAGCAACATCGCCGCCGCATGGGCCAGTTGCTGCACATCGGCACCCTTGGCGGACGAGATATCCAGACTGGCCAGACTTTCCATCATCTGCGTTGCCGCCAGAAAGCGACTGGCCGCGCTGCTGTGCAAGACATCCAGCGGTGCTTCGGTGGAGATCAGTAAAACCGGAATGCTGTCCTCGTTGTGGGTCATCGAAATGTGCGCACTCATGCTTCACCTCCGGCCTGCGCGGCGTGCAGACCGGCGACGGAGGCCAGTACCAGTGCGCGGGCGGTGGCTAGCATTTGCTGACTGGCCCAGTGCAGAGAGCCACTGTGTTCCGGGCGGGTGGCGGTCGGGGCTTGATGGGCGAGGGCTTCGGCGCAGTTGAGGTAAACGGTGGCGTGTTCGAGGGCGTCGAGGAGGGGGATATCGGGTTGGACGGTGAAGAGGTGGTGGGCGACGTGGTCGCAGGGGGCGAAGGGGGTGGATATCGTGGTTGGATCGGTCATCGGTGTAGCTCCTTAGTCATCAGGAGTTGCCACCAGATCGCCGTCAAACGAATGGGTGGCAACTGTGCGCAGGTTGACGGACCGGTCTAAGGTACCCGGCGCACTCGAAAGTGCCCCGCACACAGTCACCATTTAGCTTTGTTTCGAGCACGCGAGCGCGCTAGCAAAGTTGGAGAACAATGCACACCTTAAAAACCGCCGAGCCGTCAAACCCGATCACGAATGAGTCGTGACAGGCGCGAGGATAGGGAGTGAGGGCAGGGCAGTCAACCGCTGCAATCTGCCGGCGTTTGGCGGGATTCTTTGTAGGGGCAAGGCTACGCGCTTTGACAATCTGTCAGTTCCCTCCGCCAAAAAGAGATCGCAGCCTGCAGCAGTTCCTACTGAATCGCTTAGGAGTTACTGAAGACTGCGATCTTCGATCAGAAATGCAGATAACGTGGTCTGGCCCCGTTTAATTCTGGCGACGGAGGCCAGTAACAACGCGCGGGCGGTGGCTAGCATTTGCTGACTGGCCCAGTGCAGTGAGGCGCAGTGCTCGGGGCGGGTGGCGGTGGGGGCTTGGTGGGCGAGGGCTTCGGCGCAGTTGAGGTAAACGGAGGCGTGTTCGAGGGCGTCGAGAAGGGGGATGTCGGGTTGGAGTCCGACGAGTGGGAGGGGAGTGTGGGCTGGATTTTAAAATTCGCGGGGGCTTTCACAATAGTGCATTTTTAATCGGCTCTAGTCGTGTGAAAACTCGTTGAAAAAGATTGAATTAAACAAGCGGCGCTCTGGACACGAGCACCGCTTGTTAGACTTGCGGGACGATTGCCAATGTTAATTACTGTTATCTACTTCCCTCTTTAAAACGCCGGGCTTTAAGTGCCAAACCTCTTGAGACAGGGCTGGCCAGATAGGATACCTGGCCCCGCAAACGGTCTTGGACGGCACTGCTGTCGCCGCCGAATCTCGGGTCGCCCCATGTGACCACGCGGCCATCGGCAGTCAATGCAATGAAGCTGGCGTGACCGCTATAAAGAGCTTGCACCTTAACGAGTTGATCAGCCAAGGGGGAGACGTCGCCGCCGTAATTGGCGTTACCCCAAGCGACGACTGTGCCGTTCTTACGCAAGGCTGCGAACGCCAAACTGGAACCGCATACCTGAACAATATCGTCCATTAGTGCAATCTCGGGTGGGATTTTCCCACCGTTCAATTCACTACCCCAAGCCATCACACGGCCGTTGGTCCTACGTGCGGCAAATGCATTTGCCGTCGAACTCACTTCAACAATATCTTTCAGTTCGGCAATAACTGGATCAATGGTTCCTCCGAAACTTTCGCGTCCCCAAGCGACGAGCTGACCAGTGATACGTTTGGCGGTGAACGCCTTGGCACTGGAAGCGCTCAGCTCAATGACGTCGGTCAAGTCGGCTATGGCCTGAGGTAGTTCACCACCATTACTTTCGATACTCCAACTGACGAGTTGACCGTGGTTTCGGAGGCCTGCGAAGTCCACATTGTTACCGAGCAGCGTGGTGATGTCAGTCAGATCGCCGATTTCGGGAGGCATGCCGCCTCCTGGTTGAGTTCTCCCCCAAGCCACCACCTTTCCGTTGGCCCGCAGCGCAGCGAAGTTCCAAGTATTAGAGAACACTCTAACGATATCGGTCAGCGCACTGATCGGTGCAGGAAGCGTCCCTCCAAAATCTTCGCTACCCCAAGTGGTGATAGCTCCGGTGCCCTTTAGCCCGGCAAATGCAGCAAGGTTACCGATAACCTCAGTGAAACCAAACGGGTTGGTGTTACCCATGTCACCACCCCCACCTCCACCCCATGCCAATACTTCGCCATCGGCACGACGGATGGCAAAGTCTGCGTTAGTAGTGCTGACTCCAACGATGTCCTTCAGGAGAGCAATATGCGGAGGAATATTGGCACCTGATTCTGCTTTGCCCCAGCCCACCAGATCTCCTTCATCTCGCTGAGCCAAGATGGCGCTTCCATTGGCTGTGATATTGACCGGATTGAGGGTTAACTGAGCATCAGCGGTGCGGACATGCAAAGGCTCGTTCGGAGAATCGTCGCTCCAGGTACTAGCGGTTTTCCAGTCAATATCCGAGGAGTATTTCCACTCGGCCTCTATAGGTTGATCGGTATCGGAAAAGGCGCTCAAGATCCGTGTGGTGCCAAATGCTTCGTACCTGTTGTGGTTTAGGCGAGCACCCAAGACTTTCAGTTTGTCTTTCACAACTACTTTACGCACATCATAAACCGTCGGATCCGACGGCCCGTCAGTGCCCCCTGCCTTACGGTCAACCTTGTAACTCAGCGCAATCTCCCCACCGTCCTCCGCTTCGATCCGCGCATGCGGAATTTTGATCGAAGTCAGTTCTTTGCCCGCTTCGGCCCATAAAACTTTGTGCGAGTGGGTAGTGGTTGTTTTGCCTTCCACGGTGACGGTAATTTCATCATCTTCCTTCAACAGCGCAGTGGCGGCGATGACTACCGTGGCGCCGTTAGGGTAGATATCGTCGGGGTTCAGTTGATCCTTTTGTGCGCCAGTCGCCTCGCTGAATGTGGCGACGGGGAGTTTAAACTCCACCACCCCGATCCGCAGTTTCAACTCCCGCGAATACCCCAACGTTTCTCCCCCCCGCTCAATCCTGTAATCCGCCACCACCGTTCCGTCGCGGTTGGCTGTGACGTACTGTTTCTGCACGGTCATCCGCACCGGCTTGCCAGCAGTGGCGGGGATCAGGTCGATATGGTCACTGAAGCTGCCGCCGCTGGCCGAGCCTTTCCAGTTGAAGTAAAACCGGTCTTTGTCCTGGGTATCGGTGTGGGTCAAGACCAAGGTTGCGCCGGAGGGCGGCACGTTGTCCGGATCCAGCACGTTGTTGTCGTCTGCTTCTACGACTTCCGGGCGATCAAAGGTTGGCTTCGCCACGCCGACCTGCATGATGAACGACAGCGATTCGCGCACGCTCAGCAGGGTGGTTTCGCTGTTGGTGACGACGTAGTAGACCTTGACGCTCAAACCATCGAAACGCTGAATTTCGGTTTTGCTTACGTTGCGCAGAACGGGCTCGCCTTCCGCTACGTTGCCGACCGGACGCGGGTCTTCGTAGTAAACAGTGTCGCCGCCGGGCGCCTGCGCTTTCAGATCACGTTCAGCAGATCACTGCCGTTGCGACCGAAGTACCACGGAACACTCGTCGTCGCCCACAAAGTGCCAACTGGCAACGTCCCGTCCGGGGCCTCGATGACGCTAGGCGCGGGCAGCTGGCTGATATCGCCTACGACGCTGACGCTGGCGTTTTTCGAGGGGCGGTCGGATTCACCTTCGCGGCGCCGGACAAAGCCCACCGATGCGCTGCCCTTGGCGATGGCGCGTACGGCTTCGTTGGGGATGATGAAGTCGAGCTGAAAGGGCACGAATTCCACCGTTTTCGATAACGGGCCGACGATGATTTGCGGGCCTTGGGCGGGGGTGCCGGTCCAGGTGAGGAGCGCTTCGTCGTTCACGGCAAAGTCTTTTAGGGTGTGTACACGCGAACGATGACGTCGTCGTCACCCAGTGTGTCGAGGTCCACCCGATCGGTCGGCTGGCCTTTGACCAGCACCAGCGGTGCGTCCAATCGGTCACCGTTCATGTCCACCAGCACCCGCTGCTGGGCCGACCATGGTGCGCGCTCATCCGGGTAGTTGCCGCAGCGGTCGACCACCTGAAACGCCACCGCCACCGCTGAGCCATCGCCGGCGGCCTTGATCAGGTCGTAATCGAAAGTGATGTCGATCGGATTTTTCAGCGGATCCGCCGCTTGTTCCGGGGTGACCAGATGCATCACTTGCTGGCTGCCCCAGCGGGCGTGGATGTGGTCGTAGCGGGTCAGGTTGCGGTAGGGAACGATGCGCATCGTCACCACGCCGTTTTGCGGAAAGTCCTGATCGACTTCGTGGCGGTCGAGGGAAAAGTTGAGGTCAGAGTGCCCGTCATCGCCGGGGATGTCGTCGTATCCGCCGGGGCGGGTCAGTTTGACCAGCAGTTTCAAGCGCGGCTTGGACTCTTCGCCGGGATAGTTTTTGCCGGAAATCTTGTAGTACACGTTGGTGGCATCACCGTCGAGCACAAAATCCTTGGCCAGGGTGAAGATCACATCCCGATTGAGTTCGGACTCGTGTTGAATGGTCTTGCTCCACACTTCCTGCGTAGCGTTGTTCCAAAACACATCGACCCGGTCGCCGATGCTCATGGAAAGCCAGGCAGGCACGGTGCCTTGCAAGCCGTTTTCCACGCCACGAATGGGAATACCGCCATCGTAGTCTTCCGCTGGGTCGAGCGGGTTCAGGGCAGGGAAGTAGAGGGACTTCAGGGCATCCGGTGTTGGGTTGGACATGGGGGCGTGCTCCGTTCGGTGAGGTAACGGAGTGATTGAAAGCGCATTGGCGGGATTGCGCACCTGTCAGATCTGACAGGTAGGGGCTGAAATCCGACGTGCGGTAGGCGTTTGCAGAACGGATCGTTCATCGATCGATCCGGGTTTCTGAAAGCATGAAAAAAGCTCTGAATCTTTCGATACAGAGCTTTTCAATGGATCAGGCAAAGCGCTTCGGTAGATCCACAGCGGCTTTACTTCTGCGCGACACCCGCCGGCGTGGCGTCGGGTTTCTTCGGCTTCATCAAACTGAAGTCGATCAGCGCACGCTGCTCGGTCTGGTACGGGTCGCCGATCAGCAGGGGGCGAGCCTTGAAGCTGTCGCTGACCAGGCTCTTGCTGTGGTCGAGTTCATCGAAGCTCAAACCGGCCAGGTCAGCCCAGGTGTGGATCAGATGCGAGCTGCTATACGGGCGATCGAGGTCGGCGGCGAAGTTCCAGTCGTGATTGGCCTTCCACTTCGGCGACGCCCAGGCCATGAACGGGATGGTGTACATCGGCGCGGTCGGTTTGTTTTCGTTGCGGCCCAGAGTCTTGTGGCCCACTGAGTCGAACACGTCTTCACCGTGGTCCGAGAGGTACAGCAGGAAGCCGTTCGGATCGGATTTGGCGTAATCCTTGATCAGGCTCGACACCACGAAGTCGTTGTACAGCACGGCATTGTCGTAGCTGTTGTAGGTCGGGACCTGGTCGTCACGCACGCCGGCTGGTACGCCGGTGCGGTCCTGGAACTTGTCGAACGTCGGCGGATAGCGGTACTGATAGCTCATGTGCGTGCCGAGCAAATGCACAACGATCAGCTTGCGTGGCGCGGCGTCAGCCAACGCCTTGTTGAACGGCTCGATCACATCACCATCGTACTGCGCGGCGTTCTGATTGCGGTTGTTGTTCAGGTACACCTGCTCGTCGGCCTGTTCGGAGAAGGTCGTGAGCATGGTGTTGCGCTTGGTCATGGTCTGCTGGTTGGTGATCCAGAAGGTCTTGTAGCCGGCCTGTTTCATCATGCTGACCAGCGACGGCGTCGACAGGTACAGATCCGGATGCTCTTCGTCAGCGAAGGTCAGCACTTGCTGCAACGCTTCGATGGTATACGGACGCGGGGTGACGACGTTATCGAAGATCGCCAGTTGATCCTTGAGCTTGTCCAGTTCCGGCGTGGTGTTGCGCTGATAGCCATAAAGGCTCATGCGCTGACGGTTGGTCGATTCACCGATCACCAGCACCAGGGTCTTCGGCTGGTCGGCCGAGGCATCCTTGAGGTTTTTCAGCGGCGGGATCTTGCTCACGTTATGCAACATGCCCTGCATGTCGGCAAGGGTATCCAGATAACGGTGATAGGCCACGGCCATCTGCCATGGCACCGCTGGTTCGATACGGGTTTCGAATTTCTCGAAGCCTTGGGCGAAGGTGCCCATGCGCAGGGTTTGCTTGACCAGTGGATAGCCGACCACCGCGATCACGATCGCCGTCGCCGCTACCAGCGCACGGCCACGGGGCATGTACACCGGGCGCAGGCGGGTCCACAGGAAATACGCGAACGCGGTATGTGCAAGGAACGCCACCACCATCCACCAGGCAAAGTACTGGGTCATGTACTCGCCGGCTTCAGAGATGTTCGACTCGAACATGATGAAGATGACGCTTTGCGAGAATTCCTGCTGATAAATGAAGAAATAGCCAAGACTGGCCATCGAGCAGGCCCACAACACCACGCCGATCACCGCAGCGAGCAGTTTGGTGCGTTTGGGGAAGAGCAGCATGGGCGCCAGCCACAGCGCGCTCATGAAGAACGCCTGACGGAATCCGCTGAAGCCGGAGGTGCCGGTCAGCTGGATCAGCAGTTGGGTGATACCCGAGAAGTACCAGAAGAATACAAACAGCCAGATAAAACCGGCCCAGTCGAAACCTGTCGCAGTCGTTTTGCTGCGTTTGAACAATGCCATTCGGCGCTCCAGCTCACTCGTTACAACCACCGCCGGAACATCCATGAAGCCGACGAACGGAGGCCGTACGCGCAGGTACGGCCAGAATGGGGCGGAGTATTACGAAGAGAATGTGAAAAGTTTGTGAGTTGCCGCTTTGCTCTATAGAGAGGCGGGCAGCGATGGATCATGTCGGGAACAGCGGCGGCCGTTCCCGAAACAGGCGGGGATCAGGCGTGGGGGTGACGCTGAACGACCGGCAAAGGTTGCGGCTGCACACCTTGGGTCAACAGGCGCAGCTGCGCCAGCTCCTGTTTCAACTGGTCGCGTTCGTCTTTCAACTGGCGCAATTCATCTCGACGGATTGTCACGTACAGGGTTTGTGGCGGCATTGCTGTGTGTACTGTGCCCATTGCTCACCTCGCAAATGGCGTGCATCAACTGTAGGTCGTCCCCGCTTTGGGGTACTGACTTACTATCGGCGCCGATTTTGATTTCTTTTGCCTGTGAATGGAACTTTTTTATTTTTCATGGTCGGTGTGTCTTCGGCAGGATTCGGGGCGTTATCAGTCTGGATCGGGCACAATGCCCGGAAACTTCATCGCAACGCTCTGGACTAACCTCCATCAGTCGCGTTGGGCTATAACCAATGACACACATTTATTTGTAGTAAGGAGCATCAGCACATGCAACTCGGGATTATTGGACTGGGCCGCATGGGCGGCAATATTGCGCGACGTCTGATGCTCAACGGTCACACCACCGTTGTTTACGACCGCAATACCGCTTTCATCGAGAACCTGGTCGCCGAGGGCTCCACCGGCGTCGCCGACTTGCCGGCAATGGTTACCGGCCTGGCCAAACCGCGTGCGGTCTGGGTCATGTTGCCGGCCGGCGCGCCGACCGAAGACACCATCAACACCCTGAGCACTTTGCTCGAAGCCGGCGATACCATCATCGACGGCGGCAACACCAACTATAAGGATGACATCCGCCGGGCCAAAACTCTGGCCGAGAAAGGCCTGCACTACATCGACGTCGGTACCTCCGGCGGCGTCTGGGGCCTGGAGCGTGGCTATTGCATGATGATCGGCGGTGACGCCGAAACCGTGCAGCGCCTCGACCCGCTGTTCGCTGCTCTGGCGCCGGGCATGGGTGATATCCCGCGCACCAAGGATCGCAAGTCCGACGACCACCGCGCCGAACACGGCTACATCCACGCCGGTCCCGCCGGTGCCGGGCACTTCGTGAAGATGATTCACAACGGTATCGAGTACGGCATGATGGCCGCGTTCGCCGAGGGCTTCGACATCCTCAAGACCAAGTCCAGTGAGCGCCTGCCGGAAGATCAGCGTTTCGACCTCAACGTGGCCGACATCGCTGAAGTGTGGCGCCGTGGCAGCGTGGTGTCGTCGTGGTTGCTCGATCTGACCGCCGATGCACTGGCCAGCGATCCGAAGCTCGACGGCTTCTCCGGTTCGGTTGCCGACAGCGGTGAAGGTCAATGGACCATCGAAGCGGCCATGGAACAAGCGGTACCGGTACCGGTGCTGTCGAACTCGCTGTTCTCGCGCTACCGCTCGCGCGGTCAGGGCACCTTTGGCGACAAGATTCTTTCGGCCCAGCGCTTCGGCTTCGGCGGCCACGTGGAGACACCGAAGAAATGACCCATACGATCCGCAGAAAATCCAAGGCAGAACCCGCACCACCGACCACGCTGTTTTTGTTCGGTGCCCACGGCGACCTGGTCAAGCGCTTGCTGATGCCGGCGCTGTACAACCTCAGTCGCGACGGCTTGCTTGACGACAATCTGCGGATCGTCGGCGTTGACCACAACGCCATTACCGATGAAGCCTTCGCGCAGAAGCTCGAAGATTTCATCCGCACCGAAGTGGCGGCGAAGGTCGGCAAGGGCGATCAGATGCTTGATCCGGCCTTGTGGGCCAAGCTCGCCAAAGGTATCAGCTACGTCCAGGGCGACTTCCTGGACGACAGCACTTATTCCGCGCTGGCGGCGAAAATCGCCGACAGCGGCACCGGCAATGCGGTGTTCTACCTGGCCACCGCGCCGCGTTTCTTCAGTGAAGTGGTGCGCCGACTGGGCGCTGCCAAATTACTGGAGGAAACTCCCGAAGCGTTCAGAAGGGTGGTGATCGAGAAGCCGTTCGGCTCCGATCTGCAAACCGCCGAAGCGTTGAATGCCTGTTTGCTCAAGGTGATGTCCGAGAAGCAGATCTATCGGATCGACCATTATCTGGGCAAGGAAACCGTGCAGAACATTCTGGTCAGCCGGTTCTCCAACAGCCTCTTCGAAGCCTTCTGGAACAATCACTACATCGACCACGTACAGATCACCGCCGCTGAAACCGTCGGCGTCGAAACCCGTGGCAGTTTTTACGAACACACCGGCGCCCTGCGTGACATGGTGCCCAATCACCTGTTCCAGTTGCTGGCCATGGTCGCCATGGAACCGCCGGCCGCGTTTGGCGCCGATGCGGTGCGCGGCGAGAAGGCCAAGGTTGTGGGGGCAATTCGTCCGTGGACCACTGAAGAGGCGCGGGCCAACTCGGTGCGCGGTCAGTACAGCACCGGTGAGGTCGACGGCAAGCCGCTGAGCGGTTATCGCCAGGAGCCCAACGTCTCGCCTGACAGCAACACCGAAACCTACGTGGCGCTGAAGGTGATGATCGACAACTGGCGCTGGGTCGGCGTGCCGTTCTACCTGCGCACCGGCAAGCGCATGAGCGTGCGCGACACCGAGATCGTCATCTGCTTCAAACCGGCGCCGTACGCGCAGTTCCGTGATACCGAAGTCGACGAATTACAGCCGACTTACCTGCGCATCCAGATCCAGCCCAACGAAGGCATGTGGTTCGACCTGCTGGCCAAACGGCCGGGGCCGGCGTTGAACATGGCCAACATCGAGCTGGGTTTTGCCTACAAAGACTTTTTCGAGATGCAGCCGTCGACCGGATACGAAACCCTGATCTATGACTGCCTGACCGGCGATCAGACGTTATTCCAGCGCGCCGACAACATTGAAAACGGCTGGCGTGCCGTGCAGCCGTTCCTCGACGCCTGGCAGCAGGATGCGAGCGTGCAGACTTATGCCGCTGGTGAGGACGGCCCGCAGGCTGCTGAAGACCTGCTGACTCGCGATGGCCGCGTCTGGCATGGCCTCGGATGAGTGACTTTCCGCAACAACCTGTCCGTTTTCTGCTCAGTGACATGGACGGCACGCTGCTGCTGCCCGACCACACGCTGAGCCAGCGCACCATCGAAGCAGTGCGTTCGCTGCGTGAGGCGGGCGTGCTGTTCAGCCTCGCCACCGGTCGACCGCCGAAAGCCATGTTGCAGCAGATCGAAGCCTTGGGTGTTGATCTGCCGACGGCGGCGTTCAACGGTGGCACCATCGTTAACCCGGATGGCAGTTTGCTGGTCGCGCATTACTTGCCGGCCAGCACCGCGTTGATCGCGCTGGCAACGTTCGCCGATCAACCGGATGTGGAAATCTGGGTGTTCAGCGGCGGCGACTGGCTGCTCAAGGATCCGCACGGGCCAATGGTGCCGCGCGAGCAGCATGGCCTCGGTTATCCGCCGGTGGTGGTGGAGAGTTTCGAGCCGTATCTTGAGCGCATCGACAAGATCGTCGCGACCAGTAACAACACTGAGCTGTTGATCGAACTGGAGGCGCGCCTGTTGCCCAAGGTCAATGGCATGGCGCAAGTGTCGCGTTCGCAACCGGTGTATCTCGACGTCACGGCGCTGGAAGCCAACAAAGGCACCGCGCTGGCGACGCTGGCCGAACATCTCGGTATTCCGTTGGAGCAGACAGCGGCCATCGGCGATGGCGGCAACGACCCGGCGATGTTCCATTGTGCAGGCTTTTCGATAGCCATGGCCCAGGCGGAGGACGCCGTAAAGCGCCAAGCCGACGTGGTCACTGGGCCGAACACTGAAGACGGCGTGGCGCAAGCGATCGAGAAATACATCCTCCCTCGCTGAAAGCACGCAAGACCAAATGTAGGAGTGAGCCTGCTCGCGATAGCAATGTATCAGTCACCATTTCCTGGGCTGACACACCGCTATCGCGAGCAGGCTCACTCCTACAGTTTTTACGCGGTGTTGATCAGAGCCAATAGCTCACCGCGTACCAACCCAGCAATCCCATCACAAAGGTGTACGGCAACGCCATCCACACCATCCGCCCGTACGACAGGCGCACCAGCGGTGCAATCGCCGAGGTCAACAGGAACAGGAATGCGGCTTGGCCATTCGGTGTCGCCACGCTTGGCAGGTTGGTGCCGGTGTTGATCGCGATCGCCAGTGTCTCGAAATGTTCGCGGCTCATGTGGCCGGCGAGGAACGCCTGTTTCACTTCGGTGATGTAGATCGTGGCAACAAACACGTTGTCACTAATCGCCGACAGCAGGCCGTTGGCAATAAACAGCATGCCCGGTTGTTGCTCGACCGGCAGGGCCAGCACCCACTCGATCAACGGCGCAAACAGCTGTTGATCGTGAATCACCGCAACCACCGCAAAAAACACCACCAGCAACGCCGTGAACGGCATGGCGTCCTTGAATGCGCTGCCCAGACGATGTTCGTCGGTGATGCCGGTAAACGCGGTGATCAACACAATCACCATCAACCCGATCAAACCGACTTCGGCGATGTGAAAGGCCAGGCAGCCGATCAGGACCAGTGCCGCCGCGCCTTGCACCAGTAGGGCTGCGCGTTGGCGCGCTGTGCGCTCGGCATTGTCTTCGGCGGCGTAGTTGGCCAGCACGGCGCGAACATTGTCCGGCAGCAGTGTGCCGTAGCCGAACCAGCGCAGCTTCTCCAGCAACACGCAGGTGACCAGACCCGCTGCCAGCACCGGTATCGACACCGGCGCGACTTTCAGGAAGAACTCGGCGAAGTGCCAACCCATTTCGTGGCCGATCAACAGGTTTTGTGGTTCGCCCACCAGTGTGCAGACACCGCCCAGCGCCGTACCGACCGCGCCGTGCATCAATAGACTGCGCAGGAACGCACGGAATTGTTCCAGATCGGCATGGTGAAGTTTCGGCAGGTTCCGGTCGTCAGCAAACTCACTGTCCTGGCGCGGATCGTTGCCCGACGCGACACGGTGATAAACGGAATAGAACCCGACCGCCGCACTGATGATTACCGCAGTCACCGTCAAGGCATCGAGAAATGCCGACAGGAACGCGGAAAGAAAGCAGAACAGCAAGGCCAGTATCGCTTTTGAACGCACGCCCAATAGCAGGCGCGAGAACAGAAACAGCAACAGATCTTTCATGAAGTAGATACCGGCCACCATGAACATCAGCAGCAGGATCACCGGGAAGTTGTGCACCAGCTCATCGTAAAGCGCTTGGGGGGTGGTCATCTTCAGCAGCAGTGCTTCGATCAACAACAAACCGCCGGGCATCAGCGGATAGCACTTGAGCGCCATCGCCAGGGTGAAGATGAATTCGATCACCAGCAACCAGCCGGCCGCGACCGGTCCGACGCTGAACAGCACGACGGCGTTGAGGATGAGGAAACCGACGATGGTCGCCTTGTACCAACGTGGCGAGTGCCCGAGAAAATTTTGCGCGAACGCCTGGGCCATTGAACCGGACATCGGCTGCTCCTTGTCTTTAGAAGCGCGCAAGTTGCCGGATGCGTTGCGGAAGATCAAGTACAGTGCGTGTTTTTCAATGGTTCAGGTAACGCGCCACCATGGCCCGGTAGTTGCCATCCAATGAATAACCGCCGACGAGGATGGCATTGTCCGCTTGCACGGCCAGCGAGTTGGCGGTGTCGAGACTGCGCCCCAGACGCGTGCGCAGCCAGCCTTTGCCGTCACCGAAGCTGTGATCCAGGCCGCCGTCCCTCTGGTAACGGGCAACAATAAAATCCGCTTCGAATCCGCCAATGGTTGCACCGACCGCGATGATGCGGCCGTCCGCCATGCGCTGGGCGGCACTCCATTGGCAGCCGCTCGGGCCGATTTCCAGCAACTGTGGTTGCACGCCGTGATGGTGCAGGTTCGGTCGACCGTTGGTGTGCAGGCTGTACGCCATGCACCGAATCGGGTCGCGGCTGCTGCCGAAACAATGCAGTGCATCGGCCGATTCCAGGACCTGACTGACCTGGGCGCTTTGCCCGTGAGCCTTGAACGCCATGAAGCCGTCCACGGCAAAACGTTCGTCGAGGCGACCGTCGGGCAGGTAGCGCGCCAACAAACCTTCCTGCGGAAAGTCGATGGAGCCGGCCACTACAATTCGCCCATCCTTTTGCAACAGCAGGCTGCTGAGCCAGGTGTTGAGCAGTAAGTGGCGAATCATCACGAAGCCGCGGCCGTTGAAGGTTTCATCGAGGCTGCCGTCGGGCTTGAGGCGAATCAGCATGCCGGCATGGTCGGCGAGTTCGAAATGGTGATTGGCGATCAGCAGAATATGGCCGTCGTCCTGGACTACAAAGTCGCAGGCTTCAGCACCCGGGACGCCCGGCGGTAGCCAGGCATCACGGCTGCCCATGGACAAGTCTCCGGGCAGGCGCACCACCTGGCGACCGTTGTCACCGAAGCGCAGATCCGGCTTGCCCTGTGCGTCAAACATGGCCAGAGCCGGCAAGGTGCGATGAGCGTTTTCATAATGCAGGCCGGCGAGCAGGATGCGTCCGTCGGGGAGTACCCGGACTTTACCGGCCGTTGCTTCAAAGCCCGGGGCAAAGGTTTCGATCACGCTGCCTTGATCGCCAAAGGTCAGATCGGCCGAGCCATCGGCAAGCATCCGTGCCAGGCCGAATCGGCTACCGGTGGCGAGGCCGACCTTTGCTGCGACCAGCACCCGTCCCTGCACATCGAGGGCGATGTCCTCGGTCAGGCTGGACACACTGCCAGCGAAATACACTTGAGCAACGCCGTTAGCGGCAAATGTTCTGTCGAGTTGACCGGCTCGGCTCAATAAAGAAGTCGATACCACCGGCAGCGCGAAAGTGTTCAGAGTGGACATGCACGCATCTCCTTGCGAGTTGACCTGGTACCGGGAACCGGGCGGGTAACTGCATGAGCGAAACATTCAATCCCTGAACCGGGAGAAGTACAACTGTAAGAACTAACAGGTGGAGGGTCGCACTGTGCCAGAACAGTGTCTTTTTGAACCAATAGCAAGCCGGCCAAGCAGTTACGCCTGAACAAGTTGCAAATAGTTGTGCAAAAGTACGGAGAGTTAAAAAGATTGGAACTAACAGAGTAGGGCGGATGACCTGAGCGTCATCCGCATCGCCCGGCTGTTAGTGTGGCATCGACCAGGATTGCAGGCTGTAACCTTCTTCGCTGAGTTCAGCGCGAGCCTGCTCCAACAGTTGCTCGAGTTGCGCCGGATCGGAGTAGGCGCTGCTCGGGATCTGTTTGCGACCGATGTGCGAGTTGGTCCGGTCGATCACGGTCAGGCTGAGCTCGCCATTGCCGTCTTGTGGCGCCCAGGCCACGCACTGGAACGGTTTGAACGCGTGGTTGGCAATCAAAAGAGCTTCGTTGATACGGAGCGGGGCGGTCATGGGGTTTTCTCTCTGTCGTGCCCAATCAAATGATGTGCCGTCGGTTGGGCTTACCGTTCGGCTGGTACTTGTACTGATGCACCGAACCGGTAGGCAGGTCACACATGAAACAAAGAAATTTCAACTTTCTTTCAGGGTGTTGCTTTGTTGGCAGGTTTTGAAAGCTCACTGAAAGGTTGAAACAGCAATTTAGTCGATAGCTAACTAACAACCTGGTTTCTTATAACGCGTTTGCTTGTACACCTATAAGCAATCGATACAAGGCGCTGTCAAAATCTTGCTAATGTTACAGTCGGGTCTGCCAAATGACTGTTTTTACAATCATTTCTAATAATTTGGCGCCAAGGAACAGTCATGAGCGAAGCGCCAGCGTTACGACGTTTATTGGTAGTCGATCCGTGCGACGACTGCCACCGCTTATTGCCCGGATTACGCGCCGTAGGTTGGGATGTTGACAGTTGCACCCTGGAAAATGCCGCCGACCGCAGTTGTGATGTCGGCTTGTTGCGATTACAACCGTTTCATCTCGAACGCCCCGAGGCGGTCAAGGAGCTGATCAGTCGCAGCGGCACTGAATGGATCGCCGTGCTCAATCAGGAAGTCCTGCGTTTACAGAACGTCGGTGACTTCGTCTGTGAATGGTTTTTCGATTTCCACACCTTGCCGTTCGACGTGTCGCGGGTGCAGGTCACCCTTGGCCGGGCATTCGGCATGGCGCGCTTGCGCGGACAGGGCACGATTCACGTCGATCAGCCCGAACATGAACTGCTGGGTGACAGCAGGCCGATCCGCGAATTGCGCAAGTTACTCAGCAAACTGGCACCGACCGAATCGCCGGTGCTGATCCGCGGCGAAAGCGGTACCGGCAAAGAACTGGTCGCGCGCACGCTGCATCGGCAATCCCAACGTCACAGCAAACCGTTTGTGGCGATCAATTGCGGGGCGATTCCCGAACATTTGATTCAGTCCGAGTTGTTCGGCCACGAGAAAGGCGCGTTTACCGGTGCGCATCAGCGCAAGGTCGGGCGCATTGAGGCAGCCAATGGCGGCACGCTGTTTCTCGATGAAATCGGTGATCTGCCGCTGGAACTGCAGGCCAATCTGCTGCGGTTCTTGCAGGAAAAACACATCGAACGCGTCGGCGGCAGCCAGCCGATCCCGGTGGATGTGCGTGTGCTGGCGGCGACTCACGTCGACCTTGAGGCGGCCATCGAGAAGAAACGTTTTCGCGAAGACCTGTATTACCGGCTCAACGTGCTGCAAGTGGTCACCGCGCCGTTGCGTGAACGCCATGGTGATCTCTCGATGCTGGCCAACCACTTTTCCCACTTCTACAGCCATGAAACCGGTCGCCGCCCGCGTAGCTTCAGCGAAGACGCGCTGATTGCCATGGGCAAACATGACTGGCCGGGTAACGTCCGTGAACTGGCCAACCGTGTGCGACGAGGTTTGGTGTTGGCTGAAGGGCGGCAGATCGAGGCACGGGATCTGGGCTTGATCAGTCAGCACTCGATCGCCACACCGATGGGCACGCTGGAAGATTACAAGACCCGCGCCGAACGCCAGGCGTTGTGTGATGTGTTGAACCGGCACAGCGATAATCTCAGTGTGGCGGCCAAAGTGCTCGGGGTGTCACGGCCGACGTTCTACCGCCTGCTGCATAAACACCAGATTCGCTAGATACCTGAAGATCAAAAGATCGCAGCCTGCGGCAGCTCCTACATTGGATTTGTGTAATCCCTGTAGGAGCTGCCGCAGGCTGCGATCTTTTGCTTTTTCCTAGAAGTAGTAAGGGAATTTCAGGCTGAAGGAAAAGTCCGGTGCATCGTCGGTCAAACCGATCGACAAGTTCGGAACAATGGTCAGGTTGTCGGTGGCCGCAATGGTCATGCCGACGTTGAAATAACCGGCGTTGGCGTCACTGGATACCACCGATTGCCAATCGCCGCCATCCTGCTTCAGCTTGCTTTTACGCTGCACCAGGTCAGACATCGAGAACGACATACTCATCTTCTCGTTCAGCGCAAACGCAATACCGGCGCCGATCTGGAAGCTGTCGCCGATCTTGACCTTGCCCGGGTTTTTCTGGTTGACCGTCGAGCTGATGTCGTCAAACGACTCCTCCAGGTTGTGGGTGTAGGACAAGCTGCCGAACAGCACCGCCGGGTCGAACGTTTTGACCAGCGAGATCCCCGGCGTGACCGACCAGACGCCGTTGCCGGTGGGCAGGGTGTCAGGCACGAACAGGTTGGAGTTGGCGTCGGTCTGGCGCAGCTTGATCCCGAACGGATCCTTGCCGGTTGGCGCCTTGACGCGCAAGGTGACCACCGCATCCGGCGTGTTGGCTGACTCATCGAGGAACTTGTAGGCGATGCCGAAGTTGACGTCGCCAATGGTTGGATCGCGTGTCACGTCCTGCTCGGTCGTGACGTTGGACGCTCCGCCGTTACCGCCGCCGGATTGATAAGTCGAATCGCGGTAGACCACCGGCACGTTCAGGTCGAACTGCCAGCGATTGTCGAAGTTGTAGCGGCCTGTGAGGTCAAGGGTCCAGGTGTCGGCCTTGATCCGGTCGAGGTTGATGTTGCCGAGAAAGATCGAGTCGAGGGCCAGAAAGCCGTTGAGGATCAACTGGCGGGTGTCATAGCGCGAGTAGGTGATACCGGTTTCGAAGCTGAATTTGCCACCGCCGAAGAAGCCACTGGCCTCGTCATACAGGTTGGACACACTCTGTGCCGGTTGCGAATCATCTGCCAGCGATTGCCCGTAAGAAGCCCCACTGCCTCCGGCTGCGCCCCCCGACGCTGCTGCGGCCCCGGTACCGGTGGCCACTTTTGGATTGCCTTTCATATCCGACGGCGACTTGGCCAACCTTTTGGGTGGTGGCGCCGCCGGTTGATCTTCGACCTGGCGAACCCGTTGTTCGAGTACCGCCAGGGCCTTTTGTTGTACTTCGTAACGTTGTTTCAGCTCCAGAAGCTCTTGTTTCAGGACTTCTACGTCGGCGTCCGGTGCCGCTTGCAGCATCGCTGCAGGTAGAAGGGTGCTCAAGCAAACAGCGGCACGCAGTGATACTGATCGATACATGAATAAGCCGTCCCTTTAAGCCCAATGATCGAGACTCAGCGTAGTTCAATATCCAATATTGCGTAGTGCCCTGAGCTGAGTCAGGTTGCAATCCAGTGCGCCGGCACTCATGCCGTTATTGTTCAGGACGACGTTGAGTTGAGTCATGTTATTGACCACGTTGGCACTGCCGAGCAAACGGGTGTTCTGCAGCAAGCCGCCTTGAGCGACCTGTTGCAGGGCCGTACCTTGATTGCCGGAGGCCTGAATGGCCATTTGTACGCCGCCACCGTTGGCCGAAACCGCCACGCTGCCTGCGGCATTGCTGCCGCCGATGGTTTGCCCGGCCATCAGCGCCTGCCCTTGGGTGGGCACCAGTGCTGGCGCCTGACTGGCTTCTTTAACGTTGATGGCAACGTTGTTATAGGCGGTATTGCTGTCACCCGCAGCGCGTACGCTCTGTGTTACGCCCTGGCTGCTGTCGAGGCCGGCGCCACCGGTGATTGTGCCGGTACCCGTAGAAAGGGTGCTGCCGTTGCCGTGTTCCTTGATGGTTTGAACATAGAATTCAGGTTTTACCGTTGCAGCCTGAAGTTGCATCGAGGTCGAAGCCCCGATCAAATCGCCACTGGCGTTGCGCCAGGTACTGCTCATGACAATGCCGAAGCTGATAATCCGCCCCGGCATGACATAACGACCACGTAGTTCGGACAACTCCTTGTCTTGTATTTCTATAGGTTTGAATCCTGCATTGGCATAGCCTGACGCACTCGCTGCCAGGCAGGCGGCGGCCAGCCAGTATGAGGTTTTCATTTGCTGCTCCCGGGACATCCAGCCCCATTCTTTATAATCGGCGATTAAAAGAAGTCGCTCTGTATGAACCCGAAGTCCATCAATTCAGCATCTCTGACAGGGTTGAAGTTATCCAGCTTGTTCTTCGCCGTCAGCGGTGTCGGCGGGCTGCGCAATGCATTGGTTTTGTCATAACCGGGGCCGACGATGGCGAAGACAATGCCGTTCCAACCTTTGACAAAGTCATCATGTTTGTAGCGCTTGTGGCCTAAAACCGGGTCTCCGATGTAAACCCAATCCTTGTCCGAACGCTGCAGAACCACGAAATGCTTGTAGCCGCGAATTTCCATCAGTACCACCACCGGGATGGTTACAGCATCGAGTTTTTCCGGCGGAATCTTGTAACCCCTGGCGCGCATGCCGATGCTTTCTATGTAGCGCTTCATGTCCAGCATGGAAAACCCTTGAGTGCGAACAAGGTCCTGGTCAGCGTTGACCAGCATGCCTTTGATGATGTGCTCCTCATCGACGTCGAGCCAATAGGCCTGGCGTAACACCGTAGCCAGTGCAGCAGCGCCGCAGCTGAAATCGGTTTTCTGTTCGACAATGTCGGAAAACTTGCGCTCACGAATGCTTTGCACGTTCTTGTAGACGAGTACGCCGCCTGGGAGGGCAGCGACTGGCATCTGGGCAGCCTGGGTCAGGCCGGACAGGCAAAGCAGAGCGAAAAGGGCAGTCTTACGCATGATCGATACGCCTTTGCGGACTGAGGAAAAGCCCCGTTTCCGGGGCTTTCGTTTCGATCGCGATTACATGCAGGCTTTGCAACCTGCAGCGATGGACAGCGAGTTGCTTTGTTGGTTGCCAACACCTGCGGCGTTGTTGAAGCCAGCGTTGCCGGAGAAGTTGTTGCCAACGTTGCTGACGGAAGCATTGTTGGTCACAGGGTTTTTCCAGCCGTCTGGAGTCATCACTTGTTGAGTGGTTACGCCAGCCAGACCGAAGACACCCACGGCTTCGAAGGTAGCTTTCTGATCTTTGCTACCGCCACTGCCGCCATGCCCTTTGTCGTTGTTGCCATAACCGCCACCGCTGTGACCGTGATCGTCATCTTTGATGGTAGCTTCACCCACGGCGCCGAACACGCCGACGGCAGCAACAGTGCCAGTGAGGGTATTGGTTTTGTAGGTCTGAGTACCGTAGTTGCCTACGTTAAGACCGGTAGAGCTTTGGTTGGCAGCTGCAGCAGCCTGGGCCACACGGCCACCGGATACGGCGATTGCCAGATTGTTTTTCTGTTGGTTGAAGTTGCCAGCGGCGTTGTTCACGCCAATGTTGCCGGAACCAGCGTTACCCACGTTGCTCATGCCGGCAGAGTTGGTCGTGGAGTAGTTTGCAACAGAGTTGCCGGTATTCATCTGAGTGGCGCTGGAAGCAGCGACAGCCGATCCGAAGATGAAGCTTTCATCTGCAGTGGCCAGAGCCGCAGCGTTGTCTTGTTGGTTACCGTCACCAGCGGCGTTGTTCATCCCCAGATTGCCGTTGGAGCCGTTGGCCGAGTTTTCAACACCAGCACTATTTTTTGTGCCTTGGTTGCCAACAACGTTGCCAGAGCTATTTTGCACGTCGAGTACTGCAGCACCGGCACCTGCGCCGATTTGCAGCAGTTCTTCGAGGGTTGGACCTTTTGGTGGAGGAGGCTGATGACCATGACCGCCGTTGTTACCATGATCGTTGCCGCCTGCCTGCGCCGCCATTGCCATTACTGCTGCAAGTGCGAAAACCAGTGGTTTGAGAGCCATTGTAGTTTTCATGGTGTTTCTCCGTGCTTAATTAGTTGGTTAAGTGTTGGTACTTTCTAATTGCACTGCTTTTGTTGTTTGGGTCAGTCAGCGACCCGGATGCTCAGGGTGTTAGCCATACGGTTCCCCACCCCGGCACTCTGGTTCACCTGGATTACCCCGCGGCTGCCGGTGAAGGCCTGATCACTTGTCGTGACCTGGCGACTGCCGGGTGAGGTACCAGTTGCTCCTGAGCTCGGTAAAAGCGCCACGTTCTGTTGCGAAAGGGCACTGTCGTCAACGCTCTGCGGGGCAGCACTGATGCTGACGCGCGTGACGTTGGCCATCTGGTTGTTGGCACCGGCGCCCTGGTTCACACCGAGGATCCCGTTGCCATTACTGAAAGAGTTGCCGCCAATGGTCGCGCTGGCATTCGTCGACGGGTTACCGGGTGTGTCGATGTGCTGGCGGACGATTGTGGTGGCGCTGGCCGAGGTGCCGATGGCAATGGCCTTGGTGTTGGTCTGTTGCATCTGGTCGCCGGCGGCCTGGTTGATGTTGTAGTTGCCGCGGTACTGGATGCCGGTGTCCTGAATGTTCGCGTTGTTCACTGAGCTGGGGTCGGCGGCCATGGCGCTGGCGCAACCGAAGAGGGCGAGCAGGAGCAGGGTGCGATTCATCTTATTGGCCTCCAGCCATGCGGGTCAGCGGAGCCAGGCCGGCGCCCATTGCGCGGTTGACGGTGTTGGAGATGGAGCTGCCACCGCCGCCGCCATGACCGACACTCATGCCGGGCAGACCGTTGGGATTGGTCAGTACATTGGTCCCCGGCAGGCTACCGGTAGCGGTCGACATACCGCCGCGAATCGACGAACCACTGGCCACGCTGGCGAAGTCACCGTCGTTGAGTTCGGTGCTGTTCATCGCCTGATTGATGCGGCCGGAAGCGTTGGCATTGACTGTGGTCGGGTAGGGGTCTTTGCCGCCGCTGCGACCGATGGGAATGGGTTGAACATCGCGATTGAGTACAATCACGCCGTTACCCTCTGCCTGCACGTTGAAGCTGATCAATGTGCTGGCTGCTGATCCGATCAGCAGAAGGCAGGTCAAACTTTTTTGGATGTTCCCCACGGCTGCAATTCCTTCTTCAGTGGGCTGGCCCTAGTCAGCGTTGTGAAGGAGAGAGCGAAAGCTGTGCCGCTTTTGAAATATCTTTAAATTTCAATTGCTTGGGGAATAGATGCGCAGGCCTGATACACCGCCTGTTTCATGGCTGATACACGCAGGGTGGCGTTGACCTGTCTATTGGCTGAATAAAGCTCTGGCACAAGGGTTTGCGCCAAGGTGTTTCAACCGCGTAACAACCGGCATGACAAAGCTGTGAACAGTGCTGAAACGGGCACTTTGCACGCGGGTGAGTGTTTCAGGATTGGACACTTTGTCCCCAAAACAGGGGAAATCGCGTGGGAAAGGAACCCTTTGACCGGGTCACTCAGCCAGCAGTTGCTCGACGGCGGCAAACGCCTGCGACTGGCGCTCGGCCCAATTGCCCTCGATGACCTGAAAGCGTTGATGGTGGTTTTCCAGCCAGTTCTGCGTGGCCTGGTAAAACGCCAGACGCTCGTCCAGATCCGGCTGGCAGCGCTGACCGTCATCGGTCCAGTCGATCTGCTCTGGCGAGAGTAAAAGGTGCAGGTCGTAATGCCGTGCCAACAATTCGGATTCCAGCCAGGCCGGGCAGTCACCGAACAGCGTCTGGCTCCAGAGCATATTGCTCAGCAAGTGCGTGTCGAGGATCAGCAGTGCAGGCTGTTGCGCCCGTGCCTGATCTTCCCATTGCAATTGGCCCCGGGCGATTTCCGGGATATCAGCCAGACAAGTGTCGCGGGGATTGAGTTCGATAAACCGACGCACGTATTCATCCACCCGCAAGCCGCCAAAGCGTTGTTGCAGGCCCGCCGCCAGCCAGCTCTTGCCGGTGGATTCGGGGCCGGTCAGGACCACAACCTTCATGTGCGCAACGCCGGGTCAGCACGCCATTCGCGAAAGCCCTGGATCGCCAGCAGAGTGAACAGCCCGTACAGCGCAGCGGTCAGGTACAGCCCCTTATAGATGAACAAGCCGACAAAGATCACATCCAGCACAAACCACAGTGCCCAGCATTGCAGGCGTTTCTGCGCCATCCACAGTTGCGCGACCAGGCTGAAACCGGTCAGCGCGGCATCGAGCCACGGTTGCGCGGCGTCGGTCCAGTGAGCCATGGCCGCACCGAGCAACAGGCTGCCGACCGCGCCAACGCCCAAGCCGATCAGGACCGAGCGTTGATCGAGGCGCGTGACCTCACGACCGTCATGCATCGTCCCGGCGCGGGTCCATTGCCACCAGCCATAGACTTGCAGCGCGGCGTAGATCACTTGCAGCAACATGTCCGAATACAGCTTCACTTCAAAGAAGATCCAGCTATAGAGCAACACCATGACCAGACCGATCGGCCAGCACCACGGATTCTGTTTGACCGTCAGCCACACGGCGATCACCCCGAGGGCGGCGGCAAACAGTTCAAGCCCGGACATGGGGGTTCCTTGGGGGAAATTGAGGAGGGGGCGGATTGTACTGCATTCGCCCAGACACTGAAGAACCCTGTGGGAGCGAGCTTGCTCGCGAAGGGGCCTGTGCAGTCGAAATCTTCTTTGACTGACCTGACGCTTTCGCGAGCAAGCTCGCTCCCACAGGTTTTGGGTCAGACGCGGAACTGGCGCAGGAGGGCGTTGAGTTGTTCGCTCAACTGGCCAAGCTTCAGGCTGGCCGCACTCGACTGTTCGGCAGCGATCGCCGTGCTATGCGAGAGGCCGGCCGCCTGAGTGACGTTCTGATTAATGTCCTCGACCACATGCGCCTGCTGCAACGTGGCGCTGGCAATCGAAGCGTTCAGGCCATTGAGATTACGCAGTGCCTGGCCAATCGCATTCAGACTCGCACCGGCCAACCCGGCTTGTTCGATGGTCAGTTGCGACGCCTTGCTGCTGTCGCCGATCACTTTCACAGCGGCTTCGGAATGGTTCTGCAGACGCTCGATCATCGACTGGATTTCCGCCGTCGACTTCTGCGTACGTTGCGCCAACAAGCGTACTTCATCCGCCACCACGGCAAACCCGCGACCTTGCTCCCCGGCCCGCGCCGCTTCAATCGCGGCATTAAGCGCGAGCAGGTTGGTCTGTTCGGCAATCGAACGGATCACCTCTAATACGCTGCCGATCTGCGTGCTTTCGGCAGCCAAGGTGCGAATCACTTCCACCGCTTGATCAATGGTGCCGGACAGCTTGTCTATCTGCTGCAAGCTGCCGTCGATATTGATCTGGCCCTGTTGCGCCTGCGCTTCGGCATCGCGCATTTCGGCGGCGGCGTGCTCGGCGTTCTTTGCCACGTCCTGCACGCCATAGGTCACTTCGTTGATCGCCGTGGCCACCAGTTCCATCTGCTGCGATTGCTGCTGGCTGCGTTGCTGCGCTTGCGAGGCGTCGTTGCCCAGTTCGCTGGACGACTGGCCCAAGGCGCTGGCCGACACCTGCAAATCACCGATCACCCGGCGCAGCTTGGCGGTGAAGGCGTTGAAGTGATGCGCCAGTTCAGTGACTTCATCTTTGCCATGGGTATCGAGGCTGCGGGTCAGGTCGCTTTCACCGCTGGCAATGTTGGCCATGGCGTTCACGGTTTCCTGCAATGGGCGGACGATGCTGCGCGCGATGAGGATCACCAACAGCGCCATGATCACGGCGATCACCAGGCCGATGACCGTAGCCTTGATCACTTGGCCCTGGAATTCCGCCTGCACGTCGTCGACGTAAACCCCGGAGCCGAGCACCCAGCCCCACGGCTCGAACAGTTTGACGTAGGAGGTCTTGGCCACCGGCTCACTGGCGCCGGGTTTCGGCCAACGGTAGTCGACCATGCCGGCGCCTTTGGACCTGGCGATGGCGACCATTTCGTTGAACACCGCAAAACCGTCCGGATCGCGGATCGCCGAGAGGTTCTGGCCTTCGAGTTTCGGGTTGGTCGGGTGCATGACCATCACGGGCGTGAGGTCGTTGATCCAGAAATAATCGCTCTGGTCGTAGCGCAGGCCACGAATCGCCGTCAGCGCCTGTTTCTGTGCCGCCTCTTTGCTCAGGGTGCCGGCGGTTTCGAGGTCGTGGTAGTAGGTGAGCAGGCCGCTGGCGGTCTGTACTACGTGCTGGGTTTTCTGGGCCTTGGCGTGGTAGAGATCGTCGTGGATCTGCTTGAGCATCAACACGCCCAAGGTCAGCAACATGACCACCGCCACAATCAAGATGAGCCACAAGCGTCGGCTGATCGACACACTGCGCAAGCTGTTCATAACGCTGTCACTCCGGATTCTTTTTCTTGTAATAAACGACCGCCAGCATCCAACCACGATTTCGTGAGCGGGCATACGCGACCCAAGTCGTATAACGCGGCAGCGCTAATAAGGCTTGTCTGTTAGGATTTCGGCCCCGCGCGTGAAAACCTGAATCCAAATTGATATTTCACGGAATTTTGACCGTTTCGTGTGGATCCTGTGCGTGCGGAATCGGTACAGCCATAAACAGCTACGCTGATCGCAGTGAACGCTAGAAAAATACTATCGGGGCATGCCGGCGCGCATCGCTCTTTGGGGGATTGATGGATCTTTGGACGGCCTTGCAGGCACTGATACTAGGAGTTGTAGAAGGGCTGACGGAGTTTTTGCCCATTTCCAGTACCGGACACCAGATCATTGTTGCCGACTTGCTCGATTTCGGCGGCGAACGGGCCATGGCGTTCAATATCATCATCCAGCTCGGCGCGATCCTCGCGGTGGTCTGGGAGTTTCGCCGCAAGATTTTCGATGTGGTCATCGGTTTGCCGACGCAGCCCAGTGCCCGTCGTTTCACCGCTAACCTGCTGATCGCGTTTCTGCCCGCCGTGGTGCTGGGCGTGATCTTTGCCGACCTGATCCACGAATACCTGTTCAATCCGATTACCGTTGCGACCGCGTTGGTGGTGGGTGGCATCATCATGTTGTGGGCGGAAAAGCGTCAGCATGCAGTGCACGCCGAAACAGTCGACGAGATCACTTGGAAAGATGCCTTGAAGGTTGGTTTCGCTCAGTGTCTGGCGATGATTCCCGGCACTTCGCGTTCCGGCTCGACGATCATTGGCGGGTTGTTGTTCGGCCTGTCGCGCAAGACTGCCACCGAGTTTTCCTTCTTCCTCGCGATGCCGACCATGGTCGGTGCGGCGGTCTACTCGGGCTATAAGTACCGCCATCTGTTTGTGCCGGCGGACTTCCCGGTGTTTGCCATCGGCTTTGTCACCGCGTTCATCTTCGCCATGATCGCCGTGCGCGGCTTGCTCAAGTTCATTGCCAGCCATAGTTATGCGGCATTTGCCTGGTATCGGATCGTTTTTGGTCTGGTCATTCTGGCGACGTGGCAGTTTGGCTGGATCGATTGGGCGGCGGCCAAGCCATGAGTGATTCCCGCGCACGCCGGCCCGAAGGGCGACCTTCGGGCGGCAACAACATCCAGCATCTGAAGCTGAAACTGCTGGTTCTGCTGATCGTCTGCGCGTTGCCGCTGTTCGGCTCGGTGTCGATGTGGTTGCGCGGGATTTCGTTGGTGCCGCTGACGGCTTACGGTGTTGTGAGTGTGTTGGCGTTCTTCATGTACTGGGCAGACAAGCGCAAGGCGCGCGCCGATGCCTGGCGCACACCCGAGAACATCCTTCATGCCGTGGAACTGGCGGGCGGTTGGCCGGGTGCATTAATCGCCCAGCAGGTGTTCCGGCACAAGACGCGTAAGGTCTCGTTTCAGATTCTGTTCTGGGTGATTGTCGTGTTGCATCAGGTGTTCTGGATCGATCAGTTGTTTCTTGGCTCGAACCTGCTGGCGCTGTTCTGAATACACCGCAATTCCCTATGTAGGAGTGAGCCTGCTCGCGATAGCGGAGTGTCAGCCAAAGAAATTCCAACTGACACTCCGCTATCGCGAGCAGGCTCACTCCTACAGGGATCGGGTTTACAGCAATAATCCGATTTGGGTCTTTTTCGGCAACTTGCTCACCACCAGTTGATGCGAGCGCTGCAACAACCCGCGTAACTCCTCAGCAGCCAGCGGGTAGGGCGGATGCATGATGATCCACTGCGCCCGCGCCAGATACGGCGCCGGGTGAATCCCCGGGCGGTCGCAATGGCCAAGAAACAAATCCTTGTCGACCTTGAACGCCAGTGAATCCCCACGCAGCCCCTGCAAGGCAAACATCTTGTTGCCGGCAATCGAAAACACTCGCACGCCGCCCCATTTGTAATCTTCCCGAGCGCCCGGCAATGCCAGGCAGAACGCCGCAACGTCGGCTTCGTTCATCTTTCCCTTGCTCATAACAACCGCTCCCCACAGGCATTGAACGACTCGACCAGATGATCGATCCACGCGCGCACCGCCGGCATCACCCCGCGTCGATGCGGATACACCGCTTGCAGCCAGCCGCCGGGCAGTGACCACTCCGGCAACATCTGCACCAGCGTGCCGTTTTCCAGCTCCGCCTCGCAATACATCATCGGCAACAGGGTAAACCCCTGACCGGCGAGGACGCAGGCCTTGCGTACGACAAAATCATCGATGCCCAGGCGAGCCTCCATGTTCAGTTCGAAACTGTGGCCCTGCTGATCGAGCAGGCGCACATGCACCATACGATCGGCCTCCAGCGCACCCAGTACGGGCAGATGCTTCAGGTCTTGCGGATGGTTGATCGTCTTGCCCTGTAAAAACGCCGGGCTGGCCACCACGACCATCTGCGCCTGACGCAGGCGTCGGGTCACCAGCAGCGGATCTTCGTCACCGTGCTCACGCACGCGCAACGCGACATCAAAGCCCTCACCGACCAGATCGACCCGGCGATTGAGCAGTACGACTTCCAGTTGCACCTGGGGGAATTTGCCAAGGAAATCGCTGATCACCCACGGCAACATTTCCCGGGCCAGACCCGTAGGGCAGGACACGCGCAGTCGCCCGCGCGGCTCGCTGGACATGCTCGCCACCGCTTCATCGGCCATTTCTGCTTCGAGGAGCATCGCCTGACAGTGGCGCAAGTAACGTTCGCCAACTGCAGTGAGATTGAGTTGCCGGGTGGTGCGTTGCAGCAAGCGCGCGCCAAGGCGTTCTTCAAGTTCGGCAATGCGCCGCGACAGCCGTGATTTGGGAATCCCGAGCAATCGCCCGGCCGCAGCAAAACCGCCGGCTTCGACGACTTTGGCGAAATAGTAGAGATCGTTGAGGTCTTGCATCAGGGATATCCGACTGTTCTATCAGTGGGACAAACTATCGCATTTCAGGCGGCTAATCATCCATTGGTTTCTTGCGTAGGATTGTCTCCATTCCGTCGCCACCGGCGATTCCTTCCAGGAGATTCCACATGAAACTGCTGCATATCGATTCGAGCATTCTGGGCGACAACTCGGCTTCCCGTCAGTTGAGCAGCGAAGTCGTCAAAGCCTGGCAAGTTGCCGAGCCAAGCGCCGTGGTGACCTACCGCGACCTGGCCGCCGACGCCATCAGCCACTTCTCGTCGACCACCCTGGTCGCCGCTGGCACCACCGCTGAGCTGCGTAACGCCGCACAACAGCACGAAGCCGAACTGAGCGCTTCGACCCTGGCCGAGTTCATCGCTGCGGACGCCGTTGTGATCGCGGCTCCGATGTACAACTTCACCGTACCGACCCAACTCAAGGCGTGGATCGACCGCGTTGCCGTCGCCGGTCAAACCTTCCGTTACACCGAAGCCGGCCCTGAAGGCCTGTGCGGCGGCAAGAAAGTGGTGATCGTTTCCACTTCCGGCGGCATTCATGCCGGTCAGGCCAGCGGCATCGCTCACGAAGAATATCTGAAGCTGGTACTTGGCTTCCTCGGCATCACCGACATCGAAATCGTCCGCGCCGAAGGCCTGGCGTATGGCGACGAAGTGCGTAACAACGCGATGACCGCTGCACAAGCGAAGATCAGCGAGCAACTGTTCGCCGCCGCGTAAGGCTTGCGTAAAGAACAGCTGATGTTCAGGTAACCCCCAAAAAACTCTGTATTCTGGTTCCGCAAGGGGCGAATGCGGAGTTTTTTGTTTCTGGCTGTTACATAATCTGGCCCGGGTTATGCAGTCACACAATCAGCGTCTGAGTGCATTGTCGTACCGGAACACCGAATCCCCGGGGTTTCAGGCCCGCAACGCAACGGAACTTTCGATTGAGTAACAACAGGGTGGGGCATCCCATGATGCGTCTTTGTGCAACGTTACTGATTTGCCTGCTCGGCAGCCTTAACACAGTGCATGCCGCGCCTGGGCGACACCCGGTCTGGAGCGTCGGTTATCACGAGATGACCTTCCTCGATCCGCTGGACCTGCAACCGATGCGCGCCATCGCCTTTTATCCCTCCAGCGATCGTGAACACCTGAGCCTGCTCGAGGGCTATTCGGTCGAAGCCGGGGAAGACACCAAAGTCGCCATCGGCCGCTTTCCGATGCTGATGCTGTCCCACGGCAACACCGGCACGCCGATGGCACTGCACGACCTGGCGACTTCGCTGGCGCGCAAAGGCTTTGTCGTGGTGGCGGTGATTCACCCCGGCGACAATTCCAAAGACCACAGCCGACTCGGCACTCTGAGCAATCTCTACGGGCGACCGATCCAGATTTCCGAAGCCATCACCGCAACCTTGGGCGATCGCATGCTTGCGCCGTACGTCAATGCGGATCAGGTAGGGGTGATCGGTTATTCCGCTGGCGGCGAGACCGCGTTGATCCTGTCTGGGGCGCAACCGGATCTCGATCGCCTGCGTCGGTATTGCCAAGAGCGCCCGGACGATCGTGATGCCTGTAACACCCAGGGTGAGTTGATCGTTGATCGGGATGATCTGCAACCGGTGGCCGATCCGCGCGTTCATGCGCTGCTGCTGATGGCGCCGCTGAGCCTCAAGTTCGGTCGTCACACCTTGGCTGACGTGCATGTGCCGGTGCTGCTCTACAGCGGTGATGGTGACAAACTGGTGGCCTTCGACAAGAACGCCGCCGCGCTGGCGCGCAAACTGCCGACGGCACCGGACTTCAAATTACTCGCCGGGGCAGGGCACTTCGTGTTTATGGCGCCGTGCAACGAAGAACAGATTCGCGCGATGCCGGCGCTGTGCACCGATGCTGATGGGGTGGATCGCGAAGACATTCACCGCAACCTGATCTCTGAGGCTGGACGGTTCTTCTCGCACACCTTGGGTAAACCGACCCGGGCCGGCATGCAGACCGCGGATCAATAGTCAGGTGCAGAACCCTTGTGGGAGCGAGCCTGCTCGCGAAAGCGTCATACCATTCAACATATTAGGTGACTGACACACCGCTATCGCGAGCAGGCTCACTCCTACAGGGGATCGCGGCGAACTTCAGGAAATCGCCCGGCGCTGCAGCAGCAAGGTCAGCCCCAATCCGATCACCGACAACAGCGCCGCGCTGAAGAAAATCCACGAATACCCCAGGTTCAACGCCACCGCGCCCATCAACGGCCCGGCAATCGCCAGCGCCAGATCGAAGAACACTGCATAAGCCCCCAACCCGGATCCTCGGCTGGAACTGGGCACCTGCTTGATCGCCTCGACACCCAGCGCCGGGTACACCAGCGACAAACCAAACCCTGCCAGTCCGGCACCGATCAAGGCGAATGCGGTCGACGGCGCCAGCCACAACATCACCAAGCCCAAGGTTTCGATGGTCATGCAGGCGATAGCGGACCTGAACCCGCCAAACCGACTGATCGCCGAGATAAACATCAGCCGTGACAGGATGAAGCACACGCCAAACACCGTCAGGCAGTACGCCGCGCCGGTCCAGCCACGGTTGAGGTAATAGAGGGTGATGAACGTCGTCAGCGTGCCGTAGCCGATCGAGGCCAGGGTCAGACTGGCGCCATACGGGGCGATCCGCCCGAACACCGCCCAGAACGGCAGGCGTTCGCCACGGATCACCGGCACCGAAGGCTTATTGCGAATCAGCACCAGCGCACCGGCCGCCAGCACGGCTAGCGCGATGCCGAGGCTGGTGAAGCCGTAATCGGCGACCATCACCACGCCCAGCGGCGCACCAATCGCAATCGCGCCATAGGAAGCGATGCCGTTCCAGCCAATCGATTTTGCCGTGTGTTCAACGCCGACCTGGCCCATGCACCAACTGATCGTACCGACACCGATCAAGCCCTGCGCGATGCCGAGCAGCAAGCGGCCGATGATCAGAATGATCAGGCTTGTCAGCGGCCAAGTCTGCAGCAGGGTGGAGAGCAGCGTCAGCAAGCCACTGAGGACAATTCCCCACAAGCCATAAATGATCGCCCGTTTCGTGCCGACCGTGTCCGACATGCGCCCGGCCATTGGCCGGCTGAGCAGGGTGGCCAGGTATTGCGAGCCAATCACCAGCCCGGCGATGACCGCGCTGAAACCCAGTTGCTCATGCACATAACCCGGCAACACCGCGATCGGCAGGCCGATGCAGAGGAACGCAATAAAGGTGTAGAACACGATGGAAACGATCTGCAGGGTGATCGCCATGGAGCTTTGCGGTGGCAGTTGCTGCGCAGACATGAGGACTCGTTCGCGGGCGGCGGTGGGAGAGTTCGCATCATGGCTTGGGTGTCAGATAAAAGAAAGCAGGCTAACTACTTTCCCAAAAGATTGATGTCGCAGCTACTGGCGTCTTCGCGAGCAAGCTCGCTCCCACAGGGGAATGTATTTCAAATGTGGGAGCGAGCTTGCTCGCGAAGGTCGCCGCACCAGCAAATTCCTCACCCTGAAATGCAAAAAGCCCCGTCACATGGACAGGGCTTTTCAGGTTGCAGCAGCGTTTTAGAACACCACACCCTGACTACGCAGGTAGTCATCGTAAGTGCCGCTGAAGTCAGTCACGCCATCCGGGCTCAGCTCGATGATGCGTGTGGCCAGGGACGATACGAACTCACGGTCGTGGCTGACGAAGATCAGCGTGCCCGGGTAGTTTTCCAGCGCCAGGTTCAGCGCCTCGATCGATTCCATGTCCAAGTGGTTGGTCGGTTCGTCCATGATCAGCACGTTCGGCTTTTGCAGGATCAGCTTGCCGAACAGCATGCGACCTTGCTCACCACCGGAAATCACTTTGACCGACTTGAGGATTTCGTCGTTGGAGAACAGCATGCGCCCCAAAGTGCCGCGAATCATCTGTTCGCCCTGGGTCCACTGACCCATCCAGTCGAACAGGGTGACGTCGTCTTCGAAGTCGTGCGCGTGATCCTGGGCGTAGTAGCCCAGTTCGGCGGCGTCGGTCCACTTGATGCTGCCGGCGTCCGGGGTCAGTTCGTTGACCAGAGTGCGCAGCAGGGTGGTTTTGCCGATACCGTTCGGGCCGATGATCGCCACGCGCTCGCCGGCTTCAACCTGGAAGCTGAAGTCTTTGAACAGTGGTTTGCCGTCGAAGCCTTTGGCCATTTTTTCGACGATGACCGCCTGGCGGTGCAGCTTTTTGTTCTGATCGAAGCGAATGAACGGGCTCACGCGACTCGAAGGCTTGACCTCGGCCAGCTGGATCTTGTCGATCGCCTTGGCGCGGGACGTGGCCTGCTTGGCTTTCGAGGCGTTGGCCGAGAAGCGGCTGACGAACGATTGCAGCTCGGAAATCTGCGCTTTCTTCTTGGCGTTGTCCGACAGCAGTTGCTCGCGGGACTGGGTCGCCACGGTCATGTACTCGTCGTAGTTGCCCGGGAACAGACGCAGCTCGCCGTAATCCAGGTCAGCCATGTGCGTGCACACGCTGTTCAGGAAGTGACGGTCGTGGGAGATGATGATCATCAGGCTGTTACGCTGGGTCAGCACGTTTTCCAGCCAGCGAATGGTGTTGATGTCCAGGTGGTTGGTCGGTTCGTCGAGCAACAGCACTTCCGGATCGGAGAACAGCGCCTGCGCCAGCAATACGCGCAGTTTCCAGCCTGGCGAAACTTCGCTCATCGGGCCGAAGTGCTGCTCGATGCCGATGCCCAGGCCCAGCAACAGTTCACCGGCGCGGGATTCGGCAGTGTAGCCGTCCATCTCGGCGAATTCGGTTTCCAGCTCGGCCACGGCCATGCCGTCTTCTTCGCTCATTTCCGGCAGCGAGTAGATGCGGTCGCGCTCGGCCTTGACCTTCCACAGCTCTTCGTGGCCCATGATCACGGTGTCGATCACGGTGAATTCTTCGTAGGCGAACTGGTCCTGGCGCAATTTACCCAGACGCACGTTCGGCTCGAGCATGACCTGACCGCCGGACGGGTCGAGGTCGCCGCCGAGGATTTTCATGAAGGTCGACTTGCCGCAACCGTTGGCGCCGATCAGACCGTAGCGGTTGCCCGCGCCGAATTTGACCGAAACGTTTTCGAAGAGCGGCTTGGCGCCGAACTGCATCGTGATGTTAGCTGTAGAGATCAAGAGTTTTTCCTGCGAAGCATTCTGAGTAGCGAGGGTGCGGCTGGAGCGCTTGGCCCGAGTCAAAGTGCGCTGAAGCGGGGAAGTCCCGTCATCAACCAAGGGGGGCGCGTAAAGTTTGGCGGCGATTGTACTGGTCTGGCTCTTTAAACGATAGGGCGATCACGCCAACATCGCCGATTGGCACCTGCGCGGGACAGTTTTTCACAGATGAAGGCTCACCCTCAGTTACAAACTGTGGCTAAAATGCCACCTTTCACCGAGCGTCCGGTTACGGCGCGGGCCAAGGACGAGCCATGTGTATTCAGACCTCTGCATAAGACGCTGGGCCTCAGGCCGCCAGGCGCGCAGTTTGTTCACTTCTGACGTGTGACGATTTCCGTGAAACTCATCATTGCTGTTATTTATGTCATTTCCATTGCATACGTTCATCTGCGTGGGCGTGTGCGACACAAACTCGGTCGACAACTGAGCGACCATTCGACGTTTCTTGCGCCGATCAACTGCTTCCTTTATCTGTTTTCGAAAAAACCGAACAAGCCGTACCTGGACCCGAGCGAATTTCCTGACTTGAGCCCGTTGCAGGCGCACTGGGAAGAAATCCGTGAAGAGGGGCAAAACCTGCTGCGTGCCGGCGAGATCAAGCGCTCCAATCAGTACGACGATGTCGGTTTCAACTCGTTCTTCAAAAGCGGCTGGAAGCGGTTTTATCTGAAGTGGTACGGCGAGAGCCATCCGTCGGCCATGAAGCTGTGCCCGCGCACCACCGAACTGGTGCAGAGCATTGGCTCGATCAAGGCCGCGATGTTTGCCGAGTTGCCCCCGGGTTCGAAACTGGTGCGTCACCGCGACCCGTATGCCGGTTCCTATCGCTATCACCTGGGCCTGGACACGCCGAACGATGCCGGCTGCTACATCAACGTCGACGGTGAGAACTACCATTGGCGCGATGGTGAAGCGGTGATGTTCGACGAGACGTTTATTCATTACGCCGAAAACACCACCGACAAGAACCGCATCATCCTGTTCTGCGATATTGAACGGCCGATGAAATACCGCTGGGCCGCCGCGTTCAACGCCTGGTTCAGCCGCACGGTGATGTCGGCGGCAGGCGCACCGAATGATGCCAGCGACCGCACGGGCGGGATCAACCGCTTGTTTACCCGAATCTACAAGATTCGTCTGCGTGGCAAAGAGCTGAAAAAGCGCAATCGCAAGCGTTACTACATGGAAAAGTGGGCGATCTTCGGTGGTTTGCTCGCGGTATTCATTCTGATCTGAATTCAAGACAAACGCTGCTGACGCCATCGCGAGCAGGCTCACTCCTACATTTGAAATGCGTTCCCTGTAGGAGTGAGCCTGCTCGTGATGACGGTCTCAAGGGCAACCAATCACTATCAGGAAGCCTTCTTGGTCTTCTTCGCCGGCGCAGATTTCGCCGTTTTCTCTGCTTTCGCTTTCGGCTTCGCCACCGCTTTCCCGCCCAGACTGCGTTTGAGCAGCTCGGTCAAGTCGATCACATCAGCGGTTTTACGCTCTTCCTCACCACCCACCGACTCAACATCCTCGATCTTGCCTTCATGGGCCTTTTTCTCGACCAGGGCCATGATCTTGTCTTCAAATTCATCCTTGTAGTCTTCGGGCTTCCAGTCGGCGCTCATGTCCTGCACCAGCCGTTTGGCCATGTCCAGTTCACCCTTGGCCAACTGCGGCTTGGTCACTTCGCTGCCCAGTTCGAGCTCATCGAGACCACGTACCTCCTGCGGCCAGCGCAACTTCACCAACACCAGCGCCGATTCCAGCGGCATTAACGCTGCGAGGTATTGGCGCGTATGCAAGACCACGCGGGCGAGGGCGACCTTGTTGGTTTTGCTCAGGGTTTCACGCAGTAACGCGTAGACCTTGCCACCGCGTTTGTCCGGCGCCAGGTAGTAGGGCGTGTCGATGTTTTGCAGGGGAATCTGATCGGCGTCGACAAACGAGAATATGTCGATGGTCTGCGTTGAAACAGGGTGTGCCGAGCGGATCTCTTCTTCGCTGAGCACCACATATCGGCCTTTTTCGTAGGCCACACCTTTGACAATGTGTTCCTTGGTAACTTCTTTGCCGGTGACCTTGTTTACCCGTTTATAGCCAACGGGGTCCATGCTGCGGCTGTCGAGCCAATCGAAATCCACGCCCTGCGACGAGGTCGCCGAGACCAGTGCGACAGGGATGTGCACCAGTCCGAAACTGATTGCGCCTTTCCAGATTGCCCGAGCCATGGTGAGTTCTCCGAGTGATGATCGGATGACCAGCGGCCACGACTGAAAGTTTCCCCGGGATGCGCGGGTTGCCAGCCACTTGGTCAAGCCGTGTTACATGTTGTTTAAGCCTGACGGGTTAACAAATCCGAACCCTCGGCGTAGCGTGGACTCGAAGGCTCTATCCCACGCCTATCGAGAGGCAGCGTCATGAACCGAATTCTGCTTGGCATCGTCGTCCTTGCCCTCAGTGGCGGGCTGGTTCATGCCGACGTGCTGTTGGCGCAAAGCCCCACTGGTAACAGCAATAACCCCTACAACAGCCCGATCCGCCGGGCCAATCCGAACAGCATGCAGGGCACTCAGCCCAGCGCTCCCCTCATTCGGGGGCCGAACACCGTACCAACGCCGCGCCAGCCTACGGTCGAGAACCGGGGCATTGGCAACGGCCAGCCGATCCGTTCGGTGCCGAGCACACCCCCCACGTTCATTCCCAACCCACCTTCGCGCGGCGGAGACAGCAATCGTTGAGCGGCAGGACTGAAGTTCTGTCGGCCCTTGAAACGAACAAAAGGAATCGTGCATGTTGCGTAAAACCCTTCTAGCCACACTGTGTGCTGGTGCGCTGATCAGTGCTCCGGCCTTTGCCGCCGCGCCCAAAGAGCTGCAAAGCGAACAGGGCACCCTCGAAGTCACGACCATCACCGCAGACCTTGAGCATCCATGGGCGCTGGCGTTTCTGCCGGATCGCCAAGGCATGCTGGTCACTGAGCGTCCCGGCAATCTGCGCGTGGTGGCGGCAGACGGCACGCTGTCGGCGCCGATCTCCGGTGTACCGCAGGTCTGGGCCAAGGGGCAGGGCGGGTTACTGGATGTCGCGCTGTCGCCGGACTTCAAACAGGATCGTCTGGTCTATCTGTCCTATGCCGAAGGCGGCGGAGCCGGCGACAAGGCTGGCACCGCCGTAGGGCGCGGGCGGCTTGCGGATGACCTGAAGACGTTGAAGGATTTCAAAGTGATCTTTCGCCAGGAGCCGAAGCTTTCGGTCGGCAATCACTTTGGCTCGCGGCTGGTGTTTGATCGCGACGGTTATCTGTTCATTACCTTGGGCGAGAACAACGACCGGCCGACTGCGCAGGATCTCGACAAGCTGCAAGGCAAGGTCGTGCGCATCTACCCCGACGGCAAGGTGCCGGACGACAACCCCTTTGTCGGCCAGTCCGGCGTTCGCCCGGAAATCTGGGCCTACGGCGTGCGCAATCCGCAGGGCGCGGCGCTCAATCCATGGACTGGCACGGTATGGGAGAACGAGCACGGCCCGCGCGGTGGCGACGAAGTGAACATCATCGAACGCGGCAAGAACTATGGCTGGCCACTGGCGACTCACGGCATCAATTACTCGATGCAGCCGATTCCGGAAGCCCAGGGCAAAACGGCCGAAGGCACCGTCGCGCCGCATCATGTGTGGGAGAAATCGCCGGGCGTTACCGGCATGACGTTTTACGATGCCGATCGCTTTAAACCGTGGCAACACAATGCGTTTATCGGGGCACTGGTGAGTCAAGAACTGATCCGCTTGCAGTTCGATGGCGACAAGGTCGTGCATGAGGAGCGTTTGCTCGGCGAACTCAAGCAGCGGATTCGTGATGTGCGGCAAGGGCCGGATGGTTATTTGTATGTGCTGACGGATGAAGAGAACGGCTCGCTATACAAAGTTGGCCTGAAGCCGACACCTTGACGGGTAGGCCCCTGTAGGGGCTGCCGCAGGCTGCGATTTTTTGATCTTGATCTTCACAACAAAATCAAAAGATCGCAGCCTTCGGCAGCTCCTACATGTGGAGGCTTACGTTTCGCGGGAATACAACACCACCGCCGCACGCAATTTACCCCGGCCAAACCGGCACATCTTTTCGAACTCGCCATGACTCACCGGCACATGCTGGCAATCCATGGGTTGTCGATGCTGGCTGTGATCGACATCCGGGTCATGCAGGTAAACGAAATCCTCGTCGCAATCGGTGACGATCACCCAATGCGGCGACTTCGAGCGGGTCAGTCGATAGCTGCTGATCAACACCAGTGGCTGCCCTCCGGCATCCAGCAAACGCGGCAGATCCAGCGACGCACCGATCACACACTCGACATCGGTCTCCTGCAATTGCGCCGTGAACTCTTCGTGTACAAGGCGCATGACGTCTTTTTTATGCGCATCCCGCACTCCATCGAGGAATAACGGCCCGCTCATGCTCAGCGCCATACGCACGCGAAACCCCCGACGCCACGCCGCCAACGCCAATCCCTGCGGGCTGCAACCGCCATGGCCGGAGGTCATGAACACCGTCGTCGCTTCCCGCCAGACTTGCAACTCTTCCCGACGCTCCAGCAAACGCTCCGACTGCAATGCGCCCATGGCCATCAACAGGCACGCCGGGCCACAGGTGAAATCGGTGGTTTGCGGGTAGTAAGGCACCTTGATGCTGCGCGAGTCGCGGTGCTGGAGAATGCGTTTCTCCAGGCGCAGCGCGTCGGCGTGGTCTTCGTAGTAATCGTGAATCAGTGCAAAGCGCCGGTAGCCATTGCGTTCATACAGGGCAATGGCCGCAGGGTTGTCGATGCGCACCTCCAGCCGCAGATAGGCACAATCATGCTCCAGCGCCATCGCTTCGATGCGTTGCAGCAGTTGCTTGCTCAGACCGGTTCCTCGCGCTTCAACGGCCAGTGCAATGGAATACAGCCGCGCGAGCGAAGTGCCGCGATGAAACAACACCAACGCATAACCCAACAATTGACCGTCGCACTCCGCCACCAGCAACTGCCCGTGAGCACGGGTGATCATCCACTGAAAGCTGCGACTGGTGAGCCGGTCTGTGGTGAAACATTGCATTTCCAGTGCCAGCAGCGCCGGCAAGTCTTCAACTACCGCCAAACGAAAAACAGCCTTCATATGACCACCGTAAAAGTTGCGTAACGAAACGAGACTTTCAAAAAACTTCGTGCTTAATAGAAAAGGTCTTGTTCTCCAACGGATCAATCTCTATGTCAGCGGTACAGGGTCATTGGCGCGAAGTATCCGAGCAAAGTTTGCCGGCGGCAACTTATTTAAGTTCGGCGATTAGGGCATCCAGCCAAGTGTTGATTATTGTCGAGCGCAAGGAAGACTGGGCTTCATACTTCCCCAGTGAAGACATCCTGACGGCGCAGGAATACCTCGAGCACAGCTGTGACAGCGAGCGGGGCAAGCGTGTGCAGGTGATCAATCTGTGCCGCAGCTACAAGTATCTCGGTCATGGCTACTACTGTTCACTGCTGGCCGAAGCGCGGGGGCACAAGGTGATTCCCTCCGTGCGCACCATCAGCGAACTGACGAAAAAATCACTGTATGGCCTGGCGCTGGATGACCTCGATAAAACGCTCGAGAAAGCCCTCAGTCATCATCTCTACAGTGATACCGAAGGATTTACCCTGACCCTGTATTTCGGTCGGACACATATCGAACCATTACAGGATCTGGCGCGGCAATTGTTTGAAGTGTTTCCCTGCCCGATATTGTTAGTTGAGTTCCGTCGAACTAATGGTTGGCACATCGAAGGTATAAAGTCCGGCGCTCTGCACAAGTTGCGCGATGATCAGGAAGATCAGTTCGCCAACGCGCTGGACGGGTTCAGCCGTAAAGTCTGGCGGGTGCCGCGCTCGCCGCAAGTGGCGCGCTATGACCTGGCGATATTGCACGATCCGCAGGAGGCGTTGCCGCCATCCAACGCCAAGGCACTGGCGAATTTCGTCCGGGTCGGCAAAGGCATGGGCATCGACGTCGAACTGATTGAACGCAAGGATTACGCGCGTCTGGCCGAGTACGACGGCTTGCTGATCCGCGAGACCACCAGCGTTGACAACCACACTTATCGCTTCGCCAAGAAGGCCGAAAGTGAAGGATTGGTGGTGATGGATGACCCGACATCGATTCTGCGCTGCACCAACAAGGTCTACCTGACTGATTTGCTCAATAGCCATCAACTGGGCATGCCCGCCACCGAAATCCTCTACAAGGAGCGACCCGAAGACTTCGAGCGTGTGGGGGAGCGCCTTGGCTTTCCGCTGGTATTGAAGATCCCTGACGGCTGTTTTTCCCGTGGTGTGATCAAGGTCGAAAGCCAGCAGGCGTTGCTTGAGGCGACCGCCGAACTGTTCGAACACTCGGTGTTGCTGCTGGCGCAGGAGTTTTTCTACACCGAATACGACTGGCGCATTGGTGTGCTCAACCGCAAACCGATCTTCGCCTGCCAGTACTTTATGTCCAAGGGCCACTGGCAAATCTACAATCACAAAGCCAAGGGTCAGGACGTCAACGGCGAATGCCGGACCATGGCGATCCACGAGGCGCCGCGGGCGGTAGTGGAACTCGCGGTGAAGACCGCTAACCTCATCGGCGACGGTCTCTACGGCGTCGATCTGAAACAGGCCGGCGACAAGGTGGTGGTGATCGAAGTCAACGACAACCCCAACCTCGACGCCGGCATCGAAGACGCCTATTTGCACGACGATCTGTACGCACTGGTGCTGGAGGAGTTCGTGCGCCGCCTGGAGCTGAAGCGTCGCGGTCAGGCGTGGTGAGGCGCCGATGATCAACAGCTTTGCACTGAGCCACGGCGCCCTGCAGCGGGTCGAGCGACTGGATGCCGAGGTGATGCTGTTCAGCAACCCCGATGCTGCCGAACGCGACTTGCTGCACAGTCATTTCAAGGTCGATGAGCATGCACTGGCGTCAGCGCTGGACCCGGACGAGGTGTCGCGCATCGAGTTCCATCCCGACCATTTGTTCCTGATCTGGAAACGCCCGGAAAACTATTCCGGCGGTGGCAGTCTGGCGTTTGAAGTGTCGTCCTGCGGATTGCTGTTTGCGCCCGGGCAACTGCTGGTGATCGCCACCGACGACACGCCGCTGCACGGCCTCGGCACCCGCCAGCCGTTGAACACGCCGCTGGATGTGTTGCTCGACTTGCTGTTCAACAACATCCATCACTACCTCGGGCACTTGAAGGTGATCAAACTGGTCGCCCGCGAACTGCAGCAGAAATTCAACGCCTCGATGCAAAACCAGCATCTGGTGCAGATGTTCAACCTCAGCGAAAGCCTGATCTATTACATCAACGCGTTGCACAGCAACGGCGCGGTCCTCACGCGCCTGCGCAACCATGCCGAGAAGCAGCATTTCGCCAGTGAAGCGCTTGGCCTGATTGACGACCTGATCATCGAGAACAACCAGTGCTACAAGCAGGCGGAAATCTACTCGACGGTGTTTTCCGGGCTGATCGACGCGCGCGGCAATCTGATGAACAACAGCATGAACAACCTGCTGCGCAAGCTGACCTTGATCAACGTGGTGTTTCTGCCGTTGAACCTGATTGCGAGTATTGGCGGCATGTCGGAATTCAGCATGATGACGGCGGGGACGCCGTGGTGGATTTCCTATCCGCTGTTTCTGGCGGCGATGTTGCTGGGGGCGGGGGGGATGTTGTTTGGGTTGCGGCGTTTGGCCAGATGATTTGTAGTGACTGATCGGACGTCTTCGCGAGCAGGCTCGCTCCCACAGTGGGAATGCATTTCAACAGGGTGGGAGCGAGCCTGCTCGCGAAGAAGCCGGCACAGGCAAAGTAAAACTCAGGACAGTCCCGCATTTGGCCGAACCGCCACTGTGATGCCTTGTTATAGTTCGGGCCTCATTTTCTGCCCGGTAAAGGATCACTGCCATGACTCAATACTCCGCCTTCAGTGTCGAACTGGCCGACAACATCGCCCATGTGCAGATCAATCGCCCGGAAAAGATCAACGCGATGAACGCGGCGTTCTGGAGCGAGATCGTCGAGATCTTCCAGTGGATCGACGACACCGACGAAGTGCGCGTGGTGGTCCTCAGTGGCAACGGTAAACACTTTTCCTCCGGCATTGATCTGATGATGCTCGCCGGCGTCGCCAATGAACTGGGCAAGGACGTTGGCCGCAACGCGCGCCTGCTGCGCCGCAAGATCCTCACCCTGCAAGCCTCGTTCAACGCCGTCGACAACTGCCGCAAACCGGTGCTTGCCGCCATTCAGGGGTATTGCCTCGGTGGTGCGATTGACCTGATCGCGGCCTGCGACATGCGTTACGCCGCTGAAGACGCCCAATTCTCGATCAAGGAAATCGATATCGGCATGGCCGCCGATGTTGGCACTTTGCAACGGTTGCCACGGATCATCGGTGACGGCATGCTGCGTGAACTGGCTTACACCGGTCGCACTTTCGGCGCTGACGAGGCGCGCAGCATTGGCCTGGTCAACCGCGTCTACAGCGACAAGGACGCGCTGCTCGAAGGCGTGTTGGACATCGCTCGCGAGATCGCTGCGAAGTCGCCGATCGCGGTTACCGGTACCAAGGAAATGATCAGCTACATGCGCGACCATCGTATCGACGACGGTCTCGAATACGTTGCCACCTGGAACGCCGCCATGTTGCAATCCACCGACTTGCGCGTGGCCATGGCCGCCCATATGAGCAAACAGAAACCCGAATTTCTGGACTGAGAAACCATGACATCTCGCTGGACCACTGCAGTACTGGACACCGATCAACCCGGCGGCTGGGCCGTGGCGCGCAGCCCGGAAGGCTTTCTGTTCGATGACAACGGCGCACTGTTCCCCCGGGAATGGCTCAAGCGTCAGGACTTGTCGGTCCTCGCCGAGCACGGCATTGGCCATCTCGACGGTGAGCCGGTGTACTTGCTGGAACTGCACAACGCCAGCGAAGTGCCGGGTTGTAACTGGAAAGGCCTGCGGGCGTTCATGCTCGATGGCGAGCACACGATCTACAAAGTCCTCGGTTACGCCGCACAGATCGGTACCTGGGCGCGCGAGCATCGTTTCTGCGGTAATTGCGGCCAGGCGATGACGCAGGTACCGCGCGAGCGGGCGATGTATTGCCAGCCGTGCGATCTGCGCAGTTACCCGCGGATTTCACCGAGCATGATCGTACTGATTACCCGTGGCGACGAGATTCTGTTGGCGCGCTCACCGCGATTCGTCACCGGGGTCTACAGCACGCTGGCCGGATTCGCTGAACCTGGCGAGTCGGCCGAGGATTGCCTGATTCGTGAAGTGCGCGAAGAAGTGCAGATCGAGGTGCAGAACATTCAGTACATGGGCAGTCAGTGCTGGCCGTTCCCGCATTCGATGATGCTCGGCTTCCATGCCGAGTACGCCGGTGGCGAGATTGTCTGTCAGGAAGACGAGATCGAAGACGCCCAGTGGTTCAACGTGCACGACCTGCCGCCGTTGCCGGCGTCAAAGTCGATTGCCCGTTACCTGATCGACGTCTACGTGGCGCGACGCTTAGGCCACGCTGAACCAGTGCTGCCAGGCTAAACGTACGGTCAAACCCAGCACCACGGTGATGAACACCGGGCGAATGAATTTGGCGCCGCCGCTGATCGCGGTTCGCGCGCCAAAGAACGCGCCGACCATCACCGACAGGCCCATGCTCAGGCCGATGATCCAGTCCACCTGCCCGGAAAACACGAACACCGACAGCGCCGCAATGTTGCTGACGAAGTTCATGCTGCGCGCCACGCCGCTGGCCTTGACCAGATCGATCGGGTAGAGCAGCAGGCTGCTCACTGTCCAGAACGCGCCCGTGCCGGGGCCGGCCACGCCGTCATAGAAACCGAGGCTGAAGCCTTGGCTCGATTGCCATTTCTTTTTGATCGGTGCGTCGCTGTCCAGCGGCGCTTTTGGCGTGCCGCCGAACAATAGATACAGGCCGCAGGCAAACACAATCACCGGGAGCATCTTGTTCAGCCATTCCGCCGGCAGGTAATGCGCGACGATGGCGCCGGCCAGGGCGCCGACCAGTGTGCCGACGATGGCGTGGGTCCACTGACGCGGGTGGAACAGCTTGCGTTTGTAGAAGGTGAAACTGGCAGTGGCCGAGCCGAACGTCGAGCTGAGTTTGTTGGTGCCGAGCACCAGATGCGGCGGCAGGCCAGCGGTCAGCAGTGCGGGCGTGGTCAGCAGGCCGCCACCGCCGGCGATGGCATCGATGAAACCGGCAATGAAAGCGACAAAGGCCAGAATGGCGAGGGTGGTGAGGTCAACGCTGAGTTCGAAAGGCATGGAATCGGCTTATTCGGCAGGGCGCAGATTTGGCTGCGGGGAGGGCGGTCATGTTACCTGTATCCAACTGTTGCGGCGAGCTATGGCTTTGCCCGGATCGCTTCATTGAAATGCCTGTTTAGCAGCGGTGGCTAGTTCGAATCAATATAAAAACCTGTCAGGTTTAACAGGTGCCAGATTTTGTATGGAAAGCGAGCATTGATCCTTCTCGCTGTCGCGCGAGGAAAAAGGCAATTAAAGGAGAATGGATGATGGAATTCATTGTTGACCTGCACGGAACTGCCGAAACCGAACAAGACGCTCGGGACAAAACCATCAAAAACCGAACCGAGGCTGGAAAAATCCTTTTGATTACGAACGTTCAGATGCACCCCAAAAAGCACTCGGCAACTGTTACCTACGATTATCGGGAGGATCCAGATTTTGATTGGGAGAAATATTATTCGGATCAGGACCTCGAGGGCAGGGGGTAACTCGACACGGTAACCGGTCAGGAGAACTGATAGGGACAGGCCTGCTGGCGATGCCGATCGGATATTCAACACATTCGTTGAATGACGGTGCGCTATCGCTAGCAGGCTAACTCCCACAGGGGATTTATGTGAATTTACAGGCCGAGTTCGGTCAGCCCCGGATGATCATCCGGGCGGCGGCCCAGCGGCCAGTGGAACTTGCGTTCGCTTTCCTTGATCGGCATGTCGTTGATGCACGCGTAACGCTGGAACATCAGGCCTTGCTCGTCGAACTCCCAGTTTTCGTTGCCGTAGGAGCGGAACCAGTTGCCCGAATCATCGTGCCATTCATAGGCGTAACGCACGGCGATACGGGTATCCGAGTAAGCCCACAGTTCCTTGATCAAACGATAATCCAGTTCTTTCGCCCATTTACGGGTCAGGAAGGCCTTGGCTTCTTCACGGTTGTTGGCGAATTCGGCGCGGTTGCGCCATTTGGTGTCGAGGGTGTAAGCCAGCGATACCCGTTCCGGGTCGCGGGAGTTCCAGCCATCCTCGGCCAGGCGAACTTTCTCGATGGCCGATTCACGGTTGAAGGGTGGCAATGGCGGACGTACCTGGGCTGCAGTAGACATATCAGTCTCCCGATCTAATTAATAATTGAACAACAAGTCCGGCTTATTAAGGCGTTACAGGTCCAATAACTTTCGCGCCATGCATTGCGCATTATCGGCGGCACTGTGATCACCCATCACAAGCGCTACGGTAATGGCACCGTCAATCAGGATCAGCAGCTGTTTGGCCAGCAGTTGCGGATCCTCGGCGCCATGTTCGGTACACAGCTCGCACACGTAGTCGAGCAGCTTCTGTTTGTGTTCTTTCGCCACCAGCCGCACCGGGTCCTGCGGGTCACCGGTTTCGCCGCTGGTGTTGATGAACGCGCAGCCGCGAAAGCCTTCGGAGGCGAACCAGCTCTTGAGCACGGTAAACAGGTTAAGCAGGCGATCGGCCGGGGTTTCGGCTTGATCGACAGCGCTTCTGTACCAGTGCATCCAGCGCACGTCGCGACGTTGCAGGGCGGCGACGGTCAGCGCGTCCTTGTCGGCAAAGTAACGGTAGATGCTTTTTCTGGAGACGCCGGCGGTTTTCACCAGAAGATCCATGCTGGTGGCAGCGATGCCACTTTTGTAGATCAACTTTTCGGTGACATCCAGAATGATGTCGCGTGTGTCATTGCTAGTGATTTCGTTCATGTGGCGAACAGTAGAACGATTGTTCTCCTTGGTCAAGCGGGTATTTTTGTCGACTGTGAAATCGTCTTCGCGAGCAGGCGCGCTCCCACAGTGGAATGCGTTTCAAAGGTGGGAGCGAGCCTGCTCGCGAAGAGGCCATTACAGACACTAACAAGACCCGAAGGATGTGATGGTGTAAGCTCTCGGGTTCTTCGGATTCGACCCATTGCGAGCCCTATGCCGTTGCTTTTCAAACGTTCCTTGCTGCCCAAATTGCGCAGCTTTCCGCTGACCGCCGAGGCCGTGACCATTCTGTCCGGCGCCGCCGAGTTTCGTCGTTGCCTGCTGGAGAAAATCGCCACGGCGACCCAGCGCATCTACATCGTTGCGCTGTATCTGCAGCAAGACGAAGCCGGTCAGGAAATCCTCGATGCCTTGCACGCCGCCAAGCTCAAGCGCCCCGAGCTGGAGATCGCCGTGGTCGTCGATTGGTTGCGCGCCCAGCGCGGGCTGATCGGCGCCGGCAAGCAGCCGGGCAATTCGGCGTGGTATCAGGAAATGACCCGCACGCACCAGAGCGAAGTGCCGGTGTACGGCGTGCCGGTGCAGACCCGCGAGTTGTTCGGCGTGCTGCATTTGAAGGGTTTTGTGATCGACGACTGCGTGGTCTACAGCGGTGCGAGCCTGAACAACGTTTATCTGCACAAGTTCGACAAGTACCGTTTCGACCGTTATCACGTGCTGCACAGCGCTGAGCTGGCCGACTCGATGCATCACCTGGTCAAACATGGCCTGATCGAATCCAAAGCCGTGCATCGCCTCGATCTGCCGAACCTGCCGACCACACGCAGCCTGCGCAACGACATCGGCGATCTGCGCAGCCGTCTCAAGTACGCGACGTACGACACCGCCAATGGCAGCGTCGCCAGAGACGGCCTGTCGGTCAGCCCGTTGCTCGGCGTCGGCAAGAACAACCCGTTGAACCGGGCGATTCTCGAATTGATCGCCAGCGCGCAAAAACAGCTGACCATCTGCACCCCGTACTTCAACCTGCCGTTGGGTGTGATTCGCGAGATCAACCGAGCGCTGGCCCGTGGCGTGAAGATCGATATCGTGGTCGGCGACAAGACCGCCAACGACTTTTATATCCCGCCGAGCGAGCCGTTCAAGGTGATCGCGGCATTGCCGTATCTGTACGAAATCAGCCTGCGCCGCTTTGCCAAGCGCCATCAGCGCAACATCGACAGCGGTCAGTTGAACCTGCACCTGTGGCGTGACGGCGACAACACCTATCACCTCAAGGGCATGTGGATTGATCAGCGCTATACGTTGCTGACCGGCAACAACCTTAATCCACGAGCGTTTCGCCTGGATCTGGAAAACGCCTTGTTGATCGATGATCCAAAGGGCGAATGGCTGGAGCCACGGGCGAAGGAACTGGAAGAGATTTTCCGCCATACCACGCGGATTGACAGCTTTCAGAGCCTGGAGACGCTGCCCGAATACCCGGCCGGGGTGGCCAAATTTCTCAAGCGCGTGAGTCGGGTGCGGATTGAGCGGTTGCTCTACCGGATTTTGTAAGGCTTTAAATTTGTAGCGGTCATACAACCGCTATCGCGAGCAGGCTCACTCCTACATTTGGAACGCGTTCCCCTTGTAGGAGTGAGCCTGCTCGCGATAGGGCCTTAACAGACGCTAAAAAACTTAGTTCAGCCCCAACTTGCCACGCAACGTGGACAGATCTTCCGCCAGTGTATTCACCGGCCCAACCAGCGCTTTACGGTCGTTATCCTTCACCTTGTCATACGTCTCGAAACCACCGTCCTTGGTTTTGTACTTGGCCAGAATCTTGTCGACGGTGGCAAAGTTCTTGTCGACCTTCGCGACAAAAGCCTTGTCCTGCTGCTCGATCTGCGGACGGAACAGATCAACGATTTTCTTCGCGCCGTCGATGTTGCCCTGGAAGTCATACAGGTCGGTGTGGCTGTAGCGATCTTCTTCGCCGGAGATCTTGGTCGCGGCGACTTCTTCCAGCAGCGCGGCGGCACCGCCGACCACTTTCTCCGGCGGGAAAGTCAGGCCGGCGACGCGGGTCTGCAGATCTTTTACGTCGCTGTTGAGCTTGTCCGCCAACTCGTTAAGGCCCTGAGTGCTTTTTTCCGAGAACAGCGAGTATTCGATGCGGTGGAAGCCGGTGAAGTCGTCAGCCTTTACGCCTTTCTCGTGGTCGTCGACACGGGAGTCGATGGAGGCATCGAGGTCACTGAACAGCTCGGCAATCGGCTCGATCGACTCGTAGTAAACGCGGGTTGGCGCGTAGAGCTTTTGCGCGGTGGCCAAATCACCTTTCTTCACCGCATCGGTGAATTGTTGGGTGTGGCTGCCCAGCTCATCCAATTGCTCGGTGACGTAAATCTTGTAGTCCGAAACCGGCCCCACCAGATCCAGCGGTGCGGTGGCAGCGAATGCCGACAGCGGGGTGTTGAGCAAACCAAGGGTCAGCAGTAACGCGAGTGGGGTCTTTTTCATCGGGGGCGGCTCCAGTGTCGAGATTGTTTTATGCGGCTGTTTTCGGTTGTGTGGCGTTGAGCAGCGAGCGACCGATAAAGTCCTTGTCGCCCGTGACACCCGGTAGGGTAAAGAAATAGCCGCCGCCGACCGGTTTGAGGTATTCCTCCAGCGGCTCGCCGTTGAGGCGGGTCTGCACGGTGATAAAGCCTTTTTCCAGATCGGCCTGGTAGCAGATGAACAGCAGGCCCATGTCGAGCTGGCCGTTCTTGTTCACGCCATTCGAATAGTTGAACGGCCGGCGCAGGATCAGATTGGCCTGGCTCGCGGCGGTGCGCGGGTTGGCCAGGCGAATGTGCGCGTCGAGCTTAGTCAGCTTGCCGGCCGGGTCTTTGCTGTAATCCGGGACTTCAGTCTCATGCTGCGCACCCATCGGCGCGCCGGTGGTTTTGACCCGGCCGATGATGCTTTCCTGTTCCTGCAATGGCGTACGGTCCCAGCGCTCGACAAAGTTGCGGATGATCCGCACCGCTTGATAGCTGCCGTGAGCGGCCCAGGCCGGTTCGTCACTGCCCGGTTGCACCCAGACCAGGCGATCCATGGCTTTAGCGTCGTTGGAATCGGGGTTGGCCGAGCCATCGCGGAACCCCAGGAAGTTACGCGCCGATTGCGCCGGCACACCGGCTTTTGCCGGGGCTTGCGGCGGTACGCTGCCTTCCTGCTTCCAGCGCACCAGCAGCAGGTCGGGAAGGTTTTTGACGATATCGCGCAGGGCGTGAATGTTGGTGTCGGCGGTGTTCGAGCAGAACTGCAGGCTCAGGTCACCGTGGCAGCAATCGGCGTCCAGCGCATCGTTGGGAAACCCGACCATGCGCATCAGGCGTTTGGGCTTGGCGTCGGCCAGACCGAAGCGCTCGTCGAACAGCGACTCGCCGACCGAAACGGTGATGGTCAGGTTGTCCGGGGTTACATTCGGGCCGAGGATGCCGGAGTCCGGCGGCGGCAGTTTCGGATCAATCTGCGCCACCGGGCCGCCCTTCATCAGGAACGCGATGCGCTCGTTGAGGGTGCGGAACAGCCGCTCCAGATCTTCACGATCACTGGCCAACACGTCGAACGATACGAGCATGCCCGACGCCGGCCGCGGGGTGACGATGCCGGTCTGGTGGATGCCGTGGAAATCGTGACGGTCTTCGGTCTTGTCACTGCTCGGTGCTTCGGTGACTTGTGCCGGCGCGGCGGCCATGGCCGGACAGCTCAGGGCCGAGCCGGCGAGGGCGACACCGGCGGCGCCCATGCCCATCAGGACACGGCGACGTTGCAGGTTGAGTGGTTCGATATCTTTCATCGTCAAATCGTCTTCTGCTTACAGGCCGGAGAGGCCGAGGGCGGGATCAATGCCATCCAGAGCGTCGGCCAGAGCCTGGGCCTTGTCGGCAATCTGCTTGCGTTGTTCGCCGCTGATGGCGTCGTAACTGGCGTAGCCGTCCTTGATCTTGTAGGTGTCGAGTTCGCTGTCGAAATCCGCCAGTGCCTTATCGATTTTCGGCAGCAGGTCAGCGGCTGATTTGCTCAGCATCGGCCGCAGCAGATCGACGACTTTGTGCGCGGTTTGCACGTTGGCAGCGAAACCGTTGAGGTCGCTGTGGCTGTAGCGTTCTTCTTCACCGCTGGCAGCACGGACGTCGGCCAAGGTGTTGAGGTTGCGCACGATGATGCTGACCAGTTGCTCCGGTGGCAGGCTTTGAGCGAGCAATTGCTGTTTGAGCGTGGTGACATCGCTGAGCAGGCGCTGGGCAACGGGCGTCAGTTGGTCGAGATTGCGTTGCTGGAACAGTGCGTATTCGATGCGGTGGAAACCGACGAAGGCCGGATCCTGTTCGCGCTTTTCGAAGTAGTCGGCGCGGGCGTTGATGCTGTTGTCCAGTTCCGCCAGGCGTTGCGCGGCAGGGGCCAGACGTTGATAAGCCGCGCGCGCCGGTAAGTACAGCGCTTGAGCCTGACTCAAGTCGCCGCTTTCAATCGCTTGATCGAGCGCGGTCACGGCTTTGATCAATGCGTTGCTCTGGCTGGCCAGGTACACGCGAAATTCCGACAATGGCCCAACGAAGGCGACCATCGACGGCTTGGCTTTGGCCGCAGCATCAGAAGCGGCAGTCGGCGTCACGTGCAGGGTGCCGCGCGGGTTGCTCAGCAGGCCGCAGGTGATCGCGTAATCGCCCGGCTGCAGGTTGGCGTTGATCACTTGGCTCAGGCCCGGCGCAATGTTTTCCCGCTCCTCGACAACGAGCACGCCGTCGAGGATTTCCCATTCCACGGCGCGGTCGGAGCGGTTGACGATGCGGAAACTGGCGCGACCGGCCGGCACCGTCAGCGCGTTGGGTTCGCAATTGCCCGGATGAATGTTCACCACCACTTCATCGTGGTTGTGCTGACGCTTGGCCGCAGCCATTTTCGAGGCGTAATAGAACAGACCACCGGCGGCGATCATCACCACCACCGAGCCGGCCACCGCCCAACGCAAGGCGCGAGGAGGGGAGGCCTGAGGAGTATTAGGCTTTGACATGAATGCCCTTATTGGCTGGAAACGAAAGACGATTGTGCGGAGGGCTTCGGCGCGGGAGCCGGGTAAAAGAACATCACCAGCGCCACCAGCAGATAAAGCAGATACGCACCGAGGGTGCTGACAGTCGGCGCATCCTGATAACCGAACATGCCGGCGAGCACCGAGCCCAACGGGCCATCCATCGGCAGCGTCGCGCTGAAGTCGAACAGCACGGTTTGCAGGTGATTCCACAACCCGGCTTCATGCAACGCCTGCACCGAGTTGGCGAGAATCCCGGCGGCCACCACCAGAATGAACAGGCCGGTCCACTTGAAGAACGCCGAAAGATTGAGGCGCATGCTGCCGCTGTAGATCAGGAAACCGACGATGATCGCCAAAATCAGCCCGAGCAGGGCACCGATCGGCGCGCCGGGGCCTTCACTTTGCTGGAATACCGCGAGCAGGAAGAACACCGTTTCCAGGCCTTCGCGAGCGACCGCGAAGAACACCATGGCGATCAGTGCGATCACCTGATGTTTCGAAGAGGTCAGCGCGTGATCCAGCGAGGCTTGTAGCGAATGCTTGATCGAGCGCGCGACCTTGCGCATCCAGAACACCATGGAGCTGAGAATGCCTACGGCCACCAGCCCGACCACGCCTTCGAACAGCTCCTGCTGCTTTTGCGGGAACTCAGCGCTGACCAGCTCCAGACCACCGCCGACCAGCAGGGCGAGGGCGGCGGCGAGAAATACGCCGATCCACACGGCAGGCATCCATTGACCACGGCCAGTCTGTTGCAGGTAGCTGGCGATAATGCCAACGATCAGCGCGGCTTCAATGCCTTCGCGCAGCATGATCAGGAAGGGAACGAGCATTCGGTGTCCAACAAGTCATTCGAAGAGGTTACAAGTTGTAACATAATGACAAGCATTCTCACATGACAATGATTGGCATAAACCTGAACACAAGCTGAACAACCTAAATTTTCGCCTCACACAGATCCCTGTAGGAGTGAGCCTGCTCGCGAAAGCGGTGGCTCAGAAAAATCAATGTTGACTGACACGACGCTATCGCGAGCGGGCTCACTCCTACAGGGGATTCGTGTTGAATTCATGTCCTGCGGTAAGATGCCCACCACTCAAAAACAACAAGGTTTACCGCGCTCCATGTCGGAAAAAGACACCATCGCCGTGCAACTGGTGCGTGAAGCGCTGCTGCAAAGTTGCGCCCCGGGGGCAGCCACCGAAGAAGTCTTGAACAAGGTCGGGATTGCTCCGGCGTTGCTGCAAACCGAACAAGGCCGGGTGCCGGCGTCGCAATACGCGAAACTCTGGCGGCTTCTGGCACGCCGTGGCGATGACGAGTTCTTTGGCATGGACCCGCGCAAGCTCAAGTCTGGCAGCCTCGAATTCCTCTGTCGCAGCGCGATGGCGCAACCGACGCTGGCAGCGGGTTTGAACACGGGGCTGAGCTTTCTGTCGCTGATGCTGGAGCGCATGCCAGCGCAATTGGTGCATCAGCAAAGTCTGGCGGAGATCGTCCTGCTGGAGGATGACCACGAACCGCGTCGCGCCTTCACCTATTTCACCTACTGGATGATCGTCCACGGTGTGGCCTGCTGGCTGGCGGGGCGGCGGATTCCGATTCTGGCGATCGAACTGCGCTGTGCGGCGCCGGCGTTCACCGATGACTATCGAGTGATGTTCTCGGAAAACCTGCGTTTCGAGCGTCCACGCACGCGGATGATCTTCTCTGCCGATTGCCTCGATCTACCGATCAAGCGCACCGCCGAAGAACTGAAACGCTTTCTCGCCCACGCCCCGGCCAACATTCTGGTCAAGTATCGCGACCCGGAAAGCCTTGCTAGTCGGATCAAGCACGATCTGCGGGAGTTGCCGGCCGAGCAGTGGCCGGAAACCGAGGCCCTGGCCCAACAGTTGTGCATGTCGGCTTCGACGTTGCGCCGGCGCTTGGCGGAAGAAGGGCAGACCTACCAAGGGCTCAAGGACAGCGTGCGCAAAGAACTGGCGATTATCTGGCTGGCGGAGCCTTCGATCAGTTTTGTCGAGATTGCCAGCCGCTTGGGATTTGCCGATGCGAGTTCGTTCTACAAGGCGTTTCGCAAATGGTCGGGGTCGAATCCGGGCCACTATCGCCAACTGATCCTGAATGAGGTTGTCTGACCCGGCCTCTTCGCGAGCAGGCTCACTCCCACAGGGGAATGCATTTCAAATTGTGGGAGCGAGCCTGCTCGCGATAGCGCCATTCCAAGCGCCACAAAACTAAAACCTTGGCCAAACCAGTCAGCCACATTGATGGCTTTGACCATTGCCCCAGCCCCCGCACAGCGCGACTATCCCCCTGTTGTTTACGCTTCCCAGCCTAATAAAAAACAGAGGGATTCTGGCAATGCGCGATTACTTGTCTGCCACTGAACAGTTCAACTATCAGCACACCGTGGATGCCGCGCTCAGCGGTACGCTTGCGGCGCTCAACGCCTGCGTCGAATGTTGCGACCGTCATGCCTTGCCCGGGCGCATTGCGCTGTTCTGGGAAGGCCGCGACGGCGCCAGTGCGACGTACACCTTCAGCGACCTGCAGGACAAAACCGCGCGTTTCGCCAACTTCCTCCTCGCCCAAGGTGTGCAGAAGGGCGACAAGGTCGCCGGCCTGCTGCCGCGCAACATCGAATTGCTCATCACCGTGCTCGCCACCTGGCGCATCGGCGCCGTGTATCAACCGCTGTTCACCGCCTTCGGCCCCAAGGCCCTCGAACATCGCCTGAACAGCTCCGGCGCCAAAGTCGTGGTCACCGATGCGGTCAACCGGCCGAAACTCGCCGAAGTCGCTGACTGCCCGACCCTCGTGACCGTTGGCGGCGCCAAAGGCCAGGGCATCGTCCGTGGCGACTTCAGCTTCTGGGCCGAGCTGGCCAATTACTCCAATGTCTGCGAACCGGTCCTGTTGACCGGCGAAGACCCGTTCCTGCTGATGTTCACCTCCGGCACCACCGGCCCTTCGAAAGCGCTGTCGGTACCGCTCAAAGCCATCGTCGCGTTCCAGAGTTACACCCGCGATGCGGTAGACCTGCGTCCCGAAGACGCCTTCTGGAACGTCGCCGATCCGGGTTGGGCCTACGGCATCTATTTCGGCGTCACCGGGCCATTGTCGATGGGCCATCCGATCACTTTCTACGATGGGCCGTTCACCCTCGAAAGCACTTGCCGGGTGATCAACAAGTACGGCATCACCAACCTCACCGGTTCGCCCACCGCCTATCGCTTGCTGATCGCCGGTGGCGATGAATTCGCCAAGTCGATCAAGGGCAAGTTGCGCATCGTCAGCAGCGCCGGTGAGCCGCTGAACCCGGAAGTCATCCGCTGGTTCGCCGACAACCTCGGCGTGGTCATCCACGACCATTACGGCCAGACCGAACTGGGCATGGTCCTGTGCAATCACCACGGCCTTGATCACGCGGTGCACGTTGGTGCCGCCGGTTTCGCCTCACCGGGTCATCGCATCGTGGTGCTCGACGATCAGTACAACGAACTTGGTGTCGGCCAGCCGGGCATTCTCGCCATCGACCGTCCGCAATCGCCGATGTGCTGGTTCGGCGGTTACGAAGGCGCGCCGACCAAGGCTTTCGTCGGCGATTACTACCTGAGCGGTGACACCGTGGAATGGAACCCGGACGGCAGCATCAGTTTTGTCGGCCGCAGCGATGACGTAATCACCACATCGGGCTACCGCGTAGGCCCGTTCGATGTCGAAAGTGCGCTGATTGAGCACCCGGCGGTGGTCGAAGCGGCCGTCGTCGGCAAGCCGGACCCGGAGCGCACCGAACTGGTCAAAGCCTTCGTCGTGCTGAGTGCGCAATACCGCGCCGCCCCGGAGCTGGCCGAAGAATTGCGCCAACACGTACGCAAACGTCTGGCCGCGCACTCATACCCGCGTGAAATCGAATTTGTCAGCGAATTGCCCAAGACCCCAAGTGGCAAATTGCAGCGCTTTATCTTGCGCAACCAGGAAATCGCCAAGGCTCGAGAGGCCGCGGCGCATAACGTTTCAGCTTGAATCAGGAAGTCCAGTCATGCAGATCGAAAACAAGGTTTTTATCGTCACCGGCGGCGCGTCCGGCCTGGGTGCCGCCACCGCTGAATTGCTGATCAGTACCGGCGCCAAAGTGATGCTGGTGGACATGAATGCCGAAGCTGTCGCCGCACAGGCGCAGCGTTTGGGCGCGCAAAGCGTCGTTGCCGATATCAGCAACGAAGCCGCCGCTGAAGCTGCCGTGCAGGCTACCGTCAAAGCCTTTGGCAGCCTCAACGGTCTGGTCAACTGCGCCGGTATCGTCCGTGGCGAGAAGATCCTCGGCAAGAACGGCCCACATGCACTGAGCAGTTTCGCCCAAGTGATCAACGTCAACCTGATCGGCAGCTTCAATATGTTGCGCCTGGCCGCTGCGGCCATCGCCGAAGCCGAGGCCAATGCCTACGGCGAACGCGGCGTGATCATCAACACCGCCTCGGTCGCAGCGTTCGACGGCCAGATCGGCCAAGCGGCGTATTCCGCTTCGAAAGGCGCGATCGCCAGCCTGACCCTGCCGGCCGCCCGTGAGCTGGCGCGCTTCGGCATCCGCGTGATGACCATCGCCCCGGGCATTTTCGAAACGCCGATGATGGCCGGCATGACCCCGGAAGTCCGCGATTCGCTGGCCGCCGGCGTACCGTTCCCGCCGCGTCTGGGCAAGCCTGCCGAGTACGCCGCGCTGGTTCGGCACATCATCGAAAACAGCATGCTCAACGGCGAGGTGATCCGTCTCGACGGTGCCTTGCGCATGGCCGCCAAGTAAGGAGGATTTGTCATGACTATTTCCAACGATCCGATTGTCATCGTCAGCGCCGTGCGCACGCCAATGGGCGGCTTTCAGGGCGAACTGAAAAGCCTCACCGCGCCGCAACTCGGTGCTGCTGCGATCAAGGCTGCGGTTGAACGTGCCGGTGTTGCCAGCGACGCGGTCGATGAAGTGCTATTCGGTTGCGTGCTGCCTGCGGGCCTCGGCCAGGCGCCTGCGCGTCAGGCTGCATTGGGCGCCGGGCTGGATAAATCGACCCGCTGCACCACGGTCAACAAGATGTGCGGTTCGGGCATGGAAACCACCATTCTCGCCCATGACATGCTTATAGCTGGCAGCGCCGATGTGGTGATCGCCGGTGGCATGGAAAGCATGTCCAACTCGCCGTATCTGCTGGATCGTGCTCGCGCCGGTTATCGCATGGGCCACGGCCGCGTGCTCGACTCGATGTTCCTCGACGGCCTCGAAGACGCCTACGACAAGGGCCGCTTGATGGGCACCTTCGCCGAAGACTGCGCCGAGACCAACCACTTCAGCCGCGAAGCGCAGGACGCCTTTGCTATCGCCTCGACCACCCGCGCGCAGCAGGCGATCAAGGACGGCAGCTTCAAGGATGAAATCGTTCCGCTGACCGTGACCGTCGGCAAAGAGCAGGTGCTGATCAGCCACGACGAGCAGCCGCCGAAAGCCAAACTCGACAAAGTGGCCTCGCTGAAACCGGCGTTTCGCGAGGGCGGCACGGTGACGGCGGCGAACTCCAGCTCGATCTCTGACGGCGCGGCGGCTCTGGTGCTGATGCGTCAGTCGCAGGCACAGAAACTCGGGCTGAAACCGCTGGCGGTGATCCATGGCCACGCTGCGTTCGCCGATACCCCGGGGCTGTTCCCGGTGGCGCCGATTGGGGCGATCAAGAAGCTGATCAAGAAAACCGGTTGGTCGCTGGGTGATGTCGATCTGTTCGAAGTCAACGAAGCGTTTGCCGTGGTTGGCATGGCGGCGATGACGCACCTGGAAATCCCCCATGACAAGTTGAATGTGCATGGTGGCGCCTGTGCGCTGGGTCATCCGATCGGTGCTTCGGGTGCGCGGATTCTGGTGACGTTGCTCTCGGCGCTACGCCAGAGAAAGCAGAAGCGCGGTATTGCGGCGATCTGCATCGGCGGCGGCGAAGCCACGGCCATGGCCGTGGAATGCCTCTACTGAGCCCAACACCAATCCCCTTGTAGGAGTGAGCCTGCTCGCGATGACGTCGTGTCAGTCACCACTGATTTATATGACCCACCGCTATCGCGAGCAGGCTCACTCCTACAGGGAAAGCGGTGCGACTTACATTTAAGGATTCACCATGATTCCCAACGAAGACCAAACCCAGATCCGTGATATGGCCCGGCAATTTGCCGAGGAACGCTTGAAGCCGTTCGCCGCCGAGTGGGATCGCGAGCACCGTTTCCCCAAGGAAGCCATCGCTGAAATGGCCGAACTGGGCTTCTTCGGCATGCTCGTGCCGGAGCAGTGGGGCGGTTGCGACACCGGTTACCTGGCGTACGCCATGGCTCTGGAAGAAATCGCCGCCGGCGACGGCGCCTGTTCGACGATCATGAGCGTGCACAACTCGGTCGGCTGCGTGCCGATCCTCAAGTTCGGCAATGACGATCAGCGTGAACGCTTCCTCAAACCGTTGGCCAGCGGCTCCATGCTCGGCGCTTTTGCATTAACCGAACCGCAGGCCGGTTCCGATGCCAGCAGCCTGAAAACCCGCGCACGGCTGGAAGGCGATCACTACGTGCTGAACGGTTGCAAACAGTTCATCACCTCCGGGCAAAACGCCGGGATCGTCATCGTCTTTGCAGTGACCGATCCGAGCGCCGGCAAACGCGGCATCAGCGCGTTTATCGTGCCGACCGATTCACCGGGCTATAAAGTCGCTCGCGTCGAAGACAAGCTCGGCCAACACGCCTCCGACACCTGCCAGATCCTCTTTGAAGATGTGAAAGTGCCGGTGGCCAACCGCCTGGGTGAAGAGGGCGAGGGCTACAAGATTGCTCTGGCCAACCTTGAAGGCGGTCGCGTCGGCATCGCTTCGCAGTCGGTGGGCATGGCCCGCGCGGCGTTTGAAGCGGCGCGTGATTACGCCCGTGAACGCGACACCTTCGGCAAGCCGATCATCGAACATCAGGCCGTAGCTTTCCGCCTCGCCGACATGGCCACGCAGATCGCCGTCGCCCGGCAGATGGTGCATTACGCGGCGGCCCTGCGTGACAGTGGGCAACCGGCACTGGTCGAGGCGTCGATGGCCAAACTATTCGCCTCGGAGATGGCCGAAAAGGTCTGCTCAATGGCGTTGCAAACACTTGGCGGTTACGGTTACCTCAACGACTTCCCGCTGGAGCGCATCTACCGCGACGTGCGTGTCTGCCAGATCTACGAAGGCACCAGCGATATTCAGCGCATGGTCATTTCGCGCAATCTTTAAGAAGGAATTTTGATTCATGACGTACGAAACCATTCTGCTGGAAACCCATGGCCGCGTTGGCCTCATCACCCTCAACCGTCCGCAGGCGCTGAATGCGCTGAACGCGCAACTGGTCAGCGAAGTGAACCAGGCCCTGGACGCACTGGAAGCGGATGCGAACATTGGCTGCATCGTTCTCACCGGTTCGAAAAAGGCCTTTGCCGCCGGTGCCGACATCAAGGAAATGGCCGAGCTGACTTACCCGCAGATTTACATGGACGATCTGTTCAGCGACAGCGATCGCGTGGCCAACCGGCGTAAGCCGATCATTGCCGCCGTCAACGGCTTTGCCCTTGGCGGTGGTTGTGAACTGGCGTTGATGTGCGACTTCATTCTGGCCGGTGACAACGCCAGATTCGGTCAGCCGGAAATCAACCTCGGTGTGCTGCCGGGCATGGGCGGCACCCAGCGTCTGACCCGCGCCGTCGGCAAGGCGAAAGCCATGGAAATGTGCCTGAGCGGACGCATGATCGATGCGGTGGAGGCCGAGCGTTGCGGCATCGTTGCGCGGATTGTGCCGAGCGATGAGTTGTTGGATGAAGCGTTGAAGGTTGCGGCGGTGATTGCCAGCAAGTCGTTGCCGATTGCGATGATGGTCAAGGAAAGCGTCAACCGAGCCTTTGAGGTCAATCTGACTGAGGGCGTGCGCTTTGAGCGCCGGGTGTTCCATGCGGCGTTCGCGACGCAGGATCAGAAGGAAGGGATGGCGGCGTTTATTGCCAAGCGTGAGGCTGAGTTCAAGGGCAAATAAACGCGGTGCCTGAGCTGACGCCTTCGCGAGCAGGCTCGCTCCCACATGAGGTTATCGGCGTTCACAAAATCTGTGTTCGCTGGAGATCTCTGTGGGAGCGAGCCTGCTCGCGCCCCTCACCCTAACCCTCTCCCGGAGGGAGAGGGGACTGATTGGGGGATATTTCAGATTTACGCCGACCTGGAAGTGCTTTATTGAATCCATAATCGACTCGGTCTTTCAGGTCGATGCATAGCGCCAGACACCTCGGTCGGCTCCCTCTCCCTCTGGGCGGTCCGACGTTTCGGGAGGGCTGGGGTGAGGGAAAGGGGCCAACACCGTTACAACTGATAGTTCTTCAGCTCCCGCGCAATCACCATCCGCTGAATCTCGCTCGACCCTTCATAGATCTGGGTAATCCGCGCATCGCGGTAATACTTCTCGACCGGATAATCCTCCAGATACCCATACCCGCCATGAATCTGAATCGCTGACGAACAGACCTTCTCGGCCATTTCCGACGCAAACAGTTTGGCCTGTGACGCCTGCGACAAACACGGTTTGCCCGCCGTGCGCAGTCGCGCCGCATGCAGGATCATCAGGCGTGCCGCGTTGATTTGCATGTGCATGTCGGCCAACAGATTGGCGATGCTCTGGTGCTCGTTGATCGGTTTGCCGAACTGGATGCGATCGCGCGAATACACCAGCGCCGCTTCAAACGCAGCACGGGCGATGCCCAATGCTTGCGCAGCGATGCCGATGCGACCACCTTCAAGGTTGGACAGGGCGATCGCCAGACCTTTACCGCGTTCACCGAGCAGATTGGCCTCGGGAATGCTGCAGTTGTTCAACGTCACCGCGCAGGTGTCGGAGGCGCGAATGCCCATTTTGTGCTCGGTGCGATCAACGATAAACCCCGCTGTATCGGTCGGCACCAGAAACGCCGAAATACCTTTCTTGCCCAGATCCGGATCGGTCACGGCAAAGACGATTGCCAGTTTCGCCCGTTTGCCGTTACTGACAAATTGCTTGGCGCCGTTGATCACCCACTGGCCGTCACGCAACTCGGCGCGGGTGCGCAGGTTGTGCGCCTCGGAACCGGCCTGCGGTTCGGTCAGGCAGAAGCAGCCGATGGTTTGCCCACTGGCCAGATCTGCCAGCCAGGTCTGTTTTTGCGCTTCGCTGCCGTAATTGAGCACCGGACCGCAGCCCACCGAGTTATGGATACTCATGAAGGCGCCGGTTGCGCCGTCACCGGCAGAGATCTCTTCCACGGCCAAGGCATAGGCGACGTAATCGACGTAGGTGCCGCCCCATTCCTCGGGTACCACCATGCCGAGCAAACCGAGTTCACCCATCTTCGCGACGAGCGCGTCATCGATCCAGCCAGCCTTTTCCCAGGCCTGCGCGTGCGGCGCGATTTCGCCACGGGCAAAGTCCCGGGCCATGTCGCGGATCATCACTTGTTCTTCAGTCAGTTCGAGATCGTGCATGGCTCAGCTCCCGCTCTCAGCAAACCCGTGGAAGAAACTCGCGACATGCTCTGCGTTCAGCGCAGCGAGGGTCGGCGGGTTCCAGCGAGGTGTCTTGTCTTTATCGATCAGCAGGGCGCGGACGCCTTCGATCAGGTCGCCACGGGCGAACCACTGGCGATCCAGATGCAGCTCCAGCGCGAAGCACTGTTCCAGGCTCAAGTGGCGGCCGCGACGCAGCATCTCCAGGGTCACCGCCATGGCCAACGGCGAGCGGGTTTCCAGCAGGTTTGCCGTTGTGGTCGCCCATTCGTGGCTGTTGGCAACCGTCACTGCGCGTAACTGCTCGACCATGCTTGGTACGTCCGGCAGGGCGAAGAAATGGTCGATGGCCGGGCGCAAAGCCTCAAGTGGCGCATCGGGCAAGGTTTGCACGGCGTGTTTGGCCAGCAGGTTTTGCAGGGCCTTGAGCGGTGTGTCCTGCCATTCCATCTGATCGAGTCTTTCGTCGAGCAGCGCCAGTTTGCTGCTGTCCAGATACCAGTCGGCCAAGCCGCAATACAGCGCGTCGGCGGCACGGATCTGCACGCCGCTGACCCCCAGATAGATGCCCAGCTCACCCGGAATGCGCGGCAGGAAATAACTGCCACCGACATCGGGGAAATAACCGATGGCCACTTCTGGCATGGCCAGACGGCTCTTCTCGGTGACCACACGCAGATCGGCGCCTTGCACCAGGCCCATGCCGCCGCCGAGGACGAAACCGTCCATCAGCGCCAATACCGGTTTGCGGTAGTGATGAATCGTCAGGTCGAGGGCGTATTCCTCGACGAAGAAATCTTCGTGCAGCGTGTCGCCGCTTTTGAAACTGTCGTACAGGGACCGAATGTCGCCACCGGCACAGAAGGCTTTTTCACCGGCACCGCGCAGGACCACGGCGTGAACATCGGTGTCAGTCGCCCAGGCGTCGAGCTGCCGTTGCAGCAAGCGCACCATATCGAGGGTAATGGCATTGAGACCGGCGGGGCGGTTGAGGGTCAGGTGACCGATATGATTGCGAACCTCGGCCAGCACTTCGTTTTGCGTGGCATCCATGGACGAGGTCCGCGGGGATGAAGCCTGAGCTGTCATCAGTAACTCCCTGCTTTTATTGTCTTTATTCGAGAAGCTCGCGCGCGAGCGTTAGCCGATCGTAACAGTGCAAATTTGCCCTGTACAACCGGGATATTCGCAGGGGGAGTTTGCGTTTTTACATCACCCGAATCGCCGCGTTCCTGTGTAGGAGCAGCCTGCGGCAGCGCCTACCCGGGGTCAGCGGAATGTTTCGGTAATGCTGCGCCGTTTGGCGTGCAGTTCGCTGGCGTGGATCAGCTGCTCGAGGTCTTCGGGGGTGACGTCGATAAACGCTTCCATCTCGGCCAAGGCAAGTTTCAGGTCTTCGGCGGTGATCGCCTGACTGTCGACCGGCCCAAGCACCGCCGCCGGTTCTGCCGGGCGTTTCGGGTAACGGATCCGTGTCAGGTTGTTATAGGCAAGCGCGCTGAGCAGCATGCACGCCGCGCCGAGCATCACCGGTTCCATGGCTTTCCAGTCCATGGCGATGGTCGCCGGATCCGCCAGCACCAGCGTCAGGGCCAACGCGCCAGCGGGCGGATGCAGGCAACGCAGCCAGCACATCAGGATCAGCGCCACACCCGCCGCCAGACAGGCGCTGCCAAGGGTTCGGCCAAGCACATGCGCCACCAGCAACGCGACCACGCCAGCACATAAATAGCCGCCGACAATCGACCACGGCTGGGCGAGGGCGCCGGAGGACACGGCGAACAGCAACACCGCCGATGCGCCCAGCGGGCCGATCAGGTGATAGGCGACCTCATGGCCGAATACCTGCGCGCACAACCACACACTGAACAACGTGCCCAACGCCATGCCGATGGCGGCGCGGCTCCATTCGGTGGGACGGGTGTTGATGGCGGCGGGCAACCAGCGAGCGAGCATGTGAATCCGATCCTTGTAGCAAATTCGAGGCAAAAAAAAGGACTTGTCCGGCATATCCGGAAAGCCCTCGAAGTGTTCCAACATTGGGGGAGGAACGCGCACAGTGTGCCGGGCAAACTCGATGCTGACAAATTCATATTAATGCAGATTTAGTGCATTAATTTTGAATTTAAGCGGCGCGACGGCCACTGACGAAACACAAATAGCCGCCCACAGCCGCCAGTGCGCTCAAGGCATAGAACATGCTCGGTGCCGGCGTGTGCATCAGCAGAAACCCGCACATGACCGGACTGAACGCACCACCAAGCGCGGCCAGGTTCTGCGCGCCGTAATAGCTACCGCGCAATTCTTCCGGGGCGAGGGTGTCGACAAACAGAAAGTCGGCCGGGTAAATGATCATCTCGCCCAAGGTGAAGATGAACATCGCCACGCACCAGCCGACCAGGCTGTCAGCCAGACTGAAGCCGATCAGCCCGACGATGAACAACGCGGTGCCGCCGGCAATCCAGTGGCGCAGATGCTCGCGGGTGAGTAATCGGCCGATCTGGTACTGCAACACAATCACTGTGATCGCGTTGCAGGCAAGGAGGGCGGCCATGGTATCCAGCGTCTGTTGTTGGGTGTGGGTGACCAGCAGGTATTGCGACAGGTACAGGGTGAAACGCCCGTGCACCAGCGTGCTGAGCAGGCAGCCCAAGGTAAACAGGATCATCGTGCGGTCGTTCTTCAGGATGATCAGGGTTTTCAGAAAGCTGGGTGGCGCAGCGATTGCCGAGACCGGATTCACTTCACGCGTGTCACCGAGCAGGAGAAAGATGCTCCCGATGGCAATCGCGCCCGCGACGATAAACGGCGCTGACGGCTGAACGCCGGCAATCACCACGCCGATCATCGGGCCGACGGCGTAACCGATGTTGGTCAGCGTGTAGTTCAGGGAAAACGCCTTGACTCGCTGGCCCACTGGCAGGTTTTCACTGAGGATGGCTTTGGAGCAGATCAGGAACAGCGCCGACGCGGTTTCGCTGATGATCAGCACCAGGGTGACCAGGTACAGATTCTGCGCGAAGGTCAGCAGGATCAGACCGATACCGCTGGAAAGCATGGTCAGGATCAGCAACTGGCGCTTGTCCAGCCGATCAATGATGTAGCCGCCATAGAGCGACAACAACGTGGCGCTGAACACCGCGATCCCCAGCAGCAGGCCGACGTCTTGCGGGTTGAGGTCGAGCTTGTTGCTGAGGAACAGCGTCAGTAGCGGGCTGATCAGCGCGCGGCTGATGACGACGGTCAGCGAACTGATCATCAACCGGCGGATGAGGCGCGAGTAGGTAGCCACGAAGGGTCAATGTCCTTATTTCAAATGCCTGGCGGGCGTACGCCATCCTTACCGGCCAGTCACCACAGGTCAAGCTGCCATAACACCATCCCTGTGGGAGCGAGCCTGCTCGCGAATGCGTCGGGTCAGATACATCAATGTTGACTGACACTCCGCCTTCGCGAGCAGGCTCGCTCCCACAAGGACCTTCATTGCTTTCAAATCAGGGGCAGGCGCATCGCGCAGCGGCGCTCTGCGGGAAAGCCGAAGAGGACTTCGGCTTGCAGCGCATCGCGCAAATGGCGGTCGGTGTGTGCATGCGCCAACTCGACAAATCCCATCCGTTGATAAAACGGTGCATTCCACGGCAGATCGCGGAAGGTGGTCAGCGTCACTGAGTTCAACTGCACCACGCGCGCTTGTTCAATGACTGCCGCAACCAGTGCGCGACCCATGCCTTGTCCTTGAAAAGCCTGACTGACAGATAGCTCCTCAATGTGCATGTGCTGATCAATGTCTACAGCACGAACAAATCCAGTCAGTTGCCCATCGCTATTTTCAGCAACCCACACGTACGCCTGTTCGATGGCCTGCAGATGTTGGCCAGCATCGGGCACCTCGGCATTAGCCAGCCACGCCAACGGCGGTTCAAGACGAAACAATTGCGCGGCCGAACGCTCGATCGCGGGGAGGGCAACCGCGTCAGCAGGGCTGGCGCGGCGTACGTCGAAGGTCATGTTGAGGCGAATCCTACCGATCAAGAGGTCGACAGGTTACGGTTTCAGCCACAGCAATACATAGTCGTTTTTATCGAAACGCCCGCTCAACACCGGCTGCGCGCTTTCCAGCGGCGTGCCCTTGAGAGACGGCAGATCACTGCGATCCATCATCAGCCACGCCGGGCCTTTGAGCGCCTCCAGTTGCTGGATCGAGTCGCTGAACTGCGGTTGCAGATCCTGCGAGAGATTGACCATGAACTTGATCGCCTTCGCATCCTTGCCCATACCGTGCAGCACCAGTGGCGCCGGGTTTTGTTGAACCTGGGCGAACACCGCGTGACTGAATGCCTGGGTGTCGTACAAACGCCGCTCCACCGGCTCGAATACCGCCGCGTACACCGTCCACAACGCCAACACCGCAGACAACGCCAATACCTCGACACGCCAACGTGGGAGCAACAATCGCGACAACGCCAAGAGTTGCAGCAGGCCCAGCGCGATCAACACCCAGGACACGTCACTCAATTGCTCGGGAAAGCGCCGTTGAGCGACCAGCAAAACCACCAGCAGCAAGCCCGGCGTGACCAGCCACAAGCCCATGATCAAGCCGCGCAAATAGCGGAACACCCGCCCATGCGCAACCTGAAACGGATACGCTGCAATGATCGCCGCCATCGGCAGCATCGGCAGCAGATACCGGGCCTTTTTCGCCTGGGGAATCGACAGGCCGACCATCACAATCAGTCCCGCCGCCGCGCAGTACTGCACCAGACGCAGCGCCGGGCCACGTTGCTGCGGCTTGCTCAGCCAGGCCGCCACCAGTACCAGCAATGCCAGCGGATAGGCCAGCGCGTAGTTGCCGAACGAACTGGTGAAGTAATACAGCGAACCGCTGACGCCTTCGCTGCCGTCCATGCGCCCCATGAACTGCATGCGGATCACGTCCTGCAAGAAGACCGGGCCACCGCTGAGTTTCGCCAGCCACAACAGCAGGCCGACGCAGGCTGCGAGCAGCAGCGAAGCCAGTACGCCGAACACCAGCAGTCGCGACCACTCACGGTTGAGCAGGTAATAGCTGCACAGCATGCCGGTCGGCACCACCAGACCAATCGGCCCGCGAATGCCGAAGCCGAGCAGCAACAACGCGAAGATCAGCGGCCAGTGACGCCTGCCGGCAAAATGCTCATGGGCATAACCCAGATAGAACACCGCGAAGGCCACTGCCGCGAGCATCAAGTCCTGCGACACCGCGCGCACTTCAGTGACGAAACCGCTGGTGAGCATCAGCAACGCAATACTGATCAACGCCCAACGCCGCGAGTACGGCGCCAGCAGTCGATACATCAGCGTCACGATCAGCGCACCGGCGACGGCACTTGGCGCCCACGCCGTAAACGCGTTCACCGCGCCGAACGGCAGCGACAGCAGCCAGATGAACAGCGTCGAAACCGCTGAATAATCCGCATACGGCTGACCATAGGTGGTCGGAAACACCGTCGGCCCATGCCGCAGCATTTCTTGCGCGAATAACACGAACCGCGAATCGAAACCGATCGGGGCCTGCCCGTAGACCCCGGCCATGAACACTAAAAACGCCAGCAGCCCTGCGATCAGGGACTGCCGGCGAATCTCAGGCGATAAGCTGATCAAGCGACGTCGGACGCGTGTGGCCATTGTTGCAGCGGGATCGGCAACTTACGCGATTCGCCACGGCCCATCGGGAAGTAATGGAAACCGTTACGTGCCAGACGCTCGGCGTCGTAGAGGTTACGGCCGTCGAAGATCACCGGACTGTTGAGGCGCTGTTTGATCAGATCGAAATCCGGCGCCTTGAACTGCTGCCATTCGGTGCAGATGATCAATGCGTCGGCGCCGGGCAGTACCGATTCTGGCGTGCCCATTAGCATCAGCTTCGACTCGTCCGGATAAAGGTTCTGGGTTTCCTGCATGGCTTCCGGGTCGAAGGCGCGCACGCTGGCACCGGCGGCCCACAGTTCTTCGAGCAGGACACGGCTTGGCGCATCGCGCATGTCATCGGTGTTGGGTTTGAACGCCAGGCCCCACAGGGCGAAAGTCTTGCCGCGCAGGTCACCCTTGTAGAACGCGTTGATGCGCTCGAACAACTTGTGTTTCTGCCGTTGGTTGATCGCCTCGACCGCTTGCAGCAAATCGCTGGAGCAGTGCGCTTCTTCGGCGCTGTGGATCAACGCGCGCATGTCTTTGGGGAAGCACGAGCCGCCATAACCGCAGCCCGGATAGATGAAGTGGTAACCGATGCGCGTGTCGGCACCGATGCCCTGGCGCACCGATTCGATGTCGGCGCCCAGGTGTTCGGCGAGTTCGGCGATCTGGTTGATGAAGCTGATCTTGGTCGCCAGCATGCAGTTGGCGGCGTACTTGGTCAGCTCGGCGCTGCGCAGGTCCATGAACATGATGCGGTCGTGGTTGCGGTTGAATGGCGAGTACAGATCGCGCATCACGTCGCGCACTTCATCGCCTTCGCAGCCGATGACGATACGGTCCGGACGGCGACAGTCAGCAACGGCCGAGCCTTCCTTGAGGAATTCCGGGTTGGAGACGATATCGAACTGCAGCAGGCGGCCGGTTTTGATCAAGGCTTTTTCGATGTGCTTGCGCAAGGTGTCGCCGGTGCCCACCGGTACCGTGGATTTTTCCACCAGAATCAGCGGCTGCTCACGATGGCGGGCAATCGCGTCACCCACCGACAGCACGTAGCGCAGATCCGCCGAGCCATCCTCACGCGACGGCGTACCGACGGCAATAAACGCGACTCGACCGTGCTGCACGGCAAGTTGCTCATCAGTGGTGAATTGCAGGCGTTTCGAATCCAGACCCTCACGAACGAGGCTGGCCAGCCCCGGTTCAAAAATGCTGACATGACCCTGGCGCAACAGGTCGACCTTCTTCTGGTCGACGTCCATGCACACGACATCATGGCCGACCTCGGCCAACACAGCCGCTTGCACCAGACCGACGTAACCGCTGCCAAATACTGTGATTTTCATGGAGCACTCCTGAATTCGGGCGCACGAGCCGGACGAGTGTTGATGGTGATGACCCCGAGCATGACCAGCGCCACGCCGAGTGATTTAGTGAAACTGAAGGATTCGTTGAACAGCGGCAGACTGGCCGCCAGCAGATACACCAGCGCATAGCTGATGCTCAGCAGCGAGTAAGCCCGGCCCAGCGGCAGATCGCGCAGGGCGGCGAGCCAGCAAAGCATTGACAGGGCGTAGGCAAAAACCGCCGCAATGACCACGGCCAGCGCCCGCCAATCGAGGCTGTCGATGTGCAGCCATTGTTCCGGCACGGGCAGGCGGGTCATGCTCCAGCGCATGCCCAGTTGCGCAGCGCTGACGAGGAACACGCTGCCCAGCGCGAACGTGATGCCGCGACGTTGATTCATGACTGTTGCCCCAGCAAAACCACGCCACCGATCACCAATGCCACGCCAAGCCAATGCTGGCGGTCGATGGGTTCACGGAAGACGAAGCGCGCAATCAGGGTGATCAGCACGAAGTTGAGGCTGAGCATCGGGTAGGCGATGCCGACTTCCAGACGCTGCAACACCAGCAACCAGACCAACAGACCTGAGCCGAGGGCGAGCAGGGCCAACCACAACCACGGCGTATGCAGCTTTTCGGCCCAGCCCGACTCGACGCCGCGCCAGCTCTCCACGGCGTACTTCTGCGCCACCTGCCCGAGGCAGGTCAGCAGGCACGCGGCCAACAGCAGCAACAGGCTCATGACGCCTCCTTGGGCAGGATCATGATCACCAGGTTGCCCTGTTCGTAACGGAGGCCGTCCTTGGGCAACTTGTCGATTTCGTCCAGTTCGTCCTGCCCCTTGACGCGCATCACCACGCCGACCGAACCGCTGCGGCGCGCCTCACGCATCCACTGTTGCACGTCTTTGGTATCAACCCGCTGTTGAATGCCGTCAGGATAGGCAAGGCCATATTTCAGTTCGCCTATCGTGTTGTACAACGCCACTTGCGGCGTTTTCAGGCGCCAGGCCAGCGCCGAAGCAGCCCCCAGATCGTTACTCAGCAAGTGGGTGGTCTGCGCCAGTTCCGAGACGTGATGCTTGATGAACTGATCCGGCATCTTGTTGGCGACCACCGATTTCGGCAGCGCCGCCGGCAACACCGCAATCAGCAACAGGCTGCCTAGCGCCGGTGCTGCCCAGCATTGCAGCGGCAGAAAGGCTTGCAGCAAGTTGGCGATGATCCAGCCGATCAGCGCGATAAACACCAGCACCATGCTGTGCAGTTCGTGGTCGTAAACCGGTTTGGTCAGTTGCAGATAAACCAGCGCGATCAGCAACACGATGCCCAGCGCCAGATTGAGCAGGCCATTGATGCTCAGCGCGCGTCCTTGCTCCAGGCGCAAACGGTCGGCGAGCGCATTGCCCAGCAACAACGCTACTGGCAGCAGGCACGGCAGGATGTAGGTCGGCAGTTTGCCGTTGGCCAGGCTGAAAAACCCCAGCGGCATCGCCAGCCAGAGCAGCACAAAGACCACTTTCGGCTGAGCACGGCTTTGCCAGGCTTGTTTGAGCGCGGTCGGCAGCAGCCCCACCCACGGCAGACTGAACGCCACCAGCAGTGGCAGGTAGAACCACCATGGCGCATCGTGTTGCGCATCGTCACCGGCAAAGCGGCGGATGTGTTCGTGCCAGAAGAAGAACCGCCAGTAGTCCGGCTCCTGCGCATGCACCGCGAGCACCCACGGCAGGCTGACGAGGATCGCCACGGCAATCGCCACCGGGCCGAACATCAGCAGTTCACGCCAGCGTTTTTGCCAGAGCATCCACGGCAGGGCGATCAGCACCGGCAGCAGCCAGGCGAGAAAGCCTTTGGTCATGAAACCCATGCCACAGGCCAGGCCCAATACAGCCCAGGCCGCCATGCGCTTGCCGTTGGTGTGGCTGTCGACGGCAAACCACAGCGCCACCAGACTCAGGTTGACCCAAAAGGTGAACTGCGGATCGAGGTTGGCGTAACCAGCCTGACCGGCGACGATAGTGAAACTCATGTAGAGCAGGGCGCAGACGAAGCTTTTGCGCGGCTCGTTCCACAAACGCCGGGCGAGCAGATAGCACAACAGCACGCTCAACCCGGTGCTTAGCGCCGACGCAAAGCGCACGCCGAACAGGTTCTGCCCGAACAACTCCTGACCCAGCGCGATCATCCAGTAACCGGCAATCGGCTTCTCGAAATAACGCAGGCTCATGAAGTGCGGCGACACCCAGTTGCCACTGAGCAGCATGTCCTGGCTGATCTGTGCGTAACGGGTCTCATCAGGAATCCACAAACCGTGCGTGCCTAGCGGCAGCAGATAGGCCAGCAAGCAAATACCCAACAACAGCAGTGGCAGCGTCCAGCGTTTAATCATGCGCCCTGCACTCCCAGCCAGCCTTCACGGCCGTCGAGGGCGCCGCGTTGCACGCGACCCACGGGCAAGGTGTTGAAGAACTCGGGCAGCAAGTCGCCCAGTGGTTTGAAGTCGATGTTGCGTTGGCGCGCATCGGCCAACAATTGACGAAAATCCTCAGCCATCAGAATCCCTTCTACTTCGGCGTGAATGGTGTAGACGTTGAGTTGTTGCGGGCGAAAGTGATCAAGGATGAAACCGTTGAAATCCCGCGCCGCGACGATGGGGCCGACGACTTCGTCGAAGGTCGGCAGGTCCACCGGAATCTGCGGGGTGCCCGGCGTACCGTCGGCCAGCAAAGGGCGAAACAGATGTTGCCCACGGCAATCGCTGTTGTAGCGAAAGCCGAAGGCTTGCTTGGCTTCGATCACGCGTTCGTCCGCACGCCAACCGGCGGCGGCCGAGCACTCGACTTTCTCGCCAAGAATGTCGCTCAAAGTGTCGACGCCCTGACGGATCTGCTCGATCAGTTGCGCATTGCTCCAGCGCCCGGCATTGGCCTGCCAGCCGTGGTGATCCCACGCATGCAGGCCCACTTCATGACCAGCGTCGCGGGCCTGACGCATCAGGTGCCCGAGATCGCGGCCGATCGGCTTGCCCGGCCACGCGGTGCCGGCGAGCAGAATGTCCCAGCCGTACAGGCCGGCAGCATTGGAGCGGAGCATTTTCCAGAGAAACTGCGGGCGGATCAGTCGCCACAGATGCCGGCCCATGTTGTCCGGGCCGACACTGAAGAAGAACGTTGCCTTGATCTGCGCCTCGTCGAGCATTTCCAGCAGCCGCGGCACACCTTCACGGGTGCCGCGGTAGGTGTCGACGTCGATACGAAGTCCTGCCTGCATTACTTCTTGTCCGCGATTTCGAGCATGGCCTCGCGCAAGAAGAAATCGAGCGTATTGCCGATGGTCTCGCGCATTTCCACGGTCGGTGTCCAGTCGAGCAGACGCTTGGCGTTGGCAATGCTGGGTTTACGGTGCTCGACGTCCTGGTAACCGGCACCGTAGAACGCCTTGCTTTCCACGTCGCGGAAACCGGCGAACGGCGGGAAGTTGTCACGCAGCGGGTGCGCTTCGAACTGACGCAGTAGCTCTTCGCCTAACTGACGGATGCTGGCTTCGTTGTCCGGGTTGCCGATGTTGATGATCTGGCCGTTGCAGACGTCGTTGTCGTTATCGATGATCCGCGCCAGTGCCTCGACGCCATCGGCGATGTCGGTGAAGCAGCGTTTTTGCTCGCCACCGTCGAACAGGCGAATCGGTGTGCCTTCGACCAGGTTGAGGATCAACTGGGTGATGGCGCGGGAGCTGCCGATGCGGGCCGAATCCAGACGGTCAAGGCGCGGGCCCATCCAGTTGAACGGGCGGAACAGGGTGAAATTCAAGCCCTTGGCGCCGTAGGCCCAGATCACCCGGTCCAGCAGTTGCTTGGACACGGAGTAGATCCAGCGCTGCTTGTTGATCGGGCCGACCACCAGGTTGGAAGTGTCTTCATCGAAGTGTTTGTCCTGGCACATGCCATAGACTTCCGAGGTCGACGGGAAGATCACGCGCTTGTTGTACTTGACGCAGTAGCGCACCAGTTTCAGGTTTTCTTCGAAGTCGAGTTCGAACACACGCAGCGGGTTGCGGGTGTATTCGATCGGCGTGGCGATGGCCACCAGCGGCAGGACCACGTCGCACTTCTTGATGTGGTACTCGATCCACTCGGAGTGAATGCTGATGTCGCCTTCGACGTAGTGGAAGTGCGGATGGCTGCGCAGACGGTCGATGGCGTCGGAACCGATATCCAGACCATAGACTTCATAGCGGTCATCGCGCAGCAGGCGCTCGGATAAGTGATTGCCGATAAAACCGTTGACGCCGAGGATCAGCACGCGCGTGCGACGTGGCGCACGGCCGGATTCGGCACCGCGCAACAGCGAGCCGTCGACCAGGCCGAGTTCGTTGGCCAGTTGTGGGCCACTGAGGAACAGGCCGTTGTCGTTGCGCTGGCCGGAGAGGATCACCAGCGAGTCTTCGCCGCAGGCAATGCGCAGCGGATCGACACTGATCACCCGGCCCGGCGCCTGACCGTCGTTGCCTTTGACGACTTCGGCGCTCCAGACGATGAGTTTGTGTTCGCCGACCGCGCAGAACGCGCCCGGATACGGTTGGGTCACCGCCCGCACCAGGTTGAACAGTTGCTCGGCCGGTTTCGCCCAGACCAGTTTGCCGTCCGCAGCGGTGCGACGCCCGAATACGCTGGCTTTCGATTCGTCCTGCGGGGTTTCGCTGATCTTGCCTTGCAGCATCGCGGGCAGGGTGTCACGCAACAGATCGCTGGCCGCAGCGCGCAATTTACCGTGCAGGCTCAATGCGGTGTCGCTGCGTTCGATGGCGACACGTTGCTGAGCAACGATGGCGCCGGCATCGGCACGCTTGACCATGCGGTGCAAAGTGACGCCGGTTTCGGTTTCGCCGTTGACCAGTACCCAGTTGGCTGGGGCGCGGCCACGGTAGCTTGGCAGCAGCGAACCGTGCAGGTTGAACGCACCTTTTTTGGCCACGGCAAGCAACGACTCGCTCAGCAGGTTGCGGTAGTAGAACGAGAAAATGTACTCAGGGGCGAGCTTGGCAATCCGCTCGATCCACAACGGGTGGTTGACGTCTTCCGGCGCGTGCACCGGGATGCCTTTGTTGGCGCACAGTTGCGCAACCGATCCGTAGAACGCGTTCTCTTTCGGGTCATCGGCGTGAGTGAACACCGCCGCGATGTCGTAGCCGCTGTCGAGCAGGCCTTGAATGCCGGCACAGCCAATATCGTGGTAAGCGAAGACAACAGTTTTTGCACTCATGAGTGAACCTGACCGGTAGTAGAAGTAGAGGAAGAGAGACCATCAACGGTGACCGCAGGCGCCGGTTCGGCGGCGTGGCTGCGCAAGACTTTTTCAATGAAGAAACGCGGGCGGGCGCGCACGTCGCTGTACATGCGCCCCAGATATTCGCCGAGCAGACCCATGCCGATGAACTGGCCACCGGTGAACACGAACAGCACGGCGAACAGCACAAACAGACCATCACCGCCCCAACCGGCGCCGAGCGCCAGACGCAGGACAATCAGCACGAAAGCAAACAGCAAACCCAGACCGGCCATGGTGAAACCGACGATGCTCAGCAGGCGCAACGGCGTGGTGGTCATGCAGGTGACCAGGTCGAACATCAGGTTGATCAGGCGCATCGGGCTGTACTTCGAATCGCCGTGCTCACGTTCGGCGTGGGCCACGACGATTTCGGTGGTGTGGCGGGCGAAGCTGTTGGCCAGAATCGGGATGAAGGTGCTGCGTTCACGGCAGGCGAGCATTGCGTCGATGATCGTCCGGCGGTAAGCGCGGAGCATGCAGCCGTAGTCGCTCATGGCGACGCCGGTGGAGCGTTGCACGGCGAGGTTGATCAGCTTCGACGGATAGCGGCGCAGGGCCGAATCCTGGCGGTTGCCTCGCACGGTGCCGACCACGTCGTAACCCTTTTCCGCTTCGGCGACCAGCCGCGGGATTTCTTCCGGCGGGTTCTGCAGGTCGGCGTCGAGGGTGATCACGACATCGCCTTTGCATTGTTCGAAACCGGCCATGATTGCTGCGTGCTGGCCGTAGTTACGGTTGAGGATGACCGCCACGAACGGGCTGTCTTCACGGGTCGCGGCCTCTTCCAGAAGGTTGGCGGACTCGTCACGGCTGCCGTCGTCGACGAGGACGATTTCAAAGTCGTGACGCAGCATCTGGCAGGCGGCTTCAGTACGGCGCAGCAGTTCCGGCAGGCTGTCCTGTTCGTTGTAGACCGGGATAACGATCGACACACAGCGGATCGGATAAGGTTTCACGGGCGTTTGTCCATAAGAGTGGCGATGGCACCGACCACGCGATCAAGGTCTTGATCGCTCATGTCGGGGAACAACGGAATCGAGCACAGCCGCGCCGAGTTCCATTCGGTGTTGGGCAAGTACAGATCGGGGTCACGCTGGCGATACCAGGTGTGCAGGTGGGTGGCGATGAAATGGATACCGGTACCGATGCCCTGGTCCTGCAAGCCTTTCATGAAGGCTTCGCGGTCCATGCCGCAGCGCTCGCTGTCGATGCGCAGGATGAACAGGTGCCAGGCGTGGGTTTGTGCGTAGGCGGGCAAAGCCAGTGGTTGCACCGGCAGGCCTTCGAGTTTTTGCCGGTAGGCGGCGGCCAGTTCAGTGCGGCGCGCGTTGATCGCGTCGAGACGCTCCAGTTGCACCAGGGCAATCGCCGCATTGATGTCGGCGAGGTTGTATTTGAAACCCGGCTCCATCACTTGCGCCTGCGGCTTGCGGCCACCGGTCAGGCGATCGTAGGCGTCGACACCCAGACCATGAAACTTGAGCATGCGCACACGGCTGGCCAGGGCTTCGTTGTCGGTGACGAACATCGCGCCTTCGGCACAGGTCATGTTCTTGATCGCGTGGAAGGAGAAAATCGCCGTGCCTTGCGAGCCGACGTGGCGGCCCTTGTAACGGGTGCCGGCAGCGTGGGCGGCGTCTTCGATGACCGCGATGCCGTGTTTGTCGGCCAGCGCATACAGCGGATCAAGATCAAATGCGGCGCCGGCGTAATGCACCGGAACGATTGCTTTGGTGCGTGGGGTGATGGCAGCTTCGATGCGCGCGGCATCGGTCATCAAGGTGTCGCGATCAACGTCGACGAACACCGGCGTGGCGCCGAGCAGGGAAATCATGTTGGCGGTCGAGACCCAGGTCTGCGACGGGGTGATGACTTCGTCACCCGGGCCAATGCCCAGCGCCAGCAAGGTAATGTGCATGCCGCCGGTGGCGGACGAAAGTGCCACCGCGTGACGACAGCCAACGTATTGCGCGAATTGTTCTTCGAGTGCCTGATTTTTCGGTCCGGTGGTGATCCAGCCAGAACGCAATACTTGCTCAACGGCTGCAATTTCTTCATCGCCGATACTCGGGCGAGAGAAGGGGAGAAACGCCTGACTCATGAACACCTCATCACAAACAATCAGAAGAAAACCAATTCACCGGGTAGGATCCAATCTCAGCGTAGACGCAAAAAACATCTTTGCATCAATAAGTTGCTGAGTGACTTACCGTCGGGGTTCGGTTGACTTTTGTGGCTTCGCGCGGCAGTTTGAACGGCGCCGACACGGGATCTGTTGGAATTAAGGTTATGCCCGTTTTTGTGAAAGGAACATGAAAAACCGGTCGGCGAATCGTTTATCTGAACCCCATACAGCCACTGTTCAGACTTCTGCCGCTTATCGTCATTTTTAGTAGAAAAGTCCTACAGAAGTGTTCCCCTTACACTGGGAATGTTGCAGTTATTAGTTGGTGTGTTGAATTGTTTTTACTCAAGGCCTTTACGTTTGACTGACTTGTCCGTTGTACCGCTGCAAACCCGCCAAACCAATCCGATGACCCTGTATCTGGCGCGCCTGGCCCCCTCCAGCCAGCTGACCATGCGCTATGTTTTGCAGGATGCGGCCGACCGCCTCGGCTTTGAAGACATGAATGTCGAGGATATTCCCTGGCACGCATTACAACCTGAAGATGTTGTTGCGCTGGTCGCCGCTTTGCGCGAAGACAACTATGCGCCAAACACTTCTTCGCTTTATGTGAATGCCGTGCGCGGTGTGATGAATGAAGCCTGGCGCATGAGCCTGATCTCTCAGGATCATTTGTTGAAAATGCGTTCGGTCAAAGCCATTGCCGGCACGCGCTTGTCCCAGGGGCGCAACTTGAAGCGCACCTTGATCCACGAATTGATGGAAGTCTGCGCCGCCGATCCGCGTCCGCAAGGGCTGCGCGACGCAGCGGTGATTGCGTTGTTGTACGGCACCGGCATGCGCAAATCGGAGTCGGTGGACCTGGACTTGAATCAGGTCGACTTCACTGAGCGCAGCCTGACCGTCACCGGCAAAGGCAACAAACAACTGATCAAGTACGCGCCGGCCTGGGCATTCGCCAAACTTGATGCGTGGCTGGAACTGCGGCGCTCGCAGCTCAAGGAAGGCGAGCGCGACGATGCCTTTCTGTTCAACCGCATCCGTCGCGGCAGCCACATCACCCGCGAGCGCATCACCAAACACGCGATTTACTACATTGCCCGTCAGCGTGGCACGCAGGTCGGGGTGAAGATCATGCCGCACGACTTCCGTCGCTCGTTTATCACGCGGGTCATCGAGGAACATGATCTGTCGATCGCGCAGAAACTCGCGCACCACAGCAACATCCAGACCACCGCCAACTACGATGTGCGTGATGACAACGAGCGGCGGCGTGCGGTGGATCGCTTCGATCTGTAATCAGGACGCGGCGAACAGATGCGCCGCACCGAGCACCGATAACTGCACGTCGCTGCCAGCAGGCGGCGCGTGCATGCCGGAGCTGCGCACCAGCAGCGACCGCCCGGGATCCTGAGTGATCGGCGAGCGCAGTTCGACGGTGAGGGTGCAGGTGTTGCCGGCAAAATCGCGCTCAGTGACCACGGCGGGGCAGCCTTGTGTGCCGACTACGGCGCCGGACAACTGCAACTGCTCGGGCCTGAGCATGATCTGCGCGTCGCCAATGAAACCGTTGCTGTTCACCGGCACCTGACCGAGATCGCAGTGGGCCAGACCGGATTCGATCCGTGCCGGCATCACTACGGCTTCGCCGAGAAAATGTGCGGTCTGCTCGTCGCGGGGAAAGCGGTAAAGGTCCATCGGATGCCCGGACTGCACCAGCCGCCCGCCGCGCATCACTGCCAACTGATCGGCAAAGGACAGCGCTTCGCCCTGATCGTGGGTCACCAGAATCGTGGTGACGCCGGCGTCCTCAAGCAAGCGCGCGACCATTTTGCGCATGGCGCTGCGCAGGCCGGTGTCGAGGGCGGAGAACGGTTCATCCAGCAGCATCAGCCGTGGCTGCTGCGCGAGGGCCCGGGCGAGGGACACTCGTTGCTGCTGGCCGCCAGACAGTTCATGGGGCCAACGCTCGGCCATGTTGGCGTCCAGCGCGACGCTGTCCATCAGCTCCTTGATCCGCTCGTGTCTGGCCGCGCCGGTCAGTGCCAGGCCGAACCCGATATTGGCGGCGACGGTCATGTGCGGAAACAACGCGCCGTCCTGCGGAACATAGCCGATCTGCCGTTGGTAGGCGGGCACCGCATGGGTGCTGTCGACCAGCACCTGACCGTTGAGGGTCAGGCTGCCGGCGTCGGGGAATTCAAACCCGGCAATTATCCGCAACAGCGTGGTTTTGCCGGAGCCGGACGGGCCGACAATCACCGTGCGGCTGCCGGTCGGTACTGACAGGCAGATGTCATCCAGCGCTTTCTGCGCGCCAAAGGACTTGTTCAGGGAGATCAGTTCGAGTGCGTTCATCGGCCAGCGGTGCGCCTGGATTGGTGATAGAGGAGGGCCGTCAGCGGCAGCGAAAGCAGCACCATCAACAGTGCGTAAGGCGCGGCGGCGGCGTAATCGATTTCGCTGGTCATCGCCCAGAAGCCGGTGGCCAGCGTACGGGTGCCGTTGGGGGCGAGCAGCAAGGTCGCGGTCAGTTCATTGGTGATGGCCAGAAACACCAGCGCGGCTCCGGCGGCAGCGCCCGGTGCCGCGAGGCGCAAGGTGATCAGCCACAAGGCGCGCAGGGGCGATCGGCCGAGGCTTTGCGCAATGTTCTCCAGTTCTACTGGCGCCTGGGCAAAACCGGCACGCAGGCTGACCAGTGCGCGTGGCAGGAACATCAGCAGATAGGCGAGCAGCACGGTGATGGTGGTCTGGTAGATCGGCCGGGCGAAATGGATGGTCACGGTGACCAGTGCCAGCGCCACGACAATCCCCGGCAGGGAACTGGTGATGTAATTGCAGCCTTCGAGCAGACGCTGCAATTTGCCCGGCGCGCGGATCGACAGCCAGGCAATCGGAATCGCCGCCAGACTGGTCAACAGCGCACCGGCGACGCCAAACGACAGGGTTTGCAGCAGCGCAGGCAACAGTTCGTCGCCGCCCCACACGTCCCAGCCACCGGCGATCAACCAGCGACTCAATGTCAGCAGCGGTACGCCAAGGGCGAGCAGGCAGGTCAGCACTTGCAGACCGAGCCCGAGGATCACGCTGCCACGACCGAGCCGAACCGTGCGTTGTTCGCGGGCACTGCCGGAACCCACGCGCGCATAGCGCGCCTTGCCCCGGGCGGCGGATTCAATGGTGAGCATCGCCAGGCAGCACAACGCCAGAACGCCCGCCAGCATGTTCGCTGCCGGGCCGTTGAAGGTCGATTTGAACTGATCGAAAATCGCCGTGGTGAACGTGTCGAAACGAATCATCGCGTACAGGCCATATTCGGCCAGCAAATGCAGCCCGACCAGCAACGCACCGCCACAGATCGCCAGGCGCAACTGCGGCAACACCACTCGGAAAAACACCGCCCAAGGCTTGAGGCCGAGGGATTCGGCGACGTCTTCGATCGCCGGATCAAGTCGGCGCAAGGTTGCGGCAATCGGCAAGTAGAGAAACGGAAAATAGGCGATCACCGACACCAGCACGCCGGCCGATAAACCGTGAATCGATGGAATCAGGCTGACCCACGCATAGCTATGCACGAAGGCCGGTATCGCCAGTGGCGCCACGGCCAGCAATGACCATAGGCGTCGACCGGGCAGATCGGTGCGTTCGGTCAGCCATGCCAGTGCGGTGCCGAGCAGAATGCACAGCGGCAAGGTGATCAACACCAGCAACACGGTGTTGATCAGCAGTTCCGCCACCCGTGGACGAAACACCAAGGCTTCGATGGTTGCCCAACCGGTGGCCCACGACACGCCGAGGACAAACGCGATCGGCAGCAGCGACAGTAATGAAACACCGATCGCCAGCGCAACCACCCACGAGCCCCCGCGACCGGTGAGGGCGCGGGGTTTAAGTCTAAGGCTCGCGGAGGCGGTCACTGCAACCTGCGCGGGTAGGGTTTCGGGGAGCACTTACAGGATTCCCGCCTGGGTCATCAGCTCGACGGCTTTCTTGCTGTCGAGTTTCGACGCGTCGACTGTAGGCGCGTCGAGATCCTTCAACGGCGTCAGTTTCGGGTTGGACGGCGCGTCTTTGCCGACCGCGTACTCAAACGAGGTGCCGCTGTGGAGAATCTCCTGGCCTTCTTTGCCGGTGATGTATTTGACGAACTTCTGCGCCTCTTCCTGATGTTTGCTGGAGGCCAGTACGCCCGCGCCGGAAGTGCTGACAAACGCGCCCGGATCCTGATGCTTGAAGTAGTAGAGCTTGGTGTTCTGGCTGTTTTCGCCGGTCTTGGACTGATCGACGAAGCTGTAATAGTGGTAGATCACGCCGCTGTCGATCTGCCCGGCGTTCACCGCTTTGAGCACGGCGCTGTTGCCGCGGTACACGCTGGCGTTGGTTTTCATGCCTTTGAGCCAGTCGAGGGTAGCCGTTTCGCCTTTCTGTTCCAGCACGGCCGCGACGATGGCCTGGAAGTCCGCACCAGCGGGTGAAGCAGCCCAGCGGCCTTTCCACTCCGGTTTAGCCAGGTCGAGCAGGGATTTCGGCAGGTCTTTTTCCGCGAGTTTCGCCGGGTTGTAGACGAACACCGTCGAACGCGCGGCGATGCCGATCCATTGGCCATGAGCCGGGCGGTACGCCGCGTCCACTTGTTGCTGCGTGGCGGGTGCAATCGGGGCGAGCAGTTTGGCGTTGTCGACCAATACCATCGCCGGTGAGTTTTCGGTGAGGAACACGTCTGCCGGCGAGGCCGCGCCTTCCTGCACGATCTGGTTGCCCATTTCGGTGTCATCGCCATTGCGAATCGTCACCGGAATCCCGGTCTCTTCAGTAAAACCGGCCACCCAGGCTTTGGTCAGGCTTTCATGCTGGGCGTTGTAGACCAGCAGGCCAACGCTGTCAGCGGCAAACGCCTGACCGGCACTGAGCAGGGCGCTGACCAGCAATGCGCGTTTCAGAAAGGACGGGACCTTTGGATTCATAACGGTAACGCTCCTGATTTTTTAGACGTTATGGGCAGGCATTCGCGGGCAGACTTCAATGCGAATGATTTGCAGATATTCAGCCGCAGGCAATGTAGAGAGGCAAATGAGAAAAAAACGTCAAACAAACCGTTAATACATGTCATTGCCATTCAGATTAGCAGCGACTCGGTGACGCACGGTTGCCGTGCGTCATTCCGCGTCAGCTATTCAGGAGGGATTGGGGATGTAGGCGACGCTCTGGTCGGTGCGGCCATGGAACACCTGTTCGCCGCGGGTTGGCGTGGTGCTGATGGCCCGGTGATCGGCGCTCAGGTAGTCGAGTGGCAGCGGATCACCACTGCGGTATTGGGCAACAATGATGGTGTGTTGCGCGTCCCAGTGCTGACCGCTGCTGCGCTCCAGCCAGGCTAATAACGCCGCGCTGTTGCCGGTACGCGGAAAGTCCGCAGTTTCCGGCACGTAGTAGAAGGGCGCACCGCCGGTTTGCAGGTACATCGGGACTTTGTTGTCGACCTCGATCATGACCATACGCCACTGACTCAACGGTGCCTGCTGGCTGGCCTGTTCGCGTACCGTTTCACCGAAGCGGATCACGCCGCCTCCGCTGTTGGTCCACGGATACAACACACCGAGCACGCCGACCATGACCGCCGTGGCGATCGCAAAGCCGACGTGCAAGCCACGCCCTTGAAGGTTGCGCGCGGCCATCCGGCGGGTAATCCACCACGCACCGAGCAGTTGCGCGAACGGCACCAGAGGCAACACGTAATAGCTGCGTCGGCTGCCGCTGGCGGTGAAAAACAGCAGCAACAGGCCGAGACCTTGGATCAGCCAACGGGTGTCCGGCTCAATGTTTCGCCAGTTTCGCAGCGCCACCCACAGGGCGATGATCCAGCACGGCGCCCACGGCAGGGTGTAGACCGGCAAGTACAACAAATAGGTGTAGATCGGGCCGATGTTGTCGAACGGCTGGAAAAACCGCACGACGTTTTCGCGCAACACCAGTTCCAGACCGCTTTGCCGATAGTCGGGGGATCCGTAGACATGCGAGAGCAGGAACGGCAATCCATAGAACGCCCCGGCGATCAGCAGCGCGGCGCACAGGCGCCGGTTGAGATGGCGTTTCCAGCGTCCGTCTTGCAGCAGATGCGGCAACAGCAGCAGCCCCGGCAGGATGAAACCGATCAGGCCCTTGAACAGTGATGTCAGCGCCAACAGGCAAAAAAACACCCCATAGCGCCAGAGCCGGGTGTCATCCGGCCCACGCCAATACCACCACACCGCCGCGAGAACACCGCAGACTGTGAGGATGTCGGCCGTCGCGACCCGCGCCCAGAAGACGAAATAGAATGTGGTCGCCAACATCCATCCGGCAATCAGCCCGGTGCCTTTGCGAAACAATTGCTCGCCCAAGAGGTACACCAGCCATACGCTGATCCACGCCGAAATGACTGACGACAAGCGCAATGACCACGGCCCCAGGCCTCCGGTCAGCCAGGACGTCGCGGTGATCAGCCAGTACGACAGCAATGGCTTGTCGTAGTACGGATCGCCCTTGAGATACGGGTCGAAGTAATCACCGCTTTGCAGCATCTGCAACGCGATATTGGCCCAGCGGGTTTCCGCGCCCCAGAGTTCGCGGCTGCCCAGCCCAAGCAGCAACATCAGCGCAGTCGCTGCGAGAAGAATCCATAACGCCCTGCGTTCTTTGGCCGTTGCGGTCATGGCTGGCGCTTGGCGAAAATGTAGATCTGCAGATTGCCGCGCTGGTAATGCTTGCCGTCAGCCGGCAACAGCTCGATTTCCTGCGCTTCCTGGGTGCTGTTGACGCGCATCACCACCGCCACCGAGCCTTTTTTGCGCGCTTCGGTCATCCATTGGCCGACATCATCCAGACCGACCTTGCGGGCAGCCATGGCCGGATCGTCGAGGCCGTATTTCAGTTCACCGACGGTATTGAACAGATCCACTTGCGGCCGCTTCAGACGCCAGGCCAAGGCCGACGCGGCGCCAAGGTCATTACTCAACAGCGAGGACGCTTCGCTCAAGGCCTGTTGATGCTCGGCAATAAACTGGTCGGGCATCTTGCTGTCGACGATTTGCGCCGGCATCGCGGCGGGCAGCAAGGCGATCAGCAGACCGATGCCGAGCGCCGGCATGGCCCACATCGTCAGCGGCCGCATGACTTGCAGGGCATTGGCGATGATCCAGCCGATCAGCACGATATACACCAGCGACAGGCTGAACATCTCGGTGTTTTCGTAGAGTTCCTTGCTCGCTTGCAGGTAGATCAGCGCAATCAGGGCAACGCTGCCCATTACGGTATTGATCACGCCGTTCAGGCGCAGAACCTGCGTGTTGCGCTGCTCCAGCCAGTTGATCACCGTGTAGCCCATCAGCAGGGCCAGAGGAAACAGGCACGGCATGATGTAGGTCGGCAGCTTGCCGCTGCTCAGACTGAAAAAGATCAGCGGCAGCACAAACCACAGCGCCAGAAACGCGGTTTTTGCCGCGCGTTTTTCACGCCAGGTACGAATCAGCGTCGACGGCAACAACAGCGCCCATGGCAACGTCGAAGCAAACAGCAACGGCAGATAGAACCACCACGGCCGTGCATGCTGGGCATCATCGCCAGCGGCGAAACGGCGGATGTGTTCATGCCAGAAGAAAAACCGCCAGAAGTCCGGCTCGCGCACGTGTACCGCCAGTGCCCACGGCACGCTGACCAATGCGGCCACCAGTATCGCCACCGGGCCGTAGCGCAGCAGTTCGCTGAAACGGCGTTGCCAGATCATGTAGGGCAGGGCGATCAGCACCGGCAGCAGCAGGGCGAGAAAGCCTTTGGTCATCAGGCCCATGCCGCAAGCCGCGCCGAGCAATGCCCAACTGCCGAGACGGGCCTTGGAGGTGGTGCTGTCGATGGCAAACCACACCGCCACCAGACTGAGGTTGACCCACAAGGTGAACTGCGGATCAAGGTTGGCGTAGCCTGCCTGACCGGCGATCAGGCCAAAACTCATGTACAGCAAGGCACATGCCGCGCTGATCCGCGGGTTGTTCCAGAGCCTGCGTGCCAACAGATAGGCGAGCCAGACGCTGACGCCCGTACTCAACGCCGAAGCAATGCGCACACCGAACAGGTTGTCGCCGAAAATCGCCTGGCCGATGGCGATCATCCAGTACCCGGCAATCGGTTTCTCGAAATAGCGAATGCCCATGAAATGCGGCGCGACCCAGTTGCCGCTCAGCAGCATTTCCTGGCTGATCTGGCCGTAACGGGTTTCGTCGGGAATCCACAAACCGTGGCTCATCAGCGGCAACAGATAAAACAGCACAAACGCCAGGATCAACCCAGGGATCGCCCAGCGTTCGATCAGCGAGGGAGGTTGCATCAAATGACGGGCAGCGTGGCGCAACGGAGGGGTATCGGACGTCATGACTGAGCCTTGGGGCGAATAAATAGTATCTGGCTTAAAACACTAGAAGCCGTGGCGGTTTTTTCATTGTTTATGTGTAACGTCTAATATCTGCCAGAACGGTGTATTGATAATGCCCAGCACTGTAAGTTGTTTCCGGTCATCAATTCGTACAAGTAAGGTACTTCCATACTCGGCGGCAATCGCGTGAGGAAAACCGGTCTGTTTTTCAAAATCACTGATACAGCCGCTGTGCGTGACCAGTACAAGATTCTGCTGCGCCACTTTGCGCGCGACGATGTCATCGCGAAGTGTCGGGCCGCAGGTGGCCAGCCAGTCTTCGGCGCTGGCGTCGTGGCCGAACATGTAATGCGCGGTTTGCGCCGTGCGGGTCAGCGGGCTGCTCAACACCACGGCCTGCTGCATGCCCAGTCTGACGAAGCCTTGACCGACCGCTTGCGCCGCGCGGCTGCCCACTTCGGTGATGCCGTCCGCCGGGCCCAGGCAGGTATTGCTCGAACGATCGCAGCGTTCGGTGTGTCGCACCAGCGCAACGACTTCACCGGCCCGCCAGGCTTTTACCCATTGAGCGGTGGTGCTGCGCCCGGCATGATCGAGGTCGGTCGGTGAGCGTGGCCACCAGACAAACCCGCTGACCAGAATGGCCACAAGCACGACGCACACCAGTGCAATCCATAGCCGAAAGCGCGGCGTACGCCGGTACCGAAATAAATGTTTCAACTGAAATAATTGCGCCACAATGTTGCCTCTTTAAACGCCGGATAGTTCATTCAGTGCAACGCAAGGCTTGGGCAGCGAGCAACTTTACGACTGTTTACTTGAATGCTGGCTGAACACTACGTTCAATATCGTCGGGGCGCGGTGAAGAACATGTGAAAAAATTGCCAGAAGTTACTGCGGGCAAACTAAAGTGCCTATTTGATAAACAAACTCAATTGTTGTTTTTGTTTGTTGAGGGGCCTTAACAAGTCTCCATCGTTGCGGTGAAGCTCAGGCTGTCGCGCAACGGCATAGCGCCGGGCTAGCCGGATAAACACTCAGGAGTCGTTCGAACGCATGGATCTCAAGCAAAGCCTGACAAAACGGATCGTGATCGTGTTCGCCCTGATGAGTGCTCTTGTGGCCGGTGTGTTTGCGTTGGGGATCGTCGCCACCGTGCACGTGGTCGAGCGCAAGTTGACCACCACCACGCTAAGCGGAGGTCTACGCCGTTTATTGGCAATGGATGACATCAGTCACTGGAGCCACGCCCCGGAAAAGGGCGAATTGTTTTTTTTCGAGGGCGGCCAGGGGCCGTTGGCACTGACCCGGCAACTGGCGGCGCTACCCTTGGGCTTTCAGGAAATCACTTTTCACGGTGACGCTTTCTACGCCATGGTCGAAGCCGTTGGCGGGCGCAAATACGTGTTGCTGCGGGATCAGGAAAGCCTCGAACAACGTGAGCATCTGCTGTTTATTGTGGTGATTGTCGGGTTCATCCTCAGCGTGATTCTGGCGATTATTCTGGGCCGCTTGCTGGCGCGACGGGTCATGGCGCCGGTGATTCGTCTGGCTCGCCAGGTGCGCCACCGCGATCAGCTCATCGAGGTGGCGCCGCCGTTGCATCCCGATTACGCCGCTGATGAGGTCGGCGAGCTGGCGCTGTCGTTCGATCAGACGTTGGGACGTCTGCGCGCCACCTTGAGCCGGGAAAAACTGTTCACCAGCGATGTCAGCCATGAACTGCGCACGCCGTTGATGGTGCTGAGCACGTCCTGTGAGTTGCTGCTGGCGAATCCGTCGCTTGATGCCCGCTCGACGGCGCAAGTCAGCCGGATTGCCCGGGCCAGCCACGAGATGCGCCAATTGGTCGAAACCTTTCTGATGCTGGCGCGCAAACCCGAAGAAGTCCGCGTGCAGTCCACCTGCACACTGAAGGAAATTGCCGATGCGCAGACAGAGGTGTGGGGCCGCTTGATCCGCGAAAAAGGCCTGGAGTTTGTCTACGATCCGCAGCACGCCGGCGCCGGACGCTTCAACCTGACCTTTCTGCAATCAGTGATGGGCAACCTGTTGCGCAACGCCTGGCATTACACCGACCACGGTTTTGTGCGACTGACCTTGCAGGAAAACAGCTTCGTGGTCGAAGACAGCGGCATCGGTATCCCGGAAGAACAGCGCCATGCGATGTTCCAGCCCTTCGTGCGCGGTGACGAACAGCGCGGCGAAGGGCTCGGCTTGGGGCTTTCACTGGTGCAGCGGATCTGCAGCCAGCAACAATGGCAGGTGAAACTCACCACCCGTGAGCCGAATGGCTGTCGCTTTACTGTGACGCTGATTCAGGACGCGGGCGGGCAGCCGCGCGGATTGCCGGCAGCCTGACTGATCGCCGCAGCCAGGCGTTTGACGTTGTTCTGCTGGGCCGTCACCAGCTCATCGATGCTCGGGCCTGAAGGTGTTTGCAAGGTCGAGCGGCAGGTCAGCAGGCCACTGTCGGTCGCCCCTGATGGACGCAGACGCCATTTGGCGTCGATCAAGGCGTACTGCCCCGGGATCGAATCGAAGCGCTGCACTTCGATGCGTACCGAGGTAGCGCCCTGGCTGCCGGTATTGCTCAATTGATCGCTCAGTGCGCCGCGCAGCTCATCGGCAAGTGTCGCGCCCCACCAATCGGTTTCCAGAATCGCCAGGCCGCTGTTGCCTTGGCGGATAACGATTTGCGCGCGGTCGACCTGTGGCGGAACGCTGAGGGCTTCGATCGGAATCTGCGCGCCGCCGCCCTTGTTACTCAGTTGCACCGGGGTCAGCGTGTGAAAGCTGATCGGGTCGCTGCGGCAGGCGCCCAACAGCAACACGGCAGCGAGCACGGTGATCTTCAGCGGTAAAGCCATTGCGGTAGCTCCTGTGCTCAATTGCGTGGTGGCCCTTTCAGATCCAGCGGCGCGGCGTTATCGGGACGACCGCGAATCAGCGATTCCGGATGTCGGCCCAGGTAATCCGACAGCTCACGCAGCGAGCGCGACATCCGCCCGAGTTCGTCGAGGGTTTCCGTGAGTTTCTCGCGTTGTGGCGAATCTTCGGCCAGGGTCGAACTGGCGGACTGCAAGGTCTTGCTGACGTCGGCGAGGGTGCTCTGCACGCCCGGCAGGGTCTTGGCGTTGAACTGGCTCAGGCCTTTGCGCAGCTCGACCAGATTGCTGTCGAGGTTACCGGCAATCCGTTCAACCGGTAGTTTATTGAGCTTGTCGACCATCGCTTCGAGTTTTTCCTGCAACTGTTCGAGGCTGCCCGGAACGGTCGGTAGAACGACCGGACGAGCGCTTGGATCGAACGCGACTTTCTCCGCTTTCGGAAAGAAGTCCAGTGCCACGTACAACTGGCCGGTCAGCAGGTTGCCACTGCGGGCCTGGGCACGCAGGCCATTATCGACGAAGGTGCCCAGCAGGCGGATGCCGGCGGCTTCGTCGTTAGGGTCGTGCTTGAATTCGGTGAGCATCTTTTTGTAGGCCTGACCGAGACGCTGCGGGTAAATGACGATGCCGACATTAAGCGGGAAGGTGCGTTTTTTTGCATCGAAATCCAGGTTGATGCCCACGACCCGGCCGATTTCCATACCGAGGAACTCGACCGGCGCATCGACCTTGAGTCCGCGCAGCGACTGGTCGAATCGCAGCACCATGTATTGCGCCTTGCCGTTCGGCGGGGCGAGGGCACTCTGCTGGTCGGCGAACAGTTCGAAATCCTTGTCGTCAGCGGCGGCCACATCGTTGGGACTGTAATCCGGAGCACGGAACGCAATACCGCCCACCAGCATCGTCGACAGCGATTCGGTCTTCACGGCAAAGCCGTTGGCACCGACATTGATGTCGATGCCGCTGGCATTCCAGAAGCGGGTGTTTTCGGTGACGAACGCATCGTTCGGCGCGTGAATGAACACCTCGATGTCCACCCCTTTGCCTTCGGGGTTGAGGGCGTAGGTGACGACCTGGCCGACTGGAATCTTGCGGTAATAAACCGGAGAACCGATGTCCAGCGAACCGAGGTCCGGCGCATGCAGCATGAAGCGCTTGCCCGGTTCGCCGTAGGTGATCGGCGGCGGATTTTCCAGGCCTTTGAAGTGTTTGGCGCGGTTGTCGGCCTGACCGATGTCGGCACCGATGTAGTCACCGGAAAGTAGGGTGTCGATACCCGAAACGCCACCGGCGCCAATGCGCGGGCGAACCACCCAGAACTGTGAGTCTTCGCGCGTGAAGGTTTCCGCCTGTTTGGACAGTTTGATGGTGGCGTCGACACTTTTCTGGTCGTTACTCAACTCGACGTCTGTCACCTGACCGATGACCACGTTGCGGTATTTGACCTCGGTCTTGTTGGCCGTCAGGCCGCTGCCGGTCTTGAAGTTGACGATGATCGTCGGCCCTTCCTGCATCACGTTGTGCACCACCAGCGAGATGCCCACGAGCACCGCCACAATCGGCACGATCCAGACGAGTGAAATGCTGAAACGGCGGGTTTTGACTGGGGCTTGGCCTGGTGCTCGCGGCTCGTCGGTGGCTGACGACTTCATCCATGTCCTCCTCGATTGATTGGGCACTGAGCGTCAGGAACGCCAAAGCACCTCATCAATATAGAAGTGCTTGGCGATAGAGCAAATGTGTATAGCTCACCTGCGCTTAATGATCGTTCCCACGCTCTGCGTGGGAATGCCTCAAGGGACGCTCTGCGTCCAGTGACGCGGAGCGTCACGGGCTGCGTTCCCACGCAGAGCGTGGGAACGCTCAGATCGTGTCAGCGCGGTTTGTGCTGTCAGCCGAGCATTTCCCGCAGGCGATACCAGAACATCCCCAGTGCCAGCAGTGGCGAACGCAAGGCCGGGCCTCCGGGGAAGGTCATGTGCGGCACGCCGCTGAACACGTCCATGCCTTGGCTGTGACCGGCATGAATCGCCTCGCCGAGCAGTTTCGCGCACCAGTGCGTGACGTTCAGGCCATGGCCGGAATAACCCTGCGCGTAGAACACGTTCGGGTGCTGTTTGAGCCGGCCGACCTGCGGAAAGCGGTTGGCGGTGATGCCAATCTTCCCACCCCACTGGTAATCGATGCGCACGTCCGCCAGTTGCGGGAAGACCTTGAGCATCTTCGGGCGCATGTAAGCGGCGATGTCCGCCGGATCGCGCCCGGAATAGTGGCAGGCACCGCCGAACAGCAGGCGCCGGTCCGCCGAGATCCGGTAGTAATCGAGGCCGACTTTCTGGTCGCACACCGCCAGATTGTGCGGAATCAGTTGCGCGGCGCGTTCTTCGGACAATGGCTCAGTGGCGATGATGTAACTGCCGGCGGGCAGGACTTTGCCACTGAGTTGTTGTTCGAGGTCGTCCAGATGCGCGTTGCAGCCGAGCACCAGACTGCCGGCGCGCACTGAGCCCTTGGCGCAACGCACCTGAACGGTCGGACCGTGGATGATTTCCAGCACTTCACTCTGCTCGAAAATTCGCACGCCGAGTGACGCCGCCAGTCGCGCTTCGCCCTGCACCAGATCCAGCGGGTGCAGGTGCCCGGAACCCATGTCGACCAGTCCGCCGGCATAGATGTCGGAATTCACCACTTGCTGGCGGATCTGCTCCGGGCCGATCAGACGGGTTTGGTGGGCATAACCGAGTTCGGCGAGGTCGACCAGCTCATCCTTGAAGGCAGCGAACTGCGCCGGGGTATTGGCCAGATCGCAGAAGCCCCAGCGCAGATCACATTCGATGCCGTTGTCGCCGATGCGCTGACGCACCAGTTCCACCGAATCGATGCCGGCGCGCTGCAAATAACGCACGCCTTCCTGGCCGACATATTTGGCGAAGCCTTCAACTTCATGACCGATCCCGCGAATCAACTGACCGCCGTTGCGCCCGCTGGCGCCCCAACCGACACGCCGGGCTTCGATCAACACCACCGACAATCCGCGCTGAGCCAGCTCAATGGCGGTGTTGACCCCGGTGAACCCGCCGCCGATCACGCAGACATCGGCGGTCAGGTCAGCGTCCAATACCGGATAAGGTGTGGTCGCCCGCGCCGAAGCAGCGTAATAGGAGCGAGCGTGTTCCTGGGTGTACTGATTCATTTGTTCGACTTCACTTTGCTCCAGGAGCGGGTCATCAGACGCATGATCGCCTGGGGCGGGGTGGTAGAAATGTAGAGTTTATCGAGCACGGCTTGAGGTGGGTAAACCTCTGGGTTGTTGACCAGTTCCGGATCCATGAACTGCTTGGCGGCCGGGTTCGGGTTGGCGTAACCCACCGAAGCGCTGACTTTGGCGATCACTTGCGGATCGAGCAGGTAATTGATGAAGGCGTGGGCTTCTTTGGTGTTGCTCGCATCGGCGGGGATGGCTAACAGATCAAACCAGAGGTTGGCGCCTTCCTTCGGAATGGCGTAAGCGATGTTCACGCCGTTCTTGGCTTCCTTGGCGCGGTTGGCGGCCTGGAACACGTCGCCGGAGTAACCGAAGGCCACGCAGATATCGCCGTTGGCCAGATCCGACACGTATTTCGAGGAATGGAAATAGGTGATGTACGGACGGATACTGAGCAGTTTCGCTTCAGCCTTTTTATAGTCTTCCGGGTTTTCGCTGCGCGGGTCCAGGCCCATGTAATTGAGCATCGCCGGGAAGACTTCGTCGGCGGAGTCCATCATCGACACGCCGCACTGGGTGAGTTTTTTCAGGTTCTCGGGTTCGAACAGCACGGCCCAGGAATCGATGTGGTCGATGCCCAGCACTTGCTTGACCTTGTCGACGTTGTAGCCGATGCCATTGGTGCCCCACAGGTACGGCACCGAATGCTGGTTGCCCGGGTCGTTTTTCTCCAACAGCTCGAGCAGTTTCGGGTCGAGGTTCTTGAAGTTCGGCAGTTGCGCACGGTCGAGCTTGAGGAATGCGCCGGCCTTCACCTGACGCGCGAGGAAGTGGTTGGACGGCACTACTACGTCATAGCCGGTGCGACCGGCGAGCAGTTTGCCTTCGAGGGTTTCGTTGGAGTCGAAAACGTCGTAGATCACCTTGATCCCGGATTTGCTCTGGAAGTCGGCGAGGGTGGTTTCGCCGATGTAATCGGTCCAGTTGTAGACGCTGACCGTCGGCTGGGCGTGAGCTACAGCGCTAAACAGCACGCTCAGGGCAACCGGGAGTACGGATTTCAACAGACGCATTTCGACACCTCTTCTTATAATGATCGTTCCCACGCTCTGCGTGGGAATGCCTCAACGGACGCTCCGCGTTCGGCTTTGGATGGGACGCGGAGCGTCCCGGGCTGCATTCCCACGCAGAGCGTGGGAACGATCGATTGTTGGATTTCTCAGGTGGTTCGCTATTCCCCTTGTGGGAGCGAGCCTGCTCGCGAAAGCGGTGGGTCAGGCAACATCAATGGTGACTGTGCTGACGCCTTCGCGAGCAGGCTCGCTCCCACAGGGGATTTGTGAAGTGAGTTAAACGCTCAACATCAGGAACTCACGCTCCCACGAGCTGATCACGCGCTTGAAGTTTTCATGCTCGGCACGCTTTACCGCGACATAGCCACGGACAAACTTGTCGCCGAGGTATTGCGCAACGGCTTCGCACTCTTCCATTTGCGTCAGCGCTTCCTCGATGGTGATCGGCAGGCGCAGGTTGCGGCGCTCGTAAGCACGGCCATGGACCGCAGCGCTCGGTTCGATGCCTTCAACCATGCCGATGTAACCGCAGAGCAGGCTCGCGGCGATTGCCAGGTACGGGTTGGCATCGGCGCCCGGCAGACGGTTTTCTACGCGCATGGCTTCCGGGCTGGAGGTTGGCACACGCAGGCCGACGGTGCGGTTTTCTTCGCCCCATTCGACGTTGACCGGTGCTGAGGTGTCCGGCAGGAAGCGGCGGAACGAGTTGACGTTCGGCGCGAACATCGGCAGCACTTTCGGGATGTATTTCTGCAAACCGCCGATGTAGTGCAGAAACAGTTCGCTCATCTGCCCGTCAGCGTTAGCAAAGATCGGTTTGCCCGTGGCAATGTCTACCACGCTCTGGTGAATGTGCATGGCGCTGCCCGGCTCGTCGCCGATCGGCTTGGCCATGAAGGTCGCCGCAACGTTGTGCTTGAGCGCTGCCTCACGCATGGTGCGCTTGAACACAGTGATCTGGTCCGCCAGATCGAGGGCGTCGCCGTGACGGAAGTTGATTTCCATCTGCGCCGGGCCGTCTTCGTGGATCAGCGTGTCGAGGTCCAGGCCTTGCAGTTCGCACCAGTCGTAGACGTCTTCGAATAACGGATCGAATTCGTTGGCGGCGTCGATGGAGAACGACTGACGACCGCTTTCAGCACGGCCCGAGCGGCCGAGCGGTGCCTTCAGTGGCAAGTCCGGGTCTTCGCAGCGTTGGGTCAGGTAGAACTCCATTTCCGGCGCCACAATCGGCTTCCAGCCTTTGTCGGTGTACAGCTGCAAGACTTTCTTCAACACGTTGCGCGGCGACAGTTCGATCGGGTTGCCGAACTTGTCGAAGGTGTCGTGGATGACGATGGCGGTCGGCTCGATCGCCCATGGAATCACGTAGACCGCGTCAGCCACTGGCTTGCAGACCATGTCGATATCGGCAGGATCGAGCAGGTCGTAGTAGATGTCGTCGTCGACAAAATCCCCGGTTACCGTTTGCAGCAGCACACTTTCCGGCAGGCGCATGCCTCGCTCATGCAGGAACTTGTTGGTCGGTGCGATCTTGCCGCGGGCAATGCCGGTCAGGTCGCTGACCACACATTCGACTTCGGTAATCTTGTGATCTTTCAGCCACGTGAACAGCTGATCGAAAGGGGCATTCATAAAGACCTCGTTATTGGTTTTATAGTCGCCGGGGAGGGCGGGTTTCATCTTCCGCCCCTTCCCCTGTGGCGCGTTGACGACTATCTTGGGCGAGCCTTGCCGTTCCATCTATCCACTTTAAGCAGCACCAAAGCGCACCAAAAGAGTGCGCAAGGTCACCCCATGACAACGTGCAATTCGCTCCAGGTTCAAGCGTTCAACACCGCCGATGTGGCCGAGCAAGTCCGCGCCACACCGGGCTGGGTCCAGCATTACCAACAGATGTCGCCGGGCCATTTCGCCGGGCAGATCCGCTATCTGGATCTGCAGGGTGTCGAGGTCTACGAAGAGCAGATGAACACCCGCGTCGAGCAGAATTTCAGCGCGCCATCGGGTGCTTTGGCGTTCTGTTTCGATCGCAGTGACAACGCGCTGTATCTGCTCAATGAAGAGAGCCGCAACATCTGGATCACCCCGGAGAACTACCAGGAAATCGCCGTGGTGTTCGGTCCGGAGTTTGTCCGTCAGCACGGTCTGAATGTGGCGAAACTCGAAGGGTTGTTCATGACGCAACTCAATTGCGGACAGAACGCTTTATTCAGTCGCTGGTTAAGCTCAACTCTCACGAAGTTGTCGCAAGCTATTGATCTGCTTGATAAAGAGTCATTGACGCAGCAGCTACTTGAAGACTGCCTGTTCATCCTCGACAACGCTCACACCAGCCTCGATCGCGGCGGATTACAGCGGCGTAGCGAAGAGCGGATGATCATGAAACGGGTGGGGGAATGGGCGGCGGATTCGCCGGAAGACACCGTCAATCTGCTTGAGCTGTCACACGTGGCAGGCGTGCCGTTGCGCCAATTGCAGCAGGCATTCAAGGCCTACACCGGGATGACCCCGAGTCACTGGCTGCGCCTGCGCCGGTTGAACAGTGCACACCGCGAATTGCTCAAGCGCCGGCCAACGGAGACCACCGTGGCCGAGGTGGCGATGCACTGGTCGTTCTGGCATTTGGGAAGGTTTTCCAGCAGTTACCGGGCATTGTTCAAGGAGTTGCCGAGCGAGACCTTGAAGCGCTCATGAAAGCTGTCGCGGTTAAAAAGGCTTTGTCTCGGCGCTGAAGTTAAATAGAATCACTCTCATTTGAAACTGACTTCGCGCAGGACTCTTGAGATGACTGAAGCAGCGACGCCATCGCCGCAGCACCTGCACGAACTGTATCGCGATCACCGAGGCTGGCTGGAAACCTGGCTGCGCCGGCGCATGGGCAATGCCTGGGATGCGGCGGACCTGAGCCAGGACACGTTCTTGCGCGTGCTGTGCAGCGCTCAGCCGATTGCCGACGTGCGTGAACCGCGCGCGTATTTGCTGACCGTGGGCAAACGCCTGCTGAGCAATTTCTACACCCGCCGCAGTCTGGAAAAAGCCTACCTCGAAGCCTTGGCGCAGTTGCCGGAGGAGTGCGTGCCGTCGCCCGAACAACGTTGGCTGCTGCTGGAAACCCTGCAAGCGCTGGATGAACTGCTCGATGGTTTGCCCCGAGCTGTGCGCCGGGCGTTTTTGTGGAGTCAGCTTGAAGGTCTGGGTTACCGCGAAATCGCCGAGCGCTTGCAGGTCTCAGAACGCACAATAAAACGTTATATGGCGCAGGCTTACGAGCATTGTTTGATGTTGGATCTATGATGCGTGTCGCGCCCGGCAACGAAGCGCGTGAAGTCGCCCGTGCCGCCGCACAGTGGTTGGCATTGCTCGAATCCGGCGAGGCCAGTGAAGCCGATCACGTGCGACTGAAGCACTGGCGCGACAGCGATAACCGCCATGAAAACGCCTGGCAGAAGCTTCAATCGTTGCGTCAGCGCTTTTCCAGTCTGCCAGCAGAATTGGCCATGGCCACACTCGATCGCCCGGATCTGGCGCGGCGGGCAGCATTGAAAAGGGCGCTGGGGCTGGCGGCTTTGGTGCCTGCGGCGTGGCTGATCAGTCGCCAGTTGCCGCTCGACGTCTGGCGCGCGGATTTGCAGACTTCCACCGGAGAGCACACGCGAACACGGCTGGCCGACGGCAGCACCTTGCAACTGAACACCGCCAGTGCGGTGAACGTCGATCTGGCCAGCCGTCAATTGACGTTGGTGCGTGGCGAAATGGCGCTCAACGTTGCGGGTAGCAAGGCGTTGACGGTCAACGCGCCGTACGGTCGGATCGTTGTCAGCCGCAGCGAAATCTGCGTGCGCCTCAACGAGCGTGACTGCAACGTGTCGGTGGTCAGCGGCTCGGTGCAATTGCAGCCGTTGCGCGGGCCGGCACTTTGGTTGAGCGCCGGGCAACAGGTCAATCTGCACGCTTCCGGCGCCGGGCCGGTCGCGCTGTTCGACGCAAAAATGCCGGGCTGGCGTGACGGTGTGTTGATGGCGCAAAACCAGCCGCTGGGGGACTTTCTTCGCGAGTTGAGCCGTTATCGCTCGGGGCTTCTGCGCTGGGAGTCGGCACTTGAACGTCTGCGTGTCACCGGCAGTTTCCGCCTCGACGACACCGATAAAGTGCTGGCCCTGCTGGCGGCGAGCCTGCCGTTGGAGGTGCATTCGCGCACGCGTTTCTGGGTAACGCTGACGCCGCGAAAAAATTTCGTCTGAAGCCTGTCCCTTTTTTTCGCCTCGCTGGTCATTCCAGGCAAGTGAACAAATCGAGAGCGTCTTCCAATGCCCGCAGTATTTCCAAGTCGTTTGCGTCCGTTGTTGCAGTTGAGCCTTTTGCTGAGCCTGAGTGCCAGCCCCGTGTTGATCCAGTCCAGTTGGGCCGAAGACGCCCGGCGCAGCTATCAGGTGCCGGCTGGCAGCCTGAGTGCAGCGTTGACAAGATTTGCCGGTTTGGCCGGGGTCAATCTGTCGGTCGATCCGGCACTGGTGAGTGGCCGCAACAGCAACGGTTTGTCCGGCGAATTCGCTGTGGAGGAGGGGTTTGCTCGCTTGTTGCTGGGTTCCGGTCTGCAACTGCAACCGCTGGGCGAGCAGGCCTACACACTGATTCCAGCCGCCGAGGGCAGCAGCCTGCAACTGGCGCCGACGTCGATTCTCGGTGCCACCGGTTCCAGCGATGCCGATGTGTTTGCCGGCGGCCAGGTCGCGCGTCGCGGTTCACAGGGTTTGCTGGGGTCGAAAGACTTCATGGAAACCCCGTTCAGCATGACCACCTACACCAGCGAGACGGTGAAAAACCAACAGGCCCGTACGCTGGGCGATCTGATCGCCAGCGACCCGTCGGTGCGCGCGACCAACCCGGCCGGTGGCCGTTACGAGCAATTCACCATCCGTGGTTTCAGTCTGTTCAACAGCGACGTGGCCTATAACGGCCTCTACGGTGTTTTGCCGACTTACACGATCGACATGGAAATGGCCGATCGCGTCGACATTCTCAAAGGCCCGAGCCAACTCATCAACGGCATCTCGCCACGGGGTAGCGTGGGCGGGGGCATCAACGTGGTGCCCAAGCGTGCCACCGACGAACCGATCACCTCGCTGACGGCCAACTATGCGTCGAACAATCAGGTTGGCGGCGCGGTGGATGTCGGCAGGCGGTTCGGTGAGGACAATCAGTTCGGCTTGCGTTTCAACGGCGTCAAGCAGTCCGGTGATACCGAGTGGGATCATCAAAGTGTTGACCGCGACATGGCCGTGCTCGGCCTGGATTTTCGCGGTGAGCGCTTGCGACTTTCGACCGATATCGGCCACACCGAACGCGATACCGACGCGCCGCAGGAGCGCGTGCAGGTCGCGGCCAATGCCAAGGTTCCGAGCGCGAACAAGGTGCATCGCAACTACGCGCAACCGTGGACTCAGGCGAAAACCGAGGACACCTTCGGCACGCTCAACGCTGAGTTTGATGTCAGTGATTCGGTGATGGTCTACGGCGGTGTCGGTGCTCGCAAAAGCAATCATGACTTCCTTCGGCATGCGGTTTCCGTGACCAACGATGCCGGTGATTTCAGCGTTCAACCGCGTGATTTCACCCGCGACGAGAATGTCCGTACCGCAACGGCCGGCGTGCGCAACTGGTTCCATACCGGGCCGGTGAGCCATGAAGTCAATCTGGCGGCCAGCTACTTTTATATGGATTTCGAGAACGGCGGCGCGCGTTACGCGGCCGGTCGCAGCAACCTGTACGACCCGGTGCAAACCGCGAAACCCGGCACGCCGACGCGCTATGACGCCAAGGTCTACACGGAAAACCGCTTCAGCGGCGTGGCGTTATCCGACACCTTGGGCTTTTTCGATGATCGATTGCTGCTGACCCTCGGCGCCCGCTGGCAACGAGTGAAAGTCGATGACTGGAGCGATGACGTCAAAGGCGACACGGCTTACGACGAGGAAAAGGTTTCGCCCTCGGGCGGCATTCTGTTCAAGGCGACTGACAAGCTGTCGCTCTACGCCAACTACATGGAAGGCCTGAGCCAGGGCAAGATCGCGCCGTCAACGTCAGTGAACGAAGACGAAATCTTCCCGCCGTTTATCAGCCGTCAGGTCGAGATCGGTGCCAAGTACGACGCCGGTTCGTATGCTTTAACGGCAGCAGTATTCAGGATCAAGCAACCCGCCTATGAAACCAACGCCACGACCCGGGTCTTCGGCCCGAACGGCAAACGACAGAACAACGGCGTGGAGCTGAGCATGTTTGGCGAACCGCTCAAAGGCCTTCGGTTGCTCGGCGGCGTGATGTACATCGACAGCGAGCTGACCCACACCACCAACGGCACGTTCGACGGCAATCGCGCGCCGGCCACGCCGAAATACAACGTCAATCTCGGCGCCGAGTGGGACGTGCCGACGGTGCAGGGCCTGACGTTGAGCGGGCGCGGCATTTATTCCAGCTCGCAGTATCTGGATCAGTCGAACAACAAGGAAATCGACTTCTGGGAGCGCTTCGACGTGGGTACGCGGTACGCCTTCAAAGTCGATGAAAAAACCATCAGCCTGCGCGCCAATGTCGAGAACGTGCTGGATAAACGCTACTGGAGTTCAGCAGGCGCTTCGGATGACAGTGAACCGGGGTTGACGTTGTCGACACCGAGAACTTATCTGCTTTCAGCGACGGTGGATTTCTGATTCCACTCGGAAAATCAAAAGCGTGATATCAGCGAGCTGACCCACTTTTACAGTGATGTCCTGACCACCAATGGACAGTCAACTCGCTGGGTTCCCGAAAGCTCCAGGGTCTCGATCAGATGCCGTGCAGCCTGGCGCCCAATGTCGTAGTACGGCAGTTGCACGGTGGTCAACGGAGGGATGAATAACTCGGCAATGCCGATCATGTTGTCGTAGCCGAGGACGGCGACATCGTCGGGAATTTTCAGGCCACGCCCCAACAACAACTGATAGGCACAAAAGGCAATGCGGTCGTTGCCACAGATCAAAATATCGAATTGGGGGCGACCATCAATGACATGCCGGTCGAGGATAGCGGCTGTTTCACCATAGGCATCATGATCGGAAAGGTCGTATTGCAGGAGCGTGTCCGGCGCCAGTCCGAATGCCTGACAGGCACGCTGCAGGCCTTTTTGTCGCAGCCCCCATGCCAGACTCTGTTTCGGCAGATTGATACACAAAGGACGCTTGTAGCCGAGGCTCAACGCGTGGTGTACGGCGCGATACTGGCCCATTTCGTCGTCGGGTACATAGCTGACGAGGCTGCTGTCATCTGCCAGACAATTGGCGAGCACCAGAGGTTTGCTCTTCAAGCGCTCGGGAATGCTGACCTGGCGAAACCCCATGGCGCTGAAGATCAAGCCATCCGGACGGTGCGACAGCATCAGATCGATGTTCTGGTCGGTGGGCGGGTTGCTTAGCAGGTTGAGGATAAAGACATTCCAGCCGGCCTGTTGCGCGGTCTGCTCAATGGACAGCAGCAGCTCGACCGCGAAGGGCGTGGTCGCAGTGTCCAGCGCGAACACACCGATGGTTCGCGACTGGAGGTTGTCACCGCGCATCTTGCGCGCTGACAGGCTGGGTACGAATTGCAGTTCATCAATGGCTCGACGCACCCGTAGAAGGGTTTCGGGGCTCAGTTTTTCCGGACTATTGAGCGCTCGAGACACCGTCATCAGGGACACGCCGGCCAGCTGTGCAACGTCTTTCACTGAAGTCATGCGAAGTGCGGCCGGTCAGGTTGACGCAGAATCATGACACAGGGCCCGGGCTTCTCGCGACCCGAATGACGCCGCTCATGACCATCCCGAACCCAGAGGCCATGCCTTGGCAATCGAGACGCGCCCGCCACTCCCGCTGGCCACCAGCTTCACGCCCAGACTGTCGGAACGCGGATAGAGGCGACTGCTGAGGCTGAAGCGGCCGTTTTCGTCGAATACCTCGATGGATGAGCGATCAAGAAACACGCGCAGTTCCAAGCGCTCTTGTGTCGGGTCTATCGCCACGCTGCGCTGGCCGGTGACTTGCGCACCCGAGCGGCTGCGATCAAGCACCAAGCGCTGCAGTGACGGATCATAGTAGAGAAGGGTTTCTTCGCGGCCATCGTCGCTGCAACGGAGGGCGACTCCCAAGTGGCCGTCAGTGCAGCCGAGCAGATCCAGATGCACATGGATTTCCAGCATGTCGCCGTTTACCTCCGGCACCCAGCGGGCTCCCGACGCTTCCCACCACGGCGTACCCGGCAATGGCGCCATTCGCAGCGCGCTGAGCTCGCGTGCCGGATACACGCGAAGGCGATCGGCGCGCAGTTCAAGTTCGCGGGGCAATCCGAGCATCCCGCACCAGTGATGGGCCTGGCTCGGCATCGGGCTTTCCCACATGTCCAGCCATGCCCATACGAGGCGCCGACCATCGGCGGCCAACAGCGTTTGCGCTGCATAGAAATCGTGGCCGTTATCCAGCTCGATAAAAGGCCCGCCCGTGAACTGCCACTGGTTATCGAGCTCGCCCACTCGATAACCGGTCTGGTATTTGTTGAGCCGGTCATAACCGTCGGCTTGCATGCCTTGTGGTGAGTACAGCAGCACATCGCGTCCATTCAGGCGAAACAGGTCCGGGCATTCCCACATATAGCCATCGCCCTCGCTGCCTTCGGACACATAGTCGAGGAATTCCCAGACGTGCAGATCCGTGGAGCGGTACAGCGGCAGTAGCGGTCTGTCGCCCAGACGTGCGCCGGCAATCAGGTACCAATAGCCATCTTCCTGCCAGACCTTGGGGTCGCGGAAATGCATGATGGCGTCTTGCGGCGCGCTGTCGATCACTGCGCCGTGTTTGACGAAGCGGATGCCATCGGTACTGGTTGCCAGGCACTGCACTTGACGGATCAAGCGCTCGTCACCCACTTCGCCCAGCCAGGTGTGCCCGGTATAGATCAGGGCCAGAGTATCGCCACAGACCACCGCGCTACCGGAAAAACAGCCGTCGCGGTCGCACTCATCGCCGGGTGCCAGCGCAATGGGCAGGTGCTGCCAGTGCACCAGATCGGCACTCTTGGCGTGGCCCCAATACATCGGCCCCCATTTCGCGTCGAAGGGATGATGCTGATAGAAAACGTGATACTCGCCACGGAAGTACACGACCCCGTTCGGGTCGTTCATCCAGCCTGCCGGCGGGGCAATATGATAACCGGGTCGATAATCCTCAATGACGCGGGACTGGCTGTCAGCCAGTGCGCGCTGCGCAAGGTCAAGGGTCGAAGACATGGGGTCGCTCGGGGTATTCAAAGACAAGGTCATAGGGCGTGTGCTCGGATTGAGCGTAGAGAGAGGTCATCCGATACGGATTCAATTGCGTGCGGGTGGCGCTTCAATGCCGTGCCGTCGGCATCGAACAGGTGGATCTTGTCGATGTCCAGTTGCAGTTCAACCCGATCGCCTGCCTGCCATCCGGCGTTGACTTCACAACGACAGATCAATGGCTCGTCCTGCCCGGTATCCAGGTGCACATAGGTTTCACTGCCCAGGTATTCGACCCCGGTCACGACGATGCCAGCGCTTCCCGGCGCCGCTTTGAGTGACAGGTGTTCCGGGCGAACGCCCAGGCTCAGCGAGGCATCTGCCGCCAGGTTCGAGCTGTCGAAGGGCAGGGTGGTCATCCCCAAAACCGGAGTATCAACCAGGCTGGTTTCGCCCGGCGCACGCAGGCGGGTCGGCAGGAAATTCATTCTCGGCGAACCGAGAAAACCGGCGACAAAGCGGCTGGCCGGGCGCTCGTAGAGTTCGCGCGGTGAGCCGACCTGCTCGACGTGACCGCCATTGAGCACAACAATTTTGTCGGCCAGGGTCATCGCTTCGACCTGATCGTGGGTGACGTAGATCATGGTTGAGCGCAGTCGCGCATGCAGCCGCGCAATTTCGTTGCGCATCTGCACCCGCAAGGATGCATCCAGGTTGGACAGCGGCTCATCGAACAACAAAATGTCCGGTTCCCGCGCCATGGCTCTGCCCATGGCTACACGCTGACGCTGCCCTCCAGACAGCTCTTTTGGCTTGCGTTGCAGCAGTTTGTCCAATTGCAGGATTTGTGCAGTTTTCAGCACCCGCTCGCGCAGGCTGCTCTTTTCAGTCTTGGCCAGTTTGAGGCCAAAACTGATGTTGTCGTAGACGCTCATGTGCGGGTACAGCGCATAGGACTGAAACACCATGCCGACGCCACGTTCGCGCGGTTCGAGGTCGTTGACCCGGCGCCCGTCGATCAGCAGGTCGCCGGCGCAGATCGAATCCAGTCCGGCGATCAGCCGCAGCAGCGTCGACTTTCCGCAGCCCGAAGGACCGACGAACACCACGAATTCACCCGCAGCGATCTCCAGGTTGATGTCGCGAAGAATCCGCGCGCCGCCCAATTGTTTGTTGACGTTGTCCAGTTTCAATTTCATCACGATGCGGTTCCTTGTCTTTATTGGGCATCAACCCTTTAACGCGCCGGCAGTGAGGCCGGAAACGATTCGGCGCTGGAAGATCAGCACCAGAATCACCAGTGGGACGGTGACCAGCACCGAGGCGGCCATCAACAAGCCCCAAGGCAACTCATGGGGGCTGCCGCCGGAAATCAAGGCGATGGCCACCGGCACCGTGCGTTGGCTGTCGGTGAGGGTGAACGTCAGGGCAAACAGGAACTCGTTCCACGCGGCGATGAAGGCCAGCAAGCCCGTGGTGACCAGGGCGGGCCAGAGCAGCGGCAACAGCACGCGGGTCAGCGTCACCCAGGGCGAAGCACCATCCATGATTGCCGCTTCCTCCAGTTCATGGGGCAGTTGGCCCATAAAGGTGGTCAGTACCCAGACGGTGAAGGGCAGGGTGAAAATCGTGTAGCTGAGGATCAACGCCCACGACGTGTTGTACAGGCCCAGGGCGCGGATCACTTCGAACAGTCCCGACAGCACCGCGACCTGGGGAAACATCGACACGCCAAGGACCATCATCAACACCGTGCCACGCCCACGGAATTTGACCCGGCCCAAGGCATAGGCAGCGGTCAGGCTGAGGAACAGCGCCAGTGTCACCACGCACAGCGCAACCACCAGCGAATTACCGATTGCTCGCAGGAATGAGGCCTGGTGGAGGACCGCCGCGTAATTGGAGAAGTCAGGATTTTCGATCCAGTAGCTCACCTCGAACAAGGCGCTGGAGGGCTTCAGCGATGTCACGATGGCGTAGTAGAACGGGAAAACCGCATACAGCAACAACACCCCGATCAGGCACCAGAATCCGAGGCGCAACAGCGCTTTTTTCAGTAGGCGCGAGCTCATGCGCGGACCTCCAGTTGACGGCGTCCGAGGTAGAGATAAAGCATGGCGATCACCGCGACCACGAGAAACAACAGCGTCGACGCCGCGCTGCCGTAACCGACGTCCTGAAACTCCACCAGGTGCTGGCGGGCATACACTGACATGCTCATGGTGCTCGACGAATTCGAGGTCAGCACATAGATGACGTCGAATACCCGCAGGGAATCGAGGATGCGGAAGATCGCCGCCACCAGCAGTGCAGGCATCAACAGTGGCAGGGTGACACGCCAGAACACCTTCACCGGATGAATGCCATCGACCCTGGCCGCTTCGTAGCAATCGCTCGGCAACATCTGCAAGGCCGCCAGCATCAGCAGCGTGACGAAGGGCACGGTCTTCCAGACATCAACGATGATCACCGCCCACATCGACAGGTCGGCATCTGCCGTCCAGGCCAGGGGAGCATCAATCAGGCCGAGGCTGAGCATCAGATGATTGATGATGCCGAACTGGTCGTTGAGCATCCATGACCAGATCTTCGCCGAGACAATCGTCGGAATCGCCCACGGAATCAGAATCAACGCCCGCACCAGAGAACGGCCGGTGAACTTGATGTTCAGCAGCAACGCCACCAACAACCCCAGCACGACCTCCAGTCCCACCGAGACCACCGTGAAATACAACGTGTTGCGCACCGCATTCCACCACTGCGGATCGACGAGGATGCCCGACCAGCCGGAATCGCTGAACAACAGATAATTGCTCAAGCCTATGAAGGTTGCGCCACCGGTGTCTGCCAGGCTGGCGTCGGTCAGGCTGAACCAGAATGTGCGCAGCAGCGGCCACGCAGCCACCAGGGCCAGGCAGACCAGCATTGGCGTCAGGAACAGCCAGGCAGCGCGCACCCGGCGCCGTTGTACAGGCGTTTCCCTCGTGAGCAGAAGCTCGTCAAAGGGGGCATGGGTCGTAGAGACAGACATGGTGATTTCCTTCCTTGTGGCTTACCAGTTCCGGCGTTTGATACGCGTGAGTTCACTTTCCAGTTCGGCCAGTGCCTGATCCACGGGCAACTCGCCCGCCAGCACGCCATGCACCCGATCGAAGAAGGCATTGGAAACCCGTGGATAACGATCGGCGGTGATGGCGGCGGGGCGCATGACCCCAGCGTTGAGAATGCTGTGCAGCTGAGCGTAATAAGGCATGGCCGCGAGCAACTCGGGATCTTGATACAGCGACTCGATCACCGGGTTATAGCCGCCTGTCAGGGCGCGATGTTTTTGCTCTTGGGCACTCGTCAGGTAGCTCACCAGTTCTGCGGCAAGTTTGGGATGAGCGCTGTAACGCGATACCGCCAGGCCCCAGCCACCGAGGGTGGAGGCATGCTCGCCGGTCTCGCCGCCGCGGGGCAGGGGAGCGACGCCGACCTTGTCCTTTACGGCACTGTCCTGGCTTTGCACCAGGGCCCAGACATAAGGCCAGTTACGCATGAATAGCGCATTGCCGGACTGGAATACGCCACGTCCTTCTTCCTCGGTGTAATTGAGCACGCCACGCGGGGAGATGTCGCCGACCCAACTTTTCGCCAGCGTTAACGCCGCTCTCGAGGCCTGACTGTTGACCACGATGTCGCCGCGTTGATTGATCAGGCCGCCTTGCGGTTGGCTGCTGATCCACTCCAGCGCATTGCACGTCAGCCCCTCGTAGGCACGTCCCTGAAAGATGTAACCCCAGGCATTGGCGTTCCCGGCGTTGCGTTCAGCCTGTTGCACATCCCTGGCGGTAGCGGTCATTTCCTCCCACGTTTGAGGAACCTGTTTGTTGTATTTCTCAAGCAAGTCCTTGCGGTAATACAGCAGCCCCGAGTCGGTGAACCACGGCATCGTCACCAGGCGGCCGTTGACCGTGGCGTTATCGACCTGGGCCTGGAAGTAGTCTTGGGTCGCGTTCGCGGGAAGCACCTCCCGCAGATCCAGCAGATGTTTGGCCAGCATCCCCGGCCACACCATGTCGATTTGAATAATGTCGATGTCGGTGGACTGCGCACTGAGGATCTGCTGGTAGAACGACAACCTCTCGGTTGCCGAGTTAGGCGTGGAGACCACCTCGACGTTGTTGCCGGTCTGTTTCGACCATGTCTCGACGGCCTCTTTGCACAGTTGCAACTCCGCACCCACGGCACCGCAAGAGATCGTCAGATCGGTTGCGTTCGACACGGATGGCAGTGCGGCAGACAGGGTGATCAATGCAACGGGCAGGAGCGATTTCAGGTGTTTCATCGAGCGTCCTTTATTTTTGTTTTTAGAAAAGTTAACGTTAACATCGCCAAATGTAGCAGCGTATTTGCGATGAGGCATCCTTTTTTTCGTCGATTGCGACAACTCGCAACGCACGTAAAAAACGGCCGTTTGCGTCAACCAACAATAAAAACAAAACAGGGATTTCATATGTACAAAGCAACAAACTGGCTACTGGCAGGTGTGCTCGGCACATCCGCAGCGACCGCTCAGGCCGCGACACTGGAAGAGCGCATGGCCGCACTTGAAGCGCGTGCCAGCGCAGCGGAAAAGCGTGCAGCCACGGCCGAACAGCAGACCCAGGCACTTGCCCGGGAATTGCAGCAGGTCAAACGCGCGGCGCCGCCCTTGCAACCCGTCGCCTCTAACGCAACAGCCATTTCGGCACCTGCTCTGGACACCCGACTGGCAAAACTCGAAGCCCGTCAGCAAAGCCTGGAGAAGGAGGGCAGTACCGCGAACCTCACCGATGGGTTCAGCTTCAACGGCTATGCGCGCTCCGGGTTGCTGGTCGACGAGGGGCTGGGTGGCGGGCGTGGCGGCCCTTATACAACGCCGGCCGGTTCGGTGGGCGGGGCAGTCGGGCGACTCGGTAACGAGGACGACACCTACATGCGTATCGACCTGTCGAAAGAGGTCTATGCGCAAAACGGTACCCGTTCCAAATTCACCGTCTCCATCGCCGACGGTGTGGAAAGCTCCAATGACTGGACGGCCGACGAAAGCAAACTCAACGTACGCCAGGTGTTCGCCACGCTCGACCATGTCGCTGCATTCAAAGGCAATTCAGTCTTCGAGAACGCTACGCTGTGGGCGGGCAAGCGGTTCGATAGAGATAATTTCGATATCCACTGGCTGGACTCCGACGTCGTTTACCTGGCCGGCACCGGCGGTGGAATTTACGATGTGCAGATCAACAAGCATTGGCGCTCGAATTACTCGTTGATTGGGCGTAGCTACGGGGATTTCAGTCAGGGCGGTATCAATGCCGATGTGGAAAGCTACATCCTGACCTCCAACCAGTTCTTCGAGGATGGCCAGTGGCAGTGGATGTACAACGCCATCGGCGCCAAGAAAAACGATTTCGGCACCCACACCAACAAGGCCGGTTTGACGCCTGCGGATAGCGGTTTGCACAGCATGCTGGCCAATCACCAAAAAACCTTTTTCGGCAGAGAAGGGTTCTTCAAAACGGCGCTGCTCTATGGACAAGGCCTGGGGGCAGAGGTCAAGAACGTTGGCTCGGACGGTGAACTGATCGACGACGCCCGCGCGCTGCGTCTGGCGCTTTACGGTGAGACGCCGCTGACCTCTGACTGGCGCATCGGGCCCAGCTTGCTGGCCGAACAGAGCAAGGATAGATACGTTAAAGGTGACGACTACCGCTGGCTGACCCTCAACGTGCGATTGGCCAACAAAATCAACAGCAACTTCGAAATGGCCTACGAAATGAGCTGGCAAACCATGAACCTCGACCCCAAGGGCTATCTACAACGTAATGCGGTCGATGGTAACTTCTGGAAGTTCACGGTCGCCCCGACATTCAAACTCGACGTCGGCGATCTACTCACGCGTCCGGAGTTGCGAGTGTTCGCCAGCTACATGAACTGGTCTTCGGATCTGGACCGGTTCAGTACTAACGACTCCTTTGGCATGTCCGACTTCCAGGCGGGAGGGGTGTGGCAATACGGTATCCAGATGGAAACCTGGTTTTAATCGTTGAACGCACTTGCGATAGTGCAGTGCTGGAGCGGCAAAGGATGCTCCAGGCTAATGATGTCGTTTCTTCCCAGGATGGATGATTACCCAATGCTCAAGTTCAATGCTCATCTCGGTTTCCAATTCAATGAATTGCCTTTTCTGCAGCGCATCGAAGCCGCCGCAGCCGCCGGTTTCCGGGCAGTTGAGTTCCCGTCACCGTATGAATTCGACGCCAGTCTGCTTGCCGACCATCTAGCCCAATACAGTTTGCCGTTGATTCAGTTCGCCGCCCCGGCCGGCGTGACCAAAGGCATCGCCGCGTTACAGGGCAGGGGAGAGGAGTTTCGTGACGGGTTGCTCCAGGCCGCCCGCTACGCAAAGACCTTGGCGTGTGCGGATGTCCACATCATGTCGGGCGTTACTACGCAGAATGACGCTGAGCGAACCTACGCGGGCAACCTGGAATATGCGGTCAAGTACCTGGAAGACCAGGGGCTGCGGCCGCTTATTGAAGTGATCAGTGCGCAGGCGATGCCGGGCTATTACATGTCCGACTTCAGCAAGGCGCAACAGGTACTGGAGACCTTCCCGAGTGTCGGGCTGATTCTTGATCTTTACCATGCCCAGCTTTTGACCGGAGACGCAGCCGATGTGCTGGCGCGGTTTTATGACAGAACCGTGCATGTGCAAATTGCCGATTGCCCGGGTCGTCACGAGCCGGGAACGGGGAATATCGACTTTGCAGCGTTGTTCGCGGCGCTGGAGCAGCGCGGCTACGCGGGATGGATCGGATGTGAATACCGTCCTTCTGGATCTACCGTTGCGAGTCTTGACTGGATCAAGCAGCTGAGTGCTTAGGTTCCAGGCGAGTCGCTGATATGGGCAAAATCGCCGCCATCAAAGGCAGAAGCCCTTGATGGCCGAGCGAGAAGAACTCATCGATATCGGACTGACGCTGGCGAGTAGGGGGATTTATGCCTGATGCGGTTTTTGTAAGTCGAACTATTTTGTTCGGAGATTGTGATCCGGCAGGGGTGGTTTACACCCCGCGATTCTCATATTTTGCTGTAGAGGCCATTGGTGTAGCACTCGACAGATGGGTAGGGGGGCCGGGGCTTAGAGCGGTGATGAGTTTTAATATATTGCCGCCGGTGCGTGCGATGTCGATCGAGTTGCTGGCTCCGGTGACCTGGGATGACGAAATGACTATTAAAGTTGGCGTGGCGAGGTTGGGCGAGCACTCTTTTACTTTTTTGGTGGAGGGGTTTATAGGCGAAGGCGTGCTGGCATTTACCGCGAATGTCACACACGTATGTGTCTCACCGGAAAGTAAAGAAGTCGTTCCCATTCCAGCTCCGTTGCGAGCGCTTCTTTCATAGACGATCAGACGGATCTCAACAAACGATCGGGGGCTGTCGAGTGTCCGGTTGTGGCCAAAATCTACCGTTCCTCACCGGCAGTTATGGGGCAATTGCAGCGTTGGTGACTGGCAGTAATCGGCCAAAAGCGGACCATCGACACGCAGCTAATACGTCAGTAATGTGCAAAGTATTATTTCGCTTCCCCCCTTCTTGATGTCGCGTTTACAGACGCGATTTTTGATTGCTCAAGGGATTACGCATGAACATGGAATGTATGCAAAAAGCGGTTCGGCACTTAAAGATTGAATTTAAGGAGCAATAAAGTGGAAATCAGGATTGATGTATTGGGTTCTCCAACAGAAAAGGATAAAGGAGTTCTGAATAATAGGTTTTCAGAATATCTTCGAATTCAATATCCAAATCTACCACCAGAATCAGAAGATAAAATATTTATGGTGGTTGCACACGATGAAGTGGGCGACTACATCGGTGCAATAAGTTGTAATTGTTACTGGGATGGCTTAGAGATTGACACCTTTTGGGTAAAGGAATCTCATCGCGGTAAAAAAGTAGGATCTATGCTTTTGGAGAAAGCAGAAGCGATTGGTGCCGACAATGGGGCAGTAGTTGCATTCTTAAAAACCGTTGATGCGAAACAGTTCTATGAGCGGCATGGGTATGAGATTTATGGTGTTCTTGAGGATCGCCCAATCGGAACTAACCTGTATCATTTAAAGAAACGGCTAGTAAAACATGCATAGCAACTGATTCTAACTGGTGGCTTTGCTCACTGGGCCGGGCTAAAGCCCGCCCCTTAGCCAAATTCTGGTCAGCGTCTGCATTGAGTCGATTTCAGCCTCTCACGAAAGGCAGCAATCGGCCAGAAGCAGACGCTGGACAGGACAGCTACCCACCTCGGCCAGATTCTAATTCGATCTGCTAAATCGCCGTAATGCCGAGGTTTCGTTATCAGTCGCTGGCGGATGCGTATTTTTTGACGGAAAATTCGGTGCTTTAGATATTAGTCGCCAAGGAACGGATATGGCATTGACCAGCAAGATCACTCCCTACAATCCCACTTGGCCCGCCCGCTTTCTGGCAGACACACCACTCATCGCTTCGGCCTTTGGCAATGAACTGATTGCCATACACCACGTTGGAAGCACCTCTGTTCCAGGGCTCGCAGCGAAGCCCGAGATCGATGTGCTCATCGAGGTTCTCGATCATCGCAATGCCTCGGCGCGGGACGAGGTGTTGATGGGTTTGGGATATGTACGAGGAAGTGATCTATCGGAAGGGCATCATTTCTATCGGCGTAATGTGGATGGGATTCGCACGCACAAGCTCCACGCTTGTACCCGTGGCCACCTTACGATCACCCAGATGCTTGGGTTCAGAGATTTGCTTAGGCGCGATGCCTCGATCCGCCAGCAGTATGAAGCGCTGAAGTTTCAGTTGGAGTCGAGCAATATTGGTGGGATGGCTGAGTATCTGGAGAAAAAGTCTCCGTTTATTATCGCGGCGCTACTTCATGCCGGTATATCCATTCCTGAATGACCGATGGGTCGCTGAGCGACCCCGGAATCAAGTGTCCGCTTTTGGCCGATTGCTGCTGGTCGCGACCGTAGGTGATTGGTGCTAGATACGAAGAACCGCGTGAACTTGTATTAATTTCTTAGCCAGTTCAGCCAGAGCATTTCAGGGACTTCGGATCGAATGACATATTGGCCATACTTCGAGTGTCAGGTACTGGTTGCCATTCAGCAGTGGTGGAGTCGATTTCGCGCAGAGTCCATTGCTGGGGGCCGGACCAGGACAGTTCTATGTAGGGGCCTTCAAGTACTTCGTTCGCTATTAACATGTCGACTTCGTCGGCAGGTCCCGGGAGCATGCCTCCGACAGCAATGGGCACGCGCTGATGCAAAAGGCTGTTGAGCATGCTCAACAACTCGGCACGTGATGTGTAATGCACTCTGTAATCCCCGACTTCTGTGTAGGCAAACACCAGGCTGCCGGAAACGGAGTCGACGGAGCTGATCAAAGTGAGATGCGTCGGTGGCAAGCCTAACCCCTTTGAATACCGTAGTTTGATAACTGCGCCCCTTTATGTAGTTCGCTTTATGAGCTCGACAAGCTTCGCGGCTTCATTGCGCAATTCATCGAATCTTTCGTTTAGCTCAACATGACCCGGCTTCCAGCAAAGGACGCCATTCTCATCACTTTGACCAAGAATGAGATCATTGAATGAGCCCATTCCACCATAGGCTGACTGTAGGTACTCAATTCCGGAGTAATCAGAATCCATCAAGCGTGCTCTTGCCTTACGCATCCACAGGCTCCAGTGAGTATCTCCATCGCTCTCAAGCATTGCTGCAAGCTGATCAAGAACGCAGATCAGCTCTTCGGTTTTAGGTCCCATTTCTTGACATCGTCCAAGGTGAATCACGGTATGGGAAGGAACCCCACCGCCGAGTATTTTTCGTCAGTCTCGCTACATAAGCTACTGTTTCGCAATCAGGTTGTCCAAGGGCCGCTTTTCGCCGATTGCCGTCCACGAGCACCAATTTTCGAGCAACCTATAAGTTACTCTCGATCAAAAGTGATCGCAGCGCTTTTGCTTACCTGCCAGATCCTCAATGGTGCGCGTTGGCCCTTCTATTAGTGGCTTCCCATGAGTAACTAATTACGCGCAGTGGCGCTTGGTATCTCCGTAAACGATACCTCCCAACCAAACACGCGATTGGCGCATTGATACACAGCTCGCTAAGGTCATGATTCGTTTTTGATCCTGCCCGTAAACAGTGGCAAAAACGTCACCATCACCTTCAGCGGAACCCACATGCGATATCGACGCCTCGACCTTAATCTGTTGGTTGCGCTCGACGCCTTGTTGAGCGAATGCAGCGTCAGCAGAGCGGCCGAGCGTTTGTGCCTGGGGCAGTCAGCTGCCAGCTCGGCATTGGGCCGCTTGCGTGAACATTTCAACGACCCGTTACTGTTGCAAGTGGGGCGCCGCCTGGAACCCACGGCGCTGGGCCTGGAGTTGCTGCCAAAAGTGCGTGCAGCGTTGGCGCTGACACGGGAAGTCGTCGACGCGCCACTAAGTTTTGATCCGGCGAACTGTGACCGGCACATCACCCTCGTAGCCTCCGATTACGTCGCCGACGTGCTGCTTCCGGCTGTCAGCCGTGTTTTGGCGCGTATCGCTCCGGGTATTCGCTTGAGCCTGCGCGACATGCCTGTCCCGCGCGACGGTGATGTCGTCAGCGAAGCGCTGGATTATCGGCGCAGTGATTGCGTGATCGTGCCGCAACGACGGCTGAATCCGGCCTATCCCCATGTGCCGCTCATGACTGACCAGCTCTGTTGTATCGTCTGCGCGCAACAGCCACAGTTTGCCGAGCAACTGAGCATGGCCGACTATTGCGCTGCGGCGCATGTGGTGCGCGAGTTTGCCGACGGGCACAACCTGGCGATGGACGCCATGCACCTGCATGAACTCGGAATAGAGCGGCAAGTGGCGGTAACCGTGGAAAGCTTTGTGCTGATGCCGCAATTCATTGTCGGTACCGCGCGCATTGCCACGGTGTTTCAACGGCAGGCGCAACGCTTCGCTGAGCGTTATCCGTTGCGCGTCCACCCGGCGCCGCTGGCTTTCCCAGAGGCCGTTCAAGTCTTGCAATGGCATCCCTATCAAGAACATGACCCGGTCATGCAGTGGTTTCGCGGCCTGCTTCTGGAACAGGCCGCGTTGCTCGATCAGCCCTCTGTCTGATCGCCGTTGTCGGCGACCAATCCGGCCTTGGCGATGGCCAGCAATGCGCAGCGTTCGTCGTTGTCCGAGGTATCGCCGCTGATGCCGATGGCCCCGAGCACCATGCCCTCGGCATTCCGGATCAACACACCACCCGCCACCGGAATCACCTCGCCGCCAGTCAAACTGTTGATCGCATCGAAAAACGCTGGCATGGCCTGCGCGCGCCGCGCCAGCTCACGTCCGCCAAAACCCATGCCCAGGCAGCCACGCGCCTTGCCGGTGGCGATTTGCGTGCGCAGGAAAGTGGCGTGTTCGTCGCGCAGAACCGCCAAGGGATGGGCGGCGGCATCCAGTACGGCAACGCCAAGCGGTTTGATCCCGGTTTCCCGAGCGATGCGGATGGCATCGCTGGCCATGTTCGTCGCAGTCAGTAGATCAAGTCGTTGCATGGCCTCTGTCCTCATACGGCCCACTTGCCCAGTTGGGCCACGCGGTCGCGGGTGTAAAGATCGGTCCATTTCAGCGAGTTGAAATCGGACACTTGCTTGGGGTTGTATGGGCTGCGATCCATGCGTACCGGTTGGCCGGCCTTGTAAACGGCCTTCAGGCGCGAACGATCCTGAAGGATGCGAATGTCGTTCAGCGGTGAACCATCGAGCACGAGGAAGTCGGCCTGCTTGCCCACTTGCAGCGAGCCGAGGGTTTCACCGCGCGGCATGCAGCGCGCACCAACAGCGGTCGCGGCGTACAGCGCTTCGGCCGGGGTGAATCCAAGCCGGGTCACCAGCAGCTCCAATTCGCGTGCATGCCATTCGCCATAGGGCGTCACCGCAAAACCGCTGTCACTGCCGCAGGCGAACGGAACACCCGCCGCTTTGGCGCGTTTGAGTACCGCCGAGCCGACGTCCAGTGTGCGAGCACAATAACCGGCATAGCCGGTGCTGATCGCCGGATCATGGGGCTGGCAGAAATCCACGGTGTTCTGCGGGAACGTCATGGTCGGGGCAAGGATGCTGCCGGCCTCAAGCAGCGCTTCGATGCACGCGTCGTCCATGTAAAAGGCATGAAAGACCAGATCAACGCCCGCGCGCGCCGCGTACATCACGGCTTCGCGACCGTAGGCATGGGTGGCGACCTTGCAGCCCAGACGATGCGCTTCCTCAACCATTTCGAAGGTTTCGTCGGCAGTGAAGGCCGCAATGATTTCGCCGTTGGGGCGGCGGTGCGTGCCGTCCATGGCGATCTTGATCAGGTCAACGCCATCCTTGGCCTGCTTGCGGATCTCCGCGAGGGCGTCGCTACGGCTGGTGACCAACTGCGCGGTGAAGTACTCCGGAGCGCCGACCCGACTCGGGAACCAGTCATTCAGACTCTGGCGGTTGGTGATGACGCGGCTGCTGGCTGCGATCCTCGGCCCTTCGAACAAACCAGCGGTCACCGCATTGCGCACGGCGATGCTGAGCTGGCCGCTGTCGCCGGGGCAGACCATGCTGGTGATGCCGGCGGCCAGCACGTGTTGCGCGAAGAACATCCCGCGCAGCGCGCGAAATTCGTCGCTGGTCCACAGATCAATGTCCTCTTCGCTCTGCGCGTTACCGAAGGCCAGATGCGTGTGCACATCCACCAGCCCCGGCATGACGAAATTATCCCCTGCATCCACCTGCGTATCGCCTGGCTTGGGAGCGGGTGCCAACGCGGTAGGCCCGACGTAACTGAGCAGGCCGTTTTCGACGATCAATGTCTGTTGTTGGCGGGTCTCCATTCCAGCGCCGTCGAACAGTGTCTGGCATTTCAGGTGCAGGGCAGTCATGGCGTCTTCGCTCTGTGATTGTTCTGCAAAGAGAGGCTAGAGAGCAGGCGAGGGGACGACCAGCAGATGCACATCACGCCAGTCGTGGTTGGCGCCCCATACCACGCCGCAGGCGAAGCGTGGTTCGAATGCAACCGCTCGCGGGCAGTAATAGCCGCCCAACGAGACACCTTCGAGCCCGATACGTTTGGCATCAACGTCGCTTCGGGTTTCCAGCCAATCCACCACGCGACTGGCCCAGTGTTCACTGTCGAATCGTGCGATTGGCAGAGTTGCTCAGTCGCTGAAGCTCAAGTTGCTTGGCGGCACTGGCTTCCAGGGTTGCACGCTCTTCATCCAGATAGCGATAAATGCTTTGGAGGTTGGCGATTTTCTGTTTGATGTCTGCCATCTTCTTTTCAATCAGCTCCGCACCTTCAGCACAATCGATCAGCTTGTTGCGCTGCGCATCCAGAATCTCGCCTATTTCCCCCAGAGAAAACCCCATGCTTTGCGCGCGCTGGATAAAGTCCAGATCCTGCAGAGTTTGCTCGTTGTAAACGCGATAGTTGTTGGTTTGCCGCAGCGGTGAGATCAGGCCGATTTGCTCGTAGTAACGCAACGTATGGCGGCTGGCGCCGCTGCGCGCTTCGAGTTCGCCGATTTTCATGGAAACACCGCTTGACTGTAGAGTGGGGTCGATACTTTACGCTTGATTTCTCACCTTCAACAAGGAACATGGAAATGAGCGTGGAGTGCTTTGTCACAGGCGGGACTGGTTTCATCGGTCAACATTTAGTGGCGAACCTGAGTGCGAAAGGTCACACCATTCGGGTGTTGATGCGTCGCCCGGAGCGACTGGCGGCCTTGCGCGAGCAAGTCGATAATTTGGGCGGGTGCGCAACCCGGGTATTCGCCGTCGCTGGCGATCTGGAACAAAACAACCTCGGGCTGAGCGTTGCTGACCGAGAAGTGCTGAGGCGCGCCAGCGTCATGTTTCACTTGGGCGCGCACTTCGCATGGGGGCTTTCAGTGGAGCACTCTCGTGCGGTGAACGTCGAAGGGGCAAAGCGCGTGGCGCTGTTGGCGGCTGAGCAAAAAAGCCGTTTAGTGATGATCGGCGGCTACATGCTGAAAAATCATGAACACCTACAACGCATCGGAATTGACGCTCGTTATCCGCAACGGACGAATTGGCCTGCCGTCTACCGGCGTGTCGGTGGTTACGAAGGAAGCAAGCTGGAGGCGCATTTTGCGACCCTGGAGGTCATGGCAGCCAGGGGCGGGGAATTTACTGTTGTCCATCCTGCGACGGTCTGTGGCCACAGCCGCACAGGGCATATCCTTGACGGTCAGCCGCTGGTGGAGCTGATACGCAACCTTGTGCAGGGCAAGTTGGCTGCGGTGCCCGGCACCGCCAGGCACTGGCTGCCACTGGTCACCGTGGATTACCTGGCTGAACTGGTGGCAGTTTGTGCGTTTGATCCTGCCATGGTGGGTCAGGAACTGCTGGCGCTTGATGACCAGACGCCAAACCTGCGAGAACTCCTGAAACAGGTTGCACGACCTTTGGGATTAAAGTCTCCCAAGCATCACATTTCACTTCGATTACTGAAGCTGCTACTGAGTATTCCTCCCGTAGCGAGGTTCTTGAATTCAAAACCCGAAGCCCTGGATTTTATCCAGACCACTCGTTTTAATACGGCGGCGGTTGAGCAATTTGCCAACAGGCACGGAATAGCCAAACCGGATATACGTCAGTCTCTGCAGCACACTGCCATGTTCGTCAACTCGCACTGCATAGCCAAGGGCCAGGCCCTCTGACCTTTGGCGACACGAAGGCGAATAGCACTCTATCGGGATTAGTCGGCTGCTCGTGTGCTCAAACTTTGCGCCGTCGATACAGGGCGGCTTTCAATCGAACGACCATTCAGCGACAGGGATCGTCATCCATGCAATCGACTTTCAGGAAAGGCGTCATATTTGCACTCTCCGCTGCGGCACTGAACGCAACGATCGGTGTACTCAGCAAAATACTCATGAGTAATGGTTTCACCTCTACCAGTGTTGCTGTCATCAAGACCTTACTGGGTTGCGTGCTTCTCTCGATCCTGTTGTTTTTCCTCAAGCGCCCGGCGGCGTCGACCAGATGGACGCAGGCAGCTGTCTGCGCGTTTCTTGGCATCTTTGTGCTGTTTCATTTCGAAACGTCCGCCTATCGACACTACGCTGCGGCAGGTGTGGTGGTGGTGCTGATGGCCAGCGCGTCAATTTCCTCGATCATTCTGGGGCGCATTTTTCTAAAGGATGCGATCACCGCGAACGCTACTGTTGGCGCGACACTGGCTATCGCCGGAATCTCGGTGATCTTCGGCGGCGACTTGCAGCAGGGCTTTACATTGCAAGGTGCTGCGCTTGCCGCCGTGGCCGGTTCCGGCTATGGCGCCTTTTCGGTGGCCATGAAGCGTATGGGGGTGTCGGGGGGACTGCACTTCACCCGGCAATTGCTGTTCTTTGGCAGCCTGTACTTGCTGATGCCGGCTGCCGCCGATGGTTTTGTAATAGGCAAGTTGTCGCCGATGGCGATCGCCGCGCTGCTGGCGTTGGCCACGCTGCCGACAATCCTGGGCTTCTTCTGCACGACCAAGGCCATCGAGTACCTCAAGCCATCCCAAGTGCAGGCGCTGGAATTGACCGAGCCACTGTTCGCCGCGCTGCTGGCGTTTGTGGCGCTCAATGAAATACCGCGCGAAAGCCTCTATGCGGGAGCGGTGCTGATCATAGTCGGCCTGTGTTTCTCCAATGAACTCATACGCTTGGGCAGCAAAGCTTCCGTCCCTTCGACCGAGTGAGTTATTTCGGATCCTTATACGTGCGGCCCAATAAGAGCCGACGCTCATGACGACCGCTTCCGATCCATAGCGGTCATCCCACTGAAGTCGCCACGCTGGTTCGATACCTATGTGAAGTCTAACAACACCAACGTGGCGGGCGGACTCTCAAGGGTGGTGGAGCTTGTACTCCTGGCTCAAACCGCCATAGCCGTAGGCGCTGGCGCGGCAGTCGATCACATGTATGTTTGAGTGCGGGTGTACATTTCCTATTTCTTTGGCCAGCAACTCGAAAGCCTCATGTTGATAGCGCGCTTTCTGGGCCTTGGTATTGCTTTCATCCGTGATGGTGACCTCCAGACGGAACGAGTTGCGTCCTTGTTCGGCCAGTGAAAGGTTATTGATGAACCAAAGTTCATGAGGCAGGAACTGCACCATTACCAGTGTCTGTTCCGGTCGCTTTTCCAGCACTTCACAGGTCAAGGCGGTGAGTTTGGGGACGATGTTACGGACCAGTTCAAGGTTCGGATCGCCAGAAATCTTGAGTGTAATACCGGGCATGTTGAACTCCTTTTTCGGGGCAATGAATGCGTTGAGCGAACAATTGCGCAAGCTGGAAGCATTCGCCGGTGTAACGCTGTTGGAGCGGGGCAAAAAAGGTGTCCGGCCTACGCCCGCGGGGGAGCGATTGATGGTGCATGCACGAGAACTGTTGGCCATGAGTGATCGCGCTCTTGAAGACGTACGCGGAGTGACGTTTGCCGGCGAATTGAGATTGGCGATCACCGACTACTTCTTGCCCGTTTCGATTGCGGAGTTGTTGAAGCAACTGCGCCTGAGATATCCACGCCTTCGACTGCATGTGTCGGTGCGAAAGAGTATGCAGATAGAAAGCGGTGCAGATGCAGGTGACTTCGATATCGGCCTTTCAATGCGCATACTTGATGGCCGCAGCCTTCCCGAGGGCATCCCGGTACGTCGGGAAGCATTGCATTGGGTATCAGCCATGGGGTCTGAGCCGAGGACCGAAGAAGATGGCGCGTTGCCGCTATTGGTGCTACCGCAGGGGTGCAGTCTCCAACGTTTTACCCGAGAGACACTGGACGCACATAAGGTGCCTTATGTGATTGCTCATTCCGCGTCCGGAGTAGCAGGGCTTCAATCAGCACTGATGGCGGGGCTGGGCGTCGCTTGCCTGAATGCCTCGGCTGTGCCGGTGGGCGCAGAGATATGCCGGCCAGCCTTCCCGTTACCGGTTTTGCCCGACGTTGAATTCAGCCTGTTGCCTGCGCGTACTGGCGAGTCTGATTTGGTCGGTGCTTTCCGGGAAATGCTTGCCAGCAAATTTGGGGGATGAGTAACAAATCCCTGAAGTGAAAACGCCGGTTTTGGACGCAATGGGGGCACAGTGAAGAGGCTGCTTTTGGCCGATTGCTTCCCTTACCGCCAAGCAAAAATCAAGCAGGGGAGTTCTCATGTCCACACTCACGCTGACCTCACAGCGTCAGTAGCGCGATATCGGGTACCCCTAATACTTGAAGCGAGGCGAAGGAACCTCTCTGGATGGCAACTTCAAATATCACCGATATGGGGTCTAATACGTTAGCGGCGAATTTGCAGACGGCTCCCTGGAGTAAATCACCAAACGCCTTGCGCAACTTATGATGAGGTCGCTCGATCATTTGTCGACTCCATCAAATTCATTCAGGTAGATTGCCGAGCATGCCACTCAGATAAGCCGATTAGTCGTATCGGCTTTCTGCTGCCCCGCAGAACTCCTAAAAGTATTCTTAATCCCGACATGGATTATGAGCTTGTCGCCGAGAAACGGAACCAAGTGGCTGTTGATGACGAAGATTCTGTCATTGTGCTCCCAACACTGCGTCGCTTGGGCTGGCCAATACGAAGTTACGTGCACTCCTACCCAATTCGCTGACTCTTCCTACTTTTTTTCGGCCATGTCTTTGCTAGCGTAGCTGTCGCATTTGTTGGATTCACGACAGCAAAGCATTCGGACTGGGACTCGTAGGGTAGGAGATGGGATTGAAGGATCACTTGAGCACTTCAGGGATCAAAGATTCGAAGGGGTATGAAGCGCTACGCACGCGGCTGGATGATTTAGGCTGTTCGGTTGAGTTTTTGGTCATGGACGTCGCTAGCCATGTCTCAGTGGATGAGACATTGCATCGACGGATCCTTTCTGAACTCTATGACCGGATCATAGATGATCAGCGTAAGTGGCACAGAAAGGTCTTCGAAGCTTTACCACCAGCAAATTACTCAGAACCCACCATGCTTTGGAATGTTGTGCGCGCGTCTGGTCATGCCCTGAGTTCGGATGCGATTTTTAGTTTCCAGCAGACTGAGTCCCTGTCCGATGCAAGGCCGTCGCTCTACGAAGATTTTTGTAACTCTCTGTACTTGGGGAAGCAAAGGATCGAGAGGGCTGAAATTCAGTCGCTATTCTCAGATTGGTTAGATGGACTGGGAATCAGAGATCAGAGCGGTATTGTTGTATTGAACTGGACCGACGCATTTGAGCTTCCTGCGTCGAATGACACCGCATTCGGGTTCAGTACGACATGGACAGGTTTTTTTTGCCGAGGGTCACTGCATCAACATGGCCGATGTTTAACAATCTGGAACCCGGTGTGCCGGACGTTGGCTGCACTGACCATCGGCTCGCCAATCCATGAGTAGGTTATTTTTTGCTGTTTGAATTAAAAGCTCAAATGCACAAGAGACGAATTCGTAGATGCAAAGCCATACATGCCTTTACTCTAGTGACAAGAGACTCTCCATAACTGATCGAGTCGGGTTGTGTAGCTCTGACTCATCATTTCCCTACGCATTGCCCAGGCCGGATTGGCTGGAACGCTTGCCGTTCGAAGTGTTCCTCTGCCCCAGCGTTGATTGATCTGATCAAGGACGTTCATGACCTTGGTAGCGTCCGCATGTTGAGATACAGCGAAAAGGTCATCGGTGTACTCACCCGGCTGACAGAGGTTGAGCAAGAGGACCTCAGCCTTGCTGTAGTTGAAGCCAGGGCGGAACAGATGATCAAGTGCGTCAACAGCCGCTTTCGTCAACAATCTCACATCGTCTGTGGGGTAGGGCAAATCCACCACAACCCCATTTGCGTATTTGGCCTCCTCTGGATTGAACATGCCTGTGCGAATGCTGACTCGAATTTTTTTGCACAGTGACTGCTGAACCCTCAGTTTTTCTGCAGCTCTTTGCGTGTAGGTGGCGACGGCTTCCTTAATCGGTGGAAGCTCTTTCAGTCGTTGTCCGAACATTCGACTGCAGCAAATCTCCTGTTTAGGTGGATCCGGTTCATCGAGTTCCAAGCAGGGTGTACCCGCCAATTCACGGGCAGTTTTCTCAATCACTACGCTGAAGTTTTTGCGCAACGTCCAAGGATCGGCTTTGGCGAGATCCATGGCGGTTTTGATGCCCATCGCATCCAGGTGAAGCTTCATTCGTCGACCGACACCCCATACTTCCGATACATCGGTATTGCGCAGTACCCAATCCCGCTTGGTGGAATCACAAATGTTCACGACGCCACCCGTTTGTGCCTGCAATCGTTTGGCCGTGTGATTAGCCAGCTTGGACAGGGTTTTCGTGTGGGCGATACCGACGCCAACGGGAATACCGGTTGAGCGCAGAACTTGGCTACGGATCTGACGGCCGAGTCCATCAAGATTCGTAATGCCGGTGAGGTCTGCGAACGCTTCATCAATGCTGTAAACCTCCACAGCGGGCACCAAAGACTCAATAACGGTCATGACCCGTTCGCTCATATCGCCATAGAGCGCATAGTTGGACGAGAAGGGGACAATACCGTGCTGACTAAGCTTCGCTTTGATTTGAAAGTACGGCTCACCCATTTTCACAAAAGGCTTAGCGTCGGCCGATCGAGCGATCACGCAACCATCGTTGTTGGACAAAACCACGATCGGTACTTTCGCCAAATCCGGACGGAATACACGCTCACAGCTAGCGTAAAAGCTGTTGCAGTCGATGAGGGCAAATACAGGCGGGGTGTTAGACATGGCTGCGTACGCTGCCGGTAATGACTCCCCAAATGGTCAACTCATCGCTTTCAAGGACGTAGCGTGGGGGGAATTTCGGGTTTTCAGACAGCAAGATGATTTCCTTGCCGCGCAGACACAGTCGTTTGCACACGGGATCGTTGTTCAACAGGGCAACCACGATATTCCCGTGAACAGGTTCAATAGAGCGATCCACAATCGCGAGGTCGCCCTCAAAAATACCTGCACCCTGCATGCTGTCTCCAGAAATAGAGACAAGATAAACATGCGGTGCGCGGATGTTCAGGACCTCGTCCAACGAGATGTGGGCTTCGATGTGATCTGCTGCGGGCGAAGGAAATCCCGCAGGAACACTCGAGAGACAAAGGGGCAGTTTTCGACCGCCCACGGCGATGGGGCCTAGGACTGAAAAGCTCATGACGCACGACTTCCGATACTGTACGAATATACAGTTAACGGGTTTGAGGCATTTTGGTCAATTTGAACCAGGAAAAATCTGACAGCCGGAAGAGCGATGGTGAGCGGGGATCCGCATTATCGCCAACACTTGGGTGATTGGGTTTTGAAATCTTCCATTTTTTGGAGTGCGCAAGAAGTTGCGCAGTGCCTGCTCGATTTTCGACTGTTAAATCCTTTGAAACCCATGTATTTAAAGGGCTACAGCCGAGTGCGCAACTTCTTGCACACCACTGCGCAAGAAGTTGCGCACTTCTTTCAAATTTTCCTTAGCTCGATGGCTAAAAGATCGAGGTCGATTCACTGAAAGCCTTGTTTTATAAGGCTTAAATTGAAGTTGGCACGTATTTTGATGGCTCATAGCCACTCTGGTGGGCAATGGTGCCCGCCGGGTACGTCATTTTGAGCAAGGAGAGCATCCCCATGGCAACACCAGCGTACATGTCGGTTACCGGCGAAAAACAAGGCCTGATCACTGCAGGCGCTTTCACCGCTGACTCCGTAGGCAACACCTACCAGGAAGGCCACGAAGACCAGGTTATGGTTCAGGCTTTCAGCCACGACGTGATCATCCCGCGTGACCCACAATCCGGTCAGCCAACCGGTCAGCGCGTTCACAAGCCAGTTGTGATCACCAAGGTCTACGACAAGGCTTCGCCACTGCTGCAAGCTGCTCTGACCTCCGGCGAGCGCATGAGCGAAATCGTTATCCAGTGGTTCCGTACTTCTGCTCAAGGCACCCAAGAGCACTACTACACCACCAAACTGGAAGACGCGATCATCGTCGCCATCAACAACAAAATGCACAACTGCCAGGATCCAGGCAACTCGCACTTCACCCACCTGGAAGAAGTGCAGTTCACCTACCGTAAAATCACCTGGACCCACGAAGTATCCGGTACTTCGGGTTCCGATGACTGGCGTGCTCCAGTCGTTTAATTACGGCTGATGGTTGTACCGCCCCAGCCGGCATGGCCGGTCGGGGCGGACTCACTTCTAAAGAATTTTCGACAATTGCCCTTTAGCGGGCTATTGCGCGTCGCAGCACTGCGCGAGGGACAAGGGAATGTTCTCACCGGCCAACCAGCCTCATTTCAATCTGACCGTCGATGGCATCGACAGCGATTTCCAGGTGCTGTCGTTCACCGGTCGTGAGGCCCTCAACACGCCGTTCGAATTCGAGCTGGAACTGGTCAGTGAAAAGGCCTCGATCAACCTCGAAAGCGTGCTGCACAAACTGGCGTTTCTTCAGCTGTCGCCGAGCGGCAGCGGGATTCACGGGCTGGTCTACAGCATCGCCCAGGGCGAGGCGGGCAAACGCCTGACCCGCTACAAAATCTCGCTGCGCCCGCAACTGGCGTACCTCGCGCATCGGGTCAATCAGCGCATCTTCCAGCAGATGACCGTGCAGCAGATCATCAGCCAGGTGCTGGAAGAACACGGCATCCTTGCCAGCGATTACCACTTCCAGCTCAGCGCGATTTATCCCGAGCGCATTTACTGCGTGCAGTACGACGAATCGGACCTGGATTTCATCCAGCGCCTGTGCGAGGAGGAGGGCATTCACTACCACTTCCAGCACACGTCCAGCGGCCACAAGCTGACCTTCGGCGATGACCAGACGGTGTTCCCGAAACTCGCGCCAGTGGCCTATCAGCAGGATTCCGGGCTGGTCGCCGACAAACCGGTGGTCAAGCGTTTCGGCCTGCGTCTGGCCACCCGCACCAGCCGCACCACGCGCCGCGATTACGACTTCGTCAAACCGAAGATCGAGCTGGAAAGCGACGCCAAAAGCAGCGCGCAACCGGACCTCGAAGACTACGATTACCCCGGCCGTTTCGTTGACCGCGAGCGCGGCAAACACCTGGCCAATCGCGCACTGGAACGTCATCGCAGTGACTACCGTCTGGCCGAGGGCAACAGCGATCAGCCGATTCTGGTCAGCGGGCATTTCCTCGCCCTGACCGACCACGCCAATCCGACCTGGAATGACTTGTGGCTGCTCACCGAAATCTTCCACGAGGGCAAACAACCGCAGGTGCTCGAAGAGTCGGTGACCAGCGACACCACCGACAACAAGGACGATTTCCACCAGGGCTATCGCAACCGCTTCAGCGCGATCCCGTGGGATGTGCCGTACCGTCCGCCGCTCGACCACCCGAAACCGAAAGTCCTCGGCACCCAGAGCGCGGTGGTCTGCGGCCCTGAAGGTGAAGAGATCTACTGCGACCAGTACGGCCGGGTGAAGGTGCAGTTCTTCTGGGACCGCGAAGGCAAGCACGACGACATGACCAGTTGCTGGATGCGCGTGGCGTCGAGCTGGGCCGCGGAAACCTTTGGTTCGATCAACATTCCTCGGGTCGGCATGGAGGTGTTGATCACCTTCCTTGAGGGCGATCCCGATCAGCCGCTGATCACCGGTTGCCTGTACCACGGCGCCAATCTGCCGCCGTACAAACTGCCGGATTTCAAGACGCTGGCGACGGTCAAGAGCAAGGAATACAAGGGCAGCCGCGCCAACGAACTGCGCATCGACGACACCACCAGCGAGATCAGCATTGCGCTGCGCAGTGATCATGGCGCGAGTGCGATCAACCTCGGCTATCTGACCCATCCGCGCCCGAGCGGTGGTCAGCCGCGCGGTGAAGGTTTTGAGCTAAGAACCGACCGCCACGGTGCCGTGCGTGCCGGTGCCGGTCTGCTCATCACCACCGAGCCGCGGCCGAACGAATCCAAACACCATAAGGATCTGCCGGAAACCGCTGAACGCCTCGCCACTGCGAGCGATCAGCAAGATGGATTCGCCGTTCAAGCCAAAGAGTTGCAGGCCCAAGAGGCCGGCGATCAGGACGACGTCGCCAAAGCGCTGCACGCTCAGCATCAAGGCGTACTCGGCAGCGGTCCAGCGAACCTCACCGCCAACGAATTCCCCGAGTTCACCGAGCCGCATCTGGTCCTCGCCAGCCCGGCCGGCATCGCCCTGACCACGCCGCGCTCCAGCCACATCGCCACCGGCGAACATTTGGCGCTGAGCAGCACCGGCCACACCAGCCTGTCGATCGGCAAACGCCTGCTGGCCAGTGCCAGTCGCGGCATGCGCCTGTTCGTGCAGAGTATGGGCTGGCGTCTGGTCGCGGCCTCCGGTGATATCGACGTGCGCGCCCTGAAGGACAGCATCAACCTGCTGGCCAAACTCAATATCACCGCCAACGCCGACCGCATCACCATCACCGCAAAAACCGAACTGGTGATTCAGGGTGGTGGCAGCGCCACCACCTACAACGCCGGCGGCATCACCCACGCCACCAGCGGCCCATACACCGCGCACGCGGCGAACTTCGCCTACACCGGGGCGAAATCTTTGGCCGGGGTATTCCCGGAACCGCCGAAACCGGGCAAGGGCAATCTGGAATTGTTCAACCAGTACGCCGGGCGTCAGGGCATCAAAGAGGGCGATTACGAAGTCATCGATGCGCTGGGCAAAAGCATCAAAGGCAAGCTAGACGGCAAGGGTTTCGCCAGTGTCGCCGGCGCCGCACCCGGGCCTGCGCGCGTGCTGTTTGGCAAGGATCCGGCGGACACCTGGAGCGATGGCAGTTACATCGGCAAGCCGGAGTGGCCGTTGAATCCGCCGGGTGCGGACGAAGCTCCAAGCCAAGTGCAAGCAATGGTTGCTCAAGTGTTGCCGAGCAAGAGTTGGGATGTGCTGGAGAAGGGCAAGGATATGGCTCAGACAGGGATGAGTGCTGTTCAGACGGCACAAGGTGCAATGCAAACGGCGCAACAGGTCAAAGGTGCTGTACAGGGCGGAGTGGCTGGCCTGCCAAAACTGGCGAGTGCGGCAATGCCTAGTGCATCGAGCATCCTTGGTGCAGCAAGCAAGGCGGGCAAGCTGCCAAGCCTGCCGGCCCCATCCTTGCCGAAACCTTCGCTCAAAGCACCTGGCCTGTTGAATGGAGAGGTGCTGTCATGACTGAAGCTGCCGTTGCCAAGAAGCGCGAGCCGCAGGTAGCCGTCGTTCCGCTCAACACGCTGGACGTGCAGGACGTAGGTCGTGGTGCTGCTCGCTTTGATGCCTGGTTGCGATCCATCAGCGGTGATGTGGTCACGCTCGATCGAATCAAAGGGGTCGCCGGATCATTGCCGGTTGTAGGCAACATCATGGCGCTAGTCGACGCGCTTGGCGACATCGTCACGCTTACCAAAAGCAAGCAGCGGGAGTTGCTTGATTGGGTCAGCCTGGGGATCAACCTGATCGGTGTTTTGCCAGCCCCTCCTACCATGGCTGCTGCTCGAATGAGTTTGCGTCCGACCTTGTTTTTGGTACGTCAGGAATTGCGTAATAGCGCCAAGATGCTGTTGGGCGATTCAATGATCGAAGTGCTGGTCGGGCACTTGAACGCCACCATTGTCGGCACGATCGATGACTTCGTGAAACAGGCTCAAGGCAAGCTCTCAGGCATTCTCGCCGATGCTGGAAAACTCGGCGAGAGTGCAGTCACCGAAATCGCAAAGGGTCTCGAGGCCGTTGTAAATGGCAAGCTCGATTCAAAAGGCGATGCGCGCGCGGCGGGACAGAAGATCACGGCGGCGGGCAATCAGCTCCTCAGCGACCCCAAGGCGGCGATCAGCAATATCTTTGGGGCTGCATTCAGTGCCTACAAAGCCGTAGGTAAAGGAGTTGCCAACAGCGCGGCGAGGAATCTTCTGCCGGACCAGGCTAAAAAACTGGTGATGACGCACACCGGCACATTGAGAGCCATGGGGCCGGAGATCAAAACCCAACTGAGTAAGTTGGGTGACCCGGGAACGCGCCACTCCATCGGTTGGTTGTTGCAAATGCTCAGTGGTGCTGTGGTGACGTGGCGCAAGCGTCGTGGGCATGGACAGAGCGCTAGCGTTAAACCCAACGCCACCAGTAAGGCGCAGAACAAAGCAGGTGAAGGGCGGCTCGAAGCCAGCAGCCGTCAGGCTCCTGCGAATGCCAACGCCAATGGCCAGAAAAATGGTGCATGCGCGGGTACTTGCAACAGTATTAGCTTTGCGTTGGGCTCCGAGTCGCTAAGCCATACCGATTTCAGCCTGCCAGGTCCATTTCCTATTGAATGGGTACGTACCTACAGCTCCCGGTTCGATGCTTTTGACAAGGGCGAACTGGGCGCTCGGTGGGTGACAGAGTTCACCACCCGATTCGACTGCAAGGGCGATGGGCTGGTTTTTTTTGGAGCCGACGGTCGTGGCATCGATTTCCCTTTGCCCAAGGTAGGCCTCTTTCACTATGACGCCGTTGAAAATCTCACGCTGGTTCGATCCGGTGAGGATCAACTGCTCGTTTGCTTCGGTTTTGAGCGCAAAGAAACCTATGTCCGTCGTGGTCGTTCCTTCTGGCTGACGGATGTCAAAATGCGCAGTGGTGCGGGGCTGATGCTGCACTACGAGCATCGGCACGGGGATGCCTTGGTATTGTCTGACCTGATCACCTATCAAGGGGATATCACGCAGGTCCACTTGCACGTTGGAACCCTGCTTGATGATCAAGGACGGTTGGCCGGTCTTTGGGAGATCCGTGACGGCGCGCCCGTACGGCAATTGTGTAATTACCAATACAACATCCACGGCGATCTGATCCAGGCACAGGATGAAAACGGTGCTGCCTGGAGTTATCAGTATCAGCATCACTTATTGACTCGATATACCGATCGCACCGGCCGAGGTTTGAATCTGGAGTGGGATGGCCACACGTCGCACGCCAAGGCTGTGCGCGAGTGGGCGGATGACGGCAGCTTCGATACTCGCCTGGAATGGGACGAAAACATCCGTCTGACATACGTCACTGATGCCCATGGCAATGAGACTTGGCATTACTACGACATCAAGGGTTACACCTACCGGATTCGGTATGCCGATGAACGTTCAGAGTGGTTCTTTCGCGATGACGCGAAAAACATCATTCGTCACGTTCATACAGACGGTACCTCCGATCGATACAGCTATGACGAGCGCGGTAATTTGCTCGAACACATCAGTCCCGACGGCAGTGTCGCTCACTACGCCTACGATGATCTTAATCAACTGATCAAGGTTAGTGATGCAGAAGGCGGGCAGTGGCAGCGAGCTTACGATGATGCCGGCAATTTGGTGGAGTCGGGCGATCCTCTTGGAAACAAGACGGAGTATGCCTACGACAAAGCAGGTCAGTTGATCGCTATCAAGGATGCAATCGGCAACGAGAAAGCGCTTGAGTACAACGATGCTGGTCAGCTTCTGAAATATACCGATTGCTCTGGCAAGACCAGCGAATGGGAATACAACGATCGCGGTCAGATGATGTGTTTTACCGATGCAGCAGGACAAAGCACCGAGTATGAGTACAAGGCTGGACATATCGCCTTGATTACGCATCCAGATAAAACCGAGGAGCGATTCGAGCGTGATGCCGAAGGGCGTCTGCTTGCTCATATTGACGGTCTGGATCGCTGCACGACATGGAGCTATAACGCTGCCGGGTTGGTTGCAGAGCGCGTAGACGCCTGCGAGCAAACGCTTCGTTACCGTTGGGATCGTCTAGGCCATCTTATCGCGCTGGAAAACGAAAACGAGCAGCGCACCCAATTTCACTATGATCCCGTCGGAAGGTTGCTTGAGGAAAAAGGATTCGATGGCGTTGTTACGCGCTATCAGTACGATTCTGAAAGCGGACGTTTGGCGAGAGCCATCAGCGGTGAGCGCGTCATTTCGATGTCGTTTGACCCCATGGGACGGCTTGTCGAACGCCATGCGAGCTTGGGCAATATGTCTCAGAGTGAATCCTTTGCGTATGACGGTAACGGCAACATGGTTTTGGCCACGAATGACCAAAGCCGATTGCTGTGGTTCTATGATTTGGCCGGTAATCTGATCAAAGAGCATCAGCATTATCAGAGTCTGGATGCACCGCTCGTAGCAATCTGGAGGCATGAGTACGACCCCCTCAACCAGTGTGTCGCTACGACCCGCCCGGATGGTCACCGGGTGAGCTGGTTGACGTACGGCAGTGGGCATTTGCTTGCGTTAAAACTGGATGATCACGAATTGGTCGGTTATGAACGAGATGATTTACATCGTGAGGTCGTTCGTCATCAAGGCAATCGGCTGCGCCAGACTCAAAAGTGGGACCCGGTAGGTCGCCTGCAGGAGCAATTGCTAAGCCGAAGTGATGACAACTCCACTTTGCTGAAGCGCGAATACAAATACGATGCGGTCGGCCAGTTGACCGAGCTAAACGACACGCGTCGCGGACCGCTGACCTATCGTTACGATCCGGTAGGACGGCTGATCAGTGCAGCAAGCCGGCTCGGGGTTGAAAAATTCGCTTTCGATCCTGCCAGTAACCTGCTCGATGAAAAGGTGACAGAAGTACGCCGGCCTCTTGATCAGGCCCCAATACGTAGCCGGTTGGTAGACAATCTTCTACGTGAATATGTCGGCACCCATTACGAGTACGACGATCGTGGCAATCAGACGCTGCGTTGGCACAATGGTAAACGCAGTCGATTGCAATGGGACCTGTTCGATAGGTTGGTTCATTTCGAGGATGATCGTCTCTCGGTCAAATATGCCTACGACGCCTTGGGTCGCCGGCTGTATAAGCATTCAACCGCCCATTATACAAATCGTCCTGAAGCAGGTTCCCACTGGAATAAAAATGAGCAGGGGCGTGTTCAGCGTTTGCTTGGCTGTGGCCTGACTTTGTACGGGTGGGACGGAGATAATCTCTCTTGGGAAAGCAGTCCTGCGCCAGGCGATGGGGGGACTGGGCGCACAGTCCATTACGTTTATGAACCCGGCACGTTTGTTCCGGTGGCTCAAGCGATCAGGCACGCCTCGATTGATCTGTTAAATCAGCCTGAATATGTCGGTGGCGAGAGTCTCGAAGATGATCCGCTTTGGAGTCACGTCCCTAAAGCACAGCCGGTTGATGTCTTGGCCTGGTATCAGTGTGACCATTTAGGCACACCGTTAGAGCTAACCGATCAGGATGGTCAGGTCGCCTGGAGCGCCCAGTACAAGGCTTGGGGCCAGGTTAAAGAACATACATCAGCCTCAGCAGTACAGCAGGGGCTGAGCAATCCAATTCGTTTCCAAGGTCAGTACCACGATCACGAAACAGGCTTGCACTACAACCGATACAGGTACTACGACCCCCAGGTAGGTCGCTTCATTTCAAAGGACCCGATAGGTCTGATGGGGGGCATAAACCTTCATCAATACGCGCCCAACCCAACCCAATGGGTAGACCCTTTAGGATTGGTGAAGAAACCGCCATCTAAGCGCGCGCTGAAAGACGGCGCTGGAGCCTCGCCTCAAGATATTGCTGCGAGTAAAGTCGGCGGAGGCAGTCGAAAAGGGCAGGCGGCATGTCGCAAAAAACTCATCGATAAAAGTAAGCCGGTGGGCGTTTACAAGTGCTGGCGGTGTGGGCATACCTCTAATAATCCTGATGACATGCACTTGGGGCATAAAAATGTGGCCACCTCAAATGGCGGCAACCTGGCTGATGTCAACGTAGATCTTGAGGGCGCATCGTGTAACCTGAGTGCGGGAAATAGCGGTTATGTGAAAGAAGGCATGTCGTGTGTCGAACGTGGAAGTTGTGGAGCGCCATATGGACGATAAAGAATTGCCTGTTCTGATTCAGGTGTTTGTGTCAAATGACGATAGCCCTGTATTCGAGGAACTCCCTGCTATTGCGATGGGGTCGGATACTTATGAGCTGCTGTCTTCACCTGGTCTTGCGTTGAATTTGGCTCGAGGTGACGTCATCTCGATCAAGAACAAAAACACCCACGCCGAAGTCCTGAAGCGCGGAGGGAATTTTTGTATTCATATCTACGCTGACTACATTCCCGAGGAGGTCATTGCACAACTCGAAACTGATGTTGGCCGTGAGTTGGGTGGAACGCTTGATGGCGTTTTCGAAGGCAATCTCTCGTTGGCTGTGCCTTCAAGCAACGGCATGGACAACATCAATGAGTTTTTTGATCGGTTTCGCAAGAAAACAGGACTCGAATGGTATTACGCCAATATCTATAAAAATATTGATGACGAAGATGATGAAACGCTTCTGAATTGGTGGCTGCAGAGCTGACTGGTTTGAGGGGAGTTTTGGTCGGCTGTGATCAACGCTTGGGAAGGTGAGCTTTCAGTCAACGGTACTCGATCGACCATGAACTCGCGAACCAATGTGTGAAGTCGGTAGGTGCATGGTCGATCAGCGTTGGGCATGGTGTGCTATCTCGGATATTCAAGTCATGAGTGAGAAATCGTGGGTCAAAATGCCGAAGGTTGATGCGATTTTTCCCAGCGCCTCTCAGAAAGAGGTCTGCGATAAGTTCGGTATGCCTGCGCAGATGCCTGAACCGATCGTGGCCTTGGCCACAGAGTCAGTAGGTCAATCACCGATCTACGGCACTCGAGTGCAGATACCCGAGGGATCCAATGTCAGCTGGTTCATACATTGCGGTGAATACTTGGAAGCAGACGACTTCTATAAACCGGTTCACATCAGCCATGTCATCGAAACGTTGCCCCAAGTGTTGAATTATTTATGCCTACCGGTCGGGGCCAAATTCATCATCGATGACTCAGGGTATGAAGATGTTTGGAAAGCCGAGTAAGTGTTAAGAGGTTCAGCGATGGCCAACCTGATTTCATTGTTCGACGGCCGACATGTAACCAAGATTTAGTCAAAGGAGTGACACCATGAAAGATGTAATCCGCTTGGGCGACTCCACCACTCACGGTGGCAAAGTGCTCGAAGCATTCTCTCGAACCGACCTCAACGGCAAGCCCATTGCAGGTGTCGGTCACAAGGTGAGCTGTCCACTTTGCAAGGGGGTTTTCCCTATTGCTGAAGGCAGCAGCACCTACACCGTTGATGGCACGCCCATCGCTCTGGACGGCATGAAAACCGCTTGCGGAGCTGCGCTCATTGCGAGCGGTCCGAAGGGCGCAGTGATCAGCTGATCCATCTAACTAGACCCGGGCTCAATTGCTAACGAGAGGCGACTTTCTGTCGGCTCCTCAAAGGCGATAGGCCTCGTGACATTCCGAATTTCCAAGCCTGCTCGCTGAAGACGCTCCCATGACGACCAATACCGCTGTCGCAACCAAACGTGAACCCCAAGTCGCCGTTGTTCCCCTGAATTTGATCATGGTCGAAGACGTCGGGCGCAGTGCGGCTCAATTCGATGCCTGGTTGCGAGAGATCAGTGGTGATCTTGTCACCTTGGAGCGCATTAAAACGGTGGCAGGGGCTCTACCTGTTGTCGGCAACATCATGGCATTGGTCGATGCGCTGAATGATGTCGTAACGCTTTCCAACAGTCCGAGACAAGACCCTCTCAATTGGGTCAGCTTGGGGATCAACCTGATCGGTGTTTTGCCCATGCCGCCGAACATGGCCGCCGCGCGCATGAGCTTGCGACCGACGCTGTTCCTTGTTCGACAGGAAGTCGCCAAGGTCGGAAAGCTGGTCTTGGGTGATGCGTTGATCAACGTGGTGGTTGGTCATCTGAACGCTGACATCGTGGGCGTGATCGATGATTTCGTTAAGCAGGCACAAGCCAAACTCAAAGAGTTGCTCAATGATGCAGGAGAACTAGGCGCGAAAATCCTCAACGAAATTGCCGTCGGCTTAGAGAGAGTTGTAAACGGACAACTCGACGCCAAAGGTAATTTGAAAGCCGCACAGCAGATGGCAAGCGCTGCCAGCAGCCAGTTGCTCCATGATCCGATGAGCGCAATCAGCAACATTTTTGGCGCCGCGGCGAACGTTTACACAGCGGCCGGCAAAGGTGTTGCCAACAGTGCGGCCGAGCATCTCCTGCCAGAGCAAGCGAAGAAGAAAGTTCTTGTTCATACGAAGTCGCTGCGCGCAATGGGACCTGAGTTGCGCACGCAGTTGAACAAGCTGAGTGACCCGGCCGTTCAAAGCTCGATTGGCGCGCTGTTGGTAGTGCTGGCCAGCGCCGTTGCAGCGTGGCGTATGCGCAATGCGCACGGGCAGGGCGGCAACGTCAAGCCAGGCATGACCAGTCAGTCCCGACGTGTTGCTAGCGACGGCAAGGTTGAAGTCAGCCGTGGTGAATCAAAGCCGAAGTCGCGCCCTAATGACGAGAAAAACGAAGTGTGTCCTGCGACCTGTAAGCGCATCAACTTTGCCATGGGTACAGAGACGTTTGATCACTCGGATTTCAGCCTGCCCGGCGCATTTCCCATTGATTGGACACGCACGTACTGCTCAGACCTTGGCGCCTATGATTCGGGCATCTTGGGAGCGCGCTGGATCACATCGCTTACGACGCGCATCGATGAGCAGGACGAAGGCCTGGTGTTCCACGATGCAGACGGTCGAAGTCATACCTATCCGCTACCCAAGATCGGCCAATTCCATTACGACGCGATAGAGAACATTACCCTGCTGCACGTTAGCGAGGGTCGGTTACTCCTATGCCGTGGTTTCGAGCGCAAGGAAACCTACAGCCGTCATGGGCGCAGTTACATGCTGGTCAGTGTCGAGTTACGCAATGGCGCCGGAATCATGTTGCATCATGAGCATCGCCACGGCGATGTGCCGGTCTTGTCGGACCTGATCACCTATCAGGAACATGACATCACCAAGGTTCACCGACACATCGGCACCATGGTTGATGGCTATGGCAGGTTGATTGGGCTGTGGGAGATCTGTGATGGCGTCCCACAGCGTCAGCTATGTGCCTATGAATACGATGCACAGAGCGACCTGGTTCTCGCCCAGGATGAGAACGGTGCGGCTTGGTCGTATCAGTATGAGTATCACCTGATTACTCGCTACAGCGACCGGACTGGGCGCGGCATGAATCTGCAATGGGATGGCACAGGCGCTGATGCCAAAGCTGTGCGCGAATGGGCTGATGACGGCAGTTTCGACACCCGTTTGGAATGGGACGAGAACATTCGTCTGACGTACGTCACGGATGCTCACGGCAACGAAACGTGGCACTACTACGACAGCCTGGGCTACACGTATCGGATTCGACACGCCGATGGCTTGTCGGAGTGGTTGTTCCGAGATGAGGCGAAAAACGTAGTCCGGCATGTGCATCCGGATGGGGCCACTGATCGCTATAGCTACGACGAGCGCGGCAATCGGCTTGAGCATATTCGCGCTGACAATAGCGTGGTGCACTTTGCCTATGACGACCATGACCAATTGATCAAAATCATGGACGCAGAAGGCGGGCTCTGGCTGCGCGCCTATGACGATGCTGGCAACCTCGTTGAAACGGTCGATCCGCTCGGCAACAAGACTGAATACGTCTATGACAAAAAAGGTTTGCCGATTGCCATCAAGGATGCCAATGGCAATGAGAAGACCCTCGAATACAACGACGCGGGTCAATTACTCAAATATGTGGATTGCTCGGGCAAGACCAGTGCGTGGGAATATGACGATCGCGGCTTGATGATCTGTGCAACGGATGCAGCAGGGCAGAGCACCGAGTACGAATACAAGGCTGGGCAGGTAGCGCTTATCAGGCACCCGGACAAAACAGAGGAGCGTTTTGAGCGCGATGCTGAGGGTAGGCTTCTGGCTCATGTCGATGGGTTGGATCGCTGTACGACCTGGAGCTACACGGCGGCGGGCTTCGTTGAAGAACGAGTGGATGCTGCGGAACAGACTTTGCGGTATCGGTGGGATCGGCTGGGACGTTTGCAAGCGCTGGAGAACCAGAACGAGCGCTCGGCGCAATTTCTCTACGACCCAGTAGGACGCTTGTTGACAGAAACAGGCTTTGACGGGCGCCTGACTCGCTACCAGTACGACATCGCTTCTGGACGCCTTTCAAAGGTCGCTACCGGTGACCGCATTGTGACGGTAGCGTACGACGAGATGGGCCGTGTAACGGAGCGTCTTGCTTCGCTTGGCGATGAGTCTCAAGCGGAGCGTTACGCCTATGACGGCAGGGGCAACATGATTCTTGCCAGTAACGCAGATAGCCGAGTGCAGTGGTTCCATGACCTTGCCGGCAATATGGTGCGCGAGCATCAGCATTACCTTGGTTTGGAGAAACCACTGGTTGCTGTGTGGCAGCATGAATACGACGTGCTTAACCAACGCGTGGCCACGATTCGTCCTGACGGTCATCGGGTCAGTTGGTTGACCTACGGCAGTGGTCATCTCTTGGCGTTGCGCCTGAACGAGCATGAGTTGCTGGGCTATGAGCGTGACGACATGCATCGCGAAGTGGCTCGGCATCAAGGCAATCGTCTTGTGCAGACGCAGAAGTGGGACCCGGCCGGGCGCCTGCAAGAACAACTGTTGGGGCGTAGTGATGACAAGTCGGTTTTGCTTAAGCGGGAGTACGCCTATGACGCCGCAGGCCAGCTAAACGAAATCAACGATACGCGCCGTGGCCAGTTGTCCTACCGCTATGATCCGGTGAACAGGCTGCTAAGCGCAGTGAATCGTTTGGGTGTTGAAACCTTCGACTTTGACCCGGCGGGTAACCTGCTCGATGAGAAGGCGGCAGAGAGTCGGCGGCCTTTGGAGTTGACTCCCCCGCGCAGCAAGTTGGTCGATAACCTGCTGCGCGAGTATGCAGGGACTCACTACGAATACGATGAGCGTGGTAACCAGATCAAGCGTTGGCGCGATGGTGCTTACAGCCAGATGCGTTGGGATCTGTTCGATCGACTGGTGCATTTCGAGGACGCCAGGCTTTCGGTGGAGTTTGCCTACGACGCCCTTGGGCGGCGTCTATTGAAGAACTCGAAGGTCCACTACAAGCAGCGGCCGGCAGCCGGCTCACTCTGGAATAGTGCAGAACACGCACGTTTGCAGCGGGACCATGGCTGCGGCTTTACGCTGTACGGTTGGGATGGCGATAACCTGGCTTGGGAAAGTCGTGCTGCTCAGCAAGATGGGGAGGCGGGGCGCACCATTCACTACGTGTTTGAGCCCGGAACGTTCATTCCTGTCGCTCAGGCGATGACGAATCATTCCATTAATCTGTTGGGGCTGCCTGAATACGACGAGGATTACAGCCTGGAGGATGATCCGCTCTGGAATCATTCCGCAGTGTCGCCCCCTATTGATGTGTTGACTTGGTATCAATGCGATCACTTGGGCACGCCTCAGGAGTTGACCGATCAGAACGGTGATGTGGTGTGGAGTGCTCAGTACAAGGCTTGGGGTGAGATACGGGAGGAGCGGTCGCAATGGGCGAAGCAGCAGGGTATTGCTAACCCTATCCGATTCCAAGGGCAGTACCATGATCATGAGACGGGGCTGCACTACAACAGACATCGCTACTATGACCCTACGATAGGTCGCTTTATCTGCCAAGATCCCATTGGCTACGCAGGAGGGATACATCTCTACGAATATGCTCCGAACCCGACTGGATGGATCGACCCGTTTGGGCTTGCTAAGTCTGGTCGTTGGGAGCAGGTCGGAAATGGTCGCATCCGCATAGACCCTCCTCATGTGGAAAATACCAACCAGCAAGTACACGCTCATTGTCAGTGCAAAGCGAGGCGTGCTGAAGTAGTGGTCAACAAGGACGGATCACAGAGCCATGGAACCAGGGGGAGCGTTTCGGAGCTTACGCGGAAAGAAAAAGATTATCTTCGAGAACAAGGATTCAATCTATGAAAAAGCTTGCCAAATTTACAGTTCACGGCACTGCTGTGAATAGTGACCAAGAAATAAAACTGGATGAAGTATCTATCTTGGCTGACCCTGAAACTTTGATGGAAATAGGTAGATTCTTGATCAGGGCATCAGAAGAAATGTCAGATAACGGGTTGGAGCACATGCATCTTCAAGATGTTATTGATGATTTCGATTATGAAAATAACGTTGATTTTATAGCGTTGAATGGCAAAGTCGTGAAGATCATTTAATGCTTGGAGTGGCTTTTAAATAAAGTATAGGGTGGAAGAAAAGTGTTTCTGCTCTATACAAAATTTGGTGATTGTAAGTCGAGTTATGGCACACGTTTACAATCTGCATCCCAGAGGTGGGAGGCCAGAAGCCTTCCCTCCTCAACAAGGTTCAGGACGCAAATCTGGACGAACACAATCCGCTCGTTGGGGCTTGAGTGTGATTCGCGGCTGCAAAGCTAGCGTGCCATCGGGCTGCAGTTTCAAGGCAGATGCCGCGGTTCTTCCCAACTCACGGTACGCCCAAAACATATAGGAACTGCTGCTGAAACCTGCCCCTGGAGTGGTCAGTTGAGGGAAAAACAGATACTGATCCTTCGGCCGTATCGTATTGGTGTTGTGGCCATAGTAAGCAGTCACGATACAACTGACCGGATATTCAAGTGTTTCGCATTTTTTGTCATTGAATGCACGTCTTACTGCCTGCTGGTCCCAACCCAGTTTAATCAGCCAAATGCGGCTCGGTGGTAGGCCGCTCTCCGGCGGCCAGATGACTTGTCCGGGCACCACGGGATTCAACCAGGCAGATGTGTTGTACCCCAGTAATTTTGAGTGTGGATTGCCAATCGCACCCTCGCACACTGTGTCGAGTTGCGTCAGTTCACTTGAGAACTTCAAGGTGACTTTTTCTTTCGCCAGCATGCTGCGCAGAGCGCAGAGATCCGCCATGCGTCCTTCAACATCGGCAGCAGCATCTACCACGATCACGTCGCGTGCTCCCCGACGCAGCAAGCTGTAGACCCCCAGGTTCTCTGAGTGACCACCATCGCTGAGGTGGAAGCGTTTCGGCGAATCTTGAAACGGGTTCTTTACCGTCTCGCCCCATTCGGCTAAGGGAAACATGAAGTTGCGCGGGGAGAGGGATTGCGCGTACTTCTCACCAGCGCCTTGTGCATCCAGCGCTGCGGCCGAGGCGCGAACTGAAGTGCCGAGATCAGCAATGCTGGGCACCCCACCGCGCAGGTATCCGGTGAGCTCTGAACCTTGACCAAAGGGTGTGATTTCGAAGATCCGACTTTGGTCAGTGCCGGCGCCTCGTGGGGCATTACTGGCATTCAAAATCCACAGGGGAATCTTGCCTGTTGATTTGTCCTCGTACAGTACCCTCAGTTGCTGCCATGTGGCTTTGGTGGGGTCCAGATGCCAGCCTGATGTTTGCGGTTTGCCGGTATCGTTCGTGTAGCTGAAGTCCTGATAAGGGCTGGTTCGGGGGTTGGGGTTTAGCGCCCAAGCTCGTTCGATACCGTACTGGTAGGCAGAAGGGACGTCCCCGGTTTTGATGAGAGGTGAGAAGAAGACTTCGCCTACACTGGTGATCGCTAGGCGGATCGTTTCCCACCACGGGGCGCCTTGAGCATTGCCAGTAGGAATAGTCTCTGAATATCTGAATACGTCCGGCCAACGCGAGAGGTGAACCTGGCGTCTGTATGGATCGCCTTCCCGAAAGTGCCTATTCTGCGTGCATTGCTCCATGGACTTGAATCCATCGGTGCCCTGGCCTGCGAGCTCCAATGCTTTTCGTATTTTCTGCTTAGTTTCGAAGCTGTCTTCGCCAGCGGTGGGTGGCTCCTGCCACCACAGAGGGACGCAATCGTTGAACATGTCGCTGTATGACGTGCCTGCTCTTCGCGCCTCTAAACGTTGGGTGTAATACCAGAGCGCGGTATAGCTTCCTCCCGAAACGGTGGACATGGCGTCGAGTTGGGCGAGAACACCGCTGTCATTCAATCCCTGGAGAACGCCATGCGCAAACATCGCTGCGCGCGTTCCACCTCCAGAGAGGGAAAGTCCCACGGCGATTGGGGCGCCGGACTGAGGTTCGGTCGCGTAGTCAGCACTTAATGTTTTTGCCGTGATCTGCGCCAGCGGACGCAGAGGTTTGACGCCTGGAGCTTGTCCCTTTCGACCTTCGTCCCACTTCTCGGGAATGGAGCTGCAGTTAGCAAGTACACCGACGAGGCCAAGCACTAGAAAATGCCCGGCGAAAGTGGCCACAGTCCTTGTCATGATCTCAGATCCTGGGTAAGTGCCGCGATCGGGTGGTGCAGCAGTTGAAGTATAGCTGCGAGTAGTCACATACACGTTGGCTTGATCAGGATGGATTGGTGGGGGACAAATCCCCGGCCATTTCTTGAAAAACATATTCGGAAATGACGCTTTGTCGTACGTAAGAACGACCTTAGACTTGCCGCCTTTTGAAAGGCCAACCAAGTGCAAGGAATGCTAAAAGTAAGACTGCTCTCACTGCTCCTCATCCCGTTGATAGGTGCCTGCACAGCACCGCGGATGCTAGATACTGCCACTACATCTGAGCGACTTAAGCCGTCGTCGGGTGATGCGACTGACAACTGCTTGGTGGGGTGTCCAACGGGCGGTAGCGAGATGACCTTGTATCGTCAGGCCTATACCCTGAACAACAACGGAACCACCAAGTTCGCGAACTGGGTGGCTTACAAGATTACGAAAACAACACCCGCCAGTGGGAGACCTCGTAATTGGAAGACCGATCCAGACGTACCCTCAAGTGAAACACTCACCCCCAGCGACTATAACGGGGCCAGCGCTGCTTTGAAGATCGATCGCGGGCATCAGGCGAACTTGGCGTCCTTGGGCGGGACGTCTGATTGGCAGGCGCTCAATTACCTGACGAACATCACTCCGCAGAAGGCGGATCTCAATCAGGGCGCGTGGGCTCGGCTTGAGGACCAGGAACGCAATCTCAGCAAAGCCGCAGATGTTGATGCGGTTTATGTGGCTACCGGCCCGCTTTATGAACGAGCGATTGGTTCGCTGCCTGGCACCACGAAGGGACACACAATCCCAAGTGGTTACTGGAAGGTCATCTTCATTGGTCGTACGCCTGCTACCGGTCTCTACGCCGCCTTCATCATGGACCAGAGTACTCCACGCGCGGCCAATTTTTGTGATTACCAGGCCACCGTTACGGAGGTCGAGAGGCGTTCCGGATTGAATCTGTGGAGCCGATTGCCTTCAGATGTACAGGCGGATTTGAAGGTGAAGAGAGGGCTTCTGCCATCAAGAATAGGTTGTGAAGTCTCTCAGCAGACTTCCGCCAGGTAGAGAGTCACGAACTGATAAAGGATAGGTGTGGATCTTCGATCCACACTGCTCCGGGCCGAGCCAACCAGCAGTATTACTGGCTGGCCGGCAATGGGTTCTTTATAGCTGGTGATCGTATCGAGCTATTTTCAACATGCCATAAACGTAGTTCAGTTTTTCTTCCGTTGGCTCGTCGTTGCGCAGCCATCGAACCTTGATGTCTAGATACTGTGCCCACTCAATCCCTTTCTTGAATCTGCGTCGACTGTCGTTCTTGGCGGCCACTTCGATGAATTGATTTACCAGGTCGTACTGATACTTGCCGGCACGGTATTTGGCATACTCAAACGCGACCTGATAGTGGTCTAGGGCTGCTACGAATTCACCTTGGCGGTAGTGGTAGACCGCCCGTAGCCAAGGTGCCATCCAGCATAGGTGGTCTTCAAGGCCAAGCGAGTTAATGCGCTCAGCGTATTCGTCGATGGTCGACCAGTGAGTGCATGGGTCATGCTTGAGGGTGAAGCCCTGGTTTAGCATGTCGAAAAACCCCTCAGGCGGGCTCAATAGTAGCGTGCGCTCATAGAGGTCCATGCGGGTGCATACTGCAAACCGACCGTATTCGATGGTCAGTGCAGCGATGATTTCATCCGGGATTGGGGTGCCAACATTTGCGCTTTCAATCTGCTGCAGCGTATCTGCTACGTGATCAACTTTTGCATCGAAAAAGCCCCAGAAATCACTACACGCATGTTGCCATGTCACCCAAGCCATCTCAGGCGACGCTTGTCTTTGCATCACCGGTTGTATCTCGGTTTTGAATTCGTTGACGTCCTCCGCTATCCATCGCGAGTAGTCTCGGAATTGATTGCAAACATCCTCCAGATACTTAACGTCGTACGCTTGGGAAATCAGCTCTGCGATGTAGCTCGTTACCCTGGCCAACACCAGGCTTGTCAGAACGCTCGCTTGAACGGGAGGAGGAATCTCTCGCCCGCACTCAGCGAGCGCCTTGAAGGAGTTTGTGAAGTTCTTTATCAGTGCTGGAAGGGCCGGAGGCGAGGGGTTTCTGATCCAGTTGATGGCATTATCAAGGTTGTGCTGAAGCGCGTAATCATCGGAGGCTGCGTTCTTTCCAGGATAATGAAACTGCGTCTGCGAAATGCCACAGCGAGCGTAAGCCCAGCGCATGACTTTAGCCAAAGGCATCGTCATCTCGCCGGCGCTGGTTATCGACGGTAGATACCAGAATTCGTCCTCGGGCGTTTCCAGTTGAAAGTCCGCGATTTTGTGCCGCAGCAGGCTCTGGTTCAGCGAGATCACTAGCAGTGGGACTGCCTTGATCGAGATAAAGTATCGAAGGGTCTGAGCTTTGCTCAGAAATGTGCCCTCAGTACGGACGATTTGGTTGTAGCCGTAATGCAGGGCAGACAGCGGATCACCTATGGCTTGCACCATCCGTGTACTGGGTAGGTAACCCATTAGCATGCCGCCGAGCAGTCGGACAGCTTCGCCAAAGTTCGAAGCCAGGTGACCTTCCTCTTTGGCAAGTCGCTCCAGCTGCTTCTGAATGTTTTTTTTGGCTGTTTCATCGAATTCATCACGATCCGCCTCCTTGCGAGGAAGCACGCCAAACGCATCGAAAGCGAGCCTGATCAATTCTCCCTGACTTGCGAAACAAACTTTTGAGCTCATATTGAATCCTCAATCACCCGCTCTAGACCGGGACGCGGTCCTAGCGTTGGTTAGGGTTCAACTGCTTGCCACGGTTACCGTGAACATGGGCATTCGTCGGGTTTGTACCCGAAGTTCCGCGGTTGTTGTTCAGAGCGTCAGATCTATCGTTACGCTGCTGGCGTACTGAATCGGCTGGCGTGCTTTTTTTGGACATGTGATTCTCCGAATGAGTAGGTAGGGCAGTTGAATGCTATCCACTGGATTCGGATGATGATCTAGGAAAATTGGCGACGAACTTTTCTGAAGGCGATTGGGAGGCTCCCACAGCCTTCATTGTTCGATGGATGTATCGATCAGCGCCAACGTCATCTTGATGAAGTCTTCATTTCGGTCGATCGCTGCGAGGGCTTCTCGGACATTCTCCGCAGTGTCTGATGAACCTTGCTGCTCAACCCAATTCGACAACTCCATGATGGCTGCCTCCAGTGCGAGTTGGTTTTCGTGGATCTTGGAGAGGAGCGGTGCCATCAAGTCTGAATTCGGCATATTTGACTCCGTCCGGATTGAAGGCGGTTAGGCCATGTTCACATCGAGAAAAAGCCCTACCGTGACGTAGGGCACTTTCAAGCGTTATTCCCCGAGTTTTTTGCGTACATCATCGGCCATCGGGCCAACTGCTTTAACTGCGGCCTTGAGCTGGTCAACGGTGACACCGAACTCCTTGGACCAATACTTCAACTCCCATTCTTCGGAAGTGTTCACTCGTTTTCCGTCTTGCGGCCCGCGGTTGTGCAGATCATCAGCCATGTCGATCTCCTTGGTTGTAATTGGGGGTTCTCAGAAGGCTTGAGCATAGGTCATAACTGAGATTTGGAGTCGCGATATGGGGACGGTAGGAGCGGCCGGCCACAACGGGTGGCCCGCTCTGATAAAGATGCTGAAGGATTGATGCGAGTGCTCTGGTGAGACTGCTGACGATCTATGGATGGCGAACCGGTTACCGCGCACCTGCTTACTAGGGTTATTTGTTTAGTGTTAGACGAGAAAGGGGGGCTGGAGAGATCACCGTAGAAGAACTTAACGCTTGTGGGGCTCAGGCAGATAAGTAGAGCGATTTGAATATCGAGCTACGTTTGATGGGAACCAATCTGTTAGATTTGATTTCAATTTAGTTGTGATCTCTACCCACCCACGAGGTTTCCATGTCCAGACTCGCAGAATTTCGCCAGCTCGAAAAACATCTCGCTGAACAGTTGCAGGCACTGGAGGCACTGAAGGGGGATGCCGGGCTAAAGAAGGAAATTGAGTTCGAAACGAAGATTCGTGATTTGCTGGCCAAGTACGGCTTCAGCCTCAAGGACGTCATCAACATTTTGGATCCCCAAACGGGCAGCCGCGCTTCAACAGCTCCCGCCAAAAAGGGCAGTCGTAAGGCGCGCCAGGTCAAGGTCTATAAAAATCCGCACAACGGAGAGACTATCGAAACAAAAGGCGGTAATCATCGTGGGCTGAAGGCTTGGAAGGAGCAGTATGGCTCTGACACAGTGGAGTCATGGCTCGGCAACTGATGAGAGGCTGAACAATAAAGAGCCCTGATGGGCTCTTCTTTCTGCTCTCTGGGCTTACGAGTTGCATCCTAACAGCACGTCCGACCCCATACTCTAGCCGTTATGCGCAAAAAACGACGAGCGGGGGAGAGGTGCTAACCTCTGCGCTATGAGTTCGGGATAGCAATCGTCGATGTATCCACATCCCAGGGCGTAGATATCAGAACGGGAGTTTCTGCAATTTCCCAATAGTCAGGAGCAAAGAGTTGGCCGAACGTAGTAAGTCCATATCATTACGTAGCGGAAACCAAAGCCTTTAGGCCAGTTTTATCCCTTGAAACGTTCGTTAATTTAGGTCACCAGAACTTCATGAACCATGAGAATTCACTCGCCGCCGCATTGAAGACCCTATGGAAAATTCCGCCTCCCAAGCCAAATAATTTTCGGTCCAGCTCAGAGTTTCTTGCGCTGAAGGCGCTGTTAATACAGCGCCTTCCTAATGGGAAAGCTAACTTCCTAGTGGAAACCTCTATCGGCCATGCGTTGAAGTCGCTCGGCCTACCATGCTGCAACACCTTCGCTCCTGACAACCCGCTGCCAGACTTTCAGGAGATGGCAGTACTGTTATCACGCGAGTTTGAGCGAACCACGATCAAGCGCAGATATCTCTGCCCACTTGATTTGGCTGATGATATTCCTGAGCTTCAGTTCGGAAATGCCCGAGTGAGATGTTTTACTTCTGTAGAGTTGGAGACAATATTCCAAAAGCCGCGGTTGACCCGTTTCTTCCCAAGCGATCAACTGGATTCGGCACGCCTTTCGGAATTTCATTGGTTGGTCGTGGAAGAAGAGGTGTCGATTGGGCAAGCTTCGCAGAGCAGAGGCTTTTCGTTTTTGGACTTTCGCATCGATAAGGATCTAGGTGAAATTACCCCTTACGGCGGCCGTTTCCCCGCGGTGGTCGAGCAAGCGCTGTTTTTCCTTCTTTTAGCCCCGTGGGAGGAATGGGCTCAGATGAAAGAGGTGGATTGGCGAGGCTTCAGACTCCCTTGGATTTATACCCTCGACGATGATTTGTGCTCCTTCCCGAGCCCGCCTCCAAACCCGGAAAGACTTTCGTGGGAGCCCCATTTCATTCAGATTGGACATGATGAGTGGGACGAAAGTGAGCGTCCACTGCGCCTTCAGAGCTTTGCAGAAGGAGCCGATATACTCGAAGCTCTAAGTCTATCGAAGTGGACTGATTTTAAGGATGCCCAGAGGTCAGACCTCTTCTCAACCCCGGTTGAGCACTTCATGGTGCGCGCCTTTCTTTCCGATGGTATTGATGAAGTGATGGCGCATCTCATCCTGATTGAGGCAGCGTTTGGAGCAGAGAGCGATCACAAACATAAGTTACGGTTGAAAACAGATCTACACAAGGAATCGGCAACGCGTCGAGTTGCTGCAAGGCTTAGCGCCGCAACGGGGCAGCCCATGTCAGCGAAACAGTACTTGGCGTTATACGAGTTGAGATGCACCTATATCCATGGGCGTGCAGATGATCGAGTGATTTCGACGGAACAACGTGTTGTGGCGCGCAAGCTGGCGCGAGAAGCAGCGAATTCGTTGATCGTGCTGGCTCAGCAGGGGAATACACGGGAAATGGTTCTGGCTGAGTTGCTTGATCGAGGTGTCGAAAATCTCCCTGTTGATCCTAACCGTCACCCCAAAAAACAGGAATGAACATTCTTAGGAAAGAACACTAATCGTCGGGTAAGGGAAAGAAACTTCAGTGACGGTAGACGCAAAAATTGTTCAATATCTGCCGGGAAGGGTAGTGCCGAAATGGCAAACCTGATCCTGACGTGTCTGTTGAGCGCTTTTAGGACGAAACTGCGGTTGTTACCTCATGAATGAGGCATCTCCCGAAGAAAGTAACCACGTCTCATGGGGTATCAATACGAGATAGGATTCACAGCGCCAAAGCGTCGTTGTAAATTTAGTGCCATGCTTCTGACTGTCGCTCTGCCAAAGGTAGGTTTCGATCTCGGTCAATGTCTTCCCGTAACCGACGGTTCGCGGCATGTCATTAATCCGATCCACTATGACTGACATTTCAACGGGGACGTCATGCTCGAAACTCTACGCGAACAGCTTAAGCCGACATCAAAGATGCGTGTCTACAATGCTGTGTCTGAGGCAGGAATAGACGTAGGCGATTGGCATAACAATTCCTCTAGCAGGTCACCGGCACAGAATCCAACATACTGCTATCGATGGGCGTTTGAGGGGAACGATCGTGTACTTCTTTGTCTCTGGTATGACGAGTTGGATTTTTTGAACAGTGGTATCCAATACATCGGAAATTTAAGGGCTGAGTACAGTACATATGATGAAAGAGCCAATGATCAGCGCACCCCATCGCTCAGGCAGCGATTGAAAATCTGGGCTTCTAGAGCGCTGCAGATGGATGAAGTTATCAAAATAGCTCATTGGAAAGGATGTACGATCCGAGTGGCATTGATCAAAAGCAAAAGTCCTGTTCGGCAAGATGATGAACGTGCATCTGCTGACTATAGATTGTTGGATCCAGAGCCATGGCATCTCGTGATGTACGAAATGGAAACGGGGTCATTCCTACTGCGTCGTGGCGCTAAACCTTCAAGCGAAGCCAGCGAGCCTAAGGCAATAGACGTTGTGGGCGCAGCAGGATCATTGGCCGACGCCCAAGCATTTCCGGAGATCACAATCGACTCATACGGTGTAGGTGTAGCTGATCAATTTACTGGAAATGAGCATCCCGATCGCGAGGCGCTTTCCAAATTTGTCTGGGTGCGAAATGCAAAAGTCAGGCAAAGCGTACTGGCGCGCTCTAAGGGGTGTTGTGAGTACTGTGGGCGGATTGGTTTTCGCAAAACTAACGGTGATATCTATCTCGAAACTCATCATGTTGTGTCGCTGAGTGAAGTGGGCGCAGATACTCCTGAAAATGTCATTGCCTTATGCCCTGAGCACCATAGAGAAGCCCATTATGGTATTGAACGTGAGGTACTGAAGACTCTATTTATACAGAAGCTTGCTGGCCTAAGCATCTGATACTCGAGTGAAACTAAAAAATTTATTTCTGGCCGGGAAATTCTCTGACGTATTAGCATGTTCTCACTATGGCTTCTAGAGCCGAAGATCAAGGTGACAAGGTGCGCTGCAATCCTGCGAAGATCGCAACCTTGGATCACTATAATCCTCACAGTGACGGCGTAAAGTGTTGATCTTGCGTTAATGTTGAGGACAGCGCCCGTTTCGATTGCTCAATAGGACATTAAGTATGGAAGCCTCCGCTCAATTGGCAGCCCTTCACACGGGTGCCGCTTTTATTTCGCTTGGCCGTTACACGAAGACCTTCGATATGTTCAAAGTGATGGGCGTGAGCTCCAAGGAGCTGGTTCATTCTAACATTCTTGCGGCATTACTATGCGAGGAAGAGACCCATGGCATGGGTTCATTATTTAGAGATGCCTATGTGTATTCTCTTGCCCATATGCCATGCAGCGGAAAGGCGCTTACATTGGAGGTTCTTGATAGGGCTAGAGGCGCCAGGGCAAACATTGCCAGGGAGTTAGCCCACATCGATATTTTGCTCGACTACCCGGATCTACGTCTTGTCATCGCGATTGAAAATAAGATTTGGGCTGCGGATCGAAAAAACCAAGTCGCACGCTATCAAAAAACGTTATCTGATCTGTACCCACACTATGCGTATAAGGCTCTTGTCTACCTGACGCCGAAGGGCAGGGGGTCTCCAACTCAAGATCCAGAATCCAGTGTACCGGTTTATAACCAATCCTATGGTCAGTTAGCCCGGCTCCTTCGTCAGCAACAAATTCATGCCACAGCAACGGCGTCGTACTTTATAGATCAATTCACCTCCCATGTGGAAAAGACAATGTCAGGAAACTCTGAGCTGAATGAACTTTGCTGGAATGTGTTCCAAGAAAGCGAAGACGCTTATGCGCATCTGGTGGATCACTATCAATACTGCAAAACTCGTAAGCTGACTGAGCTATTTGCTCGCTTGCGTGAGCGCCTTGCCACTGATTGCCTATTTGAACCGTTTAAGAGCGAAATGGTAGTCAAGTTCGCATCTAATCCAGACAAGCAAAAATACGATTTGGATATACGGCTACGCAGTTGGCCTGAAGGCGTATGGGTAAAGGTCTACAAGCACACTTGGTTTGGGGTGTTTCCATTCTTTCGCGCAGATGATCTTGAGCATCTGATATCACGGCTGCCCTCATTCACTCAACCCGCTTATGCCGTTCATGATTGGGAAGGCCTGTACTTTGCATCCACTCGCTTCTTCATCAAGAAGCAGCGGTGCGTATTGGAAGAGGGAGATCGTGTGACAGACGCTCATATTGATGAGGTGCTGACGCGCGTAAATGACTGCGTAGTGGAAATAAATGGTGTGTTGAACAGCCTAAAAATCAGTGGCTATTAAAGGCAGTAACAAGCTAAAACATTTTCTCCGGTTCGGATGCGTTGCGAAACACCTTAAGATCGAATCAAACGCCCCACTTTTATCAATTGGCAAAGGACGAGCAAGAACATGGCGCTGTTCATTCAGAAACCCATCTTTTGGAACACTAACCAGTACCTTGCGCCTTCCGGGGTCCTTGGAACAAGTGGCTTCCCTGAAGCAAACGGATACGGCCATGAGGAGTGGAATAACTCTTCAAAAATGGTCCTTTCGCGTGGAAAGAATCGTTTTAGAGTGTTTCATACAGAGGGGCTGGGCGCGGCACCAGTTGACCAAAACGCGGGGCAGACATTCGTGTTTTTGACGACGTCGCATGACCGCGTTCAACAGTTAGTTGGCATCGCAGGGAATGCAGTCGGTCTGTTCGATGACCATCATCTTGCTCAGCGTGAAGAAATTGTTCGCGAGTTATCGCTGGGTGAGCTTTGGGAGGACGCCTGGAATGTTGAAAATGTCCGAAAGCGGTTCGCTGGTAACCAGAAGAAATTCCTGAAAGCTTGGGAGAGGGACCTGCACTGGATTCCAAACTGGATCTGCCCAGAGGATTATTTCTGGTGGTTTGAAAAGCCAATTACTCTGGATCCCAGGATGATCACGGGAAAGGAGAGGTTGCTTGGAATGTACAGTACCTACACCGATCTGGATCTTCCGACGGTAGGGCGAATTCTGGACGCCATACCTGCAGCCCAGCGACATGAAAAATGGGATCGCCTGATTGACGCCATTCAATGTGCTCCTTCCGAGCCATTGCCGGCCGAGGACATCAACGAGGGAAGTGAACCCATCACAGAGGTGCTTACTCGAGTTAATGCCCGACGCGGACAGGGTAGGTTTCGTGAGGACCTGATGCAGATTTGGGGCGGCGCTTGCTCTGTAACGGGGTTGGCGTGCAGGGAGGTTCTTCGTGCTTCACATGTGAAACCTTGGATCGACTCTACTGCCAAACAACGCCTTGACCGCCACAACGGCCTTCTATTGTCTGCGAATTTAGACGCTTTGTTTGATAAGGGGCTGATCACATTCGATAGCTTGGGCCAAATGCACGTTTCAAAACGTCTTGATGGAAAACACAGGGAGGCTCTAGGCCTGCCGAAGGCGCTACGTTTTGTCCCGAAGGAACTTGTGCCTTACCTGAAATACCATGAGGAAGAAGTCTTTCAAGATAGCAGAAGCTGGATCACCTAGTGATTAACGTCGTTGCTCGTGACGGGCTGAACGCGGAGATGGGGTCTCGAATTTGCCCGATTTAGCGAAGCGCTTCACGCGACTGAATCGTAATCGAGAACTCCAGTGATCTGCAGCTAATCTGACTGGCAGCGAAAATTTGATCGCAGTTGGGGCTGCAAAGAACGCCAACCGGCGTTAACATGATGTCAAAATGTCATTGTTCTCATGAGCATAGTCAGGTACGACGATTGACGATCCATAGCCAATACACGTGCGCCATTGAAGGCAGTCTACGTGTGCATGTCCCAGTTCGGCTTTATGAGCTAACACTCAAGCACCGCCTACTTGACCAGTTGGGTGGTTTTTCGCATTTGATTTTGGAAGCGCTCGATGTGATGCCTGACAGGGGTATCGAGTGGGTTTTAGAACGGACAGCCCTCAATCCCCAGCAACTGCATCCTATTATTCGCCGACTCGAAGGGCTTGGGTTGGTGGAGAATTTCAATCTGACAGCTCGCGCCAAGCCTCTTCTCAAGGCTAAGCGGTTGCTGCATGCGCAAACAAAATACCTGTGGCTCGACGGAGACTACAGGCGCCACTCGTTTTGCGGAGTACACACGCTGGAGACGTCAGAGCTGAATGACGAAACTGAGTTTGTGATTCGGCCATGGCATCGTGGGGAAGGTAAGCCACGTTTATGGCCGAGCAGTGACTGGGGGGAGGATTGTGAGCGGCAGAAAAACCGAATCTGGGATGTTCCCGAGCAGTATCTGCCGGTCGCTTTCGAGAGTTTCAACGAATGTTTTCGAGACCAGAAATTTGTCAGGTCAGACTGGGCTCTGTCCGTATGGGTGGCAGCGGAAATATCACACAACGTCCGTGCTATTGAAGTTGAACTCAGAACTGACTCTTTGCGTCATGCGAGACCCAACGATTTCATGTTTGCTAGCCCAGTCGTTTGCCTTTCGACTCGATTCAATATGCCCGAAGGCGCGCCTGAGCATCTGAGCAGTTTGCTCCCCGCTAACCATTGCAGGTTCACCACGTTTGTTGATCACGATGATGAGTCTGTAGGAGAGCTTGAGCTTACTGATGATCCCAAAGCTTCCTGGGTGTGGCCAGTCGTCGAGCGAGCGACCAAAGACCGAGTCATCGAGCACCTCTTCCAAGAGCTGGCGTTGGCTGAGGAAAACGTCTCATCGGTTTTCAATCGTCACCATGCCCTAGAGGAGCGTTGGCAGCACCTAGGCTTCAACTGGGCAATGATTCAAGAAAGCCTGAATTTAGATGGCGTGTATCCGATTGAGGATGATCAATGAAGGTCGTTGATGTGTTCGCCAATATGGCTGAGCAAATGGTGGATGACGCCCAGGTTCGCCGTTACGGAACCATTTTGCTCACGCAAGGCGCAAGAGGACTGGGGAAGCTGAATCCCACGGCCGTGTGGGTTGACGCTGCAATCGCCGTCCTCGAGGCGACAGCCAGCTACCTGCGTTTCTGCGCGGCTCGTGAGGTCACAGCACAGCTGAGGGAATTCAACAAAACACTTGAGGCAACGCTCGCACAAGACCTGCGCATTGGGGAAAAGCAACTCCAACAGCTGCAGCGCGAACGCTCTGGTCGTAAAGAACAGATCGCTCAGATGTTGAAGCACTCCAATCAACAAAAATCGTTGACCCTCAAGAAAGTTCGCCAGCAACTCGATTCCTTGAAACGAGTGCATGTGCTGCTTCAAAAGGAACGACAGGACCTAGGTAATTTCCAGCAGTTGATCGGCCTACAGGTATGCCTTGATCAGTGCATTGACGCGACGTTGGCATTACTGCTCACCCCAACCGGAGAGAACGCATGAAAGCTCCTCGCAAACCTTCGCCCCCCAAACCCACTCCTGGCAAATCCGCTCCTAAAAAAGGAGGAGGTGGAGGTGGATTCAATGTGAATCAAGCGATGCAGATGGCCAACACATCGATTGATGCATTCAAGTCGTTTGTTGATTACAAGAAAGAAGAAGAAGTTACCAAACGGACCGTGATTGAAGGGCAGCGACAAATTCTGCTTGGGGAGCAGCAGCTGAAAGAAGCCGAGCTCGAGGATGATCAACACAAGCGCGATCATTGGGCAAGAATGCAAGAGCTTTCAAACCAGAGCCGAGAGGCCGATCAGCAGTACGACATAGCAATGACCACGCTCGAGACTAAGGCAGATAGAGAGGACCGGGTACTCAAGCAGCTCGAGTCTGGAAAAATCACGGCAGAGGACGCTGCCATGTTGCTAGGTGGCGGACAGGAGTAAGTTTATGGCAGCTCCACTCTTTGTCGGTATTGGCGTTGCGATTTTTGCGGTTGCTAAAGTCTTCAGTTGGCTAGCTAACAGCATGACTGAGGAAGAAGAGCGAAAACATGCGCAGGAACACGCCCGTACGGACGAGATTCGACGCCGGGCTGCTGCCGCTCAGGCACGTCAAGAGCAAAGGGCGTGGGAAGAATATCGGGAGATGGTTCTTGAGCACGTTCAACTTTTACGTAGAGTGATCCGGGAAAACCGCGAGGCGATAGTTGGCATTCCAGAGGAGCTGAGTAAGCTCGAGCAAATGGTTGCCCGGGAAATTTCTGATAAGACCTCCAGCCCCTACCGTAAGTCAGCACTTCGTCGAGAGTACGCACGTGTCGAAGATGCTGTAGTACGCATGAAAGAGTACGAGCGCTATCTGACATTCGCGGAGAATGAAGTCGACGCCTTGCTTGTGGGTGAACATTACGCGCTGCTGCTAGCGCTTGACCCGGCAGACAAGCTTCTTCCTCTGGAATGGCTTTACCCAGGAAAGCTCGTATTGGTGGCGATGGAAGAAATTAGTAGGCCACTCCCGCGCTTCGGGCATCGAATTTCGTTCGGTACTGACGACGTGTCTCAAAAGGCGTTAGCACTGCCGTTTAATGATGAGATACCCGTACTGATCAAGTCTGCTACCAAGTGGGACAATGGATCCTTCTATGGCTGTGTCGCCCGAGGTGCGCTCTACTATAACCACATCATTACCGGTGAACCCGTACCTTTCATTGTTGAACGAAAGCAAAAGCAATCGATGATCGGGACGTTGTTTGATGGTCTGATCCGCGCCACGCTTCCTGTGAGCCAGCTAAAGCATCCTGGCGTGCGACTGCTCTCTGGCCAGAAGATCTTGGTGCATCCGACGCAGTACGATCTGTGTCTGCTACGTAATCCATTTGAGCAAGGACGCACCCATATAGAGGTCAGCGAGTTCAACTATCGCGCTCGTGGTGTTCAGTCCTATCAGCAGCTTTATTTGACCGTAGATGAGAAGTATCTAGAGGGTGTGACCGACCAACAGTTTTTCGAAGAGGACGAGCCTTGGACACTTCTCGGCTACTCTAGCGCGACGGGAATGATTTCTCTGGGCAAAGCTTCAGTGAGGGTGGAGTGTGCGCCAACGACCAATTTTAGCTTGCTCGAAGTCCATCAGGTTATTCAGACGGGGACTCTGCAGATTGGCCTCGATACCCCATTCCGGTTCACGCTTCTAAATCAGAAGCTTGCGGCGATGTCGCAGGTTGGTTGGCGAAGCGGTGTAGAAGAGTTCCTTCGCTTCTGCTCTCAAACTGCAATGGATATGAAAGACTCACCTGAGCGCTTGGCTCACAGTCGTTTCTACCAGCGCTGGGAGCAGGTCATCGCGTATCAACGCAGCCAGGAAGAAGTTTCGGCACTGGATTTTTCAGCAAGCATGCTCCTTGTTCAGGAAGACGATGTGCTTGTACTCCAACGAGACAGTCTCCCTCCGTCAGATCACGAGGCTTTCGAAGGCTTAGCCGAGAAGCTTCGCGAGGTACTGTCAGACAAAAACTTCCTCAATCCTGACCACTGTGTCCGACTCTTGCTATGGGATGCAGACCGTTGTGAGTTTGTGCCTGCTGTCTCCCGCGATCGCCGCCGGCGTCCTTTGTACATCTGCACTAAGAGCAGTATTAGCATCGAGAGCGCTTTCTCGTTGCCAGAAGAGCCAAATGCAATGCTGCGTTTGGTTGTCACTGTACCCAGTGCAGCACTCAAGCGTCAGGCGCAAGCGTTAGAAGACTTTTTCAACGATCAACTGGTTAATCCAGCGCTCAAGAGCATCTTGCTTGCGCCAGAGCATTATCTCGCCGAACCGGCAGAACGGAGTAGGGACATAGCGTGGTCCGGGCCTCTGGATGAGAGTCAGAAACGAGTAGTGGAGTTAGCGCTGAGTGAGCGAAATATCGCGTTGATTCAGGGGCCACCTGGCGCTGGTAAGACAACGGCTATTGTTGAGATTTTGTATCAGCTTTACCGTCAGCGCTCTGATCTTCGAATTCTCGTGGTATCGCAACAAAACTCTGCGGTGGACAACGCCCTGGAGAAGTTTCTCGCCGAACATGCCCATGGCTTCGATCACGCGATTCGCACTATTCGGATAGGTAATCCTGAGAAGATGAGTAGCGTCATCAAACCGCTAGGATTCGACAGTCAATTCAGTGAATACCTTACAGATCTCGAAGATCTCGCAATCGCCGGCGCAGTCAGCCTACCGGATAATGAAGCCGCGTTGTGCCACATGTGGCTTTCCTCGATCAAGCAAGCCTCACAGTCGCGCGCCAACCAGGACGAATTTTTTATTACGCTCTTGGCCGACCGCAACCTGGTCGGTGCCACCTGTGTGGGCTTGGCTACGAACAAGGGAGGTATAGATCAACTCCAGTTCGACGTAGCAATCATTGATGAGGCGGGCAGAGCCACCATCCCGGAAATCCTCATTCCCATCTTGCGATCGAACAAGGTGATTCTTGTAGGCGATCACTACCAGCTTCCACCAAGCATTGCTCCGTTGCTCCGAGAGGATGAAGCCGTAGAAGAACTTGGGTTCTTACGTGAAAATTTCTTGGATACCAGCTTCTTTGAATTGATGTTTGAGCGCCTTCCGCCACAGTGCCGCGAGACGTTGAGTTTGCAGTATCGAATGGCTCCGGCGATCGGAGATTTGGTGGCAGAACTCTTCTACATGCGTGAAGGTAAACGCGTGCTTCACAATGGCCGAGATAACGCGTATTTCGAGGAGCGATACGTACTTGAAAAATCTATCTACTGGGTTGACGTGAAAGGGCGTCAATCTCAGCCGAAAGGTTCGCAAAGCAAGGAAAATCGGGAGGAGGCGAAGGAGATAACTCAGTTTTTGGCTAATCTTGCAGAGAGTACAACGAGGCCTATTTCGGTGGCTGTCATTACGCCGTATGGAGCGCAGAAAGAATGTGTGCGTGCGAGCTTGCGCAAGATTGGATGGGTGGAAGGGAAGCTTGGTGAATTGTCGATAGCTGTTGATACCGTGGATGCGTTTCAGGGGAGTGAGGCGGACATCGTTTGTTATTCCACTGTTCGCACAGAAGGGAATCTTAACTTTATCCTCGACCGGAAACGGCTCAATGTGGCTTGTTCTAGAGCGAAGCTTCACCTTCTGTTTTTTGGTCATCGTGACTTTCTTCGACGTTGGAGTTCAAAGAAAGGTGCTGAAGAGAACTTGTTTCCGAGGTTAATGCAGCATGCTTGGAATGTTCCTGTAGCTTATGCGGATGTCGGATTATACGTCCATGGTATGAAGGTTGGGAAAGTTAAGGAAGTGTAAATGGGTACTTTACTAGATTTGGCTAGCCCAAGCTTAACGGCAATGACGCCTGAACAACAATTGCAGGCAGCGCTTTCAAAATATTCGTGTCAGCACATCATGTATCCTCCATTTTTGGAGCGAAGAAAAACTTTGCCAGATTTAAATTGGAAATCGGTACCGTTCAGTGCAGAGTCGAGATCGAACGTTCCTAGATTTAGAGGCGTATACGCGTTTGCAGTCGCTCTTAGCGACAGCAAGTTGCCGACAAATAGCCATATATTGTACGTTGGAAAAGCGGGTGATATTAGTTCTGAAAACACACTATGGCGGCGTTACTATGACTATATTGTTACGGAGAGGAAAAACGATAGGCCGAGAATTCATGAAATGCTTCGGCAATGGCAAGGTCATTTAGTCTATCACTATGCAATCATAGATGACTCCATGGGCACTGCTGAAATTGAACGGACATTACTTGATATACTGGTGCCGCCATATAATCGAGGTGACTTTTCACCGGAGCTGGCCAGCTTGTTAAAAGGAGCAAATATACTATGACTCAACGACTGCTTTTGCCATGTCTTCGAGGTGCTATCGGTAATTGGGTAACCTATACATGCTTGATGCGACTTTCTGATATAAAAGATCTAATTTCATTTGCTGATGATCTTCATAAAAATAAAAATTTATCGCAGCTGATTCAGCGTCAGTTAAAGAAAGAGAGAAAAAAAGAAATTGGCGATTATCTTCTTAACGACGAGGAGGCTTTTTTCAATTCTTTGGTTGTTGCTGTTTACGAGGGTGAACCTCGATGGCATCAGTTTGATAAGATCGCAAGTAATACTCTCGGCATCGAGGATTTTGAGGCGCCAGATTATGCTTTGGAGAGCATGGGTTATTTGAGTCTAAGTCGGGAAGAGAAAATATTCGCACTAGATGGGCAGCATCGTTTGGCAGGCATACAATATGCGTTAGAAAAGGACGAAGACATAGGCAGGCAACAAATTTCAGTGATTTTTCTGGCTCATTTTAATAATGCTGCAGGACTGAAAAGAACGAGGCGTTTATTTACAACATTAAACAAAAGGGCTAAGCCTGTAAATAAGGATGCCATAATTTCGCTTGACGAAGATGATATATGCGCCTGCGCCACTCGTTACTTAGTTGAAGAGTCTAAGTTTTTCGAAGGTGACAAGCTGAAGTATCAAGCGACAAATAACATAGGATATGCAGACAACAAAAATCTTACAACGATAGGGAATTTGTATGACCTGGTCAAAGTTATAATAAAAGAGGGTTGTGGCTTGTCACCGAAAGAGATTGATAATTACAGAGGAGGGGAGGAAGAAAGAGCGAGGTATTTTGATCTGGTTGAAAGTATTTTTTCTTACATGTTTTCAACTATTCCATGTTTGGTGGCGTTTGATGAGGCTAAAAGCGATGCTTCGCGCGAACAGGTTATAGTCTTGCATCGAAATAAAGAGAGTGGGGGGCATTTTCTTTTTAGACCTGCTGGTCTTAAAATCTATCTGCAGGCAATGTGTAAATACGCAAAGCTAAACAAGTCGTTAAGCTTCGAAGATGCCTGCTTCAAATTCATAGAGAAAACACATGAGGTAGATCTTTGGCTAGAGTCGGGTTTCTTAAGGGATGTGATATGGGATTCGTCGAAGAAAACTATTATGGTGATCAAAGCAGACACGCGGAGGTATCTGATAATGGAGCTAGTGACTTACGCGATTAAGAACTAATTGTATCGAGTGCCAAGAAACGCTTTCAAACATGAGTTGAATGATGTGTGTATTACATTTTTTGTCTGCATTCTGTATTTCTTGAGGCGGAGCTGTGTGATTTATATCATTAAATGCAAGGAGAGTTCCCTTATAAGGTCGTTTGACTGTGATTGCCGAGTTCTGTCCTCGTCCAGGCTTGTGGTCAATGAAAATTATTTTGAGGTGAGGTATGACTGACTTTGAATTAAAATTGATCGATGAGCATTGTGCGGCTGTCGTTGAGCTGTTCGTCTACGGTATGGAGTATGGATGCGATGAAGAGTGGTTGGCGGGGATATCAATGTTGGGAGTCGCCTCTGGAATCGAGAGTGTCAACTATAGTCGCGCTCGATTTGATACTACGTTAGGTTATTGTGAGTCAGCAGATGAATTTTCTCATCACCAAGAAATCTTGGAAAATAAACTTGTAGCATCTTTATGTAGATTTAATTTTATATGGTCAGCGGTTGAATCCATCATTGATGTAGCTATACCTCGAAAACTTTTGACCAAGCCTGCAGGAAAAATCAATAACGCTTGTTATTTTCTAAAGTATCACTCGTTTTTGAGTGTCGGCTTTTCCTCATATATATGCTGCCTGAATAAACTAAAAGCCCTAATGCTTTCCAGCTCTCAATATGGCGAGTTCGTTAAAAGCAATAATTTCGGCGAGCATATATCTCTAGCGGGACAAGGTTTACTTATAGCTTATAAGCTGCGCAATAGATTGGTTCACGGTTCACTGGGGCTGCCAACTACTATGCAAGAGGACGAAGCTCATATTGATAACGAAATCGTAGAGCTTTGTAGTAGATTGGTTTTGTATACAATTCAAATGTTAATTGCCGTGCACTATAGAGTCTTGATTCCAACAGTGAGCTGGGATTTTGAAGAGTTCGATATTCAGCTAGCGTTTACACACGTCCAATATAGTCAAGGGCTGGACATTCTGAAGGGCAGAATGCAATTGGATTTGGCGTTAGACTAACAAGTCTTTATTCTAATGCGCGTAATTTCGATAAGGGTATCAAAGAGAAACTCTAGCGACGTTAGATCTAAGAGGGCTCGCCATAGTGATGTTGGTGCTTAAGTTGATTTGTATCTTGTTGCGAACCGCAAATTACACTACTGATTAATTTAGTATTAAGTCGAATTGAAGATGGCGGGCATATCCGGTTGGCTTCTATATACTTGGCGCTTTTAGTTCTGTCATTGCATGTGCAATAATCAAACCTAAGAGTTTTTTCTCTGGCATTTTTTAGTGAAATCAAAAAAGCCGTTGTAAAGCTGTAAGCGTCCTGGGAACACACCTTCCGAACTCCAGCTTTAAGGACGATGGTGTCCGCGTATTTTTAAGCGGACGCGATAGCCCTTAACGTCAGGATTTCCATGCGCCAACGAAGCTCTTATCCGAAACCCTTCAAGGCCCAGGTTGTTCAGGAATGCCTGCAACCGGGCGCAACGCTATCCAGCGTCGCCATCAGCCACGGCATCAACGCCAACGTGATCCGCAAATGGCTGCCGCTTTACCGAGAACAGCCGCCAGTGGCTTTACCGGCTTTTGTTCCTTTGAGAGCCGCCCCCAAACGGCCAGAGGAAGCGTCGGCGACTATCGAGCTGCCCCTTGGCGAACAATCAATAATAGTGAAGTGGCCCACTTCCGACCCTGAAGGCTGTGCCCTTTTTGTCCGTGGACTCACGCAATGATCCGCATCGACGCCATCTGGCTCGCCACCGAGCCCATGGATATGCGCGCCGGCACTGAAACAGCGCTGGCCAGGGTGATCGCGGTGTTCTGTGCGGCGAAGCCGCATTGCGCCTATTTGTTTGCCAATCGCCGCGCCACTCGCATGAAAGTGCTGGTGCATGACGGGATTGGCGTCTGGCTGGCCGCTCGCCGTTTGAACCAGGGCAAGTTCCACTGGCCAGGCATCCGACAGGGCTGCGAAATGGAGCTGGATACCGAGCAACTTCAGGCTTTGATACTCGGACTGCCTTGGCAACGCGTTGGAGCGGGCGGTGCAATCACAATCCTTTAAAAGGCTGTTATTAACGCCTCAGCGTGCTGCCGCATGCGATCTGCTTTGGTAAAATCCAAGGCATGACTTCTTCGCCCAACCTCGATCAAATGCCCCCCGATCAACTGCGCGCACTCGCTGCGCAGTTGCTGGCGCAGGTCGACACGATGGGCAAGAAGATCCATCGGATCTAGACCGTAAACGAACAGCTCACTCACGAAATCGCAGTGCTCAAACGGCATAAATTCACCAAGCGCAGCGAGCAACTGAACCCTGACCAAGGCAGCTTGCTGGACGACCTGCTCGACACTGATATCGCGGCCATCGAAGCCGAGTTGAAAGCGGTCAACCCGCCGGCGGCGCCGGCCGAACCGCGCCAGCAACCCAAGCGCTCGCCTTTGCCGCCGCAGTTTCCACGCACTGTGATCCGTCACGAACCCGAGAACACCCAGTGCGCATGTGGCTGCCAGCTTCAGCGCGTCGGCGAAGACGTCAGCGAGAAGCTCGATTACACGCCGGGCGTGTTCACAGTCGAGCAGCACATACGTGGAAAGTGGATCTGCCGCGAGTGCGAAACACTGATTCAGGCACCAGTACCGGCCCAGGTAATCGACAAGGGCATCCCGACCGCAGGCCTACTGGCGCATGTGATGGTGGCGAAGTTCGCCGACCACTTGCCGCTGTATCGGCAGGAGAAAATCTTTGGCCGCGCTGGCCTGATGATCGCCCGCTCGACGCTGGCGCAGTGGGTTGGACAAACCGGTGTCCAACTCCAACCCTTGGTCGATGCTCTGCGCGAAGCAGTGCTGGCCGAGGGCGTCATCCACGCCGATGAGACGCCGGTTCAGATGCTTGCGCAAGGAGAAAAGAAAACCCACCGAGCGTATGTTTGGGCCTACAGCACCACACCGTTTTCGGCACTCAAGGCCGTGGTTTATGACTTCAGCCCAAGCCGTGCCGGTGAGCATGCGCGTAACTTCCTCGGTTCCTGGAACGGTAAGCTGGTGTGCGACGACTTCGCTGGCTACAAGGCCGGTTTCGAGAAAGGCATGACCGAAATTGGCTGCATGGCTCACGCCCGCCGCAAGTTTTTTGATCTGCATGGGGCAAACAAAAGTCAGCTGGCCGAACAGGCGCTGTACTCGATTGGCGGCTTGTACGAAGTTAAACGCCAGGCGCGAGACATGAGTGATGAGGATCGTTGGTGGATACGCCAGGAAAAGGCAGCACCGATCATCAAAGCTTTGCATGAGTGGATTCTGGCTCAACGTGATCTTGTGCCCAACGGCTCGGCAACGGCCAAGGCCTTGGATTACAGCCTTAAACGCTGGGTAGCGCTGACGCGCTACCTGGACGACGGGGCTGTACCCATAGACAACAACCAGGTAGAGAATCAGATCCGGCCGTGCGCGCTTGGACGCTCGAACTGGTTGTTTGCTGGATCGTTACGCAGCGGAAAACGGTCGGCGGCGATCATGAGTTTGATTCAGTCTGCGCGACTGAATGGGCATGATCCGTATGCTTATTTGAAGGACGTTCTCACGCGCCTGCCGACGCAGCGGGCGAGTGAGATCGAGCATTTGCTGCCGCATCGGTGGAGGCTGGCGTGAGTCGCGTCGAACGGCTGACGAACGCTTATCGAAAGAGGATTATCGTTTGCTTTCTGGCAAAGCCTTAGCAATCGCTGCTTCAAGCATCGGCTTGGCCGTGTCATGCAGGAGCTGGCCGTGAGCACCTACAACATGGTCGAAGTCTAGCCTCAGAAGCCTCTCGAAGTCGGCAACAAGGCTGCCTCCTTTCGGCGTGACGCGTTTCAGCCATGGGCCGCCAATCAGTAACGTCAGCTTGAACCCCATCACTTGAAGCTCGCATCTAGTAAGGAAAGTCGTGTAACTCCACTCTGCCCAATACTGGACGCTATCCGTAGCGATGAGCAGTTTCAGGTTCCTCAGCAAAAGGCACGCCTCAGGGTACTTGGCCGCTTCATATACAAAGAACTCTGCGTCAGGCATCGGAGGTGTCGTTCCGGCGCTGATCACATGGCTGCCAATAGGCAGTTTGTAGGTCTCAGGTCTAGCTTGGCACCAAAACTCTGCGTGATATCGGTCAACGTAAAACCGGTCGTCTAGACCATGAAAATCACCGAGACGCAGGACATGGCGAACGTTACCTAACTCTTCCAACTGACTAAGCGCGGCGTCGCACAGACGCACCGGGGTGATGAGGGTCAGCTCATCGCCACTTTTGATAATTACCATGTTTCGGTTCATGCGCATTCCAGGGCCGATCCTGATGCTGCCATGGACTAGATACACGTTGTGGAAAATAGGAGTAATTGGGTCATGGGAAACGCGGGTGGGTACACTGACTATTCCTTGTGAGGTGATCCTTGCTCATGCTTGGGAATCCTTAATAGCCCGAGCGTGAAGCCCGTACCTTACCCTGAGAAGTTCAGCTACTCCACAGTTGACCGTGTCAGCACGCATCACAGACCTTTCTCAGCGCACATCGATGCTTTCGCTGGATGGTTACTCCGTTAAGCAATGCAAGGTGCGTTGGCCGGACGCTTACTATCTTCCCGCAGAGGTGACTGCTGGATACATCCTTTAGGTCATTACACATCTCAATCGGATCATAATAAATTTACGATCTGATTCACCTCCGCGGAATCAGCACAGCATCTCCGCCAAGAGTCTTTGTACTCTGTAAAATTTAAATCCTCATGGCAGTTCCATTGATTCAGCATGCCTACACACGCCCAACCCGTTGACTGGGTGCTGAATCTATTATAGAAAAGATAGCTAGCCACTACGCCATTAAGTTCGCGATTTTCAGAGTTCCTTTCAAGTTCTTCAATGTTGCTAGCGAGCCACGAAGTAAATGTATCTCGACTTTCAGGCATATAACCGCTCAGCGAGCTAAGAGATTCAACATATTCTTTTATGCTAGCGGCATAGTTGTATCTAGACATACTCGCTTTATTCCACTGCTCACTCAGCTCAATCAAAACTACAATCGAGCACATCTCGCACAAACTTTCTTCAAACCATTTGTGTTTGTGACCTTTCGAGTCAGCGTAGTTGCTGTGGAGATGGCATAATTCATGTGCGAGCTGATAAACGATCTGGCACCAACTCAGACCAGACTGTGCGCAGAGATGCACTTGATAGCATCCATCCTTCATATCATAACAGGCAAGAGGGTTTGTGGCATCTGGGTAATTGGTAATCGATACTGGGCTACAAAGTTTTTTGCCAAATAATTCCTCTACTATATCAAAAACAATATTTATCAATTCCTTTGTGATTTCGATATCTGCACCTGGCCATTGGCCTAAAAGATAAAATCGCACTGCCGGTTTTACTTCCTTAGTGTTCATGCTCAATTCACCCTTGTGTTCATAACGCCTTAGTTGTAACTAATGATTTGTCAAATGCAAACTATAGAATCATAGTTGATGTTTTTCCGATGGCGAAATAAGAATACCATCATTTTAGCTGCAGCAATAGAAGCCGCCAAGAGTACGAATACTCTCGGTGGCGTGATTCAATAACGTAATAGAGCTATTAGCTCTTCTGTATGATCATATTTATCCAACTAATATCCCCGCGACCTGCTGAATCTGACGTTGTCCATGATTTGATGATACTGGAATTTGTCAAGGTCGAGACGATTTCATGAAGATCTGACTTAGTAAAATAACTAAACAACCTTCCGTCATTAAGTCGAGTTTGACCTTCACCTTCCTTGAGCGAAATGTATAGGTAACCTCCCGATTTTAGAGCCTTGAGAATTGCTTTCAAAGTGTTAACGAATAACGCCTTTTGGATATGCACTAAAGAAGCGCATGCCCAAATTCCATCGTAGCTATCGATGAAGTTTATGTCTTCAGCCGCCATATTGAAGATGGTGGCGTTAGTTTTGGATCTGGCGATTGCGGCCATTTTCCTTGAAGGCTCAATGCCATCAACTAAAAAACCTAGGTTCTGAAAATGTTTGATATCCCGCCCTGTACCACAGCCGACATCAAGAATTTTTGCACCAACATTTAACATGCTTGCGAAGCTATTCCACTGATCTGTAAGTTCAAGCTGAAATGTTTTTAAATCATAGGGTTTTGCGAAGCTGTCATAGTACTCTATGGTTTGAGGGTCTGCTTTCATGGAGTTCAAAATTATCCCTTCTCAATAGGATTAGCTTGATTTTCCCATACTTCGATCTGGGCATTTATCTCGTCATAGTCCTTCTTTGCTAAATCGTAGATTTGGCGAGGGAATACGGCGGTATACAATCTAGTGGGCTCAGATTGTCTCGTTTTTTTTGCCTGGGCATAAGCATCCTTTAAAGCACGCAAGTGGGCCAAGTAAGTACCGAGACATCCACTTAACTCTAAATTTTTGGGGTTTGCAAGGCCGGATGAGCGCTCAATTAGCGCAGAGAGCTGCTCACCTACCTCAATGATTACCAAGACCTGGGGGAGTGAAGCTCTTATATGTTTGCCTAAGTAAGGTAGGTCTTCTATTAATCTAAAGGGGGTGGCAGTGCCTGCTGTAAAAATATGGAGTGCTTTCTTTGGTCGGGGCTCCATTATATTTGTTCTGTACTTATAGCGAGAGCCGTCAAATTTCTGAAGCTGATCATGTAACTGGGAGCTAAGCTCTTTGCTTTGGGCTAAAAGAACTAATAGTGGGCCATAAAAATCGTTATTTTGTTTGCTTCTATATTCAAAGATTTTTTGTTTTACTTCAAATGAGAACTTTTCCTTGCGCTCCTTAAGATTATGAGAGAGTTGACTTCTGTGAAGAAAAAAATTGATACCGCCGCCAATCAAAATGCCTAGAAAACCAAATATTGCCGGATACAATTTTTCAAATGTGGTTTGTTTTAGCGTCTCAATTCTTTTTATTATTTCGTCATTTGTACGTGAAATCGAATCCAATTTATCCACAAGGATGTGCTGAGGTTGGATAGAGATCTCTTTAGCTTTAAATTCTTCAGTTGAAGAAGGGGCTTCAAGCGGCTGAGGTGATGCAGATGGTTGCTGTGACTCAGCGTTTTGAAACTGAGTGCTCAAGGGCTTTGATTCAGTTAACTGAATCGCAGTAGGTAACGGTTTTGATTCTGCTGACTGGGCACCAGGAGGGCTATTAACCGAAGGCGAAAGCTCGTCAGCTAGCAATGGGGTGCTCATGATCGAGAGAGAAAAGAATATCCGACAGTAAAATTTCATGGTGACCGGCTCAATTTGCACGAGCAGATATTAAGCCATGACTAAAAAAATTTGGCTACTGAAGATAGATGCTCGAGCATTCCGTAATGATGCGGCTTTATATGAAACTAGAGAATTATCATACATGATAAACGGGCGGGCGGGCGGGCGGGCGGAGATGGATGCTTATTTCTATGGGAGGGGATAATTTAATATGTGTCCTAGCAAGTGATCCAACGTCCTGCTGGCGGAGTGTTTCGTAACTATTATGCTAGAGATTTATTAATCCAAACTCAAAAAACTCGAGTTTGGATTAGTTTTAACTGGTTAAAATGGCATTTTTTTAGTCATCTGCAATAAGGCGCGCCACATCCTTTATTGATCGAACATGTCCAATTTTATGCAGGCCCACTTCAATCAGCGACGCTACGTGCCTGACGGGATCCCAATCCAGATTGTTTTGATGTGTAAATTGTCGGAGCAGCGCCTCATAGATATCCAGGTGCTCTCCAAACAAAGTAGGAGCATTGAACTCCTGACCATCTAGGTCCGATACGCTGGCATTGCCTAAGCCACTGTCATCCGCAAGGGCGAGGGCAATGGCGTATCGACTCAAGATGTTAGGTGTAAGGCCCGTTTTTGATTTTAGATACTTCAGTTTCGCAGTCGAAGAAGCTGAGATTTTAAATTTGTGCGGAAATACGTTCATGCGTGTTGTGCCCACCGCCAGAAATAGCCTTCCTCTGCTTGAGTGGAACGAGTTTCTGGATTGTATACCAGGTGATAAGAGTGAGAAATGCTTCCTTGTAAACCTTCGTAGAATGCATAATCAATTTCAGTATCTGTCGACAGGATAATCACTTGATGGCTAGTTTTGGGGAAGTAATTTTCCACGAGTTTTTTGCGATGAATAGAGTCGAGTCGGCCAAGCGGTGTATCAATGACGACTGGCAGGCTTCGCCCAGAAGTGCGGGCTAAGGCCTCCAGAATAGAAATTGCAAAAATCTGTTTTTCACCCGCTGACAGCTCATCCTTACGAAGTGTTAAACCCTCATCATCAATAAGGACAACCTCGAAGGAAGTTGGATTTATTTGAATGCTCAGATTTCGATCTTCTTTACGAGCGAGACCATTGAAAGATATGTAAAACTGTGATTCAAGTTCCTTCAACTTTTCGATCCGCGCGCGAGTAGAAAATTCTTTTAGAACATCTCTGGCACTTTGAGCGAGCTCTGACAGTCTCTCTTCTTCTTGCGACTCGGCAATCTCTGTATAGAGGTCATCTAAATGACGCGCTGCGGACGACAATTGATTAAGAATTGTCTTTGCTTCTTCAGCAAGCACGGAAGTTTGTTCTCCCAGAACGAACAACCGCCCTTGTAGCTGCCCTTGCTCATTAAATAGGGGCATCAGCACTTTTTCCTCTGGGGCTCTACCGATATTTTCTTTCGCAGATTCGATCCCTGTATCCGTGTCCTGAAGCGTCATAACCAGGGCAGATGCGCGTTGCTGGAGTGAGCTCACATCGTTCATCAGCCGATGAGCAATACTGGATCTCTGAGTATCAGAGAGTTCATGTACTGGCGGTTGGTTTCGATCGCTACTACCGAGTTCTGAGCCGAATGTCCTAAGGAAAATATCTTGAAGGGCAGGGCGCTGCTCCTTGCTAATTTTTAGCGTCGATTCAAGCTCAGCCAGAAAATTGCTTTGCTGACGTTCCAGATACTCAGAAAGTACCTGCGCTTTTTCCGTGCGCTGCTCAGAGTCCAATTGCGCAAGAAGTTTTTCGTTGAGTTTACGAGTAATAGCAAAGGGCAATAAGCCGCTCAGCATCTCATGCAAAGTATGTTCTATCGCCTTTTTCTCACTAATCAATGAGTCAAGACTTGCTGTTTCTTGCTCTTTTGTAGCGCTCCAAGCACCACCGCGCGCATTAATCTTCGCCTCGATATTGGCTAAATTCTTATTAGCCTCTACGGTGCTGACGCGCATAAGGACAAGCTTTTCGCGTGTCTCTGCGAGTTGCTGTTTTAGATCCTCGTATGTGCGCTCTGCCGTAGCTATCTTCTGCTTACGATCTTCAGAAGCTTTTTTTACTGAGCGTCCTCTGATAATCACCGATAGATCCGAATGCAGTCTGTCGATCAGATCCAAGCCTAGAAGCTTGTTGATAGAGTCTCGCAAGGCGTCTCCGGATGTTTCTTCTGCGAGGCTCGCGATTTTTTCGCCATCGAAGAAGAACAACTCGGAAACACCAATTGGGATCAACTCGTTGAGAAAAGCCTGTGCTTGTTCATAGGAGAGCTCGATCAGAAGCTGACCGTCCTTTGAAATCATAAGACCTTCCTTGATCTTACCACCATTATCAACAAACCAATCTCGAGTCAATTGATAGCTCGAAATAACTCCGTATTGCGCATAGCGGAATGTTAGATCGACAGACGCTCGTGTAGGTTTGGCAATGCTATTGTGTGCTCTATGAATGCAATCACGAAGATATTGGTGATAGTCCGTAATCGTAGCGCCAGACCCGAGGACGCCTTTGCCATACAAGGCAAGTTTCAGTGCGCTAAGAATCGTCGTCTTGCCGCCGCCGTTTAGGCCGCCAAACAAAACGATAGGAGCGTTTTTCCCTCTTTTGATCTTGGGGACTAGATCAAAGTGGTGGGCTCCGCTAAAAACTCGGAAATCTAGTACTGAAAGGGAATCAATAATCATTGTAGCAAGCCATCTATTTCAGCTTTCAGGGATTCGAAAGCGGTTTTATATGTGTCGTTAGATTTAGGAATGGCGCGCCGCTCCATAGCCTCATCAAGTCCACCCCAATCCTGCTCCAGGATCTTCTGCAATTCCTCGAGAATTCCTTTACGGCGTGATAGACCGGAGAACGACAGCTCTGTATCAATTAGCTTCATGATCAATACAGCGGGCACGCCATGTTCCGCTTCCAGTGCATTGAGAATGGCGGCATCAGGCTCAGTGAACGCGCCGGCGTCATTCTTGATCCACTCCACCGTATCCGCGGGATAGACCTCGGCATAAATTTTTGGGAGCGAATCAATCCAGTCTGGCTCATTCGGATCTTTCAGCCATTGTTGGCGGATCACCTGCAGCTCATCCCGGCCAATCAGCTCAATATCACGATCGGTCTCACGGATGCCTTTTTCAATTTCTAAAAGCAGCTTGAGCCACTCTTTGCGATATTTCATCCAATACGGGCCAGGAACGTGCTTGGTTGCTGCATTTGTGTCGTCGTCGATTGCCCCTCTTGCGAAGGTGACTTTCCCTGTACGGCGTTTGTAGTTGCGGTACTCAGTTTTGTTCTCAGGAAGTGAGCTGGCATGCAACTGATTGCGGAACTGGAGCAACGGCAGCATCCAATCTTCACCACTGTTTACGAGACCTTCGATCGCCTTGTCATGAGTCACCACAGTGCACGTCCAGCATCCGAAGCGGGAGTTACCGCAGGATGGGGTATTGGTGTCGATCACCAGTGGACACTCGCCAGCGTTGGAGTCCTTGTAAAGCTCAAACAATACTCGATTGGAGCCGCCCCAAGGCCTGGCAGCACTCATGAGGTATTCCCACACATCATCGGCGTGCCACAGCTCAATTGGCATGTAGGTATATGCGTTCGGCAGCGTGGTATGCCGACCCAATGCTGAGCCATCGATCTTATGACGAGTGATTACCTGGGCGCGCGTGGAGCTTTCCTCCCGTCTCGAGCCAAGTACCACCACGACCTCACCGAAACGTGCCACCTTGTCTTTGATGAACTCGCTCACTGGGTCGATCTTCATCCGCTCTGTGCACCAACGGAATGCCTTGGTTGGAGCGGGGTAGCCCTTGCCTAGAAGGTTGGCCCAGAAGGTCTCGCCCACTTCGGGAGTGACAGAGTGGGCTGTCATCGGAATCTGATCTTCAACTGCTTGAGCGTTCACCGAGTCAAGCACTTGGCGGATCATGTCGACTACAACAGGTGTTTCCACTCGAGTATCGGAAGAGACTACGTACACATGCTTGTGACGCTCCTCAGGTGGCAACATCTTTAAGGCGTAGTAGGTGAGCGAAAGGATGACTGTTGAGTCCTTTCCGCCGCTGAACCCCACTACCCAGGGGCGATTATCGGCCTTGTATATGCTTTGAAGCTCGCGGACAGCGTCCGCGAGCGGTCTCCCAGAAATGATCGCTTCTTGAACGAAATCATCGTGCGATGGGTAGAGGAATTGATCATTGCTCATTGTTGAGGAAACCTGTTTTCTAACTCTCGTTCGGCCGTGGACAGCGGGACGCCAAGTTTTTTCTTGATAAGACTAGCGGTGAGCGCCACGTTCGTTGTGGCTTTTGAGATCCGGCCGTGGACCATCGCGCGACCTTCCCATTCAGGGTTGGCCCTTGACCAATCGATTTGGCGGAGTTGGCTAAGGGTTGCTTTCCACTCGGCCTCCTTGCGGATAATCAGTTCAGCTCCCACAAGTCCCATTGCTTGGAGCATCACGCCGTGGGCATGAATGTAATTGTCCCGTAATTCGGACGTCGACAGCTCTTTATTTTTCGCTCTGATCCAGTCGGGCATCTGCAAGGACACCTCTTCCCAAAACGATTTTGCGAGCTCCCGTTCATTCTGTGCGATGAGATCGCCTTTCCCTTTTTTCAATAAGACTCGGGATGCGTTTTTTATGGCGCTGAGGGTAAAGAGCTTGGAGCTGCGAGGGGAGAGACTCGATTTCTCTAGCTCTGTCATCCTTGAGAAAACATCTACGTTTTTGGCCAGATAACGGGCTAGATCGGAAATCAGGTCCCGATGATCGTAAAGCGTGCTGATGGAGCTGCTCGGCCTTACGGCATGCTTGTTGAGGTCAGCGAACATTTGCTGGCTACGATTGAGGCCCTCATCAATGAAGAACAATACGGGAATACTATCGTAGCCTAGCTCTGGATTTTCACGAATTGCTTGCTCAATCGCTGCGCGGCGATGCTGACCGTCGTTGATGAGTATCTGGGCTTCCATCGGGATGGTGAGGGTACCGATGCTTTGCTCTAGGCCTGTGTCAGAAGCTGGATTGAATTGGACAACTCCATCAACAGAAGCGGTGATGGCGGACAGAGTGTAGTCATCGCGATTGTCAAGCAAATATGCAGAGATCTCAGGGACTCTAGCAAGGTTTAATGTACGCTGCGCGCGCAAATCAGCTGGCACATTATCCTCGTTGAAAATGAAGATCTTAGGCACAAGACGCATGGGGCACATAGCTATATAGCACGGCCTACCAGCTTGGATGCCCCTGACACAAGGGAAGGAGTGGACGTAGGTATTCATGAGATTGCATGTTTTTTCTCTGTTGGTACGTCATTTTGCATATTTTTAACGTACACGCAACACTAACTGCTTAGTCGTGCATCGTGCGCCACCGAAATGCTAACCCGTCACACGGTTAGGCGAGGAAGGATCGCTGCAGTATAAAAGGCTTCAAAAAGTATGAGTGGCGAGCCGTAGGGCACGTAGATCGGCACTCCTCAGAATTAAGGAGTGCCGAGTCAGAAAAGGTCATGCAAAAAAGTCTAAGCCATCAAAGCCAATTTTTGCCTCGATGTATGGCCTTGAGTGATTGCAATTGACAGTACACTGAGAGGTCTCCAAGTGATCTGTGAAGCCAGATGCAACAACTTTCATTTCCATAGATTCCACGAGGCGCTGTACTGCTAGCTTTTCTTTCCTAAGCTTTATTGCGAGATAGAATTTTGTTGCGAGTGCTTGGTTTTCTGGAAGTTGATACCACTTTCTTAATATGGCATCTACGAGATCGCGTTTACTTTTCCGGCATGCGTTTGAAATTTTCGCATACCTATCATGATGATCGCCATGACGAACGTCCTCAACTGCATCCCTTAACCGTTCTGCTCCAATATCTAACAATTGCGCAATTTCATCTATATTCAGGTCTAAGACTGACCATAGCTCAAGTTCCGGGGTTAATTTTCGTGCCGACGGAAGGGCGGTAACATAAATATGCTTTCCGGATAGGGGCTTTATTTCCGCTGACTGATCTGCATCTAATACCGCAAGAATTTCAAATGGGGGGTTGGGAGTTGGTTCAAAATGTTTTACAATTTTCTCGATATTAGAATCGCAACGCATTTGAATTATAGGGAAGTCCGTTAGCATGTCAGGGTCGGACTTGTCCAAAATATATTCAAGAAAGAATCTAGCTAGCTCGTCTTCTACAATATAGATTCCCAAGATATTACTAGATAATCCTAGTGCGGAGAGATATTTTCTTACATGTTTTGGGTTGGATATTGCTGAGCGACTCTCTAAGCAGTATTGTGACAGGATTCTGATGTTTTCAATTCCAACTTTAGAGAGGATGTGCTCCGAATGAGTTGAAAGAATGACCCAAAGCTTTTGCGAGAACGAGCGCTCCGCGATTAAATCCATTAAGCGTAACTGGCTATATGCAGAAATAAAGTTTTCGGGCTCCTCAACGAATAGCAAACTTTGAGGCTCTATATAGTGATAAATAAACCACGTTACATATAGGCATGCAAGCTCGCCCATTCCCATGTCTGAATTTGTATAGCTTGATCCATTGGGTAGCGTAACTTCGAAGTATGGAAATGGAAATCCATACTCATGCGGCATTGCATCAGCAATTTCATAAAAAATTATTGATTGATAGCTTTTTCCAACTACATTCTCAATTATTGACTTGAATTTCTGTTCGTTGAATGAGCGATTATCATCCACGCCCTCAAGAAGCTCCTCCACATTATCAGTACCCCTCAAGTATTCTATAATTCGAGTGCACTCTCTCGAGGGCTCTAGGTAATAAGCGCTGAACCCGCCCAGGGCTGAAGCTTCAGGGGCGACCAGTCTATGATTTTTGTAAATGGTTGCATCAAATGTAGTGCCCGCAAATTTGCTGTGTGCAGCACTGACATTTCCATCTATGAATGCAGAGTATAGAAACTTTATAAGAGTTGTCTTTCCTACTCCATTTTTTCCGCATATGGCAGTTATTGCAGACTTGAAGTTCAAATCGACTTCGCTTTTAAATCCAGCGACCCCTCGAACCCTAACATCAGTGAGTCTGCATGGGTACTTATCAACTTTTAATACATCGCGCCATGCATCGTCAATAGCGGCTAACCTCATTATTCAGATCTCCATTTCACTGCTGCATCCTCGATTAATGTTTTAATATCATCGCTGCTATTTCTGATTGACTCGATTATGCTTTCAATAACCTCATCTTCCGCGGTGTATAATGATCGGTTGTTGTAACCGGACAAGGCTAGGCTGATATTTATTACTAAGTCGCGTATTAGTATGGAGCTGGTAGAGGTTACACGGGATGACGAGCGCTCAATGTATAGGAGCAGAAGCTCACGCAATGCTCCACGATCAAACCCAAAATACTTAGCTAGATCCTTGTCGATCTGCAAGTTATTCTTGACTTTGTTTTTTGCAAGCTCTAGATAAATAAAGCCCTTAAAAAAGCGCTCGTCACCTAAGTCCCCGCCATCAATTAACTCGCTTGCTAAAACATATAGCCAGTTAAAAGAAGAGGCTTTGGTTAGATTTATGTCGTCCTCACTTGAAATCAGATTTTCTTTCACTTGCACTAGAAAATCTATAGCGCCTTTAACTGCATTGATGATCTCTTGAGAAAATCCGTCTTTATTTCTGAACCTGGCAGTTAGGGAGCGGTCGCTAATTGGCGTTCTGAGTCCCGAGTTCTCTAGAATAAAACAAACCCTTGTTAGAAGGTCGTTATACGCCATGCGCGAGTTAGAGAACCCTAGAACCGTTTTATCAATTCCCTTTTTTGCCATATATGAAACCAACGAAGAAACCTGATCTCTTATGCTTCCAAAAAATGCATTTCTTTGTTCGGCTGACGTGAGCTTTACCGACTGATTTAGGCGGTGGAACAGCTCTCCCGGTTCGCCGTGATTGTAGTGAGTGATCTCGTATATTTTCAAAAGATATCTTTGGAACTCGATCTTTTTGTCTTCGGGTAAAGATGAGTACTTCAATCCCCCCAATTCAACGATATCGTCATCTAGCGGCTCGATAGCTCCATCTATGGCGAATTTATTTTGCATAAAATCTCGAATGGCAGTTAGGCGTTGTTGACCATCCAAAACTTCAGCTTTATGCCCATCAATGCGAACTAGATGAATTGGAGGGACTTGCCATCCCCTAAAAATAGAGTCGATTAATAATTTCTTTTTATTTGAGTCCCATACCTCGCCCCTCTGGAAGTCAGGTCTTAAATCAATATTGTCGGCAATAATGTCGTCAAATACGCTTTTAATTTTTTCATCTCGAGGTGTAACGTTCATTCGTTCTCCTTGTGATTGCTATTCAAGGTACTGCCTTTAACTTGGCGGAGTTAATTCGAGAGGGATGGGCAAGTGTCACTTATATTAAATATAAGCTTGCCTTGCTTGAAGCTTTGCTTGAGCAAAATCTGAAGGGGAGAAATACACTTCTTTTTTAACATGACGTCCCTGTCCTGATTTGTCATCGCCAAAGGCCGATGAGCCGAGTTTCTTGATTGTTAGGCTAAGAGGTAATTGAGCTGTACTCTGACCTTGATTGCCACGTGAAAGCCATGATGGCATTTTAGCTCATCATATCGAATTTCGCATTATCTAGCTGTCGGACCGCCTCAAGCACTGCCCTAGGTGGCGTGGGAAGCTTATGAAAACCGCAACGCAGCTTAGAAAAACTCTCAAACTTGAAGTGAAAATTAGGCTGAGCCGAGAAATTTTGACAATGCTTTGGAGTGCCCAAAAAAAAACCACCTTTCAAAAGAAGGGTGGTTTTTTGTCTGTTCAGGATTGCGGGATTAGTGAATGAATTTCATTGCCGCTACAAGAATTCCAATCGTTGCTGAGAGCATGACACCCATTCGAATGGTAAGCCGCACATCAGCTTTGGCCACTTCTGCGATAAGACGCAATTCAAGATTCGCAAGATCACTTTTGGTAGCGAGAAGAGTAAGCATGTCCGACTCCAGTGCTTGAATGACAGCTTCGGCTTTCGGCTCAGGCACATTGATTGCGATCAGTGCCTGATACAGAGCCAGGTCCATTTTCATTAAGGCCTCCAGAAAAACTAAAAAGGCCTATCCCCACGACGGGGTAGGCCCGTCGTGGGTGGGAAAATCGTACTTCCTTCGACACGTGGTCGACTGACCGTGCTTCCGGAAGCGATACGGTCATTGGGTGGATCCTGCGAATATTCGCAGCACCGCCTAGAAGATCCTGGCGGCTGGCATGTAGCTGAACACGTCAGCATGACACAGCCCTAAATTGCTTCTCTGGGCGTTTGGTGTCAATCCACAATCCGGTTACCGAGTATTTCCTAATGATGGCCTGGGTGCCTTTTTCTGCGCTGGCTCGACCAGCTTCAGGTAGGGATTGTTGAGGGCCAAGTCATTCATCATTCCACCGGGGGATTTGAGTAAGTAGCCGTGAAGGCGCCGTGTTCTGCGCCCGCCGCTTACCTCGCATGTCCAGATGTTCAGTCCGTTTGGTTGCTTGCGGTGCAGCTTCATTTCTTCAAAACGTTTCTGAATCCATTGCCAGTCATATTGGTTTTCTTTCTTTGCGATACGGGCAAGGTGTGGGTGCTCCTGCCCGTAGCGATGAAAGACTCCAGGCGTGACGAGAAAGATCGTGTCTTCGACGGTGTGAACCAGCGCTTTGGTGTCATTCATGATGATGCGATGAGACAAGACGCCTTGTGTGAACCACTCCATGAAGTGTTCTCCTGAAAGCTCTGCAGGCTCCGCTTTGGTTGTCGGAAGCTCAATGGAGCTATATTCGTCGTCAAACGGAAAGGTCTCAATGTCTTCCGGTAGGGTTGGAGGTCCTCCAAATAAATCAATCAGCATTTCGAGCGAGTCAGGCGCGGTGTGCTGTAGCTCCATCAATGACTGCGGATTTGGAGAGCCAAAACCCGATGCGCCTTTCGATGGCGGGGCGGGTGGAATCGAGTTTGATGGAGGTCTGGGTGTGCTTGATGTTGCGAGTGACACATCAGGCGTATCGGGGATGACAGTGCCTGTGTAAGCGTTTGGGCGCTCAATCGCTTCCCAGATCAATGCCGGCGATAGCTTTAGGAAGGTGAAGCTATGGGACCAGCCTAATTCGCTTGTGACTGTTGCTTTCCAGATGGCTTTACCGTCGGCACCGGGTAGGGCTATCCCGTGTTCCTGCAGTACGTTGAAGACGGCGATATTTCTTTCTGGGATTCCGTCAACGCCTTGGGAGAGCAGGTGAGCGCGAAGTTTGTCTGAGACGGTTTTACTTACCAGCCAAAGTGCCTCTTGGGTAAGCCAGCCGTCTGAGGCTTGAGGTTGATTGAGCTTTAGCTCGCTATTGAGCAGGTAGCGCAGCCCTTCGAGCAGCTTGCGTTGCAGTGCGTGTTTGGGGGCTGACATTGCTTTGGCTGGATCGCCACCAAGTGCCTGAGCTACAGAAGCTTGGTCTGCTTGTGTGATGAGCGTACCAAGTTCACCAGCGTGCTCGCTTTGGCCTGCCCAACTGAATATCAAAGAGGTCCATAGCTCAGGGAAGCTTGAGAGCCAGTCGAGAATTTCTCTGTTCAGTAGTCGAGGGATCAGCAAGCCGGATGCTGCGCCATGGAGTCGGTATTGTCGGTCTTTTCGATATCTCAGGCGGTAAGGCGATTCGAGCGGGCCGTGCCATGGATGCCAGATGCTGCCATCTGCGTATTCAACGTGCACATCAACTGCGATTTTACCCAAGTCATGGCTGAGCGAGGCATAGGCGAGGGCGGCGGTCCAGGCCTCGGCTTGTGCTATCTGCACTTCTGGTTGGGCACCGGAGGGGAGTAGGTGGGTTTGTCGCAGCTTAAGGGCGTAGGTGACGACTTCCAGGCCATGGTCAAGCATTCCACCAGGGTAAGCGTGATGATGACTTTCGGACGCGGGTAGCAACTGGACGAGCTCAGCGAATCGGTTGATGGGGCCGAGGTAGAGCTTTTCAAATTGAGGGCGTGAGACTGCAGTGCGCTGCCAAATCTGCTCCAGTAGTTTTTGTCTGCGGGGTGTGCCCAAGAGCGATTTGGCAGATTGGGGTGAGGTCAACCCCGCCGGCGATGTTGACTCCATTGGAGCAGGCCGGCCAGGTGTAGATCTGGCCTTGCGATGGAACAGTGAAAACATGATTGATCCTATCAGAAGGGTTTGTAGGAAGGCCTTTTCTGTTTCTTGGGTAGGGCCTTTCCCCTTCGGCTCCATTCCCTTGGTTTGATCCCTTTTTCCATTTACCTTTTTAGGTAGCGACAGGCGTTCCGCCTGTCGGTAAGGGTGCATCTAGATCCTTTTGTGGACCGAAGAACTTCAAGGATGGAGAGTCAGAGAAATGACAATGAACGACCAGCCTACGAGATCATCACGTTTTGGAGAGTGGCTCGGCAGTCACTGGCGGAAATACTGTGGATTCGAAAAACGCATTACTTTGTGGCTCACGGGCCAAGGGGTTCCTGAGGCTGTTACGACTTGCCTTAAATGGGGAGCCTATCTGGGGCTAATTTTTGTAGCTTTGTCTCTGTTATTCGGGGCGGCATTGGTCATTGGGTTAAGTTTTATGGTGAGGCGGATTTTAGAGCGTGAAACGGGGCAAGATGAGACGTCGGTCTTTGGAAAAGAAGATCACAGAAGCGGCGTTTTCTATGACCCGATCAACTACAACGACACGGATGATCCCCGCTTCGAAGACGATTGAAGCACTTTGCCTGTGAAGCTTTATTTCAAAAGCTTCATCCCCATATGCCCACCTTTCGCACCGGCATCTCCTGCTTGTTTAGTACTGTCACTTAGACCCTGTAAGACGCCACCTGCACGAACGCCAGCCCACGATAAGCTCGCAACCCACAGGCCCGGGAGCACGATAAAAAGTGTTCCCATAACGTAATTCAAAAGCATGTCCCCGAATGAGTTGTTTGCTCCGAGGAGGATGTTGAAATTGCTGTGTGGGGAATGCCACCCGTAGAGGGTGTCGAGGATGGTGCTGTCTAGCCAGCGGGCGAGTTGGAACCAGAAGTCGACGAAAAATAGGGCGAACTGCACGCAGCTGATGGTGACTAGGGATTTGAGGTCGTAGGTGCCGACGACCAGGATCAGTGGGATGCAGATTGTCAGCGCCATTTTTAAGAATGACAGCACCATCGGCAGGGCTTGCCGAACAACATCCATTGCGGGGAAGTACGCCATTGAGCCTGCTGTCATTCCGAGGTTTGAGGCTACGCGTGCCGTGATGTTGGATGCGGTCATGTCGATCTGGCCGCCGTAGCTTGTGTAGACTTGACCTTGGTTGAGTGTTTGCTGACGTGGGGATACGACGGAGCGGACAACGGCGTCTTCCGCTTGCTGTATGTTGAGGAAGCGTGTCCATTTGGTAATGCGAAACAGTAGGGCTGGGTCCACTTGCTTGAGTACCCGGGCACGCAATCCTTGGTGAGCTTCTGACCACCATTGCTTGCAGGTGGGGTAGCCACCACCTCCAGGTACTTGAGTCAGACCAGCATCTCGCCGTGGGTTATAGGGCCAACTGCTGCGCGGTGTCTTGGAATGATAGGTGTCATAGAAACCAGCGGTGTCAAGCAGGTACCTTGAGCCAATCCAGTTAATATCGTCCAACAGCGTGTCGTTTAAGGTTGGGCGGTTCATAAACAGTTTGGCTCGAGCAGGGCCGTAGCAGTCGTGGCTGAACTCGGCGACTTCCTGAGCCAGGATAGGGTCGTCAATTCTTGCCGCATCGATGTCCATTCGGATCTGTCGCAGATCAGTACCACAGGGTATTGCAGCAGTGGCGCCACCGGTGAGCGCTTTGGACAGTGAGTGCATGAAAAACCACCACACTGGCACCTTTGCGCTTTGGTTGTTGAGCGTTGTGAAGGTGTTGGACCAGCGAGTGTCTTGTGGGTTGGCCACGTTGATCTGGCACTGAGTGGAGCGCGTAGTGTTGAACTCGATGGTGTTGAGGTCCACGTCAATGAAGGGAATTCCGGCGAACATGATGACGATGATTGCAACCCAGACTCGGTTTTCGATTCGCAGTGACGACAGCACGCCCTTGTTGCCCTCATCCGCGCCTTCAGTACGAGCTCTGAGCCATTCCTGGATGATGATCGCCAGAAACGGCAGAGCGAAAACACCACTAGCGACCAGCATTTCCCAAATGCCGTTATTGATGATCCAGCCAACTAGCGTCAAGTAGAACTCAAGGTAGTCGTTTGTATAGAGCGTCATGGGGTCGTCCTTGTTCGTCAGTCCGGCCGGAAGTTCAGCAGTTCAAGCAGCGCCAGTGCTGCGATAGCTGCTACTTCGGCGTACAGAAGGCGCTTATGCTGGTGACGGGTGAAGCCCCTTTTGATCAAGCTGAGTCGCATGCGGTACCAGCCATAAACCGTGACGGCGTACAGGGGCACGCGCCAGATCAGTAGGGCTGACTGATTTGATTGCCTCCAGGTATTCCACTCTTGAATGTTGCTTGATCCTTCGAAGGCGGCCAGTGTGAGAACGATCGCTAGGAGGCTGAGTAGCACGCCCCAGAAAAGCAGGTGCGCCAGCACGGTTCTGGCTTTAGGGGGCTGCTTCATCGTGGTTGGCCCTCAGGTGTGGCTTGTTGGATGAGGTCAAGACGATTACGTACCGGGTCACCTTGATAGACGCCGAGCGAACCAGCCGCTCGATCGTTTTGACGCTGGATCAGCATCATCGGGGAGTTACCAGCGAGGGTGCGGCGCAGTTCGAGTTCGGTTTTGAGGTTGTTGATTTCCTGAGACAGGACGTCGCTCTCGGTGTTGATGGCTTGCTGAGCCAACTCATTGGATGCCACGTTGGGTTCTTTGCGTCCCGTGAGCAGGGTACGTTGCAGCAGCAGTGCTTTTTCGAGGACGCTTGACAGCGCCACTTCAGAAGCCAAGCGCTGAGCCAGCAAATCTTGATCGGGTTCATCTCGCAGTGCCTCAATGACACCGCGCGTGACGGTCAGGGATTGGCTGCTGGCTGCCAGTAGATGTTCCGTGGTGGTTGGCTTGGTGCCTTTAATCAATGCAGCCAGTGCCTGCAACTTGGTATCAAACTCTTCCTGAATGAGAGGCGTGAGTCCAACACCCGGCTTGGTTTGAGTCTTGGTGCAGCGATCGCACGTTTGGTGTTCGCGTTCACCCAGGACCTTTGTTGCCCACGCCTCGGCTTCTTGGGGAGAGGACCAGGTCTGGCAGCTCAGGCGATTGCCGCAGCTATTTTTGGGTATAGCGGAACGGTCATTCACATCTCTACCATTGAGCAGGTTATATCCCGACCGGGTGACGTCTGACACAACCCTAATCGGGGCTTGTCCGGAACCGCCGGCTGCGTTACCGCCCACCCACGGAACGCCATGGTTACCTCGACGTGTTTCTGCCTGCTCAATGGCTGCCACAGCGTCTTTGCTCCCAACAGCTTTCGAGAGCGCCACGCCTTCCGCCAATTGCCCCCAACTCATCTGCCCACCGGCAATGTCGGCCATACGATCAGCAATCGACTTGCACGTTGATTTGGAGCGATCGAAGTCGAGCCGTGCTTGCAGGATGCCGTTGGTAAGCAGGTTGTACAGGCCGGGATCGGCGCGCTGGATGATTAGGGCGGGGAGGGAGGCGACTGCGCTGGTTGCGTTCTTGATCACGTTGCTCATGATCGATTTGAAGCCTTGAGTGGCGCCATTGAGCTGGTTCTGCAGCGTTGTATTGAGGCTCATGTCTCCGCAGATCAGGTTGGTGTCCCAGCCGGCACCAACGCTGATGCTGTCCATGCTGGCAGCGCCGCCCATGGACACGGCCCTGCCTCCGCCAATGCTGTAGAGCACGTCATCGCCGATGACGGTGCCGTTGTGATGAATGCCATCTTTATTCACTTGCGTCTGGGCGGCTTGGAGTTGGGTGTGCGAGACAAGCAGGACGCTTAGCAGTCCATAAGCGAGGATTGCTCTATGTTTTTTCGCAGCGGGTTTATGCGAATGCATCATTGGCCACCACCGGAGAAATCTGTGCTGCCCAGGAAGGTTTGGCCTTTACGTTTGCAGCAGGTGTACGGGCGCCACAGTGCCCAGGCGTAATCACCACGAGGTGATTGCACGTGAGGTCCGTTATTCGGAAACGTCGTGCAGGTCTTGGATTGAGTGGGTGTCAGCTCTTGCCATTTTCCGGTCTGCGGGTCGTTTTCCTTCACTGCACCTGCTGGCCAGTAACCAGCTTTAGCCTTCGCCAGTAGAGGCTGATAAACATGAATCTGGCCCCGACGAGTGACGATGTCTGCGGCGCGTTGCGCGACCACCGCGGCACACTTGTGGTCATCAACGCCGTGCAGGAATCCTCCCCGCGGATAGATCGCGCCCCACAGGTTACCTTTAGATCGGCTGCCGATTTCACGCATGCCCGGCGTCAAGGCTTCTGGAAAGACGAGCTCTGGGATGTTGCGACGCCAAGCTAGGCTGTCGAGTGTGCTGAGGAAGTAGGGCATGAGTAATTGCCCAGCGCCCGAGCAGGCGTAGCCGGATTGCCCGGCAAATTGACTGAAGACTGCACCGCCGGGATGGCCAATGACATCAGCGTTCTTGTATTTGGCGAGATCGTTTTCAAACGCGACGCCAGCGCTGCCATCACCACCACCGCGAGCCGTTGAGTTGCTCGAGCTCAACATTCGCAGTTCCGACCATGGGTTTTCACCTGTATTGGCGTAGCTCGAAACAACTGCGTCTGGCACGTAGTGCCGGACCTTGGCGGACTCCTTGACCTTGCAACCAAAATTCGTGCAGAACAGCCAATAGCACACACCCACAACTCGGTAAGCCATGCAGTCAGGTGAAAGGCTAGAGGCTACGATTTCAGCGGTATTAATGGCTGAGGCAGCGAGCGGTGTAACCATGGCGGTTGCGACAGTAATTAATCGCAAGCCCTTTGAATATCGAAGTTTCATGTTTCGATCCTGCGCGAGACGAGGTGCGCAGTGAACCAGTACCGCGGTGACGTTGCCCCTTGCTATCGGATATGGGCGTGCTCCGTATTGATCGGCTGGATCACGAAAAAAAGCGCCCGAGAGGGCGCTTCTTAAAGAGATATTGGCAAAAACTCAAATAAAGCCGGCTTCTGCAAACGAGTAAGGGTCACCTTTACCAATGATGATGTGGTCCAGTAATCGCACATCAATTTTTGAAAGGAGATCACGCAAAAAAGAAGTGAGCGAACGGTCAGGTTCGCTTGGGTCCAAATTTCCCGAAGGATGATTGTGGGCAATGATCACTGCTGCACTATGGAGCTCGAGTGCACGCTGCAGGATGATTCGAGGGTGTGCTGACACCGTATTGATTGTGCCGAAAAAAAGCGGTTCGTAAGCAATGACCTGATGCTTGGAGTTCAGAAAAACACACGAAAAGATTTCCCTTGCCTCATTGGTAAGCTTTAGTCGCAGGTAGTCTTTGATGACCTTGGGATTATCGATGCAAGGATCTGCGTTGAAGATTCGCTGCTCAAGAATTGAAATAGCTTCCTGAATCAACTGGTCTTCTCTGTAGCGCGGGCAGTCTTGGTTAACGGATTCACGGCGTTGAGAATTAATCGAGAGCATCAGAATTCCTCAATGAAAACTGGCGTCCCGCCCTGTGGGGAAGGACCCCAAGGGATTAGTAAAAGGCTCGAACCCGAGCTGGGAAAATCAGGTGGGCGCCCGACTTCAGTCACTGCGGACTGTTTGTCTGGGGATGCCGGGGAATCGAATAGATCAGCGCAGTAAAACTGCGTCGTAACCTTTGAGATCGTGGTTACCTGGGCTGGCTGCTGAGTACAGCAGTCGATCTGACAAGGAATATTATTGGGCGCGATACGTTCTATTTCAGCCAACTATGAGAAACCTATTCTCACCGTAATTCTCATGGGTTGCGGGCGCTGCGCAAAACATGGCCTCTCACCAAGGATGACTTATTTGGTGGGCGCCCAAAAGCTCACTTCTCAACGGGGTGTGCTGGGAGAGTTTCAAGCCCGATCTTGTCGATGGTGAACGTTTGAACCGCCATGTCATCCTTTGATCGAGGAATCGGCTTTATTTTCAAATCGTAGCCACGCTTCAGATCTACCTTATCCAGCGGTACAAGAAAGCTACCCGACCCGTCGTGATCCTTGAAATGCTTCTCGGAAATATTGACCCCCTCCTGTACGGAGGAGGTCTCAATCACCAGACCTTTGACTGACTCGGGGAATTTTTTTACGTCAATGACTAGCACCGTGCTGCAATCGCTACTGTCTTGGCATTTAAGCTCGGGCTGAGTTGCGATAATGGTGGTTTCGACGCCATCACTCGGTACGAGTAACGTAGTTGGCTGTTTCGAAGGCTCGCCGCAATCCGCCGCGGCAGATCCAAAAAGCGCCAGAGGCAACAGATAAAGACGGGCGATCGAATGCGAAAACATGTCATAACCCAATGAAGGTGATCTGTTCTGGTTTGACATCGATCAAGGGGGCAGGTTCAACTCCTTTCTTTGTGTCAACAGGCACGAAAGAAACCTTTATATCGTCAGCACCGTTATAAAGGCCAGTCCTCTTCAGATTGGCAAACGTTGCCGTGCAGTCATACATGAAGCTAAACCCCTCCTTTTTATGATGCCCATGATCCCCGCCAAAAAAGTTGATGGTTGCCACGTAGGAGGGGCTACCGATCGGTGTGTCGGGGGAGGGGTTATCGCAGTTGATAAAAATACGTAGCCGTGTTGTTTTGTTTTTGACCTGAATTCCTTCGACTTTCATGAGTACAACCGAATCGATCGGTTTTTCTTCAAGCGCAAGCAAAGGCGCAGTTGCTTTAGAGATTGAGTTGCGAAGCTGACCATCTGGTGCCAGATCAATTGAGCCCACTTTCAACGTATCGCTCACATTGCTGACGCGTGCACTGAGCGCGACCATTGCTTTCCTAGGAAATGCAAATGCACGCATGGGTTGGCGTGGACTATTGGAGGCAAGGACTTCTAGCTGATCATATTCAGCATTGTATGCCGCAGCGTCTAATGTGCTTTGGGCGAGTGGCTTCACCACATTTCCTTTAGCGTCATAAAACTGGCTTAACTTGTGGTCCTTCCATAATTTGTCGCTGAGCGCGCGATTTTCGTGAAGCTCACTCCAGCTACGCCATAGTCTGTCGACATTGGCATGATGCAACCAGAAAATTGGGTCTTGAGGGGAAAGGTACGTTCCCATGTCGCCACCGATGAACTGATGTATGCCGTTATGCGGTGTGGACTCTAGGGTTCCAGCGAATGAACTCTCACGTTGATTGTCACTGCTGGTTGCTCCACTGAAGAGCAAAGCATCGACATTGTTTTTCAGTATTTTCTCTATCACGGTGTTTCCGGTGACATCTCCGTCCACTTCATCGTTTGGACTTAGATCTCTGCTGCTGTGGTAAAGAGCGCTTTTTTTATTCCAGAAGGCGGCAGGTATCGATCGATCCCGCGTCCAATTCCAGTAGGGCAAACGAAAGTCAGGATCTCCGAGCATGGCCTGACAGATCGATTCGAAATAAAAAAGATAAGCTCGATGCCAAGGTAAAAACCACCAATTACTGTGTGGACAATAATCCTGATGTATCCGCGCCTGGTTTTTCCAGCTCAAGGGATTTTTAGGGTCGGTCTGATCCAGTGCCTTCATACGTTGAACCGCGGTGGTATATAAAACCAAATCATTAGAGCCAGGGAAATTGCCATTGATGTCTCGCCTGGCTTTAACAGGGCTAGGCGTATCAGCTTTTGCTGGGGTGACACCGGTCAAGAGTAGTGTCGCATCTGTTACCCCCATAGCGAGGATGGCGGTAGATGCTTGGATAAACTGTCTGCGATTGGTGTTCATGATTTACCCATCACGGAAGGCGAGGTAGTGGAGGTTCCTATCGACTTCAGCCGGGTGTGGGCCCTGATATCAGAACTAACAGTAGTAAATAAAAATGAATTTGCAAGCCTTAAGGTCCACTGCTATATCAAAGTGCGTCAGGCATCTTTAATGCCAGTCCGGGGAGGGCAAAATGAAAAAGCTCATTTATGTGGTTTTTGTGCTCACGCTCAGTGGGTGTTGCTCTAATGAAACACTTAAAAGTAACGTGCCATTGAGCACCGTGGTAAGCACCACCAATGCCGCGGTGAACAAGATTTTGGCTTTGAAGCAATGGGATGAATTCGCCAAGGAAGACGAGCACTTTAAGAAAAGTTGCATCAATGCAAAACAATCCGCTCAGAATGCCTGCAAAACGCGCAGTGAAGCTTCCTATGCGCTATGCCAGTCTGCTGCCCGAGCTAACAGCGCAGTTCGGGACGATATTTGCAGGCGAATTATAGCGTCAGATAAAACCTTGTGCGGTCTTAATTTGGTGGACTCACGAAACCGTAATATTTTAGATTCAGTGACATTCAAACTTTGGTGCGATGAGTTCGAGGATAACTCCATATGCAGTAAGAAGAGTAAGGTGCAGAGCGTTACGTGTGCGGCCGCCGACAATATTTCAGGCATCTCATTGACGAAGGCTGAGTTGCAAGTTGACTACATTAAAGAGTATGCGGGTAACGGTGAAATAAAATTAGTGGTCGTAAACGTTGGCGGAAGTCGCACATCTCAACAGGGACAGACACTTAATCTCGAGCTAGTACAGCGCCCTACGCGAACTGCATATACCAATCCCACATCATTGGAGACTTGGAGCCTGCGGGACGAAGCACAAAGTAATCAGGAAGCCATTGATAAAAAAGTGAAAAACATTCCAGCAACAAACATACCATCGGGAGCAGACACCTATAAAGTCTTGGACAGGATCAATAAGGATGATGCCTTAATTCAGCGCTCGGCCGACGAGATTGTGAAGTATGTACAGACCGTGCTAGATGCGACCCTGGCGAAGTACGAGGACATGAACGCTGAATTTATCACACCCCTAAGGCCCAAGCGTTTCACAGTGAATATCACATACAAAGTGGTCTATACGGCTGAGGCTGGTCTACATTGGGACTTCACCCACACGGTAGGCACTGCGGATGTCGGTGGTGGCGTTACAAATACGCGTGGGAATGTACTTAGTCTAACGTTCGGCCCGGAAATTTAGTCAACTGTTTGAGCTCAATACCGAGCCTTTGGCTCGGTATTGCCTTGTTTGAACGTTCATCTGAGTCCAAGACCTGTCTTTCGTTGGTGGACGATTTAAGATTCCGGAGTAAGGTTTACTCCATTCGAACTTAAGCTCGTTCCATTGAATCACCAAAGCTCAACGGTTCAATACCTCGTGAACGATCTATATTTTCCGCCACCCTGATCGCCGCATCCAGCTCGCTGATACCACACTCCTGCATGAGATTGAATCGTGCGGCTTTCTCCTCCGGCTCGGTCATTGCCATGGCAAGGTAGAGGCTTGGAGGAACGGCGCGAAATAGTGCTTCCATGGATTTCGACAGCACGACACCTTCGCAGTATTTTCCCGCCTCCTTGCGTGCGGACATCATCAAGGTTTTCTGCGCGGGGCTCAGCTCTCGAAACCTGGCGATCTTCTCCACTTCATCGGGTGGCATGCTCAAGCAGATCCACCACTCGATCATGTTCAACATTGGCTCTGCAGCCTTGGGCAAGTCATCGAGGTTTTGCGTCGCCAACCAGAACCAGGCCCCGAGCTTTCGCCACATTTTCGTGATCTTGACCACATAAGGCGCGAGGAGGGGATTCTTGGTGATAATGTGGCCTTCATCGGTGACATTGATGATCGGTCGCCCCAGAAATTGATCGCGCTCTGCGATGTTGTTCACGGTATTGAGCAGAGACAGGTAAGCGATCGAGAGCTGTGCGTTGTAGCCTTCGCGAGCGAAGGTGGCCAAATCGACAATGGTGATATCTGCCTCAGGCCACGGTGTTCCGGGGCGATTGAAGAGTTCGCCGTCCAGACCTTGGCAAAACAAATCCATTGCCTCAGCCATTTCCAAAACTCGAATGCGTCGTCCCTCTTGCAAGGCAGGATCAACACCGCGGTCGCGCAATGCGTCCCGCACGTCTTGCGTCAGTACCGCACGGTCTTGACGGGCGCAGCGCTGCGCAGCATCTAAAATGCTCTGCCGAATCAGACTCCGATCAGCTCGGGTCAACCGAGCTTCTTCCTTGTCTTCACCACCGGTGATCATCAAACGTGCGGTAATTTCCAGCTCACCCAAGACATCGCGCTGCTCGTCACCTTCAAAGGCAGTCGCGGTGTCATCGAGCTGGTCAGCATCCAGCGTTTCGATCTCATCAGGTGTTTCGACAAGGCGACGCGCATCCGCAAAGGGCGCCAGGCTAACGCCTGCACCCGGTGATAGCTTCACGTGGTGAACCGTCAGCCCCAATCGTTTCGCAAACTGTGCGAATAGCCCGAAGGAGTTACCTGCTTCGACGATGAACAGACGAGGTCGGTAGGTAGCTGTGATCTGGTTGAGGATGTTGTTCAGGGTGGCTGATTTGCCCGATCCGGTTGGGCCGAACAGAAACAGGTGAGCATTCATCTGTCGGTCCAGCCGGTTTAGCGGATCGAAGGACAGGGGGGCACCGCCGCGGTTGAAGAACGTAATACCGGGATGGCCAGTGCCCTGACTTCGCCCCCAAACCGGAGCGAGATTGGCAGCATGTTGAGCAAACATCAGTTGGCTGTACCACTGACGCTTGTCTTTGGCCGGATCAAAAACACACGGCAACCAACGCAGGTAACTGTTCAGCGGTGCAACTTCGTCATTTTCTCGCACCGGCTGCAAGCCTGCGTTGAGCATGACGTTGGCCAATTGCATGCCGCGAGCATCAAGCTCTTGTATGTCTTTTCCGCGCAGGTAGAAGGCCAAGGAGCCGCGATACAGCTTGTGAGAGCTCCCAATGATCGAGCGCGCCTGGTTCACGTCATGGCGTGTTTGTTCCGAATCTAAGGTTTCCCCCACCGACTTTTTGCTCAAGTGATTGAGATGCGCTTCCAGCACGTCTTGGGGGGTAGCAATCAGCGTCAGACACATGAGGGTGTCTTCGGGCATCTGGTCGAAGTAGGTGTTGATGGCGTCTCCTTTGCGAGTCTCGCCAGTCAAGTGACCGGTGTGAGGCACATTACGCAGGCGATCCATCAACATGACGCGATGAGGCATGCCGTCTAAGTACCAGACGCCTTGTTCTGTGTCGGAGCGTGGTTGACTGAAGAACAGGCGTTGAGCGAAGTCAGTTCCGCTGGCTAACTCGATTTCGCCCGCTTCGGTTTCTTTCGGGTAAGCGCTGAGATGATAGAAGCGATCACGAGCCTCAGCGGTGCTGCCGAGTATCGTAGGATTGGGGTTGAACCAGCGCAGTAGCCAACTGTGGATATCGGCGGCCTCCATGCGTTGGGTTTTAATACCTGTACTGGTTAGCCCTCCCGTTAGCCGTTCACACACAACGTCCAATGCCTGTTCGGCTGTCTGACCTCGTTTGAGTGAAGGGGTATCGGGTGCACGGCGGTAAACAACCATGCGGACGCGTCGATTCTGACCACGCCATGGCAGGCGGGTGAGAGCCGTGTCATCAAAAAGGCCGCCTGGTTTGGCGATCGCGTTCAGATGATGGGCGAAGAAGCGCAAGTAAAACTCACTGAAGGCCGTGTCCTGTGCACGCGGCTGAAGATACTGCCGCAGCGTCGACATGTAGCTATCCCAGTTTGTCTCATCCTGGGCGTAGAGCTGTACGACCCAAGGGTTGTTGTCCAACTCGTCGAAACTGTCCTGAAGCACGTTTTCCAACGTGTCCCTGGCCTGGTTCAGCCAAGCGCTTTCACGGCCTTCAGTACCCAGCGGTATCACTTCGAAAAACGCAGCAACTGATACGCCATCTTCCAGCAGCATACATCGATGCTGCGGCAAATATTCCACCCAGGGTAATCGGTCTACAAAGGAGGGCGTCGTGGCGTAGAAAGCGTAGTCGTCGGCCTCGGTAACAGGTTTGCTCTGCCGCAATCCAAGTGAATGCACACCGTTTTCTGCCAGTTTGTTGATGTATCGGTACCAGGAATTGGGCTCAGGGGAGTCTTGCGCTGTGTTCTCGTTATTGCCTTGCTTGAACCACGGCATCAGTAATCCTCCAGTCGTTCGCCCGGCATGGCGTATTGCACACGTTGATGCAGTGGAAAGACCGTGCTGTAACCAGGCACCGGCACAGCTTCTGTCCCAGCCCGGTGAGGGAAGACGTACATCACCAGGTCCGGATTGGGCAATCGATGAAATTGACGGTAGATTTCGTTTTGCGCTGTTCGTGTGTAAGGCTGGGATGTCGAAGGAACAAGCGGTTCAATCAAGGGCCGCCTCAACGCCTGTCGAGCATCCAGCAGTTGCTGGGCTACTCGGCCGCTCTGCGAACCGTTGGTTTGTCGGTTCCACACGTCGATCATCGTGTGGCCGTCGTGAGTCAGCAGTTCCTCTGTGTTGGTCGTGCAGCCAACGATGACCGTCGCAAGCAATACTGCGGCCATTGATTCAGTCCAGATCCGTCGTAGCATGACGACCTCCGAGGGTGTGATCGACTTTGCGTCCGTCAGCGTCGTAGTCGAGGGTGAGAGGGGCTTCTATATGCACGGCCACTTGAGCTCCGGGCTCGACGTAGACTGCCGCGAACGCTTGGCCGTAAAGTTTGCTGACCCACTGCGAAATGTCCTGCACACCACTGGCGAGCATTCGGTTCATGGCCTCGCTTCCGGATATACCGACAGTCCCCATTGAGCCTGCATTGTTGCCGGCATAAACCGTGCTGTTGCCATCTGACTTGATCATTGACGCGACACCTACGCCGGCGGCTGTGATGAGGGCTTGGGAGCCCAAATACTGCTGCGCGTTACTACGCCGTTTTCCAGCCACACAAGGGATGCCATGACTGTCGCTGATCCAGCCCAAACCTTCTTGGGAAGCCTCGCTGCCCGATGAGCTCTGTCTGTTGCCCTGCGATTCTTTGGCACTGTCACTCGGCAATGTACGGATGGTGCCGTCTGAGAACACGAAGGTGATTGAGCGGATCTGTCCTCTGACGCAGGACAGAGTCCAGTCACCTGAGGCAGTGCCACTGACTACTGCGCCGGCGACCTCAGGCAGATCAATCCCATTGGCGATCAGGTTGTCAGCACCAATGAGCACTTTGAATGGGTAGGGATCGTTCACAGTCCCATCGATAGGGACTCGGCCTATGAGTGCCGTCATGGCAACCGAGCCCATCAACGTGGCGTTGGGCGGGATGGTATAGGTTGGTTTGAGCGAGTGACCTTCAAGGGGCCGCGAGGAGTTTGAGGTAGATGTGTCGGCCACATTTTCCAGCGTCTTTTGTGCTGGGCCAAAACGAGCTGGAAAGCTCATGTCTTGCTCGTTAGATGCCGAAGGGTCTTTCGGTTTGGCGTCTTCAGGCTCAATCCATCGCACACCATTTCTAAAGCCTTGACCATCCCCTTGTTCTAGACCGAACCCCACCGGGATATCTATAACGTTGTCCCTCTGACTCAGGCTATCGAGGCGGTGCTGGATATCCTGCAGAAGGCCTTGGGTTTCAGTCGTTGAGTCAGAAGCCTGCCGATCCTCCTGAACGCGCAGCCGCTCTTGCTCCAATGCCTGCTGAATACGCGCTTCCAGCTTATCTTCAAACTGATGCAGTGACTCGGAGGATGAGTTCTGTTGATTTACCCCCTGAGTGTTTTTCACCTCTGCCCGCAACAGTCTGACCTGAGCCACCAAAGTGGCCACCGTGTCGCTCGGCGTGTCGCCTTCCAGACCCAGTGCCTTCATTTCGTCAGGTGTGAGTCGGCTCTCGCCGTTGGCAGTTTCAGAAGGAGTGGGCTTGGCAGGCAGTAGTTTTATAAGCACGAGCACCACAAGCAGAACGATCGGAATCATCAGCCACTTGAGTAAACCATTACTCTTCATGGTTTCTCTCCCGGGTGAAGTCGGGATTGGCAGGGGGCACATTAAGCGCCGCGTCGACAGGACTGATGGTTGGGAGAATTGATTGCGCCAGGCCTTGCCCACGCGTGGTTAGGTAAACCACGGAGGTATCCAATGACGTACCCTTAGGACCCAGCTGTTGATGTTGGAACGTCGCGGTTGAAAAATCGCCCAACAGCAACCGTGGGTCCAACTCGACGAGTGCATCGGTTTGGTTACTTAATCGGACGGCCGTCAGCCAATACTCCTCCATGCGCCACGCTGCCAGAGCCTTGGCTTTGATGGGTAAGCTCGGCATCAACAGGTCTAGCGAGAGATCACCCGCCAGATTGACTCGGCGCACGCCTGGCAAAGGCTCGACGGTTCTCAGTGGTGCGTATAGGTTTTGAGCGGCGTAGCGTGTGAGTAACACGGGGACTGGCGTTAATTTCGAATGTTCTTTACTGAGTAAGGATTGCTCAAGCGCATCGGGTACTGATCGCTGCCTTCGGACGGGTTCTTCGATGATTCTGACATCCTCCAGACGCGCCTGATCGGGCGCGGGGTTTTCAGCCACGACATCGATCAAAACCAATTCTCCCGTCATTGCGTCTTGAAGTTGCAGCCGCACTGGATCAATCGGTTCGTTAGCCCTCAGATACACCGCACCGGCAGCGCTTTGAATCCTTAGCCGATCACCTAAGTGGCCCGGTACGCCGACACGAACATTGCGGTCGATAAACACCACGCGTTCTTGGCCAACAACCAGGGGGATGGCCAGTGGAAGTCGCTCCCAGCGCATCACTTCGACGGCCTGGCTTGAGGTAATGACGAAAGGCAGTGTGAGGCCAAGGCAGGCCGCTATCTGCAAAGGCTTCATGGCGTATCTCCCAGCGATCGCTCTGATTTTCGAGAGCCTGAGGCAGGGCCAGCAGGCAGGACGATGCGTTGCGGTGCGCCGTCGTAGCAGTCCAATGCAAGACCAAATGGATTGAGTTCAGGATCAACGTCTAGACGTACGACCTTGATGGGGTAGCGGACCAGTGCACGCTTGATTTGCTCAGCGCCGTGATACTCGTCGGCATTAATGTCGAGCGTGACCAGCCAATCTCGATCGGAGACCACCTTGACCCGAGCCTGTGGGTCATCACCGTAGCCTCGGCCAGGTATCTCGTAGATGCCACGGACGCGATTTCGGAGTTCTCCCGAGCGACGTCGTTGGTCATAGTCTTTCTCGAAGAACGCGCGGCACTGTGGAGTAATGTATGCGGTGAGAGATTGGAGGTTGCGGGTGTAATCTTCCTCACCATCAGTGGGCCAACGATTGAGCTGCTGAAAGATGTAGAAAGTGAAGGCATAGACGGATTCGGGTGGAACCTCCCACCATTGACGCGTACTGCCAGAGCGCAGGTCGGGAGGTACATGGATAGTGAGATCTCGTGGTGCATTCCACCAGCCAGCGCCCATGCCGATGGCCATAGCAAGCAGGGCTGCAGCCCCCATTCGTAAAGTCTTCACATGCGATTGCAGGTGCAATACCTCATTCTTGAATCGGCTCATGCGCCACCCCGTCGAGTTGCCCAGAAACCAGTTCGTGTAATGAGTTCACTCGTACCCATCAGGGCAGCAAAGCGAGGAGAGTGGTTTGCCAGCCACCATTGAAGCTGCCTGTAAAGCCATGTCTCAGGTCGGCCGCGTTTTTGACGACGCAACAGACCACCACCAATGAACAAGCCCGATGCAATGGAAACCACAATGGTGGTGGGTATCACCGCAATGCTGCTGACAGCCCACGCACCGGGTATGCCCAGTAACAGTCCTGATGCCGCAGCCATTGCTGTACATATCCAGAGTTCGTTTGCGGTGAGTCCGCGAACGACGATTGGCTGCCGGTTCAGTCGATGGGGAAGAAAAGCGACGGTACCGTCAGATGTTGTGTGTTGTAGGGAGTCCATGGGGTGTCTCCCTCACAAAATGCCGGTGGCTTTGGTCAGCAACCAGATGCCCACGACAAGCATGATTGCGCCCACGGCAACACTGAGACCAAATTGCCCCCAAGTGGAGCGGCCGGTATGGATTTCGGAATAGCGTGTGTAAGCGTGATAGCAGACACCGATAAACATCGAGGCGACGACCAGCAGCGCCACAAGCATGATGATGTCGTAGCCGTAGTTCTGCATCGTTTGCATGATGCCATTGCCGGCACCGCGAGATGGATCCTCCATCGTTGGTAACTTGCCCTTGGCTTGAGCAAATAAGGGCAGTGTTGTGGCATAGAGGACGAGCGTTCCTGCTGTTCGTTTTGACGAGGGGAATTGCCTACGCATTGGGAGTTCCTTTGGAGGATTAAAGGAGGAAAAGCGTCAAAGCCAGGTACATCGCGGTGAATCGGATAACGACGCCCAAAAACTGTCTTTGATTTAGCCGGTGTTCAGCCCAACCCGAATAAGCGGTACGAATCGCCCAGGCGCCCAGAGCAAGAACGTTGCGAACACGATGGCGACCAGTACTGAGGAGGTGACCGAAGGGGAGAGACCGCCGTTTGCTTGAAATGCTGCGTTCTGCGCAGCATTCATTGGTCCAATACCGGTTCATTGCTGTAGTCGCCATGCAGCGCAATGTCATCGCGAGGTGTCGCGCGCTTGGGAGCCAGGTATTGCTGGATGCCGGAACTGACACGATGAATGTCAGCGCGTAGTCGGACGTAATCGAAATGGAAGCGCCGGGATTCTTGATCGGGCACTGCAACAGGTGAAGTCGTCAGAAGGTCAATGGTGTTTAGTTCGCGTAGCAGCGTTGCCAGAAGGGTATGTTCGTCGACGAATGAATTGGCTGACGATGCAGTCGATTCCGCGGCCATAAACAGCAGAGCGATGCGCGGAAGGAAGTTTTTACGAAAGCGGTTGATCATGTGGAGAGCTCGTTTGATCCTGTCAGACGGCTCGATATTGCTAGGGGGAAAAACGTGGGGCAGCTAACAATCGGAACTTGAGAAAGTCCGGATAGGCATTTAAGGCTTTTTCAAAGCATGGCAAAATGCCTGCATTCGGTTTTTAGAGAAAGGACGACTCAATGGCAATGCCAAATGATGCCCCAAGTTTCCCAGCCGGCATCAGTCTCACCTACGCATCAGGCTCCGTATTGCCTAGCCCATCGCTGGTGACGTTGCTGACCACCGCGCGAGAAAGCTATGACTGGCCCTTCAATACCGGGAGGGTAAAGAGTCAGCAGAAAATTACGGATCTGGAAGCTACGGTTAAACGCTTGCTAAAGGGCCTCACGACTTCATCTGCACAACAGATAATTGCTGAGGTTTCATCGTGGGCAGGGAACTACAAGCCTTCTCACAGGCGAATTCTGAATGCATCTGCATCAGAGCAACTGGAGATGCTTGCCGCGATTCAACTCTGTTTAGTGCCAGGTGGCAGTCATGCAGCTCTGAATGCATTGAGCCGATTGCCTGGTATCAGTTTGGTCATCGCTTCCAAGATTTATAGGTTTGTCAGACCCAAGGAGGGTGCCGCTGTCGATCGCCATGCCTCCTATTTTTTTAACTCACTGGCAGTGACGGGCCGCGGTACCGCGTTTATTCGGGAGTGGCCAAATAAGTCACGGAGAACGAGCCGCTTGGCCACGTACTCCAACTCTCGGCTTCTCACTAATTTGGATGAGTACGTAAACGCTTATCTTCCCTTGCTGAGCGACATCGCCAATTTTTTGAATCGTAAGAATCATTTCCACTGTCCTGTTGCCAATCAAAAGAAAAGCTGGACCCCGGCAGATGTGGAAATGGCGGCCTACTACTGGTGGGCTCGAAACGGCGCGAAGTAATTCAACAGCCTCGATCTGAATTGCTGGGCTCAAAGATATTTTTTGAAGCTGCTGACGGTGATACCGAGCGCTATTGCAAGGCACGCTGCACTGGGCACCAGTATGAATGAGGCCTCCACACTTAGAGGGATGGTCAGGTAGATGACCCACGGTAACGTTGCTAAGGGCATCACACAGGTCTTGGCGCGATGGTAGAGGTAGCTCGATTCTCTGCCCGCGCCAAAGCGCCTGATATCCCTGGAAACAAGCCCGTCTATCAAGCCAAGAAAGGCCGCAATAACAAACAGTGGCAGAGAAAGAAACAGCACCACCAATCGAGTGATGAAGACCAGAACGGTATAGGCGGCGGCGATTAGATTGCTTTCTAAATGGGTGTAGAAGGTCCTCAGGTAAACACGCGCCTTGCGAGCCTCCTCTGTTCTGAAACTGTGCACCTTGCGTGACGTGTTATGAACCGCTCCTTCGAAACCTGTCTTCGCAATGATCGCGTGATGGACAGTCTGGATCAGCTCCTTTGCCATTCGTTCCGGTTCCTGAACCAATGCACTGCGTTTGAAATTATTGGATAGCTGTCCCAGCTCAAATTCGAACATCTGCTGGGAATGACGCCAGCCTTCCTCAGGCCAGAGGGTATACATTCCGATGCACTCTATGAGGATGCTCAATAGCAACGACCCGAGTAGCACTGCTACAAACCGAAAAGGTAATGTCAGCAGGGTGATCAGCACTCCTTGTTGTCTTTGCTGCTGACGTTGCGCCGTCGAGGCCAGATCGCTCATGTATTAAGCACGCTCTCTGAGGTCTTCGTCATCAAGTAAATCTGGCGGTAGTGGTGCGTTCTGATCCTGATCTGAAACCGCACACCACCAGTCTTCCGCCGGCACGTAGCGTTTGCGCATGTATCCAGCCATGGCTTGCAGATCTTTTGGCATTACCTCGTCAGGGTCTGGAGCGGGCAGGGGCATGCGCACCTTCCAAAGTTGACCTCCCTCGATGAGGGCGAAGGCTTGGCCTTTGGGTAATGCCACCACATGAGCCGGTTCAATCATCGGAACGCTGGTCGTTGTGATTCGGTCTTGGGTGTTTGACGTGAAAGCGGTGTTGCCATGAGGATCCGAGCTGTCCGTTGCAGCACTCATCACTGACGTCGCGTACACATCAACGTTGGGCAGTTGCTTCGTCAGCAATTCAGCTGTGGCCGTTTCACGAACCCGCAGCATGAACAGGTTGTTGAAGTTACCAATAACCTGGCCAGCCTTCGCCCGATTACCAATACGCGCTTCAATGTCACTCAATGTCTGTGTGTAAGCCGTGACCTGGATGCCGGCGCCACCGCCTTTATTTATCATCGGTATGAACTCATCACCCATCAGCTCATTGAATTCATCAGCATGGACATTGATGGGTATTTTTTGGTTTTCCGCCTCACCTGGTAACCCATCCTCGACCCCAAATTTATAGATATGGCCTGCTACAGACACCAGATCAGCAAACATGGAGTTGCCCACCGCGGATGCCACCTCAGAGTCCGACAGTGCATCCAGTCCCACATAAACGATCGCTCGTTTTCGGATCACTTGCATCCAATCAAAGATGGGTCTTGGATCTTCAAGATCCATGTAATCAGGCGCCAAAAGCTGCGCGATGTCACCGGTGGTCAGCTTCTCCAGGAGGGGCAGAAGAGAAGCGACAATCTTGTCGAAGTACGTTCTGTCGTAGCGCACCGCGGAACGTAATCCATCCAGAACCGGGTCGTACAATCTTGCGTGTTGCAGATACTGCTCGATTGCCACCACCCGTTTTTCTCGTCCCATCATGTGCCGTGGTGTGTTCTTCTCATTGATCTTGGCTTCCAGTTGAACAATGACATCCCACGCCTTGCGATCATGTTGAGCAAAGAAATAAGCCGCGTACTCAATGAACAGCGCATCGATATTGATTACATGACGCTGGATCAAAAGGTAGTCAGGACGTTGGCCCAGCTCAACCAAGGCTCGGGCAATGATATTGACGAACCGCCAGGCAAACTCCCTAAACGCGGCCGAGTTTCCTTCACCAGACAGCTGTCCTGCGATACGAGATGCCACCTCTGTAATACGCCCGAAACGACCGATCGCGTTATAACGTGCAGAAATTGAGGGTTGGCCCAAATGAAACACGTAAAACTCACCCTCACGCCCCGCACGCTTGGCCTCGACGTACATGCGCTTTAGGAGATCCGCGTCTCCCTTGGGATCGAAAACGATGCAGATTTCATCGCGGCGAATATCTTGGGTGATAAACAATTCTGCGAGGCGAGTCTTTCCTACTCGGGTAGTGCCTAGCACCAGAGAATGGCCGACTCTTTCACCCAATGGGAGAGTGACATCGACCTCGTTCGGCTCAACAGCGTGGAGTCTTGGTAAACCGCCAACGGGGGGCAGCGGTCTGGCCGGGTTTAACCAATGATCCCAGCGTGTGAACTGCCGCAACTGGTTCAGCGGGTAGGGTGCAAATTCCAGCCGCGCTTCAAGTCGTCGCGCCTGTTGATAGAGCATTGAGGATTCAACGTAGCGTCGGAACTCTGGACGATAGGTCTGCATTAATCGATGGGTATGGCGTTGATCCCAACGAAACCCCTTCCCGATAAACAGGCGCTCATGACTCACCGGGATCTCCCGGCTGGTCATCACGTAGCGTGGTAGTCGCCTCATCTGCCGTCGATAACGCAGGACCACACTGGCCTGCTTCAAACGGATTGCGGCAAGCGTTGCGCAGCAGCATGCACCGCCCACGCCGAAGGAGGGAGTCAACGCAAGAGACCAGGGTGCTACAAGACACAACACGGCAGCCGAACTGCAAGCAGTCGCGCTGTACAGTTCCACCGCCGGCCGCAGCAGTGTTTCGACCGCATGATGTTGCGCCATCGTTATTGCTCAATACGATCAGCGGTGATCAAGACGGGATAATGTTGGAGATTCAAACGCTGGGCCAAATCATCAGCCGAGACAGGGGAGAGCGTCACACCTGGCGCAATGTCGCGCAGCCCCTTCAGCGCCGCATGAGATTCGACGTTAACAACCAGACCGACCGCGTTGAGGTTGGCAAGCGTTGAAAGGCGCCGCTTTAACCATGACCGCGACAGATGATCATCACCCACCAAGAAGAAAGCGGGTAAGCCTGAAGCACTCAGTGATCGTCGTTGCACCGGACCAGGAGAAAGAGCCGTCGAACGAACCGGCAGAAACTCCTCTTCGCTGTAACGGACATCCGCAAATCTGGGAATGACAGTGTCAGCCACACTGACGTTGCAGCAGGTAACCCATGCCAATAGCATCCATCGACACCTGATTTTCATGGTCGGCCACCCTCTGTCAAAGCCAAATCATTGAGGTGTCTAGCGACGCTGCGTCGATAGCGAGCTGCAGGTCGGCCACCGGCGGGGCGGTGGTAACGTCCTGCAGCCATCAGCCAGTCTTCGTCCACGCGATACTGCTCGCGCAAGATGGTTGCGGCTATCGTCAGATTTTTATTCGGCGATAACACCTCGCACGGATCCTGATAGAACCGTCGTTGATGGCCCAGATTGATTTGAGTCAGACCTACATCTATTCGAAATGCTGGCAAACGCATGAGGCCAGCTCGCAATGCCCGGCAGGCATCCGCATGGGTTGCGAAATATTGAGCGTTGCCTGCAAGGTTCAGTGTCCAGGGCCAAGGTAGACGCTTGCCCCGCAAGGTCATACCGCTTTCCTGTAGCGCCACCGCAAACAGTACGTTTGAAGGAACACCACTTCGGCGCGCGGCGATGCTGTAGGCCGGCGGTGGAACGGTGAGGGTTTGCGCAACACACAGCGAGGCTGAGCTCAAAGGCATGACGCAACTCCAGAGGCACAATAGCTTGTAATGCACGTTCACTGTCGTATCCATGTGCCGTTTACCCTGTGCACGACTGCCGGCAGGTCTCCCTGGACTGCAATTGATCCCCATCGGCCGTTGTCATGATTGATGGTGATGATCCCACTGCGCACTTTGTCCGGTGCGATGCCTGCGTTCTGAGCCCACTGACGAATGCGCCTGTCATCGTGCTGACTGTCGACAATGTAGAGGTCAAACATGCCCCCTGAACCTTGTAGCTGCCTAACCTTGGCCACGCATTCAGGGCAGTCGTAACGAACAAACACGGCCTTCCGTTCAGTGGGCTTGGTCAAGAGGGGGCTGCTCAAGGGCGGTAGTGAGACCAGCTCAAGCTTGGGGTGTCTTTCTTTCCAAGCCTGGTCATAGGCCCGTTGATATACGAGCAGCTTTTCGACACGGGCTGCCTCAGCGTCGACTTGAAGTAACGCATAGCGGTGTCGTTCAGCTTCTGTACGTGCCTCGATCCCTAAAGCGCTCAAAGGATCCAGGTTAGGGGAGTAAGTACCCAGTGGCCCTTGCATGAGCGTTCTATAACGCTCTAATTCTTCCTCTTCCAATCCCCATTGCTCAGCCAACCTCTTTTTTTGGTCAGTGATGACTGCATCAGACAAAGGTTTAGAGCGGGTTTCGATAGAGACGTGGGAAGCTGAGTCGAGTGCATGAACAACGAAACACATGGGCATCATCAACGAGGGGAGAAACCTGAGACGTGACATGGCCACTCCTATCGAATTTTCAGACGGTGAATTACACCGTTGGCAGTAAATACCGCGCTTTGACCTTCAACACCGTCCAGCTTCCAGCCCAGATAGGTCTCGCCAACGCGTATCAACTGGCATTGATCCAAAGACTCTGCGCCAATCGCGCCAACCGATAAAAAGTGCTCACCACCTCTAATTTCCTGGCCCAGTATCTGGAGGGGAAACTCGACCACTATTCTTGGCTTTGAGCGGGGTTTATGGGGTTTGGTCGAAGCAGGTGCGGTAAGTACTTGCACTCGGTTTTTTTCTATCTTCTGAACTTGTTGCTCCAGAGCTTGTAGGTCGGCTTGGCTCGCTACAGCTGTCATCGCCGTTGCGAGTTCCGTGATTCGCTCGTTAAAGCTGTCGTTCAATGCGTTGAGGTCTGAGTAGCTGACGCCTGACTGTTCTGACGATGCGACGACTGCTGACTTCTCCAGCACCAACACACGCTCATCGATGTGCTGAAGGTCTTTCGAGTCCATGACCTGATTTTGGGTTAGCCCGGAAAGTGCAAATTGATGTGAAAGGAGCGAGCAGAACGTGATGGAGAATAGAAGGGGGCTGCTCCAGCGAGTCAGACGGCCGCGTATGTACGACCCCGCAGGGATGGCGTAGATCATCGACTGATCTCCAGAATTGCGGTTTTCTGAAGCGGGATATCGCGAGCGACACCATTGGAGGCGGAAACGAAACAGATCTGCCTCAGTTGCTCATCGACTTGCATTGACCATGCAGATCCCGCAAGGACTTGGAGAGCGTCGCGTAGGACGATGGGGCCGAGTTTTATGTGAGCCGCGGGGAGGGGAAGCGCGAACATTGCGGCGTTCTCTGGCGTGCTTGCGCAGAGTCTGTATCCGGACCGAATCAGCACATATTTCATTGCATCTGCGACAGTGCTATTCCAAGCACCGGGAATGTCGACGTCGATGACTTGCAGCAGGAGGTTTTGCTTGGCCAGGTCCGGCTGCATCTCGACCAACGTGTAGCGTCCGTACCGTTGCACGGGGATGATGCTTGCTGGAGTCGAATTCAACGCGGGTTTGACAGGTTGATTGGTGACGCGCATCTCTGGGGTATGGCATGCGGCGAGTGAAAGACCTCCCAGCAGCAAGCAGGGTAAGAAATAATGATTGATGACTGGCATGGAAAGGATTCCTGAAGGTGACCCTCACAAGATCTCAACCCTGCAGGTAAGGTGCAGCGACCTAACTGGTATCCCGTAACTCCGTATTTTGATCAAAAGAAACGGCCTCTTAGGAGGCCGTTGCGAATAGTGTTTGAAGTGCTTACTGCGACCTGACCACAGACCTCAGTACTCTTCAGGAAGAAGAATGGTAGTAACGCTGCGATCAGCCTCCGTAATGATCCAGATTTTCAACTCATCATTGATGTTGTACACCGACATCAATCGGTTGCCCGACATCAGCGCTTCTTCGTTCAACCCACGATCTTCATCGCAGATGTCACCCCAATCGCCCTGTATGTGCCGGCCAAAAAACTGGAAAGGCTCTAATCGCTGCGCTCTCATGAGTGCGTCGACGCCTTGCGTGATAACCAACGCGCCATGCTCGGACATAGGTGTCAATGCCTCATCAAATTGGATAACAATCATGGTCTGCTGCCTATTCAAAATCGGGCCATGACATTTCCCTTAAGGGCGTCATGGCCCATAAGGGAAGAAAATTGAACGACCGTCTTACGACGACGTTGGGAAAAACCAAAACCCGATCTCGGATCTAAAGTCAGTGGATGACGGGAGACTCACCTATAGCCTCAGGTTGCAAGTCAACCGGCGGCGTTAAAACACTGGGTTTCTCCTCGTCTTTGATATTCGGCTCGCGCTTGTGCACTAAAACCCCATCGATCTTTATCCAGTTCAGAAGAAGCAGTCGCGCTTTAAGACTTAAACCCGGTTGCCCGACATTGATGCCTTTGGTGTAGGTGAATGTGTCCACCCACGGATCACCGAGGCGAAAACCAACCAAAACCTTCTGCTCTAACTCCACGGCTTTGACACAACGACGGACCAGGCATTGCGCCTCCGCGCCGGTCACTCTCACGTCAAATCGGCGGTATTCCGGATTGTCGGTCGGACCGTTGAGCGCGACGATGTCGCAAGCTAGGAACGCGTCGCCTTTCCTGGGCTTCACTTCGCGGATGCGATTGAGATACCCAAGGCCGTTGATGTGAAGGTCGAAGTAAGTTTCGTTGGAAAATGCGGTGCTCATGACATGCCTCCAGGCTTGAGAAAGCAGTTGGAGGCTGACCTCCCAAAGGAGCGTTGGCCCCCAAGTGGGTGAGTGGATTAATGAATCTTGAGAGTGCTTACGGTGTTACCAATCATGGTTGTGCATGATCAGCCCGGCGATGACATCTCTCTGTTCAATATTTAAAAGCCCAAGATCGGATAAACCCTTGATTCCGGACTGTTTGAGCAGATCGCTGCCTTCCTCAGTGTCAAAGAAGCTGACTAGTGCAGCTAGGAAAACTCTTTCTTGCTCAGTCAGAACTTCAAAACTGCTTTTGATCACACGGATGATGGGACGAAGATCCCACCTGCAATTGGCTTTTTGGAATCCCTCTTGGCTGCCATCACCGAAGTAACGAGAGCCCGCGAGTTCAACGCCTTTTTTCCAAGCGAAAAAGAATGCGACTGCAGGATTGCAGACCTCAGAAGAGGGTTTATCGACGGGCCGTTGCAACGGCTTTCGAGCAAGTTGTGAGGCAGCAGAGCTTTTCATTGGATGACTCCTGAAGATTTAATTGAGTGCTGTCCGAAAGAACACGCACGATGAGTGACAGGCACCCATGCCATTCAAGGCATGTGTCCGCAAAACGATGCTGAGCGGACGGGGCGTGGTCAGCGTGAACCCTTCACGACGCAGCCTTAAAGACCTTGGCTGCCTGGGCAGTCACTGATCGGAGATCAGCGTTGCGTGCCCAAAGAATGGTTTGCCGACACTCTCATGTCAGCGATCAATACCTTCAGAAACACCTCCGGATTTTGATATTTCCAGGCGCAATCTCTTGCCGATCCATACCAAGCACGGCACCGCCATCGTGTTGCCGATAGCGTTGTAACGAGGCCCGTCAGCGGCCATCAGCATCCAACCGTTTTCTGTCTGCTCCCATAGATCAATGGGGCGAGCACGGCTGATTTTCCGGCTCGCATAATGACGTCGAGGAATACGCGTGTAGTCCTTGGGTAAGCCTTGCAACTGCTCGCACTCGTGCGGAAGCAATCGGCGGGCTTTGTGACTGATCCGCGCCTTGAGGGAGGCATCCTCAGACCGCAAGCGTTCAGGTTGGCCATCTGCGTGGGGGGCTGAGTCTGTAGTCTGCGTTTCCGTGCAGACGACAATGGCCACATCATGATTACAGGTCAGGGTAGGGCAGCACTCCAAGTTCGCTTCAGCACCTCCTTGACCACTCGACATGCCGTAGGAGTTGGTAAAAGCACGAGTGCGTACCTGGCCGTTCACTGCTTGAGTGCCTGCTCCAGAAGAAGAGGCAGTATGCGTTTGCGTCGTGCGGTCCGGCGCAATATCCCGGCGCGGGCTTTCGGACTCAAAAAGTACCGCGGCGGGATCGAACCCTGTTCTAGCACTTGCGACAAGAAAGACACGACGGCGTCGTTGGGGAACGCCGAAATATTGGGCATCCAGGACGCGCCAAGCGATTGTTCTTTGGGGACCAAACACAATACCCGCGTGCGACCATGCCTTCCTTGGGGGATGAAGTTCGCTGTCTTCGCCAGCCAATGCTGCAAGAAGGCATCCGAAGGCGTTTCTTTTGTCGCTGAGGACGCCGGGGACGTTCTCCCAAACGATGACGGCTTGGGGTTCATTACGCAGGGTTCTGACGTGATCGATGGCATTGGCCAGCTCCACAAAGTTGAGGCTCAGCGCTCCGCGCGGTGCTGTGAGGCCGGCACGGAAGCCTGCGACACTGAAATCCTGGCAAGGGGTCCCGCCAACGAGAATCGGAGGTGACGGTACAGCCTCTTCAAGCACTTGATCGGCCAGGAGTGTCATGTCGCCGTAATTGGTAACTCGGGGGTAATGGTGCGCCAGCACCGCACAGGGGAATGGTTCGATTTCCGAGAACCAGGCTGGCGTCATACCCAGCGTCTGCCAAGCCACACTTACTGCCTCAATGCCGCTACAGACACTGGCGTATTGGTAGAGATTTACAGGGTGTTCCATGGGGGTGTCCTTCTCTGGGGCACACGCAAACGACCGCATCTGAAGTGCTGAAAGAAGCGCGTGATTGGGGGAGGGGACAGAGGCGCCGAGACTAAGCTCTCGGCTTGAACCAAGGAGCCACCATGGGCTGCGCCAGCAACTGGCACGTGTCATTGCCAGACACCGTTGCAGTCATCACACCCGACCCGCATCGTGGCGTGGGTCGGCATCGTGGGGCACACATCCGCGTACAAAAGGAACCCGTTATTTGGCCGGCGGGCGCCGGCACCGATTACGTCCACCCTGAAGGGTCTCGTCATGACCCAAAAGGTAATCAGGGGACCCTTCAACGTGGTTTTTTTGATCATTGAAACCGCACTGATGCGCAGCGTTGAAACATTGATCCTTCGTCCCGGTCCTCGTGAGTCGGGCGCATCTGCTGTTGCAGAAGGAGACAGATGCTTGGGCTGAGCCGCTCATTAACCTTTAGGGGGCGAGCGACGGCGCTTTCGATGATGATTGGCAGTTGCCATCTTGGCTTCCACAGGCAATACACCCAGGCATTCGGGGTAGCGAGTACAGGACCAGAAAGCACCGTGCTTGCCTGTTCGTCGCCGCATTGATGCACCGCACAGCGGGCAATTGGGGCCTCCCGGAGTATGCATGGCCAGCGTCGTCGTCCGATAATGTTCGACTAGCTGGCTAATCCATTTGCATTGTTTGGCGATAAAACATTCAAGGGTCATTTGGCCACTTTCGATCGCGTCGAATGCTTGCTCCCAGATCGCGGTGGTTGCCGGATCAGCGATAGCGGCCGGGACGGCATCGATAATCGAAAACGCTGACTCAGAGGCGTGTACCGACCGACCTTTCTTGTACAAGTAACCGCGGTTCAGCAGTCCACTGATGATGTTCGCTCTCGTCGCTTCCGTACCGATGCCTGAGGTGTTCTTGAGCGTCTGTTTCAAACGCGGATCAGTCACCCTTTTCGCAACATCCTTCATGGACTTGATCAGCTCACCCTGGGTGTAGGCCTTGGGTGGCTTTGTTTTGAGGGATTTGAGTTTCACTTCTCGCACATCGCAATGGTCTTCAATGGTCAATGCAGGCAGATCTTGAGTGCGTGTTGACGTCTCATCCTCGACAGTGGATCTATGCGTACTGAAAACGCTGTGCCATCCCACGAGCGCGATACTTTTACCACTGGTTTGCAACATGCTTCCGGCACACGTGAGCTTCACGCAGGTCCGGTCATATTCATGATGGGGAAGGAACTGAGCCAGATAATGACCACGAATCAGTTCATAGACTGCACGCTCAGCTTCGTTCAGGTTTACCAATCTAAACGGTTCTAATGTTGGGATAATGCCGTGGTGGGAAGTGACGAAATCGTCGTTCCAGGCGCGTGAGCGTTGCTGAGGGTCAGCGTTGTTTACCGAAGTCAGCAAGCCAGGATCGCTGGTTACCAGTGCGTTCAGAACGGTTGGTGCTTCAGCCAACATGTTTTCAGGCAGATAGCCTGTGTTAGTACGAGGATAGGTTGTAGCTTTGTGTGTTTCGTAGAGTGACTGGGCAATATTCAGCGTCTGCTGAACATCGAAACCCAGTTGTTTCGAACAGACTTCCTGCAGCGTGCTCAGGTTGAAGGGCAATGGAGGTGCTTCGCGGATGCGCTGCGTCTCCACGCTAACAACTTGCGCTTGATGAGCCTGTTGAAGGTCGCGCAGAGCATTCTGAGCAATGGCTTGACGATTGCAACGACCCGCTTGATCAGACGCGTTTTCAGGCACGCTCCACAGGGCTGAAAAAATCTGCCCAAGGAACAACAGTTCGACTTCGACCGTCCAGTAAGGTGCTGGCACAAAGCGCAGGATTTCTCTGTCACGGTCTACGACGAGGCGCAGTGTGGGTGTCTGCACACGGCCGACGGACAACACCCCACTGTGACCGCTTTGACGGCCAAGCGCGGTGAACAGACGAGTCATGTTCATGCCGATCAACCAATCAGCCCGAGAGCGAGCGAGGGCAGAGTGATAGAGTCGTTCGGTTTCACTGGCGGGCCGTAAGCAACCAAGCGCTTTGCGAATCGAAGCTTCATTAAGCGCCGATAGCCACAAACGCTGGATTGAGCCACGATAACTGCACAGGTCAAGCACTTCGCGGGCGATCATTTCACCTTCACGATCGGCATCCGTGGCAATCACCAGTTCGGTTGACTCAGCCAACAACGCTTTGACAATTGTGTACTGGGTGGCCGTTTCCGCCTTCACCTCGACGCGCCATTTCTCCGGGATGATCGGCAAGTGATCTAACGACCAGATCTTGTAGCGTTGGTCGTAAGCTTCAGGTGGGGCAGCTTCAACTAAATGGCCAATACACCACGTCACCCCGATGTTCGCGCCCTTGTAGCAGCCTGTGCCTCGTTGGCTGGCACCAAGAACACGCGCAATGTCTTTGCCTTGGGAAGGTTTTTCACACAGATAGAGTCGCATCTCATGACCTGAATTCGCCGTTAAAGGACATGCGAAGTTCACGCTCGGAGTGATTAGTTTACGAGCATAAAAGCGATTTCAACGGTGGCTCATTCAACGTCCGCTGTTTGATTTCAGCGTTAAGCGCGTCTAGCGCTCAGCAGGCATCGCTACCGCAAATTCGTCATGTTCGGCGGTCGGTTCAGTATGGACGCCAGTGGACTTGTGAGTGTGGCGGAAGATGACGCAAGAGAGCGGCTAACCTCTGGGCCAGCCGCTCTTGGCATCACTCTAATGCGTTTGGTCATCCCGATCGGTTGAACTCTGTTTGCCACTCAACGTTACGGTTTCGAGTCGGTAGGGCAGTATTCCCACCCGCCGCGCCTCGATCTTGAAAGTCACCCGCTGATTCTCATCAGCATCTGCCCATTCTTCCTTTACTGAGCGCCCCTCGACCATCACCCTCATTCCTTTCTGATACAGCCCACTCCAGCGTTCGGCATCCCGGTGCCATATCTCGACAGGCGCCCAAAAACCTCCGCGATCCTCGAAGCCGTCTTTAATAGGCACCGGATTATCAAAATAGACATTAAGGCGCAGTAAGCGCCGTGGCTCGTCATTTCTATTGTTGAACTTACGAAATTCTGGCGGCGAACCGATGTTGCCCTCGCCAAAAAAATGAGTACTCATGTGGGTGTCTCCGAGGGAATGATGCGTTGCGAAATACAGCGTTGGTGGATCAATTCGGCTTGTGCCATCTTCCTGGCGCATTCCGATGCATGTTTGGCCAGTGCATGGCTCAGGCTAACTTGCATGTTCAATACGATCCGTTGCTGCTCGAGCGCTAACAGATCGTCCATCAACAGGTTGGGCGTTTCCGCGCTTTCAATACATCGCTGCCACAATGCAACGCCCATCGTCGTGCGCTCTGGATTGCGCCAACGCAAGAATGTCGTCCCGGCACCCGTGATATGCGGGGTTAACTGCGCGGGTAACAGGTTGAAAGGGTAGTGACGCGCCTGCGTCAGAATTCGCGTCTGCGCCAGATCAATTAATCCATCACGCAGTGTCAGGCATTGGCTGGCCCACTCATCCAAGCCTCCCTTACCTTTAAAAGGTTGGAAAAGGCCTTTTAGGTAGGCGACATGCTCTAACTGCTCAAAATCGTGAGACTCCAACGGTTTGAAATAATGAAGTCCCATCAGCGTTCATCCTCTGCAGCCTGTGAGCTCTCGGAGGGCGAACCGTTGCCGGGGTCAGACTCGGCATGATCAATTGGGACGTCAATGATGCTGTTGTCTCTGTGTGAGTCATCACGCGGGGTGGGGCGATGTGCAAGAGTTGGGGCGAAACGAGAGCGACGTGAGCCATCAAGCACATCTGGCGGGATGTCACCGAATCGCTCTCTGGCTCGAAGTGCAGCGGGGGAATTCGACGCGTAGTCGTGACGCTTTAATCCAGAGGGTTTGTACTGCTGGGCCAGACTGAAAAGACTGCGAAGGGCGTGAGCACCATCATTAAGCCAACGCTCAAGGGTCCGCCGGTCAATCAACGCAGTGTGGTGTGCAAGTATCAAGCGCCGGGCCAGATCGTCATAATCCGCCAGTAGATACACGGCCATGAACCCGAGCTGAGCATTGACGAACAGCGGCAGAATGACCGGCTGAACGTTAAGATTTTCGCCCAGACTCATGGCACTGGGTATCTCCGACAATGCTTGATCAACCTGATCGCGCAGCTCGCTTAGACATCGTTTGGTGTCACACAACTTGTCTTCGATTTTCAGCATCCATGCATCAGCGTAGGGATCGTCCAGTTCTGCATTGCGCTTCATTTTGTTCATGACAGAAATGAAACCGTTAAGGCCAATGATCGTTGCGCGCCCTTCAGAGGCGTCCCGACCATGCCATATACGCGATGCATGATGGGTGTGCAGCGTTAGCTGCATGCTGCTGCGTAATGTACCCAGATTCAATTGAAGTTCGGCCGCCATAGGAAGCACTCATGATTGGAGAATGAGTGCGCAGCTTTGAGCCGCCACACAACCCTGTCAGCGAACAAAGCGCAGGTGCAGCAAGCCTGATTTCCTGATCGTTATCCCCTGGGGATAGCTGCCAACAACGTCAACGTAAGCGCAACATTCCTTTCAATTCGTCGAGGTGCGCATGAGCGACTGACGGATCGCGTTCAGCCGGACGCTGTGGCTTTGAACGCGACGGGTTTGGTGAAGACTCACTGACTGGCTCCTTGGCGGCCCAAACGGTGAAGTGCCCCTGCAAGGCTTTCTGGATAATTCCGAACAGGTAGCCGGCGGGATTACGCACATGGTTATCTCGGCAGCGCGTGGCCCATTCATTCAACACGGTCTGCCTGACGTCTGGTCCCAGTTGAAGTAACGCGACCCTCGCTCCGGCCTGCTGGCTGGGCGTCAGAGCGTTGAACCGCGTGGGCAAACTCAGCTCGCAAACTTCGTGAAGCCCCTCGTCAGTACGTAGTGTTTTTAACGCTTTTGTATTTAAAGTACGAGCTGACTTCGGATGCCGTAGAGAGTGGGTTTCTGGGCATTTGAGTCCTGATTCGGATTCCGAAGCCTGGGCTTTTGCCTTCCGAAGAGAAGAAAAAACAGGCTCTTCGGAAACTGCTTTTGATTGCTGATTATTGGTTGACTGGTCCTGCAGACGAAGTGTTAAAACCTGCAAGTGGCTAGGCAGCAATTGCGTTTGAACACTGGGATCCCGGCTAATCTCCTCAAGGACGGCTAAGCCGACACGCTGTATGCCTTTGTTGGCATGTTTGAGTGTGTGGCTAACAAGAGACATGTATTCCGGGTCGATCTGCATGGCCTCAAAGGGAGACAGCGGCCGATCATGAAGGACATACAGGTTGCCGAGAACGCGACCGGTACGCGCGTCTCGGCGCCGGCGAGCAAGACTTAGCCATCGTGTGAGGCGCAGCATCGTCAGGGTTTTGGCCACAGTCTCGTGAGATGCCTGAGCACCGCAAGGCACTGAAGCCAAGTAATTGCGTAATTGCTCGTAGGTCGGGAAGGCCGTTACACCATCTTCATTGAGCAGCAAACGAAAGACCTGCCAAGCATTACGCTCAAGTGGAGTCAAACGAATGTCGAGCAACAAAGATCTCGGTACAGTTTCGTGACGGTTGCCACTGAAAAGAAAGGCATCCCCGTTTCCGTGCGCGTCTTGGCCTCCCAGCCGTTTCAAGGCGTTATCAAGTACCGTGGAGAGCGAAACGGGGCTTGGAGTTTTCACGGCATTAGACCAACCCTTGATCGATCCAGCTGTTGAGCGTGGCCCAGATGACGGAGGCGGGGAGACAAAGCTCTTCAGCTAGATCGAGTGTCAACTCCAGCATTGCAGCTTCGTTACCTGAATCGACGTTGCGAGACTTGAGCTGTGGGTGCCAGCGCTTCCACAGCAACGTGTCTTGCTCCTCACTGAGTACTGGATGTCTGCCTCTGCGCTTGGGAAGACCCAGAACGTCGCGGCGCAAGGCTACCTCTTGGTGAGTCAGCCCGTAGAACTTGCTCACCATCTCGGTGCTTGCCCCCAAGCGCAGCATTCGATCCACCCTCGTAATTTCTATGGTGACATCGTCCATCTGGTTCAGAATTCGCTGCAAAACGTTTCGGTTGATCTGAACGGTGCACCAAGGCACGCGTGCATTAAGCAGGACGCTGAGTAACGCCGGCTCTTTTAGCGCCGCTAGATCTTCATCCGCGAAACCCATCGTCTTGCAACGTCTTAGCTGTCCATTGCGCAAATCATGCAGCGCTTGTGCAATCACAGCTTGATTGATTGGATGAGGTGTGGTCACAGTGACTCCTTTTGCGATATCACCGGGTTCGAATGCCCCTCGGCTTTGAGGTCAATCAGCCGCCGTGCCAATCGAATCAGCCGAAACAGTTTCACCAGGCTCGCATCACTCAAACGACTCGAATCCTGAGTTGATTGAGTGGAACCTAACAACAGAGCGCCAATTTCCATCGTCGACGATGCACTTGCAGTGCCTGTGGTCAGCGTTTCCAGCAAACTAATTAAACTGGAGGACGACAAATGATCGGGCGAGTCTTCGAGACTGCAGTGAAATCCGATTCCTTCATCAACTTCGGTGATGAGATCTACGTTCGCAACGTCTTGGCAGATTTCACGGGCGAACTGGCTGATGTGTATCCGCAGCCGCTGCGGCTCGTCCAAACCTGGTTCTATGTTCCAAATATCTGAAATCGGAAAAAGGCTACCTTGAGTGAAAGGAAGCACATCTGATGACAGCGCTGGCTGATCTCCAGCATGTTTGGCAACCAACGCCTGAATGGATTGAAGTCGATCGGGTTCAGTCGTCTCGACGCGGGCAGGGGACTTTTTACCCTGAGAGTCAGTACTCAGGCTCGGGGTCATAACTTCCCGTACATCCTGCCTCACCATGGGAGTGGGAGCATCTCTCAAACCCTGCGAGGGCGCTGTGTATTGATGTGGTGCGCTTAACGCCATTTCACGTTTTTCGCCCGTCTCCAAGAACAGGAACAACGAGTCGTAATCGACTCCCAGGTGCTGAGCCATCTGGCCCACCATTTCATCTTGCACTCGTACCGCGCTGAAGTCGGAGGGATGAACATCAAAGGTCGCCAACGCGTCATGGAATAGCGAAGGGAAGTCGACCTCAAGGGTTTTACCTTTCGTGTATTCCTGCCAGATATTTACAAGCGATCGGCGCATAACAGCCAGTCGTTCAACCTGGTGCCGTCCAAGCCCGCCATATAGAAGGTTGGGGATCGCCGGCAATAGGTATTGAACTGCATCGCGCATTCGACTGATGTGTGACTGATGCACTGGATACCCATCTGTGGTCAGTCGCTTTGAAAGTTCGGATTGGGACAGGGGACCGCCGCACTCCAACTCGTACAGTTCCCTGGCTTTTTCCACGCCCAGCGCTCGCTCAATGAACGTGAGTCCTCCACGTAATTCGTTTTCTGCCAAGTGGCCGGTGAGCGCGACTATCTCGCCACGCTTAGGCCAAGGGCGAAACATGCAGGCCAAATGGAAGAACTGGTCTTTTTTGGTCTCCGACCAAAGTTCGCGCAGGATGGCGAGGCGGGTGTTGCCGCCGTTGCGGATTCGATAGTGATCTTCACCAGGACGGCGAGTGATGGAGGGTGGTGCATCTAGTCCTCGCTGACGAATCGATGCCTTTATTTCCTCGTATTTGGGGTTACGTGTAACCCTGGGATTCAGGTCATAGGGTTTCAGTTGGTCGAGCGTAACGATCATTGGGGTATCGATGAGCGGATCACCCATTTCAGGGGAAGCGCTTCTTAGCTCCCCTTCGACGGCGTGATTAAAGTTGTTGCTATGAAGGGCTGGGTTCGATGTCACGTTCATGACTCTCCTTAGTCACGATCTTTCAAACGATCGGCAATCCACTGATCCACCTCCGTTGCATCCCAGCCAACCGCACGAACACCTATTCGCACAGATTTGGGGAATTTTCCCTGGCTCATAAGGTTGTAAATAAAAGCGCGTTTTAATCCAGTCTTCTGCTCTACATCCGAGCGGCGCAAAATGCGCCGCTCGCGTTGAGCGGATGCTTCAGTTTGCAAGGGCATGATGGGTACTCCTAATGGCTAGGTAGCGCTGGTCAACGCTGACCGGCATTCAACGGACTAAGGTCCAGTGAGTCACTGCAATTGCAGTCACCGTTTCTGCAATTAACCCGTCATGGCTCCGCGTTCAGTTGGCGTTTAGCTTCTGCAAATTTTGCCCATAGGGTGCGTTCGGTAATTCCTGGACGACCGCTATGGTGGGCGATCAAAGCCTGGATGACCGACTCGAGCGTGTTAAAAGCCGAGTAACGATTTCCACCTGGTGAATGGCCTAGCAGCAGCGTTAACAACGCTCCAATAATGTTGAGGTAAGTGGTCTCGGCCCTGCCGGCCAACCGTGCTGGCTTATCACCGATAGAAGACTGTTTTCTGTCCTCGGGTATGAAATCAGCGGATTGGCATTGCCTAAAGAGGCTCTGGCACATCTGGCAAGCGAGGCAGGTAGGCAGTTGACGTTCTGTTTCATCGAACAAGAACGAAGGTTTATGAGCCGGATACGCTGCTGCCATCCACCGCTTAAGATCAATGTGTCTGATGGTCAATTCGGAGTTCATCAGTAACGTAGAATCACAGAGAGTGATGCCGGACTTTCCAAACGGCAGTTCCTGATGTCTCATCGCATCAAACAGACGCTCCACATTAAGGTTCAACGTGGGCCAGTCCTGAACCTGATCCTCAATCAGGCTGAGCCGTGATGTTGTCTTGCTGAGAATTTCTGCCTCTTGCTCAAGCAATCCGCTCCAACGGATGGCAGCCTCTAGAGGGCTGTAATAAACCTTGCTGTTATATCGTTGAAAGTGTGGGTTCATGAGTCATTCCATGGCTTGTAATGCTCGTCTATGGAAACCTCGACGGCCCAACCAGGAAAGACTCAATGCGTCATGGCGGATACTCGTATTGACAGTGGAAAAGCTCAGACATCTTAGGTCTGGGTGATATAGCCTGGCAGCCGTGCAGCCACGTGCCCCCGAGCCCCTGAAATACTTACAGTTGGTACCCAACCGGTCTGAAATCAGACGTAAATAATCACGCCGCGCCGCGCTTCAGGCCATCACTCGCAATGTCGCACTCGGTGACTCTGTTAACGAAGCGTTGAAGGTGTTCACTCAGAATGGCTTCACCGTGCAGTAGGTAGCTCGTCAACAAAGGAGGTTCTCCTGCTAGCGGCCGAGTAATAATTTCCTTGCTCTGACAAAGCGCCATCTGAGCTTCGCACGCCAGTCCGATCCCGTAGCCAGCAGCGACTAGCGAAAGCATGACTTCCGGACTCGATACCCGTTCAACTACAGAAACGATGGCCTGCGTATCTCGCAGCAGTTGCTCAATCTGCTCGGACAGCCCGGTATGGGTTTTGGGATCAAAAAGAACGAGTGGATAACGTAAAACCTCGAGCATTGGCACATGTTTTAACGCCAGAAGTGGATGACGGGCAGGCATGGCGACGGTCAACGGTGTACGCCACACGGGAGTCGCAATCAGCCCACGACCAACTGCGCAGGATCTTGCAAATCCGACGTCAAAGCAGTTTTCACGCAGTCCCCTCAGCTGTTGAGATAGGGAGACTTCATAAAGACGAATCTCCACGTCGGGCTCTTGCTCTCTGCATCGAGCAAGAATCGCTGACAATCGCTGAGGTAGGACCCCATCAGAGAGTGCGACTCTTACAGTTCCCCGATAGCCAGCGACCGCTGCCTGAACATTGCTCCGTGCTTGCTCGACAGCCTGAAAGATCCTCCGTACGTCGTTGACTAATACTTCTCCTGGCCACGTGAGACGAGTACCACGCGAGCTTCTGTCAAAAAGTTGAGCGCCGAACTCCAACTCAAGCTCCTTAATGGTTCTGGAGAGCGGCGACTGTTCAATGTGTAGACGCTCAGCTGCTCGGGCGAAATGAAGCTCTTCCGCTAAGGCTATAAAGCCGCGCAAATGTCGAAGTTCCAATAGAGGTTCCTTTACCAAACTGCACCGATGTGGGGACACGGCGGCGCAGAGGCGTATCTGATGACTTGTTTGTCGACGGTGTGAGGGGGCTTTTACGTTTGAGATTGAAAATGCTCAAGCAAATCCAATCCATCCTGGAGGGGCAGATAAGCGGACAGTAGCAGGCGGGATAAATCTTTATCGGTGGAGCATTGAATGGACGCTGAAGCGAGGAGTTCCAGAAGTCCTGTTCCAGTGCGTATACGTAACAACGCATTTTCCAACAATTGGGATGTCTGCGCGTTGGTGTCTATCAGAAGTACCGACGCAGTCGTAGCGTTTGTTTTCAAGGGACGGTAACGATCCATGTTTCAGCAGCTCCAAGGTGTTTACTTGAAATCCGTTCAGGTGGTTTGTCAGTCAAATTTCTTCTGGTTGACGCCTGATTGGAAAGGGGGAAGGGGCTCTCTCCTGCGTAGTACTTTTCTGTGAAGGATGTAGTACCCATTCGCGAGCAGGTGGAAAGTGGCTCATGCCATTTTTTCAGGCGTAATATTTGGTCATTGTCTAACTCAGTTCAATTGCGCGAGTTAGTCGAAATCGTCGCGACTTGCTGCTACTTTGGCGTCATCCAGCGATATCGCGACTTAGTGCTGATGGAATGCGTCATAATTTTTCTCTGAACCTCAAACATCTTTGCAGTCATTACCGATCAATTTCAGAAGTGTGTCGAAAACTGGGAATGCATCGTGGACAGTTCAATAAATACTTGAACGGAGCCAGCTTTCCTACCTCGTTCAACCTCAAGCGAATTTGTGATTTCTTTGGCGTTGATGGCTACGAAATCGCACTGCCCGCTGATCAGTTCACGCTACTGATCAGCGACAGGCAGCGAAAGATATCCTTGACGGCACTTACTGCGCCCCAACGAGCTGTCGAACACTTGAGAGAGTGTTCTTCGCAACGATTACAGAACATGGTGGGTTACTACCATGAGTACAGCCATTCGGTTTCTAACCCCGGAAGTATTCTTTGCACGCTCGTGAAAATTCACGAAGCCGAGGGCCATTTTGTCTATACCCGGGAGGAGCGATCATCGCCTAGCTACGCGTCCATGGGCGACATAGCACACTATCGATACGAAGGGGTTGTTTACTATCTGGGTGATCGGCTGTTTTTAGTCGACTATGAATCAATGGCGTCGAGTGAAATCAATCTGACCATTTTGATTCCAAATCTCAAGAGAAAAAATGAACGTCTCAATGGAATGAAAATGAGCGTTACGCCGTGCGATCGCCGTGCCCCTGTATGCTCGCAGGTTATATGGACCTTACTGGGTAAGGAGATATGCTATTCAGAGACATTTCGGAGTATTCGTGAGTATAAGATTGATGATCCGGATCTAAACTCTGAGTTGAGAAGCTGCTTGTCTGTAGCTCAACTCATTGAGGGGGTATTTCGAGTTTTCTAGAATTTCTAGGCAAGATAAAAAGTATTTTAGGAAAACCACATATGAAGTGGTCGAAAATTGCATCTGAAAACACTCAATTAATAGACCTAATATACGCCCAGGTGAACCGTGGCAGTAGGAGGGCCGGAAACGATGTCTTCGTCGCGCAGACGCGGTGTTGGCTCGCGGTGATCGGCCGACGGTGAAGCTCGTCCGGCTGGAGCTGGGGCGTGGGAGCCCGGAGCGAGTCGGTGGGCTGATCGATCAATGATGGTCACGTTTGGCCGAACGTCTAAATGGCGAAACACGATTGCCGGCATTACTTGGTGAGGTGTCGCACGCGTTCGTCGCGGTATGGCAGCAGGCGATTCACTTGACGCAGGATGTTGCCGAACGAGCGTTGGTGGAGCAACGCAAGGTGCTGATCGCAGAGCGCGAGCGTGTCGCCGAGATCGAGGATTAGGCACGTCAGGATTTGGCTTAGCTTCGCCAACAGATGACCGATGCCAAAGCAGGGCGTCAGGCGGCCGAATCTCGCTTGGCTGACATGGAGCTGCTGCTGGTACAACGGCAGGCGCAAATCGAGGATTTGCAGCAGCGTGACGGCCTATTGCACGAACTCTATGTGATTTAGCAGCAGAAACAGATACTTCAGTAGGATCTCCAAGCGTTGCGACTCAAAAACGAGCAGGAGCGAGCCACTTAGCAAAGCTGTCTGCGCGGGGTTGAAGATCGGACACACCGCGAGATTGATCGCGGCCTAGAGGAGGGCAAAACTGTAGCGCGTACGCTGTAGTGAGCAATCTTGCCTGTCTTCGTGGTGTGGACGTCCGTTCTATTGTTTGTTAGTCCGCAAGCTCTCAGCCTACGTAGCTCCCGCCAAGCTTGAGTCTGCTTCCGCCGTTGCTGAATGCTCATCAGTGAGCTTCCGCCCAAGGTTCGTTTCGTATCGGATAACGACGGCAAACATCGCCGGTCACTATGGACAGTCAGGCTGCCGTTTATGCCACTGTTTCCCAAGCATCATCACCCTAGACTTCCAACTAACTAATGATGATTTCAAGAGCAGCTTGACCAAGAATAAACAGGAGTACCCTCGTCCAAAAACGCCCAACAGCGGCGCCGTAAAGTTGTCGTTTTAGACTTGCATATTGGGTATCGGATGCAGGTTGGCCGGGCAATGCCAGGAATCAATAACCTGATCTGGGAACTGAACGACTCAATGGTTTCTATAAGTGCGGTGGTAAGCTAAAGTCAGGCCATCTCGAAAGCGGTAGGACTCATCAAGAGTGTTTCCGAGCAGACTAACCTGCTCGCACTCAATGCCGCCATCGAGGCGGCACGTGTGAGTGAGCTGCCTGGTCTCGGTTTACTCGGTGCCGTGAAACCTGGGCAACACGTACTCGGCAATTTCTTCAATCACCTCAGCAACCGGGCGTGTGTTGTGACGCAGATGCAGGCCGACATGTTGCACACCCGCTTCACGCAGTGCTTCCAGTTCGTCAATGAGCGCCATCCTTCCGCCTCGTCCGCCGAAGCGCACGGGTTTCATTGGTGAATGAGGATCGGCTTCAAGATGCAGGTGCAGGAACGTGATGTAAGGCTTGTCACCGCCGACTTCTCGCCACAGCCCGACACGCCGGCGATGTTCCTGTTCTGTTCCGGGGTAAGCGAGCCAGCCGTCCATGTGTTGTCCTATCCACACAGGTGATTGCTGGCCAAGACCGGCGACGAGCAGGAGACCGTGTTCTTCGCGCTGCGGCAGGAGTTGGGCGCCTTCAGGCAAGCGTCCGCTGCCCTGGCTCTTGAGCAGTTCAACAGCGCTACGAAAGTGTGCTCCTCGCTGGTCGTAATCGACGCCGAACAGCGGATACTCCATCGGGCGGTCGCCACTGGCCACTCCCAGTAGCAGACGGCCATCGCTCAGTTCGTCGATGCTGTTGGCAGCCTTAAGGGTCAGCCACGGTTGTCGAAGCGGCAACACGACCGCCGCGGTGCCGAGCATGATGTTATTGGTGATACCAGCCAGATAACCGAGGTAGGAGAAAGTCTCGAATACTTGCGCTGCATCTCCGAAATGCGGGTCGTACATCGGTACATCACGCACCCAGAGTGCTCGAAAGCCGCCGCTGTCGGCCAATCGCGCCAGTTGCGCATGTTGCTTGAGGTCAGGGACGCCGAAGGGACGATTCTCCGCTATACGTACGCGTTGGCCAGTTGTGGACCAGTCATTGTCCAGTGGCAGTTCCAGGCCGATGGAGAAGTTTTCCGGGCCAAGCAATCGTTGAAAATGTGAGTTCATCAAATCTCCTGCGCCTCGTGTGAAACAAGGCAACGCACTGTGTGAATACCGTCAGTATCTGCGGCTCCACCCGGGAGAAAAATGCGTCAACGCGCACAACAGTCTTGAGAAAAAGCACAATTGAGAGCCGTTTTTCCTTATGCTGGTAGCCCCCAGCGATCGCTGGTGATCAGAGTGACGGGACAGAAAAACGCCACTCATCGAGCGGCGTCGCGCTCGATAAAGCTCCGTTCCGGTGGGTAGGATTTTGATAACCGCTGGCGCTTCCAAACACTCGGGATTCTTTGCAGTTAGCGCCTCGTGGAGAAGGGCCTCGAATAGCTTGCTTGCCCTTTCATTGAAAAAACGTCGTTCATAAGTTAACTCGTACGCAACTCTCTCCCAATCACCCACCACCCACCACCCACCAGCCACCAGCCACCAGCCACCAGCGATCATGCTCCTCGTCATCTAATGGGCTGTGCTGGTGGCAATACACTTGCCCATGCCATGCCAGTAAAAGTCGTCCTCATCTGAGTCAGGATCACTGAATTCGAGCGCAATAGCGTCACAGACGGGTTTGTAGTCGCATCGGATTGCTTTGCCAACGATTTCGGACAAGGTCATCTCGTAGCCATCGTAGAGCCCATCATCGATGCTGAAATGTGTCGGAAGATGCCTGCGAATGAAGCGGGCAATAAGAAGCGGACGGACTGCTCTGCGCGTTGAGCATCTGCAGGCTGCACAGGTGACTTCGGAAGTTGGCAGCGACTTAAACTACTTGAGCATGGGATCCCCAAGGCATTCGAGACAAATGAGCAACGAATTGTCCGGGCCGATATCCAATAAGCCTTGTTCCATATGAGCTTTTACTCGATGGCGCATTTTCTTTGAAATCCTCAAAGCTCAGGTCGCTGGATGTTGAGCCAAAATCGAAATCCGTGAATTTGACTTTATCAGAGAGAAAATCGTTTGGGCGGGGCATTTCACCCCTAGTGGGTATGGGGAGAGCGAAGCTCGTTAGCACGTTGAAAATGTCTGTTAATCTAGGCGCTAGCGTTTGCCCTCACACCCAGGTAGCGAGCTACTCAATGAGGGTTATCATCACGCGTGCTGACGCGCTATTCCCACCGTATTGCTGCGCATACCGCGTGAACATTTCCATGTTGTGTGGATCCCGAGCCATGTCGATTGAAATTGACTCCCCCTTTTCATAGGCAGAGGATCGCCGGCGCTGAGCGGCCGGGATGCTCGGCGTACTGTGGCAGGATTGCTGTATAGGGGCGGGGCGGACGAGTCGCAAGTGGGGCTGCTTCTGGGCATTCGTGACAACAGTGCGGTGCCGGCGCTGTTGTTAAGGCCGCGTCCGTCGTTGGCTGGTTTGATCCGGTGCTTGTTGTAAACGCGAAGGCCGAGCGTGGGCACGCGACGTAGTGGTATGCGCCTACATCCCATCCTCGGCCCAGCAACGAGGCCGCGCTCACCGGGCGTAGCTGATCGTTGTGCTCATTGCTTTACCAATTCAGTTTGGGCAATTTTTTGAGCGATCAAGTTAGGCTAGAGCGGAATGCCATATTCGCGGAAAATCGCCTCGCTTGCTGCCCTATACGGTTGTCGCGGGTCTAAGTGAGCCCGAGCGTCCATTAGAAGATTTGCAGAAAGGTTTAGCCATTTCTCTCTACGTGTGATGTCGTCCGTATCCTCGGCTATCTCGGCGGCCTCAAGGGCGCGTTCGATGGCTGCTCTGATCATGAGTTGCTTGGCGGCCCGCTGTTCGACAAGGTCATGGCGTAACAGACCGAAGACCTCTATCGAGGTTTCGCCTTTGGGGCTGGGATTTCCAGCGGTATCGGCTACTGCCCGTACCAAACCGTCATTTAGAAACTCGAGGTGTTGGTCGGGATAGTCATCACAGGGGTTGAGTAACAACGGTTGCTCGTTCACGTTGGGAGCGGTATGGCTACGCCATCGGTGTGCTTCGTCCACTACGGGAAATAGGTTGGCTTTTCCCGAGGACGCTTGATTGGGTACCACAAACTCCTTGGAGCGTTTGCGATTACAATCGATGCAGGATGGCAACAGATTGCTCCACTCTGCGGCTAACCAATAATACCCTGGCTTGGTAAGTTGGCCGTTGATGACTACGGCACCTTTGGGACGAAAATGCTCAATATCCTCGGGGGAGCCTGCTGCATAGTTGAACTCGCAGTAAGCGCATTTCTTATTGAACATCTCGCGTAGAGTGAGAACGACATCAGACTCTCTATACGCTTTGAACTTTGTTTTTCTACCTGCCGCTTGCGCGACAAGTGCGGCTGCTCGCTCTCGGCTACCTTTTGAATCAGGACCATTCAAACTAGGTGGGCATTCCGCCCGTTCTACCCTGATCATAAGGGTGACTTCCTGTCAGTTCCCAGTTGTGGGGGGGGGACCGTGTCAGGCTCGTCCAGGGTTGCCCATATCTGTTGCAGACGATGTTGGGCTCCCAACTTTATTTGTTCCGGTAACGCCTGCCGCCTGGCCATTCGTTCAGCAATGTATGCATCGGCTGCTTCGAAAACCAAGCGTTCACGTTCAGTCAAACCTAACTGGCGGCCTGATTCAAGCTCTTCACGGAGTTCCTCAAGACGCAATTCATCTGCGACAGTTCGCTCCCTTGAGGCAAGCAGTCGATAGTACTCCTCAAACAGGGTATCGATTTCGAGGTCTTCGGCCGAGTTCAGGCCAAAGAAGTCAGAGGTCAGCAATTGACCCACTGTCATATTTCGAGGTGACGGCAGATCGTCGGTTTCTGCGGTTATGACCTTCACTGCGCCACTCAGTGTCCGTTTCAACACCGCTACTTCATCTCGTTCTATACCCCGTAGTGTCAGTGGCTCGTGGCTTGTGGCGATGAATTGCAGGCGAGGGAAGACCTCACGCAGGCGCTGAATAATGCGCATCTTCCACCGCGGATGGAGATGGGCATCAATCTCATCGATCAACACTATCCCTTCAGCGGAGGCCGCATCTTGCCAGCCCCGTCGCAGCACGCTCATGATGTCTAATGCCAACGCAAGTACAGCCTGGTAGCCGCTGCTAAGTGCCTCCAGGGTATCGATCACTCCGGCGGACTTTACAACGATTTCGTTATTGTAACGAAAGAACTGAGCGCCATCCGGACGAGGTAGTAGGGCGGACAATGCACGTGCTATCCGGTCGAATTCTTGATCATCCGTGTCGTAAAGCCAAGGGCGACCGTTACTTAGACGTTCGAGCGGGTTGAAGAGGTTGGCAATGTGAACGGATGCGCGAGGCAGGGCCTTGTTTTTATGCGGTGTTAATAACCGAGTTGCGCCATATGCCAGGACCATGACTTTGGGCTCAGGCGGATCAATAGTGATGCTGTTATTTGCTGCGTTAAGCGTCATGACGATGGGTCTGGAGAAGCTAGACAATTGCACGCTGACTGTACCGGTTTCGCAGCCGCTGCGTAGCAGGTCAGACGCTTTGATATCGAGATCGTCAACGGCATCCTGTCCCGCCAGTGCGCAAGCAAGGGCTTGAAGGGTTGTGCTCTTGCCTGTGCCATTTTCGCCCAGCAACACTAACCACTTCCCAGATCCTCCTGCTCCCAGTGAGGTCTGTAGGCTTACGTTTTCGCATGACCGGATATTGGTCAACTGGAAGTGTTCGATAAAACGGCTTTTACGGTAGAAGTCATTCGATATTCGCTCTTCCAATACAGAAAAAGACTCCATCCCCACAGTTGTATTAGTGAGACGTTCTGCCGCTAGCTTCAAGTCATCCAGACTTGCAACAAGACTCCCAGTCACTGCGCCGCGGTGGTGCTGCAGTTGTTGCAGTAGCTTGCTCGTTTGCGGACCAGCAGGGGCCTCCTCAGCGGCCCAGGTAGCTACGAACTGTCTGCGCATGGCGGCATACGGACTGTCATCCGTAATCATTGCGCTCAGTAGGTCATCCACCAAATAGGGCGAATCGAAGGCTATCTTTTGTACCGATAAAATCCGTTTCAGGTTTACTAGATCACGACGACGTGCGTGCACCAACGCCTCCCGATTGAGCCCGAGTACATCGATCGTCGCCGAGCCCTGAAAGTCGTCACTTGTGACACGACCATCCTCTAGAAAAAGCAGTAACGAAGACGGCTCATCTTCGCAAGGATCGAGCAGCAGCCTTTCTTCTTCAGTCAAGCCTAGGCTGGTCGGATATGGCCCAGCACGCAGTCCTTCGACGGGGAAGCGCGCCCCTTTTAAGGTGTTGCAGGGAGAGCAGGCGAGCAGGTAGTTCGACCAGTCATGCGCGAGCCACCAATAGCAGTCGTCGTCTACAGAACCGTCCAGATTGCTGGCACTCTGCCGGGGGCGAAACAACTCTATTTCAGGTTTCTCGACCGGGGTCTCACAGTAGGCGCACTTGCTAGGGAAACATTCGGCCAGCGCCTTTCGTATGTCACTGTTTAACTGCGCTGCATACTTCTGAAACTCAAAGCGTTTCTGCCTCCGTTGTTCTCGCGGTTGAGAGAAAAAATCGGCAGCTTCCTTTCGCAGCATGTTAGCGCGTTCGGAATTTAGGATATCCGGGACGGGACCCCGCTTTAATCGGATCATTTTTTTCTTCCTTGATCTTGGGGGCACAACACAAAATTTGGCGGAGTTTGTGTTGTGCCCGCGCCGTTGTGCGAGAAAAGTGGCTCGTTAATTGTGTCATTTTGCCACTAAAAGAAGCGCTTGAGGGGGGCCAGCGCAGATTCGATGCAAGCATCACGCAGAACGGTTAGAGCGTCATGCAAGACACCACCATGAACTCACAGGCGGGATTATCTGTCGTGAGTTACCGTACGCGCCCAGGACTTTGCCAATCCTTTACTAGCGCGGCAAATCCTCGACACCTACGGCGAAGCGCGGGACGACGGCGAGCGGCGCTTGTACCGCTTTCCCGTAGTTTTCACCTCCGACCATTGGCCGACCGTGATGCCACATCGACTTGCGGTGTGGGGCGCGTGGGAAAAAACGCTTCTGGTCGCAATACTCGTCCGATGGCCGTACTCGGCAGTGCTGGTGCCCCGCCCCTGTACCAGATGAGCAGGCAACTCGGCCAATACGATCCTTTGGCGGACGACGCCCGGTGCTGCGTAGCGATAACAACGGGCACTGCAACCCCGAAACCTGCAAGCGTGCCGAGTGGGCAGCATCAAGATCGCGGATCACCTCATTTCTCTGAGCGCTCTGTCCAAAGAGCAGTTCAGACCCCGTCACCAGCTCCTCTAGCAATCCCATGAGCTTTTCTCTGCTGCGCTCGCGTAACGCTGTAGCGGCGCCAGTGTGCTTCGTTATCCAATCAGCATGTGGCCAGGCCTCAGCTTCATCTAAAAGGTCCTAGTCCCGTTGCTACGGCAGGCAAAATCCAGTCGCCAGATTATTCTCGCAACGCATAACGCCAATCTCCCTGTGAATGCAGATGCCGAGTTTGTCTTTGCGCTGGAGTCCGTCAACGGCCGAGGTAGGATCTTTGCCCAAGGTGGGTTGGACAGACGAGAAATGGCATTCTCCACTACTTCGTTAAGAGGCGGAGCAATATTGATTGGACGAGAATACAGCCAGCGCATTGGTGCATTGGCGAATTAACGGCGCCTTTGCTTGTTAAATGGAGCAAAGCCGGAGTGCATGCCGAAATACGCACTCAGCTTCTCGAAACAGCAGAGCCATTGGCTATCCAATGGCACTCTGCGTAAGCGAAAACTGGAAGAGCGATCCCTACCTCTTCGATTTACGCTGAGGTGCGGATAAAGCATTATGATGCCATTCAAAAGGGGAGAGCGGGCATGGTTGCATGGACTGACGCGGCAACAGTTGCCCAAATCGCTTATGACTGAAATCTCGCGCTGTCCGCTTGAATCTCAGAAATAACAGTATTGACTGTTAATCGGTAGGTGAGGGCAGGGCACTGATTGCAGTGCCCTTTGGATCAGCTCCCCATGCCGGTTTTTCATAGGTCGTAATGATTGGACCGTACAATAAAATCACAGAGGTGGGTGATGCGCTTACGTAAGTCTAGTGGAGTAAAATCCACCTTTGGATTGGTTTTAACGTAATCCCGAGCAACTTTTACTTTGGTGGCAGTGCGTGGTTTCTGGCGGGCCTGATTCGGTTCAGGGGCTATCTCATACTTCAGCAGATTCGCCCACTGACCGGTCTGAAGTATGTTCGTTGCGTGCTTGTGGGCCGCTTTGATGCTATTGAACAGTAACCCTTCGTCCAGATAATTTTCTATTTCTCGTCCCTGGGTAACCCATGCTTGGCTCCCGAACTCTTTCTGCAATCGGAGCTTTGTCTCCGAAAGAGGCGAGTTGGAGCTTGCCTTGTCACTGTCAAACACAATAGCTGAATGCCGGTTTATGCATCTGAGCGAAATGAAGTCGTCGACCGCTTCTCCGTCATCTAGCGTTTCCTCGGAAGCTTCAGCCCCAGAAACGTGGCTGAAAAGCCGCCCGCCGTAGAACATGATCGTGTAGTGGACACCTTCGAACAGGTCAACATTGTGCCCTTTGATCCAATAATTAAGGTAAATCCGGTCGGAAGGACCTTCAACCCAAATTACACAGTTGCTCTGCAGAATGTCCGAGGCCTTATAGCCCAAGGCGTCGAGCGTAGGTGCCAAATCAAGTGCCGGATCAACGAAACCATTTGTAGTTTGGAATAATTTCACGCCAACCTTACGATCAGCGTTGGCGCCAAGGCTATTGATGAGCGCTGCGGAATGCGTGCTAATAAATAGTTGAAGCACGTTTTGCTCGGCAATGGCCAACAGACGACGTAAAAGCAGGCGTTGCAGTTTGGGGTGGAGATGAACTTCTGGCTCTTCGATCAGGCAGATGGAGTCCTTAGGGCGCGTAACCAACCAAGCGGCCGTTGCGGCGTAAGATTGCCATCCCGAAGGGAAACACTGCACAGGGATGCGATTGAAGACATCGCTGTCGTCACCCAAGCATACCTTTACCGTACCGTCACCACAGTCGATCAAGGAGTTTTCATCCACATAACGCAGTCCGGGATCGTTGAAATCTTTGCTTCGGTCTGCTAGCCCCGCCAAGTCGGCCCGGGCTCGATTGAGCTCTTCTACGCAATGCGTATCGATAACCGGTGTAACTTGCCCACAGTGTCGATAGTGCAGTTGGTCCTCGCGTAGAAAAGGAGGAGGGAGTTTCTTGTGCTTGGCGGGATCATACTTGTGCAAATCCTGTGCGGTTTGCTCAATTAACGACCCTCGAACAAAATAGGTCTCACAGCCAGCAAAATCGACAGGCAGATTCAAATCGAATGGGGCAAACGGAAAACTATAAATGGCACGATGGCCATTTTTAAAGCTCAGGCAATAGGCGGGCGGGCAATATCCGATAGGATTTTCCCTAACAAGGGTGGCGAGTATCTCGGGAAAGGCGGAAGCCCGGATCATATCGATGACCGAGGATTTTCCAGAACCGTTTTCGCCAATAAACACATTCACATCACCAACTTCAAACTCGGCAAAAGGAATCACGAAATTAACGGTATCTTTTGGGATATCGGCTTTGTAAGGATTGATGCTAGCATTGAGCGCACGAATACCGCGATAACTAATACTTTGAAGCTTCATGAATGAGGGCCTACAGGCTGTGTGGGTGTCGTGAACGCCGTTTGGAGGAGGGCAACCACTTAATGGATCATCCCTTGATGCTTAATAATTGCCCGTGCGGTTAATCAATATATAACTCAACTAAATAGATGTTTAGTTTAGTTATAATCTTAATGCATAACGAAGGAGGGGAGTTCAGTTTACCGGCTGGTTCGCCCAACCACCAAAAGAGCCTGAAAAGCAGCTTCAGCGGCTGTCTCAGCCGTTTTGATTTGGTTGAGAACCGTCGCTAAGTGGAGGTCAATCAAGTCTTGCCGCTCGTTATCTGCCAAGTCACCGAATAAGCCGACAAACTGTTTTAAACGATTTACTTCAGAAAATGCATTTGCCAGGCTGCTGTTGACAGCCTCACTGAAGAAGTCAGCTTTGTCCAAAAACTGGGATGGAAGCTCAATCGTAATTGCTGATGCCTTTTCGACCAGCTGCTTTCGCGCATTTTTGTCCTGCAGCAAACTGCCGATCAAGGGCTCACTGCCAGTTGGAAAGAGATCGCTCTTGAATTTAGAAATCTGGACATGTGCAGCTCCGACAGGTGTCGTCATGATCTGCGCTAGAAGTCTAGCGCTGGCATTGCGCTCGCGACTTCTTTGGTGTTTGTCATATAGCCAAACGAACAGTGCGATAATTGCGGCTATGGCAGTAGCCACGGCGCTGATTGCATTCCAGTCAATTTTCCAGTCTGTACAGAGCCACATTCCGTTTCTCCGGTGATGAGTGAAGCAACAGCGTTGCTAAAGGCCGGCATTCAAGCATGCAAGAGAATCAACGCCAAGCAATGCTTGGCAGGACTGTTGCGCAGTGGCCGCAGCCACGGGCTGGCTTCAAAACTGGCCTCCAGAGCCCCCAGTCCTCTATATGGCGATTCGCATAATGTATATTATGTTAAATCATATACATTACAACGCCGCCGATTGAGCAACATCAACAAACGTCCACTTCAAATGGATTAACTTGACCTGACTTTCGCTGACCCAAGGATTCCCCATGCCTGCCGAAGTGGATGTTGCGATTATTGGCGGTGGCCAGTCTGCACTCGCCGTCGCTTACTTCCTGCGCCGTACCGGGCGTTCCTTTGTGATTATAGATGCCGAAGCGGCACCGGGTGGTGCCTGGCGGCATGGCTGGGATTCCCTGCGACTGTTTTCACCGTCGACCTGGAGCTCCATCGCCGGTTGGATGATGCCTACCGTCACGGACGGCTACCCAAGTCGCGACAACGTACTCGATTACCTGCGCCAGTATGAGCAACGCTACCAATTTCCTGTCGAACGGCCCTACTGGGTCAACGCTATTGAACGTCGGGGCAATCACCTCAACGTAAAAGCCCAGGGTCGCAATTGGCTGGCCCGTACCGTGGTCAGTGCGACCGGCACTTGGCGTCATCCCTACCTGCCGCATTACCCAGGCAGCGAAACCTTTACGGGTCAGCAATTGCATTCGGCCCATTACGTTAACGCCAAGCCGTTTGCGGGGAAAAAAGTCCTGGTGGTGGGCGGTGGCAACTCCGGTGCGCAGATCCTCGCTGAAGTCTCGCAAGTGGCCGATGCCACTTGGGTCACTCCGCAGCCGCCAGAGTTTCTTGCCGATGACGTTGATGGACGCGTGCTCTTCGAGCGAGCCACCGAGCGCTGGAAAGCGCAACTGGCCGGCATCGTCATTGAACAGCCCGTTGGCGGCCTGGGCGATATCGTGATGGTGCCGCCAGTCGTTGAGGCACGGGAGCGCGGCGTGTTGCACGCGGTTCGGCCGTTCCTGCGCTTCACCGAGACCGGCGTGACTTGGGCTGATGGCTCGCAAACGCCGGTCGACGCGGTGATCTGGTGCACCGGCTTCCGCCCTGCCCTCGGCTATCTGGAATCACTGGGCGTGTGTTCCGCCGACGGGCGCGTGGCCGTCAAAGGTACGCATTCGATTCAGGAACCGCGTTTGTGGTTGGTGGGTTATGGCGACTGGACTGGTGCCGCTTCCGCGACACTGATCGGCGTGACCCGAACGGCGCGCAGTACCGTTGAGGAAATTGAGCGGTTTTTGCTGGAGCAGTGAGTCGGCGCAGCGCAGTTCAGGCAACGTTGAGGTCCCTCTCAGGAATTAAAATGTCTTAACCCGCTTTGTTCTCAACCAGGCAATTGCCTCCATCCACCACGAGCAGTTCACCGGTGATGTAACTCGCTTCAGGTGAAGCCAGGAATACAACGGCTGCGGCCACTTCGTCTGGGCGCCCCGCTCTCCCGAGAGGCGTAGAACATGCAGCTTTGACTTCATCAGGCGTGCTCGACCCTGTAGCTATCCAGCCAGGGGCAACTGAGTTCACCGTGATACCTTGATGAGCCACCTCAAGGGCTAGACTCATGTTCATTCCTACCATTCCCGCCTTTGCAGCACTGTAAGCAGCCTCCCCTGGATTACTGGCCCGCGTGCCGGTAGTTGAGCTGATGTTCACTATGCGGCCATAGCCTCTCGCTCGCATCCCAGGCAACACCCCTTGGGTTAACAGAAACGCAGTTGTCAGATTTCTAGCGATGGAAAGATTCCAGCTTTCGAGGCTCGTACTCGTGAACTCGGAGAACTGTTCTGGACTCCCTTGCATCGCCATACCGGCATTATTTACAAGAATATCGATGCGGCCCCAGACGGCCTCAGCCCAAGCGACGAATTCACTCACCTGAGTTTCCTGAGTCAAGTCGACCGGTCGACCCACTGCTTCGAAGCCGGCGGCACGTAACTCCGCAACCCGCTCATTGATGCGTGCGCTGCTTGCCGTGACGATCAACTTGGCCCCTTGAGCGCCGAGACGATGGGCAATGGCCATACCGATTCCAAGCTCACTGCCCGCTCCACTCACAAGTGCCACTTGATCTGTCCAGGTTGAATTCATCATCGTTGCCTCTGTAATTGCAATTACGCACCTCGCTCACTGATCAACCTGAGTGAGTGCCTTCCCCTAGGTGATGCTCCCATGGTGGGCATGGTGACCAAGCCTCCACGAGCTTATCGATGAAGAGTCGAATTTTTGGAGAGAGGTGCCGCTTGCTAGGGTAGATCACCCGAATAGGCTCTGCGGCCTCTGCATACCCAGCGAGCAATTGAACAAGCTTGCCGCTCCTCAAATCGTCGTTCACCACGTAGGAAGGAAGAGTCGCGATACCCAGGCCAGCGACAGCTGACTGGTGTAATGACTCAGCACTGTCCATCTGTAGCCTTCCACCATGAGTAACGGACACAGCGCTACCATTCACGCGAAAATTCCAGGGAAGCAATCTCCCACCACTCACGAAATGCAGGCACTGGTGCTCGGATAAATCCTCCGGCGTTTTAGGCTCGGCATGCTGATCCAAATATTTGGGTGAAGCGCAGGTAATCATTTGTTGGTAGGCCACAGTGCGCGTTAACAACCGAGAATCTTCCTTCGGTGGCCCGATGCGCATGGCCAAATCAAATCCCTCATCGATCAGATCGACCAGCCTGTCAGAAAAGGTGATATCCACGCTCAGGGAGGGCCAATCCTTAAGACAGCACTCAATATGTTGAAGGACATGAAGTCTGCCCAACGCAACCGGCAGACTCATCCGCAGTCGCCCACTGGGTGTCGAACGACGAAACGCAAGGGCATCCTCCACGTCGTCCAGATCCTGAAGAACGCCCACACAGCGCTCATACAGAACCTGGCCGTCATCGGTCATGCTTAAACTGCGCGTAGTGCGATTCAGTAAACGTACCTGTAAACGAGCCTCGAGCCTGACTATCGACTTCCCCACTGCAGAGCGCGTAAGGCCAAGCTGTTTTGCCGCCGCAGTGAAGCTTCCAGCGTTTACCGAGCTCACAAACGCGGCAATATCATTCAGGTTATGGAGTTCCATACGGCCTCGGTGGTCTCAACGTTCGGGCGGCTTGGCACCTGTTATGGGGAACCCTGTTCCCCAATAGTAAGCATAGTATCTCAATTAGCTAATCCACTCCCAACGATCAATTGAGGTGATTATGAACACTAAAGTCCAAGCAGCCGTCCAAACCTGGGCCAATAGCCTTAGCGATCTGGTACCCGTTCTTAAGGGAATCGATACCACCACAAAAATGAGCGACATCCGCGACTCTTACGCAAAAATGCTCGCGCAAAATCCAGCGCCAGCTGGCGTTAAATTCGAAGCAGTCGACATGGGTGGCGTACCCGGCACACTGGTTACCCCGGACGAGATCAAAACCGACGCGGTCGTGATGTACATCCACGGCGGCGCCTACATTGTAGGTCGTCCAGACGGCTACCACGGCATCGGCGGCAACTACGCGAAGATGCTCGGTGCTCGTGTGTACATGCCGGACTACCGCCTCGCTCCTGAGCACAAGTTTCCAGCCTCTATTGACGACACATTGCGCGCTTACGAATGGTTGCTTGAGCAGAAAATTCCGGCTTACAAAATTGCGTTCTCTGGCGAGTCGGCTGGCGGCGCGATGGTTGTCAGCGTCATGGTTGCGGCGAAATCGAAGGGGCTTCCATTACCTGCGGTTGGCTCCTCCATCTCACCATGGGCGAACCTTGAACACACCGGTGCTTCCATGAGCGACCGTGAAGGTCTGGATCCTCTGAACTCCAAGCCTGTCCTGGACATCCTCGCCAGAGCATTCCTGGGCGACACATTGGCCAGTCATCCTCTGGCCTCACCTGTGTTCGCGGACGTCACCGGTCTTCCACCAATCTTGGTGCAGATCGGCGAGAACGAGCTGATGTTGAGCGATGCAATGCGCCTTGCAACTCACCTGGCTGATAACCGAGTTCGCGTGAACCTGGAAGTATGGCCGGCGATGTTCCACGCCTGGCACTTCTACGCCACCATGCTGCCAGAAGGTCAGCAGGCTATGGAGAGTTCCGTTCGCTTCATCGAGGCTGGCTTGGCCGACGCTAACCGTTAAAACGCAGAACAACCGCGATAGCTGTGTGGTAGTCGCGGTTTTGCTCACCCTGTTTCTATAAAAGCTTCATCAGGCTATTCAAAAAACCTGAGCAAGCTAGTTCCTCCCCCATAATGGGGTGCCATTTCTAATGGGTTGAGGGAAAAATTTTACGCAAAATTTACGGGGCTGAAGGGTTCGTCGTCCAATACTGCACGGCGCTAAATCAGTAGGTTCCTTTCATGTCACTTGCAGCACTACGGCTCATCGGTTTCATTCTGGGTATTTTTCTAATAACGCTGGCTGTGAGCATGGCTATTCCCATGATCACACTGGTTGCCTATGAGCGCAGCGATGACCTGTCGGCCTTCCTCTGGTCGAGCTTGATTACCTTCATCACTGGCCTCCTGTTGATAGCGCGAGGTCGTCCAGACAACGCCCAGCTTCGTCCAAGAGATATGTATCTACTAACGACTTGCAGTTGGGTGGCGGTATGTACCTTCGCGGCGTTGCCGATGGTGTTCATCAGTCAGATCAGTTACACCGACGCTTTTTTTGAAACGATGTCCGGCATTACAACCACGGGTTCAACTGTCTTGAGTGGTTTGGATACCGCTTCACCTGGATTGTTGATCTGGCGCTCAATGCTGCACTGGTTGGGTGGTATCGGCTTCATCGGCATGGCTGTGGCGATCCTTCCACTGCTGCGAGTGGGCGGTATGCGTCTTTTCCAGACAGAGTCCTCAGACTGGTCAGAGAAAGTAACACCTCGCTCTCATGTGGCAGCCAAGTCCATTCTCTTTCTCTATTTTGGGCTCACTGGCGCCGGGGCAGCAGCTCTCTGGATCGCCGGCATGACGCCGTTTGAAGCGGTCAACCATGCCATGTCGTTGATCTCGACTGGCGGGTTCTCTACTTCTGACGCCTCGCTTGGGCATTGGACGCAGCCAGCGATTCACTGGATCGCGGTGGTCATCATGATTCTGGGTAGCCTGCCGTTTACCCTCTATGTCGCGACATTGCGCGGCAATCGGCGTGCGCTGCTCAAGGATCACCAGGTACGCGGGTTTATTGGTTTCCTGATTGTGATTTGGCTAGCGGTGGGGACATGGCTGTGTTTCCACAGCGACTACGGATGGTGGGATGCGTTTCGTATCGTGGCGGTCAATGTGACCTCGGTTGTCACGACCACCGGAATTGCTGTAGGTGATTACACCTTGTGGGGCAGCTTCGCAGTCTTGCTTTTTTTCTATCTGACCTTCGTCGGCGGGTGTTCAGGCTCAACAGCTGGTGGCCTTAAAATTTTCCGTTTCCAGGTTGCCGGTGCTCTATTAGTGAGTAGCCTGAAGCAGTTGATCCATCCTCGTGCGGTGATTCAGAAAAAATACAACGGCCATCCGATTGATGAAGAGATCTTGCGTTCGCTTTTGACCTTCTCATTTTTCTTCACCATCACCATTGCAGTGATCGCTCTGGGACTCGCCCTGATCGGACTGGATTGGACGACAGCGTTGAGCGGAGCTGCTACGGCGGTGTGCAACGTGGGACCAGGCTTGGGCACAATCATTGGGCCCGCTGGTAACTTCTCATCATTACCTGACGCAGCAAAATGGTTGCTGACCATTGGCATGCTGCTGGGACGGCTGGAGATACTTACCGTGCTGGTACTCGTTACACCGGTTTTTTGGAGGTATTAGTCCTATCACTGGATAGATGAATACCTGTAAGCGCCAAAAGAGCCTGTCTTGTGGCGCTGCCAAAGCTGTTTGGAACAAGCTGCTTATTTGGTTAGTCTTGCGGTCAATATGGCGACTTCAAGGGGAGCCCTTCGGGTGATCAAACCGATAATGCTGTTACGCCGAGGCTTCGCCTCCATGCGCTGGCGTACTAGAGTCACATTATGGATTGCGGCAACCATAGCCGGCTTGCTGGTGGTGGCGTTTGCAAGGCTCGCGGACATAGCCCTGGCGCAGTTTGCTCAACAGACCGCAGAGCGAGCGTGGCTTCCTCTTGTTTACACCCCACTGATCGGCATGCTCGTAGTCTGGCTGACAACACGCTTTTTCGTCGGCGCCCAAGGCAGCGGAATTCCGCAGGTAATTGCAGCAACACGACTTGCGCGTCAAGGTAAGCCCATTAACAGACTGGTTTCATTGCGCATTGCTTTCGCCAAAATAAGCCTCGGAACTCTGGCGCTGACGGGCGGCTTTTCGGCGGGACGCGAAGGCCCCTCAGTCCAGGTTGCCGCATCCATCATGCACTTCTTTCACCGCTTCCTGCCCAATGCGCGAATCGTGCGCAGCGAGGATCTCATTCTGGCGGGAGGTGCTGCGGGTATTGCGGCTGCATTCAATACGCCCTTGGCCGGGATCGCATTCGCGGTAGAAGAACTGGGACGCAAGTTGGAAACCCGTACCAGCGGTGTTCTGCTCAGCACCATCATCCTGTCTGGGATGGTTGCCATTGCCTTACAGGGAAACTACAACTATTTCGGTCATTTCGGCATTCAGGACATCAACCTCGACATAGTCGTCCCGGCATTGGTCATAGGGATTGGTTGCGGGCTATTGGGTGGTTTATTTAGTCGAATGTTGTTATGGCCACAGCGGCATCCGCAGTTCATCATCTGGCAATGGCGGCGCCTGCACCCAGTATGGTTTGCCGGCATTTGTGGATTGGTCGTCGCTCTATTGGGTTGGCTGAGTGGCGGAATGTCGTTTGGTAGTGGATACGGCATTACCTCTCAGGTCATCGCATCTGATGTAGTCCTGCCATGGCACGCTCCCATTACTCGCTTCCTGGCGACCGTAGTGACCTACTTCTCTGGTATTCCCGGAGGCATTTTCGCTCCCTCGCTCGCTGTAGGGGCCGCAGTAGGCGCCAATACCGCAGAGCTATTCCATCTGGCCGCGCAGCCCACTATTGCACTCTGCATGGTTGGTTTTCTGGCGGCCGTTACTCAGTCGCCAATCACCTCCGCAATCATTGTGATGGAGATGATTGATAGCCACAGTATGGTGATCAGTCTCATGGCGGTAGCCCTGATTGCCAAGGCTGTCAGTTCAAGAATGGGCCCTGAGTTGTACCAGCAATTGGCGCGAGGCTTTCTCGAGAATGCAGAAGCTGCCACTAAACCGAAGAATCCAACTCAATAAGCCTACCGTGTGATTCTGCTAGCCAGTGAGGTCAGTTGATCCTTTTCATGTTGCAGCGCCAACGAGCGATCATGTGCAATCCTTCAATGACTACGTCAATTGAGCACCGGGCGGCGCAGAAGTTTATTCGTAATGCCGAGAGTAGTTTGCGACCAAGCTATCAACTACAGCCTCTGGCCTTCCTGTGAATCGCACGTGGTGGTTGCCAGCGACACGGCGAAAAAACTGTTCTAGGTCTACGCGATACCCTGAGCGCCAAGCCTGGCATCCACTTCGACGTTCAACCCAAGCACCTCATAGATCCGAGAAACCACCAGCATCGTCGCCTCCTCAACCGTTCCTTCATTACGGCACAACATCCAACCGTGATCCTTGACCGCTTGCTCGAACATTTCCGTACACGCCACATGTGCGGCGTACTTCTGAATCACGGTGCCGCCCAGTCCCCGCGAGCGTGTCGCCGCCCTCGCCCACGAAACATCCGGATCGGTGACGACGCCGACATGCAGATCTGGCACCTGCACGTCTCGCTCGATATTCAATTGAAGAATCTCGGCAAACGGGATGGTTTGGCGAAACGCGGCATCCGAGGGATACCAGCGATCGATCAAGATGATGCTGTCCAGCGGCTGCTTCGTCAGAACGTTCTGGGAGATCCAGCGACGGCTATCCGCAAGGCGCTGACACACAGCCCACTCCAGATCCCGGCAAGGATTTCTCGCCAGCGTGTTGACCAAGGCCATGGTTTCACCCCTGAACGGATCGCTTTTTTTCTCGCAAAGCCGGATGACTTTCTGGTTGCCCGCCCTCAGTACTTGCGTAACGGCCTCCAACAGTGTGGTTTTGCCGGTACCTTTGGGCCCATCCAGAGAAACGAACAGCGGACGATTCATTGTTCACGCAACAATCAAGACATTGATGCCCACTCTAACCTCATTTCCGGTATTCCATCAGCGCATCCCTGCCCCTTGCTGATACTCCCGCGGCGTACAGCCAAACTCCCGGCGAAACACCGTGTGCAGATACTGCGCAGATTTAAACCCGCAACTGCGCGCAACGTCGGCAATCACCGAGTCAGTATTTTTCAATCCGCTGGTGGCCGCTGCCAGTTTGAAACGCAGGATCTCGTCATGCACGCTGCAGCCTCGTTCGACGCGGAAATGCGCTTCGAGTGATGAGCGCGACACACCGACATACGCCGCCACCTGCGCCGTTTTGATGCCTTGGCAAGCGTATTGGCGGATGAACAGCAGCGCCTGCATGACGTAGGGATTGCCCAAAGGCTGATGCAAGCTCGACACCTGCACGTTGACCGCATCGGGAGGAATCAGGATTTGTGTACCGGTGGACGGCATGCCATGGAGCATCTGATGGAGTAATTGCGCGGCGGTACGGCCCATGGTTTCGGTGCCCTGGATGACTGAGCTCAGCGGCACGCGGGTCAGGCTGCGGGTCAGTGGGTCGTTGTCGATGCCGATCAACGCCACTTGCTCCGGCACGGCAATGCCTGCGGTCAGGCAGGCTTGCAGCAACTGGCGCGCGCGGGCGTCGCTGACGGCGATGATGCCGATGGGTTTGGGCAGGCTTTGCAACCAGGCGATCAGTTGTTCGACGGCGCTGTCCCACAGCGGTGCGCTGGTGCCCATGCCGCGATAGATTTCGCCGTGCAGACCATCGCGTTTCATCAATTTGCGGAAGGCTTTTTCGCGCTCTTGCGCCCAGCGATTGGCTTGCGCTTCAGGCAGGCTGAAACAGGCGAAACGCTGCAGTCCCGCCTCGATCAAGTGCGTGTAGGCCAGCGTTATCAGTGCGTTGTTATCGGTGGCGACGTAGGGAATCGCTTTCGGATAGGCGCGCTTATCCTCGTACGAGCCCCCTACTGCCACCACCGGCAACTGAATGTCGGCCAACGCCTCGCCAATCAACGGATCGTCGAAGTCGGCGATGATCCCGTCACCCTGCCAGCGCTCGATGCCTTTCAAACGACAGAGAAAATCCTCTTCCAGAAACAGGTCCCAGGAGGCCCGAGTGCTGCTCAGGTAGTTGCCGATGCCGCTGATGATGCCACGGTCGTAGATCTTGCTGCCGTTGAACAACAGAGCGATGCGGTGAACAGGCGGTACGGTTTTCATTGTTTTTATGCTTGTCCCGAGCCCCTTGTCACAGAGGCGATTGACACAGACTAGGCGCCTGGTCGAAGAAGCTCAATACGCAAAATCGCACTCCGTGTTGATGTTTTTCATAATCAGCAGGGCCGGGGCCGTTGCTAGTATCGAGACACCGCCAAGAACAACAAGGACAAGGTCCATGCAGTATTTCCCTGATGTCGAGCCGATTCGCTTCGAAGGTCCAGATAGCGATTCCCCCCTCTCCTTTCGTCACTACGACGCCGACAAACTCATCCTCGGCAAACCCATGCGTGAACACCTGCGCATGGCCGCCTGTTACTGGCACACGTTCGTCTGGCCGGGTTCCGATGTGTTCGGTGCGGGGACGTTCAAGCGCCCTTGGCAACACGCCGGCGATCCCATGGAATTGGCGATCGGCAAAGCAGCCGCGGCCTTCGAATTCTTCTCCAAACTGGGTATCGACTATTACTGCTTCCATGACACGGACGTCGCCCCGGAAGGCCAGTCCCTGAAGGAGTACCGCAACCATTTCGCACAGATGGTTGATCACCTCGAGCGACATCAGGAACAAAGCGGGATCAAGCTGTTGTGGGGCACCGCCAATTGCTTCAGCAACCCGCGTTTCGCTGCCGGCGCCGCGAGCAACCCCGATCCGGAAGTGTTCGCCTGCGCCGCTGCCCAGGTGTTCAGCGCCATGAACGCGACCCATCGCCTGAAAGGCGCCAACTACGTGTTATGGGGCGGTCGCGAAGGCTATGAAACCTTGCTCAACACGGACTTGAAGCGTGAACGCGAACAGCTGGGCCGCTTTATGCGCATGGTGGTCGAGCACAAGCACAAGATCGGTTTCACCGGCGACCTGCTGATCGAACCCAAGCCGCAGGAGCCGACCAAGCACCAATACGATTACGACAGCGCCACCGTGTTCGGCTTTCTTCAGCAGTTCGGGCTGGAACACGAAATCAAGGTCAACATCGAAGCCAACCACGCGACCCTGGCCGGGCATAGCTTCCATCACGAAATTGCGACGGCCGTTTCCTTGGGGATTTTCGGCAGCATCGACGCCAACCGTGGCGATCCGCAAAACGGCTGGGACACCGACCAATTCCCCAACAGCGTCGAAGAAATGACCTTGGCCACCTATGAAATCCTCAAGGCCGGCGGGTTCAAGAATGGCGGTTTCAACTTCGACTCCAAGGTGCGCCGCCAGAGCCTCGATCAGATCGATCTGTTCCATGGCCACGTCGGCGCCATGGACGTTCTCGCCCTGTCGCTAGAGCGCGCAGCGGCCATGGTGCAGAACGACGCGCTGCAACGGCTCAAGGACCAACGCTACGCCGGTTGGCAGCAGCCGTTCGGGCAGGCGGTGTTGACGGGTGACTTCAACCTTGAGTCGTTGGCCGAGCTCGCGTTCACCAACGAGTTGAACCCGCAAGCCGTCAGCGGCCGCCAGGAAATGCTCGAGAACATCGTCAACCGCTACCTCTATCGCTGATTGCTACGGGAATCTGCCGGCGCTTCGACGCTGTGACAATTGCACGACAATTCTGTGCCTGCGGCGTCTGCGGATTCTCTACAGTTTTACCAGCCCGATACTCATCGTCAGGCCGTGTCTTTCCAACAACAATAAAAGGACGCCCCATATGAAGAACGTAAAACGCACGCTATTGGCCACTGCCCTGGCGCTGCTGTCACTGCCGGTGATGGCTGATGCTGCCCACCCGAAAATCGGTTTCTCCATTGATGACCTGCGCCTGGAACGCTGGTCGCGTGACCGTGATTACTTCGTCGCGGCAGCGGAAAAAATGGACGCCAAGGTCTTCGTACAGTCGGCCGATGCCAACGAGCAAAAACAGATATCCCAGATCGAAAACCTGATTTCCCGGGGTGTCGATGTCATCGTCATCGTTCCGTTCAACGCCACGGTGCTGACCAACGCGGTGGCCGAAGCGAAGAAAGCCGGAATCAAAGTCGTGTCCTATGATCGGCTGATTCTCAACGCCGATGTCGACGCGTACATTTCCTTCGATAACGAAAAAGTCGGCGAGATGCAGGCCAGCGGTGTACTGAAAGCGGCGCCCAAGGGCAATTACTTTTTGCTCGGTGGTGCGCCCACCGACAACAACGCCAAAATCCTCCGCGAAGGCCAGATGAAAGTGCTGCAACCGGCCATCGACAAGGGCGATATCAAGATCGTCGGCCAACAGTGGGTGAAGGAATGGAACCCGACCGAGGCGCTGAGCATTGTTGAAAACGCCCTGACCCGCAACGACAACAAAATCGACGGTATCGTCGCTTCCAACGACGCCACGGCCGGTGGCGCCATTCAGGCACTGGCGGCGCAGCAACTGGCCGGCAAGGTGCCGATTTCCGGGCAGGACGCCGACCTTGCTGCTGTCAAACGTGTGATCGCCGGCACGCAAACCATGACCGTCTACAAGCCGCTGAAACTCATCGCCAGCGAAGCCGCCAAGCTCTCGGTACAACTGGCGCGCAACGAAAAACCCGCCTTCAGCTCGCAGTACGACAACGGCAGCAAAAAAGTCGACACCATCCTGCTCACGCCAACCCCGCTGACCAAGGACAACATCGACCTGCTCGAACAGGACGGCTTCTACACCAAGGCGCAGATTGCCGGGAAGTGACCCCATCACAAATCCCCGGTTATACGAAAACCCTTGTGGGAGCGAGCCTGCTCGCGAATGCGGTGTGTCAGTCAACGAAGCATTGTCTGAACTGACGCTTTCGCGAGCAGGCTCGCTCCCACAGATTTCGTGGTGTGTGAGTCTTTGATATACGAGCCCTCTCCATGTCCGACTATCTGCTGCAAATGAACGGCATCGTCAAAACCTTCGGCGGTGTCAAAGCGCTGAACGGCATCGACATCAAGGTCAGGCCCGGCGAGTGCGTTGGCCTGTGCGGCGAGAATGGCGCCGGCAAGTCGACGCTGATGAAGATCCTTTCGGCGGTCTACCCGCACGGCACCTGGGACGGTGAAATCCTCTGGGACGGGCAACCACTCAGAGCGCAATCGATCAGTGAAACGGAAGCTGCCGGCATCGTCATCATTCACCAGGAACTGACGCTGGTGCCCGACCTGTCGGTGGCCGAAAACATTTTCATGGGCCACGAACTGACACTGCCCGGCGGACGCATGAATTACCCGGCGATGATTCACCGCGCCGAAGCCCTGATGCGCGAATTGAAAGTCCCCGACATGAACGTATCGCTGCCGGTTTCGCAGTACGGCGGCGGCTACCAGCAATTGGTGGAAATCGCCAAGGCCCTGAACAAGAAGGCCCGCCTGCTGATCCTCGACGAGCCTTCATCGGCCTTAAGCCGTTCGGAAATCGAGGTGTTGCTGGACATCATTCGCGACCTCAAAGCCAAAGGCGTGGCCTGCGTCTACATCTCGCACAAGCTCGATGAAGTCGCCGCCGTGTGCGACACCATTTCGGTGATCCGCGACGGAAAACACATCGCTACCACCGCCATGGCCGACATGGATATTGCGCAGATCATCACCCAGATGGTCGGCCGCGAAATGAGCAACCTCTACCCCTCCGAGCCGCACGCTATTGGCGAGGTGATTTTCGAGGCCCGGCATATCACCTGCTACGACATCGACAACCCCAAGCGCAAACGGGTCGACGATGTTTCCTTCGTGCTCAAACGCGGCGAGATCCTTGGTATCGCCGGGCTGGTCGGCGCAGGCCGCACCGAACTGGTGACCGCGCTGTTCGGCGCTTACCCCGGGCGCCACGAGGGCGAAGTCTGGCTGGACGGGCAAGCCATCGACACGCGCACGCCGCTCAAGTCCATCCGTGCCGGCCTGTGCCTGGTGCCGGAGGACCGCAAGCGCCAAGGCATTATTCCTGACCTAGGCGTTGGCCAGAACATCACCCTCGCCGTGCTGGACAACTACTCAAAACTGACCCGCATCGATGCCGAAGCCGAACTGGGCTGCATTGATCGGGAAATCTCGCGCCTGCACCTCAAGACCGCCAGCCCGTTCCTGCCGATCACCAGCCTCTCGGGGGGCAATCAGCAAAAAGCCGTGCTGGCGAAGATGCTGCTGGCCAAACCCCGGGTACTGATTCTCGATGAGCCGACCCGAGGTGTGGACGTCGGCGCCAAATACGAAATCTACAAGTTGATGGGCGCACTGGCCGCTGCCGGCGTGTCGATCATCATGGTCTCGTCGGAACTGGCCGAAGTGCTTGGCGTTTCCGACCGCGTGCTGGTGATCGGCGAAGGCCAGTTGCGTGGTGACTTCATCAACCATGAACTCACCCAGGAACAGGTGCTTGCCGCCGCCCTCAGCCAACCTGGCAGCCATAACAATAATGATCGGAAAACCGCGTAAATGAATCAGGTCAAACAACTGTTCACCCGCTACAAAATGCTCGCGCTGGTGTTTGCCGTGGTGCTGATCTGGCTGTTCTTCAGCTGGCAGACCGAGGGCGGATTCCTGACCCCGCGCAATCTTTCCAATCTGCTGCGGCAAATGTCGATCACCGGCATTCTCGCCTGCGGCATGGTGCTGGTGATCATCAGCGGCGAGATCGATTTGTCGGTCGGCTCGTTGCTCGGTCTGCTCGGGGGTCTCGCGGCGATTCTCGATGTGGTCTACCACATTCCGCTGTTGGCGAACCTGAGTCTGGTCGCCCTGTGTGGCCTGATGATTGGCCTCGCCAACGGTTACATGGCGGCTTATCTGCGCATCCCCTCGTTTATCGTCGGTCTGGGCGGCATGCTGGCGTTTCGCGGGATTCTGCTGGGGATTACCGGCGGCACGACCATCGCGCCGGTATCGCCTGAACTCGTCTACATTGGCCAGGGCTACCTGCCCCACGCGATCGGCACCGGCCTGGGCATTCTGTTGTTCGCGCTGACGGTGTTCCTGACCTGGAAACAGCGGCGCAATCGCGCCCTGCACGGCCTCGCGGCGCATTCGTTGGTGCGTGATGTCGTCCGCGTGTTGGTGATCGGCGCCGTGCTCGCCGCTTTCGTGCAGACGCTGAACAGCTATGACGGCATTCCCGTGCCGGTCCTGCTGTTGCTGATTCTGCTGGGCGTGTTCAGCTACGTGACCAGTCAGACCGTGTTCGGGCGGCGCGTCTATGCCGTGGGCAGCAACATGGAAGCGACGCGCCTGTCCGGGATCAATGTGCAGGCGGTGAAGCTGTGGATTTTCGGGATCATGGGCGTGATGTGCGCCCTCGCCGGCGTGGTCAACACCGCGCGCCTCGCCGCCGGTTCGCCCTCGGCCGGGAGCATGGGCGAACTCGACGCCATCGCCGCCTGCTTTATCGGCGGTACTTCCATGCGCGGCGGTTCCGGCACGGTGTACGGCGCCCTCCTCGGCGCGCTGGTCATTACCAGTCTGGACAACGGCATGTCGATGCTTGACGTCGACAGCTATTGGCAGATGATCGTCAAGGGCAGCATTTTGGTGCTGGCAGTTTGGGTGGATGTGAGTACGCGGACCGGGCGCCGTTGAGCCGCAGGGGTCACGCTGCGGGCGTGGTTGCGGCCACCGGGCTGAGAATTTCCATGAGGAAATCGATAAACACATTGATCCGGCTGGACCCTCGGTGATTGGGTAAATACAACGCGTTGATGCACGTGCTGGCGCTGCCGGGATTGACCTCGTACTGCTCAAGCAAGCGGGTCAGCCGGCCGGCTGCCACGTCGTCGCGTACCAGCCAGTCGGCCAGCAGCGTCACCCCGCCGCCGCCGATGGCGGCTTCGCGCAGGATGTCGGCATTATTGCTTTGCAGGCGCCCATGCACGTTGAGCTGAATGGGCGCGTCTTCATTCTGAAAAGTCCAGTGCTGGTGGGTGCCGCCGTAATCGAAACGCAGGCATTGATGCTCCAGCAAATCCCGTGGGTGACAGAGCGCCGCACTCCGCGCCAGATACGCCGGACTCGCCACCACCCAGCGTTCGAACTGCCCCACGCGTTTGCTGACGATGTCTTCACTGACCACCGACGACCCCAGTCGCACCGAAACATCGATCTGCTCGCTGAGCAGGTCGCTGACCTGATCGCTCAGCGACAGACTGATCTCAAGTCCCGGATGCCGCTCAAGCAAGCGGCTCAGGTGCGGCGCAATCAGGCGCCGGCCGAACTCCACCGGCACGCTGATACGCAGACGGCCCTGCGCTTCGGCGCCACGATCGGCAACGACGGCATCGGCTTCATCAATCGCGTCGAGAATCGCCACGGCTTTTTCGAAATAGGTCTGGCCGGCAACGGTCACGCTGGTGTTGCGCGTGGTGCGATTGAGCAGGCTCGCGCCCAGCTCGTGTTCCAGCCCCGCGACTTGCCGGGTCACTGACGACGTTGATATCCCGAGTTTGCGCGCTGCCGAGGAATAGCCCCCGCAGCGCACGGTTTCCACAAACATCTTCAGTGCCAGCAACTTGTCCATAAGCGGAGTCCGGTCGAAAGGGAACGCGGATGATTGTGCATCACTGTTCCCCCCTCGTCTTGTACCGCCGTGCTTGCCCGCACTCGCCGGTTGTTCAGACATCGGCCTGGCGACTCAGGAACAAGCCGAGCGCCAGCGCTGGCAACAGCGCCACCGCGACGGCGGACAGGTTCCAGCCGAAATGCTCGTACAACGGACTCGCAACCAGCGATCCCAGCGCGCCGCCGACGAAAATACTGGTCATGTACACGGCGTTCAGGCGCGCACGGCTGTGCGGATCGAGGGCGTACACCTCACGCTGGCCGAGCACCATGTTCAATTGCACGGCGAAATCCAGCAGCACCGCGCACACCACCAGCCAGACATAGCCGCTGCCCGGGAGCGCAGCGATCAGCAGCGAAACCGGCGCCAGCAGCAATGCGACCAGCGTGCCGCGACGACCATGCCCGGCATCGGCCAGACGCCCGGCAATCGGCGCCGCAATGGCACCCACCGCACCGACCAGCGCGAAGATCGCGACGTGTGCCTGAGTGAAGCCGTGGTGACGCATCAGTTCAATCGGCGCGAGAGTCCAGAACAGGCTGAAACTGGCAAACAGCAGCCCTTGATACAGCGAGCGCTGACGCAACAGCGGATAGCGCCGGGCCAAGGCAAACACCGAACCGATCAACGCAGCATACGAAGCTTTATGCGTCGGCAGCCGACGCGGCAGCGCCACCGCAGTGACCAGCGCGATGACCGCCATCAGGGCCGCCGCGCTGTAAAACACCCCGCGCCAGCCGAACACTTCAACCAACAGGCTCGACAGTGGCCGCGACAACAGAATGCCCAGCAGCAGACCGCTCATGATATTGCCGACGACGCGGCCACGACTGGCCTCGGGCGCCAGGTGTGCCGCCAACGGCACAAGGATCTGCACGGCCACCGAGGTCAGACCGATCAGTAAAGACAACAGCAGGAACATCGACGGTGAATGGGTCAGCCCGGCGCACAGCAATGTGACGCTCGCCGCCAAAGTGAAGCCGACCACCAGCCGGCGGTTTTCCATCAGGTCGGCCAGCGGCACCAGCAGTAACAGGCCCAGCGCGTAGCCAAATTGCGTCAGCGAAACGATCAGGCTGGCATTAGCGCTGGACAGACCGATCTGCGGTGCAATCAGTTCGACGATCGGCTGCGCGTAGTAAAGATTGGCCACGACCGCGCCACAGCAAAATGCCAGGAACGCGACCATCAGGCCGGACAGTGAAGTTGGCTGTTCGGCATTTGCCGCAACGGCCGGGTTGCCCGTGAGCATGATGACACCTCATTGAGTTCAGGAAAGTGCTGCCAAGGCTACGGCCCTGTGGCGACGCGCAGAATCCACGCGGCGAGCAACGCAGTGATGCGTCCGGTGCAACGGCGCAAGCGTTGCTTCTCGCGCAACGCGCTGTTGCGCGCGCGGGTGATTCTCCCGTGATGACGGTTTCTCTACGCTTTGGCCCTTGGCGCCGTCGTTCCCAGGGGCGCCCTTCCCCGGCTGTTACAAGGAGCGTTGTCATGACCCGTATCCCATCCGTTCTGCCATTGCCTGCCGCGTTTTTCTCCGTCTCATGAACCGCCACTTGCTGAAGTCCAGAACGTTATGGATCAGCGTGGCCGTCGTCGCGGTGCTCGGCCTGATCGGCGCCGTTTGGCTGATGTGGCGCCCGGCAATTGCGCCGATCAAGCGCCCGACGATGTTCGATACTGCGCAGTTGCAACGCGGCGCGCGGGTGGTCGAGGCCGGCGATTGTGCGGTCTGCCATACCCGCCCCGGCGGTGAATATCTGGCCGGTGGGCTGCCGCTGGTGACGCCATTCGGCACGCTGTACAGCACCAACATCACCCCGGATGCTGAGACCGGTATCGGCCAATGGTCGCTGCCGGCCTTCGAGCGGGCGATGCGTCAAGGCATTGCTCGCGATGGTCACTTCCTCTATCCGGCGTTCCCCTACGTGCACTACCGGCGCATGAGCGCAGCAGACATCGCCGACGCCTATGCCTACTTGATGAGCGGCCCCGCCGTGCACGCGCCGGCCGAGCACAACCAGATGAATTTCCCGATGAATATTCGTCCGTTGGTGGCGTTCTGGAACCTGCTGTTCCTGCACGGTGAGCCACTGACGCCGCTGGCGGGGCGTAGCGAGGCGTGGAATCGCGGGCGTTATCTGGTCGACGGCCCGGGCCATTGCGCCGGCTGCCATTCGCCGCTGAACCTGATCGGCGCGGAGAAGTCCTCGGAATACCTACAGGGCGGCAGCGTTGACGGCTGGTACGCGCCGGCGCTAGTCGGCATGGGGCAACGCAGCAACCCGTGGAGTCGCGAGCAACTGGTCGGCTATCTGCGCGCCGAGATCGTTGATGGCCACGGCACACCCGCCGGGCCGATGCGTCCGGTCAGCTTGAGTCTGGCCCGCTTGCCCGCCAGTGACGCCGAGGCGATTGCCGAGTATTTGCTCAGCCTGGAAAACCCGTACCCACTGACGCAACCGCCGCCAAAGACGCCTGCCAGTGAAGCGGCAGACCACTCGACCGGCGCCCTGCTCTTCAGCAGCGCCTGCGCCGGTTGCCATGGCCCGGCGGCGCCGATGCGCACCATCGATGGTCGCCCGGGCCTGCAAAACACCTCGGCGCTGCAAGCGGCCAGCTCGCGCAACTTCCTCAAAACCGTGCTTGAAGGCTTGCCCGCCACAGCCGGATCGCCCGGTCCGCTGATGCCTGCATTCGCCGCCAGCCTCGACAACGCGCAACTCGGCGCACTGGCCGCGTATCTGCGCCAGCAAGCCCGCCCCGATCAGCCGTGGGTCGACCTCTCTTCCACTATTGAAGCGTTACGTCAGGAGACGAAATGAGCCAGATCACTCTCAACGTCAACGGAGCCGCGCAAGCGCTTGAGCTGGAGCCGGACATGCCGCTGCTGTATGCGCTGCGCAACCACTTGAACCTCAACGGCGCCAAATACGGTTGCGGTCTCGGTCAGTGCGGCGCCTGCACGGTGATCGTCGACGATCAACCGGTGTTCGCCTGCCTGACGTCCTGCGCCGGCCTCGAAGGCAAAAAAATCCGCACCGTGGAAAGCCTCGGCAGTGCGGTAAAACCTGGCCCTCTGCAAGCGGCGTTCATCGAGAAACAGGCCGCGCAATGCGGCTACTGCATTGCCGGCATGCTGATGCGCGCGCAGGCGTTGCTTGAGCGTAATCGCCACCCGGATGAGGCGACCATTCGCGAGCACATGGCCGGCAACCTGTGCCGCTGCGGTACGCACTTGCGCATCATCGAGGCGATCAAGCAGGTGGCCGGGCACAACGGGAGCCTGACATGAGTGAGTCGAATGAATTGAACCCGAGTCGGCGCGCCTTCCTGCGTGGTGGTGCGTTGCTGATGGCGTTCACCCTGATGCCGGTCGCGCGGCGTGTGTTGGCGGATACGGAAGTCGATACGCTCGGCACCGTGGTCCTCGCGCCCGACCTGCCCGGAAGCCTGCGCACCAACCCGTTTCTCGACGCCTGGATCCGCATCGGCGCCAACGGCATCACCGTCTACACCGGCAAGGTTGAATTGGGCACCGGGGTCAAAACCGCGCTGCTGCAAATCGCCGCCGAGCGTTTGCAGGTGCCGGCAATATCAATCAACTTGCTCACCGCCGACACCGCGCTGACGCCCAACGAAGGCTACACCGCCGGCAGCCACAGCATTTTCGACAGCGGTACCGCGTTGTATAACGCCGCCGCGCAGGTGCGCGAAATGCTCGTCGATGCCGCCGCGCGCAGTTGGCAGGTTGATGCAGCACTGCTGAGCACCCGCGACGCTGTGATCGTAGGCCCGGCCGCTCAACGGATGAGTTACGCCGACGCGGTCAAGCATGTCGATGTGCACCAATACGCCAAGGCTCAGTCACCGGCGATGGCCGCTGCTGACTTCACACTGATCGGCCATTCGTTGCCGCGCCTCGACATTCCGGCGAAGGTCAGCGGTGGTGCAGCCTTCGTCCAGGACATGCGCCTGCCGGGCATGCTGCATGCGCGGGTGATCCGCCCGCCTCGTCCGGGCTGCACGCTGCAAGCATTCGATGCGGCGTCCATCGAAGCGCTGGCTGGCGTGGTCAAGGTGATCCGTGACGGCAACTATCTGGCGGTGGTCGCCGGTGATGAGTGGCAAGCGATCAAAGCCATGCGCCGTGCCAGCGAGGTGACGCAATGGAGCGGCGGCGAGGCGATTCCCGAGGCGACCGAGATTCATGGTCTGCTCAAACGTCTGCCCTCACGGCGCTATCCGATCAGCAACAGCGGCACGCCAAACGGCGCGGCCGACACGCGTTTTCAGGCGCGGGTCACCAAGCAATATCTGATGCATGGTTCGATCGGCCCGTCTTGCGCAGTCGCCTGGTTCAAGGACGGCACGCTTACCGTCTGGACCCACACCCAAGGTGTTTACCCGCTGCGCGCCGGGATTGCCGAAATGCTCGGTCTGCCGCCTGAGCGGGTGCGCTGTATTCATACCGAAGGCTCAGGGTGTTACGGGCATAACGGCGCCGATGATGCCGCCGCCGATGCAGCATTGATTGCCCTGCGCGTGCCCGGGACGCCGGTGCGCGTGCAATGGATGCGCGAGCAGGAAAATCTTTGGGAGCCGTATAGCTCGGCGATGGTCTCCGAAGTCGACGCCGGCCTCAGCCACGGTCGACTGCAGGACTGGGCCTACGAACTCTGGACCACGCCGCACAACGAACGCATCGTCAACGCCGGGCGGCTGTTGCCGGCACGCTTGCTCGCGCGGCCCTTCGCTTCCGCGCCATCCGTGCCAATCGCTCAGCCTGAGGGCGATGGTGATCGCAACGCGGTGCCGCTGTACGACGTCAACTCGACGCGCATCAACATGACCTTCGTCACCAAAATGCCCTTTCGCACCTCGGCCATGCGTTCGCTCGGTGCGCACATCAACATCTTTGCCATCGAGGCGAGTATCGACGAGCTGGCGATCCGGGCCGGCATCGACGCGGTCGCCTTGCGTCTGGCCCATCTCAGCGACCCACGTGCTCGCGCGGTGGTGGAACGTGTGCGTGACGAGATCGGCTGGCCGCAAAAAAGCAGCGAGCCCGGCGCTGGTATCGGTTTCGCCTTTGCCCGCTACAAAAACATCATGGGTTACTGCGCCATCGCGGTGAAACTTCGAGTGCATCCGCAGACTGGCGAGATCCGCATCGATCACGTGGTGACGGCGGTGGACGTTGGCCAGATCGTCAGCCCCGATGGCCTGCGCAATCAGGTCGAGGGCGGCATCGTGCAGTCCGCGAGCTGGACCCTGTACGAAAAAGTCGCCTACGACGCGGGCGGCATTCGCAGCTACGACTGGAGCGGCTATCCGATTCTGCGTTTCACGCAACTGCCGAAAAAAGTCGATGTGCATTTGCTCGACCAGCCGGGAGAACCCTTCCTTGGCGCCGCTGAAATCGTTCAGGGTCCGATGGCCGCCGCCCTTGGCAACGCCGTCGCCAACGCCACTGGCCGGCGCTGGCTGAACCTGCCGCTGACGCGCTCAAACCAATCCGCCTGAGCCACGTCCGTGTTCATCGCTGATGAGCACGGGCGCCATTGCGCCGTGCGCAAAACAGCGTAGCGCCGGTCACCGATTATCACCCTCACGACACCCGGTTAAGTTAGCGGCACTGGTTCGCGGCCCCACTGCCGCGCTTGAATTCCTTTTATTGAAATCTGGAGCTACCCATGACCCGTCGTCTGTTCCAACCCCTCGCACTCGGTCCTTACACCCTCGCCCATCGCGTGGCCATGGCACCGTTGACGCGCTCACGCGCCGGCCAACCGGGCGATGTACCGACGCCGATGAACGCCGAGTACTACCGCCAACGGGCCAGTGCCGCACTGATCATCACCGAGGCCACGCAAATTTCCCGGCAGGCTCAGGGTTACGCCTGGACGCCGGGCATCTACAGCTCCGAGCAGGTCCGCGCGTGGCGTGACGTCAGCGCGGCGGTGCATGAGGCCGGCGGGCTGATCTTCATGCAACTGTGGCACGTCGGCCGGGTGTCCCACCCCAGCTTTCAACCCGATGCTGGCCTGCCGGTTGCGCCCAGCGCGCTGCCGGTGCCTGGCAAGACGTTTATCGTCGACGAAAACGGTAACGGCGTCTGGGGTGATGTGCCGGTGCCACGCGCGCTGGAAACCGCGGAAATCGCCGGCATCGTTGAGGACTACCGCGTAGCCGCGCGCAACGCATTGCAAGCGGGCATGGACGGTGTAGAGATTCATGCCGGCAACGGTTACCTGCTCGACCAGTTTCTTAACAGCAACAGCAACCAGCGTGACGATGCCTATGGCGGCAGCGTGGAGAATCGCGCGCGGTTTCTGCTGGAAGTGGTCGCGGCCGTCGCTGAAGAAGTCGGTGCCGAACGGGTCGGCGTACGCCTGACGCCGATGGGGCGCTTCATGGGCATGGGCGATGACACCCCGGAGGCGACCTTCGGCCACCTCGTCGAAGCGCTCAACCATTGGAATCTGGCCTACCTGCACCTGGTCGAGCCAGCGATGGTCGGCACAGTCAAAGACGAGAACTTCGACCCGCGCTGGGACGCGATCATTACCCAGTTGCGCAAGACCTGGAACGGCGTGCTGATCCTGGCCGGCGGCTACGATGCGCAATCTGCGGAACAGGCGCTGATTGCCGACCGTGCCGACATCATCGCGTTTGGCCGTCCGTTCCTGGCCAACCCGGACTTGCCGCGTCGGCTGCATGATGGCCTGACACTCAACGTGCCAGACCCAGGCAGCTTTTTCGGCGGGGATCAGCGTGGCTACATCGATTATCCATTTCATGCCTGAGCAGAAGCTGACCACCCGCCCCTCATGAATGTGTAAATCCCTGCAAGCAGGGGCCGATGCGCCCCTGCTCTACCCAGTCATACGATCTCCTCGCTTAATCAAATACATAAAAATCCACCTTAACGCCGAACATATGCGCAGCTGGGCGCTTTCAGGTCTATTGCCCGACGTCGCCGAATGCGATAAAACGGGCTGGTTGTACGACAACCTAATAAAAACCAAGTCGTTCGAACGGCTAACAATCCTGAGATCTGCCATGCCTCGCCCTACCACTGCGCAAATCGTACCGCCGCCCTTCCCCCGCTATCTGGCTGTGATCATTCTGTTGTGCATGGGCTGTGCGTTTGCCGGCAATCATGTGGCGGCACGAGTCGCCTTTGATGATGGTGCGGGTGTGTTGCTGGCGATTTTGATGCGTTCCGGCGGGACCTTGCTGGTGCTCGCCATGCTGGTGCTGTGGCAAAGACAAAGCCCGCGTTTGCCGGCGGGCGCATGGCGCTGGCAACTGCTGCTGGGGTTGCTGATCACTGCGCAGAGTCTGTGTCTGTATTCCGCTGTCGCACGGGTGCCGGTGGCGCTGGCCCTGTTGGTGGCAAACGTATTCCCTATTCTGCTGGCATTGCTCACATGGGCGTTGGGTGGCCCGCGACCGAGCGCACGCACCGCGACATTGATGGGTCTGATTCTATTGGGTCTGGTGTTTGTGCTGGACGTGCCCGGGCGTCTCTCGACCACGACAGACGTCAGTGCGCAATGGCTGACGGGCGTCGCGCTCGCGTTCTGCGCCGCCAGCGTGTTCGCCTGCGCGCTGTGGATCACCGACCACAAACTGTCTCAGGTACGTGGCTCGGTGCGCAGTCTGCTGACCATTTTCATCGTGTTCAGCAGCGTCAACCTGGCAGGGCTGACGGGCGCCCTTCCCGGCGGATTGAACCTGCCCGCCACCTCGACCGGATGGCTGGCCCTCGCCACTTTGGTAGTGCTGTACGGTACAGGTTTTATCGTCTTGTTCATTTCCGTGCCTCGACTCGACATGCCACGCAATGCGCCGGTGATGAACATCGAGCCATTGGCAACGCTGCTGATGGGCTGGATTGTGCTGGACCAAATGCTCAGTAGAGGACAGATTCTCGGCGGGGTGATTGTGGTCACGGGCATCGTCTTGCTGAATTATCGTAAATCAGTGGTCAAGGCTGAGGTTAAAGCAGCAATTTAGCACTTGGATGATGGCAAAAAGCTGTTTTTTCTCCGGCCACTCAGGACAAAACTAAGTGGCAACCCCTGCGTCCCAACGTCGCAGCAAACAGCTATTGGCAAATCCTGCACAAGCCTTAGAATCCCGCGCTCTCTTGCAGCCCCCTCGGTGTCTGCCTGCACCACAACACACTTCGGCTTGGCAATCGCATGCGCAGCGGCGCACGTTGCGCTGTTCGATCTCTAGAGGTTTTTATGTCTCCGCGTTTGCTGGCCATGGCGCTGGCGCCCCTGCTCGGGCTGTTCATTGTTGCGCTGGGCAACGGTTTCATGTCGTCGCTGACCACCCTTCGACTGGACGCTGCCGGTGCGTCGACCACGATGATCGGCATCGTTTCCTCGGCCTACTTCATCGGCCTGACCCTGGGTGCGGTGTTCAACGACCGTTTGATTCTGCGCATCGGCCATATCCGCGCCTACGGCAGTTTCGCCTCGCTGATCGCCGTGACCATCCTGCTGCAGGGCTTGTTCTATGACACCTGGGGCTGGTTCGCCCTGCGCCTGATCAACGGCTGGGCCACGGTCGGCGTGTTTCTGGTGATCGAAAGCTGGTTGCTGCTGGCGGGCGACGCGAAGATTCGTGGGCGCTTGCTCGCGCTGTACATGATCGTCTTGTACGGCGCCGGTGTGCTGGGCCAGGCAACGTTGGGCAAAATCACCGGGTTGAGCGACAGCGCACCGTTCATGGTGGCCGGCATGCTCGCCTCGTTGTCGGTGCTGCCGATCGTGATCCTGCCGCGCGTGTCGCCGCTGCTCGATCAGGTCGAACCGCTCAAGCCACGACAACTTTTGGGCGTGACACCGACCGGGCTGGTCGGCTGTTTTGGCTCGGGTGTGACTATTGCGGCGATTTACACCTTGCTGCCGCTGTACTTGCAGCGCAGTGGTCTGAATGTCGGTGAAGTCGGCAGCATGATGGCCTGGACGATCCTCGGCGCGATGCTCCTGCAGTACCCGGTCGGGCGCTGGTCCGACCGCAAGGATCGTTTGCAGGTGCTGACGATTCTGACAGTGGCGTGCACCGTGTTGTCGCTGGTGATCGTCCTGGTGCCGTTGTCCTCGACGCTGCTCGCGGTGATGTTGTTTCTGCTCGGTGGCGGTGTGTTTGCGCTGTACCCGGTTGCCGTCAGCCATGCTGCCGACCGTGCGCCTGCCGAAGCCTTGGTGCCGATGATTCAGGGACTGCTGCTGATCAACTCGCTGGGCTCGGCAATCAGCCCGATGATGATTTCGCCGGTGATGAACTCGTTCGGTGCCAATGGTTTGTTCTGGGTGTTTGCGCTGGTCAATCTGTGTATGGTCACCTTCTTCCTGTGGCGCCGGGGCAAACGCCCGGTTCCCGCCAATCCCGCGCCGTTTGCAGCGGCAGCAACCTTCTCGCCGACAGGTGCGGAACTGCGGGTGACCGAAGATCTGCGTCAGGCAGTGCAGGAACATCCGCCGATGGTCGATGCGTTGAGCGGCGAGCCTTCGCCGCAGTGTGAGACGCGCTGAGGGTTGCGCCAGTCTGTGCCAAGCGCAGACTGGCTCGCACCGCTATTCAGATTCGTGGGTGATGTCCACGAGCGGAATCGGCTCAATCGCCCAAGCGCGAATCTGCCGACGTTCAGGGCTGGGTATCGCGCAAGCCTTGCGTCCGGTGAACGTTCGCGCAAGACGCTCTTCATCGATGCGCCAGCCGCGCTGCTCCAGTGCCTGCACGTCTTTGCGAAAGGCAATCTGCAGCGCATCGGATTTCAACGAAACCTCCTGCTGAAAAGAGTCCGGCACACGCTCTGGTCGGACGTTTTTCAGCACGGCATGATCCTGTTCGAAGATACGGATATTGCTGGCAATGAACCTGCGATCCAGCAGTCGGGTGCGCAGGAACGTTCTGCCCATCATCCACCAGGTGCGCGTGCGATTGGCGTCAATCGGCACATGCGCCGAGACGATGTAGATCCGCCAGCCGTTGGGCAACTCAAGCTCAAGCGTTGTGCAAGGACCGGACAAATGAAAACCCGGCACGGTGGCCACACTGACAAACTCGGTGGAGGACTTGCGCCGCAGCAGCCCTTTGCGTGCCGGCCTGCGCATGAGCATTTGGGCGCTGCCACTCCACGCATCGCTGTCGACCTCGAATGATTCAATCTCGGGATGATCCGGATCACCGAAGGTTGAACCATGGACAAACGGTGCGTGGGCGAAGTCCAGACCGTTTTCGATAATCCGGTCCCAACTGGCCTGCCAGTCAAAGTGACCCGCGACCACACGGATGGCGGGATCGTCGATCCAGCCGAGCGTCGGCAACGGTGGACGCTCAGATTCCGGCAGATCACCTAAAAACGCCCAGATCCAACCGTATCGCTCCAGCGTCGGGTACGCATCGACGCGGGCCTTGGCGGGAATCCGCAGGTCGGGCTGCGCCGGTATCTGCGTGCACACACCATCAGCGCCAAACCGCCAGCCGTGATAGGGACACTGCACGCTGTTGCCGACCTTGCTGCCGGCCGACAGTGAGCCGCCGCGATGCACGCAGATATCCGACAGCACGTGCGCGACGCCTGCGTCATCGCGGAACGCCACAAAAGGTTGTCCGAGCAATCGAACCGGCATCAGTCCATCAGTCAACTGTGACGATGGGAGAACGACATACCACAGGTTTGTAAGCATGGGGGGCGTGCGATCCGTCAGTACGGTGAGTTCAAGTCAGAAAAACCCTGGAATGCAAAACTAAACCAGAGGGCTCCACTTGGCCAACGTGAATTGCCAGTGCCCTTGCCCTGCCCTTTGCCTACACTTGCTTGCCAATGATGTTTACCTCTCTGCCGAAGGAGCACGCCCATGTCAAAGCTATATCCCAGTATCGATCCTGAGGGGCTGGTCGAGTACTCGGTTGTCTACACTGACCGCTCGCTCAACCACATGTCGCAGTCCTTCCAAGGCGTGATGAAGAACATTTCCAAGACCCTGAAACAGGTCTACCACGCCGAGGCGGTTGCAGTGGTTCCGGGCAGCGGCACATTCGGCATGGAAGCGGTGGCGCGGCAGTTCGCCACCGGCCAGCAGTGCCTGGTGATCCGCAACGGCTGGTTCAGTTATCGCTGGAGCCAGATCCTTGAGATGGGCAATATCCCGGCGGCGACCACGGTGCTCAAGGCACGGCCGGTAGAGCCGGGTCGCCAGGCCGCCTACGCCCCGCCGCCGCTGGACGAAGTACTGGCCGCCATCGCGGCGCAGAAACCGCAGGTGGTCTTCGCACCCCACGTTGAAACCTCATCCGGGATCCTCCTGCCCGACGACTACCTGCGAGCGGTCGGCGACGCCGTGCATGCAGTGGGTGGCCTGTTCGTGCTGGACTGCATCGCCTCGGGCACGATTTGGGTGGATATGCACCAATGCTCAGTCGACCTGCTGATCAGCGCTCCGCAGAAAGGCTGGAGCGCCTCCCCGTGCTGCGCTCTGGTGATGTTCAGTGCTTTGGCGCTTGAGCGCATCGAACAGACGCAAAGCAGCAGCTTCGCCTGCGACCTGAAAAAGTGGCTGCAGATCATGCAGGCCTACGAACAGGGCGGACATGCCTATCACGCGACGATGCCCAGCGATTCCCTCGCGCGGTTCAATGACGTGATGAAAGAGACGCAAGCGTACGGGTTCGACAAGGTTCGCGATGAACAACAGGCGCTGGGTGATCGAGTGCGTGCGCTGTTGACCGGCAAAGGCATCAAAAGCGTCGCCGCAGAAGGCTTTCAGGCACCTGGCGTCGTGGTGAGCTACACCGATGATGCCGATATCAAGAACGGCAAGAAATTTGCCCAGCACGGCCTGCAGATCGCTGCCGGCGTGCCGCTGCAATGCGATGAGCCAGCCGACTTCCAGACCTTCCGCCTCGGCCTGTTCGGACTGGAGAAGCTGCAGAATATCGAGCGTACGGTCAGCCTGCTTGAGCAGGCACTGGATGAGGTCATTTAGATACCCGGCAACCCGTCGTCGGGCCGCCCGGTTCGGCCGTTTAATAGACTTGAGGCACCATGAGTTCCGGTGGCGTAGGACTGCGAGAGTAGTCCTCCTCGCGCACGCGCTGCGGCAGTTCGATCTGCGGTAACTCGACTTCTTCGTAAGGCATTTGGCCGAGTAGATGATTGATGCAGTTAAGTCGGGCTTTTTTCTTGTCGTCGGCTTGCACCACCCACCAGGGTGCTTCGGCAATGTGGGTGCGTTCGAGCATGATTTCCTTGGCCTTGGTATAGGCCTCCCAACGCCGACGTGACTCCAGATCCATCGGGCTGAGTTTCCACTGCTTGAGTGGGTCGTGAATGCGACTAAAGAAGCGCAGGTGTTGTTCTTGGTCGGAAATGGAAAACCAGTATTTGATCAACTGAATGCCGGAACGGGCGAGCATCCGTTCAAACTCTGGCACGGTCCGGAAAAACTCTTCGTACTGATAGTCGTTGCAAAATCCCATAACCTTTTCAACACCGGCGCGGTTGTACCAACTGCGGTCAAATAGCACGATCTCACCTGCTGCCGGCAGGTGCGAGACATATCGCTGGAAGTACCATTGGGTTCGTTCGCGGTCGTTGGGCGCGGGCAAGGCAGCGACTCGGCATACCCGGGGGTTGAGCCGCTGGGTTATGCGCTTGATTACCCCTCCCTTGCCAGCGGCATCGCGCCCTTCAAACAAGATCACTACCTTGTGTCCGGTCTTGACCACCCAGTTTTGCAACTTCACCAGTTCACCCTGCAGGCGAAACAACTCGCTGAAATAAAGCCGTCGGTCGTGCTTCTCGATACCATCCGGAACGTGGTCATCGAACAGTGTGTTCAGGTCATGCCCGTCTTCGGACAACTCCAACTCCAGCTCCTCGTCACTGTGGTCGAGCAGCTCGCGCTGAATGCGGTGTATCAACTGATCTTGAGCTGAGGGCATGGTGAAGACCTCGGGGACGGGATGGTACTGCCATACTGACGGCGATTTATGACTGAGCAGTTACCGGGTTCTCGGGATTGCTGATTGCTTGAAGAAGACGTTGTATCCCGGCCGGACGTCCCGAGCGTTCAACCTTTCGGGGTATTTGCTGAACCAGTCATACGCTCTGCTCTTTCGATATGCGGTCAGTCCGGGCACAATGCGCATCCTTTTTTGGCTGGCCTTGCCGGAGGCCTCGAAATGATCAAGACACCGTACTACCTCATCGACAAACAGAAACTGCTGACCAACATGCAGAAGATCGCTTATGTGCGCGAACAGTCCGGGGCCAAAGCCCTGCTCGCGCTCAAGTGCTTCGCGACCTGGTCGGTGTTCGACTTGATGCAGCAATACATGGACGGCACCACGTCGTCGTCGCTGTACGAGCTCAAGCTCGGTCGTCAGAAGTTCGAAGGCGAAACCCACGCCTACAGCGTGGCCTGGGCTGACGATGAGATCGAGGAGATGCTCGACAATTGCGACAAGATCATCTTCAACTCCATCAGCCAGCTGCAACGTTTTGCCGAGCGCTCTGAGGGCAAAGTCCGTGGCCTGCGCGTTAACCCGCAAGTCAGCAGCTCCGATTATCTGTTGGCCGACCCGGCGCGTCCGTTCAGCCGTCTAGGCGAATGGGACCCGGTGAAGATCGAAGGCGTTATCAGCCAGATCTCCGGTTTCATGTTCCACAATAACTGTGAGAACGGCGACTTCGGCCTGTTCGACCAAATGCTCTGCACCATCGAAGAACGCTTCGGTGAGCTGCTGCACAAAGTCAGCTGGGTCAGCCTCGGCGGCGGCATTCACTTCACCGGTGAAGGCTATGCGCTGGATGCGTTCTGCGCTCGTCTCAAGGCGTTCTCGCAAAAGTACGGCGTGCAGGTCTATCTGGAGCCTGGCGAAGCGGCGATCACTAACAGCGCTTCGCTGGAAGTCACCGTGCTCGACACTCTCTACAACGGCAAGCACCTGGCCGTCGTGGACAGCTCCATTGAAGCCCACTTGCTCGACCTGTTGATCTATCGCCTGAACGCCAAGCTGGCGCCGAGCGAGGGTGAACACACCTACATGGTGTGCGGCAAATCGTGCCTGGCCGGAGACATCTTCGGCGAGTTCCAGTTTGACCGTCCACTGGCCATTGGCGATCGACTGTCATTCATCGATACCGCCGGCTACACCATGGTCAAGAAGAACTGGTTCAACGGCCTGAAAATGCCATCCATCGTGGTGAAACAACTCGATGGTACCGTCGAAGTGGTTCGCCAATTCGGTTACGAAGACTACCTGTCCAGCCTTTCTTGAAACGGACAGATAAAGGAGAGAAAAAGCAATTGAAAAAGAACGTTCTTATCATTGGTGCAGGAGGTGTCGCTAAGGTGGTGGCCCACAAGTGCGCGCAGCATAACGATGAACTCGGTCGTATCGCTATCGCGTCGCGCAACATCTCCAAATGCCAGGCCATCATCGACAGCGTCAAGGCCAAGGGTAGCCTCAAACAACCCGCCGATATCAAAGCCTTCTCGCTCAATGCGCTGGATGTCGAGGCGACCAAAGCGCTGATCCGCGAAACCGGATCCGAGATCGTCATCAACGTCGGCTCCGCGTTCCTCAACATGTCGGTGTTGCGTGCCTGCATCGATACCGGCGTCGCTTATCTCGACACCGCCATTCACGAAGAGCCGGGCAAGATCTGCGAAACCCCGCCTTGGTATGGCAACTATGAGTGGAGGCACCTCGCCGAGTGCCAAGAGAAGAACATCACCGCCATTCTCGGCGTGGGCTTCGACCCGGGTGTGGTCAACGCCTATGCAGCTCTGGCACAACAACAGTATTTCGACCGCATTGATTCGATCGACATTCTTGACGTCAATGCCGGTTCCCACGGCAAATATTTCGCCACCAATTTCGATCCGGAAATCAATTTCCGTGAATTCACCGGGCAGGTGTGGAGCTGGCAGAACAGCCAGTGGACCAGTAACACCATGTTCGAAGTCAAACGCACCGACGACCTGCCGGTCGTGGGCTCGCAGAACCTGTACCTGACCGGTCACGATGAAGTGCACTCGCTGTCGAAGAATCTGGACGTACCCAACGTGCGTTTCTGGATGAGTTTCGGCGAGCACTACATCAACGTGTTCACGGTCCTCAGGAACCTCGGCCTGCTGTCCGAACAACCGGTCAAGACCGCCGAAGGCCTGGAAGTCGTGCCGCTGAAAGTGGTCAAGGCCGTGCTGCCTGATCCGAGCTCGCTGGCGCCCGGCTACACCGGCAAGACCTGCATCGGCGATCTGGTCAAGGGCACCAAGGATGGCCAGTCGCGCGAAGTGTTCATCTACAACGTGGCCGACCACGAGGAAGCCTTTGCCGAAACCGACAGCCAGGGCATTTCCTACACGGCCGGCGTACCACCTGTTGCCGCTGCCCTGCTGGTCGCCCGCGGCGAGTGGGATGTGCAGCGCATGGCCAACGTCGAGGAACTGCCGGCTGAGCCGTTCCTCAAGGCGCTGGACGTCATGGGACTGCCGACCCGCATCAAGGATGAAAACGGAGATCGTCCCTGGAACGGCGTAGCCTGAGGCTCGCAATAAACCGCGACGCGTCACTGCCCGCTACAAAAAACGCCGCTCATTGAGCGGCGTTTTTGTCTGCACTGAAAATCAGGACACGGCTTCCGGACATTGTTGCGCCGGATTCCTGCTCCTGCCCTGTTGTTGCCGGGCGAGCAGTGCCTGTACGTCAGCGACGGCATCCAGAACCCGCTGCGCCCAATGCTCATCCTCCGGGTGCACGACCACAACGCGAAAACCGTGATCATGGCCTTCCGAGCGCACACCTTCGGAGTCATCGACATGCAAGTCGATATCGAAGGCCGGGGGGAATTTCGACGGTCCGTTTGCCAACCCGTTTGTCACCAATGCCTGGTTATGCACCACACTGTTGACCACCCCGTCGACGCGGATGCCATACAACAACAGCCAACGCCTGATATAGGCCGGGGTCCGACCGGACGACGTGTAAACCCAGATACTGCAGCCCTGACGCCGCAACTCGCGGGTCAATGAGCGCGTACCGCATCGCAGTGGCTCGCCGAGCCAACGATGCAAGCACACCGGCAACCAGCTCTGCTCGACGGCACAGTGATGCAGCTGGCAGGCCAGCGTGTCATCGATATCGAACGAAACCCGTATGCGCTGGCGAGCGAATACGCTCATGGGGATAGCACCGAGCATGGCTTGCCAAACGCGGCTGACGGAAGCCTGGTACCTGGCGGAAATGGGTTGCCCGCTCATCAATCTCCCCCTTGCAAGACGGGCGAGGTCTTGTCTTTGAGTAAAAAATTCATCGACTCAGGCGCCTGACCTTCGAGGAAGGCCGCATACTTTTTCTTGATTTTGGGCAATTCATATAACGCCTTTACCCCATGCTTGGCGGAGTTGCGGATGACCGAGGACGGATTGAAGTACCCCCCGGCATTTTCCAGCGTCAGCACGAATGGAGGTAATCCCGCGCGCATGAGCAAATAGCTGACGATGAGTGAGCCACTGCGGTTATTACCCTCGATAAACAACTGCGGCTTGCTGAGGATTCGAACATAAACACCAGCCGCTCGCTTCCAGACTGACTCGCTGCGATACGCGCAATACCAGTTGAACAGGTCCTTTATCCCCCCCTCAACGTTGTTGAAGAAGTGCTCTTCGGTCGCCGCCAGGTGTTGAGCGTACTCCAGTCGGCGAACCGGGTCCCGGCCACAGAGGACGGTAGCGTTGATCTCCAGCATCAGGTTCAGTTGCTGAAGGTCGAACAGGTCGACACCACGAGCGACATAGTCATCAATCAGCGCATAGCCTTCAAGCACATTGTGCAGCACTTCGTCAGTGAAGGGATCGCGAGGCTCGGTAAAGTGCCTGCTGAGTTCGGAGAAACGGCCCTGAACCTCTCGCAATACCCGTTCAATCGCGGGCAAATCAAGACGACGCGTTGCAGACATTGGCAATCCTGAGAACGGTAGATAAAAGGGTCAAACGGCCGGATGCCAGTACCGCACCCTTGTCCATGGCCGCTTGCCGTCTTGACTGGATAATTGCTGCTTAGCTGAACTTGCCGCTGATGTAGTCTTCGGTCATTTGTTCACGCGGCTTATCGAATATCTGGGTTGTCGGCCCCATCTCGACCAGATAGCCGGTGCGCGTCCCCTGGGAAATATCAACCGAGAAAAAAGCGGTCGTGTCAGCGACGCGGATGGCCTGCTGCATATTGTGAGTCACCAGGGCGATGGTGTAGTCCTTCTTCAACTCGATCATCAACTCCTCAACCCGCCGGGTCGCGATCGGGTCGAGTGCCGAGCACGGCTCGTCCAGCAACAGCACTTCCGGTTCGGTCGCAATGGCACGGGCGATGCAAAGCCGTTGCTGCTGGCCACCGGAGAGGGACAGGCCGCTGACCTTGAGCTTGTCCTTGACCTCATCCCACAGCGCGGCACCCTGCAAGGCATGTTTCACGCGGTCGCCCAGATCGCCCTTGTAGCGATTGAGGCGCAGGCCGAATGCAACGTTGTCGAAAATGCTCATCGAGAACGGATTCGGCTGCTGAAACACCATGCCGATATAACGACGCACGACCACTGGATCAACGCCCTTTCCATAAACGTCTTGTCCGAGGAAATGCACGTGCCCTTCAAAGCGAAATCCCTTCACCAGATCGTTCATCCGGTTGAGGCTGCGCAGCACGGTGCTCTTGCCGCAACCCGATGGACCGATGAAACCGGTGATCTTGTTTTTTTCGATCGGAACATGGCTGTCACGCACGGCGAGGAAGTTACCGTAGAAAATCTTGTCCAGCTTGCAGTCCATGACCACTGGCGCCTGAGTGACAAACGGAGCCGCGACTTGCAGATTTGATGCGTTCAAGGTTCAGATGCTCCGTTCTCAGTACTTGGGCTTGCCGAAAATACGGCTGACAATATTGACGACCAGTACGATCATCACCAGCACCAGCGAGGCCGCCCATGCCAGTTCGAGTTGGTTGTCGAAGGGCATGCCGGAAAAGTTGTAAATCAGCACGGCGAGCGAGGCCGTCGGATTCATGACCGCCAGGCTGCCATCGTGGTAGATCCAGTAGTTGCTGAACAACGCCGTGAACAACAAAGGGGCGGTTTCGCCCGCAGCGCGAGCCACGGCCAGCATGACCCCGGTGAGGATCGCCGGCATGCCGGTCGGCAAGACGATTTTCCAGATGACCTGTGAACGGGTGCAGCCCATGCCGTAGGCGGCATCTTTCATGATCTTGGGCACCATCCGCATCGACTCTTCAGCCGTCAGCACGACGATCGGCAACATCAGCACCGCCAGTGCCACGCCACCGGCCGGCGCCGAGTAAGTACCAGTGGTCATCACGACCAACGCGTAGGCGAATACCCCGGCCAGAATGGAGGGCAGCCCCGTGAGCATCTTGGCGGCAAAGCGCGCGGCGTTTGCCAGCTTGCTGTCAGGGCCCAGTTCCGCCAGAAAGATGGCCGCCATGATGCCAACTGGTACCGCAATGGCGGCGGCGATGCCGACCATGACGAAAGTGCCGGCCATCGCGTTGCCGAAGCCACCACCCGTCTCGAAACCGGTGGGCGGAAGTTCGGTGAAGACCTCCAGATTCAGACGTGCCCCGCCGCGAGTGATCAGCATGTAGAGCACGGAGATCAATGGCACGCTGGCCAATAGCGCACCGCCCCAGACCAGCATGGTCAACACCAGGCTGCGCAGCGCGCGACCTTCAAACTTGCGCTGCAGGCTAGGAAATGCAGCCTCAGAGGACGTGATGTCAGTCATTATTTAGTACCACGCTGGGCATAGACCATGATCATGGAACCGATGATGTTCACCAGTAGCGTGATGAACATCAGGACCAATGCCGCGTACATCAACACTTCAATCTCATTCGGCCCTGCCTCGGGGAAATTCAACGCCAGCAAGGCCGCCAGCGTATTGGCCGGGGCAAAGAGAGAAAGGGATATGTTGTTTGCGTTGCCTACCAGCATGGCCAGCGCCATGGTTTCACCCAACGCGCGGCCCAGCCCCAAGACGAGGGAACCAAAGATGCCGGTGGCGGCAGATGGCACCATCACCTTGAGAATGGCTTCCCAGTGGGTGGTGCCCATGCCGTAGGCAGCCTGCTTGGTTTTCATCGGTACGCCGGTGAGGGCGTCCTGCGACACGGCAGCAATGGTCGGCAGAATCATGATTGCCAGCACCAGCGCCGCCGGCAGCAGTCCAGGTCCGCTCAACGACGTGCCAAAAAAAGGTATCCAGCTGAGTTCGCTGTTCAGCCACTCCGCCAGCGGCCGAATTGCCGGAATTACCACGTAGATCCCCCAGAGACCATAAACGACGCTGGGGATGGCTGCCAGCAACTCGACGATGGTACGGAAGACGGCAGCGAGCTTGGCGGGCAGGAAATCCTGGGTCAGAAAAATCGCCATGCTGACACCGAAAAAACCGGCGATCAGCAGCGCAATGAAAGCACTGTAGAGCGTCCCCCAAATGGCCGGCAGAATGCCGTATTTGCCCTGATTGACATCCCAGACGGACCCCAAAAGCACATCCAGGCCGTGCTTCTCAATGCCGGGAATGGCCTTGCGCCCTACTTCGAATATCAGCGCAAAGACCAGCGTCAGAATCAGCACCACGCCTATTTGCGCTAGCGCACGGAAGACGCGGTCGACCAGAAAGTCCTTTGCGGACGGTGGTTGGCACGCAGAAGCCGGATTAACCGGTACGACAAAAGGTGTGTTCATTGGCTAATTCCGGAATGAAGGGAAACTCTCCCGGCGCTGAAAGCAGGCGCCGAGAGAGGCCTCACGAGCGCTTACTGGATGTTTGCAGACGCTTTGCGAACCTGATCGACGACTGACTGTGGCAAAGGTATATAACCCATCGAGTCGGCGATTTTCTGCCCTTCGGTCAAGCTGTACTCGACCATCTCGCGCATGGCTTTGGCCTTGGCCGGGTTACCGTTGTCCTTGCGAAAGATCATCCAGGTGTAGGAAGTGATCGGGTAAGACTTGGCGCCGTCCGGATCTGGCAGCCAGGCCACCAGGCTCTCGGGCATTTTTACCGCAGCGAGTGCCTCGGCGCCGCTTTCCGCGTTCGGTACCACGTACTGACCGGCCTTGTTCTGCAACTGCGCGAAGTCAACCTTGGCAAGTTTGGCAAAGCCGTATTCGATGTAACCGATGGCACCCGGCGTCTGGCGTACGGTGGCTGTCACACCGTCATTCTTGGGCGATTTGATGAATTTGTCGCTGGCCGGCCAGTTGACGGTGTTGCCCTCACCCAGCGCCTGCTTGAACTCCGGATTGATGGCCGCCAGGTGCTTGGTGAACACCGCAGTGGTACCGCTGGAGTCTGCTCGCACAACAACCGTGATCGGTGTATCGGCCAGTTTCAACTCGGGGTTGGCTGCGGCGATCTGCGGGTCGTTCCAGCGCGTGATCTTGCCCAGGAAGATGTTGGAGTAGACGTCGCGTGGCAATTTGAGCCCTTTAGGATTGCCCGGCAGGTTATAAGCCAGCACGATTTCACCCGCCGTCATTGGCAGCAACTGCACACCCTCGCCCACCTTGGCAATGTCTTCGTCTTTCATCGCAGAGTCACTGGCGGCGAAATCAACGGTTTTATTCAAAAAGTCCTGTACACCCGCACCGCTGCCCTTGGATTGGTAATCCACAGTGACACCCGCCGACTTTTTGCTGAAATCCTTGAACCAGGTGAGGTAGATCGGTGCCGGAAAACTAGCTCCGGAGCCTGTCAGCCGGACGTTTTCCGCCGCGAAGGACATTGAGGTAGCCAACAGAGATGCAGTCACAACGAACGCAGCAGACTTGATCAATCGTTTCATCAAGGAAACTCCTTATAGGGGCTCCTTAACTCTGCAGCAATCTCGTTAAGTTTTTATGAACGTTGGATGGCAGGACCCCGCCTCAATCGTTTTGACCCCTTGCTACCCTTACTCATCGTCCCCCCCTCCTCGCACATACCTATTGCGCAATAGTACCGACGCACATGACTTTCCAGGACTCTCAAGGCAATGGGTGTCCATCCAGGCGACAGTGGATCTGAATTTTTACTCGCCCGCGGCGGCGGCAGGCGCGTGAGAATTCGCTGGCCGTCGCCATGAGTCCGAATCCCATCGCCTGCGTTATCTCAGGTCAGGCAAAGCCCTGCCTGTTCCGCCTTTGTCTTTCGCGGGATTTGGCAATCGAATCTTCTTGCGCGCGGGTTGTCCTTATTCCCGGATTGCGTGCCGCCATTCGCCAAGCGCCACTTTCCAACGCTACTTTGCCTCCACCGCCATGGCTCCAAAATGGAAATGGCGTTAGCATTTCATCCATCCGGCTTAACAAGCCTGTTTTTTCAGATCAGGGTCGCATAGTGGAAAAGCTAAAACGCCTTCAAAGCGGAATCGAAGGGCTCGACGCGCTGCTTCAGGGTGGCCTGGTCGCGGGTGCTTCGTACATCGTTCAGGGCCGCCCCGGTTCCGGCAAGACCATCCTCGCCAATCAGCTCGGCTTCAATCATGCCCGCAATGGCGGTCGCGTTCTGGTCGCCACGTTGCTGGCCGAGTCTCACGACCGACTGTTTCAGTTTCTGTCGACCATGAGTTTTTTCGACGCCTCGCGAGTGGGCGCTGAAATACAGTTTGTCAGCGCTTTCGATACGCTGGAAAACGAAGGCCTCGATGAAGTGGTGAAACTGCTGCGGCGCGAAATCAGCCGGCAGAAAGCGACGGTCATGGTCGTCGACGGTTTGCTCAACGCGCGCTCCAAGGCCGACTCACCGATCGACACGAAAAAATTCATCTCCGAACTGCAAGGCCACGCGGCATTCGCCGGTTGCACCGTGCTGTTTCTCACCAGCTCGCGCCTGGACGACGGCAGCCCGGAACACACGATGGTCGACGGCGTCATCGAAATGGGCGAAGAGCTGTTCGGCACCCGATCGGTGCGCCGCATTCACCTGCGCAAGACCCGCGGCAGCGGCGCGTTGACCGGTGTTCACGAGTGTGAAATCACCGAAAAAGGCCTGGTGGTCTATCCGCGCCTGGAAAGTCTGTACAAACGCCCTTCCGCCCCCGACAGCGCAGACATGACACGCATTCCCAGCGGCATCGCTTCGCTGGATGACATTCTCGGTGGCGGCTTGCACAGCTCCAGCGTCACGCTCGTCATGGGGCCTTCCGGGATCGGCAAAACCACGCTGGGGCTGAAGTTTCTCGCGCAGTCGACGGCCGAAGCGCCGGGCCTGCATTTCGGTTTCTATGAGAGCCCGCAACGGCTGCGACTCAAAGGCCGTTCGCTGGGCATCAACATTGAACAAATGGAACACAGCGGTGCACTGAGCATTGCCTGGCAGCCGACCACCGAGGGCTTGCTCGACGCCCTCGGTGCGCGCCTGCTGAGCCTGGTCGATGAAAAAGGTATCAAGCGCCTGTTCATCGACAGCCTCAGCGGCATGACTCGGGTTTCAACCACACCGGAACGCATCACCGACTTTTTCAGTGCACTGATGAACGAGCTGCGATCCCGAGGCGTCACGGTCTTTGCCTCCTGGGAAATGCGCGATCTGTTCGGCTCCGAGGTCAGCGCACCGAATTCCGACCTGTCCAGTATTGCCGACAACCTGATTCTCATGCGTTTCTTTGAAAATCACGCTGAACTTCGCAGGACGCTTTCCATTCTCAAGATACGTGATAGCTCCTATAACCCTTCGCGGTTCGAGGTAGTCATCCGTGATCAAGATGTGTTCCTGGAAAAGGCTTTGAGAAATGAACCTTCCGTCTCATCCGAGTCATTGCCTGGTTCAATATCGTAAGTCTTCGAGCGGGTTGAAATAACATGACCACCATCCTGGTAGTCGACGACGAGTATCTGATTGCTGACATTCTTGGCTTTGCGCTGGAGGATGAAGGCTACATGACGGTGACGGCCAGCAATGGCAAGAAAGCCCTCGAAGTGCTGGAGAGAGAACGGCCAGCACTGATCATCACGGACTTCATGATGCCGGTCATGGACGGCCTCGAATTCGCCGAAGCCGTGCGTGCTCAGCCTTCCGTCAAACACCTGCCGATCATTCTCATGAGTGGAGCGCAGGCGCACATCGGCATGCAGCGCTCGGATCTGTTTGACGTGGTGCTGCCCAAGCCTTTCGACATTGAAGTGATTGTGGCTGAGGTGAAGAAGCTGTTGGCCTCCTCATAGATACTCAACGACAAAGGCAATTTCGGCATTGGCATTGCCCGCTCTCATTTGTGAATTTGCGGGCTCAATGCGCACGAAGCGCGCTTGCAAGTCTACAGATGCATTCCCGCCTTCCGATGTAGGCGCTTTCATTATGTAGTTCTGATTCAGCTTGAGTGGCTTCCCGTCTCTGAAGCGCATCTGCAATGCCAAACCTTTGGCAGTGGAACTACTGTTCAGATTTACCATGCCAGTATTAGCGTCCCACAGAGGGCTGCCCGCAGTGGGCGAAAAGGAGTAGCGGAAGTTGTTTATTCCGGTAGGACAGTTTTTCATACTGAGAAAAAAGTATTGCTCCTTGGCATAGGCACCGTTCTTCGGGAAATCGCTCAAGTTATAGCTACCCATATCAACTTTTACATCGGGTGTTTCGCAAGACTGTGAGACCACCCGCGTGCCACTTGTATTCAATGCCAGAGGCTCGATTTCAGCAGCGACAAATTTCCCCAATTGGCCTGAGGGTATCGTCGCACTACCGGAAATCTCACCCGTTTTTACAAGACGCAAGATGTGCTGAGTGCCATTCCACCCCCAACCGCCAGCAACGTCGGTGTCTCCCGGAAAGCCTTTCCATGCTTTGCCCGATGGCGGTCGAATCCATTGCCAGCCGATCCCGGTATTTCCAACAGGAAAAATCTGCGCGCCTGATTGGGTGACGCCCACAGAATTGCGAACACCTTCATTGTGTACCGCAGAGCACCTGAACGAACTGGGAATGGCTCCCAGGGTCACGATTGGGCTTTCATAGATAACCGTGCCGTTCGGCGTGTCCCGCGGCACCGAGATCGTGGCCGGAAGGACAACTCGGAGGTCGCCCATGGAATTGTCGGGATAAAATTCGCATACCGCCGCCATTGTATTTGACGACAGCATATACAAGAGTCCGACAATTGATATACGGGATAACTTCATAGCACTCTCTCTGACTCTGCATTGCATGCAAACAACTGAATGATTGACGATGGCGCAAATATTTAATCGGCTGCAAAATCACCACAATCGGAACGAGAAGATAATAAATAAACAGCACTTGCGCAAAAAGTTTATTTATTCAACAAACAGACAATTCTCATAGATTTATAGCTAACTAGCCAAATCGGAAAAACCTATAAAAGGACACGTTATTGAACACCATCCTTTACCAGCGCAGATAACCAACAGACAATTTAAGACTCGTCTTAAAGGCGCAACGGAATTCGGTCATTACACTGTCCACTCTTGAAAGGAGAAACGATTCCGTGAGAGCCCTCGATACCCTCAATAGCCCAAAACCCCAGAGCAACGCCGCCATCTATTGCCTGACGATTCTGGCACTGGCGCTGATCGCCATGACTGTCGCCGCCGGTTATGAGCTCAACAATCTGTTTCCACTGAAGGCCGTGGTGCAAAAGCAGGAGATTCAGCTCACACAGCGAGCCGATGCCATCCAGTCAATGAGCGCAGAACTCAAGCGTCTGGCAGAACAAAAGCAGGCACTGGAGACTGACCTGCTTACCGCGAAGGAACAGGCGAAGGCCGCCGAGACGGCAAAGACGGAGCTCGAAAACACTCAACGCGCGGCGCAAACCAGCGCCGCGTTAGAGGATGAAGATTCACTGTGCGCGATCATCGAGCAAAATATCCGCCTCGTAGCGGACCAGCTCAGTCGCGATGACTTCTTCCGCTTGCGTGATGAGCGCGAAGCTGAAGCCGAAGCGGTGCTTGAAAGCTATGAAAAACAACTCGCCACCTGTATTGAACAACTGACGGCACAAACCGAGCAGCCAACACAGAAATGAGGTAGCGGCCGCTGCACAACAGGATTGACCGCGGATCAAACAAAGCCCTGGTGATCTGGGCTTCCTGCTCACTCTTTACAGCTTGAATTCCTTGGTCAACTTATTCAGCGATGCCGCTAATTGCGAAAGCTCCGCCGACGCAACGGCGGTCTGTTTCGAGCCTTCTGCAGTTTCGCAAGACAGGTCGCGAATGCTGATCAGGCTGCGATCCACTTCGCGCGCAACCTGAGCCTGCTCTTCGGCAGCGGTCGCCATCAGCAGGTTTCGTTCATTGATAAGATTCAGAGACCCAGTGATGTCAGTCAGCACTTCGCCGGCGATATTGGCCATCTCGAGTGTTCTTTCAGCTTGAGAGCGGGTGTGACTCATGGAAGAAACCGCCCTGCTGGTGCCCGACTGAATGGAGCTGACCATGGACTCGATGTCCTCGGTCGATTTCTGCGTACGCTGCGCCAGCCCTCTGACCTCATCTGCAACCACGGCAAAGCCACGGCCCGCCTCCCCCGCCCGCGCCGCTTCGATGGCCGCGTTCAACGCGAGCAGATTGGTTTGTTCGGCGACTTCTCGGATCACGTCCAGCACGCTGCTGATATCGCTCGCCATCGTAGAAAGCGCCTGCACTTCTGCCGAGGTGCCATGCACGCTGGAAACCATCAGATTGATTGCCGCGACCGTTTCGCTGACCTGGGCTTTACCGGCAATGGCTGCGGCGCTTGATTCCGACGTCAGTTGCGAGGTCGATGCGGCGTTGTCCGCGACCTGCTCCACCGCCGCACTCATTTCAGTCACGGCGGTGGCGGCCATTTCGATTTCATGACTCTGACGCTGAGTGATACGCGAAATATCTTCGGTGACGCCGTGCATGACTTCCGAGGTTTCGGCCAACTGCGTGGACGAGTCACGGATCATGATCAGCGCATCACGCAAACTGGCTTGCATCGCGGCCAACGACGACAGCATCTGCGCCGCCTCATCGGAACCATCCAGCGCGATGGTTTCGCTCAAATCGTTGGCGGCGATGCACTCCGCTACCCTTAGTGAGCCTGCAATCGGCACCGTCAGGCTGCGCGTGTACAACACCGCCAGGGCCAAGGAAGCACCGATGGCAATGATAATGAACACACTGACGATCCACAGCGTGTGTTCGTAGACATTGTCGGCCTGCTTGCCCGCTTCATATGCTTCGATCTCGTTGAGAGCAATCAGCTTCTTGAGCGCGACCTGCACGCCGTCCGAGGCGGCACGCATCTGATTCTTTGACAGCGCAATGGCCGCTTCAAGCTGCCCTTTTGCCACGGTTTCAAGGTATTGGTCCTGCGCCTGATCATTGACTTGTTGTGCTTTGGCGAACGCCTCGAAGGCCTCACGCCCGGCGTCAGTTGCCAGCAGATCAATGAGTGCGCGCTGATGTTTTTTGATGAGCTGACGCGACTGTTGAATGTCCATCAAGGCCTGAGCCTTACGCTCAGGTGTTTCGATAGGGTTGCGCAGGCGGGCGTTATTGCCCTTGATTTCGATGAGTTCACGATCCAGTTGTCCGAGTAGCTTGATACTCGGCACGATGGTCGTCTCGACATAGGTCTCCGCCTTATTGAGCAAGTCGACTTGCTGCAAGGCGATCAATCCGATCGCGATAATCATGAGACAGAACAAGCCAAAACACAGCGCCGAACGCGGCGCGAGATTGAGTTTACGAAGCAGCATGATGCCTTACCTTAGAGTGTATTCAAGACAATGGGGCAAACGAGCGGGCAGCAAAGCAGGCGCTGAGCAATAGCACCTCAAAGCACAAGCGGATGACCGCACGAAGGCGCAACAGCTAGCGGTTTGCGCCCGAAGAAAGCGTGGAGTCGGATGAGGCCGGCTCCGCCAGCTCCTTGAGCGTCGGGTCGGCCAGCATCAGAAAATCCGCCAATCGCGGCAGATCGATTTTCGAGACCAGACGCATCCAGCGTTGCGGATGCGGATTGAAGACGGTCTTCGACCACTGATGATCATCACTGGGGTTGAAAATCAGCAGGTGACGAATCAACGGGTTTTCCCCAAAAAAATCGAGCGGATCCATCGCCATCTCGTTGAGCAACTCAGCATTGACGACGACCAGGCTGAGCCGTTGGGGGCAGTAATACGTCAGTACTCTCAGGTCACGATAAGTACAGACGTTCACTACGCTGAGACAGCCCAGCTTGTTGAACTGTTGTTCAATCGACAGACCTCTACGCACGTCGTTATCGGCGATCAGGATCCGCAAGGATCGACTTCGGTTATTTTCAAGAAACATCGGACACCTTTGGCAGCTCCATTCTTCCTTTCAAGAAAATAACCAAAGGGCCAACCTGGCCGATATGAGACTTGTCTCAAAATGACCGCAGGGATCGCTGAGCGAAAACCACACCTTGATGACAAGCCCGCGCTAGCGAGGCCCGGCCTGGTTCAAAGTCTTTGGAGGGAGGGATTTTGCAACGGTGGCGAGCGGCGCAATGCCAGAAGCGCGGGACGGTCGTATACGAACCAGACAATTCTCATTATTAACGCCCCTTTTTGTCAGTAACCTTGAAACAAGGGGCGCAAACTCATTCTTTCTCAGCCCATCAAGGCAGCGTCAACGTCACGACGTAATTGCCAGTCGTTATCTGATGGCCCTTGTTGTCCGTGAGCAGCAAACGCTGGTCGTAATATTTTTCCTGCTCGTGGGTATCGGCAATCATCTTCACGAACACTTGCTGGCGCGGCTCACCCCGCCCTGCCGCACTGACGTTGGTCACCGAGAACATCTGACCAGTGCTCGCCTGCGGACAATCAAGCAGCTCGACAGAAGCAGAAGCACGGCTGGCGCCACTCGCCATGCAACTTGTCTCGACGATCTGTCCGCTGAAGCGAATCACTCCGCTGACAGGCGCAGACTGGGCCGCGCTGACGGTGTCAAAACTCAGCAGGCAGAGACAGGCAATCAATAAAGGACGTCGAATGATCATCGCGAAACTCCATGGTTATTAACCAAGGTATCGCCCGTTGCAAAATGATCTTTAACGTCCCCCTTCAATGCAAGGCCAGTCAGCAGAGCCCTGCGCCAATACGGTTACAGCTCGACCCGTTTGATTTTCTTGATCAGATCAGCCTGTGCATGCTCCAGCTTCAACGCGCTGCGATTGATATCCAGTGGATCGATGACCGGCGCTTCGCACTCGGCCTCAAGGTCGTTACACGCCTCGATGACCTGATGCTCGGCGACAATGCGCGCCGCGCCCTTGATCCGATGTGCCAGGTCAGCCAACAACCCGGGATCGCTTTCGGGTATCAGCGAATGCAGCTCCTCCAGATCCTTCTCACAACTCGACAGCGCCTCGCGCAGCAGTTCTTTCATCATGTCGAGATCGCCTCCGGTGAGCTCGGTCAGACGCTCGCGAATCGACCCCAGCTCCTTGATACCCACCGCAGGCGGGCTTTCAACTGGCTCGGTTTCGACGTCCTTTTCCCAGCCGGCAAGCAGGGTCGACAAGGTGCTGAGACTGATCGGTTTGAACAGACAGTCGTCCATCCCCGCCTCTCGGCATTTCACTTTTTCTTCCGGCTGCGCGTTGGCTGTGAAGCCCAGCACGATACACGGCGCTCCACCACTGTCGCGTTCGTCCAGGCGAATAGTGCGGGCCAGTTCGTAGCCGTTCATGACCGGCATGTTGCAGTCCGTGATCACAATGTCGAACGGCTCCGAACGCCACAATGCCAATGCCTGCGCTCCATCGGCAGCATCACGCACCGCCTGGCCAAGAAAGCTGAGCTGCTGCGTCAGCAGCAGACGGTTGGCGCTCTGGTCATCCACTACCAGAATCCGTAGCGTCGGCACTGGCTTGTCCTGGACAACCGAAACAGGCAGCACCTTGCCGCCGAGCGGACTGAGGATATTGAAGAACAGCGACACTTCCAGGCAGGTGCCTTTGCCCAGCGTACTGGTGATGTTCAGTCGCCCGCCCATCAACTCGCACAACGAACGTGAAATCGCCAATCCCAGACCGGTGCCGCCCCGGTTCGAGGGGCCGTGATTGGCTTGCGAAAACGGCTGGAACAGGTTCTGCAGATCAGCGCTGGAAATGCCGATGCCGGTATCCTCGACTTTGAGATCGACCTGCAAACGTTCGTCAGCAAGGCGTTGGCCGCGAATCGAGACGCTGACATGCCCGGTATCGGTAAACTTGATGGCATTGCCGACCAGATTCGAGAGCACCTGCTGGAAGCGCATCGGATCAACCAGTACGTCACAGCCGACAGTGGCGTCGATATCGAGTTTCAATACCAGGCTCTTCTGCCTGGCCAGGCCGTCGAACACCCGCGCCACGGACTCCACCAGTTCGCGCAGGTTGGCGCGCTTCGGCGAAAGACTGACGTGCCCAGACTCGATGCGAACCACATCGAGGATATCGCCGATCAGTTCCAGCAGGCCTTTCGCCGAGTCGTAGGCGACTTCAATCGCCGGTCGATCGAAGTGGCCCTGCTCGGCGCGCTTGAGGGTGAGTTCAAGCATGCCGATCACGGCGCTCATCGGCGTACGGATTTCGTGGCTCATGGTCGCCAGGAATGTGGTTTTGGCGCGGCTCGACTCATCGGCCAGCTCTTTCGCCGAACGCAACTCTTCGATCAGTTCGCGGCGCTCGCTGATGTCGATCCAGCCGCAGATCACGCCTCTGACTTCGCCCGTCGTGTCGTGATAAGGCTGGATCCAGTGATAAATGATCAGCCGCGTTTCACCGACATGCAGCGTGCGATCCACCTCGTAAGGTTCGTCCCGCTCGATGACACGCAGATAGTCATCGTGAAATTGCAACGCTTCCTGGCGATTGCGCTTGCCGCTTTCGAGCACGGTCTTTCCGATCACGTCCTTTTCCAGCAGGCCAAACGTTTGCAGATAATTGTTATTGCAGGTGACAAGCCGACCTTCCCGATCGCGAACGTAAATGGGATGCGGCGTGCCGTTGATCAGCGCCCCCATGAACTTCAGTTGATCGCCGAGCAAGCGCTCTGCCCGACTGCGCTCGCGAATCTGCCGGCGAATATAGAAATTCCACGCCAGCGATCCGAGGATAATCAAGAAAGCGCCAGCGCTGATCTGGTAGATCAACGTCTTGTAATCGCGCCATGACAAGCCCGAGAACGCAGCAATGGGGCGCCAACGGTTGAGGATTACGTCCAGCTCATCGGGTGGAATGCTCAGCAGAGCCTTGTTCAGAATGCTGACCAGTTCGGTATCGGCACGTCGGGAGGCGAAGGCGAGAAAACCCTTGTTCATGCCGACGATGTTGGAGATGCGCAAACTGTCACTGTAGATGTGAGCGATGTAGTAGCGCGCACCGTGCAACGTGGTAATCATCGCGTCCGCTCGCCCATCCTTCACGTCAGCCAGCGCACCCAGCACTGTCTCGCTGTCGACAATTTCAATGTCGGGATAATCCTTGAGCAACTCACGCTCCGCGGAGCTTTCGGGGACGGCGACGCGCTTGCCGCGTAGCTCCTGCAGGCTTGAAGGCGCGCCTGCATCCTTGGCGGTGACGATCACAAAGGGACTGGCGAGGAACGGGTGAGTGAAACGCATACCGACTTCACGGGAGACCGTTGGCGTCAGCAACGAGATATCGGCGCTGCCATCCAGCAGGCGTGTGCTCAAGCTGGAAAAACTGTCAGTACGCTCCACATCGATCTGCAAACCGGTGCGCCGCTGAATCAGTTCCAGCAGATCGGCGCCGATTCCGCCAAAGTTGCCATCGCCATCAAAGAACGCAAATGGCGCCTGATCATCATTGATCACGAACCGCGCGACCGGGTGCAGCTCAAGCCAGCGTGCTTCGCCGGGTGTCAGATCGATACGTTTGGGTGTCAGTGCCCCGCCGCCACCGGACCAGCGCTTGGTGATTTCGGCTATCTTGCCCTCACCCATCGACTCGATGACCGAGTCGATCAGACGCAGGAGTTGATCATTACCTCGGCGCAGGGCAAAGCTGAAACCGTTGGTTTGCGTTTTGACGAACGAGTGCAGGCGCACATAGTTGAAGTAGTTGAGATTGATCAGATAGTTGCTGGACACCGTATCGCCCAGAAACAGATCGACTTTGCCAAACGCCAGCGCGGCCAGTGCCAACTCGTTGGATGGGAAAAGTACGAACTCGGCATTGGGATACAAACCATGCAGCTGACTGGATGGCAGGTAATCGTCGGCAACCGCAATACGCAAACCGGCCAGATTGGCCGGCATCGGTCGCCGATCATCGCCGCGCATGAACATTGCCGGCACGTCTTCGACATAAGGCTTGCTGAGCGCGACGAGGCCGTCGATCAACTCAAAACTGTTGGAGCTGCCCAACATGTCGATGTCGCCGCGTTCAAGCGCCGCCATGGCATCGCGACGGTCGGGATATGCCTTGACGGTAACTTCGACATGCAAGGCCTGGCCGATAATGCAGGCAATGTCGGCGGCAATGCCCTCATAACGCGTACCGCTGGCGGTCATGACATAAGGCGGGAAATCCGGAAGTGCCGATCCCAATACGAGGCTGCGTTTCTGCCGCAGCCAACTCCAGTCTTCATTGCCCAGATCGACCTGCAGCGTCTTGCAGTCTGATCGACCGAACACCTGCAGAGTGCGCGGCTCTGCTGCCCACAACGACCCGCTACCGAATACGAAAAGCACACTGACGAGCAAAACACCGCGCAACAGTTGAAACATAAGCGTGTTATCCCTGGTTGTCGGCTGTCAGGCTGTGCTGCAACTTGAACAGCTCTGCATCACCACGAATGCCAAGCTTTTTGAAAGCGGCCTGTTTTTGCCCACTGATGGTTTTGCGACTGCGCGAGAACTTCAAAGCAATCTGCGTCACCCCCATACCCTCGAGGCAGCAGCGCAAGACTTCTTTCTCTTTCGGCGACAGCAAAGGATTGCTCAGGAAATCGTCGCTGTGCGCCGCGCCGTCATCATTGGCACCAGCAGGTTCATCGACCGACGCAGGCAGCACATCAAGCTCGAAGGCCATTGCCGGCGACAGGTACAACTGGCCGGACGCTGCGCAACGGATGCCCGTGATCAGGTCATCGACTGGCTGGGACTTGCCGAAGAATCCGCTGACGCCCGCTCCGATCGCCATGTTCACCACCGCCGGGCGCTCTTCAGAGGATGAGACGAGGATGCGCATGTCTGGATATTGCTTGCGCAGAAGCCGAATCAGATTGAGCCCGTCCAGCTCACCATCGTGCAGCTTGTAGTCGAGTATCAGCAGGTCGATTTCGACCTCGCGCAATCCAGCGAGCAACTGCGCGCTGCTCCCGTACACGCCCACGACACTGAACTCGGCTTCGCGCGTCAGCCGCGATTTCATCGCCAGACGTATGAGCGAGTGATCATCAAGGATGGCAACGCGTAACGGATTCACGACTGACCAATGCATGAGCGACTCCATGATGAGGAGGGTTGAAGGATCATCAGCACTTGGCAACCGCAGCAGATCCCGGGCATCACCGAAGCTTTCAGGTGCATCTGATTGATTTCTCGGCACATGATGATTGTTTTGAAGACACGACGAAATAGGGCTTTGTCCCAAAAGTCAGACCGCGAGCGCGCATCAAAGGTCGGACGTACCTATTGCGCGGCGCCAGGACGACTTTTGACCCTCGAAGCGCCAATCGACCAGATGCGCCCAATTCATGGGGCGAGCGTAGAAGAAGCCCTGCCCCCACTGGCAACCGAGTCGAGCCAGGTGATGAACCTGGTCTGCGGTTTCAATACCTTCTGCCACCACACGCATGTCCAGCTCGCGCGCCAAGGCCAAGGCACCGTGGATGACCGCACTGTAGCGAGCCTGCTGGAAATTCTGCACGAAGCCGGCGTCGAGTTTGATTTCGTTGAACGGCATCTGACACAGTCGCTCCAGCGAAGAATAGCCGACACCGAAATCATCGATTGCCAGGCTGAAGCCGAGCATGCGCAGACGCACCATGTTTTCCATGCTGATCTCGGGCATCTGCAGCAGACCGGTTTCCGTCAGCTCGAATATCAGCCCGGCTGGCGAGGCACCGTGAATGCGCAACAGCGCCTTGATCCGATCGACAAGATTCGGGTTGGCCATCTGCGTCACGTCGAGATTGAACGCGAGCTTGAACGGTTTGCCGTGGGACTGCACGAAACGCTGCAGACTCAATCCTTGCGTGAGCAGGCTGAAAAACATTTCGTCAAGCAGCCCGCAACGCTCGATCGTGGGCAAGAACATGCCCGGTGAAAGTAACCCGCGACTGGGGCTTTGCCAGCGCACCAGCACCTCGGCGCCATCCACTTCACCACTGCGCAGATGAAACTTGGGCTGGAAGTACGCGCGAAATTCCTGCCGACGTATCGCTTCAAGCACTTCGTTCTCCGAAGGCTGATCGAGATGACTTTCCGCCACTTTGACATCGACCTGGCTGTGCGGGCGATAGCGCGCCAGCAATGGCGCCAGCACATCGACCATCAACGGCTTTGCGACACTGCCGAGCAATTCCAGGCCCTGCAACGTGACAATTCGATCAACCGTGCGCAACAAGTCTTCAGGCAGTGAACTGCAGATGATCACTGCGCGAATCAATCCAGCCTCTCTCGCCAGGCGCAAAAAGGTCAAACCATCCATCCCGGCCATGCTCAGGTCACACAACGCAACGTCCACGCCCCCTGCCTGGGAGATCACAGCCAGCGCATCTTTGCCGTCAGCCGCCTGAAAGATATTTTTGTAACCCAGACTATTAAGCGCGCTGACCGCAGCCGTGCGCTGGAAGGCGTGATCTTCCAATACCAATATACGAAGCGTGTTCACAAACCGGGAACCTCTTTCTATCAGCCATTAATAGCGAAAAGCCTGAATCATCTTCCAACAGAAAGATCGCTCACAAACTTTGCATTGACTGAGAATTTCTGCCTCCGCGAATACTAATCAGATAGAGCTCGCGCGACTTTGAGAATTGTCTCATTTAATTCGCTGTACTTTACTGAGAATATAAATACGCACTTCCGATATTGCCGCCTTGTTCGCACTTGCCACGCTTTAAGACAAATCTCAAAGACCCATCGCTATCACCGACCTAACATGGCCTGGCATTTCAATGCAGCACTTCACAATAACTTCGGATATAAACATGAAAAAGTTCGCTTTCGCAGTACTCACTCTTTCCGTACTGGCTGCCTCCACTGGTGCACTGGCTGAAGAAGAAGCCGCTAAAGCCGTCAAGGGCGGCAGCGGTCAAATCAGCTTTACCGGCGTCATCAACAACGATGCGTGCTCGGTAGATGGCGCTTCGGGTAACGACAAGATGATCGCTGTGGACATGGGCAGCGTATCGATCAAAGACATGGGCACCGATTCTGCCCCGGGTGCTGGTCGCGTGGCTGCCAACGATTTCAACCTGAAAGTGAACTGCAACGCCGGCACCAAGGTGTCGATGCTGTTCAAACCAACCGTCAACGGCGGTTCGGGCCTGGTTGATGGCAAGAAAGTTCTCAAGCTGCAAGGTACTGATGCGGCCAAAGGCGTAGGTATCGCGCTGCTGGACAGCAACGGCCAGTTGATCGACCTGAGCTCCGAAGCCACAGCCAAAGTACAGACCAGCCTGACTGGCGACGGCACCACTGGCGGCGACGGCACCCTGTCCTTCGCAGCCGCTTACGTCACCACCGGCGACAAGACCACCGCTACTGCAGGTACCGGTAACGCCACTCTGCCGTTCGTTCTCGAATACGAATAAGCAGCGCGTAATACCTGGACGGGGCCGCTGTGCCTCGTCCTTCCCGACCAGATCAATCGGTGAAAACTATGTTAAGTCGCTATTTTCCGCTGTGTCTGGGGCTTGCCGGGTTGTTGATGACGCACTCGGCATTCGCCAGCATCTCCTTGAGTTCCACCCGGATCATCTTCGATGGCGCGCACAAAGAGGCAAACGTCACCGTGCGCAACGGCGGGCAAACCATCCTCGCGCAATCGTGGCTGGATGCCGGCGACACGGCTGGCAGCGCGCCGCCATTTGCGGTGACTCCACCGCTGGCCCGACTCGAACCCAATCAACAGCAACTGTTGAGGATTCTGTATGAAGGCCGGGGCATGCCTGCGGACAAAGAGTCAGTGGTGTGGCTGAACGTGCAGGAAATCCCTCAGGCCAGTGCTGCCGATGTCAATACGCTGCAACTGGCGGTACGTCAGCGCATCAAGGTGTTCTTCCGTCCGGACGGACTGACCGGTGACGCTGCGCAAGCGCCGGTGCAACTTGTATGGCAATTGGTCACGCAAGCTGGCAAGTCGGTACTGAAAGTAAAAAACCAGAGTAATTACCATGTGTCGCTGGCCGACCTGAAAGTCGCTGCAGGAAAAAAAGCAGAGTTGGTGATTGATTCGACAATGATCGTTCCGGGCGAAGTTCGTTCATTCAACTTGAAAGAGTTGCCACCTGGATCTCCGCGTCTGACGTTTTCAGCCATTAATGATTACGGCGCACAACAACGATTCGATGCACCACTCAGCGCTACCGAAAGTCATGCCGAGCGCGTGAAAGATGCATCCGCCCAGTAACTTCCCCGCCCCACCCCGCCAATTCACAAGCTATTTACGAGTTCCGGACTCCGGTTGAAGCAACACGGACTGATAAGGCAAATTGCATGTTTTCCTCCCAACACCACACATCTGCAAGTTGTGTAAAGCATCACGTTGCGCGCCATAAAAACAAAACGGCGTTGGGCTGCCTGCATCCATTGTGCTTTGCCATCAATATGGCCATTTGTGGATTCGCCATGGGTGCCGATGCCCCCGCCGCGGTAGCGGGTGAAGCTTTCAATACCTTGTTTCTTGAAGGTTCATCGGCGGTCGATCTGCAACCCTTGTTGAATGCCAACAGCGTTCTGCCGGGCCGATATCGCGTTGACGTGTTCAGCAACGGCACGCTGGTCGGTCGTCGCGACGTTGATTTCGCGGCCAACCCGCTCAACGGCAAAGTCGAGCCACGTATCACCCTGGAATTGTTACAGCAGCTGGGCGTAGACATGCGCAAACTGCGTGAGCAAGGCCTGGTTGATGAGCAACGGCCGGCCGATCACTACGATCTTGCGTCGATGATCGAACAAGCCAGTCTCAGTTTTGACGCCAACCGCCTGCGCCTCAATATCAGCGTGCCGCAGGTCGCGATGGCGCGCGGCATGCGCGGCTATGTGGACCCAGAGCTTTGGGACGATGGCGTGGCCGCCGGGTTCATCAACTATCAGTTGAGCAGCACCCGCAGCAAAACCGATTACTCGACGCAAATCTCCAATAACCTGGGTCTGCGCAACGGCATCAACTTCGGTGCCTGGCGTTTGCGCAACGAGTCCAATCTGAGCAGTGCCACCGGCCGGCCCAACCGGTTTGTCAGCAACCGCACGTTCATCCAGCGCGACCTCACGGCGATCAAGGGGCAACTGAGCGCGGGTGAAATCTTTTCCGACTCAGACCTGTTCGACAGCGTGCGCTATCAAGGCGTCAAGGTGGCCTCTGATGAGGGCATGCGCGCAGACAGCGAGCGCGGCTATGCGCCAATCATTCGTGGCGTGGCTGAAACCAATGCGAAGATCGAGGTCCGCCAGGATAACTACATTCTTTACACCACCAACGTACCGCCGGGGCCGTTCGAGATCAGTGATATCTATCCATCGGGCTCCAATGGTGATCTGGAGATCACCGTTGTCGAAGCGGATGGTCGGCGCAAGGTCACCCGGCAGGCGTTCTCCGCCTTGCCGACGATGGTGCGTGAGGGTCAATTGAAGTACAGCCTGTCGAGCGGCAAATTCAACAACAACAGCGAAGGCTACGACAAGCCGGCCTTCCTGGGCGGTACTTTCGCCTACGGTTTGACCAGCAACCTGACAGGCATTGCCGGCATTCAGGCCAGCAATGGTTTCAAGGCGCTTTCCGTCGGTGCGGCGAAGAACACGTCGATTGGCGCGATGTCACTGGACCTCACGCAATCGTCCAGCAAGGCATTCGGTAAAACGACCCAGGGCAGCAGCGTACGCGCGCTCTATGCAAAGACCTTCACCGGCACCGATACCAGCTTCACCCTCGCCGCCTATCGTTATTCGACCGAGGGTTACCGCACGCTGACCGACCACGTTCAGGACACCAGCACCGGCGCTACGCGGCGCGCAGGTAACGCCAAAACCCGTACCGACCTCACGGTCAACCAGACCCTGGGCGAAGCGCGCCAGTACGGCTCGCTGTACTTGAATGCCAGTGATCAGCGCTATTGGGATCGCGGTGGTTCGCGCAGCTTTTCTGCCGGTTACAACAATAATTGGCGCGACCTGAACTACAACATCAGTTTGAGTAAAACCGAAGAGTTCGGCGCACGCGGTGACACCACTCACGACACCCAATTGAGCGTTTCGATTTCATTCCCACTCGGATCGACACCTCGCGCACCTCGCGCCTATATTTCCAGCAATCATCAGAATACCGGCACCAGTACACAAGCCGGGATCAATGGTTATCTGACTGAAGACAGTGACACCTACTATTCCGTACAGACCGGGCGCAGTGTGCAAGGTGATCGCTCTGGCTCACTGAGCCTGAGTACCCGTACAGCGATGGGTGATCTTGGATTGGGCTATAGCCGAGGCAGCGGTTATGAATCACAGAACCTGAGCGCGGCCGGATCAATCGTGGCCCACGCGGGGGGCATCAACATGGGCCAGACCGTCGGCGAAACATTCGCACTGGTCGCGGTGCCTGGCATGTCAGGGGTAGAAGTCAGCAGCTACTCCGGCGTAAAAACCGGCCTCAACGGCTATGCCGTCGTTCCAAATGCACAGCCCTATCGCGTGAACTGGGTGACGTTGGATACACGCAATCTCGGCGCTGAAATCGAGTTGGACAACGCCACTCAACAACTCGTACCGAGACGAGGTTCAGTCGTGCTCGCGCGCTTCGAAGGCAGCAAAGGGAGACGGATCCAGTTCGAACTCTACGATGCCGAGGGCAAACCCCTCCCATTCGGAGCCGTATTGATGGACGCCGATGGTAAACAACTGGCGCTTTCCGACCCCACCGGCAAGGCGTTAGCGCTTGTTACCCAAGATCAAGGCATTATCACAATCAAGTGGCAGGGTAAAAGTTGCCCCGCCCCTTACAAGCTGCCAGAAAGGCTAAAGGATTTGAACTATGAGCATTACAGGCTTTCTTGCTCAACCAGCGTAGACACATCGAAATAACACGTTCAATTCGTCAGTCTTAAACGACAAGGCTCTGATTTATTCAGAGCCTTGTCGTTTCTGGAGCTCCCTGTTACGACCAAAAACCCTTGTGCGGCTCAGCCGCCTCGCCCTCCAGCATCGGACCCAACACACTGACCTTGCGCTGCCCCTTGGCGAACACCTCGCGGCATGGCAGCGAGAACGTCGGGTTCTCCGGATGGTCACCGGTCAATCCCAGCAACGCATGCTCCGACAAGGCGTAAACCACCCGCCCGATGCCCGTCCAATACACAGCGCCGGCACACATGCAGCAAGGTTCGGCGCTGGTGTACAGCGTGCACAGTTCCAGCTCTTGCGGTGACAGCAGTTTTGCCGCTGCTGCGGCCGCCACCAACTCGGCATGCTGAGTCGGATCGCCTTCCGGTGGCATCGAATTGTTCCCGGCTTCAACAATCACCTTGCCGTTGCGATCGGCCACCAATGCCGCGAACGGATGGCGACCGCGTTGTTTCGATGCCTCGGACAAGGCGATGGTCTGGCGCAGCAACGTCAGATCAAGCTCGCTGACGCCGGCCGGGATGAGCTGAGTGAATTGATTCATGGGTAACTCCTGGGCAGTGGAAAACAAACAGTCAGTCGGCCAGTTCAGCGCCGATGGTTTCAGTGGATTTTTTATCGTGGTTGAGCAGGATGTTGAGGACGATGGCGGTGATCGCACCGAGGAAAATCCCGCTGTCGAGCACCAGTTTCAGGGTCGGGCCGACGTGCTCGAACAGCGCCGGAAAGGACATTGGCAGCACGCCGACGCTCACCGATACGGCGACGATGATGCCGTTGCGAGTGTCCTCGAATTGCACCCGTGACAGTTCCTGAATCCCCGCCACCGTGGTCATGCCGAACATCACGATCGCGCAGCCACCGAGCACTGGCGTCGGCACTGCGGCGATCAACGCGCCGAGTTTCGGGAACAAGCCCATCAGCACCATGATTGCCCCGGCCGCGGCCACGACGAAGCGGCTTTTCACGTTCGAAAGCGCGATCAAACCGGTGTTTTGAGTGAAAGCGTTGTAGGGAAAACTGTTGAACAAGCCACCCAGCATGGTCGATAGGCCATCGGCGCGGAACGCGTTGCCGAGGGTCTGTTGCGTGGTGGCTTTGCCGGTCAGTTTGCCGATCGCCAGACAGTTGCCGGTGGTCTCGGCCATGATCACCAGCATCGCCAGGGTCATGATCAGAATCGGCACCGGCGCGAATTCCGGGGCGCCGAAGGCCATCGGCGCACTCAGCTCAAACCACGCCGCTTCGCTGACCCGACCGAAGTGAGTCATGCCGCAAGCCGCTGCGATCAGGCTGCCGACGAACAGACCAATCAGCACGCTGAGGTTGCCAATGAAACCCTTGAATTTGGCGTAGATCAGCAACGTCACGCTGACTGTGGCCAGGCCCAGCAACAAGTTCGCGGGATTGCCGAAGTCCGCCGAGTCGGGATTGCCCCCGCCCAGCCAGATCGCCGCTGCCGGCATCAGCGAGATGCCGATAATGGTGATCAGACTGCCAATCACCACCGGCGGAAAAAACCGCAGCAAGCGGCTGAACACCGGTGCCAGAGCAATGGTGATAAAGCCTGCCGCGATCACCGCACCGAAAATCTGACTGAGGCCGAATTCCTTGCCGATCATGATCATCGGCGCCAGGGCTATGAACGAGCAGCCCTGAATCAGCGGCAGCCGCGCGCCGAACTTCCAGAAGCCAAGGGTTTGAATCAACGTCGCCACACCCGAGGTCAACAGGTTGGCGTTAATCAGTAAAACGATCTGCGCCGAGGTCAGCCCCATGGCATTGCCGAGAATCAGCGGCACTGCCACCGCTCCCGCGTACATCACCAGCACATGCTGCAAGCCAAACGTGAACAACTGTCGCAGTGGCAAAACCTCGTCCACCGGATGAATGCGTTGTGTAGTCATTTCACACGCTCCTGAAGGTGCGGCATCTGTTGAGATCGCGGGCATGCTCAGGGGCGCTTGAAAGTCAGATCCGCCCCGGAGATCGTTTGACGCGGGGCCATAGTTGAACGTTTATTACGATGAAACAAATTAGCAACCATCGTTTTTTTCGATGGCACAATCAGGCATTCGTTAGCCACTCCAAACCTTTATTTTCGACCCGGGAGTTCACCGCTTGCGCTTCTCACTCGATCAACTGTTGATGTTCGTCCAAGTGGTCAAAAGCGGATCGTTTTCCGCCGCCGGGCGCCAACTGGGCAAGACCCAATCGACCATCAGCGCGGCGATTGCCAACCTCGAAACCGACCTTGGCGTCGACCTGTTCGACCGCAGCAACCGCAGCCCTGCCCTCACCGCCAGCGGCCATAAATTGCTGGTGCAGGCCGAAGCCGTGCTCGAACGCTGCATGACCTTCGAAGCCCACGCCGATTGCCTGTCGGACAACGTCGAAACCAGCCTGACGCTCGCCATTGAAACGCCGTACGGCCCGATCATGCCGGTGCTCAAAGCCTTCGAAGCCGCGTTCCCCTTCGTCGACCTGATCATCCGCCATCCGGTGTATGGCGACGTCAGCGAACTGGTCAGCAGCGGCGAAGCGGTACTCGGTGTGGCGTTTTCGCAGCCCGGCTACCCCAAGGAACTGGCGTTCCAGCAACTGGGCAAACTGATCATGCTGCACGTCTGCCATCCCGATCATCCACTGGCGCAACTCGATGACGTCACCTTCGACGACCTGCACGTCCATCGCCGCCTGGCCTTCAGCGCCCACGCAAGCAAACTGCCGAGCAGCGAATACCTGCGCTCGACCCAGTTGTGGCAAGCGGAAAGCTATCTGGCGTTATTGGAAATGGTCCGCGCCGGGCTAGGCTGGGCCACCCTGCCCCGGCAGCTTGTTCAGCGTGAACTGGCCAAGGGTGAGCTGGTGGAACTGCAGCTCTCGGCGTATCCGCATACGGACTGGCAGATCGGTGTGGATTTGTTGTGGGCGCGGCAGCGACCGCTGGGCAAGGCCGAGCGGTGGCTGAAGGAGAAATTGCAGGGCAACAAGGTGTATGAGCTGGACCGCAACGGACAGATCACCACACTTTGACGGGGGGGACAAAGAGGCCCGCGAAAGCGGGCCTCGATTGCAGGCGTTGTTACTACGCCAGTCTGACTGTTCCAGTCTGAGCCTGGTGCTCAGGGCGGATCTTGAACCAGATGGAATACATCGCCGGCAGGAACACCAGCGTCATGATGGTGCCGACGAATGTGCCACCGATCAGGGTGTAGGCCAGCGTGCCCCAGAACACCGAGTGTGTCAGGGGGATAAAGGCCAGGATGGCCGCCATTGCCGTCAGCAGTACCGGTCGCGCACGTTGCACCGTGGCTTCGACCACGGCGTGGAACGGGTCCAGCCCTTCCAGCGTGTTGTGATGGATCTGCCCGATCAGAATCAGCGTATTGCGCATCAGGATCCCCGACAGCGCAATCAGACCGACCAGCGCATTGATGCCAAACGGCTGATTGAAGATCAGCAGCGTCGGCACCACGCCAATCAAGCCTAGCGGTGATGTGAGGAAGACCATGATCATCGCCGCGATCGAACGCACCTGCACGATGATGATCAGCAACGTCATGGCGATCATGATCGGCAGCAAGGGCAAGATCGCCTTGCCCGCCTTGCCGGACTCCTCGATAGCCCCCGCCTGCTCGATGCGGTAACCGGAAGGCAACGTGTCGATGATCGGCTGCAACTGCTTGATGATCGAACTCGATACATCCGGTGGCTGCAAACCTTCGGCAATGTCGCCACGCACAGTGATCGTCGGTGTGCGATCACGGCGACGCAGAATCGGATCTTCCATGCGCACATCAACCTCGCCGATCTGCGACAACGGGATGCGTTGCCCTGCCGCGCCGACCAGGGTGAAACCTTTGATTTGCGCCGGGTCGAGCCGGATATTGCCCGCCGCACGCCCGACGACCTGCACGGAACGAATATCCTCGCGAACCGCCGTTATCGGCACTCCGCTCAGCAGAAACTGCAATTGCTGGGCGACCGCATTCGAGGTCAGCCCCACTGCCTGCAGACGGTCCTGATCGAGACTGAAATGCAATGTCGGGGTCAGCGGCCCCCAATCGGTGTTCACCGTTCTCATCATCGGGCTGTCTTGCAGCACGCCACGTACCTGCTCGGCGATATTGCGCAGCTTCGCCGGATCAGGGCCCATCACCCGGTAGGCAACCGGAAACGGCGAATAAGGGCCAAAGACAATTTGCGTGGCCCGCACACGGGCCTCCGGCGCGAGGCCTTCAGCAACCGCTTCTCGAAGTCGGAACTTGAGGGTTTCGCGTGCTTCCTGACTGTCCGTCAGCACCACGATTTTCGCAAACGAAGGGTCGGGTAATTCTGGCGCCATCGCCAGGAAGAAACGCGGCGCACCCTGGCCGATATAGGCCGTGACGATTTTGGCCTCATCCTGCTTTTGCAACCAGGCTTCGACCTTGGCGGCCGTGGCGCTGGTCTGCTCGATCGAAGTGCCGTAGGGCATTTGCACCTCGATCATCACCTCGGGGCGGTCAGAGGTCGGGAAGAACTGTTTCTTCACCAGCCCCATGCCTGGCACGGCGACAAAAAACAGCGTGACCACCGTGCCTGCTACTAACCATTTGCGGGCGATCACCGCGGTCAGCAGCCGGCGGAAGCGGTTGTAATTCGGCGTGTTATAGATCGCCGCGTGGCCACCTTCGACCTTCTTGATGTCCGGCAACAATTTCACGCCCAGATACGGGGTGAACGCCACCGCGACGACCCAGGAAGCGATCAATGCGATGCCGACGATCCAGAACATGTTGCTGGTGTACTCGCCGGCAGTGGACTGGGCAAAACCGTTGGGCAAAAAACCGATTGCCGTCACCAGCGTACCGGACAGCATCGGCGCCGCCGTATGGCTCCAGGCATAGGCAGACGCCTTGATGCGGTCGTAGCCCTCCTCCATTTTCACCACCATCATTTCAATGGCGATGATCGCGTCATCGACCAACAGCCCGAGCGCAAGGATCAATGAGCCGAGGGTAATGCGATCGAAGTTCTTGCCAGTGGCGGCCATCACCACGAACACAATCGCCAGGGTCAACGGCACAGCCGCGGCGACCACCACCCCTACCCGCCAGCCCATACTCAGAAAACAAACGAGCATGACCACCAGCAGCGCGACAAAAAACTTGACCATGAACTCGCCGACCGCCGAGTCGATATTGACCGCTTGGTCGGTGACTTTGGCGAGTGTCATGCCCAATGGCATTTCCGCGTTTATCCGCGCGGACTCGGCATCCAGCGCCTTGCCCAGATCGAGACCGTTCCAGCCCTCGCGCATCACCACGCCCAGCAGCAGCGCGTCTTCACCGTTATTGCGCACAACAAAGGTGGCCGGGTCTTCGTAACCGCGTTCAACCGTCGCCACATCAGAGAGCTTGAGTGTGCGCCCCTGCACGGAGACCGGTGTGTCGCGAATTTTCTGCACCTTGTCGAAGGCACCGTCGAGACGCAGAAAAACCTGCGGCCCATTGGTTTCGATGGAGCCGGCGGGCGTCAGCACGTTCTGACTGTTCAGCGCGGCGAAGATGTCCTGCGGCGACAAGCCGAGGGTCGCCAACCGGTCATGGGAAAACGAAACGTAGATGCGCTCGGCTTGCTCACCGATGATGTTGACCTTCTTCACCCCCGGCACGTGCAGCAGACGCTGGCGCATGGCTTCCGCATCACGCACCAGCAAGCGCTGTGGCTCGCCTTTGGCTTTCAAGGCGAACAGCGCAAAGGTCACATCGGAAAATTCATCGTTGACCATCGGCCCGATCACACCGGCCGGCAACCTGATGGCTTCATCGTCGAGTTTCTTGCGCGCTTGATAGAACTCTTCCTGCACTTGCGAGGGCGGCGTGCTATCGAGCAACGACACCATCGTGAACGCCAGTCCAGGGCGTGTGTAGGTTTCCGAGCGGTCGTACCACTTGAGTTCTTGCAGGCGCTTTTCAAGGGGTTCGGCGACCTGATCCTGCATCTCTTGCGCCGTCGCACCGGGCCACGCGGTAATCACGGTCAACTGCTTGACCGTGAACGGTGGATCCTCCGCACGCCCCAGTTGAAAGAACGACAAAGTCCCCGCAACGGCAATCAGAAAAATCAGGAACACCGTGATCGCCCGCTCGCGCACGGCGATGGCCGAAAGGTTGAAGCGTCCCTGGCTCATGGACGACTCCCGGCCGCGCTGGCTTCGCTCTGCTGCGGCAATCGTACTTCTTCGCCATCGCGCAGCAGATGGGCGCCCAACGCTACAACCTGCTCACCGGCAGTGAGGTCGCCGGCGATGCGCGCCGAATCATCGCTCACCCCCAGCACCTGAACCGCTCGCCAGGTCACCTTTGCCGGCGTTCCGGCGACCACCCACACACCGGGTCCTTTGCCTGGGTCGTAAACGGCGGCGATGGGGACTTGTAACGCTTGAGTCTGGGTGGCGCCCTCGGCAATGCTGAGGGTCACGGTCGCACCGATCGGCGCATTGGCCAGCGGCCCTTCGAGCACATACCGCGCTTCGAATGTGCGTGTTGTTCGGTCTGCGGAGTCCGAAAGCAGCCGCAGTTTTGCCGTGATAGCCGCTGAATTCATGCCGTAGAGGCTGGCTTGCGCGGTGGAGCCGACAACCGGGCGCAGGGTTTCGGGCAGATGCACGATGGCTTCGCGTTGCCCTGCGCGGGCCAATCGCACCACCGGTTGTCCCGGACTGACGACTTGTCCGGGTTCGGCGAGTGTTTCTACCACCACGCCGTCCGCATCAGCGACCAGCAGCGCATAACCCGAAGCATTGCGGGCCACGTCGGCCTGCGCTTGCGCGGCGTTGAGCTGCGCCTTTGCCGTCTCCGCGGCGGCTCTGAACTGATCGTAGGCTGATGCCGAAATAGCGCCAACGCCAACCAGTTTGCGATAGCGAGCCTCGTCGTCAGCTGTCTGTTTGGCACGGGCGCGAGCCGCTATCACCTCCGCCTGCTGCGCCCGCGCTTGCAGCCCGAGGTCGACCGGGTCGAGACGCATCAGCGGCTGCCCTTGCTTCACGGCCTGTCCTGTATCAACCAGGCGTTCGAGCACTTTGCCCGATACGCGAAAACCCAGGTCGCCCTGAACGCGCGCCGCGACCACTCCGGTGAAAGAGCGAGCGACATCGGGTGACGCCTGAACAGCAGCGGATCTGACCAGCGGCGCCTGTGTGCGGGGATCTGCAACGCTGGAAGACTCGCCACAGGCACTCAGGGCAAGAGGCAACAAGCATGCGGCAATGGGGAAAGGTCGGAGCCGGCGCATAGGTTCCCTTACTGAGGAATAGGATGATCATCATATTCTCCGACCTGTGACCAATATCGTCAATGGTCACACCTCAGGAAACGACTGCATCCTGACCAGCAGCAATATAGGACTGTCCATCGACTGACTGGCCCGAATCGCTATTGTTATGGTTACCTGGCATCTAGACTTGTATATAGCCATACCATTCATATGACCAATTCAGATAATGGTCACCTCTAGCTAAATGTATAGCTCGCCCGCCACTCATGTGCAGGGAACAGGAAATTTAATAGGAGGATGCCGCGTTGACTCGAATCGCCTGAAAACTTTGCTCAGCGATGGGTCAAGGCATGAGGCTGCGCAGGATGAGGTTGGTGGTCAGCGTGGGCGCTTGCTCGATCAGATCCAGATTGTGTTGCAACAGCAGCGGGTTGACGAAAGGTCGCAGCGCCAGATTGATCGCCTCGACGGTCTCGTCCAGCGGGGTCTTGCGCTCGAACTCTCCCGCTTCTCGTCCCTGACGCACGATGTCGAGGATAAAGCCCTTGATCTGCGCTTCGTACACCTGGGCGCTGTTCCAGCGCTCCGAAGCGGAAAACGCCGCGATGTCGTAGAGCTTGCGATCGTTGAAGAACAGATCCACACCCGTGGCGATCACGGTTTTGACCAGCCTGCGCAAACGCTCGGTGGCTGAAAGCGCTTCTGCGTTAACCGCTTGTTCGACGGCTGCAGCGATTTGGCCCAGGCAGTTGGCGCAAATGGCCTCGCCAATCGCCTGCTTGGAATCAAAGAATTTATAGATGTACGCCTTGGAAAAACCGATGGCCTTGGCCAGGTCGGAAACCGTGGTTTTACCGTAGCCGTATTGGCTGAAGTGCTCGTTGGCCGCGGCGACAATCTGGTCGCGAATGTCGTGTTCGGCGGGGCCGCGAATGCTCGGCGAGGAGGCAGATAGGGATGGCTGATTCATGGGGGCAGCTTACTCACCCTATGAATGACTGACAACTCGCCGAGCATTGTTGAACGTGTTACACCACGGCGACTTCAACCGTTCTGGAACGCCACGCAAATCCCAACACCATCAGCAGCCCCAGGCCCGCCATTGCCGCGCCGGCCAGGGAGATCGCCGGGTAACCCAGCCCGCTGCTGATCACCGCGCCGCCCAGCGCCGCGCCAATCGCATTGCCGAAGTTGAAGGCGCCGATGTTCACCGCCGAGGCCAGATTGGGCGCGTCCTTGGCTGCTTCCATTACACGCATCTGTAGCGGTGGCACCAGAGCGAAGCTGGCGATACCCCAGATCAGGATGGCCACGGCGGCCGGCAGCGGCCACCGCATCAGTACGGTGAACGCCAACAAGATCAGAATCAGCACGCTCAGCGAGACGATCAGGGTGCGATCGATCGAGCGGTCAGCAGCCTTGCCGCCCCACATGTTGCCCAGCGTCAACCCGACACCGTAAAGCATCAGCATGGCGGTGATGTAGGCGGTGGACGCATGGGTCTCGCTGCTGAGGATCGGCGCGATGTAAGTGAAGACGGTGAACATGGCGCTCGAGCCGACGACGGTCAGGGCCAGCGCGGCCAGCACCGGACCGCGCCCCAATACCCGAATTTCCGCCATGACACCGACGCTTTGCGGCGCCCGCACGTTGGGCAAGGCGAACCACAACGCAGCCATGGTCAGCACGCCCAGGCCGGTAATGCCCCAGAAAGCCGTGCGCCAACCGAACAGTTCACCAAACCAGGCAGCCAGCGGCACACCGCCGATGGTCGCCAGCGTCAGGCCCATGAACATCGCCGCAACCGCCCCGGCACGTTTTTCCGGGGCGACCAGGGTGGCGGCGACGACGGAGCCGACGCCAAAAAAGGCACCGTGGTTCAGTGAGGTGACCACCCTGGCGACCATGAGGCTGTAGTAATCGGTGGCCAACGCTGACATCAGATTACCCAGGGTGAAAATCGCCATAAGCCCGATCAGCAGATAGCGTCGGGGAATCTTGCCGGTGGTCAGGGTCATCAGCGGTGCGCCGAGCAATACGCCCAGCGCATAAGCACTGACCAGCAAACCGGCAGCGGGAATGGAAACGCCCAGATCCGCAGCGATACCCGGCAACATGCCCATGGGGGCGAATTCTGTGACGCCGATGCCGAAGGCACCGATGGCGAGTGCAACAAGTGGTGGATTGATACGCATGGAAAGCTCCTTATCTATGCCGCCAATGCTACGATCCCGTCTTTTCAGGCGGTAGATAGCATTTTTGGCAATCACCTTTGCGCAGGAGGCACAAGTGGATTTCAACGGCAGATCAGGTGAAATGAGCGTATTCACCACCGTTGCGCAGGAAGGCAGCCTGTCGGCCGCCGCGCGTGCACTGGGCCTGACACCCTCGGCAGTCAGTCGGATCATCGCGCGCACCGAGCAACGGCTTGGCACCCGCCTGCTGTTGCGCACCACCCGAGCGATCACCTTCACCGCCGAGGGCGAAGCGTTCCTGCGCGGCGCCCGACGAATCCTCGCCGACATGGATGAAGTCGAAGAAGCCATCGCCGATCAAGGCGTGCCCAAGGGGCGACTGCGGGTCAGTGCCGCCCTTGGCCATGGACGGCTGGCCATCGTTCCCTTGATCGCAGCCTTCAGCGCCCGTTACCCGAACATCGTCGTCGACCTCAACCTCGGCGACGAAGTGGTCGACATTCTTGGCGGGCAAGCCGACGTCGCGGTGCGCTTCGGCCATCTGCCCGACAGCCCGCTGACCGCACGCAGGATCGGCACCACCGGCCAGGTCGTGGTGGCATCGCCCGAGTATCTGCAGCGCCACGGCGTCCCGCAGGAACCGGAAGACCTGCTCCAACACAACTGCCTGCGCTTCAATTTCAAGCGTGCCGAACCCAACTGGCCATTTATCCGCGATGGCAAAGCGTTTGCCCTGAAGGTCAGCGGCAACATCGAATGCAGCAGTGGTGAAGCGCTGGCGCAATTCGCGCGAATGGGCGCCGGCATTGCCCGTATCGGGGAGTTCAGCGTGAGTGAGGATCTGCAGCGCGGCAAACTGATTGCGCTGCTGGAAGCGTGGAACCCGGGGGACCAGGAACCGATTCATGCGGTATTCGTCGGTGGCGCGGCAATGCCGGCGCGGGTGCGATTGTTCGTCGACTTCTTGGTGGAACATCATCGGATGTCAGCCGAGACGTAAGCTGATATTTGCTGATACTGGTGGTGTTGAATTCAACATATGTCGGCCTGGAGAGCGTGGATCAACTTAAATACCCTATCGCTCCCAGAGACTCAATCAAACGCACCAATGCTGGTTTTTCGGCTGGTTTTTCGCCGATGCAAAACACATCCGGGTCGCTGAGAGAGCACCAAACCGACACCGGATCGCCTACCTTCAGCCCGTATGAGGCTTTACGCAGAGTTGCAGTTGACCAAGCGTCAATGGTTTCGTTGAGAGACTTGTGAAACCGCTTCCCATTGGCGCTATAACTGAAGCTCATGAACTGCGCTCCAATCCACGTCCCCTCACTCCCCACAAACGTTACGTAGCCTTGTACCACTTGCCCCACAGGTACATCGCCAGCGCTCATCAATTATCTCCTGAGAATGTGCCCGACATGCCGGGACGACGCGATCATCCATGTTCCGCTGCCAACATTGACCTGAACTGAGCAATGCTCTCTGAAGATAGCCCGGCACCTTCAAACACTGCGCAGGTGAAGCTGACGGGGCGGTGCCTGGAGCAGTACAGCCAATCCACCCTGCGAACGAAACTGCCCCATAGCAGGAGCAAAAAACCTGACGTCGATCCCGTAAAACGGGGAAAGCATATTCTCAGTCCGCAAAACCGGGTTTCAGTATCAAACCCACGCGAGTCATCAGCCAGGATCCTCCATGAATGCCCGTAACATATGACGACAACAAACAGACATCAAGGGCAGCTTCGGGCCGTTTTCAGTCGCCCAGTGAACGCTAAATTGCCATTCCCCCCCAGTGCCCCCAGACAGGAACCTGACCCAGTCATTTCAATGGGGCAGAGCTGATCAACGCCTTCGGCTCCAAATACGCACTCATCCCCCACCTGCCCATTTCGCGCCCAAGGCCTGAATGCTTGAATCCACCGAAGGGCGCACGTGATTCGTGGGCCAGGGTGTTGATGAGCACGCGCCCCGCATCGATCTGACGAGCGACGTTCATACAACGTTCCGAGCTTTTTCCCAGCACCAGGGCGCTCAGCCCATAGTCCGTATCGTTGGCAATGCTGATCGCATCGGCATCACCCTCGTAGGGAATGATTGTCAGCACGGGGCCGAAGATTTCCTCACGCGCGATGCGCATCCGGTTGTTGGCATCAGTGAAGATCGTGGGCTTCACGAACCATCCGGCATGCAAGCCTTGCGGGCGACCTTCGCCACCCGCCAGCAACCTCGCGCCTTCTTCCTGGCCGGTACGGATGTAGCGCTGCACCCGTTCCCATTGTTTCTGGCTCACCATCGGACCGATGTCGGTGTCGGTGTTACGCGGATCGCCCGATCGGATCTGTGAGACGCCCTCCTTCGCAATGCGCTCGAACTCTGCCAGCCGGCGGCGCGGCACGAGGATGCGAGTGCCTGCGATGCAAGCCTGGCCGCTGTTGAGAAATCCGGCTTGCAGCACCAGCGGCATGACTGCCTGGAAATCCGCATCGTCAAGTACGACGGTGGGCGACTTGCCGCCGAGTTCAAGCGTCACGCGCTTCATGGTGTCAGCACCGGTTTTTACCAGGTGTCGCCCGATAGCGGACGAGCCCGTGAACGAGATCTTGGCGACATCGGGATGTCGCGCGATTTCCTCACCGACCACATCTCCTCGCCCGTTGACGATGTTGAATACACCCGGTGGCAGCCCCGCTTCGTGCAACGCCCTGACCACGACCTGCGTCTGCAATGCGCTCATCTCGCTAGGCTTGATGACGGCGGTGCAGCCTGCTGCCAGCGCGGTGGCCAGCTTGTTGCAGATGAAGCCTGCATTGCTGTTCCAGGGCGTGATCAGACCGGTCACGCCCACCGGCGTCAGAATGACCCTGGCCATGCCGACCTGTTCCTCGAAATCGAATGCCTCCAGTGCATCGATTGCCTGCGCGATCACCTCGGCCGGATAAGTCGCCATCCAGCGCCCGCGAACCGCAGGTGCGCCGTACTCCACGAGGATGGCTTCCAGCAGCTCCTCCTCCCTTGCCGCCATGGCCCGGTGCATGCGGTGCAGTGCCGCAATGCGCTCCTCCCGGCTGGTACGGGCCCACGCCGGGAACGCAACCTTGGCGGCTGCGATCGCACGCTGTGCGTCCAGTGCGTCGCCCAGCCGAACCTGGCCGATGACTTCCTCGGTACTCGGGTTATGAAGATCAAACCATTCCTGACCGTGTGGAAGGACGAACTCGCCGTTGATGTAGATATGTTCAATGCGTTGCATGGCGACTCCTCGCGCAAAAACGGCTCGCCTGAATCGAGCCTCTGTGAAGGAGTCTAAGAAGGGTTCATTATTCCGATAAGCCATCCTTTGGCTGATGAAGCATCCTTATATTCAGGACAATCCATGCACAGAACAGCAATGACCGAGCTGGAAGTGGTACTGGCCGTGGCGCGCCGCAGCAGTTTTCGCGGCGCAGCACAGGAGTTGGGCATGTCCACCACCGCCGTGAGCAGCGCGGTGGCCGGCCTGGAAGCTCGCCTGAAAGTGCGCCTGTTCAATCGCTCCACGCGCAGCGTTGCCCTCACCGACATCGGCCAACGCTATGTGGCACGCATCGCACCTGCGTTGGCACAGATCAAAAGTGCCGGCGAGGAAGCCAGCGCCGGCCCCGATGAACCCAGCGGCACATTGCGCATCAATGCACCGCATGGCGCGGCCTACCTGCTGTTGGATCCGCTATTGAAGCAGTACGCTCAGCGCTATCCCGAAGTGCGCATCGACATTGTCAGCGAATCAAGCATGGTCGACATCATCGCCGGTGGCTTCGACGCCGGGATTCGCCTGGCAGAGTCCGTACCGCAAGACATGATTGCCGTGGCACTCTCAGGTGACATCCGCATGCTTGTGGTGGCCACGCCCGAGTACCTCGAACGCCAAGGCGTGCCCGAGCATCCGCGAGATCTGCTCACCCACCGGAGCATCGGCATGCGCATGGCCCATGGTGGCCTCTACCAGTGGGAATTGGAGTGCGATGGCCAAAAACTGCAGATGGATCTGCCGGTGTGCTTCGCGTCCAACGAGTTGCTGGCCATCAAACAGGCCGTGGTGTCGGGCCTCGGCATTGGGTTCATTTCCGAGTGGTTCATCCAGGAAGAACTGGCGAGCGGCGCCCTGGTGCCGGTGTTGCTGCCGTGGTGCCCGTCGTTTGGCGGGTTGAGGCTCTACTACTCGGGCCATCGCTTCGTGCCGGCGCGATTGCGCGCTCTGATTGAACTGGCGCAGGAGTTACGGCCCACTGTGGTTTGATCTGGACTGAGTTGGAAATAGTTGACCTTTACCGGCAGCCACTAATGTTTAGCTTTAACAGTTGCACTTTAAACTTATTGAGGTGCGACAATCTCACATCCCCGTAGAGAACTCAGGAGGATGTTTGATTGAAGTTCGTATCGTACGCAAAGCGTCATCGTATTGGCAAAGAACATGCAAAACCCAATCGGTACGTGCGCGGATGCGCATATCATTTTCATCTGAAGGGCACTCACTGTTAAACATTGATTCAACGTTTCTAATAATCAGTTGCTCAGGCAAATACAGGATCCGGCTATTTTTATAGCTTGAAGCACGTAACTCTGTAATTGGGTAGGCTCCCCCAAGTCCAGCCGAAACGCCAACTAGAAGCGCGGGTTTATGTCCTAGTTCGCTGAATCCTGCGTACAAAAAGAAGTTCTTCAGGGCCGGGCAAGCCATGCCATTCCACTCTGGGCTAATCACGATCAATGCTGTTGCTTTTTTGAGGGTGGATTGCTGGGCACTCCAGGCTTTCTGAGTGTCTTCTTCTGGCCACAGCGGTAGCGGACTCGACGCCAGATCTATTAGTTCGCTTGAGTCACAAAGCTCAAGTGCTTCTAACCGCTCGCGCAGATAATGCGCAACTTTGATTGATTGACTGTTGGATCTATTCGATCCAGACAGCAGAACGATATGACGACTCATTGTGCGACCTTCTGTTTAGCTTCACTTACCTTGGGTGCCGTGCGATGGGAGCGAACGATTGGCCAGAACAATTCTTCTTTCCAGGTTATCGGTGACAAGTGTTCGATACCGTATGCTGGCGGACGCCTACGGGTAATTTTGGCTGTCCCGAACAACACATCCCATAAAAATAACAGGTTACCGAAATTACCTTTGTAGTGAGTCACGCCATCCTCTGCAGTCAAACCGTGATGCGCAGAATGAGTGGATGGAGTGGAAATGGTTCGCTCAAGAACCCAGATGATCGGCCGTAAAGCGCGAATGCGATAAAGTTTGTCGTCCCACGCAACATTGCTGTGTGCGGCGAAGATCACAGTCATTTTTATAATCAAATAAACATAATAAACGGGTGCGAGCCCCAGATAAATCAACACGCCAGACAGCCAGATGCCCGGCATCAAGAGATAGTAGAAACTATTATTGCGATAGACGATGCGGATGCTCATATAGGGCGCGGAATGATGTGCGCGATGCAATGCATAAAGAGCAGGAATACGATGCGTCAGGCGATGCCACCAATATTGGGTCATGTCATCCAGCAGTAGAAACAACGCAAATCCTGCGATCCATGGAATAGAGGACAGTGCGCCCTTCATTTCCGGGATGGCGTGATTTAATATCAGGCCACTTAGCCACATGACTAAAGGGAATGTGACCATCACTAATATACCGGAGCCGACGACTTCAATGAGTACGTCACGTTTACTACCTGACGACTGACGAAGCGAGGAACAGGCAAGTTCCAGTAAAATGAAGGAGAGGAAAATCCCGGCTACTATCACAGCGGGGTTATTGACGAGCATTGTTGTATTCATGGCACTCTCGATTTAGGCCCTTCCGGGCAATGCCCTTTCATTAGAAACCTGCGAGCAAGTCCTCCCAATGCGCGAAATGGACAAAATTGAGCTAGAACCGGCCAACCGCCCCCCCCAACGCTTTCATCGCGGTAGGCTGGGCCAGGTATTGGAGCGCTTCCTTGATAGCCAGGTTGCCCGGAAAAGTACGGATTACAACCTGATCGAACTGGATCAACTGTGGCGCGAAGCGGCACGTATCGATCCGGCGATCGGATTAAAATTGTTCGCGCTATTCACCCCCCAGGACTGGCATGTCTTGGCTTATCTTTGCTTGTACAGTCCAGATATTTTGTCAGCCATGCACCTTTGGGCCCGTTACGCACCTCTTGCCTCGGACACAGACAATGTCAGGTTGGTTAATGACGAAAACGGCGTCGGAGTCGAATTGAACGTTGATGCGCCAGGAGAGTTGGCGCGGTATGTCGTCGAACACTACGGTGTGATGTCCATAGCGCAGTTACGACGAGGTACAGGACACAATGTGCAGCCGATTTTGGCAAAGTTCACTCATTCGCGTCCGTCGTATTACAAGCAATACACCGAATGGTTTGGTGATCGTGTTGAGTTTGATTGCTCGATCAACTGCTTCTATTTTCATGCTCGAAGCTTGAGCCTGCCAATGCAAACCCGTCATCACGGCATGTTGGAATTATTAACGCAGGAGCTGGATCGACGGATCGCCGCGCATCGGAATTTCAGCGGTTGGTCAGCCAAGGTTGCTGAAGGAGCGCGACGATCTCTAGCGAGACGTGAAACTCCCAATCTGGAAAATCTGGCGAAGTCGCTGCACCAGACGCCAAGGACCTTGCGCAGACGGCTGGAAGAACAAGGTACAACCTTCAGACAATTGCTCGATCAGATTCGCGCAGAATTGGAAATGCATCTTGAATTGCAGGGAGAGTCATTAACGGAGATTGCAGCTCAACTAGGTTACAGCGATTTGACGGCGTATCTACACGCCCGAAGCCGATGGCGTGACATGAAATAAGGTGGCGGCCAGAATTTTTCGTAACGGCAGTGCGACCTCAAAAATTCGCCTCATCACGCGCGAGTGATTTCTCTCGTGCAGTTTCAACCCTGCGCCAAGCGGGCATCAAACTTCGCATTGTTCACCCCCTCCACCTCTCAACATCGGCGTGATTCAAGCCAGAGATTCCAACTTGTCGTCACAGACGGCAGAGCGCCTGAGTTCCAGGATCGTGCGTTCATGCACTGCTCCCCACTCTCGCATCGCACTCACCAATGGCGCGAGTGAGTCACCTAACGCTGTAAGCGAATACTCCACTTTGGGTGGCACCTCGCGATAGATTTCGCGATGAATCACCCCGTCAGTCTCCAGCTCTCTCAGCTGGAGTGTCAGCATCCTCTGCGTGATATCTGGAATCAGCCGACGTAGCTCGTTAAAGCGCTTCGTGCCTGACATCAGGTGAAAAAGTATGAGCGATTTCCATTTTCCACCAATGACATCAACAGTGAAGGCGACGGGACACGCGAAAGCCTCAATCTCATCCTGAGGGTTACATTTTTTCACTGTTATCACCTTGGTATAAAAAGTGTGCCTACCGCACAAAATTGTGCGTACTTACGTCGATGTGCTGCAAAAGTTAGCATGATTCCATGTTCACCACGATGGAATCTGCCAGATGAGTTTGTTGTTATCACCCTATGAAATTAAGGGCCTCACCCTGAAAAACCGGGTCGTCATGTCCCCTATGTGCATGCACATGGCGGCGGATGATGGCTTCGTGACTGACTGGCACCGCGTTCATTACGGAGCTCGTGCCCTGGGTCAGGCAGCACTGATTTTTCCCGAAACGCTGGCGATTCAGGCTGACGGTCGTATTGGAGCCGGTGACCTTGGCATCTGGAGCGATGAGCACGTTGCCGGTTTGAAGGCGCTAACAGAATTGCTTCACGGCTTTGGTGCAAAAGCCGGCGCTCAAATCGGCCATGCGGGGCGCAATGCTGACCTGCCCGGTCTGATTCACATCGCGCCATCGGCGATTCCATTTACGCAAACCAGCCCCGTTCCTCGCGAACTCGCGGCTGATGAGATTCCGGCTCTGGTAAAGCTTTACGGCGATGCCGCACGTCGCGCCAGCGAAGCGGGCTTCGATGTGCTTGAGATCCATGCCGCGCACGGCTACTTGTTAAGTGAGTTTCTCTCGCCGCTGGCTAACACTCGCGACGACGAATATGGCGGTGATGCCAAGCGTCGTTATCGCTTCCTGCGCGAGGTACTGGAAGAGGTTAAAACTCATTGGGGGGATCGCCCTCTATTTGTTCGCATCTCCAGCTCTGATTACGCCGAAGGCGGAAACACGCCCGAGTCGTTCCTCGAATATGGTCGCTGGATGAAAGCTCAGGGCGTTGACTTGATCGACTGCAGTTCCGGCGGGGTCAAGATGGTCAAGGTCGAGACCTACCCGGGTTACCAGGTGCCGGCCGCTGAATTACTGCGTAAGGAATTGCATATTGCGACAGGCGCTGTGGGGGTGATCCAGAGTGGGCGTCAGGCTGAAGAAATCTTGCAGAACGGCCGAGCTGATCTGGTGTTTGTCGGGCGGCAAATGCTCCGAGACCCATTCTGGGTTCGCACCGCTGCAGATGATCTTAAGGAAATCATCGAGATTCCTACCGCCTACACACGTTATGGATCTGTCTGGCTTGATACCAAAGCCTGATGCCTTTGTTGCACTAATCCTATGAAGCAGGAGCAAGCACATGAGCAAACCGACTTACGTTGAAGAATACCAAGCCATCACCGAGGTGCTTAACCAGTACATTGAGGGCTGCAAGCAGGCCAAAAGCAGCATCATGAAGCCGGCTTTCAGTGAGCAAGCGACCATGTTCAGCGTCGATGGCGACGGTAAGCTGGCGGGCGGCGCAATTTCAATCCTGTTCAACGGGATCGACAAGGGTTTCCGCCCTTCTCCTGACGCACCAGCAGCTATCGTCCGCGTCGAAGTCGTCGGTACGGCGGCTAGTGCTCGCATCGACGCCAACGACATGTCAGGCATCTCTTTCACCGACTTTTTTCATCTGCTGAAAGTTGATGGCAAGTGGACTGTGATCAGCAAGATTTTTCAAACGCATGGAGCAGCTTGATGACTAGTGCCGTCCGGCGGTTTAGTGTTCGACTCTCCCTGCTCACGCGTTGACATTAGAATCTGCGGGCAAATCTGCTGCGATGAGCGAGAAAAAAGGCGCCAAATTGGCGCCTTTACGTTATTAAGCGACTTTGATCACAACCTTTCCAAATGCTCCCCTCGCGAGATGCTCGTAAGCTTCTCGTGCTGTCTCGAATGGATAAACCTGATCGATCACGGGACGGATCTTGTGCTCGTTGAGCCCTGGCATTTTTCGGTGAAAGGTCAAAATCGGTCCTTTGTGCCTGACGCTGGCATCACCGTTACCGAGTCGAATGCGTACGTTCAGTGTGGCGTGTCGGGCTTCGGAATAATTCAGGCACCCGGGATCGCCGTGGCCAAGCATTTGGAAAGTCGCGGTTTGGTGGAAATTCTAAAGCCTTATCGGCCAGCCCCTCGCCCGGTGTCGTTGCTATACCCGAGCCGGACTCATCTGGCGCCCCAGGTTCAAGCCTTTATCGAGTGGCTGCAAGAGCGATTTCCGCAGCTTCATTCTGACTGGCTGGAACTCTAGCGATCGAGCTGTGTAAACGGTGGTTAAGGGGCGGAACCGGTCCTTCGCGAACGTCGGTTCTTACCCAATTCACATAACACCCTTATGTAACCCGAAAACACGCCGATACCGTGCTGCAGCAAGGAAGCACCGCAGCAGCACTTACTTCATGGACGGCAGGAACCCGATCAATGTTGGAACACCTCTGGCGCAGCATCCATTCCCCGGACTACTTGCCCAACGTACTGGAGTGGATGATCCATATTCTCCTCAGCCCGTTCATGGTGATCATGTGCCTGATGGTCGGGGCGCTGGCCGGCAAATGGTGGAGAGCACTGCCCTACGGCAGTCTGACTTGTTATGTGGTCTTTCTGAGCCGGTCTTCTTTCTATCGCTGGGAAAGCATTTTCCCCCTAGCCGGCCTGCCTGCGCTGGCGATAGATGGCGCACTGCTTGCGCTGCTTGGTTTTTATTTGAAAGGCCTACTCAGAGCCCGCGCAGACGCAAAACCCGAAGGCCATTGGCTGCGCAGGCTTTATCAAGGCCTTAAGGTCGTCATGCTGACAGTCATGGTGTTGTTCTGGGGGCTCGTCGTGCTGTTTGTCGTGGTCTTCACTGTCTCGGTCGCGACCCAACCGTCATTGGTGCACTGAGCCGCTTCCTGCGTGATCAGACAAATCGGGACTCAGGAGCGCCGGAAACAGCGCTCGAATGAGCTGTCGGTTCGACAAGATGCACTTCCGTGGCATTGCGCCCCGCCAGCCAGGCCAGCACTGAGGCGACAACCAAGACAGCGGCGCTAAGCTCGAATGTGGCTTTGTAACCACTCAGATCGAAGGCCAGACCTCCAATGATTGCGCCTCCTGCGATCGCCAGTTGAACAATCGCCACGAGCAAGCCGCCTCCGGCTTCCGCATCATCCGGAAGCGTCTGCGCCAACCATGTCCACCAGCCAACCGGCGCGGCCGTCGCAACCAGTCCCCAGAGTCCGAGCAACATCGCGGTGAGTACCGGTGATTTGCCGAAGCTGACCAACGCCAGCGCGATGGCCGCCATGATCAGCGGGATGATGGTCAGCGTGCGATAGAGGCCGCGCCCCATGAACCGTTCGATCAGAAAGGTGCCGATAAAACCGGCCAGTCCCAGCCCCAGCAACATCAAGGACAAGGTTGAAACACTGACGCCCGTCACGCCTTCAAGAAAGGGCCGCAGATAGGTGAACAGCATGAACTGGCCCATGAAAAAGACGCTGACGGCGACCATGCCCAAGGCCACTGGCAATTGCTTCATCAGCCGCAAGACGTTGCCGCTACCGGCCTGGCGTTCGGCCTTAAAGGACGGCAGGCTGATCAGCAGCCAGACGGCGGCCAGCACTGCGACCGGAACCACACAGAAGAATGCCCCACGCCAGCCGATCAGCGAGCCGAGAAAGCTCCCTGCCGGAGCGGCGATGACCGTCGCCAGCGCGTTACCGCCATTGACGATGGCCAGCGCTCGCGAAACCTGTTCAGGCTTCACCAGACGCATTGCGGTCGCCGCCGACAGAGACCAGAAACCACCAATCGCGATCCCGATCAACGCACGTCCGAACATGAATGACGGGTAACCCGGTGCGACCGCGACGACCGTACCGGAGACGATCATCAGCAAGGTCAGGCCCAGCAGCAGCTTCTTGCGTTCGACGCGCGCGGCGACCGAGGCAATCAGCAGGCTGGTGATCAAGGCAAAGGCTCCGGACACGGAAATCCCCTGCCCGGCCTGGCCTTCGGTGATGTGCAGGTCGGCCGCAATCGGCGTCAGCAGGCTGACCGGCATGAACTCTGAAGCGACCAGGGCGAATGCGGCGAGCGACATGGCCAGCACGGCGCTCCAGCCGCCTGTTCTTTTAGAAGGATCTGTAGAAGGAAACGTCATGGGAACTACCTGTGGTGCGAAAAACTTGTGGATGTGATGCGCAGGGGCAAGCAGTTTGATGCCCATCCGGGCACTGCCCCTGTAACAGATAGACACATTCTCCCGGTCAATCCGGCCCTTCCCTAGCGCATTCCTCTTGAATGCTTGCCTGATCCTCTGGGGATGCAGGGTGATGGATAGGAAACGTCTCGCGCGCGGATTAGAGTTCGGTCAACAGGAGTGACCCGACATGATCCCTACCCCTCTGCCCCAGGAATCGCCTTTGGCGTTGAACATCGACCCGCGTGTGAGCGCGCCGGGTGACTTCGCCACAGCCATACCCGGGCTGTCGCTGTTTCGTCGCGACCAGCCAGCGCCGCCCGTGGTGTGCATGATCGAACCCAGCCTGATTCTCGTCGGTCGCGGCGAAAAGCGCTTGTGGGTCGGTGGTGAGGGCTACAGTTATGACCCTTCACGGTTTCTGGTGACGTCGCTGGACCTGCCCGCCAACTCCGAAGTGATGCTCGCCAGTCCCCAACAGCCTTGTGTCGGCCTCGTGCTGAAACTGGATGTGAGCATGCTCGCCGAAGTCATCACCAAGAGTGGCTTGCCGGCCAAGCGTCAGCCAGCAACGGGCACGGGCGCCGCGATTGGCAGCCTGTCGTCCGCGCTGGAGGGCGCACTTGATCGCCTGCTGGCATTGCTCGATGAACCCGAGGCGATCCCGGTGCTGGCGCCGCTGATTCTGCGCGAAATCCACTATCGCTTGCTGCACACCGACCAAGGCGCACGGCTGCGGCAGATCACGGCCGTCGATGGTCAGGGTTATCGTATCGCCAAGGCGATTGACTGGCTCAAGCTCAACTACGCAGATGCATTGCGCATCGACGATCTGGCCGCGCGGGTGCAGATGAGCGCGCCGACCTTTCACCATCATTTCCGCCAGCTCACCGGCATGAGTCCGCTGCAGTACCAGAAATGGCTGCGGCTCAACGAGGCCCGCCGTCTGATGCTGGTAGAACGCCTCGACGTTTCGCGAGCGGCGTTTGCGGTCGGCTATGAAAGTCCGTCGCAGTTCAGCCGCGAATATGCCCGGCTGTTCGGCACCGCGCCGAGTCGTGACATCGCCCTTTTGCGCGGGCAGCCATTCGAGGCAGAAGCGCTCGGCACAGTCGCGAATTGAACGAACACCGGTGATGCGCCTCGCCGCGCCACCGCTCATAACAATGCACGTCAACCGATGATCAGCGGGTGAATCATGGAACTACGAATCAACCAGAAGACCTATCAGGTCGATGCCGACGCCGATACGCCCTTGCTCTGGGTGATCCGCGATGATCTGGGCATGACCGGGACCAAGTACGGCTGCGGACTGGCGCAATGTGGCGCCTGCTCGGTGCTGGTGGATGGCAACGTCGTGCGCTCGTGCGTCACGCCGGTGGCGGGTGTGGTCGGCCGCGAGGTCACCACGATTGAGGCTATCGAAAGCGATGAGGTGGGCAAACGAGTGGTCTCGACCTGGGTCGATCTGCAGGTCGCGCAGTGCGGCTACTGCCAGTCCGGCCAGGTGATGGCCGCCACTGCGCTGCTCAAACAAAACCCTAAACCGAGTGACGCGCAGATCGAGGCAGCGATGGTCAATCTGTGCCGCTGCGGAACGTACAACGCGATTCATGCCGCCGTGCATGAGCTGGCCGGCAAGGGAGAAGCGTGATGAACGTTCGTATCGACCCTTCACAGCAAGCCTCGGTACTGGATCTGCACGAACCGATCAATGTTTCGCGCAGACGTTTTCTCACCGGCACCGCCGTCGGCGCTCTGGTTCTCGGCTTCGGCCTGCCGCTGGGTGCGACGCGCGTGCAAGCTGCCGTGGCAACGGCGACGGCTGAGCGCGGCACGCAGGTCCCGGCGTTTCTCGAAATCCGTCCAGACAATCGCGTGCGTCTGCTCTGCCCGTTCATGGAGGGCGGGCAAGGCACTTTCACGGCAATGGCGCAGATTGTCGGTGAAGAACTGGATGCCGACCCGGCGACCTTCCTGGTCGAAGCGGCGCCGCCCGGCGAAGCCTATGTGGTGTTGGAAAACGGCATGCGCATCACTGGCGGCAGCATGTCGGTGCGCATGAGTTACCCGGTGATGCGCCGCCTCGGCGCCCTTGCCCGCGCCATGTTATTGCAGGCGGGCGCGCAGCAACTTGGCGTGCCGGTAAGTGAATTGACCACCGAGCCAGGCAAAGTCGTGCACGCCAAGTCGGGCCGCTCGCTGGCCTACGGTGAACTGGCCGAGCGCGCGATGGATCTGCCGGTTCCCGATCCGGCCTCCGTGAAGCTGCGTGATCCGAGCCAGTTCCGCTGGATCGGCAAACCGGTGAAGCGCCTCGATGCTTACGACAAGTCCACCGGCAAGGCGCTGTACAGCATCGATCTGAAGGTCGACGACATGCTCCATGCCGCCGTGCAACATGCCCCGCGCCTGGGCATGACCGTGGGTAACCTGCGCAACGAAGAGCAGGTCAAGGCGATGAAAGGCGTGCATTCCGTGCATCGTCTGCCGGGTGCCGTGGCGGTGGTCGCCGAGCGCTGGTGGCACGCCAAACGTGCCGTCGAGGCGATTCAGGTTGACTGGCAAGAGCCAACGGCCGACAGCAAAGTGCGGCCGATGCCTGCTGACTTTTCCAGCGATGCCTGGTTCAAGCGCCTCGCTGAAGATAAAAGCCCGGCCAAAGATGATGAAAACGAAGGCGACGTGGCGGCGATTCTCAAGGAGACCAAGACCCGGATTGACGCCACTTACCACAACCAATACTTGAACCACGGCCAGTTGGAGCCGCCTTCGGCACTGGCCCGATTCAACCCGGACGGTTCGCTGGAAGTCTGGTTGCCGAATCAGGCGCCGGACATGTTCCGCGCCGACATTGCCAAACGCACAGGGCTGGATCCGTCACGCATCACCTTGCATTCGCCGCTGCTGGGCGGGTTTTTTGGTCGGCATTTCCTCTACGACTCGGCCAGTCCCTATCCGCAGGCGATCGCGCTGGCGAAAGCGGTTGGCCGCCCGGTCAAACTGATCTGGAGTCGCGAAGAAGAGTTCCTGCGTGACGTGCTCCGTCCCGTTGCCGCGGTGAATTTCCGCGCCGCGCTGGACAGCGACGGCTGGCCGCTGGCAATCGAAGCGATCAGTGCCACCGAAGGCCCGACCGAAGCGCTCGCTGGCAAACAGGGTGAAAAACTCGACCCCACAGCGCTTGAAGGGTTGTCAGGCAAAACCTATGCGATCCCCAACAAACGCATCGCGCAGATCTACGTCAAAGGCCCGGCGATGCTCGGTTACTGGCGTTCGGTGGGCAACTCGCTGAACGACTTCTTCTATGAATCGTTCCTCGATGAACTGGCCGACAAGGGCGGCAAGGATCCGTTTGATCTGCGCCTGCATCTGTTACGCGACAACAAACGCCTGACCACTCTGCTGCAAGCGGTGGGTGAACTGTCCGGAGGCTGGAAGCGCGGGCCGTTTACCGCCGAGGATGGCAGCAAACGTGCGCGCGGCGTGGCCATGGCTTCGCCGTTCGGTACGGAGACGGCGGTGATCGCCGAGGTGTCCATCGAGAACGGCCAAGTCAAGGTGCACGACATCTGGCAGGCGATCGATCCGGGCAGCATCGTCAACCCGGCGATTGTCGAGGCGCAGGTCAATGGCGCCGTGGCGCTGGGGCTGTCGCAAACCCTGGTGGAAGAAGCCGTGTGGGTGGATGGCAAACCCCGGGCGCGCAACTACGACTTGTATCCGATCCTGCCGCCTGCGCGGATGGCGCGGGTCCATGTGCGTGTGGTCGAGAGCGGGGAAAAAATGGGTGGCATCGGTGAACCGCCGTTGCCTGCGGTCGCGCCCGCCGTCGCTAACGCGGTGGCAAGGCTAACCGGTCAGCGGGTGCGCAGCCTGCCCATGAGCCGACACACCTTCACTTGATCAGCGCCGGAGCGTCCATGAATAACAGCCGATTCGCAAGAACCGCTGGCTGGCTGGCAGTGCCGTGCCTGGTCGCGGCAGGCCTGCTGGCCTGGTATGTCACCCACGAGCCTGTCTCGCGCCTGGAAAACCATCAGATCGCCGTGGCCGACATCGACCCGGCACTGGTCGCCCGTGGCGAATACGTCGCCCGGCTCAGCGATTGCGTGGCCTGCCACAGCGTGCCGGGCGGCGCGCCGTTCGCTGGCGGCCTGGAAATGGCCACACCGCTGGGCTCAATCCATGCGACAAATATCACCCCGGACACGGAAACCGGCATCGGCCACTACAGCCTGGCAGACTTCGACCGGGCGGTGCGCCACGGCGTAGCACCCGACCGTCGCCGTCTGTACCCGGCGATGCCCTACCCGTCCTACGCCAAGCTCAGTGATGACGATGTGCGTGCGCTGTATGCGTTCTTCATGAAAGGCGTGGCGCCCGTGAAACAGGCGAACATCCCCAGCGCGATTCCGTTTCCGCTGAACCTGCGCTGGCCGATTGCGCTGTGGAATGGCGTGTTTGTCGACGCCGAACCCTACGTAGCCAAACCGTCGCAGGATGAACAGTGGAACCGTGGCGCTTACCTCGTTCAAGGCGCCGGGCATTGCGGCAGTTGCCACACGCCGCGCGGTTTGGCGTTCAACGAGAAGGCACTGGATGAGGCCGGCAAGCCGTATCTCGCTGGTGCGTTGCTCGATGGCTGGTACGCACCGAGCCTGCGTGATGATCACAACACTGGGCTGGGCCGCTGGAGCGAACCGGAGATCGTCCAGTTCCTCAAGACCGGTCGCAACAAACATGCGGTGGTCTACGGCTCGATGACCGAAGCATTCAACAACTCCACGCAGTTCATGAGCGATGACGATCTGACCGCGATTGCCCACTACCTGAAGTCCTTGCCTGGCGACCGCCAGCGCGATGGCGAGCCTTGGCAGTATCAAGCGGTTTCGGCGGCGCAACGTCTGGACTCGCCCGGTGCTCATACCTACGTGACGCGCTGTGCTTCCTGCCATGGTCTGGACGGCAAGGGCCAGTCCGAATGGATGCCGCCGCTGGCCGGCGCGACTTCTGCACTGGCCAAGGAAAGCGCCTCGGCGATCAACATCACCCTGAACGGTTCGCAACGCGTGGTGGCGGCCGGCGTGCCGGACGCCTATCGCATGCCGGCCTTCCGTGAGCAGTTGTCGGATCAGCAGATCGCCGAAGTGCTGACCTTCATGCGCAGCACCTGGGGTAACCAAAGCACTGCGGTTGATGCGCAGACGGTGGGCAAACTGCGTGAACACACCGATCCGGCCAGCAGCAGCCCGATCATTCTGCAGATGCGCTAAGAGGAGACACTGATGGAAAGCATCGACTTGCTGGTCCTGCGCACAGCGCGGGACTGGCTTGCCGCTGGCGAGCGTGTGTTGCTCGCCACGGTGGCGCGCACCTGGGGTTCGTCACCGCGTCCGACCGGTTCGATGATGGCTTTGCGTGACGATGGTCGCGTGGTGGGCAGCGTGTCTGGCGGCTGCATCGAGGACGATCTGATCCATCGCTATACCACGGCCCATGGCGGCAGCGCTTTCAGTGGCAGCACGCCAGAAGTGGTGCGTTATGGCGTCAGCGCCGATGAAGCGCATCGCTTTGGCTTGCCCTGTGGCGGCACGCTTGAACTGATCCTTGAGTTCAACCCGGCGTGGCAGTCGCTCGATGAACTGCTGACGCAACTGGACGCCGGGCAACTGGTTCGCCGTCGCCTGACGCTGGAGTCCGGTCAGGTCACAGTTGAATCTACCGCAACGCCGGAACAATTCAGCTTCGATGGCGTGCAGATGCTCAACACCTTGGGGCCGGGCTATCGAATGCTGATGATCGGTGCCGGCGCGCTGGCCGAGTATCTGGCGACCATGGCTTTGTTCAACGGTTTCAAGGTGGCAGTGTGCGATCCGCGTCCCGAGTACATCGAGACTTGGGCGGTAGACGGTGTGGAGCGCATTGTCGGCATGCCGGACGACGTGGTCCGCGACTTCGCGGTCGATCTGCGCACCTGCATCGTCGCCTTGAGTCATGACCCCAAGCTCGACGATCTGGCCTTGCTCGAAGCGCTCCACGGCCCGGCGTTCTATATCGGCGCCATCGGCTCGCGGCGCAACAGCCAGCTGCGTCGCGAACGCCTGATCGAGCATTTTGGCGAGACCGAGGCGTCGCTCGCGCGTCTACACGGGCCGATCGGTCTGTACATTGGCAGCAAGACGCCTGCGGAAATCGCCGTCAGCGTGATGGCCGAGATTCTTGCGGCGAAGAATGGCGCCCAGCTGCCGCAAGCGTTTTCCATTGTCAGGGCCAAAGCGCTCGCCGAATGAGCCGCGCTGCTACTCTGCGACGGCGTTTTCGGTCGGCAACGAAGCGAGCATTTCTGCGCGGCATACCTCAAGAATCTCGTCTGCCAGCGCGGAATCATCCGGGCAGGCACGCGACAGGATAATCGTGCCGACGGCCCGCGACAGCAGGTCGATCATCTTCCTGCGCCCCTCACCCGCCTCGGCATCCGGCCCGCTCGGGTACTTCTCGCCCAGGGTTTGCAGGGTGTGCTCAATGCCCTCGGCAAACGTCGCTTTCACCTCATCCGACTGACGCGCCGCGTCGCCGCCCAACGCGGCCATGGTGCAACCGTCGCCGCGTCCGTCGCGATGTTCTCTGTTCACATAAACGTTGATGAAGCCCGGAACATCCAGTGCTTGGGCGGCTGTCAGCGATTTGGCCAGACTGCACGCCGAGGCTTCGGCCATCAGGTCGGCCTTCGACCCGAAATGTTTGTAGAAACCACCATGGGTAAAACCGGCGGCCGCCATGAGGTCCGCCACGCCGACGCCGTCAAAGCCGCGCTCACGGAACAGCTCTGAAGCGGTTTCAACGATGTGCTCTCGATTGGCCTGCGCCTGGGCCTTGGTCACTCTCACGTGCAATACCTCGTGTTTCCGGGGAAATCCTGCGTCCGATGATACATAGATGTTGGCCATAATTAAAACCGTTGACAGTTTAGATTTAGATCATCATCCTAATTGCTCGCAACAACGATCTTCATCAACGGGCACGGAACAACATCAATCGCCGCTGGCTGAATCAAGCATCAGCGCAAGCTGAGCGCGTTCTGTTTCTCACACCCTCAAAGAGAGATAAACCATGAGCACTCGCCCTACTGTTCTGATCACTGGCGCCTCCACCGGCATCGGCGCGGTCTACGCCGAACGCTTTGCGCAACGCGGCCACGACCTGGTACTGGTCGCCCGCGATCAGGCGCGCCTGGATGCACTGGCTGCGCGCTTGCGCAGCGAACACGACGTCGCCGTCGATGTGATCCCGGCGGACCTGACCCAACCGGGCGATCTGAACACCGTTGAAAACCGCCTGCGCGACGATGCCCGCATCGGCATCCTCGTCAATAACGCCGGCGCGGCGCTGTCTGGCCATTTCGTCGAGCAAAGCACCGATAAAGTGGCGCAACTGGTCGCCCTCAACACCACCGCACTGGTGCGGCTTGCCAGCGCCATCGCTCCACGCCTGGCCAAGGCCGGTGACGGTGCGATCATCAACATCGGTTCAGTGGTGGGCCTCGCACCGGAGTTCGGCATGACGGTCTACGGCGCGACCAAGGCGTTTGTATTGTTCCTGTCCCAAGGACTGAGCCTGGAACTGTCGCCTCAGGGCGTCTACGTGCAAGCCGTCCTGCCCGCCGCCACGCGCACGGAAATCTGGGATCGTTCCGGCGTCGACATCAACACTTTGAGCGAAATCATGGAGGTCGGTGATCTGGTGGATGCTGCGCTCGTCGGCTTCGATCGTCGCGAACCGGTGACGATTCCGCCGCTGCACGAAGCAGAGCGCTGGGATGCCTTGCAGGGCGCACGGCTGGGCCTGATCGGGCAAATCCGCCAATCTGAGGTTGCCCAGCGCTACCAGACGCCAGAGTGATCTTCAGCTAGCGAGCATGCTCGGCGCATTCGATGCAGTCACAAGGCGCTGCATCGAATCCGCAACGCAGCGACTACCATCCGTACACCGACAAGAGCCGCACCTCGATGAAAGCTTTTTTGATTGATCGCTATGGCAAGCACCCCGGACGCATCGGCGAAGCGCCCGTCCCGGCAATCGGTCCTCACGACGTCTTGATCGAGGTCCATGCCAGCAGCGTCAACGTACTGGACTCGAAGATCAGCACCGGCGAATTCAAGTTGATCCTGCCCTACGCGTTTCCATTGATTCTGGGCAACGATCTGGCAGGCGTGGTGACTGAAGTCGGCACGCAAGTGACACGCTTCAAACCGGGAGACGAGGTGTACGCTCGCCCGCCGGAAGCACGAATCGGTACCTTCGCCGAGTTGATCGCCGTGAACGAAAACGCGATTGCCCTGAAACCGGCCAATATCGACATGGCACAGGCTGCTTCCCTGCCCTTGGTGGCACTGACTGCCTGGCAAGTGCTGGTCGACACCGCCCAGCTGAAAAAAGGCCAGAAAGTACTGATTCACGCCGGTTCCGGCGGCGTCGGCACCGTCGCCATTCAGCTTGCCAAACACCTCGGTGCCTTTGTCGCCACAACCACCAGCACCGCGAATGTCGAATGGGTCAAGGCGCTAGGGGCTGACGTGGTCATCGACTACAAACAGCAGAACTTCGAGAATGTCTTGCACGGCTACGACGTGGTGTTGAACAGCCTCGGTTCTGATGTCCTGGAGAAGTCAATCAAGGTACTCAAACCCGGCGGACAGCTCATTTCCATTTCCGGGCCGCCGACTGCGCAATTCGCACAGGAGCAAGGTTTGTCCTGGCCCTTGCAGCAGGTCATGCGCTTGCTGAGCTTCGCTATTCGGCGCAAGGCCCGCAAGCGTGACGTCAATTACGCGTTCGTGTTCATGCGCGCCAACGGCGCCCAACTGCAACAAATCAGCTCGCTGGTTGCGGCCGGCATCATCAAACCGGTGATTGATCGAACGTTCCCCTTTGAATCAACGGCCGAGGCGTTGAATTACGTCGAGCAGGGACGCGCGAAGGGCAAGGTCGTCGTTTTGATCAAGTGAAGATTCCGGCTATTGCTGAATTATCCGTAGAAACCAGCTCACTGCGTTCTTCGACAGGTCATAGAACCCCTCCCGGCAAGAAGGGTCTGCTCTCTTATAACCTCTCAGGAATCCCCCCATGTCCGCGCAACGCAACCTTGTCCTCCTCGCTCGGGGAGGCTATGCCGCCCGAGGAATGCTTTATCTGATCATCGGTATCTTTGCGTTGCTGGCAGCCCAGGATTCGACTAAACCGAAGGACAGCCACAAGAGTCTGGAAGCCTTGCTGGCCCAGCCATTCGGCTATTTTCTGGTTGGACTTGTCGTGGCGGGACTGCTCGCATTTGCCGCCTGGCGTGTTCTGCAGGCAACGCGTGATGTCGATCATCACGGCACAAAACTCAAAGGTCTGGTGATTCGCACAGGGCTGTTTGTGGGAGGTCTGGTCAACGGTGCTCTGGCGTTCTTTGCATTGGGCCTGCTCATCAGCGGGATTAAAAGCTCGGGCAATTCCGCAGGACAAACCAAAGACTGGCTGGCGCATCTTCTGTCCTGGGAACATTCGAACTGGCTGGTGTACCTGATCGCCCTCGTGCCGCTCGGTGTAGGCATTGCTCACATCATCAAGGGCTGGAAAGCGTCGTTCGAGAAGTATTTCGAGGCCGACGAAGAGGTCATGCGCTACGTCCGCCCGGTCTCGCGGTTTGGTCTGATCGCGCGCGGCGTCGTGTTTATCGAGATCGCATTGCTGCTGGCAATCAGCGGCTCTACCTATCAAGCCATGGATCCCCCGGGTATGAAAGAAGCGCTCAATGCACTGCAGAATCTACCCGCTGGCTGGCTGATCTTGATGGTAATAGCCCTGGGGCTGATGGCGTTCTCGGTCTACAGTCTGTCGGAAGCTTGCTGGCGCAAGATCAATATGGATGTGCCAGGCGTATCGAGCACATAGCGTGTAACGTCTTTGCCGATGATCACCCGGGCGCTGCATCGATGAGCGAACCTTTGTCCCGAAAACAGCGTCCGAGCTAAAGCGTTAACGCTTACCGCTCGCCACGAGGTTTCCGTTTGAAAGCTGCCATCGTCAGAAAATACCGATTGATCATCAAAACGCTGGGCTACGTCGGCTGGGCCTTGTTCTGGCTTTTGCTCTGGGACATCGCTGTCACTGTCGACTTCATGTTGTTTCTCAACACCAAGCTGAATTTACCCCTCATGCCCCTGACTTTATTGGGTTCGGCGTTGATTGTGTTGATCAGTTTCCGCAACAGCAGCGCCTACAACCGCTGGTGGGAAGCAAGGACGCTGTGGGGGGCGATGATCAACAACTCGCGCAGTTTCGCCCGGCAGGTGCTGACGTTGCTGGATGACGCTGACAACGAGGTCAATCCGGTCAAGTCGACTCTATTACGCCGCCACGTCGCCTATGTGAATTGCCTCGCAGCGCATCTGCAAGGCCAGCCTTGCCCTGAGGAAGTCCGCGCGTTCATTCCCGCCGAGGAGTTCGCCCGCAGCGGCACCACCAATAACTTTGCCAACGATATCCTCACCGGCTCGGCGACTTTGCTCGCGCGGGAATACAAGGCCGGGCGCCTGGACAGCATTCGCCTGGCGCGGTTGGAATCGACGCTGGTGGACCTGTCCAACAGCCAGGGTGGCATGGAGCGAATTGCCAATACGCCGCTGCCCTACCCTTATGTGTATTTCCCACGGCTGTTTATCTCGCTGTTTTGCCTGATCGTCCCGGTCGGTCTGGTGGAATCGCTGGGCTGGTTCACGCCGCTGGCGTCGACCGTGGTGGGCTTTATGCTGCTGGCCATCGAGCGCATCGGCACCGACCTGCAAAGTCCGTTTCGCCACAGCGAGCATCAGATTCAGATGGAAGCGCTGTGCGAAACCATCGAGAAGAATCTGCAGTCGATGCAGCGTGACTCCCTGGGTGACGTGCGCAGGCTTGCAGAGAACGTTTGAGGTGCAGTAATCGGGAACCGTCAGGATGTCTGACGGTTCCCGAATCAATCAGAACGCCGCACAACATCGCTTGTTATCGCACCGCGCTCACACATTTCCCCGAGCGCTCACCGTCATTCCCCCTCTGCTTCCCGCTCCTCGCGGTCTCACATTTTCCGATGTGAGGTTTTCGCATCTGCATAAAAAAGATTGCCGATTCATTGTCAGGTGATTTTTTTCAGCCTATCTTCAATAAAACCTATACAAAGCACTTCATTGCGTACAACTCTTTCGCTATGGATTGGCCCCACGCACAGCACTGCCGCGAGCACCTTGAATGAACCCACTATTAGCCAGCCATTACCGTGAAATTCTCGTCGGCGTCGGTGAAAACCCCGAGCGCGAAGGACTGTTGGACACACCCCAACGCGCCGCCAAAGCGATGCAGTACCTGTGCAATGGCTACACGATGAGCCTGGAAGACGTCACCAACGGTGCCCTGTTCGAGTCGCAGAGCGATGAAATGGTGATCGTCAGCGACATCGAGCTGTATTCCTTGTGCGAGCACCACATGCTGCCCTTTATCGGCAAGGCACATGTCGCGTACATCCCCACCGGCCGGGTGCTGGGGCTGTCGAAGGTCGCGCGGGTGGTAGACATGTTCGCGCGGCGCCTGCAGATCCAGGAAAACCTCACGCGGCAGATTGCCGATGCCATTCAGCAAATCACCGATGCCGCCGGTGTCGCGGTGGTCATTGAAGCCCGGCACATGTGCATGATGATGCGCGGCGTTGAGAAGCAGAATTCGGTCATGACCTCCTCCGTGATGCTGGGTGCTTTTCGGGACAGTTCGACGACACGGCAGGAATTCCTGCAACTGATCGGGCGGCGATAAAGCTATACAGGAGACAGTCACTGTACAAGCCGCCAGTTCGAATCTCACCGTCTTCACTCGTGCGTTTCAGGGAGTTAGGCAATGACCCGATTTCTGCTGTTACTGACACTGGCACTCAGCATCGCAAGCTGCGGCAGCGTGGATGTTGCCCGTTATGCCGAGCAACAACCGGCCTTGGACCTGCAGCGATTTTTCAGCCAGCCCGTCAAAGCCTGGGGAATGTTTCAGAAGCGCAGCGGTGAAGTGGCCAAGCGTTTTGAGGTCAACATCGTCAGCCGGCGTGAGGGTAACAACCTGATTCTCGACGAGCGCTTCCTGTACAGCGACGGCACCCGCCAACGTCGCGTCTGGACTCTCACGCCCGAAGGCCAGGGGCGTTGGAGCGGTCGCGCGGCTGACGTAGTGGGTGTCGCCGAGGGCCAGGTCGCGGGCAATACGCTGCACTGGCGTTATCGCCTGAACCTGCCGGTCGACGACTCGACCTACGAAATGAGCATGGACGACTGGATGTACTTGATGGACGAGGACACGTTGATCAACCGCACCAGCATGTCCAAGTTCGGCGTAGAGGTCGGCCAAGTGACACTGTTCTTCCGTCGCCAAGGCGCGGGAGTCAGCGAGTGAACCGCGCATTGACCCTGGCCTCGTTTGGCGATGGTTACCGCGCGCTGGTGATCGGCGCCAGTGGCGCCCTCGGCACAGCCTTTTGCCAACTGCTGAAACAGGATCCGCGCTGTGCCGACGTTCGCGCGCTGGGGCGCCGTACCCTCCCCGCGCTCGACCTTGAACGACCTGAAACGATTGCCAGCGCCGCCGCCGAACTGGCAAGCGAAGCGCCGTATCAACTGATCATCCACGCGGCCGGTCTGCTCCATCGCGAAGGGATCAAGCCGGAAAAAAGCTTCAGCGCGATCGAGCCGGAGGCGCTGCAAACCGTGTTTCAAGTGAACACGCTGGGTCCGGCATTGGTGTTGCGTCATTTCCTGCCACTGCTCGATCCTCGGGGAGCGATGGCGATGCTTTCGGCCAAGGTCGGAAGCATTGGCGACAACCGATTGGGCGGCTGGTACGCCTACCGCGCCTCCAAGGCTGCGCTGAACATGCTGATCAAGACCGCCGCCATCGAACTGGCACGCACGCGCCCGCAGAGTCGCTTGCTCAGTCTGCACCCGGGCACGGTGGTGTCGGGGTTGTCGCAACCTTTTCGCGGCGCCTCCAGCGCCCGTCCGGCAGACGTTGCCGCTGAACAGTTACTGACCTTGATTGACCAGTTGACGCCGGCCGACAGCGGCCATTTCTTTGCCTACGATGGAGAACGCCTACCCTGGTAGGCAAGGAGTGAAGCATGAACCTGCAAGCCCTCACCGAACGTGCGGCCAACAGTGAAATACGCGAACTGGAGCTGCTGTCACTCGAAGGTGGTTTTTATCTGGCGCGGATCCGCCTGGATCACGGCCAGTTCACCTTGCTGGATGACGCGGCCAAGCCGATGCACCTGCGCTCGATCACCCACCTGCGGGACTTGCTACAGACCGTGCCGGCCTTTCCCTGCGTACTGGTGCAGCAATGCGTGCACGACGAAATGTGCGGGCGCGATTCAGGGCCTGTCGAAGAGCTGCGCATTCCGTTTTCGCTCACCACGCCGGCATGAGTCGGACACTGTCGTTCAACTCGCAATCAGCGCTGGCGGCCAGACGGATTCCCACGCTGGCCTGACGTGACCTGTCATCTGTGGATACGCCCCAATACCGTGAAGCCGTAGGTACGCCGGGCGTATGAGCTGATCTGGAGCCGTCAGGCGCGTGGCGCATTTCCCGCCAGGCGCGGCTTCATTCAATCCAGGCAACCCAGACCTGCCAGCGTTGCTTCGACAGCCTCATCCAGCGGCGTGTGCGGCTCACGACCCAATGTCGCCTGCAAGCGCGCGCCGCTCAAACGCACCGGCTCGTTCCACAGGTAGCGCATCTCCTGCATTTCGCGAAAGGTTTCGACAACGGGTGACAGCACGCTGATCAACCACCACGGGAAGGCTTTGATCTTCGGTGCCTTGCCGCTGCGTTTTGCGACAACGCGGCGGATGGCTTCGGCCATTTGCCGACCGTCCGCATCCCAATGACCCGCCATATGAAAGGTTGCAAAAGGATCAAGGGTCTGGCGACGCTCCAGCAGTTGCACCATGGTGTTGGCGACATCGGGCAAATAGGCCCACTGGTTGCCGATGCCCTTGGCACTCGGCAGGAGCACGCGGGCCACCGTCCTGCCCGGTTTGATCAAGCCTTGAGAAAACCAGTTATTGCCCGGTACCGGCCCGAAAAAATTGCCGGCGCGCACAATGATCACGCGGCAGCCTTGAGTGCTGGCGGCGCGCAGTCGTCGCTCAAGTTCCACTCGCAAGGCGCCTTTGCGGGTCAAAGGTTGTTGGGGCGAATCCTCGTGCAGCAGTGGAAAGGCATCCGGCCCGTAGTTGTAAACGGTGCCCGGCAGGACAATCGTCGCGCCTTGGGCAATGGCGGCGGCGATGGTGTTGTCGAGCATGGGCAACACCTGCTGGTCCCAGCCACGATACCCCGGCGGATTGACCGCATGGACGATGGCCGAGCAACCCTGCGCAGCGGCCATGACCTGCTGACGATTCATCGCGTCACCGTCGAACCAAGTAATGCCTTCCACCCCTTGGTTTCGCGGACGGCCACCGCGACGCAATGCACACACTTCCCAACCGGATTCGCGCAACTTGCGCGCCACCTCACCGCCAATGCCACCGGTTGCCCCCAAAACCAAAACGCGCCGACTCGTGATCATGTTACCGCCCTCTCGATGGAATGAGAGAATTCTGAAGGCGCTCATCGCTCTATGAAATTGCCTAATTTCGGCGACCCGCTATACATTTATGCATGGACAATAACATTAGCTGGGAACTGTACCGCTCCTACCTGAGCGTGTTGCAGGAAGGATCATTGTCGGCCGCCGCGCGGGCACTGGGTGTTGCCCAGCCCACGGTCGGGCGCCACATCGATACGCTCGAGCAGCAACTGGGCGTGAGCCTGTTTACTCGGTCACAACAAGGCCTGTTGGCGACAGAAGCTGCGCTGGCACTCAAGCCTTTCGCCGAAGCCATGCGCGCCAATGCCGCTGCACTGTTGCGCGCCGCCGAGGCACAAGGGAGCGCAGTCAGAGGAACGGTGCGCATCAGCACCAGCGAGGTGGTCGGCGCAGAAGTACTGCCCCCGGTGATTGCCGGACTGCAAAGCCGCTACCCGGAACTGAAGGTGGAGCTGGTGCTGACCAATCGCGTGCAAGACCTGTTGCATCGTGAGGCCGATATCGCCGTGCGCATGGTCGCCCCCGAACAGGGCTCGCTCATTGCCCGACGGATCGGCGACATCGAACTGGGCCTGCATGCCCACCGTCGCTACCTCGATGCGCGCGGCACTCCGCAGACACTGGAAGCACTCACCGATCACGCACTGATCGGGTTCGACCAGGAAACGCCCTTTCTGCGCAGCGCCAGACACTGGTTGCCACAATGGCGGCGCGAACACTTCACCTTGCGCACTGACAGTGATCTGGCCCAACTGGTGATGATCCGCGCTGGTGTGGGCATCGGCGTGTGCCAGGTGCGAGTGGCGCAACGTGACCCCGAACTGGTGCGCGTACTCGCCCAAGCCTTCAAACCCCGACTGACCACCTGGCTGACCATGCACGAAGATTTACGCAGCAGCCCGCGCTGCAGAGTGACCTTCGAAACCCTGCTCGCAGGACTTGAGCTATATGTGGGCTAAGCTGGTTTTAATGCCGTGGGTCGGCTGATCTTTAAGGCCAGGTTGAACACCGCACAACGAAAGAACTGTCATAACCGGCATTTTTTCTGACACAAATGCGTTTTTTGCAGACATTCAAAAGCTCAGCTGAACCCCATGAGACTGCCAGTTTCGGCTCAGGCGCGTTATCGAAGAACCAACAACGCTTTATTACTGAATTAGTGATTTAACTAGGTAGTTACCTAACTATATAATGCCCTCCTCATTTCAACGGGACATTCAACGTGAAGCAGAGTCAACGCCTCTCGGGCATATCAAAATTCATTCTGGTCGGGCTGGGCGTCGTCATCGCCCTGCTCGGCTTGGCGCTGGCTGCGGGCGGCGTGAAGTTGGTCAGCCTGGGAGGCTCGTGGTACTTCCTGGTGGGTGGCTTGGTCATGGCCGTTTCCGGTCTGCTGATCGCGCGCTACAAGCCAGCCGGTGCGTGGTTGTTTGCCGCGTTCCTGGTCGGAACAGCGATCTGGGCGGTGAGCGATGCCGGGCTGGTGTTCTGGCCGGTGTTCTCGCGACTGTTCATGTTCAGTGTGATCGGCCTGGTCGTGGCGCTGGTCTATCCGCTGCTCAAACGTGCCAACGGTGGCGTTGCGGGTCGCGGCGCTTACGCTGTGGCTGCGGTGCTGGCGGTCGGCGTGGTTGTGGCGGCTGGCAACATGTTCGTCGCGCACCCTACCGTTGCCGCCACCGGCACTGGCCCGGGCCTGACCCCGGTCGAGCCGGACAAGGCGCAAAAGGACTGGGCGCACTACGGTAATACCGAAGGTGGCAGCCGCTTCGCCGCGCTGGACCAGATCAACCGCAACAACGTCGACAAGCTGAAAGTCGCGTGGACCTACCACACCGGTGACGTCGCCGAGAGCGATGGCAATGGCGCTGAAGACCAGCTCACCCCGCTGCAGGTTGGCAACAAGGTGTTCATCTGCACCCCGCACAACAACCTGATCGCCCTTGATGCCGACACCGGTAAAGAGCTGTGGAAGAACGCGATCAACGCCCAGTCGAAAGTCTGGCAGCGTTGCCGTGGCATGGCCTATTTCGACGCCAGCGCTGCCATTGCTCAGCCGGCCAGTTCGAAAATCATCGAAGCCAAACCGGCGCCGGCCGCCAACTGCCAGCGCCGTCTGCTGACCAACACCATCGATGCCCGTTTGATCGCGGTTGATGCTGACACTGGCGAGTTCTGCCAGGGTTTCGGCAACAACGGCCAGGTCGATCTGAAGGCCGGTCTGGGTGATGTTCCGGACAGCTACTATCAGTTGTCGTCCGCTCCGCTGATGGCCGGCACCACCGTGGTGGTTGGCGGTCGCGTGGCTGACAACGTGCAGACCGACATGCCCGGCGGCGTGATCCGTGGTTTTGACGTGATGACTGGTGCCATGCGCTGGGCCTTCGACCCGGGCAACCCGCAGGATAAAAAAGCGCCGGCAGACGGCAGCACCTATGTGCGCAGCACGCCGAACAGCTGGGCACCGATGTCCTACGACCCGGCGACCAACACCGTGTTCCTGCCGATGGGCAGCTCGTCTACCGACATTTATGGTGTCGAGCGCAGCAAACTCGATCACACCTACGGCGCTTCGATCCTCGCGCTGGACGCCACCAGCGGTGAAGAGCGCTGGGTATTCCAGACCGTGCACAACGATCTGTGGGACTTCGACCTGCCGATGCAGCCGAGCCTGATCGACTTCACCAAGGACGGAAAAACCGTACCAGCCGTGGTCATCGGCACCAAGGCCGGGCAGATCTACGTGCTCGACCGCGCCACCGGCAAACCGCTGACCGACGTTAAAGAAGTCCCGGTGAAAGCGGCGAACATCCCGAACGAACCGTACTCGCCTACTCAGCCAAAATCGCTGGGCATGCCGCAGATCGGCGCACAGCACCTGACTGAATCGGACATGTGGGGCGCGACCCCTTACGATCAGTTGCTTTGCCGCATCGACTTCAAAGGCATGCGCTACGACGGGTTGTACACCGCGCCGGGCACCGATAAATCGCTGAGCTTCCCGGGCTCGCTGGGCGGCATGAACTGGGGCAGCCTCTCCACTGACCCGGTACACGGCTTTATCTTCGTCAACGACATGCGTCTGGGCCTGTGGATCCAGATGATCCCGTCGCAGAACAAAGGCCAGGCTGCTGGTGGCGGCGAAGCGCTGAACACCGGCATGGGCGCCGTGCCGTTGAAAGGTACGCCGTACGCCGTTAACAAAAACCGCTTCCTGTCGGTAGCCGGCATTCCGTGCCAGGCCCCACCGTTCGGCACGCTGACGGCGATCGACATGAAGACCCAGAAAATCGCCTGGCAGGTTCCGGTCGGTACCGTTGAAGACACCGGTCCACTGGGCATCCGCATGCACCTGCCGATCAAGATTGGTCTGCCAACCCTCGGCGGCACCCTGTCGACCCAAGGTGGTTTGATCTTCATCGCCGGCACCCAGGACTTCTACCTGCGCGCGTTCAACAGCGGCAACGGTGAAGAAGTCTGGAAAGCACGTCTGCCGGTCGGCAGCCAAGGTGGCCCGATGACCTATGTTTCGCCGAAAACCGGCAAGCAATACATCGTTATCACCGCCGGTGGTGCCCGCCAGTCGACCGATCGCGGCGACTACGTGATGGCTTACGCCCTGCCGTAAACCACGGTGTTCACGTAAAGCGCGGCACCTTCGGGTGCCGCGCTGCTTTCCCCCTATTGCTCATGTTTTTTGCAGGAAGATTTACATGCTATCGGCTGTTGGTTTTTCCCGTTCCGACCTGTTCAAAGGCCTGTTGCTGGGCCTGACGTGCACCACCGCTCTCCCCGCGCTGGCCGACATCGATTCCGATCTGTTGACCCGCAGCACCCTCACTGGTGACTGGGGTGGCTTGCGTCACCAGATGGATGAACAGGGCATCAAGTTCACTGGCGACTACAGCGGCGAAATGGCTTACAACGCCGACGGTGGCTTGCATCGCTCGGCGCGTTACTCGCAGAACATCAAGCTCGGCGTGCAGTTCGACCTGAGCAAACTGTACGGCGTAGACAACGCCGGCAAGGTCCAGTTGACCATCAACGATCGTCGCGGCAACAGCGCCTCGGAAGATCTGGTCGGCAACCGTCTGCCGATCCAGGAAAACTACGGTGGCCTGTACACGCGCCTGACCGAACTGAGTTACGAGCGCACGCTGTTCACTCCAGCGCTCAATGTGAAACTCGGCTACATGGCGATGGGCAACGACCTCGGCGGCCTCGACAGCGGCATTCTGTGCAACTTCATGAACGCCGGTTTCTGCGGCCATCCGCTGAACATGTCCGGCGGCAGCGGCTGGACCAACTACCCCAATGCGCGCCTCGGTGTGCGGGTGAAATACGACTTGTCGTCTTCCTGGCAACTGCGCGTGGCCGCGTTCAACGTCGACCCGGAAAGCAACGGCAATTCCAGCCGTGCCTGGCACCTTGATCCGAAACACACCACCGGCACCGTGGTGCCGATTGAGCTGGTTTACAAACACGCGGGCGCCCTGCCCGGCGAATACAAGCTCGGCTACTACTACGACAGCTCCGACGTAAAACGCATCGGCAGCGACAAAGAAGTGTCCGGTCGCGGCGGTCATTATCTGCTGATCGACCAGGCCGTCTGGAGTTCGTCGACGTCCGAAGGCCGCAGCTTGCACGCGTTCGGCCAATACTCGGCGGCCAGCGAAGCGGCGTCGCCGTTCAGCAAGTGGTACGGCACCGGCGTGGTCCTGTACAAACCGTTCGAAGGTCGCCCGCGTGACACCGTTGCTCTCGGTTACGGCCGCGCCGTGCCGAACCCGCGCAGCCGCGATGTGCAGCAGGACGCCGCATTGAACAACGGCACGGCGTTCCCGAACCTGGACAGCGCCGAGCAACTGATCGAACTCGGCTACGGCTATCAGGCCACGCCCTGGCTGACGCTGCGTCCAAATATGCAGTACATCATCGAGCCGGGCGCGTTTTCCGGGCAGGACATCGACAATGCGCTGGTGATTGGTTTGCAGGTCAAAGCGGCGCTCTGATCTCCAAATAGCAGACAATAAAAAACCCGGCTCGAATTGCCGGGTTTTTTCTTGCCTTCAAGATCACTTTTTCTTTTTGGCCGGCTTATCAGCCTTCTTCGAATCCTTGGCCTTCTCAGGCTTGCTGTCGGCTTTTTTCGCCGACTTCTTGGGCTCGGCGTCTTTCTTCTTGTCTTTCTTGTCGGAAGACTTTGAAAGCGTCGAAGCTGCCGCTGATTTCTTTTCTGGTGATGACTTTTTGTCTTTCAGATCCTTGCTGGCTTTCGAAGCGTCACCTTTGTCTTTGCTTTTCTTTTCGTCTTTAGCCACGTTGACCACCTCTCGGAGTGTGCCGTTATTGACACATCGCCTGTGCGATTGACCACAAGCTAATCATTAGGCGAGCGGCTCCGACAGCGGTTCAGATTATTTTCAAGCGTTGAAACAGGCCAAATGAAGGCAGCGCCGGCTATCGCCCACGCCACCTTCAGCAACACCTCGTGAATCAGGCCTTGTTGCCCGCTGCTTCCAGCGCCTTTTCAGCATTGAAACCGTCGAAGTTTTCAAACACGCCCATGAAGCCTGGCACGGTCACCTCGCGCGCCCAGTCGCGCTGCAGTTCGCAGTACATCTGTACCCGGCTGATGAGCTTCGCCCCCGCCTGCTCCATTCGGCGCAACGCTGCCTCGTGTGCGGCGAGCGACGTGCCGCCCACCGCATCGACCGGCACGTAAACTTCATAGCCTTCCTGAATGGCGTCGAGCACCGGGAAGGTCAGGCAGGCTTCGGTCCACAGTGCGGTCATGATCAGTTTCTTGCGCCCGAGCGCTTTGACTGCCTGCTTGAACCCGGTGTCCTCCCAACTGTTGATCGACGTGCGGTCATAGGTGGGCAGATGGCCGAGTACCGCTTGCAACTCTTGAATCGGCGGTTTGTTGCGACCGGTCGCGACATTGACGGTCGAGTGGATGATCGGCAGGTTGTAGTTGAGCGCCGCCTTCGCAACGCTGGTGATATTGAAGACCAGTTCATCCCGTGGCATCGAGCGGATCGAAGACACCTGAACCGGTTGATAGTCGATGATGATCAACGCTGAATTGTCGGGCGTCAGGAGTTGATCGGTGTGCGGGTTACGGATGGGTTCGCTTGCCATTTGCAGGTCCTTTTGTATGGGTAACGCACGTCGGTAAAACGGCCGGAGCCCGTGCGGCTAATGGTTCCAGAATGCACGCGAGTGACGCCGTGCCTGGAAAACCCATTGTGCTGTTCCCCTCTTCGCTGCAGTAGTAGCATCCCGAGGCGAACTGTGTCGCGCCAAGGGGAACGCGAGAATGGATATCGAAGAACTGCAAACCTTCGTCGAAGTGGCCGATGCCGGGGGCATTTCACAGGCAGCGCTGCGGCTCGGGGTTTCGAAGTCAATCGTCAGCCGCCGGCTGGCGCGGCTTGAAACGGAACTCGGCGTGCAATTGCTGGCACGCTCCACGCGTGGGGCTTCACTCACCGAAGCCGGCGCGACATTTCGCGATTACGCCGCCCGAGTGTGCAGCGAAATCGACATCGCCAAGGAAACCATCCTGCCCGCAGGCGCCCTGCGTGGCCGCCTGCGAGTAGCAGTGCCATTGTCGTTCGGGCCGACGCACTTTGCCCCGGTGCTGGCGGAAATGGCTCGCCGTCACCCTCAGTTGCACATGCAGACCTGCTACAGCGATCGCTTCGTTGACCTGATTACCGAGGGCTATGATTGCGCCATTCGCGTGGGTTACCTGCAGGACTCCAACTTGATCGCGAGGCGTATCGGCCCGGTCTACACCAAGCTCGTCGCAAGCCCCGACTACATCAAAGCGCACGGCGCCCCCGAAACCCCGGACGAACTGCACGCCCATCAGGCGCTCATGCAAGGCACCGAAGCCTGGCAATTCATGGCGGCTGACAAGATCATCACGGTTCGCCCGCAAGGACGCTTCAAGGCTGACAACGGCACGGCCCTCGCCGCAGCCGCGGCTGCCGGCCTCGGCGTCGCCTACTTGCCCGATTGCCTCACCCACGAACACATTGCCTCGGGTGCACTCGTGCCGATCATGACTAACCATCCCCCGCCCCCGGCCGGTGCCTACCTCCTCCGCGCGCCGGGCCCGCATCCCGCGCGCAAGATCCGCGTGCTCACGGATCTGCTGATCGAGTACTTCGGCGAATCTCCGCACCTCGCCGTGCAGCCGCTGTCACAGCACGATGAAATGTCGGCGTCCAGCTGAGGAAAGTTCGGTCCTGAAGCCATGAAAGGAGAAGTGTGGTGCCGCAACGCCTGCAACAGTCAACGCGTCGGACTGCATTTATCGCAGACACCACAGCGCTGATCCTGTTTTTCACCACCACCGGCATCCTCAATGAACGTTTCATTGCCGGCATGACGTGGGATCAGGTTCTGCACGCGCGCCTGCTGGGCGCGGCGCTGATGATTCCGGTCGCGCGACCTTACGGTATCTGGCGCGATTGGGTGATGACGCGCGCCGGTCAGGGTCGGGTGTCGAGGTTGCTCTGGGACAGCATCGCCCTGGTCAGTTTTCAGGTGCCGATCTATGCCGCGATCATTGGCTTCAGTGGTGCATCGGGCGAAGGTCTGGTGCGCGGCACACTGGGTGCGGCCGTGATGATGCTGGCTCTGGGGCGACCCTATGGGGCGTTTCTTAATCGGGTGCGGAAGCTGTTTGGTTTGCCGCCGGGTGGGGACAAGCCGATGTCTTTGAAGGGTTGAGGGGCTGGGGAAAATTTCAGAGACAGACCACATTCAGAAAAAACGTGATCAGTCCTTTAATCCCGCTCTACTGGCCAGTTTCAGCAGTTCATGCTCTTGCTCCGGTTTCATAAAAGTGGTCAACGCAATAGGCTCTTCCCTTGAGTACAGGTTGCTGGCAATCCTTCGCCAGACAAGCAGATGTATCCAGACCGCCATGATTCTCGACCATGCGCAGCTTTATCAAAGTTTCCATTTCAGCTGATTCCCAGCCCTCGGGCGAGTCCAGTTTGCGGGCGTACAGGGTTTGATATTTATCCCACTCATCCGCTCGCCAAAGCTGCCCGCACCCGGCACATTGCAATAGTTTGATCCAGTCCCCCGTCGCCAGGCAGCGCATTCCTGCGACAAACGCCGTGTAACGCTGACTGATATCTACCAGGTTGTCTTGACCGTTGCAGGTGCATTGCATGGTTCCACTCCAAATCTTCTTGCTGCTACTCGTTCCACAGTCAACGTCTGCCTCTGCCCCACCGCGGCTGTCCCGGCGCGGGCACCGTTAACTACACTTCGGCGGCGCCTGTATTCCGCTTGAGACGCTCGAGGTCCCTATTGACCAGCACCTTATGGACTACGCCCACCGGCAACATATAGACGCGCCCAAAGACGTTATGCGTTACGACAGACGATGTGATTGTGAACACATGATCTGTTATCGACAGGCAAATCATGACATCCAGATGTCGGTCTCTTACGCTCAGAACGAGCACGTCGGGGGCACTATGCTCCACCAGAAAAAAATCCAGCTTTTCGCCAGCCTGTATTGCCTCTCGACGGGCGCCAGAGAAACCGCCGATGCGCTTCACGCCAACTAACGAGCAAATCGCATCCCTCGTTCGAAACGCCAGTCGCATGACCAGTCCCGGCTTGGCCCGCATGCAGTTCCAGGCTTCAAGAGTGGTTATTTCAACAGGCAGCAGCACCGATCGGCTGTGATAGTAATCAAGATCAGGCAATGCCCTCAGGGTGTGAGCAGGTGAAGGGGTGGTCATACATGATTCCTTTCAATGGGCCGATTTGTTACTCGACATCACTTTCCTTGCGTCTCTGCGCAACGCGATTTCCACGCCAGCAGACGTGCAATGCGCGTAAAAGCGGCCATTCAAGGCGCGCTCTGGATAAGCACTGGGTCACAAATACCAGCGATACTCCCGCGCACTGATCTCCTGCATAAACGCCAAATGATCCTGGCGTTTATTCTCGCAATACACATCGACAAACTCCGCGCCCAACCCTTCCCGCAACTGCGGCTGATGTTGCATCGCACGCACTGCCTCGAACATCTCCTTGGGGAAATCAATCCCGCTGCTGCGGTCTTCATTCAGCGGTGCGATCGGTTCTTTAGCCGATTCCAGCCCGTGCTCCAGCCCCACCAGAATCGCCGCCAGCACCAGATACGGATTGGCATCCGCGCCCGCCAAGCGATATTCAACCCGCAGGTTCTTCACGTCCGACTCCGGAATCCGCAAGCACGCATCACGATCCTCAAAGCCCCAACTGGCTTTGGTCGCGGTGTTCACCGTGCCGCCCAATCGGCGCATTGAGTTCTGGTTCGGCGCGAAGATCGGCATGCTGTGCGGGAGCAATTCCAGGCACCCCGCGACTGCATGGCGTAGCGGCTGCTGCTCATTGGCCGCCAACAGATTATTGCCGGCTGCGTCGTACAAACTGACATGCACATGCATGCCGCTGCCCGGATGTTGCAAGTACGGCTTGGCCATGAAACTGGCGCGATAACCATGCTTGAGCGCCACACCGCGCGTGCTGCGGCAGAATAACGCCGCCCAATCCGCCGCACGCAAACCGTCGTCGAGATGGCCGAAGTTGATTTCAAACTGTCCGGGGCCGAGTTCAGCGGTAATCACCGTGGCGTCGATGCCCTGCGCCCGAGTGGCTTCGACCATGTCATCGAGCACCGGCGCGAAGCGTGAAAGACGTTCGATGTGCAGGTTCGGTTGATCATCGGCATCGTCGGTCAGGTCGTCGCGGGGGAATTGTGGCAGACCGTCGCGCAGCTTTTTATCGAACAGGTAGAACTCCAGCTCAAAGGCCACCACCGGGTGAATGCCTTTGCGCGCCAGGCGCTTTAGCACCTGCGCGAGCACTTCACGGGGTTCGAATTCGATCGGCTTTTCAGTGCCGTCGGAAGTGATCAGCATCTGCCCCAGCGGCTGCGCTTCCCAGGTCACCGGCTTCAAGGTGCCCGGCACCAAACGGCGCACGGCATCCGGGTCGCCGTCGTTGAAGCAGTAATCGCCGATCGGGAACAAGCCACCCTGCACGCCCAACAGTACGCAATTCTGCGGCAGCTTCAGTACGCTGCCGGCGGCGACTTTTTCGAGCATGTCGATTGGATAACGCTTGCCATAGAAGTGCCCGGGAATGTCCAGGCAAATCAGGTCGACATAACGCACCTCGGGGTAGCGTTGGCGAAACGCCCGTACTTCGGCGAGCAGGTCAGCGCAGACAGCGTCCATCGTGTTCATCCTTTATGGTTATCAGGTGTAGACCCAGAGCACGCGGGTCAGCTGCTCGGTGAGGTTGCCGTAGCGGCAGCGGGTATGGCTGTCGAACTGAAAGCTGTCGCCGGCCTTCAACGTAGCCGGCTCTTCATCGTCGCCCAGCCACAGCGTCAGCTCGCCTTCAAGGACGTAACCGCCCTGCTCCGAGCTGTCGGTCAAATGGCGATCACCGCTGCTCGCGCCGGCTTCGAGATGGCTTTCGAGCATGGAGAACGAGGCGCGCATCTGCGGCGACACCAGAATGTCGGTGATGCCATTGGCGTAATACAACGTGCGACGCTCGTCCGGGCGCGTCACCCACGGCAATTCCTTGGGCTTGGGCAGGCTGTAGAAATACGTGGTCGGCACGCCGAAGGTTTCGCTGATCGCAGTCAGGTCCGCCACGGTAGGCCGCGACAAACCGCGCTCGACCTGCGACAGGAAGCCGACCGAACGGCCGATCTTGTCGGCCAGTTCCTTGAGGGTCCATTTCTTGTGCTTGCGCAGGTCGTGGATGAGGATCGCCAGCGCGGCGATTTCTTCTTGCTTGTTCATGGCCGCGATTCCAAAAAAAGTCTCATCAAATGCTGTCGCGCAGTCGATACCAGGCCTTGCCGATGGCTTCCAGCGGTGCCGCGAAATGTTTGCCACCGGGAAAACGGCCATTGCTCAGGCCCTGGTACAACGCCAATTCATCGCTATCGCCGAGGATCGCATTGGACAACGCACGTGCGGCAGCCAATGTCGGCAGGACGCCGTGGCCCGAGTAACCTTGCAGCCAATAACGGTTACCCTCGCCGCCCACGTCCGGCGTGCGGTTGATCGTCAGGTCGATATGCCCGCCCCAGGCAAACTCGATGCCGACACCTTTGAGCTGCGGGAACACTCGTTCAAGAAACGGCCGCGTCGCCGCCGCGATGTCCTTGGGCATGCCGCCCAGGTAAGTGCAGCCGCCGCCGAACAACAAGCGGTTGTCCGGTGTGCGGCGGAAGTAATCGAGGACGAACTGGTTGTCGGTCACGCAAACGTTGCGCGGCAACAGCGCGCTGGCCTGCTCAGGGGTGAGCGGTGCAGTGGCGACCTGATAAGTGCCCACCGGCAGTATGCAACTGGACAGTTGCGGGTCGAGTTCATCGAGGTAGGCATTGCAGGCCAACACCAGCACATCGGCGCGCACCAAACCGCGCTCGGTGTTGACCCGAAAGCCGTCGCCCTGCTCCTGATAACTCAGCGCCTTGCTTTGTTCATGAATACGCCCGCCGGCCCGCTCGATGGCGGCCGCCAGGCCCAAGGCCAGTTTCAGAGGATTGAGGTGTGCGCCCTCAGGATCGTAAAGCCCGGCCTGATAGCGATCGGTGGCCACCCATTCCGGCAATTGTTCACGAGGAATGAACTGCAACCCATCATGGCCCCACTTATGGCTGGCCTCGTGTTGCCATTCGCTGAGCAAGCTGACCCGCCGTGGCATCACCGACGTCCACAAATGCCCGGGGCGATAGTCGCAATCGAAACCATGGCGGCCGGGCAATTCGCGCAGTTCGTCGGCAGCCCAGCGCATACCATCCCAAAGCCGTCTGGCCCGCTCATAACCGAGCGCGGCTTCCAGCGGCGGCATATCGCACGACCAACCGAGAATCGCCTGCCCGCCATTACGCCCCGAGGCCGCCCACGCCACGCGACTGGCCTCCAGCACGATCACGCGTTTACCCGCCAAGGCCAGACGCAACGCGGTGTGCAGGCCACTGAAACCGGCGCCGATGACCACCACGTCGGCGTCATGTTCGCCTTCCAGCACCACTCGATCACGCAGAATATCGGCGCAACTGTGGGCGTAATAGCTGTCGACGTGCTGGCTGGATTGCTGAAACATTCACGACCCCATGAAATTTGTTTCTTGTAATTTCATGAAAATCTACAGAAGAAATTTCACACAGGCAACTCGACCTTCGCGATCAACCCTCCGCTCTTGCGATTGCTCAGCGTCAATTCACCGCCCTGCTCACGGACGATGGCTCGCGCTGCGGAAAGACCCAGACCCACACCGCCGGTGTCACGATTGCGTGAAGTCTCCAGCCGAAAGAACGGATCGAAGACCTGCTCCAACGCCACCTCGGGAATGCCGGGGCCTTCGTCGCTGACCTCGATGCGAATCGAATACTCGTCACGCTTCAATGCAATGCCCGGGTGCTGCGCATACTTCAACGCATTCTCCAGCAGATTGACGATCACCCGCTTGATCCCCAGCGGGCGACCTTCGTACACCAGATGCGCCGGGCCGCCGAAGTCGACATTGATCTGCTGATCACGGTAATCGTCGACGATGGTTTGCAGCAGCTCCGACAGATCAAATGCTGTGGTCTGCTCGCGGTGGGTGTCTTCGCGGAAGAACGCCAGCGCGGCGTTGATCATCGACTGCATCTCTTCAACGTCGCGAATCAGTTTGCCCTGATGATCGAGGTCTTCCATGAACTCACTGCGCAAACGCATGCGTGTCAGCGGCGCACGTAAATCGTGGGAGATCGACGCCAGCATGTGCGTACGCTCGGCAATGAAATGCTGGATCTGCGCCTGCATGGTGTTGAAAGCGAGGATCGCTTGACGGATTTCGTCGGGGCCTTCGAGCTTGATCGGCGGTGCGCGCAGATCGGTGCCAAATCGTCTGGCGGCACGCGTGAAGCGCTGCAACGGATTGGCCAGTTGCCGGGTGGCGACCCAGGCGACGAGCAATGTGGCAATCAGTCCCAACGCGATGACGATCACGATACGCACGCCAAATTCCAGACCCCAACTGCGCTCCGGCGGGATAAATGACAACCAACTGCCATCGACCAATTGCACGACGGCGGCGTAATGCGCCTGGGCACTGCCTTTCGGCCAGTCGCCCGGGCTGAACACCTCGATTTTTCGATCATTGCCCAGCAGTTGCTGCAGCACCGGCACCCGGCTCGCTGGCAGGCGAAGGCCGTCATTGGGCAGATCGAAGTCGGCGCGCTGTGCTTTCCACGACACTTGCAGCATGGCGCTGCTCGCCGCTGCGGCCAGTTGCGGGCGCAGGTTGGCCGGGGCTGCCTCGATCACCCGGGATGTCGCGGCAATTTGCTCGAGCAGGCCGGTGCGCTCAATCGGTGGCCGCGCCCAGATCCCGGCGACTTGCACGAACAGTGCATTCAACGCCAGCGACGCGACCATCGCCGCAATGATCGTCAGGGCGATGCGCCGGCGCAGGGTGTCGCTACGCCACAGTCGGCGAATCACGAGCGGCTGACCTTGGCGGTGAACAGATAACCGCCGTTGCGCACAGTACGGATCAGGTCCGGGCGCTTGCTGTCCGGCTCGATCTTGCGCCGCAGGCGGCTGACTTGCACATCGATACTGCGATCAAAAGCGTCGTGACCATGGCCGTGGGTCAGGTCGATCAACTGCTCGCGGGTGAGTATGCGCTGTGGATGATCGAGGAACACCACCAGCAAATCGAACTCGCCGCCGGACAGTGGAATCATCACGTTTTCCGGCGAGCGCAGTTCGCGACAGGTGATGTCCAGATGCCAACCGGCGAAGCCGATCACCGGGCGCGAAGGCTCGACCGGGTTGCGCTGTTCAGCGGCGCGACGCTGCAAGGCACGTACGCGAGCGAGCAGTTCTTGTGGGGCGAACGGTTTGGTCAGGTAGTCGTCCGCGCCCAGTTCCAGCCCGACAATGCGATCACTCAGTTCAGCCATGGCAGTGAGCATGATGATCGGTATGCCCAGTTGCGTATGCACCTTCTGGCACAGGCTCAAACCGCTTTCGCCGGGCATCATCAGATCAAGAATGATCGTGTCCGGACGGTTCTGCGCGATCGCCGCCCACATGGCCTCGCCATGCGGCGCAACGTCGACTTCATAGGCGTGCTGCACGAAGAATTTCTTCAGCAGCGCGAGAATTTCCACGTCGTCGTCGACGAACAGCAGTCTGCTCACAGTTACAGATCCATGCGGCGAAAAAACGCCAATCTAAAGCCATTTCGCGGCCCGGGTCATTTATTTCAATCGAGCAACATTTCTACGCGCCAGACATCAAGCGGACATTCTCTGGCAAAACCGCGCGGGCATTCTGCGGCCATTCCAATCCAGGGGGTTCGCATGAAGCTATTGAACGACAACCATTGCGCCGAGGGGCACAACAGCAATCGTCCCTTGATCCTCAGCCAGCGCACCGCCGCGCTCGGCCCCGACACGCCGATTGTGTTTCAGGAGTCGTGCCTGAGCGTTTCCAGCGATCAGAGCCGCATCGTCCTGCGCCGCTACTTCGAGCAGTTCAGCCCGACCAATGCGCACTGGGTCGAATACGTCCACAGCATCGCTGCCGCCGACCTGATCCAATGGATCATGAGCCACGGCCAGTTGCACATCGAATGCTCGGACAGCATCGCCACGCAACCTCACAAGGAAACCCGTTAATGACCCGCATTCGTTCGCTGTCGCTGGCCCTCGCCACCACCCTGAGCCTGTCCGCCTGCAGCAGTAACAAGGTCGAACACAGCGGCTTTCTGCATGACTACAGCGTCTTGACCGAGCGCCAGTCGCCGTCCGGCCAGCCTGTCCTGGCGTGGGTCAGCCCGGCACTCGCTCGGGGTCGATATACCCAGGTTTACCTGGCGCCAAGCCAGTTTTACCCGAGTGCCGAGCCGACTTCGCGGATTCCGCTGAGCACGCTGTCCGGGGTTACTGACTACTACGATGCGGCGCTGCGACTGGAATTGGGCAAGGTGATGCATCTGGTCAACCAACCGGGGCCGAACACGTTGGTGGTGCGCCCCGCCATCACCCAAGTGGCGACCAGCACTCAGGGTTTGCGCTTTTATGAGTGGCTGCCCGTCACCCTCGTCGCTGCCGGTGTGAGCACGGCGACCGGCATCCGCGATCAGGACAGTCAGGTCGCCACCGAGGTTTCGTTCGAGGACGGTTCGACCGGCGAAGTGATTGCTGAAGTGGTGCGCAAAGGCACCGGCGTGCCCTTGGAGAACGACAAGCAGGTGTTAACCGCCGACGACATCAAAGTGGTGCTGGACGGCTGGGCCAGCGACCTGCGGCAATCGTATACGGCCATCCGCCGGTAAACACATATCCCCTGTAGGAGCTGCCGAAGGCTGCGATCTTATTGGGACGCGGAGCGTCCCCGGCTGCATTCCCACGCAGAGCGTGGGAACGATCAATCGCAGCCTTCGGCAACTCCTACACAGGTGTGCCAGGAAAAAAAGCGCCGGGCAGTGAATTATTTCGTGTCCTCATGTATCTGAGCCAAAGAGTACGCGCCATCAAAAAGATGGCATCTACGCGGCACGATGGATCAGCAAAGAGAAGACCCGGATGAAATCACGCAAGAAAACCGTCAAGCCGATCGGCCTGAACGACATCACCATTGTCGACGACGCCAAGATGCGCAAAGCGATTACCGCTGCCGCCCTGGGCAATGCCATGGAATGGTTCGACTTTGGTGTTTACGGCTTCGTCGCCTATGTGCTCGGCAAAGTGTTCTTCCCCGGCGCCGACCCCGGCACCCAGATGATCGCCGCGCTGGCGACGTTCTCGGTGCCCTTCCTGATCCGGCCGCTGGGCGGCTTGTTCTTCGGCGCCTTGGGCGACAAGTACGGGCGACAGAAAGTCCTCGCCGCGACCATCGTGATCATGTCTCTGAGCACCTTCGCCATTGGCCTCATTCCGTCCTATGCCTCGATTGGCATCTGGGCGCCGATCCTGCTGTTGCTGGCGAAAATGGCCCAAGGCTTCTCGGTGGGCGGTGAATACACCGGTGCGTCGATCTTCGTCGCCGAATACGCACCGGACCGCAAGCGTGGCTTCCTCGGCAGTTGGCTGGATTTCGGTTCGATTGCCGGTTTTGTCCTGGGTGCTGGTGTGGTGGTGTTGATCTCGACGACGCTGGGCGAAGCCAAGTTCGAAGAATGGGGCTGGCGTCTGCCGTTCTTCCTCGCCTTGCCGCTGGGCATGATCGGCCTCTATTTGCGTCACGCCCTGGAAGAAACCCCGGCGTTCCAGCAGCACGTCGAAAAGCTTGAGCAAGGCGATCGCGAAGGCCTCGCCGGTGGCCCGAAAGTCTCGTTCAAGGAGGTCGCGACCAAACACTGGCGCAGCCTGATGACCTGCATTGGCGTGGTGGCGGTGACCAACGTCACCTACTACATGCTGCTCACCTATATGCCGAGTTACCTCTCGCACAATCTGCACTACAGCGAAAACCGTGGCGTGCTGATCATCATTGCGATCATGGTCGGCATGCTCTTCGTACAACCGGCGATTGGCTTCATCAGCGACAAGATCGGCCGCAAGCCTTTCATCGTCGTCGGCAGCATCGGCTTGTTCATTCTGGCAATCCCGGCGTTCATGCTGATCAACAGCGGCAAGATCGGTTTGATCTTCGCCGGTCTGCTGATGCTGGCCGTGCTGCTGAACTTCTTTATCGGCGTGATGGCCTCGACCCTGCCGGCGATGTTTCCCACGCACATTCGCTACAGCGCGCTGGCGGCTGCTTTCAACGTCTCGGTATTGATTGCCGGCCTGACTCCGACCGTGGTCGCCTGGCTGGTTGAGAGCACCAATAATCTGTACATGCCGGCGTATTACCTGATGGTCATCGCCGTGATCGGTCTGGCCACCGGGGTGACCATGAAGGAAACCGCGAACAAGCCGTTGCGCGGTGCCGCGCCGGCAGCCTCGGACCTCGAGGAAGCCAAGGAACTGCTGCAAGAGCACCACGACAACATCGAGCAGAAGATCGAAGACATCGACGCCGAAATCGCCGCGCTGGAAGCCAAGCGCAAGGAACTGGTGCAGCAGCATCCGCGAATTAACTGAGTCGCTTTATTCACTCATCCAAATCGCCCGGTCAGCCAAATCGGCTGACCGCGGCATCGATGAACTGGCGCACTTTCGCGGTCTTCTGCCGATGCGCCGTGTACAGCAGATGCATCGCTCTGCTCGGCGCCTCAAACCCCTCCAACAACCTCACCAACTCGCCTCTGCGCAATGCCGGTTCAAGAAAGTCGGCAGGCCCCAGCACAATCCCGAAACCATCCACCGCCGCTGACAACAACGCCTTGCTCTCGTTGACGTGCAAGCGACTGCTCACCGGCACGCGCTCGACCTGCGCACCGTTGAAAAACGACCACTCGTGATCGGCAGGCCGTGACCAATAGGCATAACCCAGGCACTCATGTTGTTGCAGATCGGCGGGCACTTGCGGTGTGCCGTGTTCCGCCAGATAGCGTGGCGCCGCGCAGACGATCAGTCGATACGGAGCCAATGGCCTCGCGGTCAGACTGGCCGTGGCCAACGGGCCGATCCGGAAAGCCACCTCAAACCCCTCCTCCACCAGATCCACGGCGCGGTCGGTCAGGTGCAAGTCGATTTCCACCTCAGGGAATTCGCGCAAGAACGCGGTCATGAACGGCATCAGACTGTAAGAGCCAAAGCTCACCGGCGCGCTGACCCTGAGCTTGCCGCGCGGCGTGTCATTCATGATCTGCGCCAGCGAATCAGCGGCCTCTGCCTCAGTGACGATGTGCTTGCAGCGCTCGTAGTAGGCCTGGCCCAGTTCGGTCAGGCTCTGCCGGCGCGTGGTGCGATTGAGCAACCGCGCACCCAGCCGCTGTTCAAGGGCGGCCACGTGTTTGGCGACCATTTGCGCCGACATGTCGAGGCGTTGCGCAGCGCTGGCGTACGAGCCCGCTTCAGCCGCCATCACGAAAGCCGCCATGCTGGTCAGCCGATCCATTCGAAACTCCTGTTAGCGAAAGTAAGTAACAGAGTGCAATTTATCTGCATCTGGGCAGGAATCATCATAGTGGCTCCCCACCTGACAGAGGAACACACCATGCGCATTGGAATCGTTGGAGCCGGATTCATCGGGCGCGCCGTCGCGCAAATCGTCCTCGCCGCCGGGCACGAAGTAATGCTCAGTAACTCACGCGGCCCGAAGACCATGAGCAGCGTGCTCGCCGGCATCACCGGCTGCCAGATCGGCACGGCCGAACAGGCCACACAGTTTGCCGACGTGGTGTTGCTGGCCATCCCCTACGAACACATCCCGAGCCTGCCGCCAGCCTGGTTCGAAGGGAAAACCGTGCTCGACGCCAACAACTATTACCCGGATCGCGACGGCCACATCGCCGCGCTCGACACGTTCCAGAGCACCACCAGCCGCATGCTCGCAGAGCATTTGCGCGGTGCCACGGTGGTCAAGGTGTTCAATGCCATTCTCGCCGCGGACTTGCTTACGGATGGCCGCCCGCATGATTCCAGCGAGCGGCGCGCCCTGCCCGTCGCCGCAGATGACGCTGACGCCAAGGCATTGGTCGTGGGTTTGCTGGACGAACTCGGCTTTGATGCGGTCGACGCCGGAGGCCTCGATGAGAGCTGGCGATTCGAGCGGGCGAAACCGGCTTACTGCGCGCCGCTGGAGAAGTCCGGGCTGACAAGAGCCTTGGCTGCCGCCGAGCGCGAGGTCGAATTACCCTTGGGCAGCTGGCGGCGCTGATAAAGCCCGCTCCAGCGCTTGCTCTTACAGCGAGTCACCTTTTCCAAACGCCGAAAAGGTAACCCAAAAGGCTTTGCCCTGGCGTACGGCACTTCGCTGAGGCTCAGTGTTCCCTCGCTACGGTGTCCATCCGGGGGCATCGCCTACGGTTTGCTTCGCTGCACCTCCTCTCGATGTATGCGGCTTCGCCGCACGGCGCTGCGCGCCTAACCCCCGGATGAACACCTCCGCTCGGCCTGCCGAAGGGGCTAAAGATCAAAAGCCAGATCAAGATCAAGAGCCCCTCACCCTAGCCCTCTCCCAGAGGGAGAGGGAACTGACCGAGTTGTTTGGGCGAGGTACGCCGACGTGCGATACCACGTTGAACTCAGGCCGTGAGCACAAATCGGCCCCCTCTCCCTCTGGGAGAGGGCTGGGGTGAGGGGCGAGAGCACCACAAAAACCAAAGCCAAGCGCGCCGTGCTCTTCACCACTCAATAGGCCGAGTGTCAGCTCGCCTGCTTTTGATCTTGATCCACGGGCGACGTCGGAAGGCTGAGTGGAGGGATTGATCCGGGCGTGGGAGCGCAGCGACCGTTTGGCGCAGCCAAACACAGCGAGAGGAGGTGCAGCGAAGCAAACCGTAGGCGCTGCGCCCGGATCGATCCCTCAGCGAAGGAACCCCGAGCCCCAGCGAGCGGGCCGCACGCAGGAGCAAGCCTTTTTGGTTACTTTTCGCTGGGCCGGCATTCCGGCGTCTGGAAAAAGTGACCCGCCGTAAGGGCGAGCGCTTCCGGCAGGCGAACACAGATCAGCTAGCCTTGAATCCGCATCGCCCGTCATTCAAGGAGCCGTCATGTTCAAGTTCATCAAGACCACCGTGATCGGCGGGCTGCTGTTCATCCTGCCGTTGGTGTTGATCGTCGTGCTGATCGAAAAAGCTATCCACCTGCTGCGCGGGCCGGTGGAAAAGCTGTTGCCGATGTTCAAAGGCTATGACGTCGCGGGCGTGACGCTGGTGAGTCTGGCGGCGTTGCTGGGCCTGATCGTCCTGTGTTTTCTCGCCGGGCTGCTGGCACGCACTTCTGCGGCGGCGCGGGCGCTGGAGGCCACGGAAAACAAGCTGCTCAGCAACCTGCCCGGTTACCAGTTGTTCAAGGACACCACGGCGCGGTTTGCCGGGCTGGAAAACGAGGACGGTTCCAAGGTCGGCCTGATTGCCGAGGGCGAAGGCTTTCGCCTGTGCCTGATCGTCGAAAGCGTGGATGACTGGCTGACGATTTTCATGCCGGACGGTGGCCCGGCGGGTAGCACTGCCGGTGAAGTGCGACTGGTGCCGGCCGCACAGGTCATCGTTACTGAGCTGCCGTGGCTGACCCTGGCCACCGGGTTACGCCGTGGCGGCCGTGGCATGTTGGCGCAGATGCAAGCGTGGGTGCCGAAAGCCTGATCAAGGCGCATTGACCACCACATACGTCACATCACTGCCCTGATACTGCGGCTGGTACCAGGTCGAGCCGCATTGCATGTAGGCGACGTTGTACTGAATCACCTGCACACAACTGCTGGGCATTTGCGCCGGGGTAAAGATCGCCCCTACCACCGCCGCAGTGGCCGCGACGGTTGCCGTTACCGCCACTGCGGCCGCCACCGGATGGTAGTGATCGTCGTAGCCATAACGGCCATGGCCGTCGACATCAATATCGACATCGCGACTGTTGTCGATGTTGACGTTTCGGTTGCCGTTGTTGACGTTCGTGCGGTTACCAACGTTGTTGCCGGCATTGACCCGGTTACCCGAATTGACCCGATTGCCCGAATTGACCCGGTTACCGGCACTGACATTGTTGATGCGCTGCGGCGCATTGATCCGCTGCGCCCGTTGCGCATTCGGCGCCGGCGCGCGGTTGACGTTGGCGCGGGCATGCCCCTGGGCGCGTTGCCCCCGGGCATCGGCTTCGGCGACATAACCGGCGGTCAGCAGCGTGGCGGCGGCCAGCGACAACAACAAACTCCACGTCATCGACTTGTTCATGTCACTGCCCTCCCTGATCGCTGGCCTGTTTAAACGCAATCGCCACATCGCCTTTGCCCGGTTTGAAGGTGAACTGCGTGTCCGGAATGGTCGGCTTGAGGTTCCACTGATACACCGCGCTGTACTCGGGGAAGCTCTTATCGTCGGTGGTGGTGATCACCAGCTTGCACGGTAAGGGTTTGTCGGAGCGGGTCAGCCACAATTGCCAGTCGATGCCCTCCTGGCGAAACGCCAAATGGTCGCAGAGCTGACCCTTGATGACCGACGGGCCCACGTACAACGCGGCTTTCAAGGCATCGATCTGCGACTGATCACTGCCGAACAGAAACAGATCCTCCATCGGCACCTGCACACCGTAGAAGTTTTCGACCTTGTGCAGGGTTTCCGCCACCGTGGCCGGGGCGTCGACGGTGGTGTAGTACTTCAGGTATGGCGAATACTGGGTGAGTTTTTTGCCGTTATAGAAAAACTCGCGGGTGCGCACATCGCCTTCGCTTTTCGCATACAGGCGATCATGGCCGACCACTTTCAGGGTGTTGGCGGACTCGGTCTTGATCTTCTGCCCGGATTCCAGAACCGTGTCGCGCGAGACTTGGGCGTCGACCTGGAATTTCGGCAGGCTGCGCAGGTAATCGCCCATATCGATGAGCTTGTCGACCACTTGCGGGTTGATCAACGACGCATCATCGGTGGCCGCGTGAGGGGGCGTCGCCGGCGGGTCTTCGGCGCGGACTCCCGGCGCGAGAACCAGTGTGAACATCAGGCAGACAATACTGGCTGGGGCTTTCATCGGTTCCGCTCCTGTCCCTGCGTGGGCGTTGCGCCCGAAGGGCGACTGACTGACCAGCCTAGACGTCCGCTGAGGTGTACGCCAATGCGTCAGCGAGAGGGATGAGTGTCACGGTAGATTTTCTTTGCGCTGGCTCTCCAGAAGCTCGGTGATATCGGCCGGTTGATAGACCCAGCCGATGAACAATTCATAGCCAACCGCCAGAATCACCGGCCCGGTGAACAAACCAATAATGCCGCTGGTGACCATGCCCCCGAGCGCGCCGATCAGTACTACTGGCATCGGCACCGCGACGCCGCGTCCCAGCAGCATCGGTTTGAGCACGTTGTCGGCAAGCCCGGCAATCGCCATCCACACCGCAAAGATAATCGTGCTGGCGCTGACCCCGTCCACGGCGAAGACATAAATCACGATGGGCAGCGTGATCAGCAACACCGGCAATTGGGTGATGCCCAGCAGCAACACCATCAAGGCAAGAATGCCGGCCGCCGGTACGCCCATGACCACCAGTGCCACGCCAACCAGCAGCATCTGAATAAAGGCGATGCCGACCACACCCTGCGCCACGGCGCGGATGGTTGCCGTGCACAGTTCGGCAATCTGCGGGCCGCGCACCGGCCCGGAAATGCGTGTGGTGACTGCAACCGCTGTGCGGTGACCGCGCTCGCCGTGGTGCATGATCAACCCGGCAACGATCAACGCAATCACAAACACCACGATGCCTGCGCCGACACCGGCGGCTTGATGCAACACCACTTTGCTCCAGTCCTTGAGGTGCGGCGCCAGCTCCTGAAACGCCCAGCTCAGGTCCTGCGAAGCGTGCATCCAGATGCCGTAAAGCGGCGCGCCAATCAACGGCCAGCCCTCAACACTGGCCGGTGGCGGCGGTATCTCGAACTGCCCCGCTTCGAACGTGTGCATGCTGCCCTTGATCGAATCGGCGATCGAAGCACCCAGCAGGCTCAACGGCAGCATCAGAATCACCAAGCCCAGCAGCACCAGAATGATTGCCGCCCAGCCGTAGCGATTACCGAGTTTCGCGCCCAGAGCCTGATTCAGCGGATACAGCGTGACGGCCAGGATCAGCGCCCACAGCATGACATTGAGAAACGGATGGAAAATGTCGTAGCAGAACAGCACCAGAACGGTGATCAGGCCCGCGCGAATGAGCACGTCCAGCAGTGCTCTGGAACTCTGAAACGTGATCAGCGGTTTGTCTTCCATGTCGGCGCTCCTGGGTGGGCCAGCGTTGAACCGCTGTGAGCCTAGTCCACTTCCGGCACATCGTCTTTTAGCCTTAGCGCTCCAGCATGCCGTGACACAACAGATTCAAAACCCCGCGCATGTGCAAGGCGTGCGCGGCCCGATCCGGGACTTCCTGCGTGGCGAGGCGAATGAACGCCATGTTTGCGTATTGGTTGAACAGCGTCGCCACCACGTCGAGATCGATCGATTCGCGCACTTTGCCGGCCTGCTGAAAATGCAGAAGCAGCGCTTTGGTTTCTTCGATCACGGCCGCGTTCCACGGGCTCATCGCCTCAGCCAACTCACCGGTCAGCAGAAACGGCGCCAGTTCCCGCCACAGCGAAGCCGGCATCGCTTGTAGCTGGTAATCGGTCATCAGCCCTTCGAACTCGCACAGCGCTTCCAGCGGATTGCTGGCATCGTCGAGATTCGCCCGCGCCTCGCGCATGGCTTGCTCGTCGGGTTGCTTGAGCAGGGCCAGCAAAATCTCCTGCTTGCCGCCGAAATAATTGACCACGGTGGGGGCGGAAACCCCCGCCTGCACGGCGATCTGGTCCAGCGTGGTGGCCGCAAAACCGTTGCGCTTGAACAACTCGAGCGCCGCCTCGGCAATCAACTGCCGGCGCTGTTCCTTCTGCCGTTCTCTGAGTCCGCTCATGTTGCCTCTGTTGATCGTTGCCAATGGCGGTCAGCCTACGGTTATCTTTTTTTACCGACAAATATTTTCTTTACAAAAATATTTTTAGATGACAAAACTTTCCCCGTGCAGCGCTGTGACGAACGCACCCACTTGCCCTTTGCTCTGGAGATCCGCCATGTCCGCCGAATTCGATTCGACCCGCAGTACCCGCGATTACCAAGCCTCTGACGCCGCTCACCACATCCACGCGTTCGTTGATCAGAAGGCCCTCAACGAGGAAGGTCCACGGGTGATGGTCAGCGGCGATCGCCTGGCGTTGTGGGATAACGACGGCAAGCGTTATCTGGATGGCATGTCCGGCCTGTGGTGCACCAACCTCGGCTACGGGCGCAAGGATCTCGCCGCTGCGGCGACCGCACAGCTGGAACAACTGCCCTACTACAACATGTTCTTCCACACCACTCACCCGGCGGTGATCGAGCTGTCCGAACTGCTCTTCAGCCTGTTGCCCAAGCACTACAGCCACGCGATCTACACCAACTCCGGCTCCGAAGCCAACGAAGTGCTGATCCGTACCGTGCGCAAGTTCTGGCAGGTCATGGGCAAACCCGAGAAGAAAATCATGATCGGCCGCTGGAACGGCTACCACGGCTCGACCCTGGCCGCGACGGCGTTGGGCGGGATGAAATTCATGCATGAGATGGGCGGGACCATTCCCGATGTCGCGCACATTGATGAGCCGTACTGGTTCGCCCACGAAGGTAACCTCAGCCCGGAAGAGTTTGGCCTGCAAGCGGCGCGGCAACTGGAAGACAAGATTCTGGAGCTAGGCGCCGACAAGGTCGCCGCGTTCGTCGCCGAACCGTTTCAGGGTGCGGGAGGGATGATCATTCCGCCGGCGACGTACTGGCCGGAAATCCAGCGTATCTGCCGTCAATACGATGTGTTGTTGTGTGCGGATGAAGTGATTGGCGGTTTTGGTCGCACCGGTGAATGGTTCGCCCATCAGGCATTTGGTTTTGAGCCCGACACGTTGTCGATCGCCAAAGGCTTGACCTCCGGTTACATCCCCATGGGTGGTTTGATTCTGTCGCGGCGCATGGCTGAAGCATTGGTCGAGAAAGGTGGCGTGTTTGCCCATGGCCTGACCTATTCCGGGCACCCGGTCGCGGCCGCCGTGGCGATTGCCAACCTCAAGGCGTTGCGTGATGAGGGCGTGGTGGCTCAGGTGAAAACCGACACCGGGCCGTATCTGCAGAATTGCCTGCGCGAGGTGTTCGGCAGTCATCCGTTGGTGGGTGAGATTCAGGGGGTTGGTTTGGTGGCTGCGTTGCAGTTTGCTGAGGACAAAGCGACGCGCAAGCGTTTTGCCAATGAAAACGACATTGCCTGGCGTTGCCGCACGATTGGCTTTGAGGAGGGATTGATCATTCGCTCGACACTGGGGCGGATGATCATGGCCCCGGCGCTGGTGGCCACGCGCACGGAGCTGGATGAGTTGATAGACAAGACGCGGATTGCGGTGGATCGGACGGCGCAGGAGTACGGGGTGCTGTGATCGACTGAAGTGATGGGTTGGCAGATGCTCCGCTTTCGCGAGCAGGCTCGCTCCCACATTTGGAATGCATTCCACTTTGGCAGCCTGGATGCCTGTTTGAAATGCGATCCCTGTGGGAGCGAGCCTGCTCGCGAAGGGGCCAGTCGGGTAGAAAATCGGTTGGAGATCAATCCCGCCGATTACTCCATGCGCCGCTTGGTGTTAAATAGGCGCCAGTCTTAACCTTGTCGCGTAAAGCCGTGCAACGAGAACCGCTATGAACACCTCTTCCAAGAAAAACACCCAAATTCAAACAGCGGTGAGCGCATGATCGAAGTCACCGAAGTTTCCATTGCCCAACTGCGCGCCGCGCTCGAGTCCGGCCAGACCACCGCAGTCGAACTGGTGCAGGCATATTTCGCACGCATCGATGCCTACGATGGCGCCGACACCCCAACGGCGCTGAATGCCGTGGTCGTGCGCAACCCTGAAGCGTTGAACGAAGCCCGGGCGTCCGATGCCCGTCGTGCCGAAGGCAAAACCCTCGGCCCGCTCGACGGCATCCCCTACACCGCCAAAGACAGCTATCTGGTCAAAGGCCTCACGGCAGCGTCCGGCAGCCCGGCCTTCGCCGATCTGGTCGCTTATCGCGATGCCTTCACCATTGAACGCCTGCGCGCGGCCGGGGCGATTTGCCTGGGCAAGACCAACATGCCGCCGATGGCCAATGGCGGCATGCAACGTGGCGTCTACGGTCGCGCCGAAAGTCCTTACAACGCCAATTACCTCACCGCGCCATTTGCCTCCGGTTCGTCGAACGGTGCCGGTACCGCCACTGCCGCGAGTTTTGCCGCGTTCGGTCTGGCTGAAGAAACCTGGTCGAGCGGGCGTGGCCCGGCGTCGAACAATGGTTTGTGCGCCTACACGCCGTCACGCGGGGTGATCTCGGTGCGCGGCAACTGGCCGTTGACCCCGACCATGGACGTCGTCGTGCCTTACGCGCGGACCATGGCCGATCTGCTCGAAGTCCTCGACATCGTCGTCGCCGAAGACCCGGACACCCGTGGCGACCTCTGGCGCCTGCAACCGTGGGTGCCGATCCCGAGCGTCAACGAGGTGCGCCCCGCCGCCTACGCCGATCTGGCCGCCGACGCCAAAGCGCTGGCCGGCAAGCGTTTCGCCGTGCCACGTATGTTCATCAATGCCGACCCCGAGGCTGGCACCAGCGAAGCCCCGGGCATCGGTGGCCCGACCGGCCAGCGCATCAACACCCGCGCCTCGGTGATCGACTTGTGGAAGCACGCGCGTCAGGCTCTGGAAGCGGCCGGTGCCGAAGTCATCGAAACCGACTTTCCGCTGGTCTCCAACTGCGAAGGCGATCGCCCCGGCGCGCCAACCGTGTTCACTCGGGGGCTGGTCTCCAAAGAGTTCCTTCACCATGAGCTGTGGGACCTGACCGCATGGGCGTTCGACGACTTCCTGCAAGCCAACGGTGATCCGAAACTCAATCGTCTGGTCGACGTCGACGGGCCGAAAATCTTCCCGCACGACCCGGGCACCCTGCCCAACCGTGAAGGCGATCTGGCTGCCGGCATGGATGAGTACGTGCGCATGGCCGAGCGCGGTATCACCCCGTGGAATGAAATCGGCACCGTGCCTGACGGCCTGCGCGGCCTGGAGCAAACCCGACGCATCGACCTCGAAGACTGGATGGACACGCTGGGCCTCGATGCCGTGCTGTTCCCGACTGTTGCCGACGTCGGCCCGGCGGACGCGGACGTCAACCCGGCGTCGGCTGACATCGCCTGGAGCAACGGCATCTGGGTGGCCAACGGCAACCTCGCGATCCGCCACCTCGGCGTACCGACCGTCACCGTGCCGATGGGCGTGATGGCCGATATCGGCATGCCGGTCGGCCTGACCTTCGCTGGCCGCGCCTACGACGACTCGAACCTGCTGCGTTTCGCCGCCGCGTTTGAATCGACCGGCAGCAAACGCCAGATCCCGCCACGTACGCCGCCGCTGGCGTAAACGCGGTTAAAACTGTAGGAGTGAGCCTGCTCGCGATAGCGGTCTGTCAGTTAAATTTATCGAGACTGACACACCGCTATCGCGAGCAGGCTCACTCCTACAGGGGGTTGTGTGATGCCGTTCATTGAGCACATCCGCTCAATCCCCTGCCCTACATTCCCGCGATCATCCCAGCCACCTTAATTGCCGCTGGCCACCGACCATGATCGACCGCGCCCCTTCGCGTCTCACCCTCCTCGCGCTGCTCTGCGGTCTGACCACCAGCGCCCACGCCAGCGGTTTCTTCGACGATGCCAAAAGCGAAATCCTCAGCCGCAACTTCTATCTGAGCAACGACTACCGCTCGCCCTCACCCTCCGGCAAGAACTACAAACAGGAATGGGCTCAAGGCTTTATCGGCACTTTCTCATCTGGTTTCACCGCCGGAACGGTCGGTTTTGGCATCGATGCCCACGCCTTCGCCGGGCTCAAACTCGACGGCGGCAAAGGCCATTCCGGGACCGGTCTGCTACCGGTCGACAGCGATGGCCGCAGCGAAAACGATTACTCCAGCGCGGGCGGCGCACTCAAGCTGAAAGCCTCGCGCACCACGCTCGCCTTCGGTGAAATGACCGTGGAAACCCCGGTATTCGACACCTCCGACAAACGCCTGCAACCGGAGTACGCCACCGGTTTTCTGCTCAACAGCGCCGAGTTCGACCACATCAATCTGGTGGCCGGGCATTTCACCGCGTTCAAGAATCAGGACAGCTCATCCGGCAAAGGCGATTTCTATGGCTACGGCGCCAATACCGAGGCCGGTGGGATCAGTTTTCTCGGCGCCGACCTGTTCACCGACAGCCCAGTGGGCGGCGCGCTGTATGCCTCCGACCTGAGCGACACCTGGCATCAGTACTACGGCAATCTGCACTTCAAGCAGTCCGGCGTGCTGCTCGACGCCAACCTCTACCACACCCGCGACAGCGGCCGAGCGCTGGCCGGCGCCATCGACAACACCGCGTTCAGCCTCTCCGGCAAATACGCCTTCGGCCCCCACGCGGTAATGCTCGGCTGGCAAAAGATCAATGGCGACACACCGTTCGATTTCGTCGGCGGCGACTCGATCTACCTCGCCAACTCGATCAAATACGCCGATTTCAACGGCGCCAACGAACGCTCCTGGCAAGCGCGCTACGACCTCGACCTCGGCGCCTTCGGCATCCCCGGCCTGAGCTTCATGAGCCGCTACGTCTCCGGCAGCCACATCGACGGCACCCACGCGCCCAAGGGCGGCTCCTACAACCCGTTTGATCCGGACAGTGGCAGTTACCAGCCGCAGCAAGGTGACGGCGGCAAGCATTGGGAGCGCGATATTGATCTGAAGTACGTCGTGCAATCGGGCACGGCGAAGGATCTGTCGGTGCAGGTCTCGCACGTATCGCACCGGGCCAACGAGGCGCAGGCCGGTGATGACATTGACCGTATCTACGTGGTCATCCAGTACCCACTTGGTTTCTAACCCACTACCCCATCCCGATTTGAAACGCTATCCCCTGTAGGAGTGAGCCTGCTCGCGATAGCGTTATTCCAGCAACATTCATGCTGACTGATACACCGTTATCGGGAGCAGGCTCACTCCTACAAGGGGATGAGGAAATTCGCTAGTTTCGTGTCGGTTGACGGGTTCGTAACAGGGACAAACCACGCTTGCACCCAGCCAGTCGCCCGATCTTCTGCCTTTTAAACTCCGGTGTTTAAAAGAGGGCTAAACGGGCCAGACCACGTTTTAAAAAGATCGCACCAATGACCATTCGTCGCCACCTGTCAGATCTGACAGGTGCGCAATCCCGCCAATGCGCTTTCAATCACTCCGTTACCTCACCGAACGGAGCACGCCCCCATGTCCAACCCAACACCGGATGCCCTGAAGTCCCTCTACTTCCCTGCCCTGAACCCGCTCGACCCAGCGGAAGACTACGATGGCGGTATTCCCATTCGTGGCGTGGAAAACGGCTTGCAAGGCACCGTGCCTGCCTGGCTTTCCATGAGCATCGGCGACCGGGTCGATGTGTTTTGGAACAACGCTACGCAGGAAGTGTGGAGCAAGACCATTCAATACGAGTCCGAACTCAATCGGGATGTGATCTTCACCCTGGCCAAGGATTTTGTGCTCGACGGTGATGCCACCAACGTGTACTACAAGATTTCCGGCAAAAACTATCCCGGCGAAGAGTCCAAGCCGCGCTTGAAACTGCTGGTCAAACTGACCCGCCCCGGCGGATACGACGACATCCCCGGCGATGACGGGCACTCTGACCTCAACTTTTCCCTCGACCGCCACGAAGTCGATCAGGACTTTCCGCAAAACGGCGTGGTGACGATGCGCATCGTTCCCTACCGCAACCTGACCCGCTACGACCACATCCACGCCCGCTGGGGCAGCCAGCAAGTGATGCATCTGGTCACCCCGGAACAAGCGGCGGATCCGCTGAAAAATCCGATCGACATCACTTTCGATTACGACCTGATCAAGGCCGCCGGCGATGGCTCAGCGGTGGCGGTGGCGTTTCAGGTGGTCGACCGCTGCGGCAACTACCCGGATGAGCGCGCACCATGGTCGGCCCAGCAGCGGGTGCTGGTGGACATGAACGGTGACCGATTGGACGCACCGCTGGTGCTGGTCAAAGGCCAGCCGACCGATCGGGTGGACCTCGACACACTGGGTGACGACGACGTCATCGTTCGCGTGTACACACCGCCTAAAGACTTTGCCGTGAACGACGAAGCGCTCCTCACCTGGACCGGCACCCCCGCCCAAGGCCCGCAAATCATCGTCGGCCCGTTATCGAAAACGGTGGAATTCGTGCCCTTTCAGCTCGACTTCATCATCCCCAACGAAGCCGTACGCGCCATCGCCAAGGGCAGCGCATCGGTGGGCTTTGTCCGGCGCCGCGAAGGTGAATCCGACCGCCCCTCGAAAAACGCCAGCGTCAGCGTCGTAGGCGATATCAGCCAGCTGCCCGCGCCTAGCGTCATCGAGGCCCCGGACGGGACGTTGCCAGTTGGCACTTTGTGGGCGACGACGAGTGTTCCGTGGTACTTCGGTCGCAACGGCAGTGATCTGCTGAACGTGATCTGGAAAGCGCAGGCGCCCGGCGGCGACACTGTTTACTACGAAGACCCGCGTCCGGTCGGCAACGTAGCGGAAGGCGAGCCCGTTCTGCGCAACGTAAGCAAAACCGAAATTCAGCGTTTCGATGGTTTGAGCGTCAAGGTCTACTACGTCGTCACCAACAGCGAAACCACCCTGCTGAGCGTGCGCGAATCGCTGTCGTTCATCATGCAGGTCGGCGTGGCGAAGCCAACCTTTGATCGCCCGGAAGTCGTAGAAGCAGACGACAACAACGTGCTGGATCCGGACAACGTGCCGCCCTCCGGCGCAACCTTGGTCTTGACCCACACCGATACCCAGGACAAAGACCGGTTTTACTTCAACTGGAAAGGCTCGGCCAGCGGCGGCAGCTTCAGTGACCATATCGACCTGATCCCCGCCACTGCTGGCAAGCCGGTGCGGATGACCGTGCAGAAACAGTACGTCACAGCCAACCGCGACGGAACGGTGGTGGCGGATTACAGGATTGAGCGGGGGGGAGAAACGTTGGGGTATTCGCGGGAGTTGAAATTGCGGATCGGGGTGGCGCTGGATCTGAAAGAGCCGGGTGTATTACAAGCCAACGGTGCCATGTTGGAACCGATGGCGGCCGTGTCCCGACTCACCATCGTTGTGCCGCAAGGCACCACACTCCCCACGGACCTGCTCAGCGTTAGCTGGATCGCCGAACCCGGCAGCCACGCCGAAGGTACATTTACCAGTGTTCCACGGCCGATCAGTGAGATCGGTCTGAGCATCGATATTGCGCCGGCGCTCTTGGCGTTTTGTCTGGGCGAAAAAGTAACCGTCAGCTACACCATCACCCGGGGCAACGGCCAGCCGCAACCGTCAGACCCGTTCACCCTCAACGTGCAGGAACTGCCCCAGGCAGAACTCATCGCTCCTCGCTTGAAGGAAGCGAGCAATGCGGGTGAAGGATCGGAGCTGAATCTGGCCGAGCTGACACCTGAAGGCAAAATGTGGTGTTCGGGGTTTCCCTTCAATGCGGTGGGGCAATATGTCTGGTTGCTGTTCGAGGGCACCAATGCCGATGGTTCGGCCTATGAAAAATACATTTGGGCGGCGCCGTTTGCCTTCGTCAATGATGATTGGGTAAAGAATCGACACTTCGAAGCGCCTGCGCCTTATGAGGATTTGAAAGGGTTGAAGGATGGGACGCCACTGACCATGGAGATGTGGGTGGCGTTTGGGAAGAGTGAGGATTTGGGTTTGGCGAAGCGGTTCATGCTGCGCACTTATGTGGTTAAGGCGACGCCAACGCTGGAAATAGATACGACCCCAATGGTTCTGGATGGATACCAGCTATACCCAGCAGCAGCGCCAAACAGCCCGCCTTTCGAGAAAACAGCTTATGTGCATCCTGATGCTCAGCGAACTCGAGAAGCTGTGGGCGGAGTTCCCCCTTATAAATACAGCTCGTCAAACCTTAACATCGCCTCTGTTGATTCAACTACCGGACACGTGGTTTCCACAGGAAACGGAACCGCCCGCATCAATGTCGATGATGCGAAGGGTGCGACTGTCAGTTACGAGATCAGCTGTAAAAACGTGTATGAACTGGTATGCAACAACCATCAACTCACCCACGCAGAGGCCATAGCTTGGGCCGCATCCATAGGCGCCCAACTATTTCCAAATGAATTCCCCCCCGCCACAAATGACCCACTCGCCGTAGCCGCGTCTTTTAGTTTTCAAATGGTAAGTCCGACCTACCATTATTGGTATTATCCTTACACCCATTCAGGCGGCGCGATTTCACAAGTCATACGGCCCTCTGGTTTACCCGCTCAATGGCAAGTCCCCCCACACACCCACGGCATCATTAACTACCGTGATATCTTGGCATCCGCCCAATGCCCCGTCATCGTATATAGATCGCGCCTGGGTCGGTAAACAACGAACCACCTCCGCATCGAAGGCGTTGACACGAAAAACGTTAGTGCACCTCAAAAGCCTCCGTGGTTAACAGGGACATCCAATGTTTCAACAAAGGGGACGGATGTGAATGGCACTGACTTAACATGTTTTTGGTGCCCGTTTTTGGTGCCCGTTTTTTCTGACATTTGCCCTTGCTGACCAATGTGGTTTGGTCAGCAAGGGGTAGGCTTGAGGTCTTCATTTTATGGCTCGCGGCTCGATACGACCAGGCCGATTCCCGACGCGCCTCTGAGCAATCAGCATCAATAAATTCGACAGGCCATCCTCGTCTTCGGGGCTGCCATATTGTCGCAGTGCCAGCCATAGCTGAAGGCTGTGTTTGAAGCTCAGTTCGCGAGGTAAACAGTCAGCTAACAGAGCCGATTGTGCCATCAGCATTCGGATCAGATTGTGAGCTAACAGATAGACCCATAACTCCTTTACTGCCATGCCTGGGGTTTTGCAGCTTAACTTTCCAAGTCCCAGCGTAGCTTTGAGATTGCGCAGATCCAGTTCAACATGCCATCGACCCTTGTACAGCGATTTCAGGGCTGTTTTAGGTGTCTGCTTTGGGCAATGCAACGTGGTGACCAACGTTTTCCCACCCGCCTTCAACTCCCGCACGGTCAGTTTTTCAGGCGCCTTTTCGTAATGCGTTTGACTCATCCACAGCGGTCTTCTTGCAGGCTTTTTCAATTCGATCAGGTGATCTTCCGAACCGAGACTCTGCCCTAGGCGAAAGTCCGTGCTGCGCCGTCGAGCACCGTATTGTTCGAACACGCCATCGATACCTCTTCGTTGCAACTCGCACAGCAAGAAATAGGTAGCGTAGTAAGCGTCGCCTAACAAAATGTCACCTGTTTTCAACGTGTCGAGCATTGATCTGAGCAGTGTCTGTTCATCGCCGCCCTTGCCTCGGAAACGCCCAAGGGCAGCATCTAAAACGGCGCCGCTGGAGAGGCAGACGATGCCCACCACTCGACACAACGGAAAACCAAGACCGATTTTCTGGCCGCGAGATTGCGGATAGGCGCCCTGATTGGCCGCTGCGTCGGGCATGCTGACCGTCGTGCCATCCACCAGCCGCACAGGTCGTCCCATCCAGCGCCACGACGCGGGTGTGTTATCACTTATCGAAGCACCGGTGTGCCTGACCAGCGTGGAAACCATTTCCACAGGCAGGCGTTTTCTGGCTTTGCAGTAGGCGCCCGTGCGAGTGCTATTGGGCTTCATGCCGCCACATGACCGTTTAATCGACAGGTCGTTCACGGCGTTCTGGCAGGAGCGCCTTTAAACCCAAGTGTTTAAAAGACACCTTCAGATACGCCTTTCAGGCTACAAATTCTTGCGCCATTGCCTACAGCTACGCCAGAATCCGCCGGCTTGTGCGCCTTGGGGGCGGGTTCTATTGTGGTGCCGTCGCTGACGAATCAGCGATCGGGTTTAGCAGCTCGGCAAATTTCAAGGCACGCGAGTATCGCCATTACGTTATGGCGGCTTTGCGTGGGGCACTTCGGTGCGCCGGGATCCTTGAGCCTGGTCTGCTAACCCGCGTACAGCCGCCACCCTATCCGTTTAGCAGCGATGGAATGACGGCTCCACATCTCAAGGAGCTTCACCATGATCAAACCAACACCCAACCCACCCGAAATCGACCTCGCCTCCCCCTACGAATCCCTCGATTCAAAAAAACTCAACGACGCCGCCGAACGCGCCCTCGATCACTACCTCTGCCCACCCGGCTCCACCCCGCCGCCCCGTAAAACCCGCCGGATGTACGCCGTCACCGCAGACTTCAAAAACGAGGAACTACTGGCTGATGCCAGCGAAACACTCGCCTCCGCCAGAACCATCGCCCATGACTTCGCCCACCTCATACCCGCGTCGCAACGACGGACGCTGTTGGGGATTGCGCAATTGATCATGCTCGGTGAGCTAGCGGTGAATCGGGTGATGGATAATCTGGAGTTGCCGCAGTAGCGGGGATACAGATCGTTCCCACGCTCTGCGTGGGAATGCCTCAACGGACGCTCCGCGTTCGGCTCTGGATGGGACGCAGAGCGTCCCGGGCTGCATTCCCACGCGGAGCGTGGGAACGATCAATCTACGGCAGCCGTTCTTTGGCTTGTTGGAAACTGGCGGAAGGCAGCCGGAGTCGAACCTGCCCGGGAACGGATGCCGTCCCCAACCGGGTTTGAAGCCCGGCCGCGCCACCGGGCGCGATTGCCTTCCTTGAACTCATTGTGCGCAGGCGTTAGCCAGCGCGTTGTCGGGGCGGATCTGGCGGGATTCGCCGAGGCGTCGGGTCAGGCCGACACGGTCGAAATATTCGAGGTACTGAATACAGCGTTTGCGTCCCAAGCCTAGCGCATCGCGGAAGGTTGTCACCTGGATCTGCGGATTTTCCTTGGCCAGTTTGAGCAGCACGTCGGCCATTTGGCGCAGTTGCACGTCACTCAAGAACAGGTCGCGCACAACTTGATGCATCAAACCCAAACGCGCCAGTTTACGCAGCAACAGGCGCACGACGGCGTCGTCCTGCCCCAGGACGTTGGCCACATCACGCACCCACGGCGGGTCGAAACCGGCTTGTTCAAACAACGGCTGCAGCCCTAGCCAGAGACTTTCATCCTCGGCATTCAGGCGCACCTGATGATCCGGCAGGTGCAGCCATGGGCCGCTCGCTTGGATCGAGCCGGCCGCGAGCAATTCATCCAGCAAACTGACAAACGTCGCACGCTCCAGCGCCAATCCACTGAAGCGCCGCAACCGATCGCGATCCGGCCCCATCTGGTCGGGTTCCAGTTCATGGAACTGCGTCAGTTGCTCCAACAGGGTGAACTTCAGCTGTGCCCAGCGCTGCACGTTGAACAGCAGCGGGCCTTGACGGGTGTCGATCAGGCGGACGTTTTCAGGTAACGCCCAGGTTGATCGCGGGCGATTGAACTGACGTTCCAGGCGCAGCGGGTCAAGGCCGCCAGCGCTGTAGTTGAGCAGCGCGGGCAAGAGTTGTTCGAACTCGTCGCCCGAGCCCAAGGCGCGCAGTTGCTCGAGACGTTCGGGGCTACGGCGTTGTCGTGCCGGGGCGAACGGGTCGAGGACCTGACCGCCACCGAGGGTGCGTTGCGCACTTTGGTCGCGCAGGATCAGGCGATCGCCCTTCACCGCGTGCACCGGCGCATTGATCAGCAGTTGCGCGAACATGCGCTCGCCGGGTCTCAAGCGCGGCCCCTCGAGCAAGGCCACCCGGGCGATGACATCTTGCGTGCCGAGGTGCACGTGCACCGGGTGAAAGTGTTCGAAGGTGCGTTCGCCGGGCAGCAGTTGAAAGTCGATGTCGACCCGTTGCGTTGACGCGTGCAGCCATTCGCTCAGCAGCCACTGGCCGCGATGGATCTGCGCCAGTTCGAGGCGCTCGCCGGTCAGGTTCAACGCCACCCGTTGCCCGGCGAAGGCCTGTTCGGCGGGTTGGTTCTGCGCATGTAGGCCGCGCACTCGTACCGATTTGCCCGAAGGCCCGAGGCTGAGCTTGTCGCCGACAACCACCGCCCCCGACAATGCCGTGCCGGTCACGACAATCCCCGCACCGGCGACGCTGAACGCGCGGTCGATGGCCAGACGAAAACCGCCGTCACGACTGCGCTCCAGTACTTCACGTTGCGTCTGCAATAACGTCTCGCGCAAATCATCAACGCCCTGCCCGGTCACGCTCGACACAAGCACGATCAGCGCTTCAGCAAATGGCCCGACCTCAAGCAGATCCAGCACCTGCCGCTGCACCTCCTCCACCCTGCCCGCTTCGACCCGGTCGCATTTGCTGATCGCCACCACGGCGCGCGGGATGCCGAGCAATTCGACAATCGCCAGATGCTCGCGGGTCTGCGGCATCACGCCATCGTCTGCGGCAATCACCAGCAAGACCAGATCGATACCCTGCGCGCCAGCGAGCATGTTGTGGGTGAATTTCTCGTGGCCGGGCACGTCGATAAACCCGGTCAGCCCCGCGCCGGGTTCCAGTTCGGCATAGAGATAACCGAGGTCGATGGTCATGCCGCGTGCACGTTCCTGCGGGCGGCGGTCGCCGGTTTGTCCGGTCAGCGCTTGTAGCAGCGACGTCTTGCCGTGGTCGATGTGCCCTGCCGTGCCGACGATCACGGGTCGACCTGCAACTGTGGCAATTGCGCGAGCCATGCCGGTTCTTCGTCGAGCTGACGCAGATCCAGCCACAGGGCATCGTCGTCAATCCGCCCAAGAACGGGGATCGGCAACGCGCGCAACGCCGCTTCCAGATTCAGCAGGCAGCGCCCGCGCAAACGCTTGGAGACTTGCGGGCGCAGACACAATGCCGCACTCGGCAAACGCGCGACCGGTTGGCTGCCGCTGCCGATCATGCCCAAGGACTCGACTGCGCTAACCTGCCAAACCGACCCCAGGATTTCAGCCATCAAGGGCTGCAAGCGTGAGGCCTGCGCAAAGATATCTGCCTGCGGCCGGGTGAGCAGACGCAAGCTCGGCAGACGTTCAGCGAGGCGATCAGGATCGCGATACAACCCGAGCACCGCCTCCAGTGCCGCCAGGGTCAACTTGTCCACCCGCAGCGCACGTTTCAACGGGTTCTTCTTGATCTTCGCGATCAATTCTTTGCGCCCGACGATCAGCCCGGCCTGCGGGCCGCCGAGTAGTTTGTCGCCGCTGAAAGTGACGATGTCCGCGCCGTCCAGCAGCGCCTGCCGCACCGTTGGTTCGGCCGGCAAACCCCAGCGGGTCAGATCCAACAGGCTGCCGCTGCCCAGATCTTCCAGCAACGGCAAGCCATGCCGATGGGCCAACTCGGCCAATTCCGCAGTCGGCACCCGCGCGGTAAACCCTTCGATGCTGTAGTTGCTCGCATGCACACGCATGATCAAACCGCTGCGCGGGCTGATCGCTGCTTCGTAGTCGCGGGCATGGGTGCGATTGGTCGTGCCGACCTCATGCAGGCGCACGCCGGCGCGGGCCATGATGTCGGGGATGCGGAAGGCGCCGCCGATTTCGATCAGCTCGCCACGGGAAATGATGCCTTCCTTGCGCGCGCCCAGGCTGTTTAGCGTTAGCAGCACGGCGGCGGCATTATTGTTGACCACGGTGACGGCTTCGGCGCCGGTCAGTTCGCGGATCAGGCCTTCGATCAGGTCATCGCGATCACCGCGTTTGCCGCTGGCCAGATCGAATTCCAGATTGAGCGGATAACGTGCGGCCATTTGCACCGCGTCGATGGCTTCGTCGGGCAGCAAGGCGCGACCGAGGTTGGTGTGCAACACCGTGCCGGTGAGGTTGAAGACCCGGCGCACGTGGCTGCGATGTTGCTGGAGCAGGCGTTCACTGACGCGGCCAGCGAGCACTTCAGGGCTGATTTCGACGGCTGACAATTGCCCGTTCAACACACCGGGGCGCAGCTCATCGAGCAGCTGACGCAGCCCCGTCAGTAACGAATCCCGGCCGTAACGCTCGGCCAACGGCGCGCACGCCGGGTGACGCAACAAGCCGTCAATAGACGGCAACCGCAGGGCAACGCTGGAAGACATCAGCCACTCCTGATTCCACTGAAACAACCCCTTCGGGAACAAGCTCCCTCCCACAAGGGTTTCAGAAGTGTAGACGCACTGGGGAGCGAGCCTGCTCGCGAAGGCGGTAAGTCAGTCAAAGCTGATGTGGCTGAAATGGCCCCTTCGGGAGCAGGCTCCCTCCCACAGTTTTGCTCTCGTCATTCGTCTCCCGGGGCCAGCAACAGATTCGGTGCCAGACGCTGATAGCCGTCCTGCGCCAGGCGCATATCCAGCAGCAAACTGTCGAGATCGGCCGAAAAAGCCTCGGCGTCAGCATCGTTTTCCAGATAAACCAGTTTCAAATAGCTGTTACAACTTGGGCAGACTTCAGCCCGCAGCGGCGCTTGATTCGCCGCGTGGCGATCATCCTCGAGGCTGAAATAGTCGAGGCCTTTGCTCGACTCGCAATACACGCACTTGACCCGCACCACATGCCATTCGCACGCACACAGCGAACACACCAGATAACGCAGACCGTTGTGCTTGCCGCGATGGCGAATCACCCCGGCCATGGCCGGTGAACCACAGGCTGGGCATTGGCTGAGGCTGTCGCCGGGTTTCAGTTGCAGATTCGCCGCGCTGAGCAGCCAGTGACTCCACGCCACTTGCAGTGCCGCGCCAAGAAACGGCACCAACTGCGCCGGCACCATCGAATACTGACCACTGACCAACGCCACGGCCCATGCACGTAACTGGCCGGGACTGGCGACCCGCAACGTTGTCACCGCCTCAATGACGGCGGGCTGATCATCAGGTTCATAGCGCTGCAACAAAGCATCGAGATAAGCCTGCCAACCCTCTTCACGCACTAACGTGTCAGCCGCAAACGGCGGCAAACCATGCTGCTGACAAGCCTCAATCCGTTGCTGATCGAACGGTGCGGTCAGCGGCGGATCATCAAACACCTGCTGCTGCACCCGGCACAGCCCGGCAATCAGTCGCAGATACTCTGCCAGCGCATGCCCCTCGGCCAGTTGTTCCAGTCGATCAGCCCGCAGCGCAAACAGGTTCGAAGGCGGCAGATGCAGAAACGGCGGCGAACTCGCCGCCGCTTCGATTTCCCCAGGTTCAAGAATGGTTGGCAAAAGTCAGCCCTTTTTGGTGATCGGTCGCTCCGGCACGTCCGGTTGGCGCTCATCGCGGGTGATCTCGCGATACCAGAGTTCATGGTGTTTCTTCGCCCAGGCGCGGCTGACCCAGCCATGCATCATCGCGTCCACCGAACCCTTGATCCACAGCCCGGCGTAGATGTGAATGATGATGCTCAGCACCAGAATGAACCCGGCCAGCGCATGCAGCAGCATTGCCCAGCGAATCACGGTGATGCCGAAATACGCACTGAACCAGGCGCGCCAGATCACCAGTCCGGTGAACAGCAAACCCAGCATGCACAGGAGTAAAGTCCAGAACAGCAACTTCTGCCCGGCGTTGTATTTGCCTACCGGTGGCACGCTTACTTCATCGTTGACCAACACTCGGTCAATGCGGCGCATCCACTTCCAGTCGTTGTCGATAAAGAAATTCGAACGCCAGAAACGGAACACCAGACCGAGGAACAACACAAACATCGCGATGCCCATGTACGGATGCAGAATCCGCGTCCACGGCCCGCCGCCAAACAGGTTGCTCAGCCAGAACAACGACGGATGAAACAACGCCAGACCCGACAGCCCGGCCATGAAAAACAGGATCGCCACCAGCCAGTGATTAGTGCGCTGGTTGGCGGTGTAACGCAGGATCGTCTTGTTGCTCATGGCCGGTCCTCCCCGCGTGGATCGAAGGTGTGCACCGCCGGATCGACGACATGCACCGAGGTGTCGGGCGGCGTCGGATGTTCATCTTCTTCGACGCGATTCGGGCCGATGCGCACGTAATGGAAGAACCCGGCCAGCACCGCCGCACCCATGGCCAGCAGGCCCAGCGGTTTACTGATGCCTTTCCACAGGCCCACCAACGGACTGATTGCCGGATCTAGCGGTAACCCAGCATAGATTTTCGGCGTGTCGGCGTGGTGCAGCACGTACATCACGTGCGTGCCGCCAACACCTGCCGGGTCATACAGACCGGCGTTTTCAAAGCCACGGCTTTTCAGGTCGACGATGCGCTCGGCGGCGTGTTCCTTCATGTCTTCCTTGGTGCCGAAGACGATGGCGCCGGTCGGGCAGGTTTTCACACAGGCCGGTTCCAGCCCTACCGCCACGCGATCCGAACACAAGGTGCACTTGTAGGCCTTGTGATCCTTCTGCGAAATGCGCGGAATGTTGAACGGGCAACCGGTGATGCAATAGCCGCAACCGATGCAGTGGTCCTGATCGAAATCGACGATGCCGTTGGCATGCTTGATGATTGCGCCGGGACTCGGGCACGCCGCCAGACAACCCGGCTCGGCGCAGTGCATGCAGCCGTCCTTGCGGATCAGCCACTCAAGGTTGCCGGCGTCGGTTTCGTGCTCGGTAAAGCGCATCAACGTCCAGGTTTCCGCGCTCAGGTCTTGCGGGTTGTCGTAGGTGCCGTGGTTGTGGCCGACCTCGTCGCGCAGCTCGTTCCATTCCGAGCAGGCGACCTGGCAGGCCTTGCAGCCGATGCATTTGGTGGTGTCGATCAGCTTCGCCACCGCCTCCTGATTCCTCACCGACGGCGGCACGGTTGTGGTGGCCGAGCGGGCAATGATGTCTTGGCTGGCCATTTACAGTTTCTCCACGTTGACCAGGAATGACTTGGATTCCGGGGTCTGGGTATTGCCATCGCCGAGGAACGGCACCAGGGTGTTGGTCAGGTAACCGTGGCGCGTCAGGCCGGTGAACCCCCAATGCAGCGGGATGCCGATCTGGTGCACGACCTGGCCGTTGACCTGCAGCGGCCGGATCCTTTTCGTCACCACCGCCACCGCTTCGATAAAGCCGCGCTTGCAACTGACCCGTACGCGATCACCGGCAGCGATGCCCTTCTCTTTCGCCAGCACTTCGCCGATTTCGACGAACTGCTCGGGTTGGGCAATCGCGTTCAACTTGCAGTGCTTGCTCCAGAAGTGGAAATGCTCGGTGAGCCGGTAACTGGTGCCGGCGTACGGGAAGTCCTTGGCCTCGCCGAGGGTTTCCCAGACCGAATCGAAGATCCGCGCCGCCGGGTTACTGGTGGCTTTCTTGTTTTGCGGGTGCAGCGGGTTGATGCCGATCGGCGTTTCGAACGGCTCGTAGTGCTCGGGAAATGGCCCTTCGTTCATCTTGTCGACGGCGAAGAACCGCGCCACGCCCTCGGGGTTCATGATGAACGGGTTCATCCCGGCTTCCGGCGGCACATCAGCCTTGTAGTCCGGCACGTCGGTGCCGCCCCAGGCCTTGCCGTTCCACCACACCAGACGTTTTTTCGGGTCCCACGGTTTGCCGGCGACGTCCGCCGAAGCGCGGTTGTAGAGAATCCGCCGGTTGGCCGGCCAGGCCCACGCCCAGCCGAGATGCTGATGCATGCCGTACGGATCGGCGTTGTCGCGGCGGGCCATCTGGTTACCGGCCTCGGTCCAGCTGCCGGCGAAGATCCAGCAACCGGACGCGGTGCTGCCGTCATCCTTGAGCAAGCCGAAACCTGCCAGTTGCGAGCCGGCCTTGACCGCGACGCCGGTGGCATCGGTGAAATCTGCCACGGCGCTGCCGTTGATTTCCTTGGCTAGCTCTTCCGGCGAAGGCTCGTCGGGGATCTTGTACGGCCACGTCAGTTTCAGCAGGGGATCAGGGAATTTGCCGCCCTCGGCCTGATAGCGCTTGCGCAGGCGCAGGAACAGTTCGCTCATGATGCGAATGTCGGTCTGCGCTTCGCCCGGGCCATCGGCGCCTTTCCAGTGCCATTGCAGCCAGCGACTGCTGTTGACCAGTGAGCCGTCCTCTTCGGCAAAACAGGTGGTGGGCAGGCGAATGACTTCGGTCTGGATCTCCGCGCTTTTCACGTCGTTGTACGGCCCGACGTTGTGCCAGAACTCCGAGGTTTCGGTAGCGAGCGGGTCCATCACCACCAGCCATTTCAGCTTCGCCAAGGCGCCCATCACGCGGTTCTTGTCCGGCAACGCGGCGATCGGGTTGAAGCCCTGACAGAAGTAGCCGTTGACCTTGCCCTGACTCATCAGGTCGAACATTTTCAGCACGTCGTAGTTGGGGATGTCGAGCTTCGGCAAATGGTCGTAGCACCAATTGTTCTCGGCAGTGGCGTTGGCGCCGTACCACGATTTCATCAGGCTGACGTGGAATTTGCTGTAGTTCTGCCAATAGGACAATTGCCCCGGCCGCAGCGGGACTTGCGTGCGTTTGTGGATGAACTGGGCGTAATCCTGCTCGGTGTCGCTGCCCAGGGTCAGATAGCCCGGTAGCGCATTGGAGAGCAAGCCAAGGTCGGTCAGGCCCTGAATGTTCGAGTGACCGCGCAAGGCGTTGACCCCGCCGCCGGGCATGCCGACGTTGCCCAGCAGCAATTGCACCATCGCCGCGCTGCGAATGATCTGCGCGCCGATCGAGTGCTGCGTCCAGCCGAGGGCGTAGAGAATCGTCATGGTCTTGCCCGGTGTCGAGCAGGTGGCGATCTCTTCCCAGATTTTCTGCATGGCATCGACCGGCATGCCGCAGATCTGGCTGGCGAGGTCGATGGTGTAGCGGCTGTAATGCTGCTTCATCAGTTGATAGACGCAGCGCGGGTCTTGCAGGGTCGGGTCGACTCTGACGAAACCGTCGTCGCCCATCTCGTAACCCCAGCCGGATTTGTCGGTGTAGCTGCGTTTCTCCGCATCGTAGCCGCTGAAGATCCCGTCTTCGAAGCCGTAGCCTGCTCTGACGATGAACGACATGTCGGTGTAGTTGCGCACGTACTCGTGCTGGATCTTGTCCTCGGTCAGCAGGTAATTGATCAAACCGCCCATGAAGGCGATGTCGGTGCCGGTGCGGATCGGCGCGTAATAGTCGGCCACAGACGCGGTCCGGGTAAAACGCGGATCGACCACGATCAGCCGCGCAGCGTTGTGCGCTTTGGCCTCGGTTACCCATTTGAAGCCGCACGGATGCGCTTCTGCTGCGTTGCCGCCCATCACCAGAATCAGATTCGCGTTGGCGATATCGGTCCAGGTATTGGTCATGGCACCACGGCCGTACGTCGGGGCAAGACTTGCCACCGTCGGGCCGTGTCAGACACGCGCCTGGTTATCGAACCCCAGCATGCCAAGACTGCGAATCACCTTCTGGGTGATGTAGCCGGCTTCGTTGGACGCCGCCGACGCCGCGAGAAAACCGGTGCTCAGCCAGCGATTCACCGTTTGCCCGTTGGCATTTTTCTCGATGAAATTGGCATCGCGGTCGGCTTTCATCAGGTCGACGATGCGATCAAGCGCTTCGTCCCAACTGATCCGTGTCCATTCGCTGCTGCCCGGTTTGCGCGTTTGCGGGTAGAGCAAACGGCCGGGGCTGTGAATGAAGTCGAGCAGGCCTGCGCCTTTCGGGCAGAGGGTGCCGCGGTTGACCGGGTGGTCGGCGTCGCCCTCAATGTGAATGATGCTTTGCGCGACATTCTTCGCGGCATCGCCCTGGCTGTACATGATCAACCCGCAACCGACCGAGCAATACGGGCAGGTGTTGCGGGTTTCATGGGTGTGGGCAAGCTTGAAGTGGCGCACCTGCTCGGCGAAGGCTGGCGTCGGGGCCATGCCCAACGCGCCCAGGCTAGAGCCTGCAAGGCCGATACCGGCGACCTTGAAGAACTGACGACGGCTGAGATCCATCGTGCACTCCTGATCAGGTGGAACCCGGTACTGGTGCCGGGTTTTATCTGGACAATCACGGTTGCGGCAAACGTCTGCCGACTTTTTCACTGTAGACAATGACCACACGATCTGTGTGAAAACCGACCGTCGGCGACAATCGGTCATGCACTGGAAAACCTGTGGGAGCGAGCCTGCTCGCGAAGAGGCCCTGTCAGTTGAAACAAATATTGACTGACACACCGCCTTCGCGAGCAGGCTCGCTCCCACAGGTTTTGTGTGCTCCTACACGGCCGTGGGCTTATCATGCCGGCAGGACCATTCCCGCCTTCACGAGACCGCGCATGACTTTCGATTTTGATCAGGTATTCGACCGCCACAACACCGGCAGCACCAAGTGGAGCCGCTATTGCGCCGACGTGTTGCCGATGTGGGTCGCTGATATGGATTTCGCCGCGCCGCCGGTGGTGATCGAGGCGCTGCAACAACGCTTGCTGCATCCGCTGGTGGGCTACAGCGTGGCGCAGGACAACTTGCGCGAAGCCATCGTCGCCGACCTCTGGAACAAGTTTTCCTGGAAGGTCAAACCGCAGGAACTGATTTTTCTGCCGGGCGTCGAGTCGGGCTTCAACATGGCTTTGAAAGCGCTGGTGCAGGCGCAGCAGAACGTCGTGGTGCAAGTGCCCAACTACCCGCCACTGCGCCACGCGCCGGGGCATTGGGGCTTGAACAAGGTTGAACTGGAGTTCGTCGCCCAGGCTGACGGCACTTACCTGACGCCGCTGGACGTGTTGCGTGAGTCGCTGAACGGCGGTGGCGCGCTGTTGCTGAGCAACCCGCACAACCCGATCGGCAAAGTGTTTGGCCGTGAAGAGTTGCAAGCCGTGGCCGACATTTGCGTGGCGCAGGACGCGTGGATCATTTCCGACGAAATCCACGCCGAGCTGTGCTTCGACGGTCGCGTACATATTCCGACCGCCTCGTTGAGCCCTGAGATCGCTGAGCGCACCATCACGCTGATGTCGGCGAGCAAGGCCTACAACATCGCCGGCCTCAAGACCTCGTTCATGATCATCCAGAACGCCGCCCTGCGCGAACGCGTCAATCACGCCCGTTGCGGCATGGTCGACAGCGTCAATCCGCTGGGCATGGAAGCCACTCGCGTGGCGTACAGCGAAGGCGGGCCGTGGCTGGCCGAGCTGAAAACCTACCTGCAAGCCAATCGCGACTGGCTGGTAGAAGCGGTGCGCAAACGCTTGCCGGGCGTGACCATCAATGTGCCGCAGGGCACGTATCTGGCGTGGCTGGACTGCTCGGCGCTGGACCTGGACAACCCGCAGCAGTTCTTCCTTGAGCAGGGCAAGGTTGGCCTCAGCGCCGGTCTGGACTTCGGCGATCAACACCAGCAGTTCGTCCGTCTGAACTTCGGCTGCCCGCGTTCGCTGCTCGAAGAAGGCATCGCCCGCATGGAACGCGCCCTGACACAACGCCACACTTAAGAGCACCACATCCCCGTGTAGGAGTGAGCCTGCTCGCGATAGCGTCCTGACATCCAACATCATTGTTGACTGAAATACCGCTATCGCGAGCAGGCTCACTCCTACAGGGGTTTTGCATTTCCAAGTCGAGAAATGCGGCGTAAATCCGATCGAACTCACGGCAAACACACCGGGTCAACCGCCCATACCTGCCCTGAAACTTCGGAGACCCGCGATGACCGACTATCCAAAACCGCCCTTCCCCAAACAGGCTCAGGCCGTTCCCGGTTCGCAACGCAAGATGGAGCCCTATCCCGATTGCGGCGAGCAGAGCTATGTCGGCTCCGGGCGACTGTCCGGCAAGATCGCCCTGATCACCGGTGCCGACAGCGGTATCGGCCGCGCTGTGGCCATTGCTTTCGCCCGTGAAGGCGCCGACGTTGCGGTCGCCTATCTGAATGAACACGAAGACGCCCAGGAAACCGCGCACTGGGTCGAGCAGGCCGGGCGCCAGTGCCTGCTGTTACCCGGCGATATTGCGCAAAAGGCCCATTGCCAGGCCTTGGTCGACAAGACCGTGGAACGCTTCGGCCGCATTGATGTGCTGGTCAACAACGCCGCGTTCCAGATGACCCACGAAACCTTCGAAGAAATCCCCGACGACGAATGGGTGATGACCTTCGACGTCAACATCACCGCGATCTTCCGCTTGTGTCAGGCCGCGATAAAGCACATGGGCGCCGGTTCGTCGATCATCAACACCAGCTCGATCAACTCGGACATGCCCAAACCCACCCTGCTCGCCTACGCCACCACCAAAGGCGCGATCGCCAATTTCACCGGCGGTCTGGCGCAGATGCTCGGGCCAAAGGAAATCCGCGTGAACTGCGTGGCACCGGGGCCGATCTGGACGCCGCTGATCGTCTCGACCATGCCCGATGAAGAAGTGCAGAACTTCGGCGGCAACACCCCGCTCGGCCGCCCCGGCCAACCGGTCGAAGTGGCGCCGATCTACGTGTTGCTGGCCTCGGACGAAGCCAGTTACATCACCGGCCAGCGCTATGGCGTGACCGGTGGCAAACCGATGCTGTGATGACGCCTTCGCCAACGCCTACAGTAAAACTGAAGGCCCATTGAACACGGTGCGATTGCCGTCACATCAAACATTTGAAGGCGGCAGATCATGAGTTTTATCGTGTGGGTCGCCGTACTCGGCGCAGTCCTGCTGACCCTGGCGCTGACGTCGTCATACCTGCGCTGGATGCCGGTGACCACCTCGGCGGTTTGTTTGCTGCTGGGTATCGGCATCGGTCCCAGTGGCCTCGATCTGCTGAAACTATCCCTGGAAGACGCCTCGCTGTGGATGGAGCACCTGACGGAAGTCGCGGTGCTCTTCTCTCTGTTCGTCTGCGGCCTGAAATTGCGCCTGCCGCTGCGCGACAAGCGTTGGCGAATCGCCTTCGGCCTCGCCGGCCCAGTAATGGTTCTGACCATCGCCGGGGTGTGCCTGCTGCTGCATTTTGCTTTGCGCTTGCCGTGGGGGCCGGCGTTGTTGATCGGGGCGATGCTGGCGCCCACCGACCCGGTGCTGGCGGCGCTGGTGCAGGTCAATGATGCGCGGGATGTCGACAGCGTGCGTTTCGGCCTGTCGGGTGAGGCCGGGCTGAATGACGGGGTGGCGTTTCCGTTTGTGATTCTCGGCTTGTTGTTGATTCACGGTGATGGCTCTGCCGCCGAGTGGCAGGGCTGGGTCTTGCGCAGTTTGTTGTGGGCGGTGCCCGCAGGCCTGCTCACCGGTTACTGGATGGGCCGTGGTATCGGCCGCGTGACCCTGTCGCTGCGCATTCACAATGACGACAGCACGCTCAGCCCGAACGACTATCTGGCGTTGTCGTTGATTGCCCTGGCGTATGTCGTTGCCGAGGCGATTGGCGGCTATGGTTTTCTGTCGGTGTTCGCTGCCGGGTTGGGCCTGCGTCAGGTCGAAGTCAAATCCACCGGCGCCGGGCAACCGCCCGCCGAGCACTTGGTGCAGCCGGTGGTCGGTCATCAGAACGTCGAACCGCAGCACGCGGTGCACGGCGACACCGAACGGCTGGAAAGCAGCCAGGTCGCCGCCGGGATCATGATGGGCGACATGCTGTCGTTCGGCAGTCTGGTCGAGCGCGCCATGGAAGTATTTCTGGTGACCCTGCTCGGCGTGGTGCTGGTGGCGCACTGGGACTGGCGGGCGTTGCTGGTGGGCGGCGTGCTGTTCTGCCTGATCCGCCCGGCCTGCGTCGCGCTGATGCCTTGGGGCGCACTGCTCAAAGGAAGGCAACGGCTGTTGATCGGCTGGTTTGGCATTCGCGGTATCGGCAGCCTGTTCTATTTGTTTTATGCCTTGAACCACGGGCTGACCGACACGGTGGCCAGCCTGTGTACCGATCTGACCTTGTCGGTGGTGGCGCTGAGCATCTTGCTCCACGGCATCAGCACGCAACCGATCCTCGCCCGTTACGAACAGCGCAAAAAAACAAAAAAACTGATTTTTGATTTGCGGATTTAACCGGGAATTGATCGAATTTTTTTCTATAAAAAAATGGATCCCTGATTAATGGCCGGCAGTCACAAGCATAACCCCTCGCCGGATGTGTCCGGCGGGGCCCGGCAGGTTCGGTTCCCCTGCGGCGCTACGCCTATGAAACGGAATCCTTGAAGATTAAGGTCACGGTCATGAAAGAATGCTCGACTCCTGCGCAAATCAAGGCTTGCAGAGCACTGGCTCTGGAACGCAATCGTCAATTGTTCGATAACGCTCACACCCTCAACCGCGCGGCCAATGCGCTGCTTGACGTTGAACACCTGGATATCGAGCAATTTGAACATTACCGAGCGCTGCGCAAGAAAGCCGATTTGATGTTTGAAGATGCGATCGATCATTTGTGCGTCTTGAACGAAGACTTCCCGCCGATCCCGATGTCGTCGCAAAACTCGGTGGCGCTGCGTCGAGAGCTTGAGACCGTGGAGTGAGGCAGAAAAGCCCCTCACCCTAGCCCTCTCCCAGAGGGAGAGGGAACTGACCGAGGTGAATGGTCGAGGTACGCCGACCTGAGATACCGAGTCGAACGCAGATTTTGAGTACAACGAAGATCTGCTCCCTTCCCCCTCGCCCCCATTGGGGGCGGTCCGACGTTTCGGGAGGGTTGGGGTGAGGGGGATCGATCTGAATGGCAACACAAAATCCAAGCGAATGAAAAAGCCCGGCCACATAAGCCGGGCTTTTCTATTTTTGCCCATCACCCGCCCGGATTGGTCACCTGAATAAACACCGCATAACTCCCCAGCAACACCCAGAACGTTGCAAAGATCCACGGCGTACGCACCGAAAACAGCAGGGATTTGCGGTAGCCCTTGTGGCTCGATTCCATCTCGCTGAACAGCGGCGATTCGTCATACGCCAGGCCCATCAGCGGTTCGCTGTGCAGCAAGTGGCTCTGCTTGAAATGCCAGTGATCAATGATGTCGTACGCCGCGCGAATCCCCGGCCAGGCGTTCAGTGAGCTGAGCAGCCCGAGCAGCGCAAGAAACGGTGGCACCACCAGCGTGAACAACTTGCCCCACTCCGGGTTGAGGTTGGCCATGCACGAGGCAAAGGCAATCACCAGAAACGACTGCGCCGCCAGATAAGCGTCGGTACGGTTGGCGAGGATGCTGGTTTCGTACTGGATCTCCCGCCGATAGAAATCCAGCCGTTCCTTGGGTGAGCCAAACATCTTGGCGTCATGTTCGGTCAGGGTTTCTTCAGCGGTGGGCTCAGTCAGTATGCGAGACAAAAGATGCACGCTCCGGGGTGGGGAAAACGTTTAGAAGTCCCCGTTGGCGCGCAAGTTCAGACGGATTGACCGACGCCTTGTTTCATCGATTGGGCAATGATTGCCACCAGATTCATCTGCGTAAACGGCTTGGGCAGCCGTGGCAGTTGCGCGGCAAAGCCTTCCAGACGTTCGGCGTAGCCGGTGGCCAGGATGATCGGCAGATCCGGTTTGAGCACGCGCACGGCATGGGCCAGTTGCGCGCCGCTCATCTTCGGCATGGCCATGTCGGTGATCATCAGGTCGATGACCTCGCCCTGATCGAACAACGCCAGCGCTTGCGCACCGGACGTCGCACTGACCACCCGATGGCCGAGGTCTTCGAGCAGCAGGCTGGTACTGGTCAACACCAGTGAGTCGTCATCCACCACCAGCACGCTGAGTCTTGGTACCACCACGGGCTCGGCGTGTGGCTGCAGCGACTTGCTGACGGTACCCTCGCCGGCCACCGGAATCCACAGTTCTGCCGTGGTGCCCTGGGCCTTGGCACTCTTGAGGATGAAACGGCCACCGAGTTGCTCCATGAAGCCGTGGACCATCGACAAGCCCAGCCCGGTACCCTTGCCCAATCCTTTGGTGGTGAAGAACGGATCCCTGGCCGACGCCAGCGTGTGCTCATCCATGCCCTCCCCGGTGTCGATTACGCTGAGGCAGACGTAACGCCCCGCAGGCAGGTCCGAATGCCCCAGTTCAAGCACCACTCGCGGTTCAGCGCTGATGCTCACCGTACCTCCATCGGGCATGGCGTCGCGGGCGTTGGTCGCCAGATTGAGCAGGGCCAGCTCCAACTGATTGGTGTCCGCCAGCACCGGCTCGAGATCGTCGGGAAACCGCGTGTCGACACGGATACCCGGCCCCAGCGAACTGCGCAGCAAACCGCTGATGCCCTGAACCAATTGCGCGATATCGACCGACTCGGTCTTCAGTTCCTGTCGGCGGGCGAATGCCAGCATGCGCTGGGTCAGCGACACGCCACGCAAGGCGCCTTGGGTGGCGTTTTCCAGCAGGCGGCTGATTTTCGCATCGTCGCCCACGCGCTTTTGCACAATCTCGAGGTTACCGAGAATCACCGTCAGCAGATTATTGAAGTCATGGGCGATGCCACCGCTGAGCTGACCGATGGCCTGCATCTTCTGCGCCTGGAACAGCGCTTCACGGGTTTTCTCCAGCGCCTGTTGCGCCTGGTGGGCTTCGGTGATGTCGCGGGTGATCTTGGCAAAACCAAGCAATGTGCCGGTGTCACCACGAATCGCATCGACCACCACATGAGCGAGAAACCGCGTGCCGTCCTTGCGCATGCGCCAGCTCTTGTTCTCGAAACGGCCCTCGCGGGTGGCGATTTCCAGCGCCCGTTGCGGCTCGCCGAGTTCGCGGTCTTCGGGGGTATAGAACAGCGAAAAATGCTGACCGATGATTTCTTCCGGCAGATAGCCTTTGATCCGCTGCGCGCCCTGGTTCCAGTTGCTGACCCGGCCTTCGGGGCTGAGCATGTAGATGGCGTAGTCGGTGACGCCCTGCACCAGCAAGCGGAACTGCTGCTCGCTTTGCTTGAGGGTTTCTTCAGCCATTTTGCGGTCGGTCAGGTCGCGGGTGATCTTGGCGAAACCGAGCAATTTGCCGTCGGGATCAATGATCGGATCGATGACCACATGCGACCAGAAATTGGTGCCGTCCTTGCGCACCCGCCAGCCCTCGCCTTCGAAACGTCCCTCACGGATCGCCGTATCGAGCGCACGTTGCGGCAGACCGGCGGCGCGATCCTCAGCGGTATAGAAGCGGGAGAAATGTTCGCCGAGAATTTCCGCTTCTTCGTAGCCCTTGAAGCGTTTGGCGCCGGAGTTCCAACTGGTGATGATGCCGTCGGGATCGATCATGTAGATCGCATAGTCGACCACCGCATCGATCAGCAGACGAAAACGCATCTCTTCGATCGCCGCGGTCTTGTTTTTCTCGCTCATCACACTCACCAGCCATTGTCATGAGCAGAAGTATGCGGTAATCCGGCAAATTGGGAAGCGTCCGTCTCGTGATTGATTGCCCACCAGCGCGGCAGCAGCTGTTTGATCCGGCTCTCGGCAAAGCGATCGTCAATCAGCATCACCACGCCGCTATCCTCACGGGTGCGGATGACTCGCCCGGCGGCCTGCACCACTTTCTGCACGCCCGGGTACAGGTAGGTGTAGTCGTAACCGGCGCCGAAGATGGCGGCCATGCGGTGTTTGAGTTGTTCGTTGACCGGATTGAACTGCGCCAGCCCCAGGGTGGCAATGAACGCGCCGATCAGCCGCGCACCGGGTAAATCGATGCCTTCGCCGAACGCACCGCCCAACACGGCAAAGCCGACGCCCTGGCTGTGCGCGGTGAACTGATCGAGAAAGGCCTGCCGCGCCCCTTCGAGCATGCCCCGCGATTGCTGCCACAGGCTGATGTGCGGGTAACGCTCAGCGAGTAACGACGCCACTTGTTGCAGATAATCGAAGCTGCTGAAAAACGCCAGATAGTTGCCCGGACGTTCGCTGAACTGCCGCGCGATCAATTCGACGATCGGCTCCAGCGAGGCCTGACGATGGTTGAAGCGTGTCGAAATGCGGCTGACGATCTGCACCTGCAACTGCTCGGCGCAAAACGGCGATTCGACGTCGATCCACACGGTGTCGGCCGGCGTACCGAGCAAATCGGCGTAATAGTGACGCGGGCTGAGGGTCGCGGAAAACAACACGCTGCTGCGCGCCGCTTTCAGCCGCGGGCCAATGAACGCGGCCGGCACCACGTTGCGCAGGCATAACTGCGACAGCGGCTTTTTGCGGTCGAGGTCGCGCTTGCTGATGTCGAACAGGTAATGCTCGTCGTACAGCTCCGCCACCCGGGCGAATTGCAACAGGTCGAAATAGAAGTTCTGCAAGGCGCTGTCGAGGCCCTGCGGATGGTCATTGAGGTAATCGCCAATGGCCGCGCAACACAACGAGATCGCTTGCAGGAGTTTTTCCGGGGCCTTGTCGTAAGCCTGATACGCCGCCAGTTGCGGCGCATGCAGCGCGTTCCATTCACGGTTGATCCGTTGCAGGGAGCTTTTCAGCGGTGCCGGCGCGGTTTTGCGCACACTGCCAAGGGTGAATTGATCAAGACTGGCGCTGTACATTTGCCGGCCGCGTTCGACCAGGTTGTGCGCCTCGTCCGCCAGCACCGCGACTTTCCATTGATTAAGCTGGGCCAGACCGAACAGCATGGCGCTGAAGTCGAAGTAATAGTTGTAGTCGGCGATCACCACGTCTACCCAACGGGCCATCTCCTGACTCAGGTAATACGGGCACACCGCGTGTTGCGCGGCGACCTCGCGCATGGCGGCTTGGTCGAGCAGGCGGATTCGACTGGCCGCTTCCCGCGCGGCCGGCAAACGATCATAAAAGCCCTGAGCCAACGGGCAGGATTCGCCGTGACAGGCTTTGTCCGGATGTTCGCAGGCCTTGTCCCGGGCGACCATTTCCAGCACCCGCAGGGGCAAGGCTGGTGACCGATCGAACAACACCTGACTGGCATCCAGCGCCAGTTTGCGCCCCGGTGTCTTCGCGGTCAGGAAGAACACCTTGTCCAGTTGCTGCGGCGCCAGGGCCTTGAGCATCGGGAACAGCGTGCCGAGGGTTTTGCCGATGCCGGTCGGTGCCTGGGCCATCAGGCAACGGCCGGTGCTGACGGCTTTGAACACTGATTCCGCCAAGTGCCGCTGACCGGGACGAAAATCGGCATGGGGAAACGCCAGTTGCTGCGCGGCCAGATTGCGCGCTTCTCGATGGGCCATTTCCTGTTCGGCCCATTGCAGGAACAGCGTGCATTGCTGTTCGAAAAAGGCCTTGAGGGTCTCGGCGCTGAAGGCCTCGACCAGACAGGACTCTTTTTCGCTGACGATATCGAAATACACCAGCGCCAGATTGATTTGCTCAAGTTCGAGTTTGCGGCACATCAACCAGCCGTAGATCTTCGCCTGTGCCCAGTGCAACTGGCGGTGATTGGCCGGTTGCTTACTCAGGTCGCCACGGTAGGTTTTAACCTCTTCAAGGCAAGTCTGCGCCGGGTCGTAGCCGTCCGCCCTGCCCTTGACCTTCAACTGCAGAAACTCGCCTTCGAGCGCCACTTCGCTTTGATACTTTTCGCTGCGCCGCGAGGCCACAGTGCGGTGGCCGGCGATGCCTTCCAGCGCCGTGGGTGATGGCGTAAAACGCAGGTCAAGGTCGCCGGCCTTGGCGGTGAACTCACAGAGTGCGCGCACGGCAATGCTGTAACTCAAGCGCTCTGCTCCGCCCATTGCACATAACACACGGCCACCGGCATCTGGTGTTGGTGACAGAACTCAAGCCAGCGCAGCTGGTTGTCCTGCAGGCGATCGCCGGGGCCTTTCACTTCAATCATTCGGTAAGTTTTGTGCTGCGGCCAGAACTGGATCAGGTCGGGCATGCCGGCGCGGTTGGCCTTGATGTCGAGCAGCAAACGGTTAAACCAATGTTTAAGGTGCTCAGCGGGTAGACAGGCCAACGCCTGCTCAAGCAATTGTTCATTCACCGCGCCCCAGAATACGAATGGCGACTGGACGCCCCATTTGTCGACAAAGCGCTGGCGAATGGTCGCGGCATAGCGGCCGTCGTCGAGTTCGCTCAGGCACGCCTGGAACAGCTCAGCGCGGCGTTGCTGGAAATCTTCGTTGAGCAGGTCCACCGGGCCGCGCTGAAACGGGTGGAAGAATGCCCCAGGCAACGGTGCGAAAATCGCCGGCCAGCACAACAGGCCAAACAGCGAGTTGATCAGACTGTTTTCCACGTAATGCACCGGGCCGTCGTCATCGTGCAGATGCGCCTGCACGTAAAACTCCACAGACAAGGCTGGATCGGTGCGTGGCAATTGCAGATCCAGCCGCTCGACCGGTCTGGCCGCTACGCGTTTGAGCGGCGGGCCACCGAGTTTGCGCCGCACCCTTGGCAATATCCGTTGCAGGCCTTGCTGCTCGGCAGCGCTTTCCGGCGCCTGCTCCGCCAGCGTGGCGAGCTCCAGCGCCAACGAGTATTCGCCGCTGCGCTCCAGCACGCGGATCATGCGTAAACGGGCGCCGGGATAGGCGCAGTCGCGGTAAATGCTCAGGGCCAGGGCAAACTCGCCGATGCGCTCGCAATACTGGCCGATCTGGAACAGCACCTTGCCACGCCGGCGTTGCAGCCACGGGTTGTCGAAGTGCAAGGCGCTGACCTGCGCAACAATGGTGTCCAGTGGCTCACCGGCTTCGAAACGCAATTGACAGTTGTGCAGGAACAGGCACGCATCGACGTCTTCGCGACTGCGCAGGCCCCGCGAGTCGGCGCAGAATTCGACTTTTTCATAAGTGAAGATGCCAAGGTCGGCGAGGACGAATTCCGACCAGTCCTGATACAGGTTGCCGAAGAACATCAGCCGCAAGCGGTCGCACAGGTCCATGATGGTCAGACTGAACAAGCGATCATCGAGCAGCGGCGCCCAGTCGCGCAGGCTGCGAGCTTCTGCAAACTGCTCGGCGAGGAGCGGCAGCCAATCGTCCTTGCGGCCCTTGGGTTGCTCGATAAAGGCTGCGAACGCTTGCAGGATCTCGGCCTTGAGCAACACATCGAACAACTCGGCGAGGACCAGCGGCGCGTGTTCGTCGATCCAGCCGTGCTCCAGCAAGGGCTGCGCGGCCTCGGCGATGTCACCGATTTCAAGGTAATTGAGTTTGCCGGCACGAAAATGCACACCCTTGCGCATGACCATCCGCACCAGCAAACCCTGCGACGCGCGCGGCAAGGCCTTGAAGTCGCGGATGAACGCGTGTTCCGGTTCGCTCATTACATCGGCATAACGAAGCTCAAGCCAATCAAGCACTTGCCGGAAGTTGTTAAGGTAATAGAACGGGTCGTCGAGGGGATCGGCAGTCACGGGGATTCTGGGCCATGGCAAGCGAGTACTGGTTATGCGTACAGATACCAGCTGTGCCCTGCCCGGTGCAAACGGAAAATGATCAATGGCATTTTTTCGCCGGGCTATCGAACTTTTCCGCCGGGGATGGCACCAACCGCGTTAGAGGGCCGACAATGCTCGGCATCACATCGAATGAGGATTTAGAGGTGGGTATGAAAATCAAAGCACTGGGCATCCCTTTCGCCATCGCCGCCGCACTGGCACTGGCCGGTTGCTCGACCCCGACGGTGGTCACCCTGCAGAACGGCACCCAGTACCTGACCAAGGACATGCCGAAGACCAAAACCAAGGACGGCTTCTATGAGTTCGAGGATATTTCCGGGGCCAAGGTGAAGGTCCGTGCCGATGAAGTGGCCACTGTGCGCGAAGAAGACTAGGTTTCGCTCGCGTCTATCGCTCCCACGCTCTGCGTGGGATTGCAGCCCGGGACGCTCCGCGTCCCATCCAGAGCCGAACGCGGAGCGTCCGTTGAGGCATTCCCACGCAGAGCGTGGGAACAATCATCGCGTGTTATTCGAAGGTCGGCATGCCCGGCAGGCTGCCGTCGCACGGCATGTACGTGCCACCCCGCTTGACCACTTCGCCCTGCAAACGCTGGCAACGTTCCAGGTCCTGCTGCGTCATGCGATCGATGCTCAGATTGCCGGTGGTTTGCGGCTGTTTACCGTCACCCAGACGCAGGGTCACGAACGGTTGTTCGGGCTGAATCTGAAAGCGGCTCTTCTCTTCGACCGGTTCGGCCGCCGCGGTTTTCGGCGGGCTCGGCAGTTGCTCGGTGGTGACGCCGTAACGGCTCAGAATCGAACTTTGAGGCAGATCGGCGCAGGCATTGGCCGAACACAGCGCCAGTGCGACGAACCCGACATACCCCTTGAAACCTTTCACGTTTGAATCTCCTGTACTCAATGGCGGCTAGCTATAGAACGTGTGTGCACATGCTGGCTTTAGGCCGCAATTCCTGTTTTGCAGGGGTTTGAGTCAGGGAATGGCTGTTGAGTCACTTTTGACACCGCGTTATCGTTCTTCGCGAGCAGGCTCGCTCCCACAGGGGTTTTGTAAACGACACAGATCCAGTGTGGGAGCGAGCCTGCTCGCGAAGAGGCCCTTACCGGCACCCCATCAACCTTAGGCGATCACTACACCGTCAGCACTCAGGCTATTCAGCGACACCCCGACCAACGTCACCGAATCGTTGCCAAACGTCAGCACCGTGTCCTGCCCGACAGTCGCAGCATGAGCCCGGAAATCCTCCGCCGGCAACACACCCTGCACTCCGAGAAACACCAGTTTGTCATTGGACGTGAAACCGAGCACCCGATCCTGCCCAAACGCACCGTTGAACAGAAACGTATCCGCCCCGCCCCCCGACTCCATCAGGTCGTTACCGGCGCCGCCGACAAACACGTCATTGCCCGCGCCACCCATCAGGTGATCGTTGCCGTCCAGCCCGAACAACCAGTCGCCACCGGCATGCGCGTTCAACGTATCGGCGCCGCTGGTGCCTTTGACGCTGGACTCGTACGCGGTGACGTTGTTGCCGACCTTCAAACCGCTGGCCGTGACGCTGTGGGTCACATCGTCCTTGAACAGGCCCCAGAGAAAGCCCGGTTCCTTGGTGACAATGCTGCCGATATCGCGGGTGATGCTGATCCCGCCGTTGGCGTCGCGCACGTACAAATTGCCGGCACCGTCATTGGCGAAGTCGAAGTATTTCACCGCACTTTGCAGATCGAGGGTGTTGCTGCCCTGCCCGCCGAGGATAACGTTGTAGCCACCACTGTCGCGGAAGGTGTCATTGCCGGCGCGACCTTCCAGGTAATCGTTGCCGCTACCGCCCTGGATCAGATCGTTGGCGTCACTGCCAATGATGAACGTGCTGCCCTTGTGGGTTTCGGCGTTGCGGTTGAGGTCCTGTACCCAGGTGTTGGCCCGCGCCGGGTCCGAGAGGTTGGCGACGATGATCGTCGAGTCGCGGCTGGTCAGGTCGTAGAATTTTGAGTCGATCACCCGGTTCATACCGTCGCCATACGCGGTCGGCAAGTGCGAGATCCAGGTGGGAATGTTGAGGATCGAGTACGGCAGCAGATTCCACGCGGTCGAGGCGTAGTGATCGTTGAAGCTGACGATGTTGTCGGTGGCCGAGACCTTGGGCGCATCGTGCACGCCGATCGAAGCACCGGTGAAGGTCGAGCCGTCGAGGGCGCGGAACACCGGGTCGTTTTCGTAGCCGACGTTGAGCACTTTGTCGGTGCTGCTTTGCGTTGGCGAGGCGTAGGCGATGTAGTTGGAATCGGCGAAGAAACCACCCCACTTGCCCCCGCTCAGGTCGGCCATGCTGTTGACCGCCAGGCCACCGAGGCTGTGACCACTGACGAGAACGTCCTTGCCGCTGAGGCCGTTGGCCTTGGCAAACGCCACCAGGTCATTGAGCAGATTGCCGAAGGCTTCGCCGACGTAATTCTTCGCGTAATCCTTGGGACCGAAGGCGGCGAGCAGGTCGTTGATCACGTCGCCGATGGAGTCGAGGATCAGGTTCTCCCGCGGGCCGCTGGTGCCGCGAAAGGCAACGCCGAGTTCGGTGAGATGGCCCTGGGCGTCGTACTTGCCGAGGATTTCCACTTGGGCGGTGGTGTAACCGGCCTTCTCGCCGAAGAAGGTACCCCGCGCATCGGTCTTGCCGTCGTAGCCCAGTTGCGAGGCGGTGATGGGCGTCCAGCCGGCCTTTTTCACCGCGTCGAGGGCGAGTTTTTCCGAGTCGGGATTCCACGGAATGCCGGGAATCACCCCTTGCGAATCGGTGCCGCCGAGCAGCGCCGTGACCAGCGTGGCGGGCAGGCCGAGGCCGAAACCGTTGTGCTGATAACCGGCGGCAAAGCCGTTATCGAGGTTGTGATAGGAATACAGCGTGATCGCCATGGCATCGTTGAACAACGCCTTGGAATCGGCTGTGCCGAAGTTCTTGTAGTCATACACACCCATTGCTATTGCCTCTCTCTTGTTGGAATTGTTAGAGATAGCTCACAGCCAGGGCGCCCCACGGGGACGCCCCGGAGCATTTCAGAAACTACGCGTTGCTTTTAATGTAGGAGTGAGCCTGCTCGCGATAGCGGTGTGCCAGATGAAAAAATGCAAACTGACACACCGCTATCGCGAGCAGGCTCACTCCTACAGGTTTTTAGGCGAAAACGAACGCCGAGTCCGACAGGTTAGCCACTCCCACCCCGACCAGGGTCACGGCAAAGTCGCCAATCTTCAGCACGGTGTCGTTGCCGGCCTGCGCCGCGTGCTGCTTGTAGTCGTAGCCCTGCCCCGCGCCTTCGACGCCCATGAACACCAGTTTGTCGCTGCCCTGATAACCGTTGATGCCATCAAAACCGAACGCGCCACTGAACAGGAAGGTGTTGTTGCCACCCACGGCGGTCATCACGTCATTGCCGGCGCCACCGACGAAAGTCACATGGCCCTTGTCGCTGATCAGCTTGTCATCGCCACCGAGGCCGAACAGCCAGTCACCGTCAGCCGTGGCGTGCAGCGCATTGCCGTAGCCATCGCCGCTGAGCGAGTGGTTGTACTGGGTCAGTTCGTTGCCATTGGTCAAACCCTTGGCGGTGACGCTCCAGGTGATTTCCTTGCTGCCCCACCACGAACCCGACTCCTTGCTCACCAGCGCGCCGATGTCGCGGGTCATGCTGATGCCGCCGTAGGCGTCGCGCACGTACAGCGTGCCGTCCCCATCGTTGGCGAAGCTGAAGTTCTGCAATGGTTTCTGCAGTTCGAAGGTGTTGTGGCCCTGGCCACCGAGCAGGATGTTGTAGCCGCCGTCATCACGGAACCGGTCATCACCGCCCAGGCCTTCGAGGAAGTCGTTGCCCGCGCCGCCCTTGAGCCAGTCGCTGCTCTGGGTGCCGATGATGAACGTGCTGCCGGTGTGCGGCTCGCCACTGCGGCCGAGATCTTCGACCCAGGTCTTGCCGCGAGACGCTTCTTCCAGATTGGAGACGATGATCGTCGAGTCTTTATGCGTAAGGTTGTAAAACTTCGAATCGATGACCCGATTCAAGCCATCGGCATAGCCCAACGAGCTGTGGGCCGACCAGTTCAGCGGATTGACGATGCTGAACGGCACCAGGTTCTGCGCGGTGGACGCGTAGTTGTCGTTGAAGTTGACGATGTTGTCGGTGGTCGAATCGTGCGGCTTGTCGTGCTTGCCCATCGACGCGCTGCTGAACGTGGTGCCGTCGAGCACGCGGAACACCGGGTCGTTCTCGAAACCGATGTTCAGCACGTTATTGCCGGTGCTGCTCTGGGTTGGCGAGGCGAAGGTGATGTAGTTGGCGTCCTTGAAGAAGCCGCCCCAGTTGCTCGCGCTCAATTCGGCGACGCTGTTGACCCCGAGCCCGCCGAGGCTGTGGCCGCTGAGCAGCACGTCCTTGGCGGCAATGCCGTTGGCGATGGCGAATGTGGCGACCGCCTTGAGCAAATTGTCGAAAGCGTTTTTCGCGTAATTGCTCGCGTAATCCGACGGCCCGATGGCGGCCAGCAGGTTGTTTTTCAGGTCGCCGAAGGTGTCGCTGTAACCCAGCCCGCCGGTGCCACGAAAAGCGACGCCGATGCCGATCAATTTGCCGGCGGCGTCGTACTTGCCGAGCACTTCGGCCTCGGCGCTGGTGAAGCCGTCCTTCTCGCCAAAGAACGTGCCTTGTGGCCCGACCTTGCCCTGATAGCCCAGCGCCGTCGCCGTGAGCGGCGCCCAAGCGGTGGCCGGCAACGGTTTGCCGGTCGGCGTGTAGGCATACAGCGTCAGTGCGATGGCGTCGCTGTACAACGCTTTGCCATCGGCATTTTTATAATCGAACAGTCCCATGTTGTGCTCTCTCTTCCTTCAAAAACCGGCAGCTCCGCAGAACTGCCGGAACGCCTTAGAACTGCCAGTCGAGGGTCAGACCCACGCCGTGGTCTTTCTCGTTGTTACCGATCAGGCCGTTGTAATCCAGGTTCACCCGCACATCGCGATTGAGCGCCAGACCCGCACGCACACCGACCACCGCCGCATCGCGATCCATCGACACGCTCTGCACGGTGAACGCGCTGTTGCCATTGGCAAACGCCAGATGGCTGTCGGCATCAACGTTGCTCAGGTTGTGCTGCCAGCCGAGGCTCGCGCCCAGTTCCAACTGATGCTGATCCGACAGCGCGAAGCTGCGCTTGGCGCGCACGCCGAGGGTCGACAGCACCACATCGCGGTTGTCCTCACCGCCCTTCAGCGCGGCGGCGTCACCTTTTTCGGTGAAGCTTTCGGTGTTCAGGTGCACATAGGACAGATTGGCGAACGGCTCCAGGTTCATCGGTTGCAGGCCCAGATCATAGGCGGCCTCGGTGAAGACTTGAGTGGTTGCGGCATCGTGCTTGGTCTTTTGTTTTCCGCTGACGTCCCCGAACTGCAGGTCACGTTTGACGTCGACACGGTGCCAGCTATAGGCGCCACCGACGGTCAGACGCAGCGCATCGATCTGATGGCCCAGGTACGCACCCAAGTGGTAGCTGTCGACTGATGCCGACGAATGCGTGCCGCTGCCCATGCTCAATGAGCTGTCGCTATAACCGGTAACGAAACCGAGACGGGTATCTTCAGCGATCAAGCCGTCAACACCGGCCAGCAGGCCGCCAATGGAGCTGTTGGAGTCGGCATTGTCATGCCCGCCATCGCTTTTGCCCCACGAACCCAGGACCTTGACCCAGGCGTTGCTGCGATCGTCAGTCGGTGCACCGGCGTTGAACAGATCACGCTCGCGCAGACGTTCGCCAACGGCTTCACGCAGGTAACGGCTGTCGTTGATCAGCATCGTGCCAATGGCCGGATGGATTTCGCCGGACAACTGCTGGAAGGCTTGCTGCGCCGACGCCGCATTCGGCGACAGCAACAGGGTTTCAAACAGCGCGTTACCAGCGCCCAGACGCTCGGCCGCCGCACCGACCGCACGCTGGTTCGGCGTCAAACCGACGCTGGCGAACGAAGCGTCGTTACGCCCGACCGCCAACTGGATGCCATCGGCCGAGTACGCCAGCGTGCCGCCGAGAAAGGCGTAATCCGGCAACACCTGACCGAAGCGGCCTTCAATACCGCCCGCCGCTTGCAGGATGTTGTAGCGCGTGCCGAGCAGGCTTTGCACTTCATTGGTGCTCAGCAGCGTCGGGCTGTTTTCCAGCGACAGGCTCACCGTCGCGCCTTCGATGAGCGCTTTGCCAGTGGCGATGATCTGATCGCTGCTGGTCGGCGACAGCTCTACGGCGTAGGTCGAACCCGGTGCAAAGGTCACGTCACCGGCCACATTCATTGTGCCGATGGAATTACCCGGCGCCACCGTACCGCCGCTGTTCACCGACAGCGTGCCGATGTGGCCATTGCCGCCGAGGATACCGCCGTCATTCACCGTCACCGCCGATTGCAGCGAACCGTTGATGGCCAGGCGGCCCTGATTGACCAGGGTCGGGCCGCTGTAAGTGTTGTTGCCGGTCAGCACCAGCGTGCCGATACCTTGCTTGGTCAGCCCGCCGTGGCCGGAAATGTCGTTGCGCCAGGTGTCGAGGCCGCAGGTGATGTCAGTGCACACGCGCTCGGTCGGTTTGCCTTGATCAATGATCGCGCCGATACCCGGCAGATCCGCGACAAACTGGCCGGAGCCGTAAGCGCCGTCGATGCGGAATTCGGCCGGGATGTCCTGCTCGGTGACGAACATCGACGGGCCGTCGATGCCCTTGCGCAGGTTGATCATGCCCCAGCCGTACAAGGCGTCGATGCCCGGCGCGCCGAGGTCAGTGGCGGTGGTACGCAAGACCGTGGCGACTTGATCACCGCTCATGTACGGGAAGCGTTCCATCAGCACCGCCATGGAACCGGCCACGTGTGGCGCGGCCATCGAGGTGCCGTTGTAGTTTTTGTAGCCGGTGGTCAGGTTGTCGGCGTTGGTGCCTTCGATGATCGCGCTGAAAATCTTCGTACCCGGCGCCGAGACGCAGAAACTCGCGGTATAGCCGCAACGCGAAGAGAACGTACTCATGATGTACGGATTGGCGCTGGCCAGGTCCGGGTTCTTCTGCAGCGCGGCGACGGTGATCCAGTTCGGCGCGATGTCCGGAACGAAATAGCCGAGACCGGCGATGGCGTCCGGGTTGTTGAGGTTGTAGTCGTTGCCGGCGGCGAAGATCGTCACGATGCCACTGCGCGCGGCGGCAATCGCACCGTCGTAGGCGCCGCCGGGCTTGGTGCCGAGCAGCGTGCGGATTTCGTTGAACTGCACTTGCGCGTCATTGACGGTGAAGTGCGGGTACGCCGGATCGCGGCCGCCGAGGTCGAAACGGTCAGTAATGCCGATGCCCCAGCTGTTGTTGATGATCCGCGCGCCGCTGGCGATCAGTGCGTCCCAACCGGCCTTGTACACCGCGCCGTCGTTACCGCGAACGATGCCGTCTTCCGGGCCCGGGTCGCCGTTGTCGGCGCTGATGATCTGCGCACCGAATGCCACGCCGTGCATCGGCCCGCCGTCGCGACTGCCGGCGGCGATACCGCCGACGTGGGTGCCGTGGGCGCCGAGTTTGCCGTCGGAACCGACCGAGGGCGAACCGTCATAACGGAACGCATCGCCGGCTTTGACCGGGATGTACGGGTCGGTGTATTCGCGAATCCCGCTGGTGACCAGGGTGACGACTTTATTGCTGCCGGAAAACTCCGGGTGCGCGGCATACACCGGCTGATCAAAGATCCCCAGTTTCACGCCTTTGCCGGTATAGCCGGCGGCGTAGGCGTGATCGGCACCGATCGCGCCCAGGCCCCAATCGGCCTGAAATTCGGCACTGCGCCAACTCGACGGATCACCCGTGCGACCGCTCTCCACGTAGGGTGCGGCGTGGGCGGTGCCGATGGCACAGAGCACGGCGAGCGTGAGGGTTTTCAGGGCAAAGCGGCCTCCCGTTTGCGCGGGGGTATTGTTGTTATTCATCCAGCGACCTTCCTTAGTGATGTTGCGAAAAATCCGTCTCTTCAGCTGTTGATCGTTCCCACGCTCCGCGTGGGAACGATCAGCGTGGGTTAGAACTGCCAGTTCAGGCTCAGGCCAACGCCATGCAGCTTTTCGCGACTGGCCAGTTGTCCGTTGTAATCAAGGTTGACCCGCACGTCCTTGCTCAAGGCCAGGCTGGCCTGCACACCCACCAGCGCCGCATCACGCACCAGCGCTGAACTCTCCACCGCGTACGGCGTGCCACCGCTGGCGAAGCGCAGATGCTGCTCGGAATCGATGTCGCTGAGGCTGTGCTGCCAGCCGAGATGGCCACTCACGTCGAGTGATTGCGCGGGCGAAAGATTGAAGGTCTTGATCGCTCGCACGCCGAGGGTGCTCAGCACCGCGTCACGTTGATCGCCGGAGCTTTTCAACGCCGCAGCGTCGCCCTTCTCGGTCAAACCTTCAGTGTCCAGATGCACGTAAGCCAGGTTGGCGAATGGCTCCAGCGCCAGTGGTTGCAGGTGCAAGCGATAAGCCGCCTCGCCGAACACTTGCGTGGTCGCCGCATCGACTTTGGCTTTCTGTTTGGCACTGACGTTGCCGTATTGCAGATCACGCTTCACATCGGCGCGATGCCAGCTGTAGGCCGCGCCCGTGCTCAAGCGCCAGGCGCCGAGTTCACGGCCGGCGTACGCGCCGAGGTGATAGCTGTCGACCTTGGCCGAGGAATGCGTGCCCGAACCCATGCTCAGCGAACTGTCGCTGTAACCGCTGACCAGACCGATGCGGGTCTGCTCGTCCAGCGCGCCATCGACACCGGCCAGCAGCCCGCCAATCGAGGTGTTGTAGCCCGCCGTGTCGTGGCTCGAATCAGTCGTGCCCCAGGCGCCGAGCGCCTTGACCCAGCCATTGCTTTGCGCAGCATTGGTATCGTGCAGGCGCTCGCCCACCGCATCGCGCAACTGCCGGCTGTCGTTGATCAGCATCGAACTCAACGCCGGGTAGATCTCGCCGCTCAACTGCTGAAACGCCTGTTGTGCGGAACTCGCATCGGGTGAACGCAACAGGCTTTCGTACACCGAGTTACCCGCGCCCAGACCTTCGACGGCAGCCGCTACTGAGCGCTGATTCGGCGTTTGCCCGACGCTGGCGAAGGTGGTTGAGTTACGTTCGATATCGAGTTGAATGCCATTGGCGGCGTAGTCGAGGCTGCCGCCGATAAACAGGTAATTCGGCAGCACCGCACCGAACTGGCCCTGAATGCCGCCGGCCGCTTGCAGGATGTCGTACTGGCGACCGAGCAGGCTTTGCGCCTCGGTGGTGCTGAGCAGCGTCGGGCTGTTTTCCAGCGACAGGCTGACCGTGGCGCCGCTGATGTTGGCGGTGCCGCCAGCAACGATGCGGTCGCTGCTGGTTGGCGACAGTTCAACGGCGTAGGTCGAGCCCGGCGCGAAGTTCACATCGCCAGCGACATTCAAGATGCCGATGGAGTTGCCCGGCGCCACGCGGCCGCCGCTGTTGGCGGTCAACGCGGCGATGCGGCCGGAACCGCCGAGGCTGCCGCTGTCATTCACCGTTACAGCGGAAGTCAGCGAGCCGTTGACCGTGAGCAAGCCGCCATTGACTGTGGTTGCACCGCGATAGCTGTTGTCGCCGGTGAGGATCAACTGGCCGCCGCCGGACTTGATCAGGCTGCCTTGATACACCCGGCTCGCCGCTGCCGTATCACGGGCAGTGCCGACCGCGTAATCGGTCTGATCCTGTTGGCTGGCACCGGCAGCAACGCCGTTCTGCCAGCCCTTGTCTTGCAGGGTTTGCTGCCAGGCACTGTGCTCAGCGAGGTCTTCAGCCTGCCGCTGGATGAGCGCCTTGTCGGAGATGTCATTGCTCCAGACATCGCGCTGCCCTGCCCCCAAGTTGGCATCAAACGCACCGAGCAATTGCCCTGGCCCGAGCATCGCCCGGTTCAGGTTGGCCACGCCCCAGCCGACCCGCTCGGTCGGCGCAGCGGTGACCGAGCCATCCAGTTGCGTTGCGGTAGTCAGCAGCACTTCGAGCGCCTGCTGATTGGTCATGTACGGGTAGCGTTCCATCACCAGCGCCAGTGCCCCGGTCGCATGCGGCGCCGACATCGAGGTGCCGGACTTGATCGCGTAATCCCCCCCGGGAATGGTGCTGTCGATCTTCGCCCCCGGCGTGGTGATGCACCAGTATTTGGCGAGGCCGCACTGGTTGTACTTTTGCTGATTGCTTTGATCGAGGCCCGACACGGCCAGCCAGTGGCCCTCCAGATCCGGCTGAAAATACGGCAGCGCGGAACGCACACTGGCGTTCGGATAGCCGCTGTTGCCGGCGCTGAATACGTTGATCACGCCGCGCCGGGAAACATCCGCTGCCGCATCGAGCCAGGTGCCTTTATTCCAGTGCTGAGCGTACGCGGCGTGCAGATCGGCCAGTGTCCGGTAGCTGACATCCGGCGGCTGGCTGCCCCAGCTGTTGTTGATCGCGCGCACGCCGGCATCGGCGAGGGCGTCGTATACCGCTTTGAAATAGCGCGGATCGGGGTTGGGGCCGAAGAGGAAGCTGTCGTTCTTGTTGGTGTTGCCGACGTAGATTTGTGCGTTGTACGCCACGCCGTGCATGCCGGTACCGTCGCGTGAGGCGCCCATGGTGCCAACGACATGCGTGCCGTGGGAGTCGTTGTTGGGGTTGAGGATGCCATTGACGTTGAACAGTGAACCGTCAATGTAGCTGCCGCTGGCTATTACCGGGTGATAGCGGTCGCTGGCGAATTCCGGGTGGGCGGCATCGAAACCGGAGTCGAGGGCGCCGATTTTCACGCCTTTACCGGTGATGCCGACGGCGTAGGCTTGCTCAGCCTGCATCCGGCTCAGGCCCCAGTCGCGGAGGAATTCGGCGCTGCGCCAACTGCCGGGATCGCCGGGTTGGCCGGTTTCAAGGTACTGGGCCTGAGCCTGGGTTGCGGAAATCACAAGCAGCAGGGTACCGACCGAAATTGGCTTGATGCGTACGTCCATGTTCACCACTCACTTTTTTTGTTTTATGCAGGTTCTTTTGCGGTGTTGCCTGTTCCCCTCACCCCAGCCCTCTCCCCCAGGAGAGGGAGCTGACCGCGGTGTCTTGCGTCATGCATCGACCTGAAAGACCGGGTCGCTCATCCCCTCACCCCAGCCCTCTCCCCGAGGAGAGGGAGCTGACCGAGGTGTTTTGCGTCATGCATCGAGCTGAAAAACCGGGTCGCTTATCCCCTCACCCCAGCCCTCTCCCTCAGGAGAGGGAGCTGACCGAGGTGTCTTGCGTCATGCATCGAGCTGAAAAACCGGCTCGATGTTGGATTCGGTGCCGCTCGTTCAGGTCGGTGTACTTCTGCAATATCCCCGGAACGGTCCCCTCTCCCCCTGGGAGAGGGTTAGGGTGAGGGCTGTTGAGCGACCACAAATGCCTCATCCACCCGCGCCAGATCCTGCTCGTTCAAGGTCCCGGCGTAGTAATGCAACTTGGTCCAGGCCATCAAATAGTCGTACCGCGCCTGCGCCAGATCGCGGCGTGTGGTGAACAGTTGCTGCTCGGCGTTCAACGCGTCGAGGTTGGTCCGCTCGCCACCGAGAATGCTCTGCTTGGTCGACACCACCAGCGCTTCCGCCGAGCTCAGCGCTTTCTGATAAGCGCGCAATTTGCTCACCCCCGACAAACAGGCGCTGAACTGCCGCCGCAGTTCAATCAACGTCTCACGCGTCTTGCCATCAAGCTCGTATTCGGCCTGCTCCATAGTGCGGCTGGCCTGACGCGTCGACGCCGACACCCCGCCACCGGCATACAGCGGCACACTGACTTCAAAACCGATGGTGTTGGTTTCGTAGCGCTGGTTGTAGGTGTTGCCGCTTTCCGATTCGTTCTGGCGCATCGAGGCGTAGGCATTGATTTTCGGCAGATGCCCGGCGCGATTGCGTTCCACTTCATACCGCGCGACTTCCACGGCCTGGCGTTGCGAAGCCAGATTCGGGTTATTGCTCACCGCCATTTCATGCCAGGTGTCGTAATTGGCAGGCATCAGCGCGAATGTCTGGAAGTTCTGATCGAGCGGCGCCAGATCACCGATGTCCACCGCCGGCGTACCCACCAGCGCACCCAGCTCCCGTAGCGCGGCGTCCTGTTCGTTACGCGCCTCTATCTCCTCGGCAGTCGCCAGTTCATAACGCGACTCAGCCTCGAGAATATCGGTACGCGTGCCCTCGCCTTGCTTGAACATGTGTTCGTTCTGCTGGAACTGCTGCTCGTACGCCTTTTTCTTCGCCTGAGCGATGTCGATCTGGTCCTGCGCGAACAGTGCCTTGGTGTAGTTGTCCAGCACGCGAACCAGCAACTCCTGGCTCTTGCCGCGAAAGTTCTCGTCGGCAAACAACGACTGCGCGACACCTTTGCGATACGCGGCATAAGCCTCGTAGTCGAGCAGCGGTTGTTGCAGGGTCAGCGCCGAGCCGTAACTGCTGTAGTTACGATCGTCGGTACGGTTACGCGCGCGCTCATCGAGAGACGTCGCTTTCGACGAGTTGCGCCCCTTGTTGTAGGTGTAACCGATGCGCGGCAACAGGCCGGCGCGGCCTATGGCGCGGTTTTCCAGGCCGGCATCGCGTTCCTTTATCGCGCCGAGGAACACCGGGTCATTGCGCAACGCCTGTTCGTAGATCTCGAACGGCCCCATGGCCGCCACTGCCGAGTGACTCGCGAGCAGCAAGAATGCTGCTGCGAGCGTGGAAAGCTTATTCATACAGCCGAACATCCTTATTCTTCGGTCAGCGCAGAGCCGGCCCGGTCAAGCAGCGGTTTGAACAGATAGTTGAGCAGTGAACGCTCACCCGTACGCACGAACATTTCTGCCGGCATGCCGGGCTTGATCACCAGACCGTTGAGTTTTTCCATGGCCTGGTCGCTGACACTGCTGCGCAACACGTAGTACGGCACGCCGGTTTTCTCATCGACCATCTGGTCGGCGGAAATCAGGCTGACTTCGCCCGGTACACGCGGGGTTTTGCTCTGGTTGAACGCGGTAAACAGGATGTCCACCGGCAAATGCGCGCCAACCTTGTCGATCAGGTTGATCGGCAAGTGCCCTTCCACTTCCAGCGTCGTGCCTTGCGGGACGATCTCCAGCAATGTTTCGCCCTGACGCACCACCGCGCCCTCAGTGTGCACGCCGAGATTGACCGCCACGCCATCGGCAGTGGCGATGATTTCGCTGTGTTGCAGATCGAAACCGGCGGAAGTCAGTTGCTCCGACAGAGTCACGCTTTTCAGCTGCGCGTCGGCCAGTTGCGTACGGACCTCCTTCTGATACTCCTCGGCGTGCTGTTGCAGTTTCAGCCGCGACTCGAGGATGCCCTGCTCGACCCGGCCGCTTTCGCCGGTGTTTTCCGCCAGTTGCTGCTGCACTTGCGACAGTTGCCGCTGGTACTCCATCAAGCGGTTACGCGGGATGTAACCGTTGTCGGCCAGCGGTTGCAAGTTGCTCAACTGCTGTTGCAGCGAGTCGGCCTGGGCATTGAGATCGGTACGGGCGCGGCGCATGCCGGCCAGTTGTGCGGTGGCGCCTTCGATGCTCGCACGCAGTCCGGCCTGCTCGCGGTAGTAAGCCTCGCGACGGCTGCTGAACAGTTGCCGCTGACCTTCAAGCACCAGCGCCAGGCGCGGATCCGGGTCATTGCTCAGCTCGGCGGGAAAGGTCACTTGCTTGAGGTTGTCGCGCTCGGCCTGCCAGCGCGCGAGGCTGGCCCAAGCCATGCGGTACTGTGCTTGCAGCGACTGCACGTCAGCGGCGACTTGCGTCTGGTCGAGGCGGAACAGCGGCTGGCCCTGCTTGACGATCTCGCCTTCGCGCACCAGGATCCGGCTGACCACGCCGCTGCTCATCGACTGCACGGCTTTGCGTTTGCCCGACACGACGACCGTGCCTTGCACCGGAATACCTTGATCCAGCGGCGCCAGGGCCGCCCAGGTGAAGAAACTGCCGGCGCCAACGATCGCCAGAATCCAGCCCATGCGCGCGAAAAACTTCGCATCGCGCTCCGGGCGTTCGGTGATGTAGGCGTGCTCCATGCTCGCTTCGTTTTCAGTGTTCATGCTTGCGCTGCTCATACACCCGAATTCCTTGTCGAGGGCTGATACTGTCGGCTCATGCTGAGCCCGCCCGGTGCCGGTGCAGCTTTTTCCCGTTGTTGTTCTTGCTGGCCGGAAAGTGCCTTAAGCACATCCTGACTCGGGCCGAAGGCTTGCAGACGCCCGTCATTGAGCACCAGCAGTTTGTCGGCCTGGGCCAACACCGAAGAACGGTGCGTGACCAGCACCACCGTAGTGCCTTGGGCTTTGAGCGCGGCGATGGCGCTGGCCAGTGCCGCTTCACCGACGGTATCGAGGTTGGAATTCGGCTCATCCAGCACCACTAGACTCGGCGTGCCGTACATTGAACGCGCCAGTGCCACACGCTGCTTCTGGCCGCCGGACAAACCACTGCCGTCCTCGCCCAGTTGCGTGTCGTAGCCTTGCGGCAGGCGCAGGATCATTTCGTGGACGCCGGCCTGTTGCGCAGCGGCGACGACTTTCTGCGGATCGGCCTCGCTGAAACGCGCAATGTTCTCGGCGATGCTGCCGCTGAACAGCTCGATGTCTTGCGGCAGATAACCGATATAGGGACCGAGTTGGTCGCGGTTCCAGCGATGGATATCCGCGCCATCGAGACGCACGGTACCGCCGAGAGTCGGCCAGACGCCGACCAGCACACGGGCCAGCGTCGACTTGCCGGAACCGGAAGCACCCAGCACACCCAGCACTTCACCGGCGCCCAAGTTGAAATTGACCATCTGCAAAGTCGCCGCACGTTGTCCCGGTGGGCCGGCGCTGACCTGTTCGAAAGTGATCTGGCCTTTCGGCGGCGGCAGCGCCATGGCGTCGTCGCTGGGCGGGAACGCTTGCAGCAAGGCATCGAGACGGCGGTAAGCCAGCTTCGCCCCGCTCCATTGCTTCCACACCGCGATCAATTGGTCGATCGGGCTGAGCACGCGGCCCATCAGGATCGAACCGGCGATCATCATCCCGGCGGTCATATCACCCTTGATCACCAGCAAAGCACCCAAGCCCAGCACCAACGATTGCAGGCACAGGCGCAGGGTTTTGCTCAACGAGCTGATCACCGCACCGGTGTCACTGGCCTGGTTTTGCAGGCCGAGGAAACGCGAATGCACCTGGAACCAGCGCTTGCGCAGCGAACCCAGCATGCCCATCGCCTGAATGGTTTCGGCATTGTGCAAATGGCTGGTGGCCAACTGGCTGGACTTCTGCGAATAACCGGCCGCTTCGCCCAGCGGCTTTTTGGTCATGTATTCGTTGAGGCAGGCCAGGCCGATCAGCAGCAGTGCGCCTGCTGTGGCGAGCACACCGAGCCAGACGTTGAACAGGTAAATCACAAACAGGTAGACCGGGAACCATGGCGCATCGAAAAACGCGAACAGCGCCGGCCCGGTAACGAATTGACGAATGTGCGTCAGATCGCCCAGTGATTGCCCAGCGTTGCCCTCGCCCTTGAACAGGTTGCGCTCGAACGCAGCTTGGTAGACGCGCAGGTTGAAGCGGCGCTCCAACTGGCTACCGATGCGAATCACGATAAAGCTGCGCACCACTTCCAGCAGGCCGATAAAGGCGAAGAAACCGACCACCATCAGCGACAACATCGCCAGGGTCGTTTCGTTCTGCGACGACAGCACCCGGTCATAGACCTGGAGCATATAGATGGAGGGCACCAGCATCAGCACGTTAATCAGTGCGGTAAAACAGCCGACGCTGATCAGGATACTTTTATAGTCAGCCAATGCCTTGAATAAGGGAGCGGTGGCTGGGGCCTTCGCCATCTTCATCGATTCGTCCTGAAATGATTGGACCCGCCACACTTGGGTGAGCCTTCAATTAATGTTCCGCTTACCTGCGAAAGATGACTTGCAAGTACCCGCTTACACTTTCATAACAACTTGCGTAATTAATTGCGGTGCAGTTGTCAGTCCGCGCTGCTTATAACCATAGCGTGGCGCTTTATATTAAAACTTTGTCGCGTTCTGGATAATCAAGGTTATTGCGCCACGCGCTCAAGGGTAATCATCAAGCCAGACTTCAAAGTAGTCTGATAAAACCCGTCACGTTGTCGACTGAAAAACTGGATTCTTGAACCTTCCTTGCCGGTGATCGACAGGCCGTCCGGATCGGGAAACCAGCCGATCGGGGTTGCTTCAAGCCATGATCCGAGGCAGTCAGCACCTTTACTCAAGGTTTTGTTTGCCTGCAATTCGACGATGCACGTGTTCGAAGGCTTGTCCTGGTGCTTTTGCGCTTTTGCATCATCAGAACGCTCTGACAATGTCGCTTGCCACTGCCCGGCAAATACGGAGGGTTCTTCAAGTCTGAGGCTGCTTGCCATGCTGGTTTCTCCTGAAATCATGATCAGCGTCGCCGAGAGCCACGCCATTGCCTTGTAGGTAAAAGCTTTACAGATCATAGGAATATTCGCTCCGGCGTGTAGCCTTGCTTACCGAGCAACACGATGCAAGTGGAGAAAGCGGCGTATCACACGCCGCTTTCCACTTCTACATCACGCCACGATGTCGCTGGTGACTGCCTGGCCAACGGTGCTGACCTGGAAGTCCGCCACGCCGTGCCCGGAAAAGTCCACCGACAGCAGGCTATTGCCACCCGACGAAGTCAGGATGGCGTCGCCGGCAGAACCGGTGAAGCTGCTGACGAAGTGCAGGCCGGCACCGTTGGTGATACCGGTCAGATCGATTTTGTCCAGACCGCTGACGAAATCGAGGATCTGATCGATCGCACCTGGCTTGGAGTCCGAGCTGGCAGCGAACACAAAGGTGTCGGAACCGGCGCCGCCCCACAGCTTGTCGGCACCACCGCCACCCCAGAGGATGTCGTTGCCGGCACCGCCCTTGAGTTCGTTGGCCACACTGTTGCCGATCAGCAGATCGTTGCCGGAACCACCGATTGCGTTCTCGATGATCGCGCCTTTGGCGATGGATACGTTGCCCACCATGCCGCCAACGTCGGAGAACGAGGCGTCATTGAGGTTGATCTTCTGGTTCTGGGTGAAGCCCGAGAAGTCCAGAGTATCCTTGCCGCCCGCGTCCCACACCGAGAACACCACTTTGTCACTCGACGACGAAGCGCTGAGGAAATCACGGCCAGTGTTGGAGTTGAAGCCGTAGGTGGTGTCACCGGTACGGGTGGTGGTGTTGGCACCGTAGAGCTTCTGGATGGCAGCGATATCGTCCATCAGCGGGCCGGACGAATACGCTTCGACACCGCCCTTGCTGAAGTTCTGACTGGTGTTGCTTTCGCTCCAGTAGCTCATGACGCTGTAGCCGCGAGTGTCTTGGCCGTAGGACGCGTCGTTGTAGGTCGGATTGCCATTCCCGGCGTTGTAGTCACCAGGGTGAGCGAGGCCCAGGCTGTGGCCGATTTCGTGAGTCAGGGTCTGACGACCGTAGTTGTTCAGATCCGGATTCTTGTTCTGCGTGTAGCCACTGTTGATCAGGTACCACGAGGTGCCGTCATAACCGGCGCCGGTGCCTGGCAGATAGGCGAACGCTGCAGCGCCATCCTGGCCACCGCTGTAGTTACCGAAGGTCATGTGGCCGTCACCGCCCGAGGCTTTCTCGGTGAAGGTCACGTTGGCCACGTCAGCCCAGGATTGCATGGCGAGCTTGGCCTGGGCCTGTTGTTGTGCACTGAACTGACTGAACCCAGTGATCCCGTGCTTGTTCATCGTGCTGGACGATGCCGAGGTCAGGAACGTATAGGTGAGTTCGATCTTGCCGCTGCCGTCCTTGTCCTGGTAGGCAGCGCCGTCGCGCAGCAACTGGGTTGCGGCCTGATCGACGGAAAAGGAGGGTTTGCCATTGACCGTGAGGTTGCCGCCACGATCGTATTGATGGCTGAAGCTATTGATCTGGTTGTACGCCGAGCTGAAGGCTGACAGCTGGAAAGCCTGTTCGGCGGTATCAATAGCATTCGTTTTAACTTTCGACATAAACACACTTCCTTGTTTAGCAATGGAACAGTTTTTGTCCGATAGGACTCTCTCTGGCGAGATCGTCCTATCACTCGCCCAATGAAGGCGTAAGAAACCTGACACAATTTGAAATCTGCCGTAAAGGATTTTTTTGAGATCAAATCGAGCTGTTTCCGGAAACTGCCGTAAACAAAGCGTGCGAGGTCGAAAGAATGTTTTAGTTGCGGAGCTTTTGCCTAATTGTCTGACGATTTTCTATTTAAATATTAAATATGGGTAAGTTGTTTTTTGTTAGGCGCGTCTCACTTTGCTGCACTTTATTAGTGCAATGACATTGTATTGATATCAACCCTTTAAACGCTGAAAGACATTGTGGGAGCGAGCCTGCTCCGGGCGGCGTTCCGACGAAGGCGTCGAGTCAGACAACATTGATGTTGAATGACAGATCGCCTTCGCGAGCAGGCTCGCTCCCACAGGGGATTTATGTGCGAGTCAGCTACCAGTCCGGATCTTGTTCCACACCCGCGTGCGGATCCGGTCGATATTCAACGGCATCGCCTCCAGCGCGAACAGCTTGCCCATCATCTCCGGGCTCGGATAAACCTTGGTGTCGTTCTTGATCGCCGGGTCGATCAGGCTGTCGGCCTGCTCGTTACCATTGGCGTAGTGCACGTAGTTGCTGATGCCGGCCATCACATCCGGGCGCAGCAGGTAGTTCATGAAGGCGTAACCGGCCTTCTCGTCCGGCGCATCGGCCGGCATGGCGACCATGTCGAACCAGATGGCTGCGCCTTCCTTGGGAATGTTGTAGCCGATGTCGACACCATTCTTGGCTTCCTTGGCGCGGTACTCGGCTTGCAGGATGTCGCCAGAGAAACCGACCGCCACGCAGATATCGCCGTTGGCCAGATCGCTGGTGTATTTCGAGGAGTGGAAGTAGCTGACGTACGGCCGCACTTTCATCAGCAGTGCTTCAGCTTTTTTATAGTCTTCGGGATTTTTGCTGTGGTGCGGCAGGCCCAGGTAGTTGAGCGCCGCCGGGAGCAATTCCGGGCCGTTGTCGAGGATCGCCACGCCGCACTTCTGCAGCTTTTCCATGTATTCGGGCTTGAAGATCAGGTCCCAGGAGTCCACGGGGGCGTTGTCGCCCAGCACCGCTTTGACCTTGGCGATGTTGTAGCCGATGCCGGTGCTGCCCCACAGATAAGGGAAGCCGTGTTCGTTGTTCGGGTCATTGGTCTGTAGCGCTTTGAGCAGCACCGGATTGAGATTCTTCCAGTTCGGCAGCTGACTCTTGTCGAGTTTCTTCAGCGCCCCGCCCTGAATCTGCCGAGCCATGAAGTGGTTGGACGGAAACACCACGTCGTACCCGGATTTGCCGGTCATCAACTTGCCGTCGAGGGTTTCGTTGCTGTCGTAGACGTCATAGGTGACCCCCACGCCCGTCTCTTTTTCGAAGTTCTTGGTGGTGTCCGGCGCGATGTAGTCGGACCAGTTGTAAACCTTGACCGTTTCCGCTGCCTGAGCAAGGGAAACGGCGAGCATCAGCGGTGCCAGAGCGAGGGTCTTGCGGATCATGGATCGATTCCTGTGTGGGTTTTCTTTTTTGTTGGCAGGCAATCAAAGGATCAAACAATCAGAAAATCAGCACGTAGCTCTTGCGCACGGTTTCCTGGATATCCCAGATACCGAGCGTGTTGGCCGGCAACATCAGTGCGTCGCCACCTTGTATGTGCAGGGTTTCGCCGCCACCGTCGGGGGTGAACGTGCAGCGCCCGGAAATGAAATGGCAGAACTCCTGCGCGGTGATCTGCCGACGCCAGCGCCCGGGCGTGCATTCCCAGACGCCGGTTTCGACGCCGTCATCGCGCTCGACGCTGGTGGTCGAAGCAATCGCCACCGGCTCGCCGAGGGGCACGGCCACCGGGTTGGACTCATCCAGTTGCAGGGTTGCAGTGTTTTTAAACTGGGTAATGCTCATGGTCTGACCTGTCTTTTGGGCTTTCTTAAAGTAAATCGACGTTCAATGCATGAAGCCTTCCATGAAACCCGCCACCTGGCTGGCGAGTTTGCGCCGCCATGGCGCGGTCGCCGGGTTGGCCAGGGTCTGGTCTTCGTGGACGAAACTTTTGATGATCGCGTTGTAGCCGAGCCAGCGGCACGGCTCTGGCTCCCAGGCGCGCAAGGCATGAATGCCGCCGTCCGGCAGCACCCACGGTTGCTGGGTCAGTTCGGTGTCGCGCTCAAGAATCAAGTCCGCCAGGGTGCGGCCGCCGAGATTGCTCGCGCCGACGCCCTCCCCGCCATAACCGCCGGACAGCGCGATGCCGTTGGCGCGATCGCAAAGCATGTGCGGCTTGAAATGACGGGACATACCGAGGTTGCCGCCCCACGCGTGGGTGATCTGCACGTTTTTCAGTTGCGGGAACAGTTCGCCGAACAGATAGCGGCGCAGCTCGACTTCATCGCGGGTCAGATCGAAGTTATGGCGCAACTTGCCGGCGAACTGGTAACCGCCACGGGCGCCGAAGATCAGCCGATTGTCGGCGCTGCGCTGGCCATAAGTGACCTGACGACTGAATTCGCTGAACGCCTGACCACGGCTGAGGCCAATTTCGTCCCATGTCGCGGCAGACAATGGCTCGGTGGCGACAATCAGGCTTTGCACCGGTAGCTGATAGCGGCCCAGCGGGGGCAAGGTCACCGAATAACCTTCGACGGCTGGCACAATCCAGCGACTGCGCACGGAGGCTTTCGCCGTGCGTAGACTGCCCGACTGCCAATGGGTAACCGGGCTGTTTTCGTAGATCTTCACGCCCATGCTCTGCACGGTGCGCGCCAGGCCGCGCACCAGTTTCGCCGGGTGGATGGTCGCCACGTGCGGCGCGTAAATCCCGCCATAAGGCTTGGCGACGCGGATCTGCTGCGCCAGTTGCTCGGGGCTGAGCCAACGATAATCGTCGTCGGTCAGGCCTTGGGCGTGCAGTTTGCCCAAGTACTCGCGCAGAGAGGCTTCTTGTTCCGGATAACGCGCCGCGCAGTACAAAACGCCGCCCTTGCGGTAATCGCAATCGATGCCTTCGCGTTCGAGGACGACTTCCACTTCATCGGGAATGCTGTGCAGCAGATCAAAGGAAGCGCGGCGCTGTTCCGGCGAGAGGCCGGCCAACAACCGATCTTCGCCGAGCAGGTTGCCCATCAACCAGCCGCCATTGCGACCCGAAGCGCCGAAACCGGCGGTCTGTGCTTCGACAATCGCGATGTCGAGTCCCGGCGCGAGTTTCTTCAGGTAGTACGCGGTCCACAGGCCCGTGTAACCGGCGCCGATGATCGCCACGTCGACGTCCAGATCACGCTCAAGCTCGGGCCGCGCGGTCAGCGGCTCATCGAGTTGGTCCATCCACAAACTGATAGTGCGCCACGCCGGCATGCAAGACTCCGCCACTGAAAACCTTCGATGGCGTCGATCCTAGTGGCTGTGCTCAGTGGATGTCTTGCGCGCGTGCCCGCAAAGAAATTTGTTTGGCGTAAGCCTTCGGCGACTGGCCGGTGTGCTGGCGGAAACAACTGTAGAACGCCGATAACGAATTGAAACCCGCAGCGAAAGCCAGTTCATCGATGCGCACCGGCGGCGCGGCGTTATCGAGCGAGCGCAGCAGATGTTGCAGGCGCGCCTGATTGACGTAGCGATAGAAGCTTTGCCCAAGCACCTGGTTGAGCAGATAGGAAATCTGATTGCGGCTGTACCCGCACTCCTTCGCCACCCGCTGCAAATCGAGTTCGGGATCAAGATACGGCTGTTGCTTTTCGAAATACTGCTGCAGGTCTTCGGCCATAAAGCTCAACTGACGCGGCGACAAGCCCAGGCGACTGACTGCCGGGCGCTGACTTGACGAGGCCTTGCCCGCCGTTTGCGTGCGCACCAGCGAAGCGTATTCGTTGACGCGCCAGATCAGCCCGTCCCTGACCGTGAGCGCCTCGCTGGAGCGAAACGACACCAGACCGTCGCCGCCGCGCAAGGTCACTTCGTATTGGATGAATGCGGTGTTGCCGTCGACGCGAATACGGTCGCAATGCTCAAGCAGTTCGTCGGATTCTCGCGGCATGCTGACGCGCACGTACTCGCGTAACTCGTTGAGGCCGAGCACGCGGTTCTGGAAGAAATCGTTGTACTGAATGTCCGGATGATACAGCGCCATGACGCTGTCGAGGTCGCGGTGTTTCCAGCTCAGGTGATAGCGCATGACCGTTGCAGCCGTGGCTTGGGTCTGTTCAGGGCCGTCGTCGTCGGCGTGCATAAAAGGCTCGGCGCAAAAAAACCGAGCTTGCCCAAGTTCGCCACAGGCTTCAATGACTAATCCGTAATGGCGTTTTGGCGATGATTGCGTAGGCCGTGACTTACATCAAAAAATGCGAAGCAATCGCAAAATGAACTGAAAAATCTCACAGGAATTTCACATGCGGATGCTACTTTTAATGTCAGTCACCGGTTGAGCCAATGAAGGCTCTTCCCACCTAACATGAGCAAACGGAAGCGCTCGATGAAGAAGGCGGGCAACATATGAATAAAGGGTCAAGCAAAGTCACGTTTCCCAACGCATGCCAGTTGATGCGCTGGCATTTCCATCCGATGGGTTTCGAGGCAACGATGGACGCACCGGGCAGTATGATCGCCCGACTGTTCGATCGTGCCAGCGGCGAAACCATGATCGCTATCGCCGGGATCCCGTGCGCGACGGTGATGAATGCAGCGGATGTCGAGCGAATCATCGAGGCTGTGGAGGACGAGCTGGAAGCATTCGTACCTCCGGAGTCTCTCAGGAGTTACGCGTAAGCTTATGATTTAAAACGAAAAGCCCGCAGCGATGCGGGCTTTTTTGTGTTCACGCGGTTTGCTTGGCGGTGCGGTGATCAATGAAGAACGGCTTGCCCTTGGCCACCCGGTCGGACGCCCGGGGCATGTTCACCGCTTGCGCTTCCTGCGGTTCGACATACCAGTAGCAATGGCTGACCGCCCGCGTGATGCCGACATACGCCAGGCGCAGGATTTCGTCTTTTTGCGCCGTGTCGTAGGGCTCGCTGTCGCCCGACTTGCCCAGTCCCGCCATGCGATAGACCTGGTTCTTGTAGGGCGAACTGCTCAGGTGCTGGCAATCGCCGAGCAGAAACACCGCGTCAGCCTGCAAGCCTTTGGCGCTGTGGTAGGTCAGTTGCTTCAAGCGTCGCGCTTCGTACGGCAAGCTCGAATCCACATTAACTACAGACTGAATATGCTCTTCAATCAATAACTTATCGCTGCTTTTTCGATAGAGCATCAAGATCGAATGACCTTGACGATAATGTTCGGCAAGGCGCTGGCCCAAGGCCTGATCGTCGCGTTCCAGCACGTTGACCGGTTGCAACGGCTTGGGTGCGCCGCTGGCCTTGGCTTTTTTACCCGGGATCGCCGGCGCCGCGCGAACGATATGTTCAGCGGCATCAATGATGTGCTGGTGACTGCGGTAGTTATCACTGAGCATTACCCGCGTAGTGCTCGGCGACGGGAACTCCTTGTCGAACGCCATGAAATAACTCGGCGAACTGCCGCGCCAACCGTAAATCGACTGCCAGTCATCACCGACGCACAGCAACGACGAACGCTGCGCGCCCCGCCCGACGTGCATGGCCGGGCCACGACTGCGGATTTCCGTCAGACTTGCGCGAATCCACGAAACGATCTGTGGTGAAACGTCCTGAAATTCGTCGATCATCAAGTGCGACAACGGCCTGAGTAACTCGTCGCTCAACAGCTTGAGGTTCTCCGGTGAATGCTCGCTGAACAGCGCGAACATGCGGTTGTAGGTCATGATCGGCGGTTTCTGATCGAGCAAATGATCTTCAAAGGCGCGCCAGAACAGACTCAAGGCTTCAAAGAAAAAACGATCCGGGTCGTCCTTGGCGAAACTCATGCGACCGACCGCGTCAGGCACATCCAGGCCGAGGTTCTCGATGAAGCCTGCCGCCGCCACAAAACAGTCGAGCAATGGCGCGGAAGCCAGCTCACCTTTGACCTTGTAATCGAAGCCCGGCCCGGCACTGGCATCGCCTGCCAAAGTAGCCAGAACACGTTTTGATGACTCATAACTATCAAGCCAAATCAAAGGCTTACGACAGAAAGCTTGAAACAGGGTGCGCTTGACTGCCCACTCTGCGCGCACGCTGAGCTTGGCGTTTGGCCGACTGACCTGCGGGTTTTCCCGCGGATCGAAACCGAGCACCACCCACGCATCCAGGCTCGGAATGTAACCATGACAATGAAATTTCGCGCCGTTGATATCGAAACTCTGCCGATTCGGCTCAATGCCCTTGATCGGCCAGGCACCCGCGCGGAACCACAGATCTTCGATGGCGTCGCACAGCTCTTCGTCGCGCCGCGATGCCAGCTCCGTTACCGCGACGCGCTTCTGCACATCCGGGTGATCACGCTCCAGCTCCTTGAGCTGCAAACCGGCGCGGGACAGTGGCTGAATCAAATGTCGAAAACGCTCGTCCTCGTTGAACAAGCGGTGATAGCAGGCGTTGAGTTGCTGACGTTGCGCATCGTTGATGCGCAGGTCGAACGGATTACTGTCGACCTCCTCCTCAGCACCCTGAACTCGATGACTGAGGTTTTCAAAGGCCTGCAAGCGCTCGAAACCCGGCAAGCTGCGCACCATCGGCAGAATGCGCGAGTGGAAGGTACGCACCAGTTCGCGTGCCTGGCGCAGGTTCAGCGCATGCCCCCAGAGCGCGAACAGCTCGATCAGTTTGTTGATGAAATCCTTGCGCGACTCGCGGGTGAAGGTCACTACGGTCATCGAATCCAGCTCAAAACCCAGATAGTGGTTGAGCAACAGAATACGCAGAACCAGCGTGGTGGACTTACCCGCGCCCGCGCCGGCAACCACTGAGGTTGACGGGGTTTCGCTGAAAATCATCTTCCATTGCGTGGTACTTGGCTGAGCATGCTCAGGCAACAAACGGGCAACATCGGCCTTCATGCGTTTTTTCAGCTCGGCCGTCAACGGCAGGCGCCAATCATCGAACAGATGATTGTCGACGCTGGGCGGGCGATGCTCGGTGTTGCGACTGTCACGGATCAGCAGCACCTGCCGGCCCTCTTCCAGCCCCTCAAGCTTGCCTTCCTTAAAGCCATATTCGACGCCAGCGGTATGGCCACTGCGGAAACCATCGGCCTGACCGTGCAACCACGACGCACGGTGCTGTGCGCGCAGTCGGGTCAAACCGTGGCCGAAGAAGCGTGCAGCCAGGCGTTTGAACCATGGCATCTCGGCCAAGAGGCGAAGTTCGGGAGGAAGATCGGGGGTGTGTTGCGCCACGCTGACGGGCTCCAGTGTGTGAGGCTGTTGCGGCTATGGTGTCTGTATTTGCCGCCCAGTTCTAGCGAAATGCTTTCAGGTCATCGGTTTAGGCGATGAACTGAAGGTGGGATGAGATGCTTCACAGCTAATTTCTTATCGAGCATTTCGATTATAACGCCGCACTTTTTACGCTTTTTATCGATTATTGACTGATAGATGATGGCCGTCATAAACCACCGGTCTCGCGTCGGGTGCGCCCTTCACACCTCGCGTCGAACCTTTTGAGGAGACGATCATGCTTGAACTCAGACCCTTCAGCTCGCTGGGCGGCGCCCATCACGGCTGGCTGGATGCCCATCACCACTTTTCGTTCGCCGAGTACTACGACCCGCAGCGCATGAGCTGGGGCAACCTGCGGGTGTGGAACGATGACGTGATCGCAGCCGGCACTGGCTTTCCCCAGCATCCGCATCGCGACATGGAAATCATCACGTATGTCCGTGAAGGTGCGATTACTCACCAGGACAACCTGGGCAACAAGGGCCGCACCGAAGCGGGCGACGTGCAGGTGATGAGCGCGGGTACCGGCATTGCTCACAGCGAATACAACCTGGAAGCCAAGGACACCAAGATCTTCCAGATCTGGATCCTGCCAACGGAAACCGGCGCACCGCCCTCCTGGGGGGCCAAACCGTTCCCGAAAGGCCAGCGTGAAGGCTTTGTCACCTTGGCCAGCGGCAAGGACGGCGATGACCAGAGCCTGCGGATTCGCGCTGATGCGCGATTGGTCGCAGCCAACCTCAAGGCGGGCGAAACTGCCGAATATCATCTGGATGAAGGCCGTCGCGCCTATCTGGTGCCGGCCACTGGCCTGATTGAAGTCAACGGCTTGCGCGCACAAGCTCGAGACGGCGTGGCGGTAGCGCAGGAGCGAGTGCTGAGCGTTACGGCCCTTGAGGACAGCGAAATCGTTCTGGTGGATCTGGCCTGATGGCTTGAATGGCAGACAAAAAAAGGGGCAACCATCACGGTTGCCCCTTTTTTCATGCGCTCGCCAACATCATCAGCCGGCGATTGCGCCATCCACCAGCGCCTGCGCTTCGACGACCAGTTGCTTGAGGTGGTCGTCACCGATGAAGCTTTCGGCGTAGATCTTGTAGATGTCTTCAGTGCCCGACGGACGCGCGGCGAACCAACCGTTTTCCGTCATCACTTTCAGACCGCCAATCGCCTGATCGTTGCCCGGTGCATGGCTGAGAATGCTCTGGATCTTCTCGCCAGCCAGTTCGGTCGAGGTGACCTGTGCAGGCGACAACTTGCTCAGCAACGCTTTCTGCTCCGGATTGGCCTTGGCGTCGACACGTACCGAGAACGGCTCGCCCAGCTCATCGGTCAATGCCTTGTAGGCCTGGCTCGGATCGCGACCGGTGCGTGCGGTCATTTCAGCGGCGAGCAACGCAGGGATCAGACCGTCCTTGTCGGTGCTCCACACGCCACCGTCCTTGCGCAGGAACGATGCGCCCGCGCTCTCTTCGCCACCGAAGCCGAGCGAGCCATCGAACAGGCCGTCGGCGAACCATTTGAAACCGACCGGAACTTCGTACAGACGACGCCCCAAGCGCTTGGCCACGCGATCGATCAGACCGCTGCTGACCACGGTTTTACCCACGCCGGCATCCGCACGCCACTGCGGGCGGTTCTGGAACAGGTAATCGATCGAAACGGCCAGATAGTTGTTCGGCGCAAGCAGTCCACCGGACGGCGTGACGATACCGTGGCGGTCGTGATCCGGGTCGCAAGCGAAGGCCACGTCGAAACGTTCTTTGAGACCGATCAGGCCTTGCATCGCGTGGCTGGACGACGGGTCCATGCGAATCTGGCCATCCCAGTCGACGGTCATGAAACGGAACGTCGCGTCGACTTCCTTGTTCACCACTTGCAGATCGAGGCGGTAATGCTCGGCAATCGCCGACCAGTAGCGCACCCCTGCTCCACCCAGCGGATCAACGCCCAGACGCAGCTTGGCGTCACGGATGGCGTCGAAGTCGATCACGTTGATCAGGTCGGCAACATAGGTGTTCACGTAGTCATGACGATGCGTGGTGCTGGCCTTGAGCGCCTGCTCGTAGCTGATGCGTTTCACACCGGCCAGCTTGTTGGCCAGCAATTCATTGGCTTTGGCTTCGATCCACTTGGTGATGTGGGTATCGGCCGGCCCGCCGTTGGTTGGGTTGTACTTGTACCCACCGCTTTGTGGCGGGTTGTGCGACGGCGTGATGACGATGCCGTCAGCCAGGCCCGAAGTACGGCCACGGTTGTAGCACAGAATGGCGTGGGAAATGGCGGGTGTCGGCGTGTACTCATCACCTTCGGCAATCATCACGGTCACACCGTTGGCGGCCAGGACTTCCAGCGCGCTGGCGCCGGCCGGAGTCGACAGTGCGTGGGTGTCGATGCCGACAAACAGCGGCCCGGTGATCCCTTGGGCTTCGCGGTACAGACAGATCGCCTGGCTGATGGCCAGAACGTGCCACTCGTTGAAACTCAAGTCGAACGAGCTGCCCCGGTGCCCGGACGTACCGAACGCCACACGCTGAGTGGAAATCGAGGCGTCGGGCTGTCCAGTGTAGTAAGCCGTCACCAGTCGCGGGATATCGACCAACAATTCTGCCGGTGCCGGTTTGCCCGCAAAAGGACTGAGTGTCATGCAAAACCTCTGAAATAGAGTGGTTCAGGAATAGAGCGCAGTTTACTGGCAGTTTGACCGCAGTGCGATGGGATCTATCCGGGACTCTCCCGATGTTTTTTAACGTTAGTCAGCAGGTGCAAGGCGCAAGGCGTCACCGATTAGCCCGACCACACTGGCCAGGTCATGGTCACCATGGCTCAGCGGGCTCAACCGCAGATGGTGCGCATGCAGGCTTTGCAGGCTGAATAGCTCGCCAGGTGCAATAACGATCTGCTGTCTGAGCAATCGCTGGAAGACCTGCGCCATGTTCACTGGTCGCAGCGAATGTACCCACACGGTCGCGCCACCCTCGGGTTCGACAACCTGCATCGCATCGCCAAGACGTTCGCGCAACAATTCGATCAATTGCGTACGACGCTCCTTGAGCATTCGCCGCAGTACCAATAAATGCTGATCCAGTCGGCCGCCCCCCAACAACCTGGCAATGGCTTTCTGGCGAATCGGCGACAACCGAAACGCGCGCAACAGGAAATGCCGCTGCAACTCACTGCGCCAATGACGCGACAGCACATAACCGAAAGGCGCCTCGGCCCCGACGAACTTTTCGAACGTGGAAAACACCACTAAACGATCGGGGTCCAGCCAATCGCGCATCCGTTGCGCGTCATTGCCTTCATGGAGTTCGCTGTAACAATCGTTTTCCAGCACCCAGGTACCATGACGGCCAAGCAAATGCGCGACTGCCTGCTGATTGCTCAGCGGTAGAAGACTGCCCCGGGGCATGCTCAGCACTGACGACAAAAGCATCAAACGTACCGTCTCGCTCTTGAGCACCGACTCCAGCCGCTGAAGATCAATCATGCCCCCGGGAAGCAGCGGCAACTCGATGACCCGTACTTCGGCGGCCTCCAGCAGACGCAGGATCACCCAGTCACAGGGCGATTCGACGACCACGGTGGCCCGACGCAACTCAAGCACGGAAATCAGAATTTCCAATACACCGCGCAGGTCGGCGCCGATATAGACGTCATCCGCACGCCAGTAATTGGCCGTGGATGAGGTGTAGCGGGCGGCCAGCACCGTGCGCAACTCCAGCTCTCCACAAGGTTGCACCAACGCATGTGGCTGACGCGGGTACTGACGCAGCAATTCCCGCTCCAACATCAATAACGGGCTATCCAGCGGCTGTAGCGAGGCCGGCTCATCGGCGCTCAGCACGCACATGCCCGGGCGCCTGGCATTGACGTAAACGGTTTCCAGCAAATCACTGCCGCTATCCGGCGAATCCATCATGTGCAGCGCTTGCGCGTAGTACCCGGACTTGGCAATTGAATAGACGCGGCCTTCCTTTTCCAGCAGCGAGTAGGCGTACTGGACGGTCGAGATCGACACATTGAGCCGGTCAGACAATTGCCGGAGTGAGGGCAGGCGCACCGCCCCACCGTTCCCCGCCTCATCTATCAGCAGCGTCAGGTATCGATAAACCGCCTGATAAACGAAGTCATTCTCCCTCGACCCCTTCACAACCCCGTATCCGTGGGCATGGGTTCATCTCCAGGCAAGCGGCTCACGATCAACCTTCCGCCGATCGATCAGCGGTCGGCTCGGCCGCCGCGTCAACCGCACCGAGGCTCTGCGCGGCCGAATCTCCCGGCGCAGACATACGAACCGGCCCCATTGCATACAAACGCACAATCAACCTGACCGGCAGCCCACTGACATCCGTCATCCATTTCATCACCTGTTCCGGCGCATGCAGGCCCTGCATCGCCCGGTGCAGATCCGGCAATGCCACCAACATGCCGGGGTGACAATTACGCAAAAATCGCTCAAGTCCGGCCCCCGCGTTAATGAACGGTGAAAACAACAGGCACGTCAGCTGGATTTCATTCAGTTCAAAACTGGCCAGCAGAGAGCTTTCCGCCTGGGCGCGCAGATTCCCGGGCTCCTGCAAATTGTCGAAGCTGGCCAGCAACTGTTCGCATACCGGTTCAGGGACCTGTTTTTGCCGCATCGTTATCAGGCTGCGTTTGAGGTAATCACCGACGCCGTCCTCATAGTTCCGCTCCTCGATGAGTTGCGCCTGCAAACCTCGTAAATGTGCAGCCACCTTAGGCTCTACGTGTTCGTCATCACCTTGATAAAGCGTCAGATCGTCAACCTGAAACCCCAGAAAATCACTCAACAAAGGCCAGCGCTCTTCGAGTTTGCCGACAATCATGTCGTTGATACTGATAAAGCTGGTACGCCGACAGGCCTCGAATTGACCCTCCGGACGCCACGCCACCCGCTCCTCTTCGGGATAAAACTCACGGTAATAATCACCGCCCAGCCCGTCGAGCAGCGTAAACAGCATTTCAAAGCCGCAAGAACTCTCCGGCGGCGCGGCAATCTCAGCCTTCTGCGCGGCACGCCCCAGCCCTTCGAGGAAGTGGCTCTGTCGACGCGGGGACTCACTGCCGACCATGGCATCGACGCCATTGTTCCAGCGGGCCACCTGACCATAGAACTCGGCAGTTGCCAGATAAGCGTCATCCCATAGCTCAAGCGGTTCGTTCCAGGTTCGACGATGCCCGATCAGCAGCAGGTTGATACGGTTGGCCTCGCGCCCGGCTTCGCTTATGGGTAGCTGGTGATCAAACGGCAATACCTCGCGGTGGTCGACCATCACCAGTTCTACCCGGGGATCGTCATACAGGAACAGTGCGCTGTAGCTGCGATGCATGTTTTGCAGGGACACCTGGCTGCTGCCGTTCCAGCGCAGGTTGGCCACCCGCAACTGAAAGGTCGCGGGTGAACGGCCAGCGATGGTCAACTGCGCCGCCCGCAATAACGCCAGCGTGTAACAACTGTCGCGCGACCCTGACTGGTTCACCAGCACCTTGAAATGACCGATGTTCTCCATGCCGCCGGCGGCCACTGCCAGTCGCTGGATCAGCAGTTGCAGCGCCGTGCGTTCTGCGCGCGAGAAGAAACTCAGCAAACGTTGCAATACTTGCTGGTAGACATAGTTCATTGCCTGATCATGGATCGTGCTCATCGGTATTTACCCGGTATAAAAAGTTTCATGCCGCGCAGACTGACACATCAGCCCAGCGACAATTGATCAATAAGTAATAGACGCTCAGATGCTAACACTTACAAGTTTGAAGTTATTTGAAACACTTGAACTGACAAAGCGCCTTCCGCCGCTCAAAAACGGTCTCAAACCTCTGTAATTACTGGGATATTTTTTTCGGAGCGCAGTCCTAGGAAATTTCCCACAGGGTCCCACGCCAAGTGAGCACAAGAAAAAGAGAAGCAGTTTCCGAATAGCCCTACAACAATTAAACAAAAGTTGCCGCGATCAACGGTTTTCGACGCGTTATATCGAACAGGACAAATTGAATGCACAGACATGGCTCATTCCTTGAGATGAAAGTAATCATTCAATTATCAGGGCTTATATTGTGATTAGAAGATACAGATAGAGAGCAAAAACCAGTTCAGTTGCTGAACGGACCCGGGCATAGCGCCAGGGAGCTCGGTTTTCAGGGGAGGATAAACGCACAAGAGTCCGTGGGGCCACGGACTCTGATTAAAGGGGCTTACGCCGGTTCGACCTGCAGAGCGACCCGTTCGCGGCATGGGCATTCGTCCATATAACGATGCGCTTCGACGAACTCGTTGAACGGAAATACACGCGTCTTGAGCGGCAGCAGCACGCGGTCAGCGGTCAACTGGTTGATGTCACGCAAGGCACGTTGCAAGGCGACGTGATCCTGAGTGATGCCCAATTCCGGCTTGCCGGTGAAGTTGCCGATGCAGTGCACAAAGAACTGGATGTTCTTCTGGAACGCTGCGCAGGCCGGGAACGGCGTCTGGTTACCGCCTTGCAAACCGTACAACACCAGGCTGCCACGTGGCGCCAGCACATCGCCCAACAGCGACATCTGCGGGCCGCCGAGACCGTCGAACACCACGTCGACACCACGGTTGTCGGTGATCTTGTTGATTCGCATCAACAGATCTTCCTCTTCGGTGACGATAACCTTCTCAGCGCCCAGTGACAGCAAGTACTCGCGCTCCTCGGCCTCCTTGGTCGCGGCAATCACCCGTACGCCCATCGCCTTGCCCAACTGGACAAACGAAGGACCGGCGCAATGGCTGGCGTCAGTGACCAGCGCGAACTGCCCCGGCTTGACCCGCGCCAGATCGGCGTAGGCAAAGTAGGCGATCAGCAGCGGCGTGTAGTGCACGCTGGCCTCGATCGGGCTGAGTACATCCGGATAACGGGTCAGCGCAGTACGCGGCAGCACGATCGATTCGCCGTAGACCGGGTAGTCGTTCGCACTCTCAGCCGGAAAGCTGGCGACCTTGTCACCCACTGCCAGATCATCGACACCGTCGCCGACAGCGGTGATCACACCGGCCATCTCGTGACCAAGACCCGCAGGCAGTCGCGCCTGAGATGAGGCCAGATTCTGACGCCAAAGGGTGTCATACCAGCTGATGCCGATCGCCTCGACACGCACCTGCACTTCGCCAGGACCTGGCTGAGCGGCCGCATGCTCTTCGCATTTGAGCACCTCGGCCGGACCAAACTTGTGAAAACGGATCGTGCGGGACATCGCAAACCTCGTCAAAGTAACCTCTAATGCCCTGAACTCTATCTGGGCTTTTGACCCAAGACTATCAGTGGCTATTAATAGTCGACATGCCTGTCATTGATTCCGCACCAGGGGCGGCATTGGCAAAATCCATGAAAAAACTGCTGCCAACGTCTCACTCAAGCTGAATTTTCCGGTGCAGAGTACCAGCCTTTCCCCGTAAGATTCATGCCGGCCATTGTTCTCATATGGCTGCTCTCGTCAAGCTTGATGACTCTGCCAGGACTCCAGATGAATCGTAATGACCTGCGTCGTGTCGACCTGAACCTGTTGATCGTATTCGAAACATTGATGCACGAACGCAGTGTGACCCGGGCGGCAGAAAAGCTCTTTCTCGGTCAGCCGGCAATCAGTGCGGCCCTTTCGCGCCTGCGCAGCCTGTTCGATGACCCGCTATTTGTGCGCACCGGGCGCAGCATGGAACCGTCCGCCCGAGCGGTGGAAATCTTCGCCCTGCTCTCGCCGGCCCTCGATTCGATTTCGACCGCCGTCAGCCGTGCGGCCGAATTCGACCCGGCGACCAGCACCTCGGTATTTCGCATTGGCCTGTCCGACGACGTCGAATTCGCCCTGCTGCCAATGCTGCTCAAACGCCTGCGCGCGGAAGCACCGGGAATCGTGCTGGTGATCCGTCGCGTCAATTACATATTGATGCCGGGCCTGCTGGCCTCCGGCGAGATATCCATTGGCGTCAGCTACACCACAGACCTGCCGGCCAATGCCAAGCGCAAGGTCCTGCGCCGCAGCGCGCCAAAATTGCTGCGCGCCGATACCGTGCCGGGGCCGTTGAGCCTGGACGACTATTGCGCGCGTCCGCATGCGCTGGTGTCGTTTGCTGGCGATCTCAGTGGCTTTATTGATGAAGAGCTGGAAAAACTGGGGCGCAAGCGGCATGTGGTGCTAGCGGTGCCGCAGTTCAATGGTTTGAGTACGTTGCTCGCGGGCACCGACATCGTGGCGACCGTACCGGATTACACGGCGGACGCGCTGACGGCGGCTGGTGGGGTTCGGGCGGAAGATCCGCCGTTGCCGACGCGCACGTTTGAACTGCACATGGCGTGGCGTGGGTCGCAGGATAATGATCCGGGTGAGCGGTGGTTGCGGTCGCGGATTCAGATGTTTTTTGGCGATCCAGATAGTCTTTAGGTTTCGTCGGGCAGGCTGTTTAGCTGATCATTTCTGGCTTTTCATAGGCCATGGAGATCTATTCACTACCAGTGGATTGCTACATTGGGGGCATATCTGAGGGCATCTTGGGATGGTTCGAAAAGGGATGCCCCCAGCCTGAAGTCCAACAGCCCTTTTTCGAAAAAGTCATACGCTACTGCTCGCAAACAACCATCGCACCAACTGTTTTGATCATTAGCAATAGAGTGTCGGCTCTACTCTACTAGTCTCGATGTCTGTTCTAAACCGATTGTCGTAACCAATGACGGGCAGCGTTGGGTCGACATGAGTAAGTCGCCGTAAGCGGCAGTCTACCGATGCCGTTCACTCATGAAAGGCACAGGCAATGAACGCGGAAACAATCCAGAGCTAAGTTAGAGCGGCTTCCAAAGCATACTCATCCACGATGTCGCCAGACTCGAAGATTCCGGTCTCGGCGATTTTTGCTAGAGCATTTTCGATGTCCTGCACGAACATGACCACAGCGAGATCCCTAGTCGCTCGGGAGCAACACACGTAGAAAAGCCTTCTGGTGCGATCCATCACGCTATCCTTGCCCTGTGCAAGGTTTTCCAGATCAGTATCTGAGGGCTCCACAATGCCGAAGTATTTTTCGTAGGAGAACTGCCTTTGTCCTCTACCTTCTTCGTCATCTATGAGCACCAAAACGCGTTCGAATTCCGCCCCCTTCACTCCCTGCTGGGTCGCAAACGGTGAAAGATCTTCGAGGTAGTGACGATAGCCAGCCAACTCACCGACACCGCAACGTAGGAAAGCCGACACGGCGGGGATCTCAGGATCATCATCGTCGGCTGTGCGATCTGGGCCCAAGTATTTTGTCCACGCTTCGTCCAGTTGTAGCAGACCTGCTGCCTGGGAGTGAACGAGCACGTCCTGCAGCAATGCATCGCTCGAAAAAATGAGTCTGGCCAACTCTGTTGTGGATGCTTGCAATGCCCGAAGCACCGTTACCGGATCGCTACCGACCAGAGCCGTTGGCTGCAGTAATGGACATTCCGAACGCAGAAAAGTCATGACGTCGAGCTTTCGGTTTTCTGAAACCGCCGTTGCCAAGGGTAGCAAGTAATTCAGAAACGGCCGCAGTGGCCATGCGGTGCCGTCCTTGAGCCCCTCCTTGATGGACGGTGGTGCTTCGTTGTCATTCAAAGCAGCGTAAAGATTAGGAAAGCCGAGCCTCGCTGCCGCCATCCGATGCACGACAACCAAAACCCTGAAGTCAGCGGCAGGATCATCACTCACCCAATGATCGTCATCGTTCGTACGCCGCATCCATTCACGAACTTTAGCTAGCTTCATAGAGCGATGGTCATCTGCTCTCAGTAGGAAGAATCGAACAGATCCCATAACAGGCTCAGGATTGCCGTCGACCCAGTTCATCCGGCCTCGTGTTTGAGACAAACCGTCATCGGGCTCCCGGATAGCATTAACTACCTGGAGCACTCGCTGCGGACACCTAAAATTTTCTGGCTTGGTGATTTGCTCCCAGCCTGCGGCCGTCTCAATGACTCCAGCACCTTCAAGGTAGATTTTTTGCATCGGATCGCCAAAAAATCCGAGGCAGAACTCCACAGGAGTCGTCTCGGCGATCCTTCTAAATGCAGCCACTACTTCCGGACGCGTGTCTTGGCTTTCATCAATGAAAAGGACTGGATACCTGCTGGCGATGACATCACGAAGCAACTGGCTCTGCTCGATTAGCTCGACCGCCGCCGAAATAACGTCGAAGTGCCCGAGTACACCTCGCCCGAAATCGCTTCCGGCGCCGTAGTTAAAATGAGTCAAATGCCTTACGGCCTCAAGGTGACGCTGGTAACGCGCGATATCTTTCACGAGCCGCTCACGAGTTGCTGCCCGAGTCCTAGGCTTGTCGTGATGCTGCTGCGCCTCGGCGATTTTCTCGTGGATCCTTGCGATGACCCAAGCCTTCAAGTTCACTTGGAATGGCCTGATTACAGTCCACAGAAAACTATGAATCGTCGAGACATGGAACAGCGGATCGTTACCTACGTCCCCCCAGATCTCCTTGACCGCTACTTCAGTGTAGGTAATGCAAGCGACTCTCTGACCACGCATGTTGAGCTTAAGTCTTCGCGTCTGGCCGAGGTGCGCAAGGGCCTTTACCAGCGACGTCGTCTTTCCAGAACCCGCGCCAGCAACCATGACAAAGCTGCGTTGAGGACGCTGGTCCAAGCACAACCTTAGTTCGATATCTGCTTGAGTATCCGGCTGACCGATACGCGCAGTCATACCTCACCCCCGTTGAGAGGCGCCTCCGCCTCAGCTACTGCGGGCGGTGGCGGGGCGACCAGATCCTCCAACCAACGAAGGCCGTCCGAGATGTAATTTGGCACCGTCCATGCCGACGGCTCTTGAGCCAGCAGCCCGAGAGCGAAATCAGTTTTACGAAAACTTGAGCTTTTGACCTTACGGTAAAGGCGATCCGCAATACCTGCGATTTCCAGATTATTGGAACCCTTGATACGTAGGCCGAGATCCTTGCGGTCCAGGTGCTGCGTCCAGGTTAGATTTTGCAGTGCAAACGCTTCCTCCAATGTCCTGCCTGTCCTCACCTGAGTCGCTCCGCCCCACACCACCGCTACTGGTGTCTGGTAAGCAACGCGTACAAGGGCGTCGCCTTCTTCGTCTCGGAGTTGAGTGCGCTGTTCGGCAGTCGCAGTCAGCAGATCGTCAATCGTGGTGTGCCCAGGCAGCCACTTGATCAACGTTTGGTTTGAAGTAAGAGCCCCGGCTTCATGAACCATGCACGCCTTGCGCCCTTTACGTCTCGCTTCAGCCTCCTCCGCGTCCTCATTGTCGTCAGGCTGTGCATCCGCTGGATCCTCATCAAGTGGCAACTCGCCGTTTGCGGCTAAAGCGCCCGCTGCGGGCGGAGAAACACTGTCAATGTCGGTCACGATCAGAGAAGTGAGCCCCAAGAAATCAATGAGGCCTTTGAATCGATGTCCGAACGCGCCACCTACCTCTAAAACGCTCAAATAGTTCGACTGAAGTCGAGGTGCAGCTTTAGCAATCATTTGCGGCATCAGCAGCCGCTCGACGTTCCCTTCAACCAAAATGGCCGCATCAGCGAAGAACATGTCGCAGTGAGTTAGCCTGAGATATCGCTCAAGAAAATCCCTGGTGCGGTCATTTGGGTCGTTAGGATCTACGGCCGCCTCATAAAAAGCTGCCATGCTGAGCACTTGAGATTGCTGTATGCCGGCATCCGCTACTCGCCGAAAATATCGGATAGGTTTAAAGCCTCGCTCGTAAAGGACGTGAGGCGAGTGCGTCGAGACTACAAGCTGGCTGGTGCAATATGGGCTGTCTTCCTCGGGCACGGCGAGGATGTCTAACACTTTCCGAATGAAAACCTGCTGCAGCTGAGCATGGAGATGCGCCTCCGGTTCTTCTATGAATATCAGGTGGAGCGGTGGGCGGTTTTCCTCAATGTCTAACCATCGGCCGTGAACATCGAGCAGTTCAACAACCATATAAATCAGGTTCTTGAAACCTAGGCCGTTGTACCTATCAGGCAAGGTTGCCGTGACCTCTGCTGCTCCGAGAGCGCCGAGCGCGTAGTGCACACGTGCCCCTTCATGGCTACTCAGAATGGTCGCAGGGTTCAATGCAGTCTTGATCAGCAGCCGAGGATTGTTGACCCCGGGATAGCCCAGATCGGCCAAACGCTCCAAAGTGGGACCGAAGACACGTTCCAGGTGCTCATTCAGCAGACTCTCGGACTGGTATAGTGCGCGCTGAGCGTCATAATCCTCGCCGCGCTTCTCAAGGTTCCGTTCATAGAAACGACTCAAACAGCGGGAGAGATCTTCGGATCGAGATCCAGCATTAGAGTCGGACAGGTGACGCTGGGCATGTAAACAGTCGACCTTTACCAAGCTACCCAACACATCCCTGCCACTGCGACCCTTATCAGGAACCAGGCGTAGAGGCACGTAACCATCAAGCTGTTTAAACTCAGTGTCAAATCCGGCGCTATCGAGTATGTAGTACCGCAATTCGAAATCACGCCGTAGCCTGTCACCTACGGTGTCTGCAATGAAGTCACAAAGGTCACGCGGTCGCGGGTTGTACCCGTCTTGCGCAATGGCTGGCTCCACGTTTCCCTGTACCACGCCCTCCCCTGCAGGCTGCAACTGAGCATGCCGTGCGCTGGCCCGCGCGTCTTGGAAACTGCTTCTCAGAAGGCCGGCATCTGCTGCTGCGAGCTCCACTCGAATACCAACCCGGCTACCTTGCCAATCTAGGCTAGGTAGCAGATCTACAACTCGATGCAGATCGGCTGGCGTGACGCAAAACCAAATGTCGAGGGAGATGGTTGGCAGTTCGACTCCGTCCGCCCCTTCTCCGAAAGCGTTGATGGCATCCCAGCATTCTGAGCTGAAATCATGGAGGGTAAATCGATCCTTCGAAGCTGAGGTAAAAAGCTGCAAAGCGTGCGCCGCAGATGTTTTACCGCTGTTGTTGGCCCCAACAAATATTGAAATATCGGACGCCAAATCTATGCGAGTATCCCTCAGACGACGGAAATTACGCACCCAAACGGTCTCAATATGCATATCACTCCGCTCCCTGAAGATAGTTTTTTAACACTGAATGAGTCGCTTCCACGTTTTTAGACGCACCAGGTAATTTAGTTGGGTGCGCAGGCCCTCTGACCAATGTTCGTTTCTAGCCGAAACCTGCGGTTATCAGCATGCAACGACAGCGTCTTACTACCTATGAACCCAAGTCGAAAACTATTAAGGCGTGCACTAAAAAACTGAAATGGCCAATCTAGAAAACTGCAACGAACATTCGGAGCGCCCCGGCCAATTCAAACCATCAGGCCCGCTGCACCCTTCACAACTGAAACGGCTGCACCGCCTGCAAATGATTCGAAAATCCCGAGTCAGTCTCACACCGCCACGTCGCCCACAACTTACACCCCTTCCCTTCCCCCACATCCAGCTCGAACGCCAGCCAGTTCCTGGCGGGCATCATGTAACGGTTAGATCCCGGAAAAAGCATCATCTCAACGCAATGCTGTACATCAATCGACTGAACCTTACTGGCGGTCTGGTTCAACAGCTGAAGGAAAAGCCATTCCGACACCCCTATCAGCGAAGGATGAACCACACCGGAAGAGGTGAACTGTTGAACCTGCGCCCAGTTGGAGGTAGGAGGGATATCCCGTCGATAGCAACTCCCCCAAGCCGCCACATGCACATCTCCAGAGGCAATCGATACGCGTAGCAGCTTTTTCTCAGCAACGCGTGTTAGCGTCTCCAGAAGCCGCTTACGCTCACCCTCGTGATCTCCGTGCGACCAATGATCCTTCAAATCATCGGCATTGCTGTCGAGCACCTGATCCTGACCAAACGTATCAAGCAACCCCTCAGCCAACGACAACTTAGGATGTGCAACAGGCACAGATGACATGAAAATCAAATGCTGACACTTGCTACCTGGGTGAGCCGGCTTGCCATCGCGAAGCGTGTCGAGCCAGTCCTGCATCGCCTTCCAGCTTCTCTCACCAAGCACCTGAGTGCGAGAGCGCTCCGTACGTAAATCCCCCACATACAAGGACACAGGTCCTATGTGATGAGCAAAACTGAACCCCGGCTGCTGATCGAGAAACGGCAGCGCCAATGGATCGCCCGCGAGCTCCACACTCCATTCGATCGGCTCAAACTGCGGATCCTGTTTTGAAATATTCACCCGCTGTTGCTGCGCCAGCAAGGGTGGCAAATCCTCGAGTGCGTGCTGAAGCTGAAAGACCCAAAACGCCTGGCGAGCACAACGTATCAACACTTGGAACACCGAGCAGTGCTGCATCTCAGGACTGTAGGAGCCCCAGCCATCGAAGATGTCGTGGTCATCCCACATCATCACCGTTGGTATACGCGACATCGCATCGGCCGCATCCAGGTTCGGCAAACCCTTGCCCCAGTCGCGACGCGTGTCCGGTAACCAGCGCTTGGCATAGAGCTCGAAATAATACGACTCGATCTCCTGCTCAAGCGCAGCATTCACCTTAAATTTCAACTGGTCCTTACGCGACAACCCGACCCAATGCTTCAGGGGTTTGACATCCTCCCATATCGAGTCGAAGTAAATCTGATCCCCACCCATTAGCAGCAAGTGGAAGCGCTTCAAGTGTTTGTCATGAATTCTGCTCTCGTGCCAAAGCTGTTCCTTGTCCAGCTCGAAACTGTTGGGGCGCAGTTCACTGTCATGATTTTCGATTAGATCTGCCCAGACAGCATTTTCAGGTTTCGCCAACTTGCGCATTGCAGCGGGGTCGGAAAAGCCATTGCAGGAGACATACGCCATCCTGGGCGCATAGTCTTTCCCGGGCACAGAGAACTTCCATCTAAAATTTTCCCCCACCAAACCAAACTCTACGACTCGCTCCTCCTTCTGAAGGGCACAGCTCAGGTCATAACGAAGGATGGTTTCCTTAAGTCCCGCCAACAGAACCACAGGGACTGGGCACGCTTTTCCTTCGATAGAGAACTTCGGTACAGGCGAACCGGTGGTGATACCAATCAACGCAGTGACCCTCCACTTTCCTGCACTGGTTCCTCGAAACGAGAGCACGGGCCCCACGGTGAAAAGCGATTTGGCCATCATTGTTATCTCCCTTGATATTCAGCAGCGATCACCCTGACGATCTTGGCGCGCGAAGCGGCCCTTTTCGCCAAGATGTCAGCCTCACCGGTTTGATCCAGCCACTCCATGAATCGTTGTAGGGCATGGCGGGTTTGTGATTCATCACGGCAATTTGCCAGGAATGCAAACTGCACTTTCTGTACATCGTCCGCGACGAAAATGCCGAAAGAACCACTGACCACCGTGGCATCGGCGAAGCCTAGCAACGCGGTCGCCTGCGTCTCTGTTGCACCTCGATGACAGGCAATCAGATGCAATGGCCCAACCGCAGCTTTCAAAGCATCTGCATGAAGGTGATCACGTAAAAAGGGTTTGCCAACAAGCTCGCGCGCAGCCGCAACACTGAATGCGGCCGGGATGGCGTGGACCAGAACCGCGACTTTCGCGCCGGCAATGGGAACAACGACGGCAGTCTCACCAGAAGGTGCATCTGTCCCGGTAAGCGCTCTCAACAGAACGGCTTCCATTGCTCGTTTGCGCTGACGGAAATCGAGACGGGTCCAGTCGAGCGCCTGCCCCATGTCAAAACGTGTAGAGGCTGCTGCCGTAACACCTCGCTGGGTTAGCACAACCAACGCGTCAAGAAGCGCTTCATGCACCCGGGTGCGCAATTGCTCGACAGTGGAAACAGTACCGCCTCGAAAAGGTGTCTGCAGCCAGACAAAATCTTGGAACAGTTTATTGCGTGCAGTCTCTGCGTCCTGCCCTTCACCCACCGGAATATTCGGCATAGCAATCAGGCGCACCTTGCCGCGGCTGGTGGCCAGGCCTTCCATGTATTCAGCATGGCAAATGCCAATGTCGCCAGCACGCTTGGCCCAACCTGCATTGCCATTGGACAACACAAGCATCACATCGCAATCACGAACAGCCTGTAGACAGGTATCCCAGCTATCGTCCATAGCATCGGCGGGGGGAGCGTCTTCATTGATCCAGACTTCAAACACCTGCCTGCCGAACAGCTTTGTACCTTCAATCCCGCGCTTGAGCTGCTCTCGAATTGAGCTAAGGGTGTGATCGCTATCAATGGGGAAACGGTCGTTGCAACGACTCGAAAGCATGACCTTGATTTTTTTGGACTGGGCCATCCTTGCTCCTAAACCTCAACCAGAGGCTCTAACAGCTCTGTGATCAAAAATGATCCTTGCGCGACAAAGCTGAGCCGCGCGTGCAGTCCTCCTAGAACAGCACAGAAGTAGCAAAATGCAATTATTTGGACATCGCGTCACCAGCGCCATCCTCTGAACTTGTAACGAAACATGTCGAATACTAGATGGACTTTGAGCCATGACAATTTCGCGAACCAAAAGTACCCATCTAGACGCTGAGTGCTCCCAACTGTGTAAGGGAAAACCTCTCGATGGCAGCAAAAATTAAAATTGAAAACCAGCAGCCTTTTCAGGAAGAAAGCATTAACAATGCACTTTTCTAGCATAGTCAATTAGTTAGACAAATTTTATACAAATGAAAATTTTTGTACAGCACCCTCACCTCCACCATTGCTGGACAAGTGTCAAGGTGCCGACTAACGTTGATCCAACCACCACTTTAAGCACATGCACTCATTGGGTTGTTGAGTCTAGTGGTGACTCACTTATAATCAGCAATCCGGAGCAGCCATGAACGACAAGTTAGAGCCCGATAAGCGATCAGTTGAGACAGGCCCTATTTTTTACTCCGCCCTAATTATGGGGTTGATTATGATTGGAATAGGCACCTTTTTCGAAGTAATGCACATTGGGAACTTTACATTAAAAATTTTCATGTTCTGTACGGGGCTAGGAATGATTCTTGGTGCTTTTGGTTCTAAGGCCAGCGTCACCCTACCGGGCCAATCAATGACGATCATTGGGTGTGCGGCACTCGCAGTCGTCATATTCTTTATAATTTTGGACCGCATGGACGGACGTTACCTACGTATAAAAATAGAGGGGGATACTAGAGAGGCTACGATGGTTTTCGAGGGCGACAATGATTTTTTTGGGTCCCGATTAAAAACCAGTTATGACTTTGTAGTTTTCGACAAGGACATTGTTCGCAAAAAACTGGCTCTCATCGTCAGCATTGGTGATAGAGAACAAATATTTAGCTGCATTGATGCTGCTTTATTAAGACCATATCTAGGATCAGGAGATACCCTTCAATGGCGTTACAACTCCCAGGATGCAAGCCTAAACGACGAGACCAATAAATTAATTGCCAAGGTTGGCCCATGTCTTAGTGGGACCAGCACAGGCGTTGTCGTTGAAGTAATGCCCGCTATCAATGGTTCGTCTTGGTCGCTGTTTCAAACGGCTTATGCGGATGAGGAAACTCCAACGGTTGATGAATTAATCAATAACTTGAACTCCGACAGTACCTATGTGAGGCGCGATGCCCGCTCTGAGCTCGGAAAAAAAGGAATGCCCGCAGCAAGACCCCTGTTAGCCAAAGTACAGAGCACTGACAGTTCCTATCGAACAAAGCTTGGTGCGCTCGTCTCCCTCAATGAAATTGCTCAATCAAATGCTGGCCAAAGCGGAGCACTAAAAGCAGTTGTTGAAGAAGACGATTTGAAGGCTCTGACCAAGGCGTCCGTAAGTGACGACGGCACCGTACGATCCTACGCAACTAATGTCCTAGTCAACTTAAAGGATCCGCGTGCTATTCCTTTGGTCATTCAACAGTTTCCAGAATCAAGCGAAGACGGCCAACGTAACCTGCTCGTGGTCCTTAGTCAGACGGTTCCCCTTGCCGATGAGATACAGAAACAATCCGCGGCTGAAATTGCTACATCGATCGAACCGAAAGATGAGGCTACGTCGGTGCTGATTAAATCTATCCAGGCTGCGGCCGAGTGAATTCTTAATCGGAGTAACCGTCAGAACGTTTCGGTACCATTAGCGACCTCTCATCATGGTGCAGGCGCAACGGCAAAATGGGTTGCGGCATGGAGCAGGCTCTTAGCAAGCTTGAGGCGTACCTGCTCACTCCGCGTCGACCAATCAGGATTGCTCGACACGCTTGCCGCACATGGCGTTCCCCTTCCCCACCGCTCATTAATCTTATCCAACACAGCCATCACATTGGTCGGCTCTGACGGCTGTGAGACTGCAAACAGATCATCCGTGTACTCGCTTGGCTGGCAAAGGTTGAGAAGCATGACCTCGACCTTGCTGCACTTAAAACCTGGCCGTACACACGTTCAAGCGCACCCAATGCTGCCTTGGTCAGCAACCTAGCATCGTCGGTGGAGTAAGGCCCCAAACCCTTGACTGCACCCAGCGAAACCCGTCCAAAGCTGAACAAGCCCTAAACCTAGCAGAGGCCAATGCGCGGCCATTTGACTCTCCAGTGTTCATTCGCAAGGATTCGCATGCAAGACTCCGTCTCCTCTGTGCTCCGGATGTGGCCATACAGCACCGGTGCAGCTGAAACGTTTTTCAATGTGCCCCCCATAGCTCAATTCAGAAATGGGTATACGACTAAAGTCTTGTGCAAACCGGAAATCCACAGTTGCTCCTTGCTGAAGGTAGGGATAACCTGATCGATACTAAAAGGCCACTACAAGGTCTCTGTGTCAGTGCTACACACCCAGGCTTTCGCCGGATTAGTCTCAACGAAAGACAAGTGCTGCATTTTGAATTCTGCCATGTTTGCATACGGCCAGACTGTATAAAATATTTCTCACAAGGATGTAGAAATGGCGTTTTCAGGTGAAATAAATTCATTTATTAGAGAATTTGTTAAAGATCTGAGTGAGGACAATGCCGCTGTATTCGCAGGCGCGGGCATGTCCAAGAGCGTTGGCTTTGTAGACTGGAAAGAGCTGCTGAGGGACATCGCTGAGGAGCTTGACCTGAAAATTGAACAAGAGGATGACCTGATCTCCCTTGCCCAATTTCACGTAAATAAGCTCAAGGGGTCGGCAAAGCTTTCACGAAAAATTCTCGAAGAATTTTCTGAGCAGGCTGAGCCATCGCAATCCCATGAAATTCTGGCTCGCTTGCCGATTCGTACGTACTGGACAACTAACTACGACACTCTCGTCGAGGACGCTCTGAAACGCGCGTACAAGGTTCCTGACGTCAAGCATAGTGTTGCGCAACTCAACACTACGCGCCCCAAGCGGGATGCAGTGGTCTACAAAATGCACGGTGATGCACATCACCCTAACGACGCTGTTCTCTACAAAGAACAGTATGAGCGTTACTACCGTACGCACGAGGCGTTCGTTACAGCCTTGAGCGGTGATCTTGTCTCAAAAACCTTTCTGTTCATTGGGTTTAGCTTCACCGACCCGAACCTGGACTACGTCCTTAGCCGGCTCCACACAACTACCAAACGCAATCATTACTGCTTTATTCGTCGAGAACGTATCGATCCCAAAGATGACGACGAAGTTAAGTCCTATAAACGTAGGAAGCAGGAACTTCGCATTGACGACCTGAAACGATACGGTATCCAGTCACTGCTCATTGAAGAATATGAGGACGTCCCTGCAATCCTGCAGGAAATAGAAAGCCGCTTCCTGAAAAAAACAGTTTTTATTTCTGGTAGTGCCGAAGACTTCGGTGACTGGAGCCAGCAAGAAGCTCAAGAATTTATTCACACCCTCTCTGCTTCCCTAGTCAAAAACAACCTACGCATTGTGAATGGCTTTGGCTGGGGCGTTGGTAGTGCTGTAATTAATGGAGCTCTGGAAGCAATCTACGCCAACCCTGAAAAATTCTCTGAAGACCAATTGATAATGAGGCCATTTCCGCAGATGGCCACAAAGACTGCTGACCTGAAACAGCTATGGGAACAGTATCGTCAGCGCATGATCGCTCTTACAGGCATTGCCATCTTCGTGTTTGGGAACAAGCGGGATGTGGAAGGCAAGGTCATAGAAGCTAGCGGCGTTATTCGTGAAGCGGAGATAGCGATAGAAAGGGGCTGCATCATTATCCCAGTAGGTGCAACCGGCTTTGCTGCTCAATCGGTGTGGAAAATAATTTCCGAGAGAACGGAGCTCTTCACAGGACTCGAGTGGATGCTTCCGTTAATCGATGAGATCTGTAATCCACAGATAAAACGCAAGGAAATTGTTAGCAAAATTCTCACAATTCTTAATCGCCTAGGAAGATAATCATGGCCAAACGTAAGGTTTTTTACAGCTTTCATTTCGACAATGACGTAATGCGCGTTCAACAGATCCGCAACATGGGGGTGATTGAAGGTAACGCCGAAGTCACGGTCAATGAGTGGGAAAAAGTAAAAAACGCAGGTGACACGTCGATCAAGAAATGGATCAATGACAATATGAGCGGCAAATCCTGTGTCGTGGTATTGATTGGTAAGGATACATCTGAGCGGCCTTGGGTTCAGTATGAAATAAAGAAAGCCTGGGATGATGGTAAAGCTTTGCTCGGGGTGTATATCCATAACCTTTCGTGCCCAAATTCCGGCAAGTCAACTCAAGGTGCCAATCCTTTTGATCAGACAACGTTCAAGATAGGTGACAAGGTTGTCAAACCACTGGTTTTCAACCCTAAATCCACCGACGCTTATAACGACATTAACGCAAACCTTGCGGACTGGATAGAGCAGGCAATTGATTTGAAGTAGTGTTGATTTTCCCCGTAGCCTGAAGGGATGGGGCAAGTCCCTGCGGGCTACACCTATACTTCCTTTTTCATCAGTATTGAATGATGGGGATGCAAGCTCAGTCTACTTGCCGCAGTTAACTCCATTTACCCTTCGCGTACTTAATGCACGGATGTAAACTGAAGTCCGTACTGCGCCACCTAGCACTGTCAGAAATCGCCATTCGCGATCGCGCTCGAACACTGGGTGCAATTGGGGGCACAGCTGGGGGCATAATTCGAGTTTTTTAAGCTGAAACTGCTGTTGTAGAGCCCAGTCAAAATGTTTTTTGGCGATCCAGATAGCCTGTGAATCCGCGCTGGCAGTTCTGAATATTATTGAACGCAAGCGTAGCTTGCGGCATTCTTCGCAACGAAATTTCCAGGGACGGTAAAATTTGATGCGTACTTCACGTATGCAAGCGCTTGTGCCCCTCGCCTCTTCAAACACCACCGGTGTGATTGAAGGCGAACACTCGCATCCGTCCGGATGCACATGGGGTCAATGTCTCGCAGAGCTGACACCACATCCTCACCATTCCCGATTACTACGACCACCAAGGCTGTCGATCCAGCGAACAGCCCTGGCTGTTCTACGATACGGCTATTCATCACGGCTGCCCGATCTGCCCTCTTGAAACGGAACTTCGCATGAGCGGAAACCTGCTGCACGCCTCACGGACCCCACTAGCTGCCCTCTTCCGGGACATGGCACGAATCCCATTGCCAGTGGCTCGCCCAATGTGAACTTTGACGGGCTTGCTGCCGCCCGGATGACCGACAAATCCGCTTGTGGCAGTCCGATCACGGGAGGCGTCAGCTCGACCGTTTTCATCAATGGTTTGAATGCAGCGACGATCGACAGCACGGGCGGACACGGCAACATCGTTGTGGGCGGTTCCGGAACAGTCATCATCGGCGACACCTTCGTCTCGGCACCTTTCAGCGGTCTGCTGCCGATGCCGGTGCACTTCAGCGACAAGATCAAATTGATCGACGAAAGCACCGGTGAGCCCATGCCTAATCATGCCTACGCGATCCAGCGCGCGGACGGCAGTTTCGAATACGGCACCAGTGATTCGCTGGGGTTCACGCATGTCGTGAGTTCACACGTGGCAGAAACCTTCAAACTATTTCTGGAAGATTGAAAACATGCCGGCAGAGCAAATCCAGCTTCCCAATGGAAATACCGCGAGTCTGGCCGTCACGCCGACATTAACACTCGTGAAGGATCAGTCGGTAAAGACGGCTCCCGTTCCCGTAAAGAAGGCGATCGTTTTTTTCATTGGTGGGGCTGCCGACCAAGAGAAATACTATTTTCAAGGCGCGTTCCACAATATCGACGACGCAAAAAAACAGCTCGACGGCAAAATTGCCGCCAGCGCCAAGCTGCCGGCGAAGTACACGGGATTCCCTAAAAGTTATAAAGATGCAAGGGGTTCCGGCGATATCCAGACTCACTTCATCGACAACATTCCCAGCAAATCCTGTCCGGTTTACATCGTCGGCCACAGCCTCGGCGGATGGAACGGCGCACATCTGTCACAGATCCTTTCCGAAGCCGGTTACACCATCAAATATCTGGTGACACTCGATCCAGTGGGTGAGGGATTCTTGGTATGGCTGGGTTCCGACATCTATTTTTCGGAGCCAACGCCTGTCGCTGAAACATGGATCAACATCCGGGCCAACGCCAGTACACCTGACCAATCTGACGGTGTCGCAGAATTCGGGGAGCGTTGGATGATCGAGTCTGGTCCGACCATCAACAAGACCATTGATAGGCACCATGCATCTGCTGACTGGATGTTTATAGAACCTGTGCAAGGGACGAAGTCCGCCTGCGATCTGATTTTTGACTCAATCAACGGTATTTTCGGCCAATGAACAGCTTCCGCGCGGTCATATACCTGGGCGTTCTACTCTGCACCGGCTGCGTAAAAACGGCCAGCATTCCGCCCGCCGACCTCACGCTATCGTCGTTTGAGCTCGGCCCCGCCAATCTGTTCACGGCACACTTCAACTCCACCGTGGATTTGCAGAACGCTTTCAATGATTACGAAAACTCCAACCAGCTCAACCCTACCCTGATCTGCTCTCTCAATCGCGACATGGAGTTCTCATCCGAGCATTCAATCGCGGTAAAAGCCGAAGGGCGAGTGAACGCAAGCGGTCAAGCCAGGCCCAATTACAAGTTTTCCTCCGACCTGATCTTCTACTACACCAATCCGGATGGTACGCAACGCGACTTGAATGACTACGACGCCATCAAACCGTTGCTGACGTCGCAAACTTCCATCCCGTGCAAAGTTCGCATAACCGCCTATGGGTATGAGGCCTATTACACGAATACGTTATTCATCCCCTCCAGGATCATGATTGAACAGATCTTCAGATAGCCGCGCTTTGCTGAACCTGGCGCAAGGATTTGGAGAAGCACTGGTTGTCAGGCGAGCACCCATAAAAAAGCCCGTAAACCTTCCCCGGGCTTTTTCATTTGTGCGCCTCTTTTGCATTTTTGTGCGACACATCCCCTTTCAGGACTCCCGCAAGGCTCTGACACGGTGTTAGGTTGTAAGCGTATGTGTCTCAACCTTGAGACACGCCTAACTCACTGCCCTGCAAAGGAATGCCCTTCGTAATGAATGTCCCTTTCAAAAAACTGGCTGCCACCACGTTGATGCTGGCCGGTCTTGCCGTGTTCACGGCGCCCGCGCAAGCCAATATCACCCCGCAGCAGAGCGCTGAAATTCTCAAGACTTACAGTGCAGACAAAGCCACAGACTTCCGTCAGTTCCTCGGCAGCCTGAGCAAGAGCGATCTGGCGAAAACCGCAAACATTGGTCCGGCAATTGGCGCCTATCTCGATAACAAGACTTTAAACGCCGATCAGCAGAACGAAATCTATCGTCTGCTGGGTCTCTACACGCGAGCGAAATACAGCGCTGCCGCCACTGAAACCCTGCGCGAACTGGTGGAAATCCCGACCTTTCGCAAGGACGGCGTTGAGCAGCACGACAACCCGGAATTCATCAAGATCGCGGCGAAGATCAAAAGTCTCGCCGAGTCGTTCAATCTGAAATTCCGCAACATCGACAACCGCGTCTACGAGATTTCCCTCGATGGCAGCGGTGATGAAGTGGTTGGTATTCACGCGCACGCCGACGTGGTGCCGGTGACGCCGGAAAACTGGGTGCTCAAGGACGGCACTCGCCTCGACCCGTTCAAGATCACCCTGATCGGCGATCGCATGTACGGTCGCGGCACCGAGGATGACAAGAACGGTATCGTCGTCACGCTGTATGCCATGAAAGTCATCAAGGAAGAAAAACTGCCGCTGGTGCGCAACTTCAAGTTGCTGGTCGACACCACCGAAGAAACCACGGGCGACGCGATCCCTTACTACTTCGAACACAACCCGACGCCAAACTACAACCTGGCGCTGGACGGCGGCTACCCGGTGGTGATTGCCGAGAAAGGCTACGGCACCGTCATGGCCAACTTTGCCAAGCGCAAAGGTGAAGGCAAAGGCGCGGAAATCATCTCGATGACCGGTGGCCTGGCAACCAACCAGATTCCGTCGGCGTCGGTCGCCACCCTGGTAACCGACAAGCCTGCGGAACTGGCCGCCAGTCTGCAAAAGGCCGGTGACGAGTTTGCCAAGCGCAATGGCGGCGATTTCCAGGTGAGCGCCAAGGTCGACGGCAAAGACGTCAAACTCACCGTGACTGGCGTATCTGCGCACTCCTCCGAGCCCGAATCCGGGGTCAACCCGGTCGCGCGGATGCTGGTCTTTATCAATAGCCTTGATGGCAAAGTCGCGTTCAAGCACAACCACATCACCGATGCCGCACGTTACGCTGCCGACAATTGGGGTCTGGATTACCTGGGCAACACGTTGAATGTCGGTTTCTCCGATGCCTTTATGGGACCGCTGACGACCTCGCTGACCTACGTCGGCATGGACGAAAAAGCGTTCAAACTCGCGGTCAACCTGCGCGTTCCGAAAGGTAAGTCGCCGGAGAAGCTCAAAGCTGAAATCGCTGAGAAACTGGCGGCGTGGAGCAAGAAGAGCCATGTAGCCGTTGCCTTCGATTACTCGATCGCGGAGCCGATGTACCGCAACCCTGAAGGTGAGTGGGTCAAGGCGCTGCTGGCGGTATCGACTGAAAACCTCGGTATGAAGCACGAGTTCGGCACTTCCGCTGGCGCCACCTCGGTGCATGAATTGCCGAACGGTGTGCAGTTTGGTCTGGCCATGCCGAACGTGAAATACACCGGTCACACCGATGGCGAGTTCAAGACTGTGGAGCAATTCCAGCTGGATCTGCAGATCGTGACGGAAATGATCGGACGCATCGGCCAGTTGCCGAAACTCTGACCGTATTGTCGAACCCGCCGCCGTGGCGGGTTCGGCATTTTTAATCCCCGCGTAATCCCCGCCGCGCAGCCTCGCTCCTGACTTTTGCAGGTCAGGCAACAGAGAATTGCCACCAAGTAGATTGATAGCCACCTAACGAAAGGTGCAGGCTAGAGGGCTCGTTCGGGTCTTATATCATTCCGAATGATAGTTACCTTTGCTTCATTCGATTCGTGCCATCACACCCCGCCGAGCATCATCCGCCCATCTTCAATACATTGGCGGATGCATCCATGGAACAGTCACTCAAACATTTGCGCTTCCCGTTGGCCATGTTGGCCGTACTGGTGATGAGCGCCTGCGGCAAGACTCCGGAGACTGCCGCCACTATGCCCGCTGCGAAAGTCAGCGTGGCCAAGGTGCTCGAGCAACCGGTCAACGAGTGGGACGAATTCACCGGGCGCCTCGAAGCGCCGGAAACCGTTGAAATCCGTCCACGGGTCTCCGGCCAGATTGATGACGTCGCTTTCACTGAAGGCGCACTGGTCAAGAAAGGCGACCTGCTGTTCCAGATCGATCCGCGTCCATTCCAGGCTGAGGTACGCCGCCTCGAAGCCCTGGTCGCTCAATCCCGCGCCAACGCCACCCGCAGTGAAAACGAAGCCGGTCGTGGTGAACGCCTGCGTGCCAGCAACGCCATTTCCGCCGAACTGGCCGACTCGCGCACCAGCGCCGCTCAAGAAGCCCGCGCCGCCGTCGGTGCCCTGCAAGCGCAACTGGATCTGGCCAAACTGAACCTCAGCTTCACCCGCGTCACCGCGCCGATCAGTGGCCGCGTCAGCCGTGCCGAGATCACCGCCGGTAACCTGGTGACCGCCGACACCACGCCGCTGACCAGCGTGGTTTCCACCGACCGTGTTTATGCCTACTTCGACGCCGACGAGCGTGTGTTCCTCAAATACACCCAACTCGCCCGTAACGGTCAGCGCGGCGCGACCACCCCGGTGTACATGGGCCTGTCCAACGAAGACGGCAACCCGCACCTCGGTCAGATGAACTTCGTCGATAACCAGGTCAACCCGAAAACCGGCACCATTCGTGGTCGCGCGGTGTTCGACAACAGCGATGGCACCTACACCCCGGGCCTGTACGCACGCCTGAAACTGGTCGGCAGCGGCACCTACAACGCCATGCTGATCAACGATGAAGCGGTCGGCACTGACCTGGGCAAGAAGTTCGTACTGGTGATGGATGCGGACAACAAAACCGCGTACCGCGCCGTTGAACTGGGTCCGAAGATCGAAGGCCTGCGCATCGTCCGTACCGGCCTGAACAAGGACGACACGATCATCGTCAAGGGTCTGCAACGGGTTCGTCCTGGCTCCCCGGTTACCCCTGAAGTGGTGCCGATGGCCAGCGAACAGACCATCGCGGCACTCGCTCAACAACGTCAAGCGCTGGAAGCCAGCAACCTGCCCAAAGTCGCTCCTGCCAAAGGCGCGTCCGGTTCGGTTGTGAAGCTGGCTGCTACGACCCCACGCGGTTAAGGGACGACAACTCCGATGAATTTTTCCCAATTCTTCATTTCACGGCCGATCTTCGCAGCGGTGCTGTCGCTGTTGATCCTGATCGCCGGTGCAATCTCGCTGTTCCAGCTACCGATCAGCGAATACCCGGAAGTCGTGCCACCTACCGTGGTGGTACGTGCCAACTTCCCGGGCGCCAACCCTAAAGTCATCGGTGAAACCGTGGCCGCTCCGCTGGAGCAGGCCATCACCGGCGTCGAGAACATGCTCTACATGTCCTCGCAGTCGACCGCTGACGGCAAGATCACCCTGACCATCACCTTCGCCCTGGGCACTGACCTGGACAATGCGCAGGTGCAGGTGCAAAACCGGGTGACCCGCACCGAGCCGAAGCTTCCCGAGGAAGTGACGCGCATCGGTATCACCGTCGACAAAGCGTCGCCCGACCTGACCATGGTTGTGCACTTGACCTCTCCGGACAAGCGCTACGACATGCTCTACCTGTCCAACTACGCAATCCTCAACATCAAGGATGAGCTGGCTCGTCTGAACGGTGTCGGTGACGTGCAGCTGTTCGGTATGGGCGACTACTCGCTGCGTGTCTGGCTTGACCCGAACAAGACCGCTTCGCGCAATCTGACGGCGACTGATGTGGTCACGGCAATTCGTGAACAGAACCGTCAAGTCGCGGCCGGTCAACTCGGTGCGCCCCCTGCCCCGAATGCCCAGAGCTTCCAGCTGTCGGTCAACACTCAGGGCCGACTGGTCAGCGAGGAAGAGTTCGAGAACATCATTATTCGCGCAGGCGACAACGGTGAAATCACTCGCCTCAAAGACATCGCTCGCGTCGAGCTGGGCTCCAGCCAATACGCGCTGCGTTCGTTGCTGGACAACCAGCCGGCAGTGGCCATTCCGATCTTCCAGCGCCCAGGCTCCAATGCCATCGACATCTCGAACGAAGTTCGCGGCAAGATGGACGAGCTGAAGAAAAACTTCCCGCAAGGCATGGATTACAGCATCGTCTATGACCCGACGATCTTCGTGCGAGGCTCGATCGAGGCGGTGGTTCACACCCTCTTTGAAGCGCTGATTCTCGTGGTGCTGGTAGTGATCCTGTTCCTGCAAACCTGGCGTGCCTCGATCATTCCGCTGGTGGCAGTGCCGGTGTCGTTGATCGGTACGTTTGCGGTGATGCACCTGTTCGGCTTCTCGCTCAACGCTTTGTCGCTGTTCGGCCTGGTACTGGCGATCGGTATCGTGGTGGACGACGCCATCGTGGTGGTGGAGAACGTCGAGCGCAATATCGAGCTCGGATTGAATCCGGTCGAAGCCACCAAGCGCGCCATGCGTGAAGTGACCGGCCCGATCGTTGCTACGGCTCTGGTGCTGTGTGCGGTGTTCATTCCGGCGGCGTTTATCTCCGGCCTCACCGGGCAGTTCTACAAGCAGTTCGCACTGACCATTGCAATCTCGACCGTGATCTCGGCGTTCAACTCGCTGACCCTGTCGCCAGCACTGGCCGCTGTGTTGCTGAAAAGCCATGACGCACCGAAAGACCGCTTCTCCAAAGTGCTCGACAAGATCTTCGGTGGCTGGTTGTTCCGTCCGTTCAACCGTTTCTTCGACCGTGCCAGCCATGGTTATGTCGGCACCGTGCGCCGGGTTATCCGTGGCAGCGGCATCGCCCTGCTGCTGTACGCAGGCCTGATGGTGCTGACCTTCTTCGGTTTCTCCAGTACCCCGACTGGTTTCGTACCCGGCCAGGACAAGCAATACCTGGTGGCTTTCGCGCAGTTGCCGGACGCTTCTAGCCTGGATCGCACCGAAGACGTGATCAAGCGCATGTCCGACCTGGCGCTGAAACAGCCAGGCGTGGAAAGCGCCGTAGCGTTTCCGGGCTTGTCGATCAACGGCTTCACCAACAGCCCGAACGCCGGCATCGTCTTCGTGACCCTGAAACCGTTCGACGAACGTAAAGACCCGAGCATGTCCGCCGGTGCGATTGCCGGGGCCTTGAACGGCCAGTACGCGAACATTCAAGAGGCGTACATGGCGATCTTCCCGCCACCGCCGGTACAAGGTCTGGGCACTATTGGTGGTTTCCGCCTGCAAATCGAAGACCGGGGCAACCTGGGCTACGACGAGCTGTACAAAGAGACCATGAACATCATCAACAAAAGCCACAGCGTGCCGGAACTGGCCGGGCTGTTCACCAGCTACACCGTGAACGTGCCTCAGGTCGATGCCGCCATCGACCGTGAAAAAGCCAAGACTCACGGCGTGGCCGTCAGCGACATCTTCGACACCCTGCAGATCTACCTGGGTTCGCTGTATGCCAACGACTTCAACCGCTTCGGGCGCACCTATCAGGTCAACGTTCAGGCCGAGCAACAGTTCCGCCTCGAATCCGATCAGATCGGTCAGCTGAAAGTACGCAACAACAAAGGCGAAATGATCCCGCTGGCGACCTTCATCAAGGTCAGCGACACCTCGGGTCCGGATCGCGTGATGCACTACAACGGCTTCATCACTGCAGAAATCAACGGCGCGGCGGCCCCGGGTTACAGCTCCGGCCAGGCCGAGAAAGCCATCGAGAAACTGCTGAAGGATGAACTGCCAAATGGCATGACCTACGAGTGGACCGACCTGACTTACCAGCAGATCCTGTCCGGCAACACCGCGCTGTTCGTGTTCCCGCTCTGCGTACTGCTGGCGTTCCTGGTGCTTGCCGCTCAATACGAAAGCTGGAGCCTGCCACTGGCGGTGATCCTGATCGTACCGATGACCCTGCTGTCGGCCATCACCGGCGTGATCATCTCGGGCGGTGACAACAACATCTTCACCCAGATCGGCTTGATCGTACTGGTGGGACTTGCCTGTAAGAACGCGATTCTGATCGTCGAGTTCGCCAAGGACAAACAGGAAGAAGGCCTCGATCCGCTCGCGGCGGTACTCGAAGCCTGCCGTCTGCGTCTGCGGCCGATCCTGATGACCTCCTTCGCGTTCATCATGGGTGTGGTGCCACTGGTGTTCTCCAGCGGTGCAGGTGCCGAGATGCGTCACGCCATGGGTGTGGCGGTGTTCTCCGGCATGCTCGGGGTGACCTTCTTCGGTCTGTTGCTGACACCAGTGTTCTACGTACTGATCCGTAACTTTGTCGAACGCGGCGAAGCCCGCAAAGCGGCCAAAGCTCTGAAACTGGAGGCGCAACAATGAGTCTGAAAGTCTTCCTGCCGAGTCTGCTGGTGCTGGCCCTCAGTGCCTGCGCCGTCGGCCCCGACTACAAGACCCCAGCCACGGAGGCGGCCAATATCACGGCCGCCACCGACGGCGCCGCCGGGCAAAAGAACTTCGACCGTTCTAAATTCGAAGGCATCTGGTGGCAGCAATTCGACGATCCGACCCTCAACCAGTTGGTGACCCAATCGCTGCAAGGCAACCGTGAACTGCGCGTGGCGTTCGCGCGCTGGAAAGCCGCCCGGGCGATCCGCGACGACGCCAGCAACGATGCGATGCCGACCATCACCAGCCGCGCCAGCAGTGATCTGGCCAAGGGCCAAATTCCCGGCCAGACCACTGACCGGGTCAATAGCGAACGCTATGACCTCGGTCTGGACATGGCCTGGGAGCTGGACCTGTTTGGCCGCATTCAGCGCAATCTGGAAGCCAGCGACGCCGACCAGCAAGCCGCCGAAGCCGATCTGTACCAACTGCAAGTCACCATGATTGCCGAACTGGTGGACGCTTATGGTCAACTGCGTGGTGCGCAACTGCGCGAAAAGATCGCCGTGGCCAACCTGAAAAACCAAGAAGAGTCGCGCAAGATCACCATCAGCCTGCGAGACGCCGGTGTCGGTGATCAGCTCGATGTCGAGCGCGCGGATGCGCGTCTGGCCAACGTTGAAGCCACCGTGCCGCAGTTGCAGGCGGAACAGGTTCGGCAGAAAAACCGCATCGCCACCCTGCTCGGTGAGCGTCCGGACAAGCTGACTGTCGACCTGAGTCCAAAAGACTTGCCAGCGATTGCCAAGGCCTTGCCGATCGGTGATCCGGGCGAACTGCTGCAGCGTCGTCCGGACATTCTCAGCGCCGAACGCAAACTGGCTTCGGCCACGGCGCGTATCGGCGTGGCGAAAGCCGATCTGTTCCCACGGGTCAGCCTCAGCGGCTTCCTCGGCTGGACGGCCGGGCGTGGTTCGCAGATCGGTTCCTCGGCGGCCAACGCCTGGGCACTCGGCCCGAGCATTACGTGGGCAGCGTTCGACCTTGGCAGCGTGCGCGCGCGTTTGCGTGGCGCCGATGCTGATGCCGAAGGCGCATTGGCGACTTACGAGCAACAAGTGCTGCTGGCACTGGAAGAATCGGAAAACGCCTTCAGCGATTACGGCAAGCGTCAGCAACGCCTGATCTCGTTGATCCGTCAGAGTGAATCAAGCCGCAAGGCTGCTGACCTGGCTGAAGTCCGCTATCGCGAAGGCACCACGGACTTCCTCGTACTGCTCGACGCTCAGCGTGAACGTCTGAACGCCGAAGACAGCCAGGCCCAGGCCGAAGTCGACCTGTATCGCGGCATCGTCGCGATCTACAAGGCCCTTGGCGGCGGCTGGCAACCGGAGACTGTCGCCAGCAAGTAATCGATTGTTAAAGAGCTCCTTTGGTTGGCCGCAACCAACCAATTTTTTTGCCCCGCGTATCATTCGGTCGCGGGGCTTTTTTTTATTTTTGATCAATGAAATCTTGTGGCAGCGAGCCTGCTCGCGAATGCGGTGTGTCAGGCGACACCATCGGGGCTGATCCATTGCTTTCGCGAGCAGGCTCGCTCCCACAGGGTTAACGGTGTTCCTCAGATTGGGTGTTTTCCAGCACGGTGACGGTCGCTGTGGTGCCCGCACGCAGGCGATTTTTGCCGGCGTAGTCGCCATCGATTTCGATCCGTACGGGCACCCGTTGCGCCAGCTTCACCCAGGTGTAACTCGGGTTGATGTTGGCCAGCAGCCGACTGCCCGGTGCGTTTTCGCGGTCGGCAATTGCGAAGGCAATGCTTTGCACCGTGCCGCCGAACGTCTCCCCGCTCATCAATTGCACGCGTACCCGATCGCCCTCGCCGATTCGTGGCAGTTTGGTTTCTTCGAAATAACCACTGATGTAGAACGAGTCACTGTCGACCAGCGCCAACAAAGCACCGCCGCTCACCGCGTAGTCACCCTCACGGGTCAGGAGGTTGGTCACGTAACCGCTGACTGGGGACTCGACGCGGGTGCGCTGCAGATCCAGTTCGGCCTGGGTCATTGCGGCAATCGCCAACTGCACGTTCGCCTCTGCGAGGCCGAGATTGGCTTGATTGCGCAGCAGATCCGCCTGGGCCACCGCCACATCGGTACTGGACTTCTCCCACTCCTCCCCGGAAATCGCAAAACCCTGCTTGAGCGTGCGCCGCCGACGCTCTTCGCTTTGCCGCTGCTTGAGCAAGGCTTCACTGGCAACAATGGCCGCTTGCGACTGCCCCAGCGTTGCCTTCGCCACTTCCACCGAACGTCGCGAGTGCTCTACCGCCAGGCGGTAGCGCGCCGGGTCGATCTCCATCAACAGCTGCCCCTTCTGCACATGCTGGTTGTCCTGCACCGCCAGACTGACAATACGCCCCGATACATCCGCCGACAGCGTCACCACGTCTGCCCTGACCCGGGCATCGCGAGTCCATGGCGCGCGCGTGTAATGTTCCCAGGCAAACCAGCCGAGTACGATCGCCAGCAACACCACTGCCAATGTAATCAATCGCGTGAATAGCACTTTCAAGGCATCAGGCTCCCATCAGCAAAATCAGCGTGGCACACACACAGGCATACAAGGCGCCCTCGAACAGCGCCTCATGCCAGACCAGACGCAACACGCCCAGACGCCGCAATCCCCAGTCCAGCAGCATGAATATCGGGATGGCCAACAATAGCGCCTGAGCAATGGGCGGCAGATAGACACCGCCAATCTCGAAATCAATGGGCAAGGGCTGCTTCTCCTTCCGGAACAGAATGCTGGATGGCGTCACCGTGGCGCTGCAGGAATGACACCACGATCAGCAGGGCCACGCGCATACGAAACAGCGACCACACATGCTCGTGGCTGGCGACGTGCAGTTCATCCAGCTCGTCGCCCAATGTGTGTAGCGTGGCCAACAATGGCGCCAGTTGAACGTCCTGCCGCCCGGCGACAAAGCGCCCGGTCTTGCGCACGGCCGAAGCCAGACGCTGATTGAAAGCGTCCGTCAGCAATGCATTGTTGTGTGCCTGCTGCCTCAATTGATGCATCGCTACACCCAGAGCTACGCAAGCCAGGCTGATTTCATACAGTTGCTGCATGGGCCGGCTGTTCACCGACGGCAGCAGGCCGAGCATGCTGGTCAGGCGATCGACCATGCGGCTTTCAAAGGCAAACTGTTGCTCATCGGTCGCGGGGGCTTTGGTCAGCGCATACACCTGCTCGCGCGCTTCGTTATACAAACGGCGAAGGCGCCACGCCGGACGAAACGGGAAAATCCACGCATAAACGATCAGGGCAAGCATGGCCGCACTGACGTAGGCGCCGGCAAATTCGAACCATTGAATCGCGGTGTTCTGCCCGGTACCAACATTCTGCGGACCGAGCATCAGGAAACTCGACAACCCCAGCCCCATGCCGATGCCTGCCGTCGCCGGGCTGGCCAGACCGATTGCGATCACATACAGCAGCGGCGCCAGCAGCATTGCCAGCAGCTCGAAATCACTGATCGCCGGCACCAGCATGAATTGGTAGAACGCCGAGACCACCAGCGCCAGCCCCAGGCCACGGGCGTAACTTTGCGCGGCCATCAGCGGACGCGGGAACGTCGCCATCAGCGAGCAGAGGATTCCCACCAGAATCATCCCGCCCCGCGCACCGTCCCACGCGGTTTCGATCCAGATCAATCCGGCGACCAGCAGCGCGGTAAACGCACGGATCGCATTCATCGACGCCAGGGTGAAATCCAGATGCAGAGGGCTGACCTGACCGCGATAAAGACAACTGGCCTCGCGCCCTTCCTGAATCGCATCGCTCAGTTCAAGGATTTGCTCCAGTTGCTGCAATAGCCGCGCCTGTTCCCAGCGCAGCGCCCAGGCCAGCGAGCGCAAGGTGGCGCTCATGTCTTCAGTCAACTGCTCGGCCTGATACGCCAACGCCTCGAACTGTTGTTGCAGCTTGACGAAGTGCTGGCGTGCGGGTTCGGGCAGCGCTCGCCCCTGCTCCGCCAACTGATCGAGCAGCGCCAGCTCTTCGGCGCGCAAGCGCTGGATGTCCAGCGGCAGATCGCCTTCCCAGCGTTCGGTAAGCAGTTCGCGCTGATGACGTAATGCGGTCAACCGAGAGGTCAGCAGCATCAGTTGGTTGCCCAACAGCAGCACCAGATGGCTGGCGCTGCGCAAGCGCGGCGCATCGAAATACAAGTGCCGCCGCAGGCCTTCAAGGGCGCTGATCTCGCCGAGCAGTTGCATTTGCCGGCGCTGGAACTCCGCTTCGCTTTCTTCCGTACGGAGCACGGCGGCGGCATGGCTGGCGGCCAGTTTGATCACCTGATCGACTTTGGCGAAATACCCCTTGGCCACCGCTTGTGGGCGCGCCGTCAGCAGGCTGACCACACACACGCACGCCACGGCCAACAAGGTTTCCGTGACGCGGGTTACCGCCAACAGAAACGTGCCGTCCTGGTCGGGAATTGCCAATAACGCCACGACCACAGCGGTGTAACCACTGAGCACAAACGCTTGCGAGCTGGTGTAGCGCAGCAACGTGCCGCCGGCCGTGCACAGCGCCAGCCACAGGGCCAGGGTGGTAATGAATGGCAGCGGGGCCTGGGGAAAGATCGCCATGATCACTACTGCCACCGCTGCCCCAAGCGTCGTGCCGATCACCTGGCCGAAACTGCGTGCCAGCGCCATTCCGGCCAACGGCTGGCTGACAATGACCACCGCCATGATCGACCACTTGGGCTGATCGAGATCGAACAGAAACGCCAGATACAGCGTCAGCAACCCCGCCGCAATGGTTCGCAGGGCGAACAGCAGGACGGCCTGACCAGGGTGAATCACGGCCTTGAAGTAATTGAACAGGGCTTGCATGGGTAAACTCATCGAAGCGACTTCTGCAAGCGTAGACACTGCAACGAAAGACTGACGGGTAACTGAGTCGACGCAGTTTGTAGGGCGATTCGCATGCAAGAGTTTGACTCATGGCCGAAGCTGACCGAAGCTTGCCGCTCTGCTCAAGAACGCCTGTTTCGGAAACCTGCATGCCTCAGTCTCGCCGCTACTTGCTTATCAGCCTGGGCCTTGTGCTTGTCGTCATTGTCGCTTGGTTGTCCGTGCGCAGCACCGTGCCGGTCATACCCGATGCGATCAAACACGGCTATAGCGAGGCGTTGGATGCCGCGCGCAAGGGTCAACCGGGCGCGGCGCGTCAGCTGTATCAGCAACTGGGCCGTCCGGACATTTCGGTCAAGCGCCGCGTGTGGCTGCATGGCGAGCTGCCTAACTACCCGAGTCCACAGGCGTTGAAGCTGGCCGACACAGACTTGCAAAACGAATCCCCCGCCGTGCGGCTGGCGGCGATCAGAAGCGTGGTCGGACTGGTGCCGGGCGGGCAACGGAGCCTGTTGCTCGGGCCAATGCTCGAGGATGAGGATCAAACTGTTCGCTTCGCTGCGATCAACGCCCTGCTCGGCTTGACCCCGGATGAGCTGGGGCTGTATTTCGCGCCGCTGCAACAAGCGATCGACGGTTGGGAGCAAACGCTCAAGGCATTGCCGGAAAGCGCTGGCAACTACGCGCAACTGGCCCGACTGCATCTACACAACGCCGAACTCAAGGAGGCACAGGTCGCGCTTGAGAATACCCTGCGCTTGGATCCCGGCAATCTGCAGGCGCTGGTGATGCAGATCGATGTCCTCGATCGCCAGGGCCAAACCGATGCCGCCCGCCAATTGCTGGGCCAGCAACTCAAGGCACAACCTGACTCGGCTTATCTGCAACATGCCTTGGGCCTTTGGCTGTTGCACCACGATCAGCGCGAATACGCCCTGCTCGGTTTGTCCAAAGCCGTGGAGCTTGAGCCGGACAACAAGGATTATCGCTACGACCTCGCCACCACCCTGCACAGCGCCGAAGAACTGGAAGCGGCGCAGAAGCAGTTGCAGGAAATCGTCCAGCGCCACCCCGCCGACCGCAAGGCGCGGGTCTTGCTGATCAATTACTGGAAGGAAAGCGGACAACTGCAGAATGTGCAGATCCTGCTGGCGCAACTGGAGCAACTGAACCCGGATGATCCTGAGTTACAGCAAGGCCTCTGAAGTACTTTTGACCGCTCACTGGACACATCCGGCAAGGAATTTCGGAACTGCCATCACGCCATAGGGTCAAGTTAATCAGGCCGCTCAATTAGTTGGCGGCCTCGCTTCCCTTAGTCATGAGAGGGCATTTTTTGTCTACTTCTAACGAGTTGATCAGTGCGAAAGCCGCTACCGGCATTGTGGGTCTGGATGACATCCTGGCCGGTGGTTTGTCTCGCGGTCATGTTTTTTTGCTGGAGGGTGAACCCGGTACCGGCAAAACCACAGTCGCTTTGCATTTTCTCCTGGCCGGCGCGAAAGCCGGCGAACGCTCGTTGTACATCACGCTCTCGGAAACCGAGCGCGAACTGAGGCAAGGGGCGTCGTCGCACGGCTGGACGCTGGATGACAACATCAAGATCTTCGAGCTGACGCCCCCGGAAAGCCTGCTCAATGCTGAACACCAACAGAGCCTGCTGTATTCCTCCGACCTGGAACTGGGCGAAGCCACCAAGCAGATTTTCGAAGCGGTCGAACGTTTCAAGCCCACGCGTGTGGTGCTCGACAGCCTGTCGGAGATCCGCTTGCTGGCGCAGAGTTCGTTGCGTTATCGCCGCCAGATTCTGGCCATCAAGCACTACTTTGTGCGCTACAACGCCACGGTTCTGCTGCTTGACGACCTGACCACCGAATCCCTCGACAAAACCGTGCACAGCGTGGCCCACGGGGTGATCCGCCTCGAAGAGCTGACGCCTAACTACGGCGCTGAGCGGCGACGCGTGCGAGTGGTCAAGTACCGAGGCCAGAAATATCGCGGCGGTTTCCACGACTTCACCATCATGGGCGACGGCGTGCACGTGTTCCCGCGTCTGGTGGCGGCTGAACACCGTGGCGACTATGCGCGTTTGCAACTGTCCAGTGGCATCCCGGAAATGGACGCCCTGCTCGGCGGCGGCATCGAGACCGGCTCCAGCACGCTGATTCTCGGCCCTGCCGGTACCGGTAAATCGCTGATCTCGATGATCTTCGCCGCCGCTGCCGTGCTCCGTGGCGAGAAAGCCGCACTGTTTATCTTCGATGAAGAGCTGGGCCTGCTGTTCGAGCGCATGAAAAACATCGGCATCGACCTCAAGGCCCTGCAAGCCACCGGCAATCTGTTGATCGAACAGGTCGACGCCGCCGAACTGTCACCGGGCGAGTTCTCCCACCGCGTGCGGCGCTGTGTCGATGAAGGTCAAATCAAAACCGTGGTTATCGACAGCATCAACGGCTATCAGGCAGCAATGCCGGAAGAAAACGCGCTGGTGCTGCACATGCACGAACTGTTGCTGTACCTGAACCGCAAAGGCGCGGCGACTTTCATGACGGTTGCCCAGCATGGTCTGGTCGGCGACATGCAAGCGCCGGTCGACATTACTTATCTGGCTGACACGGTGATTCTGTTGCGCTACTTCGAAGCACTGGGCAAAGTCCGCCGCGCGATCTCGATCATCAAGAAACGCACCGGCAGCCACGAATCGACCATTCGCGAATACCGCATTTCCACGCAAGGCATGACCATCGGCGAACCGCTGGAAGCCTTTCAAGGTGTACTGCGCGGCGTCCCGACCTACCTCGGCGCGAGTAATCCGTTGTTGCAGGAAGAGCGCTTGTGACGGTCGAGGTTCCGCTGGCCGAACGGGCGCTGATTCTCGCGCCCGTGGGTCGCGACAGCCAGATTGCGCAGATGATCCTCAACGAGGCGGGTTACGGTGGAGTCGTCACTCCGAGTCTGAGTTCGTTGTGTACGGAACTGGAAATCGGTGCCGGTCTGTTGCTGGTCGCCGCTGAAGCGTTGCGCGGGCCGGAACAGGAAGCGCTGTTCCTGTATCTGCAAGAGCAACCTGCCTGGTCGGATCTGCCGATTGTGCTGTTGACCCATCACGGCGGTCAGGAACAAGGCCCCTCCTCACGCCTCAGCGATCTGCTGGGCAACGTGACGTTCCTTGAGCGACCGTTTCATCCGGCGACGCTGGTCAGTATGGTTTCCGCCGCATTGCGCGGCCGTCGACGACAATACGAAGCCCGCGACCGGCTGATCGATCTGAGTGAAAGCGAACGGCGCCTGCAATCGACCCTGGAAACCCTTGAGCAACAGGTCGAAGAGCGCACCGCACAACTGCGCCATAACGAAGAAGCGCTGCGCCAATCGCAGAAAATGGAAGCGGTCGGCCAACTCACCGGTGGTATCGCCCACGACTTCAACAACATGCTCACTGGCATCATCGGCAGTCTTGAGTTGTTGCGTCGACGTCTGGCCCGTGGTCGCACCGATGACCTCGACAGCCTGATCGATCTGGGCGTGACTTCGGCCAACCGTGCCGCCGGTCTGACCCATCGCCTGTTGGCGTTTTCGCGTCGGCAGTCGCTCGATTCAAAAGCCGTGCAGATGAACGCCCTGGTGCAGTCCATGGGCGAGTTGCTGCAACGCAGCCTCAATGAAAGCATTCAGTTGGACATGCGCCTCAACGACAATCTGTGGGTTGCGGAGGCGGATCCCAATCAACTGGAAAGCGCCCTGCTCAATCTGGTGATCAATGCCCGCGACGCGATGCCCGACGGCGGCAAACTCGTGGTCGAGACCAGCAACCAGGTGCTCAAGCGCGAATTCACCGAGGCCTACAACAACCTCGAACCCGGTGATTACGTGATGCTCAGCGTCACCGACAACGGCAGTGGCATGCCACAAAGTGTCATCAACCGTGCGTTCGACCCTTTTTTCACCACCAAACCGATCGGCCAGGGCACGGGACTGGGCCTGTCGATGATCTACGGTTTCAGCAAGCAGTCACGCGGCCATGTCTCGATCGACAGCGAGATCGATGAAGGCACCACAGTGAGACTGTACTTGCCGCGCTTTCGCGGCGAAGAACTGGCCAGCCCCGTCGCCGATATTCCGCAATTGCCGGATGCGCTTGACGGCGAAACCGTGCTGATCGTCGAAGACGACCCCGCCGTGCGCGTGCTGGTTTGCGCGGTACTCGGTGAGTTGGGTTATGCCTTCGTCGAGGCCTGGGATGCGGACAGCGCGGTGCCGATTCTGAATTCGACGCAGCGCATCGATCTGCTGATCAGTGATGTCGGTCTGCCGGGCATGAACGGCCGGCAACTGGCGGAGGTTGGTCGACAATATCGGCCAGGTCTGAAGGTCCTGTTTATCACCGGATACGCCGAGCACGCGGGAGTGCGTGGCGGGTTCCTCGATTCGGGGATGCAGATGATCACCAAACCGTTCACTTTCGACCTGTTGACCGCCAAAGTGCGGGAGATGATCAAGAGCTGATAATACTGAAACTGTAGGAGCTGCCGCAGGCTGCGATCTTTTGATGTTGATCGTTAAAAAAGATCAAAAGATCGTCCGATCGCGGCCCGAGCCTGCGGCAGCTTCTACCCAGATATCAGGCGAGCAATTCCTGAATCTTTTCCTGCAACACATCCAGGTCGAACGGCTTTTCCAGGATCGGCGCCTTGCGCGTGATCGGGCTGCCGGTTTCGCGGATTTCCTGCGGATAACCGCTGATGAAAATCACTTTAAGGTCCGGGCGCAGCTTAACGGCCGGCTCGGCGATCTGCACACCGGAGATCCCGCCGGGCAAACGGAAATCGGTGATCAACATGTCCAGATGTGGCTTGCTCGCAAGAATTTCGAACGCCTGCTCGCCGTTTTCGGCCTGCAACACGCGATACCCCTGCCCTGACAGGTAATCCGTCAGGACCATCAAGATAACCGGTTCGTCCTCGACGACGAGTACTACATCTTGTGCATCTACGCTCATGGGAAGCCTTTGTTCGGTCAATAGCTGCTGATACGACCGTGTGGTCACTCAGAGGTTGCGTCGGATTTGCCGTTTTCCTGGATTGGCAGACAAACGCGAAACAGGGCGCCTTCGTTGATTTCACTCTCGACGACGATGGAGCCGCCATGGGCGGCGACGATCTGCTCGGAAATGAACAGACCCAGCCCGAGCCCGGCCACTACCGTCTTGGCGGAAACCCGTTCGAACTGTTGAAAAATACGCTTCTGGTTCTCCTGGCTGATGCCGATGCCACGGTCCTGCACCTCGATCCGCGCTTCATCACCTTCACAGTAAACCCGCACCTGGATCGGACTGCGACCGCCGTAACGCAGAGCGTTAGTCAGTAGATTGGTGACTACCTGCTCGATGCGGAACTCGTCCCAATGGCCTTCCACCGGTACTGGCGCGGTAAACGACACTTCGGTTTCAGCGGCTTCGATCTGTTGTGCGAAGTTTTGCAGCAGGTTGCTCACCAGTTGCACCAGATCGAAGCGGCTCGGTCGGATCGACAATTTGCCCGTGCGAATACGCGAGACGTCGAGCATGTCTTCGATCAGGCGGATCAGGCTTTTGATCTGCCGTTCATCGCGGTCGACCATGGCGTGCATCTTGTCGAGGGTAAACGCCGCAGCGTTGTCCCGAGCCAAGTGCATCTTGCGCAACTGGGTTTCGAGGATCAGGCCGTTGAGCGGCGTCCGCACTTCGTGGGCAACGATCGACATGAAGTCATCACGCATGCGCACGGCCTGCTCCAGCTCCAGCTGAGTATTCTGCAGTTGTTGCAGCAGCGCTTCCTGCTCGCGACGGGCCTGCTCCAGGGCTTCGAGCTGTTGCTTGAGCGCTTTGCTCTGGCGGTACAGATCGACGAAGACATTGACCTTGCTTTTGACCGCATGGATATCCAGCGGTTTGTGCAGAAAGTCCACCGCCCCGCTCTCGTAACCCTTGAACGCATAATTCAGTTCACGGCCGGCGGCGCTGACGAAAATGATCGGGATATTCTTGGTTTTCTCGGTACCACGCATCAACTCGGCGAGTTCGAAGCCATTCATGCCCGGCATCTGCACGTCGAGGATGGCCATGGCGAACTCATGTTGCAGCAACAACGACAGCGCTTCATCCGCCGATAGAGCTTTATAGACGGTACGGTCTTCGCGCTTGATCAGCGCTTCGAGCGCCAGCAGGTTCTCCGGCAGATCGTCGACGATCAGCAGTTTGGCTTGGATATTACTCAGCATGCGATTCGTTCCAGCTCGACAAGCAGACGGCCGATGCCGTGAATGGGTAGGACATGATCCGGCTGCTGAATCTTCAGTGCAGCCAAGGGCATGGTGGCGACTTGCGCGTCTTCGGGGTCCTGGACGATGGTCAAACCGCCGCAACGCTTGACCTCGGCCAACCCGCGCGCGCCATCGTGATTGGCGCCGGTCAGCAGTACAGCGGCCAGGGAAGAACCGTAGGCGTCGGCGGCCGATTCAAACAGATAGTCGATCGATGGCCGCGAATAATGCACGCGCTCCTCCTGGCTCAACGAGAGGCTGCGATCCTGCTCCACCGACAGGTGATAACCCGGCGTGGCGAAATACACGTTGCCGGCAACGATGTCCTGTTTGTCGGCAGCCTCGTGCACCGGCATCTCCACACGCCGAGAGAAGACCTCGGCCAATTGGCTGCGGCGCTCTTCGGGCAGGTGCAGGACCACAATGATCGGCAACCTGTAGCCTCGGCGCAGCGGTCCGAGCAGGCTCAGCAGCGCCTCGACGCCACCGGCGGAAGCTCCGACCACTATTGCCTCGACGCGAGGTAAATCCACAGCCTCATTCATGTTTTACGGTAGATCCGTTCTTGTTTGACCAGCGCTTCGAACTGATTCGCGTAACCGGAGAAATCCAGCGTTTCCTTGCTGCCCAGCACCAGAAATCCGCGGTGGCACAGCGATTCATGAAACAGACCAAAGGCGCGGTCCTGAAGTTTCTTGTTGAAGTAAATCAGTACGTTGCGACAGGAAATCAATTGAGTTTCGGAGAACACGCTGTCCGTCGCCAGACTGTGGTCGGCGAAGGTCACGTTCTCACACAGGCTCTTGTCGAAAATCGCGTAACCGTAAGCTGCAGTGTAGTAGTCGGCAAACGAGCGCTGGCCACCAGCCTGCTGATAGTTGGCCGTGTACGCACGAACATTCTCCATCGAGAAAATCCCCTGCTTGGCCTTGTCCAGCGAGCGCGGGTTGATATCGGTGGCATAGATGATCGTGCGATCGAGCAGGCCTTCTTCGCGCAACAGAATCGCCATCGAATAGACCTCCTCGCCCGTGCTGCACCCGGCGATCCAGATCTTGATCGAAGGATAAGTGCGCAGTAGCGGCACCACTTCCCGGCGGATCGCGAGGAAGTGCGAAGGGTCACGAAACATCTCGCTGACCGGAATCGTCAGCAATTGCAGCAACTGCATGAACGCTGTCGGGTCATGCAGAACCTTTTCCTGCAATGCCGAAATGGTCGCGCACTCGAACTGGCTCAGCGCGTGCTGCACCCGGCGCTTGATCGAAGCGCCGGAGTAATCGCGAAAATCGTAGCTGTACTTGAGGTAGATCGCCTCAATCAACAAGCGCAGTTCGATTTCACTGTTTCGTTCGGCTGGCGTACTGCGTTCCACTAAATGCGTTCCATTTTTGGTAACCACACGCGAATCAGCGAGAACAGGCGATCCAGGTCGATAGGCTTGGCCAGGTAATCATTGGCGCCCGCCTGCAGGCAGCGCTCCTGATCGTCTTTCATGGCCTTGGCCGTCACCGCGATGATCGGCAACTTGCGCCAGCGCGGATCCTTGCGGATTTCAATGGTGGCTTCAAAACCATCCATTTCCGGCATCATCACGTCCATCAACACCAGATCGATGTCCTCGACTTCATTGAGTCTTTCAATCGCCTCACGCCCGTTACGACCGATCACCACGACTGCGCCTTTGGTCTCCAGAGCGCTGGTGAGGGCGAAAATGTTGCGCACATCGTCGTCCACCAACAGCACTTTGCGACCCTCGAAGACCTTGTCGCGGCTGCGCGCGGTCTTGAGCATCTTCTGCCGTTCATGGGACAACTGCGATTCGACTTTGTGCAGAAAGAGTGTGACCTCGTCCAGCAAGCGCTCTGGCGAACGTGCGCCCTTGATGATGATCGAGCGCGAGTACTTGCGCAGTTCGGCCTCTTCATCGCGAGTCAGGTTGCGCCCGGTGTAGACGATAACCGGCGGGAACGAGCAGATGTCCTCGGTGGACATGCGCTTGAGCAGGTCATTGCCGAGCATGTCCGGCAACTTCAGGTCGATGACCATGCAGTCGTAGATCGTCGTGCGCAGCAGCTCCAGCGCGTCCTGCGCGAGGCCGACGGCGGTGATTTCGATGTCTTCGTCACCGATCAGTCGGGCAATGCTTTCGCGCTGCAAATCGTCGTCCTCGACCAACAGCACGCGTTTGACCTTTTGGGTCAGCTTGGCTTCGAGACGGGCGAACACGTCCTTGAGCTCTTCGCGGGTGGTCGGTTTGACCGCATAGCCGATCGCGCCCATGTGCATTGCCGCTTCGACACGGTCCTCGACGGAAATCACATGCACCGGGATGTGCCGGGTTCCAGCGTGTTCCTTCAACCGTTGCAGCACGGTGAGGCCGGAGTGATCCGGCAGGCGCATGTCGAGCAGGATCGCGTCCGGCACAAACTCTTTGGCGAGGTCGTAACCTTCGTCCGCGCCATGGGCCACCAGGCACTGATAGCCCAATTCATGCGCCAGATCGTAGAGGATGTGCGCAAAGTTCGGCTCGTCTTCCACCACCAGAATGCAGCGCGTGGCGAATGGCGCCTTGTTGCGGTCATCGGCGAAGCGCGGAATATGCACCGGCGCCAACGGCGAAACAACCGGCGCCAGTGGCGCGCTGGCCACCGCCGCTGGCGGGGTAAGGGTCAACGGTGCGAACGCAACTTCATTGGACTCGTTGAACTGCTGCGGCAACAGCAATGTGAACACACTGCCCTGCCCCGGTGTGCTGCTGACGCTGATCGAACCGCCAAGCAAGGTCGCCAGATCCCGCGAAATCGACAGGCCCAGACCGGTGCCGCCGTACTTGCGGTTGGTGGTGCCGTCGGCTTGGCGGAAGGCTTCGAAAATGCTCTCCTGCTGATCGGCGGCGATGCCGATACCCGAATCGCGCACGATGAACGCGACCCGATCATCCGGCTGGCCGGCGATGGTCAGGCTGACCGCGCCCTTCTCGGTGAACTTCACGGCGTTGGACAGCAGGTTCTTGATCACCTGCTCCAGCCGCTGACGGTCGGTGTAGAGCATGCCCGGTGCGCCAGGTTGCACATCGACGCTGAAGGTCAGCTGTTTGTCCGCTGCCAAAGGTTCGAACACGCTGCGCAGGCCATCGGCCAGACGCGCCACGCTGGTGTTCTCCGGAATCACTTCGAGCTTGCCCGCCTCGACCTTGGAGATGTCCAGAATGTCGTTGATCAGGTTGAGCAGATCGTTGCCGGCGGAGTAGATCGACTCGGCAAACTTGACCTGTTCGGCGCTGAGGTTGTCCTGTGGGTTCTCCGCGAGCAACTTGGCCAGAATCAACGAACTGTTCAGCGGCGTGCGCAGTTCGTGGGACATGTTGGCAAGGAATTCGGACTTGTACTTGCTCGAGCGTTGAAGCTCTTCGGCGCGCTCTTCGAGTTGTACCTGAGCCTGATTGAGTTCGGTGTTTTTCAGATCCATGGCGTCGCGTTGTTCGGCCAGCGTCTGCGCTTGTTCGGCAAGTTGCTCGTTGGTCTGTTCCAGTTCGACTTGCTGGGTTTCCAGATGCGCCTGGGATTCCTTGAGAATCCGCGACTGCTCTTCCAGTTCTTCGTTGGCGGTTTTCAACTCTTCCTGCTGCACCTGCAACTCTTCGTTGAGCTGCTGGGTTTCCGCCAGCACTTCCTGCAAGCGCTGGCGATAGCGCGCAGCTTCGATGGACGTACCGATGTTGGCGGCAATCAGCTCCAGCAGTTCGATATCGCGATCCGAGAGCGGACGCAGGAAACCCAGTTCGATCACGCCATTGACGCGGTCGTCATCACTGGTCGGCACCACCAGCACACTGTGCGGCAAGCCCTCGCCCAACCCGGAGCTGACTTTGAAGTAGTCCGACGGTACCGAATCCAGACGGATCAACCGCGCCTGCTGCGCCACTTGGCCAACAATGCCTTCGCCGCTGTAGATCGATTGGTCTTGCTCTTCCTGCTCGCGGGAGAAACCGTAAGTGGCCACACGCTTGAGGCCGCCGTGTTCTTCACGCACATACAGTGCGGCCACGGCGGTGCCCAGATATTGCGCGCAGAATTGCAGAATATTGCGCCCCAGCAAATTCAGCGTCAGTTGCCCCAGCACCTGCTCGGCCAGTTCGGTCTGACCATTGCGCAACCACGCCTGCTGCTCCAGACGTTCGGCACTGGCTTGTTGAGCGGCAAGGTTGGCGCTGTAGTTGGTCGACAGATTGACCAGATCACGCCGGCCGATATAGGCCAGCAAGCCACTGATACCGGCAATGAACACCAGATAGAGGCTGATGCTCCAGATCGTGGTGCGGCGCACGTCTTCGTTACGCGTGGTGCGCAGGACCTGTTCGGTCTCGATGACGTCTTCGAATTGCTTGCGGATCTCGTCCGTCAGGCGTTTGCCGCGGCCGGCCTTGACCGCGCCCCGGTAATCGCCACTGGAGCGCTGCAGATCGATCATCGACTGGGCGTAATTGGACCACTCAACCTGCAAAGCTTGCAGACGGCGCAGACGATCGGTTTGTACAGGGTTGTCGGCGGTCAGTTCGAGCAAGGTACTGAGGGCCACCGCGATGCGCGGCTTGGCCGTTTCGTACGGGTCGAGGAAATGCTCGTCGCCGCTGAGCAGGAAACCACGCATGCCGGTTTCAAGGTCCACGGTCAGCTTCACCGCTTCGTTGGCGTTATTGATCACCCGGTCGGTGTGCTCCACCCACTGGATTACCGACAGCAGATAAGTGATCAGCGACACGAAGAACACGGCACTGAGCACACCGACGCCCAAAGGCAGACTGATGTTGCGACTCAGGAGTTTGCGAAACCGTTGCTCATCAACCGTAGACGGAGAGGACATGGGGCAGCCTTGTCGAACTGTTGAAAAACCGGCAGTTTGCCCCAAAACGACGGCGTGGATCCATTTTTCTCACATCTTTCGCCGCAAATTCCTACATGCACCAGCACCTTTACAGCCTTGAACAGTTATCCTTGCGACCCCGTCTGCGGCTATGCTTTTTTTGTCTCGGGCAGGGAACTTGTGGCACTGCGCCACTTACTGATGAAAGAGCCCGGCATTTTTGATCGACCGGCGACCCTGAACTGACTTTCGAGAGCCTTAATATGTCTAACCCCGCCCCCACCATCCTTGTCGTAGAAGACGACAACATCGTGCGCATGCTGATCGTCGATGTGCTGGAGGAGCTGGAGTTCAAGGTGCTCGAAGCAGATGGGAGCGAACAGGCTCTGGAGGTTCTCCAGGACGCCACCAAAGAGGTTGACCTGATGATGACCGATGTCGGTTTGCCTGGCATGGATGGCCGCGAACTGGCAGGCGAAGCACGAAAACTGCGCCCCGCCCTGCCGATTCTGTTTGCCAGTGGTTATGCCGAAAACATTGACGCCCCTGCTGACATGCATGTTATCGGCAAGCCATTTTCCATCGATCAATTACGCGACAAAGTCAAGAGCATTCTTCAAAGCGTATCGTTCAAGGAATAGCTTGGCGCGACTCCTGCATATTGATATTCGCTTACCTCAGCCGCAGCCAGTGCCCCCGCAACACTCGTTTTTGTCGAGCCCATGGATGCCAGTCCGGCGCACGATTGCCATTTCTTCATCGGCAAAATGCTTTACCGCGAACTGGCAGAGGTTTCCTGAGGTGTCAGTTTCTCGCGTTCAAGCGATCTCGTTTAGCGTTCTGCCGCTCCCGGAAGGCACTGATATCACTGCTATCAACCTTCCCTGTCGCAGGTCGCATGCCCTCCGACGCAGACTGAGCCGCCATCACAAGCGCTTCCTGCGCGTTCAGCGCTTCGTTGCCGAAATCGACGGGTGACAACAACTCACCGTCAGCAAATGGCTGACGTAATTTGTTGCCCACATCCCGGCCCGCTCCCGCCAGCGGGTTGATTTCACTCGCCGCAATGGCCCGATTGATCGCTTTGGGATTGGCGATGAAGTTGCCGGCCGGGTCATAGGCGCCCAGAATCAGACCCGGTGGTAGGTCAACGCCATAATTGATCTCCAGCGGTGGCAGGGTTTTCAAGCCTGAGTTGGGGCGAAAAGCCAGTTCGGTGTTGGCGTATAAATGAAAGCCTTCCACCTGGCGTGCGTCGATGAAATAGGTAAATCCCCCCTTCTGTCCCCCATAGACAAAGGCTCCCGCCCCGTCCTTTTTATAGAATGCCGAGGTGGAAATACCCGCGCCATCAGGACTGAGTGCGTCATGAGCGCCGCCATATCCCCCCTTCAAACCGTTGATCTGATCGAGGTGCTTGATCGGTGCGCGCTGGGTAAATCCCTTCTGAAAGATGAGTGAAGGGTCTCGCATGTCTCCCCGAAAGACGAACCCCTGATAAACAAAGCCTTTTTCGGGACCGGACAAGCGGATGACCCGCGTCTCCGTTGCCAGCTTTTGCGCTACGTTCGGGCCGCCTGACAACTCGGCGAGATAACCGGCAACTAGCAAGCCTTTAGCCGCGTGTGGAATCTCTTTTCCTGTCGTGCTCGCCAACTGTTGACGCAGCCGTGTCGCCGAGCGGCGAAAGACCGAAGGCCGATTGCTGTTTTTGAGCGCCTGGAGCACCCGGCGCCCCACGTCTCTCTTGAGCGCAAGCGACAATGTCTTGCCGATCAGCCTTTCGGCTATCGGGCCTGCAAGTTCGGCCAGCAAACCGATCGCGGCGTTGATCCGCAACCGCTCGGTCTCGGAAGGATCATCCGACATCTCTGCACGAATCAAATCGGTCGCGGAGGCCCCGAGTCCCAGGAGAAAAGGAATCAGCATGCGAATCGGAGCAGACGCAAATGCCGCCGTTCCGCCGTAAGGCAACGAGGCGGCAAACGCAACGCATTGCAGGAGATAACCGGCCGCCTCCAATGCAAAATCGGTCCAGCGTTCGGCTTCCGTTGAAACGAGCGTATCGATGTCGGCAAGTGCCCGCGCGATTTGACGATCGAACAAATCCTGACCGATATCCGAACTGGATCGAAATACCAATTCCCGGTAGTTGGCACGGGTGACGAACACGGGAAATTCTGCGCCGCGATATTTGAAATCACGAACATACGGTTTCTGTTGATCGCGTAACGGCACGCGCTTGAGCAGGCGCTTCTGGAAGTCTTGGTTATTTTCAACAAAACGCCCACGGGCATCATGTCCGGCGGGAAACTCGAAGGCCGCACTGTCTTCCCCCAGGAAAAACACCAGGCCACGGTCCAGATTGCTTCGTCCGATAAAGACAGCGTTATCTACATTCAAATCAGGATCGCTGTGCAAGTTAAGCAAGCGTGGTGGAATCATGCCTTTGAGATACTCGAAAGCGATGACTTGATCATCCAGGGAGCGAGCATCACTCTTGATGAATTCCACGACCAACTTGTTCAGCTCTGTTTTTTTCAATAAGCGGCCAAATGCGCTAACCGCAGGCGATCGCAAATTATCTTTTACATACTGTTTAAAGTCCTCTTGATAGTCCGCATCATTGAACACCTCCCTGAGTTTCTGCGGATAATAGGAAGGCCACTGAATGGTCACCCCATAGAGTCCTTTGAAAACACGCACGTGATAGTCAGTGCAGATTTCTGCGAGAGTGAATGTTTTTTCTTTCCAGACAACCGCTTTTTTCTCTCCGTGGAGCGAGTCGCTGCGCTTGGGCGCCTCCAACTCGTAATACTTAACGCTGACCGCGGAATCATGCTGAATACGCTTGCGAACATCGTCTTCAACGACAATTTCCAATACAGTTTCATCAATACGCTCGCGAATGAAATGAGCAGGATCAAAACTCACCTCATCCATAACTGCGGCACACCCTTGCAGTATCTCCTGAGCCAGCTCTTTTACATTGACGCCTTCCACGACATCCCCTGACGACAAGACCGAACTGGCGTTTCTCGCCCTCGACAATACTGACGTCTCATCGGCATCTGCCAAAGGATCCAGCAGCCACAGTAACGATTCTTCGGAGTCGGCATAAAGCCCGGGTAGTTGATTGCTCATATAGTCTCCTGCGCACAGTACTAAAATGCGGACGGCATCTTTCAACGACTGTGGCGCAAGCGAAACTATCAATACTGCCGCGCACTCATAAAGCTAATAACCATTAGCAAATCTTGCACAACACTTACATTAATCAATAGCAGAACACCCCTCTCACCTGCATTTTTACCGTAAAGCCCAAGCATATTGATAACAGTGTTAAATACCGCCCCTGCCATGGTTTAATTGTGCCTTCATCGCATCCCTCGTTTGCTGCACAGGAAAAACTCGCATGATTCAGCCTCCCGCCACCAAAGTCCTGGTCATCGGATACGTCTGGCCAGAACCGCGTTCCTCAGCGGCGAGCGGGCACGTCATGCAGATCCTCGAAACCTTCCTGCAACAAGGCTGGGACATTACCTTCAGCAGCCCGGCCGGCCCCGGTGAGCACAAAGCAGATCTTGCTGCACTCGGCATCCGCGAAGTGGCCATCGAACTCAACAACAGCAGCTTTGACCACTTCATCAGTGAACTGGCGCCGGACATTGTGTTGTTTGACCAGTTCATGATGGAAGAACAGTTCGGCTGGCGGGTTGAAAAACAATGCCCTCAGGCACTGCGCGTGCTGGAAACTTCCGACCTGCAAAGTCTGCGGCATGCGCGCCACCAACGGCTCAAGTCTCGCCTCAAGGTCAATCCGGACCAGAATGATTTCAGTGATGTATTTGCCCCGGCCCTGCGCGACGAGTTCGAGCTGATGGCCCAGACCGATCTGGCCAGACGCGAAATTGCCGCGTTGTATCGTTGCGATCTGAACCTGATGATCTCCGAAGTGGAAATCGAACTGCTGATCGAGCAGTTCGGCTTGCCTCGGCAATTGCTGCACTGGTGCCCGCTGATGATCGACCCGCCGACGGCCGGGCCGGCAGCATTTGCAGATCGGGCGAACTTCTTGAGCATCGGCAACTTCCGCCATGCGCCCAACTGGGATGCCGTGCTGTGGATGAAAAGCACCATCTGGCCGCTGATTCGCCAACAGTTGCCCCAGGCCCAATTGCACATCTACGGCGCCTACACGCCGCCCAAAGCCACGGCGCTGCATAACGCCAATGAAGGCTTCCACATCATGAACTGGGCCGAAGATGCGTTGCAGGTGATGTCTGCTGCGCGGGTGTGCCTGGCGCCTTTACGCTTTGGTGCCGGGATCAAGGGCAAACTGGTCGACGCCATGCTGTGCGGTACACCCAGCGTCACGACGCCGGTTGGTGCTGAGGCAATGCAGGGTGATCACACTTGGCCCGGTTCCATTTCAAACAGCGCAATCGAGCTCGCCAACACTGCCGTGGCGCTTTACAAGGACGAGGCGCGTTGGCAAGAAGCTTGTCTGGCGGGAACCCAGCTACTCACAGAGCGCTACCAACAAGCGATACACGGACCGGCACTTATTGAGAAACTTCGTCACTGCCAACAGCACTTGCAAACACTCAGAAACAACAACTTCACCGGCAGCATGCTGCGCCATCACGCGCACAAAAGCACTCAATATATGGCGCAATGGATTGAAGCAAAAAACCGCAACACCACAGCAAACCAAGATCAATCCGGAACTTCTACATAACTTGCATTCAAACAGCGATTGGCCAAATACAAACTTGACTCTATAACGATCCTGCGCGCACTCATATAACTTTAAATCACTATCCACGCAGGATATACACCATGAACTTTCATGATTTCCAACCCCATCAATGGATGGTCAACACACCACAGATTGATAACTTGTCTCTCAATGAGTTGACGTTGCCAGGTACACACAATGCAGGCTGCGACCTGGAAGCCTCCTACGCTCTGCTCCCCGGGAGCCTCTGGCTGGCATGCCAGGACATCCCCTTTTATGCGCAACTCAATCGCGGCTCCCGGGCACTTGATGTGCGCCTGCTGTACGACGCTCAGGCACAGGGGCTTGAGAGATTTCGCTTCCAGCACAACGGCTTTACATCTTCGCGCCATCTCGGCGATCTGATCCGCGACGTCAAGGCATTTCTTGAGCGCAGCTTCGATGAGTTCATCATTCTTGACTTCCACGAATTGGCTAATGGCAACGCGCAATTCAACCACGCTGAATTCAAACAGTTGATGCTCGAGCATTTTGGCCAACACATGATTCCTGCCGAAAACCGCCACCTGACACTAGGCCAACTTAAACAAGTCAGCCGACTACAGCGGGTCCTGGTTGCTGCGCCGATGACATGGGAAACCCGAGACAGCCGGTTCCAGGCACAAATCAATCATAAATGGATCAACCAGACCCTGGTGACCACCCACCAGTTGCACGGCTATATAAAAGAAGTCATGGGCACTTCCATCAGCCACTTGCGTCCTTGGTCTCTGAGCGCAACTTGTTATATCGCCAGCGGCCCTTTGCGCATTCTCAATAATCTGGACAACTGGTTTGATCCCGCAAAGTCAGACTGGGCAAAAAAGTGCAATATCATTAACTTCGACTTCATTAAAAACTCGAAAGTGGTGTTTTTTTGCCAACAGGCCAATGTGGAGAAAGCCATCGAGAAGTCCAGAATGCCCCTCCACCAACAGCCGGCTTGAACGAGGCTGGCGCACCACACGGCAAACGAGGCATGATCGCCTGGCGATCATGAAAAAGTACTCAGGCCATGACCCGAACCGCCCGCGTGACCGACCCCTCGTACGAGTTGATGGATGACCATAACGGGTTGTCCATCATCTACCGCCAGCACGGTTTTCCGTGCCCACTGGTGCGCTGGCATTTCCACAAGGAATACGAACTGCACTTGATCGTGGCCAGCTCAGGCAAGGTGTTCATCGGCGACTACATCGGCAACTTTTACCCCGAAACCCTGTTTCTCACCGGCCCCAACCTGCCGCATAACTGGATCAGTCAGGTGGCCGAAGACGAGGTCGTGGAGAAGCGTGACATGCTGGTGAACTTCACCGACGAGTTATTCGAGAGTGGCCACCAGGTGTTTGCCGAACTGAAAACCCTGGCGCCCCTGCTGGAGCGCGCGCAGTACGGCATCGAATTTCGCTGCAAGCGCACCATTCGCCAGGCCATGACGCTGATGCAGCGTATCGCCGACAGCAAGGGCATCACCCGCCTCGGGCACTTCTTCATCCTGATGGAGTTGCTCGCGGCGAGCGATGATTTCCAATTGCTGTCCGGTGCGACCACGCCGCAACTGGCCGATGAACACAATATCGACCGCACTAACCGCGCGGTCGATTACATCTTCAGCCACTACGCCCGCGACATTTCCCTGGAGGAAGTCGCCGAGCATTTGGGCATGACGCCGACCTATTTCAGTCGCGTATTCAAACAGGCCACCGGGCGCAATTTCATCGAGTTCGTCAATCGGCTGCGTATCAGCAAGTCTTGCGAATTGCTGGCTGATGGCGACAAACCGGTGACCGAAGTGTGTTTCGAGTCCGGATTCAACAATATTTCCAACTTCAATCGGCGCTTTCAGCAGCTCAAGGGTATGACGCCCTCGCATTACCGACGGCTCGCGGTGCAGCGTCTGACGGAACAAAACCATCACTGACAAAACAACTTTCCCCCTGTGGGAGCGAACCTGCTCGCGAAGGGGCCGTGTCAGTCACCATCATTGGTAAATGACACACCGCTTTCGCGAGCAGGCTCGCTCCCACAAAGTTCATCGCAATGCCCTGAAACCTGTACGCATTCGATAGCGCCCCCTCGCTGAAAAGCCCTGCCCTGCGTTCGCCCCACAAATGCCCAGTGCAAAAAAGTATCGATAAAAGTGCTAGGGATGATTTGTCAGCCCTGCGATTGAAGGCTGTAATCAGCGCACATTCTTCCTGCACAGGAAGACACAAAAACAATAACTGTCCTTCTGTAACCCTCAGGGTGCAGAAAAGGAGTGCACGATGCAACCGACTGCAAAAGCTCTGCTTGCCCTCACCTGCATGACCCTCAGCAGCGTCAGCCTTGGCGCCCAGACGCTGACCATCGCCACCGTCAACAACAGCGACATGATCCGCATGCAAAAGCTCTCGAAAACCTTCGAGACCGAGCATCCGGACATCAAGCTCAACTGGGTGGTACTGGAAGAAAACGTCCTGCGTCAACGCCTGACCACCGACATCGCCACTCAGGGTGGCCAGTTCGACGTGTTGACCATCGGCATGTACGAAGCGGCACTGTGGGGCGCCAAAGGCTGGCTCGAACCGATGAAGGATTTGCCGGCCAGTTACGCCCTCGACGATGTGTTCCCGTCGGTGCGTGAAGGCCTGTCGGTCAAGGGTTCGCTGTACGCCCTGCCGTTCTACGCGGAAAGCTCGATCACCTATTACCGCACCGACCTGTTCAAGGATGCCGGCCTGACCATGCCCGAGCGTCCGACCTGGGAAGAGATTGCCGGTTTCGCCGAAAAGCTCACGAAAAAGGACAAGGAACAGTACGGCATCTGCCTGCGCGGCAAGGCCGGCTGGGGCGAGAACATGGCGCTGATCACCACCGTCGCCAACGCCTATGGCGCGCGCTGGTTCGATGAGAAATGGCAGCCTGAATTTACCGGGCCGGAATGGAAAAACGCGCTGAATTTCTACGTCGACACCATGAAGAAATCCGGCCCGCCGGGCGCCTCCAGCAACGGTTTCAACGAAAACCTCGCACTGTTCAACAGCGGTAAATGCGCGATCTGGGTCGATGCCAGCGTCGCCGGCTCGTTCGTCACCGACAAGACCCAGAGCAAGGTTGCCGATCATGTCGGCTTCACCTTCGCCCCGCATCAAGTGACTGACAAAGGCTCGGCCTGGCTGTACTCGTGGGCGCTGGCGATTCCGACCAGTTCCAAAGCCAAAGACGCCGCCAAAGAGTTCAGCGCCTGGGCGACCTCCAAAGAGTACGGCGAGCTGGTGGCCAAAACTGACGGCATCGCCAACGTACCGCCAGGCACCCGCGCCTCGACCTACAGCGATGCCTACATGAGCGCCGCGCCGTTTGCCAAGGTCACGCTGGAATCGCTGAAAGCGGCTGACCCGAGCAAGCCAACGCTGAAACCGGTGCCGTACATCGGCATTCAACTGGTGACCATTCCAGAGTTCCAGGCGGTGGGCACCCAGGTCGGCAAGCTGTTCTCGGCGGCGCTGATCGGCCAGACCACGGTGGATCAAGCCTTGGCGGCTGCGCAGCAAACCACTGAACGCGAGATGAAGCGCGCCGGTTATCCCAAGTAACCGCTGAACGACTTGCTCCTGCCTCCTGTGGGAGCGAGCCTGCTCGCGAAGGCGTCGTGCCAGCCAAAACACATGGCACTGATCCAGCGCTTTCGCGACCAGGCTCGCTCCCACATGGGATCTTCATAGGTCTGTATGACTCGGTTGTGATCACCATGAATACTTCAACTGCCAAAGCCCACATCGACCTATCGCAGCCTGCGCGCAAAGTCCGCGTACGCAATCCCGGCTGGTTTCTGGTCAGCCCTTCGGTGGCCCTGTTGCTGCTGTGGATGATCGTGCCGCTGGGCATGACCATTTACTTCTCGATGATCCGCTACAACCTGCTCTACCCCGGTGAAAACCAGTTCGTCGGGCTGGAGAATTTCAGCTACTTTCTGACCGACTCGGGCTTCATGCCCGGCGCTACCAACACGCTGTTGCTGGTCGGTAGCGTGCTGTTGATCAGCGTGGTCTTCGGCGTGCTGATCAGTGCATTGCTGGAGGCCAGTGAATTCCTCGGGCGCGGCATCGTGCGGGTCATGCTGATTTCGCCGTTTTTCATCATGCCCACGGTCGGTGCATTGATCTGGAAGAACCTGATTTTCCATCCGGTCTCGGGGATCCTCGCCTACATCTGGAAACTGTTCGGCGCGCAACCGGTGGACTGGCTCGCGCACTACCCGCTGCTGTCGATCATCATCATTGTTTCGTGGCAATGGCTGCCGTTCGCGATCCTGATTCTGATGACGGCCATGCAGTCCCTCGACCAGGAACAGAAGGAAGCCGCGCGCCTCGACGGCGCCGGGCCGGTCGCGATCTTCTGGCACCTGACCCTGCCGCATCTGGCGCGACCAATTGCCGTGGTGGTGATGATCGAAACGATCTTCCTGCTGTCGGTGTTCGCCGAGATTTTCACCACCACCAACGGCGGCCCCGGCTACGCCTCGACCAACCTCGCCTACCTGATCTACAACCAGGCGCTGGTGCAGTTCGATGTCGGCATGGCCTCGGCGGGCGGCTTGATTGCCGTGGTCATCGCCAACATCGCCGCGATCATTCTGGTGCGGATGATCGGCAAAAACCTGACTGACAAAGCCTGAGGCCTGCCATGACTCTTCAACAATCCCGCCGGCTGCAAAGCCTGCTGCTCGGCACCCTGGCCTGGGCCATCGCGATCGTGATTTTCTTCCCGATCTTCTGGATGGTGATGACCAGTTTCAAAACCGAAATCGACGCGTTCGCCACACCGCCGCAGTTCATCTTCACGCCGACGCTGGAGAACTACCTGCACATCAATGAGCGCAGCGATTACTTCAGTTTCGCCTGGAATTCAGTGGTGATTTCCTTCAGTGCCACGGCCCTTTGTCTGCTGATCGCGGTGCCGGCGGCGTACTCGATGGCGTTCTACGAAACCCAGCGCACCAAAGGCACGCTGCTGTGGATGCTCTCGACCAAGATGCTGCCGCCGGTGGGCGTGCTGATGCCAATCTACTTGCTGGCGAAGAGTTTCGGCCTGCTCGACACGCGCATCGCGCTGATCGTGATCTATACGCTGATCAACCTGCCGATTGTGGTCTGGATGGTTTACACCTACTTCAAGGACATCCCCAAAGACATCCTCGAAGCCGCCCGCCTCGACGGCGCCACGCTGTGGCAGGAAATGGTTCGCGTGCTGCTGCCGATCGCCAAGGGTGGCCTCGCTTCGACCGTGCTGCTGTCGCTGATTCTGTGCTGGAACGAGGCGTTCTGGTCGCTGAACCTGACCTCGTCGAAGGCCGCGCCGTTGACTGCTTTGATCGCTTCTTACTCGAGTCCTGAAGGCTTGTTCTGGGCCAAGTTGTCGGCGGTGTCGACCCTGGCCTGTGCGCCGATCCTGATCTTCGGCTGGATCAGCCAGAAACAACTGGTACGCGGCCTCTCCTTTGGCGCCGTGAAATGAACATCCCGAACCCAACACATTCCCCTGTAGGAGTGAGCCTGCTCGCGATGAGGCCGTGTCAGTCGCCATCGTTGTTGAATGGCACACCGCATTCGCGAGCAGGTCGAATCGTCGCACCGTCGCTCCCACAGAAAAGCCGATCTGGTTTAACCCAATAATAAATTGCGGAGGCCCATCATCATGGCCAACCTGAAAATCAAGAATCTGCAAAAAGGCTTCGAAGGTTTCTCCATCATCAAGGGCATCGACCTTGAAGTGAACGACAAGGAATTCGTGGTCTTCGTCGGCCCGTCGGGCTGCGGCAAATCCACCTTGCTGCGGCTGATTGCCGGTCTGGAAGAAGTCAGCGACGGCACCATCGAACTCGATGGCCGCGACATCACCGAAGTCAGCCCGGCCAAGCGCGATCTGGCGATGGTGTTCCAGACCTACGCGCTGTACCCGCACATGACCGTGAAAAAGAACATGTCGTTCGCCCTCGATCTGGCCGGCGTGCCGAAAGCCGAAGTCGAGAAGAAAGTCGGCGAAGCGGCGCGGATTCTCGAACTCGGGCCGATGCTTGAGCGCAAGCCGAAACAGCTCTCCGGTGGTCAGCGTCAACGCGTTGCGATCGGTCGCGCCATCGTGCGTAATCCGAAAATCTTCCTCTTTGACGAACCGCTGTCCAACCTCGACGCCGCGCTACGTGTGCAGATGCGTCTGGAACTGCTGCGCCTGCACAAAGACCTGCAAGCGACGATGATCTACGTGACCCACGATCAGGTCGAAGCGATGACCATGGCCGACAAGGTTGTGGTACTCAATGGCGGCAAGATCGAACAGGTCGGCTCGCCACTGGACCTGTATCACAACCCGGCGAACCTGTTCGTCGCGGGGTTCCTCGGCACGCCGAAAATGGGTTTCCTCAAAGGTAAAATCGCCCGCGTCGATGGCCAGAGCTGCGAAGTCTCGCTGGACGCCGGTACGCGCATCACCCTGCCCTTTAATGCCGCCAACCTCAGTGTCGGCAGCGCCGTGACCCTGGGCATTCGCCCGGAACATCTGGAGCTGGCGCAACCGGGCGACTGCTCCCTGCAAGTCACCGCCGACGTCAGTGAACGACTGGGCAGCGACACCTTCTGCCACGTCACCACCAACGCCGGCGAAGCCCTGACCATGCGCGTGCGCGGGGATCTGGCCAGCCGTTACGGCGAACAACTGAGCCTGCACCTAGATGCTGCGCACTGCCATTTATTCGATGCCCAAGGTGTCGCGTTGACCCGTCCGCTGCGCGCTGCGGCCTGATTTCGAGAATTCCCGATGAAACTCAACCAACAGAATCTCCATCGTCTGGCCAGCGAAGTGCAACTGCCGGCCTACAGCCTCAGCGACACGCGCCAGGGCATCGCTCACATTGGCGTCGGCGGCTTCCACCGCGCGCATCAGGCGTATTACACCGATGCCTTGATGAACACCGGCGAAGCCCTCGACTGGGCGATCTGTGGCGTCGGCCTGCGCGCCGAAGATCGCCGCGCCCGCGACGATCTCAAGGAGCAGGATTACCTCTTCACCCTGTTCGAACTCGGCGACAGCGACGACACCGAAGTCCGCGTGATCGGCGCGATTCGCGACATGCTGCTGGCCGAGGACGGCGCTCAGGCGTTGATCGACAAACTCGCCGATCCGCAAATCCGCATCGTCTCGCTGACCATCACCGAGGGCGGTTATTGCATCGATGACAGCAACGGCGAATTCATGGCGCACTTGCCGCAGATTCAGCACGATCTGGCCCACCCGGAAAACCCGAAAACCGTGTTCGGTTTCCTGTGTGCAGCCCTGGAAAAACGCCGCGCGGCAGGCATCCCGGCGTTTACCGTGATGTCCTGCGATAACCTGCCGCACAACGGCGCCGTGACGCGCAAGGCGCTGCTGGCGTTTGCCACGTTGCGTAACAGCAACCTGTGCAGCTGGATCGACGCCAACGTCAGTTTCCCCAACGCCATGGTCGACCGCATCACGCCAATGACCAGCACCGCGCATCGCCTGCAACTGGCCGACAAACACGGCGTCGATGATGCCTGGCCGGTGGTCTGCGAGCCGTTTGTGCAATGGGTGCTGGAGGATAAATTCGTCAATGGCCGCCCGGCGTGGGAAAAGGTCGGTGTGCAGTTCACCGACGATGTTTCGCCGTATGAAGAGATGAAAATCAAACTGCTCAACGGCAGCCACCTGGCGCTGACCTATCTGGGCTTTTTGAAGGGTTACCGGTTTGTGCACGAAACCATGAATGACCCGCTGTTCGTGCGTTATATGCGCGCCTATATGGACCTGGACGTAACCCCGCAACTGGCGCCGGTGCCGGGCATTGATCTGACGGATTACAAAAACACGCTGGTGGCGCGGTTTTCCAATCAGGCGATTGCCGATCAGTTGGAGCGGGTGTGTTCGGACGGTTCGTCGAAGTTTCCCAAGTTCACCATTCCGACGATCAACCGCTTGATTGCTGATGGGCAGGAGACTAAACGCGCGGCGTTGGTGGTGGCGGCGTGGGCGTTGTATTTGAAGGGGGTGGATGAGAATGGCGATAGCTATTCGATTCCGGATCCGCGCGCGGCGTTTTGTCAGGCGTTGGTGGCGGACGATGCTTTAATCACGCAGCGGTTGTTGGCGGTTGAGGAGATTTTTGGCACGGTGATTCCGCGTTCGGCGGAGTTTGTCGCGGCGTTTGAGTGGTGCTGCAACAGCTTGCGCGAGGATGGTGTGACGCGGACTCTCCAGCGGATTCTGGATTGAAAAGCCCCTCACCCTAGCCCTCTCCCGGAGGGAGAGGGAACTGACCGAGTGGTTTGTGCAAGTTACATCGACCTGAACGTCCGGAGTCGAACTCAGGATTTGAACAGCTCCGGTTTGAGAGAACCGCAGTCGAACTCAGCTTTTGAACAGCTCCGGTTTGAAAGAACCGGAGTCGAACTCAGCTTTTGAACATCCCCCGATCGGCTCCCTTTCCCCCTCGCCCCCTTGGGGGAGAGGGTTGGGGTGAGGGGGTAAGCTCTTGATCTTCACCACACCCGAGTGGTTCACACATGACAACACAACAACTGTTCCTAGGCATCGACTGCGGCACCCAAGGCACCAAAGCCATCATCCTCGACGCCGCCACCGGCCAGGTCCTCGGCCAAGGCGCCGCCGCGCACACAATGATCAGCGCCGCCAACGGTCGTCGCGAACAAGACACCCAGCAATGGCTGGACGCCTTCGCCATCGCTACCCGCCAGGCATTACTGGCGGCAAATGTCGATGGCCAGTCGATCCTCGGCATCGGCGTCTCCGGCCAGCAACACGGTCTGGTCCTGCTCGATGATCAAGGTGAAGTGCTGCGCCCGGCCAAGCTCTGGTGCGACACCGAAACCAGCGCCGAAAACGACCGTCTGCTCACTCATCTGGGCGGAGAAAAAGGCTCGCTGGAACGCCTCGGCGTAGTCATCGCGCCGGGCTACACGGTGTCGAAACTGCTCTGGACCAAAGAACAACACCCTGTGGTGTTCTCGCGCATCGCACGCATTTTGCTGCCGCACGACTACCTGAATTTCTGGCTGACCGGCCGCGCCTGCAGCGAATACGGCGACGCTTCCGGCACCGGCTATTTCAACGTGCGCACCCGCCAATGGGACTTGCAACTGCTGCGCGACATCGACGCCAGCGGACGCCTGCAAGCGGCGCTACCTGAGCTGATCGATGCGCACCAAAGCGTCGGCACTCTCCTCCCGGCGATTGCCGAACACCTCGGCATCAACCCCAACGCGTTGGTATCGAGCGGTGGCGGCGACAACATGATGGGCGCCATCGGCACCGGCAATATTCAGCCCGGCGCGATCACCATGAGCCTCGGTTCCTCCGGCACGGTGTACGCCTATTCCGAAGTGCCGAAAGTCAGCCCGGACGCCTCGGTCGCGACGTTCTGCTCGTCCAGCGGCGGATGGTTGCCGCTGATCTGTACCATGAACCTGACCAACGCCACCGGCGCGATCCGCGAGCTGTTCGACCTCGATCTGCAGCAGTTCAACGACCTCGTCGCTCAAGCCCCCATCGGCGCTGACGGCGTGAGCATGCTGCCGTTTCTCAACGGCGAACGCGTCCCCGCCCTGCCCCACGCCACCGGCAGCCTGCACGGTCTGACGCTGGACAACCTGACCCAGGCCAATCTGTGCCGCGCCGCCGTCGAAGGCACCACCTTCGGTTTGCGCTACGGGCTGGATTTGCTCCGCCAGAATGGTTTACAAAGCCGCAGCATTTGCCTGATCGGCGGCGGTTCGAAAAGCGCGGTGTGGCGGCAGATCGTCGCCGACATCATGAACACCCCGGTGATCTGTACCGAACAAAGTGAAGCCGCAGCCTTGGGCGCAGCGATTCAAGTGGCGTGGTGCAAATCCTGGTCGAACGGCCACGAAGACACCCTCGCCGATCTGTGCCAGCGCTGCGTGAAACTCGACTCAAGCAGTGAAACCCTACCGATTGCCGCCAACGTCGCGGCGTTCCAGCAGGCCTATGAACGCTATCAACAGCATGTCGCAACCCTATAAAGAGCAAACAATTATGTATTTGGTGTGTGGCGAAGCCCTGTTTGATTTTTTCAGTGAAGACGACGCCAGCGGTCTGGCCTCGAAAGTGACTTTCAAGGCGATTGCTGGCGGCTCGCCGTTCAACGTTGCCGTCGGTTTGCGCCGCTTGGGCGTGGACTCGGCCTTATTTGGCGGGCTGTCCACCGACTACCTCGGCCGTCGTTTGCAGCGAGTGCTGCAGGACGAAGGTGTGTGCCCGGACTATCTGGTGGATTTCGCCGCACCGACCACGCTGGCCATGGTCGCCGTCGGTGCCAATGGCTCGCCGCACTACAGCTTTCGCGGTGAAGGCTGCGCCGATCGGCAGTTGAGTCTGGCGCATCTGCCAGAGCTGGGCGCTGAGGTGCGCGGCTTGCACATTGGCTCGTTCTCGCTAGTGGTGCAGCCGATCGGCGACACCTTGCTGACCTTGGTACAGCGTGAAAGCGGCAAACGCCTGATCACCCTCGACCCGAACGTACGCCTCAATCCCCAGCCGAATATCGACCTGTGGCGCGAGCGCATCGCGACGCTGGTGCCACTGGCCGATCTGATCAAGGTCAGCGACGAAGACTTGAGCCTGCTCTACCCCGAGCAGGACCCACAACGCGTGATCGAAGGCTGGCTTGAACACCGCTGCCAGATCGTCTTCCTCACCCGTGGCGGCGACGGTGCCAGCGTGTTCAGCCGCCAGCATGGCAACTGGTCAGTGCCGGCGGCCTCGGTGCAGATCGCCGACACCGTTGGCGCGGGCGACACCTTCCAGGCCGCGCTGATCACCTGGCTGACCGAGCACGGTCTGGATTCGGTCGAAGGCGTGCAGCAACTCGCTCGCGAACAGATCGACGCCATGCTCAGGTTCGCTGTGCAAGTCGCCGCGCTGACTTGCAGCAAGACCGGTCCGGATCTGCCCTATCGTCACCAATTGAGCTGAGCGCGTAGACTGTCGGCCTTTTTGCGCACGACGGGATAACGGCTTTTGAATTACAGGCAGACGCTTGGACTACTGACACTGGCAACGCTTCTGAGCGGGTGCGGCACCTCGCCGCCCCGCTCGCCGGAAGACATCTGCGAAATCTTCCGGGAAAAAAGCGACTGGTACGACGCCGCGCAAGTCACGCAAAAGCGCTGGGGCGTGCCGATTCAGGTGCCCTTCGCGATCATGTATCAGGAATCCGGCTACCGCTACGACGCCAAGACTCCGCGCAAATACTTGCTCTGGGTAATCCCGTGGGGCCGCGTCTCGACCGCCTCGGGTTATGCGCAAGCCAAAGATGAAGTCTGGGCCGACTACCAGAAAAGCACCGGCCGCAACTGGGCCGACCGCGAAGACTTCGACGACGCCATCGACTTTGTCGGCTGGTACATGGACAAGACCTACTCGATCAATGGCGTGTACAAGTACGACGCCTACAACCAATACCTCAACTACCACGAAGGCTGGGGCGGGTTCCGCAACAAGACTTACGCGAGCAAAGCCTGGCTGATGCCGACGGCGCGCAAAGTGCAGAATCGTTCGGATGTGTATGCGCGGCAGTATGCCGGGTGCAAAGAGGATTTGAATCGGGGGTTCTGGAGCCGGTTCTGGCATTGGTTGTAAGGACGCCTTCGCGAACAGGCTCGCTCCCACAAAGATCTTCAGTGAACACACATGTTGTGTCCGACATTGATCCCATGTGGGAGCGAGCCTGCTCGCGAAAGCAATCGATCAGACGCTACAACTCCACGCCTTACAACACCGAAAAGCTATAACTCACAATCAACCGGGTCTCATCCACATCCCGGGCAAACTTCTCATAATTAGTGCGATACGTAGCATTCCTCAAACGCAAACTCACATCCTTGAACGTGCCCGTCTGAATCACATACTTCAACTCGCTGTCGCGTTCCCACTCCTTGCCTTCCTGATCACTGCCCAAAACCTTGATGTGGTCACCGTTCACATAGCGGGTCAGGAAGCTCAAACCATTAATGCCAATAGCTTTAAAGTCATAGTCATAACGCAACTGCCACGAGCGTTCCTGCGCAGCGGCGAAGTCGTTGACCTGCACGTAGTTGACCAGATACGGATTGCTGCCATCGAGGTACGGCATCGAGTTATCGCCGTTCATGCGCTGCCAACCGGCGCTGAACGTGTGACCGCTGTGCGCATACGACAACATGCCGCTCAACGCCCGGTTATCGATGGAACCGGCCTTGGCATCACCGCTGTCGGCACTTTTCAGCACACGCAGATCCGCTTTAAGCACACCGCCACCTATCGGTTGATTACCCAACAGCCCGACGAAGTGCTGACGATAAATGTCTTCCAGTTCGGCGTAGTGATACTGCGCGGTCAGGCGATCGTTGATCTTGTAGTCGAAGCCGTACATGTCGAAATGGTCGGCGGTGGTGTTGCACGCATAACGCTTGTTCTTGCAGTGCACGCGGATGTCTTGCGAGTCGGTGGAATCGCGCGCGGTGTACTTGTCCAGGCGCGCGGCCATAAAGGTCAGGTCTTTCACCTCTTTAGAAGTCAGCATGGCGCCGTTGAACATCGTCGGCAGCAAACGGCCGTCGTTGTATTTCAGCAACGGCAGATCCGGCAGCAGTGCGCCGTACTTCAGCACCGTGTCCGAGACCTTGACCTTGGCGGTCAGGCCCATTTTCGCGTACTGGCCTTTCGAGCCGCGCGGGTCGTTGCCGCTGGAGGGCAGCAAGCCGCTGTTGCTGCGGTCCGGGCTGGAATCGAGTTGAAAGCCGAGCATGCCCAGCGCATCGATACCAAAACCCACCGTACCTTCGGTGTAGCCCGATTGCAGGTTGAGAATAAAACCCTGTGCCGACTCTTCACGCTTGGACGCGCCCTGATCGTTCGTGGTGTGCCCATCACGGAAATCGCGGTTGAAGTACACCGTGCGCGATTCGATCTTCGCCGTGGTGTCTTCAAAAAATCCGCTGGCCTGAACCTGTGCGGTAAAACCTGCGCACAGCACAAAGGCTCCGAAGCCAAACGACTGGCGCGGGGTGATGAGGGGAAATGGGGGACGCATGAAAAACTCCAACAATGCAGCGTTTGCGCAAGCGCGCAACAAGCCAGAAAAATAGCTCCCGTCCCGGGTCAGATTGAACCAGGAGAAAGTGAACACGCAGGGGTGAACGGCAATGATGGCAGATGGCTTTGACGTGCTACAGGCGACTTTAGTCTGAATCTGACTGAGGATTCTTCAACGCAGGGTCGTGGGAAAAGTTGCCGGCGATCAACACCAATTCGCAGCAAACGCCCGGTTTCATTGGGCGAAACACCTCACCTAAGGGTTTTCCCTATACCGCAAACCTGCCAGACCTACGGCTTTTGTGCCTTGAACGAGGCGGCTGAATCCTCCATCATCCGTCACCTGCTTATTCAACGGACGGAATTCAAGGCATGCTGGACGCCAACGCAACCCACATTACCCTCACGCTTGAAGGCGCCAACGCCGACCTGCAAGTCCTCAGCTTCACTGGTCGCGAAGCCCTCAACGAACCGTTCCGTTTCGACCTCGAACTCGTCAGCGCCCGCCCCGACCTCAAACTCGAAGAGCTGCTGCACAAGCCCGGCGTCCTGACTTTCGGCCCGACCGGCGAAGGCAAGATCCACGGTCTGGTCTATCGCATCGAGCAAGGCGACTCCGGCAAAACCCTGACCCGTTACAGCCTCAGCCTGGTGCCACAACTGGCCTACCTGCGGCACAACCACGATCAGCAGATTTTCCAGCAACTGACCGTACCGAAGATCATCGCTCAGGTGCTGGAAGATCGCGGCATTCTTGCCGACGCCTACAGCTTCCAGCTCAACGCCGAGTACCCGCAGCGCGAATACTGCGTGCAGTACGACGAATCCGACCTGCATTTCATCCAGCGCCTGTGCGAAGAGGAAGGCATTCACTTCCACTTCCAGCACAGCAGCAGCGGCCACAAACTGGTGTTCGGCGACGACCAGACCGTATTCCGCAAGCTGAAACCGGTGAGCTACCAGCAAGACTCCGGCATGGCCGCTGACAAACCGGTGATCAAACGCTTCAACCTGCGCCTAGAAACCCGCACCACCCGCGTCAGCCGGCGCGATTACGACTTCGAAAAACCGAAGATCCTCCCCGAAGGCGCAGTCAAAACCGAGTTCGCCCCGGACCTCGAGGACTACGACTACCCCGGCCGCTTCACCACCCGCGAACGCGGCAAGTTCCTCTCCACCCGCGCCCTCGAACGCCATCGCAGCGACTACAAACTCGCCGAAGGCAAAGGTGACGAACCGACCCTCACCAGCGGCCATTTCCTCACCCTCGCCGAACACCCGCGCGCCGAATGGAATGACCTGTGGCTGCTGCTGGAAGTCTTCCACGAAGGCAAACAACCGCAAGTACTCGGCGAAAACGTCACCAGCGACGTCACCGACAAAAAAAGCGATTTCCACCAGGGCTACCGCAACAGCTTCCTCGCCACCCCGTGGGACGCGCACTACCGCCCTGCCCTCGAACACCCGAAACCAAAAGTCCTCGGCAGCCAGACCGCCGTCGTCACCGGCCCCGCAGGCGAAGAAATCCACTGCGACCAGTACGGCCGGATCAAAGTGCAATTCCACTGGGACCGCGACGGTCAGTCCAACGACAAAACCACCTGCTGGATGCGCGTCGCCAGCGGCTGGGCCGGCGCCGCGTACGGCGGCATCGCCATCCCGCGCATTGGCATGGAAGTCCTCGTCACCTTCCTCGAAGGCGATCCCGACCAGCCATTGGTCACCGGTTGCCTGTACCACAAGGAAAACGTCGTCCCCTACGACCTGCCGGCCAACAAGACCCGCAGCACCTTCAAAACCCTGAGTTCACCGGGCGGCAAGGGCTACAACGAGTTCCGCATCGAAGACAAGAAAGGCGTCGAGCAGATCTACATCCACGCCCAGCGCGACTGGGACGAAAACATCGAGCACGACCAGAAGATTCGGGTGGGCAATGAACGGCACGACACCGTTGAAGCCAATACGCTGAGCGAGTTCAAGGTTGAAGAGCACCGGATTACGCATCTGGATCGGATTAGCGAGATGCGGGCGGATGATCATCTGACGGTTGGAGTGACGCAGCATTTGAAGGTGGGGACTGCGCAGTTTGTTGAGGCTGGGTCAGAAATCCATTACTACGCCGGTCAGAAAGTGGTGGTCGAAGGCGCAATGGAACTCACGGCCAAGGCTGGTGGGAGTTTCGTCAAGGTCGACGCGGGTGGCGTGACCATCAGCGGCGCCGAGGTGAAGGTCAACACTGGCGGCTCGCCTGGGGTTGGGACGCCTGCGGCACCATTGCTGCCGGGACCGATGAAAGTGGCGGATGCGGACAAGGCCGGAAAAGTACTCATCCCGCTTCCAAAGCGTCTGAACGAGTCAGGTATCACGCCGTTGTGCGGAAAACAAAGCAACGGCGCCTGCAGCCGTAAGGATTGCACATGCATGTAAAAGCGCTGAGCGCCCTCCTCGAAGCGCCACGCCATGGGTTCGAGGAACTGCCGAGAGAAAGCTCCGACCTGACCCTGTGTTTCATCATCGATCGCGTCCGCCAGCCGGAAGCCATGAGCCGCTTCTACCGTGTCGGTGAGCCCGTAGACACCCAAGGTCTGTTTCTCAACACCGACTTCGCTGAAATCGCCGCTGAAGGCCCTCTCTGGCTGGTCGCCCCGTGGGGCAGTCGACTCGCAGCCGAAGCGGCAAAGCTCTGCGAAGAAAATTTCTCCGGCATTGCCCTCTCCACAACAGATCCAGCCAAGGCACTGGCACATGCCCGCTGGCTCCTGCGTGCCAACGATGGCTCCGGTGGCCAAAGCCTATTGAGCTATCACAAGCCAAGCCTGTGGGCCGCGCTGGCCTACACCGCTGGTGAAAGTTCGCATCAGCTTTTCGGCCCTTGGCAACACGTTTACAGCCCGGCACCGGTCCACTTCGGGCGCAATCGCGGTCGCTGGCTCAGCTGGCGCCCCGTTTCGGAACTTGAATGGCTGGGCGACGTCTCAGCGTTCAACCTGCCGCCAACAGCGCCAAAGGTTCAGGAGCATCTGGGTTGGGTTTACTGGGCAGACGAGCAATACGCTGCCTACGGTGAACCCACCGACGAACAACTGCCCAACCTCGTGGAAAACCTCAACGTGCTGGTTGCGCACAACATTTACGAAGGTCGTCATTTACTGAAACTGGGCCAAATCACCAACGGCCCGCTGCTCGAGACGCACCCTCAGGCAATGGCCATCCTGCAATCCAGGGAAGAGTCGTTCATCAAAGTGCAGCAGTTGCAGCAACTCGCTATCAGCGCTGCTTGATGACCCGTCCGTAAAGAATGAATGGAAGCAAAATGGAAACTGATATCTCAGTAGCACCCAAGGTAGATTTCAACAAACCAGCTGCGAACCCATCGACTTCAGCGGTACCGGTCGAGAGCAAGCCTGCCCTGGAACTTGATCCCCAGCCTGAAGCGCCTGACAGTTGTTCCAACGCGTTCGACCAGGTAAAGACGGCCTGCTCGACGGAATATGGCGAAGTGATCTACGCCACCAAAGAAAAAATGTTTTACCTGTTGCCTAAACGTGCAGCCAGCTCGATCAAAGAGGCGATGAATGAACTCGAGCAACATATCAGCGCCAGCAAATCTCCAGAAGAACGACTCAAGGGGATGAACACCGCAGGGCTTCTGGAATACTTTCTAGAGCCGAAGCTGAGTAATTTCCTGCAAGGCGAGCAAAAAAGCCGAATGCTCGAAATCGAGGCTCAGGAACCCGATATCGCGCAGCCCACGATGGCTATGCGATTGAAGGCTGTCAGCCGAGAGGCTCGAAACTCCGCAGCGCTGGACAAACTGCCGGACCAAAGCGAATACGCTCGCAATCGGGAGCTTGCCAATCAACAGCAAGCGAGCCTGCTTGAAGCCAACTCTGACGGGCAGAAACTGCAACGCCTCTATAACGAATGGAAAAAGCTGAAAGCGGTTGCGGTCGCACAGGCAAAAATTGCTGGCTACACCTACGAAAGCGGCAACCTGTTTTCCCCAGGGGCGATCGAAGCAAGAAATCGCGTGCAGACTTACTTGAAAGCCCGCGCTGCGCTCACCAAGAGTGGCAAGTTGACGACTCTGAAAGAGGCAGACTTTCAGAAAAACAAAAAGGCCTATCTGGATGCGACAAACTGCGTCATCGATGGCAAAGCCCGGATGTGTGGTTATTTAAAGGAAGTCGCCAACGAGCGCGAAAAAGTCGAAAAAGACTTTGCTGCTTATATCGATGCGATTTTGAAAGTTGCCGACTATGGGCTGGCCCTACCGGAATTTGCGCTTATTCCTGACACTGGCGACATCAGCGCAGGTATCGAGAAATTCAAGGCATATCTCGAGATGGAGCAGCGGCAGATCAAGCTCACGGAGCAGATCCGCACGAAATATAAAGCCTGGATTGACGCCAGCGGGCAAAACGTCGCGGCACCTGCAGGTATCGTGGAGGCGGAACGGGCAGAATGGCAGCGCATTCAGCAAGATCGCCTGCAACTTCGCGATGACGCAGAGGCTGCAGTGGCCGCAGCCCTGCCGCTGCGACATCTGCTGTGGGAGCCCGAGCAATTTCAGCCGAAACCGGAAGAACGCTTGGTCAAAGCAGGCTTTCCTTTGCGCGAAGTAGCACTTTTAAATAGCCCCAACAGTCCTGTCAAACACCTGAGCCTGCTCAATCTCGAGGGCATCACAAAGGTATTGAAAAAGGACGCGAGTGAAATCGGCGCCAAGGCAAGCAAAGACTTGCAGAAACTTCCGGGGAACAGCACCGGGAAAGCAACGTCGGACACTGACGACAATCCTTTCCATGAGTGGCTGCGGCTTGAAGGTGCACTCGCCATCAAAGATCAGCAGAGTGACTGGTTTGATGAGAAAGGCTGGTTTGATGTGGAAATGTTCCACTCTTACCTGAAATCGAAGAACTACAAGGTCGAAACCTTTGAGGATGCCGGAGCCCGCAAGGATTGGGGACTTCGTCTTCGTCAGTTGCTGTTCAAGGAAGAAGTCAGAAGCTCCTTGCGCCTGTTCGACAATAGTCCTCAAGCTCAACTCGTGCGTTGCCTCACACCGCCACAGCCATCAATCCACACCGGCGCCAAGATAACCGGCCCGACATTCAGTGTGGCGGATAACTTCAAAGCCTCCGCGAAGGCAGAAGTGAGTCTGGGCATTGACCTCGCCCGTGGCGAAGTTGAATTGATGAAAATGGATCTTCCGGGCAGAGATCAGGCCCAAGACATCCTGATCCCTTACCTCGACTATGAGAAAAACCGCAAAAACCTGAATCTAGGTCGGTTCTCGATCCACCTGGGCGCTAGAGCTTGGGGATACACCGGCGCCACCCTCCTCCTTTCCTCCAGCGTGCAGTTGGGACGTGCAAACGTGCAAGGCGGCCTGAACCTACCGGAAATCACCGACGCAAAACGACCGGATACGACACATGCAACCGCTGCAACCGCGAGAAGCGAACCGGTGCTGGAAGGTAACGCGGCAAAAGTTCGGGTAGAGGACGGCGCCAAAGCCCAGTTCAACCTCTTTGCGGGAGTGCAGGCAGGGATCCTACTGACAGGCGCCTTGAACTGGGCGCCGCCAAAAGAAATCGCAGCATTGCGCACCGCGCCTTCACCAGGAATGGCCAATAGCGTCAACAGTACCAAAGCCAGCCAATGGTCGAGTCTGGCGCGACTGACCGCCGGTTTCACCGCCGCATACGGCCTCGGTGCATCAGCAGACATCGGTATTTCCTTGCACGAAGGCCGCTTCATCATGCGGTTCAAGGCATCCGTCATTGTCGGTGCCGGAGCCGGCGGCGAATTCCAGTTCGAAGTCGGTTATGACGGTGTTACTGACTTGATTAATATCCTGCGCCGTGAGATGCACAAAAATCAGGATAAATCGCTGATTTTTGTTACGGATGAAGCTGCCGAGTACATCGACAAACTAAACTTCCTAGGTGCTAATGGCTTTGAAGTTGCAATGTTTTACATGCAAGGTGTTGATATCGTAATGTCGTTGTATGAGGCGTTAACCGGCGGAGGTAGAGGGGCGACGATCGCTCATACGATTATGAACTATCGTAATCAAACTGAGCTGGACCAATGGATCTTAGCAGCAACCCCTGGTGCGCTTGGCCCTATGTTCATGACACTAATTTCCGCTGCTGAAGAATTTAAGATAGAGGAATACGGCGGAAGCGGCGCAAAAACAAAAACATACTCAAAAGACCAGTGCCAACTACTTCAACAACAAGCTATTGAGCGGATGCTTGGACTGATTGTACGTCAAGCTAACGCACAAGGAACGATACCACTTGCTCAAGCACAATTTGAAGAAGCTTGTATGAGTATGAATCGCTTTGGGACCAAAACAGCTATTGGTGCAGAGCAGAATTATTGCGAAAATCGGTTGCGTATGGACAACTTTATGTCAGAGGCCGTTTTAAGATTACACAATGATGAAAATGACGAGATGCGCTCGCGCTACAAATCACATGTGAAGCTTTTAGGAGCCAGATTAGATGGCTCATGCCATAGAGTTCAATATTACGGAAAAACTTTCGTTCCCGGTGGAAAAGCAACCTATACACCTCCGCCCCAACAATTTGAAGGGGGAAAATAAGATGTCACGCACATTAATAAACATTCTCACTGCAATCACAATACTATTTTCTGGACATACGCTCGCCCAACTGACTCCTTACCAACAAGCTGCAAAAATTCGCGGGATAATGTTATTCAAGCAATACAAACCGGCGGAATCTGAACTACGTGTTGCCGCAGAGGCTGGAGATTCGGAGGCACAGTTCTATCTAGCAGATGAGCTTCGCCAGCAAAAGCAGCGAATGACCGTCGAGGCACAAAAGTGGTATGAGGCTTCGGCCTCCCAAGGCGATTACTATGCAATGTTCAAACTTGCAACGACTTCAGGAGATCTTTGCTCCGTCATCAATCAATGTCCTCCAGGAAGCAAAAAACCGAGTGAATGGTTAGACCTGTTGATAAAAACCGCAACTCCTCGCGCCGTAAGTGGGGATGCCGAAGCAATGGCGATTTTGTACAATGCAACTGCAGAGTTAAAGTGGTTGGAAAAGTCAGCGGCAGCCGGATATGCACCTTCACAGTGGTTACTCGCCAATCGTTATGCCGAGGGCGAAGGCACATTTTTACTTCCTTGGAAGAGGAAGAATACTGAGGAGGAGTTGCTAAAATCCGCCTCTGAAGGTGGCTACCCCCCAGCGATGATTGAATATATATCGATCCTTTTCCAACGGAACGATTTAGAAAGTGTTCGATATTGGTGGGAAGTGGCGGCAAAAACCGGTTACCAAGCCGCCGTTGCAAGTTATGGTGCGTATCTATCCCATACTCCCGACAAGGTTGGCTATACCATAGATCTCGTTAAAGGCTACGCACTCGTATCCTTGCTTAAAGAACTGGATGGTGGTGGAAACATTCAAGCTTATGTCGAAGGCAAGTTACCTCAAATAGCGGAGAAAATGACGCCCGCTCAAATTGAGGAAGCAAAAAAATATGCGATTGAATGGAAGGCTACTCACCCGCCTCTTTCTTTCTTCCCTGAAAAAATAGGCTTTTAATCTTGCATCAGTCTCTACAATTAAAAACAAGCTTAATTGCGAGACCAAGTTACTTTGAACTACTCAAAATCTTGACTCTAAGCTTGGCGTTTGCATGCATACTGTTCAGCAAACATGCAAACTCCGAGCTATCCACCCAACAACAAAAATCAAAAAACGAGGGGATAAAACTCTACAATCAATACAAAGCCACTTCTGCGATTGAGTTTTTGAAGATCGCCGCTGATGGTGGCGATGATGAGGCACTCTATTACCTAGGTGAATCAATAAGAAAAAACAACAGATACTTGACTCGGGAAGCACAAAAAGCTTACGAGGAGTCAGCAAAAAAAGGCAATATTTATTCTATGATCCGGCTCGGAGGAGCGGACCAAGACTTGTGCGTAACCATGAAGAATTGTTCCCCCTCTGAGCAATCGCCTGAAGGCTGGATGAATGAAGCTAAGAAGCTTGCAACTGATCAGGCATCTCATGGAAATGCTGAGTCTATGTACTTGTTATGGGAAATAACAGGGAACGATGAATGGTTAGAAAAATCTGCAGAAAAAGGTTTCGCATTGGCGCAATTTCGTTTAGCGACTAAATATCAAGAAGGTGGCGGAGTATTCCTACTGCCCTCCAGAAGATCAGATGAAATCGAAAAGTGGATGAAAGCGTCTGCAGAGAATGGCTATCCTCCAGCTATGATGGGATTTGCCGCTGCCAGGCTTGAAAAAGCCGACTTTTCATCGTTTAGAACTTGGAATGAAAAAGCTGCAGATTCAGGCTACGTATCAGCGGTTTTTGGTTATGCTTCTTATATAGGCGAAGTTGAACCAAAATACGGATTCACCTCAGACCCAGTGACGTCATATGCGCTACTATCAAATCTACTAGAGCTTGATGGTGGTGGAAACGTAATAAACAATGTCAACGATGTTTTGCCAGAAGTGGAAAAAAACCTGTCAACAGAGCAGATAGGGAAAGCAAAAGAACTCGCAAAAACGTGGAAGGCCAACCATCCGCCTCTCTCGTTCTTCCCTGACAAGCTAGGATATTAACGCCAGTGAGGCTATTCAGGTATTTCTTTGTTGCAACATTTTTAATAATTACCACGCCTGCTTTTGCGTCAAAATCAGCGCGCGAAGTTTCTGCAGGCATTGCTTTATATAATCAGTTAAAATTTGACGCGGCCTTTCCCTCATTAGAAAAAGAAGCGCAATCTGGAAATGTGGAGTCGCAATACTACTTAGGCGAAGCGCTAAGAAAGCGCAACCGATATATGACGCCAGAAGCACAGCACTGGTATGAAACGGCGGCGATGAATGGCTCCATATACGCTATGATTCAGTTGGGCAGAGCAAAAAACGATCTTTGCGTAATAATGGAAAACTGCCCACCGGCTAAAAAAACTCAAGCCGAGTGGTTCGTGGAAGCCAAGAAAATCACTTTGCCGAAGGCAAATGATGGCGATCCAGAATCTCTGTATTTAATGTACGAAATCACCTTGGATCATAAGTGGCTAGAGAAATCTGCAAATGCAGGATATCCACTCGCGCAATATTGGATGGCTGTAAGTGAAAGACAAGGTGAAGGTTATTTCTTCATTCCTGGAGGACGTGATGCGTCAGTAAGAAGATGGCTACTACTCTCTTCCGAGGGTGGCAACCCAAAAGCAATGATGGAATATCTAGAAACACTGTATGTAAAAGGAGAAATGGAGAGCACTCGGCACTGGCTTGAAGTGGCCGCAGCAACCGGCGAGCAAGCAGCTTTGAGCAACTATGGAGCGTACATTTCACATACTCCTGACAAAGTTGGCTACCCGCTGGACTTAGTTAAAGGCTACGCTATTTTTTCTTTGTTAAAGGAGCTCGGCGACAGCGGTGGAGTGCAAGATTATGTTGACCGTAAAATTGAAAAAATTGCTGAAAAAATGACACCAGAACAAATTGAACAGTCAAAAATCGTTGCACAAGAGTGGAAAGCTACCCATCCACCGATTTCTTTTTTCCCCGAAAAACTTAGCGACTGACTCCGATTTTTTGGATTTCTTCAGGGACGCGCGGACCGCCGCATTTTAATCGAAGACTAACCGCCCCCTTACTTTCGCAGAGAAGAAAAACCACCCATGAGTTCAGCAAAGACACTAATAAAACTAATGACTGCGGCGTTAACGTTATTAACTATAATAGCAACCGAATCATCTGCTCTAACGCACGAACAGTTTCAGGCAAAAATCCAGGGCATTGAACTCTACAATCAATACAAACCTGCGGCTGCAGAATTAAAAATTGCTGCGGAAGCGGGTGATGCCGAGTCGCAATATTATTTGGGAGAGGAGCTTCGACAGCAAAAACAATACATTACTGCCGAGGCTCAAAAATGGTATGAAGCCGCAGCCTTGCAAGGCGATTTGTACGCAATGTTACGACTCGCGACATCAAATAATGACTTATGCGAGGTCATGAACAATTGCCCTGAGGGCACGAAAAAACGCACCGACTGGCTGGAGTTATTAAACAAAGAAAGTGAACAAAAAGCAGATAATGGTGATGGCGAAGCAATGTACATTAAATATCTGTCGTCTGGGCAATTAGAGTGGCTGGAAAAATCCGCAGCAGCTAACTTCCCCAGAGGCCAGTGGCTTTTGGCAAATCGCTACAAAGAAGGTGAAAAATTTTTTCTGCCTTGGAAACGAACTGAAGAAGTCGGACGTTGGTTAAAAGCGTCAGCTGAAAATGGTTTCCCCGCAGGAATGCTTGAATACTCCGCATTTCTTTATGAAAACGGTGGCGATATCGGGGTAGCCCGGCATTGGATCGAAGAGGCGGCAAAAACGGGGTACGAGTCTGGCGTCAGCAGCTACGGGGCCTATCTTGCTCATGCCCCTTCACTATATGATTTTCCGCTTGACCTAGTAAAAGGTTACGCACTGACATCATTACTGAAGGAGCTTGATGGTGGTGGGAATATACAGCCTTACGTGGATGAAGTTCTGCCAGAAATTTCTGAAAAAATGAGTGCTGAGCAGATAGCAGAAGCCAGGGTATTTGCACAGCAGTGGAAAAATACGCATCCTCCCCTATCCTTTTACCCCGGAAAATATGGATTTTGACGAAACATTTTTATTCTGCAAAAGGAACGCGCCTTACAAGAATATTGTGTATTGGTTATTTCATATTCTTGACTTCGTTCATATTTCCCAGTTACGCGTCGGTGCAGTTGAGCACACAACAACAGGTAGCCAAACTGCAAGGAATCAAGCTATTCAATCAACATAAAAAAGCCGAGCGTGAACTACGCATTGCGGCAGAGGCTGGAGATACTGAAGCACAATTCTATTTAGCCGAAGAACTCCGGCAACAAACAATAACCCTTAATGCCGAAGCTCTTCAATGGTATGAGGCCGCAGCCACCCAAGGCGACCTTTATTCGATGATTCGAATCGGCCGAACCGATAATGACCTATGTTTGACAATGAAGAATTGTCCAATAGGAAAAAAAGAACCAAAAGAATGGTTGGCTGAAGCAACGAGAATCGCGAAAGACAAATCCGATCGCGGTGATGCGGAAGCTCTTTACATAATGTATGAGTTGACCGCAGAGAGAGAGTGGTTAAAGAAATCAGCACGCGCAGGAGATGCAATCGCCCAATATCGAATGGCTATTGGTGATCGTCAAGGAGAAGGTTTTATTCTTCCATGGAAGCGACAAGAGACAATCGAACATTGGTTTTTACTTTCTGCGAAAGCAGGAAACCCTAAAGCAATGATGCAACTTTTTGGTATATATAGAGAAAAAGGCGAACTGGAACAAGCCCGCTATTGGGTAGAAAAAGCGGCGTCGATTGGATATGAGGCCGGCGTCTATAACTATGGATACTTTTTAGCCGTCGACCCTAAAGCACTCGGATTTACGGAAGATAAAATCAAAGGGTATGCATTAATTTCTCTGCTGAAAGAGCTAGACGGCGGCGGATCAGCACAAACAGATGTTGAGGAGACACTTCCACAAATTTCAGAAAAAATGACCCCGACGCAGATTCAGGAAGCAGAAGACTTTGCTTCCAAGTGGAAGACTACACACCCCCCTCTGTCTTTCTTCCCTGAAAAAATAGGCTTTTAATCTTGCATCAGCCTCTACAATTAAAACCAAGCTCAACTGCGAGACAAAGTTACTTTGAGCCACTCAAAATTTTGACTCTAAGCTTGGCGTTTGCATGCATACTGTTTAGCAAACATGCACATTCCGAACTCTCCACCCAACAACAAAAATCAAAAAACGAGGGGATAAAACTCTACAATCAATACAAAGCCATTTCTGCGATCGATTTTTTGAAAACCGCCGCTGACGGCGGAGATGATGAGGCGCTCTACTATCTGGGCGAAGCGTTAAGAAAAAATAACCGCTACATGACTCCGGAAGCTAAAAAAGCATACGAAAGCTCCGCAAAAAAGGGGAACATCTACTCTATGATTCGCCTTGGGAGAATTGAAGACGACTTGTGTTCAACCATGAAAAACTGTCCACCAGGTGAAGACTCTCCTAGCAACTGGGTAATTAAAGCTAAAAGCCTTGCAATTCAACGCGCAACGCAGGGAGATAGCGAATCAATGTACCTGTTATATGAAATGACAGACAACGATGACTGGTTGGAGAAGTCAGCAGAGAACGGATTCGCATTTGCGCAGTTCCGTCTGGCGACGAAGTACCAAGAAGGAAGGGGTTCATTTTTACTACCCTCGAGACGCGACCAAGCTATCGAACGATGGATGAAGGCGTCTGCTGAAAATGGTTATCCACTTGCAATGATGGGGTTAGCCGCAATCATGATCGAAAAAAATGATTTAGCCTCGTTCAGAAACTGGAACGAAAAAGCAGCTGACTCGAGCTATGTAGAAGGTGTATTTGGATATGCATCCTACATAGGCGAAGAAAACTCAAAATACGGTTTCGCATTCGACCCAATAAAATCATATGCTTTACTTTCAAACCTGCTGGAACTTAATGGTGGAGGCAATGTAATACGAGACGTCAATGACACATTATCCGGCATAGAAAAAAACATGTCAAAAGAGCAAATAGAAAAAGCAAAAGAGCTCGCAAAAACGTGGAAGGCCAACCACCCGCCTCTCTCGTTTTACCCTGACAAGCTAGGTTATTAATAGCAGTGCGAGCATTTGGAATTATTTTAGCAATGCTGATCGCCGCTCTTTCTGCAAACAGCTCAGCACATTCGCAAACAAATGAATCAACCCTGGGAGTGGTGTTATACAACCAGCTAAAGTTAGGCTTGGCGATTCCCGAGCTAAAAAAAGAGGCCGATTCGGGAAATCTTGATTCCCAATACTACCTTGCCGAGGCACTTCGAAAGCGAAGCCGGTACATGACTGCTGAAGCGCAGCAATGGTACGAAGCTGCTGCAAAGCAAGGGAACTACTACGCAATGATTCAGTTAGGGCGTAGTGGTGATGATCTATGTAAAAGGATGAACAATTGCCCAAACCCTATTAAAGCTCCAGTCGATTGGCTTCGTAATGCACGTGATCTAGCGCAGCCTAGGGCTGAACACGGTGACGCTGAGGCGATGTATGTTATGTATGAAATAACGTTAGATCGTAGCTGGTTGGAAAAATCAGCGCTTGCTGGAAATGCAACAGCGCAATATTGGATGGCTATTGGCGATAGACAAGGCGAAGGTTTCTTCCTTCCGGGCAGGCGCAACGCATCCGTCGGTAATTGGTTGAAAGCATCGGCCGAAGGTGGAAATCCGCGAGCGATGATGGAGTATGCGGCTTATCTACATGAAAATAGTGGTGATCTTGAAACCGCTCGCCATTGGATTAGAACCGCCGCCGAACGCGGATATGAGAGCGGCGTCACCAGTTACGGCGCGTACTTAGCACATGCTCCTGAAAGGTTCGGATTCGAATTTGATGTGGTAAAAGGATATGCGATAACCTCACTTCTGAAGGAACTAGACGAAGGTGGAGGGATGCAATCTTATGTAGATGAAGTACTTCCAGAGATTGCAGAGAAAATGACTCCAGCACAACTTGTGCGCGCCGAGAAATTTGCTTCAGCATGGAAAGCGGCACATCCTCCACTTTCCTTTTTCCCGGAAAAACTAGGCAGGCAATAGTAGTGTCTAAATTCTCTATGCGGCCTTTATTAATTGTTATATTTTTTTGGATAGATCTAAGCCTAGCGGCAGACAGCGAACCCGAAAAAGTTTCAGGACTGATCTTATACAATCAACTTAGAATAAATGCAGCGACTCAACAACTCCAAATTGAAAGCAACGATGGGAATTCCGATTCTCAATATTACTTAGCAGAAATCATTCGAAAAAAAGTCGCTACATGGCACCCGAAGCGCAACATTGGTATGAAAAGGCAGCAGAAAAAGACAATATCTATGCAATGATTCAACTGGGCCGACACAAAAATGACTTTTGTCAGAAGATTGGCAACTGCCCTCCATTCAAGAAAACCCAAGCGGAATGGTTTGCACAAGCTAAAGGATTAGTTCTACCAAAGGCGCAGGAAGGCGATCCCGAATCCTTGTATCTAATGTATGAAATCACTCTGAATCGTGAGTGGTTAGAGAGATCCGCAAACGCGGGATACTCGCTCGCGCAGTACTGGATGGCGGTCAACGAACGTCAGGGCGAAGGTTTCTTCTTGATTCCAGGAAAACGTGATGCATCTGTAAAAAAATGGCTTTTGCTTTCATCGGAAGGCGGATATCCAAAAGCAATGATGGATTACCTGGAAATTTTACATAGAGAAGGCGACACAGCAAGTATTCGCCAGTGGCTTGAGTTAGCAGCCCGCAGTGGTTACCAAGTGGCAGTAAGCAGCTATGGCGCCTATATTTCCCACACTCCGGACAAACTGGATTACCCCCTAGATCTATTTAAAGGTTATGCGCTTTTTACATTGCTTAAAGATCTAGGTGATGCTGGCGGAATCGGAAGATATGTTGAGCGAAAAGGTGAAGAAATTCGCGAGAAAATGACACCAGCACAGATTGAAGATTCAGAAAGAATAGCTAAAGAGTGGAAAACCACTCACCCACCCCTCTCATTTTTCCCTGACAAACTAGGAGATTGACCGCAGCCCCAGCGGTTAGTCGCACAACACCCCGCTTGCATTAACCGGCAGCAAGTGAATCAGCCCGCGTAAATTCGGCTGTTCACCCCTGCCGTTTTCACTAGCCCATCAAGCCGGCGCCTTCCAGCTCAACATCTGCTGCTGCGCCACCTGCAGCAAATCATTGCCATCCTGCGTCAGCAGGTAAAGCGCATGGGTGATGTGTGGAATGTCCTGCACGTCGGCGTGTTTGAAGCACAGGCAATGCAAGGTCTCGAGCAGGTCGGCGGCGGCGCGGATGCGCTGGACGGCGGCTTCGAGGATGTCTTTCGGGTTGGCTTGGGTGTCGATGAGCAGTGTCGGGGTTTCGGTGACATTGCTGCTGAGGGGGAGATAGCGGTTTTGTAGCAGTTTGATTATCGGCATAGGTGATTACTCAATTGGGGCGAAAGTAACCGCCAGCACTGTGACCAAACAGTGGGAGGCGGACTGTGTGCAGGCTTGGTCAACCGAGAACAACCCCAACTCAGCTCGCCCGAAGGCGTCCTGCACACAGCCGCCACAGCTATGCACCGCACGGACATAGATGTCCGCAGCGCAAATGATGGCACATCTGCAATAAGGGAAGTTATCAGGTGACCAAACCCGAACCACTGATTTTGCAGCGGCAACCGACAATAACCGCCCCGCTCCAGCCGCCGGAAGCAGACAAGGCACCAGCCTTTGTAGGAATTCGCCAAACCTTCCAGAGAAAACCGCCGCACTCCCTGACAGCCGGCGTTCAGCTCGGTTAACCATCCCTTAACGCCGTGGTCAAAAACTCTACTGAACCGCACGCCCTCAGCCGTTTTGGCTGTTGCCCAGTGCGGCAGGTTCGGGTGCATCACGCCGAACGCTAGAACCGCCACTCGGGAGTCCTTTCATGAACATTCGTCCTTTATTGCTCACCGCCGCCCTCGCCTGCACCGCGTTTGCCGGGCTGGCCCAGGCCAATGACACTTCCGCCACGTCCAAAGCCGTGCCGTATGAGTACGGCATGCCGCTGCATGTGGCCAAAGTGGTGTCGTTGACCGAGCCACCAACGCAACTGTGCAAAGTGGTTACGGCCGACATGAAGTACATCGACAACGCCGGTAAGCCTGAGGAAATCAGTTATCGGAAATTGTCTGACGCGTGCAACTTCCAGAACTGACAGAAACGTCTGATTTGCGGTTTTGCGGTAGGCGTGGGGTGTTTCGGCGGTTATGCTCGGAGCCCTCCTCACTGCCGCAAGGATTCGCCATGCAGTTGTCGTTTCGCACGTTGTCGGGCTTCACGTGTTCGTTGTGTTTTTTGCTGGCGTTGGCCTGGGGCGTTTTCCCGCAGAGCCTGCTGGCGATCTGGAGCATCGAGTACTCCGAGGGTGCCGGGTTTGTCGCGCGGCGCAGTGCGGTGCTGTTTGCGGCGTTGGGGGTGATGTTTTATCTGGTGCGCAATGCACCGCCGTCGCTGGGGCGCAATGCGCTGAGCAACGGGTTCATCGTCGGTTGTTTTGGTTTGGCGGTGTTGGGGTTTGCGGAATGGCTGAACGGCCATGCCGGCCCCGGGATTCTGCTCGCGGTGCTGGTCGAGTTCGCGCTGGGCCTTGGTTTTGTGCAGGCCCGGCGCGTGACGGTCGAACTGGGTGAAACGGTGCGTTAGACGACTCTGGAGCGTGGGCTGTAGTGATGTTGCACAGTTTGCTGGTTCAGATCTGAGCGCAGCCCGGCGATCAGTTCGTTGATTTCACGACAGCCGTTGAGATGGCTGGCGTCGATGCCACTGACCAGCAGATCGACCTGATCGGTCTGGTGATCGCCGAAAACCTTGACGGTCATCGACAAGTCCGGCGACAGCGTGCACTGGCAGCGTTTCGGCAGAAAACTGCTTTCAATGATATTGCGTAGTTCCAAGGCAGACAGAAACATGGCGAAACCCTCTCCTTACTGTGAGATGCCAATCAAGTATTCACGCTGACCGTTGCTGCCCCTGCACGGGTGTGTCCCCGCTGTTTCCCTGGTGCGACAAGCGGTGGTACTGCGAAATGCCCATTGGAGTGTAGGCGCCCAAGGCCGGTGCGCCGCACTGAAAAGACGCATAAAGCGTGCCTTTCATCGGTTCATTTTCACCCTCATGAAATCAAGCACTTGGCGGCGGTGCCAGTATTTGGCTAGTTGCAAATTGCAAGAATGGCCCCTGCCGGTACTGCAATTTGCAACTCGACGCTGGTTTGCAATCACGGCCCATGACGGTAAGAATGCCCGTTATCCACCCTACACCCGCACGGAGGCTTCCATGGGTTCTTTCCGCGTTTACGCGAGCACCGGGCTGTTCATCGCTAGCCTGTCCACCCTCGCCCACGCCGCCAAGCTTGAAGACGTCGCGCCGTACCCGAAGGCTGAAGCCGGGTTCACCCGCCAGGTCATTCACTTGCCCAAGCAGGAGCAGGAAGAGAACTTCCAGGTGGAAATCCTTGCCGGCAAAACTCTGGAAGTGGACTGCAATCGCCAGCGTTTGGGCGGTGTTCTCGATGAGAAAAATCTTGAAGGCTGGGGTTATCCGTTCTATCGGCTGGAAAAAGTCATCGGGCCGATGAGCACGATGATGGCCTGCCCGCCCGGCAGCCAGAAGAAACGCGCGTTCGTGCCTGTCGTCGGTGACGGCTTCATGCTGCGGTACAACAGCAAATTGCCGGTCGTGGTGTATGCGCCGTCGGACGTCGAAGTGCGTTATCGCATCTGGTCGGCCTCGGACAAAGTCGGTACAGCCCTGCAGGAATAACCCGAACAAGGAGTGCGTCGTTTGATTACCTGCCACGTCAGATATGTCATCGACCCTTACCAACTGACCGAGTTCGAGGCCTACGCGAAGGCCTGGCTCGGCATCGTCGAGCGCTTGGGCGGCACGCATCACGGCTACTTTTTGCCGTCCGAAGGCGCGAGCAACATCGCTTATTGCCTGTTCAGTTTTCCGTCACTGGCGGATTACGAAAGCTATCGGCACATCGCGATGACCGATCAGGAGAGCACCGCACTGGTGGCCAGCCTGGTCGAGAAGAAGTTCATCGTTAGCTACGAGCGCAGCTTCCTGCGCCCCTTGCTGCCGTAAACCGCTTCACGCCGAGACGCTGCAGACTGCGGCGCGCTCGGCGACATGGCGCAGGCTGTCGAAGTTGATATTGGCGCCCGAGTCGATCGCCACGAATGTCTGCTCGCGCACCCCGGTTCGCGCTACGTACTGCTTGATCCCGGCCACGGCCAAGGCGCCGGACGGTTCGGTGATCGAGCGGGTATCGTCGTAGATATTCTTGATCGCTGCGCAAAGGTCGTCGTTGCTGACGGTGATCACTTCGTCGACGCAGAAACGGCAAACCTCAAACCCGAACGCGCCGATCTGCGCTACCGCCACGCCATCGGCGAAAGTGCCGACATTGGGCAGCACGACGCGCTGATCGGCTTCCAGTGCGGCCTTCAGGCACGCTGAGTGTTCGGATTCGACGCCGATGATCCTTACTTCCGGGCGCAGGTATTTGACGTAAGCCGCGATGCCGGCGATCAGACCGCCACCACCCACCGGGATAAAGATCGCGTCCAGCGAACCTTGATGCTGGCGGAGGATTTCCATCGCCACGGTGCCCTGCCCGGCGATTACCTCCGGGTCATCGAACGGTGACACGAAGGTGCGTCCAGTCTGCTCCGCCAGTTGCAGTGCATGGGCCAGCGCGAACGGGAAACTCTCGCCGTGCAGCAACGCGTCAGCGCCGCGACTGCGCACACCCAGCACTTTCAGTTCCGGCGTTGTCGCTGGCATGACGATGGTCGCCGTGATCCCCAGTTCGCGCGCTGCCAACGCCACGCCTTGCGCGTGATTGCCGGCCGATGCGGTGATTACCCCGCGCGCCTTTTGCTCCTCGGTGAGTTGCACCAGTTTGTTGTAAGCGCCACGGATCTTGAAGGAGAACGTTGGTTGCAGGTCTTCACGCTTGAGCAGAATCCGGTTGCCCAGCGCCTCCGACAGCGCCGGCGCCGCTTGCAACGGCGTGCGCACCGCGAGGTCGTACACCGGCGCGGCGAGGATCTTTTTCACGTAGTGCTCAAGCAGGGTTTGCTGGTCGGGGCTGTGCGGCATGGTCGTCTCCTGACATTTTCAAAACCCCGGAGACAGAAAGTAAAAACCCGCCTCTAGGGCGGGTTGGGTGCTGCAGTCGTGAGCTAGCCCGCCAAATGAGGAATGGCGGTAATAATCATTGGCTGGCAAAGCGATACAGTCGAAGTCATGGGCTGGAAATTAGCCTGTGCGCTATTGGCGAGTCAATGGCCAATTTTGCGCGGCGGCGTTAGTCTGGCCACTCTCTCATCACACCACGGAAGGAATGCATGATGTCGATCGCCCTGCCCCTCGCGGCTTTGCTCGCGTTTAGCGGTTACACCGTTTCGGTGATGCTCCAGGCTGAACAGTCGTTGATCGACTTCGGCATCAGCCTGATGTCGCGGCCCGACACCGCGCAGGTGGTGATTGATCTGTATCTGCTGGCGACTCTGGCCGGGGTGTGGATGGTCAAGGATGCCCGGTCGCGTGGGCAGTCGATTTGGTCGGTGGTGCCATATTTGTTGTTGACGGCGGTTTTCGTATCGATCGGGCCGTTGTTGTATCTGGTGGTGCGTGGGGTTCGCGAGCGCAACAGGAAGGCGGTGGATCTGGCTCGGGTGGGTTGATCCGGGTTATCGGATGCCGGGTAGATTGCCTTCGCGAGCAGGCTCGCTCCCACATGTCAGGTTTTTTTCACGGCGACGAACGCGGCGGTTTCGTAAGGCACTGTCACCACATCCCTGTCACGCAGTTCCGGCTCTGTGGCGATTAACGCACGAATCTGTTCATCGACTTTCGCCCGCTGCACCTCCGGCAGCACGGCGATGAAACTGGTGGAGCGCACCCGATTGAAAATCACGTCTTCCGGCGAGCCGGTATGGCCATGGTGAAACCGCTCGACCTGCAGAGGCGCGAATGCCGGGTGCGGAAACGCTTTGCGCCAGGCACCTGTGTAATAGCGCGGCGTGTCCCCTTCCAGTGCGTTGACGATGGCGTCCAGTTTCGGCACCCAACTGACGTCGGCGTCGCGCAGGTTCCAGATCAGCCCCAACTTGCCTCCGGGCTTGAGTACTCGAGCGATTTCGGTCAGCGCCTCGGCACTGGCGAACCAGTGAAACGCTTGCGCGCAAATCACCGCATCGACTGAAGCGTCCGGCAACGGCAGATCGGTCGCCGTGCCGCTCACGGCCAGCACATCAGGCCAGGCGTCAGACAGCTTTTCCAGCATCTGCGGCACCGGTTCAACCGCGATCACTTGCGCGCCGGTCGCCACCAAGCGTCCGGTGAACTTGCCGGTGCCGGCACCCAGATCGATCACGGTTTTATGCCTGTCCAGACCCAGCGTCACATTCAGCCACTCAGTCACCTGCGGCGGATAGTCCGGCCGACCTTTCACATAGGTGTCGGCAGCGCTTTTGTAGCCGGCAGCGGCTGAATGATGGACGTGATCGGTCATGGCAACTCTCCTTACGGCAAAACGTCGGATCGACGGCAGACGCTCCCGAGCATAGCGCTTGAATTTACGCTTACCTTGAACAGTCACTGATAAAGTAATGAATAAAAATTCACCCTGTGGTGTTCAAAGTGAAACATAACTTTCTGTGGAGCCTTGCCCATGACTATCCGTTCCGTTATGTTCGCCGCCCCGTTGTTACTGGTCGCGGCGATGTCCAGCCAATTGGCCCTGGCCAATGGCGATGAAGACGCGCCGGTGCAGAAGCCGGAATGCCCGAAAGGCCAGGTTTGGGACAGCAAAACCCAGAAGTGTGTGATGCAAGTCAGCAAAGCACTTTCGGATGCCGACCGTACTGATTACGCCTATCGCCTTGCCAAGGCCGGTCGCTACGAAGAGGCCCTGGCGTTGCTCGACACGCTGAAGCAACCGCACACCGCCAAGGCCCTCAACTATCGCGGTTACGCCACGCGCAAGCTGGGGCGCACTGACGAAGGCATCGGTTATTACCTGCAATCGGTAAAACTCGACCCGCAGTACGCGCAAGTGCGCGAATACCTCGGCGAGGCCTATGTGATCAAAGGCCGCGTCGACCTGGCGCAAGAGCAGTTGCAGCAGATCCAATCGATTTGCGGCACGTCGTGCGAGGAATACCAGGACCTGGCCGAAGCCATCAACGACTCATCGAAAACCTGAGCACTTATAAGGGCCGCCATCATCTTCAACGATCAGGCATTCAGAGCAGAACTCGGGCAGCACCTGGCGCAACTGTGGCGCTACGGTCTACTGCTGTCGCGCAATCGGCACGTGGCCGAGGATCTGGTGCAAGCCACCTGTGTGCGAGCGCTGGAGCGCGCCAATCAGTACATCGCCGGCACGCGTATGGATCGCTGGTTGCTGAGCATTCTGCATTCGATCTGGCTCAATGAAGTGCGCGCTCGGCGCGTGCGTCAGGGTGCGGGCCAGGTCGATGCCGATGGACAACTGGCGTTTGATGGTGAGTACGCCGCGCAGACGCATGTGATGGCCGCGCAAGTGATCCGCCGCGTCGATGCGCTGCCCGAGACCCAGCGCGAAACGGTCTACCTCGCCTATGTCGAAGGCTTGTACTACCGCGAAGTCGCTGAAATCCTGCAAGTGCCGATCGGCACGGTCATGAGCCGCCTGGCCACCGCCCGCCTCAAACTCGCCGAATACCCACCGCTGCAGACCGTGCCGAAATCCACCGAAGGAGACCGATCATGAACCTACCTTCGGATGAGCAACTGGTCGCCTACCTCGACGGCGAACTCGACGGCGACTATCGCCATCAACTCGACAACGCCATTGCCGAAGACTCACTGCTGAGTCTGCGCGTGCAATGGCTCAGCCGCAGCAACCTGCCGTACAAGAACGCCTATGACGAGCTGGCGCAGCAGGCCCCGCTGGAGCGTCTGCAAGCGCGGCTGGACGCCATTCCAGCGCCCAAGCCTCCGGGCTTCAATCGCCGCTGGTTTATCGGTGGCGCCGCCGCTGCGCTGTTGGCCGGTGGCGTATTGGCCGACCGGTTATTCCTCGGCTGGCACGCCGTGCAATCGAACAACTGGCGGGCATTGGTGGGCGATTACATGGCGCTGTATGTGCCGCAAACGCTCGATCACCTGCCCACCGACGAAGCCTCCCAACGCGCGCAACTGCGCACCGTCGATGCGCGCCTGGGCCTGAACCTTGCGCCAGCCACTTTGAAGCTGCCTGATGCCGAATTCAAACGGGCGCAGATGCTGGAGTATGACGGCGTACCGATTGCGCAGATCGTTTATCTGGATGCGAAACATGGACCATTGGCGCTGTGTGTGACCCGCTCGAACAGCGGCAGTCAGCCGTTGGCCCATGAGCGTCGGCGTGAGATGAACGTGGTGTATTGGACTGAACGTGAACACGCCTGGATGCTGATCGGACACGACGCCCCAATGGCGCTGGAAGACAAGGCAAAACTGTTAAAAAGCCGCTTAATCACCAGCTAGTTCCTGCACTATGCTCAGCGCGTATTTTTCCGAGGATGCCTCCACGATGCCAGATTCATCCCGCTCTGCCTTACTGGTGATCGACGTTCAAAACGACTTCACCCCCGGCGGTCAATTAGCGGTCCCCGAAGGAGACCTGATTGTGCCGCTGATCAACCGGCTCGCCCGCCAGTTCACCCAGGTGGTCATGACACAGGACTGGCATCCGACCGGTCACGCCTCATTCGCGTCCAGTCATCCCGGGCACCAGCCCTACGATGTCATCCAGTTGCATTATGGCGAGCAGACGCTCTGGCCCGACCATTGTGTGCAATCGACACCGGGGGCCGAGTTTCACCGGGAACTTGACCTGCCTCACGCCCAACTGATCATTCGTAAGGGCTGCAATCCGGATATCGACAGCTATTCAGCCTTTCTGGAAGCCGATCGCCGCACCACCACGGGGCTGTCCGGCTACCTGAAAGAGCGCGGGATCGATACGGTCTACATGGTGGGGCTGGCACTGGATTTCTGCGTGATGTTTTCGGCGCTGGATGCACGGGCGGCGGGGTTCAATACTTATGTGGTGATGGATGCGTGCCGGGCGATCGATCTGAATGGATCACTGGCGGCAGCGATTGAGCGGATGCAAAGTGCCGGGGTCGGGTTGATTCAATCCACAGAGCTGGTCTGAACAACGCAATTCCCAAGGAGCGAGCCTGCTCGCGAAGGTGGTATGTCAGCCAGGTATGCGTTGACTGACCCGACGCCTTCGCGAGCAGGCTCGGCCCCACAGGTAGATTTTCAGCGTCACGCAGCTCAGGCGTTATTGGGCAACCACAGCCGGAAGCGTGCCCCGCCCAACGGTGAAGACTCAACGGTCAACGTGCCGCCCTGTGCTTCCAGCGCGCGACGGCTGATCGCCAGACCAAGACCAAACCCACCCGTAGCCCGATCCCGACTGCGATCAAGTCGATAGAACGGCTCGAAAATCCGCTCTCGCTCATCATCGGGAATACCGATGCCGTCATCATCGACCCAGATCTCACAGCCCTCGGCATTGACCTGCACACCAATCTGAATGCGTTTTTCGCAATAACGCATGGCATTGCGCAGCAGGTTCTGGATCGCCCGCGCGGTCAGGCGTGGATCGAGCGAAAAACGCTCCAACTGACCGTGCAGCAATACATCAATAACGATCTCCGGCGACTCCAGCTCTTCATCGACACTGCCCAGAATGCTGTCGATGAACTCATCCAGCGACACCTCGACCTGCTCCGGCAATTGCGCCGGATTCTGCAAGCGGCTGTAGGAAAGCAACTCCAGCACCAACTCATCCAGCTCACGAATGTGCGCGACCAGTCCCAGCAAGCGCTCGCGGCTGGCGCTCGGCAAGTCATCGGACAGGGCGAGAGCCAGGCCGAAATCCAGACGAGTCAGTGGCGTACGCAGTTCATGGGACACGGCGTTGAGCAGGTCACGTTGCTGATTGAGCAGGTTTTCGATATCGCCCGCCATGGTGTCGAAAACATTGGCGAGGCTGCCGATGTTGGAGCTCGGGGCGATTTTTGTGCGCTCGCTCAAGTGACCTTTACCGAAGCGTTCGGCAGTGCCTTTGAGGCGTTCCAGATCACGCCAGTGCGGGCGCAGCCACATCAACAGGCAGGCGAGCAGACTCGCGCCGATCAGCACGTTGATGCTCCAGTACAACAGATTGACGTCCAGCGGATCCGGCGGCACGACCATTTGCACGGCGGTGGTGTCGTCCAGCGGCGTCACCGCCAGCGTACGCCAGCCCCAGTCGCCAATGCGTACGACGTTTTCACCACGGCGCAGGCGTTGCTGCTCGATAGCGGTGAACCCGGCATCGTCGATCCGCGCGAGGACGATGTGCAGCGGCTGAAAATCCTTGTCCATCGACGCCGCCAGCGCCGGCCACTGCTCCTGCGGCACGGCGTGAAACTGACGGGTAATCAGCGATTGCAGACCGCGCGAATAATCGAGGTTGTAAGTGACGAAGCGATCCCGGAACGCCATGACCACCAGATCCGGCACCAGATAGATCGCCGCGCTGTAGGAGACGATCGTCACCAGATACAGGCGAAACAGGATGCGAAACATCAGCTCAGCATTCCCACTCTGAGCGGCTGAACAGATAGCCCTTGCCCCACACAGTCTTGATCTTGCGCGCCTCGCCCGCATGGTCGTCGAACTTGCGGCGCAGCTTGGAAATCGCCACGTCCACCGAGCGGTCGGTGCCGTTGAATTCGATACCGCGCAGGCGTTGCAGGATCTGATCGCGGCTCAACACTTCGCCGGCATGGCGAGCCAGCACCACGAGCAAGTTGTATTCGCCGCTGGACAGCTCGACTGGCTGATCGCGCCACGTCACGGTGCGCTCAGACAGGTCGATGCACAGATTGCCCATGAGAATGCGGTCATTGGCGGTCAACGGTTCGCCGAGGCTGCTGCGGCGCAACAAGGTGCGCACCCGTGCCAGCAACACGCGCGGCTCGCACGGTTTGGTGACGTAATCGTCGGCGCCCATTTCCAGGCCCAGCACTTGATCGTGACTGTCATCGCGAGCCGTCAGCATCAGGATCGGCAGCGTCGCCGAATCGGCGCGCAATAAACGGCAGACTTGCAGTCCATCAAGGCCGGGCAGCATGAGGTCGAGGATCACCAGATCCGGCGGATTGACCCGCGCTCGCTCGCGCACATGGTCGCCACGGCCGATCACGCTGACGGAATATCCGTTGCGTTCCAGGTAGCTGGAAATCAGTTCGGCGAGGGCGGTGTCGTCTTCGACCAGGAGGATGTTGGGCATGGGGTGATCCAGAAAGTGCTGTGGCGACTGATAAGGCCCATTCGCGAGCAGGCTCGCTCCCACACTTGGAATGCGATCCCCTGTGGGAGCGAGCCTGCTCGCGAAAGCTATCTATCTGTCGCAATAAATTTCAAGATCTGAAGGATATACGCCCTCGCCCATCCCTGAGCAAAACCCTTACACAATTTCACACAGCGCCTACAAAGCTTCACCGCTAATCTCGGCGTCTGCCCGTAGGATGCGGACATCAATATTGGGGGTTGTACATGTCGAAGAAACTGCTGGCCGGACTCGGCCTGATCGCGATGGCGCTGACACTGAGCGCCTGTGATTCATCCTCGCAAGCCGAGGATCAGGCATCACCGGCCACGGTGCGCATCGAGACGCTCGAAGCGCATCCCCTGACGATCAGCAGCGAACTCAGCGGCCGCATCGCCGCGCCACGCATCGCCGAAGTGCGCGCACGGGTGGCCGGTGTGGTCTTGCAACGCACCTTTCGCGAAGGCAGCGACGTGAAAAAGGGCGACGTGCTGTTCCGCATCGACCCGGCGCCGTTCAAGGCTGACCTCGACAGCGCTGAAGCTGCGCTGCGCAAGGCAGAAGCCAATGCCTTTCAAGCGAAACTGCAAGAGCAACGCTACGCCCAGTTGATCGACGACAAAGCCATCAGCGCTCAGGACTACGACAACGCCCGCGCCAATGCCCGGCAAACCGCCGCTGACGTTGCGGCCAACAAGGCTGCCGTCGAACGGGCGAAACTGAATCTGGGTTATGCCACCGTCACCGCGCCGATTTCCGGTCGCGTCGGCCGTGCGCTGGTCACCGAAGGCGCACTGGTCGGGCAGAACGAAACCACACCGTTGGCACTGATTCAGCAGCTCAACCCGATTCACGCCGACCTCACCCAGTCGACCCGTGAACTCAACGAATTGCGCCGCGCGTTCCGCTCCGGGCAGTTGCAGGAAGTCGGCCAGGATCAGGTCAAAGCTACGCTGATTCAGGATGACGGCAGCCTGTATCCGCTGCCGGGCAAGCTGCTGTTCAGCGACATCACCGTCGACCCGGGCACGGGTCAGATCATCCTGCGCAGCGAATTCCCAAATCCGGATCTCGACTTGCTGCCGGGCAGTTTCATTCGCGTGCGTCTGGAACAGGCAACCATCCAGAACGGCATTACCGTGCCGCAACGTGCCGTGCAGCGTGACAGCGCCGGCATTGCTCAGGTGTTGACCGTCGATGAGCAGATGCGCGTCGCTGAGCAACCAGTGCAACTGGGCGCGGTGCAGAACAATCGCTGGATCGTCACCGGCGGCCTCAAGCCCGGCGACCGCATCGTCATCGAAGGCCTGCAACACGCCCGCCCCGGCGAAACCGTGCAGATCGACGACACCCCTCTTCCACTTGCCCAGACCTCTGGTCAGTAAGCAGGACGCTTTTCTATGCCGCAGTTCTTTATCGACCGCCCGGTGTTTGCCTGGGTCGTCGCGCTGTTCATCCTGTTGGCCGGTGCGCTGGCCATCCCGCAATTGCCGGTGGCGCAATACCCCGACGTCGCCCCGCCACAGATCGAGATCTACGCCGTGTACCCGGGCGCCTCGGCGCAGACCGTCGATGAAAGCGTGGTCAGCCTGATCGAGGAAGAGCTTAACGGCGCCGATCACTTGTTGTACTTCGAATCACAAAGCAGCCTCGGCAGCGCGACGATCAAAGCCACGTTCCAGCCGGGCACCAACCCGGAGCTGGCGCAAGTCGACGTGCAAAACCGCCTCAAGGTGGTCGAGTCGCGCCTGCCGCAAGCGGTGACTCAGCAGGGTTTGCAGGTTGAAAAAGTCTCGTCCGGTTTTCTCCTGCTGATCACCCTGACCTCCAGCGACGGCAAGCTCGATGACGTGGCGCTCAGCGATTATCTGGCGCGTAACGTGATGAACGAGATCAAGCGTCTGGACGGTGTCGGCAAGGCGCAGTTGTACGGCGCCGAACGGGCCATGCGCATCTGGATCGATCCGCAGAAGCTGATCGCGTTCAACCTGACGCCTGCCGATGTCAACGCCGCCATCGTCGCGCAGAACGCTCAGGTGTCCGCTGGCAGCATCGGTGATCTGCCCAATCCGTCCAGCCAGGAAATCACTGCGACCATTCTGGTGAAAGGTCAGTTGTCGACACCGCAAGAGTTCGCCGACATTGTGCTCAAGGCCAATCGCGACGGCTCCACCGTGCGCATCGGTGACGTCGCGCGGGTCGAGATCGGCAGCCAGGAATACCAGTTCGGTACGCGTCTCAACGGCAAACCGTCGACCGCCGTCGGCGTACAGTTGTCGCCGGGCGCCAACGCGCTGAACACCGCGACCCTGGTGCGGGCGAAGATGGATGAGCTGTCGCGCTACTTCCCGGCGGGCGTGGAATACAAGATTCCGTACGACACTTCGCCGTTCGTCAAAGTCTCGATCACCAAAGTGATTTACACCTTGGGCGAAGCGATGCTGCTGGTGTTTGCGGTGATGTTCCTGTTCCTGCAGAACGTGCGCTACACGCTGATCCCGACGCTGGTGGTGCCCGTGGCGCTGATGGGCACGTTCGCGACCATGCTCGCGCTGGGCTTCTCGATCAACGTGCTGACCATGTTCGGCATGGTCCTGGCCATCGGTATTCTGGTGGACGACGCCATCGTCGTGGTGGAGAACGTCGAGCGGATCATGGCCACCGAAGGCCTGTCGCCCAAGGAAGCCACACGCAAGGCGATGACACAGATTACCGGCGCGATCATCGGCATCACGCTGGTGCTTGTCGCGGTGTTTATTCCGATGGCGTTCATGCAAGGCTCGGTCGGGGTGATTTACCAGCAGTTCTCGCTGTCGATGGCGACGTCGATTCTGTTCTCGGCGTTCCTCGCCCTGACCCTCACGCCGGCACTGTGCGCGACGCTGCTCAAGCCGATTGCCAAGGGCGAACACCACGAAAAATCCGGGTTCTTCGGCTGGTTCAACCGCCGCTTCGAGCGCCTGACTGATCGCTATCAGGGCTGGGTCGGCTATGCGTTGAAACGCAGCGGCCGTTACCTGCTGATTTACGCTGTGCTGCTGGTTGGACTGGGCCTGTGCTTTGCGCGTCTGCCCTCCTCGTTCCTGCCGGTGGAAGATCAGGGCTACACCATCACGGATATTCAACTGCCGCCCGGCGCTACGAAGAACCGCACGGTGGCCGTGGCTGAACAGCTTGAAGCACATAACGCCAGCGAGCCGGGAATTAGTGACACGGTGGTGATTCTCGGTTTCAGCTTCTCCGGTAGCGGCCAGAACGCAGCGTTGGCGTTCTCGACGCTGAAGGACTGGTCGCAGCGTAGCAGTGATGATGCCGCCAGCTCGATTGCCGATCGCGCCAATATCGCACTGACTGAAATCAAGGACGCCATGGCGTTCTCGGTGCTGCCACCGCCCGTGGATGGCCTCGGCACATCGAGCGGTTTCGAGTTCCGTTTGCAGGATCGCGGCGGCCTCGGCCATGCGACCTTGATGCAAGCGCGCACCGAACTGCTCGCAGCCGCCGAGAAAAGCCCGGTGCTGATGAATGTGCGCGAAAGCGCGCTGGCCGAAGCGCCGCAGGTGCAGTTGGTGGTCGACCGCAAGCAGGCCAATGCTCTGGGCGTATCGTTCGCCGATATCGGCAACGTGCTGTCGACTGCCGTCGGCTCCAGCTACATCAACGACTTCCCCAATCAGGGGCGCATGCAGCGTGTTGTCGTGCAAGCCGAAGGCGATCAACGCAGCCAGGTGGCCGATCTGCTGAAAATGCACGTACGCAACAACACCGGGCACATGGTGCCGCTGTCAGCGTTCGTGCAGGCCAACTGGATTCAAGGCCCGGCGCAGTTGACCCGTTACAACGGCTATCCGGCGATCGCGATTTCCGGCGAACCGTCACCGGGGCACAGCACCGGTGAGGCCATGGCGGAGATTGAACGTCTGGTGGCGCAGGGGCCGAAAGGACTGGGCCAGGAATGGACCGGGTTGTCGTTGCAGGAACGCTTGTCCGGCAACCAGGCGCCGATCCTGCTTGGGCTGTCGTTGCTGGTGGTGTTCCTGTGTCTGGCGGCGCTGTACGAGAGCTGGTCGATACCGACCTCGGTGTTGCTGGTGGTGCCGCTGGGTGTGCTCGGCGCGGTGCTGGCGGTGACCTTGCGCGGCATGCCCAATGATGTGTTCTTCAAGGTTGGCCTGATCACCATCATCGGTCTGTCGGCGAAGAACGCGATCCTGATCATCGAGTTTGCCAAGAGCTTGTACGACGAAGGTCACGATCTGATTGATGCGACGTTGCAGGCTGCTCGCTTGCGCTTGCGGCCGATCGTGATGACGTCGCTCGCGTTCATTCTCGGCGTGGTGCCATTGGCCATTGCCACGGGTGCCAGTTCGGCGAGTCAGCAAGCGATCGGCACCGGCGTGATTGGCGGGATGATCACCGCGACGCTGGCGGTGATCTTCGTCCCCGTGTTCTTCGTCGTGGTCATGAAGCTCGTACAACGATTCACCAAACCCCACTGATACCAATTGTGGGAGCGAGCCTGCTCGCGAAAGCGTCCGGTCTGCCAACATCTATGTTGAATCTACCGACGCCTTCGCGAGCAGGCTCGCTCCCACAGGGTTCTTCATAAACTCGAGTCAGTGGTCATATCCTGCATCGCTGGGCTAAGGTGTCTGAATCACCCTGGCCCATCGAGTCCTCATGCGCTTCCTCGCCCGCACCCACCCTCGCCTGTCTGCCGCCGCCCTGTTCGGCCTCGCCACCGGTCTGTTGGCCCCCGCCGATTCCATCGTCAGTAAAATCCTCATCGGCTGGAACGCCGGTGTCTGGACTTACCTGATCCTGATGTTCTGGCTGACCGTGCGCGCGAAGGCGCCGGACGTCAAACGCATCGCTGAAGTCGAAGACGAAAATGCCGGGCTGGTGCTGTTCGTGGTGTGCATCGCCGCGCTGGCCAGCCTGGCCACAATCACCTTCGAACTGGCGGGCAGCAAGGACCTGGAAACCACGCGCAAGCTCATGCATTACGGTTTCACCGCACTGACCGTGATCGGTTCATGGCTGCTGATCGGGGTGATTTTCTGCGTGCACTACGCCAGGTTGTATTACACCTGGAATGGCAAGGAACCGGCGTTGCGCTTCGCCGAAGGGCTGACGACGCCCAACTATTGGGACTTCCTGTATTTCTCCTTCACCATCGGCGTGGCGGTACAGACTGCAGATGTCGGCGTGGCCACCCGCGATATCCGCAAAATCGTATTGGCACAATCGTTAATCGGTTTCGTGTTCAACACGGCGATTCTGGGGTTTTCGATCAATATCGCTGCCGGTTTGTTCGGCTGACGACATTCCACCCGTCGGCAACGAGTTGAAGGCAGGTGATCATTCACTTGACGGAAGATTTGTTTTTGGTGTTTCCTGAAACCGGTTTCAGCACTGTTCGCAGATGCTGAACCTATAAATCCAATAATAAGGTTTCAGACCGTGAACGACTTCTCCGCCGCCCAGCGCAGCCGCGTGACCATGCTTGATGTCGCCGAACGCGCTGGCGTATCCAAAGCCAGCGTCTCGCGCTTCATCGGCGATGATCGCGTCCTGCTCTCCGATGCCATCGCCCTGCGCATCGAACAGGCCATCAGCGAACTCGGCTATCGTCCCAATCAAATGGCCCGAGGCCTGAAACGTGGGCGTACACGCCTGATCGGCATGCTGGTCGCCGATATCCGTAACCCTTACTCGATTGCCGTGATGCACGGGGTGGAAACCGCTTGCCGTGCCCACGGCTACAGCCTGGTGGTGTGCAACACCGACCGCGATGACGAGCAGGAACGCCAGCACCTGGCGCTGTTGCGTTCGTACAACATCGAAGGGCTGATCGTGAACACCCTTGGCCATCACCGTGACGAACTGCATGAACTGCGCCGCGAGATGCCGCTGGTGCTGGTGGATCGCAAGGTCGATGGGCTCGACAGCGACATGGTCGGGCTGAACAACCCGCAGGCCGTGGAGATGGCGCTCACGCACCTTGAACAACGTGGCTATCGGGATCTGGTGCTGGTGACTGAACCGTATGACGGCACCAGTTCGCGGATCGAGCGGGTCAGCAGTTTTCAGGCGCAGATCGCGCTGCATTCGAACCTGGCCGGGGCGGTGCTGGAAACCGGCGATGACCTGAACACGCAACTTCAAACCTTTTTAAACACTCCCGGCGACGGCCCGAAAGCATTGTTTTGCGCCAATGGTGTGGCGGCGCTTACTGCCACAACGGCACTGCGGGAGATGGGTGTGCGGTTGTTTGAGGATGTCGGGCTGATTGCCCTGGATGATCTGGATTGGTATCCGTTGGTGGGCAGCGGGATTACCGCGCTGGCCCAGCCGACGCAGGAGATCGGCGCGCGGGCGTTTGAGTGTTTGCTCAAGCGCTTGCGTGGGGATGATGAGGTGGCGCGGGTGGTGGATTTTGCGCCGGTGCTGGTTGAGCGTGGGTCAACCTTGGGGATTAGCGTTGTTTGAGCTGACGCTATCGCGAGCAGGCTCACTCCTACATTTGGAATGCGTTCCCCTGTAGGAGTGAGCCCGCTCGCGATAGCGCCCGAGAGAACAACACAGAAACACCTGATATTTTTTTGAACAAAAATGAAACCGGTTTCAGAGGTCAATAACAATGAATAAACCCGACGTTTCCATCAGCCTGTCCAGCTACGGCGCCGAGCTTGTGCGTCAGCGCGGGCAGGATGCTTTCATTGATGTTCTGGCTGCCGCCGGGGCCAATCGCATCGAATGGCGCGAAGAGCTGCTGACGCGCGAAGACCCTGCGCAACTGGCGCAGGCCACGCAGGCGCAGGGCTTGCTAAGCATCTATTCCTCACCGACCGAACTGTGGCTGGCCGGGCAGGCGCAGCCCAATCCCGAGTTGATCACCGCACTGCAACAAGCCGAAGCGTTCGGCTCGAAATGGCTGAAAGTCTCCCTCGGCTACTTCACCGATACCAACGATCTGCAAGCCCTGGCCGAACGCTTGAAGCTCAGCCCGGTGCAGTTGCTGGTGGAAAACGACCAGACCCTGCACGGCGGTCGGATCGAGCCATTTCAGCGCTTCTTCGCCGCCGTCGAGCAGCACAATCTGCCGATCAAAATGACTTTCGACATCGGCAACTGGCAGTGGCAGGACCAGTCCGCCACCAGCGCCGCCCGCCTGCTCGGCCGGCATGTCGGTTATGTGCACTGCAAAGCCGTGGCCCGTCGCGCCGACGGCAAACTGGTGGCGGTGCCGCCGGCCGTCAGTGACCTGCATCTGTGGGAACAACTGCTGCGGCACATGGCCCAAGGCGTTATGCGCGCCGCCGAATATCCGTTGCAGGGCGATGATCTGGTGCAACTGACCACCGAGCACGTCGCCGCCCTCGCCCGCCTCGGCCAATCGCGTCTGGAGCCTGCTCATGTCTGAGATCGATATTCTTTCGTTCGGCGAAACCATGGCGATGCTGGTCGCCGAGCAGACCGGTGATCTGGCGGCGGTCGAACACTTTCACAAGCGTATCGCCGGGGCCGACAGCAATGTCGCGATCGGGCTGTCGCGCCTGGGTTTCAACGTCGCGTGGCTGAGCCGGGTCGGCGACGATTCGCTCGGGCGCTTTGTGGTCGAAACCTTGATCAAGGAAGGTCTGGATTGCAGCCACGTCGACGTCGACAAACAGCACCCGACCGGGTTCCAGTTCAAATCGCGCAATGATGATGGCAGCGACCCGCAGGTCGAGTATTTCCGGCGCGGTTCGGCGGCCAGTCATTTGTCGCCACAGTCGATCACCGCCAGTTTGCTGAGTGCTCGCCATCTTCATGCCACCGGCATTCCTCCAGCGCTCTCGGCCTCGGCGCGGGAGATGTCCTTTGAATTGATGACACGCATGCGCAACGCCGGACGCAGCGTGTCGTTCGATCCCAATCTGCGCCCGAGCCTGTGGGCCAGCGAGCGCGAAATGATCCGCGAGATCAACCGCCTCGCCGCCCTCGCCCATTGGGTGCTGCCGGGGTTGAGCGAAGGTCGTTTGCTCACCGGTTTCGAACACCCGGCGGACATTGCCGCGTTTTATCTCGATCAAGGTGCAGAGGCCGTGGCGATCAAGCTTGGCCCGCAAGGCGCTTATTACCGAACGCATCTGGCATCGGGATTTGTCGCCGGTGTGCCGGTGGCGCATGTCGTCGACACGGTCGGTGCCGGTGATGGTTTTGCGGTGGGGATGATCAGTGCCCTGCTTGAGCACCAGAGTTTTGCCGAGGCGGTGCAGCGTGCGAACTGGATTGGCAGTCGGGCGGTGCAGAGTCGCGGGGATATGGAAGGGTTGCCGACCCGCCTGGAGTTATCGGTTGAATTTGAGGCCGCCTTCGCGAGCAGGCTCGCTCCCACATTTGGAATGCATTCCCCTGTGGGAGCGAGCCTGCTCGCGAAGAGGCCCGCCTAGTCACTGCAAACAATTGAACCTGCTGCGACAAAAACAACAAGCTCAGGAGCAAGACCCATGAAAACCGCAACCCTCGCCACCCGCCGCTGGTGGTACATCATGCCGATTGTGTTCATCACCTACAGCCTGGCGTATCTCGATCGCGCCAACTACGGCTTCGCCGCCGCATCGGGCATGGCCGCCGACCTGATGATCACCCCGGGCCTGTCTTCGCTGCTTGGTGCGCTGTTTTTCCTCGGTTACTTTTTCTTCCAGGTGCCGGGTGCGATCTACGCGCAAAAACACAGCGTGAAGAAACTGATTTTCGTCAGCCTGATTCTCTGGGGTGCTCTCGCCACGTTGACCGGCGTGGTCTCCAACGCCTATTGGCTGATCGTCATCCGCTTCATGCTCGGCGTGGTTGAAGCGGCGGTGATGCCGGCGATGCTGGTGTATCTGTGCCATTGGTTTACCCGTGCCGAACGCTCACGGGCCAACACCTTCCTGATCCTCGGCAACCCGGTGACGATGCTGTGGATGTCGGTGGTTTCGGGGTATCTGGTGCAGCATTTCAGCTGGCGCTGGATGTTCATCATTGAGGGCCTGCCGGCGGTGCTGTGGGCGTTTATCTGGTGGCGTCTGGCCGATGATCGTCCAGCGCAGGCCAAGTGGCTCAACGAGCAGGAAAAGCAGGATCTGGAAAGTGCTCTGGCAGCCGAACAGGTCGGGATCAAAGCGGTAAAAAACTATGCCGAGGCATTCCGTTCGCCGAAGGTGATCATTCTCGCGCTGCAGTTTTTCTGCTGGAGCATCGGCGTTTACGGCTTTGTGCTGTGGCTGCCATCGATTCTCAAGGCCGGCGCGCAAATGGACATGATCGAGGCCGGCTGGCTGTCGGCGCTGCCGTATCTGGCGGCGGTGATTGGCATGCTTTTGGTGTCGTGGGGTTCGGACAAGCTGCAGAAGCGCAAACGCTTTGTCTGGCCACCGCTGCTGATCGCCTCCATCGCGTTTTACGGTTCCTACGCCCTGGGCGCTGAGCATTTCTGGTGGTCGTACACGCTGCTGGTGATTGCCGGCGCGTGCATGTACGCACCTTACGGGCCGTTCTTTGCCATCGTCCCGGAGATTCTTCCGGCCAACGTCGCCGGTGGCGCCATGGCGCTGATCAATAGCATGGGTGCGCTCGGCTCGTTCGGCGGCTCGTATCTGGTCGGTTACCTGAACAGCTCCACCGGCTCGCCCGGCGCTTCGTATCTGTTGATGAGCGGCGCGTTGCTGCTGTCGGTGATCCTGACGATTTTTCTCAAGCCCGGCGCCAGTGATCGCGTCGTCGCCAAAGCCGTCGCCACGCGTGCCGTGCCGGCGCATTCCTGAAGAGACTTTTGCCATGAAAAAACAGGTCGTGTTGTACAAGAAACTTTCGCCCGCGCTGATGGCGCGTCTGCAGGAACAGTGCGAAGTCACGCTGATCGAAAGCCTCGACGCCGACGGTCTGATGCAACTGCGCGACGCCCTGCCCCGCGCCCACGGTTTGCTCGGCGCCAGCCTGAAACTGGATGCGGCGTTGCTTGATCTCGCGCCGCAACTAGAGGCGATTGCCAGCGTCTCGGTGGGCGTGGACAACTACGACATCGATTATCTGACCCGGCGCAAGATCCTCCTGAGCAACACCCCGGACGTACTTACCGAAACCACCGCCGACACCGGTTTCGCGCTGATCCTCGCCGCAGCCCGGCGTGTGGTGGAACTGGCGAACATGGTGCGCAGCGGCCAATGGAGCCGCAATATCGGCCCGGCGCATTTCGGCACCGATGTACATGGCAAAACGTTGGGGATTATCGGCATGGGCCGCATCGGCGAGGCGCTGGCGCAGCGCGGGCATTTCGGGTTCGGCATGCCGGTGATCTATCACAGCCAGTCGCGCAAACCGGCGGTCGAGGCGCGATTCGATGCGCAATACCGCAGCCTCGAAGATCTGCTGAAGCAGGCTGACTTCATTTGCCTGACCTTGCCGCTGACGGCGCAGACCGAAGGTTTGATCGGCGCCGAGCAGTTCGCGCTGATGCGCCCGGAAAGCATCTTCATCAATATCTCGCGGGGCAAAGTGGTCGATGAGGCGGCGATGATAGAGGCGCTGCGTCATCAACGGATTCGTGCCGCAGGACTGGATGTGTTTGAGCGTGAGCCGCTGAATCACGATTCGCCGTTGTTGCAGCTGAATAATGTGGTGGCGACACCGCACATGGGTTCGGCTACGTATGAGACGCGCGAGGCGATGGCGCGGTGTGCGGTGGAGAATCTGTTGGCTGCGTTGAAGGGAGAGAGGCCAGCGAATCTGGTGAATCCATCGGCTTGGCAGGGCTGAATTAATCGGTGGCTGTAATGCCGCCTTCGCGAGCAGGCTCGCTCCCACAGGGGAATGCATATCCAATGTGGGAGCGAGCCTGCTCGCGAAGAGGCCGGGACAGGCACCCCAAAACCATCAGGCGCTACGCGCCTGTAAAAGCTGCGCCGCACACAACGCAATCCGCGCACAGGCATCCGCGAGTTTCACCCGATCGACCACCAAACCAATGCGGATATGCCCCGCCGCACTCGGCCCGAACGCCTCACCCGCCAGCACCGAAACCCCATAGCCCTCCAGCAACCGCTCGGCAAACGCCTGTGCGCCGAGACCGGTCTGGCGTACATCGACCATCACGAACATGCCACCATCTGGACGGATCGGATACAGCCCCGGGCAACCGCTCAAACGTTCGCACACCAGATCCCGGCGCAGGCGATATTCCTCGCGCATCTGCGTCACTTCCGGCAGGTCTGACTGCAACGCAATCTCTGCGGCTTTCTGCACAAAATCCGGCAGGCCAAACAACATGCTCAGCGACAAATTGACCAAATGCTCGGCCAACGACTTCGGCCCGATCATCCAGCCGATGCGCCAGCCGGTCATGGCGTGGGATTTCGACAGGCTGTTGATTGTTGCCGTGCGTTCGGCCATGCCCGGCAGACTCGCCGGGCTGACGTGCTGACCTTCGTAAAGCAAATCGCTGTAGACCTCGTCGCTGATCAGCCACAAGTCATGGCGGATGCACAGCGCCGCCAGTTCTTGCCAGATCAGCAGTGACAGGCTGGCGCCGCTGGGGTTGTTCGGACTGTTGAGCAGCATGGCGCGGGTTTTCGGGGTGATACGCGCGGCGACGTCGACCGGATCGACACGAAAACCGTTTTCCGGGCGCACCGGCACCGGCACCACCGTCGCGCCACACGCGCCAAACACGCCTTCGTAGGTGACGTACATGGGTTCGGCGACGATCACTTCATCGCCGGGATCGAGCAGACATTGCGCCACCGAATACACCGCGCATTGCGCGCCGGGCATGACGATCACGTGGTCGGCATCCACAGCTTGCCCGCTACGCCGACGATGGCGGTCGGCAATCAGCTGACGCAGCGCCAGACGACCACGCACTTCGGAATAATGGGTATCGCCCGCCAGCAAACTGTCGATCGCGCCGTGGACAATCGGCAGCGGTGTATCGAAATCCGGGTCGCCCACGCTCAGCAGCAGGATATCGACACCCTCGGCGCGCAGCTCCAGCGCTCGGTCGTGAATCTGCCAGGCAGCGGCTCCCTCCCCGGCGATTCGTTGGGTCAAGGCTGAATAGCGCATGTACGTCTCCTGATTGCGCGGTCTCCAGCCTTCACCGTATCTCAAATCACGAAACGCGCCACCATGGCGTTCAAATCCACCGCCAGACGCGACAGTTCGTGGGTCGCGGCGCTGGTCTGGTTGGCCCCGGCGGCCGATTGCGTAGCCAGATCGCGGATGTTGACCAGGTTGCGGTCGACCTCACGCGAGACTTGCGCCTGCTCTTCCGAGGCGCTGGCGATCACCAGATTGCGTTCGTTGATCTGATGGATCGACTGGGTGATCTGCTCCAGCGCAACCCCAGCGGCGCGGGCCATTTCCAGGGTGGTCTGGGTGCGCTGGTTGCTTTGCTGCATCGACGACACTGCTTCGCCGGTACCGTTCTGGATGCCGGCGACCATTTTTTCGATTTCCTGGGTCGATTGTGCGGTGCGATGAGCCAGCGCGCGCACTTCGTCTGCAACCACGGCAAAACCGCGCCCGGCCTCACCGGCGCGGGCGGCTTCGATCGCTGCGTTGAGGGCCAGCAGGTTGGTCTGTTCGGCGATGGCGCGGATCACATCGAGCACTTTGCCGATATCACGGCCCTGCGCGGCCAAGCCTTCTATCATCTGTGCGGTGTTCTGCACGTCGTGGGTCATGGTCTGGATCGCGTCGACGGTTTTCACCACTTGATCGCGACCTTCGCGGGCGGCGTGGGTCGACTGGTTCGAGGCTTCGGAGGTCGACACGGCGTTGCGCGCCACTTCTTCGACAGCGGCGGTCATCTCGTTGACGGCGGTGGCGGCTTGCTCGATTTCGTTGTTCTGCTGCTGCAGGCCACGGGAGGCTTCTTCGGTCACCGCGCTGAGTTCTTCGGCAGCGGCGCCCAGTTGTGTGGCGGAACCGGCGATCTGTTCGATGGTTTTGCGCAGGTTGCTCTGCATGGTGGCGAGCGCCTGCAGCAACTGCGTCGCTTCGTCCTTGCCGTCGACTTCGATGGTTTTGCTCAGGTTACCGTCGGCAATGGTTTGCGCGGCCAGTACGGCACGGTTCAGCGGGGTGACGATGCTGCGGGTCAGCAGCAGTGCCAACAGCACCGTCGCCAACGCCGCAATCACGGCAACAATGACAATGCCGGTAATGGCGCTGTCGTAATGCTCACCCGCCTGAGTCGAGGCGACTTTCGCACCTGCGGCGTTGATTGCGATCAGCTTGTTGAGCTGTTCACCCATCTGGTCGGTGCCGTCCTTGATCCGCGTGTTGATGAGCGTGCGCATCTCATCGACCTTGTCCTGACGCGACAGCTCCATCATCTGGTTTTGCGCTTGCAGGTAGTTGTCGAGCGTCGTCGCGAAAGCCTGATACAAGGCACGTTCATCGGCCTCGGCAGGTAGCGCAGCGTAACTCGCCTGAGCACTGCGTACCTTGTCTACCAGCACGCCAATGCGTGTTTGCGCCTCTTGCAGACCGGCAGGGTCACGGTTGACCAGAATCCGGAACGACAGAATCCGCAGACGCAGAACGTTTTCCGTCACCACGCCAAGGTACGTCACGCTGGGCAGTTGGTTGGTCTCCATGTCGATCGAGGCTTGACGGATAGTGCTCATGCGATTGACGGCGAACACGCCGAGCACGATCACCAACAAGGCGATAAAGGCAAAACCGAGGAAGGCACGGGGCGCGATATTCAGGTTACGCAGGGACATAGTTGAGCTCTCGAAAGATAGAAACTACGAGCGTCCATGCGTCGTCACTGGCCCGAGGGGGGCGGGCTCAGTCTGGCGTCGCTGTTTTCAGGAAGTTTGGTGCGCGCCTGTTAGCTGTATCGGCCAGGCTTTAGGAAGATTGCGGGTCAAGAGAAATTATTTTTCAGAGTGTTACAACAATGCAACACTATTGATCGCTTGGTGTAGGAGCTGCCGATCTGGCTCAGCGTTTGGCGGCCATCTGCCAGACGCGGGCGATGTCCGTCGCCCGTTCACGCAACAGGCGCGGTGCTTCGGCGCAGGCCTGCTCCAGCGTCATTGGGCCGCTGGTCACGGCGAATGCCGCATCGATACCGTGATCGTAGAGTTCTTGGTAACCCTCGCCCAATGTCCCGGCGATGACAATCACCGGCACGTTGTGTTGCTTGGCAATCCGTGCGACGCCGAACGGGGTCTTGCCGCGCAACGTCTGCGCATCGAATCGCCCTTCTCCGGTGATCACCAGATCAGCGCCTTTGACCGCTTCGGCGAGGCCGACCAGTTCGGCAACCACTTCAACCCCGGCTTGAAATTGCGCGCCGAGAAAAGCCTTGGCCGCAAAGCCCAAACCGCCTGCCGCACCGCTACCCGGTTCATCGCGGACGTCTTTGCCCAACGCTTGTGCACACAGCTCGGCGAAGTGCCCTAACGCCTGATCGAGTTGCTGCACTTGCGCCGGCGACGCACCTTTCTGCGGGCCGAAAATCGCCGAGGCACCGTGTGGGCCACACAGCGGATTGTTCACATCAGCGGCGATATCGAAACGCACCTGCGCCAGTCGCGGGTCGAGTTCGCTCAGGTCCAGTTGCGCCAGTTGCGCCAGTGCCAAGCCGCCGGGTACCAGCGACTGATGTTGCGCATCGAGCAATTTCACACCCAACGCCTGCATCGCCCCGGCACCACCATCGTTGGTGGCACTGCCGCCAATCGCCAGAATCACCCGGTGCGCACCAGCATCCAGCGCTGCGCGAATCAGTTCGCCGGTACCGAAGGTGCTGCTGATGCAGGCATCGCGTTGTCCCAGCGGCACCAATTGCAAGCCGCTGGCCTCGGCCATTTCGATAATTGCCGTGTGGTTATGCGGCAACCAGCCCCACGCAGCGTCGACGGGAGTGCCCAAAGGGCCGCGAACACGGGTGCGGCGCAGTTCGCCTTCGCAAGCGGCGAGGATCGATTCGACCGTGCCTTCGCCGCCATCAGCCATCGGGCATTTGATCATCGTTGCCTGCGGCCAGACCTGGGCCAGGCCGAGGGCAATGGCTTCGGCGACACCTTGGGCACTGAGGCTGTCCTTGAACGAGTCGGGGGCGATGACGATCTTCATGGGAATTCTCCGTTTGCAATGCCCCTCATGCTGCCAGTTGGCCTGCGCCTTGACGCCTGTCCACTGCACAAGTGGCGGGGGCGTTTATTGTTCATTTTCACAAAAGGCTGTGCGGTGAATGTACCGCCGCCATCGCGAGCAGGCTCACTCCTACAGGGGAATGCATTCCAAATGTAGGAGTGAGCCTGCTCGCGATGGCGTCTTTGAAGACGCCTAATTAACCCGGATCAGTCTGTGGCAGCAACTGCACCCCGAGATACAGCGCCAGCATCCCATCGAGCCGCAGCGGATCAACCCCGCTCAGTTCAGCAATCCGCTCCATCCGATAACGCAAACTGTTGCGATGAATGCCCAAGGCATCGGCACAGGCCTGACTCTGGCCATCGTGCTCGCACCAACTGCGCAGCGTCGCCAGCAACTGGCCGTTGGCGTCCTTGGCGATCACCTTGCGCAGCGGTTTGAGCAATTCGTCCAGTGCATCGTCATTGCGATGCCGCCACAACATCACCGGCAATCGATAACGGTTCAGCGTCAGCAATCGCGAATGCGGCAACACTTCGCGACCATAGGCGAGCAAATCGCCCACGCGGCGATAACAACGGCGCAGCCCGGCGAGTCCATCGGCCTGCCCGCCCACGGCAATGCGCAGAATCTTCCAGCCGAGGCTGTCGAGTTTTTCCAGCAAGCGATCATGCTCGACGTTTTGACTTGCCGGGCGGCACCACAACAGCGATGACTTCGCCGAACTCACGCACCAGCTATCGGGATAACGCGACGTCAGCCAGGCACTCAACGCCTCGACGGTTTGCCCCGGCCCATGTTCAAGGCCCAGCTCGAACAGATACGGCACTCGCGTCAATTGCGGCTTGAGCCCAAGTTGCTGCGCCTCATCGACCAGACGCGGCGAGTCCCCCGCCTCGCTCAACAGCAGCGCCAGCAAATCATCACAACGCTGGCGCCGCCATTGCTGCTCGGCCTGCTGATTGCGCTGGCCAACGAGCATTTCGGCGGTCATGCGCACCAGTTCGGCGTAAGTGCGCAATTGCTCCGGTTCACCGGTGATGCCGAGCACACCGATCAAGCGTTGATCGAGCAACAGCGGCAGGTTGATCCCCGGTTGCACGCCCTTCAAATGCACGGCCGTTTGCGCATCGATCTCGACCACACGACCGTTGGCCAGCACCAGTTGCGCACCTTCGTGACGAGTATTGATGCGCTCCGGTTCGCCACTGCCGAGGATCAACCCCTGGCTGTCCATGACGTTGACGTTGTAGGGCAAAATGGCCATGGCCCGGTCGACGATGTCCTGGGCGAGGTCGTGATCGAGTTCAAACATAGCGGCGGCAATCCTTGATTTATGGCACTGGCGGTTGTTCACCCGCACAGGGTCTGACGGCAAACCCTGTGCGCAGGCACAAAGACAATCCAGCCAAAGGTGGTCGAGACTCTCGGGGCGATCAACGTTACCCTTTGCATCGCAAAAAATCATAATAAAGAGAGAGCCGCTATGTCGCAGAGCGCCGCAGCTACCCAGACCATCGATGACGATAAAAACGCCGTCTACAAACGCATCACCCTGCGTTTGATTCCCTTCATTTTCATCTGCTACTTGTTCAACTACCTCGACCGGGTCAACGTTGGATTTGCCAAATTGCAGATGCTTGATGCCCTGAAATTCAGCGAAACCGTGTACGGCCTCGGTGCCGGTATCTTCTTCATCGGCTACGTGCTGTGCGGCGTACCGAGCAACCTCGCCTTGACCAGATTCGGTCCACGGCGCTGGATTGCGCTGATGATGATCACCTGGGGCACGCTGTCGACCTGCCTGCTGTTCGTCACCACCCCGACCGAGTTCTACACCCTGCGCCTGTTCACCGGTGCGGCTGAAGCCGGGTTCTTCCCGGGCGTCGTGTTGTACCTCTCGCAGTGGTTCCCGACCTTCCGCCGTGGGCGGATCATGGCGCTGTTCATGTCGGCGATCCCGGTGTCCGGTTTGCTCGGTAGCCCTTTCTCGGGCTGGATCCTCAATCACTTTGCTGCAGGCCAGGGCGGTCTGGCCGGTTGGCAGTGGATGTTCCTGCTGCAAGGCATTCCAACGGTAATCCTCGGCGCCCTCGCCTGGTTCCTGCTAAGCGACAGCTTCGCCAATGCCAAATGGCTGAGCCCGCATGAGCGTGCAGTGCTGGAAGCGGATCAGGCCGAAGATTTGGCGAACAAGCCGAAAACCACCTCCGACTCACTGCTGGCGGTGTTCAAGAAGCCGGCGATCTGGGCGTTTGGCCTGATTTACTTCTGCATCCAGAGCGGCGTGTACGCGATCAACTTCTGGTTGCCATCGATCATCAAGAACCTTGGCTTCAGCGATAACCTGGTGATCGGTTGGTTGAGTGCGATTCCGTATCTGCTGGCGGCGGTGTTCATGCTGGTGGTCGGGCGCTCGGCGGACTTGCGCAAGGAGCGTCGCTGGCACTTGGTGGTGCCGATGCTGATGGGCGCGATCGGTCTGATGATCGCGGTGAATTTCGCGGCGAATCCGGCGATTGCGATCCTCGGCCTGACCATTGCCACCATGGGCGCACTGACCGGCCTGCCGATGTTCTGGCCAGTGCCGACGGCCATGTTGAGTGTCGGTGCTGCTGCCGGTGGGCTGGCGTTGATCAACTCGATGGGGCAGATGGCCGGGTTCCTCAGTCCGTACCTGGTGGGTTGGGTCAAGGACAGCACCGGTTCGACCGATGCGGCGTTGTATCTGCTGGCGGGGGTGATTGTGGGCGGGAGTCTGCTGGCGTTGCACATGACGCGGACGTTGCGGGCTTGAGTTTTTGATGCACAGGAGAACGGCCCTTTTCTGGGCCGTTTTTTATTGGGGTTTCGGCTGGGCTTTAGTGGTGTTCTGGAGATCTTTTCCCCCTCACCCCAGCCCTCTCCTCCAAGGGGGTGAGGGGGAAAGGGAGCCGATCTTCGGGCTTTTCAACGTCTGAGTTCGACTTGAAATTGAACCTTGGTGTGACTTGCTCAAACACCTCGGTCAGTCCCCTCTCCCTTCGGGCGGTCCGACGTTTCGGGAGGGTTAGGGTGAGGGGCTTTTAATGCGTCCAGCTCAATCACCAGACCACCCGGCATTTGCACAAAAATCTGCGCGATCCCCTCCCCCGGCACCTGCGCCAGTTGAAAAGGCAAACCACTGTCACGCACCCGCTGCAACACCGTTTCCGCCGGCTCTTCAGTACGAAACGCGATGTGGCTCAATTCCGTGTCATCCGGCAACGGCTGCTCAATCACATGCACCACAGCATGCTCATCCTGATACAGCCAACGCCCGGGAAACGGAAACGGCGGTCGCCGGCCCGGCTTGAGCCCGAGCAACTTGGCGAAATCGTCCTGCAAGCTCTGCCCGTCAGCGGTATTGAAGGCCAGGTGATCGAATGTCCAGGTCATGCGCCTCTCCTGCGGTTGTTGATTGATTGCAGTATCCACTCTTGCCAATCACGAAAAAATCCCGCAAAAACGCAAAGATCTTTAAAGGATTTTTAGCAATGAGCTCGATTCTCGATCTGGAGATCTTTGTCCGTGTCGCCGATGCCGGCAGCATTTCCGCTGCCGCCCGTGCGCTCGAATTGACGCCAGCCGCCGCCAGTATCGCGCTGAAACGCCTGGAAACCCGTCTGGGCATTCGTTTGTTCGCACGCTCCACGCGCAGCATCCGTCTGACCGAGGAAGGCCGCCGTTATCTTGAAAGCGTGCGGCTGGCGCTGGCGGCGCTAGCCGAGGGCGAACAGGCCCTCAAGCAACAAAGCGAAGGCCTGAGCGGCGTGTTGCAACTGGCGGCACCGTCGGACTTCGGGCGCAATGTGTTGTTGCCATGGCTCGACGATTTCAAGCGCGAACACCCGCATATTCAACTGCAACTGCTGCTCAACGACCGGCATGCCGATCTGTTTCGCGAGACCGTCGATGTTGCATTGCGCTTCGGCGTGCCGAGCGACTCGACGCTGGTGGCGTTGCCGATTCTGCCGCAACACCGGCGCGTTGCCTGCGCCAGCCCTGAGTATCTGGCGCGCCACGGCACCCCGCAACATCCCGGCGAACTAAGCGAGCACAGCGCCCTGCTCTATCTGCGCAATGGCCGGCCCTACAACAGCTGGCGTTTCAGTCGCGGCGATGAAACGCTGGAAGTGGAAGTCCATGGCGACTACCTCAGCGACGACGGCGAAGTCGCCCGACGCTGGGCGCTGGCCGGGCATGGCATTGCGTACAAGGCCTGGCTCGACATTGCCGAAGATGTCCGCGCCGGGCGGCTGGTGACGTTGTTTGATGATTGGGACGGGGAAAGTGCGCCGTTCAATTTGCTGTGTCCGCATCGGATGCAGGTGTCGGAACGGGTCAGGGTGTTGCAGGTGTTTCTGCAAGAGCGCTGCGCAGGGCTGAGTCGATAAATCACTTTGTCCGCTTAGTGTGCTTTGATCGTTCCACGCAGAGCGTGGGAACGATCAATCAAACAGCCGCTCAGCTACATAGGTACAAGACACCATGCAGGGAATAGGGGCGACCCCGTCGTGGTTTGAAATCTATATTCAACGGTCATAAACCCCCCAAATCGACCAAAAGTGGCGCACGTCCAAACGTGCGATGTCCGGATTGGCGGGACATAAACTCGAAGGATATCGTTTCGAAAGCCCCCGTCGTAAGTAGGACGACCTTCCAGTGAATTCATCCATGCTTCAGCTTGAAGAAAGCCTATCGCTTGATCGCTGATCTGCAACCTATAAACATTCGTAACAGCCACCAGGTAACTAACTGTCTCACCCTCCCGATCCGTGACATATATCGTCGCCACACCCTGCTTGAGTCCAGTCACCTTACCTGCCACAGTCACCGGCGCAGTCAACGGATCCGAGGACGCATAGTCATACGGCGGAACCCCACCCGTCGGCACACGAACACCCGTATTGCCAAGCGAATCCTCCCCGGTTTTCGGCCACTGCGGCACCTTCACCGAGAAACCGTCCAGCTTCATCTGCGTCCGGTCAATGCTCAACGCCAACCGTTCAAACCGCCATGGATCCGATTCAAATTGATTCCCGGTTTTTTCCTTCACAGTGAAGCTGTGCTGCCCCACCGCAATCGGTAGCAACTTGCTCTGCCACTTATAATTCGATCCGGTTTGAATCTCCTCAATAAACGCCTCGCCATCAAAAACCCGCAACACCATCCCCGCCAGCGCAGAACCCGACAACACCACTTTATTGTCCGAAACCGTGCCGCCGTTCTGCACGTCAGCTCCGGACGAATTCTTAACTTCCAAAATAACGGGTTTAACAATCACTCTTGGTCGCGCGACTTTAGATGTTGCATTTACGACTCCCTCACGTACTTGTTCATACAGCGCAGCTATCACGCTGTCGCCAATGACCTTGGCATTAGGAATCATCAACCTGTGCACAAAAGGAAGCCTGCCGACCGGCTCGTCAACCGTATGTGCGACAACGGTTCCGCTGCCTGGCGTCGCGGTGTATTTCACGCGGACAATATCGTTGGTGGCCCAAAGAGGTTCCATGACATGCACCTGGATGGTCAGATCCTTGTTGCCCAGTTTATTCAGGTCAATGGTCTCTGGCGCGTCGTGCGGGTCATCCGGGTCTTCGGCAACATCGGGAGCCGTCATCCGCGCGCCCTTGAGGTCAACAACGACGCGTATCGCCGCCGACCATGGTGAATTCAAATCGGCACCGTTGCCAATCTGGTCGAACACCGTATAGGTGAAAGAGAACTGGGGATGATCACCTGCCGCCTCCAGATCGGCTTTTTCCAACAGACGCCCAATGCGAGTGGGTGTACTGGTCGGTGTCGCCGGAGCCTCGTCCGGATGCACCACCCACTCAACATCATGACCATTACAGTTGAGCACAATCCGGTCGTACGGCCGGCAATAGGGATAGGAGAACCAGACCTGCACGCCCTGTGCTGCACGATCGGCATCGATACCGTCTTCCAGCACATCCCGAGGCAGTCCTAACTCGAGTTCGGAGTGTCCTTCATCGCCGTTCTTGTCCTCCATCCCGGGGCGGATGGCGTTGTACAGGATCGTCCATGGCGGCTCGTAGGTATCTTCGGCGCCCGTGGTGCGTTTGACGGTGTAAGTGAGCTCATTGACGAAGCCCGGATCGGATCGCAGCAGATTTTTGGGAATATGCAGGGTCACTGCGTCATCCGTGGATTGGGACTGCTGGCTGTCGACCCGCATGATGCCGTTCACGTGAATTGAAAACGTATCCTTTGGCTGCTGCGCCAGAACCGGGTTGATAATGACTGTTGCGCCATTCGGTCGCAGATCGTAAAACGCCTTGGCGATACCGCAATCGGCACCGGCCACAGATGTATTGCTGTCCGGAAGTTGCGGCGCGTAGAGGGTTACCTCGGCGTCCTCGGACAAAACCTCATCGCAAGACTGTGTGTTCATGAAAGCGCTCCTGATTTCAAGAAAAGACAGAGCCTTTTTCAACAAGGCTCCCGTCGAGGATCAAGCCTGAGCGTCCGCAGATCTGCCTACTGTCAGATCTGACAGTCACGACGAATGGTCACCTTTCGCTGGAGTTGAGAAAGGCAGTTTCTGGACAAAACGGTTGGCCGTATTCAGCGCTTCTGGTATTTGATTAGGGCTTTCCCACCGACAAAAGGATTTCGGCATGAGCTTTCGCACTCTCGGGCACTCAGGGTTACAGGTGTCCACCCTCACCCTCGGCACGATGATGTTTGGCGAGCAGACCAGCGCAGAGGATTCGCTGCGCATCATCGACAAAGCCTGGGATCAGGGGATCAATTTCATCGACACCGCCGATGTCTACACCAACGGCCGCTCCGAAGAGATCGTCGGTGAAGCAATTGCCCGGCATCGGCATGAATGGGTGCTGGCGACCAAGGTCGGTTTCGGCCCGGTGGACGGCGTGCCAAACCGCAGCGGCTTGAGCCGCAAACATATCTTCAATGGCATCGATGCCAGCCTGACCCGGCTCGGCACCGACTATCTCGACATTTATTACCTGCACCGTGAAGACCACAACACACCGCTTGAGGTGAGCGTGTCGGCGATTGGCGATCTGATCCGTCAGGGCAAGATTCGCTACTGGGGGTTGTCCAACTATCGCGGTTGGCGGATCGCCGAGGTGATTCGTATCGCCGATAAACTCGGTGTTGACCGCCCGGTGATCAGCCAGCCGCTGTACAACATCGTTAACCGTCAGGCCGAGACCGAGCAGATCACAGCAGCGCAAAGCTATGGCCTTGGTGTGGTGCCTTACAGCCCGCTGGCCCGGGGCGTGCTGAGCGGCAAATACGCACCGGACGCCAAACCGGACGCCAACAGCCGTGCCGGACGTCAGGACAAGCGCATTCTGGAAACCGAATGGCGCGTCGAGTCGCTGCGTATTGCCCAACAGATTCAGCAGTACACCGAGCAGCGCGGCGTCGGAACTGTGGAGTTTGCGATCGCTTGGGTGTTGAACAACAGTGCCGTGACGTCGGCGATCGTCGGCCCGCGGACGGAGCAGCAGTGGGATGCGTACACCAAAGCACAGGCGGTGAAGATCACGGCGGACGATGAAGCGTTTATCGACTCGCTGGTGACGCCGGGGCATGCGTCGACGCCGGGGTTCAACGATGTGAGCCATTTTGTGTCGGGGCGTAAACCGCTTCAGTCCTGAAAGCCGCACAAGCCGGCAAGCAGTGGCGTCAGCAGATTGTGGAGGCAACACAAATCCATTGTGGGAGCGAGCCTGCTCGCGAAGAGGCCGGCACATTCAACATCTGCGTTGCCTGGCACACCGCTTTCGCGAGCAGGCTCGCTCCCACTGGTTTTGTGCTTATCTTCAGGATGTGGTGAATATTGATCACCCGGCCAATATTCAGCACAAAAACCACGTATCCTTCGCGCCCCGTTTGACCACCAACCCGCGAGGACAGTTTGTCTAAAGGTATCGCTCTATCGGTTTCAGCCTCGGTGCTGTTTGCCGTCATGTATTACTACACTTCGTTGCTCACACCGTTGAGCGGCGTGGAGATCTTTGGCTGGCGGATGCTCCTGACGGTGCCGTGCATGACCGTGTTCATGCTGGTGTCCGGGGAATGGCGGCGGGTGCTGGAGCTGATTCGGATGGTCGCGGCACAGCCAAAACTGGTCGCCGGCCTGATTATCTCGGCCGCCCTGCTCGGCGTACAACTGTGGCTGTTCATGTGGGCGCCGCTCAACGGCTACAGCCTTGATGTGTCGCTGGGCTACTTCCTGCTGCCGCTGGCGATGGTGCTGACCGGGCGGATTGCCTACGGCGAGAGTCTGTCTTATTTGCAGAAAATTGCAGTATTTTTCGCCAGTTTGGGCGTGCTCAATGAGTTGTATCAGGTCGGTGGGTTTTCCTGGGCGACGCTGGTGGTGGTGGTCGGCTATCCGCTGTACTTCGTGCTGCGCAAATACCTCAAGACTGACAACCTGGGTGGCTTGTGGGTCGATATGACCTTGATGCTGCCGGTGGCGTACTGGTTTGTGCAGGGTGGCGAGCAAGGCTTCGGCGTGTTCGATCAGTACCCGGGGCTGATGTGGCTGATTCCGTTGCTGGGATTGATCAGTGCGTCGGCACTGGTGGTGTACATCATTGCCAGCCGTTTGCTGCCGTTCAGTCTGTTTGGCTTGTTGAGTTATGTTGAGCCGGTGCTGTTGCTCGGTGTGGCGTTGTTGCTCGGTGAGAGCATCAAGTCCGGGGAATGGCTGACGTATATTCCGATCTGGCTGGCCGTTGTGGTGCTGGTCTTCGAAAGCTTCAAACACCTGATGCGCCAACGCCGTCCTTAAAAGCGAAGGCTACGATCTTTTGATCTACAAAAAAAATCCCGGCTCTGCATTTCAGCAGGCCGGGATTTTTTCATTTCAGTGGCCGATTACTCGGTAGCAAGCACACCACGACGCACCTGATCGCGCTCGATCGACTCGAACAGAGCCTTGAAGTTGCCTTCGCCGAAACCATCATCGCCTTTGCGCTGGATGAATTCGAAGAACACCGGGCCCATCAGGGTTTCCGAAAAGATCTGCAGGAGCAGGCGCTTGTCGCCCTGCTCCGAGGCGCCGTCGAGCAGGATGCCGCGCGATTGCAGCTGATCAACCGGCTCGCCGTGGTTCGGCAGGCGACCTTCGAGCATTTCGTAGTAAGTATCTGGCGGCGCGGTCATGAAGCGCATGCCGATCTTCTTCAACTGATCCCAGGTCTTGATCAGGTCATCGGTGAGGAACGCAACGTGCTGGATGCCCTCACCGTTGAACTGCATCAGGAACTCTTCGATCTGGCCAGCGCCTTTGGACGACTCTTCGTTCAACGGGATGCGGATCATACCGTCCGGTGCGGTCATCGCTTTCGAGGTCAGGCCGGTGTACTCGCCCTTGATGTCGAAGTAACGGATCTCGCGGAAGTTGAACAGCTTCTCGTAGAAGTTTGCCCAGTAGGCCATGCGACCGCGATACACGTTGTGTGTCAGGTGGTCGATGATCTTCAGGCCGGCACCGACCGGATTGCGATCAACGCCTTCGATAAACACGAAGTCGATGTCATAGATCGAGCTGCCTTCGCCGAAACGGTCGATCAGGTACAACGGCGCGCCGCCAATGCCTTTGATCGCCGGCAGGTTCAGTTCCATCGGGCCGGTTTCGATATGGATCGGCTGGGCGCCGAGTTCGAGTGCGCGGTTGTAGGCTTTTTGCGAATCCTTGACGCGAAACGCCATGCCGCAAACGGATGGGCCGTGCTCGGCAGCGAAGTACGAAGCGACGCTGTTGGGTTCGTTGTTGAGGATCAGGTTGATCGCGCCCTGACGGTACAGGTGCACGTTCTTGGAGCGGTGGGTGGCGACTTTGGTGAAGCCCATGATCTCGAAGATCGGCTCCAGGGTGCCCGGCACCGGCGATGCGAGCTCAATGAATTCAAAGCCCATCAGGCCCATTGGGTTTTCGTATAAATCTGCCATGGTGGCGCCTCATCATTTCTTATCAATTAACCAGGGTTATTTGTCAGTCATGCGAGGTCGGTGGGTGGCGCGCAGGAGATGCCACGCACACTGCGGGCGAGGAAGTCACCGTAGATCAGTTGAAACCCGAATATCTTCATTGTCGACCCAAGGCTCTTGCGGGCGAGGCTTCTGCTGCCAGAAGACGATTATTATTGTATGCGTAACCCGATTCTACACAGCGTAAATAGGCTTGTCTGCCCTCCCTATAAAATCCGCTTTTTGTCGCCCGGCGCAAGGGCTTTGTTGCACTATGCTTTTCAGCGGCGCGCCGTTATCCGGCCTGCGTTCGAGAGCCCCACTCCCCCGCGACAGGATGCGCCCATGCCGTTGACCGTCAGACCCCGCCGCAAACGCAGCACCCGCATCGCTGTCACGCTGTTCAGCGGTTTGCTTCCGGTGCTGCTGGGCAGCGCCATTCTTTACATCCAGGCCGGACGCACGCTGGAGCAAGGTTCACAACAGACCGCCGAAGAGGCACTGCAGCAGTTCGAGTTGATGCTCGACAACACCGCGCAAGCGGCGCGCGAATTGCTGCCATTGGCCGGTCAGAATTGCGAAAACGTCAAACTCGCCTTGCGCGAGCAAGTAACCCGCCGCCCGTTCGTGCGCTCGACCAATCTGGTGTGGGACGACAACCTTTATTGCAGCTCTTTGTTTGGCGACTTCAAGGAAGCCGTCAACGCGGGCGACTACAACCAGGGCAAGTTGTGGCTGATGAACGGCAATCCGGTCACCCCCAACACCGCGCTGCTGGTTTATCGGCTCAGCGAAGGTCGCGGCGGCGCATTGACGACACTGGACGGTTACCATCTAAGCAACATGTTGCGTTTGATCGGCCGGCACATGTTGCTGGTGCTGCAAGTGGGCGATAACTGGCTGTCGGCCGACGGCAAAGTCCACACCGGTACCCTCCCCACGCTGCCGATAGCGCAAAACACCCTGGCCTCCGCCCGTTATGCGTTCAGTGTTTCTGCCGGGTTTCCCGAGGGCGAAACCTGGCGCTACATGGTCGATGAATATCCGCCGCTGTTCAGTCTGCTGATCTTTTTTGGCGTGGTGTCGGGGGCCATCGGCCATGTCCTGCAGAAGCGCTCCACTTCACCGAGCCACGAAATGCTCCGCGCGCTCGAGGCTGGCGAGTTCATTCCCTACTTCCAGCCCGTGGTGCATGGCGACAGCAAGGCATGGTCGGGAGCTGAAGTGTTGATGCGCTGGACTCACCCGAAAGAAGGCCTGGTACGTCCGGATCTGTTTATTCCATTCGCCGAGCATTCGGGGTTGATCGTGCCGATGACCCGCGCCCTGATGCAACAAACTGCCGCGCTGCTGGGGCCGCTATCAGCAACGTTCACCGCGCCATTTCATATCGGCATCAATATCACCGCGAGCCATTGCAAAGACCTGGAACTGGTGGAGGATTGTCGAACGTTTCTCGCCGCGTTCGCCGCCGACAGCATCAACCTGGTGCTGGAGTTGACCGAGCGCGAATTGATCGAGCCGACCGACATCACTCGCCAGCTGTTCGAGCAACTGCATGCGCTGGGCGTGAAGATCGCGATTGACGACTTCGGCACCGGCCACTCAAGCCTGGGCTACTTGCGCAAATTCAATGTGGATTTCCTCAAGATCGATCAGAGTTTCGTTGCCATGATCGGTGTCGATGCGTTGTCCCGACACATTCTCGATACCATTATCGACCTGTCGGCCAAGCTTGATCTGGGTATTGTTGCCGAAGGTGTCGAAACTCAGGCGCAAGCCGATTATCTGACCGCACATCACGTCAACTTCCTGCAAGGGTATCTGTTCGGCAAACCGATGCCGGCTGCGGAATTCATCAGCGCGTTAACTCACCATTAACTAAGCCGGATTAAGACGAGCGTACCGACCAGGCGCACCAAATTGATACAAAAGACCGCTGTTGTTACATGAGGACAACATCAGGATTTACTCTTGGCGCATTAACTACTACAATTTTTTCAACCTGAGCAAGATTGGCAGGGGAGCCATTTATCACCGAGTCGCTTCAAGGCTCTTGGCTTATTAGCTTTGTTTGCGGTTGGTATCAGCCAAACACACTATTGGAGTAAAGATATTGTCCAGACTCGCTGAATTTCGTGCAGCTGAAAAGGCCCTTCAGGAACAGCTCAAACAGCTGGAATCGCTGAAGAACGATGCCGGGCTCAAGAAAGAAATCGAATTCGAAGAAAAGCTCCAGGGGCTGATGAAAACCTACGGCAAAGGCCTGAAGGACATCGTCGCCATCCTCGATCCGAACCCGGCAAAATCCGCTTTGCAAACTTCTGCAGCCCCTAAAACCCGCCGCGCTCGCGTGGTCAAGGTTTATCAGAATCCGCATACCGGTGAACTGATCGAAACCAAGGGCGGCAATCACCGTGGCCTGAAAGCCTGGAAGGAACAATACGGTGCAGCCACCGTTGATTCCTGGTTGCGCGGTTAATCCAACGCCAACAAAAAAGCCCTGCATGACGCAGGGCTTTTTTGTTGACAATATCTAACAAATGAAATGAATTTCATCGAACAAGTTGCGGGTTTTCTGTAACGCTGCTGAGTCAGAGAGCTAAACATTTTGCGGCGCGATGTTGCGATCAAGCCCGCGATTAAACTTTGTGCTTAATCCGTTCGGGTATCTAACCTCCTCCGTGAAGAGTACAGCGCCTTAAAGTTTCAAGCTGTTTCTCAGCGCCACTATCTCGTCTGCGCTCGCCTTATAAATCTCAGCTTGCCCGGCGTAGGAAAGAACATAAGCCTTGTCCGCCTCGACTGCCGCCACTAGGGTTTGCGACAACACATGCCGACCGTTTTCGGTGATGGTGCAAGTGGTTTCCAGCGCCGACAAAGTACCCAGCGTCGACGGATGCACTTTGTTGCAGACACTTTGGTAACCGCCCTGGAAGAAGTCCTTCTGTATCGACTTGCGCATCTCCAGCAGCACGCCCTGCAAATTGACCTGATGCCCCGCTTCGACATGAGTCATGGTCAATTCCATAACCATCACCTGATTGCCATCGGCGTCATTCTTGACCGCGCGCTGACGGGAAACCTGTGCAGCCGCCTCGGGCAGCGCCTCAACTTGCCAACCGGCAGGCCAGGTAATGCTTGGTTCGTCCGCTGACGCGCACACCGCCACAAGCGACAACACAAAAAAAACAAACACGGATTTACACAGTCGGATCATTGCCGGACGCACTCGCAGATTGAACCGTAAAGTCTGAGCCTCGCCCGCACGCAGGGCAAGCCTGCCCTTTCATTTGGCGATGCCGACAGGCATGCGTATCATTGCGTCCATTCACTCGCCCATAGTTATTGGAGGGCTCATGAGCCTGCACGAACTCAATACGTTCCCCGGCGTCACCGCCACCCCAGACAGCGCAACCCGCAACTTCGTTTTCAACCACACCATGTTGCGCGTCAAAGACATCACTAAATCCCTGGACTTCTACACCCGCGTCCTGGGCTTCTCGCTGGTGGAGAAACGCGATTTCCCGGAAGCCGAGTTCAGCCTGTACTTCCTCGCACTGGTCGACAAAGCGCAGATCCCGGCCGACGCGGCTGCCCGCACTGAGTGGATGAAATCGATCCCGGGCATTCTCGAACTGACCCATAACCACGGCACCGAAAACGATGCGGATTTTGCCTATCACAATGGCAATACCGACCCGCGTGGTTTTGGTCATATCTGCATTTCGGTGCCGGATATCGTCGCGGCCTGTGCGCGCTTTGAAGAGTTGGGCTGTGACTTCCAGAAGCGCCTGACCGATGGCCGCATGAAGAGCCTGGCTTTCATCAAGGATCCGGATGGTTACTGGGTCGAGATCATTCAGCCTGCGCCGCTGTAAAAGCTGAAAAGCCCCTCACCCTAACCCTCTCCCATAGGGAGAGGGAACTGATTGGGGGATATGCAAGAATTCCGCCGACGTGAAAGATCTTTACCGAATCCATAATCGACTCGGTCATTCAGGTCGATGGAAAACGCCAGACACCTCGATCGGCTCCCTCTCCCTCGGGAGAGGGACTGATTGGGGGATAAGCAAGAATTCCGCCGACGTGAGAGATCTTTACCGAATCCATAATCGACTCGGTCATTCAGGTCGATGGAAAACGCCAGACACCTCGGTCGGCTCCCTCTCCCTCGGGAGAGGGAACTGATCGGGGGATATTCAAGAATTCCGCCGACGTGAGAGATTTTTACCGAATCCATAATCGACTCGGTCATTCAGGTCGATGGACAACGCCAGACACCTCGGTCGGCTCCCTCTCCTTCGGGAGAGGGCTGGGGTGAGGGGCAGCTTTTCACGCGCAATAAAAAACCCGTGATCGCTCACGGGTTTTTTTTATTTCTGGCTGGACGCTTACGCCGGAGCCGAAGTGCGGATCAGGTGATCGAAAGCACTCAGCGAAGCCTTGGCGCCCTCGCCCACCGCGATCACGATCTGCTTGTACGGCACGGTGGTCACGTCGCCGGCAGCGAAGATGCCCGGGATCGACGTTTCACCCCGGTTGTCGACGATGATCTCGCCACGCGGCGACAACTCGATGGTGCCCTTCAGCCAGTCAGTGTTCGGCAACAGACCGATCTGCACGAAGATCCCTTCCAGCTCGACAGTACGCAACTCGTCGGTGTTGCGATCCTTGTAACGCAGGCCGTTAACCTTCTCGCCATTGCCGGTGACTTCAGTGGTTTGCGCGCTGGTGATCACCGTGACGTTCGGCAGGCTGTGCAGTTTGCGCTGCAATACCGCGTCGGCACGCAGTTGTACGTCGAACTCCAGCAGCGTCACGTGCGAGACAATGCCGGCCAGGTCGATGGCTGCTTCAACGCCGGAGTTACCGCCGCCGATCACTGCCACGCGCTTGCCTTTGAACAGCGGACCGTCACAGTGCGGGCAGTACGCCACGCCTTTGTTGCGGTATTCCTGCTCGCCCGGCACGTTCATTTCACGCCAGCGCGCACCGGTCGCGAGAATCACGCTCTTGGCTTTGAGGGTCGCGCCGCTGGCGAAACGGACTTCGTGCAGCTCGCCGTTTTTGCCCGGAATCAGCTTGTCGGCACGTTGCAGGTTCATGATGTCGACGTCGTATTGCTTGACGTGTTCTTCCAGCGCCGTGGCCAGTTTCGGTCCTTCGGTTTCCTGTACGGAAATGAAGTTCTCGATGGCCATGGTGTCGAGCACCTGGCCGCCGAAACGCTCAGCGGCGACGCCAGTGCGGATACCTTTACGTGCAGCGTAAATCGCTGCCGACGCACCGGCCGGTCCACCACCGACGACCAACACATCAAAGGCCTCTTTGGCGCTGATTTTCTCAGCCTGACGCTCGATGGCACCGGTGTCGAGTTTGGCCAGAATCTCTTCGAGGCCCATGCGGCCCTGACCGAAGTTCTCACCGTTGAGGTAGATACTCGGCACGGCCATGATCTTGCGATCGTTGACTTCGTCCTGGAACAACGCGCCGTCGATGGCGACGTGGCGGATGTTCGGGTTCAGCACAGCCATCAGGTTCAGCGCCTGGACCACGTCCGGGCAGTTCTGGCAGGACAGCGAGAAGTAGGTCTCGAAGCTGAACTGGCCTTTGAGCGAGCGGATCTGCTCGATCACTTCAACACTGGCTTTCGATGGGTGGCCGCCGACTTGCAGCAGGGCCAGCACCAGCGAGGTGAACTCGTGGCCCATCGGGATGCCGGCGAAACGCAGACTGATGTCGGCGCCCGGGCGGTTGATCGAGAACGATGGCTTGCGTGCATCGTCACCGCTGTCGATCAGGGTAATTTGGCTCGAAAGACTGGCAACGTCTTTCAGCAGTTCCAGCATTTCACGGGATTTCGCACCGTCGTCGAGGGAGGCAACGATCTCGATCGGCTGGGTGACCCGTTCCAGGTACGATTTCAACTGGGCTTTAAGATTGGCGTCCAACATACGGGCGATTTCCTTTATTTGAGGCGAAAAAAAGCCCGAGCGAATCTCGCCCGGGCATTTTTATTGGGCGGTGCAGCGTACTTAAGAAGGTGCGGCGTACCGCCCTGCGTTGCGTGTCACAGGCTTAGATCTTGCCGACCAGGTCCAGGGACGGTGCCAGAGTGGCCTCGCCTTCTTTCCACTTGGCTGGGCAAACTTCGCCTGGGTGAGCAGCAACGTACTGAGCAGCCTTGATCTTGCGTAGCAGCTCGGAAGCGTCACGGCCAACGCCGCCATCGTTCAGTTCAACGATTTTGATCTGGCCTTCTGGGTTGATCACGAAGGTGCCACGGTCAGCCAGACCAGCATCTTCGATCAGCACGTCGAAGTTGCGGGAGATGACGTGGGTCGGGTCGCCGATCATGGTGTATTCGATTTTGCCGATGGCTGGCGAAGTGTTGTGCCAGGCAGCGTGGGCAAAGTGGGTGTCGGTGGAAACGCTGTAGATCTCTACGCCCAGTTTCTGGAAAGCAGCGTAGTTGTCAGCCAGGTCTTCCAGCTCGGTTGGGCAAACGAAGGTGAAGTCGGCTGGGTAGAAGAATACAACCGACCACTTGCCTTTCAGGTCAGCGTCCGAGACTTGAACGAAGTCGCCGTTTTTGAACGCGGTAGCTTTGAACGGTTTTACTTGGCTGTTGATGATAGGCATTGATGACTCTCCGTCAGGGTTGTGAATTCGATGGGTGAATCCTACCCACTCACTCGACGGATGGCTCATTGGCAAACCTGATGCTGCTGATTTGTTTTCGCTATTAGCCGACTGTATTAATAGAAGAAAACGATATCTACGACGAAGCCGGGTTATCCGTAATCCGAGCCATCCCTTGGAATGGGCTGGCTTCAACATAGCGCATCGCCGACTTCATATCCTTCCAGCCGACGTAACTCATCAACGATTTCAGATCCCAGCCACTTTGGTGTGCCCAAGTGGCAAAGCCGCGACGCAGGGAATGGCTGGTGTAGTTTTCGGCGGCAATCCCGGCACGCTGCAACGCCTGGCGCAGCAAAGGAATGATGCTGTTGGCGTGCAGGCCCTCCTCGTTCAGATTGCCCCAGCGGTCGATGCTGCGGAAAACCGGGCCGCGTACCAGCGCCGCTTCGGTGATCCAGTCGATATAGGCCTGCACCGGGCAGAGCTTGAGCAGCGCCGGAGCTTGATAGGTCTGCCCGAGATTTTCCCGATCGCCTTTGCTGCGCGGCAAATACAAGGTGATGCCTTTGCCGGCATGCGCCTGCACATGTTCGATTTGCAGGCGGCACAGCTCATCGCTGCGGAAGCCGCGCCAGAAGCCCAGCAGAATCAAGGCGCGATCACGATAAGCCTTGAGCAGTAGCGGACGATCCTGCTGCTCTTTTGCGGTTTGCGCCTCATGCTCCAGCCAGTCGATGACGCGCTGCAAATCCTGCAACTGCAACGGCTCAGCCTGTTTCTCCTGCGCTGGATGCAAAGCCCGAATCCCTTTGAAAACCTTGCGCACCACCGGCGCCTTGGTCGGATCGGCAAACCCTTGGCTGTTGTGCCACTGCGCCAGCGCCGACAGACGCAGCTTCAGCGTGTTTATCGACAACTCTTCGGCGTGCGCTACCAGATACCGCGCGACGCTGTCGGCCGTCGCCGGCAAGAACCCGCCCCACTTAACTTCGAAATGCTCGATGGCCGCGCGATAGCTACGGCGCGTGTTGTCACGGGTGGCGGCTTGCAGATAGCGATCCAGATCGCTCATGGGCTGTTTTCTCGCTGGCGTACTGATGCAGGAATGCAAAGGCGCATTTTGCCGCCTGACACTGGGTAATACCAGTATATCCCGCGTCTTCAATATCAAAGGTTTATCTTTATTTTTGAGATGGTACACTGCGTACTTTAGTGGCATGTACCACAGTACGTAAACGTAGGAGTTCACATGGCCCGTGGCGGCATAACCAAAGCACTGGTGCAGATCGCGCGTACAGCGATCCTCGCCCGTGGCGAACACCCGAGCATCGATGCAGTACGCATTGAAATGGGCAACACCGGCTCGAAAACCACGATCCATCGCTATTTGAAAGAACTGGATGACGGCGCCCAGCCCGTTGAAGCCTCGGCTGAGCCTATCGATGACGAGTTGACCGCCCTCGTCTCCAGGCTCGCCCAACGCCTCAAAGAACAAGCGCAAGAGCCCATCGAGCAAGCCCGCGAGCAGTTTGAGGAGCAGCGCGAAGCACTGGAGTCGGAGCTGCAACAGACGCGTCAGGCACTGGAAAAGCTCGAACACGAGCACGACATTCAAGGCGCTGCACTGGCGCGTGAATCCGAAGCGCTGAACAACACACGCTCGATGCTGCAGACCGAGCAGACCCGCAATGCCGGGCTGAATCAGGCATTGGCCGACTTTGAGTTGCGCTTGCAGGACAGGGACGAGCAGATCCGCTCGCTGGAAGAAAAACACCTGCATGCCCGTGACGCGCTGGAGCACTACCGCAACGCCAGCAAAGAGCAGCGCGAGCAAGAACAGAGCCGCCACGAAGCGCAGGTGCAACAGATTCAGGCCGAATTGCGTCAGGCGCAGCAAAGTGCATTGGTCCGCCAGGACGAGATCACGCAACTGCACCGCGACAACGAACGCCTGCTCACGGAAAACCGTGGCACGCAGCGCGAACTGAGTCTGCTGCAAGATCAGCTCAAGCAGAGCAATCAGCGTCAGGACCAATTGCTCGAGCAAGCGACCCGCGTCGACAGCGAACGCACCCTCCTCCAGGAACGCCTGCGCGTGGCCACCCTGGAAAGCCAGACACTCAAGCAGAGCGTCGAGGAGCAGACGCTGCTCAACCAGTCACTGGAAAAGGAATTGAACAAGGCTCAGGCAAGCCTGGAAGAAAGCCAGCGTCTGGCGGCTGCCGTTACGGCAGCGCCAGACTCGGCCAAGCCGAAAGACGCTTAAGCGCCGACCGGCGTACGCATGGTGACGAATTCTTCGGCGGCCGTCGGGTGTACCCCGATCGTGTCGTCGAAGTCGCGCTTGGTTGCGCCAGCCTTCAACGCAATCGCCAAACCCTGAACGATCTCGCCAGCGTCCGGGCCGACCATGTGGCAGCCGAGGACTTTGTCGGTCTTGCCGTCGACTACCAGCTTCATCAGCGTCTTTTCCTGACACTCGGTCAAGGTCAGCTTCATCGGCCGGAACCGGCTTTCGAAAATCACCACGTCGTGGCCAGCCTCGCGCGCTTCTTCTTCGGTCAAACCGACCGTGCCGATGTTCGGCAGACTGAACACCGCCGTCGGGATCATCTTGTAATCCACCGGACGGTATTGCTCTGGCTTGAACAGACGTCGTGCCACAGCCATCCCTTCAGCCAGCGCCACCGGCGTCAGTTGCACACGACCAATGACATCGCCCAGCGCCAGAATCGATGGCTCGCTGGTCTGATACTGCTCGTCGACTTTGATGAAGCCTTTGTCGTTGAGCTGCACATCGGTGTTTTCCAGCCCCAGATTGTCGAGCATCGGACGCCGACCCGTGGCGTAGAACACGCAATCCGCCTCCAGCACACGACCATCTTTAAGGGTGGCTTTCAAACTGCCATCGACCTGCTTGTCGATACGCGCGATGTCGGCATTGAACCGCAGGTCCAGACCACGCTTGGTGAGCTCTTCCTGCAAATGCTTGCGCACCGAACCATCGAAGCCGCGCAGGAACAGATCGCCGCGATACAGCAGCGTGGTGTTCGCGCCAAGGCCGTGGAAGATCCCGGCAAATTCGACGGCGATGTAACCGCCGCCAACCACCAGTACACGCTTTGGCAGCTCCTTGAGGAAGAACGCCTCATTGGAACCGATCGCGTGCTCGCGCCCCGGAATCTCCGGAATCTGCGGCCAGCCACCGGTAGCGATCAGAATGTTTTTCGCTGTAAAACGCTCACCATTCACTTCAACTTCATGCGGGCCAACGATCTTCGCGTGCGCTTCATGCAAGGTCACGCCGCTGTTGACCAGCAGATTGCGATAGATGCCGTTGAGGCGATTGATCTCACGATCCTTGTTGGCGATCAGCGTCGCCCAGTCGAAATTCGCTTCGCCCAGGCTCCAGCCAAAACCGGACGCCTGCTCAAAGTCTTCGGCGAAATGCGCGCCGTACACCAGCAGCTTTTTCGGCACACAGCCGACATTGACGCAGGTCCCGCCCAGATAACGGCTCTCCGCCACCGCCACTTTCGCACCGAAACCGGCCGCAAAACGCGCAGCGCGCACACCGCCGGAACCGGCACCAATCACATAAAGGTCAAAATCGTAGGCCATTTCTATCTCCTCGGCAGGGGATCAGCATACCTGCAGCCACCCATTGGGCAAGCGCTGCCAGTCATATGGGGGCGCAAAATGAAAAAACCCGCCGAAGCGGGTTTTTCTTACAGACCAATCAAGCGCTCTTAGTAAGCCTTGCCAGTCTTATAGAAGTTCTCGAAGCAGAAGTTGGTCGCTTCGATGTAGCCTTCAGCGCCACCGCAGTCGAAACGCTTGCCTTTGAACTTGTAGGCCATGACGCAGCCGTTCTGGGCTTGTTTCATCAGGGCGTCGGTGATCTGGATTTCACCGCCCTTGCCTGGCTCGGTTTGTTCGATCAGGTCGAAGATGTCCGGAGTCAGGATGTAACGACCGATGATTGCCAGGTTCGACGGCGCATCTTCCGGCTTTGGCTTCTCGACCATGCTGTGAACGCGGTAGATGTCGTCGCGGATCATCTCGCCGGCGATAACGCCGTACTTGCTGGTTTCCTGCGGATCGACTTCCTGGATGGCGATGATCGAGCAACGGAACTGCTTGTACAGCTTGACCATCTGGGTCAGTACGCCGTCGCCTTCGAGGTTGACGCACAGGTCGTCCGCCAGGACCACGGCGAACGGTTCGTCACCGATCAGTGGGCGACCGGTGAGGATCGCGTGACCCAGACCTTTCATTTCGGTTTGACGGGTGTAGGAGAACGAGCACGAGTCGAGCAGTTTGCGGATACCGACCAGGTATTTCTCTTTATCGGTGCCTTTGATCTGGTTTTCCAGCTCGTAGCTGATGTCGAAGTGGTCTTCCAGAGCACGCTTGCCACGACCGGTCACGATGGAGATTTCCGTCAGGCCAGCGTCCAGAGCTTCTTCAACGCCGTACTGGATCAGTGGCTTGTTTACCACCGGCAGCATTTCTTTAGGCATGGCTTTAGTCGCTGGCAGGAAGCGAGTACCGTAACCGGCTGCTGGGAACAAGCATTTCTTGATCATATAAGTCCTTGAAAGGGCTGTGTGTACGAGTTTCGGCGCAGTCTAATCAGGCGGCGTGCACCTTACAATGCCCCGCACTGGCTAACCGATGCCAACATAGAGAAATATTCTCGCCGATAGTTCCATCGACATCCTGGCGCAGCCAGATCAGCGTAGCTCAAAGCAGCCGAGAAACTGAATCACCATACGCTCATCGCCCCCCAATGCGAGCATTTGCCGGTATCATGGCGCCTTTGAACCAGCGAACGAGACAGATAGATGGCTGCGGTAAAAATCGTCAACGGGTATGTGATCGACAAGAAAGACGGCAAGTGGACGCTGACCACGACCAATGGCGAACACATCGCCGGGCCTTTCGACAGCGAACAAATGGCGACCGATGTAGCGGCAGTGTTCACCGACACTCCGGCATCGGCCAAGCGCCGCGGCAAAGATCAGGACTGATCGACTGCGACGCCCCAAGCCCTGCCCTTGAGCAGGGCTTTTTTGTGCCCACTACAAACAAGTGGCCAAACGCTATAACCTTTTCACACCGGCGCTGTCAGAGCGTCTAGTCCCCCTCGCTGAAGACCACAAACATGAATCTGAAAAAATGGCTGCCCCTGATCGCGGTATTGGCACTGGCCGGTTGCGCCACCTCCCAACCCACATACCTGAACAATGGTGAACAGGGGCTGTCGATCGATTGCTCCGGCGAAGCGAATTCCTGGGCGACCTGCTATGAAAAAGCCGATGCCTCCTGCGCGGGCACTGGCTACCGAATCGTTGGCACCGACGGCACACCCCAGCCGAAGGAAAGCGACAAAACCCTGGGCGTTGATGTCGGCAACTACAAGAACCGCAGCGTTGTCGTGGTCTGCAAATAGACCTTACATATGAATTTCGGCGAACTTGATCCCGAGTCCACGAACGACTTCGATCAGATCGTCGAGACGGTTGAAGGATTCGACTTCGTCGTTATCGTCGACCAGAAAGTAGCTGCGCCCGGCGCTCTTCTTGAAAAACACGATCCACTCACCCGGATTCGCCGGGTTCTGGATAACATGGGTGGCAGAGATCAGGCCCTCTACGTGGCGCTCCCGTACTTGCTCTCGCTTCATCGCGACTCCAGAAATGAAAATGCCGTCACAGCATGACTGCGACGGCATCGGTGCTGATGACTGTCAGTCTATCAGCCGGAAATACACGCATTGGCGGCCTTTTGCACGTCACGCGGGCGAACCGGCACGTTCGACATGCGCTCATGCAACTTGATGCTGCTGCCGCCGGAGCGATCTTCGATATCAAACACTGCGGCTGCACCCGTAGAAAGTTTCCCCGGTACGATGACCCGAACCCCGTCCTTGTGCGGCTGCACTTGCAGCGCGCCGCGGCTGTCTGCCAGTTTATCGGCCAGACACTGGGCATATTCATGGGGTTTCTTGCCGGAGATCACGCTCATGGTCGGCAGCGTTTCATTGATTTCGGAAACACTCGCACAACCACCCACAGCCAGAATCAACGGCAGACACACCACACCCCACTTCATACAAAACCTCCGTTAAAGACCGTCCGACAGCACAAATGCCGTTTTTCTCCGGGGCCTTCTGCATTTAACCCGCATCCGATTGCGAATATCTGTTCAAAATTGTCAAACCAACGCCCGACGGCCAGATAATAACCCGTGCGGGCTGATAAACTGCGCGCAATTACAAGCTATCGTTTTGATTTTGTAGAAAAAGCCCTTCTGGAGGCGCCCATGAAATTCATTCACCAGCGCGAACACCTCAACGAAGACGACATCGTCGTCATTCAATGCTCGCAAATGTGCAACATCCGTCTGATGAACGACGCCAACTTCCGCAGCTTCAAAAATGGCGGCCGTCACACCTATCACGGCGGCGCCTTCGACACCTTCCCGGCCCGTATCACCGCGCCGAGCACCGGTTTCTGGAACATCACCATAGACACGGTCAACCGCCGTGCGATCAGCGTAACCCGCAAGCCGACGCTGACCCACTCGATCAAGATCATCCGTCGCTCCAGCACCAAACTCAGCTGAGACACGCCGCTCAACCAGAAAGGAAAGCATGACCGTGGCCCAAACAACCAAATACGTCATCAAGTACAAACTCAACGGTGAACGCCGCTTCGAGTTCGCGCAGCTGGAAAACGGCACTGCCGAAGAAGCCAAGGCCGCTCTGGAGGCCCTTCACGGCCAGAGCGACGACGTGATCAGCGAAATCTCGGTAAGCAAAGCACTGTAAGACGCGGCAGCGAATTCGACCGCAAGCGGCGGAGTGTTCTGCCGCCAGGCCTTGCCTAGACTGACTTTCTTCGACCAAGCGTCAAGGAGTCAGCATGTCGATGTCACCCTCGCGTCTGGATTCGCTCGACTGGGCAAGCCTTGCGCAGCAACTGGATCAGGACGGCTACGCGATCATCCGTTCGCTGCTGCTGGCCGAAACCTGCGATCACCTGAGTGCGCTGTATCCACAGACCGAACCGTTTCGATCGCAGGTCATCATGGCCCGCCACGGTTTCGGTCGCGGCGAGTACAAATACTTTCGATATCCCCTGCCGACACCGGTAGAACGCCTTCGCTGCGCGTTGTATCCGCGCTTGGTCCCCTTGGCCAATCGCTGGTACGAACGCATGCACCTGCCCGAGCGTTTCCCTCCGAACCACGCCGAGTTTCTTCAGCGCTGCCATGCCGCCGGTCAACGACGCCCCACCCCTCTTCTGTTGCAGTACGGCCCGCAGGACTACAACTGCCTGCATCAGGACCTGTACGGCGAATCGGTTTTTCCGCTGCAAGTGGCGATTCTTCTGTCAGAACCCGGGCAAGACTTCAGCGGTGGAGAGTTCGTTCTCACCGAGCAGCGCCCGCGCATGCAATCTCGCCCGCACGTACTTGATCTGACGAAAGGTGATGCGCTGATCTTTGCCGTGAATCAGCGCCCCGTCAAAGGCGTGCGCGGTGATTATCGGGTGACCATGCGCCACGGTGTCAGTCGCCTGCACAGTGGAAAAAGGCATACCCTAGGCATCATCTTTCACGACGCAACCTGATGGCCATGTCCTCAACAACTCTCGACCTGTTCGCTGACCACGAACCTCAACAACAAGCCCGAGCCGAACAGATTGGCGAGCAATCCTGGCTATTGCGCGGCTTCGCCCTGCCGATTGTCGATCAATTGCTGCCGGCACTGCACGCCGTTCTCGCAGCGGCCCCCTTGCGCCACATGGTCACACCGGGCGGTTTCAGCATGTCAGTCGGCACCAGCAGTTGCGGTGAGTGGGGCTGGATCACTGATCGCAGCGGCTATCGTTATTCGGCTGTCGACCCGCTCAACGGGCTGCCTTGGCCGCAGATGCCGAAATCCTTCGCTGCTCTGGCGCATTCGGCAGCCGAGCGAGCTGGTTTCTCTGGCTTCAATGCAGATTCCTGCCTGATCAATCGCTATGTCCCCGGCGCAAAAATGTCATTGCATCAGGATAAAGACGAAAAGGACTACGCCGCGCCGATCGTTTCCCTGTCACTCGGATTACCAGCCATATTTCTGTTCGGCGGTTTTGCGCGCAGCGACAAGACCCGGCGAATTTCGCTACTGCACGGTGACATGGTGGTCTGGGGCGGCGTCGACCGATTGCGCTACCACGGCGTATTGCCAATCAAGCAAGGTCAGCATCCGCGCTTGGGTCAACAGCGGATCAATCTGACGTTTCGGGTCGCTCGCTGAACCCGAAAAATTTGACCGCAAGGCCCGGAGTGTTGTGCCTGGCGAGGCTGGTTAACCTGAATCAAACAGGTCAACGGATTACTCATCATGAAAACGCTTTCGACCCCGCTTGATACCGAACATGATCCACGCTGGGCCGCCGTGCTTGCACGGGATCCGCAGGCGGACGGGCAGTTTGTCTATGCGGTAAAAACCACCGGCATCTACTGCCGCCCGAGCAGCCTGGCACGCTTGCCGAAACCCCAGAATGTCGAGTTTTTCGATACCGCCCAACAGGCCGAAGCCGCGGGTTATCGGCCGAGCAAACGTGCGAGCAAGGATCAAAGTGATGTCGCCGCGCAGCATGCCGCGACCGTCGCCACGGCATGCCGGCAAATCGAGATAGCAGAAAATCCGCCCGCCCTGAACGAGCTCGCAGAGACGGCCGGTTTGAGCCCGTTTCACTTTCATCGCGTGTTCAAAGCCGCCACTGGCCTGACGCCAAGAGCCTACGCCGCCGCCCATCGTTCGCGCAGAGTGCGTGAACGTCTCGCGGACGGCAATTCGGTGACGGACGCTCTATACGACGCAGGCTTCAATTCCAACAGCCGTTTCTACGAATCAGCCAACCAACTGTTGGGGATGAAACCTGGCGACTACCGCGCTGCCGGTCAAAACAACGACATCCATTTTGCCGTAGGCCAATGCTCGCTGGGCGCGATTCTGGTGGCGCAAAGTGAGCGTGGGGTGTGCGCGATTTTGCTGGGTGACGACCCGCATCAACTGGTGTGCGACCTGCAGGATCAGTTTCGCAGAGCCAACCTGATTGGCGCAGACAGCGGGTTTGAACAGTTGATCGCCAAAGTCGTGGGTTTTATCGAAGCGCCGGCCATTGGCCTGGATCTGCCACTGGACGTGCGGGGGACGGCGTTTCAGGAACGTGTCTGGCAAGCGTTGCGGGAGATTCCGCTCGGCAGCACCGCCAGCTACGCCGAAATTGCCCAGCGCATCGGTGCGCCGACGTCCATGCGCGCAGTGGCTCAGGCATGCGGGGCCAACCGCCTGGCGGTGGCGATCCCTTGCCACCGCGTGGTGCGCAGCGATGGCAACCTTTCCGGTTATCGTTGGGGGGTCGAGCGCAAGCGTCAGTTGCTTGAGCGCGAGACGCCGGCGTGAACGGTCAATGGATGCTACGCAACCTGAAAACCTCAGCGATTGACGTCCACCACAACCCGTCCGCGAAGTTGCCCGGCGAGCAGTTTTGGCGCCGCCTCGATGGCTTCACTCAGGCCGATTTCGTGGCTGATCAATGCCAGCAGCGAGAAATCCAGATCCTTGGCCAAACGCTCCCACGCTTGCAGTCGGCGGGCCTTGGGCTGGGTCACGCTGTTGATGCCGGCGAGGGTCACACCGCGCAAAATAAACGGCGCCACTGACGCCGGGAAGTCCATGCCTTGGGCCAGACCACAGGCGGCGACGGTGCCTTCGGCGCGGGTGCTCGCGCAGGCATTGGCCAGGGTGTGACTGCCAACCGAATCGATCACCGCCGCCCAACGCTCTTTGGCCAGTGGCTTGCCGGGCGCTGACAACGTCGCACGGTCAATGATCTCGCCGGCGCCCAACTGCTGCAGATATTCATGCTCGGAGACCCGGCCGGTGGACGCGACGACACGGTAGCCGAGTTTGCTCAGCAGGGCGATGGCAAAACTGCCGACACCGCCGTTGGCCCCCGTGACCAGCACCTCACCCTGCTCCGGCGTCACGCCATTACGCTCGAGCGCCAGAATGCACAGCATCGCCGTATAACCGGCCGTACCGACAGCCATCGCTTGCGCCGCCGTAAAGGCCTTGGGCAATGGAATAAGCCAATCGCCATTGAGTCGCGCCTTCTGCGCCAGACCGCCCCAGTGATTCTCGCCAACACCCCAGCCGTTGAGCAGCACCTGATCACCCACCTTACAGTCGGGGTGTGAACTGGCTTCCACGGTGCCCGCAAGATCGATCCCCGGCACCATCGGAAACTTGCGCACCACCGGACTGCTGCCGGTTATCGCCAGGCCATCCTTGAAGTTCAGCGTGCTGTACGCAACAGCCACGGTGACATCGCCTTCAGGCAATTGCTCCTCGTTGACCTGTTGCAGGTTGGCGCGGTAACCGCTGTCGTCTTTGTCGATCACAATGGCGTTAAACATGACTGCCTCGCTGGACTGTTTTCAGAATGTCGTGCCTTGAAATAGCACATCGCAACACCTTGCCACATTCGACTTTGCGCCAATCGGCGAATTCGCCGGGTATTTCCATGGCCCGCGTCTATGCTTTTTCGACGGTCGTGGTTTCACCGAAATTCTTAAAGAGTTCGCCATTGCCGTGACCACCGGCGTACCAGCAATTTTCATCACGCTTCTGGAGGCCGAAGAACGGCGGATGTCATCGACGCTGAAAAACTGCACGGGTTGTTCTGAATTTCCAACTGGCCCCGAATCCGGTTTTGCTGCTAAAAACCGGTTTTGCCCCCTGCCCGCTACACCGTTTGGAGAACCGCCCTCATGAGCCAATGGCCAGACACCCGTCTTCTTGATCTGCTCGGCATTGAATTGCCGATCATCCAGGGCCCGATGGCCGGTGCGACGAATTCGTCCATGGTCATCGCCGTGTGCAACGCCGGCGGCCTGGGTTCGATGCCGGCCGCGATGTTGAGCATCGAGCAATTGCGCGAAGAGCTGAAAACCATCCGCCAGCACACCGACAAGCCCTTCAACGTGAACTTCTTCTGCCATCAGCCACCGGCAGCCGATGAGCAACGTGCACGTGACTGGAAGCATTTACTGGAACCGTATTACCGTGAACTGGGCGCCGATTTCGCTGCACCGACGCCGGTGTCCAATCGGGCACCGTTTGATGCGGCAGCCTGTGAAGTGCTGGAAGAGTTTCGACCTGAAGTCGTGAGCTTCCATTTCGGTCTGCCAGAGAAATCCTTGCTCGAGCGGGTCAAGGCAACCGGGGCGAAAATTCTCTCATCGGCCACGACGGTCGATGAAGCGATCTGGCTGGAACAGAACGGCTGCGACGCGATTATCGCCATGGGCTACGAGGCCGGCGGCCATCGCGGTATGTTTCTCAGTGATGATCTGAGCAGTCAGATCGGCACGTTTGCCCTGGTGCCTCAGGTGGTCGATGCGGTGAGCGTACCGGTGATTGCCGCCGGGGCAATTGCCGATGCGCGCGGCATGGCGGCGGCGTTTATGTTGGGGGCCTCAGCGGTACAGGTCGGCACCTCCTATCTGTTCACGCCGGAAGCAAAAGTCAGCGCCGCTCACCACAAGGCGCTGCGCACCGCCAAGGAAAGCGAAACAGCGATCACCAATATTTTTACCGGGCGGCCGGCACGGGGCATTCTCAATCGCGTCATGCGTGAGCTGGGCCCGATTTCGCCCCAGGCACCAGCATTTCCCTTGGCCGGGGGTGCGCTGATGCCGCTGCGAGCGATCAACGAAGCAGAGTTTGCCAACCTCTGGGCCGGTCAGGCATTCACCTTGGGCAAAGACCTCGGTAGCGCTGAACTGACTCGACAATTGGCCGAAGGCGCACTGGCAAAACTCGCTCGCCGCTGAAGCTGTACAGCGTGAAGATTCAAACATCCTCGCGCTGATTTTAACCAACACTTCCTGTTTGGCGGCATTTCGCTATATATTTCGCTATATAGCGAATTCACCCCTCGCATCGGCGCAGCCCACTTCAAACAATAGCTGCCCGCTGCACTCGTCAATAACGGAGCTGTTACATGACCATTCGTGCCTCACGTCTTGCCCCTGGTTGCCTGGCCTCTTTGCTCGCCGTCTTCGCCGTCGGCGCAGTTCAGGCTGATGAAGTGCAGGTGGCTGTGGCAGCCAACTTCACCGCGCCGATCCAGGCCATCGCCGCCGATTTCGAAAAAGACACCGGGCACAAACTGGTCGCAGCCTATGGCGCCACTGGCCAGTTCTACACTCAGATCAAGAACGGCGCGCCGTTCGAAGTGTTCCTCTCCGCTGACGACACCACCCCGGAAAAACTCGAAAAAGAAGGCGAGACCGTCAAAGGTTCGCGTTTCACCTACGCGATCGGCACGCTGGCGTTGTGGTCGGCGAAAGAAGGTTATGTCGATGCGAAAGGCGAAGTGCTGAAAAAGAACGAATACCAGCACCTGTCCATCGCCAATCCGAAAGCTGCGCCATACGGCCTGGCCGCCACGCAAGTGCTGGAAAAACTGAAATTGACCGACGCCACCAAAGCCAAGATCGTTGAAGGCCAGAACATCACTCAGGCTTATCAGTTTGTCTCGACCGGCAACGCTGAGTTGGGCTTTGTCGCCCTGTCGCAGATCTACAAGGACGGCAAAGTCAGCAGCGGTTCGGCATGGATCGTCCCTGCGAGCATGCACGACCCGATCAAACAGGACGCGGTCATTCTGAACAAAGGCAAAGACAACGCCGCCGCCAAAGCTTTGGTTGAATACCTCAAAGGCCCGAAAGCCGCTGCGGTGATCAAGTCCTACGGTTACCAGCTTTAAAATGTCACTGACAAGCGCCGATTTCGCGGCGATCTGGCTAACCCTGAAACTGGCGTCCCTGACCACCGCGATCTTGCTGGTGGTCGGCACGCCGATCGCCCTGTGGCTGTCGCGCACCGATTCATGGCTACGCGGCCCGATCGGAGCGATCGTCGCCCTGCCCCTCGTACTGCCTCCGACCGTGATCGGTTTCTATCTGTTGCTGATGATGGGCCCGCACGGCTTTCTCGGCCAGTTCACCCAATGGCTGGGCCTGGGCACTTTGACGTTCAGCTTCACCGGGCTGGTGATCGGTTCGGTGATCTATTCCATGCCGTTCGTGGTGCAACCGTTGCAGAACGCGTTCTCGGCGATCGGTACCCGCCCCCTGGAAGTGGCCGCGACCTTGCGTGCCAATCCGTGGGACACGTTTTTCAGCGTGATTGTGCCGTTGGCGCGCCCCGGTTTTATCACCGCAGCGATACTCGGTTTCGCGCATACCGTCGGTGAGTTCGGCGTGGTGCTGATGATCGGCGGCAACATTCCCGACAAGACCCGCGTGGTTTCCGTACAAATTTATGACCACGTCGAAGCGATGGAATACGCGCAGGCTCACTGGCTGGCCGGGGCGATGCTGGTGTTTTCGTTTCTGGTGTTGCTGGCGCTGTACTCCAGCCGCAAGACCCGCGCAGGCTGGAGCTGATCGATGATCGATGTGCGTTTGAAACGGGTCTATACGGGCTTCAGCCTCGATGTCGACCTGCACTTGCCGGGCCGTGGCGTGACTGCGCTTTATGGGCATTCCGGCTCGGGTAAAACCACCTGTCTGCGTTGCATTGCCGGGCTTGAGCGCGCTGAACATGGCTTCATTCAGATCAACGATGAAGTCTGGCAGGACAGCGATAACGGCATTTTCGTCCCGCCACACAAACGCGCGCTCGGCTATGTATTTCAGGAAGCCAGCCTGTTTCCGCATCTGTCGGTGCTGGCCAATTTGCAGTTCGGCCTCAAGCGCATCGCCAAGTCCCAGCGTCGGGTCGACATGGCGCAGGCCACCGAACTCTTGGGCATCGAGCATTTGCTCGAGCGTCATCCGCAGCATTTGTCGGGAGGCGAACGCCAGCGTGTCGGCATCGCCCGCGCCCTGCTGACCAGCCCGAAACTGCTGCTGATGGACGAGCCGCTGGCCGCTCTCGATAGCCAGCGCAAAAGTGAAATCCTGCCGTACCTGCAACGTCTGCACGACGAACTGGACATTCCGCTGTTGTACGTCAGTCATGCCCAGGATGAAGTGGCGCGACTGGCCGATCATCTGGTCTTGCTCAGCGAAGGCAAAGCGCTGGCCAGCGGCCCGATTGGCGAAACCCTCGCACGTCTTGATCTGCCGATGGCGATGGGCGATGACGCCGGGGTGATCATTGAAGGGCAGGTCAGCGCCTACGATGCGCAATATCAACTGCTGAGCCTGCAATTGCCGGCCACCGAGATGAGCATCCGTGTGACGCACGCGCCGATGGAACCGGGTCAGACCCTGCGCTGCAAAGTACACGCGCGGGATATCAGCCTGAGCCTGCAGAACAGCGAATTCAGCAGCATCCTCAATCGACTGCCGGTGACGGTGGTCAGCGAACAATCGGCGGACAACGCCGCCCACGTGTTGATTCGCCTTGATGCTGGCGGCACTCCGCTGCTCGCGCGTATTACACGCTATTCCCGGGACCAGTTGGGCGTGCATCCGGGCCAGCATTTATGGGCGCAGATCAAAGCGGTCGCAGTCCTCGCTTAAATCATTCGGCACCACGGCAACGGCGTGCGGTCAATCGTTTTACAGACCGCCGCGCCATCAAAGGAAACTGCCATGCCCGACACCGTGCTGACTGCCGACCTGCCATCCGACCTGCATTACGTCGACGACACCCAGCCCGGTATCACCCGCAAGAAGCTGCGTGGCAAGTTCAGCTATTTCGAGCCGTCCGGCCAGCGCATCAGTGATCCGGATGAAATCAAACGCATCAATGCCCTTGCCGTACCACCCGCCTATACCGATGTGTGGATCTGTCCGGATCCGCGCGGTCATCTGCAAGCCACCGGCCGTGATGCCCGTGGCCGCAAGCAATATCGCTATCACGCGCGCTGGCGCGAAGTGCGCGATGCCGACAAGTATTCGCGCCTGCGTGAGTTCGGTCTCGCGTTGCCGAAACTGCGCAAGCAACTGGAGGCGCTATTGGCCGCGCCCGGCTTCAGTCGTGACAAGGTCATGGCGACGGTGATCACCCTGCTCGACGCCACATTGATCCGGGTCGGCAATACGCAATACGCCCGCGACAACCGTTCCTACGGCCTGACCACCCTGCGCAGCCGACATGTCGAAGTCAACGGCAGCGCGATCCTCTTCCAGTTTCGCGGCAAAAGCGGCATCGAACACCAGATCACCGTCAAGGATCGGCGTCTGGCGCGCATCATCAAGCGTTGCCTGGAGATTCCCGGGCAGAACCTGTTTCAGTATCTGGATGAAAACGGTGAGCGACACACCGTCAGTTCTTCCGACGTCAACGCCTACCTGCAAACCCTGACCGGCGCCGATTTCACCGCCAAGGATTACCGTACCTGGGCCGGCAGTGCCTTGGCGCTGGCGGTGTTGCGCGAGTTGCAATGGGAATCCGAGACCGAGGCCAAGCGGCATGTGGTGGAGATGGTCAAAGGCGTCGCCAAGCAGCTGGGCAACACCCCGGCGGTGTGCCGAAAATGCTACATCCACCCCGCCGTGGTGGAGAAATTCATGCTCGGCGCCCTCGCTGAACTGCCTCGCCCGCGCGTGCGCAAAGGCCTGCGTGCGGAGGAAGTGGCACTGGCGATGTTTCTCGAGCGAATGAGCGAGATGACCGATGCATCTTGATCCGCAAGGGAGCGTCATCTAGGCTAGCGACCTCTCCTCCTTCGGACGACCGCAGCAGTGAACAATCCAGCCTTCTAAAAATGTAATCGCGACACGCCGTTCTCGGCGCTTGTCAGTTTTCACGACATTTTTTGGAGGTGCCGATGACTCACGTCTCGCGTACACCCGCACTCGTTTCCCTGAATCAACTGGGCTTTCAGTTCGCCAATGGCGCAACACTGTTTGAAGACCTGAACCTGACTTTCGATCATCAACCGACTGCGATCGTCGGGCGCAATGGTGTTGGCAAAAGCGTGCTTGCACGTTTGATTGCCGGGCAATTACAACCCGGCACCGGCAGCGTGGCACGCTCGGTTTGCGTGCATTACGTCGCACAAACGTTCATCGCCACACCCGGGCAAACCGTCGCCGATGCAACGGGGACGGCCCCGGCGCTCAGCGCACTGGAGCGACTAAGATGCGGTGGTGCCACTGCGCACGACTTCGACCTCATCGATGAACGCTGGGATCTGGCCGAACGCTTGCGCCAGATGCTCGATGGGGCCGGGCTGACCGACCTCACCGGGTCGGATCTGACGGAGCACCTCAGTGGTGGCCAGCAAGCCAGAATCGCTTTGATCGGCGCACTGCTGAGTCAGGCGCCATTGCTGGTGCTCGACGAGCCCACCAATCACCTCGACAGCGCCGGTCGGCAATGGCTGATGAGCCTGCTTGAGCGCTGGCGTGGCGGCCTGATTATCGTCAGTCACGACCGCCAGCTTCTGGAGCAGATGCAGCGAATTGTCGAACTCACGGCGTTGGGAGTAACAGTTTTCAGCGGAAGGTTTTCGGATTTCACCGAGCAACGCAGGATCCATCAACAGGCGGCGCAGGCACAGCTCGATCAGGCCCGTATCGAACGTCAGCGCGAACGTACGCGGCTGCAACGCGAGCACGACACGATCCAGCGCCACGCGGCCGGCAGCCGTCGCCACGCACAAAGTGCCAACGTTTCGGGCTTCGAGCGGGCAGCGTTGAAAGCCGCTGCGCGGGACATCATAGGGCAGGTAAAAGTCGGCCACCAGGCACGCAAGGCCGATCTGGATCAGCGTGTTCGCGAGGCGTACGAAAACGTCCTGCCCGCCGACGGCGTGCTGATCAATCTGCCGGGCAGCGTGGTGCCGAGCAATCGGCGGGTGTGCACGCTGATCGACGCGTGCTTGCCATGGTTACCGGCAGATGCGCCCACCACCCGCCTTGACCTCGCCATTCAAGGGCCGATGCGCATCGCTGTCAGCGGTCACAACGGTTGTGGCAAATCGACGCTGTTGAAATTGCTGGCAGGTGAATGGGCGCCGGTAAGTGGCGAGTGCATCACGCACGTGCCTTTTGCCTTTCTTGACCAACAACTGAAGCTGCTGGATGAGCACACATCGATTGTCGATCAGTTGCAGGCACAGCAAACACTTTTGAGCGAAGGTGAGTTGCGCAGCTTTCTCGCTCATCTGCAACTCGACGCACAACGCGTTAACCGCCCGTGCGCCTCACTCAGTGGCGGCGAACGCTTGAAAGCAGCCCTTGCGCTGGCGTTGTGGCGCCAGACGCCCGCACAATTACTGCTGCTGGATGAGCCGACCAATCATCTGGACCTGGCGTCGGTGCACGCTTTCGAACACGCCTTGCAGGCATTTCCCGGAGCGATTGTCGCGGTTTCCCACGATCAAGCGTTTTTACAGGCGTTAAACCCAAGCCATTGTTTGACCTGGCACCCCGAAGGCTGGCGCTGGCAACCGACGAGCTGACCTGCCTATTTTTTGCACGATTGCCGAGGGCTTCTATAGTTGATCTGACACGAATCAGCTGCGGTGACGCCATGGAAGACATTTTCGTCGTGAAGCGTTGCAACAAGATCATTATTTACGGTCGACGTGCCGAAGACAGCCAGCATGATCCCGCCAAAGCCACTAGCTGGTTTCGCATCTGCGACACACGTACTGGCGGTTTCATCGGCGATGGCTACGACACGGAGGGTGAAGCACGAGGTGAATGCAGACGCCTCAACGCAGCGAGTTCCCCATCAGCGGCCCGCCAGTCTTCAGGCTGATGCCGATCAGAAGCGGGTCTATACTGAAACCAGCTGAAGGAGCAGCGCCCCACGGCAGAAGGCTCGCAACACGCGGGCTTTTTGCTGCAGCCCAGGTTTCATAGAACGGAGGTGTTCAATGTCCGAAAAAGAGTCCATCACCACCCTCCTCACCCTGCTCGACGCTCGACAAGCGCGCCTCGCCGCCGCTTGCAAAGAGATCGCCGACTGGGTCGATCACCAAGGTGGACACCCCACCGCCCTGCGCATCCGAGACCGGCTGAACGACATCGAGAAGGATGCTCCGCTGATTCGCAACACGCTGTCGGCGCTAAAGCCTGTTGATCGGCCACTGCCTCGGTTCAGATGACCTCGACCCGGCCAGGGTGTCAGGAATTTGCTCATTAGCGGTGACACAGGAGTCACCGCGCTTGTGTCTGCCCGTAATGTCTATTTTTCCAGTTTTTCACGTGACGACTGCATCTGCGCGACGACAGTGAAATCACTCCTTTGCAAAGTAACGCCCTCTCCCGCCCGCATGTGGGTGTTTTTTTGGCCAGCGCCCAAATGGCGAACGGTTACCGTGCGTGAGTTGTCATAACTTATACATGTCGCATAGGAGACAGTTATGGTTATCCATTTCAACGTCGACGGGCATCTGGCCTGCGGCCATAAAGGCAAACAACTGTCGGCAAGCCGCGAACTCAATCGCGTGAAGTGCCGCAGTTGCCGCAATACCGATGCCTACAAACAGGCGCGAAAGGATCAGCGCAACGCCACCCGTCGCATGGCCCGTCAGGCCAAAACCTCCCACGGCGCAACCAACTGGCGCGCAGAGTGGATCGAGCGCCTGACTGCAATGGCCGGTCTTCAGCGCTTGCCTCGCGGCTTTAGCGGGCAAGCATTCGTCTAGCACTGCGTATAAGCAAGGCACAAAAAAGGCCTGCATGAGGAAACTCATGCAGGCCTTTGCTATTCAGGGTGGCCGAAGCGGTACGCCTTTATGAGCGACCACCAGCACCAGGACAAAAGCCTGACACGGGCAGCACTCACAAAATCATTTCAACAACCGATGCATCCATTTTGATCGCTGGCTCGTAGATTCAATACCCTCACTCGGAGGGCACAAGAGCCAAGGAGATACATCATGCATGCCTTTTACAAAAAAATTGCTGCAGCAGCCTGCTTCGCCATTCTCTGTGTAACTGCAACGCTCAGCTTTGCCGCCGACTTGGTGATGGTCGGAGGCGCAGCGATGTACCCCACTAAAACCATCGTTGAGAACGCAGTCAACTCGAAGGATCACACGACACTTGTAGCGGCGGTCAAGGCTGCCGGGCTGGTTGATACGCTCAACAGCAAAGGTCCATTCACCGTCTTCGCTCCGACAAACGAAGCGTTTGCGAAGCTTCCGGCAGGCACCGTCGACACGCTGGTAAAGCCTGAACACAAAGCCGATCTGACCAAAATCCTGACCTACCATGTTGTGCCCGGCACTCACACATCTGCACAAATAATGGCCGAGGCCAAAAAGAACGGCGGCACCGTTATGCTGAAAACCGTTCAAGGTGAGTCGCTGAGTATCAAGCTGTACGAAGGCAAGCTATGGGTGGTGGACGCCAAAGGCGGTAAGGCAAGTATCAGCATCGCAGACGTGATGCAGTCAAACGGCGTGATCCACGTTGTCGACTCTGTCTTGATGCCTTAAACGCGCCTGGTTCCCGGCGGACGCACAGTTTGCCGGGTGCTAATACCCGAACAGGCACTTCACAAGCGGGTTCAGCATTGAGCAAATGGTTTTGTCTGGCGGTTGCGCGGCGATACAGCGAATGTTTTACGAACGAAATTTCAAATAACCCAGCCAACTCGGGAGGGTCTTTTGGTTGCTCGCTGATTTCCAGATACCGCCTGACTCGTGAGCCTCGCTGTAGCACAACCGAGGCGCTGAAGGATGAATATACGTTCATCGAAAACATGGCTCGATGCGTCTAGGCTGCGGGTTCCGACATAGTGACTACAGGAGTAACCCACCATGTTCTCGCACGAAAGCATCCCGCTTGTGGCCATCTTCATCATCATGCTCATCGGCGTGCTTGTGGCCTTCCTGCATCCGGTGCACGCGTTCTTTAGCTGGCTTCGGAGACGAAGTGAAAAAACTTCGTCTCGTTCTCCGAAAGAAGCGGATTCGCGCTGAACTCTTCCCTAAAAGCCCGGCTACGTCCGGGCATCTTTTCGTAACGCCATGCAGCTTGCAGATATTAGCCGCTGGGCAATCGAGAGATTTGGATGAAACTGCGAGCTATGACAACCGCCTCGTATCAAACCGCTGGCACACCACCTGAATGCATTCCCCTCCGCGCCCAACGGCAACCAGCGGAACGGATGGCTTAAGGCTGAGTTTCAGAGGCAAGATTTGCGCGCCAAGGCAGGTACAGACAAGGCAGAGTCCAGCGTGAGATTTTGCAGGCGGGGAATCAACTTGAGTGTACGACCGTGATAATGACCGAGCCATACATCAGGAATCGCAAGGGCAAACAGCAATGCCAACCAAATGATTGCGGACCAGAAACAAACAAGGGCTTGCATCAGCTTTCGCCCGCAAACCCTTGATTTAAGATGGTGCCCGAAGCCGGAATCGAACCGGCACGCCCTTACGAGCGGGGGATTTTAAGTCCCATGCGTCTACCAGTTTCGCCATTCGGGCGGTAGCGCGGTGCTGCTGTCTTCTGCTGCCCAGTCGCGATCCTGACAGGATCCAGCCTTGAACAACAGTGCGGGAAATATATACATCACTTCCCGGTGAAGCAAGTTTGCAATGACCGTTTTTCAAGACTAAATCTTGCGGTACTTTGCAAATAAAAAAGCTCCGTAAATCATGGATCTACGGAGCTTATTTATAGTGGAGGCCGAGGTCGGAATCGAACCGGCGTAGGTGGATTTGCAATCCACTGCATAACCATTTTGCTACTCGGCCTCAAAGTATCTGCTGTCAGTAGCACAACAACAAACACTGTACAAACTTGGAGCGGGAAACGAGACTCGAACTCGCGACCCCGACCTTGGCAAGGTCGTGCTCTACCAACTGAGCTATTCCCGCTTGGTGATGCGCATTCTATAGAATTAAGAAGCTCCGTCAACCCCTTGATTCAAAAAAGTTTTATTTCTTTTCAACATCAGTCTTCAGGTGCGGCCAGGCGGCGCGCAGGTACTGCACCATCGACCACAAGGTCAGGCCGGCAGAGACCATCAGCAAGGCATAACCCAAGATAACCCAGAAACTGAAGTCCTTCGGGTTGGCCAACAGAATGACCAGCGCAAGCATCTGCGCCGCGGTTTTCCACTTGCCCAGATTTGAAACGGCTACGTGGGCACGAGCACCAAGCTCGGCCATCCATTCACGCAATGCCGACACCACGATCTCGCGACCGATGATGACAGCAGCCGGCAGAGTGAGCCAGAGATTGCCGTGTTCTTGAACGAGCAGCACCAGTGCCACCGCAACCATGAGCTTGTCGGCTACCGGATCGAGAAACGCCCCGAACGGAGTGCTTTGCTCCAGACGGCGAGCCAGATAACCGTCCAGCCAATCCGTCGCTGCCGCAAAGGCAAACACCGAGGCGGAGGCCATGTAACTCCACTGATAAGGCAGATAGAACAGCAAAATGAAGATCGGAATGAGCAGGACGCGTAGAACGGTAATCAGATTAGGGATATTCATCGGCACAACTGGCTACGAGGTGAAGGGGCATTCTACTCGCTATGCAGGTTCGCATAAATCGACTCTGCGAGCTTTTTACTGATCCCCGGGGCTTTGGCGATCTCTTCGATGCTTGCACGAGTCAGCTCCTGCAATCCACCAAAATGTTTCAACAAGTCGCGACGTCGGGTCGGCCCAACGCCGGCAACGCCTTCCAGCGTTGACGTACGGCGGGTTTTGCCTCGGCGTGCGCGGTGTCCGGTAATCGCGAAGCGGTGCGCCTCATCGCGAATCTGTTGAATCAAGTGCAGCGCCGGCGAGTCGCCACGCAAGGTGAACTCATGCGCCGCATCATTCAGATACAACGTTTCGAAGCCCGCCTTGCGAGTAGCGCCTTTGGCAACACCGAGCAGAATCAGATCTGGTACGGCCAACTCGTTGAGAACATCGCGAGCCATCGACAGCTGGCCCTTGCCACCGTCCACCAGCAAGATGTCTGGCAACTTGCCCTCGCCTTCCTTGAGTTTGCTGAAGCGTCGCGTCAAGGCCTGATGCATGGCGGCATAGTCGTCACCCGCCGTGACCCCTTCGATGTTATAGCGCCGGTAGTCCGACTTGATCGCGCCTTCCGGGCCAAAGACCACACAGGAAGCAACCGTCGCCTCACCGCTGGAATGGCTGATGTCGTAGCATTCCAGGCGCTGCGGCGGTTCATCGAGATTCAACACTTCGGCCAAGGCTTCAAAGCGCGCGGCGGTGTGTTGGCGGTTGGCCAGGCGTGCGCCCAACGCCTGCTCGGCGTTGGTGACGGCCAGTTGCTGCCAGCGTGCCCGCGTACCGCGCACCCGGTGACTGATGGCAAGCTCGCGACCACGCAACTCATGGATCGCTTCGATCAACGTTGGAAAATCTTCATGCACCACGTTGACGATCAGTTCGCTCGGCAAATCGCGCTCAGGGCTGCTGATGAAATACTGGCCAAGAAACGCGGCCATGACTTCCGACACGTCCTCCTCGATGCCGACTTGCGGAAAGAAATTCTTGCTCCCCAACACGCGCCCGCCACGCACACTGATCAGGTGCACGCAGGCGCCACCCGGGTTGACGAATGCCGCGATGACATCGATGTCCCCTGTGCCGCCTTCCATGCTTTGTTGATCCTGAACCCTGCGCAGCAGCGCGATCTGGTCACGCAACTCGGCGGCTCGTTCGAACTCCAGGTTGATCGCCGCCTCCTCCATCGCCGTGGACAGCTCGTTGGTCAGCGCGTGACTGCGCCCCTCAAGAAACATGACCGAGTGGCGCACGTCTTCGGCATACACGTCAGGCTCGACCAGCCCCACGCAAGGCGCCTTGCAGCGCTTGATCTGATACTGCAGACATGGACGGGTACGGTTCTTGTAGTAGCTGTCTTCACACTGCCGAACGAAGAAGGTCTTTTGCAGCAGACTCAGGCTTTCACGTATGGCGCCGGCACTCGGATAGGGACCGAAGTACTTGCCCTTGGCCTTTTTGGCCCCGCGATGAATGCTCAGGCGCGGAAACTGGCCGTCGGACAGAAACACATAGGGATAGGATTTGTCGTCGCGCAGCAGGATATTGTACGGCGGTCGCCACTCCTTGATCAGCGTCTGCTCAAGCAGCAGCGCTTCGGTTTCGTTGGCGGTGATGGTCGTTTCGACCTGCGCAATGCGCCCCACCAACGCGGCAGTCTTCGGCGCCAGGCCGGTTTTGCGAAAGTAGCTGGCCAGGCGTTTTTTCAGGTTCTTGGCCTTGCCCACGTACAACAGGCGTGCATCGCTGTCGAACATGCGATAGACGCCTGGGCGCCCGCTGACTGTCGACAGAAACGCGCCGGAATCGAATGTTTCAGTCATGGTCAGAGGCTGGCATCAACCATGCCGTGACGAACCGCCAACAGGGTCAACTCGACATCGCTGCTGATCGAAAGCTTCTCGAAAATACGATAGCGGTAGGTGTTCACGGTTTTCGGCGACAGGCACAATTTGTCGGAAATGATCTGAACCTTCTGACAGCCGACAATCATCAAGGCGATCTGAATTTCGCGCTCGGACAAGGCATCGAAGGGAGAGTCGTTGGAGGGCTGGAAGGATTTGATCGCCAATTGCTGGGCAATCTGCGGACTGATATAGCGTTGGCCGGCAAATACCAGGCGAATCGCCTGGACCATTTCCGGCAAACCCGCGCCCTTGGTCAGATAACCCGCAGCACCGGCCTGCAACAAGCGTGTCGGGAAAGGATCCTCCTCACACACCGTGACCGCGACCACCTTGATATCCGGATGACTGCGCAACAGTTTGCGCGTGGCTTCCAGGCCGCCGATGCCAGGCATCTTGACGTCCATCAGCACCACATCGGGCTTCAACTCTCGGGCCTTGATCAGGGACTCTTCCCCGGATTCGGCCTGGCCAACCACCTGCAAGCCATCGATATCGGCCAGCATACGTGTAATGCCTGTACGAACGAGATCATGGTCATCGACCACTAGCACCCTAATCAAGCAGACACCTCGCGATATGGTCATATTGGGATGCCGGACACCTTAGCAAAAAGTGCCACGCAGACCTAGCGGAAAGCGTCATTTAAAAAGTTTCAATTCATCATTGAAGGCTTGCCGGCCGTGGGTTTCAGAGCACATGTGTACTGATATCAAGCTGCATTCGCAGAAAACACTCGTCCGCGCCCTGAACCTGTAGTCCTTTTCTCTCATACAAGTTTCTCGCCGGATTATTTTCAAATACGGTCAGGCGTAGAGCCGGGCGTCTTTCTTTGCGGACCATGTCGATAACCTGATCGATCGCCCAAGAACCAGCACCCTGCCCCTGATACGTTTCAGCAATTTGCAGTTCACGAATGTACAGCGCGCGCATATCCCGACTGAGACTGAGAAAGCCCACTGGCACATCACCCTTCACTATCAGCCAGTTTTGCCGCCCCAACCATGCCACGTCGAACGCTTCGTCCTGCCATGGCAGGTCATGGCGAATGTAGTAGCGCAGCATGTTCTGACAGGTAAGATCACGGGCAAACGCCAGATCTTCTGGAACCGCCAATCGTAAGTGGAATGTCATCAGGCTTGCACAACAGGAACAATTCGCCCCAGCCACGCACCCACGACGCGCTCGGCCTTGACCAACAGATCATCGGCAATGAGCAGAGACTGAGCAGCAGCAATGTTTTGTGTCGACACGGTTCATCCTTGGTCATCAAGCGAAGTGCAGAATGTCACAACTCCAGCGCGACGCTAGCAATAGATGTTTTGTTGATTACGCGATAGCAATTTCTGATTGCTGAGGCGTATCGCCCTCTAGTAAGCTCGGCCCATTCATTGGAGACAGACCATGTTCAACGCCCTCTCACAGCTTCGTACCGCCAGCGCCTTGCGCTCGGTTGCGGCTGCCCGGGTGAATGACGTTTGCGCTCCGGTCAGCTTTTATTTTGGGTATTGGTTTAGCCACTGGCGCGCCTGATACCCAAACGGCGCCCATAACAACGGGTCGCCTACCAGAGAATTCTCAACCCCCGGTCGGCCTCCCGACCGGGGGTTTTGTTTTTTCAGCCCCAACCTTTTAAGCAACACACCAGACACTTTGAGGATTCACGAAATGAACTACGCCACTTATTACCGTTACGACAGCTTTAACGCCTGGCGATTTACCAGCTTCCGCTCGGGACAGCCTGCCGCCTCCGATCGGTCACCTACAGGTGGCAAGCACACACACGTAGCCAATACGGCCAATTGTCGAACACCCCAGTAGGGCCGAGCGAGCGGGAGAACCCGCCGCCAGCCCAGGAAGACCGAATATGAACTCGTCCGTTTCTGCTCTGCCGCTGTCCACTCTGAATCCTGCCAACGAAGCATTGACTCTGCGTCTGCCCAGCTCGTTGCAACTCAAACAGCAATTGCCCCTGAGCAATGCCTTGAGTCAGCAAGTCACCGCCCACCGTCAGGCGGTTCGCGCCATTCTCAACGGCCAGGATCAGCGCCTGCTGGTCATCGTCGGGCCCTGCTCTATCCATGATCCGCAATCCGCACTCGAATACGCTGGCAAGCTCGCTCGACTGGCTGAAGAAGTCAGCGGCGAAATGTTGTTGGTGATGCGAGCCTATGTCGAAAAACCGCGCACCACGGTCGGCTGGAAAGGTCTGGCCTACGACCCGCATCTGGATGGCAGTGATGACATGGCTGGCGGTCTCACGCTTTCGCGCGAGCTGATGCTGGAAATGATCCGCCTCGGTTTGCCGGTGGCCACCGAGCTGCTGCAACCCATGGCTGCCGGCTACTTCGATGACCTGCTGAGCTGGGTGGCCATTGGCGCGCGTACCACTGAATCGCAGATCCATCGGGAGATGGCCAGTGGATTGGGCATGCCCGTCGGCTTCAAGAACGGCACCGACGGCGGTGCCGCCATTGCGGTGGACGCCATGCGTTCGGCAGCCCATCCGCACCGGCATTTCGGCGTCGATAGTCAGGGCCATCCAGCCATCATTCAAACGCCCGGCAACCCCGACACCCACTTGGTTCTGCGCGGCGGCCATAAAGGGCCGAACCATGATCGCGAGAGTGTGGCCAAAATCCATGCCGACCTGGATCGCCTGAAGATTCCGAGCCGGATCATGGTCGATTGCAGCCACGCCAACAGTGGCAAGGACCCGCTACGCCAGCCTGGCGTCTTCAACGAAGTGCTTGAGCAACGCCTGCAAGGTGACCGTTCTCTGATCGGCATGATGATCGAGTCTCACCTGTTCGAGGGCTGCCAGCCGCTGAGCGAATCCCTGCGTTACGGGGTTTCGATTACCGATGGCTGCCTCGGTTTCAGCGCAACGGAGCGTTTGCTGCTGGACGCATCTCAACGCCTCAGTACACAGACAAAAGGCTGATTATCCGGCCAGCCCCGCGGATTTATTGCAAACCGCAGGGCTGGTCACGCCGCGTTACCCCTCCACTCGCACCTGTGTGGCCGCAGACGTCTGACTGACATCGTCCAGACGTTCAACCGTGTAGGCCACCCGCACGGTCGTGCCATGGTGCTCACGCCAGAATCGGTGCGGCACAATGAAGATCAGCGGCTTCCCCGCCGTCTCCCGAGTGATTTCACGGTCATCCCGATGATTGAACAGTTCCCCGTCGCACTTGAGATAGACCAACTCGCCTTCCTGCGTCCGGGCATTACCGATCACGATGGTGACGCCATCGACGGAGTCCTCTTTCAACAGCACGCAGTCTTCAGCTTCAAGTACATCGGGAGCCTCAAGCTCTCCCCGCAGGAACGGGGTAACGAGAATTCTTGCCGCCTCGGACTCGCGAATGACTCCGCCCGCCTGCTCGACCTGATAGCGCACCACCACCTCGCCGCCGAGATGAGCAGCGATGTGCGCCCCTTCAACCCAGAATGACAGTACGTCTGCGACAGCAAAGGCTTCGACCTTCAAGCTGTCGCTGAACGTTGCGGACAATGCGTCAGCGCCCCACAGCAACGTGACTCGATCCCCCGCCGCCATTCGGGCATAAGGCTGGAGCACGATAAGCGTGCCGTCCGGCACCCGCGCCGGATCCAGCGCCCCTCCGATGGCCCCCTCGACAATCGGTGCAAGCAATTGTTGCCGGACATCACCCACGGACAAATGCACACGGGCAGACACCGCCGGTTCAGCCGAGCGCGCACTGAGCAGTTTCCAGTAGACCGCCAGCGAACCGCCATCCAGTGCAGCGATGTGCAGGCCTTTGATCACGAAAACGATGTCTTTGCCGACCTGGGCTTCGCTGATATAGCGAACCATTTCATGCTGATAAGCAAAGCCCTCTATGTCCAGACCGTCCCAACTCAAGAGCAACTGATCGCCGCAGCTCATGTTTGCATAAGGAGCAATACGGACAACGACCTTGCCCAGCGATGGATCAAGCACCGCCCCCTTCAGACTATCAACGATTGCCGCTGGCAGCAGTTCGTTCGAAACACAGGGGCTGGCGGGGTGGCGCATCCGGTAGCAAAACTCGACTTCGTGCGTGTGCATTAGTGGCTCCATTCCTTGGAAAGAACGCCGCTTTCATGGGCGGCGTCGACAGCCAACATTGAACGCTATTGCGCACACTTTCGATGTCAGCCTCAGCCGCCGCGAACACCCGGCAAAGGCCTCCCACCGGGTAGGCAAACTACGCAAAAACGCCATCAACCGAGCGAAAGATGTCCTCAACTTCCGATTCGGATTTCATAAGTATCTGAAAATTCGTACAGCCACTAGTCCAGATTCAACGGCCAAGAGAAGCCCCTTCTTACTTCTTCAACGGGATGAGTGTTTTAGAGTGGCCTCCGGATTCCCCGATGAACTTCTGCGAAAAAGGTAAGAACATGCAACGGAATGCTTCAACTCGCTATCCCGTCCTGTTGGTACATGGCCTGTTCGGATTCGAGCGCATCGGTCACTTCGAGCTGTTCCATGACGTAAAGGACGCTCTGAAAACGGCCGGCAGCCGAGTGTTTGTTCCGCACCTTTCTGCCACCCATAAAAACGAAACCAGGGGTGAACAATTACTTGCACAGATTGATCGTGTCTTGCGAGGCACAGGTGCAGACAAAGTCAACCTCATAGGACACAGTCAGGGAGCACTGGCTGCTCGATACGCTGCAGCGCTCGCGCCACACGCCGTCGCTTCCGTAACCTCTGTCAGCGGCCCGAATCACGGTTCGGAACTGGCCGACTTTCTGCGTAAGGCCCTGATACCCGGGCGGCTGCCGGAGGTCGTCGCCCAAAATATAGCGACGCTATTTGCCGATTTTCTATCGTTGCTCAGTGGCAGTGTCACCTTGCCGCAGAACGCAATGGCGGCGCTCAATGCACTGACGACCGAAGGCGTAGGCGAGTTCAACGACAAGTTTCCGCAGGGATTGCCCAGCACTTGGGGCGGACAAGGCCCGGAACAGGTCAACGGCGTACGCTATTACTCATGGAGCGGCGTCCTGCCGGCCAACAGCCCGTCGACACTCGATCCAACCCAAAGCATTTGCCACGCGTTATCGCAGTACTTCATGACCGAAACGCAGCAGAATGACGGCTTCGTTGGCCGCTTCAGTTCTCACTTGGGGCAAGTGATCCGCTCCGACTACCCGCTGGACCATCTGGGCAGCCTGCGCCGCACGGCCACCACGGCAACCGCACTGCCCGACCCGATTGAGCTGTACGTCGAACATGCTGAACGTTTGCGAGCCGCGAATCTCTGATCAAGGCCACGGACAATCGAACGGAACTTTGCCGAGAATTCGCCCACTGAATCCGGTAGGCTCCACACTTTTACTGAAATAGATTGGAGAATTTCCCCATGGCTAAAGCCACTGCCCGCCACATCCTGGTTTCCAGCGAAGACAAGTGCAACGAACTCAAGGCCCAGATCGAAGGTGGCGCTGATTTCGCCGAAGTTGCCAAGGCCAACTCCACCTGCCCATCGAGCCGTCAGGGTGGTGATCTGGGTTCGTTCGGTCCTGGCCAGATGGTCAAGGAATTCGACACCGTGGTCTTCAGCGCGCCAATCAACGTCGTGCAAGGTCCGGTAAAAACCCAGTTCGGTTATCACCTGCTGGAAGTCACCAGCCGTCAGGACTGATCCGTCGCCTGATTGCTTGCCAACGGCCCGCCTTCTGGTGGGCCGTTGTGTTTCAGTTACATATACGGCTGGCGACTGACGCGCCTCTCGCGTACAACTTGCGCTTATCGATTTCCCGGTTCCAAGGCTGACAATGCGACTGGTTTTCCCCACATTGATGCTCACCGCCCTCGCCCTGTTGACGGGCGCCACCGGCGCAAACGCTGCACCGCAACACGCGTTGACCGTTTATGGCGAGCCTGCCAAGTATCCTGCCGGCTTCAGTCACTTCGACTACACCAACCTGCAAGCGCCAAAGGGCGGGACAATGCGCCGCTCGGCCATCGAGATCGGCCACTTCGACCATGTCCTTCCTTATATAGACAAAGGCATCGGCGTCACTCAGATCGATGGCTTGCTCTATTCGCCGCTGGCCCAGCGTTCGCTTGACGAGCCTTACACGGTCTACGGTCTGGTCGCGCAAAAGATGGAACGCTCGGACGATGGTCTGTCGCTGCGCTTCTACATCAATCCCAAGGCACGCTTCGCCGACGGCAAAGCGATCACCGCCGAAGACGTGCGTTACACCTACGATTTATTGATGACCCAGGGCAGCCTGCGTTATCGCACCCAGTTTGCCGACGTCAAAGGCGTCGAAGTCGAAGCGCCGCTGACCGTGCGCTTCGATTTCAAGAGTAATGAAAACCGCACCCTGCCACTGGACATCGCGACCCTGCCGGTATTCCCCGAGCATTGGTGGAAGCGTCGCGATTTCGCCGGCGGCGGCGGTTATGAAGCCCCCTTGGGCAGCGGCCCGTATCGTGTCGGCAAGGTCGATTCGGGGCGCAGTATCACGTTTGAACGCAACGCCGACTGGTGGGGCAAGGATCTGCCGGTCAGTCGTGGCCTGTACAATTTCGATCATTTCAGCATCGAGTACTTCGGTGATACCGACGTCGCCCGCCAAGTGCTGCGCGGTGGCGCTTATGACTACAACCGCGAGTTTTCGGCCACTGGCTACTCGATCGGCTATGACAGCCCGGCACTGAGCGACGGACGCCTGCAAAAGGCGCATCTGGCCACCGAGGCGCCACAGTCAGCCCAGGGTTTTGTGTTCAACCTGCAGAAACCCATGTTCGCCGATCGCCGCGTACGCCAGGCCTTGGCCATGCTTTGGGATTTCGAGTGGAGCAACCGGCAGATGATGCGCGGTATGTATATCCGCCAGCAGAGCTACTTTTCCAAAACACAACTGGCGGCAAGCGAACTGCCCGATGCGCAGGAACTGAAAATCCTCGAACCGCTGCGCGGCCAGGTTCCCGAAGAGGTTTTCACTAAAGTCTTCGAAGCGCCGAAAACCGATGGCAGCGGCGTCATCCGTGACAAACAGTTGCAGGCCCTCGAACTGCTCGAACAGGCGGGCTGGAAACCGGATGGCGATCAGTTGGTGAACGCCCAGGGCGAACCACTGAGCTTCACCTTCCTGGTCAGCCAGAACGGCATGGATCGCTTGCTGCTGCCGTACAAGCGCACGCTGAAACAGATCGGCATCGATCTGAACATTCGCCGTATCGACTCCTCGCAATACGTCAATCGCCTGATGAGCCGCGACTACGACATGATCGTCACCGGCTACCCGGTCAGCACCTCGCCGGGGGGCGAATTGCTCAATTACTTCGCCTCCGCGTCGGCCAACGACCCAGGCGCAAACAACTACATGGTGTTGAAAAATCCTGCCGTGGATACGTTGATCAACGGCCTGATCCGCGCCTCCACCCAGTCCGACATGCTGCATTACGCGCACGCCCTGGACCGGGTCCTGCAATGGAATTACTACTGGATTCCCAACTACTATCCACCGGGCACCTCGACCGTGTGGTGGAACCGCTTCGGCATACCGTCGGTGCAAGCCAGCAATGACGAAGCCATCGAGAGCTGGTGGGAAATCAGCAGCACACCGCTGACCAATCAGCAGATGACCGCGGAAAAAATTACCCGTGGCAGACCCGGAGGGCCGCACTGATGTGGGGTTACATACTGCGGCGCCTGCTGCTGATCATCCCGACGCTGGTGATCATCCTGCTGGTCAATTTCGTGATTATCCAGGCCGCGCCCGGCGGTCCGGTGGAACAGGCCATCGCTCACCTGCAAGGGATCGGCGGCGCCAGTGTCGGCGGCGGTGCCAGCGAAACCATGAGCGGTACTTCCCGAGCCAGTCGCGGCCTCGATCCGCAACTGATCAAGGACATCGAAAAACAGTACGGCTTCGACAAACCGGCCCATGAACGCTTGTGGCTGATGCTGAAGAACTACGCACAACTGGATTTCGGCAAAAGCTTTTTCCGTGGCGCGACAGTCACCGACCTGATCCTGGAAAAAATGCCGGTGACCATTTCCCTCGGGCTATGGGCGACACTGATCACCTATCTGGTGTCGATCCCGCTGGGGATCCGCAAGGCCGTGCACCATGGCAGTCATTTCGATATCTGGAGCAGCACGGCGATCATCATCGGCTACGCGATGCCAGCGTTTCTGTTTGCGATGTTCCTGATCGTGGTGTTTGCCGGCGGCACGTCGCTGAACTGGTTTCCGGTGCGTGGCCTGGTGTCGGACAACTTCGAATCGCTGTCGACCCTCGGCAAAATCGCTGACTACTTCTGGCACCTGGTACTGCCGGTGACGGCACTGGTGATCGGCGGTTTCGCCACGCTGACGATCCTGACCAAGAACTCGTTTCTCAATGAAATCACCCGCCAATATGTGGTGACCGCGCGCGCCAAAGGCCTGAGCGAGCGCCGCGTGCTCTACGGGCATGTGTTCCGCAATGCGATGTTGCTGGTGGTGTCCGGCATCCCGCAGGCATTCATCAGTGTGTTCTTCGCCGGCTCCTTGCTGATTGAAGTGATCTTCTCCCTCGACGGTCTCGGGCGCATGAGCTACGAAGCCGCGGTTTCGCGGGACTACCCGGTGGTGTTCGGTTCGCTGTTCATCTTCACCCTCTTCGGCCTGCTGATAAAACTGGTCGGCGACCTGTGTTACACGCTGGTCGATCCGCGTATCGACTTCGCTGCGAGGAACGCCTGATGTTCAAGCTCTCGCCTCTGGGCCGCCGGCGCTTCGAGCGCTTCAAGAAAAACCGTCGTGGCTGGTGGTCGTTATGGCTGTTTATCGGCCTGTTTGTGGTGACACTGGGTGGTGAGTTGATCGCCAATGACAAGCCTCTGGTCGTCAGCTATCAGGACCAGTGGTACTTCCCGGTGTTCAAGCGCCACACCGAGCAGGAGTTCGGCGGACAGCTGCCGTTCCAGGCCGATTATCGCAGCGACTATGTGCAGAACCTGATTCGCAAGGACGGTGGCTGGCTGCTGTTCCCGCCGATTCCGTTCAGCGATGACACGCCGAACTACGACCTCAACAAACCGGCGCCGAGCCCGCCGACGGCGGTCAACTGGCTGGGCACTGATGATCAGGCGCGAGACGTGCTCGCGCGGGTGATTTTCGGTGCTCGGGTGTCGATTCTGTTTGCCTTGATGCTGACCTTTGTCAGCGCTCTGATCGGCATCGCCGCCGGGGCATTGCAGGGCTACTACGGTGGCTGGGTCGATTTGCTCGGGCAGCGCTTGCTGGAAGTATGGTCGGGGCTGCCGGTGTTGTACCTGTTGATCATCCTCTCCGGTTTCGTCGAGCCGAATTTCTGGTGGCTGCTGGGGATCATGGCGCTGTTCTCATGGCTGGCGCTGGTGGATGTGGTGCGCGCCGAGTTCCTGCGCGGACGTAATCTGGAGTACGTCAAAGCCGCCCGCGCGCTGGGCCTGAGCGATCGCAAGGTGATCTTCCGGCACATTCTGCCCAACGCCATGAATGCAACATTGAGCTACTTGCCGTTCATTCTGACCGGGGCGATTTCCACCCTCACCGCGCTGGATTTTCTCGGTTTCGGCATGCCCGCCGGCAGCGCCTCGCTGGGTGAGTTGATCGGTCAGGGCAAACAGAATCTGCAAGCACCGTGGCTCGGGCTGACGGCGTTTTTCACCCTGGCGCTGATTCTTTCTTTATTGGTGTTCATCGGCGAAGCGTTGCGTGACGCGTTCGACCCTCGATCCTGAAGCGTGGCCATGACTGACAACCTGATTGAAATCCGTAACCTCAACGTTGCCTTCCATGACCAGAGCGTGGTGCGCGACCTGAGCCTGGACATTCGCCCCGGTGAGTGTCTGGCCCTGGTTGGCGAGTCGGGTTCAGGCAAATCGGTGACTGCCCATTCGATTCTGCAATTGCTGCCCGAAAGCGAAGCGCAAACCACTGGCAGCATTCGCTATCGCGACCAGGAACTGATCGGCGCCGATCCCAAAGTCTTGCGCGAACTGCGTGGCAACCGCATCGCCATGATTTTTCAGGAACCGATGACCTCGCTGAATCCGCTGCACACCATCGAAAAACAGATCGGCGAAACCCTGCTGCTGCACCGTGGCCTCGGCGGCAAAGCGGCGCAGGCGCGGATCCTCGAACTGCTCGGACTGGTGGGCATCCAGAAACCCAAGGAACGCCTCAAGGCTTACCCGCATCAACTCTCCGGCGGACAACGACAGCGGGTGATGATCGCCATGGCCCTGGCCTGCGAACCGGAGCTGTTGATCGCCGACGAACCGACCACCGCGCTTGACGTGACCGTGCAGCGCAAGATCCTGCTGCTGCTCAAATCCCTGCAACAGCGCCTGGGCATGTCGCTGCTGCTGATCAGCCATGACCTCAATCTGGTGCGCAGCATTGCGCAACGCGTGTGCGTGATGAAGGCCGGGGAAATCGTCGAGCAGGCACCCTGCGAAACCCTGTTCACCGAACCGAAGCATCCTTACAGCTGCGTGCTGCTCAACGCCGAGCCCGAAGGCGAAGCACTGCCTCGGGATGAGCGCGAAAACGTGCTGGAGATTGACGATCTCAAGGTTGAGTTTGTCGTCGGTGGCGGTCTGTTCCAGCGCAAGCAGTACCTGCGGGCGGTGGATGGCATCAGCCTGAGCATCCAGCGTGGCAAGACGCTGGGCATCGTCGGCGAGTCGGGTTCGGGCAAGTCGACGCTGGGTCAGGCGATCCTGCGTCTGCTCGACTCCGAAGGCAGTATCCGCTTTCAGGGCGAGGCACTGGACGGTCTCAATCAGAAGCAAATGCGCCCATGGCGCCGCCAGATGCAGGTGGTGTTTCAGGATCCGTTCGGCAGCCTCAGCCCGCGCATGTCAGTCGCGCAGATCATCAGCGAAGGCCTGGAAGTACACTGCGAGTCGACGGCTGATGAATGCGATGAGCAAGTCATCCGCGTGCTCAAAGAGGTCGGCCTCGACCCGCAAAGTCGCCATCGCTATCCCCACGAGTTCTCCGGTGGTCAGCGCCAACGCATCGCTATCGCGCGGGCGCTGGTGCTGAAACCGGCGCTGATCCTGCTCGACGAACCGACGTCGGCGCTGGATCGCACGGTGCAGAAACAAGTGGTCGCCCTGCTCCGCCAGCTTCAGGAAAAACACGGTCTGACCTATCTGTTCATCAGCCATGACCTGGCGGTGGTGCGCGCGCTGGCCCACGACATGATCGTGATCAAGGACGGCAAAGTGGTCGAGCGTGGCGCCAGCCATGAGGTGTTTGATGCGCCGCAGCATCCGTACACCAAAGAGCTGTTGGCGGCGGCGCATCCGGGGTAGGTGTCATATGTGTTCGGCTTGAAACCGGGTCGAGGAGTTCGCGAGCAGGCTCGCTCCCACAAGGTTCACGCCGGACACAAAATTTGGCCACGACCCAATCTACTGTGAGAGCGAGCTTGCTCGCGAAAGGGCCGGCACAGGCAACATACAATCAGGATCAGCCTCCATGAACACCACCGAAAGCCTCAAGGACTACCAACGGGTGCGCACCCTGGCGATCCGTTCGCTGTTCGAGATCATCGAGCAATCCAGCGAAGGCACGGTGATTGTCGACCGCGATGCCAACATCGTCTGGATGAACGAGCGCTACGCCCGGCGTTTCGGTCTTGAATCGGCTGCAGGCGCGATCGGCAAACCCTGTGAAAGCGTGATTCCCGGCAGCCTGTTGCGGGAAGTCGTGCGCACCGGTCGCCCTATTCTTCTGGACATGCAGGACACGCCGAAGGAGCCTTTGGTGGTGATGCGCCTGCCGATCCACGATGACGCCGGCACGGTGATCGGCGCGATCGGTTTTGCCCTGTTCGACGAGTTGCGCACGTTGTCGCCGATGCTCAAACGCTACTTGAGCATGCAGGAAGAACTGGCCTCGACCCGTTCTCTGCTGCGCGCCCGGCAGACCAAATACAACTTCGCCCATTTCATCGGCACCAGCGCCGCCAGTCTTGAAGTCAAACGCCGCGCCCGGCGCAGTGCCAGCGCCGAGTCACCGGTGTTGCTGCTCGGTGAAACCGGCACCGGCAAAGAGCTGCTGGCCCAAGCGATTCACAGCGCTTCGCCACGGGCGCACAAAGCATTCGTCAGCATCAACAGCGCGGCAATTCCCGAGGCACTGCTGGAGGCGGAATTTTTCGGCACGGCACCGGGCGCGTTCACCGGCGCCGACCGCAAGGGTCGCACCGGCAAGTTGCAAATCGCCCAGGGCGGCACGTTATTCCTCGACGAGATCGGCGACATGCCGCTGCCCTTGCAGAGCAAGCTGCTGCGCGTGTTGCAGGAAAAGGAGTTCGAACCGGTCGGCTCCAACGAGGTGATTCAGAGCGACGTGCGCGTGATTGCTGCCACCTCGACCGATCTGCAAGCGGCGATCAAGCGCGGCGAGTTCCGCGCCGATTTGTACTATCGCCTGAATGTGTTGCCGATTCAGGTGCCGCCATTGCGTGAACGCCTTGATGATTTACCGGCACTCAGTGAAGCGATTCTGGAAGAACTGCGCAGCCAACACGAACTGCACCGGGATGCGCTGGCGTTGCTCGGTCAGCATGCCTGGCCGGGGAACATTCGCGAACTGCGCAATGTGCTGGAGCGAGCGGCGTTGCTCAGTGATGACTTGATGCTGACCGAGCAGGATATTCGTGCGGCGATTGGCACGTTGACGCCGGTCGAGCGTGCGCTGACGCCAATGGCTGAAGCGTCGGTGTCTGAGACGTTCACCGAGGCGCGGGCGCGTTTCGACCGGCAACTGATTCAGTCGACCCTTGTGCAATGCGCGGGAAACGTGCCGGAAGCGGCGGCTCGACTGGGGCTTGGGCGGTCGACGTTGTACAAGAAAATGGTGGCGTTGGGAATCGCCTGAATCTCTATATAGAGACGTTAATCTCTATATGTAGATATGCACAAAGGAGTGCTTCGCACTCATCGCGAGCAGGCTCACTCCTACAGTTTTACCGGTGTACACATCCCCCCTGTAGGAGTGAGCCTGCTCGCGATGACGCCAAATCGATCAACACCATCTCAAAACAGAGACAAACAACTCATTCGCCACTCAATCACTCAGATTAACTTCATATATTTCAATTGCTTACGTATCTGGCACAGATCTCGCTAACACCTCTTCCACACCCGTTCTACCAACAAAAATAACAATTCTGGAGAGACACACCATGAGTGTGATCATTGCCTTGGCAGCCCTGGCGCTGCTAATGCTGGCCGCCTACCGTGGCTACAGCGTTATCCTCTTCGCCCCGATTGCCGCCCTCGGCGCAGTTCTGCTCACCGACCCTTCCGCCGTCGCCCCTGCGTTCACCGGGGTGTTCATGGAGAAAATGGTCGGCTTCATCAAACTGTATTTCCCTGTATTCCTGCTCGGTGCCGTGTTCGGCAAGTTGATCGAACTGTCGGGCTTCTCCCGTTCGATTGTCGCGGCGGCCATTCGCTTGCTCGGCACCAAGCAAGCGATGCTGGTGATCGTGCTGGTCTGCGCTCTGCTTACTTACGGCGGCGTGTCGCTGTTCGTGGTGGTCTTCGCGGTCTATCCGTTTGCTGCCGAGATGTTCCGCCAGAGCAATATCCCCAAGCGGCTGATCCCGGCCACCATTGCCCTCGGCGCGTTTTCATTCACCATGGACGCCCTGCCCGGCACGCCGCAGATCCAGAACATCATCCCCAGCACCTTTTTCAACACCACCGCATGGGCGGCGCCTTGGCTGGGGGTGATCGGCACGATTTTCGTGTTCTGCACCGGCATGCTGTTTCTGCAGCGGCAACGCAACAAGGCGCAACGTGCTGGCGAAGGCTACGGCACTGAATTGCGCAACGAGCCGGAAACCGCTGAAGATCTGAAACTGCCAAACCCATGGCTTGCCCTGTCGCCATTGCTGGCGGTGGGCATCATGAACCTGCTCTTCACCCAATGGATTCCGCAGTGGTACGGCAAGACCCACAGCCTCGCGCTGCCGGGCATGGCGGCTCCGGTGACCACCGAGATCGCCAAACTGACGGCGATCTGGGCCGTGCAGGCGGCTTTGCTGGTCGGCATTCTGATGGTGCTGGCGTTAGGCTTTCAGGCGATTCGCAGCAAGCTCGCCGAAGGCAGCAAAAGTGCCGTGAGCGGCGCATTACTGGCGGCGATGAACACCGCCTCGGAGTATGGCTTCGGCGCGGTGATCGCGTCGCTGCCAGGCTTTTTGGTGCTGGCGGACTGGCTCAAGCAGATTCCCAATCCGCTGGTTAACGAAGCCATCACCGTGACCCTTTTGGCCGGTATCACCGGTTCCGCTTCCGGCGGCATGAGCATTGCGCTGGCGGCGATGTCCGAGCAGTTCATCAGTGCAGCCCACGCCGCGAATATTCCGCTGGAAGTACTGCACCGCGTCGCCGCGATGGCCAGTGGCGGCATGGACACCCTGCCGCACAACGGCGCGGTCATCACCTTGCTCGCGGTGACGGGCCTGACGCACCGCGAAGCCTACAAAGACATTTTCTGTATTACGCTGATCAAGACCCTGGCGGTTTTCGTAGTGATCGGCACCTTCTACGCCACTGGCATTGTGTGAGGTATTCATGACGACTCTTTCCGGCAAGACCGCGCTGGTGACTGGTTCCACCAGCGGCATTGGTCTGGGCATCGCACTGAGCCTGGCCAAGGCTGGCGCGAATCTGATTCTCAATGGTTTTGGCGATGCGTCGAAAGTCATCGCCGAAGTCGCCCGGTTCGGCGGCATGGTCGGCCATCATCCGGCCGATGTCAGTGACCCGGCGCAGATCGCCGACATGATCAATTACGCCGAGCGCGAATTCGGCGGTGTCGACATTCTGGTCAACAACGCCGGCATCCAGCACGTCGCCGCCGTGGAGGATTTTCCGGTCGAGCGCTGGGACTCGATCATTGCCATCAACCTGTCTTCGGTGTTTCACAGCACGCGTTTGAGCTTGCCGGGAATGCGCGCCAAAGGCTGGGGGCGGATCATCAACATCGCCTCCGTGCATGGCCAGGTCGGTTCGACCGGCAAAGCGGCGTATGTCGCCGCCAAGCACGGCGTGATCGGCTTGACCAAAGTGGTCGGCCTGGAAACCGCGACCAGCAATGTCACCTGCAACGCGATCTGCCCGGGCTGGGTGCTCACGCCACTGGTGCAGAAGCAGATCGACGACCGTGCGGCCAAGGGGGTCGATCCGCAGCAGGCGCAGCATGATTTGCTGGCCGAGAAGCAACCATCGCTGGAATTCGTGACGCCGCAGCATCTGGGCGAACTGGTGTTGTTTTTGTGCAGCGAGGCTGGCAGCCAGGTGCGCGGCGCGGCGTGGAATATTGATGGTGGGTGGTTGGCGCAGTAATGCTGCGTCCCTGTAGGAGTGAGCCTGCTCGCGATAGCTTTGTGTCAGTTAACTTTTACGGTTCTGGCACACCGCTATCGCGAGCAGGCTCACTCCTACAGGGGATAGTTGAACCGCCCAAGCTTTGTGCATGAATAAAACAAGAGGCAAACAATGTCCGACATCCTCTGGCAACCCGACGCCAACCGTATCGCCCAGTCGCGCATGGACACCTTCCGTCGTGCGGTCAATCAACGCCATTCACTGAAAGTCGACGATTACCCTGCCCTGCACCAATGGAGCGTCGAGCAGCGCGCGGAATTCTGGCAGGCGATTGTCGATTTCTTCGATATCCGCTTCCACACGCAACCCGATGCCGTGCTGCGCGAAGGCTCAAAGATGCCCGACGCCGAGTGGTTTCCAGGCGCCACGCTGAACTTCGCCGAACACCTGCTGCGGCGGCGTGACGATGCCGTGGCGGTGATCAGCGTGGCGGAAAACGGTCAACGCGAGCAGTTGACCTGGGCCGAACTCGCCGAGCATGTCGCCGGATTTCAGGCCGGTTTGCAGGCCGCCGGTGTTGGTCTTGGCGATCGCGTCGCCGCCTGCATGCCCAATACCTGGCAGACCCTGGTGGCGATGCTCGCCACCACCAGCCTCGGTGCGATCTGGTCGTGCTCCTCACCGGATTTCGGCACCCATGGGGTGATCGATCGCTTCGGCCAGATCGAACCCAAGGTGCTGCTCACCTGCGCCAGTTATCGCTATGCCGGCAAAGTCATCGCGCAGACCGACAAAATCAACGGAATACTCGAGCAACTGCCAACCCTGAGGCAGTTGATCATCGTGCCTTACGCCCAGCCGCAGGCCCGTGTCGAGGCATACAAGACTCCCGCCGAAGTGACTGTGTGGGATGACTTTTATCAGGTCGGCGGCGAACCGGACTTTGTCCCGGTGCCGTTCCATCATCCGCTGTACGTGCTGTATTCCAGCGGCACCACCGGCGTGCCGAAATGTATCGTTCACAGCACCGGCGGCGTGTTGCTGCAACATGTCAAGGAACACGGCCTGCATTGCGATCTCGGCCCCGGCGATCGACTTTTCTACTACACCACCTGCGGCTGGATGATGTGGAACTGGCTGGTCTCGGCGCTCGCGGTCGGCAGCGCCGTGGTGCTGTACGACGGCTCGCCGTTTCACCCGGACAACCAGCGTTTGCTCGACTTGATCGACGACGAGCGCATCAGTGTGTTCGGCACCAGCCCCAAGTTTCTCGCCACCCTGGAAAGCAGCGGCGCCAAGCCCCGGGAAAGTCATGATCTGAGCAGCCTGAAGACGCTGCTGTGCACGGGTTCAGCGTTATCGCCGCAAAGCTATGACTTCGTCTATCGCGACTTGAAAGCGGATGTATGCCTGGCGTCGATGTCAGGCGGCACTGATATCGTTTCGTGCTTCGTCAACGCCAATCCGCTGTCCTCGGTGCGGCGCGGCGAGATCATGGGCAAGAGCCTGGGCATGGCGGTCGAAGTCTGGAATGACGCCGGCCAACCGGTGCTTGGTGAAAAAGGTGAACTGGTCTGCACCCGGCATTTCCCGGCCATGCCGATTGGCCTGTGGAATGACCCGGACGGCGCAAAATTGCGGCAATCGTATTTCAGCCTGTTTCCCGGGGTCTGGGCACAGGGCGATTATGCCGAGCAACGGCCTCACGGCGGGATGCTGATCCATGGTCGCTCTGACGCAGTGCTCAACCCGGGTGGCGTGCGCATTGGCACAGCGGAGATCTATCGGCAGGTCGAGAAAGTCAGCGAAGTGCTGGACAGCGTCGCTATCGGTCAGCAGTGGCAGGATGACGTGCGGGTTGTGCTGTTTGTGAAGTTGCGCGAAGGGCTGGCACTGGATGACGCATTGGAGCAACGCATCCGTCAGGAGATCCGCGCCAATACCACCCCAAGGCATGTACCGGCGAAGATCGTTGCGGTGACGGACATTCCGCGCACCATCAGCGGCAAGATTGTCGAACTTGCCGTGCGCGAGGTGGTGCACGGCAGGCCGGTGAAAAACACTGATGCGTTAGCCAATCCCGAAGCGCTGGAGCAGTTTCGGGATCGGCTGGAACTGCGCATTTGAACCCGGCGCTGATACGCTTACGGCAAGCGTTGGCGACGGTGCCTGGCGTCAGCGGGGTTTGTTCAGCGTAATCACAACCGGCTGACCAATCGCTCTACCGCCACTGGAATCGAGCGCCCTGCGAATGATCGTCATGTTGCGGTCGAATGTCGTTTTGTCCGTAGCCATTTGACTCAGTAACGAAGTGGCAATTGCCAGCGAGTCGGCATTCTCAAAGGCCTTGGATACCGCATGATTGCCAGCGCTCGAGTCGCCGACAAGGAGGTTGCCGGACGCAAGATCCAGCAGCTGCGCTACATCCAGTCGCTGCCCGCTGTGGCTTGCATGCTCTGTGTCCGTGGCGTAGCCGACATCCACGGTCTGCGCACTGCCATGGAACAGTTCATGGATCAGGTCATCGGCCACCACGTCATGGTTGAAGCCCAGATTGACGAAGTGTTTGTTCAGGTTTTGAGTATAAATCTCGATAAACGCAATACCCGATGCGTCGTTGGAGCTGGCACTTTTCCATCGCTTGTAGTTGTTCACATCAAAAGAGGCGAGTGTCTCGTTATGCTTCACTGCATCGAGAAGCGTGTTGCTCACCGAGAAGCCAGCGAAATCAAAGCGAATCAAGCGCAGATAATTCACCAGTCGATCGGTCGCTACCTGCGACGTGTTACCGAACAGTGCCTTCATCAGCAGATCGCCGTCTCGCTTGAACTCATGTCGGCTGATCACAGCAATAGCGTTGTCAATCTTCGCCCGAGCGCGAGGCAGACTTGTTTCGATGAAGTTGCGCGTGTAGCTCGCGGGAAGTGTCTTGGTCGAATACGGCAACTGCAAGGGCATTTGATAGGCGAAGCCGCTTAGCGGTTGACCCCACAACTTGCCACGGCGGTTCAAGGCGTACCATTGGTTGCCACTGCGGGCCGCCAGAACAGCAACAGCGTTGCCAGGCGTGCCGCGAGGTTGCCAGTGACCCAACCCCAAATGGGTACTTTGCGACGCACCGAGCAAATCATAGGACTGCCGACGACCACTGAGTTTGTGCAATTGGCTGTTGGCCCTGGCAACCAGTTCATGGCTGTTTTTGCTACAACGCAACAAGCCCTTGTTCACCAGTTTTCCGCCCGACTGAATGCCAGAGGGCACCCCATCCAGCGGGTTGAAAAGGGAAACGGCCGAGGTGAATGCCAATCGGGTAAAACGCGCCGCCCTGGATGTGGTTGAAATAGCCTTCGCCGATATGCTCAAGACTTTGGAGGTGGCTCCTGCCACCGTGCCCACCAGGCCGATGCCATCCATCAGACATCCGTAAACTCCGTCGACGACCTTGTCATGTTCACCCGAGGCAATATCCTCGATGCACTTTTTGAAAGGCACCACCAGGTCGATGAAATAAGTCAGCAATCGCTCGCCCTCCTCCCTGGAAAGTTCAAGCGGAGTCGGTACGCGTACCAGTTCTCTCAGCTCGTTCTTGTTCAGATAAGGTCGATTTTTAACCAGAAACGTGGCGATACGTTCGATATTCGCGTCGTTGAATTTTTGATAGAACCCTGACTTTGGCGTCGACGATGCTTGCGGCGCGTTGAGCATGCCGAAATTATCGATAATGGCCATGCTGCTGGTGATCGAAGAGTCTTCAGCAGTCGCATGGGTATAGCGTTTTACATCGAGCGGCAGGAGTTGCGTCGCGGTGATGCTCAGTGGAAACGTTAGATCCGCACTGGCACTCATTCTTGAACGTTGTCGCAGTTTTCGCTCTCGCTTGATGAAAGCCGCCAAGGCGTCATTTTTTCGAGTCTCGGCGCGCGATGTGAACAGTTCGTAGCAGATGTCCGCATTCTCGTGAGACGCATACATCACAATGCCAAAGCGTCCCGTGGCGGCATCTCTGCTTTGCATTGTTTCCTGGTCAAGATCAATTTTCAGGGGCCCGCCCAGGCCGCGCGATTTAGAATAAATGGCGGACTCGCGTACGGTCAGAAAGTGAATATCGGCATTCATGAAGACTTGCAAATCCGCCTCTGGCATCTGTGCCAAAGCCAGTTTCACGCTAGACAACATGGCGCTGTTCAAATCATCGAAATGCACAGCCAGCTGACGATCCATCTCCTCGTCACAGGATCCTAGCTTCAACAGGTTCGGGTAACGCGCGTAAAGGCTGACACCGGACGGGTTGTAGTTGATGGCCGGCCTGAGGACACCGTTAGTGACCAGGCGCACGGTACGTCTATCCCACTGGCCAGTGACCAGATCACCTGATTGATGCAAGTCGACCATCGACATGACTTGCTGTCCGCCTTTCTCGGACAGTGCTTTTTCGTCCAGGCTGTCGCAACCAGGCGCGGCGATTTGCAAAGCGGATCGGGCAATCTTCGCTCTGTCGGGTAACGGCGTCGAAAATGCCTTGGCGATTTGAGCGAACGTTTCCGAGTGGCGCTCGAATGCATCAATTGCACGTCGGGTAGTGGTTTGCTCGGCCTGCTCGAGTTCAGCGACGGTCACAATCTGGTTGATCAATGCCCAATCGACGATCGGGTCAATCATAGCCAGGTCACGCTTGTGTTTCTGCGACTCACTGACCGGTTCAAGTTCGCCATACGCCATGACCTGCGCGTAGGTCATGCCACGCGTCGCACCGGTTTTCAGTGTCTCGACCAGCATGACGGCGCGACAGAAATTGATCCATCCAATCGAACCCAAGGTAACCGACGAGGGAATTTCCCTGACCAGAAACTCGGGTGCATTGCGTGCCAACAGCAAGTGGGCAACCAACGGCTCCAGACCAGCCTCAACCCATTGTCGGGTTCGCAGCACAGCCGTCAGCGCCTCAAGTATGACCGAGGGGTGACGATCAACATTTTTCGGCGCATACAGATCAAGTCCGACCACGCGATTACGCTGTATGCCGTGACCAATCGATGGATCAAGGTCGAGCAATATCGCCGTCATCAGCAATTGCCGGAGAATGTCATCGGAAGCCTGCTGCCCCTCGTTCACACCGAACCAGCCCAGTTCTTTCAGGTAGTCACCGGCGAGATTCAGAGCAATCGGATGATTGACGAGTTCAATGACCCGTTGAGCCGCACGTTCATGTGTGACGGCGGCGCGACCGGTAACATTGTAGAGGGCCGTGAGAAGTTTTCTGTTGGGCATCAACTTGGCGGTCGCATTACGAATAGCTGAAAACTGTTCCTCGCTTAATACGACCAATGCCGGATCTTCGGTTTGAAAATGCTCCCAGTAGTTGCCCGGCTCTGGCACTGGCGGATCAAACTCGAATAAATCGATCAAATTCCTGACCTTTGCCTTGTTGTCGGGCAAGTTTATGTCATGAAAGCGGAACCATTGATCGAGGGTTATAGCGTTATCAGGCCATATATAACCACTGGCCACTTTTGCTATATCCGAAATCAACGTCAGTGCAGATTGTGTCGGAACACTGTATTCAAAGTGCCGCGCCGCGACCAGATCCACCCACCCCCTGACCGCACGGACCTCCATCTTGCCGTCGGGCGTAACGCGCAGAAGTCCGTCATGATCGCTTGCGCCTTCCCTGGCAATCGCACCGAATACCGGGCCGGTAGCAAGCAACTGATTAAGCAAAAGGCTGCCGGGATTATAGATCTCGAACAACGACGATCCGGTTTGCAACTCTACTTCATGCCCATACCAATTGATCTTTTGATCATCCGTGTATTGGCTTAACGCCCCCTCTAGTTGAGCCAAAACCAATTGACGCTCAACGGCATCGGCTTCATCCCTGCTCTTCCATTCGGAAAGAGCAACAGGCGAAGACCAGAACGTTTTATTCCGGGTCTTATCATTCATACTAGAACCTCATCAAGTTAATTAGCTGACAACTTCAGCGCGATGACGTTCTACTTTCTTTGATACGACCAATCCATCTAAAAAACATGAATAACTATTTCCGGGCGCCCACACACAAACAATCAAGAAAACATTAATCGATCAAACCCCATTCTTCGGACGTTGAATCATTACCAACATCTGCCTCTTCAGAAAGTTTCATCCGCAACTTCAAATTATTCACCGAATCTGCATTCTTTAAAGCTTCCTGCGCACTGATTGCACCTTCAGCGACTAATGCGTACAGCGCCGCATCAAATGTCTGCATACCCAGTTCGGTGGATTTTTCCATTATCGGTTTCAGCTCCTCGAACTGTCCGCGCCGAACCAGATCTGCGATGGTTGGCGTGCCCAACAGCACCTCGACAGCCGCCCTGCGTTGCCCATCGACGGTGCGCACTAAGCGTTGCGAGATAAATGCTTTCAGGTTGTTTCCCAGCGTATGCAACAACTGCGGTCGCCGGTCTTCCGGGAACATATTGATAATCCGATCCAGTGCCTGATTGGCGTTGTGCGCGTGCAACGTCGAGAGCACCAGATGCCCGGTATCGGCAAACGCCAAGGCATGTTCCATGGTTTCGCGGTCACGGATTTCGCCGATCAGCACCACGTCCGGTGCCTGGCGCAGGGTGTTTTTCAGGGCCGCGTGGAAGCTGCGTGTATCGACCCCGACTTCCCGTTGATTGATGATCGAGCGCTGGTGGCGATGGATGTACTCGATCGGGTCCTCGATGGTGATGATGTGCCCACTGCTATGGCGGTTGCGGTGGTCGATCAGCGCGGCCAGCGAGGTCGACTTGCCCGAATCGGTGGCGCCGACAAAGAGGATCAACCCCTGCTTGAGCATGACGGTGTCGAGCAGTACTGTCGGTAATTTCAGATCGGCAAAACGCGGGATGTCGAGTTTGACATTGCGAATGACGATCGATACATCGTTGCGCTGCTTGAAGATATTGACGCGAAAACGCCCGATGCCCGCTCGCGAAATCGCCAGGTTCATTTCCAGATCCCGGTCGAACTCCCGTCGTTGCTCGGCGTCCATCAGGGAGGCGCCGATGGCGGCGGTTTCACCGTTCTTGAACGGGCGTTCGCTCAACACTGTGAGCACGCCGTCAATGCGCGCACTGGGAGGTGCGCCCGTGGAGAGGAACAGGTCCGAACCGTTTTTATTGGACAAAATTGACAACAGTGCATCGATTTCCATGGCAAAAAGCACCCGCGAAGCATTCAATGAACAGACAACGGCCTGCGCCTGGCGCAGATCAACTGCAACAATGATAGACGTCGCCTCAACGAACCACGCTCAGGATTGATGTAATGAATGCTGTACCGAACACCGATGACGCACAGGCACTGATCGCCCGTACCGACTGGAGCCGCAGCCCCCTGGGCGCTGCCGGCAACTGGCCGCAGAGCCTGCGCACCGCGGTGGACATCGTGATTCACTCGCCGATGCCGATGCTGTTGTTGTGGGGGCCGCAGCTCACGCAGATCTACAACAACGGTTTCGCCCTGCTTGCCGGCCACAAGCATCCGCACGCTTTCGGACAGCCTGCGCACCAGATCTGGCCGGAACTTCGCGACTTTACCGACCCTATTTACAGCGCCGTCCTACAGGGCCAGGTTCGCACCTACAGCGAAAGACGCTTCACCCTGCAACGAGACGGCAGAGAATCCGACTTCTGGCTGGATCTGACCTATAGCCCGATTCGTGATGAGACCGCGCAAGTCGCCGGAATCCTCGTCACCGCCATCGAAACCAACGAACGCCGCCGCATCGCTCTGGAGCTGCAGCGACGCTCAGAAGAAAGCCTCAAAGCCCAACGGGAAACCGAGGAGCGCCTGCAACTGGCCCTGGCTGCGACCGATGCTGTCGGCACCTGGGATTGGGACATCGGCGAAGACCGCTTTATCGCCGATGCGCATTTCGCCCAATTGCATGGCGTCGACCCCAGCCTCGCCGGTCGGTTGCCGATCAGCGATTACTTGCAAGGCGTGCACCCGGAAGACCGCGCCATGATTGCGCGCAGCATCAAGCACTGCATCACCCACGGCACCGAATACGCTGAGGAATATCGCTTGCAGCAAGGCGATGGCGAGGTGCGCTGGGTGTTCGCTCGCGGGCGCTGCTACAAGGATCATCACGGCCGGCCCATGCGTTTTCTCGGCGCGGCGCTGGACCTGACCGAGCGCAAACACACCGAACAGGCGTTGCGCCAAAGCCAGACCGAACTGCAATTGATCATCAACGCCATGCCGATCCTGATCAGTTATGTCGACTGTGAAGAGCGCTTTCGCCTCAACAACGCGGCCTATCTGGACTGGTACGGCCTCACGCCACAGGAACTCTACGGGCGCACGATTCGCGAAGTCATCGGTGAAGAAGCGTATTTCCTGCGCCGGCCCTACATTGCCGAGGCGCTGGCCGGCAGACCGTGCTCATTCAGCCTGTATACCCCGCACCGCGATGGCAGCAATCGCCACGCGCTGATGAATTATCTGCCGCGTTACGCCGCCGACGGCGCGATCAGTGGTTTCTATATCTTCGTGATCGATGAGACCGAGCGCAAGAAAACCGAAGAAGCCTTGCGCAATCTCAACGAAACCCTGGAAGAACGGGTCAGCGCCCGCACCGAACAGTTGGCCCAGGCCAACCAGCGTTTGCAGAACGAGATGTTCGAACGCGAGCGTGCCGAAGATGCCTTGCGCCACGCGCAGAAGATGGAGGCTGTCGGCCAGCTCACCGGCGGTATCGCCCACGACTTCAACAACATGCTCACCGGGATCATCGGCAGCCTCGATTTGATGCAGCGCTACATCGCCAACGGCCGGGCTGACGAAATTGGCCGTTTTACCGAAGCCGCCGTGTCATCGGCCAACCGTGCGGCAGCGCTGACCCATCGATTGCTGGCGTTCTCGCGGCGCCAGTCGCTGGATCGCAAAACCCTCGATGCCAATGAACTGGTGCATTCGCTGGAAGATCTGATCCGCCGTACCAAGGGCGATCCGATCGAACTCACCCTGCGTCTGGCCGAGAACGTGTGGCCGGTCAGCACCGACGTCAGTCAGCTGGAAAACGCCTTGCTCAACCTGGTCATCAATGCCCGTGATGCGATGCCCGAGGGCGGTGAACTGGTGATCGAAACGGCCAACGTCTACCTCGACGGCAGCGACATCACCACGCTCGAACCGGTCAAGGCCGGCGATTACCTGATGCTGGCGGTCAGCGACAACGGCACCGGCATGACGCCCTCGGTGCGTTCCAAGGCCTTCGATCCATTCTTCACCACCAAGCCCATCGGCCAGGGCACCGGGCTGGGGCTGTCGATGATTTATGGGTTTGCCCAGCAGTCGGGTGGTCATGTCAGCCTCGACAGCCTGCCGGGCCAGGGTACTTGCGTGCGCTTGTACCTGCCGCGCTTGTATGGCGTCGAACCGGAACGGCCGGCCATCGTCGCCGTTGAACAACCGTCGGCGACGGCGACCGGTGAAACCGTGATGGTGGTTGAGGACGACCCGGCGGTGCGCATGCTGGTGCTCGATCTGCTCCGGGAGTTGGGTTATCAGGCCCACGAAGCGGAAGATGCCAAGACCGCCCTGCCCCTGCTGGAGTCCGATCTACGCGTCGATCTGCTGGTCACCGACGTCGGCCTGCCGGGCATGAACGGCAGGCAACTGGCGGAGATCGCCCGCCAGCATCGGCCGGGCCTCAAAGTGTTGTTCATGACCGGTTATGCGCAGAAAGCCGCCGAGCGTCAGGGATTTCTTGAGGATGGCATGGACATGGTTGCCAAACCCTTTGCCATTGAGCTGCTGGCCAGCAAGATCCGCACGATGATCAGCCAAACCCTGTGACTTGAGGCATAATCCGCGCCCCGCCGTCACCCCGTTATCAGGTATCGCACGATGAAAGCCCAAGCCCGCCACATTCTGGTGAAAACCGCCGAAGAGGCCGAACAGCTCAAACAACGCATCGCCAAGGGTGAAGCGTTCGATGTGCTGGCGAAGAAATTCTCGACCTGCCCGTCCGGCAAGCGCGGCGGTGATCTGGGTGAAGTGCGGCCGGGGCAGATGGTTGGCGCGATTGATGCGGTGATTTTCAAGAAACCGCTGCGCACCGTGCATGGGCCGATCAAGAGCAAGTTCGGGTACCACCTGGTGCAGGTGTTTTACCGCGATTGAAGGTTTGGCTTTAGGGCCCTATCGCGAGCAGGCTCGCTCCCACATTTGGAATGCATTCCCCTATGGGAGCGAGCCTGCTCGCGAAACGATTGCGCAGCAAGCGGCCATTCAAGCTTGTTTCGGAATCAATGCCCCCGGCACCTGAATCACCTTGCTGGCCAGCAGATGCCCGGCCTCGGCAGCCTCCGCCGGACTTCCGCCCAGCAATCGACTGGCCAGATACGCCGCACTGAACGAATCCCCCGCCGCCGTGGTATCCACCACTTTCTCGACCTTCTGCGCCGGCACTTCGAACGCTTCACCATCACACTGAATCAAACAAGCTTCGGCGCCACGCTTGAGCACCACTTCCAGCGTGCCGAACTGCGCGTAAGCAGCAAACACCGCTTCGCAATCGGCGAAACCAAACAGCGCCTGTTCGTCATCCACCGTCAGCAACGCCAGATCAACGTACGGCAACACGTTGCGATAAGCCGCCCGCGCGTCTTCTACCGAGGCCCACAGGCGTGGCCGGTAATTGTTATCGAAGACGATGCGCGCATCCCGCTGCCGCGCTTCGATCAAAGTCTGGATAAGTTTTTCCCGGCCCAACGCACCGAGCACAGCCAGGGTAATGCCGCTGAAATACAGCACATCGTAATCCGGCAACGCCGCCAGAATCGGCTCGGCGGCCGGGGTGGTGAAACAGTCGCGAACTGCCGCTTCGTTGCGCCAGTAGAGAAAACGCCGCTCGCCGCTGGCATCGGTCTGGATGCAATACAGGCCCGGCAGGCGACCCGGCAGACGTTGTACCAAATCGAGGCCAATGCCTTCATCGGACCAGATCTGGCACATGGCGTCGCTGAAGCTGTCATCGCCCAGTGCGGTGACGTAATCGACCTGCGCCTTGTCGCCCGTGGCGCGGGACAGATACACCGCGGTGTTCAGGGTGTCGCCGCCGAAGCTTTGTTGCAGGCTGCCGTCGGCGCGTTGCTGCAGTTCGATCATGCATTCGCCGATCAGGGCGATGCGTGGGGTGTTCGGGCCCAGGGGGCTGAGGGTGTTCATTTTGTGCTGTCTCTGGTTGATCGGTGGTGTCTGGACTGGCGTCTTCGCGAGCAGGCTCGCTCCCACACTTGGAATGCATTCCCCTGTGGGAGCGAGCCTGCTCGCGAATGGCCGCGACTCGGTCTCAAGCTTTAGAAACAAGTCTCCATGCTCTCGATCACCGACAACTGCTCATCCACCAACAACCCCACACGCCACTTGTCGAACGTCAGGCACGGGTGCGACGTACCAAAGGAAATGATGTCGCCCACGCGCAACTCAACGCCCGGCGCCAGCGTCATGAACGCGTGCTGGTCCATCACCGCCGTGACCTTGCACGCACCGACATCCTCGCCCAGCGCCGGCACTACGCCCGCCTTGTAGCGCAGCAACGGCACCGGCAAACCGGCATCGAACGCGACATCACGCTTGCCCATTGCGATCACCGCAAAACCCGGCTCCGGCAGCGACTGCACGTGGGCCCAGACTTCCAGCGCCGGGCGCAAACCTTCGTGAAGATCACTACGGCGGTCGAGCACGCAGCACTGCGCCTCTTTGTAGATGCCATGGTCGTGCGCCACGTAACTGCCCGGGCGCAACACGCTGAGGAAACGCCCGGCCGCGTTTTGCGCTTCGAACGACTCGGCAATCAGGTCATACCAGGCCGAACCCGAGGCGGTGATGATCGGCTTGCCGATGGCGAATGCGCCGCTGTCCTGCAACTGCACCGCAAGGCGCACCAGCGACGCGGCAAATTCACGAATGCCGCTGACGGCGTGATCGCCGTGGATCACCCCTTCGTAACCTTCGATGCCGGTCAGGGCCAGCGCCGGTTGCGCGCTGATTGCCTTGGCCAGCTCGATGACTTCCTGCTCGCTGCGGCAACCGCAACGCCCGCCGACCACGCCGTACTCGATCATCACGTTGAGCCTCACCCCGCGCGAGGCGAAGTACGCGCCGAGATCAGCGACGTTGTCCGGGTGATCGACCATGCAATAGAAATCGAACGACGGATCGGCAAGCAAATCGGCGATCAATGCCATGTTCGGCGTGCCGACCAATTGGTTGGCCATCAGCACCCGACGCACGCCATGGGCATAAGCCGCCCGGGTCTGGGTCGCGCTGGCGAGGGTGATGCCCCACGCGCCGGCGTCGAGCTGACGCTTGAACAGTGCCGGGGTCATGCTGGTTTTGCCGTGGGGCGCCAGTTCCGCGCCGCTGTCGCTGACGAATTTCTGCATCCAGTGGATGTTGTGCTCCAGCGCTGCGCGATGCAGCACCAGCGCCGGCAGGCTGACGTCACGCGCCAGGTGCGCGCCGATGGCAGCGTCGCCCTTTTCTCCAGCAGTATTGATGGCAGTGGTCATGGTCGAACTCCTCACATTCGCGGCTGCAGCCAGCCGCGGTTATTCGTTGATGCGCCGGGCGAGGCTGTTGGCGCTCTCGATCAGCACCCGGCGATAGTCGTTGTAATTGTTTTTCGCATCGGCCCGTGGCGCGACGATGCACAAGGTGCAAATGGCCACGCCTTGCGCGTCTTTGACCGGGGCGGCGAAGCAATGGGTAAAGGTGTCGGCAACACTGTCGAAGGAGAAGAAACCATCGATGCCGGCCTGACGGATTTCCGCCAGAAAACGCTCCAGCGGCAGGCGCTCGCCGTCGGGCAGGATGAAGTCGTTTTCGTCGATCAGGTCGATGATCTGTTGATCGCTTAAATGCGCAAGCAGCAGGCGCCCGGAAGCGGTCCACGGGATGGGCGCGTTTTCACCGATGTCGGAGGAAATGCGGAAATGCCGCTCGCCCTCCTTCATCAGTGCCACGGTGTATTTACGCCCGTTGAGCAGGCACATCTGCGCGGTTTCACGGGTCTGGCTGACGATCTCCTGCAAGGCATGATCGGCCTCGCGGCTGAGGTCGAAATGACGCAAATGCGCCTGACCGAGGAAGTACAGCTGCCGACCCAGGTAGACATGACCGTCCTTGCCCACCGGTTCCAGAATCCGTCGTTCCAGCAACGATGCAACCAGTTCGTAGACCGTGGATTTCGGGCTGCCGATGCCGTTGGCGATGTCGTTGGGGCGCAGCGGCTGGCCGATCTCCTTGAGAAAATCGAGAATATCGAACGCCCGGTCCAGACCGCGAGCCCGGCGTTTGATGGTGTCTTCGGTCATTTCAGTGGTTCCCATTCAAAGTCGCCGGATGGTAACTGGCCCTTGGTGTTGTGTCAGTTGGATTGCTGCCCTCGCCCCCGCCCCTCACCCCCCGCCCTCTCCCAGAGAGAAAGAGCCTGACCGTATCGATGTAAATGTAAGCGTCATACGCAAAATCCACATCGATACAGATCAGTCCCCTCTCCCTTGGGAGAGGGTTAGGGTGAGGGTGAGGGGCTGCGGCCTAAGCAACGCAGCAATTTTCAAGCCTTCTTCTTGTAGGCGATGCAATCGATCTCGACCTTGCAATCCACCATCATGCTCGCCTGCACACAGGCCCGCGCCGGTGCGTGCTCAGGCTTGAAGTACTCGCCAAAAACCTTGTTGAAACTGCTGAAATCCCGCGGATCATCCAGCCACACGCCGGCACGCACCACGTCTTCGAGGCCATACCCGGCCTCTTCGAGAATCGCGATCAGGTTTTTCATGGTCTGATGGGTCTGCTCGACAATACCGCCGACAATAATCTCGCCATCCACCGCCGGTACCTGGCCGGACACATGCAGCCAGCCATCCGCTTCAACGGCGCGAGCGAAGGGACGTGGCTGGCCGCCAGCGGCGGTGCTGCCGGTGCCGTAACGCGTAATGCTCATGGGTGTTTCTCCTGATGTGAAAACGTAAGATTAAAACCGCGTATTTTTCAGAAACTCAGCCAGACGCGGCGATTGCGGGCGCTCGAACAGCTCCTTGGGAGGCCCCTGCTCTTCGATCCGCCCCTGATTCATGAAAACGATCTTGTCCGAGACCTCGAAGGCGAAACGCATCTCGTGGGTCACCAGCAACATGGTCATGCCGTCTTCGGCCAGGCCCTTGATCACGTTGAGCACTTCGCCGACCAGCTCCGGGTCGAGTGCCGAAGTGACCTCATCGAAGAGCATCAGGCTCGGGTTCATCGCAATCGCCCGGGCAATCGCCACGCGCTGTTGCTGGCCGCCGGACAACTGACCGGGAAAGTGATTGCGTCGCTCCAGCAAGCCGACGCGCTCCAGCCATTTTTCGGCGAGCGCCACAGCTTCATCCTTATGCATTTTCTTCACCTTGAGCAGGCCCAGGGTGACGTTCTGCAATGCGGTCAGATGCGGGAACAGGTTGAATTGCTGGAACGCCATGCCGGTCATCGCACGATGGCGGGCGATGAGTTTTTCCGCATGCCGCACACGCTTGCCGTTGACCTCGTCATAGCCGATGGATTCACCGTCGAGCAGGATCTGCCCACCCTGGAATTCTTCGAGCATGTTCACGCAACGCAGCAGCGTGGTTTTACCCGAGCCGCTGGAGCCGATCAGCGTGACCACGTTGCCGCGCTGCATGCTCAGATCGACACCTTTGAGCACTTCGACTGCGCCGTACTGTTTGTGCAGGCCACGGATATCCAGCAACGCCTGATTCTGTGGGGAAACTTGAGCTTGAGTCATGGCAAGGCCACCCGCTTTTCAATGTGCCGGCCGAGTAATTCGATGCCGTAGTTGATGACGAAGAACAGAAAACCGGCGAACAGGTAGAACTCCAGGGTCATGAAGTTCCGGGCGATGATCTGTTGCGTACTGAGGAGCAATTCGGCGACGCCGATCACCGAGAGCAAGGTCGACGCCTTGACGATTTCCGTGGACGAGTTGACCCAGGTCGGCAGGATCTGCCGCAGCGCCTGAGGCAACAGCACGTAGCCGAGCGATTGGTAGAACGTCAGGCCGATGGCTTTGCTCGCCTCCATTTGCCCGCGCGGCAAGGCTTGCAATGCACCGCGAACAATCTCGGCGACGTGGGAACCGCAAAACAGCGTCAGGCCCAAGGCCCCGGCCTGAAATGCGCTGATCTGCCAACCGAGTGCCGGCGCCATGTAGAAGCAGGCTAGCACCAGCACAAACACCGGTGTGCCACGAATCAGGTCGACGTAAAAACGAAACGGCGCGCGCATCCAGAATTTGCCGTAGGTCAGCACCAGACCGGTGATCACGCCGAGCATCGTGCCGAGCAGAATCGCCAGTGCCGACACTTGCACGCTGGTCAGAAAACCCTGCCACAACGGCTCACGCGCGAGCCACAATTCATGTAACCAACTGGGAGATTCGTACATCGCAGCCTCCTATCGGCGGATCGCCAGACGCTGCTCCAGGTATCGCAGCAGCATGGCAATGAGGTAACAGGCCGCGACATACAACGCCGTGGTCACCAGCCAGGTTTCGATTACCCGGTAGCTTTCGACGTTGATCTTGCGCGCGTAATAGGTCAGCTCCGGCACCGCAATTGCGGCGGCCAGTGAGGTGTCCTTGAACAGCGAAATGAAGTTGTTCGACAGCGCCGGCAAGACGTTGCGCAACATCACCGGCACGGTGACGTAGGCCTTGACCTGCCACTCGCCGAGACCAATGGCCAGTCCGGCCTCGCGCTGGCCTTTGGGGATACTCAGCAAACCGCCACGGAACACTTCGGTCAGGTACGCCCCGGCATACAACGACAGCGTGATGATGAACGACGGAATCTTGTCCAGACGAATGCCCAGGCTTGGCAGCGCAAAGTAGATCAACAGAATCAACACCAGAATCGGCGTGTTACGCACCACCGTGACGTACACCGAGGCCAGCACGCGCAAGGCGCGATGCTTCGAGAGCAAGGCGAACGCCATCAGCAGGCCGATCACGCAGCCGATGGCGATCGACACCAAGGCCAGTTCAAGGCCCAGACCGAGCCCCGCCAGCAAGGTGTCGAAATCGCGCCACACGGCGGCAAAGTTCAACTGATAGTTCATGGTCAGCAGTACCTTGAGCGGGGCGACTTTAATCGCCCCACTCTCACGGGATCATTTGAATTCGACTGGGAAACCGATCGCAGGCGACGGCAGGTCAACGCCGAACCATTGTTTGAACGACGCCGCATAAGTCGGGAATTCAACGCCGGTCATCGCTTCATGCAGTGCGGTGTTAACGAAGTTCAGCCAATCCTGATCGCCGCGTTTGACTGCACACGCGTAAGTCTGTGGGCTCCACGCATAGGTCGGGCTGCGGTAGCGACCTGGGTTCTGCACCATCAGGTATTTGACCGAAGACTGGTCAGTGGCGGCGGCATCGGCGCGGCCGGAGTTCACGGCCTGGTACATCAGGTCGACGCTGTCGTACTGATCGACCTTGGCTTTGGGCAGGGCTTGATGCACCAGCTCTTCGGCATAGACGTTTTGCAGCACGGCCACGGTGACGCTGTCGCCGGCGGCTTGCAGGTCTTCGATTTCCTTGTACTTGCTGTTGTTCGGCAGCAGCAGGCCGACGCCTTCGCGGTAGTACGGCAGGGTGAACGCCACTTGCTGCGCACGGCTAGCGGTGACGGTGATGAACTGGCAACTCATGTCGACCTTGTCGGTGAGCAGGTTGGGAATCCGCGCATCGGACGACTGCACGACGAATTCGACCTTGCTCGGGTCGTTGAACAGACCTTTGGCCACCATCCTGGCGATGTCGATATCAAAACCCTGCAACTTGCCGTCCGCGCCCTGAAAGTGCCACGGCGCATTGGTGCTACCGGTACCCACGATCAACTTGCCACGGGCCAGAACACTGTCGAGCTTGCTGTCGGCTGCCTGGGCCAGGCCCATGACAGCGGACGAAGCCGCAAGAACAAAAACACACGCTTTGAACAACGAAGGACGGCGATGCATGGCAAGCACTCCAGGATGGTGTTTATTCCGCTATACCGGAACACGGTTTGTTACTACGGAATAGACAGCAGAAAGTGTGCCATAGCTTTGGCAATAAAACCCAGGTCCTCGGAAACATTAATCGGTTCAACAAGTTAGCCCGCGTATCTACACGCGACTATTGCCAGTAGAAGTTTGACCGTCGCTACTGAGGGCAACCAATTGGGAAGTAACGTCACATTCAAGGGCATGTGCGCGACCAATTGATGCACACATAGAGCAATGAATCGGACTTGAAAAATGGACTGAGCACGGGTGACCGTTCATCGGATTTGCGGCTTGACCTGTCAGAGTTGACAGTTGTTGACCGGTGAATTGATAGGCCTACTGGTTTGGACCGAACGGGTCAGGAATCGAACTCAAAATCTCAATAAGGACTTTTGAAATGGCCAACCTGATAAAAAACGGGGATTTCGCCAATCAAGGCGACCACTGGACCGCAACAAATAAAGAAAACGTCAGTTATGTGAATGGTCACTGCATAATCGCGACTCCTGACTCCATTAGTCAGGACGTTCTCCTGGGTAGCGAGGGCGGCGGTAAATTCATGATCTCGGCAAGAATGAAAACACTGCCTGGCTATGCTGGCCGCGTCACTGTGCAACCACTTCCGACAGGCGACCTGGTTAAACTTGACGTCTCTGGAGGTCAGAACTGGACGATCAAGTTCAAAGAGTTCGAAGCACCTCTTGCGACACTCAAATTCACGGTGAAGGCAGAGTCAAATGACGGTACGTTTGATGAACTTGGCTCTTATTTCAGCGATTTAACGCTATCCAAGTTGCTCTGAGCCAATACTCTTGAAAGCGAGCTTTCATCTCGTGACGGCTCGCTTTTTCCGTGAACCACTGCATTCCGAAAAGGGAGTTTGCAATGAACTCGACAACCCCTTTCGCAGCCTTGCCGGCCACCTATCGAAAAACGCTGAAAACCTGGCGCCCGGTGATTCTGTATTTCGCCAACGAACACTGCCCCGCCTGCGAATGGGCCGGACCGATTTTTCGCCAGACGGCCGAGCCATACCGATATCGCGCCAATATCTACATGCTCAATACCAGCGAGTCCCCGCGCCATCCGCTGGTCACCGGCACGCCCACCGTGCTGTTTTACAAGAACGGTAGACTGGTGAAAAAACTCAAAGGCATCGGCACCGAAGAAACCCTCGCACGGGATTTCGCCGAGCATATCGGCAAGACCAAGGCGCCCGTTGCCGTCCGCAAACAAACGCATGATCTGCCTTGGCTGCGTCAGACACTTCGTACCTTGTGCACCGTTGCCCGTGCGCGTCCGCGGAGTCAGTACTGAACAGGCTGAAGGTTCCGAAGTAGCGTTAACCAAAAAGTCTCAGGGAGAGATAGGACATGACGAATTTGATCAGGAATGGCGAGTTCTACGAAGGCGAAAAAGACTGGTCAGTGAGCGATCCGGAGCACGTGAAATTCAACGAGGATGACTGCAAGATCACTTCACCCGGATACATCAGTCAGGACATCATTTTCCCATCTGCAGCCGAAGAATATGCGCTGTCCGCCAGAATGAAGACTGCGCCAGGCTTCACGGCGTGCGTGACATTGACGCTACACCCATCTGGAAAGGTACTTGCGCTGCTGCTCGAAAACGCATCGAACTGGCAGGTGTTGACCGACTGGACGGAAGCGCCGCCCGGCACAACCGGAGCCACCGTAAAACTTGAGACGAAAGCAGAAACCGGGGTCGCTACTTCGCAATTTGGCAGTCTGGAGCTATTGAAACTGGACGAGAAGCCATCGGGAAACATTCTGGAGCAAATCGTCGCGTGGTGGCGATCCTTGTTCGGTGCCAGGAGATAAACCCCGCTTCGACAGTCGCTCAGCTAGTTTTTCCTTGAACTGATCCCGTAGGCCAGCGCCCAGCTTCTCCCATTCTCTCCAGGCCTTTTCAGAAAATTCCAGCTCATAGGTCATCTAGTGAGACCTTGATGGTGGGGTCGTTTTCTCGCTCCTTGCAAAGCGCGATCAACTCCAGATCATCAAGGCGCGTCATCATCGCCTCGTATTCTTTGGCTGGTACGCAATAAAACGCTGGTTCATTTCGGTTGAGAATCGCTATAGAGCGTCCACCACCAGCAGCTACGGTGCCCATCGGATTTTTTTTCAACTCGGAAATACTCGCTACTACGTGGGAAAGAACGATGTGTGCCATTAAGGTGCTTCCTGAAGTACTTTTAGTAGCACCTAAAATAGCACCCTCGAAGCTCTTAACTTCGATCCATTTGACGATACCACGTGATTTCCGGCGACGTTTCTGCGTTGTCCGTCAGACGTTTCTCGCACTTGGTTGGGAACAGGAAGGATCGCTACACTTTTCATCAGTGAATACTGCGGTGCCTGAACCCAAGCATTCGCGAGCAGGCTCGCTCCAACATTTGAAACGCGTTCCAAGGTGGGAGCGAGCTTGCTCGCGAAGAGGCCGGCACAGTTAGTAGAGAACTCAAGGATTACGCTGGCGTGCGCTCCAAAAGCACCCGCGTCACCCGCCGCTCATCCACCGCTTTGACCGTCATCTGCCAGCCATCCAGTTCCAGACGATCACCAATGACCGGGAGACGATCAAGAAGGCTCATCACCAACCCGGCCATCGTCTGATAGTCCTCGGTCGGCTGCGCACCAAACCCGGTGCGTTGGCGCACTCGCGACAGGTTCAACGCACCACTGACGATAAACCCGCCCTGCTCCTCGACCACATCCGGGCCTTCGATTTCGCTGGCATCGGGCAACTCACCGGCAATCGATTCGAGGATGTCGGTCATGGTCAATACACCAACGAAATCACCGAACTCGTTGACCACAAAAGCAATGTGCGTCGAGGCGGCGCGCATTTGCTCCAGCGCGTTGAGGATCGAATAGCTGTCGAGCAAATTGATGGTCTTGCGCGCCAGGTGTTCCAGGTTCGGCTCGGCGCCGCCCAGGTACTCCTTGAGCAATTCTTTCTTGTGCACGAAGCCCAACGGCTCATCCACCGCACCGTTACGAATCAACGGCAGACGCGAGTAGGACGAGTGCATCAAGCGAGCCCGAATCGCTTCACGATCATCGGCCAGATCAAGCGTGTCGACATCGGCGCGCACGGTCATCAGCCCGCGAATCGGGCGTTCGGCCAGTTGCAGCACGCCGCTGATCATCACCCGTTCGCGACGGTCGAACAGTTCGGCACTTGGCGCGTCACCGTCGTCGAGCAGGTCGGCAATTTCCTCGCCGACCTCTTCCGCCGCCAGTTTACGCCCACCCAGCAAGCGCATGACCGCGTGAGCCGTGCGCTCGCGGATCGGCCGCAAACCCTGCATCGAACGCTTGCGGCGAGCCCGGGCGATCTGGTTGAACACCTCGATCAGAATCGAGAAGCCAATGGCGGCGTACAGATAACCTTTCGGAATGTGGAAGCCCAGACCTTCAGCCGTCAGGGCAAAACCAATCATCATCAGGAAGCCCAGACACAGCATGATCACCGTCGGGTGCGCGTTGACGAAGCGCGTCAGCGGTTTGCTGGCGACAATCATCAAGCCAATCGAGATGATCACCGCGATCATCATCACCGCCAGTTCATCGACCATGCCGACGGCCGTGATCACCGCATCCAGCGAGAACACCGCGTCGAGCACCACAATTTGCGCAACGATCGGCCAGAACAGCGCATAGGCGGTGTTGCTCGAGCGTTCGCCAACGTGGCCTTCCAATCGCTCATGCAACTCCATCGTCGCTTTGAACAGCAGGAACACACCACCGAACAACATGATCAGGTCGCGACCAGAGAAACTCTTGTCGAACACCTCGAACAATGGCTGCGTGAGGGTGACCAGCCAGGAAATACTCGCCAACAGGCCAAGGCGCATGATCAGCGCCAGCGACAGGCCAATAATCCGCGCGCGGTCACGCTGATGCGGTGGCAGCTTGTCTGCCAAAATTGCGATGAACACCAGGTTGTCGATACCCAGCACCAGTTCCAGCACGATCAAAGTCAACAAGCCTAACCAGGCCGTGGGATCCGCTAACCATTCCATAAAACGTCTCTATCTCTCTCGATGAATTCAGGCTGCCGGACACGGCAAAGCGCAACGCGAAGGCTCTGGGGCCGCGTTAGCAACGATAGTCGGATGTCGGAAAACCGGATGCTGCGAGTGCGTCAAGACCGCGCCATGGCGCGAGGGGAAGGTGCGACTGGGAGGCTCCGAGAGGGTGTTCATGCAAATCCTGAATGAAAAATGGCCTTGGAGCGTACAGGCTTTGGGAACATTTCCTACAGCGGCAAATCATTTCTAAATTTGTAACAGCGCTCCAGATTCCCCCGTAGGAGCTGCCGCAGGGGCAATGTCAGCGGCCAGCGAAGCGTAGGCGGGACAACTGCCGCAAATCCCCTTCGATGTAATAGTCATTCGTCCAATGGTCATCCACCGCCAACGGACTCACCTGCTTCAACGCCAGCTTCTTGGCGAAATAACGAAAGCGGTAATGCTCATAAAACCGCAGCAGCTCCAGCCCGTAACGATCCGCCAGATCGGTGTCGCCGCGAATGATCAGGTAGTTTTCATCGTTGCCATTACTCGCCGAAACGCTGAGGTTGTGGCTGCCGCTGATGATCGTTGGTGTGTCCGTGGTGAAGTCGGTGACCACGGCTTTGGTGTGCACCAGCAGATTGCCTTTCTGGCCTTTCATGTTCTCGCGCAGCCAGCCTTCCAGCCCGGTGTTGAGCAATGCGGTGGCGGCGAATTCGGCGCTGCGGTCGGCGTGAAAACCGGTGATTCGGCTGGCAGTGTTCTGCAGGCCATAACGCAAAACATCGTCGTGGGGCTGGCCGAGTAACGCGTTAAGAATCGCGTCCGGCAGCGAGAACGCGGTGACGAACAGCACGTCCTTTTTCGCCGCGCTGATGATCTGCACGAACGCCTGCAGATCGGCCCCGCCGGTGCGCGGCGAGAACCCGGCGAACACAGGTTGCTGCGGACTCATCGGGTTGTGTTCAGTAATCCAGTCACGGGTAACGCCGATATCATCCGGCTGCGCCCAGATCTGCTCGAACGTCTGCAGATAACTGGCGGCAATCGATGCATCGTCCAGCACATGCACCACGTTGGCCTGACGATAAACCCCGTTGGCGGTGAAATTGGTGCTGCCACACAAAACCGCTTCAGGCTGATGAGTGCCGCTGGCATCGACGCGGCTCAGGACCATGAATTTGTTGTGAAAGATGTTGTGGGTCACTCGCCCGCGTTTGCTCGCGGGAGGCAGTGCCGCCAGGCTCGCTTCGTTGAGCGTGGTGTCTTCATCATCGGGCCGGGCGTGATACAGCACCCGCACCTGTACGCCTCGCGTGAACGCCGCGTTGACCGCATCGACGATTGCCTGCAACTGATACTCGTAAATCGCGATGTCCAGCGCCCACTGACCATCGACCGCACGCTCGATAAACCCCAGCAAGCGCCCGAGCAAACCGTTTTCCAGCCACTGTCGCGCGGCATCGGGCCAGGCTTCGATGGGCATGTTTTTGTTGGCGCTGATCTGCGCGTCCAGATCGGGAAACTTGCGCTGGAATGCCTGACTGGCGGCGATCGCACGGTTGAATATCACGCTTTGATTGCTCGGGTGACCGTCATCGGAGGTGATCGTCAGTTCCAGCGACTCACCCAACTGCACGGCATCCGCAGTGCCGTAGGCCAGATGCACGCGATAGTGAAGGGTCATGCTCGGATTGACCGCATAATCGGCCCAGCGAAATTTCTGCAGCGGGGCTTTATCGCTTGGGGTGGCGTGGAACTGGGGAAAGGTGTGAGCCTTATTCGGGAAGGTCAGGCTGTTGAACAGGAACAACCAGGGTTTGGCGCCCTGCTGCTTTTCGATGGCAAACCCGAGCAAGCCTTGGCGCCGGGACTCGGCGAGGTCCATGGCCAGCAGCACGCCGTTGGTGCCGGCGTAGGCTTTGACGCGGAAGTCGTCTTGAGGGTTTTTAACCAGAACGCGCATCGCTCACTCCTTGTGATTGGGGCTGGGTGCAGCATAGAGCAGTGATTCGGGTTTTGAGTGTTCGGCTCTAGACCGGGTCGATGCAATCGCGAGCAGGCTCACTCCTACATTTGGAATGCGTTCCCCTGTAGGAGTGAGCCTGCTCGCGATGAGGCCCGACCAGACACAGAAAGTATCAGAGGGAAATCAATTCATCGATATGTTGATACTGCGCATCCAGCTCCGTCGCCAGATCCTTGGCCCGGCCCAACCGGATCGGCCCACGCTCGATGTCGATCAGCAACCCCGGACACCCCAGCGCCGGTAATCCCGCCCACTGTTTCAAACGCCCGTCGGTCACCACCAGCAAGCGTTGCTGCTCGGCAGGAAAGCGCTTGCGCCGCACCGTCAGCCACTGCCCGGCCTGCTCCAGCGCCGCCAGCAACGGCGTGCCACCGCCTGCACCCAAAGCGTCCAGCCAGACACGCAAGCCGCTGGACGCCTTCAATCCCTGCACCTGCCATTTCGGCACCGAGCCACTGGCCGTCAACAATGCGAGTCGCGCCCGTTGCCGGTAAGCATCATCGAACAATTGCGCGAGCAAACCTTTGGCATCGCTCAAGGCCTGATGGCGGCGGGTCGAGGCGGAGGCATCGACGATGACCAGCCATAACTCATGCGGCGTACGCGTGCGCAGTTGAAACAGCAAATCTTCACGCGTCCGGGGACGCCCGTTGAGCAACGTGCCCGGCCAATTTACCGTACCGCTGCGCGCCTTATGGCGCTTGCCTTGGCGTCCGTTGTCCAGCCGACCGGCGCGGGGTCTGGCATTCGCCCCCGCGTCGGATCGGGGGCGAATGCCTAAGGCTTTTTTGGCCAGCTCGGCACTTCGCGGCGGGCGCCGGTGGCGAGCGCAGGCGCCGGCATGTCGCCCCACTGGCCCTGCCCTTCACTCGGTGATGCCTGAGTCGCGGCCGGCGACTGGGCCGGTTGCGGCGGATTCGATGGCGCTTGCTCACGGCGCCGATGGCGCAGGGCAAACTCGGCGACAGCGTCGATATCCTCTGCGCCAATCACCTCAGCTCCGCGCCACGCTGCGTGGGCACGTGCGGCGCGCAACCAGACCAGGTCGGCACGCAAACCATCGACTCCGGCGGCGAAACAACGCTCGGTGATCTGCGCCAGTGCGGCATCATCCAGCGGAATATCGGCCAGGGCACGACGAGCGTTTTCGCAACGTGCACGCAAGGCTTGCTGCTCGGCTTGCCACTGTGCGCAGAACGCTTGCGGGTCGCTGTCGAAATCCAGTCGCCGACGGATGATCTGTCCGCGTTCGGTCGGTGCCGTGTGGCCACTGAGGGCGACGTTCAGGCCAAAGCGGTCAAGCAGTTGCGGGCGCAACTCGCCCTCTTCCGGGTTCATCGTGCCGATCAGCACGAACTTCGCCGAATGCCGATGGGAAATGCCGTCACGCTCGATCAGATTGGTGCCGCTGGCGGCAACGTCGAGCAGCAGATCAACGAGGTGATCGGGCAGCAGATTGACTTCATCGACGTAGAGTACGCCGCCGTCAGCCTTGGCCAGCACACCTGGTGAGAATTGTGCGCGGCCCTCGCTGAGAGCAGCGTCAAGGTCGAGGGTACCGACCAGACGTTCTTCGGTGGCGCCCAGCGGCAAGGTGACGAATTGACCGCTGGCGAGCAGATCGGCCAGGCCCCGGGCCAGGGTGGATTTGGCCATGCCGCGCGGGCCTTCGATCAGCACGCCGCCGATTTTCGGGTCGATGGCGGTGAGGCACAGGGCGAGCTTGAGGTCATCGGCGCCGACCACGGCGGAGAGCGGGAAATGCGGGGTGTCGGTCATTTGGGTTTTCTCTGTCGTGGTCTTGGGTGTGCTTGAGTGTTGTGGTGTGTCAGTCGGGGTGGCCCTCACCCTAGCCCTCTCCCAGGGGGAGAGGGAACTGATTGCGGTGTTCTTGCAAGTTGCGCCGACCTGAATTATCGAGTTGAACTCAGCCTCCAAAGCCAACACAAATCGGCTCCCTTACCCCCTTACTCCCTTGGGGAGAGGGAACTGACCTAGGTGTTCTTTCGAATTCCGTCGACCTGATACGTCGGGCCGAACTCAGACTTCGACAGCAACGCAAATCGGCTCCCTCTCCCTCCGGGAGAGGGCTGGGGTGAGGGTAGCTTTTGGCCGGTTACATATCTTCCTCAATATCCAGCAGCAGATTCTCCAGCGCTTCCTTATAAGCCCCAGGCTCCTGCCACATCCCCCGCTGCTGTGCCTCAAGCAGGCGCTCGGTCATGTCCCGCAGCGCATGCGGATTGTGCTCGCGAACAAATTCCCGCGTTGCCGGATCCAGCAGATAAGCATCGGCCAGCAAAGCGTACTGGTGATCATCGATCAACTGCGTCGTCGCATCGAACGCGAACAGGTTATCAACCGTCGCGGCCATTTCGAACGCGCCTTTATAGCCGTGGCGCTTGACCCCGTCGATCCATTTCGGATTGACCGCTCGTGAGCGAATCACCCGGTTCAGCTCTTCTTTCAAGGTGCGAATCTTCGGCAGATCCGGTTGACTGTGATCGCCGTGATAACTCGCCGCCGCTTCGCCGCGCAAGCTTTCCACGGCAGCGAGCATGCCGCCCTGGAACTGGTAGTAATCATTGGAATCGAGCAGGTCGTGCTCGCGGTTGTCCTGATTCTGCAGCACCGCTTGTACCTGACTCAGGCGCTGAACGAACTGCTCGCGCGCAGCGGTGCCCTCATCAGCACCGCCATAGGCGTACGCGCCCCAGTTCAGATAAACCTCAGCGAGATCTTCACGGCTCTGCCACAAGCGACCGTCGATGGCGCCCTGCACGCCTGCGCCGTACGCGCCGGGTTTGGCGCCGAAGATCCGCCATCCGGCCTGACGCCGCGCGGTGTCCTCATCGAGGCCCGATTGCCGCAGCGCCTCGCGCTCGGCACGCACTTTCGCGGCCAGCGGGTTGAGGTCGTCCGGCTCGTCCAGCGCTGCCACTGCTTGCACGGCGGCGTCGAACAGGCGAATCAGGTTGGCGAAGGCATCCCGAAAAAACCCGGAAACTCGCAGCGTGACATCGACGCGCGGACGATCAAGCAGGCTCAGCGGCAGAATCTCGAAATCATCAACGCGCTGACTGCCAGTGGCCCACACCGGACGCACGCCCATCAGTGCCATGGCCTGGGCGATGTCGTCGCCACCAGTGCGCATGGTCGCGGTGCCCCACACGGACAATCCGAGCTGGCGCAGGTGATCGCCGTGGTCTTGCAGGTGCCGTTCCAGAATCAACGTCGCCGACTGGAAACCGATGCGCCACGCGGTGGTGGTCGGCAGGTTGCGCACGTCGACCGAGTAAAAGTTGCGGCCGGTGGGCAGCACGTCAAGGCGACCACGGCTGGGTGCACCGCTGGGGCCGGCGGGGACGAAGCGACCGCTGAGGGCGTCGAGCAGGCCGCGCATTTCGGCGGGGCCGCAGGCATCGAGGCGTGGGGCGACGACTTCGCGCAGATGGTCAAGGATTGCACTGACCTCCACCCAACGCGGTCCTTGTAGGAGTGAGCCTGCTCGCGATGGCGGTGTGTCAGTGGACTCAATGTTGGCTGACACACCGCCATCGCGAGCAGGCTCACTCCTACAGGGGATTTGTAGTGTTTGGGAGATTAGGTCCGAAGCGAAAAGTTCGAGGCGTTCGCGGGTATCGCCGGCGCTACGCCAGACTTCATCGCTTTGCGATTGCAGCTCTGGCGGGCGAAGACCGGTCCATGGATCGGCTAGTGCGCAATCGAGCGGATCGAAACCGAGTTCGAATGCTTTGGCCAGTGCTCTCAGCAGACTCGACTGTGCGCCCTTCCCGTCTCCGCGCGGAATCCGTAGCAGCGCCAGCAACGTATCGATCCGCAGACGCCCCGTCAGTGACTCGCCAAAAATGTGCAAGCCATCGCGAATCTGCGATTCCTTCAAATCACACAAATACGTATCCAGGCGCGGCAACCAGATCGCCGCGTCGGCATAACTGTCCAGCGCGGCATCGAGTTGCAGTTCGCGGTCGATCTGCGTCTCGCGGACCAATAGCAGAATGTCGCGCTGCAGTTCACGGGCGCGGCGCGGATCAAGCAGCTGCGCTTCGTAATACTCGTCGGCCAGCAGCTCCAGATTGCGCAACGGCCCGTAGGTTTCGGCACGGGTCAGCGGCGGCATCAGGTGATCGATAATCACCGCTTGCGTGCGCCGTTTGGCCTGCGCGCCCTCCCCCGGATCGTTGACGATAAACGGATAGATATTCGGCAGCGGACCGAGCAACGCATCCGGCCAGCAGTTCTCCGAAAGACCGACGCCTTTGCCTGGCAGCCATTCGAGGTTGCCGTGTTTGCCAACGTGAATCACGCCGTGGGCACCGTAGGTGTTGCGCAACCAGAAATAGAACGCCAGATAAGCGTGCGGCGGCACCAGATCGGGGTCGTGATAGACCGCGCTCGGGTCGACCTGATAACCGCGCGCCGGCTGAATACCGACGAAGGTCAGGCCGAAGCGCAGACCGGCGATCATCATCCTCCCATCGCGGCACATCGGGTCGTTTTGCGGCGTGCCCCAGCGTTCGATCACAGCGCTGCGATTGGCCTCGGGCAGCGCGTTGAACATCGTTAGATAAGCGTCCATCGCCAGGCTTTGCTGGCACGGACGCAGATCAATGGTGTCGAGATCGTTGCTGACGCCACCGAGCAATTGCTCGATCAACTCGGTGCCGCTATTCGGCAGTTCAGCGGAGAGCGGATATCCCTCAGCCTGCAATGCACGCAGGATGTTCAGCGCCGCCGCCGGCGTGTCGAGCCCGACACCGTTGCCGATGCGCCCATCACGGGTCGGATAGTTGGCGAGGATCAATGCGATGCGTTTTTCGCCATTTGGTACTTGCGCCAGATCAATCCAGCGCCGCGCCAGTTCAGCGACGAAATCCATGCGCTCAGGTTGCGCGCGGTAGCAGACGACATCGGACTGACTGCGCTCACTGCGCCAAGCCAGATCCTTGAAACTGATCGGCCGGCTGATGATGCGCCCGTCGAGTTCCGGCAAGGCAATGTGCATGGCCAGATCCCGTGGCCCCAGGCCTTGCTCGCTGTCGCGCCAGCCGGGCTCGTTGTCCTGCGCGCAGATTGCCTGGATCACCGGGATATTGCGGCGAAACGGTCGCAGATGCGGCGCTTCCGGGCTGGATTGAGCGAACCCGGTGGTGTTGAGAATCACCCCTGCCTCAACCTCGTCCAGCCAGTCCTCGACCACCGTAAGGCAGCCGGGTTCTTTCAGACTGGCCACCGCGATCGGCAGCGGATTCAGCCCCGCCGCTTGCAAGCGCTGGCAGAACACATCGATGAACGCGGTGTTCGCCGCTTGTAGATGCGAGCGGTAAAACAACACCGCCGCGACCGGATGTGCAGGCAGCCAATCGGCTTGCCAGTCACTCAGTGCGGCGCTGGTTTTATTCGGGTGGTAAATCGCCGTGCGCGGCAGCGCCTGCGGTTCTTCCCAGACGTAATCACGAGCCAGCCAACGGTTGGCGAGGCAGCGGAAAAAGTCCAGCGCATTGCCCAGGCCGCCCTGGCGCAGGAATTGCCAGAGGCGATCACGATCCACAGCGTTGACGGTGCTCAGGTCGCTGAGTTCCGGATCAGGACGGTCATCGCCCGGCACCAGAATCACCTGCACACCGCGCTCGGACAGTTCGATCAGACGCTCGACGCCGTAGCGCCAATAGGCGATGCCGCCGTGCAGCGAGATCAGGATCACCTTGGCGTGGCGCAGCACTTCGTCGACGTACAGATCGACCGAAGCATGGTTCTGCACCTGCATCGGGTTGGCCAGACGCAGGCTCGGGTAATCTTCCGGCAACTGCTGCGCGGCTTCGGCGAGCAGCGCGAGACTGGAGTCGCCGCTGCACAGGATCACCAGCTCGGCGGGGGTTTGGCCAAGGTCGGCAATGTTGTCATCCGAGACGAAACCGCCGGGCTGAGTCCTGAGCAGGTGCATGGCTTAAACGCTGAGCGCAGCGCGCAGTTGCGCTTCGAGTTGCGCGGCGTCGAGTTCCTGACCGATCAACACCAGCCGCGTGACGCGCGCTTCATCAGCGCCCCACTGACGGTCGAAATGCTTGTCGAAACGCGTACCCACGCCCTGGATCAGCAGACGCATTGGCTTGTTCGGGATAGCGGCGAAACCTTTGATGCGCAGGATGCCGTGCTTGACCACCAGTTGCGTCAGGGCGTCGAGCAGCAGGCTTTCGTCGGCTTGTGGCAGTTCGATGGAGATCGAATCGAAGGCGTCGTGATCGTGGTCATCGTGGTCGTCATCGCCTTCACCGTGGTGGTGATCATGATGGCTGTGGCGGCTATCGATGTGCTCCTCGGAACCGGCGCCGAGGCCGATCAGCACGTCCAGCGGCAGACGGCCGTTGCTGGCTTCGATGATTTTCACCGCTGGCGGCAGTTCTTCGGCGACTTCAGCGCGGACACGAGCGAGATCTTCCGCGCTGGTCTGGTCGGCCTTGTTGAGGATCACCAGGTCGGCGCTGGCCAGTTGATCGGCGAACAGTTCGTGCAGTGGCGATTCGTGGTCGAGGTTCGGATCGAGTTTGCGCTGGGCATCAACCTGATCCGGGAACGCGGCGAAAGTGCCAGCAGCGACGGCCGGGCTGTCGACCACGGTGATCACCGCATCAACGGTGCAGGCGCTGCGGATTTCCGGCCACTGGAAGGCTTGTACCAGCGGTTTTGGCAGGGCCAGGCCCGAGGTTTCGATAAGGATATGGTCGAGATCGCCGCGACGGGCAACCAGTTCACGCATCACCGGGAAGAACTCTTCCTGAACGGTGCAGCACAGGCAGCCGTTGGCCAGCTCATAAACGCGGCCGGTGGCTTCTTCTTCCGTGCAACCGATGGTGCACTGCTTGAGGATTTCACCGTCAATGCCCAACTCGCCAAACTCGTTGACGATCACCGCGATACGACGGCCCTGCGCGTTGTCGAGCATGTGGCGCAGCAGCGTGGTCTTGCCCGAGCCGAGGAAGCCGGTGACGATGGTGACGGGGAGTTTGGCCAGTGTTTTCATCGGTATGCCCTTTGGCAAGCGGCGGGCATACGGGACGAGAACCGGCAACGCGCGCGCGTGCCTGGAGAGTTCGCCACCGGATCACCCCGCCCGGTTGTAGTGAGAATCTGTGACGAGGCAGGTCTCCTGGCTGACGGTGTTCAGGCGCTGGGCCTGGCGTTGGCTGCGCCTTCCCGCGGGCTCATAAGTTGAGCTGGCAGTGGCGTGGCAGCGAACATCACCGTTCACAGTTGCGGGGGCAGCCGCGGCATTGACCGCGTTCCCTTCTTAGCTCCGGCACACGCCGGAGAACCTCGAATGCGCAAGGCTACGCATGCATGGCAGGCGGGTCAACGTCTGGATCATTGTGGTTATAAGGACAGCGACTTTTTCATCTAATGATCGCGAACACTTCTCACTTAAGAAGTAGTTGTAAGTTATGTCTTACATGCCCTATCCGTTAAATTAAAAAATTACCACCGGGTTAAACCCTGAAATAGAGCGGCTGCGCGCATTCGATTACATATCTTTACAAAAACCAAATTGATAAATCAATACAAGATATGAACGATGAGTTCGCACAAGGACTATGAGTCTCTCAAGAAAGGATTTCTTGCATGGCTGATTATTATCAGTATTTGATCCTGCCTGTTTCTTTCCTGCACCCATGGGTATCCAAAACATGAGTGCCGGTAACGCGTTACGGCTTTCAAGTGATGCCGGACTAAAGGAACTTTCCGAACTACTGCGCAATTGCCACTATGCGCACAGTGCCCACTATCCAGCATTGGATGTTGCGCTGCTGGGACGCGAAGCATGCCGGGCATTCAATGCGACCTGGGAGCATTTGCATACCGATGCGTATCTCAGCGCAGAGAACGGTCTTCGCGAACGACGCATCTGCAAGTTCCAGTATCGCCAACGGGAACGCCAGTGGACGGCGCTGCAAGACTGCCACTTTTTTCAAGCCGAGACCGACAACCCGCTGTTGGGCGGGGTGCAGCGCACCTACACCCGCTGCGAGGCGACGTTTATTGACTCCCCGATTCTGCAGACACTGCTGGCCGCCGACCTGGCACTGCTGGACATGGCGCTGGGGCCGCGCGACTGGCTCGTGACCTGCCATCAGTTCCGTATCCTCTGCGATCAAGGCAATGCTGGCCAGGCCACTCCTGAGGGCAGACATCGCGACGGGCACGATTTTGTCTTTCAACACCTGATTCAACGTCAGCATGTCATCGGTGGTGAAAGCCGGATATTTGATGAAGAAGGTGGCCAAGTATTCAGTGCAACTTTGACTGACTATCTGGAAACCGTCGTCTTGAATGACCGAATACTTCTGCATGAAGTTTCCCCACTGCAAACATCGAGCATTAATTCGGATCGCGGCAGTCGCGATATGTTGATTATCGACTTCGACCTGGCGGACTACTAATGAATCATTCGACTCATGCACTTTCAGTCAGTACCCCACTCGCGCATAACTTCATCATTGAACAGTTTCAACAGGCGTGCGCACGAAGAACTTCCACACTATCGCTGACCGCCAATGAAAACATATTGTCCGAGACTGCACGCACGCTAGGACAGAATCGCCATTACGAGCGTTACTTGTTCAATGCACAGGCCATTGACGGTCAATGCTATGCCGCCGAATTCAATGGCATGCAGGTCGAACACTTCCCCGAAGTCGAAACATTAAAGGCTTTGGCGACCCAAGCCGTGCAGGCGATGTTCAACGCGCCGTTCGTCGAATACCGCGTGCTCTCCGGCGTGCACTGCACGCTGAGCGTGCTGGCCGCCCTGACCGAGCCGGGCGACTGCGTATTATCACTGGCGCCCGAAAGCGGCGGGCATTTCGCAACCGGGCCTCTGGTGCAGAAGATGGGCCGGCACAGCGTCTTTTTGAAACTGACGGCTGACGGACAAATTGATCTCGGGGACGTTGATCGGCAACTCCAGGCGTGTGGTGTACAACCGGCAGCCGTACTGCTCGACCATGGTCTGACCACACGGGCAATCGCCCTTAAACCACTGCGCGCGCTGCTGAACCACCGGGGCTTTGAGCGGACACTGATCATCTACGATGCGTCGCACACTCTGGGCCTCATCGCCGGGAAGGTCTTTCCCAACCCGCTTGACGAGGGGGCGGATATTCTTCAAGGCAACACCCACAAATCCCTGGCAGGTCCGCACCGGGCACTGATCGTCTGCCGGCGTGCCGATCTGGCCCAGCGGATCGAGCAAACGCTCAGTGGTGCGCTGGTGTCCTCGCCCAATCTGCCCGGTCTGCTGCAACTGTTCGTCAGCCTGCTGGAAACCCAGCGCTACGGCCAGGCCTACGCCCAACGCATGTGCGCCAATACTCGCCAGTTGCACGACGCACTCGCCGACCTGCCGGGCTGGACGCTGCACCCCTCCGACACGCACCTGCTGTTGCTCGAAGGCGAACGGGCCCGGCAAGCGGCGCAGCAGCTCAATGAACTGGGGATCCGGATCAACAATAAACAGATCAATGGCCGCGACTGCCTGCGCTTCGGCCTTCAGGAAATCACTCGTCTGGGCATCAGCAGCGAAGACCTGGATGCCTTGGCGCACATCATTCGCAATGTCTTGAGCGGTGGCGCCAACGGCGTGGACCGGATTCGTCTGGCTCACATTTGCCAGCGCCTGAACCGGGTCCACTACAGCTTCGATCAGGAGGTTGACTAATGAGTGCAGCGGCCTGCCTGATCATCGGCAATATTCGTGACGGAGAATACGAGGGCCTGATTGCCGAGGGCATCACCCCTTTGCTGATTGCCGATAGTCGCAAAACCAGCAAGATCGCCGATGCGAAACAGATCTCGCCGGTGGCGCTGTATGACTTTTCCAGAGGGCTGACCGCGGATCTGATCCAGCTGACGCAGCAGTTGCTGGACGAGCATGGCTTCACCAGTGTCCTGAATTTCCGTGAAGGCTATGTCGCGATCACGGGGCGGCTGTGTGCGGCGCTGCCGGCGCTGGCCCACTTGCACCGTAACGTGGAAAACACGCTGGACAAGGTGCTGCAACGCCAATGCTTCCAACAGTCGCGCAACCTGGATCTGCACGTGGTCTCTCGCCAGGTTCGTATCGACGACCTGCTGGCGCGCCCGGGCGAGTTGCCCTACCCGTTCATCCTGAAGCCAGCGAACCTTTACAGCAGCCTGTTCGTACGCTGCATCGACGATCAGCAGGATCTGCTCGACTACGCCCGTCATGAATGGCCGGCGCTGCAGCGCTATGTGGCGGGCAAAAGCCGCGAAACCGATCAACTGCTGCTGGAGGAATTTCTCCAGGGTTCCAACCACTCCATCGATTGCACGATTGCCGCCGATGGCACGATCAGCAGTTTTCCGATCGTCGATGTGATTGCCGGCGTCGATATCGATCGCGGTGACTTTCACCATTTCGCCCGCTACACGCCGTCGCTGCTGGAGCCCGACGCAGCGCTGAAGGAGCGTTGCCATCGTCTGGCCCATGACGCCGTGAAAGCGTTAGCGCTCAAAGGCACGTTTGCCCATGTCGAGTTCATTCTCACCCCCCGCGGGCCAAGAGTCCTCGAAGTAGGCGCACGCCCCGGCGGCAGCCGGATTCATGTGATTCGTCAAGCCTGGGGGCTGGCGCTGGATGTCTGCTACCACCGCGCGCTGTCCGCCGAGCCTCTGCCCAGCGCCAGCGAAGCGCCGGATGCGTTCGGCATCGCCACCCCTTTTGCCCGCACAGACCGGCTCTATGACGGACTGCACGGCGCCGACCGGATCTGCCGCTTGCCAGGTTTCCAGCGTTGGTACGCCTACGTCACTCCGGGCGAAGCCATCGGACCGGTCAGCAACGGTTTTCAGAACTACCTGTACATCGAGTTCAGGCAACCCGACACCGCCCGCCTGCGACAATCCTTGCTCGCCGTCAGCGACATTGATGTCTACGGCGAGCAGCCCACGGCGGCGAACACCAAACACATTCTGCTCATCGGCGGGCGTGATTCGGGACTGGATTGGGATACTGCGCGGCAGTTTCGATTTACTCTCGTCCAGCAACCCGGCGAGTTATCTGACTATCAGCGCGAGCGCGCAACGCTAGTGCTGACGCCTGACATCGCCGATCTGCCGGCCTACAGCACGATGGTAGAACGGCTGCACCGGCAATCGCCATTCGATGCCGTGGTTTCGTTTTCGGAACTGGGCCTGCTGCCCGCGTCACGCTTGGGCGAACGTCTGGGCATCGTCCACAACAACCTGCGCAGTGTGGAAGTCAGTCGCGACAAGCTGCTGTTTCGCCAATTGCTCAAAGGCAGTCGCTACGAGTTGCCCACTGCCGCTATCAACCATGGTGCCGAGGCTCGCGCTTTCGTGCTGCGCCATGGCCCGGCCATCGTCAAACCCGTCAACGGTTCGGGCAGTCAGGGCGTCTATGCCATAGACAGGCCCGAGGATGTCGAACACCTCTCGCTGGAGGGAAACAATCTGATCGAGGCCTTCGCCAGCGGCGACGAATACAGCGTTGAATCCCTCAGCCTGGATGGCCAGCACCGGATTCTCGGCATCACGCGCAAATACACCAGCGGTGCCCCCGGTTATGTCGAAACCGGGCATGACTTTCCTGCCGGGCTCGACGAGAAAACCGCCGCGCAGATCGAAGAAGCGGTGCTGTGGCTGCTCGGGCGAATGGGCAACCGCTGGGGCCCGGCCCACACGGAAATCAAGCTGGACGGTTCACGCCTGCAATTCATCGAAACCCAGACCCGCTTCGGCGGTGACCAGATCTGGGAGATGGTCTGGAAAACCACGGGGGTGCATTTGGCAGCCAGCACCATCGCCGCGATGGCCGGCACGTCACTGCCGACGCCCGAGAAAACCTACGCCAAAATGGCGATCCGCTACATCGAGGCGGCCCCGACCGCCGATCCGCAACAGCTCCAGGCACGCCTGCTGCAACACCCGTTTGCATTACGCGTGAACCTCAACCCCGACAAGTTCGGCCAGAGCATCAGCCGTTCCGCAGACCGCCACGGCTACACGCTGCTGGGCTGCAGCGACGCCGACGACCCGGCGGACTTCAACGCCGCGATCACCCACCCAGAGTTCACTACGCAAGGACCAGCGCAATGACCCGTAAAGACCCGCTATATCACATCGAAGGCCCGATCAGCGCTCACTTCCCGATGATCTCCTTTTCCACCAATGTCTACGACAACCCTGCAGACATCCTGGGTTCGATCACCGATCTGGCCAGACATTTCCAAGCGGTCGAGTTCGAGATCGGCGAAGACGCCGAAAAAACCTTCTGGTCGCTGAGCGCCGAAGACCGCTCTGAGCTTGCCGGGAAAATCCACAGCTTCGCCGAACACAATGGCATCACGCTGACCGTCCACGCCGGATGGTGGGGTCGCCAGTACAACCTGTGCTCCCCGGATTTGACCGAACGTGCCCAAGCGGTGGACTGCCTGAGTGCCGCCGTGGAGTTTTCCCACGAGGCCGGCGCCACCAGCGTCACTTTTCATCCCGGCTACAAAGATCAACTGGAAAACGGCGAACTGCTGGACAACCTGATAGTAGCGATCAACGAGGTGACCAAGCGCTGCAACACCGATGGCATCGCCCTGTGCTTGGAGAACATGGGCGGTCAGCGGCCGAAATTCCCGGTCTTCACCGTCGAGGAACACCTGCGCTTTCACAAGGAGACCGGGTGCTTCGTGACCATCGACGTGACGCATCTGTGCTCACTGCTGCCGTATGGTGAAAGCCTGTTCAAAGCCATTGCCGATCTGGCGCCGGTTACCCGGCATCTGCACATTGCCGACCTCAACAACACCCACCATCAACATCTGCCGATTGGCGAAGGCAACTTGCGCCTGAGCGATGTGCTCAATCGCTTCGCGGTCAACGGCTATCGGGGTGTGGCCGTGGTGGAGGAGTTCATTCCGCGCTTCTCCACCGAGTACTACCTGGAAAAAGCCCTGGCCTACAAGAACGGCGTAGAGCAATTGCTGGCCGGCTCGCGGCACAGCACTCATGCTGGTTGAGTCGAACCTGGCAAAACCGGCGTCGCGCAGCGAGATCGCGACCGGTATCCGCGATGCGCTACCGTTCGTCTTCTCGCTGCTGCTGACCTTCACCCTGATCGGCATGCTCGGGCGCCGCCATGGTCTGGATCTTCCGGCCATGGTGGTTTTCAGCGGTACGGTAATGGCCTCGCCGTTGCAACTGACGCTGCTGGAAACCCCCGCGCACCTGCTTAACGCCTTTGGCGTGCTGGTCTCGGCGCTGAGTATCAACTTGCGTTTTCTGGTCTTCACACTGAGCCTGAAATCCAGCCTCCAGGGCCCGGTCAAAGCGTTCGTCCCCGCCCTGGCGGTGATGGCAAATGCGGCTTTCACGTTGATGTCGATCCGCAAGGATCAGCAACCGATCAGCCGCCCGTATGCCAACACCGTGTGCTTTCTGCTGTACGCCGCCGCCCTGCTTGGCACCGTGGTCGGGTATTGCTTCGCCAGCGTGGCCGACAACGCAGTGATGGATCACGTCAGTGTAGTAATCGCGATTTTCATCAGCGCTTCGCTTGGCAAGATGGCCCGCGACCGTCACAACTTCCATGCGCAATGGATTGCCGGCCTGGCCACCGCCGCGAGCTTGCTGTGGCTGGGCGAGGTCAGCTTGCTGCTGGTGCTCGCCATCACCGTTCTGACGAGCTATGTCTATGATTGAACCTGGTACTTTCTGGCTGTACGTACTGATTTGCGCGCTGGTTTCGATCGTCTGCCGCTTGCTGCCGCTGGCTGTCGATGTCGAACGGCTTTCGGCAACTGCCCGCGCTTTCATCGATCGTCTGGGAAAATACACATCGGTGGCGATGCTCGTCAGCCTGCTGGCGGTCTCACTCTATCCTTTGGCCAGCCAGCACCTGGCGGCCATGCCATGGATCCTGCCGGTGGCGTTGGCGTGGCTGCTGAGCCTGACGCGAATCAAATCCTATTATGCGTTCCTGATGGCGCTGGGGGTGTACGTCCTGCTGATCATGCGCTAGGCGTCGATTGACTCAAATCCCCCGCCCATGCTCTCCTACACAACTTGTTACGGGTGCCCTTCACAGGGTGAAACGGGAAACCGGTGAATCATGTGCTTTACTCAAGCCCATGTCAGTCCGGTGCTGCCCCCGCAACGGTAAGCGAGCGAAGCGTCAAAACCACTGTGCCAATACGGTATGGGAAGGTGACGCTTGCAGGTCGGCCTGACGCCAGCCCCTCGTGAGCCCGGAGACCGGCCCGCAACACACAGCCCGCATTTGTGCGGTGCTGCACATAACAAACCCGCGGTGGGCGGGCGCTGTTCGAACCTCTGCGAGCCCGACCCGCAGGGGTTTTCATGCGCTCTATTCACCCGCTGACACTCCAGAGGGAAGCGCCATGTCGATCATCAGCAGCACCGGCAGCAACACGGACAAAATCGCCAGCACCACCACCCTGAGCCAACGCCTGACCGCCGCAATCTTTGCGTCGATCCTCGGCGCCAGTCTGGTTTACTTTGCCGGTTTCTCGCACATCGAAGCGGTACACAACGCCGCCCACGATACCCGCCACAGCGCCGCGTTCCCGTGCCATTGAGACCTGCCGACATGATCAAGCGTATCGCGCAAACTGCAGGTTTCTCTGGTCTGCTGGCCGCCCTGCTCCTCACTCTGCTGCAAAGCTTCTGGGTTTCGCCGCTGATTCTGCAGGCGGAAACCTTCGAGAAGTCCGAGCCGGTGGCGGTTCACGAACATGCCGCTGGCGCGGCTGCGCACACCCATGATGCCGAGGCCTGGGAGCCGGAAGACGGCTGGCAGCGCGTAGTCTCGACCACTGGCGGTAATCTGGTCGTAGCCGTCGGATTCGCTCTGATGCTCGCCGGCCTCTACACCCTGCGCGCGCCGACCAAAACTTCGCAGGGTCTGCTCTGGGGCTTGGCCGGTTACGCGACGTTCGTGCTTGCTCCGACCTTGGGCCTGCCACCAGAACTGCCGGGCACCGCTGCGGCCGATCTGGCTTCGCGGCAGACGTGGTGGATCGGCACGGCCGCTTCGACGGCTGTAGGTCTGTCGCTGATCGCGTTCAGCCGTCACTGGCTGATGAAGGTCCTCGGTGTGGCCATCCTCGCTGTGCCCCACGTGATCGGCGCACCGCAACCGGAAGTGCATTCGATGCTCGCCCCCGAAGCACTCGAAGCTCAGTTCAAAATCGCTTCGCAGTTGACCAACGTGGCGTTCTGGCTGGCCCTGGGCCTGATCAGCGCCTGGTTGTTCCGCCGCAAAAGCGCTGGTCAATACCACGCATGACCGATGACCGCGCAGCGCCGACCTTCGTGGTCGGCCTGGGCTGCCAGCGCGGCTGCCCGGCCAGCACGCTGCGCGCGTTACTCGATCAAGCGTTACAGGCGCATCGCATTGAGCTTGAGGCGGTGAAAGCGTTGGCCAGTATCGACTTGAAGCGCGACGAGCCGGGCCTGCAAGAACTTGCTGCACAACTGGCTCTGCCCCTGCTGTACTTCAGCAGTGACGAACTGGCCAGCTACCAACAGCGGCTCAGTCACCATTCACAGATTGCTTACGAACGCACCGGTTGCTACGGCGTCGCCGAAAGTGCCGCGCTTGCGCTCGCTGAACAGCTGATTCAAGCGCCGGCAAAACTGCTGATCTCCCGGCAAAAATACGCTCAGGCCACGCTGGCATTGGCCGGCGCGGCGTAAAATCCCGATAATCCCCGCCATTGATCATGAGCGTTGTTCATCTGCAACGCAGTCGTGCCCTCTTTTACTCAGGATTCAACGATGACCGTCTACTTCATCGGCGCCGGCCCCGGCGACCCGGAATTGATCACTGTCAAAGGCCAGCGGCTGATTCGCAGTTGCCCGGTGATTATCTACGCAGGTTCGCTAGTGCCGGCGGCGGTACTCGACGGCCATCAAGCCGAAACGGTGGTGAACAGCGCCGAACTGCATCTGGAACAGATCATCGAATTGATCAAGACCGCGCATGCCAAGGGTCAGGATGTGGCGCGGGTGCATTCCGGCGATCCGAGTCTGTATGGCGCGATTGGCGAGCAGATCCGTTATCTGCGTGAGCTGGATATTCCGTTCGAGATCATTCCCGGCGTGACGGCCACCGCAGCCTGTGCGGCGTTGCTTGGCGCGGAATTAACGCTGCCGGACGTGTCGCAAAGCGTGATTCTGACCCGCTACGCCGACAAAACCGCGATGCCGGCAGGCGAAGAGCTTGGCAGTCTGGCGCAGCATGGCGCGACCATGGCGATTCATCTGGGCGTTAACCATTTGCCGAAGATTCTGGTGGAACTGCTGCCGCATTACGGCGCGGATTGCCCGATTGCGGTGATTCACCGGGCGACGTGGCCTGATCAGGATTGGGTGGTGGGGACGCTGGCGGATATTGCCGAAAAGGTTGAGGCCAAAGGGTTTCGGCGTACGGCGTTGATCCTGGTCGGCCGGGTGTTGGGCAGCGAGGTGTTCAGCGAGTCATCGTTGTATCGCGCTGGGCATGCGCATCTCTATCGCCCATGAAGCCGCCTTCGCGAGCAAGCTCGCTCCCACATTTGGAATGCGATCAAATGTGGGAGCGAGCTTGCTCGCGAAGGCGTCGGTACATGTCACGCATAAAAAAACGGCGCTCACGGGGCGCCGTTTTTCATGTCCGCAGCGAACACCTTAGTAGTAGGCGTTTTCTTTCTGCGTGTGGTCGGTCACGTCGCGAACGCCCTTCAGCTCAGGAATACGCTCGAGCAAGGTGCGCTCGATGCCTTCCTTCAAGGTCACGTCCGCCTGGCCGCAGCCCTGGCAACCGCCACCGAACTGCAAAACGGCGATGCCGTCTTCAACCACATCGATCAGGCTGACCTGACCGCCGTGGCTGGCCAGCCCCGGGTTGATTTCGGTTTGCAGGTAATAGTTGATGCGCTCGTTGACCGGGCTGTCGGCGTTGACCATCGGTACTTTGGCGTTCGGCGCCTTGATGGTCAGCTGGCCGCCCATGCGGTCGGTGGCGTAGTCGACAACGGCGTCATCGAGAAACGCTTCGCTGAAGTGATCGATATACGCGGTGAAGCTTTTCAGCCCCAGCGCGGTGTCTTCAGGTTTTTCTTCGCCCGGCTTGCAGTAGGCAATGCAGGTTTCAGCGTACTGGGTGCCAGGCTGGGTGATGAAGACGCGGATGCCGATGCCCGGGGTGTTCTGCTTGGAGAGCAGATCAGCCAGGTAATCGTGGGCGGCGTCGGTAATGGTAATAGCGGTCATGGAAACTCCTCGCAGGCTTGGGCGCAGTTTACGCCAATCATTGCGCCGGACAAAGTCCTAGTATTTTTGTCGGGAAAGATTCTCGTCCGGCTCCATGTCAACCCGCGCCTTGAGCCAATGGTAGCTGCGCTTTTCCACCCATTCGTAGCTCAACCACGAGCCAACGCCAATCGCCAGCGCGCACAGGGCAAACATCAAATACGGGTTGATTGCGTAGCGTTGCGCGATAAATCCCCCCGCCGACAGCACCAGCACGTGCATCAGGTAAACCGAATACGAGCAATCGCCAAGCAGTTTGAGCATTCGGCTGCGCTCGACATAACGCTCAAGTGAGATACACGCCATGACCAGCACTGCACTCGGCACGCCCCAGTTCGGCAGCCTTGGCGCCGGTGCCAAATGATAAATCGCCAGCAGTGCCGCGCCGATCGCCAGTAGCGGCAGCCCCAGGCCGGCGTCGATCCAGCCCCGCCGATAGAGCATGCCAATGCCGATCCCCAGCAGAAACTCATAGACGATGTCCGACCGATAAAACGCGCTGACCCAGCCAAACCCGGTCCAGGCCTGACACACGGCAAAGAGCAGCGCGGCAACCACCAGCAGGCGCACCTGCAAACGAAACAGCAGCGCCCAGGCAAACAGCACGTAGAAAAGCATTTCGTAATTCAGTGTCCAGCCGACATTCAACGTCGGATAGATACCGTAGCCCCCAGGATTCTCGGTAGGAATGAACAGCAACGACAGCAGCAGATGGCCCCAGTCCACCGTCTGATCCGGCAGCAAAGGTTGGGCGAACACCACCAGCAGCGCCATCAGCAGCGTGTACAGCCAGTACGCCGGGACGATGCGAAACAGCCGGTACAGCAGGAAACGCGCGGGCGGCAGCGGTTTGTTTTCGGTCGAGAGGAAAATCACCAACCCGCTGATGACGAAGAAAATATCGACGCCCACCGCGCCTTTGTCGATAAAGAACTGGCCGACCGGCCCGCGCGCCTTGAAGTCGAAAAAAATCTGCATGAAGTGGTGGCACACCACCGTCCACGCGGCCAGCGCACGCAGGGCTTGCACTGAAATCAACATCACCTGCTCCCGATCACAATTCCTGAATCCACCTCAGATCCCTTGTAGGAGTGAGCCTGCTCGCGATAGCGGAAAATCAGACACTAGAGATGTTGAATGTACCGCCGCCATCGCGAGCAGGCTCACTCCTACAAGGGTTTGGTTGTGGTGCTTCAAGTTGGGACAGCAGGCCAATCTGAAACGATCAAAGATTCTCGTAGCGGTTCATGTCCAGCACGCCCTCTTCCACCGGGTCGGTTTCGTGCAGGTATTGGCTCAGATCGTGGAAATAGAACCAGAATTGCGGGTGACTGCGCCGAATACCCCAGCGTTCGACGATTTTCTCGAAACGATTGGCGTCCTTGGCATTTTCCATTGCATCAACAAACTCGGGCACCTGATCGGCCGGGACATTAAAGATGAAGTTCGGATAGCTGCTGAGCACGCCCGGGTAAATGGTGATCGTGTCCAGCCCGGGCTGATAGCGCAGCGACTCACCAAGCAGGAACGCCACGTTGCTGTGCGCGCGGTTGCGCAACAGGCTGTAGACCTCGCGTTTGCCGTTGGCGGTTGCAATGCGCAGCATGGTGGCTTCCGGCAGTTGGTCGATGACCTTCAAACCGGCCGCCGGACGCGAGGTCAGGCGGCTCAGCGCCTGCTCGGCATTTTGCAGGGCCGGGTCAATATTCGGCCGCGAGCAGTAAGCCCCATCGCAGCGGTTGATTGGATCCGGGTGCGCATTGAGATCACCGTAACGCGCCAGCAACTGCATGGCGAAGTCGTATTTCGGGTCTTTGTCATCAAGTTTGAGTGCCGTCGGCTTGTCGTCGTCGATCGCTTCGTAATCGAGCCACATCTTGAACTGGCCGCTGTTCTGATACCAATCGTCGAGGTAATCCTCTCGGGAGTCGGCCGGCATCAGGCGCAGGAAGTTTTGCTCGGCGCCATTGCGGATCAAATCGAAATACAGACGGGTTTGCGCCTGATGGGAGACGTTGCCGAACACATCGAAGTTGACGGCCAATTGGTAATAGGTGCGTTCGAGCAGCGGATAGTCGAACAGCCACATTGTCTGCGGCACCTCGCCGATCAGGCCTTTGGTCACCGAGGCGCTGTCGAAGTGGCGGAAAATGCTCAACAGCGCGTTATCGTTGCCGGCCCACAGGGTCGACCAGCTGGGCGCCGGCAAATCAGCGTAGCTGTCACGGCGCAAGGCTTCGTATTCGTTTCGTTTGTCACGGTAGTTGCGCCACAGGCTAAGTACGCTGCCGACGTCATCGTTCTGTCCGGGCATGGCCAGCAACGGCGTGGCCTGGCCGCGATAGTTCGGGTCAGTGATATAGAGGTCATGTTCCGGCGCCTGGAACAGCGCCCAGAAGTTGTCACGGATCACGTCGGTGGCGATCTGCCCACGGCACACCGGGCCGCGAATAAACGTGCGGACGAAGTATTCGGCGTTGTCGAGCATGAACTGATAACGCGCCTGCGCCGGAATCGCTTCAAATGTGGCGAACGGGTTGGCGCGGCTCTGCGGGCCGTAGCCCGGCAAGGCATTAACCTGCCAGTTACCGCTATAGAACAGACTTTTGACCCGCGCCATTTTCGCCGCGCTCAACGGATAGGTGATGTGGGTCTTGTGCACGATCACCCCTTGCACCGGCCACAAGCGGTAATACACCTGAGTGCCCGGATCATCGTTGGGGCGACGGGTGGCGATCAGGTCGATCGGCTGCCCGGTCGGCGTGCGCGAACGTACCCACTGGAAATAATGGCCCGGCTCGCCGTCCTTGAAATAGATATGCGCAAGGTACCAATGCTCGTACAACCAGCGACCGACCAGACTTTGCCGTGCGCCGGGAGTGTTGAGCAGGTTTTCCCACTGGACGATCTGCAGCGCCTCTTTGGTGCTTGGCGCCAGGCCTTGTTCGTCAATCGGCGCACCCGAGGCCAGCCAGCGTTGCAGCGTCTGATATTGCTGATCGGTCAGCCCGGTGACTGCCAGCGGCATGCCTTCTTTCGGATGCGCGCCGGCATAGCCTTCGAACTCGGCGGGCATCGCGCACAGGTTTTCGCGGTTCAGACCCAGCACGATGTCTTCCGGGAGCTTGGCATTCGGCGTCAGTGGCGTCTTGTGTCCAAGTTCGAGCATGCGCGCCATCAGCGCAGCCTGGCTGCCTTGGGCATCAAGCACCGAATAGAAGTCTTTTTGCTGCCAGGCACGTTTACCAAAGGCATCGTAAAACAGTCGGGTGGTGGGTGCCGCTTGTGTGCGCTCGCCATCGTAGACCGGCATTTTGCTCGCACCACGGGCCGCGCCCTCACCGCTGCCCAGATTCAACTGGCAGGCCGAGTCGTAACACGCATGGCAGGCCACGCACTTCTCGGTGAAGATCGGTTGGATATCACGGCTATATGAGATCGTGGGTTCCTGCGCAACGGCGCCCCAGCTTAAAAACAGCAAAAAAATGCTGATGACGCGGTACGACATGCCCTTGATCCCGATCCTGAAAAAAACGCCGCGATTCTACAGTATGACGCTCGTACCAACATGAGCGATATTCATGCAAAAGTCCAACATGCTCTAAAAGCGCACAGGTTTGCTATGATCCCGCTCCTTCGTAATGGTCTTTCCGAGTAGTCCAAATGTCCGATCGCAGCGTCCGCCTTCAAGCTCTCAAGCAAGCTCTCAAAGAGCGCATCCTGATACTCGATGGCGGTATGGGCACGATGATCCAGAGCTACAAGCTCGAAGAGCAGGACTATCGCGGCAAACGCTTCGCCGACTGGCCGAGTGACGTCAAGGGCAACAACGACCTGCTGGTCATCACCCGTCCGGACGTGATCGGCGGCATCGAGAAAGCCTATCTGGATGCCGGCGCCGACATCCTCGAAACCAACACGTTCAACGCCACGCGCATTTCCATGGCCGACTACGGCATGGAAGAACTGGCGTACGAGCTAAACGTAGAAGGCGCACGTCTGGCGCGCAAGGTTGCCGACGCCAAGACCGCCGAGAACCCGGCCAAGCCGCGCTTCGTCGCCGGCGTGCTCGGCCCGACCAGCCGCACCTGCTCGCTGTCGCCCGACGTCAACAACCCCGGCTACCGCAACGTCACCTTTGATGAACTGGTGGAAAACTACACCGAAGCCACCAAAGGCCTGATCGAAGGCGGCGCGGATCTGATCCTGATCGAAACCATTTTCGACACCCTCAACGCCAAAGCGGCGATCTTCGCCGTGCAAGGCGTGTTCGAAGAGCTGCACATCGAACTGCCGATCATGATTTCCGGCACGATCACTGACGCCTCCGGCCGGACCCTGTCGGGGCAAACCACCGAAGCGTTCTGGAACTCCGTGGCGCACGCCAAGCCAATCTCCGTCGGTCTCAACTGTGCGCTCGGCGCCAGTGAGCTGCGTCCGTACCTGGAAGAGCTGTCGAACAAGGCCAGCACCCACGTTTCCGCGCACCCGAATGCCGGCCTGCCGAACGAGTTTGGCGAGTACGACGAACTGCCGTCGGAAACCGCCAAAGTCATCGAAGAATTCGCCCAGAGCGGCTTCCTCAACATCGTCGGCGGTTGCTGCGGCACCACCCCGGGGCACATCGAAGCCATCGCCAAAGCCGTCGCCGGTTACGCGCCGCGTCAGATTCCGGACATTCCGAAGGCCTGCCGCCTCTCGGGTCTGGAGCCGTTCACCATCGATCGCAACTCGCTGTTCGTGAACGTTGGCGAGCGTACCAACATCACCGGCTCGGCCAAGTTCGCCCGGCTGATCCGTGAAGACAACTACACCGAAGCCCTCGAAGTCGCCCTGCAACAGGTCGAGGCCGGCGCGCAGGTGATCGACATCAACATGGACGAAGGCATGCTCGATTCGAAGAAGGCCATGGTGACCTTCCTCAATCTGATTGCCGGTGAACCGGACATCTCCCGCGTGCCGATCATGATCGACTCGTCGAAATGGGAAGTGATCGAAGCGGGCCTGAAGTGCATTCAGGGCAAGGGCATCGTCAACTCGATCAGCATGAAAGAAGGCGTCGAGCAGTTCATCCATCACGCCAAGCTGTGCAAGCGCTATGGCGCGGCCGTGGTGGTGATGGCGTTCGACGAAGCCGGCCAGGCCGACACCGAAGCGCGCAAGAAAGAAATCTGCAAACGCTCCTACGACATTCTGGTCAACGAAGTCGGCTTCCCGCCGGAAGACATCATCTTCGACCCGAACATCTTCGCCGTCGCTACCGGTATTGAAGAACACAACAACTACGCAGTGGACTTCATCAACGCCTGCGCCTACATCCGCGACGAACTGCCGTATGCGCTGACCTCGGGCGGCGTGTCCAACGTGTCGTTCTCGTTCCGTGGCAACAACCCGGTGCGTGAGGCGATCCACTCGGTGTTCCTGCTGTACGCAATCCGCGCCGGCCTGACCATGGGCATTGTCAACGCCGGGCAGCTGGAGATCTACGACCAGATCCCGCAGGAACTGCGCGACGCCGTTGAAGACGTGATTCTCAACCGCACGCCGGAAGGCACCGACGCCCTCCTCGCCATCGCCGACAAGTACAAGGGCGACGGCAGCGTCAAGGAAGCCGAGACCGAAGAGTGGCGTAGCTGGGAGGTCAACAAGCGTCTGGAGCATGCGCTGGTCAAAGGCATCACCACGCACATCGTTGAAGACACCGAAGAATCGCGTCAGTCGTTCGCGCGCCCGATCGAAGTGATCGAAGGCCCGCTGATGTCCGGCATGAACATCGTCGGCGACCTGTTCGGCGCCGGCAAAATGTTCCTCCCGCAAGTGGTGAAATCCGCGCGAGTGATGAAGCAGGCGGTGGCGCACTTGATCCCGTTCATCGAACTGGAAAAAGGCGACAAGCCGGAAGCCAAAGGCAAGATCCTCATGGCAACAGTGAAAGGCGACGTGCACGACATCGGCAAAAACATTGTCGGCGTGGTGCTCGGTTGCAACGGCTATGACATCGTCGACCTTGGCGTGATGGTCCCGGCAGAGAAGATTCTGCAGGTCGCCAAAGAACAGAAATGCGACATCATCGGCCTCTCCGGCCTGATCACGCCGTCGCTGGACGAAATGGTTCACGTTGCCCGTGAAATGCAGCGCCAGGACTTCCACCTGCCGCTGATGATCGGTGGCGCGACCACTTCCAAAGCGCACACGGCGGTGAAGATCGAGCCGAAGTACAGCAACGATGCCGTGGTCTACGTGACCGACGCCTCCCGTGCAGTGGGCGTGGCGACGCAGTTGCTGTCGAAAGAATTGAAGGCTGGTTTTGTCGAAAAGACGCGTCTGGAATACATCGATGTGCGCGAACGTACCTCGAACCGCAGCGCCCGCACCGAGCGCCTGAGCTACGCCGCCGCCATCGCCAAGAAGCCACAGTTCGACTGGGCCAATTATCAGCCGGTCAAACCGACCTTCACCGGCAGCAAGGTACTGGACAACATCGACCTCAAGGTCTTGGCCGAATACATCGACTGGACGCCGTTCTTTATCTCTTGGGACCTGGCTGGCAAGTTCCCGCGCATCCTCGAAGATGAAGTGGTCGGTGAGGCCGCCACCGCGCTGTACAAGGACGCGCAGGAGATGCTCGCCAAGCTGATCGACGAGAAGCTGATCAGCGCCCGTGCGGTGTTCGGCTTCTGGCCGGCCAATCAAGTACATGACGACGACATCGAACTGTACGGCGATGACGGCAAGCCATTGGCCAAGCTGCATCACCTGCGCCAGCAGATCATCAAGACCGACGGCAAACCAAACTTCTCGCTGGCTGACTTCGTAGCGCCGAAGGACAGCGAAGTGACCGACTACGTCGGTGGTTTCATCACCACCGCCGGCATCGGCGCCGAAGAAGTGGCCAAGGCTTATCAAGACGCTGGCGACGACTACAACTCGATCATGGTCAAAGCCCTGGCCGACCGTTTGGCCGAAGCCTGCGCCGAGTGGCTGCACCAGCAAGTGCGTAAAGAGCACTGGGGTTATGCCAAGGACGAAGTGCTCGATAACGACGCGCTGATCAAAGAGCAATACAGCGGCATCCGCCCTGCTCCGGGTTACCCGGCGTGCCCGGATCACACCGAGAAAGCGGCGCTGTTCGCCTTGCTCGATCCGGAAGCCGAAGAGATGCGCGCCGGTCGCAGTGGTGTGTTCCTCACCGAACACTACGCGATGTTCCCGGCGGCTGCGGTCAGCGGCTGGTACTTCGCCCACCCGCAAGCGCAGTACTTCGCCGTGGGCAAGGTCGACAAGGATCAGGTGCAAAGCTACACCTCGCGCAAAGGCCAGGAGCTGAGCGTGACCGAGCGCTGGCTGGCGCCGAACCTCGGCTACGACAACTGAAACCCGCCACGGACCTGGGAGCGCAGTCCCAGGTCCGTTCAGGCATTCATTGGCGTCTTGAGGGCCCCGGTTGCGGTGATGATGGCGCGGGCGGTGCATCGATAACCACCGTCGCCAGCTTTTGCAATTCCGTTCGGGACAGTTCCTTCAGCCTGTCGGCGCGTGCCAGCGCCAACTCGATCTCCAGCAGGTTCATGGCCTCTAGATAGCGCTCGCGCGACGCTTCATCGCCGTGTTTGTCCGGATGGGCGTCCTCGACCTCTTCCAGGCGTTGTGTGGCGTTGCGTTCCAGTTCGTCGAAAACGTCAGGGTAAATATCTTTCAGATAACGGCTCCAGTAGTCACGCGAAATCAGATCGTCCAGAAACAGGCTGGAGGCCTCATCCGCCAATACCGCAGCCCGAGCATTGATCAAGCGCTGCCCGCTGATCGGCGTGTCGTATAGCGAGTGTTCTGGCTGACCCGGCAATTCCAGCCCGTCCGGCCAGCCGCGAGTCATGCCAAGCCGGTAACGCAGGCGGATTTGCGCCCGGTCTTGATGGCGTCCGGCGACTTCTGCCAGCCTGTCGACTCGTTCCAGTCGAAACAGCCGCCGAGTCAGATCGAGCAAGGCTCGCCCGCGAAGGTCCGGGCGGTCGTGCGGAATATCGCGCAGTGCGGTGTATTCATAAGCGCGAACCTCCAGCTCGCTGAACGTCAGGATTCGGCCATCCGGACACGCACCGTGCGTCTCGGCGTTGTGGAACATCAATTCGCGCAGTTCGCTGTTTTCTCCGGCAGCCTCCATGACACGCCACAACCGATGGGTCAGTTCGGCGCGCGCAACGCGGAAGTCCTGGGCATAACGCAACAGGTAGATCAGCTGAAAAAAGCGCTCGTGATTCGGCTCTTCCGCCAACCGCGTCCAAAGGGTTGTTCGCGTGGAGGCCAATGCCGGCGGAGCACCCGCAAGCCAGGGATTCAATGCTTCAGGCGATATAGCCAGAGCCGGATTAGAGACGGGTTCGACGGGCGCCACCACGGCATATATATCAACGCCGACAGCCCCCTCAGCAGAACCGTTGCTGTCACTGCCCGACTCTGAAAAACCACTTTCGTCGATGCCGAAGACGTGCGCGTCAATCATGCCGTCAATGTCCTCACGCGCAATGCCCAGTATCTCTGGAGCGTGGTTGACGCGGCTTTGGAATCTGAGTCGCTGTAACGCGTGAAGTGACAGTTCAGTGTTCTCCGACAAGTCCGTGCCCGCGATCAGTTGCGCGTGACTACCGTCGAAGAGTTCATCGGGAATCTCGGTAATGTCGTTGCCACTGAGGTTCAACGTCCGCAGGTTTGGCGCCTCGAGTGCTCCACCGGGCCAATCAATCAGCTGGTTGAAGCGCAGATCAAGCGTTTCGACAGCACCTGATCCAGGCGGGTTGAAAACCTGAAGTTCGTTATAACTGAGGTCGAGCCAGCGCAACCGGATACTACCGAGCAACGGATAGACGCTGGTGGCGCTGGACAGGTCGCAATATTGCATTTCCAGACGTTCCAGCTGACTCATGCGCAGCAGTGGCTCTGGAACAGCCGTCAGCCCATTGCCACTCAGTCTCAATGTCCTGAGATTGGCAAAGGCTCCCAGAAAACCGGATGCGCCGGCGGAGGTCATACCCACACCACTCAGATCCAGCGTGGTGACGCTCGCAAGCGGCACCGTCAGGCTTGGCAAGTCGCCAATCTGCAAGCCCTCAAGGCCGAGTGTCAGCCCTTCTGCATCGGGGCTATGTCCGAGTCCCGCACGCCATGCTTCGCGGATACGTACCGCCGCGCGAGAACGGCTTTGCGCAGATACTCGGCGCTCGCCCGTGGGTACACCCCGCGTAAACAGCCAGCCATTCAACTGCCGGGTCAGCCCTTCGCAAGCCTGATGCCATTGAGCGATCTGCACATCTATTTGCCCACTGCTCAAACCTGTTTCACGCAGGTTCTGCAATACCTGCACGGCGCGTTCCTGCGTCATGCCCGGATGCAGGCGCTGCAGATTGGTCAGTCTCCCGGCTTCGCCCGGGGATGCGATACGCTGTTCGGGAAGCACCAATAACAGGCTCGTCAACGACCAGCCCGACTGGCTCGGCAAAATGTTGTCCGGGACGGGCTCCTCGGCAAAACGTGCGAGTGTGCCTTCGGGTAACACAAAGCTGTGTTCGATGCGCTGCAACGCGGCGTTCAGAGCAACCTCACCGGCAGGACTGAAAGCATTGCCGCTCAGATTGACTTTCATCAGCGCGTGCGGATCGGCCAAGGCTTGTGGCGGGAGCGCTGCGATCGCGTTGTCACGCAAGTCGAGCCAGTACAACCGCTCGAGACGCTCGGCACCGGCAGGCCAGGCTTGCAACCGCGTCGCCCTGAGGTTCAGCGCCTGAAGGTGGCGGAAGGCGCTTACATCCAGTTGGCCCAGCGGGTTTGCTTGCAGGTTCAGGCTGCCGAGTCGTTGCAAGCCATTGAATTGTGCCTGCACCGCCGGGGTGATCACGATGCTGTTGGCCGATACATCGAGTTGTCTCAACGCTGGCAGATCAGCGGCAGCGAACGGCAACTCGGTGAAGTTGTTCCCCGTCATGACCAGCGTTTCGGTTGCACTGAACCCCCGGATAAAGGCGCGCGCCTGTTCGACGGGAACGTCCAGTTGCCCCAGGCGCAGCGTGCGGACATGGGCAAAGCTGCCGGCGGGCAATGCTGGCAATTCGATGATCTGCTCCATGCCTGCCTGTTCAATCAGCCCCACTCTCGATACAGGCAATTCGAACGTAGCAATGTCACCAGGCACGCCATAACGTTGGCGGATGGCGGCATTCCAGCTTTGCTTGAGGGCGCGTAAAATCCCCGCGTTGCGCCCCGTTGCCCATTGCCAGCGAAGCCCTGCAGAGCGCATCGCCTGCGGATGCGCCGGCATATGAAATTGGGCAAAGATTGCGTCGTGTTCAGCCCTGAGTCGGGTAATCGCCGTCATTCTCGCCTCGGGCGTTGTCCATGCGGCATCGAAGCTTGCCGGTAAGGGATCGAGCAGATCGGGCAAGGTCGCCATGAAGTCCAGCTCCGCCCGGCAATACTGGCTGACCATCTGATTCAGATCGACCAGATGGCCGAGCTCACCGGAGTAGTTGCGGACATATTCGTAAGCACGCATGAACTGCGCCGGAGCCAGCGCCGCCCAGTCCAGCGACAGTCCGGCCCAGAGCCGCTCTTGTCCGCTATACAGCGATTCGGGCAGCGTGCGTATTGCGCTGTGCGTCAGATCCAGACGTTCCAGTTGCGCGAGCCGCTCGACGTACGCCGGCCATTGCCATAACGCATGGGGCGCGTCGATGCGCAAGGAGCGCAAGTGCCGCAAAGGGCTCAGATCCAGCGCATGCAGGCTTCTGGCGTCGAAGCCGGCATAGTCGAGATGCAGCGTTTCCAGCGACGTAAGCGTACCCAGCGTTGCCGGAAAGTCCGCTGCCAGTGCTGGCGCATGGGTGGAAAAGCGCAGACTGACAAGCCGGGGCAACCGGGCGACCGCCGACGGCACTGAAGTGAGCGGCCGGGTTCTGGACGATAGATATTCCAGACCACGCTCAAGGTTGCCTATCGACAGATGGGTCACCTCGGGGAATTGCGCCAGAAAGGCATCCGCATTGGCGTCCGTCAAGCCGCTGCCAGCCACCGACAGCTCACGTATGTGTGCAAAAGAAGTGTTCAGCTCTGGCAACGGCGCATCACACACCAGCGCCAAGCGTGCCGCGTCCGGAACCTGCGCGGCGAGCGGCGCATTGCGCCATGCGTCGCGCACGGCCTGGGCAAACCGCGCCCTGCCCTGTGCAGCCTCGCTGCCGGACGGACCGGCCTGCCACTGGTCAAGCGCAGCGTTGAGCCCTTCCCACTCACGTTGGCGCATCTGCAACACCGAGAAGATTTGCTGGTCGGTCCGGCCACGTTGCTGCTGGAGGAATGCCTCCGCCTGTTGCGGGCCCGGATAGAGCTCCATCACCCGCACCCAAAGCGAGGGAAGCAGGCCGGAGCCACGCCCGCTCGCGTAATAGCCCTTCAGCGTGGCGCCGATTCGGCTCGGTGCTTTGAACCGCTTGGCCTGTGGCGCCAGTAATTGCGCAACGCCCTCACGGTGCTTGAACGCAGACTCGATAACCTTGCGCTGCAACGCATGACTTCGGCTGCCATCGCTCAATCCCATCGCGGCGGCATTGTCATCGGGCAGCACGCGCATGATTGCGCGGTAAAAGCTGTCAGCCGGTCTGGGCGTGCTGTTGAGCGGTTGCCCTCGATCGTCGAAGGCCTGGTAAAACAGCCCGTCTTTGATTAGATACTTTCGGTTGGCCGCGGTGTTTTCACCGAGGCTGTCGAGCAACGCGCCAGTCGGACTGCCCGCGCGAATTTCCAGACGTAACGACTGCGGCCAGCCCGGTAACTTTGACATCGCATGTAAGGCGAGGCGGCGGCTATCCGCCGACGCAAGGTTTTCGCTGTGCAAACCGGCAAATGCGCGCGTCTGGCGGCCGCGACCGGCATGCCAGCGCGCTTCTTCAAGCATGTTCAGCGGTGCCCGCCTGGTTGTGTCCAGACGCACCCGTTCCGCCGGTGTGGCGTGATCGAGCACATCCTGCGCGGCGGCCTCGCTCAGACCAGGCGTTTCGCGCCGCAGGATACGCAGGCGAACACTGTCCGGCTCACTGCTGCGGTACAGACTCTCAACAATTGAAGCCTGGCGCGTATAAACATGCTCCGTCAGCTGCTGGCCGAACGCCTCGGGCCGCGCTACACGAAATTGCGCGGTTTCCCTGCCAAGCAAATAGTTGATCTCGTTCTCTTCCAGTCCCGCAAGAATCCGTTCGGGCATTTGCCCATTCAGCACCTGTGTGCGCGTGAGCTGGATCGCTGGCTTGATGCTGACTCCGGGCACGGCTTTTTCGCTGCCATAGCGAATCGACGGCCCTGACAGCTCGGGGCCGGCGAAGACCTCCAATACCCGATCGTAGGGCCAGCGCGGCATTTGCGTGACCAGCGGCAAAGCCAGCAAATAACGGTCATCAATCGGTGTCGCGCCGCGCAATTGCTCGATCATTTGCACGGCTTGTGCATCAGCTTTGAACAAGCGCAGGGCGTCGCGCAACTCGGGCGGCGCGGACGCGTGATCCAGGTGCATCTTGCGTAAGCTGTTTTCGCTGACGCCGCTGACATCGGCCAGCGTCAGCAACATTTCATCAGAGAGCCCATCGGTCACATGCCCCATGCGCCGCAACAGCGTCAGGCGATTCCAGCTCATCGGTTGTTCCAGCGTATGGCGCCAGGCACCCTGGCCATTGTGTTGCAGCACTGGCTGGTAAGCGTTGGGCTCAGCGGGATGTTTGATCCGCCACTGCGCTGTGCTCGGATCGACAATCAGCTCGTAGACCTTTTCGCCCTGACGCAGGTAAGTCTTGCCGTCGAGTTGATACCGGCCCGACTGATCCGGCCCGGTCGCGTCACTCAAGCTGATGTCTTGCTGGTAGCCGCTGAGGTCTGGGTTCCACAGGCGTGTTTCGCCGTTGGGCAAGGTCACCGGGTGCAAGTCCTCGATCACCGGTTCCGGCTTGACCGCGCCGAGCTTGCGAAGACCTGCCCCGGCGGCGCTCATTACACCGAGGAGTGCGAGGTTTTCCGCGACATCGATCAAATGCGCCTTGGCTGCGTGCTTGTCGCCCTCACTCCATTCGAGCGCGCCCTCGAAGGTTTCGTACAGCAGTTGCCCCGCCATGATCGCCAGCATGACCTCGCCGAGTACCGGCACGAACATGGACACCAGGTTGAGCACCAGCAGCCCGACTTGCAGCAGGGCCGCAAGTTTTGCATCGCGCACCTTGGCGTCGATGTCACTCGACGGCACCGCATGACTACGGGCATCGGCCAGCACTTTTTCGCAATGCTGCGTATAGAGCCTGGCCCAGAGGTCGCTGTTTTCAGCCCATGGATCGCGCTCATTGTGCGCCATGATCGAGACGGCAATATAAGGGTCAGGCTCTGGTTCCATTGGCGGATACTCAGGTGGCAACTCCTTGAAATCGACAAAAGCCGACAACATACCGAATGCCGCCGGAACTCTGCGCCAGGGCGACGAAATGATATTCGGCGGCGAATCGGCTGACTCGCGCACGAACTGACTGAAATAGTAAGGGCGCTGGTCATAATCCAGGAACTGGCTGATGAATTGCTGGTACGGCGTCGGCCCGGCACTCTGCTCCGCTTGTGTATCCCGGGCGGTCAATCGGCGCTTGAACGTCTCCTCCATTTGCGTCCCGGTGTAGCGCTTCAGCGGATGCTCGGGATCATTGGGCACGTAGACAATGACTGCTTCAGGGGCGCGACGCCTCTGGCCAATAGCAAAAGCGACGCAGCCGGTCAGTCTGTGCCGCATCAGACTCAAATCATGAAACCAGACCTGCCTGCCGCTCACCTCAGGATGTTTTTCACCGTCGATGACCGAGACGATCATCGCGTGTTCCTCAGGCCGAATATCCTTGGTCAGCAACGCTTGCTCGGCCGCCGCCCGCATGGCGGCTTTCTGGCTGGCAATGAACTGCGTGCGCAATGTCTTTGCCAGGTCTGGGTCGGCAGTGTGGAAAAACGCCTTGAGATACGCCTGGTACTTCGCGCCAAGATCCAGATGACGGCACAAACGCAGAAACTCCATGACGGTCAGGTTGACCGTTACGGGCGCAAAAGTACCGGCCGTGGTGGTTTCTTCCTCAAAACCCGAACTGTCGTGAAAGGCACCGGGCAGGCATTCGCGGATTTCGAAATTATGCAGTGCAGCCTGAAGCATCGTCAGGTTCAAGACTTCGAACGAGCCGATTTCCACACTGAAAATACCCATGGTCAAAGAACGCCGGAGGCTGAGGAACGTCTTGTCGACATCGACAGTGACCTTGCAGCGTTCTTGCAGCGCTTGCGTCAGTAGCGGGCGGGCAAACGCGTCGATGTCCTTGAGCGGAGACATTGTTTTGTCCAGTGCAGACTGGGCCAGGACACTGTTCCTGAAACTGCTGTCCAGCACCTGGCGTTGCTGCGACGACGCTTGTCTGTACCAGGCCGGTATCACTGGCCTGGCCTGTCTGATCTCATCCTTCCTTTGCGCAGCAGCGTCGACCAGCCATTGCGGAACCGCGCCTTCGAGATACGCAGCGTGGAGACTGCCCGTGACCACAGGTTTGGCTGGTTTGTCGTTGACCTGCTGGGGGCTGGAATCGGGGGACATACATCGCTCCTGTAAATGGAGCGTCAGCAGACCATCCCGGGCGAACGCCTCTGCGGTACATAGTTATCGCCCCATGACGCAGTTGTAACGATATGTCTGGGCGGCCACCTCAGGCGCATGCGCGTATGTTGACTATGCTTGTAAGGCACGACTTTCGAAGAGGGATTTATGGACGATCCAGTCGACAACAAACCGCCGACCTTCTGGCAGATGCTGCACAGCGTGATGGCGGCGGCGTTCGGGGTGCAGAGCGGCAAGAACCGGGCAAGGGACTTCACCCATGGCAAACCCAGCCATTTCGTGATGCTGGGCATTCTGTTCACGGCGGTGTTTGCGCTGACGCTGTTTGCCATCGTCAAACTGGTGCTGCATTTCGCCGGGGTCTGACGCGGTCAGCGCATCAGGGTCTGCAAGGTGAACGGGTAGCGATACGACGCCGGTTGCCCTTTGGCCGAGAGCTTGCGGAAATTCACGCCGTAGTCAGGCGACGTGCCCATGGCCAGCATTTGCCGGGCGTGCGCTTTGTCGATCAATTGCAACAAGGGAATCTGCCGGTCACGGCCGCCGTAGTGATTCAAATCGACGCCTTGCTCAACATCATGCAACTCGACCAACGCCCAGCCGCCCAGGGTGAAATGCCCGCCGACCAGCGCGCTCAAACGCCCGTCAACCAACGCCTGCAAGGCCGCCGGTGAGGTATTGACCGCACTGAACAAGGCATCTTTGCCGGGGACTTTGCCGGTCTCGGCGTAAGCGCGCATCGCGCCGAAGGCCATTTCATCATTGGTCGACCACACCAGCGACACCTTCGGGTAGCGGGCAAACAGCTGTTTGGCCTGCTCATAGGCGCGCTCTTGGGTCCAGCCGCTGTAGACCAATTGCCGCAGACGCATCTGTGGGTGTTCGGCCAACGCCCGCTGCATGCCGCGCTCGCGCAATTGTGCCGAGGGGGTGACCTTCAACCCGGAGAACGCCAACACTTCAATCGGCTCAGCAGCGGGCGTCGGTGGGTGCAAGCGGATCAGTTCCTTCATCATCAGGTAACCGCCCTCCTCGTCGTTCGGCACCAGGCTGCCGATGCGGTCGTTCCGCTCACCGACCAGCGCTTGTTGGTCAGGTGTCAGCGCCGCGTTGACCATAAACAGCTTCACGCCGCTGTTCTCGGCCAGGCGCAGAATTTGCGGGGCGACGTATTGTTCGTTGACGAACACCAGGTACTCGGGACGATTCGGCCCCTGCAACGCGATGCGCGCCTGAGCCAGGGTCAGTTCGGGCTGACGTTGGGAATAGAGAATCTGCAGATCGATGCCCAGATCATGGGCGGCCGCCTGCATGAACTGCGAATAGCTGACCCAGAACGCTTCCTGCGTCGAGCCCGGATTCAAAAACAGCACAGACTCTGCCCGCGCGCTGGTCTGAAACAGCGCGCCGAACAACAGAAGACTGATGTGGACAAACTTGAACATGAAGCATCCAGGCCCAAGGAAAAATGGCCGCGCATTATAGCCCTCGTTCCACCGGCTATTGATGCCTGATCCCGTTTTTTGTCCGACAATCTGTCGGAAGCGGGCCCGGATGGGTCGTTTACTGATGACTGACCCAGAATACCGCTGTCCCTACTACGAGAATGATCAGGAACAAAATGGCCCACGCATCGACACTGCTGTCGCTTTTTCTTGCCTTGGTCGGATTGCTCATTGCATCGCCTCTTGTCGGTTTTATCGGTGATTGCAGAAAGACTCGACCACAGTTAAGACGATGATTGTCCGCACGACAAATGTGGGTTAGTTGACAGCTATTCTCGTTAGGCGATTTGGTTCTTTACATATACTCAAACATCACTTTTGCGCATAACTGCAAACGGGTATATTGCCCCGGCTCCGTTAGGGAGTGCGCGGCCGTGCGCGCAGAATTGCAGAGGCACAATCGGACTCCAGCAAGCGAAAACGCAGTGCTACTCCGAATGGCCCAAGCCTGAGAACAGGACTTATATGTACGTATACGACGAGTACGATCAGCGGATCATCGAGGACCGCGTCAAGCAGTTCCGTGATCAGACCCGACGCTATCTGGCAGGTGAGCTGAGCGAAGAAGAATTCCGCCCCCTGCGCCTGCAAAATGGCCTGTACATCCAGCGCTTCGCGCCGATGTTGCGTGTGGCGGTGCCTTACGGCCAGCTGACTTCGCGTCAGACGCGCATGATGGCCAAGATTGCCCGCGACTACGACAAGGGCTACGCCCACATCAGTACGCGGCAGAACGTGCAGTTCAACTGGCCGGCGGTGGAAGACATCCCGGACATTCTGGCTGAACTGGCCACCGTGCAGATGCACGCGATCCAGACCAGCGGCAACTGCCTGCGCAACGTCACCACCGACCAGTTCGCCGGTGTCGCTGCGGACGAAGTGATTGATCCGCGCCCATGGTGCGAGATCGTCCGTCAGTGGACCACGTTCCACCCGGAATTCGCCTACCTGCCGCGTAAGTTCAAGATCGCCGTCAACGGTTCGACCGCTGACCGTGCGGCCATTGAAGTTCACGACATCGGCCTTGAGCCGGTGCACAACGCCGCTGGCGAACTGGGCTTCCGCGTGCTGGTCGGTGGTGGCCTCGGTCGTACTCCGGTGGTCGGCGCGTTCATCAACGAGTTCCTGCCGTGGCAGGACCTGTTGAGCTACCTCGACGCCATCCTGCGCGTGTACAACCGCTACGGCCGTCGCGACAACAAATACAAGGCGCGGATCAAGATTCTCGTCAAAGCGCTCACGCCGGAGGTGTTCGCGCAGAAAGTCGATGCGGAAATGGAACACCTGCGCGGTGGCCAGACCACACTGACCGAAGCCGAACTGCATCGCGTCGCCAAGCACTTCGTCGACCCGGACTACAAGGCGCTGGACAACCAGACCGCGCAACTGGCCGAGCTGGACAAAGAGCATCCAGGCTTCGCTCGCTGGCGCACCCGCAACACCCTGGCGCATAAAAAGCCGGGCTACGTGGCCGTGACCCTGTCGCTGAAGCCGACCGGCGTTGCCCCGGGCGACATCACCGACAAGCAGCTCGACGCCGTCGCCGATCTGGCCGACCGCTACAGCTTTGGTCAACTGCGCACCTCGCACGAGCAGAACATCATTCTTGCCGACGTCGAGCAAAGCCAGTTGTTTGCCCTGTGGGGTGAGCTGCGTGAAGGCGGTTTCGCCACGCCGAACATCGGCTTGCTGACCGACATCATCTGCTGCCCTGGCGGTGATTTCTGCTCGCTGGCCAACGCCAAGTCGATCCCGATTGCCGAGTCTATCCAGCGTCGCTTCGACGACCTCGACTACCTGTTCGACATCGGTGAGCTGGACCTGAACATCTCCGGCTGCATGAACGCTTGTGGTCACCACCACGTCGGCCACATCGGCATCCTCGGGGTGGACAAGAAAGGCGAAGAGTTCTATCAGGTCTCCCTCGGCGGCAGCGCCAGCCGTGATGCGAGCCTGGGCAAGATCCTCGGCCCGTCCTTCGCCCAGGAAGCCATGCCGGACGTGATCTCGAAGCTGATCGACGTGTACGTTGAACAACGTACTGAAGACGAGCGCTTCATTGACACCTACCAGCGTATTGGCATCGACCTCTTCAAGGAACGCGTCTATGCAGCGAATCATTAAGAACAACGCGGTCGTCGACGAAACCTGGCACTTGCTGCCCAAGGATTTCAACATCGACGAGATCAGCAACTGCGACGACCTGATCGTGCCGCTGCAACTGTGGCGTGAACACGGTCGCATGCTCAAGGCTCGCGACGGTGGTCTGGGTGTGTGGCTGGACGCCGACGAAGAAGCCGAGGAAATCGGTGAAGACGTCGCCGAGTTCCAGGTGATTGCCCTGAACTTCCCGGCTTTCACTGACGGCCGCAACTACTCCAACGCCCGCCTGCTGCGCGACCGTTACGGTTTCAAAGGTGAACTGCGGGCGATTGGTGACGTGCTGCGCGATCAGCTGTTCTACATGCACCGCTGTGGTTTCGACGCCTTTGCCGTGCGTGCGGACAAAGACCCGTACGAAGCTTTGGAAGGTCTCAAGGACTTTTCGGTGACCTATCAGGCCGCCACCGACGAACCGCTGCCGCTGTTCCGTCGCCGCTGAAGGTTTGCTGCGGACAAAAAAAGCCGGTCATGTGACCGGCGTTTTTTTATGCCTGCTCGAATTACCAGAAGCGCTGCTGGGTCAGACGACTCCACCAGCTCAGCAGTACGCGGTCGACCGAGCCGCTGGCGGCCATGCCAATACGTTCCTGCAAGCTTTTGCGCTCGGCGTAGTGCAGGTGGTAGACCTCAGCCTTTTTCGCCCGGTCGGCCAGGTATTCATCGCTGGTCTTGAGTTCATCGACCAATTGCTTATCCAGCGCGGCGACGCCGAGCCAGACTTCACCGGTAGCCACGTCGTCAATCGCCAGTTGCGGGCGATAGCGGGCCACGAAGTTCTTGAACAGTTGATGGGTGATGTCCAGGTCTTCCTGAAACTTCTCCCGGCCCTTCTCGGTGTTTTCGCCAAACACGGTCAGGGTGCGCTTGTACTCACCGGCGGTGAGGACTTCAAAGTCGATGTCGTGTTTCTTCAGCAAGCGGTTGACGTTGGGCAGCTGTGCAACCACGCCGATCGAGCCGAGAATCGCGAACGGCGCGCTGATGATCTTCTCGCCGATGCACGCCATCATGTAGCCGCCGCTGGCCGCGACCTTGTCGATGCACACGGTCAACGGTACGCCGGCCTCGCGGATACGCGCCAGTTGCGATGATGCCAGACCATAGCTGTGAACCATGCCGCCGCCGCTTTCCAGACGCAGGACCACTTCGTCCTTTGGCGTGGCGAGCGTCAGCAACGCAGTGATTTCGTGGCGCAGGCTTTCGGTGGCGGAAGCTTTGATGTCGCCGTCGAAATCGAGGACGAATACGCGGGATTTGGCGTCAGGTTGTTTCTTCTGCTTTTTCGCGCTTTTTTCGGACTTGGCTTCGCCTTTGCGCAAAGCCTTGAGCTGATCCTTGTCGAGCAACGTCTGCTCCAGGCGCTCACGCAGGCCCTTGTAGAAATCATTGAGTTTGCTGACCTGCAACTGACCGGCCGATTTGCGCCGGCCCTTGCTGCGCAATGCGGCAAAACTGGCAAGCACCACCAGAATGGCGACTACCAGGGTGACGGTCTTGGCCAGGAAGCTGGCGTATTCGGTGAAAAACTCCACAAAGACTCCTTAAACAATGCGCGGATGTGAGACACACGCGGGATGGCTCCAGCATACCCATGCGTCGGCTTGTCGGCCAGCCGTGAAACCTCTGGCAACACCCCTGTAACGGGCATTTCAAACAAGCGTATGTTTTTTCATTGACAGCTACCCGTCATCCTCATAACCTCGCCACAACCTTCAACGTACCGGGATGACGCGGACGTGGGCAGCATCTACTTGATACGACATGGCCAGGCCTCCTTTGGTGCAGACGACTATGACGTCCTGTCGCCGACCGGTGTGCGTCAGGCAGAAATCCTCGGTCAGCACCTCGCTGAACTGGGCATCAGCTTCGATCGCTGCCTCGCCGGTGACCTGCGTCGCCAACAGCACACGGCCACCAGCGCGCTGGCGCAATACGCCGCCAAAGGCCTGCCGGTGCCGACCCTGGAAACCGATTCTGCGTTCAACGAATTCGATGCCGACGCGGTCATTCGCGCGCTGCTCCCGGACATGCTCGCGGACGAGCCGGAAGCCCTCGACATCCTGCGCAACGCCGCACAGAACCGTGGCGAATTCCAACGGATTTTCGCCTTGATCATCGAGCGCTGGCTGGCCGGCACTTTTGACACGCCGGGGCTGGAAAGCTGGCTGGGTTTCGTCGAACGGGTTCAGGCCGGACTGCAGCGAATTCTTGAACAGGCTGGCGACAAACAGAAAATCGCCGTGTTCACCTCCGGCGGCACCATCACCGCCCTGCTCCACCTCATTACGCAAATGCCTGCCAGACAGGCCTTTGAATTGAACTGGCAAATCGTCAACACCTCGCTCAACCAGCTGAAGTTCCGCGGTCGCGAGGTGGCTTTGGCCTCCTTCAACAGTCATGCACACCTGCAGCTGTTGAAGGCACCGGAACTCATCACTTTCCGCTGAGTCCGGTTAACTGTGAACCTTGCTGTAATCAACCCATAAGGATCGAACCATGACCTCCGTAGCCGATGCCGTAAAAGCAATGCAAGCCAAGTTCAACCCAGCCGCTGCTGCCGGTCTGGATCTGGTTTTCGGTTTCAACATCACTGACGAAGACAAGCAGTACTCGCTGATCGTCAAAGACGGCACCTGCGATATCCAGGAAGGCGAGAACCCGGACGCCAACTGCACGCTGGTACTGGATAGCGAAACCCTTAAAGGTATCGTCAGCGGCGAAACCGACGGCATGCAGGCTTTCATGGGCGGCAAGCTGCGCGTTGAAGGCGACATGATGCTGTCGATGAAACTGTCCGAGCTGTTCCCGTCGTAATAGCGACGTTCAGCGGCATAAGAATCCCGCCTTCATGGCGGGATTTTTTCATTCGCGCGCTCAAATTTACTGCGCATTCCCGCTCCCACATTCTGTTGCCCTGCCTTCGGCGGCAATGGCCGGCAGCGTGTTGATGGCCAGCCGCAAGGCCAGGCTCAAAGGTAATTTGACGGGTAAAAACTGAGTCATGAACAGCATCTTTGCTTGTCAGGCCAATGCCATGTCCTTCAACAACCGGGTATCCAGGCCAAACCTTTCTTGAGAGACCATTTTGAACTGCCCCTCTGCCAGCTCGCAGCTCACCAGCAGATTCCAGGAATACCGAGTCGCCGCCGAGGGGATCAGCACAAACGGATGTTCGGCCAGCAGCGCCTCGGCAAACAACTGCTGATTGGGTGAAGGTCGGGCGGGGCTTAACCAGTACGGATTCGGCACCTCTTCCGGCTGCACGATTCTGACCTTGGCATCGCTGATGACTTCAAAGCACGTCAGCACGTATGGCTCACTGTCGAGCGCATCAAAACTGTTATTAGCTGCCACCTCCAGAATGGCCGAAGACGGATCGACTGATGCATAAACGACTCGCCGGCCAGGCACATTCCATCGACCTCCATTCAGCTCTGAACCTATCCCGCTGTCCCACGTAGTCCCGTAAACCTCGGGATCCAGCCGCCAGGCATACCAGTGCTCGTCCCAAGGCAAGGGATTCATGGGTAAACCCCGGACATGATCTGCCACAAATATTGCTCCACCATCTGGAAACCCAGTGGATGTCGGATAAATTCCAATGGCACGCGGCCGCTCAGATAAGGGCTGGGTTTCTGCATCCATACCTCCGCCCGCGATTGCCCGGCGAATGCCCGAGTGGCCATCTCCAGCACCAGCGCATATTGGTAGGCGACGACACTCTGTTGCGGGTCAAGCCGTACCGGTTTGCCTTCCTTCATGTGCCGGCGCACGGTTCTTACAGACTTGCCGGTGATACGTTTGACCATGTCTTCGCGCAGATACAACTCGCAAGTTGAAAGCATGTTGACGACATCGTTCAGCTCAAAGCCCTCGTCGGTAAGGCGGATGATCAGCAGGGCATCGTCACCGATGTTCTGGCCGTTCACGAGCAGATCGACAGGCTTGCCCGCGACCTTCTTCAGCCCCGTCAGCCGGGGCGCTTTGGGTGTGGGCATCACGATATCCTCCATGGGGCATCTGGCGCGATCGTCGATCCAGAAATTGCGCAGGGAATAAACAGAGGTTTCATGCTCAATGTGTGGGGTACGCATAATTGATCCTTGATCCGGGAGCCTGAGCGTTCAAGCCGCTCAGCGACTTCAATGTCAGGACCGATGCTATAGATCGCGCTTCCGACGACCAACCTGAAAAGGTCGTCGGAAATATCCCCTGCTTGCCGCAAAACCCTGCATTTTCCGTAGGACGTAAACACAAAAAATCCTGCCATCAGCCGCCGCAGTGATCACTCACATCCAGCCACCACTGCCGCCCGTCTGGCTCTAAGCCAGGCGCGACTGTGCAGCAGCCTCGGCGACACTTTAAGCAATAAAAAATCACCACATTCAAACCACTGAACATAAGGCGCTTGGTCGCCGCAGAAACATTGGCTGACAGAACGTTGACCTCGATCACTGGCGCGTGGGTGGTCACTGATTAATCTCGCGGCTCAATCGAAGGCCAGGGACGGCTCAGCGAGAGCCCACGGCCGAATCCACTCAAGGAAGAGCAATCATGCGATCACTCAACATCATTCTGCTGTCGTCTGCGTTCAACGGCCTGACTCAACGCGCCTGGCTGGAACTGCGCGAGGCCGGGCACTCACCCAGCGTTGTGCTGTTTACCGATGAACAGAGCGTGTGCGAACAGATCGAACACAGCGGCGCGGATCTGGTGATCTGCCCGTTCCTCAAGGACCGCGTGCCGCAGGCGCTGTGGAGCAACACCGAACGGCCGGTGGTGATCATCCATCCGGGTATCGTCGGCGATCGAGGCGCCAGTGCCCTCGACTGGGCGATTACCAATGAACTGCCAAGCTGGGGCGTCACCGCGTTGCAGGCAGTTGAGGAAATGGACGCCGGTCCGGTGTGGGCCACCTGCGAATTCAACCTGCCGGCGGGCCTGCGCAAATCCGAGCTGTACAACGGCCGGGTCAGTGATGCGGCGACTCGTTGTATTCGCGAAGTGGTGGAGAAATTCATGGAAAGGTTTGAACCGGTTGCCCTCGACTATGCCGACACGAAAGTACGCGGACGCTTGCAGCCGAACATGAAGCAGGTCGACCGCAGCTTCAGCTGGCACGATTGCGCACGCTTTATCAAACGCTGCATCGATGCTGCCGACGGCCAGCCCGGCGTGTTGGCGAGCCTCGCCGGCGGTCAGTATTACGTGTACGACGCGCACCTGGATTCGCGTAGCGGCATGCCCGGCGAGATTCTCGCGGTGCATGACGATGCGGTGCTGGTCGCCGCCGGTGATCAAAGCCTGTGGATCGGCGCGCTACGGCGCAAACCGCAACCTGGCGAAGAGACCTTCAAGCAACCGGCGCGGCACGTGCTGGCCGGGCAACTGGCCGAGGTGCCTGTGCTGGACTGGTCGATCGCCACGCACCCGTTCAGTAACGAAGCCTATCAACCGATCCGCTACCGGGAATCCGGCATCGTCGGTGAGCTGACCTTCGAGTTCTACAACGGCGCCATGAGCACCGAGCAGTGCCAGCGCATGGTCGCCGCACTGCGCTGGGCCAAATCCCGTGATACCCAGGTGTTGTTGATCAAGGGTGGGCGCGGCAGTTTTTCCAACGGCGTGCATTTGAACGTGATTCAGGCCGCGCAGGATCCTGGCGCCGAAGCCTGGGCGAATATTCAGGCAATCGATGATGTCTGCGCAGAACTGCTGACGGCCCGGCAACTGGTGGTCAGTGGCGTCACCGGCAACGCGGGCGCCGGTGGTGTGATGCTTGCGCTGGCGGCCGACATTGTCTTTGCCCGCGCCGATATCGTGCTCAATCCGCATTACAAGAGCATGGGCTTGTACGGCTCCGAATACTGGACCTACAGCCTGCCCCGCGCCGTCGGCCCGGCAATGGCCGAGCAATTGACCCAGGCTTGCCTGCCGGTAAGCGCGGTACAGGCGTGGCAACTGGGCATGGTTCAGGAAATCGGCCCGCGCTGCCCGGACGAGTTTGCCCTGTGGTTGCTGCAACGGGCCAACAGCGTGGTGAGCGATCCGACTTACGCGGCGGTACGCGAGCGCAAGGCACGGGTTGATCAGGTATTGATCCAGCAATGCCGCGAAACCGAGCTGCAGGAGATGCAGGAAGACATGCTCTACAACCGTAATCAGTTTGCCGAGAAGTGCCGAAATTTTGTCTTCAAGCGCAAGGTGTGTGGCACGCCGGCGCGGTTGATTGAAGAGTGGGCGCGGGTGCGTTCGGTTGAGTTGGCCAGTTGATTTCGCGGTGACTGCTTTCCCCTCACCCTAGCCCTCTCCCAAGGGAGAGGGAACCGACCGAGGTGTCTGGCAAGCTGCATCGACCTGAAAAATCGGGCCGATTATGGATTCAACGCTGATCGTTCAAGTCGGTGCATTTTTTCAATATCCCCCAATCAGTCCCCTCTCCCTCCGGGAGAGGGTTAGGCGGGCGGCGATCCGATGAGGGGCTTTTGCCTTTACAATGCCCGCCACCTCAAACACCGGCCCGCCCATGGACATCGATCTCGCTCGCACCTTTCTGGAAATCGTCCGCCACGGCAGCCTCGCCGCGGCGGCGCAGAAGCTGTTCGTCACGCAAACGGCGATAACCGCTCGCGTGCAGAAACTCGAAAGTCAGCTGGGCAGCACGCTGTTCGTGCGTAACCGCGCCGGGGCGAAACTGACGCCCAATGGCGAGGCTTTTGTGGTTTACGCCAATCAACTGGTGCAAACCTGGGAAGCCGCGCGCCGCGACCTGCCGCTGCCCGAGGGCTATCACAACGTGCTGCACATCGGCGGCGAAGTCAGCCTGTGCAACCCGTTGATGCTCAGTTGGGCGGCGGAACTGCGCGAGAAGATTCCCGGGCATGCCCTGCGCATGGAAATCCGCGACGGCGAAAACCTCCTGCGCCAACTCGAACTCGGTGTGCTCGACGCCGCGCTGGTCTACCAGCCGGAATACTGGCCGGGCTTGCAGGTCGAGCAAGTGCTGGAAGAAAAACTGATCCTGGTGCGAGCCCCCGATCGTCCCGATCCCTACGTCTACATCGACTGGGGCCCGGACTTCCGCCGCCAGCATGACGCGGCCCTGCCGGAAAAAGCCAAAGCCGCGCTGAGTTTCAACCTCGGCCCGCTGGCCCTGCAGTACATTCTCGAACACGGCGGCAGCGGCTATTTCCGTACCCGAGTCGTGCGTACTTATCTGGAAAGCGGCGCCCTGGAAGCGGTGACCAAAGCCCCGGAGTTCGGCTATCCGACTTACCTCGTGTACTCACGCGATCGCGATTCGGCGACGCTACAGCAAGCCTTCCATCTGCTGCGCGAAGTGATCCGCACCGATGATGACTGGTCGCAACGCTGGAACCCGCTGAGCTGACGCGGCGGCTTCACAGCCGATCATGGCGCATGTGCCATGGAGGTCCGGCCTGCACATACGGCCGGATCGGCTAATCTGCCGGGTATAACAACAATCCCGCAGGTGATGCAGTGAGGCAGACCACCGAGGCATTTCGCAGCCGCTATCGTGCGGCCATTCATCCGCTGTACAACCCGTGGCTGCACGGCGCCTTCGTGCTGCTGTTCGGTGTGTTGGCCATTGGTGGTTTCTGGAGCAGCGTGCACCAGGTCAGCCTGCTGGAATGGCTGACGGTGCCGTTGACCCTGCTGTTTTTCAATTTCGCCGTGTACATGGTCCATCGTCATCTCGGCCACCACAAAAAGACCTTCGCGAAAATGTTCTACGCCCGGCATGCCGGCGATCATCACAGTTTCTTCACCCCCGGCCACATGACCTACGACAGCGCCCGCGACTGGCGAGTGATTCTGTTCCCAGCGTGGCTGATCGTGCTGCACACACTGCTGATCACCCTACCGTTGTGGTGGCTGCTCGCACAGGTAAACGCCAACGTGGCCGGGTTGTCTGGCGGCTGCATGGTCCTCGGTTATCTGACTTACGAGATATTCCACGCCTGCGAACACCTGCCGCCACACAACCCGCTGACCCGCCTGCCGTGGATCCGCCAGATGCGCCACTTGCACGAGCTGCATCACCGCCGCGAGCGCATGCAGGAGCGCAATTTCAACATCGTTTTGCCGCTGATGGACTACCTGTTCGGCACCCTTTACCGGGAGCCGGAAACCACCCCTTTGAGCGATTCGAAAATGCCCATGACCCGCCTGCAACACCCGATCGATATCGCTGGCGAACCCATCGCCGTGCTGGCCTATGCCGCCAGTGTCAGTCGCTGGCCGGAGTGGCACCCCTCGTCGCTGAAAATCGACGGTGCGCAAGGCCCTTTGCATGCAGGCGCGCGCTTCGAAGAGGACATTCATGCCGGCGGGCGCGCGGGCCATTTGCACTGGGAAGTCACCGAATACCTGCCCGGCCGGCGCTGGTGCGCGCGGGCGCAGGGCGATCATGGTTTGTCGCTGCTGCTGACCTATGAATGCAGCCCCGAGGGCAGCGGCACGCGTTTTGTGCGCACGCTGGATTATCGCTTCGACGGACTGGGCATGCGCATCGCCAATCGCTTGCTGCTCAAACGGCGCATCGAGCGCGAATCCGCCGCATCGATGCTGGCGCTGCGCGACATGGCCGCCCGCTACCTGGCCTCGGCGAGGGCCAGCGCGTGAAGCTGAGACATCTGCTGTTGTTGCTGGTCCTCATCGTCATCGGCTTTTTATTGTTGATGCCCACCAGGGTCGAACCCGTGGCCTGGACGCCGCCGCCAGCGCCATCGCTGACAGAAGGTCTCTACGCCGAGAACCAGAAACTCAAAGGCGCAGCGCAGGTCGGGCCGAGCGACATCGAAGGGCCGGAAGCCTTGCTGCTGGAAAGTGACTTCCTGATCACCGGGCTGCACGACGGCCGACTGATCCGCACCAGCCTCGACGGCCAGCAACGCAAAGTACTCGCCGACACCGGTGGCCGCCCGCTGGGCCTGGCCCGGCATCCGAACGGCATGCTGGTGATTGCCGACGCGGTCAAGGGTTTGCTGTCCCTTGATGCGCAGGGTCAGCTGGTGCCTTTGACCACGGCGGCCAATGGTCTGGCGTTCGGGTTCACCGATGACGTCGCCATCGACAAGTCAGGGCATTACGCCTATTTCAGCGATGCTTCCAGCCGCTGGGGTTATGGCCATGACGGCGAAGCAATCATCGAGCACGGCGGCGATGGACGCCTGCTGCGCTATGACTTCCAGAGCGGCAAAACCAGTGTCCTGCTGGACAAGCTGGAGTTCGCCAACGGCGTGACCCTCGGCCCGGATGACGCCTATGTGCTGGTCAACGAAACCGGCGCCTATCGTATCAGCCGCTATTGGCTGACCGGGCCGAAAGCCGGCACTCACGACCTGTTTATCGATAACCTGCCGGGGCTGCCGGACAACCTGGCGTTCAATGGCAGCAATCGGTTTTGGGTGGCGTTGTATGCGCCGCGCAACAAGCTACTAGACACCACCGCAGGGTATCCATTCGTGCGCAAGATGATCGTGCGAGCGTTGGCGGTTTTGCCTAAGCCGGTGGAGAAGCGCGGGTTTGTCCTGGGGCTGGATCTGGAGGGCAAGGTAATTGCCAATTTGCAGGATGCCAGCAGTGGCAATTACTCACCGATTACCACGGTGCGTGAGTATGGGCCGTGGTTATATTTTGGCTCGTTGAAGGCGACGCATATGGCGCGGATGCCATTGGATGTGGCCCTGAAGTGAATCTGGCAACTTTGTGGTGAATGCGCTGACGCCATCGTCGGAACGCCGCCCGGAGCAGGCTCGCTCCCACAGGGTTATTTGCTGACCACAGCATTTGGGCTCAACGCAATCCACTGTGGGAGCGAGCGTGCTCCGGGCGGCGTTCCGACGAAGACGGTCTGTCAGTTGCTGGACTTGTCGAACTTGTCCGGATCTTCGTCTTCGGGCAGATCCTCATCCGGCTCTTCGGGATTGGCCGTGGTATGCGCCGGGCTGTTCGGTTCGGGATGCGTGGGAACCGGGTCGAATGCGCCCTGCTCTTCACTGGGGAATTTGGGATCGTTCATAAGGCACCTCGCAATGAGTCGGATGGAAGACTCTGTACATTCGAGGTGCCGGTCGTGGCTGTCGTTCCCGTCGATCCGCAACCGCAGGTCGGCGGGTCAATGGCGAATCAGGACGGCGCCTGCAAATGTCTGACGATTTCGTCTTTGACCTTCAGGCGCTTCTCTTTGAGTTTTTTCAATGCGTCGTCGGTGGGAGCATCTGAAGTGGCCGTTTCGGCTTTGACCACCTCTGCGTCGGCTACGGAGTATTTGTTGATCAATGAATCCAGTCGTGGATCCTGGGTGCGTTTTTGCTGGATCTCTTCCTTCGTGAAACTCAAGTCCTGAAACAGATCATGGGTCACCGGCATGGAACACCTCCGTCAGTTGATCGGCTGGCCAACGCGACCGATTGCGCTGGCCAGTTATCAGAATGGCCTCGGTTGCACGGTTCTGTCGACCACCTGTCAGACCAGCGGTGCCCGTTCGTCGCCCTGTCGCAAATGCGATCAAACCTTTGCTCGCCGTATTCCCTCCATTGGTTAACACCAACAAAAACTGCGTGGAGATACACCAATGGACGGATTCAACCTGCGTCATCTGGTTCTGGCTGTCGCGTTGAGCAGCGGCATGGGCAGCGCTTTCGCTGCAACTGACAATGACTTCGTCGATAACGCCGCGGCCGGTGGTATTGCCGAAATCGAAACCAGCCGCCTCGCTTTGGAAAAAAGCCAATCGGCTGACATCAAAGCGTTCGCCAACATGATGATCACCGATCACGGCAAGGCCAACGATGAGCTGGCGACTATTGCCAAGGCCAATGACATCGAAGTTCCGGACGAAACGACGCTGGTCAAACAGGCCAAGGAAAAGATCCTCGATATGCGCGACGAGTCCTTCGACGCCGCTTACGCCAATAATCAGGTGAAGGCTCATGAAGAGACCATCGAGCTGTTCAAGAAACAAGCCAATACCGTGACGGATGACAAGGTCAAAGGCGCCCCTGAACTGAAGGCATTTGCACAGAAAATGTTGCCGGCGCTGGAGAAACATCTGGCAGCGGCGAAAGAGCTGCAGGCCAAACATCCTAGTAAGTAAAAGCTTTACCCTCACCCCAGCCCTCTCCCGGAGGGAGAGGGAGCCGATCGAGGTGGATGTTCGAGTTACGCCGACCTGAAACTTCGGCTTCGAACTCAGGTACTGGAGTGCAACTCCGATTTTGAACTGCCCCCGATCGGCTCCCTTTCCCCCTCGCCTTTCCGGAGAGCGAGACGGAGCCGATCGTGTTGAATGTTCGAGTCACACCGACCTGAAATCCAGAGTTGAACCTGGCTTTTGAAAGGCACCGAGATCGGCTCCCTTTCCCCTCGCCCCCTTGGGGGAGAGGGCTGGGGTGAGGGGGATCGATGTCAGCAACACCACAAACCCAAAGCAAAAAAAGGCCGCATCCAGATAGATGCGGCCTTGTCATATCCGCCGAAATCAACCGCCATCGGTATCAATATCGGCATCCGTCTCCTCCCCCGGCTTCGCCCGATCCGGTTGCGGTTCGAAGCCCGGACTGAACTCATTGTCGTTGTCCGTGTGCTTGTTCTTCTGGTCCACTGCCGGGTCTGCGCTCTGCGCCTGACCGTCATCGCCCTGCTGCTGCGTCGGCGCCGGCTGCCCCGGCACCTGCGGGTCAATCGCTGGATCATTGCGGTTAATCGGTTCGCCAGATTGGCTCTGTTGCCTGGTTTGCTCGTTCATGGCCACCTCGTTGGTCAAAACACCCCCGACACACATCCGTCGGGTGTTAAAGATTCGAAGCCTGGCCCGCGCCAACGTTCAAAACTTCGCCGCCCGCTTGATGGTGCCAGTTGGAACGCCGCAATTACCGGCTCAAGGCCCGAGCGAGAAACGGCGCGGTTTTGCTCTTCTTGCTCGCCGCAACCTTCTGCGGTGTGCCCGCCACCACGATTCGACCACCCTGATCCCCCGCGCCCGGACCGATGTCGATCACCCAGTCACTCTGCGCGACCACGCGCATTTCGTGCTCAACGACAATCACCGTGTGCCCCGCCGTCACCAGTGTATCCAGCTGTTCCAGCAGCCGATCGACATCACGCGGATGCAGCCCGGTGGTCGGCTCGTCCAACACATACAAGGTCGCGCCGCGCTGATTGCGCTGCAACTCGGTGGCCAGTTTGATCCGCTGCGCTTCGCCACCGGACAACTCCGTGGCCGGCTGACCCAGGCGCAGGTAACCCAGGCCAATATCGCGCAGCACTTCCAGTGACCGGCGAATCCCCGCTTGCTCGGCAAACACCGTCACCGCTTCCTCGACGGTCAATTGCAGCACCTGCGCAATGCTCAAACCCTCCCAGAGAATCGCCAGGGTCTGCGGGTTGTAGCGCGCGCCATGGCAAGTCGGGCACGGCGCATAAACACTGGGCATGAATAACAACTCGACACTGACAAAGCCTTCACCCTCGCAGGTGGCGCAACGGCCCTTGGCGACGTTGAAGGAAAACTGTCCGGCGTCGTAGCCGGCAGCCCGTGCCGCGTCGGTCGCGGCGTAGAGCTTGCGCACGCTATCGAACAACCCTGTGTAAGTGGCCAGATTGGAGCGTGGCGTGCGGCCGATGGGTTTCTGGTCGACCTGCACCAGTCGCTTGATCGACTCCAGCCCCGACGTCACCTGGCCGCTGCTGATCTGCGGCGCGTCGTCCTCGAGGCTGAGTTCTTCCGGCTCGCTGTCCACCGTCGGCCGCCCCAACTGCGCGCCGACCAGCTCCAGCAGGGCCTGACTGACCAGACTCGACTTGCCCGAGCCGGACACGCCAGTCACCGAGGTGAAGCAACCCAGTGGAAATTCGGCGCTGAGGTTATTCAGGTTGTTGCGGGTGATGCCATCAAGTTTCAGCCACGCCGTCGGTTTGCGCGCGGTGCGTGCCTGGCGCTGCGACTCGGCAAACAGATAAGCCCGCGTCTGCGATTGCTCGATCTCGGCCAGACCAGCCGGCGGGCCGCTGTACAGCACCTGCCCACCCTGCTCGCCCGCCGCCGGGCCGACGTCGATCAGCCAGTCGGCGCGGCGCATGGTTTCCACATCGTGCTCGACCACAAACAGCGTGTTGCCGTCAGCCTTCAAGCGCTGCAACGCCTCGAACAACGCCTCGCCATCGGCCGGGTGCAAACCGGCGGAGGGTTCGTCGAGCACGTAGATTACCCCGAACAATTGCGAGCCCAGTTGCGTCGCCAGTCGCAAGCGCTGCAACTCACCGGACGACAGCGTCGGGGTGCTGCGCTCCAGCGCCAGATAACCGAGGCCCAGATCGGTCAGGGTGCTGACCCGCTCCAGCAGATCCTCGGCGATGCGCTGCGCCGCCAGGCGTTTTTCCAGTGACAGGTTGGGCGTGTGCCGCACATCCGGCGCGCTGGCGTGGCCACTGGCGCCATGAGCGACGCGCTGCTGGCGGGCCTCGCGGGTTTGCGCGTGACTTAAGGTCTCGCCGGTTTCTTCAGCGTGTTCGAGGTAGCTGGCCGCCGCCACCGGCCGCAGCACCTCGGCCACTTGCAGCAATGGCATCTGCGACAGCTCACCGATGTCATACCCGGCAAATGTCACCGACAACGCTTCACGTTTCAGGCGTTTGCCATCGCATAACGGACAAGAACTGCCGAGCATGAACTGCGAAACGCGCTTTTTCATCAGCGCACTTTGCGAGTGAGTAAACGTGTGCAGAATGTAGCGCCGGGCGCCGGTGAAGGTGCCCTGGTAACTCGGCTCCATCTTGCGTTTGAGGGCGACGCGGGTTTCTTCCGGGGTCAGCCCGGCGTACACCGGCACGGTCGGGGTTTCTTCGGTGAAGAGAATCCAGTCGCGCTGCTTTTTCGGCAGTTTTTTCCACGGGATGTCGACGTCGATGCCCATGGTCACGAGGATGTCGCGCAAGTTCTGTCCCTGCCACGCCAGCGGCCAGGACGCCACCGCGCGCTGGCGGATGGTCAGGTTCGGGTCCGGCACCATCAGCGCCTCGGTGACTTCATACACCCGGCCGAGGCCATGGCATTCGGGGCACGCGCCTTGCGGGGTGTTCGGCGAAAAGTCCTCGGCATACAACATCGGTTGCCCCGGCGGATAACTGCCGGCGCGCGAATAGAGCATGCGGATCAGACTCGACAGCGTGGTCACGCTGCCCACTGATGAGCGCGTACTCGGCGTGCCGCGTTGCTGTTGCAGGGCCACGGCCGGCGGCAGGCCTTCAATGGAGTCGACATCCGGCACGCCGACCTGATCGATCAGCCGTCGAGCGTACGGCGCCACCGACTCAAAGTAACGGCGCTGGGCTTCGGCATACAAGGTCGAGAACGCCAGTGACGACTTGCCAGACCCGGACACCCCGGTGAACACCACCAGCGCATCGCGGGGAATGTCGACATCAACGTTCTTCAGGTTGTGTTCACGGGCGCCACGTACCCGGACCATGCCGTTGGGCGCTTTGGAGGTGCGTTTGGAAGTCATCGACCTGCCTTGGTGAAGGAATGTTCTACGCTCAGCTACCGAGCACCACCCGAATCATCTGCAACATGGCTTCCGGGCTGTACGGTTTGCCAAGCAAGTGCGTGTCAGGGCTTAACTGGTGATTGCGTGAAATGATGTCGCGGGTGTGCCCGGAGGTGAACAGCACCGCCACCGGCGGCGTCTGCACCTTGGCCCAAGCGAACAGGTCGGAGCTTTTGATCAGCCCCGGCATGACCACGTCAGTGAAGATCAGGTCCACCTCGACACCTTCGAGGAGCATTTGCATGGCCGCATCGCCATGACCGGCGGTCAGCACGCGATAACCCTCCTCGAGCAACAATTCGACCGCCGAAGCGCGCACGGCGTCATTGTCCTCGACCACCAGAATCGTTTCGTGGCCGCCGCTCTGCTGCCTTTGCAGACCGGGCGCCTCATCAAGGATCGGCCGCAGACTGCGCGGGAAGTACAACTGCACCCGCGTGCCCTCGCCGAGGGTGCTGGTGATCTCGACATGCCCGCCGCTCTGTTTGACGAAGCCAAACACCATGCTCAAGCCCAGCCCGGTGCCCTGACCGTCAGCCTTGGTGGTGAAGAACGGCTCAAACACTTGCTCGAGAATCTCTGGCGGGATGCCGGCGCCGGAGTCACTGACCGCGACGCGGACAAACTCACCGGGAACGATGCCTTTACCGGCACAGAACTCGCGTTCGAGTCGCACGTTGGCAGCGCTGAGCGCAATGGTGCCCTCGCCCTTCATCGCATCGCGAGCATTGATCGCCAGGTTGAGAATGGCGTTTTCCAACTGGTTGCGGTCGACGTTGATGTGCCACGGCTTTTGCGGCAGTTGCACGTCGATCTGAATAGTCTCACCCAGCGCACGCTGCAGTAATTCGCCGACACCTTCGAAAATCTGCTGCGGGTTGCACACCGCCGGCGACAGAGGCTGGCGCCGGGCGAACGCAAGCAATTGCGAGGACAGCTTGGCGCCGCGCTCGACTGCTGCCAGCGAGGCGCTGACGCGGCGCTGCACGTTGGCATTGTTCGGTTCATGGCGCGCGAGCAGATGCAGATTGCCGGCGATCACTTGCAACAGATTATTGAAATCGTGGGCGACGCCGCCGGTCAGGCCACCAATCGCTTCAAGCTTCTGTGACTGGCGCAACTGCTCTTCAGCCGCCAGCCGCGCCTCGACTTCTTCGCCCACGCGCTGTTCGAGGTTGCGGGTAAATTTGAGCAGGGATTCTTCGGCGATCTTGCGTTCATGAATGTCGATCAGCACGCCGGGAAAGCGCAACGGCGCACCGTGTTCGTCGAACTCACAGGCGCCACTGGCCAACACCCAGGAATAACTGCCGTCACTGCGCCGCACGCGATACTCGGCGTTATACGGCTCACCGGTCTGCACGGAATGGGCGACGCGCTCTTGTACCCAGGCGTGGTCATCGGGATGGATGCGCGACTCGGCGATGTCCTGGGCCAGATTGCTCAGGTCATGCTCCGGCGGATAGGAGAACGTGCGGGCGAATCGCTCGTCTGCCGACAACGTGTTGTTTTTCACGTCCCAGACAAACGAGCCGAGCAAGGCCCCGGCATTCAACGCCAGACGCACCCGCTCGTTGTCGGCGCGGTAAGCACTTTCAGCTTCCTGCCGCCGGCGTTCGGAGTGCATGAACTCGGTGGTTTCCACCACCATCGCCATCACCCCGGCCGGCTTGCCGTCATCATTGGCCACCGGGCTGTAATACAGGTCCATCCAGACGTCTTCGGGGACGCCATCGCGCAACAGCACCAACTCTTTATTGCGAAACGACAAGGTGCCGCCGGCCAGGCAGGTATCGACCACATGCCGGTTGAAATCGGCGACTTCCGGCCAGCCCAGCTCCACCGGCGCACCGAGTAGATACGGGTGCCGACCACCGGCAAATTTCGAATAGGCATCGTTGTAGATCATGTACCCGGCATAGCCCCAGAGCATGACCATCGGCAGCGGCGACGCCAGCATCAGTTGCACCGCGCTGCACAGGCTGGCCGGCCAGCTGTTCAGCGGACCGAGTTCAGTATGGCTCCAGTCGAACGCACTGATGCGCCCGGCCATTTCGCCTTTCCAGCCGTCACAACCATGGCTATCGGATAAAAACTGCATCGACTGACTCAGTGTCCTGTGGTGATTGCCCGATAAATCGCGACGCCATAACGACGCGACGCCCGTCTGTTTCGAGCGCCTCCAGTCGCATTGGTTTCATATGATATATAGCCGATTTCATCCGCGCCCGGAACCTAAACCCCGATCAGGTGCTTGAGCGGGTGGTAGCCGGTTTTCATTTTGGCGGCGGCGTCGAGAATGGCCTTCTCGATGCCGTTCAGATGCGTGCAGGTCAGCTCGATGGCGGCGCTCTGATTGCCGGCCTCGATGTATTCGATCAGGCGCAGGTGTTCGTTGTCGCGGCAGACTTCATGGCTGTCGTCGTCCAGCGCTGCAGCGTACAGCGAAGCGCGGGAGATCAGTTTCTGGAACCAGTCGAGCAGCACCGGGTTATTCAGGCTGCACGCCAGTTTGATGTGGAACTCACCGAGCAGATGGATCAGCCGTTCGTGATCGCCCGCCGCGTGGGCTTCATCTTCCAGCAGCAGGTGTTCGCGCAAATCCTGCATCGCCGCGCTGTCCTTGCGCCGGCACAGTTCGGTAACGATGCCGATCTCGATCAGCCGGCGGGTTTCAAACAGCGAGCGGAGCTCTTCATTGCTCGGCAGCGACACCGATGCCCCTTTATTCGGCTCGGTGGTGACCAGTCCATCGGCCTCCAATTGCTTCAATGCCGCGCGCACCGACGTGCGGCTGACATTGAATAATTCGGCCAGCGAGGCCTCACCCAGTTTCATCCCCGGGCGCAACGAACGCTTGCTGATCGCCTCGTAAACCCCTTGGTAGACGCGGTCGACCGTGGTTTCCGGTTTCTTTTCGGTCATTTGGGCACTCCTTTAACGTCGAGCAACTGAGTGCCACGCAGGATATAGCCTTCGGCTTCGAGATGCAGGGTCTTGATTGCACGTTGAGTGCGGATCAGCCATCGAGGCGGCGTCGCGCCACTTGTCTGCTCGTTGCAAGCAGGACACATGCGCCGGGAGGGGGGCGGTGAGCAGGCTCACGCGTACATTTGATCTTTCCCACGCAGTGCGTGGGAAAGATCTTACCGGGCTCAGTCAGTGCCGTACTTCGGCGAGCGCGGGCCGTATAGCAGGCCTGCCCGGTGTCCGGCCGAGAGCAGACGATTGCTCGCCACACCGGCAATCGGGTAGCCGGCATCGGTGGAGCTGTTGATGATCTGCTTCACTGCCGCCGAGATCAGCATGCCGACGATACCGCCGGCATTGCTATTGCCGCCCTCTTCGCTCGACGCCCGGGCCGAACCGGTCCACAGCGTCGTGCCACTTTTCAGGTCGACCAGTTTCGCCGTCGCGGTCACTGCTGTTTCGCTGCTGATCACCATGTAGCGCGTACCGTATTCGGTCACGGTGATGTACAGCGCAGCGTCCGCACCGAAGATTTCCTTCAGTTTGCCTGGCGGTGCCTGGTGGATGTCGTCCGGGGTGCTCAGACCGTTCTGGCGGAACGTCTCGTCAACCAGCGCAATCGGCAGCACGTAGTAACCGGCTTCGGCCAGTGGGAAGGTCACCTGCGACAACAGGCTGTAGGACGCCTTCATATCCGGCGAAGTGTTCAGCGGAGGCAGCACCAGAATGGTTTTCGGCCGCGCCTGTTTGTAGGCCGAGTAATCCACGGTCTTGGGCGCAACGCAGCCACCCAGCACGGTCAGGGCCAGACCGGCGACCAGCAGTTTCAAGGTGCGCGCGATCATTTCGCGTCTCCGGTCTTGGCGTTTTTGAGCAGGAAATCCATGTACGTCCCAGACTCAGGGAACAGGGTTTTCTCGGTTTTGAACTGCTGCACCATCTGGTCGTCCTTGCCCATGCTCAGATAGAGCAGGCCAAGGTGCGCGTGGTAACCCGGCGGTACAGCCTTGCCGGTGGAGCGGATTTTCTGCAAGTCACGTTCCAGCGCTTCGGCCTGGGCTTCTTTCGGCTCTTCGCCTTTGAAGTATTCGTAGACCTGGGGCTCGTAACCTTCCCACTGGTACAGGGTTTGCGGGCCGGAGGCACAACCGGCCAACAAGGCGCTGGCGGCCAGCGTCAGCGCCATCAGCGCGCGCGACAAAGTCAGATTCATGGGTGTTGCTCCTTGCAATGGGCGTCGATCAGTTGCCCGGTTTCCAGGCACCGGCGTTCATGCCATCGACCAGACGATTGATCGCCTCGCGCATGGCCAGATCCAGTACTTTGCCGTTGAGGGTGGAGTCGTAGGCAGCGGTGCCGCCGAAACCGATGATTTCGCGGTTGGACAAGGCGTATTCGCCGGCGCCCTGGGTCGAATAGACCACTTCGGAGGTACTGATATTGACGATATTCAGGTTGACCTTGGCGTAGGCCACCTGAGTCTTGCCACGGCCGAGGATGCCGAACAGTTGGTGATCGCCGGTCTCTTTGCGGCCGAACTCGGTGACGTCGCCGGTTACCACGTAATCAGCACCTTTCAGACGCTGAGCCTGGCCCTTGATCGCCGCTTCCTGCTGGATTTCGCCCATGTTGTCGCGATCCAGCACGCTGAAGCGGTTGGTCTGCTGCAAATGGGTGATCAGGATGGTCTTGGCCTGACCGCCGAGACGGTCGACGCCGTCGGAGAAAATCCCGCGCATATAGCTGGAGCGGTTGTCGAACTTGCCCACGGCCATTGGCACGCGAACGCCGGTCCAGACTTGTGTGGCGCTTTCAACCTTGGCCACCGGCAGCGCGCGGGAGCTTTCAGTGGCGCAACCGGCGAGTGTGCCGGCAATCGTGCCGAGCACGGCAATCGCAACGCCTGAGACCAGCATCCGGGAGATCATTCTCACTGAGTATTCCTTTTGAAAAACGGGGATGCCCCGACACGGCAAGGCGCTCGGGAGCTGAAAAGGGGCGGCATTATGACAAAGTGCCATCATTCACGACAGGCTTTTTTGACGCCAATGAATTGGCCGTCTTGAACATAAGCAAAACCCCTGTAGGAGTGAGCCTGCTCGCGATAGCGGTGTGTCATTCACGTTGATGTTGTCTGACACACCGCTATCGCGAGCAGGCTCACTCCTACAAGGGTTGTGTTGATCAATGGAAATCGCGGCTCTGCACGCGGATGCCATTGAGCAGCGAGCTGAGGTCGCTCAGGCGGCCGGCGATCAGGTGGCGCACTTCGCCTTCGCGCTCCCAGCGGCCGTCGACTTTCAGCAGTTGCGAGCCCACCAGCACTTGCCGTTGACGCTCGGCCAGATCCCGCCAGACCACCACGTTGACGTTGCCGAACTCATCTTCCAGCGTCACAAAGGTCACGCCACTGGCGGTGCCCGGTCGTTGCCGTCCCGTCACCAGCCCGGCGATGCTCACCGGTCGGCCATGTTCGACTTCAAGCAACTCCTGCGAACTGCGGCAGCGCCGGGCTTTGAGTTCGCCGCGCAACAGTGCCAGCGGATGCGGCCCCAACGTGGTGCCGACGGTGCTGTAATCGGCGTGCAGATCCTCGCCAACGCTGGGTTTGGGTAGTACCACCTCCGGCTCCTCCTGACTCGGCAACCCGGCAAACAGGCCCAGCTGTTTCTGCACCCCGGCGACTTCCCAGCGCGCCCGATGCCGATGTCCGGCCAGGCCACGCAACGCCCCGGAATCGGCGAGCAACGCCTGCGCCCGACTGTCGAGCGCCGCCCGCTCGCCCAGGTCGGCGACATCGGCAAATGCCCCGCGCGCGCGCGCCGCTTCGATGCGCCGGGCATCGTCCTCGCGAAAACCCTTGATCATCCGCAGACCCATGCGAATCGCCGGTTGCGCCGTCGTGGTGGTTTCCAGGCTGCAATCCCAGTCACTGGCGCGCACGTCGACCGGGCGGATCTGCAACTGATGGCGGCGCGCATCCTGGAGAATCTGGTCCGGGCTGTAGAAGCCCATCGGCCAGCTATTGATCAACGCGCAGGCGAACGCCGCCGGTTCGTGGCACTTGAGCCAGCAACTGGCGTAAGTCAGCAAGGCAAAACTGGCGGCGTGGGACTCAGGAAAACCGTAGCTGCCGAAGCCTTTGATCTGCTCGAAAATCTGCGCGGCGAACTCCGGCGTGTAGCCGTTCTTCTTCATGCCGGCGGCGAGGCGTTCCTTGTGCGGTTCCAGTCCGCCGTGGCGTTTCCACGCAGCCATCGAGCGACGCAACTGATCAGCCTCGCCGGGGCTGTAATCGGCGGCGACGATGGCGATCTGCATCACCTGTTCCTGAAACAGCGGCACGCCGAGGGTTCTTTCCAGAACAACCTTGAGTTCTGGTGACGGGTAGGTTTCCTCTTCTTCCTTGTTCCGGCGACGCAGATACGGATGCACCATCCCGCCCTGAATCGGTCCCGGGCGGACGATGGCCACCTCAATCACCAGATCGTAGAACTTCGCCGGTCTCAGGCGCGGCAGCATCGACATCTGCGCCCGCGACTCGATCTGGAACACGCCGATGGTGTCGGCGCGGCTGATCATGTCGTAGGTCGGTTTGTCTTCGGCTGGAATCGTCGCCAGGCTCAGATCCAGATTGCGATGGTGGCGCAGCAGGTCGAAGCAGCGGCGAATCGCGCTGAGCATGCCGAGGGCGAGAATATCCACCTTGAGCAGGCCGACTGCATCGAGGTCATCCTTGTCCCACTGAATGATCGTGCGCTCGGCCATGGCGGCGTTCTCCACCGGCACCAGCGTGTCCAGCGGCTGCTCGGAAATCACAAAGCCGCCGGGGTGCTGCGACAGATGCCGGGGGAAACCGATCAACTGCCCGGTCAGGCTCAGCACCCGGCGCAGCACCGGGCTGTCCGGGTCGAAACCGCCTTCGAGCAAACGCGCGACCGGCGGTGTTTCATCGCTCCAGTGGCCGCAGCAATCAGCCAGTGCGTTGATCTGATCCGGCGGCAGGCCCAAGGCCTTGGCCACGTCGCGCACCGCGCCGGCAGCGTGGTAGGTGCTGACCACCGCCGTCAGCGCCGCACGACCACGGCCGTAACGGCGAAACACGTATTGCAGGACTTCTTCGCGGCGCTCGTGCTCGAAGTCGACGTCGATGTCCGGCGGCTCGTTGCGCTCCTTGGACATGAAGCGTTCGAACAGCAGCGTGGTGCGATCCGGGTCGATTTCGGTGATGCCCAAGGCAAAACACACCGCCGAGTTGGCCGCAGAGCCACGGCCCTGACACAGAATCTTCTGCTCGCGGGCGAAGTGCACCACATCGTGCACGGTGAGAAAGTAGCTTTCGTAACCGAGTTCGGCGATCAGCTTCAATTCATCGTCGATCTGCTTGAGCACTTTGGCTTGAGGCCCCTGTGGCCAGCGCCAGGCGATGCCCTCTTCGGTCAGATGCCGTAGCCAGGAACTGGCGCTGTGCCCTTCCGGCACCAGTTCTTTCGGATACTGATAACGCAACTCGCCCAGGTCGAAGGTGCAGCGCCGGGCCAGGCTCACCGACTCATCGAGCAAGGCCTGCGGATACAACTCGCGCACGACCTCGACACTGCGTAAATGCCGTTCGCCATTGGGGTGCAAACGTAACCCCGCCTCGGCCACCGGCACGTGATGACGGATCGCAGTCATGGTGTCCTGCAAGGCACGCCGGCCACGGGCGTGCATGTGCACATCGCCGCTGGCCACGGCAGGAATCTGCAACTCGGCGGCCAGCCCCGACAATGCCGCCAACCGCTGCTGATCGTCCTGGCCACGATGCAATTGCACTGCCAGCCACAACCGTTCGCCAAAGGTCTGCTGCAGCCAACGACCCTCCTCCACGTCATCAAGCGAGTCCGGCACCCACAACACCAGCAACCCCGGCAACGGCTCGGCGAAGTCTTCGCGCAGCACCTGATACTGGCCTTTCTGCGTGCGCCGTCGGGCGCGGGTGATCAGGCCGCACAGCGCTTGATAGCCCGCCAGATTCTCCACCAGCAGCACCAGTTTCGGGCCGTTTTCGATACGCACTTCGCTGCCGATGACCAGCGGCAGCTCCACCGATTTCGCCGCTTGCCAGGCCCGAACGATCCCGGCCAGCGTGCATTCATCGGTGATCGCCAGTGCCTGATAGCCGTGCTTTTTTGCGCGTTGGAACAGTTCCAGCGCACTGGACGCACCGCGTTGAAAACTGAAGTTCGACAGGCAGTGCAGTTCGGCATAACCGTCGTTCATGCAAACCAGCCCTGCAGCCACAGCGGACCGCCCTCACCCACCGCCCGATAAGCCCAGCCCTGCTGACCGGCGCGGTTCTGGATCAGGTAATAATCGCGACGCACGTCGTCACCGTCCCACCAGCCGGACTCGATGCGCTCCGGGCCCATGAGAATCCGCGCCGAACCTTCCGCCACGCTTTGTGGCTCGCCGAGCAACCAGCCCGGACGATGCACGTTCGGCAAGCCTGCGCAGCGTTGTTTATCAACGCCGTGCTGCCACGCGCACTCGGGACGATGATCGGCCTGAAAACGCAACCCCTGCACCGCGTCATCGCCCAAGCGCGCACGCAGGCGTTCGCGCAACTGCTCCCACGGCAAGGTCTGCTGCGGACGGTCGTCGAACAGTTGCTGAAACTGCGGCACGAAACTCGGCAGGTCCTCGGCGCGCAGACGAAAGCCGCGCACGGGCGCCTCGACTTGCACTTGTTCCAGCCGGCCACGGGCCAGTTCGAAGAGCATCGCCGGATCACGTTCGGCGCTGAGCAGGCCGACCTTGATGATGCTGTCCGGCAGCCCGGCGTGTTCCAGGTGCAGATCGAAACGCTGCACGCCGCTGTCACGCCCGCAGAGGAACGCCGACAGATCGCCGGTCAAACGGCGTAACGGGAACAACAGTGCCTGATGGGACTGCACGTCAAAGTTGAGTTCGATGCGTACGTCGAAACGATCCGGCGGCAGGTAAAACGCCAGCGCCAATGGCCGCGCGCCGAACAGCGTGTCGAGATGCTTGAGCATCTGCGCTTCGAAGCGCCGGGCCAGCGCCTGACGCGGCAGGCTCTGCACCTGACTGAGATTGCGCAGGCCCATGCGCGACAACGCCGTGGCCATCGCTGGCTCCAGACCGACACGGTCGACCGGCAACTGACCGAGATGATGCTGCAAGGCCTCGCCGTCCGGCACCACCAAGCCGTCATAGGCGTTGGCCAGCACCCGCGCCGCCACGGGATTCGGTGCCGCGACGATGCGATGGCGGAAGCCCAGGTCGGTCAGTTCCCGGCGCAGTCGTGCTTCGAACTGCGCCCACGAACCGAACAGACCCAGGCTGGATTCGATCTCGAACACCACGGTACGCGGGTAATGCACGCTGACCTGCGAGCTGAAACGGTAGGCCCACGCGGCGAGAAACTGCTGCCAGTGTTCGACCTCGGCGGCCTCGTAATCAGCCGTGGCAAAGCCTTTGCTCATCGCCTGCGCAGCGGTCATCGACTGGCCTGCGCGCAAACCAAGCTTGCGCGCCGCCGGGTTGACCGCTTGCAACACCCGGCGCTGGGCCGGGCCGTTAAGCAGCACCAACGGTTCATCGGGATCGGGACGCTGACGCAGCACGGCGTCCAGAGCCAATTGCGGAAACAGGATACACACCCAGCGCATGGTGACCTCAGTGCCCCACAGCAAAGGCAATCGGTGCCGTACGCGCCAGCCCGCCACGGCACTTGAGCACGCGCAACTGTGCAGGTCTGGCGTCGATGGCAATGCGTAACGCCGCCGGTGACGGATTGATCGCTTCGCTCAACGGCCGCCAGGCAAACGCCAGGGTCTGACCGGTTTCCGCCGCCACCTGCAAACGGCGCAACGCGCGATCATCAGCCTTGTGCGGCCAGCACAGCACCGCGCCGCAACTGCCCGAACGTAAACATTGTTCCGCCGCCCACAAGGCATCGCGCTCGGTGGCCTGGATCACCGACAACTGGCGCAGATCGACCCCGGCGCTTGCCCACGCCTGCGGGTACGGCACGAACGGCGGCGCCACCAGCACGATGCGCTCGCCCGCCGCCGACAACCGCGCCAGCGTCGGCCAGACCAGCTGCAGTTCGCCGACACCGGGACCGGCCAGGAGGATTTCGCTCAACGCCGCTTCCGGCCAGCCACCGCTGGGCAGTGCCGCGTCCAGCGCGGCGTGGCCGGTCGGCTGCGGGCTGGCGGCCGGTGGCGCAGGCCGGCCTTTCCAGACCTGGCCGCCATTGAACAGCGTATCCAACGCAACGACGGCGCCCATCAGCCTTGCCTCACCAGACCGCAAAACACCCCTTCGATGGCCAGATCCTGATCGTCACGCACGACAATCGGCTGATACGCCGGGTTGCGCGGCAACAGCCGCACGGCATCGCCCAGCCGTTCGAAACGTTTGATGGTGACTTCACCGTCGAGGCGCGCTACGACGATCTGGCCGTTGAGCGCCTCGGGATTGCGCTTCACGCCGACCAGATCGCCGTCGAGAATGCCGTCCTCGATCATCGAATCGCCCTGCACCCGCAGCATGTAATCGGGCGTACGGGAGAACAGCACCGGGTCGAGCAGCAAGCGGCTATGGATGTCGGCATCGGCGCCAATCGGCGCACCGGCAGCGACGCGGCCGAGCACGGGAATGTCGAGCAATTCCGGGCGCGCCGGCTGCCCGAGCAGGCGAATACCCCGGGCCTGATGCGGATTGACCTCGATAAAACCGGCTTCGGTGAGCGCGAGTACATGCTTACGCGCCACGCTGCGCGAGGCAAAACCAAAAGCCTCGCTGATTTCAGCGAGGCTTGGGGGCTGACCGTGTTCGGCGATTCGATCGCGGATAAAAGTCAGAATGGCAGTACGGCGGGGAGTCAGGTTCGTCATGGAGTACATTTGTACTCCTGTAGGATTTTCCTGACAAGCACCGCAGGTCGGCCCAGGCCGACGCAGGAGTTGCCGAAGGTTCGGCAGCGCCTGCATTGATCTTCAATGGTCACTTGATCAGGGTGAAGTGGCCTGCCGATACTCGCGTGGCGTAAACCCGGTCGACGCCTTGAACTGGCGCGTGAACGCGCTGTGATCGGTGTAGCCGCATTGCAGCGCCACGTCCGTTATCGGCAGGTCGGTGTGCAGCAATCGATGCGCATGCTCCAGGCGTACTTTCTGGATCATCTGCCGTGGCGTCAGGTGGAATACCCGTTTGCAGTAACGCTCCAGTTGCGCCACGGAAATACCGGCGATGCGGGTCAGTTCACCGAGGGTCACGCGGCGATTGAAATTCGCGCGAATATGCTCATCGACAGCCGCCAGCCGCTCGAATGCCGGGTGGGTTTCACTGGCCGATTGCAGGTCCACCGAAATCCCCGCCAGACCGATAATCACCCCGTCACGGTTATACAGTGGCTGCTTGTGCGTCAGGCACCACCCCGGTTCGCGGCTGCCGTACAGATGCAGTTCGAGCTGATCCTCCAGCACAAAACCCTCCTCCAGCACCTTGCGATCCTGCTCGGTGTAGCCCGGCCCGAGTTGCGCCGGAAACACCTGCGCGCTGGTCTTGCCCAGTAACGGACGCAAATCCTTCAAGCCACAGCGCTGCACCAGCGTGCGGTTGGCAAGCACGTATCGGGCCTGCACATCCTTGATGAAAATCGCCGCATTGGGGATCACATCAAGCATCGGCAACAACAGCGCCGCGCCGGCCAAGAGTTCCTCCAGTGTCTGCGGACGCTGGCCATTCATGCCTTGAGCCAGGATCGAAAACGCCTGCTGCATCAAAGATTCCCCTCGTAACGTGGACAGACCAAATGCCCGCCATGCGCCGTTCGCCCGCAGATTGCAGCATCGTTCGCGGCGTGTCGAGGGCCATGTTTTATCGGCGTCATTGTGCTGATTTCGTCATCGAAGCCAGCAAAAAACATCAATCGCCGCGAGGTCGATGAGTTCAAAGTCTGGCCGTCCCAGTGACACAACTGCCTATCCAATAACTCACAAGAAGGCGATGCCATGTCAGGCCAAGGCAAGTTCAAAAAACAGCTTTCACTGATCGACCTCACATTTATCGGGCTGGGGGCGATCTTCGGTTCCGGCTGGTTGTTCGCGGCCAGTCATGTGTCCGCCATTGCCGGCCCGGCGGGGATTTTTTCCTGGCTGCTGGGCGGCTTCGCCGTGTTGTTGCTGGGCATCGTCTATTGCGAACTCGGCGCTGCACTGCCGCGTGCCGGCGGCGTGGTGCGTTATCCGGTTTACTCCCACGGGCCGCTGCTCGGCTACTTGATGGGCTTCATCACCCTGATTGCGTTTTCCAGTCTGGTCGCCATCGAAGTGGTCGCTTCGCGCCAATACGCAGCGGCGTGGTTTCCCGGCCTGTCCAAAGCTGGCACCGGCGATCCGACGATTCTCGGCTGGCTGGTGCAGTTCGGGCTGTTGTGCGTGTTCTTCCTGCTCAACTACCGCAGCGTGAAAACCTTCGCCAAGGCCAACAATCTGGTCAGCGTGTTCAAATTCATCGTGCCGTTGCTGGTGATCGGGGTGCTGTTCACCTTCTTCAAACCGGCCAACTTCGAGGTGCAAGGCTTTGCCCCGTTTGGCCTGTCCGGCGTCGAGATGGCCGTGTCGGCGGGTGGCATCATTTTCGCGTATCTGGGCCTGACGCCGATCATCTCGGTGGCCAGTGAAGTGAAGAATCCGCAGCGCACCATTCCCATTGCGTTGATCCTCTCGGTGCTGCTGTCGACACTGATTTACGTGCTGCTGCAAATGGCCTTTCTCGGCAGCATCCCGACGGAAATGCTCGCCAACGGCTGGGCCGGAATCAGCAAGGAATTTGCCCTACCGTACCGCGACATTGCGCTGGCGCTGGGCGTGGGCTGGCTGGCGTATCTGGTGGTCGCCGATGCGGTGATCTCGCCGAGCGGCTGCGGCAACATCTACATGAACGCGACCCCGCGAGTGATCTATGGCTGGGCGCAGACCGGGACCTTCTTCAAGGTCTTCACCCACATCGATGAAAAGTCCGGCATCCCGCGCCCGGCGCTGTGGCTGACCTTCGCCCTGTCGGTGTTCTGGACGTTGCCGTTCCCGTCGTGGGAGGCGCTGATCAACGTGGTCTCCGCTGCGCTGGTGTTGAGCTACGCCGTGGCGCCGGTGTCGGTGGCCGCGCTGCGCCGCAATGCGCCGGACATGCCACGGCCGTTCCGGGTCAAGTGCATGGGCGTGCTCGGGCCGGTGTCGTTCATCATCGCCGCGCTGATCGTCTACTGGTCGGGCTGGAGCACCGTGTCGTGGCTGCTCGGTCTGCAGATCCTGATGTTCGTGGTGTATCTGCTGTGCGGTCGATTTGTGCCAACCGCTCACCTGAATCTGGCCAGCCAAGTGCGTTCCTCGGCGTGGCTGATCGCCTTCTACGCGGTGACCATCGTGCTGTCGAAACTCGGCACCTTCGGCGGCCTCGGCATCCTCGCCCATCCATTCGACACCCTTGTCGTCGCGGCGTGTGCCACCGGCATTTACTACTGGGGCGCGGCGACCGGTGTACCGGCGCATCTGCTGCGCCTGGAAGAGGACGACGAGGAAAGCGAAATCGCTGCCCCCGCCTCGACCGTCTCTGCGCGCCCTGCCGGCGCCTACTGAAATCATCCAACGGGACATGTTCATGAAACGAGTACACGTGATTGATTCCCACACCGGCGGTGAACCGACGCGCCTGGTAATGAACGGCTTCCCCGAGCTGCCCGGCAACAGCATGGTCGAGAAGCGCGATGCGCTGCGCACTCAACATGATCAATGGCGCCGCGCCTGCCTGCTGGAACCGCGCGGCAATGATGTGCTGGTCGGCGCGTTGTATTGCGAACCGGTCTCGGCGGACGCCACTTGCGGGGTGATCTTCTTCAACAACGCCGGCTACCTCGGCATGTGCGGCCACGGCACCATCGGCCTGATCAACTCGCTGCAGTACCTGGGGCAAATCGAACCGGGCGAGCACAAAATCGACACCCCGGTCGGCCCGGTCAGCGCCACGTTGCATGACGACGGAACCGTCACCCTGGGCAACGTCCCCGCTTATCGCCATCGCCAACAGGTGCCGGTGGATGTGCCGGGTTACGGCCGCGTGTTGGGCGACATCGCCTACGGCGGCAACTGGTTCTTCCTCGTTTCCGAGCACGGCCAGACGCTGACCATGGACAACGTCGAACACCTCACAGCGTACACCTGGGCCATGCTCAAGGCCCTCAAAGACCAAGGCATTTACGGCGAGGACGGCGCGGTGATCGATCACATCGAACTGTTCGCCGATGACGATCAGGCCGACAGCCGCAACTTCGTCATGTGCCCCGGCAAAGCCTACGACCGCTCCCCGTGCGGCACCGGCACCAGCGCCAAACTCGCCTGTCTGGCCGCCGACGACAAGCTGCAACCCGGCGCAACCTGGGTGCAGGCAAGCATCACCGGCAGCCAGTTCGAAGGTCGCTTCGAATGGCAAGGCGAACGCATCCGCCCGTACATCACCGGTCGCGCCTACATGACCGCCGACAGCACCTTGCTGATCGACGAAGCAGACCCGTTCGCGTGGGGCATCTAAACCGCCACGCTGACTTTTCACCTCAATTTGAATGATGTGCCAAGGAGTTAAAACAATGAGCGACAACATCTTCACCGGTTGCATGCCGGCCCTGATGACCCCGTGCACCGCCCAGCGCAAACCGGACTTCGATGCCTTGGTGGCCAAGGGTCGCGAGCTGATCGATATCGGCATGAGCGCCGTGGTTTATTGCGGCTCGATGGGTGACTGGCCGCTGCTGACCGAAGCCGAGCGTCAGGAAGGCGTGGCGCGTCTGGTCGCGGCAGGCATTCCGACGATCGTGGGCACTGGCGCGGTGAACTCCCGCGAAGCGGTTTCCCACGCGGCCCATGCGGCGAAAGTCGGCGCGCAGGGTTTGATGGTGATTCCCCGCGTACTGTCTCGCGGCGCTTCGGTCACCGCGCAAAAGGCCCATTTCGCTGCGATTCTGCAAGCCGCGCCAAATTTGCCGGCGGTGATCTACAACAGCCCTTACTACGGCTTTGCCACCCGCGCTGACCTGTTCTTCGAACTGCGCCGCGAGTACCCGAACCTGATCGGCTTCAAGGAATTCGGCGGTGGCGCCGACCTGCGTTACGCCGCCGAAAACATCACCTCCAAGGACGATGACGTGACCTTGATGGTCGGCGTCGACACGCAAGTGGTGCACGGTTTCGTCAACTGCAACGCCACCGGCGCCATCACCGGCATCGGCAACGCCCTGCCCCGCGAGGTGCTGCAACTGGTCGCGCTGAGCAAGCAAGCGGCCAAAGGTGACGCCAAGGCCCGGCGTCAGGCGCGGGAACTGGAATCGGCGCTGGCGGTGCTGTCGTCGTTCGATGAAGGCTGCGACCTGGTGCTGTATTACAAGCACCTGATGGTGCTCAACGGCGACAAGGAATACACCCTGCATTTCAATGAAACCGATGCGTTGAGCGACTCGCAGCGGCGGTATGCCGAGAAGCAGTATTCGCTGTTCCGTCACTGGTACGAGAACTGGTCGGCGGAACAGAACTTCGCCTGATCACGTCCCCCTCACCTGCCGCGAAGCCTTGTGATTCGCGGCAGGCCTCCCTCTTTTTATCAGGAAGACACCATGACTTTGACGGGCCACATGCTGATCGGGCAGCACATGATTGCCGGCAATCGCAGCGCCATTCGCGGGATCAATCCGGCTACGAATGAAACGCTGGAACCGGCGTACGCCGGTGGAGCGGCCGAGCATGTCGAACAGGCCTGCGCGCTGGCCTGGGCAGCGTTCGATGTTTATCGCGAGACAACCCTGAATGTCCGCGCTGAATTCCTGCAATCCATTGCCGAAGAAATCGAAGGCCTCGGCGATGAACTGATCGACCGTGCCCACGCCGAAACCGGCCTGCCGCACGCGCGTCTGCTAGGTGAACGCGGGCGTACTTGCCAACAATTGAGAATGTTCGCTCGCACCGTGCGCGCCGGTGAATGGCTGGATGTGCGTGTCGATAGCGCGCAGCCGCAACGTCAGCCGTTGCCGCGCGCCGATCTGCGTCAACGGCAGATCGCGCTGGGGCCGGTCGCGGTGTTTGGCGCGAGCAATTTCCCGCTGGCGTTCTCCGTGGCCGGCGGTGACACCGCATCGGCGCTGGCCGCCGGTTGCCCAGTGATCGTCAAGGCGCACAGTGCGCATCCCGGCACCAGCGAACTGGTCGGCCGCGCCGTCGCTCGGGCGGTAAAAAACTGTGGTTTGCCGGAAGGCGTGTTCTCGTTGCTGTACGGTTCCGGCCGCGAAGTGGGCATTGCGCTGGTCACGGATCCACGGATTAACGCAGTGGGTTTCACCGGCTCGCGTAGCGGTGGTCTGGCGCTGATGCAAGCGGCGCAAGCGCGGCCCGAGCCGATTCCGGTGTACGCGGAAATGAGTTCGATCAATCCGGTGCTGCTGTTTCCAGCGGCGTTGGACAATCGCACGCAAGCATTGGCGGAAGGGTTTGTGGCTTCGCTGACATTAGGCGCGGGCCAGTTTTGCACCAATCCGGGCTTGGTGATTGCCTTGAAAGGACCGGCGTTGGACAAGTTCATCGCCGCCACCGCCGAGGTGATTCAACGCAGCCCCGCGCAGACCATGCTGACACCCGGCATCTTCAGTGCTTACGAGTCTGCCGTGAATGCACTGGCCGAAAATGCCGCTGCACGCATCACCGGCATCGGTCAGACCGGCAACGGCCCGAATCAATGCCAGGCCCATGTATTCGTGACCGAAGCCGCCGACTTTCTCGCCGATCAGCGCCTGCAAGCCGAAGCGTTCGGTGCGGCGGCGCTGATCGTGCAATGCAGCAATGAAGCGGAAATACGCCAGGTCGCCGAACACCTGGAAGGCCAGTTGACCGCGACGTTGCACCTGGATGAGCCAGACCTGCAACAGGCCCGCGCTCTGCTGCCGACGCTGGAACGCAAGGCCGGCCGGTTGCTGGTCAACGGCTGGCCAACCGGCGTCGAGGTGTGTGACGCGATGGTGCATGGCGGGCCTTTCCCGGCCACCTCCGACGCCCGCACGACTTCGGTCGGTACCGCGGCGATCCTGCGGTTCCTGCGCCCGGTGTGCTATCAGGACTTCCCGGACAGCTTGTTGCCTGCCGCACTGAAACAGGCCAATCCGCTGCAATTGCGCCGTCTGCTCGATGGCCAAAGGGAAGCGCAGCACCATGGCGAATAACGGCTCCCACGACATCGCCGTGGTCGGCGCCGGCATCATCGGCGTCGCCTGCGCACTGCGTCTGGCTCGCCAAGGGTTGCGCGTGGTCGTGATCGATCAGCAGCAACCCGGCCACGGCGCCTCGTTCGGCAACGCCGGGCATCTGGCGACCGAGCAGGTGTTTCCGATTGCCGACGTGTCCATCCTCAAGCGCCTGCCGGCCATGCTGATGGACCCGATGGGGCCGTTGCGACTGGACTGGCAATACCTGCCGCGCGCCCTGCCATGGTTCACCCGCCTGCTGCTGAATCTGCGCCCGGTGTCTTTTCAGAACACCGTGGCGGGTTTGCGCGCGCTCAATGAAAACAGCCTGGACGCCTGGCAGCGCTTGCTCGCCGACATCCAGAGGCCGGACTTGCTGAAGATCGATGGTTCGCTGCTGGTATTCGAACGCCCCGAATCGCGTCAGGCCATCCAGGCATTACAGGCTCGACTGCATCAGCAGCAGGTGCCGGTCGATTACTGGCAGGCCGGCGCCATCCGCGAAACCGCGCCGCAACTCAGTGAACAGATCCAGGGCGGTTTGTTCTTTCCACGCACCGGGCACTTTATCGATCCCTACCGCGTGGTGTGCGAACTGGTCGAAGCGGCCAAGGCCAGCGGCGTGAGCTTTGTCCAGCAACAGGTTCAGGGCGGCTACGTGCAGGAGCACGGCGTTACGCTGACCACCGGCAATAGCGGCCTGACTGCCAGCCGCGTCCTGATCGCCTGCGGCGCACATTCAGCAAAACTCACCGCCGCCCTCACCGGCAAAAAAGTCCCACTGGACACCGAGCGCGGCTATCACCTGATGCTGCCGCAGGAACACGACCGACTGCCCTTCCCCGTGACCTCGCTGGAGCGCAAATTCATCATGACGCCGATGTCTGAAGGGTTGCGCCTGGCCGGCACGGTTGAATTCGCCGGACTGGAGAAACCACCGAGCATGGAGCGTGCGTGGCAACTGCACCGGTTGAGTCAGGGTTTGTTTCGCCAGGATCTGAATGCTGAAGCAGCGACGCCGTGGATGGGTTTTCGACCGTCATTGCCCGATTCATTACCGGTGATCGATCAGGTGTGTGGGGGCAAGGTGATGCTTGCTTTTGGGCATCAGCATCTGGGGCTGACGCAGGCGGCGGTGACGGCGGAGATGGTGGTGCGGATGGCGGGCCTGTACGCCTTCCCGGCAACGGCATTGCCGAGTGGCGAGCCCTATAGGTTGGCGCGTTTCTGACGGCACTGATCTGCAAGTTCGACGGTGAGCGAGCGTAGCTGCGTTGCCGCCGTTTTTTTTCAACATCAAGAGCGCCCGATAGGAATAGGCAATGCTCGAAGATAAACCGGCATAGGTGCCCCGTTTGCTGATCGCTACCATGGACTCAGACCTGACCCAATGGGAGCTCGACATGACTCACGCTAAAACCCTGTTCATCACCGGCGTCAGCAGCGGTTTCGGCCATGCGCTGGCCAATGAAGCCATTGCCAACGGCCACCGTGTCATCGGCACTGTGCGCAATGAAACCGACCTGAAAAACTTCCAGGCACTGTCCCCCGACAACGCTTACGGGGTGGTGCTGGACGTCACTGATTTCGAGCGGATCGACAGCGTCGTTATGCAGGTCGAAGCCACTCACGGTCCCGTCGACGTTTTGGTCAACAACGCCGGATATGGCCACGAAGGCATTTGCGAAGAATCACCGCTGCAAGACATGCGTCATCAATTCGACGTCAACGTGTTCGGCGCGGTGGCGGTGATCAAAGCGTTTCTGCCCTTCTTTCGCCAGCGTCGTGCGGGGCACATCCTCAATATCACCTCCATGGGTGGCACCATTACCATGCCGGGCATCGCTTACTACTGCGGTAGCAAATTTGCGCTCGAAGGGATCTCCGATACCCTGAGCAAGGAGTTGCAGCCGTTCAACATCTTCGTCACTGCCGTCGCACCGGGTTCGTTCCGCACGGATTGGGCGGGCCGTTCGATGCAACGCACCGCGCGCAGCATTGCCGACTATGACGCCAGTTTCGATCCGATCCGCAAAGCCCGCGAAGAGAAAAGCGGCAAGCAACTCGGCGACCCGCAAAAGGCTGCCCAAGCGATGCTGCAGATCATCGCCAGCCCGACACCACCGGCCCATTTGCTATTGGGCAGTGACGCCTTGCGTCTGGTCCGTGACAAACTGAAAAATGCTGCCAGCGAGATTGACCAATGGGAAGCGCTGAGCCGGTCCACCGATCATTGAGAGAGGATGTGATGACGCAGGTCGATGCAGGCACCGCGCGCATGGTGCAGCTCATGAAAGCCCTCGCACCGATCGAGGGCTACAACCTCAGCGCCCTCGAAGGCGTGCGCTTCCTGCGTTCGAATCGCCCCCTGACGCGCACCCCGGTGCTGTATGACCCCGGCATCGTGATTCTCTGCCAGGGCCGCAAACGCGGCTATCTGGGAGAGGACACCTACGTCTATGACGCCCAGCACTATCTGGTGGTCTCGGTGCCGATCCCTTTCACCATGGAGACCGATGCCACTGAGACCGAGCCGATGCTCGCGATCTACATGCACCTCGATTTCCAGTTGGCCAGCGAGTTGATGCTGCAAGTGGATGACGTGCATGGCCCAAGCGATGCCCCGCCCAAAGGTATGTATGCCTCGCCGATGGACGCTTCACTGCGGGCAACCACCCTGCGTTTTCTGGAAGCGATGAGCGTTGCCGGCGAAGCGCAAATCCTCGGGCCGGCACTGTTGCGGGAAATCTATTACCGCATCCTGACCGGCGAGCAAGGTGGCTCCATGCGCGCCGCGCTCAACCGGCAGGGACATTTCGGCAAAGTGAGTCGTGCGATCCGCAAGATCCATAGTTGTTATCAGCAGCGACTCGACGTCGAGCAACTGGCCCATGAAGCGAGCATGAGCGTGCCGAACTTCCACCTGCACTTTCGCAGCGTGACCGACACCTCACCCATGCAGTATTTGAAGTCGACGCGTTTGCATCAGGCGCGCCTGTTGATGTTGCGCCAGGCCATGAGTGCCTCGGCAGCCGCCTTCAACGTTGGCTATGAAAGTGCTTCGCAATTCAGTCGTGAGTTCAAACGCTTCTTCGGCAGGACGCCACAGGCAGAGATCGAATGGATGAAGGCAACGTATGCACTGCCATTGCCAACCACACCGTCGGAGTATGTTTCGTCGCATTGACGGTCACGCCACAAACGAAAAGCCTGCTTTTCAGGGCAGGCTTTTTCGTTGTGTGTAGCGGTGAGCGCTGAAGGTGCACTAGTCGTAAAAAGCCTCAACCAACACCCGACTGCCGACAAAGAAACTGTCCGCCACCAAGCGCAACGGCTGCACATCCAGGTCACTGGCCTTGTCGCCAATCAACTGCTGAAAATGCCGATACACCGCTGCGTACTCACCCTCCTCCGACACCGCTTGGCGCACACCGTCAATGCTCAACAGCGCGCCGCCGTTATCCAGGCGCAACACGCCTTCAGCGCAACGCACCTCAATGCTCCACAGCTCATCATGCCCATGGTCAAAATCAAACTCTGCGCGCACATCGAGGCAGCGCGGGTCGGACATTTTGATCGACGCGGCAATTGGCGACTGGCAGTTGCTTGGCACGCGCAGTTCAGCCGATTCGACAAACAACGGCAGCGCCAGCAAATGAGTGACGATCGACAAGGCATTGATGCCCGGATCGAATACGCCGAGGCCGCCGGGTTGCCAGATCCAGGCCTGACCGGGGTGCCATTTGCGCACGTCTTCTTTCCAGTCGATCTGCACGCTTTGCAGGGTGCGCGAGGCGAGCCAGTCGCGGGCGGCTTCGATGCCTGGCGCGTAGCGTGAGTGCCAGGCAAACAAGGCGCTGACGCCCTGCCCGGCAGCCTGATCGACCAGCGCCAGCGCCTCGCCCAAGGTGGCGCACGGCGGTTTTTCCACCAGCACGTGTTTGCCGGCGGCCAGTGCCTGCTGCACCAGCGCAAAACGACCTTGCGGCGGCGTGCAGAAGGCAATCGCATCCACCGGCGGACCGTTTTCGAGCAACTCGCTCAAGGACTGGAAGTTCTCCACGCCCGCGCAGGGTTTGCCTTGAGTGGCGACGGAGACCAAGTGGAAAGCGGGATTGGCGTTGATCGCCGGGACGTGTTGATCTTGGGCGATCTTGCCGTAGCCCACCAGACCGAGACGGATTGGTTGCATCAATGACTCCTGTTTTGATTTTGTTGTCGTCAGTGAACCGGGAGATTACCTGCAAACGCCACGAGCGTCTGTCCGCGCAATGTCACAACGACGCACAGGATCAGGCAAGGATTGCACAGGAATGCACTACTGCCCGCAGCGCTGAACAAGCAACAATGCCTTACGACAAACCGATTGAGGATGTTCCCATGCTTGTTCAAGCCTACGGTGCCCACGCTGGCGACAAACCCCTTGAGCCGATGCAGATCAACCGCCGCGCGCCGGCCGCCCATGATGTGCAGATCGACATCGCGTTCTGTGGCATCTGCCATTCCGACCTGCACCAGGTACGGGCGGAATGGGCCGGTACGCAGTTCCCGTGCGTACCGGGGCACGAAATTGTCGGTCGCGTTTCGGCCGTCGGCGCGCATGTCGCCGATTTCAAGGTCGGTGATCTGGTCGGCGTCGGTTGCATCGTCGACAGCTGCAAACATTGCGATGACTGCGAAAGCGGGCTGGAAAACTACTGCGACGGCATGATCGGCACCTACAACTTCCCGACCCCGGATGCACCGGGCTGGACGCTGGGCGGCTACTCGCAAAACATCGTCGTGCATGAACGCTACGTGCTGCGCATCCGTCATCCCGAAGCGCAACTGGCCGCCGTCGCACCGCTGCTGTGTGCCGGCATCACCACCTACTCGCCGTTGCGCCACTGGAACGCTGGCCCGGGCAAAAAAGTCGGTGTGGTCGGCATCGGCGGCCTCGGCCACATGGGCATCAAACTGGCCCATGCCCTGGGCGCCCACGTTGTGGCGTTCACCACCTCCGAATCCAAACGCGAAGCGGCCAAAGCGCTGGGTGCCGATGAAGTGGTGGTTTCGCGCAATGCCGAAGAAATGGCCGCCCACGCCAAGAGTTTCGACTTGATCCTCAACACCGTCGCCGCGCCGCACGATCTCGATGCATTCCTCGTCCTGCTCAAGCGAGATGGTGCGTTGACGCTGGTGGGTGCGCCGGCCACCTCGCACCCTTCGCCGAACGTGTTCAATCTGATCATGAAGCGCCGCACGATTGCCGGCTCGATGATCGGCGGCATTCCGGAAACCCAGGAGATGCTGGATTTCTGCGCCGAGCACGGCATCGTTTCCGACATCGAACTGATCCGCGCCGACCAGATCAACGACGCCTACGAGCGCATGCTCAAGGGTGATGTGAAGTATCGTTTCGTGATCGATAACGCAACCTTGGCCGGCTAAGCCTCAGCGCCCATTGGCCATTAAGTGCGGCCAATGGGCCATTGAATTCCGTCGCCGGGATTTGACAGGCCCGACGTTGCTCGCCAGAGTCGCACCCCTTTGCCTGCCATCAAGGGGTTGCCGTTGAACGAACAGACATTGTCCATGCGCCTTGAACGCGTGGCCGCCCACGTGCCGGCCGGTGCGCGACTGGCCGATATCGGCTCGGATCACGGCTATCTGCCGGTGGCGCTGATGCGTCGTGGCTCGATCACTGCGGCAGTGGCTGGCGAGGTTGCGGCGACGCCGTTCCAAGCGGCTGAACGCACCGTGCGCGAGAACGATCTGCAACAGCACATCAGCGTACGCCGGGCCGATGGTTTGGCAGCAATCAAACCTGACGACGGCATCACCGCCGTCAGCGTCTGCGGCATGGGCGGCGAAACCATCCGCGACATCCTCGACAGCGGCAAGGCTCACCTCAGCGGCCAGGAACGTCTGATCCTGCAGCCCAACGGCGGTGAACAACCCCTGCGCCAGTGGCTGATGGAAAACGGCTACCGCATCCTCAGCGAAGAAGTGCTGCGGGAAAACCGCTTCGACTACGAAATCATCGTCGCCGAACGCGCCGAACCGGTGAGCTATTCCGACCAGGAACTGTACTTCGGCCCCTTGCACCTGCAGACCCGCAGCCCCGCATTCCTGACCAAGTGGCAGCACAAACTCCGCCACAAGCAAAAGACCCTGAGCCATCTCGCTCGCGTGCAGCACAATCTGCCTGAGCAAAAGCTGCAGGACATCACCCGACAAGCACGCTGGATCAACGAACTGCTGGCCTGAGCGCCAGCGTTTCGCGCCAGGATCACCTGAGTCCTCACGCCCTCATTTGATACACCACATCACAAATGATGTACCTCAAGCCCCATTTATCAATTCCAGCCCTCCCCCTAAAGTCCTCTCCAACAGCCGCCCATCACTCCGACGGGCCAGCGACTGGAGATACCCCAAATGCCTTTCATCAGCGTACGTATCACCCGTGACGGCGTGACCCGAGAGCAGAAAGCCCAGGTCATCAAGGAAATCACCGAAACGATGGAGCGGGTGCTGCACAAGGATCCGAAACTCACCCACATCGTGATCGAAGAAGTCGACACCGATAACTGGGGTTATGCCGGCATTACCACCACCGAATATCGCCAGCAGTTGGCGGACTCGCAGTCATGAGCCGGGCCGTGAAAATCGATTTCGTCTCGGATGTCGTTTGCCCCTGGTGTGCGTTGGGCGCCACCGCTCTGGAGCAAGCGATCCGGAATCTGGCGGGCGAAGTCGATGTAGAGCTGACCTACAAACCGTTCGAACTGAACCCCGACATGCCCGCCGAAGGTGAGCACGCCATCGAGCACATGATGCGCAAATACGGGCGCAGCGCTGAGCAAGTGGCGGATCGCAACGCGATGATCATCGAGCGCGGCGAGCAGATCGGTTTTCACTTCGACCTGGAAAAACGCAGCCATTTCCACAACACCTTCGACGCCCATCGACTGCTGTTCTGGGCCGCCACCCAAGGACGTCAGCGTGAGTTGAAGCAGGCCTTGCTCAAGGCCTACTTCACTGACGGCAAGAACCCGAATGACCACGCCACGCTGGTGACACTGGCAGAAGCAGTCGGACTCGATGGCCAGCGTGCGCAAGCGCTTCTGGCCACCGCTGAGTTCAGCCAGCCAGTGCGCGAACTCGAACGGTTTTATCAGCAACGCGGCATCGATTCGGTTCCGGCCATGGTCATCGATGACAAACAGGTCATCCCCGGTTCCCAGTCCGTCGCTTATTACGAGCAAGCGCTACGTCAGGCAGCACAGGTTGCGGCTCACGCCTGACCTTCGAAATCCGTTTATTCAAACCATCCAGATTGCATGAGGAAACATCATGAGCACGTCCAAGAAAGTTGTAGTGATTACCGGCGCCTCGCAAGGCATTGGCGCAGGCCTGGTCAAGGGATTCCGTGAGCGCGGCTATCAGGTTGTCGCGACCTCGCGCTCGATCAAGCCTTCCTCTGACCCGGACATTCTCGCCGTCGCCGGTGACATCGCCGACCCGCAGACCGCCGAGCGCGTGATCCGTGAAGCCGTCGCACATTTCGGCCGTATCGATACGCTGGTCAACAACGCCGGGATCTTCGTCGCCAAACCTTTCACTGAATACAGCCAGGAAGACTACGCACAAGTGGTGGCGACCAACATGAGCGGCTTCTTCCATATCTCGCAACTGGCGATTGTCGAAATGGAGAAAAACGCCAGCGGCCATATTGTCAGCGTCACCACCAGCCTGGTCGACCACGCGATTGACGGCGTACCGTCGGTGCTCGCTTCGCTGACCAAGGGAGGCATCAACGCGGCGACCAAGTCTCTGGCTATCGAGTACGCCAAGCGTGGTATTCGGGTCAACGCGGTATCGCCCGGCATCATCAAAACGCCGATGCACGGCGAAGAAACTCACGCCGCCCTCGGTAGCCTGCACCCGGTCGGGCATATGGGTGAGATCGATGACATTGTGCAAGCGATCCTTTACCTGGACGGCGCGAACTTCGTCACTGGCGAAATCCTCCATGTCGACGGTGGTCAAAGCGCTGGCCATTGATACCTCCCTGCTGCATCGTCGGTGTGTACCGGCGGTGCCGCTTCATGAGATAAGCCTGAGGATGAACCGTCAGTTGATCTTCAGGCTTATCCCATGAAGCGCCACTTTGAAGACTTGCAGTTAGGCAGTATCGAACTCTTTTGCCTCGCCGCTGAAGCCGGCAGTTTCACCGCTGCCGCCCAGCTCGCTGGGGTTACACCGGCCGCCGTGAGCCGGTCGATTCTGCGTCTGGAAAAGCGCTTGGGTTCACGCTTGTTTGCCCGCACTACCCGCAGCATTCGCTTGACCGAGGCCGGCAGAAACTTTTTCCTGCAGTGCAGCCAGGCCCTGACTCAACTGGTCGAAGCGCAACAAGAAGTCATGGGCGCACAGACCTCACCGTCCGGTCAGTTGCGCATCAGCCTTCCCACCACTTACGGCCATCACCGCATCCTGCCGCTGCTGCCGAAATTCCGTGCGCTCTATCCCGACGTCACCGTCGACATCCACTTGGGCAACCGTAATATCGACTTCGTCGGCGAAGGCTACGATCTGGCGATCCGCGTCCGCGCCCAACCGGACTCGACCATGGTCGCGCGCCTGTTGGAGGATGCAAAACTGGTGGTGGTCGCGTCTCCCGACTATCTGAAAAAGGCGGGAGCACCGAAGACGCTGGAGGATCTGCTGCAACATGAATGCATTCAGTTCGAACTGCCGAGCAGCGGACGGCGAATATCTTGGCTGTTTCAGGAACACGGGCAGGATCGTGAAGTGTTTTCCGACGGTGGTTACTCGTGCTCCGACGATGTACTCGGCGGCGTCACCTTGGCCAAACATGGTGCCGGGGTCTTTCAGACTTACAAGTTCATCGTCGAAAGAGAGCTGGCCGATGGCAGCCTCGTAGAAGTTCTCCAGCCGTACGCCGGCCGCTCGCGTCCCTATACATTGTTGTACCCGCACGGCCGCTATGTGCCGCAACGGGTCAGGGCGTTTGTCGATTTTCTGCTGCAGTTTCGTGATGAGTGGGCCGGTTAACGCGGATTAAATCGGCGCAACAAATGACAAAAGCCTGCTTTTCAGGGCAGGCTTTTGTCCGGATCGCGCAGGCTTACTTCTGCTGAGCGGTCAGCGCCGAGTAGCTGTTCATCAGGTTGCGGTAGTTGGGGATACGCTGCGACAGCAGATTACCCAAGCCTTCAATATCGTTGCGCCAGTCGCGGTGCAGCTCACAGGCCACCGAGAACCAGTTCATCATCTGCGCACCGGCCTGGGTCATGCGGCTCCACGCGGCTTGCTGCACGGTGGTGTTGAAGGTACCGGAAGCGTCGGTGACCACAAACACATCAAACCCTTCTGCCAGCGCCGACAAGGTCGGGAACGCTACGCAGACATCCGTTACCACACCGGCAATGATGATCTGCTTGCGGCCGGTGGCTTTGATCGCCTTCACAAAGTCCTCGTTGTCCCAAGCGTTGATCTGGCCTGGACGAGCGATGTACGGCGCGTCCGGGAACATCTCTTTCAGCTCTGGCACCAGCGGGCCGTTCGGGCCTTGTTCGAAACTGGTGGTGAGGATGGTTGGCAGTTCGAAGAACTTCGCCAGATCGGCCAGGGCCAGCACGTTGTTCTTGAACTCGTTTGGCGAGAAGTCCTGCACCAGGGAAATCAGGCCGGTCTGGTGGTCGACCAGCAGCACGATAGCGTCGTCTTTATTGAGGCGATTGTAGGTTGGAGTGGTCATGGTGTGCGTCCCTTTTCAATGTTGGAAGTTGTTGTTGCGTTCAAGTTGGGTACAGATTACTGACGCACAGGGACGGGATAAATCGGCTGAAAAGCGTTTATCCGTCAACTCAAAAAGGACAATCTCTAGCGACCACAATCGCGCCACCTCGCCCACCGAGCGCGTGCTGTTGAGCAGGACATTGCGCGCCGCGTGCATCCTGATTTCGAGCACTCGCTCACTAACGGGCATGTGCCGAAGCAGCTGCCCTCACCCTAGCCCTCTCCCTCAGGAGAGGGGACCGATTGGGGGATATTGACGATGAACGCCGACGTGCAATAGCGCCGGTGAATCCAATACCGCCAAGCACTACGAATGAACCCGTAATCGACGCGTTCTGTCAGGTCAATGCATAACGCAAGACACCTCGATCGGCTCCCTCTCCCCCTAGGAGAGGGGACCGATTGTGGGATATTGACGATGAACGCCGATGTGCAAAAGCGCCGGTGAATCCAATACCGCCAAGCACTACGAATGAACCCGTAATCGACGCGTTCTGTCAGGTCAATGCATAACGCAAGACACCTCGGTCGGCTCCCTCTCCCTCAGGAGAGGGGACCGATTGGGGGATATTGGCGATGAGCGCCGACGTGCAATAGCGCCGGTGAGTTCGATACCACCAAGCATTGCCGATGCCCGCGTAATCGACGCGACCTTTCAGGTCGATGCATAACGCAAGACACCTCGGTCGGCTCCCTCTCCCCGAGGAGAGGTGACCGATTGGGGGAGATTGGCGATGAGCGCCGACGTGCAATAGCGCCGCTGATCCAATACCGCCAAGCATTGCCGATGCCCGCGTAATCGACACGACCTTTCAGGTCGATGCATAACGCAAGACACCTCGGTCGGTTCCCTCTCCCCGAGGAGAGGTGATCGATTGGGGGAGATTGGCGATGAGCGCCGACGTGCAATAGCGCCGGTGAGTTCGATACCGCCAAGCATTGCCGATGCCCGCGTAATCGACGCGACCTTTCAGGTCGATGCATAACGCAAGACACCTCGGTCGGCTCCCTCTCCTTCCGGGAGAGGGCTGGGGTGAGGGGCTGCGGTTGTAGCGTCGAGCTCGGCTTACAAGGTGTAGGAAATCCCCACCTGCACGGTTCTTGGTGCACCTGGATAGGCGTAGACGTTACCAAAGGCGCCCTCTTCATAATCGCGGTCAAACAGGTTTTTCAGGTCAAGGTTGAGCCGCACTTTCTCGTTGACCTTGTAGAAGCCGAGCAGGTCGACAACGGTGTAACTGTCCATCGAGAACGCGGTATTGGCGGTTTGCCCGGCACGCTGATCGACGTACTTGAGTCCGGTGCCCAGGCCCAGGCCTTTTAGCGCACCGTCCTGAAACTCGTAGACGTTGAGCAGACTGAAGCTGTTTTGCGGAATGTTCATCAGGCGCGTGCCAGAGCGGATCACATTGTCCTTGGTCACCTCGGCATCGACGTAGGCGTAGCCGCCGATCACCCGCCATTCGGGTGTCAGGTTACCGGCGACGTTCAGGTCGAAACCTCGGCTGCGCACTTCTCCGGCGGCGACGTTGAAGGTCGAGTCCATCGGGTCGGTGGTCAGCACGTTGCGTTTTTCGATCTGGTAGATCGCGGCATCCACGCTCAACTGATGGTCCAGCGCTTCCCACTTGATGCCCATTTCGTAGGACTTGCCCTTCTCCGGTGCGAAGCCTCCGCCCGTACGGCTCGCGCCGGTATTGGGCTTGAACGAGCGCGCCGTGTCGGCATAGATCGCCAGGGTCTCGGTCAGGTCGTAGGTCACACCGAGGCGCGGGGTCACCGCGTTGTCACTGGCCTGCCAGTTTTTGCCGCCCGGCACATAGGTTTCATAGTCGTGCTCGAAACGCTCGAAACGTGCGCCGGCCAAGACCTTCAGACGCTCGGTCAACGCGACCTGATCCTGCACAAACGCGGCGTAAGTCTTGAGATTTTCCTTGTCATGGGTCGGCGTGCGCGTCAGTGCCGGACGCGACTGGCCGTAGACCGGATCGAAGATGTCGATCGGGTAGGCGCCGACCGCGCCGCTGGAGCGCTGAATGATCGACTTGTAGTCATAATCTTCATACTCAATGCCGGTCAACAAGGTGTGCTGCAAACCACCGGTGCTGAAATGCCCGGTCAGATTGAGCTGCGTGTCCTTGTCGGTCCATTCCAGTTTGCGGTAGTTGAAGTTGCGCCCCAGGGTTCGACCGTCATCGGCAATGCCGTTGGCCTCGATCGCATTGCCCTCAAGCGAACCGTCGAGCCACTGGAAACCACCGCCCAGCGTCCAGTCATCGTTGAGCAGATGTTCGAAGCGCAGTTGCGCCATGTTGTTGTCGTTGTGCAATTTGCCGGCGTCTTTTTCGCCGAAAAACGTGTCACGCGAGGCGGTGCCGATCTGCTTGGCGTAACGCGTCACGCCGCGATCCAGCGGATGATTGTTGCGCATGAAATCACCCTCGAAGATCACCCGGGTGGCATCGCTGGCCTGCCAGGTCAGCACTGGCGTGATGCCGTAGCGCTCAGTCTCGACGTGATCGCGGAAGGTATCGCCGCCCTCACCCACCACGTTCAGTCGATAGGCCAGGCGTCCCTCTTCATCCAGCGGGCCGGAGGCGTCCAGGGTGCCGCGCTTCATGCCTTGATCGTTCAACTGGCTGCCCAACGTGACCGTACGCTCGGCCAACGGCTGCTTGGAAACGACATTGAAGGTGCCGCCGGGATCGCCACGGCCATAGAGCATCGTTGCCGGCCCGCGCAACACTTCCAGACGCTCGATGGTGTTGGCGTCGGGCATGTTCGGGTAGCCGCGATTGATCGGGAAACCGTTGCGATAGAACTCGCCCGTGGTGAAGCCACGCACAGTGAACGTCGTCAGCCCCTGCCCGCCGAAATTGTTCGCCCGGCCCACACCGCCGGCATAGTCCAGCGCATCTTGCAGACGCGTGGCGCCGAGGTCTTCGACAGCATCCCTGGTCACTACGCTGATCGATTGCGGGGTTTCATGAATCGAGGTGTCGGTACGGGTAGCACTGGCGGAACGTGTGGCGCGGTAACCCTGCACCGGGCCGTCGGCCCGTTCGTAATCCGCTGTACCGACCACGTCGGTCGCCTCCAGCTCTAGCGCTGCGGGTGTTGATTCGGCCTGTTCGGCCCATGAGGAAGGGGACAACGCCTGCAGCACGCAAATTGAAAGCAGAGTACGACGCATGAAATGAAAACCTTACGAATAGGCCAGAACGAAGGGTAAAACCGCCAGCAAAACGCGGCGATGGTATACCAAGCGTTCCGTTATTGAAACTTATTCCCATTCGTATATTTAACCGATCGAGTGCCGACAGGTAGGTCACCCATTGCGCCGCACAAAAACCTTGGTCAAACGTGCAATAGTTGTTTCGTCATCGCCATCGAGGTCTCCAGCGACTGCCCGGTACGCTGCAACTTGTTCAGCAAACTCGCGCCCAACCACAGCTGATACAAGGTTTCCGCCAGATGCCGGGCATCGCCTTTGGGCAGGCTGTCTTCGGCCTGACCCTGTTCGATGCAAAGCGCAATGCGCGCCACCACTTGCTCGGCGCCATCGCGCAAGGTGAGGCGCATCGACTCCGACAGGTCGGCGACTTCGGCACTGAGTTTCACCACCAGACATTCATCGCCGTGGCCTTCGAGGGTGCAGCGGTTCTGCCAGCCCTGCCAGTAATCCATCAGCCGCTCGTACGCGCTCAGGCCTGGCAGCGTCAGGCGCCGTTCCATGTCAGCGAGGTAATCGACGAAGTAATCCGCCAGCAATGCCTGGCCGTACAGTTCTTTGGATTTGAAGTAGTGATAGAACGAACCCTTGGGCACACCGGCGGTTTGCAGGATCTCGTTGAGGCCGACACTGGTGAAGCCCTTTTCGGCCATCATTCGGTGGCCGGTGTCGAGCAAGTGTTGGCGGGTGTCGTCGTAGGTCGGTTTCATGGGGCGCGAATTACCAGGCAATAGACCAGTCGTATTTTCTGAGGAACGGAAGTTTGCCATACCTGTCGATGAAAAACCTTCGGATAAAAAATTACTAGACGACTGGTCTAATTGGAATCTATGCTGCGCCCCGACAAACGTTTTCTGACCGGTGTGGCCGATGCGCGAATGTTTCGCCCAATCGAAGACGCCCAACCTACGCAAGGTGCTCTATGAAAATCTTGATGGTTCTGACTTCCCACGATCAACTCGGCGACACCGGCAAGAAAACCGGCTTCTGGCTGGAAGAATTCGCCGCGCCCTACTACGCCTTCAAGGACGCCGGTGCCGACGTCACCCTGGTCTCGCCGGCCGGTGGCCAGCCGCCGCTGGACCCGAAAAGCGATGAGCCCGATGCGCAGACCGCCGAGACTGATCGCTTCCGCAAAGACTCTGCCGCGCAACAGGCACTGGCCAACACCGGCCGCTTGGCCGACGTCAACGCTGATGACTTTGATGCCGTGTTTTACCCGGGTGGCCATGGCCCGCTGTGGGATCTGGCCGAAGACAAGCAGTCGATCGCGTTGATCGAAGCGTTTGACCGCGCCAACAAACCCCACGGTTTCGTCTGCCATGCGCCTGGCGTATTGCGTCATGTCCTTACCGCTGACGGCAAACCGCTGGTGCAGCATCGCCAGGTCACCGGTTTCACCAACGCCGAAGAAGAAGCAGTCGGCCTGACAAAAGTGGTGCCGTTCCTGATCGAGGACGAATTCCAGCGTCTCGGTGGTTATTACTCGAAAGTCGCTGACTGGCAGGTTCATGTGGTCGCCGACGGGCAACTGGTCACTGGCCAGAATCCGGCCAGTTCCGCCGCCGTCGCCGAGAAACTGCTGAAGATGCTCGGCTAAAACCTCGAACAACCCTTCCAAACGCCGGGTGCGTCTTGCCCGGCGTTATTTTTTCGCCCAGCCAATAGACGACTGGTCTAATATTCCGCAAACAAGGTCTTCCATGAACCACAGCAGTTTCTTCACCCCCGCCAAACTGGGTCATCACACCCTGAAAAACCGTATCGTCCTGCCGCCCCTCACCCGCCAGCGCAGCACGCAACCGGGCAATATCGCCAACGAGCTGATGGCCGAGTATTACCAACAGCGCGCCGGCGCCGGTCTGCTGGTCACCGAAGGCACACAAATCGAACCTCGTGGCCAGGGTTATGCGTGGACGCCGGGTATTCATACGCCTGAGCAAATCGCCGGTTGGCGCAAAGTCACCGACGCCGTGCACGCCGTGGACGGGGTGATTTTCGCCCAGTTGTGGCACGTTGGCCGTGTCTCGCACACCGCGTTGCAGCCCAACGGCGCAGCTCCGGTTTCAGCCTCCGCCGTGGCTACCGACCGCGTCAGCGTGTTTATCGAAACCGCGCCCGGCGCCGGTGAACTGGTTCCACCGTCGGCACCTCGCGCACTGAGCACAGATGAAGTTCAGGAACTGGTGCAGCTGTATATCCAGGCTGCGCGCAACGCGATGGATGCCGGTTTCGACGGCATCGAACTGCATTGCGCCAACGGCTATCTGGTCAACCAGTTCATCTCGGCCCACAGCAACCTGCGCACCGATCAGTACGGCGGCTCGCTGGACAATCGCCTGCGTTTTCTGCGCGAAGTGGTGGCCGGTGTTGCCGAATGCATCGGCAAGGAAAAAGTCGGCGTGCGCTTCGCCCCGCTGTTCACCACCACTGATGAAGCGCGGACCTATTTGGGCATGGTCGAGGAAGACCCGCACACAACTTACATCGAAGCGATCAAAGTGCTGCAGGACGTGGGCATCGCCTATCTGTCGATCGCCGAAGCCGATTGGGACAACGCCCCGGCGATGCCATTGACGTTTCGTCAGGCAGTACGCGCAACCTTCAGCGGCGCGATCATTTACGCCGGGCGCTACACCGCCGAATCCGGGGCGCAACTGCTCGACTCCGGGCTGGCGGATCTGGTCGCTTTCGGCCGCCCGTTCATGGCCAACCCCGACCTGCCGGCGCGCATTGCCAATGACTGGCCGTTGAATGTACTGAACCCGGCGACGGTGTATGGCGGCAACGCCGAGGGCTATGTGGATTACCCCGTTTATCCCGGCTAACCCTTTCCACGCGGCGTCAAGCGCTCCCGCAACAGCGGGAACGTTGATCCGAGTCGCAGTGCAAGCCCTTGTGGGAGCGAGCCTGCTCGCGAAAGCGCCATGTCAGTCAGCCAAAATATTGAATGTGACGCCGCCTTCGCGAGCAGGCTCGCTCCCACAGGGAAGATCTGAATATCACGCAATTCACCGCACAAAAACCTATACACAAACTACAATCTGTACAACTATCTGGACTTAGCACTTAAACGTCCACGCGGCAGCCTGCTGCCCTTACGCTGAATTCGTGAAATGAACAAAACCCGTCGGTTGTGCCTGGTGCTGGGTGACCAGTTATCGTTTGATCTGGCGTCATTGGCCGGACTGGATAGCGAACACGACCGTGTGCTGATGGTCGAGGTCATGGAAGAAGCCACCCATGTCGCCCATCACCCGCAGAAGATCGCGCTGATTTTCAGTGCCATGCGTCACTTTGCTCAGGCGCTGGAGAACCAGGGCATCCACGTGCATTACGTGGCCCTCGACGACCCGCAGAACAGCGGCTCGGTGCCCGGCGAGCTGAAGCGCTGGCAGGCTTTGTTGCAGGCCAGCGAGTTGCACGTGACGGAGTGCGGAGACTGGCGCCTGGAGCAATCGCTAAAAGCATGTGGTGTGCCGATCCACTGGCACGCGGACGGCCGCTTCCTGTGCAGCCGCGATGAGTTTCGCGCTTGGGCCGCAGGCAAAAAACAGTTGCGCATGGAGTTCTTCTACCGGGAGATGCGCCGCAAAAGTCGCCTGTTGCTCAACGGTGACGGCACGCCGGTCGGCGGCGCGTGGAACTTTGACGCCGAGAATCGCAAAGCTTTGCCGAAAACCGTCAAGTCACCCTACCCGGCCGGTTTTGCCAACGATGCAATCACCGTCGAAGTCCTCGCCTTGGTAAAACACCGTTTCGCCAGTCATTACGGCAGTCTGGAGGACTTCAACTATCCGGTGACGCACGCCGATGCGCAGGCGCTCTGGGCGTACTTTCTCGACTACGCCCTGGCCGGCTTCGGCGACTATCAGGACGCCATGGCCAGCGGCGAGCCGTTTCTGTTCCATGCGCGCATCAGCGCGGCGCTGAACATCGGCTTGCTCGACCTGCGCCAACTCTGCGCTGATGTGGAGTCGGCCTATTGGTCCGGCGGTATCGCGCTGAATGCTGCCGAAGGTTTCATCCGCCAACTGATCGGCTGGCGCGAATATGTCCGTGGCGTTTACTGGCTGCACATGCCCGAGTACGCCGAGGGCAATGCATTTGCCAACCAGCGGCCATTGCCGGAGTTCTACTGGACCGGTGCTACCAAAATGAATTGCATGCGCCAGGCCATCGGCCAAAGCCTCAAACACGCCTACGCCCATCACATCCAGCGCCTGATGGTCACCGGCAACTTCGCCCTGCTCGCCGGCATCGCGCCGAAGCAGATTTGCGAATGGTATCTGGCAATTTACATGGATGCGTTCGATTGGGTCGAACTGCCCAACACCCTCGGCATGGTCATGCACGCCGATGGCGGTTACCTCGGTTCCAAGCCTTATTGTGCCAGCGGCCAGTACATCAACCGGATGTCCGACTACTGTCGCGACTGTGCTTACTCGGTGCGCGAAACCACGGCCGACAACGCCTGCCCGTTCAACGCCCTGTACTGGCATTTCCTGATGCGCCACGCCGACCTTCTACGGAACAATCAGCGCATGGCCATGATGTACAAAAACCTCGACCGCATGCCGCCAGCCAAACAACAGGCACTGTGGCAACGCGGCCAACAGTTGCTCGACACGCTGGATAACGGCGACTCGTTATGAAAACGCACGCGCCCGTGCCCCGCGTGCAACTTAAACAGGGCCCCCCGGGTCAATGGCTCACAAAGCTTACGAAGCAACCTGGGTGTTCGCTTGAAACACGCCTATTGAACGCAGACCAATAATCAAGGCATGAGGGGTGGATATCCTGAAACAGCTTACTCGCGAGGAGCTTGAGTCCGAGGTCACGCGCCTGCGCCTGGCCGTCAAAGCGACCTGCGACGCCGTCTGGGACTGGAATCTGACAACCCATCAGATTGTCTGGAACGACGCGTTGGAACAGGCGTACGGCTATGCCCCCAGCGCCATCGAACCGACGTGTGACTGGCGCTTTGCGCAGATCCACCAGCAGGATCGCGCGCGGGTCGAGACTTCGATTCGGGCGGCGATGGCGGGCACAGGCACCACCTGGAGTGCCGAGTACCGCTTCCGCTGTCAGGACGGATCCTACGCCGAGGTGCTCGACCGCGGGCATCTGATCCGCAATGCCGATGGCAAAGCCGAACGCATGATCGGGGCCATGCTCGACCTGACCCGTTCGCGAAGTGCCGAAACCGCACTGCGCAAAAGTGAAGAGCGCTTCAGCACCATTCTGGAAACCATCGAAGCCGCGTTCGCCATCGTCAAAGTCAAATTCGACGCCGACGACTACCCCATCGATTATTGCTTCGTTGAGGCCAACCCGGCGTTCGAGCGTCAGGCCGGGGTCAACCTGCGGGGCAAGTGGGTCACTGAGTTTGCGCCCAACCTGGAGAAATTCTGGTTCGAGACCTACGGCCATGTCGCCAAGACTGGCGAGCCGGCCAACTTCGAGAACTACGCCAACACCTTCGAACGCTGGTTCGACGTACGCGCCGTCCGTGTCGGTGACCCGGCCGATCGGCAGATTGCGATCTTCTTCAGCGACGTCACCGAGCGCCGCGACGCGCAGGAACGCTTGCGCGTCAGCGAGGCGATTGCTCGGGAAAACGTCGAACGGGTCCAACTGGCCTTGGCCGCCGGCGCCATTATCGGCACTTGGCACTGGCACTTGCCCACCGATCGTTTCTACGTCGACGAAGCCTTCGCCCGGGTTTTCAACCTTGACCCGGCACTGGGCCGCGACGGTCTGAGCCTGGAGCAAGTGGTAGTCACCGTGCACCCCGATGACCGCGAGGGGCTGACAATGGCAATCAATGACGCCCTTGCCCGCGGTGGCGCCTATTCGCATCAGTACCGAGTGCGCGGTGCGGATGGCAAATACACCTGGATCGAAGCCAACGGACGCGTCGAATGCGCCGAGGACGGCACGCCTTTACGCTTTCCCGGCGTGCTGATCGATGTCGAAGACCGGCGCAATGTCGAAGACGAACGCGACCGGGTCACCGCCGCTTTAAAAGCGCTCAACGACACACTGGAACAACGGGTCTCGGCGCGCACCGCAGAACTGATGCAGGCCGAAGAGAAGCTACGGCAATCGCAGAAAATGGAAGCCGTCGGGCAACTCACTGGCGGTCTGGCCCATGACTTCAACAACCTGCTGGCGGGGATCTGTGCCTCTCTGGAGCTGATGGAAAAACGCATCGCCCAAGGTCGTCTGAAGGACATCGACAAATACATGCTGATCGCCCAGGACGCCGCCAAACGCGCGACCGCCCTGACCCATCGCCTGCTGGCGTTCTCCCGCCGGCAGACCCTCGATCCTCGGCCGACTGAAGTCAACGCGCTGATTGCCGGCATGAGCGAACTGATCCAGCGCACCGTCGGCCCGAGCATTCGCCTGAAGACGGTCGTTGCCGCCGATCTGTGGCCGGCGCTGGTCGATGCCAGCCAACTGGAAAACGCTTTGCTCAACCTGTGCATCAACGCCCGTGATGCGATGCCCGATGGCGGCAGCATTACCGTTGAAACCGCCAATCGAACCTTCGATGCTGAATCGGCGCGAATCAGGGAGATGCCCGAAGGGCAATACCTGTGCCTGTCGGTTGCCGACACCGGTACCGGTATGAGTGCGGAGGTCATGGCCAAGGCGTTCGACCCGTTTTTCACCACCAAACCGCTGGGCCAGGGCACCGGGCTGGGGCTGTCGATGATCTACGGTTTCACCAAGCAATCCGGTGGCCAGGTGCGGGTGCAGTCGACCGTGGGGCAAGGCACCATCATCTGCATTTACCTGCCGCGCTACCGCGGCGAAACGCAGCGCAATCACGATGACACGCAAAACTCGGCAACCCTGCCGGCAAAGGCCGGTGAGACCATCCTGATTGTCGACGACGAACCCACCGTTCGAACGCTGCTCAAAGACGTGCTGAACGACCTCGGCTACAACCTGCTCGAAGCGGCCGACAGCGTTGAGGGACTGGAAGTATTGCGTTCCAGCGCGCACATCGATTTGCTCATCACCGATGTCGGCTTGCCGGGCGGCATGAACGGCCGGCAGATGGCCGATGCGGGCCGGGAAATCAGGCCGAGGCTGAAGACTTTGTTCATCACCGGGTACGCGGAAAACTCAGTGATCGGCAACGGTCAGCTCGGCCCGGGCATGCAGGTACTGACCAAACCGTTTGCCGTCGACACGCTGGTGTCACGAGTCGGTGGCCTGCTGTCCATCGACGTTGAGTGAGGGTTGCGCAGCGGATGTCATGAACCTGTTGCGCCCTGCCGTTTTCGCTTGATACAGCGCTTGGTCGGCGCACTCGATCAGAGCGCTCACCGGCTCCAGGTGCGCACCGCGCGCAGCGGCGATGCCGATGCTCAGGCTCACACGAGCCACCGGACTGGTGGGGTGGGCAATGTTGGCTTGCTGCAGGCGCTCGATAATCAGCTGCGCCACCACCGCAGCGCCGCCCATATCGGTGTCGGGCATGATCACGGCGAACTCTTCGCCGCCGTAGCGCGCCACCAGGTCCGACGGTCGCCGCACACACTCATCCAGCACGCTACCGACGGTTTGCAGACAAGCGTCGCCGGCAACATGCCCGAAGGCATCATTGAAGCGCTTGAAATAGTCGATATCGATCATCAGCAAGGCCAGTGACGAACCGTCGCGCTTTGCCCGACGCGCCTCTGTGGCCAGGGTCTGGTCGAAGCAGCGCCGATTCGCCAGCCCGGTCAGCGCATCCTTCATGGCCAACAACTCGAGTTGCCGATTGGAGCCGAGCAACTGCTGCTGAGCGATGCGCAGTTCGCCTTCAACCTGGGTCCGACGGCGGATGTCGAGGATCAAGAACCAGCCGATCAGACCGGTGAGCCCCAACAGCCCCGCCACCACCACCGCCGACAGCAGTGCCTCGGTTCGCCACGCCTTGAGCGCTTCACGCTTGCCGATGGCGACCGTGGTGATCAGTGGCAATTTCTCACTTTTGCGGAAGGCGTAGAGGCGTTCGACGCCATCCAGGCTGGAGGTATAAGACGCGGTGCCGACCGATTGATCGACCAGGTACTTGGCGTAGATCGGCGACTTGGAAAAGTTGCGGCCCATGTCCTGCTCGCGGAAGGGATAGCGCACCAGCAACGTACCGTCGGTATAGGACAAGCCGATGGCACCGTCCTGGCCGATGTCGAGTTTGCCGAACAGGCGCAGAAAGTTTTCCACGCCCAGGGTCACGGCCACAACCCCGGCGAACTCGCCGCGATCATTATTGAAACGGCGGCTGACGGTGATCACCCACTCCTGATTGGAACGGCTGCGGATCGGCGGCCCGATAAAGGGTTCGCGGCTCGGATCGGCGCGATGATGAATGAAATAGGCTCGATCACTGCTGTTGGCACCGACCGGAATCGGCCGGTTCGACGACATCAGCCAATGGCCATGGCGGTCATAGATGGTGATACCGCTGAGCTGTGGCATCAGCGGTTGCTGGCGGTTGATCAGTGCATTCAGGCGCTGAATCTGCGCGGGGCCACTGCCTTCGGTTTCCAGGCGTTCGACCAGCCCGAGCAACAGCAGCGAACTTTGCCGGACAATGCCTTCGGAATAGGTCTCGAGTGCTTGGGTCAGGTTCAACCCGTGCACGTTGACTTCCTCCAGCGCGCGATCGCGCGAAGACAGCACTTTCCAGATGGTCAGCGACGCCAGGGAGCAGCCGATGACCAGTAGCAAGAGGATGACGAGGTGTGTATCACGCTTCACGAAAGTACCTAATGGAAAGTCCGGTTTCCGGTTCCGGCCGTTACTGATTCAAGGCAATAACAGCAGTCGTATGTCCTCGACCGGCGCAAGGATACAAGTAGCGCGTCGAACGTGCAGCAACCGTATGACGGAACGTCGTTTTCAGCCCCTTGGCGTTGTTTCACAACGACACGGCAGCGGCCTGCAACTTATATTCACGGGCGCAGGTCATTAGGCTTGCTGAGGTTGAATCCATCCGCAAACCTCGAACATTGAAGACACCGCCGTGGCCGCTGACCTCGATCGCCGCAACAACCTGTCCCTGGACAGCCTGAACTTTTTCCTCGCCGACGTGCGCGACGGCCTCGGCCCCTATCTGGCCATCTACCTGTTGGCGGTGCATCACTGGGAGCCGGCCAGCATTGGTCTGGTGATGACCATCGCCGGGGTCGCCGCGCTGATCACCCAGACACCCGCCGGCGCCTGGGTCGACAACAGCCGGCGCAAACGTGCGTTGATTGCGATCGCCGCGCTGGTGGTGACCGGAAGCTGCCTGGTGCTGCCATTCGTGACGTCGTTCACTTGGGTGGCGCTGACGCAAACCTTGAGCGCAATGGCCGCCTCGATATTCGCCCCGGCCATTTGTGCGATTACCCTGGGCATGACCGGGCCACGGGCGTTCACTCGGCGAACCGGGCGCAACGAAACCTTCAATCATGCCGGCAATGCCTGCGCCGCACTGCTGGCCGGTATATTTGCCTACCTGTTCGGCCCGGTGGCGGTGTTCTATCTGATGGCGGCCATGGCCCTGGCCAGTGTCATTGCCATCGCCTGCGTTTCGCCAGCAGCCATCGACCATGATCTGGCGCGCGGACTGGATCCGGCCGACGCCAGCCACCGCCAGCCTTCCGGTTTGTCGGTGCTGCTGAGCAACCGGCCGCTGTTGCTGTTCGCCATTTGCTGTGCGCTGTTCCACCTCGCCAATGCGGCGATGTTGCCGTTGGTGAGTCAAAAACTCGCGCAAGCCAATTTGCAGATGGCCACCCCGTTGACTTCGGCCTGCATCGTCGCGGCGCAATTGGTGATGGTGCCGGCGGCATTGCTGGTCGGGGCAAAAGCCGATCTGTGGGGACGCAAGCCGCTGCTGCTGGCCGGTTTTCTGATCCTGCCGTTGCGCGGCGTGCTTTATACGCTGTCGGACGATGCCTATTGGCTGGTCGCGGTGCAACTGCTCGACGGCGTCGGCGCCGGTCTGTTCGGCGCCTTGTTTCCGATCATGGTCAAAGACCTCACCCAGGGCACCGGTCACTTCAACATCAGCCTCGGCGCGCTGACGACAGCCTTCGGACTCGGCGCGGCACTGAGCAACGGCCTCGCCGGACTCGTGGTGCAAGAGGCCGGTTACAGCGCGGCGTTTCTGACCCTGGCCGCTATTGCGGCGGTGGCGGTTGTGTTGCTTGGGATCGGGGTGCCGGAAACTCAGCGCAGTGGCCGGCAAGCTGAAACCGGATTGGTCGAGGCCAGCACCGAATCCTCAGCGTAATCCATATTCCGTCCCTGCCCTCTCATCGCCGCCAAATCGTGTTTGCGCGGCATTAAAAATCCAGGATTCAGTGGATCAGGCAAGCAATCCAGAGGAATGCACTTCGGCGCCGAGGCGCTGATCGAGAGAATGTTCGTGCACAGGCTCAGACGAATAAACCCTCAATCGCAAGGACATTCCAGTGAAAGGTTTTTGCTTGGCCCTCGGGCTGCTCTTCAGTACTTTTTCAGCCATGGGAGCCGATATGTCGAACGGCGCAGACAACTTCTACACCAGCGATAAAGTGACCGTGGAAAAGGTCACCTTCAAGAACCAGTACGGAATGAAGGTCGCAGGCAATCTGTTCAGCCTGAAGAACCTCGACCCACAGTCAAAAAATGCCGCAATCATCGTCGGCCACCCGATGGGCGCAGTGAAGGAGCAAAGCGCCAATCTCTACGCGACCAAAATGGCGGAACAGGGTTTCGTCACGCTGTCGTTCGACTTGTCCTTCTGGGGCGAAAGCGAGGGCCTGCCACGCCAGTCGGTTGCGCCGGACATTTATGCCGAAGACTTCAGCGCAGCGGTGGACTTTCTCGGCACTCGCCCACTGGTCGATCGCGAGCGTATCGGCGTTATCGGTATTTGCGGCAGCGGCAGCTTCGCCATCAGCGCCGCCAAGATCGACCCACGTTTGAAGGCGATTGCCACCGTCAGCATGTACGACATGGGTGCTGCCAACCGTAACGGTCTCAAACATTCGCTCACGCCAGCGCAACGCCAATCCATCATTGAACAGGCGGCGCAGCAGCGTGACGCGCAGTCCTGGGGCGGCCCGGTCCGCTACACCGGCGGCACACCGCTCAAACTCACTGGCAATGCCGTGGGTGACGAGTTCTACGATTTCTACCGCACCCCGCGTGGCCAGGTCACCCCGGCCGGTGCTTCGCCGCAGACCACCACCATGCCGACGCTGATCAGCAATGTGAAGTTCATGAACTTCTACCCGTTCAATGACATCGAGAGCATCTCCCCGCGCCCGCTGCTGTTCATTGCCGGCGCTCAGGCGCACTCCCGCGAGTTCAGTGAAGACGCGTACCAGCGCGCGGCCGAGCCCAAAGAGCTGCTGATCATTCCAGGGGCCGGCCATGTCGACTTGTACGACCGGGTCAACCTGATTCCCTTCGCCAAATTGACCACGTTCTTCAGCCATAACCTGAAGTAACGTCATCGAAACGCTGCTAGCACTTTAAAGCGCAGACACGACAAAAGCCTGCTTTCAGAGCAGGCTTTTGTTCGGTCGCGTCGGCTTACTTCTGCTGAGCCGTCAGCGCCGAGTAGCTGTTCATCAGGTTGCGGTAGTTGGGGATGCGCTGCGACAGCAGATTACCCAAGCCTTCAATATCGTTGCGCCAGTCGCGGTGCAGCTCACAGGCCACCGAGAACCAGTTCATCATCTGCGCACCGGCTTGGGTCATGCGGCTCCATGCAGCCTGTTGCACTGTGGTGTTGAAAGTGCCGGAAGCGTCGGTCACCACAAACACATCAAACCCTTCTGCCAGCGCCGACAAGGTCGGGAACGCTACGCACACATCCGTCACCACACCGGCAATGATGATCTGCTTGCGGCCGGTGGCTTTGATCGCCTTCACAAAATCTTCGTTGTCCCAGGCGTTGATCTGGCCTGGACGAGCGATGTACGGCGCGTCCGGGAACATCTCTTTCAACTCCGGTACCAGCGGGCCGTTCGGGCCTTGTTCGAAACTGGTGGTGAGGATGGTTGGCAGTTCGAAGAACTTCGCCAGATCCGCCAGGGCCAGCACGTTGTTCTTGAACTCGTTTGGCGAGAAGTCCTGCACCAGCGAAATCAGGCCGGTCTGGTGGTCGACCAGCAGCACGATAGCGTCGTCTTTGTTCAGGCGGTTGTAGGTTGGAGTGGTCATGGTGTGCGTCCCTTTTCAATGTTGGAAAGTTGTTGTTGCGTTCAAGTTGTGTACAGGTTACTGACGCATCGAAAAGGGATAAATCGGTTGAAATGTGTTTCACCGTCAACCTGAACAGGACAATTCAACGACGGTGTTCTCTTCGTTCCCACGTTGAAGCCAGCAAATTCAGGGTTATTAGCTAATAACACCTTCATTAAACCGTCGCTCAAACGTTGTACTAGGATAGGATCCAAGTCTGCGGTTTTTCGTCGACCAAGGAGATCGTCGACAGGGCTGCAGACGTTTTTGAATTAACGCCTCTCAGGGATGACACGCATATGAATTCACACTTGTTCCCCCACATCGGCAAGGTCATCGCCAGCACCGGCAGCCGGCACTTTCCGCGCATGCTGCATGACCTGATCCTGACGCAACTGGCGGTCGACGCCACGCACATCCGGCAGATGCGTGTCGAACCAGTGGGCCGCGCGTCGAGCCGCAGTGAGCCGGAGCCGCTGAAAGAGCCGGCCCTGCTCGCCGAAACGGTGTTTTCCGAACACAGTGCGGCAGCTCACCATTTACAGAATCCGCCGGCCGCGACCAGTGCGGACGCCTCGCAACTGCACCTGACCCGGCGCAAGGACGGCTATCGCTACGTGATTTCGGTGTACCGCAACGGCGAGTCGCAGCGTTTCTCCGCGCAGGAGCGCAGCCTGTTGCAGGACATCTCCCCGGTGCTGCTGCCGATGGTGGAAAAACACATCAACGCCCTGCAACCGGCCACCCCTGATCCACAAATTCCGTCCGAAGCAGCCGAAGGCAGCGGCCTGGAAACCTTGCGCCTGCGCTTTGACGAGCGCCTGGAGCAACTGGGGCTGAGCCTGTCCAACCGCGAAACCGAAGTGTGTGTCGGCCTGCTCGCCGGCCGCACGGCGCCGGAACTGGCGGAGCAATTGGCGTTGAAGGTCAACACCGTCGAGAGTTATCTGAAACGCGCGGCGATCAAGTTGGGCATCAGCGGGCGGCATTCGTTGATGCGCTGGATGTATTCGCCGTTGGAGGCGTTGGCGTCGAGTGCGGCTTGATACGCCGGGATTGCGACGCCTTCGGTATTTGGGTGGGTCAGTTGGATCTACCCCCTCACCCCAGCCCTCTCCCCCAAGGGGGCGAGGGGGAAAGGGAGCCGATCTCGGTTGAATTCGAAACTGAGTTCGACTTTGAGCCGATCTTTGTGCTGTTCAAACCCTGAGTTCGACTCGGTATCTCACGTCGGTGCATCTCGAAAGAACACCTCGGTCAGTCCCCTCTCCCCCTGGGAGAGGGTTAGGGTGAGGGCAATTCCGCGACGTGCTCCAATGCCTGATTCACCGCCAATTCCCCCAACATCACCACTTGCGCAATACCCAGCAAGGTATTGCGATGCGGCCCCTCCAGCATCCCGGCAAAATCAGACAACATGACCGAGGCGGATGCCAGCGATTCACAGGCGTTTGCCAGCAGGGATTCGGTATCAATTTGCGGGTTGACCCGGAACATAACATTGGGCGTATAGGGCGTGGCCATGATGTTGGCCGCAGTCACCGGCGGATCGGGTGTCTTGGACATCAGCTCAAACTCCTTCTGCGCAGCAAGGGAGCAGGCTCCCTCCCGCGGCTGTTCCGCAATTAGTTGGGCAGGCGCTGGTTGTCGAGGACGCGACTCACCACCAATTCACTCAACATGATCACCTGCTGCAGGATCAGCATTTTCTTGCGGTGAGGGCTGTCGACCGAGTCAGCAAGGTCGCGGGCCATGTCACTGGCCGAGGACAACGATTCGTAGGCTTCAACCAGCAGGGTTTCGTCGTCGACGGTGGGGTCGATCAGGTAGATCTTGCCGGTTTTGCGGGTGGGTTTTGAGGTTTTGAGTGCGGAAGGGTTGAGGTAGAAATTGATCGCCCGCTCTGTGGCCTCTTTGATGTTTTGAGGTTCCAGTGCGGCGTCGTAGGGGATCGGATCGGTGTCTGGTGGGTTGGGTGTGGCTTTGAACATAGATAAAGTCTCGTATCGAAATTAACCGGAGCCATCACTTTCGCTACCAAACGAAGGTGGCGGCCATGCGCGGGTTGGTAGACCGGTCGATACGGAAACCCGGCGCTCATGAATGAGCCCCACGCATGTCCACCATATAAAACGCAGCCGCAAAAAGAGACTGCATAAGGTGGCGCCATACGGCGGTACCGAAGCGGGCTACCAAACCCGATCACTGATTTGCAGTGACAGGCGAACGATATATCCCGACCCATAGCCGCGTAAGCCGGCGGATTCTGGCGTACGCGTAGGTAACGACGCAAGGTGTTGTAGGCGGTATGACGTAACGGTTCGTGTAATTTAAACGCGCTCACGGCGTTATGTTTATTGATGGAAATACTGGATGCGGTGGTTCCAGGTTTTGCGGTGTGTCAGTGAGATTCCCCCCTCACCCCAGCCCTCTCCCCCCAAGGGGGGCGAGGGGGAAAGGGAGCCGATCTTGGTTGAATTCGAAACTGAGTTCGACTTGGGAGCCGATTTTTGTGCTGTTCAAAACCTGAGTTCGACTCGGTATCCCACGTCGGCGTATCTCCAGCAAACACTGCGGTCAGTCCCCTCTCCCTCTGGGAGAGGGTTAGGGTGAGGGCAATCCCGCGACGTGCTCCAATGCCTGATTCACCGGCAATCCCCCCAACATCACGACCTGTGCAATGTCCAGCAGGTTTGATGAGGGCCGCTTTTAATCCCGCGCCAACGCCTCAATCGGATCAAGCCGCGAAGCATTCCGCGCCGGCACAAAGCCAAACACAATCCCGATCAACGTCGAGCACACTACCGCCGTCAGCACCGACGCCAGCGAAAACACCATCTCCCACTCTTTGATAAACACCGAAAACAAATGCCCGATCGCATACGACAGGGAAATCCCGATCGCCCCGCCCAACAGACAAACCATCACCGCCTCCACCAGAAACTGCTGACGAATGTCCGACTGCCGCGCCCCCACCGCCATGCGAATGCCGATCTCACGGGTCCGTTCGGTCACCGACACCAGCATGATGTTCATCACCCCGATGCCGCCGACCACCAGGGAAATCACCGCAATCAGCGACAGCAGCAACGCCAGCGAGCGGCTGGTTTTCTGCACGGTCTGCAAGACGCTGTCGAGGTTGTTGGTGAAGAAATCCTTGGTGCCGTGGCGTTGCAGCAGCAGTTGGGTGACGTGCTCTTCCACCACTTTGCTCGGCTGGCCGTCCTTCATGCGCACGCTGATGCTGTCCAGATAACGCTGGCCCAACACCCGCCCGGCCGCCGTTTCGTAGGGCACCCAGACGTTGAGGGTCTTGCCCGAGGCAAACAGGCTTTTATCCTGCGCGGCCACGCCGATCACTGTGCATGGCAGGTTGCCAATCAGGATCACCTGGCCCAACGGGTCGACATCCTGGCCAAACAGGCGCTGCCGGGTGTTGTGATCGATGACCACCACCTGCGCCTGGCGCCGCGCATCGCTTTCGCTGAACGGGATGCCCGCGGCCATTTTGATCCCGCGCACCTTAAAGTACTGATCGCTGACGCCGTTGACCTGCGCATCCAGATCGATATTGCGATAACGCAACAACAGGCTGCGGCCGATCATCGGCGTGGCGCTGTCGACGTAGTACAACTGATTCAGCGCGGTGACGTCAGCCGGCGTCAGGGTTTCAATGGCGGCGGCACGTTTGTCGCCATAACTGCTGCCGGGATAGACATCGATGGTATTGCTGCCAATCGCCGCAATGTCCTTGAGCACGTAGTTTTTCGCACCCTCCCCGACCGCCGAAATCGACACCACCGACGTGATGCCAATGACGATGCCGAGCATGGTCAGCAAGGTACGCATGCGGTGCGAGATCAACGCCACCCACGCCATGGCGAACGCCTCTTTGAACAACCCGAGACTGGCGACCAGGCGACGCGAAGCGGTGGCTTTCGGTGCCACCGGTTCTTCGCTGAGCAGGTGCGTGGTATCGCGTTCATTGCTGCGGTCGCTGAGGATTTCGCCGTCGCTGACTTCGATGATGCGCTCGGCATTGGCCGCCACTTTCGGGTCGTGAGTGACCAGAATCACCGTGTGCCCCGCCGCGTGCAGCTCCAGCAGGATGCGCATGACCTCCTTGCCGCTGGCCGTGTCGAGGGCGCCGGTCGGTTCGTCGGCGAGGATCACTTCGCCGCCGTTCATCAAAGCGCGGGCGATACTCACGCGCTGTTGCTGACCGCCGGAGAGCTGGCTCGGCCGATGCGTCAAATGGCCTTCCAGACCCAGTCGCGCCAACAACTCACGGGCACGGGCATGGCGTTGAAGCTGCGGCGTACCGGCGTAAATCGCCGGCATCTCGACGTTGTGCATTGCGCTCAAATGCGGCAGCAAGTGGTAACGCTGGAAGATGAAACCAAAGTAATCGCGGCGCAGCTCGGCCAGGGCCTGATTGTCCAGATCGCGGGTTTCCTGGCCGTTGATCCTGTAGCTGCCAGCGGTGGCGTAATCGAGGCAACCGAGGATGTTCATCAGCGTCGATTTGCCGGAACCGGAGGCACCAATGATCGCCACCATTTCCCCGGCGTTGATCGTCAGGTTGATGTTGTTCAGCGCGAGAAACTCGCGGTCGCCAGCGGTGAAACTGCGGGTGATGCCGGTCAGTTGTAGCAGTGGCTCAGTCATGCTCAGGCCCCCACCACATTGTTCACCGGATCACCGATCACCACGCGGTCGCCTTCTGCCAGACCGGCGTTGATCTGCACTTTGACGTTGTTGTTGATCCCGGTCTGCACATTGCGCGACTGCGCGTGGCCCTTGGCGTCGAGCACGCGCACGGGGAAGCTGCCATCGGCATTGCGCGGGCCGAGCGCCGCCACCGGCACGGTCAGTACCGACTTGGCGGTGTCGAGGATAATGCGCACCTGCGCGGTCATCGAGATGCGCAGGCGATGATCGGGATTGGGCACCTCGAACAAAGCGTTGTAGAACACCGCGCTGCTTTGCTTCGGCGTACCGGCGGGCGGTGTTTCAAGAAAGTTCTGCGGCGCCGGGTCCGTGCCGCGCAGTTTCGCGTAGTAGCGTTTGTCCTCGCCGAGAATGGTGAAATACACCTCTTGCCCCGGGGCGATGTGAATCACGTCGGCTTCGGACACCTGCGCCTTGACCGTCATGGTGTCCAGATCCGCCAGTTTCAGCAGGACCGGCGCCAGTTGGCTGGCGATCACCGTCTGGCCTTCCTGAGTGACCACGCCGACCACGTCGCCATCAATCGGCGCAACAATCCGTGTGTAGGCCAGATTGACCTTGGCCGTGTCGATCTGGATGTGCGCGCTTTTGATCTGCGCATCCAGCGACATCAGATTGGCCTGTTGCACCTGATAATCCGACTCGGCGGTTTCGAAGTCCTGGCGCGAGATCGACGCGTCGTCCTGCAAGTTCTTGTAGCGCTCGTAAATCGCTTTGGTCTGCCTGAGCTGAGCCTGGGTCGCGCGTTTTTGCGCTTGCAGGTTTTCCTCATCAACCTGGGCCTGACGCAAAGTGTTCTGCAACACCAGCGGATCGATTTCCGCCAGCCACTGGCCCTTCTTCACCTTGTCGCCGACCTTGACCTTGAGCGACTTCAATTGCCCCGACACTTGCGCGCCGACGTCCACTTGCTTGATGCCTTCGAGCAACCCGGTGGCGAGCACCGCGTTTTCAATATCACTGCGTTCCACCGGCGCGGTCAGGTATTGCGGCGCCTCGGCCGGTGCCTGCACCGCGTAGAACGCCAATCCCGCCACTGCCACCAACGCTAATCCCATACCGACTTTGCGCAACTTCGACTTTTCCATAAATAACCACAAGTCCGTTCAGGGGTGAGCCCGGCCAGCGGCCGGGCTCTGGTAAATAAACAACAATCAGGAAACCACTTGGCCGGCCGGCACTTTCAGGCCGTCATGCCACCACGCCGCGAAACTGAAAACGTTGGGCGCCTTGAGAATCGTGAAGTGGTTGCCCGGCCCGTACCACACCGCCAGATCCGTCACCTGGCGTTGCCAGCCTTCGACCATCGCCGCTTGCTCGCGCTGATTGCCCCACGCATCCAGCGTCGGGTCATCGACCAGCGCCAGCCGCACCGGCCCGGTGTATGCCAACTGCGGTTGATAGACCGTGCGCAAGGCTGTGGCGAAGGTGCGGACCGGGCCGTGCATGGCCTGCGCTGACGAACGCGCAGACAACACACCGGCGCACACCATGCCCTCGTGCAACAGGCGCATTTGCGTGGTGTCGTCAGCTTCGGCGAACGCCAGCGGGTCGATGCCCAACGACTTGCCGCTGGACAGTTGCAGCGTCTCGATCAAGCGTTCCAGTGCGGCAGTCGTGGTGTACGGCTTGCCCGCCGTACCGTTGCCGCCGGGCGATTCGCTGTCGATCAGGGTCAATGACGCCACCTCACGCCCCGCCGCCTGCAACTGCGCGGCCATGGCATGCGCGACCCAGCCGCCGAAGGAATGGCCGATCAGGTGCACCGGACCTTGCGGATACAACTGCTCGACCGCTTGCAGATAGCACTTCGCTGCCGCTTCAACCTGGCTGTGCGGCACGCCGTTGCCATCGAGCCCGCGCGGTTGCAGGCCGATGATCGGCCACTCCGGGCCCAAGGCCTCGGTCAGGTGAATGAACCCGGTGACACTGTCGCCCGCCCCCGGCACGCAGAAGATCGGCGCATGCCCGGCGTGCCCGCTCTGAATGGTCAACAGCGGCTGATAGGCCTCTGGCTCCGGAACCTGCGCAGCGGCCATAGCCTGACTCAAGGCCTGACCGAGCGCCTGAATATCCGGAGCTTTCATCATGCTGCGGTGATCACCCGGGACATCGATGCAGCGCAGCAAACCTGTACTGATCTTGTTTTCCCAACCGCGGATCGGACTCGGCTGCGCCTGCCCCGGCATCAGTGCCTGAGCGCGGAACAAGTGCACCGGCAGACTGGCCGGGCTGACCCGGTAATGCGCCAGCGCCAGGCCATGAGCGGCCTCACGATCAAAGTAACTCCAGGCATCCGCTGCACTCAGTGCGGCCAGTTCCGGGTCAGGCAATTGCTGTTCGCAGCAGCGCTGGAACAGCTCATCGAACGCAATGCGTTCGACTTCAGCCTCAAGCCGCTCGACCTCAGCCAACGCCGGCAGCCCTTCTGCACCGCGCATCTGCGAACGCGCGCGGCAGTGCTCCAGCAACTGATGCTTGTCGCGATGCGCGCCGCTCCAGCGGGTTTTATCCTGACTGGCCGGATGCGGCGCGTAGGTATCGAGCAGGCCGACAAACGCCACCGTCTCATCGAGACCCAGCAACTGCTGAGCGATTTCATACGCCAGCAAGCCACCAAACGACCACCCGGCCAGACGATACGGCCCATGCGGTTGTACCGCCCGGATAATCCCGACCATCCGCGTGGCCATGCACTCAAGCGTGCGCAGCTGCGGCTGCCCCAACGGCACACCGGGCAAACCGTAAATCGGAAACTGCCCCTCGATGTGCATCGCCAATGCCGGGAAATACACCTCCCTGCCGCTGAACTCATGGATCAGGAACAGCGCATCGCCGCCCTCGCCCGGCCGCACCACGACCAGGCCATCCGGCTGTTCGGGCACCGTGTTGCGCTGACAGAGCAGCGCGGCCAGCGACTCGACACTCGGACGCTGGAACAGCTCCGCCAGCGTCACCTGTTGCCCCGCACGCTGCAGCAGGTTGACCAGACGAATCGCCAGCAGCGAATGCCCGCCTAATTCGAAGAAGTTGTCGTGGCGTCCGACCTGCTCGACATTCAGCACCTCAGCCCAGACCCGCGCCAACACGGTTTCGACCTCGCCTTCAGGTGCTTCGTAATGTCGGCTGAGTACCGCGTCGAGGCCCGGCGCCGGCAGCGCCTGACGGTCGATCTTGCCGTTGGGACTCAGCGGCAAAACGTCGAGCGCAACAAACGCACCCGGCACCATGTACTCGGGTAACTGCTCAAGAATGAACGCGCGCAGCGTGTCGATAGCCGGTGCAGCACTGCCCTCGCGCAAAGTGAAATACGCGACCAGTCGTTCGTCGCGCATCAGCACGACCACCTCGCGCACACCCGGGTGCTGGATCAACCGCGCTTCGATTTCACCGAGTTCCAGACGCAAACCATGCAGCTTGACCTGGAAGTCATTGCGCCCGAGGAATTCGAGGTTACCGTCCGCGCGGTAACGCACCAGATCGCCGGTGCGGTACAAGCGGTCACCGGGCACAAACGGACTGTCGATAAAGCGCTCGGCCTGCATCTGTGGCAGTCCCATATACCCTCGCGCCACGCCGATGCCGCCGATGTGCAACTGGCCAATGACACCGAGCGGTACCGCTTGGTCATGCGCATCGAGCACGTACAAACGGGTGTTACAGATGGCCTTGCCAATCGGCAATTCGGTGGATGGCACGGGCATGTGCGGTTCCAGTGTCCACGCTGTGCTGTCGACCGTGGCTTCGGTCGGGCCATACACGTTATGCAGGCGCACCCACGGCAGTTGCTGGCGTACTTCGCGGGCCAGGGCCGCCGTGAGTTCGCCGCCACCGCAGAACACATCGGTGAGGCTGGTGCATTCACTGACGTCTTGCAGCTCGAGAAATTGCTGCAACAGCGCCGGCACGAACTTGACCACCGTGACCCGCTGCTGACGAATCACTTGCGCCAGGTACGCCGGTTCCCGGTGACCTCCCGGCCGTGCCAGCACCAGACGCACACCGGCCGTCAGTGGCCAGAAGAATTCCCACACCGAACCATCGAAACTGAATGGGGCTTTCTGCAACAACGCGCCCTCTGGAGCTGGTGGGCAAATCTGCGAGCCCCAATGCACCAGATTGCACAAGCCACGATGTTCGAGCATCACGCCTTTGGGTGTGCCGGTCGAACCTGAGGTGTAGATCATGTACGCCAGGTTCGAAGGACTCAGGCCTGGCACTTGCGGATCGTTTTCTGACTGGTCGTGCCAGGTGCATTGGTCAAAGTCGATCAGCACTGCCCCGGCCTCGGCAAACAGCGATCGCGTGGCCGTCTGCACCAGCACCGCCACCGGCGCGCAATCCCTGAGCATAAAGTCCAGGCGCTCCGCCGGATAAGCCGGATCCAGCGGCACGTACGCGCCACCGGCCTTGAGAATGCCGAGCAGCCCCACCACCAGATCAAGCCCACGCTCGACGCACAGCGCCACCCGCGCATCCGGCCCGACGCCTTGCTCACGCAGGTGATGCGCGAGGCGGTTGGCACGGGCATTCAGCTCGCGATAGGTCAGGCTGTGTTCGCCCGACTGCACGGCGATGGCGTCCGGCTGACGCCGCACCTGTGCTTCGAACAGGCTCTGCACCGGTTGCTCGACCGGGCAATCAAGCGCCGTCGCGTTGAAGTCGCCGAGCAGGCGTCGCTGCTCATCCTCGGCAAGCAACTCGACTTGCGCCAAAACCGCCTGATCATCACTGACCAGCGCCGCCAGCAAGCGCTGGAGGTAACCGACAAAACGCTGCACGGTCGACTCATCGAACAGCGCGGTGGCGTAGCGCAGCGAGCCACGCACCCCGTGCTGGCTTTCGCCCAGACTCAGCGACAGGTCGAACTTCACAAAGTGATTTTCCCCGGCCAGGCCTTCCAGCGTCAGCTCGTCGAGTGCCAGGGCTGGCGCCACGCTGCTGTCCCAGCTCAGCAAAGTCTGGAACAACGGTGTGTGGGAAAGGCTGCGCAGCGGTCGGGTGACTTCCACCACGTGTTCGAACGGCAGATCCTGATGCGCCTGCGCGGCCAGAGTCTGGGCCTTGACCCGCGCCAGCAGCGCTGCCCCCGTCAGATCACCCGAGGTATCGATGCGCAGCGCCAGGGTGTTGACGAACATGCCGATCAATCCTTCGATTTCGGCGCGGGTACGGTTGGCGACGGGCGAGCCGATGACCACATCGGACTGCCCGGACAGACGCGTAAGCAGCATCGCCCAGGCGCTCATGATTACCATGTACGGCGTCACGCTGTGGCGCTGACACAACGCCTTGAGACCGGCGCTGGTCTGCGCGTCCAGTACGATCTCGACACTGCCGCCGCGGTGATCCTGTTGCGCCGGCCGTGGTCGGTCAGTCGGCAGGCTCAACAATGCCGGGGCGCCGGCCAGAGTCTGCTGCCAGTAATCACTCTGGCGCTGCAACACCTCGCCGCTCAGCCAGCGCCGTTGCCATACCGCGTAGTCGGTGTACTGCAAGGCCAGCGGTGGCAGCGGATCGTCCTCGCCACGGCTGAACGCCTGATACAGCGCCATCAATTCATGGGTCAGCACGCCCATCGACCAACCGTCGGAGATGATGTGGTGCATCGTCAGCAACAGCACATGGTGATCATCGGCCAGACGCACCAGCCGACCGCGAATCAACGGATCGTCCTGCAAGTTGAACGGCCCGCGCGCTTCAGCGTCGACCAAAGCACGCAAGGCCTCCTCGGACTGCGGCTGTTGTCGCCAGTCTTCCACAATCAGCGGCAGACCAATGTCGACCGGGGCAATCAGCACCTGAGCTTCGTCGTGCAATTGTGCGAAACGGCTGCGCAGGGTTTCGTGACGAGCGACGATTCGCGCCAATGCCCGTTGCAGTGCCACGGCGTCGAGTCGGCCACGCAGGTGCAAGCCCAGAGGAATGTTGTAGGCGGTGTTGCCGCCATCCATTTGCGCGAGGAACCACAAGCGTTGCTGGGCGAACGACAACGGCAGTGCCTGATCGCGCGGCGCCGGCAGAATCGGCGGCAAGCTGCTACGTTCGGCCTGACTCAACACTTCGGCGACCGCCGCCAGTTCCGGGTTGGCAAACAGATCGGCCAGCGCCAGCTCCACGCCCAATTGTTGGCGCACCAGGGAGAGCATGCGCATGGCCAGCAATGAATGGCCGCCGAGCTCGAAGAAGTTGTCATAGCGACCGACCTGCCCGACCTGCAACACCTCGGCCCAGACCTGCGCCAGGCTTGCTTCCAGTGGATTGGTCGGTGCCTCGTAGGCCCGACTGAGCAGTGCCTCCTGCGTCGGTGCCGGCAGCGCCTTGCGATCGACCTTGCCGTTGTTGTTCAACGGCAATACATCGAGTTGCACCCACGCGGTGGGCACCATGTATTCCGGCAGTCGCGCGTGCATTTGCGCGTGCAGCTCAGCGCTGTCCAAGTGCTCATCGTGCGCCGTGTAGTACGCCACCAGACGCGGGGAGTCCTGTCCGTCGCGGCGCGCCAGCACCACCGCTTCCTTGATCCCCGGGCAATTCAGCAGGCGGTTTTCGATTTCTCCCAGTTCGATGCGGAAACCGCGAATCTTCACCTGATCGTCGTTGCGCCCGATGCAATCGAGTTGCCCCGGCGCCAGCCAGCGCGCGAGGTCGCCGGTGCGATAGAGCAACGCGCCCGGCATCTCGCTGAACGGATCGCAGAGGAATTTCTCGGCAGTCAGATCCGCCCGATTCAGATACCCCAGCGCCACGCCCTGCCCGCCGATATACAGCTCACCGGTGACGCCCATCGGCACCGGCTGCTGATACGCATCAAGCACGTAAACCTGCGTGTTAGCGATCGGCCCGCCAATCGGCACGCTCTCGGCGTTTTCCGCAACTTCGCGCACTTCAAAGGTTGTGGCGTAGGTGGTGGTTTCGGTCGGGCCGTAGCAATGCACGATGCGCAGTGTTGGCGCCTCGGCCAACATTCGACGAAACGCCGCCGGATCGCCACGCTCACCGCCGCACAGCAGAATCCGCAGGCCCTTGAGCGCCTGCGGAATCAGTTGCACGTATTGATTGAACAGCGCGGTGGTGACGAACAGGATCGTTGCGCCACTGCTGCTCAGTTCACGGCCAAAGGCATGCGGATCGAGCAAGGTTTGATGGTCGATGATCACCACGCGACCGCCATTGAGCAGCGGCCCCCAGATGTCCATGGTGCTCGCATCGAACGCCGGGTTCGAGGCGAAGACCACACGATCCTGCGCATTGAAATCGGCGTAACCGTTGTTGAGCACCAAGCGGCCGATGCCCCGGTGCGGCACCATCACGCCTTTCGGCGTGCCGGTGGAACCTGAGGTGTACATGATGTACGCCAGCGACTCGGACGACTGCAACAGATTCGGATTGTGCGTCGGCTGGCCGTTGAGGGTCAGCCTGTCGAGGTCGATACGCGGCGCGGCGTAGTCGATGACTTCGCCGCTCAAGGTCAACAACGCCACCGCGCGGCAATCCTCGACCATGAACGCCTGGCGCTCGCTCGGTGCATTGATGTCCAGCGGCACATAAGCGGCCGCGCATTTGGCAATGGCCAGTTGCGCGACCAGCAACTCCAGCGAACGCGGCAGCAGGATCGCCACGTGATCGCCCGGCTGCACGCCGTGCGCGATCAGGTGATGGGCCAGGCGGTTGGCTTGCGCGTTGAGTTCAAAGTAGCTCAGCGAATGCGCACCATGCACGGCCGCCACAGCTTTGGGATGCGCGGCTGCCTGCTGTTGGAAAACCCCGTGTACGGTCAGTGTTTGCGGGTAGCCACGCGCCGTGGCGTTGAAGTCGTACAGCAAGCGCTGGCGCTCATCGTTTGCCAGCAATGGCACACGTTCCAGCACCGTTTGATCATCGGCAACCATCGCCTCGAGCAGACGTTCGAAGTAGCCGATGTACCGCTTGATCGTCAGCGCATCGAACAGCGCCGTGGCGTAGTTCAGCGTGCCGCGCAGCACTCCGTTGACCTCGCCCAGTGTCAGCGTCAGGTCAAACTTGGCGACATCGCCGGTCCCGGCAACACCCTCCAGCGTCAGCTCGCCCAAGGCCAGTTGCGGGCCAACGCTGCCGTCCCAGCTTAACGTGGTCTGGAACAACGGGCTGTGCGCCAGGCTGCGCACCGGTCGGGCGATTTCCACCACTTGCTCGAACGGCAGATCCTGATGCGCCTGCGCTTCCAGTGTCCGCGCCTTGACCTGTGCCAGCAGCGCTTCGACGCTCGGCGCGCCCGAGGTGTCGATGCGCACGGCGAGCGTATTGACGAACATGCCGATCAGGCCTTCGACTTCAGCGCGGCTGCGGTTGGCCACCGGCGCGCCGATCACCACATCGGATTGCCCGGACAGCCGACTCATCAGCAACGCCCAGGCACTCATCAGGGTCATGAACAGGGTCGCGCCATGACGCTGGCTCAAGGCCTTGAGCGCCGCACTCAAACGCTGGTCCAGCAGCACTTCGACGTTGCCGCCGGTGTAATCCTGTTGGGCCGGTCGCGGGCGATCGGTGGGCAGCGTTAACAAGGCCGGCGCACCGTCGAGGGTCTGCTGCCAATATTGGCTTTGCTGCTGCAGCACTTCACCGCTGAGCCAGCGCCGTTGCCATAGGGCGTAGTCGCCGTATTGCAGCGTCAGTGCTGGCAGCGGATCCGGTTGGCCTTGGCTGAACGCCTGATACAACGCCATCAACTCGCCGGTCAGCACGCCCATCGACCAGCCGTCGGCAACGATGTGATGCACGGTCAACAGCAGCACATGATGATCGTCAGCCAGACGCACCAACCGTCCACGAATCAACGAATCGTTCTGCAAATCAAACGTTGTCGAGGCTTCCTGCGCCAGCAATATTTGCAAGGTGTGCTCGGCCTGCGGCTGTTGGCGCAGATCTTCTACACGCAGCAGCCAACCGTTATCGACCGGGGCAATCGACACCTGCGCGCTGTCGTCGAGGCGGATGAAACGGCTGCGCAGGGTTTCGTGGCGGGCGACGATCCGCGCCAGCGCCGATTGCAGGGCATCGACGTCGAGGTGACCGCGCAGGCGCAAGCCGAGAGGAATGTTGTACGCCGAGTTGCCACCCGCCATTTGCGCGAGAAACCACAGGCGCTGTTGGGCGAAGGACATCGGCAGCGCCTGATCACGCGGTGCCGGCAAGATCTCCGGTAACGCGCTGCGCCCGGCGCGGTTCAATACTGCAGCGATTGCGCTCAATTGCGCATCGGCAAACAGATCACTCAGCGCCAGTTCGATGCCGAGGCGCTGACGGATCAGCGAGACCATGCGCATCGCCAACAGCGAATGACCGCCCAGTTCAAAGAAGTGGTCGTGACGGCCGACCTGCCCGGCTTGCAGCACTTCGGTCCAGATCTGCGCCAGCGCGGTTTCCAGCTCGCCTTGCGGAGCCTCGTATTCGCGGGTCGGCAGCGCGGCCAGGTCCGGTTTCGGCAATGCCTTGCGGTCGACCTTGCCATTGGCGGTCAGCGGCAAAGCCTCGAGCCGGACAAACGCTGCCGGCACCATGTAGTCCGGCAACTGCGTCAGCAGATGCTCGCGCAACTCGCCCACTGCCAGTGGCTCGGCCCCCGCCTGTTCGGTGAAATAGGCCACCAGTCGCGGCTGGCCGGGTTGGTCCTCGCGGGCCAGCAACACCGCTTCGTTAATACCAGGGAGCTGATTGAGGCGAGTCTCGATTTCGCCCAATTCAATGCGCATGCCACGGATTTTCACCTGGTCGTCGTTACGCCCCAGGTAGTCGAGCGAGCCGTCTTCGCGCCAACGAGCAAGGTCACCGGTGCGGTACATGCGCGCATTCGGCAAGGGGCTGAACGGGTCGTGCAAGAAGCGCTCAGCGGTCAGATCGGCGCGGTTCAGATAACCCCGGGCCACGCCCGCGCCACCGACGTACAACTCGCCCATGACACCCATTGGCACTGGCCGTTGCTGCTCGTCGAGCAAATAAACCGCCGCGTTCGCCACCGGTTTACCAATGTGCAACGCCGCGCCAACGTCGATACGCCCGGAAGTCGCGACCACGGTGGCCTCGGTCGGGCCGTAGTTGTTGATCACGGCGAAGCGCTGCTGACGGCTGAACTGGCGCAAGCGATCGCCACCGATCAGCAAGGTGCGCAAGGTCGGATGATCGAGGTTCTGGCTGAACGCATATTCGGCGACCGGTGTTGGCAAAAAGCTCACGTCCAGCGGCTGCGCACGCCACCAGTCGAGCAACCCATCGATGTCTTCAGCGCCGTCATGGGTTGGGGCCAGGTGCAGGGTCGCGCCCGCGCACAGGGCCGGCCAGACTTCCCACGCCATCGCATCGAAACCAAATCCGGCAAGGCTTGAGGTGTGGCTGCCGGCGCGTAAATCGAACGCTTCACAGTGCCAGTCGACCAGATTGGACAACGTCTGATGTTCGACCATGACGCCTTTGGGCAGACCGGTCGAACCCGAGGTGTAGATCACGTACGCCAGATGCGCAGCGCTCAGGCCCGGCACCGCAGGGTTGTGCTGCGCCTGCGCCGGCCATGCGCACAGATCGACATCAATCACTGGCACGCCCGGTTGCGGCAGTCTCTCGTGCAGATCGCTTTGCGTGAGCACCGCGACCGGTGCGCTGTCGCTCAGCAAATAACTGATCCGCTCGACGGGATGCGCCGGATCGATCGGCACATAGCCGGCGCCGGCCTTGAGGATGGCGACCAGCCCGACCAATGTATCCAGGCCCCGGCGGGCGACGATGGCCACGCGGTCATCGGCTTTCACCCCGATGGCGATCAAGTGATGCGCCAAGGCATTGGCCTGGCGATTGAGCTGCAAGTAAGTCAGTGGCTGTCCGGCAAACACCGCTGCAATAGCCTGCGGACGCTCGGTGACCTGCGACTCGAAGCGCCGGGCAATCGTCAGCTCACGCGGGTAGTCAGCCTCGGTCGCATTGAAATCCACCAGCAACTGTTCGCGCTCAGCTGCCGGCAGGATCGACAACCGGTCAAAGCCCACGTGCGGCGTGTGCTCCAGTGCCTCCAGCAACGTCATCAACGCTCCCTGCATGTACCCGCAGATACGCTGCGCATCAATGCCGGCCCCGGCCAATACCTTCAGGCGGAAGTCTTCACCGAGATCATCAACGCTGAGAGTCAGGCGATAGTTGGTGTGTTCCTCGGCAGCGAGCAATTGCATGCCGTGCCACGCCGCTTGCACCTCAGCGGATACCGGCCCGACCGGGGCGCTGTGACGATAGTTGAGCAGCGTACTGAACAACGGTGTGCCCGCCGGCATCGCGCTGTACTGTTGCACCTGCGCCAGTTGCGCGTGCTCATGAGCGAGCAACTGACTCAGGCGTTCGTGGGTCGCCAGTGCCGCACCTTTAACGCTGTGCGCATTCAGTTCGATGCACAGCGGTAAGGTATTGATGAACACACCGAGTGCGCGCTCCGATCCTTCACCGCCCTGCAATCGCCCGAGCAACACCGTGCCAAACACCACGGCGTCGCGTCCGGACAATTGCCCCAGCACCTGTGCCCAGGCGAGGTGCATCAGGCTGGCAGCGCTGACCCCCAAACGCCGGGCCTGCTGACGGATGCTGTGGCTCAGCGCGTTTTCCAGGTCCAGTTGCGCCTCTTGTGCAGGGCCGTCGCTGGCCAGATTCTGCCCGTAAGGCAAGGTCGGCTCATCAACAGCGCCGAGCATCTCGCCGAAGAAACTGGCGTGTGCTTGCGCGGTCAGGCCGGAACGGGTGTGCGCCACGTAATTGCGGTACGGCACCGGTTCGCTCAGCAGCCCGTCGTTGCCCAGCAGAAACGCCTGCATCTCGTGCTGCAACACCTCCAGCGCCACGTGATCCATCACCAGGTGATGGAACAGCAACAACGCCACCACGCGTTGATTGGCCTCATCGCGGCCGTGCACCACGCGCATCAGCGGCGCCTCGGTGACGGGCATACGGTAGTTATCGATGGTGAAGCGTCTGCGCAACTGGCTCAGCGCATCGCCCGCTTCGGCGTCTAGCGGCAAGGCCTCGCAGCCCAGCGAAGCCTGACGCCAGACCACTTGCACCGGCTCTTCCAGCCCCTCCCAGAACAGCGACGTGCGCAGAATGTCATGGCGTTCGATTACCCGTTGCAGGGCATCAGTGAACACTTGCAAACGCTGTTCATCGGCGAAGGCAAACTGCGCCTGCAGCACATATGGATCGCCGTGCGCGGCCGACAGATGATGGAACAGGATGCCGGTTTGCAAAGGTGCCAGCGGGTAGATGTCCTGAACATTGCGCACACCGCCGGGGACGCTTGCAACGATACGGTCGATCGTCGCTTGGTCCAGCGCTACCAGCGGCAACAATTCGGGTGTGATGCGCGGGCAATCGGCCGCAATGAGGTTTGCCGGCACCGCCGCATCAGGTTCGCCGCCCACAGCCGCAGCGAGCGCGGCCAATGTCGGCTGGCCGAAGAGCACACGAATATCCGCCGACAGGCCGGCCCGACGCATGCGCGCAACCAGATTGACTGCCAGCAACGAGTGGCCGCCCAGTTCGAAGAAATGATCGAAGCGCCCTACCCGCTCGACCTTCAGCAACTCGGCCCAAATCCCGGCAATCACGGTTTCGACTTCACCGATCGGAGCTTCGTATTCCCGGCTCAGCAGCGCAGTCTGGTCGGGAGCCGGCAACGCCTGGCGATCCAGTTTGCCGTTGGGGCTCAGTGGCAACGCCGGCAGATTCACAAACACGGCAGGCACGATGTAGGCCGGCAGATGCTTGAGCAATTGGCTGCGTAGCTGATCTGTTTCGACGAGTTCGCCGCTGTAGTACGCGACCAGACGCTGATCGCCCGGCACGTCTTCACGGGCCAGCACGGCCGCTTCGCGGACACCGTCGACCTGCGCCAGATGCGCCTGAATCTCGCCCAGTTCGATGCGTAAACCACGGATTTTGACCTGATCGTCATTACGCCCCAGGTACTCGATGTTGCCATCGGCCAGATACCGTGCGACGTCACCCGTGCGGTACAAACGTGCGCCGGGCTGATCACTGAACGGATCGTCGAGGAAACGTTCGGCGCTCAGCTCAGGCCGATTCAGATAACCCCGCGCCACCTGCACGCCGCCGAGATACATCTCGCCGACCACACCCAATGGCGTCGGTTGTTGGTGAGCATCAAGGATGTACACGCGGGTATTGCACAGCGGTTTGCCAATCGGTGGCGCGCCTTGCGGTACCGGCGAATTCGCATCCAGCGTCCATACGGTGCTGTCGACGGTGGCTTCGGTCGGGCCATAAACGTTGTGCAGGCGCACCTGCGGCAGATGTACGCGCACGCTGCGCACCAACGCGGCCGCCAGAGCACCGCCACCACAGAACACATCGGTAAGGCTGCTGCACTCGCCCACCTCTGCCACTTCAAGGAATTGCTGCAACAGCGCCGGTACAAACTGAACGACGTTGACCTGTTGCTCACGAATCAGTTGCACCAGCGCGGCTGGATCGCGGTGGTCGTCCGGGCCAGCGAGGATCAGACGCATGCCGCAGCTCAACGGCCAGAACAGCTCCCACACCGAGGCGTCGAAACTCAGCGGGGTTTTCTGCAACAGCGCGGCGCCGGTAGAAAGCGGACACAGGCTGGCGCTCCAGTGCAGCAGATTGCCCAGGTTGCGGTGCTCGACCATCACGCCCTTCGGCGTGCCGGTGGAGCCGGAGGTGTAAATCACATAGGCCAGGTTCGCGGCGCTCAGGCCTGGCACCTGCGGATTGCTTTGCGCAAGGTCTTGCCAGGTGCAATGGTCGAAGTCGACCAACACGCCGGCCCACTCGCCGATCAGCGCACGCGTCGGCGCATGCACCAGCACCGCCACTGGCGCGCTGTCCTCAAGCATGTAGGCCAGACGCTCAGCAGGATACCCTGGGTCCAGCGGCACATAAGCGCCGCCGGCCTTGAGAATCGCCAACAGACCGACCAGCAACTGCGGCCCGCGCTCGACGCAGATCGCCACCCGCGAATCGCGGCCCACGCCGCACTGGCGCAGGTGATGGGCGAGCTGGTTGGCGCGACGGTTCAACTCGGCGTAACTCAAACGCAATTCACCGGCCACCACGGCATCCGCGTCTGGCGTGCGCAACACCTGCGTCTCGAAGCGAGCATGAACAGTCTGCTCAAGATCGTGGGTGACAGTGGTTGCGTTCAGATCGACCAGCAGATGCTGACGCTCATCGTCCGCCAACAACGTCACCTGCTCCAACACCGCTTGATCGTTGCTGACCATGGCCTGCAACAGGCGCTGGAAGTAGCCGACGTAACGTTGAATAGTCGACTCATCGAACAAGGCAACGGCGTACTCCAGCACACCGCGAATGCCGTCCGGCGCGTCTGCCAGCGTCAGTGACAGATCGAATTTGGCAAAGTGGCTCGGTTCGGCAACACTTTCCAGCGTCAGCTCGCCGAGACTCAGGCTGGCACCGTGGCCACTGTCCCAACTGAACATCGCTTGAAACAACGGGCTGTGCGCCATGCTGCGTGCAGGCTTGGTGATTTCCACCACTTGTTCGAACGGCAGGTCCTGATGCGTCTGCGCATCCAGCGTCCGCGCCTTGACCCGCGCCAGCAGCGCCTCGGTGCTCAAAGCGCCCGAGGTATCGATACGCAGGGCCAGGGTATTGACGAACATGCCGATCAGGCCTTCGATCTCGGCCCGACTGCGGTTGGCCACGGGCGAACCGACGACCACTTCCGATTGCCCGGACAACCGACTCAACAGGCTCGCCCATGCGCCGAGCATGAGCATGTACATCGTCACGCCGTGACGCTGGGCCAAAGCCTTGAGCCCGGCGCTCAGGCGTTCGTCGAGCACCACGTCGACGGTGTTGCCGGCGTAATCCTGCTGCGCCGGGCGCACGCGATCAGTCGGCAGCGTCAACAGTGCCGGAGCGCCCGCCAACGTTTGTTGCCAATACTCGCTTTGACGCTCCAGAACCTCGCCACTGAGCCAGCGCCGCTGCCACACTGCGTAGTCGGTGTATTGCAGCGCCAGCGGCGGCAGTGGATCTGGTTGACCGTGGCTGAACGCCTGATAAAGCGCCATCAGTTCACGGGTCAGAACCCCCATCGACCAGCCATCGGAGATGATGTGGTGCAGGGTCAGCAACAGCACATGATGATCGTCGGCCAGCCGCACCAGGCGTCCGCGAATCAGTGCATCATCCTGCAAGTCAAACGGTCCCGAGGCCTCGCCCTGAATCAGCGCCGCCAAGGTCTGGTCGGCTTGCGGATGCTGGCGCAGGTCTTCAACGCGCAGCAGCAGACCGCTGTCGACCGGGGCGATCAGCACTTGCGCCTGGTCGTTGAACTGGGCGAAACGGCTGCGCAGGGTTTCGTGACGCGCAACGATACGCGCCAAGGCTTGTTGCAGCGCATGCTCATTCAGTTGCCCACGCAGGCGCAGGCCGATGGGAATGTTGTACGCGGTGTTGGCGCCTTCCATTTGTGCGAGAAACCACAAGCGTTGCTGGGCGAACGACAGCGGCAACGCGCCGTCACGAGCCACCGCGACAATCTCCGGTTGCGTGCTGCGCCCGGCTTGCGCCACCGCCTCGGCAACCGCTGCCAGTTCGGCGTTGGCGAACAGATCGCCCAGCGCCAGTTCCACGCCAAGACGCTGGCGAACCTGGGACACCATGCGCATGGCCAACAGCGAATGACCACCGAGTTCGAAGAAATGGTCCTGACGCCCGACTCGCTCGACTTGCAGCACCTGCGCCCAGATCTGCGCCAAGGCGCTTTCCAGTTCGTTGTGCGGCGCCTCGTATTCGCGGGTGAACAGCGCCGCTCGCTCGGGTTTCGGCAGGGCCTTGCGGTCGACCTTGCCATTGGCGGTCAACGGCAGCGCGTCGAGTCTGACGAAGGCCACCGGCACCATGTACTCCGGTAACTGGGTCAGCAGGTGCGCGCGTAACTCGGCCACGGCCAACGGTTCGACCTGGCTCTGCTCGGTGAAATACGCCACCAGCCGCGGCTGGCCGGGTTCATCTTCACGCGCCAGCAGTACGGCTTCCTGAATGCCGGGCAACTGATTGAGGCGGGTTTCGATTTCGCCGAGTTCGATACGCACGCCACGGATTTTCACCTGATCGTCGTTACGCCCCAGGTACTCGATCGTGCCGTCCGCGCGCCAGCGGGCGAGATCGCCGGTGCGATACATGCGCGGGTTCGGCAAAGGGCTGAACGGGTCATGAAGGAAGCGCTCGGCGCTCAGGTCGGCACGGTTCAAATAGCCGCGAGCGACCCCGGCACCGCCAACATACAACTCGCCCATGACGCCAATCGGCACCGGACGCTGCTGTTCGTCGAGCAGATACACCGTGGCATTGGTCACCGGTTTGCCGATGTGCAAGGCATCGCCTGCCTCGATTCGCCCAGAGGTCGCGACCACGGTGGCTTCGGTCGGGCCGTAGTTGTTGATCACGTCGAATTGCTGGTTGCGGCTGAACTGGCGCAAGCGGTCGCCACCGATCAGCAGTGTGCGCAGCGTCGGATGTTCAAGGTTCTGGCTGAAGGCGTATTCGGCGACGGGTGTCGGCAGGAAACTCACGTCCAGTGGCTGCGCGCGCCACCACTCGAGCAACGCATCGATGTCCTCGGTGCCCTCGTGAGTCGGTGCCAGATGCAGGGTCGCGCCGGCACACAGCGCCGGCCAGACTTCCCAGGCCATGGCGTCGAAACCGAACCCGGCAAGGCTTGAAGTGTGGCGACCGGCGCACAGATCAAACGCTGTGCAATGCCAGTCGACGAGATTCGACAAGGTGCGATGTTCGACCATCACGCCTTTTGGCAGCCCGGTGGAGCCGGAGGTGTAGATCACGTAGGCCAGATGTGCGGCGGTCAGGCCCGGCACCTGCGGATCAAGGGTTTCGCTCAGCGGCCAGGTGCGCGGGTCAAGATCGATCACCGGCACCGCCAGCGTCGGCAAGCGCTCCCGCAGATTATTTTGGGTCAGCACAGCAACGGGGCCGCTGTCGCTGAGCAAGTAGTGCAGACGTTCGGCCGGGTGCGCCGGGTCGACCGGCACATAACCGGCACCGGCCTTGAGAATCGCCACTAGCCCGACCAGCGTATCGAGGCCACGGCGGGCGACGATGGCGACGCGATCATCGGGCTTGACACCCAGTGCGACCAGATGATGAGCCAAGGCGTTGGCATGCCGGTTGAGTTCGGCGTAACTCAATTGCTCACCGAGGTATTGCGCGGCCACGGCTTCGGGCCGCTGCGCCACTTGCGCCTCGAAACGCTGGGCAATGGTCAACATTGCCGGGAATTCGGCGTGGTTGTCATTGAACGCCAGCAGCAGCTGCTCGCGCTCGGCCGTCGGCAGAATCGGCAATTGGTTGAGCGCGGTATCGGGTGCCTGCTCCAGTGCCAGCACCAGACTCTCCATGGCGCAGTGCAGGTAATCGCAGATGCGCTGTGGCTCGACCTCGGTGGTGGCCAACAACGTCAGGCTGAAGGCATCGCCGAAATCGTCGATGCTCAGGGTCAGCGGGTAGTTGGTGCGTTCTTCGGAGCTGATCGTGCTGATGCCTTCCCACGCCGCCAGGGTCTCGGCACTCGCCGTCGCCGCCGTGTGGCTGTGGCGGTAATTGAGCAAGGCACTGAACAGCGGCGTGGGTGCGACCACGCCACTGCAACGCTGGGCCAGCGCCAGTGGCGCATGCTCGTGGCGCATCAATGTGGTCAAGCGTTTGTGGGTCGCCTCCACCGCCGCACGCACGCCTTGTGCATCGACATCGACCCGCAGCGGCAAGGTGTTGATAAAAATTCCCAACGCCCGTTCAGTAGCTTCGGCGCCTTGCATGCGGCCCATCAGCACCGTGCCGAACACTACGTTTTGTTTGCCGGTGAGCACCGCCAGTACCTGCGCCCAGCCCAGATGAAACAGGCTCGCGACACTCACGCCAAGCTGCCGCGCCTGTGCGCGCAAACGCTGGCCGAGCAACGGATTGACCGGCAGGCTCAGCTCAGCGATACCGAGCCCGTCACCCTGCACGTCCTGCAAACCGTAGGGCAGGGTCGGCTCGGCTATGTCGCCGAGCATCTCGCGAAAAAAAACCTCGTGTTCGGCTTCGCTGATGCCCAGTCGCGCCTGCGCTACGTAATTGCGAAACGGCACCGGCCGGCCGAGCGATTGAGCCTGGCCAGTGAGGCAGGCGAGCAGTTCGTGACGCACCACGTCGAGCGCCGAGTGGTCCAGCGCCATGTGATGGAACAACAACGTCGCGACCACCCGCTGACCGCCCTCATCCCACACGTAGGCCAGACGCATCATCGGCGCGCACCGGACGTCCAGACGGAAATGCCGCGCATCGAAACGTTCGTGCAATTGCTGCAGCGCATCACTTGCGCCGTTTGCCAGCACGATCTCTTCCATCGGCAACGGTGCCTGACGCCAGACCACTTGCAGCGGTACGTCCAGCCCTTCCCAATGCACCGCCGTACGCAAGATGTCGTGGCGATCGATGACCTTTTGCAAGGCTTGAGCGAAGTCCTGCAGACGCTCGCGGCTGCTGAACGCAAAGTACGATTGCATGACGTAGGGATCGCCCTGCTCGTTGCTCGCGTGGTGATAGAGAATGCCTTCCTGCAACGGCGCCAGTGGGTAGATGTCCTGCACATTGGCGGCGCCGCCCGGTACCTCGGCGAGCAAGCGGTCGAGGGTCGCCTGATCCACGTCAGCCAGGGTCACCATCGCTGGCGTGATGCGCGTGGTGCCGGGGAGGATGCCGTTGGCCGGAACGTCGATCTGGCCGACGCGGCTGGCCGAGTATTGGCCGGCCTTGATCAGTTCGATCAGCGCCGGTTTGTGCTCGCGCAGCGCGGCCAGCAGCGCCGGATCGCTCAACGCCTGTTTGTTGCCGTTGACGCGCAATTGCTCATCGGTCACCGCCAATTGAATGTCTTTTGTCTTCAGGGTTGCCAACAGTTCGAGCACATTCACAGGACGATCTCCATTCTTTCCGTAATTGCGGCGTAGCCGGCCAGGGTCGGTTGTTCGAACAACGCCCTGACATCGGCTTCCATGCCTTCCTGACGTAACCGGCCGATCAGACTGACCGCCAGTAATGAGTGACCACCCAGTTCAAAGAAATGGTCGTGACGCCCTACCCGCTCGACGTTGAGCAGCTCGGCCCAGAGCCGTGCCAGGGTGATTTCGACGTCGCCCACCGGGGCTTCGTATTCGCGGGTTTTCAGCGATTGCTGATCCGGCGCCGGCAGCGCCTTGCGGTCGAGCTTGCCGTTGGGGCTCAGCGGCAAACTATCGAGATGCACAAACACCGTAGGCACCATGTAATCCGGCAAGTGCTCGAGCAAGTGACTGCGCAGCAGGTCGATTTCCAGGCGTTCGCCGGTGTAATAGGCGACCAGACGTTTGTCGCCTGGCACGTCTTCGCGGGCGACCACCACCGCCTCCTGCACAGCTTCGATCCGGGCAATGCCGGCCTGAATTTCGCCCAGTTCGATACGCAAGCCACGGATCTTCACCTGATCGTCGTTACGCCCCAGGTATTCAATGTTGCCGTCCGCCAGATAGCGGGCGACGTCACCAGTGCGATACATCCGCCCGTTGGCCTGGAACGGATCGTCGAGGAAGCGCTCGGCATTCAACTCAGGTCGGTTCAGATAACCGCGCGCCACCTGCACGCCAGCGATGTACAGCTCGCCGATCACGCCTTGCGGCACGGGTTGCTGTTGCGCATCAAGGATGTACATGCGGGTATTGGCGATCGGTTTGCCAATTGGCGTGTTGTCCGGGGTCTGCTCGATCGATCCGGCGCAATCCCAAGCGGTGACGTCGACGGCCGCTTCGGTCGGCCCGTAGAGGTTATGCAACTGGCTGCCCGTTAACTGAAGTTTGAAACGCCGCACCACACTGCCCGGCAACGCCTCACCGCTGCACATTACCTGCCGCACGCTGTCGCAGCGTGTGGTGTCGCTATTGGCGAGGAACACATCAAGCATCGACGGCACAAAGTGCAGCGTGGTGATGTGTTCGCGCTCGATCACTTCGCTCAGGTACTGCGGATCCTTGTGCCCGCCGGGCTGCGCCATGACCAGGCGCGCGCCGGTCATCAGCGGCCAGAAGAACTCCCATACCGAGACGTCAAAACTGAATGGGGTTTTCTGCAACACCGAATCGGCAGCGGTCAGGCGATAGGCGTCCTGCATCCACAGCAAGCGGTTGACCACCCCGGCATGTTCGTTGACCACGCCTTTCGGTTGGCCGGTGGAGCCGGAGGTGTAGATCACGTAGGCGCTGTGCTGTGGTGTCAACGTCGGGATTTGCGGATTTTCGGCGGACAAGGAGTGCCAGCTGTTCTGGTCAAGATCGACCACTGCCGCCGTGATATCTCCCAGCAACTCGCTGGTAGCCCCGTGCACCAGCACCACGGCCGGCGCGCTGTCCTCGAGCATGTAGGCCAGACGCTCCGGCGGATAGGCCGGATCGAGCGGCACATAACCAGCGCCGGCCTTGTTGATGGCGAGCAGGCCGATGACCATTTCCAGGCTGCGCTCGACGCAGATCGCCACCCGCGAATCCACTTGCACGCCAAGGCTGATCAAGTGCCCGGCCAAGCGATTGGCGCGCTCGTTCAGCTGCGTGTAGCTCAATGCCTGTTCGCCGGCAACGACGGCCACAGCCTGCGGCGTACGCTGCACCTGCACTTCGAACAAGCCGTGCAGCGTCTGCTGCAAATCGTAATCGACGTCCGTGGCATTGAGGCCGAACAGCAACGCCTGCCGCTCCTCGTCCGGCAACACCGTCAGGCAGTTCAACGGTTGTTGCGGTGTGTGCTCCAACGCTTCAACCAGCGCGATCAGCGCGTTGTGCATGTACTGGCCGAGGCGTGCTGCACCGATGCGCGAAGGGGTCATCACCGTCAGTGCGAAACCACTGCCGAGATCATCGACGTTGAGGGTCAACGGGTAATTGGTGCGCTCCTCGCCGGCCAGGGATTCGATGCCCTGCCAGGCCTCGCGCTTGGTAGTTTGCTGAGCTTCGCTGTCGCTATGGCGGTAATTGAGCATCGCGCTAAACAGTGGTGACGGTGCCGCGACACCGCTGCAACGCTGGGCCAATGCCAGCGAAGCATGTTCGTGAGCCAACAGCGCACTGAGCCGCGCATGCGTGGCCTTGACCCCGGCGCGCACATCGGTTTCGTCGACATCCACGCGCAATGGCAAGGTGTTGATGAACATGCCCAGCCCGCGATCTGCGCCCGCGCCGCCCTGCATGCGGCCCAGCAGCACCGTGCCGAAGACAACGCGCTCCTGAGCCGACGTTGCCGCCAGCACCTGCGCCCAGGCGAGATGAAACAGACTGGCGACGCTGACGCCGAGCAAGCGCGCCTGACTGCGCAAACGCTGCGCCACCGAGGCAGGCAGTGGCTGGCAGACTTCCTCGATGTCATTCCCGTCGCCATGCACATCCTGCAAACCGAACGGCAGTGTCGGCTCGTCGATGTCGCCGAGCATCTCGCGGAAGAACGCTTCGTGCTCGTGTTCGCTGACGCCGAGGCGGGTTTGCGCGACATAATTGCGGTATGGCACGGCGGATACAGGCAGTCGCTCATCGCCCTGCAAAATCGCCTGCATTTCTGCGCTGACCACCGCCAGCGCGGTGTGGTCCATGGCAATGTGATGGAACAACAGCATGGCGACGACACGCTGATTGTCCGGATCGAGGGCATACACCAAACGCAGCAACGGTGCCTGATCAAGTTCCAGACGCCAGTGCCGCGCATCGAAGCGCGCACGTAGTTGATCGATGGCTTCGCCCTGCGCGGGCTCCAGCGCCACCGCTTGGACCGGCAACTCTGCACGGCGCCAGACCACTTGCACCGGCGCCGCCAAGCCTTGCCAGACCACCGAAGTGCGCAGGATGTCGTGGCGCGTCATGACCTGACGCAACGCCGCCGCGAACCCTTGAAACCGTTCAATACTGTCGAACGCCAGACACGATTGCAGCAGGTACGGATCGCCCTGAGCCGCACTGAGGTGGTGATACAGAATCCCTTCCTGCAACGGTGCCAGCGGGTAAATGTCCTGCACGTTGGCCGCGCCGCCCGGCACCGTGGCGACGATGCGCTCGATGCTGGCCTGATCCAGTTGCACCAGTGGCAGCATGTCCGGGGTAATGCGCGTGCAATCGGCAGGAATCAGATTGTCCGGCACGGCGACCTCGCGGCCACTGCCCACCGCCGCCGCCAGCGCAGCCAGGGTCGGTTGGCTGAACAGCACGCGCACGTCGGTGCTCAGATCGACCTGACGCATGCGCTCGATCAGCGTCACCGCCAGTAATGAATGCCCGCCCAGTTCGAAGAAGTTGTCGTGACGGCCGATCTGTTCGACCTTGAGGACGTCCGACCAGATCTGCGCCAAGGCGATTTCCACCGAACCTTGTGGCGCGGCATATTCGCGGCTCAGCCACGCCGTTTGATCCGGTTCTGGCAACGCCTTGCGGTCGAGTTTGCCGTTGGCGGTCAGCGGCAGTGCTGGCAGGCGCACGTAAGCGGCAGGCACCAGGGCTTGCGGCAACTGCGCTTGCAAATGACTGCGCAAATCCTCGATCTCGACGTCCAGGCGTTCGGTAAACCACGCCAGCAACTGGCCGTCGCGCACCAACACCACGCAATCCTGCACAGCCTCGTGAGCACTCAACGCCGCTTCGATTTCGCCCAATTCGATGCGCACGCCGCGCAGTTTGACCTGATCATCGTTGCGCCCCAGGTATTCGACGTTGCCGTCAGCCAGCCAGCGTGCGAGGTCGCCGGTGCGGTACATGCGCGCCTGCGGTTCATCGCTGAACGGATCGTCGAGGAAGCGTTCGGCAGTCAGCTCGGGGCGATGCAGATAACCGCGCGCCACGCCGGCACCGCCGACATACAACTCGCCAGCAACGCCAACCGGTACGGGGCGCTGCTGGTCATCGAGCAGGTAAATCTTCGCGTTGGCCATCGGCCGACCGATATGCAGCACCTGCCCGGCCTCGACCGCGCCGCAGGTGGCAACCACCGTAGCTTCGGTCGGGCCGTAGTTGTTGATCACCGCGAACGTCTGCTGACGCGGGAACTGGCGCAATTTGTCGCCACCGATCAGCAGCGTGCGCAAGGTCGGGTGGCCGAGGTCACGACTGAAGGCGTATTCGGCGACAGGCGTGGGCAGGAAACTCACCTGCAACGGCTGCGCGCGCCACCACGCCAGCAACTCGTCGAGGTGCTCGTTGCTCACCGATTGCGGTGGCAGATGCACGGTCGCGCCGATGCACAGCGCTGGCCAGACCTCCCACGCCATGGCATCGAAACCAAACCCGGCGACACTCGATGTGTGGCTGCCCGCGTGCAGGTCAAAGGCGCCGTTGTGCCAGTGCACGAGGTTTTCCAGCGTCGCGTGTTCGACCATCACGCCTTTCGGCTGGCCGGTGGAGCCCGAGGTGTAGATCACGTAGGCCAGATGCGCCGGGGTCAGCGTCGGCACCTGCGGATTGCGGTCCGGCAGATGCGCCCAGTCACTGCCATCGAGATCGATCACAGACGCAGCACCGAGCAAATCACGCGTCGAAGCCTCGGCCAGAACCGCCAACGGCGCGCTGTCCTCAAGCAAGTAGGCAATGCGTTCCGCCGGGTAGGCCGGGTCGACCGGCACATAACCGGCGCCCGACTTGAGGATCGCCAGTAGCGCCACCAGCATCTGCGGGCTGCGACGCACGCACACGGCGATGCGGTCGTCAGGCTGCACGCCAAGGCTGAGCAGATGGTGAGCCAGGCGGTTGGCGCGTTGATTGAGCTGGCCATAGGTCAACGCTTGCCCGCCCTGCACCACCGCCAGCGCATCCGCCCGTTGTGCCGCCTGAGCCTCGAACAGCGCATGAAGGGTTGCGCCACGGCGAAACGCGACGGCACTCCGATTGAAATCGACCAGCAGTCGCGTCTGCTCCGGCAGCGACAGAATCGGTAGCTGATTGAGTGGCATTTGGGGCTGCTGCTCCAGCGCTTGCACCAGTTGCTCCAGTGCGGTGTGCATGTAACTGCAGATCCGCTGCGCACCGATCTCGGCGAGCGCCAGCACGTCCAAGGCAAAACCGTCGCCCAGATCATCCACCGACAGGGTCAGCGGATAGTTGCTGCGCTCCTCGCCACCGAGCATGCGCACGCCTTGCCAGATCCCCTGGCCGTCGCGCGGCTGTTGTGCGGCGGCGCTGTGCCGGTAATTGAGCAAGGCGCTGAACAGCGGCGCCGAACCCGGCATGCCGCTGCAGCGTTGAGCCAGCGCCAGTGACGCGTGTTCATGAGCGAGCAGCGCCGTCAGCCGCGCGTGGGTGGTTTTCACCCCGGCGCGCACACTTTCAGCGAGCCCCACCCGCAGCGGCAGGGTGTTGATAAACACTCCCAGCGTGCGGTCGGCGCCCTCACCGCCCTGCATGCGCCCCATCAACACGGTGCCGAAGACCACGTCGCGACGGCCGGAAACGACGCCCAACACTTGCGCCCAGGCCATGTGCATCAGGCTCGCCGGGCTGACGCCCAACTGCCGCGCCTGTTCACGCAGACGCCGATTGAGCGCGGCATCGACCGCTTGCAGCGCTTCTTCGATGCCACGCCCGTCGCCCTGAACATCCTGCAGACCGAAGGGCAAAGTCGGCTCGTCGATGTCGCCGAGCATCTCGCGGAAGAACGCCTCATGTTCCTGCTCATCGGCGCCGAGACGTGCCTGCGCCACGTAATTGCGGTACGGCATCGGCGGCGTCAGCGTGTCGAGCTGATCGAACATCAACGCGTGCATTTCCCGGCCGATCACGTCCATGGCGGTGTGGTCGAGAATCGAGTGATGGAACAGCACGATGGCGACCACTTGCTGTTGCGCCGGATCCTCGGCGTAGACCATGCGGATCAACGGAGCTTGATTGAGGTCGAGGCGGAAATGCCGGGCATCAAAACGCGCGTGCAGCTGTTCGAGAATGTCTCCGTCCTGCGGATCCGGCAGCACTTGTTGCACGACCATCTGCGCCGCGCGCCAGACCACCTGATGCGGGCTCGGCAAGCCTTGCCAGACCACGCTGGTGCGCAGAATGTCGTGACGGGCGATGACCTGCTGCAAGTGTTCAGCGAAGCTGTGCAAACGTTCAAGGCTGTCGAAGGCCAGACGCGATTGCAGCAGGTACGGATCGCCCTGTTCGGCACTGAGGTGGTGATAAAGAATGCCTTCCTGCAACGGTGCCAGCGGATAGATATCCTGCACATTCGCTGCACCGCCCGGCACCGTCGCGACGATACGATCAATGCTGGCCCGATCCAGCGTGGTCAGGGTCAGCATGTCCGGGGTGATGTGCGTGCAATCGGCCGCAATCAGATTGGCCGGCACTGCGATTTCCCGGCCACTGCCCAAGGCTCGCGCCAGTGCGGCCAGACTCGGCTGGTTGAACAGCACGCGCACATCGGCGCTCAGACCGGCCTGACGCATGCGCTCGATCAGGCTCACCGCCAACAGCGAATGGCCGCCGAGTTCGAAGAAATTGTCGTGACGGCCGATCTGCTCGATGTTGAGGACGTCGGCCCAGATCTGCGCCAGCGCCATTTCGACCGGGCCTTGTGGCGCTTCATATTCACGGCTGAGCCACGCATCCTGATCCGGTTCGGGCAAGGCTTTGCGGTCGAGTTTGCCGTGGGCGGTCAGCGGCAGGCTGTCCAGACGCACGTACGCCGCCGGCACCAACGTGTCCGGCAAGATTGCTTGCAGATGCTGGTGTAAATCGCCGATCTCGACAGATTCGATGGCGGTAAACCAGGCGACCAGACGGCCGTCGCGCACCAGCACCACGCATTCGCGCACCGCGTCGTGAGCGCTCAGCGCCGCTTCGATTTCGCCGGGTTCAATGCGCACGCCGCGCAGTTTGACTTGATCATCGTTGCGCCCCAGGTATTCGATATTGCCGTCCGCCAGCCAGCGCGCCAGGTCGCCGGTGCGGTACATCCGCGCATGCGGTTCATCGCTGAACGGGTCGTCAAGGAATTGTGCTGAGGTCAGTTCCGGACGATTCAGATAGCCGCGCGCAACCCCGGCGCCGCCGACATACAACTCGCCTTGCACACCGGTCGGCACTGGTTGTTGCTGACGGTCGAGCAGATAGATTCGGGCATTGGCGATCGGCCGGCCGATGTGCAGAACACACCCGGGTTCGACGCGTCCGGACGTCGCCACCACCGTGGCTTCGGTCGGGCCATAGTTATTGATCACGGCAAATGTCTGATCACGCGGGAACTGGCGCAACTTGTCGCCACCGATCAGCAACGTGCGCAGGGTCGGATGGCCCAATTCACGACTGAAGGCATATTCGGCCACCGGGGTTGGCAGAAAGCTCACCTGCAACGGCTGCGCGCGCCACCATTCGAGCAGTTCATCAAGATGTTCGTTTTTGATCGAAGACGGTGGCAGATGCACGGTCGCGCCAACGCACAACGCCGGCCAGACTTCCCAAGCCATGGCATCGAAACCGCAACCGGCGACGCTGGCGGTGTGGCTGCCGGCATGCAGATCGAAGGCTTCGGCGTGCCAGTGCACGAGGTTTTCCAGGGTGCGGTGCTCGACCATCACGCCTTTCGGCTGCCCGGTGGAACCGGAGGTGTAGATCACGTAGGCCAGATTCGCCGGGGTCAGCCTCGACAGCGCTGGGTTGGTGTCAGGCAAGTGCTGCCAGTCGCCGGCATCCAGGTCGATAACGGGGACAACGCCAAGCAGCTCGCGCGTCGACGCCTGCGCCAGCACCGCGATCGGGTCGCTGTCCTGCAACAGGTAGGCGATGCGCTCTGCCGGGTAATCCGCATCGATCGGCACGTAACCGGCGCCGGCCTTGAGAATCGCCAACAGCGCAACCAGCATGTCCGGGCCGCGACGCAGGCACAGCGCGACACGGTCGTCGACTTGCACGCCGAGACCAATCAGGTGATGGGCGAGACGATTGGCGCGCTGATTCAGTTCGCGGTAGCTGAGCTGTTGCTCGCCCTGCACCACCGCCAGCGCCTCAGGGTGCGCCGCCACTTGCGCTTCGAACAGGCGCGGCACGGTCTGCGCCGGCGGGTATTCACGACCGCTGATGTTGAAGCCGACCAGCACGCGCTGCCGCTCACTCGGCGACAGGATCGACAGTTGCTGCAACGGTGCCTGCGACGTGTACTCCAGTGCCGTGACCAGACTGTGCAACGCGGTTTGCAAGAAATCGCAGACCCGCGCGCCGTCCACCTGTGGCACAGCTTGCACGCTCACGCGGAAGCCTTCGCCGAGGTCGTCGACACTGACCACCAACGGATAATTGCTGCGCTCGCGGGAGCTGAGAATCTGCACGCCGTCCCACGCTACAGCGGCCGACTCGGGCGCGCTGTGGCGGTAATTGAGCAAAGTGCTGAACAGCGCCTGCGCACCGCCGACACCACTGCAACGCTGGGCCAGTGCCAGCGAGGCTTGCTCGTGGCCGAGCAATTGCGCCAGACGCGCATGGGCTCCCCGCACCCCGCTCTCCACCGAATCAGCCCCGACGCTGACGCGCAGCGGCAAGGTGTTGATGAACATGCCCAACGCCCGATCTGCGCCTTCGCCGCCCTGCATGCGCCCGAGCAATACCGTGCCGAACACCACGTCCTGCTGGCCGGACACCTGCACCAACACCTGAGCCCAGGCCTGATGCACCAGACTGGCCACACTGACACCGAGCCGCCGCGCCTGCTCTCGCAGACGTTTACCGAGGTCGGCATCGAGTTCGGAATGACTGTCGAGAATGTCGCTGCCGTCGCCGTGCACGTCCTGCAGACCGAAGGCCACGGTCGGCTCGTCGATATCGCCAAGCATCTCGCGGAAGAACGCCTCATGGGCCTGATCATCAATGCCGAGCCGCGCCAGGGCGACAAAGTGGCGGTATTGCACCGGCGGCGGCAGATCCTCGCTGCGGCCAAGCATGACGTCATTCATTTCCGCGACCAGCACGTCCAGTGCGGTGTGGTCGAGGACGATATGGTGCATCAGGAGAATGCCGATCCAGCGCTGGTTTGGCTGATCTTCGGTGTAGACAAAACGCATCAGCGGCGCGCGATTGAGGTCCAGACGATAGTGGCGTGGATCGAAACGCGCCTGCATCTGCTCGAGCACGTCGCCGTCGAGTTCGTCGGCATCGACGCGTTCCAGCGCCAGCGGCGCCTCGCGCCAGACCACTTGTACCGCCTCTTCAAGCCCTTCCCAGACGATGCCGGTGCGCAGAATGTCGTGGCGCGCGATCACGCCGTTCAAGGCGCGAACGAAGGTTTTGATCTGCGCCAGACCGTCGAAGGCAAATTGCGCCTGCAACACATACGGATCACCGGCACTGGTTGCCAGATGATGATAGAGAATCCCTGCCTGCAAAGGCGCCAGGCCATAGATATCCTGCACATTGGCGCTGCCGCCCGGCACGCTGGCAACGACACGGTCGATCGCGGCTTGATCGAGATTGGTCAGCGGCAGCATGGCCGGGGTGATGCGCGTACAACCCGGCTCGATCAGGTTGTCGGGAACGACGATGCCGCGTTCGCTGCTCAAGGTCGCCGCCAGCGCGGCCACACTCGGCTGACCGAACAGCACGCGCACATCACAGTGCAGATCCTGTTGGCGCATGCGTTCGATCAGCTTCACTGCCAACAGCGAATGACCGCCGAGCTCGAAGAAATTGTCATGACGCCCGACCTGCTCGACACCTAGCAATGTCTGCCAGAGACCAGCGATCAAATTCTCTACCGCTCCAACCGGCGCTTCGAAACCGCGCCGCGCGAATGCATCGCTGTCCGGTGCCGGCAAGGCTTTGCGGTCGAGCTTGCCGTTGGTGGTCAGCGGGAAGGCCTCCAGGCGCACGAAGGCGCTCGGCACCATGTAGTCAGCCAACCCCGCCAACAGCTGATCACGCAATTGCGCCACAGCCGGCGCCGCACCTTCATCGGCCAGCCAGTAGGCGACCAGACGCTGATCGCCGGGGCTGTCCTCACGGGCGATGACCACGGCTTCGCGCACGCCTTCGCAACTAGACAGACGTGCCTCGATCTCGCCCAGCTCAATGCGGAAGCCGCGAATTTTTACTTGATCGTCATTGCGACCGAGGTATTCGAGGCTGCCATCCGCAGCCCAGCGCGCAAGGTCGCCGGTTTTGTACAGCCGCGCATCGACATTTTCAGTGAACGGATCATTGATAAAACGCTCGGCAGTCAATGCTTCACGATTCATATAACCGCGCGCCACCCCGGCCCCGCCGACGTACAACTCGCCAATCACGCCGACCGGTACCGGTTCGCGCTGGGCATCGAGGACATACAGTTGCAGATCGGGAATGCGCACGCCAATCGGGCTGACGCCGAGCAACTGCGCGTCGGCGGCTTGCAGCGGCCGATAGGTCACGTGCACGGTGGTTTCGGTGATGCCGTACATGTTCACCAACCGCGTGCCGGCATTGCCGACCCGCGCATACCACGGTTTGAGCAAGCCCGGCTCCAGCGCTTCGCCGCCGAACACCACTTCCCGCAACGAGTGTTGCAGCTGACTGCGGCCCTGCGCGGCGATCAGTTGGCGGAAGGCGCTCGGCGTCTGGTTGAGTACGGTCACGCCGGTCTGGCAGAGCAATGCATAGCAGTCGTCCGGCGAACGGCTGACGGCTTGCGGGATCAGCAGCAGTTGCCCGCCGAACGCCAGCGCGGCCCAGATTTCCCAGACCGAGAAGTCGAACGCGAAGGAATGGAACAACACCCCGATGTCTTGCGGGTTGAACTGGAACCAATCGTGGGTGGCGGAAAACAACCGCGCCACGTTGCGGTGCTCGACCATCACGCCTTTGGGTAAACCGGTGGAACCGGAGGTGTAGATCACGTACGCCAGATGCGCCGGGGTCAGCTCAGGGATCTGCGGATTGCTGTCGAGTTCGGCCTTGAGGTGAGCGCTGTCGAGGTCGATCTGCGGCACATCCAGATCGGCCACGCGCTCGCGCGTCGCCGCCTGCATCAGCAGCGCTGCCGGGGCGCTGTCCTGCAAGGTGAAGCTGATTCTGTCGAGCGGATAGGCCGGATCGATCGGCACGTAACCGGCGCCGGCCTTGAGCACACCAAGCAGGCCGATGATCATTGGCGCGCCACGCTCGACGCAGATCGCCACGCGGTCGTCGGGACGAATGTTCAGGGCCAGCAGATGATGCGCCACCTGGTTGGCACGGCGGTTGAGTTCGCCGTAACTGAGGGTTTGTCCGTCGAATATCAGCGCCGTGGCCTCAGGCTGGGCCTGGGCATGGGTTTCGAATTGCTGATGAATCAACAGGGTTTCCGGGAACTGTGCCAGCGGCGAATTGACGTCGTACAGCAAGTGTTCGCGTTCGCTGGCCGGGAGGATGCGCAGCGTTTGCAGCGCCACATCGGCGCTGGTTTGCAAGGCTGCGAGCAGACTCTCCAGCGCCGTGTGCAGGTACGCGGCCATGCGCTCGGCCCCCAGCGCTGCGTCCGCCAGCGCGGTGATGCGCAAATCGGCGCCGAGGTCATCGATGTTGATGGTCAGCGGATAGTTGGTGCGCTCGCGGGCACCCAACACCTGCACACCGGGGGCAATGTCGATTACCTCCGCCACTTCCTCAACGCTGCTGTGTCGGTAGTTGAGGATCGCGCTGAACAGCGGCGTCGGCACCGCAACGGCGCTGCAGCGTTGCGCCAGGGCTAGCGAAGCCTGCTCGTGCGCCAGCAGCGCGGTCAGGCGCCGATGGGTCGCCAGCACGCCGGCGCGCACGCTTTGCTCGCCAACATCAACGCGCAGCGGCAAAGTGTTGATGAACATGCCCAACGCTTGCTCGCCGCCCTCGCCCGCGTCCATCCGCCCCAGCAGCACGGTGCCGAACACCACCGCCGTGCGCCCGGACAATTGCCCGAGCACCCGCGCCAGCGCCAGATGCGTCAGGCTCGCGACGCTGACGCCGAGTTGCCGCGCCTGCTCGCGCAACTGCCGGCTCAAGCGGCTGTCGAGCATCAGCGAGGCTTCCTCGATGGCGTGGCCATCGCCCTGCACATCCTGCAAACCACAGGGCAGCGTCGGCTCGTCGATATCCGCGAGCATGTCGCGGAAAAACGCTTCCTGCGCCTGCTCGTTACCGGCATTGCGTGCCCTGGCCAAGTGATCGCGATACGGCACAGCAGCAGGCACTTGCGTGGTCTGCCCGAGCAGACAGGCCTGAATTTCCCGACGCAGCACATCCAGCGCCACGTGATCCATGATCATGTGATGAAACAGCAACAGCGCGACCACGCGGCCCTGCGCGGCATCCTGCGCATACACCAGGCGCAATAAAGGCGCTTGCTGCATGTCGAGACGGAAGTGTTGCGGGTCGTGGCGTGCGAGCAGTTGCGTGAGCACGTCGGCGCCACTGTCGACGGGGACTTCCTCACACACCAGCGGCGCCTCGCGCCAGACCACTTGCAGCGCTTCGTCGAGGTATTCCCAGACGAACGAGGTGCGCAGGATGTCGTGACGGTTTACCACCCAGCGCAGCGCGTCGGCGAAAGCGTCCAGCCGTTCCTGACTGTCGAATACGAAGCGCGCCTGCGAGATGTAAGGGTCACCGGCAGCGGCCGATAGGTGGTGATAGAGCATGCCTTCCTGCAACGCGGACAACGGATAGATGTCCTGCACGTTGGCGGCGCCACCCGGCACCGTGGCGACGATGCGGTCAAGCGTGTCCTGATTCAGCTTCACCAGCGGCAGCATGTCCGGGGTGATGCGAAAGGCCGGGCTCAGCCAGTCACCGCCGTGTTCGGCGACCAGCTCCAGCAGTTGCGCCTTGTGCGCCGCGAGGCTGTCCCACAACGCGTCATCCAGCGCGTCGTCGCTGCCCAGAATGACCAGGTCTTCATCTTCCTGTTGAAGGCGGATCGCACGGGTGGAAATGGCAGCCATCAGTTCGCTGAAATGCATGAGGTAACCTGCTGTAAATACGAAAAAAAAGAGCGCGCAGCAGCGAGTCCATGCAGGCGGCGCGCAGCCTGGAAAAACTAAAACATCGGGGCGTGGGTGTCTGACATGGGAAGCGGGGACAAGCCATACCGGACAGGGGCCACACAACCTCCCCTGTAGGAGTGAGCCTGCTCGCGATGGCGTCAGGTCAGGCGATATGTTCGTGACTGACCCACCGCAATCGCGAGCAGGCTCACTCCTACAGGGATTGTGGTCGCCGTCAGAGCCGGCGTTTGCGGTTGAGGCTCGGGATGGTGGTCTGGGCGATTTCGACCTGCTTCGCCTGCCGCGAGGTCTGAGCCGCCAGCGCGGCCAGTGTCGGCTGGCTGAACAGCGTGCGCGCGTCGACATGCAGACCGGCCAGACGCATGCGCGCGACCAGACTGACCGCCAGCAACGAATGCCCGCCCAGCTCGAAGAAGTTGTCGTGCCGGCCCACCCGCTCGACCTTGAGCACCTGCGCCCAGATCTGCGCCAACGCGGTTTCCACGTCGCCTGCGGGGGCCTCGTAAGGACGGCTGAGCAGCGCCTCCGCCCCCGGTTCCGGCAACGCCTTGCGGTCGATTTTGTCGTTCGGCGTCAACGGCAACGCCGCCAGCCTCACGTAGGCGCCAGGCACCATGAACTCCGGCAACTGCGCCAACACATGCGCTCGCAATGCTTCCAGCGTCGGTGCAGCCAGTTCGGCGCGCAGGGTGTAATAAGCCACCAGTCGCTCATCGCGTACCAGCACCACCGCCTCGCGGATGGCCGGGTGTTCCAGCAGGCGCGCTTCAATCTCGCCCAGCTCAAGGCGCACTCCGCGCAGCTTGACCTGAAAGTCGTTGCGACCGAGGAATTCGAGGTTGCCATCGGCGCCGTAACGCACCAGATCACCGGTGCGATACAAGCGATCACCAGCCACGAACGGACTGTCGATAAAGCGTTCGGCCTGCAATTGCGGCAGTCCCAGATAGCCCCGCGCCACGCCCACTCCGCCAATGTGCAAATGCCCACTGACGCCAAACGGCACAGGCTGATCAAAGGCATCGAGGACGTATAGCCGCGTGTTGCTCAGGGCCTTGCCGATCGGCACCAGTGTCTGCGGCACCGGTTCGCCGGGTTGCAGCGTCCAGCCACTGCTGTCGACCGTGGTTTCGGTCGGCCCGTAGACGTTGTGCAGGCGCACCCACGGCAGGCGTTCGCGCACTTGCCGGGCCAGCGCAACGGTCAACTCGCCGCCACCGTTGAGCACGTCGGTCAGGCTGGTGCACTGGCTGACATCGTCCTGTTCAATGAACTGCTGCAACAAGGCCGGCACGAACTTGACCACGGTGATGTTCTGCTCACGGATCACTTGCGTGACATACGCCGAATCGCGATTGCCATCGGCTCGCGCCAGGATCAGGCGCATGCCCGAGCACAGTGGCCAGAAGATCTCCCACACCGAACTGTCGAAACTGTACGGGGCCTTTTGCAGCAACGCCCCGTGTTCAGTCGGCGGCGACAACTGCGAACCCCAGTGCACCATGTTGCAGGCGCTGCGGTGCTCGATCATCACGCCTTTCGGCGTGCCCGTGGAGCCGGAGGTGTAGATCATGTAGGCCAGATTCGTCGCACCGAGACCAGGCACCTGCAGATTCTCGTGCGGTTGGTCCCGCCATACACCGAGATCGAGATCGATCAGCGGCACGCGGGATTCGCCGAGCAAATCACGCGTTGCGGCATGCACCAGCAGCGCGACCGGGGCGCTGTCCTGCAACATGTAGTTCAGCCGTTGCTGCGGATAATCGGGATCGAGCGGCACATAAGCACCGCCAGCCTTGAGAATGCCCAACAGACCGATCACCAGTTCCGGCCCGCGCTCGACGCAGATCGCGACCCGCGAATCCGGTTGCACGCCGAGCCCGCGCAGATGATGGGCCAGGCGGTTGGCCTGCTCGTTCAACTCGCGATAGCTCAGGCGTTGCTCGGCGAACTGCACGGCGATGGCATGCGGCTTGCGCTGCACCTGTTGTTCAAACAGCGCCTGAAGTGGCTGATCCAGCGGGCAGTCGACTGCCGTATCGTTGAACTCGATCAGCAGCCGTTGCAGTTCCTCCTGCGGTAACAACGGCAGGCTATTCAGCGGCCGCTGCGGCGTGTTCTCCAGCGCTTCGACCAACACGCTCAGCGCTGACTGCACATAACTGCAAATCCGCTGCGCACCGATGCTCGACAGGGTTCGGCTGGTCAGACGCAAGCCTGTGCCGAGGTCATCGACACTCAGGGTAAACGGATAATTGGTCCGCTCCTCGTTGGCCAGGGTCTCGATGCCCTGCCAGGTTTGCCGGGAGGTTTTTTGCCCGACATCATCGCTGTGCCGATAGTTGAGCAAGGCGCTGAACAGCGGCGCCGGCGCAGCAACGCCGCTGCAACGCTGGGCCAGCGCCAACGAAGCGTGTTCATGGGCAAGCAACGCGCTCAGGCGCGCATGGGTGGACTTCAGCGCTGCGCGCGCACCCTCGCCGACATCGACCCGCAGCGGCAAGGTGTTGATGAACACCCCGAGCGCCCGGTCGGCACCCGCGCCACCCTGCATGCGGCCCATCAACACCGTGCCAAATACGACACTTTGCTGCGCGGAGGTCGCCGCCAATACTTGCGCCCAGGCGAGGTGGATCAGGCTGGCGATGCTCACGCCCGCCAGGCGTGCCTGCTGCTGCAGGCGCTGATACAGATCGCTGCCCAGCGCCTGCTCGGCTTCTTCGATGTTGCTGCCGTCGCCCTGCACGTTCTGCAAAGCGAACGGCAAGGTCGGCTCGTCGATGTCGCCGAGCATCTGGCGGAAGAACGCTTCATGCTCCTGCTCACTGACGCCCAGTCGCGTCTGCGCCACGTAGTTGCGATACGGTACTGGCGGCGCCAGCGTCTCCGAGTGCCCGGACAGGCTGGCGTGGATTTCTTCGCGCATCGCCTCCAGCGCAATGTGATCCATCGCCAGGTGATGGAACAACAAGATGCCGACCACCCGATTGTGCGCGGGATCACGGGCATACATCAGGCGCAGCAGCGGCGCCTGACTGACATCGAGGCGATAACGCCGCGCGTCGAAACGCTCGTGCAATTGATCGATGATCGCGCCACGGGCAGGATCAAATTCAACCTCCTGCACCGGCAAAATCGCCTCGCGCCAAACGACCTGAACCGGTGACGTCAGCCCTTCCCAAACCACCGCCGTACGCAGGATGTCGTGCCGCGCCATGACCTGACGCAGCGCAGCGGCAAAGGCCTCGACCCGCTCGAGGCTGTCGAACGCCAGCAGCGATTGCAGCAAATACGGATCGCCCTGCGCAGCGGTGATGTGGTGATAGAGAATGCCTTCCTGCAACGGGGCCAACGGGTAGATGTCCTGCACATTGGCGGCACCGCCCGGCACGGTCGCGACGATGCGTTCGATCATCGCCTGATCCAGTTGCACCAATGGCAACAGGTCCGGCGTGATGTACGTGCAATCGGGCGCAATGCGGTTAGCCGGCACCTCGACTTCGCGGCCGCTGCCCTCTGCCGCCGCTAACGCCGCCAGTGTCGGTTGGTTGAACAGCACGCGAACATCGCTGCTCATGCCAATCTGGCGCATGCGTTCGATCAGGCCTACGGCGAGCAAAGAGTGGCCGCCCAGCTCAAAGAAATGGTCGTGACGCCCTACCCGGTCGACCTGCAGGACCTCGGCCCAGATCTGCGCCAAGGCGATTTCGACGTCACCTTGTGGCGCCTCGTATTGACGACGGATCAACGCGTCCGGCCCCGGCGCCGGCAACGCCTGACGGTCGAGTTTGCCGTTGGCGGTCAGCGGCAAACTCGCCAATTGAATGTAGGCGGACGGCAGCATGGCGGCTGGCAAACGCGATGTCAGATGCGCATGCAGTTGCTGGATGTCCAGCGCTTCGCGCTCGGTGAACCATGCCAACAATTGACCGTCGCGCACCAGCACCACGGCTTCCTGCACCGCGTCATGGCTGGCGAGTGCGGCTTCGATTTCGCCCAGCTCGACACGCACCCCGCGAACTTTCACCTGGTCATCGTTGCGACCGATGTACTCAATATTGCCGTCGGCGCGCCACCGCGCGAGGTCGCCGGTGCGGTACATGCGCGCATCAGGCTGCGCACTGAACGGGTCGTCGAGAAAGCGTTCGGCGGTCAGGTCCGGACGATTCAGATAACCCCGGGCCACCCCGGCGCCGCCGACATACAACTCGCCCATGATGCCGATCGGCACCGGACGCTGCTGATCATCGAGCAGATAAGTCGTGGCATTGCTGACGGGTTTGCCGATGTGCAACGCCTGCCCCGGAGTGATTAGCCCCGACGTGGCGACCACCGTGGCCTCGGTCGGGCCGTAGTTGTTGACCACCGCGAACGACTGCGCGCGGTTGAACTGGCGCAGACGATCGCCGCCGATCAGCAAGGTGCGCAAGGTCGGATGATCGGCCTGTTGGCTGAAGGTGTATTCGGCAATCGGCGTCGGCAGAAAGCTGACGTCCAGCGGCTGCGCCCGCCACCAGGCGAGCAGCGCATCGATGTCTTCGCTACCTTCGCTCGCGGGTGCAAAATGCAGCGTTGCCCCGGCACACAGCGCCGGCCACACCTCCCAGGCCATCGCGTCAAAACCGAAGCCGGCCAGGCTTGAGGTGTGCTGCCCGGGGCCAAGTCCAAACGCCGCACAGTGCCAGTCGACCAGATTGCCCAGCGTGCGGTGCTCGACCATCACGCCTTTGGGCAAACCGGTGGAGCCGGAGGTGTAAATCACATAGGCGAGGTGGCGGCTGTTCAACCCCGTCACGTCGGGATCGGTCGTGTTGTCGAGCGACCATTCGCGCCGATCCAACTCGATCACCGGCAGCGTTGTGGCGGGCAGATGATCACGCAGATCGCTTTGCGTCAGCAGCGCCACCGGCGCACTGTCGCTGAGCAGATAACTCAGGCGCTCGGGCGGATGCGCCGGATCAATCGGCACATAAGCAGCGCCAGCCTTGAGAATCGCCAACAGCCCGACCAGCGTGTCCAGGCCACGGCGGGCAACCATTGCCACACGATCGTCAGGAAGCACGCCGAGGCCGATCAGATGATGGGCCAACGCATTGGCTTGCCGATTCAGCTCGGCATAACTCAGGGTTCGTCCCTGGTACGTAGCGACCACAGCGTCCGGCTCTTCGGCCACTCGCGATTCGAAGCGCTGATGAATCAGTCGGCCTTGCGGATAACTGAACCGGGTGTCGTTCCACTCATTGAACAGGGCCAGTTCTGCCGGGCTATTGAGGTTGAAATCGGCGATCGCCAGCGCCGGGCATTCCAGACCTTGCTGCAGAATCAGCAGCAAGCGCTCGGTCAACGCCGCGATCTCGTCAGCCGTGAAATAGGCTGGCGAGTACACCAGATGCAGCCAGGCCTTGTCGGTGTAACGGTTGCTGCGCAGGTGAATGGCCAGCGGAGTCGCCTCGTGCTGGTTGGAGACCTTTACCGAGTGCCCCGAAGCCTCACCGTAACGGTAGTCATGGTCGTCCTGCTCGTAGGACAGCGACAACTCGAACAGTTGCGCACGGTCGTCACGTAACAGGCCCAACGCGCGGTTCATCTCGCTCAGTGGGTAGCGTTGATGGCGGAAATCCTGCTTCAGGTCAGCGCCGATCGCCTTGATCAATCCAGCGAATGACAACGTTCGACCGAAGCCCATGCGCATTGCACTGACCTGGGTGAACAAGCCCAAGGTGCTTTTGAAGCGGGCACCGGAGCGATTGAGAATCGGCAAACCGACCACCCACTCATCACGTTGCGCGGTGCGACTGAAATACACGTGCAGCGCCGCCAGCAATACATGAAAGGCCGAACCGCCGAGGTGCCGCGCAGTGTCTTTCATGCGCTCGTGCAGCACGGCTGGAAAAGCCTCGACGTGGATGCGACTTGGCGCTGCTTCAATATCAAGGAATTCGCGATGACGGGGCGTCAACAAGGGCTCGGGCAAGCTACGGTACTTGTCCAGCCAGTAACGTTGATCGCGCTCATAGCGAGGTGACTGATGGTAGCGCGCGTCTTCTTCGATAAAGCCGACATAGGACGGTGCCGCCCTGCGCGGATGCTCGCCACGGCACAACGTGCTGTAGATCTCGCCCACCGACTTGAACAGCAGCGCGAACGCCCAGCCATCGATGATCAAGTGATGGGCCTGGGCTGCCAGCCAGTGACGATGGCGATCGAGGCGAATCAGACTGAAGCGGAACAACGCCTGCCCGCTCAACACAAAGGCCTGCGCCATCTGTGCTTCAACCAGCGCCCGGGCCGCCGACTGCGGATCGGCTTGGCCGCTGAGATCAAACAGCGGCATGGCCACCGGCAGTGCCGGCGCAAACCCTTGCAACGGCAGTCCGTCGTGCCCCACGTCCGCGAGCAGCACAATGCGCAAGGCATCATTCGCTGCCACCAGAGACTCAAGCGCCGATTGCAGCAATGCCGGATCCAGCGGCCCGCTCAGCTCCACGTAACCGCCAATGTTGTACAGCGGCGAATCGCCGCGGCTCAGTTGGTCCAGCCAGATATCCCGTTGGGCGGCAGTCAGCGCAAATGTCTCGACAGGCACGGACACATCGTCCGCCACGTTGGCAGAAGTAGGCTGCATAAGATCCATCTCATGAAATTTTGCCGGTATTCAAGCATCGGCCCCGGCGCCGACATGACACCTGAAACCCGGACAACCACCAGGCTCGTTCGCGCCTGTCTGACCTTGCGGGCGTGTTTACCGTAGGCACTGTCGAAAAGTTCGGAGAGGAAATACTGAAAAGCTTGTAGGAAAAAAACCACATAGCAGCGCCGCCATTTACCCGAGCGCTGCCGATCAGAATTCCCCTTCGCCAGGTTTTCCGGGGCTTGAGCGTGACTGAACAGTCACTCTCGCCGCTACGCCGGCGTTTAACAGCGTCAGAACCCCGGCGCCAATATTCAGAAATAGTGGCACTTTGTGTCCCTGTTTTCCCCTACAGACGTAGGACAAATCCATAGGCTTAAATCCCGCTCCAGATCATGTTCAAGGAGAAATGACTGCGTGGGCGGCTTTTACAGAGACGGCAGACGATTCAGTGATGGCTCTGAACCAAGGATGAAGGATATGAATCTGACCGGCAGCATTCGTAATATGGAAAACCCACACTTCTACTGGCAACTGGGTGAGTTGATTGCCAGCACCGGCGATGATCACTTCGCCACGAACATGTTCCAGTTGGTCGACACCTTGGTGCCGGTCAACCGCGTGGATCTCAGTGAGTGGACGCTGGATGAACGTCAGGCCAGTGTGGTCGACATCAAACCGTTGGGCAGCGCCGGTTTGACGCAGACCTGTGCAGCGCCCAATCCGCTGGAAAGCCCCGACGATCATCCGCTGCTGCAGAAGATGATCGAGATGAACGACTCGCTGCTGATTCAACTGAAAGCCTCGCTCCAGCCTCGCCATCCGCAACACAGTGCCCATCAATGCAATCTGGTTTCGCGTACGTCCAACCGCCGTTGCGTGATTTCGTTTTACCGACCGCATACCCAACGGGTGTTTTCCCTGCCGGAGCTGTCGTTTCTCAAGAGCCTGTCCGACACCCTGCTGCCACTGATCGAACGTCACGCGCAGATCAGTCGGCAAATCCTCGCCCGGCAACCGCGCCAACCATTGGCCGAGCTGGATCAGGCGCCGCTGGCGCAGGTGTTCGATGAGCGCCTGGCATTAAGCGACATCGCCCTGTCGGTGCGCGAGAAAGAAGTCTGCCTCGGCCTGTTGACCGGCGGCACCGTGCCGCAAATGGCGGAAAAGCTGCGAGTCAAAAACAGCTCGATCGAGACGTACCTGAAACGCGCCACCGCCAAACTCGGCGTCAGTGGCCGTCATGGCCTGGCGAAATGGATGGCCGGGGCCTGAGCACAACGCTCTTTATATGCATGAGGCAGTTCGATGTTGACGTTGCGACTTTCCCTGCTGTCCATCGCGGTGCTGATGGGCGGTTGTTCATTGATTCCCGAGTATCAGCGCCCCGCGTCCCCCACCGCCGCGCAGTATCCGACAGCAACGCAGCCAGCCACGAGCGCCGAGGACTGGCGCACGCTGTTCACCGATCCGGCGCTGCAACAACTGATCGAAAGCGCACTGGTCAACAACCGCGACCTGCGCGTGGCGGCACTCAACGTCGAAGCCTTTCAGGCGCAATACCGCATTCAGCGCGCCGACCTGCTGCCGGCGGTGTCGGCCAATGCCAATGAATTGCGCCAGCGCATGCCGCCGAGCGTGACCCAAGGCAAAGCGCTGATCAATTCGACGTACTCGGTCAACCTCGGCATCAGCGCTTATGAGCTGGACTTCTTCGGCCGCGTGCGCAGCCTCAGCGAGCAAGCGCTGCAAACCTGGCTTGCGACTGAAGAAGCGCGGCGCAGCGCACAGTTGAGTCTGGTGGCCAACGTCGCCAACGCCTACCTGACCTGGCGCGCCGATCAGGAGTTGCTGGAATTGACCCGCGACACCCTTGCTGCCGATGAACAGAGCCTGCACCTGACCACCCGCAACCGTGAGGCCGGCAAATCGTCAGCGCTGGAGCAGGCGCAGGCCAGAACCAGCGTCGACAGTTCACGGGCCAATCTGGCGCGCTATCAGCGTCAGGTCGCCCAGGACTTGAACAGCCTGACCTTGCTGGTCGGCGCGCCGGTGCCCGAGTCACTGCCCGCCCGCCCACTGGCCAGCGATCTGGTGCAACAACTGCCCGCCGGGTTGCCCTCGGATCTGCTGCAGCGTCGGCCGGACATCCTTCAGGCGGAGTACAAACTGAAAGCAGCCAACGCCAATATCGGTGCGGCACGGGCGGCGTTTTTTCCCAGTGTCAGCCTGACGGCGAATGCCGGGACGTCGAGCCGCGGTCTGTCCGGGCTGTTCGGCGGTGGCTCTGGCGCCTGGACCTTTCAGCCGCAGATCAGCCTGCCGATTTTTAACGCCGGCAGCCTGCGCGCCAGCCTGGATTATTCGAAATTGCAGAAAGATGTGGCGGTGGCCGAATACGAAAAGTCGATTCAAACCGCGTTTCAGGAAGTCGCCGACGGCCTCGCTGCGCGCAGCACGTATCAGCAGCAATTGCAGGCGCAGCGGGATCTGGTCGCGGCCACACAGACTTACTACAACCTGGCGCAGAACCGTTATCAGAATGGCGTTGACAGCAGCCTGACGTTCCTCGATGCGCAGCGCTCGCTGTTCAGTTCGCAGCAAGGCCTGATCACCGATCGCCTCGCGCAACTGGTCGCCGAGGTCAATCTGTACACCGCGCTGGGCGGGGGCTGGAGCGCCGCTGAATCAAGCGTGCAGTAAGCTGTAGTCACTTTTTCTTACACCTTTTGTCGCGCGATCCTGTGCCGTGCGGCGATCCGTGGCCGGCGTCTGCCTGCAGTTTGGTATCATGCGCCGCTTTTACGGTTAACCCCCCGCCAGTCCTGCTGACTGACGGGCTGCAAAAGGCGGTATTAGATGACGGCTTTGTTGACTCGCCGCAAGGTGCTTGCGGGAATGGGCGTACTCGGGCTCGGCCTGCTCGCCGGCTGCGACACCCGCGGCCAACTGTCGTACAAGTACGGCAAGGATCTGAGTAACAAGATCATGGGGCGCACCTTCAAACTGAAGAACACCGATGGCGAAACCATGACGCTGTCGAGCTTTCGCGGCATGATGCCGATGGTCTTCTTCGGCTTCACCCAGTGCCCGGCAGTCTGCCCGACCACCCTCGCCCGCGCGGCGAAAATCAAGAAACTGATGGGCGCCGATGGCGATCGTTTGCAGGTGATCTTCATCACCCTCGATCCCGAGCGCGATACCCCGGAAATCCTCGACGCCTACATGAAGGCCTTCGACCCGACGTTCGTTGCGCTGTACGGCACACTCGAGGAAACCGCGGCCACCGCCAAGGAATTCGACGTGTTCTACGAGAAAGTCCCGGCCGGCGACACCTATACCATCTCGCACACTGCCACCAGTTACGTTTACGACTCCAACGGCGGCTTGCGCCTGGGTCTGTCCACCTCGCTTTCGGCAGAACAATGCACGGAAGATTTGCTTACTGTTATGGAGGTTTGCTGATGCAACCTGTTCTGAACCACATCAAACGCGCTGTCATCGGTCTGTCTCTGCTGGGCCTGGCGTTCCAGGTGTCCGCGCAGACCAAAGTCGACGACGCCTGGGTCCGTGCCACCGTGCCGACCCAGTCCGCCAGCGGCGCGTTCATGACCCTCACCGCCGACAGTGACAGCAAGTTGCTCAGCGTCGCGACGCCGGCGGCCAAAGACGTGCAGATCCACGAAATGACCATGAAGAACGACGTCATGAGCATGGGCCCGGTGAAGTTCGTCGAGCTGCCGGCCGGCAAAGCCGTCAAGCTTGATCCGAACGGCTATCACGTGATGCTGATGGGCCTGAACGGTCAGCTCAAAGAAGGCGAAAGCGTACCGCTGACCCTGACCGTGGAAAACGCCAAGGGCGAAAAAGAAACCATCGAAGTGAAGGCACCGGTTCGTGCGCTGACCAACATGGAAGGTCACGATCACAGCAAAATGCACTGATCTGACTGAGCGGCAATAAAAAAGGGGCGGCCTGATCGATAATCAGGCCGCCCCTTTTTTTGTCTTTGATGGGCGCCGCATTAACGCCTGCGGGCCAATGCCTTGCGCACACTTTCCCGTGACATCCCCGAGCCGGAACGAGTCACGGTTTCAACGACGGTTGCCTTGGCCAACTGTCCCTTGCGCTTTTCCACCTCACGCCACTGATAACCGAGATATCCGCCTGCCGCCACAATCCCCAGCCAACCGAACACCGAACTGACGAAGAACCACAGCCCGAGGGTGATCCACACGGTTTTCGAGGTGAATAACTTCAAGCTGTCATCGGCAGGCACCGGTTCAGCCGGTTCAACCACTGCCTGCGTCACCGGTACTCTGTGCACCCCATCCAGATCAATGCGCCAAGCGAAGTCCGCCCCGGCCACCGGAATGTCTAGCTGATTGCCTTCAGCACGATGCACGCGAATTTCGCCATCGACGAGCGACATGGAGCTGAAACTGATCTGGGTTTCATGGTGAATCTCGCCGTTGACCAAGGTCACGACGGTTCGTTGTGGGTCATTGGGGGTCTCGCGCATGCCGATTCCTTGAGCGTTCCACGTCGGACGACGTGCGATGGGATAATCCGTTGGAGTCGAATGCTACTGAGTGGCTATTACGCTGTCCAGAAACAACCCACGGTGTTCCCTCCTTGACCCGGCGTTATCAACTCCCCGCGCCACCATGCGCCTCTTCAAAGAAGTAATCCTTCCAGCTCTCAGCCTTGTTCTTCAGCACACCCAGTTCCTGCAACTTCTCGGCATAGATAAAGGTGCGCTGTGGCACCACGGTGAAGTCGATTTCCGGGTCTTTGACGATTTGCTCGACCAGGGCCAGCGGCAACTTCGACTGCTCGACACGGATATAAGCCTGAGCCGCCGCCGGTTTGTCGGCCTTGATGATTTTCTCAGCCTCAGCCAAAGCGTCGTAGAACGCCTTATAGGTTTTCGGGTTTTCGTCGTGGAATTTTTCCGTGGTGTAGAGCACGTTGAATGTCGCCTGACCGCCGAGCACATCATAAGAGCTCAGCACTTTGTGCACGTTGGGATTCTGCAACGCCTGGTACTGGAACGGCGGGCTGGAGAAGTGCGAGTTGATCTCAGAGCCACCGGCGATCAGCGCGGCGGTCGCATCGGGGTGCGGCAGGCTGACTGAAATATCGTCGAATTTCTTGTACTGCGCGTCACCGAATTCCTTGGCGGTTTCGATCTGCAAGGTGCGTGACTGGAAGCCCACGCCGGCAGCCGGCACGGCAATCCGGTCCTTGTCGGTGAAGTCCTTGAGCGTTTTGATGTTCGGGTTGTTGGTCAGCAAATAGTTGGGCATCGAACCCAGCGCGGCGATGGCTTTGACGTTCTGTTTGCCTTTGGTGCGATCCCACACGGTGAGCATCGGCGGCACACCGGCGGACACCACGTCGAGGGATCCGGTAAGTAATGCTTCGTTCATCGCGGTGGCCCCGGAGATGCTGTTCCAGTCGACCTTGATGTCGAGGCCCTGCTCCTTGCCGTGTTTTTCGATGAGATTCTGGTCGCGCACTACATCGAGAATCAGGTAACCGATGCCGAATTGCTGGGCGATGCTGATCTTGCCTTCGGCCTGGGCGCCGGTGCTGAACAACGCACTCGCGGCCAGGGAGGCGGCCAACAGAGTCAGTGCAGAACGTTTGAACGGTGTGGCCATGACAACCTCGCAGCATGGGAGTGGTGTGCTGAAAGGCCTGACTTTATCGCTATAAAAAACAGAAATTAAATACCTTTATCGCATATCGATAGCACGGGTTGTCGAGCGAAAGGAGGCTGCAATCTTTTGATTCCGGGTTTCGATAACAAGATCAAAAGATCGCAGCGTGCCGCAACTCCTACATTGGAATCCGGTGGCGGCTCGACGGGTTAAACAGCCTGAAACAATAAATCCACCAGCCTCAATATCGTCGATTGCCGTGCCACGCGAAGGCGGGTCAGGCCTGCAGACACTCCATCACCTTCAGAGGCCACCGCACCAGCGCATCAGCTGAGGGTTTAAAAGGGCGATCAGACAGCTCACCCTTGGTATCATCGCGCACACTTTTATGACGGTTTAATGGCTGGAAGGTCTTTTTTGTGAGCGCTCTTTTTAATCGGTTGCGGCAGCCGCATGCCCGCCTCTTTTCCCTGATTGTTCTGGTGCTGGTGGTGCCGCTGTGCCTGCGTGCGGCGCTGGGTTGGTCGGCACCGCTGGGCTATTTGTCGGATCTGGCCATCGGCAGCCTGTTGGTGGTGTTGCTGCATCGCCGGGCGTGGTGGCTGGCCTTGCCGGTGTTGCTGTTCTGGGGATTGCTGGCGGTGGCGACCGCTGAACTGGTCAGCGCGGTCGGTCGGCTGCCGACGCCTTCGGACATTCATTACCTGATCGATCCGCAGTTCGTGGAAAACTCCACGGGTGGCGGCCTGGCCCATCCTGCACTGGGCATCACTTTGGTACTGGCCCTGCTGTTCTGGCTGCTGACCCGGTTTGCCAACCGCAACCTGCCACGTTCGCCCCTGCCCCGCGCTGCCTGGAGCGCACCGCTGGTGTTGTTCGCCGCCCACTGGGGCGCGCAGAACCTGTGGCCGAGCGAAGCGGATCCGTGGCGCCAGTACAACCTGCCGCACCAATTGCTGGCCAGCGAGGTCGCCGATCTGCAGATCCAGGCCGAGGAATGGCTGGACGGCGATGTCGAAGAACCCGCGCCGGCCATGGCCGGGCTCACCGACGTCGACCTCAACGGGCAGAAACTGCTGGCCGCGCCGGGACAAGCACGCAACGTGCTGATCATCGCGCTGGAAGGCATTCCCGGGGCTTACATCCGCGCCAACCGCGAGGCGATCGGCAGCCATTATCAGGAAGACCTGATGCCCAACCTCAGCCGCTGGGCCGAGCGCGGCATGAACACCCCGGACTACGTGCTGCATACGCACCAGACCATTCGCGGTCTGTACGCGATGCTCTGCGGCGATTACGACAAACTCAACAACGGCACGCCCAAAGGCGTGGAAATGCTCACCCTCAACGAGCGCAATCAGGCCTGCCTGCCGGCGCAGCTGCGCGAACACGGCTTCAGCACGCACTATCTGCAAGGTGCCGGGCTGCGCTTCATGGCCAAAGACAAGATCATGCCGCACATTGGTTTCGATGCGACTCATGGTCTGGAATGGTTCAGCAACAGCAATTATCTGGAATTCCCGTGGGGCAAGGATGACAAGGCGTTTTTCGAAGGTGCGCTGGATTATGTCGGCCAACTGAAAAAGCAGAAGAAGCCGTGGATGCTGACATTGCTGACCGTCGGCACCCATCAGCCCTACTCCGCGCCCGAGGAATACCTGGAGCGCTACGAAACGCCGAAACAGGCCGCCGTCGGTTATCTCGACGATGCGCTGGAGCAATTCCTCAGGGGCCTCGAACGCCAGGGCGTCCTGAAAGACACGCTGGTGGTGATCACTTCGGACGAATCCCATGGCATTGACGGCGTGCGCCTGGCCTCTTCATGGGGCTTCAACCTGACCCTGGCGCCGGAGCATGAACAACTGCCAAGGCTCAACAAAGGCGTGTATGGCCACGTCGATCTGAGCACTTCCATCCTCGACTACTTCGACCTGCCGGTGCCTTCCGCGCTGAGCGGCCGCTCGCTGTTTCGCGACTACGACAGCGGCCGCGAAATCATGTCGTTCACCAACGGCAAGCTGCGCTATCACAACGGTCAGGGGATTTTTTCCGAGTGCGACATGCCGCGCCGCTGCCGCTATTACGAAAGCGCCGGCTTCATCGCTGAAAGCGCCACGTACAAAGGCAACTACAGCGGTCATCCGGCCCGGCAGATCGCCGCCCGCGCCAACGCCCTCGACCTGTCGCTGCTGCGCACGCCGCTCAATCATCGCTATCAGTTCGGCAGCACCAACGTCATCCCGCTGCAAGCGCAAATCAAGGATGACTGGGCCGACAACCTGATCGGCGCGCAGTACCTGGAAATGCCCAAAGGCTCGCACACCCGCGTGCGCCTGACCGTACGCTCGGTCGATCCGCAACAAGCGGCGTACATTCAGCTCAAGGCCAAGGAGTTTGAACAGGACGTGCAGATTGGCCTGCCGCAGGAGATGGTGGCAACCGCCGAGCAGCCACTGGAAATGAACTTCAGCTTCGACAACCCGCAAGAGCGCAAAGCGTTTTCTTTCCATTTGCTGGGGTATGGATTGGGCGCGGTTGAGGTGACGGATTTCAGTGTGATTACCGAGTTGCCAGGGCAAGAGGACATCCTTGACGACGTGCCGGAGGACGACACGGCCCAATCCACCTGATCAAGGTCCTATAGGGGCGAGCGCGCAGTAAAAGGTTCTGACTATCAACGTCCAATAGTCGGCCTATTAGCTGACTTCCCCAGTCGGGTCTAGCCTTACTAGTCCGAAGTCGGCACGAGCCGGCCGTAGCAGACCTGATAAGGACCCGAACATGGCAAACGAATCGAAATGCCCGTTCAACCACGCCGCCGGTGGTGGCACGACGAACCGTGACTGGTGGCCGAATCAACTCAACCTGAAAATCCTCAGTCAGCATTCGCCAAAGTCCGATCCGTTGGGCAAGGATTTCGACTACGCCAAAGCCTTCAAAAGCCTGGACTTCCAGGCGCTGAAACAAGACCTCAATGCGCTGATGACCGACTCTCAGGACTGGTGGCCGGCCGACTTTGGCCACTACGGCCCCCTCTTCATCCGCATGGCCTGGCACAGCGCCGGCACCTATCGAACCGCCGATGGCCGTGGTGGCGCCGGCTCCGGGCAACAGCGCTTCGCTCCACTGAACAGCTGGCCGGACAACGTCAGCCTCGACAAGGCCCGGCGCCTGCTGTGGCCGATCAAGCAGAAATATGGCCGCAATATTTCCTGGGCTGACCTGATCGTTCTCACTGGGAACGTCGCGCTGGAATCCATGGGTTTCAAAACCTTCGGATTCTCCGGTGGCCGCCCCGATGTGTGGGAGCCGGACGAAGACGTTTACTGGGGTTCGGAGCACGAATGGCTGGGCGGCGACAGCCGTTACGGCAAGGACAAGTCCGCCATGCAGGAACCCGGTGACGGTACGTTGGTCGCCGAGCCGGATTTGCATGGCAAAGAAGAGAGCCGCACCGATCAGGGCGAACGCAATCTGGAAAACCCGCTCGCCGCCGTGCAAATGGGCCTGATCTACGTGAACCCCGAAGGTCCGGAAGGCAATCCAGACCCGGTCGCTTCAGCCCACGACATCCGCGAAACCTTCGGCCGTATGGCCATGAACGATGAAGAAACCGTCGCGTTGATCGCTGGCGGTCACGCCTTCGGTAAAACCCACGGCGCCGGCCCAGCCGATAACGTCGGGCCTGAGCCGGAAGCGGCCGGCCTCGAAGAACAAGGCCTCGGTTGGCGCAACGCGTTCGGTACCGGCAAGGGTGGCGACACCATTACCAGCGGTCTGGAAGTGACCTGGACCACCACACCGACGAAGTGGAGCAACAACTACCTGGAAAACCTGTTCGGTTTCGAGTGGGAGCTGAGCAAAAGCCCGGCCGGTGCGCATCAGTGGATTCCGAAAAACGGCGCCGGTGCCGGTACCGTTCCGCATGCCCATGATCCGAGCAAAAAGCTTTCGCCGACCATGCTCACCTCCGACCTGGCGCTGCGTTTCGACCCGGCTTACGAGCAGATCTCGCGGCGCTTCCTCGCCAACCCGGATCAACTGGCCGACGCCTTCGCCCGAGCCTGGTACAAGCTGATCCACCGCGACATGGGCCCATTGTCGCGCTATCTCGGCCCGGAACTGCCGAGCGAAGAATTGCTGTGGCAGGATCCGATTCCGGATGTCAGTCATCCGCTGATCGACGACAGCGACGCGGCTGCGCTGAAAGGCAAAATCCTCGCGTCAGGCCTTTCGGTGTCGCAACTGGTCTCGACCGCATGGGCCGCTGCCTCGACGTTCCGTGGCTCCGACAAGCGCGGCGGCGCCAATGGTGGCCGTCTGCGTCTGGCACCGCAAAAGTTCTGGCAGGCCAACCAGCCTGAGCAACTGGCCAAAGTGCTGCAAACCCTTGAGGGCATTCAAAATGAATTCAACGGCGCAGCCACTGGCAAGAAAGTCTCTGTGGCAGACCTGATCGTGTTGGCCGGGAATGCCGGGGTCGAGCAAGCAGCGAAAAACGCTGGCCACTCGGTCACGGTGCCGTTCACACCGGGGCGTACGGATGCAACCCAAGAGCAAACCGATGTTGATTCCTTCGGTTTCCTTGAACCGATTGCCGATGGCTTCCGCAACTACAGCAAAGGCAAATACACCGTCTCGGCCGAGGCGTTGCTGATTGACAAGGCGCAACTGCTGACGCTTACCGCACCGGAGATGACTGTGCTGCTGGGCGGTTTGCGGGTGTTGAACACCAATGTCGGGCAAACCCGGCATGGTGTGTTCACTTCGCAGACCGAGGCGCTGACCAACGACTTCTTCACCAACCTGCTGGACATGGGGGTGGAGTGGAAGCCGACTTCGAGGGATGCGGATGAGTTCGAGGGGCGTGACCGTAAAACCGGCAGCGTGAAGTGGACGGCGACGCGGGTTGATCTGGTATTCGGCTCGAATGCGCAACTGCGGGCATTGGCTGAGGTGTATGCCAGTTCGGATGCGAAGGAGCAGTTTGTTAAGGACTTTGTTGCGGCGTGGACGAAGGTGACGAATCTGGATCGCTTTGATTTGAAGTAATTTTTCGGAAAATAAAAACGCCGCATTGTTTCAATGCGGCGTTTTTTTGTGTGTACGGCTTGGGTTTTATGGTGATGCGTAAATCCTACCCCCTCACCCCAGCCCTCTCCCCCAGGGGGGCGAGGGGGAAAGGGAGCCGATCTTCGTGCTTTTCAAGTCCTGAGTTCGACTCCGGACTTTCAGGTCGGTGTAACTCAACCATCCACCTCAGTCAGTCCCCTCTCCCACCGGGAGAGGGCTAGGGTGAGGGGCTTTTGATCTGTTTCAGAATCTGAGTTCGACTCCGGACTTTCAGGTCGGTGTAACTCAAAACATTCACCTCGGTCAGTCCCCTCTCCCACTGGGAGAGGGCTAGGGTGAGGGCCGGTCCACAGCTCGAACACCGACGCCAATACACCATCAAGCCAGGCTCTTGCTCACCACCTCATACACATCACTCGACAACTGCCCAGACGCCCGAATCCGCTCCAGCTCAGCCTTCATCAGCGCCTGACGCGCATCGTCGTATTTACGCCAGCGAGTCAGCGGCGCCAGTTGGCGCGAAGCGATCTGCGGGTTGAAGCCATTCAGCTCGATCACCAGATCCGCGAGGAAGCGATAACCGGAACCGTCCGCCGCGTGGAAGTTAATCAGGTTCTGCCCGGCAAACGCACCGACCAGTGCACGCACCTTGTTCGGGTTCTTGATGTTGAACGCCGGGTGTTGCATCAACGCTTTCACCCGTTCCAGACCGCCCGGCAAGGTGCTGCCGGCCTGCACGCTGAACCACTGATCCATCACCAGCGGGTTGTCCTTGAAGTGCTCGGCGAAACTGGCCAGTGCCAAGGCTTTCTGCACTTCGAACGGCGAATTGACCAACACCGCCAGCGCGGTCAGGCGCTCGGTCATATTGTCGGCTGTTTCAAACTGTTCCAGCGCCGCCGCAAGTACTTCCGGCTTGCCACTGAGCATCAGGTACGACAGCGCGATATTCTGCAGCGCGCGACGGGCGAAATGCTCGGCTTCGGCCACATACGGGGTTTGCTTCGACAGATCACGGTTGGCCTGATAACGCAGCCACAGCGCTTCGAACAGACCTTCCGCCAGTTGCTGACGAGCGAACTCACGGGCGATATGAATCGCATCGACATCCGCCACTTCGCTGATTTCAGTGAGGTACGCCTCACCCGGCAACGAAAGCATTTCGGCGACCATGGCCTGATCCAGCGACTCATCCGACAGCACCGTACGCAGCGCCGAGACCAGGCGCGGATCAAGCTTCAGGCTCTCGCCCTTCTGCTGCTGGCCAATCAGTTCTTGCAGCATTTGCACCGACAGTTGCTGACCGGCATCCCAGCGGTTGAAGCCGTCGCTGTCGTGCTGCATCAGGAACATCAGCTGATCGCGGTTGTACGGGAAGCTCAGCTTGACCGGCGCGGAGAAACCGCGCAGCAGCGAGGGCAGCGGCTGTTCGGCGATGTCGACGAAGGTGAAGGTCTGCTCGGCTTCGGTCACCGAGATCACGCGGGTGGTACCTTGCGCCGACGCTTCGCCGCTCAGACGCAAGGCAATTTCGTTACCTTGGCTGTCGAGCAGGCCGAGTTCGACCGGAATCACGAACGGCAGTTTTTCAACTTTATCCGGGGTTTCCGGGCAGCTCTGGCGGAAGGTCAGGCTGTAGGTTTTTGCGGCAGCGTCGTAAGACTCGCTCACCGCCAGACGCGGCGTGCCGGCCTGGCTGTACCAGCGCTTGAACTGGCTCAGGTCGACACCGTTGGCGTCTTCCATCGCTTTGATGAAGTCGTCGCAGGTCACCGCTTGGCCGTCATGGCGATCGAAGTACAGATCGCTGCCCTTACGGAAGCCTTCGGCACCGAGCAAGGTGTGGATCATGCCAACCACTTCCGAACCCTTCTCGTACACGGTCAGGGTGTAGAAGTTGGAGATTTCGATAAAGCTGTCCGGGCGCACAGCGTGGGCCATCGGGCCGGCATCTTCGGCGAACTGGTGGGTGCGCAGATAAGCCACGTCCTGAATGCGCTTGACCGTGGCCGAGTTCATGTCGGCAGAGAAGCCCGAGTCACGGAATACGGTGAAACCTTCTTTCAGCGACAGCTGGAACCAGTCGCGGCAAGTCACGCGGTTGCCCGACCAGTTGTGGAAATATTCGTGGGCGACGATTGCTTCAACGCGCTGATGCGCGGCGTCGGTCGCGGTTTCGGCGCGGGCCAGCACGGCGCTGGAGTTGAAGATGTTGAGGCCCTTGTTCTCCATCGCGCCCATGTTGAAGTCGTTCACGGCGACGATCATGAAGATGTCCAGATCGTACTCGCGACCGTAAACCTCTTCGTCCCAGCGCATCGACTTCTTCAGGCTGTTCATCGCGTGCTGGCACTTGTCGATGTTTTCCGGCTCGACATAAATGCGCAGTGCAACATCGCGGTTGGTCATGGTGGTGAAGCTGTCTTCAACGCACCACAAATCACCGGCCACCAACGCAAACAGGTACGCCGGTTTCATGAACGGGTCTTCCCAGGTTGCCCAGTGCCGGCCGTCTTCGCCCGGGCCCGAGGCAATCGGGTTGCCGTTGGAGAGCAGCACCGGATAGCTGTGCTGTTCGGCGACCACGGTGGTGGTGAACTTGCTCATCACGTCCGGGCGGTCGAGGTAATAGGTGATCTTGCGGAAACCTTCGGCCTCGCACTGAGTGCAGAACATCGTGCCGGACTTGTACAGGCCTTCCAGCGCGGTGTTGGTTTCCGGATGGATCTTCACGCTGGTGTCGACCGTGAAGCTTTCGCTGGTCGGCTGCAGGGTCAGGTGGTTTTCGGTGAGCTGGTAGTCGCCGTCAGACAGTTCCTGATCCGCCAGCGTTACCGAGAGCAACTCCAACTGCTGGCCATCGAGCACCAGCGGCGGCAGGCCCGGGCCACGTGCCGGATTGCGGCGCATCACCAACTGCGCGTGGACCAGGCTGTGATCCTCGAACAACTCGAAGGTCAGGTGTGTTTCGTCGATCAGGTACTCGGGCGCCTGATAGTCCTTCAGGTAAATCATCTTCGGTTGTTCGGTGCGCATGCTGGCGTCCTTATTGATGCACGGCGAGCTGATAAGCCGTGTACTTGCGAATGTTGATCACGCCGGTGTCGAAGATCAGGTACTGGCCCTTGATCCCCAGCAGCGTGCCTTCGGCAATCGGGTTCTTGTCCAGGTTGAAGCTGACGATTTTGGCCGGGTATTGCTCGACCGGATAGCGGATTTCCAGCGGTTCTACATCGGCAATCGTCTGAATAGCCTGTAGGCCGAAGCGCTCCTGCAAACCTTGCAGGCCTTCGGCGCAGCTTTCGAATAACTGATCACGTACCTGCGCCAGATCGACCGCCGCCGCATCGCCCTTGAGCAGCGCGCGCCAGTTGGTTTTATCCGCGACCTGACTGCGGAACAGGTCTTCAACGAAGCCCGATTGCTGCCGTGTCGAGACGCGCATGATCGGCAATGCCTGACATGCGCCCTGATCTATCCAGCGAGTCGGCAGTTGCGTAGCACGAGTGATGCCAACCTTGATCCCCGACGAATTGGACAGGTAAACCACATGGTCGGTCATGCAGAATTTCTCGCCCCACTCCGGCTCGCGGCAGGTGCCGGCGTCATAGTGGCAGCGCTCCGGGCTCATGATGCACAGGTCGCACTGCGCCAGTTTGGTCATGCACGGGTAGCAATAACCCTGACTGAAACTGGTTTTGGTCTTGCGCCCGCAATGGGTGCAGTGGATCGCCCCCAGGTATTCCAGACGCACCGTGCTGCCGATCAACGGGTTGACCGGCACCTCGACGTCATCCAGACGAAACGCGTATTGCACGTTCGGCCCGTCCAGGCGCGCCGACATTTTGCTGATTGCACCGCGGCCAATCTCGATCAATGGATGGCATCCGATTTGAACAGAATGTTCGGCACTTCGATCGACTTCGATGCACATTCCTGCGGGCCCATGTAACCGGTGCGCTGGTCTTCAGGCAGGTTCTGGATTTCCCAGGCGATCATCGCCTGCAACGACAGCTCGCGCTGTTCGGCGGTGAGTTTGCCACCGTCGGACCACTTGCCGATTTCCACGGCCAGTTTCAGGCTCTCGTAGATGTCCGGGGTGATGTTGTTGATCATGTCGTTAAAAGAGGACATCAGGGTCTCCGTGCTCTTTATCTACTGAAAATTTCAGGCGGCCAGTTTACGGCGGTTATACAAACCGCCCAACAAACCGGTGAAGCATCCGATGAGTAACCCGCCGACGTGGGCGGCGTTGGCGATTTCGCCGAAACCGATCATCGAGATCAGCCCGGACATGCACACCAGCAACCACACCAGCATCATCACCAGCACGCCACGCGGCAGGCGATAGGCCGGGTTCGGCGCCAGCAGCTGGAAGATCCAGCAATGTCCAAGCAAACCGTACAGCACGCCGGACAGACCGCCGAACAACGTCGCACCGCTCCAGGCAAATTGCGCGTAGTTGGACACCAGGCTGAACAGCAGCGTCAGGCCGATCAGGTTGATACTGCCCTGACGCGACTCGATACGCCGGCCCAGCTCCCAATACCACATGCCGTTCATGGCCAAGTGCAGAATGCCGAAGTGGATCAGCATCGGCGTGACCAGACGCCACCACTGCCCTGCCGCCAGGCTGTCGGCCAATGGCGTGAAATGGATGTACTCGCCGACCACCTGAAAATCGAGAAAGGTCAGCCAGCGCAGCGTTTGCAGGTTCTCGCCGAGGTACGTCAATCCGCCAACGATCAGGCACAACAACAGGATGAACCCGGTGGCCTTGGCGTATTTCAGTTGCTCGGCGAAGCTCGGCCGCTTGAAGGTCTGCGCAACGGGTATGTCCAGTGTTTGCTCGGGATCGCCCGCCGGGAAGCGTTCGTACAAGGAGCGCACGTCTTCGCTGATTTCCGCCGGCGCCCACAGCACTTGTTCGCCGGCCTCTTCGCTGACCCGATGCGGGACCTGCATGCGTTGCAGCAGTTTGACGAAACCACTCAAGTCCACCGCCAACGGCAGACGTAATACCGCTACCGCAGTCATTGCAGCACCTCCGGCCGCTCGACATCGACCCAGACAAATTTATGCGGATCCAGACGTGTTTCCTGATCCAGACGATAGGCGACGAGTTTGCCGTAGAGCACCGCGCTGTAATCCAGGCACGCGAGGTTCGGGCGGATCGGCGCTGGTTTGCCGCTGCGCCAGTAATGGCCGACGAACAGCAGTGGCTCGTCGACGCCGTAGCGCAGCAGGTTGTTTTTTTCGCTGGACGTCAGTGGCTTCTGCGCCACCGGATCTGGCAGTGCATCAGGCTGGAAAACGATGTCGCCGTAAGTCTTCGGATCGTCCTCCCAGAACTTGGTGCGGAAGAACGAGCGCACCAGACCATCGCCGCTGGTCATGGTCAGACCATCGGGCAAACGCATGTCGGTGCCGCGCAGCAGGCGATCGAACACCGTGCAGGCAAAGCTGTCCGGCACCGCCGAAGCCTGGAGGAAGTGTTCGTCGATACAGCCATTGGGGAACAGCGCGCGCAACGGCTCGATCAGGCCGGCATCCCAACAGGCATGCACGACGCGGAAGCGGCCGGCGTCGACAAACAGCGGCAACTCATAGAACCAGCGCTGGAAATCGTGCCAGTCACCGGGGTGGTCTTCGAACTGGGTCAGGGTTTCGTGCAGCAGACGCGCGTGGCGCGGCGTGTGTTCGCGAACGAACTGCTTGCCGCTGCCTGGCGGCGCCGGCGTGCTCCAGCCCAATGCGTTGAATTCGTGGTTGCCCATGATGCACAAGGCCTGACCGGCCTCGACCATGTCGTGGACGATGTGCAGCGCCTCGCGGATGCGCGGGCCACGGTCGATGATATCGCCGACGAACACGGCCATGCGCGATGGATGCCGCCAGACCCCGCCCTGCTTGTGATAACCGAGACGGTCCAGCAAGTGTTCAAGGGTCAGGGCGCATCCGTGCACGTCACCAATCAGGTCATAACTGCGCGCGGGATCGAGCATCAGTCGCCTCCACCACCCAACTTGCTGCCCCAGCCGAGCTTGGTGCGGCAGACTTCGTAGTAGTTGTGGTCGAGCGGATGAATCAGCCGCAGCTTCTGTGCTTTCTTGCTGACGGTGATGGTGTCGCCCGGCGCGCAGGTGAAGTGGTTCTGCCCATCGCAGGAGACTTGCGGGTAAATCTGCATGTTTTTCGACACGACGATTTTCAGCTCACTGTTGCCATCGACCACAATTGGCCTGCTCGACAACATATGGGGGTACATCGGCACAATCACAATGGCATCGAGCTTGGGATGCATGATCGGCCCGCCGGCAGACAGCGCATACGCGGTGGAACCGGTCGGCGTCGCGACGATCAGGCCGTCGGCCTTCTGGCTGCAGACGAACTGACCGTCGATGTACAGCTCGAACTCGATCATCCGCGTCGATTTGCCGGGGTGCAGCACCACGTCGTTGAGCGCATCGCCCTGACCAATGGCCTCGGCGTGGCGGCGCACTTCGGCTTGCAGCAGGAAGCGGTTTTCCACCAGATAATGGCCGTCGAGCACCTTGGCGACTTCGACTTCCAGCTCGTCCGGGCGAATGTCGGTGAGGAAGCCGAGGCTGCCACGGTTGATCCCCAGCACCGGAATATTGTGTTTGGCCAGCGCCCGTGCGGCGCCGAGCAGGCTGCCGTCACCGCCGACAACGATGACCATGTCGCAGACTTCGCCGAGCATCTTGCGCGAGGAGGTTTGCAGGCCGTGGCCTGGCAGGACTTCGGCGATGGTGTCTTCGAGGATCACATGCAGGTGACGATCGAGCAGAAACCGTTTCAGTCGGCGGACGGTATCCAGCACCTGGGAACTGCCCAGGCGACCGATGATGCCGATATTACGAAATTGCTCCATGGGACCTCTGCGGACAATCGAAAACGCGAAAAGCACGATTATGGGCGAAAGCGCCGGTTAGACAAAATCCTTTCAGCCTCAAGGGTGCGCTCATGTTTCAGGCTATGCTCGCAAGATGATCCTGTTTCCCGATTTGCTTCAGTTGCCCCACCAATTACGCCACCCGGAAGTGCGGGATCTGGCGTGGGTGATCCTCGCCCCGCCGATGCTCGCCACCACGCCATGGCCGCAGCGTCATCCGCTGGCGGGCAGCGATTGGGTGCATGACCCGCAGCGGCTGGAGCACTGGTTGCGCCAGCTCGACCGCGACAGTTATGGCTTGTTGCATTGGCTGTCGCAGGCGCGCACGCGGCGTCTGGGCCTGTATTACGAACGGCTGTGGCAGTTTGCCGTGGAGCATGCGCCGGGCATTGAGCTGATCGCCGCCAACCTGCCGATCCGCCGCGAGGGCCACACCCTCGGCGAGCTAGACATGCTGTTGCGTGACCGCGACGGCGTGCATCACCTGGAACTGGCGATCAAGCTTTATCTCGGCCCGCAAAATGGCGACGGTCGTGATCCCGCGCAGTGGCTAGGCCCGGGTTGTCATGATCGGCTGGATCGCAAACTGGCGCATCTGGCCGAGCATCAATTGCCGATCTCGGCGCGCCCGGAAAGTCGCGAAGTGCTGGCAGCGCTGGATATCGAGGTGTTCAGCGCGCAGCTGTGGCTCGGTGGTTACTTGTTGTATCCGTGGCCCGGGCCCGCTGAATCACCGAGCGGTGCGCACCCGCAGCATTTGCGCGGCAGTTGGTTGCATCAGAAGGATTGGCCAGCATTCGTCGCTCAACGTCCGGCAGGACGCTGGCAACCCCTGCCCCGCCACGCCTGGCTGGCACCGGCGCATTATCCGGCGGACCAGACGTGGACCATGGAGCATTTACGCATGTGGCTGGAGGATCTTGAGCCGCTGGCCCCGGCACAGCTGATGGTGCGCCTGACCGAGAACGCGCAGGGGGAATGGGAAGAGGCTGAGCGGTTGTTTCTGGTGTCGGATCTTTGGCCGAATGTCCCCGGCCAGGCCTGAGTTTGTTGGTGTTTGATATGACGCCTTCGCGAGCAAGCTCGCTCCCACATTTGGAATGCATTCCCCTGTAGGAGTGAGCCTGCTCGCGATGGGGTCACCTCGGTCTAAAGTGAAAGCCGCAAAGCCAAAGCCGCCAACGTCACCAACAACACCGGCACCGTCAACACAATCCCGACCCGGAAGTAATACCCCCAGCCAATATGAATCCCCTTGCGCTCCAGCACATGCAGCCACAACAACGTGGCCAGGCTGCCAATCGGCGTGATCTTCGGCCCCAGGTCACTGCCAATCACGTTGGCATAGATCATCGCTTCCTTGACCACTCCGCTGGCCTGACTGGCATCAATCGACAACAAACCAATCAACACCGTCGGCAAATTGTTCATGATCGATGACAGCAACGCAGTCAGCACACCCGTGCCCATTGCCGCGCCCCAAACGCCATGACCGGCAAAGACATCCAGCCAACCGGCCAGATACCCGGTCAGCCCGGCATTGCGCAGGCCATACACGACCAGATACATACCCAACGAGAAGATCACGATCTGCCACGGCGCTTCTTTCATCACCTTGCGCGTGGAAATCTTGTGACCACGGGCGGCGATGCCCAGCAACAGAGCGGCGCACACGGCGGAAATCGCACTGATCGGAATGCCCAGCGGCTCCAGCGCAAAGCAGCCGATCAGCAGAATCACCAACACCGCCCAACCGGCGTAGAACGTGGCTTTATCGTGGATCGCGGTTTCAGGATGTTCGAGTTGCTCAGGGTCGTACGCCGAGGGAATATCGCGGCGGAAAAACCACAGCAGCATGCCCAGCGTCGCCGCCACGCTGACGAAGTTGACCGGCACCATCACCGCTGCGTAGCGGTTGAAACCGATGTGGAAGAAGTCTGCCGAAACAATGTTGACCAGGTTCGATACCACCAACGGCAGGCTCGCGGTATCGGCGATAAACCCCGCGCCCATCACGAACGCCAGCGTCGCCGCCGGAGAAAAGCGCAGTGCCAGCAACATCGAAATGACGATCGGTGTGAGGATCAGCGCCGCGCCGTCATTGGCGAACAACGCCGACACCAATGCGCCGAGCAGCACCATAAAAGCAAACAGCTTGCGCCCACTGCCCCGCCCCCAACGCGCCACGTGCAACGCGGCCCAGTTGAAGAACCCGGCTTCGTCGAGCAACAGGCTGATGATGATCAGCGCGACAAAGGTGCCGGTGGCGTTCCAGATGATCTGCCACACCAGCGGAATGTCGCTGAGGTGGACGACGCCGAAGATCAGCGCCAACACCGCGCCAAGCGTCGCACTCCAGCCGACGCCAAGGCCTTTGGGTTGCCAGATGACAAGGGTAATGGTCAGCAGGAAAATCAGTGACGCAGCGAGCATCCGCAACAGCCTTAAATTGAAATGGGGTTATGAAGCCAACACAAAACTGTAGGAGTGAGCCTGCTCGCGATAGCGGACTGTCAGTTACCAATTGGTCGACTGACACACCGCTATCGCGAGCAGGCTCACTCCTACATTGTTCCGTGTACAGGTTACTTCTTGTGTTGTTCTACGAATTGTCCGTAGGCATTGATAAAGCTTTGCAGAAAAGGTTTCACCGACTCGCTCAACTTGCCCGCCTCGTCAAACGCCGAACCCGCGCCGCCCAGATACGCTTCCGGTTGCTGCATGCACGGCACATTGAGGAATACGAACGACTGGCGCAGATGCTGATTCGCCCCGAAACCACCGATCGCACCGGGCGATACACTGATCACCGCCCCCGGTTTGCCACTCCAGACAGCCTTGCCATAAGGCCGCGAGCCGACGTCGATGGCATTCTTCAACGGCGCCGGCACCGAACGGTTGTACTCGGGCGTGACAAACAGCACCGCGTCGGAAGAACCCACTTTTTGCCTGAAAGTGCTGTAGGCTGCCGGCGGTGAATCGCCGTCGATGTCTTCGTTATACAGTGGCAGATCGCCAATCTCGACAATCTCAAGCTTGAGGTTCGCCGGGGCCAGCTCCGCCAGTGCCAGGGCGACTTTGCGATTGATCGAAGCTTTGCGCAGGCTACCGACCACTACAGCGACGTTGTAGACATTGCTCATGGAAGAACTCTCGATGGTCCGTGGGAGGAGCCACTAGTTATAGATGATCCGGTGACGATTCCACCAGCACACAATGGGAAATTCCCGCGCGCTGATTATTTTTTTCCTGTAGGAAAACTTACAGGCCTTGATAGCGGTCTACCAAGCCGCAAATCAAGCGTTTTATCTCCAGAGGTTCTAAGCAGATGGCAGCAGTACTGGTCGGTCAGTTCCATGCAAGAGATGCGGAAGGCCGCGTTTATTCCGTGCATGAGTTCCAGGAATCCAACCCGTCGGCAGACGGTTCCACTGGCTCGGAGCCGATTTACAAACTGGCCATTGGCGATCGCGTCAACAAGGTCAACGACAATGAGTTTCTCCTGGTTCAGTCAGGCATCACCCTGACCCGTGAGCCTGAGACCACCGTCGCTTCATAACTGGCCGTTATGAGCAGAAGTCATATGCGCAGAGTTGGGGTAGGATTCAGCCACTGACCCCACCTGCTGAACATGGACTTCACGCATGCGTTTACGTCATATCGAAGTGATTCAGGCGCTCTTGCAGACCGGTCACCTGGGCACTGCCGCCGAATGGCTGGAGTTGCCGGTGGCCGAGGTCGAAGAGCGTTTGCGCGAAGCCGAGAGTCAGTTGGGGTTCATGCTGTTCGCCAGCGTACGCGGGCGCCTGCAATCGACGCCCGAGGCGCGGGCATTGCAGGTCGAAATCGCCCACGTTTATGAAGCGCTGGAGCCGGTGCAGCGTCTGGCCAGCAGCCTCAAGCAATACCTCGCCCCACCCTTGCGCATCATCGGCACCCCGCCGCTGGCGCAACAATTACTGCCACAAAGCCTTGCCGCCCTGCGCCGACGCCTGCCCGATGCACCGTGCAGCCTGCTCAGCGCGCCAACCCGCGATATCGTCCGCAGCCTGTTGTTACGTGAAAGCGATCTCGGCTTGAGCCTGCACGATCCCGAACACCCCGACATTGATTGCCGGCCATTGGCCCAGGGCAAGCTGCAACTGCTCGCCCCCCATGGCTGGCTGCAACCGAAACAGAAATACATTTCCCTGCAGGATCTCGCTGGCCAGGCCATGGTCGGCCTCGAAGGCCAGGACCCGCTGAGCCCGGCGCTGGAAAACAAACTCCAGGCGTTGCGTCCGGCACCGAGCATTCAGACCCGCGTACAAACCCATCAGATGATGCGCAGCATGGTCGAGGCCGGCGAAGGCCTGGCCATCGTCGATCCGTTCACCGCATTGGGCGCGCGCCCGGCAGGGCTGGATGTCTGCCCACTGTCGCCGGCGGTGCCGATCAGCCTCTATGCCCTGACGTTCAAGCACACCGCGCCGGCATCGGCGATTCAGACGTTACTGGCGATCATCACGGAACAAGCCGAGGCGATGCTGGCGAGCTGAGCGGGTTTTCCAGCGGGTTATCGAACAATCGATACCAGAACAGCGCCACTTCGGCGGTGTTCGGATCAATGCCGCGATAGCGCAACTGGTCCACGCCGCCAATCACGTAGCCGCAACGCTCATACAGCCGACAAGCGCCGAGGTTGTTGTTCTGGGTTTCGAGCATGATCCCCGGCAGTTTTTTCTTGCGACTCCAGAACTGCGCGACATCGAGCAACGCCTTGGCCACGCCATGGCGCCGCGCCGGCGCATGCACCGCCAGCTCATCGATATGGGCGAAGCCGTTCCAGTTGGTACTGATCACCAGATGGCCGACCGGCTGATCATCCAGATACGCCATGAAAATCGCGCTGTCCGGCGCGTTATGAAAGGCGCTGAACTCTTCCGGATCGATGCCGTAGCACTTGCGGTACGGCACGATCGGCGTCACCCGCCATTGCTCGACAGGCTGGCCGATCACGGCAGCGCCATAGGCGGTGACCTCGAAACTGAAGTCGCTGCCCCAGATATACGGCGCAAAGCCTTCATCGGCGACGCGCACCGACAGCCCTGGGTATTTCGGATTCATGACCGGTTGCATACTGGGAAAAGTCCTCATTCCTTGACGCAATCGACGGTGTATTGCCGCCCATTGCCTTCATCTTCGTGCTGCAATCCATGCACATCCGCGACAAAACCGGGGAAGCTGCTATCGAACGTGCGAGCAAATTTCAAGTAATCGATGATCGAGCGTGTCGACTCGGTAAAGCGTTCGCCGGGCATGATCAGCGGAATCCCCGGCGGATACGGCACCAGCATCACCGCGGCGATGCGTCCTTTCAGATCATCGATCGGCACCGCCTCGACTTCGCCACGCACCAGATGATCGTAGGCGTGCGCCGGTTTCATGGCAATTTCCGGGAGCACGGTGTACATGCGCTTGAGGTGTTTGGCCGTGGCATTGCTGCGGTAACAGGCGTGCAGTTGATCACACAAATCCCGCAGGCCCATGCCGCGATAACGCACGATGTCTTGCTGAGCAACACACGGCAGGCAGGTGTCGAGGCGCACATTGGCGTCGTAGCTGCGTTTGAATTCCAGCAACTCGGTGAGCAGCGTGCTCCATTTGCCTTTGGTAATGCCCATGGAGAACAGCACCAGAAATGAATACAGACCCGTCTTCTCCACCACCAGCCCCCGCTCCCAGAGGAATTTACTGACTACCGCCGCCGGGATGCCCTTCTCGCTCAGCGCGCCGCCGGCGTTCAACCCCGGCATGACCAGCGTGACTTTGATCGGATCGAGCAACACGTAATCGTCGCTGACCTCCCCAAAACCATGCCACTCGGCATCCGGTTGCAATAACCAGTCTTCGGTCTGCACGCGGTCGATGCCCTCGACACCCGGCGGCTGCCAGATCGAAAACCACCAGTCATCAGCGGCGATGTGCTGCCGCAGATTGGCCAGCGCGCGACGGAAGCTCAGCGCTTCGTCAAAGGTTTCCTGCAACAGCGAATGCCCGGCCGGGCCTTCCATCATTGCCGAGGCAACGTCGAGCGAGGCGATGATGCTGTACTGCGGTGAAGTCGAGATGTGCATCATGAACGCTTCATTGAAACGGTCACGGTCCAGTTGCCGCGCACCGCCGTCCTGCACATGAATCATCGAGGCCTGACTGAAGGCGGCGAGTAGCTTGTGCGTGGAATGCGTGGTGAATACCAGCGGGCTGTCTTCGCTGCGCGAGGTGGCCATGCCGTAGCGCCCGGCGAAGAATTCGTGAAACGCCGCATAGGCGTACCAGGCCTCGTCGAAATGCAGCACCTCGACGCTGTTGCCGAGACTTTGCTTGATCAGCTCGGCGTTGTAACAGAGGCCGTCGTAAGTCGAATTGGTGACCACGGCGAGTTTGACTTTCGGCGCGCGGCCCTTGGTCAGCGGGCTGGCGTCGATCTTGGCCTGAATCGACTCGCGGCTGAATTCGCTCAGCGGGATCGGGCCGATGATCCCCAGCTCATTACGCTCAGGGCACAGATACAGCGGGATCGCCCCGGTCATGATGATCGCGTGCAACACCGACTTGTGGCAATTGCGGTCAACCAGCACTAGATCGTCGCGCGCGACCATCGAATGCCAGACAATCTTGTTGGCGGTCGAGGTGCCATTGATCACGAAAAAGGTGTGATCGGCGCCGAAATTGCGCGCGGCGCGCGCTTCGGCTTCGGCGAGCGGCCCGGTGTGATCGAGCAGCGACCCGAGCTCCGGCACCGACACCGACAAATCCGAACGCAGGGTATTTTCACCGAAGAACTGGTGAAACGCCTGCCCGACCGGACTCTTGTGATACGCCACACCGCCGCCATGGCCAGGGGTGTGCCAGGAATAATTGGAGTCGGCGGTGTGCTGCACCAACGCCTTGAAAAACGGTGGCAACAAACCATCGAGGTACTTGCGCGCCGCACGGGCCACTTGCCGGGCGAGGAACGGTACGGTGTCTTCGAACAGATAGAGAATGCCGCGCAGTTGATTGAGCTCGGCCATGGCATCGGCCGGCGCGTTTTCCAGGGTAACTTGCTCGCCGAGGGCAAAGATCGGCAGATCCGGTGCGCGTACCCGCGCCAGACCGATCAGCTCGGCCATGTTCTGCAACAGATGCGAGTGGGTGCTGGCGTCCTCGGCGGCAATCAGCATGCACGCCAGACCATGATGGGTCGACGCGACCAACCGCCCTTCGGCGTAGTCGGTGGCCGACACGATACTGAAACCTTCCTGCTCCAACTCTTGGGCGATGCCACGGACACGGTCACCGGCGACCGTGTCGGCCTTGATGTCGCGATGAACGATCAACACCGGAAACTTCAAATCTTTGTACATGAGGCTCAGTGTCCTGAGGCGGCCGAATTGAATCGGCCAATGCACTCAGGGTAGAGGGTTGCAGCGAATGTGGCGAGGGTGGCCAGTTGGCTTCATGCCGCCAAAAGCAAAGATCGTCCGATCCGTTGATCTTCAAGCCTGGGCGTCAGCTTCCGCGATCTGCGTCCACATCGCCGGGCCACCGGCGGACTTGGCAATAATTTCCAGCCGCACCAGATGCGCCGCCAGTTCCTCTTCGGTTGCACGAATGATCCGCGCTGGCTGACGATCAGCCGGCAAGCGGCGAATCTCGGTCGCCGAGTTGTCCGCGCCCTCGCCCGTGCCATTGCCGTCGGAAGCGTTGCCGGCCAGTGACAGGCTGGTCTGGCCACCGGTCATGGTCAGGTAGACGTCGGCGAGAATCTCCGAGTCGAGCAAGGCGCCGTGCAGTTCACGGCCGGAGTTGTCGACGCCATAACGTTTGCACAACGCATCGAGGCTGTTGCGCTGCCCCGGGTGACGTTCCCGAGCCATCATCAGGGTGTCGAGGATTGAGCAGTGCTGGGTGATGTCAGCGCGATCGTGCTGACCCATCAGGGCGAATTCGTTGTTGATGAAGCCAACGTCGAACGCCGCGTTGTGGATGATCAGCTGCGCGCCTTTGATGAACTCGAAGAACTCATCGGCCACTTCGGCAAAGCGCGGCTTGCCGACGAGGAATTCGTTGGTGATGCCGTGGACGCCGATGGCGCCTTCATCACTCTCGCGATCCGGCTGCAGGTAAACGTGAAAATGCCGGCCCGTCAGGCGCCGACCGATCAGTTCGACACAACCGATTTCAATGATCCGGTGACCATCGGTCACCGGCATGCCGGTGGTTTCGGTATCGAGTACAACGGATCTGGTGGCCATCAGTGTTCAGCTCTCAACGGGGCGATCTTGCAAAAAACGCGGATGTTAACACGCTCGGCGGGGTGTTTCAGTCAGACCGTGGCGCGCCCTTCGCGAGCAAGCTCGCTCCCACATTGGAATGCATTCCAATTCAGGGAAGGGCATCAGATCTGGAATGCATTTCCCTGTGGGAGCGAGCTTGCTCGTAAATGGCCGCACCACGGTTCAGAAGCGAAATCAGCTTTGCTTGTAGCCGCGCACTTCGTCAACGCCACGGTTAGCCAACTGGTCCGCCCGCTCGTTACCGTGATGGCCAATATGCCCACGCACCCATTTCCAGGTGACCTTGTGGCGGTTGACCTGCTCATCCAGCTCCTTCCAAAGATCAGCGTTTTTCACCGGCTCCTTCGCTGCGGTTTTCCAGCCGCGCTTCTTCCAGTTGGCCATCCACTCGTTGATGCCCTTCATCACGTATTGCGAGTCGGTCACCAGCAGCACTTCACAGGGGCGCTTCAAGGCTTCGAGGCCACGGATCGCGCCGAGCAGTTCCATGCGGTTGTTGGTGGTGTTGGTTTCGCCACCCCACAGTTCCTTTTCGACGCCCTTGCACACCAGCAAGGCGCCCCAGCCGCCGGGGCCGGGGTTGCCTTTGCAGGCGCCGTCAGTGAACAGCTCTACGGTGTCGACGCTTTCAACGCTTTCGCTCATGCCAATCTATCCAGAAAAATGCGTGTCTTGCCGATCACGGATCGACAATGACCGAGGCCGGGACACACCCGGCCACAAATAAAAGAAAGTTTTACGGTTCGATGCGGCGGCGGTTGACCTTGGCCATCGGCAGCGGAATCAGCTTGCCCATCGGCTCGCGCCGTTCCTGACGCAACGGTCGCAGTCCGACCACAATCTTGCGCGCGACCAGTAAATAGAAGCCGCCACCCGACAGTTGCCACTCACCGGCCTTGCGTTCCCAGCCGGCCAGACGGGCCTGCCACTTGGGTGACGCGAGCGGCGGACGATAGCACCCGAAGCGGCGTTTCTCCAGCGCGAAGCCCAGCAGATTGAGCCAGTCGGCGACCCGCGACGGCGAGATGCAGCGCGCCTGGCGCAAGGCGTCGTGGGCGAACACATGGCGCAGGCCCCAGGTGCTCCAGGGGTTGATGCCGATGATCAGCAAATGCCCACCGGGACGCACGCTGCTCGCTGCTTCACGCAGCAAACCGTGGGGCGACAGGCAGAAATCCAGACCGTGCTGCATCACCACCACATCGGCGGCATGCTCGCTCAGCGGCCAGGCCTGCTCCTCGCAGACAATCTCGACCCCGGGCAACGGTGCACCGAGGCGCACATTGCGCTGCACTTGCGGTGCCGACGGCGGGGTTTCGGCCGATGGCCCGTAGTGCACCAGATAACCGCCAAAGAAACGGCCCAACTCGTCTTCGAGCATGCGCCGCTCTTCATCGAGCAGAAATTGCCCGAGCGGGCCGGACAGCCATTCACGGGCTGCACCGATCAGGGCCAGCCAGTCAGGATCAGCCTGTGCGAACGCTTTATCACTCATCGCATTCTCCAAAGCGCCAGGAACTACTAAGATGCGCCAATGTTTTCCGCTTGGCGAATTCCGACGATGATACAGATCAGTGCCCTGCCCGCGTTCACCGACAACTACATCTGGTTGTTACAGGATCACCGCACCCAGCGCTGCGCCGTGGTCGACCCGGGCGATGCCGCGCCGGTGCAGGCGTGGCTTGCAGCGCATCCGGGCTGGGTGTTGAGCGACATCCTGATCACCCACCACCATCATGATCATGTCGGCGGCGTCGAACGCCTGAAAACGCTGAGCGGCGCAAAAGTCTACGGCCCGGCCAGCGAAAGCATCCCGGGGCGCGACGTGGCGCTCGAGGACAACGACACGGTCAGCGTGCTCGGCTGGGACTTCGACGTCTATGCGGTGCCCGGTCACACCTTGGGACACATTGCCTATTACCACCACGGCCTGCTGTTTTGCGGCGACACCCTGTTCGCCGCCGGTTGCGGTCGCCTGTTCGAGGGCACGCCGGAGCAAATGCACCACTCGCTCAGCCGCCTCGCTGCTCTACCGGAAGATACCCTGGTCTACTGCACCCATGAATACACGCTGAGCAATCTGAAGTTTGCCGCTGCCGTCGAGCCGGGCAATCCGGACATCGCCGCCCGTCTGGAAAAAGTCACTCAGCAGCGGCAAAACGGCGTCATGACCCTGCCTTCGACCCTGGCACTGGAAAAGCTCACAAACCCGTTCTTGCGTACCTGTGAAACATTAGTTACACAAAAAGTGGACGAACGGGCAGGCGCTCAAAACCGGGCGCCGAGTGAGGTATTTGCGGCTCTGCGGGCTTGGAAAGATAAGTTCTAAGCCCCCCACTACTTGGTACAAAAATTCTGAATGGTTGACCGCAGGGGGTGCGCTTTCTAGAATCGCCCGACATTTTTGCCCGGAACTTACTTCCAGCCAATGTCGTCATCCATACGTAAGTCCGTCAATTCAGACGCATTGACCCGCCTGGCGCAGGCCATCGCGGTGGCTGTGTCCGCCACGCTGGCGGGCTGTTCCAGCCATGCTCCGCAGACTGAAGCGACCCATACGCCGAACATTGCTGCGCGAGCCAAGCAGAAGCCGATCTGGCTGTCCGAAAAGCCCAGCCCACAGGTTCCCCAGGACATCTGGGAACGCATGCGCCAGGGCTTTCAGCTGCAGGAAGGTCTCGGCGTCAACCCGCGCATCGAGCAACAGCGCCTGTGGTTCGCCAGCAATCCCTCTTTCCTCGAGAACGCCGGTGAACGCGGCAGTCTCTATATTCACTACATCGTCGAACGCCTCGAAGAACGCAATATGCCGCTGGAACTGGCCCTGCTGCCAGTGATTGAAAGCGCCTACAACCCGATGGCCTATTCCCGGGCCGATGCGGTGGGTCTGTGGCAATTCATTCCGTCCACCGGGCGTTACTTCAACCTGCGTCAGACGCGCTTCTATGATGGCCGTCGCGACATCACCGCCTCGACCACCGCAGCGATGGATTACCTGACCCGCCTGCACGACATGTTCAACGGCGACTGGTTGCTGGCGCTGGCGGCGTACAACGCCGGTGAAGGCACGGTCAGCCGCGCCATCGAACGTAACGAAAAGCTCGGCCTGCCCACCGACTACTGGAACCTGCCGTTGCCGGCGGAAACCCAGGCCTACGTGCCGAAGCTGCTGGCGCTGTCGCAAGTGGTGCTGGCGCCGGAAGCCTACGGCGTGAACCTCAACCCGATCGCCAACGAACCGTACTTCCAGGTCGTCGAAATCAACCAGCGCATGGACCTGTCCAAGGTCGCTGCGGTGGCCAACATCGACGAAGACGAACTGTTCCAGCTCAACCCGGCCTTCAAGCAACGCACCACCATCGACGGCCCTCAGCATTTGCTGGTGCCGACGTCGAAGGCGCAATTGCTGACGGCCAGTTTGCAGACCATGCGTCCGGAAGAGCTGATCAGCTCGCGTTCGCTGAAACCAGTCTTCGAAGGCGCCGATCCGTCGGAAGTGGCGCAGCTCAAGCGTGCCTATCGGGTGAAGCGTGGCGACAACCTCGGTTCCATCGCCAAGGCCAACAAGGTCGAAGTCAAGGATCTGCAACGCTGGAACAAGCTGACCGGCAAGAACCTCAAGGTTGGTCAGACCCTGGTGATGCAAGACACCACCAAGCGCGCGCCGGCACGCAAATCCGGCCGGGTCAACACGGTGATTGCGGCCAACAGCAAGAGCAAAGGCAAGGACGACAGCGCGCAGCAAACCCAGTACAAGGTCAAACGCGGCGACACACTGTACGTCGTGGCCAAGCGCTTTAACGTTGAGATGCAGCATCTCAAGCGCTGGAATCCGGGTGCGGGCAAAGCACTGAAGCCTGGGCAGATGCTCACGGTTTATCAGCCGCACTGACAGAAGAGCCCCTGAGATTTCGGGGGCTTTTTTTTCGTCCGGATTTTGTGGTGTGCTTTAGATCGATCCCCCTCACCCCAGCCCTCTCCCCCACGGGGGCGAGGGGGAAAGGGAGCCGATCTCCGTGCTGTTCAAAATCCGAGTTCGACTCGGTATCGCACGTCGATGCAATTCGCCCAGACACCACAGTCAGTCCCCTCTCCCTCCGGGAGAGGGTTAGGGTGAGGGGCTTTTCAAAACGTAAGTTCGACTCGACAGTTCAGGTCGGCGCAGCTCGAAGAAACAACTCGGTCAGTCCCCTCTCCCCCCGGGAGAGGGTTAGGGTGAGGGGCTCTTTAACCCGCATCTTTTTCCTGTCCAGACAAGCTGTTACTGTACGGCCCACTAAGCCCAAGCCGCCTGGATCGGATCTGACTTGAAGCGTCCCCTCCTCCTGTTCCTGATCAGCCTGGCCTTGAGCTCAACCGCAAGCGCGACGATTACCGAAAGTCACGGTTATGCGCAGTTCGGCACGCTCAAGTACCCGGCCAGATTTACCCACTTCGACTGGGTCAACCCGCAAGCGCCCAAGGGCGGTACGTTGCGGGTGATGGCGTTCGGCACCTTCGATACGGTCAATCCGTACACGTTCAAAGGCACCAGCCCGGTGACCACCGCGAATTTCCTCCAGTACGGCATCAATGAGCTGAACGAGCCGCTAATGGTCGGCACCGGCCAGTATTCGCCGTCCGGTGACGAGCCGGCGTCGAGCTATGGTTTGATCGCGCAATCGGTGGAGTACAGCGAAGATCGCAGCTGGGTCGTCTTCAACCTGCGTCCCGAGGCGCGTTTCCACGACGGCACGCCGATCACCGCTTATGACGTGGCTTTCTCCTATCGAACGCTGCTCAAGGACGGCCATCCGCTGTACCGTACCGCGTTGCAGGAAGTGCTGCGGGTCGACATTCTCAACAAGCAGCGCATTCGCTTCGTGCTCAAGCGCTCGGGCAATCCGCTGCTGATCCTGCGCCTCGGCGAGTTGCCGGTGCTGCCGCAGCATTACTGGAAAGACCGCGACTTCAAGGCCACCACCTTCGAACCACCGTTGGGCAGCGGCCCGTATCGCATTACTTCGGTGACGCCGGGCCGGCAGTTGATCTTCGAGCGGGTCAAGGATTACTGGGGCAAGGACTTGGCGGTCAATCGCGGCAAGTACAACTTCGATCGCATGGAAGTCGAGTTTTACCGCGACAGCGACGTGGCCTTCGAAGCATTCAAGGCTGGCGAATTCGACATTTACATCGAGCATCAGGCGAAGAACTGGGCCAACGGCTACAACTTCCCCGCCATACGCCGTGGCGATGTGATCAAGGCGCAGATCCCGCATCAGATCCCGACCCAGACTCAGGGCCTGTTCATGAACACCCGCCGTGCGACGTTCTCGGACGTTAAGACCCGTGAAGCGCTGGGCCTGATGTTCGACTTCGAGTGGACCAACCGCGCACTGTTCAGCGATGCCTACAAACGCACCACCAGTTACTACCCCAACAGCGAGTTCACCACCTCCGGCCTGCCGGTCGGGCACGAATGGCTGATGCTCAAGCCGTACAAGGAACAACTGCCGGCCAAGCTGTTCACCGAGCCGTTCACCCTGCCAAAAACCGACGGACGCGGCATTCCCCGGGAAACCATGCGCAAGGCATTGGCATTGCTCGCCGAAGCCGGCTGGAAGCTCAACGGTCAGCGCCTGCAAAACGCTGACGGCCAACCGCTGCGGTTCGAGCTGCTGCTGGTCAATCCGAACCTGGAGCGCCTCTACCAGCCCTATATCGAGAACCTCAACAGCATCGGCATCGACGCGCGCCTGCGCACCGTGGATCGGGCGCAGTACAAACAGCGCCTCGATCAATTTGATTTCGACATGATCTCGATGACGCTCAACCAGACCCTCAGCCCGGGGCTTGAACAGTGGCAGTACTTCCACTCCAGTCAGGTCGGGGTCAAGGGCAGCAAGAATTACGCAGGCATTGCCAACCCGGTAGTGGATCACCTGCTCGAACAATTGCTCGCCGCGCGCACCCGCGACGAGCAGGTCGCCGCCGGCAGGGCGCTCGACCGCGTGCTGCTCTGGCAGCACTACAGCATTCCCAATTGGTACCTCAATTATCACCGTCTGGCCTACCGCAACCGGTTGGCCTTCGTCACCACGCCGCCCTACACCCTGGGCCTGAGCGCGTGGTGGCTGAAGTCTTCGGAGAAAGATCAATGAAACCGATCCGCGCCCTGCTCGTCCAGGCCAGCGGTTTGCTGTTCGCCGGGCTGGCCTTTGCCGCTCCGCAACACGCCGTGACCCTGTACAACGAGCCGCCTAAATACCCGGCCGATTTCAAACATTTCGATTACGTGAATCCTGATGCGCCCAAGGGCGGCATCTTCCGTCAGGCCGGTTTCGGCGGCTTTGACAGCCTCAACCCGTTTATCAGCAAAGGCGTGCCGGCCGACGATGTCGGGCAGATCTACGACACCTTGACCAAACACAGCCTCGACGAACCGTTCACCGAATACGGCTTGATCGCCCGGCAGATCGAAAGAGCTCCGGACAACAGCTGGGTGCGTTTCTACCTGCGCCCCGAAGCGCGCTTCCACGACGGCCACCCGGTACGCGCCGAGGACGTGGTGTTCAGCTTCAACACGCTCACAAAAGAAGGCTCTCCACTGTTTCGCGGCTATTACAGCGACGTTTCCGAGGTAATCGCCGAAGATCCGCTGAAAGTGCTCTTCAAGTTCAAGCACACCAATAACCGCGAACTGCCGCTGATCCTCGGCCAGTTACCGGTGCTGCCCAAGCACTGGTGGGCCGATCGCGACTTCACCAAGGGCAACCTGGAGATTCCGCTGGGCAGCGGCCCTTACAAGGTCGCCGAAGTGAAGGCCGGACGTTCAGTGCGTTACGAGCGGGTCAAGGATTACTGGGGCAAGGACCTGCCGGTCAACCGTGGCTTCTACAACTTCGACACGATGACCACCGATTACTACCGCGACAACACCGTCGCCCTTGAGGCGCTGAAGGCCGGACAATTCGATTACTGGCTGGAAATGACCGCAAAGAACTGGGCCAACGCCTACAACATCCCGGCGGTTACCGAAGGCCGTTTGATCAAGGAACAGATCGCCAACAGCAACCCGACCGGCATGCAGGGCTTCGTCTTCAACCTGCGTCGCCCGGTGTTTCAGGATGTGCGGGTGCGTCAGGCACTCGGTCTGCTGTTCGATTTCGAGTGGACCAACAAACAACTGTTCAACAGCGCCTACTTCCGCACCCGCAGCTATTTCGAAAACTCGGAAATGGCCGCCACCGGCCTGCCCGACGCCGATCAACGGGCGATCCTCGAGCCGTTCCGCAGCAAACTGCCGGCGCAGGTGTTCAGCGAAGCGTTCGAGAATCCGAAGACCGATGCCAGCGGCATGATCCGCGCGCAGCAGCGCGAGGCCTACCAACTGCTGCAAGAGGCCGGCTGGAAGATCGTCGACGACAAAATGGTCGACGCCACGGGCAAACCGGTGGTGATCGAGTTCCTGCTCGCGCAGACCGAATTCGAACGCGTACTGCTGCCGTTCAAGCGCAACCTCAGCGACCTTGGCATCGATCTGGTAATCCGCCGCGTAGACGTTTCGCAGTACATCAACCGCGTGCGTTCGCGGGACTTCGACATGATGGTCGGCAGCTTCCCGCAATCCAACTCACCGGGTAACGAACAGCGCGAATTCTGGATGAGCGCCGCTGCCGACAAACCGAGCAGCCGCAACACCATCGGCCTGAAGGATCCGATTGTCGATCAACTGGTCGAAAACCTGATCAACGCCGACTCACGCAAAAGCCTGGTGGCCCACGCCCGCGCACTGGATCGCGTGCTGCAATGGGGTTACTACGTGGTGCCGAACTGGCACATCAAGACCTGGCGCGTGGCGTACTGGAACCACATCGGTCACCCGAAAGTCTCGCCCAAGTACGACATCGGGATTAATACCTGGTGGGTCAAGCCCGACGCAAAACCGGCAATAGAAGTCGAAACCAAACTGCAAGCCGACCCTGTGGGCACGGAGTAATCAGATGCTGGCGTATATTTTTCGGCGACTGCTGCTGATCATCCCGACCCTGTTCGGCATTCTGCTGATCAACTTCGTGATCATCCAGGCCGCGCCCGGTGGCCCGGTGGAACAGATGATCGCCAAGCTCGAAGGCTTCGAAGGCGCCACCAGCCGGATTGCCGGCGGCGGTGCCGAGGTGTCGGTGGCCGGCTCGTCCTATCGCGGCGCGCAGGGTCTGGACCCAGCGCTGATCAAGGAAATCGAACACATGTACGGGTTCGACAAATCGGCCCCGGAACGTCTGTGGATCATGGTCAAGAACTACGCGCAGCTGGATTTCGGCGACAGTTTCTTCCGCGACGCCAAGGTCATCGACCTGATCAAGGAAAAGATGCCGGTGTCGATCTCGCTGGGGCTGTGGAGCACGCTGATCATGTACCTGGTGTCGATCCCGTTGGGGATCGCCAAAGCAACCCGGCACGGCAGCCATTTCGACGTGTGGACCAGTTCGGCGATCATCGTCGGCTATGCGATCCCGGCGTTTCTCTTCGCGATCCTGCTGATCGTGGTGTTTGCCGGCGGCAGTTATCTCGACTGGTTCCCGCTAAGGGGCCTGACCTCAAACAACTTCGATGAACTGAGCTTCGGCGGCAAGATCCTCGATTACTTCTGGCACCTGGCGCTGCCGGTGACCGCACTGGTGATCGGCAACTTCGCGACCATGACCCTGCTGACCAAAAACAGCTTCCTCGATGAGATCAACAAACAGTACGTGGTCACCGCCAAGGCCAAAGGCCTGACGCGTCATCGCGTGTTGTACGGCCATGTGTTCCGCAACGCCATGCTGCTGGTGATTGCCGGATTCCCGTCGGCGTTCATCGGCATCTTCTTCACAGGATCCTTGCTGGTGGAAGTGATCTTCTCCCTCGACGGCCTCGGCCTGATGAGTTTCGAAGCGGCGATCAACCGCGATTACCCGGTGGTGTTCGGGACCCTGTTCATCTTCACCCTGCTGGGGCTGGTGGTAAAACTGATCGGCGACCTCACCTACACCCTGGTCGATCCGCGCATCGACTTCGAAAGCCGGGAGCATTGAGATGAACCTGTCCCCTCTCAACCGCCGCCGCTTCGAACTGTTCAAGGCCAACAAGCGTGGCTGGTGGTCGCTGTGGCTGTTTCTGGTGCTGTTCGGCCTGAGCCTGGGCGCCGAGCTGATCGCCAACGACAAGCCGCTGGTGGTGCATTACGACAACAACTGGTACTTCCCGGCGATCAAGCGCTACCCGGAAACCACCTTCGGCGGCGAATTTCCGCTGGAAGCCAACTACAAGAGCCCGTACATCCGCGAACTGCTCAAGGCCAAGGAAGCGTGGGTGTTGTGGGCGCCGATTCCCTACAGCTACCAGAGCATCAACTACGACCTGAAAGTCCCGGCCCCGGCGCCACCGTCGGCGGACAACCTGCTGGGTACTGACGATCAGGGTCGCGACGTGCTGGCGCGGGTGATCTACGGTTTCCGCATTTCGGTGCTGTTCGCGCTGACGTTGACCGTGCTGAGTTCGATCATCGGCGTGATTGCCGGTGCTTTGCAGGGTTTCTATGGCGGCTGGGTCGATCTGGCCGGGCAGCGATTTCTGGAAATCTGGTCAGGGCTGCCGGTGCTGTACTTGCTGATCATTCTCGCCAGTTTCGTCCAGCCGAATTTCTGGTGGCTGCTGGGGATCATGCTGCTGTTCTCGTGGATGAGCCTGGTCGACGTGGTGCGCGCCGAGTTCCTCCGTGGCCGCAACCTCGAATACGTGCGCGCAGCAAGAGCGCTGGGCATGCAGAACGGCGCGATCATGTTCCGCCACATCCTGCCCAACGCGATGGTCTCGACCATGACCTTCATGCCGTTCATCCTCACCGGCGCCATCGGCACCCTCACCGCTTTGGACTTCCTCGGTTTCGGCTTGCCGGCCGGCAGTCCGTCGCTGGGTGAACTGGTCGCCCAGGGCAAATCCAACCTGCAAGCGCCGTGGCTGGGCATGAGTGCCTTTGCCGTGCTGGCGTTGATGTTGAGTTTGCTGGTGTTTATCGGCGAGTCCGCTCGCGATGCCTTCGACCCGAGGAAGTGAAATGAATCAGGACAATCTGATCGAAGTGCGCGACCTCGCCGTCGAATTCGGTTTCGGCGAGCGTGTGCACCGGGTCGTCGAAGGCGTGAGTTTCGACATCAAACGCGGCGAAACCCTGGCGCTGGTCGGCGAATCCGGCTCGGGCAAATCGGTCACCGCGCACTCGATCCTGCGCCTGCTGCCCTACCCGATGGCCCGCCATCCGGCCGGCAGCATCAACTATGCCGGGCAAAACCTGCTGGGCCTGAGCGAGAAGACGATTCGCCACATTCGTGGTAATCGCATCGCGATGATCTTTCAGGAGCCGATGACCTCGCTGAATCCGCTGCATTCGATCGAGAAGCAGATCAACGAAGTGCTCGGCATCCACAAGGGCCTGACCGGCAAAGTCGCGACCAAGCGTACGCTGGAGCTTCTGGACATGGTCGGCATCCCCGAGCCGCACAAGCGTCTCAAGGCCCTGCCCCACGAACTGTCCGGTGGCCAGCGCCAGCGTGTGATGATCGCCATGGCCCTGGCCAACGAGCCGGAATTGTTGATTGCCGACGAACCGACCACTGCGCTGGATGTGACCGTTCAGCTGAAAATCCTCGATTTGCTCAAGGAATTACAGGCCAGATTGGGCATGTCGTTGTTACTGATCAGTCACGATTTGAACCTGGTGCGAAGAATTGCGCATCGCGTATGTGTCATGCAGCGCGGTTGCATCGTCGAACAGGCATCGTGCGCAGAGCTGTTCCGTTCGCCGCAGCATCCGTACACTCGGGAATTGCTCGGCGCGGAGCCCAGCGGAGGCCCGGCGAGCAATAAAATCGGCGCGCCGCTGCTTGAGGTCGAGGATTTGAAAGTCTGGTTCCCGATCAAGAAAGGCCTGCTCAAGCGCACGGTGGATCACGTCAAGGCAGTGGATGGCATCAATTTCAGCCTGCCGCAGGGTCAGACCCTGGGGATCGTGGGGGAAAGCGGTTCCGGCAAATCCACGCTGGGTCTGGCGATTTTGCGGCTAATTGGCAGCAAAGGCGCGATCCGCTTTGAAGGCAAGCAGCTAGACTGCCTGACGCAGAACGAGGTTCGCCCGTTGCGTCGGGAGATGCAGGTGGTGTTTCAGGACCCGTTTGGCAGCCTGAGCCCGCGCATGTGTGTCAGCGATATCGTTGGCGAAGGCCTGCGGATTCACAAGATGGGCACCGCTGAGGAACAAGAGGCGGCGATTATTGCGGCATTGAAGGAGGTAGGTCTGGATCCGGAAACCCGGCACCGCTACCCCCACGAATTTTCCGGTGGGCAACGGCAGCGAATCGCCATTGCCCGGGCTTTGGTGTTGAAGCCGGCGCTGATCCTTTTGGACGAGCCGACGTCGGCACTCGACCGGACGGTGCAGCGGCAAGTGGTGGAGCTGTTGCGTTCACTGCAAGCCAAGTACAACCTGACGTATTTGTTTATCAGCCATGATTTGGCTGTCGTCAAAGCGCTGAGCCACCAGTTGATGGTGGTCAAGCATGGCCAAGTGGTCGAACAGGGAGACGCGCAAAGTATTTTTGCCGCCCCCCAACATCCGTATACACAGCAGTTGCTGGAAGCCGCTTTTTTGGCACCAGCCACTGCGCAATAACCTGAAAGAGGAGCAACACATGGGTTTTCTCGCCGGTAAGCGCGTACTGATCGTCGGTGTCGCCAGCAAGCTGTCCATCGCATCCGGCATCGCTGCCGCCATGCATCGCGAGGGCGCTGAGCTTGCCTTCACTTATCAGAACGACAAACTGAAAGGTCGTGTTGAAGAATTCGCCCAAGGCTGGGGTTCGAGCCCTGAGCTGTGCTTCCCGTGCGATGTGGCCAGCGATGAAGAAATCGCCAAGGTCTTCGAAGCACTGAGCAAGAAGTGGGACGGCCTGGACTGCATCGTTCACTCCGTTGGCTTCGCTCCGGGCGACCAACTGGACGGCGACTTCACCGAAGCCACCACCCGTGACGGTTTCCGCATCGCGCACGACATCAGCGCCTACAGCTTCGTGGCCCTGGCCAAAGCCGGCCGCGAAATGATGAAAGGCCGCAACGGCAGCCTGCTGACCCTGTCGTACCTGGGCGCTGAGCGCACCATGCCGAACTACAACGTAATGGGCATGGCCAAGGCTTCGCTGGAAGCTGGCGTACGTTACCTGGCCGGCTCCCTGGGCCCGGACGGCACCCGCGTCAACTGCGTATCGGCTGGCCCGATCCGTACCCTGGCAGCCTCGGGCATCAAGAACTTCCGCAAGATGCTGGCCGCCAACGAAGCGCAAACCCCGCTGCGTCGCAACGTCACCATCGACGAAGTAGGCAACGCCGGCGCCTTCCTGTGCTCCGACCTGGCGTCGGGCATCAGCGGCGAAATCATGTACGTGGACGGCGGCTTCAACACCACCGCCATGGGCAACATCGAAGAGTGATCTTCGCCTAGCCAATAAAAAACCCGCCGATCTGGCGGGTTTTTTTATGCCTGCAACACTGTCCCCTGTGGGAGCGAGCTTGCTCGCGAAAGCGTCCATTCAGTCAACTGATCATGGCCTGATCCAGCGCTTTCGCGAGCAGGCTCGCTCCCACATGGATTTGTGGTGAATCGGGATTTTGAGAACACCCGCCCCCCCCCTGTGGGAGCGAGCCTGCTCGCGAAAGCGGTGTGTCAGTCTCCGGAGATAATGCCTGTGCCGGCCTCTTCGCGAGCAGGCTCGCTCCCACATGGATTTGTGGTGAACCGGGATTTTGAGAACACCCGCCCCCCCTGTAGGAGTGAGCCTGCTCGCGAAGACGGTGTGTCAGTCACCGGAGATAATGCCTGTGCCGGCCTCTTCGCGAGCAAGCTCGCTCCCACATGGACTTGTGGTGAATCGGGATTTTGAGAACACCCGCCCCCCCTGTAGGAGTGAGCCTGCTCGCGAAGACGGTGTGTCAGTCACCGGAGATAATGCCTGTGCCGGCCTCTTCGCGAGCAGGCTCGCTCCCACATGGATTTGTGGTGAACCGGGATTTTGAGAACACCCGCCCCCCCCCTGTAGGAGTGAGCCTGCTCGCGAAGACGGTGTGTCAGTCACCGGAGATAATGCCTGTGCCGGCCTCTTCGCGAGCAAGCTCGCTCCCACATGGATTTGTGGTGAACCGGGATTTTGAGAACACCCGCCCCCCCTGTAGGAGTGAGCCTGCTCGCGAAGACGGTGTGTCAGTCACCGGAGATAATGCCTGTGCCGGCCGCTTCGCGAGCAGGCTCGCTCCCACATGGATTTGTGGTGAACCGGGATTTTGAGAACACCCGCCCCCCCCTGTAGGAGTGAGCCTGCTCGCGAAGACGGTGTGTCAGTCACCGGAGATAATGCCTGTGCCGGCCTCTTCGCGGGCAGGCTCACTCCTACAAGCGATCTGCGGTGCATTCGCTAACAACGCTTCAAGGCCTGCTTGTGCACATACATCGCGCTATCGGCATCCGCCAGCAGCCGATCCACGGTCTCATGGCGCTTGGCGTCATATTCGATCTGACCCACGCTAAAGCGAATCGCATAGCCCCGGTGCAACGTGGCATTGCGCTCTTCGAGAATATCCTTGAGCCGCGCCATGATCGCCGTCGTTTCAATATGGCTGGAGCCGGTCAGCAACGCGACGAACTCATCCCCGCCCAGGCGCCCGACCACATCACTCTCGCGAAAGGCGATGCGCAGCACGTCGGCAAAGGTTTTCAGCGCACTGTCACCCTCGGCATGCCCATACAGATCGTTGATCTGCTTGAAGTCATTGAGGTCGAAAAACAGCAAGGTTGCCGGCCGTTCCAGCCGTGCGCAGGCGTCCAGTGCATGCTGCGCCAGTTGTTTGAAACCACGGCGATTGGACAGCAACGTCAACTCATCCATGCTCGCGATCTGCACAGCGGCCAACTCTTGCTCGGCCATTTCCGCCAGATCACGCAACAACGCGCGCTCTTCCTCGTCGAGGTCGCGGGGCTTGGTGTCGATCAGGCACAGCGTGCCCATTTTATTGCCATTGGGCACGGTCAGCGGGTAACCGGCGTAGAAGCGAATGTTCGGCGCGCCTGTCACCAACGGGTTGTCATGGAAGCGCACATCCTCGCGGGCGTCCGGCACCAACAGCAGGCCGTCGTTAAGAATCGCATGGCCGCAGAACGAGACATCCCTCGGTGTCTCGCTGACATCCAGGCCCACGCACGACTTGAACCACTGCCGATTGGTGTCGACCAGCGTCACCAGTGCAATCGGCACATTGAACAGGCGTTTCGCCAACCGCGTCAGTCGGTCGAAACGTTCTTCAGGGGCGGAATCGAGCAGCTCAAGACCGTGCAACGCTTGAACGCGCGCCGTTTCATTCGCAGGTTTTCCTGGAACCAGCATCAGCACACTCCATTGGCAACAATGCTTCCAAGCGTAGCGCTAATTTGGCAATGGCTCACATTTGCGCCACCGGGCATGGCCCGCCCGCATCGGCCCAGAGCTTGAATTGCGTGACAAAAATATCGTGCGGTACTGGCACCGGCGCGCGCCCTGCCCCGGGATTCCAGCCCCACAGCACCAATTTGTCTTCGCTGACGTGCTTGATCAGTGCAGCAAAATCGCGATCGCCATTGCTCGAACGGTCCTTGATCATCGCGCATAGCTTGTCCGGCGGCAGGCCGATCCAGGCCATTTTGTGCGACGCCGGCGGCAGGCTCCAGTGCGGCGCACCCGGTGGTGCATGCGGGCCGTAACTGGCCGGCGGATTGTTTTCCGCGTGGCAGGTCGCGCAAGGCAAACCTGCCGCGCCCTTGCCGTCCATGCCGCGCACCACGTTCATCGCATGGGGAATGCCGGCGTCGAACTGCAACGGCGAATCACCGGGAATGTGGCAGTTCTGGCAACGCGGGCTCTGGAAGACTTTCTGTACCGTGGTGAAGGCTTTCAAGGCTTCCTGATCATCGGCAAACAGGTCCGAGGCATAACCGCCCAGCCCCAGTAGAACCACCGTGCCCAACACTAGATGTCGTTTCATCTCACACCCCCGACAGTTGCAGCGGCAACTCGCGCAGGCGTTGCCCGGTCAGGGCGAACACCGCGTTGGCCACGGCTGGCGCGGTCGGCGGTACACCGGCCTCGCCGATGCCGCCGGGTTTGTCGCTGCTGGGCACGATGTGCACTTCCACCACCGGCATCTCGTTGAGCCGCAGCACCTGATAATCGTGATAGTTGGACTGCACCACCGCGCCGTCCTTGAGCGTCAGCTTGCTGTGCAGCGCCATGCCCAGACCGAAAGTGATGCACGATTCCATCTGCGCCGCGATGCTCTGCGGGTTCACCGCAATCCCGCAGTCCACCGCACAGACCACGCGATGCACGCGAATTGCCAGATTGTCCTGCGACACCTCGGCGACCTGCGCCACGTAGCTGCCGAACGACTCGTGCACCGCCACGCCCAGCGCATGGCCGTCCGGCAACGGGGCTTTCCAGTTGGCCTTTTCCACCGCTAGATTGAGCACGCCCAGATGCCGAGGATGATCCTTGAGCAAGGTGCGTCGGTACTCCACCGGATCCTTGCCCGCCGCCGTGGCCATTTCATCGATCAGCGATTCCATGACAAAACCGGTATGGCTATGGCCCACCGAGCGCAGCCACAACACATTGATGCCCGTTTGCGGCGAATGCAGATCAACCTGGTGATTAGCCAGGCCTTTGACGTAAGGGCTGTCGTAAACGCCTTCGACCGAGGTCGGGTCGATGCCGTTTTTGACCATCGTCGCCTCCATCAACGTGCCGGTCATGATCGACTGACCGACGAGCACGTGCTGCCAGCTCGACGGCAAGCCATCAGCACCGAGGCCGATCTTCGCCTGATGCAGAAACATCGAGCGGTAGTACCCGCCGCGAATATCGTCTTCGCGCGACCACACGGTTTTCACCGGCATGGCGGCGGCTTTAGCCACTTGCACCGCCTCGGCGACGAAGTCTGAAGTCGGGTTGGCCCGGCGCCCAAAACCACCGCCAAGGAATTCGGTGTGGATTTCGACTTGCTCGGGTTTCAGCCCGGTGATCTTGCCAGCGACCATTTGATCCAGCGTCTGGAATTGTGTGCCGGTCCAGATTTCGCATTTCTCGGCGCTGATTTTCACCGTGCAATTGAGCGGTTCCATCGGCGCATGAGCCAGATAAGGCACGCTGTATTCGACATCGATCTTCTTCGCCGCTTTGCCAAAACTGCCCTTGGCATCACCGGCCTGACTGGCTGACGTGCCTTGCGTGGCGGCCAGTTTGCGGAAACTCGCCAGCAATTTCTCGCTGCTCAGATCGGCATGCGGACCCAGATCCCAATCGACCTTCAGCGCATCACGCCCCAGTTTCGCCGCCCAGTAATGCTCGGCAATCACCGCCACGCCCGTCGGTACCTGCACCACTTTGTGTACGCCCGGCACCGCCAGCGCTTCAGCGCCTTCGAAAGATTTAACAGTGGCACCGAATACCGGTGGGCGCGCGACCATTGCGGTCATCAAGCCTTCAAACTGCACGTCCATGCCGAACTTGGCGCGGCCGGTGATTTTCTCCGGTGTGTCGAGGCGTTTGGTCGGTTTGCCAATGACTTTCCAGTCCTTGGCTTCCTTGAAGGTAATCGACTTCGGATCCGGCACCGGCAGTTGCCCGGCGGCATCCGCCAGCTCGCCATAAGTTGCACGTTTGTCACCGGCAATCACCACGCCCGATTCAGTGCGAATGGCCGATGGTGCCACCTCGAAGCGTTTCGCCGCCGCCTCAACCAGCATCTGCCGCGCGGTCGCGCCTGCCAGTCGATAGCGGTCAAATTCCATCCACGTCGACGTCGAGCCGCCGGTAATCTGCATGCCGCCAAAACCTGGCATGCCGTAATCCGCCGCCGACGCGGGTGAGTGCTCGACGCGGATCTTCGACCAATCGGCGTCCAGCTCTTCGGCAATCAACATGGTCAGGCCGGTCCAGATGCCTTGGCCCATCTCCGAATGCCCCAGCAAAACGGTGACGCTGTTGTCTGCTGCGATGCGCAAAAACGCATTCGGCGCGAAAACCTTGCCTTCATTCTCGGCCGCATAGGCAAACTTGTGGCCGCCAGGGACGACAAACGCCACCACCAGACCGCCGCCCAACACGGCGCTGCCCTTGAGAAAACCCCGACGCGATACAGGACTGTTCATCGCCTATCTCCCACAGATTGAATCAGCCGATTTCCGATGCACGCTTAACCGCTGCGCGAATGCGGGGATAGGTGCCGCAACGGCAGATATTGCCGGAGAGCGCCTGATCGATATCGCTGTCGGTGGGTTTGGGGATTTTCGCCAGCAGTGCCGCCGCAGACATGATCTGCCCCGACTGGCAGTAACCGCACTGCACCACGTCGAGTTCGGCCCAGGCTTGCTGCACCGGGTGCGAACCGTCGGTGGACAGCCCTTCGATGGTAAGGATTTTCTGGCCATGGGCTACGGCGGTCGCGGGCGTAATGCAGGCGCGCAACGGCGCCCCGTCAACGTGCACGGTGCAGGCCCCGCACTGGGCCATGCCGCAGCCGAATTTGGTACCGGTCAGGTGCGCAACATCGCGCAGGACCCAGAGCAACGGCATGTCCGCAGGGACATCGAGCTCCTGATCCTTGCCATTGATATTCAAGGTCAGCATCGGGGAAATTCCTCAGACTCACGGTGTTCTGAAGGGGCGCCGCTGTGGCCAGCAAAGCCTACGCGCGCCTCGGCTTATCCCTTTCAGCAAAGCCTAATTTGCGTACGAAGCCAGACGTTGCGACCACCGGTCATGCAGATGTCGACTTTAATCCTACAGTTGATAACGGCTCGCACTGAGCCTGCACTGTAGAAAACTCGTCATGAGCGAAACCGGTCCGCGATCACCGCGCGGGTTATCCATCAGATTGGTCTGGAGTTGCGAACATGGGATTTGTCACCAGCAAAGACGGCGTCGAGATTTTCTACAAGGACTGGGGCCCGAAAGACGCGCCAGTGATCCACTTCCACCACGGCTGGCCGCTGAGTTCCGATGATTGGGATGCGCAGATGCTGTTCTTCCTGGGCAAAGGCTTTCGGGTGGTTGCCCATGATCGCCGTGGGCATGGGCGTTCGAGTCAGGTCTGGGATGGCCACGATATGGATCATTACGCCGACGATACGCTGGCGGTGGTCAATCATCTGGGTCTGAAGAACGTCGTGCACGTCGGCCACTCGACCGGTGGCGGTGAGGTCATCCATTACATTGCCCGGCATGGTCAGGCCAACGTCGCCAAAGGTGTGCTGATCAGTGCGGTGCCACCGTTGATGGTGCAGACCGAGAGCAATCCGGGTGGGCTGCCGAAATCGGTGTTCGATGATTTTCAGGCGCAACTGGCGGCGAACCGGGCGCAGTTCTATCGGGACATTCCGACGGGGCCGTTTTATGGCTACAACCGGCCGGGCGCCACGCCATCGGAAGGGATTATTGCCAACTGGTGGCGTCAGGGCATGATTGGTGGGGCGAAGGCGCATTACGACGGGATCGTCGCGTTTTCACAGACGGATTTCACCGAGGACTTGAAGAAGGTCACCGTGCCGGTGCTGGTGATGCATGGCGAGGATGATCAGATTGTGCCGTATGCGGATTCGGGGCCGTTGTCGGCCAAATTGCTGCCCAATGGCACGCTGAAGTCTTATCCGGGATTCCCGCACGGGATGCCGACGACGGAGGCCGAGACGATTAACGCCGATCTGCTGGCGTTTATTCGCGGTGAAGATCTGTAAGTTTATGCACTGCACCCTGTGGGAGCGAGCTTGCTCGCGAAAGCGTCATTACTTTCAATATTGATGTCGACTCACACGACGCCTTCGCGAGCAAGCTCGCTCCCACAGGGACTATGTGACATGCCAAAAATCCTCACTCCATTCCAAGTCCCAGAAGTTTTCTGCCCCCTCTACTCCTCTGTACGCTCCGTGCTCTCGCGATCACGCTCGTAGTGGTGAGCCAGTGGCAGCGCCGGCAGCCACGACTCGCGGCGGATGGTCCAGAGTTCGTAGGTGGGTTTGAACTGATTAGGCTCATCCAGCGATCCGACGTTGACCTCTACTTCATCTGCCGAACGCGTGAACACCGGAGAGCCGCAGCGCGGGCAGAAAAAGCGCCCGTTGTAGTCGCGGGTTTCGCCAGTGACTTTCAGCGCATCCTCGGGAAATATGGCCGAGGTGCTGAACAGCGCGCCGTGGCGTTTGCGGCAGTCGAGGCAGTGGCAGATGCCGACTCGGTAGGGCTGACCCGTCATTTCGAAACGGACATCGCCGCACAGGCAACCGCCGGTCAATCGATCCATGTCACACCTCCTCTGCTCGACCTCGAATTACAGATCGTCCAAATCGGGAAAGGCAATCCTGCCCAACGTCCAAGGACCAACAATCTGGCAATGCACATTGCGCAGAAATGAGCCCCACTCGCTTCGGTTATGGGCATCCGGGCCGGTGACTGTCAGTAACAGATATTCATCCCGAAACGCGTCATAGGCATAGATCAGCCAAAAGTCATTATCAGCATCGTCAACCAATACAGTGCGGTAATACTGACGATTTATTTTTGCCCATCGAGCTTGCAGTGACGAAGTACTGGCAAGGTGGATATGGTGCATATCGGTCAAGTCGAGTCGTTCGTCACGCCCGAAAATCCCGGGTAATTCACCGCACACCTTGTAGTTATAAAAATGTGCAGCGAAGTTTTGCCAGTTAGTGATTTGTTCAAAAAGCGCAGAAATCTTGATGGCTGGCATTCAGGCCTACCTTGTAATAGGTAGCCTGCCAGTGATCACAAATTTATCGAACACTTTCTGCCCATCACGCGCGGCTTGCCGAACATCAAGGAACGTCAGCTCATCACGGACTTCCTTTTTGTTAGGTTTGTCGGTCTTTCTGGTGGTGGCCATCGGAGCCTCCGAAGGATGTGTATTCATGCTGACCAGCTTAAGTGATTAAGTTTTGACCGGCAAACGATAGGATCTTGTTTCAAGGCAGACAAGTCGGCGGATTCTTGCAGATCTGTAGGTCATTACACCCAAAATTGTAGTCCGTAAAACTCCTGAATTTAGACCTCATTGCTCGGCAATGCTCATTGGTAAACGTCATCCGGTTATCGCGTTTAAAGCACACAAACCGTTACGCCATCCTCCCTACAACACCTTGCGTCGTTACCTACGCGTACGCCAGAATCCGCCGGCTTACACGGCTATGGGCCGGGCTATATCGTTTGCCTGTCACTGCAAAACAGTGATCGGGTTTGGTAGCCCGTCTGTAATAGCCGTGTGACAACACCCTGTGCTGTCTCTTTGTGGAGGCTCAGTTCAATGGTAGTCATGCGTGGGGCTCACTCGTGAGCGCCGGGTTCCTATTGCAGCCGGTCTACCAACCCGCGTATGGCCACCACCCACTCGTTTGGTAGCGAGAGTGATGGCTCCTTAAACTGCGATAGGAGTTTCATCCATGTTCAAAATCACGCCCAACCCACCGATCACCGACCCAATCCCTCACGACCCCGCGCTCAACCCGCAAAAGGTCAAAGAGGCAACCGACCGCGCCCTCGACTACTACCTGCGACCCGAAGCACTGGGCGCTCCGCCAAGCTCGCCCCCGTTTCGCCCGGTCTATCTGGTCGACCCCACGCTGGATGAAGAAACCCTGTTGGTCGAAGCCTGTGAGTCGCTTTCCTACGCCCACTCCATGGCCGGTAACATCGCCAACTCAATAGGCGGCCCGGAGCGCAAACCGCTGCTGGCGCTGCAACAGGTGATCATGCTGAACGAGCTGTTGGTCAACCGACTGCTGGACAAGCTGCGCGTACCGCAATAATCACCAGACCGAATAAGTGAGGGGTTACCCCTCACTTTCGCGTTTGCCCCCCTCTGTCGATTAATGAACAGAACTCATCAAGCCATCCCGATTTACCCGTCTAGTCCTCACCAGCCACCTCGCTTACTGTTCTCCCCACGCCCAACGGGAGATCGACATGCACAAGCGCACACTCGGCAACCGTTCACTCGAAGTATCCGCCCTCGGCCTTGGCTGCATGGGCCTGAACCATGGTTATGGCCCGACCACGGATACTCAGGACATCGCAGCACCGCAGTGGACGGAGCCCTCCACGATGACCACTGACACACGCAGCAGCGCTGCCCTCCCCGCACTCATGGCGTTCTGCCTGAGCGTTGGGTCGATGTTCAGCGCTACCACTCAAGCAGCCGAGACACCGCAATCCATGACTACTCCGCAAACCACCGCACAAGCCCTGTCGAGTAAACAACAGACGATTCCACTGATGGCCGCGTTCATGGCGACCAGCGACATGCCCAATCTCAACTCGACGCTCAACCAGGCACTCGACGCCGGCCTGACCATCAGCGAAACCCGGGAAATTCTCGTGCAGCTCTACGCCTATGTGGGTTTCCCGCGCAGCCTCAATGCCTTGAACGAGCTGATGACCGTGGTGCAGGCACGCAAACAACGCGGCATCGAAGATGCGCCGGGGCGTGAGCCGGGCCGGGCGATTCCAGTTGGGGATGAACTGCTGGCCAGCGGCACCGCAAATCAAACGAAAATTTCGGGCGCCCCGGTCAAAGGCCCGGTGTTCGAGTTCGCCCCGGTTATCAACCGGTTCCTGCAAACCCACCTGTTCGGCGATATCTTCGAGCGCGACAACCTTGACTGGCAAAGCCGTGAACTGGCGACTGTCGGGGCCCTGGCAGCGACGCCGGGCGTGGAATCGCAACTGCGCGCACATATGGCGGCAAGCCTGCGCGTCGGGCTCAGCGCGGCACAGTTGGCCGAGGTCACTGAGCTGCTGAAAAAGCACGGTGATGCGCAAACCGCCGAACGTGCAGATGCAGCGCTCAAAGAGGCTTTGGCGGCTTCGAAAAAATGACCGGAAAATGGACCTGATATCGATTTCTCAAAGAAATCGGCGTTCGGAGTTGTGTGGGTGCGCTGATCTACAAACCCTGGCTTGCGATCAGCGTCCATACTGTGGTTTTTCAGAAGTCGGGACACCGCCATGCCCTCCCCCGAATCCAGCCTTTTGCAGAGCTGGCAAGACAACGCTGATGCCTGGATCGACGTGATCCGCAGCGGCGCCATTGAAAGCCGCCAGCAGGTCACCGATCAGGCAATTCTGTTGGCGATCATGGGCCGGCAGCCGCAGCGTGTGCTCGACCTCGGCTGCGGCGAAGGCTGGATGTTGCGGGCGCTGGCGGATCGCGGGATTGAGGCAGTCGGTGTGGATGGCGATGCGCGGCTTATTGAAGCGGCGCGTTTGGCGGGGGCGGCGCGGGTGCATGTCGCCTCTTATGAAATCCTGGTCGATGGCAAGATCGACATCGGTCGCGACTATGACCTGATCTGCGCCAATTTTTCATTGCTGCATCAGGACATCATTCCGTTGCTTGCGGCGATGAATACGCTGCTTGTTCCCGGCGGGGTTTTAGTCATTCAGACACTGCATCCGTGGGCTGTGGCGGCTGGGGATTATCAGGATGGCTGGCGCGAAGAATCCTTCGCCGGGTTCAAGGGCCAGTGGCAGCCGATGCCGTGGTATTTCCGCACGTTATCGAGTTGGCTGAATGCGCTGGATATGGCCGGGTTCCAACTCGTCAGCCTGCAAGAGCCACAACACCCACAAAGTCCGCTGCCGCAGTCATTGCTGATGGTTGCCGAGCGCCGCTGACTTCCAGAACACCGCTGATCATTGTAGGAGTGAGCCTGCTCGCGATAGCGGTATTTCAGGCAATACAAGTGCAGACTGTCCCGACGCCATCGCGAGCAGGCTCACTCCTACAGGGTTTTGCGTTGACAACATATCCAAGTAATCCCACAGGAATTACGCGGTTTGCCGGATCACCTGTGGACCACGGATGCGGTACTGCGCCAGCAGGCGCATGACGTAGCCGATCTTGATCAGGGTCGGGCCGAGGATGGTCAGCGAATGCATCGCCACCAGCAGCGCAATCGGCATGTGGCCGTTGTAGAGATACGCGCCGTAGATGCCGGCCAGCAACATGAGCAGACCAGCAACGAGGATTTTGCTCGAAAGGTGCAGAACGTTCAGCGGGCTTTCAAAGAACGTGAACATGGTGGCGTACTCCTGAGTGGTTCGTGTAGATAAGTTGAGTACATCAAGTCTCGTGCCAGATTTTCAATTCAATGAAATCAGTTAGTTGCACGATAACGAGTCAATTTGACACAAACCGGACGCAGTCAATTCGACCCGAAACCTTGTCATTACGACTACAGCAAGGCACGAAAGGAAACGCCGATCTGCGGCTCGGTGTCTCAGTCGTCGGGATTTCCAATGCTCGGCAATTGTCGATCTACGGCATCGGCAATCGACCAAGGACTGACTACGCTGTAAATCCTGCGTGTCTAACCTGCCGAGGATGACTGCCATGCAACGCTTTCAAAAGCTCACGCCCTGCCTGTGGTTCGACGATCAGGCCGAAGCCGCCGCGAAGTTCTATTGCTCGATCTTCGATCACTCGAAAATCACCGGCCTGACCCACTACAGCAAGGTCGGCCAGGAATTTCACGGCAAGCCGGAAGGTGCGGTGATGACCGTCAGTTTCGAACTCGATGGCCAGACCTTCACCGGCCTCAACGGTGGGCCGATGTTCAAGTTCAGCGAGGCGATTTCATTTCAGGTCAATTGTCAGAATCAGGAAGAAGTCGACCATTTCTGGGGCCGTCTGTCCGAGGGTGGCCCTGTCGAAGCCCAGCAATGCGGCTGGCTCAAGGACAAGTTCGGCGTGTCGTGGCAGATCGTGCCGGTGGCGTTCATGCAGATGATGCTGGATGCCGACACCAGCAAATCGCAGCGAGCGATGCAGGCCATGTTCACGATGAAAAAACTCGACATTGCCGAACTCGAACGGGCCTTTGCCGGCCAGAGCTAATACACTGGCGCCCTGGCCTGCCGGGAATAACAACGATGAAACACGCTGCCGCCAAACACCCTGAAAAAGCCCCGCGCTTCTGGCGCGACGCGGCGCTGCCGTTCATTGAAGCGCGGGCCATCGCCGATGGCCGCGAGGTCTGCTACGCCCGGCATTCCCATGCGCATTTTTCCATTGGCGCGATCACCGCCGGGCGCAGTACTTATGTGCATGAACAGGCGCAGTTCGAGGTCGCGGCGGGCACCGTGGTGCTGATGAATCCCGGCGATGTACATGCGTGTAATCCGATCGATGATCAGCCGTGGTCGTATGTGATGCTGTACGTCGAGACGCCGTGGCTGACGGATTTGCAGCATCAGTTGGGCTTTGCCGGTGATCTTGAGTTTCGGCGTTTTTCCACCACACACCTTGATGACACTGCGCTTTTCAACGAACTGAACGGGCTGTATCAAACGTTGGTCGACCCGCAACAGGATGTGCTACGCAAACAGAGTGCAGCAGTAGAGTTTTTCAGTGATCTGCAACTGCGTTTGAACCCCGCCGGCCCCTCTCTGCGCGAGCCGAATTTCAAACTGGAACGCGCTGCCGATTTCATCCGCGAGCACTGCACCGAGGTACTGAACCTCGACGACATCTGCGCTGCTGCACAGCTTTCACCGTCCTACCTGATCCGCGCCTTCAAACAGCATTACGGCATGACGCCCCACGCGTTTCTGGTCAACCAACGCATCCAGTTTGCCCGCGAGCGTTTGCGCGGCGGGCAGTTGATTGCGGATGTGGCGCTGGAAGCCGGGTTTGCCGATCAGGCGCATTTTCAGCGGGCGTTCAAGCAACACCTGGCGGCGACACCCGGCCAATATCGCGGCTGACACGTCATCTGAAACTCAACACCTCCCCTGTGGGAGCGAGCCTGCTCGCGAAAGCGGTGTATCAGTCACGGGGATATTGACTGTGCCATCGCTTTCGCGAGCAGGCTCGCTCCCACAAGGTGAAGTGCCAGCATCATCGGCTGATGACCTTCGAATTGAGATATTGACATATCGGTAAATTCCGATATCGTCGCGGCATGGAACTACTCGAAATCTTCAAAGCCCTCTCGAACCGCACACGCCTGGAAATCCTCAAAGGCTTGAAGGATCCCGAGAAACACTTTCCTCCCCAGGACGAAGGTGACGTGCATACGGTGGGCGTTTGCGTCAGCAGTATTCAGGAAGGTGTCGGGCTGTCGCAGTCGACGGTGTCCGATTACCTGGCGACGCTGCAACGCGCCGGCCTGGTCGAAGTCAGGCGTATTGGGCAGTGGACCTATTACAAACGCAACGAAGCAGCGATCAGCGCGCTGGCCGAGATCATCGGCAGCGAGCTGTAATTTTTTACCCCATGATATCGAGAATTCCCGATATCCCTTTTTACCGAAACGAGGCAATGCAATGAAAGCGATGATCCTTACATCATTTGGCGGCGCGCAATCGTTCGAACTGTGCGACGTGCCCAAACCAGAGCCACAAGCCGGAGAAGTACTGGTACGGGTGCACGCGACCTCCATCAACCCGCTGGATTATCAGGTGCGCCGTGGCGACTATGCCGATCTGGTGCCCCTCCCCGCCATCACCGGGCACGACGTCTCTGGCGTTGTCGAAGCGGTCGGCCCGGGGGTGACGGCGTTCGTGCCGGGTGACGAAGTCTGGTACACCCCGCAAATATTCGACGGTCCGGGCAGTTACGCCGAGTATCACGTGGCGGCCGAAAGCATTGTCGGCAAGAAGCCGCCCGCACTGAGCCACCTTGAAGCGGCAAGCCTGAGCCTGGTTGGCGGAACGGCGTGGGAAGCGCTGGTCGTGCGGGCGGCGCTCAGAGTAGGTGAGAACATTCTGATTCATGGCGGTGCGGGCGGTGTCGGTCATGTCGCAATTCAACTGGCCAAAGCCATCGGCGCGAAGGTCTTCACTACCGTACGTGAAGGCAATTTCGAGTTCGCCAGGCAGATGGGCGCCGATGTGCTGATCGATTACGAAAAGGAAGATTACGTCGAAGCGATCCTGCGCGAAACCGATGGCCGCGGCGTCGACGCCGTCTTCGACACCATCGGCGGCAACACCTTGACGCGCAGCCCCGACGCCCTCGCACAGCTTGGCCGCGTGGTATCGATCGTAGACCTTGCCCAGCCACAGAACCTGATGCAGGCCTGGGGCAAGAACGCCAGTTACCACTTCGTTTTCACCCGACAGAATCGCGGCAAGCTCGACGAGTTGAGTGCGTTGATTGCGAACGGGCAGTTGCGCCCACACGTTGGCGCAGTCTATGCGCTGGCCGACATCGGCCTCGCCCACACCCGGCTGGAGACGCCCAACAACGGCGTTCAAGGGAAGATCGCGATTGCCGTCGCGCCGTCGCCCGAACTCGCCAATCGCTGAATTCAGTCCCGAGGAGAACATCATGGTTTACGAGATCGCTCTGCTACCCGTTCACAAAGAACAAACTGCAGCGTTTCGGCGTGCGTTTGCCGAGGTCGAGCCACTGCTCATGCGCGCGCAGGGTTACGGCGGCCACATGCTCGCGCCAGGGATAGAAACGCCTGAGGTGTTCAATTTGATTGTGCGCTGGCAATCCCTTGAGGATCACACCCCGGGTTTTGAAGCGAGTGAGGACCATCGGTTATTCATGCTGGGGCTGGAAGATTATTTCTCGGACGAACCGAAGGTCTGGCACATTGAGGGGGGCGATTTTGCGCAGCCGTTCAACTAATCTCTGGCAGTGACGCCGATCAATGTGGGAGCGAGCCTGCTCGCGAAAGCGGTGGTTCAGCCGGCATATCCAGTGACTGACACACAGCATTCGCGAGCAGGCTCGCTCCCACAGGGTCAAGTGAACAACAAGTAGATGGCGCTCAGCGCCAGCAACAACGCCATGCTCCGATTGAACCAACGCATCCCCGCCGCATTGCTCAGATACCCACGCAAAAACGTCCCGGCATACACCCAGCAGCCGACCGACAGATAACAGATCACCAGATACACCGCTGCAAACTGCCACACCAGCCGCGCCTCGCCATCGGCGACAAACGCGCCCATACCCGCGACGCATGCCAGCCAGGCTTTCGGGTTGAGCCATTGCATCACCGCGCCATACAGCATCGATGGCGCCCGCCCTGACTCACCGGCATTCAACTGCCCGTCATCCATGGCCAGTTTCCACGCCATGAACAGCAGAAACGCCACGCCGGCCAGTTGCACCACGCGGGTCATGAATGGCCAGAGTTTCAGCACCTCGTGCAGACCCAGGCCCATCAACACCAGCAACAGCACAAACCCCAGCGTTGCTCCGGCAACATGCCGCTGACTGGCGCGAAAACCGAACTGCGCCCCGGAACTCAACGCGACAATGTTCACCGGCCCCGGCGTGATGGACGCCGCCAGCGCAAACGCCGCCATGGAAACAATCAGACTCATCGCACACCTGCTTCAAATCGAGGAACAAGGTGCTCACGGTAGCGAGCACCCGGTCCTCGGTATTGAAGAAAATGCCCCTGACACACATTTCCCCTGTGGGAGCGAGCCTGCTCCGGGCGGCGTTCCGACGAAAGCGGTGGGTCATTCAGCACTGCATTGCCAGGACGCCCCCATTCGCGAGCAGGCTCGCTCCCACATAAAAGCTGTGTTCAGTCCAGGCGCGGCACGGTGAAGCGGAACTCGCTGCCCTGCCCCGGTTCGCTCTCGGCGAAGATCCGCCCGCCATGAGCTTCGACGATACCTTGGGTGATGTACAAGCCCAGACCGGTGCCGGTCGGATTGCCCTCTTTCACCGTCCAGTAACGGTCAAAGACGTGCGGCAGATGTTCCTTGGGAATGCCCTCGCCGCTGTCGCGCACGGTGAAAACGATATCATCGCCGACCGACGTGGCATGCACGCCCACCGTGCCCAGGCGCGGGGTGAACTTGATCGCGTTGCCGACCAGATTGGACAACACTTGAAACAGCCGCTCGGGGTCAGCGTGGATGCGCAGATCGGGGTCGGCGGCGAAGGAAATGCTGATGTCCTTGTCCAGCGCCAGCGGCGCGAGCAACGCCTGCGCCTCCTCGAACATCTGCCCGACGTCGAGTTTCTGCGGGGTGATGGAGTAACGCCCGGCGTCGATTTTCGAGGTATCGAGCAAGTCCTCCAACAGCGTGTTCATGCGCCCGGCGGCCTGCTGCATGGTGTCGATCGCCGTGGAGATCCTGCGCGAAGTGTGCGGACCGGCGGAGCTGAAAGCCTTCTGCATCATGCCGCAGAGCATCGAGATCACGGTCATCGGGTTACGCAGATCGTGCGACACCACCGCCACCAACTCATCGCGGGCGCGCACCGCTTCCTGTTCGCGGCGCACCTGCCGGGCCAGATCGTTTTCCAGCGCCGAACGGCGCAGATCGTTGGCGGCAAACAGATCACCGTGGCTCCACTTGGTGGAGATCCCGGCCATCTCGACCTTCCAGATTTCGAACGAGGTGCGCGGGCGCAAGCGCAGGCCGGCGTCGGAGTTTTCCAGGTCCAGCGGCTTGCGCGGGTCGCCGCTCCAATTGATGTTCTCTTTGACCTCGGGACGGAACCAGAACACGCCGTTGTCCACCGGTTTCGGCAGGCTCATGGCGAGCACGCCGCTGGCCACCTGCTGGAACTGCGCGGCCGGCGGGTAGACGCTGGCCAGGTGATGACTGGCAAACACTGGCTCGCCGCTGTCCTGCAGCCACTTGTGCAAGGCGCGAATGTCTTCCGGTTCCGGACAGTTGCCGTAACGGTGCAGTTGTTTGTCTTCGATGATCGCAATACCGCCAGCATTGGTCAGCGCCATCAGGGTCTGCGGCTGATTGGCCAGACCGTCAAAGACATTCTGCGGCGAATCGATCATCGCTTGATTGAGCAGCGCCAAGGCTTCGACTTTTTCTTCACGCTGGCGGCTAATCTCCAGCGCTTCCATGGCGCTGATCTGCAGCGACAGTACCTGGCCGATGGTCTGACACGCCGCACGCAATTCGTGCGGCACGTGCAGTGGCTGACGATTGCCGCAGCTGATCAAACCCCAGAGCTTGTCGCCCTTGAGCAGGGAAATGCTCATCGACGACAACACGCCCATGTTCTTCATGTACTGGCAGTGGATCGGCGACACACTGCGCAGGGTGGCAAAACTCAGGTCCAGCGGCGTGTTCGTGTCCGGGCGCAACTTCGGCACCAGCGGCACCGGTTGGTAGTCGGCATTGGGGATGATCCGCAGCCAGTTGGTGCGATACAACTCGCGCGCCTGTTCGGGAATGTCCGACGCCGGAAAGAACAAGCCGTTGAACACTTCCATCGACGGGTCGGAGGCTTCGGCGATCACCTGACCGTGGCCCTCCTCCTCGAAACGATAGATCAACACCCGGTCGTAACCGGTCATGGCCTGAATTTCCTTGACGCTGATGTCATACAGCGCCTGCAACGTGGTGGCCGCCTGCAGACGCTGGAGCATGCGCCCCAGATGCGTTTGATTGCCGGCGACATTGCGCGGCTGGAAATTTTCCACGTGGATTTCCAGCTCCAGAATCAGCACACCTTGATGGCGGTGCAGCAAACCTTCGAATGCCGTGCCGTTGAGCCTGAAGCGCAGCGGCTGCACATCGGACAGCAACGGTTGCAGCAAAGCTTCGCGCACTTGCGCCGCTTCGGCGTCGCCGATCAGGCTTTCCAGTGGCTGGCCGATCAGGCTTTGCGGCACCCGGGCCAGCAGGCTTTCGACGTTGGCGCTGACCTGAATGATCGCCAATGCAGGTTCGCTCAGGGTCAGCAGCAAACCGTGGGGCTGGATCGCACCGGGGAAACGAATGGGCTCGTCGGCACAGTTGGCCAGCAGTTCTTCAAAGTCTTGTTTGTCTTGCGGGTTCATGCCAGTACCTCCCGGCTTTCGAGCCAGCGCTCGAAACAGCTGAATGTGGTTTGTGCAGCGGTGACGACAGCGCCGCGCTCGGCGGCGCTCATTGGCCGACTGCCGAGGTATTCGATAAAGTCACGCCAGCGCCGCCCCGTGGCAGCGCCGTAGATATCGAGAAAGGCCGCGCCGTTATCGGCTTCCAGGCCTAACCGCGTCGAGATTTCCCGGCGCAGAATCTGCCCGCCGAGCGTCGCCCCCTCGAGGACGTAGAGCACGCCAAGGCAGGCGAAGCTTGAGTCGATGACCGGCAACTGCTCGCACTGCGGCAGGTTTTGCAGCGCTTCGGCAGATACGCCCAGCGCGTGCAGATCAGTGCGCAAGGTTGGCGCTTTGAGTCGAGGCGTCAGATCAAAATCGGCAGGCATTGCATCACTGCGGAGCAAGGCGTTTTCCAGCGGCAGATAGAAGCCGTAATAAGCCTGCATCAACCGCACAAAAGCCTGGGTATCGAGGGTATCGGAGAAAAAAGGAAGGCGTTTTTCCAGTGCGATGTGCAGTTCGGCAGTGCCGGCTCGCAGATCTTGCAGCACCGGTGGCACATAAACTTCACGGGCCTTTGCTTGCATGTAGATCGCTCTTGGTGGGGCCGCCGGGGGCCAAACGGGGTGAATGCAACGTCGGCGAAATTTTACACGGCTATCGCGGTTTCTGACCGGCCGGATAGATATTTCTGCCGAAACTATCACCCTCTGAGTCTTTCAGAGTGAAGGCATCTGCAAAAAGTTCGACCGCGTTGCCCAACGGCACCGGGCGCTGTACCGCGACAGCGCCGCGTGACTGTATGGGTCTGAGCGCCCGGAGGCTGTGCTAAAAATATCGCTCTCGTTTCTGGAGTGCTGTCATGGATCTCGCCACCCTCGCCTTGTTTCTCCCGGCCTGCTTCGCCCTGAACATGGCCCCCGGGCCGAACAACCTGCTGTCGGTCAGCAACGCCACACGCTATGGCTTTCGCCGTGCCTGCACCGCGGGTATCGGGCGGATTCTGGCGTTCGCCGGGATGATCGCACTGGCCGGTGCCGGTCTGTCGGTGGTGTTGCAGACTTCGGAATGGTTGTTCCATGCGATCAAGATCGTCGGCGCGGCGTATCTGTTGTACATGGCCTGGCAGTTGTGGCGGGCCAATCCCGAGGCCGAACAGCAAGCAACGGGCACGACCGTTGGCTTCCTCGCGTTGGCGCGGCAGGAATTTCTGGTAGCGGCGGGCAATCCGAAGGCGATTCTGCTGTTCACCGCGTTTCTGCCGCAATTCGTCGACCCGGCGCGCCCGGTGGCGGCGCAATTCGCCGTACTCGGCGTGCTGTTCCTTTTATTGGAGTGGATCGCCATCAGCGCCTACGCGTGGATGGGCCTGCACATGCGCCGCTGGTTCGCCGAGCCGCGCGGCAAACGGATCTTCAATCGTTGCTGCGCAGGCCTGCTGTCGGCAGCGGCTTCGGTGCTGTTGCTGGCCAAACGCGCTTAAGCCTCGGACGGGCCTTTGAGCTCGACCTGATTGCCGTCCGGGTCGACGCAGTACAGCGACAGCCCTTTGCCCTCGGCGCCGAAGCGTGACTCGGCTTTGGCCACGCTCAAGCCGAAGGATTGCAAGTGCGCGCGCAGTACTTCTTCGTCGAACGGCTCGATGCGCAGGCAGAAGTGATCGACGTTACGCCGCTCGCTGCCGGCCGCCCCGCCGCCCTTGCGGCCGAGTTCGCCTTGCAGGTCGACGAGGTCGATCATCGAAGTGCCGGCGCGCAGGTGTATCAGGCCCAACGGTTCGTTGCGCTTGACCACTTCGGCGCCGAACACCTGGCCGTAGAAGTCGATGCTGCGTTGCAGGTCGGCGACGCGCAGGACGATGTGATCAATATGTTGGATAGCGAAGGGATGCATGGGTTGGGTTCCTCACATTCAGCGACCCGGTCATTGTGGTGCAGAATCGAAATAATTCACTGTCGATTTTTCGGTGGAGCCATCGACAAACTGGTTTTACTCTCAGCCCATGAACATACAAACCGCTGTCCTGCCGCCCCACGCCGAAATGGTTCGCGCCATGCTCGAACGCGACACTGCCTACGAGGGCGTGTTCTTCACGGCCGTGAAAACCACCGGGATCTTCTGCCGCCCCAGTTGCACGGCGCGCAAACCGAAACCGGAGAACGTCGAGTTCTTCGCCCACGCCGACGACTGCCTGTCGGCGGGCTATCGCGCCTGCTTGCGCTGCAAACCACTGGATGCCGCAGCCATCGCCCCGGACTGGGTGCAACGGCTGCTCAACGCCGTGGACGCCGATCCGGAGGTGCACTGGAGCGACGCACAATTGCTCGCTGAAGGCATCGAGCCGCTGAAGCTGCGGCGCTGGTTCAAGCAGCATTTCGGCATGACCTTCCATGCGTGGCTGCGCACGCGCCGCTTGGGCATGGCGCTGGGCGGGATCAAGCAAGGCATCTCGATTGATCACGCCGCGTTTGATTCGGGTTATGAATCGCTCAGCGGTTTTCGCGATGCCTTCCAGAAGTCCTTCCACATCACCCCGGGCCGCGCCGGACACAGCGAGCCGCTGCTGTTCACCCGGTTGACCACGCCGCTGGGGCCGATGATCGCCATGGCCGAACGCCGCGGCCTGGTGTTGCTGGAATTTCTTGATCGCCCGGCACTGACCCGCGAAGTCGAGGAATTGCAGAACCGCTACGGTTACGCGGTGGCGCCGGGGCACAACGCGCATTTGCAGCAGATCGAGGCGCAACTGGCGCAGTATTTCGCCGGCCAGCTGAATACCTTTACCCTGCCATTGCACCTGCCCGGCAGCGAGTTCGCCCGGCAGGTCTGGTCGGCGCTGCTGCAAATCCCTTACGGCCACACCAGTACCTACGGCGCCATCGCCGCCGGTTTGGGCAAGCCCGGCGCCAGTCGCGCGGTCGGCCTGGCCAACGGGCACAATCGGCTGTCGATTGTGGTGCCTTGTCATCGCGTGATCGGCGCGGATGGCTCGCTGACCGGCTATGGTGGTGGGCAGCCGCGCAAAGCGTTTCTGCTGCGACTGGAAAACGCCGCCGTGCAGCTCACGCAACCCTTGGCATTCTGACGAATCGAATCAACTGACAAGAAGGATTTTTGATGAACGCGCTCGCTACGCAGTTTCACCAGTTGCACCAGCAAGGCCTGTTGATGCTGACCAATGTCGGCGACGCCACCGGTGCGCGACTGGTCGAGCACTTGGGCTGTAAAGCCGTGGCCACCAGCAGTGCGGCGGTGGCCTGGGCCCACGGTTATCCGGACGGCAACGCTCTGCCCCTCGAACGGCTGGTGTCGACCGTGGAATCGATCGCCCGGGTGATCAGCGTGCCGTTGACTGTGGACGTTGAAGCCGGTTACTCCGATGACCTCGGACGCGTGGCGGAAGTGTTGGATGCGGTGATTGCGGCGGGTGCTGTTGGCATCAATATCGAGGACGGTTCTGCGGATCCGGAGTTGCTCGCGCGCAAGATCGAAGTGGCACGTCAGGTGGCCAACAAGCGCGAGGTGCGGCTGTTCATCAATGCGCGCACCGACGTGTATCTGAAAAGCCTCGTCCCGGCCGAGGATCGCGTCGCCGAAACCCTGCACCGTGCCACGCTCTATCAAGCGGCCGGTGCCGATGGCCTGTTCGCGGCGGGCGTCACGAGTGCCTATGAAATCGAGGCCATCTGCAAAGGCTCTGCGCTGCCAGTCAACGTGCTTGGTTTCGTTTGCCTGCCTTCGCCCGAAGAACTGCAAGCGCTGGGCGTACGCCGCTTGAGCGCCGGCTCCGGCATCGCTGAATTCCTCTATGGCGCGATGGGCGGGCTGGTAAAAAGCTTTCTGGCCAGCGGCAAACTCGACAGCCATGACCTCAAGGCGTTCAGCTACGGCGAAGTCAACGGCTTGCTGAAATAAATGGCTGACGACTATCAAGCGGCCAGCGTGTTTCTGGCCGCGCTTGATCCGCACTGGCAGCGCCATGTCGCAGCGGTAGGTCCGTGCCTGCATCAACCGCATCCAGCGCGTGATCCGTATGAATCGCTGGTGCGGGCGATTGCTTATCAGCAACTGCATGCCAAGGCCGGCGATGCGATTGTCGGGCGGCTGGTGGGGTTGTTTCCTGGGCAGTCGTTTCCGCGTCCCGAGCAGATCCTTGCGACGGATTTTGAGCGCATGCGCAGTTGCGGGTTTTCCGCCGGCAAGATTGCAACGATCCAGGGGATTGCCCGGGCGACGCTGGAAGGCGTGGTGCCGGATTACGCCACGGCGCTGGCGATGGATGACGAGGCGCTGATCGAACGTCTGGTCAGTTTGCGCGGGATCGGTCGCTGGACGGTGGAGATGTTGCTGATTTACAGCCTGGAACACATGGATATTTTGCCGGCGGATGACTTTGGTGTGCGTGAGGGTTATCGGCGCTTGAAGGGGTTGGAGGTGCAGCCGACGCGCAGGCAGATGGTTGAGATCGGGTTGGCTTGGCGGCCGTATCGGACAGTGGCGGCGTGGTATTTGTGGCGGGTGCCGAAACCGCTGCCCTCACCCTAGCCCTCTCCCAGAGGGAGAGGGGACTGATTGGGGGATATTGGGGATCTACACCGACCTGAAATAACGTCTGTGAATCCATGATTGCCAAGACTTTTCAAACCCATAATCGACCGCCCTCACCCTAGCCCTCCCGAAACGTCGGACCGCCCGTAGGGAAAGGGGATTGATTGGGGGAGATCGGAGATTTACGCCGACTTGATATAACGCCTGAGAACTCATGACCGCCAGGGCTTAAATCCATAATCAACTCGGGTTTTCAGGTCGATGTTTAACGCAAGACACCTCGGTCGGCCCCCTCTCCCTCTGGGAGAGGGCTGGGGTGAGGGTCAGCTTTTCACAGTCCGGACTTCAACCGGCTAAACGCCCGGATCAACGCACGATTGAACGCCTTGCCATTGTCATTCTTGCTGTACAGCGTGGCCCTGACGTCGGCCGACGGATACGTCCCCGGATCATTACGAATCGATGCATCGACCAAACCATCCGCCGCCGTAATAGCGTTGGCGTAATGAATGGTGTCAGTGATCGGCGCAATCACCTCCGGCGTCATCAGATAATCCATCAGCGCCAACCCGGCCTGCGGATGCGGCGCGTCCTTGGGCACGACCATGGCATCGAACCAGATCAACGTACCCTCCTTCGGAATCCGGTAACTCAGCGTGAACGGTTTCTTCGCCGCCTCAGCCTGCCCCGCCGCGATCGCCACATTGCCATTCCACGACATCGCCACACAGGTGTTGCCGTTGGCCAGATCGCTGATGTTCAAGTCGTTATCGAAGTAACGAATGTACGGCCGGATCTTCGCCAGTTGCTGCTCGGCGAGCTTCAAGTCATCGAGGTTCTGCCGGTTGATGTCCAGCCCCATGTACTTCATGACGGCGGCAAATACCTCGTTGGGATCGTTGAGCAGACTCACCCCGCAGTCAGCGAATTTCGAAACCACTGCCGGATCGAACAACATCGCCCAACTGTCCGTCGGTGCATCGGGCAAACGCTGCTTGATCGCCTGTTCCTGATAGCCCACACCGGTGGTGCCCCAGGCGTAAATCCCGGCATAGCGATTGCCCGGATCGAACACCGCCATGTGCTGGCGAAACTCCTCGCCAACCCCGGCAAAGTGCGGCACCCGGGCCTTGTCCAGCGGCTGGATCGCGCCGCTTTCGATGGCCCGCGACAGATGCTGCCCGGCGGTCAACACGAGGTCGTAGCCGCTGCGCCCGGTGAGCAATTTGGTCTCGACGGTTTCCAGCGAATCGAAGTGATCGGCGACCACATGAATACCGGTCTTCGCCTCGAAATTCTTCAGCGTATCCGGCGCCAGATACTCGCCCCAGATGTACAGATTAACCACCGGTTTGGCGGAGTCAGCGGCCTGCACACATAGGGGTGCAAGCACCAGCAATAACGCTTGAGTCAGTTTGTGCAGGCCCATGATTACACTCCTTTGCCGGCGTATTGCGGCATGGTGATGCACGCAACGTTGCCGCCGCCAAGGAGGATTTCCCGGGAGTTTTCGATGCCGACGATCTTGTGCTGCGGGAACAGTTCGGCCAGCGTCGCCATGGCAACCTTGTCGTTACGATCACCGAACAGCGGCACCACGATCGAGCTGTTGCCTGCGTAGTAGTTGATGTACGACGCGCAGATTTTCGTGCCGGCCTGACGGGTGTGAGTGCTGTCCTGCTGATCGAGGCCTTCGGCTTCTTCGGCGGTCCACTCGAGCACATCCGGTTGCGGCAATTTGTGCACGATCAGCTCACGACCACGGCTATCGCGGGTGCTGCGCAGGATGTCGTAGGCCTCCTGATAGATTTCCCACTGCGGATCGTCGCGGTTATCGGTCCATTGCAGCACGACTTCGCCGGGACGGACGAAACAGGCGAGGTCATCGACGTGGCCATCGGTTTCGTCGAACTTGCAGCCGCGTGGCAGCCAGATCACTTGTTCGGCACCGAGGTAATCGGTCAGGCGTCGGGTGACTTCGTCCTTGCCCAGATGCTGGTTGCGATTGCGGTTGAGCAAGCATTGTTCGGTGGTGAGGATGCTGCCCTGGCCATCGCTCTGGATGCCGCCCAGTTCGGCAATCAATGGCGCGCGGTAGCGGTCGAAACGCTCGATCTCGAGGATTTTGCTGGCGATCTGATCGTCCTTGTCCCACGGGTAATAGAGACCACCGTCGAGGCCGCCATAGGCGTTGAATTCGAAGTCGACGCCGCGTACTTCACCGCTCTGGTCGTTGACCACAAAGCATGGGCCGCTGTCGCGAAACCAAGTGTCATTGCAGGTCATCTCAACCACGCGCACTTGCGGCGGCAACTGCCGACGTGCCGTGGCGAACTGCGCGGCAGAGGCGCACACAGTGACCGGCTCGCTGTGGGAGATGGCGGTGACGATTTGCACCCAGACTTTCTGCGCAGGCTTGGCGCCGTTGCGCCAGACGTCGGTGCGCTCCGGCCAGCCCAGCCAGCAGCCGGATTTGGCTTCGAATTCGCCGGGCAGACGAAAGCCGTCGTGTTTCGGGGTGGAGTCGAGCAAACGTGCCATGGTCAAACCTCGTCTTCGCGATGGGATTGGAATGACCACAGGCTAAGGGCGCGCGCACTGCGCCTGCCAACGATGATTATTACGGAACAGTTGAATTCAACTCATCAATCGGCCAGTTGATCGTTGAACCATTCGAGCATCTGCGCCACCGCCGGACGCTCCAGCCGCAGCCGCTCGCAGACCAGCGCGTATTGGCCAAGGGCGGTCATGCTCGATGCGAAGGGACGCACCAGTCGACCACTTTGAAGATCTTCCTGCGCCGTGAGGTTGTCGCCCATGGCCACGCCCTGCCCTTGCGCCGCCGCTTCCAACGCCAAACCAGCATGAGCGAAATACAACTGACGTTGCGGGCGTTGATCGCCAGCGTGACTGGTCAACCAGGCGGTCCAGGTCTTGCCGTCCTGATCGTCGTGCAGCAGGCAGTGGCGGGCCAGATCCTTCGGCGCTTTCAATGTGCCTTGGTTGAACAGGCCGGGGCTGCACACCGGGAAGAACTGCAAGGCTGGCAGCGGCCGCACGAAGTAAGCACTGCTGTCCACCGGGCCGGTGCCGTAGGTGATCGCCAGGTCGATGTCTTCGCCGGGCGCCGTGGCATCGATCGGTTGTTCGTAGAGGTGCAGGGTGATGTGCGGGTAGCGCGCGTAGAAATCGGTGAGACGACTCATCAGCCACTTCTGCGCGAGTTCGGCAGTGACGGCCAGTCTGAGCACAGCCAGCGAGGATGGATCTCGCAGTTCATCGCAAGCATCGCCGATCAGTTCGAAGGCTTGTTGCAGGCTTTGCATCAAGCGGCCGGCGGCGATGGTAGGGCGGATTTGCCGGCCTTCGCGGATGAACAGCGAGACGCCGAGTTGTTCTTCGAGCTGGCGGATCTGATGGCTGACGGCGCTGTCGGTGACGCACAGTTCGGCGGCTGCACGGCCGAAATGCGCGTGGCGGGCGGCGCATTCGAAGGTGCGCAGGGCGGCCAGGGAGGGAAGTCGTCGCATGGGGGTGGTCCGTTTTTTTGGTCATGCTGACTGGGCTTTGGGGGCGCGTCCAGCCTTGTCACCCTCACCCCAGCCCTCCCGAAACGTCGGACCGCCCAGAGGGAGAGGGAGCTGACCGAGGTGTCTTACGCCATCCATCGACCTGAAAAATCCAGTCGATTATGGATTCAACAAAACAGGTTCACGTCGGCGTACCTCTTCAATATCCCACGGTCAGTCCCCTCTCCCTCTGGGCGGTCCGACGTTTCGGGAGGGTTAGGGTGAGGGGCCTTTGACTGTATCGCTCTGTATACCCCGAAGCCGCAGACACACCAAAAGCACAATCCCCACCCCGCCGACACACACCCGATACACCCCAACGCTGAAATACCCCGGTCGATTTCACTTAACTCACCGGAGCTGCATCATGACCGCCACCCTTTCAACCGCCGTCAAAACCCTGCACCTGAACCTCGACCGCGCCGGCACCTGGCTCGCCCCTCTGACGCTGCGCCTGTTCATCGCCTGGGAATTCTTCGAGTCCGGGTTGGAGAAATTCAACGGGCAGAACTGGTTCGAAGACATTCAGGAGCGATTCCCCTTCCCCTTCGACCAACTGCCGGCAACGTTGAACTGGGAACTGTCGATGTGGGCGGAACTGATCTGCGCACTGGCGATTCTGCTTGGCTTCGGCACGCGAATTTCGGCGGTTTCGCTGATCGTGGTCACCGTCGTCGCGACCGCCGCCGTGCACTGGCCCGCGGACTGGTCGTCACTGAGCGAGCTGGCGCAGGGGTATGCGATCACTAACAAAGGCTTCGGCAACTTCAAGCTGCCGGCAATTTACCTGGCGGCGCTACTGCCACTGGTGTTCGCCGGGGCTGGCAAGTTGAGTGTCGATGCGTGGCTGGCGCGGGTGTTCTGGAACCGAAGCACCCGCTGAGGCTCAATGCGCTCGATCAAGCCCCACCAGCAATGCGCTGTCGCGACTGTAGATGTCCGGTGAGTAACGCACGCGGCCACTGCTGTCGACCTGTGCCGTCCAGTAAGTCATCAGGATCGGCACCGGTTCCGACAAGCGAAATTCGTGGGTGGTGCCGGTAGCAAGCAAGGTTTCGGTGCGGGCCTTTTCCGCCGGGGTGAGCAGCAGATCACGCAGTTGCATTGGGTGCTCGACCCGCACGCAGCCGGAGCTGAAGGCGCGCGGACCTTTTTCGAACAGCGCCTTACTTGGTGTGTCGTGCAGGTACACCGAGAACGGGTTGGGGAAGCGGATGACCATTTGCCCCAACGGATTACGCGGCCCGGCGTCCTGACGCAGCATGATGTTGCCGGGGTTATCCCAATCGATGTCCGCCGCCGCCAGCGGCTGCCCGTTGGCGTCGAGCACTTGCAGGTTCTGCCGGCTGAGGAAGGTCTGGTCCTTGCGGATTTCCGGCAGCTTGTCTTCTTTCCAGATGGTCGGCGGCACGGTCCACGTCGGGTTCAGGGTCAGGCGTGTCACCCGCGATTTCAGCAGCGGTGTCTGGCGTTCGGCGCGGCCGACCTGAGTGCGCGTTTGCCACACCGGAACACCGCCCTGATACAGCGTCAGCTCGGCAGCGGCGACGTTGACCAGCAAGCCATTGGGCTCCAGATCCTGGGCCATCCAGCGGAAACGCTCGAGGTTGACCCGCAGTTGTTCGCGGCGGCTCAGCGGACTGATGTTGAGTTCGGCAATCGTTCCCGGCCCGACTACACCGTCAGCCTGCAGCGAGTGGTTGGCCTGAAAACTCTTCACCGCGTCGACCAGCACGCCGTCATAAGCATTGCCGGGCGTACCAATGATCTGAGTCAGATAACCTTCGTTGTAAAGACGCTGGGCCAGTTCCGGCACGCGTTTGTCTTCCATGGCCGGGCGCAACAGCGGCCCGCTGCCCACCGACTGCCATTGCGGCAAGGCTTTGAGCCGTTGCGCGGCGTAGAGCTGACGCAAGTCCTGATATTGCGCCAGGCGCGGCCGGGCCAGATCGAACGCGGCGGGAATGTCGTGCATGCCCGGTACCGCGATGGCCAACAATTCCGCCTGACGGTCGCGTGGAGTGGCGTCGGCATGCCACAGCGGTTCGAAGTGCGATTGCAGCAGGCTTCCGTAATGCAGATCCTGCAGCGCCTGGAGGTAGTTGCGGCTGATGTCGATGTCGGCACACAACTCGCCATCCTGCGGCGCCGTGGTCGCGATCGGGTAGCGTTTAGGATTGAGGCCATCGTCGGCTAACAGTTGCAATTGCGCCTGCAAGGCCGGCAATCGTGCCGAGTCACCGGCCCACACCGGCATCCAGTCCTGCTGCTGGTAGAAGGCTTGCAATTGCGTCAGCGCCGGGCCGTTGAGATGTGCGGCAATCGCCGGGCATGACTGCGCCAGACTGATCAAAACCGCCTGCAACGGACTTTGCGGCTCGACCGGCATTTCTGCCGGTGGCGTCGGCAGTGTTTCCAGCGGCGGCAGCGGCTCATCGGCACAAGCGACAAACGGCGCAGCGAGCAAACAAATGCTCAAGTAGCATGCGTACTTTTTGAACAACTGCTTTACTCCAATCCATGGCCGTCTAGATGATGGCCAACCTTACATCAGGTGCGCTGAACAGTCAGGCTCGATCAACGGGCTTGCCGGTATTGACTGGGAGTCAGGAGCCAAAGTGCCAAATAAGTAGCAAGTGAGGACACTTTATAAAATGTTGACGTTTTTGCGCCGACTGCTGTTGACCACCGCGACCCTTGTCGCCGTGTCCAGTCCCGTTTTTGCCGCCGGCAAACCATCGCCGGTTCTCTACACCAGCCTCGCGCACGCCGCGCCAGAACTCAATCCCCAAGCGCTGAAAGGTGCCCTGAACGCCATGCAATGCGCGGTCAACAGCGGTGCGAAACCGTCGCGCCACCTGGCGATCATCGACTATTCGCAGCCGTCCACCGAACGCCGTCTGTGGATTTTCGACCTGAGCAAACGGAAATTGGTGCTACGCGATCTGGTCGCTCACGGTTCGAATTCCGGGGAAAACTTCGCTACGCAGTTTTCCAATGTCGAAGGTAGTTATCAATCCAGCCTCGGCCTGTTCCGTACGCAGGAAAGCTACGAAGGCACCCACGGTTATTCGCTGCGCATGGACGGTCTGGAGCCGGGTTTCAATGACATGGCCCGCGATCGCGCGATCGTCATTCACGCCGCCAGTTATGTGAATCCGTTGTGGAGCAAGAAACAAGGACGTATCGGCCGCAGCCAAGGCTGCCCGGCAGTGCGGCCGCAGATTGCCAAGCAAGTGATTGATCGCCTGAAGAATGGCCAGTTCATGTTTTCGTGGTACCCGGATCAACGCTGGCTGAAGTCGTCGCCGTACCTGAACTGCCAGCCGCAGCAGGTGGCGAGCATCCTCAACACCCACGCGAGCTGACGGCCACCACAAATGCCCTGTAGGAGCGAGCTTGCTCGCGAAAGCGGAGTGTCAGTCTCTGAAGATATTGGCTGCGCCGGCCCCTTCGCGAGCAGGCTCGCTCCCACATTTGATCTCGGTTCGGTTGAAGATCTCTGATCAACTCGATCCCCTGTGGGAGCGAGCTTGCTGGCGAAAGCGGAGTGTCAGTCTCTGGAAATATTGGCTGTGCCGGCCCCTTCGCGAGCAGGCTCGCTCCCACATTTGATCTCGGTTCGGTTGAAGATCTCTGATCAACTCGATCCCCTGTGGGAGCGAGCTTGCTGGCGAAAGCGGAGTGTCAGTCTCTGGAAATATTGGCTGTGCCGGCCCCTTCGCGAGCAGGCTCGCTCCCACATTTGATCTCGGTTCGGTTGAAGATCTCTGATCAACTCGATTCCCTGTGGGAGCGAGCTTGCTCGCGAAAGCGGAGTGTCAGTCTCTGGAAATATTGGCTGTGCCGGCCTCTTCGCGAGCAGGCTCACTCCTACAGTTGAACTGCGCTCGGCCGAAGATCTCTGATCAACTCGATCCCCCTGTGGGAGCGAGCTTGCTCGCGAAAGCGGTGTGTCAGTCTCTGAAGATATTGGCTGTGCCGACCTCTTCGCGAGCAGGCTCGCTCCCACATTTGATCTCGGTTCGGTTGAAGATCTCTGATCAACTCGATTCCCTGTGGGAGGGAGCTTGCTCGCGAAAGCGGAGTGTCAGTCTCTGGAAATATTGGCTGTGCCGGCCCCTTCGCGAGCAAGCTCGCTCCCACATTTGATCTCGGTTCGGTTGAAGATCTCTGATCAACTCGATTCCCTGTGGGAGCGAGCCTGCTCGCGATAGCGGTGTGTCAGTCGCTGAAGATATTGGCTGTGCCGACCTCTTCGCGAGCAGGCTCGCTCCCACATTTGATCTCGGTTCGGTTGAAGATCTCTGATCAACTCGATTCCCTGTGGGAGCGAGCCTGCTCGCGAAAGCGGAGTGTCAGTCTCTGGAAATATTGGCTGTGCCGGCCCCTTCGCGAGCAAGCTCGCTCCCACATTTGATCTCGGATCGGTTGAAGATCTCTGATCAACTCGATTCCCTGTGGGAGCGAGCTTGCTCGCGAAAGCGGAGTGTCAGTCTCTGAAGATATTGGCTGTGCCGACCTCTTCGCGAGCAGGCTCACTCCTACAGTTGAACTGCGCTCGGCCGAAGATCTCTGATCAACTCGATCCCCTGTGGGAGCGAGCCTGCTCGCGATAGCGGTGTGTCAGTCTCTGAAGATATTGGCTGTGCCGGCCTCTTCGCGAGCAGGCTCACTCCTACAGTTGAACTGCGCTCGGCTGATGATCAACGCCATAAGCATCAATGCCACCGCGACGCCAAAAGTAATGTGCAAGCCGCTGGCAATGGAGGTTGCCGGCGCCTGTGTCGGATCGCCCGCCGCCAGCGCAAACACTGCGCCCATCACCGCCGCCCCAGTGATCAACCCCAGATTACGTGCCAGTCCGAGCATCGCCGAAACCACACCGCGTTGCTCCTGACGAACTCCGGCCATCAACCCGGTGTTGTTCGCCGCCTGAAACAGCGCATAGCCGACGGCGACCACTGCAATCGGCAGCAAATAGGCGGGCAACCCCAGACTCATCGGCAACAGCGCCAACAAGCCACAACCACAGGCCATGGCGAGCAACGCGCCCGGCACGATGCGCCGCGCGCCGAAGCGGTCCACCAGACGCCCGGCCGGCACACCGCCAAACGCAGACAACAACGGCCCGAGCGATAACGCCAAGCCGACCACGGCACTGCTGAGGCCCAATCCGCGACTCAGGTAAAACGGTCCCACCACCAGCGTGGTCATCATCACGGTCGTCACCAGCAAGGTCAGCGCCAGGCTGCTGCTCAATCGCCGGTCAGCGAACAGTGACAAGCGTATCAGCGGCGCCTTGGCCTTCTTCTCGATCATGAAGAACAAGCCAGCGCCGCCCAGACTGGCCAGCAGCAGCGGCAACATGAAACCGTCGAGCGTCATTGCCAGCGCATAGGCCGCCAGCGTGAAGACCAGCACCACGCTGCCAGAATAATCGAACGTCACTCGCGGCCCTGCTGCGCGATCCGCCGGCAGAAAGCGATACACCAGCCAGACATTGAGCAAGCCCAGCGGCACGTTGAGCAGGAAAATCGCCTGCCAGCCGATGTGCGTCATCAACAACCCACCCAGCGACGGCCCAAGACTGGTGCCCGTCGCCGACATCGTCGCCAGCAAGCCCATCGCACTGCCTGCCCGCGTCTTCGGCACCGCATCGGCCACCAACGCCACTGTCAAAGCGAACATGATCGCCGCGCCGACGCCTTGCACCGCCCGTGCGCCGATCAGCCAACCCAGTCCGGGAGCCAGCGCACAGGCCAACGAAGCGCTGGTGAAAATGCCGATCCCGATCAACAGCAGTCGACGTCGACCAAAACCATCGCCCAGACGCCCGACGCTGACGATCAACGTGGTGATCGCCAACAGGTAAGCGAGCACGATCCATTGCACCTGTTGAAACGTCGCCTCGAACGCCGCCGCCAGAATCGGCAGCCCGGCGTTGGCGATGCTGGTGTCCAGGGAAGGCATCAACATCGACAAGGCCAGACTGGTCAGCGCCCAGCGGGCGGGAGTGCTCAGGGGTTCTTGGGGCATGGCAGGCTCGCAGTGCAAAGGTGATGCGTCATAGCCTGAGCCTCGACAACACACGGCGCAAGACGCATGCTTTGCACTCAATACCTGCATGGAACGCCACGTCATGACTGCACCGGATCTGAACCTGCTGATCACCCTCGACGTCTTGCTGCGCGAAGGCAGCGTCGCCCGCGCCGCCAAATGCCTGCGGTTAAGCCCGTCGGCCATGAGTCGCGCCCTCGCCCGTTTGCGCGAAACCACTGGGGATCCGCTGCTGGTGCGAGCAGGTCGTGGCCTGGTGCCGACACCGCGCGCACTCGAATTGCGCGAGCGGGTCAGTCATCTGGTGCAGGAAGCCGAGGCGGTTTTACGCCCTGCCGAAGTGCTCGACCCGCGCAAATTGCAACGCACCTTCACCCTGCGCAACACCGACGGTTTTGTTGAAACCTTCGCCGCTGCCCTGCTCACACGCATCGCTGAAGAAGCGCCGGATGTACGCCTGCGCTTTGTGCAGAAAGCCGACAAGGACAGCACGCCGCTGCGCGAAGGCCGCGTCGATCTGGAAACCGGCGTGGTCGATGACAGCACCGACCCGACACTACACAGCCGCATCCTGTTTCAGGATCAATGGATTGGCGTAGTGCGTGAGGGGCATCCTTTGAGCACGGGAAAAATCACCAGCAGGCGCTTTGCCGGCGGCGAGCACATTCTCATTTCACGACGCGGGCGCAGCAGCGGACCAGTAGACGAAGCGTTACTCGCGCTCGGTCTGACGCGGGACATCGTCACCTCATTCGGTGGATTCTCGGCGGCGCTGACGCTGGTGTGTGAGTCAGACCTGATCGCCACAGTCCCGCAGCGTCATACCAGCAAACTACGCACGGGCCTGCACAGTTTCGCCCTGCCCTTCGCGATGCCGGATATCAGTGTGTCGATGCTCTGGCACCCGCGCATGGACGCTGACCCGGCGCATCGCTGGTTGCGTGATTGTGTGCGGCAGGTCTGCGCCTAACGCGCGTCGCCGCCGGCAGGTTTGTAGAAGAGAAATTTTTTCGTTTCGGCGGTCTTGCGATATTCCTTGGCCCAGCTCGGATGCACATTGCGGTCGTGGAAATACAGCGCGCCGTTGGTGCGATCCTTGAGCTGGCGGTTCAGCGCTTTGCGGGCGATATCCTTGGCCAGCGTGTATTCGGCATCTTCCTTGACCTGATCCGGACGCCCGTCGCACCACCAGGAAAACTGGCAGCTCTTGGTTTCCGAGCCTTGTTTGACGACAGCGCAGACCGTGTCGGGGAAACCTTCGTGGCCGAGGCGATTCATCACCACACTGGCCACCGCTTCCATTTCCGGCGTGTCTTTGCCTTTGGCTTCCCAATAGATACTGCGCGCCAGGCAAGTGATCGGATCGTCCAGCGGCGCAGCGCCGGCCGGGTCGACCGCTTGCACTTCGGTCGGGGTGATGGCTTCGGCTTTCGGTGCCGGTGCGGCGCTGACCTTGTCCGCCGCTTTCTCTTCCAGCACTTGGGCTTTTTCTTCAGCCTTCGCTTTGATCGGGGCCTGATCGGTGGCCCATGCAGAGCCTGCCAACAGGGTGAATACGAGACAACCCGCCCAGCCTTTCAATCCCATGTCTGTTCTTCCGGCAGCGCCCGAGTCGGGCAAGGTGTTACGTCGGGGAGACACCCGTATCCCGGGGTCTTCGGTGAGTGTAGACGGCAAACCCAGAGACAAAGTTGCGCAGAAAAACCGCTGAATGAAGAAAAAAGACATTGCACTCACAGGGTGCCTTTCGCGCATCATGGGCGCATTCAGCTCAAGGGAGATTTCCATGCGCTTCATGCCGTTCGTTTTGCGTCTTGCCGCTTTGTCCGTGGGCGTTATGTCTGCCATTCCCGCGCTGGCTGGCGATGAGTCGCAATTGATCGAGTCGATCAACAGCTACCGCAGCCAGCCGCAGCGTTGCGGGTCGCAGGCATCGAATGAACTGCCACCGCTGTCGGCTGATCCCCGGCTGAGATTACGCGCCACCGGTGCTGTCGATCTGCAACAAGCCATGGCCAGCGCCAGTTACCCGATGGTCAATGTGCAGGCAATCACGCTTAACGGCCCGCGCGATGCGGCGTCGGCGATGAAGGCGATTCAGGAAAGTTTCTGTCAGGTGGTGCTTGATCCGCAGTTCGTCGATGTCGGTGTCAGCCGCGATGATCGTGACTGGCGCATCGTATTGGCGCGGCCGCTGCTGTCGGCCAAGCTGGGGGATGCGCAAAGTGAGGGGCAGAAGTTGCTCAGTGAACTCAACGCCGCGCGCAGCCAGGCACGTCAGTGTGGCGGTCAGGCATTCGCCGCTGCCGCACCGCTGGCCTGGAACGCGACGCTGGGCACGATCGCCCAGGATCACAGCCGCGACATGGCCAACAACAATTACTTCGATCACAAGGACCGCGACGGCCGCACCCCGGGCGATCGCGCGGAACTCGCTGGTTACAGCGGCCAACAGGTCGGCGAAAACATCGCCGCCGGCCAAGACACCGTGCACAAAGTCGTCGAAGGCTGGCTCGCCAGCCCCGGCCACTGCGCCAACCTGATGAACCCGCAATACCAGGAACTCGGCGCCGCCTACGCGACCGACCCGAAAAGCAGCGCCGGGATCTACTGGACCGCGATGTTTGGCGCTCAATAAGCCGCTCTCAAGTTCACCACCCCCCCTGTGGGAGCGAGCTTGCTCGCGAAGAGGCCAGTACATTCAACATCGACGTTGTCTGACCTGACGCCTTCGCGAGCAAGCTCGCTCCCACAATGTTCGGCGGTGTTTACATATTCTCCAACCACCACAAATCCCTGTAGGAGTGAGCCTGCTCGCGATGAGGCCATTACATTCAACATCAATGTTGTCTGACCTGACGCCTTCGCGAGCAGGCGAAGGCCTACTGGGGGTAGTCAGTGACCTCAAGATCGGCGGCAATAAAAAACCGGAGCCAGGCTCCGGTTTTTTTGGGGTCAATGGGCTCTCATGCCCGCTGCATACATCGCCAGTTTCAGCACACTGGCGACAACCGCCAGCGACACCACGCTGCCCAGCCAGATCAACAACAACCAGCCCAAACGCTGGTACCAGCGACTGCTTTTCACTTCGCGCGAATCAATGGTAGCCATCGCCAATCCTCACTTTGCCGCGGAACACGTAGTAGCTCCAGAAGGTGTACATCAGGATCACCGGCAGGATGAACAGTGCGCCGATCAGCGCGAACAACTGGCTCGACGGTGGTGACGCGGCGGCCCAGATGCTCACCGACGGCGGGATGATGTTTGGCCAGATGCTCAGCGCCAGGCCGATGTAACCGAGCAACATCAGCACCAGCGTGAACACGAACGGCCAGTGCGTATGCCGCTGACGCAACGTGCGCAGCAGCCCGAACACCGACAACAAGGCCAACACCACCAACCCGGCAAACACCTGCAGATGCCCGTGTGTCGACCAACGCACTGCCAGCTCCGGATGCAGTTGCAGGGTCCACACGCCAATCACCAGCACCATCGCCATCAACAGCAAGGCCAGCGGCCGGGTGAACAGACGCATCCGCGATTCGAGCATGCCCTCGGTCTTGACCAGCAACCAGGTGCTGCCGAGCAACGCGTACGCAATCACCAGACCCACGCCACACACCAGCGGAAACGGCGCCAACCAGTCCAGACCGCCGCCGGCAAACTGCCGATCGACCACCGGAATCCCGGACACATACGCGCCAATCACCACACCTTGGGCGAACGTCGCCAGCAGCGAACCACCGATAAACGCCTTGTCCCACCAATGGCGTTTTTGCGGCGAAGACTTGAAGCGAAACTCAAACGCCACGCCACGGAAAATCAAACCGCACAGCATCAGGATCAGCGGCAGGTATAGCGCCTCCAGAATCACCCCGTACGCCAGCGGAAACGCGCCATACAACGCCGCGCCACCGAGCACCAACCACGTCTCGTTACCGTCCCACACCGGCGCGACGGTGTTCATCATCACATCGCGTTCCTGCTCATCCGGGATCAGCGGAAACAGGATCCCGAGGCCCAGATCGAAGCCGTCCATGATCACGTACATCATCACCCCGAAGGCGATGATCACTCCCCAGATCAACGAGAGATCGATACCTTGAATACCCATGACTCAATGCTCCTTCATAGGGGCGATAGCCGCCGAAAGCGGTCGGCGCGGTGTCTGTGTGGCGTCGCCCTCAGGCGGATGTTCGTGGTGCGGCTGCGGGCCTTTGTTCACCAGTTTCATCATGTAGCCGATGCCCACGCTGAACACGGTGAAATAGATCACCACGAACAGCGCCAGCGACGTACTCATCTGCGCCACTGAGTGATGCGACGCGGCGTCGTGGGTGCGCAGCAAGCCGTACACCACCCACGGCTGACGCCCGACTTCCGTGGTAATCCAACCGGCCAGCAATGCAATCAAGCCACTCGGCCCCATCACCAACACCAGACGCTGAAAGCCGCGATGCTGATAAAGCTTGCCGCCCCGGCGCAACGCCAGACCGAGCAAACCGACGAGGATCATCAACATTCCCAACCCGGCCATGACGCGAAAGCTCCAGAAGATCACGGTCGAATTCGGCCGGTCTTCCTTCGGGAAGCTCTTCAGCGCCGGGATCTGCTTGTCGAGGCTGTGGGTGAGGATCAGGCTGCCGAGATAGGGAATCTCCAACGCATACTTGGTCTTCTCCGCGTCCATATCCGGGATACCGAACAGCACCAGCGGCGTCGGGCCGTTGTCGGTGTTTTCCCAGTGGCCTTCGATGGCGGCGATCTTCGCCGGTTGATGCTCCAGCGTGTTCAAGCCATGGGCATCACCGACCACTGCCTGGATCGGCGCAACGATCAGGGCCATCCACAACGCCATGGAAAACATCTTGCGCACCGGCGCCGTGTTATTGCCGCGCAGCAAATGCCAGGCAGCCGACGCACCGACGAAGAACGACGTCGCCACAAACGCGGCAATCGCCATGTGCGCCAGACGGAACGGGAATGACGGGTTGAACACGATCGCCAGCCAGTCCAGCGGCATCACCCGCCCGTCAACGATTTCGAAGCCCTGCGGCGTCTGCATCCAGCTGTTCGACGCAAGAATCCAGAAGGTCGAGATCAACGTGCCGATGGCGACCATCACCGTGGCGAAGAAGTGCAAGCCACGGCCGACACGGTTCCAGCCGAACAGCATCACCCCAAGGAACCCGGCCTCAAGGAAGAACGCGGTCAGCACTTCATAGGTCAGCAACGGCCCGGTGATGCTCCCGGCAAAATCCGAAAAGCCGCTCCAGTTGGTGCCGAACTGATACGCCATGACCAGTCCCGAAACCACGCCCATGCCAAAGTTGACCGCAAAAATCTTCGACCAGAAATGGTAGAGATCACGGTAGGTGTCATTACGGGTTTTCAGCCAAAGACCTTCGAGTACCGCCAGGAAACTCGCCAGGCCAATGGTGATTGCCGGGAAAATAATGTGGAACGAAACCGTGAACGCGAATTGAATTCGCGCCAGGTCCAGTGCCTCCAGATTGAACATGATGATGTCCTCATCCAGGCTGAAAAGCGGCAGCACGAACCCGGGCCACCGCCAGACGTGAACGCCTGCAGCCAGTCAAATTGCTATGGTTTTTATAGGTTGCGGATTACGCCACCGACGACGGGATCAGGTTGCTGACCTTCGCGGCTTCGAGGCGGATCGCCACGAATTTGGAGGTCGGCGTGTAGGTCCGGTCGCCGTAGCTTTCCAGCGGTACCAGCGGATTGGTCTCCGGGTAATACGCCGCCGCCTGCCCTGCCGGAATGTCGTAAGCGATCAGGGTGAAACCGCTGACCCGACGTTCACGTTCGTCATCCCACAGCGCCACCAGATCAACCTTCTGCCCCGGTTCGAAACCGAGACGCTGGATGTCCTGTTGGTTGGCAAAGATCACATCGCGCATGCCGTAAACCCCGCGATAACGATCATCGAGGCCGTACAGCGTGGTGTTGTACTGATCGTGGGAACGCATGGATTGCAGAATCAGATGCGGCTTGACCGGCAAGTTGCGCACGCCTTCGCTGATCAGATGTTCTGGCAGCACGCACGGGGTGAATTGAGCCTTGCCGCTGGCGGTGTTCCAGACCCGATCCGAGGCGTCGTTGCCGAGATGGAAACCACCCGGAATCAGCAGCTTCTCATTGAAGTTTTCGAAGCCCGGAATCACGTCGGCAATCAGGTTGCGGATGCGTCCGTAGTCGCCCACCACCCACTCCCAATCGATCGGGTGCTTGCCCAACGTCGCGGCGGCGATCCCGGCAATGATCGCCGGCTCGGATTTCAACTGCGCCGACTTCGGCTTCAACTGACCGAACGACAAATGCACCATGCTGAACGTGTCTTCGACGGTCACCCCTTGCGGACCTTCAGCCTGGATGTCGATGTCGGTACGCCCGAGGCACGGCAGGATCAGCGCGTCGCGACCGGTGACCAAGTGGCTGCGGTTGAGCTTGGTCGCAATGTGCACGGTCAGGTCGAGTTTGCGCATGGCGGCGTGGGTGCGCGGGGTGTCCGGCGTGGCTTGGGCAAAGTTGCCGCCCAGACCGATAAACACCTTGGCTTCGCCACGTTCCATGGCGCCGATCGCCATCACTGTGTTGTGGCCGTGCATGCGCGGCACGTCAAAGTTGAAGCGTTTTTCCAGCGCGTCCATCAAGTCTTTCGGCGCCAGCTCGTTGATGCCCATGGTGCGGTCGCCCTGCACGTTACTGTGGCCGCGAACCGGCGACAGACCTGCGCCCGGACGGCCAACGTTGCCGCGCAGCAGTTGCAGGTTGATGACTTCCTGCAGGGTCGCCACCGAATGCACGTGTTGGGTCAGGCCCATGGCCCAGCACATGATCACGCTCTTGGCGCGGCCATACATGCGCGCAGCCAGCTCGATGTCATGCAGCGGCACGCCGGACTGCTCGAGAATGTGCTCCCAGCTGGTTGCCTCGACTTCAGCCAGATAGCTGTCCAGACCCGTAGTGTGCTCGGCGATGAACGCGTGATCGAACACCGGTTCGCCGCCAGTCGCCTGCGCCTCGCGTTCCCACTGCAACAGGAATTTGACCATGCCGCGAATCATCGCCATGTCGCCACCCAGCGCCGGACGGAAGTACGCGGTGTTGGTCGCTTCCCAGCCGTTGCTGAGCATTTCCAGCGGGTTCTGTGGGTTCTGGAAACGCTCGAGGCCACGCTCTTTCAACGGATTGATACACACCACTTGGGCGCCGCGCTTTACCGCTTCACGCAACGGTTCGAGCATGCGCGGGTGGTTGGTGCCGGGGTTCTGGCCGATGACAAAAATCGCGTCGGCGTGATGCAGATCCTCGTAGACCACGGTGCCTTTGCCGACACCGAGGGTCTCGATCATGCTCACCGCGCTGGCTTCGTGGCACATGTTCGAGCAGTCGGGGAAGTTGTTGGTGCCGAACGTGCGGACGAACAATTGATAGAGAAACGCCGCCTCGTTGCTCGCGCGGCCCGAGGTGTAGAACTCGGCTTCATGCGGCGATTTGAGGTTTTTCAAGTGATCGGCGATCAGCGCGAACGCATCTTCCCAGCTGATTTCCACATAGCGGTCGACCCGCGCGTCGTAGCGCATCGGGTGGGTCAGACGGCCCTGATATTCCAGCCAGTAGTCGCTCTGTTCGGCCAGGCTCGACACTGTGTACTTGTTGAAGAAGGCCGGGTCGACCAAACGCCCGGTCGCTTCCCAGTTCACCGCTTTCGCGCCGTTCTCGCAGAACTTCAACATACTCGCGCCGGGTGCTTCACCCCAGGCACAACCCGGGCAGTCGAAGCCGCCGTTCTGGTTGGTCTTGAGCATGGCGCGGATGTTTTTCAGGGCGTTTTCACTGCCCAGCCAGCTCTTGGTCAGGCTGATGACAGCGCCCCAACCGGCAGCGGCGCCTTTGTAGGGTTTGTAACGGTCGACTTGTGACATGGGACTCTCCATGACGATGCACACAGGCATGAACCTGATTCGGTTAAACAGCGACGGCCGACTTTCAAGGTTGCAAAGCGGTCGTTGGGTTTGCCGGGGCAAGGATATGAACCGTTACAAAACGTTGTCTAATCGCTATTAATGACCGTCTTATCGAAAGCATCTATCACGGCTAAAAACCCTTTATTTACGGGGCCTTGCGAAACTAACGGAGCAACTTTCGGCGAAAAATATTTCATCATCGACGGCATCAATCAGCTGTTCATTAACAGTGATTGGACGGCAATGAAAGTTGCCCATAACCTGCGCTGACCAAACCCCTTCTACAGTGGTTTTCATTCCTGCGAGGCTGTCATGTCAGAGCGTGTCTTGATCGATGGTTACAACCGCCGCGTCGACTATCTGCGCATGTCGGTGACCGACCGCTGCGACTTCCGCTGCGTCTATTGCATGGCCGAAGACATGCAGTTTTTGCCGCGCCAGCAGGTGCTGACGCTGGAGGAGATCTATCAACTGGCGCAGAGCTTTGTGGCGCTCGGCACGCGCAAGATTCGCCTCACGGGTGGCGAGCCGCTGATCCGTCCGGGCGTGGTCAAGCTCTGCGAGCAGATCGCCGCCCTCCCCGGTCTGCGCGAACTGTGCATGACCACCAACGGCTCGCAACTGGGCAAACTCGCGGCGCCGCTGTTCGACGCCGGGGTCAAGCGCCTGAACATCAGCCTCGACAGCCTCGACCCGCAGCGCTTCAAACAGATGACCCGCACCGGCGATCTGGCGCAGGTGATCAACGGCATCGATGCTGCGCGCACGGCCGGTTTCACCCGCACTAAACTCAATGTCGTGGTGATGCAGGGTCGCAACGATCAGGAAATCAATGATCTGGTCAGCTTCGCCATTGATCGTCAGCTCGACGTCTCCTTCATCGAGGAAATGCCGCTGGGGATCATCAGCGAACACAGCCGCGCCGAGTCGTTTTTCTCCAGCGCCCAGGTGCGGGAAAAGATTGCCGAACGCTACACCCTGATCGACTCGGCGGAGTCGACGCAAGGCCCGTCGCGCTACTGGCGGCTGGCCGAGGCGCCGGAGATTCGTCTGGGCTTTATCTCACCGCACAGTCACAACTTTTGTGGCACCTGCAACCGCGTGCGCCTCACCGTCGAAGGGCGCCTGCTACTGTGTCTGGGTAACGAGCATTCGGTGGACCTGAAAGCGGTGCTGCGTGCGCACCCGGGGCAACCGCAGCGGCTGGAGAAAGCCATTATCGAGGCGATGAAACTCAAGCCGTATCGGCACAATTTCGAAGTGAACGATGACGTTCAGGTCGTGCGCTTCATGAACATGACCGGCGGCTGATCCCGCCAGTTTCATCGGTTATCGGAACCGCACAGCATGATCATCAGACCCAAGGTCAACCAGTTCGCCATTCTCTTCACCCTCAAGGGTTCGATTGCCAAGCGCATCGCCCTGCGCACGTTGATGGTCACCCTGCTCGCCTCGGCCATCGTGCTGGTGGAAATCCTCCATCCGAGCAACTTCACCAAGGTCAATGCCACGCCGTTTACCTTGCTCGGTTTGTCGCTGTCGATCTTCATGAGTTTTCGCAACAACGCCTGCTATGACCGCTGGTATGAAGCCCGTAAAGCCTGGGGCGAGGTGATCGTACACATTCGCTCGGTGATTCGCGAAACCCATGTGATTCGCGAGTCCGCTGAGCGCAAGCCGTTGTTGCTCAATTTGTGCGGCTTTGCCCATGCGCTGAACGCGCGGTTGCGCAAGGAAAGTGAAGCGGACGCCAGTAGCCAGTGGATCATGCCCAAACCTGATCCGCAGACGCCGGATTACAGCGGGCGCATTTTGCAAACGGTCGGCCAGCAGTGTTCCGATCTGCATCAGAACGGTGAACTGACTGAATGGCGCTACATGTTGCTGGCGAACCATTTGACCAGCCTGACCCAGGCGCAAGCCGTGTGCGAACGGATCAAAACCACGCCGCTGCCGTTTCCTTACACGCTGTTGCTGCACCGGACGATTTACTTGTTCTGCATCCTGCTGCCGTTCGCCATGGCCGAACCGCTGGGCTGGCTGACACCGTTGTTCACGGCGATTGTCAGCTACACGTTCTTTGGCCTGGATGCGATTGCCGATGAACTGGAAGACCCGTTCGGCCGCGATGAAAACGACCTGCCGACCGACGCGCTGGTGCGCACCATCGAACGCGACATCCTCGCCGAACTTGGCGCAGAAGTGCCGCCGGCGCTGAAGCCGGTGGACTATGTGCTGAGCTGACCCTTAGCTCTGCAGACACCTCAAAACCCTGTGGGAGTGAGCTTGCTCGCGATGGTGCCGGCCCAGTCAATATCTTCGTCGACTGACCCGCCGTCATCGCGAGCAGGCTCACTCCTACAGGTTTTGCATTCACACCCGAGTATTGATGAGCGCCAAATCCATTGTGGGAGCGAGCCTGCTCGCGAAGGGGCCCTATCAGCCAAAATCAATGTTGACTAACACTCCGCCTTCGCGAGCAGGCTCGCTCCCACAGGTTTTGCATTCACACCCGGATATTGATGAGCGCCATAAAGCCATTGTGGGAGCGAGCCTGCTCGCGAAGGGGCCCTGTCAGCCAAAATCAATGTTGACTGACACTTCGCATTCGCAAGCAGGCTCGCTCCTACAGTTTTAATTTGTGTTGTCGGTTTAGAAGAGTTCGTTGAACGGGATGAAGCGCAGCGGGTCGCCGAGGTTGTGGGTGCTGTTCTCGGGGATTTCCACCAGGCCATCGGCCCAGGTGGCGCCGAGCAGAACGCCGGAGCTTTGATTCGGATAGAGGACCGCACGCCCTGCCTCCAGCTTCACCCGCAGGTATTCACGACGGCTGCCCGCCTTGTGCCAATCGAAACCTGCGTTGACTGTGAAGCTCAGCGGCGTGACATTTTCCACGCCTTGAATACGCAGCAAATACGGCCGCGCCAACAAGCCAAACGTCACCAGCGCTGAGGTCGGATTACCCGGCAGGCCAATCACCGGCACCGTGCCGAAATGGCCCACGGTCAGCGGTTTGCCAGGCTTGATCGCGAGTTTCCACAACAGCGGTTTGCCGTTGTCGCGCAGCACCTGCCCGAGGCAATCGGCATCGCCGGCAGACACCCCGCCCGTGGTCAGAATCAGGTCGGTCGCCACTTGCAATTGCTCAAGTTTGAGCCGCGTCTGCGCCGGGCGATCCGGGAGGATGCCGGCGTCGATCACTTCGCAGCCCAGCTCACGCAACCAGTGGCCGAGCAATACGCGGTTGCTGTTGTAGATGCTGCCGGGGCGCAGTGGCTGGCCCGGTTCGACCAGTTCATCACCGGTCGACAGCAGCGCCACACGCGGGCGACGCACCACGTGCAGTTGCGCCAGCCCTTGCCCGGCGGCGACCGCCAGCTCGAACGGTCCAAGGCGTTTGCCGGCGCGCAGCAGGATGTCGCCGACGCGATTTTCCTGACCTTGCGCGCGGATGTTCTGCCCCGCCTTCAGCGGCTGCAAGAAGCGCACGCGACCGTCCTCCAGCACTTCGACGTTCTCCTGCATCTCGACACAAGTGGCGCCGGGCGGCAGCGGTGCGCCGGTAAAAATCCGTGCGCAGGTGCCGGGCAGCAACGTGTCCGGCGCCAGCCCGGCGTAAACCTTCTGTGAGACCTTCAGCGGCTGTCGGTGCAGATCAGCGAGATTGAGCGCGTAACCGTCCATGGCGCTGTTCGGCCACGGCGGCAAGTCGAGTGTCGCCAGCAGATCACTGGCCAGCACCCGCCCACGCGCTTCGTCGAGCGCCAGCAGTTCGCTGTCGGCCAGACGTTGCTCATTGGCCATACCGAGCAAATGGTCGAGGGCGTCCTCGACCGGCATCAGCGGTGTCTTGCTCATCCGCGTGGCCCGCAGGCTTGCACGGCTTTCAGGTGCGGGACGAAGTTGCACGGGCGATGACGGTTATCCAGCTGCTCGGCAAGAATGCCTTCCCACGCCGTGCGGCACGCACCGGTCGAACCCGGCAGGCAGCACACCAGCGTGCCGTTCGACAGCCCGGCCAGCGCGCGGCTTTGCACGGTGGATGTACCGATATCCAGAATCGAAATCGCCCGGAACAGTTCGCCGAAGCCGTCAATCTGCTTATCAAACAAGCAGGCCACCGCTTCCGGCGTGCTGTCGCGACCGGTAAACCCGGTACCACCGGTGATCAGCACCACCTGAATGCCTTCGTCAGCAATCCACTGGGCGACCTGCGCGCGGATCTTGTAAAGATCGTCCTTGAGCAAGTTGCGCTCGCTCAACGTGTGCCCTGCTTCCAGCAACCGACTGACCAGCAATTGGCCCGACGTATCGCTGGCGTAATCGCGAGTATCGCTGACCGTCAGCACGGCAATATTCAGGGGGACAAACAGGGCATCGGCTTTGGCGCTCATGGCAGTTCTCCGGCAGCAGTCAATCAACATTGCCGAGCAGCCTAAGTGCCACTTATGAGTACTGTCTAATCACTCTGGCCAACCACATTATCGACCGGCTCTATCGGTACCTTTCACGTTGTTCAGGGCCAGTAAAACCGGGCCTGATAGAGCTGATCGATTGGCCCTTAAACACTTCCGATTGGACGAACAACTGTTCAAGTGAGATCGTCGCACCCTGCGCTTTTCGTGCGCCTCGCGCATCTGCGTTAATACTCAATCAAAAAAATCCTCATCGAGCAGGTGCCATCGTGGACATCAAACAACTCAAGTTCCTGATCGCGCTGGACGAAACCCGCCACTTCGGCCAGGCCGCCGCACGCTGCCACATCACCCAACCGACGTTGTCGATGCGCCTGCGTAATCTCGAAGATGAGCTGGATCTGGTGCTGGTCAACCGTGGCCAGCGCTTCGAAGGTTTCACCCAGGCCGGCGAACGCGTGCTGGCCTGGGCGCGCACCTTGCTCGCCGCGCATGACGGTTTGTTCGCCGAAGCGGCGGCGTGTCGCGGGCAATTGGTGGGTAGCTTGCGTCTGGGTCTGGTGCCGCTGAGCAGCTTCAACCCGGTCAATTACATTCAGGGTTTGTCGGGGACATATCCAGAGTTGAAGTTCAGCCTGTCATCGCTCAGTTCCGACGAGATCATCGCCGGGCTGGGCAACAATCAGCTTGATCTGGGCGTCTGCTATCTGGACCACGTCAACCCGAGCTATTTCGAGTTTTTCGAGATCGGTGAAACCCGTGTCGGCCTGCTCTACGACAACCGCCACTTCCAGTTCGAAGGCTCGCAAATGAGCTGGGAAGACGCCGCCGAACTGCCGCTGGGGATGATTACCGCCGGCATGCATTACCGTAAATCCATCGACTTGAGCTTCCGCAGCCGTGGGCTCAGTCCGCAGCCGATCATGGAAAGCGATTCGACCTATCAGCTATTGCAGGCGATTCACCAAGGCTTCTGCTGCGCGATCATGCCGCTGGACAGTGGCCTGGAAGAGCCGATCGAACACCTGTCGTTCATGCAGTTGCCGGATGCCAGCGTGCTCGCGCCGCTAGGCCTGGTGATGCGCAAGACCGAGCCGCGCTCGGCGATTGCCGAGAAGTGTTTTGCCGAGGCGCGGAAGTTGTTTGGGGTTGAGGTTTCTGCCGAGTAATTGATGTCGTATATCAGGCCGCCTTCGCGAGCAGGCTCGCTCCCACAATTGAAATGCATTCCCCTGTGGGAGCGAGCCTGCTCGCGAAGAGGCCCAACCAGACAGCAAAAAAATCGGATGTGACGGTGTTGATCGAGCAAAGCAATCACCACATCGGAACAAGCGATTGGACGCACTTTTAACGCCCCCGTAGCCTGAACACTCTTCAGCGCTTCGGGACTTTTCAGATGCTCTGCCACATAGAAACCATCACAGAATCCACCAGCGAACCTAACGCCCCCGCACCGCAACCGGCGCAGGTGATGTTTCGCGAATACCTGCCCGACGCCGCCCTCTCCCACGCAGCGCTGGCCTCGGAAATCGCCCTCGCCATCACGTACAACGGCCTGAGCCAGGCAGTGATGATGGTCTCGCCCGGCAACCTCGAAGACTTCATCCGTGGCTTCAGCCTGAGCAACGCGATCATCGACAGCGTCGACGAGATCTACGACATCCGCCTCACGCATTTCGATCAGGCCTGTCAGGCCGATGTGCAGATTTCCAGCCGTGCGTTTTGGGCCTTGAAAGATCATCGTCGGCAAATGACCGGCACCAGTGGCTGCGGCATCTGTGGCGTCGAAGCGCTGGAGCAGGCGCTGCCGCAACTGCAGATCCTGCAACCTTCACCACTACCGCCGGCAGAGCATTTCGACGGTATTCGCCAACGCATCGAAGCCGCTCAACAACTGGCACGCAGCAGCGGCGCCCTGCATGCCGCGCTGTACTTCGACGCTGACGGTGAAGCCTTGCTGTGCCGCGAAGACATCGGCCGCCACAACGCCCTCGACAAGCTGATCGGCGCGATGCAGATCGACGCCGTCAATGCCGCTGAAGGCTTCGTCGTGGTCACCAGCCGTTGCAGCCTCGAACTGATCCACAAAGCCGTGCGCGCCCGCCTCGGCACCCTCGTCAGCCTGTCAGCGCCTACCGCGTTGACCGTGCGCTGGGCGCTCAAGCATCGACTCAATCTGATCCACGTGCCACATCGCAACGCCCCACGAATCTACAGCCCGCGCCAGGAGTTTTCCGCATGAGCCACACCCTCACCCACCTCGACGATCAGGGCCGCGCCAACATGGTCGACGTCAGCGACAAAGCTGCGACCCGCCGCGAAGCTACGGCACAAGCCTGGGTGCAGATGCTCCCGGAAACCTTGCAGATGATTCAGGCCAACGGTCACCCGAAAGGCGATGTCTTCGCTGTGGCGCGGATCGCCGGCATCCAGGCCGCCAAGCGCACTCACGAACTGATCCCGCTGTGTCATGCGCTGCTGCTCAGCTCGATCCACGTCGAACTCAAGGCCTGCGAACCGGATCGCGTGCAGATCACCAGCACCTGTCGCCTCACCGGCCAGACCGGTGTTGAACTCGAAGCGTTGACCGCCGCCAGCGTTGCCGCGCTGACCATTTACGACATGTGCAAAGCGGTGGACCGGGCGATGGTGATTGGCGACATTCGCCTGCTCAGCAAACAGGGCGGCCGTTCCGGTCACTTTCAATGGGAGGACGCGCAATGATCCTGATCAACTACTTCGCCAGCTACCGTGACCGGCTCAATCTCGGTGGTGAAAAAATCCCACTGACTGAGGCTTTGGGCAGTGTTGAAGATGTCCGGCAAATGCTCATGGAACGCGGCGATCTTTGGCGCGAGGTGCTTGGTGCCGGCAACCTGATGTGCGCGGTGAATCAGGAGCTGTGTCAGCCGAGTCAGGTGATTGAAGATTTCGATGAGATCGCTTTTTTCCCGCCAGTGACCGGGGGTTGATCGATGGCCATTCGAGTCCAGCACAAAAGCTTCGACGTCGGCCAGTTGACGGCTGATCTGCACGCGCGCAATCCACGGGTGGGCGCGGTGGTGAATTTCATTGGTTATGTGCGTGATCTGAATATTGGTCAGAGCGTGAATGAACTGTTTCTTGAACACTATCCGGGCATGACCGAAAAAGCCCTCGAACAGATCGTCGAGGAGGCCCGCGAGCGCTGGCCGCTGTTGGGTGTGGAGATTGTGCATCGGGTCGGTGCGTTATCGGTGTGCGAGCCGATCGTGTTTGTCGGGGTCAGCAGTAAACATCGGCATATGGCGTTTGAAGCCTGCGCCTTCATCATGGACGTGCTCAAGACCCGCGCGCCGTTCTGGAAGCGTGAGACCACGCCTGGAGGTTCTCACTGGGTCGAGGGCCGTGAGAGCGATCGGGATGCGGCGTTGCGCTGGAGTCTGGCGCATGCCTGAAGAGCAAAAGCCCCTCACCCTAACCCTCTCCCAAAGGGAGAGGGGACTGATTGGGGGATATTGCAGAAGTACGCCGACGTGAAAGAGTTGTGGCGAATCCATAATCGATGGGATCTTTCCGGCCATGGAGAACGGCAGACACATCGATCGGCCCCTTCGGGTGACCATCAAATCCATAATCGACTCGATCTTTCAGGTCGATGGATAACACCAGACACCTCGGTCGGCCCCCTCTCCCTCTGGGAGAGGGCTGGGGTGAGGGTTAAAAGTCTGATTAGATAGCCGCTCCGCCAGGATTCAACTCCGGAGTCTCGCTTGAGCACAGCGCCGAACAACCTGCCCCGCCCCGATCCCGTCACCCTGCGCCAGGCCTGGCGCTTCTGGCTGAAACTCGGCTGCATCGGTTTCGGCGGCCCGGCCGGGCAGATCGCGATCATGCATCAAGAACTGGTCGAGCGCCGGCGCTGGATCTCTGAAAAGCGTTTTCTGCACGCGCTCAACTACTGCATGTTGCTGCCCGGCCCCGAGGCTCAGCAATTGGCGACGTACATCGGCTGGCTGCTGCATCGCACCTGGGGCGGTGTGATCGCCGGAGCGCTGTTTGTGCTGCCATCGTTGTTCATTCTGATTGGCTTGTCGTGGCTGTACGTCGCTTTCGGTGACGTGCCGGCAGTGGCCGGGGTGTTTTACGGGATCAAACCGGCGATCACCGCGATTGTCCTGCACGCCGCGCATCGCATCGGCTCGCGTGCATTGAAAAATGCCTGGCTGTGGGCGATTGCCGGGGCGTCGTTCGTGGCGATTTTCGCCTTCAATGTGCCCTTCCCCTTGATCGTCCTCGGGGCTGCGTTGATCGGCTATCTGGGCGGACGGTTCGCACCGCAGCGGTTCAGCAACGCAGGGGCGCGCAACAGCGAGAAATCCTTCGGCCCGGCGTTGATCGACGACGATACGCCGCCCCCCGAACACGCCCGTTTCAGCCTGCCGAAGCTGCTGCGTCTGGCTTTGATCGGCGCAGTGCTCTGGTGTTTACCGATGGCGTTACTAACGGTGCTGTTCGGCTGGGACGGCACGTTCACGCAAATGGCCTGGTTCTTCACCAAAGCCGCGCTGCTTACCTTCGGTGGCGCCTACGCGGTGCTGCCTTACGTCTATCAGGGTGCCGTCGGGCATTATGGCTGGTTGACGCCGACGCAGATGATCGACGGTCTCGCCCTCGGTGAAACCACCCCGGGCCCGCTGATCATGGTGGTGGCGTTTGTCGGTTTCGTCGGTGCCTACGTGCAACCGGCGTTCGGCCCCGAACATGCCTTTGCCGCCGGGGCGCTGGCGGCAACGCTGGTGACCTGGTTCACTTTCCTGCCCTCTTTTCTGTTCATCCTCGCCGGCGGGCCGTTGGTGGAATCGACGCACAACGAACTGAAGTTCACCGCACCGCTGACGGCGATCACCGCTGCCGTGGTCGGGGTAATTCTGAATCTGGCGTGTTTTTTCGCCTACCACGTGTTCTGGCCGAACGGTTTTGCCGGGAAACTGGATCTGTTTTCGCTGATGCTGGCGGTTGCGGCAGCATTGGCCTTGTTCGTTTTCAAACGCGGCGTGATCAGTGTGTTGATCGTTTGCGCCCTCGCCGGGCTGGGCTTTGAGCTGATGCGCTAAAGCGGTGCCTGCGAATCTCCCGTTTACAGGCCCGCGAATTCCCCCTTACTATCCGGGCACACCGGTCGGCGGGTCAGCCCGCCACCGACGTTTTCCGCCAACGGAAACACGCGTTATGAGTACGTCACCACAACAACGAAAATCGTTGAACGTCTCTACCCTGCGCGCCCTCTCCCACAGGGGCGGCGTATGAATCGTATCGTCAATCTCCCCATGGCCCTGCGCCGTTCCAAGCTGCGTCACTCCGCACGCCCGCCGGATATCGCCCGGTCTGTCTGATCGCGTCCGTTAAAGAACCGCGACAGTCCCCTACTTCTTGATATCCCTGCCAGGACACCTACGCCTTTTTGTCGCGTCGTGTCCGGCCCGAATCTGCGCGCCTGCGCGGCGCCATCGTGAGTGATTGATTATGAAATTCGCAGCCATCGAAGACGCACGCCTGTTCCTTGAACAGAACCCCGATATCGACATGATCGAGCTGTTTATCCTCGACGCCAACGGCGTGCCGCGCGGCAAGCTGTTGCACCGTGAAGAACTGCTCGCCGTGTACCAAAGCGGTCGGCCACTACCCAGCACCATCCTCGGTCTGACCGTACAGGGTGAAGACGTCGAGAACTCCGGTCTGGTCTGGGATGTCGGCGACATCGACTGCCGCGCCTATCCGCTGGAAGGCAGTCTGGTGCGCCTGCCATGGCGCAAGATTCCGACCGCCGCCGTGCAGGTCAGCATGCACCCGACCGAGGGCATGCCCGCGAGCATCGCCGACCCGCGACACTTGCTGATCAAGGTTATCGACGGGCTCAAGGCCGAGGGTTATCACCCGGTGATGGCGTGTGAACTGGAGTTCTATCTGCTCGACGCCAAACGCGATCACAACGGTCGCCCGCAACCGGCGCTGGACGCTGACGGTGGTCGACCGCGACATACGCAGGTTTATGGTTTGCGCGAGCTGGAACAGATCGAACCATTCCTCGCCGACCTCTACAGCGCCTGCAAACTGCACGGCATTCCGGCGCGCACGGCGATCTCCGAATACGCGCCGGGCCAGGTGGAAATCACCCTCGAACATGGCGACGCGCTGGAGGCGATGGATCAGGCCGTGCGCTACAAACGTCTGGTCAAAGCCATCGCCCACAAGCACGGCATGCAGGCAACGTTCATGGCCAAGCCGTTCGATGATCTGGCCGGCACCGGCATGCACATGCATGTCAGTCTGGCCGATGGCGCGGGACACAATCTATTCGCCTCCGAAGACCCGGCCGGCACCCCGCTGCTGCGCACGGCGATTGGCGGCATGCTCGCGTCCTTGCTCGACTCGTTGCTGCTGTTCTGCCCGAACGCCAACTCGTACCGGCGCTTTCAGGCCAACAGCTACGCACCGCTGGCGCCGACCTGGGGTGTCGACAACCGCACCGTCAGCCTGCGCGTACCCGGTGGCCCGGCCAATACCCGACACATTGAACACCGCATCTGCGGCGCCGATGCCAACCCGTATCTGGCGGCAGCGGCGATCCTTGCCGGGATTCATCGTGGCATTCGTGAAGACCTTGATCCGGGCGCTCCGGTTGAAGGCAATGGCTATGCGCAGGCGAAGGAATTGCTGCCGACCGATTGGCTGACCTCGCTGCAGGCACTGGAGAATTCGGTGTGGGCGCGGGATGCCTTGGGGCGGGAATTTCTCGGGGTGTATCTGGCGGTGAAGCGTGCAGAGTACCGGCAGTTCATGGCGGAGGTGGGTGAGCAGGATTGGCGCTGGTATCTCACCGAAGCTTAACGATCCGACACCGAACCTGTGGGAGCGAGCTTGCTCGCGAAGGCGTCGTCACATTCAACATTTTGGGTGACTGACACACCGCTTTCGCGAGCAAGCTCGCTCCCACAGGGGACTGCACTCCGACTTCCGAACTTTGTGTGGACACTGACATGACCGAACGCTGCAATTCCTACTACACCGCCACCCTCAATCAGGACACCGACTACCCGACCCTGCAAGGCCGACACACTGTCGATGTGGTGATCATCGGCGGCGGCTTCACTGGCGTCGCCACTGCCGTCGAACTCGCCGAAAAAGGCCTGAAAGTCGCCATCGTCGAAAGCCACAAGATCGGCTGGGGCGCCACCGGGCGCAACGGCGGACAAGTCACCGGCAGCCTTTCCGGCGATGGTGCGATGCGCAAACAGATGCGCGCGAAACTCGGCGACGAGGTCGATGATTTCATCTGGCACCTGCGCTGGCGCGGGCACGAAATCATCCAGCAGCGTGTTGAGAAATATGCCATTCAGTGCGACCTCAAACACGGCCATTTGCACGCCGCGTACAAACCCAGCCACATGACCGACTTGCGCAAGGATTATGAAGAAGCCGTGCGTCGCGGATTAGGCGATGAAGTCAGCCTGCTCGACCGCAGCCAGGTGCGTGATCTGCTGCAAAGCGACCTCTACCACGGCGCAATCAAGAATACCCGCAACATGCATCTGCATCCGCTCAACCTGTGCATCGGTGAAGCACGGGCGGCGGAAAGTCTCGGTGCGCTGATCTTTGAAAACAGCGAAGTGCTGGAGATCATTCACGGTGCTACGCCTAGCGTAAGAACCGCCCACGGCCAGATCGACGCCAAGCAGGTGATGCTCGCCGGCGACGTCTATCACAAGCTCGAACCGGGACAGCTCAAGGGCAAGATTTTCCCGGCCATGGGCGGCATCGTCACCACCGCGCCACTGGGCGATCTGGCAAAACAGATCAACCCCGAAGACCTCGCGGTGTACGACTGCCGCTTCGTCCTCGACTACTACCGCCTCACCGCCGACGGCCGCTTGTTGTTTGGTGGCGGCGCCAACTACAGCGGCAAGGACTCACGGGACATCGCCGCCGAACTGCGCCCGTGCATCGAGCAGACCTTCCCGGCGCTCAAAGGTGTGCAGATCGATTACCAGTGGAGCTGCGCGATGGGCATCGTCATCAACCGCATCCCGCAACTGGGCAAGCTCTCGGACAACGTCTGGTATTGCCAGGGCTACTCGGGGCACGGCATCGCGACGACGCACATCATGGGCGAAATCATGAGCCGCGCGATCACTGGGCAGATGGAGCAGTTCGATACGTTTGCCGCGTGTCAGCACATTCGGGTGCCGATGGGGGATTTGCTCGGTAACCCGTTGCTGGCGGCGGGGATGTGGTATTACCAGATGCTCGAGCGCCTGCGCTGAAACATGTGCTGAATATACCGGCCCCTTCGCGAGCAAGCTCGCTCCCACAGTTGATCGAGTTCTATCTCAGAAACGCGTTCGAATGTGGGAGCGAGCTTGCTCGCGAAGGGGCCATCAAAACCACCGCAAAACCTCAATCCGGCAACTGCTCGACGACAATCCCCAACCGCCGATAATCCTCGACACTCCCCGACGCCACATGCCGTTCGGTAATCAGCGTATGCAGGCGCGTACAAGGCGCCACCACAAACGGCTCCACCGCCCCGAGCTTGTCCGCCGTGGTCACCGCAATCACCCGCGCCGCGCCCTCCAGCATCGCCTGTTTCACCGGCACTTCATCGAAATGCAGCGAGGTAATCCCCACCTCCGGATGAATCGCGCACACCCCGGTAATCGCCAGATCCGCCTTGATCCCCGCCAGCAGCCGCAGCGCCTCATGCCCACCCGCCGCCATCGTTCGCGGGTTCAACTGGCCGCCAGCAAGAATCACTTTCACAGCCTTGAATTCGGACAAGGCAATCGCCGTCATCGGTGAAGCGGTCACCGCCGTGATGCTGATATCTGCACGTAACGAGCGCGCCACTTGCAGCGTGGTCGAGCCGGAATCGAACAGCACAATCTGCCCGTCCTCCACTTCCAGCGCCGCCCGTTGCGCCAAGCGAATTTTCACCTCATCCGTCTCGTCCAGCCGCGTGAAGTAATCCTTGCCGGAGTCTTTTGGACGCGGCAACGCGCCGCCGTGCACGCGCTGCACCAGTCCTGCGTTGTCCAGTTCGGCGAGGTCGCGGCGGATGGTGTCCTCGGAGACTGCGAAGTGCTGGCTCAACTCGGAGGCCATGACCTTGCCGTCACGTTCGAGGAGCAAAAGGATTTTCTGCCGGCGCAGGGATGGCAGTTCAGCCGCGGAATGATCGTGCATGGTTATGCCTGTTTATGCTTGTAGTTGCAGGTTTTTGCGAGATTAGCCAAAGCCCTGAGCAAACACAATCCGGCGGGGTATCAATCGTTTCGATCATTGGAATCAACAAGGCGAATTTTTTCTTTGCTTTCAACCTGTTCAGAATGGCCCCACTCTAAAAGGCTCAGGATGAACACCTCATGAATCTCAATTTTGCGTTTGCGTGCATGATCGTCGTGTCGTTTGCGATTGCCCTCGGCCACGCCTGACAGCGCCTCAGACCGACGCCAGCAGCTGCTCGCGCAGCCATTTGTGCGCCGGATCGCGGTGCGAACGTTCGCCCCAGAACATCGCCATCTCGTAACCGGGCACTTCCAGCGGCGCGTAGACCACTTGCAAGGCCGGGTTACCACGCACCAGGCGTGACGGCAGCATCGCCACCAGATCGGTGCTGGCCAACACCGACATCGCCATCAGAAAATGCGGCACCGACAACACCACTTTGCGCATCAACCCGACATCGGCCAACGTCCGGTCAGTCACCCCGAAAAAGCCCCCGCCCTCGCGCGACACCATGACGTGCTCCAGCGCGCAGAACTGTTGGCGGCTCGGCGCATGCATCAAATCTGGATGTCCGACTCTACCGGCGAGCACATAACGCTCGGTGAACAGCGGACGTCGATGCAACTCCGGCGGCGCGTCTTCGCTGATGTGCAGCGCCAGATCGAACACGCCCTGCTCGGCCTGTTTGACCAGATGCGCCGGCGTCAGATCGATCACCGCCAGACGCGTGCCCGGCGCCTGCTCGCGCAAGCTGCTCAGCGCCGGCAGCACCACCGTCGACTCGCCGTAATCGGTCGCGGCGATCTTCCAGGTGTGGGTCGCCTGCGCCGGATTGAACGCACTGGCCGGCGCCACCGCTCTCTCCAACGCCTCCAACGCTTCGCGCAACGGCTCACGCAACTCATCGGCGCGCGCCGTCGGGCGCATGCCGCGCGGCCCGGGCAACAGCAGCGGATCACCAAAGATGTCGCGCAACTTGCCCAGATGCACACTCACCGAAGGCTGCGACAGGTTCAGGCGCTGCGCCGCGCGGGTGACGTTGTGCTCCGCCAGCAGTACATCGAGGGTCAGCAGCAGATTGATATCCAGCCGTCTCAAATTATTCATAGCTATACCAGATATATCAGACATTCATTTCCAATATACCGGGTGAACGCCGATCCTGCAGTCACTCAGCTAACGGAGCTTCAACATGAACGTCTTACTCGTTTACGCCCATCCAGAACCGACCTCCCTCAACGGCTCGCTGCGCGACTTCAGCGTCCAGCGCCTGCAAGCCGCCGGCCACACCGTGCAGGTCTCCGACCTCTACGCGATGAACTGGAAAGCCACCCTCGACGCCGACGACGCCCCGCAGCGCGACGCGACGAAACCGTTCCACGCCTCGCTCGACTCGAAAGTCGCCTACGCCGAAGGCACCCAGGCTGCCGACATCGCCCGTGAGCAGGAGAAACTACTCTGGGCGGATGCGCTGATCCTGCAGTTTCCACTCTGGTGGTTCACCATGCCGGCCATTCTCAAAGGCTGGGTCGATCGGGTGTACGCCTACGGTTTTGCCTATGGCGTCGGTGAGCATTCCGACAGTCGTTGGGGCGAGCGTTATGGCGAAGGGAAAATGCAAGGCAAACGGGCGATGTTGATGGTCACCACCGGCGGCTGGGAATCGCACTACGCACCGCGTGGGATTAACGGGCCGATGGATGATTTGTTGTTTCCGATTCAGCACGGGATTTTGTATTACCCCGGTTTTGAAGTGGTGCCACCGTTTGTGGTGTATCGGACGAGTCGGATGGATGCGGCGCGGTATGCCGAGACTTGTGATGAGCTGGGGCGGCGGCTGGATGAGTTGTGGAGTGCACGGCCGATTGGGTTTCGGCAGCAGAATGGTGGGGAATATGAGATTCCTGCTTTGACCTTGAAGAGCGATATCGCGCCGGATAGCGAAGGCTTCCAAGCACACATCCGCTAGCGCCGCATTGCCCTCACCCCAGCCCTCTCCCAGAGGGAGAGGGAGCCGACCGTGTTGGATGTTCGAGTTACGCCGACCTGGTATATCGAGCCGAACTCAAATTTCGAACAGCCCACAATCGGCTCCCTTTCCCCCTCGCCCACCTGGGAGAAAGGGGACTGACCGAGTTGCTTTTTCGCGCCACACCGATCTGATATCTCGAGTTGAACTCAGCTTTTGAAAGGCATCGAGATCGGCTCCCTTTGATCTGGCTTAATGATTCTGGACACCCCTAAAGGGCGTTAATCTACGCCCAACGAAGAGGTGTGATTTGACCAGAAGATATTTTTCGACAGATTTCAAACGGGATGCGGCTTGCCTGGTTTTGGATAAAGACTATTCGGTGAGTGAAGCCTGCGAAGCAATGGGCGTGGGCCCTACAGCTCTGCGCCGCTGGGTTGAGCAACTGCGTGCGGAGCGCAGCGGCAAGACGCCTGAGAAGTCCAAGGCCATGACCGTTGACCAACAACGCATCCAGGAACTGGAAGCAACAATTCGACGGATTGAGCGCGAGAAGGAAATTTTAAAAAAGGCTACAGCTCTCTTGATGTCGGATTCCCTCGATCGGTAAGGCTGGTCGAGGAGTTAAGCGAGCAATATCCAAGATCCGAGTTGTGTGGCGTGTTTGGTATCAACCGCAGCAGTTATTACGAGCGTCTGAAACAGCGGGCGAAAGTGCATGTCGGACGCGATCGCCTAAAGATCAAGGCTGCCGAATTACATGAGCAAAGTCGCGGCTCAATGGGCGCGCGCAGCCTGTCAAAAGCGCTGTGTAACGAAAAAGAGTCGGTAGGTCGTTACATGGCTCGTAGCCTGATGCGCGAGCTCGGTTTGAAGAGCCAGCAACGGCGCAGGCATCGGTACAAACCCAGCGGTGCGGAGGCGCAATACGCCCCAAATCATTTGGAGCGTAAATTCAATGTCGAGGCCCCCAATCGAGTGTGGTGTGGCGACGTGACTTACATTTGGGCCGGTACTTACTGGGTTTATCTGGCTGCTGTACTTGATCTGCATGCCCGCCGCATCGTCGGCTGGGCGATGTCCAGAAGTCCGGATTCAGCTCTGACCTGTCGAGCGTTAAAGATGGCTTTCGAGTCGCGAGGACGCCCTGAAAACCTAATGTTCCATTCGGATCAGGGTTGCCATTACAGCAGCAAAATGTTCCGTGAAACGCTGTCGGAGATGCGGATAAAACAAAGCATGAGTCGACGAGGAAACTGCTGGGATAACGCCCCGATGGAGCGTTTCTTTGGCAGTTTGAAATCTGAATGGATACCCAAGGCTGGCTACCGAAACGAAGATGAGGCCAGTACCGATGTGTTGCGCTACCTGACCCATTATTACAATCGGATCAGGCTGCACAGTCACAACGGATATCGGACTCCGGTAGCAATGGAAGCCTTGGCAGCATGAGAAATGACCTAAACCCTATAACCGTGTCCAGTATCGTTTGACCAGATCACTTCCCCCTCGCCCCCCTGGGGGAGAGGGCTGGGGTGAGGGGGATGGATCTAACTGACACGCCGCAACATGCAGGCATCAGTGGCTCCGGTCAGGCCTCTTCGCGCGCCCGCCGCACCTGCACCAACAACGCCGGGGCAAAGTGCAACAACACCATCCGGCTCAAATGATGCGTCAGAATAAACACCACATTCAGCCCGCCACCAAACGCGACAATCGCAATCGTCTCAATCGCCCCCGGCATGTACGCCAGCCACAGCGACAGTGGATCACTGCCCAACCAGCGTGCCGCGACTTCAGCAAACACCGCCGCGACCACGATCATCAAACCAACCGAGACCAACGCCGTGCGGCCGTGACGTGTCAGCTCCGCGAAGCCGAGACCTTGAAATCGTGAGCCGATCCGCACGCCGAGAATCAGCGCCGCAAGATTCAAACTCCAGTCCGGCATGTGAAACCCGTGCAACCATCCCGATTTCACAAACACCGCCGTAATGATGATCGCCGTGAGCATGAACGGCGCCGGTACGCCGATCACCAGCAGCAAGCGCCCGAGCAGCACGCTCAACGCGATGACCGAAAACGCGGTCAGCGCCATGCCTGTCGTTAAAGGATCACCATCGGCAACCGCCACTGCAGCGGCTTGCCCGGGAATCAGGAAACTCACCAGTACGGTGATCAACAGCAAGCGCATCAAGTGCACGATGATGACCTTGCTCGATGCCTTTTCCGATTCGAGTAGATCGAACACTGCGGCCAGTGCGCCCGGATAAACCGCCAACAATGCATCGGTGCGATTCCAGCCCGCGCCGCGCGTCAGCCACCATCCGGCCAATGCGATCTGCACTGCCAGGCAAATCAGCAACACACCGAGGCTCGGCAACATCGTCGAGGCCGTCGCGCTGTCCCACGCTTCGAACATCAGCCCGGTGGCGATGCCCAGCGTGACCTGGATGTAGCCCAGTCCATAGGGAGTTGCCGGTGCGATACCGGTTTTACTGGCGAACAATGCGGTGACGACAATCGAACCCAACAGCAGGCCATGCGGCACGCCTTCGAACTGCAACAGCGCGCCGAAACCGGCAGCCATCAACAAACAGAGAATGGATTTCATAGTCGCCTTCCTGGCTAATAAACTGACCCAACATCACCCAATAATGATTAGTCCCTGTGGGAGCGAGCCTGCTCGCGAAAGCGTCTTGCCAGTCGCAGATAAGTCACTGACTCGACGCCTTCGCGAGCAGGCTCGCTCCCACAGGGATTTCGTTCACATACGCAACCGTGCAATCGCCCTTCGATACTTTTCGATTCGCTCCAGATCTTCCCAACTCGGCGAGGCAATTCGCGACAAGTCACTGTTCTCTTCCAGATCCGCCAATTTCACCACCCGACCGATCGGGTTCTGCGCGGCGCGGTCGACGAAATCTTCATAGGACTCGCCCGGCACTTTGGTCACGGATTCGATAGCGCTCAAAACTTCCTCGCTGAAACCTTCCTTGCGCAAGTCATCGAGGCTGACACCGCAATCCTCAACCACATCGTGCAGCACGGCGACGATGCGTTCTTCCAGCGTGCTCATCCGTAACATGACTTTCAGCGGATGCAGAATGTACGGCGCACCGCCCTTGTCGACCTGCCCGGCGTGGGCCGTGGCGGCGATGGCGATAGCGCGTTCGAGGGTCTGGGTCATGAGAGTCTCCGTGGGTTAAACGCCATAGCGGCCGCCGACATGGATGTTGCGTTTGAGCCAGTTGCTGATCGCTTTAAGCCGCCCGGTTGGCTTCGTTGGCTCGGAATGACGCTGAAGAATCAGCGACACCAATGTGGCCTGATCGGCTTTTGGATTGGCATCGATCAACTCGGCAACCCACGCGCAATCAGCCTTTTTCAGATGCTCACGCCACTCGCCGGGCCAGGCTTCCAGCTCATCCAGCGCCAACCAGCGGGCACCGCCATGTTCCATATGCCCGCCGGCCATCGACTGCTCGAAACAGAAAGGCGTGTCTGGCTTGGCAGGGTCAATGTGAAACAGGTAGATGTCGTGGAATGGATGCTGCGAGGGGGGCGCGTTGTTGCGGCTGCCAATTTCGATCATGGGCAATGTTCCAATCCTTGGGCGCTGACTGTTTCCGATTGTTTCGCAGTGTACGCCATGGGAGCAAATCAAAAACCCGATGGAACCTCCCTCCTCCGCGCCGTCTCGAAACTATAAAGCGCCAACATGATTGATCAGACCCGGCGCCATTGAAGAGGAAACCCCGATGAACATTCGCTTCCTGCTTCTGATCGCCACCTTCGCCATCATCCCCACCTGCGTCATGGCCGAAGGCTGCGACGTCCAGACCCAATCCTCCAGCGCCTCAGTGCCGTCGGTCGAAAGCCACAGTTGTTATGAATACGAAGGCATGCCGGTGAACTCAATCGACTGGTCGTGCAGCAACGAAAGCAAAGACATGCTCAGCAGCACCAAAACAAAGGTCGAGCACTGCGCCGATCACTATCAGGCTACATGTATCGCCACGATTACCCAGGAATCTCTGGCCAACCCGCATTCCACCAGCAAGGACAAGAACGCCAAGGCATTGAACATCCCCGACAACGCTCAGGTGACCACGTATTACTACGACGTGGAGCATTTGGCGCAGGCGCGGATTGATTGTGAGAATGGTGGCGGGCAGTGGAAGGCAAAGTGAACGCCTGATATCTGCGTTCGCGACAGGCAAAGAAAAGCCCGGCTCAAAAAGACCGGGCTTTTTAGTGCGCGAATTCCATTAACCACCGCCATTACCACCACTGCTGCTACCGGACGGTTGTCCCGCAGGGCTGGGCTTGGAGGCAGAAGGCACTGGCCCATTGTCGGTCTTGCCACCATCACCGCCCTTGGGCAGCGAATTGGCATCCGGGTCGGCATTGGTGGCTGGAGACGCCGGTTCACGAGTCTGGCTGTTGCCGTCGTTCGCTGTCGGAGTCGGCGTTTCGCCGGCAGCGATCGCGTGCAGCGAACTGCCGGACAGAAATGCCGCGAGGGTTAACACCGCGATTTTATGATTTAGCATGTTGGCTCTTCCTTTGCGTGGGGAGTTACAGCATTGGAAGAAGGTGTGCGGCGAAGGTGCGGTGCGCCGGACGAATGGTCACAAATGGAACAGATTCTGTGTCTCGACGCCCCTCAACTGTGAGGATTGAAACACTCAGATGGAAATACCCATGCTCGAAGGAACTGTCTCACGATTTACTATGCCCCCCTTAACCGAATGTAACAATTCCCTATGCATCCAGCGATACATGAAGTGCATCTCTTCCAATTGCGTAAAAATAATGGCACTCTAATACCACTCTATGACTAAGTTAAAAAAATAGATCTGACTCTGTTCCGCAGTAATTAACGAAGAACACCGTTATGAAGCGAACAAAATACAAGCAACCACCAGAAGGACTAAAGAATGAGTACTGGGATCGAACCAATCACAATCAAGCTGCCTACATTTATAACCGCCCTCGTCGTACTAATAGGCGCCGCAGGTGCCGTATTAAAATACTTCGACTTCAAACTTGTGCCAGCAAACTCAGTAGAATATAAAACCGACATCAACGAAAAATACCTCCTCCGAAAAGATGTCGAAACAAACTATATAACCAGGTCAACCATCTCTTCAGATTACTTAAAAAAAGACGAGATTGAAAGAAATTATGTACCTCGCTCTCAAATAGATGGAAAATATGTAACGCTCGAAAAATATAATGACCTACAGAAAAAATATATAGAAATCAACAAAACCATTAATGAAATACCTTCACCTTTCAAACCTATAACTCAAGAACTGACTCGCGAAATTCCTTGGCAAGATGAACAATTAGGCATCCGCATCAGCATCGACTACTTCAGCGAATTTGAATCGAACTACACTGTAAGACTTAAACTAAAACTACCAGATTCCGAAAGCAGCATCGCAACCATGAAAAGCGCGGATAAATCTCTGCCAGTGTGGAAATTCCGCAAGCACAATAGAACTTTCCAACTTGCAATCACCAAACTCCACCCTACTACATTGACCATAACAGAGATAAATTAAATTATTTTATCCACATTGCACCATGAGAGCCCGACTTAAAATCCAGCAGAACCAAACAAAAACCCAGATAATTTTTAACAATACTAATCAAAAGATTCTAAAATAGCAGCACCAGAGATCTCTAGTCCTGCGACACAGTTTCACTGTAGCAAGATCTTTTAGTAATGCCTGGTTGCTGGTTACATTTCAACCTTCAAGGGCGACTACAAAAAGCTCCACTACGGTCTTTCGATATCCCATTTTTTTATGATGGGCAGTAAGATAGAATTCAAAACCTTGAAACACCCTCACTGCCTTTCACGGAGCAAAGCGAATAGTCTATCCCCTATCAATCCAGTACAAAAAAACAACTCCTTCACAAGCCAGCTACTAATACAGAGGTAAAAAATAAATGGCAAGAAAACCCGAAACCACGTGGAACATGTTAAACGAAGCGCTGGCTCACTTCACAAAATACATAGATAAAAAAAAGCAACCACATGAACTATCCATAATTGATCTCTTATACGTTAGTAACTTTAAAGGTGGTAACGCGTCAATTACAGAGCCACCATCAACCCTTCAAGACAAACTTAACCACTACAGTCTGGCACTAAAAGAAATCAAAGACACTTTCAATAAAAAAACACTATCAACGCTGGACCCGACAGAGCTGAATGATTTCTCCATAGCATGTACAGCCTTTATAAAATTAACACAAGAAAGCTCAAGCAAAATCAGAGGGCTAGGTCCCTCCTACGCATCTGCCTTACTATCAGCACACCTCATTGATTTAGCGCCAATATTAGACCGGCGAGTTCTCAATGGCGCAAACATCAGCACCGTAAAAATGGCAAACGGGCAAGTAAAAGACATCGAATCCCACTACAGCGAATTAATAGAAGCCTTTCACAAGGAGCTTAAAAAAACGCCAGGGCTTACCATTAGAGAACTGGACAGAAGATGGTTCATCGAGCCAGTTTAATCCGCATTGATAACCCGGCACATAGGCCGCTGCCGGGCCGTATCAATTAACACCAAAACTAATCGGTATCGCCTTTAAAAATTCGCCGGCGTATTCGCACTAATAATCTCCGCCTCATCCGCCCCTATATTCCGGAACTTATGCGGCAGCGTCGTCGGAAAATAATACCCATCCCCGGCATTCAACACACTCACCGACCCATCCACGGTCAACTCAACCGTGCCCCGCGTCACCAACCCACACTCCTCGCCTTCCGCATGCACAATCGGCTCTTCCCCCGAACTCGCGCCCGGTGCGTATTGCTCGCGCAGCAGGCGCATCTGGCGACTTGGCACCGAGGCGCCAATCAGCAGCAGGCGCAGGCCGTGGCGGCCGAGGTCGGGTTGTTCGTTGGCGCGGAAGACGTATTGGTGTTCGCGCGGGGGTTGGTCGAAGGTGAAGAAGTCGGCCAGGGACATCGGTATGCCTTCGAGCAGCTTTTTCAATGAGCTGACGGAGGGGCTGACGCGATTCTGTTCGATCAGGGAGATGGTGGCATTGGTCACGCCGCTACGCCGGGCCAGCTCGCGCTGGGAGAGTTTGTAGCTTTCGCGTACTAGTTTGAGTCGAGAACCCGTATCCATGACTGCCTTATGTGAGAAGTACTTAGGCTCTGCGCGAAAACTGCCTGCGCGACGATCATGCTGCGTTAAAAACAGGCTCGGAATGCTCATGTAGGGCCCTACACTCCGCTTCCTCGCCTGTTTTTGCCTTGCCTGATCGCCGCTCGGCGGTTCTCGCGCAGACCCACGGGTAATGGGGGGTGGGTGGCGGGTGCCGCGCGAGGGGCGCGGATCACGTTGCTCCCGTGTCCCGGAACCGTGAAAGGCGGCTATTAAATCACGTTTGCCGGTGTTGCTCAGCAGGTTCGATGGACGGTGCGGCAAAAGTCCTTCCTGCCTTGGTAATGCGGGCACTGTGGGAGCGAGCCTGCTCGCGAAAGCGGTGTGTCGGACGACGGGGATGTTGGCTGATATGACCTCTTCGCGAGCAGGCTCGCTCCCACAGTTGGATCTCTTTTTTGTCAGTTGGCTTAGTGGCGGTTGTCAGGCCGTCATCGCTGGCAAGCCAGACTCCCACAGGGTTCCAGGTGTTTCTGTGGGAGGGAGGATGACTGGGCTGGCCTCATCGCGAGCAGGCGAAGGCCTACAGTTGGAGCTTCGGTGTGTCATGTAAAAAAACCGGCGGGGTCTTGGGCCACCGCCGGGGAGGTAACCTAGATGCCGAAACGGTCGCGCAGCGAGTAGTAGACGGCGCCGAGGGCGGTCAGTGGCGCGGAGAAGGTGCGGCCACCGAGCATTGGCATGTGCGGCAGCGATGCAAACGCATCGAAACGTTCAGCGTCGCCGCGGATCATTTCCGAGATCAGCTTGCCGGCCAGGTGCGAGCAGGTGACGCCGTGGCCGCTGTAGCCTTGCATGTAGTAGGCGTTCTTTTCGATGCGACCGAATTGCGGCATGCGTGACATGGTCAGCAGGAAGTTGCCGGTCCAGCGGTAGTCGATTTTCACGTCTTTGAGCTGCGGGAAGGTCTTGAGGATCTTCGGGCGGATCAGTTGTTCGATGTCGTCCGGTTCCCGCGCGCCGTAGACCACGCCGCCGCCGTAAAGCAGACGGTTGTCGGCGGTGAGGCGGTAGTAATCCAGCAGGTAATTGCAGTCTTCGACGCAGTAGTTGTTGGTGATCAGGCTGCGCGCCTGTTTTTCGGTCAACGGCTCGGTGACAACGATCTGCGAGCCGCACGGCATGCTTTTCGCGGTCACGCGGTTGTCGAGACCTTGCGGCAGATAAGCGTTGCCGGCGATCAGCAAGTACTTGGCGCGGACCTGACCTTTGGCGGTGCGCACGACGTTGGGCTCGCCGTATTTGATTTCTACAGCCGCTGATTGCTCGTAGATCTTGCCGCCCAAACGCGTGATCGCAGCCGCTTCACCGAGGGCCAGGTTCAGCGGGTGAACGTGGCCGCCCTGCATGTCGAGCAGACCACCAACGTAAGCATCGGAGCCAACTTCACGACGGATATCCGCTGCGTCGAGCATCTTCAGATTGCGGTTGCCATAACGCTCCCAGCCGCGCTTCTGCTCAGCCAGACCGTTGAGTTGTTTCTTGTTCATCGCTGCGAAGATACCGCCCGGGCGGTAGTCGCATTTGATGTCGTATTCCTTGATGCGCGAACGGATGATGTCGGCACCTTCGAAGATCATGCTGCCGAGGATTTCCGCAGTCTTGTCGCCGTAGCGCTCTTCGATCACGTCGACGTCGCGGCTATACGAGTTGACCAGTTGACCGCCGTTGCGACCACTGGCGCCGTAGCCGACTTTCGCCGCTTCCAGCACCGTCACTTTGTAGCCGGCTTCGGTGAGGAACAGCGCCGAGGACAGGCCGGTGTAGCCGGCGCCGATAATGCAGACATCGCACTCGACCGACTCTTCCAGAACCGGAAAGTCGATGACTTCGTTGCGAGTGGCGGCGTAGTAGCTGTTTACGTGTTGCTGTTTCATACGTTTCTCCGAGGGCCGCCAATAGAAGGCGACCACCGCTGTAATAGAGTCAGAGCTTGATCCAGGTCGCTTTCAGCTCGGTGTACTTGTCGAACGCGTGCAGCGATTTATCGCGACCGTTGCCCGACTGCTTGAAACCACCGAACGGTGCGGTCATGTCGCCGCCGTCGTACTGGTTGACCCAGACGCTGCCGGCACGCAGGCCACGAGCGAAGGTGTGCGCCTTGCTGAGGTTGCTGGTCCACACGCCGGCAGCGAGGCCGAAGATGCTGTCGTTGGCGATCTGCAGCGCTTCTTCGGCGGTGTCGAAGGTGATCAGCGACAGCACCGGGCCGAAGATTTCTTCCTGGGCGATGGTCATCGCGTTGGTCACGCCGTCGAACAGCGCCGGTTGCACATAGAGGCCGCCGGTTTCTTCGAGGGTGCGTTGGCCGCCAGCGATCAGTTCGGCGCCCTGCTCGCGACCGATGCTGATGTAGCGCAGCACATTGTCGAGTTGACGCTGATCGACCACGGCACCGACGGTGGTCGCCGGATCGAGTGAATGACCCGGCTTCCACGCTTGCAGCGCTTCCACCAACAGCGGAATGAATTGCTCGCGAATCGAGCGCTCGACCAGCAGACGCGAACCGGCGGTGCACACTTCGCCCTGGTTGAAGGCAATGGCGCCGGCCGCTGCTTGTGCTGCCGCGCGCAAGTCCGGGGCGTCGGCAAACACCACGTTCGGGCTCTTGCCCCCGGCTTCGAGCCAGACGCGTTTCATGTTGCTTTGCCCGGCATAAATCATCAGTTGCTTGGCAATCGCCGTGGAGCCGGTGAAGGCCAGCACATCGACGTCCATGTGCAACGCCAGCGCCTTGCCGACGGTGTGGCCGAAGCCTGGCAGAACGTTGAACACGCCTTTCGGAATGCCGGCATCCAGCGCAAGTTGAGCGATGCGGATCGCGGTCAGCGGCGACTTTTCCGAAGGTTTCAGAATGAACGAGTTGCCCGCCGCCAGGGCCGGCGCGAATTTCCAGCTGGCCATGATCAGCGGGAAGTTCCACGGCACAATGGCCGCAACCACGCCGGAGGGTTCACGGGTGACCAGACCGAGTTGGTCGTGCGGCGTGGCAGCAACTTCGTCGTAGATCTTGTCGATGGCTTCGGCACTCCAGCGGATCGCGTTGGCGGTCGCCGGGATGTCGATGTTCATCGAATCGCTGATCGGTTTACCCATGTCGAGGGTTTCCAGCAGCGCCAGTTCTTCCTGGTTCTGCAGGATCAGATCGGCGAAGCGAATCAGAATGCGCTTGCGCTCGGCCGGGGCCTTTTTCGCCCACACGCCGGACTCAAAAGACTGGCGCGCAACTTCAACGGCGAGGTTGGCGTCGGCTTCATCGGTGCTGGCCACGGAGGCGAGGAAACGGCCGTCGACGGGGCTCAGGCATTCGAAGGTGTCGCCACTGATGGCCGGGCGGTATTCACCGTTGATGAACGCGCGGGCTTCGATGGTCAGGGACTGGAAGCGTTGTTCCCAGTCGTTGCGGGTCGTTGTCATTGTTGTGGCTCGACAAGGGGGGATTTGGGGGTGTCGGGTTGCTGTGTCTGGGTTGGGATGGCTGCCCTCACCCTAGCCCTCTCCCAGGGGTAGAGGGGACCGACCGAGTTGTCTCGGGAGTTGCACCGACCTGAACGACCGAGTCGAATATGGATTCGGCAAAAATCGTTCAGGTCAGCGGATTGCCCGAGCATCCCCGGATCAGTCCCCTCTCCCTCCGAAAGAGGGTTAGGGTGAGGGGCTTTTGGCCTTTGGGGCCCTCAAACACTCAGACCGTATGCAGATACCAGTTGTACTCAAGGTCAGAAATCGAGTTCTCAAACTCGGCCAGCTCACTTTCCTTGCACGCAACAAACACGTCGATGTACATCGGGTCGATGTAGCGGGCCATGACTTCGCTGTCGTCCAGCTCGCGCAGTGCATCGCGCAGGTTGTTCGGCAGGCTCTGTTCGTTTTGCTCGTAGCTGTTGCCTTCCACCGGGGCGCCCGGCTCGATCTGATTGGTCAGACCGTGGTGAATACCGGCCAGCACCGAAGCCATCAGCAAGTACGGGTTGGCGTCAGCGCCGGCAACGCGATGCTCGATACGCACAGCGTCGGCCGAACCGGTTGGCACACGGACCGCAACGGTGCGGTTGTCGATGCCCCAGCTCGGCGAATTCGGTACGTAGAATTGCGCGCCAAAGCGGCGGTACGAGTTGACGTTCGGGCAGAGGAACGCCATTTGCGCAGGCAGGGTCTCCAGCACACCGCCGATCGCGTGACGCAGTGCGGCGTTCTGCTCGGGATCCTCGCTGGCAAAGATGTTGTTGCCCTCTTTGTCCAGGATCGAAATGTGCACGTGCAGACCGTTGCCCGCCTGGCCCGGATACGGCTTGGCCATGAAGGTGGTGTCCATCTCATGGTCGTAGGCGATGTTCTTCACCAGACGCTTGAGCAGGACGGCGTAGTCGCACGCCTTGATCGGGTCGGAGACGTGATGCAGGTTGACTTCGAACTGCGCCGGGGCGCTTTCCTTGACGATCGCGTCAGCCGGGATGCCCTGCTCTTTCGCGCCTTCGAGGATGTCTTGCAGGCAATCGACGTATTCGTCGAGGTCGTCGATCAGGTACACCTGAGTCGACACCGGACGCTTGCCGGACACCGGCGAACGTGGCGATTGCGGACGGCCGTTCACGTTGTCCTGATCGATCAGGTAGAACTCGAGTTCGAACGCCGCGCAAATGGTCAGGCCGAGGTCGTCGAATTTGCGCACGACGTTGGCCAGCACTTCACGCGGGTCAGCGAAGAACGGCTGGCCTTCGATCTCGTGCATGGTCATCAAGAGTTGTGCGGTGGGGCGCTTCTGCCACGGCTCGATGCTCAGGGTGCCGGGGATCGGGTAGCAAATACGGTCAGCGTCGCCGATGTCCAGACCCAGGCCGGTGCTTTCCACCGTGGAGCCATTGATATCGAGCGCGAAAAGCGAGGCCGGCAGGTTGATGCCTTTCTCGTAAACCTTATGAAGACTGGTGCGTTCGATGCGCTTGCCGCGCACCACACCGTTCATATCCGCAATCAGAAGGTCGACGTACAAAACCTCAGGATATTTCTTAAGGAATGCGTTTGCTTCGTTGAGTTGAACGGTACGCAGAGGGACCGACATGATGCACCTATTTAGCTGTTAATTATTATGTTCACTGCTGTTTCGCCGAGCCAGTCAACCCGAACGGCAAAGTGAAGTCAATAGCGAACAGATGGGCGCTCAGGGTTTATTTTTCGGGTTTTTTTTAACACCTGCGTGCCAATTCAGGCGCCACAGCCCCGAGAATCATGAAGATTTGATGAACGGCGTTTAGAATTTTTTACATGGCAGTTGTTAATTAAAATCAACGAGGCTAAGCTCCGGAAAAGCTCGTTCAAGTGTCAAACTTCGAGGTGAATAAAAATGGCATTCAAGCCATTGATCGGCGTTACTGCGTGCGTCAAACAGATTGGCCTGCACCCCTATCACATCAGCGGCGACAAGTACGTACGTGCTGTCAGCGTTGGCGCTAACGGGTTGCCAGTGGTCATTCCTTCCCTTGGCAACCTGACTGAAATCGAAGACCTGCTCGGTCAACTCGACGGTCTGCTGCTGACCGGCTCGCCCTCGAACGTGGAACCTTTCCACTATCAAGGCCCGGCCAGCGCCCCCGGCACGGATCACGATCCGGCGCGGGATGCCACCACCCTTCCTTTATTGCGTGCAGCCATTGCGGCGGGCGTTCCGGTGCTCGGCATTTGCCGGGGCTTCCAGGAAATGAACGTGGCGTTCGGCGGCAGCCTGCATCAGAAGGTGCATGAGCTGCCGGGCATGCTCGATCACCGTGAAGCCGACAGCCCTGACGTGGCCGTGCAATACGCACCGGCTCACGCGGTGACGGTATTGAGCGGCGGCGTGTTCGAAGCGCTGGGGTTGCCGGGTGAGTTCCAGGTCAATTCGATTCACAGCCAGGGCATCGATCGTCTCGCGCCCGGCCTGCGTGCCGAAGCGGTGGCGCCGGACGGTTTGATCGAGGCGATCTCGGTCGAGCACAGCCCGACCTTCGCCCTCGGCGTGCAATGGCACCCGGAATGGCAAGTGCTCGATAACCCGAACTACCTGAAGATTTTCCAGGCCTTCGGCGCGGCTTGCCGGCAACGGGCGACGCGGCGCAACCAGCGCTGACTCAACCCAAGAATCCGTAACGATTTACTGCCCCCACGGACGTCGGGTGTGCCTTTGCGCATCCGTCATTCGTGAACAACAACACCCGTAATAACAACAAGTACGACCCAGGCAGCCAGGACGGCGGCGCCGACCAAGCCCTCGGCAGTGCAAGGTCAGTCAGGCATGCGCAATTCCCCTGTAGGAGTGAGCCTGCTCGCGATAGCAATAGACCAGTCAACAGAGATGTCGACTGACATGGCCTCATCGCGAGCAGGCTCACTCCTACAGGGGATGTGTAATGACTGAGATTGCGCTTACAGGCTTGCAATCCACTTAAGCCCGGCCACATTGGCCAGGCGAACGAAACCTGTTGGGAGTTTCACATGGCAAACGCCTCCAGCACTTACAGGAAGGCACTTGAAGGTCATCAGCAACCGAAAAAGGTGCTGGTGAAAGTCGATCGTGTCACCAAGAAGTTCGACGAAACCGTGGCCGTGGACGATGTGTCCCTGGAGATCCATCAGGGCGAAATCTTCGCCCTGCTCGGCGGCTCCGGTTCGGGCAAATCGACCCTGCTGCGCATGCTCGCCGGTTTCGAGCGGCCGACCGAAGGGCGGATTCTGCTCGACGGCGTGGACATCACCGACATGCCGCCGTACGAGCGGCCGATCAACATGATGTTCCAGTCCTACGCGCTGTTCCCACACATGACCGTCGCGCAGAACATCGCCTTCGGCCTCAAGCAGGACCGTTTGCCGGCCAGTGAAATCGACGCCCGTGTCGATGAAATGCTGCGTCTGGTGCACATGACCCAATACGCCAAACGCCGTCCGCACCAGTTGTCCGGCGGTCAGCGTCAGCGCGTCGCCCTCGCCCGCTCGCTGGCCAAGCGTCCGAAGCTGTTGCTGCTCGACGAGCCGATGGGCGCGCTGGATAAAAAGCTGCGTTCGCAGATGCAACTGGAACTGGTGCAGATCATCGAACGCGTCGGCGTAACCTGCGTGATGGTGACTCACGACCAGGAAGAGGCCATGACCATGGCCGAGCGCATCGCGATCATGCACCTCGGCTGGATCGCCCAGATCGGCAGCCCGGTCGACATTTATGAAGCGCCGGTCAGCCGCATGGTCTGCGAGTTCATCGGTAACGTGAACGCCTTCGACGGCACCGTGGTGGAAGACCTTGAAGGTCACGCGATCATCCACAGCCCGGACTTGCAGCAGAAGATCTACGTCGGTCACGGCGTCAGCACTTCGGTGCAGGACAAATCGGTCACCTACGCGATCCGTCCGGAAAAAATGCTTGTCAGCACGACCAAGCCGGAGTTCCGCTACAACTGGTCCGAAGGCAAGGTGCATGACATCGCCTACCTCGGCGGTCACTCGGTGTTCTACGTCGAATTGCCCGGCGGCAAAATCGTCCAGTCGTTCATGGCCAACGCCGAACGCCGTGGCGCGCGACCGACCTGGGACGACAAGGTTTACGTCTGGTGGGAAGACGACAGCGGCGTGGTACTGCGCTCATGAGAACCTTCAATCAGCAATTCCTGCGCCTGGTGCCCAGCGGGCGAAAACTGGTGATCGGCATTCCGTTCATCTGGCTGTTCCTGTTCTTCATGCTGCCGTTCTTTCTGGTGATGAAGATCAGTTTCTCGGAAGCCGCGCTGTCGATCCCGCCGTACTCGGAGATCTACACCTACGCCGAACAGAAATTCCAGCTGATGCTCAACATCGGCAACTACACCATGCTCGGCGAAGACGAGCTGTATCTTTCGGCCTACCTCGGTTCGCTGAAGGTGGCGGCACTGAGCACGATGATGTGCCTGCTGATCGGTTTCCCGATGGCCTACGCGATCACCAAGACCGGCAAGGAAACGCAAAACGTCCTGCTACTGTTGATCATGATGCCGACCTGGACCGCGATCCTGATCCGCGTTTATGCGTGGATGGGCATCCTCAGCAACAACGGTCTGCTCAACGCGTTTCTGATGTGGACGGGGCTGACCGATCACCCGATCGAGATCCTCAACACCAACACGGCCGTGTATATCGGCGTGGTCTACGCCTACCTGCCGTTCATGGTGTTGCCGCTGTACGCCAACCTCGTCAAGCACGATGGCAGTCTGCTGGAAGCCGCGCAGGACCTGGGTTCGAGCAACTTCAACAACTTCTGGAAAATCACCGTGCCGCTGGCCAAGAACGGCATCATCGCAGGCTGCATGCTGGTGTTCATTCCGGTGGTCGGTGAGTTCGTGATTCCGGAACTGTTGGGTGGCCCGGAGACCCTGATGATCGGTCGCGTGCTGTGGCAAGAGTTCTTCAATAACCGCGACTGGCCGGTGGCGTCTGCCTTGGCGGTGGTGATGCTGTTGATCCTGATTGTGCCGATTCTGCTGTTCAACCGCAGCCAGGCCAAAGAGATGGAGGCACGGGGATGAAACGCTTCGGATTTTCCAAGTTCATGCTGATCTTCGGTCTGATGTTCATTTATCTGCCGATGCTGATTCTGGTGATCTACTCGTTCAACGCCTCGAAACTGGTGACGGTGTGGGGCGGTTGGTCGGTGAAGTGGTACGTCGGTTTGCTCGACAACACGCAACTGATGGGCTCGGTGGTGCGCTCGCTGGAAATCGCCTGCTACACGGCGATTGCTGCCGTGGCGCTGGGCACCCTCGCCGCTTTCGTGCTGACTCGCGTCACGCGTTTCAAGGGTCGCACGCTGTTCGGTGGTCTGGTCACCGCGCCGTTGGTGATGCCTGAAGTGATCACCGGTCTGTCGCTGTTGCTGCTGTTCGTGGCCATGGCGCAGTTGATCGGCTGGCCGCAGGAGCGTGGCATTGTCACGATCTGGATCGCCCACACCACGTTTTGTGCCGCTTATGTCGCGGTGGTAGTCTCCGCGCGCTTACGGGAACTGGATCTATCGATCGAAGAAGCGGCGATGGATCTCGGCGCGAAACCGTTCAAGGTGTTTTTCCTGATCACCATTCCAATGATCGCGCCGTCGCTGGCGGCGGGCGGGATGATGTCGTTTGCCTTGTCGCTGGATGACCTGGTGTTGGCGAGCTTCGTTTCCGGGCCGGGTTCGACGACCCTGCCGATGGAAGTGTTCTCGGCGGTGCGTCTGGGCGTCAAGCCTGAGATTAACGCCGTGGCCAGCCTGATTCTGCTGGCGGTGTCACTGGTGACCTTCCTGGTCTGGTACTTCGGCCGCAAGGCAGAAGCCAATCGCAAACGAGCGATTCAGGAAGCGATGGATCAGACCGCAAACGAGTCGTGGCAGCCTCAGCAATCCGCAGCAACCGCTTAACCTGTATCCCTAACCCTCTCCCTCGGGAGGGGGTTCGGGGGCTTTGCGTAACGTGAATAAAAAGAATGGAGTTGTACCGATGAAAATGTTTGGCAGGACTCTGCTGACACTGTCCTTAATGGGCGCAATGGTCATGGGCGCCCAGGCCAACGACAAGGTGCTGCGTGTTTACAACTGGTCCGATTACATCGCGCCGGATACGGTCAAGAAGTTCGAAGACGAGACCGGCATCCGCGTGACCTACGACGTCTTCGACAGCAACGAAACCCTTGAGGCGCGTTTGCTGGCGGGCAAATCCGGCTACGACCTGGTCGTGCCGTCGAACAGTTTCCTGGCCAAGCAGATCAAGGCCGGCGTCTATCAGACGCTGGACAAATCCAAGCTGCCGAACTGGAAGAATCTCAACCCGGTGCTGCTGAAAAACGCCGCTGCCAGTGATCCGGACAACGCCCACGCGTTCCCGTACATGTGGGGCTCGATCGGCATCGGTTTCAACCCGGCCAAGGTCAAGGAAGTGCTCGGCGCCAACGCCCCGACCAATTCCTGGGACTTGCTGTTCAAACCGGAAAACGCTGAAAAACTCAAAGCCTGCGGCATCAGTTTCCTCGATTCGCCGACTGAAATGATCCCGGCCGCCCTGCACTACCTGGGCTACCCGGTGAACGACAAGGACACCGCGCACATCAAGGAAGCCGAGGCGCTGTTCATGAAGATCCGCCCGAACGTGGCGTACTTCCACTCCTCGAAATACATCTCGGATCTGGCCAACGGCAACATCTGCGTCGCGGTCGGTTACTCCGGCGACGTGCTGCAGGCCAAGGCCCGCGCGGTGGAATCGGGCAACAACGTGGTGATCGACTACAGCATTCCCAAGGAAGGCGCCGGCAGCTTCTACGACATGGTCGCGATCCCGCGCGATGCGGCGAACGTCGAGAACGCCTACCTGTTCATGGACTTCCTGATGCGCCCGGAGATCATCGCCGAGATCACCAACAGCAACGGCTACAGCAACGCCAACGCGGCGGCGACGCCATTGGTGGATGAAGCGATCCGCAACGACCCGGGTTCGTACCCGTCGCAAGCGGTGATGGCGACGCTGTATGCGGTGCCGGATCAGCCGATTGCCACCCAGCGAATCATGACCCGTGGCTGGACCCGAGTGAAACTCGGTAAGTAAGCCAGCGAAAATCCAAATGTGGGAGCGAGCCTGCTCGCGAAAGCGGTAGGACAGGCGCTGAAAATGTTGGATGTTCCGACGCCTTCGCGAGCAGGCTCGCTCCCACAGTAAAGCGATGCAGTGTAAAGATTTCCCGTTCACGCAGCGCCTTACCACCGCTGCACCCTGCAATGAACGGCCTCACCTGGCTTCCTCGGTCAAGGTGAATTTCAGGCGCCCTCGGGCGCCTTTTTTTGTGCCTCAGATCAGCGACCAGTCCTGCAGGATCCGGTAGCGCCCTTTGTGCGATTCGAACAAGGCAAAACGTTCAGCGCGCAGGAAAAACTCTGGCGGCGTAGCAGATTCCGGCTCTGGCGCACGGTAGTCTCGGGCCAGGGTCAGATGCGGACGAAACTCGCGGGGCGTCTCTTCAAAACCGAACGGCAACATCGCCTGTTCCAGCGCATAAACTAGTCGCAACAACGCCGGCGGCGCCTGCTCCGGCGCCAGCGACAACACCCCGGGGCGATGCCAGACCTGCAGTCGATCAAGCGGAATTCTCAAGGCCTCTCCCGGCGTACGCACTTGTCCGGCGGCCTCGCAGACTTCGTTGATCTGCGCCAAGGGCACGGCGCCGAGAAACAGCAGCGTCAGGTGAAAATTGTCCGCAGGCACCGGCTTACCGGTGCGTAAACCCAACTCCCCGCGCCACTGAGCAATTGCCTTGCGTTGCACCGCCGGGCAATCGAGGGCGAAAAACAGTCGCTTCGCTTCTTCGGTCATGGCCCTGCTCCCCTGTTCAAAGTGATCCGCCGGATTCTACACAGCCTGATCTGACGACTCGTGACAGGAAGCTATAGTTCAAGGATTGCCATCAACCGGAGGCCGCCATGCGCGCGATCCTCAGCAAAGAACCGTGGTGGGCCCGCCCGCCCAATCCCGGGCAGGATGAAAGTGAACTGGAATGGGGCTGGCTGGTGCATTACAGCGAAGGTGAGCCGCGCTTCGAATTCGTCCGCGAACGCCCGACGGACGAGCAGATCCGCAACCGTAAAAGCTGCCGCATCACCCCTTCAGCCGAGTGAACACAGCCAGTGAGCACTAATCCTGTGGGAGCGAGCCTGCTCGCGAAAGCGGAGTATCAGTGACCTTTTTGTCGACTGACACACTGCATTCGCGAGCAGGCTCGCTCCCACAGGGTTTTGTGGTGAAGCATGAATCTTGTCCATTCCAAAATCGGGTTCAGGACTCAAGAATATTTTTAAAGCCACCAAAGATCATCCGCTGGCCATCAAACCCCATTGGATTGACGTCCGGTTGCATGCGCGGATCTTCCATCATTTTGCCCATGCCAGCGTCGCGAGTGGCCTTGTCGGGCCAGATCAGCCAGCCAGCCGATACCGTCTCGCCCTCCTTGAGTTTGACCGCCATCGGAAATGAGGTGACTTTGCCCTCCGGCACGTCATCGCCCCAGCACTGAACCACGCCCTGTGCACCATATTCCTTGAACAGCTTCGCGGCGATTTCACAGTGTTTTTTGTACTGCTCACGATTGGCGGTTGGCACCGGCGCTACAAAAATATCGATGTAAGCCATGATCACTCTCCTTGCACGTTGGGTTCGATCTGCTGGTTAGTCGATTGCGGCGGCTGCCATTCGACAGGATTCACGCCCAAGCCGACCGACGGTTCATCAACCCTACCCAGATTGCGCTCGACCTGCCCGGCCACGTGCAACGTGCCGGCCATAACCCCGGTCGTCGGGCTCTGCACCAGTTTCAGCCAGGCTTTGTCGAAGGTGCTGCCCAGACTGCTGCGAATCAGCGCTTCGCTGTCGGGCCGGTCATTGGCCTGGAGGATGGCGCGAATGCCGGCGACACCGACCGAGATCAGCCCTCCAGCCAGTTTCCCCGCCGCGGCCGCTACAGCACTGGCGGCCCCGCGCGGGGCCATTTCCGCTTCCATCCGCTGACTGGCGCGCTTGGCCACCGGGGCCATGCCGGCATCGGTCGAGGCAATGCCCTTGGCGCCGCCGTCAGTGTGGATCTTGTCGATCAACGCGGCATAGGCCGGCAAGGTGTTCAATGGTTCCGTGCTGATCACTTGAAACAACGAAGCATCCCGCGCAGGCGGCGGGCCCAGTGCAATGGCGGGGATTTTCTGCAAACGCCCGTTGAGCTGAGCGACAGGCACACCATGACGCTGGGCGATGAGCGGCATCTGCTGCGCCATCAACTGCGCATAGAACGCCGTCGCCTGCCCCAGAATTGCATCCGGATCGATCTCCACCGCCACCGGCGCCAGCACTCTTTCCTGATATTGCTCAAGCAGATAGGCCGCCAGCCGCTTGGCCGAGGCGTCCTGCTCACCGCCGGCATTGATCGTGTACCAACTGACCTTCATCGACAGCCATTCCTGGGTCCAGTAGCTGCTGAACCACGGAATGAAATTTTCTTCAGTTTGCTGATAGACCCGAGTGCGCCAATGTTCCATCGAGCCACGGGCGAAGACTTTGACTTGCTCGGTGGACTGCTGCGAAGCGCTGACGATTTCCCGGTCGATCTGCTGCCAGGTGGCCGGCGAGACAAACACGGCTTGCGGCGCTGACACCGGCGCCCGCGCCGAAGTGGCGCAGCCGGCCAGCAACAACAGTGCGGCGACGAGCAGCGCACGGAGGTTCACGGTGGGGGTGTCCTTCAAATGTGTGGAGGCAGTTTGAGTATAGGTGTGAGTATCGGGCCGTTTGTCCGGTTGTGGCTGGACTGGCGCCTTCGCGAGCAGGCTCGCTCCCACAGGGGAATGCATTTCAAAGTGGGAGCGAGCCTGCTCGCGATGAGGCCATCAGCAACACCCCAAAAACCCCAACCATCACTGCCATCGATATTCACCATCGCCACGATTGCCTTCCGCCCACCGCCCATCAAAGGCACGATTGACCCATCCGAAACACAACGAGGAGTTCACAACATGATTCACACCCACGTCACACTCTCCGTGAGTTTCCCGGTGTTCGGCAGCAACTATTACGACCAGCACGCCGTGTCGCACAAGGCGCAGGCACTGGTGTTCAACGAAGATTTCGAAGATCTGCTGATGCCCGCCGCCACCAATCATTTCAACAATGAAGTGGTCGGCATCAACGATCAGTTCCGTTTTCTGAGCGACATTCTCGCCACCCATTTGCTGGACATCGAGGCCTCCGTGCCTGCGCGATCCAGCGTCCGGGCGAGCGCTCACTTTTAATTGAGGGCTAATGACAGAGGGCGTTCCTTTTTGGGGAACGCCCTCTTTTTGTTCAATCAATCATCATCCCGATCACGGTAGTAACGACGCCCATCGCGGCGATCATCGCGATCATCCCAGCGCCGGTCGTGGTCGTAATTGCGGCCATGATCGCGGTCGTAATGCCGGCCATGGCGGTGGTCATCATCAAAATCCGCGACACAGCCGCCGAGCAATACGGCGGCGGTCACGGTCAGCAGCATCGTTGTTGCGCGCTTCATTCAACACTTCCCTAAAACCAAGGTCTTGACGACGGAATCGGCGACGCTCCCCGCGCCTTCAGGACGCGGTGCGCGCAGCCGCAGATACGACCGGGCAAAACGCCGTTGATTCACTGGCCACTATCGACCGTTTGTCGCCCCGCCCGCGCTGCCCGAGCAGCGGCGAAATGCCACCTATACTCCTTGCAACCAAGCCCCACGCAATGGATCTGCGCCCTCAATAACAACAAGCAGAGGTGGACCATGGTCTGGCAGCAAATTTACGACCCGTTCGGCAACCCGGTGATCTCCACGCTCATGGCCGCCGTACCGGTGGTGGTGATGCTTGCGGCGCTGGCGTTCTTCCACGTCAAGGCGCATCTCGCGGCGCTGCTGGCGCTGGCGTCCGCCCTGCTGATTTCGATTTTTGCCTTCGGCATGCCGGCGAGCATGGCCGGTTCTGCGGCGTTGTTCGGTGCGGCGAATGGCTTGCTGCCAATCGGCTGGATCGTCCTCAACATCATCTTTCTGCACCGTCTGACCACCGAGAACGGCTCGTTCAAAGTGCTGCAGGATTCCCTTGCGCGGATCACCGATGACCGCCGTTTGCAGTTGCTGCTGATCGCTTTCTGCTTCGGTGCGTTTTTCGAAGGTGCGGCGGGGTTCGGCACGCCGGTAGCGGTGACCGGGGCGATTCTGATCGGTCTCGGGTTTTCGCCGTTGGCCGCGTCGGGTCTGGCGCTGATCGCCAACACCGCGCCGGTGGCATTTGGCGCACTCGGTACGCCGATCATCACGCTGGCCAAAGTCACCGGCCTGGATGAAATGGAGCTGTCGATGATGGTCGGTCGGCAGTTGCCGTTTTTCTCGGTGCTGGTACCGTTCTGGTTGATCTGGGCCTTCGCCGGGTGGCGCAAGATGCTGGAGATCTGGCCGGCGATTCTGGTGGCCGGCGTCAGCTTCGCGATCCCGCAATTTCTGGTGTCGAACTACCACGGCCCAATGTTGGTGGACGTGATCGCCGCGCTGATTTCCATGGCCTGTCTGACGCTGTTTTTGAAGGTGTGGAAACCGGCGACCATTCACACTTCGGCAGCGCTGTCAGGGCGCGTCGACAATTCCAAAGTCGAGGAAGAAAAAGTCACTGCCAGCGCCGCGTTCAGCGATCAGGCGCGCCCGGCGGTGATGCGCGCGTGGATGCCGTGGATCATCCTCACCGTGTTCGTGTTTGCCTGGGGTACTCAGGGCTTCAAGAACATCTTCGATGTCCGGCCGGCGATCGATCCGGTCACCCACTCGGCCAAACTCGACCCGACTGGCAAGCCGCTGAACGAGGCTAATCCGATCTTCGCCCCAACCGTGACTTTCACCACCCTGCACCTGCAAGTGCAAAAAGTCCCGCCGGTGGTACCGGCCCCGAAAGCCGAGGAAGCGGTGTACAAATTCACCTGGTTCACCGCCACCGGCAGCGGGATTCTGCTGGCGGCGATTGTCGGTGGTTTGCTGATGGGCTATTCGATCCCGCAACTGATCAAGCAATACCTGCGCACGTTGTGGGTGGTGCGGTTTTCGTTGATCACCATTGCGGCGATGCTGGCGCTCGGGTTTCTCACGCGCTACTCGGGACTTGACGCGACCATGGGCCTGGCGTTTGCCGCGACGGGGATTTTCTATCCGATGTTCGGCACGTTGCTCGGTTGGCTGGGCGTCGCGCTGACCGGTTCCGACACCGCTTCGAACGTACTGTTTGGCGGCTTGCAGCGGGTGACGTCGGAACAGCTCGGGATCAGTCCGATCCTGATGGCGGCGGCGAACAGCTCCGGCGGGGTGATGGGCAAAATGGTCGATGCGCAATCGATCGTGGTCGCCTCCACCGCGACCCGTTGGTATGGGCATGAAGGCGAGATTCTGCGCTATGTGTTCTTCCACTCGATTGTGCTGGCGATTCTGGTCGGCGGGCTGGTGACGTTGCAGGCGTATGTGGCGCCGTTTACCTCGATGGTGGTGGGTGGGCATTAGTCCGGCCGAACACATTTCAAAGGTGGGAGCGAGCCTGCTCGCGAAAGCGGCCGGTCAGGCAATGAAGACTTTGGCTGTGCCGACCTCTTCGCGAGCAGGCTCGCTCCCACAGGGATTTGTGCCAAGTCAGGCGATTGATGAACCACACGCATAACTCTATAGCGCAAATCCGCAAAAACCTTTTCCTCTCTTCGGCAGTCACTCCTTTACGAGACCGGCGATGACGCTGGCTGCCCGCTTGGGCCATTCACGACCCTGCTGCCCTGATGAAGAGAGAAAAGGAATCGAACCATGACGATTTCCCGACGCGGATTTCTGATCCTCGGCGCCGTGACCGCCACCGCGTTCGCGATGCCGCCGTTTATCAGCCTCAAGGCCTACGCGGCCAATCTGGAGCAACCGGCTATGAGCAAAGTGACGATCAACGTCAACGGCAAGCCGCGTGCGCTTGACGTCGACACCCGCACCACCCTGCTCGATGCCTTGCGCGAGCACCTGCACCTGAGCGGCACCAAAAAAGGCTGCGACCACGGCCAGTGCGGCGCCTGCACGGTGATCGCCGATGGTCGACGCATCAACTCTTGCCTGACCCTGGCGGTGATGCACGAAGGCAGCGAGATCACCACCATCGAAGGCCTCGGCATGCCCGACAATCTGCACCCGATGCAGGCCGCATTCATCAAGCACGACGGCTATCAGTGCGGCTATTGCACACCGGGGCAGATCTGCTCGGCGGTGTCAGTGATCAAGGAAATCCGCGACGGTATCCCCAGCCACGTCAGTGAGAGCCTCACCGAGGCGCCGCAGTTGATCGCCAGAGAGTTTCAGGAGCGCATGAGCGGCAATATCTGCCGCTGCGGTGCGTACTCGAACATCATCGAAGCCATTACTGAAGTCGCGGAGGTACCGGCATGAGACCGTTCAATTACAGCCGCGCCGACTCCCCCGCCGCTGCCGCTGCGCAAGCCGCACAGGTCGAGGGCGCACGCTTCATCGCTGGCGGCACCAACCTGCTGGACTTGATGAAACTCGACATCGAAACCCCGCTGCACCTGATCGACGTCAACCACCTCGGCCTGGATCAGATCGAAGCCACACCCGAGGGCGGCTTGCGCATCGGCGCGCTGGTGCGCAACACCGATCTGGCGGCCGATATGCGCGTGCGGCAAGACTACGCCCTGCTCTCGCGCGCCTTGCTCGCCGGGGCTTCCGGACAGTTGCGCAACATGGCGAGCACCGCCGGCAACCTGCTGCAACGCACGCGCTGCCCGTATTTCTACGACACCCATCAAGCCTGCAACAAACGCAATCCCGGCAGCGGTTGCGCGGCGATTGGCGGGGTCAGTCGGCAACTGGGCATCATCGGCGTCAGCGACGCCTGCATCGCCACGCACCCGAGTGACATGGCGATTGCCATGCGTGCTCTCGATGCGCAGATTGACACGGTGAAACCCGACGGCAGCACCCGCAGCATCGCCATGGCCGACTTTCACCAGTTGCCCGGTACCACGCCGAACATCGAAACCAGCCTGACGCCCGGCGAGTTCATCACCTCGGTGACACTGCCCGCGCCCGTCGGCGGCACCCACATTTATCACAAGGTGCGTGATCGTTCGTCCTACGCATTCGCGCTGGTCTCGGTCGGTCTGATCCTGCAAAAAGACGGCAGCGGTCGCGTTGCAGTCGGCGGTATCGCGCCGAAACCGTGGCGGGTTGAAGCGGCCGAAGCGCTGCTGCCAAAAGGCGCCAAAGCCGTCAGCAAACGCCTGCTCGACGGCGCCACGCCGACCCACGACAACCAGTTCAAACTGACCCTGGTCGAGCGCACGCTCGGCTCGGTGTTGGCGCAAGCGAGGGATGAAGCATGAAATTCGACACGCCCGCCACCACCAACCCGATCGACCAGTTGAAGGTCATCGGCCAACCCACCGAGCGCATCGAAGGCCCGTTGAAAACCAGCGGCCAGGCCACTTATGCCTATGAGCAACATGAAGCGGCCGCCAATCAGGCTTACGGTGTCATGGTCGATGCGGCCATCGCCAAAGGGCGGATCAAAGCCATTCATCTGGACGCGGCGAAAGCCGCGCCGGGCGTGCTGGCGATTGTCACCGCCGCGAATGCCGGCAAGCTCGACAAGGGTCAATACAACGCCGCCCACCTGCTCGCCGGTCCCGAAGTGCAGCATTATCAGCAGGCCGTCGCGCTGGTCGTCGCTGAGACCTTCGAACAGGCCCGCGCCGCCGCGCAACGGGTCAAGGTCGATTACGAGGCCGTCGAAGGCAAATTCGATCTGGCCAGCGTGAAAGACTTGGGCGTCGAGCCGAAAGACGAGTTGCCCGACGTCAATCATGGTGACTTCGACAAGGCCTTTGCCGCCGCGCCGGTACAGTTCGATCAGACTTACACCACCCCGGACCAGTCCCACGCGATGATGGAACCCCACGCGACTTTGGCAGCGTGGAAAGGCGATCAACTGACCTTGTGGACCTCCAATCAGATGGTCGCGTGGAGTGTCGGCGACATTGCGAAAACCCTCGGTTTACCGAAGGAAAAAGTTCGTTTGGTCTCGCCGTATATCGGTGGCGGTTTCGGCGGCAAGCTGTTCATCCGCGCCGACGCGATTCTTGCCGCCCTCGGTGCGCGCATGGCTGGCCGACCAGTGAAAGTGGCCCTCGCCCGCCCGCAGATGGCCAACAACACCACGCACCGTCCGGCGACAATTCAGCGCATCCGCATGGGCGCCACGGCGGACGGCAAGCTCACCGCCATCGCTCACGAAGGCTGGTCGGGCAACCTTGCCGACGGCAAGGTTGAACTCGCTGCACAACCGAGCCAGTTGCTGTACGCCGCCGAAAACCGTCGCGTGAGCATGCGCCTCGCGCCGCTCGATTTGCCCGAAGGCAACGCCATGCGTGCACCGGGTGAAGCACCGGGGTTGATGGTGCTGGAAATCGCCATGGACGAGATGGCCGAGCAACTGAAGATGGACCCGGTGCAATTCCGCATTCTCAACGATACGCAGGTCGATCCGGTGAAGACCGAACGGCCGTTTTCCCAGCGGCAATTGGTCAAATGCCTGCAGACCGGGGCCGAGAAATTCGGCTGGAACCAGCGCAAGGCTCAACCGGCTAGCCGTCGTGAAGGTCGCTGGCTGATCGGCATGGGCGTGGCGGCGGCGTTTCGCAACAACCTGCTGGTCAAGTCCGGCGCCCGCGTGCATTTGGAGCGTGACGGCAAGATTGTTGTGGAAACCGACATGACCGATATCGGCACCGGCAGCTATACGATCATCGCGCAGACTGCCGCCGAGATGATGGGCGTTGGCCTCGACGCGGTGGTGGTGCGGCTGGGTGACTCGAACTTCCCCGTGTCGGCCGGCTCCGGCGGCCAGTTCGGCGGTAACTGCTCGACCTCCGGGGTCTATGCCGCGTGCGTAAAACTGCGTGAAGCGGTGGCGGGCAAGCTGGGCATGGCGGCGGATCAGGCGGAGTTTGTCGACGGTCAGGTGCGGCTCGGCAACAAGAGCGTACCGTTGCGCAACGCGGCTGAAGGCGGCGCGCTGGTCGGCGAGGACAGCATCGAGTTCGGTGATCTGGCCGAGAAGTATCAGCAGTCGACCTTCGGTGCGCATTTCGTCGAAGTCGCCGTCGACGCTGCCACCGGTGAAGTGCGCGTGCGGCGCATGTTGGCGGTGTGTGCAGCAGGGCGGATTCTCAATCCGACTTCGGCACGCAGTCAGGTGATCGGTGCGATGACCATGGGCGTCGGTGCGGCGTTGATGGAAGAGTTGGCGGTGGACAAGAAACTTGGGTTTTTCGTCAATCATGATCTGGCCGGGTACGAGGTGCCGGTGCATGCCGACATACCGCACCAGGAGGTGATTTTTCTTGATGAGACTGATCCAGTGTCTTCGCCGATGAAGGCCAAGGGTGTCGGTGAGTTGGGGATTTGCGGGGTCAGTGCGGCGGTGGCTAATGCGATCTACAACGCTACGGGGGCGAGAGTACGGGAGTATCCGGTTACCCTCGATAAAATCCTTTCTTCACTGCCGGAGATGATCTAAACGCCTGAAAAGAGCCCCTCACCCTAGCCCTCTCCCAAAGGGAGAGGGGACCGATCCGGGGATGTTCGGAAGCTGCGCCGACTTGAACGTCCTGTTGTGAATCCATAATTGACACAGCACTTTCAGATCGATGGATAGCGTTTTCCTGTAAATCCATAATCGACTCGGTCTCTCAGGTCGATGTATGACGCCAGACACCTCGGTCGGCCCCCTCTCCCTTCGGGAGAGGGCTGGGGTGAGGGAAAAGCCTCACTCGGTTGACGGATATTGCTCATCACTCACCTGCTCCATCCAATCCGCGACCTTGCCATCAAGCACTTCAGCAATAGCAATATGAGTCATCGCCGTACCGGGCGCCGCACCATGCCAATGCTTGGCCCCCGGTGCAATCCACACCGTATCCCCTGGACGAATCTGACGAACCGGCTGCCCCCACTCCTGCACAAAACCGGAACCGGCCGTGACGATCAAGGTCTGCCCCAACGGATGCGTATGCCACGCGGTACGCGCGCCCGGCTCAAACGTCACTGTCGCGCCACTGATCCGCGCCGCGTCGGAGCCTTTGAACGGCGCATCCACCCGCACAGTGCCAGTGAACCAATCTGACGGGCCCTTGGCCGAAGGTTGCGAACCATTCGGGGTGACGGTCACTCGGGGATTTTCATTGGCCTGCACCTCACCCGCCAACAGAGAAAGGGTCAACGCAGAAGCGGCAATCGGGTTCATGGCAATTCCTCCAGATAAACAATGTCAGCACTCTACCGGCGTCAACTCTTCAGATAATCGACTAGAATTTGAAAAAACTTATGCAGGACACTCATCAATGCTTCGAGAAAACGCCACCGACCTGCTCGCCTTCCTCGCCGTGGCCCGTGAGCGCAGTTTCACCAAGGCCGCGGCCAAGCTCGGTGTCTCGCAGTCCGCGTTGAGCCATACCATCCGCGCACTCGAAGCCCGTTTGGGCCTGCGTCTGCTGACCCGTACCACCCGCAGCGTCTCGCCCACCGAGGCTGGCGAGCACCTGTTGCAAACCATCGGCCCGCGCTTCGAAGAGATCGAAGTGGAACTGGCGGCACTGAGCAATCTACGTGACACCCCGGCGGGCAAGATCCGCCTCAACGCCACCGACCATTCGCTGGACTGGCTGCTGCGCCCAGTACTCAAGGAATTTCTGCCCAAATATCCGGACATCAGCGTCGAGGTGAGCTGCGACTATGGTTTCGTCGACATCGCCGGCCAGGGTTTCGACGCTGGCGTGCGCTTGGGCGAGGACGTCGCGCAAGGCATGATTGCCACCCGCATCGGCCCCGACATGCGCATGGCGGTGGTTGGCTCACCGGCCTATTTCGCCAAACGAATCGCGCCGCAAACGCCACGCGATCTGACCGAGCACGCCTGCAACAACCTGCGCCTGCCCACCAACGGCGGGTTGTACAGTTGGGAGTTCGAGAAGGATGGCGAAAGCCTGAAAGTGCGGGTCTCCGGGCAGATCACTCTGAACGGCGTCTACCCGTTGCTCGACGCTGCGCTGGACGGTTTTGGCCTGAGCTACATCCCGGAGAACATCGTCGCGCCGTATCTGGCCGACGGCCGTTTACTGCAAGTGCTGGACGAGTGGTGCCCGACGTTTGCCGGTTATCACCTCTACTACCCGAGCCGACGTCAGGCGGCGCCGGCGTTTGCGTTGTTGCTGGAGGCGTTGCGCTATCGCGGTTAAGCGCCGTCTACGAGATCGATTATCCCGCGGCTAACGCAATCAACTGATGCCGTTGCGCATCGGTGAGCATCGGCCCGAACCCGGCCTTGGCGTTATCGGCCATATAGCGCGGATTGCCCGTGCCCGGGATCACGCAAGTCACCGCCGAATGCGAGAGCAGAAACTTCAACGCCAATTGTGCCCAGCTGTTGACCTGCACATCCGACACCCAGCCCGGCAACGGTTTGCCTTTGAGCCGGGCCAGCAGTCCCCCGCCACCGAACGGCCGATTACAGATCACCGCGACGCCACGTTCGCGGCATAAAGGCAAAATACGTTTCTCCACGCCTCGGTCATCGAGGGCGTAATTGATTTGCAGAAAGTCCAGTTGTTCGGCCTTCAACACCGATTCGACTTCCTCATAGGCCGAGGGCGTGTAATGGGTGATGCCGATGTAACGGATCCGTCCCTGAGCTTTCCATTCACGCAAGATCGGCAGGTGGGTTTGCCAGTCGAGCAGGTTGTGGATCTGCATCAGGTCGATGCGTTCGGTGCGTAGCAGGCTGAACGACTGTTCCATCTGCGCGATGCCTTCCTTGCGCCCGCGCGTCCACACCTTGGTCGCCAGAAACGCTGGCGAACGCGGTTCGTGGATCGACAGCAGCTCACCGGCAGTCTGTTCGGCGCGGCCATACATCGGTGAACTGTCGATCAGCGTGCCGCCCTTTTTGAACAGCTCATCGAGCACCGCCGGCAATTGCCGATAGGCCGGGTCACCGGGGGCGACGTCAAAGCCGCGATAGGTGCCCAGGCCCACGATGGGCAGCGACTCGGCACTGGACGGGATGGCACGGGTCTGCATGGTTTGGCCTCCGGTGGTCGTGGACGTGGTGGTTGTGGACAGCGCCCGATCAATGGTGAAGACCGCCGAAACCCCGGCAGCCAGCGTGAGCAATTGGCGACGGGAGTAACCCTCAGTGTGGCTCATGCTGGTTCCCCTGCTGCGTGGATCTGTTGCCTGTTGTGTGTGCGAGCGGCCCGGTGGCAGGGCTGAACTACACTGCGACAGCGATCCTTCACACACCGTTAAAAGTAGCCGAATGTCCCGAACCCTGATGTCACTCGTCGCATTGATCGTTGTCGTGTACCTGGTGCTGTGCGCAGCGCTGTTCTTTTTTCAGCGCTCGCTGATCTATTTTCCGCAGCCCAATACCGTCGGCGGCAGCGACTCACAACTGATCCTGTCGATGCCGGACGCGCGGGTTTCAGTGATCACCCGCGAGCGCGTCGGGCCACGGGCGCTGATCTATTTCGGCGGCAATGCCGAGGACGTATCGCGCAATCTGCCGGAGTTTGCCGAGGCGTTTCCCGATTACGCAGTGTATTTGCTCAACTATCGCGGTTTCGGTGGCAGCGGCGGTTCACCGTCGGAAGCGGCGATTGCCGAGGATGCCTTGGCACTTTTTGATCAGGTGTACGCCAGCCACCCGCAGGTTTCGCTCATTGGCCGCAGCCTGGGATCGGGCGTCGCGGTGCGTCTGGCCAGTCAGCGGCCGCTGCAACAGCTGATTCTGGTGACGCCTTACAACAGCCTCGAAGAAATCGCGGCGCGCCAGTATCCGTGGGTGCCGGTGCAGTGGTTGCTCAAGGACCGATTTGAATCCGGCAAGTACGCCGCGCATATCCGCGTGCCGACGTTGTTGCTCGCGGCCAGTGATGACGAGGTGATTCCGCGCGCCAGCACCCAGCGTTTGCTGGAAAGTTTCCCGCAAGGCGTGGCGATGCTCCGGGTGGTGCCGGATTCGGGGCATAACTCGATCTCGGATCGTGCGCAGTATTTGCAGTGGATGAAGGATGTGTTGAATCGGTGATAGTGGTCTGCCTGTGTCTTTTGTATTGTTTTCAGTGACGCCATCGCGAGCAGGCTCACTCCTACAGGGGAACGCATTCCAAATGTAGGAGTGAGCCTGCTCGCGATAGCGTCATCCGGCGCAACATAGCGCTCTGTTTGATTCCACTGTTCGTCGCTTCGCCGTAAAGCCTTCACCGCCCCTTGAACCAAGTCGAAAAAGCCCAGTCCTACTCGCGCCGCTTTCTGCGGCTCACTCAACTTTTGCGCTGTCCCTCTTCAGAGCTGCTCGTCTCATGCGCCACGCCGTTCGTTCGTCTCGCTTCGTTTCGCTGTGCCTGCTGATCCTTTCGCCGCTGTTCGCGGAAACCGCCCATGCCGGCGCGGAGCGACAACTGGTGGCCGCCATCAACGACTATCGTGCCCATCCACAACGTTGCGATCGACGTCCGGCACAACGCCTGGCGCCGTTGGCGCTGAAGTCGAACCTGGCCTTGCCGATCGGTTATCGCTACGCCGGCGGCATGCGTGAAGCGCTGAAGTCGTCCGGGTATTCCGCCATCGCGGTACGCAGTATTCGCGTGATTGGGGCCGAGGACGCCGAAGAGGCCTTCGACTTGCTGCAAGACGAACACTGCGCCGCGCTGCTGGATGCGAGCTATGCCGACATCGGCATCAGTCGTTCGCGTAATGAATGGCAAGTGGTGTTGGCGCAACCGGTGCTCGACAGCCGCGTTGGCGATAACCGCAGCGTCGGCAAGGCCTTGCTCGCTGAGGTCAATGCCGCGCGCGCCCGGCCACGGATGTGCGGACGCCAGCGCTTCGCCGCCGCCCGGCCGTTGAGCTGGAACGCAGCGCTGGGCGCCGCCGCGCAGGGGCACAGCAAAGCCATGGCTTACGGCAACTACTTCGCCCACCGCGATCCGGACGGCGACCTGCCTGCCGATCGCGCCCGTGCAGCCGGCTATCGCGGTCGGCAAATCGGTGAAAACATCGCCGCCGGACAGAGTTCACCGGGCAAAGCCATGGCCGGATGGCTGGCCAGCCCCGGGCACTGCGCCAACCTGATGAACCCGATGTTTACCCAGGTCGGTGCCGGGTTTGCCAGTGAAGCGCGCAGTGATGAAGGGGTTTACTGGACGATGGTGTTTGGTGCGCAGTGACTGCCAGCGTCCAGTGCCAATTTCAACAGTTCCTTGCGCAGCATTGAGGGTACGCGCACGGCCAATCCGCCCTGCCAGTCGAGTGGCAACAAGCGATTGAGCTTTTGCTGGCTGACCTCGGCTGGCGCCAGAAAGCAGCTTTCGCGGTCGCGGATACTGATCACATTCAGCAGCCAGTCATCGCCCTGCTCTGCCATCCAGCAATTGATCATCGGCCGGTGCTTTTGCAGCAAGGTGTCGGCATCCCAAACAGTCATTTGCGCGAAAAAGCATGGCAGGTTGCTCTCGGGTTTCATCCGTTTCGAGTCGGCTGCCAATGCAGCGGCAAGGTTCGACTCGATGTTGGCCTGGCACTCGAGAAAATACTGCCGGGGCCAGTCTGCCGGCAGTTTTGCCCGTGAAGCGAGGTCGACGTAAGCCTCGATGTCCGCTGGCGTGGTCATCTGCCCGGTGAAATTCTGCGTGTTGTCGAGAATCGCGGTGGCCAGCAAAGCGGCACTTTGCACGCTGATCTGCGGCAGCACACCGGCCGCCTGCCAGCGCTGAAAAACCTGAGTTGCTGCGGCGCCGATCGGGCGGATATCGGCAGCAGATCCAAGCTTCTGCTGCCAATAGTTTTCGTAGCCTGGATGATGGTCGATGACCTCCACCACCCGTTCAAGCACCACCAACGGGTCGAAATGGTGATAGTCCGAGACATCGACCAAGACAAACTCATCGTCCGATGTCGGCTGGTAGTCGTGAAAAGCCGCGCCCCAGCCGAGCACGCTTGGCGAAACGCTGGCGTTGGCAGGCGCGCTGCTGACGGCGCGGGCGGGAATGCCTTGCAGGTTGAGCAATTCGGCATAGGCAATGCAGCAGGCGTAGGCGTCAATGTCCAGATAGGACGCGCCGGAGGTGATGATTTTCATGGGCCGGCAACATCGCACAGGTTCGTGACGTTCGGGTGACAGGAAAAGATCGCAGCCTCGTTACACTCGACAGCTGCTGCAAGGCTGCGATCTTTTCATCTTCAAGCCGCCCGCTGCCCTCCCGCGACCATCGCCGAAGCCGCCAGCATCGCCCGCAACAACACCGCACACCCCGCCGCCAGATCATCCGGCGCGGCGTTCTCGATTTCGTTGTGGCTGATGCCGCCTTCGCACGGCACGAAGATCATTCCGGCCGGGCCGAGTTCGGCGAGGAAAATCGCGTCATGTCCGGCGCCACTGACGATGTCCATATTCGACAAACCCAGCCCTTTCGCTGCGCCGCGCACCGCTTCCACGCAGCCCTTTTCGAAGTACAGCGGCGGGAAGTCCGCTGTCGGCGTCAGTTCATAAGTCAGACCGTGTTCTTCACAGGTGGCTTCGATGACTTGTTTAACCTCGGCAATCATCGAGTCGAGGCGCGCCGGTTCCAGGTGACGGAAATCGAGGGTCATGCGCACTTCGCCGGGAATGACGTTGCGCGAGCCGGGATAGGCTTGCAGGCAACCGACGGTGCCACAGGCATGGGGTTGATGGCCGAGGGCGGCGCGGTTGACCGCACCGACGATCACCGAGGCGCCGACCAGTGCATCTTTACGCAGGTGCATCGGCGTTGGACCGGCATGGGCTTCGACGCCGCGCAGCTTGAGGTCGAACCACTTCTGCCCCAGCGCGCCGAGCACCACGCCGATGGTTTTCTGTTCGTCTTCGAGGATCGGGCCTTGCTCGATGTGTGCTTCGAAATAGGCGCCGACCTTGTGCCCGCTGACTTTACGCGGACCGGCATAGCCAATGGCGTTCAGCGCTTCACCGACGGTGACGCCGTCGGCATCGACTTTGGCGAGGGTTTCTTCGAGGGTGAATTTCTCGGCGAACACCCCGGAGCCCATCATGCACGGGGCGAAGCGCGAGCCTTCTTCGTTGGTCCAGACCACCACTTCCAGCGGCGCTTCGGTTTCCACGCCGAGGTCGTTGAGCGTGCGCAGGACTTCGACGCCGGCGAGTACGCCGAAGCAGCCGTCGAACTTGCCGCCAGTCGGTTGGGTGTCGATGTGGCTGCCGGTCATCACTGGCGGCAGGTCGGGATTGCGTCCCGGGCGACGGGCAAAAATGTTGCCGACGGCATCGACCGTGACGCTGCATCCGGCGTCCTTGCACCATTGCACAAAGAGGTCGCGGGCCTGGCGGTCGAGATCGGTCAGGGCCAGGCGACAGACCCCGCCCTTGACCGTCGCGCCGAGTTTGGCCAGTTCCATGAGCGAGGCCCACAGGCGGTCGCGGTTGATGTGCTGATGGCTCGATTGCAGAACGTCTACGGCTGCGTTCATGGGGATCTCCTCAGTGCTGATACCGATAGTTCCCACGCTCTGCGTGGGAACTCATCCATGGACGCTCTGCGTCCGCTGTTGGGACGCGGAGCGTCCCGGGCTGCATTCCCACGCAGAGCGTGGGAATGATCATGTGCTACACCGCCGACTTCACGACCGAAGGCTGCGCGCGCATCACGCACAACCCGTAATAAATAATCCCGCCCAGCGCCGAGCCGGTGAACCAGCCATAGCTGTAAAACCAGCTGAACGCATCGCTGCCCAGCGACATCACGGTCAACACCACCGGTACGCCAAAGGCAACAAACCCGGCCCAGTTCCACGCTGGATAGACGTCGTCGCGGTACAACCCGGCCAGGTCCAATTGCTGTTTCTTGATCAGAAAATAGTCCACCACCATGATCCCGGCGATCGGTCCGAGAAGGCTCGAATAACCCAGCAGCCAGTTGGAGTAGACACTTTCCAGGCTGACCTCGGAAACGATCCAGCCTAGCTTCTTCAACAGCTCATGCCCCATCAACAACAGCCCGACCAACCCGGTCAGCAACACCGCTTTGGTGCGGTTGATCACCTTCGGCGCGATGTTCTGAAAGTCGTTGGTTGGCGAGACAATGTTGGCTGCGGTGTTGGTCGACAGCGTGGCGATGATGATCAGCGCCATGGCCACCGCGACCCACACCGGACTTTGGATATGGCCGATCAGCGTCACCGGATCGGACACCGTCACACCGACCAGTTTCACCGACGCGGCGGTCATCACCACACCCAGCGCAGCGAACAGAAACATGGTTAGCGGCAGGCCGATGATCTGCCCGAGAATCTGATCTTTCTGGCTCTTTGCGTAACGACTGAAGTCCGGAATGTTCAACGACAACGTCGCCCAGAAGCCGACCATCGCCGTCAGGCCGGCGGCAAAGTAACCGTACACGCTCGCGCCTTCTGGACGTTTGGCCGGGATCGCCATCAATTCGCTCATCGATACATTGGGCATCGCCCACACCAGCAGACCGATGCCGACCGCCACCAGCAACGGCGCCGACAAGGTTTCCAGCCACTTGATCGACTCAGCGCCGCGAATCACCACCCACAGGTTCAGCGCCCAGAACACCATGAAGCCAATCACCTCCCCCGTGCCGCCAAGGGATTTCCAGCCCTCGAACACCGAGCCGAGAAACAGGTGAATCGCCAACCCGCCAAACATCGTCTGAATGCCGAACCAGCCACACGCCACCAACGCACGAATCAGACACGGCACGTTGGAACCGAGAATGCCGAACGACGAGCGCAGCAACACCGGAAACGGGATGCCGTACTTGGTGCCGGGGAAAGCGTTAAGTGTCAGCGGAATCAGGACGATGATGTTGGCGAACAGAATCGCCAGCAGCGCTTCACCGACGCTCAAGCCGAAGTACGCCGTGAGCACGCCACCGAGGGTATAAGTCGGCACGCAGATCGACATGCCGACCCACAGCGCGGTGATGTGCCATTTGTTCCAGGTTCGTTCATGCACCTTGGTCGGTGCCATATCGTGGTTGTAACGGGGACTGTCGAGGACGTCGCTGCCGGCTTCGAGTTCGAACAAGCCGTCGCGCTCGGTCACTTGCGATCTGATCTGTTGCATGGCCGCTCCACTGTTCTTCTGATTATTTTTTTGCTCATCAGGCGGCAGGCACACGCGGGTGCGAGCCGGACGATGGCCGGAGGAACTGACAACTTTCGTGCACCGGCCAAGGTGTCAGCGGCGGCATCAATAAACGTGCCGGGTGCCCCGCTTACGCATCGGGCCGAGGGTCAAACGCTTTGCAACTTTCTGATATTCATCAGTTTTAATTATTCACCGGAGGAGTTCGCGGAAACTTGTCTGGGTGCTCAGGCTAAACACCTGGCAAGTTGTCCGAACAGACAGGACTCAAACTGGTGCACTGCATTTATTTTCATCGTGAGCGAGCAGCCGCAGCTCAACTTCAAGCGGCTGATTTCACATAGGAAATCTTGCTCATATTTCCATCCTGTCAAGTGCGTCAAAATGGTGAACAGCCTCACCATTTTGGTGATTTACGTTTTTTATCGTTATTTTTCATACACTTAAAACAGTCATAAGCTTATAAAAAATAATCTTGCTCTATTGCAAATCTGCGACTAGTTTCTATTCCTGACAGCGCTGACAGGAATACGCCTTTCATCGCCGTACATCAATAAAACATCTAGAACCGGCACAAGTCGGTCAATGCCTGCGAGGAACTCGGAATGTCTCTGTTGATCCGTGGCGCCACCGTTGTTACCCATGATGAAAGTTATCGCGCCGACGTCTATTGCGCCGACGGCGTGATCAAAGCCATCGGTGAAAACCTTGATATTCCCGCCGGCGCCGAAGTCCTCGACGGCAGCGGCCAATACCTGATGCCTGGCGGCATCGATCCGCACACGCACATGCAACTACCGTTCATGGGCACCGTGGCCAGCGAGGATTTCTATAGCGGCACGGCGGCAGGTCTGGCCGGCGGCACCACATCGATCATCGATTTTGTGATTCCCAATCCGCAGCAGTCGCTGATGGAAGCCTTTCATCAGTGGCGCGGCTGGGCCGAGAAATCGGCGTCGGATTATGGCTTTCACGTCGCAATCACCTGGTGGAGCGAGCAGGTTCGTGAGGAAATGGCCGAGCTGGTCAGCCATCACGGGATCAACAGCTTCAAGCATTTCATGGCTTACAAGAACGCAATCATGGCCGCCGACGACACGCTGGTGGCGAGTTTCGAGCGCTGCCTGGAACTCGGCGCGGTGCCGACCGTGCACGCGGAAAACGGCGAGTTGGTCTATCACCTGCAACGCAAGTTGATGGCGCAGGGCATCACCGGGCCGGAGGCGCATCCGCTGTCGCGGCCGTCGCAGGTTGAAGGTGAAGCGGCGAGCCGGGCGATTCGTATTGCTGAAACCATCGGCACGCCGTTGTATCTGGTGCACGTTTCGACCAAGGAAGCCCTCGACGAAATCACTTATGCGCGCAGCAAGGGCCAACCGGTGTACGGCGAAGTGCTGGCCGGGCATTTGTTGCTCGACGACAGCGTCTATCAACACCCGGACTGGCAGACCGCTGCCGGTTACGTGATGAGCCCGCCGTTCCGTCCGCGCGGCCATCAAGAGGCGCTGTGGCACGGACTCCAAAACGGCAATCTGCACACCACCGCGACTGACCATTGCTGCTTCTGCGCCGAGCAGAAAGCCGCCGGCCGCGATGATTTCAGCAAGATCCCCAACGGTACGGCGGGTATCGAAGATCGCATGGCAGTGCTGTGGGATGAGGGGGTTAACTCCGGGCGTTTTTCGATGCAGGATTTCGTCGCCCTCACCTCCACCAACACGGCGAAGATCTTCAATCTCTATCCGCGCAAAGGTGCGATTCGCGTCGGCGCCGATGCCGATCTGGTGCTGTGGGATCCGCAAGGCACCCGGACCATTTCCGCCAAGACCCACCATCAGCAGGTGGACTTCAACATCTTCGAAGGCAAGACCGTGCGCGGCGTGCCGAGCCATACCGTCAGCCAGGGCCGGGTGGTCTGGGCCGATGGCGACCTGCGTGCCGAGCGTGGCGCCGGGCGGTATATCGAACGGCCGGCGTATCCGGCGGTGTTTGATTTGCTGAGCAAGCGGGCTGAGCAACATAAGCCGACTGCTGTGAAACGCTGAAATCCAGGCCTTCGGCCTTTGCGAGCAGGCTCGCTCCCACCTTTGAAACGCATTCCCCTGTGGGAGCGAGCCTGCTCGCGAAAAGGCCAGTCCAGGCAACACAAAAACCAATGCCCATCAGAGGCAGCACCTCAAATAACCGTGAGGCCATAAACCGTGATCGAGACCCTGAACCATCTCCCCCACCCGCACGAAAGCGCGGCCGCCCTCGCCGGGCATTTCACCGATCTGGCGCCGCCGCTCAATGACCGGCAGGCGCATCTGGAAGCCTCGCGCTGCCTGTATTGCTACGACGCGCCGTGCGTCAATGCGTGCCCCAGCGAGATCGACATCCCGTCGTTCATCCGCAACATTCATCAGGACAACGTCCCCGGCGCAGCGCAGAAAATCCTCTCGGCGAACATCCTCGGTGGCAGTTGCGCGCGTGTCTGTCCAACCGAGATCCTTTGCCAACAAGCCTGCGTGCGCAACAACGCTCAGGAGTGCGCGCCGGTACTGATCGGCCTGCTGCAACGCTACGCCGTGGACAACGCGCACTTCAGCGAACATCCGTTCCAGCGCGCCGCAGCGACCGGCAAACGCATCGCCGTGGTCGGTGCCGGGCCGGCCGGTTTGTCCTGTGCGCATCGCAGCGCCATGCACGGTCATGACGTGGTGATTTTCGAAGCGCGGGAGAAGGCTGGCGGTCTCAATGAATACGGAATCGCCAAGTACAAACTGGTCGACGACTACGCGCAGAAGGAACTGGATTTCCTTCTGCAGATCGGCGGCATCGAGATTCGTCACGGGCAGAAACTCGGCGAGAATCTGACCCTCAGCGAACTGCATCAGCAGTTCGACGCGGTGTTCCTCGGCCTCGGCCTCAATGCCAGCAAACAACTCGGCCTGCCCCACGAAGATGCGCCGGGCCTGCTCGCTGCCACCGACTACATTCGCGAATTGCGCCAGGCCGATGACCTCACGCAATTGCCATTGGCCGAACGCTGCATCGTCCTTGGCGCCGGTAACACGGCGATCGACATGGCCGTGCAAATGGCTCGCCTCGGGGCCCGCGACGTCAATCTGGTGTATCGCCGTGGCGCTGCCGACATGGGCGCCACCGGTCATGAACAGGACATCGCCAAAGCCAATCAGGTGCGCCTGCTGACCTGGGCACAACCGGAAGAGGTGCTGCTCGACGCTCAGGGCCAAGTGCGCGGCATGCGTTTCGCCCGCACCGATCTGGTCGACGGTCGCCTGCAAACCACCGGCGAGACCTTCGAGCTGGCCGCCGACGCGATCTTCAAAGCCATCGGTCAGGCGTTCGATGGCAGCGCCCTCGCCGACCCGTTGGCCCGTGAACTCAAGCGTCAGGGCGAACGCATCTACGTCGATGAAAACCTGCGCACCAGCATCCCCGGCGTGTATGCCGGCGGTGACTGCACCAGCCTCGATCAGGACCTCACCGTGCAAGCCGTGCAGCACGGCAAACGCGCCGCCGAGGCGATCAATGCTCAACTGATGCTTAACGTGGAGGCTGCGTAAATGGCCGATCTGTCGATTGTCTTCGCTGGCATCAAAGCGCCGAATCCGTTCTGGCTGGCCTCTGCGCCACCGACCGACAAAGCCTACAACGTGGTCCGCGCCTTCGAAGCGGGCTGGGGTGGCGTGGTCTGGAAAACCCTCGGAGAGGATCCGGCGGCGGTCAACGTGTCGTCGCGTTACTCGGCGCACTACGGCAATAACCGTGAAGTGCTGGGCATCAACAATATCGAGCTGATCACCGACCGTTCGCTGGAAATCAACCTGCGCGAAATCACTCAGGTGAAGAAGGACTGGCCGGACCGCGCGCTGATCGTTTCGCTGATGGTGCCGTGCGTCGAAGAGTCGTGGAAACACATCCTGCCGCTGGTGGAAGCCACCGGCGCTGACGGTATCGAGCTGAATTTCGGCTGCCCGCACGGCATGCCTGAACGCGGTATGGGTGCGGCGGTCGGTCAGGTGCCGGAATATGTCGAGCAAGTCACGCGCTGGTGCAAAACCTATTGCTCGCTGCCGGTGATCGTCAAACTGACGCCGAACATCACCGACATCCGCGTCGCCGCCCGCGCCGCCCATCGCGGCGGTGCGGACGCGGTGTCGCTGATCAATACGATCAACTCGATCACCAGCGTCGACCTGGAACACATGGTCGCCCTGCCCACCGTCGGCAGCAAAAGCACCCACGGTGGTTATTGCGGCTCGGCAGTGAAGCCGATTGCGCTGAACATGGTCGCCGAAATCGCCCGCGACCCGCAGACCCAGGGCTTGCCGATCTGCGGGATTGGCGGTATTGGCAGTTGGCGTGATGCAGCGGAATTCATGGCGCTGGGCAGCGGCGCGGTGCAGGTGTGCACGGCGGCGATGCTGCATGGGTTCCGCATTGTCGAGGAGATGAAGGACGGTTTGTCGCGGTGGATGGACAGTCAGGGTTACGCCAGCATCGCCGAGTTTTCCGGGCGCGCGGTGGGCAACACCACGGACTGGAAGTACCTCGACATCAACTATCAGGTGATCGCGAAGATTGATCAGGATGCGTGCATTGGCTGCGGGCGTTGCCACATTGCTTGCGAGGACACTTCACACCAGGCGATCAGCAGTCTGAAGCAGGCGGACGGTACGCATAAATATGAAGTGATTGATGAGGAGTGTGTGGGCTGCAATCTGTGTCAGATTACTTGTCCGGTGGCGGACTGTATCGAGATGGTGCCGATGGAGACTGGGAAGCCGTTTCTGGACTGGAATCATGATCCGCGGAACCCGTATCACGTTGCGGTCTAGATCGCCGACTGATCCAACAGCCCCCTCACCCTAACCCTCTCCCAAAGGGAGAGGGGACTGATTGGGGGATGCTTCAGAAATCCACCGACATGAACGATTTGCTTTGAATCCGCAATCGACTCGGTTTTTCAGGTCGATATATCTCGCAGGACACCTCGGTCAGCCCCCTCTCCCTCCGGGAGAGGGCTGGGGTGAGGGTTGGCTTTTGCTTTTAGGGTTCCAACCCGATCCCACGCAATATCACACTCGTCACCGTCTGCACCGCCCGTTCAAACTGCATGTCCGACAACGGCTGATGCTCATTCAGAATATTCACCTGATGATCAAAGTCAGCATAGTGCTGCGTCGACGCCCAGATCATGTACAGCAAACTCGACGGCTCCACCGGCAGAATCCGCTTGTCCTCGACCCACTGACGAATCTTCGCTTCCTTCATCTTCGCCCAGTCATACAGGCTGACATCCAGCGCCTCGCCCAACGTTGGCGCGCCGTGGATGATTTCGTTGGCCCAGACTTTCGAGCCGTACGGTCGGCTGCGCGAGTGGTTCATCTTGGCGCGGATGTAGCTGCTCAGCACCACGCGCGGATCGTCGAACATCTCAAAGCACAGCGCATCCTGTTTCCATACTTCCAGCAGATCGAACAGCACCGCGCTGTACAGCTCGCTCTTGGTGCTGAAGTAATAATGCAGATTGGAACGCGGCAGCTGCACCTCAGCCGCGATGTCGGCCATGGCCGTGCCGCCGAAGCCTTTTTCGGCGAAGACTTTTTCCGCCGCGAGGAGAATTTTCTCGACGTTGTTGCGACGAATCTCGATCTTGTGATTGCCCATGAGGGCTCCCTGACAACAGCGTTGCCCAAGACTAGCATCCGCTCTGGTCCGCGGGCGACCGCTGCAAACAAAACTTCGTACTGGTGTGAGCGGATGGCTAAACTGACGCTTCTTCGATCCTGCCTCAGAGGTATCCGCGATGCTGTTCAAGAACGTCCTGACCACCACTGCCCTGCTCGCTTCGCTGTTCGCCGCATCTTCCGTATTTGCCCACGCCCACTTGAAAAGCCAGACCCCGGCCGCCGATAGCACAGTCGCAGCTCCCGCCGATTTGCGCCTGACCTTTTCCGAAGGTGTCGAGGCCAGTTTCACCAAAGTCACCTTGACTCGCGATGGCGCACCGGTCGCGGTCAAACCGCTGACCACCGAGGGCGACAAGAAAACCCTGATCGTCACCCCCGCCGCATCGTTGACCGCCGGCGAGTACAAAGTCGAATGGCACGCAGTGTCGGTCGACACGCACAAAAGCGAAGGCGCCTACCAGTTCAAGGTGAGTCAGTAATTCATGGGTGAAGCGCTGGTGCTGTGCCGCTTTGTGCATTTCATCGTGGTGTTGATGCTGTTTGGGGCTTGGTTGTTCAGGCCGTTGCTGCTCAAGGATGAAGCGCCGCAAGTGGATCGGCACCTGGCGCGACTGGCGCGTTGGCTGGCGACTGTGGCACTGCTCAGCGGGATTGCCTGGGCGCTGTTGATCACCGCGAGCATGGCCGGTTCGGCAGCGGCGGCGTTTGACCCGGACACGGTTGCGCTGGTGCTGGGCAATACGTTTTTTGGTCAGGTATGGCGCTGGCATTTGCTGATCAATGCCGCGCTGTTGGCGCTGTTGTTCACGCCTTGGCATTCAAGCATGCCGTTGCGACTGGGCTTGAGCGCCTTGCTGCTGGCGACTCTCGCTCCGGTCGGACACGGCGCCATGCTCGACGGGTTGAGTGGGCAATTGCTGATTCTCAACCAGATCGTGCATCTGACCTGCGTGGCGGCGTGGCTGGGTGGTTTGTTGTTGCTGGTGATGATTCTGCGTCAGCCGACGGAACCGATGCGTGAAGTGTTGCGGCGTTTCAGCGGCGTCGGTTATGCGCTGGTCGCGGGGCTGCTGCTGACGGGATTGATCAATGTGCGCGTGCTGACCGGCCAGTGGTGGCCGACGCCGTTGTTCAGCGGGTTTGCGTTGATTCTGTTGATCAAGGCGCTGATCGTGCTGGGCATGCTTGGCTTGGCGCTGTTCAATCGTTTGCGGATTGATGATTGCGAGCAGCGGATAGGCGCGCTCAGGCGCAGTGTGATGCTGGAGTGGCTGCTCGGCATTGGCGCGGTGGCGGCGGTTTCGCTGCTGGGCACCCTACCCCCGATGATCACAGGATAAACACCGTTCAACTGTGGGAGCGAGCTTGCTCGCGAAAGCGGTGTCTCAGATAAAAAAATGTGACTGATACGACGCTTTCGCGAGCAGGCTCGCTCCCACAGAGTTATGCATTGAGTCAGTGGGGCTGGGTGTCGCCCGCTGCGGTGTCGATGCTGACCACCACCGACATCCCCGGCCGCAACCGCTCCTCTTCCTGCTGATCCGGATCGATGGTGATCCGCACCGGCACCCGCTGAGCAATTTTGACGAAGTTGCCGGTGGCGTTATCCGCCTGCAACAGGGCAAATTCCGAGCCCGTCCCCGGCGAAATATGCTGCACATGCCCGGTGAATCGGCGGTGATTCAGCGCATCGACGGTGAAGCGCACCGGTTGCCCGACGCGCACGTTATCCATCTGGGTTTCTTTCATGTTGGCGATCACCCATTTCTGGTTTGGCACCAACGCCATCAACTGCGCTCCGGAGTTGACGTAAGCACCGAGGCGCACGCCGATCTGCCCGAGCTGGCCATCACGCGGGGCGACGATGCGCGTATTCGACAGATCGATCCGTGCCAATTGCACCGCCGCTTCGGCGCTGGCCACGGCCGCCTCCAGCGAGCCACGATTGACGATCACTGTTTGCAGATCCTGACGGGCAATTTCCAGATTGGCCTTGGCTTGTGCGACCGCCGCAATGCTTTGCGCATTCGCCGCCAGCGCGACGTCCATCTCGCGCTTCGACACCGAACCGTCGCGCACCAATTCCTGATTGCGGCGCAGATCCGCTTCACTCTTGCGCAACTGCGCTTCGCTGTCGGCCTGCGCCGCCTGACGCAATTTGATCGTCGCTTCGGCGCTGTTGCGTTGCTGCACCACATTGGCCAACGCGGCTTTCTGCACCGCCAGTTGCGCCAGTGACTGGTCGAGTCGCTGCTGATAGATGCGGTCGTCCAGACGCACCAGCAAATCCCCGGCTTTCACGTACTGGAAATCCTGCACCGGCACCTCGTAAACATAACCGGCGAGTTGCGGGCCGATGATCGTCACCTGCCCACGAATCAGGGCGTTTTCCGTGGTTTCGACCGCACTGCTGAACGGCGGCAATTGCCAGGCATACAAAACGATCAACACGCCGACGATGGCAATCGCGGCAAAGCCCAGCGAAGAAATGATCCGCACCCGCAGCGAGCGCGGCTCGGTATTCGGCGATGACGGCGGCGCCACACCTTCGGGCGTGGCGGCAATGGCATTGGTGGTTGTGGTGGTCGGTTCGGTCATGAAGAAGTGGCACCGCTCGAAGGTGTGGAAGGCGCAGTGGCGATGGCTTTGGTGGTGCTCATCAGCCACAACGCACGAATGGACAGCCAGATCATGGTCAGCACCGCAATCACGGCGATCAGCATGAACACATCGTTATAGGCCAGGACGTTGGCCTCTCGGGTCGCGGCGTTGGACAGGCTGCGAATCCCCGCCAGGTTGCGCAGACTCGGGTCGGCCAGCAACGAGCCATACGCCGAACCGCCGCTCTGCACGCGCGCGGCCACCAAGGGGTCAGACAGCGTCAGGTGTTCAACGATGTGACTGGAATGAAATTTTTCCCGGACGATCTGAAAAGTGCCCAGCAGCGCCGCACCGAGCAGGCCGCCGAGGTTGTTGCAGATCCCGAACAACACGGAAAAACTCACCAGATTGCGCGGATTGGTCAGCACGTTGCGCGTACCGAAAACCATGGTCGGGCCGAGGAAAAACGTGCTGCCGAACGCCAGCAGAAACTGGCTGAAGTAGAGGTTTTCCGGGCGGGTCAGGTTGTTGGAAAAGCTGTCCATCACCGACCCGGTGGCCATCAGACCCAGCGAGATGATCAACGGCATCAGCAGGTGTTTCGGGTCGATGGTCAACGCGCTGGTCAACAGCCCCGCGACACTGCCGATCAGCATCACCACGTAGAGGCTGTGCAACTGCTCATAGCCCATGTTCAGGTTCTGCATGAAACCGACCGCACCGGTGGACTGCTCCGAGGTGACCATACGAATCAGGGTCACCGCCAGCGCCAGGCGGATCATCGTCCCGCTGCCAAGCCAGCGGGTCATCAGCAGCGGGTTGCTGCGGTTATGTTCGATGGCCAGACCGGCGAGGATCAAAGCAATCGAGGCAGCCAGCGCGTAGCCGATCCAGTTGGCCTCCAGCCACCAGTCAATCCGCCCCAGCGACAACACCGCACACAGCAGCGCCACGCCAGTGGCGAGAATGGCGAAGGTGAGAAAGTCGAGTTTTTCGAAGGTTTTGAAGCGGTCGCCCGGCGGCAACTTGAGCATCAATACACAGCCCAGCGACAGCAGTGCCATGCCCAGTTCGAACAGATACAAGCCGCGCCATTCGGCGATCTGCAGCAAGTCTTCGGAAAATAAACGCGCCAATGGCAAGGCCAGTTGCGATGTGCCGAGACCGAGCACCAGCGCCTTCAGCCGCCATTTCGCCGGGAACGCCTGGACCATGTAATACAGGCCCAACGAACTCAGCGCCGCGCCCACCATGCCGTGGGCCGCGCGCACCGCCACCGCCGAATTCAGATCGTTGACGAACAGATGGCCGAAAGTCACCAGCGCATACAGCACCAGAAACACTTCGGTGAATGCACGCAAACCGAACTGCTGACGAAACTTCACCAGCAACAGGTTCATCGACACGTTGGTCATCACATACGCCGCCGGCAGCCAGGCCATTTCCGCCGTGGTTGCGCCGAGTGCGCCTTGCAGATAAGGCAGGTTGGCCACCACCAGCGAGTTGCCCAAGCCACCGGTCACCGCCACCAGTACACCGACCAGCGCATAGGCCAGGCGCTTGGGGTTGGAGTGCAACGGCGTCGAGGGGGAACCGGGCAGACTGGGCTTTTCGTGGGGCTGCCAGTTGCGCGGGGCGTAGTGATCCATGGAAAGGCCTTGTGCGGAAGGTGGGTGAAGTTTGCCGCAAATTCACCGGCAACACACATCCCATGGACAACACAAATCCTTGTAGGAGTGAGCCTGCTCGCGATAGCGATGTGTCAATGATGGAAATGTCGACTGATACACCGCTATCGCGAGCAGGCTCACTCCCACAAGGGTTCTGTGTGATGGCCGGGAGTCATCGTATAACTTGCTGTTGACATTCCCCTAAAACCTAGGAAATATCCGCAACCATGTTGTACGACGACGTATGACAATAATAAAAACAACAAACGCAACAGGGAGCGTCACAGTGAGCACACTCGCCCGTAATTTCGTCCGCCCTTCCCGCTTTGCCACGCTGCGCCCGCACACCACCCTTGGCCTGATCGGTTGCAGCAGCCTGGCCTTGGCCTTGCCGATGAGCGCCGATGCCGAAGGCTTTCTCGAAGACAGCAAAGCCACGCTGAACCTGCGCAATGCCTACTTCAACCGCAACTTCGTCAACCCTGCCTACCCACAAGGCAAGGCTGAGGAATGGACGCAGAACTTCATTCTCGATGCCAAATCCGGCTTCACTCAGGGCACCGTCGGCTTCGGCCTCGATGTGCTGGGGATGTATTCGCAGAAGCTCGATGGCGGCAAAGGTACGGGCGGTACGCAACTGTTGCCGATCCACGATGACGGGCGTCCGGCCGACAATTTCGGACGGCTCGGCGTGGCGTTGAAGGCCAAAGTCTCGAAGACTGAATTGAAGGTCGGCGAATGGATGCCGGTGCTGCCGATCCTGCGCTCTGACGATGGCCGCTCGCTGCCGCAAACCTTTCGCGGCGGGCAGATCACGTCCACCGAGATCAACGGTCTGACCGTCTACGGTGGCCAGTTCCGTGGCAACAGCCCGCGCAACGATGCGAGCATGGAAGACATGTCCATGAACGGCCGTGGGGCGTTCACTTCCGATCGCTTCAACTTCGGCGGCGGCGAATACACCTTCAACGACAAACGCACCCTGGTCGGCGTGTGGTACGCCGAACTCAGCGACATCTACCAGCAGCAGTATTTCAACCTCAGCCACAGCCAGCCGTTGGGCGACTGGACCCTGGGCGCCAACCTCGGTTTCTTCACCGGCAAGGAGGACGGCAGCGCCCAAGCCGGCGACCTCGACAACAAGACTGCGTTTGCCCTGCTTTCGGCCAAATACGGTGGCAACACGTTTTATGTCGGCCTGCAAAAGCTCAGCGGCGACGACGCGTGGATGCGGGTCAATGGCACCAGCGGCGGCACCCTCGCCAACGACAGTTACAACGCCAGTTACGACAACGCCAAAGAGCGCTCCTGGCAGTTGCGCCACGACTACAACTTCGTCGCCCTCGGCATCCCCGGCCTGACCCTGATGAACCGCTACATCAGCGGCGACAACGTGCACACCGCCACCACCAATGACGGCAAGGAATGGGGGCGCGAGTCGGAACTGGCCTACACGGTGCAGAGCGGGCCGCTGAAAAACCTCAACGTGAAATGGCGCAACGCGACGATACGCCGGGACTTCAGCACCAACGAGTTTGATGAAAACCGGATCTTTATCAGTTATCCGATTTCGTTGTTGTAACCAGCGGGCGCCGCAATCCCCCTGTAGGAGTGAGCCTGCTCGCGATAGCGGTGTGTCAGCCGCCTCTTCCTCAACACACCGCTATCGCGAGCAGGCTCACTCCTAAAGGGGATTGCATTGCAAGGAGGGAATTGTGCTGAAGGGAAAGGAACCGGGCCTTCCGTCATTTACACCAAAAGTCGCGTTGACAAGTTCCGGAAACCCTACCGATACTTCAGCGCAGTCATACGACAACCTACAACAAACCTAATAACAACGTGTAAGGGCTTGCCATGACGTCTACCTCTACTCCCCACGCCCCGCTCAACCGTTTGCTGCTGACCGGCGCTGCCGGGGGCCTGGGCAAAGTTCTGCGCGAACGTATGCGCCCTTATGCCAATGTCCTGCGCCTGTCGGACATTGCCGCCATTGCCCCGGCCGTCGATGATCGCGAAGAAATCGTCCCTTGCGATCTGGCCGACAAACACGCCGTGCATCAACTGGTCGAAGGTGTCGATGCGATCCTGCATTTCGGCGGCGTCTCCGTCGAGCGACCCTTCGAAGAAATCCTCGGCGCCAACATCTGCGGCGTGTTTCACATCTACGAAGCGGCGCGCCGACATGGCGTGAAGCGGGTGATCTTCGCCAGCTCCAACCACGTTATCGGCTTCTACAAACAGGACGAGCCGCTCGACGCCAGCTCCGCGCGCCGCCCCGACGGTTACTACGGACTGTCCAAGTCCTACGGCGAAGACATGGCCAGTTTCTACTTCGATCGCTACGGCATCGAGACCGTCAGCATCCGCATCGGCTCCTCGTTTCCCGAGCCGCAAAACCGCCGAATGATGCACACCTGGCTGAGTTTCGACGACCTCACGCAATTGCTCGAACGCGCGCTGTACACGCCGAACGTTGGCCACACCGTGGTCTACGGCATGTCCGCCAACAAGGACGTCTGGTGGGACAACAAATTCGCCAGTCACCTCGGTTTTGAAGCGAAGGACAGCTCCGAAGTGTTCCGCGAAAAAGTCGAGGCGCAACCGATGCCGGCCGCCGATGACCCGGCGCGGATCTATCAGGGCGGCGCGTTTGTCGCCGCAGGTCCGTTCGGCGACTGATCACCCTGACAACGACGCGAAGGAATGAGTATGCAAGCCGAATTGATCGTCGATGCCCGCAACGCCGTGGGCGAAAGCCCGGTCTGGGTGCCGCAGGAAAACGCGCTGTATTGGGTGGATATTGCCAACGGCGGGCTGCAACGCTGGAGCGCCGACACCGGCCACGTGCATGCCTGGAAAACCCCGGAAATGCTCGCCTGCATCGCCCGCCATAGCGGTGGCGGCTGGGTTGCCGGCATGGAGAGCGGCTTTTTTCATCTGCACCCACACAGCGACGGCAGCCTCGACAGCGAGTTGCTCGCCACCGTCGCGCACAGTCGCGCAGACATGCGCCTCAACGATGGTCGCTGCGACCGACAGGGCCGTTTCTGGGCCGGCAGCATGGTGCTGAACATGGGCCTGAGTGCGCCTGAAGGCCGGCTCTATCGCTACGGCGCCGGGCAGTCTGGCGTGATCGCAGCGCAGCTCGACGGTTTCATCGTACCCAACGGCCTCGGTTTCAGCCCTGACGGCACGACGATGTACCTGTCCGATTCGCACCCCGACGTGCAACTGATCTGGGCGTTCGATTACGACACCGATACCGGCACGCCATCGAACCGTCGTGTGTTCGTCGACATGAACCACTTTCCCGGGCGGCCCGATGGCGCTGCCGTGGATGCTGAAGGTTTTTACTGGATCTGCGCCAACGACGCCGCCCTGATTCACCGCTTCGCGCCGGACGGTCGTCTTGATTTCTCACTGGAGGTGCCGGTGAAAAAACCGACCATGTGTGCCTTCGGCGGCAGCCGCATGGACACTTTGTTCGTCACCTCGATTCGTCCCGGCGACGACCACGATCCGCACTCTCTGGCCGGTGGCGTGTTCGCCCTGAACCCCAACGTCAAAGGCCTTGCGGAACCCTTGTTCAACGATTTGCTTTAAACCCTCTGCTGCACCGCTGCGCCTTGAACACAACAATAACAAGACTGGAGACTCACCCCCATGTACTTCAAACGCACCTTGCTCGCCGTCGCTTTACCGTTCGCCTTCACCCTCGCCAGCAGCGCCCAGGCGCTGGAAATCAAGTTCGCCGATATTCATCCCGCCGGTTATCCGACCGTGGTCGCTGAAAAAAGCATGGGCGAAACCCTGACCAAGGAAACCAATGGCGACCTCACCTTCAAGTATTTCCCGGGCGGCGTGCTCGGTTCTGAGAAAGAAGTCATCGAACAGGCCCAGGTCGGCGCGATCCAGATGACCCGCGTCAGCCTTGGCATCGTCGGGCCGGTGGTGCCGGATGTGAACGTGTTCAACATGCCGTTCATTTTCCGCGACCAGGCGCACATGCGCGCGGTGATCGATGGCGAAGTCGGCGATGCGATCCTCGACAAGATCACCAACTCTGAATTCGGTCTGGTCGCACTGGCCTGGATGGACGGCGGCACGCGCAACATCTACACCAAGAAACCGGTGCGCAAACTCGAAGACCTCAAGGGCATGAAGATCCGCGTGCAAGGCAACCCGATGTTCATCGAAACCATCAATGCCATGGGCGGCAACGGCATTGCGATGGACACCGGGGAAATCTTCAGCGCCCTGCAGACAGGGGTCATCGACGGCGCGGAAAACAACCCGCCGACCCTGCTCGAACACAACCACTTTCAGAACGCCAAGTTCTACAGCCTGACCGGGCATTTGATCCTGCCCGAGCCGATCGTGATGTCAAAAATCACTTGGGAAAAACTCACCCCCGAGCAGCAAACCCTGGTGAAAAAAGCCGCCAAGGCTGCCCAGCTTGAAGAACGCACGTTGTGGGATGCCAAGTCCGCCAGCAGCGAAGAAAAACTCAAGGCGGCCGGCGTCGAATTCATCACCGTCGACAAGAAACCCTTCTACGAGGCCACCGCCTCGGTTCGCGAGAAATACGGCGCGCCTTACGCCGACCTGATCAAGCGCATCGAAGCCGTGCAGTAACCCTCCCAGCCCTCAATGAAAGGCCCGGCAGCGCTGGCGTCCACTGACGCTCGCGGCTGCCCGGTTACGGTGGAACCCGATGAAGAATTCGCTGCTGCGCCTCAACGACAAGCTGTACATGACCTGCATCTGGGTCGCTGGCCTGTCCGTGCTGGCCATCGCCCTGATCATTCCCTGGGGCGTGTTCGCCCGTTATGCCCTCGGCACAGGTTCGAGCTGGCCGGAGCCCACCGCGATCCTGCTGATGATGGTCTTTACCTTCATCGGCGCCGCTGCCAGTTATCGCGCCGGTGCGCACATGGCGGTGGCGATGGTCACCGACCGTTTGCCACCGAACCTGCGCAAAACCATGAGCATCGTTTCGCAGTTGCTGATGGGCACCATTTGCCTGTTCATGACCATCTGGGGCGCCAAGCTGTGCGCCTCGACGTGGAACCAGTTCATGAGCGCCCTGCCCACCCTGCGCGTAGGCATCACCTACATGCCGATCCCGATTGGCGGTGCGCTGACGCTGGTGTTCGTGCTGGAAAAACTCATGTTTGGCGACCAGAGCAACCGTCGGGTTGTGCGCTTCGACCTGGTTGAAGAAAACGAAGGGGCTGCCTGATGGACGCATTGATTCTGCTGGGCAGTTTTATCTTGTTGATCCTGATCGGCATGCCGGTCGCTTACGCTCTCGGGCTGTCGGCGTTGATTGGCGCGTGGTGGATCGACATTCCGTTTCAGGCCTTGATGATTCAGGTCGCGGGCGGAGTGAACAAGTTCTCGCTGCTGGCGATTCCGTTCTTCGTGCTGGCCGGGGCGATCATGGCCGAGGGCGGCATGTCACGCCGGCTGGTGGCATTCGCGGGGGTGCTGGTCGGCTTCGTGCGTGGCGGTCTGTCGTTGGTCAACATCATGGCCTCGACCTTTTTCGGCGCGATCTCCGGATCATCAGTGGCCGACACGGCTTCGGTCGGTTCGGTACTGATTCCGGAAATGGAACGCAAAGGTTATCCGCGTGAGTTCTCCACGGCAGTGACCGTCAGCGGTTCGGTGCAGGCCTTGCTGACACCGCCAAGCCATAACTCGGTGCTCTATTCGCTGGCGGCCGGCGGTACTGTTTCGATTGCCTCACTGTTCATGGCCGGCGTGGTTCCGGGCCTGTTGATGAGCGCGTGCCTGATGGTGCTGTGCCTGATTTTCGCGAAAAAGCGCGACTACCCGAAGGGCGACGTCATCCCGCTGCGCGAGGCTTTGAAGATCTGCGGCGAAGCGCTGTGGGGCATGATGGCGATGGTGATCATCCTCGGCGGGATTCTCTCGGGGATCTTCACCGCGACCGAGTCGGCGGCGATTGCCGTGCTGTGGTCATTCTTCGTCACCATGTTCATCTACCGCGACTACAAATGGAGTGAACTGCCGAAACTGATGCACCGCACCGTGCGGACGATTTCGATCGTGATGATCCTGATCGGTTTCGCTGCGAGCTTCGGCTACATCATGACCCTGATGCAGATCCCGGCGAAGATCACCACGCTGTTCCTGACCCTGTCGGACAACCGCTACGTGATCCTGATGTGCATCAACGTCATGCTGCTATTGCTCGGCACGGTGATGGACATGGCGCCGCTGATCCTGATCCTGACGCCGATCCTGATGCCGGTGATTCTCGGCATCGGTGTGGATCCGGTGCAGTTCGGCATGATCATGCTGGTCAACCTCGGGATCGGGCTGATAACACCGCCGGTGGGCGCGGTGTTGTTTGTCGGTTCGGCGGTGGGCAAGGTCAGTATCGAGAGCACTGTGAAAGCGCTGCTGCCGTTTTATGCGGTGCTGTTTCTGGTGTTGCTTCTGGTGACCTACGTGCCAGCGATTTCGCTGTGGTTGCCGCATCTGGTGTTGTAAGCGGTTAATGGATCGCAGCCCTCACGGGCTGCGATTTTTGCTTTAAGCCCGCAACAACATATACCCCGCCACCACCAGACAGACACTGGCAAATCCCACCTGCAACGCCCGCGCCGGCACCCGCGCACAGAGCTTACGACCGATGATCATGCCGACGATGCTGGCAACGATAAATGCCGCACCCTGCCCGTCAATCCGCACACCGGCGTGAAACGATCCGATCACCCCGATTGCCGAAATCAGACTGATCACCATCAACGACGTCGCGACAATCCCGCGCATCTGCACATCAGTCAGTTGCTTGAATGCCGGCACAATCAAGAAGCCGCCACCGACGCCGAGCAAACCGGACACCACCCCGGTAATCGCGCCCAACGCTGCCAGCGTTGCGGTGCATTTCGCGGTCCAGTCAAAGCGCCCGGTTTCGGCATTGAGCATGCAATTCTTCTGGCCCCAACTGGCATGACCATGATCACTCGGCCCTTCCTGCTGATGCTCGCGGCGCAGCATGCGGCAGGCGACCATGACCATCAGCAGACTGAACAGGATCATCAGGATTTTCTCCGGCAACTGGTGCGCGAAGTAGATCCCCAATGGCGAAAACACCGCGCCGAGCGCGGCAATCAACAACGCCGCACGATAGCGCACCAGGCCATGACGCAAACCGTCGATAGCCCCGACCGCCGCCGCACTGCCCACCGCAAACAACGCCACCGGCGCTGCCTGGGTCATCGTCCAACCGAGGCCGAGGACCAGCGCCGGAACAGCGAGAATCCCGCCGCCGGCCCCGGTCAAACCGAGTACCAACCCCATCACCACACCAAACAGGCTTGCCAGCAACATAGGATGTTCTCAGTCGACTTTGGACAGGCCGGTCAGCCACTCGCGCCCTTTGAGCATGCCATTCCAATAGAACCACGGCAGCAGCGTCGCCTTGAGCAACCACGCCGAGCGCCGCGCCACGGTCGGGTCCATCGGGAAGGTCGGCAGCAACTTACCGGCATAACCGAACTCGGCAAGAATCACCTTGCCCTTCTCCACCGTCAGCGGGCAGGAACCGTAACCGTCGTACTTCAGCGGCAGCGGTTGTTGCTTGCGCTGGGCGAGCAGGTTTTCCGCGACCACCACCACTTGTTTACGCACTGCTGCGGCGGTTTTCGCATTGCTGGTGCCGCAGATGTCACCCAGCGCGAACACTTCGGGATAACGCGGATGTTGCAGGCTGTGCGGGTTGACTTCGCACCAGCCGGCCGCGTCGGCCAAGGGACTTTGCGCGATGAAATCCGGCGACACCTGCGGCGGCACCACGTGCAACAGATCGAAGGTTTTCGCTACGCGGCTGACGTTGCCGTCGGCGTCCTTGATCTCGAACCACGCGGTTTTAGCCGGGCCGTCGACCTTGACCAGGTTCGAGTTGAACGCCAGCTGCGCGTTGTATTTCTCGATGTACTTCATCAACGGCGGCACAAACGTCGCCACGCCGAACAGCGCGGCGCCCGCAAGGTTGAATTCGACATGGATGTTGTTCAACACGGCAGTTTTGCGCCAGTGATCGCAGGACAGGTACAGCGCTTTTTGCGGCGCTCCGGCGCATTTGATCGGCATCGCCGGCTGGGTGAACAGCGCTTTGCCGCCGCGCAGTTTCTGCACCTGATCCCAGGTGTACTGCGCGTGCTGATAGCTGTAATTGGAGGTGACGCCGTGCTGGCCGAGGCTCTCTTGCAAGCCTTCGATCTTTTCCCAGGCCAGGCGCAGGCCGGGGCAGACGATCAGGTTCTGATAGCTGACCGTGCGTTGATCGTTGAGGGTGAGTTGGCGTTGGTCCGGGTCGATTGCGGTGACCGCCGCTTGCAGCCAGTTCGCTTGCCGGGGCATGACCTTGTTCATCGGCCGGACGGTGTCTTTGACGTCGTAGGCGCCACCGCCGACCAGCGTCCACGCCGGTTGGTAGTAATGCTGGGCGCTCGGTTCGATCACGGTAATTTTCAGCGCAGGGTCACGCTTGAGCAGGCTGGCGACAAAACCGATACCGGCCGTACCGCCGCCGATGACCACGATGTCTGCACTGATGGATGGGCCCCAGTGTTGATCGTTCATTGCTTGTTCCTTTTGCTGCACGCAAGGAGTTTTCTAGCCAACACAAATCCCAATGTGGGAGCGAGCCTGCTCGCGAAGGCGGCGTGTCAGTCGATGCAAGTATTGCCTGACCTAACGCTTTCGCGAGCAGGCTCGCTCCCACATTGAACCAGTGTCATGGCTGGCATTTATTGATGGCCCAGGCTTTTCAGCACGGCCCCGCAATACAACCCGGAGAGGGTCTTCATGACCTGAATGACTTCCGGACTGGCGAGGCCGTAGAAAATGTACTTGCCTTCACGCCGAGTCGCGACCAGGCCTTCATCCCGCAGGATGCCCAGTTGCTGGGACAGCGTTGGCTGGCGTACGCCGGTCATCTTTTCCAGTTCGCCAACGTTGCGCTCGCCCTGGGTCAGTTGACAGAGGATCAACAGGCGATCCTCATTGGCCATGGCCTTGAGCAAGGCGCAGGCCTTGGAGGCCGAGGCGCGCAGTTGGGCGACTTCACATTCGGTCAGACTGGATTGCATTTGCACGATGCCTTCAAGGTCACTTAAGCTGCGAACATTATGTTTTTAGATAAAGTGTTGCAACCCATTTTCCTTGTTCAGGTTGGTGTCCATGCCCGCGCAGATTGAAGCTTTCCTCGACCCCGCCTCTTCGACCTACAGCTACGTGGTCTATGAAACCGACGGCGGGCAATGTGCGATCGTCGACCCGGTGCTCGATTACGACGGCGCCGCCGGGCGCACATGCACCGCCCAGGCCGATAAAATCATCGCCTTCGTCCGCGCGCACAATCTGCAAGTGCAGTGGCTGCTGGAAACCCATGCCCACGCCGATCACCTGTCCGCCGCGCCTTATCTGCGCCGGGAGCTGGGCGGGAAAATCGCCATTGGTGAATCGATCAGCAAAGTGCAAAACGTGTTCAAGGCGCTGTTCAATCTGGAGCCGGAGTTCTGCGTCGATGGCTCGCAGTTCGATCACCTGTTTGCGCCGAACGAGTCATTCAGGATCGGCAATCTCAAAGCCACTGCCCTGCATGTGCCTGGGCATACCCCGGCGGACATGGCCTACTTGATCGACGGCGAACAGATTCTGGTGGGCGACACGCTGTTCATGCCCGACGTCGGCACCGCGCGCTGCGACTTCCCCGGCGGCAACGCCCATCAGTTGTTCAACTCGATTCATAAACTGCTGGCCTTCCCGGCCAGCGTGAAACTCTACGTCTGTCACGATTACCCGCCCGAGGGCCGCGCCGCGCAGTGCCAGACCACGGTCGGTGAGCAGCGCAAAAGCAATATTCATGTGCATGACGGGATTGATGAGGCGGCGTTTGTCGAAATGCGCACCCAGCGTGATGCCGGGCTGGGCATGCCGACGCTGTTGCTGCCGGCGATTCAGGTCAATGTGCGGGCGGGGAATCTGCCGGCGGCGGAAGACAACGGCGTCGTTTATCTGAAGATCCCGATCAATAAGCTTTAACAGCACAAGATCGCAGCCTGCGGCAGCTCCTACATCGATCGTTCCTCACGCTCTGCGTGGGAATGCTGCCGGGGACGCTCCGCGTTCCGCTTCGGGTCAGGCGCCTAACGTCAACCCATTCGCCGGCAACGGCAACGCGGTTTTGTAGCGCACCTGCTTGAGCGCAAAGCTTGACCGGATATTTGCCACACCCGGCACTTTGGTCAGGAAGTCCATCATGAACCGCTCCAGCGACTGAATCGTCGGCACCAACACCCGAATCAGATAATCCGGATCGCCAGCCATCAGATAGCACTCCATCACCTCGGGGCGATCAGAAATCGCCTCTTCGAAATGCTGCAACGCCTCCTCCACCTGTTTCTCCAGGCTGACATGGATGAACACGTTCACATGCAGCCCCAGCAGGTCGGCATCCAGCAACGTGACCTGCTCGCGAATCAGGCCTAATTCTTCCATCGCCTTGACCCGGTTGAAGCACGGTGTCGGCGACAGATTGACCGAGCGTGCGAGGTCGGCGTTGGTGATGCGCGCATTCTCCTGAAGGCTGTTGAGAATGCCGATGTCGGTACGGTCCAGTTTGCGCATGAGACAAAACCACCTGTTTTTTATGTTTATGCAGAATTTCTATCTGCAAATCATCTCCAGCGCAACGAAACAGAGATAAATATTCTTCTTGCCCGGGCCTATGATTGTTGTAGGACAAGATTTCTTCTACCGAAGAATGACTGCCAGCTCACTACAAGAAATTCACAAGATCGAGCGTAGAAGCCATGACCCAAGCGTATGAACCGCTGCGTCTGCACGTCCCTGAACCCTCGGGCCGTCCAGGCTGCAAAACCGATTTTTCCTACCTGCATCTGACCGATGCCGGTACGGTGCGCAAACCTTCCATTGATGTCGAACCTGCCGACACCGCCGACCTGGCGCGTGGCCTGATCCGTGTGCTCGACGATCAGGGCAACGCCCTCGGCCCCTGGGCCGAAAACGTCCCGGTCGAGATCCTTCGCAAGGGCATGCGCGCCATGCTCAAGACGCGGATCTACGACAACCGCATGGTGGTCGCCCAGCGTCAGAAAAAGATGTCGTTCTACATGCAGAGCCTTGGCGAAGAAGCCATCGGCAGTGCTCAGGCTCTGGCCTTGAACATCGACGACATGTGCTTCCCGACTTATCGCCAGCAAAGCATTCTGATGGCCCGCGAAGTGCCGCTGGTCGACCTGATCTGCCAACTGCTGTCCAACGAGCGCGATCCGCTCAAGGGCCGTCAGTTGCCGATCATGTACTCGGTCAAGGACGCTGGCTTCTTCACCATCTCCGGCAACCTCGCCACCCAGTTCATTCAGGCCGTCGGCTGGGGCATGGCTTCAGCGATCAAGGGCGACACCAAAATTGCCTCGGCATGGATCGGCGACGGCGCCACCGCCGAATCGGACTTCCACACCGCCCTCACCTTCGCCCACGTTTATCGCGCGCCAGTGATCCTCAACGTGGTGAATAACCAGTGGGCGATCTCGACCTTCCAGGCCATCGCCGGTGGTGAAGCCACCACCTTCGCCGGACGCGGCGTCGGTTGCGGCATCGCTTCGCTGCGCGTGGATGGCAACGACTTCTACGCGGTGTACGCCGCTTCTGCCTGGGCTGCCGAACGCGCCCGCCGCAACCTCGGCCCGACCATGATCGAATGGGTCACCTACCGCGCCGGCCCGCACTCGACCTCCGACGATCCGTCGAAATATCGCCCGGCCGATGACTGGAGCCACTTCCCGCTCGGCGACCCGATCGCCCGTCTCAAACAGCATCTGATCAAGGTCGGTCACTGGTCAGAAGAAGAGCACGCCGCCGTCAGCGCCGAGCTTGAAGCCGAAGTGATTGCCGCGCAGAAACAGGCCGAACAGTACGGCACCCTTGCCGGCGGCCAGATTCCTAGCGCCGCGACCATGTTCGAAGACGTCTACAAAGAGATGCCGGAGCACTTGAAGCGCCAGCGTCAGCAGTTGGGGATCTGACATGAACGATCACAACAACAATATTCAGTTGGAAACCGCCATGACCACGACCACCATGACCATGATCCAGGCCCTGCGCTCGGCCATGGATGTGATGCTTGAGCGTGACGACAATGTCGTGGTGTTCGGTCAGGACGTCGGCTACTTCGGCGGCGTGTTCCGTTGCACCGAAGGCCTGCAGACCAAGTACGGCACCTCCCGCGTATTCGACGCACCTATCTCGGAAAGCGGCATCGTCGGTGTTGCCGTGGGCATGGGCGCTTACGGTCTGCGTCCGGTCGCCGAGATTCAGTTCGCCGACTACGTCTACCCCGCCTCCGACCAGATCATTTCCGAAGCGGCGCGCCTGCGTTATCGCTCGGCCGGCGAGTTCACCGCGCCGATGACCCTGCGCATGCCTTGCGGCGGCGGCATCTACGGCGGCCAGACCCACAGCCAGAGCATCGAGGCGATGTTCACTCAGGTTTGCGGTCTGCGCACGGTTATGCCATCCAACCCGTATGACGCCAAAGGCTTGCTGATCGCCTCCATCGAAAACGATGACCCGGTGATCTTTCTTGAGCCGAAACGCCTGTACAACGGCCCGTTCGATGGCCACCACGATCGCCCGGTAACGCCGTGGTCGAAACACCCGCAAGCCCAAGTGCCGGACGGTTACTACACCGTGCCGCTGGACGTCGCGGCGATCACCCGTCCGGGCAAGGACGTGACCGTGCTGACTTATGGCACCACCGTCTACGTGTCGCAAGTCGCGGCCGAAGAATCCGGCGTTGATGCCGAAGTCATCGACCTGCGCAGCCTGTGGCCGCTGGACCTGGAAACCATCGTCAAGTCGGTGAAGAAGACCGGCCGTTGCGTGGTGGTTCACGAAGCCACCCGCACTTGCGGTTTCGGCGCCGAACTGGTGTCGCTGGTGCAAGAGCATTGCTTCCATCACCTGGAAGCGCCGATCGAACGCGTCACCGGTTGGGACACCCCCTACCCGCACGCGCAAGAGTGGGCGTATTTCCCTGGGCCGTCCCGAGTGGGCGCGGCGTTGAAACGGGTTATGGAGGTCTGAATGGGCACGCACGTTATCAAGATGCCGGACATCGGCGAAGGCATCGCAGAAGTCGAACTGTCGCAGTGGCACGTCAAGGTTGGCGATCTGGTCGTTGAGGATCAGGTGCTGGCGGACGTGATGACCGACAAGGCGATGGTCGATATTCCATCGCCGGTACACGGGAAAGTGATTGCGCTCGGTGGTCAGCCAGGTGAAGTGATGGCGGTTGGCAGTGTGTTGATCAGCATTGAGGTGGAAGGGGCCGGCAATCTGAAAGAATCGGCCGCGCCTGCTCCCGTCAAAGAAGCACCTGCTGCACCGAAAGCTGAAACCGTGGTGGAAAGCAAACCTGCTGCCGCACCACGTCCAGCTGCAGTTTGCCAAGGCCCGATGGTTGCCCGCGAAGCGGATGAGCGCCCACTGGCCTCGCCGGCCGTGCGCAAACATGCACTGGATCTGGGGATTCAATTGCGCCTGGTACGCGGTTCCGGCCCGGCCGGTCGTGTGTTGCACGAAGACCTCGAGGCCTATCTGGCGCAAGGTCAGTCGAACGCTTCGGCACCAGTCGCCGCCGCTTACGCCCAGCGTAACGAAGAAGAACAGATTCAAGTGATCGGCATGCGCCGCAAGATCGCCCAGCGCATGCAGGACGCTACCCAGCGTGCCGCACACTTCAGCTATGTCGAGGAAATCGATGTCACCGCAATTGAAGAACTGCGCGCGCATCTCAATGAAAAACACGGCGCCAGCCGTGGCAAGTTGACCTTGCTGCCGTTCCTCGTCCGCGCTCTGGTTGTGGCCCTGCGCGACTTCCCGCAGATGAACGCCCGTTATGACGACGAAGCCCAGGTCATCACTCGCCTCGGCGCGGTGCATGTCGGCGTCGCCACGCAAAGCGATGTCGGCCTGATGGTGCCGGTGGTGCGTCACGCCGAGGCGCGCAGCCTGTGGGACAGCGCCACGGAAATCTCGCGTTTGGCCAACGCCGCGCGTAATGGCAAGGCCAGCCGTGATGAACTGTCCGGCTCGACCATCACCCTGACCAGCCTCGGTGCACTGGGCGGCATCGTCAGCACGCCGGTGCTGAATCTGCCGGAAGTAGCGATCGTCGGCGTCAACAAAATCGTCGAACGACCGATGGTCGTCAAAGGCCAGGTGGTGATCCGCAAGATGATGAACCTCTCCAGCTCCTTCGATCACCGCGTGGTCGACGGCATGGACGCGGCACTCTTCATCCAGGCCATTCGTGGCCTGATCGAACAACCTGCCACTTTGTTTGTGGAGTAAGGCGCGCATGCAATCTCTGAACACGACGCTGCTGATTATCGGCGGCGGCCCCGGCGGTTATGTAACGGCGATTCGCGCCGGGCAACTGGGCATCCCGACGATTCTGGTCGAAGGCCAATCTCTGGGCGGCACCTGCCTGAACATCGGCTGCATCCCGTCGAAAGCGCTGATTCATGTGGCTGAGCAGTTTCACCAGACCCGGCATCACAGCCAGCATTCAGCGCTGGGTATCAGCGTTTCGGCGCCGACGCTCGACATCACGAAAAGCGTCGAGTGGAAGGACGGCATCGTTGATCGCTTGACCACTGGCGTGGCGGCGCTGCTGAAGAAGAACAAGGTTCAGGTCATCAATGGCTGGGCCAAAGTCATCGACGGCAAGACTGTTGACGTCGGCGACACGCGCATCCACTGCGAACATTTGGTGCTGGCCACCGGTTCGACCAGCGTCAATCTGCCGATCCTGCCGATTGGCGGGCCGATCATCTCCTCCACTGAAGCGCTGGCGCCGAAATCCGTGCCTAAACGTCTGGTGGTGGTGGGCGGTGGTTACATTGGTCTGGAACTGGGCATTGCTTATCGCAAGCTCGGCGCCGAGGTCAGCGTGGTCGAGGCGCAGGATCGTATCTTGCCGGCCTACGATGCGGAGCTGACGCAACCGGTGCATGAAGCGTTGAAGCAACTGGGCGTGAAGTTATATTTGAAACACAGCGTGCTGGGTTTCGATGGCACGTTGCAGGTGCGCGATCCAGAGGGCGAAACCCTGAACCTGGAAACCGATCAGGTGCTGGTCGCCGTCGGCCGCAAACCGAATACCCAGGGCTGGAACCTCGAAGCGCTGAATCTGGATATGAACGGCTCGGCGATCAAGATCGACAGCCGCTGCCAGACCAGCATGCGCAACGTCTACGCCATCGGCGATCTGAGCGGCGAGCCGATGCTGGCCCACCGCGCCATGGCTCAGGGCGAGATGGTTGCCGAGTTGATCAGCGGCAAAACCCGTGAATTCAACCCGACTGCGATTGCTGCCGTGTGCTTCACCGACCCGGAACTGGTAGTGGTCGGCAAGACGCCGGACGAGGCCAAGGCTGCGGGGTTGGACTGCATTGTTTCGAGTTTCCCGTTCGCCGCCAACGGCCGGGCGATGACGCTGGAGTCAAAAAGCGGCTTCGTGCGCGTGGTCGCTCGTCGGGATAACCATGTGATTGTCGGCTGGCAGGCTGTGGGCGTTGGCGTGTCGGAGTTGTCGACTGCGTTTGCACAAAGCCTGGAAATGGGCGCGCGGCTGGAAGACATCGGCGGCACCATTCACGCGCATCCGACCCTGGGTGAAGCGGTGCAGGAAGCGGCGTTGCGTGCTTTGGGGCATGCGTTGCACCTGTGATGATGGGTGGCTGTGATGGCCCCTTCGCGAGCAGGCTCGCTCCCACAATGGGAATGCATTTCAAATGTGGGAGCGAGCCTGCTCGCGAATTCTTGAGGGCAACACGATTTATCTGTGTGCCATCCGATAGTCCGGGCTGCGAAACCGCTCAAGAATGAAGTATTGTTGTGCCCATCCAAAAAACGTCAGAAGCCTTGAACCGTTTCGGCGGTTGTTCAGTGATAGAGGGTGTCATGGGTAACGAAAGCATCAATTGGGACAAGCTGGGTTTTGACTACATCAAGACCGACAAACGCTATCTGTCGTACTTTCGCGATGGCGAGTGGGACAAAGGCACCCTGACCGAAGATAACGTGCTGCACATCAGCGAAGGCTCGACGGCCCTTCACTATGGCCAGCAGTGCTTCGAAGGCATGAAGGCCTATCGTTGCAAGGACGGCTCGATCAACCTGTTCCGCCCGGACCAGAACGCCCTGCGCATGCAACGCAGCTGCGCGCGTCTGCTGATGCCGACGGTCGACACCGAGCAGTTCATCGAAGCCTGCAAAGCCGTGGTTCGCGCCAACGAGCGCTTCATTCCGCCCTACGGCACCGGCGGCGCGCTGTACCTGCGTCCGTTCGTGATCGGCGTTGGTGACAACATCGGCGTGCGCACTGCACCCGAGTTCATCTTCTCGATCTTCTGCATTCCGGTCGGCGCCTACTTCAAGGGCGGCCTGACCCCGCACAACTTCCAGATCTCCAGCTACGACCGCGCCGCCCCACAAGGCACCGGCGCAGCCAAGGTCGGCGGCAACTACGCGGCCAGCCTGATGCCGGGTTCGAAAGCGAAGAAAGCCAACTTCGCCGACGCGATCTATCTGGATCCGATGACCCACACCAAGATCGAAGAAGTCGGCTCGGCCAACTTCTTCGGGATCACCCACGACAACAAGTTCATCACCCCGAACTCGCCGTCCGTTCTGCCAGGCATCACCCGCCTGTCGCTGATCGAACTGGCAAAATCGCGTCTGGGCCTGGAAGTGGTGGAAGGTGATGTGCTGATCGACAAACTGTCGGACTTCAAAGAAGCCGGCGCTTGCGGTACTGCTGCGGTGATCACCCCGATCGGTGGCATCAGCTACAACGACCATCTGCATGTGTTCCATAGCGAGACCGAAGTGGGTCCTGTGACCCAGAAGCTCTACAAAGAGCTGACTGGCGTGCAGACCGGCGACATCGAAGCGCCAGCGGGCTGGATCGTCAAGGTTTGATCTGACGGGTGTTGATGTAGAAAAGCCCTCCACCGAGTGATTGGTGGGGGGCTTTTTTGATTGTGGTTGTTGGTTTTTTTTGTGTAAGGCTGGAGATCTTTTCCCCCTCACCCCAGCCCTCTCCCCCAAGGGGGCGAGGGGGAAAGGGGGCCGATCTCGGTTGTTCTCCAGACAGAAGTTCGACGCGAACTTTCAGGTCGATGGATCAAGTCCAAACACCTCGGTCAGTCCCCTCTCCCTCTGGGAGAGGGTTAGGGTGAGGGGCTTTTCAGTGCGATGCGTTTACCTGCACGATCAGCAATCCCACTCGCCTGCCCATTCTGCTGCTTACCCATCCGCGCCTGCGTAATCAACCCGGGAATCAACTCCCCCTCCGGCAGATTCTTCCAGAACCGTGCCGGCAAATGCCCCTGCATGACCTTCTCGTTCAACCGCGCAGGATTAAAGATATGGCTGTAATAGGTCAGCCAAAGATCACCATGAGGATCGTCGACGTTCTGCGCCAACTGCTGCCATTCCAGCGGGCATTGCCGTTGATGGATCAGTTGCTCGCCATCGTAATAGACCCCGTCACGCGGGGTGGCGATCAACCAGCGATGGCGACCCATCCGCCCGATGAAATGCTCGCTGGCACTGTGCAGGATGTCATGGGCCGGTTCGTGCCATGCCACGTATTGCGGGCCTGCGCTGGACGGTGGCCGCTCGATGAAACGTACAAATGCGTGCAGGTGATGGGCCTCCCGATGCACTTGTTTGATCCGTCGCTGCAACTCGCTGCCGAGTTTGTCCCCGGCCATCATCGCGGTACGGTCGCCGTGGCTGACGCGCCACAGCACTTCATACAGCAAACTCCAGCGTTGATCACCGCGATAACGCGAGGCCTGTTCCAGGGTGTCGAGCAGCGCTCGCGGAATACGTGCCTGAAATGGCCCCTGCCCTTCAGGCACCGGCTCATCACTGGCAAACAGATCACCCACACCTTGCGAGGCCCAGCTCACCAGACTCGGATCGACTTCATGGCTCAGCAGCCAGCGCGCCTGCTGGCGCCAGGTGTCGAACAGGTCGTCGCAATCGAGATTGATCATCCCCACAACCCCATCTGCTGCGGCATCGGCCGGTCACGCAATTGCTGATAGAGCAAATGGCTGGTGACCTCGGCCTGCTGCGGGTGATAGTCGCTGGTGATGATGAACGGCTTGGCCTTGGCCAGCACGCAGCGCATACGCGCGACGTCTTCGTAACGGATGCGCCGCTGGCGGCGCAGCTCGACCAGTCGTTCGGTGGTGCGCAAGCCGATACCGGGAATACGCGCAATCAGGGACGCTTCGGCACGGTTCAGATCGAGCGGAAACACTTCGCGGTTCTGCAACGCCCAGGCCAGTTTCGGGTCGATGTCCAGCGCAAGATTACCCGGCCCCTTGAGCAATTCATCAGCACTGTAGCCGTAGCTGCGCAGGAGAAAATCGGCCTGATATAAACGGTGTTCGCGCATCAGCGGCGGCGCGGCCAGTGGCACGCTTTTCGGGCTGTCGGGAATCGGGCTGAAGGCCGAATAGTAGACCCGGCGCAAACGGAAATTGCCGTACAAGGCCTGGGCGCTGTGGAGGATGGTGCTGTCATCGGTGTCATCGGCGCCGACAATCAGTTGCGTGCTCTGCCCGGCCGGGGCGAATTTCGCCGAGCGCGGTTCGTTCAACACGGTCTGCACGCCGGTGTAGATGGTGTTCATCGCCTGCTTGATCGAAGTGATGTCCTTCTCCGGCGCCAGCACTTGCAGGCTGGCATCGGTCGGCAGCTCGATGTTGACGCTCAGGCGATCGGCGTAGCGCCCTGCTTCTTCGATCAATGCCGGATCGGCTTCGGGAATGGTCTTGAGATGGATGTACCCGCGAAACTCATGCTCTTCACGCAGCAGCTTCGCCACCCGCACCAGTTGCTCCATGGTGTAGTCCGCCGAGCGAATGATGCCGGAACTGAGAAACAGCCCGCTGACGCAGTTACGCCGGTAGAAATCCATGGTCAGCGCCACGACTTCCTCGGGGGTGAAACGAGCGCGCGGAACATCGCTGGAGCGTCGATTGACACAATATTGGCAATCGTAAAGGCAGAAGTTGGTCAGCAGAATCTTCAACAACGACACGCAGCGCCCGTCCGGCGTGTAGCTATGGCAGATGCCCATGCCATCAGTCGAGCCCAGGCCGCTCTTGCCCTCTGAGCTGCGCTTGGGCGCGCCGCTGCTCGCGCAGGAGGCGTCGTACTTGGCGGCGTCGGCGAGGATGCTCAGCTTGTCGATGATTTGCATGGCGCGGGCTCTATACTGTTTGCATATACAGTATAGGGTCGACAGCGGTGATACAAGGTGGCAGATGCGCCCCTCGTCGGTCAGAAGCTGAAAATCAAAAGATCGCAGCCTTCGGCAGCTCCAGGGATTCGGTACGGTCGGAATTTATCGGGTGGGCACGCTTTACGGCAGGCTGCGATCTTTTGATCTGCCCGTCTTCCGGCCACTCAACGCCAAACCGCGCACCGATCTCCTTGCGCCCCGCCGCCGTCAACGCCAGCGCCCGACTGTCCAGATCCTGGGTCACCCACTTGCGCTTCAACGCGGTCTGCAACAGCGCCGCCCCCAGCGAACCACCGAGATGTGGCCGGCGCATGCTCCAGTCCAGGCACGGACAGGCAAACTTGCGGCGCAGGGTGGTCAAATCCTGTACTTCGATACCCAGCCCGAGAAACGACGCCTCGCCCGTCTCACTCAAGCGATACGCCTGCTCGTCGGTTGCCACCAACCAACCGCCCTCGAGCAAACGGTCGTGCAGCAACACCGCCAGCGTCCCGGCCATGTGGTCATAGCAGGTGCGCGCAAATTGCAGGCGATCCGGGGTGTGCGCCTTGAACGTTGGCGCGGCGTTCTGGCCAATCACCATCAACGCTTCCAGCGCCTGCGCCACGCGCTGATCGGCGAGGCTGTAATAGCGATGACGGCCCTGCACGTGCAGGCGCACCAGAGCCAGGTCCTTGAGTTTCGCCAAGTGCACACTGGCGGTCGAGGCGCTGACTTCGGCGATCGTCGCCAATTCAGTGCTGGTGCGGGCGTGGCCGTCCATCAGCGAACAGAGGATTTTCGTTCGCGCCGGCTCGGCGATGGCGGCGGCCACTTGGGAAACGCCGATGTCTTGATGTTCTGCGTGCATAGTTCGCTCCCGGACGAATCATCGTCGTTGCGCAGTGGAGATAGTAGCAACACTTTCCCCGCCGACAAGGATGCAAACCATGAACCCGATCAGCGCCGCAACGCACGCCGATCCTTATCCCTATTACGCCGAACTGCGCGCAGCAGGTGGACTGATGTTTCATCCAGAGCTGAAACTGTGGGTCGCCAGCAGCGCCCGGGCGGTGTGTGCGGTGTTGGCCCACGCCGATTGCCGGGTGCGTCCGGCGCAGGAGCCAGTGCCCAAAGCGATTGCAAAAGGCATGGCCGGCAAAGTCTTCGGCCAACTGATGCGGATGAATGACGGTGAACGCCAGCGCTGCCCGCGCGCTGCCATTGAGCCTGAGTTGGCCTCGCTCGACCTTGAGGCCGTCGACAGACTGGTCGCCGCGCGGCTGATCACAGCGGACGCCGACGGGGTGTACAAGGCAATGCTTCGTGGCCCGGTGTGCGTGGTCGCGGCGCTGCTGGGGTTCACCCCGGCGCAAGCGCGGGCGATCAGTGAATTGACGGCGGATTTCGTTGCCTGCCTGTCGCCGTTGAGCAATGACCTGCAACTGGCCGCAGCAGAGGCGGCGGCTGAACAACTGCGCGGTGACTTCATCGAATTGCTCGCCGAGCCGGCCAGCCCGTTGCTCAGTGCAATCCAGCAGCGCTTCACCGGCGATGAGGAAACCTTGATCGCCAACCTGATCGGCCTCTGTTCACAGACGTTCGAAGCCTGCGCCGGCCTGATCGGCAATACGCTGCTGGCGCTACGTCGGCAGCCAGCGTTGCGCGGCGAATCCATCGAAGCACTGCTCAACGAAGTCCAGCGCTTCGACCCGCCCGTGCAGAACACCCGGCGCTTTGTCGCCGCGTCCTGTGAGATTGCTGGAGTACGTGTCGAAACGGGCGATGTGATTCTAGTGCTGCTGGCCTCGGCCAATCGAGATCCGGCGCTCAACGAACAGCCGGAGCAGTTTCTGCCACAGCGCGCCAACCGCCGCAGTTTCAGTTTTGGCAGTGGTCGGCACGAGTGTCCGGGGCAAGCGCTGGCGATGAGTATTGCCAGCGCAACGGTGAGGGAAATAATCAGGCATGACATCGACCTGAATCGTCTGAACTGGCACTACAAGCCTTCGCTCAACGGGCGCATTCCGCTGTTCAGCGATGCTCAACCCTAAGCACTGTGCAACTCGACGGTCAGGTGTGACAGTTCATGCACCGGCGCCAGCCGTTCACGGACAACCTCGGCGGTGACGCCCGCTGCGGCCACGACGCTGACAATCGCTGCCCGCGACTGCGGGCCGACCTGCCAGACGTGCAAATCACTGATGCGCACATCGTCCGAGGTTTCCAGCAACTCGCGGATTTCAGCGGCCACGGGTTCGTCGGTGGCGTCGAGCAATACCGCCGCGCTGTCACGCATCAGGTTATAGGCCCACTTGGCAATGACCACCGCGCCGACAATCCCCATCACCGGGTCCAGCCAGACCCAACCCAGATAGCGGCCGGCCAGCAAAGCGGCAATCGCCAGCACCGACGTCAAGGCATCGGCCAGCACGTGGACATAGGCCGAACGCAGGTTGTTGTCGTGATGGTGGTGATGATCGTGCGAGTGATCATGATGATGACCATGGTCATGGCCGTGATGCCCCATCAGCAGAAAGGCGCTGACCAGGTTCACCGCCAGCCCGACGATGGCAATCACCGTGGCCTCACCGAACGCCACCGTGGTTGGCTGGAACAGGCGCAGGATCGATTCGCCGGCAATTCCCAGCGACACCAGTCCGAGCAACATGGCCGAAGCGAACCCGGCCAGATCACCGACCTTGCCGGTGCCGAAACTGTAACGGCTATTGTGCGCATGGCGCCGGGCGAAACTGTAGGCCGCCGCGGCAATCCCCAATGCGCCGGCATGGGTTGCCATGTGAAAGCCGTCCGCCAGCAATGCCATGGAACCGGTCATGTAACCGGCCACGATCTCGCCGATCATCATCACGAAGGTCAGCGCCACCACCCACAAGGTGCGGCGTGCGTTTTCGTTATGGGAAGCACCGAGAAACTGGTGGTCGTGGCGCAGGTGCTCAGCCTTGGGCGTCAGGGACATGATGCTTTCACTCATTTGGAATAACGGCGGATGGCTTGCAGCAAATCTTCGGCACCCTGAGCGCGCGCTTCGTCACTGAGATCAGGGTGCGCCACGTGTTCGCGCGTGTGGGCTTCGATGAACTGCTCCATCAAGCCATTGACCGCCCCGCGAATCGCCGCAACGAGGTGCAGGGTCTTGGCGCAATCGGCATCGCTTTCCAAGGCTTTTTCCACCGCTTGCACCTGCCCGGCAATGCGCCGAACGCGGTTGAGCAACTCGTCTTTGTGTTCATGAATGTGCGACATACCTATACCCCCTACCCCTATATGGCGCGCATGGTCGCAGATCACCCAGGAGCGAACAAGGTTGGCGGACAGAAAAGAGACAAAAGGCGAGTGACAGGGCGTTGCGGCAATGATTGCTCGCGCCGCCCCTTCAAGAGAGATCAGGCTGTCAGTGGCTCAAGCCGCCCACTGCAAAATCAGCCAGCTGTTAGCGCCGCTGATCACCACAAACAACCCCCAGGCCAGTACCCTGGTTGGCCAGCGGTTCACAAACGGCCCCATCAGTTGTTTGTCGTTAGTCATTCGAATGAGTGGGTACAAGGCAAACGGCAACTGCAGACTCAGCACCACCTGACTCAACACCAGCAATTTGCCGATCGCGTTATCGCCCATCAGCCACACGCCGACGAATGCCGGAATCAACGCCAGTCCGCGAGTAATCAAGCGCCGCTGCCAGCACGGGATCCGCAGGTTCAGATAACCCTCCATGATCACCTGCCCGGCGATGGTGCCGGTGAAGGTCGAACTCTGCCCCGACGCCAGCAACGCGACGCCGAACAACACGCTGGCCAATGCACCACCGACAAGCGGATCGAGCAAGTGGTAAGCGTCCTGAATGTCCACCACGTCGGTGTGCCCGGACTGGTGAAAAGCCGCCGCCGCGAGAATCAGAATCGCCGCGTTGACCAGCAACGCCAGGGCCAGCGAACCGATGGTGTCGATGCGCGCCAGTTTCACCGCGTCCTGCTTGCTGGCGAGGTCCTTGCCGATCATCCGCGTCTGCACGATCGAGGTGTGCAGGTAGAGGTTATGCGGCATCACTGTCGCACCGAGAATACCGATGGCCAGGTACAACGGCGCCGCTTCGCCAATCGCCGCCAGCGATGGTTTGAAACCTTGGGCGACGTCCGGCCAGTAGGGTTTGATCAGCAGCAGTTCAACGAAGAAACACACGCCGATGGTCGCGACCAGCACCAACATGATCGCTTCCAGTCTGCGGAAACCGCGATTCTGCAGGGCCAGCACCAGCAAAGTATCGAACGCCGTCAGGGCAATGCCGAAGGTCAGCGAACAGCCAAGCAGCAAGTGAAACGCCAGCGCACAACCCAGCACTTCAGCCAGATCGGTGGCGATGATCGAGATTTCCGCCAACACCCACTGCAGCCGTGCGGTCGGTGTGCTGTAGCGCTCGCGGGACAATTGCGCCAGATCGCGCCCGGTGGCAATGCCCAACCGCGAGCACAGGCACTGCACGACCATGCCGGCCAGACTCGCCAGCAACACCACAAACAACAGACTGTAGCCAAAGCGTGAACCGGCCTCGATCGCCGTGGCCCAGTTGCCCGGGTCCATGTAGCCGATCGACACCAGCAAGCCGGGGCCGGCAAAACGCAGCACGCGCTTGAAGAACGAGGCGCTGGGATCCACCGCAACACTGCCGGCCACTTCCGGCGGGCAAAACGGCGCGGTAGCGATTTTGGGCAAACTGAATTTCACGCACACATCCAGAAACAAGTCGAAAAGACGCAGCTTAGAGGTTTCAGCCGGAGCCTTGAAGCGCAAAAAAATCTATCGACTCACCCCCAACAACTGTTCGCGTAACTCCGGACTGCGCGTGCGCGGATCCAGCCAGATATCAAAAAATGCGCGGGCAAACAGCGGATCATCGATCTCATGCTGCAACTGCTGACCGACAAAAAACCGCGCGCCCTGCCCCGGCAGATACACCCCGGTAATCCGCGTGCCAGCCTGCACATCGACAAACGATTGCTGCATCTGTACCTGCCACCCGGCCAATTGCGCCGGGCTGACGCGGGCACCGGCCAGCCGTTTGATTTCGTCGACGCTGGCCTTGACCAGATCATCGCGGGAGATGTTACGGCGGTAGATCAACTCCAGCGCAAATGGCTGGCCGTCGACCAAGGGCCGCGCGGCACTCCACAATCGCGCGTTGTAGACATCGAAACCGAACACGCTGTAATCGCCGGTGCCAATGATCTGCGCGCCGGGCACGGCGTCCTGCCAATTGGCCCAGGTCGGCGTCAGCAACAACGCCCACAAGCCGATGCCGCAGCATCCTCGCACCAGCTTCGGTGTTCTTCTCATCGCGGCATCGACTCCGGTAAACCCTGATACACACAGCATAGCCGGGTATCGCCCCCGTTACTTTGTATACAAAAACTGCGCACATAGGCAGCAATCGCCGATCGACAATGCTACCGTGGCCTACCCTCAACGGACGGAGACACCTGCGTGCTGATCCTCAAACTGCTGCTGATTCCCGGTTTTCTGCTGCTGATATCCCTGGCGGGCAAACGCTGGGGGCCGAGCGTGGCCGGGTGGCTGTCGGGATTGCCGGTGGTGGTCGGGCCGATTCTGTTTTTCCTCGCCATCGAGCAGGGTCCGGCGTTTGCCGCACAGTCAGCGGTGGCGGCGTTATCGGCGATGTTCGCGATGATTGCGTTCTGCATCACCTATGCGCAGGTCGCGCAACGGGCGAACTGGCCGTTGGCGCTGACGGCGTCGCTGTCGGTGTGGGCCGTCATCGCGGGAGTGTTGTCGCTGATCCCGGCGTCGCTGCCGTTTTCGGTGGCAGCAGCGGCGGTTGCGTTGTTGGCATCGCCGTATCTGTTTCCTGCGGTGCAACCGGTGCTCAACGGCCCGGCGCCGAAGTCGGACAAACTGATCTGGCGAATGATCGCCGGTGCCGCGTTGACGCTGCTGGTGACGATGCTGGCCAGCACCGTCGGCGAGCGCTGGAGCGGTTTGCTCGCGGTGTTCCCGGTGCTTGGCAGTGTAATGGCGGTGTTCTCGCAACAGACGCGCGGCCCGGCATTTACCGCCGCATTGTTAAGGGCGACGGCCACCGGCATGTATTCGTTCTCCGCGTTTTGTCTGGTCTCGGCACTGACCTTGCCGAGCATGGGACTGAGTGGATTCGCCGTCGGTGTCGCGGTGTCGGTGGCGATGCTCGGCGTGACCAAACGCCTGTTGGCCCGTCCGCTGGCGAAAGCGCAGGCGCAGTAACCGGTCAGACGATTCGCGCTGGAACGCCCGCCCCCCTCCGTGGGATGATCGCCCGCCTCGCGCGACCATCCACCGGAGATTCACATGTCATTGTTGAGCAAAAAAGCCGTCGTCCTGCTGGTGGCGGCCCTCGCCGGTTTCGGCGCCCTCCACGCGCAAGCAGCGAAGGAAAAAGCCAGCGCCGAGAAAGTCTCGATGCTCGATGGCAAATTCACTTTTGTGCTGCCTAAAGGTTTCATCGCCGACCCGCTGCCGGCCAGCCCGAGCGGAACCAAGGGCACGATGTACACCAATGAAGCGACGAAGACCGTGGTCATTACCGCTGAAAACCAGATTCCCGAAGGCCAGCACGTCAAGGATAACGACGGGCAGTTCCTCGACAGCACCGTCTCGAGTTTCATCGACGACCAGCGCAAGGCCCTGCCGGACTTCAACAAACTCAGCGAAAAAAGCCTGACCCAGAAAGGCACCGGCCTTGGCCTGCGTCAGGTCGACAGCACCGCGACCCAGGGCGGTGGCCAGACCCTCAACACCACGCTGATGGCCGGCTCCGGCACCAAGATGGCGCTGGTGCAGGTGATCTCCCGCGCCAGCGACAAGAAAGGTCACGATGCCCTGGTGAAAACCATCCTCAAGGATTGAGCTGCTGAAGCCAGCCATTCAAGTCGCGCAGCTCGGCCGCACTGATACTGTGGCCGACGCCGGGATAGGCATGAAACTGCGGTTTGTAGCCCAGCTTCTGTAGCTGCGCATTGGCCTCGGTGCCGTCGTGGTAGGGCACGCGATCATCGGCGGTGCCGTGGCCGATAAAGATACTCAGCGGCAACGGCTGCTGCTGGCCTTTGAGTTCAGCTTTCAACACTGGCAATAAACGCCCGCTCAACGCAGCGATCCCGCCGACAGCGACTGGCGGCCGCAGCCCCACCTCGTAGGTCATCATCGCGCCCTGGCTGAAGCCGATCAGATACACCTTGCTCGGGGTGGTGTGATATTTCTGCGCCGCGTGCGCGATAAAGTCGCGCAGCTTCTGCCCACTGACCTTCAGATCATCGGTCTCGCCGTTGTAGGCGCCTTCGCCTTTCTTGCGAAACCACTGGAAACGTCCTTCACCCAACGACAACGGCGCCTGCACCGACAGGTAGTTGTATTGCGCCGGGAGCTGGAATTTCATGCCGATCAGATCGGCTTCGTTACTGCCGTAGCCGTGCAGAAAAATCACCAGCGGCCGCGCCTCGGCGTCGGCGTGCACCTGCTCGATGTACTTGAGTGGCAGATCGGATTGCAGCATGGTCTGCGCCTGCACAGCGGTGGACGCCAGCAGGGTCAAGAGAGCAAAGACCTTCAACATAGAGCCTTCCTTCACGGAGAGTCGGGTTCGGGGGAGCCTAACATCCTGCGGCGAGGATCCAAATTCGGTGGTGTTGCTGATGCCGCCATCGCGAGCAGGCTCACTCCTACATTTGGAATGCGTTCCCCCTGTAGGAGTGAGCCTGCTCGCAATGAGGCCATTAGCCCCAACGGAGATCCCGTCAGTCGTTGGTCAATTTGCCCGTCCGAAACGCCACCCGCCCCGCCACTTTCGCCTGCCAGATCCCCGGCTCGGTATAACGCCCACGATCCAGCGCAAACAGCACCCCGCTGGTGCCGGCGCGCACGGTGGTGACGCGATCCTGCAACGGATCGACCACCTCGAACAACGCATCGCCCTGCTCCACCCACTCGCCGGCATTGCGCAGGAAACTCACCACGCCATGGTGCGGCGCAAACAGGTATTCGGTGCCCTCGAATGGCAGACCTTCGCAGCACTCGCTTGGCGCCGGCGGCCATTCGCCGCTGATGAAACCTTGCTCGGCGAGGAAGCCGAGGATCGCCTCACAATTGGCCTGCGCCTGATCGACCCGGGTGTCGCCCATGCTGCCCAGTTCCAGCGTGGTCGCCAGATTCGCCGCCGGAATTGCAGCATTGGGAAATGCCCGCGCCAGACGCAACCACGGCGTCGAGCAGGATTCATCGAACGAGCTGCCACCGGAATCTTCACACAGCAGCGCCACGCCGGCCTTCAAGCGCGCCGCCAGCGATTGCCACTGTGGCCAGTGCTGCGGCAGCGCGTACAAGTGAATCGCCGCGTCGAAATCGCAATGCAAATCGAGGGTGATGTCGGCATCGCAGGCATGGCGCAGCAACAGGCGATGCAAGGCTTCCAGTTGCGAGGCCGGCGCCGGCAGTTCATCGAATACCTGGCCCATGGTTTGGCGGATCAGTGCAACGTTGGCCTCGGCATCAGTGCCCAGACGCTCACCGATCAACGCCCCGACCGGGGCACTGAGTTCGACGAAGGCGCGGTTGAAATTCTTGCCGCTGCCCAGTTCGAAGCGGCCCATGTGCGCACCTTGCACGTGTTGATTGAGGCCGATCGGGTTGGCTACCGGCACCAGTTCGATCACGCCCTGCAAACGGCCTTGCTGTTCCAGTTCATTGAGGCGCTGCTTGAGTTCCCACGCGGTGCGCATGCCCGGCAGTTCATCGGCGTGCAGGCTGGACTGGATGTAGACCTTGCGGGTGCCGGCGCCATAGCGGAACACACTGAGCGAGCGTTCGCTGCCCAAGTGGCTCCAGGGCAGAACATGGTCGATGCGTTGCATGGGAAAATCTCCTCAATTTCCGGATCACAAAGATCCCCTGTAGGAGTGAGCCTGCTCGCGATAGCGGTGGGTCAGCCAACACATTCATTGAATGACACACCGCTATCGCGAGCAGGCTCACTCCTACAAAGGTCTCATCACAATTAGAGCGCAAAAAAAGTGGCCACCGCGCAAACGGGGCCACTTTTTTCTACGGCGTATTAATGGCCGTACACGTCAAAGTCGAAGTACTTGTCCTGGACTTTCTTGTACTCGCCATTGGCGCGGATTTCGGTGATGGCTTTGTTGAATTGCTCGGCCAGCGCGGTATCGCCCTTGCGCACTGCAATGCCGGCACCGCCGCCGAAGTACTTGGCGTCTTCGTAGGTCGGGCCAACGAATTCAAAACCTTTACCCGCGTCGGTTTTCAGGAAACCGTCGCTCAGGTTGACCGAGTCAGCCAGCATCGCGTCGATACGCCCGGAAACCATGTCGAGGTTGGCTTCCTGCTGCGAGCCGTAACGCACCAGGTCGATCCCGGCCGGCACCAGCACTTCGGTGGCGTAACGGTCGTGGGTGCTGGCACGCAGCACGCCGACTTTCTTGCCCTTGAGCTCGGTCAGCGGGTCTTTGACACCGGAGCCTTCCTTCATCACGAAGCGCGCCGGGGTGTGGTAGTACTTGATGGTGAAATCGACGTTCTTCTTGCGGTCGTCGGTGATGGTCATCGACGACAGAATCGCGTCGATCTTCTTCACTTTCAGCGCCGGGATCAGGCCATCGAATTCCTGCTCGACCCAGGTGCATTTGACTTTCATCTGCGCGCACAGCGCATCGCCGATATCGACGTCGAAACCGGCGAGTTTGCCGTCAGGGGTTTTCATCGAGAATGGCGGGTAACCGGCTTCAATACCGATGCGGATCGGCTTGGCGTCTTCGGCCACGGCGGTCAGGGACAACATCGACAGTGCCAGGGCACCGAACATCACTAGCTTCTTCATTTATAACTCCTGTGTGCGGAGGCTTTTATTGGCAGCTTTCGATTCAGCGTTCGGTCATGGCCAATTGGCTACAAACACCGAAGTGGCCGGCAGTCTATGGCGGCGCGCACAGGGTAAATTGTGTTTAAGCGACAAATACTTATGAAAGATCGGCGCACCGATTGACCGGGGTCAACGGGTGCGCCGTCGTGGTGCAGGAGCTGTAGGACAAGCGCTTTTTTTGCTCAGGATTTCTCTTAAAAGAACGTCAGCATTCGCAGCCGATGGCGGTTTTGCCGACTTGCTCAACGCTGAGTTGAAAGCCTTCATCCAGCCATCCGGTAACCCCGCCGATCATCTCCTTGACCGGATACCCCAGCGCTGCCAGTTTCACCGCCGCCTTGTTCGCGCCGTTGCAGTGCGGGCCGGCGCAATAGACCACAAACAGCGTGGTTTTCGGGTAGATCGCCAGCTCCGCCGCCGTCAGTAACCGGTTCGGGATATTGATCGCGCCCGGCACATGCCCGCGCTCATAGGCCAGCGGCCCGCGTACATCGACCAGGACAAAATCAATCTCGCCGGCCTCTTGGCTACTGAATACGTCGGAACAATCGGTTTCGAAGGTCAGACGATTACTGAAGTGCATCAGGGCGATCGCCGACGGCGCCGCAGGAATGTCGCGAACCAGGCTGACCATGGGTGTTGCTCCTTTATCTGAACGGGTGTGAACAGACTTTATCGAGCGGTCGCTTGCGGCTACAGTGGCGCACAAGACACTCACCGGGAATTTTCCGCCAAATGCCGACATCACCAGGTCTGGTTGCGATTCTGGCCTACGACGGCCTCTGCACATTCGAGTTTGGCATCGCCGTGGAGGTCTTCGGCCTGACCCGGCCGGAGTTCGATTTCCCGTGGTACACCCACGCCATTGCGGCGGTCGATCAAGGCCCGATGCGCGCCTTGGGCGGCATTCAGGTGCTGGCCGATGGCGGTCTGGAATTGTTGGCCGAGGCGCGCACCATCATCATTCCCGGCTGGCGCGACCGTAACGCGGCGGTGCCTCCAGCATTGATCGACGCGTTGCGTCAGGCCCATGCCCGGGGCGCGCGGTTGCTATCGATCTGCTCCGGTGTATTTGTGCTGGCGGCCACCGGTTTGCTCGACGGCCACGGCGCCACCACCCATTGGCGTTACACGGCGGAACTGGCGCAGCGCTTCCCGGCGATTGCTGTCGATGCCGATGTGCTTTACGTCGACTCCGGGCAGTTGATCACCTCGGCCGGCAGCGCTGCCGGGATCGATGCCTGCCTGCATCTGGTGGCGCGGGACTTCGGCACGCAAGTCGCCAACTCGGTGGCGCGGCGACTGGTGATGTCGCCACAGCGTACTGGCGGCCAGGCGCAGTTCATTCCGACACCGGTCAGCCCTACACCGCGCAATGATCTGTCGCGGGTGATGCAATGGGCGCGCGAGCGCTTGCATGAACCGCTGGAGGTGCGTGATCTGGCCAGTGAAGCGGCGATGAGTGAGCGCACGTTTCTGCGGCGGTTTACCAAGGCCAGTGGGCAGTCGCCCAAGGCGTGGTTGCAGCACGAACGGCTGGCGCGGGCGCGGGAGTTGTTGGAGAGCACGCCGGACAATACCGAGCAGATTGCCGAGCGTTGTGGTTATCGGTCGGTGGAAAGTTTTCGTGTGGCGTTTCGTGGGGTGGTGGGTGTGCCGCCGTCGGTGTATCGGGAGCGGTTTGGGCGGGGTGTGAGGGTTGAATCCTGAGGTGATTTTGACGGCGCCTTCGCGAGCAGGCTCGCTCCCACAGGGGGTACGTATTTCAAAGGTGGGAGCGAGCCTGCTCGCGAAGGCGCCCAGTCAAACGCAGCATCATTTAGACATCAGCCACAAGGCTACAGCGCCTTGCGCCTTTGCCTACAACTACGCCAGAATCCGCCGGCTTGTGCGGCTTGGAGGTCACCGGTAACTTGGTTCGCGTCACTGAATGTTCAGTGATCGGGTTTAGTCGCTCGGTGGTTTTTTGGCAGCATACAGTCCGTTCAGTCAGGCATTCTCGCGCCTGAGCTTAATGGTAGCTGTGCGCAGGGCGCCTTCGGGTGCGCCGGGACTGCTTAGAACCACCGGTCGACTAACCTGCGCATAGCTGCCACCCATTTGTTTAGTCGCAATGAACGTGTCGGCCTCATTAAAAGGTTCTAAGAAATGTTCAAAATAACGCCGAATCCGCCCGAAACAGACGCGGAAATCGATCCAAATCCAACGTCCCCCTACTCCGAACCGGGCTCCAGAAAACTCCACGAAGCCGCCGAACGCGCCCTCGACCACTACCTGAAACCCACACCGCCTTCACCACCGCGCAGACCCAGCACCATGTTCCTCGTCGACCCGAACACCGGCGCCGAAGACCTCATGGCCCACGCCTGCGAATCCATGGCTTCGGCCAGCGTCATGCTCAGCGACTTCGCCGCCCTGCTCGACTCGCCCTACCGCAACACCGTGCTCGGCATCCAGCAAGTGGTCATGCTCGGCGAACTCGCGGTCAACCGCGCCCTCGACAAAATCGAACCCGCCCTGAGGCAATAAACATGTCCAACAAAACCGATGCACAAGTCGTCGCGGCACTGGTGGCGATGGGTTTCAACGAGCGGGACGGACGCTGGGCGCAGAACGCCTGCCTGGTGCTGTTCGAAAGCGAACGCGAAGCCATCGTCGCCTCCGCCGTCACCGTGCTTCCCCAACTCGATGAACTGGAAATCGACGCCGTGCTACCCGCACTGCGCCGCGTAACCCGCCGGTTCCCCTCACTGCAAAAAACCGTGGCCGACACACTGGCCGAAATGGCACACGCAGCCTGATTGACCGCGTGATCGTTCTTCGCGAGCAGGCTCGCTCCCACAGTTGTTCGCGGTGACTCGCGGCATTCGAGTACACCGCCGACCCAATGTGGGAGCGAGCCTGCTCGCGAAAGCGTTCTTTCTGCTGACGAGTATCTGAAAGCCAAAACCCAGGAAGGCTCAAACCATGAAGGAACATCATCCCCGCTTCCAAAGCTTCTCTTGTGTCTGGGATGCACTGGAAGACACACCGCAGGACGCCGCCAATATGCGCCTGCTGGCCAAGTTGAGGCGAACGCTTTCACGAGAGAACTCCCCCATCAGACCAGCCACTCCAATGGGTGAGGCAGACAGGAAGCTACAGATGTTTTTATGGATTAGCGGTTTCGTAAAAGGTGACGACGAAGACGACACCTTAAAATACGAACTTGCAGTTGGGCCGAAATTTGAACCGGCAGTCTTGGCTGCAATGGGATGGAAAAGCCTTGATAAAAGTCCCGATGGCGAATGGCTGCTGACCTTGGATCAAGCTCAAAAAATCGGCACGGCGGTTAACGAACAACTGCCATCGGAACTCGATTTTTTTATCGGCATCAGGGGTTAACTTCGCCAATGAGCCTCATCTATCAAGATCCATCTATTAGCCATGACGAGGCCATTCGCCTACTTGCCAGTGACACGGATGCAAACGTAATCGCCGCACTCGTATCCATTGGCCTGAATGAAACCGATAGAAATTGGGCTCAGGACATCTGCCTGAAACACCTCACCAGCAAAACCGAAGCAATTGTGGCCGCTGCGGCTACTGCGCTCGGGCACATCGCTCGCCGACATGGCGAGGTGGATACTGAAACAGTTTTTGCGGCACTCGAATCAGCCAAGCAAACGCACCCTTCACTGCAAGGGATCATCGAGGACACCCTCGACGATATAGACGTATTCACCTGATCTCCCAAGGAAGCTCCAGTTATCTACAAAATTCAAAAAACCATTGACTCACAAGGATAAAGGTAGCCCGGAGCCACCATTCAAAGCCCCTCCAGATCCGTTTATCCTTCGCCCCCGTTAGAAAACGACATGGAATACGGGGAGTTTTCGGCACAGTTTTTGGGACCTTAGCTCCCGGAAAGTTACTGCCCAGTTAGAGACTGGAACTCCCAAAGAATGAACAAGGATGATTCATGAGCGGTTACGTACCCAACCCGCCAAAGAACTACCGCTATAGTGGCGTAGAACCTGTTGATACCCATGCACAACGCTGGGCTGAATACAAAGACCTCCCTTCCAAAAAGGACACCAAGCCCAACACATTCGGCTGTGTGTTTGCCAAGAGTTGTGACCTTCCGGACGGCGTGATTGATCACAAGAAGCCAGCCGGATTTATCCCTGTCGAGAAGGTCGCTAACTATGGCGAGTTTGTCATTCTGGGTGGCCGTGAGACGGACGCACAGGGAAACATCCCCCTCAAGAAGGTAAGCGGTGCAATACCGGCAACGCTTGGAACTCTCCTGCTAGGTGGGGCGGCCGCAACTGCTGGCGCGTCATGTGGTGGCCTGTGCACTGCGAGTGCCGCTGTTGCTGGTGGTAGTGCTGCAACGGGTGTAGGTACTACCGGAACCACAGGTGGAGTTATCACTACTGGTGTAGCTGCTGGTGCGTTAGCTGGCTTTGTCGCATTGCTGTGGCCTTCCAGTCTGGGCGATAGCAGCCTGTACACAGAAGAACAGCTTCAATCCCTCAAACAAGGTCGCACCCGTGTGCGATTGCATGTCGAACAGCGGGCCGAGGCACCTTAAAGGGATACGGGTATAACACTCAGAAACACACCGACTGGGAGATGATCCCCGTTGTGCAATTCGTTGAGCAAGGCTCTCAGCAGGTGGCAGACTTTGGCGATGGTGTAACGCTGATCTGGACGCCAGCCGTTGACCCGTCCAGCACTTCAGAAATCCCACCGTTAGAGGCTGCACCTCAAGCCCCGCAGATCTGGATTTATCCGCCGTCCGAAAAAGCGGATAGCATCATCGTCAACCCGATCTACCCCCCCGAGTACAAAGACTTCATTCTGGTATTCCCGGCTGACTCTGGCATTCAGCCGCTGTACATCGTTATCAGTGCTCGCTACTCACCTGGTGTTGTGACAGGCAAAGGACAGGATGTATCGGGCATCTGGCTTGCTGGAGCTGGCACAGGACTCGGAGCGCCCATACCTACAAAAATTGCTGACCAGTTGCGGGGCCAGAAATTTAAGAGCTTCGATGATTTCAGGGCTGCACTCTGGACTGCCGTAGCCAACGATCCAGAACTTTATGCTCAGTTCAAACCAACCAACCAAGGCTGGCTATCCAAGGGTAATTCTCCGTTCGTTCCAAAAGCAGAACGCAACGGCAAGAATGCTCGCTACGAGATTCACCATATAGAACACATTCAACACGGCGGCGCTGTCTACGATGTTGATAACCTCTCCGTAGCCACGCCAAAACGTCACGTTGAAATCCATAGGGAAGACCGGCAAAAATCATGAAAACCACATTCAGTGAATACACCGAAAGCGAGTTCGTAGCCCTACTACAGCGCATCATTGACCACGATGGTACAGAACCCGAAGTAGATGAATTGGTATTCCACTTTGAGGAGGTGAGCGAGCACCCTGCTGGTTCCGACTTGATCTTCTACCCAGAAGACGGCGCGGATGACTCAGCGGCTGGCATCACGCAAACGGTGAAGGAATGGCGTGCTGCTAAAGGCCTACAGGGCTTCAAGGTCTGACAAAAACAGAAAAGCCCGCTCATGGCGGACTTTGGCTCACTGCACAAGCTACTCGTTGATCGACGGATCTGTCAGGCCCATCTCTGGGAGGCTGTGTGATGGCGGGGATCCACATTCACACGGGAGTTCAGTAATGGAATTGAAAAACAATCTGGCTGACTACACCGAACAAGAGTTCAAGGCTTTGATTCAGGCGATTGAAGAAGCAAAAACCGAGAATGAACGAGGTGAACTTGTCGATCACTTCAACAAGATTGTCCCCCATCCATCTGGTAGCGACTTACTGTTCTATCCAGAGGCTGAGGAGGATGATTCAGCAGATGGCGTAACACGTACTGTAGGTGAATATTGTCATGCAAATGGACTGCCGGGCTTCAAGACCTGAGTAACAAAAGAAAAGCCCGCGCAGGCATCTTTCTTCGCGGGCTACATTCCCGTTACCTCAATCCTCCCGCGTCAACACTTCCAACAATTCAATCTCAAACACCAGATTCGAATTCGGCGGGATCTTGCCCATCGTCCGCTCGCCATACCCCAGATGCGCCGGCACCAGCAATTTACGTTTGCCCCCCACCTGCATCCCCATCAAACCCTGATCCCACCCCTTGATCACCCGCCCGGTGCCAATCACGCACTGAAAAGGTTTGCCACGGCTGTAGGAGGAATCGAACTCGCTGCCGTCTTCCAGCCATCCGGTGTATTGGGTGGTGATCAGCGCGCCTTTGACAGCGGCTTTGCCTTCGCCGACCTGAAGATCGATTACCTGCAGTTCATCATTCATAACATTCACTCTATTGTTCAGCCGGCCGCCGTTTTCCCAGAAATGCCGGGGATTGGCAACCTGGCAGCGCAGATCAACATGGTATCCGAACCGAGTAATGAAGCATTAACATAGCCAACCGCCACTACTCTACGGATCGACCCGCCATGCTGGCAGCGCCCGAATGACTCTGTTCTGGATCAGCCTTGCCGTGGGCGCGATCATGCTGGCCATCATCGCCCTGCTGCTGTGGCGCGAACGCGATTTGCGCCGGCAGCTTGCGCAGTACCGGGATTTGCTGACGCGGGCCGCCGATGGCCAACGCATTCAGCAGGACGGCGACGTCGAGCGTTTCAAACGCAGCCAGTACTTTGCGCGCATCGGCACTTGGGACTGGGAAGTCGACACGGATCGGCTGTACTGGTCGGATGCGATTTACGGCATGTTCGGGTTCAAGATTGGCGAAATCACGCCGTCCTATGCGCTGTTCTGTTCCTGCGTCCATCCGGACGATCGCACCAAAGTGCGCGAAGGTGAGTTGCGCTGTCTTGAAACCGGCGAAAACCATGATGAGGAATACCGCGTGGTCTGGCCCGACGGCACGATTCGCTGGCTGCGGGAAACCGGCAACGTGGTGCACAACGACCACGATGCGGTGGTGAAAATGATGGGCGTGGTGCGCGACATCACCGAAGAAAAAGCCTCGGCCAGCTACCTGCAACACCTCGCCCACTTCGATCCGCTGACCGGCCTGCCCAATCGCCTGGTGCTGGAGCAACGCTTGTCGGAAGCGCTGGATCACGCGCGGCAGACCGAGACCCGCGTCGCACTGGTATTCATCGACCTCAACGGTTTCAAAACCATCAACGACCGCTACGGCCATGCTGCCGGCGACCGCGTGCTGATCACCACGGCCACGCGGCTGAAACGCATTCTGCGCGCCACCGACACCGTCGCGCGCATTGGCGGTGATGAGTTTGTGGTGATCCTGCAAGGCCTGGCGCCGAACCTGAGTTTGCCGGACGAAGCCCGCAGCATCTGCCAGAAAATCTTCATCGAACTGTCGCCCCCGATCAGCATCGGCAACGACCAGCGCCACATCGGCACCAGCCTTGGCGTGGCAGTGTTTCCGGATCATGCGACGGCGATGGATCGCTTGCTGCACATTGCCGATCTGGCGATGTATGAGGCCAAGCGCAGTGGCAATAATCAGTATCGGTTGGGGGGTGGGCAGGTGATGAATCAGGTTCGGGTCGAGTAGCTCGATCAGTCCGCAGGCAGGCCAAACGGAACGCCATTGAAGGTATGCGTGCAGCAACGGCAATGAGGCTTCATCTCTTCGACACTCAGCTGCGGATTGACGATTTGCAGCTGCTTTTGCTCATCGACGAACAGGCCGTTGAAGTAGGCCGACTCGCCCAGTCGCACAATGTCCTTGCGATCGTCTTCGTGGATGGCAACCATCCAGAACACCGGTTCTGGCCGATCAAGGCGAGATACCGCTTCGCTGAAAATCTCATCCCAATGACCGCCGACGCGGGATAACAGAAAACGAAACAACGGCGTGTAGTCGTAGCCGTGGTGTTTGATGCCATGCATAGAGCCGCGCGTGGCCTCGCTGCGGCTTTGCGCTTTGGTGTTTCGTTGGTCGCGGTAGTGCCCGCCTGGGTTGTTGCGCCAGACATTGTGGGCGGTGGTGTTTTCTTTGCGATACAGCGGTTTTTTTTCCAACCTGTTGCTCCTGACTTCCCTTCACTCGAAACGCCCCACGGGTTTTACCCGAACGGCGCTCGATTGCAATCAACCGTCCATGGCTGATTGTTGCCGGAGGTTTAACGCGGGACCGGTTTCATCTCGACAATGGTGCCGTTGGTGATCATCACCATGACGTACTGATCATTGATCTGTACCCACTGCGCCTGCTCAACAGGTTTTTTCAGGCCCCTGGTTTTCCAGTCGATGGCTTTTTCACTGCGCTGATAAATATCCGGAGCGCGGTCGTTGACCTTCAATTCGCGGTCGCTGGTCGGGGATTGAACGGCTTGCTCATTTGAGGTTTGCGCCGCTTGAACAAGTGGGCTGATCCCGGCAATGCCGGCGACGAGGGCCAGGCTGGCGATTAGGGTTTTGCTGTTCATCGGTGAACCTCCAGAGATGTGTGTTACCTGAACTCGGACTGCCGGGTTCGGGAATCATTCCTTTTTTTGCCGGGATGGGCGCTAGAGGTCATTGGAATTTGGGTGTCCTGTAAACAAAAGCAAAATCAAGAGCCCCTCACCCTAGCCCTCTCCCGGAGGGAGAGGGGACTTACCGAGGTGTTTGGCAGAAGTGCGCCGACGTGCGATACCGAGCCGAAAGAAAGTTTCAAAACCAACCGAAATCGGCTCCCTCTCCCTCGGGAGAGGGCTGGGGTGAGGGGTAGCCACACCACCAAACCAAAGCCATGCGCCCGCTTTTAACCACTCAATGAGCGCCAGCTCGAGTGCTCTTGATCTTTTCTCACCGGCGACGTCGAGCCTGTTAGGGCCGTACGTAGGAGCACGCAATTTTTTGCTTACTATTTTTAGGCGTTTGTAAAAAAGTGAGTCGCCGTCAGGCGACGGCCATAAGCAGCCGTTACCGCTGCAATGGATTTGTACCCAAAAAACCATTGATCCGCCCTGAACATCAATCCATGCCAATAATGCAATTAACATCCTGTTACACCTGCGCCACCATCCACCTCAATAAAAACCGTGCGCCGCCCTCCCGTCGCGCACGTCATAAAAGCGGTGGAGTACTTTTCTATGACAGCCTCAATCCCTCACAACGGCTCGCGGGCCGGTGCCATTTTCCGGGTGACCTCGGGCAACTTCCTCGAACAATTCGACTTCTTCCTCTTCGGCTTCTACGCCACGCAGATCGCGGCGGTGTTCTTTCCGGCGAGCAGTGAGTTCGCCTCCCTGATGATGACCTTTGCGGTGTTCGGCGCAGGCTTTTTGATGCGTCCGCTGGGCGCCATCGTGCTCGGTGCGTACATCGATGATGTCGGTCGGCGTAAAGGTTTGATCGTCACCCTGTCGATCATGGCCAGCGGCACGATCTTGATTGTGCTGGTGCCCGGTTACGAAAGCATCGGCCTGTTCGCGCCGGCGCTGGTGTTGATCGGGCGCTTGCTGCAAGGCTTCTCGGCCGGTGCGGAATTGGGCGGTGTGTCGGTGTATCTCGCCGAGATCGCCACGCCGGGCCGCAAAGGTTTCTTCACCGCTTGGCAGTCGGCCAGTCAGCAAGTGGCGATCATCGTCGCCGCCGCTTTGGGCTATGCGCTGAACGCGTGGATGGCGCCGGATGTGGTGGCCGATTGGGGCTGGCGGATTCCGTTTTTCGTCGGCTGCATGATCGTGCCGTTTATCTTTTTCCTGCGCCGTAACCTGGCGGAAACCGAAGAGTTCGCCGCACGCAAACACCGCCCGAGCATGGGCGAAGTGTTCCGCACCCTCGGCCAGAACTGGGGCGTGGTACTCGGCGGCATGTTGATGGTCGCGCTGACCACCACCGCGTTTTACCTGATCACCGTGTACGCGCCGACCTTCGGCAAAACCGTGCTGCACCTGAGCACCTCCGATGCACTGTTGGTGACGCTGCTGGTCGGTGTGTCGAACTTCTTCTGGTTGCCGATTGGCGGCCTGTTGTCCGACCGTATCGGCCGTCGTCCGGTGCTGATCGCCATGTCGCTGCTGGCCCTGGCCACGACCTATCCGGCGCTGTCGTACCTGGTGCAGGCGCCGAGCTTCAGCCACATGTTGCTGTCGCTGTTGTGGCTGTCGTTTATCTACGGCTTGTACAACGGCGCGATGATTCCGGCGCTGACCGAGATCATGCCAGTTGAGGTGCGCGTTGCCGGTTTCTCTCTCGCCTACAGCCTGGCCACCGCCATTTTCGGCGGTTTCACCCCGGCGATGTCGACCTTCCTGATTCAGTACACCGGCGACAAAGCCGCGCCGGGTTACTGGATGAGCATCGGTGCGCTATGTGCCTTGTGCGCCACTCTTTATCTGTACCGCCGTGCCGGTGGTCGTCTGCAACCTGTCGCGGCCTGAGGAAAACTCGCCATGAAAAAACTGTTTACTGTCACCGCCCTGCTCGCCGGTCTCGCGTTCAACCTCGCGGCCCAGGCCGAAGAATTGAGCGTGATGACCTCCGGGGGCTTCACTGCTGCCTACAAGATTCTCGGGCCGAAATTCGCTGCCGCCAGCGGCAACACCCTGACCACCAGCCTCGGCCCGTCGATGGGCAAAGCCCCCGAAGCGATCCCCAATCGCCTCGCGCGCGGTGAACACGCCGACGTGGTGATCATGGTCGGCTATGCCCTCGATGACCTGATCAAGCAAGGCAAAGTCGACCCGGCCTCGCGCGTTGAGCTGGCCGATTCGCGGATCGGCCTGGTGGTGCGCGAAGGCGCGCCGAAACCGGACATCAGCAGTGTCGACGGCCTGAAGAAAACCCTGCTCGACGCGCAGTCAGTGGCCTACTCCGACAGCGCCAGCGGCGTCTACATCGAGCAGCAGTTGTTCAAGAAACTGGGGATCGAAGATCAGCTGAAGCCGAAGGCAAAAATGATCCCGAAAATCCCGGTCGGCTCGGTGGTTGCCACTGGCGACTATCAACTGGGCTTCCAGCAGGTCAGCGAATTGCTGCCGGTGCCGGGCGTGAGTTTCGTGGCGAAGATTCCGGAATCGGTACAGTCGGTGACGCGTTTTGCCGCCGGGATTCCGGTCGGCGCACAGCATCCTGAAGAAGCCAAAGCCCTGCTCGCCTACCTCGCCGCGCCGGCCGCACAAGCTGACGTGCAAGCCACCGGACTGGATTCGGTCAAGCGCTGACAATTGGCGGCTGGACTTTCATTTCCACCACCAGCCGCTCCAGTTCCAATGCCGCCGGGGTCAACGTACGACCCCGGCGCTTGATGATGCCGACACTGCGCATCACTTGCGGGTCGGTCAACGGCACCCGCGTCAGGATCGGATGATCCGGCCCCGGCATCGCCATCAGCGGCACCGCCGCCACCCCCAACCCCGCCTCCACCAGACCGATCATCGTTGTCACATGACGGGTTTCGCAGATGCTCGAACGCTGCGGCACTACGCTGCTCAACGCCTGATCGAGCAGAAAGCGGTTGCCGGAGGTCTTGTCGAGCGAGATGTAATCCTGCTGATAGAACTCGTCCCAGCTCACACTGCTGCGCCCAGCCAGCGGGTGATCGCGGCGACAAGCGACGACGTAGCACTCCTGCACAAGCGGTTCGAACTCGACTTTGGCATCCTGCGTGCCGAGGAAACTCAAGCCGAAATCCGCCTCGCCGTTGACCACCGCACTCAAGACATCGTGCGCACTGGAGTCGAGCACTTTGACTTTGATCCGTGGGAATTGCTGGTGATAGCGCGCAACCACGCGGGGCATGAAGTAGTACGCCGCCGAAGGCACGCAGGCGACGGTGACATGGCCCAAACGGGTCGATGCGACTTCGCTGATGCCCAATAAAGCCACGTCGAGATCATCCAGCAAACGCTCGACACTAGGCATGAATCCGCGCCCGGCCTGGGTCAGGCTGACCTTGCGTGTGGTGCGTTCGAAGAGTTTCACGCCGAGGGCGTCTTCGAGCTTTTCGATGCGCCGGCTTAGCGCCGGTTGCGACAGGCGCACGGTGTCGGCGGCCTTGCGAAAACTGCCCTGCTCGACCACGGCGCGAAAGGCTTGCAGGTCGTTGAGGTCGAAGTTGATGGCCATGACGGGACTCGGGAGATTGATTTGCAGAGGTTATGAATGTAACCAATTGATGCCAGATATTACAGAAACGATGAAAATCTCCTGTAGGAGTGAGCCTGCTCGCGATAGCGGTGAATCAGTCGACTTATGTGTGGCTGACACACCGATATCGCGAGCAGGCTCACTCCTACAGGGGATCTTCTGTGGATATGGAATCGCTGTAGCCCTTATCCTTGTCACCCCCGCCGTACCGTTGTCAGGAGTAACCCCCCATGCCCCATGAAGGCAATCTGTTGCAAGCCGCTGTCGTCTTTCTGTTCGCGGCCGTGCTCACCGTGCCTTTGGCCAAACGTCTGCAACTGGGCGCCGTGCTCGGTTATCTGTTTGCCGGGGTGATCATCGGCCCGTCGGTTTTGGGTCTGATCGGCAACCCGCAAAGCGTCGCGCATATTTCCGAACTGGGCGTGGTGTTGCTGTTGTTCATCATCGGCCTTGAGCTGTCGCCGCGACGTTTGTGGGTGATGCGTAAATCGGTGTTCGGCGTTGGTCTGGCGCAGGTGCTGCTGACGGCTTCGGTGATCGGCGTGCTGGCGCTGTCGGTGTTTGGCCAACCGCTGAACAGTGCGATTGTGCTCGGCCTTGGTCTGGCGCTGTCCTCGACGGCATTCGGTCTGCAAAGTCTGGCTGAGCGCAAGGAGCTGACCAGCCCCCATGGGCGACTGGCGTTTGCGATTCTGTTGTTCCAGGACATCGCCGCGATCCCGTTGATCGCACTGGTGCCGATGCTGGCGGGTGGTGCTCACGACACCAGTAACGCGGAAAGCCTGAACCATGCGTTGCAGGTGCTCGGCGGTATCGCGGTGGTCGTGGTCGGTGGGCGTTATCTGTTGCGTCCGGTGTTCCGCGTGGTGGCGAAAACCGGTCTGCCGGAAGTGTCGACGGCCACGGCGTTGCTGGTGGTGATCGGCACGGCGTGGTTGATGGATCTGGTCGGTGTGTCGATGGCGCTGGGCGCGTTTCTCGCCGGTTTGCTGTTGGCGGATTCGGAATATCGCCATGAGCTGGAAGCGCAGATCGAGCCGTTCAAAGGTCTGCTGCTCGGGCTGTTTTTCATCAGCGTCGGCATGGGCGCCAACCTCAGCTTGCTGCTCAGCGCGCCAATCACCGTGTTGGGGCTGACGCTGCTGTTGATCGGGCTGAAATTGCCGCTGCTGTTCGTCGTCGGACGCCTGGCCGGTGGCTTGAACAAGGTCAGTGCGATTCGCCTTGGCATCGTGCTGGCGGCCGGTGGTGAATTCGCCTTTGTGGTGTTCAAGATCGGTCGCGATCAGGGTCTGTTCGAACCGCGCCTGTATGACCTGCTGGTGCTGACCATCACCCTGTCGATGGCGGTCACGCCGTTGTTGCTGCTGATCTGCGCGCGGCTGGTCAGCCCGAAAGTGCAGCCGGTGGAAGTGCCGGAAAAATACCGCGAGATCGACACCGACACTCCGCGTGTGGTGATCGCCGGCATGGGCCGGATGGGCCAGATCGTCGCGCGGATTCTGCGTGCGCAGAACATCAAGTTCGTCGCGCTGGACACCTCGGTGGAAACCATTGAACTGTCGCGCAGTTTTGGCGGTGTGCCGGTGTTCTACGGCGACCCGATGCGGCCGGAAATCCTCAATGCAGCCAAGGTCGGCGAGGCGGAATATTTCGTGATTGCCACGGACGATCCGGAGACCAACATCAAGACCGCCGAGGTGGTGCGCAAGCTGTATCCGCACATGAAGATCATCGCTCGGGCGCGTAACCGTCAGCACGTACACCGCTTGGTGGATGTTGGCGCGGAAGCGATTCGTGAGACTTATTATTCGAGTCTGGAAATGAGCCGGCGCACCTTGGTGGGACTTGGTTTGACCCAAGCCCAGGCCGATGCGCGGATCAAGCGCTTCAAGCATCACGACGAACAGGTGCTGGAGGCGCAACACGCGGTCTACGACGACGCCGCCAAAGTCCTGCAAACCGCCCAGGAAGCCCGGGCGGAACTGGCGCGGTTGTTTGAATCGGATCAACTGGAAGAAGAATCCCGCAACACCTGAGCCACACACAAAACCCCTTGTGGGAGCGAGCCTGCTCGCGAAAGCGGTGTGTCAGTCAACCTATTCGTTACTGACAGATTGCCTTCGCGAGCAGGCTCGCTCCCACAGGGGATATGTGTCACGCCGGCTCTAGCGTGCGCTCCTGCTTGACCGGCGCCACTGCAAAGCGATCCGCCAGAAACGGTGTGATATCCAGCGGCAGCGGCTCATCGTTGACCAGTTTGTCCAGCAACACACCGGTAATCGCCGAGGTCAGAATGCCGGTGCGGAAGTGTCCGCAGGCATTCAAATACCCTTCCACCCCGCGCATCGGCCCAAGAATCGGCAACTCATCCGGCGAACCCGGACGCAAACCCGCCCAGGTGCGTTTCAGATTGACGTCCTTGAGTTCCGGCAGGCAGCGCACTGCGCCCTGCACCAGCCCGGCGATTTCCGGGTAGGTGGTGGTGACGTCGAAGCCTTTGTCTTCGGTGGTGCTGCCAATCAGGATCTCGCCGTTGTCCTTCTGCGCCACGTAGCAGTCGCTGGTGGTCAGGCAGCCGTTGAGAATCTTCGGCATGCGCTCGGTGAGCAGAATCTGGCCCTTCACCGGTTTCACCGGGATGCGAATACCCGTCGCCCATTCACTCAAGTCCGCCGCCCAGGCGCCGCCGGCGTTGATCAGCGTCTTGCAGTGGAACACGCCCTCCTCGGCCGTCTGCACACCGGTGACGCGACTGCCGTGATGCAACACACCGGTGACGTTGGTGTTGACGAAGATGTCGACGCCGTTCTGCCGCGCGCCTTCCATGTAGGCGTCGGCGAGGCGGAACGGGCTGACCTGGTGGTCGCAGAGAAACTCCAGTGCCCCGCGTGCTTCGTGGCTGACACTCGGCTCTGATTCGCGCAGGGCCGCCTGGTCGAGCCAGCGCACCTGATCAGCGAGGTGCGGAATGCAGCCGACGATATGCTCGGCGTAGAGCCGGTCTTCATCGTCGTAAATAACGAACTTCAACCCGGTCTTTTCGAACTTGAAATCCATCCCGTGGTTGTCTTTCAGCTCACGGTGCAGCGCCGGGTACAGCGCGTTGGACTGCAAGGCAAAATCGAAGAACGACGCCGGCAGAATGTGCGGCGTGCTCGCGTCCACGGCCACCGCCGCGCCCTGGGTTTCGCGTTTACGGTTGGCCGACATCATGCGGAAGAAAATCACCCCGCAACCGAGACCGACCGACTCACCGATCGCCCACAAACCGCCGGCCGACGCACGGGTGGCGTTGCCCGGGCGCTTGGCATCGATCAGCGCCACTTTGAGGTTTTTGCGCTTGGACAATTGATAGGCGCAGGACGCCCCGATCACGCCGCCGCCGGCAATGATCACGTCGTAGAACTTACTCATGGGCAGCGGCCTCCGTGCCAACGGACTGGAACGCGGAAAAAGGAATCGGATCAATCGGAAAACGCGGACGCAACCAACCGACGTCCTTGCGCCCGGTAGCCTGACGCAAGCGATCGCTGCAGTAGCCGACGCACATCCGGCCCTGGCAATCGCCCATGCTCACGCGGGTGCGCATTTTCAGGCTGGCGATGTCTTGCACGCCTTGCTCCAGCGCCAGGTCGATGTCGGCGCGGGTGGCGTGCTCGCAACGGCAGATCACCGTGTCAGCGGCAGGCAATGCGGTCTGGCCGACGCCGCGTTCGGTGTAACGATCGACGGCGGCGCGAAAGCGCACGATGGCTTTGAGTTTGCTCAAGTAGCGGTCGCGACGCACACGCGCCAATTCCTCCTCGAGCACGCCGCGTTGCAGGAGAATCGAGGTTGCGGCGATCTTGCCGGCGAGCATCGCTGCTTCACCGCCGCGAATCCCGCCCATGTCGCCGGCCAGATGCACGTGCGGTTCGTTGCTTTGCTGCCAGACGTTGGCGTTGGCGCGCAGGTAACCGTCGTCGCTGAAGCCGTGATCCAGGCCCATCTGCTGGCTCAGTTGGGTGCGCGGAATGAAACCGTAACCGACCGCGAGGGTCTTGGCTTCGAAACGCTCGACACGGCTCATGTCCGGTTCCCACGTGGCCGAGTACGGCGCGACGCTGACGCTTTTCAGCTCGCCCTCGCCATGCGCCTCGACCACGCCCCAGCCGTAGTTCATCGAGATACCGTGCAGTTTCAGGTAGGCGAGCATGCTCAAACCATCGAGGAACAATTGCGGTTTGTTCAGCAGCGCCAGACTTTCGCGGGCAATCTTGCCGAACGCGCAAGCCTCATACACGCCCGCGACGCTGACGCCCGACGCATGCAACTGCGTCGCCACCAGCGGCAGCAACGGCCCGGTGCCGGCGATGATCACCGGCCCTTGCGGCTTGACCACGCCACTTTTGATTTGCAGTTGCAGACCGCCGAGCATGATCACCCCCGGCAACGTCCAGCCCGGAAACGGCACGCTGCGTTCGTGGCAACCGGCAGCCAGGAGCAATTGCGGATACTCGATCTCGTGCAGTTGCTCGTCGCCATCGAGTACCACCAGTGCACGAGTGCCTTCGGCGCCGACTACGCGATGGTTGAGGCGCACGTCGATCAGCCCGGCCTGTTCCTGAAAATCACCGTGCAGTTTGCCCAGTGCTTCAGAGTAGCGCGGGCCGAGATAATCGAGTTGCACGCCATCACGCAACGGCCCGCGATAGACCACACCGCCGAGGCGCGAAGCTTCTTCGAGCAAGGTGCAGCGCACCCCGTGGCGCGCCAGTTCGATGGCCGCCGCCATCCCCGCCGGGCCGCCGCCGACGATGACCGGTTGCTGGCTCATACGATCACCTCTTGCGTGATGATGCGGTTGACCTGGGTTTCGATCTGCATGCCGTCACGCACCACGGTCTGACAGGCACGGCGTTTGTGCCGGCCATTGATTTTCACCAGGCAGCACTGGCACACGCCCATACCGCAATAGGCGCCGGTGATCTGGTCGTGATCGTTGCGGGCAATCTGGCGAACGCCGAGTGATTGAATAACGCTGAGGACGGTTTCGCCGATGGCGGCGGTGACCGCTTGACCGTTGATGTGGACGGTCATATCCGCCTGCGCCAACGGCTGAATATCGAAGGTTCTTTCTTGGCAGTGCATTGCTATGTTCATCCGTGAGAGTTCGGTTGAGGTGGTGTCAGCTCCTTGCTGCACTACACCGGGTCGACGCATTTATTGTGGCTGTGAGGGGGCGTCGACGCGGGTACTCCGTCAGCGCAACAAGGTGCGCGTGAAGCACTGTAGTTCATACCTCAGCAAAGGCCGGGATCATTTAAGTTAGGCGATCTCGCCGTAGTAAATATTGATCCAGGCCAGTGAAAACGATTGGATTGTCCAACGATCAGTTGGAGAAGACGAACTGCCCTTTGATCTTCTTCGCGCCAATGAAACCCAGGTCCGGGAACAGCAGGGTTTTGATCCAGGCGGCGTAGAACACAATGGCCAGAGTGATGCCGACGGCAATCACGGTCGACAGCGGATCTTCCTCATAACCCTTGAACATGCGTGAAACCTGACTGACGGTCAGGATGACGTAAACGGTGTAAGCCGCCGCCACGTTCTTGTAGAAGCCCCATGCAAACAACAACGGAATGCCGCCCGCGATCAGCAGCATGGTCAGTGCCAGACCGGCGCTGGCGTCATAGAACAGGAAGAAGCCTACGACTGAGCCGATCAATGCCTGGATGCAGGTCAACACGATCAGCAGGGTGACTTTGAGTGAATGTTTTGCTCTGAGGGCCGGATCCGGACGCCCCCCGATCCAGGCCGCCAACACGCGATCTTTGACCGCACCGCCCGACAACGCTTTGAACGTTTCGGTTTTCGAGCGCCCGGCTTCGAGCATTTCCACCAACTGGCGTTTGATTTCCTTCTTGTCCAACGTGTTCATCCTTAAAGAGAGGTAAAAGCGGCCAATCCACTTCCGGCGGCGATTCTCGCCGTTGCCCCCGCAGAAAGCAAAAAGCCGCTTCCACCCGAAGGTGGAAGCGGCCGAGGCATACGCCTCAATCAAGCAATCAGTGCACGAACAGGGCGATCAGGATGATGATCGGGATTGGCACGCCGAGGAAAAACAGCAGTAATGAGCGCATGGTGATGCTCCTTGTTTAACGGACTGGAGTGGTCGTGGTGTAGGTGTCGACTTCTACGTACTCGACGGCATCACGACGACGACCGCCGTAAGTAGCCGCGAGGCTGGCGAAGAACGCACCGGCCAACAGCGAAATGAACATCCACAGCGAGGTCCAGGCAGCGACTTTCGCAGCGGTGTCGGCGGCTTGTTGAGCTTTGACTTTGGCGTCGGCGAGGGCTTTCTGAGTGCGCGCATAAATCTCGTCAACGCGACGTTCGGCATCGGCCTGAGTCAGGTTGGTACGTTGCGCGACCAGTTGTGCGAGGTAAGTACGGTCTTCAGCACTCAGCTGACCGTTGGCCAGGCTTTGCGCAAAGATGCGGGCCACAGCGCCATGAGCGGCGTCATCGCTGACAGAGGCCGGACGGTCATCGCGGAACAGGCTGTCGATGTAGTAGCCGTACTGGTTGCTGTCGGTGTTGGCCGCCGCAGAACCGGCTGCTTGAGTCATGGCGCTGGCAGCACCGCCAGCCACACTGGCACCGGCCTGCACACCACCACTGATCACGCTGCTGACCGAACCGACCACCAGCACTGCAGTGACCAATGTAGCCACGCACCAGGCCAGGAAGCCGTGCGCGGTGTCGCGGAAATACACTTCGTCACCGTGCATGTTCGCCCACTTCACCCGCAGGCGACCGGCGATGTAGCCACCCATGCCGGAAGCGATGATTTGCGTCGCCGCCAGCCAGACTATCGTGGAAATGCCCAGGCCCTTGGCGCTGACGCCCTCTCCGGCCCACGGTGAAACGGCAGAGAAACCCAAACCGAAACCGAGCAACACCAAAATCATCGACAGTGCAGCGGCAGCCGCGGCACCGGCGAAGATCGCGCCCCAGGACACGCCCGAAACGCTGCTCGACTCTTCAACGGCAGGATAAAACCCATCAGAAGATCTATTCATTGTTGTTCTGCTCCAGGCATGAAAAATGGTGTTACAACTCGTCAGCAGAGGAATTGCAGTGACCGTGCCAGTCGCGGAAATTAGATAAATCTATTAATTTCAATCAGTTAGAAAGAGTGAACTTACGCAAACCTTGCAAATTGCAATAATTGCCGGATAACAGCGGGTTTTATGCATTGGCCTCAAGTATCAATAGCGCTCCAAATCTGCGTTTGTGACAGGTCAACATGAAAGTTAATTTAAAGCGCCAGCGCAATTTCTTGGCAAAATGCTGCCATTCCGTTTGAACCGATCAGCAGGCCTGCCTATGACTCGTATCTTGACCATCGAAGACGACGCCGTGACCGCTCGGGAAATCGTCGCCGAACTGAGCAGCCACGGGCTGGAAGTCGACTGGGTCGACAATGGCCGTGAAGGCCTCGACCGCGCCGTGAGCGGCAACTACGACCTGATCACCCTCGACCGCATGCTGCCCGAACTCGATGGCCTGGCCATCGTCACCACGCTGCGTACCATGGGCGTGGCCACGCCGATCCTGATGATCAGCGCCCTCTCCGATGTCGACGAACGCGTACGCGGCTTGCGCGCCGGCGGCGATGATTACCTGACCAAACCGTTTGCCACCGACGAGATGGCCGCACGGGTCGAAGTGTTGCTGCGTCGGCAGAACAGCGGCGCTACTCAGGCAACGACGCTGCAAGTGGCCGACCTCGAACTGGACTTGATCAGCCATGAAGCGCGCCGCGCCGAACAGGTGCTGACGCTGTTGCCGACTGAGTACAAGCTGCTCGAGTTCCTTATGCGCAACAGCGGCCAGATCCTTTCGCGGATGATGATTTTCGAAGAGGTCTGGGGCTATCACTTCGACCCCGGGACCAACCTGATCGACGTGCACATCGGCCGTCTGCGCAAGAAGATCGACGCCGCCGGCCATGTGCCGCTGATCCGCACGGTACGGGGCTCGGGTTATGTCATTGCCGAACCCGTCTGACGGCTGGCGCTCCTCCAGCAGCCGATTGCTGGCGCTCTACAGTTCGCTGTTCGTGGCCTGGAGCGCGATCCTCATGGGGGTCATGTATTACGAGGTCTCCGGCTACCTCGACAACCTCGCCAAACACTCGTTGATGCAACGTCAGCACCTGTTTTCGCACTTTCGCGGCGAACAACTGGAAGACGCCCTCGCCGCCAGCATGACCTTCGACATTCGCGGCATCGACGCCTATGGCCTGTTCGACGCCAACGGCGTTTACCTCAGTGGCGCGTTGCAGCAGATCCCCGAAGGTCTGCCGCTGGACGGCAAGATCCACATGCTCGCCGACTGCGCCGATTCCGATGACCCGACCCTGCCCAATGACAGCTGCGACGCGGTGGCCACGCAAACCCGCGATGGGCGCTGGCTGGTATTGCTGCGCGATAACGGCTCGCTGTTCGCCGTCACGCGGATCATTTTGCATGCGTTGTTCTGGGGCGTGTCGCTGACGATTCTGCCGGGCATTGCCGGTTGGCATTTACTGCGGCGTCGGCCGTTGCGGCGCATCCGGGCGATTCAGGCCAGCGCTCAGGCGATTGTTGCCGGCGACCTGACCCGGCGCCTGCCGCTGTCCAATCGCCGCGATGAACTGGACATGCTCGCGGCCATCGTCAACGCGATGCTGGAGCGCATCGAGCGCTTGATGAATGAAGTCAAAGGCGTCTGCGACAACATCGCCCATGATCTGCGCACGCCACTGACGCGCCTGCGCGCGCAGTTGTATCGCATGCAGCAGCAGGCTGGCGAAGGTTCGCAGGAAGCGGCGCAACTGGATCTGGTGCTCGCCGAAGCGGACACGCTGATGGCGCGGTTTCGCGGGTTGTTGCGGATTTCCGAGCTTGAGGATCGCCAGCGCCGTTCAGGTTTTGTCGAGCTCGATCCAGTGCAATTGCTGGAAGAACTGCACGAGTTTTACCTGCCGCTGGCCGAGGAAGGCGAGTTGCGTTTCGAGCTGAACATGCCGGAGACGCTGCCGCCGCTCAATGGTGATCGGGCATTGCTGTTCGAAGCCTTGGCCAATCTGCTGAGTAACTCGATCAAGTTCACACCACCGGGCGGCACGGTGATGCTGCGTGGGGTGAACGCGGGTGGGCAGACGCGGATTGAGGTGCACGACTCAGGGCCGGGGATTCCCGAGGCTGAGCGCGAGGCGGTGTTCCAGCGCTTCTATCGCGCCGAGGGTGGGCAGCCGCAGGGTGGCTTTGGCCTCGGATTGTCGATTGTCGCGGCGATTGTCAGCTTGCATGGCTTCAGTCTTGAAGTCGGCAGCAGTGATCTGGGCGGGGCGAAACTGGTGCTCGATTGCCGGCAGAGCCTGATCGAAAACTCCTGATTCCCACCTTGGAATGCAATCAATGTGGGAGCGAGCCTGCTCGCGAAAGCGGTGTGTCATTCAACAAAGATGTTGCCTGACAGTCCCTCTTCGCGAGCAGGCTCGCTCCCACAGGGTTTTGTGCTCAATGATCAGGTTGGGTAATTGGCTCGCAGTGCCTCGAGGCCACCCTGATAGATGCCACTGAACAGCGCCACCACTTCCTCATCACTCACGCCTTTGGCGTTGAAACGCCCCGACCACGTCACGCGGGCGCCCTGCCCTTGGGCCTCAACCTTGATCGTCGCCAGGTAATCAGTCGCCGGGAACGGTGCCTGTTCGATCGAATAGCTGTAAGTCTTCGCGGCGTTATCGAACGCTTGCAGGCGCTCGACCACCACAGCGCCGTCAGCGGTTTGCAGGGTGCGCACACGGCCACCGTCGCTCAGCCCACTCTTGGGAATAAAGGGCAGCCAATCGGGCAGCGTGTTGAAGCCGCCGATCAATTGCCAGACCTGATCGGCCGAGGCCGGAATGTCGATGGTTGCGGATGCTGTTGGCATAAATAAACGTCTCTCCAGAATTCAGATCGTCAGGCTGTCGACCACGCCGCCATCGACGCGCAACGCGGCGCCGGTGGTGGCCGAGGACAGCGGCGAAGCAATGTAGGTCACCAGGTGCGCGACTTCTTCGACATCCGCCACGCGCTGGATAATCGAGGTCGGGCGGGCCTTGAGCACAAAGGCATCGGCCTCATCGCGCAGGTTGCGCCCGGATTCGGCGGCAGCATCCTTGAGCATGTCTTGCAGGCCATCGGTGAAGGTCGGCCCCGGCAGGATCGCATTGACCGTCACCCCGGTGCCAGCCAGACGTTTGGCCAGACCGTGGGACACCGCCAGATTGGCGCTTTTGGTCACGCCGTAGTTGATCATGTCCGCTGGCGTGGCTACGCCGGATTCCGAGGACAGGAAGATCACCCGGCCCCAGCCCTGCTCGACCATCGCCGGCACGTAGTGCCGCGCCAGGCGCACGCCGGAAATCACGTTGACCTCATAGAAACGCGTCCACTCGCTGTCCGGCGTTTCGAAGAAATCCACGGCGTCGAAGATGCCGAGATTGTTCACCAGAATGTCCGCACGCGGCTCAGCGGCGAACAGCTTCTGCGCGCCCTCCGCGGTACCCAGATCGGCAGCCAGACCACGCAACTGCGCACCCGGGACTTTCTCGCGAATACTCGCCAACGCCTGTTCAACTTTGCCCGTGTCGCGGCCGATCACCACCACCGTGGCGCCAGCTTCGGCCAGCGACTGGCTGATGCCCAAGCCGATACCAGCAGTGCTGCCGCTGACAATGGCCAGTTTTCCACTCAGATCAATCTTCATGCTTTCACCTCATCGATTGGCAATGGTGCACGTTCAGAAACCAGTTGGGCGTCGCGCATCGCCTGCCAGAAACCGGCAGGAATACTGGCCGACAATGCCGCGACATCTTCGGCGATGCGTTGCGGTTTGCTTGCGCCGGGAATCACCGCCGCAACAGCGGGATTGGCCAGCGAGAACTGTAGCGCAGCGGCTTTGATATCAACGTTGTAAGCGGCGGCGATGCGTTTGATCTGCTCGACCTTGGCGATGACTTCAGGGCTGGCCTGCTGGTATTCGAAGTGCGAGCCGCCGGCGAGAATTCCTGAGCTATAAGGGCCACCGACGACGATTTCAACGTTTTGCGCTAGGGCCGAATCCATCAGGCGTTGCAACGGACGTTCGTGGTCGAGCAGCGTGTAGCGGCCAGCCAACAGGAAACCATCCGGCTGCGCTTCGCTGAGGTCGAGGGTCAGTTCGCACGGCTCGACTTTGTTCACGCCCAGGCCCCAGGCCTTGATCACGCCTTCTTCGCGCAAGCGGGTGAGGACTCTGAACGAGCCGGTGCGGGCCTGGTTGAAGTACTCCAGCCATTGATCGCCGTAGAAGTCTTGAGCGATGTCGTGCACCCAGACGATGTCGAGGCGATCGGTTTGCAGGCGTTTGAGGCTGTCTTCGATCGAACGCATAGTCGCGTCGGCGCTGTAGTCGTTGACGATCTTGTTCGGCCGACCGTGTTCGAACACCCCGCTCTTCTCGCCGAGATCGCGGGCGGCGGCGTCTTCGATTTCATCGAGAATCACCCGGCCGACCTTGCTGCTCAGCACGTAATCGTCGCGTTTGTATTGCTTCAGTGCTTCACCGAGGCGGATCTCCGACAGACCGGAGCCGTAAAACGGCGCAGTGTCGAAGTAGCGCACACCGGCATCCCAGGCAGCATGCACGGTGGCCTGCGCTTCTTCTTCGGGGATGGCGCGAAACATGTTGCCCAGCGGCGCGGTGCCGAAGCCCAGTTGCCCGGGCAGTTTGTCTTTCAAGCTCATCGGATTGTCCTCATACATTCTTGGTCGGAGTGACCGTTGAGCAGATCCTAGATTGCGACACCGAGACCGTCCAAGACATAATCTGCAGTACTTGAGTCCCTATAGGTCTGACATGATCGACATCCGCCAATTGCGCTACTTCGTTGTAGTCGCCGAGGAAGAACACGTCGGCCGCGCCGCCGAACGGCTGCATATTTCCCAGTCGCCGCTGAGCCGGCAGATCGCCCAGCTCGAAGAACGCCTGGGCCTGACGCTGTTCGAGCGCAGCCAGCAACGCATTCGCCTGACCCGTGATGGCCAGACCTTCCTCGCTGAAACCCGCGCCCTGCTCACCCACGCCAATCGCCTGGAATCCCTCGGCAAACGCCTTGGCCGTGGCGAAGAAGGCGGTTTGTGCATCGGCTATATCGAAAATGCCATGCACGCCGGCGTCTTGCCCAATGCCTTGCGCGTGTTACGCGTGGACCGGCCGAATGTGCATGTCGCGTTGTACAACCTCAGCTCCGCCGAGCAATTGGAGGGCTTGCGACAGCGTAGTCTCGATATCGCGTTGGTGAGTGAGCCGCCGACCGATGACGATCCGGATCTGCTGGGTTTCCAGGTGCTCGATGACCCGATGCTGCTGGCGTTGCCGGAACAGCATCCGCTGGCGCAGCGAGCTGCGTTGAACCCGGAGGATCTGGCCAATCAGGAATGGATCGGCGTGCAGCCACGTCAGGACGCCAACGATGAGTTCGTCAGTGCCTGCATCCGCGCGGGATTCACCCCGGATGTGCGCATGCAGGCGACCGAACCGTTTACTGCGCTGGGTCTGGTGGCGTCGGGGCTGGGGATTGCGATGATCCAGAAAGGCCTGAGCCATAACGCACCGCCGGGCGTAGTGCTGCGGGAGCTGCCGTGGCTGACGTTGACCACGCCGTTGTGGGCGGCGTGGCACCGGATCAATTTGCGGCCATTGGTCGAGACCTTCCGCAAAGTCCTGACTGACGGTGAGATAGCCGCTGACTGACAGGGCCTCTTCACGAGCAAGCTCGCTCCCACAGGAATTCGTGTCGTTCACAGAATTGAAATCTACCCCATAACCTGTGGGAGCGAGCCTGCTCGCGAAGGGGCCGGCACATCCAACATCGAATGTGACTGACCCAACGCTTTCGCGAGCAGGCTCGCTCCCACAGGTTTTGCGGTGGATCTACACTCATCAGATCAGCATCCAGCCGTGAGATCGCCATGAGAATGTCCGCACAAATGACCGTCGTCGCAGTACTCGCCACCCTCGCCTACCTCGGCCTGGCGGTGTGGGGCATTGGCGGCGTGGCGATGTTCTTTTCCCACGGTTCGCTGGTGATCGTCGCACTGGCGACGGTGGCCATGGTGATTGCTTCGCTATTCAGCGAGGTCAACCTCAGTTCCGGCGAGCGTGAAGACCGCGCCAATCGCTGGGTGATTCCGGCGTTTGGCGTAATTGGTCTGGTCAGTGGTTTTCTGCCGGCCTATTGCGACCGGGTGAATTTCTGGACGCTGGGCGGTGAAGGCGTGCGTTGGCTCGGCGCATTGCTGTTTATCGTCGGCGGCGTGCTGCGGTTGTGGCCGGTGTTTGTGCTGGGACGGCGGTTCAGTGGATTGGTGGCGATTCAACCGGGGCACCGATTGGTGACCGATGGCATTTACCAACGGCTGCGCAATCCGAGTTATCTGGGGTTGGTGATCAATGCCGTGGGCTGGGCATTGGCGTTTCGTTCGGTGGTCGGGTTGATGCTGGCGGCGCTGACGCTGATTCCGCTGATTGCCCGGATTCACTCGGAAGAAGCCCTGCTGCGGGCGCAGTTTGGGGCGGAGTATGACGCTTACTGTGCGCGGAGTTGGCGGTTGGTGCCGGGGGTTTATTGACCTCCAAACACCGTCCCTGTAGGAGTGAGCCTGCTCGCGATAGCGGTCTTCCAGTCAAATAAGTGTTATCTGACACACCGCTATCGCGAGCAGGCTCACTCCTACAAGGGATTGGGGGGTGTCAGTTGCGTTGCAGGTGCAGGCCATTGCTGTCGGCTGCGACGCGGATGTCAGCATAACTGGCCAACGTCGCATGGGTGGTTTCCAGCGGATGCTGATGCGTCGTGGTGATGATCATCAGCGGCGCACCGGCGGCTTCAGCAGCCTGAATACCGACCGTGGCGTCTTCGAAAATCAGGCAATCACGCGCGTCCAAGCCAAGACGTTGGGCCGCCAGTAAATAACCGGCCGGATCAGGTTTGCCAGCCTTCACATCTTCCGCGGTGATCATCACCGCAGGCTCTGGTATTCCCGCCGCCGCCATGCGCCGCAACGCCAGATCCCGTGGCGCCGACGTCACCATCGCCCAGCGATCTTTGGGCAGGCTATTGAGAAATTTCGCCGCGCCGGGTATCTCGACAATGCCTTCAACGTCTTCGATTTCCGCCTCGGTGATGAACGCCGCTTGCGCCTCGGCATCCACCCCCGGCAGGTTGAGCCGAGTGATGGTGTCGATCGCGCGCACACCATGAATGGTCGGCAAAAACGTTTCCACATCGACGCCATGGCGCACGGCCCAGGCTGCCCAGATCCGCTCGGCGGCGGCAATGGAGTTGAGGACGGTGCCGTCCATGTCGAACAGAAACGCGCCGAACGCGCGATCGAAGACGTTATCGTGAGCAGACAAAAGATCGCATCCTTTGACAAGACTGGGCGGATTGGCCGGGCAATGTAGCATTTTTGCCCGGCGATTCGTCCCGGCATCTCAGTGCAGGCGCGGAGCCTTGGACTTGAACGCGCTATCCACGCAGTCGAGTAACTGGCCGATGGCCCACGGCTTCTTGATGAACGCCACCGGGTGCTTGACCCCCGATGTCTCCGGGGTTTCATAGCCGGACATGACCATGACCGGCTTGTCCGGCCAGCGTTCGCCGACCAGATTGGCCAACCCGGCGCCATTGATTTCGCCGGGCATGGTGATGTCGGTCAGCAGCAAGGCCACTTCCGGCGCGTGCTCTTCCAGATACAGCTTGGCGTCGTCCGCGCTGGTACGTGGCTCGACTTTGAAACCTTCCTCCTGAAGAATTTCGCAGAGAAACTCCAGAATCAACGGATCATCCTCAACCACCAGAATCAATCCGTCAGGAAGGTGCGCGCTCGCCGTAGGTGTTGGGCACATGGAACTGCACTCCCTGAATTGCATTAACGATTTAGCGGCTTGAATCCGCTGCTTAACTGGTATGAGCAGCGGGCTCTGCAGAAATTCATTTTTGATACAGGTCTTTTGCGAAAGGCCGTTTTTGCCCGTCGCCGGCAATCGTTCGTGACGGCGTATTTGTGGTTAAAATGCCGGCCCTTTTGCTTGCCGATCCTGACCGATGAACCCTGAAGCCCTCGCTACCCTCCATGCCCATCTGCTGCCGGCCCTCGCGGCTGCACCTAGCGAAACCCGTCGCCTGTTCCACGGGCGCGGACGCTGCTGGGCCGGGCTGGAACAGTTGACGGTGGACTGGCTGCAAGGCGTGGTGCTGGTGTCGCTGTTCAAGGAGCCGGCACCTGAGCAACTGGACGATCTCAAGGCGTTGCTGATGAAACTCACCGGTTCCGCCGAATGGAAACAGTCCGGCGCCCACACGTTGCTGATCCAGCATCGCTATTTGCCGCAGAGCACCGCCGAATGGCTGCTGGGTGAAGAGATCGACGAAATGAGCATCGTCGAGGGCGGCTTGCAGTACCGCGTCGATCTGGGCCGCAAGCAGAACGCCGGGCTGTTTCTCGACATGCGCTACGGGCGCAATTGGGTGCGCGAACAGGCCAACGGTAAACGCGTATTGAATCTGTTTGCCTACACCTGCGGTTTTTCCGTGGCCGCCATCGAGGGCGGCGCCAGTCATGTGGTCAATCTGGACATGTCCCGCGCGGCGCTGAGCCGGGGCCGCGACAACCATCGCTTGAACGGCCATGACCTGAGCAAAGTCAGTTTCCTCGGCCACGACCTGTTCAAGTCATGGGGCAAGGTGATCAACAGCGGCCCGTATGATCTGGTGATCATCGATCCGCCGTCGTTCCAGAAAGGCAGTTTCCTGCTGACCAAGGATTACCAGCGCGTGCTGCGCCGCTTGCCGGAATTGCTCACCGCCAACGGCACCGTGCTGGCGTGCATGAATGATCCGGCGTTTGGTTCGGATTTTCTGATTGAGGGCGTGACGCAGGAAGCGCCGAGTCTGCGTTTTGTAGAGCGGCTGGAGAATCCGCCGGAGTTTCCGGACATCGACCCGCAGAGCGGCCTCAAGGCTTTAGTCTTCCAGCGCACCTCCTGACACCCCGAAGATCCCCTGAACGCCCCTATCCCCTGTGGGAGCGAGCCTGCTCGCGAAAGCGGTTTGCCAGTCACCCGTAATGTTGACTGATCTACCGCATTCGCGAGCAGGCTCGCTCCCACAAGGTTATCGGTGTGCTTCAGGTAACCGGTGGGCGCAGCACCAGCGCAAACAACTCTCCATGCCCGGTGACATTGAGCTTGTGATACAGATTGCGTCGATGCACTTTGACCGTCTCCGGCGAAATGCCCATCTGCTGGGCCATCGCCTTGCTGGAAAAGCCCTGCAAAATCAGCCGCGCCGTATCGACCTCGCGCACCGTCAGCCGCGCGTCGAAGCGGTCGAGCAACGTCGCCAGATCCCCAACCACCGTTTCCGCCACCGCGCCCTGCGGCGGCAGCAACTGCACATGCCGACGCATTGCCGCCAACACCCAATCGCGCACGCACAACAACCGGCCCTGCTCGGCCATGTCGAACGGCGTCGAACGGCCCAATGACAAACCGAGCACGCCGCCCTCGACGTTGATCATGAACTGCAACTCGTCCTCGCCCACCACCGAACGAAAGTAACTCTGGTAGTACTCGCTGTGCAGAAACTGGTCCGGCGCCACCGAGGCGAGGCTGTGCAAACCATCAGCAATGCCGGTCGAGGCGCTCTGGTAAAACGGATCGAGCAGGTACATCCCGGCACTGTAACCGGCCAGTTCTTCCTGCTCGTCGGGGCGGCCCTTGCTGTCGAAGTCGATCAGCAATTGCGGCGCCTGCCCGGCTTTCATCAGCGCCACCAGCGCGTTGTCCAGCGGCACCAGCAGCCGCAACGTGTCCACCAGCGCACGCCAGAAACCGTCCTGACCGACACTGGCAAATACCCGCGCCAGGCTCTGATGCACTGGCAGTTCCTGCAGCAACGCGTCCAAGCACTACCCCTTTTGAGTAACCCATGATGGGAATGGGTCAGGCGTGACCGGCCCGATAGGCTGACCACTCCTGTTCATCACCGGCCTGCACAGGCCAGGAGTGCCGCATCATGCGTGGTCACCGTGGCTGTATCAACCTCAGCATTCAACTGGGCCTGCTGGCCGGTATTGGCGCCAGCTCGATCGCCCTGGCCGCTGACGCGCCGAGCGTGCACGTCTACAACTGGTACGACTACATCGGCCCGAACACCCTCCACGACTTCCAGCGCGACAGCGGTATCCAGCCGGTCTACGACACCTTCGACAGTGCCGAAGTCCTCGAAGGCAAATTGATGACCAGTCGCAGCGGCTACGACGTGGTGGTGGCAAGCAACTTCAGCCTGCCGACGCTGATCAAGGCCGGCGCCCTGGCCCCGCTGCCACGCGAGCAACTGCCGGGCTGGAAGAATCTTGATGCCGATTTGTTGGCAAAACTGGCCAACAACGATCCCGGCAATCAATACGCCATGCCGTATCTGTGGGGCACCAACGGCATCGGCTACAACGTCGACAAAGTGCGCGCAGCGCTAGGCGACAAGGCGCCGGTGGATTCGTGGGATCTGGTGTTCAACGAAGCCAACCTCGCCAAACTCGGCCAGTGCGGCGTGGCGATGCTCGATTCGCCGTCGGAGATGCTGCCGGTCGCCCTGCACTATCTCGGCTTGCCACCCAACAGCACCGATCCCGAAGACTATAAAAAAGCCGAAGCGCTACTGCTGAAACTGCGCCCGCACATCGCCTATTTCAACTCGTCGAAATTCATCAGCGACCTGTCCAACGGCAACATTTGCGTGGCAGTCGGTTGGTCGGGGGCGATGCTGGAAGCCAAGACCAATGCCGAGCAGGCCAACAACGGCGTGAAGATCGCCTATAGCCTGCCCAAGGAAGGCGCGCCGGTGTGGTTCGACACGTTGGTGCTGCTCAAGGACGCGCCGAATCGGCCCCAAGGGCTGGCGTTTATCGACTATCTGCTGCGCCCCGAAGTGATTGCGCCGGTCAGTGATCATCTGTCGTATCCCAATGGCAACCGAGCGGCGACAGCGCTGGTGGCCGCCGCCACGCGGGACAACCCGGCGGTTTATCCATCGGCCACGGCGATGGCCACGCTGTACACCCTTGAACCCCTGCCCAAAGCCACCGAACGGGTGCGCACGCGGGTGTGGAGCAAGGTCAAGAACGGCCAGTAACCCCTTTTGAACATTTCACCAAACCCTGTGGGAGCGAGCTTGCTCGCGAATGCGGTGGGTCAGTCGACATCAATGTTGAGTGTCGGATTGCCTTCGCGAGCAAGCTCGCTCCCACAGGGGCCGGCGAACAACCCCGCATTTTTTAGAGAGACAGAAATCAATGAAACCTCGTGCCCGCGACCTCAACATCCGCATCGGTCAACTGCATCCTGGCCCGCTCAACGCCATCACTGATGTACCCGGCGTACGCGTCGGCCACAGCAATGTGCGCGGCCGCAGCAGCGCCGGACGGGACATCTGCACCGGCGTGACGATGATCGAACCGCGTCCGGGTTCGACCAATCAGCAACCGTATTTCGCCGGCGTGCATGTGCTCAACGGCAATGGTGACGCCACCGGGCTTGAATGGATTCGCGAGGCGGGTCTGCTGACCAGCCCGATTGCCTTCACCAACACCCACAGCCTCGGTGTGGTGCGCGATGCCTTGGTTGCACTGGATCGCCAGCAGCAACCCGACGACGGCCGTCTTTACTGGAACATGCCAGTGGTGCTGGAGACCTTTGACGGCCTGCTCAACGATATCAACGGTTTTCACGTGCAGCCCGCGCATGTGGCTGAAGCCCTGAAAAACGCGGTCGACGGCCCGGTGGTGGAAGGCGCGGTCGGCGGTGGCAGCGGCATGATCTGCCATGAATTCAAGGGTGGCATCGGCACTTCGTCTCGGCGATTGAGCAGTGCTCAGGGTGGCTGGACCGTTGGTGCGATCGTGCAGGCCAACCACGGCATTCGCAGTGAGTTACGGGTCGATGGCTACCCGGTCGGGCGCTATATGGAACAAAAAGATTCGCCGTTCCTGCGCGCCTCATTGCCGCATCCGGGCATGGGTTCTATCGTCGTCTGCCTGGCGACCGATGCGCCGCTGTTGCCGCATCAATGCACACGTCTGGCGCAACGCGCGAGCCTCGGCCTGGCGCGCACCGGCGGCGGCAACGAGGATCATAGCGGCGACATCTTCATCGCCTTCGCCACCGGCAACGCTCACGTGCCGCCCGCTGCCTACGAAGGCAAAGGCGCGCCGACCTGCGACGCCTTGCGCATGGTCAACAATGACCATATCAGCGAGCTGTTTCTGGCCGCGACCGAGGCGGTTGAAGAAGCGATCATCAATGCCTTGCTGGCCAGTGACAGCAGCGAAGGCAACGGTCACTCGGTGCCGGGACTGGATGCCGAAACCCTGCTCGCTGCCCTCGAAAAATCAGGCTGGCCTGGCGCCCGCTGACAGCGCAAAAACACTGTAGGAGCTGCCGGAGGCTGCGATCTTTTGATTTTGCTTTTAAAAGACAAGATCAAAAGATCGCAGCCTTCGGCAGCTCCTACAGGGAGTCTGTGAGCATTCATGAAAGAGGCCAGCGTCTAGTTGCCCGGGCGACTGGCGGTACTTGAGCCGCCACTTGCACACTCCTACGATGGAATCACGCAGTAGCTCCGTTCTTCGAGCACTGCGTAGGCACGGGTGCTCTGAACCCCAATCAAGCCCGTGCCTTGCTTCATGCGCATCTTGAGCCTCGAGGGCTCTACTTCCTCCCCATCAAAGAGCTTTGAGGCTCTTTTTTTGTCTGCGTAAATCAGCAGTCCGGCAGCGCATCGACGCGAATCGAGCGCCAGGCCGCCTGCGCCAGCAACTCGCGATAACCCGCCGGACTGCCCTTCACCCGCCCCGCCAGCCAGGCACGGCAGTAACTGTCGGCCTGACCAATGATCAACGACGGCAACAGCTCGGCGGGCAAGGCCTTGAGTTCGGCAGCGCGCCCCGATTCGGCCAGCCAGTCGCGCAGACGCAGATTGCGGGTTTTGTTGCGCTCGGCCAGTTCGTCTTTGAACGGCCCTTTGGTCACGGCAAACCGCGCGTGGTACTGGAAGCGCGCCCACTCCGGTTGACGTTCGACCCAATCGACGTAGCTGAACACCAGCGCCTGCACACCTTCCTCGGTGGTTTGCGCTGCATCCAGATAGGCATCGCGCAGACGCGCCTGATCCTCCAGCGCGGTGAAGAACAACGCGGCGACCAAGCCCTCCTTGTTGCCGAAATGGTGATAGATCGCCCCGACGCTGGTATCGCACTCGGCGCGAATCATGTCGATGGTGGTGGCCTCGATCCCCTGCTCGTTGAACAGGCTTAGCGCCTTGCGAAAGATATCGCGCTTGAGTTCGGCGCGGCGGCCGGGGTAGCTGCGTTCCAGTAGATCTGCGGTGTCCATGCGGCTCACTGCCTGAAAATCGGGATTGAAAGGCACACGTCGTGCCCATGAAAAAACACGCACAGGTTGACAGATTTCCCGCAGACCGAATACCGTTCCGTTACAGAATATTATTCTGTAACGGAACATTATTCTGCAAAATCACTTTCCGCGAGGCGTTTCCATGAGTCAGTTTCTCAACATGTTCAACAGCGCAGGCCCGCAAGCGTTCAGCCAGATGGCCTGCCAGGTCGCGCCGTACTTCAGCAGCATCAACCCGCTGGTGACCGAGTTGCGTGCGAACTCGGCGACGGTACAAGTGCCGTTTCGCCGTGAGATCACCAACCACCTCGGCACCGTGCATGCGATTGCCATGTGCAACGCCGCAGAACTCGCCGCCGGGATGATGACCGATGTGTCGATCCCGGCCGGCGCACGCTGGATCCCCAAAGGCATGACCGTGGAATATCTGACCAAGGCAAAAACCGATGTGACGGCGGTGGCCAGTGGTGAAGGCGTGGATTGGCAGAGCGAAGGCGACAAGATCGTCACCGTGGACATTCACGATACCGAGGGCAAAAAAGTGTTCACGGCGCGGATCACCATGAACGTCAAACTCGGCTGAATGACGCGCACAAAAAAGCCCTTGCTGCGGCATTCACAGCAAGGGCTTTTTCAGCGATGTGAGGTCAGTGCACGGTCAGGCGCTGGCGGACAAACTCCTCGACATGGCGAGTGGTCTGATCGAGGTGTCGGTCGCGTTGTTTCTCGGCGTCGAGCATCGCCCGTTTGCCATTTTTCTGCAGCAGGTAGGTGTGAATCTGCTGCACTTCCAGCGACCGGTAGATCGGTGTGGTGTCGATAAATCCGCGCAGGCCGTTGCTGCGGTAATGCCGGGTGCTCATCAACACCTGGGTTTCACGCTGGCCAATCACCTCAAAGCCCAACGCTTCGAAGTACGGGACTTTGCCGATCGTGCAGGCCAGCTCCGCATGGGGATAACGCCCGACCATCTCACCGATCATCGCCCGCGCCACGCCCTGGCGCCGATGCCCTTCGCGCACCGCCATGTAGGCCACGCTGCAGGCTTCCCAGTCGCCCTGCACCGGCAGGTACAACAGAAAACCGATCACTTGCTCCGGATCATCCTCGTCGGTGGCCACCAGCAACTCCACGTCGATACCCTTCTCGCCATTCAACGCTTCCAGATACAGATGCACCTCATAACCGACCGCGTACTGATAGACGTTGTACAGCAGGTTGCTCGGGCCGAGGCCGACCGCGCTGATGTCGGTCAGGTAGTCGACGACCATCTGCAGGATCTGGCTGTTGACGGCCTCGGGGCATGGGGATTTGTAGTGGGTGATGCGTGGCATGACGAACTCCGACGGTAAAAAGCGTTGCCGACCGCCGCAGCGGTCGACGAGCCGCGACATCATACCGTGACGCACGCGCTCGACGTCTAAAGTTCCTGTTTCGAGCGCCGATGTAACGGTCTCCTACAAATGTCACCACCAGGGATCGGCCATGTACTACCCGCGCGAAGCTGCCAAGGATCACCTTTACAACCGTATCGTCATGCTGACCGTTGCTTGCTGCGTGGTTTTGCTGCTCGCTGCAATGGCGCACAAGTCGGGCATGCTTTATGGGGCGCTGAGTTTCAACGGTGTGGAAACCCGCGGCAGCGTCACGGCACTGGAAAAGATTCCAATGAACGCCAATGGCAAGGTCATTCACTATCAATACACCGATGCCCAAGGCCAGCCCCATGAAGGGCAACACGCCGACGAACGCTACGTCGAGCATACCCAATATGAAGTCGACGGCCCCATCACCCTGCTGGTGTCGCCGTGGATGCCGGATAAAAGCTGTATCGCCAGCCAGTTGCAGAGTTACCGTACGAGCTTCTACATCATGACCGGCGGTGTGTTGCTCGCACTGCTGTTTCTGCTGATCTCGGGCAGGACGTTCTGGCAGATTCAGGCAATGAAAGAACAAGACCGGTTTTATTGAGTCCAGCCTCACAGGCAGCAACCTTCACGCGCGCCGGGCGTCTTGCTGCGGCGCCATCCTGACGTTCTCGCACCGCCCTCCCTGAAAAAAATTTCATCCGCCTCAGACGGGATCTTTCGCAAATCAGGCATCCAATTCTGCAGCTGCGTTCACTTTTCAACGCAGGCCTTGAGGAGTTGTCATGAGCGTTTTGCGTTCCCTGTCCAAATGGCGAAAATCCCTGCTGCTGGTGCCGTTGACGCTGGCGGCGCTGAGCAGCGCCCCGGTGTTTGCGCAACCGGTGGTGATCGTTCAGCAAGCTCCACCGCCGATGCGCATGGAAGTGATGCCCGGCGCACGTCCCGGTTATGTCTGGGATCAAGGTCATTGGCGCTGGCAAGGACGTGGTTACGTGTGGATACCCGGCCATTGGCAACCGGTGAGGTACGGCGCGCGCTGGAAACCCGGGCACTGGCAGGCACGCGGACCAAACTGGTTCTGGGTCGAGGGGCATTGGGTGCGATGAATACGCGACAGCCTGACCATCACTTCTTGCGAGAACACCACCATGTCGAAGACCTTTAAAGCACTGCTGGCCGCCACGCTGGTGGCCGTTACGTTGTCCGGTTGCGTCGTCGAACCGGCCCGTCCGCATCGGCCTCCGCCGCTGGTCGAGGTCGTTCCGGTGATGCCGGCGCCGGGTTATCACTGGGTTGCCGGGCACTATCGCTGGGGCGGCAACCAATGGCGCTGGGTGCCGGGGCACTGGCGGGCCTATTGATTGCAAAGGCGGGCGTCACTGCTGTGGCGCCACCACTTTGAATTTGATGGCGATGTCCTTGGACACCACGGTGTCCGCCCACTCGCCCGCGCCGAGGCCGAACTCGTCACGCTTGAGCACCAGTTCACCGTCGAAAATGCCGATGGCACTGTCCGGTTTCAATTCCACCGGCACCTGCACTTCACGGGTAATGCCTTTTAGGGTGAGCTGGCCGGCAACCAGGTAGTGGTGCTCGGCCACTTGGGTGAAGTGGCTGGACTCGAAAACCGCGACCGGGAATTTTTCAGTGTCGAACCACGCCGGTTTCACCAGTTCGGTGTTGGCGTCTTCGCTGCCGGCATCGATGCTGTTGAGGTCGATGTGCAAGGTGGTACGGGCGTTGGCGAGGTTGTTGGTATCGAAGTCCAGCGTCGCCTCAAACTTTCCAAAGGTGCCGTACATCGGCGAGCCCATCTGGTTGTAGGTAAAACTGATCTGGCTGGCGGTGGTGTTGACCCGCGTGTATTCGACAGCCTGCGCGGTACAGATGACGCACAGCGAACACGCGGCAACCAGCAGCAATCGGATCGACATGGGATTCTCCGGGCGGGGCTAGCCGTTGAGGGCCTCGATTGAATTAAGCAAACATCCGACTGTTACGCCAGCGCCTACACCAGACGCTCGATTTTCTGATGCTGCCAGACCAGTTTGTAATACAAGGTCTGCAACACCAGCATGCCCAGATAGGCCACCGGAAACGCCATCCACACACCCTGCAAACCGTACTGCCCGTCCAGCCAGTACGCCGCTGGCAGTTGCACGCCAACCACGCAAATGATCGCAATCGCCACCGGCACCAACACCGTGCCGCTCGCGCGCATGATCCCGCCGATGATTGCCTGGAAGCCGAACACCAACAGGCTCCACAACATGATGTGCAGCAGATGCTCAGCCATCGCCCGGGTCGAGTCCTCGGTCAGGAACAGCCCCAGCAGCCAGTGCGACAACAGGTAGCCGAGCACAATCAAACCGCCGGTCAGGCACACGTTGATCAACAGCCCGGTGCGCAGAATCGGCCCCATGCGCTCCAGCCGCCCGGCGCCGATGGCCTGCGCACCGAGAATCGACGCGGTGATCGCAATCGACAACGCCGGGAACTGCACATAGTTGACGATCTGCGTCACCGCGCCATACGCGGCGGTCGCTTGCGAGCCGTGCTGGTTGACCAGCGCCAGGATCACCAGCTCCGACAGCGACAGCACAATCATCTGCACGCCGGTCGGCAGGCCGATGCGCAAGACCTTGCCGAGAATCGCCCCGTCAAGGCGCAGCGCGGCGAAGAACTCCCGATCCGGCGCCAACGGGTGCCCTTTGCGAATCAGGCGCCACGCCAGCCATGCCATCGCCGCCAGGTTACCGGCCAGCCCGGCGTACGCCGCACTTTGAATACCCAATTGCGGCAAGCCGAACCAGCCGCGAATCAGCGCCGGGGTCAGGGCCAGCCCGACGCAGGTCGAGACCATCAGCGCCAGCAATGGCGACAGCGTATCGCTGACCCCGCGCAACAGCTGGGTGAACAACACAAACACCAGCAGCGACGGCAAGATCCACATCATCACATGGGCATACGCCACCGCATCGTCAAGCACATCCGCCGGCGTCCCCAGCCCCGCCAGCGCCTGCCGCGCGAACACGCTGCCCAACACCGCCGCCACCAGACCGATCAACACCCCGAGCAACAGCGTTGCCCCGGCAATCGCCTTGACCATGTGCGGCTCACGCGCGCCCCACGCCTGACCGATCAACACTCCGGCGCCTGCGCCGAGGCCGATCACCAGTGCGATAAAGAAGAACACGATGGGAAACATCCCCGATACCGCCGCCAACGCCTGGGTGCCGAGCATCTGGCCGATGTAGATGCTGTTTACCGTGCCCGACATCGATTGCAGAAAGTTCGACAGCACCATCGGCGCAAGGAACAGCAGGTAGGTGTGCCAGAGTGGGCGTTGGGCGACGGCTTGCATTGAATAGAGGTCCATCTCGACGGCGGGAGGGCTGATGGAGGATAGCTTCGGTGAGTTGCACGCGGGGCGCAATTAACATTTCAAATCGGTGTTTATGACCGGTGGCCGCGCCTGTGTAACGGACACGCTTCTGTAGGTGCAAGTTCAGAGCTGTGGTAAACAACTGCCCACTTTCACTTCTCTCATTGAGGCTCTGTTCATGCCGCGCTTTGCCCATCTGCTGACCGCCACCCTCCTCGCCGTGCTCACCACCAGCGCTCACGCCGCCGCGCCTGGCGAAACGTTGAAGCCGTTGCTGGAAACACTCAACGAACGCCTGAACATCGGCGACCTCGTCGCGCTGACCAAATGGGACAGCGGCAAGCCGATTCAGGACAGCCCGCGTGAAGCGCAGGTTATCGCCAATGCCCGCAACCTGGCCACCGAGCGCCAGCTCGACGCGGAAGACGTGGCGCAACTGATCGCCGCGCAAATGGAGGCGAATAAACTGGTGCAGTACGGCTTGCTCGCACAATGGCAAGCGTCCGGCGCTGCGCCGGACACCCCGCGCCCCGACCTGGCTAAACAGATTCGCCCGCGTCTGGATGAGCTGCAAACCCGCCTGCTGCAGCAATACGCCGATTTCGCGCCGTATCGCCATGATGCCAATTGCCCGGCGTGGCTGGCCAAGGCGCGCAGCGGCCTGACCCACGACGCGCTGCATGAACTGGCCCTGACACGGGCGACCGGTGAGTTGTGTGTGCGGGCGGCGAACTCGCGCTGAGAAACGGCCAGATCAAAAGATCGCAGCCTGCGGTAGCTCCTACAAGGGGGATTGGTGAACCATCATTGCGGTCGATGTTCACCATCACGGCAATGAAGTTCTCATAAAAAATCCACGGCGTAACATCGGCTCCAGACAAACAACTACCCCTTGGAGCACACGATCATGAAACGCCAGACCCTTCTCAGCATCGCTTTCTCGGTTTTCGCCATTAACGCTTTTGCCGCCACCCCGGCACACACCCAAGTCGCAGAAGGCGGCTCGGACAAGTTGATTGAAAGCCGTGTTGCTGAGGGCGGTTCTGATCGTCTGATCGAACGCCGCGTTGCTGAAGGTGGCTCCGATCGTCTGATCGAACGCCGTGTTGCTGAAGGTGGCTCGGATCGCCTGATCGAACGTCGTGTTGCTGAAGGTGGCTCGGATCGCCTGATCGAACGCCGTGTTGCTGAAGGTGACTCGGATCGTCTGATCGAACGCCGTGTTGCTGAAGGTGGCTCGGATCGCCTGATCGAACGCCGTGTTGCCGAAGGTGGCTCGGATCGTCTGATCGAACGCCGTGTTGCCGAAGGTGGCTCGGATCGCCTGATCGAACGCCGCGTCGCATAACTCTGCGGCTTCATCGCAATCACAATGAAAGCCCGGCCTGATCAGCCGGGCTTTTTCACGTCCGGCGCCATCCATTCCCCGACTGGCCACCCACCGCCCATTGCGCATACCATGCGGCCACAACTCCAAAAAGACCTCGACTGCCCATGCTCAAAGCCAGTCTGCGTAGCCACCTCACCCTTTGGTTTGCCGGTTTATCCCTGCTGACGCTGCTGAGCGTGGGCTTCTATGTCGGCCATATCGCCACGGAACAAATGAAGCAGGCCAGCGGCAATGCGTTGCTCAACACCGCGCGCTCGGCTGCATCGTTGTTGGGTGAACGACTGGGCGAACGCCAGTTGGAGGTGTATCTGCTCAGCCGTGCGCCGCATCTGGAGCGTGGTGATCTGGATAACCCGGCGATTCTGAAATCGATGCAACTGCGCACCCAGGCCCGCACCGAGTATGCGTGGATGGGCGTCACCGATGCCGAGGGCAAGGTGCATCAGGCGGTGAACGACTTGCTGGTCGGCCAATCGGTGCAGCAACGGCCCTGGTTCCAGGCCGGGTTGCGCGGCGAGTACACCGGCGATCCTCATGAGGCGGTGTTGCTGGCGAAAATGCTGCCGGCCCTGCCGAACGGTGAACCGCTGCGCTTCATCGATTTCGCCGCACCGATCCGCAACGCAGACGGCCAGGTGATTGGTGTTCTTGGCGCCCACGCACACTGGAGCTGGGTGACGCGCATTGTTGAGTCGGCGGCGCTTTCGCATAAAAACTCAACGCCGGATATCGAAGCGTTGATCATCGATCACGATGGCAAAGTGCTCTACCCGGAAGCGCTGATGGGTCAGCAACTGGCAATTGACACCAAAAGGCAAGGCTGGACGGCGGGCAACGGATTCCTCACCAGCGTGGTCACCGTACCGACGCCATCGAGTACGATGCTGTCATGGTCGATTGCCGTGCGCCAGCCATTGGAAACCGCACTGCAACCGGCGCGCCTGCTGATGTACAAATTGCTGATTCTGGGTGTGGTCGCGGCGGTGCTGTTCGGCTTGGTGGCTTACTACCTGGCGCTGTACCTGAGCCGACCGATCGAACAGCTCGCGCGCTCGGCGCGGCAGGTGCAAAACCAACTGCCCGGTGCGCAATTCCCGCTGCAGCACCCGGTGCTGGAAATTGCCCAGCTCGGCCAGTCCATTGATGCCATGACGCAATCGCTGCTCGGCAAAGAGCGCGAGTTGCAAGAGGCCAATGCCTCGCTGGAAGCAACCGTCGCGCAACGCACCGCTGCGCTGACGCAGGCCAATGCCGAATTGCTCAGCCTGGCGACCCACGACAGTTTGACCGGCGTTTACAACCGTCGCCGTTTCGACGAGAAACTCACCGAATACACACTGCTGTTCCGCCGCACCGGACGTCCGTTCTCCCTGCTGCTGATCGATGCCGATCACTTCAAGCGCATCAATGATTCCCACGGCCACGCAGTGGGTGATGATGTGCTGCAACAATTGGCGCAGTTGATTCAGAGCAGTTTGCGCACCACGGACTTCGTCGCCCGTTACGGCGGCGAAGAGTTCGCTGTGCTGTTGCCGGAAATCGCCAAACCCGACACTCCGGAAGTCGTCGCCGAGAAGATCCGCGTGGCGGTCGCCGAAGCTCACTTCCCGGTGATCGGGCAAGTGACGGTCAGCATCGGCATCGGCCTGGCGGACCCGGCCGATAACAACCACAACGCACTGATCAAACGCGCCGATCAGCAGTTGTATCAGGCCAAGGCGGCAGGTCGTAATCAGGTGGCGTGATCAGCCCTTCTTCACTTCGCAAATCCCGTTGGCCCGGTTCTTCCCGGTGTACGACACCGCAGGCGAACCGTCGGGATTGATGCTCAGGGAAATGGTCACGCCCGCGCCTTTGGTTTCGAAGTAGTTCTCATTGAATTTCTTCAACTGGCCTTCCTTGCCATTGATGTAGATCGGCCCGCCTTCATCGGCGTGCACTTCGATCTTGCCCGGGCACGTCGCGTTGAGCATGGGGATGCCCGCGTGGGCCAGTCCTGTGGCAAGCACAGCGGTGTTACCAATAGCAAAAATTTCATGGTGGGTTCCTTGAAAGCAGCAACAACGCCGAAGAGCTTTTTCATGTCATTTTTAATCAGGGACTTCGGCAGCTCCTGCCGTTATTGCGAGAAGGTCTGAAGATAAGCCAACAGATTATCGAGTTTTTCTTCGTCACTCAGCCCCCAGAAAATCATCCGCGTACCAGGCACCACACCTTTCGGATCCTTCAGATAGGCGATCAGCGTTTCACGATCCCAAGTCACCCCCGAGTTCTTCATCGCATCGGAATACACGTAATTCGCTGACGTACCGGCGGGCCGACCGATGATGCCATTGAGTTGCGGACCGAATCCGGGGCGGGCCGATTCGCCGACCTGATGGCAGCCGCCGCACAGACGCGGAAAAATTTTCGCGCCGGCTTCGGGGTCGCCTGCGGCGAGGGTGAACGTACTGGACAGGCCAGTGGCGAGCATCAGGGCGAGTGACAGTGCAGCGGTGTTTTTCATCGAGAGTTCCGGATCGGTCTGCATCAGGCGACGCAAGGGTAGCATTATGTTTTTACAGGTAAGCGCCAATGATCTTTCTGACTTTGCTCAACGCCTGACGCAACACGTCCATCTCTACCGAGCCCAACGCCAAGCGAATCGCATGTGGCACATGACCCGCCACCGAAAACGGTTCAGCCGTGGTGACGGAAATCTGCTCGTGCATCAGCTCGACGACAATCTGATCGGCGCGCACGTCTTCCGGCAGCGGTAGCCACAGGAAATACGACGCCGGATGACCAATGCTCGGCAGGCCTTTCAACACTTCGGTCGCCAGTGCCTGCCGCGCCTTGGCGTCGTTGCGCTTCTGTTCCTCAAGCACCGCCACCGTGCCGTCGTCGAGCCAGCCACAGGCGATGGCAGTCATGACGCCCGGGGTGTTCCAAGTCGTGGCGCGGATGATGCGTTCCAGTGCTGGCACCACGTCGGTCGGGGCGGCGATGAAACCGACACGCAGGCCTGTGGCGATGTTTTTCGACAGGCCCGAGACGTAAACCGTGCGCTCCGGCGCCAGATCGATCAGCGTACGCGGCGGGTTTTCAACCAAAAAGGCGTAGGCCGCGTCTTCGATTATTGTCAGATCATGACGCCGGGCAATCGCCACCAACTGCTCGCGCTGCGCCAGCGGCATCACCCAACCCAACGGGTTGTGCAACGTCGGCATGCTGTACACGGCGCGCACCGAGCGGCTGCGACAGAGTTTCTCCAGCGCGTCGAGATCCGGCCCTTGATCACCGAGCGGAATGGCTACGACTTCCAAATGCAGCGCTTCGGCCAGCACCTTGAACCCGGAATAGGTCAGCGCGTCGGCGGCGATCACATCGCCGGGTTTGAGCAGCGCCATCAGCGTGACGGCCAGGCCTTGCTGGGCACCGTTGACGATCAGCACTTGCTCGGCCTCGACCTTCACCCCGCGCGTCAGCAGGTGCCGCGCGACCGATGCACGCTCGTGGCCGCGCCCGGCATGCGGTTGATAACGCAGCAACGCCTCCAGATCGCCGGACAACGCCAATTGGCGCAGCGCTGTGCGCAACAAATCCGCCTGACCGGGCAATGACGGGTAATTGAAATTGAGGTCGATCATGCCGACCGCCACGTCTTTCTGATCGATGCCCTGCCCCGGCGACAACGACGTTTCGCGGACAAACGTGCCGCGCCCGGTCTCGCCGCTGATCAGGCCCATGGCCTCCAGCTCCGCGTACACCCGCGAAGCCGTGACCAGCGCCAACCCTTCCTGAGCCGCCAATTGCCGATGGGTCGGCAACCGTGTACCTGGCGGCAACATCCCCGAGCGAATGTCCGCCGCGTAGGCGTCAACCAGTGTCTTGTAGCGCGAACGTGGCATGCCGGATGTATCCATGACAATTCTTTGATTGTGCTGATTCTCAGCTCTAGCATGATCGCAATGCAACCCACTTCCGAGCGTGAACGGTGATGGAAAGGACTTCGAATCTGACGACCCCGGCACTGGAAAAAACCAGTGGCTGGATCAACGGTTTTATCGGCGTGGTGATCTTCAGCGGTTCGCTGCCGGCCACGCGTCTGGCGGTGCTGGAGTTCGATCCGGTGTTTCTCACGGTGGTTCGCGCCGCCATCGCCGGGGTGTTGGCGGTGGCGCTGTTGTGGCTGTTTCGCGAGCGGCGCCCGGCGCGCAATCAGTGGTTGTCGCTGTTGATTGTCGCGCTGGGCGTGGTGCTTGGCTTTCCACTGTTGACCGCACTGGCGTTGCAACACGTGACGTCGGCGCATTCGATTGTGTTTGTCGGCTTGCTGCCACTGGCCACAGCGATTTTTGCTGTGCTGCGCGGCGGTGAGCGGCCGCGACCGGTGTTCTGGATTTTCTCGATGCTCGGCAGCGCGCTGGTGGTCGGCTTCGCGCTGGCACAAGGTCTGACCGCCTCGCCCACTGGCGATCTGCTGATGCTCGCGGCGATTCTGGCCTGTGGTCTCGGTTATGCCGAAGGCGCGAAGTTGTCGCGCACTCTCGGCGGCTGGCAGGTGATTTGCTGGGCGCTGGTGCTTTCGCTGCCACTCATGACGGTGTTGAGTGTGTGGCTGGCGCCCGCCTCGTTCAGCACGGTCAGTCTGTCGGCGTGGCTATGCCTGGGCTATGTGTCGCTGTTCAGCATGCTGATCGGTTTTGTGTTCTGGTATCGCGGTCTGGCTCAGGGTGGGATTGCCGCGGTCGGTCAGCTGCAATTACTGCAGCCGTTTTTCGGTCTGGCGCTGGCGGCGACCCTGCTGCATGAACACGTCAGCGCCGGCATGCTCGCCGTGACGCTGGGGGTGATCCTGTGTGTCGCCGGGGCGAAGAAATTCGCCAAATGATCCTCAGGCGCCCGCCTTCCACTCTCGTGGGCTGAGCCCGGTCTTGCGCCGAAACGCCCGGGCCAGCGCCGAAGGACTTTCGTAACCGACCTCTTCGGCAATCAGCGCAATCGGTCTGCCTTCGCGCAGGCGTTTCTGCGCCAGACTGACGCGCCAACTCAGCAGGTAATCGGCCGGCGTTTGCCCGACAACCCGGCGAAACTGCTCGGCAAACCCGGCGCGGGACAGGTTGGCGACAGCGGCCAGATCCGCCACGCTCCAAGGTTTTTGCGGTTGCTCGTGCATCAGGTTCAAGGCACGGGACAGGCGTGGATCGGCTAGACCGGCGATCATCCCCGGTTGTTGCTCCCGACTGCTGATCAAGTGCCGCAGCAACAGAATCACCAGCAGTTCGAACAGGCGATCCATCACCGCCACCCGCCCGCAATGACCTTCGAACGCTTCCTTGAACAGCCATTCCACGGTGTTGCCCAGTTCCGGGATGTCCGTCAGTTTCAGCACCAGATAATCCGGCAGCGCCGCCGCCAGGGCATTGCCGGAGCCGCCATCAAACGTCAGCGTGGCGCAGACCAATTGGGTGTCCATGGCTTCATCGGCAAACATGCGATGGGTAAAGGGTCGGGGGAAGAAGATCAGCGACGGTTCGCTCAGACGAATCTCACGCTCGTTGCCCGGTTTGAGCAGCAATTCACCGGCCTGCAAAAGATGCACATGCCCCACCGGCTCGTTGTCATGAACGCTGACGCCGCAAAACGCGCCGCTGTGGAACGTACCGGCATTCACGCCGAAATGGCTGAGCAATGTTGAAAGGCGATCCATGGACGACTCCGAGGGCATATCTGGACGATCTGCCGCATATCCTCGACGATTTGCCGCCAATCCACCAGCCCGGCTCAATAACATGACCTCCATCCCCGGCGCACTTCGCACCGGACTTTCGGAGAATCACCATGAGCCGCATCCACGCTATCAGCCTCGAAACCGCCGCCGACGCCAGCCGCCCTGTGCTGGAAGGCGTGAAAAAGAAAATCGGTTTCCTGCCCAACGTCTTCACCACCCTGGCCAAAGCACCGGTGGCCCTCGAAACCTACGTACAAGCCTCGGCCATCCTCGGCAAGACCTCGCTGAACGCCCAGGAAAAAGAAGCGGTGTACCTCGCCACCTCACAGGTCAACGGTTGCGACTACTGCCTGGCGGCACACACCTTGTTTGCCGGCAAAGCCGGGCTCTCGGCGCAGGACATCGTCGCCGCACGCCAGGGCGAGCTCAACGCCTACGCCACCCTCGCCCGTCAGCTGACCGAAAGCCGCGGCCATTTGACTGATGAACAAATCGCCGCCGCCCGCGCCGCCGGCATCGACGACGTGAAGATCATCGAAGTGATCGCACTGGTGGCCGTACAGAGCCTGACCAACTACCTGAACAACGCGGCACTGACCGATATCGACTTCCCGGCCATCTGAAGTCTGGCCACACAACAACACCAGTGGGAGCGAATCTGCAAGCGCTAGCGGCGTGTCATTTAAAGCATCTTTGACCGACCCGACGCCATCGCGAGCAGGCTCACTCCTACATTGGGACTGAGTACATCCGATAGAAAATTGGTCGGCTGTCAGGCCGCCTTCGCGAGCAGGCTCGCTCCCACAGTTTTAACGTGCGTACAACCCCAGCGGCAAAGCCGCCCCACTCAACAGGATGAGCGTTAGCTCGGCTGCAGCTCTTGATCTTGATCCACGGGCGACGTCGGAAGGCTGAGTGGAGGGATTCATCCGGGCGTGGGAGCGCAGCGACCGTTTGGCGCAGCCAAACACATCGAGAGGAGGTGCAGCGAAGCAAACCGTAGGCGATGCGCCCGGATGGAGCCCGGAGCGAAGGAACCCCGAGCCCCAGCGAGCGGGCCGCACGTAGGAGCAAGCGTTTTTTTGCTTACTTTTTTTAGGCGTTTGTAAAAAAAGTGAGTCGCCGTAAGGGCGAAACCCTAAGTGGCCGTGACCGCAGCAACGGATATATACCCAGTCAGCCAGACAATCAGTGATGCACCTCACCCGCCCGCTTCAACAATTTCTTGCACCGCTCAGACAAATGAAACACCTGCAAATGCTTACCCGCCTTGGCATAGCGCTCGCGCAGAGTCCTCAAAGCCGCAATCGCCGAATAATCAACAAAACTCAAATGCCGACAATCCAGCGTCACCCGAGCCGGATCATTAGCCGGATCAAACTGATTGAGAAACGGCGTAGTCGAAGCAAAAAACAACGTGCCATGCAAACGATAAAGCTTGCTGCCGTCAGCCTCCAGATGCTCATCGGCATACAGCTCACGCGCCTGCTGCCAGGCAAAGTTAAGCGCAGCGATAATGATGCCGCACAACACCGCAGTGGCCAGATCAGTGAACACAGTGATGGTAGTCACAGCAATGATCACCAGCACATCATTGAGCGGCACTTTGTTCACCACCCGCAACGACGCCCAGGCAAAAGTCTGCTGCGACACCACAAACATCACACCCACCAGCGCCGCCAGCGGAATACGCTCGATCAGCGGCGACAGAAACAGAATGAACAACAGAATCAGCACCCCAGCGACAACGCCAGACAAGCGCCCGCGCCCACCGGAACTGAGGTTGATCACGGTCTGGCCGATCATCGCGCAACCGCCCATGCCACCGAATGCGCCCGAGACCATATTGGCCGCACCGAGCGCCACGCACTCGCGATCCGGGTAGCCACGGGTTTCGGTGATTTCGTCGGTCAGATTCAACGTCAGCAGGGTTTCCAGCAGACCGACCAGCGCCATCAAAATCGCGTAGGGCGCAATGATGCGCAGGGTTTCGAGATTCCACGGAATATCCGGCAAGGCGAACGTCGGCAAGCCGCCGGCAATGTGCGCCATGTCGCCGAGGGTGCGGGTCGGCAGGCCGAACAGATAGACCAGCAGACCGACGCCGAGGATCGCCACCAGTGCCGGCGGCACCGCTTTCGTCAGATGCGGCAGGATATAGACGATGGCCATGGTCAGCGCCACCAGCCCGGCCATCAGGTACAACGGCGTACCGCTGAGCCAGTCCTCACCGTTCTTGAAATGTTCCAGTTGCGCCAGCGCAATGATGATCGCCAGGCCGTTGACGAAGCCGAGCATCACCGGGTGCGGCACCATGCGCACCAGTTTGCCCAGGCGCAGCAAGCCGAACGCCATCATGATCAAACCGCCAAGCAACACCGTCGCCAGCAAATACTGCACACCGTGTTGCACCACCAGCGCAACGATGACCACGGCCATCGAACCGGCCGCGCCGGAGACCATGCCCGGCCGGCCGCCGAACAACGCCGTCAGCGTGCAAATGATGAACGCGCCGTACAGGCCCATCAGCGGATTGAGGTGCGCCACCAGTGCGAACGCAATGCATTCGGGCAACAGGGCAAACGAGGTGGTGAGTCCGGCCAGGACATCGGCGCGCAGACGTATCGGTTTCATGGCTTACCTGATTGAGCGGCCGCCGAGTGCGGCTGCAGGTGTTCGGGAAAAAGAGGGTTGCGGATGTTACGGAATTGTCGCGGATCGGGCCAGTGAACGCTGACACTTGTCGGCCCGACCTTTATGCTGGCCCGCTCCTCTGGTCATTGAGTTCGACATGTCTGCATTTCTGAGCGCCCGCGAGGTGTGTCAGCGTTTGCGTGAAGCGGCGCTGGGCGTGCTCGCTTTGAAAATCTGCGAGCGGCCTACCAAGGCCGGGCTGGTCACGGTCGATATCGAAGGCTGGCAGTTGCGGCTGGACGTTGAAGGTGGGCGGTTACATCACTGTGAATTCGCCCGCAATGGTGACGGACAAGAAGGCGCGCTGGACAGTTGGCAGCGTTACGGCACCGATCCGGTGAGTTTGCTCAGTACCTGGGAATTGGCGCAGATCGAGCGAATGCTGATGGCGGCCGTTCAGCCCTGACGCAAGTCGAGCAAATAGGTGTAGTAACCCGTATCGCGGACATAACCCAATGATTCATACAGCCCCTGCGCAGTGAAGTTGTCGGTTGCGGTTTCCAGTACCAGCCCTTTGGCACCGGTCGCCAAGGCAAAGTCGCGTGCAGTGTTCATCAACAATCGGCCAACCCCAAGCCCACGGGCGGCGGGCGTGGTGAACAGGTCGCTGAGCAGCCAGGTGCGGTGGGCATCGATGGACGAGAACGTCGGATACAACTGCACGAAACCCAGCGCCTCGCCCTTTTCATCCTGAACCAGAAAAATCGCGGAGTCATCGCCGGCCATGCGCGCGGCGATGAAGGTTCGTGATTGCTCAAGGTTCGACGGCTGCTGGTAAAAGACTCGGTAAGCGTCGAACAACTGCGCCACCGCATCCAAGTGTGTCGCGTCGGCCCGCAGTGCCTGAAGGGTCATGTGCCCGCTCCGTTTCCAGTCAATGATCGAAACAGCATAGCGTCGCCCTTAGAGTGTGCTGGCCTCATCGCTATATAGTTTTGTATATTGCGAAACCGAAATCGCCAGAATCTTTCCATGCCGTCCAGCCAACCTGTATTGCCATGAGTGCCATCCGCGTACGCAACGAGCAGTTGATCCTCGCTGCTGCCAGCGAGGAATTCGCCGCCAACGGCTTCAACGCCACCCAGACCCGCGATATCGCGGCGCGTGCCGGGGTGCCCAAAGCCAATCTGTATTACTACTTCCAGAGCAAGGAAAACCTCTACAGCAAAGTGCTGCTGGGGTTTGTCGAGCCGCTGCTGGAAGCCTCGGCGGTGCTGCGTGAAAGTGATGATCCGCTGACGGGACTGCGCGCCTACGTGGCCGCACGCATTCGCATCGCCCGCGAACATCCGGCGATTGCCAAGGTGTTCAGTGGCGAATTGTTATTGGGCGGTCGCCAGTTGCCGGATGAGTGCCGCGATCTGTTGCAGGCCGAAGCGCGGCGCAACGTTGAATGTCTGCGCAGCTGGATCGAGCGCGGCTTGCTGGCTCCAGTGGATCCAGAGCACTTGATGCTGTTCATCTGGTCGGCAACGCGCACGTACACCAATATCGGCTGGCAGATGGGCCGGATCATCGGGCGCGAAGTGCCGCTGGATGAGGATTATCAAACGGCGGCACAGACGATTACGCGGATGGTGCTGGAGGGCGTGGTCGTAGCGCCGCGCACAGGCGAGATTCGCGGTGTGTTGTTTGCGACGTGATGGAGGAGTGCTGCGCAGATCAGGGCATGAAGTCTACGGGGAGTTCCAGATGATCTTTCATGCGCTCGTTCCAGTCGTGCAAGGCGCCAGGTAGACGTTTTTTCCATTTCGCAACATCGGTGTAATAGCGCAGCCGCGAGTGTCCGGTGTTGTCGTAGGTAACCAACAAGACCCAGAAATGGCCATCGGCTGACCGCATCACGATGCCGGTGCCACCCAGGCCGCGCATCCACATCTCCCAGACCTGACTACCCGGTACATCAGCGGAAGGTTCAGCGGTCATCAACGAGCCGGACTTTTCCACCAGCGTCTGATAATCAGTCTTGAGCAACGTGTGCAGTGCCTGGTTTTCTCCCGGTGTTTGCGCCAGGCCCAGGCTGAGCATGTCGTAATCCAGCGTCAGCGGTTGCTGCGAAGCGACAAAACGACCGGTGTAGTAGACGCCCAACCCGGCACTGCAATATCCGCCTGCACCGACGAGAGAAATATCCAGCACACCATTGATGGGGGTGAACAACAGGGTGCACTGGTCTTCCGAGTAAACGGCTTTACCGTCCTTGAGTGTGGCAACGCCATCCAGATCACCGGAGTTGGCGCCCTCAGCCGCCGTGATGTCGATGCTGATGTGCGTGGGGTCGCGGCGCTGGGTTATGACTGTCGCCGAGGTTGAGGTCCCTGGCGGAATGAGCTGCCAGGTCGCATCCCAACTGAAGGGCTGGGTGGCGTGTTCAAGTTCGGTCAGGCGCATTAAATACTGCCGACGCAAACAGGCTGTCTGATCGCCACAGGCGTTGCGGTTTTTCAGCCACTGCCGCTGATCAGTCTTGAGGGCTTTGGCATCGGGGACATCAGCCGATGTCGAGTGCCAGAGCTTGCCCAGCTTCTCATCGAGTTGCGAGATCTGCGGGTCGCCACAAATGGCTTTTTCAGTTTTGCTGGCAGCGCTGGCGCAATCGAAACTGCTGGCGTGGGTGATAGAGGCAAACGCAAGGCACATCAGTGCCAAGGCATGACGCCGGGAGATAGCGAACATCGAGAGATTCCATTCTTCGTACGGCGCGCAGTATGCCAGTGCTGCCAGCGGAAATCCCTGATGTACATAGCAATCAGGATTTCGCAATCACTGTAGGAGTGAGCCTGCTCGCGATAGCGTTCGGTCAGACGATGTTGCATCAAATGCCACACCGCTATCGCGAGCAGGCTCACTCCTACAGGTTTTGTGTGGATAGTCAGAACGTAATGTCGGCTGCGGGTTTGACGTCGATACGCGCCACCGAGCCAGTCAGATTCGCTAGATCCTTGTTGTGCTCGGCGATGATGTCTTCGGCGCTCATATTGCCGTTGTCGACGGTGGAATGCGCGTCGGCGGCAAGCACTACGTCATAACCCAGCTCATGGGCCCGGCGTACGGTCGCATTGACACAGTAATCGGTCTGCAGACCGCAAATAACCAGTCGTTCGAAGTCTTCACCTGGCAAAAATTTACCCAGGTCAGTCTGGTAAAACGAGTCCCGGGTGGTCTTGCGTACGCGCAGGTCCTTAGGCGATGTCTCAAGCCCTTCGGCCAGTTGCCAGCCTTCGGCACCATGGGCCAACGGGCTGTCCTCTTCTTCATGCTGGATCAGCACCACGCGCACGCCAGCCTGGCGTGCGCGAGCACTGAGACCGTTGATGGTGTCGAGCACACGCTGAATGTCGTAGCACTGATATTCACCCGAGCAGAGGGCGCGCTGGACGTCGATGATCAGTAATGCGGTGGTCATGATGAGCCTTCCTTGATCAGTCCTTGAGACAGGGGCGGACGTAAGCCCGCCCCCTTTTTACGCGCCTCAGTAACCCAGTGACAAGCCCGTGTTGCGGCGTGGATCGTTGGCGCCGTAGAAACGGTTTTTGCCGACCGGCTTACCGCCCAGGGAAGGTGCACCCACCAGAATCGCGGCGATGTGGTTGGCGTCCTGCGGTCCGGCGAACTTGTGACCCCAGCTCTCGAGGAGCTTCTTCGTGTCGGGGCTGGCGGCGAAGTCTTCGAGGTTGGTTTCCTCCGGCATCCATTGCTGGTGGAAACGTGGCGCATCGACCGCTTCCTGCAGGCCCATGCCGTAGTCGATGACGTTGAGCATGGTCAGCAAAGTCGCCGTGATAATACGGCTGCCGCCCGGTGTACCGACCACCATCACCACTTTGCCATCCTTGGTGACAATGGTCGGGCTCATCGACGACAGCGGTGCCTTGCCCGGAGCAATCGCATTGGCTTCGCCCTGCACCAGGCCGTACATGTTCGGCACGCCGACCTTGGAGGTGAAGTCGTCCATTTCATCGTTGAGGATCACCCCGGTCTTGCTCGCCATCACGCCCGCGCCGAACCAGTCATTGAGTGTGTAAGTGACCGACACCGCATTGCCCCACTTGTCGACGATCGAGTAGTGAGTGGTGTTGCTGCCCTCATGGGGGGCTACGCCGGGTTTGAGTTCGGCCGACACGCCAGCCTTTTGCGGCTGGATGGCGTCGCGCAGTTTGGTCGCGTAGTTCTTGTCCAGCAGATGCTCGATCGGGTTTTTGACGAAATCCGGATCGCCCAGGTAGCTGTTGCGATCAACATAGGCGTGGCGCATGGCTTCGATCTGATAATGCATGCCTTGGGCCGAATGGAAGCCCAGATCCTTCATCGGATAGCCTTCGAGAATGTTCATGATCTGGCAGATCACTACCCCGCCAGAGCTTGGCGGCGGCGCCGAGACCACGTGATAACCACGGTAGTCGCATTCCACCGGAGCCAGTTCGCGGGTCTTGTATTTATCGAGGTCAGCCTGGGTGATGATGCCTTTGTTGGCCTGGCTGGAGGTGACGATGGCGTCCGCAACCCAGCCTTTATAGAAGCCGTCGGCGCCTTTTTCGGAAATGGTCCGCAGGGTTTTGCCGAGATCCTTCTGCACCAGTTTCTGCCCGACCTGCATCGGCTCGCCGTTATGCAGGAAGATCGAACCGGAGTCGTGCATGTCCTTCTTGAACACGTCGGTGGCGTACTCCAGCAGCTCGACGTCGCCCTGCTCCAGCGCAAAACCGTCTTCCGCCAGCTTGATCGCCGGCGCAATCATTTCCTTGCGCGGTTTGGTCCCGTATTTGCTCAGCGCCAGCTCCATGCCGGACACGGTGCCCGGCACGCCCACCGCCAGGTGGCCACGGGTACTCAAGTCGGGAATGACGTTGCCTTCCTTGTCGAGGTACATGTTGGCAGTGGCCGCCAGTGGTGCTTTCTCACGAAAATCGAGGAAGGTCTTGCGCCCGTCTGCCAGTTGAATGGTCATGAAGCCGCCTCCGCCCAGGTTGCCTGCTGCGGGATAGACCACCGCCAGCGCGTAACCCACGGCGACCGCCGCATCGACGGCATTACCACCACTTTTCAATACGTCGACGCCAACATGGGTGGCCAGATGTTGCGCGGTGACCACCATGCCGTTTTCTGCGGCAACCGGTGCCACCGACGCCGCGTGAGCCATGAGACAGCTGAGTGCCAGTGAGGTCGCTATCAGCGATTTGGCCAAAGGTTCGTACTTCATGAGTCGATCTCTTTTTTGTTTTCAGGGTCTGTGCAGAACAGAGGAAGGAACGCTGCAAGAGCACCAAGCAGTATGGTCGGCTTTGCGTATTGCGCCTCCCCGATCAGGCAGTATGCTGGGCGCTGTTGCCACCCTGCTCCGGAGTCTGTCGTCATGTCTTATACGTTCATCACCCTGCCCTCGCCCGTCGGCGAGCTGAAGCTGGTCGCGAACGGCTCACGACTGGCGGCCATCCTCTGGGAAAACGATAAACCCGACCGCGTGCGCCTCGGGCCGATGAGCGAGGCACACGACAATCCGATCCTGATTCGAACGGCTCGACAACTTGAAGAATATTTTTCCGGGACGCGTGACTGTTTTGATCTGGAACTGGATTTCGCTGGCACCGATTTTCAGAAAAAGGTCTGGGCGGCGCTGCTGACCATTCCTTTTGGCCAGACGCGCACCTACAGCCAGATTGCCAGACAGATTGGCAATCCCAGCGCTGTACGGGCAGTGGGCGCAGCGAACGGACGCAACCCGATCTCCATTGTCGCGCCGTGTCATCGGGTGATCGGCGCGTCGGGGAAGCTGACCGGGTTTGCCGGTGGGCTTGAGGCGAAAGAGCACTTGCTGAGCCTGGAGGGTGGGCAGTGGTCGCAAATTGGCAAAACCGGCGAGCTGTTCTGAATCAAGCGCCGAACAGATTATTCATCGCCGCATACTGCAACAGCATGATGGTCTTGGCGTCGCAGATCTCACCGCGCTGAAACGCTGCCAACGCCTCGTCGAACCCCCACTCCAGCACTTCCAGCTCTTCGGTCTCTTCTTCCAGTCCACCACCCTCGCCAACCTTCGATGCCGAATCGTATTCGGCAATGAAAAAGTGCAGCTTCTCGGTCACTGAACCCGGACTCATGTAAGCCTCGAACACCTTCTTCACATCGTGCACGCGATAACCGGTCTCTTCCTCGGCTTCGTCGCGGATACGCTGCTCCGGTGCCGCGCCTTCGAGCAACCCGGCCGCCACTTCGATCAGCAAGCCATCATGGCCATTGACGAACACCGGCAGGCGGAACTGCCGGGTCAGCACCACCGTGCGTTTTTCACGGTTGAACAGCAGAATCGCTGCGCCGTTACCACGGTCGTAGACCTCACGGGTCTGACGCTGCCACTCACCATTGTTGCGGTGATAGTCGAAAGTGATTTTCTTCAGCAAATACCAGTCATGGGACAACACTTGAGTGTCGACGATGCTGACCCGCTCGGCTGTGTTGGACATGACGCCTGATCCTTTTGTCATTGAAGGCTTCCGGGTAGGTAAAGGCCCTTAGTTGTGAACGAGAATACGAAACCCTATACCGCCCTACAAATCATGTCGAAACATCCTACAGATAACGCCTACTCGCCCGACTTCTTTCCTGATTGACCCCCCGCAAAGTCCCCGCACCTTTTTGACGTGCGCGAGAGACTGCGAATGCTTCCAACCGATCAGCTGCTGGCCCTGAACAACAGCATCGGCCTGCTCGTTGTGGCTGCTTTGAATCCCGATGAGCCGGACTTCGAACACCTGATCCGCGAATTCCGCCTGTGCCTGAACAACTACGACGCCTGGGCCGAGCAGTTCTGGACAGGCACCGCGCTGGATGTCGAACAGGTCTTCACCGTCGGTAACGACGTACGCCTCAGCGCGCCGATCACGTCGCGCCAGCCGCTCAGTTCATCGGTGGTCATGTGCTCGGCCAGCGGGTCGCTGACGCTGGTGCACATGTTCGAGGCCGCGCGGTTTGTGCCGATTGGCAACACCCCGGTAACCCTCGAACCGGTGCTTGCCGATGTCGGCGGCGTGCTGACTTTCGGCGAACCGCTGCATTACACCATCGGCCCCAGCGGCATTCTGCAAGTGACCGACTGCGATCGGGGCCAGCGTTATCGCATCACCTTCTTTCCCGATGTGTCCACGGACCATGTGCAGACGTTGTACGCCTCCTATCAGGGCATCATCGATGGCCTGGAGGGCTGGTTGCGCGGGGAATGGAGTGAATTTCAGCCGCAGTGGAAGGAATTTTCCAGCGCCGGATTTCTTGAGCGTTACGGTCAGTTGCAACAGGCCGACTGGCGTGGATTCGAGAAAGCCCTGAATGGTGTTTGGGATGACATCCACCAGGTATTCGCCCTGCTCGCCGACTTGCAGGCCAACAGTGAAAAGTTGCTGGAATACCTCAGCGAGGCCGAGCTTGAGGCGTTATTGAATGCTTCCAGCGACGCCATCGCCAACGGTCTGTTGATCCTCAGTGACGAGCCGCTGCTGTTCATTCATCTGGCCGCGTTTACCAGTTGGCTGAAGATGCTGCCGCCGCAACATTTGGCCGAAGTGGTCGCCGAAGTGCGCGTCGAATTGCTGATCAGCTTCCTGTTGATGGGCGTGTCGGGTGGCATCGGCGTGCCGCTGCGTTTGAGCAGCAAGGTGCTGGCGAAGATCAAGTCGCCGCGCGCGCGGGAGTGGCTGGCAGCCTCGGCTTTGCGCTTGGCCGAACTGACGTCCTCGGCGGATTTGACGCGGCATGCCAGCGTTTTGAAGCCGCTGATGCTCAATGTGCGTGACGTTGAGTTGAAACCGACACCGTCGATACCGCTGAACATTCGTCAGGCCGATTCTGTGGTGTTGACGGTGCCGAATCCGGCGCCTGTTGTGCGGGACAAGTCTGGCGCTTCGAGCCGGATCGAGCGGCATGAGCCGCATGACGACTCGCCGGATCAGGCGAAAAACCCCAACGGTGACAGCGCCGATTGTGTGCCTCGCACCTGCACCAACGGCTGCCCGGTGTCGATGGTCACCGGCGAAGAACTGCTGACCCTGAGCGATGCGGTGCTCGATGGCGTGTTGCCGTTTGAGTTCACCCGCTTGTATCGCTCCAGCGCCGCCGAAATCGATGTTGGGTTGGGGTTTGGCTGGAGTCATTCGCTGGCGCATCGACTGGAGTTTGCCGGCGACGAGGTTGTCTGGGTCGATCACGAGAACCGCCGTACCCGTTTCCCGCTGCCGAGCGTTGAGCGGCCGGCGATTCACAACAGTTTGTCGCGGGCGGCGATTTTTCTCGGTGATGAACCGGAGGAGCTGATTCTCGCGCTGGCCGGGGAAACGGCGCGGTTCTATCACTTTCGCGCAGGACGGCTGACAGCGATCAGCGATGCCTATGGCAATCGTCTGACGGTGCAGCGCGATCGCTCTGACCGGGTGCAGCGACTGGACAACAGCGCCGGGCGTTCGCTGCTGTTGCGCTATGACCGCGCGCAGTTGGTTGGTGTGGATTACCAGGTGTTTCGCGACGGTGCCTGGGGCACCGAACAGGCGCTGGTCAGTTACCGCTACGACGCCTACCGGCACCTGATCGAAGCGAGCAACGCCGTCGGTGACAGCGAGCGCTACGACTACGACGACGCTCACGTGATTCTGCAGCGGCAACTGGCTGGCGGTGCGAGTTTTTTCTGGGAGTGGGAGCGCCCGGGGAAAGCCGCGCGCTGCGTGCGTCACTGGGCATCGTTCTCGCAGATGGACACGCGCTACGTCTGGAACGATGACGGCAGTGTCGCGGTGCATTACGTCGATGGCACCGAAGAGACCTACGTCCACGACGAGCGTGCGCGGCTGGTGCGCAAGGTCGAGGCCGATGGTGGTGAACAGCTCAAGGCTTATGACGCCTCGGGGCGCTTGATTGCCGAGCAGGATGCGTTAGGCGCCGTCACCGAATACCGCTACGACGAAGTCGGACGGCTGATCGCGCTGATTCCACCGGGTGAGGCGCCCACGTCCTACGAGTATCGCAACGGTTTCCTGCACAAACGCTCTCGCGGCGAGGCGGTGTGGATCTACCGGCGCAATGCCGAAGGCGATGTCACCGAAGCGGTCGACCCCGACGGTCAGGTCACCCATTACTACTACGACACCCGGGGGCAATTGCTGTCGATCCGCTACCCGGACAGCAGCCGGCATCGCTTGGTCTGGAATAGCCTCGGCCAGTTGACCGAAGAGACCTTGCCCGACGGTGGCGTACGGCGCTTTTCCTACGATGCACTGGGGCGGCGGACCACGACCGCAGACGAACACGGTGCGGTCACCCGTCAGCACTGGGATGCGGTTGGCCGGCTGATTCAGACGACATTTCCTACTGGCAGCACCCGCGCCTACAGCTACGGCGCCTACGGTCAGGTCACCGCCGAGCGCGATGAGCTGGGGCGCATCACCCGTTACGAATATGACGACGACCTGCACCTGGTCTCGCGGCGGATCAACCCTGATGGCACGCGAGTGCAGTACCGCTACGACCATGCGCAGTTATTGCTCACCGAGATCGAAAACGAATCCGGGGAAAAGTATCGGCTGGACTACACGCCGACCGGGCTGATTCGCCAGGAGGTCGGTTTTGACGGCCGCCGCACCGCGTACGCCTATGACCTCAACGGGCATCTGCTGGAGAAGACCGAGTTCGGTGACGACGGCTCGCAACTGGTCACCGCTTATGAGCGCGATGCTGCCGGGCGTCTTCTGCTCAAAACCCTGCCCGACGGGATCAAGGTTTCCTACCAATACGACCGCCTCGGCCGTCTGACTGGTGTCGACGACGGCCAGCAACATCCTTTGGCCTTCGAGTACGACCGCCAGAACCGCTTGATCACCGAGCATCAGGGCTGGGGCACTCTGCGTTACCGCTACGACGCCTGCGGCCAGCTCAAGCGCATGCGTCTGCCGGACAACAGCCTGCTCGACTACCACCACGCCAAGGGTGGCGCGCTGACCGGCATCGACCTCAACGGCGCGCCGCTGACTCGTCACGTCTACCAGTCCGGGCGCGAACTGCAACGCCAGCAGGGCCTGCTGCTCAGCGAATATACCTACGACGATCAAGGACGATTACTCGCCCACGCCGTAGGCCATCAGCGCGCTGCGTTGTACCGCCGCGATTATGCCTACAACGCCAACGGCAATCTCGCGCACATCGCCGACAGCCGCCACGGCCAACGCACCTACGGCTACGACGCCCTCGATCGCCTGATCCGCGTTCGTCACTCACGCGACGAACTGCCGGAAAGCTTCGCCCACGACCCGGCCGGCAACCTGCTGATGCAGGACCGCCCAGGTCCGAGCCAGATCCAGGGCAATCGCCTGCTGATGCAGGGCGACCGTCATTACGACTACGACGCCTTCGGCAACCTGATCCGCGAACGTCGCGGCCGCGCGCAGACTCTCGTCACCGAATACCGCTACGACAGCCAGCACCGCCTGATCGGCCTGACCCGCCCCGACGGCCAGACCGCCAGTTACCAATACGACGCCTTCGGCCGACGCATCCGCAAAACCGTCAACGGCGAGATCACCGAATTCTTCTGGCAAGGCGACCACCTCGTCGCCGAAAGCAGCGAAAGCGAATACCGCAGCTACGTCTACGAACCCGGCACCTTCCGCCCGCTGGCGCTGCTCGACGGCAAAGGCCCGAAAAAAGCCTGCCCCTTCTACTACCAACTCGACCACCTCGGCACCCCGCAGGAACTCACCGACTACAGCGGCGACATCGTCTGGTCAGCGCAATACGACGCCTACGGCAAAGTCGCCGCACTGACCCTGGCTGGCGATGACTACCTGAACCAGCCGCTGCGCTTTCAGGGGCAGTATTTCGATGCGGAGAGTGGGCTGCATTACAACCGGCACCGGTACTACGACCCGCGGCTGGGGCGGTATCTGACGCCGGATCCGATCAAGTTGGCCGGTGGGTTGAATCAGTACCAGTACGTGCCGAATCCCACGGGGTGGGTGGATCCGTTGGGGTTGAACTCCAATTGTCCGCCGCCGAATAAGCCTGGGTGTGAGGTGCCGGGTGGGGTTGGTGGGGCTAAGGTTGATGAGGGTGATCCACAATTACCGGACTTGATTCATGGCGTTGACCCACATTCAGTGAAGCGAACGCATGCAATTATGGGAAAAAATTCAACTAAACGCGTCGAAAAAATAAGAGATCAGATGCGAGCAGGTGGCTACGATGTCAGCTATCCCATAGACGTAGCAGAACATCAGGGCACCTTCTATATTCTAGATGGACATCACCGTGCAGCAGCTGCAAAACAAACAGCAACGCCAATAACTATAAATTTGATCACGAACATCAGAGAGCACAAAGGACAACTTAATACGATCGAAGAAGTCATTGAATCAGCTAACAATGTCGGACACGACCGATTGGAGCATCACAGAAGAAGATGAAAATAGCCGATAAAAATCTTGAGGACCTAATAACTGACTTTCTTTCAAAAGTTGAAAGTGGAACAGAATTACTACAAAAAAAATTTGGCACTCGGAATATTTTAAGACTCTGGCGGAGCAAGCAAATCGAACGCTGCGGTGAAATAACTGATGAAATTCAATATGAACTGCACGGCGTAGGGTGCGCCATTCATTTCCCATCAGAATCAGTGGACTTCGATTACGGCTCGAACAGCAGAATCGACGGCTTTGACGTATGGCGCCTTTACATTTACGCTTCGGACAGGCCGCTTACATATGAAAAATACTGCGACAAGAAAACACTCGAAAAAGAATTCAAAGAGCTTATCTCTTTAAACAGAATCGAAAAGATGTCGTTCAATGACAATCTTTATGTCCTGGTTAAAACCGAATAAAAACATACCCACACGCATTCCAAACCAACAAAGAAGCCCGGCAGCGCTACCGGGCTTCTTTATTTGCAACTAACGAGCGATGAGCGAACGCGTGTCATCGATATCCTGCTCGGCGAAAGAGACCCCGTGAATCAACGGCCCATAACGCCGGCTGAACTCCCAGTTGTACGGCAAGCCATCCTTGCTGCTGCCGTTGTCCCAGTTCACCGACCAAGTCATCAAGCCTTTGATCGGCAGCCCCTTGATAGCCAGACGTTTGAGGACATTCCCGACCACGGTTTTGTCGATCACATACCCGGTGGCTGCCGCATCGTTGTTGGCCGGCAGGCCGATGACGAACTTGTCCGCCGGGATCCGCGCGAAGCCGCGAGTACCGGTCACCAGACTTTCGGTCAGGTAATAGAGGAAATCCTCTTTCAACGCATCGTTGTTCTGCGCAATCCACGCGCCCGCGCCGTTGTTGGCTTCCGGCACCCAGACCCCGTCGCCACCCTGGTTGTAGAATTGCGGGGCGATGAAGTCGTAGTAGCCTTCCAGCGCCTGCAGATAGCTCAGGTATTTGCCGGTGCTGGTCAGGTATGGAAACTCCGGGGCCATGCTGATGATGAAGTGCTTGCCTTGGCCTGCGTAGTGATCCTTGACCAGTTTCAGTGCGGCCGGCAGGACGGTCTTGTTGGCCGCGAAATCAATCGCGCTCTGTTCAAGATCGATGTCCAGGCCGTCGAAGCCGTAGGTTTCCACCAGACGGATGATTTCATTGGCCAGCGGTTGTTCCTGACCGCTGCGCAACTCGATGTGCGCATCGGCACCACCGAGGGAAATCAACACGGCCCGCCCTTGGCTGTTGAGCACGCCGACCTGACGGCGGAACTCGGCATCGGAAACGTTGAACGGCTTGAAGGTCGGAATGCCGCTGCCCTTCATAAAGGCTACCGCGACGACGTTGTATTCCTTGGGCACCTCTTCCAGCGACAGGCTGGCGAAGCGGCCCTGACGATAACCATCGCTCGGGCCTGCGGGCCAGTTGTGCCAGAAGCCCATGAGGATCTTTTTGCCGGCAATGCTCGGCATCAGCGAGGCGGCATCGCTCGCGGCATTTTGCACTAAAGAGAAATCGATTTTTGACATGTTCTAATCCTTCAGAACGTGTGGGTTTGGCGACGCAGCGCCGTTATTTGAAGTCGACGTCGAAGGCCTGATAGAAAGCGTTGCCGGTGTTGGCGACGATCCACATCAGTACGATCACGTGATGGCCCGTCTTGTTGGTCGGCAGTTTCACCGCGTGATTGACCTTGGCCTTCAGCTCATTCGGGTAGCTGTAATAAGGCACCTGAGTGTAGAAGTCCTCGAAGAACGGTTGGCTTTCCAGTTGCGCACGGGTGATGCGCTGTTTCGGGTCCCAGCCATCCTTGGTGATCAGCCAGCGATAGCCGCGAGTGGTGTGCGGCGCGGTGTATTCCCACTTGATTTCGAGGGTTTGTCCCGGGGTGACATTGAGCAGCGGCCAGGTGAATGGACGACCGAGTTTCTTGCTCATTTCTTCATGGGTGAAGTTAACGCAGTCGCGGGCATCACTCTTGCCACCGCTGAGAATGTAGCCGTCGGCCGGTGGCGTGACACTGTCCGAGTCGCTCTGGTATGGCGCCGGAAACGGCCCCGCTGCCAGCGCCGGGAAATTTTTCCCGCCTTCCATTTCATTGACCTGCCAGGCACCGAGCAGTCCTTGCTCAATGGCCACCGCACCGCGGCTGGCAGGAGAGATGACGCGACCATGTCGCAGTTGGGTTTGTGCTTGTGGTTGATTCATGTTTTTCACTCCGTTGATTTAAGAACTCTCCTTTCCGAGGAGAGGCCTTCAAGCTAACGGAGGCGAATTTTTTGTCCATCAGCGGTTTTGTCGCAGTCAGCGGATGAAGGCCAGCAAAACACTGCAAATACTGGATGCATATCCAGTCTTTTACGATAATACCCACCCGAAATGACGCCAAAAGATTACACGCCGATGCTGCAAAAACTGCCATTCAGTACTCACGACAACTGTGCCTGGAACTCCTTTTCGTATTGCCCGGCGAGTTGTACTTTCTGTTTCTCGTTGAGCAATTTGCCGGCCATCTGGAAGAACTTCTGCTCTTCTTCTTTCAAATGATGATGAACCTTGTCCGACAGCTTCTTTGCGGTTGCCAACCACGCCGGACTGGACATCTCGGTCTCGTCGAGTTCTTCCATCATCTCGTCCATTTCATGGTGTTCAGCGATGGCATGGCGGCTCAGATCGACACCCTCGTCTAGCTCCATCAACGGAATGTAGAAATGGCGTTCTTCGGCGGTTTCGTGGGCCTGGAGTTCGGCTTTGAGTTGTTTGTAAGCCTCGACCCGCTCCGGGGTGTCGCCGCTGGTTTCGATCAGGGTTTTGGCGTAGCTACGCTGGCGCTCATGGCTTTCGCGAAGGGCTTCGAAAATATTCATGGGGGATCCTCATCAACCGCGTGCTGGAATGACGCTGTAAAAGCTAGACCCCGGCGCGTGAGCGGCAGTTCCACCGGGTTGAGAGGGGCTTGGAAGATCACCGCCGGGCAGGATAGGCTGCGGGTTCAAACCACAAGGAAGTCAGGCATGAACTTGCGCATCGAGTTGTCACAACATTCCACAGAAGAAGAACGCCAAGCGATTCTCGCGCCCCTGCATGCCTATAACGTGGCCAAGGCCGGGATCGCGGTATCCGAACCGCTCACCCTGTTGGTGCGTGACGATCACGATCAGATTCTGGGTGGACTCTATGGCCGGCTGGTCTGCCAGTGGTTGTTCATCGATTTGCTGTCAGTGCCTGAAGCAGGCCGGGGCCAGGGTATTGGCTCGAAACTGATGCGCATGGCCGAAGAGCTGGCGCGGGAGAAAGGTTGCATCGGCGCATGGCTCGACACGTTCGACTTTCAGGCACCGGAGTTCTACAAGAAACTCGGGTACCGCCAGTTTGGTGAGATTGTCGATTATCCGCCGGGGCACAAGCGGCATTTTTTCCAGAAGCGACTTGTAGGTTGAATGTATTGGCCCCTTCGCGAGCAGGCTCGCTCCCACATTTGGAATGCATTCCACGGTAGGAGTGAGCCTGCTCCGGGCGGCGTTCCGACGATGCCGACAGCCACCTCAACGCATGATCAGAGGCAAGTCGCTAAAGCCGCCAACCGGCGCTTGGCGACAAAATCATCCTTCTGCGCGTAGTAATTCAGCGTCGTCCCCGATGCTTCGGTGAGTACATCGACAAAAGACTCAGCCGAACGGGTATACACCGTTGTACCGCCCGATTTACGCGGTTCCAGATACGCCGCCGCATCCACGCCAAACACCGCTTCGTCCTGCCAGCCGAACTGCACACAACGCGCCACGTCTTTTTCGGCTTTGCCCGACGTCAATACCTTGTACGGGGTTTTCGTGCGAGCATCGTCCATCACCGAGCCTGCGCAACCGGCCAGCAGTGTCGCGGCCAGCGCTACCATCAGAATTCGCATTGCATTCGCTCATTCAGAAAAAAGCGGACTGTATCATCGCAGCAGCAGGAATCGTTCTGCTTTACTGCATTTATAGCGCGACAGGCGCAGGCCGCTGCGGCAACCTAAGGTCATCAGCCTCACAAGGAAAACACATGGCGCCTACCGACCAGCGACATGAACACGCCCTGAAAGTATTTCTCGACGCGCGTCCCGAACTGCGCGAAAACCTCGACCACCTCAACCCGCTACTGGCTCAGGCAAAAGGCGAAACTCAGGCGCAGTATCGTGAAGAGCGACTGCATGAAGCATTTGAGGCCGAGGCGTAAGAACAAGGTCTGTTTGCCTGGGAGCTGACACTGCTACTGACGGCCGCAACGCCTGAGGAATACCAAGCGCAGCGCCTTGAGGTGCATCGTGAAGTCGCAGAAATGGCTCATATGGGCTGGCCGGAATATTGCGATCTGTATGGCATAGAACCATAACCGCCGCACAAGGACACTTCTACCGATGCTGCCATCCGCCTCGACTCACCGCGCCAGCCCCGGGCATCTGCACACTCAGAAGTGGCGCGGGCGGATTGGTCTGGCGCTGGTGGCCAGCCTCTCGGTACTGGCCGGCATGACCGACGCCATCGGCTTTATGGCCAGCGGCGACTTCGTCTCGTTCATGAGCGGCAACACCACCCGACTTGCCGTGGCGATCAGCGATGGTGATATCGGGCTGACCCTGCGTTTGTTGATCCTCGTCGCGACTTTTATAGCCGGGAACGCCTTGGGCGTTATCGTTGCCCGTTTCGGTGGCCGCCGGGCGCTGCCGTTGCTGCTGTGTATCGCCACCCTGCTGTGTGCGGCGGCCGCCTGGCCATTCGACACCCAACTGCCGGCGCTGATGGCGGCGATCATTGCGATGGGCATGCTCAACGCGTCGGTCGAAGAGGTGAACGGCTTGCCGGTCGGACTGACTTACGTGACTGGCGCATTGTCGCGGTTCGGCCGTGGTTTGGGGCGCTGGATGCTTGGCGAACGGCGCAGCGGCTGGCGGGTGCAACTGGTGCCGTGGAGCGGGATGTTTATCGGCGCGATTCTGGGGGCGGTGCTGGAACATCATTTGGGACTCCAGGCGATGTTTGTCAGCGGTTTGCTGGCTGCAATCATCGGGCTGTTCTCCCTGAGAATCCCGCGCCGCTGGCAGCTGGGCTACATGCCCCGCTAACGGATTCCTCAACCAACGCTCATGTAGGAGCTGTCGAGTGAAACGAGGCTGCGATCTGTTGATCTTGCTTTTAAAGATCAAGATCAACAGATCGCAGCGTGCCGCAGCTCCTACAGAGATCGTGTTTCGCTGCAAGCGCTGCGATCCTTTGCGGTCTGCAATGCTTTATCATGGCCGCAGTTTTGCTGATCGAGTCCGTCATGAAGTTCGCCATTGCGCTGTTTTCCGCCGCCCATGCGCCCTCCTCGCGCCGCGCCCTGCTGTTTGCACAAGCCGCGCTGGCCGGTGGGCATGAAATTGTCCGGCTGTTTTTCTATCAGGACGGCGTTTACAACGCTTCGGACGCGGTGGTCACCCCGCAGGACGAACTGGACCTGCCCAAACAATGGCGCACCTTCATCACCGAACAAAAGCTCGACGGCGTGGTGTGCATCGCCGCCGCCCTGCGCCGTGGCGTGCTGGACGCTGAAGAAGCCAAGCGCTATCAGCGTGACGCCGTTTCCGTCAGCGCGCCGTGGGAATTGTCCGGCCTCGGTCAGTTGCATGACGCGGTGCAAGACGCTGACCGCTTGATCTGCTTCGGAGGTGCGTGAGATGGCCAAGTCCCTGTTGTTCATCAGCCGCCAGTCGCCGTGGTCAGGCCCCGCGGCCCGCGAAGCGCTGGACATCGTGCTGGCCGGTGGCGCCTTCGATCTGCCCATTGGCTTGCTGTTTCTCGATGATGGCGTGTTGCAACTCGCCGCCGGGCAGAACGCCAAGGCCCTGCAACAGAAAGACTTGAGCGCTAACCTGCAAGCGCTACCGATGTTTGGTGTCGAAGAGTTGTTCTACTGCGCAGAGAGCGCCAGCACTCGTGGCCTCGGCACTCTGTCGCTGGACGAAGCGCAGCCGCTGGCCGCCGAGCAAATCACCGCCCTTATTGACCGTTACGACCAGGTGATCACCCTCTGATGTCGACTTTGCACGTGTTGTCTCATTCCCCCTTCGGCGATGATCGTCTGACCAGTTGCCTGCGCCTGATCGGCAGCGCTGATGCCCTGCTGCTGTCCGGCGACGCGGTCTATGCTCTGCAACCGGGCACCGCGCCGTTCACCGCACTGCAAAACCGCCAGATCAAATTGTTGGTTCTGGCCGAAGATGCACAGGCTCGCGCCATCGAAGTCCCGGACTGGGCTGAGGCCATTGATTACCCGGCCTTCGTCGAGTTGTCGATCCATCACGACAAGGTCAACAGCTGGCTATGAATTCCATGACCGTCGGCGCCCGCGCCATCGAACTGGACAAGGACGGCTTTCTCGTCGACCTCAGCGACTGGTCTGCCGATGTTGCCAGCGCCCTCGCTGCCGCCGAAGAGATCGAGTTGACCGCCGAACACTGGGAAGTCCTCGAACTGCTGCGTAGCTTCTACGAAGAATTCCAGCTGTCCCCGGCCACCCGGCCGCTGATCAAGTACACCGCGTTGAAACTCGGCCCGGACAAAGGTAACAGCCTGCACCTCAACCGACTGTTCAAAGGCACCCCTGCCAAACTCGCCGCGAAACTGGCGGGCCTGCCCAAACCGACGAATTGCTTATGACCGACTTTCCAGCGCTGACCCTCGAAACGCCTGCCGAACACCCGTTCGCCCAATTCGTGCGCATTCTTGGCAAAGGCAAACGTGGCGCTCGCGACCTGACCCGCGAAGAAGCCCGCGAAGCCATGGGCATGGTGCTCGACGACAAGGTTGAAGACACCCAGCTCGGCGCGTTCCTGATGTTGCTGCGGCACAAGGAAGAAAGCGCCGAGGAAATGGCCGGCTTCACCGAAGCCCTGCGCGAGCGCCTGCAGGCGCCGGCGCTGAACGTCGATCTGGACTGGCCGACTTACGCTGGCAAGAAACGTCATCTGCCGTGGTATCTGCTGGCGGCCAAGTGTCTGGCACAGAACGGCGTGCGCATTTTCATGCACGGTGGCGGCGCACACACCGCCGGGCGTCTGTACAGCGAGCAATTGCTTGGTGAATTGAACATTCCGTTGTGCCGCACCTGGCAACAGGTCGGCGCAGCGCTGGACAACGGTGGCCTGGCCTTCATGCCGCTGGTGGACTGGGCGCCGCAACTGCAAAAGATGATCGATTTGCGCAACACCCTGGGCCTGCGCTCGCCGATTCATTCGCTGGCGCGGATTCTCAATCCACTGGGCGCGCGTTGCGGCCTGCAAAGCATTTTTCACCCTGGTTATCAGGCGGTACACCGCGATGCCAGCGGATTGCTTGGCGACACGGCGATAGTGGTCAAGGGCGACGGCGGCGAAATCGAGATCAATCCGGATGCCGACAGCCACCTCTACGGCACCACCGGCGGCGAGAGCTGGGACGAGGAATGGCCGCAATTGTCGGCGCAACGCCACGTCAAACCGGCGACCCTGGACGTCGAACACCTGAAAGCCGTCTGGCGTGGCGATGTGGTCGACAGCTACCCGCAAATGGCCCTGATTGCGACCATGGCGCTGGCCTTGCGCGGCCTCGGTCAAAACCGTGAGCAAGCCTTCGCAACCGCCGAGCAATACTGGGTTGCGCGGAACAAATCGATTTAACCGATCATTCACGCCCGATCTTTGCGCTTTTTGTTCGAACTCATCGGAATAGACTCGACTCCAACGATTATTGGTTTACGGAGTCTTGATCATGGGTTTACTCGTCGATGGCCACTGGCAGGACAAGTGGTACGAAAGCAGCAAGGACGGCGCCTTCCAGCGCGAACAGGCCAAGCGCCGCAACTGGGTAACTGCCAACGGCGAACCCGGCCCCAGCGGTGAAGGCGGTTTTGCCGCGGAGGCCGGGCGCTATCACCTCTATGTTTCGCTCGCCTGTCCGTGGGCGCATCGCACGCTGATCCTGCGCAAACTCAAAGGCCTGGAAAGTCTCATCGACGTCTCGGTGGTCAGTTGGTTGATGCTGGAAAATGGCTGGACCTTCGACACGGCGCTCGGCTCGACCGGCGACAAGCTCGATGGCTTTGAATTCATGCATCAGCGCTATACCGCCGACACTGCCGATTACACCGGCCGCGTCACCGTGCCGGTGCTGTGGGACAAGAAGCTCAAGCGCATCGTCAGTAATGAATCGGCAGAGATCATCCGCATGTTCAACAGCGCGTTCGATGGTTTGACCGGCAGTGATCTGGATTTCTATCCGGCGCCATTACGCGGCGAGATCGATGCGCTGAACGAGCGGATTTATCCAGCGGTTAACAACGGCGTCTATCGCGCAGGTTTTGCGACGTCACAACAGGCTTATGAAGAAGCGTTCGATGAGGTGTTTGCCGAGCTGGATCATCTGGAGCGGGTGCTGGGTGCCAATCGCTACTTGTCGGGTGAGTACTTGACGGAAGCGGACATTCGTTTGTTCACCACGATGATTCGTTTTGACGCGGTCTACCACGGCCACTTCAAGTGCAACCTGCGGCGGATTGCCGATTACCCGAATCTGTCAAACTGGCTGCGGGAGATGTATCAGATGCCGGGGATTGCCGAGACGGTGGACTTCCAGCACATCAAGAACCACTACTACGGCAGTCACAAGACTATTAACCCGACGGGAGTTGTGCCGAAGGGGCCGGAGCAGGATTTCAACGTCGTCCATGATCGGGCGCGGCTGAATGGCAAAGGGGTTTGGCGCAAAGGCTGAGTTACTCAGCGTTTTTGAAGACCTCTTCGCGAGCAGGCTCGCTCCCACAGGGGATTTGTGTACGACACAGATCCAATGTGGGAGCGAGCCTGCTCGCGAATGAGGCGACTCGGTCTTTCAGACCTGCGCCTGAGCCCCTTCGAACCACGCCAGTTTCTCGCGCAGTTGCACCACTTCACCGACGATGACCAGTGTCGGCGCATGCACTTCATGCTCCGCCACCAGTCGCGGCAGGTCAGCCAGCGTGCCGGTGAAGACGCGCTGATTGACCGTGGTGCCCTGCTGAATCAATGCCGCCGGGGTATCGGCTGAACGACCATGTTTGATCAGTTGTTCGCAGATGACGGGCAACCCGACCAGGCCCATGTAGAACACCAGCGTCTGCGCCGGCGCGACAAGGTCGGCCCAAGGCAGATCGGTGGAGCCGTCCTTCAGATGGCCGGTAACAAAGCGCACCGACTGCGCGTGATCACGATGCGTCAGCGGAATCCCGGCATATGCCGCGCAACCACTGGCCGCCGTGATACCCGGCACAACCTGAAACGGAATGCCGTGAGCGGCCAGCTCTTCGATCTCTTCGCCGCCACGGCCGAAGATAAACGGATCACCGCCCTTCAACCGCACCACACGCTTGCCGGCCTTGGCCAGGTCGACCAATTGCTGGTTGATCTGATCCTGCGGCACAGCGTGATCAGACCGACGTTTGCCGACGTAGACCCGCTCGGCATCACGACGGCACAGCTCAAGAATCGCTGGCGCCACCAAGCGGTCGTACAGCACCACATCGGCTTGCTGCATCAGACGCAACGCCTTGAAGGTCAGCAGGTCTGGATCGCCCGGGCCCGCGCCGACCAGATACACCTCACCGGTCGTGACCATGGCTTCACCATCGATCTTGGCTTGCAGCAGACGCTCGGCTTCGGCGCCCTGCCCGGCCAGTTGCCGGTCGGCAATCGGCCCCTGAAACACGTCTTCCCAGAAACCACGACGCTGCTGCACATCCGGAAACAGGCTTTTCACCTGATTGCGGAAACGCGCGGCGAGCCCGGCCAATTGGCCGTAAGTCGATGGAATCCAGGTTTCGATCTTGGCGCGGATCAAACGCGCCAGCACCGGCGCATCGCCGCCGCTGGACACGGCAATGATCAGCGGCGAACGGTCGACGATCGCCGGGAAGATCACACTGCACAAGGCAGGCGCGTCGACCACGTTGACCGGCACGCAGCGCTTGTGCGCATCGGTGGAGACTTGGGCGTTCAGCGTCTCATCGTCGGTGGCGGCAATAATCAGCCCGCAACCGTCGAGATCCGCCTCGACGTAACCGCGCAACAGGCATTCACCGCCAGAGGCGACGACCAGTTCACGCAGTTGCGTTTCGATTTCAGGTGCGACCACCCGCAGTAGCGCACCGGCATCGGCCAGCAGGCGGGATTTGCGCAAGGCAATTTCCCCCCCACCGACGACCAACACACGACTGCCGCGCAGGTTGTGAAACAGCGGCAGATATTTCATTTAGCCGATGACCTCAAGGCCACCCATGTACGGCTTCAGCACGTCCGGCACACGGATCGAGCCGTCGGCCTGCTGGTAGTTTTCCAGCACCGCAACCAGCGTACGACCGACCGCCAGACCGGAACCGTTCAGGGTGTGCACCAGCTCAGGCTTGCCGGTTTCCGGGTTGCGGAAACGCGCTTGCATACGACGGGCCTGGAAGTCGCCGCAGTTCGAGCACGAGGAGATTTCGCGGTACTTGTCCTGGCTCGGGATCCACACTTCGAGGTCATAAGTCTTGACCGCGCTGAAGCCCATGTCGCCGGTGCACAGCGCCAGGGTGCGGTAAGGCAGACCGAGCAATTGCAGGACTTTTTCAGCGTTGGCGGTCAGGCCTTCCAGCGCTTCCATCGAAGTCGATGGCTCAACGATCTGGACCATTTCGACTTTGTCGAACTGGTGCTGACGGATCATGCCGCGGGTGTCACGGCCCGATGCACCGGCTTCACTGCGGAAGCACGGAGTGTGCGCGACGAACTTGATCGGCAGCAGTTTCGAATCGACGATTTCGCCCGCAACGATGTTGGTCAGCGACACTTCAGCGGTCGGGATCAGGTACAGATCGGCTTCGCCTTCGCGAGCGATCTTGAACAGGTCTTCTTCGAACTTCGGCAGTTGACCGGTGCCTTGCAGCGCCGGCGCCTGAACCAGATAAGGCGTGTAAGCCTCTTCGTAGCCGTGCTCGTTGACGTGCAGGTTGATCATGAACTGCGCCAAGGCGCGGTGCAGACGGGCGATCGGGCCACGCAGCAGGGCGAAACGTGCGCCGGACAGCTTGGCGGCGGTTTCGAAGTCCAGCCAGCCGAACTTCTCGCCCAGGGCAACGTGGTCTTTCACTTCGAAATCGAAAGCAGTCGGCGTGCCCCAGCGGCGCACTTCAACGTTGTCGTCTTCGTCTTTGCCGACCGGCACGGATTCGTGCGGCAGGTTGGGGATACCGAGTAGAATCGAGTCCAGTTCGGTCTGGATCGCGTCCAGCTCGACTTTACCGGCACTCAGTTCGCCCGCCATGCGCTCGACGTCCGCCATCAACGGCGCGATGTCTTCGCCGCGCTGCTTGGCCTGACCGATGGATTTGGAACGCGCGTTACGCTCAGCCTGCAGTGCTTCGGTGCGGGTCTGGACGGTCTTGCGCTGTTCTTCCAGCGCTTCGATGCGCGCGGTGTCCAGGGCAAAGCCACGGGAAGCCAGGCGGTCCGCTACGTCCTGAAGGTTGCTACGTAACAGTTTGGAATCGAGCATGTCGGTTTCTCGTTATCAAAGTTTGGTCAAAGACAGGCCAGCCCACGTCGCGAGCAGCCCGCCGAATACGCTGAGTGCCGCATAGCCCAAAGCCAGCGGCACTTGCCCGCTTTCCAGCAGGCGCACCGTATCCAGTGAAAAGGATGAAAATGTCGTCAGCCCCCCAAGGAAGCCGACCATCAACCCGGCGCGTACCTCGATCGGCACTTCCGGGCGTATCAAAAACAGGCCGTACAACACGCCAATCAGCAAACAGCCCACGATATTAACGGCCAGCGTCGCGGTATAGAAGTGCCGCGGCCAATTGGCGTTGACCCAATTACCGGTGGCGAAGCGCAACAAGGTGCCGGCAACCCCGCCGGCGGAGACCGCAATGATCAATGGAAGCACTATTTTCTCCGCTGCCGAGGGCTTAAACGATCGAGTTGGGCGAGGTGGTTGAGCTTCTCGCCGATCTTCAATTCCAGACCGCGCGGTACCGGTTGGTAGAACGGGATGGGATCAAGCTCTTCCGGGAAATAGTCTTCGCCGGCGGCATAAGCGTCCGGCTCGTCGTGGGCGTAGCGGTATTCGTCACCGTAGCCCAATTGCTTCATCAGTTTCGTCGGTGCGTTGCGCAGGTGCAGTGGCACTTCCAGCGAGCCGTTTTCAGCGGCGGCGCGCAAAGCGGTTTTGAAGCCCATGTACACCGCGTTGCTTTTTGGCGCACAGGCCAGATAGGTGATGGCTTGGGCCACGGCCAACTCGCCTTCCGGACTGCCGAGACGCTCCTGCACTTCCCACGCCGCCAGGCACAGGCTGAGGGCGCGCGGGTCGGCATTGCCGATGTCTTCGCTGGCCATGCGCACTACGCGCCGGGCCAGGTACAGCGGATCACAACCGCCGTCAATCATTCGCGCAAACCAGTACAGTGCACCGTCGGGGTTGGAGCCGCGCACGGACTTGTGCAGCGCCGATATCTGGTCGTAGAACGCTTCGCCGCCCTTGTCGAAACGCCGACGCGTATCGCCGAGCAGGCTCTGCAGCAACTCGGTGCCGATTTCGCTGTTGTCTTCAGCCAGGTCCGAGGCGTTTTCCAGCAGGTTGAGCAGACGCCGGCCATCGCCATCGGCGGCGGACAGCAGCATCTGGAAGCCTTCATCGTTCAGCGTCAGGTTGCGCTTGCCCAGACCGCGCTCTTCGGTAAGCGCGCGGTGCATCAGTTTGCGCAGCGCCGCTTCGTCTAGGCTTTTCAGCACGTAGACGCGAGCACGCGACAACAAGGCGTTGTTGAGTTCGAACGAAGGGTTTTCGGTGGTGGCGCCGATGAAGATCAGCGTGCCGTCTTCAACGTAAGGCAGAAACGCATCCTGCTGGGATTTGTTGAAGCGGTGCACTTCATCGACGAACAAAATGGTGCGCTTGCCGTACTGGCCGGCCTGCTGCTTGGCGATTTCAACGGCCTGACGGATCTCTTTGACCCCGGCGAGCACTGCCGAGACCGTTTCGAAGTGCGCATCGGAGACTTCCGCGAGCAACCGCGCCAAAGTGGTTTTACCCACTCCGGGCGGCCCCCAGAAGATCATCGAATGCAGGGCACCCTGCTCCAGCGCCTCACGCAGAGGCTTGCCGCGAGCGAGCACGTGCTCCTGACCGACGTACTCATCCAGATTGGTCGCACGCAAACGCGCGGCCAGTGGCTGGGCAATCGGTGCACTGCGAAACAGATCCATCACGTAGCGTTGAAACCTCTATTTGATCAGGTCGATCATTTGCCCTTGTGGGAGCGAGCCTGCTCGCGAAAGCGGTATTAATGCTGGATGAAATATCGCTTTCGCGAGCAGGCTCGCTCCCACAGGGTTTACGTGTTTATTCCTGGATCACGTCGGCACCCTCGGGGATGTCGAACTTGAACTTCGATGCCGATACCGGCTCGTTGGCCTTGACCCCGGTAAACAGGATGTTGGTGCGCTGGCCGACGCTATCGATCAGTTGCATATCGTTGAGCAGACCGTTGCGGAACGACAGACGCAGGTTATCGAACAGAGTGTCTTTGGTTTTCGGCTTGAGGGTGAAGTCGATCACGCCGCCCGCCTCTTTCGCGCTGATATCAAAGCTCTGGCTGATCTTCGACACATCACCGGACAGCAGCAGCGCCGGGGTTTGGGTCAGACGCTCGTCGAGCTTCTTGATGGTCGCCTGTTCCAGATCCGGGTCCCACAGGGTGACTTTCTTGCCGTCGGAAACCATGGTCTGCTCGTTTGGCGCATTGGTGTGCCAGTAGAACAGGCCAGGACGCTGCAGGGTCATGTTGCCGGTGGTTTCCTGCAACTGTGTGCCGCTACCGTCGAGGGTCAGCTGCGAGAAGTTCGCGCTCAGGGTCTTGGATGTTTCCAGCAATTGGGTCAGACGCGCCACGTCCTTGTCATCGGCGTGGGCCGTGAGAGTGGTCAGCGCCAGTACTGGCAGCAGCATGCGGATAAGACGCATGGGAGTCCTCTTGAATACTCGTTGGGAGAGCGGCGGCACATCATTGTCCCGCCTCTTGCGTTTGCAATCAGTCGCGTACCGGGCCCGGGGCCAGGACTTCACGGGAACCGTTGGTGTTCATCGAGGTGACGACCCCGGCCATTTCCATGGCTTCGATCATCCGAGCGGCGCGGTTGTAGCCGATCTTCAGCTTGCGCTGTACAGCGGAAATCGAGGCACGACGGCTTTCGAGAACGAACTGTACGGCTTCGTCATACAGCGCGTCGGCTTCCGGATCATCGCCGTCGCCGCCACCGCTGCTGCCTTCAAAACCGCTGCCAGCTTCTTCGACACCGTTGAGGATGTCATCGTTGTATTCCGGTGCGCCGCGCAGTTTCCACGCTTCGACCACACGGTGTACCTCATCGTCGGATACGAATGCACCGTGAACCCGAATCGGCAGGCTGGTGCCCGGCGGCATGTAGAGCATGTCACCGTGCCCGAGCAGTTGTTCGGCGCCACCCTGATCGATGATGGTGCGGGAGTCGATCTTGCTCGACACCTGGAACGCCATACGCGTCGGAATGTTGGCCTTGATCAGACCGGTGATCACGTCCACCGACGGCCGCTGGGTCGCGAGGATCAAGTGAATACCGGCAGCACGGGCCTTCTGGGCGATACGGGCGATCAGTTCTTCAACCTTCTTGCCGACGATCATCATCATGTCGGCGAATTCGTCGACCACCACGACGATGGTCGGCAGTTTCTGCAGCAGCGGCGCTTCGTCGTGAATGCTTTCACGCTTGTACAGCGGATCGCTCAACGGCTCGCCGGCATCCTGCGCTTCCTTGACCTTGGCGTTGAAGCCAGACAGGTTACGCACGCCCATCTTCGCCATCAGCTTGTAGCGGCGCTCCATCTCGGCAACGCTCCAGCGCAAGGCGTTGGCGGCGTCCTTCATGTCGGTGACGACCGGGCAAAGCAGATGCGGAATGCCTTCGTAGATCGACAGTTCCAGCATTTTCGGGTCGATCATGATCAGCTTGGCGTCTTCCGGGCCGGACTTGAACAGGATCGACAGGATCATCGCGTTCACACCCACCGACTTACCGGAACCGGTCGTACCGGCCACCAGCAGGTGCGGCATCTTCGCCAGGTCAGTAATGACCGGCTTACCGCCGATGTCGTGACCCAGCGCCAGGGTGACCGGTGATTTGAAATTGTCGTATTCAGGCGTCGACAGCACTTCGGAGAAGCGCACGATCTGCCGGTCTTCGTTGGGAATCTCGATACCGACGGTGGTCTTGCCCGGAATCACCTCGACCACCCGCACACTGGTCACAGCCAGGGAACGTGCAAGGTCTTTCGCCAGGTTGGCGATGCGGCTGACTTTGACGCCGGCGGCAGGCTGGATTTCGTAACGGGTAATCACCGGGCCAGGATGGATCGAATCCACCGTGACCTCGACACCGAACTCCTTGAGCTTGATCTCCAGCAAATGGCCGACCGCCGCCAGGGATTCCGGTGAGTAATTGAGTTGTTTCTTTTCCGCAGGATCAAGAATCGAGATCGGCGGCAAGGTGCCTTCCACGGCGCTGTCGACGAACAACGGCACCTGTTTCTCTTTCTGCACGCGCTTGCTTGGCTCGGGCGCCTTGGTCGGGGCCGGGGCGATAACCGGCGGCACTTGTTTCTCGCGGTCGGACATGTGCTTGCTCAGGGCTTGCTCACGTTCGATCAGGCGTTCTTTGACTTTGGCTTGTTCGCGCTTGTCGGTGACCGTCGGCGCGACCACGTCATGCACGCGATCGTCGACTTCACGCAATTGCGCAACCAGTTGCTTGCGCTCGGTACGGGCCGACCACCAGCGATTGAGCGCGCCTTGAAACAGTTCGAACAGATCAAGGGTGATCTTGCCGGTGATATCCATCACCTTGAACCACGACAGATCGGTAAATACTGTCAGGCCAAACAGGAACAGCGCGATGAACAACAGGGTGCTGCCCTGAATATTCAGCGCATTCTTCGCCAGATTGCCGAGGCTTTCGCCCAACGCGCCACCAGCCCCCGCGGGCAGGCCCGAGGCCGCGTGAAAGTGCAGATGCGCCAGCGCAGCGCCAGACAGTACCAGAAACACCAGACCGATCAGACGCCAGGAAAACAGCCAGCCACTCCACTGCCATGGCTCATGGCGCTGGCGGAAAATCTGGTACGCCTTGATCGCCAGCAGCAACGGGAAGATATAGGCGAAGTAACCCAGCACCATGAACAGGATGTCGGCGCTGTAGGAACCCGCCGGGCCGCCGAAATTCTGTACGTCATCGATCTTGCTGTTGTGGCTCCAGCCTGGATCGTCCTTGCCGTAGGTCAGCAAAGCCATCATCAGGAACAGGCACAAGGCGCCGATGGCGATCAATGCACCTTCCTTGAGCCGGTAGTGCAACTGTTGGCGCCAGAGCGGGACGACTGTTTTTGGTGCTTCGGTGGATTTCTTCAAAACGCTTCTTTTCCTGCGCCCGAGGCGCGTCCATCTATTGAATGACGATAAAAAACTGCCCAATCCAGGCAGGTAAAAAAGTGAACGAGCGCAACTGAGACTACTTTTAACACTGTGCTGCCGCTTTTATAAATACAGCGCACGGCGAACATTCTGTAACAGCCCGGCATTGTACGGGTTTGTGCGTGCGATGCCATGCTTCAAGCCCCAGGATCGAGCATAGTCAAGCACACAGAAGCCGAGACTCAATTTGAGCATGCATTACCTTTTGTGACAAAGGCTTATGAGGTCTATTTGATGAACGTAGCGAAGCATTCACGCCTGATCATCCTTGGCTCCGGCCCGGCCGGTTACAGCGCTGCCGTGTATGCCGCCCGCGCCAACCTCAAACCCGTGGTCATCACCGGCCTGCAGGCCGGTGGCCAGCTCACCACCACCGTCGAGGTCGACAACTGGCCCGGTGACGTCGAAGGCCTCACCGGCCCGGTGCTGATGGAGCGCATGCAGAAACACGCCGAACGCTTTGCCACAGAGATCGTTTACGACCACATCCACACCGCCAAGTTGCAGCAGCGCCCGTTCGAGCTTATCGGCGACAGCGGCCCTTACACCTGCGACGCACTGATCATTGCCACCGGCGCCTCGGCGCAGTATCTGGGCTTGCCCTCGGAAGAAGCCTTCGCCGGCAAAGGCGTTTCCGCCTGTGCGACCTGTGACGGCTTCTTCTATCGCAATCAGGTGGTCGCCGTGGTCGGCGGCGGCAATACGGCGGTTGAGGAGGCACTTTACCTGTCGAACATCGCCAGAGAGGTGCACCTGATCCATCGTCGCGACAAACTGCGTTCGGAGAAAATCCTTCAGGACAAACTGTTCGAGAAAGCTACGAACGGCAACGTACGCCTGCACTGGAACCAGAATCTCGACGAAGTGCTCGGCGATGCCAGCGGCGTCACCGGCGCGCGGCTGCGGGACAGTCATACCGGCGAAACCCGCGAACTGGCGTTGGCCGGCGTATTCATTGCCATTGGTCACAAGCCCAACACCGACCTGTTCCAAGGCCAGTTGCCGATGCGCGACGGCTACTTGCGGGTCAAGGGCGGCAGCGACGGCGACGCCACCGCCACCGAGATTCCCGGGGTATTTGCCGCCGGTGACGTGGCTGACCACGTTTACCGCCAGGCGGTAACGTCAGCCGGTGCCGGGTGTATGGCCGCACTGGATGCCGAGAAGTATCTGGACGACATTCCTGTCATTTAACGGCACACTTTATCGCGGGCCAGACGCCCCACCGCCCTCCCCTTCTGTAAGCCTGGATGCCATGCTGACTTGGTTACAACGTAATTCCCTGACTTTTCCGCCACTGGAAAAGGCCATGCGCGACCCCAACGGATTGCTGGCTGCGGGTGGCGATCTGTCGGCCGACCGGCTGATTCAAGCTTATCGCCATGGCTGCTTTCCATGGTTTTCCGAGGGTCAGCCGATTCTCTGGTGGTCGCCGGATCCGCGCACCGTCTTATTTCCCGACGAACTGCATGTCTCGCGCAGTCTCGGCAAACTGCTGCGTCAGGAACGCTATCAAGTCACCTTCGATCAGGATTTCGATGCCGTGATCCGCGCCTGTGCCGCACCACGGGATTACGCCGATGGCACCTGGATCACCGAGGCGATGCAGGACGCCTATGTCGAACTGCATCGTCGCGGCTTCGCGCATTCGGTGGAGGTCTGGGATCAGGGCGAACTGGTCGGTGGCCTGTACGGCCTGGCGATGGGCCAATTGTTTTTTGGTGAATCGATGTTCAGCCGCGCCGACAATGCCTCGAAATTCGGCTTTGCGACCCTGGTGCGGCATCTGAAAGACTCGGGATTCGTGCTGATCGATTGCCAGATGCCGACCGATCATCTGCACAGCCTCGGCGCCAGAGCCATTCCCCGCCAGGAATTCGCCGACTATCTGGCCCGCCATCTGGACCAACCCAATCGTGCCACCTGGGTTTGCTGAGCGACTTTTGCGCGCGTGGCTTACACTTAATTCACCAGCTTATCCCGAGGGTTGATCATGACCGAGTTGGCGCGATTGAAGTTCTATGCCACTCAGCCTCACTCTTGCAGTTATCTGCCCGAGGAGCAGGCCACGACCCTGTTTCTCGATCCGAGTCAGCCCATGGATGTGCATGTCTACGCAGACCTGTCGGAAATGGGCTTTCGTCGCAGCGGCGATCATCTGTACCGGCCGCATTGCCAGAACTGCAATGCGTGCGTGCCTGCGCGCATTCCCGTGGCGCAGTTCATGCCCAATCGTCAGCAGAAGCGGATTCTCAAGCGCAATACGGATTTGCAGGTGCGCCCGGCCAAACCGCAATTCAGCGAAGAATATTTCGACCTGTATCAGCGTTACATCGAACAGCGCCACGCAGACGGCGACATGTACCCGCCGAGCCGTGATCAGTTCGCGACGTTTCTGGTCCGCGACTTGCCGTTCTCGCGCTTTTACGAGTTCCGACTCGACGGACGGTTGCTCGCCGTGGCGGTCACTGATTTGCTGCCGAACGGTTTGTCAGCCGTGTACACCTTCTACGAACCCTCCGAAGAACGCCGCAGCCTTGGCCGATTTGCCATCCTCTGGCAAATCGCCGAGAGCCAGCGCCTTGGGCTTGAGGCGGTCTACCTCGGTTACTGGATCAAGAACTGCAAAAAGATGAACTACAAGACGCAATATCGCCCCATCGAATTGCTGATTAATCAGCGCTGGGTGATCCTCAACTAAACCCAAGCCGTAAACCCCTTGGCGTAAACCCCATTTTTCGGGCACAATGCACGCCGCTTTTGCCTGGCGCAGTTGCACCGGGCCATTCATTGGATACCGAGGGCTTTACTGCATGTCGAAAGAAGACAGCTTCGAAATGGAAGGCACTGTCGTCGACACCCTGCCCAACACCATGTTTCGTGTGGAGTTGGAAAATGGGCACGTCGTAACCGCGCATATTTCCGGCAAGATGCGCAAGAACTACATTCGTATTCTTACCGGTGACAAAGTGCGCGTCGAGCTGACGCCCTATGACTTGAGCAAAGGGCGCATCACTTACCGCGCTCGTTAATCAAGTCAATACAGAACGCCCGGTTTATGCCGGGCGTTTTTGTATGTGCGTTTTGGGTTTTTGGGTTTGGGGGCATATCCGTTTTTTTGGGTGCGGCCGCTGGCGGTTTCGCTCTTACAGCGAGTCACCTTTTCCAAACGCCGAAAAGGTAACCCAAAAGGCTTTGCCCCGGCGTACGGCACTTCGCTGAGGCTCAGTGTTCCCTCGCTACGGTGTCCATCCGGGGGCATCGCCTACGGTTTGCTTCGCTGCACCTCCTCTCGATGAATGCGGCTACGCCGCACGGCGCTGCGCGCCTACCCCCCGGATGAACACCTACGCTCGGCCTGCCGATGGGGCAAAAGATCAAAAACCACATCAAAAGCCAAAGCCAGATCAAAAGCCCCTCACCCTAGCCCTCTCCCGGAGGGAGAGGGGACTGACCGAGTTGTTTGGGAGAACTACTCCGACTTGGGATATCGAGTTGAACGCGAATTTTGAGAGACCCACCATCGGCTCCCTCTCCCTCGGGAGAGGGCTGGGGTGAGGGGCGAATCCACGACAAATCCAAAGCCGACCACGCTGTGCTCCTCACCACTCAACAGGATGAGCGTTAGCTCGGCTGCAGCTTTTGATCTGTAAGGCGACGTCGGAAGGCTGAGTGGAGGGATTGATCCGGGCGTGGGAGCGCAGCGACCGTTTGGCGCAGCCAAACACAGCGAGAGGAGGTGCAGCGAAGCAAACCGTAGGCGCTGCGCCCGGATCGATCCCGCAGCGAAGGAACCCCGAGCCCCAGCGAGCGGGCCGCACGTAGGAGCAAGCGTTTTTTGCTTACTTTTTTTGGCGTTTGAAAAAAAGTGAGTCGCCGTAAGGGCGAAACCGTAATAAGCCATCACCGCAGCAACGGATATTCACCCAAAAAACCCAAACGACAAATAACAAAAAGGCGCCCGAAGGCGCCTTCCCAATCAACATCAAACCGTCAGGCCATCTCAGCGGTAGTCTCGAAGTCAAACGTCAACTCACCATCCTTGATGTCGATGTGCACCACACCGCCATGCTCGGCCAGCTCGCCAAACAGAATCTCCTCCGCCAACGGACGCTTGATCTTGTCCTGGATCAGACGAGCCATCGGACGCGCACCCATCGCCGAGTCATAACCACCCGCCGCCAGCCAACTACGCGCAGCATCAGTGACCTCAAGCAACACACGCTTGTCTTCCAGCTGCGCCTGAAGCTCGGTAAGGAACTTGTCCACCACACTTTTGATGACCTCATGACTGAGGCGACCAAACTGGATAATGGTGTCCAGACGGTTACGGAACTCCGGCGTAAAGCTCTTCTTGATCACTTCCATCGCATCAGACGAGTGGTCCTGATGGGTGAAACCGATCGAAGCACGCGCCGCTGTTTCGGCACCAGCGTTGGTGGTCATGATCACAATCACGTTGCGGAAGTCCGCCTTGCGCCCGTTGTTGTCGGTCAGCGTACCGTGATCCATCACCTGCAACAGCAGGTTGAAGACTTCCGGATGCGCCTTCTCGATTTCATCAAGGAGCAATACGCAATGCGGCTGCTTGGTGATCGCCTCGGTCAACAGACCGCCCTGATCGAAACCGACATACCCAGGAGGCGCACCGATCAGACGCGACACGGTGTGACGCTCCATGTACTCGGACATGTCGAAGCGAACCAGCTCGATCCCCAAGGCCTTGGCCAATTGCCGCGCAGCCTCGGTTTTACCAACACCGGTCGGGCCTGCGAACAGGAACGAACCGACTGGCTTGTCGGGCGATTTAAGCCCGGCACGCGACAGCTTGATCGCGGTCGACAGCGAATCGATCGCCGCGTCCTGACCAAACACCGTCAGCTTCAGGTCGCGCTCCAGATTACGCAGCAGCTCCTTGTCGGAACTGGTGACGTGCTTCGGCGGAATCCGTGCGATTTTCGCCACGATGTCTTCGACCTGTGGCACTTCAATGCGCTTCACGCGTTTTTCGACCGGTTGCAGACGCTGATAGGCGCCCGCCTCGTCGATCACGTCGATGGCCTTGTCCGGCATGTGCCGGTCATTGATGTAGCGCGAAGCCAGCTCAGCAGCGGCGCGCAACGACTCATCGCTGTATTCGATGTTGTGGTGCTGCTCGAAACGCCCTTTCAGGCCGCGCAGGATGCCGATGGTGTCTTCCACCGACGGCTCGACGACATCGACCTTCTGGAAGCGCCGTGCCAAGGCACGGTCCTTCTCGAAGATGCCACGGAATTCCTGGAACGTGGTCGAGCCGATGCAGCGAATGTCGCCAGACGACAGCAGCGGTTTGAGCAGGTTCGAAGCATCCATCACGCCACCGGAAGCAGCGCCGGCACCGATGATGGTGTGGATTTCGTCGATGAACAGGATCGCCTGCGGACGTTTTTTCAGTTCGTTGAGCAGCGCCTTGAAGCGCTTCTCGAAATCACCACGATACTTGGTGCCCGCAAGCAGAGCGCCAAGGTCGAGCGAGTAAACAACGCTGTTGGCCAGCAGGTCCGGCACCTGATTATCAACAATGCGCTTGGCCAGGCCTTCGGCAATCGCGGTTTTACCCACGCCCGCCTCGCCTACCAGCAGCGGATTGTTTTTGCGCCGGCGCGCGAGAATCTGCGCGACACGCTCGACTTCCGACTCACGGCCGACCAGCGGATCGATACGACCCTGGCGCGCGAGTTCGTTGAGGTTGCTGGCATAAGCATCCAGAGGATTGCCTGAAGAAGAAGACTCACCGCCCTCGTCGTCCTGCATATCTTGTTCACCTTCAGAGTGATCGCCATGCCCCGGCACTTTGGATATGCCATGAGCGATGTAATTGACGACATCGATGCGCGCAACGCTCTGCTGTTTCAGCAGGAACACTGCCTGACTCTCTTGCTCACTGAAGATTGCGACCAGCACGTTGGCGCCAGTCACTTCGCGTTTGCCCGAGCTCTGTACGTGGAAAACAGCACGTTGCAGTACACGCTGGAAGCCCAGGGTTGGCTGGGTTTCACGATCTTCGTCATGAACGGGGATCAATGGCGTGGTGGAGTCGATGAACTCCTGCAGGTCATGCTTGAGTTTGTCGAGGTTTGCGCCACAGGCACGCAAAACGGTGGCGGCAGCCTCATTGTCCAATAGGGCCAGCAAAAGGTGTTCGACGGTCATGAATTCATGACGTTTCGAACGAGCCTCCTTGAAGGCTAGATTGAGGGTGACTTCGAGCTCGCGGTTTAACATAGCTTCACCTCATACCCAAGTGGTCGGCGATTAACCGTCCTTCTCGATTTCACAGAGTAGCGGATGCTGGCTTTCCCTGGCGTACTGGTTGACCTGCATGGCCTTTGTCTCGGCGATGTCGCGGGTAAACACTCCACATACTGCCCGCCCTTCTGTGTGGACGGCCAGCATGACCTTGGTCGCCAGCTCGCGATTCAGGTTAAAAAACACCTCGAGCACTTCGACGACGAAATCCATCGGTGTGTAGTCATCATTAAACAAAACCACCTTGTACATCGGCGGCGCCTGTAACGCAGGCTTTGCTTCCTGAACAGCAACGCCTGCCGAATCGTCGTCGTGCTCCTCTGGAAGATCCTTTTGGAGAAGCGGGCGATCCTGATTGAATGTTAGTCGAATCTGGCTGATTGCATGCATGGAAAGAAAGGTTCGTCAGTTGTGCAAATACAGTGGTGGGGGCGGCTGTCCACGTTTTCAACTCCGACTGCCCGGTCACCTTGACTATCGGGAAAACGGTGTTACAACCAATAGAACCCACAGTGGGTAAAAAAGATCCGCGGAGTCAATTCTTTTAACGAATAAGATTGCGGATGAATTGGATGATACTCCAGCGATGGAGTCTGTTGCAGAGGGATTTGAGCATGGCTGTCGGCAAGGTGAAATGGTTCAACAATGCCAAGGGATTCGGCTTTATCAATACCGACGCCCGCGAAGGCCGCGATGAAGACGGAAAAGAGATTGATTTCTTTGCGCACTACTCCGCCATTCAGATGGACGGGTATAGAACCCTCAAGGCTGGACAACTGGTGAGTTTCGAGATTGTTCAAGGCCCCAAGGGGCTGCATGCCCTAAAAATCACCTCGGTCGAAGCCGCAAAAGATTTGCCCCATACCGTCACGCAAGTGCAAACGGTATCCAGCTGACGCCTCAGAACCTTCAGCCATAAAAAACCGCCTGACTCAATAAATGAGTCAGGCGGTTTTTATGTGCCCGCGTTTTACATATGCGAAATCAGCGCATCGCCGAAGCCCGAAGACGAAACCAGTTTGGCCCCGTCCATCAGACGCTCAAAGTCATAGGTCACAGTCTTGGCCGAAATAGCGCCGTTGGTGCCCTTGATGATCAGATCTGCCGCTTCCGTCCAGCCCATGTGCCGCAGCATCATCTCGGCCGAGAGAATCAGCGAACCCGGGTTGACCTGATCCTTGCCGGCGTACTTCGGCGCAGTACCGTGGGTGGCCTCGAACATCGCCACGGTGTCGGACAGGTTGGCGCCCGGCGCGATGCCGATACCGCCCACTTCCGCCGCCAGGGCGTCGGAGAGGTAGTCGCCGTTCAGGTTCAGGGTCGCGATCACATCGTATTCGGCCGGGCGCAGCAGGATCTGCTGGAGCATGGCGTCGGCGATGGCATCTTTGACTACAACGTTCTTGCCGGTTTTCGGGTTTTTGAACTGCATCCACGGACCGCCGTCGAGCAGAGTCGCGCCGAATTCTTCAGCGGCCACTTCGTAGGCCCACTCTTTGAAGGCACCTTCGGTGAACTTCATGATGTTGCCTTTGTGCACGATGGTCAGCGAATCGCGGTCGTTATCGACCACATATTGCAGGGCCTTGCGCGCCAGACGCTTGGTGCCTTCCAGCGAAACCGGCTTGACGCCGATGCCGCAGTTTTCGTCGAAACGGATCTTGGTGACGCCCATTTCTTCTTTAAGGAATTTGATGACTTTGGTGGCTTCCGGCGAACCGGCCTTCCACTCAATGCCCGCATAGATGTCTTCGGAGTTCTCGCGGAAAATGGTCATGTCGACATCGCCGGGCTTTTTCACCGGGCTTGGCACGCCTTCGAACCAGCGCACCGGGCGCAGGCAGACGTACAGGTCGAGTTGCTGACGCAGGGCCACGTTCAGCGAGCGGATGCCGCCACCGACCGGGGTGGTCAGCGGGCCTTTGATGGAAACCACGTAATCCTTGACTGCATCGAGAGTTTCCTGAGGCAGCCAGGTGTCCTGATCATAAACCTGAGTGGCTTTTTCCCCGGCGTAGACTTCCATCCAGGAAATCTTGCGTTTACCGCCGTATGCCTTTTGAACTGCAGCATCGACAACCTTGATCATCACCGGGCTGATGTCGACACCAATGCCGTCACCTTCGATGAAGGGGATGATCGGGTTATCAGGAACATTGAGAGAATGGTCTGCATTGACGGTGATTTTGTCGCCGACGGCTGGAACCTGAATCTTCTTGTAACCCATGCTGAACTCCATTGTTTGGATTGAACATCTGGCTTGGTTCGAGCGTAACCCAGTTAAATCAACACGCAAACCCTCTGTTCGTGGCGCGCCTACATCTCGTTTCGTACAAGCCTGAAAGCAAAGGGAAAAGCGCCAAACTCAAGCATTCGCGACGACTCTACGCCCGACCCCGCCCTGCGACCTTTAGACCAATGGACGAGAATCGTTGCATATGAACCATCGGCAGATTGCCAGCTACCTATGTATAATGCCGCCCGCTGACCACAGGGTCACGACGGCTGGCCTCTCTAGCACGAGACTTTCCGCCTGATTGGTCGGGTTGTTACCGCAGTCCGACTGCTTGACGCTCTACTGATGCACCCAACATCACCGCGAAGAATCTCGACATTCGGTTCATGGATGACTTTGAACGAACGCGCTTACCCGGCGCCCCTCGAGTTTCTGCGCACGCTTTAGCAAAGAAGAGAGAGTTAATCCGAATATGCCCACCCGCTCGAAGATCATCTATACCTTCACCGACGAAGCTCCAGCCCTCGCCACCTATTCCCTGCTGCCGATCATCGAGGCTTACACCGCCTCGGCCGATATCGCCGTGGAAACCCGCGATATCTCTCTTGCAGCACGTATTCTGGCCAGCTTCCCCGAGCAACTGGGCGACAAAGCCGTAGCCGACCACCTCGCCGAACTGGGCGACCTGGCCGTTACGCCTGAAGCCAACATCATCAAGCTGCCGAACATCAGCGCTTCGGTGCCACAGCTGCAAGCCGCGATCAAAGAGCTGCAAGCTCAGGGTTACAACCTGCCGGACTACCCGGAAACCGTGACCAGCGACGCCGACAAAGATGCCAAGGCGCGTTACGACAAGGTCAAGGGCAGTGCCGTGAACCCGGTTCTGCGTGAAGGCAACTCCGACCGTCGTGCACCGCTGTCGGTGAAGAACTATGCGCGCAAGCACCCGCACAAAATGGGCGCCTGGGCCAAAGACTCCAAATCCCACGTCGCTCACATGAGCACCGGCGATTTCTACGGCAGCGAAAAAGCTGCCCTGATCGACGCCGCTGACGCCGTGAAGATCGAGCTGATCGCCAAGGACGGTACCGCTACCGTTCTGAAAGAAAAAACCACCGTTCAGGCTGGCGAGATCCTCGACTGCGCCGTGATGAGCAAAAACGCCCTGCGCGCGTTCATCGCTGCTGAAATCGACAGCGCCAAGGCCCAGGGCGTGCTGCTTTCGGTTCACTTGAAAGCAACCATGATGAAGGTCTCCGACCCGATCATGTTCGGCCAGATTGTTGCCGAGTTCTATAAAGACGCCCTGACCAAGCACGCTGACGTGCTGGCCGAGATCGGCTTCAACCTGAACAACGGCATCGGCGATCTGTACGCGCGCATCAAAGCCCTGCCGGCTGAGCAGCAAGCACAGATCGAAGCTGACATGGCCGCCGTCTACGCCGCTCGTCCATCGCTGGCAATGGTCAACTCCGACAAAGGCATCACCAACCTGCACGTGCCGAGCGACGTTATCGTCGACGCCTCAATGCCGGCAATGATCCGTGACTCCGGCAAAATGTGGGGCACCGACGGTCAACTGCACGACACCAAGGCGGTGATCCCGGATCGTTGCTACGCGACCATCTACCAGGCTGTGATCGAAGATTGCAAAGCCAATGGCGCCTTCGACCCAACCACCATGGGCAGCGTGCCAAACGTTGGCCTGATGGCGAAGAAAGCCGAAGAGTACGGCTCGCACGACAAGACTTTCCAGATCAAGGCTGACGGCGTGGTTCGCGTCACCGACAGCAAGGGCAACCTGCTGATGGAACAGGCTGTTGAAGCCGGCGACATCTTCCGCATGTGCCAGACCAAAGACGCGCCGATCCAGGACTGGGTCAAACTGGCCGTCAACCGTGCTCGCGCGAGCAGCACGCCAGCGATCTTCTGGCTGGACCCGATGCGCGCTCACGATGGCGTAGTGATCGAGAAAGTTCAGGCTTACCTGAAGGATCACGACACCACCGGTCTGGACATCCAGATCATGGCGCCGGTCGACGCCATGAAGTACACCCTGCAGCGCACCCGCGAAGGCAAGGACACCATTTCGGTGACCGGCAACGTACTGCGCGACTACCTGACCGACCTGTTCCCGATCATGGAACTGGGCACCAGCGCCAAGATGCTGTCGATCGTGCCGCTGATGAACGGCGGTGGCCTGTTCGAAACCGGCGCCGGCGGTTCGGCTCCGAAGCACGTGCAGCAACTGGTTGAAGAGAACTTCCTGCGCTGGGATTCGCTGGGTGAATTCCTTGCACTGGCAGCGTCCCTTGAGCATCTGGGTGTGAACTACAACAACCCGAAAGCGCTGGTGCTGTCGAAAACCCTGGATCAGGCCACCGGCCAGTTCCTCGACAACAACAAGTCGCCATCGCGCAAAGTCGGCAACATCGACAACCGCGGCAGCCACTTCTATCTGGCGATGTACTGGGCCCAGGCCCTGGCTGCCCAGACTGAAGACGCTGCACTGCAAGCGCAGTTCGCGACTCTGGCCAAGACTCTGACCGAGAACGAAGCAACCATCGTTGCCGAGCTCAACGCCGTTCAGGGCAAGCCAGTCGACATCGGCGGTTACTACCACGCCAATGCCGAGCTGATCAGCAAGGCCATGCGCCCAAGCGCAACTCTCAACGCGGCGATTGCTGCGCTGGTTTAAGGTTGTAGCGCTGTAAACGAACCCCGGCCCTGTGCCGGGGTTTGTGTTTCCAGAGCTCACACAATTCCCCTGTGGGAGCGAGCCTGCTCCGGGCGGCGTTCCGACGAAAGCGGTTTATCATTCAGCATCTGCATTGACTGACACACCGCTTTCGCGAGCAGGCTCGCTCCCACAGGGGGATTGGGTTTCAATTCTATATTTGAGGACATCCTATGGAATGGCTCCCCCACATCACCGTCGCCACCATCGTCGAGGACAACGGCCGCTTCCTGATGGTCGAGGAACACAAGGCTGGGCGTAACGTGCTCAACCAGCCCGCCGGCCATCTCGACCCGGACGAAACCCTGATCGACGCCGCCGTGCGCGAGACCCTCGAAGAAACCGGCTGGGACGTCGAACCTACCGGCGTGATCGGCATTTACTTGTACACCGCACCGAGCAACGGCGTGACTTACCAGCGCGTGTGCTTCAGCGCCAAAGCCGTGCAACACCACCCCGACTACCAGCTCGATGACGGCATCGTCGGCGCCAAGTGGCTGACCCGTGACGAATTAATGGCTCAACGCGACAACTGGCGCAGCGAGCTGATCATCCGTTGCATCGACGATTATCTGGCCGGCCATCACTTCAGCCTCGAACTGATCCGCCCTTCTCTTTAGCCTTGAGGCCGCGAGCCTGCTAGAATCGCGTCCTTTTTCAAGACACTCATTGAATCCCTATGCGTGATCCAGCCCCTTCTGACACATCCAAGAAGCGCGTCATTGTCGGCATGTCCGGCGGCGTGGACTCTTCCGTTTCCGCTCTCCTGCTGATCGAGCAGGGTTACGAGGTGGAAGGCCTGTTCATGAAGAACTGGGAAGAAGACGACGGAACGGAATACTGCACCGCCATGGACGACCTGGCGGATGCTCAGGCTGTCTGCGACAAGATTGGCATCAAGCTGCACACTGCCAACTTCGCCGCCGAGTACTGGGACAACGTGTTCGAGCATTTCCTCGCCGAATACAAGGCCGGCCGTACGCCGAACCCGGACATCCTGTGTAACCGCGAAATCAAGTTCAAGGCGTTCCTCGATTACGCCATGATGCTCGGTGCCGACCTGATTGCTACCGGCCACTACGTGCGTCGCCGCGACATCGAAGGCCGCACCGAACTGCTCAAGGGCCTCGACCCGAACAAGGATCAGAGCTATTTCCTGCACGCCGTTGGCGGCGAACAGATCGCCAAGACCCTGTTCCCGGTCGGCGAACTGGAAAAGCCGGAAGTCCGTGCGATTGCCGAGAAATACGAGCTGGCCACCGCCAAGAAGAAGGACTCCACCGGGATCTGCTTCATCGGCGAGCGGCGCTTCAGCGACTTCCTCAAGCAATACCTGCCGGCGCAACCGGGCGAAATCAAAACCACCGAAGGCGAAGTCATCGGTCGCCACCACGGTTTGATGTACCACACCATCGGTCAGCGCCAAGGTCTGGGCATCGGCGGTTTGAAAGATGCCGGTGACGAGCCGTGGTACGTGCTGCGCAAGGACCTGGACAGCAACGAGCTGATCGTCGGCCAGGGCAACAACCATCCGTGGCTGTTTTCCAGCGCCCTGCTCGCTTCGGAAATCTATTGGGTCAACCCGATCGACCTGAGCCAGCCGCTGCGCCTGACCGCGAAAGTGCGTTATCGCCAGAGCGATCAAGCCTGCACCCTGGAAAAAGCCGCCAGCGGCTACCGCGCCGTGTTCGACGAGCCGCAACGCGCGGTGACGCCGGGCCAATCGGTGGTGTTCTACGACGGTGAAATCTGTCTCGGTGGCGGCGTGATCGAAGTGGCCGAGCCGTGGAGCGGCCAGGCATGAGCCCGACTCAGGAGCAACTGACGGCGCTCGGCGGCGTGTTTCTCGCCGCCGTGCTGGTCGACCGGATCGCCAAGACCGGCCAGACCAGCGAGGCCGGCCTGAGCTGCATGCTCGGCAGCCTGCTCGTGCGCGACCCGAAGGACACGCTGGACGTATACGGCGGCGACGACATCAATTTGCGCGAAGGTTACCGTGCACTGATTGGCGCCCTTGAACGCGACCCGAGCACGCTGCAACGCGAGCCGCTGCGTTATGCCCTGTCGATGCTCGGCCTGGAACGTCAACTGGCCAAGCGCAACGACATGCTCGACATCATCGGCAAGCGCTTGCCGCAGATCCAGTCGCAAGTCGAGCATTTCGGCCCGGCCCACGAAAACGTGGTCGCGGCTTGCGGCGCGCTGTACCAGGACACCCTGAGCACCTTGCGCCAACGCATTCAGGTGCATGGCGACATGCGCAATCTGCAGCAGCCAAGCAACGCCTCGAAGATTCGCGCCCTGCTCCTCGCCGGCATTCGTTCAGCGCGCCTGTGGCGGCAGCTCGGCGGCCATCGCTGGCAGTTGGTGATCAGCCGGCGCAAGCTGCTCAAAGAGCTGTATCCGTTGATGCGCAGCGAGTAAATCGCCGCGCAATAAAAGCTTTGTAGTCTGTAACGCGTAATACGCCGGTCAGTTGGCAACGGACCGGCGGATTTTTTCATGTATGATACGCGCCCCATTTCGTTGCCCGACTGTCCGAGAACACCCCATGCAGCTTTCTTCGCTCACTGCGGTTTCCCCTGTTGACGGCCGCTACGCCGGCAAAACCCAGGCCCTGCGCCCGATTTTCAGCGAGTACGGCCTGATCCGTGCCCGTGTTCTGGTTGAAGTGCGCTGGCTCCAGCGCCTGGCCGCCCACGCTGGTATCCCTGAAGTGCCAGCCTTCTCCGCCGAGGCCAACGCCGTTCTCAATGAACTGGCTGAAAACTTCTCGCTGGAGCACGCCGAGCGCGTCAAAGAGATCGAGCGCACCACCAACCACGACGTCAAAGCGATCGAATACCTGCTCAAAGAGCAGGCGGCCAAGCTGCCGGAGCTGGCCAAGGTCAGCGAGTTCATCCACTTTGCCTGCACCAGCGAAGACATCAACAACCTGTCCCACGCCCTGATGCTGCGCGAAGGCCGTGACGACGTGATGCTGCCGCTGATGCGCCAGACCGCCAACGCCATCCGCGAACTGGCCATCCGTTTCGCTGACGTGCCAATGCTGTCGCGCACCCACGGTCAACCAGCCTCGCCAACCACTCTGGGTAAAGAGCTGGCGAACGTGGTTTACCGTCTCGAGCGTCAGATCGCTCAGGTCGCTGCCGTACCGCTGCTGGGCAAGATCAACGGCGCTGTCGGCAACTACAACGCCCACCTGTCGGCCTACCCGCAGATCGACTGGGAAGCCAACGCCCGCGCCTTCATCGAAGACGAGCTGGGCCTGGGCTTCAACCCGTACACCACGCAGATCGAACCGCACGACTACATCGCCGAGCTGTTCGACGCGATCGCGCGCTTCAACACCATCCTGATCGACTTCGACCGTGACATCTGGGGCTACATCTCCCTGGGTTATTTCAAGCAGCGCACCATCGCTGGCGAAATCGGTTCGTCGACCATGCCGCACAAGGTCAACCCGATCGACTTCGAAAACTCCGAAGGCAACCTGGGCATCGCCAACGCACTGTTCCAGCACCTGGCGAGCAAACTGCCGATCTCCCGCTGGCAGCGCGACCTGACCGACTCCACCGTACTGCGTAACCTCGGTGTCGGCTTCGCCCACAGCGTGATCGCCTACGAGGCCAGCCTCAAAGGCATCAGCAAACTGGAGCTCAACGAGCAGAAGATTGCCGCTGACCTCGACGCTTGCTGGGAAGTATTGGCCGAGCCGATCCAGACCGTGATGCGCCGCTACAACATCGAAAACCCGTACGAGAAGCTGAAAGAACTGACCCGCGGCAAAGGCATCAGCCCTGAAGCGTTGCAGACTTTCATCGATGGTCTGGACATGCCTGCCGAAGCGAAAGCCGAGCTCAAGCAACTGACCCCGGCCAACTACATCGGCAACGCTGTAGCGCAAGCCAAACGCATCTGATCGACCGCTTGATCCGTTTGAGACGCCCGGCCGCGCCGGGCGTTTTTATTCCCGTCTGAAAAGTGATTTTTTTCAATAGGTTACATATGAATTCCGATATTCCTCTTCAACTTCTGGGCGGCCTCACAGCACGCGAATTCCTGCGCGACTACTGGCAGAAAAAGCCACTGCTGATCCGTCAGGCGATTCCTGACTTCGAAAGCCCGATCGACGCCGACGAACTGGCCGGCCTGGCCCTGGAAGAAGAAGTCGAATCGCGCCTGGTGATCGAGCATGGCGAGCGCCCATGGGAACTGCGTCGCGGCCCGTTCGCTGAAGACGAATTCAGCAAACTGCCGGAAAAAGAGTGGACCCTGCTGGTGCAAGCGGTCGACCAATTCGTGCCGGAAGTCAGCGAGCTGCTGGAAAACTTCCGTTTCCTGCCGAGCTGGCGCGTCGACGACGTGATGATCAGCTTCGCCGCCCCGGGTGGCAGCGTCGGTCCGCACTTCGATAACTACGACGTGTTCCTGCTGCAAGGCCACGGCAAGCGCAACTGGAAAATCGGCCAGATGTGCGATTCCGAGAGCCCGCTGCTGCAACACGCAGACCTGCGCATCCTCGCTGAATTCCACGAGACCGAAGAATGGGTACTGGAACCGGGCGACATGCTCTACCTGCCGCCGCGCTTGGCGCACTGCGGTGTCGCGGTCGACAACTGCATGACCTACTCGGTCGGTTTCCGCGCACCAAGCGCTTCCGAAGTGCTGACTCACTTCACCGACTTCCTCAGCCAGTTCCTGACTGATGAAGAGCGCTACACCGACGCCGACGCACAGCCTGCAGCCGATCCACACCAGATTCAGCACGACGCACTGGATCGCCTGAAAGCCCTGCTCGCCGAACACATGAGCGACGAGCGCCTGCTGCTGACCTGGTTCGGCCAGTACATGACCGAGCCGCGCTACCCGGAACTGGTGGCCGGCCCGGAAGAAATCGAAGAAGAAGATTTCCTCGCTGCGCTGCAGGATGGCGCCATTCTGATCCGCAACCCAAGTGCGCGCCTGGCCTGGTCGGAAGTCGATGACGACCTGCTGCTGTTCGCCAGCGGCCAGAGCCGTTACCTGCCGGGCAAGCTGCGCGAACTGCTGAAGCTGATCTGCGCCGCCGACGCCCTGCACACCGACAACCTCGGTGAGTGGCTGAACGACGAAGACGCTTGCGGCCTGCTGTGCCAGTTGGTCAAGCAAGGGAGCCTGGGGTTCGCCGATGAATAAGATTCGCGTACGTGTCGCAGACTGGCAGAAGGACATCGCCGAGATCCGGCGCATTCGTGAAACGGTGTTCATCGCCGAGCAATCGGTGCCACCTGAGCTGGAATGGGACGCGGACGATGCGACCGCCGTGCATTTTCTGGCGTTTGAAGGCGACTTTCCGATTGGTACTGCGCGCCTGCTGCCTGACGGGCACATTGGCCGCGTTTCGGTACTGAAAGACTGGCGCGGGATGAAGGTGGGTGATGCGCTGATGCAAGCGGTGATTGCTGAAGCGGAAGAACGCGGCCTGAAGCAGCAAATGCTCAGCGCTCAGGTGCAGGCCACGGCGTTCTATGAGCGCCTCGGCTTCAGCCTGATCAGCGAGGAATTCCTCGAAGCCGGGATTCCGCATGTCGACATGGTTCGGCATTCGGCTTAAGACGGCGGCGCGGCCTTCGCGAGCAGGCTCACTCCCACAGGGGATCTCCTGCGGACACGATTTTTGTGTCAGACAGAGATCCAATGTGGGAGCGAGCCTGCTCGCGAAGAGGCCCTCGAGAACACCACAAAACGCCCCGACATCAACCGATGCCGGGGCGTTTTGCTGTCTACGATTCAACTTGCCCCACCCAAGGCCGACAAACTGGCAATATCAAGCCTTTCGAAAGCGGAGATAACGGACATGTCCCTACGCACCCTGCTCACCACCCTGCTGCTCGGTTGCAGTTTTTCGGTGATGGCAGCCACAGAAATCGTGCCCCTCAATTACCGCACCAGTACTGAAATGCTGCCGATGGCGCAAGACTTCCTCGGCAAGGACGGTCAGGTCAGTGCCTATGGCAACCAACTGATCATCAAGGCTGAGCCGGACAAGATCCAGGAGCTCAAGGCGCTGATCACCCAATTGGACACGGCGCCCAAGCGTCTGCTGATCACCGTCGACACCAATGAAAACAATGGCCGTGGCGACGAAGGTTATTCGGTCAACGGCGCCCAGCCGAACCAGACCCGCATCATCAGCCGCAGCACCGCCAGTCGCGACGGCGGCGTGCAGCAGGTGCAGGCCACCGACGGCATGCCGGCGCTGATTCAAGTCGGTCAAAGTGTGCCGATCACCAGCAGCCAGACCAACTCCTATGGCGATTACAGCAGCCAGACCCAATACCGCAACGTCACCCAGGGTTTCTACGTCACCGCCAGCGTCACCGGCGACATCGTTCACCTGGCGATCAGTACCAACCGTGACCGCATGAGCCAGGAACGTCCCGATGTAGTGAACGTGCAAAGCACCGACACAACTGTCAGCGGGCGCCTCGGCGAGTGGATCACCCTCGCCGGCGTGAATCGCCAGACTCAGGCCGACAAACAGGGCCTGACCCGCAGCTACTCGACTCAAGGCCGGGATGACATGACCTTGCGGGTCAAAGTCGACGCCCTGGACTAAAGCACCGAAAACTGACTGATTAGTCGTATTAGACGAAAGATGTAGTGCTTGAAAAAAAGCACTACAAAACGTTTGACGGGGTAAAAAAGCGAAGGCATGATGGCCTCGCTCCCGCTAATCAGAGGCCCTGGCAAGGGCCTTCGAAGCGATGTTCGCACCTACCCCGCGAACCGCTTCGTGTCTGTACCGCCCACAAGGTGTGTTTGACGAGGTTGCCGACTGGAACGAAGTTGTCCCGAGGGACGGAAGCGTAATTAGGTAACCCGGCTTCACACTGTAGACCGTATAAAGGCCCACGACGCCCGAATGCGCCCGCAGTCCGCCACTACCTGCTCACTTCCCCTCGAGCCTATCGTTCATCCCGTCGCCTACCCCGCCGAATCCGACCTGACCACCTAAGCTTCTGGTCAGCGAGCGCAGGAATTTTCCACCGCAGAACAACTTTTCATAAAGACGCGACGAGGTTTATCTCCATGGCACTGACACGCGAACAGCAAATTGCAGCCCTCGAAAAAGACTGGGCTGAAAACCCGCGCTGGAAAGGCGTGACACGCACTTACTCCGCTGCTGACGTCGTCCGTCTGCGTGGCTCGGTTCAACCTGAGCACACCTTTGCAAAAATGGGCGCCGAGAAGCTGTGGAACCTGGTCACCCAGGGTGCCAAGCCTTCCTTCCGTCCTGAGAAAGATTTCGTCAACTGCATGGGCGCCCTGACCGGTGGCCAGGCTGTTCAGCAGGTTAAAGCCGGCATCCAGGCGATCTACCTGTCGGGCTGGCAGGTTGCTGCGGACAACAACTCCGCAGAATCCATGTACCCGGACCAGTCGCTGTACCCGGTGGACTCGGTGCCAACCGTGGTCAAGCGCATCAACAACTCGTTCCGTCGTGCTGACCAGATCCAATGGAAAGCCGGCAAGAACCCGGGCGACGATGGCTACATCGACTACTTCGCGCCGATCGTGGCTGACGCTGAAGCCGGTTTCGGCGGCGTGCTGAACGCCTACGAGCTGATGAAGAGCATGATCGAAGCAGGCGCCGCCGGCGTTCACTTCGAAGACCAACTGGCTTCCGTGAAAAAATGCGGTCACATGGGCGGTAAAGTACTGGTTCCAACTCAGGAAGCCGTACAGAAGCTGACCGCCGCACGCCTGGCTGCCGACGTTGCCGGTACTCCGACCATCATCCTGGCCCGTACCGACGCCAACGCTGCTGACCTGCTGACATCCGATTGCGACCCGTACGACCAGCCGTTCGTGACTGGCGAGCGCACTCAGGAAGGTTTCTACAAGGTTCGTGCTGGCCTGGATCAAGCCATCGCCCGTGGCCTGGCTTACGCGCCATACGCCGACCTGATCTGGTGCGAAACTGCCAAGCCGGATCTGGACGAGGCTCGTCGCTTCGCCGAAGCGATCAAAAAGGAATACCCGGACCAACTGCTGTCGTACAACTGCTCGCCTTCCTTCAACTGGAAGAAAAACCTCGACGACGCGACCATCGCCAAGTTCCAGCGCGAACTGTCCGCCATGGGTTACAAGCACCAGTTCATCACCCTGGCCGGCATTCACAACATGTGGCACAGCATGTTCAACCTGGCGCACGACTACGCCCGCAACGACATGACTGCCTACGTGAAGCTGCAGGAGCAGGAATTCGCTGACGCCGCCAAGGGTTACACCTTCGTGGCTCACCAGCAGGAAGTGGGCACCGGCTACTTCGACGACATGACCACTGTGATTCAAGGTGGCTCGTCCTCGGTAACCGCACTGACCGGTTCGACCGAAGAAGAACAGTTCCACTGATTCGGCTTCGCTGAGCAAACGGCCTTTGCGGATCGTATAGAAAGCTAACCGCAGAGCCGCAAAACTGACGCCCCGACTGGTTCGGGGCGTTTTTTTGCCCGAGACAATCTCCCATACGCCACAACCCCCCTGTGGGAGCGAGCTTGCTCGCGAAGGCGTCATGTCAGTCACTATCCATGTCGAATGATGAACCGCATTCGCGAGCAAGCTCGCTCCCACAGGAAAAGCGTCAGCCGCGAATCAAAACATTGATCCAGAGCGGTACAACCGTCAGAAAAATCCGCTAAAACGGGCGCCGTCGCTAATTGCAGTAACGTGCAAGTAAGACAACCTCCCAACTGACATCCCGTTAAACAGTTACAAAACACCCTCAAACGATATCAATTATCATTTAGACGCAACTATGTTCGTTACATTCCCTACAAAACATTATTTGCATAAACCCGCCTAATGCCCGCAACGCATGGGCTGCAGGGCATTGGAGATGCGCTATGTCCTTATTCCAATAAATAATTTCGCTATAGGAATTTTACTTGCAGGGTGTTTAGCCATAAAATCAGCGCGATTGATTGCTGCGACATATCGTCACTGCCTATTTCTTTATCAAGCTCAGAGACCTTTGCTCTCTGTTAAGGATTACCAGCATGCCCGAAGCGACAGGACTCATGGCCCACAACTGGGGCTTTGCCATTTTCCTTCTGGGTGTCGTCGGCCTGTGTGCCTTCATGCTTGGCGTCTCCAGCCTCCTCGGGTCAAAAGCCTGGGGCCGCAGCAAAAACGAACCGTTCGAGTCGGGCATGCTACCTACCGGTGGCGCCCGCTTGCGGCTCTCAGCCAAATTCTATCTGGTCGCGATGCTCTTCGTGATCTTCGATATCGAAGCCCTCTTTCTCTTTGCATGGTCTGTGTCCGTCCGCGAAAGCGGCTGGACCGGATTCGTCGAAGCTCTCGTTTTCATAGCAATTCTGTTGGCAGGTCTTGTCTACCTGTTCCGAGTGGGCGCCCTTGACTGGGCTCCGGAAGCTCGTCGCAAGCGGCAGGCGAAGCTGAAACAATGAGGCTTTGGCAATGCAATACAATCTCACCAGGATCGACCCCGATGCTCCTAACGAGCAATATCCGATTGGCGAACGGGAAACCGTTTCCGATCCGTTAGAAGATCAAGTTCACAAAAACATTTTCATGGGCAAGCTGGAAGACGTGCTGAGTGGCGCGGTCAACTGGGGACGTAAGAACTCCCTGTGGCCGTACAACTTCGGTTTGTCGTGCTGCTACGTGGAAATGACCACCGCCTTCACGGCGCCCCACGACATCGCGCGCTTTGGCGCCGAAGTGATCCGGGCATCGCCGCGTCAGGCCGACTTCATGGTTATCGCCGGTACCTGCTTCATCAAGATGGCGCCGATCATCCAGCGTCTCTACGAGCAGATGCTCGAGCCGAAGTGGGTTATCTCCATGGGTTCGTGCGCTAACTCCGGCGGCATGTACGACATCTACTCTGTGGTTCAAGGGGTGGACAAGTTCCTGCCCGTGGACGTCTACGTACCTGGCTGCCCGCCCCGTCCGGAAGCATTTCTGCAAGGCTTGATGCTGTTGCAGGAATCGATTGGACAGGAGCGTCGTCCGCTTTCCTGGGTCGTTGGTGATCAAGGCGTTTATCGCGCCGACATGCCTTCGCAGAAGGAACAGCGCCGCGAACAGCGAATCGCAGTCACCAACCTGCGCAGCCCTGACGAAGTCTGATCCAGATCTGTTCTTACAAAAGAAACGAGAAGCTGGCTTCATTCTTTACGTTGACCGAAAGCGAAAAAATAACCATGACTACAGGCAGCGCTCTGTACATCCCGCCTTATAAGGCAGACGACCAGGATGTGGTCGTTGAATTGAACAACCGTTTTGGCCCGGAGGCGTTCACCGCCCAGCCGACCCGCACCGGCATGCCGGTGCTGTGGGTGGCGCGTGCCAGACTCGTCGAAGTCCTGACTTTCCTGCGTAACCTGCCCAAGCCGTACGTCATGCTCTATGACCTGCACGGCGTGGACGAGCGTCTGCGCACCAAGCGTCAAGGGCTGCCATCGGACGCCGAGTTCACCGTGTTCTATCACCTCATGTCGCTCGAGCGTAATAGTGACGTGATGATCAAGGTCGCCTTGTCCGAGAGCGACCTCAGCTTGCCGACCGTCACCAGCATCTGGCCGAACGCCAACTGGTACGAGCGTGAAGTCTGGGACATGTTCGGTATCGACTTCAAAGGTCACCCGCACCTGTCGCGCATCATGATGCCGCCGACCTGGGAAGGTCACCCGCTGCGCAAGGACTTCCCGGCGCGCGCCACCGAATTCGATCCGTACAGCCTCAACCTCGCCAAACAACAGCTTGAGGAAGAAGCCGCGCGTTTCCGTCCGGAAGACTGGGGCATGAAGCGTTCCGGTCCGAACGAGGACTACATGTTCCTCAACCTCGGCCCGAACCACCCTTCTGCGCACGGTGCGTTCCGCATCATTCTGCAACTGGACGGTGAAGAGATCGTCGACTGCGTGCCGGACATTGGCTACCACCACCGTGGTGCCGAGAAGATGGCCGAGCGTCAGTCCTGGCACAGTTTCATCCCGTACACCGACCGTATCGACTACCTCGGCGGCGTGATGAACAACCTGCCGTACGTGCTCTCGGTCGAGAAGCTGGCCGGCATCAAGGTGCCTGAGAAGGTCGACGTCATCCGCATCATGATGGCCGAGTTCTTCCGGATCACCAGCCACCTGCTGTTCCTCGGGACGTACATCCAGGACGTCGGCGCCATGACTCCGGTGTTCTTCACCTTCACCGACCGCCAGAAGGCGTACACGGTGATCGAAGCCATTACCGGTTTCCGTCTGCACCCGGCCTGGTACCGCATCGGTGGCGTCGCGCACGACCTGCCACGCGGCTGGGAAAAACTGGTGAAAGACTTCGTTGAATGGCTGCCAAAACGCCTCGACGAATACACCAAGGCGGCCCTGCAGAACAGCATCCTCAAGGGTCGTACCATCGGCGTTGCCCAGTACAACACCAAAGAGGCCCTGGAATGGGGCGTCACCGGTGCTGGCCTGCGTTCGACCGGTTGCGATTTCGACCTGCGTAAGGCGCGTCCGTACTCCGGCTACGAGAACTTCGAGTTCGAAGTACCGCTGGCTGCCAACGGCGATGCCTACGACCGCTGCATGGTCCGCGTCGAAGAGATGCGCCAGAGCATCAAGATCATTGACCAGTGCATGCGCAACATGCCGGAAGGCCCGTACAAGGCGGATCACCCGCTGACCACGCCGCCGCCGAAAGAGCGCACGCTGCAGCACATCGAAACCTTGATCACGCACTTCCTGCAAGTTTCGTGGGGCCCGGTGATGCCGGCCAACGAATCCTTCCAGATGATCGAAGCGACCAAGGGCATCAACAGTTATTACCTGACGAGCGACGGCGGCACCATGAGCTACCGTACCCGGATCCGCACTCCAAGCTTCCCGCATCTGCAACAGATCCCTTCGGTGATCAAAGGCAGCATGGTCGCGGACATGATTGCGTACCTGGGTAGTATCGATTTCGTTATGGCCGACGTGGACCGCTAAGCATGAACAGCACGCTTATCCAGACAGACCGTTTCACCCTCAGTGAAACCGAGCGCTCGGCCATCGAGCACGAGCTGCATCACTACGAAGACCCGCGCGCGGCGTCGATCGAAGCCCTGAAGATCGTTCAGAAAGAACGCGGCTGGGTGCCGGATGGCGCCTTGTACGCGATCGGCGAGATCCTCGGCATCCCGGCCAGCGACGTTGAAGGTGTGGCGACGTTCTACAGCCAGATTTTCCGTCAGCCGGTTGGCCGTCACATCATTCGCGTCTGCGACAGCATGGTCTGCTACATCGGCGGCCACGAGTCGGTGGTCAGCGAAATCCAGAACAATCTGGGCATCGGCCTGGGTCAGACCACCACCGACGGTCGTTTCACCCTGCTGCCTGTCTGCTGCCTCGGCAACTGCGACAAGGCACCGGCGTTGATGATCGACGACGACACTTTTGGTGATGTGCAGCCTGCTGGCGTCGCCAAACTGCTCGAGGGCTACGTATGACCCTGACATCTTTCGGTCCTGCCAACCGCATTCAGCGTTCGGCCGAGACTCACCCACTGACCTGGCGTCTGCGTGACGACGGCGAAGCCGTGTGGCTCGACGAATACCAGGCCAAGAACGGTTACGCCGCTGCGCGCAAAGCCTTCGCCGACATGGATCAGGACGCCATTGTCCAGACCGTGAAAGACGCCGGCCTCAAAGGTCGCGGCGGTGCAGGCTTCCCCACGGGCGTGAAGTGGGGCCTGATGCCCAAAGACGAATCCATCAACATCCGCTACCTGCTGTGCAACGCGGATGAAATGGAGCCGAACACCTGGAAAGACCGCATGCTGATGGAGCAACTGCCCCATCTGCTGATCGAAGGCATGCTGATCAGTGCCCGCGCGCTGAAAACCTACCGTGGCTACATCTTCCTGCGCGGCGAATACACCACCGCCGCCAAGCACCTCAACCGTGCCGTGGAAGAAGCCAAGGCTGCTGGCCTGCTGGGTAAAAACATTCTCGGCAGCGGCTTCGATTTCGAGCTGTTCGTCCACACCGGCGCCGGGCGTTACATCTGCGGTGAAGAAACCGCGCTGATCAACTCCCTCGAAGGCCGCCGCGCCAACCCGCGCTCCAAGCCGCCCTTCCCTGCCGCTGTCGGCGTGTGGGGCAAGCCGACCTGCGTGAACAACGTCGAAACCCTGTGCAACGTGCCGGCGATCATTGCCGACGGCGTTGACTGGTACAAATCGTTGGCGCGTGAAGGCAGCGAAGACATGGGCACCAAGCTCATGGGCTTCTCCGGCAAGGTCAAAAACCCGGGCCTGTGGGAACTGCCTTTCGGCGTCACCGGTCGCGAGTTGTTCGAAGACTACGCCGGCGGCATGCGCGACGGCTTCAAGCTCAAGGCCTGGCAGCCAGGTGGCGCCGGTACCGGTTTCCTCCTGCCAGAACATCTCGACGCACAGATGTACGCCGGCGGCATCGCCAAAGTGGGCACCCGTATGGGTACCGGCCTGGCCATGGCGGTGGATGACAGCGTCAACATGGTCTCCTTGCTGCGCAACATGGAGCAGTTCTTCGCTCGCGAGTCGTGCGGTTTCTGCACCCCGTGCCGCGATGGTCTGCCATGGAGCGTCAAGCTCTTGATGGCCATCGAACAAGGTCGCGGTCAGCCAGGCGACATCGAGACCCTGCTGGGTCTGGTCAACTTCCTCGGCCCGGGCAAGACCTTCTGTGCTCACGCACCGGGTGCCGTGGAACCGTTGGGCAGTGCCATCAAATACTTCCGTCCAGAGTTCGAAGCCGGTATCGCGCCAGTCAGCGCCGCCGTCCCGCCTCTGGCAAGGCCGATCGTAATCGGCGCGTAAACGCTTAAAAAGGCGAAGGGTCCGTGCCCTTCGCCTTTCGTCCGATGACGCCTTTCGGGGCTGACTGGATTCGGACGAATAACAAGATTCCATTAGCCACGCCCGCTGACACCGGGCCAACGAAGACCTTTGAACCATGGCCACTATCCACGTAGACGGCAAAGCGCTCGAAGTCGACGGGGCAGACAACCTGTTACAGGCATGTCTGTCGCTGGGCCTCGACATCCCTTATTTCTGCTGGCACCCCGCGCTTGGTAGCGTCGGGGCTTGCCGCCAGTGCGCGGTCAAGCAGTACACCGACGAGAACGACACCCGTGGTCGCATCGTCATGTCCTGCATGACCCCGGCCACCGACAACACCTGGATCTCCATCGACGATGAAGAATCCAAGGCGTTCCGCGCCAGTGTTGTTGAATGGCTGATGACCAACCACCCGCACGACTGCCCTGTGTGCGAAGAAGGCGGTCACTGCCACCTGCAAGACATGACGGTGATGACCGGCCACAACGAGCGCCGTTATCGCTTCACCAAACGCACCCACCAGAACCAGCAACTGGGCCCGTTCATTTCCCACGAAATGAACCGCTGCATCGCTTGCTACCGCTGCGTGCGTTTCTACAAGGATTACGCTGGCGGCACCGACCTCGGTGTGTTCGGCGCCCACGACAACGTGTACTTCGGTCGCGTTGAAGACGGCACCCTCGAAAGCGAGTTCTCCGGCAACCTCACCGAGGTCTGCCCGACCGGTGTGTTCACCGACAAGACTCACTCCGAGCGCTACAACCGCAAGTGGGACATGCAGTTCGCGCCGAGCATCTGCCATGGCTGCTCGAGCGGTTGCAACATCTCCCCGGGCGAGCGTTACGGCGAACTGCGTCGCATCGAAAACCGTTTCAACGGTTCGGTGAACCAGTACTTCCTGTGCGACCGTGGCCGTTTCGGTTATGGCTACGTCAACCGCACCGACCGTCCACGTCAGCCACTGCTGGCCGACGGCACCAAGCTCGGTCTGGATGCTGCACTGGATAAAGCTGCTGACCTGCTGCGCGGGCGCAACATCGTCGGCATCGGTTCGCCGCGTGCCAGCCTCGAAAGCAACTACGCGTTGCGCGAACTGGTCGGCGCCGAGCACTTCTACTCGGGTATCGAAGCGTCCGAACTGGAGCGCATCCGTCTGGTCCTGCAAGTGCTGAAAGACAGCCCGCTGCCAGTGCCGAACATGCGTGACATCGAAGACCACGACGCGATCTTCGTGCTCGGTGAAGACCTGACCCAGACCGCCGCCCGTATGGCGCTGTCGCTGCGTCAGTCGGTCAAAGGCAAAGCTGAAGACATGGCCGAAGCCATGCGCGTTCAGCCTTGGCTCGACGCGGCGGTGAAGAACATCGGTCAGCACGCGCTGAACCCGCTGTTCATCGCCAGCCTGGCGGAAACCAAGCTCGACGACATTGCTGAAGAATGTGTACACGCCGCTCCAGACGATCTGGCGCGCATCGGTTTCGCCGTGGCTCACGCTCTGGACGCCAGCGCCCCTGCCGTTGAAGGTCTGGACGCTGAAGCACTGGAACTGGCCAAGCGCATCGCTGACGCCCTGCTCGCGGCAAAACGTCCGCTGATCATCGCCGGTACTTCGCTGGGCTCCAAAGCGCTGATCGAAGCCGCTGCGAACATCGCCAAGGCGCTGAAGCTGCGCGAGAAGAACGGTTCGATCAGCCTGATCGTCCCGGAAGCCAACAGCCTCGGTCTGGCCATGCTCGGTGGCGAATCGGTCGACGCGGCGCTGCAAGCCGTCATCGACGGTAAGGCTGACGCGATCGTTGTGCTGGAAAACGATCTGTACACCCGCACCGCCAAAGACAAAGTCGATGCTGCACTGAACGCTGCGCAAGTGGTGATCGTTGCTGACCATCAGAAAACGGCTACCAGCGACCGCGCGCATCTGGTTCTGCCAGCCGCAAGCTTCGCTGAAGGCGACGGTACTTTGGTCAGCCAGGAAGGTCGCGCCCAGCGCTTCTTCCAGGTTTTCGACCCGCAATACATGGATGCGAGCATCCTCGTTCACGAAGGCTGGCGCTGGCTGCACGCCCTGCGCGCGACCCTGCTGAACCAGCCGATCGACTGGACGCAACTCGACCACGTGACGGCTGCCGTTGCTTCGAGCACCGAGCAACTGGCGCGCATCGTCGACGCTGCACCGTCCGCCGCGTTCCGCATCAAGGGTCTGAAACTGGCGCGTGAGCCGCTGCGTTACTCCGGTCGCACCGCGATGCGCGCCGACATCAGCGTTCACGAACCACGCACCCCGCAAGACAAAGACACCGCGTTCGCCTTCTCCATGGAAGGTTACTCGGGCTCTGCCGAACCGCGTCAGCAAGTACCATTTGCATGGTCGCCGGGCTGGAACTCGCCACAAGCGTGGAACAAGTTCCAGGACGAAGTCGGTGGTCACATTCGCGCTGGCGACCCGGGCACCCGCCTGATCGAAAGCACCGGTGATTCGCTGAACTGGTTCGCCGCTGCGCCACGTGCGTTCAACCCGGCGCCGGGCACCTGGCAAGCCGTGCCGTTCTTCCACCTGTTCGGCAGCGAAGAGAACTCTTCGAAAGCCGCCCCGGTGCAAGAGCGCATTCCAGCTCCATACGTGGCACTGGCCAAGTCGGAAGCGGATCGTCTGGGCGTCAACGACGGTGCGCTGCTGAGCCTGAACGTGGCCGGCCAGACCCTGCGTCTGCCGCTGCGCATCAATGAAGAACTGGGCGCCGGTCTGGTGGCATTGCCTGCGGGCATCGCCGGCATTCCACCGGCATTCGCCGGCGTATCCGTCGACGGTCTGCAGGAGGCAGCGCAATGACCTGGTTCACCCCTGAAGTGATCGATGTGATCCTCTCGGTCGTCAAAGCCATCGTGATTCTGCTGGCCGTGGTGGTCGCAGGCGCGTTGCTCAGCTTTGTCGAACGTCGCCTGCTGGGCTGGTGGCAGGACCGTTACGGTCCGAACCGCGTTGGCCCGTTCGGTATGTTCCAGATCGCCGCCGACATGCTGAAGATGTTCTTCAAGGAAGACTGGACCCCGCCGTTTGCCGACAAGGTGATTTTCACCCTGGCACCGGTGGTGGCCATGTCGGCCCTGCTGATCGCCTTTGCGATCATCCCGATCACCCCGACCTGGGGCGTCGCGGATCTGAACATCGGCCTGCTGTTCTTCTTCGCCATGGCCGGTCTGTCGGTCTACGCGGTGTTGTTCGCCGGCTGGTCGAGTAACAACAAGTTCGCCCTGCTCGGCAGCTTGCGTGCATCGGCGCAGACCGTGTCCTACGAAGTGTTCATGGGCCTGGCCCTGATGGGCATCGTGGTCCAGGTCGGCTCGTTCAACATGCGCGACATCGTCGAGTACCAGGCGCAGAACCTGTGGTTCATCATTCCGCAGTTCTTCGGCTTCTGTACCTTCTTCATCGCTGGCGTCGCCGTGACTCACCGTCACCCGTTCGACCAGCCGGAAGCGGAACAGGAACTGGCCGACGGTTACCACATTGAATACGCCGGTATGAAATGGGGCATGTTCTTCGTCGGTGAATACATCGGCATCATCCTGATCTCGGCGCTGCTGGTCACCCTGTTCTTCGGTGGCTGGCACGGTCCGTTCGGCATCTTGCCGCAACTGGCGTTCGTCTGGTTCGCACTGAAGACCGCGTTCTTCATCATGCTGTTCATCCTGCTGCGCGCTTCCATTCCGCGTCCGCGTTATGACCAAGTGATGGATTTCAGCTGGAAATTCTGCCTGCCACTGACCCTGATCAATTTGCTGGTGACCGCTGCGGTCGTGTTGTGGAACACGCCTGCAGTCGCGGTTCAGTGAGGATTTGACCCATGTTCAAATATATTGGCGACATCGTTAAGGGTACTGGTACCCAGTTGCGCAGCCTGGTCATGGTCTTCGGCCATGGCTTTCGCAAACGCGACACCCTGCAATACCCGGAAGAAGCGGTCTACCTGCCACCACGCTACCGTGGTCGCATCGTCCTGACCCGCGACCCCGATGGCGAAGAGCGTTGCGTTGCCTGCAACCTCTGCGCTGTGGCTTGCCCGGTGGGTTGCATCTCGCTGCAGAAAGCTGAAACCGAAGACGGTCGCTGGTACCCGGACTTCTTCCGTATCAACTTCTCGCGCTGCATTTTCTGCGGTCTCTGCGAGGAAGCCTGTCCGACCACCGCGATCCAGCTGACGCCGGATTTCGAGATGGCCGAGTTCAAACGTCAGGACCTGGTGTACGAGAAAGAAGATCTGTTGATCTCCGGCCCCGGCAAAAACCCTGATTACAACTTCTATCGTGTTGCAGGTATGGCAATCGCTGGCAAGCCGAAAGGCTCCGCGCAGAACGAAGCCGAACCGATCAACGTGAAGAGCTTGCTGCCTTAAGGAAGAACGATGGAATTCGCTTTCTATTTCGCATCGGGTATCGCTGTTGTGTCCACGCTTCGCGTAGTCACCAACACCAACCCTGTGCACGCCCTGCTCTACCTGATCATCTCGTTGATCGCCGTGGCCATGACCTTCTTCGCACTCGGCGCGCCGTTCGCCGGCGTGCTGGAAGTGATCGCCTACGCCGGTGCCATCATGGTGCTGTTCGTGTTTGTGGTGATGATGCTCAACCTCGGCCCGGCCTCGGTTCAGCAAGAACGCGTCTGGCTCAAGCCCGGCATCTGGGCCGGTCCGGTGATTCTCGCCGCTCTGCTGCTGGCCGAACTGCTGTATGTGCTGTTCGCTCACCAGAGCGGTCAGGCCATCGGCCACACCACCGTAGACGCGAAAGCCGTGGGCATCAGCCTGTTCGGCCCGTACCTGCTGGTGGTCGAACTCGCCTCGATGCTGCTGCTCGCTGCAGCCGTCACGGCGTTCCATTTGGGCCGTAACGAGGCGAAGGAGTAAGACATGCCTGCTATCCCTCTCGAACATGGATTGGCCGTTGCCGGCATCCTGTTCTGCCTTGGTCTGGTCGGCCTGATGGTCCGCCGCAACATTTTGTTCGTGTTGATGAGTCTGGAAGTAATGATGAACGCCTCGGCACTGGCGTTCATCGTTGCAGGCGCCCGTTGGGGCCAGCCGGATGGACAGATCATGTTCATCCTGGTGATCAGCCTTGCAGCCGCCGAGGCCAGTATTGGTCTGGCGATCCTGCTGCAACTGTATCGCCGCTTCCACACGCTCGATATCGACGCTGCCAGTGAGATGCGCGGATGAACCTGATCTTTCTGACTTTCGTATTCCCTCTGATCGGTTTCCTGCTCCTGTCGTTCTCCCGTGGACGCTGGTCGGAAAACCTCTCGGCGCTGATCGGCGTGGGTTCCATTGGCTTGTCGGCGATTGTCGCCGCCTACGTCATCTGGCAATTCAACGTCGCACCACCCGAAGGCGGTCACTACACGCTGGTACTGTGGAAGTGGATGGCGGTCGAAGGCTTCAAGCCTGACTTCGCCCTCTACGTCGACGGCCTGTCGATCACCATGCTCGGCGTGGTCGTTGGCGTCGGTTTCCTGATCCACCTGTTCGCATCCTGGTACATGCGCGGCGAAGCGGGTTACTCGCGCTTCTTCTCGTACACCAACCTGTTTATCGCCAGCATGCTGTTCCTGGTGCTCGGCGATAACCTGTTGTTCCTGTACTTCGGCTGGGAAGGCGTAGGCCTGTGCTCGTACCTGTTGATCGGTTTCTACTACAGCAACCGCAACAACGGTAACGCCGCACTCAAGGCTTTCATCGTGACCCGGATCGGCGACGTGTTCATGGCCATCGGCCTGTTCATCCTGTTCCAGCAAGTGGGCACGCTTAACATCCAGGAACTGCTGGTGCTGGCACCGCAGAAATTCCAGGTCGGTGACTTCTGGATCACCCTGGCTACCCTGATGCTGCTGGGTGGCGCGGTCGGTAAATCGGCACAACTGCCGCTGCAAACCTGGCTCGCGGACGCGATGGCCGGCCCGACTCCGGTGTCGGCACTGATCCACGCCGCGACCATGGTAACCGCAGGTGTCTACCTGATCGCCCGTACCCACGGTCTGTTCACCCTGGCGCCGGAAATCCTCCACCTGGTCGGTATCGTTGGTGGTGTGACCCTGGTTCTCGCAGGCTTCGCCGCACTGGTACAGACCGACATCAAACGTATCCTCGCCTACTCGACCATGAGCCAGATCGGCTACATGTTCCTGGCGCTGGGCGTTGGTGCATGGGATGGCGCGATTTTCCACCTGATGACCCACGCCTTCTTCAAGGCCCTGCTGTTCCTTGCTTCCGGTGCGGTGATCGTTGCCTGCCACCACGAGCAGAACATCTTCAAGATGGGCGGTCTGTGGAAGAAACTGCCACTGGCCTATGCCAGCTTCATCGTTGGTGGTGCCGCCCTGGCCGCTCTGCCACTGGTTACCGCAGGCTTCTACTCCAAGGACGAAATCCTTTGGGAAGCTTTCGCCAGCGGCAACCACGGTCTGCTTTACGCAGGTCTGGTCGGCGCGTTCATGACGTCGCTGTACACCTTCCGCCTGATCTTCATCACGTTCCACGGTGAAGCCAAGACCGAAGCCCACGCTGGTCACGGCATCTCGCACTGGCTGCCACTGTCGGTGCTGATCGTGCTGTCGACTTTCGTCGGCGCGATGATCGTGCCACCGCTGCACGGCGTACTGCCAGAAAGCGTTGGTCATGCCGGTGGCGAAGCCAAGCACAGTCTGGAAATCGCTTCGGGCGCCATTGCCCTGGCCGGTATCCTGCTGGCAGCGCTGCTGTTCCTCGGCAAGCGTCGCTTCGTCACGGCCATCGCCAATAGCGGCATCGGCCGTTTCCTTTCGGCCTGGTGGTTCGCTGCCTGGGGCTTCGACTGGATCTACGACAAACTGTTCGTCAAGCCTTACCTGGCGATCAGCCACGTACTGCGCAAAGACCCGCTCGACCAGACCATCGGTCTGATCCCGCGTATGGCCAAGGGTGGTCACACCGCCCTAAGCCGCACCGAGACCGGTCAACTGCGTTGGTACGCTGCTTCGATGGCTGCTGGTGCCGTGCTGGTTATCGGCGCCATCGTGCTGGTAGCGGTCTGATATGAACCTTGCGAATTTGCGAAAGGAAACGAGCCCGTCATGATTCTGCCTTGGCTAATCCTGATCCCCTTCATCGGCGGCCTGCTGTGCTGGATGGGTGAGCGCTTCGGCGCTACCCTGCCCCGCTGGATTGCGCTGTTGACCATGACCCTGGAACTCGCCCTCGGCCTCTGGCTGTGGGCCCACGGTGACTATTCATTTGCGCCGGCGCCTGGCGCCGATCCGACCTGGGCGCTTGAGTTCAAGCATGTCTGGATCCAGCGCTTCGGCATCAACGTGCACCTGGCCCTCGACGGCCTGTCGCTGTTGATGATCCTGCTGACCGGTCTGCTGGGTATCCTCTCGGTACTCTGCTCGTGGAAAGAGATTCAACGTCACGTTGGCTTCTTCCACCTGAACCTGATGTGGATCCTGGGCGGCGTTGTCGGCGTGTTCCTCGCCCTCGACCTGTTCATGTTCTTCTTCTTCTGGGAAATGATGCTGGTGCCGATGTACTTCCTCATCGCGCTCTGGGGTCACAGTTCTTCGGACGGCAAGAAAACCCGGATCTACGCAGCGACCAAGTTCTTCATCTTCACTCAGGCTTCCGGCCTGATCATGCTGGTGGCGATCCTCGGTCTGGTACTGGTCAACTTCAACAACACCGGCGTGATTACTTTCAACTACGCCGACCTGTTGAAAACCAAGATGTCGATGACCACCGAGTACATCCTGATGCTCGGCTTCTTCATCGCCTTCGCGGTCAAGCTGCCCGTCGTACCGTTCCACTCGTGGTTGCCTGATGCTCACGCCCAGGCGCCGACTGCCGGTTCCGTCGACCTCGCCGGTATCTTGCTGAAAACCGCTGCCTACGGTCTGCTGCGTTTCGCCCTGCCGCTGTTCCCGAACGCTTCGGCCGAGTTTGCGCCGATCGCCATGACCCTCGGTCTGGTCGGGATCTTCTACGGTGCGTTCCTCGCTTTCGCCCAAACCGACATCAAGCGTCTGATCGCCTTCTCTTCCGTTTCCCACATGGGTTTCGTGTTGATCGGCATCTACTCCGGCAGCCAATTGGCCCTGCAAGGTGCAGTGATCCAGATGCTGGCGCACGGTGTGTCGGCGGCGGCACTGTTTATCCTCAGCGGTCAGTTGTACGAGCGTCTGCACACTCGTGACATGCGTGAGATGGGCGGTCTGTGGTCGCGTATCGCTTACCTGCCGGCGATCAGCCTGTTCTTCGCAGCCGCATCCCTGGGCTTGCCGGGTACCGGTAACTTTGTCGGTGAATTCCTGATCCTGATCGGCACTTTCGCCAGCGCTCCATGGATCACCGCGATTGCCACTTCCGGTCTGGTGTTCGGTTCGGTCTACTCGCTGATCATGATCCACCGTGCCTACTTCGGTCCGTCGAAATCGGATTCGATCCTGCACGGTATGGACGCTCGCGAACTGATCATGGTGCTGGGCCTTGCGGTGCTGCTGATTTACCTCGGCGTCTACCCGCAACCGTTCCTCGACACCTCTGCCGCCACGATGCATGGCGTGCAGCAGTGGCTCGGCACCGCCTTCACTCAACTCGCTTCGGCCCGGTAAGAGCGCTATGGAATTCACGATTCAACACTTTATTGCGCTTGCGCCACTGTTGATCACCAGCCTCACCATTATCGTGGTGATGCTGGCAATCGCCTGGCGCCGCAACCACTCGCAGACCTTCCTGATCTCGGTCGCCGGTCTGAACCTGGCCTTGCTGTCGATCCTGCCAGCCCTGAAAGTCGCGCCTCTGGCCGTGACTCCACTGCTGCAGATCGACTCGTTTGCCTGTCTGTACATGGCGCTGATCCTGGTCGCCACCCTCGCCTGTGTGACCCTCGCCCACGCCTACTTGGGTGATGGCGGTTCGGGTTACCCGGGCAACCGTGAAGAACTGTACCTGCTGATCCTGATGGCCGCCGCCGGTGGTCTGGTTCTGGTCAGCGCGCAGCACCTGGCCGGTTTGTTCATCGGTCTGGAACTGTTGTCGGTACCGGTTTACGGTCTGGTGGCTTACGCCTTCTTCAACAAGCGTTCGCTGGAAGCCGGCATCAAATACATGGTGCTGTCGGCTGCCGGTTCCGCGTTCCTGTTGTTCGGTATGGCGCTGCTGTACGCAGACTCGGGTTCGCTGAGCTTCGTCGGTATCGGTCAGGCCCTGGCTGCGACTGGCCTGCCTAGCTCGCTGGCACAACTGGGCCTGGGCATGATGCTGATCGGCCTGGCGTTCAAGTTGTCGCTGGTGCCGTTCCACCTGTGGACGCCGGACGTTTACGAAGGTGCTCCGGCACCGGTGGCCGCGTTCCTCGCCACTGCGTCGAAGGTTGCGGTGTTTGCGGTGATGGTGCGTCTGTTCCAGATCTCCCCTGCTGCCAGCAGCGGTGTGCTGAGCGACGTGCTGACCGTCATCGCGATCGCCTCGATCCTGTTCGGTAACCTGTTGGCCCTGACCCAGAGCAACCTCAAGCGTCTGCTCGGTTACTCGTCCATCGCGCACTTCGGCTACCTGCTGATCGCACTGGTGGCAAGCAAGGGTCTGGCGGTGGAAGCCATCGGCGTGTACCTGGTGACTTATGTGATCACCAGCCTCGGCGCCTTCGGCGTGATCACCCTGATGTCCTCGCCGTACAACGGCCGTGACGCGGACGCCCTGTACGAATACCGCGGCCTGTTTTGGCGCCGTCCGTACCTGACCGCAGTCTTGACCGTAATGATGCTGTCGCTGGCGGGTATCCCGCTGACTGCTGGCTTCATCGGCAAGTTCTACATCATCGCTACCGGTGTCGAGTCGCACCAATGGTGGCTGGTCGGGTCCTTGGTACTGGGCAGCGCCATCGGCGTCTTCTACTACCTGCGCGTGATGGTCACCCTGTACCTGATCGAGCCAAACCTGCGTCGCCACGACGCCCAACTGCACTGGGAACAGAAGGCAGGCGGCGTGATGCTGCTGGCTATCGCCCTGGTCGCGTTCTTCCTGGGTGTGTACCCGCAGCCATTGCTGACACTGGTTCAGCAGGCGGGTCTGGCGGGCTGATAGTTCGGCTGGCTAGAAATGAAAACGGCACCTTCGGGTGCCGTTTTTGTTTTTGTGGGATTTAGCATCTCGAGCGCTTGCGCTGGCCTCATCGCGGGCAAGCCCGGCTCCCACAGGTTTCGATGGTGTTCACAAAGTCTGTACCCACCCTGGATCACTGTGGGAGCGAGCCTGCTCGCGAAGGCGTCGGCACATTCAACCTCTTCTTCGCCTGACACCCCGCCGCTATCACCATTCGGCGTTGGGCACTGCTTGCGGGATTGTTCCGACACGGCAGCTGCGAAGCCTCTTCATAGATCAATCGAACGTTCTCACCACACGCGGCGATTCGTCCTACAGGTGTTTTTACGAGCGGCGTCTACCGTTGAAAAAGGGACGAAAAGCAAGGCCAAGAGGCCTTGACCGATTCGATTATCGAGACAACACTATACGTAGGTAGCGTACAGAACATGGATGCTCTATTTATCGAATTGCCTGTATTTCAGAAGCACCGAGACGACTATCTGGATGACGATCTGTTTCGCAGCTTTCAACTGGAGCTGCTGAAAAATCCGGAAGCGGGCGATCTCATCGAGGACACAGGCGGGCTTCGTAAAATTCGCTTTGGCGACCAACGAAGAGGGAAAGGTAAGCGCAGCGGATTACGAGTGATTTATTACTGGTGGTCAGGCTTCGATCAGTTCTGGCTCTTTACCGTCTACAACAAAAACGAGCAGGACGATTTGACGCCTGCCCAGAAAAAACTTTTCAGAAAAACGCTGGATAGAGAACTCAACGCGAGAACCCACTATGAAACGTGACATTTTTTCCGAACTGATGGATGGACTGGAAGCACTGGCCGATGAACGCCAAGGCAAAATCACCTTGCGTACCCACAAAGTTCAACTGCCAAAACTGATGCCGATCACTGCTGAAGAAGTGATAGCCATCCGTCAGCAACTTAATCTTTCCCGGTCAGTATTCGCGATGTATCTACGCACCAACACGCGAACGCTCGAAAACTGGGAGCAAGGACGAGCAACGCCCAATGCTCAGGCCACAACCCTGATCCGTCTGGTCGAGCGTTTTCCACAGACAATCGAACAACTCGCAGCCCTGACCTGACACAGGGTTTTAATTCCAGCCACATGACGAAATTGTAATTCCCTCATCACCTTGGCGTTATCCGCAGCTTGCAACGATGTCACCCGGCGACCAATGCCGGCGGGCCCTGCCCCGTCGAACAATAAAACCCACGCCGAAGCACGTTCCCGTTCTGCCGAACCCAAGGAGTGTTTGATGGTTAACAATTCGAAAATATCGATGGCCGCTCTAGCAGTGGTGGTCGGCGCCGGGCCGTCCACGGTGTTTGCTGAAGACAAGCCTGAAGGCTTTGTCGAAGGCAGCAGCCTGACGGTGCTCAACCGTAACTTCTACTTCAATCGTGATCATCGCAATGGTCAGTCCAGTCCGACCGGCAACGGCTATTCAGAAGCCTGGTCGCATGCGGTGATCAGCAAGTTCGAGTCCGGTTTCACCCAAGGCACCGTCGGGGTCGGTGTCGATGCATTTGCGATGATTGGTCTGAAACTCGATACCGGTGACGGACGCAACGGTGGGCGCAGTTCGTTTGATGTGTTGCCGCTCAACAGCGACGGCGAGGCGCGGGACGAATACACCAAGGTCGGCGGCGCCGCGAAAATCCGGGCGTTCGATACGGTGGTCAGGGTGGGGGATGTGTTCCCGGCCAACCCGATGGTCGCGGCCGGTGACTCGCGCTTGCTGCCGGAGAGCTTTCGCGGGGTGACGGCGACCAACACCAGCATTGAAGGTCTGTCGGTGCAGGGTGGCCGGTTGCATGCGATGAGCCAGCCGGCGTCCAGCGACATGCGTGAGAACTTCGCGACCTTCTATGCAGGCCCGGTCAATTCGCCGTGGATCGCTTATGGTGGCGGTGATTATGTGCTGAACAAGAATCTCAGTTTCAGTCTGTATTCCAGCCGTCTCAAGGATGCGTGGAATCAGTACTACGCCGGCACCGCCTGGACTTATCCGCTCTCGGATGACTTGTCGCTGTTCGGTGGCCTGAACTATTACAAGGCCGTCGACGAGGGCAAACAACTGCTCGGCGAATTCGACAACAACATCTGGAGCGGCCGCGTTGGCGTCAAGCTTGGTGCCCACTCTGTCGCCCTCTCCCACCAGCGCAACAACGGTAATGACGACTTCGACTACCTGCGCCAGTCCGACTCGATCTTCCTCGACAACTCGATCCAGTACAGCGACTTCAACTCGCCGAAAGAACGTTCGTGGATGGTGCGCTATGACCTCGACATGAGCACCTATGGCGTACCGGGTCTGTCGTTCATGACCCGTTACGCACGCGGCACCGACGCTGATTATTCAAACGCTAACGCCGTGTATATGCGCCGCGATGCCGAGGGCAATCCGCTGACCGATCAGAAACGTTGGGAGCGTGATATCGAAGTCAAATACGTGGTGCAAAGCGGTTCGATGAAAGATCTGTCACTGCGCTTGCGCCAAGCCACAACCCGCGCCACGGCGTTCGAGTCGGATCTGGATGAAGTGCGGGTGATTGTCGAGTATCCGCTGGCGATTCTCTGATTGCGCGGTTGATGCAAATTCACCTTTAGAAGCTCCTTGCTCCTTTGGTAAGAGGTGAATCTTTTGGCGTCCTTCGGGGCGCTTTTTTTTGCGCTGCGTTTTGCCGTGGTTATGTTTTCCAGATTTAGACCCGACCCTCACCCTAGCCCTCTCCCAGAGGTAGAGGGGACTGACCGAGTTGGCTGTTGAAGATACATCGACCTGAAAAACCGAGGCGTACTCTGGTTTTGAATGGCTTGAAGATCTGTTCCCTTTCCCCCTGGGGGAGAGGGGACTGACCGAGCTGGTTGTTGAAGATACACCGACCTGAAAAACCGGGGCGTACTCTGATTTTGAATGACTTGAAGATCTGCTCCCTTTCCCCCTCGCCCCCGTGGGGGAGAGGGGACTGACCGAGCTGGTTGCTGAAGATACACCGACCTGAAAAACCGGGGCGTACTCTGATTTTGAATGGCTTGAAGATCTGCTCCCTTCCCCCTCGCCCCCTCGGGGGAGAGGGCTGGGGTGAGGGGGCAGGATTTTGAGGTCAACGCAAAAACAACGGATAAAACCCGGCCATTGATAGCTACGCCGCAGGATCTACGTTATCCAGCGCTCTGTTCACCGCCAGTTCGCCGAGCATGACGACCTGCGCGATGCCGAGCAGGGTCTTGCGATGGGTGCCGCCTAATAGCGCGGCGAAGTCGCCGAGCATCACCGTGGCCGAGGCCAGGGATTCGCTGGCGTTGGTCAGTAATGATTCGGTATCGGCTTTGGGATTGACCAGGAACATCTGGTTGGGGATGTACGGTGCGGACATGATGGCGGCCGACGGTTTGAGGTAGAAATCGAGGGCGCGGTCGGCGGCTTCGTGGAGTTTTCGGGTGTCGACGGAGGCGTAAGGCGATGTTGAGTTGGCGTCGGGGATGGCGTCTGTTTCGGGGGGATTTGGGGTTGGTTTTTTCATAAGGTTCATCTTCTGTTCTGATATTGGAGCTGGCCCATTCGGTTCCAATCGAAAGGGTGGCAGCTGTACGCAGGTTGGAACCCGGGGAACAGAAAACCCGACAGACTCGAAGTCTCCCGCGCACAGCTGCCATAACGAGCTGCATACCATCAAAGGTGTGCAAGCATACGTCATGAAAAGTGCTTTCGCTTTCTGTAAAGCCACGGGGTTCCAATCCCGATCGCTGAATTGGCAGCGACCCCCACAGGCTAGAGAGCTGACGTCCGACGGACAACCTGAAAACATTGTGGGAAGGTTCCGTACTTCCCACACAACCTTTAAACATCACGAATTGAAATACGCATCGTGATATTGCAATTCGACCCTGTAGGAGCTGCCGAAGGCTCGGGCCGCGTTTCGTCGTAAAGGATTCAGCTCCCGCCGTTGCGACACACGCCCATCACGTTGTACTTGATGGTGTTGAGCTGCCCCTTGGAGTCCTCGTAGGTCATCGCGGTGGGCACCACTTTGCACGCAGCCTGCGGCTTCACCACGCTCACCACTTTGGCCACGTCCAGCTTCATTCCGTATTCATAATCCTTCACCACCGGCGGCGCTTTGCCCTGGTTGGCGGCGTACTGTTCCATGGCTTTGCTGTTGGCGCTGAGTGCGCGTTCGAAAGTGCGGTCACCACCGCCTTCGGCCAGCACATTTACCGACGTCGCCATGACAGCCGCGAATGCGATCAACTTGAGTACTTTCATATCCATTTCCTTCCCGTCCGAGCTTGAAAAAAAAGCCCGGCATCGATGCGCGATGAAGGGCTTGTTCAGGTGCAGCAGGCTTACAGATCGCGGGTTTTGTCGTCTTTCTTGTCGTTGACCACGACCGGGTTGCCGGCGGCTTTTTCCTTGGCGACGAAGAGCTCCATGGAGCGGTCGTTGCTGGTCATCATCCGCTCGAACGTGCGGTCGCCGCCGCCTTCGGCCAACGCCACGGAAGAGATCGCCAGAGCGGCTGCGAAGGCAGTGAGTTGGGCAAGTTTCATCGTTGATTCCTCGTTTAAGTAACTGACGGGATCAAGGTAACAATCCGAACCTATCGTGACGGTGGCGGGGAAATTACATATCCGTTATCTGCCGGATCAGTGCACGGAACCCCTGTGGGAGCGAGCCTGCTCGCGAAAGCGGTGGTTCAGTCACATCGTTGTTGACTGACAGATCGCCTTCGCGAGCAAGCTCGCTCCCACAAGGGGATTACCTATTTAGATGGAACAGCGTCCTCATCCCGGCGATGGGCGAGTTGGTAGAGGGCGGGCAAGATCAGCAGCGTGAGGATCGTGGAGGACAGGATTCCGCCGATCACCACGGTCGCCAGCGGGCGCTGCACTTCCGCCCCGGTGCCGGTTGCAAGCGCCATCGGGATGAAGCCCAGCGACGCCACCAGCGCCGTCATCAACACCGGCCGCAAACGCGTCAACGCACCCTCATGGATCGCGTCCGAAAGCGACCGCCCCTCCTCGCGTAAATTACGAATAAACGCAATCATCACCAACCCGTTCAACACCGCCACCCCGGACAACGCGATAAACCCGACGCCAGCGGAAATCGACAACGGAATATCCCGCAACCACAGCGCCATGACCCCACCGGTCAGCGCAAACGGAATCCCGGTAAACACCAGCAAGCCGTCCTTGAGATTGTTGAACATCATGAACAACAACCCGAACACCAACAGCAACGCCACCGGTACCACAATCTGCAAGCGCTTGGCCGCCGATTGCAGTTGCTCGAACTGCCCGCCCCAACTGGTCCAGTAACCGGCAGGGACCTGCACGTCACGTTCGATCACTTCACCGGCCTCGCTGACAAATGAGCCGATATCACGCCCGCGCACGTTGGCACTGACGATCACCAGTCGCTTGCCGTTCTCGCGGCTGACCTGATTCGGCCCGAGCACCAGGTCGAGGCTGGCGACATCTTGCAGCGCGATGAAGCCGATCTGATTCGCAGCGCCACTCAGTGCCGGCACCGGGATCAGCAGTGCCGACAAGCCGTCGATGTCCTTGCGCATGGCATCGGACAAACGCACAACCATGTCGAAACGCCGATCACCCTCATACAACGTCCCAGCCTGCCGCCCGCCTACCGCGACGGCGATGGTGTCCTGCACATCACCCACGTTGAGTCCGTAGCGCGCGGCTTTATCGCGATCGATGTTGATGGTCAGCACCGGCAACCCGGTAGTCTGCTCAACCTTGACCTCGGATGCGCCGTTGACCTTCTGCATCGCCGCAGCAATCTTCGCCGCCGTGGCATTGAGCACGGCCATGTCATCGCCAAACACCTTCACCGCGACGTCGCTGCGCACGCCGGAGATCAGCTCGTTGAAACGCAACTGGATCGGCTGCGACAGTTCATAGTTGCTGCCCGGCAACGTCGCGGCGGCAGCCTGCAACTCGGCCATCAGGGTTTCGCGGGACTTGTCCGGGTCCGGCCATTGCTCTTTCGGTTTGAGCATCACATAGCTGTCCGAGATATTCGGCGGCATCGGATCCGAGGCGATTTCGGCGGTGCCGGTGCGGGCAAACACGCGCTCGACTTCCGGCACCTTCGCCAGAATCAACGTCTCCAGTCGCTGCTGCATATCCACCGATTGCGTCAGGCTGGTGCCCGGCACGCGCAGCGCTTGCAGGGCAAAATCCCCTTCGCTCAGGCTCGGAACAAACTCGCTGCCCATGCGACTGGTGAGCACGCCGCTGAGCACGATCACGCCCAACGCCGCGCCCACTGCGATTGCGCGATGGGACATGACCCAGGCCAGCGCCGGCGCGTAAACGCGACGTGCGCCGCGCATCACCGCACCCTCTTCTTCCTTGACCTTGCCAGTCACGAACAGCGCAATCGCCGCCGGCACAAAGGTCACGGAAAGCAGCATCGCGCCAAGCAAAGCGATGACCACGGTGAACGCCATCGGGTGGAACATTTTCCCTTCGACGCCGCTCAACGCGAAGATCGGCAGGTACACGACCATGATGATCAACTGGCCGAAAATCAGCGGTCGCCGCGCCTCTTTCGCTGCGGCAAAGACTTCCTTGAAACGCTCGGCACGGGTCAGCAAACGTCCGTGATGCTGCTGCGCATGGGCCAGTCGGCGCAGGGTGTTTTCGACGATCACCACCGCGCCGTCGACGATGATGCCGAAGTCGAGCGCGCCGAGGCTCATCAGGTTGGCGCTGACCTTGTTGCTGAACATCCCGGTGAAGGTGAACAGCATCGACAGCGGAATCACCATCGCGGTAATCAGCGCCGCGCGGATGTTGCCGAGGAACAGGAACAGAATCGCGATCACTAGAATCGCGCCTTCGATGAGGTTCTTTTTCACCGTGGCGATGGCTTTGTCGACCAGGTGCGTGCGGTCGTACACCGGCACGGCGATCACGCCTTGCGGCAAGGATTTGTTGATCTGTTCGAGCTTGCTGGCCACCGCTTGCGAGACCGTGCGGCTGTTTTCGCCGATCAGCATGAACACGGTGCCGAGCACCACTTCGCGGCCGTTTTCGGTGGCCGCGCCGCTGCGCAATTCGCGGCCGATTTCCACGGTGGCGACGTTCTTCACCCGGATCGGCGTGCCGTCGACATTGGCCATGACGATGTTGGCGATGTCCTCGGTGCTCGCCACTTGCCCCGGCGCGCGGATCAGCAATTGCTCGCCGCTGCGCTCGATGTAACCGGCGCCGACGTTGGCGTTGTTGCGCTCAAGCGCAGTGACCAGATCGGTGAGCGTCAGTTTGTACGCGGCCAGGCGTTTCGGGTCCGGCGCGATCTGATATTCCTTGGCGAAACCGCCGATGGTGTTGATCTCGGCGACACCGGGTACGTTGCGCAATTGCGGTTTGATGATCCAGTCCTGAATCACCCGCAGATCGGTCGGCGTGTAGGCTGTGCCGTCGTCCTTGAGTGCGTCCTCCTTGGCTTCCACTGTCCATAAAAAGATCTCGCCGAGGCCGGTGGAAATCGGCCCCATCACCGCTTCGGCGCCTTCGGGCAATTGCTCCTTGGCAATCTGCAAACGCTCGTTGACCAATTGACGGGCGAAGAACAGGTCAGTGCCGTCCTTGAAGATCACCGTGACCTGCGACAGGCCCGAGCGCGACAGTGAACGGGTCTGTTCGAGTGCCGGCAGACCGGCCATGGCGGTTTCAATCGGGAAGGTGATGCGCTGCTCGGTTTCCAGCGGCGAAAACCCGGCGGCGCCGGTGTTGATTTGCACCTGGACGTTGGTGATGTCGGGCACGGCGTCGATCGGCAGTTTTTGATAACTGGCGATGCCGAGGCCGGCCATAAGCAGAACGGCGAGCAGGACGATGATGCGCTGCTCGATGGCAAACTGGATCAGGCGTTCGAACATGGGAGTCTTCCGGATCAGTGGCTGTGCTCGGCTGAGGCTTTGCCCAGCTCCGATTTGAGGACGAAGCTGCCGGCGCTGGCGACTTGCACGCCCGGTTCCAGGCCTTGAGTAATTTCCACATGGCCGGCGGCGCGGCTGCCCAGTTCTACCGCGCGGGCTTCGAAACCGTCGTCGGTACGCACGAACACCGTGGGTTTGTCCTCGACGGTCTGGATCGCGGTTTCCGGTACGGCGACTTGCGCTTCGCGGCTGTCGGTCGCCACCAGCGCGGTGACGAACAGACCGGGGCGCCACGAGCCTTGCGGGTTTTCCAGGGTGACGCGAACGGTCGCAGTGCGGGTTTGCTCGCCGAGCAAACTGCCGACGTAAGCCACGCTGCCGACCACTTCCGCGTTGAGTTCCGGGGCGCTGACGGTGACCGCTTTGCCCACTTGCACCTTGTTCAGATCCTTCGGTGAAACACCGAACGTTACCCACACTCGCGACAGATCCGAGAGCGTGAACGCCGCCGTGGTTTCATCAACCACCTCGCCCGGCGTCAGGTGTTTTTCTACCACCACACCATCGAACGGCGCGCGTAGTTCGTAGCGATTGCCGCCAGTGGCGACCACGCTGCCGCTGAGTACGCTGATCTTCTGCTGCGCATTGCTCAGGGCAATTTCAGCTTCTTGCAACGCTTGGCGCGCCTGGAGGAAATCCTGCTCGGCAGAGATCTTGTCCTGCCAGAGTTTTTTCTCGCGTTCATAAGTGGTGCGCGCCAAGGTCAGGCGACGTTGCGCGGCCGCCTGTTCGCTGCGTTGATCGGAGATCTGCTGACTGGCGATCACTGCCAGCAACTGGCCCTTCTTCACCGTTTGCCCGAGGTTGACCGCCACCGCCTCGACCACACCCGGCACACGCGGCACGACGTGGGCAGTGCGGTCTTCGTCGAAGCGCACTTCGCCGGGAAACGGCAGGCCGCGGCTGATGTTTTGCGGTTTTGCCTCGGCCAGTTGAATGCCGGCAGCGCTGATCTGCTCCGCGCTCAATTCGATGCGCCCTTCTTCGGCATGTTCAGCCGCTGCATCTTCTTGCGCATGATCGGCGTGTTCAGCGGCCTCATCGGCATGCGCGTCGATACTTGCGTGACCTGACCACTGCGAGCCGATGCCAATGCCCAGCGCCAACGTCGCCACCGCGACAATCATCAATTTTTTATCCATGGAAACTCCTCTGCGCCGAGCCATCGCGCAGTTGTCTGAAAAGTGAAATTCAACGGCTGACGCTGAGGTCGCCGAAGATCCGTTCGATGCGTACGCGGGCGTCGGTGGCTTCGCTGACGGCCTGGATGTATTGGCTCCGAGCGCTGATCAAGGTGCGTTGCGCATCGAGCACATCGAGGAAGCCGAACTTGCCCATTTCGAAACCACGGGTGGCGCTGTCGACCGCACTTTGCGCGGCGGGCAGGATGGTCTGGTTGAACGCAGTGACTTCGCCGTTGGCGGTCTGCCATTGCTCAAGGCTGGTCTGGATTTCCGTGCGCAAACGCAGCTCGGTGGCGTTGCGCAGATCCCGCGCCTGATCGGTGCGGCGCGCGGCCGCGAGCACGTTGCCCTGATTGCGATTGAACAGCGGAATCGGCATCGACAGCCCGACCACATTGACCCGCTCGCGCTCGGTTTCGCTGTATTGGCTGCCGATACTGACGGTGAGATCGGGGATGCGCTGGGACTTTTCCAGGCCCAACGACGCTTCGCGCTGATCGATCTGCAACTTGGCCAGACGCAGTTCGGCAGTCTCGTTCAAACGCTCGAGCAATCTTGTCGGTGGTGGTACGGCCGGCATGTTTTGCGTGGGGGCCTGCACCTTGGTCGAGGTCGGCAACGGCGCGCCCATGACTTGCGCCAATTGTTGGTACGCGGTGGCCTGATCGCGTTCGGCGCGGCTCAGCTCCAGGCGCACTTCCGAGAGCTGCACTTGCGCCCGCGTGCCTTCGACCGGCGAAGATTTACCCGCCTCGATCCGCCCTTGCGCCACGCGCAAACCGTGCTCGGCCAATTGCAGGGATTGCCGGGACAGCTGCAAGCGTTGCTGCGCGGTTTGCGCGCTGTTGAATGCCTGAATCACATCGGCACGCAAGGCATTGCGCTTGCGCTCCAGTTCGATGCCGGCAGCGTCTTGCGCACGGCTGGCGACATCGATGCGTGCACCGCGTTTGCCGCCCAGTTCGATTGGTTGACTGAGCATCACCGTGGTTGTGCGCGAATTGCGCCGAGTGTCTTCGTCTTCCCACGACATTTCGGGGTTGGGGATCAGGCCGGCCTGTTGGCGGTCACCTTCGGCGATACCGATTTCCCATTGCGCGGCGGCTAAATCCGGGTTGCTGGCGAAGGCGCCTTGCAGGGCTTGATCCAGCGTCAGGGTCGCTGCGTTTGCAAGGCTGGTACAGGCCAGCAGCAGGATGACGCTGGCGGTTTTTTTCAGGCGTGATTGCGCCGTCAGTTTAATTAAACCGGGCAATGGAGGACTTCCTTTATTCAAGAATCTCGGATGCCGCCACGGTAGGGTTTTGAACTTATCGACAAGGTGACTGGAACATTACAAATCCGTTATCCACGGTTTGGGGAAGTTGTTTTGTTCTAGGATGCGAAGTGCTAGCAGCGTTATCGAAATACATCGAAACAAAAACACGGTAGTTATCTGCTGAACAGCACTTGCCGTAAGTAAACTCAAGAGAATTTGGTGGTTAGCACTGCGACCTACTGTCGCAGAACACTGATCTAAAGCACTTGGGCGTTGACCCTGTAGCCGCTACAACCTTTATTGTCCGCACTCCCCTCACCCCAGCCCTCTCCCGGGGGGAGAGGGAGCCGACCGAAGTGTCTGGCGTTTTTTATCGACCTGTTACATCAAGTTGATTATGGATTCAGTAACGTTCTTTCACGTCGGCGTAGTTCTGAAATATCCCACGCTCAGTCCCCTCTCCCTCTGGGAGAGGGTTAGGGTGAGGGGCTTTTAAATTAAATACCCATTAAATAAAAGTGGTGAAAGATCATGCGAATCCTTGTCGTCGAGGACGAGCTTAAAGCTGCCGAATACTTGCATCAGGGTTTGACCGAAAGTGGTTATGTCGTTGACCACGCCGCCACCGGTGCCGATGGCCTGCATCTGGCGCAACAACAAGCCTATGACCTGATTATTCTCGACGTGAACCTGCCGGAACTCGACGGTTGGGGCGTGCTGGAACAACTGCGTCGCACCCATTCGACGCGGGTGATGATGCTGACGGCGCGCGGGCGTCTGGCCGACAAGATTCGCGGCCTCGATCTGGGCGCCGACGATTATCTGGTCAAGCCGTTCGAGTTTCCCGAACTGCTGGCGCGGGTGCGCACCTTGATGCGTCGTAGCGAAAATATCCCGGTGCCGCAGGTGCTGAAAGTCGCTGATCTGGAACTCGATCCGGGTCGCCATCGCGCGTTTCGCGGGCAACAGCGTATTGACCTGACCACCAAGGAATTCGCCCTGCTGCATCTGCTGATGCGCCAGTCCGGCGAAGTGCTGACGCGCACACAAATCATCTCGTTGGTGTGGGACATGAATTTCGACTGCGACACCAACGTGGTCGAAGTGTCGATCCGCCGCTTGCGGGCGAAAATCGACGACCCGTTCGACAGCAAACTGATCCACACCCTGCGCGGTGTCGGCTATGTGTTGGAGGCGCGGGAATGAAACCCTCCAGCCTGTCGATGCGCCTCGGTTTGACGGTGAGTATTCTCGGCGCGCTGCTGGTGGTGTTTCTGGCGATCCTCGCCTATTTCGCCCTGACCCATGAGCTGAATTCGCTTGCCAGAGACAGCCTGGAAAAGAAGATGGCGCAGGTGGAGCACAGCCTGTCGTTGTACGTCGATGCCAATGAAATCACCGGCAAGCCGCATATTCTGCTCGATCAGGTGATGGGGCATGACAACCTCACGCTGACCATTTATGACCGCCTCAATCAGCGCTCGCCGCTGCTCAAGTCCGGCTCGGGATTGAGCGATCCGCGCGTCGAATTGAAAGCGGTGCGCGCCACCACCGATCAACTGACTTACAGCGACAGCACCGACGCGCAAGGCAAGAAATTCCTCACCGCCTCGAAACTGATTCGCCTCAAGGACAGCAGCAGCGTGCCGGTGCTGCTGTCAGTGGATAACGCCCACGATGAGGCCCTCCTCAGCGCCTATCTACGCTCGACGCTGATTGCCTTGCCGTTGTTGCTGGTGTTTATCGGCCTGACCGCGTGGGGCGCGGTGCAACGCGGGTTGGCGCCGCTGCGCGAGTTTCGCAAAGTGGCGGCGATGGTCTCGACCCAGGATCTGGAACACCGGCTGTCCGTGGTGAACATGCCGCAGGAGTTGAGTGAACTGGCGCAAGGCATCAACTTCATGCTGCATCGGCTGGATGCCGGGGTGCAGCAGTTGTCGCAATTCTCCGATGACTTGGCGCATGAGCTGCGTACGCCAATCAATAACCTGATGGGCAAGGCGCAGGTGACCTTGTCCCGCGAGCGCACGACCGAGGAATACAAGGACGTGCTGGTGTCGTGCACCGAGGAACTGGAGCGCGTGGCGCGGATTGTCTCGGACATGTTGTTTCTCGCGCAGGTCAGTCATCCGTCCGCGCTGGCGCCGTTTGAAGCGGTGGCGCTGGAGGTTGAGGCGGCGAAGGTCGCGGAGATGTTTTCGTTGTCGGCGCAGGATAAGAACATTCATTTGAATGTCGTTGGCAGTGCGACGGTGATGGGCGATCGGCTGATGATTCAGCGGGCGATTTCCAATCTGCTGTCCAACGCGCTGCGTCATTGCCCGAACGGGAAAACCGTGACGCTGCTGATCGAACAGAGTGCGACGCAGGCATCCCTGCTGGTCAGCAACCCCGGCGCCGGGATTGAGGCGCAACACCTGCCACATCTGTTCGACCGCTTCTACCGCGTCGACAGCAGTCGCTCACGCTCGCAGGGCAGCACCGGATTGGGCCTGGCAATCGTGCGCTCGATCATGAGCCTGCATCAGGGTGTGGCGGAGGTTAAGAGTTTGCCGGGGGCGATGACGGTGTTCAGGCTTGGATTTCCGGCGGTGCCGCCAATGGCCCCTTCGCTTGCAGGCAAGCTCCCACAGTGATTTGCGGGGTACTCCGGTTTGTGGACACCACTGAAACCTGTAGGCCTTCGCCTGCAAGCGATGGCGGCGGGTCAGTCGGTATCTTTTTCGTCTGACACACCGATATCGCGAGCAGGCGAAGGCCTACAGGTTTTTGTGTCGTTCACAGATGATGCGTACGCCTCAATCCCCTGTAGGAGTGAGCCTGCTCGCGATTGCGGTAGATCAGGCGCAAAAAAAAACGGCACCTTGCAGTGCCGTTCGCCTTTCACATTTCAGCTGTTACTTCCGCGCATCCGCCCACGATTTCAGCAGTTCGTTGTAGCTCACGGTCTCGCCCTTCGGCTTCTCGTTCGCCAGTTTCGGTTTCGGTGCGCCCGGCTGATCAAACCAGTACTGAGCATCGCGCTCCGGATTCATCTTCGGTGCACAAACCGCCTGAGCCTTGGAGCGTTCGAGGCGCGTCATGATTGCGTCCTGATCCTTGGCCAAACCATCCAGCGCCTGCTGCGGGGTTTTCTCGCCACTGGCCGCTTCGGCGATGTGGCTCCACCACAATTGCGCCAGACGCGGGTAGTCCGGCACGTTGGTGCCGGTCGGGGTCCATTGCACGCGGGCCGGGCTGCGGTAGAACTCGACCAGGCCACCGAGTTTCGGCGCCAGATCGGTCATCGCTTGCGAGTTGATGTCCGACTCGCGAATCGGCGTCAGGCCGACGATGGTTTTCTTTAGCGACACGGTTTTCGAGGTCACAAACTGCGCATACAGCCACGCCGCCAGCTTCTGTTTCTCAGGTGTGGACTTCATGAACGTCCACGAACCCACGTCCTGATAACCGAGCTTCATGCCCTCCTCCCAATACGGCCCACGCGGCGATGGCGCCATGCGCCATTTCGGCGTGCCGTCGGCGTTGACCACCGGCAGGCCCGGCTTGGTCATGTCGGCGGTGAACGCGGTGTACCAGAAGATCTGCTGCGCAATGTTGCCCTGCGACGGCACCGGACCGGATTCGGAGAAGGTCATGCCCGCCGCTTCCGGTGGCGCGTACTTCTTCAGCCAGTCGACATACTTGGTGGTGGCGAACACCGCCGCCGGGCCGTTGGTGTCGCCGCCGCGAGTCACACTGGAACCGACCGGATGGCAGTCTTCGACGCGAATCCCCCACTCGTCCACCGGCAAACCGTTGGGCAACCCTTTGTCGCCGCCACCGGCCATGGAGAACCAGGCATCGGTGAAGCGCCAGCCCAGCGACGGGTCTTTCTTGCCGTAGTCCATGTGCCCGTAAACGCGCTTGCCGTCGATTTCCTTGACGTCTTCGCTGAAGAATTTGGCGATGTCTTCATAGGCCGACCAGTTCACCGGCACGCCCAATTCGTAGCCGTACTTTTCCTTGAACTTGGCTTTCAGATCCGCACGTTCAAACCAGTCAGCACGGAACCAGTACAGGTTGGCGAATTGCTGGTCGGGCAGTTGATAGATCTTGCCGTCCGGCGCGGTGGTGAACGAGATGCCGATGAAGTCCTTGATGTCGAGGGTTGGCGAAGTGAAGTTCTTGCCCTCGTTGGCCATCAGGTCGGTGATCGATTCGGTCTTGCCGTAGCGAAAGTGCGTACCGATCAGGTCCGAGTCGTTGACCCAGCCGTCATAAATATTCTTGTCCGACTGCATCACCGTCTGCATTTTCTCGACCACATCGCCTTCTTGCAGCAGGTCGTGGGTGAGTTTGATCCCGGTGATTTCGCTGAACGCCTTGGCCAGCACTTTCGACTCGTATTCATGGGTGGTCAGGGTCTCGGAAACGACCTTGATGTCCATGCCGCGAAACGGCTCGGCCGCTTTGATGAACCACTTCAACTCTTCGAGTTGCTGCTCGGCCGTCAGGGTCGACGGTTTGAATTCACTGCCGATCCATTTTTTCGCCGCGTCTTCGTAGGCATCCGCCCACGCGGCGGCGCTCAAACCGCTGAGTGCCAGCATGGCTGCCAATGAAATGCTATGTCGCAGCTTATTGTTTTTGTCGAACATAGAGACCTCCTGTTTAAGTTGTGGAGCCGCGTTGCCGAACGACTCGACTAGCCCCAACGCATCACAGCCAACAGCCACACCAGGGACAACGCGGACGCTACCCAGATGCTCCAGTCGGTGGCGCCGATCACCAGCAAATGCAGGTAGGCGCTGCCGAGAAGACCGATAAACAAACGATCACCACGGGTGGTGGCAATCGGCAGAAAACCTCGCCGCAGGATGCTCGGCGAGCGCAATTCCCAAGTGGTCATGCCGACCAGAATCAGGCCGATGACAATGAAGAATGCTGCGGTAGGCGTGGTCCAGCTCATCCATTCCATCATCAGCTCCTCAGACCCGACCGAGGGCAAAGCCCTTGGCCACGTGGTTGCGAACAAACCAGATCACCAGCATGCCCGGCAGAATGGTCAACACCCCCGCCGCTGCCAGCACGCCCCAATCGATACCCGAAGCGGAAACCGTGCGCGTCATCACCGCCGCAATCGGCTTGGCGTTTACCGAGGTCAACGTGCGCGCGAGCAGCAATTCGACCCAGGAAAACATGAAGCAAAAAAACGCCGTAACGCCGATGCCGGAGCCGATCAGCGGGATGAAAATCTTCACGAAGAACTTGGGGAAACTGTAGCCGTCGATGTAGGCAGTTTCGTCGATTTCCTTGGGCACACCGGACATGAAGCCTTCGAGAATCCACACCGCCAATGGCACGTTAAACAGACAGTGCGCCAAGGCCACGGCGATATGTGTGTCGAACAGGCCAATCGACGAATACAACTGAAAGAACGGCAGCAAGAACACTGCCGGTGGCGCCATGCGGTTGGTCAGCAGCCAGAAGAACAGGTGCTTGTCGCCGAGAAAACGGTAGCGCGAAAACGCATACGCCGCCGGCAACGCCACGCTCAGCGAGATCACCGTGTTCAAACTCACGTAATACAGCGAGTTGAGATAACCGGTGTACCAGCTCGGGTCGGTGAAGATCACCTTGTAGTTCGCCAGCGTAAAGGCCTGTGGGAAAAGCGTCAGGCCGCCGAGGATTTCGGTGTTGCTCTTGAACGACATGTTCAACAGCCAGTAGATCGGCACCAGCAGGAACAGGATGTACACCAGCAACGGAATAATCTTTCTCTTGCTCATGGCCGGGCCTCAGCGGTTGGCGTCGGAGTGCGTCATGGCGGTGTAGAACAGCCAGGACACCAACAGGATGATCAGGAAGTACACCAGCGAAAACGCCGCTGCCGGACCGAGGTCGAATTGCCCTACGGCCATCTGGGTCAGCGTCTGACTCAAGAAAGTCGTGGCGTTGCCCGGCCCGCCGCCGGTGAGCACGAACGGCTCGGTGTAGATCATGAAACTGTCCATGAAGCGCAGCATTACCGCGATCAGCAGCACGCTCTTCAGCTTGGGCAATTGGATATGGCGGAACACCGCCCAGGCCGAGGCTCGATCGATGCGCGCGGCCTGGTAATACACGTCGGGAATCGCGCGCAATCCGGAGAAACACAGCAGCGCCACCAGTGAAGTCCAGTGCCAGACGTCCATCACCAGCACCGTGACCCAAGCGTCCACGGTGTTGGCGGCGTAGTTGTAGCTGATGCCCATGGCATTGAGGCTCGAACCGAGCAGGCCGATATCCGCACGGCCAAAGATCTGCCAAATGGTGCCAACCACGTTCCATGGGATCAGCAACGGAATCGCCAGAATGATCAGCACCACCGACGACCAGCGGCCCTTGGTTGGCATCGTCAGCGCAACGGCAATACCCAGCGGAATTTCAATCAGCAACACGCACGCCGAATAGATGAACTGGCGCAGCAATGAGTCGTGCAAACGCGGATCGAGCAGCACTTGCTTGTACCAGTCGGCGCCGACGAAGTAGCGGCTGGACTGGTCGAAGATGTCCTGCACCGAATAGTTGACCACGGTCATCATCGGGATCACCGCACTGAACGCCACCAGCAGGAACACCGGCAACACCAGCCACCAGGCCTTGTTGTTCTGCACCTTGTTCATGGCTGCACCTCTTCGTCAGCTTCGAGCAGAAACTCATCGGCATAGACCATCAACCACTGCGCCGGAAAACTGATGTACGCCGTGCCCTGGGGCACCGGTTTGTCTTCGGCCAAACGCACTTTCAACGGCGCGCCATCGAGGTCGAGGGTCATGATCTTGTAGGTGCCGAGGTCTTCGACGTGTACGACCTTTGCCTGCATCGCGTCATCAAACGGCTCGTCCCACACGTGAATAAACTCGGGGCGGATGCCGACCTTCAGATTTTTCCACTGGCCGTGTTCGATATGTCGCTGCATCGCGTCAGACAGCGGCAGATGCGTCGAGGCGAAACCGACGCCGCCGGGTTGTGGCTGCACCTCGATCAGGTTCATCCCGGGGCTGCCGATGAAATAGCCGACAAAGGTATGGCTCGGCCGCTCAAACAGTTCCCGAGGCGTGCCGAACTGGACGATCTGGCCGCCGTACATCACCGCAATCTTATCGGCGAAGGTCGAGGCCTCCAGCTGATCGTGGGTGACGTAGACCATGGTGATGTTGAACTGCTCGTGGATCTGCTTGAGCTTGCGTCGCAATTTCCATTTCAGGTGCGGGTCGATCACCGTCAGCGGTTCGTCGAAGAGGATCGCCGAAACGTCGTCGCGGACCAGACCCCGGCCCATCGAGACTTTCTGTTTTTCGTCAGCAGTGAGGTTGCGCGCCTTCTTGCTCAGGAGGTTTTGCAGGTCGAGGACTTCGGCGATTTCCTGCACCTTGCTGTGCACTTTCGCCTCGGCCATGCCCTGATTGCGCAGGGGAAAAGCGAGGTTATCGAACACGGTCATGGTGTCGTAAACCACCGGAAACTGGAAAACCTGGGCGATGTTGCGCTTCTCCGGCGTCAGGTCGTTGACCGCTTTGCCGTCGAACAACACGTGGCCCTGCGAGGGGCTGAGCAGCCCGGAAATGATGTTGAGCAAGGTCGACTTGCCGCAACCCGATGGCCCGAGCAAGGCGTAGGCGCCGCCCTGCTCCCAGACGTGATCCATCTCGCGGATCGCGTAATCCTCGGCGCCGCTGGGGATTTTGCTGTAGCTGTGGGCGAGGTGCTGCAAACGGATTTCGGCCATCAGGCAACCCTCGCGACACGCCGGCCCGGTGCTTGCACCAGACGGCCCTGCGCATCGAAAACGAACAGTTTATGGGTCGGGATGTAAATGCGGATCGGCGCATCGACGTCGTATTCGTGAACGCCGGGCAGGTGCAGCACCAGCAGGAAATGCTCGTTGCGCACGTGCAGGAAGGTTTCCGAACCGCTGATCTCGGCGACTTCGACGGTCACTGCCAATTCCAGATCGTCATCGTTGCTCGGCACCAGCGAGATATGGCTGGGGCGCACGCCAAAACGAAACTCGCCCTCACCCACCGGGCGTAGATCGACGTTCAACGGGAAGTGCACGAAATTGGCGAAACTGACTTCATTACCGGCAATACGCCCAGGCATCAGGTTGATCGGCGGCTCGGAGAACAACTCGGCGGCGAGCACGCTTTGTGGCTGGTGATACACCGAGGTCGACGGGCCGCTCTGAATCACCCGGCCCTCGTGAAGAATCGTCGTGGTGCCGCCGAGTGCCAGCGCTTCGTTGGGTTCGGTGGTGGCGTAGATCGCGATGGTGTGGCGCGCCTTGAACAGCTCGCGCATTTCCTGGCGCAGCTCTTCGCGCAGTTTGTAGTCGAGGTTGACCAGCGGCTCATCGAACAGGATCAGCTCGGCATCCTTGACCAGCGCGCGGGCCATAGCGGTGCGCTGCTGCTGGCCGCCAGAGAGTTCCAGCGGATAGCGCTGCAGAAACTTCTCGATGCGCAGCATCTTCGCGGTTTCCTGCACTTTGCTGTGGATGATCTCTTTGGAAACGCCGGCCTGGCGCAGCGGCGAGGCGATGTTTTCGAACACGGTCATCGTCGGGTAGTTAATGAACTGCTGATAGACCATCGACACGTTGCGCAGGCGCACCGGACGTTGGGTAACGTCGACGCCGTTCATCAGGATGCGGCCGCTGTCGGGTTTGTCCAGACCGGCCATTAAACGCATGAGGCTGGTTTTGCCGGACAGCGTGCGGCCGAGCAAAACGTTGAAAGAACCGGGTTCGAATTTCAGGCACGCATCGTCGATCCAGATCTGGCCCTCGACGGTACGGCTGACGTGCTCCAGGGTGAGTGACATGGCTCGGCCTTTTTATTATTGGAGTCAAGCGACCTGTGCACGGGAGCGAGTTTCGTGCCAGAAATGGCAAGTGGTTGATTTGTCGTAAAAATCGTTGAAAGCGTGGGGATTGAGCGTTCATTGCTGAACACATTTGAACAGTTGGGCGATTGACAATGAACAATAGTGAACAACACTCTATAAGCGCTTTTTGCCCGATCCTGTGAACGTCGAAGATCCATTGTAGGAGTGAGCCTGCTCGCGATAGCGGTGTGTCAGTCGATGCAAATATGTCTGCCACACCGCTATCGCGAGCAGGCTCACTCCTACAGGGGATTTGTGTAGGTTTCGAAGATTGGCTTCATAACAACAATAAAAATCGCTGCATCAGAGGCTGACTGCCATGGCCGCACCTGCCCCGCCGCTGTCCCACGACGCGATCGTCCAGACTTCCTGGCAACGTTGCCGCGCGTTCGGTCTCGACCACCAAAGCACGCCGGCCTTCGATCAGTTGCCTGCCGCCGGCATCGCGCAGTTGCTCGACAGCCATCACTCACTGGTGCAGACCACGCACCAGGAAGTCCTGCCCTATTACGAAAACATCCTCAGCAACTCCAACTGCCTGATCATGCTCGCCGACAATCAAGGTCAGGTGCTGACCTCGTGGGGCACGCAACGGTTTATCGAACCGAAACTGGCGCGGGGGTTTCAGGCTGGTGCAAGTTGGGTCGAGCGCACCAGCGGCACCAATGCGATCGGCACGGCGCTGGCGTGTGAGCAGGCCGTGCATATCGAACACGATGAACACTTTCTCAAGGCCAACCGCTTCATGACCGGTTCCGCTGCGCCGATTTTCGACGCCGAGCGCAAGGTCATAGCGGTGCTCGATGTGTCCAGCGACAGCTACCTGCCGCCCTCGCACACTTTGGGTATGGTCAAGATGATGAGCCAGACCGTGGAGAACCGGCTGATCCTCAACCTGTTCCATGGTCAGCATTTTCAACTGACCTTCAACACCGGGTTGAACAACCTCGACAGTCAGTGGGCCGGGTTGTTGATCTTTGATGAGAGCGGTCAAGTGCTGTCGGCCAATCGTCGCGCCGACAATCTGCTCGGTGTGCGCTTGTCGCGGGTGAGCGTTGAAAGTCTGTTCAAGGTGTCACTGCTGGAGTTGATCAATCAGCCCGACGGGTTGCCGTTTGCCTTGCAGACGTCCGGGCGTAACCGTTTTCAATGTTTGTTGAAGCGGCCGAAACAGGTGTCAATTCAGCCTCGGGTGTTTGCCGAACCGAAAAGCGTTGAAGTGCCATTAAAACCACCCGCGGGCGCTATCAGCCTCAGCACCCTGCACTTCGGCGACAGTCGCGTGGAGAAAGCTGTGCGCCAGGCTGAGCGCTTGCTGGAGAAAGACATTCCGCTGCTGATCCATGGCGAAACCGGTGTCGGCAAAGAGGTCTTCGTCAAAGCGCTGCATCAGGCCAGCTCGCGCAGCAAACAAGCATTTATCGCCGTCAACTGTGCGGCGATCCCCGCCGAACTGGTGGAATCCGAGTTATTCGGCTACGAGAAAGGCGCGTTCACCGGCGCGAATCAGAAAGGCAGCATCGGCCTGATTCGCAAGGCGGACAAAGGCACGTTGTTCCTTGATGAGATTGGCGATATGCCATTGCCGACTCAGGCGCGGTTGTTGCGGGTTTTGCAGGAGCGCTGTGTGCAGCCGGTGGGCAGTAGCGAGCTGTTCCAAGTGGATTTGCGGATTATTTCGGCGACTAACCGCTCTTTGCGTGAACAAGTGCAGTTGGGCCGGTTTCGTGAGGATTTGTATTACCGAATCGGCGGGCTGACGCTGGAGCTGCCGCCATTGCGGGAGCGCAGTGATAAAGAGGCGTTGTTTAAACGGTTGTGGGAGCAGCATCGTGAGCCAACGCAGTGGGCGGGGTTGAGCCAAGAGGTGCTGGAACTGTTCAGCCGTCATCCGTGGCCGGGGAATTTGCGTCAGGTCAGTAGCGTGATGCAGGTGGCGCTGGCCATGGCTGAGGAGCAGCCGGTGAGGCTGGAGCATTTGCCGGATGATTTTTTTGTTGATCTGGAGATGGAGCCGGTGGAGAGCGCGGCGCCGCTGGGGGTTGATTTGAATGATATTGAAGCGTTGAACCGGGAGTTGAAAGCGGCTGGGGGGAATATTTCGCATCTGGCGCGGCGATTGGGGGTGAGTCGGAATACGCTTTACAAGCGGTTGCGGCAGATTGAAGGTTGAGTGAACCGCCCTTTCCCTCACCCCAGCCCTCTCCCAAAGGAGAGGGAGCTGACCGCGGTGTCTGGCGTTGTACACCGACCTGAAAAAACCAGTCGATTATGGATTCAAAGCATCCAGTTCAGGTCGGCGTACCTCGTGAACATCCCCCAATCAGTCTCCTCTCCCGGAGGGATAGGGAGCTGACCGAGGTGTCTGGCGCTGGACATCGACCTGAAAGATCGTGGCGATTATGGATTCGGTGCAAATCGCTCAGGTCGGTGTATCTCGTGAACATCCCCCAATCAGTCCCCTCTCCTGGGGGAGAGGGCTAGGGTGAGGGCGAAAATTCCGGCTCAACATGCGCAACCGAAGCCGCCGCCAATGTGCGCAACCCGACCAACACAACAACCACCATCATGATCCCAGCGCCAATGGCCACGCCAAACCCCGCCCGTGCACCCCAGCCATCAATGACCAGCCCCGCCAGCATGCCGCCCAGCGCGACGCCAATGCTGATACCGGTGGTCATCCACGTCAGCCCCTCAGTAATCCTTGATGGCGGGATGATGATCGTTCCCAGCTTCATGACCACCACCATCGTCGGCGCAAACGAGATGCCGGCAATAAACAGCGTCGCTGACAGGACATAAACGTCCGTGGCAAAAATGGGCAGCACGCCAGTGAACGCCGTGACCAATATCCCGATCAGGAACTGTTTTTCGATCGCCAGCGAAACCCTCATCGCACCAAACGTCAGGCCCGCCACCAGTGAGCCGAACGCATAGGCAGCGAGGATGAAGGTCGCTGCCCCCGGCCAGCCTTGCGCATTGGCGAAGGCGACGACGGCAACATCGATTGCTCCACCAATGACCCCCATCGCCAACAGCGCCAGAACAATGGTGCGCACGCCGGGAATCAGCAAGGTTGAGCCGCTATGGCTGGCGTGGCCGACGACAACCTTAGGCTCAGTCTGGCGTTGCAGCAGAAACGCCGTGACCCCGACGGCCAACAGCCCGACCGCAACCAGCGGCCCGGCTTCGGCGAAAAAGCTCACACTCAAACCAATCGCCAGTGGCGGGCCGATGATGTAAGCGAGTTCGGTCAGGACCGTGTCCAGCGAGAACGCCGTGTGCAACTGCGGCTTGCCCCGGAACAACTGCGACCATCGCGCGCGGATCATCGATGGCATGCTCGGCATCGTCCCCGCCAAGGCTGACAGTACAAAGAACACCGCGGCGGGCGCTCTCAGGTAAACGGCGGTGATCAGCGCCAGCAGCATGACAATGCTGAACGCGGTGACGATGGGCAGTACGCGACTCTGGCCATGTTGATCGACCAGTCTGGAGATGTGCGGGCCGAGCAGTGCATTGGCCAGGGTGAACGTCCCGGCGACTGCGCCGGCCAGCCAGTACACCCCGGTTTGCTGCACCAGCATGGTGATGATGCCGATGCCGATCATTGCCTGCGGCAAGCGCGCGATAGAGCTCGCGAGCACTAGCCCGGTGGCGCCGGGGGTCGTTAGCAGTTCGCGATAGTGATTGGCCATGGTGTTTCCCTTACATGATCGTCACCGCTCAGCATCCGGCTGAACGCGTTGCCGATATCAAGACCTACGCGAACGTCAAAAGCAACCCTCACCCCAGCCCTCTCCCCAGCCCTCTCCCAGAGGGAGAGGGGGCTGACCGAAGTGTCTCGAGTCATCCATCGACCTGAAAAAAGGAGTCGAATATGGATTCAGAGCAGGCCGGCCAGGTCCGAGTACATCGACCTGAAATAACCAGTCGATTATGGATTCGGTGCAGCACGTTCAGGTCGGCGTATTTCTTGAGCATCCCCATTCGGTCCCCTCTCCCTCTGGGAGAGGGTTAGGGTGAGGGGCTTTCTCGCCGCCAAACAAAAACCCGCACTAGGCGGGTTTTGTTTTGAAGCCAAACACAGCAATCAGTCAGCCAAACGCCAGGTAGTCCCACCCTTGCCGTCTTCCAGCACAACACCCATCGCCGTCAGCTGATCACGAATCCGATCCGACTCAGCCCAATCCTTCCCGGCCCGTGCCGCCAGACGCGCCGCAATCAGTGCATCAACCTCAGCTGCATCAACACGCCCTTCAGCGCCCGCCTGCAAGAAGTCATCGGCTTCGAGCTGCAACACACCCAACACGCTCGCCAGTTCTTTCAGACGTGCCGCCAGACCCGCCGCCGCATCGAGATCGCTCTCACGCAGACGGTTGATCTCACGCACCATCTCAAACAGCACCGCGCACGCTTCCGGCGTGCCAAAGTCGTCGTTCATCACGGTAGTAAAGCGTTCAACAAACGCTTCGCCCCCGGCAGGTGCGACGTTCGGCAGGCCTTTCAACGCATGGTAGAAACGCTCGAGGGCGCCTTTGGCGTCCTTGAGGTTGTCTTCCGAGTAGTTGATCGCGCTGCGGTAGTGGCTCGACACCAGCAGGTAACGCACGACTTCCGGGTGATACTTTTCCAGCACGTCGCGAATGGTGAAGAAGTTGTTCAAGGACTTGGACATCTTCTCGCCATTGATGCGAATCATGCCGCAATGCATCCACGCGTTGGCGTAGGTCTTGCCGGTGGCCGCTTCGCTCTGGGCGATTTCGTTTTCGTGGTGCGGGAACTCAAGGTCGCTGCCGCCGCCATGAATGTCGAAGGTCTCGCCGAGGCAGCAGGTGGACATCACCGAGCACTCGATGTGCCAGCCCGGACGCCCGGCGCCCCATGGCGATTCCCAGCTTGGCTCGCCCGGTTTGGCGGCTTTCCACAGCACGAAATCCAGCGGGTCCTGTTTCGACTCGTCGACTTCGATGCGGGCGCCGATGCGCAGGTCTTCGATCTTCTTGCGCGACAGCTTGCCGTAGCCCATGAACTTAGCAACGCGGTAGTACACGTCGCCATTGCCCGGCGCGTAGGCGTAACCCTTGTCGATCAAGGTCTGGATCATCGCGTGCATGCCCGGAATGTGATCCGTGGCGCGCGGTTCCATGTCCGGCTTCTTGATGTTCAGGCGCGCTTCGTCTTCGTGCATCGCGGCGATCATGCGCTTGGTCAACGCTTCGAACGATTCACCGTTCTCGTTGGCGCGGTTGATGATCTTGTCGTCGATGTCGGTGATGTTGCGCACGTAGGTCAGGTCGTAACCGCTGAACCGCAACCAGCGGGTCACCAGGTCGAAAGCGACCATGCTGCGGCCGTGGCCAAGGTGGCAGTAGTCGTACACGGTCATCCCGCAGACGTACATGCGCACCTTGTTGCCATCCAGCGGCTTGAAGACTTCTTTGCTCTTGGTGAGCGTGTTGTAGATCGTTAGCACGTTATTTCCCTTGACGCTGAATCACTGGCCCCACGAATCACGCAGGGTCACGGTACGGTTGAATACCGGCTGACCTGGTTTCGAGTCCTTCATATCAGCAACGAAGTAGCCTTCGCGCTCGAACTGGAAACGGTCTTCCGGCAGTGCGTTGCCAAGCGATGGCTCAGCACGACAACCGGTGAGTACCTGCAGCGAATCAGGGTTGATGTTGTCGAGGAAACTCGCGCTGTCTTCAGCCTTCTCAGGGTTGGCCGAACGGAACAGGCGATCGTACAGACGCACTTCGCACTCGACGCTGGCGGCAGCCGGCACCCAGTGGATCACGCCTTTGACCTTGCGGCCTTCCGGGTTCTTGCCGAGGGTTTCCGGGTCGTACGAGCAACGCAGTTCGACGATGTTGCCATCGGCGTCCTTGATCGCTTCGTCGGCACGGATCACGTAGCTGCCGCGCAGACGCACTTCACCGGCCGGTTCCAGGCGCTTGTAGCCCTTCGGCGGCTCTTCCATGAAGTCGTCACGGTCGATGTAAATTTCCCGGGCGAACGGCAGAGCGCGTACGCCCATGTCTTCTTTCGGGTGGCGCGGCAGTTCGAGGTTTTCGACCTGGCCTTCCGGGTAGTTGGTGATGACGACTTTCAGCGGACGCAGCACGCACATGGCGCGCGGCGCGGTCTGGTCGAGGTCGTCACGGATGCTGAATTCGAGCATGCCGAAGTCAACCACGCCGTCGGAACGGTTGGTGCCAACCATTTCGCAGAAGTTGCGGATCGATTTCGGCGTGTAGCCACGGCGGCGGAAGCCCGACAGCGTGGACATGCGCGGATCGTCCCAGCCGTTGACGTGCTTTTCATCGACCAGTTGCTTGAGCTTGCGCTTGCTGGTGATGGTGTAGTTGAGGTTCAGACGGCTGAACTCGTACTGACGCGGGTGCGCCGGCACTGGCAATGCGTCGAGGAACCACTCGTACAGCGGACGATGGCTTTCGAACTCCAGGGTGCAGATCGAGTGGGTGATGCCTTCGATGGCGTCCGACTGACCGTGGGTGAAGTCGTAGTTCGGGTAGATGCACCACTTGTCGCCGGTCTGGTGGTGATGGGCGTGGCGGATGCGATACATGATCGGGTCGCGCAGGTTCATGTTCGGCGAGGCCATGTCGATCTTCGCGCGCAGCACGCGGGCGCCGTCCGGGAACTCACCGGCACGCATGCGCGCGAACCAGTCGAGGTTCTCTTCCACCGAACGGTCGCGGAACGGGCTGTTCTTGCCCGGCTCGGTCAGGCTGCCACGGTATTCCTTGGCCTGCTCCGGGGTCAGGTCGTCGACGTAGGCCTTGCCAGCCTTGATCAACTCCACCGCCCAGTCGTGCAACTGGTCGAAATACTGCGAGGCGTAGCGCACTTCACCGGACCACTCGAAGCCCAGCCATTTGACGTCGGCTTCGATCGCGTCGATGTATTCCTGGTCTTCCTTGGCCGGGTTGGTGTCGTCGAAACGCAGGTGCGTGACGCCGCCGAACTCCTGGGCCAGGCCGAAGTTCACGCAGATCGACTTGGCGTGGCCGATGTGCAGGTAGCCGTTGGGCTCAGGCGGGAAACGGGTGACGATCTGGGTGTGCTTGCCCGAGTCCAGGTCTGCCTGGATGATCGGCCGCAGGAAATTGACCGGCACGGCAGGGCCGGACTTGGCATTCGAGGTAGGGTCGACAGTGGGCTTGCTCATAGGATCCTTGACTTACATGTGCGCGGCCGCAGAGGGGGCCAGACAAAACAAAGCCGCTATCATAGCCGATGCTGTCAAGGGGCTGACAGAGCACGGCCTATAAAGGAGCGCATTTAATCGCCGGGAATTGAAAAACAGCCTCGAAATTCGCGCCTGTCACGCTAAACTGCGCACCTTGGCCCACGGGCTGAACCGGTAACGGGCGCAAATGTCCCATTGCCCACGAATTCCTTATAAAGAGTAGCGATCATGACTCAAGTTAAATTGACCACCAATCATGGCGACATCGTCATCGAACTGAACGCTGAAAAGGCGCCGATCACCGTCGCCAACTTCATCGAATACGTTAACGCCGGTCACTACGAAAACACTGTTTTCCACCGCGTAATCGGTAACTTCATGATCCAGGGCGGCGGCTTCGAACCAGGCATGAAAGAAAAGAAAGACAAGCGTCCAAGCATCCAGAACGAAGCTGACAACGGTCTTTCCAACGACAAATACACCGTTGCCATGGCCCGTACCATGGAGCCGCATTCGGCTTCCGCGCAGTTCTTCATCAACGTTGCCGACAACACTTTCCTCAACCACAGCGGCAAGAACGTGCAGGGCTGGGGCTACGCGGTATTCGGTAAAGTGACCGCCGGCACCGACGTTGTCGACAAGATCAAAGGTGTTTCGACCACTTCCAAGGCCGGCCACCAGGACGTACCAGCAGACGACGTGATCATCGAGAAAGCCGAGATCATCGAAGCGTGATATTGCTGATTTCAGACTTGCATCTGGAAGAGGAGCGCCCGGACATTACCCGGGCGTTTCTGGATTTGCTCGCCGGACGCGCCCGCTCGGCGAGTGCGTTGTACATTCTTGGCGACTTCTTCGAAGCGTGGATTGGCGACGACGCCATAACGCCCTTCCAGCGTTCCATCTGCCAGGCCCTGCGCGAATTGAGCGACAGCGGCACGGCCATCTTTCTGATGCACGGCAATCGCGACTTCATGCTCGGCAAGGCCTTCTGCAAGCAGGCCGGCTGTACGTTGTTGAAGGACCCGAGTGTCGTGCAGTTTTACGGCGAGCCGGTGCTGTTGATGCACGGCGACAGCCTCTGCACCCGCGATGTCGGCTATATGAAGCTGCGGCGTTATCTGCGTAACCCGATCACGCTGTTTATCCTGCGCAATCTGCCCTTGAGCAGCCGCCACAAACTGGCGCGCAAACTGCGCAGTGAAAGCAAGGCACAGACGCGGATGAAGGCTAATGACATTGTCGATGTCACGCCGGAAGAGATTCCGCGGATCATGCAGGCGTTTGGCGTGAAAACCTTGATTCATGGCCACACCCACCGCCCGGCGATCCACAAGTTGCAACTCGGTGAGCAGGCGGCGAAGCGGATTGTGCTGGGGGATTGGGATCGTCAGGGGTGGGCATTGCAGGTGGATGAGAGCGGCTACGCCCTGGCGCCGTTCGACTTCGCCCCGCCGCTGGCTTTGCCGCACGGCTGAAGATCGCTACCCCCTCACCCCAGCCCTCTCCCCCAGGGGGGCGAGGGGGAAAGGGAGCCGACCGCATGCAGTTCAAAACCTGAGTTCGACTGAAGTCTGTCAGGTCGATGTATCCCGAACATGCACCACGGTCAGTCCCCTCTCCCTCTGGGAGAGGGTTAGGGTGAGGGGCTCTTGACCTCAGTGCCCGGAAGCCGCTGGCCCTGCCTTGGCAGCAAACGGCGGTTTCGCCAGCCACACAATCAGAATCAACCCCATAAACCCCCAGCCCAGCAGCGTGAAGTAATCCACGGTGGAGAGCATATACGCCTGACTGGTGAGGATCTGATCCATCTGCGCATAAGCCGACTGACTCGCCCCGCCCAAATGATTCAAGGTCTCGCGAGTCGCCGGCTCGAAGGTGCTGATGCTCTCACTCATATACGCATGATGCTGATCGGCCCGACGAATCCAGATCCACGTGGTCAGCGACGCCGCAAAGCTACCGCCCAACGTCCGCAGGAAAGTCGCCAGACCCGCACCATCGGCAATCTGGCTCGGCGGCAAGTCCGACATGAGGATGCTCAACGTCGGCATGAAGAACAGCGCCACGCCAATACCCATGAACAACTGCACCAAAGCAATGTGCTGGAAGTCCACCTCATTGGTGAAACCCGCCCGCATGAAGCAGCTCAAGCCAATCGCCAGAAACGCCAGCCCGGCCAGTAAACGCAGGTCGAACTTGTTCGCGTACTTGCCGACAAACGGCGACAGCAGCACCGGCAGAATGCCGATCGGCGCCACGGCCAAACCGGCCCAGGTCGCGGTGTAGCCCATTTGCGTTTGCAACCACTGCGGCAGGATCAGGTTGATGCCGAAGAAGCCGGCGTAACCCAGCACCAACACCAGCGTGCCGATGCGGAAGTTGCGATACGCGAACAGCCGCAGATTCACCACCGGATGCTGGTCGGTCATTTCCCAGATAACGAACACCGCCAGCGCGATCACCGAAATCGCCGCGCCGATGATGATGAAGTTCGACTCGAACCAATCCAGGTCATTGCCCTTATCGAGGATCACCTGCAACGCACCGACGCCGATGATCAGCGTGATCAGTCCGACGTAATCCATCGGCTGACGGCTGGTTTCCACCGGACGTTTGGCCAGTTGCGAACGCACCACCATCACCGCAAAGATGCCGATCGGTACGTTGATAAAGAAGATCCACGGCCAGCTATAGCTGTCAGTAATCCAGCCGCCGAGAATCGGCCCGGCAATTGGCGCAACCACCGTGACCATCGCCAGTAACGCCAGGGCCATGCCTCGCCTCGCGGGCGGATAGACCGCGATCAACAGGGTTTGCGTCATCGGGTACAGCGGCCCGGCGACCAGACCTTGCAGCACGCGGAAGCCGATCAGTTCCGGCATCGATGTGGAGATACCGCAGAGAAACGAGGCCAGCACGAACAGGATGGTGGCCCAGAGAAACAGCTTCACTTCACCGAAACGGCGGCTGAGCCAACCAGTCAGCGGCAGCGCAATCGCGTTGCTCACGGCGAACGAAGTAATCACCCAGGTGCCCTGCTCCGAACTCACCCCGAGGTTGCCGGAAATCGTCGGCAGCGCCACGTTGGCGATGGTGGTGTCGAGCACTTGCATGAACGTCGCCAGCGACAGGCCGATGGTGCTGAGCAACAGGCTGGGCGGCGTGAAAGAGGCGTTATTGCTCATTGTGAATCCTTTGGAACCTGATTAGCGCCGGGCTCTCTGTGGGAGCGAGCCTGCTCGCGAAGGCGGCCTTTCAGACATTTAAATGCTGAATGACACACCGCTTTCGCGAGCAGGCTCGCTCCCACAGGGTCGGTGTCGGTATCAACGTTGTGCGGTTTTGCTGACCGCGGCGCTGTTGTCGTGGATCAGTTGCGCAATCATCGCGTCGGCTTCAGCCAGTTGGCGGTCGTAGACGTTGGTGCTGAACGACGCTTTCTGCGGCGGCTGCTGGGCCAATACCGGACCACTCTGGTCATGCAGGTTCACTTCAACGTTGGTCGACAGACCGACACGCAGCGGATGCTTGGCCAGTTCTTCGGCGTTGATGTGAATGCGCACCGGCACACGCTGCACGATCTTGATCCAGTTACCGGTGGCGTTCTGCGCTGGCAGCAGAGCAAACGCGCTACCGGTGCCGGCGCCGAGGCTGTCGACGGTGCCGCTGTATTTCACGTCGCTGCCGTAGATATCGGATTCGATATCGACCGGCTGACCGATGCGCATGTCACGCAGTTGGGTTTCTTTGAAGTTAGCGTCGATCCACAGCTGATCCAGCGGAATCACCGCCATCAACGCCGTGCCCGGCTGCACACGCTGACCGAGTTGCACGGTGCGCTTGGCCACGTAACCGGTGACCGGCGCAATCAGCGTGCTGCGCGCATTGGTCAGATACGCCTGACGCAGATCGGCAGCGGCCGACATCACGTCCGGATGCGACGACACCACGGTGTCATCAACCAAGGCGCTGGTGGTTTTCAGTTGCTGCTTGGCGTTGGCCAAGGCGTTTTGCGCCGAGGTCAGGTCGTCGCGAGCGTGGGACAGTTCTTCCTGGGAAATCGCCCCGCCCTGCGCCAGGTTCTTCCGGCGGTTGTAGTTGTCCTGGGCTTTCTGCACTTCGGCCTGTTGCGCGTTGACCTGGGCTTTCATGCCGTCAACGTTGCTGTACAGACCACGCACCTGACGCACGGTGCGCGCCAGTTTCGCCTGGGCACTTTGCAGGCCGACTTCGGCATCGTTCGGGTCGAAGTTGATCAGCACCTGACCTTCGTGAACCAGATCACCATCGTCAGCACCAATGCTGACCACGGTGCCAGTCACCAGCGGGGTGATTTCGACGACGTTGCCGTTGACGTAGGCGTCGTCGGTGCTTTCGTTAAAGCGCCCGATGAATTCGTGATACGCCCAGACGCCGGCGCAGGCGAGTGCAACCACAACGGCCAGCACCAGCAGCATCACTTTGCGTTTGCGCGGGTTGCCGGTGTCCGGGGTGTTGCCTTGAGCTTGGGTATTTTCGGCAGTGGCCATGACAAGTACCTTGAATTAGTTGTGCGGCGTGGCTGGGGTGGCGTTGGCTGCGGTCAGGGTGTCACCCTGGAAGCCGCCGCCCAGCGCTTGCATCAGTTGAATCGACAGGTCGATCTGCTCGGCATTGAGGTTGGCCAACTGACGCTGGGCCTGGAGCAATTGCTGTTCGATGCTGAGCACGTCCAGGTAGTTGCCGATGCCGGAACCGTAACGCTGGACGACGGTGTTGTAAGAATCCTGGGCAATGTCGGTGGCGTGCTGCTGCGCACCGATCTGCCGGCCGATGTCACGCAACTGGTTGATCGTGTCGATGACATCGCCCAGTGCTTTCACCAGACTTTTGTTGTACTGCGCCACCGCCAGGTCGTAGTCGGCGTCGCGCGCATCGAGGTTGGCGCGCAGGCGCCCGCCGTCGAAGATCGGCACCGAGATGGTCGGGGCAATGTTGAAGAAGCGACTGGCCGAACCGAACATCGCGTCACCCAACAAAGATTCGGCACCGGCCGAGGCCGACAGGTTCAAGTTGGGATAGAAGCGGGTTTTCGCCGAGTCGATGTCTTTGCTCGCGGCTTCTACGCGCCAGCGTGCAGCAACCAGATCGGGCCGACGACCGAGCAGTTCCGCCGGCAACACTGACGGCACGGCGACAGCGCTGGCTTGCAGGACTTTCGGGCGGGCAATTTCGTTGCCGCGATCCGGGCCTTTGCCGAGCAGCACGGCCAGGGCGATCTTGGCGCTGTTCAGGCGTTTTTCTGCGTCGATCAGGCTGGCTTCGGAACTGGCTTCCAGACTTTGTGTTTGCTGGAACTGGTACTGACTGTCGATCCCGGAACTCAGGCGACGCTGGCTCAAATCGAGCATCTGTTTGGTGCGCTTGAGGTCTTCGTTCGCCAGGTCATAAACGATGTGCGCCTGACCGAGATCGCTGTAGGCACGAGCGACATCGGCGGCAAGCGTCAACTGCGCAGCCTGACGATCAACTTCAGCGGCGCGGGCCTGACCGAGTGCAGCTTCCCAGGCATCACGCTGGCCGCCCCAGAGGTCGAAGTTGTAATTGAAACCGGCGCTGACGTTACGCACGGTGGCGTAGGCATCGCCCTGCCCTCGCGGGTCCTGATCCTTGGCCAGACGCGAACGGCTGATGCCGGCGCTGGCGTCGAGGGTCGGATAGCGTTCGGCGTCGGCGGCATACGCGGCGGCACTGGCCTGATGGGCGCGTGCTTCGGCGATTTGCATGTCCGGGCTGTCGTGCAGGGCTTCGCGGATCAAGCCGTCGAGTTGCGGATCGCCGAGGCTGGTCCACCAGTCGTTTTTCGGCCACGCGGCTGGCGACAGGGTCACGCCGTTGAGGGATTGGCTGGCGTTGAGGCTTTTCGCATCAAGGCTTTTGCCTTGAGTGTCGAGGCCGCTGTAGTTGGCGCAGCCGGCGAGGATCATCGCCGACAGCACCAGCGTCAGGCTGCTGCGCAAGGTTTTACCGCTCATTGTGTTCACCTAACCGCTGGATGGTGATCGGGTCACCGGCTGCCAGCAGAATTTTCTTGAGGATGTATTCCAGGGTCTTCAACTCGTCCGGAGTGACGGCGCCGGCCAGTTCATTCATTGCGTCGGCGCCGATGTGCGGCAGGCGATCGGCCAGTTGCTGGCCTTGCTCGGTCAGTTTCAGTTGCACCTGACGGCGATCGCCTTCGCTGCGCTGGCGAGCGAGAAAGTCTTTCTGCTCCAGACGATCGAGCATGCGCGTCATCGAACCGCTGTCGAGCGACAGATGCCGGCACAGCTCGGCCGGGGTATCGACGCCGAACTGGGCCATGATGATCAACACCTTGAACTGCGCGGCGGTGATGCCGTGGGGTTCCATGTGGGTGTCGATGATCCGGTCCTTGAGCAGCGCAGCACGGCCAAGCAACAGGCCGAGATGGCAGTGTTTGAATTCGTCCGGGGTGAAATGCTTCATTTGCTCACCTAATAACTGCCTAGGCAGTGAATGTATGTCGAGATGTTACTGCCTAGGCAGCGAATGTCAACGCAATAGTTAGGAGGCTTGGTAGTTAGTTGACCAGTGGAGTGGGTTTTTGTGTTGCATGGGCGACCGCATTCTAGGAATCGCCTGATGTCCAGGCTCGAGTGCCGTGGCTAACGTACGCCGCTCATCGGCCGACACGTAAAGCCCTACTAATGAAGCGTTTCAAACTCCACCGCCCGCTCCTGCTCTCTATCGCAGTCACTCTGTTTGCCTGCGCTTCGAACGCGATGGCCGGCAGTTGTGTGGTAGTCGACTCAAAACTCGACACGCTCAACTTCGGCGCCAGCCTGGCCAGTTCAACCCTGACCATTCCTGCCGACACACCCAATGGCACCGTGGTTTATCAGGACACCGTGCAGTCGACCGCTCACATCTGGAGCTGCTCAAAGACGTCCATGTTCGGCATTCTGATGAATCCGAAGTTAGGCACCGCCAGCGGTACGGAAACTCTTTTTCCGTTAGGCAAAAGCGGGCTTTCCTACCGGGTCTGGTTTGCCGCGCTAGACCGCTACCAATCAGCGCCGCAGGCCATCGCGCCCAACACCAGCTATGGCTTCGGTGCAAACTCGGTGCGCCTGGAAATCGTCAAGACCGGCGAGCTGGCGTCGAAAGTCAACATCGATGCGGGGTATCTGGGCAGCCTGCAGGACGATGATCTGATCCTGAAAAAACTCAACCTGATGAACCCCATCGTACTGAACGCCGCCTCCTGCGAGACACCTTCCGTCCCGGTGGCCATGGGCGACGATTATCAACTTCATGAATTTCGCGAAGCCGGCGCCAAGCCGCGCACGGTGCGCTTCGATATCGCCCTGAACCAATGCCAGACCGGCATCAAGAAAGTCACCTATTCGCTCAAGGCCAACACGCCAGTGATCGACGCGACCAAGGGCATCGTCGCACTGAATGCCGGGTCCACCGCCAAAGGCATCGGCCTGCAAGTGTTGAATGAAGCGGGCCAGCCGATCGCTTTCGACACGACCTACCCGTTCGATGCTTTCAACACCACCGGGCTCAACTTCAAGATCCCGTTGTCAGCCGCTTATTACCGCCTGGGCAATGAAGAACTCAGCGCGGGCAGCGCCAATACCGAAGTGACTTTCATCGTCAATTACTTGTGAAGTCTTTAAGAATCGTCTGATTTTCGCCGCCCCCGGCCACCCCTACTGTGCCGGCATGCGATTGAAGAATTACCTCCACCAGATCAGCCCGGTCCTGTCCACGCCCCATGCTGCGCGACGTTTGTTGCGCATTTTTGCGTGGGTGTTGCTGGTGGGCATCCTCGGTGGCGTGTACAGCTTTCTGCTGTTCACCTTCAACAATGAGATCTCCCAGCGGCGCAGCTACATGAGCAGCGCCATTGCCGAGGCGCATACGTTTTTCACTACGCGCGAGGCGCTGCTGGAAAGCCTGAGTTTGTCGGCGACTCGGCAGACTGCGTTAAGCGCGCCGCTGTCCGAAGAGGAAATTCGACTGTTGCTCGGACAACCCCCGGGCAAGCAATGGAGCATCTGGCTGACCCAGCGCATGCGCGACTACCTGCAGGCGCGCAAACTGAACCTGCTCTACGTCAGCAGCGGCGCCAAGGTGCAGGTCTGGCGTCTGTACAACACGACGCCCATGGCCGGCGATTTTCCGCGTGCGATGCTTGATCGCCTGGAAACCCTCAAGCGTGACAACACCAGCGCCCTCAAAGAAATCTGGCTGACCCACAATTCGCAAGGGCACTCGCAGCTGTACATTTTTATTCGTCTGGATGATCGCGACCTCGATTCCGGCTGGCTCGGTCTGGAAATGGACGACCGCGAAGTCTCCAGCGCATTGAGCGACCATAGCGCCGGCGAGTTCACCATGTTCAACTCGCAAGGCATGCCACTCTTCAGCAACAGCCACAAGCCGCCGCCCGGGCAGGATCTGCCGCTGTTGCGCCAACAGGATTTCTTCGGCTTCGTCGGAGACGGCTGGCTGCCCGAGCAATTGGTGTTGCGCAAACAGCTGAAATCGTCGGACTGGCAGTTGACCTATTCCATCAACTTGCTCGCAGTGTTGTGGGCGTTGTGGCCACAGATGCTTGGCGCGCTGGCCTTCTGCGTGGCCAGTATCAGCTTGGTCTGGCTGCTGATCCGGCGTCTGGAACATCGCTTCATCATGCCGACCCTGCAACGCATTCAAGCGTTGGTCGAAAGTGAGCTGTTCAGCCGCGACGTGATCCAGACCGCGCCAGTGGCGCTCTGCGTATTACGCCGCAGCGATGCTCAAGTGGTGCTGGAAAATACCCTCGCGCAGCAATGGCTGGGCGCCTGCAGCGAACAACTCGGCCCCGGCTGGATCCGGGCTGCATTCGCGGAAAACGCGCCATGCCTGACCGACTACTTCGAGACCGCCGACGGTCGCCACCTGTACCTGAGCTGCGCGCCGACCCGCTACAAGGGCGAAGACGTGTTGCTTTGCGCCTTCAGCGACATCAGCGCACGCCGACAGATCGAAGCGGCGCTGGAGCAGGCGCGCCAGTCGGCCGATGCCGCCAACGAAGCGAAAACCCTGTTTCTGGCGACCATGAGCCACGAAATCCGCACGCCGCTGTATGGCGTGCTCGGCACTCTGGAGTTGCTCGCTCGGACCCGGCTCGACGCTCAGCAGAAAGGTTACTTGCGAGCGATCGAAGGATCGTCGGCGACCCTGCTGCAATTGATCTGCGACGTGCTCGATGTGTCGAAAATCGAGGCCGGGCAATTGGCGCTGGAACTGAGTGATTTTTCCGTCGTGGCGCTCGCCCAAGAAGCCGTTCAAGGATACGCGGCGGCGGCACAGAGCAAAGGCTTGCAGCTGTACGCCTGCTTTGACCCGCAATTGCCCGACAGCTTGATCGGCGATGTCAGTCGCTTACGGCAGATCCTCAATAATCTGTTGAGTAACGCGGTCAAATTCACCGATTCCGGGCGCGTGGTGTTGCGGGTCAAAGTGCTGACCCGCGAAGGCGAACGCGTTTGCGTGCAATGGCAGGTCTCGGACACCGGGCGCGGGATTGCCCACGCGGATCAGGCCTTCATCTTCGAACCGTTCTACCAGACCCAAGGCAACAGCCATGAGGTTGCCGGTACCGGGCTGGGCCTGCCGATTTGCCTGCGCCTGACCCATCTGATGGATGGCACCCTGCGCATGGTCAGCGAGCCGGGGCTGGGCAGCAGTTTTTCCCTGACCTTGCCGCTGGAGCAGCGCTCGGGTAATGCGCAGCCTGAGGGCAAGGCGAAGCTCGCGGCCGATACCGTTTACGTGGTGTCGCCAGTGCGCGAGCTGGCCGAAAGCCTCGCTGGCTGGTTGCGCCGCTGGGGCGCTCTGCCGCATATCGGCGCACCGGCCAGCCACGACGGTGCCGACGATGGCGTGTTGCTTGAGTTGTGGCCTGCGCCGATGGAACAGCGCCGAGAACTGCGCTGGGCAGGGCCACGTATTCTGGCGAGCGGCGATGGCGCGTGGGAGTCGCTGAGCAAAGGCGACGGCTGGCTCGTCAACCTGAACGATCTGGCCGCGATCCGCCAGGCGGTGTGCCAAGCGCAGGGCGGTCCCGTCATCGAGCATCAACACCCCGCTCAAACCCAGGTGCTGGCGGCGTTACACCTGCACATCCTCGTCGCCGAAGACAATGCGATCAACCAACTGATCCTGCGTGACCAATTGCAGGAACTGGGCTGCACGGTGACGTTGGCCAGCGATGGCGAAGAAGCCTTGTCACTCTGGCAGGACGACAGCTTCGATGTCGTCCTGACTGACGTGAACATGCCACATCTCAACGGCTACGAACTGGCCAAGGCCCTGCGACACCTGGGCTGCACCACGCCGATCATCGGCGCCACCGCCAACGCCCTGCGCGGTGAAGAGGCGTTGTGCCTGGCCGCCGGCATGAATCACTGCCTGATCAAACCTTTCACGTTGCGAGCCTTGTCGACCGCACTGGCTCCCTACCAACGAGTCGCCGATGAAGTCCTCTAGCCTACTGATTGTCGAAGATCACCCATTTCAGCATCTGTACTTGCAGAACCTGTTCAATGCGCTGGGCGTGTTCGATCTGGAATTTGCCCGGGACGGCGAAGAAGCCCTGCACCGCCTGCAAAATCGCGAATTCGATCTGGTGCTTACCGATCTGTTGATGCCGGGCATGGACGGCGTGCAGTTCATTCAGGGCCTCGCGATGCAGAAATCGCGCCCGGCACTGGCGATCATGAGCGCCGCCTCGCGGCGCATGCTGATGGGTGCGAGCCTGGTGGCGAGCAATCTGCAGGTGAAGGTCATCGGGCTGATTTCCAAACCGGTCAACAGCGCGGCATTGCACTGCCTGATCGAGCAGTTGCAGGCGTTGCGTCAGGACGCGCCTGTTGCCGCGCATACCGGTATTGATCGGCAGAGCATTTTGCGCGCGCTGGACAACGGTGAGCTGCAAGCCTGGTTTCAACCCAAGAAGGCGCTGGACAATGGCCGCATCGTCGCCGCCGAAGCACTGGTGCGCTGGGTGCACCCCGAACATGGCATGTTGTTACCGGGGTTATTTCTGCCGGTGCTGATCGCCCACGACCTTGAAGAACATCTGCTCTGGCGCATGCTGGAACAGGCGATTGCCGCCCAGGCAATATGGCGCCAGCAAGGCTATGACATTCCGGTGTCGATCAATCTGCCCACGCACTTGCTCAACAGCCACGACCTGCCCGATCGCATCCTCGCCTTTGTCCTGCAACACAACGGTCTGCCGGCGCGGATCTGTTTCGAGCTGATGGAATGCTCGGTGCCCGACGACATCAGCAATTTCTACGCCGGAGCCTGTCGCTTGCGGATCAAGGGTTTCGGCTTGTCTCAGGATGATTTCGGCAAAGGCTACAGCGCCTACATGAACCTGGTGTCGGCGCCGTTTACCGAGCTGAAAATCGACCGTGCACTGGTCCAGGGTTGCAACAGCAACGCCGAACTGGCGCAAGCGCTGACCAGCATCGTCACCCTGGGTCGGCAACTGGGCCTGACGGTGGTGGCCGAAGGCGTGGAAACCGCGCAAGAACTTGCTCTGTTGCGTAAGATCGACTGCACTCAGGTTCAGGGTTTCCTGATTTCCCACGCAGTGTCTTCGGAGCAGTTCCAGCAGTTGCTCAGCCACGACGGCCCGGCGAATGTCTGGTGACCGGCACAATGCAGTGGACAATCACCACTTGCCATCGAGGCCATCCATGTTCACTCGCGTAATCACTTTCTTTGACCGGGCGTGTTGATGCCGCATCCCAATGCCTTGCTGGAAAAACTCGCCAGCAGTTCACTGCGCCTGAACAAGGGCTTGCTGATCCTCGGCGCGCTGGTTTTGCTGTTGCTGGGCATCAGCTATCTCGGCGTGCAGCGCATGGTCGAAGAACAGCGCGATACCATGCAGTTCCACTTCGCCCGGCTGATGGAAAACATTCGCGAGCAGGAAGCGTTTCTCGGCGATATCTCACGGGCCAGCGACAAGGGCGAGTACTTCCCGGAAACCGTGGCGCCGCCGGTGGTGCAAAAGCGTTTGCCCGAAGAAGGGCCGAACATTTATGAAGGCCGTGGGCTGCCGTTCTCGCTGCCATTCAGCGTCAAGATCGATCCCGAGCGAATCGCTCCCAGCCAACACCCCAAGGTGTTTGCCCTCGGCAGCTATCTGGCAGCGTATTACAGCGCCTTCTGGGCGGCCTCGCATTACCAGTCGCCGCAGGTGATCCTGCTCAACGGCCCGGACAATTTCGATATCGCCGTGCCCGCCGCCGGTCGTCTGCGAGGTGCGGGGCCAACGCAAATCAGCACCTTCGTCGAGATCATGACCCAGAAGAATCTGCAACGGCGCGCGCAGACTTCAGCGCAAGTGCAGTGGGCGCCCTACCCGTTCGCTGCGGACGACAACGTGACGCCGAGCCTGCTCGCTTATGTACGGATCAACCTGAGCAAACCGACGCTGACCATTGAAGGGGCGAATTCCTGGGTAGTGCTCGGCTCGCTGCTGAAGCTCTCGCAAGTCAACAATATCGAGCGTTTGATGAAATGGTCGATCTACGATGACTTCACCCTGATCACGCCCAGCGGCACAGTGTTGATCGGCGAACTCAAGCCTGATCGGGTGCTCAATGAAGGCGCAAACCTGACCCGCGACGGTCTGGTGTTCAAGCTGAGCAGCCCCGGTGAACGGCACTGGACGGCGATCTATGTGATCAGCGTGCAGAGTTTTCTCGATTACGCATTATGGCCATTGCTGTGTCTGCTGGGCTTGGTGCTGGTAGTGCTCGGCAGTGGCCGAGCGCTGAATCGCTGGTACGCGCAACGGGTGATTTTGCCCGCACAAAGTGCCCACGCAAGCATCGCCGAAAGTGAAGCGTTCAGCCGTGCGGTCATCGATACCGCACCGACCGGCCTGTGCGTGATCAGCCGTCGTGATCATCAGGTCTTGCTGGAAAACCAGCGCGCCCAGCAATGGCACGACACCCAGGAATTGATCAGCCTGCTCGAACAACAAGGCGCGACCGGCCATGGCCACGCGGAGCTTGAGATCGACGGCCGGCATTTGCACGTGGCCTTCATCGCCACCCGTTATCAGGGCCAGGACGCGTGGCTGTGTGCGCTGCACGATGTCACCCGCCATGTCGAAGATGCAGCGGCACTGGAAGTCGCCCGTCAGGCGGCCGATTCGGCCAATCAGGCAAAAAGCCGTTTTCTGGCAACCATGAGCCATGAAATCCGCACGCCGCTGTATGGCGTGCTCGGCACCCTGGAACTGCTTGGCCTGACCGATCTCGCGCCGCGTCAGCAGGCCTATCTGGAAACCATTCAGCGCTCGTCCGCCAGCCTGTTCAAACTGATCAGCGACGTGCTGGATGTGTCGAAAATCGAGGCCGGGCAGATGAACCTTGAGCTTCAGCCGTTCTGCCCGCTGGAGCTGACCGAAGACGTGGTGCGCAGCTACGGCGCGTTTGCCCGAGGCAAAGGTCTGCAACTGTACGCCTGCATTGATGCGGCATTGCCGGATCAACTGCTCGGTGATGCGCAACGCATTCGCCAGATCCTCAACAACCTGCTGAGCAACGCGATCAAGTTCACCGATAACGGGCGCGTTGTGGTGCGCGTTGTGGTGCTGCAAAGCACTGGCGGCCGCGCCGAGGTGCAGTGGCAGGTCAGCGATTCCGGCGTGGGTATTTCCCAGGCACAGCAAGAGCAATTGTTCGACCCTTTCTATCAAGTCAATGAAGCCGATAGTCATGCCGGTGCGGGTCTCGGTCTGGCCATTTGCAAATGGCTGTGCGAGTTGATGCATGGCGAGTTGAATGTGGTCAGCGAACCGGGCCTGGGCAGTCGCTTCAACCTGCAACTGGCGCTGGATTGCGCGCCGGGCAGGCTCGCCGATTGCCCGGCCTTCGAGGCCGGCAGCGCCGCCGTTTACGTGCGCGCACCGGTCGCCGAACTGGCGCAGCATCTGCTCGGCTGGCTGCACCGCTTTGGTCTGGATTGCCGTCTGGTGACGCACGAGTTGCCGTCGTCTTCCGCGCTGCTGGTGGATCTTGCGCCGCTGACCCACGCCACGGTTTTCGATGGCCAGCGAATCGTCGCAATACCGGGCGGCCCCAACCCGGCACAGATCAGCGGCAGCGGCTGGCAGGTCGATGCCGACGATGTGCGCGCGATTGGCTGGGCGATCGCGCTGGCAAGGCACGACGCCCATCAGCGGCGCGTACCCTCGCAGCAGGAAAATACCCGAGCACTGAACCTGCGCGTGCTGGTGGCCGAGGATAATGTGATCAACGCAGCGGTCATCCAGGAACAACTGGAGGCACTAGGCTGCTCGGTGGTTGTCACTACCAACGGCGAACAGGCGCTGGAGCGATGGGCGCCGGGGCGCTTCGATATGCTGCTGACCGACGTCAACATGCCGATCATGAACGGCTATGAGCTGACCACAGCCTTGCGCGAACAGGATGCAACGCTGCCGATCATCGGTGTTACCGCCAACGCCTTGCGCGAAGAAGGCGAACGCTGCGCCGCTGTGGGTATGAACGCATGGATGGTCAAACCGCTGAACCTGGCGACGCTGCGCGCGCAACTGCAAAGCCACTGCCAGATTCCGATCGCGCAGGTCGCTGACATCCCGCCAGCGCTATCGCCGAAGATGCGCGAGCTGTTTGTCTCGACACTGCACAAGGATATTCAGACCACCCTCAGCGCGCTGGATGCCGCCGACGCCAACAGCGTCGCGCAGCAACTGCACAGCATGGCCGGTGCGTTGGGTGCGGTGCAGGTCGAGGCGCTGGCCCAAGCTTTCGTTGCACTGGAATGCCGCCTGACCGGCATGTCGGTGACTCCCGCGCTGGCCGTAGAGGTTCGTCAACAACTGGCGCGCCTGACTGACCTGCTCGACGCCCTTGAATAATTTCACTCTGGATAAAGCACTCATGGAAACCTTCAACGTTGTCATCGCCGATGATCATCCCATCGTCCTGCTGGGGGTGCGGGAACTGGTCGAGCGCGACCGGCGCTTCAGCGTAGTCGGCGAGGCAGTGTGTTCCGATGGTTTGATCAAGCTGCTGAGGTCACAACCGGTGGATCTGCTGATCACCGACTTCAACATGCCCGGTGACTCGCCCTACGGTGATGGCCTGAAACTGGTGGAGTACGTGACCCGACACTTTCCCGCAGTGCGGGTGCTGGTGCTGACCATGATTTCCAACCCGTTGATCCTGACCCGCCTGCAAGAACTCGGCGTACTTGCAGTCATTCAGAAAAGCCAGTTGCACGTTGAAATAGAAGTGGCGCTCAAAGCCATCGCCAAGGGCAAGCGCATAAGCGGCCATCGAACGACGCCGACTTCGGTGCTGGACGATGGCGCCGATCTCGATGAACGTTTCTCCCGTCTATCGCCCAAGGAACATGAAATCCTGCGCTTGTTTGTTCAGGGGCAAGGCGTCAATGAAATCGCCCGAGGTCTGAATCGAAGTGCAAAGACAATCAGCACGCAGAAGATTTCGGCCATGCGCAAACTGGATGTCAGCAGTGATCAGGAGCTGCTGACTTACTGCATCGAACGCAACTTGTTCAATTGACAGACTGTTGCCCCTCGCAACTTGCTGGTTTCTAGGGATTGTCTGATGTTGCAGCGCCCAACCGGGTTTTATCGTGTTGTCTTTACCCCACCAATGGAAAAGCAACATGAAAAAGCTGTCTCGCACGCTTCTCGCCCTGTCGATCTTCGCTGCCGCTAATGTCCTGGCGGCCGATCCGGTTGTGCCTACCAAGGCTGGCAGCGGCACCATCAACTTCACCGGCACCATCAACAACGATGCCTGCTCGGTCGAAGGCGCCGGCAAGGACAAGACCATTTCGGTGAACATGGGCGAAGTGTCGATCAAGGACATGGGCACCGCCACCGCGCCAAAAGGCAACGGCACGCTGAGCGTCGAGAACTTCGACATGAAGATCAACTGCAACGCTGGCACCAAAGTGGCAATGATCTTCGAACCAACCAAGGGCGCAGGCTCGGGTATCGAAACCGGCACCAAGGTCTTGAAACTGATCGACGGCCTGGGCTCGGCAAAAGGTATCGGTATCGCCTTGCTTGATGCCAACGGTGCAGTAATCGACCTGACTTCGCCGACTACCGCGCGCATCGAAAACACCCTGCAGGACAGCAACACCACGCTGAAATTCTCGGCCGCCTACGTGACCACCGTCGATCCGAAACTGGCCGTTGCCGGCCGTGGCGACGCGACCCTGCCGTTCACCCTGCAATACGAATAAATCGCGCGATTCATCGAGCACTGTGCGGGGCCGAACGGTCCCGCACTTTCTTTCACTCTGCGCGGTAATTCTTCATGTTTTTACGTCCTTCCCTGTCCCTTTGCGTCGGCCTTCTGGGCCTGCTCGCCGTCAATCAGGCCATGGCTGGCATTTCCCTGAGCAGCACTCGACTGATATTCGACGGCAAGCACAAAGAAGCCGGCATCACCGTGCGCAACAGCGGTGCAGACGTGTTGATTCAGTCCTGGGTCGATACCGACAGCGACGAAGCCTCTGTGCCCTTTGCCGTCACTCCACCGCTGGTGCGCGTCAGCGACGGAGAACAACAGATTCTGCGGGTCATCTACGAAGGCACCGGTATGCCCAAAGACCGCGAGTCGGTGGTGTGGTTGAACGTGCAGGAGATCCCGCAGTCGGCGAAAACCGCGAACACCCTGCAACTGGCGGTGCGCCAACGGATCAAGGTGTTCTTCCGCCCTGGCGGCCTGAACAACAACGCTTATCAGGCCCCGACCGAGCTGACCTGGCGACTGACCGAGCGCGCCGGCAAGAGCGTACTGGTGGTGAGTAATCCCGGGGTTTATCACGTCTCGATTGCCGACATCACTGTGCAATCCGGCGCCACACGCGAGCATCCGTTCGACTCGATGATGATCGCCCCTGGCGAAGAAAAAGAGTTTGTTCTCAAACAACTTCACACGGCAGGTTCCCCGCGCCTGTTGTTCAGCAGCATCAACGACTACGGCGCCAGAGACCGTTATGTCGCGCAACTTTCCGGCAGCGCCGCAGTAAGCGCCAGCCTGGATAAAGAATCGCCATGACTCGCGTGCTGCTTTAACAGCCGCACTTTCACTGTATTTCTCTTCGCTCCGTTAGTTCGTATCGGAGGTGATATAGGGTTCCTGCATGTTTTTATTCAAGCGCGATGGCCTGGCACCGTTTTCGGTTGCTCTGGTCTTCAGCACAACCTGTCTGGCTGACGCCGAAGAGCAATTCAATACCTCGTTTCTGCAAGGCGCGACGTCTGCCATCGACCTGCAATCGCTGCTCGCCGGCAGCCGCGTGCTCCCCGGCACTTACCGGGTCGATCTGTATGGCAACGATATGCTGGTGGGCCGCCGCGATATCGCCTTTCGGCGTCTCCCCGACAGTCACAAGGTCCAAGCCTGTCTGACTCTGGACATGCTCAAGCAACTGGGCGTGGATATTGGCAAGCTGCAAGCCAGCGGCAAACTCGACGTCGCCGATGCGGATGCCTGCCTCGACCTGCCCGCGCTGATCGATCATGCCACCGTGCGCTATGACGTGCCGCGCCTGCGTTTGCTGGTCAGCGTGCCGCAAAGTGCCATGGAGCGTGGCCGCCGTGGTTATGTCGATCCGGCGCTGTGGGACGAAGGCGTACCCGCAGCGTTCATCAATTATCAGGTGAGCAGCAACCGCAACAGCACCGATGCCCAGACCACGATTGCCAATAACGTCGGCCTGCGCAACGGCATAAACCTTGGCGGCTGGCGCCTGCGTAACGAGTCGAACTTCAACAGCAGCACCGGCCAGCCAAGTACGTTCAAGAGCAACCGCAGCTACCTGCAACATGACGTCACCGCGCTGAAGGGCCAGTTCAGTGCCGGGGATATTTTCTCCGACGCCGACCTGTTCGACAGCGTGCGTTATCGCGGCCTGAAACTGGCCTCCGACGACGGCATGCGCGCCGACAGTGAGCGCGGCTATGCGCCGGTGATTCGCGGCATTGCGCAATCCAGCGCCACGGTAGAGATTCGCCAGAACAATTACATTCTGTACACCGCCAACGTACCGCCCGGGCCGTTCGAGATCAGCGACATTTACCCCAGCGGCTCCAACGGCGATCTGGAAATCACCGTAATCGAAGCCGATGGCCGGCGCCGGGTCACGGTGCAGGCTTTTTCAAGCCTGCCGATCATGGTGCGCGAAGGCCAGTTGAAGTACAGCGTTTCGGCGGGCCGCTACAACAGCAACAGCGATGACCAGCAAACGCCGGAATTTATCAGCAGCACCGTGGCTTATGGCGTCAGCAGTAACCTGTCGGCGATTGTCGGCACTCAGGCCACCGAGGATTTTCAGGCACTGTCGATCGGCGCCGGTCGCAACACTGCCATCGGGGCGATCTCGCTCGATCTGACCCACTCCAGCAGTCGCACCTTCGGCCAGACGCTCAAGGGCAACAGCCTGCGCGCGTTGTACGCCAAGACCTTTACCGGTACTGACACCAACTTCACCCTCGCCGCTTATCGCTATTCGACCGAGGGCTATCGCACCTTGAGCGAACACGTCGAAGAGCTAAGCCGTGAGGGTGAGCAGCGTAGCGGCAACTCGAAAACCCGCACCGACCTCACTGTCAACCAGAGCCTGGGGCGCAATCAGCAGTTCGGCAGCATCTACCTCAACGCCAGTGATCAGCGCTATTGGGGCCGCGGCGGTTCGCAGAGCCTGTCGGCCGGTTACAGCAATTATTGGGCTGACGTCAGCTACAACCTCAGCGCGACTTACACCAAGGATGTCGGCAACTACGGCCCGGCGAACAACGACACTTTGTTCAATCTCTCAGTGTCGTTTCCGCTGGGCTCAAAGCCCCGCGCGCCGCGAGCGTTCGTTTCGGCCAGCACGCAGAAAGATGACAGCAGCACCCAGGTCGGCATCAACGGTTACCTGTCCGAAGACAGCGACACCTATTACTCAGTGCAGGGAGGCAACAGTCGCACCGGCGGCAGTACGGGGTCGGCCAACCTCAGCACGCGAACCCCAGTGATGGACATCAGCGCCGGCTACAGTCAGGGCCGTGGCTACAACTCGCAGAGTCTCAACGTGGCCGGATCGATTGTCGGCCACGCGGGCGGGATCAACCTGGGGCAGACCGTCGGTGAGACTTTTGCGCTGGCGCAGGTCGACGGTGTCAAAGACGTGAAGATTGCCAGTTTCTCGGGCGCGAAAACCGCCGGTAATGGATTCGCTGTGGTGTCCAATGCGCAGCCGTATCGGGTCAACTGGATCAGCCTCGACACCCGCGACCTGGGCGGCGACTTTGAAATTGAAAACGCCACCCAGCAAGTGGTACCGCGCCGTGGTGCCGTGGTGCTAGCGCGCTACGCGAGCAAAACCGGACGCCGGGTGCAGTTTTCTCTGTTCGACGCGCACCACCAGCCGATCCCGTTTGGCGCCGCACTGGAGGACGCCGCCGGCAAACAACTGGCGATCTCCGACCCGAGCGGCAAGGCGCTGGCACTGGTCGCGGACGACGCCGGCACCCTTATCATCAAATGGCAGGGCCAGCATTGTGAAGCACCGTATGCGCTGCCCGAACGTGATAACGCGTTGAACTACGAGCGCGCATCCCTGGTATGTCGTCCGGATCAAAACTAGGAGCGAGCCTGTTCGCAAAGACGCCGTCAGCCGCACGATTTCTGCCGGCCTTAAAGCCGCCTTCGCGAACAAGCTCGCTCCCACAGCGAAACGCATTCCAAATGTGGGAGCGAGCCTGCTCGCGAAGGCCGCGCCTCGGTTCAAATAACCAGTTACAGTCTAGAAATCGCGCTTGTAAAAGATATCCAGCGAACTCGCAACGCCACTCGCCGCCTCGACATAGACCTTCTTGCTCAGCTTGTAGCGCAGCGCAATGGTGCTGGCCGGTTCAAACACGCCAACGCCATAGCGCAAGCTGAGCTTCTCGGAAATATTGCCGCTGGCGACCACGCTGGTGGTGTTGCCGCTGCCCTGGGTGTCGAGCTGGAAATCCTGAATGCCCAGATCCTTGGCCAGACCGCTGGTGACCCCGGAACTGCCCATCAAGCCCAGACCCAGCGCTGCTTGCGCGAGCATGTTGTTGTCTTCGCCGTTGGTGCTCAGCGGACGGCCGAGGACCAGATACGACAACGCCTGCTCCTGACTCATCGCCGGCTCGGAGAAGATCTGCGTAGTCGGCTGCTCGGCACTGCCGCTCAGGCGAATACCGGCGATCACGTCGTCGGTCTGGCGGATCGCTTCGATGTCCAGATACGGCTGATCGAGGGGGCCGGCGAACAACAGACGCGCACGGCGCACTTGCAGGCGCTGACCGTAGGCACTGTAGCGGCCGTCGTTGAGCCACAGTTCGCCACGGGTGTCCATGTTGTCGCCGATGTGCACATGGCCTTTCACGTTGGCGGTCAGGCCGAAACCGGCGAAAGCCAGTTTGTCTTCGCCGACCACCACGTCGATGTCCATTTTCATCGCCATCGGCGGTTTGCCCTCTTCGGTCTGCGCACCGACGATGATCGTGTCATCGGAGACTTTGACCGTTGATGGCGGCAATTCGCGCACGGTGATTTCGCCTCGCGGAACCTGCACCTTACCGGCAATCGCCAACTCATCGCCGGCCATGGAAATCTTCAGATCCGGGGCCACTTCCAGCTTGGCATACGGCTCGACCGTGACTGGCAATTGCGTGCCCTTGAGCGCCAGATCGACCACCAGCGCCTGCCCCCAGGCGACGTTACCGTTCAAGCTGCCCTGCCCGCTCTTGCCGCTTTTCCAGCCGCCGTCGAGGCGTACCGATTCGCCGGCAATCAGGGCGGTGAGTTGCAGATTCTGCAGCTCCATCGGCAACTCGGCGCCGGACACTTCGCCATCGCTGAGTTGAACGGTGCCGTTGACCAGCGGCGCGAGCAATCCGCCGGAAATCGTGCCGCTGCCATTCAGGCGGCCGGTGAGTTTTTCAACCATCGGCACAAACGGCCGCGCCACCGACAGATCCAGCCCGCTGAGGCGGAACGAGCCGCTCAGTGGTTTGTTTTTCGGCAGTGGATTGAGCTGCGCCTGCAGCATCAATTCGCCGAGTTTGCCGCCGACGAAATTCAGCTCGGTGTCGACGCGTTTTGGCGTGAGTTTACTGGTGAGTTTCAGGGTCTGGTACGGGAAGTCCAGCCACTGATCCTTTTCCTTCATGCGCAAGGTGCCGCCGCTGGCGTCAATGCTGACAACACCGTTCGGGCCGCTCGCTGGCAGATCCAGTTGCAGATCGGCGTTGAGCTTACCCTTCCAGGCAAAGTCTTTCGGCAACCACTGCGCGAGGCTTTCGATCGGGAATTGCTTGAGGTGGTAGCGCAGTTTCGGCTCCGGCATCAGCCGTTGATCTTCACCGCACAGGCTGGCGTCGCCGGACATCCAGCAATGCGCGCCAAAGTTGATTTTGCCGTCTGCCAGACGTTCGAGCTTGGCCGGGCTTTGCAGTTTCCAGTCCTGGCCACCGGCCTGAATATCGCCACTGCCCAGACGACCACGCCAGTTGCCCTTGTCCAGATTGCCATCCAGACCGAGGGCTAGTTTCAGTTTCGGCCCGATCAGATCGAGGTCGAGTTTCTGCTTTTTGATGTCGCCTTGAGCGCTGGCGGTCAACACACCCAGATTGGTGTCGCCGGCCTGAATGCCGCTGCCTTTCAGATCGATCTTTGCCCGCTGTGCGCTGTCGAGAGTCGCATCGAGGTTGAGGCTTTGCAGGCGATTGTCCTGGAAGGCCAATTGCGAACCTTGCAGATCGAGTTTGCCCTGCGGTGCTTTCAACGTGCCGGCGACATTGACCTGACCGTTGACCTGCCCGCGCAATTGCGGCCAGAGCTGGGCCAGTCGCGACAGCTTGATATCGATCTGCCCGGTGAGTTTCTGTTGCAGACTGCCCTTGCCGCTGATGCTGTTGTCGCCGAGGCGGATTTGCAGGGCATTCAGATTCCACTGTTCGCCAGCGCCATCGGCCTTGGCCTGGAGGATCGCCGGTTGCCCGCGCAGTTTGCCTTTCAAGTCGAGGTCGGCGGTCAGGCTCAGGCGTTCATTCTTCATTTCGCCTTGGCTTTTCAGCGGCCCGGCCAAAGTGCCCGGCAACTCGGCGACCCAGTACGCCGGGTTGAGCGCCGACAGTTCCAGCGCTGTGTCCCAAGCGATGCCATCGGCGAACTGCACATTAACGTGCCCTTCAGCCTTGCCCTGCCCGGCTTGCATTTTCAATTGCGGCAAAGCGATCTGTTTAAGGCTGCCGCTGAACGGACTGCTCAGGGTAAACGCGCCCGCCGGGCCATCCAGTGCGGCGGCGAAGTTGCCGAGGTACTGACCGTCGGTGTAGGAGACTTCGCCCGTGAAGGTACGCAAAGCGACCTCAGGTTCGTCGATTTCGTTGTAGAGCCGATGCCACGGAAAGTCCTGCCAGTTGATGTTGGCTTGGGCGCTGAGGCCTTTGCTCCAGTCAACACTGCCGGTGAGTTTCAGGCTTTGCTTGTCGTTGGCCGTCAGGTCGAGACCGGCAATCTGCGCGCCACTGGCGTCGACTTTGCCTTGCAGCAACAGCGCGACCGGACCTTTGTCGGCAGGCAGCGTGGCGTTGCCGTTGAGCTGGTAACCGCTTTTCAGGTCACCCTCACCGGTCAGCACCAGTTGGTTGAGTTGCAGGGTGTCCGGCAGGTCGGCGCTCGGTTTGAACGCCTCGCTAGTGATGCGCACCTTGGCTGGCAGGTTCTCCGCCAGCGGTTGCAATTCACCACTCAACTGGCCGTCGAGGTAACCCCGGCTGTCGGCATGCAGGTTGAGGGTTTTCAACAGGTCACCGTCGATCTTCAACGCCAGCGTCCACGGCCCCGTGCCCGGCGACGGCAATGTCAGGTCGCCGCTGATGTTCAGCGGCCAGTTGCCGGTCGGCGCGAGTGTGCCGGACAGGTTCAGGCTGAGGTCGTCGCGCTGCAATTTGATGCTTTCAATCTGCATGCCCTGGGCAGTCCAGTGCGCTGCCAGTTGCAAACCCTTGAGCTGTTCGCTGCCGTTGAACAACAGGCTGCCGACCTGCACGTCGCCCAGCTCGATGGCCACCGGCAATTGCAGATCCGGCAGTTTGATCGGGCCGCTTTCGGTGGTTTCTTCGCTCGGTGGAAATTGCAGGATGACCTGATCAGCCTTGAGCTGTTCGATGCACAGGGTCATGCGCGTCAGGCACAGCGGCGACCAGGCGAAGATTGCCTTGTTCAGCTCGACGCGGCTGCTGTCCTGCTGCCACAGCAGATGATCGGCACTCCATTGCCCGCCGAGGCGACCCTGGAAATTCTCCACCGTCAGCCCCGGCACGAGCCCCAGCACCCAGCGGCTGCCGGCCGCCGTGCCGAGTACGGCGGTGACACTCAATACAATCAACAACACCAGCGCCAACAACGCCAGCGCCGTAATTTTCAAACCACGCTTCACAGCTCAGGCCCCATGGAAAAGTGCAGCCGGATGCCGCCATCGTCGTCGAGTGCGTGGGCCAGGTCGAGGCGGATCGGCCCCACCGGCGAGACCCAGCGCACACCAATGCCGACCCCGGTCTTGAGGTTCGGCAGTTCGAGTTTATTGAAGGAGTTGCCTTGGTCGACGAAGGTCGCCACACGCCATTTTTCGGCGATCGAGTATTGATACTCGACGCTGCCGGCGACCATGTAGCGGCCACCGATGCGATCACCCTTGGAGTTTTCCGGGGACAGGCTCTGATAGTCATAGCCGCGCACACTCTGATCGCCGCCGGCAAAGAAGCGCAGCGACGGCGGCACCGAGTTGTAGCCGTTGGTGGCGCTGCCACCGACCTGCACGCGACCAAGGAAGCGATGTTTGTCGAACACCGTGGTCAGGCCTTTGACCAGCGCGGTGCCATATAAAAGGTTGTTGTCCGAACCGAGGCCTTCCTTCGCCACTTTGCTTTCGAAGCTCAGGCGATAGCCGTTGTGCGGGTCGATGCGGTTGTCGCTTTTCAGGTACGAGTAACTGATGCCGGGCATCAGCAAGGTACTCAGGCCGGAGTCATCGCCGAGTTCATATTCTTCACGCTGCCATTTCAGCGAGATCACCCGCTGCCAGCCGCTCGGTAATTTGCTGTGCCATTCCGGGCCGAAGGTCAGCAGTTTGCTCAGGGTGTCGGAGCCGTCGATGTCTTCGAATTGATAGCCGCCGGCCCAACGCAGTTTGTCGGTCAGTGGCGGGTCGAGCGGGATGTCGTAGAACAGCCCGACGTTTTGCCGAGGTGCCGAGAGTTCGGCTTCCCAGCCGTAGCTGTCGCCCTGCGGGTTGACCCAATGGCGCGTCCAGTTGGCTTTGATGCGCGGGCCGACGTCGGTCGAATAACCAAGGCCCAGGCCCATGGTCCGTGGCTTGCGCGTGTCGAGTTTGACGTCGACCGGGATCACATCGTTCTTCGCGGCGGTCGGTGCGGCATCGACGCGTATGCCTTCGAAATAACCGCTCGATTGCAAATCACGGTTCAGCTCTGCGATCAGCTCGGAATCGTAAGGCTCGCCTTCCTTGAACGGCACCATGCGTTGCAGCAGGTCTTCGTCGAACGGCGTGTCACCTTCGAATTTGACTTTGCCCAGCGCATAACGCGGGCCGCTGTCGTAGATCAGTTCGATGTCAGCCACCCCGGCACGCGGGTCGACCATGAGTTTTTGACGGGTGAAATGGCCACTGAAAAAACCGAAGCGCGAGGCCTGATTCTGAATAAGTCTTTTGGCGTCTTCATAACGCCCATGGTTGAGCACCGCGCCGGACTTGAGCGCGTCGCTTTTCGGTACACGAAAGGATTTGAGGGAGGCAGCCGGGCCGTCGACACGAATGGTGACGTTGCGCAGATGAATCGGCTCGCCGGGATCGATGTTCAACACCAGGCGCGGTTTTTCGCCGCCCTTGACGCCACTTTCGATCTGCGGCTGGTAGTAGCCCAACGCCTGAGCCGCTTTGCGCGCCTGCTCTTCGGCACCGCGACTGAAGCGCTGCAGGGCTTCTTCGTCACGGTCGCCGAGACTGCCGATATAGCCTTCTATATTGGCCTTGAGTTCATCGTTGGACGGTTTGATCCGCACATCCAATTCACTTTGCGCCAGTGCCGCACAGCTGGATAACAGCAAGAGCACGCCACTGGTAAATCTTCCTGGAAACTTCATAGGCGCGGATGCTATCACGGGCTTGGGAGCGTGATAGAACAGGAAATTTCCCAAGAAGTTCGATTGTCATGCTGTTGCAGTTTGTAACACCTGCGGATTGGCGTGGAAAAATACGTGTTCGCGCACCGGGCCGACGGCAACTTCGCCGATCTCTTCGTAACCCTGTCTTTTGTAGAATTCCAGATATCGTGGGTTGCCAGTGTCGAGCACTACGCCTTGCGAGGTTTCGTCGACGGCGCACCAGTTGTGTACGGCGGTCAGCAGTTGCTCGCCGAAGTGTTTGCCCTGGAACTGCGGGTGAATGCCCAACAAGGGAAGCATGTGCACGGAATCGCTGGGCACACACGCGGCGACGGCGTCGTGGTATTCGAGATAGCGCCGAGTGCAGCGAAAACCGGTGCTGAGCACCATGCGCAAACGCCACGCCCAGCTTTCGGTGATGCCCAGGCGTCGTTGCGGTGGCGCGATCAGGGCGATGCCGATCAGGCGGTCGTTGACCAACAGGCCGATGGCGGGCAGGTCCTGCAGAAAGTGTTGCTTGACCAGTTCCCGCACCGTCGCCCGCACCCGTTGCTCGTAGCCGGGGCGTTCGGCTTCGAACAGGTAGCCGAAGGTCGGTTCGTGGCGATAGGCCTGATAGAGCAGCGAGCGGGCTTCGCGCGAGTAGCCGCGATCGAGCATATGAATGTCGGCGATGGCGGTCTGTGTTTCAGGCATGACGGTGAATCTCCCCGGGGCGCGTGCAAATGGCGGCGCTCTTGTTGGTACGAACCTTTTGCGGGTGGCGTGGTTCCCCACAGGTATAGACCAACCTTGGATCTTCAGCGATTTTGCCGCCCCCTTCGCGAGCAGGCTCGCTCCCACAGGGGAACGCGATCAAAATGTGGGAGCGAGCCTGCTCGCGAAGAGGCACTTACAAGCGACACAAATCCCACAGACCAAAATGATTTCTCCCACACTGGCCCATCTCCCCCATGTCAGCTAGCATCGCCTTTTTGCCAGGACTGCCGACCATGAAGATCGTTTCCTTCAACATCAACGGACTGCGCGCCCGTCCGCATCAGCTGGCAGCGCTGATCGAAAAACACCAGCCGGACGTGATCGGTCTGCAGGAAACCAAGGTCCACGACGACCAGTTCCCGCTCGAAGAAGTCCGCGCCCTCGGCTACCACGTGTATTTCCATGGCCAGAAAGGCCATTACGGCGTGGCCATGCTCTCGCGCAAGGAGCCGATCGCCATCCATAAAGGTTTCGCCACCGACGAAGAAGACGCTCAGCGTCGCTTTATCTGGGGCACGTTCGCCGACGCCAATGGCGTACCGGTGACCATCATGAACGGCTATTTCCCTCAGGGTGAAAGCCGCGACCACCCAACCAAGTTCCCCGCCAAGCAGCGTTTCTACAGCGATCTGCAAGCGCTGCTGGAAAGCCAGTTCCACAACGAGCAGCCGCTGGTGGTGATGGGCGATGTGAACATTTCCCCGGAGGACTGCGACATCGGCATCGGCCCGGACAACATGAAGCGTTGGCTGAAAACCGGCAAATGCAGCTTCCTGCCGGAAGAGCGCGAGTGGATGGTGCGCCTGAAAAACTGGGGTTTGACCGACAGCTATCGCCACTTGAACCCGGATGTGACTGACATGTTCAGTTGGTTCGATTACCGCAGCCGTGGTTTCGAGGATGAACCGAAGCGCGGGCTGCGCATCGATGTGATTCTGGCGTCGCATGGTTTGTTGCCGCGGGTGAAGGCAGCGGGTGTCGACTATGAATTGCGCGGGATGGAAAAACCGTCCGATCATGCGCCGATCTGGTTGGAACTCAGCTGATCCCTAGCCTTACGCAATACCTGTAGGAGTGAGCCTGCTCGCGATAGCGGTGAATCAGACGACATAAATGTTGACCGGTACACCGCTATCGCGAGCAGGCTCACTCCTACATTGAATCGGTGTCATCTTTCGGTCATGCGCCTGACTTAATCTCCCCGGCAATCCCCTTGGCTTGATTCGGTGCCGGCATGACCCTGCGTGTTTTGTGCGTGTTTCTCTTGAGTGCATGGCTGACGGTTTCTGCCGCCACCCTGCCCCTCCCTGAAAACGGCCCGGCGCTGCGCATCCAGGGTTCCAACACCATCGGCGCCGAACTCGGCCCAGCACTCGTTGAGGGCCTGCTGCAAGAGCAAGGCCTGCTGAAAATCCACCGCGAAACCCCGGACACCGCCAACGAACTGCGCATCGTCGGCCAGACCAGCGAAGGTAAACGCGTGGTCGTTGAAGTCGCCGCCCACGGTTCCAGCACCGGTTTCACCGCGTTGAAAAATGCCAGCGCCGACCTCGCCGCGTCTTCCCGCGAGATCAAGGACAGTGAGTTACAGACCCTGCAATCACTGGGCGACCTGAAAAGCCCCGCCGCCGAGCAAGTCATCGCCATTGATGGCCTGGCGATCATCCTTCATCCCGACAATCCGCTGCAGCAACTGGACACCGAGCAACTGGCGCGGATCTTCGCTGGCGATGTGAAAACCTGGGAAGACCTCGGCGGGCGTGGCGGTGCTATTCATTTATATGCGCGCGATGATCAGTCCGGCACTTACGACACGTTTAAGGAGTTGGTCCTGAGTCGTCGTGGGAAAAGTCTGAGCAACGCGGCGAAAAGGTTTGAGTCCAGCGAACAGTTGTCCGACGCGGTGAGTAGCGATCCGCAAGGCATCGGTTTCATCGGTTTGCCCTACGTGCGTCAGGCCAAAGCCGTGGCCATTGCTGATGGCGCATCGCAGTCGATGCTGCCGCTCAACAGCCTGATCGCTACCGAAGACTATCCACTGTCGCGGCGGTTGTTCTTCTATCTACCGCCCGAAAGCAACAATCCTTGGGCGAAAGCCTTGGTGACGTTTGCGCAGAGCCGTCAGGGCCAGGCGATTGTCGCGGCAAACGGTTTTATCAGCCAGACCGTGCATGCGATGAGCGTCGCGCCGAATGCACTGATGCCCGAGGGCTATCAATCCCTCAGCCGTCACGCCCAGCGTCTGACGGTGAATTTCCGTTTTGAAGAAGGCAGTGCGAAGCTGGATAACAAGGCGCATCAGGATCTGGCGCGAGTGTTCGACTATATAAAGCGTCATGACAAGACTGAACGCGCGGTGACCTTGGTCGGGTTTGGTGATGCCAAGGACGACCCGGCACGCGCGGATCTGCTGTCAAAGCTGCGGGCGATGGCGGTACGACGGGAGTTGGTGAAGAACGGCGTGGTATTGCGTGAGGTTCGTGGCTTTGGTGCGTTGATGCCGGTGGCGGCGAACAATGTCGATGAGGGGCGGATCAAGAATCGGCGGGTTGAGGTTTGGGTGTATTAGCCCTACCCGATCGTTCCCACGCTCTGCGTGGTAACGCCGCCATGGACGCTCCGCGTCCACTGTGACGCAGAGCGTCACAGGATGCATTCCCACGCAGAGCGTGGGAACGATCAGGTGGATCAGCGCTCGCTACGCAACATTTCCTTCGGCACATATTTGCCGATCTCGAATTTGCCGATCGCCGCGCGGTGCACTTCGTCCGGGCCGTCGGCCAGGCGCAGGGTGCGTTGCATGGCGTACATGTAGGCCAGGGGGAAATCGTTCGACACCCCGGCCCCACCATGCATCTGAATCGCTCGGTCGATCACCCGCAACGCGACGTTCGGCGCAACCACTTTGATCTGCGCGATCTCGCTTTTCGCCACTTTGTTACCGACGGTGTCCATCATGTACGCCGCCTTCAGCGTCAGCAGACGTGCCATGTCGATTTCCATCCGCGAGTCGGCGATCTTGTCGACGTTACCGCCCAGACGCGCCAGCGGTTTACCGAACGCGGTGCGGCTCACCGCCCGTTTGCACATCAATTCCAGGGCCCGTTCAGCCATGCCGATCGAGCGCATGCAGTGGTGAATCCGGCCTGGGCCAAGGCGACCTTGAGCGATCTCGAAGCCACGGCCTTCACCGAGCAAAACGTTTTCGTACGGCACACGCACGTTGTCGAACAGCACTTCGGCGTGGCCGTGCGGAGCGTCGTCGTAGCCAAACACCGGTAGCGGACGGACGATTTTCACCCCGGGGGTGTCGACCGGCACGAGGATCATCGAGTGCTGCGCATGGCGCGGCGCATCAGGATTGCTCAGGCCCATGAAGATGAGGATTTTGCAGCGCGGATCGCAGGCGCCGGAGGTCCACCATTTTTTACCGTTGATCACCCACTCGTCACCATCACGCACGGCGCGGGCGGCCATGTTGGTCGCGTCCGAAGAGGCAACGTCCGGTTCGGTCATGGCGAATGCCGAGCGGATTTCACCGCGCAACAGCGGTTCGAGCCAGCGCTGTTTCTGTTCTTCGTTAGCGTAGCGCACCAGCACTTCCATGTTGCCGGTGTCCGGCGCCGAGCAATTGAACGGTTCCGGCCCGAGCAGCGAGCGGCCCATGATTTCCGCCAATGGCGCGTATTCGAGGTTGGTCAGACCGGCACCGAGTTCCGACTCAGGCAGAAACAAATTCCACAGACCTTCGGCCTTGGCCTTGGCTTTGAGCTCTTCCATGATCGCCGTCGGCTGCCAGCGATCGCCTTCGGCAACCTGGCGTTCGAACACCGCCTCGGCCGGGTAAACGTAAGTGTCCATGAACGCGGTCACGCGCTCACGCAGTTCTTGCACCTTGGGCGAATAAGCGAAATCCATGATCAATTACCTTCTTGGGCAGAGGTTGTTTAAGTCATGCAATCGATGCTAGAACAGCGTTGATAATTTACCTAGCCTATTCTCGGCGTGTATAAACATTCATCACCGATATATGATCGGCTGATTGCCAGCCCTTAAAACACTGCCCTAAATAACAAGAGAAGCCGCGTTATGAATCTGAGTAAGGTCGACCTCAACCTTTTCATCGTCTTCGACGCGATCTACACCGAAGCCAACCTGACCCGCGCCGGGCAGATTGTCGGTATCACCCAGCCGGCGGTGTCCAACGCCTTGGCGCGGTTGCGCGAAACCTTCAACGATCCGCTGTTCGTGCGCACGGCTCAGGGCATGGTGCCGACGCCGATGGCGCAGAACATCATCGGCCCGGTGCGCAACGCTTTGTCGCTGCTGCGTGTGTCGGTTCAGGAAAGCCGCATTTTCAACCCGGCGCAAGCGGTCAAGACTTACCGCATCAGCATGACCGACCTCACCGAGGCAGTGATTCTGCCGCCGCTGTTTCAGCGCCTGCGCCGCTTGGCGCCAACGGTGATCATCGAAAGTTTTCTGTCCAAGCGCCGGGAAACCACCAAGGAACTGGCGGCCGGGCGCCTGGATTTTGCCGTGGATGCACCGCTTAACACCGACCCACAGGTGCGTCACGTCAAGCTGATGGAAGACCGTTACGTGTGTGCGATGCGCAAGGGCCATCCGATGGCGGGCAAGGAAAAACTCTCACTGGATGACTATCTGTCGCTGACGCATATCCATATTTCCAGTCGCCGCAGTGGCTTGGGTTATGTCGATCTGGCGCTGGGCAAAATGGGTATTCAGCGAAAGATTGCCCTGCGTTCGCAGCATTACTTGATGGCGTCGCAGGTGATGCAGCAAACCGACATGGTCATGACCGTGCCGGAGCGCTTTGCCCGTCGGCATGAACTGCAGGCGTTTAATTTGCCGGTGAATGATGTGCCGCCGGTGGAGACGCATCTGTATTGGCATGAAAGCACCGATCAGGATCCGGCGAATCGCTGGATGCGCGAGCAGATGATCGAGTTGTGCCAGCAGGTGACGGCGCAGGAGAAGAAGCTGGATAAGGTGTAAGAATTACACCGCATTATCGTTCTTCGCGAGCAGGCTCGCTCCCACAGAGGATTGCTCTCCGACTGAAGTAATGCGGTCGAATGTGGGAGCGAGCCTGCTCGCGAAGAGGCAATCAAATGCAACACAAAATCATCCTTCTTGACGTAAACGTCAACCTGCCATTAGCTTAGCGCCAAGACCTTTTTCCGAGCGCTTCCATGAGCAGCCAGACTTACAGCATCTCCGACCTCGCCCGCGAGCTGGACATCACCACCCGGGCGATCCGCTTTTATGAAGAGCAAGGCCTGCTCAGCCCTGAGCGCCGTGGCCAGGAACGTATCTATTCGCCACGCGACAAGGTCAGTCTGAAGCTGATCCTGCGCGGCAAGCGCATCGGTTTCTCGCTGGCCGAATGCCGTGAACTGATCGAGCTTTACGACCCTTCCAGCGGTAACACCAAACAGCTCAACAGCATGCTGGCGAAAATCACTGAGCGCCGCGAGCAGTTGGAACAGCAGTTGCTGGATATCGAACAGATGAAACTGGAACTCGATACCGCCGAAGAGCGTTGCGTGCAGGCGCTGGAGCAAACGCTCAAGAGCCAGCAGGCTATCTGACAAACAACACAAATCCCCTGTAGGAGTGAGCCTGCTCGCGATAGCGGTGTATCAGTCAAGCAATTTTCATCTGGCACTCCACGATCGCGAGCAGGCTCACTCCTACAGGGGTTCTCCACGAATTCAAAAGAGCAGGTCAACCGCCATGTCCCTCCCCTCCCAAATACGCCTGATCGAAGTCGGCCCGCGCGATGGCCTGCAGAATGAAGCCCAACCGATCAGCGTCGCCGACAAGGTGCAACTGGTCGATGCACTCAGCGCTGCCGGTCTTGGCTATATAGAAGTCGGCAGTTTCGTTTCACCGAAATGGGTCCCGCAGATGGCGGGTTCGGCCGAAGTGTTTGCACAGATCCAGCGCAAGCCGGGCGTGACCTACGGCGCACTGGCGCCGAACCTGCGTGGCTTCGAAGATGCCATCGCCGCAGGGGTCAAGGAAGTCGCCGTGTTCGCGGCCGCCTCCGAAGCATTCTCGCAGCGCAACATCAACTGCTCGATCAGCGAAAGCCTGGCGCGCTTCACACCGATCATGGAAGCCGCAAAGCAGCACGGCGTTACCGTGCGCGGTTACGTGTCCTGCGTGCTCGGTTGCCCGTACGAAGGCACGGTCGCGCCGGAACAAGTGGCGATGGTCGCGCGCGAGTTGTATGCGATGGGCTGCTACGAGGTCTCGCTGGGCGACACCATTGGCACTGGCACTGCGGGCGCGACTCGGCGCTTGTTCGAAGTGGTGTCGGCGCAGGTACCACGGGACAAACTGGCCGGGCACTTCCACGACACCTATGGGCAGGCCATGGCCAATATCTACGCCAGCCTGCTCGAGGGCATCTCGGTGTTCGACAGCTCTATCGCGGGCCTCGGCGGCTGCCCGTACGCCAAAGGCGCGAGCGGTAACGTTGCTACTGAAGATGTGGTGTACCTGCTCAACGGCCTGGGTATCGAGACCGGTATCAACCTGGACGCCTTGATTGCTGCGGGTCAGCAGATCAGTGCGGTGCTGGGTCGCCCGAGCGGTTCGCGCGTGGCCAAGGCTCGTAGCGCACAGTGAGGGGGGAAGGTGTTACCGCTGTGTCCGGAATGTGGGTTCAAGCGAGTAACACGGAAACAAATTGTCTGGTTTCGCTAGAGTGAAAATTTGCTTAAATTCTCAAGTCATTGATTTATAAGGATTTTTAAAAGTTGGCACGGCTTCTGCTATCTCTATGGCATAACAAGAATAAAAAGCAGCAAACCAATAAAAATAAGACGTACCGACTCTGACATAACAAAAACAACACGGCAGAGACGCAGCTAACAGATTTTTTTGGAGAAGGTGTGCTTTTCAGGGTGCTCTCAGGAGTGACCCGCAACCGGGCAGAGAACAATAAAACTACCTTCAGGTAGCTCCCGAATCGGTTGGATCGCTTAGCGAGAAAGTAGATCAGCGCTCAAAAAAATACGTTTGCTCTTGACCCCGGATGGGGGTCGCCAAAAACAGCGGTAAAGGGCCACGGTTGCCAAAAACAACAACAGACCGACCCTCAATAATAAAAAAGAGCACGCGACGACAAAATTAAAGGGGAGCTTCGGCTCCCCTTTGTGCTTTCTGTGATTCCTCTTTCCAACACATATCCCTTGTAGGAGTGAGCCTGCTCGCGATAGCGTCGTGTCAGTCGATGAAAATATTGACTGGTACACCGCTATCGCGAGCAGGCTCACTCCTACAGGGGTTTTGTGTCAGGCCTGCTTTTCGCGTAGTTCTTCGATACTGATCTCACGCATCCTGAATTTCTGGATCTTGCCCGTCACCGTCATCGGAAACTCTTCAACGAACTTGAAATGCCGTGGCGTCTTGAAGTGCGCGATACGTTCCTTGCACCAGGTTTGCAGCTCCAGCTCCGAGGCGCTGTGGCCGGGGTGGAATTTGATCCAGGCAACAATCTCCTCACCGTAACGCGAGCACGGAATGCCGATCACCTGCACATCCGCCACGGCCGGATGGGTGAAGAAAAACTCCTCCAGCTCACGCGGGTAAATATTCTCGCCGCCACGAATGATCATGTCCTTGTTGCGCCCGGCGATGTTGACGTAACCCTCCTCGTTCATGCTCGCCAGGTCGCCGGTGTGCATCCAGCCCGCGTCATCGATGGCTTCGGCGGTGGCTTGCGGATTGTTCCAGTAACCGAGCATCACGCTGTAGCCACGGGTGCACAGTTCGCCGATAGTGCCGCGCGTCACGAGGTTGCCGGCTTCGTCGATGATCTTGCTCTCCAGCTGTGGCTGGGTGCGGCCGACGGTGGTCACGCGCAATTCCAGCTCATCGGTCGGTCCGGTCTGCAGTGACACCGGGCTGGTTTCCGTCATGCCGTAAGCAATCTGCACTTCGCTCATGTGCATCTCGCTGATGACCCGGCGCATCACTTCGATCGGGCACGTCGCACCGGCCATGATCCCGGTACGCAGGCTCGACAGGTCGAACTCTGCGCGTTGTGGCTGATCGAGCATGGCGATGAACATGGTCGGTACGCCGTACAGGCCGGTAGCCTTTTCCTCGGCGACGGTTTGCAGGGTCAGCAATGGATCGAAGGCATCGCTGGGGTAAATCATCGTGCTGCCGTGGGTGATGCAGCCGAGGTTGCCCATGACCATGCCGAAGCAGTGGTAGAGCGGCACCGGGATCACCAGACGATCGCGCGGGGTCAAGCCGATGCTTTCACCGACCATGTAGCCGTTATTGAGGATGTTGTAGTGGCTGAGGGTTGCGCCTTTGGGGAAACCGGTAGTGCCGGAGGTGTACTGGATGTTCACCGGCTGATCGAAGTGCAGGCTGTCGCTGCGTTCGCGCAGTTGATCGGGAGAGATGCTGGTGGCCAGATCGGCCAGTTGCGACCACGGCAGAAAACCTGACGGTGGTTGCGCGTCAAGGCTGATTACCCCACGCAGTTCGGGGAGGCGTTCGCTACACAGTTGGCCGATGGATTGCTCGGCCAGTTCCGGCACCAACCCTTGCAACATGGCGTGGTAGTTGGAGGACTTGAACGCTCCGGCGCAGACCAGCCATTGGCAGCCGGATTGCTTGAGCACGTATTCGAGTTCGGAGCTGCGATAGGCCGGGTTGATGTTGACCAGGATCACGCCGATTTTTGCCGTTGCAACTTGGGTGATGCACCACTGCGCGCAATTCGGCGCCCAGATACCGAGGCGATCGCCGGCCTGCAAACCCAAGGCCAGTAGCGCTCTGGCATGCAGATCGACCGCGTCGGCCAGTTGTCGCCAGGAGTAACGCAGTTGCTGATGGCGCACGACAAGCGCTTCACCGTCAGGGTATTGCGCGGCGGTGTGATCGAACTTCTGCCCGATGGTCAGCGCCAGCAAGGCTTTGTCCTGAGAACCACGGGTATAGCTGCGCTGCGGGTTTGCACTGGGTTGATCCATGACGACCCCTATTGTCTTTATTAGTGGGTTTTGCCGGATTTAACCCTGTGGGAGCGAGCCTGCTCGCGAAGAGGCCAGTGAATTCAACATCCACGTTGACTGATCTGACGCTTTCGCGAGCAGGCTCGCTCCCACGAGGCCTACTCCGTTTCAATCTTGAACTGCCCCTACTCTCGCCTAAGTTGACGTTAACGTAAAGGATGATTGACAGCCATCCATCGCAGGCTTACGTTAACGTAAAGGTGAGAGCTGAGTAACCGCCCTCCCCACCCTACAAAAAAGCCAAAAGGTGACCCATGAGCTATCCCTCCCTGAACTTCGCCCTCGGTGAAACCATCGACATGTTGCGCGATCAGGTTCAGTCCTTTGTCGCCAAGGAGATCGCTCCGCGCGCCGCGCAGATCGACAGCGACAACCTGTTCCCCGCCGACATGTGGCGCAAATTCGGTGACATGGGCCTGCTCGGCATCACCGTGCCGGAAGAGTACGGCGGCGCTGGCCTGGGTTACCTGGCGCACGTGGTGGCGATGGAAGAAATCAGCCGTGGTTCGGCCTCTGTAGCGCTGTCCTATGGCGCGCATTCCAACCTTTGCGTCAACCAGATCAACCGCAACGGCAACCACGAACAGAAAAGCAAATACCTGCCGAAGCTGATCAGTGGCGAACACGTCGGCGCGCTGGCGATGAGCGAACCGAATGCCGGTTCCGACGTGGTCTCGATGAAACTGCGCGCCGACAAACGCGGCGACCGTTTCGTCCTCAACGGCAGCAAAACCTGGATCACCAACGGCCCTGACGCCAACACCTACGTGATCTACGCCAAGACCGATCTAGAGAAAGGCCCGCACGGCATCACCGCGTTCATCGTCGAACGCGACTGGAAAGGCTTCAGCCGCAGCAACAAATTCGACAAGCTCGGCATGCGCGGCTCCAACACCTGCGAGCTGTTTTTCGATGACGTCGAAGTGCCGGAAGAAAACATCCTCGGCGTGCTCAACGGCGGCGTCAAAGTGTTGATGAGCGGCCTCGATTACGAACGCGTCGTGCTCTCCGGCGGCCCGACCGGGATCATGCAGTCGTGCATGGACCTGATCGTTCCATACATCCACGACCGCAAACAGTTCGGCCAGAGCATCGGCGAGTTCCAGCTGATCCAGGGCAAAGTGGCCGACATGTACACCCAGCTCAACGCCAGTCGCGCCTACCTCTACGCCGTGGCCCAGGCCTGCGAGCGCGGCGAAACCACCCGCAAGGATGCCGCCGGGGTAATCCTCTACACCGCCGAGCGCGCCACGCAAATGGCCCTCGACGCGATCCAGATTCTCGGTGGTAACGGTTACATCAACGAATTCCCGGCGGGCCGCTTGCTGCGTGACGCCAAGCTGTACGAAATCGGCGCCGGTACCAGTGAGATCCGTCGCATGCTGATCGGTCGCGAACTGTTCAACGAAACCCGCTAAACGGAGCTGGCCATGGCTACCCTGCACACTCAGCTCAACCCTCGTTCAGCGGAGTTCGCCGCCAACAGCGCGGCGATGCTCAAACAGGTCGACGCCCTGCACACCCTGCTCGCCCAAGTGGCGCAGGGCGGCGGCGCGAAAGCCCAGGAACGCCACACCTCACGCGGCAAACTGTTGCCTCGTGAACGCATCAACCGCTTGCTTGATCCAGGTTCGCCATTTCTGGAAATCAGCCAACTGGCCGCCCACGCCGTGTATGGCGAAGACGTTCCGGCCGCTGGTGTGATTGCCGGGATCGGCCGGATTGAAGGCGTCGAATGCATGATCGTCGCCAACGACGCGACGGTTAAGGGCGGTTCGTACTACCCGCTGACCGTGAAAAAACATCTACGTGCACAAACCATCGCGCAACAGAATCGTCTGCCGTGTATCTATCTGGTCGATTCGGGCGGCGCCAACCTGCCGCGTCAGGACGAAGTGTTTCCGGATCGTGAGCACTTCGGGCGGATCTTCTTCAACCAGGCCAACATGAGCGCGATGGGCATTCCGCAGATCGCCGTGGTCATGGGCTCGTGCACTGCCGGCGGCGCCTATGTGCCGGCGATGGCGGACGAAGCGATCATGGTGCGCAATCAGGCGACGATTTTCCTCGCCGGCCCGCCGCTGGTGAAGGCCGCGACCGGTGAAGTGGTCAGCGCCGAAGATCTGGGCGGCGCCGATGTGCACTGCAAGATTTCCGGGGTCGCCGACCATTACGCCGAGAGCGACGAACACGCCCTCGCCCTCGCCCGCCGCAGCGTTGCCAACCTTAACTGGCGCAAACTCGGTGACGTGCAGCAACGCGCGCCGATTGCGCCGCTGTACGCCAGCGACGAGTTGTACGGCGTAGTTTCGGCCGACGCCAAGCAGCCGTTCGACGTGCGCGAAGTGATTGCGCGACTGGTCGACGGTTCGGTGTTCGATGAATTCAAGGCTTTGTTCGGCACCACGCTGGTGTGTGGCTTTGCGCATCTGCACGGCTACCCGATCGCGATTCTGGCGAACAACGGCATCCTCTTCGCCGAAGCCGCGCAGAAAGGTGCGCACTTTATCGAACTGGCCTGCCAGCGCGGTATTCCGCTGCTTTTTTTGCAGAACATCACCGGCTTCATGGTCGGTCAGAAATACGAGGCCGGCGGCATCGCCAAACACGGCGCGAAACTGGTAACAGCGGTGGCTTGCGCCAAGGTGCCGAAATTCACCGTGATCATCGGCGGTAGCTTCGGCGCCGGTAACTACGGCATGTGCGGCCGCGCTTATGACCCGCGTTTCCTGTGGATGTGGCCGAACGCGCGGATCGGCGTGATGGGCGCCGAGCAGGCGGCGGGCGTGTTGGTGCAGGTCAAACGCGAACAGACTGAACGCAGTGGCCAGGCCTTCAGTGCCGAGCAGGAAGCCGAGATCAAGCAACCGATCCTCGACCAGTATGAAGAGCAAGGTCACCCCTACTATTCCAGCGCACGGCTATGGGACGACGGCGTCATCGACCCGGCGCAGACCCGCGATGTGCTGGCCCTGGCCTTGTCCGCGTCGCTGAACGCGCCAATCGAACCGAGCCGCTTCGGCGTGTTCCGGATGTGATTTTTTGTGGGAGCGAGCCTGCTCGCGAATACGGTTTATCAGCTAGCGGATAGGTCGACTGATACAACGCTTTCGCGAGCAGGCTCGCTCCCACAAGAACCGTGGAGACGGATGAATATGAGCGATTTCAACACCCTCGAACTGCACAGCGACCCACGCGGTTTTGCAACGCTGTGGCTCAACCGCGCGGAAAAGAACAACGCCTTCAACGCCGAGATGATCCGCGAGCTGATCCTCGCGCTGGACAAAGTCGCCAGCGACGCCAGCCTGCGTTTCCTGCTGGTGCGTGGTCGTGGCAAGCACTTCAGTGCCGGCGCTGATCTGGCGTGGATGCAGCAATCGGCCGAGCTCGATTACCACACCAATCTCGACGACGCTCGCGAATTGGCGGAGCTGATGTACAACCTAGCCAAGCTGAAGATCCCCACAGTGGCCGTGGTGCAAGGCGCGGCGTTCGGTGGCGCGCTGGGGCTGATCAGTTGCTGTGACGTGGCGATTGGCGCCGATGACGCGCAGTTCTGCTTGTCGGAAGTGCGCATCGGTCTGGCGCCGGCGGTGATCAGTCCGTTCGTGGTGCAGGCCATCGGCGAACGCGCTGCGCGTCGATATGCGCTGACCGCCGAGCGTTTCGGCGGACAACGTGCGCGCGAAATCGGTTTGTTGTCCGAGAGCTATCCGGCGGCAGAACTTGATCAGCAAGTCGAACAGTGGATCAACAATTTACTGCTCAACAGCCCCGCCGCCATGCGCGCCAGCAAGGATTTGCTGCGTGAAGTCGGTAACGGCGCGCTGACCCCAGCGCTGCGCCGCTACACCGAAAATGCCATCGCCCGTATCCGCGTCAGCCCTGAAGGTCAGGAAGGCTTGCGCGCCTTTCTGCAAAAACGTCCGCCGAGCTGGCAAGCCGCAACCACCACCAAGGAGCCGCGTTGATGAGCGCACCTGTTCTCACCACCCTGCTGGTGGCCAACCGTGGCGAAATCGCCTGCCGCGTGATGCGCACCGCCAAAGCCTTGGGCCTGACCACGGTTGCCGTGCACAGCGCCACCGACCGTGAGGCGCGGCACAGCCGGGAAGCGGATATTCGCGTGGACCTGGGCGGCAGCAAAGCTGCCGACAGTTATCTGCAGATCGACAAACTGATCGCAGCGGCCAAGGCCAGTGGCGCGCAGGCGATTCATCCGGGTTACGGGTTTCTCTCGGAAAACGCCGGGTTCGCTCGTGCCATAGAAGCGGCCGGGCTGATTTTCCTCGGCCCGCCCGCCTCGGCCATCGATGCCATGGGCAGCAAATCCGCCGCCAAAGCACTGATGGAAACCGCCGGTGTGCCACTGGTGCCGGGTTATCACGGCGAAGCGCAGGACCTCGACACCTTCCGCGATGCCTGCGAACGCATCGGTTATCCAGTGCTGCTCAAAGCCACGGCCGGCGGTGGTGGCAAAGGCATGAAAGTGGTCGAGGACGTCAGCCAGTTGGCCGAAGCCCTCGCCTCGGCTCAGCGTGAAGCGCAGTCGTCGTTCGGCGATTCGCGCATGCTGGTGGAGAAATACCTGCTCAAGCCACGTCACGTGGAAATCCAGGTGTTCGCCGATCAGCATGGCAACTGCCTGTACCTCAATGAACGGGATTGCTCGATTCAACGGCGCCATCAGAAAGTCGTCGAAGAAGCGCCGGCACCCGGTCTGTCCACGCAACTGCGGCGGGCGATGGGTGAAGCAGCGGTGCGTTCGGCACAGGCGATCGGTTACGTCGGCGCCGGTACGGTGGAGTTCCTGCTGGATGCGCGCGGTGAATTCTTCTTTATGGAGATGAACACGCGGTTGCAGGTCGAGCACCCGGTGACTGAAGCGATTACTGGTCTTGATCTGGTCGCCTGGCAGATCCGCGTTGCTCGTGGTGAAGCACTGCCGATCACCCAGGAACAAGTGCCGTTGAACGGCCATGCGATTGAAGTGCGCTTGTACGCCGAGGATCCTGCGAATGACTTCCTGCCGGCGACCGGACGTCTGGCGTTGTATCGCGAATCGGCCGAAGGGCCAGGGCGCCGGGTGGATAGCGGGGTTGAAGAAGGCGATGAAATTTCGCCGTTCTACGACCCGATGCTCGGCAAGCTGATTGCCTGGGGCGAGGATCGCGAACAGGCTCGGTTGCGCTTGTTGAGCATGCTCGACGAGTTTGCGATTGGCGGTTTGAAAACCAACATCAACTTCTTGCGGCGGATCATTGCGCACCCGGCGTTCGCGGCGGCGGAACTGGATACCGGGTTTATTCCGCGTTACCAGGAGCAATTGCTGCCTGCACCGGGCACGCTGAGCGATGCGTTCTGGGCGGCGGCGGCTCAAGCGGTGGTGCAGAGCCTGCCACAACTCGCACGCCAGGATGACCCTGCTTCGCCTTGGTCACTCAATAGCGGTTTGCGTGCTGGGCTGCCGCCGGAAATCACCCTGCATTTGAGTTGCGAGGGGCAGGATCGCGCCTTGACGCTGAATGCTGCCGACCACGCCAGACTGTCCGGCGAAGCACTTATCGTCGAGCACGAAGGCGTTCATCGTACGTTGCGTGCGATTCGCCAGGGCGATGCGCTGTACCTGCAATGGGAAGGTGAGTTGCGCCGTATCGAAACATACGATCCGATCAGCGCCATCGAAGCCAGCCACAGTCATCAGGGCGGCCTGACCGCGCCGATGAACGGCAGCATCGTCCGCGTGTTGGTGGAGGCCGGGCAATCGGTTGAGGCCGGTGCGCAACTGGTGGTGCTGGAAGCGATGAAGATGGAACACAGCATCCGTGCGCCGCATGCCGGGGTGATCAAAGCGCTGTATTGCCAGGAAGGTGAAATGGTTGGCGAAGGCAGCGCTTTGGTTGAGCTGGAAGAAGTATGAACGGGAGGATCGATCCTGCGCCTGGCGAAGATCGATCTGACTAGTAACGCGCCGTTGCCTGCACCACAACACCGATGATTCGACACTCATCGGTCAGCAGGGCTTTCGGCCACGTCGGATTGAGCGGCACCAGGTAACGCTGGCCGCCCTCTTCGTCGAGTTTGCGAAAAATCGCCTCCGTACTGTCGGGCCACTGGGCGATCACCAGTTTACCGGGCAGCGCTTCGGCGGCCGGGTCGACCAGAATCAGCATGCCTTCGGCAATGCTCTGGCCACTGGGTGCGGTCATTGAATCTCCCGTCACCGTCAACCAGAACGCCGGGCCTCGCGCGTGGTAATCCGTCAATTCGAAGCGCTGCTTGCCTGCTGCCTTGTCGTAGGACGCCGGATCGCTTTCACGCACTTCGCACGTCGTCTGCCAATCGCTGACCGGGTAACGGAAGTACGGGTTGTACTTCTGCGCCAGCGGCATCTCGTCCTCGGACGTGGGTTGCGGTTCACGGATCACCAGCACCACTTCGAGGAAATCCATGCCCAGCGCTTGCAGCACCCGGTTCATTTCAGTGATACCGGGTTCGCGACGCTTGTTCAGCCAATGGCCGATCCCGCCCTGGGACATGCCGACGCGCTCTCCGAGCTCTGTTTGAGTGATTTTGAGCTCACTCATCTTGGCCTTGACCAACTCAATCCATTTATCCATGTGCAGCACCTTACGTGGACGCCTTCGGCCAGCAAAACACATATTGTAGTATTTAAATTCTCGTCACAACTACACAGAGTACTATTCTGAAGGCACGGATTTTCAATCGACCAAGGAGTGCCCCCTCATCATGAATATCAGCAGCAAAGACTTGCCCGATCTGCAAATGGACACCACCTTCACCTCGCCCCAAGGCAATGCGGCGGCGCAACGAGCGCTGGACTATTACTTGAAACCAGCTGTGTCAGAACCTGAGGTCGACGAGCGCTTTTTCGATGTCAGGCGCCATCTCAGTGGCGAGGAAGCCCTGGTGCACGCCTCGGACCTGTTGCGCTGCGCGGCAGCCACGGCGTTCAAGGCAGCCGAAAACCTGCAAGGCGCGAGTCGCGATCTGGCATTTTCAGTGGTGCATATGGTGGATATGGCGCGGGCGATGGTCGACCATTCACTCGATGGCGATGAAGCCTGAGAAACGGAAATGCGGGCGGACGGGAAAGAATTTTCCAATCGAGCAGGTAAAAACATTTGACTTGCAAATGATAATGATTATTATTGCAAGCAACTGGTCGCGAGATCAGTCGATGGACCAGAGACCTTAGGTCGGTCTTCTGGACTATCTCCTCATCAGGCTAATCACGGTTTTTGACCCGGCTTTTTGCCGGGTCTTTTTTTTGCCCGTTTTTCAGGCTTATGGCTTCAGGCTAATGAAGTCCTTAGGTGCTGCAAATTCGATGGCGCGGATAATATCAAAAGAATATTGGTTGGCAAGCGAAGCCCGGCCGCATTGGGGCAAACTAATGCCAATTAGCACTTGAGAATCAATCGCACAGTCTCTAAGCTGCTTGCGCGTCATGGAGGACGCCCCCCGCCACACACCGCAATTCCCCTCGGTTTCAGCCCTGCCTGCGTGTACAGTAACGGCCATAAAAATCATATTCAGGAATCGATTATGACCGTGGCCAAATCTTCGTTCGACATCAGCGCCAACTTCGACAGCGGCAACATCCAAGTCATCGACATCAGCAATCCACTCAATCCGGTTCTGGCCATTCGTCCAGATACTCGCAGCGCGCATTTCCAGTGGTTTCACTTCAAGGCCAGCGGCCTGCATGTCGGCCAGGAACACTGGTTCCGCCTGAACAATGCCAGCCAATCCACGTACAGCAAGGGCTGGCCCGGTTATCAGGCCGTAGCGTCCTACGATCACGTCAACTGGTTCCGCGTGCCGACTATTTACGAGGGCGACTGCCTGCGCTTTTGCCTCGAGGCCACGCAGACCCATGCCTGGTTCGCCTACTTCGAACCCTATAGCCGTGGCCGTCACGACTGGCTGATCGAGCAGGCGCTAAGCAAGGCCGGCACCGAATTACTGGCGACCGGTAAAAGTGTCGAAGGTCGCGACATTCAATTGCTGCGCAAAGGCACTGGCGCTGAAGGCCAGCGCAAGATCTGGATCATCGCTCAGCAACATCCCGGCGAGCACATGGCCGAATGGTTCATGGAAGGCGTGATCGAGCGCCTGGAAAGGCACGATGATCCGGTGCTGAACAAGCTGCTCGCCAGTGCCGATCTGTACCTGGTGCCGAATATGAATCCGGACGGCGCGTTCCATGGCCATCTGCGCACCAACGCCATGGGCCAGGATTTGAACCGGGCCTGGCAGAACGCCAACCAGGAGATCAGTCCCGAGGTGCTCTTCGTCCAGCAGCAAATGGAAAAGTACGGCGTCGATCTGTTCCTGGACGCCCATGGCGATGAAACCATTCCTCACGTATTCACCGCCGGCTGCGAAGGCAATCCGGGCTACACGCCGCGTATCGAGAAGCTCGAAGAGCATTTCCGCAATCACCTGAAACACACCACCAAAGATTTCCAGACCAAGTACGGCTACACCCGCGACGAACCGGGTCAGGCCAACATGACCCTGGCGTGCAACAGCGTCGGCCAGAAATACGACTGCCTGTCGCTGACGCTGGAAATGCCGTTCAAGGATCACGACGACCATCCCGACAACGTCACCGGCTGGTCGGGCAAACGCTCTAAACAGCTGGGCAAAGACGTGCTGACCACCATCGCTGACATGGTTGATACCCTGCGCTGATCCCCTCCTCCGTTCTGTAAAAGATCGCAGCTTGTCTGCGATCTTTTGCTTTCCGCCATTCACCATCTCGCGCAAACCGGTTGCAAAATAAAACCCGAATCAATACCGTACTAAAGGTTTTATTTTGAAACCTAAAAGGATGCGGGAAATGAAACCTCTAAAGAGCAGTGCCGTTTTGCTTTTCTCCGTAGCCTGCGGTCTGGCCGTGGGCAATGTGTATTACGCCCAGCCATTGCTGGACGCGATGGCCGAGGCGTTCGCGATGTCGCCGGCGACCATCGGCATTGTCATCACCCTGACGCAAATCGGCTACGGCATCGGACTGGTGCTATTGGTCCCTCTCGGTGATCTGCTCAATCGGCGCCGATTAATCGTTACTCAAACCCTGCTGTCGGCAGCGGCGCTGTTGATGATCGCGCTGGCGCCCAACAGTGCGTGGCTGCTGCTTGGCATGACCTTGACAGGGCTGCTCGCGGTAGTGACGCAGGTCTTGGTAGCTTATGCCGCGACGCTGGCAATCCCGGCCCAACGCGGGCGCGTGGTCGGAGTGGTCACCAGCGGCATCGTTGTCGGCATCTTGCTGGCACGCACGGTTGCCGGCGGTATGGCCGATTTGGCTGGGTGGCGAGCGATTTACTTGCTGTCAGCCGGGCTGACACTGTTGATGGCGTTGCTGCTGTTGCGTGTTCTGCCGAAGGATGAGGTCCCGCAACCGATTACGACTTACGCCGCCCTGATCGCCTCAGTATTCAGCCTGTTCAAAGAAGAACCGGTACTGCGCCAACGCGCGATCCTCGCATTGCTGACTTTTGCCAGTGCGATGGTGCTGTGGACGCCGATGGTGCTGCCGCTGGCCGCGCCACCGTTGTCGTTGTCGCACAGTGAAATCGGGCTGTTCGGACTGGCCGGCGCTGCGGGTGCACTGGCAGCCGCACGGGCCGGTCATCTGGCTGATCGTGGTCTGGGGCAATGGGTCAGCGGTCTTTCGCTGTTGCTGATGCTCGCTTCATGGTTGCCGATCGCCCTGACTCAATCCTCGCTGTGGGCATTGCTGCTCGGCGTAATCACCCTGGACTTGGGTCTGCAAGCCGTGCACGTCACCAGCCAGAGCATGATCTACAGCGTGCGCCCCGAAGCGCAAAGCCGTCTCACCGCCGGTTACATGCTGTTCTACTCGATCGGCAGCGCGCTCGGTTCCATCGGCTCGACCGCGATGTACGCGTGGGCCGGCTGGATCGGCGTGTGCCTGCTCGGCGCCAGCATCAACGCCGTGGCGCTGGCGTACTGGTGGCTGACCCTGAAACGCGGCGCATCGCTACGATGCGCCACGCAAACGGGTTAGCTGCGATCGCGACCACGCAACATGCTGTCGAGCACCTCGTCGCGGCGGACCCAGCCATGAAACAACGCCGCCGCCAGGTGCAGCAGCACCGTCAGGAACAGCAGATAGGCCAGATACCCGTGAGCCTTGCGCAGAAACGCGAACAACTGCGCATCGGCCGGAACGATCGCTGGCAACTGCAACGTTGTGCTGAGCATCACCGGTTCACCAGAAGCGCTGATCATCGCCCAACCGAGCAACGGCAACACCAGCATCAACGCGTAAAGCAGCAGATGGGACGCCTTGGCCGCCAGTACTTGCCAGCCCGGCAGATCGGCGGGCAACGGTGGCTGGCGCGTGGTGAGCCGCACCAGCAAACGCACGATCACCAGCGCCAGAATCGCAATGCCCAGCGGTTTGTGCAGATGGATCAGCCATTCATGCCGCTCGGACACCGAGGTGACCATGCCGGCGCCGATAAACAGCATGGCGATGATCATCAGCGCCATCAGCCAGTGCAGCAGCCGCGCCAACAGGGCGAAATGCGTCGGTTGAGTGCTCATGGACGAGCCTCCTGTTTGGCGGCGGGCAACTGACTGACTTCGCTGGTGCGACGCAAGTAGGAATTGGCGTAACCGGCGGAACGGGCGGCGAGCAACGGGTCGCCGGAACCTTGAATACCGGCCGGCAGCACCAGCGGGTCATAGTTGATGTCCCGGCATTCGCCGCTCAATTGCGGCTGGGTCTTTTCCAGCACCAGTGTGCCCGCGTTCAATACTTTGCGCCCGGCCGGCCAAGTCTTGCTGGCGTCGTTCACCGGATCCTCGGGATTGGCCAGAGTGATATTCAATTGAAAACGCAGCGGTGCAGACGACAACCGTTGCACCAGATCTTTCTCGAGAAAATCACCGCCCTCAGGCGCACTGGCGCCCGCAGCATCGCGCGCCAACGGTGTCATGCTCCAGCGCACGGCCTGTTTTTTACCGCTGGCGTCGACCAGATAAAACGCGTTGACGCTGTTATAGGTTTCGGTGGCATAACTGGCCGACGGTTTGGCCGTCTTCACCCAGGTCAAAAACGGCACGGTTTCCGGGTGCGCGGCAAAGAACGCCGGAACCTTCGCCGGATCAGGTTTACCGGTGGCCGGATCTGGCGATTGCGCCTGCTGCAATTGATAAAACGCCTCAGGCGTACCGACCGGGAACACCGGCATGCTGTTCATCCCGGTGCGCCATTGCTGCCCGTTAGCCTGGGTGAACCGCAACGCCAGACTGCGAATCGGCACGCTGCTGTCCGGTGCATAGGGATTGCCCGCCGGCAGCGCAAAACGCCCGACCACTGGAGTCTGCGGCTCGTTGAACACCTGCGCGGTGGAGAATACCCGTGCCTCACCACTGCTTTCGAAATGCCCGATCACGCACACGCCTTTGGCGTGATTACGACGAAACCCGGGATGCACGCCATTGTTCTTCTCCAGCACATCGACCAGCGCCTTTGGCGTCAGGCGTTGTGGGTCGAAGTTACCGTGAACGTAGGCAAACGCCCCGGCCACCGCAGCGACTACCACGGCAATGCCGCCCAGACGCAATATCAGGCTCGCGGCACTCAGTGGCGGGCGCTGCGGCCCGCCGGGCGGTGAAGCGTTGGGTGAGGTGCGATCAACCATGAAGGACTCCAGGGCCAATGGCCACAAGTAGGAAGAATCAGCAAGACGCGCCTCATCCGGGTTTATTCCACACAACGGTATTTATTTTTCCGAACGTGGAATAACCTCCAACGGCGGGCGTCTCCCTAGTCCACAGCGTAGTGACTAGCAGAATTTCATGAGCGAATTCGACGAACAGTTGAGAGAAATCATTCCCAGATTGCGCCGCTTTGCCGTGTCGTTGACGCGCAACAGCAGTAGTGCTGACGATCTGGTGCAGGCCTGTCTGGAGCGTGCCCTGTCGAGTTGGGGCGACAAACGCGCCGACGGCGACTTGCGTGCCTGGCTGTTCGCGATCCTCTATCGGCAGTTTCTCGACGCCCACCGGCGCTCCCGGCGTTATGCGCGAATGCTCGAATTCTTCACCGGTCGCGACGACGCCGAACCCTCGGTGGAGCGCACCGTTATCGCTCAGTCGACCCTGCAAGCCTTCCACCGACTGCCCAGCGAACAGCGCGCGCTGCTGCTCATGGTTTCAGTGGAAGGCCTTTCCTATAAAGAGGTCGCCGAGATTCTCGGCGCCCCGATCGGCACCGTGATGTCGCGCCTGTCCCGCGCCCGCCAGGCCCTGCGCCAACTCAGCGACGGCGAAATCAGCAGCCCTTCTTTGCGGATACTCAAATGATCAGCCTGCCTCCCACCGAGCGTGATCTGCACGCCTATGTCGACCACCAGCTCCGCGACGCCGACCGGCGTGTGCTGGAGACTTGGTTGGCCAGTCACCCGGACGAAGCGGCGCAGGTTCGCGCCTGGCAACTGGATGCCCAGCAATTGCGCGCGGCACTCAGCGGCGCGTTGCAGCAACCGGCCAACCCAGCGCTTGACCCAGCGATGATTCGCCAGCGCCGTCAGCGCCAGTCGCGTCGTCATCTGGCCAGTGCTGCGGTGTTGCTGATCGCGGTCAGCCTCGGCGGTTTCAGTGGCTGGCAGGCCCGGGAAATGACCCTTGTGCGCCCGGCCATGTTGCCAATGACCGACGCCCTGCAAGCCTATCGCCTGATTGCCCAGCAAGGCATGTTGCCAGCCGATTACAAGGTCGACAGTGATGGCGACATGCAGCGCTGGCTCGATCGTTATTTCACTCGGGCCAGTCGTTTACCAGATCTGAAGGCGGCCGGGTTTGAACCGGTCAGTGGACGCTTGCTCAGCACTGATGAAGGTCCGGCGGCGATGGTGATGTATGAGGATGGCAGCGGCCACAAGGTGAGTTTCTACGTGCGCCCGCCGGGGCCGAAGAACACCTTTTTGCCGCGTGGCACGCGCAGTGACGGAGATTTGCAGGCCCAGTACTGGTCAGGTGGTGGCTATAACTACGCGATGGTCAGCCCGGTCGATACACCGGCGGCGCAACAGCTCAAGCAATCACTGCCATTCTGAGAACACCACCTTTCCCCTGTGGGAGCGAGCTTGCTCCCACGAGGGATCAGCGTCAGGCTCAGAAACCTACGTCGAGCACCACATTGTCCAGATAAGTACCTGCAGGCGGCGTGCTCTGGTCGGTGTAGATTTTCGCGTTGTAGTTGAAGATCTGGCTGCCCGTGCCCAAGCCGTTACCCGGATTGACCTCGGCATCGCTACTCGCCCGCCGCGCCGCGCCGACACTGCCCCAGCGCGTGGTGCCGGCACTTTTGAAAATGTCGTAGGCCAGATAATTGCTCCCGGAAATCATCCGTCGCCGGCCGCCGACACTCACTGCGTTCTGCCCGTCGCTCAGCCCCACGGTATAGGCACTGCCCTTGGTGCAGGCCAGATTGATGGTTTGCCCGGTCACCGGGGTGAACGCGCTGATCACCGGAGCGCTGCCGAACGCAATGTTCGGCGCAGTAATCGTGCAGTCGTTGGACACCGTCATGTTCACCGTCAACGAGGTCGTGCCACTGGCGATGTCGCGCCCAAGACAGACAGAACCAATACCAATCCCCGAGCAGTAATTCCAGTTCCAGAAAATGCTCAGGGTCTCGGTGTACACCCCGGCGGCGACGTTGCTGCCAATGGTTGTGCCGAGATACAGCGGCACGGTTTTCGGCGTTGTACCGTTGAGCAGGCCCAAGGCATCGATGATGCCGTTGCGCGCAAAGTCGTAGGCCGTGCCACGCGTCAGCGGGTAGCTGGTGCTGTTGTTGGCGTAGACCGTGTAACTGATGACATCTCCGGTCGGCCCGACCAGACCACTTTGAGTCGAAGAAACGGTGCCCCAGAAGTGGTCGTTGCTGGTCAGCAGGGACAGCAGCGAACCGGTACAGCTCAAACCTGCATTCAGCGTGGAGCTGGGCTGCGACGTCGTGCGCACGGCGATCGAACTGAGCGTACCGAATGATGCCGGCGTGGTGCTGACCACCGAGCACGCAGCCTGCGCCGCCCCCGGCAGCATCAGCGCCAGCAACAGAAGCAAGCGTGCGCCGATCATTGACACACCAACGGGCCAATCAGCGGCACCTGGTCCTGATTCATATCGACGCTGAACTGCGCCTGACAGGTCTTGCCGTCGGCCAGCGTGACCTGCAGCGAGTTCTGCGCCTGCAGGTTTTCCAGATACACCAGCCCATCCCAACCGACCACCGTCCGTGTGCCGCTCTGCTCATGCAACACACCCGCGCCCAGCGGCAGTTCGCGCTGTTGCGTGTCGACCAGCACGATGCTCGCGGCAATCACTCGGGCCAGCGGAAACTCCAGCAGATATCCGCTACCGCGCCTTACAGCGATGCGTTGTTCGACATTGGGACTGCGCACATTGGCCGGCAGATTCAGTGGGTCGATTTCATACTTGCCTCGGTAATAGGCGCTGCTCCACGGCACCAGCAGATGACCGTTCTTGTCGGTCTGACCGACCTGCTGGTTTTCGTAGCGCACCGGAATGTCGGCGAAACCATCGGTGCTGACCACTACAAACGCATCGTCGATGCGGTTGGCGGCGAACACCTGACGGTCCATCCACACCAGCGAACCACTGGCGTCGGCCCAACGGGTTTCAGCCTCGGAAGTGCCGTAGACACCGGCCTGCAACTGCACCGATTGCAGCCGCCAGGTGACGTCGGCCTGGCGATAATCGGCGCCATCACCCTTGGCGTAGCCGAGGGTGAAACCCACGCCGCCCTCAGTCGGCACCGCACGACTGTAGTTGACCCGCTGCTGGCTCTGCCCGGTTTTACTGCGATCGCTGCTGATCGCCAGGCTGCCACGCAGATCGAACGGAATCACCAGTTGCGCCTGCACCGCCCAGTTGCTGTCGCCGACTTCGCGGTTGGCCGACAGGTAAAAACTGCTGTTGCGCCACAGCGGTTTGCTCCAGCTGAGGTTGAGCAGCCGCGTGCGCGAGTCGTCCGCCGCACGAACATCGAAATAACCGGCGCCGAGGCTGCCCCAACGCTCAAGGTTAAGGCTCAGGGTCGCCTGTTCGCTGCGTCGACTGAGGCTGATGTAGGGGCTGTCGACCACGGTCAGGTCGGCATATTGATCGTGACGTTGCAGGCGTTGGTAGGAAAAGCTGAAGCGCTGGTTGCTGTATTGATAGCCCAGGCTGACCTGGTGACCGCCCTCGCCGTCGAAACGGCTTTGGCTCACGGCACTATTGAGTACGCCGAAATTGCCCAGCCGCAGGTTGCCGCCGAGGCCGCCCAGTGTCAGCGAGTCGGCCGCTTCGGCATGGCTCTCCAGGGTGAAACTGTCGCTGACGCCGTAACGCAGGCTGCCGGAGGTGACACCCGGGCCGTAACTGAAATCCTTCAAGCCGTAGTCGCGGCGCAACGTACCGGCCGCCACGGAAAAATCGCTCAAGCCTTTTTGCAACAACGTACTGGTGACATAGAACGGCACCGTGGTCGACACCTGCCGGCCCAATGCATCGGTGGTCACCACCACCGCTTCGCCCGCACCGTTGATGAACGGAATATTGGTCAGTGTGTACGGCCCCGGCTGCAAGTCTGCACTGCTGGACTTGTAGCCATTGATGAACAGATCCACCGAGGACGGCACCGCCGCTTCACCGGCAAATTGCGGCAACGGATACGTCACCAGATCCGGGCGTACGGCAAAATCCCGAGAAAACTGCACGCCACCCAAACGCACCGAACTGCTCCACGGCAAAGCGCCGCTGATCACGTCACCGGCCTCGTAGGTGAGCATTCGCTCGTCGTCGGAGTAACGCCAGGTGGTGTCGTAACGCAGGTAACCGTTGTCCAGCGTGTTGAGCGAGTCACCAGACAACGTACGCCGGTATTGCCCGGTGCTGGACAATGTGCCCCAGCTGTCGAACAGCCGCACTTCGTTCCACGCCGCCAGGTAAGTGCCGGCATCGTCGGTGTCGTTGAGGTACAGATCGTAGTTGAACAGTGCGCCGAAACTGCTCAGCGCCGGGGTGCGCGGGTAAGCCTGACGATTGCCGATAAACTGTTCCGGCAGCCAGTCCGGCGGCACGTCCAGCAGCAGGCGCTGACCGACACTGTCGTAATCACTGTGCAGCCCCGCCAGACTGTCGAGATCGACCTCGGCGCCGAGGCTGTCGGGCAGTTTCATGCCGGTCTCGCGCAACGCGGTCACTGGCACGAACAAGCGCCCGTCGCGCTGCTGCACCGCCACCACGCGTCCGGTATTCATCTGGTTGACCACCAGTTCCAGAAACAACTGTGCATCACTCACGGCCTCCATGCCGCTCGGTGGCGGCGGCAGATCGCCGGCCCCGGATGGTTGAACGAACATCAGGCAACACGCGCCGGTGATGAGCCACAACGGACGCTGAATACGACGAACCCGTCCTGGGCTCATACCCGTTTTACGTCCGTCAATGGACTGAATCCTCCCTGATACCGCTTTAGCCGACGTCAGATAACTGCGCTACGACTCACTCACTTGGCAGGTGTAATGCTCTGCACCTGCGGCGCGCCGTTCACCCGCACCTGCAACGCCGAATCACTGGCCAACGGCCCCGGTGCCGGCCAGCGCATTACCGCCCCCGGCAGGACGTAACCCAAGAGTCCTTCGGCCAGCGGTCTGCTCTGCCCTGCCTGTTTGATTGCCACGTCAGTCAGTCGCGCATGCACCGCGCCCTGATTACGCACTTCGACATAGGGCTTGCCGTCCACGGCCACCGTGCGCCAGCTCAATTGCGGCAGGCCGACACCCTTGGGATCACGCGCGCGGCTGCTGTCTTCCTTGCTCCACAGCCCGGCGCCATAGGCAAACAGCGGCACCGAATAACGCATCTGGAAGCGGATCGCTGCGGCGGTTTTGCCTCCGTCAGCGGTCGCGGGTTGTGCGGAAGGAATTTCGTCAATGATGATCCGATAGGCCAGTTCCTGCCCCGGTGGCACTTCCTTGGTTCGGGTCAGACGCACCAATTGTTTCTGTCCCGGCTCGATTTTCGCCACCGGCGGGCTGCCGATCACGTCGCGCTGGTTCTGGTATTGCTCGGCGAAACCACTCTGGCTCCAGCCGAACACGCGGATCTGCAGATTGGCGGTTTCGCTGCCGCGATTCTCCAGCCACAGCGCACTGGCCTGCTGATCAGCCTCCAGCACCGGATCGATCGGCCAGATCAGCACCGAACTCGCCGCGTGTGCCTGACTTGCCCCAAGCATGACCAGCGTCCACATCGCGCAGCGCACGAACGAATGCCGTGACGTAACTGACCCCATAAACCTGCTCCTTGTCGGCCATTCAACTTCGCCTTACCACGACAGTTGCACCTGCAACACGTCGCTGTACGTCCCCCCAGGCTGATTGCCCGGCAATTGCACCTGACCGTAAATCGGCAGGCTGATGTTGTTCGCATCGCTGTAGGCCACCGCCACACTCTGGCCGATGCCCAGGCTCTGGCTGTATGCCGCATCACTAAACAGCGCATACGCCACCCGCGCAGTGCCGCTGTTGACCTGCATGTGCCGGCCGCTGTTGTTGTACTGGCCGCCATCAACGCTCATGTTCAGCGTCACGCCCGGCGTGCATTGCAATTGCACCCCACCCGTCAGCGCGACCTGCACGGTGCCGGTGGCCAGTGCCGAACGCGAACCGAAATTCAGCCCGCCATAGTTCGACACCCCGCCCACCACCAGACACCCGGCAGTGACCGTGGCACTGACCTGAAAGCTCTGGCTCGTTGCTGCGGTCAGCGGCAGCGGCGCACTGCCTGCGCAGAGCAGGAGTAGCGCGGCACAGCCATGGCGGCGCATGGCATCAGAACGTCAGTTCAACAGCGACAGTGTCGGTGTACGTCCCCGCCGGCAAACCGGCCTTGCCCACTGCCTGACCGTAGATGTTCACTGTCTGCGCGACACCGGTACTGGCGGCGAGGTTGATCGTCCCGTCAATCGCCAGCAGTTGCGAGTGCCCGGCATCGGTGTACAAGTCGTACGGCACGTAATTGGCAACGCCGTCGTACAGCGCCCGCGTGCCACCCGGTGACATTCCGTCGTGGGAGCCCGCGCGTACCTTGACCGTCGGCGTGGTGCCGCTGGAGCAGAGAATCGACAACGCCCCGCCGCCCCCGCCCAACACCTGCCCGGTGGCGGTGGTGAACAGGCTGTTGGCAGTGCCGAAGTTCAACGCACCGAAGTTCAGCCCGGTGGAACCGCCAGCGCCGTTGACCTGACAGCTGCTGATCAGAATCAGGCTGGAGGTGATCTGGCCGGTGACCGTGGTGGCGGCGTTGGCACTGGAAACCAGCGCCAGGCCAAGCAACGACAAACCTATCCTTGATGCAAACATACGCATGGTGTCCGTCCTCTACGGGGTTACCAGTCGAGCGTCACCGTCAGGGTGTCGGTATAGACCCCTGCCGGTACCGCACGGGTATTCGCCACCACCGTGCCAAATACCGGAATGGGTATCTGCGCACCGCTGGTGACAGCGAAATTGTGTTGCTGGCCGATGCTGTAACTCCGGACGCCGGAGGGATCGACAAACAGCTGATAAGGGAGGGTCTGGCGACCGTTGCTCAGGCGCCGGGTATTGCCGTCACCGTGGGTGCCGCCGTCGATGGTGACGGTGAAACCGGTGACCGAGGGATTGCAGGCGACGTTGAGTTTGCCGCTGCTGTCGCCGTCCAGACTGGCCTTGATCGGCGCGTTCCAGGTGGGCCCCTGAAGGCCGAAGTCGAGGGTGCCGAGGGCGCTGAGCGGACTGTCGGGTGTGCTGGTATTGGTGACTTCGCAGCCGGCAATCAGGATCAGCCGCGCATTGATTTGCCCGCTGACCGCCGCTTGCGCCTCGTCTGCGAGCAATGCCAGCGTACCCGCTGCCACCACCATCCAGTGTTTACCTGTCATTGCGCCCGTCCCTGCTCCTTTACGCTGATTCGATCACCGCGCTCATCATCGAACGCCTTCCTTGCGCACCCGCGTCCAGCGGCTGCCTTGAAACCACACTCACCAGGTGACCGTCACCTTGACCAGATCCGAATAACGGCTGACCTGCGGCACCTCAGCCAGGCGCTCGATCCGCGCGTAAAGTGGCAACTCCACCGTGCCGCTGTCCGGCACCCGCCCACTGACCGGAACATCCACCACCAGCGGCACCCGGCGCGCCGCGTCCTGATACAAGCGGTACGGAATCGGTTTACTGCCTGTTGAACCGACCATATAGCGAACTTCGCCGACACCACCATGCAAGCCGCCGTCGACACGCATCTGGTACGGCGTGTCCGGATTGCACTCCAGCCGTGGCAGGCGTTGATTGGTCAGCGCCGCTGCCAACGGCCCGGCCGGGTCATCGAGGCGCGCGGTGCTGCCGAAATCGAGCACACCCAATTGCTCGATACCAGCCTGCCGCTGCTGGCCGATCAACTGGCAGCCGCGTTGCACATCGACGCGCACTTCAACCTGAAGATCCGCCGAATAGACAGGTGCAGCGAGCACACCCAACAGCCCCATAACCCCATGTACATTCACTGCGCCATTCCTTGTCAGTGATCGCTTGCGACGTCGTTTCTGTGATTGAGGTTAGCAACGGCCGACGATTCCGCCAGTCGATTGGATCCATGGATCGGCCGGGATATGTTTCGAAAGATTGACAACGGGGCGAGCCATGTCGCTAAAAATTGCTGTACGTGCCGCACAAATTTGTTCAATAACCGCCCACTGTCGACACGTCGCGGTGGCTGGTCATCTCGGCGTCTGGTTACACTACATCGCCGCGCTCCCGGGAGCCGGTTTTGACGAACACGGAGACGCCGACAGTGCCTGCCCACCCGCCGAAACGATCGCGACTGATCCAGAGCTGGCCGGCGTTGCGCCGCTGGTTCGGCAAGGGTTTGCCGGCCGGCGCCGGGCATGACGCCAGCGCCCAGTCGATCCGCGATTACTTCCGACACAAGGCCAGCGGTCAGGGCTACACCCTCAGCCACAGCCAGCAGCGCGTCATTGAGTGCATGGCGCAGCAGGCCAGTCTGCTGTTGGCCGCCAACAGCCGAACCACGCCAAGCCTGTATCTGTTCGGCGCCGTCGGGCGTGGCAAGAGTTGGCTGCTCGACGGCTTCTTCCAGGCGCTGCCGATCACTCAGAAACGACGCCTGCATTTCCATCAGTTTTTCGCGCAATTGCATCAGGGCATGTTCAGCCATCGCCTGCAGGACGATGCCCTCGAAGTGGCTCTCGACGAACTGCTGCAAGATTGTCGGGTGCTGTGTTTCGACGAGTTTCATGTGCATGACATCGGCGATGCCATGCTGATCACCCGGCTGTTCAAGGCGTTGTTCAAACGACGGATTCTGCTGCTGGTGACCTCCAACTATGCGCCTGAGGGTTTGCTGCCCAATCCGCTTTATCACGCCCGCTTCAAACCGGTGATCGAACTGATCAATACGCACATGCAGGTGATGGAAGTCGGCGGCCCGCACGATTACCGCAGCCAGACGCGTCACTCTGCGCACCAGATATTCACCCAGGGACATTACGTGTGGCCGGCGACGCCAGCACAACGCACGGCCCTGGATCTGCCGCCTGCAGAGGCACCGGCCGTTGCGCTAACGGTCGGCACCCGGCAGTTTCAGGCGCGTTTTTTTGAGAAACGGCGTGTCGGTTTTACCTTCAACGATCTGTGCGAACAGCCAACGGCGGTGATGGATTACCTGGAACTGTGTCGCCGTTTCGACCGCTGGATCATCGATGATCTGCCGGAACTGGCGGAGTGCTCGATCGCCGCGCAACAACGCTTCATCAACCTGATCGACGTGCTGTACGACCAGGACAAGCACCTGACGCTGCTCGGTCGTTTGCCCTTGCGCGAAAGCCTGGATGGCCAGGCCATTGACCTGGCGCGCACGCGCAGTCGGTTGGGGCAGTTGCAAGAAGTGCACGGGACGATCTGAGAACGCCATTCCCCTGTGGGAGCGAGCCTGCTCGCGAAAGCGCCCTATCAGTCAAAACATCAGCTTCTGACACTCCGCCTTCGCGAGCAGGCTCGCTCCCACCAAGGGCAACTGAAGTTTCGCCGCCTATCCAATTCAAACCCGGGCTTTGCCGTTATCATGTCGCCCATTCCCAGCGCCCCAGCGTCGCTCCACTGATCAATAGCGAACCCCAACATGCACACCCTTGCTCAATTGCGCGCCGGCGAGTTGTCGGGCATCACTCGACTGGATCTGTCTTGTGGCCTGACCGAATTCCCGCGCGAGATTTTCGATCTGGCCGACACCCTGGAAATCCTCAATCTCAGCGGCAACGCCCTGAGCCGCCTGCCGGATGACTTGCACCGTCTGACGCGCCTGCGGGTGCTGTTCTGCTCCGACAACCCGTTTACCGAACTGCCGGCCTGCCTCGGCCAGTGTGCGGCGCTGACGATGATCGGCTTCAGGGCCAATCGCATCGTCAACGTACCCGCTGCAGCCCTGCCACCACAGCTGCGCTGGCTGATCCTGACCGACAACTGCCTTGAAAGCCTGCCGAGCGAACTCGGTGAGCGCCCTGCCCTGCAAAAGCTCATGCTGTCCGGCAACCGTCTGCAAGCGCTGCCACCCTCGCTGAGCAACTGCCATCGTCTGGAGCTGTTACGCATCTCCGCCAACCGCCTGACCGAGCTGCCGCAGTGGCTGCTCGCGCTGCCGAGCCTGACCTGGCTGGCCTACGCCGGTAACCCGCTGGAAACCGAGGCGGACGCTGCCGCGCTCGACGCGACGGCACAGATCCCCTGGTCTGCGCTAAGTCTGGAGCAACGCTTGGGTGAAGGCGCCTCGGGGGTGATTTCCCGGGCGAACTGGCAACGCGACGATGGTTCGGTGATACCGGTTGCGGTGAAGTTGTACAAAGGTGAAATGACCAGCGACGGCTCGCCGCTGCACGAAATGAATGCGTGTATCACCGCCGGCCTGCATCCCAATCTGATCCGCGTCGAGGGACGCATCAGTGGCCATCCCGACGGCCAGCAAGGATTGGTGATGCAATTGATCGATCCGTCGTTCCGCAACCTCGCCGACCTGCCCAGCCTGGCGTCCTGCTCGCGGGATGTGTACGCCGATGATTGCCGGTTCAGTGCCGAGGTCGCGCTGAACATTGCCAAAGGCATCGCTTCGGCAGCCGAACACTTGCATCAGCAAGGCATCACCCACGGCGATCTCTACGGGCACAACATTCTGTTGAACGAGCGCGGCGATTGCCTGCTCGGGGATTTTGGCGGGGCGTCGTTCCATGCTGTCGATGACACGCTGGAAACGCGCGCGTTGCAACGCATCGAAGTGCGCGCGTTCGGGGTTTTGCTGGGGGAATTGCTGGCGCGCGTCGACTCGGGGTTGAGTGATGAGCGGCGTCGGGTTCTTGAGGAACTGGAGCGACGTTGCTGTCAGGCGGATGTGCTGGCGCGGCCGGGGTTTTCTGAGGTCATGAAGCAACTTGAAGATCTGTGACCGCTGCGCGGTCAATCGCTAGCAGGCTAGCTCCTACACTGGATCTGTGGCGTTCACAAATCCCTGTGGGAGCTAGCCTGCCTGCGATGAGGCCATCACTGACGCAGCCGATCAGCCCGCCAGGCCAACAAACATGTCCTGCACGTCATCGTGGTTGTCGAGGCCTTCGAGGAACGCTTCAACTTCAGCCATCTGCTCGTCACTCAAGCCGCTGACCGGGTTCTTCGGCTGGTAGCCGAGCTTGGCCGACAGCACGGTGAAACCCTGCTCTGGCAGCGCTTTCTGCACCGAATCCAGGTCGGTAGGGTCGGTCAGGAACAGCGTTGCGCCGTCTTCGCCCGGCTCGAAATCCTGAGCACCGGCTTCGATCGCGGCCATTTCCGGATCGGCGTCCGGGGTGTCCGGCGAGGCTTCGATCATGCCGACGTGGTTGAAGTCCCAGGCCACGGAGCCGGAAGCCCCCAGTTGGCCTTTACGGAACGCCACGCGGATTTCGGCGACGGTACGGTTGATGTTGTCGGTCACGCACTCGACGATCAGCGGCACCTGGTGCGGGGCGAACCCTTCGTAGGTCACGCGATGGTATTGCACGGTTTCACCCAGCAGACCGGCGCCTTTCTTGATCGCGCGATCGAGGGTTTCTTTTGGCATCGAGGCTTTCTTGGCCTGTTCGACCACCAGACGCAGGTGTGCGTTGGTGGTGGTATCGGCACCGTTGCGGGCAGCGATGGTGATTTCCTTCACCAATTTGCCGAAGATCTTGCCTTTGGCGTTGGCTGCCGCTTCTTTGTGTTTAACCTTCCACTGTGCGCCCATTACTCACTCTCTTGATCTGTGGCGCCGAGACATCTATTGGCCGACGCGTGGCGCCAAGTTTATACGGCCTAAAGTCGGCAATCGACCAAAAAAACGCAATGTGGAATCGACATCTTCACCAGAGCTTGTAGGGGAATTCTGAAAAACGCCTTTGACATGACCATTCAACGCTGCGGTTTCGTACCCTCTCAGGCCCGTATTGCCTGACAGAGCCTGTTCGAATGCTCAATGACAAGGAAAGTCCTTTTACCCTGACCCTGACCGACAGCGGTCTGTGCCTGCCAGTGGTGCGCTTTCACGGCGAGGAAGCGCTCAACCAGCCCTACCGTTTCGACATCGAACTGATCGGTTTGGCCCCCGCCGTGGCGCCGGACACATTCCTGCAACAACGGGCCTTTCTGCGTCTGGACGACCATCATGGAATCCACGGCGTGATCGACAGTGCCAGTTGCGAACATCGCGGTACGCACCGGATCGGCTATCGCGTGACGGTCGTGCCGCGCTTGCACAGGCTGGCTCAGCCGAGCAAACGGCGAGTGTTCGTGCAACAGAGTGTGCCGCAGATTCTCCAGCAGTTGCTCACGGAAAACGCCCTGCCCGCCGACGGCTACCGGATTGAAATGACCGTCGGCCGCTACCCGATCCGGCCTTTTTGCATCCAGTACGAAGAAAGTGATCTGGCGCTGCTGCACAGACTTTGCGAAGAGGAAGGCATTCACTATCACTTTGAACACCGGATGGACGGACACGTGGTCGTGTTTGCCGATGACAGCCTCAGTCTGCCGCAAACGCCGGTACTGGTTCCGTTCAAGGCCTGTGAGCAAACGCCTTCTCCCTGCATCACTTCGCTGTACCAGCATCATCACGCCGCGCCCGTCGCCACGCTGCATGCCGTGCGTAACCGAGGGCAGCGTGCGATCAGCGACGAGGCCGCCAACCACATCACGGCAAATCCCTTGCCGCAGGCATCTTCCCTCGAACAACGACACCACGAACAACGCAGCCGTCGACATCTGGAACGGCAACGCTGCCAGCATCGCACGATCAATGGCCGCAGCGACCGGATCGGCTTGCTCAGTGGACAACTGCTGCAAGTGTCGGCGCATCCGATCAGCCACTTCAACGAACAATGGCGGCTCACCTCGATACGTCATCACGGGCAACATCCGTCGATTCTTGACCCGACCCCACCCTTGCACCGCTACGAAAACGATTTTACCGCCCAGCCCTGGTCAAGCGATTTTCGCCCGGCGCTCAACCAACCGCGTCCCGGCATTGCCGGTTATCACCTGGCGCTGGTGCTGGGACCTGCCGGGCAACCGGCGCAGCTCGATGAACAGGGTCGGGTCGCCGTCAGGCTGTGGCCCTCGGAACATCTGCAAACCCTTGATGACGAGGCGATCTGGCTGCCCATCGCGATGACTCGCGCCAATGGCCGAGTGGCACGGGAGGAACTGCCCTGCGCCGGCAGCGAAGTGTGGGTGAGTTTCCTTGACAGCGACCCCGACCGGCCGATTCTGTGTCTGGGCAACTCACGCAAGCCCACACCTCGCGAACCACCCGCACGTGACAGCCTATTGCTCGACTGGCTACTCGACAGCGGCGCACGCTGATCCCTTCGTAAGAGTTGCCGCAGGCTGCGATCTTTTGATTTTGATCTTAAAAACCAGATCGAAAGATCGCAGCCTGCGGCAGCTCCTGCATCAACACGCCGAGCCTCAGGCTTTGTCAGCCTTGCCCGCCGCCGCAGCGAATTTCGCCAGACGCACATCCAGATGCCGAGGACGCCGCCCGTGATCTTCGGCGCGCTCCTTGCGGCGGATGGCGTTGCGCACCATCAACGAACCGAGGTAGCGGATTGGCTCCGGCGGGAAATAACCCAGCGGCCCGTTGACCAGCGGCGAGCGGGTCCACGGGTTGTCCAGGCCCTGCACCAACGAAGCAAGAATCTGCCCGCCCATGTGGCACGGGCCGACGCCGCTGCCGGAATAGCCGAAGCCGTAAAACACATTGCCGGCGCTGCTCATCTGGCCGAAGAACGGCAAACCGGTGACCGAGCGATCCGACGGGCCGTTCCAGGTGGCATCGACTTTGACATCGGCAAACGCCGGGAAGAAGTCGGCGAGGCTGTTTTTCAGCAGGCCGGCATAAGGCGATGGCTGATCGAACACCGGTAGCATGCGCCCGCCAAAGGCGAAGGTGTTGCCACCCTTGCCGAGCATGATCCGGCCGTCCGGAGTGTTGTGGTAGTAGTGCACGAAAATCCGCGAATCGAGCACAGTGACCCCGCTGGTCAGGCCGATCTGCTGCAACAGATCCGGGCGCGGCTCGGTGATCAGCATGTCGCTGGAAACAATCGCCACGCTGCGTTCGAACTGTGGAAAGGCACGGGCCATCCACGCATTCATCGCCAGCACCACGCGATCGGCAACAATGCTGCCGTTCGGTGTTTGCAGGCGTGCCGGGCGTCCTTCTTCCAGCCCGGTCATTGCCGTGTTTTCGTAAATTTTCACACCCAACTGCAGCGCCACGCGACGCAAGCCACGCACCAGTTTGCCCGGTTGCACACTGGCCGCCGCCGGCGAGAACCAGCCTTCCAGATGCTTGCTCGAACCGGCCATGCGCTGCACATCGGCCAGCGGACGCTGGGTAAACGAGTTGATACCGTTGCGCTCCAGTGCAGCGATTACCGCATCGGTCGAGCCGACTTGCGCGCGGTTGGTCGCGGTGTACAGCGTGCCGTCGAGCCGATAATCGGCATCGACGCCGTACTGCTCACAGAACTCGCCAATCGCGTGGATACTGCGCTCCGACTCCTTGACCAGGCGCACCGCTTCCTCGACGCCAAACAAGCGTTCAAGGGTGAAATACTTCGCCGACCACGACAGTGCACACCCGCCATTGCGCCCACTGGCGCCGGCGCCGCAGATGTCCGCTTCGATCAGCAAGACATCGAGTTCGGGGTTTTGTTGCTTGAGCATGATCGCCGTCCACAACCCGGTATACCCGCCGCCGACGATGCACACATCGGCGCGGACTTCGCCTTGCAACGGCGGGCAGGTTTGCGAGGTGTCGGCCTGCAAGGCCTGCTCCAGCCAAAACGGTCTCATGGGGTTTCTCCAAGTCAGATGGCCACGACCCAGCCTGCCGCGAGCGTCGCAGCAGGCCACGAGGCAAGGGTTTCAGGAACGCAGGGGTTTGATCGTCAGCGGGCAATTGGGGATAAAGGCGCGCGGTTCCATCACGCCAACCGGGCGGCTGTTCCAGTGCGGAATCAGCACCAGCGCCGAGAACAGCGCGCAACCGGCGAAGACGATGAACACCGTCACCGAGTCGAAGTAACCCGGCAGCAAACCGCCAAGTACCGCACCAACCGAGCCGCAGCCGTTGACGAAACCGGCCGCCGTGGCGCCGGCCTTGGCTTTGCCGAAGTCGATCGCGGCGGCACCGCTGATCATCGAGTCCGGGCCATACAAAGTCAGGCCCATGACGAACAGCAGCGCGACCACCAGCAACACACTGCCGGTATGCAACGCGGCCATAAACAGCGCCAGCGTCACGGTCAGCGCCAGCAAGCTCAACACGCAGGCCGGCATACGGCGGGCACCGAACAGTTTGTCCGAGGCCAGGCCAATCAGGATCGGCCCGAGCAACCCGGCCAGTTCGAACGAGGTGGGAATGATCGCCGCGCCAACCTTGCCGACACTGGGCATCTGTTCAAAGACAATCACCGGGCCCCACAACAGAATCGCGTAACGCGCCGGTTTCAACATGAAGTACGCCAGGCCCAGTACCAGCACTGTGCGGTTACGCAGGATTTCCTTTAACGGCTCCCACACGCTGAGCTTGCTGTTGGCTTCGGTTTCTGCTGCCGTCAGTTCAGGTTCCGGCTCGACCGCCGGCAAGCCGACGTCTTCCGGTTTGTTGCGCTGGAAGATAAAGAACAACACCGCGACCACAGCAACCACCACCGCGCTGGAAATGAACGCCGCGTGCCAGGTGCCCATCAAGGTATACGCCCACCAGCCAGCGAACGGCGACGCCACCAGACCACCGAACGCGTAGCAGGAACTCCATAACCCGAGCACTCGCCCGCGTTGTTGGGAGGGGAAAAAACTGCCGAGGTTTTTGCACAATCCCGACCATCCAGTGGACTGCGCCAAGCCCTGAATCAACATGCAGGTGGCGAAGATTGGCAACGTCGCGTAACTGCCCATCACCAGCGCCGCTGCGGCGGAAATCAGCAAACCGCCGAGCACCACGACCCGTGGGCCAAATCGGTCAGCGAGCATGCCCCAAGTGAACTGGCCGAGGGCATAAGCCGCCAGATAGATCGCATCGAGGTTGGCCATGGCCATCTTGTCGAGCATGAAGGTCGGGTCTTCGGCGATGCCGAGTTTGGCCACCGAAAACGCTTTGCGGGTGAAATAGAAAGCGGCGTACGCAAGCCAGGTAATCGCGAAAATCTGCACGCGCCAACGCGCAATGGTGCCGATGTGCTTGTTCATGGTGGTTCTGACCTCAGGGTGTGAGTGTGCCGGCAGAATCGTTAAGAAAAACGCCTGTGTTTTTATTGTTGAGCACTGCGATATCACCCCGTCCCTGTGGCGATATCGGTCAGATGAGTCCTGTTGTTGCACGCACAGGCTCATGGCTACCGTGCGGCCCGAGCGGGCAGTCAGCGATGGCGTGAGCCGATCAAAGCAATTACTGTTTAATAAATAAAATCGATTTATCGTATTTCACACATAAGCTCAGCTTGTTACTGACTAAACGATCAGGTGACTGCATGTCGGTATCCCACGCCCAACTCAAAGCCTTCCACGCCGTGGCTGTGCATGGAAGCTTCACCAAAGCCGCCGAGCGCCTTTTTCTCACGCAACCGGCGATATCCGACCAAGTGCGCAAACTCGAAGAGCGTTTTGGCGTTTTGCTGTTTCACCGCAATAAACGTTCCGTACGCCTGACCGACCTGGGCGAGCGCTTGCTGGCGATCACCCAGCGCCTGTTTGTGATTGAAGCCGAAGCACAGGAACTGTTGCAGGAATCCCAGGCCCTGCAGACCGGCAGCCTGATTCTGGCAGTGGATGCGCCGGTCCACGTGCTGCCGCAGATCGCGCGGTTCTGCGAGCGCTATCCGGGGATCAGCGTGAAGATCGAGACCGGCAATACCGATGAATCGTTGTTTCGCCTGTTCAACTATCAGGCCGATCTGGCGCTGCTTGGCCGCGATGTCAGTGATGAACGCTTGCTGAGCGTGCCGCTGCGCAATGATCCGATGGTCGCGTTCGTGTCGCGCCATCATCCTTGGGCCGAGCGTGAATCGATCTGCCTGGCAGACCTGGATGACACGCCGCTGGTGTTGCGTGAGCACGGTTCGGTAACCCGGCAGACGCTGGAAGAGGAAATGGCCCGCGCGGGGTTTCGCATTCGTCCGGCGATTCAGGTTGAGGGCCGGGAAGCGGCGCGTGAGGCGGTGGTGGTCGGGATTGGCGTTGGCGTGGTATCGGCGGCGGAATTTGGTGCGGACTCGCGGGTGTGCGCGTTGCCGATTGTCGACTGCACCCGACGGTTGACGGAGACGCTGGTGTGCTTGCGCGAGCAAAGCAATCGACGGGTGGTGGCGACCTTTCTCGATATGGTGCGCCAGAGTCTTGTGTGAACCGCGATGGCCCCTTCGCGAGCAAGCTCGCTCCCACAGGGGTTACGCATTCCAAATGTGGGAGCGAGCCTGCTCGCGAAGGGAGCGACTCGGTGTATCAGGCCGGCGCCAGACCAAAGAACGCCTGAATCAGGCGCAACTCCCGCCGCCGCTCCATGCAGCCGATCATGTGCCGATTGACCAGCCCTGCCCCGACAATCGGAATCGCCACCACGCGCGGGTCATGGCTGACCTCCACCGATGACACCACGCCAACGCCCAACTCGGCCGCCACCGCTTCGGTCACCGCCTCACGGCTGTCCAGTTCCAGCAACACGCGCGGATGGATCGACGCCTGCGCACAGGCGTCATCAAATGTACGCCGGGTGATCGAACTCGGCTCACGGAGCACCATGATCACCTGATCCAGTTCCTTGAGTTTCACTTCCCCGGCGCGCATCGCCCACGGGTGCCCTGCCGGCACCAACGCGCAAATCCGTGATTCGCTCAATGCCTGCAGGTGCAGGCCTTTGCGCGGCTCGACCTCGGTCAACACCGCCACATCCGCGTGTTCCGACAACAATGCAGCGAGGGTTTCCTGAGCATTGCCCAAGCGCAGGTTCACCGTGATTCCCGGATACCGCGCGCGCAGGCTCGCCAACATTGGCATGACCATATGCGGCCCGTCCGCCGCCACTTCCAGCCGCCCGGTCAGCAACTGTCGATTGGCCTCGAGCATCGTTTGCGCCTCTTCCGCCAGGCCAAACATCGCGCGGGTAATCGCCGCGAGTTTGGTGCCCTCCTCGGTCAGTTCCACCCGTCGTGCGGTGCGCCGCAACAGGGTGATCTGGTAGTGCTCCTCCAGCGCCTTGATGTGCCCGGTAACCGCCGGCTGACTGATGAACAAGCGCGCGGCGGCACGGGTGAAGCTGCCTTCACGGGCCACGGCGTCGAAGGCGCGGAGCTGGAACAGGTTCATGAATAACTCTCACTGATGGTTGGCATAACAATAAACAATTTGATTGATGCAACGGCGAATTGCAACGTATGCCCCGTAGCTTCATCCCACAGCGCTATCCGAGGACACACGAATGAGTATTGCCGAACCCATCCTGCTCACTCCCGGCCCGTTGACCACTTCGGCCCGCACCCGCCAGGCGATGATGGTCGACTGGGGGTCATGGGATGACCGCTTCAATCAACTGACCGCCAGCCTTTGCGAACAACTGCTGGCGATCCTCAACGGCGCCGCGACTCACCACTGCGTACCCTTACAGGGCAGCGGCACCTTCGCTGTTGAAGCGGCCATCGGCACATTGGTGCCGCGTGACGGCAAAGTGCTGGTGCTGATCAACGGCGCCTACGGCAAGCGTCTGGCGAAGATTTGCGAAGTGCTCGGTCGCTCGTTCAGCACCTTCGAAACCGCTGAAGATGAACCGACCACCGCCGCCGACGTCGACCGCTTGCTGCGCGCCGACAGCAATATTACCCACGTTGCCCTGATCCACTGCGAAACCAGCACCGGGATTCTCAATCCGCTGCCGGAGATTGCCCAGGTCGTCGCGCAACACGGCAAACGCCTGATCATCGACGCCATGAGTTCCTTTGGCGCTCTGCCGGTGGACGCGCAGCAAGTGCCGTTCGACGCGCTGATCGCCGCTTCCGGCAAATGCCTGGAAGGCGTGCCGGGGATGGGTTTTGTCTTCGCTCGCAAAGAGTCTTTGGCCGCAGCCGCTGGCAATTCGCACTCGCTGGCGATGGACCTGTACGAACAGCACGCTTACATGATGAAAACCGGTCAATGGCGCTTCACCCCGCCGACTCACGTGGTCGCGGCGCTGCACGAAGCGCTGCTGCAATACAACGAAGAAGGTGGCCTGCCGGCACGCCATGCGCGTTATGCCGCCAACTGCCAGGCGCTGATGGACGAGATGGGCAAACTCGGTTTGCGCAGCTTCCTGCCAGCGGCGATTCAAGCGCCGATCATCGCCACGTTCCATGCGCCGCAAGATCCGCGCTACCAGTTCAAGGATTTCTACGAACGCGTGAAGGCCAAGGGTTACATCCTTTATCCGGGCAAATTGACTCAGGTCGAAACCTTCCGTGTCGGCTGCATCGGTCACGTCAGCCCGGGCGAAATGCGCCAGGCCGTTGCCGCGATCGGTGAAGTGCTGCGCGAGATGGAAGTCCTCGAAATCTAAGAACACCACCAATCCCCTGTAGGAGTGAGCCTGCTCGCGATGAGGCCGTGTCAGTCGACAAAGATGTTGAATGATCAACCGCTATCGCGAGCAGGCTCACTCCTACATTTGAATTGCATTGCCAACTCAGGAATTTGATCAACATGAACTACGTCAATCCAAACAAACTGCAAGCCGCGATCCTCGACTGGGCCGGCACCGTGGTCGATTTCGGCTCGTTCGCACCCACGCAGATTTTCGTCGAGGCCTTCGCCGAATTCGACGTGCAGGTCTCCATCGAAGAAGCGCGTGGCCCGATGGGCATGGGCAAGTGGGACCACATCCGCACCCTCTGCGACCAGCCACAAGTGGCCGAGCGTTATCGCAAGGCGTTCGGCCGCACGCCGACCGACGATGACGTCACCGCCATCTACAACCGCTTCATGCCGCTGCAGATCGAGAAGATCGCCGAACACTCGGCGCTGATTCCCGGCGCACTGGAAACCATCGCCAATCTGCGTCAGCAAGGCATCAAGATCGGCTCCTGTTCCGGCTACCCGAAGCAGGTGATGGACAAGGTCGTCGAGCTGGCCGCCACCAACGGCTACGTCGCTGACCATGTGGTTGCTACCGACGAAGTGCCAAATGGCCGTCCGTGGCCGGCTCAGGCGCTGGCCAACGTGATCGCGCTGGGCATCGACGATGTCGCAGCGTGCGTGAAGATCGATGACACCGTGCCGGGCATCCTCGAAGGTCGACGCGCCGGGATGTGGACAGTGGCACTGATCTGCTCGGGCAATGCGCTGGGTCTGGATTACGAAGGGTTCCGTGCCTTGGGCAGCGATGAACTGGCCAGCGAGCGCAAGCGCATTCACGCGCTGTTCGAAGGCTCGCGCCCGCACTACATGATCGACACCATCACCGATTTGCCGGAAGTGATTGCCGACATCAACAAGCGTCTGGCCAACGGCGAAATGCCGCAATCGAGCTGATCCCTGCCGCTTGCTGCAAAGAAAAACGCCAGTGTCTGCACGACGCTGGCGTTTTTTATTGGCAAGCCCTGACTCAGAGCATTGAAAGTCCGATCAGCCTCAGGCAAATCCGCCAAAGCGGATTACAGTTAAAGCATGCCGTCGGCCAAGAACGGCAGGTTTGAACCCTGATCTGTGAGGAAACACCGTATGCCGTGGACAAGTTCCGAATCCCGCTACAGCACCGTCTCGGTCCTGTTGCACTGGCTGATGCTGGTCCTGTTGGTGCTGGTGTACGCCAGCATGGAGTTGCGCGGTCTGTTTCCCAAAGGCAGTGGCGGGCGCACGCTGATCCGCGAAGTGCATTACATGCTCGGCCTGACCGTGTTTGTGCTGGTGTGGTTTCGCCTGCTCGCGCGCAGCATTGGTCCGGCGCCAAAAATCTTCCCCGCCTCACCACAATGGCAAACCGTGCTGGCGCGGCTGATGCACTGGGCGTTGTACCTGTTCATGATCAGCATGCCGATCCTGGGCTGGCTGATCACCAGCGCCGAAGGACATCAAGTGATGTTCTATGGCTTTGACCTACCGCTATTGGTGGCGGAAAACAAAGCCTTCGCCAAGCAGGTCGAACACTGGCATGTGCTGATCGCCACGATCGGCTACTGGTTGATCGGCCTGCATGCACTGGCGGGGATTTATCACCACTATGTGGTGGGCGATAACACGCTGCTGCGGATGATGCCCAAGCGCGGTTGAATATCAGCGGCTGGCGCTAAACCCACGCCGGCCCTGCAAGCCTCCGGTATGAATGAAGATCAGCCGCGTGCCGGGCGCGAACCTGCCTGCCTCCACCTGCTGCTTGAGCGCCAGCAACGCCTTGCCGGTGTACAGCGGCTCCAGTGGGACGCCGCTGGCCTGCTCGGTCTGCTCAATGAACGCGAGCAGCAGCGGATCGACCTTGGCAAAACCGCCACGGCTGGCATCGATCAACTCATAGTCGGCAGTGGCCAGTCCGGCTGACCGCATAATCGACTCGACCTGCGGCGCCACGCCGTGATCCTCAGGGACTGCCAACGCGCCATAGACCCGGTGCGCACCCGCCTCGGCGAGGACCAGCCCGGCGAGTGTTGTCCCGGTGCCGCAGGCCAGCCACCAACCGTGATAGTCGCTCCAGCCCAGCGTAGGCAATTGCGCTTGCGCCTGTTCCTTGATGGCTGCACAGCCGAGCGCCCCTGCAAGTCCACCTCCCCCCTCAGGAACCGCTTGCAGATTGGGGTATTGCTCGTGCCAGGGTTGCCAGAATCCCGGCTCGTTGCGCGCGCGATAACCGCCATAACCCAACCAATGCAATTGCATGCCGAACGCCTGCAGATCCAGCACCGTGGGAGTTTCCTGCGCATGCCCGCGCAGCAGCCCCACGGTTTGGAAGCCCAGCCGTTTCCCCGTCGCCGCCAACGCGTGCAGATGATTGGAGTGCGCACCACCGAGACTGATGACGCCCTCGGCACCCATACGGTCGGCGGCTTTGAGGTGTTCGACGAGTTTGAACCATTTGTTGCCGCTGATCAGCGGGTCGATCTGGTCGAGGCGCAGGATGGCCACTTCAATGCCGGCGGTTGCGAGCCAGTCGAGGTGAAGGTGTTCGAGAGGGGCTTGGGGTAGCCAATCGGTGGGAGGCAAAAGCATGAGCGGCGATTCGATCTGGACAGAGCCAGTATTCTAATCGCTCACAAGCAGCCATCGCGAGCAGGCTCACTCCTACATTGGTTTGTGGTGCTCACCGAATCTGAGAACAACAAAAAACCTGTGGGAGCGAGCCTGCTCGCGAAGGCGTCGTGTCAGTCGACATGTGTATTGGCTGACACTGCGCTTTCGCGAGCAGGCTCGCTCCCACAGGTTAAGCGGCGTATTTTATAGCTCAGCCGCCAAGCGCGAACCTTGGTTGATCGCGCGTTTGGCATCCAGCTCGGCCGCGACATCGGCACCACCGATCAGGTGCACGTTCTGCCCCGCTTCCACCAGACCGTCATGCAATTCACGCAGCGGATCCTGCCCCGCGCAAATCACGATGTTGTCCACCGCCAGCACTTGCGGCTCGCCGGTTTCGCCGATGCGGATATGCAGGCCTTGGTCATCGATGCTCAGGTATTCAACGCTGTTGAGCATTTGCACCTGCTTGTTCTTCAGACCGGTACGGTGAATCCAGCCAGTGGTTTTACCCAGACCATCGCCGACCTTGGTTTTCTTGCGCTGCAACAGAAACACTTCGCGGGCCGGCGCGTGCGGTGCGGCTTTGATCCCCGCCACACCCCCACGGGCCTCCAGTTGCGTATCGATGCCCCACTCTTTCCAGAACGCGGCGCGATCCTGGCTGGTGGCCACGCCTTGGTGAACGAGGAATTCCGAGACGTCAAAACCGATACCGCCGGCGCCAATCACCGCCACGCGTTTACCGACCGGCTTGCGCTCAAGGATCACGTCCAGGTAGCTCAGCACCTTGGCATTCTCGACTCCCGGAATTGCCGGCACGCGCGGTGCAATGCCAGTGGCGAGGATGATCTCGTCGTAACCGCCTTCCACCAGTTTCGCGACATCGACGCGGGTGTTCAGGCACACCTCGACATTCGTGGTCTGCAACTTGCGTTTGAAGTAACGCAGGGTTTCGAAGAACTCTTCCTTGCCCGGCACGCGTTTGGCGATGTTGAACTGGCCGCCAATTTCGCTGGCCGAATCGAACAGGGTCACCTGATGGCCACGCTCGGCAGCCACGGTCGCGGCGGACAAACCGGCAGGGCCGGCGCCAACCACAGCGATTTTCTTGATCTGCTGCACCGGCAGATAATTGAGTTCGGTTTCGTGGCAGGCACGCGGGTTGACCAGGCAACTGGTCAGCTTGCCGCCGAAGGTGTGATCGAGGCACGCCTGGTTGCAACCGATGCAGGTGTTGATTTCGTCAGCGCGGCCTTCAGCGGCCTTGTTGACGAAGTCCGGGTCGGCGAGGAACGGCCGCGCCATCGAGACCATATCGGCATCGCCTTCAGCCAGAATCTGCTCGGCGATTTCCGGGGTGTTGATACGGTTGGTGGTGATCAGCGGAATCTTCACCGAACCGCGCAGCTTGGCGGTGACCTTGCTGAATGCCGCACGCGGCACTTTGGTGGCGATGGTCGGGATCCGCGCTTCGTGCCAGCCGATGCCGGTGTTGATGATGGTTGCGCCGGCCTGCTCGATGGCTTTGGCCAGGGTAACGATCTCGTCCCAGGTGCTGCCGCCCTCGACCAGGTCGAGCATCGACAGACGGAAAATGATGATGAAGTTCGGCCCTACCGCCTCGCGCACACGACGAACGATTTCCACCGGCAGGCGCATACGGTTTTCGTAGCTGCCGCCCCAGCGGTCGGTGCGGTGGTTGGTGTGTGCGGCGAGGAACTGGTTAATGAAATAACCTTCCGAGCCCATGATCTCGACGCCGTCGTATTCGGCGGTCTGCGCCAATACCGAACAGGTGACGAAATCGCTGATTTGCTTCTCGATGCCTTCCTCGTCCAGTTCTTTGGGCTTGAACGGGTTGATGGGTGCCTGAATCGCGCTTGGCGCGACTTGTTTCGGGCTGTAGGCATAACGCCCGGCGTGGAGGATCTGCATGCAAATCTTGCCGCCCGCGTCGTGCACCGCGCGGGTGACGATCCGGTGCTTGAGCGCTTCTTCCTCGGTGGTCAGCTTGGCCGCCCCGGAGTACACGCCGCCCTCGTCGTTCGGGCCGATACCACCGGTGACCATCAGGCCAACGCCGCCACGGGCACGTTCGGCGAAGTACGCCGCCATGCGCTCGAAACCGCCCGGTTTTTCTTCAAGGCCGGTGTGCATCGACCCCATCAGGGTGCGGTTGCGCAGCGTGGTGAATCCCAGATCCAGCGGGGCCAACAGGTGCGGGTAGTGAGCGGCGGTCATCGGTAACTCCACAACAAGCAATCACGGAAAAGTTGCGGGCGCTCTGCGGCTCCCGTCAGTCATGTTCGACAGACTAAGAGTCGCATCGCTGTCACTCAATGACCGTAACTGACAACTTATTGATCCAAATGCGCAGCGCCCCTTGGCAATCAGCTCCATGGGCCCTACCCTAGTCGCCATACCCTGTACCCGGTAGCTGTTGGTTTTCATGCGCAAACTTTTGTACCTGTTTTTCTCCATGGCCCTCGTCGCCGCCCTGACCACCTACGCCATGTGGGCGGCGGACCGGCCGGCGGGCCATTACCTGTCGGACTTACGCATTAAAGTGGCGGTCGATCAGGGCATCCCCGCCGATCGTGGCAATCTGCTGGGCATCCAGCCCGAGCTGTTTCCCACCGATTATCAAAGCACCGAGCGCTTGCACCGCAAACTCGCAGCCTATCTGCAGCAAGCCCAGGATCAAGGCCTGCTGAACGACAAAACCGTCGTGGTATTGCCGGAGAACGTCGGCACCTGGTTGCTGCTCAGCGGCGAGAAAGACGAGTTGTACCAGGCGCCGTCCCTCGCCGAAGCAATGAACTGGCTGGCGGCGAGCAATCCCTTGCTGTTCGCCCGCGCCTGGCTCAGCGCCAACGGCAGCGACCGCCTCAACGACGCGTATCTGCGGATGAAAGCCAAGGCGATGGCCAAGGATTACCAGGCGCTGTTCGGTGGTCTGGCCAAAGAATTTCACGTGACCCTGGTGGCCGGCTCGATCGTGTTACCGGAACCCAGCGTTCGCGATGGCCAGCTCAAACCCGGTAGCGGTGCCCTGTTCAACAGCAGCGTGGTGTTCGGCCGCGATGGCGTGCCGCTGGGCCAGCCGCAACGGCAGATGCACCCGGTGTTCGATCAACGTGAAGTGATCGAAAGCGCAGACAAACACGCGCTCAACGTGGTCGACACCCCGGCCGGACGCCTTGGCGTATTGATTGGTAGCGACAGTTGGTACCCCGACAATTACCGCAAACTCGACGAGCAAAACGCACAATTGGTCGCGGTACCGGCGCAGGTATTCGGTCAAGGTGCGTGGAATCAGCCATGGCGCGGTTACAAAGGTTCAAGCACACCGGGGTCGGTCAGCCTAAAACCCGGTGAAGTCACCGAAGGACAAGCCTGGCATCGACTGACACTGACCGCGCAACCACCGAGCAGTCGAGCGATTGCCGGCATCAGTGTGTTCCTGCGCGGGCAGTTCTGGGACAAGGCCAGTGCCGGTCAGAGTTTCCTCAGCAGCAACGGTCAGCAGTTCGCCGATGGCGATGCCCGGGGCGCGCGTTTGTTGAACATCTGGTTGTAAGCCATGAAGCCCCTGCCGATGCGCCTCGGGGACCTGTCGGTAGGCTTTGTTCACAGCCTCGCCGACGCCGTGCGCAGTCATGGGGCGGATCCGCAGTCGTTGCTGGAGCAATATGGTCTGGACGCCGCGCGACTGGCCGAGGCCGGGGCGCGTTTGTCGATTCCGCGCTATATGCGCCTGGGCCACGCGGCGATTCAGTTGACCGGCGATTCGGCGCTGGGCCTGCGCATGGGCCAGCTCAGTCGCCTGAGTCAGGCCGGGCTGGCCGGCGTTACCGCCGCACAGGCGCCAACCGTGCGCGAAGCCGCGCGCTGTCTGATCCGTTTCGAGGCGTTGTACGGTTCCAATTATCGCGGTCAGTCCAGTTTCCATGAAGATGCCCATGGCGCGTGGCTGCGTTTCTATTCGATCAGCCCGTACAACGCCTATAACCGTTTTGTCGTGGACTCGATCATTGCCGGATGGCTGCATCAGCTCTCCAGTGTCAGCCGCGAACCGCTGCCCGCCGAACGCATTGAAATCGAATTCGATGAGCCGGATTACCGCGAGGCGTACGACTTGCTGGGGGATTGCCCGATCCAGTTCGGTGCCGAGGGCAATCAACTGCGCCTGAGCCTGAACAGCCTCGCACAGCGCAATCCCGAGCATTGCCCGAGTACCTGGCGGCATCTGCTGCAACTGTGTGAACGCGAGCTGGAGCAATTGACTCGCACCCGCAGCCTGCGTGAACGCATCACTCAACTGTTGGGGCCATTGCTCAATGGTGGCCGGGAACCCGACCTGGAAGAAGTGGCGGCACGCCTGAAGCTGCCGACCTGGACGTTGCGGCGCAAACTGGCCGAGGAAGGCACGCAGTTTCGCGCAATCCTCAATGACACTCGCCGGGACCTGGCGATGACTTACATCCGCGATACCGAATTGGCATTCGGTGAAATCGCCTACCTGCTGGGTTTTGCTTCAGCCGAAGCGTTCCAGCGCGCCTTCAAACGCTGGAGCGGTCAGACGCCAGGCGAATTCCGCCGCAGTCACCGCAAAACGGCCTGAAAGCAGCTGCGAGCTATAAGCTGCAATCTGCAAGTTAAAGCTCGGTGGCGTCTTCGGCTGGCTCGGGTTGGTCCAGTTCAAAGGCCTGGTATTCGAGCAGCTCTTCTTGATATTCATCCATCGTGTAATCCCCCTGCTGCTCTCTTGAATGGGCCTGAGCAAATGCCCAGTGCCTCGAGCTTAACGTGCTCGTATGAAGGAAAAGTGAAACCCGGCCTTCATGAATAAAACGTAGCAGGTGGTCAGGAATTTATCGCAGGATTTTTGTCAGGGGAATGTAACGAGATTTTAAGCCCCCCCAAAAACTACTGTGGGAGCGAGCTTGCTCGCGAAGGCGGCCAGTCAGTCACATGCGTGCTGAATGTTCCGACGCTTTCGCGAGCAAGCTCGCTCCCACAGAGGTTGTGGTGAGGCTGGATTATTGGCCAGACGCTGGCATCGCCGGAATCGGCTCGGATGGCGGGGGGATATCCGGGTTGGCCGGTGGCGTGATGGTTTCGGTCGCCGGTGCAGGTTCTGCACTCGGCGCCGGAGTGATCGGCGCGGCCTCTGCCGGTGGCGCAACCGGTTCAGACGTCACGGGTGCGGTTTCGGCAGGTGCGGGAGCGGGCTCCGCTGCAGGCGCCGGGGTTGCGGCGGGCGCAGGCGTTGGAGTCGGCGCTGGCACCAGCGCTGCCGGAGCAGGCTTCGCCTCAGGCACGCCGAGGTCAGTCTTCGGTTTCTCTTCAATGTGCGCAGCTTTCTTCGCATCCGTCGGCAGGAACTGCTCGACCAGGGTAAAGAAACGCTCGTAGAACTTCTGTGCCGTCACCGTCTCGCTGGCGACTTTGACCATCGAATCGTCGGACGAGCCGATCGGCATCGACACCGAGCCCAACACACCCACGCCGAGGCTGGCCGAGTTGTTGGTCTTCTTCAGCGCATAACGATCCTGCAAAGCGTTGGCGAACATCGTCGCATGGTGCCCGACACTGCCGTCATCGGCGCAGACCACGTTGAAGCTGATCTCCATGTGGGTGTCGCCGGTTTGCTGGAAGCTCTTGTGGCCACTGACCAGTTTCGGGTCACTGCTGGTGATGATGTAGCCCTGGCTAAGCAATGCACGGCGCGCCGCTTCGCAACTGACCGCGTCGGTCACCGGGTAATTGCGCGAAAACGTACCGGAGTCATCGAAGTTCTCATGCTCATACATCGGCTTGTCTTTCGAACAGCCGGCAACAGCGGTCAACAACAGCGCCAACCCGACAACACGCATGGGAGTGGAAATCAACATTGAACATCCTGAGAGAAAACAGTCCGGGGCGTATTGTGCAACAGATCACGCCCCGGCGGCGCATGGATTAGTGTCTTAAAGCAGTTACAACTCTATCGACCTTCAGTTGCGGGAAAAAGTCGCAATGCCAGATGATCGATGAACACGCGCAACTTTGCCGTGGCATGGCGACTGGATGGCCATAGGACCCAGAACTGTCCGGTGTGTTCCAGATGCGTATCAAGCACGCGACGCAAACGGCCTTGAGCCTCGTCAACTCTGCACATGGATGCTGGCTCATGAACGACGGAAAATGGGTCGATTGGCAGACCGCTATCGCGAGCAGGCTCACTCCTACAATTGGAATGAGTACATCCGCAAAAAACAGCTCGGCTGTCAGGCCGCCTTCGCGAGCAGGCTCGCACAAAGAAGAGCAACAGCAGAACGCATGCTGCTTCTGCTCCTCACCACTCAACAGGATGAGCGTTAGCTCGGCTGCAGCTCTTGATCTTGATCTTGATCTGAAGGCCCGTCGGCAGGCTGAGTGGAGGGAATGATCCGGGCGTGGGAGCGCAGCGACCGTTTGGCGAAGCCAAACACAGCGGGAGTAGGTGCAGCGAAGCAAACCGGAGACGCTGCGCCCGGATCAATCCCGCAGCGAAGGAACCCCGAGCTTTAGCGAGTGGGCCGAACGTCAGGGCAAAGACCTTTGGTTCCTTTGGGGCGTTTGCCAAAGGGACTCGCCGTAAGGGCGAAACCGCCAGCGGCAACACCCGCAGCAACGGATATTCACCCAAAACCCCAAGAACATGGCCGGCCCAAAGGCCGCCACGCCCACCCCAAAGCCCAAAAAAAAGCCCCGACCTATTCAGGCCGGGGCTCTCATCACATCTCAGTCAACCATCAAAACCGCTTGATGTCCGCCTGAGCTTCCAACTGCTTGCGATAAGCAGCAAAGTCCTGCTGCCCCTCACGCGAAGCAAGGAAACGACGGTACTGAACCTTCTCTTCATCCGTCGGCGCCGCCGCTTCGTTAACACCATTCAGACGCACGATCATCAGACTGCCATCCGGCAACGTCACGCTGGTGAACGTCGGCTTGTCCTTGGCAGCCGGCTTCGGCATACGGAACAACGCTTGCAGCACCGCCGGATCAACACCTTCCTGACCACGGGTGGCCGCTTCGGTAGCTTTCCAGTTCTGACCCTCAACCGCCTTGTCCAACGGCGCCTTGCCATCGCGCAGATCCGCGATCAGCTTCTCGGCCTTGGTCTTGGCAGCCGCGCTGGCGTGCTCTTTGGTCAACTGGGTGCGGATCGCCGCACTCACGTTTTCCAGCGGCAGTTGCGCAGGCTTGAGGTGTTCCTTGGAACGCAGCACGATCACGGTTTCCGGATCCAGCTCGATGGCGGTGCTATTGGCACCTTCGTCGATCACTTCGGTGCTGAACGCAGCAGTAACCACGGCGCGGTTCGCCGCAACACCTTCGCCACCTTCACGGCCGAACGGCTTGGAGGTGTGCACGGTCAGCTTCAGATCCGCCGCTGGCTGAGCCAGGTCAGAGGCTTCGAACGCGGAGTCTTCCAGTTGCTTGGTCGCCTCGACAAAACGCTGCTCGACCTGAGCGGCTTTCAGCTCGCGGGTGAGCTTGTCTTTCAGGCTGGCCAGGGTCGGCACTTCAGGCGCTTCCACACCCAACAGCTTGATCAAGTGATAACCGAAGTCGGTACGAATCGGCTCGGACACCTGGTCTTTCGACAAGGAGTACAAGGCTTTTTCGAACGCCGGATCGTAAACGCCAGGGCCTGCATAACCGAGGTCGCCGCCATTGTTGGCCGAACCCGGATCCTGCGAGAACTCTTTGGCCAGCGCTTCGAACTTCTCGCCCTTGGCCAGACGCGCCTGAACGTCTTCGATCTTCGCTTTGGCCTGAGCCTCGGTGGTCTTGTCGTTCACTTCGATCAGAATGTGCGCGGCACGACGCTGTTCCGACAGGTTGGCGATCTCTTTCTGATACGCCGCCTGCAGGTCTTCGTCCTTGACGGCAACCTGATCGAAGAACGAAGACTTCTTCAGTTCTACGTAATCGATGATCACTTGATCCGGAGTCATGAACTCCTTGGCGTGCTCGTCGTAGTAAGCCTTGACCTCGTCGTCGGTCAGTTTGACCGCCGCCGGGTCAGCCTTGACGTTCAGGGTCGCGAAATCGCGGGTCTGTTTTTCCAGACGGGCGAATGCCAGCACTTCGGCGTCAGTGACGAAACCGCTGCCTGCCACACCGGCACGCAGTTGGCCGATCAGCATTTCCTGAGCCAGCATCTGACGGAATTGCATACGGCTGTAACCCAGTTGACGGATCACCTGGTCGAAACGGTCGGAGCTGAACTTGCCGTCCACCTGGAATTCAGGTGTCTGCAGGATCACTTGGTCCAGTGCGCCTTCGGAGAAAGCGAATTTCGCTTGTTCTGCACCTTGCAGCAGCAGCTTGCGATCGATCAGACCCTTGAGGGCCGATTCGCGCAGCATTTTCTCGTCGAGCAAGGAAGCATCGAAGTCCTTGCCCAACTGTTGCATCAGCTGACGGCGTTGCATATCAACGGCCTGGCTCAGCTCGTTCTGGCTGATTTCATCACCGTTGACCTTGGCCGCCTCATTCTTGTGAGTCGTGGCCTTGAAAATGGCGTCGAAACCGGTCAGAGCCATCAGTGCAACGATGACCCCGATAATGGTCTTGGCAATCCAGCCTTGTGAATTGTCCCTGATATTCTGCAGCATGCGTCCCCCAGAAACGGTTGAACTTCAAAATTAGGCAACCGTGGAGCGTGGGTAGAATCCGGATAGAAGAAAGGCGCATCCGAGGATGCGCCTTCTCGTAACTGGCGGAGCGGACAGGGCTCGAACCCTCGATCCCGGCGTTACAGGCCACTGTTTCAGCGACCTGCTCTACCGCTCCGCTGCCAAGTCAGGCATGACCCCGACCCGGATGGGTAAAAACCTGAAAACTTAGTTAACAGCTTCTTTCAGTGCTTTACCGGCTTTGAAACCTGGCTTCTTGGCAGCCGGAATTTCCAGAGTCTTGCCGGTTTGAGGGTTACGACCGGTACGAGCCGGACGGTCCGTCACGGAGAAAGTACCGAAACCAACCAGAACAACGGAGTCGCCAGCCTTCAGAGCGCCAGTGACGGATTCGATTACAGCGTCCAGCGCACGGCCAGCAGCAGCTTTCGGGATATCAGCGGATGCAGCGATAGCATCAATCAGTTCCGACTTGTTCACTCTAAGTCCCCTTATATCTATTTTGAGATGATTCTAAGTTTTTTGGTGAAAGCAAAAACGAGTGCTGAATGGCCTACAGACACTTAAGAGCCGCTTTATAACAAGGGCTCTAAAAAACTGTCAAGGAAGCCCCCCAGGCAAAAGCGTATTAATGCGTGCTAATTCTTTCCTTAGAGTCAGACTCACGTTTTTCGTCCTTGGCAACTATCTCCGGAGCCACATCCGGCAAGGGCTCCGGCGCGTATTGCAGCGCAATTTGCAGGACCTCGTCAATCCATTTAACCGGTTTAATCTGCAGATCCTGCTTGATATTGTCAGGAATCTCCTTCAGATCGCGCACGTTCTCTTCCGGAATAATCACGATCTTGATTCCGCCGCGGTGAGCCGCCAGCAGTTTTTCCTTCAGACCGCCAATCGCCAGCACTTGACCACGCAGCGTGATTTCACCGGTCATGGCGACATCGGCGCGCACCGGAATGCCGGTCAAGGCCGACACCAGCGCCGTACACATGCCTACGCCAGCGCTAGGGCCGTCTTTCGGCGTCGCCCCTTCCGGCATGTGGATGTGCGTGTCACGCTTCTCGTGGAAGTCCAGAGGAATGCCCAGACTTTTGGCCCGGCTGCGCACTACAGTGAGCGCGGCAGTGATCGATTCGACCATCACGTCGCCCAGCGAACCGGTCTTGATCAGTTGACCTTTACCCGGCACAACCGCGGCTTCGATGGTCAGCAATTCACCACCCACCTGAGTCCAGGCAAGCCCCGTGACCTGACCGATCTGATCCTGTTGCTCAGCCAGACCGTAGCGGAATTTGCGCACCCCGAGGAAGTGCTCCAGCAGGTCAGCTGTCACTTTCACCGAGAAGCGTTTTTCCATTGCGTGCTCTTTAACGGCCTTGCGGCAGACCTTGGCGATCTGACGTTCGAGGCCACGCACACCGGCTTCACGGGTGTAGTAACGGATGATGTCGCGGATTGCTTCAGCGTCGAATTCCAGCTCGCCCTTTTTCAGACCGTTAGCGGCGATCTGCTTTGGCGAGAGGTATTTGACGGCGATGTTGATCTTTTCGTCTTCGGTGTAGCCCGGCAGACGGATCACTTCCATCCGGTCGAGCAGCGCCGGCGGGATGTTCATCGAGTTCGAGGTGCACAGGAACATCACATCCGAGAGGTCGTAATCGACTTCCAGATAATGGTCGTTGAAGTTGTGGTTCTGCTCCGGATCGAGCACTTCCAGCAACGCCGACGCCGGGTCGCCACGCATGTCGCTGCCCATTTTGTCGATTTCATCGAGCAGGAACAGCGGGTTGCGCACCCCCACTTTTGTCATCTTTTGAATCAATCTTCCTGGCATCGAACCGATGTAAGTCCGACGGTGACCGCGAATTTCCGCTTCATCACGCACGCCACCGAGGGCCATGCGCACGAATTTGCGGTTGGTGGCGTGAGCGATCGACTCCGCCAGCGAGGTTTTACCCACGCCCGGAGGACCGACCAGGCACAACACCGGGCCACGGATTTTCTTCACGCGCTTTTGCACGGCGAGGTATTCAAGGATACGTTCCTTGACCTCTTCGAGACCGTAGTGATCGGCATCGAGAATGTCTTCTGCGCGCGCCAGGTCCAGGCGAACCTTGCTCTGCGCTTTCCACGGCACTTGCACCAGCCAGTCGATGTACGAGCGCACCACGGTGGCCTCAGCGGACATCGGCGACATCTGCTTGAGTTTGTTGAGCTCGGCAGTAGCTTTGGCCAGCGCGTCTTTCGGCAGACCGGCAGCGTCGATACGCTTCTTCAGGTCTTCGATTTCGTTGTGGCCTTCGTCGCTGTCACCGAGCTCTTTCTGAATGGCCTTCATCTGCTCATTCAGGTAGTACTCGCGCTGACTGCGCTCCATTTGCTTTTTGACGCGGCCACGAATGCGTTTTTCGACTTGCAGCAGATCGATCTCGGCATCCAGCAACGCCAGAACGTGCTCGACCCGAGCCGACAAATCGATGATTTCGAGGATTTCCTGCTTCTGCTCGATTTTCAGCGCCATATGCGCCGCCATGGTGTCGACCAGGCGACCCGGCTCATCGATGCTGTTGAGCGACGACAGGACTTCAGCCGGGACCTTCTTGCCCAACTGTACGTATTGTTCGAACTGCGACAGCAGTGTGCGCACGAACACTTCGGATTCGCGCTCGGCGGCGTCGACTTCTTCGATCAACGAGACTTCGGCACGGCAGTGGCCGTCAACTTCGCTGAAGCGCTCGACGGTGCCACGCTGCTCACCCTCGACCAGAACCTTGACGGTGCCGTCAGGCAGCTTGAGCAGCTGTAGAACAGTGGCGATGGTACCTACGCGATAGAGAGCGTCTTCACCGGGATCATCGTCAGCCGGGTTTCTCTGGGCCAGCAGCAGGATCTGCTTGTCGCCCGTCATCGCGGCCTCGAGGGCTTCGATGGATTTCTCGCGCCCCACGAACAGCGGGATAACCATGTGCGGATAAACCACGACATCACGCAATGGCAGGAGAGGCAATTCGATGGTTGTCTTCATGATTTCGCCTCTACGGCGGCCATATGGCCGTAATCAGATGGAATTGAGCTTGAAACCAAGATGGGGGCTGCCTTGAAAAAAAACAAGCACAAAGCGGATGTAAAAAATGACATAAAAAAAAAGAGGCCCGAAGGCCCCTTCTTTATTCCAGCAGACTGGACGCTTAAGCGTCCGGCGCTGCCTTGGCCGTCGGCTCACTGTTTTCGTAGATATACAGTGGCTTGGACTTGCCTTCGATCACGCTTTCATCGATCACGACTTTGCTCACCTCGGACTGCGAGGGGATTTCATACATCGTGTCGAGCAGTACACCTTCGAGAATCGAGCGCAGACCACGAGCACCGGTTTTACGTTCCAGGGCACGCTTGGCGACCGATTTCAGCGCGTCGGTCCGGAACTCCAGATCCACGCCTTCCATCTCGAACAGCTTGGCATACTGTTTGGTCAGAGCATTTTTCGGCTCGGTGAGGATCTGCATCAGCGCAGCCTCGTCAAGCTCGTCCAGCGTCGCGAGGACCGGCAGACGACCGACGAATTCCGGGATCAGACCGAACTTGACCAGATCGTCAGGCTCGACTTCACGCAGGGATTCACCGACTTTCTTGCCTTCTTCCTTGCTGCGCACTTCTGCGTTGAAGCCGATGCCGCCCTTGGTGGAACGGTTTTGAATAACCTTTTCCAGACCGGAGAACGCACCACCGCAGATGAACAGGATGTTACGGGTGTCGACCTGCAGGAATTCCTGCTGCGGGTGCTTGCGACCACCTTGCGGCGGTACGGAAGCGACCGTGCCTTCGATCAACTTCAGCAAGGCCTGTTGCACGCCTTCACCGGAAACGTCCCGGGTGATCGACGGGTTGTCGGACTTGCGGGAAATCTTGTCGATTTCGTCGATGTAGACAATACCCATCTGGGCCTTCTCTACGTCGTAATCGCACTTCTGCAGCAGCTTCTGAATGATGTTCTCGACATCTTCACCCACATAACCCGCCTCAGTGAGGGTGGTTGCGTCGGCAATGGTGAACGGAACGTTCAGCAAGCGGGCCAGTGTTTCGGCCAGCAGGGTTTTACCGGAGCCTGTCGGGCCGATCAGCAGGATGTTGCTCTTGCCGAGTTCGACGTCGTCAGCCTTCTTGTCACGCTGGTTCAGGCGCTTGTAGTGGTTGTACACCGCTACGGCCAAAACCTTTTTCGCACGCTCCTGACCAATGACGTACTGGTCAAGGATGCCGCTGATTTCTTTAGGCGAAGGCAATTTATGCGCGCTGCTCTCGGCCTGGGCTTCCTGCACCTCCTCGCGGATGATGTCATTGCACAGGTCGACGCACTCGTCGCAGATAAAGACCGAGGGGCCGGCAATCAATTTGCGCACTTCATGCTGGCTTTTGCCACAGAAGGAGCAATAGAGCAGCTTGCCGTTGTCCTCGCCGTTGCGGGTGTCAGTCATTCGTTCGATCCAAATCCGATAGGCTTGCAACACAAGATGAAGGCTATTGCGGGCTTTTTCAAGCCCGCCGCTGATCAGACAAGCCGACCAAGCCTATTTTGAGCCGCTTATTTTAAGCTGGGCGCTGGTTGATCACTTCGTCGATCAGGCCATATTCCTTCGCAGCTTCTGCACTCATGAAGTTGTCGCGATTGGTATCGCGCTCGATTTCTTCCAGAGTACGCCCGCTGTGTTTGGCCATCAGCGTGTTCAGACGCTCGCGAATGAAGAGGATTTCCTTGGCGTGGATTTCGATGTCCGACGCCTGGCCCTGGAAACCGCCCAGTGGCTGGTGAATCATCACGCGCGAGTTCGGCAGGCAGAAACGCTTGCCCGGGGCACCTGCGGTCAGCAGGAATGCGCCCATGCTGCAGGCCTGGCCGATGCAGGTGGTCGACACGTTCGGCTTGATGAACTGCATGGTGTCGTAGATCGACATGCCTGCAGTCACCGAACCGCCCGGGGAGTTGATGTAGAGATGGATGTCCTTGTCCGGGTTTTCCGCTTCAAGGAACAGCAGTTGCGCACAGATCAGGTTGGCCATGTAGTCCTCTACCGGACCAACCAGAAAGATCACTCGCTCCTTGAGCAGGCGCGAATAGATGTCATAGGCGCGTTCGCCACGAGCAGATTGCTCGACAACCATCGGGACCAGGCCGCCGGCGGCCTGGATATCAGAGTTCTGCTGAATATAAGAATTACGGAACATGCTCTGCAGTCGCTCCCAAATAGTTATGTCTTGAATACGCATAAGCCAGCTCGAGAGCTGGCTTATGGTGTGTACTTCTTAACGCGGAATCAATCAGTCGGCTTTTGGAGCTTCTACCGGCTTGACTGCTTCTTCGTAAGAGACCGCTTTGTCGGTCACACTAGCTTTCTGCAGAACAGTATCCACAACTTGCTCTTCCAGCACAACCGAACGCACTTCGTTCAGCTGCTGCTCGTTTTTGTAGTACCACGACACAACCTGCTCAGGCTCCTGGTAAGCGGAAGCCATTTCCTGAATCATTTCGCGAACGCGAGCTTCGTCAGGCTTCAGGTCGAATTGCTTGACCACTTCAGCAACGATCAGGCCCAGCACGACGCGGCGCTTGGCTTGCTCTTCGAACAGCTCGGCCGGCAGTTGATCAGGCTTGATGTTGCCACCGAACTGCTGAACAGCCTGCACACGCAGACGGTCAACTTCGTTGGACAGCAGCGCCTTAGGCACTTCGATCGGGTTGGTGGCCAGCAGACCGTCCATTACCTGATTTTTGACCTTGGATTTGATCGCCTGACGCAGTTCACGCTCCATGTTCTTGCGAACTTCGGTGCGGAAACCGTCGATGCCGCTTTCCTTGATGCCGAATTGAGCGAAGAACTCTTCGTTCAGCTCTGGCAGCTTAGGCTCGGAAACAGTGTTGACGGTCACGGTGAACTCGGCGGTTTTGCCAGCCAGGTCCAGGTTCTGATAGTCCTCTGGGAAGGTCAGGTTCAGAACGCGCTCTTCGCCCGCTTTAGCGCCAACCAGGCCTTCTTCGAAGCCCGGGATCATGCGGCCGGAACCCAGTACCAGCTGAGTACCCTTGGCGGAACCGCCAGCGAATACTTCGCCGTCAACCTTGCCAACGAAATCGATGTTCAGTTGGTCTTCGTTCTGGGCAGCGCGATCGGCCACTTCAAAACGAGTGTTCTGCTTGCGCAGGATGTCGAGCATCTTGTCCAGGTCAGCGTCAGCCACGTCAGCGCTCAGACGCTCAACGGTGATGCCGTCGAAACCGGCAACGGTGAACTCAGGGAACACTTCGAATACAGCAACGTATTCCAGGTCCTTGCCAGCTTCGAGCGACTTAGGCTCGATCGATGGCGAACCTGCCGGGTTCAGCTTCTGCTCAACCACAGCTTCGTAGAAGGAGGACTGGATCACGTCGCCTACAGCTTCCTGACGAGCATCAGCACCGAAACGGCGCTTGATTTCGCTCATTGGCACTTTGCCTGGACGGAAGCCAGCAATCTTGGCCTTTTGGGCAGTCTGCTGCAGACGCTTGTTGACCTGAGTCTCGATGCGCTCAGCCGGCACGGTGACGCTCATGCGGCGCTCGAGAGCAGTAGTATTTTCAACAGAAACTTGCATGGATATTCCTCGTTGCACAGACGTTAGCCGGCCGTTTCCGACCCCAGAATCAAGGGCATGCATTCTAGTGGGTCAAACTCAAGAAGTCACCCTACTGAAAACGGGTAAAAAAACAGCAGGCAATTTATAGGGATCGATGCACGGATGCAGCGCGTCCCACAGGCGAATACAACCAATCACGCCAGGGCTCTGCGCCAACCTCTTCTATATATAGAAGAGGTTGCCAATCAGTCCCTGACGGCCGAACCTGCAAGCAAGCCCGGCGAGCAGCGCAGCATCATCGAGCAACATAAATACGACGAAGCGCCCTGCCCCTGCGCCCCGAAAGCGGCAATTGCCGCTTTTCAGAACCGCTAAAACAAAAAAGGCGCCAGACTGTTAAATCTGGCGCCTTTCGAAATATGGGGTGGACGATGGGGATCGAACCCACGACAACGGGAGTCACAATCCCGTGCTCTACCAACTGAGCTACGCCCACCATATTGCGTAACAAAAAAGCCAAACAACTTCTTTGTTGGAACCTCACCAGCCCGAAGACATGAATGAAGCTTTAATTGGTGCGGATGAAGAGACTCGAACTCTTACGCCTCGCGGCGCTGGAACCTAAATCCAGTGTGTCTACCAATTCCACCACATCCGCGATGAAGCTTTTAAAGCAAAGGCGCCAGACTGTTACATCTGGCGCCTTTCGAAATATGGGGTGGACGATGGGGATCGAACCCACGACAACGGGAGTCACAATCCCGTGCTCTACCAACTGAGCTACGCCCACCATATCGCGTTACTTGTGCCAAAGCTGCCTAATGGCGCACCCGGCAGGACTCGAACCTGCGACCATCCGCTTAGAAGGCGGATGCTCTATCCAGCTGAGCTACGGGCGCCTTATTAATCTGTACTCTTAAAGGACTACAAACTAAGTGCTTTCCAGTGTCGCAGAACCTTGATTCCGCTTCACCTTCTTAACCAGTGCTAGGCTGTGCCCGACAAGTGCGACGAATAGTATAGAGCGCTCCGAAGGTCGTCAAATCCTTTTTAAAAAAAATTCATTTAATTAAAGGAGTTAGAGGAATTTGCTGACCAAGCGCCTTTGCCCTCACCGCTCGACATGCGAGAATGCGTTCTCATTTTTTCCCCTCTCGATGGTTAATCACGCGCAATGACTGCACAACTAATCGACGGCAAATCGATCGCCGCCAGCCTGCGCCAGCAGATCGCCCAACGAGTTGCCGAGCGTCGCCAGCAAGGCCTGCGCACTCCCGGCCTCGCGGTGATCCTGGTCGGCAGCGATCCTGCCTCTCAGGTTTATGTCTCGCACAAGCGTAAAGACTGTGAAGAGGTTGGCTTCCTCTCTCAAGCCTACGACCTGCCCTCCGACACCACGCAAGACGCGTTGACCGATCTGATCGATCGCCTCAACGACGACCCTGCAATCGACGGCATCCTGCTTCAGTTGCCGCTGCCCGAGCACCTGGATGCCTCCAAATTGCTGGAGCGCATTCGCCCGGACAAAGACGTCGACGGCTTCCATCCTTATAACGTCGGCCGCCTGGCCCAGCGCATTCCGCTGCTGCGTCCCTGCACACCTAAAGGCATCATGACGCTGCTGGAAAGCACTGGCGCCGACCTTTATGGCATGGACGCAGTGGTCGTCGGCGCCTCCAACATCGTCGGTCGCCCGATGGCGATGGAGTTGTTGTTGGCCGGCTGCACCGTGACCGTGACTCACCGTTTCACCAAGGATCTGGCCGGCCACGTTGGTCGTGCTGATCTGGTGGTGGTGGCCGCCGGCAAGCCGGGCCTGGTCAAAGGCGAGTGGATCAAGGAAGGCGCGATCGTGATCGACGTCGGCATCAACCGTCAGGACGACGGCAAACTGGTCGGCGACGTCGTCTACGAAACCGCCCTGCCCCGCGCTGGCTGGATCACTCCAGTGCCGGGTGGCGTAGGTCCGATGACCCGCGCCTGCCTGCTGGAAAACACCCTTTATGCGGCAGAAACCCTGCACGCCTGATCGGTACTTTCAGCAATAAGAAAAACCCGCCTTGTGCGGGTTTTTTCATGCCTGAGAAAAAACTGTAACCGTTCGCCGGAAACCCCTCTTTTTACAGGCCTTTTCACGAGTTTTTCAGGTCATTCAAACAACCATCGACAGATCTTCAGCCATACTCCTAGAATGCGACGCTTTGAAGAAATAACCCGTTACAAACTAACGGAATATCCAACCTTTATGAGTTCGCCCGCGTGAAAATTCGTCTTTCGATTCTGAGCCTGTTTTTTGCTTTTACAGGCACATTCATCACGCCAACGATCAACGCTGCGGAAACCACCGCTGCCCCACGTGACGCTTCGAGCCTGAAGATCGCCTCCGGCAGCGCACTGCTCATGGATATGCAGACCAATAAAGTCATCTACTCCAGCAACCCTGACGTGATCGTGCCGATCGCCTCTGTCAGCAAGCTCATGACTGGATTGGTAGTGGTTGAAGCCCGGCAGAACATGGACGAATGGATCAATGTCGATATCAGCAACACACCGGAAATGAGGGGTGTGTTCTCCCGAGTCAAACTCAAGAGTGAGCTGCCGCGTCGCGAGATGCTGCTGATCGCCTTGATGTCTTCGGAGAACCGCGCGGCCGCCAGCCTCGCTCACCACTATCCGGGAGGTTATGCGGCCTTTATCGCGGCCATGAACGCGAAAGCCAAGGCACTGGGCATGACCAGTACGCACTTTGTCGAACCGACAGGCCTGTCGGAACGTAACGTTTCCACCGCCCGCGACCTGAGCAAGCTGCTGGTGGCCGCGCATAAGTACCCGCTCCTCAGCGAACTCACCACCACCAAGGAAAAGACCGTGTCTTTCCGCAAACCCAACTACACCCTGGGTTTCCGCAATACCGATCACTTGGTCAATAAGGCCGACTGGGACATCAAGATCACCAAGACCGGCTTCACCAACCCTGCCGGTCATTGCCTGGTTCTGGTAACGAAAATGGCTAACCGCCCGGTCGCGCTGGTGATTCTCGATGCCTTCGGCAAATACACCCACTTTGCCGATGCCAGCCGTATTCGCAGCTGGGTGGAAACCGGCAAGAGCGCCAACGTTCCTGCGGTGGCGCAACAATACAAGGCCGAGAAAAACCTTAAGTCACGCCAGAGCGGTGTGGTTGAAGCGTCCAAGTAACCCGCGCCCGCAAGAAAAAGCCCCGAATCCTCGGGGCTTTTTTTCGCCTGCATTCCTGCATTTCAGTCATTGGGCAGCGGCATCTTGTCGTCATCAGGAATGCCATCGCCTGCACTTGGATCCCGCGAAGGTTCCGGCGTCATGACATTAGGTCGGGCCATCGGATCGCGCAGCGGGCTGTCCGGATCCAGCACCGGATCAATCTCCGGCTCCGGCGTCGTGGGCACGCTGTCCGGTTTTTGCTCATCGAAGCTTGAGTCATTACTCATACGCACCTCACATCAAGGTTTCAGATTGGCTAACGGGTCATACGGTTTGGCCGGCGTCTTGTCGTCTTCACCGGGTTTCACGTCTTTCGGCGCCTTGGCCGGGCCAACCGGATCGACTTGCGGATCATCAAGGTCCGGCGAATCGGGGTCGAAACCCAGATCATGACCCGACGAATGCTCGGTCGAATGCGGCCCTTTCGGGGATGGGGAATCTGCCATGTTCGCCTCCTGAGTCACCCGCAGAAAACGGGTTCTATTCGTAGGAGGCTTGCCGGGCGCAGTCGTGCCCGGCAAATGACGAACGGGAACTCAGTGGGCTGCCAGCGCCTTGCGCGCCTGCGCCGCTTCGTTTTCCTGACCGGCCTGGGCCAGTTCATCGGCCGCTTTGAGCCAGCGCTGACGGTCAACGGCTGCCGGGATCTGCGACGGTTTCTGGATCAGCACGGCCCAGCCACCGGATTTCTCCAGTGCCGACTCAAAGGAGCTGAAACTCATCAGTTCGCGACGGTTCATGCCGGCACGCAGCAAGACCTTCTGTTTGTTGCGGTCGTAGCCGGACAGGATCGCGTAACGCGGCTCGGCCCAGAATGCCGCCCCCTCGCTGAAGCGCACCATCACCGGATAGCCTGCCGCCACCTGGGTCAACAGTGCGGGCAGGTTGCTGTCCAGCGGGTAAACCACCATGCCGTACTCGCGGGCCAGGTTTTGCAGGTTCTGCTGCAATTTGTCTTCGGCACCCGGCAAGTGCAGAGGTTTCTCGAGCAAGCCCGGGGTGATCACGATGCCCTGCTGCGACAACAGGCTGGCCAACACTTGCGGCCCACTCTGATTGGCTTCGCCGCGATAGAACGTGCCACTGAGTTCGACCCGCTCCGGCAGACGCTTGACCTCAGGCGCCACAGTACCTGCACATCCGGCCAACACGGCCGCACAACCTGCCACCACTAGCGCCGCACGAATTCGAGAAAATACCTGCACCATCATCACTCTCTGTTCAGACGCCGGTCATCGTGTTCCGGCAACGCCTGCGATCATAGGGCCGCGCCCGGCTGCGGTATAGCCTTAAGCGGCAGACCCATCGATTGCATAGAGCAAAGTGATTGGTCGCAATCGACCTTTGGTCAATAGTCTGAAACACCCCATTGTCTAGACTGTCACTGAAACAGAGCGAATTGAAAAAGTGTGGGCCCGATGCAGGGCGAAGAGGAGGCACTGATGAGCCTGACCATGACCATTGTGATGTTGATTGCCGGCTGGCTGGCCGTGGCCGCTGCCATGTTGTGGGGGGTGCTGCGGGTTTCGCGGCGCCATCATCACCATCCGGTTCAGCCTGCTGCGGTTGAGAAAGCCGAGGAACACCGAGTGCGTCACGCGACTGCACACTGAGGGTTGAACGGCAAAGGCAAAAGCCCCTCATCGGAACGCCGCCCGCCTAGCCCTCTCCCAGAGGGAGAGGGGACTGACCGAGTCGCTATTCAGAAGTACATCGACCTGAGATATCGAGCCGAACTCAGGTTTAAAAACCACGCAGATCGGCTCCCTCTCCCTCGGGAGAGGGCTGGGGTGAGGGGCTGGCTCTATTCCACACTGAAAATCTCGAATCGAAAAAAAGCCGCCTGACCTCAAAGAGTTCAGGCGGCTTTTCACTTTCAGCGGTTACACCTGCTCAGCCAGCTTCTTCTGCTTCGCCCGACGCGACATCATGTTCAGCACTTCAATCGAAGCCGAGAACGCCATGGCCGCATACACATAACCTTTCGGTACATGGGCGCCGAAGCCTTCAGCGATCAAGGTCATACCGATCATGATCAGGAAGCCCAGAGCCAGCATCACCACCGTCGGGTTGTCGTTGATGAACTTGGCCAGCGGTTCAGCAGCAAACAGCATCACCAGCACCGACACCACCACCGCGATGATCATGATCGGCAAGTGTTCGGTCATGCCGACCGCAGTAATGATGCTGTCGATCGAGAACACCATGTCGAGCATCAGGATCTGGCCGATAGCCGCGGCGAAACCCAAAGTGACTGTCGAGGTCGCCGACTTCGGATCTTCCGGCGCCGGGTCCATGCTGTGATGGATCTCGGTCGTAGCCTTCCAGACCAGGAACAGACCACCGGCGATCAGGATCATGTCCTTCCAGGAGAACGCCTGGCCCAGGATTTCGATCACAGGTGCGGTCAGCTGCACGATGAAGGCGATGGTGCTCAACAGTGCCAGACGCAGGATCAACGCCATGCCGATACCGATACGGCGTGCTTTCTGCTGGTACTGCTTGGGCAATTTGTTGGTCAGGATCGAGATAAAGATCAGGTTATCGATGCCAAGCACGATTTCCATCACCACCAGTGTGGCCAAAGCAACCCAAGCGGTGGGGCTGGCGGCGAGCTGTAACAGATATTCCATGGGTCAGTCCTGACTCTGTGTAAGACGAATTAGATGGTCTTGGAGGAAGATTCGGATTTTTCCGCATCTTTTTCCGGAGTTTCTTTTTTCTCGATCAACCCGCCGGTGGCATCACTGAGTGCCTGCTCAGCGGCTTTATGGGTGTCGTCAATCGCTTGCTTGGCGCTTTCGGCAGCCTTGCCCATCAGTTGCTGGGCGCTTTTCTCGGCCTGATCGCAACCGGCCATAAGCAGTAAAGACGTAAACATCAATGCCGGGATTGTGTATTTCATAAGGTTTCCTTCGAATGAACAGACAGGCTCACAAACCGGCCGTCGATGGGTGGGCATTCTAGGGAGACAAACACTTCAGGAAAATTCGTATTTTTAGCGGCTATACTTCGGTTTTCACGAACTGTAGAACGTCATGCTCAATTACCGCCAACTGCATTACTTCTGGGTTGTGGCCAAGACCGGCAGCATCGTGCGCGCCTGCGAGCAGCTGAACCTGACGCCACAGACCATCAGCGGGCAGATATCACTGCTCGAACAGACGTATGGCATCGAGTTATTCAGACGCGTCGGCCGGCAACTCGAATTGACCGAAGCCGGGCGACAAGCCCTGCCCTACGCCGAGCAGATGTTCCAGCTCGGCGGCGAACTGGAACTGATGCTGCGTGCCCAGCCCCACGAACAGCAGATCCTGTTCCGCGTCGGCGTGGCTGACGTGGTGCCTAAATCCATTGTTTATCGCCTGATCGCGCCAACCATGGAGCTGAACGAGCCTCTGCGCATTACCTGTCGCGAAGACAAACTCGAACGTTTGCTCGCCGATCTGGCGATCCAGCGCCTGGATCTGGTGATTTCCGACAGCCCGATGCCCTCGCACCTCGACATCAAGGGCTACAGTCAGAAGCTCGGTGAGTGCGGAATCAGTTTCTTCGCCACCCCGGAACTGGCAGCCAGATACGGTCAGGATTTCCCGCGTAGCCTGCACGGTGCGCCACTGTTGATTCCCGGACCGGAAACCGTGGTGCGCAGCCGCTTGCAGCGCTGGTTTGCCGAGCAGCAGATCCAGCCGCAAATCGTCGGCGAGTTTGATGACAGTGCGTTGATGCAGGCTTTCGGCCAATCCGGCAGCGGGATTTTTATCGGTCCGAGCGTGATTGCCGATGAAGTGAAGCGCCAGTGCGGCGTCGAGCTGATTGGCCAGACCGACGCAGTGACCGAGTCATTCTATGCCATTTCGGTAGAGCGCAAGGTCAAGCACCCCGGCATCGTTGCGATTACCGAAGGTGCCCGACGCGAGCTGTTTACCGCGTTATGAGGGCTCGGCGCACATTTCGCGCGGCTTGAGCGTCATCAGCACCATGGCGAGGAACACTGAGAGCAAGATGAAACCGGCGGCGGCAAAGCCGAGAAAGCCGAGCCCCGCGCTGTCGATCACCCGGCCACCGACGATGGCGCCCAGGCCGATCCCCAGATTGGCCCCGGCGATATTCAACGAAGCAGCAAACGCTGGCGCTTCCGGCGCGGCTTTCATCAGGCGCACATGGCTGACCAGGAACAACGCAGCCTGAGTCACGCCCCAGATCCCCATCGCCACCGCCAGCCCCAGCGGCGAATGAATGTTCGGTACCAGCGAGACCATGCCGGCAATCATGAACGCACAGAACAACACCGACGCGCCCAGCGGATGGCGATCCACCGCACGACCGCCCAGGGAGTTGCCGATCAGCCCGACCGCACCGAAAGCCATCAGGCACCAACCGACCACGGTGCCGTTGAACCCGGCGAGGCGCTCAAGAATGTCGGCCAGATACGTGTAAGCGGTAAACATGCCGCTGAACACCAAGATCGACAGCACGATGTGGCCGATCATCAACGGGCTGCGCAGAATCTTGAACTGCGAGCGGAAGCTGACCTGATGTTGGTGCAGGCTGGTTTTCGGCAAGTAGACAAACAGCAGCAAGGCTTTGGCAAAAGCGATCACCGCCAAAATGCCGAAGGCACTGCGCCAGCCGAACGCATCGGAAATCAGCGTGCCGACCGGGATGCCGAACACCGTGGCGCAGACAATGCCGAAACCGATCTTGGCGATCGCGCGACCGGCGAAATCCGGGCCGACGATGTCCACTGCGGTCTCACTGGCCAAGGCCCAAAACACCGGCAGCCCGAGCGCGGGGATCAACCGAGCAATCGCCATCACCCAAATGTTCGGCGCCAGCGCCGCCACGGTATTGGCCAGACCAAACATGATCAGGATGCTGATAAACAGCTTGCGCCGCTCAAAGCGGGCGAAATACGCGGTCAGGAAAGGCCCGAACATCGCCACGGTAAAAGCGAATAAAGTCACCAGCAACCCGGCCTGCGGGATGGTGACTTCGAGGTCTCGGGCAATCGCCGGCAACAGGCCGACGATGACGAATTCCGTGGTCAGCACCGTGAACCCGGCGGCAGACAACAGAAGAATGGGCAACAGCATGCGCAACTCCAGCAAAACGACGACACCAGCGTTGACCCGAAGGCCCGCTGGCGAAATTTGAAAATAAGGATGCGCAATCTTAACAGAGTGTGTCCGGGCTGACTTGCACAAACCTGCCGACTTTGTTGCCTGATCCGGTGGCAGATCGTCACATGCCTGAAGGATAAGGCCTACGCTGTGATAAAGTCCGCGCCCTGAAAAACGTACAACCTGCTCAACGACCGGTTTATTGGCGTTGATGTCGCGTCAACACTTTCGGTTCGTGGCGGTGGTCTGCCCCTGCTTTGCCATCGCTTTACGCAACCTTGCACCCTATAAAAAATCAGAGATGCCGCTATGACCGCTTCATCCCCTTCTCTACTGCAACGCCTGAAAAACCTCAGCCTGGTCACGCAGATCGTCATCGGCCTGATCGCCGGTATCGCCCTGGCGCTGCTCGCCCCGGAAGCGGCGAAAGGCACGGCGTTCATCGGCAAAGTGTTTGTATCGGCGTTAAAGGCCGTCGCACCGATTCTGGTGTTCGTGCTGGTAATGGCCTCGATTGCCAACCACAAGCACGGCCAGGAAACTCATATCCGCCCAATTCTGTTCCTCTATCTGCTGGGCACTTTTGCGGCGGCGGTCGTGGCGGTGGTTGCGAGCATGGCGTTCCCATCGCACCTTGTGCTGTCGACCGACAACGTTTCGGTGACGGCGCCGGGCGGTATCGGCGAAGTGCTGCAAAGCCTGCTGTTGAGCGTGGTCGACAACCCGGTCAGCGCACTGATGAACGCCAACTTCATCGGTATCCTGGCGTGGGCGATCGGCATGGGCATCGCAATTCGCCATGCCGGCGACACCACCCGTGAAGTGCTGGGTGATCTGTCCAATGGCGTGACGGTGATCGTGCGCGTGGTGATTCGCTTCGCCCCGCTGGGCATTTTCGGTCTGGTGGCATCGACACTGGCCACCTCCGGTTTCGGCGCGCTGATCGGTTACGCGCACCTGCTGGCCGTGCTGCTCGGCTGCATGCTGTTCGTGGCACTGGTGATGAACCCGCTGATCGTGTTCTGGAAACTGCGTCGCAACCCGTATCCGCTGACTCTCAAATGCCTGCGTGAAAGTGGCATCACCGCATTCTTCACCCGCAGCTCGGCGGCAAACATTCCGGTCAATCTGGAATTGAGCAAGCGTCTGGGTCTGCATGAAGACACTTACTCAGTGTCGATTCCGCTGGGCGCGACCATTAACATGGCCGGTGCGGCGATCACCATTACTGTGCTGAGCCTGGCGGCCGTGCACACATTGGGTATTGCCGTGGATATTCCAACGGCGATTCTGCTCAGCGTTGTCGCCGCCATTTGCGCGTGTGGCGCGTCGGGTGTGGCTGGTGGATCGCTGTTGCTGATTCCGTTGGCGTGCAGCCTGTTCGGGATTCCGAGCGAGATTGCCATGCAGGTGGTGGCGGTCGGTTTCATTATTGGCGTGTTGCAGGATTCGGCAGAGACCGCGCTGAACTCGTCGACTGACGTGTTGTTTACCGCTGCGGCGTGCCTGGGTGAAGAAGCAAAAGCCCAACGTACGGCGTAACAGACGCTGTAATGAAAAGCCCGCCACGGTGTGAACCTTGGCGGGCTTTTTTGTGGCTGAGATCTTTTCCCCCTCACCCCAACCCTCTCCCCCAAGGGGGCGAGGGGGAAAGGGGGCAGACCGAGTGGTGTTCAAACCTGAGTTCGACTCGATAGATCAGGTCGGCGTATCTCGAACAAACAACTCGGTCAGTCCCCTCTCCCTCCGGGAGAGGGCTAGGCGGGCGGCGTTCCGATGAGGGGCTTCTGGCGGTTTAGAACGCGCCCATGTAATCACGCTTGCCCACTTCAACCCCGTTATGACGCAGCAGCGCATAGGTGGTAGTGACGTGGAAGAAGAACTGCGGCAGACCGTAAGTCAGCAGGTAAGCCTGACCGCTGAAGCGCTTCTCTTTCGGCGTGCCTGGACGAGTAACGATTTCGATGCCTTCCTTGCCATTGATCTGCTCCGGCTTGATCTCGCCGATGTAGGCCAGAACCTTGGCGATCAGGGCTTGCAGCTCGGCGAAGGTGGTTTCGGTATCGTCGTACTTAGGCACTTCGACTTCAGCCAGACGCGAGGAAACGCCTTTAGCGAAGTCCACGGCGATCTGCACCTGGCGGGTCAGCGGGAACATGTCCGGGTACAGACGGGCCTGCAGGAAAGCGTTCGGATCGATGTTTTTCTCGGTGGCGTGGGCTTCAGCCTTTTTCAGGACATCGCTCAGCGCGTTGAGCATTTGTTGAAAAACCGGGACGGATGCGGCGTACAGGGAAATGGTCATGGCAGTCTCGTGTGGTGGCTGGGTGGAACAGGAGGCGATTATAGCCATGCTTGATGACCACACGGCTTGCCTTTTGTTTGGCAAGGATTAGGCTAGGCGCCTTCGACTGCAGAGGGAACGCGCGATGACCACAGAGACAGAATCCAGCTTCGACGAACCACGGCTCAATGCCACGGAAATCCGCATCCTTGGTTCGCTGATCGAGAAACAGGCGACCAGCCCGGAAACCTACCCGCTGACCCTTAATGCGCTGGTCACGGCGTGTAATCAGAAAACCAGCCGCGAACCGGTGATGAACCTGACTCAGGGTCAGGTCGGCCAGAGTTTGCGGGCGCTGGAAGGTCGCGGTTTCGCCAAACTGGTGATGGGCAGCCGCGCCGACCGCTGGGAACACAAAGTCGACAAGGCGCTGGAACTGGTGCCGGCGCAGGTGATTCTCAGCGGACTGATGTTTCTGCGTGGTCCGCAGACCGTCAATGAACTGCTGACCCGCAGCGGGCGCATGCATGATTTCGAAGACGCCGAACAGGTGGTGCATCAGCTTGAGCGCTTGATTGCGCGGGGGCTGGCGGTGTTGATTCCGCGTCAGGCCGGGCAGCGCGAAGACCGTTATACCCATGCGCTGGGTGATCCGGCGGATAGCGAGGCAATTATGGCAGCGCGGCAGAGTCCGCAGGATCGCGGTGCAAGCAGTGGCGTTTCGGTTGAGCGTATCGAAGAGCTAGAAGCGCGAATCGCCTCGCTGGAAGAACGCCTGGCCCGCCTCGAATAACCACACAAAACCAATGTAGGAGTGAGCCTGCTCGCGATAGCGGTGTATCAGTCACATCATTTTTGGATGACACACCGCTATCGCGAGCAGGCTCACTCCTACAAGGGATCTGCGTGTTATTCACCGTCCCAGTAATCCACGCCATCCGCCTGCCGTGCCACCGCGACAAAGCCTGAGGCATTGCCCTCGGCATCCAACTTGAAGTTATCCATCACCACATACTTGTTCGAATCCGGGTATTCGCAAATATCGGGCTGCTGCTGGGTGCTCACCGCCAGATAGCGCAATTCGCCCGAGCTGGTATTGATGATCTGATGCGCCTTCTCCGGCCCACCCGGCGGGCAAGCGATCACGTCGCCTTCGCGGATCGGGAAACGCTCGGCGCCCAGACGCACCTCACCCTCCCCGGCCACCACGTAAAACATCTCTTCGTTGACCCGGTGGCTGTGAAACGGGCTGCCACGCATGCCCGGTGGTAGCGCGTACAGGCGATAACCGAGTTTCTGCGAACCCAGTTGCTGGCCAATCCGCGCCATGCGCTGTTGATAGCGCCCGGCGGTTTCGCCTTCCGGGGCCAGGGCTTCGGGCAGGGGTTCGAGTTCGACCTGATGCAGGTTGAGGATAGGCGGATGCATGGGAGCCTCGGTCACGGTTTTTATGGTGGGCAAGTCTGGGCTTGCTGAGGAGGCAGTATAGGCATTGATGGCCGGCGTGAAACCGCGTCGCCTCCTTCGCGAGCAGGCTCGCTTGTATGGTAGGACTTGAAGGGAGGAGGAGGGACAAGGCTCGATTCTGACTGTTGACGCAGTACAGACCGTGGGAGATTTCGCCCCTCCTCCTTTCACCCAAGCGCCGATAAAGAATGCATCTGGCTAGACCGACGATAGGAACAAGCCTGCGCCTCTGGGTGAGCCCTTCAAGTACTCAAACCTTATCCCGGAGGAAATCCTGTGGCAATGCCAGTCGCTCTATCAAATCCGATCGTTGGCGTGGATGTTGCCAAAAATGAACTGGTGATTTATCAGGCCGATAGCGATCTGCTTGAAGCGATTCCCAACACCAAAACATCCATCAAGCAGTGGCTGAAAGCCTTGCTCGGCCCCGTGTCTATTGCCATTGAGGCAACCAACATCTACCACCTGGAATTCGCTGATTTGGCCTATGCGGCCGGTTGCACGATTTACATGGTGGGCGGCTATGAACTCAAACACTACCGCGAAGGCGTGAAGATCCGCGCCAAAACCGACGCCTTGGACGCCAAGCTGCTGGCCCGTTACCTGAAGAACGAAGCCGAGGAGTTGCACCCCTGGACCCCGCCATCACCGCTGTACCGCCAGCTCCTGAGCCTTTTCCGCCGCCGCGCGGCTTTGGTCCAGGCCAGGGTCGGCCTGGTGCAGAGCTGGTCGAATGAGCCGTTGTTGAAGGCAGCTTTTGCTGAACAAATAAAATCCATGCAGCGGCTTGAAACGATGATCGAAAAGACGATCAACGATCAGCTCAAACAAGCCGGTTTGCTCGGCGAATTGAAGCGTTGCCTGAAAGTTGAGGGCATTGGATTTCTGACCGGAGCGCGCCTGCTCACAGCGTTTCAGCGTGGGGAATTTAGCAACGCGGATGCGTTTATCGCCTTCCTGGGAATGGATTTACGGGTATCGAAATCAGGGCAAAAGGACGGTCGCCGTAGCTTGACCAAGCGCGGAGACCCCGAGGCCCGCCGACTTTTGCACAACGCAGCGATGTCGGCTAGCCGTACGATAGCCTGGAAAGGGTTTTACGAAGCCCAAAGAGCACGGGGTTTCAGCACCACACAGGCGTTGGTGATGCTGGCTCGCAAACTTGCTCGGGTGGTATTCGCCTTGCTGAAAGGGCAAAGCGAATATCAGGCAAAAGTCAGTTGAGGGCTTCCCCTCAACCATAGAATCTCCCACAATGGTTCTGTGTACGCCGGACAAATGTGGGAGCGAGCCTGCTCGCGAAGGCGGTGTATCAGGCAATGCTGATTCAGCTGGCCGTCGCCAACAGCAGATCCGCCATCGACCGATGCCCACGGTTCTTGCCATGGTCATACAAAGAACCGGCAATCTCGTCCGCACGAATCGGCAGCACCGACAGCAGCGTATCGCTCAGACCATGGCTGGCCTGGCAGAAGCCCTGCATGTAGATGCCGGCCTTGCAGCGCTCGTCGGTGATCAGTTTGTAGTTGCGATCAACCTCGAAATCACCCAGGTATTCTTCCAGCGGTGCCAGCAGTTTGCGGTGCATCTGCCGTTCGTAGCCGGTGGCCAAAACAACAGCGTCGTAGTTGCGCACGGTGACTTCGCCGGTGGCGTTGTTGCGCACAGCCAGCTCGATACCGTTCTCGGTGGCGGTGGCTTTCTCGACGGTAGTCAGGGTACGGAACGCGTGACGGGCAACACCCGAGACTTTCTGCCGATAGAAAATGCCGTAGATGCGCTCGATCAGGTCGATGTCGACCACCGAATAGTTGGTGTTGTGGTACTCGTTGACCAGACGCTCACGCTCGACGCTGTTCTGCTGGAACACCAGATCAGTGAACTCCGGCGAGAACACTTCGTTGACGAACGGGCTGTCGTCGGCAGGCTTCAAGGCCGAGCCGCGCAGGATCATGTCGACCTGCACCGAAGGGAACGAATCGTTCAGATCGATAAAGGCCTCCGCCGCGCTCTGCCCGCCACCAATGATCGCGATGCTCATCGGCTGATTGTTCACGCACGGCTGCTTGGCCATTTGCGAGAGGTATTGCGAGTGGTGGAACACGCGGCTATCGCCCTTCAGCGCTTTGAACGCCTCCGGAATACGCGGTGTGCCACCGGCGCTGACCACCACCGAACGGGTGGTGCGTACATGTTGCAGGCCCTGGCTATCGCGGGAAATTACCCGCAGCGCTTCAACCTGGTGGTTGTGCAGCACGGGCTCGATGGTCAGCACTTCTTCGCCGTAACGGCTCTGCCCGGTGAACTGCCCGGCGACCCAGCGCAGGTAGTCGTTGTACTCCATGCGGCACGGATAGAAGGTGCCGAGGTTGATAAAGTCGACCAGACGACCGTGATACTTGAGGTAATTGACGAACGAGTACGGGCTGGTCGGATTGCGCAGGGTCACCAGATCCTTGAGGAAGGAAATCTGCAGCTCGCTCTGCGTCGACAAGGTGTTGCCGTGCCAGCTGTAGTTGGCCTGCTTGTCGAGGAACAGCACATCCAGCTCACCCTGGGTCGGGCCGCGCTCTTGCAGAGCGATGGCCAGCGCCAGGTTCGAAGGGCCGAAACCGACGCCGATCAGGTCGTGAACGATGGGCGATGCAATTGCCTGTGTCATTTCCAGTGTCCTCTGGATGAACCCCTCAACGCGGGGATAAAGCCTGGGTGGCCTGACCGGCCTGAATCAGGTCAGCAGGTCGTCTGTTGAGTAGGAACGAGGACGATGAACGGAAATTTAACCAGCAAGGATCAATGGGCGTCCCATTGTTTGATGCGCAAGCGGCAATGTTTCATGGCGTTGACGATGTGCTTTTCCACCAACGCCTTGGAAATCCCCAGGTGCTCGGCAATTTCCGGGTGGGACAGACCTTCGATCTTGCGTAGCAGAAAACTTTCCCGGCAGCGCGGCGGCAACTCGGCCAGCGCGCGCTGAAGCATTTCCAGACGTTGAACGTGGTCGAGGGTGCCGTGGGGCGACGGGGTGAAATAGCGTTCTTCGCTGTCCAGCACGTCAAGCGATTCGACCTGGCGCAAGGCGTTGCGCCGATGATCGTCGATGACCAGATTCAATGCCGTGCGATAAAGGAAGGCCCGCGGTTGTTCGATCGGCGTGTCGCTGGAACGCTCCAGCACCCGCACATAAGCGTCATGCACCACATCTTCGGCCACCTGACGGTTGCCCAGCTTGGCGTTAAGGAAACACACCAGCTCGCGATAGTAGTTTTCCAACATGACTCCCGACCGCATCGATGCAGTTCCTGTCCTTGAGCACACTGATCCAGCCGCCGCAAACGCAGTAGCAAGATAGTGGCAACGTGAGGTGCGTAATTTATAGTAATTCTCATATAGATTTAAAGAGTTGTTTCCACATCCGCCCCAAATAGTCGCGCCTGGCTACCTGTTACTTGATGTGTACGGCGCTTAAATTCCCTTGTGCATTCATCGTTTACAGGACAGCTCCCCGTATCTGTCGTGCCATGCGACAGCGTTCAGCGCCCCTGCACGCCTGTGTACTGGCCGAATGACGGGCCGATTCCACTGGCCGGAACCCTGCATGAAACGTCCCCGCCCCGCCCGACGCGCCCTGTTCGCCGCCCTTTGCCTGATTCCCGTGATCGCCGTTGCCGCGTGGCAAGTCCTGCCGCCCGGGCGCGACGCCCTCGCCACGGTGCAGGTGACCCGCAGCAGTATCGAAAACAGCGTGACCGCACTGGGCACGCTGCAGCCACGCCGTTATGTGGACGTCGGTGCGCAGGCGTCCGGGCAGATCCAGAAGATTCATGTCGAGGCTGGCGACACGGTCAAGGAAGGCCAGTTACTGGTAGAGATCGACCCCTCCACGCAAAAGGCCAAACTGGATGCCGGGCGGTTTTCCATCGAAAACCTCAAGGCACAGTTGCAGGAGCAACGCGCCCAGCACGACCTCGCGCAACAGAAATACCAGCGCCAGCAGAAACTCGCCGCCGGTGGCGCCACCCGTGAGGAAGACGTGCAGACCGCCCGCGCCGAAGTCCGCGCCACCCAGGCACGCATCGACATGTTCCAGGCGCAGATCCGTCAGGCTCAAGCCAGCCTGCGCAGTGACGAAGCGGAGCTCGGCTACACGCGCATTTATGCACCGATGAGCGGCACCGTCGTGGCCGTCGGCGCCCGCGAAGGCCAGACGCTCAACGCGCAACAGCAAACCCCGCTGATTCTGCGCATCGCCCGGCTTTCGCCGATGACCGTGTGGGCCGAGGTTTCCGAAGCGGACATCGGCCACGTCAAACCCGGCATGACCGCCTACTTCACCACGCTCAGCGGCGGCAGTCGGCGCTGGAGCAGCACCGTCCGGCAGATTCTGCCGGTGCCGCCGCGCCCGCTCGAACAGAATCAGGGCGGCAGCCCCACCAGCGGTCGCAGCGGCAGCGAACGCGTGGTGCTCTACACCGTGCTGCTCGACGTCGACAACGCCGACAACAACCTGATGACCGACATGACGGCGCAGGTGTTCTTTGTAGCGCAACAGGCGCAAGACACCCTCACCGTACCTTCCGCCGCCCTGCAACCCGGCTCACGCCCACAATGGCAACGGGCGCAGATCGTCGCCGCCAATGGCGAAATCCAGTCCCGCGAAGTGCGCACCGGCATCAGCGACCGCTTGCGCACCCAAGTGCTTGAAGGTCTGGCCGAAGGCGATCACATCCTCAGCGCGCCGGCCACCGGCAGCGGAGGCTGAATGCAAACGCCCCTGATTGACCTGCGGCAGATCCGCAAATCCTATGGCGGCAATGACAGCCCGCTGGTGGAAGTATTACGCGGCATTGATCTGTCGATTCATGCCGGTGAGTTCGTCGCCATCGTCGGGGCGTCCGGCTCCGGCAAGTCGACATTGATGAATATCCTCGGTTGTCTCGACCGCCCTACCAGCGGCGAATACCGCTTCGCCGGAGAAGACGTCGCCCGACTCGACAGCGATGCGCTGGCCTGGCTGCGCCGCGAAGCGTTTGGTTTTGTATTCCAGGGTTATCACCTGATTCCGTCCGGCTCCGCCCAGGAAAACGTCGAAATGCCGGCTATCTACGCCGGTACCCCGGCCGCCGAACGCCACGCCCGCGCCAGTGCCTTGCTGGAGCGGCTCGGCCTGGGCAGCCGCACCGGCAACCGCCCGCATCAGCTTTCCGGTGGTCAGCAACAACGGGTGTCGATTGCCCGGGCGCTGATGAACGGCGGCCACATCATCCTCGCCGACGAACCCACCGGCGCCCTCGACAGCCACAGCGGCGCCGAGGTCATGACCCTGCTCGACGAACTCGCCAGTCAGGGCCATGTGGTGATTCTCATCACCCACGACCGCGAAGTCGCGCAGCGGGCCAAACGCATCATCGAGATTCGTGACGGGCTGATCATCAGCGACACCGCCGAACAGCCGTCAGCGCCACCGCGCAGCGCCAATCCCGGCGCCCTGCAAGCGGTGGATCTGCGCCAGCGCCTGAGCAGCGGCAGCACCCAGACCGGCGCCTGGAAAGGTGAACTGGTCGACGCCGTGCAAGCGGCGTGGCGGGTCATGTGGATCAATCGTTTTCGCACCGCGCTGACCCTGCTCGGGATCGTCATCGGCGTGGCTTCGGTGGTGGTGATGCTGGCGGTGGGCGAAGGCAGCAAACGCCAGGTGATGGCACAGATGGGCGCGTTCGGCTCCAACATCATCTACCTCAGCGGCGCCGCACCCAATCCGCGCACACCACCGGGCATCATCACCCTCGACGACGTCGCCGAACTGGCTGCCCTGCCCCAGGTCGAGCGGATCATGCCGGTCAACGGCTCGACCGCTGGCGTGCGTTTCGGCAATGCCGACCACAGCAGTTACGTCGGTGGCAACGACACCAATTTCCCGAGCATCTTCAACTGGCCGGTGGTTCAGGGCAGTTACTTCAGCCAGGCCGATGAAGACAGCGCCGCCGCCGTGGCGGTGATCGGCACCAAGGTGCGCGACAAGCTGCTCAAGGATGTCGCCGACCCGATCGGCCAATACATCCTGATCGAAAACGTGCCGTTTCAGGTGCTCGGTGTTCTCGCGGAAAAGGGCTCGAGCTCAGGCGATTCCGACAGCGACAACCGCATCGCCGTGCCCTACTCGGCAGCCAGCACGCGCCTGTTCGGTAGCCGTAATCCGGAATACGTGGTGATCGCCGCCAAGGACGCACGCAAAGTCAAAGACGCCGAGCAGGCGATCGAACAGGCGATGCTGCGGCGACACAACGGGAAGAAGGATTTCGAACTGACCAACAACGCCGCAATGATTCAAGCCGAAGCGCGCACGCAGGGCACGCTGTCGCTGATGCTCGGCGCCATCGCCGCGATCTCGTTACTGGTCGGCGGTATCGGGGTGATGAACATCATGCTCATGACCGTGCGCGAACGCACCCGGGAAATCGGTATCCGCATGGCCACGGGTGCACGACAGCGCGACATCCTGCGCCAGTTTCTCACCGAAGCGGTGATGCTTTCGGTGGTTGGCGGCCTGGCCGGTATCAGCCTGGCGATGCTGGTCGGCGGCGTGCTGTTGTTCAGCGGCGTGGCGATCGCGTTTCAATGGCTGGCCGTCATCGGTGCGTTCGCCTGCGCGCTGGCCACCGGCGTCCTCTTCGGCTTCATGCCTGCCCGCAAGGCTGCCCGGCTCGACCCGGTCACGGCCCTTACCAGTGAATGATCGACCTATGAAAGCGCCACTGACCATCCTTGCCGCCAGCCTGTTGCTGGCAGCCTGTAACAGCCCTGCGCCACGCCCCGACAGCGGCGTGAAGCCACCGGCCGCGTGGCAATCGCCTGAGCATCCCGGTGCCGTGCGGAGCAACCGCCAATGGTGGACGCAGTTCGGCAGCCCCGAGCTGGATCGCCTGGTCGAACAGGCGCGAGTGGGCAGCCATGACCTCGGCGCCGCCGTCGCCCGGGTCAGGCAGGCCCAGGCCGGTGCGACGATTGCCGGCGCCCCGCTGCTCCCGGAAATCAAGGCCGGTCTCAATGCCAATCGGCAGAAACTGTTGCACGGCAAAGGCTACAGCCAACTCGACGTCAGCCCGGATAATCGCTCGCTGGATTACTACGACGCCGAGCTTAGCGCCAGTTACGAAATCGACTTCTGGGGCGGCAAACGCGCGGCGCGCGACAGCGCCGTGTTCGGTGTACAGGCCAGCGAATTCGACCGTGCCACCGTCGAACTGACCCTGCAAAGCGGCGTGGCCAGCAGCTACACCCAAGCCTTGGCGCTGCGCGAACAGGCACGCATTGCCGAGCTCAATCTGGCCAACGCGCAAAACGTCCTGCACCTGGTGCAAACCCGCTTCGACGCCGGCAGCGCCACCGCACTGGAACTGGCCCAGCAAAAAAGCCTGGTAGCGGAACAGCAGCGCAAATTGCCACTGGTGCAGCAACAGGCCCGCGAAGCCTTGATCACCCTCGCCGCCCTGCTCGGCCAACCGGTGCAGGCAGTGTCGGCACCGCAACAGTCATTCGAACAGTTGCAATGGCCGAACATCGCCAGTGGCGTGCCCAGCGATCTGCTGAGCCGGCGTCCGGACATCGCCAGCGCCGAAGCCAAACTGGCAGCGGCCCAGGCTGACGTCAGCGTGGCCCGCGCCGCCATGCTGCCGAAAATCACCCTGACCGCCAGCCTCGGCACCGGCGCCGATCTGGCGGCGGAGCTGCTGCGCACCACGTTCTACAACCTGTCTTCCGGATTGACCGCGCCGATCTTCAACAACGGGCGCCTGAGCGCCGAGCGCGACAAGGCCAAGGCGCGTCAGGACGAACTGCTGGAAACCTATCGCGGGGCGATCATCAATGGCTTTGCCGACGTGGAAAAAGCCCTGAGCAACATTCGCGGCCTCGACGAACAGCGCCAGTGGCAAAGCGAAGAACTGAGCCAGGCGCAGACCGCGTTCGACATTGCCCAGAGCCGCTACCAGGCCGGTGCCGAAGATTTGCTGACGGTGCTGCAAACCCAGCGCACCTTGTATGCGGCGCAGGATATGAATGTGCAACTGCGCCTTTCGCGCTTGCAGGCCAGCATTGCCCTGTACAAGGCGCTGGGCGGGGGTTGGCAGGTTATCTGAGCGAAAATTATCGACAGGACTGACGCCTTCGCGAGCAGGCTCGCTCCCACATTGGATCTGCGTCGTTTACAAAGTCCCCTGTGGGAGCGAGCCTGCTCGCGAAGGCGCCAGGTCAGGCAAGCAATATCCCCAGGCAAAAAAAATCGCAGCACCAGGCGGCGATTTTTTTTGCGCTCAGAGTTGCCGCCCTTTCACTTTCAGATGCCGCGCGTACCACGGTCGCTGCGGTACTTTGCGGAACAGGTCGGCCATGTTGTCTTCATCGCCAAAGGTGATGCGCAACGCCAGCTTCATCGTCTCAGGATCCATCTCCACCGAGCGCCCGATCTGCAACCCCGGCACGGTGCTGCAGCCATGGGTGTCCGGCCCCAGCCACGGGTCATCGACCTCAACCCAGCGCCCCGGCGCAAACCACGGCACGCCGTTGACCTCCAGCCGGCTGACCTCGCCCGGATGAAAACGCTCGTGGGCGCGGAACCAGTCTTCGATGCGATCATCGATCCAGCCGTGGAAACGCCAGAACACCGGGTTCACATGGGAGGAAAACGGGTCGCCGAGAAAGTCGTTTTCCGGGGCATACCAACGCGCGGCAAAATCCGCCTGATCGCGCGCCATCGGCACCGGAATGTCGTTGGACGGATCCCGCGCCACCGACGCCCAGCGCATGTGCAACCAGTCGTGCAGACCCAATTCGACTTCCGAACCGAACTGGCCGAGGGAAAGTTTCGCCAGGTAGCGCGGGTCGCGGTACTGCGATTCCCAGACCTGGAAATTGCTGTGATAGGTCTCGGCCGCTTTGATATCGCTGACCCACTTGGTGTATTCGTCATCACCTTCGGTCAGCCACGTCGGTGGCAGTGCATCGCCGTCGTGATTGTCGAAGTAGCGGGCGAAGCCTTGGCGGTCACGCTCCAGTTCCGGCTGCGGCATCGGGAAGGCCTGCCAGGACGGCAGATCCTGCATCGAACGGGCCTTGCCGAGCATGTGCCGGTGCATGAAGAAAAAATCGATGCCAGAGCCGTTACGATCCTTGCTGGGCCCACGGGCATCGCGCTCTTTGTCTCGCGGCCCCGGTTGCCAGCCAATACCGCGCAGGGCGTCGCGCTTTTTCTCCGAGAGCTTGTGCCACTTGTCGCGGCTGGCGTGCCAGAGCTGGTGGAACAGGCGATGTTCCGGCGCCACCAGCCACGCCAACAGCGTCGGGTTCAAACCGGTGCGCTCGCGGGCCTCGGGAAAACGCCGCTTGATGGCGATGAAATGATTGTCCAGTTCAGGCAGCGCCAACGGCCGATCGAGGCGCAACACTTGCCCGGTGAACGTACCGCTGCCGGCATTGCCGAACGCCGCCCAGACTTCGTCGAGTTTGACTTTGAATTCGTAGACCGGCGGCGCGTGCGGCGCATCGGCGCGCATCAGCCGCCAGTACATTTCGGCGCCGTTGCCCGGCGCCAGATCGCCGATCACTTGGTAACACGCAGGCGCTTCTGAGCGCAGGCTGGCACCGGTATCGAGAAACCCGCGCAAACCGCGCCCCCTGTGGGCAATGTCGAGAAACAACTCGAGGCCGTCGCGTGGCAAGCCATCAAGCCCCGCCGCAGATCCGCTGAAACGGATATCCCAGACGCCGCGCAGGTTGTCCGCCAACTGCTGTCCGGCGGTATCGGCCAGATCGACCGTAGCCTCGCCCGGGGTGATCGGAAACTCCTCGCGGGTCAGCTCACGATGTGCATAAAAAGCGGCAGGCAGCGCGGCGCCCGTGAGTGCCATGCCCGCCATGAACCAGCGTCGAGAGATCGTCATTGCCCTACCTGTGTCAGCCATGAAGCAGGCTTTATCCAAGCTAGAACGTTTGCTCGCCGGGGAAATTTACGGCCCCGGCAAAAGATCGCTACGCGCCGTCAGCGCTTTTCCTGCGCGCGACTAAATTACCCGCCCGGCCACTCGTTCCTCCCAGATAGCAAAGGCCCCTGCGCCTGCACCTCGACGGCGAACCTGAATGAGATGGCAATGACAAAACCGCGTTCGAAAAAGGCTCTATTTATCGGCCTGCCGCTGGCCTTGGCGATCAGCGCCGGCGCAGGGTTTCTGGCTTGGGATTACTGGTTTCGGGACAACCCTGGCTACCCGGTAAAAGTGATGAAACAGGCGACCGAGTTGCAGGATCGCATTCTCTCCTTCGACAGCCACATCACCGTACCGCTGAGTTTCGGCGCCCACGGCAATGAAGCCGACAAGGACGGCTCCGGCCAGTTCGACCTGATCAAGGCCAATCGCGGGCGCTTGTCGGGCGCTGCGCTGACGGTGTTCGGCTGGCCGGAAATGTGGAACGGCCCGAACGCCCCGCATCGCCCCACCGAAGGTTTTGTCGAAGAAGCCCGCAACCAACAGGAAGTCCGTTACAAGATCATCACCGGCATGGTCCGCGACTTCCCCAATCAGGTCGGCATCGCCTACACCCCGGATGATTTCCGCCGCCTGCATGGCGAAGGCAAGTTTGCGATTTTCATCAGCATGCTCAACGCTTACCCGCTGGGCAACGACCTGAGCAAACTGGACCTGTGGGCCGGACGCGGCATGCGCATGTTCGGCTTCAGCTACATCGGCAACAACAGCTGGGCGGACTCCTCGCGGCCGCTGCCGTTCTTCAATGACTCACCGGACGCCCTCGACGGTCTCTCCGATATCGGCAAGCAAGCAGTGCAGCGTTTGAACGATCTGGGCGTGATCATCGACGTTTCGCAGATGTCGACCAAAGGCCTGGAACAGGTTGCACAGCTGAGCCGCACACCGCTGGTGGCCTCGCACTCGGCGCCGCGTGCGGCGGTGGATATTCCGCGCAACCTCAGCGACAAGGAATTGCAGCTGATCAAGAACAGCGGCGGCGTGGTTCAGGTGGTCGGCTTCTCGCAGTACCTCAAACCGCTGACTCAGGGCACGCAGGACAAACTCAATGCCCTGCGCGCACGCTTCGATCTGCCGCCACTGCCAAACCTGGCCATGGCTCTGATGCCGGGCGACCCGATCATCACGGCATGGTCGGAACAGAAACTCGGCCAGTACGCCAGCGGCCTCTACGGCATCCTTGAAGAAGAGCCGAAAGCCACCCTCAAGGATCTCGGCGACGCCATCGATTACACCGTGCGCAAAATCGGTATCGACCATGTTGGCATCTCGTCCGACTTCAACGACGGCGGTGGCATCAAGGGTTGGGAAAACGTTGGCGAAATCCGCAACGTCACCGCCGAACTGATCCAGCGCGGCTACTCCGAAGCGGACATCGCCAAGCTGTGGGGCGGCAACTTCATGCGCGTCTGGGATCAGGTGCAAAAAGCCGCAAAACCGGCACTGATTTCCCGTCAGGACACTGCCAAGCCATGACTGACCGCCGGACTTTTCTGAAACAGGCTGGCGTGGTCGCGGCCGCCCTGCCGTTTGGCGCCAGCCTGACAGCGCCGGCCATGGCGACGACCACCCCCGTGGCCTCCGCGAACAAATGGACGCAATTGCGCCAGTTGTTCGATCAGGATCCACAGGCGATCCACTTCGCCAATTTCCTGATTACCTCTCACCCCAAACCCGTGCGCGAGGCCATCGAACGCCATCGCGCCGCGCTTGACCTGAACCCGGGGCTGGCCATGGACTGGGATTTGGGGAGCGACGAACAATTGCAGGAAAACGTGCGGGTCTGGGCCGGCCAATACCTGCAAGCCAAGCCCGGCCAGATCGCGCTCACCGGCAGCACCACCGAAGGGCTGGCGATGATTTATGGCAGCGTGCAGGTGCGCCCTGATCAGGAAATCCTCACCACCGAACACGAGCACTATTCCACCCGCAACATCCTCGATTTCCGCAGCCGCCGCGATGGCACCCGGGTGCGCAAACTCAGGCTGTTCGAAACGCCGCAAAGCATTTCCCTGGATCAGGTGCTCGACACCATCAACCGCAACATCCGCCCTGAGACCCGCGTCCTCGGCATGACCTGGGTGCATTCGGGCAGCGGTGTGAAATTGCCAATCAGCGCTATCTCGCGGCTGGTCGATGAACACAACCGTCAACGCGACGACAAGGATCGGCTGATTTACGTGGTCGACGGCGTGCACGGTTTCGGTGTCGACGACCTGAGTTTCCCGCAGATGAACTGCGACTTCTTTATCGCCGGCACCCACAAGTGGATGTTCGGCCCGCGCGGCACCGGCATCGTTTGCAGCCGCAGCGAAGAGCTGAAATACGTCAGCCCGAGCGTGCCGACGTTCTCCGAAGCCACCTCTTTCGCCACGATCATGACCCCGGGCGGTTACCACGCTTTCGAGCATCGCTGGGCGGTGGACGAAGCGTTCAAGTTGCACCTGCAACTGGGCAAGGCCGAGGTTCAGGCGCGCATTCATCAGCTCAACGGCTACCTGAAGCAGCGCCTGCGCGAACACGCGAACATCGAACTGGTGACCCCGCTCGATCCGCAGTTTTCCGCCGGTTTCACGTTCTTCCGGGTCAAGGGTCAGGACAGTGATGCAGTGGCCGCCTACCTGATGCAAAACCGGGTGATCTGCGATGCGGTCAGCCGTGATGTCGGCCCGGTGATTCGCACCGCGCCCGGCCTGCTAAACAACGAAGCCGAAGTGGACCGCTTCATGGCCATCCTCGGCAAAAAACTGCGCGCCTAATCCTTCGCCTCCCGTTTTCCTTTCACAGAGACGACTCATGAAAAAGCCCCATGCCTGTTTCACCTTCAAGGCCTTGCCCGCACTGGCCCTGACCGCGCTGTGCGCCGGCCTGTTGCCCGGCGCAGCTCAAGCGGCGACAGTGCCGGCGCCAGGCAAAGTGTTCAAGGACTGCAAGGACTGCCCGGAAATGGTCGTGCTGCCGACCGGCACCTTCACCATGGGCACCCCGGATGACGAAGTCGGCCGCGAACCGGACGAAGGCCCGCGCCACGCAGTGACCTTCAGCAAACCCTTCGCCACCAGCCGCTTCCAGGTGCTGGTCGGCGAGTGGGACGCGTACGTGCGCGAAACCGGCAACAAGCCTTACGACTTCGATGATCGCCCGGGCCGCCGCTGCACCGCCGGCAAACCGGAATTCAAACAGACCGCCCGCGACCCGGCCGTGTGCATGAACGTCGCCGAAGCCCAGGGCTACATCGATTGGTTGTCGAAAAAGACCGGCCACGCGTATCGCCTGCAAAGCGAATCGATCCGCGAGTACGCCGCACGCGGCGGCAGCACCGGGCCCTTCCCTTTCCCGTTCGATGAAGGCAACAACTACCAGATTTCCAAACATGCCAACACCTATGGTGCCGCCGACGGTTACAACTTCACGTCACCAGCCGGGACGTTCCCGGCCAATGCCTTCGGCGTTTACGACGCTCACGGCAACGTCTACGAATGGACCGCCGACTGTTATCACAAGGACTACTCCGGCGTACCCAGCGACGGTCGCCCATGGACCCAGGAAAACTGCGAGCGTCAGGTCATGCGCGGCAACGATTGGGGCGAGGCGCCGGTGTTCTCGCGCTCCGGCAACCGCAACAGCAGCTGGCCGACCAGCAAAGGCGACTGGCTCGGGTTTCGCGTAGTGCGCGACCTCTGATCCTGCCCATCCCGACCGCAGCCCCGCCTGCGGTCGTTTAAAGAAAGTCCGTGACCATTCGTTTTCCTTAAGTACCGGCACTCCCTCCGCACCGAAGCAGGAATCCTCCATGACCAAGCCTACGCGTGGGGCGATCAACGAATTGTTCGCCTTGCTCAAGCCCTTCCGCCTGATCGTCTCTGTGTCCATCGTGCTCGGCATGATCGGCGGCCTGAGCGTCACCGTGCTGCTGGCAACCATCAACAATGCCCTGCACTCCGACGACGGCCTGACCCGCACCGTGGTAATGATCTTCGCTGGCCTCTGTGCGTTGGCCTTATTGACGACGATTTTGTCCGACATCGGCACCAACTACGTCGGCCAGCACATCATCGCCAAGCTGCGCAAGGAACTGGGGGAGAAAGTGCTATCAGCGCCGATCGACCAGATCGAACGCTACCGCAGCCATCGGTTGATCCCGGTACTGACCCACGACGTCGACACCATCAGCGACTTCGCCTTCGCCTTTGCCCCGCTGGCGATTTCCATGACCGTCACCCTCGGCTGCCTCGGCTATCTGGCCATGCTGTCCTGGCCGATGTTCCTGATGATGCTGGTGGCCATTGCGATCGGCACGACCATTCAAGCGATTGCCCGGGCCAAGGGCATGCGCGGTTTCTACGCTGCACGCGATTCCGAAGATGAACTGCAAAAGCACTACAACGCGATTGCCGAGGGTGCCAAGGAACTGCGCATTCACCGTCCGCGTCGCCAGCGCATGTTTGTCGCAGGTATTCAGAAAACCGCCGAGAAGATCTGCGACACCCAGATCAAATCCATCAACACTTTTGTGATCGCCAAGTCCTTCGGCTCGATGCTGTTCTTCGTGGTCATCGGCATGGCCCTGGCCCTGCAATCCTTCTGGCCCAGCGGCGACAAAGCGGTGATGAGCGGCTTCGTCCTGGTGCTGCTGTACATGAAGGGGCCGCTGGAGCATCTGGTCAGCACGTTGCCGATCATCAGCCGTGCGCAGATTGCCTTCCGCCGCATCGCCGAACTGAGCGAGCAATTCTCCTCGCCCGAACCGCATCTGCTGCTGGAGGATCAGGGCAAGAAACCCGGTGCGGTCAACAGCCTGGAACTGCACAACGTGCGTTACGCCTTCCCGCCCGTGGAAGGCAGCGAACCGTTCCGTCTGGGGCCGGTCAACCTGCGCATCGAACAGGGCGACATCGTGTTTATCGTCGGTGAAAACGGCTGCGGCAAAACCACACTGATCAAACTGCTGCTGGGCTTGTACGCGCCAACCGAAGGCGAAATCCGCGTCAACGATCAGCCGATCACCGCGCTTAATCGCGATGACTACCGGCAGAATTTCACCACGATTTTTGCCGACTACTACCTGTTCGACGATCTGATTCAGGGCGACCGCGAAGTCCCGCAGGACGCGACCCGCTACCTCGAACGCCTGGAGATTGCGCACAAGGTCAGCGTGCACGACGGCGCGTTCAGCACCACCGATTTGTCCACCGGTCAGCGCAAGCGCCTGGCCCTGGTCAACGCCTGGCTCGAAGAGCGGCCGGTGCTGGTGTTCGATGAATGGGCGGCCGATCAGGACCCGACGTTCCGGCGGATTTTCTACACCGAGTTGCTGCCTGACCTCAAACGTCTGGGCAAGACCATCATCGTCATTTCCCACGATGACCGTTACTTCGACGTCGCCGATCAACTGGTGCGCATGGAGGCCGGCAAGGTCAAGAGCGAACTGCAAACCGCTTGATCGACGAGGCCGCGGCAAACCGGAAAAATAATTTTCCGGTTTGCCGCGGCTTCCTCGTCTTAATGAGATGAATAAGAACCATTAACAACTATACCTGCCAAGGTCTTAACCTCATGTCCGCATCCCGTTTCATGCTTCGCCCTCTGACTCGAGCCCTGCTGATGCACGGCGCGACACGCACTCGACTGGCCGGCACCGGCCTTGGTCTGGCACTGACACTCACGGCAGCCCCGTATGTCCAGGCCCAGGAATGGACCCTGAACATCCCGTCGCAGCCACTGGCGCAGGCGCTGCAAACCCTTGGCCAGCAGACCAGTCTGCAAATCATCTACAGCCCGGAAAGCCTGCAAGGTCTGCGCTCGACCGCGCTCAACGGCCGCTACCAGGATGATGAGTCACTCAAGGCGATGCTCAACGGTACCGGCATTCGCTACCAGCGTGACGGCAACACCGTGACCGTGCTCGGCCCGGCCACCGGTAGCGCGATGGAACTGGCCCCGACCAACGTCAACGCCAGCCGCCTGGGCGCCACCACTGAGGGCAGCAACTCCTACACCACCGGCGGCGTGACCATTGGCAAGGGCGTGCACTCGCTGAAGGAAACCCCGCAGTCGGTCACGGTGATGACCCGCAAGATGCTCGATGACCAGAACCTCAACACCATCGAACAGGTGATGGAGAAGACCCCGGGCATCACCGTGTATGACTCGCCCATGGGCGGCAAGTATTTCTACTCCCGCGGTTTCCGCATGTCCGGTCAGTACCAGTACGACGGTGTGCCGCTGGATATCGGCAGCAGCTACGTGCAGGCCGACAGCTTCAACAGCGACATGGCCATTTATGACCGCGTGGAAGTTCTGCGTGGCGCAGCCGGCATGATGAAAGGCGCAGGCGGCACCGCCGGTGGCGTCAACTTCGTGCGCAAACGCGGCCAGGACACCGCGCACACACAACTGTCGTTGTCGGCAGGCACCTGGGACAACTATCGTGGCCAGGTCGATACCGGCGGCCCGCTCAACGATTCCGGGACCATCCGTGGTCGCGCCGTGGTCACCGAACAGACCCGTCAATATTTCTATGACGTGGCCAGCCGCAAGGACCAGATCTACTACGGCGCCCTGGACTTCGACCTCAGCCCCGACACCACCCTGGGGCTGGGTTTCGCCTGGGAAGACGTCGACGCCACGCCATGCTGGGGCGGTCTGCCGCGTTACGCCGACGGCTCCGACCTGCACCTCAAGCGCTCCACCTGCCTGAACACCGCGTGGAACAACCAGCGCAGCAAACGCGCCACCTACTTCGCCGACCTGAAACACCAGTTCAACGACGACTGGTCGCTGAAAGTCGCCGGGGTGTATTCGCGCAACACCCAGGACATGGAATATGCCTTCCCGAGCGGCGCCGTGCCGGTCGGTGCCACCGCCACCAACACCCTGATGCTGGGCAGTATTTACGACTACGACCAGCGCGACTACGGCTTCGATGCCTATGTCGACGGCAAATTCGACGCCTTCGGCCAGCAACACGAACTGACCATCGGCGCCAATGCCAGCCGTTCGCACAAGGATGACTTCTACGCCGTCGCCGCCCTGCCCCAACGGCAGAACGTGCTCGACCCCAACCACCACATCCCGCAACCGGACGAAAGCTACTACCTGGCCAACGCTTCCCGTGGCGGCCCGGTGGACATGCACATCAAGCAATACGGCGCCTACTCGATCGCCCGCCTGAAACTGGCTGATCCGCTGACCCTGGTACTGGGCAGCCGTGTCAGTTGGTACAAGTCCGACACCGACTCGGTGCAGTACTTCCGTGGCGAAGGCACCCAGGTCGACACCAAGTCCACCGAAACCGGCCAGGTCACGCCGTTCGCCGGTGTGCTGTTCGACCTCAACGACAACCTGACCGCCTACGCCAGCTACACCGACATCTTCACCCCGCAAGGCGCTTACAAGACCATCGATGGCAGCACCCTCAAGCCATTGGTTGGCCAGAGCTACGAGCTGGGGATCAAGGGTGAGTGGTTCGACGGTCGTCTGAACAGCTCCTTCAACCTGTTCCGCACCCTTCAGAAAGATGCCGCCCAGGATGACCCGCGTTGCGAAGACAGTTCTTGCTCGATCAACTCCGGCAAGGTTCGCGCGCAGGGCTTCGAAGCTGAAGTCAGTGGTGAGGTGATTGATCGCCTGCAATTGCTCGCCGGTTACACCTACACCCAGACCAAGGTGCTGGAAGATGCCGACGCCACGCAGGATGGCGTGGTCTACAACTCCTACGTGCCGCGCCATTTGCTGCGTGTCTGGGGTGACTACAGCCTGAGCGGGCCGCTGGATCGCGTGACGATCGGTGCGGGTGTCAACGCGCAGACGGGCAACTACCGGCCTTCGCCTTTGGGCGGTGACAACATTGATGGCGCCGGTTATGCGGTCTGGAACGGTCGCATTGGCTACCGTATCGATGACACCTGGTCGGTGGCGCTTAACGGGAACAACCTGTTTGACAAGCGTTACTACTCGACCATTGGTACCGAAGGGTTCGGTAATTTCTATGGTGATCCGCGTAACTTCGTGATGTCGGTCAAGGCTGATTTCTGATTGGGTGTGATGTGAGAGAGCCCCGCTTTGGTGGGGCTTTTTTTCGCCTGTTGGTCTTGGCGGCCTTCGGGCCGACCATGCTCTTTGGATTTTGGGGGCATATCCGTTGCTGCGGGTGGTGCCGCTGGCGGTTTCGCTCTTACAGCGAGTCACCTTTTCCAAACGCCGAAAAGGTAACCCAAAAGGCTTTGCCCCGGCGTACGGCACTTCGCTGAGGCTCAGTGTTCCCTCGCTACGGTGTCCATCCGGGGGCATCGCCTACGGTTTGCTTCGCTGCACCTCCTCTCGATGTATGCGGCTACGCCGCACGGCGCTGCGCGCCTGACCCCCGGATGAACACCTCCGCTCGGCCTGCCGATGGGGCAAAAGATCAAGAGCCAAAGCCAAAGCCAAAGCAAGATCAAAAGCTAGATCAAGAGCCCCTCACCCTAGCCCTCTCCCGGAGGGAGAGGGGACTGACCGAGGTGTTTGGGAGAGGTACGCCGAAGTGCAATACCGCGTTGAACACAAATTTTGAAAAGCTCACCATCGGCTCCCTCTCCCTCGGGAGAGGGCTGGGGTGAGGGGCGAATCCAACACAAAACCACAGCCGACCGCGCTGTGCTCTTCACCACTCAACAGGATGAGCGTTAGCTCGGCTGCAGCTCTTGATCTGTAAGGCGACGTCGGAAGGCTGAGTGGAGGGATTGATCCGGGCGTGGGAGCGCAGCGACCGTTTGGCGCAGCCAAACACAGCGAGAGGAGGTGCAGCGAAGCAAACCGTAGGCGCTGCGCCCGGATCGATCCCGCAGCGAAGGAACCCCGAGCCCCAGCGAGCGGGCCGCACGTAGGAGCAAGCGTTTTTGGTTACTTTTTAGGCGTTTGTAAAAAGTGACCCGCCGTAAGGGCGGAACCCCAAGCAGCCATTACCGCAGCAACGGATATTCACCCAAAAACCACCCCCCCAAAAAATCAAACCAACACCCGCGCCAACGCCCGGCTCAGGCCTTCATGCACCCGCAAAACATCAGGCATCACCGAAGCCATCCGCAGCAGATCATGCGTCAGCCCAGGACAATGCTCAACCTCAACACTCACCCCCTGCCCCCGCAACTTATCAGCGTAAGCCTGCCCCTCATCAAGCAACGGATCAAAACCCGCCAACAACACAATCGCCGGCGCCACCCCCTGCAGATCCTCCGCCAACAACGGCGAAAAACGCCAGTCCAGATAATCTTGCGGACTGCGGGCGTAATGCTGATAAAACCAGTCAAGCGTATCGCTCTCCAACAAATACCCCTCGCTGAACAACAACCGCGAATCGTGCACGCGCGAAGCATCGGTCACCGGATAGCACAACAACTGTGCCTTCGGCGCGATGGCCACAGTATGCGGTTGCACCACCGCCTGAATCGCCAGCACCGTGGCCAGGGTCGCACCGGCACTATCACCACCAAACGCCACGCGCGAGGTATCAAGCCCAAGACTCACGGCGTTTTCCGCTAACCACGACAAAGCGTCTTCGCCATCCTCCAGTGCCGTTGGAAAACGATGCTCCGGGGCCAGTCGATAGCCGACCGACAACACCGCACACGGCGTGCGCTGGCAAAACTCGCGGCACACACCGTCGTGAGAGTCGAGGCTGCCGACAACAAAACCACCACCATGGAAATACACCAGCACCGGCATCGGCGAGACCGCAGCATTGGGTCGATACAGGCGCAGTGCCAGCGGCGCACCATCACGTGCCGACGTGTCGATTTCGCTGACCAACAGGTCTTCAGGCGCCGGCCAGCGCAGTTGCGCCGTGGTCTGTTCGAAAGTCGCGCGGGCTTCGCTCGGGGTCATTTGGTGCATGGCCGGCAGGCCGGCGTCCTGGCTGTCTTGGGCCAGATCGAGGAAGGCTTCCAGATCAGGGTGTAACGACATCGCTTAAATCCTTGTATCGGCAAAAAAGGGGCGAGCCGCGGCAGCGCCGCCGAAGATGACTGAACGCGTGGCGATCAGCCCGCGCGTGCCATGCAGTGCTCGACCAACGCTTCCAGCTCACGCTGGTAATCGCTCATCAAGGCATCCATGGTGCCGGCGCGATAGCGCTGGCTGCTGTAGATGCAACGCAAGGCCAACTGACCGTCATAGACCTGGCCGACAATTTCCAGCCAGTTGCCCAGATTGGCTTTGAGGCTGTAGTTGTCACCGGTTTCTTCCAGCGCCGGCACCAGCAGGGCCTGCTCGTCGAAGCTCTGGTCGAATTGCCCCAGGTAGTTGAACGTGACCCGCGCTTGCGGCAGCTCGGCCAGTTGCCTCGACACCTCAGCGCCTGCCAGATGCCGCAACACGCCATAGCCGATGCCTTTCTGCGGCACCGCTGCCAACTGTGCCTGCACATTGATGATCGACTGGCCGATGTCGTCGCTGTCGGGGCGCAAACGCACCGGGAACATGCTGGTGAACCAGCCGAGGCTGCGGCTCAGGTCGATGGACTCGAACAGGTCTTCACGACCATGGCCTTCGAGCAGGATCAGCGCCGACGGTTGTTGACTCCAGCGGCACAGGGCACGGCTGAGCGCCGACAACAGCAGGTCGTTGATCTGCGTGCCATACACCGCCGGGGCCTGTTTGAGCAGTTGTTCCGTGTGCTCGCGGGACAATTTGAGCCGCGCCTGTGCCTGCTGACGCACGAGGTTTTTGCCGCGCAGGTTGTCGCATGGCAAATCGACGCCCGGCTGATCCAGTTGCTCCAGCCAATACCCCAGTTCCTGCTCGGCAATCACCGGCGCCTGCGCCTGCAAGGCTTCGGCGAACGATCGGTAACTGCTGGTGCGAATCGGCAGTTTCGGCTGCAGCCCCTGCACGCACGCCTCGTACGCCACTTTCAAATCATCAAGCAGAATTCGCCACGACACGGTGTCGACCACCAAGTGGTGAATCACCACCAGCAGGCGCGCCTGGCCATCCGGCAAGGCGACGTGCATCACTCGCCAGACCGGCCCGTCATCGAGTTTCAAGCTGCGCTGGGCAAGGTTGGCCAAGGCTTCGACCTGCTCGCTGTTGTCCGCCTCGCGGCGCCAAAGCAACGTCTCGCCCTGTTCACTGAGGTCGCAGTAACGCTGCAACCAGCGCCCACCTTCGTGGGAGAAACGCAGGCGCAACGAGTCGTGATGTTGCTCGATCCAGCCCAGTGCCTGCTCCAGCGCATCGAGGTCCAGCGGCTGGCGCGCGCTCAACAGCAATGACTGGTTGTAGTGATGCGCCTCGGCCATGCCTTCGGCAAAGAACCACTCCTGAATCGGCAAGAGATTGAACAGGCCTTCGGCGGCCACGTGCGTGACGTCCGTCTGCGGTTGTGCCGTGCCTTCCTTCGCCGCTTCCTGCTCGACGATGCCGGCGATGGTCTGATAACGCATCAGGTCGCGCAGCTTGAGATCCATCTGCAACGTCGGGTGGTTTCTGACGCGGGAGATCACTTGCAAACTCAGAATCGAGTCGCCGCCCAGCTCGAAGAAGTTGTCGCTGATGCCCACTTGTTCGACCTGCAGCACCTGCGCCCAGATGTCCGCGAGCAGGCTTTCCTGCTCATTGCGCGGGGCGACGTATTCTTCGGTTTTGAATTCCGGTTCCGGCAGCGCCTTGCGATCGAGCTTGCCGTTTGGCGTTACCGGGAAAGCACTGAGGCAAACGATCTGCGCCGGCACCATGTATTCCGGCAACGCGGCGCGCAGGCCCGCCTTGAGTTCATCGCCGATGTCCTCGCCGCTTGCGGTGACCACATAACCGATCAGTTGCTTGCCGGAGGCATTGTCGCGGGCGATCACCAGTGCATCGGTCACCGACGGCAACTGGCGCAGACTGGCCTCGACTTCGCCCAGTTCGATGCGGAAGCCGCGGACCTTGACCTGATGGTCGATACGGCCGACGTAATCGACCACGCCGTCGGCGCGCAAACGCACCAGGTCGCCGCTGCGATACAAGCGTTCGCCCGCCGCGAACGGATTCGGCACGAAACGCTCGCAGGTCAGGTCCGGACGCCCGTGATAACCCCGGGCGACGCCATAGCCGCCGATGTACAACTCGCCGGCAAAGCCTGGCGGCAGCGGGTTCAGGTCTTCGTCCAGCACGTACAGGGAGCGCGCGCCCACGGCACGGCCGATCGGCGCGTACGCCGCTTCGCAATGCTGGCTGGCCGGGACTTTCCAGAGCATCGGCGTGACCACGGTTTCGGTCGGGCCGTAGCCGTTGGTGAAGTACTGCGGACGCAGCGCAGCCTTGACCTGCTCGAAGGTCTGATCCGGCACCGCGTCACCGCCGAAGCAATAGATGCGCACGGGTGGCGGTGCAATACCGCTGGCCGCCGCGTACTCGGCCAGTTGTTTGAGATAGGCCGGCGGGAAGCAGGCAATGGTGATGCCGTAGTCGTGCAGCGCCTGATAGGTCTGCTCCGGTGTCCACAGGCAACCGTCGCGAATCACCAGACGGCCGCCGCTGTACAAGGTGCTCAACCAGCGCTCATGGGCCCCGTCGAAGGCGAACGACATGAAGTGCAGCTCGCAACTGCTGGCGTCCATTTCGTACAGCTCGGCGATGGCCTGACAGTGCATGCTCAGCGGGCCTTGGGTCACCGCGACGCCTTTCGGTCGCCCGGTGGAACCCGAGGTGTAAACCAGATAGGCCAAGCCCTGTTCCTGCACGCGGCAGTCGGGGGCGTGGTCGGCATAACGGCTTTCATCGAGGTGATCGATTTCCAGACGCAGCAGGCCTTGCGGCGCCGGCAACGTGCTGCGCAGACTGCTCTGGGTCAGCAACAGCGCCATGCCCGAATCTTCGATCATGTACGCCAGACGCTCCGGCGGATAGTCGATGTCCAGCGGCACATACGCCGCACCGCTCTTGAGCACGGCGAGGAAGCTCACGACCATTTCCAGTGAGCGCGGCAAGGCCACGCCGATCACCACTTCCGGCCCGGCGCCGTGTTCGATCAGGCAGTGCGCCAGTCGGTTGGCGCGTTGCTCGAGTTCGGCGTAGGTCAGGTTCATTCCGGCGCATTGCAAGGCGATGGCCTGCGGCTGCTGTTGCGCGTGACGGCTGATCAGTTCCGGCAACAGCGCGGCTTGATGGGTGTGCGTCGGCTCGGCGCTCCAGGCTTGCGCCGCTTGCCATTGCTCGCCGCTCAGGCGCTGCAAATTACCGAGGCGCTCGTATGGCGCCGCCAGCATCGCGGCGAGGGTGTTTTCCATGGTCTGGCGAATACCGACAACCGCCTCGGCGCTGAAATGGCTGCGCAGGTACAGGTATTCGATCGACAACTCGTCGCCGAGCATCACCGCGAGGTCCATCGGCACGTTGGTCACGCCATGGCCGATGGATTTGCCGAAGGTCAGATCGGTGTCGTTGTCTTCCTGCAAGCGATCGTCGATCGGGAAGTTTTCGAACACCACGATGCTGTCGAACAGCGCCTGCCCACCGAGGCTGGACCAGCGCTGTACATCCGCCAGCGGCGCCTGGGAATAATCACGGATGTCGAGGTTGTAGGCCTGCACTTCGCCCAGCCAGTCAGCCAGACGCTGATCGGCTTGCGGGGTTTGAATGATCGGCAAGGTATTGATAAACAGACCGAGCATGTTGCCGACATTCGCCAGGCTTTCCGGACGCCCCGACACCGTGGCGCCAAAGGTCACCGTCTGCTGTCCGGTGTAACGTTGCAACAGCAGCAACCATGCCCCCTGAATCAGCGTGTTGGGGGTGATGCGCAGGTCGCGGCAGAACTGCAACAGCCGCGCGGTCTGCGCTTTATCCCAGTTCGAATAGATCGCATCGTGACCGGCGACATCGGCGCTATGGCGCGGGTGCATCGCCTGGCTCAGTGCCGTCGGCTCGTTGACCGCCGCCAGCCGCGCCTTCCAGAACAGCTCCTGGGCGTCCTGATCCTGCGCCTGCAACCAGGCGATAAAGTCGCGGTAACGACCGTTCTCGCCGATGATTTCGCCCTTGGCGTAATACTGCAGCACCTCACCAAACAGCCGCGAACTGCTCCAGCCGTCCATGAGGATGTGGTGGCTGGTCCAGATCATCTGGTACTGATCGTCGCTCAGGCGCAGCAGGGTCACCCGCAACAAACGCGCATCGGCCAGATTGAAACCGAGCGCGCGGTCATCGCTGGCAAACGCGGCAATCCGCTCCTCACTGGTCTCCTGACCACGCCAATCGAGCACCTGCATTTGCAACGGCGCATGGCGATGCACCACCTGCAACGGTTTGGCCAGGCCGTCCTGCCAATGGAAACTGGTGCGCAGAATCGCCTGACGGGCGATGACAAATTCCCACGCCTGACGGAAGCGCTCCACGTCCAGGCCCTTGATCGGCAGGCTGACCTGTTGCACGTAAAGGCTGCTGCCGTTATCCGACAGCGTGTGAAAGAGCATGCCTTCCTGCATCGGCGACAGCGGGTAGACATCCTCGATCTGGTCGGCCGGCACCGGCAACGCATCGAGCTGCGCCTGATCGAGTTGCGCCAGCGGATAATCCGCCGGCGCCTCGTCGGTCGACGACTCGAGCGCAACCACAGCGGCGAGCTTCTGCACGGTCTGCTGCTGGAACAGGTCTTTGGGGGTGAAGCGAATCCCCTGCTGGCGCGCACGGCTGACCAGTTGAATCGAGATGATCGAATCGCCCCCCAGCGCAAAGTAGTTGTCGGTCACGCCGACCCGTTCGATCTTCAGGATGTCCTGCCAGACCTCGGCCAGTTGCTGCTCCAGCGGTGTCGACGGCGCCACGTATTCGCGCTGCGACTGGCTGACGTCCGCTGCCGGCAGGGCCTTGCGGTCGAGTTTGCCGTTGGGGGTCAGCGGCAACTGTTCGAGGAACAGCCACTGCGCCGGCACCATGTATTCCGGCAGATGCGCCTTGAGCGCGGCCTGCAGCGTTTCACTCAAATCGTCCAATTGTTCGAGGCTGAGGCTGCTGTCACTCGGCACCACATACGCCACCAGTTGCTGACCGCTGTGGCCATCCACCGCCAGCACCACGCCTTCGCGCACGCTGTCCTGAGCGAGCAGACGCGCTTCGATTTCACCCAGTTCGATGCGGAAACCGCGCACCTTGACCTGATGATCGATGCGGCCGACGTATTCGATCCGGCCGTCATCGCTGAAGCGAGTCAGGTCGCCGGTGCGGTACATGCGTTCGCCGCTGCTCGAGAATGGATTGGGCACGAAACGTTCGGCGGTAAGGCCCGGGCGGAACAGGTAGCCACGGGTGATGCCGTCGCCGGCCAGGTACAGTTCGGCCGCCACGCCCAGCGGCGCTTGCTGCAATTGACCGTCGAGCATATACGCCGTGGTGTTGACCAGCGGCCGGCCGATGTTCGCCTGACCACCCAGTTCGCGGCGGGTGCAGGTCGAATAGGTAGTGTCTTCCGACGGCCCGTACAGGTCGTAGACGTGCGCCACCGCCGTTTCGCGGTAGAGCGTGTCGACCAGGCTCTGCTTCAGTGGCTCGCCGGCGAGGTTGATAATGCGCACGCCCGGCGGAATTTGCCCGGTGCGTTGTAGCGCGGCAATCGCCGACGGCACGGTGTTGATCAGGCGCACCTGATCGCGCTCCGGCAAGTCCGGCAGTTCCAGGGCATTGCGCGCCATGACGATCGAGCCGCCGCGTGCGAGGGTGACGAAGATCTCCCACACCGACAGGTCGAAGCACACCGACGTCGACGCCAGCACCCCTTGCAGATCGTCTTCGCTGTAGACCTCGGCGGACCAGTGAATCAGCGCCTGCACGTTGCGATGGGCAATGGCCACGCCTTTCGGCTTGCCGGTAGAGCCGGAGGTGTAGATCACGTAGGCCAGATTGGCTGAATCCCCGCGCGCAGGAAGATTGTCCGCAGGCTGCTCGGCAAATGCTGCACCACCCGCCTCGACCAGCACCACCTGCGCATCGGTCTGCGGCAGTTGCGCCAGCAGCGACTGCTGCGTCAGCAATACTTTCGCCTGACTGTCGTCGAGCATGTAGGCCACGCGATCCGCCGGGTAATCCGGGTCCAGCGGCACATAGGTGCCACCGGCCTTGAGCACCGCCATCAGGGCAATGACCAGCTCCGCCGAACGCGGCATCGCCACGCCTACACGGATTTCCGCGCCGACACCCAGTGCGACAAGATGATGAGCCAACTGGTTGGCGCGTTGATTGAGCTCGGCATAGCTCAGGGCGACGCCCGCATGACTCAGGGCCAGTGCCTGCGGATGCGCCGCGACGCGACGTTCAAAACTTTGCGGGATCAACCGCTCAGCCGGATACGCGGCCTGATGGTCGTTCCATTGCGCCAGGGTCTGGCGTTCGGCGAGTGGCAACAGGCCGATCTCACCGAGCAGACGCTGCGGCGCCTCAATGAACTGACGCAGCACTTCTTCCAGATGCCCCGCCAGACCTAGCACGCTGCGTTCGGCAAAGTGTTCGGTGAGGTAGTTGAAATCCAGGTTCAAGACATCGCTGGCCCCGGCGATCAGGGTCAGACCGTAGTTGGTTTGCTCGCGGTGCTCCAGGCCAGCGAAACGCAGACCGCCCGGGTTGGCCTCCAGCGCTTCGGACACCGGATAGTTCTCAAACACCAGCAAGGTGTCGAACAGCGCTTCGCCGCTCAGTTGGGCCAGACGCTGGATGTCCTGCAACGGCGTCTGCTCGTAGTCGCGCAGCAACAGGTTTTTGTCCTGCACGCTGCGCACCCAGTCGCCGACGCTGAGCGTGGCTTGCGGGCTGGCGATCACCGGCAAGGTGTTGATGAACAGGCCCAATTGCTGCTCGATGCCCGGCAGATCCACCGGACGTCCGGACACGGTCGCACCAAAGGCTACCGTGGCCTGACCGGTGTAGCGCTGCAACACCAGCAACCACGCGGCTTGCACCAAACTATTGAGGGTCACTTGCTGCTGACGGGAGAAACCGTTCAGGCGCTGAGTGAAGGCTTGGTCGAAATGCAGGCGATGCATCTGTTTGCCCGGCCCCGGCACGGTACGCCCGTGACAGGCCGAAGCCAGTCGAGTCGGCTCGTCCAGTGCGGCCAGTTGTCCGCGCCAGAAATCCTGCGCGCCCGCCTTGTCCTGACCTTGCAGCCAGACCAGGAAGTCGCGATAACGGCCCTGCGCGCTTGGCACCGGCTGACCGGCGTAATCCTGCAACACCTCGCCGAACATCCGCGAGTTGCTCCAGCCATCCATGAGGATGTGGTGGCAGGTGAAAATCAGGCGATGGCGATCATCAGCCGTGCGCAACAGGCACAGACGCAGCAGCGGCGGATTCTGCAGATCGAAACCGCGTTCGCGATCAGCCTGCGCCCGCGCTTCGAGCACGGCCGGCAAGTCCGCTACACCGCGCACATCGACTTCAGGCATTTCCAGGGTCAACTGGCGATTGATCACTTGCAGCGGCGCATCGAGGCCATCGCGACCCCAGATGAACCCGGCGCGCAGCACTTCATGGCGATCCACCACGCGCTGCCAGGCCTGCTGGAAACGCGCCACGTCGAGGCCGTCGATATCCAGCAGCATCTGATAGACATAGGCGCTGGCATCGGCGTCGTACAGGCTGTGAAACAGGATGCCTTGCTGCATCGGCGCCAGCGGATAGATGTCCTCGATGCGCTGGGCGGCGATCGGCAAGCTGTCCAGATGCGCCTGGGACAACCCGGCCAACGGCACATCCGATGGTGTCAAACCACCGCTCGGGTGGCTCAGGCAATGGTCGATCAACTCGCCCAGCGCCACTTCGTAGGCGCGGGCCAACGCGTTGATGGTCGCCTCTTCGAAGACATCACCGCTGTAGGTCCAGGTCAGGCTCAACTGCCCCTGATAAACCCGGCCATCGATGGTCAGCCAGTTGGCCATCGGCGCGTTTTCGTCCTGACCGGCGCCCTTGTCTTCAGTGGCCGGCACCCACAGGGCGTGTTCATCGAAGTTGTTGTCGAACTGGCCGAGGTAGTTGAACGTCACCTTCGGTTGCGCCAGTTCGTTCAAGACCCCTTGCGACTCGGCGCTGCCCAGATGACGCAGCAAGCCATAACCGATGCCTTTGTTCGGGATCGCGCGCAGTTGCTCCTTGATGCCTTTGATCGAGGTTTCCAGACTCGCGTCCGGGGTCAGGCGCACCGGGAACATGCTGGTGAACCAACCTACCGTGCGGCTGAGGTCGACGTCCTCGAACAGGTCTTCGCGGCCATGGCCTTCAAGCTGCACCAGGGCGCTGTCGGTGTTCGTCCATTGGCACAACACTCGGGCCAGTGCGGTCAGCAGCAAGTCGTTGACCTGGGTGCGATAAACCGCCGGTGCCTGTTGCAGCAACTGACGGGTACGTTCGGCGTCGAGACGCGTATCGACGCTGCGCTCGAAACGGTTGCTCAACTGGCCCTGCGGGTTGTCCAGCGGCAGCTCGACGGACACCTCGCGCAGTTGCCCGCGCCAGTAATCCAGTTCACTTTCCAGTTCAGCGCTACGGGCATGCTTCTGCAGACGCTCGCCCCAATCCTTGAACGCGCTGGTCTTGGCCGGCAGACGCACAGCCTGACCGCTGCTCAGTTGTTGATAAGCGCTTTGCAGATCTTCCAGCAGAATCCGCCACGACACGCCATCGACCACCAGGTGATGGATCACCAGCAGCAGACGCTGAGTGGCGTCCGGCAAGTCAACCAACACTGCACGAATCAGCGGGCCATCGAGCAAATCGAGGCTGCGTTGCAAGTCCAGGCACAGCGCTGGCAATGCTGCGCTGTCGTCCAGGGTGACCGTGCGCAACAAGGTTTGCGCCTGATCCGCCGGCGCGTGGCTCTGCTGCCAGCCATCGTTGGTTTGCCGGTAACGCAGGCGCAAGGCGTCGTGGTGGCGCTGCAACTGCAGCAGCGCCTGCTCCAGCGGCGCCGCGTGCAGCGCGGTGGCCGGGGTCAGCAGGATCGACTGGTTCCAGTGATGCCGCGCCGGAATGTCGCTGTTGAAAAAGTAATGCTGGATCGGTGTCAGCAACGCGTCGCCGAGTACTTCGCCCTGCTGCATCTGCACCGCGTCACTCTGTTGCGCGACGGTCGCCAGACGCTGCACGGTCTGGTGCTGGAAGATGTCTTTGGGGCTGAAGCGAATGCCGGCCTGACGCGCGCGGCTGACCACCTGAATCGAAATGATCGAGTCGCCGCCCAGCTCGAAGAAGTTGTCGTTTAGGCCGACCCGCTCGACCTTCAACACGTCCTGCCAGATCTCGGCCAGACGCTGTTCTAGTTCGTTGCGTGGCGCCGCATAAACTTCCTGCACCTGCGCGACTTCCGGGTGCGGCAGTTGCTTGCGATCGAGTTTGCCGTTGGCGGTCAGCGGCAGACGCTCAAGGAACGCCCAACTGACCGGGACCATGTAATCCGGCAGGGTCTCGCGCAAATGCGCCTTGATCGAATCGCGCAGTGCGCCCTGCCCTTCGGTATCCAGCACCTCGTTGGCGACGATCCAGGTTGCCAGTTGCTGGCCGCTGATACCGTCGACCGCCAGCACCACGGCTTCGCGCACATCGGCATGCTTGAGCAGTTGCGCTTCGATTTCACCCAACTCGATACGGAAGCCGCGAATCTTCACCTGATGGTCGATACGGCCGATGTACTCAATCACCCCGTCGCCGCGCAGCCGCGCCAGGTCGCCGGTGCGATACAGACGCTCGCCGGCCTGCGGATTGAACGGGTCTGGCACAAAACGTGTTGCGGTCATGCCGGCCTGATTCAGATAACCCCGCGCCAGACCGGCACCGGCGATGTACAACTCACCGATGCAACCTTGTGGCACCAGGTTCAGCGAGCCATCGAGCAAGTACCACGACAGGTCGACAATCGGCTCGCCAATCGGGCTGCTGTGGCTTTGTTCAAGATCGGCCATCGACAACGGCCGGTAGGTCACGTGCACCGTGGTTTCAGTGATGCCGTACATGTTGATCAGCGTCGGCGCACGGTCGCCGAAGCGTTCGAACCACGGGCGCAGGCTCTGCACTTCCAGCGCCTCGCCGCCGAACACCACGTAGCGTAGAGAGTTATTGCGCGTCGACTCGCTGGCGACCTGCATCAATGGCTTGAACGCCGACGGCGTCTGGTTCAGCACGGTGACGTTTTCATCGCACAGCAGCGTGTAGAAATCTTCCGGAGAACGGCTGATGTCATGGGGCACCACCACCAGTTTGCCGCCATACAACAGCGCGCCGAAAATCTCCCAGACCGAGAAGTCGAAAGCGTAGGAATGGAACAGCGTCCAGCTGTCCTGCGGGCCGAAATCGAACCAGTGTTCGGTGGCGCTGAACAACCGCATGACGTTGCCGTGCGGCAGCAATGCGCCTTTCGGTTTACCGGTGGAACCGGAGGTGTAAATGACGTACGCCAGACTGTCCGGCGAGGTCAGGCATGGCGGGTTGGTTTCATTGCCGGGCTCTGGCGCCTGATGCAGATCGAGGCACGCCAGCCCCGGTGGCACCGGCAGTTGCGCGAGCAGATGACCCTGGGTCAGCAGCAGCTCGATGCCGCTGTCCGCGATCATGTAGCTCAAGCGATCATCCGGGTAGCCCGGATCCAGCGGCACATAAGCGCCACCGGCCTTGAGCACGGCAAGGATGGCAACAATCATGTCCAGCGAACGCTCGACCGCCACGCCAACGCGCACGTCCGGGCCGACGCCACGGGCGATCAACGCATGCGCCCACTGATTGGCGCGGCGATTGAGTCCGGCGTACGTCAGGCGTTGCCCGTCGTACGTCACGGCGATCGCGTCGGGATAACGCTCGGCCTGCGCTTCAATGGCTTGGTGAATGCACTGCTCGAGCGGTTGCTTGATCCGCTCGGGATTCCACTGCGCCAGCAATTGTTGCTGCTGGCCGGCATCGAGCATCGGCAACTGGCCAATGCGCTGGGTCGGCGCGGCGACGATGGCCTGCAACAGCGCATTCCAGTGTTGTGCCAGACGCTCAATGGTCGCGGCGTCGAACAGATCGGTGGCGTATTTCAGTACGGCTTCGATGCCATGGGCTTGTTCGGTGGTGTTGAGGGTCAGGTCGAACTGCGCGGTCTGGCTCTGCCATTCCAGCGGTTCGATGCTCAGGCCATTCAAACGGGTTTCGACACTCGCGCGGCGCTCGGCCTGATGGTTGAACATCACCTGGAACAGCGGGCTGTGACTGAGGCTGCGGCCCGGTTCCAGTGCTTCGACCAGTTGCTCGAACGGCAAGTCCTGATGGGCCTGCGCTTCTTGCGCGGTCTGTTTGACCTGACGCAGCAGATCGACAAAGGACATCTGCCCATCGATGTCGGCCTTGAGCACCTGAGTGTTGACGAAGAAGCCGATCAGCCGCTCGATCTCTACCCGGCCACGGTTGGCATTTGGCACGCCGACGCGGATGTCGGCCTGACCGCTGTAGCGATGCAACAAGGCCTGGAACGAGGCCAGCAAGACCACGAACAGGGTGACGTTTTCTTGCCGGGCGAAGGCTTTGAGCGCGTTGCTCAGCGCCGGGTCGAGAATCAGGTTATGGCTGGCGCCAGCGAAGCTTTGCTCGATGGTGCGCGGGCGATCCATCGGCAGTTCCAGCACCGGTTGTTCGCCACCGAGTTTCTCTTGCCAGTAGGCCAGTTGCCGCTCCTGTTCACCGGCCTCCATCCACTGCCGCTGCCACAAGGCGTAGTCGGCGTATTGAATCGGCAGCGCCGGCAGACCGGCGTCGTGATCGAGGTTGAAACCGGCGTAGAGCTGCACCAGTTCCTCGATCATCACTTGCAGCGACCAGCCATCGGAGACGATGTGGTGCAGGGTCAGCACCAGCACATAGTCATTGGGGCTGACTTGCAGCAGCGCTGCGCGCAAAAGCGGGCCGTGCTGCAGGTCGAAAGTTTTCTGGCTCTGGGTCTGCACGAACGCCTGGATCGAGGCCTCCGCGTCGCTGGCCAGCTCAGCGTTCAGTTGATGAATCTCCAGTGCAAAGGGCCCTGCGGGCAGGACCACTTGCAAAGGTTGCGCGGTTTCCTGGGAGAACACCGTGCGCAAGGTTTCGTGTCGTTCGATCAGCGCCTGAACGCTGCGCTCCAGCGCGCTGACATCCAGCGGACCCTGCAAACGCAGGGCCGTCGGAATGTTGTAGGCCGCACTGTGCGGCGCCCACTGCCAGAGAAACCACTGGCGCTGCTGAGCGTAGGACAGCAGCAACGGCTCTTCAGCCGTGCGCTTGAAAACCGGGGCAATGTCAAAGAGGTTGACACCTTTCTGCTTGAGCAGAACCGCCAGAGCCTTTCTTTGCTTAGCCGAAAGTTGTCCTACCGACTCGATTAACTCTTGCACGCGTTTTTCCCTCTCAAGAAATCAGTTTTTCCAGATCATCGAGGGATAGACGTTTGAGGGCCTCCAGGGATTTAGCCAATTCATCCTGAACGGGCGACATTTCGACGCGCAGAGCCTCGATTCGCGCGCAGAACGCCTTGAGGGTATCGGTTTCGAACAGCTCCTTGAGCGGCACCTTGTCGCCCAGACGCTCCTTGATCCGGGTCACCACCAGCGTGGCCAGCAACGAGTGCCCGCCGAGCTGGAAGAAGTTGTCCGCGAGGCCCACCTGCTCGACCTCCAGCACCTCCTGCCAGATCGTCGCCACCTGCCACTGCAAATCGCTTTGCGGCGCCTGATAGTGCTGCTGCGTCGGGCCGTCGCCCAAGGCCATCAGCGCCTTGCGATCGAGCTTGCCGTTGGGGGTCAGCGGGATGGCGTCGATCAGGTGCAAGTGGCCCGGCACCATGTGCGCCGGCAAGCGACTGGCCAGGGCATTGCGCAAGCGTTCCGCCAACACCGGTTGATCGACCACTGCCTGCGCCGCGACCACGTAGGCGTGCAGGTATTTGCCGGCGGCACCGTCCTGCGCGAGCACCACGGCTTCACGGATCTCATCCTGCTCCAGCAGCCGTGCTTCGATTTCGCTGAGCTCGATACGGAAGCCGCGAATCTTCACCTGATGGTCGGCCCGGCCGATGTACTCGATGTTGTCGTCGCCGCCCTGGCGCACCAGATCGCCAGTGCGGTACAGGCGCTCGCCGTTGCTGGCGTACGGGTTCGGCACAAAACGTTCGGCGGTCAGTGCCGCGCGCAGCAGATAACCCCGGGTGACACCGGCACCGCCCAGGTACAACTCGGCAGGTACGCCACTCGGCAGTACTTGCAACTGGCTGTCGAGCAGATAGGCCACGGTGTTCGGCAACGGCCGGCCGATGTTCGCCTGCCCCTGCGGGGTGCGCAGGGTGAAGGTCGAATAGGTGGTGTCTTCCGACGGCCCGTAGAGGTCGTAGACCTGTTGCACCGACGTGCTCGCGTACAACGTGTCGACCAGGCTCTGTTTGAGCGGTTCACCGGCCAGATTGATGGTCGCCACCGAATGCGGAATCTGCCCGGCCCGTTGCAGCGCGGCAATCGCCGACGGCACCGTGTTGATCAGCGTGACCTGTTCGCGGGCCGGCAAATCGGCCAGCGCCAGCGCATTGTCCGCCAACACCAGGCAACCCCCGCAAGCCAGAGTGACGAAAATCTCCCAGACCGACAGGTCGAAGCAGATCGACGTCGACGCCAGCACGCCACGCAACTGTTCTTCGCGATAGACCCCGGCCGACCACTGAATCAGCGCCGACAGGTTAGCGTGGGTGATCGCCACGCCTTTCGGTTTGCCGGTGGAACCGGAGGTGTAGATGACGTACGCCAGATTCTGCGCAGAGACCTTCACCAGCGGTGCGCTGGCCGGGAACGCGCTCAACGCGCCCTCTTCCACCAACAACACCTGCGCACTCAAGTTTTCAGGCAGCAGCGCCAGTGCGGCCGGTTCGGTGATCAGCACGGCGGCGCGGCTGTCATCGAGCATGTGCAGTAAGCGTTCCTGCGGGTAGTCCGGATCCAGCGGCACATAGGCGCCACCGGCCTTGAGAATGGCCAACAACGCCACGAGCATATCCGGCGTGCGTCGCATGCACACGCCGACGCGCACCTCCGGCCCGACGCCCAGTGCCTGCAGCTTGTGCGCCAGACGATTGGCCCGAGCATCGAGGCTTTGGTAATCGATCTGTTGTTCGGCGAACAGCACCGCATGCGCTTGCGGTTGGCGCTGCACTTGCGCGGCGAGGTGTTCCAGCACCGTGCGCGCGTCCGTGGCCGTGACGTCGGCCTTGCCCCAAGCGATGGCTTGTTGACGCTGCGGTTCGGCGAGCAATTGCAACGCACCCAGCGGTTGTGAGGCATCGGCGAGGAACTGCGTCAGCAGGCTCTCCAGTTGCGCGCTCAAACCGCTGATTGCGGCCGCATCGAAACTGGCCCGGTCGTAACTGATCCCCAGGCTCAGCTCACGCCCGGTGACCGCCACCAGCGTCAACGGGTAGTTGGTCTGTTCCTGACGACGAATCGCCGAGAACGTCAGACCGGTGGCCGGGCCCTGTTGCAACGCTTCGGCCATCGGGTAGTTTTCAAACACCAGAATGCTGTCGAACAACGCGCCGTTACCGGCACCGGCCCAACGCTGAATGTCGTAGAGCGGCGTGTGCTCGTGTTCACGCAGTGCCAGATTGACGTCCTGCACCTGTTGCAGCCACTGGCTGACGACGATCTCGGCGGACGGCGCCGCGACCACCGGCAAGGTGTTGATGAACAGACCGATCTGCTGCTCGACGCCCGGCAAATCCGTCGGACGCCCGGCAACCGTGGCGCCGAAGGCCACATGGTCCTGCCCGGTATAACGCTGCAACAGCACCAGCCACGCCGCTTGCACCAAGGTGTTGAGGGTGACTTTCTGCTCGCGGGCGAAGCGGTTCAAGTCCGCCGTCAAGGTTTCGCTGAATACATGCGCGTGATCGGCGTAACCGCTGGCCGCGTGCTGCCCGCCCGACACGGCACTGGCCAGACGCGTCGGCTCATCAAGATCAGCGAGGGCTGTCGTCCAGAAATCGCGGCTGGCCTGCTGATCGCGCTGATCCAGCCATTCGATGTAATCGCGATAGCGCCCCTGCCCGACCGCCGGGGTCAGGCCGGCATAACGCTGCAGCACTTCGCCGAACAACTGCGAGGTGCTCCAGCCGTCCATGAGGATGTGATGGCAGGTGTAAATCAGGTGATGCGTGGCCTCGTCCGTGCGCACCAGCGTCACCCGCAACAGCGGCGCGCCAGTCAGGTCGAAACCGTTGGCCAAGTCCTCGCTGGCCAGTTGCTCCAGCGCCGTGCCGAGGTCAGCACGACCGCGCCAGTCCTGCACGCGCCATGGCATCTGCGCACTTTGACGCACCACTTGTACTGCGGCGCCAGCGTCTTGTGGCCAGACAAATGCCGTGCGCAGGATCTCGTGGGCATCAACGGTTTGCTGCCACGCTAGACGGAAGCGCTCGGCGTCGAGTTGTTGCACATCCACACGCAATTGATTGGTGTACGCCGGGCTGTCCGGATCGTTGACGCTGTGGAACAGAATGCCCTGCTGCATCGGCGACAGCGGATAGAGGTCGACGATGTCGCGGGCCGGGATCGGCAGCGCCGACAGTTGTGCCTGGGTCAGCGTTGCCAGACTGAAGTCCGACGGCGTCACAGCCGCCTCGCCACTGTCGCAGCAATGTTCGATCAAACGCTCCAGCTCGCGCCGGTAGGCTTCGGCCAGCGCCGCGACGGTTTCTGCGCGATACATGCCGCTGCCGAAGGTCCAGGTCAATTCCAGCTCACCGCCGTAGACCTGACCGTCAACGCTCAGCCAGTTACCCAGCGGCGCTGCCGCGTCCTGATTGGCGCCGGTGCTTTCGCCGCTTGGCACGAACAGCGCACCCGCGTCGGCGTTGAACGCGCCGTCGAACTGGCCGAGATAGTTGAAAGTCACGCGCGGCTGCGGCAATCCCTGCAACTCGGCGGATTGGCTCAGATAACGCAGCACACCAAACCCGATGCCTTTGCCCGGCACCGCCCGCAGTTGTTCCTTGATCGCGCACAGCGACGCACCTGGCGTCGATTCAGGGGTCAGGCGCACCGGAAACAAGCTGCTGAACCAGCCCACGGTGCGGCTCAGGTCGATGTCGTCGAACAAGTCTTCGCGACCATGACCTTCGAGCTGAATCAGTACCGAAGGCTGTTCGCTCCAGTCACACAACACCCGCGCCAGGGCCGTCAGCAACAGGTCGTTGATCTGCGTGCGATACGCCGCTGGCGCCACTTTCAGCAGCTTATGGGTCAGCGCCTGACTCAAGCGCGTGCTGGCCCGGGCCGCTTGTGCGCGGGTCTGGGTGTCCTGCGGGAAATCCCGTGGCAGTTGCGCGTCGCCCGCCGCCAGGGTTTGCCGCCAGTAGGCGCTCTCAGCGGCCAGCGCCTCACTCTGCGCGCAACGCTGCAGATGCTCGGCCCAGCTGTGCAGCGAGCTGCTTTTGCCCGGCAAGATCAGCGGCGTGCCCGCCGCCAAAGCGGTGTAAGCGAGCTGCAGGTCTTCGAGCAGAATGCGCCACGACACGCCGTCGACCACCAGGTGATGGATAACCAGCAACAGGCGTTGCTCAGCATTCGGCAGGTTCACCAACACCGCCCGCACCAAGTCCCCTTGTTGCAGATTCAGGCTGCGCTGGGCCACATCGGCCAATGCCGGCAAAGCGTCCAGGCTGTCCAGCTCACGCACCCACAACAGCTGCGGATCACGCTGAGTCTGCGGCATTGCCTGCCACACGTCGGCGGACGCCTGGAAGCACAGCGTCAATGCATCGTGCTGTTCGATCAGCGCGGCCAGCGCTGTGCGCAGATGCGCGGCGTCGAGCGGTGTGGTCGGCTGCAACATCACCGACTGGTTCCAGTGCTGACGCTGGGCAATCGCGGTTGCGAAGAAACGTGCCTGAATCGGCAACAGCGGCAACGGTCCGCGAGCGACCGGTGCCGCCGCGACGGCTTTGGCTTCGATCAGCTTGGCCACAGCCGCCAGTTGGCCGATGGTCTGTTTTTCGAACAGTTGCTTGGGGCTCAGCTTGATGCCCTGGCGTTTGGCCCGGGCAATGATCTGCAGGCTGAGGATCGAGTCACCGCCCAGTTCGAAGAAGTTGTCGCTGCTGCCCACGCTTTCAAGCTTGAGCACATCGGCCCAGATCGCCGCGAGTTTCTCTTCAACTTCACCTTGTGGCGCGACGAAGTGCTGAGTGACCACGCCCGGCACCGGCAAGGCACGTTTGTCGAGCTTGCCGTTGGCGGTCAGCGGCAATGTTTCCAGCAGCACAATCTGCGCCGGCACCATGTAATCCGGCAGGCACGCCTGCAATTGCTCGCGCAGTGCCTGCGCCTGCATGGTCCGCCCCGCCGCCGGCACACACCACGCGACCAGTTGCAGACGCGTCGGGTCGTCATCCAGTGACAGCGCCAGCACCGCCGCTTCACTGATGCCGTCGAGGCCCAGCAACACCCGCGCGACTTCCGCCGGCTCCACGCGATAACCGCGCACCTTGACCTGATCGTCGGCGCGGCCGATGAATTCCACCGTTTGCTGACGATTGCGGCGTACCCGGTCACCACTGCGATACACCCGCGCACCCGACGCGCCAAACGGATCGGGCAGGAAGCGCTCGGCCGTCAGCCCCGGCTGATTCAGGTAGCCCAGCGCCACGCTGTCACCACCGATATACAACTCGCCGGCCACCTGATCGGCAACGTTGTTCAGCACATCGTCGAGCACGTAAACGTGAGCGCCGGCCAGTGCGCTACCGACCGGTACGCTGCGCGTCAGGGTCAGATCACCGACTTCATGGGCCAGCACGCCCACCGTGGTTTCACTCGGCCCGTAGTGGTTGATGAGGCGGCAGCCCGGTTTGAGCTGGCGCACGCGCTCGACCAGCGCCGGCGAGCACGCTTCACCGCCGACAATCAACGCGTGTTCCGGCAGCACGTCGGCAGCCCGCGCGGCCTGCAACAACGCGGCCAGATGGCCGGGAACGATTTTCAGCATGCCCACTTGATGCGCGGCCATGTACTCGGCAAAGCGGTCCGGATCGAAGCCCAATTCTTCCGGCAAGACATGTAACAGGCGCCCGGAACACAGCGCACCGAAGAGCACGGTAAAACCAAGATCCGCAGCGATGGTCGAGACCAGCGCCATGCTGCTGTCCGCTGCCGGCGCCAGTCGTTCCAGCACACCGCGCACATAACTGCCCAGCGCACCGTGGCTGACCAGTACGCCTTTCGGTTGCCCGGTGGAACCGGAGGTGTGAATCACGTACGCCGGTGATTGCGCGCACAGCGTCACGGCTGGGCACGTGTCCGGCATTGACTGCCACTGCAACGCTGCAAAGGCGATGCCCTGACAGCCATCGACCGCCAGCGCGCAGACACGCGCATCGTCTTCGGCGCACAACAGCAGCCGTGCTTTCGCAGCGCCGAGCATCTGCTGCAAACGTGCGTCCGGCGCCTTGACGTCCAGCGGCATGTACACCGCGCCCGCCTTGAAGATCGCCAGCACAGAAGTCAGCCAGTCCAGCGAACGCTCCATCAGCACTGCCACCGGCTGGCCGTCGCGCACGCCTTGGGCGCGCAAATGATGGGCCAGTCGATTGGCCGCCTGATCCAGCGCCTGAAAACTCAAGGCCTGATTCAGGTCGCGCGCGGCCAGTGCTTCGGGCTGCTGCGCGACTTCACGATCCCAGTGCTGCAACACCAGCAACGCCGGTTCGGCGGGTGCCGGGAGCGGCGCTGGCGAGATCAACGCAACACTGTGCAACGGTGCCTGCGGCGCTTTCAGCAATTCGCTGAACAGACCGAGCAAGGCCGGCACGAAAGCTTCGACGGTCTGCGGGCGATAGAGGTCGCTGGCATAGGTCATCTGACCGTGAATCAGCGTGCCGTCATCGGTGATGTCCAGCGCCAGATCGAAGTGAGTGCCGTCCTTGTCCAGCGGATACTCGGCAACAGTCAGCCCTGGCAGAGCCATCGCGCGCTGTTTCTGCATGCCGACGTTCTGGTTGAACTTGGCCTGGAACAGCGGGTTGTGGCCGAGGGTGCGTTCAGCCACCAACTCGTCCACCAGTTGCTCGAACGGCAACTCCTGATGCGCCTGCGCGCCGAACGAAGCTTCACGCACCCGCGCCAGCAAATCCTCGAAACTGCCGCGCTCATCCACCTCGCAACGCAGCACTTGGGTGTTGACGAAAAAGCCGATCAGCCCTTCGACTTCAGCACGACCACGGTTGGCATTCGGCACGCCGACGCGAATGTCGCGCTGCCCGGCCTGCCGCGACAGAAACAACGAGAACCCGGCCAGCACCAGCATGAACAGACTGATGCCCTGGCTGCGGGCAAAGGCATTGAGCTGCAGGGACAGCGGCGCACCGAAATCAAAACTCAGGGTCTGGCCTTCGAAGCTTTGCGTCAGTGGCCGGGCAAAGTCCGGTGCCACTTCCAGCAACGGATGCTCTTCACCCAATTGCTGACGCCAGTAATCGAGTTGACGCTCGCCCTCGCCGGCTTCCAGCCAGCGCCGTTGCCAGATCGCGTAGTCAGCGTATTGCAGCGCCAGCGCCGGCAATTGCGGTTCGCGTTCGAGGCTGAAGGCCTGATAGCACTGGACGAATTCCTTGACCATCACGTCCATCGACCAGCCGTCAGAGACGATGTGGTGCATGCTCACCACCAGCACGAATTCCTCGTCGGCCAGGGCAAACAGACTGGCGCGCAGCAGCGGCCCGTGGCGCAAATCGAATGGTCGTGCGGTGACGGCCTGCACCTGTTGCGCCAACGCTTGCTCGCGTTCTGCTGCCGGCAGGCGGGTCAGGTCGATACGCTCCACGGCCAGCGGTTGCTGTGCAAGGATGACCTGATGCGGCTGATCACCGTCAGTCTGGAACACCGTGCGCAGGACTTCATGGCGCGCCACCAGATGATCGAACGAACGCTGCAGTGCCACTTCGTCCAGACGCCCGTTCAGGCGCAGGCCGGCGGCCATGTTGTAGGCGGCGCTTTGCGGTTCGAGTTGCCAGAGAAACAGCAGGCGCTGCTGAGCGAACGACAACGGAATCGGCGCGATATCGTGACGACTGACCGGCAGCGGCAACAGGCTGAAGTCCTTGCCATCTTCGCGCAGCTTGGCCAGAAACAGCCGACGCTGTTCCAGCGGCAAACCGACGAACCTCTTCGCGATACGTTCCGCCATGGTGCCGCTCATACTTCTTCTCCTTCCAAAGCATTGATGAACTGATCCATGTCGGACCAGTCGTCGTTCGTTGCGCCATCTGCCAGTTGCGCCAACACGGCGGCCAGATCGATCAGCAGCGGTTTCTCGAACAGGCTGCGTAGCGGCAGCACCACGCCCTGCTGACTTTTCACCCGGGCAATCACTTGCGCGGCCAACAGCGAGTGGCCGCCCAGTTCAAAAAAGTGATCGTCAAGACCCACCCGCGAAACTTGCAAAACATCCGCCCAGATCTGCGCCAGACACAACTCGGCGTCCGATTGCGGGGCGCGATAATCGCCCTGCAACTGCGCCGGATCCGGCGCCGGCAACGCCTTGCGATCGAGCTTGCCGCTGGGTGTCAGCGGCAGGTTCGCCAGCAACAGCAAGTGGCCCGGCACCATGTAGTCCGGCAAATGGGCTTGCAGGGCAGCGCGAATTTGCTGACGGAACGCCGCTTGCGTCGCGGCGTTTTCGAGCGTGGCCTGATCGGCGACTACGTAGGCCACCAGTTGCTGGCCGCCGCTGAGCGGCACCGCCAGCACCACGGCTTCGCGAACGCCAGGGCATTGCTGCAGGCGCGATTCGATTTCGCCCAACTCGATGCGGAAACCGCGAATCTTCACTTGATGATCGGCCCTACCGATGTACTCCACGGCTCCGTCAGGTCGCAAGCGCGCGCGGTCACCGGTGCGGTACAGGCGCTGGCCATCGGCAAACGGGTCGGCGATAAAACGCTCGGCGCTGAGCATCGGCTGGCGGTGATAACCCCGCGCCAGGCCCGGACCACCGATGTACAACTCGCCCACCGCGCCTTGCGGCAGCAGGTTCAAATCATCGTCCAGCACGTATAAACGGCGCGCGTCGAGACCGTGGCCGATCGGGATGCCGCGCCACGACACGGCGTCCGCCGTCAATGCCGTGCAATCGTGAATGCTCGACACCACCGTGGCCTCGGTCGGCCCGTAGGTATTGAGCAAGCGCACATGGCCCAAACCGGCCTGTTGCCACAAGCGCAAACCGTCCACCGCCATCGCTTCGCCGCCGACGTGAATCTGCCGCAGCGCACCGAAGCCGCTCGGTGGATTAGCGGCATATTCCTGCACCAGCCAATACCAATAAGCCGCCGGCAAGTCGGCCAAGGTGATGCCGTGATCGACAATCACTTGATGCAACGCCGCGCTGTCCCACAACCGCGCATCGCGCAGGACGACTGCGGCGCCGTGGCACAGCGGCGGGAAAAACTGCTCGACAAAGCCGTCGAAGCTGCTGGTGGCGAACTGCAGAACGCGATCGCCTTCACGCAGGTCGCTGTAATCGATGGCGCGGGCGATGAACTCGCTCAGCGCGCCGTGGCTGACCGCGACTCCTTTCGGCCGCCCGGTGGAACCGGAGGTGTAGATCACATAGGCGAGGTTTTGCGCGGCGACCGTCACCGGCAGATTGTGGGCCTGATCACTGTCGGCCAGTTGCTCCAGGCACAGGCAATCGACGCCATCCAGATCCGGCAGGCTGGCGAGGCTGGCGTGATCGGTCAGCAGCAATTTCAAACCGCTGTCATCTAGCACATGGCGCAAGCGTTCGGCCGGGGTTTGCGGATCCAGCGGCACGTAGGCGCCGCCGGCCTTGAGCACCGCCAGCAACGCCACCGCCAGTTCCAGCGAGCGCCCCAACGCGACACCGACCAGCACATCAGGGCCGACACCGCGAGCGCGCAACTGATGGGCCAGACGATTACTGCGGGTGTTCAACTCGGCATAGCTGAGTGCCGGCGACGGCTCGGTCGCCAGAATCACTGCCAATGCCTGTGGCGTGCGCGCTACTTGCGCTTCGAACAGGGTCTGCACGCTGGCGAACACAGGTTCTGCTTCGGTGGCCTGAATGAGTTGTGCACGTTCCGCCTCCGCCAGCAGTTCGACTTCGCCGACGATTTGCTGCGGATCGCGGCACACGGACGCGAGGATGTTGCGCCAATGCCCGGCCATAGCAGCAATGGTGGTGGCATCAAAAATATCGGTGGCGTAGGTGAACGCCGCGAACAATTGCTCGCCCTCCTCACGGGTGTCGAGCATCAGGTCGCTGGTGGCGGCATGTTGGCGACCGCTGCCGGCCAATTGCTCCTCAGTCAAATAGCCCACCTGCAAACCGGACTCCAGTTGCACATCGTGCAAGTCGGTCACCAGCGGCTGGTGGTTGAACATCACCTGAAACAACGGGTTGTGGCTTTGGCTGCGCGCCGGTTGTAAGGCTTCGATCAAGGCATCGAACGGCAGATCCTGATGAACCTGGGCGCCGAGCGCAGCCTGACGCAGGCTTTGCAACAGATCGGCAAAGCGGGTTTGTGCAGTGACTTCACTGCGCAGGATCTGCGTGTTGACGAAGAAGCCGATCAGCCCTTCAGTTTCGCTGCGCGTACGGTTGGCAATCAGCCCGCCGACGCGGATGTCGGTCTGGCCGCTGTAGCGATGCAGCAACGTTTTGAACGCCGCCAACAGCACCACGAACAGCGTCACGCCCTGACGTTGCGCGAGGCTTTTCAGCGCTTGGCGCAGCGCTGCGTCGATCACCGTTTCCAGACGCGCGCCCTGATGACTGGATTGCGCCGGATAGGCACGATCGGTCGGCAGCTCAAGCAGCGGATGCTCGTCGCCCAATTGCGTGCGCCAGTAATCCAGCTGACGTTCGCGCTCACCGGCCTCCAGCCAACTGCGTTGCCACAGGGCGTAATCGCGGTAGTGCACGGTGAGTGCCGGCAACGATGGCTCGCGCCCCGCCACCAGTGCATCGTAAGTGCGCATGAATTCATCGATGAGAATGTTCATCGACCAGCCATCGGCGATGATGTGGTGCAAGGTCAGCAGCAACACATGCTCCTGCTCGGCCAGGCGCAACAGGCGCAGGCTGAGCAGCGGACCGTTCTCGAGATCGAAGGCCTGAGCGGCCTCCGCCATCATGTGCTGCTGCGCCAGCGGCCAGCGCTGGGTCTCGGGCAGCGCACTCAGATCAGTGATCGGCAGTTTCAACGGCTGCGGTTCGGCGACACGCTGAAACGCGCGCTCACCTTCCTGACCGAAGGTGGTGCGCAAGCACTCGTGCCGCGCCGCCAGTAGACTGAACGCCTGCTCCAGCGCCTGTGCTTGCAGATCGCCCGTCAGGCGCACCGCCATCGGCAAGTTGTAAGCGGCACTGTGCGGGTCCAGTTGCCAAAGAAACCACATCCGCTGCTGGGCGTACGAAAGCCCGTCGCGCTCGGCGATTCCGTCACAGGCAGTCATGGGAAGCTGCGCAAAATCGATGCCCTCACGGGCCATGCCGGCGAGGAACAAACGGCGTTTGTCCTGTGGCAGTTCGATAAAACGACGGGCTAGTTTCTGGGCGTCTGCGGCATTCATGCATGGGGTCCTTGCTGATCGGCGGCGTGACCAGGAGACCCGGTCGTATCAACAAGAACGAATGACAAACGCGATGATTTAGCGCGCTGGCGCAACAGCGGCCCGACGGTAGGCACACAAACGCCGAAGCCGATACGAGACCGGCTTCGGCTGCTTTACCACCAGGCGTGGGGATTGCTCAGAGCGGCCCCTGTGAATGCCCTTCAGCCATGGCGACAATCACCTTGCGCGGGCCTTCGAACGGCGAACGCGCGTGCGCCGAGAGCATGTTGTCGAGCATCAGCACATCGCCCTCCTGCCAGGGAAAGCTGATCGCGCACTCGTCGAGCACCGCGCGAATCTGCGCCAGCACCTCGTCTTCAATCGCCGAGCCATCGCCGTAATAGACGTTACGCGGCAAGTCTTCTTCGTCGACGATATCGAGCAGGCTTTCGCGTACTTCCGCTTGCAGGTTGGAAATGTGGAACAGGTGCGCCTGATTGAACCAGACGTTGTCGCCGGTCACCGGATGGACCGCCACCGCCTGACAAGTCTGGCGAGTACGCAACTCACCGTCGTCCTTCCATTCGCAGACAATGCCGTGGGCCTTGCAGTAGGCCTCGACGACCTCGCGATCGTCGGTGTTGAACACGTCTTCCCAAGCCACATCCAAGCCGTTGCCGAAGTTGCGCACATACATCAGCCCTTTGCTGACGAAGCGCTCGCGAATCGCCAACGGAATGCGCCGATAAACTTCACGGCTGTCGGCAATCGGCGTCTCGCCGCCGGACTTGGCGGCGATCATGCTGTAGAACCAGATCTTCATCGGCCAGTCGCGGGAATAAGCCTGCTCGTTGTGCAGCGGAATGCTCTGGTGCGCCGGGTATTCGGTCGAGGTGTACACGCCCTGCGTCACGTTGGTGCGCGGCGTCGAACCGAATTCATAGTTCAACAACGGATGGCCAAAACTGGCCGCAAACTGCCGGAACTGTTCGGCACCGTTCAGACGGAAGCCGCGAAACAGCACCCCGCCGTCGCGCAGCAGATGCTCGTCCACCAGTTCTTTCAATTCATCGAACACCGCCAACAAGTCAGTGTCCGCATCGGTCGCTTCCACCAACAACGGCAAGCGCCCCCGTTGCGGCAGCAGTGGCCGAACGGAAAATCCCACAGCAACAGCCATGACTGGCCTCCTGTAATCACTCGATAGGTGAACCGCGCGCTAAAACGCCGGTGCCGTAGCCTGCGCATGACGGCGGTGATGGACTTCCAGATGGGTCTTGATCGTGCGGATGACCCGGGCTTCGTGTTCATGAATGAAGAAATGCCCACCGGTCATCATGTCCACGGAAAAACTGCCCAGGGTTTCCTTGCTCCAGCCGATCAGTTGCTCGGTGGTCGCGCGGTCTTCCTTGCCGCCCAGCACGTGCACCGGGCAATTGAGCAACGGCCGCTGCGCCGGCGTGAAACGCCCGCACATCATGAAGTCCGCGCGCAGCACCGGCAGGGTCAGGCTCATCAGTTCTTTGTTGGCCAATACTTCTTCGCTGGTGCCCTGGAAGGTGCGCAACTGATCGATCAATTCCTCATCGCTACGCGCTTCGGCAAAGCCGCGATCGTAGTCACTGCGCATCGTCGGCGCAGCAGTACCGGAAGCGAACAACGCCACCGGCTCCGGTACTCCGAGTTCGCGAAAGGCATGCGCCATCTCGCACGCTAGCAGCGCGCCGAGGCTATGCCCGAACAGTGCGTAAGGCGTCTGCAAGCCAGCCTTGTGCTCGCGGGCCAGTTGCCGGGCCAGCGCACGCATGTCGATTTGCAGGGGTTCGTCGAAACGGGCACCGCGCCCGGGCAGCTCCACCGGTTGCAAGTGCAGCCACGACGGCAGTTGGCGCCGCCAGCGGCTATAGACCATGGCGCTGGCGCCCGAATAGGGCAGGCACAGCAGTGTCAGCTTTGTCACCGCGTTTACCTCAATAGGATTATCTGTAAAAGAGAACGGATGAGATAGCGCGGGAATTAGTCGGTTAGCCGATCACTTCAGATGACGGAAACTCTGCACCGCCGATGCGAGGACTACCGCCCCGGCTGCAATCGCCAGCCAGAAGCCGCTGCGCGCGCCGAAGGCATCGACCAGTGCGCCTGCGCCGGCGGCGCCCACCGCCACGCCGATACTCAAACCGGTCACCAGCCAGGTCAGGCCTTCAGTGAGCTTGGCCGGCGGTACGATGCGCTCGATCAACGCCATCGCCACAATCAGCGTCGGTGAGAAGAACAGCCCGGCGACGAACACCGCCACCGACAATCCAACAATATTGCTCGCCAGCAACAGCGGCAATGTGGTCACCGCCGTCGCCACTCCACCGTACAAAAACAGCTGCGGCAACGGCAGCTTCGAGCGCATCGCACCGAACGCGATACCGGACAGGAAAGAACCGATTCCGTACACCGACAATACGATGCTCGCCGCCGCCGGCTGCCCCTGTTGCTGAGCGAACGCGACGCTGACCACATCAATCACACCGACGATGACGCCCATGGCGGTCATCAACAACAGCAGCCACTGCATGTCCGTGGAGCGAATGATCGAGCCTTGATGGTGTGGCTCATGCGGATGCACCGAGGGCTCGGTACTGCGCTGGGCGACAAACGCGGTGACGCCGACCGCCAGCATCAACAGCCCCGCCAGTGGTCCGGCCTCGGGAAACAACGTCACACACAGCCCCACCGACAGCGGCGCACCGACGATAAAGCAGACTTCATCGAGTACTGACTCCAGCGCATAAGCCGTCTGTAACTGCGGTTGGCCGCGATAGATCTCCGTCCAGCGCGCCCGCACCATCGCCGACATGCTCGGCATGCACCCGGCCAGCGCGGCAAAGATAAACAGCGTCCAGTTCGGCGCCTGTAACCGCGTGCACAGCAGCAACAGCAGCAGTGCCCCGCCGCCGATCAATGCCGATACCGGCAGAATGCGTCGCTGCCCAAAACGATCGACCAACCGAGAGACCTGCGGCGCGCAAAACGCTGTGGCCAGGGCAAAGGTTGCCGCCACCGCGCCGGCCAGCGCATACCCGCCCTTCAACTGCGACAGCATGGTGATCACGCCGATACCGGTCATGGAGATCGGCATGCGCGCGATCATTCCGGCCAGGACAAAATTCCGTGCGCCGGGGGCGTTGAACAATTCGCGGTAGGGGTTTGCCATGGACTGCAGCCTCATCAAGGGCCGCCAAGTTGCCATAGGGTCGGGTGGCGTGGAAGCAGGGAATTGTTGGTGGAATGTGAAGGTGCGAAGCCCCGGGTCGTTTCGCTGAACAGATGGCTCAGTCGCCCCTGCCGGACTGCCGCTGGCAACTGACCAGACCGCCAGAAACCTCCGTCAGACTCTGGATCCAGGATGACCATCTGTCGCAAAGCGCGCAGACCTGTCAGGTCTGACAGGTGCCTTTTTTCGCCAATCGGGCTCTGATGACCCTGCGCTCAACCGCGAAGGAATCGCCGATGCAATCGCCCTGGACTGTCCCGCCGCTATATGGACTTGCCCCTTTTAGAGTCGACCCGTCTCTGGCGGCAGAAGTGGATGATCGCCTCATGCCGTGGATCGAGCAGGTCGGGATTTTTCCAGGCCAGCACAAAAAAGTGCGGGCGATGGGCTTCGGGCGCTTCGCTGTGCTTTGTCATAACGATACGGATGATCCGGACCGCCTGCTGCTGGCGGCGCAATGTTTTGCCGCCCTGTTCGCCGTCGATGATTACTACTGCGATGACGAGAGAACCGGATCTGAACCGAAAATGGTCGGCCCACGCCTGTCCGTGGCGCTGGCAGCGCTGGAACCGGTTTACTTGAGCGAACGGTTCCGCCCCGGCCTTGAGCGGGCATTGAGCGGCGATCCGGTATTGGTCGCTCTGCGCGGGTATCTGGCGCGGGTGGAGTCCTTCGCCACACCGGCACAGGTGGCACGCGTGCGCCATGAAATCATCGCCATGTTCGTGACCATGAGCGCCGAAGCGGCCTGGCGCACCGAAGGTCTCACGCCAGCACTTTGGGAATATCTGGCCCACCGTCAGGTCAACAGTTTCCTGCCGTGCCTGTCGTTGATCGACATCATTGCAGGCTACGAACTGCCGGCCAATGTGTATAGCGCACCCGACGTGCGACGCGTGACGGCACTGGCCGCCAGCGCGACGATCATTGCCAATGATCTGTTTTCGGCGCTAAAGGAGCAGCAAGCCGGAATCGGTGACTTCAACCTGCCCTTGCTGTTGATCCGCGAACAGCACTGCTCGCCGGAACAAGCAATGGCGCAAAGTGCCGCCATTCACGACGAGATCATGCATTTGTATGAGGCCGCAGAACAGGCCGTACTGCCGCACGCATCAGCGCCGCTCATACGTTACCTGGGCGGAGTCAAGAGCTGGCTGGCCGGCAATGTGGAATGGCATCGCACCAGTGGTCGCTATCAGGTCTGAAGCTGTCGATCTTTTCATGATCGCAAGATGAACTCTCGCCGCCGCCCGTCAGTCAGCTAAATAAGCCCACTGACCCCAGGCGCGATTTTGCATGCATATTTCCCTCGCCCGACAAACAGCCCTGATCACCGGCGCCAGCTCCGGCATCGGCCAGGCGTGCGCCAAAGCCCTGGCCGCTGCCGGCGCGGCGGTGGTCATCAACTACAACCGCCAGGCAGAACCTGCCGAAGCACTGGCTCGGCAAATCATCGCTGACGGTGGGCAGGCCATCGCCATTCGCGCTGATGTCTCCAAGGAAGACGAGGTTGAGCGGCTGTTCTCGGCGGCCATCGATGCCTTCGGTTCGCTGGATATTCTGCTGGCCAACTCGGGTATGCAAAAAGATGCCGCCGCTGTGGACATGACCCTCGACGACTGGAACGCGGTGATCGGCGTCAACCTCACCGGGCAGTTCCTCTGCGCCCGCGCTGCCCTGCGGATTTTCAATCGCCAGGGCGTTCGTGAAGGCGTGTCCCGCGCGGCCGGCAAGATCATCCACATGAGTTCGGTGCACCAGCGCATTCCCTGGGCCGGGCACGTCAATTACGCCGCGTCCAAGGGTGGTGTCGATCAGTTGATGCAGACCCTTGCACAGGAAGTCAGCCACCAACGCATTCGCATCAACGGCATCGCGCCGGGGGCGATTCGCACGGCGATCAACAAAGACGCCACCGAAGGCGCTGCCGGCGAAAAGCTGCTTGATCTGATTCCCTACGGGCGCATCGGCGACGCGCAAGACGTCGCCAACGCCGTGGTCTTTCTCGCCTCGGATGCCGCCGATTACATCGTTGGTACCACCCTGTTCATCGACGGCGGCATGAGCCTCTATCCGGAGTTTCGCGGCAATGGCTGAGCATCACCTGGAACGACAAAGCCCGATCGACGCCCACGGCATCATCGGCGACATGCGCAGTGCGGCACTGATCAACGACCGTGGCAGTGTGGATTTTTTCTGCTGGCCGGAATTCGACAGTCCGTCGATTTTCTGTTCGTTGCTGGACACCCCGGACGCGGGGATTTTCCAGTTGGCGCCGGACTTGCCGGACGCGCGCCGCGAACAGATTTACCTGCCCGACACTAACGTTCTGCAAACCCGCTGGTTGAGTGAGCGCGCGGTGGTCGAAGTCACCGATCTGCTGCCAGTGGCGGACAACGCCGATGACCTGCCGCTGTTGATGCGTCGGGTGCGCGTGGTCAGCGGCGAAGCGACTTTCACCATGCGCTGCGCCGTGCGCCACGATTACGCCCGAGCCGACACCCGAGCTCAGATGGATCAACAAGACGTGACATTTAGCGCTTCCGGCCAACCGTCACTGCGCCTGGCTTCGGACCAGCCGATGCAGATCGACGCGCAAGCGGCGGTGGCACAATTCACGCTCAAGCAAAATGAAACGGCGGCGTTCATGCTCGGGGCGACTGATGATCCACGATTCGCCGAAGGCGCCGGACACTTGTGCATGAAACGCACATTGAAGTTCTGGCGCGACTGGATCGGTCAGTCGATTTACCGCGGACGCTGGCGGGAAATGGTCAACCGCTCGGCCCTCGCGTTGAAGCTGCTGACCTCACGCAAACACGGCGCGATTCTCGCCGCCGCCACATTCGGTCTACCGGAAACGCCGGGCGGCGAACGTAACTGGGACTACCGCTACACATGGATCCGCGATGCCTCGTTCACGGTGTACGCGTTCATGCGCCTGGGCTTTGTCGGCGAGGCCAACGCCTATATGGGCTGGCTGCGCGGACGGGTCAGCGACTGCTGCGGCAAGCCGATGAAGTTGAACATTCTGTACGCCATCGATGGTCGTCAGGAATTGCCGGAAACCGAGCTGTCGCACTTGTCCGGTCACGGCGGTGCGCAACCGGTGCGCATCGGCAACGGCGCTTACGATCAGATTCAGCTGGATATCTTCGGCGAGCTGATGGATGCGGTGTATCTGGTCAACAAGTACGGCGACGCGATTTCCCATGAAGGCTGGAAACATGTGCGCGAAGTGGTCGATCAAGTCTGTGAAACGTGGCAGACCGCCGATGTCGGCATTTGGGAAATGCGCGGTGAGCAGCATCACTTCCTGCACTCACGGCTGATGTGCTGGGTAGCGCTGGACCGGGCGATTCGCTTGGCCTCGAAACGCTCGTTACCGGCACCGTTTGCGCAATGGGACTCGACCCGGCAGGCGATCTACGCCGACATCTGGGACAACTTCTGGAATGAGGAGCGCGGGCATTTCGTCCAGTACAAGGGCGGCACCGCGCTGGATGGCTCGATGTTGTTGATGCCGTTGGTGCGTTTCGTCAGCGCCAAGGATCCGCGCTGGCTGTCGACCCTTGCGGCCATCGAAAAGACCTTGGTGCGCGACGGCATGGTTTATCGCTATCGCAATGACGACAGCAATATCGATGGCCTGGCCGGCACTGAAGGCGCCTTCGCCGCGTGTTCGTTCTGGTATGTCGAATGCCTGGCTCGCGCGGGGCAGGTTGAAAAAGCCCATCTGGAGTTTGAGCAATTGCTGCGCTATGCCAATCCGCTGGGTCTCTACGCCGAAGAGTTCGACGCCCATGGCCGGCACTTGGGTAATACCCCGCAAGCCTTGACGCATCTGGCGTTGATCAGTGCGGCGAGTTTTCTCGACCGCAAGCTGAGTGGGGAAAAGAGTTACTGGCAGCCGTAATTGTCACCAAAGGCTGTAGGAAATAGTCTGCATCAACAACCAATTGTAGGACTGACACCTACGCAAAAGCAGGCTCACTCCCACCCCCTATGGCGAGGGAGCTTGCTCCCGCCGGGTCGCGAAGCGGCCCTGAAACCTGCCTCGCCAATCCCACTGAAGCACCGGGTTGCCTGACTTTGCGCCTGCTGCACAGCCGAGCGGGAGCAAGCTCCCTCAGCACAGTTTTCAACTGCCGCAAGACTACAAATGGTCAACATCCCCCGAACCGTGCCTGCCCTGCAACTCGCAGTCACACCCGGAAATACCCTGTTGCCAGCTGTTACATCCACCCCTACCATCCACCGCAACGGGCACAGCGGAGCTGTCCAATAAAACCCGAATTCAAGGAACCAGAATGTCCCAGCACGTCCAGCGCACCATCGACACGCCGCTTCGCAGCGGCCTGACCCGCACCCAACTCTGGGAAGCCGCGGACAAAGGCCTGATCAAGTGCTGGGAAATCGGCCGCCAGCGCGCCACCCGCTTCCCCGACCTCGCGCAAAAATGTCTCGCCGGCGAACTGCCCGTGCTCGGCTGGAAAGGTGGCGTGAGCCGCAGCCTGAAGAAAAACGAGAAATATGGCTCGCTGAAGTATCTGGCGCAGTGGCAAGGCTTGCGCGGTGAGGATCTGGATATTGATTTGAGTGCAGAACGTGCGCTGACGTGTTCGCGGACGAAGATGCGGGTGACGTTTACCCCGGATCGGACGAAGTATTTCAATCAGGTGGCGGAAGCTGAGGCTTGATTCAAGGCATCACCGGATCTGCTCCAGCCTTGACCGAAAACCGCTCCCGATAAGCCTGCGGCGTCACCCCGATAGCCCGCAGGAAACTTCGGCGCAATGTCTCTTCACTGCCAAACCCGCAATTGGCGGCGATGCGTTTGACCGGTAAACCGGTGTCACTGAGCAATCGCCGGGCGGTTTCGACGCGAATCAATTCGATCGCCCGCGCCGGGGTCTGGCCGGTGTCGGCACGGTAGTGGCGGACGAAACTGCGTTCGCTCATGCCAGCTTGTTCTGCGAGGGTCGGGATGCCGAGGTCGCAGGTGAGGTTTTCGGCGATCCACGCGTGCAGTTCATCAAAGCGATTGCCCTGACTCTGCAAGGATAAGGTCACGCTGAACTGCGATTGCCCGCCCGGGCGCTTGAGGAACACCACCAGATGCCGGGCGACGTCCAGGGCGATGTCGCTGCCCAGATCCTCTTCAACCATGGCCAAGGCCAGATCGATGCCGGCCGTAACCCCCGCCGACGTCCAGACCGGGCCGTCATTGATGAAAATCGGATTGGCCTCAACGTGCAGATTCGGATGTTGCTGCGCCAGTTGTTCGCATCGCGTCCAGTGGGTGACCACGCGACGGCCATCGAGCCAACCGCTTGCCGCCAACAGAAATGCCCCCGTACACACGGAGGCCACGCGTCGGCATTTGCCCGCGTGTTCGCGCACCCAATCCACCAACAGCACATCTTCGGCCGCCGGATAAATGCCCCAGCCACCGGCGATGATCAACGTATCGCTGGGCGCTTCGGGCAACGGTTCGGCCAACACCGCCAACCCCGCCGACGACATCACCGCCCCGCCGCCGCTGGCAATCACGCTCGGCGCATACGGGATCGGCAAGCCGCGCTGACGGGCGATGTCGTTGGCCGAGGCGAACACCTGCAAGGGGCCGGTGACGTCGAGGATCTGCATGTTGGCAAACGCGAGTACGTGGATGGCTTTGGGCATTTGGCGTAATTCGTGGGGTGATTGGCGTATGCGCCAGAACCTACGCGCCTACAGTGAAGCCGTCCAGCCCTTTTCATGGAGTAAGAACGATGACGTTGCAGATCGGTTTTCTGTTGTTTCCACAGGTTCAGCAACTCGACCTGACCGGGCCGTATGACGTGCTCGCCTCGCTGCCGGGCGTGCAGGTGCACTTGATCTGGAAGGATCTGATGCCGGTCACCGCCAGCACCGGACTGCTGCTGAAACCAACCACCACGTTTGAGGATTGCCCGGATCTGGATGTGATCTGTGTACCGGGTGGTGGTGGCGTCGGCGCGCTGATGGAAGATGAGCTGACGCTGGCTTTCATCAAGCGTCAGGCTGCGCAGGCGAAGTACGTGACATCGGTGTGCACCGGTTCGCTGGTGCTCGGCGCGGCGGGTCTGCTGCAAGGCAAACGGGCGACCACGCATTGGGCGTATCACGATCTGCTGCCGACGCTGGGGGCGATCGCGGTGAAGGATCGGGTGGTGCGTGACGGCAATCTGTTTACCGGCGGCGGGATCACGGCGGGGATTGATTTCGCCTTGGTGCTGGCTGAAGAGTTGGTGGGTGCCGATGCGGCGCAGTTGATCCAGTTGCAATTGGAATATGCGCCGGCACCGCCGTTCAACGCGGGCAGCCCGGCAACCGCGCCGAACGCAATTGTCGATGAAGCACGTTTGCGTGCAGCGCCATCGCTGAAGCTGCGCACGGAAATAACCGAGCGTGCGGCGGCGAAACTTAACTTGCGCTAGATCCAATCCCTACACAAATCCCCTGTGGGAGCGAGCCTGCTCGCGAAGACGGTGGATCAGTCGATATTGATGTTGTCTGACCCACCGCTTTCGCGAGCAGGCTCGCTCCCACAAGGGATTTGTGTGTGGCCGAAGGTTTGTGTGCCGTCCCCACATCCCGCCACACCTTCACTTGTCCCCCGCCGCTCGTCCGTGTAGAAAGCCCTTCCACAAATTTGCATAGGGACTTTCGATGAAGGCTTTGCCATGGCTCTATCTGGCGCTTCTCAGCCTCGGTTACGGATGGGCGCTGAGTTACGGCCATCTCGGCTGGCTGGCGCTGATCTCCATTGGGCTGCTGGTGTTCGCAGGTTTCGCCGTGCATCTGCAGAAAGTGCCGGTCGCACGTTTTCTCGGCCATGGCCTGTTCATCGTGCTGGCCGTGGCGTTGGCATTGCACTGGCTACCGGGCTTCGCCAACGGTCGCGCCATTGATCCGCAACGCTTCACCGACAACGCCGTGCCGTTCGCGATGTACCTGAACCTCGACAAACCGCTGGTTGGCTTCTGGTTGTTGCTGGTGTGCCCGTGGATTGTCGGGCGACGTTCGTTGCGCCTGAGCGTCTACGCCACCGCCCTCGCCCTGACGCTGAGCGCGGTTCTTGCCCTTGGCGGCGCGCTGTTGCTGGGCGTGATCGCCTGGGCACCGAAGTGGCCTGATCAAGCGTGGCTGTGGGTGCTGAACAATCTGCTGCTGGTGACCTTGGTCGAGGAAGCGCTGTTTCGCGGCTATATACAGGGCGGCCTCAGTCAGCGCTTCAAAAATCTGCCCTACGGAGAAAATCTCGCCCTGCTGCTGGCCTCTTTGCTGTTTGGTCTGGTGCATGCCGGCGCAGGCTGGACCTGGGTGTTGCTGGCAGGGCTGGCGGGCGTCGGCTATGGTCTGGCCTATCGTTTTGGTGGGCTCGGCGCGGCGATCGCCACGCATTTCGGCCTGAACCTGCTGCATTTCGGCCTGTTCACCTATCCGATGCTCGCTGGCTGAAGCAAGCGCCGTTTTGCGACGCCATGCTGATTATTGAAAAAAATTTCAATAAAAAGCTGTCACCGCCGACAACCTTTCAAAGCCTTGCGGATTGAAAAACCATGCGTAACAACCAGCCCATTACACAACGCGAACGGACTTTCCCGGCTCAGCAGCGGTTGATTTCCACAACCGACGCCAAGGGCGTGATCACCTACTGCAACGACGCTTTCGTCGAGATCAGCGGGTTTTCGCGTGAAGAACTGATCCGTGCGCCGCACAACCTGGTCCGTCACCCAGACGTACCGGCGGCGGTGTTTTCGCACATGTGGGGCACATTGAAACAAGGCTTGCCATGGATGGGCATTGTCAAGAATCGCTGCAAATCCGGCGACCACTACTGGGTGAACGCCTACGTGACTCCGGTGTTCGATGGCAGTCAGGTGATCGGCTACGAGTCAGTGCGTGTCAAACCCACTGCCGAACAGATCCGCCGTGCCGAAGCGCTCTACCAACGCATCAACCAAGGCAAGTCGGCGATCCCTTCCACTGATAAATGGCTGCCGGTGTTGCAAGACTGGCTGCCGTTCATTCTGGTCAGCCAGTTGAGTTTCATGATCGGCGCGACCCTGAACTCGCAGTGGGGCTTCGCCCTCGCCGCCGGTCTGTCGGTGCCGCTGGGCCTGATGGGCCTGCAATGGCAGCAACGCGGGCTGAAACGCCTGCTGCGCCTGGCCGAGCAGACCACTTCCGACCCGCTGATCGCGCAGATGTACACCGACAGCCGTGGCGCCCAGGCGCGTCTGGAAATGTCGATCCTCAGCCAGGAAGCACGCCTGAAAACCTGCCTGACCCGTCTGCAGGACACCGCCGAACACTTGACCGATCAGGCCAAGCAATCCGACGTCCTGGCGCACAACAGCTCCACCGGCCTGGAACGCCAGCGTGTGGAAACCGAACAAGTCGCCACCGCCGTCAACCAGATGGCCGCGACCACCCAGGAAGTGGCGAGCCACGTCCAGCGCACAGCTGACGCCACTCAGGAAGCCAATCGCCTGACCGGTCGCGGTCGTGACATCGCCGGGGAAACCCGCGAAGCCATCCAGCGTCTGTCGGTAGTTGTCGGTGAAACCGGTTTGACCGTGACCCAACTGGCCAAGGACAGCGACGAAATCGGCGGCGTGGTGGATGTGATCAAAGGCATCGCTGACCAGACCAACCTGCTCGCCCTGAACGCTGCGATTGAAGCAGCGCGTGCCGGTGAGATGGGCCGTGGCTTTGCCGTGGTGGCTGACGAAGTGCGTCAACTGGCGCAACGCACCAGCGAATCGACCGGGCAGATTCATGCCCTGATCGCCAAGTTGCAGCAGACGGCTTCGAGTGCCGTGCAAACCATGGAAGCCGGGCATCGCCAGGCTGAAGAAGGTGTGGCGCGGGTGTTGGAAGCGGATCAGGCGTTGGTCGGCATAAGTGACGCGGTGGCCAACATCACCGACATGACCACGCAGATTGCTGCAGCGACGGAAGAGCAAAGTGCGGTGGCTGAAGAGATCAGCCGCAACATCAGCAATATTTCGGAACTGGCGGATCAGACGTCGGAACAGGCGCATAACTCGGCGTTGTTGAGTGAAGAACTGACGAAGACAGCGAATACGCAGTACTCGTTGGTGGAGCGGTTTAACCGCTGATTGAACTGGCGATAACAAAAAACCCGGATAGCGAGAGCTTCCGGGTTTTTTGTTGTGTCATTGAATATCTCCCCCTCACCCCAGCCCTCTCCCCCCAAGGGGGCGAGGGGGGAAAGGGAGCCGATCTCTGTGCATTTCAGAATTTGAGTTCGACTCGGTATCTCAAGTCGGTGCACCTGGCACATTCACCTCGGTCAGTCCCCTCTACCTCTGGGAGAGGGTTAGGGTGAGGGCCGGCCCAATAACTACTGAGGCAGCTTCAATTTATCCAGCAGTCGATTGACCAACAGTTCGTTGAGCATGATCACCTGTTGCAGCGCCAGCAACGGTTTGCGCTCCGGCCCGCCTATTGAGTTGGCGATGTTACCGGCCATGGCGTGGGCGTATGAAAGCGACTCGCTCGCCTCGACCAGTAGGGTTTCGTCATCCAGCGTGGGGTCGACGAGATAGACCGGGCGAAACTTGGGCGAGCTTGGTGGGGCTCCCAGGGCTTCGGGTCGGAGGTAGTAGTCGAGGGCGCGGTCGGTTGCTTCTTTGATCTTTTGTGGGCTGAGCGCGGGGTCGTGGGGGATTGGATCAGTGGGTGGTGGGTTTGGTGTGATTTTGAACATAGATAAAGCTCCAATTTGAAAAAACGGGAGCCATCACCCTCGCTACCAAACGGCGGGTGGCGGCCATGCGCGGGTTGGTAGACCGGTCAAATTGGGTAACCCGGCGCTCACAGAGGAGCCCCACGCATGCCCACCATACAAAGCCATATCTCAAAAAGGAGACAGCATCGACAGTGTCGCAACAACGACAATTTAAGGCGGGCTACCAAACCCGATCACTGTTTTTCAGTGACAAGGAAACGATATAGCCCGGCCTGTAGTCGTGTAAGCCGGCGGATTCTGGCGTACGCGTAGGTAACGGCGCAAGGTGTTGTAGGCCTGATGGCGTAACGGTTCATGTACTTTAAACGCGCTCACAAAATCATGTTTGCGCACAGGAAATGCTGGGCAGTGCGCGCTTCCAGTTTTTTATCGTGTCAGCAAAATAGCCCCTCACCCTAACCCTCTCCCCGAGGGAGAGGGGACTGATCGCGGTGTTTGGGAGAGGTACGCCGACGTGCAATAGCGCGTTGAACTCAGGCTTTGAAAAGCCCAAAAATCGGCTCCCTCTCCCTCGGGAGAGGGCTGGGGTGAGGGGCGAGAACACCACAAAAACCAAAGCCAAGCGCGCCGTGCTCTTCACCACTCAATAGGCCGAGTGTCAGCTCGCCTGCTTTTGATCTTGATTCACGGGCGACGTCGGAAGGCTGAGTGGAGGGATTGATCCGGGCGTGGGAGCGCAGCGACCGTTTGGCGCAGCCAAACACAGCGAGAGGAGGTGCAGCGAAGCAAACCGTAGACGCTGCGCCCGGATCGATCCCGGAGCGAAGGAACCCCGAGCCCCAGCGAGCGGGCCGCACGTAGGAGCAAGCGTTTTTTTGCTTACTTTTTTTAGGCGTTTGTAAAAAAAGTGAGTCGCCGTAAGGGCGAAACCCTAAGTGGCCGTTACCGCAGGAATGGATATGTACCCAAAAAATATGTCGTAGCTGAAATCGATCCCCCTCACCCCAGCCCTCTCCCCCAAGGGGGCGAGGGGAAAGGGAGCAGATCTTCATGCAGTTCAAAATCTCAGCCCGGCTCGGTCACTTGCTGAGAAACTCGGATACTTTCTGCGCAGCGCTAGCCAAATGCTGTTCATGGGTAAACCCGGAAACCTTTAATGGCTTCAGGTCATGATCGCCGGCAGCTAACCACGTCACCTCAATACTCGGTGACAAGGTGTAAGCCTCAACCGCCTCCCGATTACCCAGCGCATCCCGCTCCCCCTGCACAATCAAAGTCCGCGTCTGCAAAGAAGCCAAATGCTCAACCCGTGGTTTCTCCGGCTTCCCCACCGCATAAAACGGATAGCCCAAACACACCAACGCATCAACGCCCAATTCGTCAGCCAAAAGACTCGCCATCCGCCCGCCCATGGACTTGCCACCAATGGCCAAAACCCCAGCGACATGACGTCGCACTTCAGCAAACACCTCACGCCAACACTCCTGCAGTTTCGCAGCAGGATTCGGCGGCCGCTTCACCCCATCAACCCGCCGCTGCGTCATATACGCAAACTCAAACCGCAACACGTTGATGCCAAGCCCGGCAAGGCGCCCAGCCATATCCGTCATCCAATCGCTATCCATCGGCGCCCCCGCCCCGTGAGCAAGGATCAACGTCGCCGCAGCCTCTCCATCAGCAGCATCCCAAAGCCACCCATGATCACGCACGCACTGCGCCCATTGATCCCCGTCAATACTGGCCTTGTGCTGTTTGTCCATGCTTGCCTCGCTTTTAGTCTGCCTATAACTCCAGACGAAGGATTCGCCGCGTGTTTTGCGCGCGCTCACTTCGGCTGAACCGTGGATGGGGAACCATGAACACTTCTATCAGTACCGCCTACAACTACAAGGTGGTCCGCCAATTCGCCATTATGACGGTGGTGTGGGGCATCGTCGGCATGGGCCTCGGGGTTTTTCTCGCGGCCCAATTGGTCTGGCCCGAACTCAACTTCAATTTGCCCTGGACCAGTTTCGGCCGTCTGCGCCCGCTGCACACCAACGCGGTGATCTTCGCGTTCGGTGGCTGTGCGCTGTTCGCCAGTTCGTTCTACTCGGTGCAACGCACCTGCCAGACCCAATTGTTTGCGCCGAAAATCGCCGCGTTCTGCTTCTGGGGCTGGCAACTGGTGATCCTGCTGGCGGCGATCAGCCTGCCACTGGGTTACACCAGTTCCAAGGAATACGCCGAGCTGGAATGGCCGATCGACATCCTGATCACCATCGTCTGGGTCGCCTACGCCATCGTGTTCTTCGGCACGATCATGCAGCGCAAGACCAAGCACATCTACGTGGGCAACTGGTTCTTCGGCGCGTTCATCATCACCGTGGCGATTCTGCACATCGTCAACAACCTTGAGTTGCCGGTGAGTTTCACCAAGTCGTACTCGGTGTACGCCGGTGCAACCGACGCGATGGTGCAATGGTGGTACGGCCACAACGCCGTAGGCTTCTTCCTCACCGCCGGTTTCCTCGGGATGATGTACTACTTCGTGCCGAAACAGGCCGAGCGTCCGGTGTATTCGTATCGCCTGTCGATCGTGCACTTCTGGGCCTTGATCACCCTGTACATCTGGGCCGGCCCGCACCACTTGCACTACACCGCGCTGCCGGACTGGGCACAGTCGCTGGGCATGGTGATGTCGCTGATTCTGCTGGCACCGAGCTGGGGCGGCATGATCAACGGCATGATGACCCTCTCGGGCGCCTGGCATAAGTTGCGCAGCGACCCGATCCTGCGCTTCCTTGTGGTCTCGCTGGCGTTCTACGGCATGTCGACCTTCGAAGGTCCGATGATGGCGATCAAGACCGTCAACGCCCTCTCCCACTACACCGACTGGACCATCGGCCACGTACACGCCGGCGCTCTCGGCTGGGTGGCGATGATCTCGATCGGCGCGCTGTACCACATGATCCCGAAAATCTTCGGCAAGGCGCAGATGCACAGCGTCGGTTTGATCAACGCGCACTTCTGGCTCGCGACCATCGGCACCGTGCTCTACATCGCCTCGATGTGGGTCAACGGCATCGCCCAGGGCCTGATGTGGCGCGCGGTGAACGAGGACGGCACGCTGACCTACTCCTTCGTCGAAACCCTGGTGGCCAGCCATCCAGGCTTCGTCGTGCGGCTGATTGGTGGGGCGATCTTCCTCAGCGGCATGTTCCTGATGGCTTACAACACCTGGCGTACCGTGCGGGCCTCGCAGCCTGCTGACGTCGTCGCTGCCGCGCAGATGGCCTGAGGAGTCCGCCATGAAACACGAAACGATTGAAAAGAACGTCGGCCTGTTGATGTTGCTCATGGTGTTCGCCGTGAGCATCGGCGGCCTGACCCAGATCGTCCCGCTGTTCTTCCAGGACGTCACCAACAAACCGGTGGAAGGCATGAAGCCCTACACCGCGCTGCAACTGGAAGGCCGCGACATCTACATCCGCGAAGGCTGCGTCGGTTGCCACTCGCAGATGATCCGGCCGTTCCGCGCCGAAACCGAGCGCTACGGGCACTACTCGGTGGCCGGCGAAAGCGTTTGGGATCACCCGTTCCTGTGGGGTTCGAAACGTACCGGTCCGGACCTCGCCCGGGTCGGCGCGCGTTACTCGGATGACTGGCACCGTGCGCACTTGTACAACCCGCGCAACGTTGTGCCGGAATCGAAAATGCCGGCCTACCCGTGGCTGGTCACGCAAGCGGTCGACAGCAGCCACACCGAAACCAAGCTCAAGACCATGCGCACCCTCGGCGTGCCGTACACCGACGACGACATCAGCGGCGCGGTGGCCAGCCTCAAGGGCAAGACCGAAATGGACGCCCTCGTCTCCTACCTGCAAGTGCTCGGCACTGCGATCAAGAGCAAGAGGTGAGCCATGGTCATTGAAATGAGCACAGGGCTGATCCGTGGTTTAGGCACCGTTGTCGTGTTTGTAGCTTTCGTCGGTTTGACTTTGTGGGTGTTCAACCGCAAGCGCACCCCGGAGTTCGCCGAAGCGCGTCTGCTGCCGTTCGCCGACGAGCCGCAACCCGACACAACCCCAGTAAATGAGACAAGGAGTACCCGGCCATGACCACCTTCTGGAGTACGTGGATCTGCGTACTGACCATCGGCAGCCTGATCGGCCTGACATGGCTGCTGATCGGCACCCGCCGGGGCGAGACCAAGGGCAGCGTCGACCAGACCATGGGGCACAGCTTCGACGGCATCGAGGAGTACGACAACCCGCTGCCGCAGTGGTGGTTCATGCTGTTCGCCGGCACGCTGGTGTTTTCCGTGGGCTATCTGATCCTCTATCCGGGCCTGGGCAACTGGAAAGGCATTCTTCCCGGTTACGAGGATGGTTGGACCGGTGTGCACGAGTGGGAAAAGGAAATGAACAAGGCCGACGCCAAATTCGGGCCGATCTTCGCCAAGTTCGCCGCCATGCCGGTGGAAGAAGTGGCGAAGGATCCGCAGGCACTGAAAATGGGTGGCCGCTTGTTCGCTTCCAATTGTTCGGTGTGCCACGGTTCCGATGCCAAAGGCGCGTTCGGTTTCCCTAACCTTGCCGACAGCGACTGGCGCTGGGGCGGCGACGCCGACACCATCAAGACCACCATCATGGGTGGCCGGATGGCGGCGATGCCGGCCTGGGGCGAAGTGTTGGGCGAAGCCGGGGTGAAAAACGTCGCGGCGTACGTCCGTCACGAACTGGCCGGTTTGCCATTGCCAGCCGACAACAAGGCTGACCTGCAAGCCGGACAGCAAGCGTTCAGCACTACTTGCGTGGCCTGTCATGGGGCGACCGGCCAAGGTACTGAAGCCATGGGCGCGCCGAATCTGACGCACCCGGCCGGGTTTATCTATGGCACCAGCCTGACCCAACTCGAGCAGACCATTCGCCATGGTCGCCAGGGTCACATGCCGGCGCAGAACGAGCTGTTGGGGAACGATAAAGTGCAATTGCTTGCCGCTTATGTGTACAGCCTGTCACATGGATTGAATACAGAAAAACTTATTACTGAAGACAACAAAAAGTAATCATTGCGTACACATCTGCCGCACCATTCTCGGTGCGGCAGCATCCAGCCCCTTTGCGACGCATTGTCGCACCCCTTCACACCCTCTCCTTTCGGTTCCTCTGATTCGGGTCTACGCTTGCTCGATGCGGACTGGCTTGTGCCGGTTCCAGGTCAACGCTGACTGCTGTGTTCCGCGAACCGGCTGACTGATGTGGCCGCAAACGCCGGTAGATACCGGCTGTCGTGCCATTTACCGTCCGTCACCCGAACTGAGCGTTTGAACACACCCCGTTACAAGCGACCTGAACCCCTCGCTTTTTTCGTCCGCTGCGACATTTTGTCCGAGGCCAATTTTGTCCTTACGCGGCGCATGGAAAGGCCGCAGAATCAGCGTTGGAAAGCATTGACCCAGGTCATGGCGCGTTGCAATGACCCCCTGCTCTCTGCATACTTGCGGCCGATTTTAATCCTAATAAAACACCCAAACCGTGGAACCTTAGAATGAGCACAGCAATCAGTCCGACTGCTTATAACTATAAGGTAGTCCGCCAGTTCGCCATCATGACGGTGGTCTGGGGGATCCTTGGCATGGGGCTCGGTGTCTTCATCGCCTCGCAACTGGTCTGGCCGGAGTTGAACTTCGGTCTGCCGTGGACGAGCTTTGGACGCCTGCGCCCGTTGCACACAAACCTGGTGATTTTCGCCTTCGGTGGTTGTGCACTGTTTGCCACTTCCTACTATGTCGTGCAGCGAACCTGCCAGACGCGACTGATTTCCGACAGCCTCGCGGCCTTCACCTTCTGGGGCTGGCAAGCGGTGATCGTCGGCGCAATCATCACCTTGCCGCTGGGTTACACCACCACCAAGGAATACGCGGAACTGGAATGGCCACTGGCTATTCTGCTGGCGATTGTCTGGGTCACCTACGGTCTGGTGTTCTTTGGCACCATTACCAAGCGCAAAACCAAGCACATTTATGTGGGTAACTGGTTCTACGGTGCGTTCATCGTGGTCACGGCGATGCTGCACATCGTCAACCACGCCTCCCTGCCGGTGAGCTTCTTCAAGTCCTACTCCGCCTACTCCGGCGCGACCGATGCGATGATCCAGTGGTGGTACGGCCACAACGCGGTGGGCTTCTTCCTGACCACCGGTTTCCTCGGGATGATGTACTACTTCGTGCCGAAACAGGCCGAACGTCCGATCTACTCCTATCGTCTGTCGATCGTGCACTTCTGGGCCCTGATCACCCTGTACATCTGGGCCGGCCCACACCACCTGCACTACACCGCATTGCCGGATTGGGCACAATCGCTGGGCATGGCGATGTCGATCATCCTCCTGGCGCCAAGCTGGGGCGGTATGATCAACGGCATGATGACCCTGTCGGGCGCCTGGCATAAGCTGCGCACCGACCCGATCCTGCGCTTCCTCGTAGTCTCGTTGGCGTTCTACGGCATGTCGACCTTCGAAGGGCCGATGATGGCGATCAAGACCGTCAACTCGCTCTCGCACTACACCGACTGGACCATCGGCCACGTACACGCTGGCGCTCTCGGCTGGGTCGCGATGATCTCGATCGGCGCTATCTACCACATGATCCCGCGCCTGTTCGGGCGTGCGCAGATGCACAGTGTCGGCCTGATCAACGCGCACTTCTGGCTCGCGACCATCGGCACCGTGCTGTACATCGCTTCGATGTGGGTCAACGGCATCACGCAGGGCCTGATGTGGCGTGCAATCAACGACGACGGCACCCTCACCTACTCGTTCGTTGAAGCGCTGCAAGCCAGCCACCCGGGCTACATCGTTCGCGCCTTGGGCGGTGCTTTCTTCGCCAGCGGCATGTTCCTGATGGCTTACAACGTCTGGCGCACCGTGCGCGCCTCGAACCCGGCTGAAGCCGAAGCCGCTGCCCAGATCGCTGTCGTTGGAGCTCACTGATGAAGCATGAAGCTGTCGAGAAGAATATTGGCCTGCTGGCCTTCTTCATGGTCATCGCCGTCAGCGTTGGCGGCCTGACCCAAATCGTTCCGCTGTTTTTCCAGGACGTCACCAACAAGCCGGTCGAAGGCATGAAGCCGCGTTCGGCGCTGGAACTGGAAGGCCGCGACGTTTACATCGCCAACGGCTGTGTCGGCTGCCACTCGCAGATGATCCGTCCGTTCCGCGCTGAAACCGAACGCTATGGGCACTACTCGGTCGCCGGTGAAAGCGTCTGGGATCACCCGTTCCTGTGGGGTTCCAAACGTACCGGGCCAGATCTGGCCCGTGTCGGCGGTCGTTACTCCGATGACTGGCAACGTGCGCACTTGTACAACCCGCGCAACGTCGTGCCTGAGTCGAAAATGCCGGCTTACCCGTTCCTCGTAGAAAACAAGCTCGACGGCAAAGACACTGCCAGGAAGATGGAAGTGTTGCGCACGCTCGGCGTTCCTTACACCGACGAAGACATCGCCGGGGCCAAGGATGCCGTGAAGGGCAAAACCGAAATGGACGCGCTGGTGGCCTATCTGCAAGGCCTGGGCACCATCATCAAAAGCAAACGGTGATCTAGATGGATATCGGGATGATTCGTGGCCTGGGCACCGTTGTCGTGATGGTGGCCTTCATCGGTCTGGCGTTGTGGGTGTTCAGCCCCAAGCGCAAGTCGGAGTTTGAAGACGCGACCTTGTTGCCTTTTGCGGATGATCCCGAAGCCATCAAGCACGTCGAGCAAGCTTCTAGGAGTAACAAAGAATGACTACATTCTGGAGTCTGTACGTCACAGTCCTCAGTCTCGGTACGATCTTTTCCCTGACCTGGCTGCTGCTGTCGACCCGCAAGGGCCAGCGCAGCGAACAGACGGACGAGACGGTCGGGCACTCTTTCGACGGGATCGAGGAGTACGACAACCCACTGCCGAAATGGTGGTTCATGCTGTTTGTCGGCACCATCATTTTTGCCTTGGGTTACCTGGTGCTGTACCCGGGCCTGGGCAACTGGAAAGGTCTGCTGCCGGGCTACAACTACCTCGATAACGACAAGCAGACCGCGTTCGCCAACGGCCAGACCGGCTGGACCGGCGTGCACGAGTGGGAAAAGGAAATGGCTCGTTCGGACGCCAAGTTCGGTCCGATCTTCGCCAAGTTCGCTGCCATGCCGATCGAAGAAGTGGCCAAGGATCCGCAAGCACTGAAGATGGGTGGCCGTCTGTTCGCCTCCAACTGCTCGGTGTGCCACGGTTCCGACGCCAAGGGCGCCTACGGTTTCCCTAACCTGACCGACGCCGACTGGCGCTGGGGCGGCGAGCCGGAAACCATCAAGACCACCATCATGGGCGGTCGTCACGCAGTGATGCCGGCCTGGGCTGAAGTCATCGGTGAGCAAGGTGTTGCCGACGTAGCAGCATTCGTTGTGACCAACCTGGATGGCCGCAAGCTGCCGGAAGGCACCAAGGCTGATCCGGCCAACGGCGGCAAACTGTTCGCCGCCAACTGCGTGGCCTGCCACGGTCCGGCCGGCAAAGGCACCCCCGCCATGGGCGCGCCTGACCTGACCCACCCGGGCGCGTTCATCTACGGTTCGAGCTTCGCGCAACTGCAGCAGACCATCCGTTACGGCCGTCAGGGCCAGATGCCTGCGCAGGAACAACTGCAAGGCAACGACAAGGTGCACCTGCTGGCGGCATATGTTTACAGCCTGTCCCACGGTGAAAAAGCACCCGAAGCGAACGCCGAGTAAGGCCAGCGCTTGAAGTACAAAAGGCCCCGCCAATGTTGATTGGCGGGGCCTTTTTTCATGCTGGCATTCATGCCTTGAGACATATGCTCAATAGACCTGAGCAGCACTGCCCTGTAGGTTTTTCCCACCCCGATGAACAGCATCGGGTCAACCTTCAAGGATGAAGCCTACATGTCAAAGAATGACGAAACCACACTGCCAAAACGTTTGCAGCCCCTCCATGATCATGAAGCAACGGCGGTGAATAGGCCTGTGGCACCCGCACGCTCACCCTCACCAAACCCTGTAGGTCGCCCAGGTAACAGCGGCGGTCTGGACGGTCTTGGCGGCGGCAGATTGCCCTGACAGGGGGCAGCAAAACACAGCGAATTTACGTCCAATATCCTGCGCCCCTGCCCTTTGGCCGGGGCGCTTTCGCCGGTGCCGTTATGACAGTGATAAACCGATCGTCCGCAACCCACCTTTTTGATTGCTGGGCAAACCCCAAAGTAGTAACGTTTCTACACCAGAATCACCGGAGGCCGAACATGATGGCCATCACGACCATTTCCAGCCGCGAATTCAACCAGGACACCAGTGCCGCCAAAAAAGCCGCGCATCAGGGCCCGGTCATCATTACCGATCGTGGCAAGCCTGCCCATGTACTGCTGAGCATCGAGGAATACCAGAAACTGACCGGTAGCCAGACCAGCATCGTCGATCTGCTGGTCATGCCGAATGCGCCTGACATCGAATTCGAAACCGAGCGCGCCGTCATCACTCCTCGCAGCGTGGACCTGTCCTGATGTTTCTACTGGATACCAATGTAGTTTCCGAACTGCGAAAACCTCAGGCCGACAAGCAGGTGGTGACATGGGCAAACAGCGTCGCCCCGGCCAGCCTGTATTTATCGGCCATCACTGTGCTGGAGCTGGAAACCGGCATTCTGCGTATCGAACGCCGCGACCCGCCACAAGGAGGGATGCTGCGCAACTGGCTCGAGCGTCATGTCAAACCCGCATTCTCGGGAAGAATCCTCTCGGTCGATAGCGCCGTCGCTAGCCGATGTGCACAGCTGCACGTGCCTGATCGCAGCAATGAATGCGACGCTTTGATCGCCGCCACCGCGCTTGTTCATGGGCTGACGCTGGTCACCCGTAATGTTGCCGACTTCCAACTCAGCGGCGTTCATCTGATCAATCCATGGAACGCGGCCAATCACTGATCGTCCAAAGCCCCGCCTAATCACTGGCGGGGCTTTTTTTATGGGCGTTTGGCAAAGATTGAATGCACCGGCGTCGTATCGATCAGCGTTCGATTGCGCCACTGATTGCTCTTCACCAGATAGACCTGCAACTGCTTGCGGTCCTCGGTGAAACTGGCAATCAGATAGGTTTGCTGAGACGTACTGCCGCTCAGGTAGATGGGTACGCTACCCTCCCAATAGGCATCACCTCCATCCTTATGCAAATGGCCGGCAAAGATCGCCGTCACTTGATATTTATTGACCATATCGGTGAAGCGTTTCTGTTGCGCCTGGGTCCCCTGGTGGCGCAACGGTTTATGCATATTGATGATGATGGCGTACCCCGAGGCTCGCGCCAGTCTGAGGTCCGTCTCGAGCCAGTCGAGCGCATCGTTGATTTCAAATGTCGTCGGGTTCAATGGATGAGCAATCCGGGTGGTATACGTCGGTTCGTTATTGAGTTGAACCATATGAACTTCGCCGATGTTTTTTGAATAGGCGAGACTGCCAGAGTACTTTTTACTGAGAAACCCACTGGTGATTTTCAGATCAAAGCTGTCGACTTTACCCTCATGGTGCTCTTTGAACTCGACGATACTTCCCGCTGCACAGCTATTACTAAAACAATCATCAACATTGTTTTCATAATCGTGATTACCCAAACCGTACAAATACTCACCTTTGAAGTGTTTGGTCAGTAAATCCTTCATGAACGAACGCTGCCAGCCATGACCAAAAGCGGTTATATCGCCATTGATCATCAAAGGCACCTGGGCTTGAGAGCCGTGCTGATTTCTGAACTCGGCAATACTCCCAAGCTGAGTATCAACCAGCCATTTCGAACGAACATCGAATTCGGCGTCGGATTCGGCTTCGCGATCATCGGTCTTGTCGGTCCAGGGATATTGAGTATCCGAGGCAAAAACCATGTGTCTCGGTGTTCCGGTTATAGCCTGCGCCGATACACCCGTCGCCCACAAACACACACCCAGCACAACGCTTGCAAACTTGTTAAAAGCCATACATTAAATTCCGTTTAAATTAATCAATCAGGCGCAAACTTTTCGCGCAAACAGAACTTATTCGAAAAAACAGAAAACTTCAAAGCACTCATAAATAACAATCAATTGGATATATTTCAGAGACACTAGCCGCACAAGTTTAATAACCTGCAGAGCACTGAAAATAAACATGACAAGTTCCATTCAACCTGGCGTGGCCCACGCAAAACCACATTCAAAGTTTTCTTTCAGGACAGACACGCGTCGAGTTGTGCAAAGGAAACCCTGAACGTGACGCCATTCGTGCGTGCGTCCAATCTGACCAGACTTTTTTATGAAACTCGCGATGACCGCAGCGGTGGACTGTTCTCCCATGGAAACAATGAATTAGCCCTCAAGCCAAAACCGTCCATACTCAACAAGTCAATTGACCTGCATCATGCTTTGCTGCATTCGCTACACCATTCAGGTTTTTTACCCAACGCGACCAAAGGTCGCACCCTTGAGCCAGAGCGACCGGCGTATCATTGCGCCACTGCAACACCCCTTTCTGACCTGGGTTGGCACGTATCGACCGAGGCATTTTTCCACTGCCGTGGGATGCAATGATGAGCAACCAGATTCCGGTACACGACGTCACACCACCGAGCAAAAACGCGAACAACAGCGTTGACCTTTACGCCTCTCGAGAAAAAATCTACACCCGCGCGTTCACCGGCCTGTTCCGCAATCTGCGGATGATGGGCGGCGCGGCATTGTTCCTGCTGTATTTCGGTACGGTGTGGCTGAACTGGGGCGGTCATCAGGCCGTGTGGTGGAACCTGCCGGAGCGCAAGTTCTTCATCTTCGGCGCCACTTTCTGGCCACAGGATTTCATTCTGCTCTCGGGCCTGTTGATCATTGCCGCGTTCGGCCTGTTCTTCATTACCGTGTACGCCGGCCGGGTCTGGTGCGGCTACACCTGTCCGCAAAGTGTGTGGACGTGGATTTTCATGTGGTGCGAGAAGGTCACCGAAGGCGACCGCAATCAGCGCATCAAGCTCGACAAGGCGCCGATGAGCGCCAACAAATTCGCGCGCAAATTCGCCAAACACGCGCTGTGGCTGTTGATCGGTTTTGTCACCGGCATGACCTTCGTTGGCTACTTCTCGCCGATCCGTGAACTGGTCTTCGAATTCTTCACCGGCCAGGCCGATGGCTGGTCGTATTTCTGGGTCGGCTTCTTCACCCTCGCCACTTACGGCAACGCCGGTTGGCTGCGCGAGCAGGTGTGCATTTACATGTGCCCGTACGCACGCTTCCAGAGCGTGATGTTCGACAAGGACACGCTGATTGTTTCCTACGACCCGCGTCGCGGTGAAAGCCGTGGCCCGCGCAAGAAAGGCGTGGACTACAAGGCTCAGGGGCTGGGCGATTGCATCGATTGCACCATGTGCGTTCAGGTGTGCCCGACCGGCATCGACATCCGCGACGGTCTGCAGATCGAGTGCATTGGCTGCGCGGCCTGCATCGACGCCTGCGACAGCATCATGGACAAGATGGATTACCCGCGCGGGCTGATCAGCTACACCACCGAACACAACCTGTCCGGGCAGAAAACCCATAAACTGCGGCCACGCCTGATCGGCTATGCCGTAGTGTTGCTGGCGATGATCAGCCTGTTGGTCACTGCATTCGTGATGCGCTCGCTGGTCGGCTTCGACGTTAGCAAGGACCGCGTGCTGTACCGCGAAAACGCCGAAGGCCGGATCGAAAACGTCTACAGCCTGAAGATCATGAACAAGGATCAGCGCGACCACACTTACGTGCTGGAAGCCGCGGGCCTGCCCGACCTGCGCCTGCAAGGCAAACGCGAGATCAAAGTTGCTGCCGGCGACATCGTCAGCATGCCGGTCGAGTTGTCGAGCGCACCGGAGCAACTGCCATCGAGCACCAACGAGGTGAAATTCCTCCTCAAGGATGCCGATGACGACAGCGTCCACGTTGAAGCCAAGAGCCGATTCATCGGCCCACAAATCCGTTGAGAGAACTGAACATGCCCGCAGCAAACGCCGCAAGTCCCTGGTACAAGCACCTTTGGCCATGGATCATCATCGGGATTCTGGCCTGTTCGGTGACCCTGACCCTGTCCATGGTGACCATTGCGGTGAACAACCCGGACAACCTGGTCAACGACAACTACTACGAGGCCGGCAAAGGCATCAACCGTTCGCTGGACCGTGAACTGTTGGCACAGACTCTGAAAATGCGCGCCGCTGTGCATCTGGATGACGTGACCGGTGAAGTTGATTTGCGCTTGAGCGGTGACAGTCAGCCAAAGACCCTGGAGCTGAACCTGATTTCACCGACGCAGCCGGAGAAGGATCGCAAGATTGTCCTGACCCGCAGCGAGACTGAAACCGGGCGTTACATCGGTCAATTGGGTGACAAAGTTGAAGGTCGCCGGTTTGTCGAGTTGCTGGGCAGTCAGGATGATCACGTCTGGCGGATGTTCGAGGAAGAATTGGTTAACCATGACAAGGATCTGCTGCTGGGTGATGAACCGCTGCAAGGTGCCGAAGACTTGAAGAAGTAAACAACTTCAAAAGCCCCCTCACCCTAGCCCTCTCCCCCTGGAGAGGGAACTGATCTCTAGCGTTTGCACGTTTTGTGTATGACAGTAAAGATCCAGTCGACGGAACCAGTTTTTCCGGCTCACACCGATCAGCTCCTTCTCCCTCCGGGAGAGGGAACTGATCTCGAGCGTTTGCACGTTTTGTGTATGACAGTAAAGATCCAGTCGACTGAACCAGTTTTTCCGGCTCACACCGATCGGCTCCTTCTCCCTCCGGGAGAGGGAACTGATCTCGAGCGTTTGCACGTTTTGTGTATGACAGTAAAGATCCAGTCGACTGAACCAGTTTTTCCGGCTCACACCGATCGGCTCCCTCTCCCTCCGGGAGAGGGCTGGGGTGAGGGCAAGCGGACAACCCCAATGCAAGGGCTTAACCCCTCAACGATGCCATGACCACCCCACTCCCCTGCTATCACTGCGCCCTGCCGGTCCCGTCCAGCAGCCGCTTCACTGCCGTCGTACTCGGGCAATCCCGCGAATTCTGCTGCCCGGGCTGTCAGGCCGTGGCCGAAGCCATCGTCGCCGGCGGTCTGGAAAGCTATTACCAACACCGCAGCGAAGCCTCGGCCAACCCCGAAGCATTGCCGGTGCAATTGGTCGATGAACTGGCGCTGTACGACCGCGCCGATGTGCAGCAACCCTTCGTCCGCCATGAAGGCGAACTAGCCGAAACCACCCTGTTGATGGAAGGCATCAGTTGTGCCGCCTGCGGCTGGCTGATCGAAAAACACCTGCGCACTCTGCCCGCCGTGGCCGAAGCGCGGCTGAACCTGTCCAACCATCGCCTGCATGTGCGCTGGGCCGACGCGCAATTGCCGCTGAGCCAAGTGCTCGCCGAACTGCGCCACATCGGTTACGCCGCCCACCCGTATCAGGCCGATCGCGCCAGCGAGCAACTGGCCAGCGAAAACCGCCTGGCCCTGCGCCAACTCGGTGTCGCCGGTCTGCTGTGGTTCCAGGCGATGATGGCGACCATGGCCACCTGGCCGGAATTCAACATCGACCTCAGCCCCGAGTTGCACACGATCCTGCGCTGGGTCGCGCTGTTCCTGACCACACCGATCGTGTTCTACAGTTGCGCGCCGTTCTTCAAAGGCGCGATGCGCGATCTGCGCACACGCCACCTGACCATGGATGTCTCGGTGTCGCTGGCGATCGGCAGTGCCTACATTGCCGGGATCTGGACCTCGATCACCGGGGTCGGCGAGTTGTATTTCGACGCGGTGGGGATGTTTGCACTGTTCCTGCTTGCCGGCCGCTATCTCGAACGCCGTGCCCGCGAACGCACCGCTGCCGCCACCGCGCAATTGGTCAATCTGTTGCCTGCCTCTTGCCTGCGCCTTGATGCCGCCGGCCAGAGCGAACGCATCCTGCTCAGCGAACTGCGCCTCGGCGAGCGGATTCTGGTGCAGGCCGGCTCGATTCTGCCGGCGGACGGCAGGATCATCGACGGCCAATCGAGCATCGACGAATCGCTGCTCACCGGCGAATACCTGCCGCAACCGCGTACCCTCGGCGACACGGTCACTGCCGGCACGCTCAATGTCGAAGGCGCGTTGACCGTGGAAGTTCAGGCGCTGGGCCAAGACACGCGCCTGTCGGCCATCGTCCGTCTGCTCGACCGCGCCCAGGCGGAAAAACCGCGACTGGCGGAAATCGCCGACCGCGCCGCGCAATGGTTTTTGCTGTTATCACTGATTGCCGCCGCGGCCATCGGCCTGCTCTGGTGGGAGCTGGATTCATCGCGCGCATTCTGGATTGTCCTCGCCATGCTCGTTGCGACCTGCCCGTGCGCGCTGTCGCTGGCCACACCGACCGCGCTCACCGCAGCCACCGGGACATTGCACAAACTCGGTTTGCTGCTGACCCGAGGTCACGTACTGGAAGGCTTGAATCAAATCGACACGGTGATCTTCGACAAGACCGGCACCCTCACCGAAGGCCGACTGGTGCTGCGCTCGATTCGCCCGCTCGGCGCGCGCGACAGCGATGAATGCCTGAGCCTTGCCGCCGCACTGGAAAACCGTTCGGAACATCCGATTGCCCGCGCCTTCGGCCGTGCGCCGCTGGCCGCTGAAGAAGTCCACAGCACGCCGGGGCTTGGCCTCGAAGGCTTGGTGGGCGGACAGCGTTTGCGCATCGGCCAGGCAGAATTTGTCTGCGCCCTCAGCGGTGCAAACGTGCCCGCCATGCCGAACGAGGCCGGCCAATGGTTGCTGCTCGGCGACACTCAAGGGCCGCTGGCGTGGTTCGTTCTCGACGACCGCTTGCGTGATGACGCCCCCGCGCTGCTCGCCGCGTGCAAGGCACGTGGCTGGCGTACGCTGTTGTTATCCGGCGACAGCTCGCCGATGGTCGCCAGTGTGGCGGCGGAACTCGGCATCGACGAGGCTCGCGGTGGTCTGCGCCCGGACGACAAGCTGCAAGTCCTGCAACAGTTGCACAAGGAAGGTCGCAAAGTGCTGATGCTCGGCGACGGCGTCAATGACGTGCCGGTACTCGCCGCGGCCGACATCAGCGTGGCCATGGGTTCGGCCACCGATCTGGCGAAAACCAGTGCCGATGCGGTGTTGTTGTCCAACCGCCTCGACGCCTTGGTCCAAGCCTTCACGCTGGCGCGGCGGACCCGTCGGGTCATCATCGAGAACCTGCTGTGGGCGGCGCTGTACAATGGCCTCATGTTGCCGTTCGCCGCCCTCGGCTGGATCACTCCGGTGTGGGCCGCCGTCGGCATGTCGATCAGTTCGTTGACCGTGGTGCTCAATGCCCTGCGCCTGACTCGCCTGCCGAGTCCGCCGCCCGCCAGCACCCGATCGCACACCCGCCCGCTGCCGGCCTGAGCCGCGCGGGCACCTGGAGTACAGATGCCAGCTCTCTACGTGATGATCCCGGCCGCCCTGCTGATCGTGGCCATCGCCGTTTACATCTTTTTCTGGGCGGTGGACAGCGGTCAGTACGACGACCTCGACGGCCCGGCGCACAGCATCCTGTTCGATGATCAGGATCCGAACCACACCGCCGCCGTGGACGAAGCCAACCCCGACAAACCGGACGACAAGGCCCCACCTCATGCTTGAACTGGCGCCCTTGCTGATATCGGCATTGATCCTCGGCCTGCTCGGTGGCGGTCATTGCCTGGGCATGTGCGGCGGTTTGATGGGCGCGCTGACCCTGGCGATTCCCAAGGAACAGCGCAGCCGACGTTTCCGCTTGTTGCTGGCGTATAACCTGGGCCGAATCCTCAGTTATGCCACGGCGGGCTTGCTGATCGGGCTGGCGGGATGGGCGGTGGCGAACAGTCCAGCCGCATTGTTCATGCGTGTGCTGGCCGGGTTGTTGCTGATCGCCATGGGTTTGTATCTGGCCGGATGGTGGAGTGGGCTGACGCGCATTGAAAGTTTGGGGCGCGGGCTGTGGCGTTACATTCAACCGGTGGCCAACCGCTTGCTGCCGGTGTCGAGTGTGCCGCGCGCGTTACTACTTGGCGCGTTGTGGGGCTGGCTGCCGTGCGGACTGGTTTACAGCACATTGCTGTGGTCGGCGAGTCAGGGCAATGCGCTGGACAGTGCGTTGTTGATGCTCGCGTTCGGCCTCGGCACCTGGCCGGTTTTGCTGGCGACGGGGCTTGCGGCGGAACGCGTGACTGCCATTTTGCGCAAACGCAGCGTGCGCATGGCGGGTGGACTGCTGGTGATCCTGTTCGGGATCTGGACATTACCCGGCCCACATCAGCATTGGCTCATGGGCCATTAGATCGGCGGCGCGGCCTTCGCGAGCAGGCTCGCTCCCACAGGGGATTTGTGTTGCACCACCGATCCAATGTGGCAGCGAGCCTGCTCGCGAAGAGGCCCGCACTAACACCACACTTCTCCCCGTTGATGCAAATCAAAAGCCCCATCGCCGCCGCCCTATAGACTCGCCCACACTGCCAGCCTATCCGGGGGAATGCCCGCATGCTCGACGCCATTCGTTGGGACTCTGATCTGATCCGCCGCTACGACTTGGCGGGGCCGCGCTACACCTCGTATCCGACGGCCGTGCAATTTCACAGTCAGGTCGGCACCTTCGACCTGTTTCATGCCCTGCGCGACAGCCGCAAGGCCCTGCGCCCGTTGTCTCTCTACGTGCATGTGCCGTTCTGCGCGAACATTTGCTACTACTGCGCCTGCAACAAGGTCATCACCAAGGATCGTGGTCGCGCCCTGCCCTACCTGCAGCGGCTGGAGCAGGAAATCCAGTTGATCGCCTGCCACCTCGACCCGGCCCAGAAAGTCGAGCAACTGCACTTTGGCGGCGGCACGCCGACCTTTCTCAGCCACGACGAACTGCGCCAGTTGATGGCGCACCTGCGTAAACACTTCAATCTGCTCGACGACGACTCCGGCGATTACGGCATCGAGATCGACCCGCGTGAAGCCGACTGGTCGACCATGGGCCTGCTGCGCGAACTGGGTTTCAACCGGGTCAGCATCGGCCTGCAAGACCTTGATCCAGCGGTGCAGCGCGCGGTCAATCGCCTGCAAAGTCTGGAAGAAACCCGCGCGGTGATCGATGCTGCGCGTACTCTGCAATTTCGCTCGATCAATATCGATTTGATCTACGGCTTGCCCAAACAGACCCCGGAAAATTTCGCCCGCACCGTTGAAGAAGTCATCAGCCTGCAACCGGACCGGCTCTCGGTGTTCAACTATGCGCACCTGCCCGAGCGTTTCATGCCGCAGCGACGGATCAACGGCAATGAGTTACCGGCGCCCGCGCAGAAGCTGGAAATGCTTGAGCGCACCATTGAGCAGCTCAGCGCCGCCGGCTATCGCTACATCGGCATGGATCACTTCGCCCTGCCCGATGACGAGTTGGCGATTGCTCAGGAAGAAGAAACCCTGCAACGCAACTTCCAGGGTTACACCACTCACGGCCATTGCGACCTGATCGGATTGGGCGTTTCGGCTATCAGCCAGATCGGCGACCTGTATTGCCAGAACAGCAGCGATCTCAACGAGTACCAGAACACCCTCGCCGCCGCACAACTGGCGACCAGCCGGGGCCTGGTGTGTAACGCCGATGATCGCTTGCGCCGAGCGGTGATTCAGCAACTGATCTGCAATTTCAGCCTGGAATTCGCCGCGATCGAGCAGCAGTTCAACATCGATTTTCAGGGCTATTTCGGCGCGCTGTGGCCGCAGTTGCAGGGTATGGCCAGTGATGGCCTGATCGTGCTGGATCGCGAGCGGATCAACGTGTTGCCGGCGGGTCGTCTGCTGGTGCGCTCGGTGTGCATGGTGTTCGATGCCTACCTGGAACAGCAGAACCGTCAGCGCTTCTCGCGGGTGATCTAGTTTTTCGTCAGCAACGAACCGACGCTCAGGTTCTGATCCGCGGTCAACCCGGACTGGCCGACCACTTTGGATAAAGCCAGATTGGCCGTGATCAGGCCGGTATTCAACGCGGCGATAGCGCCTCGCAGCGCGGCAGCCTTGATGATCTTTTCTTCGTTGGAAAGGCGCTTGTCGGCCATGACCGCTTCGATGAGTGCCTTTTTCTCGGCAATCTGTTTTTGCAGTTTGCGGATCATCTTCAGCAATTGCTGGATGTTCTCGGGCAGGCCACTGTTCTCGATGTCGCTGTTCTCGCCACCAATACTGGCGGCCTTTTCGATCGATGCGCCGGACAGCGACACTTTGACGCCCTCGACCAAGGTCGGGGTTGCCTCTTCGGGCGAACCTGGATCGCGTGCATTGCCGGACGCAACTTTAAACGCTTCCGGCGTTGCCGCAACGTCGCTGCTAGCGGGGCCCAGCGTACCAATCGCGGCCATCGAATCGTTCCTTGTATGCACTTTGATACCTGTTTATCGGCTGCTGGCCCTGTGGCTTTATGGCTGTAGGGCAAAGTCGCCCCAGACTGGCCTGAATGTCCTCCCGTGAGTTACCCTTACGGCTTATGTGTGTTTTCCCACAAGGATCCAAGAAATGTCCGAGCCAGTTAAACTGCGCGCTCACAACCAGGCCCATTGCAAGGATTGCAGCCTGGCCCCTCTCTGCCTGCCACTTTCTCTGAATCTGGAAGACATGGATGCGCTGGACGAAATCGTTAAACGCGGCCGCCCGCTGAAAAAGGGCGAGTTCCTGTTCCGCCAGGGCGACACGTTCGATTCCGTTTATGCAGTACGCTCCGGCGCCCTGAAGACCTTCAGCCTCAGCGACAGCGGCGAAGAGCAGTTGACGGGTTTCCACCTGCCGAGCGAACTGGTCGGCCTGTCCGGCATGGACACCGAGAAACACCCGGTCTCCGCCCAAGCACTGGAAACCACTTCGGTCTGCGAAATCCCTTTTGAACGTCTCGACGAACTGGCCCTGCAACTGCCGCAGCTACGCCGCCAGTTGATGCGCGTCATGAGCCGGGAAATCCGCGACGACCAGCAAATGATGTTGCTGCTGTCGAAAAAAACCGCCGACGAGCGCATCGCTACCTTCCTGGTCAACCTCTCGGCCCGCTTCCGCGCTCGCGGATTTTCGGCCAACCAGTTCCGTCTGAGCATGTCGCGCAATGAAATCGGCAACTACCTCGGTCTGGCGGTGGAAACCGTGTCCCGGGTTTTCACCCGTTTTCAGCAGAACGAACTGATCGCCGCCGAGGGCAAAGAGATTCACATCCTCGACCCGATCCAGCTCTGCGCGCTGGCCGGTGGCTCGATCGAAGGCTGATCTCGATCCGCGGTTGAGCGAAGCGTTTCAGCCGCGGGTATACTGCGCCGTTTGCAGCCCTGCCAGGACACCTCGACGATGGTCTTCGACTCCTTCGACATCAAATCGCTTATCCGCCCTGTGATCGACTTCCCGAAACCGGGCGTGATCTTTCGCGACATCACCCCGCTGTTTCAGTCGCCGACGGCTCTGCGCCTGGTGATGGACAGTTTCGCCCACCGCTACGTCGAAGCTGATTTCACCCACATCGGCGCGATGGATGCCCGTGGCTTCCTGATCGGCTCGGTGTTGGCCTATCAGTTGAACAAGCCGCTGGTGCTGTTCCGCAAGCAAGGCAAACTGCCGGCGGACGTACTGGCCGAAGGTTACGCAACCGAGTACGGCGAAGCGTTCCTGGAAGTGCACGCCGACAGCCTGTGTGAAGGCGATTCGGTGGTGATGTTCGATGATTTGATTGCCACGGGCGGGACGTTGATCGCCGCCGCGAACCTGATTCGCCGCATGGGCGCACGGGTGCATGAGGCGGCGGCGATTATTGATTTGCCGGAGCTGGGTGGTTCGCAGCGGCTTGAGGACATGGGCATTCCTAGCTTCTGCCTGACGCAGTTTGCCCTGACTGATAAATAAGTAGCGCCCTCCCGGACGCTTTCGCGAGCAAGCTCGCTCCCACAAGGGAACGCATTCCAACTGTGGGAGCGAGCTTGCTCGCGAAGGGTCCGGCAGTCTGACGCCGAAACCTATAGCCCCATCTGCTTGCTAATGATCTCGTTCATCACTTCCCGCGTCCCGCCGCCAATCGACAGAATGCGGTTATCCCGATACAGCCGCTCCACCAGACTTTCGCGCATATAACCCAGCCCACCAAGAATCTGCACTGCCTCGGTGGTGATCCGGTCCGAGGTGTCCGTGGCAAAGTTCTTCGCCATGGAAATTTCCTTGATCACACTCTGCCCCGCCGCCATCTTCGCCGCTTGCCGGTAAGTAAATTCGCGTGAGACTTCCAGCGCAGTCGCCATTTCGGCGAGGCGATGCTTGATCACCTGAAATTTGCCGATCGGCTTGCCAAACGCTTCGCGCTCGCGCGCCCACTTCAGGCTTTGCTCCAGTGCAAGCTGTGAGGTCATGTTGGCCATCAGCGCCAACGCCAGACGTTCGCTCTGGAAGTTGCCCATGATGCAGGCGAAGCCCATGTTCTCGGCGCCGATCAGGTTTTCTGCAGGCACGCGGCAATCGTCGAAGAACAACTCAGCCGTGTCCGACGCCCACCAACCCATTTTTTTCAACTGACGGCCAACGGTGAAGCCCGGCGTACCCTTCTCGATCAGCAGCAGACTGATGCCGCCAAACCCCGGCGCACCGGTGCGTACCGCGACGGTGTAGAAATCGGCGCGCACGCCACTGGTGATAAAGGTTTTACTGCCGCTGACGCGATAGACATCGCCGTCACGCACGGCGCGGGTTTGCAGGTTGGCGACGTCGGAGCCGCCGCCGGGTTCGGTGACGGCCAGGGCACTGATCTTTTCGCCGCTGAGCACTTGCGGCACAACGTGATCACGCACCTCGGGACGGGCCCATTTGACGATCGGTGGCAGGCCGATATCCAGCGATCCCAGCCCCGCTACCAGGCCGCCAGAGCCGCAGCGCATCAACTCTTCACTCGCGGCGACCTTGGCGAACAGATCGCCTGCATGGCTGCCTCCCAGCGCTTCCGGATAACCCATGCCGAGGATGCCTGCCGCGCCAGCCTTCAGGTACAGCTCACGGGGAAAGCTTTCGGCTTCTTCCCACTGATCGATGTCCGGCAGGATCTCGCGTTCGACGAAACGTCTGACGCTGTCGCGGACCAATTGGTGGCTGGGGTCGAAGTATTCCTGAAAGGCAGGCATGGGCGAGCTCCACGGAAGGGTTCGCCGAACTTAACCGAGCGCTTGCTTGGTTTTCAACTCAATTGTGTGAATCAGCCAAACCGAGTCGCCCCATTCGCGAGCAAGCTCGCTCCCACAGGGGATTTGTGAATGACACAAAACCAATGTGGGAGCGAGCTTGCTCGCGAAGGCGTCAGCTCAGACACTGCAAATTCAGAGAGAAATCGGTTTACGCCCGGCAAACGAATGCGCCAGCGTGCCGCCATCGACCAGTTCCAGTTCACCACCCAACGGCACGCCGTGGGCAATCCGCGAGGCGATCAGGCCTTTGTTGCTCAACAGCTGAGCAATGTAATGCGCCGTCGCCTCACCTTCCACGGTCGGGTTGGTCGCGAGGATGACTTCGGTAAACGTGCCCGCCTCTTCGATCCGCGTCATCAACTGCGGAATGCCGATCGCCTCAGGCCCCAGGCCATCGAGCGGCGACAAATGCCCCTTGAGCACAAAGTAGCGGCCACGGAAACCGGTCTGCTCGACCGCATACACATCCATCGGCCCTTCCACCACGCACAGCAACGTATCGTCACGGCGGGTATCGGCGCATTGCGGGCACAGATCGTCTTCGGTCAGCGTGCGGCACTGACGGCAGTGACCGACCCCTTCCATGGCCTGGCTGAGGGCCTGGGCCAGGCGCAAGCCGCCGCTGCGGTCACGCTCGAGCATCTGCAACGCCATGCGCTGGGCGGTTTTCTGCCCCACGCCCGGCAAAGTGCGCAAGGCGTCGATCAGTTGGCGAATCAAAGGGCTGAAGCTCATGGATAAAAAGTCCGACAAAACAACGAGACGCGGTTTATACCCGCGCCTCTGGCCAGCGTCAAATACTCAGTCCTGGGCGACCTTCACCACCAGTTTGCCGAAGTTGCGCCCCTCGAGCAGACCGATAAATGCCTCGGGCGCCTGCTCCAGGCCTTCGACCACGTCCTCGCGGAATTTCACCTTGCCATCGCGTACCCACGGCACCATGTGGCTGATGAACTCCGGCTGACGATCACCGTAGTCGTCGAACACGATGAAGCCCTGAATGCGCACGCGCTTGGTCAGCAGCGTGCGTTGCAGCATCGGCAGGCGATCCGGGCCTTTTGGCGCTTCGGAGGCGTTGTAACCGGCGATCAGGCCGCACAGCGGAATGCGCGCCTTGGGGTTGAGCAACGGCACCACGGCATCGAAGACATGACCACCGACATTCTCGTAATAGATGTCGATGCCATCGGGGCAGGCCTTGGCCAATTGCTCGGCGAAGTCGGCGGCTTTGTGATCGATGCAGGCATCGAAACCCAGTTCTTCGACCACGTACCTGCACTTCTCGGCACCGCCGGCCACGCCGACTGAGCGCAGCCCTTTGATCTTTGCCACCTGGCCGACCACCGAGCCCACCGCGCCGGACGCAGCCGCCACCACCAGCGTTTCGCCTTCTTTCGGCTGACCGATGTCCATCAGCCCCATGTACGCGGTCATGCCGGGCATGCCCAACACACCCAGCGCCATCGACGGGCTCGGCAACCCGGCAGGGATCGGGATGATGTCACGGCCATCGCTGATGCTGTGGCTCTGCCAACCGGTCGCGCCGACCACCAGATCACCTTTATGGAATTTCGGATGACGTGAATCCTCGACACGGCTGACCGCGCCGCCGGTCATCACTTCACCGATTTGTACCGGCGCGGCGTAGGACGGTGCGTCGCTCATGCGCCCGCGCATGTAGGGATCGAGGGACAGGTACAGGGTTTTCAACAATACCTGACCGTCCTGCAGATCCGGCAAGGCTTCGCGTTCGAGGCGGAAGTTTTCCGGGGTCGGCGCGCCAACCGGCCGCGAGGCGAGGACGAAGCGTTGGTTGAGGGTAAGAGAGTCGGACATGTCAGCGTCTCCTGTGAAGGGTTAATTCAGCGGGTATAGGGAGCAGACCGTTGAGGCTTTTGCGCGTTCGATGTTTATTCAGTTGTACCGAGGTGGATTCATTCGCGAGCAGGCTCGCTCCCACATTTGGAAAGCGTTCCCCTGTGGGAGCGAGCCTGCTCGCGAAGGCGGCCTCAAAGACACCGCACCTCCAAGGGCCAGAAACAAAAATGCCAGGCGCAATGCCTGGCATTTTGTGTAGCTCATCTGCCGCCGGTTGGCGAATCAGAATGGCAGTTTCATACCGGCTGGCAGGTTCATGCCAGCGGTCATGTTGCCCATTTTGTCCTGGCTGTTCTTTTCGATCTTGCGCACTGCGTCGTTGACGGCGGAGGCGATGACCGCTTCCAGCATTTCTTTGTCATCTTCGCTCATGCCTTCAACCAGGCTTGGGTCGATGCTCACGCTTTTGACGTCGTGGCGACCGGTCATCACCACGGTGACCATATCGCCGCCGGCCTTACCGGTGACTTCGGCGTTGGCCAGTTCTTCCTGCATCTTGGCCATTTTTTCCTGCATCTGCTGTGCCTGCTTCATCAGGCCGGCCATGCCACCTTTCATCATGGGAATCACCTCAAAAGTACTTGGATCAAAACAGCGCCCGGCCAGCGCGGCCGGGCACCTTCAGTTATTAGCCTTGGGTGACCAAGGCGTCGACAGGTTCAATAGTATCGTTTCGCACCACCGCGCCGAACTGCTGAACCATCTGCTGGATGAACGGATCGCCATGGATTGACTCCTCCGCCTCGCGCTGACGGTTGGCGCGCCGACGGGACGCGGCCTGGGCCGGGGTTTCCTGCTCGGGCTTGATCAGCTCGATGGTCAGGCTCAGCGTGCGACCGTGGAACTGGTTCAAGGCATCGTTGAGACGACGCTGCTGCGTGGCGTTGAACAGTGCGCTGTGCGCCGGGTCGAGGTGCATCAGCCAATGGTCGCCATCGACGGCGATCAATGTGCAGTTGGCGGCGATGCTGCCGGTCATGCCGGAGATCGGCAGTTTCGGGAACAGCTCCAGCCACTGCAACGCCAGACCTGTGGCCGGCGCCGCAGCCGGCTCTGGCTCGGGTTCCGGGGCAGGCTCGGCAGCGTGTTCGCTGGCCAGTTCGTCGAGGTAGCTGTAGGCCGAATCGATGTCCGGCTCGATGTAATCCTCATCCAGCGGCGGCTCGTCGTCCAGGTCCATGCCCGGGGTGGCGGCATCGACGTCGGCGACCGACGGCTCGGGAATCGGCGCCGCGGCCCACTCAGGCGCCTCCGGAACGACGCTGTCCGGGGTCGGCAGCGGCATCGGCGGCAACTCGGGTTGCTCGGCGGTGGTTTCCAACACTGGTTCGACGGCGGGTTGCTGCGCAGGCTCGGGTTCAGCTTCGGGTTCTACCGGGTCATTCCACGGCAGGTCGACGACTTCTTCAGCGACGAGAGGCGCTGGCTCAGGTTCTGGCGCAGCAACAGGAGCAACCGGCGCCGGCTCGGGAGCCGGTGCAGGTGCAGGTGCAGGTGCAGCCACTGGCGCAGGCGCTGCAGCAAGCGTGGGCGCAACAGCCGCAGCGACTACCGGCGCAGGTTTAGGCGCGGCAGCCACGGAGTTTGCGGAATCAACTGTGGCCTGGCTGATCCCCACTGGCTTTAGCGGTTGCCTCGGTGCGTCTGCCGTATCTGCCGGCCGGAAGGCCAGCATCCGCAGCAGGACCATTTCGAAGCCACCACGCGGGTCCGGCGCCAGCGGTAAATCGCGGCGGCCGATCAGGCCCATCTGGTAATAGAACTGCACGTCTTCGGCCGGCAAGGCCTGCGCCAGTGCCAATACGCGATCGCGGTCGCCATGGCCGTTGTCGACGCCTTCCGGCAGCGCCTGGGCGATGGCCACGCGGTGCAGCACATTAAGAATTTCCGAGAGCACGCCATTCCAGTCCGGGCCTTGTTCGGCCAGGTGACGCACGGCTTCGAGCAACGCTTTGGCGTCGCCTTCGATCAATGAATGCAGGACGTCATAGACCTGACCGTGATCCAGCGTGCCGAGCATCGCCCGCACGTCGGTAGCGAGAACCTTGCCTTCACCGAAAGCAATCGCCTGATCGGTGAGGCTCATGGCGTCACGCATCGAACCGTCAGCGGCGCGACCGAGCAGCCACAGTGCATCGTCTTCGAACGGTACGTTTTCGGCAGTGAGAACGTGGGTCAAATGCTCGACCACACGCTCCGGCGTCATGTTCTTCAGCGAGAACTGCAGGCAGCGCGACAAAATCGTTGCCGGAAGTTTCTGCGGATCAGTGGTCGCGAGGATGAACTTGACGTACGGCGGCGGCTCTTCGAGGGTTTTCAGCAGCGCATTGAAGGAATGGCTGGAGAGCATGTGCACTTCGTCGATCAGGTAGACCTTGAAGCGCCCACGGCTTGGCGCGTACTGCACGTTGTCGAGCAGTTCGCGGGTGTCTTCGACCTTGGTGCGGCTCGCGGCGTCGATCTCGATCAGGTCGACGAAGCGCCCCTCATCGATTTCACGGCACACCGAACACTCGCCGCACGGGCTGGAAGTGATACCTGTCTCACAGTTCAGGCATTTGGCAATGATCCGCGCAATCGTGGTTTTACCCACCCCGCGCGTACCGGTGAACAGGTACGCGTGGTGCAGCCGCTGGCTGTCCAAGGCATTGATCAGAGCCTTGAGCACATGGGTCTGGCCGACCATTTCGCGGAACGAGCGCGGACGCCATTTACGTGCAAGAACCTGATAACTCATCGAAAACCGTCGCAACGAAGGAAGCTGAAGCGGCTAATGCTAGCGGAGCAAGGGCAAAATTGCATCCGGTGTCCTCGTCTAATATGGCTAAGCTGCATGAGCAGAGGCTTTTATCGGCTCGGGATCGGGAATTACCGGAGCGTTTATGCGGTGGGCCTTAGGGGCGTTGCTGGGAATCAGCCTGAACGTGACGGCAGCGGAAACCCCGCTGCGCTTCGCCATGCCCGACAGCTGGGCGATGCCGATGGTGCAATTCGAACGCGGCCGACCGACCCAAGGCATTCTCTACGACCTGATGCTCAGCCTGGCCACGCAGGTCGGTGTACCGGCCGAGTTTCACGTCCTGCCCCGCGCCCGCGTGCAGACCGCCATGGAACACGGCGAGATCGACGTGCGCTGCTATGCCGCACAGTCATGGCTGCCAAATCAGTCGGGGGACTACATCTGGAGTCTGCCGTTGTTCTTCCAGCGCGATCTGTTGATCAGCCGCAAGGATCAACCTGCCAGTGTCGTCCCCGCGCATTTGCCCCGCCAATCCATCGGCACCGTTCTAGGCTACACCTACCCTACCCTGCAACCGCTGTTTGATGCGGATCGGCTGCAACGTGAAGATGCGCGCAATCAGGAGCAGGTGCTGGAGAAACTGCTGGCCGGGCGTTATCGCTATGCAGTGAGCAATCAGTGGACGCTGGACTGGTTTAACCAGCGCCTGCTCCCTGAGCAACAGTTGCAAGGGGTGGCGGTTTTGCAGGAGCAGAAAGTGGGTTGCTATGTGAGGAATGATCCGAAGGTGCCGGTGCAACGGATATTGCGCACGTTGCTGCGGATGAAAATGTCAGGGGAGATTGATGAGATTATCCGGCTTTACACCGGGTCCTCTGAAGCGACCCCATAACCCCTGTGGGAGCGAGCCTGCTCGCGAAAGCGGTGTCTCAGTCAACTCATCTCTGGCAGGTCTGACGCCTTCGCAAGCAGGCTCGCTCCCACAGTTAACTCAGGGCACTGGCCAAATCGCAGACACAAAAAAACCGCAGTGGGCGAAACCCATGCAGTTCTGTTTGAAGCGTTCGATTGTTCGTTAAGGTGGTAACCCCACCAGCCACACCCCGGCACACAATGTTCCCGCTGTGGCTGCTGCCTTCCGGCTCTGACCAGGTTCACGGGTAATCGTTGCGGGGGGACCGATGGGGTCACCATAACGACGCTTGCCTGTCGGCGAGCCGCGCCATTGTACCTATCTGAGACGAAGTTACAACCGTTGGTTGCAGATTAAAAATATGAACGGGTTCAAGGACATAAAGATCGCAGCCTGCGGCAGCGCCTACAGGGCCAGAACTTCATCCGCCCTGCCGCCCGCCTGCTGGATCACCAGATGAATGAAGTGCAGTTTGGCAATCGCTGGCGCCGGCAGCACGAACGGGTAGAAATCCGGCTGGCCCATGCTCCGTGACAGCTCATTGAGCATGCCCGCCAGTTCGATCCACGCGTTGACGAATGACAGGAACGCCTCGCCGCCGGGATGCTCCGGGTCGTACAGCGTGCTGGTCGGAAACGGTTGATAGTCGAAATCCATTTCCCGCGCGCTCATGCCAAAACCCAGTGCCGTGTCCACTGCGTCCATCATATGCAGGTAGTGCGCCCAGGTTTCCGCCCAGTCTTCCCACGGGTGCATGGTCGCGTAGGCGCTGACGTAGTACTGCGGCCAGTCCAGCGGTGCGCCCTGTTGATAGTGACGATCAAGCGCTTCGGCGTAACTGGCGCGTTCGTCACCGAACAGGCTGCGGAATGAATCGAGCCAGGGGCCGTTGGCGATCAGCCGATCCCAGTAGTAATGCCCGACCTCATGACGAAAATGCCCGAGCAGTGTGCGGTAGGGTTCATGCATCGCCGCCCTCACCTGCTCGCGGTGGGCGTCGTCGGCTTCTTTGATGTCGAGGGTGATCAGGCCATTGGCGTGGCCGGTCATCGGCGCGTTGCCTTCAAGGTCGACGCCGATGAAATCGAAGGCCAGCCCAGTGTCTTCATCCACGGTTTTCGGGATGACTTGCAGGCCGAGGGTGATCAGTTGCGCAACGAGGCGACGCTTGGCGATTTCGACTTTGCGCCAACGCTCAGGGTTGTCCGGGGCGGACAGGTCGGGGATGGTGCGATTCAGGCTGCAGGCGATGCACAGGCTGTCGTGATCATTGGCCGGCAGCAGCCAGTTGCACGCAGCGGCTGTGTCGAGGTTGGCGCAGCGGCGGAACAGGCCGGCCTCGGGGTCGGCGTCGAGCGTCCAGGTGCCCGCGTATGGCCCCGGCTGCAGCGAGGTCAGGCGACTTTCTTCGGCTTGATAACCAAGCAATGCGTTGCAGGCCAGGCACTGGCTATTGCGAAAGAACAGCGACTGGCCGCAGCGGCACGGCCAGACTTTGCTGTTGCGTGAGGATTCGCCCATGAACGGCGCGATGATGCGGGAACTGAGCTGCTCGAAAAAGCGGTGCATGGCGATCTCTCCCTGGGGCTTGCCAAGACTAGATCATTCCCGTGACAACATCGTTCCCGCGCTTTGCTGATCGTTCCAACGCTCTGCGTGGGAATGCATCCAGTGACGCTCTGCGTCACAGCGGACGCGGAGCGTCCGGAGCGGCATTCCCACGCGGGAGCGTGGGAACGATCAAATCTTAAACGGCGACGCCGTGAGTTTTGAGGAAGGCGATGAAGGCTTCTTCGTCCATCACCTTCACGCCCAGCTCATTGGCCTTGGTCAGCTTGGAACCAGCGCCGGGGCCTGCGACCACACAATGAGTCTTCGCCGACACGGAACCGGCAACCTTGGCGCCAAGGCTTTCCAGATGTTCCTTGGCGACATCACGGCTCATCAGCTCAACCTTGCCGGTCAGCACCCAGGTCTCGCCGGACAGCGGCAAGCCCTCAACAATCTTCTTCTCGCTCTGCCAGTGCATGCCGAAATCACGCAGTTGCTTTTCGGATGCCTCAGCCAGTTGCCGGTTCTCAGGCAGCGCAAAAAACTCGCGAACCGAATTCGCCTGTTTCTCCGGCAAGGCCTGACGCATGTCCAGCCAGTCAGCATTCATCACCGCTTCCAGCGAACCGAACTTGTCCGCCAGCTTCTGCGCGCCGCCGGGGCCGACCGAAGGAATGTGCAGCTTGTCGAGAAAGCCACCCAACGTAGTGCTGGCCGCGAACTCGGCGCCCAACTCACCCTGATCCTGAATCTGCAGACCATGGCCCAGCAACTCAGCGATGACCTGCTGGTTATGCGCATCTTCAAAGAAGCTGTGAATCTCGTGCGCCACTTCCAGCCCCACATCCGGCAGATACGTCAGCACTTGCGGCAATGCCTGCTGCACGCGCTCCAACGAACCCAGCGAGCGCGCCAGCACTTTGGCGGTCTCCTCGCCGACATCGGGAATGCCCAGCGCATAGATGAAGCGCGCCAGCCCCGGTTTCTTGCTGTCTTCAATCGCCGCGAGCAGCTTGTTGCTGGACACCTCGGCAAAACCTTCCAGATCGACGATGTCGTCGAACTTCAGCGCATACAGATCGGCCGGCGAACTGACCAGACCTTCATCGACCAGTTGCTCAACGCTTTTGTCGCCCAAGCCTTCGATATCCATCGCCCGACGCGAGACGAAATGAATGATCGCCTGCTTCAGTTGCGCGCCACAGGCCAGTCGGCCCACGCAGCGATACACCGCGCCTTCGCTGACGGTTTCCTTGCCTTTGCTGCGCTTGATCAGTTGCGTGCGCTCGACGTGCGAGCCGCACACCGGGCAGCTCTCGGGAATCTGCACCGCGCGCGCATTTTCGGGACGGCGATCCATGACCACTTGCACCACCTGCGGAATCACATCACCGGCGCGGCGGATGATCACGGTGTCGCCGATCATCAGGCCCAGACGCGCGACTTCATCCATGTTGTGCAGCGTAGCGTTGGCCACAGTGACGCCGGCGACCTTGACCGGTTTCAAACGAGCGACCGGGGTGACAGCACCGGTACGACCGACTTGAAACTCGACGTCGAGCAGCTCGGTGAGTTCTTCCATAGCCGGGAATTTGTGCGCGATCGCCCAACGCGGTTCGCGGGCGCGGAAGCCCAGTTCGCGTTGATCGGCGATGCTGTTGACCTTGAACACCACGCCGTCGATTTCATAGGTCAGCGAGTTACGGCGCGCGCCGATGTCGCGGTAGTAATCGAGACATTCGCCGATGCCCTTGGCCAGCTTCAGTTCGTGACTGATCGGCATACCCCACTTCTGCAACTGCTTGAGGTTGCCGATGTGGGTGTCGGAAATATCGTGGGAGACCTGACCGATGCCGTAGCAGCAGAATTCCAGCGGACGGTTGGCGGTGATCTTTGAATCAAGCTGACGCAAGCTGCCAGCGGCAGCGTTGCGCGGGTTGGCGAAAGTCTTGCCGCCGACTTCCAGTTGCGAGGCGTTGAGGCGCTCGAAACCGGCCTTGGACATAAACACTTCACCGCGCACTTCCAGGGTCGCCGGCCAGCCTTCGCCATGCAGTTTCAGGGGAATGTTGCGCACGGTGCGCACGTTGACGCTGATGTCTTCGCCAGTGGTGCCGTCGCCGCGCGTGGCGCCGCGTACCAGCACGCCGTCCTGATAAAGCAGGCTGACCGCCAGACCATCAAGTTTCGGCTCGCAGCTGTACTCCACCGCCGCACCGCCACCGAACAGATCGCCGGCCGGCAGGTCCAGACCTTCGGTCACCCGGCGATCAAATTCGCGCATGTCGGTTTCTTCGAAGGCGTTGCCGAGGCTGAGCATCGGCACTTCGTGACGCACTTGGGTGAACGCGGTCAGCGCCACGCTGCCGACGCGCTGGGTCGGCGAGTCGTTGGTGATCAGTTCCGGGTTGGCCGCTTCCAGCGCTTTGAGCTCGTGGAACAACCGGTCGTACTCGGCATCCGGAATGCTCGGCTCGTCGAGGACGTGGTAACGGTAGTTGTGCTGATCGAGTTCAGCGCGTAGCTCGAGAATGCGGTTTTTGGCGGCGGTCATGGGTGTTCTCTCAAAAAGCAAAAGAGCAGCCGAGGCTGCTCTAATTCATCTATCTCTGGCAGCAGAAGCAAAAGATCGCAGCCTTCGGCAGCTCCTACAGACATCGCAATCCTGTAGGCGCTGTCGAGTGAAACGAGGCTGCGATCTTTTGATCTTGGCCTTAGCGCTTCTGGGTCAAGGCGCGACGTTCGAATTCGACGATGCGCTGACGGTAGTGCTCGATGGTCTGCGCGGTCAGGACACTGCGCTGGTCATCTTTCAGTTCGCCGTTTAGTTCCTGCGACAGCTTGCGGGCTGCAGCCACCATCACGTCGAAGGCTTGCTTCGGATGACGCGGGCCTGGCAGGCCGAGGAAGAAGCTTACCGCCGGGGTACTGAAATGGTCGATGTCGTCCAGATCAAAGATGCCCGGCTTGACCGCGTTGGCCATGGAGAACAGCACTTCACCATTGCCAGCCATGCTTTCGTGACGGTGGAAAATATCCATCTCGCCGAAACGCAGACCGCTTTCGAGAATGTTCTGCAACAGCGCCGGGCCTTTGAAGCCAGCGGCATCACGGCAGATCACGCTGATGACCAATACTTCTTCAGCTTGCGGCTGATCCTTGTCGGCCATCGCCGGCGCGGGCTTGCTGTCTTCAACGAAATCGTTGTCACGGCTGCTGAAGCTCGGGCCGCCGTCCAGATCCAGATCGAGGTTCAGGTCGCCCTGCGCCGGACCGTTGCTGCCACGCTTGCCACGTTTCGAACCGGATTCGCGAGGCTCGCGTGCTTCGCGGGCCGGCATGCTCACCGACGGCAGATCGTGTTCGTCCAGTTGCGGCTCTTTGTGGGTGTCCAGCACGCGAGCCGGGCCCAACAGCTCAGCGCTGGTGTCCTCGTCCGGCAGGTTGGACAGACTTCGGTCAAGACGGAATTTCAGTTTTCCCTTGCCGCCGCGCATACGGCGCCAGCCATCGAAAAGAATACCGGCTATCACAATGATGCCGATGACGATCAGCCACTCGCGCAGACCGATTTCCATGTAATCCCGTGCCTCTATAAAAAATGCTGAAAAATAAGGGGTTTACATTGTGCAAACCGCTTTAAAACGTGGCGCCAACTCTATGTTCTGACAGGCGTTTTGCCCACGTATACGAAAAATTGACATTAAACTAGCACGACCAAAGACAACTTTACACCGTCTGTCTCATTTGGCTTGCGCGAATATGTCGATTGGCCAGCAAGTCGCAGTTGGTAAAAAAGTCCTACAGACCTGAATTACCTTTTCCGACACCACGCTGACTCAGGCGTCCACCATCGCCATCGCCTCCTCGACATCTACGGCTACCAGTCGCGAACAACCCGGTTCATGCATCGTTACGCCCATCAACTGCTCGGCCATTTCCATGGCGATCTTGTTGTGGGTGATATAGATGAACTGCACGGTCTGCGACATCTCTTTGACCAAGCGTGCGTAGCGTCCAACGTTAGCGTCATCCAGTGGCGCGTCAACCTCATCGAGCATGCAGAACGGCGCCGGGTTCAATTTGAAGATGGCAAAAACCAGTGCCAGTGCGGTCAGGGCTTTTTCCCCGCCGGAGAGCAAATGGATGGTGCTGTTCTTCTTCCCTGGCGGCTGCGCCATGATCGTTACCCCTGTATCGAGTAGATCTTCGCCCGTCAGTTCCAAATACGCGCGCCCGCCACCGAAAACTTTTGGAAAAAGCGCCTGTAAACCGCCATTGATCTGATCAAAGGTATCTTTGAAGCGGTTGCGGGTTTCCTTGTCGATCTTGCGAATAACGTTTTCCAGGGTCTCCAGCGCTTCGACCAGATCGGCGTCCTGGGCATCCAGATACCGTTTACGCTCGGACTGTTGCGTGTATTCATCGATGGCCGCGAGGTTGATCGCACCCAGGCGCTGAATCCGCGCGTTGATGCGTTCGAGTTCTTCTTCGGCTTCGCGTTCACTGGCTTGCGCGGTTAATGTCGCGAGCACGCCGTTAAGATCGTAGCCGTCTTCCAGCAACTGATCCTGCAAAGCCTTGCGGCGCACGGTCAGGGCTTGCCATTCCATGCGTTGCTGTTCGAGCTGTCCGCGAATCAACTGCGATTGCTGCTCGGCCTGAGTCCGGCGCTTTTCCGCGTCGCGCAATTCGCGATCGGCATCTTCCAAAGCGATCTGCGCGGTCTTCAGTTCTTCATCGACGGTCATGCGCTTGTCGAGCAGTTCTTCGAGTTTCAGGCGCAGCTCTTCCAGCGGTGCCTCGCCCTCCTCCAGATTCAGACTCAACTGTTCGCGCTTTTCAGTCAGGCGCTCGGCCTGCATTTCCAGACGCTCCAGCGCCTGACGCGTGGAGTCATGCTGCGCGCGCAAAGAGCCAAGACGCACGGCCAATTGATGGGCGTGATCCTTGTGCTGCCGCGCCTCCTGGCGCACGCGGTCAAGGCGCTCGCGCAGGCTGTCGCGCTGGGCCAGCAGCAATTCACGCTGCTCGGTGTCCAGCGCCATGGCATCCAGCGCTTCCTGCAATTGCATGCGCGCTTCGCCGATCTGTTCATGCTCGAGTTCGCGTTGTTCGCCCAGTTCGACCAGCTCTTCATCGAGACGGGTACGACGCAGAGTCAACTGTTCGGCCTTGGCTTTGCCAGCGGACAGCTGTGCTTTCAATTCGCCTTGCTGACGCGCTTCGTCTTGCAGCAAACGACGCAAATGTTCGCGGCCGTTTTCTTGCTGACGCTGTTGCGCACGCAGGGTTTGCAGACGGGTTTCCATGGCCTCGACCGTGGCTTCTTTCTCTTCACGCTCGAGGTGCAGCGCTTCGATTTCCTGGCCACGGGCGAGCATGCCGCTTTCCGCTTCACTGGCCCGACGCACGCGTAAAAAGTGCCGACCGACCCAGTAACCGTCACGACTGATCAAGCTCTCGCCGGCGCTCAATTGCCCGCGCAAGGCCAAGGCCTGCTCGAGGCTGTCGACCGGTTTGACCTGACCGAGCCACGGCGACAGATCGATCTGCGCGTCGACCTTATCGAGCAAACTGCCGGCGACGCGCACGCCATCGCTGGCCGGGCTGAGCAGGCGCAGATCGCCCTGAGTAAAACCGGACAAATCGAAGCCGCTGAAGTCGTCGACCAGCACCGCTTGCAGATCGGCGCCGAGCACGGTTTCCACCGCCAGCTCCCAACCGGCCTCGACCTTCAGGCCCTCGGCCAGACGCGGGCGCTCGGCGAGGTTGTGTTCTTTCAGCCATTCGGCAGTGCCGGTGCCCGGGTCGAGCGCGGCTTGCTGCAAGGCTTCAAGGGAAGCCAGGCGACCGTTGAGGCGCTGCAAATCGCCCTGCGCCTGTTGTTGCGCGGTCAGCGCTTGCTGCAACTCCTGACGCAGTTGTTCAAGCTTTTCGACCTGCGCTTCTTCGCTGGTCTGCAAATCTTCGAGGGTCGCTTCGGACTCGGCGAGCTGCTCGTTGAGTTCCATGATCGCCGCGTCTTCCGGGTCAGCCGAGAGCAGCGCGCGCTCTTCGCCGAGACGCTTTTGCCGGTCGGCCAGACGCTCCATGCTGGTTTCCAGCTGCTGGATGCGCGACTGCTGCACTTCGGCCTGACGACGCGGTTCGGCGGCGGTCAGGTTGAAGGCGTCCCACTGCTCCTGCCAGCCGTGCATGACCGATTCGGAATCTTCCAGTGCAGCGGCTGCTTCTTCGGCGGCAGCGCTGGTGACTTCCTGCTCGGGGGTGAGCATGTCCAGCTCTTCGCCGAGGGTCAGCAGCAACGTGCGGTCGTGGCCCAGGTGTGATTCGGTTTCGAGGCGTGCGCGCTCGGCTTCTTTCAAATCGTCCTGCAACTGCCGCAAGCGTTGCTGGCCGTGCTGGATGCTTTGCTCGACGCGGGCGATATCGCCGCCGACCGAATAGAAGCGCCCTTGCACCAGATTGAAGCGCTCGGACAGGTCATGGTGACCATCACGCAGACGCTCAATGGCCGCGTCAGCATTACGCTGCTCGGCGACCAGCGCTTCGAAACTGATTTCCTGGGTGCCGATGATCGACTCGCGCTGGCCGACCTGTTCGTTGAGATCCTGCCAGCGCAGGGCCGACAGTTGTGCCTTGAGCTGACGCTCCTCGGCTTTGAATTCCTGATACTTCTTCGCCGCTTCGGCCTGGCGGTGCAGGCGCTCGAGTTGACGCTCGAGCTCTTCGCGCAGGTCAGTCAGACGCGCGAGGTTTTCGTGGGTGCGACGGATACGGTTTTCGGTCTCGCGGCGACGCTCCTTGTACTTGGAGATGCCGGCAGCTTCTTCGATAAAGTTGCGCAGGTCTTCGGGCTTGGACTCGATCAGCTTGGAGATCATCCCCTGCTCGATGATCGAGTAACTGCGCGGGCCCAGACCGGTGCCGAGGAAGATATCGGTGATGTCGCGACGCCGGCATTTGGTGCCGTTGAGGTAATACGTGGTCTGGCTGTCGCGGGTGACTTTACGGCGGATGGAAATCTCGGCGTAGGCGGCGTACTCGCCCAGGAGCGTGCCGTCGGAGTTGTCGAAAACCAGCTCGATACTGGCCTGACTCACCGGTTTGCGGCTGGTCGAACCGTTGAAGATGACGTCGGTCATCGACTCGCCACGGAGGTTCTTCGCCGAACTCTCGCCCATCACCCAGCGTACGGCGTCGATGATGTTCGACTTGCCGCAACCGTTCGGCCCGACGACCGCCGCCATGTTACTGGGGAAGTTCACCGTGGTCGGGTCGACGAAGGATTTGAATCCCGCCAGTTTGATGCACTTGAGCCGCACGCTTAGGCAACCGTCAGGGCGGAAACCACCAGATCGCAGCTGCGCTGGGCGTAAGCCGTCAGCACGATGCGGATCTGCGGCAAATCACGGGCGAGCACGGCGGCGAGCAGGCGTTCGAACAGTTCGAGGAACTCGCTCATTGAGGCCTTGCGCTGTTCGAGGGCGAGGAAGTACGCACGGCTCATGGCCGGCTGCAGGTTCTCGACGGTCTCTTGCAGGTACGGATTGTTGGCGAACGGATAGGCGGCGCGCATTACGGCGAAGCTGTCGTCGACGAAGCTGCGGATATCCTGACGCTCGTAGCTGGCGGTCAGGCGCTGCTGGATCTGCACGAACGGCGCCATGTCCGATTGCACTTGCCAGCCATTGGCCACCGCGTTGCCGAGCAGAATGTACAGCTCGCTCATCAACGTGCACAGGCTCTGCACCTTGTGCGGCGTCAGCTCGGTGACGTGCGCACCACGGCGCGGCAGAATCGCGATCAGGTGGCGGCGCTCAAGGATCAGCAAGGCTTCACGGACCGAACCGCGGCTGACATTCAGTGCCAGCGTGACCTTCTGTTCCTGGATGCGCTCTCCCGGCTTCATTTCGCCACGAATGATGCGTTCGGCGAGGTGGTGAGCGATTTGCTCGGCGAGGCTGTCCGGCGCCTTGAACGTCATGGTTGTCCTTCAAACTCTATCGATCTGCACAAGCGGCGCAGTGTAGCGCAAATGCAGGCTCATGGCGGAGTGCCCACTCAGCGGTTTTTGGCACGATTCCCGCAAAAAAGCAGGGGATCCAATGAGGGTCAATACTGAATAGACACGTTGTTGATCGACGAAATGCTTTTTCCTGACCTTTAAGTCAGAAAACAATTGACCGAAAAGTCAGACCTGCTAAATTCGGTTCACGTCGGTTAACAACAATAATGAGTCTGCGAGGCCTTCCGTGATCCAGTTTTTACTTAACCAGGAACTCCGTAGCGAGCACGCCCTGGACCCGAATCTGACTGTGCTCAACTACCTGCGTGAACACGTCGGCAAATCCGGCACCAAAGAAGGTTGCGCCAGCGGTGACTGCGGCGCCTGCACCGTGGTGGTCGGCGAGTTGCAAACGGATGACGCTGGCCGCGAACACATTCGCTATCGCAGCCTCAACTCGTGCCTGACGTTCGTGTCGTCGCTGCACGGCAAACAACTGATCAGCGTCGAAGACCTCAAACACAAAGGCGAACTGCACAGCGTGCAGAAAGCCATGGTCGAGTGCCACGGCTCGCAGTGCGGTTTCTGCACCCCCGGTTTCGTCATGTCGCTGTTCGCCCTGCAAAAGAACAGTGATGCACCGGATCACGCCAAGGCCCACGAAGCGCTGGCCGGCAACCTCTGCCGTTGCACCGGCTACCGGCCTATTCTGGCCGCTGCCGAGCAATCCTGCTGCGGCAAGCAACCAGATCAGTTCGATGCCCGCGAAGCGGAGACCATTGCGCGCCTCAAAGCCATCGCACCGACCGATATCGGCGAACTCAACAGCGGCGACAAACGCTGCCTGGTGCCGCTGACCGTCGCTGATCTGGCCGATCTCTACGACGCTTACCCACAAGCGCGCCTGCTCGCTGGCGGCACTGATCTGGCGCTGGAAGTCACCCAATTCCACCGCACCCTGCCGGTGATGATCTACGTCGGCAACGTCGCGGAAATGAAGCGCATCGACACCTTCGAAGACCGCATTGAAATCGGCGCCGCCACCGCCCTCTCCGACTGCTACGAAGCGTTGAACGCCGAGTACCCGGACTTCGGCGAACTGCTGCACCGCTTCGCCTCGCTGCAAATCCGCAACCAGGGCACCCTTGGCGGCAACATCGGCAACGCCTCGCCGATCGGTGATTCGCCACCGCTGCTGATCGCCCTCGGCGCGCAGGTCGTGCTGTGCAAAGGCGAAACCCGCCGCACCCTGAACCTGGAAGATTACTTCATCGACTACAAAGTCACTGCCCGTCAGGAAAGTGAATTCATCGAGAAGATCATCGTCCCGCGCGCCAGCGCCGAGCAGCTGTTCCGCGCCTACAAAGTCTCCAAGCGTCTGGACGACGACATCTCCGCCGTCTGCGCCGCGTTCAACCTGCGCGTCGAAAACGGCGTGATCACCGATGCCCGCATGGCTTTCGGCGGCATGGCCGCGATCCCGAAACGCGCCGCCCACTGCGAAGCCGCGCTGATCGGTGCGCCGTTCACCAACACGGTGGTCGAACGCGCCTGCGCCGCGCTGGCCGAAGATTTCACCCCGCTGTCGGACTTCCGCGCCAGCAAGGAATATCGCCTGCTCAGCGCGCAGAACCTGCTGCGTAAATATTTCATCGAACTGCAAACACCGCACATCGAGACTCGGGTGACCGCTTATGTCTAACCATCACGGCGTAGAAAAAACCCAGGCTGAACTGGCTGAACTGTTCGCCAAGGATCTGACCTCTGGCGTCGGCCGCAGCGTCAAGCACGACAGCGCCGCCAAGCACGTGTCCGGTGAAGCGCAGTACATCGATGATCGCCTGGAATTTCCCAACCAGTTGCATCTGTATGCACGCATGTCGGACCGCGCCCACGCGAAGATCATCAGCATCGACACCTCGCCGTGTTACGCCTTCGAAGGCGTGCGCATCGCCATCACCCACGAAGACGTGCCAGGCCTGAAAGACATCGGCCCGCTGATGCCAGGCGACCCGTTGCTGGCCATCGATGACGTGCAGTTCGTCGGTCAACCGGTGCTTGCGGTGGCCGCGAAGGATCTGGAAACCGCGCGCAAAGCCGCGATGGCCGCGATCATCGAATACGAAGATCTCGAACCTGTGCTCGACGTGGTCGAAGCCCTGCGCAAACGCCACTTCGTCCTCGACAGCCACACCCACCAGCGCGGCGATTCGGTTTCTGCGCTGGCAACCGCTGAACACCGCATCCAAGGCACGCTGCACATCGGCGGTCAGGAACACTTCTATCTGGAGACGCAAATCTCCTCAGTGATGCCGACCGAAGACGGCGGCATGATCGTCTACTGCTCGACGCAGAACCCGACCGAAGTACAGAAACTGGTTGCCGAAGTGCTCGACGTATCGATGAACAAAATCGTCGTCGACATGCGCCGCATGGGCGGTGGTTTCGGTGGCAAGGAAACTCAAGCCGCCAGTCCGGCCTGCCTGTGCGCGGTGGTCGCGCACCTCACCGGCCAACCGACCAAGATGCGCCTGCCGCGCGTCGAAGACATGCTGATGACCGGCAAGCGTCACCCGTTCTACGTCGAGTACGACGTCGGCTTCGACAGCACCGGGCGCCTGCACGGGATCAACATGGACCTGGCCGGCAACTGCGGCTGCTCGCCGGACCTGTCCGCGTCGATCGTTGACCGGGCGATGTTTCACTCGGACAACTCGTACTACCTCGGCGATGCGACCATCAACGGTCACCGCTGCAAGACCAACACCGCGTCGAACACCGCTTACCGTGGTTTCGGTGGCCCGCAAGGCATGGTCGCGATCGAAGAAGTGATGGACGCGATTGCCCGTCACCTGCAGCTCGACCCACTTGCGGTGCGCAAGGCCAACTACTACGGCAAGACCGAACGCAACGTCACTCATTACTACCAGACCGTCGAGCACAACATGCTCGAAGAGATGACCGCTGAACTGGAAGAAAGCAGCCAGTACCACGAGCGCCGTGAAGCGATTCGTCGCTACAACGCCAACAGCCCGATCCTGAAAAAAGGTCTGGCGCTGACCCCGGTGAAGTTCGGCATTTCCTTCACCGCCAGTTTCTTGAACCAGGCCGGTGCGCTGATCCACATCTACACCGATGGCAGCATCCACCTCAACCATGGCGGCACGGAAATGGGCCAAGGCCTGAACACCAAAGTCGCGCAGGTCGTGGCCGAAGTGTTCCAGGTCGAAATCGACCGTGTGCAGATCACTGCGACCAACACCGACAAGGTGCCAAACACCTCGCCGACGGCAGCGTCCAGCGGCGCCGACTTGAACGGTAAAGCGGCGCAGAACGCGGCGGAAATCATCAAGAAACGCCTGATCGAATTCGCTGCGCGTCACTTCAAAGTCACTGAAGAAGACGTTGAATTCCACAACGGTCACGTGCGTGTTCGCGACCATATCCTGACCTTTGAAGCGCTGATCCAGCAGGCGTATTTCAATCAGGTTTCGCTGTCGAGCACTGGCTTCTACAAGACCCCGAAAATCTACTACGACCGCAGCCAGGCCCGTGGTCGTCCGTTCTACTACTTCGCCTTCGGCGCGGCGTGCTGCGAAGTGATCGTCGACACCTTGACCGGCGAGTACAAGATGCTGCGCACCGACATTCTTCACGACGTCGGCGCCTCGCTGAACCCGTCCATCGACATCGGTCAGGTCGAGGGTGGCTTCATCCAGGGCATGGGCTGGCTAACCATGGAAGAGCTGGTCTGGAACAACAAAGGCAAGCTGATGACCAACGGCCCGGCGAGCTACAAGATCCCGGCCGTGGCGGACATGCCGCTGGACCTGCGGGTGAAACTGGTGGAAAACCGCAAGAACCCGGAAGACACGGTGTTCCATTCCAAGGCTGTCGGCGAGCCGCCGTTCATGCTCGGGATTGCTTCGTGGTGCGCGATCAAGGATGCGGTGGCGAGTCTCGGTGACTACAAGCATCAGCCGCAGATCGATGCGCCGGCGACACCGGAGCGGGTGTTGTGGGGTTGTGAGCAGATGCGTCAGCTCAAGACTGTGAAAGCGGTTGCGGCTGAAACCGAGTTGGCTCCGCTCTAGGACCGAGGCGCGGCTATTCGCGAGCAGGCTCGCTCCCACATTTGGAATGCATTTCCCTGTGGGAGCGAGCCTGCTCGCGAAGAGGCCCGAACAGACAACGATGTTGTAGGGGTGAACTATGTACAACTGGATCGACGCCCTCGCCGACCTGCAGAACCAGGGCGAGCCCTGTGTGCTGGTGACGATCATCGAAGAACTCGGCTCGACGCCACGCAACGCCGGCTCGAAAATGGTCATCAGCGCTAATCAGAGTTTCGACACCATCGGTGGCGGGCATCTGGAATACAAAGCCATGCAGATCGCCCGCGAGATGCTCGCCAGCGGCAAGCAGGACACTCATCTGGAGCGCTTCAGCCTCGGCGCCAGCCTGGGCCAGTGCTGCGGCGGCGCGACCGTGTTGCTGTTCGAACCGATGGGCCAGGTGCAGGCGCAAATCGCCGTGTTCGGGGCTGGTCACGTTGGCCGCGCCTTGGTGCCGCTGCTCGCCAGCCTGCCCTGCCGGGTGCGCTGGATCGATTCGCGCGAGGCCGAATTCCCCGAACACATCCCCCACGGCGTGCGTAAAATCCTTTCCGAAGAGCCTGTGGATGAAATCGATGAACTGCCCGCCGGCAGTTACTGCATCGTCATGACCCACAACCATCAGCTCGACCTTGAACTCACTGCCGCGATTCTCAAGCGCAACGACTTCGCCTACTTCGGCCTGATCGGCTCGAAGACCAAACGCGCGAAGTTCGAACACCGTTTACGTGATCGCGGTTTCGACAGCGGCGTCGTGCAACGCATGCGCTGCCCGATGGGCATCGGCGAAGTCAAAGGCAAACTGCCTGTGGAAATCGCCATCTCCATCGCCGGCGAAATCATCGCCACCTACAACGCCAACTTCGGCCAGCAGACTGCCAGCGCCGAACCGATTGCCAAACTGCTGCCGGTGTCGCGGCGCAGTCAAGCGACCAAACTCAAAGCCTCAAACTGATTAGAGAACCCTCATGCCTCTGACTCGCAAAGCCTACCGCGCCGCCATCCTGCACAGCATCGCCGACCCCGCCGAAGTCGGGATCGAAGCCTCCTACGAATATTTCGAGGACGGCCTGCTGGTGGTCGATGGCGGCAAGATCAGCGCCCTTGGCCATGCCAGTGATTTGCTGCCGACCCTGCCGGCGGACATCGAAATCGAGCATTACCAGGACGCGTTGATCACCCCGGGCTTCATCGATACCCACATTCACTTTCCGCAAACCGGCATGGTCGGTGCCTACGGCGAGCAACTGCTCGACTGGCTGAACACCTACACCTTCCCGTGCGAAAGCCAGTTCGGCGACAAGGCCCACGCCGACGAAGTCGCTGACATTTTCGTCAAGGAGCTGCTGCGCAACGGCACCACCACCGCGCTGGTGTTTGGCAGCGTGCACCCGCAATCGGTGAACTCGTTATTCGAAGCGGCCGAAAAGCTCGACCTGCGCATGATCGCCGGCAAGGTGATGATGGACCGCAACGCCCCGGATTACCTGACCGACACCGCCGAATCGAGCTACGTCGAAAGCAAGGCGCTGATCGAACGCTGGCACGGCAAGGGCCGCCTGCACTACGCGGTCACCCCACGATTCGCGCCGACCAGCACCCCGGAACAACTGACCCTCGCCGGGCAACTGCTGACCGAATACCCGGATCTGTACATGCAGACCCACATCAGCGAAAACCTCAAGGAAATCGAGTGGGTCAAGGAGCTGTTCCCGGAGCGCAAGGGCTACCTCGACGTTTACGATCACTACAAACTGCTCGGCGAGCGCTCGGTATTCGCTCACGGCGTTCATCTGTGCGACGACGAATGCGCGCGCCTGGCAGAAACCGGTTCGGCGATCTCGTTCTGCCCGACCTCGAACTTCTTCTTGGGTAGCGGCCTGTTCAACCTGCCGATGGCCGAGAAGCACAAGCTCAATGTCGGTCTGGGCACTGACGTTGGCGGCGGCACCAGTTTCTCGCTGCTGCAGACGCTGAACGAAGCGTACAAAGTGATGCAACTGCAAGGTGCGCGCCTGAGCCCGTTCAAGTCGCTGTACCTGGCGACCTTGGGTGGCGCGCGGGCGCTGCGTCTGGAAGACAAGATCGGCAACCTGCAACCGGGTTCCGACGCCGACTTCCTGGTGCTCGATTACAACGCCACGCCGCTGCTGAGCTACCGCTTGAAGCAGGCCAACAACATTGCCGAGACGTTGTTCGTGTTGATGACGCTGGGTGATGACCGCACGGTGCAGCAGACGTATGCGGCGGGTGCTTTGGTGCATCAGCGCTAAGCTTTTTCCAACGCATAAAAAATCCCCCGGTGGTGTTCAGCCCCGGGGGATTTTTTGTTGCCTGTAAGATCGCCTTCGCGAGCAGGCTCGCTCCCACATTTGAAATGCATTCCCCTGTGGGAGCGAGCCTGCTCGCGAAGGGGTCGACTCGGTATCAGCTTAGAGCTTGGCCGCAGGACGCCCCGGCTTCTTGGTCTGCAACAAATGCGAGAACACCGCATGCAGATCATCCGACGCGCCTTCCTCGTCGAGGTTGAGCTTGCTGTCGATGTGATCCATGTGGTGCATCATCAGATTCACCGCCAACTCACCATCACGCTTCTCGATCGCGTCAATCAACTGGGTGTGTTCGTCGTACGAGCAGTGCGAGCGGTTGCCGCTTTCATACTGGGCAATGATCAGCGACGTCTGCGAAACCAGGCTGCGCTGAAAGCTGATCAACGGGGCGTTCATCGCCGCTTCCGCCAGCTTCAGGTGGAATTCGCCCGACAGACGAATACCGGCGCCGCGATCGCCACGGGAGAAGCTGTCGCGCTCGTCGTTGACCATCTGCCGCAGCTCGGCGATCTGCTCGGCGGTGGCGTGTTGCACCGCCAACTCAGTGATCGCGCGTTCGACCAGACGGCGTGCGAGAAACACCTGACGGGCTTCTTCAACGCTCGGGCTGGCAACCACGGCGCCACGGTTCGGCCGCAACAGCACCACGCCTTCATGGGCCAGACGCGAGAGCGCGCGGCGAATGATGGTGCGGCTGACCCCGAAGATTTCCCCCAGCGCTTCTTCGCTCAATTTTGTGCCGGGCGCCAGACGCTGTTCGAGGATGGCCTCGAAGATATGCGCGTAGACAATATCGTCCTGGGTTCCGCTGCGGCCGGCTTTGCCTGCTCGCGGTTGTTTCTTGAGGGGTTGCAACTGTTCGTTCATGGGCACTCGAGTCGGGAGAACTGCGGCGAATAGACCGTGACTGTAATACGGCACAGTAGGTCGCTGGCAAGTATCGCGTAAAAAACAGCGCGATTGTACACAATGGAAGGTGGCAACACGACTGTACGGCTGTTTGTGACTTCCGCTGTATTGCAACGATCCGTTACGTTTGAGTTTAGGCTTGATCGCAGAATCCGCTGGTCGACCACAATCCCCTGTGGGAGCGAGCCTGCTCGCGAAAGCCGTTTCACATTCAAAATGAATGTTGACTGACACACCGCTTTCGCGAGCAGGCTCGCTCCCACAGGGGTTTGGCGTACAGGGGACATCTTCATTGGTATAAGGAACACCGCCGTCATGAACGACGCCACGCACACTCAACTGCGCCCACTGGCCGACACATCACCGTCGGCGATCGTCGCGGGATTCATCGCGATGATGACCGGCTATACCAGCTCGCTGGTGCTGATGTTCCAGGCCGGGCAAGCGGCGGGCCTGACCAGCGGGCAGATTTCTTCGTGGATCTGGGCGATCTCGATCGGTATGGCGGTCTGTTCGATTGGTTTGTCGCTGCGTTATCGCACGCCCATCACCATCGCCTGGTCGACACCGGGCGCAGCGTTACTGATCACCAGCCTCGGCGGCGTGAGCTATGGCGAGGCCATCGGCGCCTACATCACCTGCGCCGTGCTGGTGACGATCTGCGGCCTGACCGGCAGCTTCGAACGCCTGGTGAAAAAGATCCCCGCGTCGCTGGCGGCGGCATTGTTGGCAGGGATTCTGTTCAAGATCGGCAGTGAGATCTTCGTCGCCGCGCAGCACCGCACCGGGCTGGTGCTGGGGATGTTCTTCACTTATCTGCTGATCAAACGCCTGTCGCCGCGTTATGCCGTGCTCGCCGCGCTGCTGATCGGCACCGCGCTGTCAGGCTTTATGGGTCTGCTCGACTTCAGCGGTTTTCATCTGGAAGTGGCGACACCGGTGTGGACCACCCCGCACTTCTCGCTGGCGGCGACCATCAGCATCGGCATTCCGCTGTTCGTAGTCGCGATGACCTCGCAGAACATGCCCGGGATCGCCGTGCTGCGCGCCGACGGTTACAACGTGCCGGCCTCACCGCTGATCACCACCACCGGTATTGCCTCGCTGCTGCTGGCGCCATTCGGCTCCCACGGCATCAACCTAGCAGCGATCAGCGCGGCGATCTGCACCGGGCCGCACGCCCACGAAGATCGCAACAAGCGCTACACCGCTGCGGTGTGGTGCGGGATTTTCTACGGGATTGCCGGGGTGTTCGGCGCCACGTTGGCGGCGTTGTTTGCCGCGCTGCCGAAGGAACTGGTGCTGTCGATTGCGGCGCTGGCGCTGTTTGGTTCGATCATCAATGGCTTGAGCATCGCCATGACCGAGGTGAAGGAACGGGAAGCGGCGCTGATTACCTTTATGGTCACGGCGTCGGGGTTGACGCTGTTTTCCATTGGGTCGGCGTTTTGGGGGATTGTGGCGGGGGTTTTGACGCTGGTGATTCTGAATTGGCGTAAAGCATAAGGTCAAAAGCCCCTCATCGGAACGCCGCCCGCCTAACCCTCTCCCAGGGGGAGAGGGGACTGACCGAGGTGCTTGGAAGACATACGCCGACGTGGGATACCGAGTTGAACTCAGGCTTTGAAAAGCCCATAAATCGGCTCCCTCTCCAGGGGGAGAGGGCTGGGGTGAGGGGTAGCCTCACCACAAATTCCAAACCGAACACCCAAACCCCAGACGAAAAAAAACGGCGACCCTCAGGTCGCCGTTTTTTTCAGTATCACTTAGCCGCGTTGATCGGCTTTTCCGGATACCAAACGTCCAGCAACGGGCTGACTTCATACTTGGTCAGCTCGGAGCGGGTTTTCAGCCAGGCTTCAACGGCAGCGCGCTGCTCTTCGTTGACCGAGCCACGCTTCTGCAGGCAAACCAGACCGAAGTCATCGCCGCCCACATAACCCAGACCATTGGCTTCCATGGCTTCTTTGATGAAGGCTTCGAGGAAAGCGTCAATGGCTTCTTCGGACAAGTCTTCTTTGAAGTCCAGGTTCAGTTCGAAACCCAGCTCTTGAAATTCATCAACGCACAGTTTTTTGCGCAGACGCTGGGAACGGTTAGTCGCCATTGGAACAATCCTCTTAAGTATTAACGGCCGGCACTTTACCAGTTTAAGCCGCCGATTGCCCGACTCTCTGGCCCCTGAAGCCGACCGCCTGTAAAAAAATAACGTATTGGCCGGCCCGGACAAGGCACAAGCTGTAACACCTTGGGGCATAATGCCGACACTTTCATGACCGCTGAGGGCTTTTTCATCCATGTCCTCGTTATTTTCCCCTCGACTGTAGGGTTTTATTTCATATGATCAAATCGTTGCGTCCTCTATTGCTCGCCGGCCTTCTTTTGCCCCTGGCCCTGCCTGTTTCCGCTGCCACCATCAATACTTCCCTCACCCCGAATGTCGAAAAAGCCCTCAAGGCGAGCAAATTGCAGCCCAGCGCCCTGTCGCTGGTGATGGTGCCGCTGGACGGCCCGGGCACGCCGACCGTGTTCAACGCCGACGTGTCGGTCAACCCGGCCTCGACCATGAAACTGGTGACCACTTACGCGGCGCTGGAAATGCTCGGCCCCAACCATCAGTGGAAGACCGAGTTCTACACCGACGGTGACCTGAACGGCGGTATCCTCAACGGCAACCTCTACCTCAAGGGCGGCGGCGATCCGAAACTGAACATGGAAAAGCTCTGGCTGCTGATGCGCGACCTGCGCGCCAACGGTGTGACGCAAATCACCGGTGATCTGATCCTCGACCGTAACTTCTTCGTGCAGCCAGTGCTGCCGGAATTCAACGATGACGGTAATGACGAGAACAAGCCGTTCCTGGTCAAACCCGACTCCTTGCTGGTCAACCTCAAGGCCCTGCGCTTTGTTGCCCGTAACGATAACGGCCGGGTGCTGATCTCGGTTGAGCCGCCGATTGCCAGCGTGCGTATCGAAAACACTGTCAAAGCGCTGCCTTCCAAACAATGCACCGGCGGCGTGCGCTACAACCCGGTGCCGCAGGCCGATGGCAGCGTGACCGTGACCGTGGCCGGCCAGTTGGGCGAAGGTTGCAGTTCGCAGACTTATCTGTCGCTGCTCGACCACGCGACCTACACCGCTGGCGCCGTGCGCGCGATCTGGAAAGAACTGGGTGGCAGCATTCAGGGCAAGGATCGTCTGGCCTCGACCCCGAGCAACGCAAAACTGCTGGCTCGTGCCTACTCGCCGGACCTGGCGGAAATCATCCGCGACATCAACAAATACAGTAACAACACCATGGCCCAGCAGCTGTTCCTCAGCCTTGGCCAACGCTTCCGCAACGACGCCGACGGTGATGACGCCAAGGCAGCGCAACGCGTAGTGCGTCAGTGGATGGCGAAGAAAGGCATCACCGCACCGCATCTGGTGATGGAGAATGGCTCCGGTTTGTCTCGCGCCGAACGTGTCAGCGCCCGTGAGATGGCGAGCATGCTGCAAGCGGCGTGGCACAGCCCGTATGCCGCTGAATACATCAGCTCGCTGCCGATCGCCGGTACTGACGGCACCATGCGTAAACGCCTGAAAACCACGGCGATGCGCGGTGAGGCTCACGTCAAGACCGGCACCCTGAACACCGTGCGGGCGATCGCCGGCTTCAGCCGTGACGTCAATGGCAACACCTGGGCAGTGGTGGCGATCCTCAATGACAAGGCACCGTTTGGGGCATCGTCGGTGCTGGATCAGGTGCTGCTGGATCTGTACAAGCAGCCGAAGCTGGCGCAGACCGCTTCGGTTCTCTGATCACCGCGCCTCCTGTAGGAGTGAGCCTGCTCGCGATAGCGTCAGTCCCGATACATCGAGGTGACTGACATACCGCAATCGCGAGCAGGCTCACTCCTACAAGGTTTTGCGCAAGACCCTAGCTCATCTGCTCGACCCGATCGCGCCCGCGCTGCTTTGCCATATACACACCCGAATCCGCCCGCAACAACAGCGCGTCCGCGCCCTCCCCCGGTCGCCAACTGGCGATACCGAAACTCGCGGTCACCACGCCAACTACATCCACCGGCGCACTGCGCAAACCCTGCCACAACTCAACCGCCAGCGTGTGCGCATGCTCGCCGTCGATGTCCGGGCACAGCACCATGAATTCCTCGCCGCCCAAGCGACAGAACACATCGGTGCGCCGCAATCGATGGCCGATGCGTTCGCACACCGCTTGCAGCACCCGGTCGCCCACAGCGTGGCCGTACTGATCGTTGATACGTTTGAAGTGGTCAATATCAAGCATGATCACCGACAGCTCGCCGCCGCCGCGCTCGACCCGGGCCATTTCCGTGGTCAGGCGTTCCTGGAAGTAGCGACGGTTGTGGATGCCGGTCAGCGAATCGGTCACCGACAGCGCCCGCAACTCTTCCTCGACGCGTTTGAGGTCAGAAATATCCGAGATATAGCCGTGCCAAAGCACGCCGCCGCCCGGCAGCTCTTCCGGCGTCGCCTCGCCGCGCACCCAGCGCAGGCCGCGCTCGGGCAGTTGCACGCGGTATTCCTCGCGCCATGGGCTGAGGCTGTCGGCCGAGGCGCGAATGGAAGAGCGCACACGAGTAACGTCCTGTGGATGAATGCGCGTGAAGATCGCTTCGGCGTTGAACAACAGCACGTCCGGCTCCAGCTCGTAGATCTCGCGGATGCCGTCGCTGGCGTAGATCACGCTGAAGCGCCCATCGAATTCCATCCTGAACTGATAAATACCGCCGGGCACGTGCGCGCTGAGTTTCTTCAGCAACACATCCCGCGCCGCCAGCACCTCGTGCACGCGCTTGCGCTCAGTGATGTCGATGCAGATCGCCAGATGCCCGACCCACAACCCTTGTTCATCGAGCACCGGCGTGGCGAGCATGTTCACCGGCAAATGACTGCCATCGCTGCGCACCAGCGTCCATTCGCGGGCCTCATGGCCGCCGACTTCGCCGCCCTCGACCAGCATAGCGTGGCAGGTCGGGATGCTTTTCCCGTAGCGCGCACTCAACTCGGCAGCGCGGGCCATCAGCTCACGGGGCAGGTGCAGGTTTTCCAGGGTCATGTGCCCGACGACTTCGGCACTGCTGTAACCGAGCATTTGTTCGGCGCCGGGGTTGAAGGTGTTGATCACGCCGCGCAAGTCGGTGGCAATGATCGCCACCTGCGTCGCCGCATTCAGCACGCCGCGTAACTGGCCGTGGGTGCCGCGCAGCTCCTGTTCGCTGGCGTGCAGTTCCTGGGTGCGCAATTCGACCATGCGCAAGGCGCGCTGACGTTGACTGACCAACACGTAGAGCAAGGCGCTGAGCAGCAGACTGAGCAAGCCCCCCAGGATGATCACACTGCCGACCGACGAATGGTTGGCCTGCGCGAAGGCGTCGCTCGGCAGGATATCGACCTGATAGTCGTGATCGGCCATGCGCAGTAATCGCGTGGCCGACAGGTCGCTCGGCGCCGGCTCGTTGGTCGACTCGAACAACACTTCGTGCTGATCATTGGTCGACATGTCGAGAATGCGCACCGACAGATAATCATGGAAGGCATCCGGCAGACCGTCGGCCAGCAACTGGCGCATGCTGATTACCGCCATCACGTAGCCAAACGACTGCCGCTCGCCATTACGACTCACTGGCGCCACCAGCAGTACACCGCGCGCATAGGACGGCTCGATGCTGACCAGGTGCATCGGTTGCGACACCGCCAGCCCGCCGCGTTTGTCGGCACGTTGCAGGGTGTCCCGGCGCAAGGGTTGCGCCAGCAGGTCATAACCCAACGGTGAGCCAAGTCGACTCTGCGTCTGGCTGTAGAGCACCGGCACGTATTCCTCGCGTTCGCCCGCCAGTTGCAGTTCGCCCTGCGCATTCAGCTCACGAATCGTGAAATGGGTCAGGCCTTCGTCACGCACCCGCTGCTCAAACGCAGCGCGCTCGGCCCCATTGAGCTTGAGGGCAAACGAATAGGCCTGGGTACGCATCAATAAGGGGTGGGTGTAACCGTCGAATTCGGCGCGGGACACCGATTCGGAGTTGGCGAAGAAGCGGCGCAGGCCGTCGAGGCGTTGTTCCTGATCCTGAAAGCGTTCTTCGATGCGGGTGTAACGTTCGTTGGCCAGCAGTTGAAAACGCTGACGGGTCTGTTGCTGGAATTGATTGAGGGTGGCCCAGGCGAGCAGCCCCGTGAGAATCCCGCCGGCGAGCAATACCAGTAGCGCGACCAGCCAGGCCGAGACGTCTTCGCTGATGAAACCCAGAATCTTTGGGCGCACGGGGTGCAACGACATAAAGACAACTCACACTACGCCAGCATTTACGGGAAAACCCCATTGACCGTGTGTGAGTTATAGCTATTAGCCACTAATTTAGCTAGCGCGGGCAGATCCACGGAGCCTTTAAAAATCAAGGCTCTGTGGATCCAATTGCGCCAAGCGTCAACGAGCCGTGATTTTCCAGGCGCGGTGGATCTTGGTGTTACGGGCAAAATCCGGGTCGATGGTTTGTGCGCTGATTTCCTCGACCGCGTAACGCTCGGCGAGGTTTTCTTCCAACTGGAACTTGCGGAAGTTGTTGGAGAAATACAGCACACCGCCGGTTGCCAGACGGGCCATGGCCAAGTCGATCAACTGCACCTGGTCACGTTGCACGTCGAAGATGCCTTCCATGCGCTTGGAGTTGGAGAAGGTCGGCGGATCGATGAAGATCAGGTCGTACTCGTCACGGCTGCTTTCCAGCCACGCCATCACATCGCCCTGCTCCAGACGGTTCTTGTCCGAGAAGCCGTTCAACGACAGGTTGCGGCGTGCCCAGTCGAGGTAGGTTTTCGACAGGTCGACACTGGTGGTGCTGCGCGCACCGCCCTTGGCCGCGTGCACACTGGCGGTCGCGGTGTAGCAGAACAGATTGAGGAAGCGCTTGCCGGCGGCCTCTTTCTGAATACGCATGCGCATCGGACGGTGATCGAGGAACAGGCCGGTATCGAGGTAGTCGGTGAGGTTGACCAGCAACTTCACGCCGCCCTCGCTGACTTCATTGAACTTGCCCTGTGCAGCCTGACGCTCGTACTGCTTGGTGCCGCTCTGGCGCTCGCGGCGTTTGACCACCACGCGGCTCTTATCGACATTCAGCGCCTGCGGAATGGCCGCCAGCGCGTCGAACATGCGCGCCGAGGCTTTTTCCGGGTCGATCGATTTTGGCGCGGCGTATTCCTGGACGTGCACCCAATCGTGGTACAGGTCGATGGCCATCGCATATTCAGGCATGTCGGCATCGTAGACGCGGTAGCAATCAATGCCTTCGCGCTTGACCCACTTGCCCATGGCCTTGAGGTTCTTTTGCAGGCGGTTCGCAAACATCTGCCCGCCTTCGCTCAAGCGCGGTTGCTCGATCACCGGTGCCGGGGCTGGCGTCGGTTTGATCGGGTTACCGTTCTTGTTGAACTTGCGCTCTTGCGGCTCGTCCGGGGTCTGGTCGTAAGCCGCTTGCTCACGCTCGGCCTGACGCTGTTCCGGGGTACGCCGCTCGCCGGTGACGAACTGATCCGGCAGCACTTTGATCAACAGCAGTTTGCACGGCAGCGCGCCGTTCCAGAACGAATACTGTTTGTGGCTACGAATGCCCATGCGCTTGCCCAGATCCGGGGCGCCGGTGAACACCGCCGCTTCCCAGTTCAGGCAAGCCTGACGCAGGCGCTCGCCGAGGTTCTGGTAGAGATACAGCAGGCTGGCTTCGTCGCCGAGACGCTCGCCGTACGGCGGGTTGCAGATCACCAAACCTTTCTGGTTCTGATCCGGACGCGGCTCGAAGGTCGCGACTTCGCCTTGGTAGATCTTGATCCACTCGCTCAGGCCAGCACGCTCAACGTTGTTGCGGCCCGGCTGAATCAGACGTGGGTCAGCTTCATAACCACGAATCCACAGCGGTGGCTTGGCCAGACCGGCAGCGGCACGCTCGACGGCTTCTTCGTGGAGTTTTTTCCACAGCGCCGGCACGTGACCCAGCCATGCGGTGAAGCCCCACTGCTCACGGCGCAGGTTCGGCGCCATATCAGCGGCGATCATGCCGGCTTCGACGAGGAACGTACCGACACCGCACATCGGGTCAGCCAGCGCGCCGCCTTCAGCGGCAATGCGCGGCCAGCCGGAACGGATCAGGATCGCCGCCGCGAGGTTTTCCTTCAGCGGTGCAGCGCCCTGCTGCAGACGGTAACCGCGCTGGTGCAGGCTGTGGCCGGACAGGTCAAGGGAGAGAATCGCTTCGCCGCGATCCAGACGCAGGTGAATGCGCAGGTCCGGGTTGAGCTTATCGATCGACGGACGGTCGCCCTGCGGCGTGCGGAGTTTGTCGACGATGGCGTCTTTGACTTTCAGGGCACCGAAGTGGGTGTTGTCGATGCCTGAGCCGTGGCCGCTGAATTCAACGGCCAGGGTGCCGTCGCTGAGCATGTGATCCTGCCACTCGATGTCGAGCACGCCGTGGTAGAGGTCTTCCGCGTCTTTCATCGGGAAACGCTTGAGTACCAGCAACACGCGGTTGGCCAGACGCGACCAGAGGCACAGGCGATAAGCGGTTTCCATGGTCGCCATGCCACGCACGGCGGAAGTGTGCTCGCGCGCTTCTTCAAGGCCAAGCCCGACGGCTTCCTCGATGAGCAGGCCTTCAAGACCTTTAGGGCAAGTGAGGAAGAGTTCGAAACGGTCGGACATGGTATTTCCAGAGCCTTTGGCTAGTGAATCGGCAACGCATTGCCGATCCGGTTTTCAATCAGGCGCTTTTCTAAAAGAACGCCCGCGTGGCACGAAGGTGTGCCGTTCCATCCCCGCTGCTCGGGTTAAAAGAGCTTAGATGCCGGGACAGATAAAAAAGTTGATGAAACAAAAAGTCTTAAAGCGACCCTTCGTCGCTTTATACCCCAGCGCAAACGTGGGTCATTCTCACTAAAGAATTAACCCCATCATGCAGCGCGGGGCCGATCATACCGGGGTTTGCTGAAAAACCGTGCATGAAACCCGTCGTTACTTATGGCTGTAGCACCAATTTCGTTACGTCCTTATGACAAAACGATCATTCCCTCGGTGTGACTCATTGGTTAGAACTGAACACAGGTTGACGTCGCAACGGCGTCAACACCTTGGCTCGCCACGCCGGCAGCGAGCCGCACCATGGCAGGTTTCTTCTGCCAGACCTCGGTTGAGGTCAACGCGACACAAAACAGTCAACAAGTGAGGGAAACACCCTATGAGAAGACTTAAGCGTGATCCGTTGGAAAGAGCATTTTTGCGCGGATATCAATATGGCGTTGGTGGCAAATCCCGTGAGCTTTGCCCATTTACTCTACCGTCGGTACGCCAAGCCTGGATTAACGGCTGGCGAGAAGGACGCGGCGACAACTGGGACGGTATGACCGGCACTGCGGGAATCCACAGACTCAACGAACTTCACGCCGTCGGCTGACACAGGGCATTAATTCCGACACGACAATCTGAATTTGTAACGGCTTACCATGCACGTCCTTCCCGGACGGCGGGCTGCGGCCCAGGGGCTCCTTCGAGGAGCCCTTTTTATTGCATGGATTTTTGTGCCGAGCGCATAACCTGTAGGAGTGAGCCTGCTCGCGATAGCGGTCTGTCAGTCGCTGATGAAGTGACCGAAAGAAAGCTATCGCGAGCAGGCTCACTCCTACAAGGGAACAGTGGTGTCTATGGATCAGCGCAGGGCGGCGATCGCGTCTACCGATTCACGAATCAGCGCCGGGCCTTTATAGATAAAGCCAGAATAGATCTGCACCAGGCTCGCACCGGCCAGAATCTTCTCGGCAGCATGCTTGCCTTCGGTAATCCCGCCAGCCGCAATGATCGGCAACCGCCCAGCCAACTCACCGGCCAGCACCTTCACAGTATTCGTGCTCTTCTCCCGCACTGGTGCGCCGGACAAACCGCCCGCCTCGTCGCCATGCTCCATGCCTTCGACGCCAACACGGCTCAGGGTGGTGTTGGTCGCGATCACCGCGTCCATGCCGGTTTCGATCAGCGCCTGAGCAACCTGTGCGGTTTCTTCATCGGTCATGTCCGGCGCGATCTTGATCGCCAGCGGCACATGCTTGCCGTGACGCAAGGCCAGTTCGGCACGACGCGTGGCCAGATCGGCGAGCAATTGCTTGAGCGAGTCACCGAACTGCAGGCTGCGCAGGCCCGGAGTGTTCGGCGAGCTGACGTTGACTGTCACGTAGCTGGCGTGAGCGTAAACCTTGTCCAGGCAGATCAGGTAATCGTCGACCGCGCGCTCAACCGGCGTATCGAAGTTCTTGCCGATGTTGATACCCAGCACGCCTTTGTATTTCGCCGCGGCCACGCGCGCCAGCAGGTTATCGACACCGAGGTTGTTGAAACCCATGCGGTTGATGATCGCCTCGGCTTCCGGCAGACGGAAGATCCGTGGTTTCGGGTTGCCCGGCTGCGGACGCGGGGTCACGGTGCCGATTTCAACAAAACCGAAACCCAGTTGCGCGAAGCCATCGATGGCCGCGCCGTTCTTGTCCAGACCGGCCGCCAGCCCCACCGGGTTCGGGAACTCGAGGCCCATGACCGTCACCGGCTTCTTCGCCGGCGCCTTGCACAGCAAGCCGTTGAGGCCCAAACGCCCACCCGCGCCGATCAGATCCAGCGACAGATCGTGGGAGGTTTCCGGGGAAAGTTTGAACAACAGCTGACGGGCCAGGGTGTACATGGGCGGCGATGACTCGGGCGGCGAAAAGAGGCGGCGATTATAGCCGGGCATCGACCTGCGGCGCGAGGCGCACGCGCAAATCGCTGTCTCTGGCATATGCCTTGCACCCTCCTGGCTATCAGCGCGCCGGTCAATGACGGCAGGCGGGCACGGACAATGGCGTCGTCTTCGGGGTTTGCCTGCGCAAAGTCCGGGGCGGCGCTTTTTTTTCGAGGTACGTTGGATGAATGAACCTTCGGTAGGGCCACTGGCCTGGGTCAATGGCAGCGATGCCCCGGAAAAAAGCGCGATCAACCTCGGCTTCATGGCCCTGAGCGATTGCGCGTCGGTGGTGGTCGCAGCCACACAGGGCTTCGCCCAGCCTTATGGATTGACGCTGAACCTCAAGCGCCAGAGCTCATGGGCGAATCTGCGCGACAATCTGGTCAGCGGTGAACTGGACGCCGCGCACAGTTTGTACGGACTGATTTACGCGGTGCATCTGGGCATCGGCGGCGTCGCCCCGACCGATATGGCCGTGCTGATGGGCCTGAACCAGAACGGCCAGAGCCTCAACCTCTCTCACGGCCTGCAAAACCTTGGCGTGAGCAGTCCTGAAGCGCTGGACCGCCACGTGCACCAAAGCCGCGCAAAACTGACCTTCGCGCAGACCTTCCCCACGGGCACGCACGCGATGTGGCTTTATTACTGGCTGGCGAGTCAGGGCATTCATCCACTTCAGGATGTCGACAGCGTGGTGGTGCCTCCGCCGCAAATGGTCGCGCACCTGCAAGCCGGGCGTATCGACGGTTTTTGTGTCGGCGAACCGTGGGCCGCCAGTGCGGTGCAGCAGAATCTCGGTTTTACCCTGGCCACCAGCCAGACCATCTGGCCCGATCATCCGGAAAAAGTCCTTGGTTGCACCCGTGAATTTGTCGAGCAGTATCCGAACACGGCGCGCGCGCTGGTGATGGCAATTCTCGAGGCCAGCCGTTTCATCGAAGCCAGCCCGGAAAACCGCCGCAGCACCGCGCAGTTGCTTAGCGCGCAGGAATATCTCGATGCGCCAGTGGCGTGCATCGAACCGCGTTTTCTCGGTGATTACGCCGATGGCCTCGGCAATCGCTGGCAGGATCCGCATGCGCTGCGTTTTCATGGCAACGGTGAAGTGAATTTGCCGTACTTGTCCGATGGCATGTGGTTCATGACCCAGTTCCGCCGCTGGGGTTTGCTGCGCGAAGATCCGGACTACCTCGGCGTCGCCCGCCAGGTTCAGCGGCTGGACGTCTACCGCGACGCCGCCACCGCTGTCGGCATCGCCGCATGGGGCACTGACATGCGCAGCAGCCAGTTGCTCGACGGCAAAGTCTGGGACGGCAGCGACCCGGCTGCTTACGCGCGCAGTTTCAAGTTGCACGCGCTGAACGACGACGCCCCCCTTCTCGCCCGCCGCTGACAGGAGACCGCGAACATGTTGCGTATTCTGTTGATCAACGACACAGCGAAAAAAGTCGGGCGCCTGAAAGCTGCGTTGACCGAGGCCGGTTTCGAGGTGATCGACGAGTCCGGCCTGACCATCGACCTGCCCACGCGCGTCGAAACGGTGCGCCCGGACGTGATCCTGATCGATACCGAGTCACCGAGCCGCGATGTCATGGAGCAAGTGGTACTGGTCAGCCGCGACCAGCCACGGCCGATCGTGATGTTTACCGACGAGCATGACCCCGGTGTGATGCGTCAGGCGATCAAGTCCGGGGTCAGTGCGTACATCGTCGAAGGCATTCACGCCCAGCGCTTGCAGCCGATTCTCGATGTGGCGATGGCACGATTCGAGAGTGATCAGGCTTTGCGCGCGCAGTTGCAGGCGCGAGACCAGCAACTGGCCGAGCGCAAGCGTATTGAGCTGGCCAAGGGTTTGTTGATGAAGATGAAGGACTGCAATGAGGAAGAGGCGTACACCCTGATGCGGCGCCAGGCGATGAGTCGGCAGCAGAAGCTGATTCAGGTGGCGGAGCAGATTATTGCCATGAGTGAGTTGTTGGGCTGAAAGCGCTGAACGCTTGAAAAGCCCCTCACCCTAGCCCTCTCCCGGAGGGAGAGGGGACCGATCGAGGTGTTCTGACGTCAAACATCGACCTGAAAGACCGAGTCGATTATGGATTCACAGCAGAAATCATAGGTCGGCGTAGTTCGCGAGCATCCCCTAATCAGTCCCCTCTCCCTCCGGGCGGTCCGACGTTTCGGGAGGGCTAGGGTGAGGTGCTTTTGATTTTCAGGCTGTTGGCACAAATCTCGCTAAGTAAAACGCACAGGTAACCAACGGCGGTTGCCCCACCTACGACAAAGACGTCGCTCACCCGTTCGCCCAACCGGCGCATCAGGGAGCGGCGTTTTTGCGTTTTGGCCCCACAGACCGGGGCCGGTGGTGCGGCCGTGGTGGCGCCCCACCTGCTGTTGCATGACTCCTTTCGAGACTCTTTTCAGCTGAGGTGCGCGATGAATTCAAGCTTCTGGAAATCCGGCCACACCCCGACATTGTTCGCGGCCTTCCTGTATTTCGACCTGAGCTTCATGGTCTGGTACCTGCTCGGCCCGCTGGCGGTGCAGATTGCCGCCGACCTGCAGCTAACCACGCAACAACGCGGTCTCGTCGTCGCCACGCCGATCCTCGCCGGTGCAGTGCTGCGTTTTGTGATGGGCATGCTCGCCGATCGGCTGTCGCCGAAAACCGCCGGCCTGATTGGCCAGGTCATCGTCATCTGCGCGCTGTTCGGCGCCTGGAAACTCGGCATCCATAGTTATGAGCAGGCGCTGATATTGGGTCTGTTTCTCGGCATGGCCGGCGCGTCGTTTGCTGTTGCACTGCCGTTGGCGTCACAGTGGTACCCGCCGCAGCATCAAGGCAAAGCCATGGGCATCGCCGGTGCGGGCAACTCCGGCACCGTGTTTGCCGCTCTGCTCGCGCCGGTGCTCGCCGCCGCGTTCGGCTGGAGCAATGTCTTCGGTTTCGCTCTGATCCCGCTGATTCTGACCCTGGTGCTGTTCGCCTGGCTGGCAAAAAACGCCCCTGAGCGGCCGAAAGCCAAAGCCATGGCTGACTACTTCAAAGCCCTGGGCGACCGTGACAGTTGGTGGTTCATGTTTTTCTACAGCGTGACCTTCGGCGGCTTTATCGGCCTGGCCAGCGCCCTGCCCGGCTACTTCAACGATCAGTACGGTTTGAGCCCGGTGACCGCTGGCTACTACACCGCAGCCTGCGTGTTCGGCGGCAGCTTGATGCGGCCGCTGGGTGGCGCAATGGCTGATCGCTTCGGTGGTATTCGCACGTTGCTGGCGATGTACACCGTCGCCGCCGTGTGCATCGCGGCCGTCGGTTTCAACCTGCCAAGTTCCTACGCTGCTCTGGCGCTTTTCGTCTGCACCATGCTCGGTTTAGGGGCAGGCAACGGCGCAGTTTTCCAACTGGTACCGCAGCGTTTTCGTCTGGAGATCGGCGTGATGACCGGGCTGATCGGCATGGCCGGCGGCATCGGCGGTTTTGCCTTGGCCGCCGGTATGGGCGCGATCAAGCAGAGCACCGGCAGCTATCAGTTGGCGTTGTGGTTGTTCGCCAGCCTTGGCGTGCTGGCGTGGTTTGGCCTGCACGGCGTCAAGCGTCGCTGGAGAACCACCTGGGGGTCGGCGGCAGTGACGGCGGCGCGGGTCTGAACCTTCGATGGCCCTGCAACTGAGTTTCGCCGAAGCCAGCGCCACCGGTCCGCGCGCGGAGAATCAGGACGCTTTGCGTCTGGTCACGCCCGCGCCGGCGCTGGCGGCGAGCAAGGGTTATCTGTTCGCTATCGCCGATGGCGTCAGCCAGTGTGCCGATGGCGGACTGGCCGCGCGCTCGACCTTGCAGGCGCTGGCGCTCGACTACTACGCCACGCCGGAAACCTGGAGCGTGGCCCAGGCACTGGATCGCCTGCTGCTCGCGCAAAACCGCTGGTTGCAGGCCAACGGTGGTGGGCAACCGTTGCTCACCACGGTCAGCGCCTTGGTCATGCGTGGTCGGCGTTTCACCCTCGCCCACGTCGGCGATTGCCGGGTGTATCGCTGGCACGCCGACAGCTTGCAGCGAATCAGCGAAGACCACGTCTGGGATCAGCCGGGCATGCAGCATGTGCTCAAGCGTGCGCTAGGGCTGGATCAGCATCTGGTGCTGGACTTCCTTGATGGCGAACTGCGCGACGGCGAGTGCTTTGTTTTGCTCAGTGACGGGGTCTGGTCGACACTCGGCGATACCGCCATTGCGGCGATTCTGCGTGATCAACCGGATCTGCACAGTGCCGCGCAGACGCTGATCAACGCCGCGCATCTGGCGGGGAGCCAGGACAATGCCAGTGCTTTGCTGGTGCGGGTGGATGCTTTGGGTGAGGCCAGTATCGGCGATGCGCTGATTCATCTGCAGCAATGGCCCCTGCCGTCACCGTTGAAACCCGGTCAGTCGTTCGAAGGCTGGCAAGTGCTGGAGGTTGTCGCTCAGAGCCAGCAATCGCTGCTGTATCGGGTGCTTGATGGACAAGGTCAAACGTGGCTTCTGAAAACCCTACCCACGCGTTCCGCCGATGATTCCTACGCCGGGCAAGCACTGTTGTCCGAGGAATGGTTTCTGAAACGCGTAGCCGGTCGCCACTTTCCTGAAGTCCATGCCTGCCAGCAGCGTCAGCATTTGTACTACGTGATGCGGGAATATTCTGGGGCGACGCTGGCACAGCTGTTTCAACTGTCAGGCCCGCTGCCGTTGGCACAGTGGCAGGACATCGCCGAGCGACTGCTGCGCGCGGTCGGGCTGCTGCATCGGCGACAGATTCTGCACCGGGACATCAAACCGGAAAATCTGCACGTGGGCGACGACGGCGAATTGCGTCTGCTGGATTTTGGCCTGGCGTACTGCCCAGGCTTGTCCGAAGACGCGCCGTCAACGTTGCCCGGGACACCCAGTTACATCGCTCCGGAAGCATTTCGCGGTGATCCGCCAAGTGTGTCGCTGGATTTGTATGCGGTCGGTGTGACCCTGTATTTCTTGCTCACCGGGCATTTTCCCTATGGCGAGATCGAAGCGTTTCAGCGGCCGCGATTTGCTGTGGCAGTGAGTGCCAGTCGATTTCGGCCGGATCTGCCGGAATGGCTGGTGCAGAGTCTGGAGCGTGGGGTGGCGGCTGATCCGCAACAACGGTTTGAAACGGCTGAGGAATGGCTGTTGGTGTTGGAACAGGGCGAGCGGCGCAGTTTGAGTGTGCGGCCTCGGCCATTGCTGGAGCGTGAGCCGTTGAAGGTCTGGCGCACCATGGCGATCGTGGCTCTGCTGGGGAATCTGGTGTTGCTGGTTTTGTTGTTTCACGGCTGACACCGCGCCGCGTCGTTCGCGAGCAGGCTCGCTCCCACAGGGGGTTTGTGAACGACTCCGATCCCCTGTGGGAGCGAGCTTGCTCGCGAAGGGGCCCGCCCAATCACTACAAATCCACCTGCCTGAATGCCCCACGAACGAGCAACCCGCGTCGATTCAGTGCAAAAAATCCCCGTCAATTACCGCTCCCGCCCAATAAACACGCCATTCCCCCACTTGGCACAACCACTGCATTACCTCTCCCAACACACACATAAAGCCCAACCTTCAACGACGAAGGCTGCGCTTCCCGAGAGAACGGGACCAGGACAAAGGCGTCCTCGCTAGGCAACTAGCGGGACGCCTTTTTTGTTTGCGCAAAATTTCTCGAGCAAGGCCTGACTGCCCACAAGAGGCCAGCCGCAGCTCCCCGGAGAACCTGATGAAAAAACTCAAACTGGTGATGATCGGCAATGGCATGGCCGGGGTCCGCACCCTCGAAGAACTGCTCAAGCTGAGCAACGAGCTGTACGACATCACGGTCTTCGGCGCCGAACCGCACACCAACTACAACCGCATCCTGCTGTCGCCGGTGCTGGCCGGTGAGCAGACTTTCGAAGAGATCGTCCTCAACGATCTCGACTGGTACCTGGAAAACAACATCAAGTTGCTGCTCAACCGCAAAGTGGTGGAGATCGACCGGGTCAAACGCCGGGTGATCGCCGAGGACGGCACCGAAGCCGAATACGATCGCCTGCTGATCGCCACCGGCTCGACGCCGTTCATCCTGCCGATCCCCGGCAACACCCTGCACGGGGTGATCGGCTATCGCGACATCGCCGATACCCAGGCAATGATCGACACCGCTAAAACCCACAAACACGCGGTGGTCATCGGTGGCGGTCTGCTCGGGCTCGAAGCCGCCAATGGCCTGATGCTGCGCGGCATGCACGTCACCGTGGTGCACATCGGTGAGTGGTTGCTGGAACGGCAACTGGACAAAACCAGCGGCCAACTCCTGCAAACTGCCCTCGAATCCCGAGGCTTGCATTTCCGTCTGTGCGAACAGACTCAGGCGCTGCACGATGCGGGCAATGGCCGGGTCGGCTCGGTGCAGTTCAAGAACGGCGAGATCATCCCGGCTGATCTGGTGGTAATGGCTGCCGGTATTCGTCCCAACACAGAATTGGCGGAAAAGGCCGGCATCCCGTGCAATCGCGGGATTCTGGTCAACGACACGCTGCAAACCTACGACCCGCGCATTTATGCCATCGGCGAGTGCGCCAGCCACCGCGGCATTGCCTACGGTCTGGTCGCGCCGTTGTTCGAACAGGCCAAGGTCTGCGCCAACCACCTCGCACAACTGGGTTTCGCCCGTTATCAGGGTTCGGTGACCTCGACCAAATTGAAAGTCACCGGCATCGATCTGTTTTCTGCCGGCGATTTCATGGGCGGCGAAGGCACGGAAACCATCACCCTCTCCGACCCGATTGGCGGCGTGTACAAAAAATTGGTGATCAAGGATGACGTGCTGGTCGGCGCCTGTCTGTACGGCGATACGGCAGATGGCGGTTGGTATTTCCGGCAGATTCGTGAGAATCACGCCATCGGCGAAATCCGCGATCACCTCATGTTTGGAGAAAATGCGTTAGGCGACGTAGGACATCAAGGCCAGGACAAAGCCATGGTCATGGCCGACACCGCCGAAGTCTGCGGCTGCAACGGCGTGTGCAAAGGCGCCATCGTCAAAGCCATTCAGGAACACGGCCTGTTCAGCGTCGATGAGGTGAAGAAACATACCAAGGCTGCCAGCTCCTGCGGCTCCTGCGCCGGGCTGGTCGAACAGATCCTGATCAACACCGTCGGCGGTGCGGCGGACGTCAAACCGAAGAGCGAAAAAGCCATCTGCGGTTGCAGCGACCTCAATCACGGGCAGATCCGTCAGGCCATCCGCGAGCAACATCTGCTGACCATCGCCGGCACCATGAGCTACCTCAACTGGCGCACGCCGAACGGCTGCGCAACTTGCCGCCCGGCCCTCAACTATTACCTGATTTCCACCTGGCCGGGCGAAGCCAAGGACGATCCGCAATCGCGCCTGATCAACGAACGCGCCCACGCCAACATTCAGAAGGACGGCACCTATTCGGTGGTGCCACGGATGTGGGGCGGCGTGACCAATCCTTCGGAACTGCGGCGGATTGCCGACGTGGCCGACAAGTACAACGTGCCGATGGTCAAGGTCACCGGCGGTCAGCGCATCGATTTGCTCGGCATCAAGAAGCAGGACTTGCCCGGCGTCTGGAAAGACCTCGACATGCCGTCCGGGCATGCCTACGGCAAATCCATCCGCACCGTGAAAACCTGCGTCGGCAGTGAGTTCTGCCGCTTCGGCACGCAGAACTCGACGCAACTGGGCATCGAGCTCGAGCACGATCTGTTCAACATGTGGTCGCCGCACAAAGTGAAACTCGCCGTCTCCGGTTGCCCACGCAACTGCTCGGAAGCGGGGATCAAAGACGTAGGAATTATCGGTGTCGACTCCGGTTGGGAGATGTACATCGGCGGTAACGGCGGGATCAAAACCGAAGTCGCCGAGTTCTTCGTCAAGCTGAAAACCGCCGAGGAAGTCCGCGAATACAACGGCGCGTTCCTGCAGCTCTACCGCGAAGAAGCCTTCTACCTCGAACGCACCGTGCACTACCTGCAACGGGTCGGTATGGAGCACATCAAGAAAGCCGTGCTCGAAGACCCTGAGCGTCGCAAGGCACTGAACGAGCGCCTGCAATTCTCTCTGTCGTTCGAGCAAGACCCTTGGAAAGAGCGTCTGGCGCAGCCGCAACTGAAGAAAGAATTCGATGTAATCCCTGTGAAAAATCTGGAGGTGCCGGCATGAACTGGCTCGATATCTGCGCTCTCGACGAGATCAATGCCCTCGGTTCGCGAATCATTGCCGGGCCGAAAGGTGACATCGCGATTTTTCGTACAAGCGACGATGAGGTTTTCGCCCTCGACGATCGCTGCCCGCACAAGGGCGGGCCATTGTCGCAAGGTTTGATCTACGGCAAACGTGTGGCCTGTCCGCTGCACAATTGGCAAATCGACCTCGAATCTGGCGAAGCGCAGGCGCCGGACATCGGTTGCGCGCACCATCACCCGGCGCGGGTCGAAAACGGTCGTGTGCAACTGGCCCTGCGGGACGCCATCTGATGAACCGCCAGACGACCGCCTCGACCTGCTGTTATTGCGGGGTCGGCTGCGGCGTGCTGATCGAGCATGACGGCGAGCGCATCCTCGGCGTCAGCGGCGATCCGGCGCACCCGGCCAACTTCGGCAAACTGTGCAGCAAAGGCTCGACCCTGCACCTGACCGGCGACCTGGCAGCCCGCGCGCTGTACCCGGAACTGCGTCTGGGCAAAGGCCTGGCGCGCAGCCGAACGGATTGGGATACGGCACTGGAACACGCTGCCAACGTGTTCGCCGAGACCATTGCCGAGCACGGCCCGGACAGCGTGGCGTTCTATATCTCCGGGCAGTTACTGACCGAGGACTATTACGCTTTCAACAAACTGGCGCGGGCGTTGGTCGGGACCAACAACATCGACAGCAATTCGCGCCTGTGCATGTCTTCAGCAGTGGTCGGCTACAAACGCAGCCTCGGCGCCGATGCTCCTCCGTGCAGTTATGAAGACCTGGAACTCAGCGATTGCGTGATGATCGTCGGCAGTAACATGGCCTACGCCCATCCGGTACTTTTCCGTCGACTGGAAGAGGCAAAATCCCGTCGCGCACAGATGAAAGTCATCGTCATTGATCCACGGCGCACCGACACCTGCGACCTCGCCGATCTGCATCTGGCAATTCTGCCGGGCACCGATGTCGCGTTGTTTCACGGAATTCTGCATCTGTTGCTGTGGGAAGACTGGATCGACCGTGACTTCATCAAGGCGCACACCGGTGGCCTCGCCGACTTGAAAAATCTGGTGCGCGATTACACCCCGCAAATGGTTTCGCAACTGTGCGGGATCAGTGTCGAGCAATTGCAGCAATGCGCGGAATGGGTGGGCACCTCGCCGAGCTTTCTGTCGCTGTGGTGCATGGGCCTGAATCAGTCCACCGCTGGTAGCGCGAAGAACAGCGCGCTGATCAATCTGCACTTGGCCACCGGACAAATCGGCCGTCCGGGTGCAGGACCTTTCTCACTCACCGGTCAGCCGAATGCCATGGGCGGGCGCGAAACGGGCAGTTTGTCGAATCTGTTGCCGGGCCATCGAGACGCGGCCAACCCTGAACATCGCGCCGAAGTAGCGGCATATTGGGGCGTTGATCGGTTGCCGGAAAGTACCGGTCTCAGTGCCATCGAACTGTTCGAGCAAGTGCGCAACGGCAAGATCAAGGCGTTGTGGATTGCCTGCACCAACCCTGCGCAATCGATGCCGGACCAACATGCTGTGCGAGCAGCGCTTGAGACCTGCCCGTTTGTGGTTCTGCAAGAAGCCTTTCGCACCACCGAAACCGCTGCATTCGCCGATCTCCTGCTACCCGCCGCCAGTTGGGGCGAGAAAGAAGGCTCGGTGACCAATTCCGAGCGACGCATTTCCCACGTGCGTAAAGCCATCCTCCCACCGGGTGAGGCGCGGCCGGACTGGGCGATCACGGTAGATTTCGCACAACGTCTGGAGAAACGTCTGCGTCCCGCTGAGTCGAGCCTGTTTACGTTTAACCAACCTGCGCAGTTGTTCGATGAATTCAAAGGGCTGACCCGTGGACGGGATCTGGATATGTCCGGGATCAGCCACGCGCTGATCGACGAGATCGGACCGCAGCAATGGCCCTTCCCTGTCGGAGCGCGGCAAGGAACGCCACGACTGTACGAGGACGGGATTTTTCCGACCGCCAACGGACGTGCGCAATTCATATCCGACCCGTATCGCGCCGCTAAAGAGCAGCGCGATGCTCGCTTTCCACTGACGTTGATCACTGGCCGCTTGCGCGATCAATGGCACGGTATGAGCCGCACTGGCACGGCAGCGCAATTGTTCGGGCATGTCAGCGAAGCGGTGTTGAGCCTGCACCCGGACGAAATGCGCCGGCATCGTTTGCAGCCGGGCGATCTGGTCAACCTTAAAAGTCGTCGCGGCGCGGTAATCGTCGCGGTTGGCAGCGATGACAGCGTACGTCCGGGGCAAGCGTTTCTGCCGATGCACTGGGGCGACCGTTTTCTCAAGGGCGGTGTGAACAGCCTGACCCTGCCGGACTTTGATCCGCTGTCGAAGCAACCGGAGCTGAAACACAGCGGTGTGCGTCTCGAGCCGGTCAGTCTGCCGTGGCAACTTTTCGCACTGATCGAGGGTGATGTTCAACGGCATTTCGAGACGCTACGACCGCTCTGTGAGGCATTTTCCTACGTGAGTCTCAGCCTTGTCGGACGTGAACGATCGGCATTGCTGATACGCGCGGCCAGCAGCGAAGCTCCGAATGCGCAATTGCTCGGTGAAATCGACCAATGCCTGTCACTGATTGACGGCCCGGTATTGGCTTATGACGATCCTCGCCGCGCCATTGGCAAACGCGTGCGCATTGAAAACGGCCGGATCACTGCGATCCGATTGGCCGGTGAAACCCTCGCTCAGCATTGGCTGCAAGGGTTGTGGCTGGAAGGCCGTGCGGATGAACAACTGCGGCGCTGGCTATTGGCGCCAATGAGTGCGCCGCCGGGCAGTGTCGGGGCGCAAATGGCTGTGGATAAAACCCTGTGCAACTGCAAGAACGTCAGCCTCAGCGCGGTCTGCGCCGGCATTCGCCAAGGCCTGGATCTGCAGGGCTTGAAAAACCAACTGGGCTGCGGCACGCAATGCGGCTCGTGCGTCCCGGAAATAAAACGCTTACTGGCTGCCGACGTGCAGCCAGCCGCCGTTATCTGATGAGGGAAACACCATGAACGCAAAAGTCTGGCTGGTCGGCGCGGGGCCGGGTGATCCAGAACTGCTGACCCTCAAAGCGGTGCGCGCCCTGCGCGAGGCCGATGTGGTGCTGATTGATGATCTGGTCAACGACGCGGTGCTGGAACACTGTCCTGACGCCCGCATTATTGCGGTGGGTAAACGCGGTGGATGCCGTTCGACGCCGCAGGCATTTATCCATCGGTTGATGCTGCGCTATGCCCGCCATGGCAAGTGTGTGGTGCGGCTCAAGGGCGGCGATCCGTGCATCTTCGGCCGTGGCGGCGAAGAGGCGCAGTGGCTGCGTGAGCGCGGAGTTGAGGTGGAACTGGTCAATGGCATTACCGCTGGGCTGGCCGGGGCGACGCAGTGCGATATTCCGCTGACGTTACGCGGTGTGGCGCGCGGGGTGACCCTGGTGACTGCACACACCCAGGACGACAGCCAGTTGAACTGGCAGGCGCTGGCACAGGGGGGTACGACGCTGGTGGTTTATATGGGCGTGGCCAAGCTGGGGGAGATTCGCGATCAACTGCTGGCAGGCGGGATGGCGGCGGATACGCCGGTGGCGATGATCGAGAATGCATCGTTGCCAGAGCAGCGCGAATGCCGGAGTGATCTGGCGAGCATGAGTGATGATGCGTGTGCGTTTGGATTGAAAAGCCCGGCGATTCTGGTGATCGGGGCGGTGGCGGCTGTTGTTGAAGAGCAAAAGATCGCAGCCTGCGGCAGCTCCTACTTTGGATCTGCATTGGTCCTGTAGGAGCTGCCGCAGGCTGCGATCTTTTAAAGCTGCAAAGCCAAATTGCAGGCAAAGAAAAGCCCGGCCTAAGCCGGGCTTTTCTCAGAGCGGCAGCTAATTACTTAGCTTGAGCTTCAACCTGCGCTTCTACGCGACGGTTTACAGCGCGGCCAGCTTCAGTTTTGTTGTCAGCAACTGGGCGGGATTCGCCGTAGCCAACAGACTGAACGCGGGACGATTCAACACCGTACTGGTTGGTCAGAACTTGCTTAACGGCGTTTGCACGACGCTCGGACAGTTTCTGGTTGTAAGCGTCAGGACCGACGGAGTCAGTGTGACCTTCAACAGTAGTGGTGGTGGATGGGTACTGCTTCATGAAGTCAGCCAGGTTTTTGATGTCGCCGTAGCTGTTTGGCTTCACAACCGACTTGTCGAAGTCGAACTTAACGTCCAGCTCAACACGAACAACTTCAGCAACTGCTGGGCAGCCGTCAGCGTCAACAGTTACGTTGGCTGGGGTGTCCGGGCACTTGTCAACGTTGTCGCAAACGCCATCGTTGTCGCTGTCGGAGCAGACTTCAGCTGGTGCTGGAACTGGAGCAGCAGCAGGCTTGGAGCCGCCACCGAAGTTCACACCGATACCGACGCTAGGAGCCCACTCGGTGTCGCCCTGGTCGATGTTGTACTGAGCTTCAACGCCAGCACGGGCGTAGAAGTTGTCGGTGAAGTACAGCTTGGCACCAGCGCCAACGTTGGCGAAGGTGGAGCGGTCACGACCGCCGGAACCGTTCTGACCGATGCTCTGATCGGAGAAACCAGCCGATACGTATGGACGCAGCATGTCGCCTGGGTTGTTGAAGTGGTACAGAGCGTCCAGAGCGGTGTTAGCGCCCTTGATGTTACGACCGTCGTCGGAACGCACGTTGTGCACTTCGTCGTAGCCCAGACGCAGTTCAACGTCGTCGGTCAGGAAGTAACCGATCGAGCCGCCGAACAGGTTGCCGTTGTTCTTGAAGTTACGAGCGCTGTCGAATTGTTCTTTCTTTGCGAAGCCTTCGATTTCAACTGCGCCTTGGCCTTGTGCCAGAGCGCCGAACGAAGTGGCGGCAATCAGAGAACCAATGGCCAAGCCCAAGGTGTTTTTCAGTTTCATCCGTTAAATCCCCATCTGGTGATTGTGAAGCAGTCCCGCAAACCGGGGGACAACTCGGCGGCAAGTCTATCAGAACTTGCCTACACGTAAGAGATATTTGCGCTGAACTAAGTTTCAGCAATGCCTGCAAATTTCTCACGCAATTTATCTAGAGCACGTTTGTAACGCATTTTTGTCGCACTCAAACCCATGTGCATGATGTCTGCGATCTCCTGAAATTCCAGCTCTGCGACAAATCGAAGCACCAGAATTTCACGGTCAATCGGGTTCACATACACCAGCCAGCGATCAAGCCCGCCCTTCTCCTCGGGTTTCGGCGCCTTTTCTTCGGACGCTTCCTCGAGGGGGTCAAGACTCAATGCGTCCATCAAGCGACGCTTTCGCCGTTCCTTCCGATACTGCGTAATACATTCGTTGTACGTGATGCTGTAGAGCCACGTTTTGAACTTCGATTTCCCCTCGAAGTTCTTCAGGCCATACAGCACCTTCAACATGACTTCCTGACAGACATCGTCTGCGTCGCGATCGTTCCCAAGATATCTCGCACAAACGTTAAATAATGTTCGCTGGTAACGCCGCATCAGTTCTTCATAGGCGCGCGTTACGTGAAAAAGCTCGGTATGCGAGCGCGCGACCAACTCCTCATCAGAGAGCTCGCGGGGGTCGTAGCGCGTGGATAGCGTTTGGGCTTTATTCAAAACAAGTCGTGCCGACAGTCAGGTCAATGTCCGCCGCAACCAGCATCAGCTGGCATTTTGCGGCGGCATACATTAGCAGGGTTTGCCGGATTAGCGGCTACTCACATGCTGTTCCAGCAGGATCCGATTGGAAAGAGAGACTAGCTCACCCTCATCGGTCAGCAATGTGGTTTTAACCGTGCCGATCTCCTCGATCTGGCCTTCGACCTCGCCAACACGCACTTGTTGCCCAACCTGATACAACTCACGCACATAGATTCCCGCAAGAATCTGACCGGCAATTTCCCGGCTTCCCAAACCCATGGCCAGCGCAACGGCCAGACCAACGGTAATCAAAACGATGACGATCACATGGTTCAGCAGGTCAGTCTTGACCTCAAGCTGACTGATCGCGACCGAGATGCTGATGATGATCACCAGCCCTTGTGCAATTCGCCCCAGCCCCGAAGCGTAGTCCAGGCCTACGCCCTCTGCCGCCCCGCGCACCAGCCCGTTGGCCAGTTGCGCGAGCAAAACACCTACCAGCAATACCAGCGCCGCGCCGAATACTTTCGGCAAATAGAGCGCCAACATATCCAGCGTAGCCGAAACTCGCTCAAGGCCAAGGGATTCTGCTGCAGAAACCAGGAAAATCAGCAGGACGAACCAATAGACGATCTTGCCGATCAGGGTCGAGATCGGAACTTGCAACCCGGCGCGCGACATCAATTTGGTCAGCCCGGTGCCACCCATCAGGCGATCAAGACCGAGCTTGGCGAGCAGTTTGGACAGCAGGGTATCGAGCAGCTTGGCCACCACGAAACCCAACAGCAGCACGACCAGTGCGCCGAACAGGTTCGGGATGAAGTTGGCGACTTTGGTCCACAACGCAGTCATTGCCGTGACGAGGCTCTGAGTCCAGAGATCAAGTTCCATATTCAATCAGCCTTATCAGCAGTGCGAGCGGTAGGTTTACGAAGACGGGAAACCGGCGAGACATGCGCCGATCCATTATTCAGGGCGATCATCAGCGCGGGCAGCCAGCGGCCCAGCAGGCTGAACAGATCACCGGCGCCAACCTGGCGGTTGGCGGTTTTGAGTACGCGGCCCAGGCACGCATCGTCGTCGCGGCTGGACGGCGAAGCGTTGAGCATGTCGCGCAAAGACTGTTCAAACGGATCGTGCATACGCACCTCTCGTGATGTCTGTGAAAGACGCGGGCAGATTTGGTCGGGTCACATGCGCCATCTTCATACCCAGCGCAAACGACGGAATAACCACCACTGACCAAAGGCCAGGGCGAGCACCGTCAAACAGGCAATCAGGAAACCATAAGGGCTGCTGGAGAACGGAATTCCGCCGACGTTTATACCCAGCAAACCGGTGATAAAACTCATCGGCAAAAAGATGCAGGTGATGATCCCGAAGCGGTACATCGTGCGATTCATACGCTCGCTCAAGCGCCGGTCTTCGGACTCCAGCACAAGCCCCACGCGCTCTCGGGTCAATTCGAGCTCTTCGAGATAGCGGGTCAGGCTGTTGTTCAGTTCGTTCCAGTAATCGGCATCGTCATCGACAAACCAAGGCAGTTTTATCCGCGTGAGTTGTCCGAAAATATCCCGCTGCGGCGCGAGAAATCGCTTTAGTCCGGCCGCCCGGCGACGGATGTGCAAAATGGCACCATGCTCGGGAGTATACCGTTCGTCGGCATCCATCTTTTCTTCTTCCTCATCGGCGATTTCCGAGAGGCAAGTGACCAGATCCTGCACCTTATTGGTGAGGAACTGCGCCAGATAAAGGATCAGTTCGGAGGAGGTTTTCGGGCCGTTGCCGTCGGCCAATTGCGCCAGCAGCTCATCGGTGGCGCGCAACGGGCGCAAACGCAGGGAAATCACCCGTTGGGCAGATGCGAAAATCCGCACCGAGACCATGTCTTCCGGCTCGGCGCCCGGGTTGAGATTGACCCCGCGCAGAAACAGCAACAGTTCGGCATCCGGCAGCGGCAACAGGCGCGGCCGGGTGTTCTCTTCCAGCAGCAGATCGCAGGTGAATTCATTGAGCCCGCTGGATTTGCGCAGCCAGGTCTGGGTCTGCGGATGGCTGCGATCCCAATGCAGCCACAGGCTTTCATGGGCCTGCAGCTGCAAATCGTCGAGCTCAGTCCGGGCTATCGAACGCGCACCGCCTTTTCCGTCCAGCACCAGGGCATGCACCAGCCCCCACTGCGCGTTTTCTTCCTCGAACATCCGCATCCCTTTGTCGAAAAGCTTATTCAGGCATCTTCAGCGGACTCGGCGAGATGATCACGCCGTTGTTGTCCGCATAAATGTAGTGGCCCGGGTGGAACGTCACACCGGCGAAAGTCACCGGGACGTTGAGGTCACCGATACCACGTTTTTCAGTTTTCATCGGATGGCTGGCCAGCGCCTGCACGCCCAGATCGGTCTGGGCGATGACGTCAACGTCACGGATGCAGCCGTAGATCACCAGCCCTTCCCAACCGTTTTTCGCCGCCTTCTCGGCGATCATGTCGCCCAGCAGCGCACGGCGCAGCGAACCGCCGCCATCGACCACCAGCACCTTGCCGCTGCCCTTGAGTTCAGCCTGTTCCTTGACCAGCGAGTTGTCTTCGAAGCATTTGATGGTCACGATTTCGCCGCCGAACGAATCACGGCCGCCGAAATTGCTGAACATCGGTTCCAGCACCTGTACCAGCTCCGGATAGGCGTCGCACAGATCAGGCGTAAGGTAATGGTTCATCGAAAAACTCCTGTAAAAAGGAAAACGATCAAGGATGCTGCGTTCTGAGGAGACGAGTTTCGGTGGTCGTTGTTTACCTTAGTCCATCCCATGGTCGCTGAACGAACCTGAACAAACCCTGAAACGTAATAGCTAAACCGCCACCAAAAATGACCAGATCCGCACATCGCGTCATATCTTAGCCGCAAGCCAACCCGAACGAAATCCCTTCAAGGCCTTCGCACTCACACGGCAGCGGCCAGATCCGGCTTCTCGCCCAACAATGGCGTGTGCTGATCGTTCAACCAAAGCGCCACCAATGGCCAGACCTCGGTCTGCGCCGCTTTGCTCACCAACATCTCGACATGGCCGAAATTATCGTTGAAGCCCTGCTCGCGCCCCAGATTGATGAACTGCTTGTGCTCGGAGCCGATCTGCTCGAACAATTTTCGACAGGCCCAGGCCGGATCCTGATGATCCCCTGCTGCGGTCACCGCTAGCACTGGCACTTGAACATCGGCCAGCCCCGCCCACCAATCCTTGTCCTTGTCGCCAAAACGACCGAACAAGCCGTACCAGCGCATGCTTTCCAGCGCCAGACCGATCGGCTCATCTTCCGGGCCACGCTTGAGACGCGAACCCGACAATTGCGCAAAACGCTTGAGGATAAAGCGCCCGCTCCACTCCACTGGCGGGATTTTCAGTGGCCAGTAGGTGCGGCTGACCTGGGTGCCGAAAAACGCCGCCGAGGCCACTGCCGGCTCGCCCAGGTATTCGCCACCGAGCGCCGCCGCCAGGGTGATACCGCCCAGCGAATGGCCTATCCAATGCGGCACTTGCCCGCTCTGCTCACGCACGAACGCGGCAATCGCCGGCAGGTCGTAGCGGGCATAGTCGGCCACGCGATTGCGCCGGTATTCCTCATTGCGCTGCGACAGGCCGTGGCCGCGCATCTCCGGAATCCACACGTCGAACCCCAGGCGCGTCAGATATGCGCCCAAGCCCAGGCCTTTGGGTGAGAACCAGAAGCGCCGATTGGAAAAACTGCCGTGCAGCAGAATCACCGGCACACCGCGAGGCGTCGAGTCATCGGCCATGCCCAAACGGGTCACAGCGATTTCCACGGACCAGTCGGGACTGTTGCCGGGTTTCAAGCGATACACGTCTTCGCTCAGATCACCACGCCGTTCGGCGCTGATCAGGGCGACAGGAAATAAGTTGCTGCTGCTTTGCATAATGCTCTTGCACAAAAAAGGGCGGCATCTACAGGAGCCCGCCCTACTTGAATCTCAAGGCCCGCCCCTGAGAGGGAACGGGCCGTTCACATATTGATCAGGCCTGCGCCTGGCCTTCGGCGAGGAAGAACCAGGTTTCCAGCACGGAGTCCGGGTTCAGCGACACGCTTTCGATGCCCTGCTCCATCAGCCACTTGGCCAGATCCGGGTGGTCCGAAGGACCCTGACCGCAGATACCGATGTACTTGCCGGCCTTGTTGCATGCCGCAATCGCGTTGGCCAACAGCTTCTTGACCGCCGGATTACGCTCGTCGAACAGGTGCGCGATGATACCGGAATCGCGGTCCAGACCCAGGGTCAGCTGAGTCAGGTCGTTGGAACCGATCGAGAAACCGTCGAAGAATTCGAGGAATTCTTCAGCAAGGATCGCGTTGGATGGCAGTTCGCACATCATGATCACGCGCAGACCGTTGTCGCCGCGCTTCAAGCCGTTCTCGGCGAGCAGATCAACAACCTGGCTGGCTTCGCCCAGAGTACGGACAAACGGCACCATGATTTCGACGTTGGTCAGGCCCATCTCGTTGCGCACACGTTTCAGCGCGCGGCATTCGAGTTCGAAGCAGTCACGGAACGATTCGCTGATGTAACGCGAAGCGCCACGGAAGCCCAGCATCGGGTTTTCTTCTTCCGGCTCGTAGAGCTTGCCGCCGATCAGGTTGGCGTATTCGTTGGACTTGAAGTCCGACAGACGCACGATGACTTTCTTCGGTGCAAACGCAGCCGCGAGGGTGCTGATGCCTTCAACCAGTTTCTCGACATAGAAGCCGACCGGATCGTCGTAACCGGCGATACGCTTGTCGACGCTGTCCTTGATTTCCTGCGGCAGACCGTCGTAGTTCAACAGCGCTTTCGGGTGGACGCCGATCATGCGGTTGATGATGAATTCCAGACGGGCCAGGCCCACACCGGCGTTCGGCAGTTGCGCGAAGTCGAAGGCGCGGTCCGGGTTGCCGACGTTCATCATGATTTTGAACGGCAGCTCCGGCATGGCGTCGACGGAGTTCTTCTTGATGTCGAAGCCCAGTTCGCCTTCGAAGATGTAACCGGTGTCGCCCTCGGCGCACGAAACGGTCACGCCCTGGCCATCTTTCAGCAGTTGGGTGGCGTTGCCGCAACCGACCACTGCCGGAATACCCAGCTCACGAGCGATGATCGCCGCGTGGCAAGTACGGCCGCCACGGTTGGTGACGATCGCGCTGGCGCGCTTCATGACCGGTTCCCAGTCCGGGTCGGTCATGTCGGAAACCAGTACGTCGCCCGGCTGGACTTTGTCCATCTCGGACACGTCTTTGATGATGCGAACCTTACCGGCGCCGATGCGCTGGCCAATCGCACGACCTTCAACCAGCACGGTGCCGGTTTCTTTCAGCAGGTAACGTTCCATGACGTTGGCCTGGGTGCGGCTTTTCACGGTTTCCGGACGCGCCTGCACGATGTACAGCTTGCCGTCGTCACCGTCCTTGGCCCACTCGATGTCCATCGGGCAGCCGTAGTGCTTTTCGATGATCATCGCTTGCTTGGCCAGTTCGCTGACTTCAGCGTCGCTGAGGCAGAAACGCGCGCGCTCAGCCTTGTCGACATCGACGGTCTTGACCGAACGACCGGCCTTGGCCTCGTCGCCGTAGATCATTTTGATGGCTTTGCTGCCCAGGTTGCGACGCAGGATCGCCGGACGACCGGCCTCCAGCGTGCCCTTGTGCACGTAGAACTCATCCGGGTTGACCGCGCCTTGTACGACGGTTTCGCCCAGGCCGTAGGCGCCGGTGATGAACACCACGTCACGGAAACCCGATTCGGTATCGAGGGTGAACATCACGCCGGCGGTGCCGGTTTCCGAACGCACCATGCGCTGCACGCCAGCCGACAGGGCGACCAGTTTGTGGTCGAAGCCCTGGTGCACGCGGTAGGAAATCGCACGGTCGTTGAACAGCGAAGCGAACACCTCTTTGGCGGCGCGGATAACGTTTTCCACACCACGGATGTTCAGGAAGGTTTCCTGCTGACCGGCGAACGAGGCGTCCGGCAAGTCTTCGGCGGTGGCGGAAGAACGCACGGCCACGGCCACATCAGGATTGCCGGCCGACAGCGCGGCGAACGCGGTGCGGATCTCGGCATTCAGTTTTTCGGGGAATTCGGCTTCCATGATCCATTGACGGATCTGGGCGCCGGTCTTGGCCAGGGCGTTGACATCATCAACGTCGAGCGCGTCGAGGGCCTGGTGGATCTGGTCGTTGAGGCCGCTCAGTTCGAGGAAATCACGATAGGCCTGGGCCGTCGTGGCGAAGCCGCCGGGGACCGAAACACCGGCGCCTGCCAGGTTACTGATCATCTCGCCCAGGGATGCGTTCTTGCCCCCCACATGCTCAACATCGTGTTTGCCGAGCTTATCGAGGGAAACTACGTACTCTACCAAGGTGATCTCTCCACTAACTGTGTTGGAAAAGCTCAGAAACCGGCGGCCCGGGGGAGCCTTGGCCGGTTGTATGGCCTGGACCTGGAAAATAAGTGAGAATGCGGGCCAGTCGCGGCCGACAAATCGCGCCTATCATATCCAGAAATGCTCATTAGCTTAAGGCCCAAGGTGCAAATGAAACGATCTGCTTTCTTCATCTCCGATGGCACCGGCATCACTGCCGAAACCCTGGGTCAAAGCCTTCTGGCGCAGTTCGAAAACATTACCTTCAGCAAATTCACGCGACCGTACATCGACAGCGTTGAAAAAGCGCGGGCCATGGTACAACAAATCAACAAAGCCGCTGAAACCGACGGCTTTCGCCCGATCATCTTCGACACCATCGTCAATCAGGACATCCGTGAGATTCTCGCCACGTCCAATGGTTTCATGATCGACATTTTCTCGACCTTTCTTGCCCCGCTGGAGCAGGAACTGACCGAGCACTCTTCCTACACGGTCGGCAAGTCGCACTCGATCGGGCACAACTCCAATTACATGGAGCGTATCGAGGCGGTTAACTTTGCCCTCGACAACGACGACGGCGCGCGCACGCACTATTACGACAAAGCCGATTTGATACTAGTGGGCGTGTCGCGATGCGGCAAAACGCCGACGTGTCTGTACATGGCCATGCAGTTCGGCATTCGCGCGGCCAACTATCCGCTGACCGAAGACGACATGGAACGCCTGACCCTGCCGACGGCCCTGCGCGCTCATCAGCACAAGCTGTTCGGCCTGACCATCGACCCGGACCGCCTCACCGCAATCCGCAACGAGCGCAAGCCCAACAGCCGTTATTCGAGCTACGCCCAGTGCGAATTCGAAGTGCGTGAAGTGGAAAACCTGTTCCGCCGCGAGAACATCCCGCACATCAACTCCACGCATTTTTCGGTGGAAGAGATTTCGGCGAAGATTCTGGTGGAGAAAGGTGTGGAGCGGCGGTTCAAATAGGTCTGTATTGCTTGATCTGACGCCTTCGCGAGCAGGCTCGCTCCCACAGGGGGGGAATGCATTCCAACTGAAGGAATGCGGTCCACTGTGGGAGCGAGCCTGCTCGCGAAGAACGATTACACGGACTCTGTTAATGCCCGCGCCAAAGCCTCAAAGCCTGCCAGCAACAACCGATCATCGCCCACCGCATTACACACACTCACCCGAATAAATTGCGGCACCGCCGCATGCCCCACCGCAAACGCCTCAGCGGTGGCCACCAGATAGTTGTTCTCCTTCAACTCCGCCGCAATCTGCGACGCCCGCCACAGCTCAGGCACCTCTACCCAGAAGTGCGGGCTATAAGGGTGAGTCTTGTAATTCAAACCCTGCAGAACAGGCGCCACCAACGCTTTGCGCCGAGCGATCTCGCTGATCTGCTCGTCCAGTAAACGCTCGGCCATGCCGCTTTCAATCCACAGGCTCGCGACTTCCATCGATAACGGATTGGCCATCCAGCAGGTCGCGCGGATGGCGGCACTCAAACGCCCGATCAAGGCTTGCGGCGCATGCAGATAACCGACGCGCAATCCCGCCGAAACAGCCTTGCTCAGGCTGCCAATCAACACCGATCGCTCCGGCGCAAAATAGCTCAGCGGCAATGGGCGCTGGCGATCCAGAACGGCATGGGCCTCGTCTTCGATAATCAGCAGATTGTGTTGACGACAGAGGTCGGCAATCGCCTCGCGCCGTGGGATCGACATCACAGCGGCCGTAGGATTCTGGATCGTCGGGGTGCAATACAGCGCTGAAACACGATGCTGACGACAAATGTCCTCCAGCGCCGACGGTAAAAGTCCTTCGTCATCCATCGCCGCGCCAATGAGTTTTATCCCGAGCTGGCGTGCGACGCCGATCAATCCCGGGTAGGACAAATGCTCCGTCACAACGGTGTCGCCGGCCTTGAGCAAGCCCATCAACGTGCACAGCAGACCATGCTGGCCACCGTTGACGCACAACACCTGATCGGCATGCGGGACATACGCCGCATGCTGCAACCACACCGCCCCCGCCACACGATGCCGCGCCAACCCGGCTTCTGCGGTGTAGCCGGTCAATTGCTGCAACACCCGCGGATCGCTTGCCAGCTCCTGCAGGCTCTGGCTCATGAACGCCGCTTCCTGTGCGGGAATCGGCTGATTGCGGCTCATGTCGAAGCAGGCTGACGGCTCATCGCTGACATTACGAAAGCCTTTGTCCTGCGGCCGTTCCATCCCGCGCTGACACACATAAGTGCCATCTCCGACGCGGGCGACGACCAATCCCACGCGTTCCAATTCGCCGTAGGCACGGCTGATCGTACCGATGGTCACTCCGAGACTGTCGGCCAACAACCGGTGCGGCGGCAGTTTGCTACCGGCATCGATAATGCCTTCGTCGATGGCCTGCGCGACGGCATTCGCCAGGCGTTTGTACTTCACGCCTACGCCATTGGCGAGTCCATCACGGAGGATTGACACCATGGCAATACTTACTTTGACAGTCATTCTCGCCCCGAATAGCGTGCTTAAAAAAGGTTCAATCAGAAATAGACCGTTTCCGCGATCAGGTCAATTCCACCATTCGGAGTACGCCACATGTCGACCGCCGTCAGCACACCGATGCACATCAGCAAACCCTGGCTCGCCGGATTGATCACCAGCACGCTGTTTCTCATCGTCTGCCTGAGTTGGGGCACGACGTGGCTGGGGATCAAGATTGCGGTGGAAAGCGTGCCGCCGCTGACGGCCGCCGGGCTGCGCTTTCTGATTGCTTTTCCGCTGTTCCTGAGCTTCGCGCTGTTGCGCAAGGAACCGCTGTTGTTTCCCCGGCAAAGCCGCTGGTTCTTTGTGTTCGTCACGCTGTCGTATTTCAGCCTGCCTTACTACCTGCTCAACTACGGTGAGATGCACGTATCGTCCGGCCTGACCGCCCTGCTGTTCAGTTGCATGCCGGTGTTTATCCTGTTGTTTTCCGCGCTGTTTCTGCGCGAGAGAATCTACCCGTCACAAATGCTCGGCATCGCCATTGGTTTTGGCAGTCTGTTCATGATTATTCGTAGTCAGGGCCTGCATCTGGATCAAGCGGAATGGCTGGGAGTATTGGCGATTCTCTGTGCGGCGGTGATGCATGCGCTGTGTTACGTAGTGACGAAAAAACACGGCAGCGCGATCAGCGTGATCACCTACAACACGCTGCCAATCGGCATTGCCGGGGCGATGTTATTTATTGTCGGATTGAGCGTTGAGACTCCGGTATTCAGCGATGTCAGCGCGCGCTCGTGGGGCGCCCTGCTGTATCTGGGGCTGGTGGCATCGGTGGGCGGATTCATCGTTTACTTTTTGCTGCTTAAACGCTTGAGCCCGATCATTCTGTCGTTCGTGTTTATCATTTTTCCGGTGTTCGCCGTGATCATCGGCGCCTGGTACGAGGGGCAAACCCTGTCCCGGGAGCTGATGATCTATTCGGCGGTTTTGTTGAGCGGGTTTGCGATCACCAAATTGCCTGTGGAAAAGTGGTTCAGATAACGAACATATCCACAAAACGATTGACTGGGGTGGCTTCGAGCTGCGCCGGATCCTTGCACAACGCGAAAATTTCGCCGCTGCGCTGGCCGGTGAAACGTGTGGCCAGGTTGGCCTTGAACTTGTCTTCCAGCAATGGAATGCCCTCGACACGGCGGCGACGATGACCGATCGGGTATTCCACGACGACGTTTTCAGTGCTGCTGCCATCCTTGAAAAACACCTGCACGGCGTTGGCGATCGAGCGCTTGTCGGGCTCCAGATATTCACGGGTGAAACGCGGTTCTTCGACGATGACCATTTTCTCGCGCAGCACATCGATGATCGGATGCGCCCGGTGGAAATCGTCTTCGTACTGCTCGGCGACCAGATTGCCAAAGGCCAGTGGCACGGCGGTCATGTACTGGATGCAGTGGTCGCGGTCGGCGGCGTTGGCCAGCGGCCCGACTTTGGAAATGATGCGAATCGCCGATTCGTGGGTGGTGATGACGATCCGGTCGATTTCATGCAGACGATTGCGCACTTGCGGGTGCAACGTCACTGCCGCTTCACAGGCCGTCTGCGCATGAAATTCGGCGGGGAAGCTGATCTTGAACAGCACGTTTTCCATCACGTAACTGCCGAACGGCCGCGAAAAACTGAAAGCACGTTTATCTTCCGGTTTCAGCGCCAGATCGCTGTTGGTATGGCTGAACAGCACGTCATAAAAGCCCCACTGTTTCGCAGTCAGCACGCCGGGAATACCCATTTCGCCGCGCATGGCGATGTCGGCCAGTCGCACACCACGACTCGTCGCATCCCCCGCCGCCCAGGATTTTCGTGAACCGGCGTTAGGTGCATGACGATAAGTGCGCAGCGCCTGACCATCAGCGAACGCGTGGGACAACGCCGACAGCAATTGCTCACGATTGGCGCCCATCAGTTTGGCGGTGACAGCGGTTGAAGCGACTTTCACCAGAATGACGTGATCGAGTCCTACACGATTGAAGGAGTTTTCCAGGGCGATTACGCCTTGAATTTCGTGGGCCATGATCATCGCTTCGAGCACATCGCGAATGGTCAGCGGTGCTTCAGCGTTGGCCAGACGCTTCTGCGAAAGATGATCGGCCACCGCGAGAATCCCGCCGAGGTTGTCGGATGGATGGCCCCACTCGGCGGCGAGCCAGGTGTCGTTGTAGTCGAGCCAGCGGACGATGCAGCCGATGTCCCAGGCGGCCTTGACCGGGTCGAGGCGATAGGAGGTGCCGGGAACGCGTGCGCCGAACGGGACGACGGTGCCTTCGACGATCGGGCCCAGATGCTTGGTGCATTCGGGAAAGCGCAACGCCAGCAGGCCGCAGCCCAGCGTGTCCATCAGGCAGTTGCGGGCGGTGTCGAGGGCTTCGGTGGAGGTGACTTTGAAGGTGAGGACGTAATCGGCGATGTCCTGCAGGACACGGTCGTAGTCGGGGCGGTTGTTCAGGTCGACGTTGGCGCTCATTGCGGTTCTCCTGTGCGGGAATGATGAGTGGGTGCGGTCTTCCTCAGGGCTTGGCTGGGTTGGTCTGGTTGATTGCAGGTCTGGGGTGCCTGCTGGTTTTGGGTTTCTTCAGTGGGTGGCCCCTCACCCTAGCCCTCTCCCGAGGGAGAGGGAACCGATTGGGGGATGCTGTAGAGGTTCACCGACGTGAACGATCTCCACGGAATCCATAATCGATTAGATCGATGAACATCCCAGACACCTCGGTCGGCCCTTAAAATCCATAATCGACTCGATCTTTCAGGTCGATGTACATCTCCAGACACCTCGGTCGGCCCCCTCTCCCTCCGGGAGAGGGCTGGGGTGAGGGTAAAGCTCTTGGATCAGAACGAATCTCCGGGAATGCGCACGTAACCCTCCATCAGGACACGCGCACTACGGCTCATGATGGCTTTCTTCACCACCCACTCGCCGTTCTCCAGACTGGCTTCAGCGCCAACGCGCAACGTCCCGGACGGATGCCCAAAACGCACGGCACTACGTTCAACACCACCCGCTGCAAGGTTCACCAATGTCCCGGAAATGGCTGCAGCAGTACCAATCGCCACCGCCGCCGTGCCCATCATCGCGTGATGCAACTTGCCCATCGACAAGGCGCGCACCAGCAAATCCACATCACCGGCGCCAACCGCTTTACCACTCGACGCCACGTAATCAGCAGGCTTGGCGACAAACGCGACTTTCGGCGTGTGCTGACGTTTGGCCGCTTCATCGAGATTCGATATCAGACCCATGCGCAACGCGCCATAAGCCCGAATCGTCTCGAACATCTGCAGCGCTTGCGGATCGCTGTTGATCGCGCTCTGCAACTCGGTACCGGTGTAACCGATGTCTTCAGCATTGACGAAAATCGTCGGGATGCCAGCATTGATCATGGTCGCCTTGAACGTGCCGACACCCGGTACTTCCAGCTCATCGATGAGGTTGCCGGTGGGAAACATCGAACCACCGCCGCCCTCTTCTTCCGCTGCCGGGTCCATGAATTCGACTTGCACTTCGGCCGCCGGAAAGGTCACGCCGTCGAGTTCGAAATCACCGGTTTCCTGCACTTCGCCGTTGGTGATCGGCACATGGGCAATAATGGTTTTGCCGATGTTGGCCTGCCACACGCGCACCACCGCAACACCGTTGTGCGGAATGCGGCTGGCGTCGACCAGACCGTTGCTGATGGCGAACGAACCGACCGCTGCCGAGAGGTTGCCGCAATTGCCGCTCCAGTCCACGAACGGCTTGTCGATGGAGACCTGACCGAACAGGTAATCGACGTCGTGATCGGCCTTGATGCTTTTCGACAGGATCACGGTTTTGCTGGTGCTGGACGTGGCGCCGCCCATGCCATCAATTTGTTTGTCGTACGGATCGGGGCTGCCGATCACGCGCAGCAGCAAAGCGTCGCGGGTCGGGCCGGGAATCTGTGCCGCTTCGGGCAGATCCTTGAGGCTGAAGAACACGCCTTTGCTGGTGCCGCCGCGCATGTAGGTCGCAGGGATTTTGATTTGTGGTGCGTGAGCCATGGTGCTCCTTAACCACAGACGTGAGACCCAAGCCTCACGCCTGCATCAGTAGATTTAAACGGCAACCGCCGACTCTTCGAGGAAGTCCTGAGCGAAGCGCTGCAACACGCCGCCAGCCTCATAGATCGACACTTCTTCAGCGGTATCCAGACGGCAGGTCACCGGCACGTCAACGCGCTCGCCGTTCTTGCGATGGATCACCAGCGTCAGGTCCGCGCGCGGTTTGCGCTCGCCGATCACGTCGTAGGTTTCGCTGCCGTCGATGGCCAGGGTGTGACGGTCAGTGCCCGGCTTGAACTCCAGCGGCAACACGCCCATGCCCACCAGGTTGGTGCGGTGAATGCGCTCGAAACCTTCTGCGGCAATCGCCTCGACACCGGCCAGACGCACGCCTTTCGCCGCCCAGTCACGGGACGAACCCTGACCGTAATCGGCGCCGGCAATAATGATCAGCGGCTGCTTGCGCTCCATGTAGGTTTCGATGGCTTCCCACATGCGCATCACTTTGCCTTCCGGCTCGACGCGGGCCAGCGAACCCTGTTTGACCTTGCCGTCTTCCACGACCATTTCATTGAACAGTTTCGGGTTGGCAAACGTCGCGCGCTGCGCGGTCAAGTGGTCGCCACGGTGGGTGGCGTAAGAGTTGAAGTCCTCTTCCGGCAAGCCCATTTTCGCCAGGTATTCGCCGGCGGCGCTGTCGAGCATGATCGCGTTGGATGGCGACAGGTGATCGGTGGTGATGTTGTCCGGCAGCACGGCCAGCGGGCGCATACCCTTAAGCGGACGTGCGCCGGCCAGCGCGCCTTCCCAGTACGGTGGACGGCGAATGTAGGTGCTCATTTCGCGCCAGTCGTAAAGCGGCGTGACTTTCGGGCCGGTGTCTTCGTGGACGGCGAACATCGGAATGTAGACCTGACGGAACTGCTCAGGCTTGACCGAAGATTTCACCACGGCGTCGATTTCTTCGTCGCTCGGCCAGATGTCCTTCAGGCGGATTTCCTTGCCGTCGACCACGCCCAACACATCTTTTTCAATGTCGAAACGGATGGTCCCGGCAATGGCGTAAGCCACCACCAGTGGCGGCGACGCGAGGAACGCTTGCTTGGCATACGGGTGAATGCGGCCGTCGAAGTTGCGGTTGCCGGAAAGCACGGCGGTGGCGTACAGATCACGGTCGATGATCTCTTGCTGGATCACCGGATCGAGCGCGCCGGACATGCCGTTGCAGGTGGTGCAAGCGAAGGCGACAACTCCGAAACCGAGCTGTTCCAGCTCAGTGGTCAGCCCCGCTTCGTCGAGGTACAGCGCCACGGTTTTCGAACCCGGCGCCAGCGAGGATTTCACCCATGGCTTGCGGGTCAGGCCAAGCTTGTTGGCGTTGCGCGCCAGCAGTCCGGCGGCAATCACGTTGCGCGGGTTACTGGTGTTGGTGCAACTGGTGATGGCGGCGATGATCACCGCGCCGTCGGGCATTTGCCCGGGCACGTCATCCCACTGCCCGGAGATGCCTTTGGCCGCCAGATCCGCCACCGCAACGCGCGCGTGCGGGTTGCTCGGGCCGGCCATATTGCGCACTACCGAGGACAGATCGAAAGTCAGGCCGCGCTCGTATTGCGCACCTTTCAGGCTATCGGCCCACAGGCCGGTGAGCTTGGCGTATTGCTCGACGAGCTGCACTTGCTGGTCTTCACGACCGGTCAGCTTCAGGTAATCGATGGTTTGCTGATCGATGTAGAACATCGCCGCCGTGGCGCCGTATTCCGGGGCCATGTTGGAGATGGTCGCGCGGTCGCCGAGGGTCAGCGCCGCCGCGCCTTCGCCGAAGAACTCCAGCCACGCGCCGACGACTTTCTGTTTGCGCAGGTATTCGGTCAGCGCCAGCACCATGTCGGTGGCGGTGATGCCCGGTTGCAGCTTGCCGGTCAGTTCGACGCCGACGCTTTCCGGCAGGCGCATCCACGACGCGCGGCCGAGCATCACGCTCTCGGCTTCGAGGCCGCCGACGCCGATGGCGATTACGCCCAACGCATCGACGTGCGGGGTGTGGCTGTCGGTGCCGACGCAGGTGTCGGGGAACGCAACGCCCTCGCGCACCTGGATCACCGGAGACATTTTCTCCAGGTTGATCTGGTGCATGATGCCGTTGCCCGGCGGGATCACGTCGACGTTCTTGAAGGCCTTCTTCGTCCAGTTGATGAAGTGAAAACGGTCTTCGTTGCGACGGTCTTCGATGGCGCGGTTTTTCTCGAACGCCTGGGCATCGAAACCCCCAGCCTCGACGGCCAACGAGTGGTCGACGATCAATTGCGTCGGCACCACCGGGTTGACTTGCGCCGGATCGCCACCCTGCAAGGCGATCGCGTCACGCAGACCGGCGAGGTCGACCAGTGCGGTCTGGCCGAGAATGTCGTGGCAGACCACGCGCGCCGGGAACCACGGGAAGTCGAGGTCGCGCTTGCGCTCGATCAGTTGCTTGAGGGAATCGGTGAGCGTGGCCGGGTCGCAGCGACGCACGAGGTTTTCCGCCAGCACGCGGGAGGTGTACGGCAGGGTGTCATAACTGCCGGGCTGAATCGCCTCGACCGCCGCGCGGGCGTCGAAATAATCCAGAGGACTGCCGGGCAGGGTTTTACGGAATTCTGTGTTCATCGGGTCAGGACTCGGGTCACGGTGGTTGCAAAGGGTGGGCTGACGCCAGACTCAAGATTCACACCGTCCCTTGTAGGAGTGAGCCTGCTCGCGATAGCGGTAGATCAGTCGACATCGATGGTGAATGTCAGTCCGTCATCGCGAGCAGGCTCACTCCTACAGGGTTTAGCGGTGATCTTGCGCTTCGGGTCAGCTCACCATTTCAGCGACGTTCGATTGGCACGAACTTGCGCTGTTCAACGCCGATGTACTCGGCGCTTGGGCGGATGATGCGGTTATTGGCACGCTGTTCGAACACGTGCGCGGCCCAGCCGGTCAGGCGCGAGCAGACGAAGATCGGCGTGAACAGCTTGGTCGGAATGCCCATGAAGTGGTACGCCGAGGCATGGTAGAAATCGGCGTTGGGGAACAGTTTTTTCTGCTCCCACATGGTCTTGTCGATGGCTTCGGAAACCGCGAACAACACCTTGTCGCCGACCTCGTCCGCGAGTTTTTTCGACCAGCCCTTGATCACCTCGTTGCGCGGATCGCTGTCCTTATAGATCGCGTGGCCGAAGCCCATGATCTTGTCCTTGCGCTCGAGCATGCCGAGGGTGCCCTTGATCGCCTCTTCCGGCGACGAGAAACGCTCGATCATTTCCATCGCCGCTTCGTTGGCACCGCCGTGCAACGGGCCACGCAGCGAACCGATGGCGGCGGTCACGCAGGAATAAAGATCAGACAGGGTCGAAGCGCAAACGCGCGCGGTGAAGGTCGAGGCGTTGAATTCGTGTTCGGCGTAGAGGATCAGCGAAACGTTCATCACTTTGACGTGCAGTTCGCTTGGCTTCTTGTCGTGCAGCAGGTGCAGGAAGTGACCGCCGATAGTCGGCTCGTCACTGACGCAGTTGATGCGTTTGCCGTCGTGGCTGAAGCGATACCAGTAGCACATGATCGCCGGGAACGCGGCCAGCAAGCGGTCAGTCTTGTCGCGCTGCTCGGAGAAGTCTTGCTCCGGCTCGAGGTTGCCAAGGAACGAGCAACCGGTGCGCATCACGTCCATCGGGTGGGCGTCGGCGGGGATGCGTTCGAGCACTTCTTTCAGCGCTGGCGGCAGGTCGCGCAGCTTGCTCAGTTTGCCTTGGTATTCGTCGAGTTGCGCCTTCGTCGGCAGCTCGCCGTAGAGCAGCAGGTACGCGACTTCTTCAAATTGCGCATCGGCTGCCAGTTCGCGCACGTCGTAGCCGCGATAGGTCAGCCCGGCACCGGCCTGGCCCACGGTGGACAGTGCGGTTTGCCCGGCAACCTGGCCACGGAGCCCGGCACCACTGAGTACTTTTGCTTCGGCCATTGTGTTCTCCAATCTTTTTGAATTTGTATGGGGAAAACTTGTGGGAGCGAGCCTGCTCGCGAAGGTGGCTGGAACACCTCTGTGCGTCAGGGACACCGCGTTATCGTTGGCGTCCTTCGCGAGCAGGCTCGCTCCCACAGGGGTCTTGTTCAGCCTTTCTTTTGTGCAAACAACGCATCGAGCTTCTGCTCGAAGGTGTGGTAGTCGATGCGATCGTAAAGCTCCATGCGAGTCTGCATGGTGTCGATGACATTCTGCTGCGTGCCATCGCGGCGGATCGCGGTGTAAACGTTTTCTGCTGCCTTGTTCATCGCGCGGAACGCCGACAGCGGATACAGCACCAGCGACACATCGGCGCCAGCCAGTTGCTCGGTGGTGTACAGCGGCGTCGCGCCGAACTCGGTGATATTGGCCAGAATCGGCGCTTTCACACGGTTGGCGAACAGCTTGTACATTTCCAGTTCAGTGATGGCTTCCGGGAAGATCATGTCGGCACCGGCCTCGATGCATGCGGCTGCGCGATCGAGTGCCGACTCCAGACCTTCCACCGCCAGTGCATCGGTTCGCGCCATGATCACAAAGCTGTCATCGGTACGCGCATCCACCGCAGCCTTGATGCGATCAACCATTTCCTGCTGGCTGACGATCTCTTTATTAGGACGGTGGCCACAACGCTTGGCGCCAACCTGGTCCTCGATGTGAATCGCCGCAGCGCCGAACTTGATCATCGACTTGACCGTGCGCGCCACATTGAACGCCGACGAGCCGAAACCGGTGTCCACATCGACCAGCAGCGGCAGATCGCAGACGTCGGTGATGCGCCGCACGTCAGTCAGCACGTCGTCCAGGCCGGTGATGCCCAGATCCGGCACGCCGAGGGAACCTGCGGCCACGCCGCCACCGGACAGGTAGATCGCCTTGAAACCGGCGCGCTTGGCCAGCAGCGCGTGGTTGGCGTTGATCGCGCCGACCACTTGCAATGGATGCTCGCTGGCGACCGCATCGCGGAAACGCTGGCCTGGAGTGTTCAGGTTGGAACTCATGACTCACCTCGTTCAGTGGCTGTCTTGTTGTGGGCGCCGTCCTGGTAATGACGGGCGATGTTGCGTTTCGAAGCGCCGATGTGACGGCGCATCAACAATTCCGCGAGTTCGCCGTCACGGTCGGCGATGGCATCGAGAATCCGGTGGTGTTCGGCAAAGGCCTGGCGCGGGCGGTTCGGCGTGGTCGAGAACTGGATGCGGTACATGCGCACCAGTTGATACAGCTCGCCGCAGAGCATCTGCGTCAGTGTGCGGTTGCCGCTGCCCTGGATGATCCGGTAGTGGAAGTCGAAATCGCCTTCCTGCTGGTAATAGCCAACGCCGGCCTGAAACGCCGCGTCGCGCTCGTGGGTTTCCAGCACCCGGCGCAGCTCGTCGATTTCTTCGACGCTCATGCGTTCGGCCGCCAGACGGCAGGCCATGCCTTCGAGGGATTCGCGAATTTCGTAGAGTTCAAGCAATTCGGCATGGCTGAGCGACACCACCCGTGCACCGACGTGCGGTACGCGCACCAGCAGGCGCTGGCCTTCGAGCCGATGAATCGCCTCACGCAACGGCCCGCGACTGATGCCGTAGGTGCGCGCCAGCTCCGGCTCGGAGATCTTGCTGCCCGGGGCGATCTCACCTTTGACGATGGCCGCTTGAATGCGCCGGAAGACGTTTTCCGAGAGCGTCTCGGAATCGTCGCCGCTGATGACCGGGGGATCGAGTTGATCCAGCATGATTGTCGACACCTTTAAATCCAATGCGGCAAAAACTAGCCAATTCGCCCGCATCAGTCAAAGGATAAATAGGTATTGTCGACAATCGTCTAATAACCTTAAAAGATCGCAGCCTTCGGCAGCTCCTACAGGGCGCACGCAAATCCAATGTAGGAGCTGCCGAAGGCTGCGATCTTCTGATCTTTTATAGACCGGCCCAAGCGCTGGCGCCATAAACCCACCGTGCTAGAATGCCGCCCGCATTTGCTGGCCATTTGTACGGCTTGTCATAAAAAGCTGCCAGGCACACGAAGGGCCTTGCGCAAGTTTTGCCAAGGACCTGAACCGAAAACGGAACGCTGCGCACCAGGATTTATGAGACTCAAGCCTTTTCCCACATTCTTTGCCCTGTTTTGCCTGCCCGGCCTCGCCGCCGCGGGGGAAAAAACCGTGTACGGCCTCAACGAATACGCTTCGCTTGACGGCATCAACCTGGAAGTTGCGGCCAAACTCGACACCGGTGCGAAAACCGCATCGCTGAGTGCCCGCGACATCAAACGCTTTAAACGCAACGGTGAGTCCTGGGTACGTTTCTACCTGGCCATCGACGCCGCGCATTCGCACCCGATCGAACGGCCGCTGGCGCGGGTCAGCAAGATCAAGCGCCGCGCCGGCGATTACGACCCGGAGGAAGGCAAGAAGTACACCGCCCGTCCGGTGATCGAGCTGGATATCTGCATGGGCACGGCGATGCGCAGCATCGAAGTGAACCTGACCGACCGAAGTGCGTTCCAATATCCGCTTTTGATTGGCTCCGAAGCGCTGAAACGCTTTGATGCGCTGGTCGATCCAAGCCTTAAATACGCTGCCGGCAAACCCGCCTGCACCATCGCCGCTCATACCGCCGAGTAATTTCCATGCGTTCTCTAACCTTCCACCTGAAAATCCTGATCACCATTCTGGTGCTCCTGGGCGTTTCGGTTACGGCCTATCAGATTTTCGTGCTCGGCATCCCGGTGACCGAAGACGCCACCGACGACTTGTGGAACATCGACGCCAAGGTCGAGTTCGTCGCCAGCACCAAGGATCCGGTGAAGATCCAGATGTTCGTGCCACCGTTGAGCCGCGATTACGTCAGCCTCAATGAAAGCTTTATCTCCAATAACTACGGTGTCGCCGTCAACCGCGTCGACGGCAACCGCAAGGTCACCTGGTCGGCGCGCCGGGCCAAGGGCAACCAGACACTTTATTACCGTCTGGTGCTGACCAAGCGTTACACCGCCGAAAAATCCAAGATCAAAGGCCCGACCTTCCGCGACAGCATCGCCATCGAAGGTCCTGAAAAAATCGCCGCCGAAGCCCTGCTCGCGCCGATCCGCCAGCATTCCGCCGACGTCGAAACCTTTATTGGCGAGGCGATCAAACGCGTCAACAACGTCAACGACGACAACGTGAAACTGCTGCTGGCCGGCGATCCGTCGACGCCGCACAAAGCCAAAATCGTTGAACTGCTGCTGTCCATCGCCCACGTGCCGGTGGAAAAAGTCCACACCATCCGCCTCGTCGCCGACCAGCCGCAAACCCCGGAACTGTGGCTGCGCAGCTTCAACGGCAACGACTGGCTGTACTTCAACCCGGAAACCGGCGAGCAGGGCCTGCCGACCGACCGCCTGCTTTGGTGGACCGGCGATGAAAACCTGATCACCGTCGATGGCGGCAAAAAGGCCAACGTGACCTTCAGCCTGAACAACAGCGAGATGAATGCGATTCGTCTGGCCAAGCTGACGGACGAAAACACCGACGCCAACTTCCTCGAATACTCGCTGTACGGCTTGCCGCTGCAGACGCAGCAGACGTTCATGATCATGGTGATGATCCCGATCGGCGTGCTGGTGATCCTGATTCTGCGCAACCTGATCGGCCTGCAGACACTCGGCACGTTCACCCCGGTGCTGATCGCCCTCGCCTTCCGTGAAACGCAACTGGGCTTCGGCATTCTGTTGTTTACCGTGATCACGGCGCTGGGTTTGTCATTACGCTCGTATCTGGAACACCTGAAGCTGCAAATGCTGCCGCGACTCTCGGTGGTGTTGACCTTTGTTGTGGTGCTGATCGCAGCGATCAGCCTGTTCAGCCACAAACTTGGCCTGGAACGCGGGCTGTCGGTGGCGCTGTTCCCGATGGTGATTCTGACCATGACCATCGAACGTCTGTCGATCACCTGGGAAGAACGCGGCGCCAGCCATGCGATGAAAGTCGCGATCGGCACGCTGTTCGCGGCGTCACTCGCGCACCTGATCATGACCGTGCCAGAGCTGGTCTACTTCGTGTTCACCTTCCCGGCGATCCTGCTGATTCTGGTCGGCTTCATGTTGGCGATGGGTCGTTATCGCGGCTACCGCCTGACCGAGCTGGTGCGCTTCAAGGCTTTCCTGAAGAAGGCTGACGCCTGATGTTCGGTTTCTGGAAGACCTGGAAGGCCCTGGAGGCGCGGGGCATCATGGGCATCAATCGGCGTAACGCCGACTACGTGCTCAAGTACAACAAGCGCAGCCTGTACCCGATTGTCGATGACAAGATCATCACCAAGGAGCGCGCCATCGAGGCCGGCATTCACGTGCCGGAGCTGTACGGCGTGATCTCCACCGAGAAGGAAATCGACAAGCTCGACGAGATCATCGGCGGGCGCAACGACTTCGTGATCAAACCGGCCCAAGGCGCTGGCGGTGACGGCATCATCGTGATTGCCGACCGCTTCGAGGGCCGCTATCGCACGGTGTCAGGCAAGATCCTCGCTCATGAAGAGCTGGAGCATCACATCTCGAGCATCCTCACTGGCCTGTATTCGCTGGGCGGCCACCGTGATCGCGCGCTGATCGAATACCGCGTGACCCCGGATCAGATCTTCAAAAGCATCAGCTACGAAGGCGTGCCGGACATCCGCATCATCGTGCTGATGGGCTACCCGGTGATGGCCATGCTGCGCTTGCCGACCCGGCAGTCCGGCGGCAAGGCCAACCTGCACCAGGGCGCCATCGGTGTCGGTGTTGACCTGGCCACGGGCCTGACGTTGCGCGGCACCTGGCTGAACAACATCATCGCCAAACACCCTGACACCACCAACGCGGTGGACGGCGTGCAACTGCCCTACTGGGACGGTTTCATGAAACTTGCCGCCGGCTGCTATGAGCTGTGTGGATTGGGTTATATCGGTGTTGATATGGTGCTTGATCAGGAGAAAGGTCCACTGATTCTCGAGCTGAATGCGCGGCCTGGGCTGAATATTCAGATTGCTAACGACTGTGGGCTGACGTTGCGTACCCATGCGGTTGAAGCGCGGCTGGAAGAGCTGAAGGCGCGTGGGGTGACGGAATCGGTTGAAGAGCGGGTGGCGTTTACGCAGGAGATGTTCGGGCATATTCCTGCTGTGGAAGGCTAAAAGCTGAAAAACAAAAAGCCCCTCACCCTAGCCCTCTCCCAAAGGGAGAGGGGACTGACCGAGGTGGATGTTCGAGGTACGCCGACCTGAACGTCTTGAGTCGAACTCAGGCATTGAAAAGCATGATGATCGGCTCCCTTTCCCCTCGCCAGCTTGAGATATCGAGCCGAACTCGGATCTTGAAAAGCATGAAGACCTGCTCCCTTTCCCCCTCGCCAGCTTGAGATATCGAGCCGAACTCGGATCTTGAAAAGCATGAAGATCTGCTCCCTTTCCCCCTCGCCAGCTTGAGATATCGAGCCGAACTCGGATCTTGAAAAGCATGAAGATCTGCTCCCTTTCCCCCTCGCCAGCTTGAGATATCGAGCCGAACTCGGGTCTTGAAAAGCATGAAGATCGGCTCCCTTTCCCCTCGCCAGCTTGAGATATCGAGCCGAACTCGGATCTTGAAAAGCATGAAGTTCTGCTCCCTTTCCCCCTCGCCAGCTTGAGATATCGAGCCGAACTCGGATCTTGAAAAGCATGAAGATCTGCTCCCTTTCCCCCTCGCCAGCTTGAGATATCGAGCCGAACTCGGATCTTGAAAAGCATGAAGATCTGCTCCCTTTCCCCCTCGCCAGCTTGAGATATCGAGCCGAACTCGGGTCTTGAAAAGCATGAAGATCGGCTCCCTTTCCCCCTCGCCAGCTTGAGATATCGAGCCGAACTCGGATCTTGAAAAGCATGAAGATCTGCTCCCTTTCCCCCTCGCCCCCTTGGGGGAGAGGGTTGGGGTGGGTAAAGACCGGGTACATCCTTTACGTTTGAGACCGGGGACATGGTTTACAGGTATCAATCATGGTCAGGAGGTGCTGACCATGCCCTGGAAACAAGAGTCCCCAATGGATCAACGAGTGAAGTTAATTAGCGATTGGCTCAGCGGCAGCTACACCAAAAGCCAATTAAGCCGGCGGTATGGCGTCAGTCGTCCAACCATCGACAAGTGGCTGGAACGGTATGCAGCGTTGGGCGTGGATGGCTTGAAAGAGCAGTCGCGTAAGCCGCTGAATTGCCCTCACCAAACTTCCGATGAAATCATCGCCAAGTTGCTGGCCAAGAAAAACGAACATCCCGATCGGGGACCCAAGCAGATCATTGGTCGCCTGCGCGATTCCGATCCGCATATCAATGGCCGGCGGCGAGTACCGCCGGGGAGTGGTTGAAGAAAGCTGGTTTGGTGGTGGCACGACGGCCCTATCCCCCCGTCCCCGTGCTCCAACACATTTACGTCCGGTCGACGCGCCCAACCAGACTTGGTGTGCTGATTACAAAGGGCAGTTCAAAATGCAGGACGGTAATTGGTGCTATCCGCTGACCATTACCGATCAGATGAGCCGCTTTTTATTCGTCTGTCGCGCTTTGCCCAGTACGCACGGAGCGCCGACGCGGGAAGGCTTCGAGTGGGCTTTTCGAGAATATGGGCTGCCGGATGTGATCCGCACTGATAATGGCGCTCCTTTTGCGTCGACAGGTCTGGCGCGACTTTCGAAGTTATCGGTTTGGTTCATCAGGCTCGGAATCCATGTCGAAACGATTACACCTGGCCGTCCCGACCAAAATGGTCGACATGAACGGATGCATCGAACGCTAAAGGCAGCAGTGCCACCGGCGGAAAACCTGGTGCGCCAGCAGCTGGCTTTTCAGGATTTCATCCAAGACTTCAACCACCACCGACCGCACACCGCGCTGGGCATGAAACCGCCGGCATCTGTCTATCGCCCGTCGATACGCGCTTATCCCGGTTACTTGCCTGCGCTTGAATACGGTTCCGATGTTGAAGTACGTAAGGTTCGGTCAAATGGGGAAATTAAATGGAAAGGACAGCTGATTTTTCTAGGAGAGGCTCTAATTGGAGAGGACATCGCGTTGAAGGAAGTGGCTGATGACGCTTGGGAACTGTACCTTTGCAGCCACTGTTTAGGCAGGCTTGAAAGAGGCGCCAAACGCGTTTCAAGCCTGTAAAGGTGTAAACGATGTCCCCGGTCTAATTTGTAAAGGATGTACCGGTCTCTACAGTGAGGGGGAGGCTTTTGACTTTGATCTGGCATCGGAGAGGACTACAATCCCCACCCCGCCTCAACGGCCGATCTGCCCCGCCCATGTTGACCTGTTCCGTACACCCGCTGCCCTACCATGCCAATCCCGCCGACTACTTCGCGGCCATCCGCAACGCGCCCGGCGCCGTGCTGCTCGACAGTGGCCGGCCGAGTGCCGACCGTGGTCGTTATGACCTGCTCAGCGCCTGGCCGCTGGAACATCTGGCGGTGTTGCCCGACGAAAGCGGCGGCGTATTCCTACAACGCCTGCGGGATAATCTGACCCGTCTGGGCAAGGCTGATTTGCCAACGGGTTTCGACCTGCCATTCGCTGGCGGTTTGATCGGCTACCTGAGCTACGATTTCGGTCGGCATCTGGAAAACCTGCCGAGCCAGGCGCTGGATGATCTGCAAATGCCGGATGCCCGCTTTGGCCTGTACGCCTGGGCACTGATCAGCGATCACCAGACGGCCAGCAGCCAATTGGTCTTTCACCCGACAGTGCTCGATAGCGAGAAACAGCGGCTGATCGCGCTGTTCAGCCAGCCGCTTGTCGAGTCGATGGCGCCGTTCAAACTGAACCAGCCAATGACCGCCGACCTCTCGGCCGACAATTATCGTCAGGCCTTCGAGCGCATCCAGCATTACATTCAGGCCGGCGACTGCTATCAGGTCAACTTCGCTCAGCGCTTTCGCGCTTCATGCCAAGGCGATCCGTGGCTGGCTTATTGCGCATTGCGCGAAGCCTGCCCGACGCCGTTCTCCGGTTTCCAGAGCCTGCCCGACGGCGGCGCCGTGCTGAGCATGTCACCAGAGCGCTTTGTCAAAGTCAGCCAGCGCCAGGTGGAAACCCGCCCGATCAAAGGCACCCGTCCGCGTGGCCTGACCCCGGCCGAAGATGCCGCGAACGCCGCCGAACTGCTGACCAGCCCCAAGGATCGTGCGGAAAACCTGATGATCGTCGACCTGCTGCGCAACGACCTCGGGCGCACCTGCCGCATCGGTTCGGTGCGGGTGCCGGAGCTGTTCAGCCTGGAAAGCTATCCGAACGTGCATCACCTGGTCAGCAGCGTCACCGGTGAGCTGGCGGATGATCGTGACGCACTGGATTTGATTGCCGGCAGCTTCCCCGGTGGCTCGATTACCGGCGCGCCGAAGATTCGCGCGATGCAAATCATCGATGAGCTGGAACCGACGCGGCGTGGGTTGTATTGCGGCTCGTTGCTGTATCTGGACGTGCGCGGCGAGATGGACAGTTCCATCGCGATTCGCAGTCTGTTGGTCAAGGATGGGCAGGTGTGCTGCTGGGGCGGTGGCGGAATTGTGGCCGATTCGGATTGGCAGGCTGAATATCAGGAGTCGATTACCAAAGTGAAGGTTCTGCTGGAAACCCTGCAAAACCTCTAAAAGCTTCGCGAGCAGGCTCGCTCCCACAGGGGAATGCATTCCAAGTGTGGGAGCGAGCCTGCTCGCGAAGGGGCCCTTCCAGACGACTACAAACTCAGGTCGCGATTTGAGGCTTTGAGGAATTCCTGCTTCAACTCGGCAAAGGTATGCACCGCAGGAAACTGCGGGAACTCACGAATCACATTCTCCGGCGCATGAAACAGAATCCCCGCATCAGCCTCGCCCAGCATCGTCGTGTCGTTATACGAATCCCCCGCCGCAATCACCCGGTAATACAGGCTCTTGAACGCCAGTACCGACTGGCGCTTGGGATCTTTCTGGCGCAACTGATAGCTGGTCACCCGCCCGGTTTCGTCAGTAATCAGGCGATGGCAAAGCAACGTCGGAAAGCCCAGCTGCCGCATCAGCGGCTGCGAGAACTCGTAAAACGTATCCGACAGAATCACCACTTGAAAGCGTTCGCGCAGCCAGTTGACGAACTCCACCGCGCCGTCCAGCGGCTTCAGTGTGGCGATCACTTCCTGAATGTCCGACAGCTTCAAGCCGTGCTCATCGAGGATGCGCAGGCGCTGCTTCATCAGCACGTCGTAATCGGGAATGTCCCGGGTGGTGGCCTTGAGGGATTCGATTCCGGTTTTTTCGGCGAAGGCGATCCAGATTTCCGGCACCAACACCCCTTCAAGATCCAGGCAAGCAATTTCCACAAGACACTCCCGTTTGTATTGATTATTTGAGTCGAGCGAGGCCGAACTCTAGCGGCTCACATGCAGACGCGCAACGCACAGCACGCCCCCGAGCCGTGCAGCTTTTTGTTACCATCAGCGCCATATAGAGCGCCCAGCGCCACCGACCTGTAGGAAGCCGCCCTGATGAGTGCAACGTTCGACGTCGTGGAACTCGCCACGACCTATGCCAACAAATCCGCGCAAGACATCCTCAAACTCGCGTTCGCCGAGTTCGGCGATGACTTGTGGATATCTTTCAGCGGCGCCGAGGATGTGGTGCTGGTGGACATGGCCTGGAAGCTCAACAAGAACGTCAAGGTGTTCAGCCTCGACACCGGCCGTCTGCACCCGGAGACCTACCGCTTCATCGATCAGGTGCGCGAGCACTACAAGATCGACATCGAACTGGTGTCGCCGGACTACACGAAACTCGAACCGTTCGTGAAGGAAAAAGGCCTGTTCAGTTTCTATAAGGACGGCCACGGCGAATGCTGCGGTATCCGCAAGATCGAGCCGCTGCGCCGCAAATTGTCCACCGTCAAAGCCTGGGCCACCGGCCAGCGCCGCGACCAGAGCCCGGGCACTCGTAGTGCCGTAGCGGTGATGGAAATCGATACCGCGTTCTCCACCCCCGAGCGCACCCTGTACAAGTTCAACCCGTTGGCGCAGATGACCAGCGAAGAGATCTGGGGTTACATCCGCATGCTCGAGTTGCCGTACAACAGCCTGCATGAGCGCGGCTTTATCAGTATCGGCTGCGAACCGTGCACCCGCCCTGTCCTGCCGAATCAGCACGAGCGCGAAGGCCGCTGGTGGTGGGAAGAGGCGACGCAGAAAGAGTGCGGGTTGCATGCCGGGAATATCATCAGCAAGGCGTAACTCCCTGCCGCGCTGATTTCCCCCCTTGTAGGAGTGAGCCTGCTCGCGAAAGCGGTGTCTCAGTCGATAATTTTTTGGCTGATACACCGCTATCGCGAGCAGGCTCACTCCTACAGGGGTTTGTAGCGAATCAATAAATGTGTACACATGAATGTCACCATCGGTGCCATTTATGTGTGCACTTTTTTGTTTAAGCGCCCTGAAAAGTTACATCCCTGCCAAAAATCCCTCGCCTCCGCCCGCCATCAAAATCCCCCGCCAAAAATAAATACCTGTTCAACCGGTCAATTTTTAGCCAATTATTTTCAGACACTTAGCGCACATCGATAACTTTTCGAAATGAGCACGGCTGCACATAGATCAACGACTGGCACAAATCTGGCTTAGGTGCATACATGTTTTGTATACAAAACTGCAAAACATAAAACCACTTTCGATCCGCAAGCCTGAAGCGCCCTATCCCGTACAGGCTGCAGATGCCCCGTAACCAGCGATGCTTTCACTGCCGCGACGAAGATTTGTCGAGCCTGACGGCTCATGCACAGTCATCGCGGCCCTGAACATCAGGAGCCTGCCGGAATGCGTACAAGTCTCTCCAACAACATCGCGCTGAATCTGCCCGCCGCTGCTCTCGACCAACCGTTACCCCATGACGGTCTGGCCGAGCCGTTACAACTCAGTCCGCGTCTGCACAACAGCGATCTGGCGCCAACCAAGGCCGAAGGTCGACGCTGGGGCAAATACAGCATCTTTGCCCTGTGGACCAACGATGTGCACAACATCGCCAACTACTCGTTCGCCATCGGTCTGTACGCCTTGGGCCTGGGGGGCTGGCAGATTCTGCTGTCGCTGGGGATCGGCGCGGCGCTGGTGTATTTCTTCATGAACCTGTCCGGTTACATGGGACAAAAAACCGGGGTGCCGTTTCCAGTGATCAGCCGGATCAGTTTCGGCATCCACGGCGCGCAAATTCCTGCACTGATCCGCGCGGTTATCGCCATCGCCTGGTTCGGCATTCAGACGTATCTGGCGTCAGTGGTATTTCGCGTATTGCTCACTGCAGTCCATCCCGGATTCGCCGAATACGACCACGATTCGATTCTTGGTCTGTCGTCGCTGGGTTGGGTGTGCTTCGTGGCGATCTGGTTCGTGCAACTGGCGATCCTCGCCTACGGCATGGAAATGGTCCGCCGTTACGAAGCGTTTGCCGGGCCAGTGATTCTGCTGACCGTTGCCGCCCTCGCCGCGTGGATGTACTTCCAGGCCAACGCGACCATCGCCTGGTCGATCCGCGAGCCACTGACCGGTGGCGAGATGTGGCGCAACATTTTTGCCGGCGGCGCACTGTGGCTGGCGATCTACGGCACGTTGATTCTGAATTTCTGCGACTTCGCCCGCTCATCGCCGTGCCGCAAGACCATCAAAGTAGGAAACTTCTGGGGTTTGCCGGTGAATATTCTGGTGTTCGCCGCGATTACCGTGCTGCTCTGCGGTGCGCAATTTCAGATCAACGGCCGGATCATCGAGAGCCCGACCGAGATCATCGCCTCGATTCCCAACACCTTCTTCCTGGTGCTCGGTTGCCTGGCATTCCTGATTGTCACCGTGGCGGTGAACATCATGGCCAACTTCGTCGCCCCGGCATTCGTGCTGAGCAACCTGGCGCCGAAGTACCTGACCTTCCGCCGCGCCGGACTGATCAGCGCGACCATCGCCGTGTTGATCCTGCCGTGGAATCTCTACAACAGCCCGCTGGTGATCGTGTACTTCCTGTCTGGCCTCGGCGCCCTGCTCGGCCCGTTGTACGGCGTGATCATGGTCGACTACTGGCTGATCCGCAAAGGCCGGATCAACGTGCCGCAGCTCTACAGCGAAGATCCCGACGGCGCTTATTACTACAGCCGTGGGGTGAATTTCCGTGCGGTGGCGGCGTTTATTCCTGCGGCACTGATCGCCATCGTCCTGGCGCTCGTGCCGGGTTTCCACAGCGTCTCCCCGTTCTCCTGGCTGATCGGCGCCGGGATCGCCGGAATGCTCTACCTGATCATCGCCAAACGCCAGCCGCACTACGCCGACATCAGCGGCGAATCGATCGCTGTCGACAACGTCTGCCATTAACTCCCTCGTGGCCCGGACTTCGGGCCGCAGAACTGCCCGCTATAAGGATTTCCCCATGCGTATTCTCGTGGTCAACGTCAACACCACCGAATCCATCACCGAGGCCATTGCCCGCTCGGCGCAGGCTGTCGCCTCGCCCGGTACCGAAATCGTCGGTTTGACGCCGTACTTCGGTGCCGACTCGATTGAAGGCAATTACGAAAGCTATCTGGCGGCCATCGCGGTGATGGATCGGGTGATGGCCTACGACCAGCCGTTCGATGCCGTGATTCAGGCCGGCTACGGCGAGCACGGTCGCGAAGGTCTGCAGGAATTGCTCAACGTGCCAGTGGTGGATATCACCGATGCGGCCGCGAGCACGGCGATGTTTCTCGGCCACGCCTATTCGGTGGTGACAACGCTGGATCGCACCGTACCGCTGATCGAAGATCGGCTGAAACTCTCCGGCCTGTGGGATCGTTGTGCATCGGTACGGGCCAGTGGTCTGGCCGTTCTGGAACTGGAACACGAGCCACAGCGTGCCTTGGAAGCCATCGTGCATCAGGCAGAACTGGCGGTGACGCAGGACAAAGCCGAGGTGATCTGCCTGGGTTGCGGCGGCATGGCCGGGCTGGATGAACAGATTCGTCGGCGCACTGGCGTGCCGGTGGTGGATGGCGTCACGGCGGCGGTAACGATTGCGGAATCGCTGGTGCGCTTGCGCTTGTCGACGTCGAAAGTGCGAACGTATGCAACACCCCGACCGAAGAACATCATTGGCTGGCCGGGGCGGTTTGCCCGCTAGGCTCATCATCGGAAACCGAGTCGCCCCATTCGCGAGCAAGCTCGCTCCCACAGGGGAAATGCATTCCAAATGTGGGAGCGAGCCCGCTCGCGAAGACTGCAACTCGGTATCAAGGTTGCTCAAATCGCACTAAAGCGCCGCGCCAATCCCTGTTCCGCAAACTGTTCAATCACATAATCGACAAACGCCCGCGTCTTGCCCGGCAACAATTTGTGTTCGGCGTAATAGATGGAGATGTTGCCATCATCGACGAACCAGTCCGGCAACACCCGCTGCAACGTACCCGCCTGCAGATACCCCACCGCAAACGGCATGCTCACCAGTGCAATCCCCAGGCCCTGCGCTGCTGTCGCACACGCGGCTTCGGAATCGCTCATGGTCATCCTGGCCTTGAGCATCAACGGACTGTGCTGCTGATCGCGGTGCGTCAATTGCCATGAACGCACACGCCCGGTTTGCGGTGAGCGAATCAGAATGCCGTCGTGCTGCTTGAGATCGTCCGGATGAGTGATCGCAGGATTGCCGTTCAGATAATCCTGCGAAGCGACCAACACCCGATGCGCTGGCGTCAATCTGCGCGCTACCACACCTTGTGGCAGCTCAAAGCCGCCGCCAATCGCCGCATCAAAGCCCTGCCCGATCAGATCGACCTGACGATTATCGAAATGCCAGTCCGGATTGATCGCCGGGAAGCGCCGCAGAAACTCGCCGAGCAACGGCACTATATAAAGGCGCCCGAACACCGTGCCCATGCTGACTTTCAAGGTGCCGATCGGCTGCCCTTCGGCGCTGGCCAGATTGGCCACGGCATTCTGGATCGTGGTCAGACTGGCACTGACTTCACTCAAAAACAGCTGCCCCGCCTCGGTCAGCGTCAGACTGCGGGTGCTGCGCTGAAACAGCCGCACACCCAGCCGCGCCTCAAGCTTTGCGACACTTTTGCCAACCGCTGCCGGGGTCAGGCTCAAGCGCCGCGCCGCCTCGGCAAAGCTACCGACCTCAGCACTACGGACAAAGCATTCGATACTGCTGAAGGTTTCCATGGCCGCCACTATAAACTTTTGGTTTACACAGACTATAGCAATCAGGGTCTACACGGTTGTGGATCAGAGGCCGATACTCGGCTCCAACAACAAGGCATCCCGCCTTGAATAGTCTGGAGATCGAACATGACCACTCAACACCTCGGCGGCAAAGTCGCTCTGATTCAAGGCGGTTCCCGTGGTATCGGCGCTGCCATCGTCAAACGCCTGGCCGCTGAAGGCGCTGCAGTAGCCTTCACTTACGTCAGCTCCACCGCCAAAGCCGAAGAGTTACAGAACAGCATCACCGCCAACGGCGGCAAAGCCCTGGCGATCAAGGCCGACAGCGCCGACGCCGCAGCGATCCGCCACGCGGTCAGCGCCACGGTCGAAGCCTTTGGCCGACTCGACATCCTGGTCAACAACGCTGGTGTGCTGGCTGTCGCTCCGCTGGAAGATTTCACCCTGGAAGATTTCGACCAGACCCTGGCCATCAACGTGCGCAGCGTATTCATCGCCTCGCAAGAAGCCGCCAAGCACATGGGCGAAGGTTCGCGCATCATCAACATCGGCAGCACCAACGCCGACCGCATGCCCTTCGCCGGTGGCGGTGTGTACGCCATGAGCAAATCGGCGCTGGTCGGTTTGACCAAAGGTCTGGCCCGCGACCTCGGCCCGCGCGGCATCACCATCAACAACGTCCAGCCTGGCCCGGTCGACACCGACATGAACCCGGCGCACGGTGACTTTGCCGAAAGCCTCATTCCGTTGATGGCCGTCGGTCGTTACGGTAAAGCCGAAGAAATCGCCAGTTTCGTCGCCTATCTGGCGGGCCCGGAAGCCGGTTACATCACCGGTGCCAGCCTGACCATCGACGGTGGTTTCGGCGCCTGATTTTCCGAGTCGCCTGAACGAAAAACGCCGCTCCTCTTTTTACAGAGGGGCGGCGTTTTTTTGTCTCAGATGTTTACACCCATTCCAGCGCTGGCAAACCACAGGCACTTGGCGTGAACGCTTTCAAACTCCGAAGAATCCCGTCAGCGTGTGCGTACTTTTCATCGGCCATGGCGGCATCGGGGATGGCGATGGCCGTCATGCCTGCGGCTTTCGCTGCGGTCACGCCAAACGGCGAATCCTCGAACACCAGGCAGTCCTCAGGTGCCACACCCAGACGGCGGGCAGCGGTCAGGAAGATATCCGGTGCCGGTTTCGCCGCGCCGACTTCCGGATCGTCCGCCGTGACAACGAAGTCGAACAGCGCGAACCAGTCGCGGTGCAGCGTGGTTTTTTGTCCGAACGATTGCCGCGACGAACTGGTGCCGACGGCGATGGGGATGTTGTGCGCCTTGAGGTGGCGAATCAGCTCCTCGGCACCCGGCATCGCTTGCGCCGTGGGAAAACGCTCGCGCATCAATGGTTCGCGGATCACCAGAAACTCTTCGGCGGTGATCGGCAGATCCAGTGCCTGCACCACGTAATTGGCCAGATCGTTGGCTCCACGACCAATGATGTTCTGTTTGACGCTCCAGTCGAAGGTACGCCCGTAGCGCTGGGCAATCAGCGAAGTGACTTCGGTGTAAATGCCCTCGGTGTCCAGCAGCAAACCGTCCATATCGAAAATCACGGCCTTGATCGGGCCGAACGCCTTCAGCGGTGCATTCATCATCGGATCCGTTAACAAAGACATCCCAGGCGGCAGGTGAACCGCTGCTCGGATCTGATTAAAGGGTTCAGCAGCATAACGAGCGCGACAGACATTGAGCAACGGCCAATGTTTATTGAGCGATGAACTACTCGCAGATATTTGGCGAAACATCCTACAGACATCGCCTACTCGCCCGACTTCTTTCCTGATTGATCCCCCGCAAAGTCCCCGCACCTTTTTGATGTGCGCGAGAGACTGCGAATGCTTCCAACCGATCAGCTGCTGGCCCTGAACAACAGCATCGGCCTGCTCGTTGTTGCCGCCCTGAATCCCGACGAGCCGGCTTTTGACAACCTGATCCGCGAATTCCGCCTGTGCCTGAACCACTACGACGCCTGGGCCGAGCAGTTCTGGACCGGGACGGCGCTGGATGTCGAACAGGTCTTCACCGTCGGTAACGACGTGCGCCTCAGCGCGCCGATCACGTCGCGCCAGCCGCTCAGTTCATCGGTGGTCATGTGCTCGGCCAGCGGGTCGATGAAGCTGGTGCATATGTTCGAGGCCGCGCGGTTTGTGCCGATTGGCAACACCCCGGTAACCCTCGAACCGGTGCTTGCCGATGTCGGCGGCGTGCTGACTTTCGGTGAGCCGCTGCATTACACCATCGGCCCCAGCGGCATTCTGCAAGTGACCGACTGCGATCGGGGCCAGCGTTATCGCATCACCTTCTTTCCCGATGTGTCCACGGACCATGTGCAGACGTTGTACGCCTCCTATCAGGGCATCATCGATGGCCTGGAGGGCTGGTTGCGCGGGGAATGGAGTGAATTTCAGCCGCAGTGGAAGGAATTTTCCAGCGCCGGATTTCTTGAGCGTTACGGTCAGTTGCAACAGGCCGACTGGCGTGGATTCGAGAAAGCCCTGAATGGTGTTTGGGATGACATCCACCAGGTATTCGCCCTGCTCGCCGACTTGCAGGCCAACAGTGAAAAGTTGCTGGAATACCTCAGCGAGGCCGAGCTTGAGGCGTTATTGAATGCTTCCAGCGACGCCATCGCCAACGGTCTGTTGATCCTCAGTGACGAGCCGCTGCTGTTCATTCATCTGGCCGCGTTTACCAGTTGGCTGAAGATGCTGCCGCCGCAGTATCTGGCTGAAGTGGTGGCCGAGGTGCGGGTCGAATTGCTGATCAGCTTCCTGTTGATGGGCGTGTCGGGTGGCATCGGCGTGCCGCTGCGTTTGAGCAGCAAGGTGCTGGCGAAGATCAAGTCGCCGCGCGCGCGGGAGTGGCTGGCGGCCTCGGCGTTGCGGCTGGCCGAACTGACGTCCTCGGCGGATTTGACGCGGCATGCCAGCGTTTTGAAGCCGCTGATGCTCAATGTGCGTGACGTTGAGTTGAAACCGACACCGTCGATACCGCTGAATATTCGTCAGGCCGATTCGCTGGTGTTGACGGTGCCGAATCCGGCGCCACTGGCGCGGGACAAGTCTGGTGCTTCGAGCCGGTTGCAACGGCATGAGCCTCACGACGACTCACCGGATCAGGCGAAAAACCCCAACGGCGACAGCGCCGATTGTGTGCCGCGTACCTGCACCAACGGCTGCCCGGTGTCGATGGTCACCGGTGAAGAACTGCTGACTCTGAGCGATGCGGTGCTCGATGGCGTGTTGCCGTTTGAGTTCACCCGCTTGTATCGCTCCAGCGCCGCCGAAATCGACGTCGGGCTGGGGTTTGGCTGGAGCCATTCGCTGGCGCATCGGCTGGAGTTTTTCGCTGATGAGATGGTTTGGGTCGATCACGAAAACCGGCGCACCCGTTTTCCGCTGCCGAGTATTGAGCGGCCGGCGATTCACAACAGTTTGTCGCGGGCGGCGATTTTTCTCGGTGATGAACCGGAGGAGCTGATTCTCGCGCTGGCCGGGGACGCGGCGCGTTTTTATCACTTTCGCGCAGGACGGCTGACGGCGATCAGCGATGCCTATGGCAATCGTCTGACGGTGCAGCGCGATCGGTCTGACCGGGTGCAGCGCCTGGACAATGGCGCCGGGCGTTCGCTGTTGTTGCGCTATGACCGCGCGAAGTTGGTTGGTGTGGATTATCAGGTGTTTCGCGACGGTGCCTGGAGTACCGAACAGGCGCTGGTCAGTTACCGCTACGACGCTTATCAACACCTGATCGAAGCCACTAACGCCGTTGGTGACAGCGAGCGTTACGACTACGACGACGCTCACGTGATTCTGCAGCGGCAACTTGCTGGCGGCGCGAGCTTCTTCTGGGAGTGGGAGCGCTCAGGGAAATCGGCGCGCTGCGTGCGTCACTGGGCGTCGTTCTCGCAGATGGACACGCGCTACGTCTGGAACGATGACGGCAGTGTCGCGGTGCATTACGTCGATGGCACCGAAGAGACCTACGTCCACGACGAGCGTGCGCGGCTGGTGCGTCAAGTCTCGGCGGATGGTGGCGAGCAGCTCAAGGCCTATGACGCCTCGGGGCGGCTGATCGCCGAGCAGGATGCGTTAGGCGCTGTCACCGAATACCGCTACGACGACGTCGGACGGCTGGTGACGCTGATTCCACCGGATGAGGCGCCCACGTCCTACGAGTATCGCAACGGTTTCCTGCATAAACGCTCTCGCGGCGAGGCGGTGTGGATCTACCGGCGCAATGCCGAGGGCGATGTCACCGAAGCGGTCGATCCCGACGGCCATGTCACCCATTACTACTACGACACCCGTGGGCAATTGCTGTCGATCCGCTACCCGGACAGCAGCCGGCATCGCTTGGTCTGGAATAGCCTCGGCCAGTTGACCGAAGAGACCTTGCCCGACGGTGGCGTACGGCGTTTTTCCTACGACGCGCTGGGGCGACGGACCACGACTGCGGACGAACACGGTGCAGTCACCCGTCAGCACTGGGACGCCGTTGGCCGACTGATTCAGACGACATTTCCTGGCGGCAGCACCCGCGCCTACAGCTACGGCGCCTACGGTCAGGTCACCGCCGAGCGCGACGAACAGGGGCACATCACCCGTTATGAGTATGACGACGATCTGCACCTGGTCTCGCGGCGGATCAACCCCGACGGCACGCGGGTGCAGTACCGCTACGACCATGCGCAACTGCTGCTCACCGAGATCGAAAACGAGTCCGGGGAAAAGTACCGGCTGGACTACACGCCGACCGGACTGATTCGTCAGGAAAGCGGTTTTGACGGTCGGCGTACCGCGTACGCCTATGACCTCAATGGGCATCTGCTGGAAAAGACCGAGTTCGGTGATGACGGCTCTTGTTTGCTCACTGCTTATGAGCGCGATGCTGCTGGCCGGCTGCTGGTCAAAACCCTGCCCGACGGCATCAAGGTCACCTACCAATACGACCGTCTCGGCCGTTTGATTGGCGTCGACGACGGCCAGCAACACCCGCTGGCCTTCGAGTACGACCGCCAGGACCGCTTGATCACCGAGCATCAGGGCTGGGGCACCCTGCGTTACCGCTACGACGCCTGCGGCCAGCTCAAACGCATGCGTCTGCCGGACAACAGCGTGCTCGACTACCGCCACGCCAAAGGCGGCGCGCTGAACGGGATTGACCTCAACGGCACGCCGCTGACCCGCCATGTCTACCAGTCCGGTCGCGAACTGCAGCGCCAGCAAGGCCTGCTGCTCAGCGAATATTCCTACGACGATCAGGGACGATTACTCGCCCACGCCGTAGGCCATCAGCGCGATGCGTTGTACCGCCGCGATTATGCCTACAGCGCCAACGGCAATCTCGCGCACATCGCCGACAGCCGCCACGGCCAGCGCACCTACGGCTACGACGCCCTCGACCGGCTGATCCGCGTCCGCCACTCACGCGATGAACTGCCGGAAAGCTTCGCCCACGACCCGGCCGGCAACCTGCTGATGCAGGACCGCCCCGGCCCCAGCCAGATCCAGGGCAATCGCTTGCTGATGCAAGGCGACCGTCATTACGACTACGACGCCTTCGGCAACCTGATCCGCGAACGTCGCGGCCGCGCGCAGACTCTCGTCACCGAATACCGCTACGACAGCCAGCACCGCCTGATCGGCCTGACGCGCCCCGACGGCCAAACCGCCAGTTACCAATACGACGCCTTCGGCCGACGCATCCGCAAAACCGTCAACGGCGAGATCACCGAATTCTTCTGGCAAGGCGACCACCTCGTCGCCGAAAGCAGCGAAAGCGAATACCGCAGCTACGTCTACGAACCCGGCACCTTCCGTCCGCTGGCACTGCTCGACGGCAAAGGCCCGAAAAAGGCCTGCCCGTTTTATTACCAGCTCGACCACCTCGGCACCCCGCAGGAACTCACCGACTACAGCGGCGACATCGTCTGGTCCGCGCAATACGACGCCTACGGCAAAGTCGCCGCACTGACCCTGGCTGGCGACGACTACCTGAACCAGCCGCTGCGCTTTCAGGGGCAGTACTTCGACGGGGAAAGCGGGCTGCATTACAACCGGCACCGGTATTACGACCCGAGGTTGGGACGGTATCTGACGCCGGATCCGATCAAGTTGGCCGGTGGGTTGAATCAGTACCAGTACGTGCCGAATCCGACGGGGTGGGTGGATCCGTTGGGGTTGAGTTCCAATTGTCCGCCCAAAGGCCGAAAATCGATCAATTGTTCAAAACCTGATGATGTTGAGCTACCACAGGTTTCCAGGCGCGGTGCATTCAGACAGGCAAAAGTTGATGCAGGAATTCCGAAAGGGCAACAGCCAGATATTCAAATTGATGAGGTAAGTGGCAGGCAGAAGCAGTTCACCTATGTCAACATGACGGATAGAAAAGGAAATAACATTCTAGACAGCAGTGGAAAGCCGATTATAACCAGAGAATATAGATTCACCCGAGAGGATGGTTTTATATTGACACTCCAAGACCACTCAGCGGGACACAAGTATGGAGATATAAATAACCGAGGAGATCAAGGACCTCACATAAACATACGACCCGCTGATGACACACGCAATGGCAAAGTAAAAAATACGAGCGATCATTATCCATTCAAGGAATGACCATGAAATACTGGAATGAAATAGAAGGAGGCAAACTCTTCAACATGGTATTCAGCAGAAATATACCCGTTGGGGAGATCAAGCTATTCGCTTTAAACATGGACAACAACCTTTCAACATTGACCTTGGCATTTGATATTAGAGAAATGCCGGACACTCCTCCGAAAAAATGGGAATCCATAGGATACAATGCTTGCCGAATCGGAATAACATGCTGTGAAATTAGAGAGTTGACGACATCCAACATTCCAACTCAAAAAAACTTAAGTCTATCCATACAACCAATTGGAGACAGATATCTGATTTCAGCTGTATCAAGCACTTCGAAAGTAACGTTTACCACATCATCATTAAGACTGCGAGAACCTAGCGTATATTTAACAGAGTTACCTTTCTAAAATTTATTGAGCGACGGGTGCTCTATTACCGTGAGGCATCATAAAATTTTATATAGATACAGAGAACAGTTCGACATCCAGTTGCTCAGCATGATTCTAGACAATTTGGAATTCTCTAAATCCGAGATTTCACATTGTTAGCACTACAAAAAAACGCCTATACCTAGACTCGCTCACCAGATCAATGACTGGTGGGCAGCCATTTTTAGTCACTAACAAATTTGTAGGACCTCTTGAACTCAGGCCCTTAAAATCCGGATTCAGACGCTCAGATTTTCTCAAACATCCGATCACTGCTCATCCTCATCCTCTTCATACTCCATACCCGCCTCATCCGAATCATTCAACGGCACCGTCGCATCATCCATCAACGACCCCGGATCCTCATTCCCCGGATCATTAATAAACGGCAGTCCACTCGAACCTTTCTCTTCCTTGCCTTCGGTTTCAGGAGTCATGGCAACCTCGTCATTTCAGGGAGTGTATGACGTTCGAAAAGCCCTACAGTCAATCGTTCCGGTGTCTGACGATCAAATGCAAAAAACCCGGCAAAAAGCCGGGTTTCCGCTTAACCCTCCATCAATGATGGCGGTTTTTATGTTTGTTCTTGTGCTTGTGACCGCCACCCGAATGAGATCCGCCATCGTCACCCAGGTTATTACCGACCGCACCACCCGCCGCGCCGCCCAACCCTGCGCCAATGGTCGAACCCGTAGACCCGCCAAGGCTGTTGCCAACGACCGAGCCACCTGCCGCGCCGAGACCACCGCCAATAGCCGCTTCAGTTCGATTGCGTTTATTCGCCCCGACGGCACTGCCGGCCGCGCCACCAACACCGGCACCTACCGCCGCGCCAGTACTGCCACCGAGTTGTCCACCGACCACATTGCCGAGCGCGCCGCCCAAGCCGCCACCCACAGCGGCGGTACCATCACCAGCGGCCATCGCCCCTTGTGCTACCAGCAAACCGAAAAACAGTGCAGATAATGACAAGCGCATATGAACCTCACAGTTCCCGAAGCGGGACAGTCCGCCCAGACATGGGCCTATGTGAGATTGGAGACGCAAACGGGGAAAACGTTCAGCCATGAAAAAGCCCGACATCGAGCCGGGCTTTTTCTGACAAGGGATTAGTCTCAGTGACGCTTGTGACCTTTGGACAAGTTGCTGCCCACTGCGCCGCCAGCTGCGCCACCCAGGCCTGCACCAATCGTGGCGCCGGTTCTGCCGCCCAGGCTGTTGCCGATCACCGAACCACCGGCTGCGCCAACGCCGCCGCCAATCGCCGCTTTGGTCCGGCTACCCTTGCGCGCCGCCATTGCGCTGCCCGCCGCGCCTGCTACGCCGGCGCCAATGGCCGCGCCAGTGCTGCCGCCCATTTTCTGGCCGACGACATTACCCAGTGCGCCACCCAGACCACCGCCCAACGCAGCAGTGCCATCACCGGCAGCCATTGCACCTTGAGCAACCAGAAGCCCCAGAACCAGAGCAGGCAGTGTTAAACGCATGACGAAAACCTCAACAATTGGGATGACAAAAAGGGCCGGGATTTAATGCCGTCGTCGCGCGAAAGTCCAGCCAAAATCACGGATCTCGCGCGCACTCGGCGCCGATTGGACAGCAATTCTGGAAAAGGTTTTGTGGCAGGCAAAAAAAAGCCCGCTGGGGAAACGGGCTGGAGACTTGCTTTCTAACGGATGGCTTCACCCTACTGCGGCAGACGTGAAAAGTTTGTGAAAGTAGACTGATTTTCCGTCATCACCTGTAGGAAAATTCTTCAAACCCACAACCATAAAAAACCCCGCTCAGTAGCAGGGTTATGCAGAGAACGATTATTTCCTGGAACGCGTGGTGACTCTGGGGAGAAATTTCGCCTTGGGTCCCTTGGGTGCCGCGGATTTGATTTTGCCGATCTGCACCGGATCCTCGCCAAAACCTGACTGATACTCGGTCTGGCCGCACCGTACGCAGTTATTGAAGGAAAATTCAGCGCCATCGTCTTCGATATACGGATCAGTCATACCTTCGCCCCGTCGCAACAGATCGACACCGGCAAAAACCCTTTTGCCTGAAAAAATATCGACCTCCATGGCTTTTCAGACTAGCTGGTCATTCCTGGACTTGTGATTCAGATCCCCTGATGCCCGACGAATGGCCTGAAAAATTTAAACAGACGATGAACCATTGGTCCCAGATTGCTAAAGAATTCCAAAGCCAGGCCGTTGCCCTTTTTCATACAAATGAATCTCAAGGAGAGAACATGCAAATCAACGGATTCCCCAATATGCCTGTCGTAAAACTCACGGACGAACAGATCGCAGCCGGCAAGGCTGGCGCGGAAAAACTCAAGGAGAAGATCGCTTCCGGTGAAATCACCATCAAGTATCCGGGTCCGGACACACCGGTTCTGCAACCAGGGGTCATTTACCATCCCAGCAAGCCAGTCGAACCCAACCCGCCTTCTGATACACCCCCTCTCGTCGCCGTCGACACACCACTGACCTATGACGAAAGAGGCACCGTGATCCTCAAGCCACAAGGCTGATTGCACCGCAAGATTGAGCCCATTCAACCTCTGAATGGGCTTACACACCCGTCAAACAAACTCAGCGCAACTTCACCGCCGTACCCGTCGCAAACACAACAACCATCCCGCCCTTCCCGCCGGGCATACTGATCTCAAAGTCCACCCCGACCACCGCATCCGCCTGCAGAGCGCGCGCACGCTCCCGTATTTCTTCGGTCGCCTGAATACGCGCCTCCTTCAAAGCCCGCTCCAGCGTCTGCGAGCGGCCGCCAAAAAAGTCGCGCATACCAGCGAACATGTCACGGATCACATTGACGCCCTGCACCGATTCGGCACTGACGATATCCAGGTAGGCCGCGATCTGCCGGCCTTCAATGGCGTGAGTGGTGGAAATGATCATGGAGTGTCGTCCCTACAAGGATGAATAAATTCGCGATTGTAATAGCTCAAAGCAGACTTCACGCCGCTGCCAATAAAATCCAGACACCAGAAACCACAAAACCCCTGACTTCTTTCGAAATCAGGGGTTTTGTGTACTGAATATGGCGGTGAAGGAGAGATTCGAACTCTCGATACAGTTTCCTGTATACACACTTTCCAGGCGTGCTCCTTAAGCCACTCGGACACTTCACCGTATCTCTTCAAACATGTTCTGTCTGTCGAGGCGCGCTAATGTAGTCGAAAGCTTTTCCGATGGCAAACTTTTTTTCAGAATTTTCATGCGGTTAAGAGAAAAAGTCGTTTTGCCCGCTAGCAGGCCATGGCAAACCGGCCAATCTTCGGTGGGCGCGGCCCTTCTATATAGAAGCTGAACGCCTAGCCATGCAGGGTGGGTCGGGAAACGGTGACTGGCGGGTCAGTCATGGCGCTTTACCTGGCCTGCGGCGGTGGGTAACGTCTGCCCATCTTTCTTACAAGGAATAGCGTCATGAGTGAGTTGATTTCCTACCACCTCGAAGACGGTATCGCGACCCTGACCTTGAGCAACGGCAAGGTCAATGCCATTTCTCCGGACGTGATTGCGGCATTCAACGCGGCGCTGGATCAGGCGGTGACTGATCGTGCCATCGTGATCATCACCGGTCAGCCAGGGATTCTGTCCGGCGGCTATGACCTGAAAGTCATGACCGCCGGTCCTAAAGAAGCTGTGTCGCTGGTAACCGCGGGGTCGACCTTGGCCCGGCGCCTGCTCTCTCACCCGTTCCCGGTGATCGTCGCATGCCCAGGTCACGCGGTGGCGAAAGGCGCTTTCATTCTGTTGTCTGCTGATTACCGCATTGGTGTCGACGGCCCGTTCAGCATCGGTCTGAACGAAGTGCAGATCGGCATGACCATGCACCACGCGGGTATCGAACTGGCTCGCGATCGCCTGCGTCGCTCGGCGTTCCACCGCTCGGTGATCAACGGCGAGATGTTCGATCCAAAAAGCGCCGTGGATGCCGGGTTCCTCGACAAGGTGGTTGCCGCCGAAGAGCTGCAAGGTGCCGCCCTCGCCGCTGCGCGTCAGTTGAAGAAGATCAACATGCTCGCGCACAAGAACACCAAGTTGAAGGTGCGTAAAGCACTGCTGGAAGCTCTGGATAACGCGATCATCCAGGATCAGGAGCATCTGGGCTAAGCCCGGCTGATGCGCAAAAGAAGCCCGACCGTCGTGTCGGGCTTTTTCTTGCACGCTTGGTTTAAAAGTCCGCGACCGCTCTAGGACAGGTCTGACCCTCCATTCTGAAACATGCGCTTAAACATCGGCTATCTCCGCACTCTATAGCGGCAATTGCCGAAAACAGTGCACATCCGTACACTGCGCCACCTTTTGTCCCGGTGGGGCCTGAAAATGCTGTTCGTGTTTCGTATGTTATTGATGGGCCTGCACTTTATTCTCGCCGGCGTGCTCGGGGTGATTCTCGGCATCTGCCGCCCGTTCAATCCGGACAACAGCCGTCTGTGCGCCCGCCTCTATGCGCTACCAGCGATGTGTATTTTGCGTTTACGGGTGAAATCCGATGTCAGCGGTTTGCTGAACAAACCCGACAGCTGCGTGATCATCGCCAACCACCAGTCCAACTATGATCTGTTCGTGTTCGGAAACGTCGTGCCGCGCCGTACCGTGTGCATCGGCAAGAAGAGCCTCAAGTGGGTGCCACTGTTCGGGCAACTGTTCTGGCTGGCCGGCAATGTGTTGATCGACCGTGGCAATGCGCACAAGGCACGCCAGTCGATGCTGACCACCACCAATACCTTGCAGAACGAAGACACCTCGATCTGGGTGTTCCCGGAAGGCACACGCAACCTCGGCGAAGAATTGCTGCCCTTCAAGAAAGGTGCGTTCCAGATGGCAATTGCCGCTGGTGTACCGATCGTTCCGGTTTGCGTCAGCAGTTACATCAAGCACATGCGCCTGAATCGCTGGCGCAGCGGGAAAATCCTCATACGCTCGTTGCCGGCGATTCCTACAGCCGGATTGACCATGGACGACATGCCCATGCTCATCAATCAGTGTCGCGAGCAGATGCGCGAGTGCATTGAATCGATGGATCGGCAACTGCAAGCTGCCTGAAAAGACAACCCGCCCTGTGCGGGTTTTCTTTTGCCCGGTGAACTGTACAGATTTCACTGACTCTCAAGCAGCGACACGGCTAAGCTGAAGCCTTGAATTCCCTGCCACCTGCCAAGTAGAAGTGAATCACCACCATGGGTCGAGTTGTTGCTGCTGCGGTGTACAGCGCAGGCAAGAAAGTCACCAATATTACCCTCGACGAAGGCGCTGCCTGGGCTGCGAAAACCGGCCACTTCGTGTGGATCGGCCTGGAAGAGCCGGACGCTCAAGAGCTGTCCAACCTGCAACGTCAGTTCAACCTGCACGAACTGGCCATTGAAGACGCCCTGGAAAAACACAGTCGACCGAAGCTCGAAACCTTTGGCGACGCTTTGTTTATCGTCACCTACTCACCCATCCGCGAGAACGGCGTTCTGCAATTTATCGAGACGCATATCTTTGCGGGCAAGGGCTACATCATCACCGCGCGTAATGGCCACTCGGCGTCCTACGCCCATGTTCGCCAACGTTGTGAGGCGCGTCCGCTGTTGCTGGAGCACGGGGAAGATTTCGTACTTTATGCGTTGCTCGATTTTGTCATCGAGAACTATCAGCCAGTCGGCGAAGCGATCCATGCCGAGATCGATGAGCTGGAGCGCAACGTGTTGTGCAGCGCGTTGAATGAGCATGACATTCAGAAGCTGCATGGCTTGCGCCGCGATGTCGTACGCCTGCGTCGGTACGCGGCACCGATGGTGGAGATTGGCGAGGAACTGCAGAAGCTGAGTTTCCCGTTTATCGACAAGAACATGCGCCCGTACTTCCGTGATGTGCAGATTCACGTCACGCGGCAAATGGAAGACCTGACCACCTTGGCCGACATTGCCAGCCAGACCATCGAAATTGGTGTGTTGCTCGAGGCATCACGGCAAAGCGTGGTGCAACGCAAGTTTGCTGCCTGGGCGGCGATTCTGGCGTTTCCGACGGCGGTGGCGGGGATCTACGGGATGAATTTCCAGAACATGCCGGAGTTGAGCTGGCACTACGGCTATTTCGGTGTGCTGGGGTTTATTACGGTGGGGTGTGTGAGTTTGTGGGCAAGTTTCAAGAGGTCTGGGTGGTTGTAGAGCAAACCGAGTTGTCTGGAACATTCGCGAGCAGGCTCGCTCCCACATTGATCGGCAGCGCACCGGAAATCCAATATGTGAGCGAGCCTGCTCGCGAAGCTTTTGGCCTTAGACAGTTTCTGGCTTATGCGCCACAAAACGCATCATCCATTCCGCGACTGTCGCACCATGGTGTTCCTGCTCGAGACTGGCCACACCGTTGCTGTAGATCTGCGAACCCAACGCTTCCTGACGCAGATCGAGCAGCGCCCGCGAGTAATCGTGAATGAACTCCGGGTGGCCCTGGAAGCACAACACCTGATCGTTGATGTGATAGGCCGCGAACGGGCAGAAATCGCTGGAAGCAATCACCGTGGCGTTTTCCGGCAGCGCTGTGACCTGGTCCTGATGGCTGATCAGCAGCGTCAGTTCCTCACGCACCGGGTTCATCCACGGCGCCTTCGCCGCGAGTTTGTAGTTGTGGGTACCGACACCCCAACCCTGGGTCGCCCGCTCGCTCTTGCCGCCAAGCAGCAGCGCCAGCAGTTGATGGCCGAAGCACACGCCGAGCAGTTTGTCGCCACGCTCGTAGCGAGTCAGCAGGTATTCCTTCAGGGTCTGGATCCACGGATCAGTACCAAACGAGTCAGCCTTGCTGCCGGTGACCAAGTACGCGTCGAAGGTTTGGTCGTCGCTTGGGTATTCGCCCTGCATCACGTTGTAGACGATGAACTCGGCGGCAATCGGTTGCTGTGAGAACAGGCGCTGGAACATCTGCCCGTAACCCTGATATTGATCGACCAGTTCTGGACGCAGGATGTCGGTTTCCAGAATGCAGATGCGTAGCGACATAAAAAATACCTGACACGTGATGGGAATAATGAACACCCCAGAGCCTGCCTTGAAACCCCCTGGCAAGGCAAGCCCCGGAATGCTCGTTGCCCTTAGAACATTTCACCTTTTGCCGCTTTATCCAGCAGCAACGCTGGCGGCGCGAAACGCTCGCCATACTGCTCGGCCAGATACTGCGCACGGGCGACGAAATCCTTCACCCCGTATTGGTTGATGAACTGCAATGCGCCGCCAGTCCACGCTGCAAAACCGATACCGAAGATCGAGCCAACGTTGGCGTCCGCCGTCGAGGTCAGCACACCCTCCTCCACACAACGCACCGTTTCAATGGCCTGCACGAACAACAGCCGATCACGCACGTCTTTAGGCGAAATCTGCCCGTCGGGCTTCTCGAAGCGCGCCTTCAACTCGGGCCACAGATGTTTCTGCCCACCAGCTGGGTAATCGTAAAAGCCGCCACCCGCCGCTTTGCCCGGACGCTTGTATTCGTTAAGCAGCAAGTCAATCACGGCGAAGGCCGGGTGCTCAATCAGCGGTTTCCCTTCTGCCTGTAGGTCCTTGGCGGTTTGCTGACGGATATGGCTCATCAGGCTGAGGGAAACTTCGTCAGAGATCGCCAGAGGCCCGACCGGCATCCCGGCCTTGCGCGCTTCGGTCTCGATCATCGGCGCGCTCACGCCTTCGCCGAGCATGGCGATGCCTTCGTTGGTGAAGGTGCCGAAGACGCGTGAAGTAAAGAAGCCGCGACTGTCGTTGACGACGATCGGGGTTTTCTTGATTTGCAGCACGAAGTCGAAACCGCGCGCGAGGGTTTCATCGCTGCTCTGTGCACCTTTGATAATTTCCACCAGCGGCATTTTTTCCACCGGGCTGAAGAAATGCAGACCGATGAATTTGCCAGGATCAGGCACAGCCTTTGCCAGCCCGGTAATAGGCAACGTCGATGTATTCGAAGCGATGACCGCTTCGGCGCCAACAACCCGCTGGGCTGCAGCAGAGACCCTGGCCTTGAGATCGCGATCCTCAAACACCGCTTCGATGATCAGATCGCAACCCGCGAGATCCGCATCACTTTCGGACGGCTTGATCCGCGCCAACACCTCATCACGCTTCTCAGCATCCATCTGTCCGCGAGCGACTTTTTTGTCCAGCAACGCCGCAGAATTTGCTTTGCCTTTCTCGGCGGCAGCCAGATTGACATCCTTGAGCACCACTTCAATACCCGCCGAAGCGCTGACAAAGGCAATCCCCGCGCCCATCATCCCTGCGCCAAGCACGCCGACCTTACGCGTGACATACGGCGCAAAGCCCTGCGGCCGCGAACCTCCGGCGTTGATCTCATTGAGTTGAAACCAGAACGTGCCGATCAGGTTTTTCGAGATCTGCCCGGTGGTCAGTTCGGTGAAATAACGGGTTTCGATCAAGTGCGCGGTGTCGAAATCGACCTGAGCGCCCTCGACTGCCGCGCAGAGGATTTTCTCCGGCGCCGGCATTGTCCCTTGGGTCTTGCTACGCAGAATCGACGGCGCAATCGCCAGCATCTGCGCCACTTTCGGATTCGACGGCGTGCCGCCCGGAATCTGATAACCCTTCACATCCCAACGTTGTACCGCCATCGGATTGGCGACGATCCAGGCGCGCGCCTTGGCCAGCAATTCATCGCGATTCGCCGCCAGCTCATCAATCAAACCGGCCTGCAATGCCTGCTGTGGACGCACCTTCTTGCCCTCTAGCAGATAGGGCAGCGCTTTTTCGAGACCGAGCATGCGCACCATGCGTACCACTCCGCCGCCGCCCGGCAACAGGCCGAGGGTCACTTCCGGCAGACCGAGCTGTACCGACGCGTCGTCCAATGCCACCCGGTGGTGACAGGCCAGGCAGATTTCCCAGCCGCCGCCCAGCGCCGCGCCGTTGATCGCCGCGACCACCGGTTTGCCGAGGGTTTCCAGGGTGCGCAACTGCGCTTTGAGGGTCAGCACCATGTCGTAGAAGGCTTTGGCTTCGGGCTTGCCGACCTTGATCAACTCATTGAGATCACCGCCGGCAAAGAAGGTTTTCTTTGCCGACGTAATGATCACCCCGGCAATGTCGTCTTTTTCCGCCACCAGCCGGGCGACGCACGAGGCCATGGCCTCGCGGTACACAGCGTTCATGGTGTTGGCGCTCTGGCCCGGCATGTCGATGGTCAGCACGACGATCGCGTCCTGGCCTTTTTCGTAACGAATGGCTTCGCTCATAACAAGGTTCCTTGAATTCGGGGCTCAGAGGCGTTCGATGATGGTGGCAATGCCCATGCCGCCGCCGACGCACAGCGTCGCCAAGCCATAGCGCAGGCGCCGCGCTTCCAGCTCATCGAGCAAGGTGCCGAGGATCGCGCAACCGGTCGCGCCCAGCGGGTGGCCCATAGCGATGGAACCGCCGTTGACGTTGACCTTGTCCGGGTCGACTGCCATGTCCTTGATGAACTTCAGCACCACCGAGGCAAACGCTTCGTTGACCTCGAACAGGTCGATGTCTTCAACGCGCAGCCCGGCCTTGGCCAGTGCCTTTCGCGTTGCCGGCGCCGGGCCGGTGAGCATGATGGTCGGATCGGTGCTGGTGACCGCCGTGGCGACAATCCGCGCCCGAGGTTGCAGGCCCAGCGCACGCCCCTTGGATTCGGAGCCGATCAGCATCAGTGCTGCACCGTCGACGATCCCGGAACTGTTACCCGGTGTGTGCACGTGATTGATCCGCTCGACATGGCTGTAGACCCGCAGCGCGGTGGCGTCAAAACCCATCTGCCCTATCATTTCGAAACTCGGTTTGAGCTTGCCCAAGCCCTCAAGGGTCGATTCGGCGCGAATGAACTCATCGTGATCGAGCAGAATGATGCCGTTCTGATCCCGCACCGACACCAACGACTTGTTAAACGAGCCATCGGCCCGCGCCCGCGCGGCTTTCTGCTGCGAGTGCAGCGCGTAGGCATCGACGTCGTGACGACTGAAGCCCTCAAGCGTAGCGATCAGGTCGGCACCGACGCCTTGCGGAGTGAAATGACTGTGCAGATTAGTCTGCGGATCGAGCGCCCAGGCGCCGCCGTCGCTGCCCATGGGCACCCGCGACATCGACTCGACACCGCCGACCACTACAAGATCTTCGAAACCCGAGCGCACTTTCATCGCGCCGAGGTTGACCGCTTCCAGACCCGAGGCGCAAAAACGATTGATCTGCACACCGGCAACGCTGACATCCCAATCGGCCACTTGCACGGCGGTTTTGGCGATGTCCGAGCCTTGATCGCCAATCGGCGTCACGCAGCCGAGCACTACGTCATCGACCTGACTGGTGTCCAGCGAGGAGCGTTCTTGCAGCGCGTTGAGCAGACCAGCGACCAGATTCACCGGTTTGACGCTGTGCAGGGCGCCATCGGCCTTGCCTTTGCCACGGGGCGTGCGTAACGCATCGAATATCAAAGCTTGGGTCATGACGTCCTCGAACCTGTGCGGGGAGTGATTGCTTGTACCTCCACTCTTGACCCGAGCGGCCATGGATTCAATGACCACAGCGCTCAATGCGGTTGACGCACACGCTCAGACGGACGGTCATCGGCGGCTGGGTGAACCGGTTCAGGTCGGCGAGTTGTCTAGCCAGCGGGCGGCAAAGAAGCTGGCAATAAGCCTCATGCTTTTTTTATCGCATCTGGCAAGTACTCCATATGAAATGGATCTAAGCCAAGCGTGACGCGGCCCCTAATGTAGAACATGTACGTCAGGGTCGTCGGGTTTTGCCGAGGCAGACGTTCTTCAACAGGAAGTGCAGCGCTTGCCGTCATGGATATGCAGGCAGGCATCAGGAAATAACAATAAAGGCGGTCAAGCCATGTTCAAACAACCGAAAGTTCGTCAAGCAGGGCTCATTCTTTTCGCCACGACGCTGTTGTTGATTTTGCCGAATCTGACCAAGGTCATCGGCTGAGTCGAGCGCCGGGCGCTGCTCATCGCCACTGAAAATGTGACTGGCCCGCTACCCGGGCCAGCGTGGCTGTGCCAACCTTGGCGCACTCCCACGACATGGACGGCGATCATTTGAAAGCGCTCATTGTGTTCGGGGCCATGCTGCTGAGCATGCCCTTGTCTGCCGCACAGTTGGATCTGCAACTGGGCGCAAGCAGCCGCACCTGGCAGACCGAGGAATTGCTCAAGCATCCTCAAGTGCAAACCCTGACGATCAAAAACGATGTGTCCTACAAGAAGGACATGACCTATCGCGCCGTGCCTGTGGCCGCATTGCTGACAGGGATCAAACCGCAGGATCACCTGCAAGCGGTGGCACTGGACGGGTTTGCCGCCGAGTTGTCAGCTGCGCCGTTGCTTAATACAACAGGTGCGCGAGCATGGCTGGCCATCGAAGATCCGGCGCAGCCGTGGCCATCGCTGTCGGAAGGCAAGCACAGCGCCGGGCCGTTTTATCTGGTCTGGACCGATCCGCAGGCCGGCAATATCAGTCCGGAGCAATGGCCGTTCGAAGTCGCGAGCATCAAGCGCATGGCGCCAGTGGCGGAGCGTTTCCCTGCCCTACTGCCGGATCCTGCGTTGAAAGCAGATGACCCGGTGAATCAAGGGTTTGCGCTGTTTCAGAAAAACTGTCTGGCGTGTCACCGGTTGAACGGTGCGGGGGATGCGCAATTCGGGCCGGACCTGAATATTCCTTACAGCCCGACCGAGTATTTCGGCGCGGATTTCCTCAAGCGCTACATTCGGGATCCGCAGAGTTTGCGTCAGTGGCCGCAGGCGAAGATGCCGGGGTTTTCGGTGGAGGTGTTACCAGAGGGGGATCTGGAAATGCTGGTGGGGTATCTCAAGCACATGGCCGGACGCAAGGTTAAGCCGTAACGCCATTTCCCTTGTGGGAGCGAGCCTGCTCGCGATAGCGGTGTATCAGTCAGCACATTTGTAACTGACCGACCGCTATCGCGAGCAGGCTCGCTCCCACAGGGGTACGGCGTTTACTGCTGTTGCACCGAGATGATCGGGGTTGGCGAGACGAACACTTTCGCATGCATCTGCTCACACCCACCGCCACGGCGCATGCCGCGCACCGGGCAGGCATCCAGATAATCCAGACCCACCGCCAGTTTCAGATGACGCTCCGGCCGCGCCAGTTCATTGGTCACATCAAAGCTGTACCAGGCATCATCCAGCCACGCTTCAGCCCATGCATGGCTGGCTAGATGCTCGCAATCCTCGCTGTACAGATACCCCGACACATAACGCGACGGAATCCCGAGACTGCGTGCGCAAGCCAGAAACGCGTGAGCATGATCCTGGCAAACACCCGCACGCCCGGCGAAGGCCTCAGCGGCGCTGGTATCGACCTCGGTGGACCCCGGCGTGTAGGTCATGTGCTGATTCAAGCCGTGCATCAGATCGATCAGCGCCGTGCGATCACGCCGCTGCTTGCAGGATTTCTCGGCGAACGCACGTAACGCCTCATCCGCCTCGGTCAAACGGGTAAAGCGCAGGAACGGCAGCGCCGACTGGCTCTCATGCTCGGCCTCGCGCAGTTCGTCGATATCGACCTGACCGCGCGCACCGATGATGATCGCCTCGTGCGGTTCATCCATGGTCAGCACATGCAGAATATTGCCGAACGGATCGAGTTGCGCACGCACCGGGCGCGGCAGATCGAGCTGCCAGCTCAACACGTGCTGACGCTCGCTGTCGTGTGGGGTCAGCCGCAGGTACTGGATGCTCGCCCGCACCTGATCTTCGTAGTGATAGGTGGTCTCGTGGCTTATGGAAAGTCTCATGCAGCCTCCAGGTAGGAACTGTGAATGGCGTTGCCCAGCTGGCGCACCAGCGGGATGAATTCGGTCAGCCAGGCGTGCAGGCCTTCCTCGAGAATTTCGTTGATGCCGGTGTAGCGCAGGCGCGCGTCCATTTCTGCCGCCAGACGTTGTGCCGGTCGACCGTTGGCACCGGGCAACTGCGCAAGAATCTGATCGATCTCCTCGGTGCAGGCCCGCAGCGAGCGCGGCACATCGGCGCGCAACAACAGCAACTCGGCAACATGCCGCGCCCCCGGCGCATCGCGATAGATTTCGGTGTAGGCCTCGAATGACGACAAGGCGCGCAGCAAGGCGCTCCATTGGTAGTAGGCGTGGGCCGTACCGTCGCTGACTGCTTCAGCCTGATCGCCGGCCATTTCATAGCGCGCATCGAGCAATCGCAGCGTGTTGTCCGCGCGTTCGATAAAGGTGCCGAGGCGAATAAAGCGAAATGCATCGTTACGCATGATCGTGCCGTACGACGCGCCACGGAACAGGTGCGAACGCTCCTTGATCCATTCGCAGAAACGGCTCATGCCATAGCGACTGAGGCCCTGCTCGGCGATTCCGCGAATTTCCAGCCACGTCGAATTGATGTTCTCCCACATGTCCGCCGTGATCCGCCCACGCACCGCATGGGCGCTGGCCCGAGCCGCGCCGAGGCAGCTGTAAATGCTCGCCGGGTTAGCCGCATCGAGGGCAAAAAAGTGCAGCAGACGCTCAGCATGCAGCGCGCCATGGCGCTCGAGGTAATCGTCGAGGGTACCGGTGATCAGCAGCGGCATGGCCAATTCGTGCAAACCGTCGCCGCGACCGTCCTGCGGCATCAGCGACAGCGAATAACTGATGTCGAGCATCCGCGCGAGGTTTTCCGCCCGCTCCAGGTAACGCGACATCCAATACAGATCCGAGGCAGTTCTACTTAACATGGCAAGCTTCCTTCAATCCTCGACCACCCAGGTGTCCTTGGTTCCGCCACCCTGGGAGGAATTCACCACCAAGGAGCCTTCGCGCAACGCAACGCGGGTCAAACCGCCGGGCACTACCCGGGTTTCGCGCCCGGACAAGACAAACGGACGCAAGTCGATATGGCGCGGCGCAATGCCGTTTTCGACAAAGGTCGGACAAGTCGACAGCGACAGCGTCGGTTGCGCGATGTACGCGTGGGGTTTGGCTTTGATCCGTTCGCGGAAAGCATCGATTTCCGCTTTCGTCGATGCCGGCCCCACCAACATCCCGTAACCGCCTGAGCCTTGGGTTTCCTTGACCACCAGATCTGGAAGATTGGCCAGCACGTGAGAAAGTTCAGACGGGTTGCGGCATTGCCAGGTCGGTACGTTCTTCAAAATCGGCTCTTCGTCGAGGTAGAACCGGATCATGTCAGTAACGAACGGATACACCGATTTGTCGTCCGCTACGCCGGTGCCGATGGCGTTGGCCAGCACCACGTTGCCCGAGCGATAAGAGGACAGCAGCCCCGGCACACCGAGCATCGAGTCGGGGTTGAACGCCAATGGATCGAGGAACGCGTCGTCGAGCCGACGGTAGATAACGTCTACCGCTTTCGGGCCGTCCGTAGTGCGCATGAAGACTTTGTCGTCGCGAACGAACAGATCCGCGCCCTCGACCAGTTCAACGCCCATTTCCCGCGCCAGGAATGCGTGCTCGAAGAACGCACTGTTGAAGCGCCCCGGCGTCAGCACCACCACGCTCGGGTCATCGATCGGACTTGAGCTTTTCAGGGTGTCGAGCAGCAGGTTCGGGTAGTGATCGATCGGGGCAATACGCTGGGCGGCGAACAGCTCCGGGAACAGGCGCATCATCATCTTGCGGTCTTCGAGCATATAGCTGACGCCGCTCGGTGTTCGCAAGTTGTCTTCGAGCACGTAATAAGTGCCGTCGCCGTCGCGCACCAGATCGACGCCGGAGATGTGCGAATAGATATCGCGGTGCAGATCCAGGCCTTGCATCGCCAACTGATATTGCTCGTTGGCCAGCACCTGTTCGGCGGGAATGATCCCGGCCTTGATAATGCGTTGCTCGTGATAAAGGTCGGCGAGGAACATGTTCAACGCCTTGACCCGCTGGATGCAGCCGCGCTCAACGATTCGCCATTCACTGGCAGGAATGCTGCGCGGGATGGTGTCGAAAGGAATCAGGCGCTCGGTGCCCTGCTCGTCGCCATAGAGCGTGAACGTGATGCCGGCGCGATGGAAAAGCAGATCGGCCTCGCGTCGCCGTTGAGCCAGCAGCTCGTCAGGCGTGTCGGCCAGCCATCGGGCGAACTCCCGATAATGCGGGCGAACCTGGCCGCCGGCATCGTACATCTCATCAAAATAGGTGCGGATCATGCCGTACTCCTTGTCACCCGGACCTACAGGCCTTCGCAAGGCCCGTGCCATCGGCATAAACGCTTTGATTTCAATCGGTTGGAAATACACGCCGCAGGCACCGCACCATTCCTGTGCGGCAAATGCCCCAACCGGATTGCCCCCGCTTCATTGCGACGCACTGCATCGCCTATCACCAGCATAGTCAGAGTTGATTTCACTGCCCGGTGCTGCCTGCGGATAATCCGCACATCCGCTGCAAAACTTCACCGGCCCCGGCGCCATGAAGCGGCCAGCTCAACTGATTGGGATCGCCTCAGCGGCCCGCCCCGCTGCAACCCTGACCGGTTTCCTCTCCTTATCGGTCTTCCCTTTTAGCCACCCTCTCCGGTGGCTTTTTTTTGCCTCGGTTTCTTGTTTCAGGGTTTTGCCACAGCGTTTTGCTTATGCCGGAAATGACAACGGCCAACCCGAAGGTCAGCCGTTGCTCAACAAATGAAACCAGAGATCAGTTCAAACGATGGCGGTTGCGCACCTCCTGCTTCACGCCCCAGCCTTCGATGATGCCGCCCAGCGGCTCGACCACGGCAGAGAATCCCTGCTCGAAGTCGCCGATATCGTCATATGTCGCGTACATCACTTTGCTCAATTCCAGCGCCCACGCACCGTCATCACGCAGACTGACCTGGGCATTGATGGATTCACCGCGAAATTTGCCTGCCGCCCTGCGCGCCCGCTCCTCGTCCGGGAAAATCGCGTAGAACTCGATGGGATGGAATCGGGAAAAATCGAAACCGCCTTCTTTCATGCGGCGCAGAACATTGCTGCTGATGTCTTCTTGATAGGCTGTGCTCATGAATCGTCCCCCTCGCATAGATGGATAGACTTTCCGTATTCCCGCCCCGGGCCTTTGGCCAAAGTACGACGGCAACGTGGTTGCACGCGGGAACAAGCATGTAGCTGACAAGACCAGACCTTAGCGATCCGTTCGCTGATCTCGCTTGCAGAGTAGCCCCAAGATAGAGCTGCTGCCAAGGCCTGGTTTCAAGAGATGACAGGAACTGTCAGACGGGTGTGATGCTGCGGATTTCGATGCCATTCTGGGTTTTGAGGTTTTTCACCCCAGCATCGGCGGTGCGCCCTTCCAGATCATTCAGATCCAGCTTGGCGGCGACCGGAAGAAGCCGCTCCTTGATAAGCCGCGCTGCTTCATCATCGGACGGGCATTCCTCACGTTCGAAGACTTCATCAAGAATTTCACCGTGATCATCCACGAAAGTGACTTTCCACTTTTGCATCAGTGCCTCCTCGATCAAACCCGCAAATGGGCTTACATCTATCTCGACTTTAGACGCAGAGGGTTGGTTCAAAAGGATTACAGCGGGGGAAGATGAAAAAAACGACATCTATCGTGTGGAGCAAACAAATGTGGGAGCGAGCCTGCTCGCGAAGGGGCCTGTCCAGTCGACATATTCTTTGACTGACCTGACGCCTTCGCGAGCAAGCTTGCTCCCACAGGGATATTGCAGTGTTCTTTAATCGTTGCCTGGCTTGTTGATCGCCTGCAGCACGTATTGCGGCAAGGCGAACGCGCCGATATGGATTTCAGGGTTGTAGTAGCGGGTGACGATGCCGCTGCCGATGAAGCGCTGTTGCAGGGTTTCACGGCTCAGTTTGCGGTACGCCGGATTGGTCGAGCCCCAGGCGAAAGTCATCGAGCCGCCGATGTAGGTCGGCACGGCGGCCTGATAGAAGTGCCAGTCCGGGAACAGGCTGCTCAGGCGACCGGCAGTGGTTTTCACTTCGTCAATCTGCATGAACGGTGTGCCGTTCTGGGTCACGAGGATGCCGCCCTCGTTCAGGCAGCGATGGCAGGCCTGATAGAAGTTCTCCGAGAACAGCACTTCGCCCGGGCCGATCGGGTCGGTGGAATCGGAGATGATCACGTCGAATTTTTCCGTGGTGGTGGCGACGAAACGCATGCCGTCGTCAATCACCAGGTTCAGGCGCGGATCGTTGTAGGCGCCGCTGGAGTGGTTCGGCAGGAACTCTTTGCACATATCGACCACGGTGCCGTCGATCTCGACCATGGTGATGTGCTCGACACTGGCGTGCTTGCTCACTTCACGGAGCATGCCGCCGTCACCGCCACCAATGATCAGCACGCGCTTGGCGCTGCCGTGGGCAAGGATTGGCACGTGGGTGAGCATTTCGTGGTAGATGAATTCGTCGGCTTCAGTGGTCTGGATCACGCCGTCCAGCGCCATGACCCGGCCCATTCGCCGGTTCTGGAAAATCACCAGGTGCTGGTGTTCGGTGCGCACTTCGTGCAGCAGTTTTTCCATGCGAAAGCGCTGGCCGTAACCTTCGTAGAGGGTTTCCAGGTACTCGCTGGTTTTGGTGACGGTCATGGTCAAGTGCTCCGATGAATGCGCGGGCGCCAATCGTGGGGGCGATTGCCCGGGAAAGGCGCGCATTCTACGTTGCCGAAGATGACAGGTAGAACCTCCCTTCATCAGCAAATCGCAATCCCTTGTAGCAGTGAGCCTGCTCGCGATAGCGGTTTTTCAGTCACTGACTCATTGACTGGAGGATAGCTATCGCGAGCAGGCTCACTCCTACAGGGTATTGCGGTGTTCTCGGGATCAGCGTCAGATCCGCACGTTGCCCCGCGGTCCGGCAATCGCCCAGATGATCAGGCCCAGCACTGGCAGGAGGATGATCAGCAGCACCCAGACGATTTTCATCCCGGTGGTGGCGCCGCTTTTCAGCACATTGATGATGGCCCAGATGTCGAGGGCGAGGATGATCAGACCGATCAGACCGTTGAACGTGGAACCCATGGTGTCGCTCCAGAATAGTGGCATGCACTTTTAGGATAGACGGTCGCGCGCAGGGTTCCCTTTTATTGCTATCTCGCTCAGACGTGCACAGCGATCTTCAGCGCTTCGAGCGATGGCGCAGCGGCGATACCGACTTCGGCGCACAGCTCCAGCACCCGTGGCACGTCGTTGCCGTAGACCAGCACCACCTGCAGTTCGTCGTCGAGCAACTGGCTGAAGTTCATCAGTGTGTAACCGCCGTTTTCCTTGTTCATGCTGCTCATCTGCACCTGGATGCGATTGAGCGCGGTCAGCGCTTCGGTCTTGGCCAGTTGCTTGGGCTTGAGGTTGAAATCCACGCCCGGGCCAAACGAGGCGACGATCTGCGCAAACAGGTCAACGTAGGTGTCGGCCTGGAACAGCACGGTTTCCGGCAGGCTGCCGACCACGACCCATTCGCCCAACGCAATCGGGAATGTGTCGTCGTAGTTGATGTCCGGGTTGGCTGCCAGAAAGGCACCCGCATCGGCGTAAGCTTGCGCGGCTTCGTCAGCCACTTTCAGGATCTCGTCCTCGCCCATGCAGCCGGAGCTGATTTTGCTGATGAGTTCGACGAGTGCGGCTTTCATGAGGGCGGATCCTGTGGCGAAGGTGAATTTCGAGGGCGCGGAGGATAGCGCACAAAGCAAAAGATCGCAGCCTCGGCAGCGCCTACGCTCAGCGCTCATCCACGGAATGGCAGGCCAACGCGTTCAATGGAGGAGCTGGCGCAGGCTGCGATCTTTTGACGCCCGTCAGGCCAGCAGTTTTTCCAACTGAGCGGTGGTATCAACCGCCCCCATCGTGCGGGCCGCATCCAGCGCCGTCACGCCATTGGCGTCCTTGGCTTGCGCATTGGCCCCCTTGCTGATCAGGTAATCAACGATTTCAACGCGGTTGAACATCGCCGCCATCATCAGCGCCGTACGACCATCAAACGACGAGCCTTCAATCTCTGCGCCCGCTTCGACCAGCGCCTTGATCACCGGCAGATCGCCTTTGAACGCGGCGCCGGCAATCGGGCTCTGGCCGTTGCCATTGCGCATTTCCGGGTCGGCCTTGTGTTTAAGCAACACCTGCACCGCATCCAGATGGCCGTAATAGCTGGCCAACATCAACAACGTGTCACCCTTGCTGTTCTTCAGGTTGACTGGCAAACCGGCCGTGACCAGGCGATCAAGCATCTCGGCATCACCGTCGCGCGCCTTGTTGAAAACCTGCTCGGTGAATTCGGCAGCTTCTTCAGGGGTCATCTGGCGGCTTTGGTCGGACATGGGGCAACTCCACTTTCGGTCAATCGGAAAGCCGACAGTTTCCCGAGCGAGGCGCTGGCTGTCACCCCCTTTTTCTCAAGTCGAGCCATAGCCAGATTCAATAACGATGCTTGCCCTGATGAATTTCTGCCAACACTTCATCGGTGACCCGAACGTAAGTCTGCGTGCCGGGCAGCCATGCGAAGATCGGGTCATCCCCCGTCTGGCCGGGGTCGAAGCCTTCGTTCTTGAGTCGGGTTTTCTGGTATTTGAAGGTGCCGGTGGTCTCCATCTTGACCTTCACTCGCAGGAACAATGGCACGGCATAGGCTGGCATGCGCTCCCGGGCAAAAGTCAGCAACTCGGCGAAATCCAGCGTCGCAAGGGATTCCGCTGGCGTGATCGCCGCCATACCGGCGCGGCCGTTGGTATTGCAGATCTCCACGCCATAAGCCACCGCCTCGGAAATCTGCGGGTGTTGCAGCAGAAGATTTTCGACTTCGGTGGTCGAGACGTTTTCGCCCTTCCAGCGATAGGTGTCGCCGAGGCGATCGACAAATTGAGCGTGGCCGAAGCCGATGTTGCGCAGCAGGTCGCCGGTGTTGAAAAAACGATCGCCTTTGCTAAACACGTCCTGCAACACGACCTTGGCGGTTTTCTGTGGATCGGTGTAGCCGTCCAGTGGGGCTTTTTCGTCGATCCGCGCCAACAGTAGACCCTGCTCGCCTTTGCCGACCTTGCGCATGAATCCGTCAGGACTGCGGATTGGCTCGCCGCTGTGATGGTCGTAGGCGACCAATTCCCAGGCCATCAGGGAGAAACCGATGGTGTTGTCGAAGTTGAGAATGTTGGTGAATCCGATGTTGCCGTCGCTCGCCGCGTACAGCTCACAGATGTGCTCGACGGCGAAACGTGTCTTGAACTCGGCCCAGGCGCCGGGGCGCAAGCCGTTGCCAATCATCTTGCGCACATCGTGACGGCTGTCATCGGCACTGGCCGGTTGATCGACCAGATAACGGCACAACTCGCCGACATAACCGAGGGTGGTCGCGCGATAGCGGCGCACATCGTTCCAGAATTGACTGGCGCTGAACTTGCGGCGGATCGCGAAACCCGAAGCACCGTTGACCGCAGAACCCCAGCACACGCAGAGACCGGTGGCGTGGTACAGCGGCAAGGTGCAATACACGACGTCGTCGGGGCTCATATTGAGAGCGATCATGCCGAAACTGGCGGAGCTGCGCATCCAGCGCCCATGCTTGAACACCCCGGCCTTGGGCAGGCCGGTGGTGCCGGAGGTATAAATGTAGAAACACGGATCGTCAAAGAAGATCTGCTGGCTGCTCGGCGGATTCTCGCTGGAGGCGTCGGCACTGGCGCTGATCAGATTGACGTACCCGTCGGGCGCAATGCCCGGATGGCTGTATGTGTCCTGATCGGCGACAAACCAGGTGCGCGGTGCAGTGATCGCTACTTGATCGCGAATCGCCGCATACGCTGCAAGCAGTTCTTCGCCCACAATGATCGCCACCGGCGCCACCAGATTCACGCTGTGGACAAGGGTGTCACGCGTCTGCGAGGTGTTGAGCAGCGCGCTGACCGCACCGACCTTGGCCAGCGCCAGAATGGTCACCAGCAGTTCCGGGCGGTTTTCGATGAACACTGCGACCACGTCGCCCTTGCCGATACCCTGCCCGTTCAGATAGTGAGCGATGCGGTTGGCCCACTGGTTGACCTGCGCATAGGTCAGCCGCACATCGCCGTGCAATAGCGCCGGCCCCTCGGGATTGCGCAGCGTCGCTTGCTCGAATGTCCAGCCAAGGCCACAGCTTTGGGTCGGATCCGTGACGTTGGCCACCTTCATGCCCTTGACCACCCGCGGGATGGCTTTGGCAATCATCGGCAGTTTGCGGAGCATCATGCCCCAGGTAATCGTGTCGCTTGGCGCGTGACTCATGGAAGCTCCCCGTTCAACCTTGACGTGCAGGTCGATGTTTTTATTTTTCGGGCTTTGACTTGAACCAACCGGCGCATTCGAGCACGGGTCGAGGTCGAAAATACGTCAGCGCTTCTCGGGCTGTACACGCGGTTTTTGCAATGTTTTGTATCCGCTGCTCTTTAGCGAGCGCAGCGGATCTGCGGATCTGCGATTGGTTCCATCGAATCGATATCGATCCCGCAAAATGCAGGATGCACGATGGCCATTCATGCAGTTTGCACGACCACCTGAATTTTCATTATTTTTAAATCATTGATTTATAACGATTTATTTATTTTCAAATGCTGGCACAATCGCTGCAACCTCCTCTGCATGCTTGCCATTCAAGTGCATACGGAGCTGAAAGACATGAGCCTGATCCAAGAAAAATTTACCTCCCTGTTCTCCAACTTCGACGTCACCACTGCGCCACGTCCCGATGGCGGGATCCTGCTGACCCTGCGCAGCAGCGACGGTAAAGTGTTCAAACGCGCACTGACTTATCAACAACTGCATGCCGGCGACCAACTGTCGTGGGCGATCAGTGCAATTCGTCGTGACCTGGCAGAACAAGCCAGTGAGTTGCCGCAAATTGCCATGCTGCAGAGCCAGCAGCGTTTTGCTCTGCCGACATATCACTCGCTGTAACTTTTCAAACGCATTAAACAAAACAGGCCGTGGAGCTTCCGCTTCACGGCCTGTTTTTTTATGCCTGACGCCAATTCCTGTGGGAGCGAGCCTGCTCGCGAAGGCTATGTGTCAGCCACTGAATAGGTTGGCTGAACGGACTCTTTCGCGAGCAGGCTCGCTCCCACATTGGGTTTTGGTGTGGTTAGAAGGCTTCGGGTTCGATGCCGGTGAAAGTTTCGACGGTGATGTGGCTGCCCAACTCCCCGCCTTCGCGGGCCAGGCCGCAGGTTTGCAGGCCAGCCTCTTGCGCGGCGTCGAGTTCTTCAACAACGTCCGAGAGAAACAGGATCTCCCCCGCTTCAACACCGATGGCTTGCTGGATATTGGTGTACGACCGCGCCTCGCGCTTGGGCCCTGAAGTCGTGTCGAAATAACCGCTGAACAACGGCGTCAGATCCCCCGCCTCCGAGCAGCCGAAAATCAGTTTCTGCGCCTGAATCGATCCCGACGAGTACACAAACAGTTGATAACCGGCAGCATGCCAGCGCTGCAGTGCTTCAACGGCATCCGGGTAAACATGCCCCTTCAACTGCCCGGCGTGATAACCCTGCGCCCAGACCATGCCTTGCAAGGCCTTGAGCGGCGTGGCTTTGCGATCTTCCTCAATCCAGCTCAAGAGAATCTCGACAACCCGCTCAACATCAGCCTGCGGCGCATTGCTGTCACGGCGCACAGCTTCGAGTTGTTCGGCCACATCGGCGCGTTCGGCGTTCTGCCGCACGAAATCCGGTAAATGTTTGGCCGCGTACGGAAACAGCACGTCAAACACGAAACTTACCGCGCTAGTGGTGCCTTCGATGTCAGTGACGATGGCTTTGATCGACATCGAATCAGTCCTCCAGACGCGGGAAGCGGCCGGCGATGTCTTCGCCGGTGAAATTGGCAACCCAGCCTTCCGGGTTGTTGAAAAGGCGAATCGCGACAAAGTGCGGATGCTCGCCCATGTCGAACCAGTGCTTGGTGCCGGCCGGTACCGAGATCAGGTCGTTCTTCTCACAAAGCACGGCATAAACGTAATCGTCGATGTGCAGGGTAAACAACCCACGGCCGGCGACGAAAAATCTGACTTCGTCTTCGCCATGGCGATGCTCTTCGAGAAACTTGGCGCGCAGCTCGGCTTTTTGCGGGTGATCGCTGTTCAGGCTGATGACGTCGACAGTGATGTAACCGCGCTCGGTCATCAGCTTATCGATCTGCTCTTTATAAGCACTGATCACCTCTTCCTGGGTGGCGCCGGGCTGGATTTTCGCGGCGGCTTGCCAGCGGTCGAAGCGCACGCCCTGCTCGGCCAGGGTCGAGGCGATGTCTTCAAAGTGGGTCAGCACCTTGTTCGGAATCTCAGGGCTTGAGACGTGATAGACGGACAGGCTGCTCATTGGGGCAATTCCTCGGTATCGGCCTTGCCGTCCGGTTCTTGCAGACCGGTCGGGCACAGCATTTCATCAGGCAAATGGGCTACTTCTGGTGAAGTCAGCCTTGGCGGTTCATGACGCTGCGGGTTTTCAACTCGCATTCAAACAGAAATTCAAAGGCCTCGATCTGCCGCAGCGCGTCGCTCATCTGCGCGCCCCAGGTGTAGAGGCCGTGGCCGCGAATCAGGTAACCGACACAATCAGGATGGGCGTCGAGCCAAGGCTGCACCTTGGCGGCGAGGCGCGCAATGTCCTGATCGTTGTCGAAAATCGGCACGCGCACCCGCGATTCATGGGTCGAGATGCCGCTGAAGGCTTTTTGCAACTCGTAGTCTTCGAACTCGATAAAGTCCTGCGGAGTCAGGCGCGACAGCACCGTGGCGTTGACCGAATGGGTGTGCAGCACTGCGCCGATCTCCGGCCGCCAGCTATACAGTTGGGTGTGCAGCAGGGTTTCGGCGGACGGCTTTTTGCCCGGCTCCAGGCTAGTGCCGGAGAGGTCGGTGGCGAGCACATCGTCCACACTCAACTGGCCCTTGTGCTTGCCCGACACGGTCAGCAGCGCTTCGCTTGGCGACAGGCGCGCCGAATAGTTGCTGCTGGTGGCCGGCGACCAGCCGCGACCATAAAGAAAGCGCCCGGCATCGACGATTTGCTGGGCGAGTTGTTCACGCGTAAGGCTCATGGCCGGTCCTCTTGCATACGTGTGGCAATGATAACGGCAGCAGCGAGCGCCGCGAGACTGGCAATACTAAAGGTCAATGTCGCGCCGAGGGCATTCCAGCTGTAGCCGGAATACAACGCGCCCATGGCGCCGCCGGTGCCGGCCAGTGCGGCGTACAACGCCTGGCCCTGCCCTTGCTGGCGCGCGCCGAAGCTACGTTGCACGAAAGCGATGGCAGCGGCGTGAAAACTGCCGAAGGTCGCCGCGTGAAGCACCTGCGCAAACAACAGCACCCACAGGAACTCGGCGAACGAACCTAGTAACAACCAGCGCAGCGCCGCCAGCAGAAAACTTGCCATCAGCACCCGGCGCAGGGAAAACCGCGCGAGAATCCGGCTCATTGCCATGAACATCAGCACTTCGGCAACGACACCCACGGCCCACAGCATGCCGATGGTGCCGCGGGTGTAGCCGAGACGCTCAAGGTGCAGGGTCAGAAAGGTGTAATACGGGCCGTGGCTCATTTGCATCAGCGCGACGCAGCCGTAAAACGCCAGCACGCCGGGATTGCGCAGTTGTGTGAGAAAGCCCTCACCGCTCGGCCGATTGCCTTGCGGCGGCTGCGCGTTCGGCACCCACAGACTGCTAAGGACGATGCCGGCCATGATCAACACCAGCGCCGCCGGGTAGATGTCGAGGCTGAGCCATTCGAACAATCGGCCGAGTGCAACCACGGTGATGATGAAACCGATCGAGCCCCATAAGCGGATTTGGCTGTAGCGCGAGGTCTGCCCCTGCAAATGCGCCAGGGTGATGACTTCGAACTGCGGCAGCACCGCGTGCCAGAAGAACGCGTGCAAGGCCATGACCATCGCCAACCAGGCGTAGGTCTTGCTGACGAAGATCAGTGAAAACGTCAACAGCGTACACACCGCGCCGAAACGCACGATAGCCAGGCGTTTGCCGGTGTAATCACCGAGCCAGCCCCAGATGTTCGGCGCCACACAGCGCATCAGCATCGGGATCGCGACCAGCTCACCGATCCGCGCAGGACTGAAGCCGAGGTGGTCGAAGTACAGCGCCAGAAACGGCGCTGTCGACCCGAGCAAGGCGAAATAGAACAGATAGAAACTGGACAGCCGCCAGTAAGGGAGCGCCGCCACGCCGGTTATGCCGCGACGGCTTTAAGGCCTGCCATCAAAGCTGGCCCAGCACCGGCGTGCTCACGCGCACATCGGCATTCTGGCCACGGTGACGCAGCAAGTGATCCATCAGCACAATGGCCATCATCGCTTCGGCAATCGGCGTGGCACGGATGCCGACGCACGGATCGTGACGGCCCTTGGTGATCACATCGACCGGATTGCCGTGGATGTCGATCGAACGGCCCGGGGTGGTGATGCTCGACGTCGGCTTCAAGGCCAGATGCGCAACGATCGGCTGACCGGACGAAATACCACCGAGGATGCCGCCCGCGTTGTTGCTGAGGAAACCTTCCGGGGTCATTTCATCGCGGTGTTCGGTGCCGCGCTGGGCGACCGAGGCAAAACCGGCACCGATTTCCACGCCTTTGACTGCGTTGATGCTCATCAGCGCATGCGCCAGCTCAGCGTCGAGACGGTCGAAAATCGGCTCGCCCAGACCCGGCATCACGCCTTCGGCAACGACGGTGATCTTCGCCCCGACCGAGTCCTGATCGCGGCGCAATTGATCCATGTAGGCTTCCAGCTCCGGGACTTTGTCCGGATCGGGGCTGAAGAAAGCGTTGTCTTCCACCGAATCCCAGGTCTTGAACGGGATTTCGATCGGGCCGAGCTGGCTCATGTAGCCACGAATGACAATGCCTTGGGTGGCCAGGTATTTCTTCGCGATCGCACCGGCCGCTACGCGCATTGCGGTCTCGCGCGCCGAGCTGCGACCACCGCCACGGTAGTCGCGCTCACCGTATTTGTGGTGGTAGGTGTAGTCGGCGTGGGCCGGGCGGAACAGATCCTTGATCGCCGAGTAGTCCTTGGACTTCTGGTCGGTGTTGCGGATCAGCAGGCCGATCGAGCAACCGGTGGTGCGCCCTTCGAATACGCCAGAGAGGATTTCGACTTCGTCGGCTTCCTGACGCTGGGTGGTGTGGCGGCTGGTGCCTGGCTTGCGGCGATCGAGGTCGCGCTGCAGGTCTTCGAGGGAGATCTCCAGGCCCGGCGGGCAGCCGTCGACAATGGCGACCAACGCCGGACCATGGCTTTCGCCAGCGGTGGTGACAGTGAACAACTTGCCGTAGGTATTGCCGGACATGCAGGACGCTCCGTGAAATCAAACCCAAATTCGTGATGCGCGCCAGTATACGCAGGCTAACCGAGTAGTTCATCCTCGAACCTTAGTGGTGCTGGCGAGTCCAACCGGCACCTTGGCGAATGATGGCGTGATGATGCTGCGAGTTTTGATCTTGAGTCTTACCCTCTTTACGGGCTTTGCCCAAGCGACGGTCCTACAACGCCCGGTCACTCTGGATACCGGCACCGGCGAACTTTTCGGTTCGCTGCTGCTGCCAAAGTCCGACAATCCGGTGCCGGTTGTCCTGATTATTTCTGGCTCCGGTCCTACGGATCGCGACGGAAACAACCCCGACGGCGGGCGCAACGACAGCCTCAAGCGCCTGGCGTGGGTGCTGGCCAAACACAACATTGCCAGTGTGCGTTACGACAAACGCGGTGTTGCGGCGAGTCTGGCGGCAACGCCGGATGAGCGCAATTTATCGGTGGAGGCCTATGCGGCGGACGCGGTGGCATGGGGGCAGAAGCTCAAGGCCGATCCGCGTTTCGGCAGATTGATCCTGCTCGGCCACAGTGAAGGCGCGCTGATTGCCAGCCTCGCCGCGCCGAAAGTGGATGCCGCTGCGGTGATCTCCCTGTCCGGCAGCGCCCGCCCGGTCGATCAGGTGATCCGCGAGCAACTGGCCCGCAGCCTCCCACCTCCGCTGATGCTACGCAGCAATGAACTGCTCGACAGCCTCAAGGCCGGCCACACTGACGACAATGTGCCGCAACCGTTGCAGGTGATTTTCCGCCCGAGCGTGCAGCCGTATTTGATTTCGCTGTTCCGTCAGGATCCCGCGAAAGCCTTCGCGCAATTGAAGATGCCGGCGCTGATCGTCCAGGGCAGCAACGACATGCAGGTCGGCGTTGGCGATGCGCGGGCGCTGAAAGCTGCCAAACCCGACGCCGAACTGGCGGTGATCGACGGCATGAACCACGTCATGCGCATCGTCCATAACGATATGAAGCGGCAATTGGCTTCGTACAAGGATCCGAATTTGCCACTGGCGGCGGAACTTGGCGCGAAGATCATCGAGTTTATTGACGGACTTCGCACCCGTTAACGGTTGTTTGCCCTCTAGTCCTGCAAAAAACGGCCGATAAGCCTTTGTCGCCAGCGCAACGGCTGGCGACAAGCAGGGCTTGGACAGGATCTCGCCGTTATGACTGATACCCCGACTTCACCCGACACCACCGCTGAAAAAGACGCACCGCCAGCGGTCGAGCTGCCGTGGGCGGATGTCCACGTCGAGCACCACAAGATGCTCCGCCTGGCCCCGCTGCAGACTGACCGCAACACTGGCGGCCGCCCCTTGCGCTTCGTCGAATTCGGCTATGCCGAACGCAACAGCAAAGAAAAAAGCCTGATGCGCATGACGATCAAGCTGCCCGGCCAGCGTGTGCGCAAAGAGCAGAATCAGCTGGACGTGTGGGTTGATCACACGACCAAACGTGTGCACTTCGGCCCCGACAGTGGCTTGCAGATCGAACCAATGAACCGTGGCATCGGCCGTTACATGGCCGCGCAAGGCATCAATTGGGCGAAAAAGCGCTGGCCGACCTACACCGTTGACGGCATGGACTTGAACAACAAGGACGCGCTGAACGAAGACACCCGCCTGCGTCGCGATCATTTCCTGCGGGTGCATGGTTTTGATGTGGTGTACGCCGATGCCCAGCACTTGAAGGGCAGCGTCAAGGATGTGTTGGTCGGCGATTTGCTCGGCGACTGGAACAGCGAGAAGCTGCAGATCGTCGAGATTCTTGAAGCGGCGCAGATGCTTCAGCAGGCCGAACAGAATCTGGCCGAGCAGGAAGTGAAGCTGAAGAAACAGGAAGAGAAGGTCAGCAAGTTCAAGCGTGAAGACGCCGGGCTGCGTTTCACCATCACCTGTCTGGTGGCGTTTGCGGTGTTTCAGGCGGGGTTGTTGATCTGGATTGCCACGCATCGCTGATGGCTTGAGACCGCAGTGCGGCGATTCGCGAGCAGGCTCGCTCCCACAGGGAAATGCATTCCATAGGTGGGACCGAGCTTGCTTGCGAAGCTTTTAGGCTTTAGACGCGGGAAGCGAACAGCGCCTGATGATCGCGGCACTGCTCCGCCGTCAGCATGAACACACCATGCCCGCCGCGCTCGAATTCGAGCCAGGCGAAATCGACTTCCGGGTACAGCGCGTCAACGTGCACCTGACTGTTGCCCACTTCAACGATCAGCAAGCCCTTCTCGGTCAGGTGATCCGCCGCTTCAGCGAGCATGCGTCGCACCAGGTTCAACCCATCATCACCGCAAGCCAGACCCAGCTCCGGTTCATGCTGATATTCGTCCGGCATGTCGGCGAAATCCTCCGCATCAACGTAAGGCGGGTTCGACACGATCAGGTCGAAACGCTGGCCCGGCAAGCCATCAAACCCATCGCCCTGCACGGTATAGACGCGCTCATCGACGCCATGGCGCTCGATGTTCTGGTTGGCCACTTCCAGCGCTTCGAACGACAGATCGGCCAGCACCACTTCGGCGTTCTGAAACTCGTAGCCGCAGGCGATACCGATGCAACCGGAACCGGTGCACAGGTCGAGAATCCGCGCAGGCTCGTTGCCGATCCACGGGGCGAAACGGTTTTCGATCAGTTCGCCAATCGGCGAGCGCGGGATCAACACGCGCTCATCGACGATGAACGACATGCCGCAGAACCATGCCTCACCCAACAGGTAAGCGGTGGGAATGCGTTCTTCGATACGGCGCTTGAGCAGGCGTTGCAGGTTAACCAACTCGTCGTCTTCCAGCGCGCAATCGAGGTAGCTGTCGGCGATTTCCCACGGCAGGTGCAACGCGCCGAGTACGAGTTGCCGGGCTTCGTCCCAGGCATTGTCGGTGCCATGGCCGAAAAACAGATCCTCCCCATGGAAGCGGCTGACGGCCCAACGGATATGGTCACGCAGGGTACGAAGGCGGGAAGTGATCACGGCGCAGAACTCCAGAAAAAACGACTGGCGATTCTAGCAGCCAAAACGCGCGACGACGACGCAGGAAAAACATCGCACCGACGGTAGGAGTTTTCTGTTTTTTGCATCGGCTATTGAACAGAACGTGTAACTTGACAAGGCTGCAGGCCAATAACGACGGTGCCTACGATGGTAGCGATTCACAGAACCGCTCAGCCAGAGGACAATGTCGCAAAAGCCCCACCCCAAGGAGCCCCAGAATGTCCGTTCCAAAAACGATGTTTCAACTCAGCGGTCGCGGTTACGCAGCGGCCACACTGAGCCATGCCACCGTGGTCATCATCGATGCCCAGAAAGAATATCTCAGTGGCCCGCTGGCCCTGAGCGGCATGGACGCGGCCGTCGCAAACATCAAGCAAGTGGTTGCCGCAGCCCGTGCAGCCGGTCGGCCGATCGTGCACGTGCGTCACCTCGGCACCGTCGGCGGCCTGTTCGACCCGCAGGGCGAACGCGGCGAATTCATCCCTGGCCTCGAGCCACAGGGCGATGAAACCATTATCGGCAAACTGCTGCCGAGCGCGTTCCACGGCACCGAGTTGCTGGACCGTTTGCAAAACCTTGGCTCACTGGACCTGATCGTCTGCGGTTTCATGAGCCACTCCAGTGTCAGCACCACCGTACGTGCGGCGAAGAATCTGGGTTTCCGCTGCACCCTGGTCGAAGACGCCTGCGCCACCCGCGACCTGCCGTTCAAGGGCCGCGTGCTCAGCGCCGCTGTGGTACAGGAAGCCGAAATGGCGATCATGGCGGACAACTTCGCCACCCTCGCGCTGACGCAAGACCTGATCTGATCGACCCTGATGAGCGGCTCACGGCGCCGCTCATCCGCAAAATCCTCTCATTTGCCGCAAATGCCATAGCCTCAGGAACAACCCGGTCAACTCCCGGTCGAAGGGCCGATACCCATTGAGGAAGGTCGGAATGAAGTTATCCGATGGATTTGACGCACGCCGCTTGCGGCCCAAAGGCCAAAGCAACTGGCGTTTTCGATTCGGCGCGGCGATTGCCGCCATTCTGGCGACGTTCGGTGTGCTGCTGGCGATGGCCGGGGCGGCCAGCCTGCTCGGGCGCCCACCAGCGCTCGGTGACTTGAATGCCACGCCAATGGGCTCGGCAATCATTCTGGCGGTCGGTTTGCTGTTTCTGTATTTTGGTGTCGCTTTGTGGCGTCGCTGCCGGCGTCGCGCCCGGCAATCGCGGGAACTGAACATGTCCCCGCACCTGATGAAAAAACACGACTGAATCACCGGCCTGGCTTTTTGCCGGGCCGTTTTGTTTCGACTTGGGTAAACTGGCCGCCCTTCGCGGAGGCTGACATGCAAGACGACGATTTTTCCCTGTTCAAAAGTGCGATCCAAGGCGTCAAGCCGATCAAGCACGACCGCGCCGACACCGGCAAACCCAAGGCTGACCGCGCACAGATCGCCAAGCTGCGCCAGTCCGCCACCGTGCGCACCGATGCCACCACCGTTGACGGTCTGTCCGACCAGTTCGTGATCGACGTCGGCCCGGAAGACGAGTTGATGTGGTCCCGTGACGGCGTGCAGGAAAGTCAGATACGCAAGCTCAAGGTCGGCCAGATCCCGTTCGAAGGCAGCCTCGACCTGCACGGCATGAGCGTGGAAAAGGCCCGCGAAACCCTCTGGGCCTTTCTTGCCGAAGCGACTAAATTCGAAATCCGCTGCGTCCGCGTCACCCACGGCAAGGCTGTGCGCCTGGACGGCAAGCGGCCAATGATCAAAAGCCACGTCAACACCTGGTTGCGCCAGCATGCCCAAGTGCTGGGCTTCTGCTCGTGCCAGGCCAAACACGGCGGGGCTGGTGCGGTTTACGTGATGCTCAAACGCACCATGATGGAAGGCCGCGACGAATAATCCCGTTACACCGAACTTGCAGGGTTGTGTCCGCCACCGTACCCTTGCCCTTTGCGAAAATCCCCACAGGTAGTTTCATGTCCCTGGAACAGAATTACACCGCGATTCTCGGCCAATTGGGCGAGGACGTGTCCCGCGAGGGCCTGCTCGACACGCCAAAGCGTGCCGCCAAAGCCATGCAGTACCTCTGCCGCGGTTATGAACAGACGCTCGAAGAGGTCACCAACGGTGCCCTGTTCAGCTCCGACAACAGCGAAATGGTGCTGGTCAAGGACATCGAGTTGTACTCGTTGTGCGAACACCACCTTCTGCCGTTCATCGGCAAGGCGCACGTCGCCTACATCCCGAGCGGCAAAGTGCTGGGCCTGTCGAAGGTCGCGCGGATCGTCGACATGTACGCCCGTCGCCTGCAGATCCAGGAAAACCTCAGCCGCCAGATCGCCGATGCAGTGATGCAAGTCACCGGCGCGCTGGGCGTAGCCGTGGTGATCGAGGCCAAGCACATGTGCATGATGATGCGCGGTGTCGAGAAGCAGAATTCGTCGATGATCACTTCGGTGATGCTCGGTGAGTTCCGCGAAAACGCAGCGACCCGCAGCGAATTCCTCAGCCTCATCAAGTAATTCGTTGCCCGAAGAAAACCGGCATTCATCGCCGGTTTTTTTTCGTCCGTGAAAAATCGGGTAAGCTGCGCGCCTTTCTCAATTTCCACCGTGAGGCTTTAAACGTGTTCGTCAAAGCGCTTCGTGTCGGCCTCGGCCAACTGGTTATCTTCATCGACTTCATCACCCGCCCGGGCAAGAAACAGCGTCCTGCCGAAACTCAGGCCCAGGTCAATGCCGCCGCGCAAGGCCTGACGCTGTATCAGTTCCATGCCTGCCCGTTCTGCGTGAAAACCCGCCGCACGCTGCGTCGCCTGAATGTGCCGGTGGCGCTGAAGGATGCGAAGAACAACGAGCAGGATCGTCAGACGCTGCTGGATCAGGGCGGCCGGATCAAGGTGCCTTGCCTGCGCATTGAAGAGAATGGCCAGACAACCTGGATGTATGAGTCCAAGGTGATTATTGATTATCTGGATAAGCGGTTTGCGGCGGTCTGATGATTATGTGGTGGGTTGATTGACGCTTTCGCGAGCAGGCTCGCTCCCACCCTTTGGAATGCATTTCCACTGTGGGCGCGAGCCTGCTCGCGAAGGGGCCCTCTCAGCCACCGCAAATCCCAGACAAAAATAAACCGGCCCATGAGCCGGTTTATTTGTTTTCAGGCCGCTTTCTCTAGCAGCGCCTGGCGCACCACCGCCGCCAATCGCTTGAGCCCTTCATCCAGTCGTGCCGGATCGATGTGGCTGAAATTCAAGCGCAAATGCCCAAGGTTGTTATCCGGATCCGGAAAGAACGGCTCCCCCGGCATAAACGCCACGTCATTGGCCAACGCCTCATTGAGCAACGTTCGCGTATCCAGCGGCTGCTTCAACGTCAGCCAGAAAAACAGCCCGCCCTGCGGCATGTTCCAGTCGGCCAGATCAGCAAAGTGCGTTTCCAGCGCCGCCTGGAAGGCATCGCGCCGTTGCCGATAGAAGCCGCGCAACTCGCTCAGATGCTGCTGATACTTGTCGCTGCCGATCCATTGCAGGGCCTGCCACTGACCGATGCGGTTGGTATGCAGATCTGCCGATTGCTTGAGTTTGAGCAGATGCGGGAACAGGTCCGGGCTGGCGATCAGGTAGCCGACGCGTAAACCGGGCAACAAGGTTTTCGACACGGTGCCGGTGTAGATCCAGCTCGCCTTCTGCAGACGCCCGGCAATCGGCTTGGCGCTGCCACCATCGAAAGTCAGCTCGCGGTAGGGTTCGTCCTCGATCAGGGTGACGCCGAATTCGTCGAGCAATGCCGCTACGGCTGCACGCTTGGCTTCGCTGTAACGCACGGCGGACGGATTCTGGAACGTCGGGATCAGGTAAATGAACGCTGGCCGGTGCTGTTCGAGACGACTGCGCAATTGCGCCAGATTCGGGCCGTCGGCTTCTTGCGGCACGGTCAGGCAATCGGCGCCGAACAGCTGGAAAATCTGCAATGCAGCGAGATAGGTCGGCGCTTCAAGCAGAATTTCCGTGCCCTTGTCGATGTACAGCTTGGCCGCCAGATCGAGGGTTTGCTGCGAGCCGCTGACCACCAGTACCTGACTTGCGGTGCACTCCAGGCCCAGCGCCCTCGCCTCCGCTGCCAAGGCTTCGCGCAATGCCGGTTCGCCTTCGCTCATGCCGTATTGGCCGAGCGACAGCGGCATGTCAGCCCACTCGACCTTCGGCAGCATCGCTTCGGCCGGCAAGCCACCAGCGAACGACATGACCTCCGGACGCTGGGCGGCGGCAAGGATTTCACGGATCAAAGAACTTTTAAGGCGCGCGACACGTTCGGAAAAAGCCATGGAAGTCACCGGTAGCGAGGCATGGGAAAAATGAGTCAAACTGGTTGACTGAAATTACGACAGCTTGAGCGAGTACGTCAATATGCTTGACCTTAAAAACCCCGCGAGCCAACAACAGGCGATGGAAGCGTTTTTCTTCGGCTATCAAGCCTTCACCGCCAAGGCTGATGAAATGCTCGAGCGCCGCGGGCTGTCGCGGGTACATCAGCGAATTGTGTTTTTCATCGCTCGATACCCGAATTTGAGCGTGAAGGAATTGCTGGGATTGCTTGGCGTGAGCAAGCAGGCCTTGAACATGCCGTTGCGGCAGTTACAGGAAATGCATCTGGTCGACAGCGTGGCGTCCGAGGCCGACAAGCGAAAGCGTCTGCTGGAATTGACGGCCGAAGGCGCGAAGTTTGAACAGGCGCTGCGGCGTGAGCAGGTGAAATTACTGGAGCGAGTGTTTGCCGAGGCTGGCGAGGCGGCGGTGAATGGCTGGTTGGCGGTGAATATGGCACTGGGGAAAAGTCAGACGGCTCTCGATTGAATGGGACTGCCTCTTCGCGGGCAAGCTCGCTCCCACAGGGGAACGCATTCCAAACGTGGGAGCGAGCCTGCTCGCGAAGGGGCCAGTGCAGGCGATATACCCCTATTGACGGAACTTTCGTAAACAAAACCAAAAACAATATTTGCTTTATTTGTACACAAAAGCATAATCCACAGCGTGCGAGTTCCTGACCGCATGGTCAACAAATTCGCGTATGCCTCAAAGGGCCGCTGCCACCCCTCATGGGTCCGGCCCTGGAAATAACAATAAAACTCTTGAGGAGTACTCGCTGTGGAAAGCCGCAAATCCGAAGCATCGACGCTGGACCTCTCGCCGCCATTACGCAGTGGCTTGCTGGAACGTCTGTTTAAACTCAGCTTGCATGGCACCACGGTGAAGACCGAGCTGATTGCCGGTCTGACAACCTTCATCACCATGGCTTACATCATCTTCGTCAACCCGAACATCATGGCCGATGCCGGGATCGACCATGGTGCAGCCTTCGTCGCCACCTGTATCGCCGCCGCGCTGGGCTGCCTGTTGATGGGCCTGTACGCCAACTGGCCAGTGGGTCTGGCGCCGGGCATGGGCCTCAACGCGTTCTTCACTTACACCGTGGTCGGCACCATGGGCTACAACTGGGAAACTGCACTGGGTGCGGTGTTCGTCTCCGGTGTGCTGTTCATGATCCTGACTTTCTCGCGGATTCGCGAGTGGCTGCTGAACAGCATTCCAGTCAGCCTGCGCTTTGCGATGGGTGCCGGTGTCGGTCTGTTTCTTGGCCTGATCGGCCTGAAAACCGCGGGTATCGTCGTCGATAGCCCGGCCACACTGATCAAACTCGGCTCCCTGCGCGAACCCGGCCCACTGCTCGCGGCCATCTGCTTTCTGATGATCGCGATCCTCAGCTACCACCGAGTTTTCGGCGCAATCCTCATCAGCATCATCACCGTGACCCTGGCCGGTTGGGGCCTGGGCATCGTGCACTACGAAGGGATCATGTCGACCCCGCCAAGTCTGGCTCCGACCTTCATGGCCATGAACGTCGCCGGCGTGTTTAACGTCAGCATGATCAGCGTGGTACTGGCCTTTCTCTTTGTGCACATGTTCGACACCGCCGGCACGCTGATGGGCGTCGCCCAGCGCGCCAATCTGGTGAATGCTGACGGCCGTATCGAAAACCTCTCCCGCGCGATGAAAGCCGACAGTGCGTCCAGCGTGTTCGGTGCCGTGGTCGGTGTTCCGCCAGTCACCAGTTATGTAGAAAGTGCCGCTGGTGTAGCCGCTGGTGGTCGGACTGGTCTTACCGCAGTCACCGTAGGTGTGCTATTTATAGCGGCGATGTTCTTCGCACCGCTGGCCGGCATGATTCCCGCTTACGCCACCGCCGGTGCACTGATCTATGTGGCGATGCTGATGATGGGCGGCATGGCCCACATCGAATGGGACGAAGCCACTGACGCCATCCCGGCCATCGTCACCGCGATCATGATGCCACTGACCTTTTCGGTCGCCGACGGCATCGCGCTGGGCTTCATCACCTACGTGGCGTTGAAGGCCGGTACCGGCAAGTACAAGGAAATTTCCGTGAGCCTGTGGGTGCTCTGCGCGATCTTCATCGCCAAGTTCATCTTCTTGTAAGCGTCACGCGGTTCAAGCTTCAACACAGCCTCACCCAATCGGGTGGGGCTTTTGCACATTCTTGAGTACAACAAAAAAAGGAGGAAAGTGATGAGTCTGGAAACCTGGCTGCTGTTCAACGGCGCTGCATTGGTGGTGATCCTGATTCCGGGGCCACTGTCGTTGTTGATGATCAGCAACAGTCTGAATTATGGGTTGCGCCGTTCTTATCCGGCATTTCTCGGTGGCGTATTCGCCTCTATCTGCCTGCTCAGTGCTTCGGCGTTGGGGCTGGGTGCCTTGTTGCTGGCATCGGAGCAACTGTTCAGTGCCCTGAAAATCGTCGGCGGACTCTATCTGTTCTATCTGGCCTGGCAGAGCTGGCAGCAATCGCGCCAGCCATCAGTCGGCGCCGTCGTGCCACAAGCTGCCGCCGTTCCACGGTTTCGCGCGTTGTTCGGGCGCGCCTTTGTACTGGGCGCCAGCAACCCGAAAGACATCCTGTTCTTCGCCGCTTTCCTGCCGCAATTCCTCAGCGCCGAACAGCCCTTCCTGCCGCAGTTGCTGGTGATGATCGCCACCTGGACCCTGCTGGATCTGCTGTGCAAGCTGGCCTACGGACTCGGAGCCCACGGCGCAGCGCGTTACTTGCGCAGTGGCAAAGGACAGAGCTGGTTCAACCGGATCAGTGCCGGCTTGTTCGGAGGCGCCGGCGCAGCATCGTTGCTCAGCAGTCACTGAGACATTTGGATCACAAACTTTTTATTTATCTGTAGCCATACCTGACTTGAAAAACTCAGGTCAGGGATGGCATTCGCAGCGACCGCTCGTGTTGCTCGCGACATCTCCCCGCCGCCACAACTGCATCCCTCAAGCGCAATACACAGCAACAACCCGTTGATGTACATCGTTCAAAAGGCGACCGTACTATCACGACTCAAATAAATAAAAACCCGCCAGAACAAGGAAGTTCACATGGCCACCCTGATACGTAAAGCGTCATTGGAAACTGCAGAAATCACCGACGCCGTCGTCATCGCCGACATGCGTTTCGAGAGCAATGAACATCATCTTTCGACCATTGACTTCAAACCCGAAACTGATGAAACAACCAGCATCAAAGTAAAAAGCAAAGTCGATCAATTGAAAATAGTCGACTCCGTATTCGGCCCGCTGCAAATCGGCAGTATTTCAATAACACGAGTGTCACTTGATGCCTTGGGCGCCACGTTTGACGGCCAGCCACTGAGCGGCAAAAGCACCTTTTTCCGGGTACCCAAGCGATCTTTCATCAACGCGTTGCAGTTCAGTGCTGTCGACATTGAACACCATATGAAATCGTCAACAGGCAAGGACAGTTATTTGTTGACGACACTGCTTTTCGAAATGGCCAGCGAACGCCCACTGACGGCCCCTCATCTGATAAGAGAAAGTTCGCAAGTCTCTACAGACGAAGGTAACTACCGTAGCAAATTGGTAAAACTACTGGATTCCGCACAGAAACTGGACCTGTATCACGCAAACCTGCCCAAACATAATCCTCGCTGGGTGTCCCTGGCGAAAAGTTACGCCGCGCTCGGTTCGAGTGTCGGCATCCAGGCTTTCGGCATATTCATGGGTTTACGCGGTGTGGTGGATGCTATCAAAGCAAACAACACCACCGAAGTCGCCATCAACAGCTTGGGTATTGGTACGGAAGTGGGTTCCATTGTTGTTGACATCGCCGTCAGCAAAATTGCGTCGAATATGCTCTCGGCCGGGCAAGGCGCCCTGATGGATTTTGCCAAAACCCGGTTTGCCCTGAGGCTGGGTCGCTCCGGCGGTTTGATCGGCGGCGCACTGACATTGCCGTTCGATATCTTCACCGCTGTCAGATCGATCAATGCCGCTGAAAATGCCGTCGGAAAAGAAGCCATGGACCATTACGTGAGCGCTGGATTGAGTATTACCAGCGCGGCCATGACGGTCATCCTCGGTGCGGCAGCGTTGGCAGGCTTTTCATTTGCAGGCCCGGTCGGGCTTGCAGCTGGAGCAATCCTGGCCATCGGATCGCAAATTTATGGCGCGGTACGCGTGGTCGACGACATTGATGACTACATCGAACTGACGCTGGACGAGCGCTGGCGCACAGGCTGGTTTTCGTTCTGCATGATGGACCCTGACCAGGCCGTGCAAAACCGCTATCTGCTGGCAAAAACCAGGCTCCAACACGCGAAACAATTGAAAGAAACAGCCAGAAAACTGTTGGATGGGCAACTAAAGGACACAACCGAAGCCATCGTTAATGGCAAGTTTGAAGTCCACCTCAAACCCTCCCGAGTGCGCAAGCGTAACTGGTGGACCAAACGAGACAGTTGGGAAACGATCCAGGTTCCCGAGATCAAGGGAGGCGATGACATCATTGACGCCCGCAACGGGGTTTCCAAGGATACGCCTGGTGCAGAGTTGGGTACGGTTGGCGAAAACAAGGGCATTCTCTGGTTCATCAGCGAGGGCCAGGACTCAATCAAGGGCGTTGAAAACAAACCCAACAGCTTTCACTACCGATCGGGAAAAAAACAGCTGACCGGGGGTGAGAAAGACGACCGCTTCGTGTTCGAGGGTGCAGGGGATCTGCTTGTACAGGATGCCCAGATTTCTGAGTATTCAACACTGAAAGGCGGCGCAGGCAACGACACGCTTGTTCTGGCTGGAAGCAATTACACCCGCCGCACCGATAGAAAAGGCTATGACGTCGATCTGCTGGCCCAAACCCTGCAGGTAATCGCAACCGATCCGTCTGCCGAAGAGGGTGAAAAATATACTCTCCACAGCCTTCTGGAAAGTATCGAGAATGTTGAAACGGTCAGCGGGGCCATCAGTGTTGTGACCGGTTCGGATAAACGCAACATCATTAATTCGCGCGGCCAGGACACCATCAATGCGGGGCCCGGAAATGATCAAATCCATCTGACGTATCCCGGAGCAACAGCCTCGGGTGAGGCTGGCATTGACGAATACATCATTGACCACAAACCAGGCCGTATTGCCATCATCGAAGACGGCACAGAAGAAAGTATTGTTCTGCTCAACTGGAAATACGAACTGATCGAAAGCTGGGCAATCGAGAATGGCGCGCTGATCATCAGTTCCCGATTCGCATTTGCGGACGACCCGAAAAGTGTCGTGATCATTCAAGGCCTGTATAAGAAAGACGCAAACAACTTCGTATTGCAGAATAATAAATTCACGTTCATGACCGGCGACGGCTACTCGTTAAAACTGCCTGACGTCCCCGACCTGCCCGACAGCATCGAAAATGGCCACAACCTCGAAATCGAAGTCGTCGTTGTAAAAAAAGGAACACCCGAAAGACCCCTTATCCTCCACGCTCCCGAGTGCCTGATCGATCATCAGCGTGATGCGAGTTACTACCTGCCAAGGTCCAGGAAAAACACGACACTCCGGTTGGTGAAACGTGCTGAAGCGGTGGTTCGTCTGCATCTTGATTACGACATCAGCGAACTGACACAGGTTGAAGCGCACTTTACCTCGGGAGAGAAGAAGTCAAATGGAGAACTTTTTGCGGGATGCGACCTGATTTATCACTTCGGCCAAAACACACTGAAATTTGGCTTGTTCGCCTATGCGGAAGGTGGATTTGATCCCAGAAACATGATCAGGATCTTGCGAACCATGGCCGCACGTCCCAACTACCGGGTTGTGCTCATTTTTAAAGGTGGCGTCACGGTCAATTTGCAGCTGACACCGGAAACCGATGTTTGCCCCCTTGAAAGCCATAATCCGAATGATTTTGATACTTGGACGACGCAGCTCTCACTACCACTGCCACGGCGCACAGATCAGACGCCTTTTGAGTTACCTGAAACCAAACCCTTCAAATTCGACAGGGCGGGATGCGGTTCGCTTTTTTCCTATCCCGAGCAAACCTCGATCCAGAATCTTGAAGGTACTGGTTCCACCTACCTGATTCACCTGGTTGCCGATATAGCAATCAGATTGTCTACCCCGGGAGCACTCGCAAACGCCCCTGCCAGACTGCCTTACTCTTCCACCTGGGACCTCGACGCGACGAAACTCGGCAAGGTCGAGATCAGGCTGGAAAATAACCAGCTGCACATCGGCACCTGCATTATTCATTTGCCCGAGTACGAAAGCGAAGACCTGATCGATCAGGTCCGTGTCATTACCGAGAAAGGGGTTGTCCATACCGTCGATCTTTCTTTCGACAGGGTTTACCTGGATGGTCTGGATGCCCGCTTCTTTGAAGACCCCGACTCGGCAAAAGACTTGCCCGAGGCCCTTGCAGCAATGGCCAATCAAGAGATCAAAGTGAGAAACATCGTGCTCGCCGACAATCGTCCCGAGGCACTGAGCTACAACTTTCCCGCACACGGCTGGATCCTGCGCAGAGACAAATCTCGCGTTGAATACTCAGCACTGCAAGTGGTCAATCGGTGCAGCCATCAAGACCTCACCCTCTTTGCACAGCCGCCGTTGATGACTGTTCCCCCTGCTTGACGCGCCACACACCCGTCAAAAACCGATAACCGCGTGCGCACTCCGAAGTGCAGTAACCGAACATCTCCACAGGGATGCGGACGAGTGCGCCTGAAAAATGCGCTGAGGCACTTACGTGCCCGCGCATCATCACTCAACGAGTAACTTCACATGGCCAAACAACCCAAAAAAGTTCCTGTGACAGTGGCAGCAGATACCCCTGTTACAACCAGACCTGCACAGCCAGGCTCGGGGACTCGCGTCACTGCAAACCTGCCTGACCCAGCGCTGCCGGGCGTCGACTCGACCACGGGACCTCCCGGTATCGCCACCACTCGCCCGCCCGCCGTCATCGTCAGTGATATGCCCGATACCTACCGTGCCGCCCGCAGTGCAATCGCCTGGCCACAGGATCGATTGCACGAGCTGATACCAAGCGGAGAAAACACGGGTCTGTTCACCGGCCCGGATCAACGAACCTACGCGCAAATCGGCAACGAAGGCCGGTTTGTCGTCGAACGGGATCTGCAAGGCAACTATTACGTTCCGCTGACCTTTGCACCGGGTGTTCCCGGCCCGGTACTGACCAGGATTGAAGGCCAGGCCAGCTGGCACATCCAGCGCCCCGGCTGGCAATCAACACAGTCTCGCCCCGACACCCCTGCCACGCCACCGTCCCTCTCCTACCTTGCGCCTGATGACGCAAAAACGCTGACCAGAGCAGAACTCTCAACGGGGGGACTTCGATACAACAAACTCAAACATGCCTTCGTCGATACCGCAGACGGCACAGTCATGGTTCGGAAAAACCAGCAAGGTGAATATCAATTGACCTCGGCAACAAGCAGAGACTTGCCCGATGTATTTTTTCAACAGATTCCCGGAACGGTGCTCTGGCGCCGCAAGCATCCGCACTTGCCAACCCCCGACCATCCCGCTGCAGGCAGGTCGCGGCCAATGGCCGAAGCAGACGAACCGCAACCCGGCCCAAGCAAACGCGCGCGGGTCAACGTCCCCGAACAACCACTAGCACCAATAACCTTAGGCGCCAGCGCTCCAGCCGAGCAAACACCGTTTTTCTGGCTACCCTGGGGCCATCTGAACAAACCAGCGCAGGTGGAGTCGGTGCAGCTCGGCTGGTTTCATTATCCGGTGGTGCCGAAGGGTTCCACCCCTAACCCCAAAGTCTTCTTTGTGCAACATCCTGACTTTGTGCCAACACACTTCGATGCGTTTGAACAAATGCTCCGTACGGCGCCCTCGATGCAGCCTGTTGCAACATTTCGCATCGGTAACGATCCGGGAGAAATACACCCTGGAAAACGTTTCTTCGATGAACCGATATCGCAGTCGGTAGCCAAGACATTCCCTGATTTCTCTGATGACACGGCACGGGCTGTCGCCAGAAGGCTGTTCGAACTCGCGGACAACACACCGATGATTACCGGCACCGGGCTGGTCAACATTCAGGCAGTCCTGCATCAGTGGAAACAACGGCCATTTCCCACCGCACCTGCGTATGCCGACCCGCTGAACATGCTGGCAGTGGCACCCGCCATCGATTTCAACGGGAAAAAACTCATCCGCATACCCTCCCAGGTCGACGGCGAACTGCAACGACTCAGCTTCGATCCCAAGCATTTTCCCGTCGAGTGGAACCACTACAAAACCTACCCGACCGACCTGAACCTCAGACGCCTGCTTGGCGCCCTGTTGGTTCGCAGCGGCTATGACATATTTCCCCTGACATACGAACACCGCATGCCAACGCTGGTATTCAGGCGCGGAACCAGTGAGCGGATTTATTTCATGAAACTGGGTGTGGTGGATCATGTCGGCCTGTCCCATACCCCCGGCAATGAACTGGCAGAACCCAGCCTGCCGGCCAGGATAGGCAACGAGGCGTTTCACGCCCTGGCCACCGCGACCATGGAAAACAAAGTGGTCTGGCTCATCGGGGGCGTATTGAAGGTTGAGTCGACTCCGGATTCGGTGTTCGTGCTCAGGGAGCGCTGAGATCCCGCTACGACTCGCACCGGCCCTGCCGGCGCGAGTCGGCATGACTTTCGAACGCCTCGAAACACCCTGCAGCAATTGCCCTCATCGCCATACATATATACCGCACGCCGTGGCGAGTTTTTGCCGAACATCACGCCTTTGAAGCCAATGGGTCGGGCAAACACGATGCCGCGCAATTGCACATCGAATCCGCTTCCCGAATATCCGGCCGCATCACTGATCAGCGATTCATCGGAGCAAATCCATGGCAAAACCACCCAGGAAAATTCCTCGCACGGCGTCACCTGAGGCGTCTGGCCGAGCAACCAATCCTTTACCTGTTCCACTGGCAGCACTTCCCGGTGAACCGGGTCATTCCACTCCCCACACCGAAGCCACTTCATCACACGCGTTGCCAGAAGCGCCCGCCGACCGCCCCAGCGTCATCGTCGGTCGTCCGTTCACCCGGCATCGCCAATTGAGCGAAGCGCGAACCTCTGATTGGGTGAGGCAGCAATCCATCGAAACCGGACAGTCTGCGCTGGCCGGTGCTTCCAGCAGCGAAAGGCCAGCGCATCCGGTCTATATCGACCCCGAATCGGCCACCCGACTGAAGCTGCAACCAGGGTCTGAAGAAGGGTTTCGCTACGACAAACGCAAGAAACCCTACGTCGAAATGCTCGGCGGCATGGTCATGGTGAGCAAAGCTGCGGAAGGCTGGCGACAGACACATGCCGGGGAATCAACCCCGACGGGACAAAGAGTGGAACAGATTCCGGGGACAAAACTCTGGCGTGAAATCGACACGCCGCAGCAAGGCGACCCAGCCGTAATCAATCCACTGTCCACCGAAAGGCCCGATGCCGTACCCGGCCCGAGCAAGCGCCAACGCCTGGACGAACAGAGCCATGTTGCGACCGGTACCAGCACGCTGGTCGAACATCTGTTAGCCCAGCCGGGCGTCGCCCTGGATCTTTCCGCCGGTCAGTGGAGAAACTGGGGGAAGTCCACAAAACCCGATTCAGGCGAGTCGATAGAGATCGACGGGCAACACTTTCAGATCGTCACGCAAGGTGTCAGTGCCGATACCGAACTGGTCTATTTGCAACACCCGGGATTTGCACCGGACCGCTATGACGCGTTCGAAAACATGCTGCGTCACGAGCCTTCGCGCCAACCGAAATGGGCACTGAAACGCGAAGGCCAATGGAAGGTTCTGGACAACGCTCCACCGTTCGAAATGTCCGCCACTCAATATGTTTCCGCCGCCTGCAACTATCTGTCCGAGCAGGCGACCAGCAACCTCGCGCGGGCGGTATTCGATCGGCTTTCACTGCCTCAGGGCATCAACGCCCATGGACTTTCGGCGATGGCGCTGACCTTCCGCCACTGGCTGGACAGGGTGAATCACGAGCCCCCGCTACACGGACTGGCGGACCCTTTGATGATGCTGCCAAAACTGCCGACATCGCCCGGCCATCTGGCAGGCGGCCGCTTGCTCACACTGCCTGCGCACAACTCAGCCGTATTACAGCGCCTGGATTTCGACCCACAACGGTTTCCTCAGGAGTGGGCCTCCTATGCAGCAGCGCCGACGCCAGGAAACCTGCGCGGATTGATGGCGACCATTCTGCAACACAACGGCTACAGCATTAATCCGACCACGCACCGACTCAGTGAAGGTGCATTGATTTTTTACCGCCCAGGCGTTGCCGCTCTATTCGTGTTGAAGCTGCCACCCATCGCTGGCAATCAGGTTACTCGCACCACACCCGCAGGTACCGAACTCATCGACCCCGCCTATCTGACGAGGCTCAGCGTGTCGCAAAAACAGATGCTGGAGGGCCAGTTGGCTCACACCGAAGTCATCCATCTGGTGGGGGGTATACAACCCATATCCGCTGATTACCCGACGCTGTTCATTGTGAGAGAGGGCTGAGCCGCTGCTGAACGCCTGAACGGTACGTCCGCAAGTCCGGACACCTGCACCCCCACAATCCAAATCAAGAGATTCAGTTAATGGTCAAACCACCAAAGCGTGTGGCCGGTGTTATTGCGCCTGACACACGCCCAAATGCCGCTGGCATTGTCCCCAGAATCCCCGGCGAAACCACGCAATCCTCTGCAGACCTGCCGAGCAATTCCGGGCGTCAACAGCCAGTGCAGGTCCACGAGGCATCTGCCGTCTACCCCGTGTCGGTAGCGGCCGCTCTGCGCGCCATCAGCTGGCCTGCCGATCAAGTGCACCTGCTACAACGGCTGGATCCCGACAGCGGATTGTTCACCAGCCCGGAGGGAAAACTGTACGCCCATGTTGAAAATGCGGGGCATCTGCTGGTCGAAATCCATCACGATGGCCGCTTCCGGATTCCCTTCAACTTCACTCCGCATCTGGCGGGTCCTTTCCTGATCAAAACCGAGCGCCAGCCAGTCTGGACCTTCGAACGACCCAGTTGGCTGGCGCACAACCCAGACAATGACGGGCCAGCTGCAGCCGCTGAGCGTATCCCCGGGGAACAGCCGATCTACCTCGCCCCCGATGCCGCCGCCCTGCTCTCCCCCCGCCTGCAAACACCGGACGGCGTTCGCTACGACAAGCACCGAAAAACCTATATCGATACCGCAGAAGGAACCGTCATGGTGCGTAAAAACGCCAACGGTCACTATCAGCAGACCTCCGCGACGGCGCGCGAAGTATCCGCTCTATTGTTCGAACAGATTCCCGGGACGCGACTGTGGCGCCGCAAGACCGGGCTAACCGATTTGCCTGCGCAACGCCCGCCGCAGGAAAAACGCAAAACCTCGACCGAGACGTCGGACCCCATGGCCGGCCCCAGCAAACGCCCGCATCAGGAAGAAGGGACAGACGCCACCCGGGCGCTGACCGAAAGCCTGCTCTCGGACAACCCTGACGCGATCAACTTGAGTTTCGGTTTATGGCGAAACTGGGGACACCGTGTCCGACCAGCGTTGGGTCAGCATATCGAGATCGACGGGCAGTATTACCGGGTGATGCAACAAGACCTGAATGCCAACCCGCGACTGGTTTACCTGCAGCATCCGTTGTTCTCGCCCGCCCTGTATGACGCTTTCGAATACATGCTGCGGGACAACCCGTCGCTGCAGCCCAAGTGGGCGGTTAAACAAAACCACCAATGGACGGTCCTCGACAGTGTCGTGCCCTTCGAGATGCCGATCACCCGGTACATCGCCAGAACCTTCAAATACTTGTCGGATCAATCCGTCAATTCACTCGCCCGGGCCATGTTCAATCAGGCGAACCGATCGGAAATCATCATTGCCCCAGGTCTGGCGCTGATGAACCAGGTGTTTGGTTACTGGGCCAACAGGGATCGGCGCAGAGCACCGAATCGAGAGCTGGCCGACCCGCTCCTCATGTTGCGCCCTCTGTCCGGACCGGAACCCACCTTGGCGATTCCTGCTTCGCTGGGTGAAGGCCTGATGCGACTGGATTTTGATCCCGGGCGCTTCTCTCGCCACTGGAACGAGTACGCCACGACGCCCACTGCGGCCAATCTGCGCAGGCTGTTCCGACAGATTCTGGAGGATGACGGTTACGTGGTGAGCAACCCGACAAACACGCTTGCGGAAAACGAATTGTTGTTTTACCGCGAGAAAATCGATCACGTGTTCGTACTGAAACTGCCACCTGTTAACGACGGGCGCCTGCAGCGATTTCGGCCTGAGCGTTTTGAGAACAATGAAGTCGTGCTGCAAACATCCAGCAGCGAACCAAAGCCTTTGTCGACTTACCGCACAGAAAAAAAGATCAGCTACCTGCTCGGCGGCACCCAGACAGATGTTCTGGGGCAGACAACGCTGTTCATTTTCAAAGACCAATGACCGCGCAGGACAGTCAACCAAAAAACATGAACAGCTTAGAGATACTTCAAATGACCAAACCCACAAAGACTACAGTCCGCCCTGCTTCGCCCGACACCTCGGCGATCAACAGATCTGCCGCTGGCAATGGCAGCCTCAAAAACACTCAGGGTTCTGACATTTTTGCGCCAGGTACGAAACAACTGCCCGACACTTCTAATCCCGGTACGTCTGGCAGTGAAATGGCAGGCGCCCCACGCGTGGTGGTGAGTTACATAACGGATCCGCTGCTCACCGAAACCAATGCCAGACTGGCCGAGATATCCCTGCCGATATTACAAGCCGCTCTTCTACAGCCGCACAAATCCGTCGACGGGTTATTCGTGGCCCCGGGCGGCCAGATTTACGCGCACCTGGAAGACGGCCGGCATTACCGGGTTGAACTCAACACCGCCGGTCACTACCAGATTCCCTGGCCCGCGGCTCCGGGCGTGACACCACCCATTCTGAAAAAAATCCACGGCCAGTCACGTTGGCGCATCGAGGCACAGTGGTACGCGGCTCACTCCAGACAGAGGAGTCTGTCTGCGCAGCCACGGACTGCCGAACCACTACAAGCGATCATCCTCGTCGACCCGCACCTGGCGACCCTTCTGCCTGCCGCGCGGGAGTCCCTGGACGGTATTCGCAAAGGGCCGCGTGGGAAAACCTATGTCGATATCGCCGAAGGAACCGTCCTGGTTCGCAGGAACGAACAAGGCGAATACAAACTGGCTTCAGCAACAACGATCAATGTGCCGGATATAGCGTTCGAGCAGATTCCCGGGCAATTCGTCTGGCGCCGTAAATTGCAGACGACTACAGAGACACAACAAGCTCCACAAGCAGGCAGTTCCCGTGCCCTGCCCCGGTCACAAAAGCCCGGCCCGAGTCCAAGTAAACGCCCTCGACTGCCAGAAGACAGTGATCCTCTCAATCCCTTCGTACTCATGGGCATCAGTGAATTATGGAAAGGCTGGGGAACCACGACGAAACCGTCAGCCGGCGACTCCATCGAAATCGGCGGCAAGCACTTTGCGATACTTGACCAGCCGAGCCACGCCATTGACGCCTTTGCCTTCATCAAGCCGCCACAGTTTTCTGCTACTCGTTTCGATGCTTTCGAACAGTTGCTGCTGAGCAATCCTGAGTTGCAACCCAGGGCGGCAGTGAAGTGGGAGGGCAATACGGGGCATGGCAGTCAGGCATGGAGAATCGTGGAGAGTCGGCCATTTGAGAAAAGCCTGACTCAATATGTCAGCGATCAGTTCCCCTATCTTTCCGATCACTCTGCAAGTAAAGCCGCACGGGAGATGTTCAACCGAGCCAGTCACTCCGAGAAAATAACAGGGTCCGGGATCAGTGCATTGTTCGAGACGTTCAAGTACTGGGAAAATCGCTCTATTTTCACGGGTGATAACAGAGTCGCTCGTCAAGACTTGAGCGACCCGCTGATGCTCCTCTCGCCGCTTGCGACTGACGTAAATGGTTACATGCGTATGCCGCTACCTTCCGCTGAAGGTCTGCGAAGAATCGACTTCAACCCGAAACTGTTCTCCGGCTCGCAACACCAAAGGGGTCGCCGAACAACGCGAACACTGTTCAAAGATCTTCTTAGTGCACACGGCTACTCCATTGCCCATGATTTCGGCGCCAACCAGGGGAATGCCTTATTGATCAAGCGAACGGGGGTTGATCCTGTTTTCATCCTGTTCATGGACAGGATTCAAAACAACACTGTTTTTCTCCCTGATCCAGTTGCCTGGCTGAAGAAAAGAGTCTTTGTCGACAACATGGACGTACAGGTCAAAGACGAGTTGATGGTGCATTTGCACACCAACAGAATCGTTTTTTTGCTGGGCACCAACGAGCCTCTCCCCACTCACGAACATAACCTTATTGTCACCCGACACAGCTGAATGAGCTCCGGAGTTCTCTGCAGCACAGGCGGGCAGATTACTCAGGCATAAAAAAGCCCGCAGTGTGAGCGGGCGAAAGACCAAAGAAGCTATATGCGCAGTCGCTTCCCGGTGGGGGGCAGCTGCTTGGGGGTCAGCTGCCCCGGTACGTGGAATAGCTGTAAGGCGAAATCAGCAATGGCACGTGGTAGTGATCCTGTTCGGCAGAGATGCCGAAGCGCAGTACAACCACGTCCAGAAATGCCGGCTCCGGCAACTGAACGCCGCGGGCGCGGTAGTAATCGCCAGCGTGGAACTGAACCTGATAAACCCCGGTACGATAATCATCGCCTTGCAGCAGCGGCGCATCGACCCGGCCATCGCTGTTGGTTATCGCACTGGCGACCAATTCCAGGTGCGAACCTTCAACGCGGTACAGCTCGACCTTGATCGAACTGCCCGGGCAACCGTGTGCAGCGTCCAAAACGTGTGTTGTCAAACGTCCCATTGATTCTGCGCGCCTGCCTGCGTGGAAGCAGTCAGACCTCGCGCCTCCCGAAGTCAGATAAAAAGGAGACCGCACCGATTCGGAGCACGAAAAGCTGCGGCGAGCGACTGATTAAGACACTTCTCAAAAAAATTGTACACAATAAAAACGACATTTTTCACACCACCCCCGCCAATCGGGGGTTTCCCCGCGTTCTGCCAGCAACACGCCTATACATTGCACCTCCTATCCATTAACTGACTGGTCAGGCAGGTTTCTTGCAGGCTCACGCCAATACCAGGAAAAGATGACAGTCGGCGAAAAATGCGAAAATTCAGGCTTACAAATTGCGAATAAAGTTGTATACAATCAGCCCATCGCTGTGACGCCAGCCTGCCAGGCCGCCACACCCATCTGTCAACGAATAAGAAGGAAGACTGCAGTGAGCGCTGACTACCCACGCGACCTGATCGGTTACGGCAGTAACCCTCCTCACCCACACTGGCCGGGCAATGCCCGCATCGCTCTGTCGTTCGTACTCAATTACGAAGAAGGCGGCGAGCGCAATATCCTGCACGGCGACAAAGAATCCGAAGCCTTCCTCTCCGAAATGGTTGCCGCTCAGCCGCTGCAAGGCGCGCGTAACATGAGCATGGAATCGCTTTACGAGTATGGCAGCCGCGCCGGCGTCTGGCGGATTCTGAAACTGTTCAAGGAATTCGACATTCCGTTGACCATCTTCGCCGTGGCCATGGCCGCTCAGCGCCACCCGGATGTGATCCGCGCGATGGTTGATGCCGGCCACGAGATCTGCAGCCACGGCTACCGCTGGATCGACTATCAGTACATGGACGAAGCGCAGGAGCGTGAGCACATGCTCGAAGCGATCCGCGTCCTCACCGAAATCACCGGCGAGCGCCCACTGGGCTGGTACACCGGCCGCACTGGCCCGAACACCCGTCGCCTGGTCATGGAAGAAGGTGGTTTCCTCTACGACTGCGACACTTACGACGATGACCTGCCCTACTGGGAACCGAACAACCCGACCGGCAAGCCGCATCTGGTGATCCCGTACACCCTCGACACCAACGACATGCGCTTCACCCAGGTGCAAGGTTTCAACAAGGGTGACGACTTCTTCGAATACCTCAAAGACGCGTTCGACGTGCTTTACGCCGAAGGTGCCGAAGCGCCGAAGATGCTCTCGATCGGTCTGCACTGCCGCCTGATCGGCCGTCCGGGTCGCCTCGCTTCGCTCAAACGCTTTATCGAATACGCCAAAAGTCATGAACAGGTGTGGTTCAGCCGTCGCGTCGACATCGCGCGTCACTGGCACGAAACCCACCCGTACCAAGAGGCCGCGAAATGAGCCGCTTTCAAACCCTGCAACCGTCGACCCTGAGCCGCGACGCTTTCGTCAACGCCTTCGCCGACATCTACGAACATTCGCCATGGGTGGCCGAGAAGGCCTACGACCTGGGTGCGGACGCTTCGATCGACGAGATCGAAACCCTGCACCAGCGCATGAGCGACATCCTGTTGAGCGCTGATCACGCCAGTCAGCTGGCACTGATCAACGCTCACCCGGACCTGGCCGGCAAAGCGGCCGTCCAGGGCCAACTGACCGAAGCCAGCACCAATGAACAGGCTGGCGCCGGTATTCACCAATGCACGGCCGAAGAGTTCCAACGCTTCACCGAGCTGAACGACGCCTACAAAGCCAAGTTCAAGTTTCCCTTCATCATGGCGGTAAAAGGCAGCAACCGGCATCAGATCCTCGCGGCGTTCGAAACGCGCATTCACAACTCGCAAGACACCGAGTTCAAATGCGCGCTGGCGGAGATCAACAAGATCGCCCTGTTCCGTTTACTGACTCTTTAGCAAGCCTGACCCGAGTACATCAAACGCGGAGAGTACCCAGGGTCCTGCAAGCATCCCCAGCCACTTTTTTAAAGGCAGACAAGAAGAATGAAAGCTTACGCCGTACCTTTCGAAAAATTCGTCAACCTGGCCGATGCCCGTCTGGGCACCAAAATCATTTCGGTCACCGATGACTGGTTCGCAGACGCCAATCGTCTGTTCCAACCGACCCCGGCCGTATGGAAGGAGGGCGTGTTCGATGACAACGGCAAGTGGATGGACGGCTGGGAATCACGCCGCAAGCGCTTCGAAGGCTTCGACAGCGCCGTAATCCGTCTGGGCGTACCGGGCTCGATCAAAGGCGTGGACATCGATACTTCATTCTTCACCGGCAACTTCCCGCCATCGGCCTCTCTGGAAGCGTGCTTCCTGGCGTCGGGCGAGCCTGATGAAAACACCCAGTGGACTGAAGTGCTGTCGGCCGTCGAGCTGCAGGGCAACAGCCACCACTACCACGAAATCAGCAACGACCAAGCGTTCAGCCACCTGCGCTTCAACATCTACCCGGACGGCGGTGTCGCCCGTCTGCGCGTGTACGGCATTCCGTTCCGCGATTGGTCCGCTGTGGGTGACAACGAGCAAGTCGATCTGGCAGCAGCCCTGAATGGTGGCCGCGCCCTCGCCTGCTCCGACGAACACTTCGGCCGCATGAGCAACATCCTCAACCCGGGCCGTGGCATCAACATGGGCGACGGCTGGGAAACTGCACGTCGTCGCACGCCAGGCAATGACTGGGTCATCGTCGCGCTGGGTCACCCGGGCGAGATCGAGAAGATCGTCGTCGACACCCTGCACTTCAAAGGCAACTACCCGGACACTTGCTCGATCCAGGGTGCGTTCGTCAAAGGTGGTACTGACAGCCAGATCGAAACCCAGTCGCTGTTCTGGCGTGAACTGCTGCCAAGCCAGAAGCTGGAAATGCACGCCGAACACACCTTCGTCGAGCAGATCAAGGCGCTGGGCCCGATCACCCACATTCGCCTGAACGTGTTCCCGGATGGTGGTGTGAGTCGCCTGCGCGTTTTGGGCAAGGTCGCTAAATAAGGTTGAACCCATTCGCGAGCAAGCTCGCTCCCACAAGGTATTGCATTCCACAGGTGGGAGCGAACCTGCTCGCGAAGGCGTCAGAACAGTCAACACAGAATTCGGATAAGAAGAACAGCATGCGCACACTAACGATTGAACCGCTGAGCAAAGAAGCCTTCGCCCCTTTCGGTGACGTGATCGAAACCGACGGCAGCGATCACTTCATGATCAACAACGGTTCGACCATGCGCTTCCATAAACTGGCGACGGTCGAAACCGCTCAGCCTGAGGACAACGCGATCATCAGCATCTTCCGCGCCGACGCGCAGGACATGCCGCTGACCGTTTGCATGCTGGAACGCCATCCGCTGGGCAGCCAGGCTTTCATTCCGCTGCTCGGCAACCCCTTTCTGATCGTGGTCGCGCCAGTTGGCGATGAACCTGTATCAGGCTTGGTCCGCGCCTTCGTCACCAACGGCAGGCAGGGCATTAATTACCATCGCGGCGTTTGGCACCATCCGGTGCTGACGATCGAAAAGCGGGATGACTTCCTGGTGGTTGATCGCAGTGGCACAGGCAATAACTGCGATGAGCATTTTTTCAAAGAGGATGAGCGTTTGATCCTCGCCCCCCACCAATAAGAGAAGGTCTGATCACTCGACAACAAGAGTGACAGGCGAGAGGTAAAGACTGTGGAAGCACATCTGTTGGAATGGCTGAACCTGAGCGTGCGCTGGGTTCACATGATTACTGGCGTGGCCTGGATCGGCGCGTCGTTCTACTTCGTCTGGCTGGAGAACAACCTCAACCGCGTCAACCCGAAAACCGGCCTGGCCGGTGACCTGTGGGCGATCCACGGTGGCGGTATCTATCACCTGGAAAAATACAAACTGGCCCCACCGGCGATGCCGGAGAACCTGCACTGGTTCAAATGGGAAGCCTACTTCACCTGGATGTCGGGTATCGCGCTGCTGTGCGTGGTGTTCTACTCCAACCCAACGCTCTACCTGCTGGCTCCGGGCAGCACCCTGAGCGGCCCTGAAGGCGTGGCCATCGGTATTGGCTCGCTGTTTATCGGCTGGTTCATCTACTCCTTCCTGTGCGACTCGGCCCTGGGCAAACGCCCTGCTCTGCTCGGCTTCATTCTGTTCGTGCTGATCATCGGCGCAGCGTATGGCTTCAGCAAAGTGTTCAGCGGTCGTGGTGCGTACCTGCACGTCGGCGCGATCATCGGCACCATCATGGTCGGTAACGTGTTCCGCATCATCATGCCGGCACAGCGTGCACTGGTTGCCGCAATTGCCGAGAACCGCACGCCGGACCCGGCGCTGCCAGCCAAAGGCTTGCTGCGTTCGCGTCACAACAACTACTTCACCTTGCCGGTGCTGTTCATCATGATCAGCAACCACTTCCCGAGCACCTATGGCAGCCAGTACAACTGGTTGATCCTCGCCGGGATCGCGGTGTTGGCGGTGTTGGTGCGTCACTACTTCAACACCCGTCATGACAGCCACAAGTTTGCCTGGACTCTGCCGGTTGCAGCGGTGGGCATGATCACCCTGGCGTACGTCACCGGCCCAACGCCGATGTCGACCGCACCGGAAGTGGCCAAGGCACCAGCCAAAATCGAGTACCAACCGCTGCCGGAAACGGCACTGGGCGGTGGCGCGAAACCGGCTGAAGCGGTGGCACCTGCTGCACCCGCAGCCCCTGCAGCAGCACCGGCGCAAGCCTCCAATGCAGGTCCGGCCTTCGACAAAGTGCACAACGTGATTCAGGAACGTTGCGCGGTTTGCCACTCGGCCAAACCGACCAGCCCGCTGTTCAGTGCGGCGCCTGCCGGTGTGATGTTCGACACCCCAGAGCAAATTCGCCAGAACGCGGCGCGCATCCAGGCGCAAGCCATCACCACGCAGATCATGCCGCTGGGCAACATCACGCAGATGACCCAGCAGGAACGTGACCTGATCGGTGCATGGATCGCCCAGGGAGCACAGACCAACTAAGCAACAAAGCTTCGCGAGCAAGCTCGCTCCCACAGAGATCGCGCATTTCCTGTGGGAGCGAGCCTGCTCGCGAATCGCCTTAACGCGGTTTTACCTGATGCAAAGAAACAGCTGTGAGCAACCCGGCAGCTGTTCAATCACAAGAATAAAAAAGATCCGAGGTGTTGCATGTCCGAGCTGTCCAAAGCGCGCATCCCCGACGCACCCGCCATTCAGCGATTGCCCCTTTTGCAACTGATCCTGGTCGGTTTGCAACATGTTCTGCTGATGTACGGCGGTGCCATCGCGGTGCCGCTGATCATTGGACAGGCCGCTGGCCTGAGTCGTGAAGAAATTGCCTTCCTGATCAACGCCGACCTGCTGGTCGCCGGTATCGCCACCATCGTGCAATCCATGGGCATAGGCCCGATGGGCATTCGCATGCCGGTGATGATGGGCGCCAGTTTTGCTGCAGTCGGCAGCATGGTCGCCATGGCCGGCATGCCCGGTATCGGCCTGCAAGGCATCTTCGGTGCGACGATCGCTGCCGGTTTCTTCGGCATGCTCATCGCGCCGTTCATGTCCAAGGTCGTGCGCTTCTTCCCGCCGCTGGTGACCGGCACGGTCATCACCTCGATCGGTTTGTCGCTGTTCCCCGTGGCCGTGAATTGGGCCGGTGGTGGCGCTGCCGCTGCGCAATTCGGCTCACCGATTTATCTGGCCATCGCCGCATTGGTGTTGGGCACTATTCTGCTGGTCCACCGCTTCATGCGCGGTTTCTGGGTCAACATTTCCGTACTGATCGGCATGTGCTTCGGCTACATCCTGTGCGGCGCGATTGGCATGGTCGACCTGAGCGGCATGGCCAGCGCGCCATGGGTTCAGTTCGTCACTCCGCTGCATTTCGGCATGCCGAAATTCGAACTGGCACCGATTCTGTCGATGTGCCTGGTAGTGGTGATCATCTTTGTTGAATCCACCGGGATGTTCCTCGCGCTGGGCAAGATCACCGGCCAGGAAGTCTGCCCGCGCATGCTGCGTCGCGGCTTGCTGTGTGATGCCGGCGCCTCGTTTGTCGCTGGTTTCTTCAACACCTTCACCCACTCCTCGTTCGCGCAGAACATCGGCCTGGTGCAGATGACCGGCGTGCGCTGCCGCTCGGTGACCATCGTTGCCGGTGGCTTGCTGATCGTGTTGAGCCTGCTGCCGAAAGCGGCATTCCTCGTTGCATCTATTCCTCCAGCGGTTTTGGGCGGCGCAGCGATTGCAATGTTCGGCATGGTCGCCGCGACCGGAATCAAGATTCTCCAGGAAGCCGACATCGGTGACCGGCGCAACCAGTTGCTGGTCGCGGTGAGCATCGGCATGGGCCTGATCCCGGTGGTGCGTCCGGAGTTTTTTGCGCATTTGCCGATGTGGATGAGCCCGATTACCCACAGCGGCATCGCCATGGCAACGCTCAGTGCGCTGACGCTGAACCTGCTGTTCAACATTCTCGGCGGCAAAGAGCGCGCGGCGATCAATGACTGCCACGCGCACCAGCATTAACTGAAAAACGCTATCCCCCTGTAGGAGTGAGCCTGCTCGCGATGTCGTTATCAGATTCAACAGATTCGTTGACTGATTCACCGCTATCGCGAGCAGGCTCACTCCTACAAGGGCGCGCAACAGCTCTGCGCCTCAAACAATAAAAACAAGAGGGAGCAACAGATGATTCGCACGCAAACCAACGTTCTGTTGAGTGGCGGCCTGCTGGCCGCGAGTCAGGCCATGGCCGGCGATTTACTGCTGTGGCAGACCAACAGCCTGAGCTATCTGTACGGCAAGAATTTCGCAATCAACCCATCGATCCAGCAGACGCTGACCTTCGAGCACGCCGACAAATGGAAGTACGGCGACAACTTCCTGTTCGTCGACAAAATCTTCTACAACGGCAAGGAAGACGCGAACAAAGGCCCGCACGCGTTCTACGGTGAATTCACCCCGCGCTTCTCGTTCGGCAAGATCTTCGACCAGAAGCTCGAGTTCGGCCCGATCAAAGACGTCCTGCTCGCCATGACTTACGAGTACGGCGAAGGCGACAGCGAGGCCTACCTGATCGGCCCAGGTTTCGACCTCAAGGTGCCCGGTTTCAACTACGTCACCCTGAACATCTTTCGCCGCCAGACCGAAGGCCCGCGCCCCGGCGATGGCGTCTGGCAGATCACCCCCGGCTGGTCCTACAGCTTTCCCCTGGGCAATTCCGATGTGCTGATCGACGGCTACCTCGATTGGGTAGTCGACAACGATGAGAACTCACGCGGCACCTACCACGCCAACCTGCACATCAATCCGCAGATCAAATATGACCTGGGCAAAGCTTTGGGCTGGAGCCAGAAGCAACTGTATGTCGGCACCGAATACAGCTATTGGAAAAATAAATATGGCATCGAAAACACGCACAACTTCGACACCAATCAGAACACCGCCAGCCTGCTGGTAAAGGTGCATTTCTAAGATGGCCCGCAACCGTGCCCCATACCTGTCGTCGGTGCTCTGTTGCGGGGCACTTGAGAGCTGGCCGAGGAGTCAGTATTCTCCGCGGCCTTCTGAATTCGGTCTAAAAAAAAGCCCGGATTTAATTCCTGACCGAAAAGCCAACATATCCCGGCCCCGGTCAGTACCGAGGCATCCCGAAAACACACTCAATCGACTGTTTTTCAGCAGCCGAGCGGGTGTTTTTTTGCTTTTCGAAAGCCTTGGCTCAGCTCTTGCTAACAGCAACGAAGCTGACCGATCGGATGAGTTTTTGCAGCAACGAAAAAAGGCGCCACACCAGAGCGCCGATCTTAAAAAAATAACGTGGAACACCTACTTTGGGAGCAACCGAATGAAACGTATGTGCACCAGCCTGATGCTCGCGGGATCGATGTTGGCCGGCGGCCAGGCCATGGCCGAAGGCCTGCTGCAGTGGCAGAACAACAGCCTGACCTACCTCTATGGCAAGGACTTCCAGGTCAACCCGCGCATCCAGCAGACCGTCACCTTCGAGCACGCCGATGCGTGGAAGTACGGGGACAACTTCCTGTTCGTCGACAAGATCTTCTACAACGGCAAGCCTGACAGCGGCGTCGGCAACAACACGTATTACGGCGAGTTCAGCCCGCGCCTGTCGCTGGGCAAGATCCTCGACCAGAAGATCGAATTCGGCCCGATCAAAGACGTACTGCTGGCGATGACCTACGAGTTCGGTGAAGGTGATGTCGAGTCTTACCTGATCGGCCCTGGTTTCGACCTGGCCATCCCGGGCTTCGACTACTTCCAGTTGAACTTCTATCAGCGCCACACCGAAGGCCCACGTGCGGGCGACAACGTCTGGCAGATCACCCCGGTGTGGTCGTACACCATTCCGGTCGGCAATTCGAACATCCTGATCGACGGTTTCATGGACTGGGTCAGCGACAACGACGTCAACAAAAAGGGCGAGTACCACGCCAACCTGCACTTCAACCCACAGATCAAATATGACCTGGGCAAAGCGCTGCGTCTCGGCGAGAAGCAGTTGTACGTCGGTGTGGAATACGACTACTGGAAAGACAAGTACGGCATCGACGATACCGGTGCGTTCAAGACCAATCAGAGCAACACCAGCTTCCTGGTGAAGTACCACTTCTGATTTCAAGAGCTTCGCGAGCTGGCTCGCTCCCACATTCGACCGAGTTCCAATGTGGAGCGAGCCTGCTCGCGAAGGCCTCAGCGCAGATTTCAGGCCGGAACCACCGCTTCGGATAGTCCGAGAAACCGGCACAGCTCCTCGCGCTTGGCCAACGCATCCCGCCGCCCCAGATCAATCAACTCGCTGCAATACCCCGCCTCGAACAACAGATAACTCAACACCCCTGCCCCGCTGGTCTTGGTCGCGCCCGGTCCGCGCAAGAACAAGCGCAACGCCGCCGGCAACTCCTGGCGATGCCGTGCCGCGATTTCATCGATCGGCTGGCTCGGCGAGATCACCAGCACCTCCACCGGCGCCACACCCAACTCACGGGTCGGCGTGCCGGCGGGCATCAAATGGCTGAACTGGTTGAGACGCTGAAGTAACTCGATGTCGCTCTCCAGGCTGTCAATGAATGTGCTGTTGAGCATGTGCCCGCCAATCTGCGCCAGCGTCGGCTGTTGCCCCGTATAAGCGCGTTCCAGCGGCTGCTGCGGATCAAACCCGCGCGGGTTGCCACTGACGCCCACCACCAGCACTCGGCTCGCGCCCAGGTGCAGCGCCGGGCTGATCGGTGCCGATTGCCGCACCGCGCCGTCGCCAAAATATTCATCGCCGAGTTTGACCGGCGCGAACAGCAACGGGATCGCCGAACTGGCCAGCAGGTGCTCCACCGTCAGTTCCGTCGGCACGCCAATGCGCCGATGCCGCAGCCATGAATCGATCTTGCCGCCGCCCTGATAGAACGTCACCGCTTGCCCGGATTCGTAGCCGAACGCCGTCACCGCCACCGCATGCAATTGCTTGCGCGCGATCGATTCGGCGATACCGGGCATGTGCAGTTTTTCATTGAGCAGTGCGCGCAGCGGCGAACTGTTGAGCAACGCCACCGGCAGTTGCCGACCGAGGCCGAGCAGGCTGTGGCTGACAAAGCGGCTGGCCTGACGGATAACCCCGGGCCAGTCACTGCGCAGCACGCGATCGCTGCGAAAGCCCTGCCAGAACAAGGTCAGGCGTTCGATGGCGGCGCGAAAGTCGCTAGCGCCACTGGCGAGGCTGACGGCGTTGATCGCCCCGGCCGAGGTGCCGACGATCACCGGAAACGGATTGTCCGCACCCAACGGCAGCAATTCGGCAATCGCCGCCAACACGCCCACCTGATACGCCGCCCGAGCCCCGCCGCCGGAAAGAATCAAACCTGTGACCGGTTCAGTTGGGCTCATCGCAACACTCCATGGTGCTTGAAAGGATGGGGGAATCAACCGCGTTTGGCGTACAGCTTCGGCTCGCCCGGTGGCCGGCTCTTGAAGCGTCGATGCGCCCACAGGTACTGCTCGGGGCAGGCACGCAACGCACTCTCGACCCACTGATTGATGCGGATGCAGTCGGCTTCTTCGGTTTCGCCGGGGAAATCTTCCAGCGGCGGATGAATCACCAAGCGATAACCGCTGCCGTCGGCGAGACGCTCCTGGGTGAACGGCACGACCAGCGCCTTGCCCAGACGCGCAAATTTCGTCGTCGCTGTCACCGTCGCCGCCTGAATGCCGAACAGCGGCACGAAGATACTCTGCTTGGCGCCATAGTCCTGATCCGGCGCATACCAGATCGCGCGACCGGAGCGCAGCAGTTTGAGCATGCCGCGCACGTCGTCACGCTCCACGGCCAGCGAGTCGAGATTGTGCCGCTCGCGACCGCGACGCTGGACGAAGTCGAACAGCGGGTTTTTGTGTTCGCGGTACATGCCATCAATCGTGTGCTGCTGACCGAGCAACGCCGCGCCGATTTCCAGCGTGGTGAAATGCGCGGCCATCAGAATCACGCCTTTGCCTTCGCGCTGGGCCTTTTGCAAATGCTCCAGGCCTTCAACGTGGGCCAGCTTGGCCAGACGCTCGCGCGACCACCACCAGCTCATGGCCATTTCAAAAAAGGCGATACCGGTGGAGGCGAAATTCTCCTTGAGCAGGCGTTTGCGCTCAGCGGCGGATTTTTCCGGGAAGCACAGTTCAAGATTGCGCTTGGCGATGCGCCGCCGGTCGCCGGCCACGCGATACATCAACGCACCCAAAACACGACCGATGGTCAGCAAGACCGGATACGGCAACTGGACGATCAGCCACAAAAGCCCCAGACCGCACCAGAGCGGCCAGAAGCGTGGCGATAAAAAGGCTGTTCGAAAACGCGGGCGATCCATTAAAGCTTCCGTAAATGCAGTGGCCGCGCATTCTACATCGTTCGACCCGGCTTGCGGCCTGCGGGCGTTCTCGTTATAAGTCTCGGCACTTTTAGTGACAAGCCGTTGTATGCCGACATGAGCCAAACCGAACCGTTAGACCAAGATCCCGTATTCCAGCTCAAGGGCAGCATGCTGGCCATTACTGTGCTGGAACTGGCCCGTAACGACCTCGAAAGCCTCGATCGGCAATTGGCCGCCAAAGTTGCCCAGGCGCCGAACTTCTTCAGCAACGCGCCGCTGGTTCTGGCGCTGGACAAACTGCCGCCAAGCGAAGGCGCCGTCGATCTGCCAGGCCTGATGCGCGTCTGCCGTCAACATGGCCTGCGCACCCTGGCGATTCGCGCCAGCCGTATCGAAGACATCGCCGCCGCCATCGCTATCGACATTCCGGTGCTGCCGCCGTCGGGCGCCCGTGAACGACCGCTGGAAACCCCCGAAGCCGAGGTCAAAAAGAAGCCGGAAAAACCGCCGGAGCCAACGGTCAAACCGACCCGCGTCATCACCACGCCAGTACGTGGTGGCCAACAGATATATGCCCAGGGTGGCGATTTGGTCGTGGTGTCCTCGGTCAGTCCGGGGGCGGAACTTCTCGCCGATGGCAACATCCATGTATACGGCCCGATGCGTGGCCGTGCGCTGGCCGGCGTGAAGGGTGATACCAAGGCACGGATTTTCTGTCAGCAATTGAGCGCTGAACTGATCTCCATCGCCGGTCATTACAAGGTTTCCGAAGATTTGCGCCGCGACCCTATGTGGGGCTCGGGCGTACAGGTCAGCCTGTCGGGCGACGTGTTGAACATCATTCGGCTTTAACGGATACTGCCGCATTTTCCAAGCATCTCTAAAACGTAGCGAAAACGGCTCAAACGAAGTAGGAAAAAGGCTCAACGCCGAATTCCAGCCAAGGCTGTCCGACTGCAGTAGTTTTCAAGAGATGTTTTTCAGGGGCTAAAAAGTCCTTCTTCCTTAGGGGTGAAACACCTTGGCCAAGATTCTCGTGGTTACATCCGGCAAGGGTGGTGTGGGTAAGACCACCACCAGCGCCGCTATCGGTACCGGCCTCGCTCTGCGCGGCCACAAAACAGTGATCGTCGACTTCGACGTGGGCTTGCGTAACCTTGACCTGATCATGGGTTGCGAACGCCGCGTGGTGTATGACTTCGTCAACGTGGTCAACGGCGAAGCCAACCTGCAACAGGCTCTGATCAAAGACAAGCGCCTGGAAAACCTCTACGTACTGGCCGCCAGTCAGACCCGCGACAAAGACGCGCTGACTGTCGAAGGCGTGGAAAAAGTCCTGATGGAGCTCAAGGAACAATTCGAGTTCGTCGTCTGCGACTCCCCGGCGGGCATTGAAAAAGGTGCTCACCTGGCCATGTACTTCGCTGATGAAGCGATCGTCGTGACCAACCCGGAAGTGTCCTCGGTACGAGATTCGGACCGCATGCTGGGCCTGCTGGCCAGCAAATCGCGCCGCGCCGAACGTGGCGAAGACCCGATCAAGGAACACTTGCTGATCACTCGCTACCATCCAGAGCGTGTTGAAAAGGGCGAAATGCTGGGCGTTGAAGACGTCAAGGAAATCCTCTCGGTAACCCTGCTCGGCGTGATCCCGGAATCCCAGGCAGTGCTCAAGGCATCCAACCAGGGCGTCCCGGTGATTCTCGACGACCAGAGCGATGCCGGTCAGGCCTACAGCGATACCGTCGACCGTTTGCTGGGCAAAGAAAAAGCCCACCGTTTCCTCGATGTCGAGAAGAAGGGATTCTTCGAGCGCCTGTTTGGAGGTAGGTAATGAACCTTTTTGACTTCTTTCGTGCCAACAAAAAGCCAAGTACCGCCTCGGTAGCGAAAGAGCGTCTACAGATCATCGTGGCGCATGAGCGCGGCCAGCGCAGCACGCCGGATTACTTGCCAGCCTTGCAGAAGGAACTGGTCGACGTGATCCGCAAGTACGTCAACATCGGCAACGACGACGTACATGTTGCACTGGAAAGCCAGGGCAGTTGCTCGATTCTGGAACTCAACATCACCCTGCCTGATCGCTGAGTCGATCCGGCAGGTACGACGGCGGTTCAGGGCCATCCCCATGCGGGATGGCCCTGAACCGCCGTTGGCATTTGTTACGAGGCTGTTTTAATGCCGCTGTCCAACATCCGCATCATCCATCAGGACGCCGCCGTACTGGTGGTCGACAAACCGACGTTGCTGCTCTCGGTGCCCGGTCGCGCCGACGACAACAAGGATTGCCTGATTACCCGCCTGCAGGAAAACGGCTACCCCGAAGCGCGCATCGTCCATCGCCTGGACTGGGAAACCTCCGGCATCATTTTGCTGGCGCGTGATGCCGATACGCATCGCGAACTGTCGCGGCAGTTTCATGACCGCGAAACTGAAAAGGCCTACACCGCGCTGGCCTGGGGTCAGCCGGAACTGGACAGTGGCAGCATCGATTTGCCCTTGCGTTACGACCCGCCGACCAAACCGCGCCATGTCGTCGACCACGAATTCGGCAAACACGCGCTGACCTTCTGGCGTGTGCTGGAGCGTTGCGGTGACTGGTGCCGCGTTGAGCTGACACCGATCACCGGCCGCTCGCATCAGTTGCGCGTGCACATGCTGTCGATCGGGCATCCGCTGCTCGGTGATGGCCTCTACGCCCACGAGCAGGCGCTGGCGGCATGGCCACGCCTGTGCCTGCACGCGAGCATGCTCAGCTTCACCCATCCGCAAACCGGCGAACGCCTGCGTTTCGAGTGCCCTGCGCCGTTCTGACAAGCACCACCGAACCCATGTGGGAGCGAGCCTGCTCGCTCCCACATGGGTTCGGTGCAGATTCAATTCCCCGGCCGATGCGTTAAACTCCCGCCCACTGCTGTCTGGAGTTTCTTATGCGCGAAGAGTTGAACCAAGGCCTGATCGACTTTCTCAAGGCCTCCCCTACCCCGTTCCACGCCACCGCCAGTCTGGTGCAGCGTCTGGAGGCTGCCGGTTTCGTGCGCCTCGACGAGCGCGAGCCATGGACCACCGAGCCGAACGGCCGCTATTACGTCACTCGTAACGACTCTTCGATCGTCGCGATCAAAATGGGCCGCACCTCGCCACTGCACGGTGGTATCCGCCTGGTTGGCGCGCACACCGACAGCCCGTGCCTGCGGGTCAAACCGCAGCCGGAACTGCAGCGTCAGGGCTTCTGGCAACTGGGTGTTGAAGTCTACGGCGGTGCCCTCCTGGCGCCGTGGTTCGACCGTGATCTGTCGCTGGCCGGCCGCGTGACCTTCCGCCGCGACGGCAAAGTCGAAAGCCAGTTGATCGACTTCAAGGCGCCAATCGCGATCATTCCCAACCTGGCCATTCACCTCAACCGTGAAGCCAATCAGGGCTGGGCGATCAACGCGCAGACCGAACTGCCACCGATCCTCGCGCAATTCGCCGGTGACGAGCGCGTCGACTTCCGCGCCGTGCTCACCGATCAACTGGCCCGCGAGCATGGCTTGAACGCCGACGTCGTGCTCGATTACGAGCTGAGTTTCTACGACACGCAAAGCGCTGCAGTGATCGGCCTCAACGGCGACTTCATTGCCGGCGCGCGCCTCGACAACCTGCTGTCGTGCTACGCCGGCCTGCAAGCCTTGCTGACCGCCGAAACCGACGAAACCTGCGTGCTGGTGTGCAACGACCACGAAGAAGTCGGTTCCTGCTCGGCCTGCGGCGCCGATGGCCCGATGCTCGAACAGACCCTGCGTCGTCTGCTGCCGGAAGGTGACGAGTTCGTCCGCACCATCCAGAAATCCCTGCTGGTCTCGGCCGACAACGCCCACGGCGTGCACCCCAACTACGCAGAAAAGCACGACGCCAACCACGGCCCGAAACTCAACGCCGGCCCGGTGATCAAGGTCAACAGCAACCAGCGCTACGCCACCAACAGCGAAACCGCCGGCTTCTTCCGCCATCTGTGCATGGCCGAAGAAGTCCCGGTACAGAGCTTCGTGGTGCGCAGCGATATGGGCTGCGGCTCGACCATCGGCCCGATCACCGCCAGCCACCTCGGCGTGCGCACTGTCGACATCGGCCTGCCGACCTTCGCCATGCACTCGATCCGCGAACTGTGCGGCAGCCATGATCTGGCGCATCTGGTCAAAGTGCTGAGCGCGTTCTACGCCTGCCGCGAATTGCCCTAAAAGCTTAAAAGCTTCGCGAGCAGGTCGAATCGTCGCACCGTCGCTCCCACAGTTTGAAATGCATTCCAATGTGGGAGCGAGCCTGCTCGCGAAAGCGTCAGTTCAGCCAGCACAAATTTCATTTTGAAACCGGCTCAACTCTGATACACATCAGAACAGCTCAAGCAAAACCGACCTAGACTTACATCATTCATTTCGACAAGGCAGTCTCCATGATTTCGATGTCTTCGTTCCACGCCATGCTCATTCCCATCCTGTGCGGAATGATCCTGCTGGCGATCGGGTTCAACTTCCGTGACAAGAACGCCGGCGTGTTCGCCATGTGGGTCGGCATGCTGATGATCCTCGCCACCGTGGTCTACAAGATCCTCGCCAAACTCAACGAATAAATCCGCGCCCGGCTCGCATTGAATGGGTGGGCCTCGTACACTCCAGCGAATCCGCCCGTTGCGAGGTTGACCGCCTAGTGTTCGCTCGTCTTTTTGCTTTGCCCAGTCTGTTCCTTGTCTGCCTGATGACACTGCTGCCGATGGCGCCCGCCCACGCGGTCGGTCTGCCGGGCCTGCTCAACACCAACAAAGCGCAACCCGAAGCCCAGGAACCGCTCGGCCAGTCCCTCGACGAAGTCATCAAGTCGCTGGAAAACGACAAGCAACGCGCGCAACTGCTGACCGACCTGAAGAAGCTGCGCGACGCCACCAAAAAGGCCCAGGCCAGCCCCGAAGAAGGCGTACTCGGCCTGATCGGCGGGACCCTCGCCAACTTCGAAAAGCAATTCACCGGTGCCGACAGCCCGCTCAACCGCTGGGGCAACGAGTTCGACCTGGCCAAGGACGAACTGAGCGCGATGCTGCTACCGGCCAACGAGTGGCTGCCGATCATTTTCGGTTTCGCCATGATCCTGATGGTCTGGAGCCTGCTCGCCGCCGCGCTGATCTGGCTCAGTCACCGGGTACGCATGCGCTTCGGCCTCACCGAAGAACTGCCGCAACACCCCAAGGCTCTCGACATGCTGCGCTTCGCTTTACGCAAGCTCGGGCCGTGGCTGATCGCTTTGGTAATGACCGTCTACATGAGCTACGCGCTGCCGTCGTCACTGGGCAAAAGCCTGGCGATGGTGCTGGCCTATGCGCTGGTGGTCGGCACCTGTTTCTCGGCGATCTGCGTGATCGCGTTTTCCCTGCTCGACGGCCCGCACCGCCATCGCGCGCTGTACATCCTGCGCCATCAGGCCTTCCGGCCGCTGTGGCTGATCGGCAGCTTCGCCGCGTTCGGTGAAGCGCTGAATGATCCGCGCCTGATCGAAAGCCTCGGCGTGCACCTGGCCCACACCGCCGCGACCATCGCCAATGTCCTCGCGGCACTGTCGACCGGTCTGTTTATCCTGCGTTTCCGCCGGCCGATCGCGCACTTGATTCGCAACCAGCCGCTGTCACGACGCCTGACCCGCCGCGCCCTCAGCGATACCATCGAAATCCTCGGCACCTTCTGGTACGTGCCGGCGCTGGTGCTGGTCGGCATCTCGCTGTTCGCCACGTTCGTCTCCGCCGGCGACACCAGCACCGCACTGCGTCAGTCGCTGATCTGCACCGTGCTGCTGGTGTTGTGCATGGTGATCAACGGCCTCGTGCGCCGTCATTCGCTCAAACCGCAACGCGGGCCGAAACGCCACGCGCTCTACTCCGAGCGTCTGAAAAACTTCTTTTATACCCTCGCGCACCTGCTGGTCTGGCTGGTCTTTATCGAACTCGGCCTGCGCGTCTGGGGCCAGTCGTTGATCGGTTTCGCCGAAGGTGAGGGGCATGATGTCAGCGTCAAACTGTTCAGCCTGATCGGCACACTGATTTTCTCCTGGCTGATCTGGATCCTCGCCGACACCGCCGTGCATCACGCCCTGACCCGCTCACGCAAAGGCCTGGCCAATGCGCGGGCGCAAACCATGATGCCGCTGATCCGTAACGTGCTGTTCGTGGCGATTTTCATCATCGCGCTGATCGTCGCCCTGGCGAACATGGGCATGAACGTCACACCACTGCTGGCCGGTGCCGGCGTGATCGGTCTGGCCATCGGTTTCGGTGCGCAGTCGCTGGTGGCGGACTTGATCACCGGCCTCTTCATCATCATCGAAGACTCGCTGGCCATCGATGACTACGTGGATGTCGGCGGCCACCTCGGCACTGTCGAAGGCCTGACCATCCGCACCGTGCGCCTGCGCGATATCGACGGCATCGTCCACACCATCCCGTTCAGCGAAATCAAAAGCATCAAGAACTACTCGCGGGAGTTCGGTTACGCGATCTTCCGTGTCGCGGTGCCGTACAACATGGAAATCGACGACGCGATCAAACTGATGCGCGAAGTCGGCCAGAAGATGCGCACCGATCCGCTGCAACGGCGCAACATCTGGTCGCCGCTGGAGATTCAGGGTGTCGAGAGTTTCGAATCCGGCAGCGCGATTCTGCGCGCCCGGTTCAAGACCGCGCCGATCAAACAATGGGAAGTGTCCCGAGCCTTCAATCTGTCGCTCAAACGCCACCTCGACGAAGCCGGACTCGATCTGGCAACGCCGCGCATGAGCGTGCAAGTGATCACTGCCGGTGGCGGCCAGCCGAAGGAATAGCACTCAGGCACGCGGTTGCAGTCACAGGCAGGGAAGCCCGACAACAATAAGCAAGGAGAACCCGATGCAACTGACGCGCATTGCCCAAGCCGTTCTACTCACCCTGTTCGCCAGCCACGCTGGCGCCGCGACGCTGGAAAGCACCCGCACAACGATCGCCGAACAAGCGCAAAAGCTCGAGCCCGAACTGCTCGAAACCCGCCGCGATATCCATGCCCAACCGGAACTCGGCAACACCGAAAAGCGCACCGCCGAACTGGTCGCCAAACAACTGCAAGCTCTGGGCCTCGAAGTCAAAACCGGCGTCGCCCGCACCGGTGTAGTCGCCGTCCTCAAAGGCGCCCTGCCCGGCCCGACCGTGGCCCTGCGTGCCGACATGGACGCGCTGCCGGTCAAGGAAGTCGCCGACCTGCCCTTCGCCTCGAAAGCCAGAGGCACCTACCTCGACAAAGAAGTCGACGTCATGCACGCCTGCGGCCACGATGCGCACACCGCCATCCTGCTGAGCACAGCGAAAATTCTCACCGGTATGCGCGACACCCTGCCCGGCACCGTGGTGTTCTACTTCCAGCCCGCCGAAGAAGGCCCAAGCGACTTCATCCCCGACGGCAAGAACACCTGGGGCGCGAAAATGATGATCGAGGAAGGCGTGATGAAATCACCGAAACCCGACGCCGTTTTCGGCCTGCACGTCTGGGCCGGTGTCCCCGCCGGCCAGATCGCCTACCGCCCCGGCGCGACCCTCGCCAGCTCCGACGACCTGCGCATCAAAATCCTCGGCAAACAGACCCACGCCGGCCGCCCATGGGACGGCATCGACCCGATCACCGTCGGCGCGCAAACCATCGTCGGCCTGCAAACCGTGGTCAGCCGCCGCACCGATATCTCGTCTTATCCGTCAGTGGTCAGCATCGGCACCATCAACGGCGGGACGCGCTACAACATCATTCCCGAATCCGTCGACATGACCGGCACGATCCGCTCCTACGACTACGGCATCCGCCAGAAACTGCATGCCGACGTCCGCCAGACCGTGGAAAAAATCGCCGAAAGCGGCGGCGCCAAAGCCGACGTCACCATCATCGAAAAATACGACCCGACCATCAACAACCCGGCACTGACGGAAAAAATGCTGCCGACGTTGAAGTGGGCGGCCAAGGATGATGTGGTGAATGCACCGCTGGTGGGTGGCGCGGAAGACTTCTCGTTCTTTGCCAAGGAAGTGCCGGGACTGTTTGTGTTTCTCGGCGTGACGCCAAGAGACCAGGACATGAGCAAGGCAGCGCCGAATCACAATCCGGGGTTCTTTGTCGATGAGTCGGCGCTGGTGGTAGGCGTGAGAACATTGGCCTCGTTGGCGACGGATTATCTGTATGCCAATGCGGGGGCAGGCAAATAGGGATGAGGTGATTGTGGGGGCGCCTTCGCGAGCAAGCTCGCTCCCACATTTGGACCGTGTACAGCCTGCCAGAAACAGGTCGGCTGTCAGGCCGTCATCGCTGGCAGGTCGAACCGTCGCACCGCAGCGCCCACAGTTTTAATTTTCGAACACCCATGCGGCAAAGCCGCCCCACTCAACACAATGAGCGTTAGCTCGAGTACCGCTTTTGATCTTGATCCACGGGCGACGTTGGAAGGCTGAGTGGAGGGATTGATCCGGGGGTGGGAGCGCAGCGACCGTTTGGCGCAGCCAAACACAGCGAGAGGAGGTGCAGCGAAGCAAACCGTAGGCGCTGCCCGGATCGATCCCGCAGCGAAGGAACCCCGAGCCTCAGCGAGCGGGCCGCACGTAGGAGCAAGCGTTTTTTTGCTTACTTTTTTTAGGCGTTTGTAAAAAAGTGAGTCGCCGTAAGGGCGAAACCCTAAGCCGCCGTTACCGCAGCAACGGATATGCCCCCAAAACGATCAAACCACATCAACCCCAACGTGAATCGCATCATGCCGCCAAAACTCCAGATCACAATCAATCAACCGCTCATGCTGATCGTAATTGACCCGAGCAATCCGCAACCCCGGACTCCCCACCGACACCCGCAAAGCCGCCGCCGCATCCACCGACAATGACGTCGGCACAATCTCAAAGCGCACCCGCCCATAGTGCAAATCGTAATGCCGCGCATACAACTCGGTGATCGACTGATTCAAATCAAACTCAAGAATCCCCGGAAAAAACTGCGGATTCAAATAGTGCTCCACATACAACACCAACCGCCCATCAATGCGCCGCGACCGGCAAATCTGAATCACGCTCGACAACGCCGGCAACTGCAACCACGCACACACCGCCGCCGACGCCGGCTGCAACCGCGCCGAAATCACCTCGGTCGACGGCACCCGCCCCTGCGCACTGACCATCGCGTGAAAGTGGCTGCGCTGCATCAGGTTATAGGCCAGACGCGGCGGCGACACGAACCAGCCACGGCGCTCCTCACGATAAATCTGCCCCTGCGCCTCCAACTGCAACAACGCCTCACGCACGGTAATCCGCGTCGTACCGAACAACTCACTGAGCTTGCGCTCGGCCGGCAACTTGCTGCCCGCCGCCAGCAACCCGTGATCGAGTTGCTCCTGCAACACCTGGCCAATCGCTGTCACCGCTTTTGTTGCCTCATCGCGCATCAACGTTACCTATCTGGACTAGACCAGCACTGTTTCGGGGCAAAACTGCACGGCGATCAAGCCGTTTCCTGATGTTGCAAGCCTAGGCAGTGCAGATGACCAAGAGATGACAAAACTACCGAACGGTCGTCTTCACGACTTGCAATACATCGGCCAAGTCCCTTGCTCTGCGGGCCTTTGGGCATGGTCTACGCTTATCTGGCGGCCGCCAATACCAGGCAAATAAAAGGCCTGACACAAGGCCGCCGACATCAAAGTGTCATCCAGCCCCCTTAAATTGGCTCAGGTATTGCTGACCTAGACCAACACACACCGCAATCGCAGCGTTGAACACGACCAAGGAGCTTCGGAATGAAACAGCTTTTCCTGGCAACACTGTTAGGCTCGACCATTGCAATGTGCACCTCCGCCATGGCGGCCGGCACCGATCTGAAAACCCTCGAAGCCGCTGCGAAAGCGGAAGGCGCCGTCAACAGCGTCGGCATGCCCGATGACTGGGCCAACTGGAAAGGCACCTGGGAAGACCTGGCCAAGACCTACGGCCTGAAGCACATCGACACCGACATGAGCTCGGCCCAGGAAATCGCCAAGTTTGCCGCCGAAAAAGACAACGCCACTGCTGACATCGGCGACGTCGGTGCGGCCTTCGGCCCGATCGCGGTCAAGCAAGGCGTGGTGCAACCGTACAAGCCAAGCACCTGGGATCAAGTCCCGGACTGGGCCAAGGACAAGGACGGCAACTGGGCGCTGGCCTACACCGGCACCATCGCCTTCATCGTCAACAAAAAGCTGCTGCACGGCTCCGAAGTGCCAACCAAATGGGCTGACCTCAAGGGCGGCAAATACAAGGTCTCCATTGGTGACGTGAGCACCGCCGCCCAAGCCGCCAACGGCGTTCTGGCTGCGGCACTGGCCAACGGTGGCGACGAGAAAAACATCAAGCCTGCGCTGCTGCTGTTCGCCGACATCGCCAAGCAAGGTCGCCTGTCGATGGCCAACCCAACCATCGCCACCATGGAAAAAGGCGAGATCGAAGTCGGCGTGGTCTGGGACTTCAACGGCCTGAGCTACAAAGCCAAAATGGCCAACCCGGATGACTATGTGGTGCTGATCCCATCCGACGGTTCGGTGATTTCCGGCTACACCACGATCATCAACAAGTACGCGAAAAACCCGAACGCCGCCAAGCTGACCCGCGAATACATCTTCAGCGACGCCGGCCAGACCAACCTCGCGCGCGGCAACGCCCGTCCGATCCGCGCCGAACACCTGCAACTGCCGGAAGACGTGAAGGCCAAACTGCTGCCGAACGAACAGTACAAAAAGGTCACCCCGATCAAAGACGCCGATGCGTGGGAAAAAACTTCGAAAGCCCTGCCACAGCAGTGGAACGAGGAAGTCATCGTAGAGATGAAATAAGCCTGTAGATCCCTCTTCGGGATCCGCTGGAGTTCCAAATGTGGGAGCGAGCCTGCTCGCGAATGCGGTGTGTCATTCAACAATCATGTGACTGAAATGACGCTTTCGCGAGCAGGCTCGCTCCCACAGGGGGATTGAGTTGATTTCGGAATATTTGAATTTCGCGGAGTTTTTGCCCCTATGAAGCACAACGTCATCCTTGTCGTGCTCGACGGTCTCAACTACGAGGTCGCACGTCACGCCATGGGGCATCTGCAGGCTTATGTTGGCGCAGGACGCGCCGCGCTCTATCAGTTGGAGTGCGAACTGCCGGCCCTGTCCCGACCGCTTTATGAATGCATCCTCACCGGCGTGCCGCCGATCGACAGCGGCATCGTCCACAACAACGTCTCGCGCTTGTCCAACCAGCGCAGCATTTATCACTACGCGCGCGACGCCGGTCTGAAAACCGCTGCGGCGGCGTATCACTGGGTCAGCGAGTTGTACAACCGCTCGCCCTTCGTCGCCGCCCGCGACCGCCACACCGACAATCTGTCGCTGCCGATCCAGCACGGGCATTTCTACTGGAGCGATCACTACCCGGATTCGCACCTGTTCGCCGACGCCGAAAACCTGCGCCTGCGCCACGATCCGAATTTCCTGCTGATCCACCCGATGAACATCGACGACGCCGGGCACAAGCACGGCCTCGACAGCTCGCAATACCGCAACAGCGCCCGCTCGGCCGACATCATCCTCGCCGACTACTTGCAGAGCTGGCTCGACGCTGGCTATCAGGTATTGGTGACCGCCGATCACGGCATGAACAACGATCGCTCGCACAACGGCCTGTTGCCGGAAGAACGCCAGGTGCCGCTGTTTGTCCTCGGTGACGCGTTCAGCCTCGACGCTGGCGCCGCACCCAAGCAGACCGAAATCTGCGGCACCGTCTGCGAATTGCTCGGCGTGCCCCACGACAAACCTGTGTGCCGGGGGTTGCTCAAGTGAACTCGATGACTCGCGGCAAATGGCTGGCGGCGCTGTGCCTGGTGCCCTTCGCGCTGTTCTTTATCGTCTTTGAAATCGCCCCGCTGGTCTGGGTGATGATCAACAGCTTGCAATCGGAAGAGTTCGGCTGGGGTTTGGCCAACTTCAGCAAGATCTTCAGCTCGAAGTTCTATTTGCAAGCGATCCAGTACAGCCTCGAAATCAGTTTCTGGTCGAGCGTGTTCGGTATCGTCATCGCCGTTCTCGGTGCCTACTCCCTGCGTCGGGTCGATTCGAAATTGCGCAACTTCGTGAATGCCTTCGCCAACATGACCAGCAACTTCGCCGGTGTGCCTTTGGCGTTCGCGTTCATCATCCTGCTCGGTTTCAACGGCAGCATCACCATCATGTTGAAGCAGTCGGGGATCATTCAGGACTTCAACCTGTACTCGAAAACCGGCCTGATCATCCTCTATACCTACTTCCAGATTCCCCTCGGCGTGCTGCTGCTCTACCCAGCCTTTGACGCCTTGCGTGAAGACTGGCGCGAGTCCGCTGCGCTGCTTGGCGCCAACGGCTGGCAGTTCTGGCGGCACATCGGTTTGCCCGTGCTGACCCCGGCGTTGCTCGGTACGTTCGTGATCCTGCTGGCCAACGCCCTAGGCGCCTACGCTACGGTGTACGCGCTGACGACGGGCAACTTCAACGTGCTGCCGATCCGTATTGCAGCGATGGTCTCCGGCGATATTTCCCTCGACCCGAATCTGGCCAGCGCTCTGGCCGTGGTGCTGGTGGCGCTGATGACCATCGTCACTGTCGTGCATCAACTGCTGTTGAAGAGGAGCTACCATGTCTCGCGCTGAATCCGGCCCGGCCGGCCTCTACCACCGCGTCGTGGTTTATCTGTTGTTCGCCATACTCTTGCTGCCACTCGTGGGCACGCTGGTTTATTCGATCGCCAGCAGTTGGTCAGCGACCATCCTGCCCAGCGGTTTCACCTTCAAGTGGTACATCCAGTTGTGGAGCGATCCACGTTTCCTGCACGCCTTCGGTCAATCGTTGCTGGTCTGCGTCGGCGCACTGGTGCTTTCAGTGGTGCTGATCCTGCCGCTGCTGTTCGTGGTGCATTACCACTTTCCGAAACTCGATGCGCTGATGAACATCCTCATCCTGCTGCCCTTCGCGGTGCCGCCGGTGGTGTCGTCGGTGGGACTGTTGCAACTTTACGGTTCCGGGCCGATGGCCATGGTCGGTACACCGTGGATCCTGATTGGCTGCTACTTCACCGTGGCACTGCCGTTCATGTACCGGGCAATCACCAACAACCTGCAAGCGATCAACCTGCGCGACCTGATGGACGCCGCACAACTGCTCGGCGCCAGCACCTTTCAGGCGGCGTTTCTGGTGGTGCTGCCGAACCTGCGCAAAGGCCTGATGGTCGCGTTGCTGCTGTCGTTCTCGTTCCTGTTCGGTGAGTTCGTGTTTGCCAACATTCTGGTCGGCACGCGCTACGAAACCCTGCAGGTGTACCTGAACAACATGCGCAACAGCAGCGGCCACTTCACCAGTGCCCTGGTTATCTCATATTTCTTTTTCGTGCTGGTCCTGACCTGGATCGCCAACATCTTGAACAAGGACAAAAGCGAATGAGCTATGTCAGCGTCCAACACCTGCAGAAAAACTACGCTGGCACGACCGTGTTCAGCGACATCAATTGCGAGATCAACAAGGGCGAGTTCGTCACCCTGCTCGGCCCGTCCGGTTGCGGCAAGTCCACCCTGCTACGTTGCATCGCCGGACTGACGCCAGTCGATGGCGGCAAGATCCTGCTCGATGGTGTCGATATCGTGCCGTTGAGTCCGCAGAAACGCGGGATCGGCATGGTGTTCCAGAGCTACGCGCTGTTCCCCAACATGACCGTCGAGCAAAACGTCGCCTTCGGTTTGCGCATGCAAAAGGTTAATGCCGACGACAGCCATAAACGCGTTTCGGAAGTGTTGAAACTGGTTGAACTGAACGACTTCGCCAGCCGCTATCCGCATCAGTTGTCCGGCGGCCAATGTCAGCGTGTTGCCCTTGCCCGTTCGCTGGTGACGCGTCCGCGATTGCTGCTGCTGGATGAGCCGCTGTCGGCCCTTGATGCACGAATTCGTAAACACTTGCGTGAACAGATCCGGCAGATTCAACGCGAACTCGGCCTGACGACGATTTTCGTCACCCATGATCAGGAAGAAGCGCTGACCATGTCTGACCGGATTTTCCTGATGAATCAGGGAAAAATCGTCCAGAGCGGCGATGCCGAAACCCTCTACACCGCACCGGTCGATGTGTTCGCCGCCGGCTTCATCGGCAACTACAACCTGCTTGATGCCGACGATGCATCAAAGCTGTTGCAGCGCCCGATCAACCACCGCATCGCCATTCGCCCGGAAGCCATCGAACTGAGCCTTGACGGCGAACTCGACGCGCAGATTCGCAGCCACAGCCTGCTCGGCAATGTCATCCGCTACCGGATCGAAGCGCGCGGTGTCGAACTGGTGGTGGATGTGCTCAACCGCTCGGCGGCCGATCTGCATCCCGACGGTCAGCGACTGGCACTTTCCATCGATCCAACGGCCCTGTGTGAGGTAGCCTGATGACTTTGCTGACGTTGAAGAGAGAACTGCACTGATGGCCCTGGCAATTTTTGATCTGGACGAAACGTTGATCCACGGCGACTGCGCCACCCTCTGGAGCGAGCAGATGGGGCGCCTGGGCTGGGTCGATCCCGAATCGTTCATGCGCAAGAACAACGAGCTGATGGACGCCTACAGCCATGGCAAATTGCGCATGGAAGAGTACATGGAGTTCAGCCTCGAACCGCTGATCGGCCGTACGCCAGAAGAAGTCGATCATCTGGTCGGCCCGTGGGTGGAAGACTTTATCGAACCGATCATCTTCAGCGACGCGACCAAGACCATCGCCGCCCACCGTAAGGCAGGCGACCGGATTCTGGTGATCTCGGCGTCGGGCACGCATCTGGTCAAACCGATTGCCGAGCGCTTGGGCATCGATGAAATTCTGGGGATCGAACTGGAAGTCGCCCATGGCGTTTACAGCGGCCATACCGTCGGCACCCTGACCTACCGCGAAGGCAAGATCACCCGTTTGCTGGAATGGCTGGATGCTGAAGAAGAGAACCTGGAAGGTGCGAGTTTCTATTCCGACTCGCGCAATGATCTGCCGCTGTTGCTGAAGGTGGATTTCCCACACGTGGTGAATCCGGACCCAGTGCTGCTGGAACACGCCGAAAAGGCCAACTGGCCAATCCACCTCTGGAAATGACAAAGATTTAATCTGCAATTGCAGGCTGACATTCCGAACCCGAGTTCGACACCATGTGTCAGGTCGATGTACCTCGACAGAACAACTCAGTCAGTCCCCTCTCCCTTTGGGAGAGGGTTAGGGTGAGGGGCTTTTTCAGGTCTTAGCTCAGGCTGTCGTCAATCACCAATACCAGCTTTCCAGATACTTTGTTGCTCGCCAGCTCCGCAAACGCCGCCTCGGCATCCTTCACCGCAAAAGCCTTGGCCAACTGCGGACTCAACCGCCCTTCGGCAAACAACGGCCACACCTGCTGGCCCAGATCACTCAACAGATCCGCCTTGAACTGATCGTCACGACTGCGCAACGTCGAGCCCAGCAGTTGCACACGCTTGGCCAAGACCTGCGCCAGATCCAGTTTGGCCTCACGGCCGCCCATCAAACCGATCAACACCCAGCGCCCATCGAGCGCCATCAGCTTCAGGTTCAGCGCCGAATAATTACCGCCGACCGGATCGAGAATCACATTGAACGGCCCGAAATCACGCAGGCTCTCCAGATCATCGGTGCGCACCACCCCGCCCTGCGCGCCGAGTGCTTCGCAGTAGGCCAGACGCTCGGCCGAACCGACGCTGACCCAGCACGGATTGCCGAACGCCTTGCACAACTGAATGGCGGCTGAACCGATTCCACTTGCGCCGGCATGCAGGAGAACTTTCTCACCTGGTTTGAGCGCCGCAAGTTGAAACACATTCAGCCAGACTGTTGCATAAACCTCAGGCAATGCGGCGGCCTCGATCAGCGAGACGCCTTCGGGAACCGGCAGCACGTGCCGCCCGTCGACGACCACCTCTTCGGCCATCCCGCCCCCGGCCAACAAGGCGCAAACCCGATCACCGACCTGCCACGCACTCCCCGCGCCGACCTCGCTGATCACCCCGGAGCACTCAAGACCGAGCACTTGGCTGGCACCTGGTGGTGGCGGATAAAGCCCCGCTTTCTGTAATAAATCAGCGCGATTAAGGCCCGCTGCCGCCACTCGGATGCGGACTTGTCCTACATCGCACGTAGGACTCGGCTCTTCAACCCATGCCACTTGACCGTCAACGCCTTGCAATGCCTTCACAGTGCCTCCATAGTGAGTCTGGACTGAGCCCGAAGCTGTAGCGCCGGGCTTTTTGCATTATGCGACCGGCTCTCGTAGAACCGGCGACTTCAAAGACGGCCTAATATGCGTTATCAATTGTCCCCGCGTCGAATCAGCATGAAGCATTTGCTCCCCAGCACCGCCCTCGCTCTTTTCATCGGTATCGGTTTGTTGCCGGTGTCGGGCACTACATTCGCAGCCAACAGCTGGGACAAGTTGCAGCCTGATCGCGATGAAGTCATCGCCAGCCTGAACGTCGTCGAGTTGCTCAAGCGTCACCACTACAGCAAGCCGCCGCTCGACGATGCGCGCTCGGTGATCATCTACGACAGCTACCTCAAGCTGCTGGATCCGTCGCGCAGCTACTTCATGGCCAGCGACATCACCGAATTCGACAAGTGGAAGACCCAGTTCGACGACTTCCTCAAAAGCGGCGACCTCAACGCCGGGTTCACCATCTACAAGCGCTATCTGGACCGCGTCAAGGCGCGTCTGGACTTCGCCCTTGCCGAGCTGAACAAAGGCGTCGACAAGATGGACTTCACCACCAAGGAGACCTTGCTGATCGATCGCAAGGACGCACCTTGGCTCAAATCCACCGCTGAACTCGACGACCTGTGGCGCAAACGCGTCAAGGACGAAGTGCTGCGGATGAAGATCGCCGGCAAAGAGCCGAAGCAGATCCAGGAAACCCTGACCAAGCGCTACAAGAACCAGTTGGCGCGCCTGGACCAGACCCGTCCGGAAGACATCTTCCAGGCGTACATCAACACCTTCGCCATGTCGTACGACCCGCACACCAACTATCTGTCGCCGGATAACGCGGAAAACTTCGACATCAACATGAGCCTGTCTCTCGAGGGCATCGGTGCCGTGTTGCAAAGCGACAACGACCAGGTGAAAGTCGTGCGTCTGGTGCCGGCAGGCCCGGCTGACAAGACCAAACAGGTTGCCCCGGCCGACAAGATCATCGGTGTTGCCCAAGGCAACAAAGAGATGGTCGACGTGGTCGGCTGGCGTCTGGACGAAGTGGTCAAACTGATCCGTGGTCCGAAAGGCACCGTGGTGCGTCTGGAAGTGATTCCGGCGAGCAATGCGCCGAACGACCAGACCACCAAGATCGTGCCGATCACCCGTGAAGCGGTGAAGCTTGAAGACCAGGCCGTGAAGAAGTCCGTGCTCAACCTGAAACAGGACGGCAAGGACTACAAACTCGGCGTGATCGAGATCCCGGCCTTCTACCTCGACTTCAAGGCGTTCCGCGCTGGTGATCCGGACTACAAGAGCACCACTCGCGACGTCAAGAAACTGCTGACCGAACTGCAGAAAGACAAAGTCGACGGCGTGGTCATCGACCTGCGCAACAACGGCGGCGGTTCCCTGCAGGAAGCCACCGAGCTGACCAGTCTGTTTATCGACAAGGGGCCGACCGTCCTCGTGCGTAATGCCGATGGCCGTGTCGACGTCCTCGAAGATGAAAACCCGGGCGCGTTCTACAAAGGTCCGATGGCGTTGCTGGTCAACCGCTTGTCCGCCTCGGCTTCGGAGATCTTCGCCGGCGCCATGCAGGACTACCACCGCGCGCTGATCATCGGTGGCCAGACCTTCGGTAAAGGCACCGTGCAGACCATTCAGCCGCTGAACCATGGCGAACTGAAGCTGACTCTGGCCAAGTTCTACCGGGTTTCCGGTCAGAGCACCCAGCATCAGGGCGTGTTGCCGGACATCGACTACCCGTCGCTGATCGACACCAAGGAAATCGGCGAGAGCGCACTGCCGGAAGCCATGCCGTGGGACACCATCCGCGCAGCGATCAAACCGGCGGCCGATCCGTTCAAGCCGTTCCTGGCTCAGCTCAAGTCCGAACATGACACGCGCACCGCCAAGGATGCCGAGTTCGTGTTCATCCGTGACAAGCTCGCCCTGGCGCAGAAACTGATGGAAGAAAAAACCGTCAGCCTCAACGAAGCCGAGCGCCGTGCCCAGCACGCCGATATCGACGCCAAACAGCTGACGATGGAAAACATCCGTCGCAAGGCCAAAGGCGAAGAGCCGCTCAAAGAGTTGAAGAAGGAAGACGAAGACGCCCTTGCGGCCGCTGACCCGGACAAGGTCAAACCGGAAGACGATGCCTACCTGAGCGAAACCGGTCGCGTGCTGCTGGATTATCTGAAGCTGAGCAATCAGGTGGCCAAGAAGTAAGGTGATGGCAATTTAGTGCTGACGATCCCCGGATCGTCATCAAACAGTCATCATTCTGTCGTGCAATAAAGGACTGGGAGCCATTCTCTTCATCGAGAACGCTCCCAGTCCTTTTTTTATCGCCAGAGATTGCCATGACCACGACCGAACAGCTGAGTGCCTTGAGCTCGATCCTGACTCAAAGCGGTTTACACAGCCTGTTCCAACCGATCATTTGTCTCTCGGAACGGCGCATTCTCGGCTACGAAGCGCTCACGCGCGGCCCTTCCAACAGCCCTCTTCACTCGCCGATCGCGCTGTTCGCCGTGGCCCGTCAGGCCGGGCGTTTGAGCGAGCTGGAAATCGCCTGCCGCCAAAGCGCTTGCCGTCGTTTCAACGAGCAACAACTGCCGGGCAAACTGTTCCTCAACGTCTCGCCGGAATCCTTGCTTGAAGCCGCCCACCAACCGGGGCGCACATTGCAGTTGCTGCAGGATTTCGGCATTCCGCCCAGTCAGGTGGTCATCGAACTGACCGAACAGACGCCCATCGACGATTTCCAGTTGCTGCAAACCGCCTTGCATCACTACCGAGCCATGGGTTTTTCCATTGCACTGGATGATCTCGGTGCCGGCTATTCAAGCTTGCGTCTGTGGTCGGAATTGCGCCCGGACTACGTGAAGATCGATAGACACTTCATCGATGGCATTCATCAGGACGCATTGAAGCGTGAGTTCGTCGGCTCGATTCTGCAAATCGCCAAAGCCTCTCGCGCGCAAGTCATCGCCGAAGGCATCGAGCTGCCGGAAGAGCTCGCGGTGCTGACGGAAATGGGTGTCGATCTGGTGCAGGGTTACTTGCTCGGTCGTCCTCAGGAACATCCGCCCCGCGACGCCCGCGCCTTGATGCCCAAACACGACAGCAGCAGCGTTGCGCTGAACGACGAAGGCAGCGACCTCAGCGCCCTGCTCAACGACCAACCGGCCGTGCACCGCGACACACCCACCGCCAACGTCCTGGAGGCCTTCCGCCGCCAGGCCAACCTCAACTCACTGGCGGTACTCGACGAACAAGGCCAACCCTGCGGCATCGTCCACCGCCACTCGTTGTCGGATGCCCTGCTCAAACCGTTCGCCACCGACCTGTTCGCGCGTAAACCGATCAGCCGCCTGATGAACGACGATTTCCTCGCCGTGGAAATGAGCCAGTCACTGCAACAGGTCAGCCGCCTGATCACTAGCCGCGCGCGGCAACGCATCGAAGAAGACTTCATCATTACTCTTAACGGCGGCTACCTGGGTCTTGGCCGGGTGATCGACGTACTCAAACTGATCACCGAACTGAAGATCCAACAGGCGCGTTACGCTAACCCGCTAACCTTGCTGCCGGGTAATGTGCCGATTCAACAATGCCTGACTCGCCTGTTACAGCAGGGTCGCGAGTCGGTCATCTGCTACGTCGACATCGACAGTTTCAAACCCTTCAATGACATTTATGGCTACGGGCGCGGCGATGAAGTCCTGCTGTGTCTGGCGCAATGCCTCAACGAGCGCGTCGACCCGAGCCGCGACTTCGTGGGCCATATTGGCGGCGACGACTTCCTGCTCGTCCTCGGCCCGGAAGACTGGCGCAAACGTCTCAATCAACTGCTTGATGACTTCCAGAGTCAGTGCCGACGCTTCTATCGCCCTGAACACCTTGAGGCGGGATGTTTTATTGCGCCGAATCGCCAAGGGGTGCGGCAGGAGTTTCCTTTGTTGTCGCTTTCCATTGGCGTGGTGCATCTTCACCCTGAGGCCTGCGCACAACTCGATGCCAGTCAACTCGCGGAAATGGCTTCCCAGGCGAAGCATCATGCGAAGAATGTTCCGGGGTATAGCGTGCATGTGATTGATAGCCTCGCTTCTGCCGAGCTACATCCTGCGCAGCTAATCGGACAACGTTGATTAAATAGCGACCATATCCCTATGGGGGCAAGACTGCCCCCCGCAGGATAAGTTGACGCATCTAATTGCTTACGTTGACACTAGTTAAACGAGAAAAATCAAGAGTGACCATATTTATGAAAATATCGCCCTCACCAAGTAGATCTGTCCTCACCAGCAGCCTTCTCAAGATCTTCCCTCCAGACCTCTTTCGCCAAGCGGTAGATCTCTTCAAAAAAACAACGCGAACTGTTTAAAGAATACCATTCCCCTCTAGGCCAGCTGGATGTTTCGCAGTCATCAATCTCAAACAGACTACTGAAATCATAGTTAGAATCTTCTAACGCTGACTCTAAAGCCTCAAATAAAACCAGCTTATGCCTATATGATAGATATGGCAGATTTAGACAATAGCTCCTTATAAGCTTCTCTCTATCATCAGAAATATTCGGATTATATACTCCGAGTTCAACACCTCGAGTCTCCTCTCGGTCATAGACATCAAAAACGCCAACAAACCAGCTAAATCTTGGATTGAAAGCCTTATTTAAATACGGATCTTTCAACATCACTTTTTCTCCGAAGGAAAACCTGTAAACGGCTCTTGCATGTTTGTCTTGTCAAATTTAACCTCAAACCAGTTCATATTCTCATTCAGAATCGGATTTTGCGGATCGTTCCTGTTCGGTTTGTAGCCTCGCCCTGCACCAGGCAATTCGAACCTGACTATCGGAGTTTCATTCTGATCCTGCCCCGTATGCATAATTAAGCCATTTTTATCCCTAGTCATCGCCTTGTTTAATGCACCTAAATGCATTCGCCAATTATGAAATTGTGAGCTTGGGTTTCCTCTGGGTGGTATTGGAACGACGCCAGTGTGAGGATCAGCCCCATTGATAGCTCGCTGTTTTAGGGCTCGATCGGGAATTTCGGAACTGTGCTTTTTCACAGTGTGCATGTCATAAAGATCTTCATATTCAGTTACCCGTCGTTTCGCATTTTCCTCCGCTAGTTCATCAATCCTCGCTCTACGCTCCTGCGCCGTCATCTTCGGCAGCGCGGGCTCACCCTCGTCAACCTTAGCCCCACCAATCCCACCCGGCACCTCACACCCAGGCTTCTTCGGCGGCGGGCAGTTGGAGTTCAACCCCAACGGATCCACCCACCCCGTCGGATTCGGCACGTACTGGTACTGATTCAAGCCACCGGCCAACTTGATCGGATCCGGCGTCAGATACCGCCCCAGCCGGGGGTCGTAGTACCGATGCCGGTTGTAATGCAGCCCGCTTTCGCCGTCGAAGTACTGCCCCTGAAAGCGCAGCAGCTGGTTCAGATAGTCCTCGCCGGCCAGTGTCAGCGTGGCGACTTTGCCGTAGGCGTCGTATTGCGCGGACCAGACGATGTCGCCGCTGTAGTCGGTGAGTTCCTGCGGGGTGCCGAGGTGGTCGAGTTGGTAGTAGAAGGGGCAGGCTTTTTTCGGGCCTTTGCCGTCGAGCAGTGCCAGCGGGCGGAAGGTGCCGGGTTCGTAGACGTAGCTGCGGTATTCGTGTTCGCTGCTTTCGGCGACGAGGTGGTCGCCTTGCCAGAAGAACTCGGTGGTCTCGCCGTTGACGGTTTTGCTGATGCGTCGGCCGAAAGCGTCGTACTTGTAAGACGCGGTTTGTCCGTCGGGGCGGGTCAGGCCGATCAGGCGGTGCTGGCAGTCGTAGCGGTATTCGGTGACGAGGGTCTGGGCGCGGCCGCGGCGTTCGCGGATCAGGTTGCCGAAGGCGTCGTAGTCGTAGTGGCGGTCGCCTTGCATCAGCAGGCGATTGCCTTTTATCTGACTGGGGCCGGGGCGGTCCTGCATCAGCAGGTTGCCGGCCGGGTCGTGGGCGAAGCTTTCCGGCAGTTCGTCACGCGAGTGGCGTACGCGGATGAGGCGGTCGAGGGCGTCGTAGCCGTAGGTGCGCTGGCCGTGGCGGCTGTCGGCGATGTGCGCGAGATTGCCGTTGGCGCTGTAGGCATAATCGCGGCGGTACAACGCATCGCGCTGATGGCCTACGGCGTGGGCGAGTAATCGTCCCTGATCGTCGTAGGAATATTCGCTGAGCAGCAGACCTTGTTGGCGTTGCAGTTCGCGACCGGACTGGTAGACATGGCGGGTCAGCGGCGCGCCGTTGAGGTCAATCCCGTTCAGCGCGCCGCCTTTGGCGTGGCGGTAGTCGAGCACGCTGTTGTCCGGCAGACGCATGCGTTTGAGCTGGCCGCAGGCGTCGTAGCGGTAACGCAGGGTGCCCCAGCCCTGATGCTCGGTGATCAGCCGGTCCTGACGGTCGTACTCGAACGCCAAAGGATGTTGCTGGCCGTCATCGACCCCAATCAAACGACCGAGTCGGTCGTATTGGTAGGTGACCTTGATCCCGTCGGGCAGGGTTTTGACCAGCAGGCGGCCGGCAGCATCGCGCTCATAAGCAGTGACTAACTGTGAACCGTCATCGCCGAACTCGGTCTTCTCCAGCAGATGGCCGTTGAGGTCATAGGCGTACGCGGTGCGGCGGCCGTCAAAACCGCTTTCCTGACGAATCAGCCCGGTGGTGGTGTAATCCAGCCGGTACTTTTCCCCGGATTCGTTTTCAATCTCGGTGAGCAGCAGTTGCGCATGGTCATAGCGGTACTGCACCCGCGTGCCGTCGGGGTTGATCCGCCGCGAAACCAGGTGCAGATCGTCGTCATACTCATAACGGGTGATGTGCCCCTGTTCATCGCGCTCGGCGGTGACCTGACCGTAGGCGCCGTAGCTGTAGGCGCGGGTGCTGCCGCCAGGAAATGTCGTCTGAATCAGTCGGCCAACGGCGTCCCAGTGCTGACGGGTGACTGCACCGTGTTCGTCCGCAGTCGTGGTCCGTCGCCCCAGTGCGTCGTAGGAAAAACGCCGCACGCCACCGTCGGGCAAGGTCTCTTCGGTCAACTGGCCGAGGCTATTCCAGACCAAGCGATGCCGGCTGCTGTCCGGGTAGCGGATCGACAGCAATTGCCCCCGGGTGTCGTAGTAGTAATGGGTGACCTGACCGTCGGGGTCGACCGCTTCGGTGACATTGCCCTCGGCATTGCGCCGGTAGATCCACACCGCCTCGCCACGCGAACGCCGATGCAGGAAACCGTTGCGATACTCGTAGGACGTGGGCGCCTCATCCGGTGGAATCAGCGCGATGAGCCGTCCGACTTCGTCGTAGCGGTATTCGGTGACAGCGCCCAAGGCATCCTGCTCGGCGATCAAGCGCCCGGCATCGTCATAGGCCTTGAGCTGCTCGCCACCATCCGCCGAGACTTGACGCACTAGTCGCGCACGCTCGTCGTGAACGTAGGTCTCTTCAGTGCCGTCGACGTAATGCACTGCGACGCTGCCGTCGTCATTCCAGACGTAACGCGTGTCCATCTGCGAGAACGACGCCCAGTGGCGCACGCAGCGCGCGGCTTTCCCCGAACGCTCCCACTCCCAGAAGAAGCTCGCACCGCCAGCCAGTTGCCGCTGCAGAATCACGTGAGCGTCGTCGTAGTCGTAGCGCTCGCTGTCACCGACGGCGTTGCTCGCTTCGATCAGGTGCTGATAGGCGTCGTAGCGGTAACTGACCAGCGCTTGTTCAGTGCTCCAGGCACCGTCGCGAAACACCTGGTAATCCACACCAACCAACTGCGCGCGGTCATAGCGCAACAACAGCGAACGCCCGGCGCCGTTGTCCAAGCGCTGCACCCGGTCAGACCGATCGCGCTGCACCGTCAGACGATTGCCATAGGCATCGCTGATCGCCGTCAGCCTTCCCGCACGAAAGTGATAAAACCGCGCCGCGTCCCCGGCCAGCGCGAGGATCAGTTCTTCCGGTTCATCGCCCAGAAAAATCGCCGCCCGCGACAAACTGTTGTGAATCGCCGGCCGCTCAACGCTCGGCAACGGAAAACGGGTGCGACGGTTTTCGTGGTCGACCCAGACCACAAAGTCGCCTTCAAACGCCAGCCGATGCGCCAGCGAATGACTCCAGCCAAACCCCAACCCAACATCGATTTCGGCGGCGCTGGAGCGATACAAACGGGTGAACTCAAACGGCAATACGCCATCGAGCACCGCGTCGCTCAGAGTCAGCAGTTCTTCGCCGGTGACCATCGACACCGGGCAGCCATTGGCGCAGGTACGCGGCACACAATCGGCGCTGTCGCCGTTGGGGTTTTTCGCCTGGTCCGGTGAGTCGTCGTGATGCTCGTCTTTCTTCAACAAGGTGTTGCGCTGCGCATTCCAGCGCAATTGCATCCGGCCTTTTTTTACCCCGGCGGCGATGCCACGGGCGGCAACGGTTTTGTATTGATCGACGTATTTGATGAACCCTTCGACGATGCCGAACATCGCCTTCACCAAACGCTTTACCGCCGACAGCAATTGCACGGCGCGATCCGCCAGACGCAGCGTCAGATAAGCGATGCCTGCGCCACCACTGACGAACGTCAAGACGACGCTGATCAGCACATCGATGAGCAACTGCACCATCATCATCGACGCCGCTTCAGCAGTTTTGCCGGCGATTTCACTGGGTGGCAGCATCTCCAGCCAAAGGCTGGCAGTGCGCAGCAATAGACACAGCGCCGCCTCGTCACTGACCAGCAGTTGCAGCTTCTCCATGACCTCGGGCGCGGTTTTCGCCAGCTCGATCAGATCCGCCGCACCACTGCCCAAGCGCTCAGCAAACTGACCGGGATCCTTGAGAATGTCCGAGAGCAAGCCAATGCTGTCCCACACGCCCTCGATCGCCGCCCAACTCCCGGCCAGCATGCCGTTGCCCGCCGCCGTCGCCACCGACTGCGACCATTGCGGCTTTAAACCCTGCCATTCACTGCGCAGCCAGCCATCCAGCTCAGCAGTCAGGCCGTCATAGGCTTTGAACAGGTCCTCGACCTGACCCGAAGTGACAGCGCTGTGCACCTGCACCCGGTAGAATTTGCCAGGTATTCCTTTGAATGAGCCCTTGCCTTGCGCATCAAGGGTGATGGGGGTGGTTTCGCCACTGTCCATGGCGATCACATCGACCACGATATTGCCCAGCGGAATGTGGTAGACCGACTCGAATTTGCTTTCGATCAGCATCGGGCCACTCTTCGGGCACTGGACGACACCGGAGAAAAACGCGTTGTCGGTGCTGCTGACGGCAGTGCTATCGGAGCCGAAGCGAATGATCCGCTCCATGCCCACCAGTGACGGCAGATCCGCCGCGTGGCTGACCTCGTCCGCCGCGCGACTGGCCCAATGCTTGAGCTGTTCGCGGTAAACGCTGAGGGTGTCGGGAAAGCTGTCGAGTGCTTGCTCGATGCGGGTGACGGCGTCCATCAACGCACGCGGGTGGGCGAAGTGGGCTGGATAAGCGGATCAAACATGGGCGTTCCCTCGCGCAAAAAAATTAGGCGCGGGAACTGTGCGGGGGATCAATCGGGAAAGAAGTCAGGCAAGTAGGCGATGACTGTAGGACTTGTCTGTAAAAAACAACTCACAGATAAACAACCGCGCAAAAACGCAAACGCGGCGTGAGGAAAACCTCACGCCGCGTTTGTTCGGGCAGACATAAATGGATTTACAGTGTTGAGTCGCGAGTACTCAGCTCTTTCAATTTGAGCTCCGCCAACGGGTGCCCGGCTTTGGCCGCCATGCCCCACCAGCGGGCGGCTTCGACAGGATCCGGCGGTTTGCTCGGCGTTCCGGCCAAACTGATCACGCCGACCTGATAAGCCGCTTTGCCATCACCCGCGAGCGCGGCCAGCCGCAACAGGCGCACACCTTCTTCACGTGCACCCAGGCCGACACCACGAAAGGTCAGGATGTGCCCGTAGAAGCTTTGTGCACCAACATCGCCAAGGTTGGCCATGCGCGCAAACTGCCCTTCAAGCCAGCGCCAGCCTCGCGGTTGGCGGACAAACCACGACCAGTGAAACAGCCTGCGCGCCAGCCAATAACTGGCCCGCGCCTTGAGTCGTAAAAACACTCAGGCCTCTGCCGATTCCGGGTACTCGTACTCGAAGACCCTGACCACTTCCGAGGCATGCCAGGAAGCCGCGGCAACGCCGTCGGATGGCCCGGAAAAACGCCCCAGACGTTCAACGCATTCAAAGAAACCCGTGCGCGGCAGGCGACTCGCGCCCTGGCTGATCACCAGCGAACTGCGCAACGGTTGTTCGGCCTTGGCATCCAGCGCGGCCAGATGTTCAAGCGCGGCCGTCAGGGTTTGCATGGCCGGCGTCGGCAATTGCAACCGCTCGAGCAAGGCCCGATAAGTCAGCAGATGGCGCTGGCGACGCGCCTGATCAAGTTCCCCGAGCAATCCGTCCCAATGTTGACGACTGATGCGTACGCTCACGATTCATCCCTCCACCCTGGCACCGTCAATTCCCAGGCCAGGCTGCGGCGAATCGCGGCGTCGGGCTGACGCTCGCCACTTTCGATCATGGCCAGATAAGACGGGCTGATGCCTACCGTGCGGGCCAGCGCCTCAATGGCGATGCCCTTCCCTTCGCGCAAACTGCGTAGTTGATCCAGACCTGGAAGAATCGCGTCTGGTGAGGCCGCGAGCGGCTTGGCTGCCGGACGCGACGGTGTTTCGTTGATGCCTGCTGCTTTTAGTAGAGCCTGATACTGAGCCCACGGCAGAACCGCGTATTCGGGTTCGCCATCGCGTGCAATTATCTGAATATCCATGACTACCCCGTAGGACAACAACACTTAGCGAGTCGGCACTTTTCCCTAGAAGTGTAATCCTAACAGCGGCCAAGGTCGCGGGGGGTATCTATCTGTAGGTGGGTGCTGAGAATCAGGTTTTTTTCGGCCCCTGCAGTTGCAGTTGCTCGGGGGTATCCGGCAGGCGTTCGACGACTGCCAGTTTTTCCGGTTGCTGACGGTTGCGCCACAGGCGAAACGCATTGAGTTCATCGTCGAGGGTTTTCATCAGCCAGGCGAGGACGGCGATGTCGTCGAGCATGCCAAACACGGGAATGAAATCCGGAATCGCATCCACCGGACTGAGGAAGTACATCAAACCCGCCACCACCGACACCAGGGCTTTGCCACTGATAGCGCGGTACTCGCCGCGCCAGTAGGCCAGGCACAATGCCTGAAGCAAGCGTAAATCGTCCTTGAGTTTACCGAGACGATTGCCTTGCGCGGCGCCTTTGCTGGCAACCGCAAACAGTAAGGTCGGTAAACGGCCACGCGCCAACAGACGGCCGGCCAAGGGCAGGAATCGAGCGAAATTCCACGGAGCTTTCATCTATTCCTCCCGTTGAAATGTTATCCACACAAATTGTGGATAACCTTGTGAACAGAGCTGCATTTCAGCGCTGAAAGCCCCGTTTCATAAGGGCTGCGCTCAGATCGGGCGTTTTTTACTCACATAAAAAACCCCAATATTTCATTGACTTGGCTGCTCAGGGCGGCTAGCGATGGCAGTCTCATTGGCTATGACTCTCCCGACCGCCATCGGTTCGCTCTGTTTACCCTTGCCAAGGTCCAGATGCAACAACGCCCCGCATAAGCGAGGCGTTGTTGACAGACCCGTTACCGATTACTTGGCAGCAGCGGCTTCTTTGGCTGGATCCTTGATGGCCAGCAGTTCCAGGTCGAAGACCAGAACCGAGTTGGCCGGGATTGCCGGGCTTGGCGACTGTGCGCCGTAAGCCAGATCGCTAGGGATGTACAGTTTGTACTTCTCGCCAACGTGCATCAGTTGCAGACCTTCAACCCAACCCGGGATCACGCCGCTCACCGGCAGATCGATCGGGCTGCCGCGCTCGACGGAGCTGTCGAAGACGGTGCCGTTGGTCAGCTTACCGGTGTAGTGAACGGTCACTACGTCAGTCGGCTTAGGCTGTGGGCCATCAGCTTTCTTGACGACTTCATACTGCAGGCCGGAAGCGGTGGTTGTCACACCAGCTTTCTTGCCATTTTCTTCGAGGAATTTCTTGCCGGCGGCTGCCGACTCTTCGCTCATCTTGGCCATACGCTCTTCAGCACGCTTCTGCAGCGCGGCGAAGGCTTCGACCAGTTCTTCATCTTTCAGCTTCTGTTCTTTCTTGCCGACGGCATCTTCGATGCCCTGGGCTACCGCTTTGGAGTCCAGATCATCCATGCCTTCCTGAGCCAGGCTCTTGCCCATGTTCAGGCCGATACCGTAGGAAGCTTTTTGCGCCGGGGTTTTCAGCTCTACGCTGGTCTGCGAATCACAACCCGCGAGGACCAGGCTAACCAGGGCAACCGCCGCCGCCAACCGATGCTGTTTCATGCTATTTCCTTGTTCATGCGCCGAAAGGGCAATCGAGTAAAGCCGCGAGCTTATCAGGCCGCCACGACCAATGGCTACCGGCATGAGAGCAGGAATCTTCCGATAAGTTCAGGGATTAAAACGCATTGGCGCGAAGCGACGATGAAGCTTCTGTCATCTCGTCCCGGCAATCGGCGTCGTTTCTTCTCGCATCATCTGGCGTAATGGCCACTTGCCGCATAGGGCCAGGCTCAGGCATAACAGCGGAACAAATCGACAAGGATGTTTATCTTGCGCCTCTTATTCCGTGTGCTGACCCTGATCATCGTGCTGCTGGGACTGGTTCTCGCTGTAGTCCTGTATTACGTCGCCAATCCGAAACTGCCCTTCTACACCCCCGCCGAGCAGGTGCATTACCTCAATCAGTGGAGTGACGAAGACCGGCAAACCTACTATTTCACGCCTCAGGGTACGCAGGTCAAAGGCCTGCGCTATGAGTGGTTCCTGGCGCTGGAACTGCCCTTCTCGGCGCAACGTTTCGCCTCGCCTGATTACCTGGCGCGTTTCGGTTTTCTGGTCGACCCGCAGCAGAAAGCCACGACGACCAACCCCGGCAACCTCCCCGTCGGTTTTGCCCGACATCAGAATCCCGGCAGCACCGAGCAATATCTGGACATCACTTGCGCCGCTTGCCACACCGGCGAATTGCGCTTCAAAGGTCAGGCCGTGCGAATTGACGGGGGTACCGCGCAACATGTGCTGCCGTCCAGTGTGCCGACTTGGCGCGGCGGCAGTTTCGGACAGGCATTGGTGGCAAGTCTGACCGCGACTTACTACAACCCATGGAAATTCGAACGTTTCGCCAGAACCGTGCTGGGCGACGAATACGACGCGCGTCACGAGCAATTGCGCAAAGACTTCAAAACCTCACTGAATACATTCCTCAAAGTCGCCTGGAACGATACCCATCGCGGCCTCTACCCGACCGAAGAAGGCCCCGGCCGCGCCGATGCCTTCGGACGCATTGCCAACGCGACGTTTGGCGATGCGATTTCCCCCGCCAACTACCGCGTGGCCAATGCCCCGGTGGATTATCCGCAGCTCTGGGATATGTGGTCATTCGACTGGGTGCAGTGGAACGGCTCGGCGCAGCAGCCGATGGCGCGCAATATCGGTGAAGCGTTGGGCGTCGGCGCCACCCTGAATTTTTTCGATGACAACGGCCAGCCACTGCAAGGCGAAGCACGCTATGCCTCAAGTGTGCGCGTGCGTGATCTGCACAAAATCGAAGAAACCCTGCAAAGGCTCAAGCCACCAGCCTGGCCAGAGGATCTGTTTGGCGCCATCGACAAACCCTTGGCAACCAAGGGCCGCACGCTGTTTGTCGAGAACTGCGCCGGTTGTCACGTACCGCGCCAGACTCAGGAAGGTGAGCGCTGGGTGCAGCATTTGCACATGCTGCCGGTCGCTGTCATCGGCACCGACCCGACCGCTGCCGACAATATCGCCAACCACCGTTTCGACCTGACAGCCCTGCAGTGGGATCTGAAAGAGCTGGAAAAAATGGACGTCAAACTGCATCCGACACCCAAGGCGCCACTGGATCTGAGCCAAATGTCGGTGGCCAAGGGCTTGGCTTACGTCACCGCCTTCGTCGAAGACCGCGCCTATCGCGAAGCCAACGTCACGCCGCAGGAAAAACCACGCCTGGACGGCTTCGCCCTACCCATCGGCGTACGCGAAAAAGTCGCTTACAAGGCGCGCCCACTGGCGGGTGTCTGGGCCACCGCGCCGTTTTTGCACAACGGTTCAGTGCCGAGTATTTATCAGTTGTTGTCGCCGCAGGATGAACGCGTCACGACCTTTTTCAAAGGCACCTTCGAATACGATCCGCGACATTTGGGGTATCGCACCGAAGCGTTTACCAATGGCTTCCTGTTCGACACGCGCATCACCGGCAACCACAACAGCGGCCATGAATTCCGTGCCGGCGAACGTGGCAACGGCGTTATTGGCCGGCTATTGCAGCCCGAAGAACGCTGGGCACTTCTTGAGTACCTGAAAGTCCTCGGCGGCCCACTGGAGGCGCAACTGCCATGATCATGCCGACCTTTAAAAAGGAACTGCCGTTGTTGGCCCGGGTGTGGTTGTGGCTGGGACGTTTGCTCGGCAAGACGTTGCTGGTATTACTCGCCATTGCCTTGCTCGGCTGGGCCATTGCCACGGCATGGTTTACTTGGCATCACCGCGGCCCGGTGTCAGCGCTGGAGCAGGTTCCGCCCGGCGAAGCGGCGATGACCCAGGACGTGATCCAGACCGCCGTACGCATCGTCGATCAACACCGAGAAAGCACCCGTTATCTGCGCGACGCCCATGCCAAGGCTCATGGTTGTGTAAAAGCTCAGGTGCAGGTGTTGCCGCAACTGGCGCAGTCGCTGCGACAAGGCGTGTTCAGTGAGCCCGGAAAAACCTGGCAAGCGATGATTCGCCTGTCCAATGGCAATGCCTATCCACAGTTCGACAGCCTGCGCGACGCCCGGGGGATGGCGATCAAACTGCTGGACGTTTCGGGAAAACAACTGCTCGGCAACCGCCAGTCACAGCCTGAGCAGGATTTTGTGATGTTTAGCCACCCGAACTTTTTTGTCAGTGACGTCGCCGAGTATCGTCAGAACGTGTCGGCGCAGGCTGACGGCAAAAAGGTCATGGCATTTTTTCCGGGATGGGACCCGCGCACATGGCAGGTCCGCCATTTGTTTATTGCACTGGCAACCCTGTCACCGCCGCCGGACAGTCCGACCGCGACCACTTATTTTTCGGTATCGCCGTACAAATTTGGTGAAGCCAATGCAAAGTTTCGGGTGGCGCCCGCCCCGGACAACTGCCCGGACTACACACTGCCAAAACAGAATCATGATTTACCGAACTTCTTGCGCAGCGCCTTAAACCAGCAACTGTCGACGGACCGGATACCGGCGTGTTTCGTCCTGCAGATCCAGCGTCAGGATGCCAACAAGTACATGCCGATCGAAGACACCAGCATCGAATGGCGCGAGCAGGAATCGCCGTTTGAAACCGTGGCGCGGATCACTCTGCCACCGCAGGACTTCGATACACCGGCGCTGAATCTGGCGTGTGACAATCTTTCGTTCAATCCGTGGTTCGGGATTGAGGCGCATCGGCCGATTGGCGGGATCAACCGCTTGCGTAAAGCGGTGTATGAGGCGGTGAGCGACTATCGGCACAGCCAGAATGCCGCGCAGTAGAACGGTGTCAAAGCACCTTTGAGGACATGGGATCAATAAATCCCGGACAGCAAAAAGCCCGCACTAGGCGGGCTTTCTGTGGAATCTGGCGTTCAGTGTTCCAGATTCCGAATATGGCGCAGCGGACGGGACTCGAACCCGCGACCCCCGGCGTGACAGGCCGGTATTCTAACCGACTGAACTACCGCTGCGCGAAACGCTTGAAACGAATGGTGGGTGATGACGGGATCGAACCGCCGACATTCTGCTTGTAAGGCAGACGCTCTCCCAGCTGAGCTAATCACCCTTCGCTTCGTTACGGGACGCATTATGCCACAAGTTTTCGTAAAGTGTTGATTTAATTGAAGTTTTTTTTCAAATAAATCCGAAAACCAATAAAACGACACATCCCGCGGGTACAACCTTGGAGCAGAAAAAAACCCGCCTTGGCGGGTTTTTCCGTGGTGACCTGGCGTTCAGTGGTCCAGGTTACCGAATATGGCGCAGCGGACGGGACTCGAACCCGCGACCCCCGGCGTGACAGGCCGGTATTCTAACCGACTGAACTACCGCTGCGCTAAACACTTGAAACGAATGGTGGGTGATGACGGGATCGAACCGCCGACATTCTGCTTGTAAGGCAGACGCTCTCCCAGCTGAGCTAATCACCCTTCGCTTCGGTGTGGCGCGCATTCTACGGAGCGACCCAACCTCTGGCAAGCACTTTTTTAAATAATTTTCTCAGGCCTTCCAAAGGCTTAGAGAAGGGTTGGCCTATGGGACGGCGAAGACAATAATGCCCCCCTTTGTATAAAGGAGAGACTCACCCCATGTGGTTCAAAAACCTGCTTATCTATCGCCTGACCCAAGACCTGCCTGTCGATGCCGAGGCGCTGGAAACTGCACTGGCCACCAAACTGGCGCGTCCATGTGCAAGCCAGGAGTTGACCACCTACGGTTTCGTCGCGCCGTTCGGCAAAGGCGAAGATGCTCCACTGGTACACGTCAGCGGTGACTTCCTGCTGATTTCCGCGCGTAAAGAAGAACGCATTCTGCCGGGCAGCGTCGTGCGTGACGCGGTCAAGGAAAAGGTCGAAGAGATCGAAGCCGAACAGATGCGCAAGGTCTATAAGAAGGAACGCGATCAGATCAAGGATGAAATCATCCAGGCGTTCCTGCCGCGCGCCTTCATCCGTCGCTCGTCGACCTTTGCCGCTATCGCGCCGAAACAGGGCCTGATCCTGGTCAACTCGGCCAGCCCGAAACGTGCCGAAGACCTGCTGTCGACCCTGCGTGAAGTGATCGGCACCCTGCCCGTCCGTCCGTTGACCGTGAAAATGGCACCGACTGCGGTCATGACTGACTGGGTCACCACCCAAAAAGCCGCTGATGACTTCTATGTACTGGACGAGTGCGAACTGCGCGACACCCACGAAGATGGCGGTATCGTGCGTTGCAAGCGTCAGGATCTGACCAGCGAAGAAATCCAGCTGCACCTGAGCACTGGCAAAGTCGTCACTCAATTGTCGTTGGCCTGGCAGGACAAACTGTCGTTCATGCTCGACGACAAGATGACGGTCAAACGTCTGAAGTTCGAAGATCTGTTGCAGGATCAGGCGGAGCAGGACGGTGGCGACGAGGCGCTGGGTCAACTGGATGCCAGCTTCACGCTGATGATGCTGACCTTCGGTGATTTCCTGCCAGCGCTGGTTGAAGCGTTGGGTGGGGAAGAGACTCCCCAAGGCATCTAAAGCCTTGTGATGTCAAAACTGTAGGAGTGAGCCTGCTCGCGATGAGGGACTGACATTCAACTAATGTGTTGATTGAAAGACCGCTATCGCGAGCAGGCTCACTCCTACATTTGTTTTGTGGTGTTCATTTAATAATAAGGAACAGGCCATGCGCGCACTGGCTGCACTCAGCCGCTTTGTCGGCAATACCTTCGCTTACTGGGTTCTGCTTTTCGCGGTGATTGCGTTCCTGCAACCGGCGTGGTTCCTCGGCCTGAAAAGCGCGATCGTGCCGCTGCTCGGGCTGGTGATGTTCGGCATGGGCCTGACCCTCAAACTCGACGACTTCGCTGCTGTCGCCCGCCATCCATGGCGCGTAGCGCTGGGCGTGGTTGCACATTTCGTGATCATGCCCGGTGTGGCGTGGTTGCTCTGCCAAGTGTTTCACCTGCCGCCGGAAATCGCCGTCGGGGTGATTCTGGTCGGTTGCTGCCCGAGCGGCACCTCGTCCAACGTGATGACCTGGCTGGCCCGAGGTGATCTGGCGTTGTCGGTGGCCATTGCTGCCGTGACCACCCTCCTCGCCCCGCTGCTGACCCCGGCACTGATCTGGCTGCTGGCTTCGGCGTGGTTGCCGGTGTCGTTCATGGAGCTGTTCTGGTCGATCCTGCAAGTGGTGCTGCTGCCGATCATTCTCGGCGTGGTTGCCCAGCGTGTGCTTGGTGACCGAGTGCGCCACGCAGTAGATGTATTGCCGCTGGTATCGGTGGTCAGCATCGTGATCATTGTCACCGCCGTGGTAGCCGCCAGTCAGGCGAAAATCGCCGAATCCGGCCTGTTGATCATGGCCGTGGTGATGCTGCACAACAGCTTCGGTTATCTGCTGGGTTATTTCACCGGGCGCCTGTTCAAGTTGCCGTTGGCCCAGCGCAAATCGCTGGCGCTGGAAGTCGGCATGCAGAATTCCGGGTTGGGCGCCGCGCTGGCCAGTGCGCATTTTTCGCCATTGGCGGCGGTGCCGAGCGCGCTGTTCAGCGTCTGGCACAATATCTCCGGCGCGTTGCTGTCGACGTACTTCCGGCGCATGAGTGAAAAACAAGACCGCGAGGCACTGGCGCAACAGGCGGCCGACTGAGGCGCAAACTTGATCCCCGGGTTAATGCTCGTCACACTATTGCGCAACGCGGGGACGACCCTGCGGCTCGATCGAGTTATTAATCTGGGGACGACCCCGTCTATCGATGGAGGTCTTTCATGTCCTGGATCATTCTGTTTTTCGCCGGCCTGTTTGAAGTCGGCTGGGCCGTCGGCCTGAAATACACCGACGGTTTCACCCGCCCGCTCCCCACCGTTCTGACCGTTGCGGCCATGGCCATCAGCCTTGGCCTGCTCGGCCTTGCGATGAAGGAATTGCCGTTGGGCACCGCCTATGCGATCTGGACCGGCGTCGGTGCCGTGGGCACGGTGATTGCCGGAATCATCCTGTTTGGCGAGTCGATGGCGTTGATTCGCCTGGCGAGTGTGGCGTTGATCATTACCGGGCTGATTGGCCTCAAGGTCAGCGCTTAGGCCACTACCGCTTTCGCGAGCAGGCTCGCTCCCACAGTTGATCGTACTCCTCTGACGAAACGCGATCGAATGTGGGAGCGAGCCTGCTCGCGAAGAGGCCCTTAAAATCGCCGGCTATCTGACTGCCCCGCGCAACTCCCCGACCAACACCTGCAACGTCGCCGGCTCAGCAGCATCAACGCCCACTGGCGCTCCTGCCACCAGTGTCACCCGCGACCACAATCGGTGAAAAAACCCTTTGTTCGGATCGCGGCTGAAGAAACTCCCCCACAGCCCTTGCAACGCCAGCGGAATCACCGGCACCGGCGTCTCTTCAAGAATCCGCGTTAAACCGCCCCGGAACTCATTCATCTCGCCGTCCGCCGTCAACTTGCCTTCCGGGAAGATGCACACCAGCTCACCGTCCTTCAAATACTGAGCAATCCGGGTGAAAGCCTTTTCGTAGATCTGGATGTCTTCATTCCGTCCGGCAATCGGAATCGCCCCCGCCGTGCGGAAGATAAAGTTCAGCACCGGCAGGTTGTAGATCTTGTAGTACATGACAAAGCGAATCGGCCGACGCACCGCGCCACCAATCAACAACGCATCGACGAACGACACGTGGTTGCACACCAGCAATGCCGCGCCTTCATCCGGAATGGCTTCAAGGTTGCGGTGCTCGACGCGGTACATGGAATGGCTGAGCAGCCAGATCATGAAGCGCATGCTGAACTCGGGGACGATTTTGAAGATGTAGGCGTTGACGCCAATATTCAGCAGCGACACCACCAGGAACAACTGCGGGATCGACAGCTTGGCCACACTCAACAGCACAATCGAGACGATGGCCGAGACCACCATAAACAATGCGTTGAGAATGTTGTTGGCGGCAATCACCCTTGCCCGCTCGTTCTCGGCGGTGCGCGACTGGATCAAGGCATACAACGGCACGATGTAGAAACCACCGAAAATGCCGAGGCCGAGGATGTCGACCAACACCGCCCAGGTGTGCACGAAGCCCAGCACTTCAATCCAGCTGTGGCCGCTGACGCTGTCGGGAATCCCGCCGGAATGCCACCACAGCAGCAAACCGAATACGGTCAGACCGAACGAACCGAAGGGCACCAGACCGATCTCGACCTTGCGCCCGGACAGCTTCTCGCAAAGCATCGAACCCAGCGCAATCCCGACCGAGAACACGGTGAGAATCAGGGTGACCACGGTCTCATCGCCGTGCATCCATTCCTTGGCGTAGGCGGGAATCTGCGTCAGGTAAATCGCCCCGACAAACCAGAACCACGAATTGCCGACAATCGAGCGCGACACCGCTGGCGTCTGGCCCAGACCGAGTTTCAGCGTGGCCCAGGATTGACTGAAAATGTTCCAGTTCAGGCGCATTTCCGGGGAGGATGCCGCCGCGCGCGGAATGCTGCGGCTGGCCAGATAACCCAGCACGGCGATCCCGACGATGGCGCAGGACACCAACGGTGCATAGTGCGAAGAGGACATGATGACCCCGGCACCAATCGTCCCGGCGAGAATCGCCAGAAACGTGCCCATTTCCACCAGGCCGTTGCCGCCCACCAGCTCATCCTCGCGCAAAGCCTGCGGCAGGATCGAATACTTCACCGGCCCGAACAGCGCCGAATGGGTCCCCATGGCGAACAGCGCCACCAGCATCAGCGACAAGTGATCGAAGAGAAAACCGATCGATCCTACGGCCATGATCGCGATTTCCGCGAGTTTGATCAGACGGATCAGCGCGTCCTTGGCGAATTTTTCGCCAAACTGCCCGGCCAGTGCCGAGAACAGGAAAAACGGTAGGATAAACAGCAACGCACACAGGTTGACCCAGATCGAACGGTCACCCTCGATGGTCAGCCGATAGAGAATGGCGAGGATCAGCGACTGTTTGAACACGTTGTCGTTGAACGCGCCGAGCGACTGCGTGATGAAGAATGGCAGGAAGCGCCGGGTGCGCAGCAGGTTGAACTGTGAGGGGTGACTCATCTTCCGTGTTTCCCTGATGTTTAAGGTAGAGAGGCCTGGGTACTGCTTATTGGATTCTCGAACAGCGATCCAGGCCACACCTTACCTAAACTTTTCCGGTTATTTCTTCAAACCTGCGATGCACGGCGAGACAAACAGCTCGCCCCGCCAGGCGCCTTGCACGGTACGTTTGCCGACGATCAGCCACATCAGCGCCAGCAACATCACCAACAGCGTGCCGACGACACTGAAAAACGTCAGGTTCAGAGTGCTCGCCAGTTTCAGGGTTGCCAGCGAATACACGCCCAACGGGAAGGTGAAGCCCCACCAGCCAAGGTTGAACGGGATGCCGTCGCGCAAGTAACGCACGGTGATCAGCAGCGCCATCAGCATCCACCACAGTCCGAAGCCCCACAGGGTTATCCCGGCAATAAGCCCAACACCCGAGGCAATTTCACCGATACCGGGCAGACCGTTCGCCGCGAATATCGCCGGCGCATCATCGCCCAACAGCAACATGCCCAGCGCACCGGTGCCGATCGGGCCGAGGGCCAGCCAGCTCGAGGCCGCCATATTTTCGTGGGGCAGTTTGTGCAGGGCCATGCGCAGCAGCAGGATGGTCAGAATGCTGAACGCTACCGGTAGCGAAAAGGCCCAGAGCACGTAGCTTGTCGTCAGTACCACCAGTTGTGAGTGGGCATCGGTGAGATGCGGTGCGAGCAAACCACCGCTGGCCGCCGCCACCTCTGCCGCCACGACCGGCAGCAACCAGACGGCGGTCATCTGATCAATGCTGTGTTCCTGACGGGTAAACATCATGTAAGGGATCAACACGCCGCAAGCCAGCGACATGGCCACATCAATCCACCACAGCACTTCGGCGAGGTGAATCACGCCGTCACCCCAGCGCGGCAGGCCAAACAGCAGAAAGCCGTTGATGATCGTCGCCAGGCCCATGGGAATCGTGCCGAAGAACATCGATACCGTGGAGTGGCCGAAAATCCGCCGCGCTTCATCAAAGAACAGAATCCAGCGCGCGGCGTAGGCAACGGTAAACAGGCTGAATAACAGAATGTTGAACAACCACAAACCTTCAGCAATGGCGTGCAGGCCTGGAATGGCCAATGGCAGTTGCGCCAACGCCAACGCCAGCACACCAGTGCCCATAGTCGCTGCGAACCAGTTGGGGGTGAACTGGCGGATCACTTCACGCGGGTGCTGAAGCTGGCGGAACGGTTTGATGCCGGGTTTGGCGCTGTTGGGGCAAGTCATCATGGAGTCCTCTCCTCTGGTGAGGTTGAGTCCATGGTAGAACCGAATCGAATATCTATATAACGGGTAATTTCTCTAACTGTTATCTGTTTTACCAATAAGCAGTCAGACGCTGCCTTCGCTCTCGATCACCAGAATCCGCGCTGCACCTTGCGGATGGGCGACATGCTCGGTGCCGACACTCGCATAGAAGATGTCACCGACCTCAAGCCGCACCTGTTTTTCTTCGCCCAGATCGCGGTAATGCATCAGCACTTGACCATCCAGCACCACAAACACTTCCTCGCCGTCGTTGATGTGCCATTTGTACGGCTGATCCGTCCAGTGCAGGCGCGTGGTGATGCCGTTCATGTTGGCAATGTCCAGCGCGCCCCAGGCGCGCTCGGCGGTGAAGGTCTTGCTGCGAATAATCTTCATGAGTCGATCCGTGAGAAGAAGGCTGGGCAAGGCTAACCGAAATCGAGGGGGTTATGGAGCGCGGCACACTTTGGCTGCGGCTGGGCGCAGGCTGAGTAACAGCGCGCCAATGGCCAACACGATCAACACAACCCCGTAACCATCGGTGGTTGCCAGCAAACCGTAGCTACGCGACAAGTGCCCGGCGAGCAACGCCGGCAGACAGAACGCCAGATAACTGAGCACGTAATAGGCCGCCATCAATCCTGCCCGCTCATGGGGCAAGGCCAGCGGCACCAGGCTGCGCACGGCGCCGAGGAATCCCGAGCCAAAGCCGCAACCGGCCACCAGCGTGCCGAGGAAAAACAGCGACAGGCTGGCGCTGTGCACGCCCAGCAGAATCAATACCAGACCGATCGGCAGCAGGCTCGCACCCAACTGCAACGCCCGTGCGGCGGGACGATTGCGCAGCGTGAAAATCATCAATGCACCGGTCACTGTCAGGGCGGCCACGGTTGCGCCGCCGATCAGATTGGAAGTCGAACCGGTGGCGGTGCGCACCAATGACGGTGCCAACGAGGCGTAGAAACCGCCGAGCGCCCAGGTTGCCGTGTTCAGTGGCAACACGCGCCACAAGGTGGCCCGCGCTTGAATCGGCACGTGCAGTGTCGGCCGCAACGAGGCCCACGCCCCCGCTTGCGGAGTGACGCTTTCCGGTAAGCGCCAGACATAAATGCCTTGCAATACAAACAGTGCGAGCAGCAGCCAATAGGTCAGCTGCATAGGTGCCGGCGCAAACTCCGCCAGCAAACCGCAACCCATGCCGCCCAAGGCCATGCCGAGCAACGGCGCGACACTGTTGATCAACGGCCCCTGCTGACGATCCGTGTCGAGCAGGGTCGCGCTTAAAACAGCGGTGGCCATGCCGGTGGCAAATCCTTGCAGAACACGCGCGCTGATCAGCCACGCCACGCTGTCGGCGTAGATAAACAGCAGCATCGCCAACGCGTTGAGCAGCACGGCGGCGAAGATCACCGGTTTGCGTCCCAAGTGGTCGGAAAGCGAGCCGACAGTTAATAGCGCCGCCAACAGACTGAGCGCATAGACGCCGAAGATCAGCGTCAGCATGGTTGCCGAGAAGTGCAGCTGATCCTGATACAGGTGATACAGCGGCGTTGGCGCCGTGGAGGCGGCGAGAAAACTCAGTAAAGTCATCGCCAGAAACCACAGGCTGGATCGATTGGAAGCAAGGCTGGTCATGGGCACACTCCGCAAAAGCTAATTTTTTGCTTTTGCGGAGTGTGCTACTGCCTCGCGCTTAAAGCAAATTCTTTGTGTTAAGGTCTGCCGCATGGCTATTAAAGAAGGTTTACGCCCCGGCGGCCGCAGTGCCCGGGTGCAAGATGCAATTCATTCGGCAGTCCGTGCTCTCCTGCAAGAACAGGAGCGCTCGAGCGTGACCGTCCCGCAAATCGCCGCACGCGCCGGGGTGACGCCGTCGACGATTTACCGGCGTTGGGGTGACCTGTCGGCATTGTTGGCCGACGTCGCCCTCGCCCGCATGCGCCCCGACAGCGAGCCGGCGCAAACCGGCAGTTTGCGCAGCGATATTCGTGCGTGGGCTGAGCAATATCTCGACGAGATGAGTTCGGAGCCTGGGCGCAACATGATGCGCGACGTGCAGGCCAGTGCTACGCCGGGGTATTGCGTGACGATCATTGGTGCGCAATTGCAGACGATCGTTGAGCGGCATCCGGATGAAGTGGCGCCGAGTGTTGATCGGTTGATCAACCTGGTGGTTGCGCCGGTGGTGTTCCGGATTCTGTTTTCGGCGGCGGCGCTGGAGGTGGATGAACTGCATCGGCTGATCGATATTGCGCTGCGTCAGGACTGACGCCTTCGCGAGCAGGCTCACTCCCACAGCGGAATGCATCGCAAATGTGGGAGCGAGCCTGCTCGCGAAGGGCCCCACCCGGTCACCCCAGAAACAGAGGGCTTCCCCGCCTGCGACACCCCACCACGCCACGACCTTGGTCGACACTGACTAACCGCCCCGCGCATGCGAGACTGTCCGCCCGGGCAGGAGTGCCGGGGAGTCTTTTGTCGGGAGTGTTGCATGTCGCTGTCCACCGGGCTGATCGCCGCCGTCGCCCTGGCCTATATGGCCATCATGTTCGCCATCGCCTTCTACGGCGACCGCCGCAGCGCGCCGTTGCCGCCGCGCGTGCGTGCCTGGGTGTACAGCCTGTCGCTGGCAGTTTATTGCACCAGCTGGACGTTCTTCGGCGCTGTCGGTCAAGCCGCCGAGCAACTGTGGTCATTCCTGCCGATTTACCTCGGGCCAATCCTGCTGCTGGTCGGCGCGCCGTGGGTCCTGCAGAAAATGGTGATGATCAGCAAACAGGAGAACATCACCTCCATCGCTGACTTTATCGCCGCGCGCTACGGCAAATCGCAATCGCTGGCGGTGGTCGTCGCGCTGATCTGTCTGGTCGGCGTTCTCCCCTATATCGCCCTGCAACTCAAAGGCATCGTCCTCGGCGTGAACCTGCTGATCGGCGCCGGTGCCGATGCCATGGGCACCCGCGCCCAGGACACCGCGCTGATCGTGTCGCTGGTGCTGGCGCTGTTCACCATCGTCTTCGGCACACGCAACCTCGACGCCACCGAGCACCACCGTGGCATGGTGCTGGCGATTGCCTTCGAATCACTGGTCAAACTGTTTGCCTTTCTCGCCGTCGGCGCCTTCGTCACGTTTGGCCTGTATGACGGTTTCGACGACCTGTTCAATCAGGCGATGCTCGCCCCGCGGCTTGAGGAATACTGGAAAGAAACCATTAACTGGCCGTCGATGGTGGTGCAGACCGGCGTGGCGATGATGGCGATCATTTGCCTGCCACGGCAGTTCCACGTGACGGTGGTGGAGAACATCGATCCGCAGGACCTGCGGCTGGCCAAATGGGTGTTTCCCGCTTATCTGGCGTTGGCCGCACTGTTCGTCGTGCCGATCGCGCTGGCCGGACAGATGCTGCTGCCGAGCGACGTCTTGCCCGACTCGTTCGTGATCAGCCTGCCGTTGGCCCAGGCGCACCCGGCCTTGGCGGTGCTGGCCTTTATCGGTGGCGCGTCGGCGGCGACCGGCATGGTGATTGTCGCCAGTGTGGCGTTGTCGACCATGGTGTCCAACGACATGCTGTTGCCGTGGTTGCTGCGGCGCAACAACGCCGAGCGCCCGTTCGAGGTGTTCCGCCAGTGGATGCTCTCGGTGCGCCGCGTCAGCATCGTGGTGATTCTGTTGCTCGCCTATGTCAGCTACCGCTTGCTCGGCTCGACGGCAAGCCTGGCGACCATCGGCCAGATTGCGTTCGCCGCCGTGACTCAACTGGCGCCCGCCATGCTCGGTGCGCTGTACTGGAAACAGGCCAACCGTCGCGGCGTCTTCGCCGGTTTGGCCGCCGGTACTTTCCTGTGGTTCTACACCTTGATCCTGCCGATCGCCGCGCACAGCCTCGGCTGGTCGTTAAGCAGTTTTCCAGGGCTGGCATGGTTGCACAGCAATCCGCTGAACCTGCCGATTAGCCCGCTGACCCAAGGCGTAGTGCTGTCGCTGGCCGGCAACTTCACCCTGTTCGCCTGGGTTTCGGTGCTGTCGCGTACCCGCGTATCGGAACACTGGCAGGCCGGACGTTTCATCGGTCAGGAGATCAGTGCGCGGCCGAGCGCACGCTCGATGCTGGCGGTGCAAATCGACGACTTGCTGCAATTGGCCGCGCGTTTTGTCGGTGAGGAACGTGCGCGCCAAAGCTTCATTCGCTTCGCCTATCGCCAAGGCAAAGGCTTCAACCCCAACCAGAATGCCGACGGCGAATGGATCGCCCATACCGAGCGGTTGTTGGCCGGTGTGCTCGGCGCTTCTTCGACGCGTGCTGTAGTAAAAGCCGCCATCGAAGGTCGGGAAATGCAGCTGGAGGACGTCGTCCGCATCGCCGACGAAGCCTCCGAGGTGCTGCAGTTCAACCGTGCCTTGCTGCAGGGTGCGATCGAGAACATCACCCAAGGCATCAGCGTGGTCGACCAGTCGCTGAAACTGGTGGCCTGGAACCGGCGCTATCTGGAGTTGTTCAATTACCCGGATGGTCTGATCAGCGTCGGCCGGCCGATTGCCGACATCATTCGCTACAACGCCGAGCGCGGCCTGTGCGGCCCCGGCGAAGCGGAAGTCCACGTTGCCCGCCGCTTGCACTGGATGCGTCAGGGCCGCGCGCACACCTCTGAACGGCTGTTCCCCAACGGCCGGGTGATCGAGCTGATCGGCAACCCGATGCCGGGGGGCGGTTTCGTCATGAGTTTCACCGACATCACCGCGTTCCGCGAAGCCGAGCAGGCACTCACCGAAGCCAATGAAGGGCTGGAACAACGGGTCAGCGAACGCACTCAGGAACTGTCGCAACTCAACGTCGCGCTGACCGAGGCGAAGGGCACCGCCGAAGCCGCCAATCAGTCGAAAACCCGCTTTCTCGCGGCGGTCAGCCATGACTTGATGCAACCACTGAATGCCGCTCGACTGTTCTCCGCTGCCCTCTCCCATCAGGACGACGGCTTGAGCAGCGAGGCGCAGAAACTGGTGCAGCACCTCGACAGCTCACTGCGTTCGGCTGAGGACTTGATCAGCGATCTACTGGATATTTCCCGCCTGGAAAACGGCAAGATCAACCCCGATCGCAAGCCGTTTGCGGTCAATGAACTGTTTGACACGCTCGGCGCGGAATTCAAGGCACTGGCACAGGAACAAGGTCTGACTTTCCGTGTGCGCAGCAGCCATTTGCGCATCGACAGCGACATCAAATTGCTGCGGCGGATTCTGCAGAACTTCCTCACCAACGCCTTCCGTTATGCCAAGGGTCCGGTGTTGCTCGGTGTGCGTCGACGTGGCGGCGAACTGTGCCTGGAGGTGTGGGATCGCGGGCCAGGGATTCCAGAAGATAAACAGCAAGTGATTTTCGAAGAGTTCAAACGCCTCGACAGTCATCAGACCCGCGCTGAAAAAGGCCTCGGCCTGGGTTTGGCAATTGCCGATGGTTTGTGCCGGGTGCTCGGTCACACCTTGCGGGTGCGCTCGTGGCCGGGTCGCGGCAGTGTGTTCAGCGTCAGCGTGCCGCTCACTCACTCGCAGGCCCAACCGGCAAGCGCTGCAGCCGAAATGAATGGCAGGTTGCCAAGCGGCGCGCGGGTACTGTGCATCGACAATGAAGACAGCATTCTGATCGGCATGAACAGCCTGCTCAGTCGCTGGGGATGTCAGGTGTGGACAGCGCGCAATCGCGAAGAATGTGCAGCACTGTTAAATGACGGCGTGCGACCGCAACTGGCGTTGGTCGACTATCACCTTGACCACGGCGATACCGGCACTGAGCTGATGGCGTGGTTGCGCACGAGCCTGGGTGAGCCGGTGCCGGGGGTGGTGATCAGCGCTGACGGGCGACCGGAGATGGTCGCCCAGGTGCATGCGGCGGGGCTGGATTATCTGGCCAAACCGGTGAAGCCGGCGGCGTTGCGGGCGTTGTTGAGTCGGTATTTACCGCTGTAGAAGCAAAAAATCGCAGCCTCCGGCGGCTCCTACATTGGTATGGCGTACATCCTGTGGGAGCTGCCGGAGACTGCGATCTTTTGATCTTTATTCAGGGAGTTCAACGAGACCATCGACATCGGTCATCGCCCGCTCCAGCAAATCCGCCGGCAAGCTCTTGCTCGCCCGGGCGCCGAGCAATTTCAGTTGCTCACTGCGACTGACCAGATTACCGCGTCCTTCTGTCAGCTTGTTGCGCGCTGAGCTGTAGGCTTTGTCCAGCTGCTGCAGGCGATTGCCGACCTCATCCAGATCCTGAATGAACAGCACGAACTTGTCGTACAGCCACCCAGCGCGCTCGGCGATTTCCCGGGCGTTCTGGCTCTGGCGCTCCTGCTTCCACAGACTGTCGATCACGCGCAACGTCGCCAGCAACGTCGTCGGGCTGACGATCACGATGTTGCGGTCGTAGGCTTCCTGAAACAGCGATGGCTCAGCCTGCAAGGCTGCCGAAAATGCGGCCTCGATCGGCACGAAGAGCAAAACGAAATCGAGGCTGTGCAGGCCTTCAAGACGTTTGTAATCCTTGCCGGCCAGGCCTTTGACGTGATTGCGCAACGACAATACATGCTGCTTGATCGCGATCTGCCCGAGGCTGTCGTCGTCGGCTGCAACGTACTGCTGATAGGCGGTGAGACTCACCTTGGAGTCCACCACGACTTGCTTGTCGCCGGGCAGGTAAATGATCACGTCAGGCTGGAAGCGCTCGCCATCCGGGCCTTTAAGGTTGACTTGGGTCTGATACTCGCGGCCCTTCTCCAGACCGGCGTGTTCGAGCACACGTTCAAGAATCAGCTCGCCCCAGTTACCTTGGGTTTTCTGGCCTTTGAGGGCGCGGGTGAGGTTGGTGGCTTCGTCGCTCAGGCGCAGATTGAGCGCCTGCAAACGTTCCAGTTCCTTGGCCAGCGAGAAGCGCTCGCGGGCCTCGGCCTGATAACTTTCTTCCACCCGTTTTTCGAAGGACTGGATGCGCTCCTTGAGCGGATCAAGCAACTGCCCGAGCCGCTGCTGACTGGTCTCGGCAAAGCGCTGCTCGCGCTCATCGAAAATCTTCCCGGCCAGTTCGGCAAACTGCGCACGCAGTTCATCGCGCGAGCCTTGCAGGTCGTTGAGGCGTTGCTGGTGGCTTTCCTGTTGCTCGCGCAGTTCGGCGTTCAGTGAAGCGGCTTGTGCGTCGAGGCGGCGCAGCTCAGCTTCCTTGTTCGCGCGTTCGAGGTTCCAGGCGTGGGAGGCATCGCGGGCGTCATCACGCTCGATCTGCAGCAGCTCGACTTCCCGGCGCAGCGCTGCCAGATCAGCTTGCTTGGCGGCGTTGGCCTGGCCGAGATCGGCGACTTCATCGCGACTGGCGTCGAGCTGCGCGTTGAGTCCGTCCTGCGCCAGTTGCGCCATGGCCAGCCGCTCTTCGAGCAAGGCGACCTCGGCCTGGCCGTTACTCGCCCGGCGTTGCAGTTGCCAAGCCAGCGCCAGCAGTGGCAATCCCGCCCCTGCAAGCCCCAGCAATACGCTGGTCAAGTCCATCGCCATAGCCACTCCCGCCGATCTTATAAAGCCTGAAGGTTAACCAAGGTGTCAGGTCTTGGACAGCTCAGTCTTCGAGCAGACCGAGTTCCTGTTGCGCACGACGGTCACCGGCACGCGCGGCCTGGCGCAGCAGATCCTGACCGATGCGACGATCCCGGGCGTTACCGCACTCACGGCACATCAACTGACCGAGACGGCTTTGCGCAGCCACCACGCCTTCACGCGCCGGTTGTTTGAGCAGGCGCCCTGCGATGTGCTTGGCATTATGACTGTCGCTCAGGCGCGGGCTGTCGAGCAGCCATTCTGCAACGCGAACGGAAAATCGCTTGGGCGGGGTAACAGAAGAAGGTTGTGAGGTAACAGAGTCTGATACTGAGCGAAACTTCATAAAGCACTGTGGGACGAATCGGAAGGCGCGCCACTCTACTCTCTTTTTCTTACAGGTAAAGTCGAAAAACAACCCGGCACGCCCGTCCTAGAGCAAGCGCTCGGGACAATCCACAGAAGCTGTGGATAACTCAGTGGACAACCGCCCTCCAACCGTCGCAAAGCCTTATGGAATGGGGCTCGCAGTCAAACTGACGATTTTTTCACCAACAAAAAAAAGCGATGTTTTTCATTGACTTAAACTTTCGATGCAGGCAGCCAGTGGAGTCAGGATTGGTATGACAGTGCCGTTACAGCTTGCGCAACTAATGTGCACAAGTACCTGTTACCCGGTTATATCGATGCGCTTTTTCGGGTCGTTTTGCTAACCGGCCTGGGATAAACCGGCCTGGCACGCGGCTTGATGAACAAATCTTCACCGACCGACGGTCAAGCGCTGCGCCAAATGCGGGCAATTCTGCGCCCCCCAAAGCAGACTCAATCGGCCTCTGCAATGTTTTTCTACTCGAAGTTTGCTTTACCCGTTTCGATCCGTTAGTATCCGCGGCGTTAGTACCAAGCTGAAAGTCAATTCCGGTCGAACACATCCCCACGGTCTGCCTTCTTCCAAGAAGCTCTACCGAAAAAAGCGGGAACGACCCCTCGATGGTTTCCAGGTAAATCTTGCGACAACACAGCCTTCCAATGACGTGAAGGGTGTTGCGAAGAACACTTACTCTGACCGAACCAACCTGCAAATTGATCAGGATCTTCACCCCGGGCCCAGAACCTTTGCCCTCGTTGTGATGCCTGCCCTCCTAAGTACCTACCTGCCAGCCCAAGCGCGCCAACTTAATAGCGCTTCAAACTGGCTGCTTTGTTCCAGTCGGGTTCTTCGTTCGACCAATGGTGGTCGACGTTACTGGAACGTTTTAACGTTGCACGGTTCTTATCCGTGTCATTTGTAGGAACACCTAATAACTATGTCTACTCAAATCCATACTCAGGATGCCATTCGCACCCTAACCAACGCTTTTGCACCAATGAACTGCCTGATCATGGCCGCTCGCAAAGGCTGCTTCAGCTTCACACTGGTCAACGAACACGGTATCGCCCGCCACAGCGAGCGTCTGTACCCCGATCAGTACTCCAGCGCTGAACCGCTGCAGGCCGTGATCGATCGTACCCGTCAGGCACTGGTTGCCTGAGAGCCGAAAAGGCTGCAAAAGCAAAAGCCCCGCACACAATGCGGGGCTTTTTATTGCCTGATGTTTCGCTTTTACCCCTCAGCGGCTAAGCACCATCGGATATAACGGATATTCCCCGCAGCGGGAAATATTTTAAAAACAGTCCTTTACGTCGCGAATATGACACTACACTTCAACTCAAGCGGCATGATCCGCTTGCGGCGAGCCTGAACCGATCCATAGCTGCCAAGCCCCCCTTCAGGACTCGCCATTAATAACAAGAACCGAGGGTGTTATGGGTATCGCTGCCAGCGAACTGTGCCGCTACGTGATCCGTCCTACGCTGATTTATCTGGGACGCCACAGCGCAACTGCCGAATCTCTGCTGCTGGGTATCGCCGCCAGCCAGTCTGCCCTGGGTTCCGCCCTCCATGACCGCCGTGGCCACGGCCTCTACCGTATCGCCGAGCATCGCCATCAGGCCCTTTGGGATGACTATCTGGCGCTCGATCCGGAACGTGCCAGCCTGGTTCGCGGCCTCGCCAGTCAGCATGCTTTTCTGACCGGCCCGCACCTGGAACTGACGGTCAATCTGCGCTACGCCACGGCCATTGCCTGGCTGCTGGTAGAAGAACAAAACCCCACCCTCCCCGACTCCAACGATTTGCTGGGAATGGCGCGTATCTGGCGTCAGACCTTTCAACCCCAAGGTCGTCTGCGCGACTTCACTTACGCCTGGCACACCTGTGTTTCAACGGTGAATCAGGTCGCTTGCTGACCGCCCGGTTTCAGAAGATCGGCCAACAGGTCGCGAATCTGGTTGGATTGTCCTACAAAACCGCTCTAACTCAAGGCATACGGACTATAGCGCTGGGACGAAAATGTTGGTAATTTTCGCCCCGGTGATCATCAGGAGTTCTAATAATGAAAAAAGTCATGCTCAAAACCACCCTTAGCCTCGCCGTTACCATGGCATCCACCCAGATCTTCGCAGCTGGCTTTGCCATCAACGAACACAGTATCAGCGGGATGGGCACCGGTTACGCTGGACGATCTTCTTCTGCCGACGACGCAAGCACTGTTTATGGCAACCCTGCCGGCATGTCGCGCCTCAAGCGCGAACAAGTCACTGGCGGTGTTGCATTCCTTGATGCAAAAACCGATATCAGCGATGCCAGCTCCAGCCCTAACGGCGGCAGCAACAAAGGCGACATGGTGCCCTTCACCTCCGTACCTATGGGCTTCTACGTCAAACCGATCGATGATCATTGGGCATTCGGCCTCGGCGTCTACGTGCCGTTCGGCCTGATTACCGACTATGAAAAAGGCTTTGCCGGCCGTTACTTCGGTAGCAAGTCCGAAGTACAAGTGATCACCTTCCAGCCAACCGTCAGTTACGCCTTCAACGACAAGGTGTCGATCGGTTTTGGTCCGACCATCAACCGCATCGACGGTACGCTGGAATCCAACCTGTCGATCACTCAGGCCGCGCCGGATGGCAAGGTCAAGATCAAGGGTGACGACACCGCGCTGGGCTACAACATCGGTGTGCTGGTACAAGCCACTGACACCACGCGTCTGGGTCTGACTTACCACTCGAAAGTCGACTACAAGCTCGAAGGCAACACCAAGGTCAACTACGGTGTGCTCGGTGCAATCGGTCTGGGCGCCAACCAGAAGTACGATGCTTCGCTGAAGATCACCACGCCTGAATCCATCGACTTCTCGGTCACCCAGGCGATCAACGATCGCTGGAACGTGTATGCCGGTTCGACCTGGACCCGCTGGAGCCAGCTGGAAAAAATCACCGTCAAGAACTCTGGTGTGCAGCCTTTGCTCGCCGGTCAGTTCGGTGAGATCACCGAAGACCAGAACTGGCACGACTCCTGGGCTTACGCCGTGGGTACTTCGTATCAGTTGAACAAGGAATGGGTACTGCGTACCGGTCTGACCTTCGACCAGTCGCCGACCAACAACGTCGACCGTTCGCCACGTATTCCTACTGGCGACCGGACCATCTTCAGCATCGGTGCCGGCTGGAGCCCGACTGAAGACCTGACCATCGACGTTGCCTACTCGTACCTGAAGGAAGAGTCGGTCAAGATCCGCAACGAAAACGATCGTGGTCAGACCTACGACGCCAAGTATGAAAACTCGGCAAACGGTTTCGGTGTCGGCGCGACCTACCGCTTCTGATGCTGCACGGCGAGGCTAACCCCTCGCCGACAAAAAAGCCCCGCTCTCTTTGCAGAAAGCGGGGCTTTTTATTGCCTTGAGTTTACTCACCACCACAACACACTTCCCAGGCTCGCTCCCACAAAAAAACAGCGCTATGGCTTCAGCGGTTTCGAGGCGATAGCCTTCTCGATCGCGGCGATAAACTCCGGATCATCCGGCTTGGTCAGACTGGAGAAATTGGCGATCACCTTGCCCTGGCGATCGACCACATACTTGTAGAAATTCCACTTCGGCGCACTGGTCTGTGCTGCCAGCACCTGGAACAGATGCGTAGCGTCATCACCACGAACCTTCTGCGGCTCGGTCATATTGAACGTCACGCCATAGTTGGCGTAGCAGACCTTGGCAGTCTCGGCGCTGTCCTTGGACTCCTGTTTGAAGTCGTTGGAAGGCACCCCGAGCATTTGCAAACCTTGCCCTCCGTAGCGTTTATGCAGCGCCTCAAGGCCTTCGAACTGCGGCGCAAAACCGCAGAAACTGGCAGTGTTGACCACCACCAGCGGCTTGTCGGCGTATTGCTGGCACAGATCAATGGATTCCTTGGCTCGCAACTTGGGCAGTGAGCCTTGCAGCAATTCGGGGCAGTCGGCGGCCTGGGCCAGACCAGTCAACGCCATCAGCAACGCGGGAACAGCACACCAGCGCATCAGCATGTCGAGCATCCTTGAGCAGTCGTTCAGGATTCGACGTTACTCGTCATGCCCGCTTCTAGCAAATGCTCATGCCCAACTGCATCAAGGCCAGACCGCCCTGCTGCCAGCCCCACCACACCAGCGCCAGCAAAGCGGCGCCGAGTGCCGTGATGGCCAATCGTCGCCAGAATCGGCTCATGCGGCGCTCGCTGCGGCTTGCAGGCGTGCGACCGGACGCTCACGCACCGGCCAGTTCAGCGCGGCTGCCAACAGGCTCAGCAGAACCGCCACTTGCCAGATCAAGTCATAACTCCCGGTTCGGTCATACACCACCCCGCCCAGCCAGCCGCCAAGAAACGATCCCAACTGATGGAAGAGGAACACGATGCCACCGAGCATGGACAGGTTTCGCACCCCGAACAAGGTCGCCACCGTACCGTTGGTCAACGGCACCGTCGACAGCCACAGGAAACCCATGGCCATGCCAAACAGGTACGCCGACGTGGTCGTCACCGGCAGCCACAGGAACAACACGATCACCACTGCGCGCAGCAGATACAACGCGGTGAGCAAGCGCGGCTTGGACATGCGTCCGCCAAGCCAGCCGGCGGTGTAGGTGCCGAAGATATTGAACAGCCCGATCAACGCCAGCACCGTGGTGCCGACACTGGCCGGCAGATGCTGATCGACCAGATAGGCCGGCAAGTGCACACCGATGAACACCACCTGAAAACCGCAAACGAAAAAACCAAACGCCAGCAGCCAGAACCCGGAATGCGAGCAAGCTTCGCGCAACGCTTCAGACAGGGTTTGTTCATGGCCAAGCACCGGCAGCGGCTTGTCCTTGAGCATGCTCACCAGCGGCACGATCAGCGCCACCAGCAAGCCCAATACCAACAACGCCGCCGACCAGCCGAGCCAGCCAATCAAGCCGAGGGTACCCGGCAACATGGCGAATTGGCCGAACGAACCGGCGGCGCTGGCGATACCCATGCCCATGCTGCGTTTTTCCGGCGGCACCGCGCGGCCGACGACGCCGAGGATCACCGAGAACGAGGTGCCGGACAGACCAATGCCGATCAGCAGGCCGGCGCTCAGTGATAGCGTTACCGCCGAATCAGACAGGCCCATGCACACCAGACCCACCGCGTAGAGCACCCCACCGACGAGCACCACTTTTGCCGCGCCGAAGCGGTCAGCCAATGCACCGGTAAACGGTTGCGCCAGACCCCAGATCAGGTTCTGCAGGGCGATCGCGAAAGCAAACACCTCACGTCCCCAGCCGAATTGCGCACTCATCGGTGACAGGAACAGACCGAAACCGTGCCGCACGCCCAATGACAACGCCAGGATCAGCGCACTCCCCAGCAACACCCAACCGCACGTACGCCACATCGATGTCATTGTTATTCTCCGCTTGCGGGTATATACCCGCTTGAGTTTGGAAAAAACCGGCCTCAGGCCAGTTCATCCAGCAATCTGAGCAAGGTTTCACGCTTCTCGGCGCCCAGTCGGTCGATCAGCCGCTGCTGCGCTGCTTCCCAGGCCGGCAGTGCCGCTGCCAGGCGTTGCACGCCGGTCTCGGTGAGTTTGACGATGCGGTTGCGCATGTCCTCGCCTTCGGCCAGCGCCACCAGCCCCTCACCTTCCAGCACCCGCAGATTGCGTCCGAGGGTGCTGCGGTCCAGACCCATCGCCTCGGCAAGTTCGGAAATGCTCGGTTGATCCAGACGCTGCAGATTGCACAGTAAAGAATACTGGGCAACGTTGATTCCGAAGCCGTCGAGAGCGCCGTCGTAATGCCTGCTGACGCCACGAGCGGCGCGACGCAGGTTGGTGCACAAACACTGAGAAGGAAGCATGATGCGTGTATATACCCGCGACTATGTTAAATCAAGTTACAGATGAGTTTACCCATAACATTTGTGGCGCCTGACACACCGCTATCGCGAGCAGGCTCACTCCTACATTTGCAATGCGCCCCCTGTGGGAGCGAGCCTGCTCGCGAAGAGGCCAGCACAGACAATCCAAAACTGTCAGATCAAAACCAATCCAACCAACACCACCATCTCCAGCAATTCCAGCAACGCCCCCGCCGTATCGCCCGTCGTCCCGCCCAGCCGCCGCATCATCACCTGCCGCAACCAGACAAACACACCGACAGCGATCATCAGCGCAACGACGGCACTGAATCCGGCAATCAGCACGCAGACTAATGCGCTGAAGCCCAGCACCCACCATCCGGCCTTGCGCGGCAAATGATCCGCCAACGCCTGCCCCAACCCACCCGCACGCACGTACGGCGTCGTCAGAAACAAGCCCAGCAGCGCCGCCCGCCCGAGCAGCGGCACAATAATCAACGCCAGCCCATGCCCTTGCTCGATCAGCGCCAGCAGTGCAGCAAACTTGAGCAGCAACACCAGCACCAGCGTCACCACCGCAATCGGCCCGCTGCGCGGGTCTTTCATGATCGTCAGCGTGCGCTCGCGATCACCAAAACCACCGAGCCAGGCATCGGCGCTGTCGGCCAGACCATCCAGATGAAGTGCGCCGCTGAGCAGCACCCAAACCGTCAACAGCAATGCCGCATGCAGCAACAACGGCGCACCGCTCAAGGCGAGATTCAGCGCCCACAGGATCAGCCCGAACAACAGCCCCACCAGCGGATAAAACAGCAGCGATCGCCCAAGCTGTTCCGGCTCGGGCATCCCCGGCAGGCGAATCGGCAGGCTGCTGAGAAATTGCAGGGCGATCCACAGCGGCAACATGTCAGTGACCTTCCTTGAGTGAACCGTCAACCTCGACCGTCAGCGCAAACATTGCGCCATGCCCGACCTCGACATTGAGCAGTTGTGCGCGTGGCAGCCCTCGCGCTTGCGCCAACAGCAGACGCATCACGCCGCCATGACTGATCAGCAAAATCCGCTCACCGGCGTATGCAGTGTGCAGGCGCGCAACCGCTGCCAACACCCGAGCCGCAAACGCGCTGACCGGCTCACCTTGCGGTGGCGTAAAGGAATACGGATCAGCCCAGAACAGCCCCAAGGCCTCGGCGTCCGTTTCCATCAACGCCGCTGCGCTCTGCCCTTCCCATGCGCCGAAATGCAGCTCCTGCAGATCCTTGTCCAGCTGCACCGGAAGACTCAGCTGTTCGCCCAGTTCGGCGGCGAAGCGCGCACAACGCTGCAACGGCGAACTGACAATCCGCTGCCACGGCCCGCCTTCGACTACCGCCGCACGCATCTGCGCCCAACCCTGTTCGTTCAGCGCATCGTCGAGGCTGCCGCGCAAACCACCGCCGAGTTCAGTTTCACCATGACGCAACAGATCCAGTTGCAGCTTCATGCCGGACGATCCGCCACCGCCGCTTCGGCGAACGTCGCCATCTGCCCGTGCAGATCGCAGGCAAGACGCAACAGCGGCACCGCCAACGCGGCGCCACTGCCCTCACCCAGACGCAGACCGAGTTCCAGCAACGGCTCAGCTTTCAGCGTTTCCAGCACATGGCGATGACCCGGCTCGGCGCCCCGGTGACCGAACAATAACCACTCGCGGCAGTCCGGATTCAAGCGCACCGCAACCAGCGCAGCGACCGTGCAGATAAAGCCGTCGACCAATACTGCAACGCCTTCTTGAGCCGCCGCCAGATACGCGCCGACCAGCGCCGCGATTTCAAAACCACCAAGATTGAACAGGGTCTGCAAGGCATCGCCACGTTGCGCGGCGTGCAACGCCAATGCGCGCTCGATTACTTGCGCTTTATGGCTGACACCTTCGGCATTCAGCCCGGTGCCGGGACCGGTCAGATGTGCCACCGGGCAATCGAGCAAGGCACAGGCCAAGGCGCTGGCGGCGGTGGTGTTGCCGATGCCCATTTCGCCACCGATGAACAACTGTGCGCCTGCGGCTTTCGCCCGCAGCAGACTGTCGCGACCGGCCTGCAACGCAAGCTCGCCTTGAGCCTGAGTCATCGCCGCGCCCTGCACGAAGTTGGCCGTGCCCGGACCGATGCTCAAGTGACGTACACCCGCCAGGTTCAGCGCTGGATTCACCGTGCCCAGATCAACCACTTCCAGCTGCGCACCGAGCTGCCGCGCCAACACACTGATCGCCGCACCGCCGCTGACAAAGTTGAGCAACATCTGCCCGGTGACTTCCTGCGGGAACGCCGAAACACCTTCAGCGACCACGCCGTGATCACCGGCAAAAATCGCGATCCACACTTGCGAGAGCGTCGGTTTGACCTGGCCTTGCAGACCGGCCAGTTGCACCGCAACCGATTCCAGACGCCCCAGCGAACCTGCCGGTTTGGTCAGTTGCTGTTGCCGCGCCGTCGCTTGTTCAACGACGTTCAGATCGACCGGTTTGCACGGGTTCAGCCACCAGGTTTGAGTCATAACGCAGGTCCTTTCAGAGTCAGAGGCAGGCCGGCGACGGTCAGGACAACACGCTGACAGCGCTCAGCCAGAGCTTGATGCAGCCAACCGGCTTCATCGACGTAGCGGCGAGTCAATTCGCCCAGCGGCACGACACCCATTCCGGTCTCGTTGCTGACAAAAATGATTTCCCCCGGCAGCAAGGCCAGGCATTCGAGCAGGGCTTCGCGCTCAGCGGCGAGACGTTCGGCGTCATCGAGCATCAGCAGATTGGTCAGCCACAGGGTCAGGCAATCGACCAACAGGCAACGCTCGGCGCTGGCGGATTCGCGCAGGACGCGACCCAATTCGAGCGGCTCTTCGATCAGCGCCCATTCGACGGGACGGCGCGCGCGGTGGTGGGCGACGCGGTCGCTCATCTCGCCATCGAGGGGCTGGCTGGTGGCGATATAGGTCACCGCCAGGCCGCTATCGCTGGCGAGTTTTTCGGCCAGACGACTTTTGCCGGAGCGGGCGCCGCCGAGGATCAGTTGGAGCATGGGGGATATCCTGAAAATTATGGGTTGAGCCGACTGGCGCTATCGCGAGCAGGCTCACTCCTACAAGGGATCTCGAGCAACCATGAATTTTGTGTAAAACACATAACCCTGTAGGAGTGAGCCTGCTCGCGATGAGGCCATTAAATTCCCCTCAAATCCCACAGAGCTGACGCAACAAGCCGGTATCCAGATGCTTCTCCACCAGATCCGCCAAGCGCTCGATATCACGCTCGCGCAAGCCGTGATAATCCACCTGCTGCACATCGCTCAACCCGGCCCAGCGCAGCAACGCTGCACTCGCCGTCGGCGATTCAAACAAGCCATGTAGATACGTGCCAAACACCTGCCCGTCAGCGCTCTGCGCACCGTCGCAACGGCCGTCTTCAAGATGCACCGCTGCGTTCTCCAGCGCCGCTCCCGTGGTCACGCCCGCATGAATTTCATAGCCACTGACTTCGGCATTTTCCAGCGCCAGCCGCCCACGCACATTGCGCAACTGCTTTTCGGCTTCAAGCGTGGTGTCGAACGCCAGCAAACCCAAACCGGCACTCGTGCCCGGCGCACCTTCGAGGCCGAGCGGATCATGCACCTGCTGACCGAGCATCTGCAGACCACCGCAAATCCCCAGCACTTTGCCGCCGTAACGCAGATGCCGATTGATCGCGGTATCCCAGCCATTGGCACGCAAATAGGCCAGATCGCTGCGCACGCTTTTCGAGCCCGGCAGGATGATCAGATCGGCAGCAGGAATCGCCTGCCCCGGGCCGACGAATTGCAGATCAACCTGCGGATGCAAGCGCAACGGATCGAAGTCAGTGTGATTGCTGATGCGCGGCAGCACCGGCACCACCACTTTCAGCACTTGTTCGGCCTTGTCGGTCTGGCGCTGATCGATGCCGTCCTCGGCCTCCAGATGCAGATCCATCATGTAGGGCAACACGCCGACCACCGGTTTGCCGGTGCGCTGTTCCAGCCAGTCAAGGCCCGGTTGCAGCAAAGCGATGTCGCCGCGAAAACGGTTGATGATGAAACCTTTGACCCGTGCCTGTTCGCTCGGCGACAGCAGTTCGAGGGTGCCAACCAGATGAGCAAAAACCCCGCCGCGATTGATGTCGGCAATCAGCAACACCGGGCAATCCACCGCTTCGGCAAAACCCATGTTGGCGATATCACCAGCACGCAGATTGATCTCGGCCGGTGAGCCCGCGCCTTCGACCATCACCAGCGGATACGCGGCACTGAGTCGTTCATGGGAGGCCAGCACGGCTTGCATCGCGATGGCTTTGTAGTCGTGGTAGGCAACCGCGTTCATCGTGGTGACGGCACGACCATGGATGATCACTTGCGCGCCAGTGTCGCTGTTCGGCTTGAGCAGCACCGGGTTCATGTCAGTGTGCGGTTCGAGATGAGCGGCTTGCGCCTGCACCGCTTGCGCGCGGCCAATCTCACCGCCATCAGCGGTCACGGCACTGTTGAGCGCCATGTTCTGCGGCTTGAACGGTACGACCGCCACGCCCTGACGAGTTGCCCAGCGGCACAACGCCGTCACCAGTGTGCTTTTGCCGGCGTCGGAAGTGGTGCCTTGCACCATCAGGGTGGTCATGGGTGGTCCTTGGTGAAGGCTATCAAAGCCTGTTCGAGGCGCGTCTCTTCAGTCGCATCGGCGGGCAGACCAAAACGCAGACTGCTGTTGTGGGTGAAAATGCGCAGGAGGATGCCGCGACGGGCCATGAATGCGTGCAGCGTTTCGGCATGCTCGGTGATCAGCCACTGGAACAGCGCGCAACCACCCTGGGGCTTGAAGCCGTAGCGCTCAAGCAGCGTTGCCAATCGTTCGCTGGCCTCATCGCTGCGAATGCGTTGGCGGGTGTGACCTTCGGTGTCTTGCAGGCACGCCTGGCCAAGCACTCGGGTTGGCCCGCTCACCGCCCATGGCCCAACCTGTTCAGCGAGCAGTTTGAGCAACTTGCGTTCGGCCAGGACAAAGCCCAGACGCACCCCGGCCAGACCGAAAAACTTGCCGAACGAGCGCAACACAATCAGCCCGACTTGATGGGCATGCGGGGCCAGGCTCAACTGCGGTGTGTTGTCCATGAAGGCTTCATCGACCACCAGCCAGCCACCACGCCGGGCGAGCCGCGCGTGCCAGTCGAGCAATCGTGCCGGGGTCAGGCTCAAGCCGGTCGGATTGTTCGGGTTGACCACCACCAGCACGTCGAGGCTGTCGAGAAAGAATTCGACTTCCTGCTCCAGCACTTCGCGCACGATGTAACCACTGCGCCGCCACGCTTCGGCGTGTTCGGCATAACACGGCGACAACACGCCGACCTTGCCGGCCCGGCGCAAACGCGGCAGCAACTGGATGGCCATCTGCGAACCGGCCACCGGCAGCACTTGCGCGGCACCGCAGTAATCGCACGCGGCTTGCTCCAGACCGTCATCGGTTTCCGGCAAGCGCGCCCAGGCGCGCAGCGGGATTTCCGGGATCGGAAATGGCCACGGCGCGAGGCCGCTGGACAGGTCGAGCCAGTCCGCCTCGGCAATGCCGTAATCGTGTGCAGCCTTGCGCAGCCGGCCACCGTGCTCAAGCATAGAATTCAGCCCCCACGCAGAGAATCAGCAGCCATAACCATACCCCGCGCTGGACCAATTGCCAGCCACGGTCGATGGAATCGGCATCCGCTGGAGCGCCTTCGCCGAGTTGCGGACGGTCGTGAAGTTCGCCGTGATAGATCGCCGGGCCGCCCAGCTCCACGCCCAAGGCACCGGCCCCGGCAGCCATTACCGGGCCAGCGTTGGGGCTGTCCCACTTCGGCGCCTGCGCGCGCCAGCACTTCAGCGCGAGTCGGGTTTTACCCAGCAGCGCGTAGGTTAATGCCACCAGACGCGCAGGAATGTAGTTCAACACGTCGTCGATTTTTGCTGCTGCCCAACCGAAACGCTCAAAGCGTTCGTTGCGATAGCCCCACATCGCATCGAGCGTGTTGCTCAAGCGATAGAGGACCACGCCCGGCGCACCCGCCACGACAAACCAGAACAGCGCGGCAAACACCGCATCGCTGCCGTTTTCCAGCACCGACTCGGTGGCGGCGCGGGCGACGGCGGTGCTGTCGAGTTCATCGGTCTGGCGGCTGACCAGATAGCCGACACGCTTGCGCGCCTCGTCCAGATCATCCGCGCGCAACGCGGCGGCGACCGGCGCGACATGCTCGCCGAGGCTGCGCATGCCGAGGGCGCAATACAGCGCGAGAATCTCGACGACCCAGCCCACGTATGGCGCCCAGGAAAACGCCGTGGCGAGCAAGGTCAGCGGCAGCACCGCGATCACCCACGCAGTGACCCCATGACTGCGCCAACCCCGGCCCCCGGCGTTGAAGCGTTGCTCGATGCGCCCGGCGAAATTGCCGAACGCCACCAGCGGATGCCAGCGTTTCGGTTCACCCAACAGCGCATCCAGCGCCACTGCGGCGACACTCAACAACGCCACACTCATTGACTCACTCCCCAATAATTTTCGTAAAGCAGCTCATTGAGCGGCCGCGCCTGCGCCCACCCTTCGAGTACCAGCATCGGCGCTGGATAGAATTCCTTGACCGGGCCCAGGCATAAAACCGCCAGTGGCTTGGCACCCTCGGGCAGCTTCAGCAGATCCGCCAACGCTTGCGGTTCGAAAAGCGAGACCCAGCCCATGCCCAGGCCTTCGGCGCGCGAGGCCAGCCACAGATTCTGGATCGCGCAGGACAGCGAGGCCATGTCCATTTCCGGCAATGTACGGCGACCGAAAATGTGCTTTTCGCGATCATCCATCAACGCGGCGACCAGCACTTCGGCGCAATCATTGATGCCTTCGACCTTGAGCTTCATGAACTCGTCACTGCGCTCGCCGAGGGCTTCGGCTGTGCGGATGCGTTCTTCTTCCACCAGATTCTGGATCTGCCCGCGCAGGCTGCGGTCGCTGATGCGGATGAAACGCCAGGGCTGCATCAGGCCGACGCTTGGGGCCTGGTGGGCGGCTTCCAAGAGTCGGCGCAACAACTCCGGCTCGACGCTGCCACCGGTGAAGTGGCGCATGTCGCGGCGTTCGGCGATGGCTCTGTAAACCGCTTCGCGCTCGGCTTCGGAGAATGTGTGGTCGGTCATGGCCCTTTCGCGAGCAAGCTCGCTCCCACAGGGGATTGCATTGCTTCAATCACCACCGTTTCAACTGTGGGAGCGAGCCTGCTCGCGAAGGCGCCTTCGGAGTCAGGCGCAAACAGTGCAGCGACAGCCGCCGGATTCGACGGGAAATAGAAGTGCACATAAGAAGCCGTCATCCGCCCTTCCCGATAAACCGCCTCGGCGCCACGCCCACCATTCGGGCTCAAACCCCGCGCAATCGGCGCCAGTTCGGTAGTCGTCAACGAATGATGATAAGTGTGCCCACGCAACGAACCTTCCGGCAGATCCACCGCTTGCAACGCCAACGCCGCCAGACGCTTCTGCATCACCGCATCGCCCTTAAGCAGCCCGACCAACTCAGCGCGGGAGCCTTCAACATCAGTCAACGAATCGAGCAGATACAGCATCCCGCCACACTCGGCGAGCAACGGCTTACCCGCCGCATGATGCGCGCGAATCGCCTCACACATCGCGGTGTTCTGCGCCAACGCAACGTGGTGCAGTTCCGGATACCCACCGGGCAAATATAGGCTGTCCGCTTCAGGCAATTGCGAGTCGCGAATCGGCGAGAAGAAACTCAACTCGGCGCCCATCGCCCGCAACAGATCGAGACTCGCGCCGTAGGTGAAAGCAAACGCTTCATCACGGGCGACGGCAATCCGCACATTCTTCAGCAACGGCTCGACAGCGATCACGTCCGGTGCGGCAAACTCCACCGCCGGTGGCAGCGCTACCTCGCAACTGCTGGCCAATGCATCGGCGGCGGCGTCGAGACGCACATCGAGGTCATTCAATTCACTGGCCTGGACTAGACCGAGATGGCGGCTCGGCAATTCGATGCCGGTTTCTCGGGACAACGCGCCGTACCAGCGCAGACCTTCGGTGAGGCTACCTTCGAGCAACTGCGCATGGCGCAAGGTGCCGACACGATTGGCCAACACGCCGGCAAACGGCAGATCTGGCTGATACTTGGCCAAGCCGAGCGCCAGCGCACCAAAGGTCTGCGCCATCGCCGTCCCATCAATCACCCCGAGCACCGGCACGCCGAAGTGCCGCGCCAGATCGGCACTGGACGGCGTGCCGTCGAACAGGCCCATCACGCCTTCAATCAGAATCAGATCCGCCTCATTGGCGGCTTCCCACAACAGACGACGACTTTCCTGCTCGCCGACCATCCACATGTCCAGTTGATACACCGGCGCACCGCTGGCGCGCTCGAGAATCATCGGATCGAGAAAGTCCGGCCCGCATTTGAACACGCGCACCTTGCGCCCCTGATTGCGATGCAAACGGGCGAGCGCGGCGGTGACGGTGGTCTTGCCCTGACCGGAGGCCGGCGCGGCGATGAGTACCGCCGGGCAGTGACGTGGTTGATTCAAAGTTCGACGCCTTTCTGCGCTTTGATGCCGGCCTGGAAGGCATGTTTGAGCATGCCCATTTCGGTGACTGTGTCGCCCATCTCGATCATTTCCGGCTTGGCCGCGCGACCGGTGACGATCACATGCTGCATCGGCGGACGCGCCTGCAGATCGCTGAGCACCTGATCGAGATCGAGGTAGCCGTGCTTGAGGGCGATGTTCAATTCGTCGAGCACCACCAGACCGATCGACGGATCACGCAGCAATTCGCGGGAGACCGCCCACGCGGCTTCGGCGGCGGCGATGTCACGCTGACGATCCTGGGTTTCCCAAGTGAAACCTTCGCCCATCACGTGGAAGCGCACTTGCTCGGGGAAGCGTCGGAAGAACAACTCCTCACCGGTGCTGTTACGGCCCTTGATGAACTGCACCACGCCGCACTGCATGCCGTGGCCCATGGCACGGGCGAGCATGCCGAACGCCGAGCTGCTTTTGCCTTTGCCGTTGCCGGTCAGCACCAGCACCAGGCCACACTCGTCAGGCGAGTTGGCGATGCGTTCGTCGATCACGGCTTTTTTGCGCTGCATACGCGCCAGATGGCGTTCGTCGCGCTCGGGGGAATCAGTCATGGGGGAGCTCTCCGTTGAGGCTGGATAACGGCGGGCAGGCACAAGAATAGACGGCAAAAAGCCTGGCATCGCCCACCGTGATGCCGCTGGATGGATCAGGCCGGTCTCCGGGCTCATGAGCGGCGCATGCCTGACTGCGCGCCTTCCCGCTGTTGAGCAGTGGCATTCGACGCAGTTTTCACTCATTTACCGTTGCGGGGGCAGCGCCGGGATCGTGGTGGTTCTTCGCTTGAAGACAACCCTCACCGGCTTCCCTGTTTCACTCTGTCGACGCAGGTCACAGAGCACCTGAAACAAGCCGCGAAGGTTAGAGGGTTGGGGGTGGAGCGTCAATTAAAGAGGCGGCCATCGGGCGAATAACTGCCGCCGATCACTTATCTGCCGCCAATCTTGTGCCACACTGATACAAATGATATCAAAGAGCCATGCTTTTCTCGAAAAGCCCACTACAACAATAAAGGATGATGACGATGCAAGGCATGATCATCAGCAACCCGCGCCTGGAATTCCTGCGCCCGGTGCTTGAACGCTGGTTTGACTGTATCGACCGCTACAACGCCGTGCGCGGCGACAGCGACACCCCTTACTGGCATGACGAGAAAGCCAATCTCGGATTGCTCTCGGCCGCAGCCTGGATGGCTGAGCTGGTCACTTTGAACGACACTGCCACGCGCAAGCAGAACGAAGAAGGCGAGCGCAATGCCCGCGCCGATCTGTTTCTCGCCGGTGCCGAAGACCGCGCCTTTATCCAGGCCACTCAGCGCTGGCCAAAGGTTACCAACCTGAATCTGACTCAAGCCCTGCTGGACATCACCAACGACGCCAAACGCATCAGCTACGCCAGCGATCTTAAGCTCGGCTGCCTGTTTGTCGCGCCACAAAAAGCCCAGCACAGCGCCAGCCCCGAAGAACTGCAGGACATGGTCGACGACCTGCAAAAGGAACACACCTGCGCGGTCGCCTGGTATTTCCCCTACGCCTACCGCAAATTGCGCAGCGAAGCCGGCAACTATCACCCGGGCATCGCCGTGCTGTTCAAGGAAGCCCGCGGCTGAGCAGTGGAACCATCGGGCTTGCGCCCTCCTCTATGATTAGGAATGCATTCATAGGGAAGATCAGCAATGCGCAAGCCCCAGCTCGTTTTTGTCATCGCCTTCGCCGGAGGGCTCGCCGCCTGCGGTGAATCCTCCAGCCTGCAAGTCACCGACGGCACCGGCCCGTCACCCAAGCTGCCCGAACCGAACAAGACCCTGATCCCGACGGTGAACATCGCCCCGGCAATCGGCTGGCCCGAGGGCGGCAAACCGACTGCGGCGGCTGGCACCCAGGTCGCGGCATTTGCCGAAGGCCTCGATCATCCGCGCTGGCTCTATGTGCTGCCCAACGGCGATGTGCTCGTGGCGGAAACCAATGCCCCGCCAAAGCCCGATGACAGCAGTGGCATTCGTGGCTGGGTAATGAAGAAGGTCATGGGCAAGGCCGGCGCTGGCGTGCCGAGTCCGAACCGCATCACCTTGCTGCGTGACGCCGATCATGATGGCGTCGCCGAGACCCGCACGGTGTTTCTGCAGAACCTCAACTCGCCGTTCGGCATGACCCTGGTCGGCAACGATCTGTACGTCGCCGATACCGATCGCCTGCTGCGCTTCAACTACGAACCCGGCGCGACCGAGATCAAATCGCAGCCAATCAAGGTAGCCGATCTGCCGGGCGGGACACTGAATCACCACTGGACCAAAAACGTCATTGCCAGCAAGGACGGCAGCAAGCTGTACGTCACCGTAGGTTCGAACAGCAACGTCGGCGAAAACGGCCTGGACAAGGAAGAAGGTCGCGCGGCGATCTGGGAAGTTGATCGGGCGACCGGCAATCACCGCATTTTTGCCTCAGGCATCCGCAACCCCAATGGCCTGGCGTGGGAGCCCACCAGCGGCGCACTGTGGACAGCGGTGAATGAGCGCGACGAGATCGGCAGTGATCTGGTGCCGGACTACATCACTTCCGTGAAAGACGGTGGGTTTTATGGCTGGCCTTTCAGTTATTACGGTCAGCATGTCGATGTGCGTGTTACGCCGCAGAACCCGGACCTGGTGGCCAAAGCCATCGCCCCGGATTACGCGGTCGGGCCGCACACCGCCTCACTGGGCCTGAGCTTCGCCGAGGGCAACACGCTGCCGGCGCAGTTCAAGGAAGGCGCGTTTATTGGTCAGCACGGCTCATGGAATCGCAAACCGCACAGTGGCTACAAAGTGATTTTCGTGCCGTTTACCGGCGGCAAGCCGAGCGGCAAACCGCTGGATGTGCTGACCGGGTTCCTCGACAAGGACGAGAATGCTTTGGGTCGGCCGGTAGGCGTGGTGATCGATCAGCAAGGTGGTTTGCTGGTGGCGGATGATGTTGGCAATAAGGTGTGGCGAGTGTCGGCCACGAAGTGATGCTGAATGTGACCTGAAACAACTGTGGGAGCGAGCCTGCTCGCGAATGCGGAGTGTCAGTCTCCATTGAGTTGACTGATACACCGCTTTCGCGAGCAGGCTCGCTCCCACATTAGGATTGCTGCGATTTTACTACGGGTTATGCGCCAGATGCTCCGGCTGCAACACCCGCTTGGCACTCAGATAAGCTTTCTGCCAGTACGCCTTCGACAGGCTGTCCAGCTTCACCGTGCCGCCCGTGGCCGGCGCATGCACGAAGCGCCCTTCCCCGACGTAAATCCCTGCATGACTGACCTGCGAGCCGCCATTGGTGGCGAAGAAGATCAGGTCGCCGGTCTGCAAGCCTTCCTTGCCGACATTCGGCGCCTGCATGACGATCATCTCGCGCGTGGAGCGCGGCAGCGAAATCCCCGCCGCATCACGATAGACAAAACCGATCAATCCGCTGCAATCAAATCCCGAATCCGGCGTGTTGCCGCCCCAGCGATACGGCGTACCCACCAGGCCGAGCGCGCGAAACAACACGTCTTCAGCAGCCGGCGAGAAAGCTTGCGAAGGACCGAATACCACCGGAGCGCGAACCACCGGCGCAGGTGGTGGCGTACGACTGGCGCAGGCGCTGAGCAGCGCTGCGAAGAACATCAACGTGAGGCGGGCCGACATCGTCATAAGCAGAACATCCTGATCTGGCTGCGGCTTTTTCTGCCGATGGACAGAAAACAAAACCGCCTGCGTGAGCACGCAGGCGGTTTGCCATCAATATAGGTACAGGATTCTAGCGGCTACGCGGCAAACTTCAAGTAAGACTTTAACTTCACCTTGTAAAGTCTAGGTCTACTCCGTTACCGGAAGTCTGATTGTCGCCGCGAACGCAGCGACAACAGGGGATTACTTGCGAGCAGTGACTACAGTCGGAGCGTTGGCCAGAGCGCGTTTCGCTTCGATGAAGGTCTTGCTCCAGTAGCTGTCACCCAGGCTGTCGATGCGAACACCGCCGCTGCGACGACTGCTGGAGTGGATGAACTGGTTGTCACCCAGGTAGATCCCGGCGTGACTGACACGACCACGACGACCGTTGGTGGCGAAGAACAGCAGATCGCCCGGCTCAAGGTTGCTGCGCGAGACCAGCGGCGCATCAACGTTGATCATTTCGCGGGTCGAGCGCGGCAGGTTCATGCCAGCTTCTTCGCGGAACAGGTAACCGATGAAGCCGCTGCAATCGAAACCGGCTTCAGAGGTACCGCCGAAACGGTAACGGGTACCGATCAGGGACATGCCGCGTTCGAGGATGCTGTCGGCCAGAACAGGAAGCTGATAAGGCTTCTTGCCATTGAATTCGTTGAGTTCTTTTTCGGTGTCCAGCTCTTCCTGGTAAATAACGGAAGACTGAGCCGTGGCAGAATTTTTAACCTGTTGAGGCTGCTCTTGAACTGGAGAATGAGCAGCGCAACCGTACAACAGGGTGACGAGTGCGAGAGGCACGAGGGGTGCGAAGCGCTTTAGCATGGGCACGACCGTGGCTGATAGTTGTAAAGAAGCCGAGACTATGCCCGCTATCAGCCTCATTTGCAAATTCAATCGATCTTTTTGTGACTTCCCGGTTTCTCGTTTACATCTAAGCGCTTAAGCCCATTTGAACCGATACGCGGCCTGCACACCGTGCAGGAAAGCGGACTTTCTGGCGCCTGAAATATGCCGAAACACGCTGAAAGCCGCGCCGTTACCAGCCTAGCGTTTCTTTCAGGAAGGGAATGGTCAGCTTGCGCTGCGCCTGCAAGGAGGCCTGATCGAGCTGTTCAAGCAAGTCAAACAGCGCACTCATGCTGCGAGTGCCGCGAGTCAAAATAAAATGCCCGACTTCGTCAGTCAGGTGCAGACCTCGACGCGACGCGCGCAATTGCAAGGCGCGCAATTTGTCTTCATCGGAGAGCGGGCGCATCTGGAAAATCAGCGCCAGGGTCAGACGGGATTTCAAGTCAGCCAGTTTGACCGGCAATTCACGCGGAGAAGTCGAGGCGGCAATCAGCAAACGCCGACCGCTGTCACGCAGACGGTTGAACAGATGAAACATCGCCTCTTCCCAGTCAGCCTTGCCGGCAATCACCTGCAAGTCGTCCAGGCAAACCAGCTCGTACTGTTCAAGGTTGTCGAGGATTTCAACGCCGCGGTCCATCAACTCGGCCAGCGGCAAATACACAGCCGGTTCACCCATCTGCTCGAAGCGCAAGCACGCGGCCTGCAACAGATGCGTCCGCCCTACGCCGTGTTTGCCCCACAGGTAGATCAGGCTTTCTGTCCAGCCGGCGTCGGCTTCGCATAGACGCTCGACATAGCCGAGTGCAGCGGCATTGGCGCCTGGGTAGTAGTTGATGAAGGTGGCGTCGTCACGCAGACGCACACCTAGGGGCAGCTGAATCGGTTTCATGCTGACTGAACAGTTCTCAAGGAACCGTTAGTGGCCTCTGTGTAAAGTTTGCGAAGTTTATACCCGTGAAGCTGAGCGCACAATGCGACAGAGTCCAAGCAAAATCAAAGGTTTGCGTTAACACGCTGGTTTTATGACAGATTCTTTGGCGCCAGCGCCTGCAGGACACGGGCCAACCCGGCTAATCGCCGGGCCGCCCTGCACCGTTACAACTCCGGCTCGTCCACACCGCTATAGATCTCGGAATCCTTGTACAAGTCGTGCACATGGCGCACCAGCACCATGATCACCGCCGCCACCGGCAAGGCCAACAGCACACCGGTGAAACCGAACAGCTCGCCGCCAGCCAGAATCGCGAAGATCACCGCCACCGGGTGCAGACCAATACGATCACCCACCAGCAACGGGGTCAACACCATGCCCTCAAGCGCCTGACCAACCATGAACACCGCGACGATCCCGACCATCGGGTACAGATCACCACCGAACTGGAACAACCCGGCAATCAGCGCTGCGCCAATGCCGATCACGAAGCCCATGTACGGCACGATCGCCGCCAGCCCCGCGATCAGGCCGATCAACAGCCCCAGCTCCAGACCGACAATCATCAGGCCTGCCGCATAAATCACACCCAGCGCCAGCATCACCAGCAACTGACCACGAACGAACGCACCCAGCACCTCATGACATTCGCCAGCCAGCGCGACTACACGCTCTTCACGATCACGCGGCAACAGGCTGCGGATCTTGGCCATCATCACGTCCCAGTCGCGCAGCAGGTAGAAACTCACCACCGGGATCAGCACCAGATTGGCCAGCCAGCCGATCAGCGCCAGACTGGAGGCCGTTGCCTGACTCAGCACCACGCCGACAATGTCGGTGGTCTGACCCATGTGCTCGCTGATCGCGGCCTTGACCTTATCGAACTTCCAGAAACCGTCCGACAACCCCAGCTTCGACTGCGCCCACGGCACAGCTGTGTGCTGCAACCAGTCGAGCATCTGCGGTGCCAGTTCGTACAGACGCAGCAACTGCTTGGCGAGCATCGGTACCAGCACCAGCATCAATGCGGTGACGATCAGCGTGAACAACGCAAACACCGCGATCACGCCCCAGGTTCGCGACAGCCCGAGTTTTTCCAGTCGATCCACCAACGGATCGAACAGATAAGCCAGCAGCAGCGCCACCAGAAACGGCGTGAGGATCGGGTGCAGCAACCACACAAACGCGCAAAGCAGGACTACCCCACCGAGCCAGAACCAACGCCGCGTATCGGCCATGTATCACTCCTGTTGCTTCTATATAAGGAAAGACTTACCAGCGAAACCGCAACGACGGTGCTGCCGGGGTCGGGGCTGGCGCCGCGACAGGTGCTGCACCACCAGCCACTGGCTGTGGCGCCGCCACTGGAACCGGGGCTTCGGCGGGCAACTCCTGCAACTTCGCCAGCGACAACTGCGCGCGCATTTGATCGGCGCTGCCATTGACCCGATAAACGATGCGATCACCATCAACACTTTGCAGACGCACGCCAAACGGCTCGAGTAACCGCAACAGCGCCGCGTAATGTTCAAGATTCATGCCTTGGACTTCCAGAGTCTGCTGACCCGAAGCGCCGGGCTTGGCCACAAATCGTGGCGCCAGACGTTCAGCCACCGCCAGCATCACCGCATCAGCGACAGCGGCCTGATCGGCACCCTGCACACTGCCCGCCTCTTTCTGGTCGCCCAGCCACAAGTGCCACTTGGCCTGCCATTGCCCGCCTTCTTCGCGGGCATGCACCGCCAGCAAGGCGTCAGCGTTGTAGCGCTCGGAGGCGCCGCGCAACGGTGCCGGATCCGTGCCTTCCAGCGCTGGCGCCGTGGCAACCAGTTGCTCGCTCAAGTCCGCCAACGGCAAACGCAATGGCAAGCCGCGATGCTGAGCGGCGGTACGCAACGGCGCCGCAGCGGCCTGACCATCACCGACCAGACTCGAACCTTCAGCCGAATCATTCAGCCACCAGCTCAGAATCGACGGCCGACTGGCGCCCCACAACGACAGGCCGGCCCGACGCAGCGCCTGCTCGGTGGTCGCCGGATCGAAATCGACCTTCAGCACCTCCGGCGGCCCGGCATCGAAACCGAACTGACTGATAATTTGCTGCGGATCCTTGCGAATCGCCGCCAGTCCCGGGTTTTGCGCAGCTTTCGGATCGCCGGTCAGACGCAACACCAACGTGTCGAGCGCCGCCTGCGTGGCGCGATCACGTTCTTCCGGCGCCTGGCCGTTGACCGGCTCACGCACTTGATAAAGGCCTTTGAGATTTTCGGCGTGGCTCGCCAGGCTGAGCAGAGACAAACAACCCACAAACAACAATTTACACAAACGCATGGAAAATTCCCGTCGACAGGAGCGGCTGGAACAGGCCGCGTGAACCGGTTAAGCAAGGCTGTGACAATCTGCCATCGCAAAACATTCACACGGTAGCGGTAAGTTTTTGCACAGTGATAACGATAGACGGTTAATCGCCACACCTTATACAGGCGTTCATACGGCTCAATTGCAAAAAATTTCCGCTGATATGGCCCTGCCCGTCGGTGCGAGGATGGCCGCTGCCCCTCAAGCCTGATAAAATCGCGCGCCTTCGCAGACCGGCAACAGCCGGGCACCTCGAAACTCGCGTGAGGCCATCGCCACCCTCGATTTCGACGTTCCCGCTGAACTCGGTCGTTACCCCTGAATCCCCTCCCCTAAAGGCCTGGATCATGAGCAAGCAACCCTCCCTGAGCTACAAGGACGCCGGTGTAGACATCGACGCCGGTGAAGCATTGGTCGAACGCATCAAGAGCGTCGCCAAGCGCACTGCGCGCCCGGAAGTCATGGGCGGCCTGGGCGGTTTCGGCGCCCTCTGCGAAATCCCGGCCGGCTACAAGCAGCCAGTTCTGGTTTCCGGCACCGACGGCGTCGGCACCAAGCTGCGTCTGGCGCTGAACCTGAACAAGCACGACAGCATCGGTATCGACCTGGTTGCCATGTGCGTCAACGACCTCGTCGTTTGCGGCGCTGAGCCACTGTTCTTCCTCGACTACTACGCCACCGGCAAACTGAATGTCGACACCGCTGCCCAGGTGGTCACCGGCATCGGCGCTGGCTGCGAACTGTCGGGCTGCTCGCTGGTAGGCGGTGAAACCGCTGAAATGCCAGGCATGTACGAAGGCGAAGACTACGACCTGGCCGGCTTCTGCGTCGGCGTCGTGGAAAAATCGGAAATCATCGACGGCTCGAAAGTCGCCACTGGTGATGCGCTGATCGCTCTGCCATCGTCCGGCCCGCACTCCAACGGCTACTCGCTGATCCGCAAGATCATCGAAGTCTCCGGTGCCGACATCGAAAACATCCAGCTCGACGGCAAACCGCTGACCGATCTGCTGATGGCCCCGACCCGCATCTACGTGAAGCCGCTGCTCAAGCTGATCAAAGACACCGGCGCGGTCAAAGCCATGGCCCACATCACCGGTGGTGGCCTGCTCGACAACATCCCGCGCGTACTGCCAAAAGGCGCTCAGGCGGTGGTTGACGTGGCTAGCTGGACTCGCCCTGCCGTGTTCGACTGGCTGCAAGAAAAAGGCAACGTTGACGAAACCGAGATGCACCGCGTGCTGAACTGCGGCGTTGGCATGGTCATCTGCGTGGCTCAAGAGCACGTTGAAGTAGCCCTGAAAACCCTGCGTGACGCCGGCGAACAGCCTTGGGTCATTGGTCAGATCGCTGCTGCTGCCGAAGGCGCTGCCCAGGTTGATCTGCAGAACCTTAAGGCTCATTAATGTCCGCAACCTGTGATGTCGTGGTGCTGTTGTCCGGCACCGGCAGTAACTTGCAGGCTCTGATCGACAGCACGCGGACCGGCGACAGCCCGGTCCGCATCGCTGCAGTGATTTCCAATCGCGCCGATGCCTACGGCCTGCAACGCGCCAGTGCTGCGGGTATCGCCACCCGCGCGCTGGATCACAAGGCATTCGAAGGTCGCGAGGCCTTCGATGCTGCCCTGATCGAACTGATCGACGAATTCAAACCGAAACTTGTGGTGCTGGCCGGCTTCATGCGCATTCTCAGCGCTGATTTCGTTCGCCACTATCAGGGTCGCCTGCTCAACATCCACCCGTCGCTGCTGCCCAAATACAAAGGGTTACACACTCATCAGCGCGCGCTGGAGGCCGGTGACACTGAGCACGGCTGCTCCGTGCACTTCGTCACCGAGGAACTCGATGGCGGACCACTGGTCGTACAGGCAGTATTACCGGTAGAGTTGCACGACACGCCGCAGAGTCTGGCGCAGCGAGTCCACGTTCAGGAACACCTGATTTATCCGATGGCAGTGCGCTGGTTTGCAGAAGGCAGACTGGCACTCGGTGAACACGGTGCTTTACTGGACGGGCAGTTACTCGCGGCCAGCGGCCACTTGATTCGAAACTAGGAGATTTTATGCGTCGCGCCCTGCTCTTCGCTTGCGCTCTGCTCGCCCTGCCCTTCGCGCAGGCAGCGGACCTTCAACCGTTCTCCGCCAGCTACACCGCCGACTGGAAGCAGCTGCCCATGAGCGGCACCGCCGAGCGCAGTCTGGTCAAGGAAGCCAACGGCGTCTGGAAGCTCAGCTTCAAGGCCTCGATGATGATTGCCAGCCTGACCGAAGAAAGCACCCTGACCCTGGACAAGGACACCCTGCTGCCGCAGTCCTACCACTTTGAACGTGGCGGTCTGGGAAAAGCGAAAAAGGCTGATCTGGATTTCGACTGGAACAGCAAAATGGTCACCGGTACCGACCGTGGCGACGCGGTGAAGATTCCGCTGAATCGCGGCATGGTCGACAAGTCCACTTACCAGTTGGCACTGCAACATGACGTTGCTGCCGGCAAGAAGACCATGAGCTATCAAGTGGTCGATGACGGTGAAGTCGATACCTATGACTTCCGCGTGCTGGGTTCGGAAAAAGTCGAGACCAAGGCTGGCAAGATCGATGCGATCAAGGTCGAGCGCGTGCGCGACCCGACACAAAGCAAGCGCATCACCGTCCTTTGGTTCGCCAAGGATTGGGATTACCTGCTGGTTCGCCTGCAACAGGTTGAAACCGACGGCAAGGAGTACAACATCATGCTCCAGGACGGCACCGTCAACGGCAAAGCCGTTAAAGGCAGCTGATCTGCCGTTACAGCAAAGAGCCTCGCGAAATGCGGGGCTTTTTTTCGCCTGCTGGATTGGGGACTTGCGCCAACCTTGCCCCTCACCCCAGCCCTCTCCCGAGGGAGAGGGAGCCGACCGAGATGTCTGACCAGCTACATCGACCTGAAAGACCGAGTCGATTATGGATTAGATCAGGTCGGCGTAATTCTCTAATGTCCCACGGTCAGTCCCCTCTCCCTCTGGGAGAGGGTTAGGGTGAGGGCAGCCTCAGGCTCACCACACAATCAGACCGAAAACTTCGCCACCATGCTGTTCAAATCCACCGCCAACCGCGACAACTCCTGACTCGCCGCACTGGTCTGATTGGCCCCCGCCGAGGTCTGCATCGCCAGATCACGAATATTCATCAGATTGCGATCCACTTCCCGCGCCACCGCCGCCTGCTCTTCCGAGGCACTGGCGATCACCAGATTGCGCTCGTTGATCAGCGTGAATGCCGAGGCGATCTCTTCAAGTGCAGTCCCGGCAGCCTTGGCCAGCTCCAACGTCGAACGCGCACGTACATTGCTTTGCTGCATTGAACTGACCGCCGAATCGGTACCCTGCTGAATCCCGCCAATCATCTGCTCAATCTCTTGCGTCGACTGCTGGGTGCGATGCGCCAAGGCCCGCACCTCGTCCGCCACCACAGCAAACCCACGCCCGGCATCACCGGCCCGCGCCGCCTCGATCGCAGCGTTCAGCGCCAGCAAATTGGTCTGCTCGGCAATCGAACGAATCACGTCCAGCACTTTGCTGATGCTATAGACCTTCTGCGCCAGATCTTCTACTTGGCTGGCATTGGCCGTCACATCATCGGCAAGCGATTCGATGGACAACACCGTTTGATGCACCTGTTCACGACCATGCTGGGCAATACGATCGGATTCCCGCGACGCTTCTGACGTTGCCACGGCATTGCTGGCAACCTCCTCCACTGCAGCTGTCATCTGATTAACCGCCGTGGCCGCCTGTTCAATTTCCAGGCTCTGCTGGTGCAAACCGCGCGTAGCGTCTTCCGTGACGCAACTCAGCTCCTCTGACGCCGAGGCCAATTGGCTGGAGGACTCCGAGATCTGCCGAATCGTCTCGCGCAAGTTGTGCTGCATGCTCTTGAGCGCCTGCAACAGCCGCGCCGGCTCGTCCTTGCCGCTGATGTTGATGTCGCCGGTCAGATCGCCACCCGCCACCACCTCGGCCACGCCCAACGACTGCGCCAGCGGCAACACGATGCTGCGGGTCAGCAACAGGGCCAGGCCGATGGTGATCAGCGCGGTCACGCCAATCATCACCCCGACCCACACCCGCGAATTCATAAACACCAACCGCGCAGCTTCAGTGGCGAGATTGGCATTGTGTTTATTCAGCTCAACCAGTTCGCGCAAAAGCACTGCGATTTCGTCGGCCAAAGGACTCATCTGACCATTGAGAATGGTCGCAGCCTCCGCGACCCGATTCTGCGCCGACAACTGCATGACCTGTGCCTGAAACTCCAGATACTGGTGCTCGGCAACCTTGAAGCGGTCGAACAGTTTGCGCTCCTCGGGCAACACGATCAGCACGTCATAACGCTGCTGCGCCTCACTGAGCACACCGCGCAATTCATTGAGTTTGGCAACGTTCTGTTCGAGCGCCTGCGGATCACGATTGAGCAACAGACGCATGGTCAACGCTCGCAGGCGCAGCATGTCCTGACTCATCTCGCCGACCGCCATCACGCTCGGCAACCAATTGTTATCGACCTCGTCGGACTGCGCGCGCATGTTCGACATTTGCAGCAAAGCGAACGCCCCGAGGGCAAATACCATCAACGCCAACAAGCCAAACCCCAGGCCGGCGCGCGGGGCAATATTGAGACTACGGATACTCATTGCGCTGGTTCCTTCCAAAAGCGCTGCATCAACCCTGCAGCTGGTTGCTTAAGAAGGTATCGGGCCGGCGAAAATTTGCGTAAGACGAAAAGGCGATATCAAAAGGCCTTGATCCTACGAACCGTTGGCATTAACGATTCAGCGTGCTTTTGCCGGACTTGAGCACCGTTCGCGGCAAGATTGCCAGGAAGTTATCCCGAGCGACTTTTTGCGCAACGTCTTCCGGCAGCGCATCAAGGAACGGTTTGAAACTTCGCATTTCTTCACCGAGCTTATTGAAACGCCCGACCACGTCAGAGCCGAGCATGAAACGTTCCGGATATTTCTCGACCAGCGCCAGCCACTCCACGCGCGGCGTGCCCTGTTCGTCCAGCAGGTACGGCGTGAGCATGCTCCAGGACAAGTCGATAAACAGGTTGGGATACGCCTCGAGCATGCGTGTCAGCGTGGGCAGCAAGAACTTCAGTTGTGTCTGATGCCGATGAATTTCGGCACTGGTGCCGGCGTGCGCCCAAATGAATCGCGTGTGCGGGTGATTACGCAGCGGCTCTTCGATTTCCTTCAGGTACAGCGGATTTTTCTCACGCTTGGAGGTGATGTTGGAATGCAGCATCACCGGCAGATCGTTCTCGGCGGCCAGATGATAGATCTTGGCCATCGCTTCATTGTTGGCGCGCGGCGTGTCGCCGGAGGTCAGCGCCGTGAGATCGTCATGCCGGGTAAACACTTCGCCGATGCCCTGCCAAAGCCCTGGGTAAAGGTCGAGCATGCGCTGGATATGTGCGGCGGAGTTCTTGTCGTTGGGGTTGAAGCCGGCCAGGAACGGATGAAAGTACGGGCGCTGCTCGACGCTGAGTTTTTGCAAGGCATCAGCAACGATCACATCGGTTGCGCTGTACCAGTAGGCGTCAGCGTCGTCACCCGCGTAATAGCGCGGACGCTTGGGTTCGTCTTCGTGCCATTTCTTCGCCACAGGAATACCGGAAATCATTACATGCTCGATGGAATTGTCCTGCATGGCTGTCAGCAGTTTCGCCATGCCTGCGCTTTCCTGGAAAAAATCCACGTAATGCAGGTGCGCATCGCTGTAGGTGTAATCGCGGGCGCTGGCGCTGCCGGCAACCAGAAGAAGACAGGCAAGACTCAGACGATACAGGGACACAAGTAATCTCCGGGAAGTAGGCATAGCCTAGACCCCGCCCTGACGACAAGGGTTCATCCCGCAGGAAAGTGGAACGCGTACCGGTGGGAATGCTCTATAACTGCAAGGTCTTTTTTGATCCAACGACTTTTCCTACTGCCTGTGAGGTTCCCATGACTGTTACCGTCAATACCGTCTCCGCTGAAGGTTTTCGTCACACCGTACAGATTGATGATCACGAACTGTTTGCCGACGTGCCGAAAACCGCCGGCGGCGAAGGCTCGGCACCTGAGCCGCACGACTATTTCGATGCGGCCCTCGGCGCCTGCAAAGCGTTGACTCTAAAGATGTACGCGAAGAAAAAAGACATCCCGCTGACCGGTGTCGGAGTCGAGGTCAAACGCGACAACAGTGAAGAGCAGAAAGGCAAATACGCCCTGCACGTAACCCTCACCCTCAAAGGCGTACTCACCGACGCCCAGCGTGAAGAACTGCTGCGCGTCGCCGATCGCTGCCCGATTCACAAACTGATGACCACCAGCGAAGTGACGATCGAAACCCACGCCCCGCAAGGCTTCGATAGCCAGTAACCCTCCTGATGCCAGCGGCGGGTTATGCTTCTGGCATCACCCGCTCAGCCTGGAATGCACCATGGACACGCAACCTCTGATCATCCGCCCGCGCGCCGAAGACGTCGAAGGCCAGCCGATTCTGCGTCCGCTGCCGTCAGCCAAATGCCGTAGTGTCGGGCCATTCGTGTTTTTTGATCACATGCTCGAGACGGTTTATCCGACGGGCAAAGGCATGAACATCCGACAGCACCCGCACATCGGTCTGTCGACGCTTACGTATCTGTTCGAAGGTCAGATCCAGCACAAGGACAGCCTTGGCTCCGATCAGGTGGTCGGCGCTGGCGATGTCAGCTGGATGACCGCTGGCAGCGCGATTGCTCACGTTGAACGCACGCCTGAGCCGTTGCGGGAGCAGAGCTTCACGATGCACGGTTTGCAAATCTGGCTGGCCTCGCCCAAGGAGCACGAGCAAGGTCCCGGGCATTACAGCCATCACCCGGCGGCGACCTTGCCGGTCAGCGACAACCTGGGTGTACAGATCCGCATGATTGCCGGGTCAGGCTTTTGCCTGGAATCGCCGGTGCCGGTGCTTTCTCCTACGTTGTATGCGGAAGTGAACATGCAAACGGCGACCACCCTGCTGATTCCGACCGAGCATCAAGAGCGGGCGGTTTATGTACTGAGTGGGGATGCGCAACTGAACGGTGAAGCGCTTGAACCGCATGCGCTGGCGGTATTGCCGGCCGGGGAAGAGATAAGTCTGTTTGCCGAAAGTGATGTGCACGCGGTGGTTTTTGGCGGCGCGCCGTTGGATGGGCCTCGGCGGATCAACTGGAATTTTGTCGCGAGCGATCCGGCGGCGATTGATGAGGCGCGGCGCAAATGGGCGACCGGGGACTGGCCGACGGTGCCGGGGGAAGTTGAGCGGATCGAGTTGCCGCGCTGAAAAGCACCCTCACCCCAGCCCTCTCCCAGAGGGAGAGGGAGCCGACCGAGATGTTTCAGGTTATACGCCGACCTGAAAAGTCTTGGCGATTATGGATTCACCAAGACACGTTCAGGTCGGCGCAGTACTTCAGCATCCCCCAATCAATCCCCTCTCCCTCTGGGAGAGGGTTAGGCGGGCGGCGTTCCGATGAGGGGCTTTTGCTTTTCAGGCTTCAGCCCTTGAACACTTCATCCAGCAAATCATGCATCGACTTGAACGCGCGCTTCGCGGTTTTCGCGTCGTACATCATCTTGCCCGGCACATTCGCATGCGGATCAGTGAACGAGTGCACCGCACCGCCGTAGCTCAGCAGTTGCCAATCCACCTTCGCAGCGTTCATTTCATCCTCAAACGCCGGCAATTGCTCTTTTGGCACCAACGGGTCTGCAGCACCGTGCAGCACCAGCACCGAACCTTTAATGTTCTGCGCGTCGGCCGGATTCGGTGAATCCAGCGTGCCGTGGAATGACACCGCCGCTTTCACCGGCGCACCGGTGCGCGCCAGATCCAGCGCACAGCAACCACCAAAGCAGAAACCGAATACTGCCAGTTTCGACGTATCAACCGCCGCTTCGCCCTGCTTCTGCAACTGCTCGAACGCCGCTTGCATACGCTTGCGCAGCAGCGCGCGATCATCCTTCAGCGGCATCATCGCCGCGCCGGCCTGATCCGCATTCTGCGGACGCACAGCCTGACCGTAAACGTCAGCGATCAACACCACGTAGCCCTTGGCCGCGACCGACTTGGCGATCTCTTCGGCACCGGCGCTGACGCCCATCCAGTTCGGCGCCATCAACAAACCCGGCCGCGCGCCTTTGTGCTCGGCGTCGAACGCCAGACGACCTTCATAAGGCTGGCCGTCGATCTGGTAGACCACGGAACGTACAGTGACTTCGCTCATTTCTGACTCCTGATTTGCTAAACACCAGAATGAAAAAACCCGCCGAAGCGGGTTTTTCTACGACTTGGTTAAACCGACAGTTCAACCAGCAGCTTGTTCAGGCGGCGCACATAAGCGGCCGGATCTTTCAAGCTGTCGCCGGCAGCCAGGGCTGCCTGATCGAAGAGGATGTGCGACAGGTCGCCGAACCGCTCTTCGCTCTGCTCGCCATCGAGTTTCTCGATCAGCGGGTGGCTTGGGTTGAATTCGAAGATTGGCTTCGAATCCGGCACTTTTTGCCCGCTGGCTTCGAGGATCTGGCGCATTTGCAGACCCAGATCCTGCTCGCCGATGGCCAGAATGGCCGGCGAGTCGGTCAGACGATGCGATACGCGGACTTCAGCCACGGAATCGCCCAGCGCGGTTTTCAGACGCTCAACCAGACCTTCTTTGGACTTGGCGACTTCTTCTGCAGCTTTCTTGTCCTCTTCCGAGTCCAGATTGCCCAGATCGAGGTCACCGCGCGCCACGTCGACAAAAGTCTTGCCGTCGAACTCGCTGAGGTAGCTCATCAGCCACTCGTCGATGCGGTCGGTCAGCAGCAGCACTTCGATGCCTTTTTTGCGGAAGACTTCCAGGTGCGGGCTGTTTTTGACCTGCGCGTAGGTTTCGCCGGTGAGGTAGTAGATCTTGTCCTGACCTTCCTTGGCACGTGCCAGGTAGTCGGCCAGACCGACGATCTGCTCGCCGTCGTCGCCATTGGTCGATGCGAAACGCAGCAGGCCGGCAATTTTCTCTTTGTTGGCGAAGTCTTCAGCCGGGCCTTCTTTCATGACCTGACCGAAGTTCTTCCAGAAGCCTTTGTATTGCTCAGGCTCGTTTTTCGCCAGTTTTTCCAGCATGTCGAGCACACGCTTGGTCAGCGCGGTCTTCATCGAATCGATGATCGGGTCTTTCTGCAGGATTTCACGCGACACGTTCAGCGACAGGTCGTTGGAATCGACCACGCCTTTGATGAAGCGCAGGTACAGCGGCAGGAACGACTCGGCCTGATCCATGACGAACACGCGTTGCACGTAGAGCTTCAGGCCTTTCGGCGCTTCACGCTGGTACAGGTCGAACGGTGCACGGGCCGGCACGTACAGCAGCGAGCTGTATTCGAGCTTGCCTTCGACTTTGTTGTGGCTCCAGGCCAGCGGGTTTTCAAAGTCGTGAGCGATGTGCTTGTAGAACTCCTGGTATTCCTCGTCCTTCACTTCAGTGCGCGGACGGGTCCACAGGGCGCTGGCGCGGTTGACGGTTTCCCACTCAACGGCCGGAGCCTCTTCGCCTTCGGCAGCAGCAGCTTCTTTCGGCAGCTCGATCGGCAAAGCGATGTGGTCGGAGTACTTCTTGATGATGTTGCGCAGACGCCAGCCATCAGCAAACTCGTCTTCTGCAGCTTTCAGGTGCAGGACGATGCGGGTGCCGCGCTCCGGTTTGTCGATGGTGGCGACTTCGAACTCGCCCTCGCCTTTCGACGACCAGTGCACGCCTTCGCTGGCCGGGGTGCCGGCGCGACGGGAGTACACGTCAACCTGGTCGGCAACGATGAAGGCGGAGTAAAAGCCGACACCGAACTGGCCGATCAGGTGCGAATCTTTCTTCTGATCGCCCGAGAGGTTCTTCATGAAATCGGCAGTGCCGGATTTGGCGATGGTCCCCAGGTGGGTGATCACATCGTCACGGTTCATGCCGATACCGTTGTCTTCGAGGGTGACGGTCTTGGCGTCCTTGTCGAAGCTCACACGGATTTTCAGATCAGCGCCACCTTCGAGCAACTCTGGCTTGGCCAGGGCTTCGAAGCGCAGCTTGTCGACAGCGTCAGAGGCGTTCGAGATCAATTCGCGAAGGAAAATTTCCTTGTTGGAATACAGCGAATGGATCATGAGGTGCAGCAGTTGCTTTACCTCGGTCTGGAAGCCCAGGGTTTCCTTTTGAGTTTCCACACTCATGGTCATCAAACTCCAATCAGATGGCAGTGGCCGCGACCCGAAATGGTCGGCGGCGGGTTGTCTTGTGAGTTTGGGGCGCTGTTCAGGATTTCAAGGGCTCCTCGATTTTGAAATGCGCACGCGCGGTGGCAATCGGTTCGCTTTCAGTGCTTTGCCAGGCTGTGATCGCAACGTTGGCGACGCGCCGGCCCTGACGGCAGACCTGACATTTGGCCCAGGTATCGCGGAACTGCCCGGCGCGCAGGTAATCGAGGGAGAAGTCGATAATCTTCGGCACGCCAGGCGCACCGGTGAAAATCAACAGATGCAGGGCGGCGGCCAGCTCCATGAATCCGGCAATCACCCCGCCGTGGATCGCCGGCAATAAAGGGTTACCAATGTTGTCCTTGTTCGCCGGCAGCTTGAACAACAGTTCATCGCCGACTCGCGAACACTCGATACCGATCAGCCCAGCGTATGGGATCAGCTCCAGCAACGGCGCGTAATCACCCTCTGCATGGGCCTGCTGCAATTGTTTCTTGAGGTCGTCGATCACTGATTTTCTCCCTTGATCGCGCCGCCGAAACCTTTGGTGCCTTTAAGGCCCTTGCCCATGCGCATGAAGGTGCCAACCACATGGGCGATGGGCTGTTCGGGATCATCCTGATAAGCGAAGCCTCGGGCGAATATCACATCGGTGGTCACTCGGTAGCACTGGGCAAAGCCATACACATCCTTGTTCGGCTCGGCGGCGTGCATGTAGTCGATGCGCAGATCGAGGGTTGGACACACCTCGAACTCCGGCAACACGCACAGGGTCGACATCCCGCAGGCGGTGTCCATCAATGAAGTAATCGCCCCGCCGTGAATGACTCCGGTCCGGGGATTGCCGACGATTTTTTCGCTGTACGGCAAGATCACCGTAAGCCCTTCGGCCGAGGCGCTGTGCACCTGCAAACCGAGTACCTGACAGTGGCGCAGCGCGGAGAGAAATCGCGTCGCACGCTCAAAAACGGGATTTTCGACCATATGATAATTACTCTCGTTAGAGCCTTGTGCCAGTAGTGTGCAAACCAGCAAAAGTTCCGTGTAAAAACAAACTTATATATCTGAAGGAAATGAGGAACTTAACCTGTAGCGCCGAGTTCTTAAGGCCAGTAGTTATTTTCCATAAGGAGAAACACCCCATGCGTAAGACTTTTGCTATTGCCTTGATGTTGACCGCTTCCCTCGGTCTCGCTGCCTGCGATAAAAAATCCGAGGACAAAGCTCAAGATGCCAACCAACATGCTGAACAAGCTCAGCAGGACATGAACAAAGCTCAGGATAAAGTGAACGACGCTGCGAAAGAAAACGCCGAAGCTGCCAAAGCTCAGGCTGAATCGAACGCTGCGGCACAAGAAGAAGCTGCCAAGAAGCAATAATTCGCTTTTTGCTGCAGAAAAAAGAAAACCCGCCAAGTGCGGGTTTTCTTTTGCCTGGGAATTAACGCCAGAGCCGCCTTAGAGCAAGACAGTTCTAAAAGTCGGACTAATCATTAGCAACAGCGAACACAATACGCCAACTATCCAGGCCAGACTGCGCAGCTTGGGAAGATCGGCCAGGTAGAACCACAAGTAGAAGAGTCGCGCGATCACGAAGACGATCGCTAATGTGTCGATCAACCATCCTGCCGTTTGCGTGGTGTGCGCCATCAACACACCGACTGCGAACAACATGAACGCTTCGATGCTGTTCTGATGCGCCGCCAGCGCCCTCGCGCCGTAACCGGTCAGTTGCGCCTGTTGCTGACGCGGCAGGTGATTGTTGTAACCACCCTGCTCTTTCATCGCCTTGCCTACCGGCATACGCGCGATATAGATCAACAACGCACTGATAAACACACACCAGAACGGAATACTCATCAAGCGACCTCTCTGTTTGTTTCGGGAAGGGGGGCTTCTGTAGGGGTATAGACCATGACATCGAGAACGTCGGAATGAAACTCCCGGCGATACAGAACCACCACGACGCCGGCACTCATCAGCATGAACAGCCATGGACTGACAAACCAGGCCAGCATGCTCATGCCGAAGTAGTAAGAACGCAAGCCGAAGTTGAACTGGTTGGCAGCCATCGAAATCACTCGCGCCGCCCGTAAGGCGAAGGCTTTACGCTCCTGCTCCGACACCTGCCGCTCGCCAATCATCGGCGCCGACCCCACCAGAACGGCGGCAAAGTTGTACTGGCGCATACACCAGCTAAAGGTGAAAAAGGCGTAAACGAACACCATCGCCAGACACAGCAACTTGATCTCCGACATGCCCTGCGACGCCTGTTGCACCATCGGGATGTCCGCCAGCAACGAAACCGCCCGCTCTGACGCGCCAAGCACGGTGAGAATGCCGGCGAGAATAATCAATGTGCTTGAGGCGAAGAACGAGGCGTTGCGTTCAAGATTGCCAATCACGCTGGCGTCGGCGATGCGGTTGTCACGCAGCAACATACGGCGCATCCAGTCCTCGCGGTACAGGTGCAGCACACTGGCCAGACATGCTGTGTCGCGGGCTTTCCAGCCGGCATAACGGGTGTAACCGCCCCAGCAGATGACAAACCAGACGGCGGCGAGCAGGTGGATCAGGTTGGCTTGGATGAACGACATGCAATTCCCTGTGGAGTATGGATGCTACCTGTGGGAGCGAGGCTGCTCGCTCCCACATTAGGACTTCGGCAACCCTTCGACGTTAGCCTAGGGAAAAAGACACTGCCTGAGGCGCATAAAAAATGCCCCGTATCGATTGATACGGGGCATTTCTGTTTAAGCGTTGAAGACCCGCTTTTGGCGGGTCAGACAACATCAGGCAACCGCTTCGCTGCGCTTGCCCAGCATACGATCGCAAACCACTGCGACCACCAGGGTCATCACACACGGCACCAGCCATGCCAAACCCTGCTCGCTCAGCGGCAGGTGGGACAGCTGCGATGGCATCCAGTCGGCCAGACCGGCGCCTTTCAGCGCGTCGATGGTGCCGAACACGAACGATACCAGCATCACCGGACCAAGAATGCGGCCGTGCTCATGCCAGAAATCTTTGCAGAAGCTCAGCGCCACCAGCACGATGCACGGCGGGTAGATCGCGGTCAGCACCGGGATCGAGAAGGCAATCAGCTTGGTCAGACCCAGGTTGGACACCAGCAGCGAGAACGCCGCCAGAATGATCACCAGGGTCTTGTAGGACAGTGGCAGCACACGGCTGAAGTACTCAGCGCAAGCACAGGTCAGGCCGACCGCTGTCACCAGGCACGCCAGCGAGATCAGCACCGCGAGGAAACCGCTGCCCAGCGAACCGAAGGTGTGTTGCACATAGGCGTGCAATACCGCGGCGCCGTTGGTCGCGCCCACCGCCACTTCGTGGCTGCCGGAACCGAGGCGGAACAGGCTGACATACACCAGCGCCAGACCGACACCGGCAATCAGCCCGGCGATGATCGCGTAACGGGTGATCAGCGCGGGCGACTCGACGCCACGGGAGCGGATCGCGTTAACGATGACGATGCCGAACACCAGCGCCCCCAGGGTATCCATGGTCAGGTAACCATTGATGAAACCCTGAGAGAACGGTGCCGCCACGTATTCGGGCGTACCTTGGCCGATGTCACCCGCCGGCAAGGCGAATGCGGCGATACCGAGCACCGCCAGTGCGATGATCTTCAGCGGCGCGAGGAAACGGCCAACGGTGTCCAGCAAACGCCCAGGGTAGAGCGAGATGAAGAACACCAGCAGGAAGTACACCGAACTGTAGAGGAACAGTGCCAACGGGCTTTCGCCGGTCAGCGGCGCCAAGCCTACTTCAAAGGATACGGTCGCGGTACGCGGCGTGGCGAACAACGGGCCGACTGCCAGGTAGCAGGCAGCCGCGAGAATGCCGCCTGCAATCTTGCCGATCGGGCTGCTCAGCGTATCCATCGCCCCACCGACCTTGGCCAGTGCAACGACGGTGATCACCGGCAGACCCACCGCAGTGATCAGGAAGCCCAGCGCGGCCATCCAGACGTGAGGTCCGGCCTGCAAGCCCACGATCGGCGGGAAGATGATGTTGCCTGCCCCAACGAACAGGGCAAATGTCATAAAGCCAAGTGCCAGGATGTCCTGACCTTTCAAAACTTTCATTAAGGTAATACCACACTACTGAAATCGGAATTTAGAGGGGGATTGCCCTGTGTAATTAGGGAAATGCTGTCGATCCGTATGGGACTGACCCTTAAAGCGCGTTGCATGCCTTGTGGGCGGCAGACGCAAAAATGGCTGCTAGCCTAACGAATTTGTCGTGCGAACGCACTGTTAGAGGGCGAACTATCCGATACGCGACGTTTCCGTGTCGCGTTTTTGCATGTAATTGGGCGAAAGCCTATAAATCAGCGCATGTCAGAAACGACAAAGGCCACCCGAAGGTGGCCTTTGTTTGGTAAAGCGTCAGTTAAGCGCGAGGCTTACTTGACAGCCCAACCAGTCAGCTCGGCCAGGGCCTTGCCGATGTCTGCCAGCGAACGCACGGTTTTCACGCCTGCGTCTTGCAGTGCAGCGAATTTCTCGTCTGCAGTACCTTTGCCGCCAGAGATGATTGCGCCAGCATGGCCCATGCGCTTGCCCGGAGGAGCAGTCACACCAGCGATGTAGGAAACAACCGGCTTGGTCACGTGTGCCTTGATGTAGGCAGCCGCTTCTTCTTCAGCCGAACCGCCGATCTCACCGATCATGACGATCGCTTCGGTCTTCGGGTCTTCCTGGAACAGCTTCAGGATGTCGATGAAGTTCGAACCCGGGATCGGGTCACCACCGATGCCGACGCAAGTCGACTGACCGAAACCGGCGTCAGTAGTCTGCTTGACAGCTTCGTAGGTCAGGGTGCCGGAACGCGAAACGATACCGACCTTGCCTGGCAAGTGAATGTGACCTGGCATGATGCCGATCTTGCACTCGCCCGGAGTGATAACACCTGGGCAGTTAGGGCCGATCAGGACTACGCCCAGCTCGTCGCACGTAACTTTGGCATCCAGCATGTCCAGGGTTGGAATGCCTTCGGTGATGCAGACGATCAGCTTGATGCCGCCGAATGCCGCTTCCAGGATCGAGTCTTTGCAGAAAGGAGCCGGAACGTAGATCACGCTGGCGGTAGCGCCAGTGGCTGCAACTGCGTCTTTAACGGTGTTGAACACTGGCAGACCCAGGTGCTCGGTGCCGCCTTTGCCAGGAGTTACGCCGCCAACCATCTTGGTGCCGTATTCGATGGCTTGCTGGGTGTGGAAACTACCTTGCGAACCGGTAATACCCTGGCAGATAACTTTGGTGTCTTTATTGATCAGGACGCTCATTATTTGCCCTCCGCAGCTTTGACAACTTGTTGAGCAGCGTCGGTCAGGCTGGTAGCAGCGATGATGTTCAAACCGCTTTCTGCCAGTACTTTAGCGCCCAGCTCAGCGTTGTTGCCTTCAAGGCGAACAACAACCGGGATTTTCACGCCGACTTCTTTCACAGCGCCGATGATGCCTTCGGCAATCATGTCGCAGCGAACGATGCCGCCGAAGATGTTGACCAGTACTGCAGCGACGTTGGTGTCGGACAGGATGATCTTGAACGCTTCAGTTACGCGTTCCTTGGTAGCGCCACCACCTACGTCGAGGAAGTTGGCTGGCTTGCCGCCATGCAGGTTGACGATGTCCATGGTACCCATGGCCAGGCCAGCACCGTTGACCATGCAACCGATGTTGCCTTCCAGTGCTACGTAGTTCAGTTCGAACTTGGCAGCGTGCGCTTCGCGCGGATCGTCCTGCGACGGATCGTGGAAAGCCTTCAGCTTAGGCTGACGGTACATGGCGTTGGCGTCGATGTTGATCTTGGCGTCCAGGCAGTGCAGATCGCCGTCAGCCTTGATCACCAGCGGGTTCACTTCCAGCAGAGCCAGGTCGTGATCTTTGAACAGCTTGGCCAGACCAACGAAGATCTTGGCGAACTGATTGACCTGCTTGCCTTCCAGACCCAGCTGGAATGCCAGCTCGCGCCCCTGGCATGGCAGAGCGCCAACCAGTGGATCGATAGTGGCCTTGAGAATTTTTTCTGGAGTGTCGTGAGCGATTTTCTCGATGTCCACGCCACCTTCGGTGGAAGCCATGAACACGATGCGACGGCTCGAACGGTCAACGACAGCGCCCAGGTACAGCTCTTTAGCGATATCAGTGCACGATTCAACCAGGATCTTGGTGACTGGCTGGCCATTGGCATCAGTCTGGTAAGTCACCAGACGCTTGCCCAGCCACTGCTGTGCGAAGGCTTTGGCGTCTTCTTTGCTGCGAACCAGCTTGACGCCGCCCGCTTTACCGCGACCACCGGCGTGGACCTGGGCTTTGACAACCCACTCGGTGCCGCCGATTTTGTCGCAAGCTTCTGCTGCTGCTTCCGGGGTGTCTACTGCGTAACCAGTGGAAACTGGCAGGCCGTATTCAGCGAACAGCTGCTTACCCTGATACTCGTGAAGATTCATGCTTTTTACCGTCTTCGTTAGGTACTGCGCATTCGGCGCTGCGCTCGTTTGAGTGCCGCGCCACCTGTGACTGCTGCTTGCGTAGCTGAGCTACGCAAGACTGCGTCCAGCGGACATTCCGCGGTGAGACTTGCTCGCAAGGCTCACGACGGGCCGTTACCGCCGTGGTTTCTTATTGTCTGTTAACGCTTTTTGCGGTTGGCAATGTGGATGGCGCCGCCATTCACTGCCAGAGCAGCTTCGTGCAAGGCTTCAGACAGGGTCGGATGGGAGAAAACCATCATGCCCAGGTCTTCAGCGCTGGTGCCGAATTCCATACCGATCGCGCCCTGCTGAACCAGTTCTGCAGCGCTCGGGCCAATCACGTGCACGCCCAATACGCGGTCAGTCTTGGCATCAGCGATGACCTTGACGAAACCACCGGTATCGTTGGCGGCCATGGCACGGCCGGAAGCGGCGAACGGGAAGGTGCCGACGTTAACTTCAACGCCTTCAGCTTTCAAGGCCTGCTCGGTTTTGCCAACCCACGCGATTTCCGGGTGAGTATAAATAACCGAAGGGATCAGGTCATAGTTCATCTGGGCTTTGTGGCCCTTGATGCGCTCGACAACCATGATGCCTTCTTCCGATGCCTTGTGAGCCAGCATCATGCCGCGAACCACGTCACCAATGGCGAAAACGCCCGGTACGGTGGTCGCGCAGTGATCGTCAACGTGCACGAAACCGCGCTCGTCGAGGGTCACGCCGCTGTCGGAAGCCAGCAGATCAGTGGTCACCGGACGGCGACCAACGGCTACGATCAGCTTGTCGAAAGTGATGGTCTGTTCGCCGTTGGCATCGGTGTAGTTCACAACGACTTCGTCGCCATTGACTTTCGAGCCGGTTACGCGAGCGCCCAGTTTGATGTCCAGACCTTGTTTGGTCAGGGTTTTCAGCGCTTCCTTGGAAACAGCGGTGTCCGCTGCCATCAGGAAAGTGTCCAGCGCTTCCAGAACAACCACTTCAGAACCCAGACGCGACCATACCGAACCCAGTTCCAGACCGATCACGCCAGCGCCGATCACGCCCAGACGCTTAGGTACGCTTTGGAATTCCAGTGCGCCAGTCGAATCGACGATGACTTTCTGATCAACCGGAGCTGGCGGAATGTCGATCGGACGCGAACCTGGAGCCAGAATCACGTTTTCAGCTTCGATGACTTCAACCGAGCCGTCTGGCTTGGTGACTTCGACTTTCTTGCCAGCCAGCAGTTTGCCGTGGCCCTGGATCGAAGTAACGCCGTTGGCCTTGAACAGGGTGGCAACGCCGCCGGTCAGGTTCTTGACGATGCCAGCCTTGCGGCCAACCATCGCAGCGACGTCCATTTTGACTTCGCCGGTCGAGATACCGTGAACGTTGAAGCTTTCTTTCGCTTCCTTGTATTTCCAGGAACTGTCGAGCAGCGCCTTGGAAGGAATGCAGCCCACGTTCAGGCAGGTGCCGCCCAGGGCTTGCTTGCCTTCTGCGTCGGTGTACTTCTCGATGCAGGCAGTGGTCAGACCCAGCTGCGCCGCCTTGATGGCAGCCACGTAGCCACCAGGGCCAGCACCGATCACTACTACGTCAAATTTCTGCGACATTCAAAAAATCCTCTTTAGCGAAAAGCTTCAAGCCGCGCGCTGCAGGCTGTACCGCCGTTTCCGGCGATACCCCCACAGCCCGCGACTGCTTCTATCAGATATCCAGCAACAGACGAGCTGGATCTTCCAGCAGGTTCTTGATGGTCACCAGGAAGGTCACAGCTTCTTTGCCATCGATCAGACGGTGATCGTAGGACAGTGCCAGGTACATCATCGGACGGATAACGACCTGACCATTGATGGCCATAGGACGCTGGATGATGTTGTGCATGCCCAGAATCGCTGCCTGCGGCGGGTTGACGATCGGGGTCGACATCATCGAACCGAAGGTACCACCGTTGGTGATGGTGAAGGTACCACCGGTCATCTCGTCCATCGACAGTTTGCCGTCACGGGCTTTCTTGCCGAAGGTGGCGATGCCGCCTTCGATTTCAGCCAGGCTCATCAGTTCGGCGTTACGCAGAACCGGAACCACCAGACCGCGATCGCTGGAAACGGCAACGCCGATGTCCGCGTAGCCGTGGTAAACGATGTCGCCGCCGTCGATCGACGCGTTGACAGCCGGGAAGCGTTTCAGCGCTTCGGTGGCCGCTTTCACGAAGAACGACATGAAGCCCAGGCGTACGCCGTTGTGGGACTTCTCGAACAGATCCTTGTACTTCGAACGCAGGGCCATGACTTCAGTCATGTCGACTTCGTTGAAAGTGGTCAGCATCGCCATGTTCGACTGTGCTTCAACCAGACGCTTGGCCACGGTGGCACGAACGCGGGTCATCGGTACGCGCTTCTCGATGCGGTCGCCAGCGGCGAACACAGGAGCAGCAGCCGAAGGAGCAGCAGCCTTGGCAGGCGCAGCAGCCGGAGCAGCTTTCTTGGCAGCAACAGCAGCAACCACGTCTTCCTTGGTCACACGACCGCCCTTGCCGGTGCCGGCAACGGAAGCGATGTTGATGCCGTTTTCTTCAGCCAGCTTGCGAGCAGCCGGAGCAGCAACAGGATCGTCTTCGCCTTCGGCGGCAGCCGGTGCAGCGGCAGCAGCGGCCGGAGCAGCAGCGGCGGCTGGGGCAGCGGCAGCAGCGCCGCCCGCTTCGATGGAGCCCAGCACTTCGTCGGACAGAACGGTGTCGCCTTCGTTCTTGACGATTGCGCCCAGCACGCCATCAGCGGTAGCCAGAACTTCCAGTACGACTTTGTCGGTTTCGATGTCGACGATCAGGTCGTCGCGCTTGACAGCGTCGCCCGGTTGTTTGTGCCAGGTGGCAACGGTGCCATCGGCAACCGATTCCGGGAAAGTGGGGGCTTTGATCTCGATAGCCATTATCTGTGGTTCCTTAAATTCGGTTTCAGGTGCGCGAAGGCGTTAAATGGTAAACGCGTCTTGCAGGAGTTTTTCCTGCTGCTCGGCGTGCATCGATGCGTAACCACAAGCTGGGGCAGCAGAAGCCTCACGGCCCGCGTACTCAAGTACGAGAGACTTGTCGAGGTTACCGATGCTGCGACGCAAGTGGTGCTGGCTGCAGTACCAGGCGCCCTGGTTCATCGGCTCTTCCTGACACCAAACGGCATTTTTGACGTTGGTGTATGGAGCCAGGACTTCTTTCAAGTCGTCCTCAGGGAATGGATACAGCTGCTCGATACGCACGATGGCGATATCTTCACGGCCTTCGGCACGGCGTTTTTCCAGCAGGTCGTAGTAGACCTTGCCGCTACACAGAACAACGCGCTCGACCTTTTTCGGGTCCAGAGCATCGATTTCCGGGATCACGGTCTGGAACGAACCTTCGGCCAGATCTTCCAGGGTCGAGATGGCCAGCTTGTGGCGCAGCAGCGACTTCGGCGTCAGCACGATCAACGGCTTGCGCAGCGGACGAATCACCTGACGACGCAGCAAGTGGTAGATCTGTGCTGGCGTAGTCGGTACGGCAACCTGAATGTTGTGCTCGGCGCACAATTGCAGGTAACGCTCAAGACGTGCCGAGCTGTGCTCAGGGCCCTGACCTTCGTAACCGTGTGGCAGCAACATGGTCAGACCGCAGAGACGGCCCCACTTGTGCTCGCCGCTGGTGATGAACTGGTCGATTACAACCTGTGCACCGTTGGCGAAGTCGCCGAACTGGGCTTCCCAGATCACCAGCGCATCCGGCGTGGTGGTCGAGTAACCGTATTCGAACGCCAGTACCGCTTCTTCCGACAGGAACGAGTCGTACAGGTCAAAGCGTGGCTGACCGTCGTACAGGTGCTGCAGCGGAATGTAGGTGCCCGCGTCTTTCTGGTTGTGCAGCACAGCGTGACGGTGCGAGAACGTACCGCGGCCGATGTCCTGACCGGTCATACGGATCGGGTGACCTTCGAACGCCAGGGTCGCGTACGCCATGGTTTCGGCGTAACCCCAGTTGATCGGCAGGCCGCCGGCTTGCATCTTCTGACGGTCTTCGTAGATCTTCGCGACCTGACGCTGAACCACGAAGCCTTCCGGAATTTCCAGCAGCTTGGCGGACAGTTCTTGCAGGGTCTTCAGATCAAAGCGAGTGTCGTGACGCGCAGTCCAGGCGTGGCCCAGATACGGACGCCAGTCCACGAACAGCTCTTTGTTCGGCTCTTTGACCAGCGATTTCACTACGTGCAGACCGTTGTCCAGCGCGTTGCGGTATTCATCGACTTTCGCCTGAACACGCTCTGCGTCCAGCACACCGCCCTGGGTCAGACGATCAGCGTACAGCTCACGGGTGGTGCGCTGTTTGGTGATCTGCTGATACATCAGAGGCTGGGTGCCGCTAGGCTCGTCAGCTTCGTTGTGGCCGCGACGACGGTAGCAGACCAGGTCGATCACCACGTCACGCTTGAACTGCATGCGGTAGTCGATGGCCAGCTGGGTCACGAACAATACGGCTTCCGGATCATCACCATTCACATGGAGGATCGGCGCCTGGATCATCTTCGCGACGTCGGTGGCGTACTCGGTGGAGCGCGAGTCCAGCGGGTTGCTGATGGTGAAACCGACCTGGTTGTTGATCACGATGTGCACGGTACCGCCGGTCTTGAAACCGCGGGTCTGCGACATCTGGAAGGTTTCCATGACCACGCCCTGACCTGCGAATGCAGCGTCACCGTGGATGGAGATCGGCAGAACCTTCTCGCCAGTGGCGTCATTACGACGATCCTGACGGGCGCGCACCGAACCTTCGACCACCGGGGAAACGATTTCCAGGTGGGACGGGTTGAACGCCATGGCCAGGTGAACTTCACCGCCGGCGGTCATCACGTTGGACGAGAAGCCCTGGTGATACTTAACGTCACCGGAACCCAGCTCGACCTTCTTCTTGCCTTCGAACTCGTCGAACAGCTCGCGCGGGTTCTTGCCGAAGGTGTTGACCAGCACGTTCAGACGGCCACGGTGGGCCATGCCGATGACGACTTCCTTGGTGCCGTAGGAACCGGAACGCTGGATCAGTTCGTCGAGCATCGGAATCAGGCTTTCGCCGCCTTCCAGACCGAAACGCTTGGTGCCCGGGTATTTGGTGCCCAGGTATTTTTCCAGGCCTTCACCGGCGGTTACGCGCTCAAGCAGGTGGCTCTTGATGTCGGCGGAGTACGTCGGACGACCACGCACGCTTTCCAGACGCTGCTGGAACCACTGGCGCTGCTCGGAATCGGTGATGTGCGTAAATTCAGCGCCGATGGTGCGGCAATATGTCTGCTGCAACGCTTCGTGAATTTCGCGTAGGCTCGCTTCCTCTTTGCCGATGAACAGGTCGCCGGCACGGAAGGTCGTATCAAGATCGGCATTGGTCAAGCCGTAATGATTGATCGACAGGTCTGCAGGTGCAGGACGCTGCCACAGCCCCAGCGGGTCAAGCTGGGCTGCCTGGTGGCCACGCATACGGTAGGCCTGGATCAATCGCAACACTTCAACTTGCTTCTTCTCGTGCTCACTGCTCACGCTGCCGGCGGAAACCGGTTGGGCGCGGCGCTGGTTCTTTGCCAGCAGCACGAAATGATCGCGAATCGTGGAGTGCGAAACATCAGTGGCAGAGTTGCCGTCGGCAGGCAACTTCTGAAAGTAGGTGCGCCACTCTTCTGGCACAGCGTTAGGGTCGTGCAGGTAGAGCTCATAAAGCTCTTCCACATAGGCAGCGTTTCCACCTGAAAGGTAGGCGCTGTTCCACATGCGCTGCATCACGCTTTCTTGCATGCTTGGTCACCCTCGGTTAGGGGAACACCATCGATGTCGACACCGAGCAAACTTGCAGAAGTCCGAATGCAGCGACTAAAACAAGCCACTTAGGATCACACTGATAGTCCGGGTACCAGCCCGGATGCCCCTGCTTGTCTCATTTCTTCAAAATAAGAGCGGCAGCTTGTGGCTACTGCTCTGGTTATAGCCATGACGCGGGTTGAAGCCCGCGCCACAGCCTCTACGGTACAGCGGTTACAGCAGCTGAATCACACGCCGCTCGAAAGCAGCATGTTACGGATGTGACCGATGGCCTTAGTCGGGTTCAGGCCTTTCGGACATACGTTGACGCAGTTCATGATGCCCCGGCAGCGGAAGACGCTGAACGGGTCATCGAGCGAAGCCAGACGCTCGGATGTCTTGGTGTCACGGCTGTCTGCCAGGAAGCGATAAGCTTGCAGCAGCGCAGCTGGACCCAGGAACTTGTCCGGGTTCCACCAGAAGGACGGGCAAGAGGTCGAGCAGCAAGCGCACAGGATGCACTCGTACAGACCGTCGAGTTTTTCACGCTCTTCTGGCGACTGCAGACGCTCGATGGCCGGAGCCGGCGTGTCGTTCTGCAGGTAAGGCTTCACCTTCTCGTATTGCTTGTAGAAGATGCTCATATCGACGACCAGGTCACGGATAACCGGCAAACCTGGCAGCGGACGAACGATCAGCTTGTTACCTTTTACAACGGCGGACAGCGGCGTGATGCACGCCAGACCGTTTTTACCGTTGATGTTCATGCCGTCGGAGCCGCAGACGCCTTCACGGCAAGAGCGACGATAGGAGAAACCCTCGTCCTGCTCTTTGATCAGGGCCAGCACGTCCAGCACCATCAGGTCTTTACCACCGGTATCGACCTGGAATTCCTGCATGAACGGCGCAGCGTCCTGATCAGGGTTGTAGCGATAAACACTGACATTCAACATGGCGGTCACCCTTAATAAGTCCGGACTTTAGGTTCGAAAGTCGGAACAGTCTTCGGCGAGAAGTTCACGGCACGCTTGGTGACGCGCTTGTCACCCGGGAAGTACAGGGTGTGGCACAGCCAGTTTTCGTCATCACGATCTTCAAAGTCTTCACGGGCGTGAGCACCGCGGGACTCTTTACGTACTTCGGCCGCGATGGCGGTAGCTTCAGCCACTTCCAGCAGGTTTTGCAGTTCCAGCGCTTCGATACGTGCAGTGTTGAACGCCTGCGACTTATCGTTGATCTTCACGTTGGCGATACGCTTGCGCAGATCGGCCAGCTGAGCAATACCCTTCTGCATGTATTCGCCAGTACGGAATACACCGAAGTAGTTCTGCATGCAGCTCTGCAGCTCGCGACGCAGGGTAGCGACGTCTTCGCCGTCAGTACGGTTGTTCAGTGCGTTCAGGCGCGACAGGGCAGCTTCGATATCGGCTTCGGTAGCGTCGTCGTATTCGATGCCGTCGGTCAGGGCTTTTTCCAGATGCAGGCCGGCAGCGCGGCCGAATACCACCAGGTCGAGCAGCGAGTTGCCGCCCAGACGGTTGGCACCGTGAACCGATACGCAAGCCACTTCACCTACCGCGAACAGACCAGGAATGATCTGATCCACGCCATCGGCGTTCTGGGTGATCGCCTGGCCATGGATGTTGGTGGCAACGCCGCCCATCATATAGTGGCAAGTCGGAACAACCGGAACCGGCGCAACAACCGGGTCAACGTGGGCGAAAGTCTTCGACAGTTCGCAGATGCCTGGCAGACGGCTGTGAAGCACTTCCTCGCCCAGGTGGTCGAGTTTGAGCATCACGTGGTCGCCATTCGGACCGCAACCGTTGCCAGCGATGATTTCTTTAACCATCGAGCGAGCAACCACGTCACGACCGGCAAGGTCTTTGGCGTTCGGAGCATAACGCTCCATGAAACGCTCGCCGTGCTTGTTGATCAGGTAACCACCTTCACCACGGCAACCTTCTGTAACCAGTACACCGGCACCGGCGATGCCGGTCGGGTGGAACTGCCACATTTCGATGTCTTGTACCGGTACGCCAGCACGCAGAGCCATGCCGACGCCGTCACCGGTGTTGATCAGGGCGTTGGTGGTGGAAGCGTAGATACGACCTGCACCGCCGGTAGCCAATACGGTGGCTTTGGCGCGGATGTAGGAAGTTTCACCAGTTTCGATGCAGATCGCGATCACACCGACGAAATCGCCTTCCTGGTTTTTCACCAGGTCGACAGCGTAGTACTCGTTCAGGAACGTGGTACCGGCTTTCAGGTTGCCCTGATAAAGGGTGTGCAGCAGAGCGTGACCGGTACGGTCGGAAGCCGCGCAAGTACGCGCAGCCTGGCCGCCTTTACCGTAGTCCTTGGACTGACCACCGAACGGACGCTGGTAGATACGGCCTTGTTCGGTACGCGAGAACGGCAGACCCATGTGGTCCAGCTCGAAAACCGCGGCCGGGCCTTCCTGACACATGTATTCGATAGCGTCCTGGTCACCGATGTAGTCGGAGCCCTTGACGGTATCGTACATGTGCCAGCGCCAGTCATCGTTCGGGTCAGCAGACGCGATCGCGCACGTGATGCCGCCTTGAGCGGATACAGTGTGCGAACGGGTCGGGAAAACCTTGGTGATCACGGCAGTCTTGTGACCACCCTGTGCCAGTTGCAGCGCAGCGCGCATGCCGGCACCGCCACCACCAATAATGATGGCGTCGAAAGAAATCGTTGGAATGTTAGCCATGACTCAGATACCCCAGAGAATCTGCACACCCCAGACGAAGTAAGCGAACATCGCAACGCCGCATACTGCCTGGAAAAGGAAACGTATCGCCGTTGCGGACTTGCCGAACGCCATCGGCGTCAGGTAGTCAGTCGCGATGGTCCACATGCCGACCCAGGCGTGAGCGCCGAGAGCAACAAGGGCCAGGAGGCTGAAAATACGCATCCCGTTGTGGGCGAACAATTCATGCCACTGGGCATACTCGAGGCCAGGGTGGGCCACGACGTATCCGATCAGAAAGATGAAGTAAGCCGCGAGAACGACCGCAGACACACGTTGCGCCATCCAGTCATAGAGGCCCGAACGCGACAGGTTCGTGACGTTAGTTACCATATCCAAACTCCTGCCAGAACGATTACCACCACGGAAACGGCGATAACGATTTTCGAGCCCAGCTTGCCGCCTTCCAGCGTCTCACCGATGCCCATGTCCATGATCAAATGGCGCACACCGGCTACCAGGTGATACAGCAGAGCGGACAGGATGCCCCAAATCACTAGCTTGGCTAGCGGACTGGTCAGACACGCTTTCACCTGACCGAAGCCTTCCTCGGAGCTGAGCGACTTGTCCAATGCATAAAGCATGATGGCAAGGCACACGAAGAGGATGACACCGGAGATACGGTGAAGAATGGACGTGTAAGCAGTGACTGGGAGTTTGATGGTCCTTAGGTCTAGGTTTACAGGTCGTTGGCTTTTCACGGCTTTTTTTTCACACTGAAGAGCCCCTAACAATCAGGGCAAAGTTGTTGGGGAGTGCACTGGTCAGGTAACCACCACCCAGGGATGCGACCCCCAATGAAAGCAAGCCCAAAAGCCCTTGGCGGTCGGTGGCCGAGTATAGACAGTTAGGCTACTAATGACAACGCAATCACCTACCCCAAATAGCTGATTGCACAAGTCGTATAAAAGGCGTAAATGGCAGTCAATTTCGAGGAAAAAGTGCGCTTAAAGCCTTCTGGAGCAAGACTTTAGGCAAATTGACATTCGAATTTATCTCACTATAGTGGTGCGGGCCCTGCGTGGGGGGTCTGTCTGATGGTTCAAGCATAAATAGGAGGCCACATGGCTGACAAAAAAGCGCAGTTGATCATCGAGGGCGCAGCCCCCGTCGAGCTGCCCATTTTAACCGGCACCGTTGGTCCCGATGTAATCGATGTTCGGGGCCTGACGGCCACGGGCCGCTTCACTTTCGACCCAGGCTTCATGTCGACCGCCTCGTGCGAGTCGAAGATCACCTATATCGACGGCGACAACGGCATTCTGTTGCACCGCGGCTACCCGATCGAACAACTGGCTGAAAAGTCGGACTACCTGGAAACCTGCTACCTGCTGCTCAACGGCGAACTGCCGACCGCAGAACAGAAGGCCCAGTTCGTCAGCACCGTGAAAAACCACACGATGGTTCACGAGCAGTTGAAAACCTTCTTCAACGGTTTCCGTCGCGACGCCCACCCGATGGCCGTCATGTGCGGTGTAGTCGGCGCCCTCTCGGCCTTCTACCACGACTCCCTGGACATCAATAACCCGCAGCATCGCGAAATTTCCGCGATCCGTCTGGTTGCCAAGATGCCGACCCTGGCAGCGATGGTTTACAAGTACTCCATGGGCCAGCCCATGATGTACCCGCGCAACGACCTGACGTACGCGGAAAACTTCCTGCACATGATGTTCAACACCCCGTGCGAGATCAAACCGATCAGCCCGGTACTCGCCAAGGCCATGGACCGGATCTTCATCCTCCACGCCGACCACGAGCAGAACGCCTCGACTTCCACCGTGCGTCTGGCCGGCTCCTCGGGTGCCAACCCGTTCGCTTGTATCGCCGCCGGTATCGCCGCACTGTGGGGCCCTGCCCACGGCGGTGCGAACGAAGCCGTATTGACCATGCTTGACGAGATTGGCGATGTTTCGAACATCGACAAGTTCATCGCCAAGGCCAAGGACAAGAACGATCCGTTCAAACTGATGGGCTTCGGTCACCGCGTTTACAAGAACCGCGACCCTCGCGCGACTGTGATGAAGCAGACCTGCGACGAAGTACTGAAGGAACTGGGCATCAACAACGATCCGCAACTCGAACTGGCCATGCGCCTGGAAGAGATCGCGCTGACCGACCCGTACTTCATCGAACGCTCGCTGTACCCGAACGTCGACTTCTACTCGGGGATCATCCTCAAGGCGATCGGCATTCCGACCAGCATGTTCACCGTGATTTTCGCGCTGGCACGTACTGTTGGCTGGATCTCCCACTGGAAAGAAATGCTCTCCAGCCCGTACAAGATTGGCCGTCCGCGCCAGTTGTACACCGGCTACGAGTCGCGTGACATTACCAAGCTGGAAGACCGCAAATAAGATTTGTCTTGCGATAACGTCTTAAGTTGTATCGGGAACGGCCTCTATTTATATAGGGGCCGTTTTTGTTTGTCTGGGATTTGGGGATTGGGGATTGGGGGCATATCCGTTGCTGCGGGTGTTGCCGCTGGCGGTTTCGCTCTTACAGCGAGTCACCTTTTCCAAACGCCGAAAAGGTAACCCAAAAGGCTTTGCCCCTGGCGTACGGCACTTCGCTGAGGCTCAGTGTTCCCTCGCTACGGTGTCCATCCGGGGGCATCGCCTACGGTTTGCTTCGCTGCACCTCCTCTCGATGTATGCGGCTACGCCGCACGGCGCTGCGCGCCTAACCCCCGGATGAACACCTCCGCTCGGCCTGCCGAAGGGGCAAAAAATCAAAAGCCAAAGCCAAAGCCAAAGCAAGATCACAAGCCAAATCAAAAGCCCCTCACCCTAGCCCTCTCCCGGAGGGAGAGGGAATTGATCGAGGTGTTTGGGGGAGCTACGCCGACGTGCGATACCGCGTTGGACTCAGGCTTTGAAAAGCACCCAAATCAGCCCCATTTCCTTCCACTACCGGAGGGAGAGGTGACTGATCGAGGTGTTTGGGGGAGCTACGCCGACGTGCGATACCGCGTTGGACTCAGGCTTTGAAAAGCACCCAAATCAGCCCCATTTCCTTCCACTACCGGAGGGAGAGGTGACTGATTGAGGTGTTTGGTAGAGTTACGCCGACGTGAAAGTCCGAGTTGAACGCAAATTTTGAGAGGCCCACCATCGGCTCCCTCTCCCTCGGGAGCGGGCTGGGGTGAGGGGCAGCAACAACCCCAATCAAACGCCGAACACCCCACGCTCTTCACCACTCAACAGGATGAGCGTTAGCTCGGCTGCTGCTCTTGATCTTGATCCACCAGCGACGTCGGAAGGCTGAGTGGAGGGATTGATCCGGGCGTGGGAGCGTAGCGACCGTTTGGCGCAGCCAAACACAGCGAGAGGAGGTGCAGCGAAGCAAACCGTAGGCGCTGCGCCCGGATCGATCCCGCAGCGAAGGAACCCCGAGCCCCGGCGAGCGGGCCGCACGTAGGAGCAAGCGTTTTTTTGCTTACTTTTTTTAGGCGTTTGTAAAAAAAGTGAGTCGCCGTAAGGGCGAAACCCTAATCAGCCGTTACCGCAGCAACGGATATGTACACAGCTCTAGCCGATAACCGCCCAATAAAAATGCCCCGATCTCTCAACCGGAGCATTCAGCACAACATTACAAAACCATCAAACCATCAATGCGAAACCGCCCCACTCGCCCCCAACCCAGTCTGCGAACGCACAAACTGCGGGAAGAACAGCGCCCGCTCGTTATCCGCAGCCGTCGACTTGTCAGTAATCGAGAAGAACCAGATCCCGACAAAAGCAATGATCATCGAAAACAACGCCGGATACTCGTAAGGGAAGATCGCCTTCTCATGATGCAGAATCTGCACCCAGATGGTCGGGCCAAGGATCATCAAGCCCACCGCACTCACCAGACCCAACCAGCCACCAATCATCGCGCCCCGAGTGGTCAGCTTCTTCCAGTACATCGAAAGCAACAGCACCGGGAAGTTACAGCTCGCCGCGATCGAGAACGCCAAGCCCACCATGAACGCAATGTTTTGGCTTTCGAACAAGATACCCAAGCCAATAGCCAGAATACCCAGCGCAACCGTGGTGATCTTCGAAACGCGAATCTCATCCTTGTCGTTAGCCTTGCCCTTCTTGATCACGCTGGCATACAGATCGTGAGACACCGCCGAAGCACCGGCCAGGGTCAGACCCGCCACTACCGCCAGAATGGTCGCAAACGCTACAGCCGAGATAAAGCCCAGGAAAATACTGCCGCCCACCGCGTCAGCCAGGTGCACCGCCGCCATGTTATTGCCGCCGAGCAGAGCGCCCGCCGCATCTTTGAAGGCCGGGTTGGTGCTGACCAGCAGGATCGCGCCGAAGCCGATGATGAACGTCAGGATGTAGAAGTAACCAATGAAGCCAGTGGCGTAGAGCACGCTCTTACGCGCTTCTTTGGCGTCACTCACGGTGAAGAAACGCATCAGAATGTGCGGCAGGCCAGCGGTACCGAACATCAGTGCCAGGCCGAGGGAGAACGCCGATACCGGATCTTTCACCAAACCGCCCGGGCTCATGATCGCCTCACCTTTCGGGTGAACCTTGATCGCCTCGGAGAACAGCATGTTGAAGTCGAAGTTGACGTGCTTCATCACCATCAGCGCCATGAACGAGGCACCGGACAGCAGCAGCACCGCCTTGATGATCTGCACCCAGGTGGTCGCCAGCATGCCGCCGAACAGCACGTACATGCACATCAGGATACCGACCAGAATCACCGCCACGTAGTAGTCGAGACCGAACAGCAGCTGGATCAGCTTGCCGGCACCAACCATTTGCGCGATCAGGTAGAACGCCACCACCACCAGCGAGCCGCAGGCCGATAGCGTGCGGATCTGGGTTTGCCCGAGGCGGTAGGACGCCACGTCGGCAAAGGTGTATTTCCCCAGGTTACGCAGACGCTCGGCGATCAGGAACAGAATGATCGGCCAGCCCACCAGGAAGCCGATCGAGTAGATCAGGCCATCGTAGCCGGAGGTGAACACCAGCGCGGAAATCCCCAGGAAGGACGCCGCGGACATGTAGTCACCGGCAATCGCCAGACCGTTCTGGAAACCGGTGATTTTGCCGCCCGCCGCGTAGTAGTCGGCAGCCGACTTGTTACGCTTGGACGCCCAGTAAGTGATGCACAGGGTCGCACCGACGAACACCACGAACATGGCAATCGCCGCGACATTGAGCGGTTGTTTGTGAACTTCACCGGTCAGGGCGTCAGCGGCCCAGACCGCAGGCGCGAACGCCGAGATGCTCAGAAGAGCCAGTAGACGCCGGATCATTGCTGAGCCTCCTTGAGAATCGCATTGTTCAGGTCGTCAAACTCGCCATTGGCGCGGCGCACATAGATACCGGTCAGGACGAAGGCCGAGATAATCAGACCGACACCGATCGGAATGCCCCAGGTAATCGAAGATTCAGGACTGAGTTTCGCCCCCAGCACTTGCGGCCCGTAAGCGATCAACAGAATGAATGCGGAGTACAGCCCGAGCATGATTGCCGAGAGAATCCAGGCGAATCGTTCCCTTTTCTGAACCAGCTCCTTGAATCGGGGACTGTTTTGAATCGAGAGGTAAATGCTGTCGTTCATTGTTTTTATCCTCGCAGCACAGATTATTGTTGGAACATAGCTAATGTATGCGGCTGCGAGCGCGGTAACAGACGACCTTAGTAGTAGAACGCCATGACACTTTTGCCAATTTCCGGTACACACAAAACAACTGTGGGAGCGAGCTTGCTCGCGAAGGCGTCGGATCAGTCGATATTTGCATCAACTGACAGATCGCATTCGCGAGCAGGCTCGCTCCCACAGGGTTAGGCGGTGAGGCTTTTATTTAGTCCAGTCAGCCACGCGATCCGGGTGTTTGGCCACCCAATCCTTGGCCGCGGCTTCAGGTTTGGCACCGTCCTGAATCGCCAGCATGACTTCGCCGATTTCGTCTTTCGACGCCCACTGGAAGTTCTTCAGGAACTTGGCCACTTCCGGCGCTTTGGTCGCCAGTTCTTTGCTGCCGATGCTGTTCACGGTTTCAGCCGCGCCATACACGCCTTTCGGATCGTCGAGGAAGCGCAGTTTCCACTTGGCGAACATCCAGTGCGGCACCCAACCGGTAACGGCGATCGATTCGTTTTTCTTCTCGGCACGGGTCAGCTCGGCAATCATGCCGGCGCCGGAACTGGCCTTGAGCGAGTACTTGTCGAGGCCGTAATCCTTGATCGCCTGATCAGTCTTGAGCATCACGCCTGAACCGGCGTCGATGCCGACGATGCGATTCTTGAAGGTGTCGTCGGTTTTCAGGTCTTCGATCGACTTGGCTTTCACATACTCCGGCACGATCAGGCCGATTTTCGCATCCTTGAAGTTCGGGCCGTAATCGACGACCAGATCCTTGTTTTTCGTCCAGTATTCGCCGTGGGTCACGGGCAGCCAGGCCGAAAGCATGGCGTCGAGTTTGCCGGTGGCTACGCCTTGCCACATGATCCCGGTGGCAACGGCTTGCAGTTTCACGTCGTAGCCGAGTTTCTGCTTGATCACTTCGGCCGCTACGTGGGTGGTCGCAACGCTGTCGGACCAACCGTCAACGTAACCGATGTTCAGGGTCTGTTTTTCTGCGCTGGCGAAAGTGGAACTCATCGCAAGCACCAAAGCAGCACTTGCGCCTAAAAGTCGTCGCATCTTCATCGTTACTTCCCCGAAATGCTGCGCCCGACGGATGACGGGCGGCGTCAACGTATTGTTATGGTGCACGGCGCCCCCATCACGCCTGACCGCAAACTCGTTCGTCATCAGCGGAGTACTGACGCTTTCGATCATCAACCTGACGCCCGCAGCGACCTGCTCTGTCAGCGACCTCAAGGCAACGAGAAACGACATCAGAAGGCCATTAATCGCGGCTATATAAATGACGCCAAATAATCCGCCCGAACTTTGCATGTCAAAATCATGCGGGCCACCAACCCCTCTATAAATGCAGGTAACATGCGTCGCTTTGCAGCCACTCGGCCTGACCATGTCCGCGACTTCCCGCTTCCCTTTTCTGCCTTATCTCTTCGCCTGCCTGCTGGGGCTGTTTGCCCTCGGCGGCTTCTGGTACGGCCTCGGCCAAGCGGTGATCCTGCCCGACGCCGCGACCCCGACGCATAAATTGCAGTGCGCCTCCTACACCCCGTTCGATAAAGACCAATCGCCGTTCGACGTGCCGTTCAAACTGCGCCCGGAGCGCATGGACGCCGACCTCGCATTGCTGGCGACACGCTTTGAGTGCATACGCACTTACTCGATGACGGGCCTGGAAGCGCTGCCGGATCTGGCGCGCAAACACGGCTTGAAATTGATGATCGGCGCGTGGGTCAACAGCAACCCGGTGGACACCGAAAAGGAAGTCGACCTGCTGATCAAATCGGCCAACGCCAACGCGGATGTGGTCAGTGCAGTGATCGTCGGCAACGAGGCGCTGCTGCGCAAGGAAGTCACCGGCGCGCAACTGGCCCGATTGATCAACAAGGTCAAAAGTCAGGTCAAGCAACCGGTCACGTACGCCGATGTCTGGGAGTTCTGGCTCAAGCATCCTGAAGTCGCGCCAGCGGTGGACTTTCTGACAATTCATTTGCTGCCGTACTGGGAAGATGATCCGTCGAACATCGATGTCGCCCTGCAGCATGTAGCGGATGTGCGCCAGGTGTTCGGTAATAAATTCGCACCGAAAGACGTGATGATCGGCGAAACCGGCTGGCCGAGCGAAGGCCGTCAGCGCGAAACCGCCCTGCCGAGTCGGGTCAATGAGGCCAAATTCATTCGTGGTTTTGTCGCGATGGCCGAGAAGGAAGGCTGGCATTACAACCTGATCGAAGCCTTCGACCAGCCGTGGAAGCGCGGCAGTGAAGGCGCAGTCGGTGGCTATTGGGGCTTGTTCGATGCCGACCGTCACGACAAGGGCGTGCTGGCCGGGCCGGTGACCAACGTCCCCTATTGGAAGGAATGGCTGGCGGTCGGTGGTTTGATTTTTCTTGGCACGCTGATCCTTGGCGGTCGCGTCCGCACTACGCGCTCGGCGTTGGTGTTGCCGCTGCTGGGCGCCCTCGCCGCTTGCTCGATTGGCGCCTGGGGTGATCTCGCACGGGTAACCACGCGGTTTGCCAGTGAGTGGTTGTGGGTCGGCTTGCTGACGGTGTTGAACCTGTTGGTGTTGGCGCACGCTGCGCTGACGCTGAGCGCGCGTGCCGGCTGGCGTGAGCGGGCGTTCAATCTATTGGAGCGCCGCGCGGGCTGGCTGGTCGCAGCGGCAGGTTTTGCCGCAGCAGTAATGATGCTGGAGATGGTCTTCGATCCGCGTTATCGCAGCTTTGCGAGCATGGCGTTCGTGCTGCCGGCGCTGGTTTATCTGTGCCGGCCGGTCAGCGTGCCGCGTCGGGAGATTGCCCTGCTGACGTTTATTGTCGGCGCGGGCATTGCGCCGCAGCTGTATCAGGAAGGGTTGCAGAATCAGCAGGCGTGGGGTTGGGCGTTGGTGAGTGTGTTGATGGTGGCTGCTTTGTGGCGTTGCCTGCGTGTTCGCAGCCTCTGATCTTCAGAGCGGCATCAGGCCTCTTCGCGAGCAGGCTCGCTCCCACATTGGATCTGTGGCGTACACAAATCCCCTGTGGGAGCGAGCTTGCTCGCGAAGACTGACTGTCAGGCGCTGCGGGACTCGCGGACCAGACGCAACCCGGCAATCACCAACGCAAACACCGCCAACGTGGTGTTGTACAACGCCAGCGCCGGCGCCCCGAATACCAGCGCCAGCACCGCCAGCCACCACCCTGCCCGCCCCGGCAATACAAACCCGATCAACGCCGCACCCAGCGCCGTCCAGCCCAACACCTTGAAGTGAATCATCAAGCCCAGGTTCGACCGTACCTGACATTCCCAGCGACTGGCCTCATCCACGCAGATGCCCACCCACTTTCCGTCTTCCATAAAGCCATAACGCGCGCCATAACTGGCGGCCAGCCACAACGGCAACAGAACGAGCAGCAAAATCACGGGCAAACGGCGGGACATGAAACACTCCAATCTTCGGAAATCGGCGGCCAGCTTAATCTGCCGCCAGCCGTGTGCAAGAACTAACAACTGTTAACTGTTCATTCAGGGCGTGCAAAGTGTATCGTCCAGCTACTATTACTCCGAATTCTGCCTGTTTGGTGCCGCAGCATGGCACTTTGGCGCAACCCCGGTGGTCATAGCCTGCGAACTTCATTCGGCACCTTCCTCTAAGGGATCTAGTCATGCTCCGTTCCTTGCGCTTCGCCGCGCTGTTCAGCGGCCTTATTTTGAGTGCGTCCGCACTGGCGGTGGATATCGATGCCGCCAGTTATGGCTACCCCCTGACCAACCCGTTCGAGGCGACCATCGCCACGACGCCGCCGGACTTGCGCCCGGAATTGCCGCTGGACGACGACATCAATCAGTCGGACCGCAGCCTGACGTTGCGCCCGGAGCGAGAGTTCATCCTGCCGGATAACTTCTGGGCGGTGAAAAAACTCACCTATCGCATCGCCACCCAGGACAAACCGGCACCGCTGATCTTCCTGATCGCCGGCACCGGCGCGCGTTATGACAGCACCCTCAACGAATACCTGAAAAAGCTCTACTACAAGGCCGGCTACCACGTCGTGCAATTGTCGTCGCCGACCAGTTTCGACTTCATCAGCGCCGCCTCGCGCTTCGCGACCCCGGGCGTGACCAAGGAAGACGCCGAGGACATGTATCGAGTGATGCAGGCCGTGCGCGCGCAGAACCCGAAACTGCCGGTGACCGAGTACTACCTGACCGGTTACAGCCTCGGCGCCCTTGATGCCGCCTTCGTCGCGCATCTGGACGAGACGCGCCGCAGCTTCAACTTCAAGAAAGTCCTGCTGCTCAATCCGCCGGTCAACCTCTACACCTCGGTGACCAACCTCGACAAGTTGGTGCAAACCGAGGTGAAAGGCATCAACAACAGCACCACGTTCTATGAACTGGTGCTGTCGAAGTTGACCCGCTACTTCCAGCAGAAAGGCTACATCGACCTCAACGATGCACTGCTCTACGACTTCCAGCAGTCCAAGCAGCACCTGACCAACGAACAGATGGCGATGCTGATCGGCACCTCGTTCCGCTTCTCGGCGGCCGACATTGCCTTCACCTCGGATCTGATCAACCGTCGCGGCCTGATCACCCCGCCGAAGTTCCCGATCACAGAAGGCACCAGCCTCACGCCGTTCCTCAAGCGTGCGCTGCAGTGCGACTTCGACTGCTACCTGACCGAACAGGTGATCCCGATGTGGCGTGCGCGCACTGACGGCGGCAGCCTGCTGCAACTGATCGATCAGGTCAGTCTGTATGCGCTGAAGGATTACCTGCATGACAGCCCGAAAATCGCCGTGATGCACAACGCCGACGACGTGATCCTCGGCCCGGGCGATCTCGGTTTCCTGCGTAAAACGTTCGGTGATCGTCTGACCGTTTATCCACTGGGCGGCCATTGCGGCAACCTTAACTACCGCGTCAACAGCGACGCCATGCTGGAGTTCTTCCGTGGCTAAATATCTCCTGCTGATGGCAGCGCTCCTCTGCGCAGGCGTGGCCCAGGCCGACAACAGTAAAGCCAACGCGCCGGTCGTCGTCGACAGCGACGGCTTCAAAGAGCCGCTGTCCAAACTCAAGTTCAACCCGGGGCTGGATCAGCGCGAGTTCGAGCGTTCGACGCTCAACGCGCTGAACGTCTACGACCCGCTGGAGTCGTGGAACCGCCGGGTTTACCACTTCAACTACCGCTTCGACCAATGGGTGTTCCTGCCGGTGGTCGATGGCTATCGCTACATCACGCCGAGTTTTGTGCGTACCGGGGTAAGCAACTTCTTCAACAACCTCGGTGACGTGCCGAACCTGGTCAACAGCCTGTTGCAGTTCAAAGGCCAGCGCTCGATGGAAACCACCGCGCGCCTGCTGCTCAACACCACCATCGGCATTGCCGGCCTTTGGGACCCAGCGACCGCCATGGGCCTGCCGCGCCAGAGCGAAGACTTTGGCCAGACCCTGGGCTTCTACGGTGTACCGGGCGGCGCCTACTTCGTGCTGCCAATCCTCGGCCCGTCGAACATCCGCGACACCGCCGGTCTTGCTGTGGATTACACCGCCGAATCAGCGATCAACTTCCTCAACGTCTCTGAAGTCAGCTCCAACCACCCGGAAATCTGGGCCCTGCGCGCGGTCGACAAGCGCTACCAGACCAGCTTCCGCTACGGCCAGATGAACTCGCCGTTCGAGTACGAAAAGGTGCGTTACGTGTATACCGAAGCGCGTAAGTTGCAGATCGCCGAGTAAAAACGGCAGGCACAAAAAAGGGTCATTCAATGAAAATTGAATGGCCCTTTTTATTGGCACAACACAAACCAACTGTAGGAGTGAGCCTGCTCGCGATAGCGGTGTACCAGCCACCATTTGCAGTGCTGACACACCGCTATCGCGAGCAGGCTCACTCCTACAAAGGGTTTTGTGTTGAATGTCAGTTTTTCAGGGCTTTCCAGATTTTGCCGACAACGGAAACCACCGCCAACACCACCGCACCGGCAATAATCCCCGCCACACCATTGAGCAACATCGGCACCGCAAACCCGGCACTCCCGGCCGCGGCGCCAACGCCTTCAATCCAGTCATGCACGACCGGCACGCCATGGGTGAGGATGCCGCCGCCGACCAGGAACATCGCCGCCGTGCCGACCACCGACAGGGTTTTCATCATGTACGGCGCGGCACTGAGAATGGCGCTGCCGATTTTCTTCGCCAACTGCCCAGGCTTTTGCGTCAGCCACAAGCCGAGGTCGTCGAGTTTGACGATGCCCGCCACCAGTCCATACACGCCCACCGTCATCACAATCGCAATACCGGACATGACGATCACTTGCTGAGTCAGCGAAGCAGTAGCCACGGTGCCCAGGGTGATCGCGATGATTTCTGCGGAGAGGATAAAGTCAGTGCGGATCGCGCCTTTGATCTTGTCTTTCTCGTAGGCCACCAGATCGGTCGCCGGATCGGCTACCGCCTCAGCCAGTTGCGCATGTTCGACCTCGTCTTCAGCCTTGCTGTGCAGAAACTTGTGCGCAAGCTTCTCAAAACCCTCAAAGCACAGATACGCACCGCCGACCATCAACAATGGCGTCACCAGCCACGGCACGAACGCACTGATCGCCAGCGCCGACGGCACCAGAATCAGTTTGTTGACGAACGAACCCTTGGCCACGGCCCAGACCACGGGGATTTCCCGTTCCGCACGCACGCCGGAGACCTGCTGGGCGTTGAGCGCCAGATCATCGCCGAGTACGCCGGCGGTCTTCTTGGCGGCCATTTTGCTCATCAACGCCACGTCATCCAGCACAGTGGCAATATCGTCGACCAGCACCAGCAAACTGCTTCCTGCCATGAATCCTGTTTCCTTTTATGTATGAATGGTGCGAAGCATAACGCGACCACAGACCACACGGGGCATTCTTGAGCGCTGCGCGAGGCCGGTGCTACCATGCGCAACCGCCAGAACAGGCAAGGAACCACCGGGTTTATGAGCACAATCCGCGAGCGCAACAAAGAACTGATCCTGCGTGCCGCCAGTGAGGAGTTTGCCGACAAGGGCTTCGCTGCGACCAAAACCAGCGACATCGCCGCCAAGGCGGGATTGCCCAAGCCCAATGTCTACTACTACTTCAAGTCCAAGGAGAACCTCTACCGCGAGGTCCTGGAAAGCATCATCGTGCCGATTTTGCAGGCCTCGACCCCGTTCAATCCGGACGGCGTACCGAGCGAAGTGCTGAGCGGCTACATCCGCTCGAAAATCCGCATCTCCCGCGACCTGCCCTTCGCCTCGAAAGTGTTCGCCAGCGAAATCATGCACGGCGCCCCACACCTGAGCGCCGACCTGGTCGAGCAACTCAACGGCCAGGCCAAGCACAACATCGATTGCATCCAGAGCTGGATCGACCGCGGGCAAATTGCCCCGATCGACCCTAATCACCTGATGTTCAGCATCTGGGCTGCGACCCAGACCTACGCCGACTTCGACTGGCAGATTTCTGCAGTCACCGGGAAAGACAAGCTGGACGAGGCGGATTATGAAGCGGCGGCGCAAACGATTATCCGGCTGGTGTTGAAGGGGTGTGAGCCGGACTGATAGACCGCGGCGACTGCTTCGCGAGCAAGCTCGCTCCCACATTTGGAATGCGTTCCCCTGTAGGAGTGAGCCTGCTCGCGATCGAGGCGACTCGGTTTCAGCTCAAACCCAAATGGCATCCCACAGCGGATAGTCGCCAAGCTTCTCCACCAGCCCGGCCCGCAATGGGTTGGCCACGACATAACGCGCCATCCTCACCAAGTCTTCTTCCCGCCTCAGCGCGCGGTCATGAAACCCTCTCTGCCAGAGAACGCTGTTTCCACCGGAAGCGTGCCTGACAGCCTTGGTGCTCAGCGATTTGGTTTTTTGCATCACCTCACTCAATGAACCTCGTCGCAATTCAATCAGCCAATGGAAATGATCTGGCATGACTACCCAGGCTAATGAGCTCACCAGCCCCGAATCTTGCGCGTGTCGAAATTGATCAGCGACCAGTTTTCCCAAGGCAAAATTCGTGAAAATCGGCTTTCGTTGATAAGTGGTGCTGGTTAACAGATAGATTCGACTGACTTCGGTATAGCGTCCGACTCGCAATTTATGTGCAGCAGGTAGATCCGGCATTCCTTTGCCCTCTGTGATCAGGTCATGAAAAGGCTAGTACCGGGAAAGACAAATGGAGCGGTCAACTGTTGGCAGGATGTGTCTGGTAGATAGCAATCGCGAGCAGGCTCACTCCTACAAGGGATCTGGGGTGTTCAAACATTTTGTGTCTGAACACAAATCCCTGTAGGAGTGAGCCTGCTCGCGATAGCGGTTATTCAATCAACGCAGATTCAAGCCGCCACCCCCGCATCCGCCCTCAACTCCAACGCCTCCACCGCCCTGATCGCCACCTGCTCATCAATATCCGACAAATCCCCGCTAATCCCGATCGCGCCCAGCACATTCCCCGCCTGATCCCGAATCAACACACCACCCGGTGCCGGCACGACGCTGCCTTGGTCCATGCTGTTCAGCGCGGCAATAAAGGCTGGGCGTTGTTGCGCGTCGAGTGCCAGCAGGCGTGAGCCTTTGCCCAGCGCGATGGCGCCCCAGGCTTTGCCGATGGCGATGTTCGGGCGCAGCAGGCTGGCGCCGTCTTCGCGTTGCAGGGTGATCAGGTGGCCGCCGGTATCGAGTACCGCGATGGTCAGCGGCGCGGCATTGATGCCGCGCCCTGCGTTGATGGCTTCGTTGACCAGGTTGACTGCGACTTTCAAGGTTAAAGCGCTCATGGTGCCGTCCTCATTTTGTTATAGGGAAAGTCGTGGGCCTGCGGTTTTCTGCCGCAGGCCGATGCAACAAATAGAACACAATGAGTTATTTTTTTGTATACAATAATTCTCGAAAAGCGCCACATGCGACGAAAAGCCACAGTCCGACAGGCTTCCGACGAATGAAACAGGCGCTTGAGAAAATGGATTGACCTGCGCCGTCCGCCGTGAATACACTCTGCGCAAAGCCACTTGTATACAATTACAAAACGTAAAGAGGCACAAAACCATGAGCAAAATGAGAGCAATCGAAGCCGCCGTTCTGGTGATGCGCCGTGAAGGGGTTGATACCGCTTTTGGCATCCCGGGCGCTGCCATCAACCCGCTGTACTCCGCCTTGCAGAAGGTCGGTGGCATCGATCACGTCCTTGCTCGCCACGTTGAAGGCGCCTCGCACATGGCCGAGGGCTACACCCGCACCAAGGCCGGCAACATCGGCGTGTGCATCGGTACTTCCGGCCCTGCCGGTACCGACATGGTCACCGGGCTCTACAGCGCCTCGGCCGACTCGATTCCAATCCTCTGCATTACCGGCCAGGCACCCCGCGCCCGTATGCACAAGGAAGACTTCCAGGCTGTCGACATCACCAGCATCGTCAAGCCAGTCACCAAGTGGGCGACCACTGTTCTGGAACCGGGCCAGGTGCCTTACGCGTTCCAGAAAGCGTTCTTTGAAATGCGCTCCGGCCGTCCTGGCCCCGTGCTGATCGACCTGCCGTTCGACGTGCAGATGGCCGAAATCGAATTCGACATCGACGCCTACCAGCCGCTGCCGCTGGCCAAACCGACTGCGACCCGCGTTCAGGTCGAGAAGGCTTTGGCTTTGCTGGATCAGGCTGAGCGTCCATTGCTGGTGGCCGGCGGCGGCATCATCAACGCCGACGCCAGCGATCTGCTGGTTGAATTCGCTGAGCTGACCGGCATCCCGGTGATCCCGACCCTGATGGGCTGGGGCACCATCCCGGACGACCACCCACTGATGGTGGGCATGGTTGGCCTGCAGACTTCGCACCGTTACGGCAACGCGACCATGCTGAAAGCCGACGTGGTATTGGGTATCGGTAACCGTTGGGCCAACCGTCACACCGGTTCGGTTGACGTTTACACCGAAGGTCGCAAGTTCATTCACGTCGACATCGAAGGCACGCAGATCGGTCGTGTGTTCACGCCGGATCTGGGCATCGTTTCCGACGCCGCTGCAGCACTGACCGTGTTCATCGAAGTGGCGCGTGAATGGCAAGCCGCCGGCAAGCTGAAAAACCGCAGTGCCTGGCTGCAAGACTGCCAGCAGCGTAAAGCCAGCCTGCATCGCAAGACCCACTTCGACAACGTGCCGGTCAAGCCGCAGCGCGTTTACGAAGAAATGAACCAGGTGTTCGGCAAGGACACCTGCTACGTCAGCACCATTGGTCTGTCGCAGATTGCCGGCGCGCAGTTCCTGCACGTCTACAAGCCGCGTCACTGGATCAACTGCGGCCAGGCCGGCCCGTTGGGCTGGACCATTCCGGCAGCGCTGGGCGTGGTGAAGGCCGATCCGAGCCGGAAAGTCGTGGCCCTGTCGGGGGACTATGACTTCCAGTTCATGATCGAAGAACTGGCGGTCGGCGCTCAGTTCAAACTGCCGTACATCCACGTCGTGGTGAACAACTCGTACCTGGGTCTGATCCGTCAGGCCCAGCGCGGGTTCGAAATGGACTACTGCGTGCAGCTGTCCTTCGATAACCTGAACGCGCCGGAACTCAACGGTTACGGTGTTGACCACGTTGCAGTGGCTGAAGGCCTCGGCTGTAAAGCGCTGCGTGTATTCGAGCCCTCGGAAATCGCCCCTGCCCTGCGCAAGGCCGAACAGATGATCGAAGAGTTCAAGGTGCCGGTGATCGTCGAGATCATTCTGGAGCGTGTGACCAACATCTCCATGGGCACCGAGATCAACGCCGTCAACGAATTCGAAGACCTGGCGCTGGTCGGCAACGATGCGCCAACGGCGATTTCGCTGCTTGATTGATTGCTTTTAGCCCCCTCTCCCCTTGGGAGAGGGCTGGGGTGAGGGAAAGGTTTTGCGGTGCTCGCAAAATTCGGATCAGACTCAGGATCCCCCTCACCCTAACCCTCTCCCCCAGGAGAGGGGACTTGATCGCGTTCAGTCTGACCAACCGTGTCACATCCGTTTTTAGGAGACCACCATGCCGCGTTTCGCAGCCAACCTGTCCATGCTGTTCACCGAACAGGATTTCCTTGCCCGTTTCGACGCCGCCGCCAAGGCTGGTTTCAGCGGCGTTGAATACCTGTTCCCGTACGACTTCAGCTCCGCTGAAATCAAAGCCAGGCTCGACGCCAACGGTCTGACCCAAGTGCTGTTCAACCTGCCGGCCGGTGACTGGGCCAAGGGCGAGCGCGGTATCGCGTGCCTGCCGGATCGGGTTGAAGAGTTCCGCGCCGGGGTCGATCTGGCGATTGCCTACGCGCAAGTGCTGGGCAACACCCAGGTCAACTGCCTGGCCGGTATTCGTCCGCAAGGCGTTGACGATGCCACCGTGGAAAAGACCTTCGTCGCCAACCTGAAATACGCCGCCGACAAGCTGCAGGCAGCGGGCATCAAACTGGTGATGGAAGCGATCAACACCCGCGACATTCCGGGTTTCTACCTGAACAACACAGCGCAAGCCCTGTCGATTCGCGAGCAGGTCGGCAGCGCCAATCTGTTCCTGCAATACGACATCTATCACATGCAAATCATGGAAGGCGATCTGGCCCGCACCCTGCAATCGCACCTGGGCGAGATCAACCATGTGCAGCTCGCGGACAACCCGGGGCGCAACGAACCAGGCACCGGTGAAATCAACTACCGCTTCCTGTTCGAACACCTCGATCGCATCGGTTATCAGGGTTGGGTGGGTTGCGAGTACAAGCCGCTGACTACCACCGAAGCAGGCCTCGGCTGGCTGAAAACCCATAACGCAATCTGACGCAGATCCCCTGTAGGAGTGAGCCTGCTCGCGATGAATTCACCTCGGTACACCTGATGTACCTCAGCGCCTGAATCGCGAGCAGGCTCACTCCTACATAAAGGCAACAGCTTCCCCCTATTTGCTTGAGCAAGACAAAAACAAGAGGATTTTCTCATGGCTAAAATCGGATTTATCGGCACCGGCATCATGGGCCACCCAATGGCTTCGAACCTGCAGAAAGCCGGTCACAGCCTGTTCCTGTCCGCGCACCACGACGCCGCCCCGGCCGACCTGGTCGCCGCTGGCGCCGTCGCCCTGGCCAACCCGCGCGAAGTGGCGCAGGAGGCTGAATTCATCATCGTCATGGTCCCGGATACCCCGCAGGTCGACGACGTACTGTTCCGCGCCGACGGCGTTGCCGCCGGCCTGAGCAAAGGCAAAATCGTTATCGACATGAGCTCGATCTCGCCGACCGCGACCAAGGCGTTCGCCGCCAAGATCAACGAGAAAGGCGCGCAGTACCTCGACGCACCGGTGTCCGGTGGTGAAGTCGGCGCCAAAGCCGCGACTCTGAGCATCATGATCGGTGGCGACGCCGATGCCTTCGAACGCGCGCTGCCGCTGTTCCAGGCCATGGGCAAGAACATCACTCTGGTCGGTGGCAATGGCGACGGTCAGACCGCCAAAGTCGCCAACCAGATCATCGTCGCCCTGAACATTCAGGCCGTCGCTGAAGCCCTGCTGTTCGCTTCGAAAAACGGTGCCGATCCAGCCAAGGTGCGTGAAGCACTGATGGGCGGTTTCGCCTCCTCGAAGATTCTTGAAGTGCACGGCGAGCGCATGATCAAAGGCACTTTCGATCCAGGCTTCCGCATCAGCCTGCACCAGAAGGACCTGAACCTGGCCCTGCAAGGCGCCAAAGAGCTGAACATCAACCTGCCAAACACCGCCAACGCCCAGCAAGTGTTCAGCACCTGCGCGGCCATCGGTGGCAGCAACTGGGACCACTCGGCGCTGATCAAGGGTCTGGAGCACATGGCCAACTTCTCGATTCGCGACAACAAATAAGCCACTGCCCCACCGCTTAAACCTGTGGGAGCGAGCTTGCTCGCGAAGAGGGCGTGTCAGTCGACATGGATATTGACTGATCCACCGCTTTCGCGAGCAAGCTCGCTCCCACAGGGATCTCTACCGCCCTTTCGAATAACAAGAATTCCGGGAGCCCGCCATGTCGGTCGATCCGCAACAACTGCTGCGCGAGCTGTTTGCCACAGCCATCGACGCGGCCCATCCGAACCAGGTCCTCGAAGCCCATCTGCCTGCTGATCGCAGCGGTCGGGTGATCGTCATCGGCGCCGGCAAAGCCGCTGCTGCCATGGCGCAAGTAGTCGAGCGCTGCTGGGAAGGTGAAGTCACAGGCCTGGTGGTGACCCGTTACGGTCACGGCGCCCCGTGCGAAAAAATCGAAGTGGTCGAAGCCGCGCATCCGGTACCGGACGCCGCCGGTCTGGCCGTGGCCAAACGCGTGCTGGAACTGGTCAGCAACCTGACCGAGGACGACCGCGTAATCTTCCTGCTCTCCGGTGGCGGCTCTGCCCTGCTGGCGTTGCCGGCCGAAGGCATCACCCTCGCCGACAAGCAATCGATCAACAAAGCCCTGCTCAAATCCGGCGCGACCATCGGCGAGATGAACTGCGTGCGCAAGCACCTCTCGGCGATCAAGGGCGGGCGTCTGGGCAAGGCCTGCTGGCCTGCCACTGTTTATACCTACGCGATTTCCGATGTACCGGGCGACCTCGCCACGGTCATCGCTTCCGGCCCGACCGTGGCCGATCCAAGCACCTCCGCCGAAGCGCTGGCGATCATCAAACGCTACGGCATCGAGATTCCGGTTTCGGTACGCACCTGGCTGCAAAGCCCTGAGTCGGAAACCGTCAAACCCGGTGATCCAAGCCTGGCGCGCAGCCACTTCCAGTTGATCGCTCGACCTCAGCAATCGCTGGACGCTGCGGCGGTGAAATGCCGTCAGGCCGGTTTCAGCACGCTGATCCTCGGCGACCTCGAAGGTGAGTCGCGCGAAGTGGCAAAAGTCCACGCCGGCATCGCCCGCCAGATCATCCATCACGGCCAGCCATTGGCGGCACCATGCGTGATTCTCTCCGGCGGCGAAACCACCGTGACCGTGCGCGGCAATGGCCGTGGCGGGCGCAACGCCGAGTTCCTCCTTAGCCTCACCGACAGCCTCAAAGGCCAGCCCGGGGTTTACGCCTTGGCCGGTGACACCGACGGCATCGACGGCTCGGAAGACAACGCCGGCGCGATCATGACCCCGGACAGCTACGCCCGCGCCGCCGCCCTCGGTTTGAGCGCCAGCGACGAGCTGGATAACAACAACGGCTACGGCTATTTCGAGGCGCTCGATGCGTTGATCGTCACCGAGCCGACCCGCACCAACGTCAACGACTTCCGCGCCATTCTGATCCTTGAGAGCTGCAAATCATGACGCCTGATAAAAAGGTCAAAATCCTCGCCACCCTCGGGCCTGCTGTCGATGGCATCGAAGACATCCGTGAACTGGTCGAAGCCGGGGTCAACATCTTCCGCCTGAACTTCAGCCACGGTGATCACGCCGACCACGCCAAGCGCTATCAGTGGATCCGCGAAGTCGAGCGCCAGCTCAACTACCCGCTGGGCATTCTGATGGACTTGCAGGGGCCGAAACTGCGCGTCGGCAAGTTCGCTGACGGCAAAGTGCAGTTGCATCGTGGTCAGGCATTCCGCCTGGATCTGGACGCGACACCGGGCGATGAGCGTCGGGTGAATCTGCCGCATCCGGAAATCATCGAAGCGCTGGAAGCGGGCATGGACCTGCTGCTCGACGACGGCAAACTGCGTCTGCGTGTGGTCACCAAATACGCTGACGCGATCGACACCACCGTGCTCAACGGCGGCGAGTTGTCGGATCGCAAAGGCGTCAACGTGCCGCAAGCAGTGCTCGACCTCAGCCCACTGACTGCCAAGGATCGTCGTGACTTGAGCTTCGGTCTGGAACTGGGTGTGGACTGGGTCGCGCTGTCGTTTGTGCAACGCCCGCAAGACATCATCGAAGCCCGTGCACTGATCGGCGACAAAGCCTTTTTGATGGCGAAAATCGAGAAGCCTTCGGCCGTTGAGCAACTGCGCGAAATCGCTGAACTGAGCGACGCGATCATGGTTGCCCGTGGCGATCTCGGCGTTGAAGTACCGGCCGAAAGCGTGCCGCAGATTCAGAAGAACATCATCACCACCTGCCGCGAACTCGGCAAACCGGTGGTGGTGGCGACGCAGATGCTTGAGTCGATGCGCTTCTCCCCTGCCCCGACCCGCGCCGAAGTGACTGACGTTGCCAACGCCGTGGCCGAAGGCGCCGATGCGGTGATGCTGTCGGCGGAAACCGCGTCCGGTGAATACCCGCTGGAAGCGGTGCAGATGATGAGCAAGATCATTCGCCAGGTGGAAAACGGTCCGGACTATCAGACCCAGCTCGACGTCAGCCGGCCGAAAGCTGAAGCGACCGTTTCCGATGCGATCAGCTGCGCGATCCGGCGCATCAGCAACGTGCTGCCGGTGGCGGTGCTGGTCAACTACAGCGAGTCCGGTGCGTCGAGTTTGCGTGCAGCGCGGGAACGGCCGAAAGCGCCGATCCTCAACCTGACGCCGAACCTGCAGACCGCACGGCGTTTGAGCGTGGCGTGGGGCATTCATTCGGTGGTCAACGATCGCCTGCGTCAGGTCGATGAGGTTTGCTCGACCGCGCTGGAAATCGCCCAGGCGCAGGGTATGGCCGAGCGCGGCGACACGCTGCTGATCACTGCGGGTGTGCCGTTCGGGCAGCCTGGGTCGACTAACTCGCTGCGGATCGAAACGTTGATTTAGCGCCTGTACCGGCCTCTTCGCGAGCAGGCTCGCTCCCACAGTTGATTTGTGTGCATCACAAACTCAATGACTGAACAAAGATTCAATGTGGGAGCCAGCCTGCTGGCGATGCAGGCGCCTCGGTTTCACTGACTTTCAGAACTGCCATGCCTGCCAATCATTTCAACACCCACTGCCCCGACTGGGCCGAGGCTTTGCTCAACGGTTTCAGTCAGATATTCCTTCAGCGCCATCCGCTGTGCGGCCTGCTGTGCCTGTTGGCGATCCTGCTGACAGCACCGGTGCTGTTCGCCGGTGCGCTGCTCGGTGCCGTCGCCGGATTGCTCACCGCACAACGGCGCAACTACGCCAAGGCTGATCGCCAGGCGGGACTGTTCAGCTACAACGGCATTTTGCTCGGCCTGCTGCTGAGCCTGTATTTCCCCTGGTCGCCAATGCTGCCACCGCTGATTCTTGCCGCTGGCGGCTTGAGCGCAATGGTCACACAGCAATGGCTCAAACACGTCTACAACAGCCGCTCCATACCGGCCTACACCTCGCCGTTCGTGGCCATGAGCTGGATCCTCCTGCTGTTCGCCGAGCCGTCGGCGCCGATGGCGCACATCGAGATGAACACGCTGAACCTGCTCGCCGCTGAACTGCGCGGCTTGGGTCAGGTGATGTTCCTCGGTCATCCACTGGCCGGCGCATTGATCGCCATCGGCTTGCTGATCGCTGATCGCCGTGCATTCTGCTGGGCGCTGCTGGCGTCGGCGATCGGCCTCGGCTCCAGTCTGCTGCACCACGAAACCAGTGCTGCACTGTTAGGCCTCGGCAGCTACAACGCCGTACTCGCCGCCCTCGCCTTTTCCGCGCAACGCCAACAACCCTGGCTGCCGCTAGTCGGCATCGTGTTAGCGCTGCTGGTTACACCGCTGTTTGCCGCCGTCGGCCTCGCCGAGTTGACCGCGCCGTTTATCCTCGCCGGCTGGCTGATCCGCGCCGGGATTCAGATGCTCGGCAAAGCCACCGTCGAGCGTGCGCCTTGCGCTCACGGGGAGAATCAACCTAGGCTGCGCTGATCTTCGATTCAGGCGTTATCCATGGACAGCAGCAACAGTTGGCGCGAACGGCTTTACGTCATGATTTTCCAGAGCGACACCCTCGCCGGGCGTCGCTTCGACGGCATCCTGCTGTTGATCATCCTCGCCAGTCTGGTGATCGTGATGCTCGACAGTATCGACAGCATTCACCAGAACTATGCCGACGTGCTGGCCTACATCGAGTGGGGCTTCACGATCATCTTTCTCGGCGAGTACATCCTGCGTCTGTACTGCTCGCCCAAGCCGTTGCGCTACGCCTTCAGCTTTTACGGGCTGGTGGATCTGCTGGCGATCGTGCCGGGCATCCTCGCCCTGTATTACAGCGATGCGCAGTACCTGCTGATTATCCGGATCATCCGCATGCTGCGGATTTTCCGCGTGCTCAAGCTCAGCCCGTACCTCAAGCAAGCCAATTATCTGATGTCGGCGCTGCGCGGCAGCAAGCAGAAGATCGTGGTGTTTCTGGTCAGCGTCTGCACCCTGGTGACGGTGTTCGGCACCCTGATGTACGTGATCGAAGGCCCCGAGCATGGCTTCACCAGCATTCCCAAAGGCATCTATTGGGCGATCGTCACGCTGACCACCGTGGGCTTCGGCGACATCGTGCCGAAGACCCCGCTGGGTCAGGTGATTTCGTCGCTGGTGATGATCACCGGTTACTCGATCATCGCCGTGCCGACCGGGATTTTCACCGCCGAACTGGCCAACGCCATGCGCGGCGAACAGCTGCAACACGATTGCCCGGTGTGCAAGAAAAACAGCCATGAACATGGCGCCGCTTTTTGCTCGCGATGCGGCAATGCGCTGTTCAAGAAACTGGAATAAGCAAAGAGCTTTTTAATCTTTAAACGACTATGCGCGCGCCGTTATAGTCAGTGGCAATTGAACATCACCCCCTGCTTCTACACCGATAAAACAAGGAATGCGCAGTGAAAAAACTCTTTGGCGCCTCACTTCTCGCCGCCGGCCTGGCCTTGGCCAACATCGCTCAGGCAGCCCCGACGCTGCTCAACGTTTCCTACGACGTGATGCGCGATTTCTACAAGGACTACAACACTGCGTTCCAGAAACACTGGCAAGCCGAGCACAACGAAAACATCACCGTGCAGATGTCCTTCGGCGGCTCGAGCAAGCAAGCGCGTTCGGTGATCGACGGCCTGCCGGCTGACGTCATCACCATGAACATGGCCACCGACATCAACGCCCTCGCCGACAACGGCAAACTGGTCCCGGAAAACTGGGTCACGCGTCTGCCGAACAACAGCGCACCGTTCACCTCGGCCACCGTGTTCATCGTCCGCAAAGGCAACCCGAAAGCGCTGAAAGACTGGCCGGATCTGCTCAAGGACGGCGTGCAAGTGATCGTGCCAAACCCGAAAACCTCGGGTAATGGCCGCTACACCTACCTGTCGGCCTGGGGTTATGTGCTGAAGAACGGTGGCGACGAGAGCAAGGCCAAAGACTTCGTCGGCAAACTGTTCAAGCAAGCGCCGGTACTCGATACCGGTGGCCGTGCGGCGACCACCACGTTCATGACCAACCAGATCGGCGACGTGCTGGTGACCTTCGAAAACGAAGCGGAAATGATTGCCCGCGAGTTTGGTCGTGATCAGTTTGAAGTGATCTATCCGAGTGTTTCGGCAGAGGCTGAGCCGCCGGTTTCTGTGGTCGATAAAGTGGTCGACAAGAAAGGCTCGCGTGCGGCGGCGGATGAGTACCTGAAGTACCTGTGGTCGCCGGAAGGCCAGGAGATTGCTGCGGCAAACTACCTGCGTCCACGTGACCCGGCGGTGCTGGCGAAGTACACCGATCGCTTCCCGAAAGTTGATTTCCTTTCGGTGGAGAAGACCTTTGGTGACTGGCGTACGGTGCAGAAGACTCACTTCAATGATGGTGGGGTTTTCGATCAGATTTATAGCGGGCAGTAAGGTTTAAGCCGTGATGAAAAAGGCGACCCTCAGAGGTCGCCTTTTTTGTGGCCGCTTTACCCTCACCCCAGCCCTCTCCCGGAGGGAGAGGGGGCCGACCGAGGTGTCTGGCGAGTTACATCGACCTGAGAAACCTTATCGATTATGGATTCGGCATCGCAGTTTCAGGTCGGCGTATTCCTTCAACATCCCCCAATCGGTCCCCTCTCCCTCCGGGAGAGGGCTAGGGTGAGGGGCTTCTACATCGGCGGCGTCACCCCATCCTTCCCCGCAGAAATAGATTGCGCCGTCAGCGTGCCATCCGCACCCTGCGTGACGAACGTAACAATCTTCACCCCGACCTTCAGCAAACTCCGATCCCCGGGCACCAGCTTGACGATCGGCACATCCTCCGGCACCAGAATTTTCTGCTGCCCGCCCTTGTAGTTCACCGTCAGCACTCGCCCGTTACTCACCACCAAATCGCCGACGCTGCCATTGGTCATGCTGCTGCCCTTGGCCAGATCAAACGGCCGATGGCCGTCGCCGCTGCCCGCCAGTTCCGGCGGAAACACATGCACCTCCAGTGCCTTGAGCGTGCCATCCTCCTGAGGCATCGCCGCCGAACCAATGTAACTGCCGGGTTTGATGTCCTCGATATTGGCCAGGGTGACCGCGCGAACTTTAGTGTCACCCGTCAACTGAATCACCACGTTCTCGCCGCTGTTGACGTGGACTTTGAGGCTGTCGGCGCTGACCCCGGTAATCTCGCCGCGCACACCGAGGCGCATCCCCGGTGCGTCGGCGGCCTGTGCGCTCATCGCGCCGAGCAGGCTAGTCAGGACAATCGTTGCGATAAGACGAAGCTTCATTGCAATCCTCCGGTCATGAATGTTGAACAAGCCAATACAAACATAAGCACGCTATCGAACAGGATGTAAGTGAATGTATCATCGACCCGCAACGGTCGGACGCAAGGTCCGCCGATGGATGACACACTGCTAGCACCCCGTCATTGCGCAACGGAATAACCGATATCAACCGAAGGCGTCTTCTGCCCATCCGGTTTGCCCCATAGCCTTAGCGCATTCTTTCGCTGGATCGAGAAACCTTATGACCACCACCACTCACGCAATGACCCGAGGCATGGTGCTGCTGTTCGCCTTCTGCTGCGGCGCCATCGTTGCCAACATTTACTACGCGCAGCCGATCATCGGCCTGATCGCGCCGGACATCGGCCTCTCCGACACCATGGCCAGTTTCATCGTCTCGCTGACGCAGATTGGCTATGCGCTGGGCCTGTTCTTTCTGGTGCCGCTGGGCGATCTGCTGGAAAACCGCCGTTTGATGATCATCACCACCGTGGTGGCGATTGCCAGCCTGTTGGCGGCGGCGTTTACCGATCAGCCGAACGTTTTCCTGCTGATCTCGTTGCTGGTGGGCTTCAGTTCGGTGTCGGTGCAGATCCTGATTCCATTGGCTGCGCACCTGGCACCGGAAGAATCCCGTGGCCGGGTGGTCGGCGGGATCATGGGCGGCTTGTTGCTGGGTATCCTGCTGGCACGACCGGTATCGAGCGTAGTCGCCGACCATTTGGGTTGGCGGGCGATGTTCATGATTGCCGCCGCATTGATGGCGGCAATCAGCGTGGTACTGGCGCTGACCGTGCCCAAGCGCCAGCCCGATCACAGCGCCACGTATGGCCAGTTGATCGGTTCGCTGTGGACCCTGCTGCGCCAACAACCGGTGTTGCGCCAACGGGCGTTTTATCAGGGTTGCATGTTCGCCACGTTCAGCCTGTTCTGGACTGCGGTGCCGCTGGAACTGGCGCGCAACCATGGCTTGTCGCAAAGCGAAATCGCGATCTTCGCCCTGGTCGGCGCCATCGGTGCCATCGCCGCGCCGATCAGCGGACGTCTGGCTGACGCTGGCCACACCCGCATCGCTTCGCTGCTGGCGATGATATTTGCCAGCCTGAGCTTCCTGCCGGCGTTCATTCATCCGGCCTACAGCGTCATCGGCCTGGCCGTGACCGGCGTGGTGCTCGACTTCTGCGTGCAGATGAACATGGTCCTCGGCCAGCGCGCAGTCTACTCGCTGGACGCCAAAAGCCGTGGTCGTCTGAACGCGCTGTACATGACCAGCATCTTTATCGGCGGCGCCTTCGGCTCGTCGGTGGCCAGTGCGGTGTATGAGCATGGCGGCTGGTTGTGGATCGTGATTGTCGGCAGTGCGTTCCCGCTGTTGGCATTGTTGCGGTTTTTGAGTGTTTCGCAGCGTGGTTCACTGGCGACGGCGTAAGGCTTCAAAAGCTTCGCGAGCAGGCTCGCTCCCACAGGTTACTCACTGAGTCTGGGGGAGCGATGAAGCTTAATAACGAACCAGTTTCTCCATCGCCGCGTCCGCCAGAAAGGAGGAGCGGCTTTTGACATTGTGTTCGCGCACATAACGATCGATGCGCTGAATCACATAACCGGGCAGCGTTACGTTGACCTTCTCGGTCTTGCCGAGATAGGGCGAAATGTCCAGCTCGAGCATGCCCCACCCCATGTCGGCAAAGTCCGGATTACTGCGATGAGCGGATGCCGAAGTCGGCATAGGAATCGACTCCCCGTCCGCCGCAATCTCCTGCAGCAGGATGTGGGCGACTTCAACTGCCGCGTTGTAGGCATCTTCAAAGCTATCCCCTGCTGTAACGGCGCCGGGAATATCGGGGATCTGAATACCGATGGCAGTATTCTCGTCTCCCCACTCGATACAGATTGGATATTGCATTATGGATCTCCTTCGAAACTGGCTGGCGGGTTGTACAACCCGGCACGTCTCCTGATGCTTTTGACTGTCCCCAACGGCAAATCCTTTTTCGGATGAGGAACGGGAATCGTGTAAGGGTTGTAACGGTGCCTGAAAATGTGATGACTGCCGGTAATCCGGTCCAGCGTCCAACCCGCCTCCTCCAGCTCCTTGATCAATAACCTGCTTTGCACCAATAGCCTCCTTGCCTCGGCCCATTAAAAGTAACCCTAGAGTTATCTTTACTCAAGCACGAAAATCCACAGAGCGACGTCCGGTTGTTTTACAGAGTGTGATTGAAACGCTAGACCCTGAGCTTTACGCAGCACTTCCTTGAGCAATTTCTGTGCGAACCCAACAGGCACACAGCAAAACGGCGATCCAAAGATCGCCGTTTTCATTTACTGCCCAAACTGCTTGCCCAGTCCCGGGGGCACGCCGTGGATGTTGGTGTCTTCCCACGGGCCGTTGGGGCTGACCGAGCGGCTCCAGCCGTTGTTCCAGCGGTAGTAGGTGCGCTGGCGGTAGAAAGTGTTGGTCTGGTCGTCGAGGACGTAGACGCCGAGTTTCTGGTCCCAGTGGCTGTTGCCGCCCGGCGGTGGAGCGAAACTGGCCGAGGTGCGCGGGACCGGCTTGGCCGGTTTTGCCGGGATGCTTTTGCCTGGGGTCGGCGAGGTCGACGGGGTCGGACTGGGTTGCGAAGGCGGGATCGGCGGCAGGTTGGTGGTCGGTTCCGGTCGTTGCACCGCACATGCACTCAAGCCCAGGGCCAGTGTGAGGACTGTGATTCGGGCGATGGTGTGCATGGCGGTGCTTTCCTGTTGTGTCCGGCTATTGGTCCGGGCTGTCGATGGTCAGTTTTTGTAGCGCAGTGGTGCTGCTGGCCAGAGGGCCGCTGCGACCGACCCACTCGCCGGCAGTCGGTTGGCCGGCGCGGGAGATGCGCGCAACCAGTTGGACTTCAGGGAAGTTCGACAGTTTCAACTGCGGCATCATTGCGTCGGCATCGCCCAGTTCGACGGTCACCGGTAGATCGGCCACGGTTAGACGCTTGGCGGCCAGTGGTGCCGGCGGGCCGGAAGTCGCGCGGGCAAAGATGAACACACTGTCGCCCGGTTGCACTTTGCTTCGGAGTTCGCTGGAAAGATCGACGCTGACTTTCAACAGCGCAGCTTTCGCGGCTTGCGGTGCCTGAGCGACTTTGCCGCCGCTGGCTTCCAGACGTTCGGCGGCACGTTTGATCCCGCCTTGCAGCGCCGCGCGGGAATTGTCTTCCGGCGGCAATTGCGCCAGCAAGCGGGTCCAGTAGTCGATGGCTTCCTGATAACGCTCGCCTTCGAACGCGGCGATACCGAGCAGACCAAGGCTAGTGACTTCTTTCGGATCAGCCTTCAGCGCTTCGTCGGTCAGGGCCTGAATCTTCGCCGACCATTTCTTGCCATCCGCAAAATACTGCGCCTGCGCCCACTGGCCGAGCAGTTCCGGTTGACGACCGGCCAGATTGGCAGCGCGTTCGAACATCTTTGCCGCGTCCGCCGGACGCTCTTGCGCCATGTAGGTACGACCGAGGAAATACAGGCCTTCAGCGGAGTCCGGCTGCGCCGCGACGGCACGTTCCAGACGCTGGGTCATCTCTTCCATCGACTGCGGCGCCTGGGCGAATTCGCGGGTCAGTTCAACCTTGTCGGCAGCGCCGAAATGCAGATACAGACCCAGGCCCAACACCGGCACCAGCACTGCCGCCAACAGCGGCAAGGGTTTACCCAGCTTGGACACACGCGGTGCGGCAACGCCTTCGGTATCCGCCAGCAACTCACGCGCCGCCTCGGCGCGGCCGCTGTCCATTTGCGCCGCGTCGAGTACGCCTTCAGCCTGTTGCGACTGCAATTCGGCGACGCGCTCCTGATACAGCGCGACGTTCAGAGCAGTCCGATCCTCTTCACGCTGGGCGCGACGCTCACGCAGCACCGGGATCAGCAGAAAACTCAGGGCGACCAGAAGCAACAGCCCTGCGGCAAGCCAGAAATCAATCATTCTTGGTTTTTATCCAACAGTTGGTCGAGACGCTGACGTTCTTCGACGGACAGCGCTTGCGGGGTCTCGGCACGCTGGCCACGACGACGGCGAACGATCACCGCGATCACCACGACACCACCGAGCAGCAGCCCGGCCGGGCCGAACCACAGCAGTGCGGTCTTGGCATTGAGCGCCGGTTTGTAGCGGACGAAATCACCGTAGCGATCGACCATGAAATCGATGATCTGCTGATTGTCCTTGCCCTCGCCGAGCATGCGGAAAATCTCTTTGCGCAGGTCAGCGGCAATCGGCGCGTTGGAGTCAGCGATGTCCTGGTTCTGGCACTTGGGGCAGCGCAGTTCCTTGGTCAGTTCGCGGAAACGCTCGCGATCAGCTTCTTTGGCGAACTCATAGGTATCGATCGCGGCATGGGCGACGCCGGCCAGACTCAAGCCCAAAACCACGGCAGCCAGAAAGCGCTTCATGGCTTGGCCTCATCGACCAGCGCCTGATACTTGGCGGCGAGTTTTTCGCGCCAGACCTGCTCGTCGATCACGCCGACATATTTGTCGCGGATGATGCCCTTGGCGTCGATGAAGAAGGTTTCCGGTGCGCCGTACACACCCAGATTGAGGCCCAGCGAGCCCTCTTCGTCGCGGATATCCAGCGCATACGGATTGTGGAATTCGGCCAGCCACTTCAAGGCATCGGCGTTGGTGTCCTTGTAGTTGATGCCGTAGATCACCACACCGCGCTCGGCGAGTTTGTTCAGCACCGGATGCTCGACCCGGCAGGAAATGCACCAGGTGCCCCAGACATTGACCAGCGCCGGTTTGCCGAGAATGTCAGCCTTGGTCAGGGTCTTGTCGCCCTGCACCGCCGGCAACGAAAACTCCGGGAACGGCTTGTTGATCATCGCCGACGGCAGCTCCGCCGGATCAAGGTACAGACCGCGATAAAGAAATACCGCCACCAGCAGGAAAATCGCCAGTGGCACCAGCATCAACCAACGTCTCATGCAGCCGCTCCTGTCATGCCCAGTGCTTCACGTACCTTGGCTTTCACCTTGACCCGATAACGTCGATCCAGCGCCGCCAGCAAACCACCCAAACCTGTGAGCAAACCGCCGAACCAGATCCAGCGCACAAACGGCTTGACGTGCACGCGCACCGCCCATGCGCCATTGTCCAGCGGCTCGCCGAGGGCAACGTAGAGGTCGCGAGTGAAACCAGCGTCGATCCCGGCTTCGGTCATCATCGAACTCTGCACGGTATACAGGCGTTTTTCCGGGTGCAGCACGCTGACTTCCTTGCCGTCGCGGATCACCCGAATGGTGCCTTTGTCAGAGGTGAAGTTCGGCCCTTCGAAGTGCTTGGCGCCTTCAAAGATGAAGTGATATCCGGCCAGGTCCATCGACTCGCCCGGCGCCAGACGCAGATCGCGCTCGGCACTGTTCTGGCTCGACAACACCACGCCCAACGCACACACGGCGATGCCCAGGTGCGCGATCTGCATGCCCCAATAGCTGCGAGTCAGCGTCTGCAGGCCTTTGATCAAACCTTTGTGGCGAGTCTTGTCGACGATGTCGCGCGCACCGGCGAGCAACACCCACGCGGCGAGCAGGAAGGTCGCGATCACTGCCCAGTTGAAATCGCCGTAAGCGACACCAGCCACCACGGCCAGCGCGACGCTGCCGAGCAGTACCGGCGTGAGCATGCCGGCCAGCCATTTCACCGGCGTGTCTTTCCAACGCACGATCACGCCGATCGCCATCACCACCATCAGCAATCCCATCAACGGGATGAACAGCGCGTTGAAGTACGGCGGGCCAACCGACATCTTGGCGCCGCTCAGGGCATCGAGAATCAGCGGGTACAGCGTGCCGAGCAGGATCATCGACGCGGCGACGACCAGCACCAGGTTGTTGCCCAGCAGCAGGGTTTCCCGCGACCACAGGTTGAACCCGACCTGACTCTTCACCACTGGTGCGCGCAGGGCGAACAGCGTCAGCGAGCCGCCGACCACAAACAGCAGGAAGATCAGAATGAACACGCCGCGCTCCGGGTCAGAGGCAAACGCATGCACCGAGGTCAGCACGCCGGAACGCACGAGGAACGTGCCAAGCAGGCTCAGCGAGAACGCGGCAATCGCCAGCAACACCGTCCAGCTCTTGAACACGCCACGTTTTTCCGTGACCGCCAGCGAGTGGATCAGCGCGGTGCCGACCAGCCAAGGCATGAAAGAAGCGTTTTCCACCGGGTCCCAGAACCACCAGCCGCCCCAGCCGAGTTCGTAATACGCCCACCACGAACCGAGGGTGATGCCGATGCCGAGGAAGGCCCAGGCGACGATGGTCCACGGACGCGACCAACGCGCCCACGCAGCATCAAGGCGACCGCCCATCAACGCGGCGATGGCGAAGGCGAACGCCACCGAAAAGCCGACGTAGCCCATGTACAACATTGGCGGGTGAACGATCAGGCCGATGTCTTGCAACAACGGATTCAAGTCGGCGCCATTGCTGGGCATTTGCGGCAGGATGCGTTTGAACGGGTTGGACGTGAGGATCAGAAACAGCAGGAAACCGGTGCTGATCATGCCCATCACCGCCAGTACACGAGCGAGCATGACTTGCGGCAACTGCCGCGAGAACACCGACACCGCGAACGTCCAGCCGCCGAGGATCAACGCCCACAACAGCAACGAACCTTCGTGGGCGCCCCACACCGCGCTGAATTTGTAGTACCACGGCAACGCGGTATTGGAGTTGTTGGCGACATAGGCGACGGAGAAGTCATCGGTCATGAACGCGTAGGTCAAAATGCCGAACGCAAACAGCAAAAAAGCAAACTGCCCCCACGCCGCTGGCTGGGCCAGACTCATCCAGAAACGGTCGCCGCGCCAGGCACCGACCAATGGCACCACGGCCTGCACCAGCGCAAAACACAGGGCCAGAATCATCGCCAGATGGCCGAGCTCAGGAATAAAAATTGCCGAGGTCATCGATCAACCCTCCTTCGCAGGCGTTGGTGCCGATTGACCACTGTCTTTCAAGGCTTTGGTCACTTCCGGCGGCATGTACTTCTCGTCGTGCTTGGCCAGCACTTCATCGGCCACCACCACGCCGTCGGCGTTGATCTTGCCGAGGGCGACGATGCCCTGCCCTTCGCGGAACAGATCCGGGAGGATGCCGCGATAGGTGATGGTCACGGATTTGTTGAAGTCGGTGACGACGAATTTGACGTCGAGCGAATCCGGCGAGCGTTGCAGCGAACCCTTCTCGACCATGCCGCCAGCACGGATGCGCGTGTCTTGCGGTGCTTCGCCGTTGGCAATCTGGGTCGGCGTGTAGAACAGATTGATGTTCTGCTGCAGGGCGCTGAGCGCCAGGCCGACGGCAGCGCCGACCCCGACCAGAATGGCCAGAATGATGATCAGACGTTTCTTGCGCAGCGGATTCACTTGCCGTTCTCCCGGCGCAGACGACGCGCCTCTTGTTGCAGATAGCGCTTGCGGGCCGCGATCGGCGCCACCACGTTGAGGATCAGCACCGCCAGACAGATGCCGTAGGCCGACCAGACATACAGGCCATGATGGCCCATGGCGAGGAAGTCGCCGAATGAAGCAAAACTCATCGAGCGGCCTCCAGACTGTGCTGCACTTCTTCTTTCACCCAACTGGCGCGGGCCTCACGCTTGAGCACTTCGAGGCGCATGCGCAGCAACAGCACGGCGCCGAAGAAACAGTAGAAACCCAGCACCGTCAGCAGCAGTGGCAGCCACATTTCCGCGGGCATCGCCGGTTTTTCGGTGAGGGTGAAGGTCGCGCCCTGGTGCAGGGTGTTCCACCACTCCACCGAGTATTTGATGATCGGGATGTTGATCACGCCGACGATGGCCAGCACCGCGCAGGCCTTGGCGGCGCTGTCGCGGTTGCTGATGGCATTGCCCAGCGCGATAACGCCGAAATACAGGAACAGCAGAATCAGCATCGAGGTCAGGCGCGCATCCCAGACCCACCACGAGCCCCACGTCGGTTTGCCCCAGATCGCCCCGGTGACCAGCGCGACGGCGGTCATCCACGCGCCGATCGGTGCGGCGCATTGCAGGGCTACATCGGCCAGTTTCATCTTCCACACCAGCCCGACCACACCGCACACCGCCAGCATCACGTAGATCGACTGAGCGAGCATCGCCGCAGGTACGTGGATATAGATGATGCGAAAGCTGTTGCCTTGCTGATAATCCGGCGGCGCGAAAGCCAGGCCCCAAACGACGCCGACGCCGATCAGCAGCAACGCTGCGATGCTCAGCCATGGCAAGAACTTGCTGCTGATGCCGTAGAACCACTTGGGCGAGCCGAGCTTGTGAAACCAGGTCCAGTTCATACTGTTTCCATCACGGGTGCCGCTCATCGGTGTGAGCAGTCTCAGGGTCTTTGCTGGTTAAATTTTAACCAGACCTCATTATTCGCCGACGCTGATCTTCAGGCCAGCAGCTATTGCAAACGGTGTCAGGGTGATCGCCAGGGCGGTCAGGCTACCCAGCCACAGCAGATACCCGGTCGCCGGCATGCCTTGGAGGGCTGCCTGCAAAGCGCCACTGCCGAGGATCAACACCGGGATGTACAACGGCAGAATCAGCAGCGCCAGCAACAGGCCGCCACGCTTCAAACCGACCGTCAGTGCCGCGCCCACCGCGCCGAGCAAGCTCAGCACTGGTGTTCCCAGCAACAACGAAAGCAGCAAAACCGGCAGACAGGCGGCAGGCAAACCGAGCATCAACGCCAGCAGCGGTGAGAGCAGAACCAGCGCCAGACCGGAGAAAAGCCAGTGTGCCAGCACCTTGGCCAAGACCAGAAGTGGCAACGGGTGCGACGAAAGGACCCACTGTTCCAGCGAGCCGTCTTCGAAATCACTGCGGAACAGCCCGTCCAGCGAGAGCAGGACCGACAACAGCGCCGCCACCCAGACTAACCCGGGGGACAGGTTTTGCAACACTTGAGTTTCCGGGCCGACGGCCAGCGGGAACAACGCGATGACGATGGCGAAGAAAATCAGCGGATTGGCCAGTTCCGCCGGGCGGCGAAACAGCAGTCGGGATTCACGGGCAACCAGCAGGCCAAACACACTCATACTGCCCAGTTCCCCAGATCGATGTCGCGATAACCGGCCGGCATCCGGCTCAGCGTGTGATGCGTGGTCAACACCACTAGGCCACCGCGTTCGCAGTGTTCGGCCAGATGCTCTTCGAGCTGCGCCACGCCCTGTTTGTCGAGGGCGGTGAACGGTTCATCGAGAATCCACAACGGCGGGCTGTCCAGATACAAACGAGCCAACGCCACGCGGCGTTGCTGACCGGCGGACAGACTGTGGCAGGGAACATCTTCGAAACCGCGCAATCCTACGGCTGCCAAGGCTTGCCAGATGGCGGCGCGTTCGGCGGGATGATGCAGGGCGCAGAGCCAGGAGAGGTTTTCTTCCGGAGTCAGCAAATCCTTGATCCCGGCGGCGTGGCCGATCCACAGCAAGTTGCGTGCGAGTTCGCTGCGTTGTTCGGTCAGCGGCTGGCCATTGAGCAGGACGTGCCCGGCGGTCGGCTGCATCAGCCCTGAAAGCAGACGCAACAGGCTGGTCTTGCCGCTGCCGTTGGGTCCGCTGATCTGCACCATATCGCCACTGGCGAGTCTCAATTCGAGATTTTCGAAGAGCAGCCGCAGATCACGTTCACACGCGAGGGCAACGGTTTGCAGGACAGGACTGGTCAAGGGATCACGGGCCTTATACGGTTCAAGTCGGCTCTGGCGCGGCCGTTAAAGAGATGCAGCATAGATGCAATGACGGCTCGATCTAGAGAGCTGGGTCAAACAATTGCTATGTTTTTTATTCGAAGCGCAAGACGGGCGGCATTATACATGTCGTGCCTTACTCTCAAGAGTGCATTTTCCTCAGGTTGTGTCCGCGTATGACAGGCGAAATAAACATCCTCCCGCTCCCGCCCACCACCCAGGCGACCGTTCGCCCGCAGGTCGGTGAGCTGCTCAAGCTGCTGACCCCGGTCGAAGGCCTGATCGGCGCCGGGCAAAGCGCCAAGGCCGAGGTGTTGTCGCTCAAGCAGGCGGATCAGACTTTTCAGTTATTGCTCAAGGTGACCGTCGACGGCGGACGCCAGACCACCGTGCAAGCGACCAGCAATCTGCCGCTGCCACAAGGTACCAGTCTGGCGATCACTCAGCCCTCGGCGGGCAATCTGGCGATTACTGTGCAACAAGCCATTGCCAGCAGCGTCGCCGCCCTCACCCGCATCGACACCGCGCAATTGCCGGTCGGTACGCTGCTGCAAGGCAAAGTGCTGACCTCGCAGGCGCTGCCGCAGACGCCGGGGCAGGCAGCGGTGTTCCGCTCCTTGGTCAGTTTGCTCAACACCGCCCAGAGCGGCAGCACATTAACCATCGACAGTCCACAGCCGCTGCGCATCGGCACTTTGCTGTCGGCGTTGGTCGAAGACGCACAAACCCTGAAATTCCTGCCAATGAGCAGCCGTCAGGAACAATTGGCCGTGAGTCAGCAACTGCTCGGCCAGCAAAGTCGTCAGGCGTCGCTGAGCGGGTTGTTGAACGCGCTGCAAAACCTGCCACCCGCCACCGACCAAACCTCTGCGGATCTACGCGCGTTGGTCGACAAGCTCCTTGCCAGCCTCCCGGACGTGCAACAACTGAGCACCGCCAAAGGCGTGGCCCTTGCCCTGGCCAACAGCGGCGTGTTCCTCGAAGGCAAACTGCTGACCGGGCAGAACCCGACGCTGGCACCGGACATGAAAGCCGATCTGCTCAAGCTGATCGCACAACTGACCCCGGGTTTGCCGAGCAGCACCAGTTTCAACGCAATCATCGCCGCCAACACCCTGGCGCAAGCGCTGCCGAGTTTCGTCCGCAACGCCCTCGGCATGCTCGGCCAGGTCAGCGCCAAACCTGTACCGAGCAGCTTCCCGCTGCCCGACCGCCTGCTGCAAAGTCTGGACGGCGAAGGCGATCTGGAACAGTTGCTGCGCCTCGCCGCTGCCGCTGTTTCGCGCCTGCAAAGCCATCAGCTGTCGAGCCTGGAGCAGACCGGCGTCACCGACGACGGGCGCCTGCTCAGCACCTGGCAACTGGAAATTCCCATGCGCAATCTGCAGGACATCGTGCCGTTGCAGGTCAAGTTTCAGCGTGAAGAAGCACCGGAGCGAGAACCGCAAGCGAACGAGCGCCGCGATGAGCGCGAGCCCAAGCAACAACTGTGGCGCGTCGATCTGGCGTTCGACATGGAACCGCTCGGGCCGATGCAGATTCAGGCGCAGTTGATCGCCGGCAGTCTGTCCAGCCAACTGTGGGCCGAACGGCCGTACACCGCCGAACTCATCGAAAACAACCTGTTTGCCCTGCGCCAGCGCCTGCTCGATCGCGGGCTCAACGTCGGCGACATCGACTGCCACCATGGCACCCCGCCGCAAGGCAACCAAACCCGTCTTGAACATCGCTGGGTCGACGAAACCGCATGAACGATTCCACTGCCCCACGCCAGGCCATCGCCCTCAAATACGACGGCAACCACGCGCCAACCCTCACCGCCAAAGGTGATGACGAACTGGCCGAAGAAATCCTGCGCATTGCTCGCGACTGTGAAGTGCCGATTTACGAGAACGCTGAACTGGTGCGGTTGTTGGCGCGAATGGAACTGGGCGATAGCATTCCTGAAGAGCTGTATCGCACGATCGCCGAGATCATCGCGTTTGCGTGGAACCTGAAGGGCAAATTCCCCGAGGGGCAGGACCCGAATGCGCTGATGGTCGAGAAGGATGTTACCGATCGCGGGGATGATTACTGAGAATTCGAAGACGCCTTCGCGAGCAAGCTCGCTCCCACATTAGACCGAGATCGAATGTGGGAGCGAGCCTGCTCGCGAATGGCTATTTCAGCGTGATCGCAAAAATCAGTTCTTGTGAAGTTTGCGCATCAACTCCGCCTCAGCCTGGGTCAACCCACACGACTGAGTCAGTTCATCGACGCTTGCGCCCATGCCCACCAGTTTCGCCGCCTGGGCGAATGACAGGCTCGACGGGTCGCGTTGTTCAAGCGCGACAATCTTGTCCGGCAACGGATTCACCACCGCGCGCAACTCGTGCAGGGCGTCGCCCATGCGCACGTTGCCGTTCTGGTAGTCGTCGACACGCTTGGCCAGTTCCTTGATGCGCTGATCACGCAGCGCATCGCCCTGGGCCTGTTGCGCAGCGATTACCCGCTGCGCCTTGATGTACGACACAAACATTGCCAGCGTGCCAGCCCAGAAGAGGAACAGGACAATGACCGCAACCTCGAGAATCAATCAGATGCTCTCCAGTTCCGACCATTCTTCTTCGCTCATCATCTTGTCCAGCTCGACCAGGATCAGCAACTCGTTGTTCTTGTTGCACACGCCCTGGATGAACTTGGCCGACTCTTCGTTGCCAACGTTCGGCGCCGTCTCGATTTCCGACTGACGCAGATAAACCACTTCGGCCACGCTGTCGACCATGATGCCGACGACTTGCTTGTCAGCTTCGATGATGACGATACGGGTGTTGTCGCTGATCTCGCCGCTGTTCAGGCCGAAGCGCTGACGGGTGTCGATCACGGTGACCACGTTACCGCGCAGGTTGATGATACCCAGCACGTAGCTTGGCGCGCCCGGCACCGGAGCGATCTCGGTGTAGCGCAGCACTTCCTGAACGCGCATCACGTTGATGCCGTAAGTCTCGTTGTCCAGTTTGAAGGTCACCCATTGCAGGATCGGATCTTCAGAACCTTTTGCATTCGTCGCCTGACTACTCATACCCTGACCCCTCGAAAAAACCGCTCTGAGCGGTGTGTGTTCTGTGTGGCGGCATTCAACAATGCCGTCGCCTGATTGTTATGTCGGCTGCTATGTCGGTTTATGTAGCGGCTTGTGGCCGCCGAGGTGCTTTGCCCCACCGCTGGCGATCAACTCGGCCAGTGCGGAAACGTCAAGCAATGCACACATGTGCTCAATCACGGTGCCGGCGAGCCATGGCCGCTGACCCCGGTGACTTCTCCATTTGATTTCATTCGGGTCCAGACGCAATGAGCGGCTGACCTGATGCACCGCCAGCCCCCACTCGTAACCTTGTACCGAAATCACGTACTGCAGGCCCTGACGGAAGTCATCGCGGTAGCGATCCGGCATGACCCAGCGCGCGGTGTCCAACACTTTCAGGTTGCCGGCCTGGCTCGGCAAAATCCCGAGGAACCATTCCGGCTGACCGAACAGCGGCGTCAGCTCGTGGCCGGCCAGCGAGTAGATCGAGCCGAGGCACACCAGCGGCACGGCCAGCGTCAGGCCGGCAACGTCGAACAGCAGGCATTCGAACGCTTCCGAGGCCCAGGCCGGGCGACCATCGGTTTCCACCGGTGGCGGCGTATTGCTCGGCGGCAGATGTACCTCCACCAGCGGCGGAACCAGCGTCTGCTCTAAGGGCGCGGGTGCAACCGGAGCTGGGGCCGGTTCGACCACTGCCGGTTCCGGCGCGGTTTTCAGCAATTGGGTTTGCAGCAGCGGTGCCAGTGTCGAGACCGGCGCGCGAACCGGCTCGGCTTCTTCAATCAATGCAACCGGTGCCTTGGCGACCGGTGCGGCGGCAGGCGCGACAACCGGCGCAGCAGGCCTGGTCGATTTCTGTGCGTCACGCGCCTGCTCTTCCAGCACTGCGGCCTGGAATTCGTCCAGCGTTTCGGTGCTTTCGACTACTTCAGGCTGCGCCTCAATGACCGGCGGCAGCTCCTCAGGAATTTCCAGCAGCAAATTATCCAGATAAGACTGCAACGCCAATTGCGGACGCGATGTGAGCTTCACTGGGCGGTTCATCGGTCAACAGCGCCGGACAGGGAAACCGCGTCGCCTGCTTCGCGAGCAGGCTCGCTCCCACAGGATTTGTGCAAGTCAGGCATGCGTGATCGGGACAGGTTCATCTCACGCCACCTGCGGAACAAGTTGTTGCGCCAACAGATGCTTGAGCAGCGCGCGATACGCCAGCACGCCACGGCTCTTGCCGTCGAATTGCGAAGGCGTGACACCGGCCCGGCTGGCGTCGCGCAGACGGGTATCGACCGGGATATAACCCTGCCAGATCTCGTCGGGGAATTTGTCGCGCAGCACGCGCAAGGTATGCATCGAGGCCTGGGTACGGCGGTCGAACAGGGTCGGCACGATGCTGAACGGCAGCGCCTGTTTGCGCGAGCGGTTGATCATCGCCAGGGTGTTGACCATGCGCTCCAGGCCTTTGACGGCCAAGTGTTCGGTCTGCACCGGAATCACCAGTTGCTGGCTCGCCGCGAGGGCGTTGACCATCAGCACGCCGAGCAACGGCGGGCTGTCGATGACAGCGTAATCAAAGTCCTGCCACAGCTGCGCCAGACTCTTGGCGATCACCAGACCGAGACCACTCTGTCCCGGCGACTGCCGCTCAAGGGTTGCCAACGCGGTGCTCGATGGCAGCAGGGAAATGCGTTCGTCGCTGGTCGACAACAGCAACTGCCCCGGCAGGCCTTGCGGCACGCTGCCCTTGTGCAGAAACAGGTCGTAATTGCTGTGTTCCAGGCTGTCGGGGTCATAGCCGAAATAGCTGGTCATCGAGCCGTGCGGGTCGAGATCGACCACAACCACGCGCTTGCCCGCCTCCGCCAGCAATCCGGCTAAAGCGATGGAAGATGTGGTTTTACCGACACCACCCTTTTGATTGGCGACTGCCCAGACTCTCATTCGGTTCGTTCCTCCCGGCCGATATGCTCGACCGAGACATAGCTCAGCGTGTTAATGCGGGTGACGGAGAATTGACGGCACTCTCGCGTCCCGGCGTCTTGACCGGGGTAGGTGCAGTTTGTGTGCCAGCACGCTTCAACGCAGCATCCGGTTGCGCATGGGCGGTTCCAGTGCCGGTCAGGCTGCGGCGTACATCGAGGTTTCGCGACACCACCAGCACGACGCGACGGTTCTTCGCGCGGCCTTCAGCGGTGGCGTTGTTGGCCACCGGCTGGAACTCACCGTAACCCACTGATGCCAGGCGACCAGGGTTGACACCCTGCATTGCCAGCATGCGCACGATGCTCGCCGAGCGCGCCGAGGACAGCTCCCAGTTGGTCGGGTACTGCGCGGTGCGGATCGGTTGATCGTCGGTGAAACCCTCGACATGGATCGGGTTATCGAACGGTTTCAGAATCGCTGCAACCTTGTCGATGATGTTGAAGGCGATGTCACTCGGCATGGCGTCGCCGCTGCCGAACAACAGGCTGGAGTTGAGCTCGATCTCGACCCACAACTCGTTGCCGCGCACGGTCATCTGATTCGAGCTGATCAAATCGCCGAACGCGGCGCTGATGTCATCGGCGATGCTTTTCAGCGGATCGCTGGCACCGGCAATACCGGCGTCAACCTGCTCGGCGTCCTTGACCAGCGGCTTGGCCGGGGTCACGGTCTTCGGTCGTTCATCGCCAATCGGGATCGGTTTGAGCGAGCGGTCGGAGTCGGTGAAGACGCCGATCAGCGCTTCGGAAATGACTTTGTACTTGCCTTCGTTGATCGACGAAATCGAGTACATGACCACGAAGAACGCAAACAGCAGCGTGATGAAGTCAGCGTAGGAAACCAGCCAGCGTTCGTGGTTTACATGCTCTTCCTGGTGGCGACGACGTGCCATGAGGTTATTCCCTTAATCCATGAAGCCTTGCAGCTTCAACTCAATGGAGCGAGGGTTTTCACCTTCGGCGATCGACAAGATCCCTTCCAGCAACATTTCGCGATAACGCGACTGCCGCAACGCGATTGACTTCAGCTTGGCCGCCACTGGCAACAACACCAGGTTGGCACTGGCCACGCCGTAAATGGTTGCGACGAACGCCACGGCGATGCCGCTGCCCAGTTGTGTTGGATCAGCCAAGTTGCCCATCACGTGGATCAGGCCCATCACCGCACCGATGATGCCGATGGTTGGCGCGTAGCCGCCCATGCTTTCAAAGACTTTCGCCGCTTCGATGTCGCGGGCTTCCTGGGTGTAGAAGTCCACTTCGAGGATGCTGCGGATCGCTTCCGGCTCGGCGCCATCGACCAACAGTTGCAGGCCTTTGCGCGAGTAATTGTCGGGCTCGGCATCCGCCACGCCTTCCAGGCCCAGCAGGCCTTCCTTGCGTGCGGTGAGGCTCCAGTTGACGACGCGATCGATGCCACCGGCCAGATCGACCCGTGGCGGAAACAGAATCCAGGCGAGGATCTGCATGGCGCGTTTGAACGCGCTCATCGGCGATTGCAGCAGTGCGGCACCGATGGTGCCGCCCAGTACGATCAATGCCGCCGGGCCGTTGGCCAGCGCACCGAGGTGACCACCTTCAAGGTAGTTACCACCGATGATGGCGACGAACGCCATGATGATCCCGATAAGGCTTAAAACATCCATCAGAGACACGCCTCGACAATGTGCTTGCCGATGTCGTCGAGGCTGTACACCGCGTCGGCGAGGTCGGCTTTAACGATGGCCATCGGCATGCCGTAGATCACGCAGCTTGCCTCATCCTGTGCCCACACTGCGCTGCCGCCCTGCTTGAGCAGACGCGCGCCTTCACGGCCGTCGGCGCCCATGCCGGTCAACACCACCGCCAGAACTTTGTCGCCGTAGGATTTCGCCGCCGAACCGAAGGTGATGTCCACACACGGCTTGTAGTTCAGACGCTCGTCGCCCGGGAGGATTTTCACCGCGCCACGGCCGTCGATCATCATTTGCTTGCCACCCGGTGCCAGCAACGCCAGGCCCGGACGCAGGATGTCGCCATCCTCGGCTTCCTTGACGCTGATGCGGCAGAGCTTGTCGAGACGTTCGGCGAAGGCCTTGGTGAACGCTGCCGGCATGTGCTGGATCAGCACGATCGGCGCCGGGAAATTCGCCGGCAACTGAGTCAGCACGCGTTGCAGCGCAACCGGGCCGCCAGTCGAGGTCCCGATGGCAACCAGTTTGTAGGCCTTGCGTTTCGGCGCGGGCGACGAAGCGCTGGCGGCTGGAGCGCGAGTCGGCGCTGGTGCTGGAGCCGGACGCGTTGGTGCACTGGTGCTGTGGCTGCTGAAGCTCGATGCTGCCGGAGCAGGCGTCGGCGCTGGTGCCGCAACCGGCGCAGGCGCGCTGTAGGCACTGAAACGACGATTACTGCGCGAGATGCTATGGACCTTCTCGCACAGCAGTTGCTTGACCTTCTCGGGATTGCGCGAGATGTCTTCGAAATTCTTCGGCAGGAAATCCACCGCGCCGGCGTCCAGCGCGTCCAGAGTTACCCGGGCGCCTTCGTGCGTCAGCGAGGAGAACATCAACACCGGGGTCGGGCAGCGCTGCATGATGTGCCGCACCGCCGTGATGCCGTCCATCATCGGCATCTCGTAGTCCATGGTGATCACGTCCGGCTTGAGCGCCAGCGCCTGATCAATCGCCTCTTTACCGTTGGTTGCAGTGCCGACCACCTGAATGCTCGGATCCGCAGAAAGAATTTCCGAGACGCGGCGGCGGAAAAAACCCGAATCGTCCACCACCAGGACTTTGACTGCCATAAACACTCCATTAGGTGCAGCGGGACGTTGTCGCCCCGCCGCCCCGGATTCAAATACGCCGTGCGGCGTAACGCTTGAGCATGCTTGGAACATCGAGAATCAGCGCGATGCGGCCGTCACCGGTAATGGTGGCGCCGGACATGCCCGGAGTGCCCTGGAGCATTTTGCCCAATGGCTTGATGACCACTTCTTCCTGACCGACCAGTTGATCGACGACGAAGCCGATCCGCTGAGTGCCCACCGAAAGGATCACCACGTGGCCTTCACGCTGCTCTTCGTGAGCGGCGGAGCTGACCAGCCAGCGCTTGAGGTAGAACAACGGCAGCGCCTTGTCCCGCACGATCACCACTTCCTGACCGTCGACGACGTTGGTGGTCGACAGGTCGAGGTGGAAGATTTCGTTGACGTTGACCAACGGGAACGCAAACGCCTGATTGCCGAGCATGACCATCAGGGTTGGCATGATCGCGAGGGTCAGCGGCACCTTGATGACGATCTTCGAGCCCTGGCCCTTGGTCGAGTAAATGTTGATCGAACCGTTGAGCTGGGAAATCTTGGTCTTCACCACGTCCATGCCGACACCGCGGCCGGACACATCGGAGATCTCGGTCTTGGTCGAGAAACCCGGGGCGAAAATCAGGTTGTAGCACTCGGTATCGCTCAGGCGATCGGCCGCGTCCTTGTCCATCACGCCGCGTTTTACCGCAATGGCGCGCAGGACGTTCGGGTCCATGCCTTTGCCGTCATCGGAAATCGACAACAGGATGTGGTCGCCTTCCTGCTCGGCGGCCAGAACAACACGACCGCCACGGGCCTTGCCCGATGCCTCGCGCTCTTCCGGCGACTCGATGCCGTGGTCAACAGCGTTGCGCACCAAGTGGACCAGCGGGTCGGCCAGGGCCTCGACAAGGTTTTTGTCGAGGTCGGTTTCTTCGCCCACCAGTTCCAGGTTGATCTCTTTCTTGAGCTGACGCGCGAGGTCACGAACCAGACGCGGGAAGCGCCCGAAGACCTTCTTGATCGGCTGCATCCGCGTCTTCATCACCGCGGTCTGCAAGTCAGCCGTCACCACGTCGAGGTTCGACACGGCCTTGGACATCGCTTCGTCGCCGCTGTTGAGGCCCAGGCGCACCAGACGGTTACGCACCAGCACCAGCTCGCCGACCATGTTCATGATTTCGTCGAGACGGGCCGTGTCGACGCGCACGGTGGTTTCGGCTTCGCTCGCCGGTTTTTCCGGTGGCGGTGTCGCCGGCGCACGGGCCGGAGCCGGTGCAGCAGCGGCAGCCGGTTTCGGCGCTTCGGCTTTCGGCTCAGGCTTGGCGGCAGGCTTGGGCGCTGCAGCAGCGGCCGGTGCCTTGGCAGCCGGCGTGGCGACGGTCGAAGCACTGCCAGCAGCAGCGGTGCCGACTTCGGAGAACTTGCCTTTGCCGTGCAGTTCGTCGAGCAGCGATTCGAACTCGTGATCGCTGATCAGATCGCTGCCGGCAGCGGCGGCCGCTGGAGCAGCCGGCGCAGGTGCCGAAGCAATCGCCGACTCCAGCGCATCCACGGCAAAGTTGCCCTTGCCATGCAACTGATCGAGCAGGGCTTCGAATTCGTCGTCGGTGATGTCGGAGCTGTCGCCCTTGGCCGGTGCCGCAGGAGCTGCTGCAACTGGCGCAACCGCGTCCACCGCGAACTGGCCCTTGCCGTGCAACTGATCGAGCAAAGACTCGAACTCGGCATCGGTGATTTCATCGCTCGCGGCTTCAGCGGCCGTTTGCGCAGGTGCAACAGCGGCCGGGGCTTCGGCTTCAGCCTTGACGGCGTTCAGCGAGTCCAGCAGTTGTTCAAATTCGTTATCGGTGATGTCGCCCGACGCGTCGCCTTCGACGACCAGTTCTTCGATCATCTCGGCCACCGGCGATGCCGGGGCGGCATCCGCCGATTGCGGTTCGGCCAGACGCGCCAGGGCGGCCAGCAGTTCCGGGGTGGCAGCGGTGATCGGTGCACGCTCACGGACTTCGCTGAACATGCTGTTCACCGCGTCCAGTGCTTCGAGGACAACGTCCATCAGTTCTGCATCAACGCGACGCTCACCCTTGCGCAGGATGTCGAACACGTTTTCGGCGATGTGACAGCACTCCACCAGCTCGTTGAGCTGAAGGAAGCCGGCGCCCCCTTTTACAGTGTGGAAACCGCGAAAAATTGCGTTGAGCAGATCTGCGTCATCCGGGCGGCTTTCCAGCTCGACCAGTTGTTCGGACAGTTGCTCAAGAATCTCGCCGGCCTCAACCAGGAAATCCTGAAGGATCTCTTCATCGGCGCCGAAGCTCATTAATGGGGTGCTCCTACAGGTCTAAAAACCCAAAAAACCTAAAATTCCACAACTCTAGAATCCGAGGCTGGATAACAAATCGTCCACATCGTCCTGACCGGACACAACGTCTTCTCGTTTATCGGCATGAATCTGCGGACCTTCACCCTGCGAGAGATGTTTTTGTGGATCTTTTTCTGCAAGCATCGCGGCGCGGTCATGTTCGATGCCCGCAAAGCGGTCGACCTGACTGGCCATGAGCACGAGTTTGAGCAAATTGCTTTCGACTTCGGTGACCAGTTGGGTCACACGCTTGATCACCTGACCGGTCAGGTCCTGGTAATCCTGGGCCAGCAGGATGTCGTTGAGATTGCTCGACACCGCACGGTTGTCCGTGCTGCTGCGTGACAGAAAACCGTCGACCCGGCGCGCCAGCTCGCGGAACTCTTCAGCCCCGACCTCGCGACGCATGAAGCGCCCCCAATCGGCGCTCAATGTCTGCGCTTCATCAGCCAGACTGTTGACCACCGGCGTGGCGCTTTCCACCAGATCCATGGTGCGGTTGGCCGCGGCTTCTGTCAGCTTAACCACATAGCCCAGGCGTTCGGTGGCGTCGGTGATTTGCGACACTTCCTCGGCCTGCGGCATGTTCGGATCGATCTGGAAGTTGACGATCGCACTGTGCAGTTCACGTGTGAGCTTGCCGACTTCCTGGTACAGGCCACGGTCACGGGTCTGATTGAGCTCATGGATCAGTTGCACAGCGTCGCCGAACCTGCCTTTTTCAAGGCTTTCGACCAGTTCGACCGCGTGTTTTTTCAGGGTCGACTCGAAATCGCCCTGTGAAGATTCGTTATGCTCCATAGCTCCCCCGCGCGTTCATCAGCCGATGCGTTCGAAAATCTTCTCGATTTTGTCTTTCAACGCCTGAGCCGTGAAAGGTTTGACTACGTAGCCGTTTACACCAGCCTGAGCGGCTTCAATGATCTGCTCGCGCTTGGCTTCTGCAGTCACCATCAGCACTGGCAGGTGCTTGAGTTTTTCATCGGCACGCACGTGACGCAGCAGGTCGATACCGGTCATGCCCGGCATGTTCCAGTCCGTTACCAGAAAGTCGATGCTTCCGCTGTTGAGCACTGGAATGGCAGTCACGCCATCATCCGCCTCGACGGTGTTGGTGAACCCAAGATCACGCAGCAGGTTCTTGATGATCCGCCGCATCGTTGAGAAGTCATCAACGATGAGGATTTTCATGTCTTTGTTCAATTCGACCTCCAAGCAGTCTTAAACGCGCCCAGCACCTGGACGCGCCACTTCAATCAATCGGCGCAGCACTCGAAGACTGTCTGGAGCACAACAGAGCAAGACCGGTGCCGTTCATCACCGCACCAGCCTCGTTCGCAGTGTCCCCACACTGCCTTCAGCGCGCTCGCCACTCCCCCAAACGCCCCCGCAAACGGGCCGCGCACTGGCTGTGTAACTGGCTGACCCGCGATTCACTGACGCCAAGGACTTCACCGATCTCCTTGAGGTTCAGCTCTTCGTCGTAGTACAGCGCCAACACCAGTCGCTCACGCTCCGGCAAATTGGCAATCGCGTCCGCCAACGCTGCCTGGAAACGTTCATCTTCCAGATCGCGTGACGGCTCCATATGAGCACTCGCGCCATCCTCGTGCAGCCCTTCGTGTTCGCCGTCCTGCAACAGGTCGTCGAAACTGAACAGGCGACTGCCCAAGGTGTCATTCAAAATCCCGTAGTAATCGTCGAGACTCAATTGGAGTTCGGCCGCAACCTCGTGATCTTTAGCATCACGGCCGGTTTTAGCTTCAATTGAGCGAATCGCGTCGCTGACCATACGGGTATTGCGGTGAACCGAGCGTGGCGCCCAGTCCCCTTTGCGCACTTCGTCGAGCATCGCGCCGCGGATTCGTATGCCCGCGTACGTTTCGAAACTGGCGCCTTTGCTGGCGTCGTATTTGGTCGAGACTTCAAGCAGGCCGATCATCCCGGCCTGGATCAGGTCTTCGACCTGCACACTCGCCGGCAAGCGCGCCAGCAAGTGGTAGGCAATGCGTTTGACCAGTGGCGCGTAACGCTCGATCAGCTCGTACTGCGCGTCACGTGCCGACTTCTTGTAGTAGTTCATACCGCTTGCGGTCATAGCACGGGCCCTGCCGTTTGCTGCACGAGGCGCTCGACGAAAAACTCAAGGTGGCCACGCGGGTTGGCGGGCAGCGGCCAGGTGTCGACCTTCTGCGCGATCGCCTTGAACGCCAGCGCGCACTTGGAACGCGGAAAGGCTTCGTACACCGCGCGCTGCTTCTGCACCGCTTTACGCACGCTTTCGTCGTAAGGCACGGCGCCGACGTATTGTAGGGCCACGTCAAGGAAACGATCCGTGACCTTGGTCAACTTGGCGAACAGGTTGCGCCCTTCCTGCGGGCTCTGCGCCATGTTGGCGAGGACGCGGAAGCGGTTCATGCCGTAATCGCGGTTGAGCAGTTTGATCAGCGCGTAGGCGTCAGTGATCGAGGTCGGCTCATCGCAGACCACCAGCAACACTTCTTGCGCGGCGCGAACAAAACTGACTACCGAGTCACCAATACCCGCAGCAGTGTCGATCACCAGTACATCGAGATTGTCACCGATGTCGCTGAACGCCTGAATCAGGCCGGCATGTTGCGCCGGGCTCAGGTGCACCATGCTTTGCGTGCCGGACGCCGCCGGCACGATGCGAATGCCACCGGGGCCTTGCAACAGCACGTCGCGCAGCTCGCACCGGCCTTCGATGACGTCGGCCAGCGTGCGTTTAGGGGTCAGCCCCAACAATACGTCAACGTTCGCCAGACCCAGGTCGGCGTCCAGCAGCATGACCCGACGGCCAAGCTCTGCCAGCGCCAGCGACAAGTTCACTGACACGTTAGTCTTGCCGACGCCACCTTTGCCGCCGGTCACCGCGATCACCTGTACGGGATGCATGCTGCCCATGTTATTTCTTTACCTTGTCTTGCATAGACGGAGGCCACATTACTGGCTGCGCGTTCACAACCGGAACAATGCATGGCAGACCATCGATGTAGGTACAAAAACTGTTCATGAATACCTCAGCCTACCTGCTTGGTCGGGCTGTGATAGATATCAGCGAACATGTCAGCCATGGCTTCTTCGCTGGGTTCTTCCTGCATTTGCACGCTGACGGCGCGGCTGACCAGTTGATGACGGCGCGGCAGATGCAAATCATCCGGAATCCGTGGGCCATCGGTCAGGTACGCGACCGGCAATTCATGACTGATCGCCAGGCTCAACACTTCGCCAAGGCTGGCCGTTTCATCCAGTTTAGTCAGGATGCAGCCGGCAAGCCCGCAACGCTTGTAACTGTGATAAGCGGCGGTTAGAACCTGTTTCTGGCTGGTGGTTGCCAAGACCAGATAATTTTTTGAACGAATGCCACGCCCGGCCAGACTTTCGAGCTGCATGCGCAGGGCCGGATCGCTGGCTTGCAGGCCGGCAGTATCGATCAACACCACGCGTTTGCGCAGCAGTGGATCCAGCGCTTGCACCAGCGATTGGCCCGGATCGACGTGGGTCACTGGCACATTGAGAATGCGGCCCAGCGTCTTCAGTTGTTCCTGAGCGCCGATACGGAAACTGTCCATGCTCACCAGCGCGACATTCTGCGCGCCGTATTTCAGCACATAACGCGCGGCAAGCTTGGCGAGTGTAGTGGTCTTGCCCATGCCGGCAGGGCCGACCATGGCAATGATACCGCCCTCTTCCAGTGGCTCGACTTCCGGTACGGCAATCATCCGGGCCAGATGCGCGAGCAGCATGCGCCAGGCCTGACGCGGTTCTTCGATATCAGTGATCATCGCCAGCAGATCGCGCGACAACGGGCCGGACAGGCCGATACGTTGCAGACGGCGATACAGGTTGGCTTGCGCCGGACGGCTGCCTTGCAGCTGATTCCAGGCCAGGGTGCCGAGCTGAACTTCCATCAGCTCGCGCAGGCTGTTCAATTCAAAGCGCATCGAATCCAGTGCACGCGGATCGATACCACCGGAGGACTGCGCAGGTGCCGGGGCCGGACGCGCCGGAGCGGCGTAAGTCGGCTCGGTCAGCGGTTCAGCGGCGGTCAGCGGCAGGCCGGCGGTCAATGGCAGCCCGGCGAAAATCTGGCGATTGCTATTGCCATCGGCTTCGCCACGCAGGCTCAACTCGGCCTGAGCGGTGACGATGCGCGACTGGGTCTTGCGCAGCTCGTCTTCGAGTTCCATGTTCGGAACCCGTGGCGCCAGCGCCGACAATTTGTAATCCAGTGCCGCCGTCAGCTCGACACCGCCGGCAATGCGGCGGTTGCCAATGATGGCGGCATCAGCGCCCAGCTCATCACGAACCAGCTTCATGGCCTGACGCATATCGGCGGCAAAGAAACGCTTAACTTGCATAAACCACTACCTCAGCCGTTGGGCCCTACTGTCGCAACGATGGTCACTTGCTTGTTGTCCGGTATTTCCTGGTAGGCCAGCACATGCAGTCCAGGGACGGCGAGGCGGCCAAAGCGCGAGAGCATCGCGCGGATCGGGCCGGCTACCAAGAGGATCACCGGCTGACCTTGCATTTCCTGACGCTGCGCCGCTTCGATGAGCGAACGCTGCAGCTTCTCGGCCATGCTTGGCTCCAGCAGAACGCCCTCTTCCGAGCCTTGTCCTGCCTTCTGCAGACTATTGAGCAATATTTGTTCCAACCTTGGTTCCAAGGTGATCACAGGCAGCTCGGACTCAGTGCCTACAATGCTTTGGACGATGGCGCGCGATACGCCGACCCGCACAGCAGCCACCAGCGCGGCGGTATCTTGACTCTTCGCGGCGTTGTTGGCGATGGCTTCGGCAATGCTGCGGATATCGCGCACCGGCACGTGTTCGGCGAGCAGCGCTTGCAGCACTTTGAGCAACTGCGACAACGTGACCACACCCGGCACCAGCTCTTCAGCCAGTTTCGGCGAGCTTTTGGCCAGCAATTGCATGAGTTGCTGCACTTCTTCGTGGCCGATGAGCTCGCTGGAGTGCTTGTACAGAATCTGGTTCAAGTGGGTCGCGACCACGGTGCTGGCGTCGACCACGGTGTAACCGAGCGATTGTGCCTGGGCGCGCTGGCTGATTTCGATCCACACCGCCTCGAGGCCGAAAGCCGGATCTTTGGCGTTGATACCGTTGAGCGTGCCGTACACCTGGCCCGGGTTGATCGCCAGTTCGCGATCCGGATAGATCTCGGCTTCGGCGAGGATCACGCCCATCAGGGTCAGGCGATAGGCGCTTGGCGCCAGGTCGAGGTTGTCGCGAATGTGCACGGTCGGCATCAGGAAGCCCAGATCCTGCGAGAGCTTCTTGCGCACGCCCTTGATCCGCGCCAGCAATTGCCCGCCCTGGTTGCGATCCACCAGCGGAATCAGGCGATAACCGACTTCCAGACCGATCATGTCGATCGGCGTCACGTCGTCCCAGCCCAGCTCTTTGGTTTCCATGGCGCGGGCCGGCGACGGCAGCAAATCCTGCTGGCGCTTGACCTCTTCCAACGCCACGACTTTAGCGACGTTCTGCTTTTTCCAGAACAGGTACGCGCCGCCAGCGGCCAGCGCAGCCATGCTCAGGAACGAGAAGTGCGGCATGCCCGGCACCAGGCCCATGACCGCCATCAGACCGGCCGCCACTGCCAGCGCTTTTGGCGATGCGAACATCTGGCGATTGATCTGTTTGCCCATGTCTTCCGAACCGGAAGCACGGGTCACCATGATCGCCGCCGCTGTTGATAACAACAGTGATGGCAATTGCGCCACCAAACCGTCACCGATGGTCAACAAGGCGTAAACCTTGCCGGCATCGCCGAAGCTCATGTTGTGCTGGAAGATACCGACGGCCATACCGCCGATGAGGTTGATGAACAGAATCAGAAGGCCGGCAATGGCGTCACCACGGACGAATTTGCTGGCACCGTCCATCGAACCGTAGAACTCGGCCTCTTGGGCGACTTCCTGACGGCGCATCTTGGCCTGGTTCTGATCGATCAGACCGGCGTTGAGGTCGGCGTCGATCGCCATTTGTTTGCCGGGCATCGCATCGAGAGTAAAGCGCGCGCTCACCTCGGAAATCCGTCCGGCACCCTTGGTGACCACGACGAAGTTGATGATCATGAGGATCGCGAAGACCACGATACCGACCACGTAGTTACCGCCGATCACCACCTCACCGAAGGCCTGAATCACCTTACCGGCAGCGGCGTGGCCGTCCTGACCGTGGAGCATCACCACCCGCGTCGAGGCCACGTTCAACGCCAGCCGCAACAGCGTCGCGACCAGCAGAATCGTCGGGAACACGGCGAAATCCAGCGGCCGCAGCGCATACACGCAGACCAGCAGGACGACGATCGACAGGGCAATGTTGAAGGTGAAGAACACGTCGAGCAGGAACGGCGGAACCGGCAACATCATCATCGCCAGCATGACCAGCAGCAACAACGGCACGCCCAGATTGCCTCGACTGAGGTCGGCAACGTTTGTGCGAGCAGTGTTGAATAACTGAGAGCGATCCACCGGTTTTCCCCGTTCCTTTAAAGCAAACTTTTGACGCCCAGAGCGGGCTCACGGCGGGTACTGCAAGAAGCTTTCCAACTTTTGCGGTTGATTGAAAAACACGGCCAGTGTAGGAGTGAGCCTGCTCGCGATAGCGGTTTGTCTGGTTCGAATTCATCGACTGAAAAAACCCCATCGCGAGCACGCTCACTCCTACAGGGGACCGAATTCCAAATATTGGAGTGGAATGCATTCCAAATGTGGGAGCGAGCCTGCTCGCGAAGAGGCCAGTGAAGTCAGCGCAAATCGCCCCTTAAACTCCAGCGTTTAAAAGACACCTTCAGACACGCCTTTCAGGCTACAAATCCTTGCGCCATTGCCTACAGCCAAGCCAGAATCCGCCGGCTTGTGCGCCTTGGGGTCGGGTTCTATTGTGGTCCGGTCGCTGACGAATCAGCGATCGGGTCTCGCAGCCCGTCGATCTCTGGACGCACAACACCCGCTTTTTTATGGCGGCTGTACGTGGGAGACCTTCGGGTCTGCCGGTTCTAGAGTCCCGGTCTGCGACCCGCGTATAGCTGCCACCTTCATTCGTCTCGCAGCGAACGTTGGCAGCTCCAATGACTCTAGGAGCTTCACCATGACCAAACCAACACCCAACCCACCCGAAACCGATCTCGCCTCCCCCTACGAATCCCTCGATTCAAAAAAGCTCAACGACGCCGCCGAACGCGCGCTCGATCACTACCTCTGCCCACCCGGCTCCACCCCACCGCCGCGTAAAACCCGCCGGATGTACGCCGTTACCGCCGACTTCAAAAACGAGGAACTGCTCGCCGATGCCAGCGAAACCCTCGCCTCAGCCAGAACCATCGCCCATGACTTCGCCCACCTCATACCCGCGTCGCAGCGCAGAACGCTGCTGGGGATCGCGCAATTGATCATGCTCGGGGAACTGGCGGTGAATCGGGTGATGGATAATCTTGAGGTGCCGCAGTAGCAAGGAGCTGTGACAAGCCTTGAGTGAGTTGTTTTGGCTGCTGACATCTTCGCGGGCAAGCCCGCTCCCACAGGTTCGGCGGTGTAAACGCAGCCTGGTGATCGACCCCGATCCCTGTGGGAGATTCTATGGTTGAGGGGAAGCCCTCAACTGACTTTTGCCTGATATTCGCTTTGCCCTTTCAGCAAGGCGAATACCACCCGAGCAAGTTTGCGAGCCAGCATCACCAACGCCTGTGTGGTGCTGAAACCCCGTGCTCTTTGGGCTTCGTAAAACCCTTTCCAGGCTATCGTACGGCTAGCCGACATCGCTGCGTTGTGCAAAAGTCGGCGGGCCTCGGGGTCTCCGCGCTTGGTCAAGCTACGGCGACCGTCCTTTTGCCCTGATTTCGATACCCGTAAATCCATTCCCAGGAAGGCGATAAACGCATCCGCGTTGCTAAATTCCCCACGCTGAAACGCTGTGAGCAGGCGCGCTCCGGTCAGAAATCCAATGCCCTCAACTTTCAGGCAACGCTTCAATTCGCCGAGCAAACCGGCTTGTTTGAGCTGATCGTTGATCGTCTTTTCGATCATCGTTTCAAGCCGCTGCATGGATTTTATTTGTTCAGCAAAAGCTGCCTTCAACAACGGCTCATTCGACCAGCTCTGCACCAGGCCGACCCTGGCCTGGACCAAAGCGCGCGGCGGCGGAAAAGGCTCAGGAGCTGGCGGTACAGCGGTGATGGCGGGGTCCAGGGGTGCAACTCCTCGGCTTCGTTCTTCAGGTAACGGGCCAGCAGCTTGGCGTCCAAGGCGTCGGTTTTGGCGCGGATCTTCACGCCTTCGCGGTAGTGTTTGAGTTCATAGCCGCCCACCATGTAAATCGTGCAACCGGCCGCATAGGCCAAATCAGCGAATTCCAGGTGGTAGATGTTGGTTGCCTCAATGGCAATAGACACGGGGCCGAGCAAGGCTTTCAGCCACTGCTTGATGGATGTTTTGGTGTTGGGAATCGCTTCAAGCAGATCGCTATCGGCCTGATAAATCACCAGTTCATTTTTGGCAACATCCACGCCAACGATCGGATTTGATAGAGCGACTGGCATTGCCACAGGATTTCCTCCGGGATAAGGTTTGAGTACTTGAAGGGCTCACCCAGAGGCGCAGGCTTGTTCCTATCGTCGGTCTAGCCAGATGCATTCTTTATCGGCGCTTGGGTGAAAGGAGGAGGGGCGAAATCTCCCACGGTCTGTACTGCGTCAACAGTCAGAATCGAGCCTTGTCCCTCCTCCTCCCTTCAAGTCCTACCATACAAGCGAGCCTGCTCGCGAGGGCGTCTTCAAAGCCCCCGCACCGCTCGAGCAGGAAAAAGCAAACAACCGCTCGTCGGATACCCCTACGCACCTGTCAGATCTGACAGGTGCGCATTCTGCCGTTTAACCGTTCAATCACTCCGTCACTTCCCCCCCACGGAGTCAGCGCCATGTCCAGCCCCAACAAACCCCTGCTACTCAAGGAGCTCGACATCCCCGGGCGCAGCAAAGACCCGGTGTCGACGGATCCCGATGTCTGGGGTATCAACATCGCCGCGGCGCTGGACAACTTTCCGCTTCATGGCTTGCTGTGCCAGGCGGGGCCGTGGGGCAACATGGCCGAAGGCGACAAGTTGACGATCTTTTGGGGCACCGGGCAGAACGTCTGGGTGGAAACCGTCAACAAGGACGAGGTCAACAAGCAACTGCGCATGTTCGTGGCTTCCCGGCACATGGTCGATGGCGAGTTTGCGGCGTCCTATTCCGTCAGGCCGCTGGGCGCCAGCAAAGATGAACCGTCCGAAGTCATGCAGGTGCTGGTCAAGCTGACGCGCCCGGGCGGCCATGATGACAACGGTGACGGCGGGCACTCCAAGCTGATCATGATCATTCCCCAAGACATTCTTGACGGCGGCATCGACAAGGACAACGTGGCCGATGGCGTGGAAATCAGCATTGGTGAGGCCGATGGCACAGAGCCCTATCCCTGCGCTGCGGCCGGCGATACTTGTCGCTTGAGTTGGGGCGGGATCTACGTGTTCAGTGAGCCGCTGACCCAGGAACAGGCCGAAGGCAAGGCCCCGATCATCATCACCATCACGGAAGCGGTCATTCGCGACGCCGGCGATGCAGAGTCTCCCGGCGTCGCCGTGGTGTTCGAAGTGTACGACAAGGTCTTCAACCGTTCCGAGGACTGGAGCCCCGAACAGCGTGTGGTAGTGGCCGTGGATGCGACCCGGCTGATCGCGCCGCTGCTCAAGGAAACGCAGAACAACGTGCTGGATGTCGACAAACTGGGCGATGCCGATGGCACCGTGCAAGTTATTGCCACGGATACGAGCAAGTTCAAAGTCGGAGACAAGGTATTCATCAGGATCAAGGGCACTCCCGTCGAGGGGCCGCCGATTGATTGGGAACCGTCAGCAGGCGTCGAGTTGAAAAGTGTGCCGAGCATTTTGGAAACCACGGCTCCCAACGCCGTGCTGCGTCAGTTGGCCAAGTCCCAGATCACTTTGTCTTACCGCCTGGAAAAAGCCGACGGCTCCGCCGATCTGAAATCCAAAAGCCAATTTATCCGCGCCATCGGCGAAGTCCAGCGGCTGGCCGCGCCGAAGGTGCTGGACGAGGACTCCGGAGCGCTGGACCCGACACTGCCCCAAATCCGTCTCGAGTTCCCCTTCGACAAATCCTTTGTCGAAGGCATGCTCCTAAGCCGGTCATGCTCGGCACCACGCCCGGCCTCAAGCCGTACCTGCCTGAGCTGCCAACGCGCCCCATCACCTACAACGACATCGTCGCGGCCAAACCACTGTTGTACAACATCGACGGCAAACACATGGCCCCGGTCGACGGCGGCACAGCGGAGTTCTACTACCAGCTACTGATTTCGAGCGCGGTGCTCGCCACGCTGGACCCGTTCGAGGCCACCCGCGCCATTCGCGAGTCGATCCACAGCGACATCCTGCGCGTCGGCGAACCACGCCTGGAACTGCCGCAACTGGAAGTGGCCGGCGTGGTGGACGGCGTCCTGCCACCCGACACCGCCGGCACCACCGCGACGGTGATCTACAAGGAAACGGTCCCCGGCGATGAAGTGCTCCTGTCCTGGCTCGGCTCGATCACCGGCGAATACCCCGACAGGATCAAGCTGAACGAATTCACCGCCGGCGAGGAAGTGCCGTTCACCATTCCGGCGGCGATGATCAAGGGCAACGAAGGCGGCAAGGTAAAGGCCTCGTACAAAATCGAACGTGCGGCGGGCGGGACCAGTCATGCCGAGCCGTTGGAGTTCGGTGTCGGCGTGGCGCTGGATCTGAAAGAGCCGAAAATCAAGGAAGCCCCGAACGACAGCAGCCTCGACCCGCTCGCTGCCCAGAGCGCACTGACGGCGGTGATCAACTATGACGGCATGCAGGTCGGCGACAACATTACCGCCAGTTGGCACGGCGCACACGGAACACTGCCCGCCGGCTCGCACACCACAGATCCATGGCCGGTCACCACCGTCGGCCCGCAGGAAATACCGCTGGCCGTCTCGGTGATCGCCTTCAACCTCGACAAGTCAATCACCCTTGACTACGCCATGACACGCGGCACCCAGGATCCAAAAGACTCGCGGACTCGTACGTTGGCGGTGTTGCAACTGCGCGTGGATCTTTCGCATTCGCCGAAGATCATTCAGGCGGCCGGCGGTGGTGAGGGCACTGAGCTGGATGTGTCGACGCTGACTGCTGCGGCCACTCTTCGTAGTGGTTTCTGGCCGCACATCGCCAGTGGCCAGCGTGTCTGGATGCGGGTGGAAGGCACGAAAAAAGACGATAAAGCGTACATCCGCAACGTGTGGACAGGCCCAAGTAATGCCGTGAACGGGTCCTGGATCTCAAACGGCTACCTCGATGTTTCCTTGGCCTTGGCTGACCTGCAGTCACTAAAGGACCTCAGCCCACTGAACGTGTTTTTCATGGCTACCCCGGATCGCAGCACGGATGAAAACCTGGCGCTGAGTTTTCCGGTGCGCACGTATACGGTCAAAAACGTCGTAGAAGTGCTGCCGACTATTGAGTCAATCAAGGAGTCGCCCGGTGGGGACGAAATCCCACACGGCAGCCCGACAGTAAAAACAGCGGTCACACTGAGTGGTAAGGCCACCCCGGGCAAAAAAATCGATCTGGCCAATAACGGCGTAGTGATGCCGAATACTGAAATTCAGGTCGATCCAGAGGGGGAATGGACATTCCAACTGACGGGGCTGGTTGCTGGAACTACCTACAAGCTGCGCGCCAGACGCAAGGATGGTGCAATCTCAGATGCCCGTGATGTTGTCGTAGTCGAGTTGATAGACCCGACGCTAGACCATGTGCTGGACGACAAAGGTATGGAAGTGCCTGATAGTGAGGCGACCTTCACCACTAAATTGAAACTTAAAGGGAAAGCTAGCTTAGGCCAAAAAATCGAAATCTTTGATGGTGTTTGGCCCGACGCAGAGTCTAAAGGTATAGCCGCCGCGAATGAAATTACGGGATTATGGGATATTGATATCAACGTTACGGAAGGTACACGCCGGTTGTACGTCGAATCGCTCTATCATAGTGGCCTTGTGCATTCGAATGTACGTAATCTGAACGTACTGCCTTCGCCCGAAGGAGAAAACTTTGACGCACAACCTTCCTTTACACTTTTACCGAGCAACTCTCGCGATATAGGGAGCATGATAATAACTAATTTTACAGGCAATAAACCTGTATCAATCCTTGAAATAGCGACCCAATATCCAGGGAAAGTTGAACGAAAAACTCTTGCCTTAAATGATGGCCCCGCAACTATACGGCTAACATTGAAAACTGGCTACACTGAAATTGAATTCTGGTATACAGATGTCGACAGATCAAACAATGCAAAAGTTATTTTCTACAACTCAGACATAAAAATCAAAGAAGAACCACTATTACCCCACACCCCGAACAACCCACATAAAATGACATTTAATTCGGAGAGAATCGACAAGATTGATATTGTCAGCAGCGCATCAGATGTTATCTATTTCGATAATTTCGTTTTCAAGAAATAGAACTAAGGCATTATCGGGGGACAGACCAAATTTTTCACCCAGACAGTCGCCCGATACTTTGCCTTTTAAACTATGGCGTTTAAAAGATACCTCCAGATACGCCTCTGAGGCTACACACCCTTGCGCCATTGCCTACAGCTACGCCAGAATCCGCCGGCTTGTGCGCCTTGGGGGCGGGTTTTATTGTGGTGTGGTCGCTGACGAATCAGCGATCGGGTTTCGCAGCCCGGATCAATCAAGGCGCACAGCGCTCCAGTTCATTGCCATCAACTAAAGGCAATGGTGCTTCATGGCGGCTGTGCGCGGGATACCCTCGGGTATGCCGGGTGCCTTGATTCCCGGTCTGCGAACCTGCGTACAGCTGCCACCTCTCTTCGTTTCGCAGCGAAATGTGGCGGCTCCAGCAATCAAGGAGCTTTACCCATGATCAAACCAACACCCAACCCACCCGAAACCGACCTCGCCTCCCCCTACGAATCCCTCGATTCCAAAAAGCTCAACGACGCCGCCGAACGCGCGCTCGATCACTACCTCTGCCCACCCGGCTCCACGCCACCGCCGCGTAAAACCCGCCGGATGTACGCCGTTACCGCCGACTTCAAAAACGAGGAACTGCTGGCCGATGCCAGCGAAACACTCGCCTCAGCTAGAACCATCGCTTATGACTTCGCCCACCTCATCCCCGCGTCGCAGCGCAGGACGCTGTTGGGGATCGCGCAACTGATCATGCTCGGCGAGCTGGCGGTGAATCGGGTGATGGATAATCTTGAGGTGCCGGGTTGACGCAGGCATTGGGGACACCGGCTGATTGATCCAGCGTCAATTCTGACGCCTTCGCGAGCAGGCTCGCTCCCACCGTTGAACGGCTTCCAAAGTGGGAGCGCGAATACTGGCTAAGGCGCAACACAAACCTTGAGGCAGAAAAAACCCGCCGCCCCGTTTCAGTCGGGGCGGCGGGTGGGCGGTCACTACGCGATTAAAACCTGTTCAGCTGTAATCGGGCCAAAACTGAGCCTCTTGCCGTTGATATAGCGCGCGCCCTTGAGCAGCTTCATACCCTCGATAACGACGACTTCGTCCTGCATGTACATAAACGTCACCACCGATACCGGCGTCGTACGAGACACTTTTGTCCGCTGCTCTATGAGGGTGAGAGCCCAATCAAACCAAATGATGGGGAGGTCTTCGATCTTGATTTCGCGCTCCGGATTTTGCCAACGAAAGTCCTGCCGCGCCGTAATCAAAAGCGCATTTCCCTCTATGACGAATTGCGGCTTGCCAAATCGCCTCTCCATTTCACTGTTGATCCAGACATCCAGGTACAAATCCGGATCGGTGAAGAGTTCGAAAAGCATCGCACTGTTGACGATTTTTCCTGCAGAAGCACCAATCACACTGTAGTGATTGTGGTACGCCAACCCCTCCAGCTCCGGCCGAATCGCGTTGCTCGACACTTCCAGATAATTGGCGCTGTAGGCGTTGGCCATCTGCTTGAAATGGGTGAAGTCCAGCATCAACTTGAAAGTCACGGAGTAACCGATTGCGCGATCGGCTGTACGTTGTTCCAACACTCCCGAGACGAATTCAACCTCCATACCTTGCAACTTTATATAGGGCTGGTCTGCCATGATTGCTTCCTCTGAAACCTTATGCAGGTGCCGCTCCCTGGTACTCGTATCAGATGAACAGAGCGACCAATGCAGGGAAATGCCGGGAGAATTCCCATGGCAATGAGAGCGCCGGCGGGCGCAGCCGTCTACTGTCAGACTTGACAGGTTCACAGGCTTTCCAGACAGACGGTAACCGCCAGGAATCGCGACGCAGGAACCCTCAGGGACAGACCACATTTACAACCAGATCTTCGCCCACATTATCTTTTAAACTTTGGCGTTTAAAAGACACCTCCAGACACGCCTTCAAGGCTACACATCCTTGCGCCATTGCCTACAGCTACGCCAGAATCCGCCGGCTTGTGCGCTTTGGGGTCGGGTTCTATTGTGGGTCGGTCGCTGACGAATCAGCGATCGGGTTTAGCGACTCGGACCAACTCAGTGCATCAGCGTTCGTAGCTTCGTTGTGGGACTGCTCGCCCGCAATTATGTTATGGCGGCTGTATGCGGGAGACCTTTGGGTCTACCGGTGTGCCTGAGACCGGTTCGCTAACCTGCGTACAGCTGCCACCTTCACCTGTTTAGCGACAGGGAAAGAGTGGCTCCATAAACTCAGGAGTTTCACCATGATCAAACCAACACCCAACCCACCCGAAATCGATCTCGCCTCCCCCTACGAATCCCTCGATTCAAAAAAACTCAACGACGCCGCCGAACGCGCGCTCGATCACTACCTCTGCCCACCCGGCTCCACGCCACCGCCCCGTAAAACCCGCCGGATGTACGCCGTTACCGCCGACTTCAAAAACGAGGAACTGCTGGCCGATGCCAGCGAAACACTCGCCTCAGCTAGAACCATCGCTCATGACTTCGCCCACCTCATCCCCGCGTCGCAGCGCAGGACGCTGTTGGGGATCGCGCAACTGATCATGCTCGGTGAGCTGGCAGTGAATCGGGTGATGGATAATCTGGAGTTGCCGCAGTAGCGACACGCGAAGATCGTTCTCACGCTCCTGCGTGGGAATGTCTCAACGGACGCTCCGCGCTCGGCTTTGGAAGGGACGCGGAGCGTCTCGGCTGCATTCCCACGCAGAGCGTGGGAACGATCATAAAAAACCGCCGCCCCGTTCAGCGGCTTTGTGATCAATTGCTCAATACCGGAGGATTTTCACTTTTCCATTTTTGCTTTTGGGCAATTCGAACTCGACCTCGCCGCCCACTTTGACGTTCGCCTGCTGGGCATCGGCCAATCGAAGGGTGAATCGGTATTCTTTTGCTGTCAGAAAAAACCCAGTGGCCTCGGCAAAGGAAATACATCGTCCCGAGGGCTTCGGCGTGATGGTGCCCCTTCCGGTTTTTTCATCGTAGCTGCTGAAAATACCTTTCATTGCCTTGCTCCCTTGCACTCGCTCGCCTGACCGCGCCAGGTTCGCGGCGCCACCTTGCATCAAACTGCAAAATCACGGGAAGCGCACCTGTCAGAGTTGACAGTAAAGAGGGATCTCAGACCAATGGCTGCAAGGCAACGTCAGGAATCGCGGCGCAGATCCGGCGGAATCGGCAAGTCGTCCTTGAGCGGATCCGGGCGTTTGCCCTTGCCCGCACGGTACTGGCGGATCTGGTAGACGTAGGCCAGGACCTGGGCGACCGCGAGATACAGACCACCAGGAATTTCCTGCTCGAGTTCGGTGGAGTAGTAGATCGAGCGCGCCAGCCCCGGTGATTCGAGGAGCATGACGTTGTTGGCGACGGCGATTTCGCGGATTTTCAGGGCGAGGAAGTCGCTGCCCTTGGCCAGCAGTATCGGCGCACCGCCCTTCTCCGAGTCGTACTTGAGCGCGACGGCGTAGTGAGTCGGGTTGGTGATGACCACGTCGGCATCGGGAATGGCCGCCATCATCCGGCGCTGGGACATCTCGCGCTGGGTCTGGCGGATGCGCTGTTTGACCTCCGGGCGCCCCTCTTGATCCTTGTGCTCGTCGCGCACTTCCTGCTTGGTCATCAGCAGTTTCTTGTGCGCTTCCCAGAGCTGCACCGGCACGTCGACGGCGGCGATGATGATCAGGCCGCAGGCCAGCCACAAGGTGCTCCAGCCGACCAGCGTGACGCTGTGAATGATCGCCATCTCCAGCGGTTCATGGGCGATTCGCAAAAAGTCATCGACGTCCGACGACAACACCGCCAATGCCACGCCCAAAGTGATGAGGAACTTGGCCAGTGCCTTGAGCAGTTCGACCACCGCCTTGAACGAGAACATCCGTTTCAGGCCTGCCGCCGGGTTCATCCGGCTGAACTTGGGCGCCATGGAGCCCGCTGCGAACAGCCAGCCACCGAGGGAAATCGGCCCGATCAGCGCCGCCAGCAACAGGGTAATCATGATCGGCTGGATCGCCAGCAAAGCCATCTGGCCTGACTGCAACAGGAACGCGCCCATGGAACCCTGATCCATGATCACTTCGCGCGACAGCGTGAAGTTCAGGCGCATCAGTTCCATCAGGTCCTCGGCCAGCATGCCGCCAAACACCAGCAGCGCACCGGCACCGGCCATGGTCACGGCCAGGGTGTTGAGTTCTTTGGAACGGGCAATTTCACCCTTTTCACGGGAGTCCTTTTTACGTTTCTCCGTGGGGTCTTCTGTTTTGTCCTGACCGCTTTCGCTCTCTGCCATGACTCAGCGCGCCCGTGCCAGTTCGCGTAACAACTGCAGGGCCTCGGTGGCCAGCGGCTGGTACTGATTGAGAATGTCCGCCAGACCGACCCAGACGATAAACAGACCGAGGACCAGGGTCAGCGGGAAACCGATGGAGAAAATGTTCAGTTGCGGCGCGGCGCGGGTCATCACGCCAAACGCGATGTTGACCACCAGCAACGCCGTCACCGCCGGCAACACCAGCAACAATGCGGCGCCCAGCACCCAGCCGAGTTTGCCGGCCAGTTCCCAGTAATGCGCGGTCATCAGCCCGCTGCCGACCGGTAGCGTGGTGAAGCTTTCAGTGAGGACTTCGAAGACCACCAGATGGCCATTCATCGACAGGAACAGCAACGTGACGAGCATGGTAAAGAACTGCCCGATCACCGCCACCGAGACGCCGTTAGCGGGGTCGACCATCGAGGCGAAGCCCATGCCCATCTGAATCGCGACAATCTGCCCCGCCACGGCAAAGGCCTGGAAAAACAACTGCAGGGAAAACCCCAACACCGCACCGACCAGAATCTGCTCGGCTATCAGCAGCAAGCCGCTGAGATCCAGCGGGCTGACCGCCGGCATCGGCGGCAGGCTCGGCGCAATACACACGGTGATGGCCACGGCGAAATACAGGCGCACCCGGCGCGACACCAGGGTGGTGCCGAACACCGGCATGACCATCAGCATCGAGGCGACGCGAAACAGCGGCAACATGAACGACGCCACCCAGGTACTGATCTGGGTGTCGGTCAGCTGAAGCAGCGATTGCATGGCTTAGCCGATGACCATCGGGATGTTTTTGTACAACTGGATGATGTATTCCATGAAGGTCTGCACGATCCACGGACCGCCGACAATCAGGGTCACCAGCATTACCAGTAGACGCGGGAGGAAGCTCAGGGTCTGTTCGTTGATCTGGGTCGCGGCCTGGAACATCGCCACCAGCAGGCCGACCAACAGGCTCGGTACCACCAGAATCGCGACCATCAGGGTGGTCAGCCACAACGCTTCACGAAAGATATCGACCGCAACTTCCGGCGTCATGGCGAGACACCTCCGAAACTGCTGGCCAGGGTGCCGATGATCAGCGCCCAGCCATCGACCAGCACGAACAGCATGATTTTGAACGGCAGCGAGATGATCAGCGGCGAGAGCATCATCATACCCATCGCCATCAGCACACTGGCCACGACCAGGTCGATGATCAGGAACGGAATGAAGATCATGAAGCCGATCTGGAACGCGGTTTTAAGCTCGGAGGTGACGAACGCCGGCACCAGAATGGTCAGCGGCGCCTGATCCGGCGTGGCGATGTCGGTGCGTTTGGACAGGCGCATGAACAGCTCCAGATCGCTGGTGCGGGTCTGGGCGAGCATGAAGTCCTTGATCGGCACCTGAGCTTTTTCGACCGCTTGCTGGGCGGTAAGGGTTTCCGCCAGATACGGTTGCAGCGCGTCCTTGTTCACCCGGTCGAACACCGGGGCCATGATGAACATGGTCAGGAACAGCGCCATGCCGGTGAGGATCTGGTTCGACGGCGTCTGTTGCAGGCCGAGGGCCTGACGCAGGATCGAGAAGACGATGATGATCCGGGTGAAACTGGTCATCAGAATCACGGCCGCCGGAATGAAGCTCAGGGCGGTCATGATCAGCAGGATCTGCAGACTGACCGAATACTCCTGCGCGCCATCGGCGTTGGTGCCCAGCGTGATCGCCGGGATCGACAACGGATCGGCGGCGAACGCCAGCGGCGCGGCCAGCAACAGGGCCAGCGTCAAGACGATGCGTAACGCACCCATTACTTCTTATCCTTCTGATCCTTGCCGAGAATCTTCAGCAGATGCTGGGCAAATTCCGGGGTCGCTTTCTCGCTGGTATTCGGCACCTCGACCGGCTCTTTGAGCACGTGCAGCGCGGTGATGGTGCCGGGGCTGAGGCCGAGCAGAATCTGCTCGTTGCCGACCTGCACCAGCAGCAAACGGTCACGCGGGCCGAGCGCGCGCGAACCGATCAGCTCGATCACCTGGCCCTTGCCTGCCGGACCTGCCTGCTGCACCCGGCGCAACAGCCAGGCGAGGAAGAAGATCAGCCCCAGCACCAGCAACAGGCCGAACACCAGTTGCGTCAGTTGCCCGGCCACGCCGCTGTTGACCATCGGCGCGGTGGCGGCTGGCACTGTGGTCGCCGTTGAAGGCTCGGCGGCCAGCACGCTCAATGGCAATGCCAGCAAAGCCCAGAGAAACCGTCTCACTCAGCGCAGCTTCTTGATGCGTTCGCTTGGGCTGATCACGTCAGTCAGGCGGATGCCGAACTTCTCGTTGACCACCACCACTTCACCGTGCGCAATCAGCGTGCCGTTAACCAGCACGTCGAGCGGCTCACCGGCCAGACGATCAAGCTCGATTACCGAACCCTGGTTGAGTTGCAGCAGGTTGCGGATGTTGATGTCGGTGCTGCCGACTTCCATCGAAATCGACACCGGGATGTCGAGGATCACGTCCAGGTTCGGGCCGTCGAGGGTCACCGGGTCGTTGTTCTTCGGCACGCTGCCGAACTCTTCCATCGGCAGGCGCGAGCCGCTGGATGCATCAGCCGCCAGCAGCGCGTCGATGTCAGCTTGACCATCACCGGTTTCTTCCAGGGCCGCAGCCCATTCGTCAGCCAGTGCCTGGTCGTCCTGGGCGTTCATATCGTCGTTCATCATTTGTCCTCGGCGGGCAAAAATTCAGTTAAATGCTTGGGGTAGGAGCGCCGTTTCAGCGACGCTCGATCGGCTCGATCACTTGCAACGCGAGGTTGCCTTTGTGCGAGCCCATCTTGACCTTGAAGGCCGGCACGCCATTGGCGCGCATGATCATGTCTTCCGGCATTTCGACCGGGATCACGTCACCCGGCTGCATGTGCAGGATGTCGCGCAGTTTCAACTGGCGGCGCGCCACGGTAGCGCCGATGGGTACGTCGACATCGAGGACGTCCTGACGCAGCGCGTTGACCCAGCGCTCGTCCTGATCGTCGAGGTCGGACTGGAAACCGGCGTCGAGCATTTCGCGCACCGGCTCGATCATCGAGTACGGCATGGTCACGTGCAGGTCGCCGCCGCCGCCATCGAGTTCGATGTGGAACGTGGAGACCACGATCGCTTCGCTCGGGCCGACGATGTTGGCCATGGCCGGGTTCACTTCCGAGTTGATGTACTCGAAATTGACTTCCATGATCGCCTGCCAGGCTTCTTTCAAATCGACGAAAGCCTGTTCCAGCACCATGCGCACCACACGCAGTTCGGTCGGGGTGAATTCACGCCCTTCGATCTTGGCGTGACGGCCGTCGCCGCCGAAGAAGTTGTCCACCAGTTTGAACACCAGTTTGGCGTCAAGGATGAACAGCGCGGTGCCGCGTAACGGTTTGATCTTGACCAGGTTGAGGCTGGTCGGCACGTACAGCGAGTGCACGTATTCGCCGAACTTCATCACCTGCACGCCACCGACGGCAACGTCCGCCGAGCGGCGCAGCATGTTGAACATGCTGATGCGGGTATAGCGGGCAAAACGCTCGTTGATCATTTCCAGAGTCGGCATGCGTCCACGGACGATGCGGTCCTGACTGGTCAGGTCGTAGCTTTTGACACTGCCGGGTTCGGCAGCGTTATCGGTCTGTACCAGACCATCGTCGACGCCATGCAACAGCGCGTCGATTTCATCCTGGGACAGCAGATCCTGCACGGCCATGTCGTGTTCCTACTGCAGTACGAAATTAGTGAAAAGCAACTGTTCGATCACCACTTTGCCCAGCTCTTTCTGCGCCACTTCCTGGACGCTGGCGGTGGCCTTCTGGCGCAACATCTCCTGGCCGACCGGGGTCGCCAAGGTGGCGAAATCCTGACCGGAGAAGAGCATCACCAGGTTGTTGCGGATCACCGGCATGTGTACTTTGAGCGCTTCCAGATCAGCCTGATTACGCGCCAGCATGGTGATGCTCACCTGCATGTAGCGCTGACGGCCGTTCTGGTTGTAGTTGGCGACAAAGGCCGGCGCCATCGGCTCGAAAATCGCCGGCTGCTTGCCGACAGGCGCTGCATCAGCGGCTTCGGCAGGCTTGCTCTGAGCGCTGTGCATGAAGAACCAGGTCGCCCCCACAGACGCGCCAATGGCCAGCAGCAACGCCAGCACGATCACAATGATCAGCTTGAGTTTGCCTTTGGTTGCGGGGTCTTTCACTGCTGCTGTTTCGCTCTTCGCCATGCCAATAATCCGTCACTAATCGGGTTTTCACAGTCGCACGGCAAGGCAAGAGCAAGTGTTATGCCAGAAGTGTCGGTAGTGCTGGAGACAACGCTAAAGTCAAAGGCACCCTCACCCCAGCCCTCTCCCGGAGGGAGAGGGGGCCGACCGAGGTGTCTTGCGTTAAACATCGACGTGAAAGACCCAGTCGATTAGAGATTCACAGCAGAAGTATCAGATCGGCGTACTTCAAGAGCATCCCCCAATCGGTCCCCTCTCCCTCTGGGAGAGGGCTAGGGTGAGGGTTTTCAGGTGGCCGACCGAGGTGTCTTGCGTTAAACATCGACCTGCAAGACCGAGTCGATTATGGATTCACAGCAGCAGTATCCGGTCGGCGCACTTCGCAAGCATCCCCCCAATCAGTCCCCTCTCCCTCCGGGAGAGGGCTAGGGTGAGGGTTTTCAGGGGGCCGACCGAGGTGCAAGACGTCAAACATCGACCTGAAAGACCAAGTCGATTATGGATTCACAGCAGCAATATCCGGTCGGCGCACTTCGCAAGCATCCCCCAATCAGTCCCCTCTCCCTCTGGGAGAGGGCTAGGGTGAGGGTTTCAGGGGGCTGACCGAGATGTCAGACGTCAAACATCGACCTGAAAGACCAAGTCGATCATGGATTCACAACAGCAGTATCCGGTCGGCGCACTTCGCAAGCATCCCCCAATCAGTCCCCTCTCCCTCTGGGAGAGGGCTAGGGTGAGGGTTTCAGGGGGCCGACCGAGGTGCAAGACGTCAAACACCGACCTGCAAGACCGATTCGATTATGGATTCACAACAGGAATATCCGGTCGGCGTACTTCGCAAGCATCCCCCAATCAGTCAGTCCCCTCTCCCTCCGGGAGAGGGCTAGGCGGGCGGCGTTCCGATGAGGGGCTCTTGATTTTGCTCAGGCGTAGTAGTCGACCGCGCTGCTGCCAATCACGCTGGTGGTTTGAGCAGCAACTTCAGCAATAGCGGCAGGCGCCAATTCGTCATCCGCCGAATCGAGGCGACCGCCGGCCGCGCTGGTGCGACCACTCTGGCCCTGCTGCGCCTGTTCCTGACCTTGTTGCCCCTGCCAGCCACGGTTCTGGTCGGAGACATTGACGTCGACCTGCCCCATGCCCTGCTGGTTGAACATTTCACGCAGGCGATGCATCTGGCCGTCGAGCGCTTCTCGCACGCTTGGATGCGCGCTCATAAAGGTCACTTGGGTCTGCTGGTCCGGGACCATGTTGACGCGAATATCCAATCGCCCCAGTTCAGCCGGCTGCAACTGAATGTCCGCCGCCTTCAGATTGGCACTCGACAGATACATGACGCGATTGACCACTTCTTCAGTCCAGCCGCTCTGGTGCATGGCGATCGGCTGATTCACCGGTACCGCGTTCGCTGTCTTCGGCGTGGCCGCCTGCGTCAGTGCCGCCAGACGGTTGGCGAAGTCATCGACGCGGGTATCGCTGGTCGCAGTCTTGAGATCTTTGAGGCCATCGTCGATCAAGCCGCTGAACGCTTTGTCACCACCCTGGCTGGTGCTGTCCTTGTCGGCTTGCACGTCGAGCATACTGGCCATGCCGGCGGCGAAGGTTTGCGCGGAAGTCAATTCACCGTCGGCCTGAGCCTGAGCCGGCGACGCTTTCGGTTGCGCCTGGCTGGCGGCGGAAATGTGCCCGCCCTGCTCCATCGCCATGCGTACCGCCGGCATCGAGTCGAGCGGATCGGCCGAAGGGTCGAAATCGCTGTCGGTGGCCGGTGCCGGATCTTTGACCGTACCCGGCAGTGCGGCAAGCGCAGGCGTTTCGGCTTCAGGCTGGGCACTCGCGACGACCGCCGGAGTCTGCACAACTGGCGCCGTGACTACCGGCTGCACAGCGGTTGCCAATGCCGGATCGAGCGTCGGATCAACCGGCGCCGCGTCTACCACTGGCGTCTGGGCGGTGTCTGTGTTGTCGTCGCTGCTGGTGGTGCTGTCATCGGTCGCTGCGGTTTTGTCGGCAGGCAAGTCGTTGCCGCTATCGGCAACCGCCGGCTGTGCAGCGGCAGACTGATCTTTGCCGATGTCCTTTTTGCCGCTGTTGTCAGCGACCTTGTCGCGCGCCGACTTCGGCGAATTGTCAGCGCTGGCGACAGGCTTGCTCGACCCCTGATCGGCGAACACTTTAGCGAAGCTTGAGGCTTTATCCCCGGTGTCTACGGCCATAGCCGACGATTTGGCCGAGGCAGCTTGCGCCTTGGCCTGAGCGGCATTCTGAAGAAGGATGTTGGGGGTCGCAGGCATGAAACGGTCTCCGCTGCACTGGGATCGTAGGTACAGTTGCAGAGATAACTGCAAGTGCCGGGCCAGTTTTGCCCGGCGCTCGTAAAAAGCGCCGGACGGCGGGATCAGTGCGTGTGAGCAGGATGTTTTTCGCTTTCATAAACCGGGCGAACTTCAGCAAATTCGCCACTGATCTGAGCGACCAGTTTGACTATTTCCGCCGGGCTCTTATTTTTGGCTTCCGACTCCAGCTCCTGGCAGAGCGCCGCCAAACGGACAGCCCCCATATTGCTGGCGCTGCCCTTGAAGCTGTGGGCAACTTCCGACAAGACCTTGGCATCCACCGCTTTTCGCAGATCAACCAAGCGACTTTCGGAATCCGTCAGAAAGGTATCCAGCAGTTCTGGATAACCCTCCTCCATCACATCGCGCAGTACTCTCAGCGCCTCGCGATCAATATGTGTGTCAGTCACTTGTTCACTCCTTGATCAAGAATTGCGCGAATTATGCCTCAACCTCCCAGGAAAACTCCACGCAGGCACTACGACCTTCGTCCGACCAACTGGCGTTATGCCCCAATTGCCGGACCAGACTGACGCCGCGCCCCGACAAACGGATACCGTCCAGCGGCCTTTCCATGACTCGCGCCACATCAAAACCCTTGCCGCTGTCCTCAACGCGAATCACCAGCCGGCCGCCCTCGCCTTGTGGCTGCACCTGCAGATGCACACGGACAAAGCCATCCTGCAGCGCCTCCAGCCGATCGTTGCGCTGCTGATAATAGCGAGCAAAACCCGCCGCATCGCGCTTGAGGCTGGAGTCCAGCCCCAGCACGCCATGTTCCAGTGCATTGGAATACAACTCGGCCAGCACGCTGTACAAAGCACCACTCTGCGCCCGCAACCCATGCACCTCAAGCAGCAACTGCAACAGGTACGGCAACGGATTGAAGCGCTTGAGCGTGGCGCCACGAAACTCGAAGCTCACCGACCAGTCGAGCGGGCACGACTGGCCGCTGTCGGAATACACCGGCGCCGACGGCTTGACCTGCGCCGGCTCCAGCAGGCTGACCTCGACCATGCTGACATCGTCGCGCGCCTCGCCACGAAAATCCCGCAGCGCCTGCTCGATATCCTCGAACAAGCGATCCGGCTCGCGGTTGGCGGCGAACACCTGCTGCAAACGCTCGACGCCGAACAGTTGATCACTGGCGTCACTGGTGTCGATCACCCCGTCAGACAACAGGAACACCCGATCACCGGCGGCCATCGGATGCACTTCCGTACGATCATCGAACGCCTGTGCACTCAGCACCCCCAACGGCAAGTGCCGCGCGGCCAGCGGCACACGCTCGCCAGTGGCAATCCGATGCAGATAACCGTCAGGCATGCCACCGTTCCACACTTCGACCGAACGCCGCTGAAAACTCAGGCACAGCAACGTGGCACAACAGAACATGTCCACCGGCAGGATGCGCTTGAGCTTGGCATTCATCTCGCGCAGGGTTTCGGCCAGGCCGTAGCCCTTGGCGGTCATGCCATAGAACACCTCGGCCAGGGGCATCGCCCCGACAGCTGCCGGCAGGCCATGGCCAGTGAAATCGCCCAACAACACATGCATGTCCCCCGCCGGCGTGTAGGCCGCCAACAGCAGGTCACCGTTGAACAAGGCATAGGGCGATTGCAGGTAGCGGATGTTCGGCGCACTCAGGCAACCGGAATGCGCCACTTTGTCGAAAACGGCTTTGGCCACACGCTGTTCGTTGAGCAGGTAATCATGGTGTTTGGCGATCAGGTCGCGCTGCTGCAGCACGGTTGCCTGCAAGCGGCGCAAGCGATCCATCGCCTTGATTTTGGCGGCGAGGATCACCTGGTTGTAAGGCTTCGCCAGAAAGTCGTCGCCACCGGCCTCCAGACAACGGGCCAGCGCTTCGCTTTCAGTCAGCGAGGTGAGGAAGATGATCGGCACCAGCGTCTCGCCCGCCAGCGCCTTGATCTGCCGCGCGGCTTCGAAGCCGTCCATGACCGGCATCATCGCGTCCATCAGCACCAGATCGGGTTGCTGCCGGCGAAACAGATCGACCGCTTCGGCACCGTTGGCCGCCGTCAAGACGTTATGGCCCTGACGACGGACGATGGTCGACAGCAACAGGCGATCGGCGGCGCTGTCTTCGGCGATCAGTATGGTCAGCGGCTCTTGCGCCTGCATGGTCGTCAAGTGATGTCGAATAGTTTGTCGAAATTGGAGATGGCGAGGATCTTCTTCACATCGGAGCTGCTGTTGACGACTCGCACGTCCGAGTTATCGCCGCCGGCGTGATCGCGCAGCAGGAGCAGCATGCCCAGTGCGGAGCTGTCGAGGTAGGTGGCTTCTTTCAGGTCAACCACAATGGATTCAGGCTTGGTGTCGAGCCGCTCATAGGAATCGCGAAATTCCTGATGGCGACCAAAATCAAATCGACCCTTGACGGAAATCGTCAGCTTTTGACCATCCGGAGAGACTTCTGTAACGACTGACATTGACTGGCTTCCTTGTCATTGACGAACCTGTACAAGGTTTAGCACTTGGTAGACCCATGGGCAAGGTGCAACACCGGATCAAATGTGGGAGCGAGCCTGCTCGCGAAGGCATCGTGCCAGTCAACAATTGAGCCAGTTGACCGAATGCATTCGCGAGAAAGCTCGCTCCCACAGGGTTTCGCGGTGCAATTTAGAAGGGATTCTGTCGCGGCAAACGCTGTGACAATTCATCGAGCAACTTCTGCTCGCGCTTGTCTTCGAGACGTTGCGCCTCTTCGCGATAACGTTGCACCAGTTTGCGCAAACCTTCGACCTTGGCGAACGCCTGTTGCCATTCTTCACGCGCCTTGTCGAGTTTGTTCTGGTGCCAGACCAGACTCTGGCGCTGCTGGTCGACGGCGGTGTCGAGTTGCGCCAGAAAACCCTGAAAACCCAGCAGCCACTGCCCGCTCACGCCGGTGCTGCCGCGCACGATCCATTGCTGCGAGTAATCCAGACGAAAGGCATTGAGGTCGGCGAGTTTGCTTTCTGCGACTTTGACCTGACCCTGAAAATAGCCCAGCCGTTGCACGGCGGTTTTCTCGGCCTGTTCGGCCATGTCCACCACCGGAGCCAGGCGCGCAGCGCGGCTGACGGCCATGGCCGGTTACCCGCCCGCCGCAGGGGCGAACAAGGTCTCGAGATAGGCCTGGCTTTCACCCATGTTGATTTTGTCGTTGAGGCCCTGACGCTGGTAGCGCACCAACTGCGGTTGCAGGGAAATCGCCAGATCGGTCTCGCGGTCGCCGCCGGCAACGTAGGCGCCGACGCTGATCAGATCGCGGCTCTGCTGATAACGCGACCACAACTGTTTGAAGTACTGCGCGCGCTGCATGTGTTCCGGCGAAACCACCGCCGGCATTACCCGGCTGATCGACGCTTCAATGTCGATGGCCGGATAGTGCCCTTCCTCGGCCAGACGCCGGGACAGCACGATGTGACCATCAAGTACGCCTCGAGCCGAGTCGGCAATCGGATCCTGCTGGTCATCGCCTTCGGACAACACCGTATAGAACGCGGTAATCGAACCACCGCCCTTCTCCGCATTACCGGCACGCTCAACCAGTTTCGGCAATTTGGCGAACACCGACGGCGGATACCCCTTGGTTGCCGGCGGTTCGCCGATGGCCAAGGCGATTTCCCGCTGCGCCTGGGCGAAACGGGTCAGCGAATCCATCAGCAGCAGGACGTTCTTGCCCTTGTCGCGGAAATACTCGGCAATTCGCGTGCAATACATGGCGGCGCGCAGGCGCATCAGCGGCGCATCGTCCGCAGGGGATGCGACGACCACGGAACGCTTGAGACCTTCTTCACCGAGGATGTGCTCGATGAATTCCTTAACTTCTCGACCCCGCTCACCGATCAGGCCAACGACGATAATGTCGGCCTCGGTGAAGCGGGTCATCATGCCCAGCAACACCGATTTACCGACACCGGTACCGGCGAACAGACCCAGACGCTGGCCGCGACCGACCGTCAGCAAACCGTTGATGCAACGGATACCAACGTCCAGCGGTACGCTGATCGGGTCACGGTTGAGCGGGTTGATCGTCGGGCCGTCCATTGGCACCCAGTCTTCGGCCTTCATCCCGCCCTTGCCGTCCAGCGCACGACCGGCGCCGTCGAGGACGCGCCCGAGCATGCTCATGCCCATCGGCAAGCGACCGGTATCAGCCAGTGGTACCACACGGGCGCCCGGGGCGATGCCGGCAACGCTGCCGACCGGCATCAGGAATACTTTGCTGCCGGAAAACCCCATGACTTCCGCTTCGACCTGGGACGGGTGATAGCTGTCGTCATTGATTACCAGGCAACGCGTGCCCATGGCGGCGCGCAGGCCTTCGGCTTCGAGGGTGAGGCCGACCATGCGCAGCAGGCGACCTTCAAGAATCGGCGCGCCGGCAATCTCGGTGGCCTCAGCGTAAGTGCTCAGGCGCTTGGCGAAACTGGTGCGTTCAAGGCGCATCGGGTTCGTCCGCGAGCGGCTCTTCAGGCGAGGCCGCCGGTTTTACGTCTTCGGGAATGTCCAGAGTCAGATCCGCTTCAGCCGGGTGCAACGCCTGCTCGTGCAACTGATCGAACAGTTTGGCCATGACCTGAGTGACGCGGGTTTCGATGCTGGCATCGATGCGGCTGTGCTCGGTTTCAACCCGGCAGCCACCCGGCAACAGCGCTTCGTCTTCGACAATGCGCCAGGTTTCCTCATGACGTTCGCGCAAAGCCTTGGCCTGCTCGAAGTCCTGCGGATTGACGTACAGACGCACATTGTCGACGCCCAGCGGCAACAGCTTGAGCGCATCGCGCATGACGTGTTCGATCTGGCTGGAATCAATGGCCAGTTCGCGCTTGATCACCTGTTTGGTGATGTGCTGCACGAGGTCGACCAGCGATTTTTCGATCTGCGTATCTTGCTCGGCGATGGGCTCGAACAGGTTCGCCATCAACTGCTCAAGGCTGGCAAGTTTTGCCGCCAGCGCCACTTCAGCTTCCTGACGGACCTTGAGCGTGGCGCTGTGAAAGCCTTCTTTCTCGCCGATGCCGAAGCCTTCGTTGTAAGCCTCCTGACGGATGCTTTCGAGTTCTTCCAGGGTCAGTGGCTGGACTTCTTCCAGCGGCACCTCTTCCATTTCCGGCGGTTCGGGTTCCGGCTCTGGCTCGGGTTCCGGTTTCGGCGGATCGAAGCTGGGCATGGCCCAGGATTCGAAACCACGGACATCGCGGGCACGGATCAGATCCGTCACATCGTCGTCGTGCTTGTCCATGGGCTTAGATCATTTCCTCGCCACCTTTGCCACCGAGTACGATCTCGCCGGCTTCGGCCATACGACGGGCAATGGTGAGGATTTCTTTCTGCGCGGTTTCGACATCGCTGACGCGCACCGGGCCTTTGGCCTCGAGGTCGTCGCGCAACAGTTCGGCAGCACGTTTGGACATGTTCTTGAAAATCTTCTCTTTGACGCCTTCGTCCGACCCCTTGAGGGCCAGCACCAGCACATCCGAGGATACTTCGCGCAGCAACGCCTGAATGCCACGGTCGTCGACATCGGCGAGGTTGTTGAACACGAACATGAGGTCTTCGATCTGACCGGACAGGTCTTCGTCGACTTCGCGGATCGAATCCATGAGCTGGCCTTCGATCGAGCTGTCGAGGAAGTTCATGATGTCGGCCGCACGCTTGATGCCACCCAGGGTGGTGCGCGAGGCATTCGAGTTGCCGGAGAACTGCTTCTCGAGAATCTGGTTGAGCTCTTTCAGTGCTGCTGGCTGTACGGTGTTCAACGACGAGACGCGCAGGATGATGTCCAGACGCACCTTGTGGTCGAAGTTGCCCAGCACTTCACCGGCCTGATCCGGGTCGAGGTACGCCACCACGATCGCTTGAATTTGCGGGTGCTCGTAACGGATCACGTCGGCAACGGCGCGCGGCTCCATCCATTTCAGGCTGTCGAGGCCACTGGTGTTGCCACCGAGCAGGATGCGGTCGATCAGGCCGTTGGCCTTGTCTTCACCCAGGGCCTGAGTAAGCATTTTGCGCACGTAGTCGTCGGAACCGACGCCGAGGCTGGTCTGGTCGCCGACGATGTCGACGAACTCGCTCATGACCTGCTCGACCTGCTCGCGATGGACGTTGCCCATCTGGGCCATGGCCACGCCGACACGCTGAACCTCTTTCGGGCCCATGTGGCGCAGCACTTGTGCGGCGTCGGTCGAACCCAGGGACAGCAGCAGAATCGCGGCTTTGTCGACCTTGGTCAGTTTGACGGTAGCGGCTCGGTTATCACTCATCTGCGTTAATCCACTCTTTCACGACCTGAGCCACGCGACCCGGATCCTCGGCCACCAGACTCTTGATTGCATTCAGTTGCGCGTCATAACCCTCACTTGGGCTCGGCAACAGAATGCTCTGCGGACCACCGAGGCTTACGCGGTCGTTGGCCAGGTCGCCGTCCAGGCCGCCCATCCCACCGAGTTCCACGTCGCTGCCCAGACCGGCCAGCTCCTTGCCTTTGCCGCCGCCGGTAATGTTGTTGAGCACCGGACGCAGCACACCAAACACCAGCACCAGGATGAACAACACACCCAGCACTTGTTTGACGATGTCCCAGAACCATGGCTGGGAGTAGAACGGAATATCGGCAATCACTTCGCCGCGCTCGGCGGAGAACGGCATGTTGATCACGCTGACGCTGTCGCCACGACTGGCGTCGAAACCGACGGCGTCCTGGACCAGACGGGTGAAACGCGCCAATTCGTCGGCGCTCCACGGCGCGCGTGTGGTTTCGCCGTTGGCCGCGTTGACCTTGACCTGATCGTCGACCACCACCGACACCGACAGGCGATTCAGGCGACCCTGCTGCTGTTTGGTGTGGCTGATGGAACGGTCGAGTTCGAAGTTCTTGGTCGATTGTTGACGCTTGTCTGCCGGGTATGGCGCGAGCATCGGCTGGCCGGTGGCCGGGTCCATGATCTGCTGACCGTTGGCGTCAACCAATGGCTGGCCTGGCTGCACCATAGCGGCCGGCGCGGCGGCGCCACCGGTGGTTTGCGGCGCCGAGGCTGGCGACGGCGGCTGGTTGCTCAGGGCACCCGGCACACCTTGCGGGCCATTGCTGGCGGTGCGTTGTTCGTTGACCGACTGCTCGCTGCGCAACGCCGGTTGATCCGGGTTGAACTGCTCGGCAGTCGATTCGACGGCATTGAAATCGATGTCGGCCGAGACCTCAGCCTTGTAGCGATCATTACCCAATACCGGCTGCAGAATGTTGTGCACGCGCTGGGTGAGCATGCTTTCCATGCGGCGGCTGTAATCGAACTGCTTGCCGGCCATGGTCATTTCGGAGTTCTCCGCCTGATCAGAGAGCAGGTTGCCCTTCTGGTCGACGACGGTGATCTGCGACTTGCTCAATTCAGGAACGGAGGTGGCCACCAGGTTAATGATCGCCAGCACCTGCCCCGGCTCCAGCGAACGACCGGAATACAACTCGACCAGAATCGAAGCACTTGGCTTGCGTTCATCACGCACGAACACCGAACTCTTCGGAATCGCCAGGTGCACGCGGGCACCCTTGACGTTGTTCAGGCTGGAGATGGTCCGCGCCAGTTCACCTTCGAGGCCACGACGGTAGCGCGTCGCTTCCATGAACTGACTGGTGCCCAGCCCCTGTTCCTTGTCGAGGATTTCAAAACCGATGTTGCCGTCGCTGGGAGTGACACCAGCAGCGGCGAGTTTCATCCGCGCACGGGACAGGTCATCGGCCTTGACCAGCAAGGCGCCGGAGTTCGGTTCGACGGTGTAAGGAATGTCAGCAGAGGCCAGGGTGTCCATGACCTGCTTGGCGTCCATGCCGGCAAGGCTGCCGTACAACGGACGGTAATCCGGCTGCTGCGACCACAGCACCACGGCAAAGCCAATCGCCACGCTCGCAGCCAGGCCGACCAACAGGCCCACCTGACGCAGCATGGTCATCTCGGAGAGGTTTTCCAGGAAGGACAGGCCGAACAGCGGCGGTTTGCCGTCTATCGGGGTGGCCTTGGCCGGAACGTTATCGGCGACTGCTTCTGCCATGACTCAATCTCGTCCTTAAACCGGCATCTGCATGATGTCTTGATAAGCCTGAACCAGCTTGTTGCGTACCTGGGTCAGAGCCTGGAACGACACGCTGGCTTTTTGCGAAGCGATCATCACGTCCGTCAGATCGACGCCGCTCTTGCCCACTTCAAAGGCGTTGGCCAACTGAGTCGACGCGGTCTGGGTATCGCTGACCTTGTTGATCGCCTGACCGAGCATGTCGGAAAAGCTGCTGCCTCCCAACTCAGGGACAGCGGTCGTCGATTTCGGCGCAGACATGGCATCCAGCTTCATGGCCTTCATGTCTGTCATCAACCGATTAAATTCAATACCTTGGCTCATGGTCTACTCTCTTGGGCGGCCCGCAATTTTTTGACACTCACTCGGCGGGTACACAGGTATTAGCAACAAGGGTGCCAGCTCATGGGCACCCCTTTCAGAAAAGCGTTTTCAAATCGTTGCGCCAGACGTCAGGTGGCGAACAGATAACCTTCGACGTCCATCCCGGCATCGCGCATTTGCGCCAGCTTGTAGCGCAGGGTGCGCGGGCTGATACCGAGCTTTTCCGCCGCTTCCTTTCGTCGGCCGCGCTCGGCGCGCAGGGTGTCGATGATCATCTGAAACTCCCGGCGCCGCAGGTCATCGCCCAGTGCACCGGCCGAATCCGCTTCGATTTCCACCTCGCGAAGCAGCGCTGAGGTCGGCGCGGCGACGGGCATCGCGGTGTACGTCACGGGACCCGACAGACAGAAATCCTGCGGCTGAATCAAACCGCCCTGCTGCAAGATCAGCGCACGCTGAATGGCGTTATCCAGCTCACGCACATTGCCCGGCCACGGGTAAGCGGTCAGGCACGTCTGCGCTTCAGGCGAGAGTTTCGCCGCCGCGTGCTTCATTTTATTGACGTGTTTGGCCAGCAACCTTTCGGCCAGCGGCAGGATATCGGCAGTGCGCTCGCGAAGTGGACGCCAGGCCAAGGGGAAAACCGACAGACGGTAAAAAAGGTCTTCACGGAAACGCCCCGCCGCCACTTCGCCCGCCAGATCACGGTTGGTGGTGGCGACCACGCGAATATCCAGGGCAATCGGTTTACGTGCCCCGACGCGCTCGACCTCGCGCTCCTGCAACACGCGCAGCAGTTTGGCTTGCAGGCCGAGGGGCATTTCGGAGATTTCGTCGAGCAACAGCGTGCCACCGTCGGCCTGCTCGAACTTGCCGGCTTGTGCGGCAATGGCGCCGGTGAACGAACCCTTCTCGTGGCCGAACAACGTGGCTTCGAGCATGTTGTCCGGGATCGCCGCGCAGTTGATCGCGATGAACGGCTGACTGGCGCGATGGGATTGCTGGTGAATGTAGCGCGCCAACACTTCTTTACCGGTGCCGGATTCGCCAGAGATCAGCACTGTCGAATCGCTGCGCGCCACCCGCGCTGCCAGCTCCAACAACTGCGCACTGGCCGGCTCGACGGCCACCGGACCGTCGCCGTCGCTTGTGCCAATACTGCCTAGCGCATGCCGTGCCACCAGATCCAGCAAGGCCTTGGGTTCAAACGGCTTGACCAGATAGTCGGCCGCGCCCTGGCGCATCGCATCGACCGCACGCTCGACCGCGCCGTGCGCCGTCATCAGCAACACCGGCAATTGCGGTTGGCGGGCCCGCAACAGCGAGAGCAACTGGTGACCGTCCATGCCCGGCATGTTGACGTCGCTGACCACCAGATTGAACGCCTCACGCGCCACCGCCGTCAGCGCGTCTTCAGCGCAGCCGACCGCATGGTAATCGTGCCCGGCCAGCAACAACGTATCGGCCAGCGCCTCGCGCAATGAGCGGTCATCCTCGACCAGCAAAACCTTGATGCCCATGTCTTTTACTCAGCTCCGTGTACAGCGGAAAACAGCGGCAGGATCACCTGCGCGCACGTGCCGCGCCCGACCCGCGAACGCAGCAGCAATTCTCCCTGATGCGCACGGGCCACAGCCTTGACCACGGTCAGGCCGAGGCCGGTGCCGGTGACTTTGGTGGTAAAAAATGGCTCGCCGAGCCGCGCCAGAACCGCAGGCTCGATGCCGCTGCCACTGTCGCTGATACTCAGATGCAGGTTGTTGTCACGGGTGTAGCAATGCACTTTCAGGCGGACGTCGCCGACACTGGCCTGAATGGCGTTTTCGATCAGGTTCAGCAGCGCTCCGACCAGCGTGTCGCGGTTGCACAGCAGCTCGCCGGCATGACTGTCGCACTGCCAGCGGACCGGCAGATCCTGGACATGCGTCAGCGCCGCCGCTTGCAGTGCCTGCATCAAGCTATTCGGGGTCAGGCGATCGGTCAGCGGCAACTCACCGCGAGCGAATACCAGCATGTCGCGCACTTGGTGCTCGAGCTCGTGCAGGCGCTCTTTCAGGCGCCCGGCGAAACGCTGCTGGGTGGCGACCGGCAATTGCTGCTCAGTCAAATGACTGGCATAGAGCAATGCAGCGGATAGCGGAGTGCGGATCTGATGGGCCAGCGAGGCGACCATACGCCCCAGCGAGGACAAGCGCTCGTGGCGTGCCAGTTGATCTTGCAGATGACGGGTTTCTGTCAGGTCATTGAGCAGCACCAGTTGCCCCGGCTCGGCATCCAGCGAACGGGTGGCGATAGACAGGCGTCGACCATTTTTCAAGGAAACTTCATGACCGTCGTCTTCACGCGGGGCAAAGCAACGCGCAATCACATGGCGCCACAGCTCGCCCTCAAGCGGCAAGCCGAGCAGTTCGATAGCGGCAGGATTAGATTCGCGCACCATGCCGTGACCGTCGATGACGATGACGCCACCGGGCAACAGATCAAGGAGGTTTTGCAGGCGGTTGGCCAAGCGTTCTTTTTCCGCCAGCTCCTGCATGCGCTGGGCACTGACGACTGCGAGCTCACCCTTGAGCTCGGTTACCCGTGCCTCAAGCATGCTGTAGGAGTCCGTCAGCTGGCTGGACATCTGGCTGAACAGCTCGAATGCCTGCTCCAGGCCCTGTCGGCTTGCCTGCTCTACGGAGGACGGCTGCCCCTCGGGACTGGAGGCAGTAGACATCTGGGCGTGGGGCATTGTGCTTTCTCGCTTGGCTGACCGTCAGTTAAACGGAACGTTGCGAGGGCTGTAGCAATACCCGTGCCTAAAAAAAACTGCTTATAAATGAAGCAGTTGAAAAACAGGCGTCAATCCTCCGCCTGTTCATCTCCATCGCGCCGGCTCATGCCGTACTTGCGCATCTTCTCCACCAGGGTGGTGCGACGGATACGCAGGCGTTCAGCCGCACGCGCCACAATGCCATTGGCATCGTCCAGCGCCTGCTGAATCAGGCCTTGCTCCAGACCACCGAGGTAGTCTTTCAGGTCCAGGCCTTCCGGCGGCAGCATGGCGTTGGCGGTGAAGTCCGGCGTATGGCCGTTGATCGCCACGCGCTCTTCGAGATCGCTGCGCAGGCTGTCGACCATTTGCTCGTCTTCGTCGTCGACATAGCGGAATTTCTTCGGCAGCTCGACCACGCCGATCACCCCGTACGGATGCATGATCGCCATGCGCTCCACCAGGTTGGCCAGCTCGCGGACGTTGCCCGGCCAGCCGTGACGGCACAGCGACATGATCGCTGCCGAGTTGAAGCGGATCGAACCGCGCTTCTCGTGCTCCATGCGCGAGATCAGTTCGTTCATCAGCAACGGAATGTCTTCGACGCGCTCACGCAGCGGCGCCATCTCGATCGGGAACACGTTCAGGCGATAGTAAAGGTCTTCGCGGAAGGTGCCGATCTCGATCATGCTTTCGAGATTCTTGTGGGTCGCGGCGATGATGCGCACATCGACGCTCTGAGTCTTGTTGCTGCCCACGCGCTCGAAGGTGCGCTCCTGCAGGACGCGCAGCAGCTTGACCTGCATCGGCAGCGGCATGTCGCCGATTTCGTCGAGGAACAGGGTCCCGCCATTGGCCAGTTCGAAGCGGCCGGCACGGCTGGTGATCGCGCCGGTGAAAGCACCCTTCTCGTGACCGAACAATTCGCTTTCGAGCAGCTCTGCCGGGATCGCCCCGCAGTTGACCGGCACGAATGGTGCGTCGCGGCGCTTGGAATGGTAATGCAGGTTGCGCGCAACCACTTCCTTGCCAGTGCCGGACTCACCGAGGATCAGTACGCTGGCATCGGTGTCGGCGACTTGCTGCATCATCTGGCGCACGTGCTGAATCGCACGGCTGGTGCCGACAAGGCTGCGGAACAGATTGGGTTCGCGATGACGACCGCGCTCGCGTGCCTGGTCGTACATCTCGCGATAGACCTGGGCACGGTGCAGGGAGTCGAGCAATTTGCTGTAGCTGGGAGGCATTTCGAGGGTCGAAAGCACTCGGCGACGCTGGTCTTCAGGCAAGTCAGCGGAAGAATTATCGCCCATCAACAAAACCGGAAGGAACTCATCCCAGGTTGAGAGTGTCTTTAGCAAGCCCAAAAGCGCACCAGGAGCATTAACGGTCCCGATCAGTACGCAAATGACCTCACGACTAGACGACAAAGAGCCGACTGCCTGCTGCCAGTCATGGCTGCCGCAGGGTAAATTTTCTTCGCCAAGAAAATTTAGAATCACCGCCAGGTCGCGGCGGCGGACGCTATCGTCATCGATCAGCAGAATTTTGGTTTCACGCCACATGCAATAGCAACTTCCCTAGTCAACTCAATGCCCAAAATAAGGGGCAAGCGAGACGCTTGCAGGACACCATGTGCCTGTAGACGCCTGAAATCTGAAAACAGCCACTAGTTAAGTCAAAAAACCGTGCACAGTCAAATTTATGGCGCACATGTCTGGATTAACTGGGGGTTAATTAACCAAACAGATGGTAAACCTTTGCCGCCTTTTGCGCTTGGGTGATCTGCGACATCTCGTTGGCTATCGCCTGCCGCTCACCCATGGCCACCTCGAGAAGCTCCTTGTAGACGTGGAGCAACTCCTCAAGGTTGTCGCGCAACGCGACCTCGTCCAGCGCAGCCTCAGCCATGACGTCTTCCATGCAGGAACGGCAAGCCAGATCCAGTTCACCAATGGCTTCCCAATTGCGTTCAGCGAGGGCAGTAACCAACGCTTCTCGGGTATCGGCGATTCGCTGCAATACAAGACTCATGACGATCTCCTTTAAAACTGCGGAGCAGGCACAGGGGCAATAGCATCCCAGCCTTCCTTGACCGTGCTCAGCAAGCCGGCAACCTCATCAAGAATGCGCAGGTCGCTGCTGATGTTCGCCTCGGCGAGGCGCTTCATCATGTAGATATACAGCCCATCCAGATCAGCCAGGGTATCTGCGCTGTTTTCCAGATCAAGGCCTTCACGCAGACCGCTGACAATGCCAATCGCCTTGCTGATCGAAGTGCATTTGCCAGGAATGTCCTTGCGCTCGATGGCGCCTTTGGCCTGAGCGATACGGGCCAGACCACCTTCCATCAACATTTGCACCAGACGGTGCGGGCTCGCTTCGGATGTCTGAGCGTGTGCGCCGACTTTCTGATACTGCCGAAGGGCTAACATCGGATTCATGTTCTACCTCATTGCCACAATGACTCGTATAACCAGTGTATCGCCAACGAATCACAGAACTTTAGATCAAAAGACAAAAACCCGGCGCACGCCGATGAAGCGTAGCCGGGTTTTTGTCGTGCCCGCCTTTTACTTCGCGGACTGCTGAGCGTTCAGCGAGCTGAAGAACGACGTAATGTTGCTCGCCGTAGCCTTCATCTGCCCTACCAGCAAGTCCATGGCGTTGTACTTGGCAGTCAACGTCTTGGTCAGGTTGGCGACACGCAGATCCAGCGCCAACTGCTGCGACGTGAGGCTGCGGGTGTTGTTGTTCAGAATGGTCATACGCTGATCAAGCAGACCGCTGGTGGTTTTACCATCAGCAGAAGCTTTGAGGTACGGATCGACCGCTTTGCTCATTCGCGCCAACAGACCGTTTTTGTCGTCGGTGCCGGAGAACAGCTGCTGCACCTGACCAGTCATGCCTGGCTGAGACATGGCCTTGTTGAAAGCCGTCGCGTCCAGCGTCAGCTTACCGGTGTCGCGATCGGTCATGACGCCGATCTGCGACAGCACACCCAGCTCGCCAGGCGACGAAGTGGTCAATTGGGCACGAATGTCCGCAATCAACGTCCGCGGCAGAGAGTCACCGGTAAACGCGGCCTGCACCGTCAGCTTGCCATCTTCGTCCGGCGTTGCCTTGGACAGGCTATCGATGGTGGTCTTGAGCGTGTTGAAAGCATCGACGAATTGCTGAACCGAAGCCTGCAAGCCCTTGGTGTTGGTATCGACAGAGACCTTGACCGCGTTGGGGCTGGCTTCCACCAGGTTCATGGTCAAGCCACTGATGGCGCCGCTCACCGTGTTGCTTTTGCTGGTCACGGCAAGACCATCAATGGTCAGTTCCGCATCCTTGGCAATATTGCCCACAGCCCCTGAATCACCAGCGGCCGGGGTTGCAGACATGACCTTGGTGCCATCGATTTCCAGACCGGCAATACCACTGACCGTCAGGTCGGATCCCGCGCCCGTCTTGTTGGAGCTGATCACCAGACGCGAAGCGCCCGAGCTGTCGGTCACGATGTTGGCGGAAACACCGTTGACACCCTGCGCCTTGTTGATGGCGTCGCGGGTGGTCTGCAAGGTGGCATTGGCCGGAATATCGACATTGTAATCAGTGCCATTCTGACTGATTTTCAGGGTACCACTCGGAATGGCACTGGCCGCGCCGCCGGCAAAGGATGCACTGGCTACTTTCGAGCCGGTGGCCAGGTTTTTCACCACGACACTGTATGTGCCCGAAACAGCCGTGTTATCGGAAGTCGCGGTCAGCGTTGTCGGGGTAGCCGAGGTCGCCGCGTAACCGGCAAACGCAGGGTTGGTCTTGCTGCCCAGATCGGTCATTGCCTTCTGGTAGGCCGCCAATGCGTTTTTCAGCGCACCGACACCGGAAATCTTCAGGGTGTTGGTTTTGGTCGCAGAATCGATCTGCGTCTGCTTCGGCGACTTGTCGGCGTTTACCAGCGCGGTCACGATCGCGCCGATGTCCAGGCCGGAACCCAGTCCGGAACCCGGTAGAATTGGACTTGCCATGTGCATCTCCCTTCAGATTGTTGCCATTCTTTTGACCGTTACACGCATCTTGAGAACGGACAAACATAATTCATGCCAGCTATCAGACTTTGGCGTCAAACAATACGTGACTCGCATTGGCGAGGCTGTCTGCCAGCTTGAGGGCTTCTGCGGAGGGAATCTGTCGTACGACCTCACCCGTCTCGCTTGCGATCACCTTGACGATGACCTTCCCGGAATGCTCATCGATCGAGAACTCCAGATTGCGCTTGATCGATTGGACGAACTTCTCGATCTCCTGCACTGCCAGTTTCAGCTTGGCGTCATCCGTGCCCTGACTTTTCCTGTCAGCGACCGGCGCTTCGACCTTGGCAACTTTTGGCGTCTCTGACGGCTTGTCAGCAACAGGTGTCGCTGGCTTGGGAGCCGGATAAGACACGTTAAGCTTTACGCTCATGTCCATGCCCATCACCTCCTAACGAAAAAAGCGAGAGAGCGCGACCAGCGCACTCCCCCGCTCAAACTCATTCCGAAATTACTGAAGCAGCTTCAGTACAGCGGAAGGCAGTTGGTTGGCTTGAGCCAGAACAGAGGTCGAAGCCTGTTGCAGGGTTTGCTGCTTGGTCAGGTTAGCAGTCTCTGCGGCGAAGTCGGTATCTTGTACGCGACCTTGTGCAGCAGTGGTGTTCTCGGTGATGTTCTGCAAGTTCTGGATGGTGCTGGTCAGACGGTTTTGCGAAGCACCCAGGCTGGCGCGGGTTGCACCGATGGCAGCGATTGCAGCGTCGATCGCGGTGATCGCGTTGTCGATGTTCTGCGAAGCGCCAGTCACGGTAGCACCGGTCAGGGACAGAGTACCGCTACCTACCGACAGGCTTACTGCGTCGAACTTGGAGCTCAGTACCAGGTCGATGTGGTTAGCCGAACCGGTGTTTGCGCCCACTTGCAGGGTCACAGTACCAGCCGAACCGTCCAGCAGGTTTTTGCCGTTCAGGTTGGTCGAAGCCGAGATACGGGTGATCTCGTCGGACATCTGAGCGAATTCAGCGTTGGTAGCGGTCTGGTCAGCAGTGCCGTTGGTACCGTTACGTGCTTTAACAGCCAGTTCACGCATACGCTGCAGGATGTCGGTAGTAGCTTGCAGAGCGCCTTCAGCGGTCTGGGCAACGGAGATACCGTCGTTGGCGTTCTGGATGGCTTGGGTGTTACCACGGATCTGCGAGGACATACGGTTCGAGATCTGCAGGCCAGCGGCGTCGTCTTTAGCGCTGTTGATTTTCAGGCCGGAAGACAGGCGCTGCATCGAAGTCGACAGAGCGTCGGAAGCGCGGTTCAGGTTTTTCTGAACGTTCAACGACGTGGTGTTGGTGTTTACTGTTAAAGCCATGACGAATTCCTCGTTGGTTGGGTACTGCGGCTTCCGGCCCTGGCAACCGCCGGGTATGGCCTAGAGAACCTTCGTAATAGTTATCGTCGGGTTTGCAGGTTGCTTGAGGGCTTTTTGAAAAAAATTTGCCATCACCCTGCCACCCCCGAGAAAACAAAGACTTAGCAGTACGTCAGCCGCGATAAAATGACGTCATAAAACCGACTGCGGCGCAAACCTGCGGGCCAGTGCTGTCGGCCTGCTCAAACCGGAACACTTTCCAGCAACTCGATCAATTCGTACTCCATATAATCAGCCAGCCCCAACCAGTCCTGGCGCTCCTGACAATCGAGCATTTGCGCGAGCACCTGCGCCCACATTTGCTGGACATCCGCAGACCCCGAGAGCAGCAACTGCTGTGCATCTTCGAAAATATCAACCATGCCCAGCGCTGCCTCGACATCCCGCCCCAGCCGAAACAGACCGGCACACTGACGGCATTCACCGATGCACTTTTTCATCGCCGTCATTGCACAAACTCCTGATTGAATTGCGTCCCGGCGATAAGCGCACCCGCCCTGCTGCTGTTGAAGAACTCAACGTGCGGATGCGCAGCGATGTAACGTTCCAGCACACACAGGTAACCGCGGAAGTTGAGCTGGGTACTGACTCGCTGACCCTGCCCATCGCGCACCCAGTGCCGCGCCTGATTCACACCCGGCCCCAGATCGCCATCGCTCCAGCCCGCGTGAGTCTTGTTCATCGGGAAGGCGAAATCGGCGCCAAATAGCGTGATGCGAGACGCGCCCATTTGCACCGCCAGATCGACCGCCGGATGGATCACGCTGCCGCCGACGTGCAGCAGCGCGCGCGGATGCTGTTCACGCAACCCGGCGTACACCGGACTTGCCGAGTAACCGCCATAGCGTTTGCCCTTCCAGGCCCGCAGAACTTCGGGATCGCTCATGGGCAAATACACCAGCGGGATACCGTCAGACGCCTCGAACGGCAAATGACGGAAGCTGATGCGCTGATCAATGGTCACCACCAGATCCGGAACGATCCCGTGCTCAATCAACGGCCGATACGCCGTGTCGACACAGATGAACAGCGGGCGCTGAGCCTGATTCCGGAGCGCTGCCAATCGTTCAAAGTGCCCTTCCAGAGTCGGCCCGGTAGCGATCACGTAGATCTCGCGATCGGTGCAGGTACCAAACAACTGCGCCACATCGTCATCACCCAGCAGCACCGGCAAGCAGTCCTGCAAGCGCTGTTGAATGAACGGCGACTGCGCGTCGAATTCGCGATTGTTAAAACTCAGATGGACTTCATTGACCAGCCGATCGCGAATCTTCGCGTTGTAGTCATCGGCCAGCAACATCTCGGCAGGCAGGGCAAAAAACGGCGTGAAAAAGTCCGGATGATCGGCAGCGTAAAACAACTCGACCCGCGGGTCTTCCAGCCACTGACGCTGATCGAGCAGTTGCACCACCAGCGCAAACAGCGCGCCATTGAGGATGTGCACGTACAAGCGTTGCAATCCCGTCCGCTCAAGCAGCACACCGGGCAAATCACCGAGACCGGTGCCATAGACGTGCAGTTGCGCCTTGTCCGGCAGGCTGGCCGCCTGAATCTGCGCTTCATGGAGGCGATCGTGACGACTGGTGAGCTGGATGCCGTTGATGCTCAGCGTCGAGCCTAGCCCCTCAACCAATTGAGCCGCAATGGCCGTACTGTCTTGCGCCATCAGTCGTTCGAACAGCGCCGGCCAGCGCCGTTGCAACACCTCGGCATTGGCTTGAAAAAACTCGCTCATGGCGCCTCGCGCTCCCTTCCAGGCAAAAAAATAGCGTTCAAGGTTAACCTTGAACGCTATTTTTGTATCCGCCGTTTTTGCTCGGACTCAAGGGCGATAGATGATCGCCGAGCCCCATGACAGACCGACACCAAAACCGCTCAGCGCAATACGCTGCCAATCGGAATCGATGACGTGTTTTTCCAGCAGTAACGGAATGCTCGACGACACGGTATTCCCGGTCTCGACCATGTCCTTGATGAACTTCTCCGGCTCGCCTTCGAAGCGCCGCGCCACGGCATCGACAATCGCCGCACTGCCTTGGTGAATGCAGAAGGCATCGATGTCATCGGCCTTCAGACCGGAATCGTCGAGCAGTTCGTGCAAGTGTGCCGGGACTTTGAGCAGCGCAAAGTTGAAGACCTGACGACCGTTCATGAAGAACACGCCATCGGTGACTTTCAAGTGCGGTGCACCGGAGCCGTCGGTGCCAAACTTGGCCTTGCCCAGCGCCCAGGTCGGATCTTCACCCATCCACGTAGCGGTTGCGGCATCGCCGAACAGCATGGTGGTGTTGCGGTCTTCCGGATCGACGATTTTCGAGTACGGGTCAGCGGTAATCAGCAGGCCGTTCTTCAGGCCGGCAGCTTCCATGAAGCCCTTGATCGCGTAGATGCCGTAGACATAACCGGAGCAGCCCAGGGAAATGTCGAAGGCCGCCACGTTGGTCGGCAGACCGAGTTTGTCCTGCACGATTGCAGCCGTGTGCGGCAGGCCTTCTTCGTCACCGTTCTGGGTGACGACGATCAATGCGTCGATCGATTCACGTTTCAGATCCGGGTTGCTGGCAAACAGCGCATTGGCCGCTTCCACGCACAGGTCGGAGGTTTCTTGTTCAGCGTCTTTGCGCGGCAGGAATGCCGAACCGATCTTGCCAAGGATGAATTCTTCATCCTTCTCGAATTTTGCACCTTGTGCGTAATTGTCCACGCCGGCTACAGGAACGTAGCTCGCAATGCTTTTTATGCCAATCATTACGGCTTCCCAATAAAAAACAGCCCAAGACCACCGCTCGCAAGGATTTCGAGGGGCGCCGACAAACAGAAAACGGCCGCCACAAAGGGCAGCCACGGGGAGCGCAAAGGGCTATCACTGGAATCGAAAACGAGCCAGGCGCCATCTCCCCGATCAATACAATACAGTGAAGATGCGCGTTATGACTCGCAGGTCACGCTATTTTGCCGAATCGGTGCAGATCGGCTTATTCGACCAACGACCAGTCCAGCGGCGTGCCGCGCTTGATTGGCGCGCGCGCGCGACGACCGAGGACGGCTTCGGCGTGCTTGGGCGGCAAACCAAGACCGGGGCGAATGGCGCGCAGATTGTCCCCGCTAAAGGTGTCACCGGCGGCCATGTCGGCAGTGACGTACAGCGAGCGGCGATAGACCAGCGACTTGCGCTCGGCCTCGGTAACGCCGTAATGCACCTGGCCCATGGCTTGCCAGGCGCGCTCGGTTTCCAGCACCAGGCTGGCCATTTCCGCCGGTTCCAGGGAGAAACTGGCATCGACGCCACCTGCTGAACGGTCGAGGGTGAAGTGTTTTTCCACCACCGTCGCCCCCAGCGCCACCGCAGCCACCGATACGCCTACGCCCATCGAGTGGTCGGACAGCCCGACCTCGCAACCGAACAGTTCCCGCAGATGCGGGATCGTGCGCACGTTGCTGTTGAGCGGTGTCGCCGGGTAGGTACTGGTGCATTTGAGCAAGACCAGATCCTTGCAGCCGGCTTCACGCGCGGCGCGCACGGCTTCATCCAGCTCAGCGATGCTGGCCATGCCGGTGGAGATGATCAGCGGTTTGCCAGTGGCCGCCACACGGCGGATCAACGGCAAGTCAGTGTTTTCGAAACTGGCGATCTTGTAGGCCGGCACATCAAGGCTTTCGAGAAAGTCCACGGCGCTGTCATCGAACGGTGTCGAGAACGCGAGCATCCCCAGTTCCTTGGCACGAGCAAAAATCGGCGCATGCCATTCCCACGGTGTATGGGCTTTTTCATACAAATCGTAGAGCGAAGTGCCGGCCCACAGACTGCCCGGATCCTTGATGAAGAACTCACCTTCAGACAAATCCAGCGTCATGGTTTCGGCGGTGTAGGTTTGCAGTTTCAAGGCATGCGCCCCGGCCTTGGCCGCTGCCTCGACGATTTGCAGGGCCACGTCCAGCGTCTGGTTATGGTTGCCACTCATCTCGGCAATGATGAAGGGCGGCGCATCGGCACCGATCAAGCGGTTGCCGATCTTGAAACTAGTCATGCGGGTGATCCTTCAAAACACGGGTGAACGTACAGGCACTCTGAGTGAACCCGGCGTCACGAAACACATTCAGCGAGGCACGATTGCCCGGCAGTACCTGAGCGGTAATGGCGGTCAATTGCGACCAGTGGCGGGTGACGAACGCTTCGCCCCGCGTCAGCAGCGCCTTGCCCCAACCCAGGCCGAAACGTCCCTCAAGCAGGTAGATCGAGACTTCGGCTTCAAACCCGCGCAGGTCATAACGCAGCACACCGACCGGGCCGTCATCGGCTTCGGCGATCAACAGTAAACGCTGCGGATTACGCAGACTGGCGGTCAGCCAGTTGACGTGCTGCGACCAGTCGATTTCAGCGCTCGCCAGCGACCAACGCCGCACCGGTTCGGCATTGCGGCCATCGAACAACAGCCGTGCATCCTCTAACGTGGCGGGACGGATGGCGAGTACTGCGCCGGCCAGAGCGGCAGCAACGCGCAGCGCTCCGCGTCCGTCGACCAGTTGCCGCGAGCGTTCGGCCAGGCCCTGTCGCAAATAATAATTGTCGGCGACGAAGCCGATGGCGTCGCGCAACTGCTCGACACTGACCTGCTCACGGGCGCCCATGAAAACATGTGCCCCCGTTACGGCCATGACTTCGCCGTTGGCCTGCTGGTTGTTCGACACGGCAATGCAAATTGTCGGCAAGCCCAACGCCGCGCGCTCCCAACTGGTGCCGCCACCGGCGCCGACAAACAGGTCGGCTTCGCTCATGCGCTGGTAGAAATCGCTGACAAAACTGTGCAGACGCCAGTTCGGCCGTGTCTCGGCCAATGCCTGCATGTGCGCCCACGCCGGATTATCGGCGCCAGCGACGAAGTCCACCTGCAGCTCGGTGAAATCCGCCAGGGCCAGCATCGCGTGGTGGGTTTGCATTGCGGCATCGAATCCGCCGAAGTTCACCAGTACCCGGCGCGCCTTGGGCTTGATCTCGATGGCAGGGCAGTTGAATTCTTCGCGCAACAGCGCATAACGCGGCCCGAGCAACGTGCGACAACCTTCGGGCAGCAACGGCGCATAGTTTTCACTGAGGCCGGAAAGATTCTGATTGAGCAACAAATCGACGCTGTAGCGCCGGGTGGCAAGATCATCCACCGCTGCAATTCGATGCGCCCAGCGCCGTGCAGCGGTTTGCCAATGATGATCGAGGCCGTAGTGGTCGACGATGATCCAGTCAAACTCGGCCTGACCTTCAAGCTGCGAGCCCAGCGCATCAATGTCGGCCTGCCACGGCAGCATCGATTCGATGGCTTGCTGTGGATCTTCATTGGCGTAGCGCTCAGGCAGCGCGAACGTTTCGAATCCCTCGGCGCTCAATGCCTCCAGACGATGTCCCGGCAACCGTCGACAGGCGAAGGCGACATGACTGCCCTGCGCGCGCAGCACTCGCGCCAGCGGCAGGCAGCGGGCGATGTGCCCGCTGCCGATGGTCGGCGAGGCGTCCGCGCGAATCAGCACTCTCATTGCAGTTCTCCACCAGCCTTGAGCGCGGCGTAAAGGTATTCGGCGCGTTTCCAGTCTTCGGCGGTATCGATGTCCTGGACCAGATGCCGGGGCAGAATCACCGGCAGGCTGGCTGGCGAATAGAGCACCTCGCCGCGCAACCACGCCTCAGTGCGCCCCCAGTAAAACTGACCGGCGTCCTGAAAAGCTTTGGGCAAATCCTGCGAGCGGGTGTTGCGGAACTCGGGATACAACGCGCGCAAGGCGCCCTGCTCGTCCAGCGTCAATGCCCGTTGCACCGGAAAGCCGAAATCGCAAACGGAGAACGCAAACGACTTGTCTGCATGCCGTTCCAGCAACTCCAGGCCTTCACGTAGATAACGCACCTGCAACAGCGGTGCCGTAGCGTAAATGCAGCAAGCGAAATCGAAGGATGGCAGTTGCTCCAGCGCATGCACGATCACTGCCGCCGTGCCCGTGAAATCATCGGCCAGGTCTACCGGGCGCAGAAATGGCACCTGCGCGCCATGGACTCGCGCCACATCGGCAATTTCGGCATCGTCGGTGCTGACCACGACCTGATCGAACAAGCCCGATTCCAGCGCGGTGCGGATCGAACGGACAATCATCGGCACGCCGTCGAACGGCAAAAGGTTCTTGCGCGGGATGCGTTTGCTACCGCCACGGGCCGGGATGATTGCGACGTTGCTCAAGGACGTTTTTCCAACAGGAACCAGGTGATGTCGTCCACAGGAAACTGCGGATCGCGGTGATAGACGAAACCATAATCCAGCAAGTGCAAATCGGCATAGCGATCGAGCATCTCACCGGCAAAATCGCGCTTGAACAGTTTGCCGCTGTTGCCACGATAAGACACTTCTACCGGCGCCGGATTGTAATACTCGGCGATCAGGATGTAGCGCTGGCTCAACGCGTACAACTGCGCATAAGCGGTCGGCAACAGCTCCGGGGCCAAGTGAATCAGCACGCCTTTACTCAGTGTCAGGTCGTAGCGGCGCTCGCGCGGGAAATCGAACAGCGAGCCTTGCCAGATCTGCGCAATGTCCAACGCCCGAGCCTGAGCACAGGCGCTTTCATTGATCTCGACGCCGAATAGTTCACAACGCGGCAGCAGTTGATGCAACGCCTGCAAATTGTTGCCGGCATTGGTGCCCAGCTCAACCAGACTCTCGATACCTGCAGCCCGGCTCAGCGCTTTGGCAAACAACGCCAGGTTCGCCGCCACTAGCGGCTGACCGACATTGCGCGCGACGTACTGGTTGCCGAAGTCGCCCTGCCAGAACTTTTCCTGCTCACTCAAATGACGCATTGCAGATACTCATCCATTGCCTCAGCGGCAATTATTCGGTCAGCCGACGCAATTGCTCGACCACGTAATCCTGTTGCGCATCGCTCAACAGCGGAAACAGCGGCAGGCTGATCGCCTCGGCGTAATAACGCTCGGCCTCGGGGAAATCGCCCTCGGCGAAACCCAGGTCGCGATAGTACGGCTGCAGGTGCACAGGAATGTAGTGCAGATTCACGCCAACACCGGCAGCACGCAAGTCTTCAAACACCTGACGATGACTGAGGCCGATGCGGTCGGTCTGCAGCCGAATCACATACAGGTGCCAAGCCGATTCCGCCTCAGGCTGAGGGCTGGGCAACGTAACCGGCAGGTACGCCAGCAGGCGAGCGTAACGCGCGGCCAGCTCGCGGCGCCGGGCGATGAAGTCGTCGAGTTTGCTCAGTTGCGACAAACCCAGCGCGGCTTGCAGATCGGTGATGCGGTAATTGAAACCCAGCTCGATCTGCTGGTAGTACCACGGGCCGTGGCTCGGTTCGCTCATCTGCTGCGCATCGCGGGTCATGCCGTGGCTGCGCAAACGCTGCAGGCGCTCGGCCAGTTGCGGCCGATTGGTCAGCACCATGCCGCCCTCGGCGCTGGTGATGATTTTCACCGGATGAAAGCTGAACACCGTCATCGCTGCGAACTCACCGCAGCCGACCGGCCGCCCGGCGTAGGACGCACCGACCGCGTGAGACGCATCTTCGATCACGGTGAAGTTGTAGCGCTCGGCCAGTTCGGCAATCTTGCGCATGTCGCAGCTCTGCCCGGAAAACGCCACAGCCACCAGCACCTTCGGCAAAGTGCCGTCCTGCTCGGCCTGATCGAGTTTCGCTTCGAGAGCGAACGCATCAAGGTTCCAGGTCAGCGGATCAATGTCGACGAAATCAACCTCGGCACCGCAATACCGTCCACAGTTGGCCGAGGCAAGAAAGGTGTTTGGCGTTGTCCACAAACGATCACCCGGCCCCAGGCCTGCGGCCAGACAGGCAATGTGCAGCGCCGCTGTGGCGTTGCACACCGCGACGGCGAAGTCAGCCTGGCAACGCTCGGCCATTGCCTGCTCGAAACGCTCGATGCTCGGCCCTTGGGTCAGCCAGTCCGACTGCAGCACTTGGACGACGGCATCGATGTCTGCCTGATCGAGGCTCTGCCGACCGTAGGGAATCATGCCGAGAGCTTCGCGTGCAGATCAGCGATCTGCCCGACCGAAAGGAAATGCGGATTGGTGTCGGAGCGGTACTCGAAATCCTCGCTCACGGCACGCCCCTGCTCGCCGAGTTTGTCGACGGCAAAATCAACATCGACGCTGGTAAAGCGAATCGACGGCTGGATGGTGTAGTGATCCGCAAACTCCAGGGTCATCCGCGCATCGTCCAGCGGCACCATCAATTCATGGAGCTTCTCGCCGGGACGAATGCCGACGTTCTTGTGCGGCAGGTGTTCAGCCATGCCGCGCGCCAGATCGACAATGCGGATCGATGGAATCTTCGGCACAAACACTTCACCGCCGTGCATCCGCGCAAAGCTGTCGAGGACGAATTGCACGCCGTGGTCGAGGGTGATCCAGAACCGCGTCATGCGCTCGTCAGTGATCGGCAGTTCCTGTGCGCCATCGGCGATCAGTTTGCTGAAGAACGGCACCACCGAACCACGGGAACCGGCCACGTTGCCGTAGCGCACCACGGCAAACCGCGTTTCCTGCTCGCCGGCAATATTGTTGGCAGCGACGAACAATTTGTCCGAGAGCAACTTGGTCGCGCCGTACAGGTTGATCGGGCTGGCGGCTTTGTCGGTGGACAGCGCGACAACTTTTTTCACCCCGTTGTCGATGGCGGCGGCAATGATGTTTTCCGCGCCATTGACGTTGGTGCGGATGCATTCGGTGGGGTTGTATTCCGCCGCCGGCACTTGCTTCAACGCCGCGGCATGCACCACGTAATCGATGCCGCGCATGGCCTGACGCAGACGATCGGCGTCGCGCACGTCACCAATGAAATAACGCATGCACGGCGCGTTGAACGTCTGCTGCATTTCGTACTGCTTCAACTCGTCACGGGAAAACACCACCACGCGCTTGGGCTGGTATTGCTCGAGCAGGCGCGTGATGAATTTGCGCCCGAACGAACCTGTGCCGCCGGAGATGAAAATCGATTTACCGTTGAACATATGCTGATTCCTGTCCGGCGCGCTTAAGCGAGCAACTGTGCCCAGTTGACCGAGGCATTTTCACCCAGGGTGAAACCTTTGCCGCTCAGCGCCAGGTTGGCGTTGTAAGCCGGATCCTGCGCGAAGACGGCGCTCCATTTCTCACGCAGTGCCGCCAGTGCTTCTGGCGCCTGCGGCAACTCGCCGGTATGCAGCACCTGCACCAACGGCGTCCACACGGTGAGGTAGCCGGCCTGACTCGCCTTGAGGCACAGATCGACATCGGCATAACCCTCGACGAACGTCACTTCATCCAGCCCGCCAAGCGCGTTGAACAGCTCTTTGCGCACCATCAGGCAGACCTTCGACACGGCCGAGTAATTCTGCTCGACGGCCAAGCGATGCATGTAGCCGTCTGCTGCGTGACTTTCGCCGATGAAGGCCGAACCCACGCCGTCGTTCAGGCCAAGAATCAAGCCGGCCTGGGCCACCTTGCCGTCACGGTCGACCAATTTCGCACCGACGATGCCCACTTCCGGACGCTGGGCGTGGTTGAGCAGCGAATCGATCCAGTTCGGGTTGACGACTTCACTGTCTGCGGCCAACAGCACCAGATACTCACCTTGAGCCTGCTCGCTGGCGGCGTTGTACAGCGCGACTTCGCTCAGCGGCTGATCGGCTCGCAACACATTGACTTTGGCGTGGCGCAGCGTGCCCAGCCAGTCGTTGACCGCTGCCGACTGATTGGCGTTTGCCGCCAGCAACACTTCATAACGACTGTAACGGGTTCTGAGCAGCACGCCTTCCAGGCAGCGGCGCAGCACTGGCAGATCATCGATGACCGGCACAATGATCGAAACCAGCGGCTGTTCCGTGTGACGGTAATCGATTTGCCAGGTGCCCGGCGCCGTCGACGTGACCTTGGCCTTGTAGCCGCGATTGCCCAGATGACGCAGCAACGCCTGACGTTCGTGGGCGTTTTCTTCAAGCTCTGCCGCCTGAGTGATCAGCAACGGCTCGTCGAGATGCGCCAGACCGTCGAGGCCACCCTGCTCGATGATGCGCAACAGCAGGTCGAATTCCAGCGCTTTGCTGAAGTCAGCCTGATATCCGCCGGCTTCAAGCAACACTTCGCGGCGGATCAACCAATGGCGCGCCATCAGTGCCGGCACGCTTTGCAGCAGATCCAGGTTGAAACCCGGACGGAACACGTCAACCAGCGCGCCATTGTCCTTGCGCTGGATTTCATCGGTGGCCACCGCACGCACACCTTCGGCCGACATCAGCTCCAGACTGGCGCGCAACAGGCCGCTGGCGGTGAACTGGTCACCCGCCTCACCCAGCAGCAACCAATCGCTTGGCGACTGCTGAGCGCTCTGGTTGAGCTTGTCGACAAAGTTGCTTTGGGTGACACGAACAAAGTGCAGGGTGTTTTGTGCCGTCGTCGCCGCCGGTGCTTCGCCGGTGGTGAACACGACAATCCTGAACGCTTTGCAGTGACCTTCCAGCAGGCTGTCGAGCGACACCTGCAACTTGTCGATGTCGTTGTCCAGATCGAGCAGGAAAATGCCGAATTGCGGGCCACCGCCCTCAGTCGCCAGATGTTGGCCTATCGACTCGAGTTGTTCGATCGCCGGCGCGCGAGCCGCCAGCCACTGCAACAGGCGACCGGACTTCATTTTGCCGAACACTGGCTGATGATCTTCGACCAATAGCGCTTCGAGACGGGCGATCCACTCGCGCATGGCTTGCGCAGCGCTTTCGTCGCCGACGATGTCCAGTTGGGTCGCCAGACGTTTGACCACGGTCAGGTTGAACGCATTCAGATCATGGGCCTGCCATAACCGGTCAACCACACTTTCCGCCGTGTCGTTATTGCGCGCCTGCAACAGGTGCGCTTGCCGGGCCCACACGCCTTCCAGTCCTTCCAGTTGCATGCGACCGGCCGGCAGGGTGTGCAACATGAATTCGAACTGCTCCAGACGCTCAAAGAATGCCTGGTTGTAGAACGGCATTTCAACGTACTGCAGCGGGCCAAAACGACGATCCGGCGCCTTCAGTTCCTGGTTCCAGGTCGATTCGATAATCAGCTCGGCAGTCAGCGCCCGCCCGGACTTCAGGCTGTCGGCCATTGCCTCGAAACTCTCCAGGGCAAAGGCCTTGGCCTGCCCTGCATCCAGCCCTTCGATAGCGGTAGGCAACGAGACGAGAAACTCGGCAAACGCCTCTCGTTCGGCGACCGATTTGGCGTCGACGTAGGTCAGCGAGTGATACACATCGGTATTGTGCTCGGAGACACCGTAGTTGATCTCGCGCACCACGTACGGAATCGGCAGGATGCGGGCCTTGGCACTGGCCAGCAGGTAGTAGACGTGGCCGATTTCCTGCCACTGGAAATTGGTCCCCGGCGGCAACGCCGAGTGCCAGTTTTTCATCAGATCAGTACGGGTCACCGCGTAGAACGGCGGGATGTACTGGTTCATGTAATCGAGGACGCGCTCTTGCGCCCGCTCGGACGCATAGTCTTCCTGGACTTTCTTGTCGCGGCGGTAGTAGTTCACGCCATGAGCCAATGACAGGTACATCAGGCAATAGCCGTGGCACATCCCGTAATCAGGGTTGGCATGCAGGAAACCGACGGACTCTGCCAGCGAATCATGCAGGATGAAATCGTCGTCGGCCGCCAGCACCATGTATGGCGTGGTCAGTTTCTCCACGCCATACGCCAGTTTGGCCTGCATGCCCCAGTAGGCGAACTGCGGCACATGGTGGTAATCGACGGCGTCAAAGTCGCCTTCAGGTCGTTCGAGTGTCGAATCGAGCACCATGATTCTGCAGGGCAAGCTGCTGTAATACTTCACCGCCCGGCGCAAAAACGCCGGCCGATTGTGAGTAATCAGGACGACGGTCAATAGCTCTTCGAGCGGTACCGCCAGTTCAGAACTGTACTTGCCTTGCATAACTTCTCTCCACAACCGGCGACTCGCCGAAACAACGCTTGGTGATGTTGCGAATTAACGGACGCGACGCAGATAGCCGTCCGGCGCCACGGTGATCAACAGCTTGTTCTGCAACTGCTGGTCGATCTCGAAATCCTGGTTCTCTTCCAGGTATTTCCACACGGCGGTTTTCGGGTTGTCGCCCGGGCCCCACGGACGATCCGGGAAGAAATCGGCCGGCATGTCTTCAACCACGGTGTCCATGACCACGCAGTAGCTGTCGACCGACACCAGCGGTGCGTACAGACGCAGCTCTTCCAGTACGTGATCGTGGGTGTGGTTGGAGTCCAGAACCAGAATGACTTTCTTGCCTTTGGCCGCCGCCTGCACCTGGGCAGCAATGCCGGCGTCGATGCTCGAGCCTTCGATCATCTTGATGCGCTTGGCCATCGGGTGGCTTTCGATCGCTTCGCGGTTGTGCGGGCGAATGTCGAGGTCGATGCCCAGCACTTCGCCGTGGCCCTGCAGCTCCAGCAACGAGGCGTAGTAGATAATCGAACCGCCGTGAGCGATGCCGCACTCGATGACCAGATCCGGTTTGACCTGCCAGATGATCTCCTGCATCGCCATCATGTCTTGTGGCAACTGGATGATCGGACGGCCCATCCACGAGAAGTGGTAGCTGTATTTGTGCTTGGCCGATTCGTTGAAGAAATCGCGGGCCAGGCCGGTCAGTTTCTGGTCGTCACCCTGCTGGGCAATCTGTTCCCGGCACTCGGCTTCGAAGGCTTGGTTGATGCTGTTGTCGGTCATTTTAATAATCTCAAGGGTCACTGAAACGAAGCGCTGTCGACGGCGTGATAGACGTAGCGTCCACCGGTCATCCGCTTGATCTCTTCGAGGTAATTGGAATTCATCACAAACAGGTTGGCGCCCTCGGGCAGCGCGTCCATGGCCTCTTGCGGCGAGGACACCCGCGCGCCGCTCAACGGCAGATAACGCCCCTGTTTGGCCGGGTTGATATCCACCACACGATCCACCGCCACACCGGCACGTTGCAGGAACAGCGAATAAATCACGCCTTTGGACGAAGCGCCCCAGATCGCCGAACCCTGCTCGGGGGCGGACTGAATGATCTGCACGGCGCGATCGAGGCTGGCGGTGAAGCCGTCAGGCAGGCTCAGGCGCGGCACCGGTTGATCCGGAGTCAGGCGCAAGGTCGACAGGTCGGCGACGATGTACAGGTATTGGCCACCGAACAGGTGACCGGCCTCGTGCACAGTGCCGAACATCCGGCGCAGGTCATCGAGACGGAAATAATTGACGTGTTCGTAGAACAGGTCGAACCAGGCTTTGTGCTCAAGGATCCAGTCAAAGCACGGCACTTCGATGTAGATCTGTCCGCCCTGATTGGCGTTGGCCATTTCCGCGAGGAAACTGACCGGATCCTGAATGTGCTCCAGCACATGGCGCAGGACGATGGCGTCCGCTGCCAGACCCAGGCCCCGTGTGAAAGGTGCCTTGATCACGTCGGCATTCTCGCCTTCGTACGCCGGATCAATGCCGGTGATCGAATAGCCGAGGCCCTTGAGCAATTCCAGGAAATAGCCTTTGCCACAGCCGACTTCGATCAGCTCCTGGCCTTTGAAGTGCTTGGCGATGATGCCTTCGACGTCACTCAAGTGCTTCTGGAACTGGCCGGAATGCGCCTGCTCGTTCTGATAATCGGCGTCGTAGCTGAGCTTGTCGGCGTCGAACGCCGCGTTGAAGATCAGACCGCTGCGCTCGTCCTGCACCAACAGCATGTCGGCACTGGCCGAGGCCTGCGCCGACGCGGGATCGGCAAAGGTGCGATTCTGCAGCACCGGCAGGTCGGTGACCCGGTACAACTCGTGCCTCATTGCGGCTCTCCCAATAACTGTTGCAAGCGCTCGGTCACCGCCCAGAACGCCAAGGGCTCGTGGGTCGGATACGGGTAGTGGCCGAGGTTCAGATTCAGTGTCGCGCCACGTTCGCGCAGGCGCTGTTCAACCAATGAACGCACCGACACCGGTTGGCCGCTGGCGCAATTGATCACGCCGTCGAAGTCGTGTCGTTGCAGGATCGCGGCGAGGTAACCGGCAGCGTTTTCAATCGGCAGAAAATCACGCAGCTGCTCACCGGACGACATGTTGAACGACGCCTCACCGGTATCGATCGCCCGGTCCAGTGCCGCCAACAGGCTGTTGTGGTTCTGCCCTTCGCCATGCAGATAGAACAAGCGCGCCCACTGCAACGTGAACGGCAGTTCCTGCTGCAGGTTTTGCAAAAACAGGTGCAGCGTATGCTTGGCCAGACCGTAAGGATTGCTCGGCTGCGGCGCGGAGCTTTCGCTGAGCGGACCGCTTTGCATGCCGTATTCGAAACAGGTGCCGGTGACCAGCACCTGCTGCACGCCCGCCTCGACCGCGCTTTTGATAAAGCGGTAATCGGCCATCAGGTTGTGCTCGAAATGGAACAGCGCCCGATAGTTCGGCAAGCCCGGCCAGGCCAGATGCGCCAGCGCATCGATACCAGCGGTCAACGCAGCGAAATCGAGATCGGCGGCGTGAATATCCGCGCTCACAAACTCGACGTCGTTGATCCACGGCATGCCTTGCGCGATTTCTGCGTTGCGCGCCACGGCGCGGATCTCGCAGCCACGGGCCAGCAACGCCGCAACCAGATGGCGGCCGACAAAACCGGTAGCGCCGGTAACCAGTACCTTCACAGCACTTTCAACTCGGGCACGGCGATCACAAAGCGGCCGTCCCACTGACGCACTTGCGCCAGTTGCTGACTGACTTCGTGCAGCAGGTTCCACGGCAGCACCAACACGTAATCCGGTTGCTCGATAGCGATCTGCGCGGGCGCAACGATCGGAATGCGACTGCCCGGCAGAAATTTGCCCTGCTTGTGCGGGTTGGCATCAGCCACCCAGGCGAGCAGGTCCGGTTTGACCCCGGCGTAGTTGAGCAAGGTGTTGCCCTTGGCCGCCGCGCCGTAACCGACTACCCGCTTGCCGTCGGCCTTGGCCTGCAACAGAAAGCGCAGCAAGTCATGCTTGATGCGTTCAGCGGCAGGCGCGAGGGTTGCGTAGTACTCGACGGTTTTTACCCCGGCCTCCAACTCGGCTTGCAGCTGTTGTTGCACCGCTGGTTGAACCGCGCGGCGCTCACCGTCCTTGCGCTGGACGAACACCCGCAGCGATCCGCCATGGGTGCTCAGTTGGCTGACGTCGAAGACTTCCAGACCATTGCGCTCGCACAGGGACTGCACGGCGGTCAGCGACAGGTACGAATAGTGTTCGTGATACAGCGTGTCGAACTGCGCGCCAGCCATCAGCGTCAGCAGTTGCGGGAATTCGAAGGTGGCGACGCCGGTCGGCTTGAGCAGCGTCGCGAAGCCACCGAGGAAATCGTTGATGTCCGGCACATGGGCGAGCACGTTGTTGGCCGCCATCAGGTCAGCGCCCCAACCTTCGCTTTTCAGTTGCGCAGCAGTGTCGCAACCGAAGAACAGTTCGCGGATCTCCAGGCCCTTTTCGCGTGCCGCTTGTGCAGTGCTGCGCGTCGGTTCAACGCCCAGGCAGGCAATGCCGCGAGCGGCGACGTATTGCAGCAGGTAACCGTCGTTGGCGGCGACTTCAACCACACGGCTGTCGGCGGTCAGGCCGAAACGCTCAACCATCTCGGCGACATAGCGCTCGGCATGGGCCAGCCAGGTGCTGGAGAACGAACTGAAATAGGCGTACTCGGCGTCGAACAGGCTATCAGCGCGGGTGTAATCCTCGGTCTGCACCAGCCAGCATTGCTGACACACCGCGACCTTCAGCGGCACCCATTGCTCGGCCTGCTCCAGGCGATCAGCGTGGACGTAGGCGTTGGACGGTGGCGAGGTGCCGAGGTCGATCAGCGGCAGGCTCAGCGGTGCGGCGCACCCACGGCAGTTCATAGACGCACTCCAGCAAAGTGTTGATCGAGCGCGGGATGGCTGGAATCACGCGCTGACAAATTATTGACAGGCAACGGCCAGGCAATCGCCAGCCGTGGATCATTCACCGACAGCCCGCCCTCGTGCTCCGGCGCGTAATCGGCGCTGTGCAGGTAAAGCAGTTCGGCGTCTTCGGTGAGGGTCTGGAAACCATGGGCGAACCCGGCCGGAATCAACAGACTGCGGCCGTCGCCAGCCTTCAGATGCTCGGCGTGCCAGTGCAGAAAAGTCACGGAGTCAGGGCGCAGATCCACCGCCACGTCCCACACTTCACCGCGCAGGCAAGTGATCAGTTTGGCTTCCGGGGCATTGGCATTCTGATAATGCAGACCACGCACACTGCCCTTCTCACGAGTGCAGGAATGGTTGATCTGACGGATATGGAACTCACTGCCGAACGCACTCAGGCTGCCTTCGCAGAACAGCCGGGCAAAGTGTCCGCGCTGATCTTCGAAACGTTTGTGCTGGACGCTGAACAGTCCGGCCAGCGGCAATGCCTTCAGGGAGAATTCGCTCACAACGCGCCTCGGTACAGGTTCAGTTGGCCGAGAGTGACGTTGCGCATGTCATCGCCGTTCTGCCACGCCAGATGCCAGTCGAGGGTCTGGGCCAGACATTGCTGCAAGGTCCAGCGCGGATGCCAGCCAAGTACTTGGCGTGCGCGGCTGCTGTCCAGACGCAGCAGGCCGGCCTCGTGCAGTTCGCTTTTTTCGATGCGCAAACCGCACGCCTGCGGCCAGCGGCTGGCGAGCAATTCGACCACTTCGCCGACACTGCACATGTCCGCTTCACCCGGGCCGAAATTCCACGCCCCGGCGTATTCCGGGCCTTGCTCGTAGAGACCGGCGGCCAGTTGCAGGTAACCGGCCAGCGGCTCCAGCGCGTGCTGCCACGGGCGCACGGCTTGCGGATAACGCAGGGTCACCGGTTCGTCGGCGCTCCACGCTTTGAGCACGTCGGGAATCAGGCGCTCAGGGGCAAAATCGCCGCCGCCCAGGACGTTGCCAGCGCGCGCGGTGGCCAGGGCCAGACCGTGCTCGGCGTACTTGTCCGCCGGGAAAAACGACGCGGCATACGACTGTGCGAGCAATTCACAGCAGGCCTTGCTGCTGCTGTAAGGATCGTGGCCACCAAGGGCTTCGTCTTCGCGGTACGGCCACAGCCATTCCTTGTTGGCGTAGACCTTGTCAGTGGTCACCAGCACGCAGGCGCGCACGCAACCGACCTGACGAATCGCTTCGAGCAGGTTCAGCGTGCCCATGACGTTACTGGAGTACGTGCCGAGCGGATCGCGATAGCCTTCGCGCACCAACGGCTGAGCCGCCAGGTGCAGAACGATCTCAGGCTCGGTGTCGGCGATGATTTCCAGCAAGGCACCGAGATCCCGCAGATCACCGCGCTGATCGTTGATGCCCTCATGCACCCGCGCCAGTTCGAACAAGCTCGGCTCAGTCGACGGATCCAGGGAAAAGCCGCTGACTTGCGCGCCGAGGCTTTGCAGCCACAGGGTCAGCCAGCTGCCTTTGAAACCGGTGTGTCCGGTGACGAGGACGCGTTTGCCGCGCCAGAAATCCGCACTCAGGCCCATTGCTTCCATGGGGCCTCCCCGCTCTGCCACAACGCTTCGAGATGGTTCTTGTCGCGCAGGGTGTCCATCGGGTGCCAGAAACCTTCGTGCTCGAAGGCTTTCAACTGTTCGTCCGCGGCCAGACGTGCCAGCGGTTCGGCTTCCCAGGTGGTGGCGTCATCGGCGATGTACGGCAGCACTTTCGGCGAGAGCACGAAGAAGCCGCCATTGATCCAGCCACCGTCACCGCGAGGTTTTTCGGTGAAGCCCAGCACTTGATCGCCCTGACGCTCAAGCGCGCCGTAGCGGCCCGGCGGTTGCACGGCAGTGACGGTCGCGAGACGACCGTGGGCTTTGTGGAAATCCACGAGTTGAGCAATGTTGATATCGGAAACGCCGTCGCCGTAAGTGAAGCAGAACGCCTCTTCATCCTTGAGGTAACGGCCGGCACGCAGCAGACGACCACCGGTCATGGTTTCCTCACCGGTGTCGATGAGCGTGACGCTCCACGGCTCGCTGTAATTCTGGTGCACGTCCATGCGGTTTTCACGCATGTTGAAGGTGACGTCAGAGGTGTGCAGGAAGTAGTTGGCGAAGAAGTCCTTGATCGCATAGCCCTTGTAGCCGAGGCAGATCACGAAGTCGTGAATTCCGTGGGCGGAATACTGCTTCATGATGTGCCAGAGAATTGGCTTGCCGCCGATCTCGATCATTGGCTTGGGCTTGAGGTGCGACTCTTCACTGATGCGCGTGCCGAGGCCACCCGCCAAAATAACTGCCTTCATCGTCTCCCCTCTTGTTCTTCACCGGGCTGCGCATGGCTTTGTTGAGCGCTGCGGGCCGTCTGGCTAAACCTTTTGCCGCTCCGGGCGCCGCTGGAGTGACCGCGAGCGCTCGTTTTATGGCGATTTACAGGGGACTTGCAGGAAACGCGCCAGCTCCACAAGCCCCCTCACCCTAACCCTCTCCCAAAGGGAGAGGGGACTGACCGAGGTGTTTGGGAGAGCTACGCCGACGTGAAAGACCGAGTCGAGCTCAGATTCTGAAACAGATCAAAAGCCCCTCACCCTAACCCTCTCCCAAAGGGAGAGGGGACTGACCGTGGTGTTTGCGTGAGATACGCCGACGTGAAATACCGAGTCGAGCTCAGGTTTTGAAAGGCCCACAAATCGGCTCCCTCTCCCTCGGGAGAGGGCTGGGCGGGCGGCGTTCCGATGAGGGGAAAACCCACCACAAATCCAAAGCCGACCACGCCCCGCTCCTCACCACTCAACAGGATGAGCGTTAGCTCGGCTGCAGCTCTTGATCTGTAGGGCGACGTCGGAAGGCTGAGTGGAGGGATTGATCCGGGCGTGGGAGCGCAGCGACCGTTTGGCGCAGCCAAACACAGCGAGAGGAGGTGCAGCGAAGCAAACCGTAGGCGCTGCGCCCGGATCGATCCCGCAGCGAAGGAACCCCGAGCCCCAGCGAGCGGGCCGTACGCAGGAGCAAGCGTTTTTGGTTACTTTTTAGGCGTTTGTAAAAAGTGACCCGCCGTAAGGGCGGAACCCTAATCAGCAACCCCCGCAGCAACGGATACACCTCCAAAACCCCAAGAGCCTGGTCGGCCCAAAGGCCGCCAAGCCCCGCTCGATCAATCCGCCAGCCAGCCGTATTCCCAGTAGCGCAGGTTATCGCCGCGCAACACGTAATCGCGCAACACCACCTCACGCAATTCATCACCCATGCGATAACTGGCATCAGGATCGGCCAGGTGCATACGGATCGCTTGCAGCCATTCATCCGTACTGTTGGTCTTGATCCGCGTGCACGGCAAATAACCGCGATAGGCCTCGGTATCCGTACAGATCACCGGGTAACCGCAGGCGCCGTATTCCAGCAGCCGCAAGTTGCTCTTGCAGTCGTTGAAAATATGGAATTCCAGCGGCGCCAGTGCCAGATCGAGGTTGAGACTGGCCAGTTTCGCCGGGTACACGTCCAGGCCGATGACGCCATGGAACTCATGCATGTACGGCCGCAGATCATCCGGGCACATGCCGAAAAACACCCAGTCGACTTCATTGGCCAGTTCACGAACGACCTCGGCGATTACCGCCAGATCACCGTGGTGACTGGTGCCGCCACCCCAGCCGACCCGCGGCTTCTTCGAGGTCCGGCGCTGACTGCGCAGGTGGCCCCACAAATCCTTGGCCAACATGTTGGGGACGACACGAATGTCGTGGTGCATGTCCGACAGCACATTAGCCAGTGGTGCGGTGGATACGACCGCGCGATCACACAGCCCGATCGCACGCCGCACCATGCGCTCCATGTCCTGCTTGCTCGGCATGTTACGGATGTGCGCATTGCGGTGGGGAACATCAATGACGTAGTCGTCGAGTTCGAAGATCCGTCGAGCGTTGAAGTACTTTTTCAGCGGTGGGATTTCATCGATGGCGTGCTCCGAGTAGCGCCCTTGCAGAACAATCACGTCGGGCGACTGACGCTCGATGTCGATGATCGACGGCAAGCCGTAGCAAATGCGCCCTTCAGCCCGATTGGCCGCTTCCAGCTCGATCATCGGCTGGCTCATGCGGTAATGGCCGATGGCCGAAGCGTTGATCGGCACCACCAGCAGATTGGGCAACTGCGCCTTGGAGAATGCACTCCACCCCGTGCGCAGTCCCGGCTCCAGACTGAAGTTGGTGGCGCCCACGCCCTGCAACGTCAGGTTGACGTTGTAGGCCGGATCGCGCGCCACGAGCGGCAACCAGCGCTGGTAAAACGTCTCCCGCTCCTCGGTGTGCAGCGCTTCTTCGTCCGGTGTCGCCATCGCACTTGGCCGCGCACCCACAGCCAGGATCGCATTGGGGTTCAACACCACCAGATAACCGTCGCGGCCAACGCGCAGACACAGGTCCACGACATTGAGCGTTTGTTTGAGGTCCTGCTCGTCCAGCCCGCCGGCAGCTTCGAACACCGACTTGCGTATCATCAGGCAATCACCGCCGACGGCACTCAGGTCATGCACCGCCTGCAGGCGATGCATGTACCCTTCCGACTGCATCGGCTGGCCATAGAACGGCAACCCGACCGGCCCGTTCAAGCCAAGAATCAGCCCGGCGTGCAGTACGCCGCCGTCCGGATTGAACAGCTTGGCGCCAACCACCCCGACTTCCGGGCGTTGCGCATGATTGAGCAGTTCGTCGAGCCAGTCGTTCCGGGTGATCACCGCAAAGGCGTTGAGCATCAACACATACTCACCGCGCGCCTGGCTGACGGCATAGTTGTGCACCGCTGCTGCGTTACCCTTTTGCGGGTAGCTCAGCACGCGAATCCGCTCGCTGCCCAGTTGCGCCATACCGTCCAGCCAAGCCAACGCTTCAGCGCTTTCGCTGCCGTTATCGACCAAGAGCAACTCGTACTCGGTGTAGTCGGTCTTTTCCAGCAATGTCTCGACGCAGCGTTGCAAGGCAGCCGTCTGGTCCTGCGTGACAATGACCACCGACACCAATGGGCGCCGGGCATGCTGATAGTCGACACGATTGAGCAGCCCGCCGTTACGGTCGCGAATGTCGTGAGCAATGCCAAGGCGTTGCAGATGCGCTTCGAGGATTCGCGGACTTTGCTGCGCAACGCCAGGATCAGTAAGCCATTGCGACAGGTCGAATTTCGACTCCAGCAACACTTCAGCAATGTGCCCGACCACTTGCAGGCCATCGCTTTCAACCATGCGCCAAAGCACATCGTGGGGCGCGAGTTCGGCGAACGTCGAGGTAAAACCACCAAGCGCCAGGAACCGTTCGCGCTGGAACGCCAGCGCACGTCCGACGTAAGGGTAGCTGCGCATGAGGTCGAGGTTGAAATCCGGCTTGAACGCAGGCTCGGCCGACTCACCATCGCGCAGACTGCCTTCGTCGCTGTACAGGCATGTCAATGAGCTTGCGTGCGCAATGCGATCGGCCATCACCAACAATGCTGGCGCCACCGGGCAGTCACCTGGCTGCAACAGATAAAACCAGTCGGCGCCTTCCAGTTGCGGCAGCAGAGCGTTGATCTGCTCCAGGCCGTCACCCTGCAACGGCATGTGGAACACCCGATCGTCCAGCTTCGCCTCGCTGCAAGACGTGGACAGCACCAGAACCAGCTCCGGCGGGTAATCCTGAGCGGCGAGCGCCTCAAGGGTGCGCTTCAGGCCATCGCGACTGCCTTGGGCATCAATGATGATCGGCACGATGCGCGGTCGGTGCGGCCAGCCAGCGAGGGTTTCCGGCAGCCATTGGCGCTGCGCCTCGGTCAACACCCGAACCGCCAGCCATTGTGCATAGAGTTCGCCAAAACTGAAGCTGTCGACTCCGACCCCCAGCTCCTGACGGCTCTGCTTGGTGCCGAGGGTACGGCTCAGCGGCAGTTCTTCCCAGACCCGAGGTGTCTCATCGGCCTTGGTCAACGGCACATAACGAACCCAGCCCGGCGCCGGTGCCGACTCGCCGCTGCGGACCTTGAGCATTTGCGAGATCCACTCGCGCTCGATCTCCGCCGCGTCTTTCATCGGTTGCTGCGCGCTCAGACGCTCGGGGTAGAGACGCTCGGCACTCAGTACGTTGTTGGAGACCACCAGATTGCCGCGCCGCAACAGACAGACGTACAAGGCAAAATCCAGCGTCGCAACGAAGCAGGCACCCTCCTCGGTCAAGGCTGGCAAAAGCTCCACAACATCGCTACGGCGAAACAGCGCACTACTGAATCCACCCAGTACGTTGACCGGGAATTTTTCAAAGATGCTCAGTACATCGTCGCCTTTGAGCAAGCCACTGGCCGGCGACAATGAGCTGTTTTCCAGACGTGCGGGCAGGATGATGTCGTTGGCATCCCACAACAACCGTTGCGCTACCACCAGACTGACTTCGTCACGCCGCAGCTCGTGGGCTTGCTGTTCGATACAGGCCGAATACAGCAGGTCATCGTCACACAGGAATTTGATGAACTCGCCCCGGGCTTGCTCAAGGCAGGCCTTCAGGTTACCGACCAGTCCCAGCGTTCGTGGGTTGCGCACGTAACGCACGGCAAAGCCGGTCTGCTCCGTCACCCGCGTAACGATGTCTTCAATCTCGTCGCCACGATTGTCATCGCACACGATGATTTCAAGATTGGCGTAATTCTGGCTGACAGCGCTGTTCAGCGTCCGCTCGAAGAAGCGCGGATTGAAGGCGGGAATGACAAGACTGACAAGAGGGAGTGAATTCACGGCGGGCTCACAGGCGGTGCGAGCCCGCTCGGAAAAGCGAGCCCTTGATACCGCTAAAAAACATGACTGAGTGGCAGGGTAAACGGGCGCTTACGCGCCCGTTGAGGATCAGATCTTGTTGAACAGACCCAACTGGCTGATCTTGCTGAACGCAAGCTGCGAAGCTTGCAGCATGGTCTGCTGCAGGGTCAGTCGCGTCATCACTTCAGCCGGATCCGAATCGCGAATGGAACCTTGCGTGGTGGTATTCGCGGTGCTCAGACTGTCATTGGTGGTGGCTTGCATTTCCAGCGCCTGACCACGGGCACCAATCTCGGTCACCGCAGCGCCGATTTGATTGTTGGCCGCGTCGATGTTGCCGAGGCCCGCCTCCATGGCGCCCTGGAATTTCTGCTTGGCCACCGGATCACCATCGATCGGTGTATTCAGAGCAGTAATCATCTGACCGAGGGTGTCGAGCACGTTCTGGGTCTGGTGATCATTTGGGCGGATTGAGAACTGATCACCCGCGGCCGGTGCGCTGCCCAGAGCAAAGGTCACGCCTGCCGCCGTGGCGTTGCTACCGGCCACAGTGCCCGAGGACACCGGTTTGCTGTCCGCAGTCACCGGCGCAGCATACAGATCGAATGCGGTGGCGCTGGTGAACTTGAGAACGGCGCCGCCCTGCGGGAATGCCGCGGTGTACGCTGCCTGGTCAGTGATGCTCGAACCGGTAATCACGGCGGTCGACGGGTTACCCGGGCTGCGCGTGGTAGTGAACGAGTCAGGCGCGGTGGACAACTGGAAGCTGTGGCCGGCAATGACCGCGTCCGGGTTGGTATCACCAGCCTTCAGGTTGATGTTCAGCTTCATGTCGACGCCACGGAAGCTGACCGTCTGGTTGGCACCGCTGCTGTTGCTGACCAAACCGTTCTGGCTCGCCTCAGCCGTCACGTCGTTGCCAAGGGCATCGGTGATTTTCAGCTGGGTGCTGCTGAGGAAACTGACGGTATACGGCTGGCCAGCGGTGAACTTGGAGTTGTAAGTGGCTACGGTACCGATCGTGCCGTTGGACAGTACGACGCGACCGTCATCCACTGCCGGTGCGGTCATGGCGACATTGGTACGCGCGGTATTGATGGTCTGCTGGAAAGCAGCCCAACCGGTGGTGTTGGTGCCGATCGTCATGCCATCGCCGATGCCCAGATTGATCGTGGTCTGGTCACCGTTGTAGCTGTAGGTGCCGTCGGCATTCTGCGAATACGGCGCGGTGTCGGTCTTCGAACCAGAGAACAGGTAGTTGCCGCTGGCATCCTTGGCGTTCATCAGACCCAGCACTTGTTGCTGGATCTGGCCCATTTCCGAAGCGTAAGCCTGGCGGTCCTTGTCGGTGGCCGTGCCATTGTTGGCGGCCAGGGCGAGTTCCTTGGCGCGGGCCAACGCGGTGGTGATCGAATCCAGCGTGGATTCTTGCACGGTCAATGCACTTTTGGTGCTGTCGACGTTGGTCTTGTACTGATCGAGCATCGCGGCCTGCTGGCCCAGTTGCAGCAAGCGCCCGGCACCGATCGGATCATCGGCGGCGGTATTGATGCGCTGCAGGCTGCTCGCCTCGCTGGCAGTGGCGACGGCCTTGTTGAAGTTACGCTGATAGTCCGACGCTTGCGTGCCGTAATACTGGGCGGTGGAAATGCGCATGAATTACGACTCCTTAAAGGCTGTTGATCAGCGTGGCGAAAGTTTCCTGCGCAGCTTTGATGATCTGCGAAGACGCTGTGTAGTACTGCTGATATTTGACCAGGTTGCCGGTTTCTTCATCCAGGTTGACCCCGGACAGCGAATCGCGCGCGCCTTTGGCGTTATCCAGAATCGCCGAGGTCGCGGCGCTGTCGGACTTGCCTTGGGCGGTTTTGGTACCGACGTTGGTCACCAGCTTGTTGTAGGCGTCAGTCAGGCTGATGCCCTTGCTCGCCGAACCGGTATCGACGGTCTGCGCCGTTTGCAGGGCGACCAGCGATTGCGCGTTGCGGTTGTCCGAAGACGCCGCACCGGTGAGATTCATGGTGAAGGTTTCGCCGGACTTCGGCGTGCCGCCAACGGTGGTCTGTACGGAGAATGTCTTCTGCACGTTCGGCGTAACACTGGTGTCCATCACCGGGTTGCCGCTGGCATCGACGATGCCGACTTTCAGGTCTAGCGTGTTCGATTGACCGGGAACGATAGTGCCGCTGCTGATGAGGCCGCCCTTGGCATCCACAAAGGTGTAGGACTGGCTGCCCCCGGTGACCGCACCAAACACCAGTTTGACCGGCGTCGAGTTCTTCAGCGCCGCTTGCATGTCAGCCTGGGCAGTCGGGTTGTAGATATCGATTTTGCTGTTGAGCGTCGGCTGGGTGAAAGTGCCCAGACCGTTGGCGCTCGCCACACCGGTCAACGGACCGGCCGCAGCGATTTTCTTCGGATCGGTGAGCACTGTCTGGATGCTCGCCGCCGCATTGCGGGTCGGCGTGACTTTGAAGCTGTCACCAGCGCTCAACGCACCACCTTTGAGCGCGAGGGTGAAACCGTCGATCACTGGAGGTGGATTGGTCGTCGTGCTGAACGCACCCAGATCGGTGCCGTCGGAGCGCTTGACCGTGTAGTCAGTGGCACTGGTGAACGTCACCTGATAATCGCTGGTGGTCAGCTTGCCGGTGTCCTTGATGGTGACATCGAGGTTACCCGAACCGGTGCTGTTGCCCGACTGCGCGATGCTGCGCGAACTGATCAGCGCGGCACTGTTGATGTTGTTGAAAATCGCCGCGCCGAAGTCACCGTTCTTGTCGATGCCCTGGGCTTGCTGACTGTTGACCTGATCAGCGATCACCAGCGCCACGCGGCCCAGCTCGTTGAGCGACGGGTCGAGGACTTCTTTGCGGTAAGTCAGCAGGCCGCCGATTTCACCGCCGCTCATCGCCGAGGTGATGTCGATGGTGCTCGAACCGCGATCCATCTGGATGGCCATGCGCGACGGGTCGTCTTTGCTCGCGACCATGCTCAGCGTGTTGGTGGTGTTGCCGATCACCAGCGGCTGGCCGCTGCCGATGTAGACGTCGAAACTGGTGCCACGCTCGACGATTTGTGCACCCGTCAGTTCAGAGAGCTGGCGCACGGCTTCGTTGCGGCTGTCGAGCAGATCGTTCGGCGCACCGCCACTGGTGGAGATCTCGCCGATTTTCTGGTTCAGGTTGGCAATCGAAGTGGCCAGTTTGTTCACCTGGGCCGTCATGTCGCCAAGGCTGCCGTTGATGGTGGTGTTCTGGTCGTTGAGCTGTTTGGCGATGGTATTGAAGCGACTGGTCAGCGCCTGCGCACCGGTCAGCACCGATTGGCGGGAGGTGTCATCGGTCGCCGACGTCGAAACGCCCTGCATCGTGGTGAAGAACTTCTGCAGCACACCGGTCAGGCCGGTGTTGGTGTCCGACAGCATCGAGTCCAGCGGTGTGGCCTGCGCCAGGTAAGCAGCCGATTCGCTGTCGAGCGAAGTAGCGGTGTGCAGCTGGCTTTCCAGGTACGAGTTATACACCCGGCGCACGTCGGCCAGGGTCGTGCCCGTACCGATGAACACGGTGCCGAACTGCTGCGAGGATTTGGTGCCCTGCACGGTTTGCTGACGTGAATAACCGGCGGTGTCGACGTTGGCAATGTTGTTGCCTGTCGTAGCCAAAGAGGACTGGCTGGCCGACAGTCCCGACATCCCGATATTGAGCAAACTCATGGTTCAGACCTTATACCTTGTGCCTTATAAAGGCGTGGTGGATACACCCGCCGCAGCGTAGTTTTGGAAACTGTTCATCTGCTTGGCAATCTGCGAAATCTTGCTTGCGTAGTTCGGGTCGGTGGCGTAACCGGCCTTCTGCAACTCGCGTACAAACTGTTCTGGGTTATCGGCAGACTTCAGCACATCTTGATAGCGATTATTGCTCTGCAGCAAAGTCACCAGATCGTGGAAGCTGTCCTTGTACGAGGCGTAGGAACGGAACTCGGCCGTCTCCTTGACCATCTCGCCATTGCGAAACTCGCTGGTGATCGCCCGGGCCGAATCACCCTTCCAGTTGCTGCTCGCCTTGATGCCGAACAGGTTGTGGCTGCTACTGCCATCCTGGGCACGCATGACCGACTTGCCCCAACCGGTTTCCAGCGCCGCCTGTGCCACCAGATAACGCGGATCGACGCCGATGCGGTCGGCCGCTTCCTTGGCCATCGGCAGCATGGTGTTGACGAATTCGTCGGCGGAACTGAAAGCTTTCTTCGCCGGCGCCAGTGGAATCTGCGCCATGGCGCGACCGTAGACCTGCATCTGTCCGCCCGAGGCCTTCTCGGTCTCGGCGCGGGCCAGCCAGTCGCCGTTGTACAACGGGCCGGCGCCAGTGGTGGCAGCGGTTGCCGCACGCTGCGGCAATTGATTGGCGGCCGCCGGCGTCGCCGACGGCACCAGACCTGCGAGCAAACGATCGGCCAGTTTCGGCGGCAAGGCCAGCCGACGCTGATTGATCAGCGCCATGTCATTGCGGTGGGAAATATCGGTGTTCGGTGCATTCACCGAACGCGAGGCCCACAGCGGACGCTCGCCATTGAGCCGCGACAGCGGGCCATTGGTGGCAACGGTGCCGGCGGCAATCGGCGTAGCCACGGCAGCAGCTTTCGCCTTGGCTTCTTCCTGCTTGGCCGCGGACGCGGCAGCAGCCTCGCCCGGCGCCATCGGTTTGTTCTTCGACATCTGGCGCATCAGCACGTCAGCCAGACCGATACCACCGCCCTCGCGAGACATGGAAACGGCCAACTGCTGGTCGTACATTTCCTGATACTGCTTGGCCGCTGGCGTGTTGAGCGGATTGTCCTGGCCCAGCGCTTCAGTGGCCGAGCGCATCGACTTGAGCATTTCGCCAAGGAACAGTGATTCGAACTCCTGCGCCACTTTGCGCATGTTCGCATCGCTGTTCTTGTCGCCGACCTTGAGTTGGTTCAGACGATTGAGGTCCGAGTAGGAACCCGAATCGCTGCTGCTGACCATACCGCTCTTGCGCATATCCATGATGGTCGGCCTCAGATCACGATCAGGTCGGCTTGCAACGCGCCGGCCTGCTTCAAGGCTTCGAGGATCGCCATCAAGTCACCCGGTGCCGCGCCGACCTGGTTCACCGCACGGACGATTTCGTCGAGGGTGGTGCCCGGGCCGAACTTGAACATCGGTTTGGCTTCCTGCTCGGCATTCACCCGCGAGCGCGGCACAACAGCGGTCTGGCCATTGGACAGAGGGCCGGGCTGGCTGACGATCGGGTCTTCAGTGATGGTCACGGTCAGGCTGCCGTGGGTCACGGCGGCTGGCGACACTTTCACGTTCTGGCCGATGACGATGGTGCCGGTACGCGAGTTGATAATGACTTTCGCCACCGCCTGACCCGGGTCGACTTCGAGGTTTTCCAGGATCGACAGGTAGTCGACGCGCTGGCTCGGATCGAGCGGCGCAGTGACACGGATCGAACCGCCGTCGATGGCTTGCGCAACGCCAGGGCCAAGCATGTCGTTGATCTTGTCGACGATACGTTTGGCCGTGGTGAAGTCGGAACGGTTGAGGTTCAGCGTCAGGCTGTTGCCCTGGTTGAAACCGCTCGGCACCGAACGTTCTACCGACGCACCGCCGGGGATACGACCGGCCGACGGAACGTTGACGGTGATCTTCGAACCGTCACGCCCTTCGGCATCAAAACCGCCGACCACCAGGTTGCCCTGAGCGATGGCGTAAACGTTGCCGTCGATACCCTTGAGCGGGGTCAGCAACAAGGTGCCGCCGCGCAGGCTCTTGGAGTTACCGATCGAGGACACGGTGATGTCGACCTGCTGACCCGGTTTGGCAAACGCCGGCAGATCGGCACTCACCGACACCGCCGCGACGTTTTTCAACTGCACGTTGCCCGATCCCGGCGGCACTTTGATGCCGAACTGCGAGAGCATGTTGTTGAAGGTCTGCAGGGTGAACGGGGTTTGCGTCGTCTGGTCACCGGTGCCGTTAAGCCCGACCACCAGGCCGTAACCGATCAACTGGTTGGAACGCACGCCGGAAATGCTGGCGATATCTTTCAGCCGCTCGGCGTGGGCAGCAAAGGCTGCGGACATCAGCGCCGCAGCGAGCATGAGGCTCTTGAAATTCAAAGTCGCCACCTAGAAAGGGAACAGCGGGCTGAGGAAGAAACGGTCGAACCAGCCTGGCTGACTCGCATCGGCAAACGAGCCGGTGCCCGAGTAGGTGATGCGCGCATCGGCGACACGAGTCGACGACACGGTGTTGTCAGTGGCGATGTCATCGGCACGCACCAGACCGGCAATCCGCACCAGCTCATCACCGGTGTTGAGGGTCATCCACTTCTCACCGCGCACAGCAATGATGCCGTTGGGCAAGACGTCGGCCACAGTCACGGTGACCGAACCGGTCAGGGTGTTGCCCTGCGCGGCCTTGCTGTCGCCCTTGGTGGCGCGGTCGCCGCTGTAGCCAACGTCCAGACTCAGATCGTTACCGCCCAACGGGTTGTTGGTGGTACCGCTGCCGCCGAACAACGAGGTCAGACCGATACCGGTCTTGCTGTTCTTGGCCACTTGCGAGTTGGCGTTCTTGCTCGCCTGGGTCTTCTCGTTCAGGGTGATGGTGATGATGTCACCGACCCGGAAGGCCTTGCGGTCGCTGTACAGGTTCTGCTCGAAGCCGGCCTGATAGATCGAGCCGTTATTGGCGGCAGCCGGCAACGGCGTGCGCGGCAACACCGGGGCGTAGTAAGGGTCATTGGGCTTGGGCGTCGGAGCGACGCAGCCCGCGAGCGAGACGACCCCACTCAATGCCAGAACAGATACAAAGCGATTCATGACCCTACCTCACGGTGTTGCAGGCGACCTCATGGCCGCCTCATAGACTTGATTACAGATTCTGCGTTACGAACGAGAGCATCTGGTCGGCGGTGGAGATCACCTTGGAGTTCATCTCGTAAGCGCGCTGAGTGGTGATCATGTTGACCATCTCTTCAACGGTGCTGACGTTGGACGTTTCCAGGGTGTTCTGCAGCATGGTGCCAAAACCGTTCAGGCCCGGCGTGCCGACTTGCGGGGCACCCGATGCAGCGGTTTCGAGGAACAGGTTGTTGCCCACCGCTTGCAGACCGGCCGGGTTGATGAAGTCGGCGGTTTGCAGGTTGCCGATCACTTGCGCTGCCGGGTTGCCGGCGATGGTTACCGACACAGTGCCGTCACGGCCGACGGTGAAGGTCTGGGCATCGTTCGGAATGACGATGGCCGGTTCCAGAGCGAAACCGCTGGCGTTGACGATCTGGCCGTTGGAATCGAGGTGGAAGGTACCGTCACGGGTGTAGGACGTGGTGCCGTCCGGCTGCAGGATCTGGAAGAAACCGCGACCGTCGATGGCCATGTCCAGCGGCTGCTCGGTGGTTTGCAGGCTGCCGGCGGTGAAGTTTTTCTGGGTGCCGACGATACGCACACCGGTACCCACTTGCAGACCCGACGGCAGTTCGCTGTCCTGAGTCGACTGGGCACCAGGCTGACGCTTGATCTGATAGAGCAGGTCCTGGAACTCGGCACGGTCACGTTTGAAACCCGTGGTCGACACGTTCGCCAGGTTGTTGGAAATGGTGGTCAGGTTGGTGTCCTGGGCGGACAGACCGGTTTTGGCAACCCATAGAGCCGGAAGCATTCGATTCTCCTCGTGCGCCTGTTTTTCGGCGCGACGTTCTGATAATTAGCTGATCTGCAAGACCCGAGCCATGGCCTGGTCGTCGTCTTTGGCGGTGTTCATCATCTTGACGTGCAACTCGAACTGCTTGGCCAGGGCCAGCACCGAGGTCATCTCTTCAACGGCGTTGACGTTGCTCGACTCGAGGAAACCCGACACCAGTTTGACGTTGGCATCAGCCGGCGCAGGCTGGCCGTCCTTGGTGTAGATCGAGCCGTCGAGGCCCTTGTTCATGTTCTTGATGTCCGGGTTGACCAGCTTGATCCGGTCGACCTCCGCCATGACACGCGGGCCTTCGCCCATCGCACGAATACTGATGGTGCCGTCTTCACCGACTTCGATCTGCTGCTCGGGCGGCACGGCGATCGGACCGCCATTGCCCATCACCGGCATACCGTTGCCGGCGCGCAATACGCCGAGGGCGTCGACGTTGAGGCTGCCGGTGCGCACGTAGCTTTCGCCGCCGTTCGGGTTCTGCACCGCGATCCAGCCATTGCCGGTGACCGCAACGTCGAGGTCACGACCGGTCTGCACCAGCGAGCCCGGGGTGAAGTCGGTGGCGGGCCGTTCGCTCATGGCAAACGCACGCGCCGGAAAGCTGTCACCGAACACCGGCATCGAACGCGCCTGCTCCAGGTCGCGCTGAAAGCCGTTGGTGGAGATGTTCGCCAGGTTGTTGGCATGAGCCTTCTGCGCCAGTGCGTTCTGGCTGGCGCCGGTCATTGCCACATAAAGGTACTTGTCCACACTCTTTCCTCTGCATGCCGGACGTTTGCCGCCCACCGCTGTACTGCTGAGCCATAAGCAATTTGCAGACCAACTTTTTTCTGGCGGGCAAAGGCCCGGTAAACAAAGGACTTGGGGGATAGCGAGGGGAAATTTGAAATGTATCGAAGTCGAAAAACCGGCGGTGTTATGCCGCTTGGCGGCAAAGGATCAAAAGATGATCGTTCCCACGCTCCGCGTGGGAACGATCATGCTTGAGCTATGAATCGGTTTTACCGACTTCATACTCGCGCAGTTTATTGGCAATGGTGGTGTGCGAAACCCCCAGCCGCTTACCCAATTGCCGACTGCTCGGATGCTCGGAATACAACCGCTCCAGCACCGCTTTTTCGAATCGCCCGACAATCTCGTCCAACCCGCCTTCCAGCGAGAAATCGCCAAGCGGCTGACGCACGCCGTAATCCGGCAGACGAATATGTTCGGCCTTCACCGTGCCGCCATCGCACAGCGAAACTGCCTGAAACAAAACGTTCTCCAGTTGCCGCACGTTGCCCGGCCAGTGGTAATGACTGAGGCGATCCATCGCCGCCGGCGCCAGTTTCGGCAGTGTGCAACCGATCTGCCGACTGGCCTGATCGAGGAAGTGCTCGACCAGCGGCGTCAACCCGTCGAGGCATTCGCGCAACGGCGGGATGTGCAGGGAGAGCACGTTCAAGCGGTGGTACAAATCCTGGCGAAACTCTCCGCGCGCGCACAACTCCGACAAGTCGACCTGCGTCGCACAGATGACCCGCACATCCAGGTAAACCTCTTCATCACTGCCGACCCGGCGGAAGCAACCGTCCTGCAAAAAGCGCAGCAACTTCACTTGAAGACGCGGGCTCATCTCACCGACACCGTCAAGAAACAGCGTGCCGCCCGCCGTCAATTCCAGCAGCCCGAGCTTGCCTTCGGCGCGTGCACCTTCGAACGCGCCCGGGCCGTAACCGAACAACTCAGTCTCGGCCATCGACTCCGGCAGGCCTGCGCAGTTGAGCGCCATCAACGGCGACTGCCCACGCGGACTGGCGAGGTGACAGGCGCGCGCAAGCAATTCCTTGCCGGTACCGGTTTCGCCCTCAATTAATAGCGGAGCGTCGAGCGGCGCCATACGCCGTGCTTCGCGCACCACGGCGGCCATCACTTTCGAGCTCTGGAAGATGCTGTCGAAACCACGCAGTTCCTGCTTGCGCACGTTATAGATACGCTCGCCAACGCGGTCAGCGCGATGCAAGGTCAGCACCGCACCGGCCATGGCCTCACTGTCGTCGTGCTCCGATTGCAGCGGCGCGATGTCGGCCAGAAAGATGTCGCCCTTGACCTTGACCCGCATGCCGTTGATTCGCGATTTGTTGGCGCGCACCAGCTCTGGCAAATCGAAATCCTCGGCATAGCGCGACAGCGGAATCCCCGGCACTTCATCGACGCGCACACCGAGCAACTGCGCCGCCGCGCGGTTGGCCGCGACGATCGAGCCGCCCATGTCGATCGACAGCACCGGAAACTCCAGCGCGCCGAGCAGCGCATTCAACTCCATGTGCCGACGTTCGCTGGGCATCAGCCCAACCCGCTTGACGCCAAACACCCCGGCGATCGCCTCGAATTTCGGGCGCAACGCCTGGAACTGGATGTTGATCAGGTTCGGGCAATGCAGATAGATCGCGTTGCCATGCTCACCGCCGACCTCACCGCGTGCGACGTTGATCCCGTAGGCAACCAGCAGGTTGAGAATGTCGCGCAGGATGCCGATGCGGTTCTGGCAGTGGACTTTGATGCGCATAAAAATCGTCCGAATAAACGATGAGAAACCTGTAGGAGTGAGCCTGCTCGCGATGGCTTTGGGTCAATTGATATTGATGCTGACTGATGCACCGCTATCGCGAGCAGGCTCACTCCTACAGGGGGACCGCGCCAGACTTTTCTGTCGAGGCCCGCAGATAGTTGTCAAGATTATGTGACAGCCACCGGCCTTTTCAAACCCGTGAATCACCGCAAATGCGAGATATCCGTCAAAGCGTAACGATAATTTTACGATTTACAGAGAAATTTCCTACGCGCAGGCAATTCAACCTGCTGCACATCAACACGCTCTCAGGTAATTCTGAATCCATCGCTGGACATAACAAGAACGAATTCCCCTAGCAGGAGAGCAGTATGAAGCAGACGCAATACGTGGCCCGCGAGCCCGATGCGCAAGGTTTTATCGACTACCCCGCCGAAGAACATGCGGTGTGGAATACGCTGATCACTCGCCAACTGAAAGTGATTGAAGGGCGTGCCTGCCAGGAGTATCTGGACGGTATCGAAAAACTCGGTCTGCCCCACGACCGCATTCCGCAACTCGGCGAAATCAACAAAGTGCTTGGCGAGACCACCGGTTGGCAGGTCGCCCGCGTGCCGGCACTGATCCCCTTCCAGACCTTTTTTGAACTGCTGGCCAGCAAGCAATTTCCGGTGGCTACGTTCATTCGTACCCGCGAAGAGCTGGACTACCTGCAAGAGCCGGACATTTTCCACGAGATCTTTGGTCACTGCCCGCTGCTGACCAACCCGTGGTTCGCCGAATTCACCCACACCTACGGCAAACTTGGTTTGCAGGCGACCAAGGAAGAACGTGTTTATCTGGCGCGCCTGTACTGGATGACCATCGAGTTCGGCCTGGTCGACACCCCGCAAGGCAAACGCATTTACGGTGGCGGCATCCTGTCTTCACCAAAAGAAACCGTTTATTCGCTGTCGGACGAACCTGAGCATCAGGCGTTCGATCCGCTCGAAGCCATGCGCACGCCGTATCGCATCGACATCCTGCAACCGCTGTACTTTGTCCTGCCGAACCTCAAGCGTCTGTTCGACGTGGCCCATGAAGACATCATGGCCATGGTTCGCCAAGGCATGCAGCTGGGTCTGCACGCACCGAAGTTTCCGCCGAAACCGAAAGCCGCGTGAACCGCGACTTTTGCTGACAATTGAGCCTGTCCGTCGCCGCCACTTTGGTTTAGCGTGACGGCATTCACGGCTCAAACGTTTTAATAAAAAAAACACACTCGATTCAGGAATACACCATGTCCACTTTGAACCAAGCCCACTGCGAAGCCTGCCGCGCCGATGCGCCACAAGTCAGCGACGAAGAACTGCCGATCCTGATCAAGCAGATCCCTGACTGGAACATAGAAGTCCGCGACAGCATCATGCAGCTGGAGAAAGTTTTCCTGTTCAAGAATTTCAAGCACGCCCTGGCGTTCACCAACGCTGTCGGCGAGATTTCCGAGGCCGAAGGTCATCACCCGGGCCTGCTGACCGAATGGGGCAAAGTCACCGTGACCTGGTGGAGCCATTCGATCAAAGGCCTGCACCGCAACGACTTCATCATGGCTGCGCGCACTGACGAAGTGGCCAAGACCGCAGAAGGACGCAAGTAATGCACTTCGACGCCATCGGCCGGGTACCCGGCGACCCGATCCTCGGTTTGATGGAGGCGTATGCGCAGGACACCAACCCGCGCAAATTCGACCTGGGCGTTGGCGTCTACAAGGACGCTCAAGGCCTGACGCCAATCCCGGAGGCGGTAAAAATCGCCGAAGCGCGGCTGGTCGAAAGCCAGGACACCAAAACCTACATCGGCGGCCACGGCAACCCGCTGTTCGGCAAAGTCATCAATCAGTTGGTGCTCGGTGCCGACTCGAAGCTGATCGCCGCACAACGTGCCGGCGCCACCCAGACGCCGGGCGGTACTGGCGCCCTGCGCCTGGCTGCCGACTTCATCGCCCAGTGCCTGCCGGGCAAGGGCGTGTGGCTGAGCAACCCGACCTGGCCGATCCACGAAACCATTTTCGCCACGGCCGGGGTCAAGGTCAGTCACTACCCGTACGTGGGCAGTGACAACCGCCTCGACGTCGACGCCATGCTCGCGGTGCTCAACGAAGTACCGAAAGGTGATGTGGTGCTGCTGCACGCGTGCTGCCACAACCCGACCGGTTTTGACTTGAGCCATGACGACTGGCAGCGCGTGCTCGATGTGGTGCGCAGCCGCAATCTGCTGCCGCTGATCGACTTTGCCTACCAGGGCTTTGGCGACGGTCTGGAGCAGGATGCGTGGTCGACCCGGTTGTTCGCGGCCGAGGTGCCAGAGTTGCTGATTACCAGCTCCTGCTCGAAGAACTTCGGCCTGTACCGCGACCGCACCGGTGCGCTGATCGTCTGCACGAAAACCGCCGACAAGCTCATCGACATCCGCAGCCAACTGGCCAACATCGCCCGCAATTTGTGGTCGACACCGCCAGATCATGGTGCTGCGGTGGTCGCAACCATCCTCGCTGATCCCGAGCTGAAAGCCCGCTGGGCCGATGAAGTGGAAGCCATGCGTTTGCGTATCGCGCAGTTGCGCAGCGGCCTGGTTGAAGCGCTGGAGCCGCATGGCCTGCGCGAGCGTTTTGCACACATTGGCGTGCAGCGCGGGATGTTCTCTTACACCGGGCTGTCGCCGGAGCAAGTGAAACAACTGCGTGAGCATCACAGCGTGTACATGGTCAACTCGGGCCGGGCGAACGTCGCCGGCATCGACGCTACGCGCCTCGCCTTGCTGGCAGAAGCCATCGCCAGCGTCTGCAAATAGTCTAAACACCGCAATACCCTGTAGGAGTGAGCCTGCTCGCGATAGCGGTGTATCAGCCAGCATTTTAGTTGACTGATACACCGCTATCGCGAGCAGGCTCACTCCTACATTTGTTCTGTGGTGACCTTTCGTTTTTGCCTCCCCTGCGGCCATCTGTCGCATTAATTTGAATTAAAAGTCTGATTGTCATTTTTCCTGCTGTATCCTGCGCAGGCTTTCAAGAAGCGCGGATCTACCAGATCTATCAACAGACTTAGCGAGGAGCGCAACCATGCACGAGATTCCTAATCTCCCCTTCCCAAGCCTGCACGTACCTGAGCAGACGACCACGCAGCAAGCCGGAGCCCAACAGCCCGAGCAGAAAGAAGCCGTTGAGAGCCGCCCGGCCGACAACGAAGAGTAAGACCCCGTCGTACAGACCGTGTGGAAAGCGCTAACATGCGCTTTCCACACTGCCTGAACCCCGAGCCTGCCATGACCGACGAATTCTCCGAAAGCCAAGCTGCCGTCCTGATCGGCACCACCGAGAAAATGATCGAGATCTGGAACCGCCTCTCTCCCGAGAAACAGGCCGCCCTGCTCGCCCGCTTCGGCAGCGAAGAAAATGCCCTCGCGGCGCTGGTCACCACACAACTGGTTGCCCCGGCCAACCCCTGAAGCGGCCTCCCGGCAAATAGTTTTACTTTTCCCGCCCCAGAAGCCTCCACGCCGGTATCATAAGCAGCCTATCTAATCTGCCGTTCCCGTGGATCGTTACCCATGTCGCCCTCTATGTCCGAGCCCCAGCGCCCCCTGGCGGTCACGCTGCAAGTCGTTTCCATCGTCCTCTTCACCTTTATCGGTTACCTGAACATCGGCATTCCGCTCGCGGTGCTGCCGGGCTATGTGCACAGCGATCTGGGCTTTGGCGCGGTGATTGCCGGTCTGGTGATCAGCGTGCAGTACCTCGCGACCCTGCTCAGCCGTCCGTATGCCGGCAAGATCATCGACAACCAGGGCAGCAAACGCGCTGTGATGATTGGCCTGGCCGGGTGCGGCTTGAGCGGTGTGTTCATGTTGATTTCGGCGTGGACACCGAACCTGCCGATGCTCAGTTTGATCAGTCTGTTGATCGGTCGCCTGGTGCTGGGCAGCGCTGAAAGCCTTGTCGGTTCTGGTTCGATCGGCTGGGGCATTGGCCGGGTTGGCGCGGCAAACACCGCCAAAGTGATTTCCTGGAACGGCATCGCCAGTTATGGCGCACTGGCAGTTGGCGCACCGTTCGGCGTGTGGCTGGTCGGCCAGTTGGGATTGTGGAGCATGGGCGTCAGCATCATTTTGCTGGCGATTCTTGGTCTGGCGTTGGCCTGGCCGAAAACCGCCGCGCCGATTGTGGCGGGTGAACGCCTGCCGTTCATGCATGTGCTCGGTAAAGTGTTTCCCCACGGTTGCGGCCTGGCGCTGGGCTCGATCGGCTTCGGCACCATCGCCACTTTCATCACCCTGTATTACGCCACACAGCATTGGGACAACGCCGTGCTGTGCCTGAGCCTGTTCGGTGCCAGCTTCATCGGTGCGCGCCTGCTGTTCGGCAATCTGATCAACCGCCTCGGCGGCTTTCGCGTGGCGATTGCCTGCCTGTCGGTGGAGACACTGGGCCTGCTGCTGTTGTGGCTGGCACCGGACGCACATTGGGCGCTGGCCGGTGCGGCGCTGAGCGGGTTTGGTTTCTCGCTGGTGTTCCCGGCGCTGGGTGTGGAGGCAGTGAATCTGGTGCCGGCTTCAAGCCGTGGCGCAGCGGTCGGTGCTTATTCACTGTTCATTGATTTGTCGCTGGGGATCACCGGGCCATTGGCCGGGGCGATTGCGGCAGGCTTCGGCTTTGCTTCGATCTTCCTGTTCGCCGCTCTCGCTGCATTGAGCGGATTGGCCTTGAGCGTCTATCTGTACAAGCACACGGCCAAGTACCGCGAAGACTAGAAGTCCACTTTGCCGCGTCCGGCCTTGATGCTGCCGCGCTTGGTTTTCGATTCGAGCCGGCGCTTCTTCGAGCCGAGGGTCGGCTTGGTGGGGCGGCGTTTCTTTTCGACTTTGGTGGCGCTGAGGATCAGCTCGACCAGACGCTCAAGCGCATCGGCGCGGTTGGCTTCCTGCGTGCGGTATTGCTGGGCCTTGATGATCAACACGCCGTCGCTGGTAATACGACTGTCGCGCAACGCCAGTAGTCGCTCCTTGTAAAACTCGGGCAAGGACGAGGCCGGAATGTCGAAGCGCAGGTGCATCGCACTGGAAACCTTGTTGACGTTCTGCCCACCGGCGCCTTGCGCGCGGATGGCGGTCAGTTCGATCTCGGCATCGGGAAGATGCACGTTGTTGGAAATCACCAGCATGGAAAAGCGTCCGTAATCAGAGTGCACAGGATACCGCGATTAGCTGCAAAGCGACCTGCCGCCTGCGGGCGCAACTTCCAGCGCACTTATATCGAGCATCATTTCGAGTTACCATTGCGACCTTTAAATTTACCCGTTTATGCAGGAAGCAAACTTATGAGCAACAAGGCAGTTATCGTTTTCAGTGGTGGCCAGGACTCTACGACCTGCCTGATCCATGCGCTGACCCACTATGATGAAGTTCACTGCATTACCTTTGATTATGGTCAGCGTCACCACGCGGAAATTGAAGTTGCCCAGCAACTTTGCAAACAGCTTGGCGTGACCGTTCACAAGGTAATGGATGTCTCTCTGCTGAATGAACTGGCGATCAGCAGCCTGACCCGCGACAACATTCCCGTGCCGACCGTCAACAGCTCCGGAGAAAGTCTGCCGAGCACTTTCGTACCGGGAAGAAACATTCTGTTTTTGACCCTCGCGTCTATCTATGCGTATCAGGTTCAAGCCAGAACAGTCATTACCGGTGTTTGCGAAACCGACTTCTCGGGTTACCCGGATTGCCGCGATGAGTTCGTCAAGGCGTTGAACAACGCGCTTGAACTGGGCATGGATTACAAGTTACGTCTGGAAACGCCACTGATGTGGCTGAACAAAGCCGAAACCTGGGCACTGGCTGATTACCACAATCAACTGGACCTGATTCATCATCAGACGCTGACCTGCTACAACGGTATAGCTGGAAGCGGATGCGGCGACTGTGACGCGTGCAATCTTCGCGCGAAAGGCCTCAACGAGTTCCTGGAGAACAAAGATCAGGTAACCAACAGTTTGAAATTGAAACTCAAACTAAAATAAGACACAAAAAAACGCTCGCCTGGGACAGTCCAAGCGAGCGCTTCTGCTATTCGATCAAACCTGGCTTCCCGTCAGATACTTCTTGAACAGCGACCGCGCCCCATAAGCGGGCATGATATTAAAGAAAGCAAAACCTACTTTGATCGCGATCTGCACATAGATCATGCTCAAGATCGCACTGTTCTCCATCGTTCCATAGAATGCAATGTAACAGAACAGAAAGCTGTCGATGATTACTGCAAACAATGTACTCAAGAATACTCGCAAGAACAGGAATCTGGAGTTGGTCAGTTCCTTGATCTTGCACAACAGATACGAGTTTATGTTTTCGGACACCAGAAACGATATCGAAGACGCTACCAGAACAGAAGACAATTGACTGATCACGTCATTGTAAGGTCCATCGAGCTTCCACCCCGGCAACCCCGGCAAATGGGTGGTGATCGCCAATAGAATGATAATCGCCGCATTGCTGATGAACGCAAAGAGAATTGCCCGGCGCGCCAGCCGCAGACCAAAGGTCTCGTTCAACAAGTCAACGATCAGAAAGGTCAGCGGGTAAAGAAAGGTTCCCGGGGTCACGACAATGTCAAAGTAATCCAGGTAGATCGGCTTGGTCGCCGCAATGCTGGTGAAAATATAAAGCGTGAACAGCATCAGGTTCAGAATGATGTAGATCATCCACGAACTTTCATGACGATCATTGATTTCGTATGCCGTCAGCGCCCCACCCTGGGAGTAGAACTTCTTGTAGAGGTTTTTCACTTCGATTTTATTCAGATTATCCATAATCTCACTATTCAACACTTCACTCAGTTTTATTTTAATTATCTTGCCTGTCGCAATGACCATGATAACGGCCAGGCTTTTTCCATTTTCGAACCCCAGCAATTTGTACTTGCTGTTTTCCATTTCAACACTGCAATCCATTAAATCGTTCCTCGATTACATCTCCGATCACGCATACACGATCCGCATCAAAGTTGCCTTCATGGCTTATAGATAACTTCGCTGTGATTTTGTCATACACCAGTTTTTCCCTGTCGCTGGTCGATGCTCCTTTCTGTACGATCAACAGCTCACCGGGTTCATGCAGACCGCTGATTTCGTTTTCCAGCAGCACACCAATCAGATTAAAAGAAGCGCCAAAATAGTAAGTCAATGGATAAATCGTCGCCAACTCACCAATTCTCTTATCCAGACTTTGCAGCAGCAGACTTTCTTTAATCACCGGAACCGCCGCCGGATTCATATTCCCCTGTGGCGAAATACTGCTTTCGATTATTTCCTTCTCTTCAAAATCAATCGTTTCTATTTCCTCGTAAGACACGCCGAAAAAATCAGAAATCTTGCGTACAGTGGACTGCTGTACATTGACCACTTTGCCTTCAAGGATGTTGTAGATGGTGGTACGCGTCAAACCACTGGAGTGACACAAGGACAACTGCGTCTCCCCGCGACTCTTTATCAGGTATTTGATGTTGTTCTTCAGATTCTCCGATCTTTCTCTTCTGTGCATCACATGCTTATCATCCATTTTTAACTGCAATCAATGTCACGTCCCGAATGATCATTCCGGACATACACAAGTGAGGTAGGAAATTGCAGTTATATCCCTGTCAGTGCCGCGCAGGATCATAGCATTCTCCCTCCTTGGGTTCGGTATAAAAAGTCAGCTTTCACAGGCTGCTTCCGCCAACGTGCGGGGTCATTTCAGCCTCGGTAATGACTCGTCAGTTCCTTTCGACTTCCACCCATGGCCTGAAAATCGGCTCCGGGCAATGCCTGTTTTACACCCGACGCGACTACAAAAAGAATCATTTTCTTTGAAGAATGTTCATTTTTTTGATTAATTCTGTGGCGTTCCTCACTGAAAAATTTATGATGCGTCAATCCGGCGTCGCATTCTCAAGAGTGAAAGAACGAAAAAACGGGTGGGCCTGTACAGGGTTTAGTTTTGCGCGCACAGCGGTCAAAACACGGATTCGCCTGTACAGATCCGGCAAGCAAGGACATGCGCAAATCTCGCAAAACCAGGGAAGGAATCAAGCAATGGCAGTCATTACTGAACCGCTCAAGAACCAGGCTGACATGTTGCGTCGTGGCCTGACGGATCTTCGCGCAGAAGATGCCGAACTGGCGGCCATTCTCGACGCGGAAATCACGCGTCAACAGCACACGCTTTCACTGGTTTCCTCCTCCTGCGCAGTTCAGCCGCGAACCTTGGCGGCCTGCGCTTCCGTGCTGGTCAACGTGACGGCAGAGGGCATGTCCGGCAAGCGCCACAGTGCAGGGTGCGAGAATGTCGAGCTGGTCGAGTCGCTGGCCATTCGCCGGGCCCGGCAACTGTTCGGCGCGCAATACGCCAACGTGCAACCACACTCAGCGTCGAACGCCATATACCAAGTCCTTACGGCCTTAATGGAGCCTGGCGATACCCTGTTGGGTATGGCGGTGGAGCACGGTGGTCATCTCACCCATGGCAGCCTCGCGGCGTTTTCGGGCGCCTACTACAAGGCGATCCAGTACGGCACGACATCCGACGGTCTTATTGATTACGACAAAGTGCGCCTGCTGGCGCTCGCCCATCGCCCACGCATCATCCTCTGCGGCGCCACCGCCTATTCACGCGTAGTCGACTTCACGCGGTTTCGCGAAATTGCCGATGAAGCCGGCGCCATCCTGCTCGCCGACATTTCGCATATCGCCGGGCTTGTGGCCACCGGTCGGCATCCAGGTCCGATCGACGCCGCACATGTCACCGTCACCTGCACGCACAAGCAACTCGCCGGGCCTCGGGGTGGCGTGATCCTCAGCGGTGCTGATGCGAACACCAAGATTCCCGGCTTGAGAACCACCTTCAGTCGCCTGCTGGATGAAGCCGTTTACCCGCGAATGCAGGGTGCGCTCGCTGCCAACATGATCGCTGCGAAGGCTGCCGCGCTGGGTTACGCCATGTCGGCAGAATTCGACGTCTGCATGGCGCAGATCCGCAGTACTGCGGATGAAATGGCCCGCGCCTTCCAGGCACAGGATTACGAAGTGGTTGGCGGCTGCAGTGAAAACCATACGGTACTGGTTCGCTTGCGTGGCGACATCACGGGCGCTATCGCGGAGGCGGCACTGGGTCACTGCGGGATCATCGTCAATCGCCATCGCGTTCCCGGCGATCACCGCTCGACACTGGTGACGAGCGGACTGCGCATCGGCACGGGCGCTCTGGCGCAACGCCGGGTCGATGTCCACGGCAGCCGCCAGATCGTCGATTTGATAGTGCGGGTTCTGAATACGGTAGCGCCGCTCGGCGAACAGGATTACACACTGGAACCCCTGCTCCTCGCGCAGTTTCGCTCAGAGGTCGAAACCCTGTGCAGGGACTATCCTCTCGCCGACTACCAATAGCGCTCCAACATTTTCAGCCATAAAAAAACCCGGCACTCAGGCCGGGTTTTGTTTTTCTGCATCAGCGCTTACTTGGCAGCACCTGCCGCGTGCACGGCCTGCTGCGCGCCGCGCTTGTTCTTGATCACGTAGCAGACCCACATGAACACGACCCACACCGGAATCGCATACACCGAGATCTGAATGCCCGGGATCAACAGCATCACGCCGAGGATGAAGGCGACGAATGCCAGGCAGATGTAGTTACCGTACGGATACCACAACGCCTTGAACAGCGGCGTCTGTTTGGTCTTGTTCATGTGCTGGCGGAACTTGAAGTGCGAGAAGCTGATCATCGCCCAGTTGATCACCAGCGTCGCAACCACCAGCGACATCAGCAGTTCCAGCGCGTGTTGTGGAATCAGGTAGTTGAGCAGCACAGCCACCAGCGTCACTGCCGCCGAAGCCAGAATCGAACGCACCGGCACACCGCGCTTGTCGATTTTCGCCAACACTTTCGGCGCATCGCCCTGCTCGGCCATGCCCAGCAGCATACGGCTGTTGCAATAGGTGCCGCTGTTATACACCGACAACGCAGCGGTCAGGACCACGAAGTTGAGGATGTGCGCGGCGGTGTTGCTGCCGAGCATCGAGAACACTTGCACGAACGGGCTGCCGCTGTACGAATCGCCAGACGCGTTAAGGGTTTCCAACAGGCTGTCCCATGGCGTCAGCGACAGCAGGATCACCAGTGCACCGATGTAGAAAATCAGGATTCGGTAGATCACCTGATTGATCGCTTTCGGGATCACGGTTTTCGGCTTGTCCGCTTCAGCGGCGGTGAAACCGAGCATTTCCAGACCGCCGAAGGAGAACATGATGATCGCCATGGCCATCACCAGACCGCTCACACCGTTCGGGAAGAAACCACCGTGCGACCACAGATTGCTCACCGAGGCTTGCGGGCCGCCGTTGCCGCTGACCAGCAGGTAGCTGCCCAGCGCAATCATGCCGACGATCGCGACGACCTTGATGATCGCGAACCAGAATTCCGCCTCACCGAAGACTTTGACGTTGGCCAGGTTGATCGCGTTGATCAGCACGAAGAAAGCCGCTGCAGACACCCAGGTCGGGATATCCGGCGCCCAATAGTGAATGTATTTGCCGACCGCGGTCAGCTCCGACATGCCCACCAGAATGTACAGGATCCAGCAGTTCCAACCGGACAGGAACCCGGCAAAGCCGCCCCAGTACTTGTGCGCGAAATGGCTGAAGGAACCGGCCACCGGCTCTTCGACAATCATCTCGCCCAACTGGCGCATGATCATGAAGGCGATGAAGCCGCAGATGGCGTAGCCGAGGATCATCGACGGGCCGGCGGATTTCAGTACCCCGGCCGAGCCGAGGAACAATCCGGTACCGATCGCGCCACCGAGGGCGATCAGTTGAATATGGCGATTTTTCAGGCCGCGTTTCAGCTCGCCTGATTGCGAGGGTTGTCCACTCATGAAAAAGGTCTCACGCAAGGTTTGATGGTGTTCAGTAGACGTTGCTGCAAGGTTGCGATTTCAGGCAGCCCCGATCAAACCCCAGCGCAGGCACCAGGAGTTCAGCTTGTTTACAACGGTCATGCGTCACCTGTTTGTTTTTATCTGTGACGAAATCGAACCCGAAACGCTTGTGGCGCCACGGAGTGAACAAGGCGGATAGCCTTGAGATTTGCGCGATTACGCAGAGGGTCACAGTTAAAACGCGGCGCATTGTACACCGCTAACCCCCTGCTGCCAGACCCCGCTGGATCAGCGTGGCGGTTGCCGGGATTGCGTGTGTCCGCCTCGAGTCACTCGAGCGGCTGCAAAAATTGAGTCAGGCCTTTGCAGGCCATCGGCGTGGACGAGGAAAAAACCGTCCCACGGAGAGAGATGGAGATCAGTCACGGCGTTCATTGCGCCTCCTTCTTGTTATGCACCTGCACGACAGGCATGAGGCGCATCTCACCCTGCAAACGGCGCTGAAACAAGCGCGCCAGAGCCTTGTCCGGCCCGCGGCGGAGCAGGCTTCGGCAGCTTTTCCTTACAGCGATCATGACGGGTTGGTTTCCCTCGGTTTTACCGGCTTTTTTGTAAACATTTCTTTACGATGCGTAACGCAGAGTTTCCATTTCAGAAATATCTGTCAGACGTCTGCAAATTGACGGTAGCTAGCTTGCTAATGAAACGTGCCGTTTAGTTTTTTGTTTTCAAATAAGAAAACTGCCGCCGAAAAACAGAATAAAAAGTCTATTTAAAAATTAAATGAATAATTTTTTGCATTACAAAAAACCCTGAACTAGGTTCTTCACGTCTTGCCGGCCACCTCGACCGGCCAGTCACAACCGTGAATGTCATCTAGGAGATCGACCATGCAAGCACTGGAAAAAGACTTGGATACCGAACTGCAACTGGACGAATGGTTTGAAGCACCGACCCACGAGGCGGCTGTAGAAATGATGCAAGCCGACGCGGTAGTTCCGTTCGGCACGGCGATGTGGCCTCTGTAAGACATCTCCGGGCAGGCACGATCCGGCCGGTCGTGCCTGCCGCTTTCTACACGGTCAGTCAGGGAGGATTCATGGATAAGCCCCGCGCGATCTCGCATTTCCTTTACTACCTCGAACACCACCCCGCCCTTGCCGGTCTCGACTCGGCGAAGGTATTGCTCGGCCACACGGCTGATTACGAAGCGCTGACCGGCGCGATCGCCGAACAGGCAGGCGATCATCCTCGTTTCCAGTTCAGCAGCCGACGTCTGGACCTGGACAGCACTGCAACGCTGACCTCGGCAATCACCGACAGCGATCTGTACATTTTCTTCTACGACTCTTCCACCTTGCCCAACCCACGCCCCGACGGCCCGGAGTTCGTCCGCGCGCTGCAAGCGGTGATGGCGGAGAACTGGAAGAAGTCGCTGCTGTTCAAGGATTACGGCGATTATTTCTATGACACCTTCAGCGTCACGCCGCAGCGCATTGCTGGCCTGAACAGTCACCTGATCCAGCGTATGTCCCAGGCGACCACGCTGAGTTTCAAAGACGATGACGGCTCATGGTTTGAAACGCCGCTGAGCAGCATCAAGAAGTGGACCGATATCAACGGCATCGGCAACTTCGACCTGGCCCCCGGCGAAATCGCCACGCACAGCGAGGCCATCAATGGCCATGTGAAATTCAAGGGCACGTTCCTCAGCACCATCCCGTTTGCGCGCAAATACGGCGTACTGGAATCGCCGTTGGAGCTATGGATCGAGAATTCGACTATCAGCCGCATCGCCACGGAGGTGCCGGGGCTGGAGCATGATTTCAACAAGTACCTGGACGCCAATCCGTCGAACCGGCGGATTGAGGAGTTGGGGATTGGCACCAATGAAGGCGTGAAGGATTTGTATGCGCGTAATGCCGGGTTTGAGGAGCGGCATTGTGGCTTGCATCTCGGATTGGGCGGCGGGGCCAAGGGCAGCCATCACCTGGACCTGATCTTCTCCGGCGGGGTGTTGGCGCTGGATAACAAGCCGGTGTTTGACGGACGCTTTGTCTTTTAGGCGATTGACGCCTTCGCGAGCAGGCTCGCTCCCACAGGGGATTTATGTTTGACGCAATTTCAATGTGGGAGCGAGCCTGCTCGCGAAGAGGCCAAATCAGTCGCTATATAACTTTCGCCAGACGAAAAAAAAACGCCAACCCTGAGGTTGGCGTTTTTGCTTTAGCCTGAAGCTTGCCGCTAGAAGCTCACAGCTGCCTTATTCCGGCTTCTTGCGACCAAACCCCGGACGCTGACCGGAACCGGCCGGTGCGCCACGACGCTTGCCCGACGGCTTGTCACCGTCAACCAGCTTGATCCCCGGACGCTTCGGCGCAGGTTTGGCCGGGCGCTTGTTGGTGGTGTCCGCCGGACGATCCGCCACAGGCGTGCCACGACCGCTCGGAGCACCACGCTCGCCACGTTCAGTGCGACCGTTGGCCGGACGCGGAGCGCGTTCGCCGTCACGGGCGGCAACTGGCTTGCGACCTGGGCGCTCGCCTTCGATCTGCGGCTCACGGCTCGGGCGTGGGCCGGTCGGCGCGCCAGCGGCTGGACGCAGGGTGCGCACGCGCTCGGTCTTGGCCATCGGCCGCGACGATTTGCGCTGCATGCGCTCAAGCTTGTCTTTGCTCTTGGCGTTCAGTTGCGGCATCGCTACCGGCGTCAGGCCGACTTCAGCACTGAGGATGTCGACTTCGTACTGGCTCATTTCGCGCCAGCGCCCCATCGGCAGGTCGGAGTTGAGGAACACCGGACCGAAACGCACGCGCTTCAGACGGCTGACCACCAGACCCTGCGATTCCCACAGACGACGAACCTCACGGTTACGGCCTTCCATCACCACGCAGTGATACCAGTGGTTGAAGCCTTCACCGCCTGGCGCCTGCTTGATGTCGGTGAACTTCGCCGGGCCGTCTTCCAGCACGACGCCGGCCTTCAGGCGCTCGATCATCTCGTCGTCGACTTCACCGCGTACGCGCACGGCGTACTCACGGTCCATCTCGTAGGACGGGTGCATCAGACGGTTGGCCAGCTCACCGTCGGTGGTGAACATCAGCAGACCGGTGGTGTTGATGTCGAGACGACCGATGTTGATCCAGCGACCTTCTTTCGGACGCGGCAGCTTGTCGAACACGGTCGGACGGCCTTCAGGGTCGTCACGGGTGCAGATCTCGCCATCGGGTTTGTTGTACATGATCACGCGGCGGACCGATTCGGCCGCTTCTTCGCGCTTGATCACCTTGCCATCAATGGTGATGGCGTCGTGCATGTCGACGCGCAGACCGAGGGTGGCGTCTTTGCCATTGACCTTGATCCGGCCCTGGCTGATCCAGGATTCCACGTCACGGCGCGAGCCGACGCCGATACGGGCGAGGACTTTCTGCAGCTTTTCGCCTGCTGGGCCGATTTCCTGGTCGTCTTTCTGAATGATGTCGCTCATCTGGGCACCTCCCGGTGTGGTCTGTTCAGGCGGCGCCTGAAGCATTGAAATCTGGGTTCTCGGCCGAAGGGATCGGCGGAGGGTCGCGAATCATACGCGGATGTGCGCCATCGCGCATCAGAGACTAGTCGATCAGGCCAAGGTTATTTCTTTTTCCGCCGACCGGCGCCACCGAGTTTGATCAGGCGCAGCGCGGCTTCGGCCAGTACGCTGCGCTTGTCGTCCTTGTCGAGTTTCTTCCAGGCCTTGATTTCGCGCTTGCTGCGGCCGCAGCCGAGACAGATGTCGTCGGTGAATTTGCAGAGGCTGATGCACGGGTCTTTTGTTGAACTCATACCTACTCCAGAAACACACAAATCCCCTGTAGGAGTGAGCCTGCTCGCGATTGCGGTGTATCTGCCAAGAAGATGTCGACTGACACACCGCAATCGCGAGCAGGCTCACTCCTACAGGGGTTTGCGGTGTTCTTGGGATCGGATCAGTCTTCGAACTCGCGGCGTTCGGCTTCGATGGCTTCGGCCAAGGCGCGGGCTTCGGCTTCTTCTTCGCTCAGCTCGGGTTCTGGCGCGGGTTGTTCGAGCGCGGCGACGGCGGCCAACAGCTTTTCGCGGGCTTCGGCGACGCCAAGAATGTCCTCTTCCGGTTCGGCTTCTGGCTCGGCTTCAAGTTCAACTTCAATCGCTGGCTCAGCGACTTCGGTTTCAGGCTCGGTCGTCGGCGCGTCACTGTCGCCCGCCTCACCATCCGCCGCATCTCGCAGCAAATCGTCGAAGTCGGTCTTGATCCCCTCCTCCATGCTGTCCAGCTCCAGCAGCAAGGTATGGAAACTGGTCTCTTCCTTCTCCTCTTCCGGCTCGGCGCTGGCGTCGGCCAACTCCTGCAAACCCTGCGGCACCGGAGCGTCGTCGAAATCGAGCACCGGGTCGGTTTCCATTTCGCGCAATTCGGCCAGCGGCGGCAGGTCTTCGAGGTTCTTCAGGTTGAAGTGATCGAGAAACATCTTGGTGGTGGCAAACATCGCCGGTTTGCCCGGCACATCGCGGTAACCAACAACACGAATCCACTCGCGCTCCAGCAAGGTCTTGACGATATTGCTGTTCACCGCCACGCCACGCACGTCTTCGATCTCGCCACGGGTGATCGGCTGACGGTAGGCAATCAGCGCGATGGTTTCGAGCAAGGCGCGGGAGTAACGCTGCGGGCGCTCTTCCCACAAGCGGCCGACCCACGGCGAAAACTTTTCGCGGATCTGCAAGCGATAGCCCGATGAGACTTCCTTGAGCTCGAAAGCACGGCCCTCGCAGGACTTGCCCAGCAGGGTCAGGGCTTTCTTGAAGACCGCAGGCTCGGGCCGTTCGCCTTCTTCAAACAGTTCAAACAGGCGCTCAAGGGATTGCGGCTTTCCCGAGGCCAACAGAAAGGCTTCAAGCAGGGGGGCCAGCTCGCGGGGTTCAGTCAGATTCATGTTTCGACTCGTTATTCGGCTCGGGCTCGCACGTGGATCGCGGCGAACGGCTCATTCTGCACCAGCTCGACCAAGGATTCCTTGACCAGTTCAAGGATCGCCATAAAGGTCACCACCACACCCAGCCGCCCTTCTTCGGCGGTGAACAGCTCGACGAACGGCACAAAACCGCCGCCCTTGAGCCGTTCCAGCACATCGCTCATGCGCTCGCGGGTGGACAGTGCTTCGCGGCTGACCTGGTGGCTTTCAAACATATCGCCACGGCGCAGCACTTCGGCCATGCACATCAAAATCTCTTCCAGCGCAACGTCCGGCAACAGCTTGCGTGCACGGGCTTCCGGGGCGTCGAGCTTGGGCACGATCACATCGCGGCCAACGCGGCTCAAGCCGTCGATGCCTTCGGCGGCCGCCTTGAAACGCTCGTATTCCTGCAAGCGGCGGATCAGTTCGGCACGCGGGTCGTCTTCTTCGTCTTCGACGGTTTCAGCGCGCGGCAGAAGCATGCGCGACTTGATCTCGGCGAGCATCGCGGCCATCACCAGATACTCGGCGGCCAGCTCCAGACGCACCGACTGCATCAACTCGACATAACCCATGTACTGGCGGGTGATTTCCGCCACCGGGATATCGAGGATGTTGATGTTCTGTTTGCGGATCAGGTACAGCAGCAGGTCGAGCGGGCCTTCGAAGGCTTCAAGGAAGACTTCCAGCGCATCCGGCGGGATGTACAGGTCCAGCGGCATCTCCATGACTGCCTGGCCATAGACCATGGCAAACGGCAGTTCTTGCTGAGCGCCAGCCTGGGGATCGACAACGGTTTCCACTGCGGACATTCAGGCCTCGACCATGAACGGCGCGGGGTCGCCGCAACCAACGCGGATCACTTCAGGGTCGTCGCCGGTCAGGTCGATCACGGTGGAGGCTTTGATGCCGCCGAAACCGCCGTCGATGATCAAGTCCACTTGGTGTTCAAGCAGTTGGCGCATTTCGTAAGGATCGCTGAGCGGGTCTTCGTCGCCGGGCATGATCAGGGTCACGCTCATCAGCGGCTCGCCGAGTTCGGCCAGCAGCGCCAGCGCGATCGGATGGCTGGGCACACGCAGACCGATGGTGCGCTTCTTCGGATGCAGCAACAGACGCGGCACTTCGCGGGTGGCGTTGAGAATAAAGGTGTAAGGCCCCGGCAGATGCGCCTTGAGAATGCGGAAGGTGCCGGTGTCGATCTTCGCGTAGTTGCCCAGTTGCGACAGGTCGCTGCAGATCAGCGCGAAGTTGTGCTTTTCATCGAGTTGACGCAAACGGCGCACGCGCTCGATGGCGGTCTTGTCGCCGATCTGGCAGCCGATGGCGTAGGAAGAATCCGTAGGATAAACCACCACCCCGCCTTTGCGGATGATTTCGACCGCCTGTTTTATCAGGCGCGCTTGTGGGTTTTCCGGATGTATCTGGAAAAATTGACTCACATTTTCTACCTGTTCAGACGGCGGCAATATCTGTGTCATGTTTGAACCGACACCACAGGGGTGGAAGGTCCTCGGGAACCGGCCGGTACTGGCCGATCTCTGACCAGCCGCCAGGGCCATGGAAGTCACTGCCGGCGCTGACCAGCAGACCGAACTCACGGGCAAGGATTGCCAGGCTGCCGACCTGTTCCGCAGGCTGATGGCCATTGACCACCTCGATCGCATGCCCGCCTGCTTGAATATAGTCGGCAATCAGCTTCCGGCGCTTGCTGCGGGTGAAATCGTAGTGCCACGGATGCGCGAGGCTGACCCAGGCCCCGGCGGCACGCAGTGTGCCAACGGTGTCTTCCAGCGTCGGCCAGTGCAACTTGACATCACCCAGCTTGCCGGCGCCGAGCCATTTGCGGAATGCCTCGGCGCGATCCTTTACAAAACCTTCACGCACCATCCAGTCGGCGAAATGCGGACGGGCCGGGGCGTTGCCACTATCACCCAGTTCCTGCTGGACCTGCCGGGCACCTTCGAGGGCACCGGGCATACCCTTGAGGGCGAGCTTGCGGCTTATTTCTTCCGACCGCAGCCAGCGGCCATCGTGCAATCTGGCAATCGCTTCGACCAACGGTGTGGCGTTGACGTCGAAACCGTAGCCCAACACATGAATCGTCGCGCCGCCCCAGGTGCAGGACAATTCGACGCCGTTGACCAGTTGTATGCCCAATTCGTTGGCGGCCGTGCGCGCTTCGGCGAGGCCTTCGAGGGTGTCGTGGTCAGTCAACGCCAGGACTCGCACGCCGTTCTCGAACGCACGCGCAACCAGAACCGCAGGCGCGAGGGCGCCATCGGAGGCCGTGCTATGGCAGTGCAAATCAACATTCACGGGGAGTTGTAACCTCAAATCAGCTGGCGCTATCGCGCGCCCATATGTTTGTTATTATGCCGCCACATCCAGCTTCTGGCTCTCACTGTGAAACAATTCATCGATTTCATCCCGCTTCTGCTGTTCTTCATCGTTTACAAACTTGATCCACGGGTCGTCGACATCGCTGGCCATGAAGTGACTGTAGGCGGTATTTACAGCGCCACGGCGATGCTGATCATCAGTTCCCTGGTGGTGTACGGCGCGTTGTTCATCAAACAGCGCAAGCTGGAAAAGAGCCAATGGCTGACCCTGATTGCCTGCCTGGTTTTCGGCAGCCTGACGCTGGCCTTCCACAGCGAGACCTTCCTCAAGTGGAAAGCCCCGGTGGTCAACTGGCTGTTCGCCGTCGCCTTCATCGGCAGCCACTTCATCGGTGACCGCCTGCTGATCAAACGCATCATGGGCCACGCACTGAGCCTTCCGGATCCGGTCTGGACCCGCCTGAACATCGCCTGGATCGGCTTTTTCCTGTTCTGCGGCGCTGCCAACCTGTTCGTCGCCTTCACCTTCCAGAGCTACTGGGTGGACTTCAAGGTGTTCGGCAGCCTGGGCATGACCTTGGTATTCCTGGTCGCACAGGGCATTTACCTGTCGCGTCATCTGCACGATGCCGATACCCCAACAACACCAAAAACCGAGGACTGACATGCTCTACGCCATCATTGCCACCGACGTCGCCAACTCGCTGGAAGCACGCCTGGCCGCGCGCCCTGCGCATCTGGAACGCCTGCAAGCGCTCAAGGGCGAAGGCCGCATCGTATTGGCCGGCCCGCACCCGGCCGTCGACAGCAATGATCCGGGCGCTGCGGGTTTCACCGGCAGCCTGATCGTCGCCGAATTCGATTCCCTCAGCGCTGCGCAAGCATGGGCCGATGCTGACCCGTACATCGCCGCGGGTGTCTACGCCAACGTGGTCGTCAAGCCGTTCAAGCAAGTCCTGCCTTAAACGTCCGGTGATGAGGGGATTTACCCCTCATCACTCGCGACACTGCCTCATGCAATGAACCTTCCTGGTTCTTGCTGCTCTCAATCGCTCATTATTCTCGTTTGTCTGCCGACAACCTGCCCAATATCCATTTGGAAACAGGTGTCGCGATGCGCAAGGGTCCGTTGTGTCTGATGTTGGTCACGTTGTCGATCATGGCACCCGCCCATGGTGAGGAAACCACCGAAGGCGGCAATTCCACGCCATTGTCGTTAAGCGCCGGCAGCCAGATCACCGAGTTGCAGCAGCGCCTCAAGGCCAGCGAGCAGCAGCGGGAAGAACTGAACAAACAACTGCAAAATGCCGACAACACCCGTGAAAGTGCCCAGCTCGCCCGGTTGCGCCAGGAGAACCAGCGTCTCAAGCTGCAACTCAAGGAAGCCCAGGCCAGCCCGCTGCCGCGTCTGCTGACTGATCAGCAGCAATGGTTCGTCACGGGCGCCGGAGTAGCGCTATTGGCGCTGCTCTGCGGTATCTTTGCCAGTGGAGCAAGCCGAAAACGTCGGCAATGGCTAAATTGAGTGAGTCATGAGCGAGCTGTTACTGATAGATGATGACCAGGAGTTGTGCGAACTCCTGAGTAGCTGGCTGAGCCAGGAAGGCTTCCATGTGCGCGCGTGCCACGATGGCCAGAGTGCGCGCAAGGCGTTGGCCGAAACGGCCCCGGCGGCGGTGGTGCTCGATGTGATGCTGCCCGATGGCAGCGGTCTGGAACTGCTCAAGCAACTGCGCAACGACCACGCCGATCTGCCGGTGCTGATGCTTTCGGCCCGGGGTGAGCCGCTGGATCGCATCCTCGGTCTGGAACTGGGCGCCGACGATTATCTGGCCAAACCCTGCGACCCACGAGAACTGACCGCTCGCCTGCGCGCCGTACTGCGCCGCAGCCACCCGGCGGCAGTCTCGACGCAGCTTGAGCTGGGCGATCTGAGTTTCAGTCCGGTGCGCGGCGTGGTCAGCATCGACGAGAAAGAACTGACCCTCACCGTTTCCGAAAGCCGTCTGCTCGAAGCCCTGCTCAAGCAACCCGGCGAACCGCTGGACAAACAGGAACTGGCGCAGATCGCCCTCGGCCGCAAGCTGACCCTGTACGACCGCAGCCTCGACATGCACGTCAGCAACCTGCGCAAGAAAATCGGCCCGCATCCCGACGGCCGCCCACGCATCGTCGCGTTGCGCAGCCGCGGTTACTACTACAGCCTCTGAGGCTCCCCCTTGTAGGAGTGGACCTGCTCGCGATAGCAGTGTGTCAGTCGACATGTTCTTGCCCGATACACCGTTATCGCGAGCAGGCTCACTCCTACAGGGTGTGTTTGTCAGGTCAGCGCTCGAGTGTCTTTACCGAAGCTTTACGCAGTGCTGACCGCCGCTGACCTTGATCTCCGTAATCTGAACTCATCCGGAACGTACCGGGAACGAGACAAGGAGATACACCATGCGCAAGACTCTTATCGCTCTGATGTTCGCTGCCGCTCTGCCAACCGTCGCCATGGCCATGCCGCAAGACGGTGGCCCGATGGGTGGCCCGCTCGACGGCCCACGCCACGGCGGTCAGATGCACGGCATGCACGGCAAAGGCCCGTACAGCCAACTCGACCTGTCCCGCGAACAGCGCGAACAGATCCGCAAGATCATGGGCGAGCAGATGCACGAGCGTAAGCAAGTGGTCGACAAGTATCTGGAAAAACTCTCGCCGGCTGACCAGAAAGCCATGAAGGACGAGATGGCCGCCAACCACAAGAAAGCCGAGACGGATGTTCGCGCCGTGTTGAAACCGGATCAACAGAAGAAATTCGACGAGATCCAGAAAAAACAGGCCGAGCGTCGCGCCGAATGGGCCGAGTTCAAGGCGTGGAAAGCGCAACAGGCGCAAAAGGCGCAATAATGTTCTGACCCGGACCCGACGGCTAAACACCGCCGGGTCTTTTTCCACCGATCCAATGTAGGAGTGAGCCTGCTCGCGATAGCGGTGTGTCAGTCAACGAATACTTGTCTGACTCACCGCTATCGCGAGCAGGCTCACTCCTACAGGGATTTGCGTTTGTTCTGAGGATTTTCTGTGCGTTCATTGTTCTGGCGTATTCTCGCGAGCTTCTGGCTGGCCATCGCTCTGGTGGCCGGGCTGTCCATTCTGCTCGGGCACATGCTCAACCAGGACGCGTGGATCCTCAGTCGCCATCCGGGCCTCAACACCCTCGCTGGCGAATGGACGCAAACCTACGAAGCCCAGGGCGAGGAAGCTGCCCAGGACATCCTCGAACAGCGCAAACGCCAATATCACATCGATGTTCAGGTACTGAACGAATCCGGCGACCCGGTGGTTCACGGCACCTTCCCGCGCCGCGCAGCCGCGTTCGAAGCCCGCCAGAACAATGATGACCGGCGTCTGCCATGGCGACGTCTGACCGATGAATTCACCAGCGAAAAAACCGGTGACACCTACCTGTTCATCTACCGCATCCCGCATCCGGAACTCGACTCTTGGCACCGCGAAAGCCTGCTTTGGCCATTGAGTGCGCTGGGGATTGCGCTGGTGGTGCTGACCCTGTTCAGTCTGTTGGTGACCTTCTCCATCACCCGCCCGCTCAGCCGTTTGCGCGGCGCGGTGCATGATCTCGGGCAGACCACTTATCAGCAGAACAGCCTGGCGAAACTGGCCAACCGCCGCGACGAATTCGGCGTGCTGGCCAACGATTTCAACCGCATGGGCGCGCGCCTGCAAAGCCTGATTGGCAGCCAGCGACAGCTGTTGCGCGACGTTTCCCACGAATTGCGCTCACCGTTGGCGCGGCTGCGTATCGCCCTGGCCCTGGCCGAACGCGCCAACCCTGAAGAACGCGAGAAACTCTGGCCACGCCTGACGCGCGAGTGTGATCGGCTGGAAGCGTTGATCAGTGAAATTCTGGTATTGGCGCGGGTCGATGCCGACAACGCCAGTGCTGAAGAGGTGGATCTGAATGCGTTGCTCGGCCTCTTGCAGAAGGATGCAAAACTGGGATCGCCCGAGCAGATCGTGCGTCTGGATGCCGAACCGCAGCTGAATCTGAAAGGCTGGCCGACCATGATCGAGCGCGCCGTCGATAACCTGCTGCGCAACGCCCAGCGCTTCAACCCGGAAGGTCAGCCGATTGAAATGCAGGCTTCACGTCAGGGTGAAAAAATCATCGTGAGCGTGCGCGACCATGGGCCGGGGGTGCAGGCTGAACATTTGAGCCAGTTGGGCGAGCCGTTTTACCGGGCGCCGGGGCAGACGGCGGCGGGACACGGTTTGGGCCTGGCGATTGCGCGAAGGGCAGCGGAGCGGCATGGTGGGAGTTTGACGCTGGCCAATCATCCGCAGGGTGGGTTTATTGCCAGTCTGGAATTGCCGTTGGTGCCCGGAGCGGTGGTGCAACTTTAAGAGCCTAAAAGCTACCCTCACCCCAGCCCTCTCCCGGAGGGAGAGGGGGCCGACCGAGGTGTCTTGCGTCAGACATCGACCTGAAACACCGAGTCGATTATGGGCCAGGAAGGCACGTGAATCGTCGCCGACTCTGGGTTCGAAATGCATCGGAACCGTTATCGACTCCGAACTCGAAATGCATTGGAGCCGTTATCGACTCCGAACTCGAAATGCATCGGAACCGTTATCGACTCCGAACTCGAAATGCATTGGAGCCGTTATCGACTCTGGATTCAGCCGAGCACTTTCAGGTCGGCGTACCTCTTGAGCATCCCCCAATCAGTCCCCTCTCCCTCTGGGAGAGGGCTAGGGTGAGGGGCTTTTGATCTTCAGGCGTTGGCGGGCCAGGCGCTGACAAACTCAGCCAGATCAACCTTCTCCGCCACACGCGGTTCTTTCTGCGGCGTGCCGAGGTACAAGAACGCGATCACTTCTTCACCTTCAACCAAGCCCAAACCTTTGGCCACGTGCTGCGAATAAGCCAGATCACCCGTACGCCACACCGCACCAATCCCTTGCGCATACGCCGCCAGCAAAATCCCGTGCGCCGCACACCCGGCCGCCAGCAACTGCTCGGCCTTCGGGTACTTGGCGTGTTCCTGCAACTTGGCGATCACCACAACCACCAGCGGCGCACGCAGCGGACCATTACGGGCCTTGTCGATCATCGCTTCAGTGACTTCGCCTTCCTGCATTTGCGCAGCTTGCGCCAGCAACTCGCCCATTTGCTCGCGTGCCGCGCCTTCGACCGTCAGGAAGCGATACGGCTGCAAATGCCCGTGATCCGGCGCGCGCAACGCGGCGCCAAACAGGGCTTCGCGCTGCTCGGCAGTGGGGGCCGGTTCGACCAGTCGTGGAACGGAAACACGGTTGAGCAACGCGTCGAGAGCCTGCATCGGCCACCTCCTGAAAAATATGTGCGGCTATTCTAGCGGTATCTGCCAACAGGATGCCGGTTTACATGCCCTGCCCCACGGGTAGAATGGCGCCTTTCCCACATCAGCCCGAGCGGACTTCATGGCGTTGCCGACCTTACGGATCATTGGTTTCATCATCGGCATCTTCCTGATCACCCTGGCTGTGGCCATGGTCGTGCCTATGGCCACCCTGGTGATTTTCGAGCGCACCGGTGATCTGCCGTCGTTCCTCTGGGCGAGCATGATCACCTTTGTCGCCGGCCTCGCGCTGGTGATTCCCGGCCGCCCGGAACACATTCACCTGCGCCCGCGCGACATGTACCTGCTGACGGTCAGCAGTTGGCTGGTGGTGTGCATTTTTGCTGCGCTGCCGTTTCTGCTGACCCAGCACATCAGCTACACCGACTCGTTTTTCGAAAGCATGTCCGGCATCACCGCGACCGGCTCGACCGTACTCAGCGGGCTCGACACCATGTCACCGGGGATCCTGATGTGGCGCTCGCTGCTGCACTGGCTCGGCGGCATCGGCTTTATCGGCATGGCGGTGGCGATTCTGCCGCTGCTGCGTATCGGTGGCATGCGCCTGTTCCAGACTGAATCCTCAGACCGCTCGGAAAAGGTCATGCCGCGCTCGCACATGGTGGCGCGCCTGATTGTGGCAGCGTATGTCGGCATCACCATCCTTGGCAGTCTGGCGTTCTGGTGGGCCGGGATGAGTCCGTTCGACGCGATCAACCACGCGATGTCGGCGATTTCCACCGGCGGGTTCTCGACCTCCGACCAGTCGCTGGCCAAGTGGACGCAACCGGCGGTGCACTGGGTCGCAGTCGTCATCATGATTCTCGGCAGCCTGCCGTTCACCCTGTACGTGGCGACGTTGCGCGGCAACCGCAAGGCGCTGATCAAGGATCAGCAGGTGCAGGGTTTGCTCGGTATGCTGCTGGTGACCTGGCTGGTGCTCGGCACCTGGTACTGGTGGACGACCAATTTGCATTGGCTGGAGGCGCTACGTCACGTAGCGCTGAACGTGACGTCGGTGGTCACCACCACCGGTTTCGCCCTCGGCGACTACAGCCTGTGGGGTAACTTCTCACTGATGCTGTTTTTCTATCTGGGTTTTGTCGGTGGTTGTTCCGGGTCGACGGCGGGCGGGATCAAGATCTTCCGTTTCCAGGTCGCCTACATCTTGCTCAAGGCCAACCTTAATCAACTGATTCACCCGCGCGCGGTGATCAAGCAGAAGTACAACGGCCACCGTCTCGACGAAGAGATCGTCCGTTCGATTCTGACCTTTTCGTTCTTCTTCGCCATCACCATCTGCGTGATCGCCCTGCTCCTGTCGCTGCTCGGCGTTGACTGGATGACCGCGTTGACCGGCGCTGCCAGCACCGTGTCCGGCGTCGGCCCGGGCCTGGGCGAAACCATCGGCCCGGCAGGTAACTTCGCCACCCTGCCGGATGCGGCCAAGTGGATCCTGTCGTTCGGCATGCTGCTCGGCCGACTGGAGATCATTACGGTGTTTGTACTGTGTATTCCGGCCTTTTGGCGTCACTGACCGCGCTCGGCGCCTGCAACAACCGCGTCCGGTAATCGCCGGGCGTGGTGTCGAACCAGCGGCGGAACGCGCGAAAGAAGTTGCTCGGGTCGGCAAATCCCAACAGATAAGCGATTTCCAGCAGCGTCATGCTCGGTTGCGCCAGATACTGCTCGGCCAGTTCGCGGCGGGTGTCATCGAGCAACTGCTGAAAACTGGTGCCCTCCTCCTGCAAACGACGCTGCAAGGTACGCTGCGATAAATGCAGAGTCTGCGCCACAGTATCGCGCTTCGGCTCACCTTGCGGCAGCAAACGGCACAGCACCTGTCGCGCCTTGTGGGTCACGCGGCTTTCGGAAAACCGCGCCAGGTATTCCCCGGCAAAGCGGTCATGCAATAGCGCCATCGCCTCGTTGGCAGTCGGCAGCGGCGCTTCCATGTCGGCCCGTTCGAAGATCAGCGCGTCATACGGCGCGTTGAACATCAGCGGCGCGTGGAAGGCTTGTTTGTAGGGTTCCAGGTCCTCGGGTTCGGCGCCCTGCACCAGCACTTTGACCGGGTGCAACGTGCGTCCGGTCAACCAGCCGCACAGGCCCAGCGCACAGGCCAGCGAGGCTTCGGCGCTTTGCCGGGTCGGCGGCAGATGGTCACCGTGCACGGTCAGAATCAGCGCATAACCTTCATCAAGCAATCGGAAACTCAGATCGGCGCTCTCGGCGATGATGCGCTGATAGCGCACCAGCCGTTGAAAGCCTTCGGCGAGAGTATTGCTCGACATCAACGCGTAGCCGGCGACATGAAAAGACGCCGGTCGCACCACCTTGCCCATGTTCAGGCCGATCGCCGGGTTGCCAGATAACTCTACCGCCCGTTGCCAGAGACGGGTCATGGAATCTTGCGGGAAGCGCGCATCCGGATCATCCAGAGCCGTGTAATCGAGCCCCAGTTGTTTGAACAGAACCCGGCAATCCAGGCCGTCCATCTCCAATGCTTTGACAATCCCCATCGCCCAGCTTGCAGAAGTCGTTCGTTCGCTCATGGCGTTTTTCTTTTACATGATGGGCCGCATGTTACGGCCCGATTTGCGAAGGATACTAAAGTGGCGCCGATTGTCACTGGCCCACGCCAATGATCACTCTAGACTCAAATAAGCTACCCGCAGCACAACTCGTCGCCAGAACAATAACCACAGAGAACGCGGTCGTGGAAAACATCAAACATTTCAACAGCTTCGCTGAGTTCTATCCGTATTACCTCAGCGAACACAGCAACAGCACCTGCCGGCGCCTGCATTTCATCGGCACGACACTGGTGATTTTTATTCTCGCGCTGACCATCGCCAAGGGCGCCTGGCTGCTGTTATTGGCCTTGCCGCTGGCCGGTTACAGCTTCGCCTGGGTCGGGCACTTCTTCTTTGAAAAGAACCGGCCGGCGACTTTCCAGCATCCGCTGTACAGCCTGCTTGGCGACTTCGTCATGTACCGCGACATGATTCTGGGTCGCGTGGCGTTCTGAATGAGGGTCAGCCAATGAATGCCAATGCCCGCTTCACCCATATGAAGGACGGTACCCAAGAAGATTGGGCGATCATCGCCGCCGACTTCAGCGCCTATGCCAAACAGTTGCCCGCACGGATCATGACCCACCTGAAACTGCTGGAAGGCGATTTCGGTGGCTTCCCGGTGGATCGCCTGACCCACTCGCTGCAAACCGCCACCCGTGCCTTTCGTGACGGGCGCGACGAGGAATATGTGGTTTGTGCCTTGCTGCATGACATCGGCGACACCCTGGGTTCGTACAACCATCCGGACATTGCCGCTGCGATACTCAGGCCGTTCGTCAGTGCTGAGAATGTGTGGATGGTCGAGAAGCACGGGGTGTTTCAGGGTTATTACTTTTTTCATCACCTGGGCATGGATCGGCATCTGCGTGAGCAGTTCAGGGAGCATCCGCAGTTTCAGGCGACCGCCGAATTTTGCGCCAAATATGATGCAGCGGCGTTTGATCCTGACTATGACACGCTGCCGTTGAGTTTTTTCGAGCCGATGATGGAGCGGTTGTTTGCGCAGCCGAAGAACTCGATTTACAAAGCCGCGATGGAGCAACACTCGCCAGCGTAATCATCCTCGGGAACCGCTGCGCGGTTCATCGCGAGCAGGCTCACTCCTACAGTTGAAATGCGTACCCCTGTAGGAGTGAGCCTGCTCGCGATGAGGCCCTCTCAATCACCAGAGCATTAGGCGAGTTCGGCGACTTTGGCCGCTTTCAGCTCCGCCTCCCGCGCCTGCGCATCCGCCAGCCGATACAACTCGATCGTGCCATCCCAGTGTTCGATAAGCGCCGTGCACGACTCCACCCAATCGCCGCAATTGAGGTAATCCACCTCGCCGACCTTGCGGATCTCGGCATGGTGAATGTGCCCGCACACCACGCCATGCAACTCGCGCTTCACGCATTCATGGGCGATGGCTTCTTCAAAGTCGCTGATGAAACTCACCGCCGTCTTCACCTTGTGTTTCAGGTACGCCGACAGCGACCAATAGCCGTAGCCATAGCGCGCACGCCAGTGGTTGAGCCAGCGATTGAGGGTCAAAGTGAATTCGTAGGCGGAGTCGCCAAGGAAGGCCAGCCAGCGGTGATAACGGGTAATTACATCGAACTGATCGCCATGAATCACCAGCAGATGCCGGCCATCCGCCGTGACATGCACCGCTTCGTCGACCAACTGGATATTGCCCAGAATCAGCTTCGAATAACGACGCAGGAATTCGTCGTGGTTGCCGGTGACGTAAATCACCTCGGTGCCGCGCTTGCTCATGGTCAGCAAGCGGCGGATCACGTTGGTATGCGCCTGCGGCCAGTACATGCCGCCGCGTAGCTTCCAACCGTCAATGATGTCGCCAACCAGGTAAATCTTGTCGGCATGGTAGCCCTTGAGAAATTGCGACAAGTGCTCGGCCTGGCAATCCCGCGTGCCTAGGTGCACGTCGGAGATCCACAGGGTTCGCACCCGTTGTTTACGACTGGGTCGGGCGAGCTCGGCGCTGGTCATGGGCAACCCTCTGCGATGTTTTCGCCACTGTGCGCGCGCCCGGTTAATCGATCATGACAAGCGTGAGTCAGTCCTGTGACAACGCATCCGGTGTGCGCCGGTGTAGACTGACGACCACTTCGGAGACGACCTGCCATGCGACCGATCCTCACCCTGCGCCAGTACACCCACGATTTGATCGCCCACAGCCACGACCACGCGCAATTGGTGTTCGGGCTGTCCGGTGCGCTGGATTTCGAGGTCGAGGGCAGTGGCAGTCAGGTGCGTCAGCAGAGTTTTGTAGTTATCCCTTCCGGCGCTCATCATGCCTGCGGCAGTCCCAATGGTAGCCGCTGTCTGGTACTGGATATCCCGAACGGCCAATGGCTGACGGATTCACTGGGCGAACATGCCGACGCCAGCCATCGTCTGCTCGATCAACCGGCGCGCCTGTCGCTGGATTCGGGGCAAAGTCAGTTGGTCAGCTGGCTGGCAAACAGTCCGGTCAGCGATCCATTGATTGCCCAGCAAGGCGCGGTGTTGCTGCTGGCCAGTCTGAATCACGCGCAACCTGCGGAACACGCCATTCGCCGCCTGCCCTATGCCGCACTGGATGCGCACATCGAGCAATACGCCGCGTATCCGCTGCAAGTCGCCGATCTGGCACGGGTGGCAGGATTGTCCAGCGCGCGTCTGCATGCGCGGTTCATGGCCGAATGCGGGCAGACGCCGATGGATTACATCCGCAGCCGACGCCTGCATCTGGCCGTGCAAATGCTCCGCGACACAGCACTGCCGATCGGCGAAGTTGCCAGTCGCGTCGGCTACAGCTCGCAGAGCGCTTTCTCGGCCGCGATCCTACGTGAGTTCAGCGCATCGCCCGGCCAGCTTCGGCGCGATTCCTGCGACAAAAGACGATAGTCTGCCGACAGACTTATTTACCTCGACGCGCTTCAATACAGGAGCTGCCGAAGGCTGCGATCTTTTGATGTTGTTTTTTAAAAGCAAGATCAAAAGATCGCAGCCTTCGGCAGCTCCTACAGTAAATGATCATTCCCACGCTGCTGCGTGGGAACAATCAATAGTTGAGATTGTGTTTGAGATAGAAGGATTGCAATGACTCCGCGTACCGCCCTCGGCGCTCTGCATATCGGTGCTTTGATGTTTGGCCTGACGGGTGTGTTCGGCAAACTCGCTGCCGCGTCCCCCGCTGTGATCGTCTTTGGACGCGCGGCTTTCGCCGTACTCGCCCTGGCATTTTTCGCCCGTTTCGCCAGCCAGCAAGGCTGGCAGAAACTTCAGGCCGTGGACTGGCGCCGCCTCGCCCTCAGCGGCGTGTTGCTGGCCGGGCACTGGGTGAGTTTCTTTCTGTCTGTGAAGATCGCCGGTGTCGCCATCGCGACGTTGGGTTTTGCCAGTTTCCCGGCCTTCACGGTGATTCTCGAAGGGCTGATCTTCCGTGAACGCATCCGCGCCAATGAAATACTGCTGGTGGTGTTGGTCAGCATCGGCCTGATTCTGGTGACCCCGGCCTTCGATCTCGGCAGCGGTGCGACCATCGGCTTGCTCTGGTCAGTGCTTTCGGGGCTGCTGTTCTCGCTACTGTCGCTGACCAACCGCGCCAGCTCCGGGCGCATCCCGGCAGTACAGGCGGCGTTGTGCCAAAACGTGCTGGTGGCGCTGTGTCTGCTGCCAGTGGCGGCGCCGCAACTCAGCGAGGTGCGTGCACTGGACTGGCTGTGGATCGCCCTGCTCGGGGTGTTCTGTACCGGCGTCGCGCACAGCCTGTTCGTCGCCAGCCTGGCGGTGATCAAGGCGCGCACGGCGGCGGTGGTGTTTGCGCTGGAGCCGGTCTACGGCATCACCGTCGCCTGGCTGTTGTTCAATGAAAACCCGACGTCGAAGATGTTGATCGGCGGTGCGTTGATCATTGTTGCCATCGTCGTGTCAGCGCGGATGTCCGGCCATGCCGACAAGAAAGCCGTCGCCGCCGAGGCCGCGTCTCACTGAGTGCGGTCGTTGTGACCGAGGTTGCGGTCAGGATCGATCTGATCACGAACCCGCTGCTTCAAGACCTTGGCCTCGGGAAAACCGCCATCAGCCTTGCGTTCCCAGATCTGCACGCCGTCGCAGGTGATGTGAAATACCCCGCCGGTGCCGGGCACCAGAGACACTTTGCCGAGGTCATCGCCAAAGGTGCTGAGCAGTTCCTGCGCCAGCCACGCGGCGCGAAGCAGCCACTGGCATTGGGTGCAATAGGTGATGACAACTTCTGCTTTTGCGACAGTCATGTTCGCTGAAACTCCTGAGACAGAGGGCGCCGCTATAATAGCCGGCTTTATCGCTTGCCCCGAGACTCACAATGCGCCGTTTGCTGTTCTGCCTGCTGCTTGGTTTGCTTCCACTGTTTGTTCACGCCAGTGACGCGCCGCGACCGAAAGTCGGCCTGGTGCTGTCCGGCGGCGCCGCGCGTGGTCTGGCGCACATCGGTGTGCTCAAAGCCCTGGAAGAGCAAGGCATCAAAATCGATGCGATTGCCGGGACCAGCATGGGCGCGGTGGTCGGCGGCCTGTACGCCTCGGGCTACAAGATCGATGAGCTGGAAAAACTCGCGCTGAACATCGACTGGCAAGCCGCATTGTCCGACGCCCCGCCGCGCGAGGACGTACCGTTTCGACGCAAACAGGATGACCGCGACTTTCTGGTGAAACAGAAACTCAGCTTTCGCGACGACGGCAGTCTCGGCCTGCCTCTGGGTGTGATTCAGGGCCAGAACCTGGCGTTGCTGCTGGAAAGCCTGCTGGCCCACACCAGCGATACCCGGGATTTCGACAAACTGCCGATCCCGTTCCGCGCCGTGGCCACCGACATTGCCAATGGCGAAAAAGTGGTGTTCCGCAAAGGCCACCTGCCCCAGGTGATCCGCGCCAGCATGTCGATCCCGGCGGTGTTCGCCCCGGTCGAACTCGATGGCCGGCTGCTGGTGGACGGCGGCATGACCGATAACATTCCTCTCGATGTCGTGCGGGAAATGGGCGTTGACGTAGCCATCGTCGTCGACATCGGCACACCGCTGCGCAACCGCAAGCAACTGACCACCGTGGTCGACGTGCTGAATCAATCGATCACCCTGATGACCCGCAGTAATTCCGAAGAACAACTGGCCGCGCTGAAATCCTCCGATGTGCTGATCCAGCCTGCGCTGGCCGCATACGGTGTCACCGATTTCGGTAAAGCCCAGGACATGATCGACGCCGGTTACCGCGCGACCCGCATCCTCGATGCGCGCCTCGCCGTGCTCAAACCCGAGGAATCCCAAGACGCCGAACTCGCTGCCGCCCGTTCCCCGGGGCAGCGCACGCCGATCATTACCGCGATCCGTGTCGAGAACGACTCGAAAGTCGATGACGACGTGATCCGCTACTACATCCGCCAGCACATCGGCGAGCCGCTGGATCTGGGGCGATTGCACTCGGACATGGGCACCTTGTATGGCCTCGACTACTTCGAACAAGTGCAGTACCGCGTGGTGCACAAGGGCCAGGACCACACCCTGGTGATCAGTGCCCGGGGCAAGCGCAGCGGCACCGATTACCTGCGGGTCGGCCTCAATCTGTCCGACGACATGCGCGGCGATAGCGCCTTCAACCTCGGTGCCAGTTACCGCATCAACGGCATCAACCGCCTCGGCGCGGAATGGCTGACCCGCGCGCAGATTGGTGACAAACAAGAGCTGTATACCGAGTTCTATCAACCACTGGACGTCGGTTCGCGCTATTTCGTCGCGCCGTACGCCTCGTTTGAAGCACAGAACGTCGAGGCGGTGCTCGATAACGATCCGATCGCACAGTACCGCGTCGAGCGCTACGGTTTCGGCCTTAACTTCGGTCGCCAGATCGGCAACAACGGCGAAGTGCGGTTCGGTGTCGGCGAGGCCTGGGGCAAGGCCGATGTGCGCATTGGTGATCAGGATCTGCCGAGTGAAAACTTCAACGAAGGCTTCTATGCGCTGAAATATTCGTACGACTCACTGGATAACGTCTACTTCCCTCACGAAGGCAAGGACGTCAGCCTGACGCTGATGCAGTTCGAACCGGGGCTGGGTTCGGATACGCGTTATCGACAGTGGGAATTCAAACTCGACAAAGCCATGAGCCGTGGCCCGGACACGCTGATTCTCGGCGGGCGCTACGGGCGTACGCTGGACGATGCCAATGTGGTGACGTCGAGCTTCCTGCTCGGCGGCGCGCGGCAATTGTCGGGGTTCCGTGAAGACGCGATTTCCGGGCAGAACGTCAGCCTGATGCGCGCGGTGTACTACCGCCGGCTGACACCGCGCTCGTATCTGCCGCTGGACTTCCCGCTGTATGCCGGCGCCTCGCTGGAGCGCGGGCGGGCGTGGAACAACGACAATGAGTTCGACAGTGGCTACATCAACGCCGCCAGCGTGTTCATTGGTTTTGACACGCCGCTGGGGCCGTTGAATTTCAGTTACGGGTTGAATGATGCGAATGAGCAGGCGGTTTATCTGAACCTTGGCCAGACCTTCTGATCAGGTCGCCTGACAATCCGTCTTCGCGAGCAGGCTCGCTCCCACAGGGGAACGCATTCCAATTGTGGGAGCGAGCCTGCTCGCGAAAACGATATCAGCGCCACCGCAAATCAATCGGGTATTAGCGAATCCCCGCCAACAACGTTCGCGCCGTTTGCTTCAACGGCTCATCACCTTCCTTGAGTAACTCGTTAAGCAGCGCAATCGCACTGTCGATGTCACCGTCATCAATGCAGGTCTGCGCCTGTTCGAGTTTTCCAGAGTTTTCATCGTGTAGCGGCTCAGCTGCGTGCAAGTCCAACGGTTGCAACACCAGAGACGGCTCGGCATCGGCAAACTCATTGAGAAAATCTTCATCCAGCGGCTCGGCGTCCGGCTCAGGGATCCACTCAAGTTCGGCGTCCTCGCCGGCCGCTTCCGGCAGTTCAAAATCCTGCGGCAGTATTTTCAGGCTGGAGCCCAGCGCCGAGGTGTCTGCCGCTGGCTCAGTAGTGGCCGTGCGGCTGTCTTCCAGATCCCAACTGGAATCCATCGACAGCTCGCCCAGATTCAACTCGAAATCATCTTCAGGTGCCGGTTGGGCCGTGACAGCAGGCGCCAGCGCAATGACGGGCGCCGCCGCGGCCAACGGTGCGGCACCCGCCAGTTTCGGATGTCGAACACGAACGTCCTGTAACGTCTGGGCATCTACGCCTTGTTCACACAACTGACTTTCCTGCTGTTCATACGCGGCGCTGTCACCCTGGCGTCCCAGGACTTCGAGCAACTGCAAACCGATATCGGTGCGCTCCGGCTCCTTGTGCAAAGCGTCGCGCAATAACCCAGCAGCTTCGCCCAAGCGGCCGTAGGCCAGATAGATTCCTACCGCCTCCAGCACATCGCCCGCTGCCGGTTCTTCACGGTGTTGGGTTGAGGTGTGAGCCCTGACAGACTCTGCGCTTTCGACTTCAGCAACGTTAGGTTCATCGCCCTGCGGCAACTGTGGCAGCGGTCGATCAGCCTGTTGCGACTGTTGCCGTCGACGGTGCACAAACAGACCGGCCAAGGCCCCCAGCAACAGCAACAGGCCCCCGAACAATGGCCAGTTCAAACCGTCATCTGTGGACTCGACAGGTACCACAACCGGGACAGGTGCCGGAGCGACTTCGGTCGGTGGCGGGGCTTTCCTGAGTTCGGTCAATTGCGTTTGCAGCTCAGTAATCTGCTTCTTGCCAGCGGCAATCTGCACATCCTGCGTCTGCAGTTTGGCGTTCAGCTCATCGACGCTCTTTTGCAATTGCTGATTCAGCAACGCACTGGCAGTCAGTTGCTCGGCCAGTGCATCGTTGGCCGGCGGATTTGCAGGCGTTGGCGCGGGCACGGCATCGCGTTTGGCCTGAGGTGCCTGCGGCGCTGCGACAACAGGCTCGACGCTGGGAAAAGCGGAAGATTGTGCACGCGGATCCGGTTCATCGGTGGCCGGCACGATACCCGGCGAACCCGGAGGGTCGATCAACACCGTGTACTCACGCAGCAAACGGCCATTGGGCTGATTGAGCTGCACAAGGAAATTCAGAAAAGGTTCGTTGACTGGTTTGCTTGACGTGACCCGGATCATCTGGCGATTGCCATGCAGGATCGGGATGAACTTGAGGTCGTTGAGGAAGAACACCCGCTCGACCCTGGCCTCGGCGAATTCATCCGCCGTGGCCAGGCGCACCGTCAGATCGTTTTGCGTCAGCCCGCCAACATCGACCAACGCGATATCGGCCTTGAGCGGCTGATTGAGACCTGAATGAACGGTGATATCACCCAGCCCCACAGCCATCGACCAGGCCGAATAGCTGAATACGCCAGCGGCCAGCAGCCATTTGGCGCCACCGCGCAGTACCACGTGCCGACTTGCGAGCATGAGCATCCCTTAAATAAGCAAAACCGACTTCTATGCGTTCGCACATCCGGTACGAACACGATATTGCCCAGTAGTTCTTATAGTCGGCTCAGCGCGATCTCTCAAAGATACGGCACGTGGATGTGCCTCAAGATTTTTCCAGGTTGCCCAGAATGTGCCCGTGAACCCGCATGCACACCTTCAAATCCGCCTCGTCGACGCCTTCGAACAATTCATGACGCAGTTGTGTGGCAATGGTTTCGATCTGTTCGATCAGTGGCAGGGCCGGTGCACAGAGGACGATTTTTTTCGCCCGGCGGTCTTCCATCACGGACTGGCGTTGCACCAGGCCCTGGCTTTCCAGACTGTCGAGCAAGCGAGCGAGGGTCGGACCTTCGACACCAACGCTCTGCGCCAGCTCACGTTGGGTCGGCGCTTCTTCAAAACGCGCCAGGTGCAGCAGCACCAGCCAGCGCGCCTGGGACAGTCCCAGTCCGGCCAGTCGGCGGTCCAGTTCGGCACGCCAGCCACGGGACATCTGGGCCAGTTGCATGCCAAAGCGGTGTTGATCGGTTAACGGCATAAAACACTCACGGTTAGACTGAAAATAAAGAAAATCTAATTATTAGCCAGCTAAGCATGAGCTGCAGTTATAGGCAAGTGGCGGTCTGTACTGAATCGTTACATCTTGAGAGCCCCTCACCCTAGCCCTCTCCCAGAGGGAGAGGGGACTGATCGGGGGATATTTGGGAATTACGCCGACCTGACAGCTCAACGCTGAATCCATAATCGACCCGGTCATTCAGGTCGATGTATGGCGCAAGACACCTCAGTCGGCCCCCTCTCCCTCCGGGAGAGGGCTGGGGTGAGGGGCGACGGCCAAATTACATCTCAAATTCCGACTGCAACGCAGCCCGCACGCAATACAGCACGCCCTCCGGCACACGCCCGGCAAACAGCTCCGCCACTTCGGCGACCGACGGTAACTCGCCTTCGCCATCGAGAAACGCGTCCTGCACCTCACCCATCAACTCCTCAGGCAAATCCAGCGCCTGTTCCAGCGACAACTGCTGCTTGCCGATCGCCTCAGCGAGCATGGTGTAAACGTTCTTTTCCGAGCACTGCAACTGCCCGGCGATCTGCAGCGGCGTCATGCCGGCGCGGGCCAGGGTGATCAGTTCGTGGCGCACGTCGGCCACCGCTTTCGGCGCCTCGGCCTCGCCGCCGAGCACTTCGAGGAAGGCATCGCCGTAGCGCTCCAGCTTGCGTGCGCCGACACCGCTGACCCGGGCCATTTCCGCCAGCGAGGTCGGTTGGCTGCGGAGCATTTCCAACAACGTGGAATCGGGGAAGATGACGTACGGCGGCACGCCATGCTCTTCGGCCAACTTGCGCCGCAGGGCGCGCAAGGCTTCCCACTGTTCGCGCTCTTCGCCGCGCACCAGTTGGCTGGCTGGGCTCTTGCTGGCGGTTTTGGCCGTAACCTGCGGTTTGAGATCGCGGCGCAGCTCCAGCGTGACCTCGCCCTTGAGCAATGGCCGGCAACTGTCATTCAGACGCAGGCCGCCATAACCTTCGTGATCGACATCCGCCAGACCGCGCGCCACCAACTGGCGGAACAGCGAGCGCCACTCGCTTTCACTCAGTGCCTTGCCGACGCCGTACACCGACAGATGCTGATGGCCGAAACTGCGGACTTTTTCGTTGTCCTTGCCCAGCAGCACGTCGACAAGATGACCGACGCCATAACGCTGGCCGGTACGGAAAATCGCCGACAAGGCCTGACGTGCAGGCTCGGTAGCGTCCCAGGTCTGCACGCCGTCGACACAGTTGTCGCAATGGCCACACGGCTCAGGCATATCTTCATCGAAGTACGCCAGCAGGGTCTGTCGACGGCAGCGGGTCTCTTCACAAAGCGACAGCATGGCGTCGAGCTTGTGCTGTTCCAGACGCTTGTGCCGCTCGTCGCCTTCGGAGTTCTGCAGCATCTGCTTGAGCATCACCACGTCTTGCAGACCGTAGGCCATCCAGGCATCCGCCGGCAGCCCGTCACGGCCGCCGCGCCCGGTTTCCTGGTAATACGCCTCAAGGGATTTCGGCAGATCGAGGTGGGCGACGAAACGCACGTTGGGCTTGTCGATGCCCATGCCGAACGCCACGGTGGCGACCATGATCAAGCCTTCCTCGTTGAGGAAGCGCTTCTGATTGAAGGCGCGCAGATCATTGGGCAGACCAGCGTGATATGGCAACGCCGGGAAGCCCTGCTCGCTGAGGAATGCCGCGACTTCCTCGACTTTCTTGCGCGACAGGCAATAGACGATGCCGGCGTCACTGCGCCGCTCGGCGAGGAACGCCAGCAACTGCTTGCGCGGCTGCTCTTTGGGCACGATGCGGTAAAAGATGTTCGGGCGGTCGAAGCTCGACAGGAAGCGCTCGGCATTCTGCAGATGCAGGCGGGTGACGATTTCTTCGCGGGTGCGCTTGTCGGCGGTGGCGGTCAGGGCGATACGCGGTACATCGGGGAACATCTCGGCCAACTGGCCCAGTTGCAGGTATTCCGGACGGAAATCGTGGCCCCACTGCGACACGCAATGCGCTTCGTCGATGGCGAACAACGCAATGTTCAAGCCTTGCAGGAACGACAGCATGCGCGGCTGTACCAGACGCTCGGGCGCCAGATACAACATCTTCACTTCGCCGCGCTTGATCCGCGCTGCGAGGTCACGCTGCTGTTCAGCGCTCAGGGTGGAGTTCAGCGCGGCGGCGGCCACACCGAGTTCTTCGAGGGTGGCGACCTGATCGTCCATCAGCGCAATCAGCGGCGACACCACCACCGCCAGGCCATCGCGCAACAGCGCCGGCACCTGAAAGCACAGGGACTTGCCGCCACCGGTAGGCATCAGCACCAGCGCATCACCGCCACTGGCCACGCGCTCAATAATTGCACCCTGACGGCCACGGAAACTGTCGTAGCCGAAGATGTCCTTGAGGACGCGTTGAGCCTGTTCGAGCATAAAAACTCCAAAAATCTACCGATACATCCCTGCGCAGGCTGGTTCAGAACAGCCGGAGCTGCTTAAACAAAACGTAAGAGCGCATTGCACGACAACCGCAATGCGGGCAGGGATCGCAAAACGCGGCAGTATACCCGAGCCCTCCCCTGCACAGGGTGCCGCTGATAAGACACTGATAAACCTGCCACACACAAAACCCTGTGGGAGCGAGCCTGCTCGCGAATACGGTGGATCAGTCGACACTAAGGTGCCTGATACGCCGCTTTCGCGAGCAGGCTCGCTCCCACAGGTTTGGCATGTGGCCCGGCAATTGCGGCAAATCTGCCATGCGGCTGGCTTGAGCGCGCAAGAAGGCCTAGAATTCCCGCATTGTTTATTCCCCAAGGTAGCCCCGTAATGTCCTTCGCTGAGCAACTGACCCGCCTGCAAGTTTTCCTCGACGCCGACGAGCTGCATGACGAGGCGCTGGATTACGTGGCCGCTCACGGCTACCTGACCGCGCTGTCGATCTGCGCTGAAGACGTACCGGAGCGTGAGTGGATCGATGCCTTGTTCGCTGAAGAGCCGCACTACAGCAGCGACGCCCAGCGCGAAGAGATCGAAGCCACCCTGATCGGCCTCAAGGCCCACATCGCCCGTCAACTGGCCTCGGATGAAGAGTTCGAGCTGCCATGCGAACTGGATCTGGGCGACGAGCCGGACGATTCCGAACTGCGCGGCTGGTGCATCGGTTTCATGGAAGGCGTGTTCCTGCGTGAAGCGGCCTGGTTCGAAACCGCCGAAGAAGAAGTCAGCGAAATGCTCCTGCCGATCATGGTCGGTTCGGGCCTGTTCGACGAACAGCCGGAATTCGAAGACATCGCCAAGGACGCCAACCTGATGGACGACATGATCGTGCAGATCCCGGAAGCCCTGACCGCGCTGTACCTGCTGTGCCAGGCGCCCGACGAAAAACCGGCGATCCTCAAGCCACGTCACCACTAAGATCCAGCCTATGGACAACCCCATAGGCAACCGCCCCCTGATGTTGCGCTACTTCCTGCTGGCCATCGGCTGGCTCAGCGTGGCATTGGGGGTGATCGGGATTTTCCTGCCCGTCCTGCCCACTACCCCTTTCCTTCTGCTCGCCGCGGCCTGCTTCGCGCGCAGCTCTCCGCGTTTCTATCAATGGCTGGTCGAGCATCCCCGACTCGGCCCATGGATCCGCGATTACCTCGATGGCAACGGCATACCACTCAAGGGCAAGGTCTACGCGATCGGGCTGATGTGGGCGAGCATTCTGTTCTCGTGCTACTTGGTGCCACTGCCATGGGCGCGGGGGTTCATGTTGACTAGTGCGGTGTTGGTGACGGTTTATATTTTGCGACAAAAAACGCTGCACAAGCCCTGAGTCGTCGGTAAATACCTGACTAAAAACAGCGTCCCCGTTGATACCGTTCATCTGAAAGCCCTACGCACCTGTCAGATCTGACAGGTGCGCATTCTGCCGTTTAACCGTTCAATCACTCCGTCACTTCCCGCCACGGAGTCAGCGCCATGTCCAGCCCCAACAAACCCCTGCTACTCAAGGAACTCGATATCCCCGGGCGCAGCAAAGACCCGGTGTCGACGGATCCCGATGTCTGGGGCATCAACATCGCCGCGGCGCTGGACAACTTTCCGCTTCATGGCTTGCTGTGCCAGGCGGGGCCGTGGGGCAACATGGCCGAAGGCGACAAGTTGACGATCTTTTGGGGCACCGGGCAGAACGTCTGGGTGGAAACCGTCAACAAGGACGAGGTCAACAAGCAACTGCGCATGTTCGTGGCTTCCCGGCACATGGTCGATGGCGAGTTTGCGGCGTCCTATTCCGTCAGGCCGCTGGGCGCCAGCAAAGATGAACCGTCCGAAGTCATGCAGGTGCTGGTCAAGCTGACGCGCCCGGGCGGCCATGATGACAACGGTGACGGCGGGCACTCCAAGCTGATCATGATCATTCCCCAGGACATTCTTGACGGCGGCATCGACAAGGACAACGTGGCCGATGGCGTGAAAATCAGCATTGGCGAGGCCGATGGCACAGAGCCCTATCCCTGCGCTGCGGCCGGCGATACTTGTCGCTTGAGTTGGGGCGGGAGCTACGTGTTCAGTGAGCCGCTGACCCAGGAACAGGCCGAAGGTAAGGCCCCGATCATCATCACCATCACGGAAGCGGTCATTCGCGACGCCGGCGATGCAGAGTCTCCCGGCGTCGCCGTGGTGTTCGAGGTGTACGACAAGGTCTTCAACCGTTCCGAGGACTGGAGCCCCGAACAGCGTGTGGTAGTGGCCGTGGATGCGACCCGGCTGATCGCGCCGCTGCTCAAGGAAACGCAGAACAACGTGCTGGATGTCGACAAACTGGGCGATGCCGATGGCACCGTGCAAGTTATTGCCACGGATACGAGCAAGTTCAAAGTCGGAGACAAGGTATTCATCAGGATCAAGGGCACTCCCGTCGAGGGGCCGCCGATTGATTGGGAACCGTCAGCAGGCGTCGAGTTGAAAAGTGTGCCGAGCATTTTGGAAACCACGGCTCCCAACGCCGTGCTGCGTCAGTTGGCCAAGTCCCAGATCACTTTGTCTTACCGCCTGGAAAAAGCCGACGGCTCCGCCGATCTGAAATCCAAAAGCCAATTTATCCGCGCCATCGGCGAAGTCCAGCGGCTGGCCGCGCCGAAGGTGCTGGACGAGGACTCCGGAGCGCTGGACCCGACACTGCCCCAAATCCGTCTCGAGTTCCCCTTCGACAAATCCTTTGTCGAAGGCATGCTCCTTAAGCCGGTCATGCTCGGCACCACGCCCGGCCTCAAGCCGTACCTGCCTGAGCTGCCAACGCGCCCCATCACCTACAACGACATCGTCGCGGCCAAACCACTGTTGTACAACATCGACGGCAAACACATGGCCCCGGTCGACGGCGGCACAGCGGAGTTCTACTACCAGCTACTGATTTCGAGCGCGGTGCTCGCCACGCTGGACCCGTTCGAGGCCACCCGCGCCATTCGCGAGTCGATCCACAGCGACATCCTGCGCGTCGGCGAACCACGCCTGGAACTGCCGCAACTGGAAGTGGCCGGCGTGGTGGACGGCGTCCTGCCACCCGACACCGCCGGCACCACCGCGACGGTGATCTACAAGGAAACGGTCCCCGGCGATGAAGTGCTCCTGTCCTGGCTCGGCTCGATCACCGGCGAATACCCCGACAGGATCAAGCTGAACGAATTCACCGCCGGCGAGGAAGTGCCGTTCACCATTCCGGCGGCGATGATCAAGGGCAACGAAGGCGGCAAGGTAAAGGCCTCGTACAAAATCGAACGTGCGGCGGGCGGGACCAGTCATGCCGAGCCGTTGGAGTTCGGTGTCGGCGTGGCGCTGGATCTGAAAGAGCCGAAAATCAAGGAAGCCCCGAACGACAGCACCCTTGACCCGCTCGCTGCCCAGAGCGCACTGACGGCGGTGATCAACTATGACGGCATGCAGGTCGGCGACGACATTACCGCCAATTGGAAAGGCGCCCCCGGAACACTGCCCGCCGGCTCGCACACCACGGATCCATGGCCGGTCACCACTGTCGGCCCGCAGGAAATACCGCTGGCCGTCTCGGTGATCGCCTTCAACCTCGACAAGTCAAGCACGCTTGACTACTCCGTGAAGCGCGGCACCCAGGATCCAAAAGACTCGCGGACTCGTACGTTGGCGGTGTTGCCGATTGCCCAAAGCCATTTGCCCAAGCCGCTGATCGTGCAGGCATCCGAAGCAGGCGAAGGACGCGAACTGGACGTCAGCCAAATGACCACCAACGCCACCCTTCGCGTGAACAGTTACCCGCATATTGCGTTGAAACAATATGTCTGGTTCAGAGTGAAAGGGACTTTAAAAGGCGGGGGGGTGTACTCGAGAACCTTTTGGCAACCGCCGGGTTGGCAAACCAATGCGACATGGATCAACCAGGGTTTTTACACCCTCGCATTTCCGCTGGCGGACTTGCAAAGCCTGGAAGATGGCAGTGACCTGGAATTGGAGTTCAAGGCAGGCTTTGGTGGCACTCAGATTGAGAGTGAGGCCGTGACGTTTGCTCTACGTACTTACAAGATCAAGGCCTACGAAACCATAGTGCCGACCCTGGATTCGGTAAAAGGCTCACCCAGCGAGGATGACATTCCTCACGGTAGTCCTACCGTAGAAACAGCCGTCACGCTGAGTGGAATGGCCACGCCCAACACAAAAATCGATCTGACCAATAACGGCGTACTGATGCCGAATACTGAAATTCAAGTAGATCCACAGGGGGAATGGACATTTCAACTGACGGGACTAGTTGCCGGAACCACCTACAAACCGAGCGCCCGACGCAAGGACGGCACACTGTCGAATACCCGCGATGTGGTTGTGGTCGCACTGGTAGTGCCGACGCTGGACAATGTGCTGGATGACAAAGGTGTGGAAGTACCTGACCGTGCAACGACCGTCAGCACGACAGTGAAACTCAAAGGCAAGGCAAGTTACGGCCAGAAGGTCGAAATCTTTGATGGTAGCGGGGCAAGCGCAGTGTCCAAGGGGATATCGACTGCACATAAAACGACTGGTGCATGGGAGCGTGAAATCGAAGTTGCGGTTCAGGAAGCACTGCACCGGTTGTATGCAAAGTCTCTTTATCACAGCAGCTCGACATATTCGGATGTGCGCCACGTGAGCGTGATTGAAGATGTCGACCCTACCATTGACTCTGTTAAAGGCTACCCGAGCGGTGTAGAAATTCCGCATAACGACACCACCGTAGAAACAGCCGCAACGCTGTCCGGGATCGCTGCCAAGGGTCAGCAAATCGAAGTATTCGACGGTGCAACTTCAAAAGGTAAAGCGACTGCCAATCCCGCAACGGGCATATGGGAACTGCCGGTTACAGGCCTGAGCGAGGCCGCGCACAGTTTCAAGGTCAAGGCGTTGTATGGCACGGGTGCCGAATCGGCGGTCAGGACTCTGACAGTAGCGCCACCATTCGTTATAGATACATCTACTCTCGTTTTATCTGGGCGTTGCTTGTCTATTGATGGCACGGGGCTTAACTGGCCTCGCACTGGAAGTGATCCCGTCGGGACCTTCGCCATTCGCCATCCTACTAGTGGTGCCCCGCCCTATACTTTCCGTTCCGAAAGCAGTGCAACCGCGTCAGTTGATTCAAAGGGATGCGTAAGAAGCGAGTGGAACGGGAACACGCGGATCATTGTGACTGACAGCCTCAACCGTTCGGGTAGTTTCGAAGTTAGGGTAAGCAATGTATTCAAGCCTCGAGTGAACACTACAGGTCTTTCCGTACGCGGGGCCTACAATTGGCGAGTATCAGTAGGAGGAACATTGATTAATGAAAATGACGTCGCACTATTTGTCAGATTCGACCCCGGCTACGGCATCTATGTCTTAACCGGGCATGAACTATTGCCTAGCCCAACCGGTGGTTACTATGTACGCTGGCTTCAAAGAAACGGGCCTTTGTGGCAACTCATTCGCCCCAACGGCACCACTATGTCCGAAGGCGGAGTTGTAACCCCGCACCCTCACAAGTGCGCGATGTGTTTTTGATTGGAGAGTCTCACAGTAAGGTAAGCGTGACTGTATGAGGACTTGCGTTATCCGGGGGGCATCACACGATTACCGCCCTTACTCATTGATGTTGTGTAAAAACAGGGCGTTTTCAGTAGAAAAAGGGGACGCATTTATTTACGTCCCAGATCTTCGCCCGACTTTTCGCCTTTTAAACTGGAGTGTTTAAAAGAAACCTCAAGACACGCCTTCAAGGCTACACATCCTTGCGCAACTGCCTACAGCCAAGCCAGAATCCGCCGGCTTGTGCGCCTTGGGGTCGGGTTCTATTGTGGTGCGGTCGCTGACGAATCAGTGATCGGGTTTAGCGATCCGATACCCTACAGACGCTCAATCCCCAGTCTCAATTGCGGCTTTGTCTATCTGCACTTGGCGTCATGGTGGCTGTGCGTGGGAGACCTTCGGGTCTACCCGGGGTTTCTGTGACCCGGATCGCTAACCTGCGTACAGCCGCCACCTTTACTTGTTTAGCGATGAGCCGTGGCGGCTAAATCAACCACGGAGTTTCACCATGATCAAACCAACACCCAACCCGCCCGAAACCGATCTCGCCTCCCCCTACGAATCCCTCGACTCAAAAAAACTCAACGACGCCGCCGAACGCGCCCTCGACCACTACCTCTGCCCACCCGGCTCCACCCCTCCGCCCCGTAAAACCCGCCGGATGTACGCCGTTACCGCCGACTTCAAAAATGAAGAACTGCTGGCCGACGCCAGCGAAACCCTCGCCTCAGCCAGAACCATCGCCCAGGACTTCGCCCACCTCATACCCGCATCGCAGCGCAGGACGCTGCTGGGGATCGCGCAACTGATCATGCTCGGCGAGCTGGCGGTGAATCGGGTGATGGATAATCTGGAGGTGCCGCAGCAGTAGCAAGGATCTCAGGCCTTGAATGAGGCGCTTTAGCTGCCGCCGCCTTCGTCGGATCGCCGCCCGGAGCAAGTCCGCTTCCACAGGGATCGGTGTCGATCACAAGGCTGTGTTTACACCGCCGAACCTGTGAGAGCGAGCCTGCTCACGAAGGCGTCTTCAAAGACTTCCCATCGATCGAGCAAAACAAACAACAACCGCTCGTCGGATACCCCTGCGCACCTGTCAGATCTGACAGGTGCGCAAACCCATCAGCACAGGTTCAATCACTTCATCACCCAACTGGAGTGCCTTCCTGTGTTCGTCAACTACCTCAAGCCGGAATCACCGCTGATTCCCACTGAGTGAGACTGCACCGGTCGTCATCAAAAAACGCCTGAATTCTCTTCAAGAGGACTTGCCTGATGCCTTCTCAAAAGCGTTTCCGCTTCCCTCCCCTTCCGGAAGGCAACACCCCACTGGCGGTGCTGCGTCCCCTGCTGATTCCGGGGGCGGTCGAACCGGTGCAAGATGGCGATGGAGGGATCAGCATCAAGGTCGCCACCGATGACCCCGACGGCGTGCTGTGCGTCATCAATCCTTATCTGCCTACCATGAGCGAGGGTGACAAACTCGAGATTTATTGCAATGGCACGAGAGTGCGCGAGCGATTCGTCGAGGCCGACGAAGTCAACCAGCGGGTGTTCTTTTATCTGCCGACGCCTGTCGAGTCGGGGTGGCTTGAAAACTGCCACTATGTGCTGACCCGCAAAGGCGAGACCGAAGCCGAGCCGCCCTCGGTGGCCTTGCGGATATGGGTCAAGCTTTACAAGCCGGGTGACTTTGACAGGGAGCCGCAAAATCCCGACGGCCATTCACGGCTGAACATCGTGCAACTGCCGCCCGAGCTGGTCGATCAGGGCGTGATAGACGCAGAATGGGCCAAAAAAGGTGTACTGGCCACCATCCCTCATTATGTGTATTGCACACGCAACGACAAGGTCCGTTTACAGCTGGGCGAATACCGGCTTCCTGCGCACCGCATCACTCAGGAGCAAGCCGAAGGCCAGCAGCCGATCGAAATCCTCATGGATCAGGACGCCATTCTCGGCGCCGGCGACGGTCTCAGACGGGAAATCAAATACGACATCAATGACGAAGTCTGGAATTGGGCCGACCGCCACTCCAAACGCACCTACATCGACGTGGATGCGGGTGGCTGGCGACTGGAGGCGCCGATCATCAGGGAAGCCCTCAACGGCGTCATTACTATAAGGGATTTGAACAAGCAGCCAGTCAAGATTCAGATCCATGTCAGCAGTCAATACTTCGCTGTGGGCGACAGCGTGAAAATGACCTTCATCGGCTCACCGCCGGATAACGCTGAACCGCTCATCTGCAGCGAAACCCGCGACATCGATAACGTCCCTTCGGTGCTGGAAATCGAAGTGCCCTATGAGTTGATCAGGGCCATCGCGCAAGGGCGCGCCGATGCGTCTTATATTCTCTACAAAAAGGACGGTGGCGACCCGATCTCTTCCAGGCGCGCTCTTGCCAGGGTAGAAGGCGACGTCAACATGCTCCCCGAGCCGAGCATCCGCGAACTGCTCGGCGACACCCTCGAACCGGACGAGCTCTACGCCACGGTCGACGTGCGCTATGCGATGAAAAATGGCGACCTGATCTGCCTGAGATGGTCTGGCATCAAGTCCAATGGCGATGACTATCTGCATGAAGTCTCGCATATCGTCAGCGACAACGAAGCCAGGGAAGGCCTGGTCACGGTCTACATCGACTCCCAGCACATCAGTGTGCTTGATAACGGCACGCTCGACCTTTCTTATGTGGTCGCGAACGATGCACCTGGCCTCCTCGACATCAGGGAATCCGAGCGGTTGCTGGCCAAGGTCGGGAAGGTCCGCGCGACGCTGCCGGCCCCCGAAGTGGAAGAGGCCGATCCGCCGGGGGATGTGCTGGATCCGTCCAAGGTGTTCGAGAGGGTGCATGTGTGGATCAGCGAGGCGAAGACCTTGCAGGGGGATGTTCTTACCTATTACTGGCGCAGTCCCAATCCCTTCGCCAGCACCAGTGACTGGTTGCCCATTACCACCGTGACTGAAGGTCAACCTGTGCGTTTTCCGGTGGACGCTGAATTCGTGACGCCCAACATTGGCCAGTATGTGAAAGTGCGCTACTCGGTGTTGCGGGCTTCGAACAAACAGTATGAGCACTCCGCCACACTCGTCTTGCTGATAGGAGAACTGGTCGGTGAGTTGCCACCGCCAGAGGTGGTCCAGGCGCCCGACAAGATCCTCAACCCGAAGGATGGTTTGAACGGGGTAGACGTCAACGTCAGCTACGCCAGCATGAAACCTGACCAGGATATGATCCGTCTGAAATGGTCAGGGACGCCCGGCGCGGGTACCTCCGACGACCTGGAACTGCCAGGCAGTCCCACAGGCACCGCGCAATTCCATTTACCGGCTTCAGTGGTTGGCGCCAATATTGCGAAAAGAGTGTTGGTTGATTACTACGTAACCCGCTATACCCTCACAACGCCCTCGCAAATGCTCGACTTGTATGTTTCAGACTTCCAGGACCCTGAAAACGAACTGCCCCACCCGCAAGTACCCCAAGCACAGAACAACGTTCTGGATCTGATGACATTCAGCGGCGATGCCAAAGCTGTTCTTGCTATCTGGCCCTACATTGCCCTGAAACAGCGCCTGTGGTTCTACCTGGCAGGACAAACCACTTCAGGCGCGCCCCTGACGATCCCGCTAATCACCGGGCTGGAAATAACCCCCACCCAAGTCAGCAACGGCCTCAACGAAACCTTGCGCAGAAGCGAGCTGATGAAACTGGGCCACTCCACATCCGCCAACGTGATCTGCAAAGTGGCATTCGATGGCAGTGAAAAAGAGGACACTGCCTGCGTATTTCCACAGTTGCCCCTGACCATCAGAACCCGCTACGACTACGTGCAACCGGCCATCACCGGGGTGACGGACTCACGGGGCGAAGTGGAAGAGGACGGCAAAACCCGCGACGAAAAAGTCACCGTCACCGGCACCGCCACACGCGGCGAAACGGTCGAGCTGTTCGATGGGCCAACGACATCGATGGGCACGGCACTGGTGGACGCCGACAGCACCTGGCGGCGAGAGATCGGCCCGTTGACCGAGAAGTCTTACCGCATCAGCGCCAAGGCCCTTTATGACGCCGACCCGGTGTCCAGCGATCCGCGAACATTCACCGTGAAATTCGCAGAGACCCCGGAAATTCTTGCGGTCAGCGATTCACGGGGGGACGTTGCCCATGGAACAACCACCTATGACAACAGTGTGCTGGTGGCCGGCAGCGCGACGCCAAACCTGCAGATCAAATTGCTGGAGAACAAACAGCCGCTCATTACCCTTGACGTCGACGATAAGGGTGACTGGAACCACCGCCTCAACGATCTGAAAGTTCGCACCTACAGCCTCACTGCCGAGGCGCTGTACGAGATTGATCCTGCGACCAGTCCACCACGGGATTTCGTCGTGGCACAAGCAGTCGAGCCGACGATCTCCTTGGTGAGCGACCTGCGCGGTGAGGTCGCCGCCAACGGTACGACCTACTACCGGAGCGTCACTCTGACAGGCAAGGCCAGTCCAAACGAAAAAATCATCCTGCTCAATGCCGGTGCTAGAGTCGATACCGTGGATGTCAACGCCAGCGGAGACTGGCGATATGTTTTCAGCAGCCTGAATCTGAGCACTTACCGCCTGACCGCGCGAGGCGATTACGGCAGCGACCCGGAGTCCAGTCCTCCCCGGGTCTTTACAGTTGCAGCCTTTATTTCACCGACGATTACCACGGTCACCGACTCGGTCGGCACGGTGGGACCGAATCAAACGACCTATGACACCACGGTGACCGTCAAAGGCGAAGCCACCCCGCGTGAGCAGATCCAGATGTACGACAATGGTGCGCCCGTCGGTACACCAGTCAACGTCAATGCCGATAAACAATGGACAACGTCTGTCACCGGTCTGGCCATCCGCTCTCACAGCCTGACGGCCAAGGCCATATATGACGCGATTCCGGTGGAGAGCCCGGCGAGAAACTTCAACGTCGCCGCCCACATCGAGCCGACGCTGACGTCTGTGCATGATGGCCTCATTGAAATCGTTAACGGCGGAACAACCAAAAGGACCTCGGTCACCTTGCGTGGCAAAGTTACGCCCAACCGTGAAGTCCAGGTCTACGACAACAACAATCCAAAGCATACGGTGAGAGCGGTTGACGACACATGGAATACCACATTGGCGGTGGGTGTGGGTGGTCATTCCTTAAAGGTTAAAGCTGTCAGCACCGGCCAGGAGTCTCAGCCACTTCGTACTTTTACGGTACTGCCGGTGATACCGCCGCTGAACTTCAATACCAACCCGGTAACCTTGAGCGGCAGGATTTATATCATTCCGGGGAGTTCTGTATTGCCGGCCTTCGGCCCAGGCACTTCGGTGCAGCACGAGGCGAGTGGTGGCCAACCTCACTACACTTACAGCACCAGTAATGGCAACGTGGCTGCCGTGGATTCGCAAAGTGGACTCGTCACTGCGCGAAGTAACGGCAGTGCAACGATTTCGGTAAGGGATCAGGCGGGACAAGGGAAAAGCTATTCGGTGTCGGTAACAGGGGTGACGCAATGTTATGGATTAAGCGCAAACTGGTTGTCCAGGGTAGGTGATGAGGCAAAAAGTCGAGGTCTGAGGTTGCCTTCAATGGGCGAGTTACGGGCAATAAGCAGTGCTTTTGGCAATCGTTGGCCATTGGGGAATTCATTCTACTGGTCTAACGAGTCGATCCTTTATTGGCCCAACCCCAACCCGTTCTATCACTGTAGAAATCTGGTTACAGGGGAAGAAAAAGCGATTATGAACCTGAATGTAGTGCCCGGAGTGGGCATCACCCCTTGAACAATGGTTGACGAGGGTGAACGCCTGATCGAGGAGTATCAGCGGTTCCACTAGCACTCGTGTCGCTGGGGCGGGACAGCTGATGACTTCGGCATCAGGCAAAACCCACTAACAGAAATGACAAGGCCGCTGCTCATCGACAGAACAGCGGCCGTTAAGGTATCTCGCTGATTACGAGACACCTTCCTTGTACCAGACAGTAGTTAAAAGCTGTACCGCCCCCCCACATTCACCCCAAACGGCTGCTCGATATGCTCCCCATTGGAATAATCCAGGTCGAGATGCACCTGCCACTTCTCCGACAGGGCCACCGCCACCCCCGCACCAAATTCCGCCCGGGAACCTGACAAGTCGTTGTTGAACACGTTGTTGTTGACCTTCACTTCGTTGTTCGAAGCGAACTCATGAGCAATCGCCGCGCGCACATAAGGCTGAGCGACAGCGCCGTTAGCAAAACCGAAGTTGCGCCCGAACGTGGCCCCGGCCTTGCCAAGCAGTGAGCGCATGCGATCGCCGTCGGCGTCCATATCGTTGTTCAGCGTGTAGTGTTTGCCCTGGATCTGCACGGCCGCCAGTTGCGCGAACGGTTCGACGAAATAGTCGTTGGCCAGTTTGATATGCCGACCGAACTCGGCAGAACCGCCCACCCCCCAGTTGTCGTAGTCGCCCTTGGTGCGGCTGCCGTCACTCAGGTTGACCTTGGACTCGTTGCGAAAGCGGTTGAACTTGAGCACGCCGTCGAAGTAGTAACCGGTGTCACTGTCGAGCCAGGTGACATAGGGGCCGACGTAGTAGCTTTTCACCGTACCCGAGGTCCCGCGATTCAGATCCAGATTGGACTCGCTCGTGCCGGCAAGGACCCCGACCAGCACCTGGCTTTCGCCCACCCGGGCATCGGCGCCAAGGGACAACCCCTGTTGCGTCTGCTGATAGCCGACACCCGATCCATCGGCGACGTTGTGCTTGGTGGCGTTGGTGCGGATCCAGAAACCCTGCCCGCCGTTCAAACGCAGCTCACCCATGCGGCTGCGTAACGATGACAACTCGCCATACCAGACAGTCGGTGCGGTATTGAACAAGGCCAGTACCGAGCGCGCGCCGGGGCTGATGACTTCGGTGGTCGGGTCGAGAAACCACTCCTTCGCTCCCCCCTCGATTTCCCGACTGGACAAACCGTAAGACCAGGTGCCGACATCCACCCGCTGATCGCCAGCCAAGGCAAAATTTGCACCGTCGAGGGTGCCGGTACGCACCAGCGTCAACGCTTGCGGCGAAGCGGCGTCTAGGCCAGAGGCCGCAACCGCCAGCGCGAAGTTCCCTGCCGAAGCGCCCTGCACATTGAGAAAATCACGCTCACCGCTGGCGAAATCGCCCTTCATCGCAAATGTCCCGCTTCCGGAAAGCGAGCCGACATTGAGCGTGTAATACGTACCGGGAGCGTCCTGGGCGCCAAAGGTGACGGTGCCACCGTTCATGCCCAGTGCACCGATCGAATCGTTGCCGGTGAGTGTCCAGTTGGAGTTGCTGTTGACGTTCACGCTGTCGACGTTGTCCAGGCGCCCGGTGAATTGCGAGAGGTTGTCCAGCGTGACCGTGGCGGTAGAGCTGCCATCAACCAGAACATCCCCCGTTATTATCCCCTGGTTGAAAATGAGATTGGCCGTGCTATTGTCCGCGACGCTGATGTTGCCATTCAGGGTGCTGTTGGCAACGGTCATACTGGCGGTCGATGAGCCTTGAACATCCAGTAATCTGTCGTTGCCAGCGAGAAGGCTGGAACCGTTGGAGATGCCTATCGTGGCCTGAGTACCGCTATCCACCAGAATCGCAGAACCGCTGACACCCTGCACCGTTGAGTTATCCAGCGACAAGGTACGACTGCCAACATTGACGGCGTCATTGACCATCCGCACACCTGTCGCCTGACCAGTGATGGTCGTACCCGCAGAAGCACTGACCTCACCACCCAGTAAATTCACACCAATGCCATTGCTGGCCGCGCCCACGATTTGCGTATTACTCAATGACAGCGAGCTCAGCCCAGTGACCTGCGACCCGATAAGCTGTCCACTGATCTGGCTATTGGACACCGTCACCGTAGATCCACCCGCCGCGACACTGGAGCGGTTGACCGCTAGCCCGATTTCATCACTGGTCACGGTCGTTTGATCGATGGTTGCCTGACTGCTGGTCACTGTTACGCCATCCCCCCCGTCGTTACCAACGATGCTGGCCCCGTTGAGATTTAACGACGAACCGGACCGCGCCGTGATCGATCGGGTATTGGCCCCGGAAGCGTTCAATACGCCACTGTTGCGCACCAGATAGTCGGTAGACGCAACCGATGAATCGATATCCAGCGTGGTGTTATCGACAATAGTTGCCGAATGTGCAAAACCCGCGAAAAAAAAAACAGCCGGTAGGCAAAGCATTACTCCGGACCTGCCTGCTGGAATAACGCGAACGTGTGATACATCCAACATTTTCATGATTGATTCACCTCAAAATAATTACAGGCCAAAGCAGCTCCGTAGCGTTTGCGGGCGTACATTAACGTTATCTACTCCCTGAAAAATGTAGGAAAAGTCTTTAATACATATTAGAAAAGTCCTAACGTCTGGTAATCCTTATAAGAAAAAGGGAGGCATTTAATGCCTCCCTGACTTCAAAGATCAGATATCACACACTGATCCATCACCCTTTTTCATGTGCACCCTGACAAGGTGTCGCTGAGCTGGCACCGGGCGTCCGTCAATCATTGCCGTATAAGTTATATCGCCCCACGCACTCTCCGTTGCCAAAATTTTCTGATAGGGAATTTTCACGATGAACCCGGCATTCGCTTCCTGTAACGTTGGCGTATATGTGACCTTCTCGTCAGTACCAGGTTTTTTATTAGTACCTGCCGAATCGATATAACCCTGATAGATAAATTCCAGTGTTTGACCGGCCAACTGCGGTTCACCAGGAGAAATCAGCACTTCTGCACATTTGACCAGTACCGGATCTGATCGCAGGGAGAGACAGTTGAACCAGTCTATGAACTCCGGATAAAGATGTTGAAACTTGATTTCAGGAACAACACCGGGCCGAATATTCACATCGACATTTCGAGGCAGTGAGTGGACTTCATTATCATTGATATCAGGGTTGGTAATTTTATAAGTGACTGGCAGCGGTTTACCGTTGCCACCCGCGTCCACGGCATCCCATTCTACATCGAACGTCAAGTTCCCGGTTTCTGTCCCATCAAGTTCAATAACACCACCTTGTGCCGCCGTGAGTTCGTCCCCTTTCCATATCAACGTAATAATGTCTCCATCTTTAACACCAGCAAAGACAGCTACAGTTACATCGACATTACCAATCGCGTCGGCATCCGTCAGAATGTTCGGGGCATTACCACCCTTACCTTGCACAGTAACCAGAGCCAGATTAGGATCCGGGTTTTCTCCACCGTCGCCATCTCCTGGCCGGCGCAGATCGACATCCACATCTTTTGCAGGCGCGGCTGTTCCCAATGGGTAGCGCAAGTTATGGCGTTTGATCCGATAACTGACGGCGACCTTTTTTACATCCAGGTTGCCGTTGAATACATCCCGGTAAGGAATGTTCACATAGAATGGAAAAGTATTGATTTTCTGCGCAGGTTGCACAATACCGTCAAATGTCACTTCCAGTTCGTCGATATCAGCCAGGTAGTTTGTGTACTCAGCCAGAATACCGACCCCCAATGGGGCCTGAGCATCGGCCAGATCCACCAGCTTTGGTGTTGCGTCGTCATCAAAGAGCGGAATGCTGGGTTCCACAAGCCCTGCGGGTGGGTCGGTCAGAGTGACATTCAGTTCGGTGTAATATTGTGGTGTATTGCGGTTGCCCTTACGGTCGCTGAGGTAATAGAAAATGGATCTTAAACCTTCCTCGGTACCGACCAGCGCGGGAGTCAATTGAAACGTGATCGGATCTGTGACGTCCGTTATGGTCAACTCGCCGACCAGCGTCGGGGTTGGCAAACTCGAGCCAAAATAGCACTCAACGAAGTCGCCGAGCTTTTTACTCCCATAGTTTGGAATGGTGATCAATACAAAACCGTTATCATCGAGGTATTGTTTTGTAATACCATCTCTTTCCACCTCGGGAGGAACAGTCGCCTTGCCGAAAGCTACCGGTGCTGTTGTATCAATATTGATTTCAAGCGGTGTTACCTCAGATGGATTACCACCAAAGTTCAAATCGTAACTCAACTCATGAGGTCCTGAGGCCGATGTGTAGCCTTGAGGCAAAACAAGGTCAAATTCGGTAATTGCTGAATCAACGGGTGTAGTGAAAGGTAATCGAGTAGAACGTATGCTAGTCCCGTCCCACACTAGTTCAAGGAATCCTTGAACAGTGTTTGGATCATCCGCCTCGGCAAATCGCGGGATCTGCACCTTCAGAGGAAAGCCTTGAAAGCTTGAATGCAGTTGGTTGGGACTATCATCCGTTTCATCATCCAGCAACGGATTATCCGGATGAAGTTTCGGTGGTAATGCTGCAGCTTTTGGACTGCGAAATCGTACACCAAAGAAACGTTCGCGGTTCTGCGCCGGTGTCAACGAGTGAAAACTTGTCATCTTTTGTCATCCTCTCAGCAACTTGATTGACTGGCACAGGGCAAACAGCCGCCTTGCCAGAGCTCTTACACAATGACTGCATGGGTCAAACAGAATTTAAATAGAACCTGAAACCAACCTCGATCAATACAGCGACAGCACTTCTACAAACTACTCTTCACAAAGTTCGTTACTCGGACCACAAACTTCACCACTCGGCAACGTTCGATTGATAATGACAAATTCCTCTTTTGAATTACCGATGCCACCGTTGGCTTTTTTCAGGTGATAACGACACAACGCCGAGCCATTATTTACCATGGGCGAAATCAGACGCTCGTAATCACTGACATGCACATCAAAACCTTCACTAGCCTGACTGGCAGTGAGTTTTGTCTCGAATGTGTCGTACGTTCCATCAATCGGATCGGTTCCATTCAGACCGGAACATCCCTGCCAAGACAAATCGACGATATCGTCTTTATCAAACGCTGCATTGCCGTTGATATGTACCCAGACGCCCTCCCACAACCTGGGTTTGGCGCAGCAGTCAAGTATTCCATTACGGTTGGCGTCGGGAAACGTCGGTTCCGGCATGTTCTCGATCACGATGATCGCCACTTCAACGGCTGTCACATCAGCCTGCTGCAGATTCACGCCATTACTGGTGGTGTACCAAGTCAGCAGCGAGGGATTTACTTTGTCCTGTTCAATGGTCTCCCAAGGGATGACGAACTTGATCGGCTTACCGGCGACGTCACCGGTTTCAACCTTGTACTCGGCGACAGGTGTGCCGATTGCGCCCCAATGGAGGAAGAGTTTTTCACCGGGCATCGGAGAGTCATACAGAGGCAGATATGCCTCGGCCGGCTCGCCGAAATCCTCGGTTAACAGCTTGTTCAGTTGTTTCGATCTGGCGCCATAGACTTCCAGCCTGGCCAATGTGGAATTCAACAATGCCGGAGCGTTGGCATGATCCTGCCCGGCGACTGACAGATTCACCAGCACCCGCGTTTCGGCAGATGGCAAGGTCGGTGTGCCGCCACGCAGAATGCGGTAGCTCACTCGAACGTCCAATGGTCCTGGCCCATCTGCCATCAAGGTCGGCCATGGGACGGTAGCGACTTGCGGAAACTTGCCGAGATTGACGTCAAGCGGGGCCAGATCATGCCCGTTCCACTGAATCAGGACCTTGTCGGAAGGATCCGGGTTCTCATACGTATCAATTTCGACAGTGACAGCCCGCTGGTTCACCGCGCCTTCACGGGCATGTTGACGGTCAATCAGGCCACGCGCTGACAACGGCACTCTCGGCGGTTTGAGAATGCCCGGAGCCGGATTCAAGTTGACAAAAACCGCCAAAAGCGTTGAGCGCGGCCCGCGATTTCCCGCCCAGTCACGGAGCCGGTAGTAAACGTAGCGTTGCCCGGGACCACGTCCACGAATATCTGCCTCATACATCGTGATGATAAGACGCTTCTGATCGATGTCTTGCTGGCTGAACGCTTGCTCACGAATTTCGATTTCCGAATCCGGTGGAGCCGGGTCGTCTGTCCAATAATAGATCGCACGATCCCTGGCTTTGACGTCTACATACAGCGGTACCTGGAACCGGACTTCGCCATACCGGGAGAGGTAGTCGTCAGTGATTTCCCCTGTAACATCCAGCATGATCAGACGATCGGGTTCCTGATTGTCGTTCGGCGGAGATCTGTCGACCGTGACTCGTTTGGAATGGGAGTACAGAGGGTTGCCGCCGTAGCTGACGTTGTACGACAGAGAATAAGTGCCGTGATCGAGCTTCAACCTTTCCCGCGGCACAACCAGGGTCTTCTCTCCGGGGTCGTCAAAATGTTCACGGTAGACCTCTGTGAACTCGCCACCTTGTTCTGCCCAACTGACAATAATAATGAAGGGAATGGGGTCTTCAAAGGGAGCGCTCCAATCGGGGATGATGACCGTCAGATTTTCAGCCAAAGCGCTACGCGGCAGCAGCCCTTCAGGACTCTCGTTCCCGTCTTCGTCCTTGAGGATGGCAGGTACGCCTGGCATCTCAAGCAGGTCATCAACCCTGTGTTCAGAGCGTGTCATTGAACGAACTCCCTCGCATCAAACCAAGCAGAACATGCACAAATGACCAAGTTGTCTGTGGCCTTGCTGTGATTGATTTAACGATGTTGGGAGGGTCCTGCCTACTGTCAGAAGTTACAGGTATTGCTACCGCTCGTCGGAATCAGTGTTTGAACGCTAGAGGCTTAAACCTGTGCGTTTATCAGAAAAGTGCGACGACGAGTCGAGCTACATGACCTGGCGCCATCGCCTACAGCTACGCCAGAATCCGGCGCTTGTGCGCGTTGGGGCGGGTTCCATTGTGGGTCGGTCGCTGACGAATCAGCGATCGGAATTGACCGTCCGCCGAACATCACGGCGTATCAGCGTGCTGCACGTGCTCAGGCATTACCTGAAATCCTGTCGCGGTGGTGGGCGGTGAATCGGCTGCTGGATAATCTGGAGTTGCCGCTGTAATGCAGAACCGTAAATAGTCACCGTGCCCCTGTAGGAGCTGCCGAAGGCTGCGACTGGGGTAACTGCTTCAGACAGACAAAACCCGCCGCCCTCATCAATCGGGACGGCGGGTTTTGTCATTTCAGCCCCTCATCAAACGGTATCCACCTTCAACGAATGATCATTCAGCATCCCGCTGATGATCGTCGCCGTGTCGTGCCCGCCAGCCACTACCCCGCCCGCTCCCGGCGTCACGCCGTAATGGCTGGCCAGATTGACGCCGGCCAGATCAATCGTCTGGTTCGGCGTGGCGCCGGCCATGGCGCTGACGTCGATGCTGGTAAGCAGCGAGGCGCCGCTGCCGGTGACGGTGAAGTGCAGGTAGTCATCCAGTGAGGCGGTGGTGCCGTTTTCGCCTTGCAGCAGTTGCGACAGGTCGAGCTTGTCGGTGCCGGGGGTGAAGTCGGTGATCAGGTCATGGCCGCTGTTGCCCTTGAGCCACTGGAAGGTGTCGGCCCCTGCGCCACCGGTCATGGTGTTGTTGCCCATGCCGCCGATCAGCAGGTCATCACCGCCACCACCGTTGAGGATGTCGTTACCCAGGCCACCGTTGATCACGTTGTTATTGTTGTCGCCGGTCAGGGTGTCATTGAAGTTCGAGCCGACGAGGTTTTCGATGCCGGTCAGGGTGTCCGTCCCCGCGCCGACGGTGTTTTGCGCACCGAGCAGACCGAGGTTGACCGTCACCCCGGCGGTGGCGTGGGCGTAGCTGGCGGTGTCGATGCCGGTACCGCCGTCGAGCAGATCATTGCCCGGGCCGCTGTAGAGCAAGTCGTTGCCGGCGCCGCCGTGCAGTTCGTTGTTGCCGGAACCGGCGGTGAGCACATCGTTGCCGTCGCCCGCGTTGAGGATGTTGTCGCCGGTGCCGGCTACCAGCACGTCATCCCCCGAGGTGCCGGTGAGGGTGTGGCCGTCCTGATAGCTGATGGTCACGTTGGCCGTGTCGCTGCCGCCGTGGTTGTCGTTGGCGGTGTAGCTGCCGTGGAAGTCCGGGGTGAGATCGTGGGCCCCGGCGTAATTGACTGTCATGGTCAGTTGGTAGTTTTCCGCCGCATTCGGGTTACCGCCACTGGTATTGCTGATGTTGGTGACGTGGATCTGGTAGGTGCCATCGGCGCTGGCGGTGATGGTGCCGCCATCGGCAATCGCGACAAACGCGCCACCGTTGAGCGAATACTCCAGGGTGACGTGCCCGGCCGCCAGGTTGTGATCCAGGTTCAGCGTTTCGCCCTGTTTCAGTTTGACCGTGATCAGGTCTTCATCGTTGGCATTGGCGTTGGTCACCGCGCCGAGGTAGCCGCTGATCACCAGCACCGCAGTCATCGCTGCGCTGTTGGCGGCGAAGGCATTGCGCACATCGGCCAGGGTCTGGTTGGCGGCAGTATTGCTGTTGCCGTTGAACGTGATCGCACCGGTGCCGGTGAAGTCCGCGCCCTTCGCTATCCAACCAGTATTGAAGGTGGTCGGTGTGGCGTTGAGCGTATCGCCATTCGGGTCGGTGTCGTTGGCCAGCAGCAACTCGCCCGGCACCACGATGTTGCTCGACAACACGTTGGTGATGACGTGATCGTCCACCGCCACGGGTGGCGCGTTGGGGATCACTTTCACGGTCAGCGTCGAGCTGGCGAGGTCGCCGTCGTTGTCGCTGAGGGTGAAGCCGATGTTCTCGGTAATCACCACCGCCGTGGTTTTCTGCGAGGTGTAGCTGTAGTCGCCGGTGTCGAGGTTGATCACCAGCGTGCCGCTGTTGTTGGTGGCGATGCTCAACGTGTTGTTTACGGTGTTGAAGGTGCCATGGTTGACGCCACCGGTGGCGGTCAACGAGCCTTGGCCGCTGAGAGCCTTCGGATCGTAGGTGTAAGTGGTGCCGTCAACGACGATGGATTTGATGAAGCCGCCATCGGCGCCGAAGGTACCGCCCTCGCCCAGCAATGAACCGGTGACTGGCGCGCCTTCTACGGTGCCGGACAGCACCGAGTTGAGCTGATTGAGATCGGTAACCACCACCGCGTTGGTGTTGGTGTGGGTGATGCCGTCGTACGCCAGCGGATCAAGGTTGGCGTTACTCACGCCGCTGCCCAGGCCAATCGCGTAGTTCTTGATGTTGTTGGCATCGAGGAAGGCTTTCAACGTTGCTTCATCGGCGGTGCCGATATCGCCCTCGTTGGGTTTGCCGTCGGAGAAAAAGTAGCCGACGTTCTGCGCCCCTGTGAGTTTGCCCGAGGTGTTGAACGCGTTGTACATGGTCGCCACGGCAGCGTCGTAGTTGGTGCCGCCGCCAGCGGTGAGGCCGGCCAGCAGGGTCTTGGCGGTGGCCACATCGACCCACACCGTCGTCCGGTCGGTGGCGTTGCTGCTGAAAGTGACGAGCTGGACTTTGACATCACCGAGGTCATCGTACTTGTCGAGCAAGGCACTGATGGCCTGCTTGGCCAGCGCCAGCCGCGACAGGCCCGGTACGCCGGAGGCGTCGGCCATACTGCCAGAGATGTCGAGGACGATAAGGATGTTGGAGTCGATCTCCACCGCCGCCACCGAACGATCCGACGCCACCGCTTTTGGCACGTCATCGACGATGTTCACCACAAGGGTGCTGGTGGTGCTGTTGCCCAGTGCATCGGTGGCTTTGTAGGTGAAACTTTCGCTGAGGGTGTTCGCCCCGTCGTTGGCGCTCGGCGTGGTTTTCGGCGCCGAGGTCAGCGTGTAGGTGTAGGTGCCGTCGGCGTTGAGCTGGATCTGCCCATAGCTGCCGGTGGCGCTGCCGACCAAGGTGTAGGTGATCGCGCCGGTGCCGCCGGTGACGGCGCCGACCAGCGTGCCAGTCGCGGTTTCACCGGTGTTGGTCGGATCGCTGCCGGTGACCGTACCGGCGGCCAGATCCTGGCCGTCCTTGGTCAGGTCGAGGGCTTTTTCATAGACCGTTACGTCCTGATCGACCGAGGCCACCAGCTTGCTGTCGGCAACGTTGACGGTGATGGTTGTGGTGCTTTCATCGCCGTCGCTGTCGCGAATGGTGTAGGTGAAAGTGTCGGTGGCGCCCGGTGGGCTCACCGAATTCGGGTTGCTGTGATAGACGGCGTTGCCCGCCGCATCGAGGGTCAGGTAACCGAAGTTGCCGTTGATGTTGCTGTTGAGGCCGCCGATGGCCGAAGTGCCGGTGTTGCTGCCGGCGCGCACGCCGACCACAGTGGCTGCGCCATCGGCGCCGCTGATGTCATTGCCCAACACGCTGATGTTGACCGTACCACCCTCCGCCACCGAGCCGGTGTCGGGTTTGGCGGTCGGCAGGTCATCGATGATGTTGACGTTAATCTGGCCGCTGGCGGTGCTGCCATCGGTGTCGGTGGCCACCACGTTGAAGTTTTCGGTGAGACTGTTGGCACCGTTGCCGGTCGGATGGGTTTCGTTGTCGACCAGGGTGTAGCTGTAACTGACCACGCCAGTGGCTGGGTTGTAACCGGTGACGGTGAAGGTGCTGCCCAGCGGCGAGACGACGGATTGCGGGAAACCTGCGGCAACGCCATTGGTGACCACGGCAATGCCGCCGACGGTGAGGGTCTGCAGACCATCGAGCGCCGTGACGGTAAAGGTGCCGCTCTGGGTCAGTGCCGGCGTGTCGGGGCTGGTGCCGTCGCTGAGGTTTTTCTCGAAGACGGTGAGCTCGCCGCCGTTGACGTCGAGGCCGTTGAGCACCACCGGATCGTCGTTGTTGTGGATGTTCAGCACCAGGTTGGCGGTGCTGGTGTCGCCGTCGGCATCGGTCAGGGTGTAGGTGAAGGTTTCAGTACCGTTGCCGCCGCCGTGCAGGTTTTTGAAGTCGGCATCGTTGGGGTTCAGCGTGTAGGTGTACGTGCCGTTGGCGTTGAGCACCAGCGTGCCGTAAGTGCCGGTGAACGTGCCGGCGGTGATCGGCCCGGCATTCGGTCCGGTCGCGACCACATCGGCGCCTTGCACATCGTTGGTCAGGACATTGCCGGTCAGGGTCAGTTGCGTTTCCGAGGCGCTGTTGGCGTTGCTATCGTTCATCGCCTTGGGCACGTCATCGACGATGCTGACAACGATGGTGCTGGTGACAACGTTGCCCAGCGAATCGGTGGCCTGATAGGTAAAGGTTTCGCTCAGGGTGTTGGCGCCGTCGTCGGCATGCGGCGTGGTGCTCGCCGGTGAGGTCAGGGTGTAGGTGTAAGTACCGTTGGGGTTGAGGACGATCTGCCCGTAGTTGCCGGTGGCACTGCCAACCAGCGCGTAGCTGATCGCGCCGACGGCGCCGGTGACCGCGCCGACCAGGGTGCCGGACGCAGTTTCGCCGGTGCTGGTCGGGTCGCTGCCAGTGACTGTCCCGGGAGCCAGATCCGCGCCGTCCTTGGTCAGGTCCAGTGCTTTCTCGTAGACGGAGACGTCGGTGTCGCTGGTCGCGCACAGTTTGCTGTTGGCGACATCGATGGTGATGGTGGTGGTGCTTTCATCACCGTCGGAATCGCGCACGGTGTAGGTGAACACATCCATTGCGCCCGGCCCGTTCACCGCATTCGGATTGCTGTGGTAGACCGCGTTGCCGTTGGCGTCCAGGGTCAGGTAGCCGTAGGTGCCGTTGATGTTGCTGTTGAGGCCGCCGATGGCCGAAGTCGAGGTGTCGGCGCCTGCACGCACGCCGACCACTGCACCAGTCACCGCCGGGCCGTCGGCGCCGCCGATGTCATTGTTCAACACATTACCGCTGACCGTGCCGCCCTCCGCCACCGAAGCGGCGTCAGGATGGGCGCTGGGCAAATCATCGACGATATTGACGTTGATCTGGCCGCTGGCCGTGCTGCCATCGGTGTCGGTGGCGACGACGTTGAAGTTCTCGGTGATGCTGTTGGCGCCATTGGCGTTCGGATGGGTTTCGTTGTCGACCAACGTGTAGCTGTAACTGACCACGCCGGTCGCCGGGTTGTAACCGGTGATGGTCAACGTGCTGCCGAGCGGCGTGACGATCGATTGCGGGAAGCCTGCGGCTACGCCACCGGTGACCACGTTGATGCCGCTCACAGTCAGGGTTTGCAGACCGTCGAGGGCGGTGACGGTGAAGGTGCCGCTCTGGGTCAGCGCCGGAGTGTCGGGGCTGGTGCCGTCACTGAGGTTTTTCTCGTAGACGGTGAGTTCGCCGCCGTTGACGTCGAGGCCGTTGAGGTAGACCTGATCGTCGTTGTTGTGGATGTTCAGCACCAGATTGGCAGTGCTGGTATCACCATCCGAATCGGTGATGGTGTAGGCGAAGGTTTCCGTGCCATTGCCACCGCCGTGCAGGTTTTTGAAGTCGGCGTCGTTGGTGTTGAGGGTGTAGGTGTAAGTGCCGTTGGCGTTCAGCACCAAGGTGCCGTAAGTCCCGGTGAAAGTGCCTGGGGTTACCGGCCCAGTCGGTACGCGGTCGGCGCCTTGCACGTCGTTGGTCAGAACATTGCCGGTCAGGGTCAGCAAGGTTTCCGATGCAGTTCCGGTGTTGCTGTCATCCACGGCTTTTGGCAAGTCGTCGACGATGTTCACATCGAGGGTGGCGTTGGCCGTGGTGCCGTTGTCATCGACTACGGTAACGGCGAACTGCTCAGGCAGATTGTTCGCACCGTTGGCGGTTGGGTGGGCTTCGTTGTCGACCAGGGTGTAGCTGTAGCTGACCACGCCGGTGATGGCGTTGAAACCGGTGATGGTCAATGTGCTGCCTAATGGCGTCGTGACCGATTGCGGGAAACCTGCGGCTACACCGTTGGTGACGACGGCGATGCCACCGACAGTCAGCGTCGTGACGCCGTCCAGCGCAGTGATGGTGAACGTGCCGCTTTGGGTCAACGCGGTGGAATCCGGGGCGCTGCCGTCAGTGAGATTTTTCTCGTAAACGGTGAGTTCGCCGCCATTCACGTCGAGGCCGCTGATGACTACTGGATCGTCGTTGTTGTGGATCTGCAGAACAAGATTCGCCGTGCTGGTATCACCGTCCGAATCGGTGATGGTGTAGGCGAAGGTTTCCGTGCCATTACCGCCACCGTGCAGGTTTTTGAAATCGGCATCGTTGGTGTTCAGCGTGTAGGTGTACGTGCCGTTGGCATTCAGCACCAAGGTGCCGTAAGTCCCAGTGAAAGTGCCTGGGGTTACCGGCCCAGTCGGTACGCGGTCGGCGCCTTGCACATCGTTGGTCAGTACATTGCCGGTCAGAGTCAGCAAGGTTTCCGACGCGGTGCCGGCGTTGCTGTCATCCACGGCTTTTGGCAAGTCGTCGACGATGTTCACATCGAGGGTGGCGTTGGCGGTGGTGCCGTTGTCATCGACCACGGTGACGGCGAACTGCTCTGGCAGATTGTTCGCACCGTTGGCGGTTGGGTGCGCTTCGTTGTCGACCAGGGTGTAGCTGTAGCTGACCACGCCGGTGGCAGCGTTGAAACCGGTGATGGTCAACGTGCTGCCCAGCGGCGTAGTGACCGATTGCGGGAAACCGGCGGCCACACCGTTGGTAACGACAGCAATGCCACCGACAGTCAGCGTCGTGACGCCATCGAGTGCGGTGATGGTGAACGTGCCGCTTTGGGTCAACGCGGTGGAATCCGGTGCGCTGCCGTCAGTGAGATTTTTCTCGTAGACCGTCAGCTCGCCGCCTTCGACGTTCAGGCCATTGATGACCACTGGATCGTCGTTGTTGTGGATCTGCAGCACCAGATTCGCCGTGCTGGTATCCCCGTCGGAATCGGTGATGGTGTAGGCGAAGATTTCCGTGCCATTACCGCCACCGTGCAGGTTTTTGAAGTCGGCGTCATTGGTGTTCAGCGTGTAGGTGTAGGTGCCGTTGGCGTTGAGTACCAAGGTGTCGTAAGTGCCGGTGAACGTGCCCGGGGTGACCGGTCCGGTCGGTACGCGGTCGGCGCCTTGCACGTCGTTGGTCAGCACATTGCCGGTCAGCGTCAGTTGAGTCTCTGAAGCCGTACCATTGCTGTCATCGAACGCTTTCGGCACGTCGTCGGTGATGTTGACGTCGAGCGTGCCGGTCGCGGTGTCGCCATTACTGTCACCGGCAATCACCGTGAACTGTTCGCTGAGGTTGTTCGCGCCATCGCCGGCCGCGTGGCTTTCGTTGCCGTTGAGGGTGTAGCTGTAACTGACCACGCCCGTCGCCGGGTTGTAACCGGTGATGGTCAGGGTGTTGCCCAGTTGCGTGGTGATCGATTGCGGGAACCCGACCGCTACGCCGCCGTTGATCAGGTTGATGCCGCCGACATTCAGGCTGGTCAAACCGTCCGGTGCCGTGACAGTGAAGCTGCCACTTTGGGTCAGTGCGCCAGGGTTGGCGGCAGAGCCGTCCGGCAGATTGGCTTCGTTGAGGGTCAACTCGCCCCCCGGCACGGCCAGGCCAGCGAGGGTCACGATGTTGTTGACCGGTGGCGGCACGATGGGCGCCGGGGTGCCATTGTCGACGACCGCGTTGTGGCGTTCTTCAGGGAATTCGGGAATACCGCCGAACCCGGCGGTAGGGAAACCGATGATCGGGTCGACCCGGCCGCCGACTTCGGTCAGCAAGACAAAACTGTGGCCGCCGCCCAATTCACCCGGTGCCCCGCCCGGGGCATTCGGGCCGGCGGCAGTGGCTTCGGCGTTTTTGCTCGGGTCATCACCGGCGGCGATGGCTTTCTGGATTTGCTCAACGTCAGTCAGTTGCGCTTCGCTCGGGGTCACCGCCTCTGGCGCATTCACGTGCGCCGCTTGATCGGCCAGCAATTGGCCAGTCATGGTCAGGCTGCTGTCACGGCCCAGGGTCAGTTCCTGGCCGTTTTGCAGATGAACGGCGACGGCGCCTTCTGCGCCGGTGATCAGTTGATCGCCGGCAAACAGGCGATCCCCCTTAACCAGTGCGCGTTTAGTGCCGTCGGCTGACTGGGCGAAAACCTGGCCAATGACTTTGGTGACTATCCCGATGAGCGTTGCCATGTGAAATCCTCCGCTGCCGACCACCGTCGGCACTGGTAAGCGAAGCAGCCCATGGCTCAATCGGGTTGTTGGAGGCGACGCTCGCACCTTCAACAGTTCGTTTCGCAGGTGGCTTATTCCGGAAACATCAGTGCTATCAAGCACTTCCGGATCCTGATCAAAGCCATACGCCTACTAACGCTACGTAACGGTGGTGAATCACTCGAGTGACAAAAATCTGTCGCCCATCAGCCGCTACGCGTCCCTCCCCTTCAGCAGTACTTCGCCGTATGTCGCAAAGTGAATGGAACTTTCCTCAAGCCTTTTTGCGCTCCCTAAAGCGCATAAAACAAAGGCTTTCATGCTGAACAATGTGCCGGTTTTTACAAAGCGCATAAGTTTTTTTCGGCATAAGCCTTATGAAAATTTTTTCTTAGCTACGCTTCAGGATGTTCTTAGCTCTGTTGTTACAAGAGTGAAACGCCTACACCTAAAAATATCGTCAAATATTTGGCGACAGTAACACACCATCAGGACTCAGGGAGATGCACCCATGCGCGTTCTAACCCCCCTCTGCAGCGCGGTTTTGCTGGCCATGGCTTGCACTTCTCAAGCTCAGGCCATGAACCTCACCGAAGCGATTCAAAGCACCATCGCCACTCACCCGGAACTGGCCTCGCGCGTGGACGCCCGCCTGTCGGCTGATGAACAAGTCAAAGTCGCCAAGGGCGGTTTCTATCCGTCCGTCGATTTGAACGCCGCCTATGGCCGCGGCTACAGCGACAACACCAACACCCGGGCCTTCGGTAATCACCACACCGAAATCCTCAATTACACCCAGTCCGAACTGCGCCTGCGGCAGATGCTGTTCGACGGTTTCAACACCGCCAATGAAGTCGAGCGCACCAAAGGCGTGTCCAATTCGCGCGCGTACTACGCGCAAGGCACTGCCCAGGATCTGGCTCTGCGCACCATCGAGGTCTACCTCGAAGTGCTCAAGCGTCGTGAACTGGTGACCCTGGCTCGCAACAACCTGCAGGCACACTTGCGGGTCAACGATCAGATTGGCCTGCGCACCGAGCGGGGTGTCGGCAGCACCGCCGACTCCGATCAATCGGTTGCGCGTAAAGCGCTGGCGCAGAACAACCTCGACACCGCCGAAGTCGATCTGTCTGACGCCGAAGCCAACTTCTACAGCGTCGTCGGGCGCATGCCCGATGAGCTGGAAACCCCGGCCTCAACCCGTGGCGAACTGCCGACCGAATTGCGTGAAGCCCAGCAGAGCATGGTCGACAACAACCCGTATCTGAAGTCCGCCCAGGCTGACGTGCAATCGGCCGAGAGCCAGTACGAAGTCGCCAAGTCGCCGTTCTACCCGCGCTTCGACGCGGAAGCGGCCGTCGGCGCGAACAACAATGTGCAAGGCGATGAAGGCCACGACAACGAATGGCGCGTCGGTGTGGTGATGAACTACAACCTGTTCCGTGGCGGCAGCGATAAGGCGCGCCTGGCCTCCGATGCGCACCAGATCAATCAGGCGATGGACATCCGCAACAACGCCCTGCGTCAACTCAACGAGAACATTCGCCTGGCCTGGAACGCCATGCAGAACGCGAAGAAACAGACCCCGACCGCACGCGAATACGCGGAAACCACCAAACGCGTACGCGCCGCGTATCAGGATCAGTTCGGCCTGGGCCAACGCACCCTGCTCGACTTGCTCGACAGTGAAAACGAGCTTTACAACGCCAACCGTCGCTACACCGAAATCCGCTACACCGAGGAATATTCGATGTACCGCGTGCTGGCGAACATGGGCCAGTTGCTGAGCAAACAACGGGTGGTGCTGCCGGCCGATGCGATCGCCGCGACCGAAGTGAAAAACGAAGCGCGCCTGCCGGAACTGAAGTAAGTCCCATGTAGGAGCTGCCGAAGGCTGCGATCTTTTGATCGTTCCCACGCTCCGCGTGGGAATGCAGCCCGTGACGCTCCGCGTCACTGGACGCAGAGCGTCCCTAGAGGCATTCCCACGCAGAGCGTGGGAACGATCAATGAAGCGGTAACAGGGGAGCGATCAATATGACCAGCATGGAACCCGGCCACACCGGGATCGATCCGCGGCTGAGCTTCGATGATCCGTTACTCGACGGTCTGTTGATCCTCTGCAAACTGCATGGCGCGACGGTCAGTCGCGCCAGCCTGAGTGCCGGGTTGCCCCTGAACAAGCAACGCCTGAGTCTGGACCTGCTGCCCCGCGCAGCAGCCCGGGCCGGGTTGCAGGCGCGGATTTTGCGCCGTGAACTGAAAGACATCTCACCACTGAATCTGCCGATTCTGCTGCTGCTCAACGACGGTCGCACCGCTGTTCTGCGGCGCTTCAGCGACGACGGCAAAGCGCTGATCCTGCCCAGCGAAGCCGATGGCGGCGAGCAATGGATCAGCCGCGAAGAGCTCAGCGAGCACTACAGCGGCCAGGCCTTGTTCGCCCGTCCGCGCCACGAACTCGAAGACCTGCGCTCGCCGCTGGTGCCAAGGGTACATGCATGGTTTCGCGACACCCTGAAGCTGTCGAAATGGCTCTACAGCGATGCGATTCTCGCCAGTTTCCTGATCAACCTTTTAGGCCTGATGGTGCCGCTGTTCGTCATGCAGACCTACGACCGCGTGGTGCCGAATCAGGCCACCTCGACCTTGTGGGTGCTGTCGATCGGTTTGCTGATCGGCACCGGGTTCGAACTGGTCCTGCGGGTAGTTCGCGCGCACCTGCTCGACACCGCCGGCAAGAAAACCGATGTGATCCTTTCCGCGACTTTATTTGAACGCATCACCGGCATGTCGATGAAGGCCCGGCCGGCGACCATCGGTGGTTTCGCCCAGAGCATTCATGACTTCCAGGGCCTGCGCGAATTCCTCACAGCGGTGACCCTGACCAGCCTGATCGACCTGCCCTTCGTCGTGCTGATGCTGGTGGTGATCGGCCTGCTCGGCGGCTGGCTGGTGGTGATTCCGCTGCTGGCGTTTCCGATCACCATCATCTTCGCGATGATCATTCAGGTGCGCCTTCGCGACACCGTGCAGAAGAGCCTGAGCCTCGGTGCCGAACGCCAGGCGGTACTGATCGAAACCCTCGGTGGCCTGGAAACCCTCAAGGCTTGCAGCGCCGAAAGCGAGCGCCAGCACAAATGGGAGAGCACCCACGGCGCCCTCACCCGCCTCGACAGCCACGCACGCAATCTGTCGGCACTGGCCACTAACGGCACATTGTTCATTCAACAATTCTCGGGGATGGCGACCATTGTCGCCGGGGTCTACAGCATCATCGCTGGAAACCTCAGCGTCGGTGCGCTGGTTGCCAGTTACATGCTCGGCAGCCGCGTGCTTGCGCCGCTGGGACAGATTGCCGGGTTGATCACCCGCTATCAGCAAGCGCAACTGACCATGAAAAGCACCGATGCGCTGATGGCCCTGCCGCAGGAACGCGACGGCAAGCAGCGGCCGCTGGAGCGCACGCAACTGCAAGGCGCACTCGACGTCAGCGGCGTGACCTTTCATTACAACGGCCAGAATGCGCCGGCACTGAGCAATGTTTCGTTCAGCCTGAAACCCGGTGAACGGGTCGGCATCATCGGCCGCAGCGGCTCGGGCAAAAGTACCTTGGCCCGTTTGGTCATGGGTTTCTATGAACCCGAGGAAGGCCAACTGCTGCTCGACGGCCTCGACCTGCGCCAACTCGATGTTGCTGACCTGCGTCAGCAGATCGGCTACGTCGCTCACGATCTGCCGCTGCTGGCCGGCAGCCTGCGTGACAACCTGACCCTCGGCGCACGTTACATCAGCGATGCGCGGATGCTCGAAGTCGCCGAACTGACCGGCGTTACCGAACTTGCCCGCCAGCATCCGCAAGGTTTCGACCGGCCGGTGGGCGAGCGCGGGCAATTGCTCTCCGGCGGTCAACGTCAGGCCGTTTTGCTCGCGCGATCCTTGTTGCTCGATCCACCGATCATGCTGCTCGACGAACCCACCAGTGCCATGGACAACAGCAGCGAAGACCAACTGCGGCAGAAGCTGCACGGCTGGGTGCAAGGCAAGACACTGCTGCTGGTCACCCACCGCACTTCAATGCTGAGTCTGGTGGACCGCTTGCTGGTGCTGGACAACGGCCGGGTCGTCGCCGACGGTCCGAAGGAAGCGGTCATCGATGCACTGCGCAAGGGCCGTGTCGGCTCGGCGGCGGTTTAGGAGTTGCCCCATGTCTGCTTCCACCGATAGCAAAGATCGCGGCTACTTCGACAGTTTCGGCAAAAGCGCCGAAGCCGAATTCATGCCGGAAACCGCCGGTGCCTCGTTACAGGATTCGCCGCGCTGGTCGCGAATCACCGTGTGGCTGGCGGCAGCGCTGCTGATCAGCGCAGTGGTCTGGGCCAAATTCGCCGTGCTCGAAGAAGTGACCATGGGCGAAGGCAAGGCGATCCCGTCCAGCAAGGTTCAGGTGATCCAGAACCTTGAAGGCGGGATCGTCACCGAGATTTTCGTCCGCGAAGGGCAAATGGTGAACAAGGGCGACACGTTGCTGCGCCTGGATGACACACGCTTTCGCTCGAACAAGGGTGAGAGCGAGGCCGATCGTTATGCGTTGACCGCGCAGGTCGAGCGGCTGTCGGCGGAGGCCGAGGGCCGGCCGTTCAAGCTCTCCGATGAGGTGATCGCCAAGGCACCGCAAGTCGCCGAAGACGAACGCTCACTGTACGACCAGCGTCAGCGCCGACTGGCCAGCGAACAGCGTACGCTTAGCGAACAGCTGCGGCAGAAGACTCAGGAGCTGGCGGAGTTTCGTTCCAAACAGGGCCAATTCAGTTCCAGCCTGGCGCTGTTGCAGCAAGAGATGAACATGTCTGAACCGCTGGTAAAAACCGGTGCGGTGTCACCCGTGGAAATCCTCCGGCTGAAACGCAGCGCCGTGGAAATCCGTGGTTCGCTGAACGCCACCACGCTGGCGATTCCCCGCGCCGAATCGGCGATTGCCGAGATCCGCAGCAAGATCGACGAATCCGAGCAGACCTTCCGTTCCGAGGCGGCCAAGGAGCTGAACGAGAAACGTACGGACCTGTCGAAAATCACTGCCACCAGCATCGCCATCGACGACCGTGTCAGCCGCACCACCGTGACCTCACCGGTGCACGGGGTGATCAAGCAATTGAAGGTCAACACCATTGGCGGCGTGGTCCAGCCGGGCAGCGACATGGTTGAAATCGTACCGTTGGAAGACAACCTGTTGATCGAGGCCAAAGTGCGGCCGCAGGACGTCGCGTTCCTGCATCCGGGCCAGAAGGCCATGGTCAAGTTCAGCGCTTACGACTACACGATTTACGGCGGACTGAGTGCCAAACTGGAGCTGATCGGTGCGGACACGATTACCGATGACAAGGGCAATAGCTTTTATCTGATTCAGGTGCGTACCGATAAAAACCATTTGGGCGGGGATGTGAAACCGTTGCTGATTATTCCGGGGATGGTGGCGACGGTGGACATTATTACCGGGGAGAAAAGTGTGCTGGATTACCTGCTCAAGCCAGTGTTGAAAGCGCGGACCGAGGCGATGCGTGAGCGCTAGTCATTGTTAAGATTTGCGGTGATTGATCTGGCGCCTTCGCGAGCAAGCTCGCTCCCACATTTTGGAATGCGTTCCCCTGTGGGAGCGAGCTTGCTCGCGAAGAGGCCGGCACAATCAACGCCTATCTATCACCATGATTACGCTGGAAGGTCTCCTCCCCCATCGCCGCAATCTGCCCCTCGATCAACGCCTCGAACGGCTTGAGCAAAGGCTCGAATGAAGCCGGCGCCTCCAGCGTCTGCAACGCCTGCACAATCGCCTCAATCGTCGACAACGCCCCTGGTCCCGGTGCCTTGCGCAAGCGATACCGCGACACCCCGCCCTCGGCCAGCGTCACCCGGGGCAGCGCCGCCAGCAATGGATTGAGGTGCAACATCTTGCGCGCCTTGCGCCAGGTGCCATCCGGCACCACCAGCAACAACGGTTCCTCGGACTCACCGTAAGCCTGCATCGGCTGCGCGTCATCGGCCGGAAACAACAACCGCGCCCGATACCCCGGGCGGCTTAACAGCGTCGGCAAATCCTCGAACACCTCACCGACGATCAGCTCGGCATTGCTCAGCCCGAGTGCCGCCAACCGCGCGGTATTCAACGCATGATTAACTTCACTTGGATGCTGCAACAGCAACACCCGCGTGCGACTGTCGAGGCTCGGGATCAGCGGGCAAAGGCAATGGGTTTGGGGGCGCAGGCAGCGCGGGCATTGAGGTCTGGACATCGTTCTTAAGCCTGATTGAGCTGTGCTTTAAGCAAATCACGGAAGGTCTGGATCAGCGGCTCGCGACTGCGGCCGCGGCGCATGATCATCGAAAACGGCGCCTGGTAACCGAAGGTCGCCGGCAGCAACACACGCAAGTCACCCTTGTCGGCCCAAGCCTGAGCGTAATGCTCCGGCAAGTAACCGATGTAGGCGCCGGACAGCACCAGAATCAGCTGCGCTTCCATACTTTCCACGGTGGCGGCGCTGTGTTTGAAGCCGTGCCGGGCCAGCTCGGCCTGGCTCCAGTAACCGCGTCCGACCATGCGCTGTTGAGTGATGACCTGCTCAGGAATCCGCCGCTCGTTGAATAACGGATGGCGGCTGCTGCAATACAACCAGTGCTGCTCGCGGTACAGCGGCATGTAGACCAGACCGCTCATGCGCGTGGAAAACGCACCGATGGCCAGATCGAGACGGTTGTCCTGCACACCGAGTTGCAGTTCGTACGGGCTCATCACCGACAAATGCAAATGCACCGCCGGGTGTTCCTGACTGTAAGCGCCGATGGCTTCGGCGAACGGCAGGGCCTTGTCGCTGACGGTAGAGTCGATGACGCCGAGGTTGAGCGTGCCACGCAATTCGCCCTTGAGCGCAGCGGCGTATTGCTCGAAACCTTCGAGTTCGGCGAGCAGGCGCAGGGTTTCCTGATGGAACAGCTCACCCTTGCTGGTCAGGCTGAACCCACCGCGGCCGCGATGGCATAGCACCAGGCCGAGTGCGGCTTCGAGCTGGCTCATGTAGGTGCTGATCGCCGAGGTCGACAGGTTGAGTTCCTGCTGGGCGTTGGCGAAACCCTGATGACGGACGACGCTGACGAAGATGCGCAACAGTTTCAGGTCGGGTAAAGCGTTGGCCATGTCTGCTCCGGGGTTTGCAACTGCGTGTCTGTGGGAAAAGCCCCTCACCCCAGCCCTCTCCCCGAGGGAGAGGGAGCTGATCTCCATGGCTTTCAAATCCTGAGTTCGACTCGATTTTTCAGGTCGATGCAGATTCCGCCAACAACTCGGTCGGCCCCCTCTACCTCTGGGAGAGGGCTGGGGTGAGGGCAGCAATCCCCAGCCGATCACAATCTTGAACCCGCCAAAGTCTAATCCCAGCCCCGCCATTAGTTTAGAAAAATCTGAACTAAGTTTTTGCCCGTAGCGATTCTTTCCCCTCACTACATTTCGCATCATCGGCCCCACAGCGGCGCCCGCTCCCCTGCTCCACGGCGCGCCGACATAAATAAAACAAAGACGATGAGGCCTTACCCGTGGACAAGATTCTTCACCAACCACTGGGCGGCAACGAAATGCCGCGCTTCGGCGGCATCGCCACCATGCTCCGACTCCCCCATGTACCGACCGCTGCCGGCCTGGACGCTGCCTTTGTTGGCGTGCCCCTGGACATCGGTACTTCGCTGCGTCCCGGCACCCGCTTCGGGCCACGCGACATCCGCACCGAATCGGTGATGATCCGCCCGTACAACATGGCCACCGGCGCGGCGCCATTCGACTCGCTGTCGGTCGCCGACATCGGTGACGTGGCGATCAACACCTTCAACCTGCTCGACGCCGTGCGCATCATCGAAGAAGCCTACGACAACATCCTCGAGCACAACGTGATCCCGATGACCCTGGGTGGCGACCACACCATCACCCTGCCGATCCTGCGGGCGATTCATAAAAAGCACGGCAAGGTCGGTCTGGTGCACATCGATGCTCACGCTGACGTCAACGATCACATGTTCGGCGAGAAGATCGCCCACGGTACGACCTTCCGTCGCGCCGTCGAAGAAGGCCTTCTGGACTGCGACCGCGTGGTGCAAATTGGTTTGCGTGCGCAGGGTTACACCGCTGATGACTTCAACTGGAGCCGCGATCAGGGCTTCCGCGTTGTTCAAGCCGAAGAGTGCTGGCACAAGTCGCTGGCGCCACTGATGGCCGAGGTGCGCGAGAAAGTCGGCGGCGGTCCGGTGTATCTGAGCTTCGACATCGACGGCATCGATCCGGCCTGGGCACCGGGCACCGGCACCCCGGAAATCGGTGGTCTGACGACCATTCAGGCGATTGAAATCGTTCGCGGCTGCCAAGGCCTCGACCTGATCGGTTGCGATCTGGTAGAAGTCTCGCCCGCTTATGACACCACCGGCAACACCTCGCTGCTGGCCGCCAACCTGCTGTACGAAATGCTCTGCGTACTGCCTGGCGTGGTCCATCGCTGAGGATCGGGTCATGAACGAACGTGATCAGGTTTTGCAAGCGGCCGCCGAACTGGTGTCCGCCTTCGCCCGTAACGATCGCGAAGCTTACTTCGGCGCCTTCAGCGCCGATGCGAGTTTCGTTTTCTACACCCTCGAACAGCCGCTGCTGTCGCGCGATGCCTATCAGGCCTTGTGGGACAGCTGGCGCGCCGAGGATGGCTTCGAGGTGCTTGCGTGCACGTCGAGCAACGCCTTCGTCAGCCTGCAAGGTGATGTGGCGATTTTCATCCATGACGTGGCCACCGAGCTGCGCATGCAAGGGGAGCAACACTTCAGCCAGGAGCGCGAGACGATTGTTTTCAAGAAACAAGCGTCGAGCCTAGAACAACAAGGCCATTGGCTGGCCTGCCACGAACATTTGTCCGCAATGCCGGAAGGGCTGCCATCCACTTAGCCAAAACAGGTCACGCCTCACGCACGATGAGCGCGCCTTTATGATCGGAGCAGATCATGAATAACAACAACAACGACCAAAGCCTTACGCAGATTGAAACCCACGGGGTCGAACAGATCCCGGACCACGAACGCAGCGCAGGCCCGACGGACTTGTTCCGGATGATCTTCGGTGGTTCGAATACCTTTGCCACCGCCGTGCTCGGCAGTTTCCCGGTGCTGTTCGGTCTGTCTTTTCAGGCCGGCGTCTGGGCGATTGTGTCGGGCGTGCTGCTTGGCTCGCTGATCCTCGCACCGATGGGCCTGTTCGGCCCGCTCAACGGCACCAACAATGCCGTGTCGTCGGGTGCGCATTTCGGCGTGCATGGGCGCATCGTCGGTTCGTTCCTGTCGCTGTTGACCGCTATCGCGTTTTTCTCGCTCTCGGTGTGGAGTTCGGGCGATGCGCTGATCGGCGGTGCAAAACGCCTGATCGGTCTGCCGGAAACCGACCTGACTCTGGGCCTGGCCTACGGTCTGTTCGCAATTCTGGTGCTGACCGTGTGCATCTACGGCTTCCGCTTTTTGCTGTGGGTGAACAAGATCGCGGTGTGGAGCGCCAGCCTGTTGTTCCTGCTGGGCATCTTCGCCTTCGCCGGTCCTTTCGATGTGAACTACGCCGGTACGGTGAGCCTAGGTCAGCCGGGCTTCTGGGCCGCGTTCATCGGTGCTGCGCTGGTGGCGATGAGCAACCCGATTTCCTTCGGCGCGTTCCTCGGCGACTGGTCGCGCTACATCCCGCGTGACACCTCCAAACAACGGATCATGGCAGCGGTCGTGCTGTCGCAGATCGCCACGTTCATCCCGTTCCTGTTCGGCCTGGCCACCGCGACCATCGTCGCGATCAAGGCGCCGGACTACATCGCGGCGAACAACTACGTGGGCGGTTTGCTGGCGGTGTCGCCGAGCTGGTTCTTCCTGCCGGTGTGCCTGATTGCGGTGATCGGCGGCATGTCCACCGGCACCACCTCGCTGTATGGCACCGGGCTGGACATGTCCAGCGTATTCCCGCGGGTGCTGTCGCGAGTGAAGGCGACGCTGCTGATCGGCGTGCTGTCGATTGCCTTCATCTTCATCGGCCGTTTTGCGGCGAACCTGGTGCAGAGCGTGTCGACTTTCGCCGTGCTGATCATCACCTGCACCACGCCATGGATGGTGATCATGATCATCGGCCTCTTGGTGCGTCGCGGCTTCTACTGCCCGGATGACCTGCAAGTGTTCACGCGCGGCGAACAGGGCGGTCGCTACTGGTTCAGCCACGGCTGGAACTGGCGCGGTCTGGGTGCGTGGATACCTAGCGCGGCGGTTGGCCTGTGCTTCGTGAATTTGCCGGGGCAGTTCGTTGGCCCGTTGGGTGAAATGGCCGGCGGTATCGACATCAGTTTGCCGGTGACCCTGGGCCTGGCTTCGGTGGTGTACCTGACGCTGCTGAGTCTGTTCTCGGAACCGCGCGAAGTGTTCGGCCCGAAGGATGCCCGGCGTGAAGCCGCAGTAAAACCTCAACTGCGTCAGGCCGCCTGACGAAGATCCCCTGTGGGAGCGAGCCTGCTCGCGAAAGCAATCTTTCAGTCACTTCTGTGTTGAATGTGCTGACGCCTTCGTCGGATCGCCGCCCGGAGCAGGCTCGCTCCCACAGTGGGCAGCATTGCTGAACCAGATTTGTTTCAACATAAAAAAGACAATCGGAGACACGCCATCATGGCTTTGGATTTATTCGTCGTACTCATCTACGCCGCCGGCATGCTTTTGCTCGGCTACTTCGGCATGCGCAAGGCCAAGACCAACGAGGACTTTCTCGTCGCCGGTCGTAACCTCGGCCCAAGCTTGTACATGGGCACCATGGCCGCGACTGTTCTGGGTGGCGCGTCGACCGTCGGCACCGTACGCCTGGGCTACGTGCACGGCATCTCCGGTTTCTGGCTGTGCGCGGCTCTGGGTTGCGGCATCGTTGCGCTGAACCTGTTCCTCGCCAAACCGCTGCTGAAACTGAAGATCTACACCGTTACCCAGGTCCTGGAAAAACGCTACAACCCGATGGCCCGCTCGGCGAGCGCGGCGATAATGCTGGCCTACGCACTGATGATCGGCGTGACCTCGATCCTGGCGATCGGCACCGTCCTGCAAGTGCTGTTCGGCCTGCCATTCTGGGTGTCGGTATTGCTCGGCGGTGGCGTGGTGGTGATCTACTCGGCGATCGGCGGTATGTGGTCGCTGACCCTGACCGACATCGTCCAGTTCATCATCAAGACCGTGGGCCTGATGTTCATCCTGTTGCCGATCTGCCTGTACCGCGTCGGCGGTTGGGACGAACTGGTGCTGAAACTGCCGGCGACTGCCTTCAGCTTCACCACCATCGGCTGGGACACGATCATCACCTACTTCATGATCTACTTCTTCGGCATCCTGATCGGTCAGGACATCTGGCAACGGGTGTTCACCGTCAAGACCGCCAAAGTCGCGCAATACGCCGGCAGCATCGCCGGCATCTACTGCATCGTCTACGGCCTGGCCTGCGCGCTGATCGGCATGGCTGCGCACGTGCTGATCCCGGATCTGGACAACGTCAACAACGCCTTCGCCGCCATCGTCAAACTGTCGCTGCCGGACGGCATCCGTGGCCTGGTGATCGCTGCAGCACTGGCGGCAATGATGTCCACCGCCAGTGCTGGCCTCCTTGCCGCCGCCACCACGCTGACTGAAGACCTGCTGCCAAAACTGCGTGGCGGCAAACAGTCGAGCCTGGGCGTCAACCGCCTGTTCACTCTGCTGACCGGTGTCGTAGTGCTGGGTATCGCGCTGGTGGTAAATGACGTGATCAGCGCCCTGACGCTGGCGTACAACCTGTTGGTAGGTGGCATGCTGGTTCCGCTGATCGGTGCGATATTCTGGAAACGCGCAACCACCGCCGGCGCCATCGCCAGCATGGGCCTGGGTTTCGCCACCGCACTGCTGTTCATGTTCAAGGACGGTCTGGATGCCAATACACCGATCTACTACAGCCTGGCGGTGGGTCTGTTGAGTTTTGTCGTGGTCAGCCTCGCCTCGCGCCGTCCTGTCTCGGTGGCCCGCGCGATCTAAGCTGAAACATAACGACTTGATGCTTTCTTCGACGAGTGTGGCGTCGGTTGCCACACTCGTTTTTTTACGCTTGGAGAAAAGTACCGATGAAGATCGTTTCTCGTGATCAGTGGTTTGAAGTGCAGCACCTGAGCGATGGCATTCGGTTGATTCACGAGCCGTATATCCGCCCGTTCTACCGCTGCAACCTCTGGCATGTGCAGGGCCGTGACAAAGACCTGCTGCTGGACAGCGGCTCAGGACTGGTCAGCCTGCGCGAACAGTTGCCGTGGATTACCGAGCGGCCTTTGGTGGCAGTGGCCAGTCATTGCCATTTCGACCATATCGCCGGGCATCACGAATTTGCTGAACGGCTGGTGCATCCGGCCGAAGCGGACATTCTGGCCGCGCCGGATGGCGAAAACGACTTGAGCCGCGCTTTCGTTGGCGACGACATGTTCGAAGCGCATCCGGATTGCCCGTTGTGCTACGCCGAATACCGGGTCAAAGCCGCGCCGGCGACCGGGTTTGTCGAGGACGGTGATGTGCTCGATCTGGGTAATCGCACGCTGCAGGTGCTGCATACACCGGGGCATTCGCCGGGCGGCATCAGCCTGTATGAGGCGGCGACTGAAACGCTGTTCAGCGGCGACATCATTTACGACGGGCCGCTGATCGAAGACGCCTACCACTCCAATCTTGAGGATTACGCCGCCAGCCTGCGACGTTTGCAGGCGTTGCCGATTCGCACGGTGCATGGCGGACATTTCGGCAGTTTTTCCGGGGAGCATTTGCGTTCGATGATTGACGAGTGGTTGCGCGGCCACGTCTGAGGCCTGCTTCACTCAAGCACAACAACAATCAGAAATATCTGCCATGAGAAGAGCTGCCGTGCGTGCCGCCGTGCACCGATATATCCGGCGTCTGTTGGAAACCCGCGAATTCAACGACAACACCAGCCTTGTGCAACTGGGCCTGGAGAAAGCCGATATAGAAGATCTGATCTTTCATCTGGAAGATGAATTCGGCCTGACGGCGTTTACCGCCGAGGAAGACCGCATGCTCAAGACAGCGAAGACCGCGAATGACTTGAGCCGGTTTTTGCTGGAAATCGGGCGGCACTGAAAACAAAAGATCGCAGCCTTCGGCAGCTCCTACACGGATTAATGCAGGAGCTGCCGAAGACTGCGATCTCTTGATCTTGAATCCTTGATCTCGGATCGGGGGCGTTACCGGCGCCGTTGTTGACGGCGGCGCTGCTCGTCATCGGTGCGGATCGGGACAGGTTGCAGAGGCGGTTCGATCAAGCCAAGGGCAACACCCAAGTCGTGCAGCCAGTTTTGAATTTTCTCTTTCATCGTCATGCCCCCTTCAGGGTGGTGCTGAGCGGCCGGAATTCTGAGGCCGCTTCGCACTGATAATAGTCCGAAGTCCTACGTAATGCTCGGCCAAATCCGCAATGATCTGTTACTGAATTGAACAGAATATGCCGCCATTGGTTCAGGCTGTTTCTCGGGTTTCAATCTGAGCCGCAGGATAGACAGCCTGTTGCACCTCGATCCATGCATTGAGGTTGGCGCCGACCATGCCCTTGCGCCACATGAGCCACGTTGTCGCACCCACAAATGGCTCGGCCAATGGATGCACCGCGACGCTGTCACGCCCCGGCAGACTGGCCAGCATCGACTCCGACATCAGCGCCACGCCACTGCCGGCAATTACACAGGCGAGCATGCCTTGATACGACTCGATCTCCATCGCCCGGCCCATAGTCGCGTGATAGTGCGAAAACCACGCCTCCAGGCGCATGCGGTAGGAACAGCCGCGACGAAAGGTGAACACCGAACGCCCTTCAACATCCCGCGCGCTGCGCACCGGCGGATGATCGATTTCAGTGATCAATACCAACCGCTCCTCGCACAACGGCACGCCGTCGAGCCCGGCGAGTTCCAGCGGGCCATCGACCAACGCGGCATCAAGGCGCCCGGTGAGCAACCCCTCCAGCAACTCGCCACTCGGTGCTGACTGCACTTGCAGATTCACCGCTGGATAGCGCTTGTGATACTGCGCCAGCAGCGCCGGCAGATGAATCGCCGCCGTGCTGTACATGGTGCCCAGAGCGAAGTCACCGGCGGGTTTGCCGCCCATCACCGCCGCACTGGCCTGATCGCGCAGGGCGAAGAGTTTACCGGTGTAGTCCAGCAGGACTTTTCCTGCAGGCGACAGTTGCAAACGCTGACGCTCACGGACGAATAACTCGACACCGAGCTGCTCCTCCAGTTGCTTGAGTCGGGTCGATAGATTCGATGGCACGCGGTGCAGGCGTTCCGCAGCGCGGGTGATGGAACCTTCCTCGGCCACGGCCTGGAAGATCCGTAGTTGGCTGAATTCCACAACCTTTCTCCAGAACAGAACAAGTTACTCACTATTATTCAATTTTAAAGAAAGTCAATCAGTCCTAGCCTGACGGTCATTGAAGCCCTCACGGAATTCCGACCATGTCGCCGCTTATTCGCTTATCTGCCTGCTTCGTGGCCCTGATGATGGCCATGGGCATCGGACGTTTCGCTCTCACCCCGCAAATGCCGCACCTGCTCAGCGAAGGTCAGATCGACCTGACAGCCGCTGGTCTGATTGCAGCGGCCAACTACCTCGGTTACTTGCTCGGCGCGGTGGACGCGATGTTCGCCCATCGCCCGCAGCAGGTTCAGCGGCGCCTGCACGGTGGCTTGTGGCTGTGTGTGCTGCTGACCCTGGCATCGTTCTGGGCCGATGGTTTTTGGTCGCACCTGGTGCTGCGCTTCGGCACCGGGGTGGCGAGTGCCTGGGTGCTGGTGATGATTACGGCTTTAAGCCAACCGTTGGCAGCGGCAGCGGGTCGTCCACGTTTGGGCGCACTGGTATTCGCCGGACCGGGCTTAGGGATTTTTCTGACAGGATTGTTGGCACTGGTCTCACATCTGCTCAACCAGACTTCCGCGACGTTGTGGCTGATTTACGCAGCGGCTGCGTTGGTGATGATGCTGGGGGTCTGGCGACTGCTGCCTAAGCCCGTCGCAACGGCTGCGGTTGCTGTGGCGGCGGGCAATCCATCGAATCGCGGCATCGGGCGGCTGGCCGTGATTTATGCGCTGTACGGCGTCGGCTACATCATTCCGGCGACATTCCTGTCGCAGATGGCCAATGAGCAGTTTCACGGACAATGGCAGGCGGACTTGTTCTGGCCGTGCTTCGGTCTGGCTGCGGCGCTTGGCGTGTTGCTGGTGAGCCTACGGCGTCACGATCCCGAAACGACGCGCCACTGGTTGATGGCGACGTTGTGGCTGCAAGCGGCCGGTGTCTTTGCCTGCCTGCTCGGCAGTGGCCTGGGCCTCGCACTGGGCGTGATCCTCTGTGGCACACCGTTCCTCGCCTGCATGCAACTGGTCATGCAACGCTCGCGGGAACTGGCGCCGCATGCCACCCAACGCAATGCCGGCATGCTCACCGCGTGCTTCGCCGTCGGCCAACTCAGCGGCCCGTTGCTGGCAGCGTTGAGCAGCCATTTCAGCGGCGGTTTGCAGCCAGCATTGGTCATCGCCGGCAGCGGATTGTTGATTGCCGGCGGTCTGGCGATGCAGTCGACTAGCGCTGGCCCAGCGCTTTGCGCAAACGCCGACGCAGCCACTGCTCGGCGCTGACAAAAGTGATGCCGAACAGCACCAGTACAGCGCCAACGACGAAGTTCACAGTCAACTGTTCGCCGAGCAGCAACACGCCAAAGGTCACGCCGAACAGCGGCGTCATGAACGAAAACACCGCGAGGTTGGCTGCCAGATAACGACGCAGCAACCAGAACCAGATCAGGTAACTGAAGAACGACACCACCAGCCCCTGGAACAGCACGCTGGCCACTGCCACGGTGGTCAGGCTGACGTGGGTGATCTGGCCGCTGAACAGCGCGATCAGGAGCAGGCCGAGGAAGCCGACGATCAACTGGTAGAACAAGGTCAGCGTCACCGGAGCTTCCGACAGCCGTGAGGCGCGCACCACCACCGTGGTTGCGCCCCAACAGGCTCCGGCCAGTACGCCAAAGGCATCGCCCAACAGCATGCGCCGGTCGAGGTTGTCCCATGACACGCCACCGGCGAAGGCAATCGCGATGCCGATAAACGCGAGCAGAATGCCCAGCCATTGCAACGGCCGCAGCCGTTCACTGGCCAACAGAAAATGTACGCCCAGCGCAGTGAAAATCGGCGCGGTGTAGAGAAACACCGACATGTGTGCGGCGGTGGTCAGTTGCAAGCCTTCGGCGATGAAGAAGAACTCCAGACCAAAAAGCGCACCGGCTAACAAGCCGCCGCGCCAGGTAACGCCGACCTGATCCCAGCCGCCCTTCCAGCAGATCAGCAAACCGACCAGCAACGCGGAAATTCCCGAGCGTGCCGCCGCTTGCATGACTGGCGCAATGTCCGGCGCCGCCCATTTGATCATCACCTGCTGCACGCCCCAGATCAGGCAAAGACCGATCATCACTTGCAGGGCAAAACTGTCGGCATTGCGCCGCTCGACACTCACCGCAACACCTCGAATACACACAACATGGCAGGCCATCCAATGGTCAGAAAACAGTGTCGAGGATTATCAATGACTCGAGCGCAAAAAGCCGTCTGGAAAAGACATTTTGTGCTTCATTGGCGCCAGTGGTGAATGGCTGTCGGCTACGCCGTCGCTCCCACTTTGGAATGCGTTCGCCTGTGGGAGCGAGCCTGCTCGCGAAGAGGCCGGCATTGCCAACCCAGACTACCGATCAGATATGCCAAACCGTTTAGCCAACAAAAACCCGACGCTACAAGCCACAGCAGTAGCAAACGTCCCCCACGCCCAATCCATCAGCGTCACCTGCACCGACCAGCCACGCAACGTCGCCCAATTGGTCAGGTCATAGGTGCCATAAGCCACCAGCCCCAACAACGCGCCCCGCTTCGCCGCCCACTGCCAGGTCGCCGCAGGCAGCACCACAAACACCACGCAGCCAAAAACATACAGGCAATAAAAAACCGCTGCAGGAATCAGCAGCGGTTTTTCGAGCATCAGCGGGCCGAGCAGTTCGCGATAGGTCGGTGCCATCAACAGGCCGAGCCAGATACCGTCGAGCAATAAAAACATCACCAGTGTGGCGACGTAGGCAATCAGCGTTTTTTTCATCGACCCGATCTCGTGTGTGTCCCATGCAAGATGGGCCACCCAAGGCTCAGGTTAGTTCAATGCGATCAGCATGAATAACGATCTTGCCTTCCTTGTACAGCGAGCCGATGGCCTTCTTGAAGTTGCCTTTGCTGACGCCAAACAGGCTGCTGATCAACGCTGGATCGCTCTTGTCGCTGACCGGCAACGTGCCGCTGTTGTCACGCAACTTGGCGAGGATCTTCGAGTTCAGGCTGCTGGCAGCTTCCTGGCCAACCGGTTGCAGGCTCAGGGCGATCTTGCCGTCGGCACGCACTTCCTTGATGTAGCCCTTCTCAAGCATGCCGGCGCGCATGAACTTGAAGATCTCATTCTTGTGAATCAGACCCCAGTGCTTGTTGTTGATGATCGCCTTGAAGCCCATGTCGGTGGCTTCGGCAACCAGCAGATCAACTTCCTGACCCTGACTGTAATTGGCCGGAGTCTTGTCGAGGTAGCGATCCAGTCGCGCAGTGGCGGTGATACGGCGGGTGTGCTTGTCGAGGTAGACATGCACCACGCAGTATTCGCCGGCGGTCATCTGGCGCTTCTCTTCGGAATACGGCAGCAACAGATCCTTCGGCAGCCCCCAATCGAGGAACACACCGATGCTGTTGACTTCAACGACTTTCAGACTGGCAAATTCGCCGACCTGCACTTTCGGTTTTTCCGTGGTGGCGAGAAGTTTGTCTTCGCTGTCCAGATAAACAAAAACGTTGAGCCAATCTTCATCTTCGGTCGGAATATCTTTCGGGATATAACGATTAGGCAAAAGAATCTCGCCATCGGCACCGCCATCCAGATATAAACCGAAGTTAGTGTGTTTAACCACTTGCAAACTGTTGTAACGCCCGACTAAAGCCATTTCCAGAACCCTCATTGCGTGGGCGGCATTCTACCCGTTTTTATCGTGGCCGTCGGGTGACAGATCGGCACGCTTGTGAAACCGGTTCAACTCCTTGATTTTCCTCGGGCGCAGCCGGGCCGAGGTGCCGCTCGTCAGACAGGCACGAACGCTCATGACTGAATATTTCAATGCACGCGCACATAAATGTTGTTATTTAAAACAGCAGGTTAGCCGGATATTTCGAATATTGGATCGAGAATAATGCAGCAATGCGGTTGGTTATTCCGGGGGATATTTACCAAGCAATTGTCAAGTTATTCCTGTACGATGCATGGCCGAGTTACTTTTCTACAGGTTAATGGCCGCCATGCGTGTAAAAGCATCCTCCAGCAAAGCAAAGCCAGCTCCAGCCGTTGAAACCAGCGAATCGATCAACGATCAGATTGCAGCGTTTCTCAAGTCTGGTGGCGAGATCCAGCAAATTGCCAAAGGCGTCAGTGGCCAGACATTCGGCCCGTCCAAGCAGATCAGCCTGGGCAAGAAGTAACACCGGTTTTACACCCGTCCAGAGGCGCTTTGAGCTTTGAAGCGCCTGGACTGGCACCGCGTAACCTCCCTCCTTTTTAAACAAAATTCCTTGTGAATCGACGAACGGCCTTCAATGCCGATCATTCGCCGGTATCCTTTCACGCGTCTAGATCAAGCGTTTCAGCAGGCCCGCCTTCCTGCGCTCGCTGTTCATGGAGTGACGCATGCGCAAAACATCCTGTTTATTTCTTGTAGGCCTTCTGGCCAGTGCGACCGCGCACGCGCAGATTTTCCAGCGTGAACTCGGCGACTTCGATCTCAAACTCGGTACCACGCCCACGCGCAGCATGGCTCAAGGCCTGGTCAAACCGGCGGCAGTCGGTTCCTTCCATGGCGGCCTCGACCTGAGCCACGACAGCGGCCTCTATGTCGGCCAGTACGCACCGAGCATGGGCATCTCCCCGGGCAAGAACCTCGAAATCGACTCCTACGTCGGATTTAAACAACCTTTCGATCAGACCCTCGGCTATGAAGTCGGCATGATCCACTACAGCTATCCCAAGGTAGACACTCTCGACAGCCAGGAGCTGTTCGGTGGCCTGACCTTGCTCGGCAGTCGTTTCGGCGTGGCCTTCAGCAATGACCCGGATAAACAGAACAACACGTTGTTTGCCGATCTTGGCGGCAACCAGCCATTCGGCATCGGCGTCAGCATGAAATACACCACCCACCAACTGAACACGCCAGTGGCCGTGGACGGTGGTTATGTCGGCAGTTTTACCGATTGGTCGGTGAAATTGTCGCGACCGTTCATGGGCGTCGACCTCGATCTGATCTACAGCGACTCCAGCCTCAGCGGCAGCGATTGTTCGGCCTACTCCGGGCACAACAGCGAGTGCGACGGCCTCGTCACCCTCAAGGCTGCGCGCGCGTTCTATTGATCGGCTGAACTGCCGGGTTCATTCTGCGTTCACATAGGAATCAGTCCCTCGAAGCCAGGCTCACGCAAGGATTCGCCCATGTCTCGCTGGTTCAAACAGATCGCCGCGCTACTGATCTTCACCCTCGCCCTCGGCGCCTGCAGCCGTGTCGGCCTGGCCTATCGCAATCTCGACGTGATCATTCCATGGACGCTCAGCGACTATCTGGACATGAACGGCGAGCAGAAAGACTGGTTCAACGAACGCCTCAAGGATCATTTGAGCTGGCATTGCACCACGCAATTGCCGGGCTATCTGGACTGGCTTGATCGCCTGCAGACCATGGTCGAATCCAATCAGGTCACCGATGCCGCGTTGCAGGCGCGCACTGCCGAAGCCAAGCAGGCCATTGCCGAAACCGCTCGAGAGATCACCCCGTCGGCGATCGAGTTGCTGCAGGGGCTGGATGACAAACAGGTCGCCGAGATGAATGACGCGTTTGCCAAGGATTTGCGCAAGCGTCAGCAGGAATACCTCAAGCCGCCGCTTGATCAACAAATTGCCGAGCGTGGCGCGCGAATGGTTAAACGTCTGAACGACTGGCTGGGGCCATTGAGCGCCACTCAAGAACAGCGGGTCATGGCGTGGTCGACCGCGTTGGGCGATCAGTACACCCAATGGATTGCCAACCGCGCCCATTGGCAGAAGCAATTCAGTGCAGCTGTCGCACAACGCAAAAGTCCCGAATTCCCACAGAGAATCGAGACGCTTCTGGTCAATCGCGAGAGTTTATGGACAGCCGATTACCGCAAGGCCTTCGCCGATACCGAAGCGCAGGGACGCTCGCTGGCGGTTGACCTGATGGCGGAAAGTACGCCGCAACAGCGTCAGCGGTTGTTGAAGAAGATCGAAGGAGTGCGCAAAGACTTCAACGACCTCAAATGCCTCAAGGCCGCGCAAAAAACCTGAAGACACCTACATCCAATTGTAGGAGTGAGCCTGCTCGCGATAGCGGTTTCCAGTCAACATTGATGTCACTGGAAGACCGCTATCGCGAGCAGGCTCACTCCTACAGGGGATCTGCGTAAACTCAGGCGATCTGGGCTTTAGACGCCACTTCCTCAAAGGTCGCCTCGGCCAGCGCATCCTCTTGCTCATCCAGCACCTGACGCGGGTGATCGTTGCCAGGAATGCTGCTGTCGATCAGGCTCAGCAGGCTGGAACCGCGAGGCGTCAGAACAAAATTGTTTCCCGTGCTGCCCTCCTCATCCGGGCGCGGTGCGATATAGCCACGCAGGAGCAACAACCGTTCATAGTCGCAGGCCAGCGTTTTCAGGTGATCAAGGTTCTCGATCGGCTCGCCCGCGGCGGCTTTTTCCGCGGCATAGTCTTCGGCGTAGGCCCGAGGGGCAAAACTGTGGCCGGCGCTGTTCTGCACTTCGTGCAGCAAGCGTTCAATCAAATCCCAGTTATAAGTCGTCATCCTGATACAACCTCCGATGCGCATGATTTGTGGCGCGTTCATAGGTTGTGACCTGAGCGGTTCCCAGCCGTTCAGCCGCATTTCCCGCAGCGACCGACCGGCGGTCTGTCGATTTGCAGCAGGGTTAAACGACTAGTCTGAAACAGACGGTTTCAACCCCGCAGGAGAAATCATCATTAACGTTGAGAATCATCCGGTGGTATCGCGCGAAGAATGGCTCGCCGCCCGTAAGCAGCATCTCGCTGACGAAAAAGCTTTCACCAAAGAACGCGACCGCCTCAGCGCCAAACGTCGCGCATTGCCATGGGTAAAGGTCGACAAGGAGTACCACTTTCAGAGCCCGAACGGCGAACTCAAGCTGAGGGATCTGTTTGGCAAACACAGCCAATTAGTGGTTTACCACTTCATGTTTGCCAAGGACTGGGAGGAAGGTTGTCAGGGTTGCTCGTTCCTCAGTGACCACATTGATGGCGCTAACCAGCATCTGGCTCATCACGACATCGCGGTGGTAGCTGTGTCCCATGCGCCCTTCAACGAATTCCAGGCGTTTAAACAACGGATGGGCTGGAAGTTTGACTGGGTGTCGTCAGAGGGTTGCGACTTCAATTATGACTTCGGCGTTTGTGCCCGGGCTGAGGATGTCGCGACGGGAAAGGCTACGTACAACTACGAAAAGACTGACAGTGCTGAGGAGGAAATGCCGGGGTTGAGTGTGTTTTATCGCGATGAGGCCGGGGAGATTTTCCACACCTACTCGACCTACGCTCGCGGTCTCGACATGCTGGTCGGCGCCTATAACTACCTCGACCTCACGCCCAAGGGCAGGAATGAAAACGAGATCATGGAGTGGGTGCGGCATCACGATCGCTATGAGCTAGCGGCAAAATCCAGTTGCTGCCACGGTAACTGAAAGCCTTTTGTGGGAGCGAGCTTGCTCGCGCCCATAGAGTCTGAACTTTTCGCCAGTTTCGCCGCTCAACCGGTTAACCCGCCTTAACCGGAACCGAGGCCTGCCCATGAAAACCCTGATCAAGCTCACCCTCGCCGCCACCTTGGCCTGCGCCCTGCCCGTCTGGGCCTGCACGCCGGAGGAAGCCACCGAAAAGCGCGAACAACTGGCCAAGGAAGTCGCCAAGCTCACCGAGCAGAATCCGGCCAAGGCCAAGGAGATCAACGCCGAGTTACAGAAGATGGATCTGGGCACGGCCAGTGCCGATCTGCCGGATAAATGTCAGTTGATTGATCAGCGGTTGAAAGAGTTGGGCACGGCGGAGAAAAAAGCGGAAAGCTAAAAGCCAGATCAAAAGATCGCAGCCTGCGGCAGCTCCTACACCGATCCCTGTAGGAACGGCCGAAGGCTGCGATCTTTTGCTTATGGAAATGCATTAATGCATTTATTTATTTGCACTAACGCATATCCACATCTACGGTTACATCGAGCAACGAGATCGGAACCCGCCATATGACATGGCAACCCGTGAACACCGATCGCTCGGCAACACCGCAACACCCACACAAGCTGGACGCTTGTTTTCACTCATGGAGGATTGAAAAATGTTAACAACAGCAGCAACACAATTCACCGGCGAATCACTGCCAAGGTGCCTGGCCGGTCACTTGCTCGACCCGCAGCTAGTCGAAGCCGCTGAACAGCTCAGCGCCCTCGCCGCCGGCAGCCTCAACTTCAACATGCAGAAACAGACCCAGACCAACTGGTGCTGGGCCGCCGTGTCCGCTTCGGTCGGCAACTATTACGGCACCGGCAACTGGACGCAGTGCGGCGTGGCCAGCACCCAACTGGACCGCAATTGCTGCAATCAGCCGGGGCCGTGCAACGTCTACGGCTATCTGGATTCCGCTCTGCAAACCACTCGCAGCTACAACGGCATGAATCAGGGCTCGCTGCAGATGTCGGCCATTCAGAACCAGATCAACATGGGCCGCCCGGTCGGCCTGCGTTGCGCCTGGTACGGTGGTGGAGCGCACTTCCTGACGATCTACGGCACTAATGGCGATTACGTGTTGGTCGCGGACTCGATCTACGGCTATTCGACCCGAGCACTGAACGCGTTCCCCCGTGCCTACAACGGCGGCGGCAACTGGACCCACACTTACTTCACCGTGAAAAACTAGGAGGGCGGCATCATGCAACTGACTTATCCAAAGGCGCCTTCCAACGGCGTACAGACCTTGCGCCCGGCGCTGCAAGCGGCACTGCAAACCCAAGGCTTTGGCGCCAATCGCCAATTCGCCAACGCAGCACCTGCGAAGATCAGCCTCAGTGAGGCCTATCGCGGCTACTCACTGAATCTGGAAGACCTGAGCCACGGCAAAGGTCTGAAAGACGCACGAATCGGCGACTGGCATTACCTGGTGTTTGCCGACGGCGTGACGATTGCCGATGCGCAACTGGCCGAGGTGCGCGGGCATGTCGAGTTTGCCTCGCTGAATCACGGCGATCACGCCGCCGCGACGGTGGCTGCGCTGAAACTGGCAGAACAAGCACCGCAATTGCAGGGTAAAACCGTTGAGTTGCGCGTGCTGTTTGTCTCGGCGCTGCATGTTGTGACGATCTGGCTGCATGCCGACAGTGAGGACGTGCTGATCCCGATCGAGCCGACGCCGAAGGAGCTGGCGGTCACGCGGTTGTACAGCGAGGCAGCCTTGCTCGCAGCATTGAAGCCGGCGGCCGATCAAGCCAAACGGCGCTTTGATGCCGACACCAGTGGTCAGCTCGGCAACTGATGGACGAAAAAAAACCCGGACACTGTCCGGGTTTTTTATGCTCGCTAGAAACGCCTTACTCAGCCGCAGGCTCTGCTGGCTTGCGACGCTTGAGCGGTGCCATGCCGTCGCTGCTCACCAACGAGTCAGGCTTCGGACGATTGACGCTCTTGCGCTTGGTCGGCGTCTTGGCGGCAGTTTTCTTCTTGTCACCCTTGGCGTCGGTCTTTTTCTTCTTCACACCAACGGCTTTGCCCGAGGCCTTGACCTTTTTCGGTCCGCCGTAGGTGCCTTTGACTTCCTTGATGGTGCGGCGCTCGAAGCTCTGCTTCAGGTAGCGCTCGATGCTCGACATCAGGTTCCAGTCGCCGTGGCAGATCAGCGAGATCGCCAGACCGTCGTTGCCGGCACGACCGGTACGGCCGATGCGGTGCACGTATTCGTCGCCGCTGCGTGGCATGTCGAAGTTGATCACCAGATCCAGGCCATCAACGTCCAGACCACGGGCCGCGACGTCGGTCGCGACCAGAATCTTCACGCCGCCCTGCTTCAGACGGTCGATCGCCAGTTTGCGATCCTTCTGGTCTTTCTCGCCGTGCAGCACGAACGCTTTGTATTCCTGAGCCACGAGGCGGCCGTAAATGCGGTCGGCCATGGCGCGGGTGTTGGTGAAGACGATGGCCTTCTGATAGGTCTCGTTGGCCAGCAGCCAGTTCACAATCTGCTCTTTGTGCTGATTGTGGTCGGCGGTGATGATCTGCTGACGGGTTGTCGAGTTCAGCTGGCTGACCGCGTTGAGCTGCAAGTGCTCAGGGTTGTTCAGCACCTTGCCGATCATCTCGCGCAGGCCAGAACCGCCGGTGGTGGCGGAGAACAGCATGGTCTGCTGACGGTTCGGGCATTCATCGACCAGACGCTGCACGTCTTCGGCGAAGCCCATGTCGAGCATGCGGTCGGCTTCGTCGAGCACCAGCACTTCGACTTCTTTGAGGTCGAGGTTGCCGGCGTTGAGTTGCTCGATCATCCGGCCCGGGGTGCCGATGAGGATGTCCGGCACTTTGCGCAGCATCGCCGCCTGGACCTTGAAGTCTTCACCGCCAGTGATCAGGCCGGACTTGATGAAAGTGAACTGCGAAAAGCGTTCAACTTCCTTCAGCGTCTGCTGGGCCAGCTCGCGAGTCGGCAGCAGGATCAGCGTCTTGATGCTGACGCGAACCTTGGCCGGGCCGATCAGGCGATTGAGGATTGGCAGTACGAAAGCGGCGGTTTTGCCGCTACCGGTTTGCGCCGTCACCCGCAGATCACGCCCTTGGAGCGCCAGCGGGATGGCCGCGGCTTGCACAGGCGTTGGCTCGACAAATTTCAGCTCGGCCACAGCTTTAAGCAGGCGTTCGTGCAGGGCGAATTGGGAAAACACGGGTGCTACCTCGAAGATATGCAAAAAAACAGCTGCATAGGTTACCGGTTTCGAGCGCTCAGGCCGAGTTTCTTTATACAAACGGACGTAATCAGTGGCTTTTTTGTTGCTCGATTTGTCTTCAACGGTAATACACGGCGTCTTAAATGCTCTAATCGCCCATCGCGTCTTACAGAAGAATCGTTGCTCATATGGATTTCAAACAGCTCTGGCACAACGCCCAAGACCTCTGGGGCACCCTCGAACAGCATCCGTTCTTGCAGGCTGGCCTCGCACTGACCGTGCTATTGGTCATCGCACTGGTGCTCGGACGAGTGGCGCGTTACCTGATCCTGCACGCCAGCCGCATGCTCGGACGCCAGCCGGCGTTGCACTGGATCAATGACTTTCGCCATAACAAGGTGTTTCAGCGTGTGGCGCAGATGACGCCATCGCTGGTCATCCAGTTCGGCCTGCATCTGGTGCCGGAACTGAACAAAACCGCGATGACCTTTCTCGGCAACGTCGCGTTGTCGTTCACCATTCTGTTCCTGCTGCTCTCGGTCAGCGCTCTGCTCAATGCCCTGCTCGACATCTATGCGCGTACCGAACATGCGCGTACGCGCTCGATCAAAGGCTACGTGCAACTGGCAAAAATGGTTTTGTACGTGTTCGGCGCGATCATCATCGTCGCCACACTGATCGACCGTTCGCCGCTGTTGCTGCTCTCCGGTCTGGGTGCAATGTCGGCGGTGATTCTGTTGGTCTACAAGGACACCCTGCTGTCGTTTGTCGCCAGTGTGCAGTTGACCAGCAACGACATGTTGCGGGTCGGCGACTGGATCGAGATGCCGCAAGTCGGCGCCGATGGCGATGTGGTCGACATCACCCTGCACACGGTCAAGGTGCAGAATTTTGATAAAACCATCGTCTCGATCCCGACCTGGCGCCTGATGTCCGAGTCGTTCAAGAACTGGCGCGGCATGCAGCAATCCGGCGGACGACGGATCAAGCGCAGCCTGTTCATCGATGCCAGCGGTGTGCGTTTCATCCGTGACGACGAAGAAGAAAAGCTCTCCCAGGTGCACCTGCTCAGCGATTACATGAGCCGCAAAAAAGCTGAACTCAAGGCGTGGAACGAAGCGCAGGGCAATGTCGCGGCGATGTCGGCTAACCGTCGGCGCATGACCAATATCGGCACGTTCCGCGCGTATGCACTGGCGTACCTGAAGAGTCATCCGGAGATTCAGCCGAACATGACCTGCATGGTGCGGCAGATGCAGACCACGGCGCAGGGTATTCCGCTGGAGATTTACTGCTTCACCCGCACCACGGTGTGGGCCGATTACGAGCGGATTCAGGGGGATATTTTTGATTATCTACTGGCGGTACTGCCGGAGTTTGGCTTGAGCCTGTATCAGCAACCGAGTGGCGGGGATTTGCGCTCTGGCCTGCTGCCGGCGGTGCTCGGCGCGACCAGCATTCCCGAGCCGCAAAAACACCTGATGTAACCCAAAGATCAAATGTGGGAGCGAGCCTGCTCGCGAATGCAATGTGTCAGTCGACCCATACTTATCTGACCCAGCGCCTTCGCGAGCAGGCTCGCTCCCACAGGGGTTATGCAGCGACCGTTTTTTTTCGGATGCCCAGTCGGCTGATCCATACGGCGGCAAGGATGACGCTGCCGCCAAGGAACAACCGCCCCAGTTCCTCATGCTGATTCCAGATCAGCAAATTCAGAAGCAACCCCACCGGCACATGCAGATTGTTCATCACCGCCAGCGTGCCGCCGTTGACCATGCACGCACCCTTGTTCCACCAGTACATGCCCAGCGCGGTCGAGACCAGGCCGAGGAACAGCAACACGCCCCATTGCAGCGGCGCTTCCGGGAGGAAGTTGGCTTTGCCGAACATCAGGAATGCCGGCAGCACCACCGCCAGCGCACCGAGGTAGAAGAAGCCAAAACGGCGGTAATGCGGTAGATCGCTCGGGTGTTTCGCCACCAGATGCTTGTACATCACCTGCCCCGCCGCGTAGGTGAAGTTGGCCAGTTGCAGCAGCAGGAAGCCCATGAAGAAGTCCGGACTGACGCTGTCGAAACGAATCACCGCCGCCCCGCCCACCGCCACTAACGCGGCGATCAGCGCCCACGGGTTGAAGCGTCGGTTCAGCGCATCCTCGATCAACGTCACGTGCAGCGGCGTGAGGATGGTGAACAGCAACACTTCCGGCACCGTCAGCACGCGGAAGCTCAGATAGAGGCAAACGTAAGTCACACCGAACTGCAACGCCCCAATCAACAACATGCCGCGCATGAACGAAGGTTCCACCGAACGCCAGCGGGTCAACGGAATGAACACCAGCCCCGCCAGCACTACGCGCACCAGCACCGCGAAGTAACTGTCGACATGACCGGCCAGGTATTCGCCGATCAGACTGAAGGAAAACGCCTGGATCAGCGTGACAAAAAGTAGATAGCCCATGCTCGCCCCTAATTTGAATGGCGGCGACGATAGCGGTTTTTGCACCAGACCGCGAACCCTCGAACAACACAAATCCCCTGTAGGAGTGAGCCTGCTCGCGATGGCGGTTGTTCAGACACATCAGCATTGACTGACACACCGCTATCGCGAGCAGGCTCACTCCTACAAGGGAAATTGCGTTGTTCATCAAATCGCAGGCAAAAAAAAGCCCGATCTCGCAAATGCGTTCAATCGGGCTACAGCACTCAGGAGCAACAAGTGCAAAGGGAGGTTCGATGCGCGTAGAGCCTTGAAGGGGTTGCGCCAGGTCACTAGACCATCCAGCGATTATCTGGCGATTAACATATCAAGCGACTTGGGACAGTTTGGCGTTGGCCTGATTCAGGCCCTTCTCCTGGAAGTCGCCACCGAGGTTCATGCCTTCGGCGTGAATGAAGGTCACGTCGTTGATGCCGATGAAACCCATGACCTGACGCAGGTACGGTTCCTGATGGTCGGCCGGGCCGCCGGCGTAGATGCCGCCGCGAGCGGTGAGCACGTAAGCACGCTTGCCGCTGAGCAGGCCTTGGGGGCCGGTTTCGGTGTACTTGAAGGTCACGCCGGCACGCAGCACGTGGTCGAGCCAGGCCTTGAGGGTGCTCGGGATGGCGAAGTTGTACATCGGTGCAGCCATGACCAGTACGTCGGCGGCGAGCAACTCATCGGTCAATTCGTTGGAACGATCCAGCGACGATTGCTCGTTGGCGTTGCGCTGATCGGCAGGCTTCATCCAGCCACCCAACAGATTGCTGTCCAGGTGTGGCACCGGGTTCACGGCGAGGTCACGCACAGTGATCTGATCGTTGGGATGCGCTGCTTTCCACTGACTGATGAAAGTCTGGGTCAGTTGACGGGAAACCGAGTCTTGCTGGCGGGCGCTGCTTTCGATGATCAGAACGCGGGACATGGTGTGTAGCCTCCATCCGAGAATGTTGTAGGTCGATGGAGTGGAGGTTAAACAGAGTCGAATCGATGAAAAAGCGCAAATAATTGCTGCAAAGCATCGAATAATTCGTTTAGATGCACCTCATACCCTGTGGGAGCGAGCCTGCTCGCGAAGGCGGTGTGTCAGTCAAGGAATGTGTTTACTGACACACCGCCTTCGCGAGCAGGCTCGCTCCCACAGGTAAATACGGTGTTATTTCGGGACGCAGGTCAGTTTGATGCGCAGCTTGATGATCTCGCGGGTGAACTTGGCCGTGGCGTTTTTATGTTTGCCGGCCGGTACATCGATTGTGCGGGTGCGCGGTGCTTCCGGGCCATTGTTGAAGACCGCCTTGCAGACTGCGTCGACGTCACCGTAGTTGGCCACCCGAATGGAGCCGATGTCATTGTCGGTGTCGTAAGGCTCGTAATCGATCTTCATGCCGTTGAGATCTTTCTGCACATCAATCGGATAAGCAAAAGCGGTCAGCGGAAGCAGCGCCAGCAGCACACAACAGAATTTTTTCATTCGGCAGTCTCCATGAGGGACGGCCAGCTTAGGACAAGAGGAGCTATTGATGAAAGCGCCCCGCGTGACCCTTGATCAATGGCGAACATTGCAGGCCGTGGTCGACCACGGCGGATTCGCCCAGGCCGCCGAGGCCTTGCACCGTTCGCAATCGTCGGTGAGTTACACCGTCGCCCGTATGCAGGACCAGCTCGGCGTGCCGTTGCTGCGCATCGACGGGCGCAAAGCCGTGCTCACCGAAGCCGGCGGCGTGTTGCTGCGTCGTTCGCGACAATTGGTGAAACAGGCCAGCCAACTGGAAGATCTTGCCCACCATATGGAGCAAGGTTGGGAAGCCGAGGTGCGGCTGGTGGTCGATGCGGCCTACCCGAGCGCGCGAATTGTGCGCGCATTGACCGCGTTCATGCCGCAGAGTCGCGGCTGCCGCGTGCGTTTGCGTGAGGAAGTGTTGTCGGGTGTCGAAGAAGTGCTGCTCGAAGGCGTGGCCGATCTGGCCATCACCGGCCTGAGCATTCCCGGTTACCTTGGTGCGGAACTGAGCGACGTCGAATTCGTCGCCGTTGCTCATCCCGATCACCCGCTGCACCGGCTCAATCGCGAACTGAGCTTTCAGGATCTGGAAACCCAGATGCAAGTGGTGATCCGCGACTCCGGCCGCCAGCAACCACGGGATGTCGGCTGGCTCGGCGCCGAACAGCGCTGGACCGTTGGCAGCCTCGCCACAGCGGCGACGTTCGTCAGCAGCGGCCTCGGTTTTGCCTGGCTGCCTCGCCACATGATTGAACGAGAGCTGAAGGATGGCTCGCTCAAGCTGCTACCGTTGGACAGGGGCGGTAACCGCAACTCCAGCTTCTATCTGTATTCGAACAAGGACAAACCCTTGGGCCCGGCCACGCAAATCCTCATCGAACTGCTGCGCACCTTCGACACCTTGCCGCTGGACGCACCGTTCGCCGCCCCTGAACAAGCCTGACACGGAGTTCACCGATGGCCTGGTTCGAACATGAAGGTTGCAACCTGCACTACGAGGAATATGGCCACGGCGCGCCGTTGCTGCTGGTTCACGGGCTCGGCTCGAGCACACTGGATTGGGAAATGCAGATCCCGGCGCTGGCCGCGCACTATCGGGTGATCGTCCCGGATGTTCGGGGCCACGGGCGTTCGGACAAACCGCGCGAGCGCTACAGCATCGCCGGTTTCAGCAACGACCTGCTGGCGTTGATCGAGCACTTGAACCTCGGCCCGGTGCATTACGTCGGGCTGTCGATGGGCGGCATGATCGGCTTCCAGTTCGGCGTCGATCATCCGCAAATGCTCAAGAGCCTGACCATCGTCAACAGTGCGCCCGAGGTCAAAATCCGCAGCCGCGACGACTACTGGCAGTGGTTCAAACGCTGGAGCCTGATGCGCGTACTCAGCCTCGCGACCATCGGCAAAGCCCTCGGCGGTAAACTTTTTCCGAAACCGGAACAGGCGGATCTGCGACAGAAAATGGCCGAACGCTGGGCAAAAAACGACAAACGTGCTTATCTCGCCAGCTTCGATGCGATTGTTGGCTGGGGCGTTCAGGAACGACTTTCCCGAGTGTCCTGTCCAACGCTCGTCATCAGCGCCGACCGTGACTACACACCGGTGGCACTGAAAGAAACCTATGTAAAACTGCTGCCGAATGCGCGGCTGGTGGTGATCGCCGATTCGCGCCACGCCACCCCGCTCGATCAACCCGAACGTTTCAATCAAACGCTGCTGGAGTTTCTCGCCGCAGCCGATATTCAATCTCAGGATCACTGACCCATGTTGAAAAAACTCGCCCTCGCCGCTGGTACTGTGCTGTTTGCCGCCAACCTGATGGCTGCCACGCCAACCAAGGCACCGCATGTGCTGCTGGACACCACCAACGGCCAGATCGAAATCGAACTGGATCCGGTCAAGGCACCGATCAGCACCAAGAACTTTCTCGATTACGTCAACAGCGGCTTCTACAACAACACGATTTTCCACCGTGTGATCCCGGGCTTTATGGTCCAGGGCGGTGGTTTCACTCAACAGATGCAGCAGAAAGAAACCAAGGCTCCAATCAAGAACGAACACAAAAACGGTCTGGCTAACGTTCGTGGCACCTTGTCCATGGCTCGCACTTCCGTACCTGATTCGGCGACCAGCCAGTTCTTCATCAACGTCAAGGACAACGACTTCCTCGACCAGGGCGATGGCTACGCAGTATTCGGCAAAGTGGTCAAAGGCATGGACGTGGTCGACATCATCGTCAACTCGCCGACCACCATCAAAAGCGGCATGAAAGACGTACCTGCCGACCCTGTATTCATCAAGTCGGCCAAAGTCATCGACTAAGCTGTACAGGGCGTATCGAGCGGCGCTGGCCTGATCCCGCGCCGCTCACACCGATAAAAGGAGAGCCCGTGCTCCGGGCGGTTATCTGATGCTCTATCGCCGTTTCGAACAACTGATCGACGTGTTCCGCGACGCCCCCACGGCATCCCCGCCGGATCGCGTGCTGCCCTTCTACACCTATTACCTGAAGCAGGTCTGGCCGAGTTTTGCCGCCCTGCTCACCGTCGGACTGTTCGGCGCCTTGATCGAAGTGGCGTTGTTCAGCTACCTCAGTCGCATCATTGACCTCGCCCAAGGTGCACCGAATCCGAATTTCTTTCAGGAGCATGGCCTGGAATTGGCCTGGATGGCCGTGGTCGCGCTGATCTTGCGCCCGGTCTTTGTCGGCCTGCACGACCTGCTGGTGCACCAGACCCTGAGCCCGAGCATGACCAGCATGATCCGCTGGCAGAACCACAGCTACGTGCTCAAGCAGAGCCTTAACTTTTTCCAGAATGACTTCGCTGGTCGTATCGCCCAACGCATCATGCAGACGGGCAACTCGCTACGTGACTCTGCGGTGCAAGCAGTGGATGCGTTGTGGCATGTGCTGATCTACGCGATCAGCTCGCTGGTGCTGTTCGCCGAGGCGGACTGGCGCCTGATGATTCCGTTGCTGACGTGGATCGCCGCTTACATTGGCGCGCTCTGTTACTTCGTGCCGCGGGTCAAGGAGCGCTCGGTGGTGTCCTCCGATGCACGCTCCAAACTGATGGGGCGGATCGTCGATGGTTACACCAATATCGCCACCCTGAAGCTGTTCGCCCATACCAATTACGAGCAGCAATACGCCCGCGAAGCAATCGAAGAACAAACCGAAAAAGCCCAACTGGCGGGCCGCGTTGTGACCAGCATGGACATCGCCATTACCACCATGAACGGCCTGTTGATCGTCGGCACCACAGGCCTGGCCTTGTGGCTGTGGACGCAGTCGCTGATCACTGTCGGGGCGATTGCCCTGGCAACCGGTCTGGTCATTCGCATCGTCAACATGTCCGGCTGGATCATGTGGGTGGTCACCGGCATTTTCGAAAACATCGGCATGGTCCAGGACGGCTTACAGACCATCTCGCAACCGGTCAGCGTCACCGATCACGAGCAGGCCAAACCGCTGGAAGTGGCCCGTGGCGAAGTGCGTTTCGAGCACGTGGATTTTCACTACGGCAAGAAGCGCGGGATCATCGGCGATCTCAATCTGAACATTAAACCGGGTGAGAAAATCGGTTTGATCGGGCCGTCCGGCGCCGGCAAATCGACGCTGGTCAATCTATTGCTGCGCCTGTACGACGTCGAGGGTGGGCGGATTCTGATTGATGGCCAGAACATCGCCGAAGTCGGTCAGGAAAGCCTGCGTGCACGGATCGGCATGATTACCCAGGACACCTCGCTGCTACACCGTTCGATCCGCGACAACTTGCTGTACGGCAAACCCGATGCGACCGACGCAGAGTTGTGGGATGCAGTGCACAAAGCGCGCGCCGATGAGTTCATTCCGCTGCTGTCGGACGCCGAAGGGCGCACAGGCTTCGATGCGCATGTGGGTGAACGCGGGGTGAAACTGTCCGGTGGTCAGCGTCAGCGCATTGCGATTGCGCGGGTGTTGCTCAAGGACGCGCCGATCCTGATCATGGACGAAGCGACCTCGGCACTGGACTCGGAAGTTGAAGCGGCGATTCAGGAAAGCCTGGAAACCCTGATGCAGGGCAAAACCGTGATTGCGATTGCGCACCGACTCTCGACCATTGCCCGTATGGATCGGCTGGTGGTGCTGGAGAACGGCAAGATTGCCGAGAGCGGCACCCATGCCGAGCTGTTGGCCCATCGCGGTCTGTATGCACGACTTTGGGCGCACCAGACCGGAGGGTTTGTCGGCATCGACTGACTTTTTCCGTCACCACAAAACCCTGTAGGAGTGAGCCTGCTCGCGATAGCGGTGTGTCAGGCCCACTAATGTTGATGACACACCGTTATCGCGAGCAGGCTCACTCCTACAAAGGATGTGTGAAATGAGTGACCGATCAAACCGCCACAGCCCGCAAACCAAGGGCGCTGGCGGTTTTTTTGTGGCTGCTGGAAATCCGCAGAAAGCCTGCTGTACTCAGCCAAGGTTTCGGTACGAAACCTGTCGTAAATCTGCAGGGATGCACAACTCGATGCAGTCTCGATAGCAGGGCTATCAAGGACGCCTCTCATGTCTCTGTTCAAACGTTCAGTCACTGAGTTGTTGGGTACGTTCTGGTTAGTATTGGGTGGTTGCGGCAGCGCGGTGATCGCCGCGTCTTCACCGTTGGGAATCGGGGTGCTGGGGGTGGCCCTGGCGTTTGGTCTGACGGTGCTGACCATGGCATTCGCCATCGGTCACATCAGCGGATGTCACCTAAACCCGGCCGTGTCGGTCGGTCTGTTCGTCGGCGGTCGGTTTCCGGCCAAAGAGTTGCCCGCCTACATCATCGCGCAGGTGCTCGGCGCGATTCTCGCGGCGGCGCTGATTGCGCACATTGCCAGCGGCAAGGAGGGTTTCGATATCGCCGCCGGCCTCGCATCCAATGGTTATGGCGAGCATTCGCCGGGGAAGTATTCCATGGCGGCGGGGTTTGTGACCGAGCTGGTGATGACGGCGATGTTCGTGATCATCATTCTGGGCGCGACCGATAGACGCGCACCACCGGGGCTGGCACCGATCGCCATCGGCCTGGGTCTGACGCTGATTCACCTGATCTCGATTCCCGTCACCAACACCTCGGTGAACCCGGCCCGTAGCACGGGACCGGCACTGATGGTCGGCGGCTGGGCGATTGCGCAGTTGTGGATGTTCTGGGTCGCACCGTTGATTGGCGCGGTGGTCGGTGGCGGGATCTATCGCTGGTTGGGCAAAGAGGAAACCTGAGGACGTATGAAATCCTTCTGTGGGAGCGAGCCTGCTCGCGAAGACGTTGTGTCAATAACGTATATGTCGACTGACACGACGCCTTCGCGAGCAGGCTCGCTCCCACAAGGGATCTAGGTTTGGCGGTAGGGCAAGGCTGTTCTGGCTTCTTCGGCATACGCGAGGACGCCGGCGCGTTCCTGTTTCAGGAAATCCTTCACCGCCGCTTTCAACCCCGGATGCAGCAAGTAATGCCATGAATGGGTGATCACCGGTTCAAACCCACGAATCAGTTTGTGCTCGCCCTGCGCCCCGGCATCGAAACGCTGATAACCCTGCGCGATCGCGTAATCCATGCCCTGGTAAAAACACGTCTCGAAGTGCAGTCGATCGAACTCCGCCAGACAGCCCCAATAGCGCCCGTAGAAACTGTCGCCACCGACCAGACTGAAGGCCATCGCCACCGGCCGTGAGCCTTGTTTGGCCAGTACCACGCGGATCGCCTCGGGCATACGCTCGGCCAGCAGACTGAAAAACTCCCGCGTCAGGTACGGTGCCTGACGCCGCACCGCATAGGTATTGGCGTAGCAGGCGTAGACAAAATCCCACTGCGCCTCGTCCAGCTCGCGCCCCTCCAGCCATTCAAACGCAAAGCCCTGCCCCGCCACTTGCTCGCGCTCCTTGCGCATCTGTTTGCGCTTGCGCGAACTGAGTACGTCGAGGAAATCCTGAAAGTCGCGATACCCGCGATTCTGCCAGTGATATTGACAGCCAATACGTTGCAGCCAGCCTGGTTGCTCGGCCATTGCAGCGTCGGTGAAAGGATCCGTGAAGTTGATGTGCGCACTGGAAAGCCCTTCGATCTCCAGGTAACCAGGCAGGCTCTTGAGCAGTTCGAAACCGTCTTCGACATTGGCCGCCAACAGGCGCGGGCCGCTGACTGGACTGAATGGCACAGCGCTCAACAGCTTGGGGTAGTAATCGATGCCGGCGCGGGCGCAGGCGTCGGCCCAGCCATGATCGAACACGTACTCGCCGTAGGAATGCCACTTGCGATAACTGGGCAGTGCGGCGATCAGTCGATCATCTTCAATATGCAGCAAATGCTCAGGTTGCCAGCCGGTGTGAGGGCCAACGCTGCCACTGTCTTCCAGTGCACTGAGAAAAGCGTGGCGCAGAAATGGCTGGCTTTCAGGCACCAGCGCATCCCAGGTTGCCGGAGCGATTTGCGACAGGTTTTGCAGGCATTGCAACGGCATCGACAGCTCTCCACAACAAGACTTCAGCGCCCGGCGAGTATCGCCGATTGCGTGGCATTGCACACCCGCAATCGGCCGACAGCGCTCTAGATCAATAGTTCAGGACAAATCGATATCGTCATCAACCTGCCATCACTGTGCCACTGCTCTGTCATAAACCATCGCGATACTGGCGCCTGTTTTTAGAGCGCCGGGTTCTACCCGGACACTGTTTTCCGACGTTCGAATCGTCGGTTGTGCCCCGGATGGTTGTGCCATCCCCTCTCATCTTCGGAGATTGCTATGCGTCTTGCTTCCACGAAAACTGCGGCGGCCCTGTGCGGTGGCTTGTTGCTGGCCATGAGTGTTCCGGCCAGTGCTGCAGTCGACGCCAAACTGCTCGACATGCTCAAGGCTAACGGTTCCATTTCCCAGGCGCAGTACATCGAACTGCAAACTGAACTGGCCAAGGATCAGAAGGCTCAGCAAATCGCGCAGCAGGCGCAGCAAGAGACCAACGAACAAGTCGCCGCTGTTGCGAAGAAAACCAACGAACAAAGCGCCTTCGACCAGAAACTCGCCTGGGCAGCCAAGACCCAATTCAAGGGCGATGTGCGTATCCGTCAGGAGACCATCAAGATCGACGGCGAACCGAACAACGGTGGCCGCGACAAGGACCGTCAGCGCATCCGCGCCCGTCTGGGTGCCTACACCGAGATCAACCCGCAGGTCGACACCGGCATCCGTATTGCCACCGGCGGCGGCGACGATGCCCGCTCCACCAACCAGGACCAGGACAACTACTTCGACAAGAAGCAGATCTGGCTGGATCTGGGCTACATCGACTACCACCCTGACCAGATCAAGAACCTGCACATCATCGGCGGCAAGATGCTCCAGCCGTGGGTCAGCATGGGCGACGTGATCTGGGATAGCGACATCAACCCGGAAGGTCTGGCCGTTACCTACAAATACCCGTTGGGCAGCAGCGCCGAACTGTTCGGCAGCCTGGGTAACTACAACCTCAAGGACAACGTCGATGGCGATGGCGTGCAATTCCGTCACGACCTGCGTCTGACCGCCGGCCAGTTGGGTAGCCGCTTCAACATCACTGACAACTTGAAAGTGACTCTGGGCGGTAGTGTCTATGCCTACCAGAACGACGAAGACAGCCGCTGCACCGGCACTTCCACACCGTGCGCACTGGCGGTCAACGGCAACTCGGCCAACAACGAATTCCGTCTGTATGAAGGCTTCAGCCAGGTCGACATCGGCGGTCTGCCGATGCCACTGTCGTTCTACGGTCAGTACGTGAAGAACAACGATGCCGTAACCGATCAGGACACTGCGTGGCTGTTGGGTGCCAAGTCGAAAGTCTTCGGCCTGAACCTCGATTACAACTATCGTGACGTGCAGCGCAACGCCGTAGTCGGCGCTTTCACCGACTCCGACTTCGCCAACGGCACCACCGGTTCCCGTGGCCACAAGTTCAAGGTCGGTTACGACATCGACAAGAACTTCGCCATCGGCGCTACGTACTTCCTGACCAAGGCTGACTTCGCCAGCCGTACCCAGCGTGACGCTGACGCCAACACCTTGCAGCTGGACGCGGAAGCCAAGTTCTAAGAAAACAGCTACAAGCTTCGAGCGACAAGCTGCAAGTCACCGCTCCCCTTGCGATTTGCCGATCGAAGCTGATTTTCCTGCAGCCCGGTGCAGCTACAGCGATCCCCATCATCCGTTCGCTGGCGCTGCACCGGGCTGTGTTTTTTCATGGGCTATCGTCCCGCCTCTGCGTAGCCAGACGCTCAGCCAGCGCGTCCACACCCTCTTCCGGTTTCTCCGGCATCGCCTTCAAGGTCGCTTGCATCAAACGCATCTGACGAATGAAACGCCGACAGTTCGGGCAAAACATCAGGTGATGGCGCACCATCAGTTTTTCACGAAAGCTCAATTGGCCATCGAGATAATCGCTGGAGCGCGCCACTTGTTCCTTACAGGTCAGCATTCCCCTGTCTCCTCAAAATGCTCCACGGTCGCGAAGACTTTCAGCCGCGCACGATGCAGCAGCACACGGACATTGGAGAGCGAGATCTCCAGAAGATTACAGATCTCCTCCAGCTCCAGCCCTTGGCGTTCGCGCAACAACAAAACGCTGCTTTGCAGTTCCGACAGGTTCAGCAGGGTGTGCTCCAGACAGTCACGCAATTCACCTTCGGTCAGCAAGGCTTCCGGGGTGTCCTGATGCCAGGCGAACGGGGCAACCAGCCAATGGCCGTCACCGGGAGAAAAGCGGTCATCGTCGATCGTGCCATGGGGTGACGGCAGATCATCCATCAACACTTCCCGGCGATTTTGTTTATATCGGCTTTTGGCCGAGTTGGCCGTGATGGTCAACAGCCAGGTCTTGAGACTGGAGCGGCCTTCGAAGCTGGCGATGTGGCGCACCACCGACAACCAGGCGTCCTGCACCACTTCTTCGACATGGCGCTGGCCGACAATCGCATACGCCACGGCGCGCATGGCGCTCTGATACGTCGTCACCAGTTCCTTGAAAGCCTTTTGCTCACCCGCCAGCAGGCGCGCAAGCAGTTGGGTGTCGTCAGCCGCCATCCAAAAATCTCCTTGTGCCGATTCCGAAAATGATAGCGGCAGGTCTTCACCTGCCGCCATTTCCGAAAAATTACAGCGTTTGAGCCGATTCGGATGTAGGAAAGGTCGGCGCGATCAGGTGGAAATTAAACCGATTTTCAACGCTTGCGCAGAATCACGCTACCGATCGAATAGCCTGCACCGAACGAACTCAACACCGCCAGCGAACCGGCAGCCAGATCATCCTGATACTTGTGGAACGCAATCACCGAACCCGCAGAGCTGGTATTGGCGTAGGTGTCGAGAATCACCGGGGCTTCTTCTTCAGTGGCTTCGCGACCCAGCAACTTGCGCACGATCAGGTGATTCATGCTCAGGTTGGCCTGGTGCAGCCAGAAGCGCTTCACGTCGCCGACGTTGAGCTGGTTCTCTTGCAGATGTTCGCCGATCAGCTCGGCAACCATCGGGCAGACATCCTTGAACACCTTGCGGCCTTCCTGCACGAACAGTTTGTCGCGGGCACCAATGCCCTCTTCCGCCGCGCGGTTGAGGAACCCGAAATTGTTGCGGATGTTGTTGGAGAACTTGGTCAGCAGCTTGGTGCTGACCACATCGAACTGGTGTTTGGACGTCGCGGTCTCAGCGCGCTCGATGATCACTGCAGTCGCCGCATCGCCGAAGATGAAGTGGCTGTCGCGGTCACGGAAGTTCAGGTGACCGGTGCAGACTTCCGGGTTGACCATCAGGATCGCCCGGGCCTGGCCCAGTTGCACGCTGTTGGCGGCGGCCTGGATGCCGAAAGTCGCCGAGGAGCAGGCCACGTTCATGTCGAAACCGAAACCCTGAATGCCCAGGGCTTCCTGGACTTCGATGGCGATGGCCGGGTAGGCGCGCTGCAGGTTGGAACAGGCAACGATCACGCCGTCGATGTCGGCAGCAGTTTTGCCGGCACGTTGCAGGGCCTGTTCGGCAGCGCCGATAGCCATCTGGCAAAGCACCGACCATTCGTCGTTGGAACGCTCCGGCAGACGCGGGGCCATGCGTTGCGGATCGAGGATGCCGTCCTTGTCCATGACAAAGCGGCTCTTGATGCCTGAAGCTTTTTCGATGAACGCGGCGCTGGATTCGGTCAGGGCCTGGACTTCGCCGCGGGCAATGGCCTCGGCGTTGTCGGCGTTGAACTGGGCGACGTAGGCGTTGAAAGACTGCACCAGCTCTTCATTGGAGATGCTGTTGGCCGGGGTGTACAGGCCGGTGCCGCTGATGACGACGTTATGCATGGTCGTTTCTCTAATCTGTTCAGGCAGAAAGTGCTGGAACCGTCGTACCAACACACAAAGGGTCTATTCCCATCCGGGGGACGCAAACCTGGCATCGCTTTATTCCGTCGCGCGAACCGGGCGAAGGCTCTGGGTCGCGAAACCGGCGTTTATGGTCGCGAAGTTTGCCATAAACGCGGGGTTTTGGCGCCTTTCTCAAGCACAACCCAAATCCCAATGTGGGAGCGAGCCTGCTCGCGATTGCGGTCTGTCTGCCAGTGGCAAGGTGACTGACACACCGCAATCGCGAGCAGGCTCACTCCTACAAGGGACTGCATATGCCTCTAGGTCAGGGCTCGACCTGGGTCCACTGCTTGTTAAGGCGTTTGTCGGAAATCGGTACTTTCGTCCCCAACTGCTGGGCGAACAGTGAGACCCGGTATTCCTCCAGCCACCAGCGATACAGCTCAAGCTGCGGATCGCGTTTGCCTTCCTGGGCATGTTTCGCCGCGCGAGTCTGGTATTGCCCCCAGAGGCCGGCGAGTTCGCCGCTCCAGACGCGATCCTTCTGCACCTGCGCGCCGAGCTTTTCGAAGCGCTGCTCGACCGCTTTCAGGTAACGCGGCAACTCCTTAAGCCACTGCATCGGCGTTTCGCGGACAAACCCCGGATACACCAGATTGTTGATTTGCTGCTTGATGTCATTGAGCGCCACGGCCTGGGCCAGATCGATCTTGCCCTTGAAGCGCTTTTGCAGGCTGTGCCACAGCTTGAGAATTTCCAGCGTCAGGCGCGCCACGCGTTCGGCGTGTTCAGTCCAGTTGCCGCGTTTGCGCTCGGCCAGTGCCGCCAAACCGGCGCCGTCGCGGGGCAGCGGGTCTTCGCCTTCGAGAATGCAGCTGTCGAGGCTCGCCAGCAGAATGTCTTCGACCAGCGCATCAACCCGGCCCAACTCGCGATAGAGCAAGCCCAGCTCAGTCTGCCCCGGCAACTTGCCACGCAGGAACTTGGCCGGTTCCGCCAGTTGCTGCATCAACAACCGCTGCAAGGCGCGACGATGCTGGAATTCGGCTTCGGCCGGGGTCGAGAAGCGCCCCTCCTTGACCGTGCCGCCCTCTTCAACCAGCGCCGGATATACCGTCATCGACAGCCCGGCGATCTTCTGTTGAGTCTTTTCTGCTACCGGGGCGAAGACCTTGGCCTCCACCGGTTGCTGACTTTTCGCACTCTGCGGCACCGCCAGCGCGGCCTGACTGGCTTCGGCAAACCGTGCGGTCAGCTCGGCCAGATCGCGACCTTCGCCGAGGAATTTGCCTTGGCCGTCGACAATTTCCAGGTTCATCCGCAGATGCCCCTCGACGCCTTGCTCGGCTTCGGCCCACGCCTCGTCACTGACCCGCGCGCCAGTCATGCGCAGCAGTTCGCGACCGAGCGCTTGCGGCAACGAACCCTCGGCAAAGGTCATGCGTTGCAGCGCGGCTTTGATGAAGTCCGGCACCGGCACGAAGTTCTTGCGCAAGGCCTTCGGCAGGTTGCGCACAAGGGCGATGCACTTGGCCTCGATCATCCCCGGCACCAGCCATTCCAGGCGTTCCGGTGGCAGCATCGGCAACAGCGGGGCCGGCACGCGCAGGGTCACGCCGTCGCGCGGATGATTGGGCTCGAAGTGATAAGTCAGCGCCAGTTCCAGATCGCCGATGTGCAGCGTGTCCGGGTAATCCCGCGCGGTGACTTCACTGGCTTCGCGAGCCAGCACGTCTTCTTCGCGCATGATCAACAACTGCGGATTCTTCTGGCTGTTGATGCGGTACCAACTGTCGAAGGTCGCGGTCTGGTGAATCTCCGCCGGCAACCGCGCGTCGTAGAACGCGTACAAGGTTTCTTCATCGGCGAGAATGTCGCGACGACGGGCCTTGGCTTCCAGTTCGTCGAGCTGTTCGAGCAACTGTTTGTTGGCGGTCAGGCACTTGGCTTTCGATTGAATCTCGCCACGCACCAAGCCTTCGCGAATGAACAACTCGCGAGAAACCACGGGATCCACCAGACCGTAATGCACCGGCCGGCGGCCGACCACGATCAGCCCGAACAGAGTGATCTGCTCGTAGGCCACGACCTGGCCGCGCTTCTTTTCCCAATGCGGTTCGAAGTGGTTTTTCTTGATCAAGTGCCCGGCCAGCGGCTCGATCCAGTCGGCGTCGATCTTGGCGACCATGCGAGCATAAAGCTTGGTGGTTTCCACCAGTTCGGCGGTCATCAGCCACTGCGGGCGCTTCTTGCCTATGCCCGACGACGGGTGAATCCAGAAACGTCGCTGACGCGCGCCGAGGTAATCGCCATCCTCGGTTTTCTGACCGATCTGGCTGAGCAAGCCGACCAGCACCGCTTTGTGCAGTTTCGGGTAATCCGCCGGCTCTTTGTTGAGGCTCAGCTGCATGTCGCGGCAGATCAGGCTCAACTGCCGATGCGAGTCGCGCCACTCGCGCAGACGCAGGTAATTGAGGAAATTCTTCCGGCACCAGTTGCGCAACGGGCTGGCGGTCAGCGCCTGGCGCTGCTCTTCAAAACCACGCCACAGATTGACCAGTCCGGCGAAGTCCGAATCGGTGTCCTTCCATTGCGCGTGGGCCTGATCGGCGGCTTGCTGACGCTCCGGCGGCCGCTCGCGCGGGTCTTGAATCGACATCGCACTGGCGACGATCAGCACTTCCTGCAAACTGCCGAGCTTGGCTGCTTCAAGCAGCATACGGCCCATGCGCGGGTCGACCGGCAGGCGCGCCAGTTGGCGACCGAGCGGGGTCAGCTGACTGTTGCGGTCAACCGCCGAGAGTTCTTGCAGCAGGTTGAAACCGTCGCTGATCGCCTTGCCATCCGGCGGCTCGATGAACGGGAATGCGGTGATCTCGCCGAGACGTAGATGCAGCATCTGCAGAATCACGGCAGCGAGGTTGGTGCGCAGAATCTCTGGATCGGTGAATTCCGGGCGCCCGTTAAAATCTTCTTCGCTGTACAGCCGAATACAAATGCCCGGCTCAACCCGTCCGCAACGACCTTTACGCTGGTTGGCGCTGGCTTGGGAAATCGCCTCGATCGGCAGACGCTGGACCTTGGCACGGTAGCTGTAACGGCTGATGCGCGCGGTGCCGCTGTCGATCACGTAACGAATGCCCGGCACAGTCAACGAGGTCTCGGCAACGTTGGTCGCCAGCACCACGCGACGGCCCGGGTGCGACTGGAAAATCCGCTGTTGTTCGGCCGGCGACAAGCGCGCGTACAGCGGCAGGATTTCCGTGTGTTTCAGTTGCGCCTTGCGCAGCATGTCGGCGGCGTCGCGAATCTCGCGCTCGCCGGGCAGAAATACCAGCACGTCTCCCGGACTGCGGCGTTCGCTGCGCTCGTAAGCGGCGATTTCGTCAAGGGTCGCGAGGATCGCTTGATCCACCGTCAGGTCATCCTCGACGCGGTTGCCCTCTTCGTCCTGCTCCAGGGTCAGCGGGCGATACCAGGTGTCCACCGGGAAGGTGCGGCCGGAGACTTCGACAATTGGCGCATCGTCGAAGTGCTTGGAGAAGCGCTCCAGATCGATGGTCGCCGAAGTGATGATGACTTTCAGGTCCGGGCGACGCGGCAGCAGGGTTTTCAGGTAGCCGAGCAGGAAGTCGATGTTGAGGCTGCGTTCGTGGGCTTCGTCGACGATGATCGTGTCGTAGCGTTCGAGGTAGCGATCGTTCTGGGTTTCCGCCAGCAGAATACCGTCGGTCATCAGCTTGATCAGGGTGTTGGAATCGCTTTGATCCTCGAAACGCACCTGATAGCCGACCAGCGCACCGAGCGGCGTAGCGAGTTCTTCGGCGACCCGGCTGGCGACGCTGCGCGCAGCGATTCGACGTGGTTGGGTGTGGCCGATCAGACCGTGCTGACCGCGACCGATTTCCAGACAGATTTTTGGCAACTGGGTGGTTTTGCCCGAGCCGGTTTCGCCGGCGATGATCAGCACTTGATGCTTTTCCAGCGCCTTCTTGATCTCGTCGCGCTTGGCCGCAATCGGCAGACTGTCGTCGTAACGAATCACCGGCAGGCTGGCACGGCGGGCCAGCACCTGATCACAGGACGCCTGCATGCGCGTCACCCACTGGGCCAGTTTGGCCTCGTCGGGTTTCTTGCGCAGCTCAAGCAACTGTCGCCGCAGCCGGTGACGGTCGGCGAGCATGGCGTGATCGAGGTTCTTCAGCAGTTTGTCGATGGAGGGCGATTCGTCGGTCATCGGGTAGGCAATTCGGTCGTCTATTTATGCAGGGGGCGGATTGTCGCAGATTTGGCGGATTTGTGGCGTGTCTGGGGGATTGCGGCCCTCACCCTAGCCCTCTCCCAAAGGGAGAGGGGACCGACCGAGTCAACTTTGCCAGCTTCGCCGACCTGAACGCGCATCACCGAATCCACAATCGCCAAGCTCTTTCAGGTCGGTGTTTGGCGCAAGACACCTCGGTCGGCCCCCTCTCCCTACGGGCGGTCCGACGTTTCGGGAGGGCTGGGGTGAGGGTGTTTTTTTAAAAGAGCTACTCGTTATCGAGACCTTTACGCCGATACGGGAAAACATCAATCACTTTCCCGGCCCGAATCGCCTCCTGCAAGCTCTTCCAGTAATCGGCGTTATACAACTCGCCATGCAACTGATCGAACAACTTGCGCTGCCCCGAATCAGCAAACAGAAACGGCGGAAACTCCTCGGGGAAGACATCCAGCGGCCCGATCGAATACCACGGCTCCGAGGCCATTTCATCCTCCGGTGTGCGCGGTTGCGGGATGTGGCGGAAGTTGGCTTCGGTCAGGAAGCAGATTTCGTCGTAGTCGTAGAACACCACGCGCCCGTGGCGAGTGACGCCAAAGTTCTTCAGCAGCATGTCACCGGGAAAGATGTTCGCCGCCGCCAGTTGCTTGATCGCCAGGCCGTAATCCTCCAGCGCCTCACGCACCTGCGCATCGTTGGCGTTTTCCAGATAGAGGTTGAGCGGGGTCATCCGCCGCTCGGTCCAGCAGTGACGGATCAACACCGTGTCGCCCTCGACCGACACCGTCGACGGCGCCACCTCCAGCAGCTCCTCCAGGCACGCCGGATCAAACTTGCTCAGCGGAAAACGGAAATCGGCGAACTCCTGGGTATCAGCCATGCGCCCTACCCGGTCGACGCTTTTCACCAGTCGGTACTTCTCGATCACCGTGGCGCGGTCGACGTTTTTCGACGGCGAGAAACGGTCCTTGATGATTTTGAACACGGTGTTGAAGCCCGGCAGGGTGAACACGCTCATGACCATGCCGCGCACACCCGGCGCCATGATGAACTGATCATCGGTGTTGGCCAGGTGATTGATCAGCGCGCGGTAAAACTCGGACTTGCCGTGCTTGTAGAAGCCGATTGAGGTGTACAGCTCGGCAATGTGCTTGCCCGGCAGAATGCGCCGCAGGAAGCCGATGAACTCCGCCGGCACCGGTACATCGACCATGAAATACGAACGGGTGAACGAGAAGATGATCGATACATCAGCTTCGTCGGTGATCAACGCGTCGATCTGAATCCCGCGCCCTTCTCGATGCAACAGCGGGATCACCAGCGGCCATTGCTCGTCGCGGGTGAAGATGCGTCCAACCAGATAGGCGCCCTTGTTGCGGTACAACACCGAGGAAAACAGCTCGACGCTCAGCTCCGGATCCTTGCACACCCAGTCCGGCAGGTTCTCACGCAGTTGCGCTTCGAGGCGACGCAGGTCACCCGGCAGATCGGCGTAATCCTCGCTGAAGCGATAGTCGGCAAAAATGCTCGCGAGCATCCCCGACAACTGCCCCTGCGGTTTGTAGGTGCGGGTTTGCGCGGCGCGGGCTCGGCGCAGGCTCGGGCGGGTGGTGTGGATGAACATGCAGCCGTCGCTGATCAGGTCGTGGCTGAACAGCCCGCAGAAAATCGAGTTGTACCAGGTCTCGGACAACTCATCATCGAAGCGCAGGTCGATGACGCTGATGTAGGCACTTTTCACCAACGGCCAGCAGCTGACGTTCATCAGCGTTTCATCATCGAAGTATTCGCGCAGGCGAGCGATAGTTTCGCTGACCTTTTCTTCGTAGAGATTGATCCGTGCCGCCGACGCCGTTTGCGTCTCCTGCCAGCGCGCCTGCTCGAAGCGCTCCCGGGCGCCGTCGGTGATTCGCCGGAAATGCTCGCGGTAATCGTCAAAGCCATCGAGGATCATGCGGGCGATATCGGTGGCTGGCCATTGCTGCGGCATAGATAAGACCTCGGCGTGCGTGGGGAAATCTGTGCCTGAGCTTAGCCACGCAAGCGTGTGCGCGTGAAGTGCAATTTCTGCCAAATCCGCGTCAGGGTTGTACAGCGACACAGTTTTTAGCAAAGTTTTTTTAATCGACCGTTCGGTCAGTTAATCACCTTGATGGTCCTTCTGGCCGCCCTGCGCCAGGCCGCGAATTCTCTGGGCTTCGGATCCAATACTGATCAAACGCGTCTAGCTCGCGGCTTTACTGCAAATGCACTTACCGACGGCAACGCTTCCAGATTGGTCTTACCAAAATAGTGGCACTTTGATATACAGCCCACCATTCCCCCCTTCATAACAAGATCCTCGCTGACGAGGACGACCTTCCCCCCCCTCAAAGATCAAGGAGCACACTGATGTCTATCCGGAATCTGCGCATAGGTTTGCGCGCCAGTTTGAGCTTTGCCGTTTTGGCCGGTCTGCTGGTGGTGGTCGGCCTGTTCGGTCTGGGCCAGATGAAAACCCTGCGCGAGAGTGCAACAGTGATTGAAGAATCGTGGATGCCGAGCATCGAGAGCATCCATGACACGGCGGCGAACATCGCCAGCATCCGTCTTGAATCCTTGCGCCTGATCACCAGCACCCAGTCTGCTGTGCGCGACAGAAGCAAAGGCCTCATCAAGGCGCAGCGCGAAGAACTGCTCAAGCGCCTCGCCGATCACAAAGCCCTGCTCACCAGCGAAGAAGAACGGCTGATGCTCGACGGTTTGAATGCCAACACCGCCAAGTACATGAGCATTCTCGAACAGATCATCGGCCAGATCGACGCCGGGCAAAGTGAGCAGGCCTACACGCGGCTTAACAATGAACTGGCGCCACAGGGAACGCTGCTCGACAAAACCCTCGAGCAGATGATCGCGTTCAATCAGCAAGGTGCCGACGCCGCCGCAGATGCCGCCGCAGCGATGTACCAACGGGCATTGTGGATCGTCGCGACCATCATCGTGGTTGCCCTGATTGCCACGCTGCTGCTGGCCTGGCAACTGACACGCAGCATCACCACCCCGATCAATCAGGCCCTGAATGTGGCGCGGCGCATTGCTGCCGGCGACCTCAGCGGCGAGATCGTCAGCACCGGTAAAGATGAGGCTGCGCATTTGCTCAACGCCTTGGCCGAGATGCAGGGCAATCTGCGCTCGACCATTCGCGGCATCAGCGAATCGGCGCAGCAGCTGGCTTCCGCGGCCGAGGAAATGAGTTCGGTGATGGAGCAAAGCACTCGCGGCCTGCAACAGCAGAACGATCAGATCGAACAAGCCGCCACCGCAGTGACCGAGATGAGCACCGCGGTGGACGAAGTCGCGGCCAACGCGGTGTCCAGCGCCGAGGCGTCTGCCGCGTCGAACGAGGACAGCAAGCACGGCCATGTGCAGGTCAGCGAAACCATCAGCTCGATTCAAGAACTGGTCGACGCCGTACTGGGCGCCTCTGCACAAGCCGAAGGCCTGGCCACGCAGGCACAGGACATCAGCAAAGTGCTGGAAGTGATTCGCGGGATTGCCGGACAGACCAACCTGCTGGCGCTCAATGCGGCGATCGAAGCGGCCCGCGCCGGTGAAGCCGGGCGCGGTTTCGCGGTGGTGGCCGATGAAGTGCGCTCGCTGGCACAACGCACGCAAAATTCCACTGAAGAAATCGAGCTGATGATCAGCAGCATCCAGCAAGGTACGGGGTCGACCGTGGGCGCGCTGCAGAGCAGTGCCGAGCAGGCGGGTCAGACGCTGCGCCGGGCTAACAGCGCAGGTCAGGCGCTGGAGAAAATCACCGCGTCGATCTCGCAGATCAACCAGCGCAATCTGGTGATCGCCAGTGCAGCCGAGCAACAGGCCTTGGTCGCTCGCGAGGTCGATCAGAATCTGGTGACCATCCGCGACCTCTCGACCCAGACCGCCGCTGGCGCCACCCAGACCTCGGCCGCAAGCCAGGAACTGTCGCGTCTGGCCGTCGACTTGAACGGCCTGGTCACACGCTTTGTGATCTGAACGAACAGTTGCATGCCCGATTAGCGGTTGCCTTCGGCAGGGCGCTCGGCAACACTCTCGTCCCGATCAAGGAAGGAGACCCGCCGTGAGCCCTGTCGATATTTTCCGTATGTTGTCGCTGGCGGCCATCTGGGGCGCGAGTTTTCTGTTCATGCGCATTATTGCGCCGGTGATCGGCACGATCCCGACCGGATTCTTTCGCGTGTCAATTGCGGCCGTCGGCCTGCTGGTGATCCTCGGGCTGATGCGCGTGCGCTGGGACTTCAAAGGCAAACTGAAAACCGTGATGCTGCTGGGTGTGATCAACTCGGGGATTCCGGCGACGCTGTATTCGGTCGCGGCCCAGGTGTTACCGGCCGGTTATTCGGCGATCTTCAATGCCACCACGCCGTTGATGGGCGTGCTGATTGGCGGGTTGTTCTTCAGTGAAAAACTCACCGCAGCCAAACTGGGCGGGGTGTTCCTCGGCCTGTTCGGCGTTGGCGTGCTGACCCGCGCCGGTCCCGTGGCGTTCGATCTGCAACTGTTGATGGGCGCCCTCGCCTGCCTGCTCGCGACCACTTGCTATGGCTTCGCCGGTTTCCTCGCGCGACGCTGGCTGGATCAGGCCGGTGGTCTGGACAGTCGCCTGTCGGCGCTGGGCAGCATGCTCGGTGCGACGCTGTTTCTGTTGCCGCTGTTTGGATATAGCGTGATCACCGCACCGCCGGCCAGTTGGGGCGGCTGGAATGTCTGGCTGTCGCTGTTGGGCCTGGGTCTTGGCTGCACGGCGTTTGCCTACATCATTTACTTCCGCCTGCTCAGTTCGATCGGGCCGGTGAAGTCGATGACCGTGACCTTCATGATTCCGCCATTCGGCGTGCTGTGGGGGGCGTTGCTGCTGGATGAGCCGTTGTCGATGGCGCACATTTATGGCGGGGTGTTGATTGCGTTGGCGTTGTGGCTGGTGTTGAAGCCGGCGGTGGTGAAACCGGCTGAGGCGCCGGCCCGATAAATTTGTGCGGTTGCCGAAAAGGCCATCGCGAGCAGGCTCACTCCTACAATTGGAATGCGTTCCTCTGTAGGAGTGAGCCTGCTTGCGATCGGCGGCCTAAAAGCCGCCACCTGACGATCTGTTAGCTGGTTTTACGGAACACAAACGCCAGACCGACAATGATCAACAGCATCCCCAGCACACTCAACGCCGCCAGGCGATTGCCGAAAATCAGATAGTCCATCACTGCCGTCACCGCCGGCACCAGGTAGAACAGACTGGTGACATTGACCAGATTGCCCCGCGCGATCAACCGATACAGCAACAGCGTCGCCAGCACCGACACCACCAGTCCCATCCACAACACCGGCACGATAAAACCGGTGCTGTGCTCGAAGTGGAACGGCTGAAACGGCACGAAAATCCCGCATAACAACAGACCGGCCAAGTACTGCACCGGCAGCGTACCGAGAGGATTGTCGGTGATGCGTTTCTGCATGATCGAGCCCAGCGTCATACTCGCCAGCGCCAGCAGACCAAACAGCATCCCCGCCAAGGACATCCCGGCCAAACCGATGCCTTGGTAAACCACCATGATCAGCCCCGCCAACCCCAAGGCCAGACCAAACATCCGGCTCGCCGAGCGCTGCCGCTCCATCAACACCACGGTGAGAATCGGCTGCACGCCCATGATGGTCGCCATCACGCCCGGAGTGACTTTGCTGTTCAAGGCCAGTAGATAAAAGATCTGATAGGCCCCCAACAACACCACACCCGTGGCAATCGCAAACAGCATTGGTTTGCCGCCCTTGGGCAACTTGAGCTTGAGCAGCGGCGCCAACAACAAGAGGCCGCACAAGGCAATCGCGAAACGAATCAGCAGAAAGGCAAATGGTGACGCGTGGGCCAGCCCCCATTTGGAGAAGATCGCGCCGCTGCTCCACAGCAGAACGAACAGGCTCGTGGACGCGGCCGCGAGCGCGGATTTTTTCGACAGGACAAACATGATTACCACCTGTAGTCAGGCAAGAAGCCAACTCAGCCGAAGCTGAAATTCAGTAGGTTTTTCTGGCGGGCGCAGGGGTCAGCAAAAACTGCCGATCAGCCCGAAACGCCAACGCCCGGCGGTGATACGACTGCGCACACCGGCGTGCTACTGACAGCTGGGGGGTAATGACTGATCTGCTTGGGCTGCTGATTCCCGCACGGCACGACGCCAGCGTTGACCGCTGAATCGACTACCGCGTTGCTGAGGGATGCAGGCATTGGCGCAGATCTTTTTTGAAGGGTTGGAAGGTGAGCCATGGGGGCTCACGAGCGCCGACTATAACCACCAGGCGACATGGATTGCAATGATTTGGACAAAGGGCCAGTAGCAACGGATGCATGAGAGCTGAATAGGCTTTTGAGCAACCGCAACACCTATCGATGGGGAGACATGGAATGCTCGAAATCATATGCCAAGAGAACGGACGTATTTGCGCTATCAGTTGTATCGGTCGCTGGCCAGGAAGCAGGCAAGCATCGCCACTGCTCTGTTGCAGCTACCGGCGGGACAAGACTTGTCGACAGTACGCTTTGAACCTATCGATGCCGAAGCACTAGGTGCGTTCGAGCTTTGGGAGAATCCGCATTTTTGCTGGCGAGAGATTGCCAAATGGAAGTCACGAGAACCCTTGTCCCTGGATATCGCGATCTGACTTGAAGAACAGCTGTGCGGGCTGTGTTTCGTCAATCCGAACAAAAGCCGCCAGCGAATTCGAATCGTACGATTGGAGGGGCGGCCCGGAGTGCCTCACCCGCTTAAAAAGCGTATTGCGCTTTTGTCGATGGTGGCCATCGATGAGTTTGCGCAAATAATCGGTAGCAAGTGCATTGAAGTTCAGGAACCGATACCTGGAGCAATTCCTGTTTATACAAAACTCGGCTTCAAATTTGATTTGGAAGGCCGCCTTGTCCTCGCAGTGGAGAGTAAAGTATCGTGAAAACTGTTCAAGTAATGATCAACGAGGGCGGGAACATGCGTAAATCCGTGAAAAAATCCCCTACTAAGAAAAGATCAATCAAAACGGACGAAAAGTTTATCTCCTCCGAACTATCAGCCAATCAGCAGCGCTTTCTTCAGCTATTGATTACAGGCATCGAAGACGAACCCAACGTTCTCGCTGGGCGGCGCTGACTCGCAGATAATAAAAAACCGCTCACAAGGAGCGGTTTTTCATTGCCTGTCCAGCCTCAGCCAAACAGCCAATACCCCAACAACGTCAATACCACCACCGCCAGCACCGGACGCATCACGCGGTAGGCTTTCGGATGACGGCGTTTCCACTGCTTGACCACGCCACTGAACTTGTCACTGAAGTTCTTGCTCCAGGCGTAGGCCTGGTTGATCCCGCCGACGCGTTCATCATCAAGGTTCTGCGGTGCAGTGGCACGGCCGAGCCAGGCGCTGATGGAGCGGTTGATGCGGGTCATGAGGCGGTTGCTCAGCGGACGCTCGACGTCGCAGAACAGGATGACGCGGGTCTGGTCGGTTTCATTCTTGACCCAATGCACGTAGGTCTCGTCGAACATTACGTCTTCACCGTCACGCCAGGCATAAACCTGACCATCGACAAAGATCCGGCAATCGTCGGAGTTTGGCGTCGACAAGCCGAGGTGATAACGCAGCGAGCCGGCGAACGGATCGCGATGCGGGTTCAAGTGGCTGCCACCCGGCAACAGCGCAAACATCGCGCCTTTGACGTTGGGAATCGCACTGACCAGCGCCACGGTTTTCGGGCACAGGGTTTCGGCCGATGGCAGCGGCTTGTCGTACCACTTGAGGTAGAAACGTTTCCAGCCCTTCTTGAAGAACGAGCCGAAACCGGCGTCGTTGTTCTTTTCTGCCGCGCGAATATAACCTTCGTCGAACAGGTGCATGGCCTCGTCGCGAATGGTTTCCCAATTGTCGCGCAGCACGTCCAGTTCCGGAAATTTGCTGCGATCCAGGTACGGCTTGGACGGCACGCCGGAGAACAGATACATCAGGGCGTTGTACGGAGCGAACAGCGCCGAGTGGTTGACGAACTGGCGCAGAACCGGCAAACGCGCCTTGCCGCGCAAATGCACATAGAGGATGCTGCCCACGAACAGCAGCAGCACCAATACCTTGGCGGCTAACGAAAAGGTCATCAACGACTCCTTGAATAAAGACAACGCTGCGCAATGCCCTTTACCCGGCATGGCAGCCGGCCATGATAAACACTACCGGCGCCGGGCAAAACCCGCCTTACACAAGATTCAGTGTTAAGAATTGCGCAACAAAGCATTTATTAGCATAACGATCCTGAACCCCGGCTGATCTGAATCAACTGGATTACTGCTGAGTCTCCTGCTCAGTAAACAGATCGCTGAACAGCATGCTCGACAGATAACGCTCGCCGGAATCGGGCAGAATCACCACGATAGTCTTGCCCTGCATCTCCGGCGTCTCGGACAGACGCACCGCGACTGCCATGGCCGCGCCACAAGAGATGCCGCATAGAATCCCCTCTTCCTGCATCAACCGCAGGGCCATGGCCTTGGATTCTTCGTCGGTGACCTGCTCGACCCGGTCGACCATCGACAGATCCAGGTTCTTCGGCACAAAGCCGGCACCGATCCCCTGAATCTTGTGCGGGCTCGGTTTGATTTCTTCACCCGCCAGCGCCTGGGTGATCACCGGCGACGACATCGGCTCCACGGCCACCGACAGAATCGGTTTGCCCTGGGTATTCTTGATATACCGCGAAACGCCGGTGATGGTTCCGCCGGTGCCGACGCCCGCTACCAGTACATCGACGGCACCGTCAGTGTCGTTCCAGATTTCCGGACCGGTGGTCTTTTCGTGAATGGCGGGGTTGGCCGGGTTATCGAACTGCGCCGGCATGAAATATTTGTCGGCATCGCTGGCAACGATTTCGGCCGCCTTCTCGATTGCGCCTTTCATGCCCTTGGCCGGCTCGGTCAACACCAGTTCGGCGCCCAGAGCCTTGAGGACTTTACGGCGTTCGATGCTCATCGAGGCCGGCATGGTCAGCATCAACTTGTACCCACGGGCCGCGGCAACAAAGGCCAGACCGATCCCCGTGTTGCCCGACGTCGGTTCGACAATGGTCATGCCCGGCTTCAGTTTGCCGCTGCTTTCGGCGTCCCAGATCATGTTGGCGCCGATCCGGCACTTGACCGAATAACCGGGGTTGCGCCCCTCGATCTTGGCCAGAATGGTCACGCCACGCGGTGCGATGCGGTTGATCTGCACCAGCGGCGTATTACCGATGGAATGGGCGTTGTCAGCAAAAATACGGCTCATGGCTGGGTCCTTATGCAGCGTTGAATTCAGCCTTCCAAGGTATGCCTGTTGCCCATCACAGTCCAGTCGGGTCGAACGTCTGCGCGACGTAACAGTCAATCGCTTACATCGTCAGGGAATTGCCGTCATGAAGCGTCGTTACAGTTGGCCACTAGGGATTTTCGCCGTCGTCGTTGTGCTGCTGATCGCACTGCACATCGCCCTGCCTTACATGGTGCGCGACTACCTGAACGGCAAACTGGCGGACATGGGTGACTATCGGGGCCAGATCACTGATGTCGACCTCGCCCTATGGCGCGGCGCCTACAAGATCAATGGACTGAAGATCGTCAAGGTCGATGGCAAGGTGCCGGTGCCGTTCGTCAATGCACCGCTGATCGATCTGGCGGTCAGCTGGCATTCGCTGTGGTATGACCATGCCGTCGTAGCCCAGGTGAAATTCGTCAAACCTGAGATTAACTTCGTCGACGGCGGTGCCAACAAGCAGAACTCTCAAACCGGTCAAGGTACCGACTGGCGCGAACAACTGGGCAAATTGCTGCCGATTACCCTCGACGAGGTCCAGATTCACGAAGGCAAAATCACTTTCCGCAATTTCAACTCCAAGCCACCGGTCAATATGAACGCCACCAACGTCGAGGCCAGCATCTACAACCTGACCAACGTGGTCGACAATCAGGGCAAACGTGACGCACGTTTCGAAGGCAAAGCGCTTTTGCTCGGGCATGCGCCACTGGAAACCACTGCCACCTTCGACCCGCTGAGCAATTTCGAAGACTTCCAGTTCCGCCTGCGCGCCAAAGACATCGAACTCAAGAGCATGAACGACTTCGCCTCCGCCTACGGCAAGTTCGACTTCAACGCAGGCCACGGTGACGTGGTAATCGAAGCCCAAGCCAAAAAAGCGCAGGTCAACGGCTACATCAAACCCCTGCTGCGCGACGTCGAAGTGTTCAACTGGCAGCAGGACGTGGAAAACAAGAACAAGAGCATTTTCCGCTCGGTCTGGGAGGCCATCGTCGGCGGCTCGGAAACCGTGCTGAAGAACCAGGCGAAAAATCAGTTCGCCACCAAGGTCGAACTCAGCGGTAACGTGCATCAGCAAAACATCAGTGCATTCGAAGCGTTTTTGCAGATTTTGCGCAATGGATTCATACAGGCGTTCAACGCCCGGTATGAGCGGCCGAAGCCGGATGCGGGTTAGGGTTCATTTCTGGAAAAGCATCCAGATATAGAGTATCGGCGCCAATCTGAATATCCGGGGCCGGCCATTCAACGGTCCAACCTTTATCGCCCAAGATGACAGTCGCAAAGACTTGGGGATCAAGCAAAGGCTGCAACTGCTTACACGTTTGAATATCTCGACTTAAATCGAGTGTCAGCGCTCGACCATCAACAAAGTCCAGTGCAAGCCGGCAATCAGAGAGTGCAGTAACTGCCGCCAAGCGTGGTCGTTTTGTGGATAGCATCAATTCAGCGCCTCCAGGCACATGGGGACTGCTTCGCAGCCCAGCGGGAGCAAGCTCCCTCGCCACAGATTCAGCGGACATCCTGAAGGCTATCGCCAAATCGGCGATACCTGAATACTGGCCATCGGCCGAGACTGAGTCAACATGTGACGCCCCATTCAGAGACTGAATAAGCCGTCTGCGTTCACAGTCGACCGGGCTGCGCGTTATAGTCGGGCATCCGATTATTTCGCCCCCGCCCTGCCCGTCAGGTCGGCGTTACCGTTCGAGGATTAGCAGATGAAGTTCGAAGGCACCCAGGCCTACGTCGCCACCGATGACCTGAAGCTGGCAGTCAACGCCGCCATCACCCTGGAACGGCCGCTGCTGGTCAAGGGCGAGCCGGGCACCGGCAAGACCATGCTCGCCGAGCAACTGGCCGAATCGTTCGGCGCCAAGTTGATCACCTGGCACATCAAGTCCACCACCAAGGCCCATCAGGGTCTCTACGAATACGATGCGGTCAGCCGTCTGCGCGACTCGCAATTGGGCAACGAAAAAGTCCACGACGTGCGCAATTACCTGAAGAAGGGCAAGCTCTGGGAGGCTTTCGAGTCCGAGGAGCGGGTCATTCTGCTGATCGACGAAATCGACAAGGCCGACATCGAGTTCCCCAACGACCTGCTGCAAGAACTCGACAAGATGGAGTTCTACGTTTACGAAATCGACGAGACCATCAAGGCGAAAAAACGCCCGATCATCATCATTACCTCCAACAATGAGAAAGAGCTGCCGGACGCCTTCCTGCGCCGCTGCTTCTTCCATTACATTGCTTTCCCCGACCGCACTACCCTGCAAAAAATCGTCGACGTGCACTACCCGGACATCAAGAAGGATCTGGTCAGCGAAGCGCTGGACGTGTTCTTCGACGTGCGCAAGGTGCCGGGCCTGAAGAAGAAGCCGTCGACCTCGGAGCTGGTGGACTGGCTGAAGCTGCTGATGGCCGACAACATCGGCGAAGCGGTGCTGCGTGAGCGCGATCCAACCAAAGCGATTCCGCCACTGGCCGGTGCTTTGGTGAAGAACGAACAGGACGTGCAATTGCTTGAGCGCCTGGCGTTCATGAGCCGTCGCGGCTCTCGCTAAGCACTTGTAAGCAGGGGCCATCGTTATGCTGCTCAACCTCTTCAATGAAATGCGTGCAGCCAAGGTGCCGGTGTCGGTGCGTGAGCTGCTCGACCTGATCAACGCGCTGAAACAGCGCGTGACCTTCGCCGACATGGACGAGTTCTATTACTTGTCGCGGGCGATTCTGGTGAAGGACGAACGCCATTTCGATAAGTTCGACCGTGCGTTCGGCGCCTACTTCAATGGCCTGGAAAAGCTCGACGATCACTTGCAGGCATTGATTCCCGAAGACTGGCTGCGCAAGGAGTTCGAGCGTTCGCTGACGGATGAGGAACGTGCTCAGATCCAGTCCCTTGGTGGCCTGGACAAGCTCATCGAAGAGTTCAAAAAGCGTCTGGAGGAACAGAAGGAGCGCCACGCCGGCGGCAACAAATGGATTGGCACTGGCGGCACTAGCCCGTTCGGCTCCGGTGGCTTCAACCCGGAAGGCATTCGGGTCGGCGATGCTGGCAAGCGCCAGGGCAAAGCCGTGAAAGTCTGGGATCAGCGCGAGTACAAGAACCTCGATGATTCGGTGGAATTGGGCACGCGCAACATCAAAGTCGCCCTGCGCCGACTGCGCAAATTCGCCCGCCAAGGCGCAGCAGAAGAGCTGGACATCGACGGCACCATCGACCACACCGCCAAGGACGCCGGTCTGCTGAATATTCAGATGCGCCCGGAACGGCGCAACACGGTGAAGTTGTTGTTGCTGTTCGACATCGGCGGCTCGATGGACGCGCACGTGAAGATCTGCGAGGAACTGTTCTCGGCCTGCAAGACCGAGTTCAAGCATCTGGAGTATTTCTACTTCCACAACTTCATTTATGAATCGGTGTGGAAGAACAATATGCGCCGCACCTCGGAACGCACTTCGACCCAGGACCTGCTGCACAAGTACGGCGCCGACTACAAAGTGATCTTCATCGGTGACGCCGCCATGGCGCCGTATGAAATCACCCAGGCTGGCGGCAGTGTCGAGCACTGGAACGAAGAGCCGGGTTACGTGTGGATGCAGCGCTTCATGGAGAAGTACAAAAAGCTCATCTGGATCAATCCGTACCCGAAAGACACCTGGGGCTATACCTCGTCGACCAATATCGTGCGGGATCTGATCGAGGATCAGATGTATCCGTTGACGTTGCGCGGGCTTGAGGAAGGGATGCGGTTTTTGTCGAAATAACGGCCAGAGGGGTTCCCACGTGAGCGTGGGAACCCTCAATTCCGTACGGAATCGGTGGCCGTTTTACCAACCTGATGCGAGATAGGTCTTGCAGAGCCTGTCCATAAAAACGGTGTCCTGAATCGCCGGCCCGACTGAGGCAGTTTTTTGCCCGCGACGTTTTTTCTTCCCTTTGGCGACCACTTTCACCCCACCGTTTTCCAACTCTACCCTGCGAGTTTTTTCAATATCCGTCTCAGAACTCAGGGTCATTTCACTCTTCATCTCGCCCTCTGGCGACAGAAAACGAAACCTGACCCGGGTCGCCTCCGTTTCGCAGCCTTCCCCCTCGGCAATCAGTTCCATGGATTGACCGCTTGCCTCTGTGCGGTGATTCCAGTGAAACATTCGCATCATGTCGACCGTTGCGGTGGACATGAATGTCTCGATACGCGCAACGATGTCCTGATTACCGGCATGTTCGGCGTCCAGTCGTTGCACATTGTAGAAACGATCGATGCTCGCCCGATAAACCGGCACGCTGCCCACATCCTCATAAAAACCGACAATGTGCCCATCGACACGGTTCGTACACTCGCCCTCTGACTGGGCCATCACTTTCATAAAACGCATCTGTAACTTCCTTGTAAAAGATGAAGACCGATAGTTCCACACCCTCTCGACGCGTGATGTAGGGCGACTTACCAAAGTGTCAGGAAACGTCTCGGTCTTCAGTCCGAAATACGGTCAATTACAAGTAGGACTTCAGGTAGTTGATATGGTCTTGCCATGCACGCTCTTGCATGACCGGTGTGAAGCGCACCTTGTCACCCGGCAGACGCTGCGCCAGCCTCGCCAGCGCCAACGGCGTCAACGCACCCAACCGTGGATAACCACCAATGGTCTGGCGATCATTGAGCAAGACGATCGGCTGCCCGTCCGGCGGCACTTGCACCGCACCGAGCGGAATGCCTTCGGAAATCATCGGTTGCCCCTGATAGTGCAAGGCGCTGCCCAACAAGCGAATGCCCATGCGATCAGCGCGACTGTCCAGAGCCCAGGTGGTGTTGAACACGTCGAACAGACTCTGCCCGCTGAACTGGCCAATCTGCGCGCCGAGTACCAGATCCAGAGGTGCATTCGATTTCAGATCCGGCTGCAACGGCAAAGGCACTTCCCGCAGCAGCCGCGATTCACCGCAATAACTCAGCACCGCCCCTTTCGCCAACGGTAAGCCCATGCCATCAAGTCCACCGAGTTCTTCGCGGACAACCGTGGCGCTACTGCCCAAGACCTGCGGTGCTTGAAAACCGCCGGGCGCGGCCAGATAAGCCCGGGCACCAAGCAACGGTTGAGTGAGTTGCAACGTCTGCCCTTTGCCCAACTTGAAACTGCGCCACGGCGCCAGCGGCTGCCCGTCGATCCGTGCGGCAAGATCCGCACCGGCTAAGGCCAGCCAACACTCCTCTTCGGCCACCACGGCCAGGCCGCCGAGGGTGATTTCGATCACCGCTGCGTCCAGTTCATTGCCGAGCAGCCAGTTGGCCCAACTCATCGAACACCAGTCTGCCGCGCCGCCCTGGGTCACGCCCAGATGCCGTACGCCGAAACGGCCCGCGTCCTGCAACAGGCACAGCGGTGTACTCGCTTCAATCCTCAGTCGGCTCATGCCAGCGCCTCCAGTGGTGTGTCATCGCCGCCCAGATTGATGAACTCGGCATGACTGACCGCCTCGAATCGCACGGTGTCGCCCGGTTGCATCAGGCTGTAGCCATCACGTGTGCGATCGAACAGTTTCGCCGGGGTGCGGCCGATCAGGTTCCAGCCACCGGGCGAGACCACGGGATACGCAGCGGTTTGGCGCTCGGCAATGCCGACACTGCCCGCAGCGACTTTCTTGCGCGGCGTGTTAAGACGTGGCGCCGCCAGAACCTCTTCGACCAGCCCCATAAAGGCGAACCCCGGTGCGAAACCCAGGGCGAATACCTGATATTCACGCCCGCTGTGACGACGGATCACCTCCTCCACTGCCAGCCCACTACGCTCGGCGAGCAGGCTCAATTCTGGCCCGACGCTGAGGTCATACCAGACCGGCAACACATGACATTGACCGCCAGTTCGCGCATTCGGCGACAGGTCGATCAACGCCTCGGCAATCAATTCCCGCGCCTGACTCGGGCTCAGTGCAGTCAGATCGTAATGCACCATCAACGTCGTATAGGACGGCACCAGATCGATCAGTTGCGCGCCGAATGCCCCGCGCAAACGCTCACTGGCAGCGAGCATCCACGGCATGTTGGCTTCGGCGATCTCATCAAACAGACGCAGCATCAGGCAATCCAGCGCCACCACTTCAATCCTTGGGTTCATGAGGCACTCTGCTGATTCAAGGCCTCGCGAATGCGCTGCACGGCGGCCACCGAACTGGCGTTATCACCGTGCACGCAGAGGGTGTTGGCGTGCAGGCGCAAGGCGCTGCCATCGCTGGCGGCGAGGTTGTCACCACGGGCAATGGTCAGGGCTTGTTCAATGATTTTTTCCGGGTCGTGATGCACCGCGCCCGGCAATTGTCGTGAAACCAGTTTGCCGGCGTTGTCGTAAGCACGGTCGGCGAAGGCTTCGAACCACAGGTTCACGCCATACTCATCGCCGATCTGCTGCGCGGCGGCGTTGTCGCGGGTGGCCATCAGCATCAGCGGCAGGCTGCGGTCGTAAGCGGCCACCGCCTGAATCACCGCACGCAATTGTGCCGGGTTGGCCATCATGTCGTTGTACATCGCGCCATGAGGTTTGACGTAACTGACACGGCCACCCTGGGCTTTGCAAATGCCGTCAAGAGCGCCGATCTGGTAATGCAGGATGTCCTGCAGCTCTTGCGCCGAATACGCCATGGAGCGACGGCCGAAACCGACCAGATCCTGATAGGCCGGGTGTGCGCCGATCTGCACGCCGTGGCTCAACGCCAGGCTGACGGTCTTGCGCATGATGCTCGGATCGCCGGCGTGGAAACCACAGGCCACGTTGGCGCAATCGATGAAGGCCATGATTTCGGCGTCCAGACCCATGGTCCAGCTGCCGAAGCTCTCGCCTATGTCGCAATTCAATAGCAGGCGGCTCACGGTGAACACTCCTGTAGGTGCTTGTCTTTTTATCTGTAGGACTTTGCTTTGCAGGTTATCAGTTACTGCGCATCGAGTTGCTTGCCACGGGTTTCCGGCAGACTCAGTGCCGCGATAATCACCACGCCGTAGGACACCGCCGCGAAGGCGCCAATGCCGACGCTCAACGGCACCTTCTGGCTGAGCAGGCCGATCAGCAGCGGAAACAGGGCCGCCAGCGCCCGACCGATGTTGTAGCAGAAGCCCTGCCCCGAACCGCGAATTCGCGTAGGGAACAGCTCGGTCAGAAATGCGCCCATGCCGCTGAAAATCCCCGAGGCAAAGAAGCCCAGCGGGAAGCCCAGCCATAGCATCACGCCGTTGCTCACCGGCAGTTGCGTATAGAGCAGAACGATGGTGAACGAACCGACAGCGAAGAGGATGAAGTTCTTTTTCCGCCCCAACAGATCAGTCAGATAGGCGCTGATCACATAGCCGACGTAGGAACCGACAATCACCATGGCCAGATAGCCGCCGGTGCCGAGTACGCTCAAGCCGCGTTCGTTTTTCAGGAAGGTCGGCAGCCAGGAAGTGATCGCGTAATAGCCGCCCAGCGCACCGGTGGTCAGCAGTGAAGCGCGAAACGTTGTGAAGAGCATGCCGGAGGCGAAGATCTCGTAGAACTTCGACTGAGTCTCCGGCGTTTGTTGGGCCTTGGCCTCGCGATATATCTCCGGATCCTTGACCAGACGACGGACAAAAATCACAAAAATCGCCGGCACGATGCCAAGAATAAACAGCGCGCGCCAGGCGTCTTCCGGCGGCAACACCGAGAACAGCAGCGCATACAAAATCGCCGTCAGCCCCCAACCCAGCGCCCAACCGGATTGCACCATGCCCACCGCTTTGCCTCGGTCCTTGGCGCGGATCACCTCGCCGATCAGCACTGCACCGGCCGTCCACTCGCCGCCGAAACCGAAGCCCATCAAGGTACGTGCGATCAACAGTTGTTCGTAGTTTTGCGCGAAGCCGCAGAGAAAGGTGAAGAAGGCGAACCACAGCACGGTGAGTTGCAAGGTGCGTACACGGCCGATGCGGTCAGAGAGAATCCCCGCAACCCAGCCGCCGATGGCCGAAGCGATCAACGTGCTGGTGTGAATCAGTCCTGCTTCGCCGGTGGTGATGCCCCACATCGCGATCAGTGTCGGCACGACGAAGCTGAGCATCTGCGTATCCATGCCGTCCAGACCGTAGCCGATCTTGCAGCTCCAGAACGTGCGACGCTCCTGCTGATTGATGTTGCGATACCAGTCGAACGGCCCCGGACGCGCCGATGCCGTGGATGTTTCTAGGGTGTCGGGAGCACGCATGGCTTATCTCCGCAGGTTTTTTATTGGTCTTGTTCGTAGCCCCGACGACGCCTATCGTGGGAACCGGATGCGTCGATTTTTCGTCGCGCGGCCCTGCTGCGTCCAACGAATAAAAACCCGACCTAGCCATAAGAAAAATTTGTCACCCGAGCCTTGCCCATGAACCTGAAGTTTCTCGAGACCTTTGTCTGGGTCGCCCGACTGAAGAGTTTTCGCCTGACCGCCGACAAGCTGTTCACCACTCAGGCGTCGATCTCCAGCCGCATTGCGGTGCTGGAAGGCGAGCTGGGGGTGAAGCTGTTTCTGCGCGATTCGCGCGGTGTCAGCCTGACGCCCGAAGGCTTGAAAGTGCTGGAATATGCCGAGCAAATGCTCGACACGATGTCGGCGCTCAAGCAATCGATCGAAACCCGCTCAAGCAAGGTCGGCCGGGTGCGTATCGGCGTGATGGACACGGTAATTCACACTTGGCTCAGCCCGTTGGTGGCGCAGATGACCGAGCTGTATCCGCGGGTGGAAATCGAGCTGGTGGCGGATACCTCGCTGAACCTCTGCGATCAACTGCAAAAAGGCTTTCTCGACATCGTTCTGCAAACCGATCTGATCCGTCATGAAAGCGTGCGCAGCCTGGAGCTGGCCAGCCATCCGCTGGGCTGGATTGTCGCCAGTAATTCGATCTACAACCGCGACTACGCCGACCTCGCCGAACTGGCGCAGGAACGGATCATCACCTACTCGAAAAACTCCCGGCCGCATCAGGACCTGCTGGCGTTGATGCAGGCGAACGGCGTGATGGCGCCGCGTTTGAATTGCGTGAATTCAGTGTCGGCGATCACGCGGTTGTTGCGCGATGGATTCGGGATTGGTGTGCTGCCGCCGGTGCTGGTGGCCGAGGAACTGGCGCGGGGCGAATTGACCTTGCTGGACATGGATCAGCGGCCACCGAACTTGCAGGTGGTGGTGTCGTGGCGGGTGGGGGTTGAGTGGGTCGAGGAGATTGTGACGTTGTGTCAGCAAGTGTTGGCGGGGTATGCGCAGAAAGTCGGTGATGGTTACATCACCCTCACACCGTGATCGTTCCCACGCTCCGCGTGGGAATGCCGCCCGGGACGCTCCGCGTCCCTTCCAAAAGCCGAACGCGGAGCGTCCGTTGAGGCATTCCCACGCAGAGCGTGGGAACGATCCTTGCTGCGCTGATCTCAGAGACCGCGCACGTCGCGGTCTTCGATCGGCCGGCTCTGGCGCAGACGCCGGCCACCGAGTACGACCCAGTCGATCAAGCGGAACAGGCATTCAATGCCGAACGACAGCAGCAACGCGCCGCTCATGCCCCAGATCATCGCTTCCGGCGTCAGCAGGATCTGGTAGCTGTAGCCATTCCAGGTTTCCTTGCGAATGTCCGGGTCGGCGGCCAGCACCACTTGCAGGAAGCGGATGTACCACGGCCCTTGCATCGCCTGGAACTGCTTGTCCAGCGCGATCTGACGGCTGAGCAAGGTGCTCAGGCTGTCGGCATCGCTGCGAAATACCGGGTCTTCACTGGCGCGGTAATGCGCCACCAGCGCCTGCATATCGCCCTTGAAAAACTGCTCGGCGGTGCCCTGAAAACCGCGCAGGCCGGTCTGCGCCTCGATCAGGTGCGCCTCCACGCGTTTCGCGTAATCGTTGATGAAGCCTGGCACCTGGACACCGATCAACAGGCCCGCCGCAAACAACACCAGCCGTACATAACTGAGCAACATGGGGTGCAATCCTTATTCGGTCTTGCCCTGACTGACGCATTCGCCGCGTCGCCACAGGCTCCATTGGCCCGGTTCGTAGCGGGTCCAGGTTTCGTTTTCGGTCAAAGGCTCGGTGGCGATCACGGTGACCACGTCGTTGGGCGTGGTTTCCGCCTGGAAATCGACGATCACGTCGACATCTTTCAGGCGCGCCGGGCCGAACGGGGCGCGGCGGGTGATCTGGGCGAGTTTGGTCGAGCAATAGCAGAACAGCCAGTCGCCATCGCTGAGCAGGCAGTTGAACACGCCTTTGCTGCGATATTCGGCGCACGCAGCGACCAGATCCGGCAACAGCGCTTCTATATCGACCGGCTCCGGGAATGCTGCACGCACGCGGTTAAGCAAATCGCAGAACGCCGCTTCGCTGTCGGTATCGCCGACCGGCCGGTAGAAGCTTTTGATCGGGGTGAAATCGGCGAGCTGGCCGTTGTGCGCAAAGCACCAGTTGCGTCCCCAGAGTTCACGGACGAACGGGTGGGTGTTGGACAGGCAGACCTTGCCGACATTGGCCTGGCGGATGTGGCCGATGACCACTTCACTCTTGATCGGATAGCGCTGCACCAGATTGGCGACTTCCGACTCGCAACTCGCGGCCGGGTCCTGAAACAGACGCAAGCCACGGCCTTCATAAAAGGCGATGCCCCAGCCGTCGCGGTGCGGGCCGGTGCGGCCGCCGCGCTGCATCAGGCCGGTGAAGCTGAACACGATATCGGTAGGCACGTTGGCACTCATGCCCAGTAATTCACACATGTGCGGACTCTCGGGTTACAGGCGCGGCTCGACCCGCATACGCTGCGGATTGTTTGGCAGAGGTGGACGGCCATAGCGGTCATCGCCGGCGCCGCCAAACGGCTGATCGTCGTCGCGGTCATCAGCGCGGGCAGCTGCTTTGGCGGCCTCTGCCTGTTCACGACGCGCACGGGAAGCCCGTTCGATCGGAAAGCGGATCAGCACAAAGATCAGGTAGATGCCGAAAGCGATCATGCTGTACATGAACAGATCGGAGATCGCTCGCCAGGCGTTGTTGCCGACCTTGAAGGCCAGATCCAGCGCAGTAATGGCGATGGACGGCGCAACTTTGGCTTTCACCGGATCAATGATGGTCGGGCTGAACAGCAACACGGCCATCAAGACGCGCAGCGGTTCGCGCAACCAGCGCCACATCCAGGTGGTCAGGCGCATCCATACCAACAGGCAGCCCACAGCAGCAAAGGCGTAGAGGCCCCAGGCGATCAGATAGTCGTTCTCGGTCATGGTGTCCATGGCAAGGCAGGCAAAGAGGCGCTTATAGTAACGACTTTTCGCCCGTGCGGCTTGTCCCAATACCAGACGGCCAGCAGCAAACCCTGTGGGAGCGAGCTTGCTCGCGAAAGCGGTGGGTCAGTGAAACAAATGTCATCTGACACGACGCCTTCGCGAGCAAGCTCGCTCCCACAGGGGGCTGCGGCGGTTTCAAGATCCGCGAAAACCCTTATTCCGTAAATTGTCCGAGAGCCTTTCATGCCCGAATCCGCCAACGTCCTCAGTGCCCCGATTGCCCACAAGGCGCCCGGTGCCGACCCGTATGCCTGGCTGCAGGAGCGCGACACCGACGCGGTACTCGATTACCTCAAGGCCGAAAACGCCTACCAGGAAGCGCAAACCGCCGATCAGGCCGAGCTGCGTGAAAGCCTGTTCGAAGAGATCAAGGGCAGGATTCTGGAAACCGACCTGTCCCTGCCCTCGCCGTGGGGCCCTTACCTGTATTACACGCGCACCACAGCGGGCGATGAATACGCCCGGCATTACCGCTGCCCGCGTCCGGCGGACGACAGCCTGAGCCTCGATGAAAGTCGCGAACAACTGCTGCTCGACCCGAATGTACTGGCCAACGGCGGTTTCTTCTCGCTGGGTGCATTCAGTATCAGCCCGGATCACCAGCGTCTGGCCTACAGCGTCGACGCTTCGGGCGATGAGATTTACACGTTGTTTGTCAAGGAACTGGCCAACGACAAAGTCAGCGAACTGGAATTCGAAGACTGCGACGGCAGCATGACCTGGGCCAATGACAGCCTGACCCTGTTCTTCGGCGTACTCGACGACACGCACCGCCCGCACAAACTCTTCCGCTACCGCCTCGACGGCACCGCTGCCGAAGAAGTTTTCCACGAGCCGGACGGGCGCTTCTTCCTGCATTGCTACCGCTCCAGCTCCGAACAGCAGTTGCTCCTGTCGCTGGGCAGCAAGACCACCAGCGAAGTCTGGGCGCTCGACGCCCACCAGCCGCACCTGCCGTTCACCTGCCTGGCGCCACGGGTCGAGGATCATGAATATGATGTCGATCACGGCCTGCTCAATGGCGTGTGGACATGGTTTATCCGCACCAACCGTGACGGCATCAACTACGCGCTGTATCAGGCACCGGACAGCGGCACCGCGCCGACCGAAGCCGACTGGCAGAACCTGATCCCCCACAGCGATACGGTGATGCTCGATGGCGTCAGCCTCAACACCGAGGCCATGACCCTGAGCCTGCGCGAGGGCGGCCTGCCGATCATAGAAGTTCACCCACACGGTCTGGCGCCTTATCGCGTGCAATTGCCGGACGCGGCCTACAGTCTCTATGTGCAAAACAGCCTGGAGTTCGAGAGCGACCGCATTCGCCTGCGCTATGAGGCGTTGAACCGTCCGGCGCAAGTTCGCCAACTGATCCTCGCCAGCGGCGAACAAGCAGTGTTGAAAGAAACCCCGGTGCTCGGCCCGTTCGACGCCGATGCCTACGTCAGCCAACGCCTGTGGGCGACTGCGCCGGACGGTACGCAAGTGCCGATCAGCCTGGTGATGAAGCGCGACATGGTTGGCAAAGCCGTGCCGCTGTATCTCTACGGTTATGGCGCTTACGGTTCGAGTCTTGATCCGTGGTTCTCCCACGCCCGCCTGAGCCTTCTGGATCGCGGCATGGCCTTCGCGATTGCGCATGTGCGCGGCGGCGGTGAATTGGGCGAGGCCTGGTATCGCGCCGGTAAGCAGGAACACAAACACAACACCTTCAGCGACTTCATTGCCTGCGCCGAATTTCTGATCCTCAACGGCATTACCACGGCCGATAAACTGGCGATCAGCGGCGGCAGCGCGGGTGGTTTGCTGATTGGCGCGGTGCTAAACCAGCGTCCGGATCTGTTCGGCGTGGCAATTGCTGAAGTGCCGTTCGTCGATGTGCTCAATACCATGCTCGACCCGGAACTGCCGCTGACCGTTACCGAGTACGACGAGTGGGGCAATCCCGAAGAGCCGGAGGTTTACGAGCGGATCAAGGCTTATGCGCCGTACGAAAACGTCAGTGCGCAGGATTATCCAGCGACGCTGGTGATCGCCGGTTACAACGACAGCCGCGTGCAGTACTGGGAAGCGGCCAAGTGGGTGGCGAAACTGCGTGCATCCAAAACCGACGACAACGTGCTGCTGCTCAAGACTGAACTGGGCGCCGGGCATGGCGGGATGAGCGGGCGTTATCAGGGATTACGTGACGTAGCACTCGAATACGCATTTGTTTTCAAGGTTTTGGGGCTGGCCTGAGGAACTCCGTTGGTCACTTGGGTCTTAATTGCAGACCCAAGAGGCCGATACCCCACAGATCCCCTGTAGGAGTGAGCCTGCTCGCGATAGCGGTTTGTCATTCAAGTCATTGGTAACTGACATACCGCTATCGCGAGCAGGCTCGCTCCTACAGGGGGACCGTGTGAAGCCTGAAACAGTGAAAACAAAAAGACCGTGACGACATGTCAGAACCGACCTTCCTGAACAACGAAATCCGCGACTGGCTGATGGACTGCGGCCTGTTCGATCAATTGCAGCTGGCCGACTTTGCGGCCGCTTCCGGCTACTTCAGCATCAGTACCGTGGCTGAGGGCGAGGCGATTTTCCGCGAGGGCGATGCCGGCAGTTTCATGTGCATCCTCCACACCGGCCAGGTCGCCGTGCAGAAAACCGGCCCCGATGGCCAGGTAATCACCATGGCCACCCTGCGCAGCGGTCGGGCCTTCGGCGAAATGGCCGTGCTCGATGGCGAACGACGCTCGGCAACGTGCGTGGCGGCGACAAACTGTCAGCTATTGAACCTCGGCAAGGATTCGCTGGAAAAAATGCTCAACGACGCGCCGAAGATCGCCGCGAAGATCATCCGCGCCCTCGCCGTCTCGCTGTCGAAACGCCTGCGCATGGCCGACGGTCAACTGGCGGCGCAACAGGTTTAACCGCCGGGGTTTTTCGCTTTGGTGCCGCCTGGCTCAATGCCCGGCACCGGTTGATCCTTGCTCGGCGGGCTGGGCATTTCAATCGGCACCAGCGGCGGGCTGCCACTGCCGGCACCCGACTTGGGAATGTTGATCGGCGTGATCTGCGGATACGGTGTCGGTGTAGCGGTGCCAGGCGAGCCGGGTTGCGGCGCCGGGCTGACTGGAACGACCTGCTGCGCCTGCACTGCAGTAATCGAGAGCGCGGCCAGGGCAATGACCGTTAGAATGGTGCGCTTCATCAAGGGCTCCGTTTGGCCTTAGTCTGCGCTCAGGCTACTCCCAACGGGCCTGCTTGCCTTCCCCCTTGTAGAGATTTCCATGAAACGTTTCGTTCTGCTCGACACCACCCCGATCCCTGAAAGCGGCGGTGCCCTGTGCCTGTTCGAGTATGGCGAGGATTTTGTCATCAAGATCCAGGGCGGCGACGGCGGACAATTGATGAACACGCGCATGCACGGTTCCGAAGATGCGCTGGCCGAAATTCCGTGCCGCAAGGTCGCTGGCCGGCCGAATTCGCGGGTGCTGATCGGCGGTCTGGGCATGGGGTTCACCCTCGCCTCCGCGCTCAAGCATCTGGGCAAGACTGCCGAAGTGGTGGTCGCGGAGCTGGTCCCCGGCGTGGTCGAGTGGAACCGTGGCCCGCTCGGCGAAAAGTCCGGTCGACCGCTGCTGGATCCGCGCACGGTGATCCGTCAGGAAGACGTGGCCAAGGTCCTGCAAAGTGAGCAGAACGGTTTCGACGCAATCATGCTCGACGTCGACAACGGCCCCGAAGGCCTGACCCAGAAAGCCAACAGCTGGCTGTACTCCGCCGCTGGTCTGAATGCCTGCGCCAAAGCCCTGCGCCCGAAAGGCGTGCTAGCGGTGTGGTCGGCCAGCGCCGACCGGCTGTTTTCCGACAAATTGAAGAAGGCCGGTTTCAAGGCCGAAGAAGTCCAGGTCTTCGCCCACGGCAACAAGGGCACGCGCCACACGATCTGGATTGCCGAGAAGCTCAAGGGCTGAGCTAAACTCTGCGTATAACCGTCATCAGTCTTTTACAAAGGTGAACCCATGAGTTCGTCCACCCCAACCAACACGTCGAAGCTGGATCGCATCCTCGCCGACAACCAGCGCGACAAGGAAATGGGCTACCGCGACAAAGCCCTGAAGATGTACCCGCACGTCTGTGGCCGCTGTACCCGTGAGTTTTCCGGCAAGCGCCTGAGCGAACTGACCGTGCACCACCGCGACCACAACCACGACAACAACCCGCAGGACGGCTCGAACTGGGAGCTGTTGTGCCTGTATTGCCACGACAACGAACACTCGCGCTATACCGACCAGCAGTATTTCAGCGAAGGCTCGCTGAGCACGCCGAAGATCGCCAAGGCGACGCATAACCCGTTTGCTGCATTGGCCGGGTTGATGAAGAAAGAAGACTGATGATCTTCAGCGCCTGAACTGGCCCCTTCGCGAGCAGGCTCGCTCCCACATTTGATTGGTGGTGTACATAAAATCAATGTGGGAGCGAGCCTGCTCGCGAAGGCGGCCGGCCAGACACCGCAGATCTCGAATCTGCCCGCCCTCCCCCAATCCCCTATAATCGCGCTCTTTTTCCCGAAGGCACCCCGCTCGTGGCAGACAAACGGTACAGCTGCATTGGTTTGTATAACCCCAAATCACCGGAAAACGTCGGTTCGGTGATGCGCGCCGCAGGCTGCTACGGCGTGGCCTCGGTGTTCTACACCGGCAAACGTTATGAACGCGCCGCCGACTTCGTCACCGACACCAAACGCGTGCACTACGACATCCCGCTGATCGGCATCGATGACCTGAAAAAGATCCTCCCGCTCAACTGCGTGCCCGTCGCCGTGGAACTGGTCGAAGGCGCCCGCCCGCTGCCGGAATACACCCACCCGGATCGCGCCCTGTATATCTTCGGCCCTGAAGACGGTTCGCTGGACAAAGAGATCCGCGACTGGTGCGAAGACGTCGTGTACATCCCGACCACTGGCTGCATGAACCTCGCCGCCACGGTCAACGTCGTGCTTTACGACCGCATGGCCAAGGGCTTGAACACCCGCTCCGGGCCCAAATTCCGCTGAAACATCGCAGATCCGATGGAACGAGCTGACCGCTCCGGCAGTCAGCTTGTTTATCCATTACTCATTGCCTGGAGAAAGATCATGACCGAGCTCAAACGTGTCGAACGTATCGAATCCACCCCGTTCCAGAGCCGTTCCGAGCAGAACGTCGAAGGCTGGGAGCGCATCGGCTCGCTGGCGGGCGGCGTGATCATGGTCGGCAAGGGCCTGCGCCGTGGCGGTGTGTTCGGTTTGATTCAGGTGGCGATTGGCGGCGTGGCCATGGCGCGCGGGATTACCGGGCACAGCTCGATGAAAAGCCTGATCGAGAAGAGTCGTCAGGACATGAACAATGTGCGGGCGAAGATCGAACGGGCCGGGGAAGAGTTGAGCAAGCTGAAAGCCAATGCCGAGGCGGCGACCAGCACCGCCACCGTGACCGGCAATGATTCGGTGAAGTCGCCGAAAGCCGGGGTTTGATCCAAGAGTTGCGGTGGGGCTAATGACCCCTTCGCGAGCAGGCTCGCTCCCACCTTTTGAAATGCATTTCCCTGTGGGAGCGAGCCTGCTCGCGAAAGCGGTATTACTGAAGCAACACGGTATCAAGGACTTTGGATGACTCGCCAAGAACGCTCTCGGCCAGCTGCACAAACCCCTTGGTACTCACCGTCCCCAGATGCATCGCCCCACGCAACACATCATCCAGCGAACGCTTGTTGCGCGTCTTCAAGCGAATCTCGCGATCCAGTTCCTGCAACACCACCACTGCTTTCGCCACCTGCGCCGGGCTGATCTGCTCGCCGCGCAACGTCGTGACTTTCTGGCCGTCCCTGGCCAGCTTCGTCTGTAGCGCCTGATAACGTTCATCGCTCATGCCGCCGGCACGGCGCACCAGTTCAATGGCGTAATACTCGGCAAAACCCTCGCTGATCCAGTCGCTGCGCTGCTCGTCGTTAATCCGCCCGAACACCTGCGCCAGCTCGCGCACCAGCGCACTGCTGCCGCTTTCGCTGACCAGCGGCAATCGCGTGTTCACGTAGATGGATTCATGTGCGCCGAGGCTGCCGCGCCACATCGGGTCATTGGCGCCGACGATCAACAGTTTCGCCGGATGGCGTGGATAAACCGCCTGCACCTGCGGCCAGACGAACGTAAGCAGGGTCAGCACGTCCATCCGGCGCATGCCCTGCCCTTGCGGCGAGGCCACAGTGACTTCGGTTTCGCCCAGGCGCGTACGGCGGCTGCCGAGATGGCCGGCGAGCATCCAGCCCGTCGGACGATCAAACAGGCGTGACGGGTTGTCGATGCGGAATTTGTTCTTGCCGATACGCGGCCAGGCGGTTTCGATACTTTTCCAGCCATCGGGCAATTCGAATTGCAGGCGCGCGACCAGTTCGGTGCCGTCCTGCTGATCGAGTTTGGCTGGCGGCACCAGTTCATCGCCACGCATCAATGCCCAGCTGGGGGTCATGCGGGTGTCGAAACTGCCGTTCTTGCGTCCGTGGCTGATGCGCACGCGGTAAGTCAGGCTGGCCTTGTCACTGGTCGGGCGCCAGACGCCCCGTGCGTTTTTGCCGGGGGTCAGCAGCCATTGGCCGTCTGCCTTGAAGTCGCTGTAATGGCTGCCGTCGCCAAGGTCGAAATCGAGACTGCGCACCGCCTCGCCTTTGCCCAGGGTCAGGCGCACCTCGGCCTGATCGCTTTGCGGCAACAGGCGCACGTGATAATCCAGATCGACTTTCTTCGCCGCCCACACCGGGGCGCTTAGCGCCAGCAGCGCCATCATCAACACTCGCTGCAATCCGACAGCCATACGCACTCCTTGGTAAAGCTTGAATCAGCAGGTATCAGCCCGCGCGGAAAATCAGGTGATCTTCCCAGTCATCCTCCGGCACGCTGCCTTCGGCGAGCATGCGCCCGGACTGGGAAATCCGCTCGTGGTGCACCGCGTCGCGATCGCCGCAGACCAGGTGGTGCCACAACGGTAGATCCTTGCCCTCGCTGACCAGTCGATAACCGCAGGTCGGCGGCAGCCATTTGAACTCTTCGGCCTGCCCCGGGGTGAGCTGGATGCAGTCCGGGACAAACTTGATGCGGTTCGGATAATCGCTGCACTGGCAGGTTTTCAGGTCCAGCAGTTTGCAGGCAATGCGCGTGTAATAAACGCTGTTGTCTTCCTCATCCTCAAGCTTTTGCAGGCAGCACAGACCACAGCCGTCGCACAGCGATTCCCATTCCTGGTGATCGAGTTGATCGAGGGTTTTGCGTTTCCAGAACGGTTCGACTTTGGCGGCCATGGCTCAAGCATCAACATCAGGTGGTGAAAAGGCCGCCAGTCTAGTGCCCAAGGCCTTGCGGGCCAAGCGCCGGCGACTGCCGGTTGCGCGGGGCTTGTCAGTTTTTGTGGCGGCGCGTAGCTTTGCCAGTCGCAAGGAGCCTTGCCCGCAAGCCATTAACGCTCGACCGCGTTGCATTGTGGTGAACCCTCAGGCTCGGAAAACCCCATCGCTCAGCGCAACTGATCCCGCCGGGTTTTCATTCAAATCCCTGACTCAAACGTAGCAAGGAATCTCTTGATGAGTGCCAACCCACGCGTTGCCGATTACGCCATTCACCCGCAATTCACCGACCGCTGGTCGCCGCGCGCCTTCACTGGCGAAGCGATCCCGGAAGAAACCCTGCTGAGCTTCTTCGAAGCCGCACGCTGGGCGCCCTCGGCGTACAACTCGCAGCCTTGGCGTTTCCTCTATGCGCGTCGCGATACGCCAAACTGGGAGCGTTATCTGGGTCTGCTCAACGAATTCAACCGTAGCTGGGCGCAGCATGCCTCGGCCTTGGTAATCGTGATTTCGAAAACCACCTTCACTGCACCAGGCGCCACTGAAGAAACCCCGGCGCTGTGGCATACCTTCGACACCGGCTCGGCGTGGGGCCATCTGGCGCTGCAAGCAAGCCTCAGTGGCTGGCACACCCACGGCATGGCCGGGTTCGATCAGGAACTGACGCGCAAGGAGCTGAACATTCCTGAAGGTTATGCGCTGCATGCGGCCGTTGCCGTCGGCAAGCTCGGTGACAAGGCAACGCTGGCTGAATACCTGCAGGCCCGTGAAGAGCCGAGCCCGCGCCGCCCGCTGAATGAACTGGCGGCGGAAGGCGACTTCACCCTCTAAGCCACAGCGCAAAACCAAGTGTAGGAGTGAGCCTGCTCGCGATGAGGCCGTGTCAGTCGACATTAATGCTGTCTGACACACCGCCATCGCGAGCAGGCTCACTCCTACATTGATTGTGGTGTGTCAGTAGCCGCGGTTGAAATCCACTTCCCCGCGCAACGCTTCACCCGCTTGATACGCCTTCAGGTTCTCGACAAACAGCTGCACCATCAACGCCGGTGACGTCGGCGCCGAACTGTGCCCGGTCAGCAGCAAGCCCCAAGCGGTCCAGAATGGATGGCGTTGCGGCAGTGGTTCCTGACGGCAAACGTCGATCACCGCCCCCGCCAGATGGCCTTCCTTCAACGCTTCCACCAGGTCGGCATCGACCACCGCGACACCGCGCCCGGCGTTGATGAACAACCCGGTTGGCTTGAATTGCTTGAACAGCGCCGCGTCGTAGATATCGTGGGTGTGTTCGGTGTTCGGCAGCAGATTGACCACGTAATCCACTTCACCCACCAGTCGCGGCAGATCAGCCATCGAACCGACCTCGACAAACGGCGCCTGCTCACGGGCGCTGCTGGCAATCCCGTACAGCTCTATGCCGAACGGCAGCAGGAACTGCGCGACACTCTGGCCGATATCGCCGGTGCCGACGATCAGCACTTTGCGCCCGACCAGGCTCTGGCCGCTGCGGTTGTCCCATTTACGCTCGACCTGGCTGACCAGTCGCGCCAGCACTTCGCGCTCATGGCCAAGAATGTAGGTCAGCACATACTCGGCCATCACCTGACCGAAAATCCCCACTGCACGGGTCAAACGGTAATCGCGGCGCAAGCCGTCAGCGAGCAAAGGTGTGATACCGGCCCAGGTCGATTGCAGCCATTGTGGCTGGTGCCCCTGGCGCAACAGAGTCGCGAGCAAATCCGGCTGCCCCAGCCACACCGGACAATCGGCGGCCTGACGGGCCAGCTCGGCGGAGTCGCCGCTGGTCAGTACTTCAAGCTCGGGTGCTGCCTGACGCAGCAGCCGGGCGTATATCGCGTGGTCGTGTTCGGCAATCAGAACGCGCATCTTCAAACCTTTCGCAAACCGTGCAGACGGCCGCCGGATTAAGCCGGCCATCGCGGTAAAAACAGTTCCAGGGTAAACCGAGACTCAGAACAGAGCCGCGCAGATCAGACCGGGTCGTTGCGTCGCAGCAACTCTTCGGGCAAGTGCTCGATGTACTCGTCCTCGGCCGGCGGCATTTGCAGGTGGTAGCCCTGCTTGTCGAGGTTTTCCAGGACCACGACGATGTCCTCGCTGGCCAGTTTGCGCTCAGGCGTCAACACCAGACTGAAGGCAAATATGGCTTTGCCGAAAGCCGCCATCAGGGCCTCGGGCACGCGTTCCAGCTCATCGCTCTTGAGCACATAGAGATACATGCCCTTGCGCTTCGAGCTTTGGTAAATAGAGCAAATACGTTTCAAGGCTGTTCTCCGGCGGTGGCCAGGCTGTCGAGCAGCTTCTGGCCCATGAGTTCGCGGCGCCAGCCACGCAACGACTCAGGCAATTGGTAAGGACCCTCGGGATAGCCGCTTTTGACCAGGGCTTCGAGGGTTTTCTTGCGCAGCATCAGTTCCGGGGCAATGCCCAGACGCTCGGCCTCAGCCTGGCCCAATGCGCGCAATTGTTTGATCAACGCGGCGGCTTCGATCGGCAATGGCTCCGCTACGGCGGGCGGCCATTGATCAGGCCCCACACTGCCAGAGCGCTTGATCAGATCAAGCAGAAATTGGCCGTCCTGACGCACGGTACGCGGGTGCATGTCTTCGATTTTGCCCAGCGCCGCGAGGTTGTCCGGTTGCGTGCGGGCCAGTGGCCACAGCGAATGCTCGCGGACGATGCGGTTGCGCGGCAGATCGCGGGCGCGGGCTTCCTTTTCCCGCCAGGCGCACAGTTCACGCAGAACCGCCAGTTGCGCACGGGAGAGTTTCCACGCCAGTTTGGCCTCGCGATAGACCTCGTACGGGTCGGTTTCACGGCGCAGGTTGGCGACCAGCTCAGCGCCGTCCTCCAGCACCCAGGCGAATTTGTCGTCAGACAGTTTCGGTCGCAGCTGTACGAAAACCTCCGCCAGATGCACCGCATCTTCGGCGGCGTAGCTGATTTGCGTCTCGGACAACGGACGCTGCAACCAGTCGGAACGGGTCTCGCCCTTCGGCAGTTCAATGCCGAGCACTTCCTGCACCAGTCGCGAATAACCCATCGAGAAACCGAGGTTCAGGTAAGCGGCGGCCAGTTGCGTGTCGAACATCGGGGCCGGCAGGCTGCCGGTCAGGCGCAACAGCACTTCGAGGTCTTCGCTGCAGGCGTGCAGGACTTTGAGTACCGCCGGGTTCTCCAGCAACGCAGCCAGCGGTTGCCAGGCATTGATGGTCAGCGGATCGATCAGGTAGGCGCGTTTGCCGTCGCCCACCTGCAACAGGCCGGCAATCGGGTAGAAGGTGTCGACCCGCATGAATTCGGTGTCGAGGGCAACGAACGGCAGCTGCTGCCACTCGGCGCAAAACTGCGCGAGGCTTTCGTTGTCGCGAATCCAGTGAATATCGATGGCCACACGGCTCTCCCTTGAAGAATGGCGCGCAGTATATATCGCCACTGGCGATTTACGCGCCTGTGAAGGGCAAGAGCTGTAACGAAATGTCCTGCCAGAGAGCAAGAATAGTCTGACAAAAGAAGCAGAAAGCCCCGTCGTATCAGAACGACGGAGCCGATTGGCCTCAGTCCTTGGCGAGTACGCCGTCGATCACCGCACCACGGCAACCGGCAAACATGTCCAGACCCGGCTGATAGACCTTGCTCCTGACCTCGAGCAGGCCAAGCATCGAGTGGAACAGGTTGTCCTGGCTCAGTGGTTTGTCGCGGCTCATTTGCAGGCAATGCGTGTCGACCGAATAAGCCTTCTGATAGTTATCGGAGAACCACGCCAGCATTGCTACATGCTTTTGTTGCTCTGGCGCCAACATGTAAGGCGTACCGTGCAGGAACAAGTTGTACTCGCCAAGCGACTCACCGTGGTCCGACAGGTACAACATCGCGGTATCAACTTTGTCCTGATTGCTGCGCAATACATCGATCAGGCTCGACAGCACGTGATCGGTATACACCAGCGTGTTGTCGTAACCGTTGACGATACTTTCGCGGCTGCAATTGTTCAGCGCGTTACTTTCACACACCGGGGTGAAGTGCTCGTATTCCTTGGGATAACGCTTGAAGTATTCCGGGCCGTGACTGCCCATCTGGTGCAAAACCAGCACGGTGTCCTTGTCCAGATGGTCGATAAAACTTTGCAGACCTTGCAGGAGGATTTCGTCGCGGCACTCGCTGTTGGCACACAGCGCCGGGTCTTTCAGGTTGCTGACATCTTGCAGGGTGACCCGGTCGCAAGTGCCTTTGCAGCCGGACTGGTTGTCACGCCAGATCACATCGATACCGGCACGTTTGAGCACATCGAGCAGGCCTTCCTCATTCTTCGCCTTGCTGGCGTCATAATCCTTGCGGCCCATGTTGGAGAACATGCACGGCACCGATACCGCCGTTTCCGTCCCGCAGGAATGCACGTCAGTGAAAGCGATCAGGCCGGCTTCCTTATCGAGTGTCGGCGTGGTGTCACGGTGGTAACCGAGGATGCCGAAGTTCTCCGCCCGGGCACTTTCACCCACCACCAGCACGGTCAGCGATTTACGCGGTTGAAGCTTCACATCCGGATTGCGCTCGGCGTCCTCGCCGATCTTGATGAATGGCTGCCGCGCCGAGACCACTTGCTCACGTAGATAACCCGCCGAAGCACCGATGTAATTACTCGGCACCAGCATCAAGCGAATTTCGTGGTGATTGCGAAACAGCGATGACAAGCCCTGATAGTTGGCCAGCGCCACCCCACCAATCACCGCCACAGAAGCAACACCGACAATAACCTTGCTGATTAACTCACGGTGCCATCGACGATAGTTGACTGGCACTTTCCACAACAACCAGGACGGTAATACACCGAGCAATAGAATATAAGCAAACAACTTCAACGAGAGCAGATCACGCACTTCCGTTGCATTGGTTTCGGCAAAGTTGCGAAACATGCCGGCATCGATCATGACGCCATATTGACTCATGAAATAAGCCACGCCGGCGCTGATCAGAAATATCAGGGTCAACACTGGTTTGAGCAACGGTCGGAATGCCAGAAGCGTCAGCACGATGTTGAATGCTGCAAGGATCATCACCCCGAACGCCACGCGCATGGCGATGCCCTTGCCATCGGCGGCGGTGATCTCGAACAGGTGCTGCCAAAGGACAAAATTGCAGCCAATTAAAAGAAAGGCGCTGGCAATCAACGTCACCCATTCCGGGCGCACGGCTTTTAACTTCAACATAGAAATGGGCGATTCCTGAAAAGAAGAGCCTCGGTCAATGACAGAAATTTCAATTGTGAAAATTTCATTAACTAAGGCACGAGAAACTTTAAGCAGGCAACCATCAATTTTTTGTGAAAAAGACGCCAACGATTAGTTGGCTTTCGGCAAAGCGATGAAACGTGTGACGTATTTGAGAATGGTTCGGGTTTTATTCAGAAAAACAGCACGGCTGTCCATTGTGGGAGCGAGCCTGCTCGCGAAGAGGCCGGCACATTCAACACTTTTGCCGACAGACAATCCGCTTTCGCGAGCAGGCTCGCTCCCACAGAGAGTGGGAATATCGACTTTTTAAATACTGCTGTGGGTTTTCTGGTTTGCCCGGACCAGACCGCTCCGCGCTTAATCATCTGCCCCACCCAAAGGTCTGATGATGGAAAACGTCCGCGCTACCGCTCGCCCCGCTGTCTGGTTGATGCTCGCGATCATGCTCGTCGCCCTCAATCTGCGTCCATCGATGGCGGCGCTCGGTCCGTTACTGTCGGCCATTCGCACTGACATCCCGCTGAGTTTCAGCGTCGCGTCACTGCTGACCATGCTGCCAGTGATGGCGATGGGTCTGGCGATGTTTTTCGGCATTGGCATCAGTCAGCGGCTGGGCGAACAACGGACGGTGTTGCTGTCCTTGCTGATCATTGGCCTGGCGACGCTGTCGCGGCTGTTTATCGAATCGGCAGCCGAAATGATCGTCAGCGCGGTGCTGGCTGGCGTCGGCATTGCGTTGATTCAGGCATTGATGCCGACGCTGATCAAATCGCGCTTCGCCGACAATGTCGCGCTGTGCATGGGTTTATATGTCACGTCGATCATGGGTGGAGCGGCCATTGCGGCCTCGTTCGCACCGCTGGTGATGCTGCAAACCGGGAGCTGGCGCGGCGGTTTGGCGATCTGGGCGATCCTGGCATTCATCGCGCTGCTGTTCTGGTGGTCGCAACGCAACCAGCTGTCCTCCACGGTGACGGCGACAGCCGGCAAGGATTCGTTCTTCAAGTATTCCCGTGCCTGGTTGCTGGCCCTCTTCTTTGGTCTGGGGACAGCGTCCTATACCTGCGTGCTGGCCTGGCTCGCGCCGTACTACGTGGAAAACGGCTGGAGCGAACAGAACGCCGGGCTGCTGTTGGGTTTGCTGACGGCCATGGAGGTAATTTCCGGTCTGGTGGTTCCGGCTATCGCCAATCGCAGCCGGGATCGGCGTGTGATTCTGATGACACTACTGGCTCTGATCATCGGCGGATTTTGCGGCCTGATCCTCAGCCCGCAACAATTCAGCCTGCTGTGGCCATGCCTGTTGGGGCTGGGCATTGGCGGGTTATTCCCGATGAGCCTGATTGTCTCGCTTGATCATCTCGACAACCCGCAACGTGCCGGTGGCCTGACTGCATTTGTGCAAGGCATTGGCTATCTGATTGCTGGTCTCTCGCCGCTGCTGGCTGGAATGATCCGCGATCAACTGGGCAGCTTCGAGTGGGCGTGGTGGTCATTGACCGCGGTAATGGTGGTGATGCTGTTGATGGTATGGCGCTTCGATCCCCGGCATTACGCGAGGCACTTTTCCTGATCGGGCTAAAGGCCTCTGGCCATCTTTCTGCGGTTTGCCCCGAGACGTCGTGTTACTAAAACTTTCTGTCCCACAACTGACTGTGAAACGTCCTACAGGGCTTTGTCCTGGCACCATCGTTCCGTTAGGATCATTCGCACACGTTTGCGCGGATTCAGCGCAAGGAGCACAGCGAGACGGAACGGATGCTGAACAGTAACTTGCTTAGAAAGCTCGACATGCAGGATCTCATGGTGTTTGTCGCTGTTTATGAGCAGAGCAGCGTCACCGATGTGTCAGAAACCCTGTTCGTCAGCCAGTCCACGGTCAGCTACTGTTTGAAAAAACTGCGCACCAGTTTCGAAGACGAACTGTTTATCAACACCCGCACCGGCATGCGTCCGACCTACAAGGCCAGCACCATGTACGGGCATGTGCAGAAGATCCTCGAAAGCATCAACCTGTGCCACGCCGGTGCCCCCACGTTCGACCCGACCCGACAAGCCGTCACCTTCAACATCTGCGCCCCGGAATACTTCGAGCAACTGATCCTGCCGCGTCTGTTGAAGCGTTTCGACTTCGACGATTTGCCGGTGATGGTCAACATGCACAAGTTCGAGACCGATGTCCCGGCGGATGAGCTGCGCGACGGCAGCCTCGATCTGGTGATCAGCTTCGGCCCCAACTTCCACCGTCATCACGCTGACCTGAAATCACAAATGCTGCTGGAGGACGATCTGGTCTGCGTCTTCGACAAACGCGCCACGCCACTGGAGCCACGCCTGAGCCTGCAGGCTTTTACCGAACGCCGGCACGTGTTCCCGACGCCATGGACATCAACCACCAACATGGTCGATGGCTGGCTGGCGCGGCAGGCGCAGAAGCGTCAGATCGTCGCGCGCTCGAACAGCTACAGCGCGGCATTGAAAATGATCACGGGGACCGACTTCATCCTCACCCTGCCCCGCCGTATCCAGCGTTTGCTGACCAACGAGGCGGTGTTCAATCACTGCGAGGCGCCAAATGGCTTGCCGGGTTTTACCCTGGACATGCAATGGAGCCAGAGCGTTGATCAGGACAGCGCCAACCTGTGGTTGCGCGAGCAGGTGGTCAAGGTGTGCAGCGAACTCGAAGCGGCCTGAGTCCTACACGCCAATAGCGGTTTTGCTGTAGGACTCGCGATCCATGTCGACCAGTTCGACACACAGCTGCACCTCGACACCGGCCGGCCATTCGCACAGGTCCTGCAAGACTGCCAACAGGCTCTCTGACAACTGCTTCTTGATCTGCGGCGAACGCCCGCTGAGCAGCGCCAGCTTCACATAGACGAAGGCGCGCTCGGCCATGGCGGTTCCGACCTTGAAGGTCTCGACTTTCACCGCACGACTTTTGATATCGAACTCCGCCGCGAACTGACCAGAGCCCACCAGGGTGTTGTTGAGCCGCATCAACGCGACATCGGCGTTCAACTGCGGCAGGTTGGCGGTGTATTCCATGTGCAGGTGTGGCATTGCAGGTCCCCAGTCAGTTGGCAGAAAGGTCGTACATATAGCACATGCGGTTCACACTAACCCCTGTAGGAGCTGTCGAGTGAAACGAGGCTGCGATCTTTTGATCTTGAAATTTGAAGATCAAAAGATCGCAGCGTGCCGCAGCTCCTACAGGGGGAGTGTTATAGCTCAGGATGGCGTCAGTGGCCGTTCGCTCATGAACTGCTCCAGCCTTGAGCGCAACCAGCGCTCGGCCGGGTCGCTGTCGACGTGGCTAAGCCAGACCATCGACAAATCCAGCGTCGGTGTTTTAAACGGAAACGGCTCCTTAAACAGCAATCCGGAAGTGGCCATGGCTGCCGCCGTGTAATCCGGCAGACTGGCGATCAGGTCGGTGCCGGCCAGTAGCGCCGGCAACGCGCTGTATTGCGGTACCGACAGCACCACTTGGCGAGTACGACCGAGTTCGGCCAGCCACTCATCGGCAAAACCACTGACGTTGGCCGTGTGCGAAACCAGTACATGGGGGCGCGCGCAATATTCATCCAGCGTCAGCGGTGTATCGCTGGCGTCGGCGCGCAGGATGCTCGGCTGAATGTGCCGCAGCAGTTTGCGCTTGGCATTGGCCGGCAGGCCCCGCGTCTGGCTGATGCCGACCGTGATATCACCCGCTGCGAGCAGATCGGGGATGCGCCAGTAATCGACGTGTTGCACCACGAACACCACGTTCGGCGCTTCCTGGCGCAGCGCACGCAACAGCGGCGGCAACAGGCCGAATTCGACGTCATCGGACAGACCGATGCGAAACGTCATGGTGCTCACGGCCGGATCGAAATCGCGGGTCAGGCTCAGCGCCACCGACAGTGAATCCAGCGCAGGTTTGAGATGGCGGAAAATATCTTCGGCACGCGCTGTCGGCTCCATGCGGTGGCCGACACGGATGAACAGCGGATCATTGAGCATGGTGCGCAAGCGATTGAGCGCCGAGCTGATGGTCGGCTGGCCGAGAAACAGCTTCTCGGCCGCCCGGGTCACGTTGCGTTCGAGCATCAAGGTCTCGAACACCACCATCAGGTTGATGTCAGCCTTGCGTAGTTCATTGCGGTTCATCCATTGCCCCCTGCCCCCCGGAATACCGGCAGTGTAGAAAGGCCCACGGACAACGTCTACGGGCCTTTGCACAGACAAAAAAACAATGTCGGATCAATTCACCGTCAGCGCCTTTATGCCGATGGCCAGCTTACGCGTGTCCTTGCTCATGCCAAGCTCCCCGGGACTGATGGCGTTGGCGTATTTGAAACGGATATTCAGTACACCTTGACGCGCCACCAACTCTCGAACATCGGCGGGCAGATCGATGTTGATTTGGTTCGCCTCAGGTTTGATCAGCCGCGTCGATAGCACGCGTGCATCGTTGACGAAGATTTCCAGAGACTGCTCGGCATGTGTGGGCGCGAGCAGTGCCGTGGTTTCCAGTAACAAGGAATGCACCGGAGCCAGGGGTCGCAGAACGATTTGCGACTCCGTCCCATCAGACCACGTCCCCCACGGTTCGCTGAGCGACCACCCTTTGCCCAGATAAACCGTCGCAAGACTGGTGGCATTGAATTCCACTCGTTCGCCCGCCTTGAGCTGCGCAATCAACGACAACGGATCAGGTGCCGATATCGGCGCGCATTCGGCACAACGCTTCCATCCCGGCGCCAAAACGTTCAAGCCGTCAATCCGTGCGAGCACATCGGTATCACGGTTCAAGGTCAAGACTGCTTCCAGCAAGGTGCGATTATCCAGCACGTACAAGGTGTCTGGAGCATAGCGTCCAGCACTGACCATCTGGTCCGCCAGGGACTGCGCTGCTTCCGTGGCCCCGGTGCTGACCCGGCCAAGATAGACGGCGTTTGTCGCCAGGTGATGGGTGCCGGCGTAGTTGGCCAGGGTCATCCAGTACGGCGAGTAATTCTGCGGGCGCAGCCAGCGCACCGCTTGATACTGCTTCGCGGCTTGCTCCCAGAAAGGATCGACGAGAGGCGTTTTCCATTTTGGTGACGGCGTGGTCATGAAGAGATTGCGCGATACTGCCCAACCCGCACGCGTATCGACTACCTGAATGACCAAGGCAATGCTCAACAACATCAGCGCGGTGCGCGACGCATGCCCGCGTACCACTACATACAGAATGAGCAATATGGCCATGTACATGATCGGCCAGATCATTCGTCCCGAGCCGCGAAAAACAGTGGCCACGGCAACCACCGCATCCGGTACCGGAATCTGCAATTCAAATGGCCCCACACCGATATTGTTGGAAATGGCGAAAGTCGCCAGCCCCGCCAAGGCGAGGAGCAACAGCGGATAGCGGCGAGATTTGGTCCCAAGGTCGGTCGCCCCCTGCAGCACCGGCACCAACGCGCAAATGCCCAAAAAAAGCATCCCTAGCCCCAGAAACGCGAACCCGTCACCATCCCCCAAGACCCCGGGCATGTCCTGCACGGCGTAGGACCACACACCGGCATCGAAAAAGGTCAAGACATTGGCCCGAAACAGGCCATACCCCATCAGCGCCAGTCCGCCGTCCCCGACACTGAAATATCCGGCCTGCCAGCAACAGATACTGACCAGCGCAAACAGGCCAATCAACTCGATCAACGCTTTGCCCGGAGTCAGGCGTCGCTGCAACGCTTTGGCCGCGAGGTCTGCGAGCCAGATCAAAGCAATCATCGCCAACAGATAAGCATGCACCAGTGCTGCCGCCCCCAGCAGCGCGCCCCAAGCCAGACAGCGTTTTGGCGTAAAAGGGCGCAGTGCCAAGTAAAGCGCCGCCAATACCAGAAAATGTCCACCGAGAGACAAATGCACGCCCATGCGGATAATCATCGCCGGAACAAACAAAAACAGCCCGGCGCCTACCAGTCGCAACGCAACATCGCGACTGAACAAGCCGATCAGTTTCCAGGCAAACCAGCTCTGCAGAACGAAACACGTCAGCAGCCACAGCCCGAAATACTGGAATGGCTCAGGCAGCAGCGCCGAAAACGGTTTGAACAACAAGGCAAACAGCGGATTGGAATCGGAGAAGATCACCCCGTTGCTCAATTCCAGCCCGTAGGAAGGATTGAGCCCGAGCGGAAATGTCCACGGCGAATGCCTGAAAAAAACCCAGCCCTGGTAGTGGGTCGCGGGATCGCCATCACCCAACCATGCAATATTCATCGGATTCAGGGCACGCGGGCCGACCACAATGAAAAACGCCAGAATTCCCAAAAGCACAGGCAGCAACGCAGTCGCCCGAGATGTTGCGGAGAGCTTCATCGATACGTCCAGAAGTTATGCAAGACAAAAGTGAATGCCGGTATCGTCAGTGCCACGGCGACGATCCCCAACAGATAATTCAACCCGGCCATCTGCGCCACCCAGGCGACCAGCATCGCCAATAGAAACCCGCACGCCGACACCAGCAGAAAACGCAGTAACGTTCTGCCATGCAAACGTGCCGAGAAACTCCAGGTTGTATTGATCACGTAGGACATCACCGTCGCCACGATGAACGCCACGCCGTTAGCCAGCGACGGTTGCGCAGTAATGAAGTTGATGAACAGCACCGCCACCAGCGCATGCAGAGCCGTGACAAACAAACCGGTCACAGCAAAGCGCAAACCTCGCTGAATCAATGCTGTTTTTTGCGCCGAGGTCACGGTTTGCGCGCCAGCACGAACACACTCAACCCGGCCAGACGGTTGATGCCCATCAACGGCAGTTCAAGACTGCATAGCGTCTTGAGAACACCGTTCACTAGCGGATGATGACGCTTGAGCTGTGAACGCGGCGTTTGGGCTTGCGCGCCTTGCGGCAGCAAGCGCAACGCCGCAGCGATCGGAAACACCGCACCGAAATAATAGGCACCGCGCTGCACCGTCAAACCGGCATCACGCGCCAGGGTTTCGAACTGTGCCAGGGTGTAACGGCGCTTGTGCTCAAGAAAGTCATCGTGGCCACTCCACAAGAACTGGAATGCCGGTACCGTCATCAGAAACCGGCTGCCCGATGGCACTTTGTCGACGTACATCTTGAGCAGACCGAGGTCATCATCGACATGCTCCAGCACGTCCATCAGCAATACCAGATCGGCCTCGATGGTTTCGATCCCGCGACGGTAGTGCACCGGTTTGCCGGCGGTGCTCGCGCTGGAGTCGGCGGGGTAGCTGATATCCACGCACCATGCTTCGCGTGCATCGGTGTGCGTCAGCAAATGGTGGGAGAAAAATCCCGAGCCGGCACCGACATCGAGGATTCGGCTGATGGGTGCATTTCCCAGCAAACGCCGGGTGGCGGCGGCTTTCGAGCAGTAATACCAGTGCTCGTCGATGGCGTCGCCGAGGATGTCGGTTTCCTTGAGATCCATGTGTCAGTCCTTGGGGTCATAGACGCGACGCACCAGAAAAACCGGCCGGCGTTTGGATTCGATATACGTGCGGCCCAGGTACTCACCGAGCACACCGATGCCGATCAATTGCAGTCCACCGAGAAAGGTCACGGCCACCATCAGCGAGGCATAACCGGGCATGTCGATACCGTGAATCAGCGTGCGTAGGACAATGAATATGGCGAAGGCAAAAGACACCAGCGACACCAACGCGCCGACATACGTCCAGATCCGCAACGGTTCAGTGCTGAAACTGGTGATGCCTTCCAGCGCGAAGTTCCACAGGCGCCAGCCATTGAACTTGCTCTGCCCCGCCACGCGCTCCGGGCGCTCGTAATCGACGTGAGTAGTGCGAAAGCCGACCCAGGCGAACAGGCCTTTCATGAAGCGCCGGGACTCCGGCAGGGTCAGCAAGGCATCAACCACGCAGCGATCCATCAGACGAAAATCGCCGACATTCTCAGGCAAAGGCTGTTCAGCGATCTTGTTGTGCAGGCGGTAGAACCAGTGCGCTGATGTCTGCTTGGCCCAGGTGTCACTGCGACGGCTGATGCGATGACCGAGCACCACTTCAAAGCCTTCTCGCCAGCGCTCGATCATCTGCAGAATGACCTCGGGCGGGTCCTGCAGATCAGCGTCGATCGGCACCACGATCTGCCCGGTCGCGATCTGCAAACCGGCGGACAACGCTGCTTCTTTGCCGAAGTTGCGACTCAAATCGACGATACGCAGACGCGCATCGTCCCGCTGATGTTCGAGCAGGCGCTCAAGCGTGGCATCGGTACTGCCGTCGTTGACGAATACCAGTTCAAGGTCGATCAACGCCTGCGTCTGAAAGACTTCATTGATGCGCCGCAGAAACGTGTCGAGGCTGTCCTCTTCGTTAAAAACGGGGACCACCAGCGATAACGTCACCCGCCCGGCCTGTTGCGTTCCGTGCTCAGTCAAAGGAGTGCTCTTCTTATAGTGTTTGTCGGTCGCCGAACGATATTCGACGCCATGAGCCGTCCCGTATTAAGCAGCAGCGTCGACGGTGTTGCAAGGATCAGACGGCGTCATTTTGGCCAATCCACAGGCCTATTGCTGCGCTCTAGCCCGCGTCCTTCAGAAACATCCGCGAACGATTGGAAACAAATGTCCGATAGCCAAAAAAACCGTCTGCGCTAGGCTTGCGACCATGCGCCACACCGGCTGTCGCACAATGAATCGCATGGAGCGAACTGAATGTATTTCGAGATTTACAGGCAATCCAGAGGCACCCCGAGCACCGGCAAAGGACAATGGCGCTGGAGACTGAGAGCGGGTAACCACGAGACCATCGCCAGTGGCGAGTCGTATGTGAACAAGGCGGATTGTTTGCACGTGATCGGGTTGATCAAGGCTGTGCAGGGGGAGACGCCGGTCAAGGAGATCTAGCCGCTCTGCACGATCCTGCAGATATGAAAAAGCCCCACAGTTTTAAGGCTGTGAGGCTTTTTTTCGGGCTTGTATCGAAAGACATTGAAGAAGCAGCGCGCAACGCTGGCCTCTTGTTCAGTCCGCCAGCCAGGCGTTTCGCCACGCCAACAGATGTTCGTCCTTGAGCATCCAGTGATCGAGTACAACGCTGCGCAGGGCGTTTCCAACCTTGGCGCTGGCATCGGGTTCAGCCAGATGTTCGCGAATAGCGGCAATCCAGTCTTGCGAACGGTTCCTGACCCTCGTCACCGGGAAATCACCCCGATAACAAGGGATGTCCGAGCAGATCACGGGGAAACCACAGGCGCCATATTCCAACAAGCGCAAATTGCTTTTGCAGGCGTTGAAAAAGTTGTCTTTCAGAGGTGCCAAAGCCAGGTCGAGGTTCAGGTCAGCCAGTCTTTGCGGGTATTTTTCGATACTCACCCCCCTATGGAACTCATGGACATAGGGACGCAGTGCTGGTGGGCACATCCCCATGAACACCCATTCAACTTCTCCTTCCAGCGCACGAACCACTTCGGCAAGGACTTGCAGGTCGGCGCTGTGACTCGAGCCGCCGGCCCAGCCAACCCGAGGCTTGCGGCCTTGTTGGCGCTGGCTGGTCAGGTCGCTCCACCAATGGCTCGGCAGACGGTTTTCCATCACCCGGATGTCGGCATTGAAGCCCTTCAGCGCATTGGCCAGCGGCTCGGTAGAAACCACCAACCGATCGCACAGCCCTACGGCTTTCTTCAAGCGTTTGGTGATGTCTTTGGGCAGCAATTCGTGGTTCAAGTTGCCAGCGGGCACGTCAAGAATATAGTCATCCAGCTCGTAAATCTTGAACGCCCTGGAGAATGCCTTGGTGTCCTGCATGTACTCCAGATGAGGCGTTGTGTGCTGTCCCTGGAAAATGATCGTGTCCGGCGCAATGCGCTCCAGTTCTGTCGGTTGCAGTCCCTCGTTGCTCACCGTTCCGCCGATCAGTTGCGCAGCTTTCAGGGCAGCGAAAGGCTGACGCACGCGGTAGTGTCCGCTGCCGAAAGAGTCGAGAGGGTGGCACAGCACATGAGGCAACTCACGACTGGCAAACGGGTGCCAATCAGTGTCGGTGCGGTATTTGGAGGAGAAGCCACTGCCCTCCAGGGTCAGGTTGCGGTTGTAGGCCGGATCGTTGGCGATTTGCGCAAGCCAACGCTGGTACATCACCGACTGTTCGCCCTTGAACCGTTTGCGCTTGGCTTCCTCCTTGGTCGTGTCGACGTTGTTCTGGCTCACACTGGCTTCGTGAACGAGCAGCGCATAGGGCGTCCAGACAATCAGCCGTCCAGCCTGGCCGACTTTCAGGCACAGATCCACATCGTTAAAGGAAACGGCCAGGCCGACCTCGTCCATTCCCCCCACTTGCTGGTACAGCTCGGTGCTGATCATCAGGCAGGCGGCGGTGACCGCGCTGTAGTTCTGATCAAGATGCAAGCGATGAAGGTAGCCGTTGGACTGCATTGAATCGCCGATAAACGGGTGGTCTGCAACGCCACGCAACCCGAGTACCACACCTGCATGCTGAACAGTCCCGTCGAGGAATAACAGTTTAGCGCCCACTATCCCCACTTCCGGCCGCTGGGCGTGATGGAGCAGTGCACCAAGCCAGTCGCCATCAATGATCGCCGTGTCATTGTTGAGCAGCACCAGGTAATCGCCGCGGGCATGACTGGCCGCAAAATTATTGATCGCCGAATAGTTGAACGGGTGCGGATAACGCAGGATGCGCACCTTGGGATTGTTCAACAGCTCCATACCGTTGAACCAGTCTCGGGCCTCGGCTGTTTCGCTGTTGTTGTCGACGATGATCAGTTCGTAATTCGTGTAGCTGGTTTTCTCCATGATGCTTTCGATGCAGCGCAGCAGCATCGGCAGGCAGTCCTTGGTGGGAATGAGGATCGACACCAGCGGCTGTTCCGCATGTTGGTAGACCACACGATTCGCCATTGGCAAAGGTCCGGCCAGCAGCTCATGCGCCACGCCCAGACGCTGCAAGTGCGCCCCGACGATGGCTGCCGAGTTCGCGATGACTTGCGGTTCACCGAGCCACTGAGGGAAATTGATGGCCTGATGCACCAGCACATCCGCGAGGTGCCCGACAGTGCCCAGACCGTGAGTTTCAATCAGCCGAAAAAGCAAATCATGGGGCGCCAGTTCGCTGAAGGCGGGATCAAAGCCGTCGGCAGACAGCGCGGCCTCGCGACTGAAAGCCAGTGCGCGGCCGACATAGGGATAACTGCGCAACATATCCAGATTCAAATCCGGCTTGAATACCGGACTCTGGCAGCCTTCAGCGGTCAGTGAGTCTTCATCGCTGTAGCATGCGCTGACACCGGGATTGAGCGCGATGCCTTCGGCGAGCAAAAGCAGCGCGTGGGGATCCAGTTCGTCTCCGCCACGCAACAGGTACCACCAGTCAACGTCGATCTCCTGCAACAATTCATTGAGCTGGCTCGGCCAGGATTCGGCCAACGGCAGCCAGACCAGATTATCGGCCGGCGTCACGCCAACAGGTTCGGCATTGGAGAGCACCACGATGGCCGCCGCCCGATAAAGCTGGCGGTCAATGCTTTCCAGGCTCGAACGCAACAGTCCGATATCACCCGTAGTGTCGGTCAACACCAACAACACGTCCGGTTGCCGCGGCCAGCTCGCCAGTCGCGCGGGCAAACCTTCAACCTCGACGGCGGCCAGTTGCCGACTCGCCAGCCAGCGCTGATAAAGGTCGATATTGCGCTGCTGCCGGCCAACATTCGCCAGAACGCCGAAAAACCGCTCTAACGTGTGTGCCAAGGTACCGTCGAGCTGGCCACTTTCAACTTCGAAATCGCTGCCCGTCAGTTGAATCCGCTCCAAAGGCGCAAACACTTCAATGCGCGCAAAGAACATGGTGCCGGCAAAATAATCCGCTTCGTTGATGCCCTGCGGCTCAATACCGCCACGCTCGGCCAGGGTGACAAGCAAGGCGCGGTTGCTTTCGCTGAGGAATCGGGTGACTGGCACCAGGTATCGCTGAGGACCCAGCATCGGCACATGCACCGGGTCGGCCAGGTGTTCCAGCGCTCGACTGAATCGTACCGGGTCCAGCAGATCATCGAATAGTTCAACGCCCCAATCGATCTCCCCGCCCAAGTGCAGCGAACGCTTGGTGTGCAGCTTGACCAGCATGCGGATGTTATCGGCACGCAAGAACGGCAGCACCCGCAGAAACGGCAAAACATCCCTGCCGTGATTCGGCACCCGGTATAGCGAAAAACTCAATGTGCTAGCCGTCAGTTGAGCACAGATCTCATCTTCACGACCGGCTACGCAGGTTACGTAGAGGTGCAGGCGTTCAGTCTGTTTAATCAAACGGCGCAGAATATCTTTCAGCACTTCGGGGTAATACGCATGGATAACCACGCCGACTGGCGGCTCGCCATCCTCGAACGCTGGCGGCTGCGCAACCAGCACTTCGCAGTCTTCGACGTCGGGTGCGGCGCTGCTGCCTGACTTGACGGACTGACGTTCAGAAACGCGGTGAGCACCTTGGGCTGATGGTGGAATTTTCATATTCAAACCAATTCAAATAGGGAGCGAGGCTGGAACTCGCTGGATGCGCCTTTCACGGCCGAGGTGAGCAAGTATCCACTTTAGTGAGAGCGCTGGCCTCATGACTGGACAGAGGATAAACGACGACAGGTGTGATTTGACGGCCGATCGCTGGGCAATAATGACAGCCCCTACTCTGCGAACGCGGCTTTAAATGGGTCGGTGAGTCCTGTGAGCGTTGTGTCTCTAATGTCGGCAGAGGCTGTGTTTACTTAAATTGCCTCTCTGCCGAGGACCTCACCATGCACGACGCGCTTCAGCGCCTTCGCTATCGCCACGAAACTGGATCCGCAGAAACGAAAAAGCCCCGTAGATTTTCATCTACGGGGCTTTTTCTATGTAATGGCGGAGAGATAGGGATTCGAACCCTAGGTACCGGTGAAGGTACAACGGATTTCGAATCCGTCCCATTCGGCCACTCTGGCATCTCTCCAACGGCGCGCATCATAACAACACTTTTACCGAAAGCAAACCCTCTTTCGAAATTTTCTTCGTGCTATCAGATGCTTGCGTCGATTAAAGCGGTACACCCAGACGATTGGCGACTTCTTCGTAGGCTTCGATAACGTCACCGAGGCCCTGACGGAAGCGGTCTTTGTCCATCTTCTTCTTGGTGTCCTTGTCCCACAGACGGCAGCCGTCCGGGCTGAACTCGTCACCGAGGACGATGGAGCCGTCGCTGAACACGCCGAATTCAAGCTTGAAGTCGACCAGCAGCAGGCCAGCGTCGTCGAACAGCTTGGTCAGGACTTCGTTGACCTTGAGCGACAGTTCTTTCATGCGCGCCAGTTGCTCGGCGGTGCCCCAACCGAATGCCACGACGTGGGATTCGTTGATGAACGGGTCGCCCTTGGCGTCGTCCTTCAGGAACAGTTCGAAGGTGTACGGGTTGAGCTTCAGGCCTTCTTCAACGCCCAGACGCTTGACCAGGCTGCCAGCGGCGTAGTTACGCACGACGCACTCGACCGGGATCATGTCCAGCTTCTTGACCAGCACTTCGTTGTCGGCCAGCAGTTTGTCGAATTGGGTCGGTACGCCGGCCGCTTCGAGTTTCTGCATGATGAAGGCGTTGAACTTGTTGTTGACCATGCCTTTGCGGTCGAGCTGCTCGATGCGCTTGCCGTCGAACGCCGAGGTGTCGTTGCGAAACAGCAGGATCAAGCGGTCAGCGTCGTCGGTCTTGTAAACCGATTTGGCTTTGCCGCGGTAGAGTTCTTCACGTTTTTCCATGATGGGCTCCGCTTGCTAAGTAGGTGGGCTAGGCGATGTGGCGCCAGTCGAGCCCTGAATCTTGATCGGCCAGTTGCAGCCAGTCCGGGTCGCACCCGAGGGTGTCGACAAAACATTGCCGGGCCAGCTGCGGCAGGTTGTTCTTGCTGCTCAGATGGGCCAGGACCAGGTGTTGCAAGCCCTGCCAGCCCAACTCGGACACCAGGAATGCCGCCTGATGGTTGTTCAAATGTCCCAGCTCGCCGCCCACCCGCTGCTTGAGAAAGTACGGGTAATGACCACGGGCCAGCATGTCGCGACAATGGTTGGACTCGATCATCAACGCATCGAGGTCCCGATAACCATCCAGCACCCGCTCGCAGTAGGAACCCAGGTCGGTCAGCAGGCCGAAGCGCCGCTGCTGGTGATCACTGAAAACGTACTGGGTCGGTTCCTGCGCATCATGGGCCACGGCAATGACCCCGATGCTCAGTGCACCGATCTGCAGTTGCTCGCCGCCGGCCAGAAAGCCTGCGGGTTCAATCGGTTTGCGCATCCCGCGCAGTGTGCCGCGACTGAGGTAGACCGGTAGATTGTAGCGCCGAGACAGTAAACCCACGCCATGCACGTGGTCGGCATGTTCGTGGGTTACGAGTATCGCGCTCAGTTGCGCCGGGTTCACACCCAGGCGCAACAGGCGTTTTTCGGTTTCCCGCAGGGAAAAACCACAATCCACCAGCACATACGTATCAGCACTGGCGATCAGCGTGCCGTTCCCTTGGCTACCGCTGCCGAGAACGGCAAAACGCATGGTTGATCAGCCCAGGTTGTCCTGAATCACGCTCAACACTTTGCGTGCCACTTCAGCCGGCGCGACGGTGTTGATGTTTTTCTCGACGGTCACCTGAATGTTCTCGCCAACCTTGCTCAGGCGAACCTGATAACGCTCGGCACGGGCTTCAACTTCTTCCTTGCTCGGCGCACTGCCAAACAGGCTGCTGAAGAAACCAGGCTTGTCGTCTTTCTTCTCGGCTTTTTCGGCCAGGTTGATGTAGTACAGGCCCAGGCTACGGTTGATGTCTTCAACGCGCCATTCGCCTTGTTCCAGTGCACGGCCAACGCTCGACCAGGCACGATCCAGATCGTTACCGACGTTCAACACCGGGTTGCCGCTGCCGTCTTCGCTGAGGCTGACACGGCTTGGCGTATCGAAATCACGCGAGGCCAGCATCGACACCGAACCGCCCTTCTCGGAGATCCGGCTCATGCTCGCGAGCATGTCGTCGACCAGCGCTGCGTCCAGGCCAGTGTTGACCGAACGGTTGGTGAAGGCCACGTCGGCCGTGCTGCCGGCAGGACGCTCGGCGCTGACCACGTAGATTTCACTGGTGTTGCGCTGCACGCCAGGCTCGATCCGCACACGCACGCGGGTTTCGCTGTCGCTGGCGATGCCGGCTGCGCTCAGGCGCTTGGCCATGGCCGCGGACAGTTCGTCGGAATGCTGCCAGGTGGTGGTGAACTCGCCGGTCTGCGGGCGCTGCTCATCAAGACGGAAACCGTTGTCCTGGAAGAACTGCACCGCCACTGGCCAGACTTCGGCCGGTGGGTGCTGAGCCACAACCCAGCGAGAGTCACCGCTCTTCTGCAGCGAGTAATCGCTGGCATCGGCAACGGCCGACAGCGGCTGAGGACGCGGCACAATGTATTCGCCCTTCTCGGTGTCATCAGCAACGTTACGCGGGATCGGCAACAGCGGATCCAGACGCTTGGAAGTGCTGACTTCCGGTGGCAGTTGCATTGGTGCAGTCTGTTGCGCTTGCAGGTAATCGCTACCACGGTCGCGGAAATAACCTTCCGGCCCCCAGACCCATCCGCAGCCGCTGGTGCTGGAGATAATCAAGGCAAGTGCGGAAAGTCCGGCCATTCGCTTCATGCGTTGTACTTCCTCAATTAAACCAGGACGCTGCACTGGCGCAGGGCCGAGCGGAGCGTTTCGTGACAAGGTGTGCTCAGCCAGGTCAGTGGCAAGCGGATGCCTTCGTGCATCAGGCCCATTTCCACCAAAGCCCACTTCACCGGAATCGGATTGGCTTCGATGAACAGGTCTTTGTGCAGTGGCATCAGTTTTTCGTTGATCGCCCGTGCGGTGTCGGCGTCGCCTTTGAGCGCAGCCTCGCACAGATCGGCCATTTCGCGCGGCGCGACGTTCGCCGTCACCGAGATGTTGCCTTTGCCGCCCAGCAGGATCAGCTCAACGGCGGTCGGATCATCGCCGGACAGCACAATGAAATCCTTGCTCACACCATCGATGATTGCTTTGGCACGCTTCAGGTCGCCGGTGGCTTCCTTGATACCGATGATGTTCGGCACGGTGGACAGGCGGATCACGGTCTCGGCTTGCATGTCGCAAGACGTGCGGCCAGGAACGTTGTAGAGAATCTGCGGAATGTCGACCGCTTCAGCGATGTGCTTGAAGTGCTGGTACAGACCTTCCTGAGTCGGCTTGTTGTAGTACGGAACCACCAGCAGGCAGGCGTCGGCACCGGCTTCCTTGGCGTTGCGGGTCAGCTCGACAGCTTCGCGGGTCGAGTTGGCGCCAGTGCCGGCGATGACCGGAATGCGCCCGGCAACCTGTTTGACTACGGCTTTGATGACGGCGATGTGTTCCTCTACATCAAGGGTTGCCGACTCGCCGGTAGTACCGACCGCGACAATGGCATGGGTGCCGTTCTTGAGATGGAAGTCCACGAGTTTGCTGAGGCTGTCCCAGTCAAGACGCCCTTGTGCATCCATGGGAGTGACCAGTGCCACCATACTGCCCGCAATCATGAAACCGCTCCTGCCGGAAAAAGAGAGCGGTAATGGTACTGGCGCCAAGATGCTTGCACAAGCGAAGTACTGCGCTGCCGCCATTCCCCTTGGCGCCGCTTTTCGCTACCCTTCAGACTTTGATCGGTACTGATCAGCTTGTACGCCGGGTTCCAGCCTCCCTTTACGGCCTCCCAGACCCCGTTCCTGCGTCGCATCGACGCGCTCCCGCTATAGTGGAGCGAGCCGCGAGCGCTTGTCGGGCCTCTTTGTACGGACAGCCAGAACAGGCACTCCCCGGTGGCCAACGCCCGTAAACCTACCGACCGCTCATCGCTTTAGGAATGCTGCATGTCCACCCCCACAGTTCGCGAACAATTCCTTGTCATCAGTGCCCTCGGCGCCAACCCCATGGAGCTGACTAACGTCCTGTGCCGCGCCAGCCATGAAAATCGCTGCGCCGTGGTTACTTCACGCCTGACTCGCCACGGCGAGTGCAGCGCTTTGGTCCTCGAGGTCTCCGGCAGTTGGGATGCCCTCGCCCGCCTGGAAGGCAGCTTGCCGGGTCTGGCCAAGAAACACGCTTTCACCGCCAACGTGGTGCGCAGCGCGCCGCTGGAAAATCGTCCGCAGGCACTGCCGTACGTGGCGTATGTCAGCTCGGCGTATCGCCCGGACATCATCAATGAGCTGTGCCAGTTCTTCATGGATCACAACGTCGAACTGGAAAACCTGACCTGCGACACGTACCAGGCGCCGCAGACCGGCGGCACCATGCTCAACGCCACATTTACCGTGACCCTGCCCGCCGGTACCCAGATCAGCTGGCTGCGCGACCAGTTCCTCGACTTCTCCGACGCGATGAACCTGGACGCACTGATCGAGCCTTGGCGCCCACAGAACCCAATGTAAGGAAACTTTCATGGCCGTTGTCATCGACCAACCGGTTGCCGATTTCGCAGCACCTGCCACCAGCGGGCAGACTGTCAGCCTGTCTGCCCTCAAGGGCAAGCAAGTGGTGATCTATTTCTATCCGAAGGACAGCACCCCGGGTTGCACCACAGAAGGCCAGGGCTTTCGTGATCAATACGCCGCATTCAAGGCCGCCAATACCGAGATTTTCGGTATCTCCCGCGACAGCCTGAAGTCCCACGAGAACTTCAAGTGCAAGCAGGAGTTTCCGTTCGAGCTGATCAGCGACAAGGACGAGGCCGTCTGCCAACTGTTCGATGTGATCAAGCTGAAGAAGCTGTACGGCAAGGAATACCTGGGCGTAGATCGCAGCACGTTTCTGATTGATAAGGACGGTGTGCTGCGTCAGGAATGGCGTGGCGTGAAAGTGCCGGGGCATGTGGATGCTGTTTTGGCCGCTGCGCAGGACTTGAATAAAGCCTGATGGCTTTGCGTCGCCCTCATTGACGCCTTCGCGAGCAAGCTCGCTCCCACATTGGACTTGTGAACGCCACAGATCCAGTGTGGGAGCGAGCTTGCTCGCGAATGGGCCCTGACGTCACCGAATAATCGGGATCAACCACTAGAGCAGTGGCGCCACCACCGGCTCCTTGCGCGGCCACGCATCCAGCACTGCCTTGAACAGGGTCGCCAGCGGGATCGCAAAGAACACGCCCCAAAAGCCCCACAACCCGCCAAACAACAGCACCGCACAGATGATTGCCACCGGGTGCAAATTGACCGCCTCCGAGAACAACAGCGGCACCAGCACATTGCCATCCAGTGTCTGAATGATCCCGTAGACCGCCATCAGATAAATGAACTGATCGCTCCAGCCCCACTGGAACAGCGCAATCAGCAGCACCGGCACGGTCACCACCACGGCACCGACATACGGCACCACCACCGACACACCGACCAGCAACGCCAGCAGCGCCGCATAGTTGAGTCCAAGGGCGACAAACGCGATGTAGGTCACGCCGCCGCAAATCACGATTTCGATGACCTTGCCGCGAATGTAGTTGGCGATCTGCCGGTTCATCTCCTGCGCAACCCGAGTGATCAGCGCGCGCTCACGCGGCAAGTAGCCACGCACCCACTCGCCGATCATGACCCGGTCCTTGAGGAAGAAGAACACCAGAATCGGCACCAGCACGAGGTAGATCATGATGTTCACCAGCAGCGGCAGACTCGACAGCGAGAACGTCAGCGCCCACTGGCCGAACTTGCCGATCTCGCCACGCGCCGCCTCGATCGCCTGCAACACTTGCTCATCGGACACCAAGTGCGGATAGCGTTCCGGCAGCAGCAACAGCAGCGACTGCCATTTGGCGAGCATGCCCGGCAACTCATTGAACAGGGTGATCAACTGATGCCAGAGCAACGGCAACACCACAAGGATAAACAGCATCAGCACGCCCATGAACAGCGCAAACACCAATCCTACCGCCACACCACCCGGCACGCGCAGACGCTCGAGCGTGACCACCAGGCCCTGCATGAGATACGCCAGCACCATCCCCGCCAACACCGGCGCGAGCATGCCGCCAAGGGTGAGCACGGCCGTGAAGGCGAGAAACAGCAGCACCGCCAGCACCACCGCTTCCTCATCGGAGAAATAGCGCTGAATCCAGTCGCGTAACACTTTGAACATCAATAATCCTTAGATTGTAACGCTGTCGATTTCAGGCCTTTTTCAACCAGTAACGGTACACACCTGCTTCGTCTTCTTCGCGCAGCAGCGTATGACCGGCCAATTTGGCAAAGGTGCGAAAGTCGCGTTGCGAGCCCGCATCAGTGGCGATCACCTTGAGGACGGCGCCACTCTGAAGCTTGTTCAGCTCCATTTTCGCCTTGAGCAACGGCAACGGACAATTCAGGCCACTGGCGTCCAGTTCCACGTCATGGGCTACAGCGTCAGTCATTGCGTCACTCCGGTTCAGGTCTTCAAGCTGCCTAGAATATCTGGTCGCAGCTTCGGTGTCCGGCTACAGTAAGGTCTTTGTCTTCTAAGGCTTTGTGCATGACTTTTCTGCGCCCTACCCTGCTGACGCTCGCTTGCCTGCTCGCCTCACCAGGCTTTGCCGACGATCTGCCGTCACTCGGCGACGCCAGTTCTGCCATTGTCTCGCCGCAACAGGAATACCAGCTTGGCCGCGCCTGGCTGGCGATGTTGCGCAGCCAGGTTTCACAGCTCAACGATCCGCAGCTCAAGGACTACGTCGAGTCCAGCGTCTATAAGCTGGTGGAGACCAGTCAAGTCACTGACCGACGCCTTGAATTCATTCTGATCAACAGCCCGCAGCTCAACGCCTTCGCGGCGCCGGGCGGCGTGGTCGGGGTCAACGGCGGTTTGTTCCTCAATGCGCAGACCGAGGGTGAATACGCATCGGTACTGGCGCACGAACTGGCGCACTTGTCACAACGCCACTTCGCGCGCGGCGTCGAGGCATCGCAACGAATGCAGGTGCCGATGATGGCCGCGCTGCTGGCCGGGATCGTCATCGCCGCAGCCGGTGGCGGTGACGCTGGTATTGCGACCATCGCCGGTACGCAGGCAGCGGCGATTCAGTCGCAGCGCACGTTCTCCCGGCAGAACGAACAGGAAGCCGACCGCATCGGCATCCTCAATCTGGAAAAGGCCGGGTATGACCCGCGCTCGATGCCGACCATGTTCGAACGCCTGATGCGTCAATACCGTTTCGACGCCAAGCCACCGGAATTCCTGCTGACTCACCCGGTGACCGAATCGCGTATTGCCGACACCCGCAACCGCGCCGAACAAGCCAAACCGGGCGGCATTGAAGACTCCAAGCGCTATCAATTGATCCGCGCGCGCGTGCAGTTGATCTACGAAGAAACCCCGGGTCTGGGCGCCAAGCGTTTCCGTGCGCAGCTGGATGAAAACCCGAAGAACGATGTGGCGCGCTACGGTCTGGCGATTGCGCAGATCAAGGGTGGCCAGTTGAATGAAGCGCGCGAGAATCTCAAGCAATTGCTGGCGACGTCGCCGAACGAAATCATCTACAACCTTGCCCAAGTCGATCTGGACATCACCAATAATCGTTTGCCGGATGCACAGTCCCGTGTGGACCGGATGCTTACACAATATCCGGGCAACTATCCGCTGAATCAGGTTCGAGTGGATCTGCTGCTGAAACAGAATCGCGCGCCGGACGCCGAGAAGGCGCTGGAAGCATTACTCAAATCCCGCCCGGATGATCCGGATGTCTGGTATCAGGTCGCCGAAACCCGTGGCTTGTCGGGGAACATCATTGGCCTGCACCAGGCGCGGGCCGAGTATTTCGCGCTGGTTGGCGATTATCGCCAGGCGATCCAGCAACTCGATTTTGCCAAGCGCAAGGCGGGCAGCAACTTCCCGCTGTCTTCACGCATCGATGCCCGCCAGCGTGAGCTGATGGAACAGGAGCGGATGGTCAAGGACATGATGGGCTAAGCCTCCTGCCGTCCAGACAAAAGCTTCAGGCATAAAAAAACCGCCTCTTTCGAGGCGGTTTCTTTTTTACCTTAGCGCTGGATTATTCAGCCAGTTTGAAGGTGATGAAGCTGGCACGACCTTGACGCAGAACGCGCATCGACACCGAACGGTTCTTCGGCAGTGCCTTGGCGATCTCGCCGAACTCCTTGGTGGAGCCGATGGCCTGGTTGTTCAGGTGCGTGATCACGTCACCTGGCTGCAGACCAATCAGCGCCGCAGGACCGTCCTGCACTTCCTTGATCACCACACCACCTTTGAGGTCGTAGGTTTTCTTCTGCTCGGCGGTCAGCTCGCCCACCGACACACCGAGGCGGTTGCTGGTGCTTTCAGTGCCGGACTTCGGCAGTGCATCCAGCTCTTTGTCTTCGTCAGGGATCGCACCAACCGTCAGTTCGACATTCTTGCGCTTGCCTTCACGAATCACTTCCAGATTGGCTTTGGCGCCAGCTTTCAGTGCGCCGACCAGATGTGGCAGATCAGCAGACATGACGATCGGCTGACCGTTCATGCTCAGGATCACGTCGCCGACTTGCAGACCGCCCTTGGCTGCCGGGCCGTCATCCTGAATCTGGGCAACCAGCGCGCCGGCCGGTTTATCCAGACCAAACGACTCGGCCAGATCCTTGTTCACTTCCTGGATGACCACGCCCAGCCAGCCGCGGCTGACCTTCCCGCCGCTCTTCAGCTGATTGGACACATCCATCGCCACGTCGATCGGGATCGCGAACGACACGCCCATGAAACCACCCGAACGGGTGTAGATCTGCGAGTTGATGCCGACCACTTCACCGTTCAGGTTGAACAGCGGACCACCGGAGTTGCCCGGGTTGATCGGCACGTCGGTCTGAATGAACGGCACGTAGTTTTCGTTCGGCAGGCTGCGGCCAACGGCGCTGACGATGCCTTGGGTCACGGTATGGTCGAAGCCAAACGGCGAACCGATTGCCACGACCCACTGACCGGCTTTCAAGTCCTGGGATTTGCCCAGTTTGAGCACCGGCAGATCCTTGCCTTCGATTTTCAGCAAGGCCACGTCGGAGCGTGGATCGGTGCCGATCAGCTTGGCTTTCATTTCACTGCGGTCGGCGAGGCGGACGAGGATCTCGTCGGCATCGGCGATTACGTGGTTATTGGTCAGGATGTAGCCATCCGGGGAGATAATGAAGCCCGAACCCAGCGACTGCGCTTCACGCTGACGACCACCACCACCCGGCGAACGCTGCTGAGGCGGCATGCCGCGCTCGAAGAACTCGCGCAGCATCGGCGGCAGGCCTTCCAGGTCAGGCATCTGCTGGTTCACTTTGCGATCCGGCAGTTTCTGCGTGGTACTGATGTTCACCACGGCTGGCGAAGCTTGTTCGACCAATTGGGTGAAGTCAGGCAGATCGGCCGCTTGCGCCGCAGGCACCGCCTGACCGAGCAACAGCACAGTGGCGAAAATGGAGAGATAGGATTTCAAACTTGGTATCGACATACAGCTCCCGTTACGACGAGCAGGGTTAAGCGATATGGAGCAAGGAACGCCGGAAACCACCGACCGGCATTTTTGTTCCGGCAACAACAAACAAGGCCAGAGCCGTGAGGCTCTGACCTATAAAAAATTTTCGGGGTATTTGCAAATGAAAATGCTCAGCAAACATTTCATCTACGTCTCGATGAAGACGTGGTAATGACTGAAATCAGCTCACTGCTTACTGGTTGCAGTGCCATCGGTATTTCGCATCGACAGAGCAATTCGTTCGGCAGTGCCAATTGGAATTTCACCAACCACAGTGACCATCATCTCGCCTTCAGGCGTTGTCAGGCGACGTGAAACGGCAACGGTTGGACCCAGTTGCGTGCGGGTGTCAGTGACGGTTGCGCCGTTCAAAGGCTCAAGGAAAACCGAAAAACGTGCCAAGCCGTCGTCGTACAGCAAACTGTTGACCTGAGTCTTGGTTTCCGGGTCCTTGTGCGAGGTGCTGCTGGTCAGTTCAAAACCCGGCGGCAGCCAGTCCGAATGCCAGACCTGAGCGGTCTTGACCGCCGAAGCCTTGTCGCTGTCGAGCGTTATCGCTTTACAGTCGGCATCAGCCTGCAAATCTTTATCCGACGGGACTTCGTCAGTATCGAGACTGGTGAACTGGAAGCGTTCGAGCAACTGCCCCTTGTCGTTCAACAGCAACGACTTCAGCGGCAAACCCGTTTTCTTGTCCAGATGCAATTCAAAACCGTAACGATGCTGATCGCGAGGCGTCAGCGATACAATCACTGCGTCTCGCCCAGCCACGCGCGATTTGCCGATGACGGCAAGGTCATACCAGTTTTTCAGCTTTTGCGGATCGAGAGGACGAGCGGCTGAGTTTGGGGAATCCCCCAGACCGGCAATCAGGGTGCCGCTGACGCATTGAGTGTGTCCATCAATGCGCACGACTTCCTGCGCCGAACCGTCGAGCTGGAGTAAACGCTCGCGAACCTGGCCATTCTGGACGCGATGCCAGATGTTATGGGTAGAAAAGCTACCGTTACGCTCGTATACGAAAGTGCCGTGAAAGCTTTGCTGCTGCTCGGCCTGGCCCAGACGGGTCAACCAGTCCTGGGCCTCATCAGCGTGGGCTGGAACTATGAACCAGCCACTGAGCAGAAGCGAAAGTAGAGGTATGGCGCGCATGATCCTCCTTAACGGTTTTCCAGACTTGCTGCACGTGCGTATGGCAACGCGCTTTCAGTGCCTTTCAGTGCAGCCTGTTGAGCGTGCTGACGCAAGTAACCTGGCAGACGCTGATCATGCCAGCCTGGCTGACCTTGCAGTACGCCGTTGGCCATAGGGCCAGTGGCTTCCGAACTTTCACTATAGCCTGCCAGAACAGCCGGACCTTTGACCTGTGGAGTGGCCAGGGTTGGCTGATTGGATTGCTGAGCCAGTTCGACACCAGCGATTTCGTCCTGGTTGTACAGGCGAACACCGGCCAGAACGGCAACAGTTACCGAGGCTGCAACAGCCAGACGGCCAAGATTGCGCCATGGGCTGCGAGATACTTTGGCCGGAGCCGTTTCGTCTTCCAGTGCAGCAGACACTGCCGCAGCGATATCCAGACGTGGAAGCAGCAGATCCTTGTGCATGGCTGCCCGAGCGATCTGGTAACGAGCCCAGGTCTCACGGGTATCAACATCATCCAGTGCATTGAGCACTCGACGCAATTCCAGTTCGTCCGCTTCGTTATCCATCACTGCGGACAGCGATTCCTGCAGGGCTTCACGACTCATGGCGTTCCTCTCTTGGCTGTCGCCGCTGTCTCAGTTTTCCTGCAACAACGGCTGCAGGGCTTTATCGATGGCCTCCCGGGCGCGGAAAATCCGGGAGCGCACGGTACCCACCGGACATTGCATGACGCTCGCAATGTCCTCGTAACTCAGACCATCGAATTCACGTAAAGTTAACGCCGTACGCAAATCCTCTGGCAGTTGCTGAATGGTTCGATGGACAGTGCCTTCGATCTCATCCCGCAGCAGTGCACGTTCTGGTGACTCGAGATCCTTGAGGCCATGATCGCCATCGTAGAACTCTGCATCTTCGGAACTTACATCGCTATCCGGCGGCCGGCGGCCGCGTGAAACCAGGTAATTCTTTGCCGTGTTAATGGCAATACGGTACAGCCACGTATAAAACGCACTGTCGCCGCGAAAGTTTCCAAGCGCTCGATATGCCTTGATAAAGGCTTCCTGAGCCACGTCCTGGGCTTCATGGGTGTCGTGCACGAAACGCACGATCAACCCGAGAATCTTGTGCTGATACTTCAGCACCAACAGATCGAAAGCTCGCTTGTCGCCGCGTTGAACGCGCTCGACCAGCTGCTGATCCTCTTCCTGGGTTAGCATGAACACTCCTCGATAAGCCCGAAGGAGACTTGCATAACTAAACGACCAGACTTGCAAACATAGACTCGGGCTTTTCGCAAAAGTTCTCCCCCTCCAGGCAAGTTTCCTGCGGGCTCTGATTTGGCACGCACGAAAAGCGCAGCTCGGGATAAACCGGCTGCGCGAATAATCTTGTCATCGGTTTCGCCGGCAGGAATCCAACCGCAGATTCCGCACTGAAGCCGACACTGTCCCTTATCTCTGGCACCGACTATTGATCTTGGGCCTTTGGCAAAAGTTCCAATTATTTATAGCCGTCACCACCTGACATTGGGCGACCCTGTGCAGAAAAAGGCTGTTTCAGCACCGATACAGTCGTCTTTTCCCCAAACGGGTGAGAAAAACTTCCGACGAAGCACACGGTTTTTTCGGTCACAGTAGTTTCACAATGCCATATCGGCCCGGCTATTGTGCCGCTCCCCCCCTCTATATACTAGTGGGCTGTGTGGCTGTCTTGACTCGCCGATCCGGCAGTCCTGCACCACCCCCGACCCGGGTCGCTTTGAGCGGAATCCTGTAATGAGCCAACAATTCCAACATGATGTTCTGGTCATTGGCAGCGGTGCTGCCGGTTTGAGTCTCGCGCTGACCCTGCCGGGTCATTTGCGCATTGCCGTATTGAGCAAAGGCGATCTCGCCAACGGATCCACCTATTGGGCCCAGGGCGGCGTCGCAGCTGTGCTGGATGACACCGACACTGTCGAATCCCACGTCGACGACACCCTGAACGCCGGCGGCGGTCTATGCCACGAAGACGCAGTGCGTTTCACCGTCGAGCACAGCCGCGAGGCCATCCAGTGGCTGATCGACCAAGGCGTGCCCTTCACCCGCGACGATCAGTCCGGCACTGAAGACGGCGGATTCGAATTTCACCTGACCCGCGAAGGTGGCCACAGTCACCGCCGCATCATCCATGCGGCCGATGCCACCGGCGCTGCCATCTTCAAAACCCTGCTGGCCCAGGCCAAAGAGCGGTCGAATATCGAACTGCTGGAGCAGCGGGTCGCCGTCGACCTGATCACCGAACCACGCCTGGGCATGGAAGGCGAACGCTGCCTCGGCGCCTACGTACTCAACCGCAAGACTGGCGAAGTCGACACCTACGGCGCACGCTTCGTGATTCTGGCCTCGGGCGGTGCCGCCAAGGTCTATCTCTATACCAGTAACCCCGACGGCGCCTGCGGTGACGGCATCGCCATGGCCTGGCGTTCAGGTTGCCGGGTGGCGAACCTGGAATTCAACCAGTTCCACCCGACTTGCCTGTATCACCCGCAGGCCAAGAGTTTTCTGATCACCGAAGCCCTGCGCGGCGAAGGCGCCCATTTGAAGCTGCCCAACGGCGAACGCTTCATGTCCCGCTTCGACAAGCGCGCCGAGCTGGCACCGCGCGATATCGTCGCTCGGGCCATCGACCATGAAATGAAGCGTTTGGGCGTTGACTGCGTGTATCTCGACATCAGCCACAAACCCGAAGCGTTCATCAAAAGCCACTTCCCGACTGTTTATGAGCGCTGCCTGGGATTCGGCATCGACATCACCAAACAGCCGATCCCGGTCGTCCCGGCCGCGCATTACACCTGTGGCGGCGTGATGGTCGATCAGAACGGTCGCACCGATGTGCCGGGCCTGTATGCCATCGGCGAAACCAGCTTCACCGGCCTGCATGGCGCCAACCGCATGGCCAGTAATTCGCTGCTGGAATGTTTCGTCTATGCCCGTTCGGCGGCGGCGGACATTCTCGCGCAACTGGACGATGTCGCCGCGCCAAGCGCCCTGCCCGTCTGGGACGCCAGCCAGGTCACCGACTCCGACGAGGACGTGATCATCGCGCACAACTGGGATGAACTGCGGCGGTTCATGTGGGACTACGTCGGCATCGTGCGCACCAACAAGCGCCTGCAACGGGCGCAGCACCGTGTGCGCCTGCTGCTGGACGAAATCGACGAGTTCTACAGCAACTATAAGGTCAGTCGCGATCTGATCGAACTGCGCAACCTGGCACAAGTCGCCGAACTGATGATTTGCTCAGCCATGGAGCGCAAGGAAAGTCGCGGCCTGCATTACACCCTCGACTATCCCGACCTGTTGCCTGAGGCGCTCGACACTATTCTGGTGCCGCCCACCTACGCCGGCTGAACTTGAGCCGCACTCGCAGGCGCCGGTGCAGATCCGCCGCCTGCGAGTCCCGTGGCACACAGATTGATCTAACGCGCCATTCCCCACGCAGACGAAAACGCAACACCACGATCAACGGCAGCGCCAGGCTGTCCGGCCTCAACTGCACGGCTTGCCAGCCATCCGCCTGATTCCATAACTGCCAGCCATCGGCGTCCCGGCGCAATCCGCGAAACGCCTGAGGGTGATTTAGCAGAATCTGCCGAGGCAACACCCAATATCCATGAAGCAGACAGCCAAAAGCCCCGAGCAAACTTGCCCAGAGTGGAATAGAAAGCAGGAACAACGAACCCAGTGCGAACGCCTGGGCCAACAGATACGCCGCCAGCAACTGCCGTGAGGCATGCCAGCGGCATTCGAACGTGTTACTTGGGCTGGACACGGTCCAGGATCATGCGAACCATGCGCTGCAGCTCCGGATCTTCAGACTCGCTGCGCTCCATGAACCAACCGAACATGTCCTGATCCTCACACGTCAACAGACGGACATACAGATCGCGATCCACCTGATTCAGGTCTGCATAGACCTCCCGCACGAACGGCACCAGCAATACGTCAAGCTCAAGCATGCCGCGACGGCTGTGCCAAAAGAGGCGATTCAGTTCAACTTGTTCGACCATGGAGCCCTCCTCAAATTTGGCGGCAAGTATACAGCGCCGAGGCGGGTCGCACAGTCGGCTTTGGTCGGGCACCACCGATCCTTTATCAACTACCCATTTCACCAACGCGCCCTTATGATGTGCCCCAGTCTATTTACCCTGCGAAGACCCATGGCCGATTCTGCTTTTTTCTGCACCCTGTCTCATGAAGGCGTTCTCGCGGTTCGCGGCGCGGATGCCGGAAAATTCCTGCAAGGCCAGTTGACCTGCAATCTCAATTACCTGAGCGACAGCCGCGCCAGCCTCGGTGCTCGTTGCACACAGAAAGGCCGGATGCAGTCGAGCTTCCGCATTCTGCTCGAAGGTGACGGCGTGGTCCTGGCGATGGCCAGCGAACTGCTGGAGCCGCAACTGGCGGATCTGAAAAAGTACGCGGTGTTCTCCAAATCGAAACTGACCGACGAAAGCGCCGCCTGGGTACGCTTCGGCCTGGAGCACGGCGACAGTGCCTTGATCGGTCTTGGTCTGGACCTGCCGGCGGAAACCGACAGCGTTGTGCGTCACGATGGCCTGATCGCGATTCGCGTCTCGCCCGACCGCGCCGAACTCTGGGCACCGGCCGATCAGGCTGACGCCATCAAAGCCAAATTGTCCGAAGCCCTGCCTGAAGCCGAACTGAATCAATGGCTGCTGGGCCAGATCCACGCCGGTATCGGTCAGGTCATGGCAAGCACTCGCGAGCTTTTCATCCCGCAGATGCTCAACCTGCAGGCCGTCGGCGGCGTGAGTTTCAAAAAAGGCTGCTACACCGGCCAGGAAATCGTCGCGCGCATGCAGTACCTGGGCAAACTCAAGCGTCGTCTGTACCGCTTGAGCCTGGACGCTGCTGATTTGCCGGAACCTGGCACACAACTGTTTGCGCCGAGCCACAACAGCGCCATCGGCGAAGTGGTGCTGGCCGCCAAGGACGGGCAAAACATTGAACTCCTGGCGGTGCTGCAGGCCGAAGCTGCCGAAGCCGGTGATTTGCATCTGGGCACCCTCGAAGGTCCCGCGCTGCATCTGCTCGACCTGCCTTACGAACTGGATCGCGACCGCGAAATCCAGCGCTGATCGCAGCATTTGTTGCAACACCCTAGAGAGTTTAAATGAGCGAACTGGCGGAAAAAGTCCAACAGGATTTGGTTGCGGCCATCGATAACGATGACCTGGTTCTGCCCACGTTGCCGGAAGTGGCCCTGCAGATTCGCAAGGCCGCTGAAGACCCGGAAATCAGCGTCAGCGACCTGAGCAAAGTGATCGGCCGTGACACGGCACTGTCGGCGCGCCTGATCAAAGTGGTCAACAGCCCGCTGCTGCGCGCCGCGCAGGAAGTCACCGACCTGCACACAGCCATCACCCGGCTGGGCATCAACTACAGCAGCAACCTGGCCATCGGCCTGGTGATGGAGCAGATCTTTCACGCCCGCTCGGAAGTGGTCGAACAGAAGATGCGCGAAGTCTGGCGCAAGAGCCTGGAAATTGCCGGGGTCAGTTACGCGTTGTGCCGCCGCTACACGCAACTCAAGCCCGATCAGGCAGCCCTTGGCGGGCTGGTGCATCAGATCGGGGTACTGCCGATTCTGACTTACGCCGAAGATCATTATGAGCTGCTGTCGGATCCGGTCAGCCTCAACCATGTGATCGACCATATTCACCCGTTGCTCGGCGACAAGTTGCTGCGCGTGTGGGAGTTTCCGGAACGATTGGTGGAGTTGCCGGGGCGCTATCAGGACTTCAAGCGCGACTCGACTGCTATTGACTATGTCGATCTGGTGCAGGTGGCGAGCCTGTATTGCCACAAGGGCACTGACCACCCGTTTGCGCGGATTGATCCACTGAGCGTGCCGGCGTTCAGAAAGCTTGGGATTGATCCGGAAAACAAAGCGCTGTGTGAAGATCTGGAAGAGTCGCGGACGATGTTTTACTGATTCGAGACCGCGCCGCCCCATTCGCGAGCAGGCTCGCTCCCACAGGAAAATGCATTCCAGAGTGGGAGCGAGCTTGCTCGCGAAGGGGCCAGCAAACCACCACAATCAGCCGGCGATAAAACTGACCCGCACCTTCAACCCCGCCTGCTCGCCATCATGCAAGGTGATCTGCGCCAGATGCGCCCGGCAGATCTCGCCAACAATCGCCAGGCCCAAGCCTGAACCCGCCACCTGCTGATTGCGCCGATAGAAGCGCTCGAACACCCGATCGCGCTCTTCCAGCGGAATCCCCGGGCCGTCATCTTCAACCTCCAGCACCGCCGGGGCCGTCACCCGCAAAATCACGTTGCCGCCCGATGGCGTGTGCGCCAAGGCGTTGTCCACCAGATTGCTCAGCAACTCATTCAACAACGTCGGTTCACCGCGCAGCCACACCGGTTCGTCCGCCTCGAGCGCCAGGGCCACCCCGCGCTTGTGCGCCAGTGGCGCCATGGCCATGCCCAGTTCTCGGGCCAACTGACTCAGATCGAGCAACTGCGCGCCGCCCTCGGCAATCGCCCGGGCGCCGTTTTCGACCCGCGCCAGCGACAGCAACTGATTGGCCAGATGTGTCAGGCGATCAGTGCTTTGTGCGGAGGACTCCAGCGTCGAACGCCAGACCTCGGCATCGTTGGAACGCAGGCCCAGCTCAAGCCGCGCCTTCAGCGCTGCCAAAGGCGTACGCAACTCATGGGCGGCATCGGCAATGAACTGCGCCTGTCGCTCAAACTGGCCACGCAAGCGCTCGGTGAAGTGGTTAAGCCCGCGCACCAGCGGCCACAGTTCATGCTGCACTTCAACCAATGGCAACGGGCGCAAGTCGTCGGGCTGACGCTCTTCCACCGCCGTGCGCAAGCGCTCCAATGGGCGCAGTGCCGCACTGACCGCGAACCAGACCAGCAACAACGCGCCAATCGCCAGCATGCCCAAACGCAGCAAGGTATCGGCGGCCAGACTGCGCGCCATGCTCACCCGCGCTTCGTCGGTTTCGGCCACGCGGATTTCCGCCATGCCGTTCATGTTCGGCTCCGTCACCGCCTTGAGCAGACTGACCACGCGCACGTTCTGACCGTTGTAGGTGGCGTTGTAGAAGCGCGCCAACGCGGGATAACTGTCCGTTCGCGGCGTCCCCGGTGGAGGGCCGGGGAGGTTTTCGTAGCCGGAAATCAGCTTCTGATGGATATCGTTGACCTGATAGTAAATCCGTCCGGCGCTGTCGTAAGCGAAGGTATCGAGTGCGACATAGGGCACATCGGCGCTCAGCGTGCCGTCACGCTGCGACAGGCCCGCAGCGATGGTCCGCGCCGAGGCCAGCAACGTGCGGTCATACGCGGTGTCGGCGGCTTCGCGACCATTCCAGTACGCGCTCAAACCGCTGGCGAGCATCAGCACCACCAGCAGCAATGCGAGGTTCCACAGCAAACGCCAGCGCAGGCTGCTGGGCTTATGCATCGCGGCTTTCCAGCAGATAACCCAGACCACGGAACGTCACGATCGCCACCGGTTGGCCGTCGAGTTTCTTGCGCAAGCGGTGCACGTAGATTTCGATAGCATCGGGGCTGGCCTCTTCGTCGAGACCGAACACCTGGGACGCCAGTTGCTCCTTGCTCATCACCCGTCCCGGCCGGGCGATCAACGCTTCCAGCACCGCTTGTTCGCGGGACGTCAGCGTCAGCAACTCTTCGCCGAGAGTGAAGCGCCGGGTGTCGAGGTCGTAGGCCAGCACACCGCAGCGCTGCTGGCGTTCACCACCGAGGACACTGCGGCGCAGCAAAGCTTTGACCCGTGCTTCCAGTTCAGTCAGCTCGAACGGTTTGGCGAGGTAATCGTCGGCGCCCAGATTGAGGCCATGGACGCGATCCTTCACATCGCTGCGCGCCGTCAGCATCAACACCGGCAGATTCTTGCCGCGTGCGCGCAAACGCGCGAGCACCTCGAAACCGTCCATGCGCGGCAGGCCGACATCGAGGATCGCTACGGCGTATTCCTCGCTGCCCAGCGCCAGATCGGCAGCCACGCCATCGTGCAACACATCCACGGTCAGACCGGTGCTCTTGAGCGCCTGTGCAACGCTTTCGGCCAGTTGCAGATGGTCTTCGACGAGCAGAACACGCATGGATTTTTACCTCGTTCAGGAATGGCCAACGCCACGCTTTGCCGCGGAGTTTACAGCCGCAACCGCCGCTGTGAAGCCCGAAAACCTTGAAAGTCAGCTGAAAGGTTAGTGAAAGGTTAGCCGGTTAGAGTCGGCCCACGGACAGTCCGAACTGCCGTCGCTGATGCCACACAGCGCAAAGAAAAACGCCTCGAAGCGTTTTCGACCAATAAGAACAATAAACGGAGTACACCCGCATGCCGTCCATGCAGCCTCAGGCCTCCACGCCTGTCCGCCCTTCCCGTTTCAGTCACACCGCCCTCGCCAGTGCCGCCGCTCTTGCCGGTTTTTCGCCGTTGAGTTTTGCCGACTTCATTGACGACAGCAGCGCCACGTTCGAAACCCGCAACATGTATTTCAATCGCGACTTTCGCGATGGCACCAGTGCTCAACAGTCCAAGCGTGACGAATGGGCTCAGGGTTTCATGCTCAATCTGCAATCGGGTTACACCGACGGCACCGTCGGGTTCGGTGTCGATGCGCTGGGCATGCTCGGGGTCAAACTTGATTCAAGCCCGGACCGCACCGGTACCGGCCTGCTGCCGACCCATGATGACGGGCGTGCGGCGGATGAATACTCCAAAGTCGGCCTGACCGGCAAAGTGAAAATCTCTGCCACCGAACTTAAAATCGGCAGCCTGATCCCCGAACTGCCGATCCTCAAACCGAACGACGGGCGCATCCTGCCGCAGACCTTTGAAGGCGGCTTGCTGACCTCCAAAGAGATCAAGAACCTGACCTTCACCGGCGGCCGTCTGGAGAAAGCCAAGGATCGCGACAGCACCGATTTCGAGGACATCGCCCTCAACAACAAGAACAGCCGTTTTGCCGGCACCGCCGCTGGCAAGCACTTCGATTTTGGCGGCGTGGACTACAAGTTCACCGACAAGATCACCGGCAGTTACCACTTCGCCCAACTCGACGAAGTCTACAACCAGCACTTCTTCGGCCTCGTTGCCTCGCGACCGATGGGTCCCGGCACGTTTGCCACTGACCTGCGTTTCGCCGTCAGTGATGATCAGGGCGCAGCCCGCGGCGGCGAAATCGACAACCGCTCGCTCAACGGTCTGGTCAGCTATGCGCTGAGCGGCCACAAGTTCAGCGCCGGTTATCAGCACATGTCTGGCGACAGCGCCTTCCCTTATGTCGATGGCAGCGACCCGTACCTGGTCAACTTCGTGCAGATCAACGACTTCGCCGGTGCTGAAGAACGCTCCTGGCAGGCTCGCTACGACTTCGACTTCGCCAAACTTGGCATTCCAGGCCTGAGCTTCATGAGCCGCTACTTGAGCGGTGACAACATCAAGCTCAAGAACGGTGAAGAAGGCAAAGAGTGGGAACGCAACACCGAGATCAAATATGTAGTACAAAGCGGCGCCTTGAAGGATGTCGCCGTGCGTTTGCGTAATGCCACTTACCGCTCCAACTACTCGGCTCGCGATGCAGACGAAGTGCGTTTGCTGGTGAGCTATAGCGTTGCACTTTGGTAAATGCCCGTAAGTGAAAAACACGTCGAATAACAACAATGCCCGTGGAGAATCGAATGAACCTGTCACTGCGTAAAGTTGCACTGGCCGCCAGTTGCATCCTGTTTGCCGGCCAACTGATGGCCGAACCGAAACGTCCGGAATGTATCGCCCCGGCCTCCCCCGGCGGTGGTTTCGACCTGACCTGCAAACTGGCGCAGAGCGCCTTGGTCAACCAGAAACTGCTGACCAAACCGATGCGCGTGACCTACATGCCCGGCGGTGTCGGCGCGGTGGCGTACAACGCCGTGGTCGCGCAACGTCCGGCCGATGCCGGCACGCTGGTGGCGTGGTCGAGCGGTTCGCTGTTGAACCTGGCTCAGGGCAAGTTCGGTCGCTTCGATGAGACCAACGTGCGCTGGCTGGCAGCGGTTGGCACCAGCTACGGCGCCATCGCGGTGAAGAGCGATTCGCCCTACAAGACCCTCGACGATCTCGTTCAGGCGTTGAAGAAAGATCCAAGCTCCGTGGTGATCGGCTCCGGCGGCACCGTCGGCAGCCAGGACTGGATGCAAACTGCACTGATCGCCAAGGCTGCCGGGATCAACCCGCGTGACCTGCGTTATGTTGCGCTTGAAGGTGGCGGCGAAATCGCTACCGCCCTGCTCGGTGGTCACATTCAGGTCGGCAGTACCGACATCTCCGACTCCATGCCGCACATTCAGAGCGGTGACATGCGCCTGCTCGCGGTGTTCGCCGACAAACGTCTCGACGAGCCGGAAATGAAAGACATCCCGACCGCTCGCGAGCAAGGCTATGACATTGTCTGGCCAGTGGTGCGCGGCTTCTACCTCGGGCCAAAAGTCAGCGATGAAGACTACGCCTGGTGGAAAGACGCGTTCGACAAACTGCTGGCCTCCGAGGATTTCGCCAAGCTGCGCGATCAGCGTGAACTGTTCCCGTTCGCCATGACCGGCCCGGAACTGGACACCTACGTGAAGAAGCAGGTGGCGGACTACAAAGTGCTGGCCAAAGAGTTCGGCCTGATCCAGTGATCGCCTCTGTCTAGCGGCTGCGTTCCCGGTGACGGGGACGCGGCACAGGAGCTCCCATGCTTATTCAACGCATTTTCGCCTCAGTGCTGTTGCTGGTCTGTGCCGGCCTGGCACTGATGGCGTGGCCGTACCAAGCGGCTTTTTCCTACGAACCGGTGGGCCCGCGCGCCTTCCCTCTGCTGATGCTCGGCCTGATGGGCGCGGCGCTGCTGTACATGGTGTTCCGCCCGGCACCGATCAAACACAGCGATGACGAGCCGCCACTGGATCGCGAAACCCTGATCAAGATCGCCGCTTGCGTCGTCCTGCTGCTGGTATTCGCCGGCACGTTCGAACCACTGGGTTTCATCATCGCCAGCATCATCACCGGCGTTCCGATGGCTCGCCTGTACGGCGGCCGCTGGCTACCGAGTGTGGTGATCATCAGCCTGATGGCGATCGGTCTTTACCTGCTGTTCGACCGTGTGATGGACGTTCCGCTGCCTCTCGGCCTGCTCAGCGTTCTGGAGAACTGATATGGATACTCTTGGCTATTTGGGTCAGGGTTTCGGCGTCGCGCTGAGCCCGTACAACCTGGTGACCGCGCTGTGCGGCACACTGATCGGCACCGTCGTCGGCCTATTGCCGGGCCTGGGCCCGATCAACGGCGTAGCATTGCTGATCCCGATCGCATTTGCCCTCGGCCTGCCACCGGAGTCGGCGCTGATCCTGCTGGCAGCGGTGTATCTGGGCTGCGAATACGGCGGCCGGATCAGTTCGATCCTGCTGAACATTCCAGGCGAAGCCTCCACCGTGATGACCACCCTCGACGGTTACCCGATGGCCCGCAAAGGCCTGGCCGGTGTGGCGCTGTCGCTGTCGGCGTGGAGTTCGTTCATAGGCGCGTTCATTGCCACCTGCGGCATGGTCCTCTTCGCACCGTTGCTGGCGAAATGGGCGATTGCTTTTGGCCCTGCGGAATATTTTGTGCTGATGGTGTTTGCGATCGTCTGTCTCGGCGGCATGGCCGGTGACCGTCCGCTGAAAACATTCATTGCCGCGTTGATCGGTCTGTTCCTGTCAACGGTCGGCATCGATGCCAACAGCGGTGTGTACCGCTTCACCGGCGACAACATTCACCTCACCGACGGCATTCAGTTCGTCGTGTTGGTGCTGGGTCTGTTCTCGATCAGCGAAATTCTTCTGCTGCTGGAAAAAACCCACCACGGCCAGGAAGCGGTGAAAGCCACCGGCCGGATGATGTTCAACTTCAAGGAAGCGGCCTCGGTATTTGTGGTCAACGTCCGTTGCGGCGTGCTGGGTTTCATCATGGGCGTGTTGCCGGGTGCCGGCGCGACCCTCGCCAGTGCCGTGGCCTATATGACCGAAAAACGTCTGGCCGGCGCCAGCGGCAAGTTCGGTGAAGGTGACCCCCGTGGCCTCGCCGCGCCGGAAACCGCGATTGGCGGCGCAGCCTGCGGTGCGCTGGTGCCGATGCTGACCCTCGGCGTTCCCGGCTCGGGCACCACGGCGGTGATGATCGGCGCTCTGTCGCTGTACAACATTACCCCGGGCCCGCTGCTGTTCCAGCAACAACCGGACATCGTCTGGGGCCTGATCGCCTCGTTGTTCATCGCCAACATCATGCTGGTGATCCTCAACATCCCGATGATCCGCATCTTCACCCGCATCCTTGCCGTGCCGAACTGGGCACTGGTGCCAGTGATCGCGATCATCACCGGGATCGGCGTCTACGCGGTGCACGCCACTACGTTCGACCTGTTCCTGATGATCGGTATCGGCATCTTCGGTTACATCCTGCGCAAGCTGGACTTCCCGCTGTCGCCGTTGCTGTTGGGCTTCATCCTCGGTGAGTTGATGGAGCAGAACCTGCGTCGCGCCCTGTCGATCTCCAATGGTGCACTGGAAATCCTCTGGTCGAGCCCGATCACCCTCGGTGTCTGGGTGCTGACGGCGATCATGCTGCTGATGCCGATCATCCGTATCTGGCGCAAACGCTCGGTCGCGCGCCGCGCCATTGCCGATGTTTGATCGTGCTTCACTGAAATCCTGGTGGGGAACCCCGCTGGTCGGTCTGCTTGGCGGTTACCTCGCCAGCCAGATCGGCTGGCCACTGCCGTGGATGGTCGGCTCGTTGCTGGCGATCATCCTCGTGCGCTGCCTGACCCCGTGGCAACTGACGGAAATCCCTGGCGGCCGCAAGTGCGGTCAGTGGATCGTCGGCATCGGGATTGGCCTGCACTTCACCCCGGTGGTGATGGAGCAGGTGCTCAGTCATTTCGGTTTGATCTTCTTCGGCGCACTGGTCACCAGTGTCTCGGCGGTAGTCGGCGTGTGGCTGATGCGCCGCACCGGCGAGGACCGCGCCACGGCGTTTTTCTCGAGCATGCCGGGCGGTTCCGGGGAGATGGTCAACCTCGGCGCCCGCAACGGCGCGATGCTCAGCCACGTCGCGGCGGGGCAAAGTTTGCGGGTGCTGGTGGTGGTGCTGTGTGTGCCGGCGGCGTTCAAATATTTGCTCGGCGACGGCACACCGATTTCCCACGCTGGCAGCGTCGATTGGCGCTGGCTGGCGATTCTGTTTCCGGCGGGCGGTTTGCTTGCGTGGCTCTGGCAGCGTTTGCGCCAACCCAATCCGTGGCTGTTCGGGCCGTTGCTGGTGAGTGCGGCGGTGAGCATTGGCTGGGATTTGCACATTGGTTTGCCCAATGGCGGCGGTCAGATTGGCCAGTGGCTGATTGGCAGCGGTTTGGGTTGTCACTTCAATCGGCAGTTTTTCCGCCGTGCGCCTTCATTCATGGGGCGGACATTGATCGGCACGGCGTTGACCATGTTGATTGCGACACTGGCGGCGTTGGGGTTGAGTGCTTTGACCCATCTGGATCTGCGTTCGCTGACGCTGGGCATGATGCCCGGCGGGATTGCCGAGATGAGTCTGACGGCGGAGACGCTGCAATTGTCGGTGCCGTTGGTGACGGCGATGCAGGTGATGCGGTTGCTGTTTGTGCTGTTTCTGGCGGAGCCGTTGTTCAAGTACTGGAATCGTAATCCCGAGTAAGACCGAGTTGCCCCCATCGCGAGCAGGCTCACTCCTACAGGGGAGCGCATTTCAACTGTAGGAGTGAGCCTGCTCGCGATGCTTTTTAGATCGACGGCAAACGCCACTCGATCGGTGTCTCGCCATTCTGCTCGAGAAACTTGTTGGTCCGGCTGAAGTGTCCACAACCCAAGAACCCGCGATATGCCGACAACGGTGACGGATGCACCGACGTCAGCACCAGATGCTTGGTCGCATCGATCAGCTTCTGCTTGCTCTGCGCGTGCGCGCCCCAGAGCATGAACACCAGATGCGGCTGGCGCTCGCTGACAAGTTCAATGATCCGGTCGGTGAAAAACTGCCAGCCCTTGTCTTTATGCGCATTGGCGTTGGCGCGCTCGACGGTCATGGTGGTGTTGATCATCAACACGCCCTGATCGGCCCAGCTCTGCAGGTAGCCGTGATTGGGAATATCGATGTTCAGGTCGCGCTTCAACTCTTTATAGATGTTGACCAGCGACGGCGGCGCCGGCACGCCCGGTTGCACCGAGAAGCACAAGCCGTGGGCCTGGCCCGGGCCGTGATACGGGTCCTGGCCGAGGATCACCACCTTCACTTTATCCAGCGGCGTCGAGTTCAGCGCGTTGAAAATCATCGGTCCCGGCGGATAGATTTCCTTGCCGGCCGCCCGCTCCTGCTGCAGAAACTGGCGCAACTCTGCCATGTAAGGCTGGTCGAACTCAGCACGCAGTGCCTCCTTCCAGCTCGGTTCGAGTTTGATACGGTCGTCAGCAGTCATGGTCATACCCGGCAAAAACAATGGGGCGAACCCTAGGAAAGCCGACCACGCTTGTCAATTGATCTGATGCAGATCCGGCACTTTCCCACACAACGATCATACTGATCGTTCAAATTCCCGATCGAGGTCACGATGAATCTGCACGTCGAAGAACTCACCGGCACCGACGGCGCCCGCATCGGTATCGCCAGCCTGGATGCTGAAAAATCGCTGAATGCGCTGTCCCTGCCAATGATCAACGCCCTCAGCGACAAGCTAAACGCCTGGGCCAAGGATCCACAAATCGTCTGCGTCCTGCTGCGCGGTAACGGCGCCAAGGCCTTCTGCGCCGGCGGCGAGGTGCGCAGCCTGGTCGAGGCCTGTCGCGCCCATCCCGGCGAAGTCCCGCCGCTGGCTGCGCAGTTTTTCAGCGCGGAATATCGCCTGGATTACAGCCTGCACACCTATCCGAAACCGTTGATCTGTTGGGGCCATGGCTATGTGCTCGGCGGCGGCATGGGCCTGTTGCAAGGCGCGAGTACGCGGATCGTCACACCGAGCAGCCGTTTGGCCATGCCGGAAATCACCATTGGTCTGTATCCGGACGTCGGCGCCAGTTGGTTTCTCGCGCGGCTGCCGGGCAAACTCGGTTTGTTTCTGGGCCTGACCGGTGCGCACATGAACAGTCGTGATGCGATCGATCTGGATCTGGCTGATCGCTTCCTGCTTGACGAACAACAGCCGCAACTGATCGAAGGCCTGCTGCAACTGAATTGGCAGGAACAGACCGACATGCAACTCAACAGTCTGCTCAAGGCCCTGCAGCAGGAAGCCGTGGCGCAGATGCCCGAGGCACAGTGGTTGCCACGTCGTCAGCAGATCGACGAACTGCTCGACGTCAGCGACGTGACCTGCGCCTGGAAAGCCATCAGCCTGCAACGCGACAGCAGCGATCCGTTGATCGCGCGGGCAGCGAAAACCATGAGCGAAGGCTCGCCACTGACCGCGCATCTGGTCTGGGAACAGATCATCCGCGCCCGCCATATGTCGCTGGCCGAAGTCTTTCAGATGGAATACACCCTGAGTCTCAATTGCTGCCGGCATCCGGAATTCAGCGAAGGGGTTCGCGCGCGGTTGATCGACAAGGATCAGAAGCCGCACTGGCATTGGCCGGACGTCAGCAGCGTGCCGGATGCGGTGGTCGAGGCGCACTTTCACAAGGTTTGGGAGGGCCGACATCCGTTGGCGGATCTGACGCAGTATTGAACTGACGCGATGCTCGCGATGACAACTGGATTCCCATCGCGAGCTGGCTCAATCGGTCGCCATAAGACTCAGACATTCAGCTCGTAAAACTGAATGATCTCCGTCATCGCCCGCTGCGCTTCTTCGTCGCCCTTTATCAAAATGTCTTCGACATCCCTCAATGGCGGAAGAGGATGCAGACGTTCAGCAATCTGCATCGCGCTGTAGTCTTGAGTCGCTGTTCCTTCGCTGACTCTTATGAAGCCGATAGCGCTTTCGCCTGCGGCAAAATGATTGGAAACCCGGATTTTCGGTGCCATGCCGTAATCCACCACGATCACCAGATCATCGCGCTCACGGTGAAACTTCAAGTTGTCGATCGTCAGCCTGCGTTCGGAAAAGTCGATCCCGTCAAGGCCGTCTCCGCGATTGATGATCACGTCCCTGCCGAGGCCATCGTATCGGTAGATATCATTTCCGGCGCCGCCGGTTAGCGTGTCATTGCCCGGCCCACCCAACAGCAGATCATCACCGGGGCTGCCCGTGAGCACGTCATCCCCTTCCATGCCTCGAATTTCCCCCGCGCCGCTTATCGTGTCGTTGCCTCGACCACCGACTAACGGCAGCGCCCGTCCGTCTCGCAGAGACGTAAAACGCGTTGAATTGTGAACGGTTACACCCGTATGAAAAGTCTCGGGCGCAGGGCCCAGCTGACTTGACTCCAAGAGTTGTTTCAAACTCACGACCGACCCATCGGCGAAATTCAAGAGCTCAATCCCGGCCCCCTCAAGTTCACCATTGAGGGGCAAGACGATGCGAACTTTCTGTATCCCACCCCAATTGATATCGAGTGTCGGATGGAGCATTTTCGCTCTTGGCGGATTGCGGTGTGCCCCGCGACCTGGGTTGGGTTCCAGCTCGACATGTGTGGTTTCTATCAGCGCAGCACCCCAGCTCAATTGCAGTGCATCGCACTGCGCATCTGCTGGAAGGACGACCGTGTCCTGATCGATCAACCCGTACTCGTCTTTCCACCCCACTGCGCCAACTTCTGCTCGGTGGAAAACAGGGTTCGGCACATCCGCAATCGTGGTAGTTGCTCCGGCGTGCGCTTGCACGATGTAGGTATCGGCACCGTCTTCACCGTAAAGCCAATCATCCCCTGCCCCGCTGACCAGATAGTCGGCGCCCTCGGAGCCCAGCAAGGTATCGTCACCTGCACCTGCGGATAGAAACGCGCCCGGTGTTCTGTCGCCGACAGTGCCGTAGTCAAGTGGGGAGCCTGCATAAGCGACAATCAGATCGTCTCCCGCGCCGCCGTGGAAAACGTTTTCCACTTCGACGTTGACTCGCCCGCCGGCATCGTCGCCTGGGACGATTTTGCGTTTGATCGTTTCAGTTGTGACATCCCAGCGAAACGCCTTGGGCACCGTTTCCCCCGAACCGAAGCTTGCTGCCGGATAGATGTACCAGCCCTCAAGCGCGCCGGATTCCTTACGGTCTTCAACCAATACATCTCCCGTATTGAATGAAAAGCCGTTGGCCGAGCCGGATCGATAATAGCGAGGCGCCTGACGTGAAGAGGCTATCGTCCCATCGGCTTTCACCTGTTTATGTTCGACACGGGTTGTGGTTTTCGACTGCCTTTCACTGACCACGGCATGCCCGGCATCAACCTTCATCCATGGCGGCGTTTCAGACAGTGTTCCCGCTTCGACGCCGTCATCGCTCAGCTCGGTGTGAGTGATGTAACCGGTGTCGCTAGTCGTGATATGACTGCGAACCCAGACGCCTTGATCACTCAAGGTGAAACCTGTGGCGTGTTTGCGGGCGGAGCGCCTGGATTTGATTTGCGCGAGGAATTTTTCAGTCCAGTCAACGGGGTGATCAGATGCCACAGGACGTTGCGCCGCGGTGGTTACATCGTCTGGCTGAACCGGATCTTCAACTTTGCTTTGCTGGATTCCTGAGGCGGTTACAACTTCCGGTACAGGTGACTCGAGCACCTTTATCGGCGGCAATGTTTTGCGCAGGACATCCTCATAACCAAGTACAACGCCATCGCTGAAACTGAATGTGGAATCCTTCCACTGCTCGTGACTCCTGATGAGTATCGCGTCGCCCGCGCCATTGGCCAGCCGCAATACCCGGCCTACGGAAACATCAATAATGTCGGCTTTCAAACTTTCCGCAGAGAACCCGGCACCGAACTTGATGACATTACAGCCACCGGAATCGGTGATAACGTCAAGACCATCACCCACCCCGAAATAGTAAACATCAGCGCCGTCATGGCCCTCCATCACGTCGTTACCGGCCCCGCCATCAAAAACGTTATTGCCGGAATCCCCACGAAGGTGGTCTACACCCTCCCCGCCCAATAACGTGTCGTTGCCACCACCGCCCAGCAAGGTATCGTTGCCTGAACCACCGTCCAGATAATCTGCGCCATGTTCGGCTTCGGCTGTCTGCGCGTAGTCGCCGGATAAAATGTCATCATCTGCGCCGCCATAAAGCGTGTCGGCGCCCAAGCCTCCCAGAAGGGTATCGTTTCCTTCATCGCCTTGAAGGTAATCATTGTTGATTCCACCTGACTGCAGGTTGGACACATCACCATCCAGCGCGTCAGCTCCTGCTCCACCGATCAGGGTGTCGGAGCCCCCCATTCCCTGAAGTGTGTCATCGCCCGCTCCACCATCAAGTAAATCATTGCCGTGGTACCGAATTGGATGCTCGGCATAATCCCCGGCCAGCGCGTCGTTACCCTCACCTCCGAACAGCAGATCATCCGCCCCACCGCCCCAGAGTGTGTCGTCTCCCGCACCACCGTCGAGCAGGTCACTTCCAAAAAAGTGGGCGGCGTCACCGGCAACACCGTTCAGTACATCGTCATCGCCCTTGAGCGTGTCATTGCCTGGACCACCATAAATCGCGTCGTTTCCACCGTTACCAGCGAGCCGATCATCGCCACTGCCACCGTCCAATACATCGTTGCCATGGTGTTTGCTTTGCAGTCCCCCGCCCCAATCGAGGTTGTCTCCCATTATCGTGTCGTTACCGCTTCCTCCGGCCAGCGTGTCATCCCCCCCATCCCCTCCAAGAAGATCATCTTCAGTTCCGCCATCAAGCAGATCCTCGCCCCATCCGCCATTGAGAACATCGCGACCGCCCTGGCCGTAGAGAACATCGTTATCGCCCTGCGTCGAACTATTAAAGGAGGCCTTTGAAAAGACAGTTCGGTGACTGGTGACACCACCGTCTATAAGAACGTCGACGCGTTTGAATCCCCATTTCTGCTCCAGCGCGCCCGTCGTTTCATCCCCTGATAAAACGTCATCTCCCGCACCTCCAATCAGCGTATCCCGATCGTTACCGCCCAGAAGCACGTCCTGGGATGCCGTACCGATGAGCAAATCGTGACCTGCCCCGCCATCAAGCCAATCGCCTCGAGCGGCTTTCCCTTTAGAGTCGCCAGCGGCCATGGCTTTTTCGAGCGTCGTCTGTTTATCCCCAAACAACTGATCGTTTCCGTCCTTGCCGAACAATCGGTCTGATCCACCAAGTCCGAGAATGATGTCGTCTTTTGCAGAGCCGTAGAGCACATCGGCCTTGTTTCTCTGTTTTACGTTGGGCAATAGCAAGGCGTTGCCCAACTCATCGTATGAGAACTGATCACCGGGAACATTGGGGTCGATATCTTTCGCTTTCCAGTCGCCCTGGAGAACCAGATCGGGAGCAGAGAACGTAGGGTCTTGGTGTTCAGGAAGTCGGATGCCAAGCATCCCGGGGCGGAAGTTCTTGATAACGACGAGGTCGTTCAGGCCATATTTGATGTTGAGGGTGGGTTCAGTGAGTTCTTCGATGAGGGTCAGGGTGATGGCCTGATCCTCGGTCGACCAGATATTGCTCAAAGGGGCTCGGCGTTTGAGTGAAGGAATCGGCGAACCGTTGATCCACAGCTGCCCATTGGCGTTGGCGTCGAAGATCTCATCAATGCCATCACCGCTGGAAAACTCATAGCGGTCGTTGCCTTCGCCACCGTTCAAAGAGTCGTTACCCTTTCCTCCGACCAGAACATCATCACCGGCCATTCCGTACAGCGCATCATTGCCGTCGCCTCCGCCAAGCAAGTCGTTGCCGCGTCCACCCTCGATGACATCGTGACCTGCCAGTCCGTTGATCGTGTCATTGCCCGCGCCGCCATACAGATGATCAGTGTTCGCACCGCCCGCGAAAGACCGCGCACCGTCATCGCCGAACATGACCAGCGGATTCAACACACCGGTGGTCATCGGCGCCTGTTTGGCTGAGGCGAGATCGGAGTAGGAAAACTTCTGCAGCGAGTGTTCTCCAAACGAGCCCTGGGTTCGGGCAATCAACCGGGCCAACATCTGCGCACGATCGGCAAGCCATTGCGCGGTGATGAAACCTTCGCCGGTCAGCGGATCGTAGAGTTCCAGTCCGCGTGCGGGGTAACCGTCATCGCGTTCGATGACGATTTCACTGAGTTGCTTCAGGGAATTGCGCAACGCCAGGCCGATGGGTGTCGACTCGCCAGCCAGTTTTGCCCATGAATTGGCGTTTCCGTATTCACCTATTGACCGGGTGACGATGCTTTGGGACTGCTCCGGTGAAAATGCCGAGAAGAATGCGTAAGCGTTGGTGGCGAAGGTTGCATCGGTGGTAGATGGCGCTGCTGAATCGCCGTCGTAGGTGCGCTTGAACATGTCGAGGAATTCATTCTGGCCATAGCGCAATATCAGGTCGACCACGGCGGAAACTGGCGTGCCTTTAACGACATGCTGAATCAGCGGATTGAGGCTGCCACTGGCGAGCGCGATATTGATTTGCTCTGGCACGACGGAAAGCAGACTTTGCAATGGATTGACGCCGAAATTGCTGATCGCCGCTCGCAGGCCGACACTGTAGGAATCGATGGCGAACAGAATATTTTTATAGTCATCGAGCCTGTTGGCTTTTGTTTGAGTCGGCGGGCCGCCATCTTCCCCTTGCGCATCACCCGCAGAGATCAATCTCCAGGTTTCATAAGGCGGCGCTCCACCCAACAGGCTGAATCCGACTGTCCCCGACCAACCGGCATTGCGTTTCACGGCTGTATCGTCCTCCCCGCAAACCTTACTAAACAGAGCCTCGCCAATTGCGCTCGCATCGATTTCTGCGATCTGGCTGATGGATGGAACCGTCCAGGGTGCCAATCGATCAGCGAGGGATCCGTCGATCAGGGTATTGATGAAATTGACGGCGACCTGATTGGATGACAGTTGCATCAGGTCTTCACTGAAGATTTTATTCAGTCTCAATTCGCCTTGGCGCGAGGTGTAGCCGCGAATCAGGGCGGAGTAGGCACCGTTTCCCCCGTTGGCATCAATGGCCACGGCAAGCCAGAGCCTGGCGCTTTTCAGAACTTTTGCAGTCTCTTCATCAACAGCTAAAATTTCAGAAACTCTTCCATCGATAATATCAAACAGCTTTTGATACAGCGGAGCGCAGCCAGCCCCAGCCAACTCCAGCGCTTCGTATTGAAGCTCTTCTGAGCGCAGCCTCATCCCTTCGCAAATATTGGCCGCATTAAAGATTTCTGTTTTTTCCATATCGCTAAATACATAACTCATCGTTACTTCCTTGTAATAACAGCGTGTGAAATATAATCACTGAGAAACTTGAGCATCCCAGGTGCTTCGCGTAATGAGGAAAGTCGGAGACTTACGCGACCGTGCCCCCCGGAAAAATCAAAGCTATGCAGCTCCACTGTGCAAAAAAAACTCAACTTTCCAAAATCCAGGTTTTCCAATTCAGTTCTGCTGAACTTTGCCAGTTTCTTGCCAGTCAGTTCTTCCTCGGAAGACGGACGTATCAAGCCGTCACAATTTATTAATCGAGGGGTTCCATCACGCCGCGACCAGCCAGTAATGACAAACGTTCTAACGACCCCCTCATTCTTGAAATGCGGCGGAGGTGCATTAAGCCAAAGCTCCAGTCCCGGATAATTTTTTAGCTTTACAATCAACTCATCCGGCCAGTTGACGTGTCGATAGCCCCGTTCATGGGGTTCAGTGCTTTCTTTTTTTGTATAAAGCCCAGCGTTCAGTTTATAAAGACGCCAACTTTCAGGAATCGGCTTTACACTCTGATCGTGGTACGACCGTATCTCCGTCCCGGTCCACCAGAAATGCCCCTTGAGCGTATTGGCCAGACACGCTTTCTTATTCGCCAGTTCAGGCATGCCCACATAAAACTCCGGCACCAGAGTCTTATCCACATAGCTGCCGCCCAGTATGGGCACCTGCTTCATGCTCGCCAGCTTCTTTTGACAGGCCTCCTGATCCGCGTAATAGATTGCCATCGCCTCGGCGACTTGTTCTTCACGGATATAAAAATCCACCACGCAATAACAGGCATAAATAAACAAGCCGTATTTCAACAACTTCTTAAACCATTTAACCCATGGCTTACGCGACATACGGAGCATTTCAAATCTCCCTGTCAAACTGACGAGCAGGCTGTTTCTTGAGATGCCCGAACATCGCGCTTTCAAATACGTCAAAGTAGTGTTTCGTGCCGTACGCCACATCAAATCTGCTCGCCGTCAACTTCGCAGCGCTACGAAGGCAGTCGTACTCATCAACGGAATCAAGAACCTTGGCAATACGTTTGGCGATACCGTGATGATCGAAGAAATCCACCAGCATTCCATTGTGACCATCGACGATCACCTCCCTTACCGGAGCCGTATCCGACGCTACTACCACACACCCAGCCGCCATCGCCTCCAGTAACGACCACGACATAACAAACGGATACGTCAAATAAACATGAACCTTTGAACAGTCCAGAACTGCCCGGTAAGTCTGGTAAGGAAGCTTCCCTGTGAAATGAACGGTGGAATGATCGAAACTTACCTCTGCCTCCATCCTGCTGCGCCAATTTGCATAGCCAACCGGCTTACCCCCATAACTGACGTCATCACCGCCCACTATGATTATCTGCGCACCGGGACACTCAGCCTGGATATGCGGGATCGCTCGCATAAAACTGTGAAACCCGCGATAAGGCTCAAGATTCCTCGCGACATAAGTAACGATCGGCTGCCCGGCTCTCAGTTCGACGCCATTGGGCAACCTGACGGCCCCAACTTTCGCCAAACAGGAACTTTGAATGACGCCCTCGTGAATAACCCGAATGGCCGACTGATAAGCTGCAGGAAACAGACTGCGCTGCCACCGCGTGGGCGCAATGGCAATGTCACATTGCTCAAGATTCAAAAGATGCAGCGAATTGAGCACTCGCAGCCTTGATGACTCTGTTGTGGCTCGCGGGAATTCAGGGTCGAACCCGGAATCTGCGCCCTGCGCCCGATAGTAATATTCGCAATAGTGAATAAGCGGCGCGTCAGGATAGACATCCTTGACGAACAGCGTTTCCCCCCATCCGGGATGAGCGAGAATCACGTCCGGCCGATAACCCGAATGTTTCAGCCGGCTCAGAATTTCAGAAACCTTCTGTCCATCAGTCACCGCTTGTTCGTAACGGGTCAGGTAGGGGTGAATACCGCCCGGTGCTCGGCTGGCAGCGCGGTATCGATATATTTTCACCCCAGCGATACCCGGCGCCGTATCCCGACCTATCGCCAAAACCTCATAACGCCTGTCAATCGCCGCCAGCACCACATGACGGAACTGGCCCGGAAAGTTTTGGTGAATCACAAGAAGCTTCATAGCGGCATCGTCCTTTTATTCGCCGCTGTTGAACTGAGTTTTGCTCACCTTGATCGGCACGAACAGACGCTAACAAATGCAAGGAAATGAAACTGTAGGAAGTGTCTGGGAATGCCCTAGGAGATGGCTAACGGGGCGACTTTTTCGACGGGCATAAAAAGCGGCGCAGGGCTCATTTGACCTGTACGCAAAGACTCATACTTGGTTTATGGCGTTTATTCACGGAGTGTTCTTACACTCGTGAACGCTGGAAGCGCCAACCTGCGCGCTCCCAAGGATGACTCTTTGACTATGGACAGTCTCATGACGGGCAACACCCTCGTACTCACACCTTCGCAGACTCAACGGCTCTCCCCTGACGATCAATCCACGCCTGGACCTGATGACATCGACTCCCCGGCTACTCCCCTGGCTAACTTGGGTGGGGCGTTGTCCTGGCCCATTCCCCTGAGTGCGGACGAACAACGCCGCTTGCGTCTGATCACCATGAGCCATGCACACCATTTGGGCGACCAGCCGCTGGTGATGCAGATCAAGGGCGGTGTGCTGGAGTTCTTGCGTTATGACCACCCTATTCCCGAGAACGTGACAGACGACCCTGCAAAGATGCTCGACGCGCTGCTCCGCTCCCCGCAAGGGCAACTGATGGGCAAAACGCTGCAACAGAGAATGCAAGGCATCGACAGCGATAGCAGCGTTATGGATTACCTGCTGGCGGGGATCGCACTGCAGATGGATCCTGAGTCGATCACCGCCCCCCTTCGCAACAAGACAGCTGGCTTCGATCTGGCCAGCAATCGACATTGCGGCCGGCATGCATCTGCAGTCATCGATGACCTCGCCGAACACTTAAGCCGTGAAGGCAGAACCAGCGCTGCCCTGGCGAAAACCGGCGCCTACCTTTTGCTAGGCAGGTCGGCACCGCAGTTTCTGATTGCAGACATTCCCCGAAATGTGAAAGTTGGCAGTCTGGCCTGGGCCAACCTGACCATGGCGGCAATGGCCATCGAGGCACAAACACCTGGCAAAGTCCCCGGACTGACGTTTGCCCAAGTCATGAGCAAGGCTGAAAGTGCTCGCCGGGCTGACCCGGCATCGACTCAACGCATTCAGACAGCCGTATTACGCGATTGGGCTGTCACCAACGAAATCATCCTGAAAAGAAACGATGACGCCTACACCGACGGACAACTCGAAACGATAAGAGCGACATTTAACCAAGAGCTTGAAGAGCGGCTTGCTGCCGCCAGGATTCTGGACAAAGCATTACCGACACGAAAAGAAATTGCCCTGGCCCTGCTGATAGAGCGGTTTAGCGATTTGGGCACGCTTTTCGAAGTCAAGGCTCTCCACACGGATACGTATCGTGGCGAGAGTGGACAGACGGGTTTCAGTGGCATCCATTCGCTTCTGGATTACGCAATGATGGACTTGCCGAATCCGCGTCCACTTGCATCAAGTGATACCCGCCTCCCACTCGAGGCATTGAATAACAACCCGACGTTCGGTGTGCGGGAAGCCTTCGACCGGCAGTTCGCCCGCTCAATTCTGGATAAAAAGGCCGCCGTCAATACAACGATCAGGCACATGATCTCCCTGCTCCCACTAGAAGACAAAAAGAACTTCGGGTTTGGAAAAGTCAGCTTTTTCCAACAAGGTTCATTTGTCTCGGATGGATTTTTCAATCATACCCCTTGCCCCAACGAGCCCGGGCTGCTCATCAGGACGGAGCTGAGCGGCACGTTCCAGGCGTATGAAATCAACATCAATAAAGACACGATTGAACGGACGGCGCTGCACAAGGCAAAGCAACAGGAATCAAGGGAGGCCAACAAATACTTCACGACCAAAGAGCTTGTCCCCCGTGAAGCGGCAAATGAACTGGGTCGCGAGCTCGCTTTAAGCGAATCACTGGTGAGCAGTTTCAGCAGCGCGCGGTCCCGTGCGATTGCCGACGCCTTTGTGCAACATCTGGATCTGGATGACCTCGCAATCAAAGAGCTCGCACGCGGGCAAACCCCCATGGACGAATATTACCGGCCCAAACCGCTGGGTGAGTTTTTGTTGAACTTGATCCCCTTCAGATCCGCCATTGTCAATTTCCAGAAGGGCAACTACGGCGAGGCGGTGTTTGATCTCACCGTGGATGTATTCGGTTTTCTCACGGCGGGCGTCGCCACGGCAGGGAAACTGATCAGAATCGGCAGGACTGCTCTGTCCACCGGCGCCAAGGCATTGAAGACCGCCCATGTCATCGGTGTCGCCACCATTGATGTGCTCAACCCGGTGGGTGGCTTGAGTGATCTGGCCAGACTCGTGGGCACCGGTGGCCTTTATCTGCTATCCAGAGGCGCCAAAGCCGTCAACCGGCTCAGGGGGACCGCCGACAGTTACGATGTCTTGAAAGCGCTCAGCAAACAGTATGACGCGGCGGCAACGGGCACCGTAAAAGTAACTGGCCAGACTGTGGAGGGGGCGGCCGTGCTGAAGAGCGGTCAATGGTATTCATTTGATGCCGACACGATGCGACCTTACGGCAGCCCGCTCGAGGAATTCGCTGTCGCCACCCAGGCGGTCGCCGGAGAAGTGCTCGCTGCACACATCGATGGGTGGGACGAACTGAGCCATACCCTGTTCAGCCGCTACAGTGTGCCCGATTCCAGAATCGCCGGGCTCTCTCGCAACAGCCAAGGGGTGTATGTTGCCGCCGACGGACACCTCTCCCACATACGCCATACCGATGGCAGCGGTACCACGGCGGTGTACGAGGTCAGGCAAGTCACTCGCACGGAAGACGGCGTCGTGCGTGCGCGGGTGTATCACGACAACCGGCAAACCAGTCTGCTGGTCCAGCATCTCCAGGGTGATCAGTGGCAACGACTGGGATTGTTTGGTGGGGGGCAGATCACGGCGGATCACTTGCGGGCCTGGGAGGCGTTGCCGCAAGCGGAACAGAAGAGGCTGACCATTCGGGGCTTTGCGCGACAGAACGGAGTGTCGGCCAAAACCTTTGCGTACTACGTAGAACCCGAGGGGCAATTGAGCGCTGCCGGCTTGCTCATGCGTAACCGACCCGCCAACACCCCTTTCAACAAGGTGACTCATGTACATGTCCGTGATTGGCAAACCATGACACAGCCGGCGCGTGACGCAATGACCATGGAAGGATTTGCCGGCCACCACCACCTTAATCCGATCTCGTTCAAAACTTATGTGCGAGCCGACGGGCTCGGGCCCGCTGGTGAAACGCTGCTGAACAGGACGGCCGGCAGCTCTTACAACGCGATTACCGATGACCATTTACGCACGTGGAAAGGGTTGTTCGAGAAACCGGACAACTCGGTCACACCGCAAGAGTTCATACGTGAACACGGGCTCAGCCCGAACTCTTGGAGACATCACGTTAAAGTTGATGGCACCCTGAAAGATGAGACTGTGCAGCGTCTTGATCAAGCTCGGCAAACGTCCGCCGTGCCTGTCGCTGCCACGCCAGCCCGTCTGCCGGCGCGGGTTCCGGGGGGACTGGAGGAGAAGATCACTGCCGAGCATCTACTGAATTGGGAGGCGGTGTCGCGTAACAGACAGGGGAACACGAGTCGTGCAGACTTTGCCCGGCAACATAACCTGTCCCAGACAACCTTTGAATACTACGTGCAACCTGACGGCCAACTGAGTGCTACGGGCGCCATTGTGCGCAACCGCCCCGCCAATACCCCCTTCAACAAGGTGACCCAAACGCATATCGATCATTGGCAAAACATGACGCAAATAGCGCGTGACGCAATGACCATGGTGGGATTTGCCGGTCATCACCACCTTCATCCGGGGACGTTCAAAAGTTTTGTGCGGCGCAATGGCAGCTTGGGGCCTGCCGGTATAGCGCTATTGAACAGGGCAACGGGCACCGCCTATAACGCGATTACCGATGATCATCTACGCGAGTGGAGCCGGCAATTCGGGCAACCGGATAATTTGGTCACGGCAGCGGAGTTCGTCAGTCAACACGGATTTAGCCCAACCTCTTGGCATGCGCAAGTAAGAGCTAATGGATCTTTACGAGATGCCACTGCGCAGCGTCTCTATCCAGCTGGGCACGACGTCGCTCTACTCGCCTCCGCGCCCCAAAAACCTGATGCAAGTGCGAGCCTGCCGGCTCATTTGCCAAGCCGGCGTAGTGAGTTAATTACTGCTGAGCACTTGTTGGCTTGGGAAGCATTACCGCGAGCAGAACGGCTGTCGCTCACCCGCGAGGGTTTTTCCCGCCAGAAAGGTCTATCCGGCAAAACCTTTGCGTACTACGTGGAGCCTGACGGACAGTTGAGCGCCGCGGGCATGATCGTGCGTGAACGCCCCGCCGGCACACCCGTCAATCAGGTGACCGTGGCGCATATTCGTGATTGGCAAGCCATGACACAACCGTTGCGTGATGCAATGACCATGGAGGGATTTGCCGGTCTTCATCACCTTCATCCGGGTTTGTTTAAAAGTATTGTCCGGCAAAATGGAAGCCTGGCACCTGCCGGTGAAGCGATGTTGAACAGGGCGGCAGGCGTTGCTTACAACTCGATTAGAGATGAGCATCTAAGCCAGTGGAAAATGCTCTTCGAGAAGTCGGGCAACACAGTCACAGTAGAAGAATTCGTACGCCAGCACGGATTAAGCCCCAACTCTTGGCGACGACTTGTCAGAGCTAATGGACTCTTAAAAGATACTGCTGTGCGGCGTCTCGAACATGCAGGGAGAAACACCACATTGTCTCCCGCGCCTCAACAAATCGAGACAAGTTCGGGACAAAAGCGGCCAGCACAGGAATCTGTCGACCCGACCCAGCCGAAGAAGTCTGCCGACACACCACAAAACTCAGAACAGGCTCCCGGTCCCTCCTCGGACATCCTGCCTGTCGCAATCAAGGTTGAAACCGGAACGTCCTCGTCATTGCCTCATCAGGTCGACAACACATTGCCAATCCTGCAGGACCCAAAGAACCCCAGGCTCAGTTTGACCGATGCATTAGAGGGGCCGATAGATGACATCCGTATCGCCCACTGGAATGGCCTGCTTGACGGTCTCGATAACGCAAGCAAAAAAAACGTTTCAAGCCAGATCAAGGAATCGATCAAAGACTGGTTGCGTACCGAAGGACAGCATCAATCGCGGTTTGATCAAACTCTGGAAGTGTTCACGGCTCTGGATGACGGTGGACCCAATCGCGGCGCGTCAGTGTGGGCACGACGCGATATTGCCAAATTTGAAGTGCTAGGACCGTACGCAGGCAAGTTTCATGAATCAGATGCGTCGTTGTTTCAGGAGATACGCAAACAAGGTTCACGGGCAGTGCTGACTTACTTGTTCGGCACACGCTCGGGCAATCGCTCGGTGAGTGGGCTGCACACGGGCAATACCCTGAGCCTGATCAATACCTCGCAACTGGGCAATGAGCCGGCATGGAAGTCTAACAACGTCATTTCCATTGCCGCGGGAAAAAACCTGACGTTCTACGTGGCGCTAGAGGACATCAGCAAGGGTGATGAATTACTGATGGATTACGGCCTGCTCTATCAGCCCGTACCTGATATAGCGGTTAAACAGGACCCTGGTCGCTGACTGCCCGTTGAGGCGTCAAAGCGCCGACGGCCATTGATCCGTGGGTGTGCTGTACAGTGGCGCCTTAATCCTGACGATATTCCCGGGCACAAAAAAGCGGCGCTTCAAGCGCCGCCTTTCATTTGCGGGTGATTACCAGCGGCTGCCACGTCCGTTATGGTCGCCACGCCCGCTGTGTCGGTCGTAGTTACCGCGACCGCGGTGATCGTTATCCCAACCGCCGCGACGATGGCCATCCCAACGCCCGCGATCGTTGTCGTGCCAGCGACGGCTTTCGTAATAACGTGGAGCCGGCTGGTAGTAACGCGGCGCCGATTGGTAATAGCGCGGTTGCTGGTAATACCGCGGGGCTGGCTGGTAGTAGCGAGGCTGCGCGTAATACGTGCTGCCACCGTTGTAATACGTGCCGCCCGTGTTGTAGTAGGCCGGTGCGGGTGATGTGTAGACCTCTGAGCTGTAATACGAGTCCGCGTAGGAGTACGGGACGCAACCGGCAACGGAAAACATCATCGCAGCAAGTAGAAGAATTCGTCTATACATGGCGGCCTCCTGGACCGCGGGTTGGCCGCACCAGCGACGCTGGCAGGCGACAGTCATTTAATCGGTGACTGTCGAAAAATCAGACAGCGTTTTCGGCATCTGGTGCGTTCCTGCAACAAGTTGAAACAAGTGATTGATGAAATCCTGTTCATTTGGAAAACGCTGTCATTCAGCCGCTGATTAATGGTGCCCACCGTGATATCCGCCGCCGTGATAACCCCGTCCGTAACCGCCTCGATAGCCGTAGCCACCGTGGTAATAACGCGCGCCGCCGTAGTAGCGCGGAGCGTAATAACCACCGTAGGAATAAGGTGAGTAATAGCCGGGATAGTAGTAGGTAGACGGATAAGCATCGTAGGGTCCGGCGTAGTAGTAACAACCGGACAGACCCAAACCGAGCACCGCTCCCAGCAGCACCCTTCGCAATGTTTTTTGAATAAGCATGGCGGCCTCCTGAAAGACCCGCGACAGCAGTCGGCACAGACCGGCTGACATCTGTTTTGACTGGCAAAACCAGACCGAGTGCCAACAGCGCAAAATCATCGGATCAGCGGCAAACACGCTGCATCACGGTGCAGCCGCGCACCAACTCAAAGCGCCCCAGCAGCTTCACCACCAACCCTAGGCAACCCGCGTGCCCGTGCCAGAGCGCCTGACGCGACTTGGCACGCGTCTCGCTTTAGCAAACCCGTGCAGGAGTCATCACAGGTTCGCGGCACCACAATTTGCAATGGCTGACTAGGGTTCCGGCTCGCAATCGCGAGTGGCTGGTCCGAGAGTTGGCGACCTCCAGTTGAGGTTACACGGCGGGACAAAAGCCCGGGAGACAAGCCACCGTTCGCGGTGCCGCGTTGCCTTCCTGTCCGCCCTTGATCAACTGGAGAATCCACCATGACCCGACTACGTTTGCCCGCCCTGCTCGCCGCTGCGTTCGCCGCGCTCATCAGCACGCAATCCCCCGCCGCCCAGAAAGACCATTTCAGCGTCTGCTGGACGATTTACGCCGGCTGGATGCCCTGGGAATACGCCGGCAGCCAAGGCATAGTCGACAAATGGGCGAAGAAGTACGGGATCAAGATCGACGTCGTGCAGCTCAACGATTACGTCGAATCGATCAACCAGTACACCGCCGGCCAGTTCGACGGCTGCACTATGACCAACATGGATGCGCTGACCATTCCGGCCGCCGGCGGCGTCGACAGCACGGCGCTGATTGTCAGCGATTTCTCCAACGGCAACGACGGCATCGTCCTCAAGGGCGACGGCAAAAAGGTCACCGATCTCAAGGGCATGGACGTCAATCTGGTCGAACTGTCGGTCTCGCACTACCTGCTGGCCCGCGCGCTGGATTCGGTCGATCTGACCGAGAAAGACCTGAAAGTGGTCAACACTTCCGACGCCGATATCTCCGCCGCTTTCAACACCGAACAGGTCAACGCCGTCACTACCTGGAACCCGATGCTCTCGGACATCAAGGCCAAGCCGGGCGTGACCGAAGTGTTCAACTCCAGTCAGATTCCCGGCGAGATCATGGACATGATGGTGGTCAACAGCGCCACTCTCAAAGACAACCCGGCGCTGGGCAAAGCGCTGACCGGCGCGTGGTTCGAAGTGGTCGAGCTGATGAACGCCAAGAACGCCGCGAGCAAGACTGCGCTGGAGCACATGGCCAAGGCCTCGGGCACCGATCTGGCCGGATTCCAGGCACAACTCGACACCACCAAATTGTTCGCCACCCCGAGCGAAGCGCTGAGTTTCGCCACCAGCAAACAGCTGCCGGAAACCATGCGCAAGGTCGCCGAATTCTCCTTCCAGCACGGCTTGCTCGGCGAAGGCGCGAAAGACACCAGCGCGGTCGGCATGGCCTTCGCCAACGGCGTGACCAGTGGCGATACCGGCAACCTCAAGCTGCGTTTCGATCCGACCTACGTGCAGATGGCCGCCGACGCCAAGCTGTAAGCCACGGAGGATTTGGCCATGCGCCTGATCAATCGCCACCCGGATCGCCCGAGTCGCCTGTTGCTGGTGATCCTGCCGTTCGCCCTGGTGCTGTTTGCCTACTTCATGGGCTCGGCCGAGCGCCTGGCGGACAACCCCAACGACAAACTGCTGCCGAGCGCCGTACAGATGACCGACGCGGTCAAACGCCTGGCCTTCAATGCCGACAGTCGCACCGGTGACTACCTGTTATGGCAGGACACGGCTTCCAGCCTGCGGCGTCTGGCTATCGGCCTTGGCATCGCCGCGCTGGCCGGGCTGTGCCTGGGCATTGCTGCCGGCACGCTGCCGCTGTTCGGTGCGCCGTTGTCGCCGCTGCTGACGGTGCTGTCGATGGTGCCACCGCTGGCGATCCTGCCCATTCTGTTCATCGTGTTCGGTCTGGGCGAGTTGTCGAAGGTCATGCTGATCGTGATCGGCATCACCCCGGCGCTCGCTCGCGACCTTGAACAGCGTGCGCGGGAAATCCCCGTCGAACTGCTGATCAAAGCGCAGACCCTCGGTGCCTCGACCTGGACACTGATGCTGCGCGTAGTGCTGCCGCAACTGCTGCCACGCTTGCTGATCTCGCTGCGGCTGATGCTCGGCTCGGCGTGGTTATTTTTGATTGCCGCCGAAGCGATCGCCTCCACCGACGGCCTCGGCTACCGGATTTTTCTGGTCCGGCGTTATCTGGCGATGGACGTAATCCTGCCGTATGTGGTGTGGATCACCCTCCTCGCCTGGCTGATGGATTGGGGCCTGAAATACCTAACCCGTCGCGCATTCCCTTGGTATGAGGGGGCGGCCAAATGAGCTTCATCACCGTGAAAAACGTCTGGCAGCAATACGCCGACCAGGTGGTGCTGGAAGGCCTGAACCTGAGCGTCAACGAGGGCGAGTTCTGCACCTTGGTCGGCGCGTCCGGTTGCGGCAAATCGACCTTCCTGCGTCTGCTGCTCGGCCAGGAAACGGCGAGTCGCGGCGAGATTCTGCTCGACGGCCAAGCGCTCGCTAGCGAGCCGGATGCCAGCCGTGGCGTGGTGTTCCAGCGCTACTCGGTATTCCCGCATTTGAGCGTGCTCGACAACGTCGCCCTCGGCCTCGAACTGCCGCGTGCGCCATTGCTCGGTCGGCTGTTCGGCAGCGCCAAACGTGAAGCTCGCGAACAAGCGGCAGCATTGCTGAATAAAGTTGGCCTCGGCCATGCGCTGGACAAGTACCCGGCGCAGCTGTCCGGCGGCATGCAGCAACGGCTGGCGATTGCCCAGGCACTGATCATGAAACCGCGCGTGCTGCTGCTCGACGAACCGTTCGGCGCGCTCGATCCGGGCATCCGCAAAGACATGCACGCCTTGCTGTTGGAGCTGTGGCGCGAAACCAAACTGACGGTGTTCATGGTCACCCATGACCTGTCCGAAGGCTTCAGCCTCGGCACGCGTCTGCTGGTGTTCGACAAGGTTCGCCTCGACCCGCACGCCCCCGGCGCCTATGGCGCGCGCATCACCTACGACATCCCTTTGAACAGCGACCGCCGCGCCCAACGCGCCGCCGTCGACGCCCTGCCGTTGCCACTGGCAGGCGCCCTTCGCACCGCTTGAGAGGACTTCTTCAATGAATAAGCCGATGACCGATTCGACTCAACTGTTCCCACCGTTTGCCGAAGAAATGCTCCCCGGTGGCGGCCACCGTTCCTTCGTGTTGAAGCGCGGTCAATTGCTGCGCCTGACTGATCTGCGCGGTGGCGCCAACGTCAGCCTGACCCTGCTCAACGCCAATGAAAAAACCGAACGGCTGAACCTGCCCGACAGCCTCAAATGCCAACACACCGCCAAGCTCACCAGCGGCCATTGCCTGTACTCGGACATGGGCCGCGTCCTCGCCGCGATCTCCGCCGACACCTGCGGCTGGAGTGACAGCCTCGGTGGCGTGCTCTGCGCCGAAGAAGTCGCGCAGAAGTACGGCCAGGGCCGCTATCAGGAACTGCGCAACGGCTTCTTCCGCAACGGCACCGACAACCTGCTGGTGGAACTCGGCAAGTGGGGCCTGGGCCTCTCCGACCTGTTGATGACGCTCAATCTGTTCAGTCGCGTCAACGTCGACGAGGCCGGGCGTTTCCACTTCGTCGAAGGCAATTCCAAGGCCGGCGATTACATCGAACTGTACGCGCCGATGGACACGCTGGTGGTGCTCACTGCGCTGCAGCACCCGATGGATCCGGCGCCGGAATACGCACCGAAACCACTGAAGCTGAGCTGGATGAACGCCGACGCCAGCGTCGCCGAACACTGCCGCACCTCGCGCCCGGAAAATGAGCGCGGCTTTATCAATACCGACCGTTTGTTCGCCTGAGGATCGCTGCCATGTCAGTTGCTATCGCCACTTCGCAAAACCAACCCGACACAGCGGTGTACCGCGCCACGATCCCGGCCGGTGAACCCTGGCTGATGGAGGTCAAGGCCGGCCAGGCCCTGCGCATCCTCGATCTGGAAGGTAATCAGGCCATCGATACGTTGTTCTACAGCCTCGCCAATCCCAAGGAACGCTACGACGTGCAGCGCACCTTGCGTCGGCAGAACAGCGTCTACCTGAGCACCGGCAGCGTGCTGTATTCCAACCTCGGCCACGCGATGCTGACCATCGTCGCCGACACTTGCGGACGCCACGACACCCTCGGCGGTGCCTGTGCACAAGAGAGCAACACCGTGCGCTACGCCCTGGAAAAACGCTACATGCACAGCTGCCGCGACAACTACCTGCGCGCTTGTGCCCATGATGGGCGACTGGGCAAAAGCGACATCGGGCCGAACATCAATTTCTTCATGAATGTGCCGGTGACGGCGGATGGCCGGCTGACCTTCGAGGACGGGATTTCGGCGCCGGGCAAGTACGTCGATTTACGCGCGGAGATGGACGTGATCGTGCTGATTTCCAACTGCCCGCAGTTGAACAACCCGTGCAACGCCTATAACCCGACACCTGCGGAGCTACTGGTATGGAACTGACTATCCGCCGTTTACGCCGTTGGTTGTTTGCACTGTGTCAGGCGCGTTCCGGGCAGTGCCTGAAAAAGTGAATCCACCACAGACCCAATTGTAGGAGTGAGCCTGCTCGCGATAGCGGTGGGTCAGACACATCAGTTTTGACTGATCCGACGCTATCGCGAGCAGGCTCACTCCTACAAGGGATCGGTGGTGATCTGAAGTGTTTTTTCATCCGGGACGGCCCGGATGTCTGTCGAAAAACGGCGGGACGGCCCGCTTCCCCTTCAGGGGTTATGCCATGTTCGAAAAAGTCCTCATCGCCAACCGTGGCGCCATCGCCTGCCGCATCCTGCGCACCCTTGCTTCACTGCAGGTCAAAGGCGTGGCCGTGTATTCCGAAGCCGACGCCGCCAGCCTGCACATTCTGCACGCCGATGAAGCGCACAGCCTCGGTGAAGGCGCCGCTGCCGGCACGTATCTGGCGGTCGACAAAATTCTCGCCATCGCCAAGCAAAGCGGCGCCACGGCGATACATCCCGGTTACGGGTTTCTCTCGGAGAACGCCGCGTTCGCCGAAGCCTGCGCAGCGCACAACATCGCTTTCATCGGCCCGACGCCGGAACAACTGCGCGTATTCGGCCTCAAGCACACCGCCCGTGCGCTGGCCAAACAGCACGGCGTGCCCATGCTCGAAGGCACCGAACTGCTCGACAGCCTCGACGCCGCGCTGATTGCCGGCGAACAGGTCGGCTACCCGGTGATGCTGAAAAGCACCGCCGGCGGTGGCGGCATCGGCATGCGCGTGTGCCGCAGCGCCAGCGAATTGAGCGAATCCTTCGAAGCGGTAAAACGTCTCGGCCAGAACAACTTTAGCGACGCTGGCGTGTTCATCGAGAAGTACATTCAGCGCGCCCGGCATCTGGAAGTGCAGGTGTTCGGTGACGGTCGCGGTGAAATCATCGCCCTCGGCGTGCGCGACTGCTCGGTGCAGCGGCGCAATCAGAAAGTCCTCGAAGAAACCCCGGCGCCGAACCTGCCGGACGGAATGGCCGAAGAGCTGTGCGCAGCGGCGATCAAGCTGGCGAAAGCGGTGAACTACCGCAGCGCCGGAACCGTGGAATTCGTCTTCGACAGCGAGGCGCAGCGTTTTTACTTTCTCGAAGTGAACACGCGTTTGCAGGTCGAGCACGGCGTCACTGAACAAGTCTGGGGCGTCGATCTGGTGCGCTGGATGGTTGAGCTGGCGGCGGGTGAGCTGCCGCCGCTGAGCGAACTCATATGTGGTTTGCAACCCGAGGGCCATGCGATTCAGGCGCGGTTGTATGCGGAAGATCCGGGGCGCGATTTCCAGCCGAGCCCGGGCCTGCTGACGGCGGTGGAGTTTCCGCCGGCCAACGGCATTCAACTGCGCATCGATACCTGGGTCGAGGCCGGTTGCGAGATCCCGCCGTACTTCGATCCGATGATCGCCAAGGTCATCACTTGGGCGCCGACTCGCGAACAGGCGCGCGCCGAGCTGCATAAAGCGCTGGGCGAAAGTCTGTTGTACGGTGTGGAAACCAACCGCGATTACCTGCGGCAGATTTTGCTCGACACGCCGTTCGCCAGCGGTGAGCCGTGGACCCGTTGTCTGGAGAATCTGGTCTATCGCGCCAACACTTTCGAAGTGCTCAGCGCCGGCACGCAAACCAGCGTGCAGGACTATCCCGGCCGCCTCGGTTATTGGGCGGTCGGTGTGCCGCCGTCGGGGCCGATGGACAGCCGTGCATTGCGTCTGGGCAATCGTCTGCTCGGCAATCCTGAAGGTGCGGCGGCGCTGGAAATCACCATGAGCGGACCTTTGCTGCGCTTCAATTGTGCGGCGGTGGTCGCGGTGACGGGGGCGCCGATTGGCCTGACACTTGAGGGGGAAAGCGTGCCGATGAACACCACGTTGCTGATCCCCGCTGGTGCGACGTTGCATCTGGGCAGCATCAGCGGCGCCGGGGCACGCAGTTATCTGTGTCTGCGCGGTGGCTTGCAGGTGCCGGATTACCTGGGCAGCAAAAGTACTTTCACTCTGGGTCAGTTTGGTGGGCACGGTGGTCGGGCGTTGCGTGCCGGGGACGTGTTGCATATCGCTGCGCTGAAGGATCGCAGTGCTGGTGAGCAACTGGCCGAGCAGCACATCACCGCGTTGCCGGCGGTGCGGCAGATTCGGGTGATTTACGGCCCGCACGCGGCACCGGAATACTTCACTGAAAACTACATCAGCACTTTTTTTCAAACTCAGTGGGAAGTGCATTTCAACTCCAGCCGCACCGGTGTCCGGCTGATCGGGCCGAAGCCGGAATGGGTGCGGGCCGACGGTGGCGAGGCGGGGTTGCATCCGTCGAACATTCACGACAATCCGTATGCCATTGGCGCGGTGGATTTCACCGGGGATATGCCGGTGATCCTCGGCCCGGATGGCCCGAGCCTTGGCGGGTTTGTCTGCCCGGTGACGGTGATCGAGGCGGATCTGTGGCAACTGGGGCAGCTCAAGGCGGGCGATAAAATCCAGTTCATTCCTGTCTCTCTCACTGACGCCCGCGATCTCGCTCTGAAATGGGATCTCCCCTGTGGGAGCGAGCCTGCTCGCGAAAGCGGTGTTCCAGAAACATCAGTATTGAATGACCCAATGCATTCGCGAGCAGGCTCGCTCCCACAGGGTTTGATGTCGCCTGTGGTGTTGACGTTGAGTCAGGGCGATATGCGCTTGGTTGCGCGGGTTTCCGGCGACACTCATTTACTCCTGGAAATCGGCGAGCCGGAACTCAATCTGGTTCTGCGCTTCCGCGCCCACGCCCTGATGCAGGCACTGGAAAACAAAACCCTGCACGGCGTGATCGACCTCACCCCCGGCATTCGCTCGCTGCAAATCCACTACCAGCCCGAGCAACTGCCGCTGGCCGATCTGCTCGGCATCATCGCTGGCGAGTGGGACGCGGTGTGCGCCGCCAACGACCTGCAAGTGCCGTCGCGCATCGTGCATTTGCCGCTGTCGTGGGACGACCCGGCTTGCCAGTTGGCCATCGAGAAATACATGACCACCGTGCGTAAGGACGCGCCGTGGTGCCCGAGCAATCTGGAGTTCATCCGGCGCATCAACGACCTGCCGAATCTCGACGAAGTACAGCGCACGGTGTTCGATGCCAGCTATCTAGTGATGGGCCTTGGCGACGTTTACCTCGGAGCGCCAGTCGCCACGCCGCTGGATCCGCGCCATCGTTTGGTGACGACCAAATACAACCCGGCACGCACCTGGACCGCTGAAAACTCGGTGGGCATCGGCGGCGCCTACATGTGTGTGTACGGCATGGAAGGCCCCGGCGGTTATCAGTTTGTCGGGCGCACTCTGCAGATGTGGAATCGCTACCGCGAAGTCGCCGCGTTCGATGGCAAACCGTGGCTGCTGCGCTTCTTCGATCAGATTCGTTTCTACCCGGTCAGCGCCGAAGAACTGCTGCGCATCCGCCGTGATTTTCCGCTGGGGCGCTTCGATCCCAACATCGAACACAGCCAGCTCAACCTTGCCGATTATCAGGCTTTTCTCAATCGCGAAGCCGAAGGCATCAGCGCCTTTCGCGCCCAACAACAGGGTGCCTTCAATGCCGAGCGCGAACGCTGGATCGCCAGCGGTCAGGCGCATTTCGACAGCGAAGAAGCCGTGCCGGAATCGACCGAGGATGCGCCACTGGCCGACGGTGAACACAGCGTCGACAGCCACATTGCCGGCAATCTCTGGCAGGTGCAGGTCGAGGCCGGCAGCCGTGTCGCGGCGGGCGATGTGCTGGTGATTCTCGAGTCGATGAAGATGGAGATCCCGGTACTCGCGCCGCTGGCCGGGGTGGTGCGCGAGATCCGCGTGCAGCCCGGTTCGGCGGTGCGTGCCGGACAACGGGTCGTGGTGCTGGAACTCGACTGAAGCCAATTGGATAAGGATCTACTCATGAATCTGCAACTCGATGTTCTGCGCCAGGCCTATCGCAATGGCGACACCACACCGCGTCAACTGCTGCTGAAACTACGGGAAAAAGCCGCCGCGCTGAACCCGGATTATCACCTGTTCATTCATCTGCTCAGCGCCGACGAACTGGAGCCGTATCTCGCCGCCCTCGACGGTCGTGACCTCGACAACCTGCCGCTGTACGGCGTGCCGTTTGCGATCAAAGACAACATTGATCTGGCGGGGATTGCGACCACCGCCGCGTGTCCGGACTTTGCTTATGTGCCGGAACGCTCGGCGACCATCGTCGAGCAGTTGATCGCCTTGGGAGCGATTCCGCTGGGCAAGACCAATCTCGATCAATTTGCCACTGGCCTCAACGGCAGCCGCTCGCCTTATGGCGCATGTCCGAACAGTGTGCTGACGGAATATCCGTCCGGCGGTTCCAGCGCCGGTTCGTCGCTGGCGGTGGCATTGGGCGTGGCGAGTTTTGCCTTGGGCACCGACACCGCTGGCTCCGGTCGGGTGCCGGCGGCGCTGAACAATCTGGTCGGGTTGAAGGCGAGCAAAGGGTTGATCTCCACGGCCGGCGTGCTGCCGGCTTGCCGCACGCTGGATTGCGTGACCACGTTCACCGCCACAGCGCGTGAGGCCAGTCAGTTGCTGGCGCTGACCGCCAAACTAGATCCGCGTGATGAGTACAGCCGTCGCAATCCATCGTGGAATGACGGCTCGGCGTTTGGTGCGCCACGGGCGTTTCGTTTCGGTGTGCCGCGCGCGCAGGACCTTGAGTTTTTCGGCTGCGTCGAAGGCCCGTTGTTGTTCGGCGATGCCATCGACCGGCTCAAGGCATTGGGTGGCGAAGCGGTCGAACTGGATCTGTCGCCCTTCCTTGAAGCCGCGCGCCTGCTTTACGAAGGGCCGTGGGTTGCCGAGCGCTATAGCGTGGCGGGTGAGTTGATGGAGCAGAATCCCGAAGCGGTGTTACCGGTGATTCGAGCCGTGCTGGCGAAAGCCCCGGCGGTGACCGGCGTGCAGACCTTCCGTGCGCAGTATCGGCTGCAAGCCCTGAAAGCCCTGTGCGATCAGGCCCTCGAAGGCCTCGACTGCGTGCTGAGCCCGACCATCGGCCGTGCGGTGACGCTGGCCGAACTGCACGCCGAACCGGTACTGCGCAACTCCGAACTGGGTTACTACACCAACTTCATGAACCTGCTCGACTACGCCGCCGTCGCCGTGCCGAGCGCGTTCATGGCCAACGGTTTGCCGTGGGGCGTGACGCTGTTTGGCCGGGCGTTCACCGATCAATACCTGCTGAGCGTGGCCGATGCGCTGCAGCGTCAGCTGGATTCCGACCTGCCGACACCGGCGAACGTTGCACGTCACGATCGCGCACGCATTGTGGTGTGTGGCGCGCATCTGCAGGGGTTGGCGTTGAACTGGCAACTAACCCAGCGGGGTGGGCGCTTGCTGGAAACGACGTTGAGTTCGCCGGACTATCAACTGTATGCGTTGGCCGGCGGCCCGCCATTGCGGCCGGGGATGGTGCGAGTCAAGGATGGCGGCGTGGCGATTGCGGTGGAAGTGTGGGAATTGCCGAGCAGTGAATTGGGCTCGTTCCTGACCGGGATTCCGGCGCCGCTGGGACTGGGCAAAGTGCAACTGGCGGACGGACGTTGGGAGAGCGGGTTTATCTGCGAGCCGTATGGTCTGGAGGGTGCGCTGGACATCAGCCATTTGGGGGGATGGCGGGCGTATCTTGAAACTCGGAGCTGATCCAGAAACCAACCCTCAGCCTAGCCCTCTCCCGAAGGGAGAGGGGACTGACCGGGGTGTTTGTCAGGTGGTTGTCATTCGGTGATACCGAGCCGAACACACTTTTTGAAATCACCACAATCTAGCTCCCTCTCCCTCCGGGAGTGGGATGGCGGGCGTATCTTGAAACTTGGAACTGATCCAGAAACCAACCCTCACCCTAGCCCTCTCCCGGAGGGAGAGGGGACTGACCGGGGTGTTTGTCAGGTGGTTGCCATTCGGTGATACCGAGCCGAACACACTTTTTGAAATCACCACAATCTAGCTCCCTCTCCCTCCGGGAGTGGGATGGCGGGCGTATCTTGAAACTTGGAACTGATCCAGAAACCAACCCTCAGCCTAGCCCTCTCCCGGAGGGAGAGGGGACTGACCGGGGTGTTTGTCAGGTGGTTGTCATTCGGTGATACCGAGCCGAACACACTTTTTGAAATCACCACAATCTAGCTCCCTCTCCCTCCGGGAGTGGGATGGCGGGCGCATCTTGAAACTTGGAACTGATCCAGAAACCAGCCCTCAGCCTAGCCCTCTCCAGGTGAGAGAGGGAACTGACCGAGGTGTTTGTCAGGTGGTTGCCATTCGGTGATACCGAGCCGAACACACTTTTTGAAATCACCACAATCTAGCTCCCTCTCCCTCCGGGAGAGGGCTGGGGTGAGGGAGCGATCCTCCTGACACACCCTCTACGTCACATCCCCCGCCATTTCAGGCATAAATCCCGCAGGCTTTTCCCGGCCATCCCACTAGAATGCATGCCATCGGGCCACTGCCAACGGAACCGCCATGCCGCTTCGTTCTCCCCTGTACTCGCAACGCTCGCTGGTCCTGACGCTGATCGCCCTGCTCGGCGCCGGTTTCCTCGCCACGTCGTTGCTCAGCTACTACGCCTCCCGCGCATCGATTCGCGACAACATCGTCAACACCGAGCTGCCGCTGACGTCCGATACGGTGTACTCGGAAATCCAGAAAGACCTGGTACGGCCGATCCTGATTTCCTCGATGATGTCCCGCGACACCTTCATGCGCGACTGGGTGGTCAACGGCGAACAAAACCCCGAGCAGATGACCCGCTACCTCGACGAGGTCATGACCCACTACGGCGCCTACACCGCGTTTTTCGTCTCCAACAGCACCCACACCTACTACCACGCCAAAGGCGTGCTCAAGCAGGTCAAGGTCGATGAACCGCGCGACGCCTGGTACTTCCGCGTGCGCGACATGAAGGTTCCGTATGAGATTAACGTCGACCCGGATCTGGCCAACAAAGACAACCTGACCTTCTTCATCAACTACAAGGTTTACGACTACCACAACCGCTTCATCGGCGCGGCGGGCGTCGGTCTGACCGTGGACGCGGTGATCAAGTTGATCGACAAGTATCAACAGCGCTATCAACGCAGCGTGTACTTCGTCGACACCTTTGGCCGGTTGGTCCTGACCGGCGCCGAAGGCGGGCCTGAAAGCGCGCACATCGGTCAGAGCCTGAGTGAACTGGAGAGCATGAAAAGCCTGGTCAGCCAGTTGCCGAAACCGCACAGCGGCAGCTACGAATACTCCGCCCACGGCCAGGGGCACTTTCTCAACGTGCGGTTTATTCCTGAGTTGAACTGGTATCTGTTTGTCGATAAACGCGAAGACGGCGCGCTGAGTGAGATCCGCCAGTCGCTGTATCTGAATCTACTGATCTGCCTGCTGGTGACGCTGATTGTGCTGGCGCTGCTCAACCGCGTGATCAAGCGCTACCAAAGCAAAATCCAGGCGCAGGCCATACTCGACAGCCTCACCGAGCTGCCCAACCGCCGAGGCTTCGATATTCTCGCCGCGCAGGCCCTGCACGAAGCCCGACGCGAGACCAAACCTTTAACCGCGTTGCTGCTCGACCTCGATCACTTCAAAGTGTTGAACGACACCTACGGGCACATGGCCGGCGATCAGGTGCTGATCGGTTTCGCCCGCGATCTGCAAAGTTGCCTGCGCCATGCCGACATTGTCTGCCGCTGGGGTGGTGAGGAATTTATCGTTTTACTGAAGGACACCGACGGCGATACCGGTCAGAAAATTGCCGAAAAGATCCGCCAACACGTCGAACAACACGAATATGCCTACGACGGCCACAGCCTCAATCTGACGGTGAGCATCGGCGCCACCACCCTGCAACGCGATGACACCTTGCACAGCCTGCTGTCGCGGGCCGATCATGCGATGTACCGGGCCAAACAAACCGGCCGCAACCGCACCTGCGTGGAAATGCCTCACTCGACTTATGCCTGATTCCGACGTTAAACCCGACCACTGCCCGGCCTGCGGCGCCCGCAACGACTGCAGTCTGGCCGACCCGCGCACCGCCGACCGCGAATGCTGGTGCTATGGCGTAAGCATCGATCCGGCCGTGCTTGAAGCGCTGCCGCCAGAACTGCGCAACCAATCCTGCCTGTGCCCGCGTTGCGCGCAAGTCGAGGCGCAACTGCAAGCGGCCAAGCGGCCGATCCCGTAAGATGCGCGCCCCGCCACTCACTGAAACCTGAACATGCGCGTCGACCGTTTCCTCAGCAACCTGCCCCGCTACAACCGTCAGCAGGTTCGTCTGTTGCTGGTGGAAAAGCGCGTGCGGGTTGACGGAAAAGTCGTCAGCGATCCGCACAGCGAAGTGCTGGAATTCAGCCGTGTCGAAGTCGATGACGAAGTCCTGCAAAGCGGCAAACCGGCACGCTATTTCATGCTGCACAAACCGCCGGGCTGCGTCAGCGCCACGCGTGACCCGCAGCATCCGACAGTGCTCGACCTGATCGATGAGCCGGACAAGGACGACCTGCACATCGCCGGACGCCTGGACTTCAACACCACCGGCCTGATGCTGATCACCAACGACGGCGCGTGGTCGCGCCGCTTGACCCAGCCGCAGACCAAACTGCCAAAGGTCTACTACGTCGAGACCGAGCAGGAGATTGGCGCGCACTATGCGAGTACTTTCGCCGGGGGGATCTACTTCGCCTTCGAAGACCTGACCACGCAGCCGGCGCACCTGGAGCTGCTCGGCCCATGCTCGGCGCGGCTGAGCATCGTCGAGGGCCGCTACCATCAGGTGAAGCGCATGTTTGGTTTCTTCAACAACAAAGTCCTGCGCCTGCACCGCGAATCCATGGGTCTTCTGCACCTCGATAACGCGCTAAAACCGGGCGAGTACCGCGCTTTGCGCACCGAAGAGATCCATTTGTTCTAAGCCCGCGACCGCTCAGCAGAAGTTGTCGAACAATTTACCAATGGCACTTGCGCGATCCCGACTCCCCTGCTTGAATCAGGACGTCGGCCAGATTGTGACCGATGAGTCACGACATACATCCAAGAAACTTTTTGCCGGTAGAGAGCCTTCAAGGCTCCGCCTCAGCCGGCAAACTGCCCGCCAATAACAATACCCGTCGACCGCAGTCATGGATCGACATGGGCCAAGCAAATTCCAGGCGTATGCCTACCTGTCACAAAGCTCGTGCAATCTCTATTTGCGCGCATACCCGCTTGCTTGCCAGGAGTCTTATGACATGAGGCCAGAAATCGCTGTGCTGGATATACAGGGTCAGTATCGGGTTTACACGGAGTTCTATCGCGCAGACGCCGCAGAAAAGACCATCATCCTGGTCAACGGCTCGATGGCCACGACTGCGTCGTTTGCACAGACTGTGAAAAATCTGCACCCGCAATTCAACGTGGTCTGCTACGACCAGCCCTACGCGGGCCGGTCAAAAGCCCACAATCGCCACGAGAAACATCTGACGAAGGATGTCGAAGGGCAGATTCTGCTCGAGCTGATCGACCACTTCACCGCCGAACACGTACTGTCGTTCTCCTGGGGCGGCGCCGCGACCCTGGTCGCCCTCGCCCACCAGCCACGGCGCATCGAACGGGCGGTGATCAGCTCGTTCTCGCCAGTAATCAACGCGCACATGCTCGACTACCTCGAACGCGGCGTCGACTACCTCGGCCAGCGCGACGGCGACCGCGTCGGCCATCTGGTCAACAACACCATCGGCAAACACCTGCCGTCGTTGTTCAAACGCTTCAACTATCGCCACGTCAGCAGCCTCGCCGAGCACGAATACGGGCAGATGCACTTCCACATCAGCGACGTGCTGCACAGCGATCGGCAGTGCTATCTGAATGCAGCGAAAAAGATCAACGTGCCAGTGCTGTTTCTAAACGGCGAATGGGACGAGTACACCGCAGCCGAAGATGCACGCCTGTTCGGCAACCACGTAGCGCAGAGCACATTTACCACGCTGCAGGCCACAGGGCACTTCCTCGACATGGAACACAAGGCTGCCTGCCGCGACAGCCAGAACGCCTTGCTCGGCTTTCTGAAACCGGCACAGCAGACCAGCCGAACGCGTTACTCGTTTGTTCAGGATCAACATGCATTGGCTATTTGAAAGGGTGTCGTCGCGAGCGAGGCTGCCGGGCTGGGATTTTGCTTTTCTCACCGCAGCGCTCGCCCGCGATTGACCGTTTTCAGTGATTCAAAGCGTTCATGAGTAAAAGAAAAACTTCAAATCCGTGGCCGAGTCTGGTACAAAGTCAGCCGCTCTGAGCGGGTATAGTTTAATGGTAGAACAGTAGCTTCCCAAGCTTCCGACGAGGGTTCGATTCCCTCTACCCGCTCCACTCAAATATTGGTCTCACGTTGTGTTTTTTGACGGGAGACGCAGGAACAGAAAAAACCGGCCTTGATGGCCGGTTTTTTTGTGCCTGAAAAAATCCGATGCTGCATTTCGAAACAATGCAAAAACCTGCAACACACTCTGAATCCTTGGGGATTCAAACCTCTGAGCCGAATGACGGACAATGATCACTTGGTGGTTATAGTATTGATCACAAAAGCCAAGTAGGTATAGGCCAGCTCGTCGCAGACGGTTGGTCTTTAGTGCGGGTCAGAGGCAGCCACCATCACTTCAAACAACCAGTCAAGCCTGGACAGGTCACTGTGCCGCATCCGAAGAAAAATCTGTTGAAGAAAACGGCCATCAGTATTTTGCAACAAGCGCTGCTCTGACTTGTTCAGGTCTTCGGCACGAAGGAGGAAACGAATATGCTCTACCCGATTGCGATTTCAATAGGTGATGAGGAACACGCCTGGGGCGTGGAGGTGCCGGACATTCCGGGCTGCTTTTCGGCTGGCGATGATCTGGATGATGCCGTCGCCATGGCTCGCGAAGCCATCGAGGGGCATTTCGAAATTTTGGCGGAGGACGGTGCGCCGATCCCGCCTGCGAGCAAACTGGGCGTGAACGTCGCTAATCCGAAGTACGCAGGATGTGCATGGGCCGTGGTCGATATAGATGTCGTGAAGTACTTGGGTAAAGCCCAGAAACTCAACATCACGTTGCCGGGGCATTTGCTTAACCGCATTGACGAATATGTGTTGCACCACCCGGAAGAAAAAAGCCGCTCGGGCTTTCTGGCGTCGGCGGCTCTGAAAGTTTTGCAGCAGGGTTGAACCCTGGCGCGTCAACCCGTGCTGGCCTATCCTACCCATTAAACCTAATTACATTTTCTTGTGAGTTAAATTATATTTTCTGGTTTAATCAACAGTATATTGTGTACTGACAATCAAAACTGAACGCCGACGGTACACACGACATGCTGGATTTAAGCCTCACTACCGCGAGCGAGATCGTCAAACGGATTTGCCAACGCCTGCGCACAGAACGATTGGCTTTGGAGATGACACAGGCAGACGTGGCCGCTCGCGCGGGCATTGCGACGAATACAGTGTCAAACCTTGAAGCCGGTCGTAATGTGAGTTTCGACAACATGGTGCGAGTGGCGATGGTTCTCGGGCGCGAAAAGGAACTCGAAGGGTTGTTTCTGCCAAGGCTCGAAACTCTGGACGATATCATTCGCTACGAAAAAACGGCCAAGCGTCATCGCATCAAAAGGAAAGCCGACAATGCTTGAACAAGTGGACGTCTACTACGAGGGTTGGGGTGAACGTTGGCGGTGGGGCACACTTGCTTCGACGAAAGCCCTGACCGGTCGCCCGCAGGTCATGTTTGAGTACAGCGATGAGGCAAAAAACAGAGGGCTGGAACTCTCGTCCTTGAGGCTTCCATTACAGGGAGCCAGGTTAAACCGGGATTTCCCGTCACATCAGTTGGGACTGCCTGGGCCGGTTTATGACTCGCTGCCGGATGGCTGGGGCATGTTACTGATGGACCGATTGTTCAAACGTCGAGGCCTCAACCCCGCGCGAATAGGTCCTTTGGAGCGGCTAGCCTACATTGGCAACAATGCCATGGGGGCCATGTCGTTTGAACCTGTTGCACCCGAGGCGCTGGAACCGCAAATGCATGTTCCCATCGAGTTGCTCGCGTCCGAAGTGCAGGAGGTACTCAAAGGTAAAGGTGGAGAGCTTCTCCAGAAGCTGCTACTGGTCGGAGGCTCTCCACAAGGCGCCCGACCAAAAGCGCTGGTATATCGCGATCCGCACACTGACGCCTTTACTACGGCTGCCACTCCCGGTTTCGAAGCCTGGTTGGTGAAGTTTCCGGCTCAGCAAGAACATCCCGAGGTGTGCGCCATCGAAATGGTCTATGCCGAATGTTTACGCTTGTGCGGTATCCAAACCCCTGACACTCGTTATTTCAGCCTGTCTGAGGGAATGGCCGCTTTTGCCACCAAACGCTTTGACCGACAAAACGACTTGCGGGTGCCCATGCAGAGTCTTGCAGCCTTTACCGGTGCGGACTTCAGATCCCCAGGGGCGCTGGACTACGTCAACTTCTTGCGTGCGACTCATAAGTGCAGCAATGACGTACGAGAGAAAGCCGTAGCGTTTGAGCGGGTCGTCTTCAATGTCGCATTCAATAACCGAGACGACCATCCGAAGAACTTTGCTTACATCATGTCGCCTGGCGGAGACTGGAAATTAGCGCCGGCCTATGACGTCACGTTCTGCGAGGGGCCGGGAGGCTATCACCAGATGGACGTGATGGGTGAAGCCTTGGAAATTGGAAGAGAACACCTGCTCAACCTTGCAGTGGAGGCTGAAGTAAACGCCGCTACGGCCGCCGACATCATTGACAGATTTTGCGAGGTAGCTAGCCGATTCTCAGCCATGGCTGAAAGTTTGTATCCAGGCGTGATCACCCAGGAAACCTTGCGCACCATTCAACAACGCATCGACCAAAACATCGGGCTACTTGCCTGAATTCGTGCTGCCACGTAGCAGTCTCAAGAAACCGGCACTCATTGGCCGGTTTCTTTGGCTTCTTAAAGCGATCGGGTTAACCCGCCGGCACAACCTTATCCAGTGCCTGATTCACCGCCAATTCCCCCAACATGACGACCTGCGCGATGCCGAGTGCAGTCTTGCGGTGTGAGGTGTCGAGCAGCGCGGCGAAGTTGTTGAGCATGGTGGTGGCCGAGCCGAGGGTTTCGCTGGCGTTGGCCAGCAGAGACTCGGTGTCGTAGGCAGGGTTGGCGAGGTACATCGGTTCGGGTTCGTGAGTGGAACCCATGATTCTGGCCGTGGGGCTTAGATAGTGGTCGAGGGCGCGTTCGGCGGCTTCGTGGAATTTCTTTGAGTTGGGTGATTCGTAGGGGGATGCCGGATCGGTTTCCGGCGGATTGGGCGTAACTTTGAACATTGGATTGAGACCTTTTCGTAAGGCCGCAACCGATCTCGCTACTAAACGGATGGGTGGCAGCTGTGCGCAAGTTAGTAGACCGGACCCCAATCCAAATCCGGCGCACCCGAGGGCGCCATGCGCACAGCCACCATCAGGTGCAGGCATTCGCCTGACTGAGTGGTACTCATGCAGCTATTTAGATTGAGGATGCCGGGCTACTAAACCCGATCACTGGAAATCAGTGATGCGAACCAAGTTACCGACCGCCTTCCAAGCGCACAAGCCGGCGGATTCTGGCTTAGCGGTAGGCAACGGCGCAAGGATTTGTAGGCTTCAGGACGTAACACCGAACGCTTATAAACACTTGCCACCGAATGCGTTTAAGCAGCCAAAAACCTTGCAGCATTTTCTGACATTACAGATCCACAACACTCCATCGATTTTCACCTTCGTCTCGACCGACTAGCATTTCCCTATCAGCCACCACCCTCCCCCTGCGCGGCCATCGACGAATACGCGCCATCACTTTCGAGGGATTCCAATCGCGGCCACTTTGCCGCTGACGATCGAACTCAAAAGAGCACTTCACCATGACGCAAAACATTTACGACGATCCCGAATTCTTCCAGGGCTACAGCCAGATGAACCGCTCCATCGGCGGCCTCGACGCGGCGCCGGAGTGGCCAGCGCTCAAGGCGCTGTTGCCATCCATGCACGGCTTGAACGTGGTGGATCTGGGCTGCGGTTATGGCTGGTTCAGTCGTTGGGCCATTGAGAATGGCGCGGCCAGTGTCTTGGGGCTGGATGTCTCGGAGAAGATGCTGGAGCGCGCGCGTGCGACCCCGACGGCGGCGAATATTCGCTATGAGCGCGCCGACCTGGAACAGCTCGACCTGCCCGCTTGCAGTTTCGATCTGGCTTACAGCTCGCTGGCGCTGCATTACATCAAGGATCTGCCGGGGCTGTTTGCGCGCCTGTACACGGCGCTGAAACCGGGTTCGCACTTTGTGTTTTCCATTGAGCATCCAATCTTCATGGCGCCGCGTAATCCGGGCTGGTTGGTGGATAGTGAAGGCAACAAGCGTTGGCCGCTGGACAGCTATCAACTGGAGGGCGAGCGGGTGACCAATTGGTTGGCTGAGGGTGTGATCAAGCAGCATCGTACGGTGGGGACATTGCTCAATTCGCTGATCGATGCGGGATTCACGATTCGACATGTCAATGAATGGGGGCCAAGCGATGCTGAAGTGACGGCGCAACCGGCGCTGGCGGAAGAGCGGGAGCGGCCGATGATGATGTTGGTGGCGGTGCAGCGTTGAGCGGGTTTGCAGCTTGAGAAGCCCTCACCCTAACCCTCTCCCAGAGGGAGAGGGGACTGACCGAGTTGTTCTCTAGGGTTACGCCGACCTGAAATATCGAGCCGAACTCCGGTTTCGAATACAACACCGGTCAGCTCCCTCTCCCTCGGGAGAGGGCTGGGGTGAGGGGCCCGTCCGAAAACGCACCCGAAATCTCCAGCCGAACAACACGTCCAGCTCATTTCAGCGAGTCGCGACAATGAATAACCGTGGAAATGGCAACAACACCGAGCCATCCGCCAATGCCGGATAAGCCTTCTCAACCTCCGCCAGATACTGCTCCAGGTACTGTGCCTTTTCCGCCTCGGTCAGCGGACTCAAAAACGGAATCAACCCGCTGCCCTTGAACCACTCCACCACCCCCGCCGCCCCGCCAGACAGCTGATGGTGATAGGTGGTGCGCCACACATCGACCCGCGCACAGTGCGGCCGCAGCATCGAGAAATAATCGCTGGCACTCGCCATGTCGGTACGCTGTCCCGCAGCGCCTGAAAGCTTGCTCGCCCATGGACCATTCGCGGCGACTTCACGCATCAAGCGATGGGACGGTTCATTAAGATTGTCCGGCATCTGGATCGCCAGGCTGCCACCGGCCGACAACTTGCTGGCCAACGCCGGCAGCAACGTCGCGTGATCCGGCACCCACTGCAACACGGCGTTGGCGAAGATCACATCGAATGGCCCTGCATCGGCCCACTGATCAATCTCGGCGACATCAAAGCGCAAATCCGGCAAGCGCTTGCGTGCGGCATCGATCATGTCCGCCGAGCTGTCCAGCCCGCTGACCTTCGCCCCGTGAAAACGCTGTACCAGCAATTCCGTGGAGTTGCCGGGACCGCAACCGATATCGACCACTGTTCGCGCTTCAGCCGCGGGTATCGCCGCCAGCAGATCGCGGGCCGGGCGGGTGCGTTCATCTTCGAAAGCGACGTATTGCTTGGCGGACCAACTCATTGCGTTCTCCTGTCGGGGGCATTTCAGCGGTTGGTCACGATACCGCTATCTGGCGCGTCTGCCTGCCCTACCAACGTCCAGTGACGTGGGCGGATTTGTAATTAGAATTTTCCACCAGCCGCAGATGTCTGAATTTCAAGACTCTTCCCAATAAGGAAAACGGCCATGAAATTCGCAAAGATTTCCCAGAAGCTCGCTTTGTGGGCGGGCAGTCCAAAGACCTTTATGGGAGCATTGATCCTGATCGGAGTGTGGGGGTTGTGCGGGCCGATCTTTGACTACAACGATACCTGGCAACTGATCATCAACACCTCGACCACGATCATCACGTTCCTGATGGTGTTCCTGATCCAGAACACACAGAACCGCGATACCGACATTCTGCATTTGAAGATCGATGAGTTGTTGTTGGTGACCAAAGAGGCGCAAAACGCGATGCTCGGGCTGGAGGCGCTGGATCTGAAGCAGTTGGAGGCGTTGCGCAGGCACTACCGCTCGTTGGGCGAGGGTGAGGTGTTTAACCTTGAGGGGCTGGGTGAGAAGAGTAAGTCGAAGCAGGATTTGAATGAGTGCTGAGGATTTAAAATCAAAAGATCGCAGCCTTCGGCAGCTCCTACAGAAACGGCTGCAGGAGCTGCCGAAGGCTGCGATCTTTTGTCGTTAACGGCTGGCCTGTAACTGGCGAGCCTTCTCCAGATGGCTTTGCAGCTTCGGCAAAGTCTCGTCGGCAAACGCCTTGATCTCCGGCACGTCGGTGGTCTGCGCTTCCTGCTGAATCTGCTCGATGGCCTCCTCGGTGGCTTTGACCTGACTGGCGGCATAGGCCTGATCGAAGGAGGCGCCGTCGGTCACTGGCGGCATCAGTTCTTTGGCCTTGTCGGCCAGTTCTTCACGAGGCGCGACCGGCAGATCAAGCTTCTTGGCGATTTTCGCCAGATGCTGGTTGGCCGTTGTGCGGTCGTTGATGACGACGATGGTGTAGTCCTTGACCTCTTTCGATTCGGCCTTGCTGTGGGCCAGACGACTGGCCTCGATGTCGGCCATGCCTTTGGCCGAGGCATCGTTGATGAAATCGGCGGGCGACTGGGCAAAAGCACTGCTGGCAAACAGACCCAACAGCGATGCAAAACTCATAATGCGTACACGGGTGGCCATCCGGCTCATGGTCGCGCCCTCCTTCCTAGCGAAATTCAAGCGGGAGCTTACGCCCCCGCCTCTCAATCAAAACTACCTTCACCGACTACTTCGATTTCTGAGCGGGCTTGCGGCCCATGTCTGGTTTTGGCTCTTTGTCGACAGTCGTTGTGGTGGTTTTCCCACCTTTGCGACCTGCTTCAGAGGCCTTCGTTCGATCGTTGGCGAAGTTTCCCGAGTTCGAGTTTCTTGAATTAGGCATGATTCTCTACCTCTTGGTAATGATCGTGGCGAGCAGGTGCCCGCCTAGATTGAGAATTTTCTGACCGCCAAAGGTTTAGAAAAATTGCAGTCGCTGCGACGAACGGCGCCGCTTTTTCAGCCATTGAGCGCGTGATGGTTCAAGCGTTTAGCGGCGTACATCGCCTGATCGGCATGGCGAAACAGTTGCTGTTCCTCACTGCCGTGCTCTGGATAGCGGGCGACCCCGATGCTGGGTTCGATGTGCAGGTTGTGGCCATCGAGGCGCATTGGTTGTACCAGTACCTGTCGGATTTTTTCCGCCACGCCGTCAGCATCTTCCGAAACCTGCACGCTGTGCAGCAGCACGACAAATTCATCGCCGCCAATTCTGGCCACGGTGTCGGTTTCCCGCACGCAGCCTTTTAGGCGGTTGGCCACGGTTTGCAGGAGCATGTCGCCGACCGCGTGACCGAAGGTGTCGTTGACCTGTTTGAAGCGATCCAGGTCGACATACAACAAGGCCATGTGCCCGGATTGCGCGCGCGCGCCGGCCAACGCGGCTTTCAAGCGATCACGCAGTAATTCACGATTGGGCAATTGCGTGAGTTGATCGTACTGCGCCATGCGCCGCAGGCGGGCGTGCAATTGCTGACGCTCGATGGCCGTGGCGACCTGAGCGCAAACGTATTGCAGCAATTCCTTGTCTTGCTCGGTGTAGCGCTCGCCGCCGGGCAGGCTTTTGACGATCAAGGCGCCGATGGTGCCGTTTTTCGAATTCAAAGGCACGCCGAGCCAGCAAGGCGCGTGCTGCCCGGCCACCAGTTCGGCGAAATCGGCTGGGGAATCCGGGCTGTCCGGCGTCAGAAGAATCGGCTGGCCGCTACGGATAACTTCCGTGCACAGCCGCCCGGTGACGGTGCCCGGTTGCTCGGGCTGCAATTCGTCATCGTCGACGTGATAGGGGAAATTCAGTTGTGCGCAGTGCTCGTCGTACAGCGCCACGGAAAAATTCATCGCCGGCAGCCATTCGCCGATGATCAGATGAATACGCTTGAACAGCGCCAGCAGATCCTCAGCCGCATGGGCCGCTTCGGATATCGCATAGAGCGCAGCCTGGCGCGATTCGGCCTGCTTGCGCTCGGTGATGTCGCGCGCCACGGCAATGCGCAGTTGATCGACTTCCGACCAGCGCGCTGACCAGAGGATATGCACGACGCTGCCATCCTTGCGCAAGTAACGGTTTTCGAAGTTGAGCTTGGGTTCGCCGCCCATGATCTCGCTGGCAGCCGCGAGAGTGCGCTGACGATCCGCCGGGTGTACCAGCTCGATCATTTGCCGGCCGATCAACTCTTCAGGCGAATAGCCGAAAACACGCTCGCAGGCGGCACTGACGAAAACAAAGCGCCCCTGCTTGTCGACCGCGCAAACGGCGTCCAGCAACAGATCGATAAAACTCGCCAGCGGCGCGGAATTTCGGCTTTCCATGGTTCAGCGTGGGTGTCCGGGTAATGCAGCACTGATCAACCTTCCCTGACCTCGTGATTGCGCCTCCCTGCACTCACTTTCAAGCCTTGTTCGGCATCAGCCCCGGCAGCGCATGCATCAGCGCGTTGATGGCGAAACCGATAAACATCACGCCGCACAGCCGGGTGATCAACAGTTCGTGGCGCTGATACAGCGTGCGTACCCGCTGCGCGCCGACCACGCCGATGAGAATAGCGTAGGCCAGCAAGCCACCGAGGAAACTCAGCGCAATCAGCGCCGGCAGCATCGACCAGTTGAGCAGTTCGGCACGGCTCGACAGCAGCGCGGTGAACGTTGCGACCGCCACCGGATAGGCCTTGGGATTGGTCAAACCAAACAGAATGCCGTGCCAGAACGGATTGCGCGCCGCGCCCTGCGGCTCGTCACCGCTGCGACGCTGGGCGCGCACCGCGCGCCAGCCGAGCCAGAACAGGTACACACCGCTGAGCACACCGAGCACATCAAACGCGGTGCTGCCGATCTCGCGGGCGCCGACAATCGCGATCAGCGCTGTGCTGCACCAGACCACATCGCCGAGCAGATGCCTGCAAAGAAACCCCGCCCCGGCCCGCCGCCCGTGGGCTGCACCGATGCCGAACACCGCTAGCACACCCGGCCCTGGCGTAATGCCGTAAATGAAACCCGAGGCCAGCACGGCCATTAGCAACGATGAAGTCATGGAAAACCTGCAGCGCCAGAACACGTGGCCGCCAGTCTATAACAGACAAATGTGTCTGATCATGACTCGTCGTAAAAACGCATGCCGGCGTACGGTTTTTGCCGACACGCCGACAGCCGTGAAGCGAGATCGCCGACATGGGCTTCGAGCTTGTGGCCATCGGGATCGAGAAAGTAGAACGACGCACCTTCGCTGCGGTTATCTCGCCATTCACGCACGTTCGCCGCTTTTAGCTTTGCTACGAACGTTGAGAAATCGGCTGCATTGAGGCTGAAAGCGTAATGGGTGTAATCGGCGCACGGTTGACTCGAACGCAGCGGATCAAGCGACAGGCACAACCACAGTCCCGGCAGCGACAGGTAGGCACCGGCATCCCACGTGGCTTCGACGCGCAACTGCAGCAGATCACGGTAGAAGGCGAGGCTGCGATTCAAATCGCTGACCGCGAGGGTCAGGTGGTTGAGGCCGGTGAGCATCGGGTCAGTAGCCTCTGAGGTCTTCGGGGACGATGTATTGCTGGCCGTCGTAGGTCAGGGTGATCTGTTTTTGCTTCAAGCGGGTGGTCTTGGAAAGGCACTCTTTACCCGATTGAGTATTTTTCATTTTGCTGCCGCTGGTGGTAACGATCAAATCGGCCAGACCATGATGGCTGGAAGGACCGATCTCGACGGTTCGGCGAATCGTCTTTGTGTAGCCTTCGCAATCATTCATGAACTCACCGTTGCTCTTGGCAACCACCAAGCCCTCCAGCACCGGCCGCAACTCATTGCCTTCGCGAACATACAGTGCCAGATCGGTTTTCTCGTAGGGAATGGCGTGGGAACTGTGCGCGAACTTTGAACGCAGACCGAAAGCCCGAACCTCCGGCGCCAGTCGATAACGGGCGGTGTCGATGCGCAGATCCTCAAAGCGCACGGCATCGGAGTTGTAAGCACCCGGTTTACGGTAAGTGGCGATGGGGTTGTAAGTGCTGGCGTTGACGATCGACAGATCCAGATCGAACACCCCGGCATCATCGCCGCCGGCGTCGGCAAGGTAGGTGGATTTGACTGCGATCGCCTGATTCTGCACGGCGGGCCAGACTTTGCAGCGCGACAGGGATTTGCCGTCGAAGTCTTTGGTCTGGCAGGCGGCCTGGGCTTGGACGGTTGTCGTTAAAAGTCCCATTGCGATGAAAGAGCCTAGCAAGGTGATACGCGAAATCATTGTTCTTCCTTGAGTAAAAGTCATCGGTCTTAGAGGCCTTTGAAATCTTCAGGCACTACGTAGTTTTTGCCGTCATAGCGAAGTGTCGTCAAGACCGGTTTTTGCGTGACGGTATTGGATACACACGCCTCGCCCTCACCCTCGCCAACGGTCGAACTACGGATCGTTTTGATCATCAGATCGGCATAGCCATGGCTGCTGGTCTTGGCCAGAGCCACGGTTCGCGTAGTCTCGTAGCGCTCTCCCGCACAATTGCCATCCCACTCCCCGCCATATTCATAAACCACCAGCCGATCCATGACAGGACGCAATGCGTTGCCGTCTTTCACATAGAGCGACAACCAGGCTTCATCCACAGGATTCACGCGCGAAGAGCCTTTGAACCGTACTCGCACGCCAAAGGCCTGCAATTGCGGTGCGAGCTTATAGCGGGCGGTATCGAATTTCAGTTCGTCCAGCGCGATGGCATCAACAGAGAATGCGGATGGCTGATAAAAGCTCGCTAACGGCTGCGAGTCTGCGCTCGCCACCAAGGCCAAACGCAGATCGTAAAGCCCTATAGTCTCTGACTCGCCATACACCGGATCGGGCGAGAAATTGGCGGCGGCGGTAAGCGTCAGTCCGGGATACGCCGGCCAGTCCTTACAGACGGAAAAATCCATCTCATGCGCCTTTGGCGCCGGCGTGCAATCGGCCAATGCCTGCCCCGCCAGCAACCACCCGCACAATGCCGCACATCCGATCCAGCCAGACTTCATTGTCACTTCCCGCTCCTTGATTACTTTTTCAGCCGCGCACTATCCCCTGCTGTATCGGCCCTTTCAACCGAATCATCAGTAGACCAAAACGTATTTCTGCCACCCTGAAGACGAACGGAACTGGCTTCTCCCTGTATTACTCTGTAGTTTCCCGTATTACACGTCACTACACCGAGTTCTCCATGTCCGTCATGTCCCTGCGTATCCCAGACGAAATTGCCGACACGCTCGCCAACCTCGCCAAAGCAACCGGTCGCACCAAGTCTTACTTGGCGGTGGATGCATTGCGTGAATACCTCGCACGCGAAGCCTGGCAAATCGAAGAAATTCAGAAAGCACTGAAAGAAGCCGACGCTGGTGATTTCGCTACTGATGAGGAAGTCAGGGCCATCGCGGAAAAATGGAATGCCAATGCGAGTTGAGTGGCTAAAAACTGCGTTAAAAAATCTCGATGATGAAGCTGCCTACATCGCTCTCGATAATCCGAAGGCTGCTTCAGAATTTGTCCAGGCTATTTTCGCCAACGTTGATCACCTCACTCGATTTCCCTCTTCGGGTCGCGAAGGCCGCCTTCCGGGCACTCGGGAGTGGGTCGTTCCTGATCGGCCCTATTTGATTCCTTATCGCGTCCGTCAAAGCCGATTGCAGGTTTTGCGTATTTTCCATACCCGACGGCTCCCACCCAAGGCGTGGTAGTAGCGACTTATGAGGGGCGCGCAATCCCCTCCTCAATCGTCCGATTGAACCCGTTCAACGCCTGATCGCCACCCCGACGCTTGTGCCACGGGGGGGGGGGGGTGAGAGGAATGGGCTGGCCGTTAGCTGATGTTATGAATCCACGATTTTCAGTGTCTGGAAGTCAGTCTTCGCGAGCAGGCTCCCACAGGGAATCGAATTTCAAATGTGGGAGTGAGCTTGCTCGCGAAAGCGTCATTGCAGGCGCCGCAGATCTCAGAACTTATCGAGCGTGCGCAATTTCTGCGGCAAGGCCCACAGCAAAAGTGCCGCAGCGATCAGCGCCGCCACGCCAATGACATACAGCGCCGGCGTGGTGCTGCCGGTCAGATCCTTGATCCGTCCGACCATCACCGGGCTGACGATCCCGCCAAACTGCCCCAGTGTGTTGATCACCGCAATCCCGCCCGCTGCACCAGCGCCAGCACCGGCCAACAACTTCGGTGGCAGCGTCCAGAAGCTCGGAATCGAGGCGATGATCCCGGCGCCAAGCAAGCCAAGAGCAACGATCAAAAACGTGGTGTGACTGGCGAAAATTCCCGCACTGAAAAATCCGATCGCGCCGACGATGACCAGCCCGGCGACAAACTTGCGCCGCTCACCGGTGGCATCCGACAAACGCCCGATCACCACCATACTGATCGCCCCGCAAATGTACGGAATGGCCGTCAGCAGACCGATCATCACCGGGCTCTCGGTACCGGCGCTGCGGATCAACTGTGGCGCCCAGAAGTTCAAGCCGTAGGACGCGACCTGGATCAGAAAATAGATCAGCCCCAAGGTCAAAAATCCGGGAATCTTCAACGCCGCGAGCAACGAGCCGCCGTTCTTGTGCGGTTCATGCTGGGCGATGCGGCTGGACAGCAGTTTCTTCTCGTCAGCGCTTAGCCAGTGCGCGTCCTCGATGCGATCCTTGAGCAGCATCAGCACCAGAAAACCGAGGCCGATACACGGCACGCCGCCGAGCAGGAACAACCAGTGCCAGCCGCGCATTTGCAGAACACCGTCGAGGTGTTCCAGCACCAGCCCGGAGAACGGCGCACCAACCAGACCGGCAAACGCCGAAGCCAGAAACAGCATCGAGGTGATGCGCCCACGGAAGTGCTGCGGGAACCACAGCGTCAGGTAATACAGCACGCCCGGGGCAAACCCGGCTTCCATCGCGCCGATCACAAAGCGCAGCGCGTAGAACTGCCATTCGCTGTTGACGAACACCATCGCTGCCGTCGCCACGCCCCAGGACATCATGATTCGGGCAATCCAGCGCCGTGCGCCAACTTTGTACAGCATCATGTTGCTCGGCACTTCGAACAGCACGTAACCGACCACGAACAGCCCGGCACCGAGGCCGTAAGCGGTGTCGCTCAGGCTCAGGTCGGTCTGCAACTGGAACTTGGCGAAGCTGATGTTGATGCGGTCGAAGAAAGCGAACAGATAGCAGACCATGATCAGCGGCATCAGGCGCCAGGCGACTTTGCTGACCAGGGCTTTTTCGGCGTCGTGATCGACGGACGGACTCGCGCCCGCCTCCATTACATTGAGGCTCATAGCTTTTCTCCAGACGGACTGCCGGTGGGCGTCCGATTGTTTTTGTTGTCTGGTTATGACGCTCACTGTGGAGCGTTTTTCTGTGGGAGCTGGCTTGCCAGCGATGGCGTCAGATCAGTCGAAATCCACGTTGGATGTGACGCCCTCATCGCGGGCAAGCCCGCTCCCACAGGGAATAGCGGTGTTCAAGTGGGGATCGGGTGCAGGTCGCAGTTGCGTCCGGCCTTGGCCAGTTGACCGGGGACTTCGTGGCCCAACAGATCCGGCAGACCTCGCGAGAGTTTCAGCAGCAGCGGCAAGTCGATGCCGGTGTGAATGCCGATTTCATCGCACAGGTTCACCAGGTCTTCAGTGCAGATATTGCCCGACGCACCTGGCGCAAACGGGCAGCCACCAAGGCCACCGAGTGCGGCATCGAAACGCCGCGCGCCCACCTCGTAAGCCGCCAGCACATTGCACAGCCCCAGACCCCGGGTGTTGTGAAAATGCAGGGTCAGATCGGCCGGCGAGACCCGCTGCAACACCCGCCGCACCAAGCGATCTACCTGACGCGGATTGGCCATGCCAGTGGTGTCGGCGAGGGTGATGCCGGCAATGCCGAGTTCCTGATACGCGTCGACGATCTGCAGCACGCGGTCCTCGTCGATCTGACCTTCGAACGGACAACCGAACGTGGTGGCGATGCTACCGTTGAGGCGCACACCGGAACCGCTGGCGAACGAAACGATGTCACCGAACGCCGCCAACGAGTCGTCACAGCGCATGCGCATATTGGCCATGTTGTGCGTCTGGCTGGCGGACATCACCAGATTCAGTTCATCGGCGCCCGCCTCCAGTGCACGCTGCGCACCTTTGAGGTTGGGAATCAGCGCGACGTAAATCACCCCAGGCTGGCGTTGAATGCCGCTGAAGACTTGCTCGCCATCACGCAGCGCCGGAATGGCTTTCGGCGACACGAACGAACCGGCCTCGATACGGCTGAAACCGGCCAGTGACAGCTGATCGATCAGGGCGATCTTGTCAGCGGTTTCCACCCAGGTCGGCTCGATCTGCAAACCGTCGCGCGGCGAGACTTCCTGGACGATCAGGGTTTGCGAATAGTCCGTGATCATTGCACCACCCCTTGGCTTTTCAGGCGTTCGATATCGAGTTCAGTCAGGCCGAGGCCGGCAAGAATACCGTCGGTGTGCTGGCCGAGTTTTGGCCCCGACCAGTTCACGCCGCCGGGGGTTTCCGAGAGTTTAGGGACGATGCCGGGCATCTTCACTGTTGCACCGCCGGGCAACTCGGCACTGAGCAGCATGTCGCGTGCCTGATAGTGCGGATCGGCAACGATGTCGGCCACCGAATAAATGCGCCCGGCCGGCACTTCAGCCGCTTCCAGCGCCGCGAGCACGTCGTCGATCGGCAGGCTGCTGGTCCAGTGGGTGATGGCGGCGTCGAGCAAACCGCTCTTGGCGGCGCGACCGTCGTTGTGGGCGAATTCCTCTGCGTCAGCCAGGTCTTCGCGGCCAATGGTGTGCATCAGACGCTTGTAGATCGGGTCGCTGTTGCCGGCAATCACCACATAGGCCCCGTCAGCCGTCAGGTAAGTATTGGACGGTGCGATACCCGGCAACGCGCCGCCGCTGCGTTCGCGGACATGGCCCTGCATGTCGTATTCCGGCACCAGACTTTCCATGACGTTGAACACGCTTTCGGCCAGCGACACGTCGACGATCTGTCCGCCGCCCTGCCCGGTCTTGACCCGCAACAGTGACATCAGCGCGCCAATCACCGCGTGCAATGAGGCCAGCGAATCACCGAGGCTGACGCCGACCCGCGCCGGTGGCGAACCGGGGGTGCCGGTGGTGTAACGAATGCCGCCCATCGCTTCACCGATCGCGCCGAAGCCGGGACGATCACGGTACGGGCCGGTCTGGCCATAGCCGGAAATGCGCACGAGGGTGAGATTGGGGTTCAGCGCGTGAAGCACGTCCCAACCGAGGCCAAGTTTCTCCAGCGCACCGGGGCGCAGGTTTTCGATGATCACGTCAGCGTCGCTGGCCAGTTGCTTGACCAGTTCGATGCCTTCGGCGGATTTCAGATTGAGTGCCAGCGATTTCTTGTTGCGTGATTGCAGGTACCACCACAGCGACGTGCCTTCGTGCAGCTTGCGCCATTTGCGCAGCGGGTCGCCCTGACCCATGGCTTCGATCTTGATCACTTCGGCGCCGAACTCGGCGAGCATGCGCGCGGCAAACGGCGCGGCGATCAGGGTGCCGATCTCGATCACTTTGATCGCACTCAAGGGGGCAGTCATCGCGGGGTACCTCTTGTTCTTGGAATATGCGCCAAGGCTAGAGGAACGATGATCGGGCAATCCAGCCGTGTCTCGGCAATGGGCGTTCGCGAAATGCGAACGCTCGGGGGGTTTGTGGTGGATTCAAGGCCGCCTTCGCGAGCAAGCTCGCTCCCACAATGGATATGTGTTGAACACAGAATCTGTAGCCGCCACCAATCCCTGTGGGAGCGAGCTTGCTCGCGAAGAGGCCGGAACATTCACTGGAGATCTATGCGCCCTGCCCCCGCAAATGCTCGAACAACAACCGACTCACCGGCGACAACCGCGCCTCATCCCGCACCACCACAATCAACGCGCGATCCGACCAGTCATCCGTCAACGGCACCGCGTGCAACCCCAGCGCCTGACCAAACAGTTCATAAGCACGCTGCGGCAAGATGCCGATACCCATGTTGGCCTGAACCATCCGGCACACCGCATCGAACCCCGGCACATGAATGCGAATGCGCAGAACCTTGCCAGCCTGTCGCGCTGCCGCGTGGGTGCGCATATTGATCGAACTGGCCGCGTGCAAACCGACGTAATCGGTGTCCAGGGTTTCATCGAACGCCACCGATTCACGAGCGGCCAACGGGTGCTCCGGCAGCATCACCACCACCAGTTTGTCCTGACGGTACAACACGCTGTGCAAGCCTTTGGTGTCGCTGTCGTTGGAACAGATACCGAGATCCGCCACGCCATCGAGCACGCCTTGAATCACCCCGGCGCTGGGCCGTTCTTCAAGGTCGGTCTTGACCTGCGGATGCTGCGCGGAAAAATCGCGCAAGTCTTCGGGAAGAAACTGAATGATCGCCGAGAGGTTCGCCAGCATGCGCACATAACCCCGCACACCGTGGCTGTGTTCGCCGAGTTCCAGGCCCATTTTCTCGACGTTGAACAGCATCTGCCGGGCATGGTGCAACAACGTTTCCCCGGCCGGGGTCAACGTCATGCCCTTGGCCTGACGCACGTACAGGCTGATCCCCAGCGCCTCCTCCAGCTCCATCAGGCGCTTGCTCGCCGCCGACACCGCGATGGCTTCGCGCAAGGCCGCGCGGGTCAGCGTGCCCTCTTCGTGCACGGCGACAAACAGTTGCAGGGTGATCAGGTCGAGGCGGCGGATCAGGCTTTTTTGCAGCATGGAGGGCTCGCTGACTGGGGTTCGTCCGAGTCGGCAGGATAGCCCGGAATTCAATCACACCGAAAATGTGATGAACCTGCCCCGTCAGCTCGCCGCTGTCAGCAATCGCACCAGGTGAGCGGCTTCATTTCGCTGCCCCAGCACCAGCACCGACGAACCCTGCAGACAGGCGTCCTGCGCAATCCACTCGATACCGGCGGCGCCCTCGACAGCAAATGCCGGATCCACGGCACCATCGGCCAAAAAGCCTCCGGTGAGTAAGCGTCGTTCGCCGTCCGAGGTCTGTCCGACCGTGACGATTCTCGGGCCGGGGGAGGCATTCAGCGCGAACCCTGCGCTCCAGCTTTTAAGATCCAGTAGCCGCGTTGCGGCAGTAATGACTGGCGCACCGCCGTTGAATGCTGGATCAAACTCACCGTCGCGGGTGATCCCGCTGATGAAGCCATGCTGACGCTTTTCCCCGGCAGACGACTCGACGGCCGATCCGATCAACAACAGGCGCTGCGCCGATTGCCCAACGATGCGATTCACCGAGCTTTCGAGCGGTGCACCCGCATTTTGCAGTTCCAGCAGCAGCGTGCCTTTCTCGCCGAACGACTCAGCATCCTGCCCGGAACGCTCGTAAGCCATGACCAAACCCTGGTTGGTCACTTCAGTCTTGCCATGGACCAGAATCTGCCCATCGTCCAACTGCGTAACCCCGTGCAACGTGATCGCCACACCGGAAAGCGTCAGGTGAATCCAGCCTTTGCCTGCAAACTCCGGGTCATCCTTGCCATCCAGAAAAAAACGCGTCAATAACCCGCTGCCCCCTTGAGAGGTGACGAAAAGCAATCTGTCCGGCAGCGCTTTCGCTGGAGTGGAGTGCGCCAATATCAAGCGGCCGCCCGTGGCATTGTTCAGCACGGGAATACGCATCGGCACGACTCGGTAGCCTGTCTGTCCATCACCAAATTCGGGATCGAGCGTACCGTCCGGTTTGAATCGAGCGATGATTTGCTCAAGCTTGCCTGCTGCATCTGCAAGCACTGCGCACAACCAGAATACGCCGCTCTCACCGACGAGCAGATTCCCGCCTTGTGACAATCGCCCCCTGACAAACTGACCGCGAAGGTACCCGCCCTCGCCGAAGCTGGTATCGAGATGACCATCCGCGAGCAATCGCGTCAGGCCGTAATGCGAGGCTCCCGATGCATCGATGACGGTCGTACTGACCATGATGTGTCCCGAAGGCAGCACTGCGACACTTTTCCCGATGGTTTTGCGCGCGGCTGGAAACTGCAGTGTTTGCAGGCCCGAGTGGGCAAAGGTCTGATCCAACTCACCGGCTGATCGTGCTTTACGTGCATTGGCTTTTGGCATGTTCGTGTGCTCCTCAAGGCGATCGGAGTCGACCCCTGTTGTCAGAGCATTCGATCCGAAGCAGCCACACCAGACAACTGACATAAATGACAGTTTTTTAGAACAAAATGAAATTGCCGCCCAAGCAAAAAAAGCTAAAAAACTGGTAGTTCTTACAGGTTCTAAACGGGACACACCGTGCCAGTGTTTCGTTTCAAATTCAGCCTGAAACGAGAAGCACAATGAGCACTCCCGACAAGCCCAATACGCAACCTGTCCCGCCCCCGACCATCACCTACCCCGAAGAGGACAAGAACACGGGAGTTGCAACACTGTTTCTCGGCAGCGGTATACCGGGGGCTCTGGTGCAGGTCTGGAACGTTGAAGAGACACATTCGCTGGGTGGAGGACAGGTCAGCGCAAAGGGACGATGGGCGTTTAGCTTCAGCGGTGCCCAGTTTCCGGGAGAGCATAGGATCAAGGCCCGCCAGGAGGTGGATGGAGTCATGTCAGGTTGGAGTGAAGTGCGCAAATACAAGGCGCTCTTGGTGCCCCCCGTCAACATTCCGATAGTGATGGGACCGGAGGAAGAAGCGGAGGTAGATGCCGTTCCGGTCTTTTATGGCAATGTCACCAAGCCCATTGGCATCGTTAGCATTATCGATTTGGACACCGACCTGGAGATTGCCAGAGCCAGCGTCGACAGCGAGCAATGGCATACTCAAGCTACACCCCCCCTAACGAAAGGCAGGTATCGAATATCCGCCATTCACAACATCAACGGAGAATTGTCAGACTGGGGCCGTGTTCGAACATTTACGGTGATCACTGAGGACAAAGACAAGGGCAAAACCTAGCAGTCAAGCCCGTTGCCCCCGTCATGACCGCTCAAAACGCGTTGCGAAAAATCTCCTCGATCTGGCGCTGATCCGCCGCCCGAGGATTGGTCAAACCGCAGGCGTCTTTCAGGGCATTGGTGGCGAGCAGCGGAATGTCACTGAGCTTGGCGCCGAGTTCACGCAAGCCTCCGGGAATCTCGACATCTTTGGCCAGGCAGCGGATCGCGTTGATCGCCGCCTGCGCGCCCTCTTCGGCACTGAAACCGCGAATATCCGCACCCATGGCGTGGGCCACATCGGTCAGCCGCTCGGCACACACCAGCGCATTGAAGGTCTGCACGTGGGGCAGCAGCACGGCGTTGCACACGCCATGGGGCAAGTCGTAGAAACCACCCAATTGATGCGCCATGGCATGCACGTAACCGAGCGAAGCATTGTTGAAGGCCATGCCGGCGAGGAACTGCGCGTACGCCATGTTTTCCCGTGCGGCGAGGTCGCTGCCGTCGCGCACGGCCAGGCGCAGGTTGTTGCTGATCAGGGTCATGGCCTTCAGCGCACAGGCGTCGGTGATCGGGTTGGCGGCGGTCGAGACATAAGCCTCGATGGCGTGGGTCAGCGCATCCATGCCGGTGGCGGCGGTCAAGCCTTTGGGCATGGCGAGCATCAGCGCCGGGTCGTTGACCGACAGCAGCGGCGTGACATTACGGTCGACGATGGCCATTTTCACGTGGCGCGATTCGTCGGTGATGATGCAAAACCTGGTCATCTCGCTGGCGGTGCCGGCGGTGGTATTGATCGCGATCAGCGGCAGTTGCGGCTTGCTCGATTGGTCGACGCCCTCGTAATCGCGAATCTGCCCGCCATTGGTCGCGCACAGGGCAATGCCTTTAGCGCAGTCGTGCGGCGAACCGCCGCCCAGCGACACGACGAAATCGCAGCGACTTTCCTTGAGCAACCCCAGACCCGACTCGACATTGGCGATGCTCGGGTTCGGTTTGGCGCCGTCGAAAATCACCGAGTCGATGTCCTGCATCGCCAGCTTCTCGGCGATCATGGTCGCCACGCCGGCCTTGGCCAAACCTGTGTCAGTGACGATCAGCGCCTTGCGAAAACCGTAGTTGCGGATCGCGACCATGGCCTCGTCGAGGCAGCCGCTGCCCATGATGTTGACCGCCGGAATGAAAAAGGTGCTGCTCATCGTGCATCTCCTGACTGAGGCCGAATCGACTGCGCCGATCCGGCGGATGCACACAGGATCGACCGATCGGTCACGACCGATGTTGATCTGGCTCAATGCCCGCTCGTGATAAAGTCGCCGCCCATCAGCCCTTTGTTTTGAGACGCCTGTGCAATGACCGATTTTCTGGATGTCGACGCCACTCTCGAAGACTGGAACGCCTTGCGCGCCACCAGCGACTTCAACGGCCTGCTGGTGGGCAATGGCGCCAGTCGTGCGGTGTGGGATGACTTCGGCTATGACTCGCTGTTCGAAAACGCCCGAACCGTCGAGGAGAAACCACTCAGCCCGTCGGAACTGGCGGTGTTCGACGCCATGCAAACGCGCAGTTTCGAGCAGGTACTCGGCGCACTGAAAACCACCAGCCGGGTCAATAAGGCGTTGGCCGTCAGCTCGGCGGCACCGCGCAATCGCTACTACGCGATCAAGGAAGCGCTGATCAACACCGTGCACGCCGTACACATTCCGTGGCGACTGGTGAAGCCTTCGACGCTGGCGACGGTGAACGAAGAACTGGCGCGCTATCGCACCGTGTTCACCACCAATTACGACCTGCTCAACTACTGGGCACTGCAACACAACAGCGCGGCCATTGACGATCTGTTCAACGGCGCCAGCGCGAGTTTTGATCTGAGCGAAACTGCCACCGACAAACCGCGCTTGTTGTACCTGCACGGTGGTCTGCATCTGGTGCGCAATCAGGACGGCACCGCGCGCAAGCTGACCTCAACCGAGGGCACGCTGCTCGGCAGCTTCGCAATCAACAACACGCTCAAGACGCTGGATGACGTGCCGCTGTTCGTCACCGAAGGGCCGAGTGCGGACAAACTCAAGACCATTCGCAGCTCGGATTATCTGTCGTTCTGTTATCAGCAGTTATTGGGGCATGGCGGCAGTTTGTGTATCTTTGGCCATGCGTTGGGGGAGCAGGATGCGCACATCGTGCGGGCGTTGCGCCTGGCGAAACCGAAGGTGGTGGCGATCTCGATTTATCCGCGCAGTGCGGCGTTTGTTCAGCATCAGAAGCGGCATTACGCGCAGGTGTTTGAGGGCACGGGTGTGGAGTTGCGGTTTTTTGATGCCAAGAGCCATGCGCTCGGCAATCCGAAGTTGTCGGTGCCGGTCGAGATTTAGTGGCGAGGCTACCGACGCCATCGCGAGCAGGCTCACTCCTACAGGGGATCGCATTTCAACTGTAGGAGTGAGCCTGCTCGCGATAGCTTTAGCCCAATCAACTCATTCCTCGGTGCTGTGCACCACCACCAGCAACTGCGCCTGCACCTCCCCCACCGAGCGGATCCGGTGCGGTTTCTGTGCATTGAAGTGCAGCGCATCACCGCGTTCCAGCAGCACCTTTTCGTTCATGAAATCCACTTCGACCTGCCCTTCGTGGACGAACAGAAACTCTTCGCCCAAATGCTCCTTGAACGTTTTGTCAGTGAACTCGCTCGGCGGGTAGATGATGAACGGCAGCAGACTGCGCTCGCTGACCTGATGGGCCAACACGGCGTACCCGGGACTCTGGTCATTCGCCGCCAGTGACTGGCGCTCATGGCTGCGCACCAGGCTGTAGCTGTCGAGGCTGACGTTGTCTTCGGAGAACAATTCCTCGACTTTCACATTCAGCGCTTTCGCCAGTTTCAACGCAGCAGCAATCGACGGCGTGTTCAGCCCGCGCTCGACTTTGGACAGATAACTCTTGGTCATGCCGGATTTTTCGGCCAGCGCCTCAAGGGTTACACCAAGTTTTTTTCTCAATAATTTCAAACGGATAGACATGCGCAGCAGTTATTCCATGGAGGAAGCGACGATTCGTGCTTGCCAATGACACTTTGTGTCATATAGCCTCTTTCGTGTCATTTGCAATCACCCAAAGGACACAGACATGGCCAAGACATTAGCACTACCCAAAGACCAACTGGTCAAGCAAGCGCTGACCCAGATGCAAAAAAGCCTGGCGGATAATACGTGGACGGACCGGCAAAAGCTGGCCCTGACCTGCCGGATCCTCTTCGAGAACGGTCACGACTCCGGTCTGGCCGGACAAATTACCGCCCGTGGGCCGCAGCCCGGCACCTATTACACGCAGCAACTGGGGCTGGGTTTCGACGAAATCACCGCGAGCAATCTGCTGCTGGTCAACGAGGATCTCGAAGTCCTCGAAGGTCACGGCATGGCCAACCCGGCCAACCGTTTCCACAGCTGGGTGTACCGCGCCCGGCCGGACGTGAACTGCATCATCCACACCCACCCGACCCACGTCGCGGCGCTGTCGATGCTGGAGGTGCCGCTGCAGATTTCCCACATGGACCTGTGCCCACTGTACGACGACTGCGCGTTTCTCGAAGGCTGGCCGGGTGTACCGGTGGGTAACGAAGAAGGCGAGTTGATTGCCGGTGCACTGGGCGACAAACGCGCGATTGTGCTTTCGCACCACGGTCAACTGTCGACCGGCACAACGATTGAAGAGGCCTGTGTCATCGCCCAACTGATCGAGCGCGCGGCAAAACTGCAACTGCTGGCGATGGCGGCCGGTACGATCAAACCGATCATTCCCGAGCTGGGCCGCGAGGCGCACGACTGGATCGCCAAGCCGAAACGCCACGCCGCTGCCTTCAACTATTACGCCCGGCAGAACCTGCGCCAACACGCCGATTGCCTGAACTGAAACCTGTTACGGAGAGATTCCCATGTCCACTATTCACGGCATCATCGGCTACACCATCACCCCGTTCGGCGCCAACGGCGAAGGGCTGGACCTGCCAGCGCTCGGGCAATCGATCGATCGCCTGATCGACAGCGGCGTCCACGCCATCGCGCCGTTGGGCAGCACTGGCGAAGGCGCTTACCTGAGCGATGCGGAGTGGGATCAGGTTGCCGAGTTCAGCATCAAGCACGTCGCCAAACGGGTGCCGACCATTGTCAGCGTGTCTGACCTGACCACCGCCAAAGCCGTGCGCCGCGCACGTTTCGCCGAAGGTCACGGTGCCGATGTGGTAATGGTGCTGCCGGCTTCGTACTGGAAGCTCACCGAGGCGGAAATCCTCGCCCACTACCGCGCCATCGGCGAGCGCATCGGCGTGCCGATCATGCTCTACAACAACCCGGCCACCAGCGGCACCGACATGTCGGTGGAGCTGATTTTGCGCATCGTCAAAGGCGTGGAAAACGTGACCATGGTCAAGGAGAGCACCGGCGATATTCAGCGCATGCACAAACTGCAATTGCTCGGCGAAGGTCAGGTGCCGTTCTACAACGGCTGCAATCCGCTGGCACTGGAAGCGTTTGCGGCCGGGGCGAAAGGCTGGTGCACGGCGGCGCCGAACTTGATCCCGCAGTTGAACCTAGATCTCTATGACGCGGCTAAGGCTGGGGATCTGGATCGGGCGCGGGATCTGTTCTATCGCCAGTTGCCGCTGCTGGATTTCATCCTCAAGGGTGGCTTGCCGGCGACGATCAAGGCAGGGTTGCGGCAGACCGGGCTGGAGGTGGGCGATCCACGTTTGCCGGTATTTCCGTTGAGTGAAGCGGGCCAGACCCAGCTGCAAGCGATCCTCAAGTCCCTGCGCTGATCACACTGACACAAAGCAAATTTAATGTGGGAGCGAGCCTGCTCGCGAAGACGGTGCATCAGTCGATGATGATGTTGACTGATACACCGCTTTCGCGAGCAAGCTCGCTCCCACAGGGGATTTTGGTGGATTTGAAAGTGAGGTCAGAGCACCGGCAAGGTCTTGTCCTTGATCACTTTGCTCGGTCCGTTCGCCTTCACACTGGCAATGCCTTTATCGCACGCCGCCTCCGACGAATACGATTCACTGCTGCCGATAATCTGATGATTGGCCGCTTTCAGGTTGAAGTACGGATGGCCGTCCTTCGTCGACTTCTTCTCATAGCGCTCCTCCAACGGGCTGTTGGTTTGCACCGAAGCGATGCCGCCGTCGGCCGCAGCGCGAGTGGTGTACAGCTCGCTGGTCAGAATCGTTTCGGCATTCGCCGCTTTCAGCACGAACCTGAACTGGCCGTTGCTGCTTTTACTGATTTCGTACCATCCGGACATGCGCGTTTCTCCTTGGCGATTGAGAGGTTTTTCGCCAATGAGTAAAGACCAGTCCAGAACATCTGTCGCTTGAACCGGCCTCTTCGCGAGCAGGCTCGCTCCCACTTTAGAGCGAGTTCTCCAAGGATATGTGGGAGCGAGCCTGCTCGCGAATGAGGCAACTCGGTGCCGGCTATTTCACCACCGCCCGCACCACCGACAACTCCGGCGCATTCACCCGCCGCTGACTCAGATAGCGCGTACAACTCACCCGCAGGAACGAGGCAAAATTCACCACTTCGCCGCGATAATCCATCACCTCTTCATACAGCTTGGCGATCAGCTGGTTGGTGGTCATGCCGTCGACCTCGGCGATTTCGCTGAGGATGTCCCAGAACTGATTCTCCAGGCGCAACGTCGTCACCACACCGCAGATGCGCAGCGAACGCGAGCGTGATTCGTAGAGAATCGGGTCAGCCTTGACGTAGAGCTCGCACATCGGCGGATCCTCGTTACAGGGTGATTTTGGTGCCGAGCAAGCCGAGGAAACCGGCCAGCCAGTTCGGATGCGCCGGCCATGCCGGGGCTGTGGCCAGATTGGCTTGAACGTGGCCGTCCGTCACCGGGATATCGATGTACGTACCGCCCGCCAGTCGCACTTCCGGCGCGCAGGCCGGATAGGCGCTGCATTCGCGGCCTTCAAGTACACCCGCCGCCGCAAGCAATTGCGCGCCGTGACAGACGGCGGCAATCGGTTTGCCGGCCTTGTCGAAGGCGCGCACCAGATCGAGGACTTTTTCGTTGAGGCGCAAGTATTCCGGGGCACGACCACCGGGGATCAGCAGCGCGTCGTAATCGGCCTCGCTGACCTTGGCGAAATCGAAGTTGAGCGCGAACAGGTGACCGGGCTTTTCGCTGTAGGTCTGATCGCCTTCAAAGTCATGGATCGCAGTGCGCACGGTTTTACCGGCAGCCTTGTCCGGGCACACGGCGTGAACGGTGTGACCGACCATTTGCAGGGCCTGGAACGGCACCATCACTTCGTAGTCTTCGACGTAATCGCCGACCAGCATCAGGATCTTTTTCGCGGCCATGGGGGGATTCCTCTGGAAATTACCTGGGAGTGTTCAAGGTAGACCTATTCGAGAGTGACGGGTAACAACGGGCTACTACCGAGTTGAGGCCATCGCGAGCAGGCTCACTCCTACAGGGGTACGCATTTCAACTGTAGGAGTGAGCCTGCTCGCGATGGCGTCCGCAAACTGTACGCCTAAGTCTGTGCCTAGCTGTAACAGCTCGAACTGCAAGGTTTATGGCTTTATGAAGGTCATTCCCTGCCACCTTCAATTCTGGTCTCCATCATGTCCTCGCGCGAAAACACCGGCATGGCCCTCGGCCTGCTCGGCGTGGTGATCTTCAGCCTTACCCTGCCCTTCACCCGCATCGTGGTGCAGGAACTGCATCCATTGCTCAACGGTTTGGGCCGCGCGTTGTTCGCGGCAATTCCGGCGGCGCTGCTGCTTTTGTGGCGGCGCGAGAAATGGCCGACGTGGCAGCAAGTCAAAGGCCTGAGCCTGGTGATCGCCGGGGTGATTCTGGGTTTTCCGGTGTTGTCGGCGTGGGCCATGCAGACATTGCCGGCGTCCCACGGTGCGCTGGTCAATGGGCTGCAACCTTTGTGCGTGGCGCTGTACGCCGCGTGGCTGTCCCACGAACGTCCGTCAAAAGCCTTCTGGGCCTGCGCGGCGCTGGGCAGTGCATTGGTGCTCGGATATGCGCTGTACACCGGTGCCGGCAGTATTCAGGCGGGTGATCTGTTGATGCTCGGCGCGATTGCGGTCGGTGGTTTGGGTTACGCCGAGGGCGGTCGATTAGCCAAGGAGATGGGCGGCTGGCAGGTGATCTGCTGGGCGCTGGTGCTGTCGACGCCGTTGTTGATCGGGCCGGTGCTGTATCTGGCGCTGCAACATCAGGGCGCGGTGTCGGCCAAGGCCTGGTGGGCGTTCGGGTATGTGGCGCTGTTTTCGCAGTTTCTCGGATTTTTCGCGTGGTACGCAGGGCTGGCCATGGGCGGGATCGCCCGGGTCAGTCAGATCCAGTTATTGCAGATTTTCTTCACCATCGCGTTTTCGGCGCTGTTCTTTGGTGAACATGTCGAGCCGATTACCTGGGTGTTTGCGTGTGGCGTGATTGCGACCGTCATGCTCGGCCGCAAAACCGCGGTGAAATCAAATGTGGGAGCGAGCCTGCTCGCGAAGGGTCCGTAACAGCCAATATCATTGTTGAATGTCAGTCCGCCTTCGCGAGCAGGCTCGCTCCCACAGGGTCAGTGTCAAGCCAGGTAACCATCCGCGCGCAGCAAGGTTTCCAGGCAGTGTTCGCTGATGTGGTAGAAGGCCTTCAACTCCTGAATTTTCACCAACAACTGCGCCGGGTCCACCGGTTCGGCGCGCTTCACCGCCAGAATCATTTTGTTCTTGTTGGTGTGTTCCAGCGAGATGAACTCGAACACCTTGGTCTCGTAACCGCAGGCTTCAAGGAACAGCGCGCGCAAGCTGTCGGTGACCATTTCCGCCTGCTGCCCCAGGTGCAAACCATATTGCAGCATCGGCTTGAGCAACGCTGGGCTCTGGATCTGCAGGCGGATCTGTTTGTGGCAGCACGGCGAGCACATGATGATCGACGCGCCGGAACGGATGCCGGTGTGGATCGCGTAATCGGTAGCGATGTCGCAGGCATGCAGGGCGATCATCACGTCCAGCTCGCTCGGCGCCACGCTGCGCACGTCACCGCACTTGAACACCAGCCCCGGGTGATCGAGTTTCGCAGCAGCGGCGTTGCACAGGTTGACCATTTCCTCACGCAACTCGACGCCGGTGACCTCGCCTTCAGCCTTGAGCGTATTGCGCAGGTAATCGTGAATGGCGAACGTCAGATAGCCCTTGCCCGAACCGAAATCTGCCACCCGCACCGGTTTGTCCAGCGCCAGCGGCGAGGAGGTCAGGGCATGGCTGAACACTTCGATGAACTTGTTGATCTGCTTCCACTTGCGTGACATCGCCGGGATCAGCTCATGTTGCGCATTGGTTACGCCCAGATCCTTGAGGAACGGTCGGCTCAACTCGAGGAAGCGATTTTTCTCGCGGTTGTGCTCAGCGGACGGTGCTTCGCGCAATTGCTGAGGTTTGCTCTTGAACAGCGAGCTCTTGCCCTTTTTGCTGTATTCGAGCTGGGCTTCATCAGTGACTGCGAGTAAATGCGCATTTTTGAAAGAGACCGGCAACAGCTCGGCAATCGCCGCCACGCCGTCAGCCAAGGGCAGATTCTTGGTGATGTCGCGGGTTTTGTAGCGATAGACGAACGACAGATTCGGCTGCGCCTTGACCGTCACCGGTTTGATGATGACTCGCTGCAGATCCACTTCTTCGCCGACGTATTTGGCCAGCACCAGTTTGATGAAGCCGTTCTGTTCGAGGCTGGCTTGCAGCAGCTCGATGAACTGGGCGTGGTGATCGGGCGCAGGCTTGATGGACGGGGCAGTAACGGACATGAAAAAGCGGCCTCGGACGGGCGGAATCGGGAATGGCGGGTATTTTAGGGGGGATGGGGGTTGGGGACACGCTCTTATTTACCGAACGGTTGGTTAAAGCGGCCCTCACCCTAGCCCTCTCCCAGAGGTAGAGGGGACTGACCGAGGTGTTTTCTCGAGCTACGCCGACCTGAAATACCGAGTCGAACTCAAGTTTGAAAGATTTGTTTTGAATCCATAATCGCCTCGGTCTTTCAGGTCGATGTCGAGCGCAAGACACCTCGGTCGGCCCCCTCTCCCTCCGGGAGAGGGCTGGGGTGAGGGGCTTTGGCTTTTAGGCTATCAGGCCAACACCACCAACCGATTCGGCAACTCATTCCTCACCTGCGTCACCGGCACATGCACCTTCAGCAATTCCCCACACGCCTCGATACACGTCACAAATCCCTCCAGCGTGCGCCCCTGCCTGACCTGCTCGGTAAACGCCGCGACAATCGCATCCCAACGCTTGTTATCCAGCCGCTTGGAAATCCCCTCATCCACCAGAATCTCCACATAGCGCTCCGCCTCGCAAACAAAAATCAGCATGCCGGTACTGCCCACGGTGTGGTGCAGGTTCTGCTCTAGAAACTGCCGCCGCGCCAGATTCGAGGCGCGCCAGTGGCGCACGCGACGCGGGACCAAATGAGAGGTGATTTTCGGCAAACGAAACAGCAGACACAGCACGATAAACGCGCCCCACTGCACCAACAGCAGACTGCGCAGGGTCAGCCAGCCGGTCAGGTAGTGCACGACGCCCGGCACCACCAGTGCCAACAGGCTTGCCCACAACAGCGGGATGTACGCGTAGTCATCAGCGCGCGCGGCCAGCACCGTCACCAGTTCGGCGTCGGTGTCGCGCTCGACCCGGGCAATCGCCTCGGCGACTTTGCGTTGTTCGTGTTCGGTCAGTAGTGCCATGTTGAAAAGTGCCTGCTCATTATTCTTCTGATATCACCAGCCGCCGGACGAACCACCGCCGCCGAAACTGCCCCCGCCGCCGCTGAAGCCTCCACCTCCACCGCCGCCGCCAAATCCGCCACCACCGCCGAAGCCGCCCCCTCCTCCAGAGCCGCCCCGGCCGGCAGGCAGGATACCGAGCATCTGGCAGACAAACACCGTCAGGATGAACAACATCACCAAAAACACGAACAATCCCGGATGCCGCGAGATGAAATCATCGGACGGATCACCGGTGGATTCATACACCGTCGACGGTTCATCGAGCGGATTGCCACCCAGTACCACCAGCATCGCCGCCACGCCGTCGCTGATGCCTTTGCTGAAATTGCCGCTCTTGAACGCGGGCGTGATGACTTGATGGATGATCACTGAAGTCTGCGCATCGGTGAGCCGATCCTCCAGGCCATAACCGACTTCGATGCGCAGTTTGCGCTCGTCACGGGCAACGATCAGCAGCGCGCCGTTGTTCTTGTCCTTTTGACCAATCGCCCAATGACGCCCGAGTTGAACGCCAAAGTCCTCGATGGTCGTGCCTTGCAGATCCGGCAGCGTGACCACGACCAACTGCTCGCCGGTCGCCTGTTCGTGGGCCTGCAACTGCTGGGTCAGTTGCGTGCGCACCGAGGGTTCGAGCATCTGCGCTTCGTCCACCACCCGCCCGCTCAGCGCCGGGAACATCAACTCGGCCCGGGCGCTGACGGCGAACAGCCACAGCATCAGCACCAGGCCCATTTTCAACACACGCATGGACAACCTCGAATCAGAATTTCACTTCCGGGGCCTTTTCCGCGCCGGGCGTGGTGGCTTCGAAGGTTTCGCGGATCGGCAGATCGCTGTACATCACGCTGTGCCAGAGGCGACCGGGGAAGGTGCGAATCTCGGTGTTGTATTTCTGCACCGCCAGAATGAAATCGCGGCGAGCCACGGCAATGCGGTTTTCCGTGCCCTCAAGTTGCGATTGCAGGGCGAGGAAGTTCTGGTTGGCCTTCAGATCCGGATAGCGCTCTGAAACCACCATCAAGCGGCTCAATGCACCGGTCAGTTGATCCTGCGCCTGCTGGAATTGCTTAAGTTTCTCGGGATTGTCGAGGGTGCTGGCGTCGACCTGAATCGAGGTCGCTTTCGCCCGCGCTTCAATCACTGCCGTGAGGGTTTCCTCTTCATGCTTGGCATAACCCTTCACCGTTTCCACCAGGTTGGGGATCAGGTCGGCGCGGCGCTGGTACTGGTTCTGCACCTGGCCCCACGCAGCTTTGGCCTGTTCGTCGAGGGTCGGGATATTGTTGATGCCGCACGCGGTCAACAGCGTGGCCAGCACCAGCAGTGTGGCGACCTGCAAACGCGAGCGATTGGTTGGGCTTACATTCATCGCAGTGATGCTCCTTGGCACATATCATTATAAAAACCGAGCGCGAAACATTCTCAGCGGGCTCTTGGGGCATAATCGGCCGCGTCGCTGGATTACGACGGGGCAATGGGCTAAAAAGTGCCCTGCGTGATCATGCGGCCAAGTGTCGGCTGCCGTTTTTTGGCTCTGTTTCTTTGAGCCTGTACCCGAACAACAATAGTCGCTCCCTAAATTTTGGCTGGCCGGCGTTGCATTGCCGCTTGGGCCCTTGAGAAAACTATTCATGAAGAAGCTGTGTTTGCTGGGTCTGTTCGTCAGCCTGGCCAGTCATCAAGTATTGGCCGCCACGACCCCGGTACCCCTGGAAAACAAGGACGCGTTCATCAGCAACCTGATGAAGCAAATGACCCTCGACGAGAAGATCGGCCAGTTGCGCCTGATCAGCATCGGCCCGGAAATGCCCCGAGAGCTGATCCGTAAAGAAATCGCCGCCGGCAACATCGGCGGCACGTTCAACTCGATCACCCGTCCGGAAAACCGGCCGATGCAGGATGCTGCCATGCGCAGTCGCCTGAAGATTCCGATGTTTTTCGCGTACGACGTGATCCACGGTCACCGTACGATTTTCCCGATTCCACTGGCCCTCGCTTCGAGCTGGGACATGGACGCCATCGGTCAGGCCGGGCGCGTTGCCGCCAAGGAAGCCGCCGCCGACAGTCTCGACATCACCTTCGCGCCGATGGTCGACATCTCTCGCGACCCGCGCTGGGGCCGCAGCTCCGAAGGCTTCGGTGAAGACACCTACCTGACTTCACGCATTGCCGGCGTCATGGTGCGCGCCTATCAGGGCGCCACCCCGAGCGCGGCCGACAGCATCATGGCCAGCGTCAAGCACTTCGCCCTGTACGGCGCGGTCGAGGGCGGTCGCGACTACAACACCGTCGACATGAGCCCGGTGAAGATGTACCAGGATTACCTGCCGCCGTACCGCGCCGCGATTGATGCCGGCGCCGGCGGTGTGATGGTCGCGTTGAACTCGATCAACGGCATTCCGGCCACGGCCAACACCTGGCTGATGAATGATCTGCTGCGCAAAGACTGGGGCTTCAAGGGCTTGGCGGTTAGCGACCACGGCGCAATCTTCGAACTGATCAAGCACGGCGTCGCCCGCGACGGTCGTGAAGCGGCGAAGCTGGCGATCAAGGCCGGTATCGACATGAGCATGAACGACACCCTGTACGGCAAAGAACTGCCGGGGCTGCTCAAGTCCGGCGAGATCGAACAGAAAGACATCGACAACGCCGTGCGTGAAGTGCTCGCGGCCAAGTACGACATGGGCCTGTTCAAGGACCCGTACCTGCGCATCGGCAAGGCTGAGGACGATCCGGCCGACACCTACGCCGAAAGCCGTCTGCACCGTGCCGAGGCCCGTGAAGTGGCGCGTCGCAGTCTGGTGCTGCTGAAGAACCAGAACGAAACCCTGCCGCTGAAGAAAGACGCAAAAGTCATGCTGGTCGGCCCGTTGGCCAAAGCGCCGATCGACATGATGGGCAGTTGGGCCGCAGCAGGTAAACCGGCGCAATCGGTGACCCTGTTCGACGGCATGAGTTCGGTGATCGGCGACAAGGCGAACCTGATCTACGCCCGTGGCGCCAACATCACCAGCGACAAGAAGGTGCTCGACTACCTGAACTTCCTCAACTTCGATGCGCCGGAAGTGGTCGATGACCCGCGCCCGGCCAACGTGCTGATCGACGAAGCGGTAAAAGCCGCCAAGGACGCTGACGTGATCGTGGCTGCGGTGGGTGAGTCCCGTGGCATGTCCCACGAATCCTCCAGCCGTACCGACCTGAACATCCCGGAAAACCAGCGCGAGCTGATCCGCGCGCTGAAAGCCACCGGCAAACCGCTGGTGCTGGTGCTGATGAACGGCCGCCCACTGACCCTTCTCGAAGAGAACCAGTCGGCTGACGCGATTCTGGAAACCTGGTTCAGCGGCACCGAGGGCGGCAACGCCATCGCCGACGTGCTGTTCGGCGACTACAACCCGTCGGGCAAACTGCCGGTGACCTTCCCGCGCTCCGTGGGCCAGATCCCGACCTACTACAACCACCTGAGCATTGGCCGGCCGTTCACGCCGGGCAAACCGGGCAACTACACCTCGCAGTATTTCGATGACACGACCGGGCCGCTGTTCCCGTTCGGTTATGGCCTGAGCTACACCCAATTCGCCCTCAGCGACATGGCGCTGTCGTCGACCACCCTGAACGCCACCGGCAAACTCGACGCCAGCGTCATGGTCAAGAACACCGGCAAGCGTGACGGCGAAACCGTGGTGCAGTTGTACATTCAGGACGTCACCGGCTCGATGATCCGCCCGGTGAAAGAACTGAAGAACTTCCAGAAAATCATGCTCAAGGCCGGCGAACAGAAAGTCGTGCACTTCACCATCAGCGAGGATGACCTGAAGTTCTACAACGCCCAGCTCAAGTACGCGGCGGAGCCTGGCAAGTTCAACGTGCAGATCGGCCTGGACTCCCAGGACGTCACGCAGCAGAGCTTTGAATTGCTGTAACCGCAACAACACCGCAAAACCCCTGTGGGAGCGAGCCTGCTCGCGAAAGCGGTCATTCAGATAAACAATTGCTGACTGACACACCGCTTTCGCGAGCAGGCTCGCTCCCACATTGGATTTAGGGTGTATTCAAAATCGGGTTTATCCGCGGCGATCGAGAATGTTGACCACCACCCGATCCACCCAGCCCCAAACCCGCTGCTTCACCCGCCGCCACAACGGCCGGCGCTGCCATTCCTCCAGACTCACCTGCTGACTCAGCCCGAAGTCCTTCACGAAACTCGCCTCTACCGCTGCCGTCAATGACGGATCCAGCGCCTCCAGATTCGCCTCCAGGTTGAAACGCAGGTTCCAGTGATCGAAATTGCACGAGCCAATGCTCACCCAATCATCCACCAGCACCATTTTCAAATGCAGGAAGCACGGCTGGTATTCGAAGATCTGCACCCCGGCCTTGAGCAGTCGCGGGTAGTAGCGATGCCCGGCGTAACGCACTGACGGGTGATCGGTGCGCGGCCCGGTCAGCAGCAAGCGTACGTCGACACCTCGCGCCGCAGCCTTGCGCAGGGAGCGGCGGATTTTCCAGGTCGGCAGGAAGTACGGTGTGGCCATCCAGATGCGTTTTTGCCCACTGTTCAAAGCGCGGAACAGCGATTGCAAAATGTCGCGATGCTGGCGGGCGTCGGCATACGCCACTCGGCCCATGCCCTCGCCCTTGTCCGGCACCCGTGGTAATCGCGGCAAGCCGAAATGCGCGGCCGGACGCCAGGCGCGGCGATAGCGATTGGCGATCCACTGACGATCAAACAGCAATTGCCAGTCGATCACCAGCGGGCCGCTGATCTCGACCATCACTTCGTGCCATTCGCTGGTGTCATGGCCCGGCGTCCAGAACTCATCGGTGACACCGGTGCCGCCAACCACCGCCAGACGCTGATCGACCAGCAGCAACTTGCGATGATCACGATAGAAATTGCCGACCCAGCGCCGCCAGTTCAGCCGATTGTAGAAACGCAGTTCAACGCCGGCGTGCGTCAGGCGCTGGCGCAGGTTGAGCGTAAAGGCGAGGCTGCCGTAATCATCGAACAGGCAACGCACGCGCACGCCACGCTCGGCGGCCAGCACCAGCGCTTGCACGATGGTTTCGGCGCAAGCGCCAGCCTCGACCAGATACAACTCCAGTTCGATCTGCTCCTGCGCGCCAGCAATCTGCTCAAGCATGCGCGGAAAGAATTGCGGGCCATCGATCAACAGTTCGAACCGGTTGCCATCGCGCCACGGAAACACCGCGCCGCGCATGTCAGCGCGCCGTGAAAATCAGCACCGCACCCACCGGTACCGACAGACTGATGGCCGACAGGTCGGCAAGTTTGCGCAGGCTTTCCAGCCCCGGCACGAGATCGAAATCCTCGGCGTTGATCACCAGCGGCTCCAGGGTGACCACTTGAAAACGCCGGTCATCGAGGCGCGTCGCCAGCAGCTCAGCCGGGTATTCGTGTTGCTTGCCGTGCAGGTTGACGGTCAGCGGCAGACGCAATTCCAGCTGCGCACCGGGGGCCAGATCGTTGATCGGACGCAGGTCGATCTGGGTGGTGATGGTCGCTTCGGGGAATTGCGCGATCTGGAACAGCTCCTTGCGCATGCGCTCATCGCGCAGCGGGATGCCGCTGTTGATCGAATCCATCTCGACTTCGACTTCGGCGCGACCGTTGGGGTCGACCTTGCCGTGCAGCACCAGAAAGCGCTGCACTTCGGAAATATGGGTGTTTTTCGTGCTGACAAACGACAGCCGCGACGACTCGCCGTCCAGATACCAATTGGCCTGCGCCGGCAATGCGACGCTGGCGAGCAGCAGACTGGACAGGGTTGCACAGAGAGAGCGGTTGAACATTGAACACTCGTAGGGCCGATAAACCTGCACGAACCTTAACCGCCCAGACCGTTATTGCAAACTGAAGATCACACCCGGTGGGAGCGAGCCTGCTCGCGAAGACGTCATCTGCCTCAACAGAGAAGGTGCGCCTGCTATTGCATTCGCGAGCAGGCTCGCTCCCACAAAAAACCATCGGGTGTTTTCAGGGATTCAGGCGACAGCCTTGCCGTTCGCTTTGCCACTGGGCGCGGTTGCTGCGGCCCATGCCGCTGACCGTGATGGTTTTGTTGGTGCTGTCATCGGTGAATGCGCTGGTCGGCAGCCATTGTTTTACATAGCCACGGCAGTACTCTGCATCATTGTTCATCACGTAACGACAGGAACAGTATTCCTTGGCGGTGTAGGCGCTGATGATGTCGGGGAAGGCCCACAGGTTTTCGCGCTCGTAGACGATCCAGCCGAGCAGCAGGACCAGCATTAACAGGAATAAGCGCTTCATGGCCGCACCGCCTTCAGCACGTGTTTGAGCAGTTCGTTATGGCTGTAGCTGCCGTCGCGGTCATCGGCGTAACGCACGATCAGCAGTTTTTCACTGGGGATCACGTAGAGTGCCTGGCCCCAATGCCCGAGGGCGGCAAACGTGTCGGGCGGTGCAGCGGGCCATGGCGATTCAGCGCCATCGGCTGGACGATTGAGCCACCATTGGCCGCCGGGCACAGCTTCGTCCTGATGGGCTTTGTAACTGGCGAAGGGAGTGCGGCTGAACGCCACCCACTCCTTGGGCAATAACTGCCTATCATGCCAGCGCCCGTCACGAGCCATCAGCAAACCGACCCGCGCCAGATCCCGCGCGGTCAGGTAGGCATAAGAGGAAGCGACAAACGTGCCGTTGGCATCGGTCTCCCACACGGCGTGGCGGATGCCCAACGGTTCGAACAACGCCGTCCACGGATAATCCGGATAACGCTGCGGGCCGACGATATTTTTCAACGCCGCCGCGAGCAGGTTGCTGTCGCCGCTGGAATAACGGAAGGCCTGCCCCGGTTCGGCGTAAGCATCGTGATCGGCGGTGAACGCGGCCATGTCGCGCTGGCCCCGGGTGTAGAGCATCGCCACCACCGAGGATTTCAGTGGCGCGTATTCGTAGTCTTCCTGCCAGTCGATACCGGAGGCCCAGTGCAGCAGATCGGCGATTTTGATGGCCGGGTGTTGTTCCAGCGGCGGGTAAAACTGCACGGCCGGGTCTTGGAGTTTGAACAGGCCTTCGCCGTACGCCACACCGAGGACGGTGGCCATCAGGCTTTTGCTGATCGACCAGGTCAGGTGCGGGGTTTGTTCGGTGGTCGGGCCGGCGTAGCGTTCGTAGATGATCTGGCCGTCGCGGATGATCAGCAGTGCGTCGGTGCGGATGCCTTGGCGGGTGTTGTCATCGCGGGGTGGGAAGGCGTAATTCTCCAGCGCCTCGACGGCCGGACCGGTGACCTTCGGGCCGGTTGACCATTGTTCAGCGGGCCATTGTTCGGCGTGGACGGAGAAGCTGATCAGCAGCAGAAACAGCGACAGGCCTTTGTACATGATGAGGGCTCTGGGAATGAACCTGGTGAGACTAGTTGGGGTTGATGACAAGTATGCGGTGTTATTTAGATTGCTATCGCGAGCAGGCTCACTCCTACAGGGGATCGCATTTCAACTGACGAAACTCGATCAACTGTAGGAGTGAGCCTGCTCGCGATGAGGCCCTTCAGCCCGCAGCCAAAGCCTTGGCCAGACGCTTTGCCCGAGCGCCGGAGGCCAACTGCATCACGCCTTGATCGCGTTGCCACATCTGCGCCCATTCTGCCGGCCCGTAAGTCAACGCCTGACTCACCTCCCCCTCCAACGCTTCAAACTGCGCAAACAACCCGCCCAACAACACATGCCCGGCGGGATTGTTCGGCGGTTGCCGACTCGCCTCCGCACACCCGGCCAACAGCGCCAGCAAGCGCAATTGCAGCGCCTGCGGCCAGTCACTGTCCTGGCCGACGCCAAACAGCCACGCGGTCATCGCGCTCAGCACATAGACGTCCTCCAGGGTGCGGAACGGTTTGACGTAAGCGTCCCAACCATCGCCGGCCAACAACTCGCACAACGCGTTATCAAGCTGCAGCCGACCATGGCTGATGTCAGGCATCAACGGCAGCGCCGGCAGCTTCTCCACGGTCACGCCGGGTTCGCCGGGATACACCACCGCCAGACTCAGGCGCGGCGTTTCGCCGGATTCTTCACTGCGCGCGGCGATCAGCAACCAGTCCGCCGCATCGCCGGCGGTGACAAAATCCTTGCGTCCGCTCAGACGCAAATCCGTCAGCCGTGTCTGCATGTCCGCCGGACGCAAACTGCGCTGTTCGGTCGCACACAACGCACCGAGGCTCAGCGGTGCACTCGGCCACAACATGCGCAATGCCGCCTGATAACCGACCAGAAACGCCAGCCCCGGCGTCGCCATCCGCCGCCCGCCCGCGACCGCCAATTCGAATGGGGTGACGTTGCCCAGTTGCTGCAACAACGTCGCAAAACCCTCGGCCAGGTCAGCAACGGCGGGCAATCGGTCACGGCGGTGCAGCAGATCTGGCCAGGGCATAAGAGGCTCCTTGTGGGCTGTCATATAAGCATCACCGAACGTTCATGGCGATGACACCGGGGCTACATAGCCTGACTTTGCACAACACGGCTGCATAAAGAAAGTCGATCGGCTGCAACCCACGACGGGTTAAAGGCCCGTACGGAGATTCACATGACTCAGATCGCCCGCATCAGCGACACCGGCAATGAACGCCGCCTGCAAGCCGAACGCCTGATCGGCGCCGAGGCCTTGCAGCAAGCCCAGGCCTTGCGCTTCAACGTCTTCAGCGGCGAGTTCAACGCCAAACTGAAAGGCGCGGAACTGGGTCTGGACATGGATGATTATGATGTTCACTGCAGCCACATCGGCGTGCGTGACTTGAACACCGGGCGCCTGGTGGCGACCACGCGTCTGCTCGATCACACCGCCGCCAGCAGCCTCGGCAAGTTCTACAGCGAAGAAGAATTCAGCCTGCACGGCCTGACGCATCTACAAGGCCCGATCCTCGAAATCGGTCGCACCTGCGTCGACCCGGCGTACCGCAACGGCGGCACCATTGCGGTGTTGTGGGGCGAGTTGGCCGAAGTGTTGAATCAGGGCGGCTACAGCTACTTGATGGGTTGCGCGAGCATTCCGATGCAAGACGGCGGCATTCAGGCCCACGCGATCATGCAGCGCCTGCGCGAACGTTATCTGTGCACCGAACACCTGCGCGCCGAGCCGAAAAATCCGCTGCCGACGCTGGATATTCCTTCCAACGTGATCGCCGAAATGCCGCCGCTGCTCAAGGCCTATATGCGCCTGGGCGCGAAGATCTGCGGTGAGCCGTGCTGGGACGAAGACTTCCAGGTCGCCGACGTGTTCATCCTGCTCAAGCGCGACGAACTCTGCCCGCGCTACGCCAAGCACTTCAAGGCGGCCGTGTGATGAGCCGGCTGCGCGTGTACGCGCGGATCGCGCGGGTGCTGCTGGTGGTGGCGCTGGGGTTGACCATGGCCACTGTCTTTGGCGTATTTGAACGGATTGGTCTGGCGCATTCGATGGAACGGCGTCAGCGCTGGTCGCGCTTCTTCATGGCGCGTCTGAGCAATGCCCTGCCCTTTCGCGTGACGGTTCACGGTGAGCTGCCGAAACAGCCGATGCTGTGGGTCAGCAATCATGTGTCGTGGACCGACATTCCGCTGCTCGGCATGCTCACGCCGCTGTCGTTTCTGTCCAAGGCCGAAGTGCGCACCTGGCCGGTGGCCGGTTGGCTCGCGGCGAAGGCTGGCAGCCTGTTCATCCGTCGCGGTTCGGGCGACAGCCAGTTGATCCGCAAGCAGATGACCCGTCACCTGCAAACAGACCACGCCCTGCTGATGTTCCCGGAAGGCACCACCACCGATGGGCGCTCGCTGCGTACCTTTCATGGTCGCTTGCTGGCGGCGGCGATTGATTCCGAGGTGATGCTGCAACCGGTGGCGATCCGTTATCTGCGTGATGGCGAGATCGATGCGCTGGCGCCGTTCATTGGTGACGATGATCTGCTCTCGCACCTGATGCGTCTGTTCAGCAATGATTGCGGCGATGTCGAAGTGCATCTGCTCAAGCCGCTTGCCTGCCAGGGTCGTGAACGGGCGGCATTGGCGTTTGAAGCGCAGCAGGCAGTGCAGAAGGCGTTGTTTGGTGAGGTGGCGAAACCGGCCGAACCGCGTCGTGCAGGCGAATTGATTGCCGCCTGAAATACATTCCCCTGTGGGAGCGAGCCTGCTCGCGAAAGCGGAGTCTCAGCCAATATAGATGCTGAATGACACGCCGCCTTCGCGAGCAAGCTCGCTCCCACATTGGTTTTATGTCATTGACGGGTTTTGTGCGAAGTCCTGGAGTTGCGGGTAGAACAAGCGGAAGTCTTCACTGAGCGGCTCATACAACCGCCGCAACTCCTGCATCGCCCCCGCCAGCTCTTCCGGCCGGGTCAGCCGCCGCGAGATCCCGCGCAACACCTGCTCCAGCACTTCAAATTCCTGATACGAGCCCAACCAGTCATTGGCAACCATGTGCGGGGCGATCTTCGCCAGCCGTTCGGGCAATTGCGGTTCACCGGACAGCACCCGATACACGTCAGCGGTGAAGTGCTCCAGCGGCTGATCGGCATACTGCGACCAGTCCCGCGCCAGGCAATGATCGAAAAACACATCAAGCACGATCCCGGCGTAACGCCGACGCGTGTCGGAAAACCGCCCTAGCGCGATGTCCACCAGCGGATGGCGGTCGGTGAACACGTCAATCCGCCGATGCAGTTGAATGGCCGCTTCCACCTCCGGCGCAAACTGCCCTTGCAGCCGACCTTTGACGAAATCGCCATACAGACTGCCGAGCAGTTGCCCGGGGCGCTGGCCACCGAGGTGTAAATGTGCGAGATAGTTCATGGGCGCAGCTTAGCACTGCGACCCGCAATCCATACACCATCGTATCGTTATAACGCGATATACCAATTTATGCTGACGTCAGATCAAAATCATATTGGTGTATCGCGATCTAACGATTTATATTTCGCCACATCGCGATATAGCGTTGTACACATTGTGAGCACCCTGCCATGAACCTCGACCTCGACGAAATAATAAAAGCCCTGGCGCACCCAGTACGGCGAGACATCCTCAACTGGCTGAAAGACCCGAAGAACGAATTTCCGGAACAGTTGCACAACCACGAGTACGGCATTTGCGCCGGGCAGATCGATCAGCGCTGCGGCCTGTCGCAGTCGACTGTTTCGGCACACCTCGCAACGTTGCAACGCGCCGGCCTGATCAGCAGCCAGAAGGCCGGTCAATGGCACTTTTTCAAACGTAACGAGGACGTGATCCAGGCGTTCCTCAGCACCCTCAGTAAAGAGCTCTGACCCTTAACGTCAGCCAGCCGACAAGGAAACCTGCATGCCCCTCTCGCTACTCATCCTCGCCTTGAGCGCCTTCGCCATCGGCACAACCGAATTCGTCATCATGGGCCTGCTGCCCAATGTGGCGGCCGACCTCGGTGTGTCGATCCCCGGCGCCGGTTGGCTGGTGACCGGTTACGCCCTCGGCGTGGCCATCGGTGCGCCGTTCATGGCCATGGCCACCGCCAAACTGCCGCGAAAAGCAGCACTGGTGGCGTTGATGGGCATTTTTATTGTCGGCAACCTGCTGTGTGCGATTGCCAGCGATTACAACGTGCTGATGTTCGCTCGGGTGATCACCGCGCTGTGCCACGGTGCCTTCTTCGGTATCGGTTCGGTGGTAGCGGCCAATCTGGTGCCAGCCAACAAACGCGCTTCAGCCGTGGCCTTGATGTTCACCGGTCTGACCCTGGCCAACGTCCTCGGTGTGCCGCTGGGCACTGCGCTGGGTCAGCAATACGGCTGGCGCTCGACCTTCTGGGCGGTGACCGTCATCGGCGTGATCGCACTGATCGGCTTGATCCGCTTCCTGCCGGCCAAGCGTGACGAAGAAAAACTCGACATGCGCGCCGAACTCGCTGCCCTCAAAGGTGCGGGTATCTGGCTGTCGCTGAGCATGACCGCGCTGTTCGCCGCGTCCGTATTCACTCTATTCACCTACGTCGCCCCGCTGCTCGGCGAGGTCACCGGCGTGTCGCCGCGTGGCGTGACCTGGACGCTGATGCTGATTGGCCTGGGCCTGACCGTCGGCAACATTATCGGCGGCAAACTCGCCGACAAGGGCATGGCCGCCACGCTGATCGGCGTGTTCATCGCCATGGCCGTGGTTTCCACCGTGCTGACCTGGACCAGCGTTGCGCTGATCCCGACTGAAATCACCTTGTTCCTCTGGGCTACCGCGTGTTTCGCCGCCGTGCCGGCGCTGCAAGTCAACGTGGTGACCTTCGGCAAAGCCGCACCGAACCTGGTTTCGACCCTGAACATCGGCGCCTTCAACGTCGGCAACGCCCTCGGCGCCTGGGTCGGCGGCAGCGTCATCGCCCACGGCTACGGCCTGACCAGTGTGCCGCTCGCAGCCGCCGCACTGGCAGTGCTCGCCTTGCTGGTGACCCTGATTACTTTCCGTCAGAACGGCAATGCCGATCTGGCCCCTGCTACCAACTGATTAACTTTCACTTACGAGGGTTGTAGACATGGCAACTATTTTTGATCCGATCAAACTCGGCGACGTCGAGCTGGCCAACCGCATCATCATGGCCCCACTGACCCGCTGCCGCGCCGACGAAGGCCGCGTACCGAACGCGCTGATGGCTGAATACTACGTACAACGCGCGTCCGCTGGCCTGATCCTCAGCGAAGCCACTTCGGTAACGCCAATGGGCGTCGGCTACCCGGACACCCCGGGCATCTGGTCCAACGATCAAGTGCGTGGATGGGCCAACGTGACCAAAGCGATTCACGCTGCTGGCGGCAAGATATTCCTGCAGCTGTGGCACGTGGGCCGTATCTCCCACGAGTCGTACCTCAACGGTGAAGCGCCGGTGGCACCGAGCGCGATCCAGCCTAAAGGTCACGTCAGCCTGGTGCGCCCACTGGCCGACTACCCAACCCCGCGTGCACTGGAAACCGCTGAAATCGCCGACATCGTCGACGCTTACCGCACCGGTGCCGAGAACGCCAAAGCCGCCGGTTTCGACGGCGTGGAAATCCACGGCGCCAACGGTTACCTGCTCGACCAGTTCCTGCAAAGCAGCACCAACCAGCGCACCGACAACTACGGTGGCTCACTGGAAAACCGTGCACGTCTGCTGCTGGAAGTGACAGATGCGGCGATCGAAGTCTGGGGCGCTGGTCGCGTTGGTGTGCACTTGGCACCGCGCGCTGACTCCCATGACATGGGCGATGACAACCTGGCGGAAACCTTCACCTACGTCGCACGTGAACTGGGCAAGCGCGGCATCGCGTTCATCTGCTCCCGTGAGAAAGAAGGCGCCGACAGCCTCGGCCCGCAATTGAAAGAAGCGTTCGGCGGCCCGTACATTGCCAACGAAAAATTCACCAAGGACAGCGCCAATGAATGGCTGGCCAGCGGCAAGGCTGATGCCGTGGCATTTGGTGTGCCGTTCATTGCCAACCCGGATCTGCCGGCTCGTTTGAAGGCGGATGCGCCGTTGAATGATGCGCGTCCGGAGTTGTTTTACGCTAAAGGGCCGGTCGGTTATATCGACTATCCGGCGCTGTAAGGCATCACCCAGAAACGCGAAAGCCCCCGACTTGTGAGAGTTGGGGGCTTTTTTGTGTTCGCCTGGAAAGTGATTGTGCGGCTGAGTATGTAGCCCCTCATCGGAACGCCGCCCGCCCAGCCCTCTCCCGAGGGAGAGGGAGCCGATTGGGGGATGTTCGAAACCTGAGTTCGGCGGGATATCTCAGGTCGGCGTATCTCGAAAGAACCCCTCGGTCAGTCCCCTCTACCTCTGGGAGAGGGTTAGGGTGAGGGCAAGCGGCTCACACTCATTCACACAGAAGACACAAATTCCCTACAAAATGCCTAGCTCGCTACGTTTAAACTCCCCCGCTGCGAAGCTATTTAAAGGCAGGCCAATTGACATAAGCGGTGTCAATTACGCATTTTGTTTCATTTGCGCAGGCTGGGGCTCAGGCGCAGCATATCCAACCCTGTATCGACCCAACGCTCGGCCTCGGCATGCAGCTCAAAGCTGTCCGGCGCCAGAAGCCATCCATACAGAAGGCCATCGATATAGCTGTGAATACTGATGGCCGCGCGGGCGGTGTCGAGATCTTCCGGCAACTGGCCGCGATTGACCGCATTACGCAACGTCAGAGCGATGCGCTCGTTGCAATCGAGACTGACGTCCCGGCGCTGCTGGCGCAAATCGCACATTTCATCGGTGAACTCGCACTTATGAAACAGAATTTCGTTGATCCGCCGGGTTTTCGGGTCCAGCGCAACTTGATGAAACAAATGAATCAGCAGTTGGCGCATGCAGCCCAACGGATCGAGTTCATCTTCACTTTCGCTGGCCCTGGCCAATTCATCCAGCGGCTCACGCAGCGAATCCAGCATGGCCTGGACCAGATCGGCCTTGTTACTGAAATGCCAGTAAATAGCACCGCGTGTGACCCCGGCCATTGTCGCGATATCGGCCAGCGTCGTACGAGCGACGCCCCTTTCATAAAAGGCTTTCTCCGCCGCTTCCAGGATCTGGCTACGGGTTTCTTGAGCTTCCTCTTTGGTACGACGGACCATGACAGTAAAACCTCAAACAGGATGTTTCAGGGATGGCTGAATATCCGCTGAATAAAGAGGGGGCGATCTCTCACGGATCTGCTCCCCGGCCTACAATTTCAAACCTTGCGACGAGTTTTGTAACAGGGTGGGTACGTGGCAAAGGTGTTTACAAACAACCATGAACGTAAGTATATTCCTTAGCAAGCTACTTATCCACCCGGTACCCAATTTTTACCCTTCCACACTTCTTGTGCGCTTTTCGCGCGCCTGACCCGAGGATCTTCATGCAATTCAAGCCAGCTGTTACCGCTCTGGTCACTGCCGTCGCCCTGGCATCGCTGCTCAGCGGATGTAAAAAGGAAGAAGCGGCACCGGCCGCTCCACCGCCTCAGGTCGGCGTCGTCACCCTGCAACCACAAGCGTTTACCCTCACCTCCGAACTGCCGGGCCGCACCAGTGCGTACCGCATCGCGGAAGTTCGACCGCAGGTCAACGGCATCATTCTCAAGCGTCTGTTCAAGGAAGGCGGCGATGTCAAAGCCGGCCAGCAGCTGTATCAGATCGATCCGTCGGTCTATGAAGCGACCCTGAAAAGCGCCGAAGCCAACCTGCGTTCGACCAAGTCGATCTCTGACCGCTACAAGCAACTGGTCGATGAGCAGGCCGTGAGCCGCCAGGAATACGACACCGCCGTGTCCAACCGCATGGAATCGGAAGCGTCGCTGCAGAGCGCGCAGATCAACGTGCGTTACACCAAGGTGTACGCGCCGATCTCCGGTCGTATCGGCCGTTCTTCGGTGACCGAAGGTGCCTTGGTGAGCAATGGTCAAACCGACGCCATGGCCGTGATCCAGCAACTGGACCCGATCTACGTTGATGTCACCCAGTCCTCGGTGGAACTGCTGGAGCTGCGCCGCGAACTGGAAAGCGGTCGTCTGCAGAAAGCTGGTGACAACGCCGCCGCAGTCAAGCTGACTCTGGAAGACGGCAGCCAATACAAGCTCGACGGTAAGCTGGAATTCTCCGAAGTGTCGGTCGACCAGACCACCGGTTCGGTAACCCTGCGCGCCGTGTTCCCGAACCCGGATCACACCCTGTTGCCAGGCATGTTCGTCCACGCGCAGCTGCAGGCCGGTGTCAACAGCGCCGCGATCCTCGCCCCGCAGCAAGGCGTGACCCGTGACCTCAAAGGCACGCCGACCGCACTGGTCGTCGGCCCGGACAACAAAGTCGAGTTGCGTCAGTTGAAGGCCAGCCGCACCGTCGGCAGCCAATGGCTGATCGAAGACGGCTTGAAGTCCGGCGATCGCCTGATCACCGAAGGGCTGCAATTCGTCAAACCGGGCGTCGAGGTCAAACCGACCGAAGCGACCAACGTCGGCACCAAGAACCCGGCCCCCGCTCAGGCAGCTGACAAAGCCGCCGGCGGCAAAGGGGAGTAATCCATGTCAAAATTCTTCATCGACCGTCCGATTTTCGCCTGGGTAATTGCCCTGGTGATCATGCTGGTCGGGGCACTTTCGATCCTGAAATTGCCGATCAACCAGTACCCAAGCATTGCGCCACCGGCCATTGCGATCTCCGTGACCTACCCGGGCGCTTCGGCGCAAACCGTGCAGGACACCGTGGTCCAGGTGATCGAGCAACAGCTCAACGGTATCGACAACTTGCGTTATGTGTCCTCGGAAAGTAACTCCGACGGCAGCATGACCATCACCGCGACCTTCGAGCAAGGCACCAACTCCGACACCGCGCAGGTGCAGGTTCAGAACAAGCTGAACCTCGCCACCCCGCTGTTGCCGCAGGAAGTGCAGCAACAAGGTATCCGCGTGACCAAGGCAGTGAAAAACTTCCTGTTGGTCATCGGCGTGGTCTCGCGTGACGGCAGCATGACCAAGGACGACTTGTCCAACTACATCGTGTCGAACATGCAGGATCCGATTTCGCGGACTGCTGGCGTCGGTGACTTCCAGGTTTTCGGTGCCCAGTATGCGATGCGCATCTGGCTCGACCCGGCCAAGCTGAACAACTTCAACCTGACCCCGATCGACGTGAAGACTGCCATCGCGGCGCAGAACGTCCAGGTCTCGTCCGGCCAGCTCGGCGGCTTGCCGGCCGTACAGGGCCAGCAGCTGAACGCGACGATCATCGGCAAGACCCGTCTGCAGACAGCCGAGCAGTTCAAGGAAATCCTGCTCAAGGTCAACAAGGACGGTTCGCAGGTTCGCCTCAAAGACGTGGCTGATGTTGGCCTGGGTGGCGAAAACTACGCCATCAGTGCCCAGTTCAACGGCAGCCCGGCATCCGGTCTGGCAGTGAAACTGGCCAACGGCGCCAACGCCCTCGATACTGCCAAAGCCTTGCGCACCACTATCGACAGCCTCAAGCCGTTCTTCCCGCCTGGCATGGAAGTGGTGTTCCCGTACGACACGACCCCCGTAGTGACCGAGTCGATCAAAGGTGTGGTTCACACGCTGGTCGAAGCGATCGCGCTGGTGTTCCTGGTGATGTTCCTGTTCCTGCAGAACTTCCGCGCCACCGTCATCACCACGATGACCGTGCCGGTGGTATTGCTCGGTACGTTCGGCATCCTCGCCGCCGCCGGTTTCAGCATCAACACCCTGACCATGTTCGGCATGGTACTGGCCATCGGTTTGCTGGTGGACGATGCCATCGTCGTGGTGGAAAACGTCGAGCGAGTCATGGCTGAGGAGGGCCTGTCTCCGAAGGAAGCGACCAAGAAATCCATGGGCCAGATCCAGGGCGCACTGGTCGGTATCGCCTTGGTACTGTCGGCGGTTCTGCTGCCAATGGCGTTCTTCGGTGGCTCGACCGGTGTGATCTACAAGCAGTTCTCGATCACCATCGTCTCGGCCATGGCCCTGTCGGTGCTGGTCGCGCTGATCTTCACCCCGGCACTTTGCGCGACCATGCTCAAGCCTATTCCCCATGGTGAGCACGGCGTTCCGAAGAAAGGCTTCTTCGGCTGGTTCAACCGCAACTTCGATCGCAGTGTCAAAAGCTACGAGCGCGGCGTCGGCAATATCCTGCGCCAGAAGGTGCCTTACCTGCTGGCCTACGCGCTGATTCTGATCGGCATGATCTGGTTGTTCATGCGCATCCCCTCCTCCTTCCTGCCGGAAGAAGACCAGGGCGTACTGTTCGCTCAAGTGCAGACCCCGGCTGGTTCCAGCGCCCAGCGCACCCAGGTAGTCGTGGATGAAATGCGTGAATACCTGCTGCGTCCGACCAAGGATGGCGGTGAAGGTGACACCGTCGCCTCGGTGTTCACCGTGACCGGTTTCAACTTCGCCGGCCGTGGTCAGAGCTCGGGTATGGCATTCATCATGCTCAAGCCATGGGATGAGCGTAACGCCGACAACAGCGTGTTCAAGCTGGCGGCTCGCGCCCAGCAGCACTTCTTTACCTTCCGCGACGCGATGGTGTTCGCCTTCGCCCCGCCGGCAGTGCTGGAGTTGGGTAACGCCACGGGGTTCGACGTGTTCCTGCAGGACCGCGCCGGTATCGGTCATGAAAAACTGATGGAGGCACGCAACCAGTTCCTCGGCATGGCGGCGCAAAGCAAAGTGTTGTCGCAGGTACGTCCGAACGGTCTGAATGACGAGCCGCAATTCCAGCTCGAAATCGATGACGAGAAGGCCAGCGCCCTGGGCGTTACCATCAGCGACATCAACAACACCTTGTCGATTGCTTTGGGCAGTAGCTACGTCAACGACTTCATCGACCGTGGTCGGGTGAAGAAGGTGTACGTGCAAGGCCAGCCGGATTCGCGCATGAAACCGGAAGACTTGAAGAAGTGGTACGTACGCAACGCCACCGGCACCATGGTTCCGTTCTCGGCATTCGCCAAGGGCGAATGGATCTACGGTTCGCCGAAGCTCTCGCGCTACAACGGTGTGGAAGCGGTGGAAATCCTCGGGGCCCCGGCTCCAGGTTACTCCACGGGTGAAGCCATGGCCGAGGTCGAAGCCATTGCCGCAAAACTGCCGAAAGGCGTAGGCATCTCCTGGACGGGGCTGTCCTATGAAGAACGTCTGGCGGGTTCGCAGGCGCCGGCATTGTTTGCGCTGTCGCTGCTGATGGTATTTCTGTGTCTGGCGGCTCTGTATGAGAGCTGGTCGATTCCGATTGCCGTGGTGCTCGTGGTTCCGCTGGGGATCATCGGTGCCTTGCTGGCGACCAGTCTGCGCGGGCTGTCCAACGACGTGTACTTCCTGGTGGGGCTGTTGACGACCATCGGTCTGGCAGCGAAAAACGCCATTCTGATCGTCGAGTTCGCCAAGGAATTGCATGAACAGGGCGCCAGTCTGCGCGACGCCGCCATCGAAGCTTGCCGCATGCGTCTGCGTCCGATCATCATGACGTCCCTGGCGTTCATCCTCGGCGTAGTGCCTCTGGCAATTTCCACAGGCGCCGGCTCAGGCAGCCAGCACGCCATTGGCACCGTGGTAATTGGCGGTATGATCACCGCCACCGTACTCGCGATTTTCTGGGTACCCCTGTTCTTCGTTACGGTTTCGTCCATGGGCCAGCGTAAAATCGCCGATCCGGATGACACTAAAGAAACTCCTAAAGAGGCTGGCCAATGAGCAAGTCGCTACTCTCCATCGCAGTCGCCGCCTTCGTGCTGAGCGGTTGCTCGCTGATACCTGATTATCAGCAGCCTGAGGCTCCGGTCGCAGGTCAGTACCCGCAGGGGCCGGCCTATTCGCCGGCCCAGGCACCGGCGCAAGCCGCTGCCGAGCAAGGCTGGAAGCAGTTTTTCCATGACCCGGCGCTGCAACAGCTGATCCAGGTCTCCCTGGAAAACAACCGCGACCTGCGTGTCGCGGCGCTGAACATCGACGCTTACGCGGCTCAATACCGCATCCAGCGTGCCGATCTGTTCCCGGCGGTATCGGCCAATGCCAGCGGCAGCCGTCAGCGTGTTCCGGCCCGTGCCTCGCAAACCGGCGAGTCGAGCATCACCAGCTCCTACTCCGCCACTGTCGGCATCAGCGCCTACGAACTCGACCTGTTCGGTCGCGTTCGCAGCCTGAGCGAACAAGCGCTGCAACAATACTTCGCCACTGAAGAAGCACGCCGCAGCACCCAGATCAGTCTGGTCGCCAGCGTCGCCAATGCTTACCTGACCTGGCAAGCGGACAAGGAACTGCTCAAGCTGACCCAGGACACCCTCGGTGCCTTTGAAGAAAGCTACAAGCTGACCAGCCGCAGCAACGAAGTCGGTGTGGCTTCGGCACTGGACCTGGCCCAGTCGCGCACCTCGGTCGAGAACGCTCGTGCACAACTGGCGCGTTACACCCGCCAGGTCGCGCAGGACGAAAACAGTCTGACCCTGCTGCTCGGCACTGGTATCCCGGCCAATCTGCAAACGGCCAAACCGCTGTCCGATGACCTGCTCAGCGACGTCCCGGCCGGTCTGCCTTCGGATCTGCTGCAACGTCGTCCGGACATTCTGCAAGCCGAGTACAACCTGAAAGCGGCCAACGCCAACATTGGCGCGGCCCGTGCCGCGTTCTTCCCGAGCATCAGCCTGACCGCCAACGCGGGCAGCCTGAGTCCGGACCTGTCCGGCCTGTTCAAGGGTGGTTCGGGGACGTGGTTGTTCCAGCCGCAGATCAACCTGCCGATCTTCAACGCCGGCAGCCTGCGCGCCAGCCTCGACTACGCCAAGATCCAGAAGGACATTGGCGTGGCGAACTACGAGAAGTCCATTCAAACGGCCTTCCAGGAAGTCGCCGACGGCCTCGCCGCCCGCCAGACCTACACCGAGCAGCTGCAAGCGCAGCGTGACTTCGTCGCGGCCAACCAGGATTACTACCGCCTGGCCGAACGTCGCTACCGCATCGGCGTCGACAGCAACCTGACGTTCCTCGATGCCCAGCGTCAGCTGTTCAGCGCGCAACAAGCGCTGATCACCGACCGCCTCGCGCAGTTGACCAGTGCGGTCAACCTGTACAAGGCCTTGGGCGGTGGCTGGAATGCGCAAACCGCGCAGAACGAACCGCTGAAAGAAGAAGCACCGAAGATGAAGTTGTTCTGATCATCGGCTGAATACAAGGAGCCCACCGATTGGTGGGCTTTTTGTTGCCTGGCAGAAAGGTGTGTTGTCTGGGCTGGCCCCTTCGCGAGCAAGCTCGCTCCCACAGGGGAACGCATTCCAAATGTGGGAGCGAGCTTGCTCGCGAAGAGGCCCTCACAGACACCATAAAACCCAACTGAATCTTGCGTTCGATAATCGCCCAAAACCCGCTTTACCCAATTGAATCCGAACATCCGCCCCCCGCACCATTCGCTCCACAAAACCAATAACAACAGGTTCGACACCATGCTCCCGCGCCCTGCCCCGTCCGGCTGATTGCCGTCGTTTCACCTCTGAACACTTTTCATGTCTGCACCCCGAAAACCGGTGTCAGCGCACCTGTTCGCCTGAAAAAAACAAGAGAGACCCGAGCCCATGACAACCTCCCCTGCGCCTTACGCAATTCCCGGCCTGATCGCCCTGGCCCTGGCCGGCGCGGCGCTGCCCGCAGCGGCTGAAGAAGCCGGCTTCATCGAGGGCGCCAAGGTCAACCTCAACCTGCGCAACTTCTACATCAACCGTAACTTCACCAACCCGACCAAGGCTCAGGGCAAGGCTGAAGAGTGGACGCAGAGCTTTATCCTCGACGCCAAGTCCGGCTTCACCCAAGGCACCGTCGGCTTCGGCATGGACGTACTGGGCCTGTATTCGGTAAAGCTTGATGGCGGTAAAGGCACGGGCGGCACCCAGTTGTTGCCGCTGGACCATGACGGTCGTCCGGCGGACAACTTCGGCCGCACCAACGTCGCTTTCAAAGCCAAGCTTTCGCAGACCGAAGTGAAGGTCGGCGAGTGGATGCCGGTGCTGCCGATCCTGCGTTCGGACGATGGCCGCTCATTGCCACAGACCTTCCGTGGCGGGCAGATCACGTCCAAAGAAATCGACGGCCTGACCCTCTACGGCGGCCAGTTCCGCGCCAATAGCCCGCGCGATGACAGCAGCATGAGCGACATGTCGATGACCGGCAAAGCGGCGTTCACCTCTGATCGCTTCAACTTTCAGGGCGGTGAATACGTTTTCAACGAAAAACGCACACAGATCGGCCTGTGGAACGCCGAACTCAAGGACATCTACAGCCAGCAATACGTCAATCTGATCCACAGCCAGCCGCTGGGCGACTGGACGCTGGGCGCCAACCTCGGCTTCTTCTACGGCAAGGACGATGGCAGCGCCCGTGCCGGCGATCTCGACAACAAAACCTGGTCGGGGATGTTCTCGGCGAAGTACGGCGGCAACACCTTCTACGTCGGCCTGCAGAAACTCACCGGCGACAGCGCGTGGATGCGCGTCAACGGCACCAGCGGCGGCACGTTGGCCAACGACAGCTACAACGCCAGCTACGACAACGCGCAGGAACGCTCATGGCAGTTGCGTCACGACTACAACTTCGCCGCCATGGGCGTGCCCGGCCTGACGCTGATGAACCGCTACATCAGCGGCGACAACGTGCACACCGGGACCATCACCGACGGCAAGGAGTGGGGCCGCGAATCGGAACTGGGCTACACCGTGCAGAGCGGCGCGCTGAAGGATCTGAACGTCAGATGGCGCAACTCGACCATGCGCCGGGATTTCAGCAATAACGAGTTCGACGAGAACCGCCTCATCGTTAGCTACCCGATCAGCCTCCTCTAAACACCGCTTTCAAACTGTAGGAGTGAGCCTGCTCGCGATAGCGGTGTGTCAGTGACATTTAAGGTGACTGACACACTGCTATCGCGAGCAGGCTCACTCCTACATTTGAATCTGCGCCACTGGTCAGGAGAAGTGGCACTTTGCCGGCCGACAGATAAAGCGACAAAACCTGAAGGACTCAGGTGCTTCACCTTTCCGCTTCCGTCGTCGTAGTCGGTCCTCAAGCTGGGAGCCAGGTTGTCATCGGAAGACACCAACGATCACCGGAGGACCACCTCAATGATCTCTCGTCTTGCAACACCCGACTGGGACGCCAAGGCGTACCAGCAGTTTTCCCGTCTCAGGCAACGCCCGGTCAATGAATTGCTCGACCGTGTTGACCTGCCAAATCCTCAACGCATTTACGACCTGGGCTGCGGCACCGGCATTGCCACGCAGTTGTTGGCCAAACGCTGGCCGCGCGCGCAGTTGCAGGGGATCGACAGCTCGGCACAGATGCTCGCAGAAGCGCGCTGTCTGCCGCTCAGGGCATCGTGGAAACACTGCGATCTGCTCGATTGGCAACCGGAGCAACCGGCAGATCTACTGCTCGCCGCCGCCGTGCTGCACTTTATCGAGGGCCATGAAACGCTGTTGCTGCACCTGCTCGGTTATCTGAATCCCGGCGGCTGTCTGGCGGCGCACATGCCGGACTGGCGCGATGCGCTGTGGTATCGGCTGATGCTCGACACTCTCGAAAATGGCGGCCCCGATGGCACGCCGATGGGCACACCTGAACTGCGCCAGCGCATGGCCGCGCGGCCGTTGTTGGCGCTGGAGGATTACTACCGTTTGCTCGCGCCCATGACCACGTCGCTGGATATCTGGGAGACCGAGCAGTTGCAGGTGGTTGACGGCAAATCGCCAATTTATGACTGGGTGAAGGTCTCGGCGCTGCGGCCGGTGATGCAGGCGCTGGATTCAGCGGAACAGACGCGGTTTATCTATCACTACCTGATGCGGGTGCATAAGCATTATCCGCAGGAGGCGGACGGGCATACGTTGTTTGCGTTCAAGCGGATATTCATCGTTGCCACCGTCTGATTTGTCGCGGCCACTATCGCTATCGCGAGCAGGCTCACTCCTACAGGGGAACGCATTCCAAATGTGGGAGCGAGCCTGCTCGCGAAGACGTCAGCTCAGGCACCATCAATCCCTGGATTCAACACCCAGCTCATCCCACACCGACTCGGCCAGATGAAACGTCGCATTCGCCGCCGGAATCCCGCAATAGATCGCGCTCTGCATGATCACTTCCTTGATCTCACCCCGGCTCACGCCGTTATTGGCCGCCGCGCGCAAGTGCAGTTTCAGTTCGCCTTCGCGGTTCATGCCGATCAGCATGGCGATGGTGATCAGACTGCGCGTATGACGTGGCAAGCCCGGTCGCGTCCAGATATCGCCCCACGCATGCCGGGTGATCATTTCCTGAAACTCCGAGTTGAACTCGGTCAGCGTGGTCAGGCTGCGATCGACATGGGCATCGCCCAGCACCGCGCGACGCACTTGCATGCCGTCGTCGTAACGTTGTTTCTCGTCCACAAAAACTTCCTCACTTAGCCCGCAAAAACGCCAACACACGATCACTGAAGTCCGCGCCAGCCTGCACGTTTGACAGATGCGCCGCGTAGAACTCAGCGTACTGGGCGCCGCGTACATGTTCCTGAATAAAGTGCCCACCGGACGGCGGCGTCACCGCATCTTCAGTGCCGGCAATCACTAGCAACGGCACGTTGATCGAAGCCAGTTGCTCGCGGAAATCGGCATCACGCACCGCTGCGCAGTTAGCCGCATAACCTTGCGGCGAGGTGGCCGCGAGCATGTCGGTAATCTGCTTGGCCGCTGCCGGATGAGCAGCCGAAAAGTCCGGGGTAAACCAGCGGGCAATCGAAGCATCACGCAGGGCCACCATCGCTGCCGCACCGTCACGCAGCACGGTTTCGATGCGTGGATTCCACACCGACGGATCGCCGATCTTTGCCGCGGTGTTGCAGACGATCAGCTTATGCAGCCGATGCCCGGCATTGATCCCCAGCCACTGACCGATCAGGCCTCCCATCGACAGGCCGCAGAAATGCGCACGCTCAATGTGCAGTGCATCCAGCAAACCGAGCACGTCATGACCCAGTTGCTCGATGCTGTAAGGACCCGGCGTAACCAGCGATTCGCCGTGGCCACGGGTATCGAAACGCAGCACGCGAAAATGCTCGGCAAACGCCGGCATCTGCGCGTCCCACATGTGCAGATCAGTGCCTAGCGAGTTGGAGAGCACCAGCACCGGCGCATCGACCGGGCCCTCGATTTGATAATGCAGTTCGCCATCGGCGAGTTGAACGAAAGCCACAGCCCTCTCCTTTCAGTCAGACAATGCGTTGTGTTCGGCCACCGCGCGCTCGACCCAGGTTTTCGCCTGGCCGAGGTAATGGGCGGGGTTCAAAAGTTGATCGAGTTCAGCGCTGCTCAACTCGGCGGTGACTTGCGGTTCGTCACCGAGCACGGCGCGTAAATGGCGCTGCTCGGCCACCGCGCGTTTGCAGCATTGTTCGAGCAGGTGATGCGCGGCGTCGCGGCCAACACGCTGGGCGAGGACAATGCTGACGGCTTCGGCCAACACCAGCCCCTGAGTCAATTCGAGGTTGCGGGCCATGCGTGCGGCGTCGACTTCCAGACCGTCGGCAAGCAATCGCGCCTGTTGCAGCGAACCGGAAACGAGGCAGCAGATTTCCGGCAACGTTTCCCATTCGGCATGCCACAGACCGAGGCTGCGTTCGTGCTCCTGCGGCATCGCGCTGAACAGCGTCGAGACCAGACCCGGAACGCGCGTCGCTGCGCCGATCAACACCGCTGCGCCGACCGGATTGCGCTTGTGCGGCATGGTTGACGAACCACCCTTGCCCGGCGCCGATGGCTCGAACACCTCAGCCGCTTCAGTCTGCATCAACAGGCTGATGTCGCGGCCGAATTTGCCCAGGCTGCCGGCGATCAAACCCAGCACCGCGCCGAACTCGACCACGCGATCACGCTGGGTGTGCCACGGCTGTTCCGGCAAGGTCAGTTGCAGTTCTTCAGCCAGCGCTTCGGCAATCGGCAAGGCCTGTTCGCCCAACGCGGCGAGGGTTCCGGAAGCGCCACCGAATTGCAGCACCAGCAAACGCGGCTTGAGTTCACGCAAGCGCTGACGGCTGCGAGTCACAGCGCCCAGCCATCCGGCGATTTTCATGCCGAGGGTTACCGGTGTCGCATGTTGCAGCCACGTGCGCCCGGCCAACGGCGTCGCCGCATGACGTTGCGCCTGGATCGCGAGGGAATCAGCGAGTTGCGCGAGATCGTTCTCGATCAACTCAAGCGCCTGACGCAATTGCAACACCAGCCCGGAATCCATCACGTCCTGACTGGTCGCGCCCAAATGCACATAACGTTCGGCTTCAGCGTCGCGGGCAGCAATCTGCTTGCCCAATGCCTTGACCAGCGGAATCGCCGAATTGCCGGCCGTGGCGATCGCCTCGCCCAGCGCCGCGAAGTCATACAGACCAGCGCTGCATGCCGCCGCAATCGGTGCCACAGCGGAGGCTGGAATCAACCCGACCCGCGCCTCGGCCCGGGCCAACGCGGCTTCGAAGTCGAGCATGGCCTGCACGCGGCCCTGATCGCAGAACACCTCACGCATATCGCGGGCAGTGAAATAGGCATCGAACAATTGATTGCCCGGTCGCTGAGTCATAAAAGTCCTTGCCGGCGCGGGCCATCACGGCCCGCGCGCATCGGGTTAGAGATCGTGGTGCAAATACGCCGCCTGTTTCGGCAAGCGCAGACTGAACAGGAAGGCGATCGCCATCATGGCCGTAACGTACCAGTAGAAGGAGTTTTCCATGCCGATGTTCTTCAGGCTCAGGGCGACGAATTCCGCCGAACCGCCGAAGATCGCGTTCGCCACCGCATAGGCCAGACCAACGCCAAGTGCACGGACTTCCGGCGGGAACATTTCGGCTTTTACCAGGCCGCTGATCGAGGTGTAGAAACTGACAATCGCCAGCGCCACGGTGATCAGCACAAATGCGAGGAACGGGCTGCTGACGCTTTTCAGGCTCAACAGAATCGGCACGGTGAACAGCGTACCGAGCGCGCCGAACCAGAGCATCGAGTTACGTCGGCCGATCTTGTCGGCAAGCATGCCGAACAGCGGCTGCATGCACATATAAAGGAACAGTGCGCCGGTCATGATGTAGCTGGCGGTCTTGGCGTGCATGCCGGCGGTGTTGACCAGGTACTTCTGCATGTAGGTAGTGAAGGTGTAGAAAATCAGCGAACCACCGGCCGTGTAACCGAGCACGGTGATGAACGCGGCTTTGTGATCGCGGAACAGTGCGCTGATGCTGCCAGCGTCTTTGTGCGCGCGGGTTTCCTTGTTGGTGGTTTCTTTCAAGCTGCGACGCAGGAACAGCGAAATCAGCGCCGCCACCGCACCGACCACAAACGGAATCCGCCAGCCGTAGGCACGCAGATCGTCTTCAGTGAGAAATTGCTGCAGCACTACTACCAGCGACACGGCCAGCAATTGCCCGCCGATCAGCGTCACGTACTGGAACGAGGCGAAAAATCCGCGCTGGCCCTTGAGGGCGACTTCGCTCATGTAGGTGGCGGTCGTGCCGTACTCGCCGCCGACCGACAGGCCTTGCAGCAAGCGTGCGAACAACAGCAGGACCGGTGCCCAGACGCCGATGTCCTTATAGGTCGGCAGGCAGGCAATCAGCAACGAGCCGAAGCACATCATCAGAATCGAGATGAGCATCGAGTTCTTGCGCCCGTGCTTGTCGGCGACCCGGCCGAAAATCCAGCCACCAATCGGGCGCATCAGGAAGCCGGCGGCGAACACGCCAGCGGTATTGACCAGTTGCACCGTCGGGTTGTCGGAGGGGAAGAACGCCGGGGCGAAATAAATCGCGCAGAAGGCGTAGACGTAGAAGTCGAACCATTCGACGAGGTTGCCGGACGAGGCGCCGACAATGGCAAAGATGCGCTTGCTGCGCTCTTCGCCGGTGTAATGGGAGGTGGTCGTTGTCATTGTTTTTCACTCGATAGGGACAGTGAGAGTCTAGACATACTTTGCAACAGTCCCGTTCCACAGTTCCATCAGCAACACAGTTCTCCCCTGTGGGAGCGAGCCTGCTCGCGAAGAGGGAGTGTCAGTCGACATTTATGTTGGCTGACCCACCGCTTTCGCGAGCAGGCTCGCTCCCACAGGGAATTGGTGGTGTTCTTTTAATAATCGAAGAACACCGTCTCGGCGTCGGTGCCCTGCAGAATCACATTCCACTGGTAAACACCCGAGGCATCCTGCTTGGCCAGCAACGTACTACGACGTTCAGCCGGCACACATTCCAGCAATGGATCATCAACGTTGGCCGGCTCGCCCTCAAAGTAGATCCGCGTCAGCAAGTGCTTCACCAACCCGCGGGCAAACACCAGCACCACCAGATGCGGCGCCTGGGTCGAACCTTTCAGGCCCTCAACCGTGCCCGGTTTGATCGTGGTGAAACGGAAGCGCCCTTCAGCGTCCACCGGCACCCGGCCAAAACCTTCAAAGTGCGGATCGAGCGGTTTGTCCTGCTCGTCTTCCGGGTGGTCGTATTTGCCGGCAGCGTTGGCCTGCCAGACTTCGAGCATGGCGTCGTTGACGACATCGCCGTTGCCATCCACCACCTGACCGGTGATTGCGACGCGCTCGCCAAGGGTTTGCTCGACGGTGAGGTTTTCGCGATTCAGCCAGGTCAGGCCGATGTGGTAGTACGGCCCGACGGTGTGGGACGTGGTCGCAGTCAGCGTCATCTTATTTCTCCATCGGCGTGGCTTCACGCCCGCGCAGCACGATGTCCCAGCGATAACCGAGGGCGTAGGACGGAATGGTTTTTTCCAGATCGAAACTGGCGATCAGGCGCTCCTTGGCCGAAGTGTCCGGCACGCAGTTGTAGATCGGGTCGTACGCCAGCAGCGGATCGCCCGGGAAATACATTTGCGTGACCAGACGCGTGAGGATGCTCGGCCCGAACAGCGAGAAGTGGATATGCGCCGGGCGCCAGGCGTTGTGATGGTTACCCCAAGGGTAGGCGCCGGGCTTGATGGTCTGGAACTGATACCAGCCATCGGCGTCGGTGACGGTGCGGCCAGTACCGGTGAAGTTCGGGTCCAGCGGCGCGTCGTGCAGGTCGCGCTTGTGGTTATAGCGGCCGGCGGCGTTGGCCTGCCAGATCTCCACCAGAATCCCCGGCACCGGCAGACCGTTTTCGTCGAGCACGCGGCCGTGAATGATGATGCGTTCGCCCTGCGGCTCGCCTTCATGCTGGGCGGTCAGGTCGTTATCGGTGTCGCCCACGCGCTCGGCGCCGATGGTCGGCCCGGTGATTTCCGACAGCGAGTGCGGCAGAAACACCAATGGCTTGGACGGCGAGCGCAGGTTGGTGGATTGATACGTCGGGTGCAGGTACTCAGGCTGAGTGCCTTCCTGCGGACGACGGTAACCAGGCTTGTCAGACATGTCGCTTTCCTCTGTTCTATTTCGTCACGGCTTGCGTCAGACGCGTTCGATGGCCAGGGCCAGACCTTGGCCGACACCGACACACATGGTCGCCAGACCTTTCTTGCCACCGGTCTTTTCCAACTGATGCAGTGCGGTCAGCACCAGACGCGCACCGCTCATGCCCAACGGGTGACCAAGGGCAATCGCGCCGCCGTTCGGGTTGACCTGCGCAGCGTCATCCGCCAGACCCAGTTCGCGCAGCACCGCCAAACCCTGGCTGGCAAACGCTTCGTTGAGTTCGATAACGTCGAAATCGCTGACCGCGACGCCCAGGCGCTCGATCAATTTGCGCACCGCCGGCACCGGGCCGATGCCCATCACCCGAGGTGCGACACCAGCGCTGGCCATGCCGAGCACTTTGGCGCGGGCGGTCAGGCCATGTTTTTTCACCGCGTCGGCGGAGGCGAGAATCAGTGCAGCAGCACCGTCGTTGACCCCGGAAGCATTACCGGCGGTAACAGTTTTGTCCGGGCCGTTGACTGGCTTCAGCTTGGTCAGTGCTTCGATCGTGGTATCGGCACGAGGATGTTCGTCCTGGCTGACTACGGTTTCGCCCTTCTTGTGGGCAATCCGTACTTCAACAATTTCTTCGGCGAAGTAACCAGCAGCCTGCGCGACAGCAGTGCGTTGCTGGCTGCGCAGGGCAAAAGCGTCCTGATCGGCGCGCGACACTTTATAGTCGTCGGCGACGTTGTCAGCGGTCTGTGGCATCGCATCGACGCCATACTGCGCCTTCATCAACGGGTTGATGAAACGCCAGCCGATGGTGGTGTCTTCCAGCTTCATGTTGCGCGAAAACGCGGCGTCCGCCTTGCCCATCACGAACGGCGCGCGGGACATCGACTCGACACCGCCGGCAATTGCCAACTCCATCTCGCCGCTGGCGATGGCGCGGAATGCGGTGCCGATCGCGTCCATGCCCGAAGCGCAAAGACGATTGAGGGTCACGCCCGGTACGCTTTCCGGCAGGCCCGCCAGCAGCAGCGCCATGCGCGCGACGTTGCGGTTGTCTTCACCGGCCTGGTTGGCGCAACCGAGGAAGACTTCGTCGATGGCATTCCAGTCCACCGATGGATTGCGTTCCATCAGGGCCTTGATCGGCACAGCGGCCAGGTCATCGGCGCGGACGGCGGACAAACCGCCGCCGAAACGGCCGATCGGGGTGCGAATCGCGTCGCAGATATAAACGTCACGCATCATGCTTCTCCCGGTGCCTGGCCGTGGGCGGCGGCAGTACGTGTTTCGAGATCGCGCAGCGCGCTCAGTTCGACTTCGGTCGGCTCGGCCGTCGCTTCAACCTGCTCGGCAAAACGAATCGCCCAACCGGTGGCCGCGATGACTTGCTCGCGGGTCACGCCCGGGTGCAGTGCGGTGACCACGAATTCGTGGGTGCCTTCTTCCGGTTCCATGATGCACAGGTCGGTGATGATCCCGACCGGTCCGGCGCCCGGCAGGCCCAGACGTTTACGCGAGTCGCCGCCTTCGCCGTGACCGACCGAGGTGATGAAGTCGAGCTTGTCGACAAACGAGCGCGCCGACTGTTTAAGGATGATCAACACGCTTTTTGCCGAACCGGCAATTTCCGGCGCGCCACCGGCACCCGGCAGACGCACTTTCGGCGAGAAGTAATCGCCAACCACGGTGGTGTTGATGTTGCCGAAACGGTCGACCTGCGCGGCGCCGAGAAAACCGACGTCGATGCGCCCGCCCTGCAACCAATAGCGAAAAATCTCACCGGTCGGCACGACAGTGTCAGCGGTTTCCGCCAACTCGCCATCGCCGATCGACAGCGGCAATACGCTTGGCTTGGCGCCAATCGGGCCCGACTCGTAGATCAGTACCACGTCCGGCGACGAGGTCAGGCGCGCGAGGTTGGCGGCTTTCGACGGCAGGCCGATACCGACGAAGCACACCGAGCCGTTCTTCAGGCGACGGGCCGCCGCGACGGTCATCATTTCATTGGTGGTGTAAGTCATTACTTGGCCTCCGAAGCAGCGGCCAGCTTGGCCTGGAACGCGCTGAAGTCAGCGCAGCCATGGATGTATTCGTTGATCCACGCGGTAAACGTCTCACGGTCACGGGCGATCGGATCCCACGCCTGGTAGAAACGATTGTCACGCTCGGTGTAACCGTGGGCGTAGGACGGATGTGCGCCTCCGGGTACGTGGCAGACTGCGCTCAAGGCCCAGGTCGGCAGGACGCAGGCATTCATTGGCGCGTTGAGGTTGTCGACAATCTCTTCCACGGTGACGATGCAGCGTTTAGCCGCCAGTGCCGCTTCTTTCTGCACACCGAGGATGCCCCACAGCAGCACGTTGCCCTGGCGGTCGGCTTTCTGGGCGTGGATCACGGTCACGTCCGGGCGCACCGACGGCACCGCCGCCAGCACTTCACCGGTGAACGGGCAGGTCACGGTTTTGATCAGTGGATTGACCTTAGGCAGGTCGGAACCGGCATAGGCACGCAGCACCGCGAACGGCAGGCCGGATGCGCCAGCGACGTAGGCATTGGCCAGGTCGGCATGGCTGTGCTCTTCGATTTCGAGAGCATGTGGCCATTGTTTCTCGACCGCGTCACGCAGGCGGTGCAGCGAACCGACACCCGGGTTGCCGCCCCAGGAGAAAATCAGTTTGCGTGCGCAACCGGCGCCGATCAGTTGGTCGTAGATCAGGTCAGGTGTCATCCGCACCAGCGTCAGATCTTTCTTGCCCTGACGAATGATTTCATGACCCGCTGCCGTAGGGATCAGGTGAGTGAAGCCTTCGAGTGCGACGGTGTCACCGTCGTTGACGAATTGCTTCACCGCGTCGTGCAGCGAAAGGATCTCAGCCATGGAGCGGGCTCCTGTTTTTGTAATGAATCGCCAGTGATAAAAAGGCGCGAGGTTCAGCGCCGGAGTCACTGCAGATTAAGCCTGGGGAAATGGCCAAACAATCCGATAATCGACTGAGTGTTCGTTTATCGAACAGATTGTTACTCCCCTAACTATCACCTCATTCGCGAGCAGGCTCGCTCCCACATTGGAATGCATTTCAAAATGTGGGAGCGAGCCTGCTCGCGAAGGGGCCGGAACATTCGACGAACATTCCTACGCATGAAACTCAGGTCGCATCCGCATGACTGACCATGCCTTTAATCACCACCGCCGTGGTGGCCAACGCCGCCGGAATCACCAACGCCGTCAACACCTGCTCGAAATTCCAGCCCAGGCCCAGCAACGTTGCGCCCATCCACGCCCCGAGAATCGCGCCAAAGCGGCCGATGCCCAGCATCCACGAGACCCCGGTTGCCCGCCCTTGGGTCGGATAAAACCGCGCCGCCAGTGACGGCATCGCCGATTGCGCGCCGTTCACGCACATCCCCGCCACCAGCACCAAAGTCGCCAGCAACGTGATGTTGCCCAGGCTCTGCCCGACCGCGTAGGCAAACACCCCGGCCAACAGGTAGAAAATGCCGATGACCTTGTGCGGATTGAAGCGGTCCATCGCCCATCCCACAGCGACCGCGCTCAACACCCCGCCGAACTGGAACAACGCGCCAATAAATGCGGCTTGCTCCATGCTCGCACCGCTGTCACGCATCAGCGTCGGCAACCAACTGGTCAGCAGATAAACAATCACCAGCCCCATGAAGTAGGTTAGCCACAGCAGCAAGGTGCCGGTGCTGTAAGTGCCGGAGAAGATCACCGCGAACACGTTGCGCGCCTTGACGGTTTTCTGTTCCGGTACGCTGAAGCTCGAGGCCTGAGCGACGGTGACCGGGTCGATCGGCGCCAGGGTCTTGCGCACTTTGTCCGTGCCACGATTGCGCACCACCAGATAACGCGCCGACTCCGGCAACCAGAACAGCAGCACCACAGCGAGGATCAACGGCAGGATCCCGCCGATCAGCAGCAGACTGTGCCAGCCGAACGCCGGAATCAGCTTGGCGGAAATGAATCCGCCGCCGGCCATGCCGAGGTTGAAACCGCAGAACATGCTGGTTACCAGCAGCGATTTCTTGCGCTCCGGGGTGTATTCCGAGAGCAGTGTGGTGGCATTCGGCATCCCCGCCCCCAGTCCCAGACCGGTCAGGAAGCGCAGCACCAGCAGCTGTTCAACGTTGCTGCTATACGCCGACGCCAGGCTGAAGGCGCCAAACAGCACCACAGCGCCGACGAGCACGACTTTGCGCCCGAAGCGGTCAGCCAAAGGGCCAGAGCCGAGTGCACCGAAGACCATGCCAATCAGCGCGGCACTCATCACCGGGCCAAGGCTGGCCCGGTCGATGCCCCAATCCTGCGACAGCGCCGGGGCAATAAACCCCATCGCGGCGGTGTCGAGGCCATCGAGAAAGACAATCAGGAAACACAGGATCACCACGCGCCACTGATAGCGCGAGATCGGTTGGGCATTGATGAAGGTCTGCACGTCGAGGCAGTTACCCACAGCGGACTGAGGCTGGTTCATTATTTTTATTCCACGCAAAAAACGCAGTCGAACGGCGGCCGGCCAGAGAGCGGCACGGTCACAAGAATAGAAGGTCTGGATCAGGCGTTGCGGTGAACCCGGCAACAGCGGATGGGGCGGAGACAGTCGGAGAGCATGCGCATGGTGAGTTGCCTCTTGTCATTATTATGGGAGTCGGCAGTCCGGCGGGCTCATTCACATCAGCGCCGGATGACGCTGCCGCGACATTAATGATCCGAGGGTTTTAGCGTCAATTCGATAAACGCAACACTGTGCGTTTATCGAACACTTCATCAGGCAAACAACTGCGCACTGAGGTCGCGACTGGCGCTGAGCAGGCCCGGCAGGAAGCGCTGCTCCAGCTCGGTACGACTGACGCGACCGGCGTGGGTGCTGACGTTGAGGGCCGCCACCACTTGGCCAGACGCGTCGTAGACCGGCACGGCAATCGAGCGCAGGCCTTGTTCCAGTTCCTGATCGACGATGCACCAGCCTTGCTGCCGCACTTCCTGCAGGCATTCGAGCAACGCGTCGGGGGTGTGAATCGTGCGGCTGGTCTTGGCGACCAATTCGGCGTGATCGAGGTATTCACGCAGCGAGGTGTCATCAAGTGCTGCCAGCAGAATCCGCCCCATCGACGTGCAATACGCTGGCAGGCGACCGCCCACCGACAGGTCCACCGAAATCAGCCGCTGGGTGGTCGCCGAGCGCGCGATGTAGAGGATGTCGTCGCCCTCCAGCGTGGCCATGTTGCAGGCTTCATGCAGTTGCTCGCTCATGCGGTCGAGGTACGGCTGAGCGGACACTGCCAACGGCGTCGACGACAGATAGGCGTGGCCGAGGGTCAGCACTTTGGGCAGCAAGGAATAGGTGCGACCGTCCGTGGTGGCGTAGCCGAGTTTGATCAGCGTATGCAGGCAACGGCGCACGGCGGCGCGGGGAATCTCGGTGCGGTGGCTGATCTGGGCGATAGTCAGATGGCGCTTGCGCTCCTGAAACGCCTGCACCACCGCCAGACCACGAGCCAGCGAAGTCATGAAGTCCGGATCACCGGTCAGCGCCTGGATGCGTTTGGCCGGCGAGGCGACGATCGGCGGCGCCACAGAGGTGAAGGAGTTGCGCATTTGATCGTTCATTTCTTGTCCTTTTATCCGGCACGGATCAATGGGCTATACAAGCGGCTCGCCGACAAATGCACAAGCGTCGGGCTGCAAGATTGGGCGATTATCGAACCGTCGACCGATAATCGCAATCAGCTGTTGGGATGGCGTCTAGCTATTTATAGGGCAAGCCAAACTTTGCGATTATCAGAATCACAGCTTTAGTTGTCCGACTAAATGGCGCCAAAAACAGATCACCCACCCAATAAGGGCCAACACGCACTTCAACTAGTAACAAAAGTTGCGAGTCACAAAACAATCACACATCCGGAACCGTTTTTAACTTGGCAAAGATAGTCATTCCTGAATCGACCGCTATAATGCAGCTCAGTGGCACCTCGTTTTTAATCGCGGAGGTCGTCACCCGCTGCGGCGATGTCCATCGCCAACAGCCCGGCCAGCGCCTGACGCGAATCACTCATGCAACGCCTGCGCTCGCTGAAACAGGAAACTGATGCTGCGTCAGTTTTTATCTGGTGCCGTAGCCGCCTGTAACACGGAAGTCTTGATCGCCCCACCGTTTACACCAATGCCTGTCCGGGCGTTGAACTCGCGGTGGCTCCGTTCAACCGATTCGTTGCAGTGCGTTTCACCAGACACTTAACTCAACTCATACAGGTAGCACTGTGACGAAAGACGAACTGCGCGCGGAACTTGAGCGCCAGGAACAACGTTACAAGGAAGTTTACGGCGGGGAAGTCACCACCTACGCCGCTCAGCCCGAACCGGAACGCAAAGCATGGCGTAAACGCCCTACCGTTCAGGATCAGGTCTTCAAGCAAGAAATCGAAAAGATCGAAAAGGAACTCAAAGCCGAAGAGCCTTGAGCGACGTTTTTCGGATCTTCTGAAGGTTTGCGTCCACACCGGTTACAAGCGCGGTGGAGCGACGATGCCTTGCGCGCCCGCTACCCGCGGGCAGCGGCCATCACCTGGTCTGGCTGACTGAGGGCGGGCGTCCTACAGGTTTCAGAGATATTTCAGACAAGCGTTTGAGACGTCTGCGCATCGGTAAATCCGCTTGTGAAAAGAGCTTTTTATCAAGCAAATCAATCACTTGTAAAACCCTGCGGCACGCTTGGTTTTCATGCGCTGCAACAAATTAAATGGAAGAAGTGTGTAACCGATGAGCAGGTAGGGGATCGATTTCCAGTCTTTTCTGGCATAATCGCGCCCCCTTACGACCGGGTCAGAAAACCTTCATGATCGATTTATTCAGCGGACTGGATGCTTGGGTGCTTGTGAGCCTCTTGCTCGCCCTGACGTTTGTCCTCGCCTTCGAGTTCATCAATGGATTTCATGACACCGCTAACGCGGTAGCCACTGTTATCTACACCAAAGCCATGCCGCCCCACCTGGCGGTGTTCTTCTCCGGTGTGTTCAATTTCCTCGGCGTGCTGCTGGGCGGCGTTGGCGTGGCGTATGCCATTGTCCATTTGCTGCCGGTTGAGCTGCTGATCAATGTGAACACCGGCCATGGCCTGGCGATGGTGTTCTCGTTGCTCGCCGCGGCAATCGCCTGGAACCTGGGCACCTGGTACTTCGGTATCCCGGCTTCCAGCTCGCACACCCTGATCGGTTCGATCCTCGGTGTCGGCCTGGCCAACGCCCTGATCAACGACATTCCGTTGGCCGACGGCGTGAACTGGCAAAAAGCGATCGACATCGGCGCCTCGCTGGTGTTCTCGCCAATGGCCGGCTTCCTGATCGCCGCGCTGATCCTGATCGGCCTGAAGTGGTGGCGCCCGCTGTCGAAGATGCACAAGACACCGGAACAACGCCGCAAGATCGACGATAAGAAGCACCCGCCGTTCTGGAACCGCTTGGTCCTGGTGATCTCGGCCATGGCTGTGAGCTTCGTGCACGGTTCCAACGATGGCCAGAAAGGCATCGGCCTGATCATGCTGGTGTTGATCGGTATCGTGCCTGCGCAGTTTGTTCTTGACCTGAACAGCACCACGTACCAGATCGAACGCACTCGCGATGCGACCCTGCACCTGAGCCAGTTCTACCAGCGCAACGCCGATTCGCTGGGTGAATTCCTGGCCTTGGGCAAAAGCGTGGAAGGCGACCTGCCGGAGAAATTCCGCTGCAACCCGCAGCAGACCGAACCGACCATCAGCGCCCTGCTGCACACGCTTAAAGGCGTAGCGGACTACCATTCGCTGTCGTCCGACAGCCGCATCGAAGTGCGTCGTTACCTGCTCTGCCTGGACGACACCGCGAAGAAGGTTGGCAAGCTGCCTGGCCTGGAAGCCCGTGAAAAGGCTGACCTCGACAAGCTGCGCAAAGACCTGACCACCACCACCGAATACGCGCCGTTCTGGGTGATTCTGGCGGTTGCACTGGCCCTGGGCCTGGGCACCATGGTTGGCTGGAAACGCGTGGTACTGACCATCGGTGAGAAGATCGGCAAGCAGGGCATGACCTATTCCCAGGGCATGTCGGCGCAGATCACTACTGCCAGCTTGATCGGTATGGCCAATATTTTCAGCCTGCCGGTGTCGACCACTCACGTTCTGTCTTCGGGCGTGGCGGGCACCATGGTTGCTAACAAGAGCGGCCTGCAGGGCGGCACGGTTCGCACCATTCTGTTGGCTTGGGTGTTGACCTTGCCGGCGACGGTTGCGCTGTCGGCCGGGTTGTTCTGGCTGGCGTCGAAGGCGTTGGGTAGTTGATAGATAGCGGTACTTGAGAAAGGCGCGATTCGAGAGGATCGCGCCTTTTTTTTGTTTGGGGCTTTGGGATTGGGATTGGGATTGGGGGCATATCCGTTGCTGCGGGTGTTGCCGCTGGCGGTTTCGCTCTTACAGCGAGTCCCTTTTTCAAACGCCAAAAAGGAACCAAAAGGCTTTGCCCCTGGCGTACGGCACTTCGCTGAGGCTCAGTGTTCCCTCGCTACGGTGTCCATCCGGGGGCATCGCCTACGGTTTGCTTCGCTGCACCTCCTCTCGATGTATGCGGCTGCGCCGCACGGCGCTACGCGCCTACCCCCGGATGAACACCTTCGCTCGGCCTGCCGATGGGGCAAAAGATCAAAAGCCAAAGCAAAAGCCAAAGCAAGATCAAGAGCCCCTCACCCTAGCCCTCTCCCGGAGGGAGAGGGGACTGATTGAGGTGTTTGGGCGAAGTACGCCGACGTGAAATACCGAGCCGAACTCAGATTATGAAACAGATCAAAAGCCCCTCACCCTAGCCCTCCCGAAACGTCGGACCGCCCGTAGGGAGAGGGGACTGACCGTGGTGTTTGGCATAGCTACGCCGACGTGCGATACCGTGTTGAACTCAGGTTTTGAAACAGATCAAAAGCCCCTCACCCTGGCCCTCCCGAAACGTCGGACCGCCGGTAGGGAGAGGGGACTGATCGAGGTGTTTGGGGGAGGTACGCCGACGTGCGGTACCGCGTCGAACTCAGGCTTTGAAAAGCACACAAATCGGCCCCCTCTCCCACCGGGAGAGAGCTGGGGGTGAGGAGCGAATCCAACACAAAACCAAAGCCGAACACCCGCTCTTCACCACTCAACAGGATGAGCGTTAGCTCGGCTGCTGCTCTTGATCTTGATCTATAAAGCGACGTCGGAAGGCTGAGTGGAGGGATTGATCCGGGCGTGGGAGCGCAGCGACCGTTTGGCGAAGCCAAACACAGCGGAAGGAGGTGCAGCGAAGCAAACCGGAGCCGCTGCGCCCGGATCGATCCCGGAGCGAAGGAACCCGAGCCTGCGAGGGCCGAACGCAGGAGCAAGCCTTTTGGGTTACCTTTTTGGCGTTTGAAAAAGGTGACCCGCCGTAAGGGCGGAACCCTAATCAGCAACACCCGAAGCAACGGATATACACCCAAAACCCCAAGAACATGGTCGGCCCAAAGGCCGCCAAGACACAAAAAAAAAGGGGCAACCGAAGTCGCCCCAAAATGCCTTGCGTGCTCATCAATCCAGAAGAATCACTTCTTGCGCTTATTCGCATCCTTCCAGATAAAAAATCCAAACCCTGCAAAAAACAGAACCATCAGCCCTACAGTCAGGACCCCGGCAAACACCACGTTATCGAAAAACATGACTGGCCTCCTGGCCCCTGCTCTGCTGCGATGGGACTAAGTTACCAAACACACAGGCGCACAAATTGACCGGGATCAATACCAGCAACGAAGGGGGATAAAGGAGGGAAATTAAATGACCTGCATCAACGGATGCAGGGGGAGATCAACGCTTTTTCGGCTTGTTTTTCGACTTTTTCTTGGCTTTTCCCAACGGCATCGCCTGCTCGAACGCTTGGCGCACCTCGTTCAGGCGCTTCTCTTTAATGTCATGCACACGCTTGGCGCGCTCAGTGCTGAGGTCAATCAGTTTGTCGTCTTGGCTCATGGCGTCAGTACATCACTTGAAAGAATCACAACTGCCACATCAGCGGCAGGACTGCGCCAATAATGCAGCCTCAGCCGCGCGCTGACCAGCCGGCGAGCCCCACGCGGTACAACGACTCAGATCTCGATATCGACCCACAAGCCCTGACGCGGCTGATCTTCCATCAGTGGCACCACCGGCACGGTGTTGTCGGCGTTGAGCTCGGTGCCGGGCACGGCGAGGTGTTCTTCCGGGTCTTCGTCGGCTTCGCGACGGCGTCGGTCACGCTCCTGCTGACGGCGTTGTTCTTCACGCGCCAGCAGGCGATCCTCTTCCGGATCGCGCTTTTGCAGATCGATCGTGCTTTCGTTGGAGCTTTCCTGCACCGGCACCACCGGAGGAATGTCCGGCCGCTGGCGGATCGGATCCTGCTGGGAAGTGATCGGCACAGCGCTCAGAGGGAGCATCGGTGGCAACATATATAGGGTCTCCTGTCTGCAGGCTATCGGCTGCGGCAAAGGCGCCTTGAGCCACTGGTCGAAAATCTGTGACGCACTTGGCACGTGCAGGAGCTGCCGAAGGCTGCGATCTTCATCAGACAGCTCAAACCTCAAGGGTTCTCAAAGATCAAAAGATCGCAGCCTACGCCAGCGCCTACGCCAGTAATCTTTGGCCCTGAAGCCTGCATTCCGTTAAGATAGCCCGCTTTTTCAAGGTGGGAGTCAGGCAGCATGGCGCAGCAGTATCAACCGGGGCAACGCTGGATCAGTGACAGCGAAGCAGAGCTTGGTTTAGGCACCGTTCTGGCACAGGACGGCCGCTTGTTGACCGTGCTTTACCCGGCCACTGGCGAAACCCGCCAGTACGCGCTACGGAATGCGCCCCTGACCCGCGTGCGGTTCTCGCCGGGTGACAGCATCACCCACTTCGAAGGCTGGAAAATGACCGTGCAGCAAGTCGACGACGTCGACGGGCTGATGGTCTATCACGGTCTCAACGGGCAGAACGAAGCCGTCACCCTGCCGGAAACCCAGCTGTCGAACTTCATTCAGTTCCGTCTGGCCAGCGACCGTCTGTTCGCCGGCCAGATCGATCCGCTGGCGTGGTTCTCGCTGCGTTACAACACCCTCGAACACACCAGCCGCCAGCTGCAATCGTCGCTCTGGGGCCTGGGTGGCGTTCGCGCTCAGCCAATCGCGCACCAATTGCACATTGCTCGCGAAGTCGCCGACCGTATCGCGCCGCGCGTATTGCTGGCGGACGAAGTGGGTCTGGGTAAAACCATCGAAGCCGGTCTGGTGATCCATCGCCAACTGCTCTCGGGCCGCGCCAACCGCGTGCTGATCCTCGTCCCGGAAAACCTCCAGCACCAGTGGCTGGTTGAAATGCGCCGCCGCTTCAACCTGCAAGTTGCGCTGTTCGACGAAGAGCGTTTCATCGAAAGCGATGCCACCAACCCGTTCGAAGACACCCAACTGGCGCTGGTTGCGCTGGAGTGGCTGGTCGACGACGAGAAGGCCCAGGACGCACTGTTCGCGGCCGGTTGGGATTTGCTGGTGGTCGACGAAGCGCACCACCTGGTCTGGCACGAAGAGAAAGCCAGCGCGGAATATTCGCTGGTCGAGCAACTCGCCGAAGTCATTCCGGGCGTGCTGCTGCTCACCGCCACCCCGGAACAACTCGGCCAGGACAGCCACTTCGCCCGTCTGCGCCTGCTCGACCCGAACCGTTTCCATGACCTGGCTGCCTTCCGCGCCGAGAGCGAGAACTATCGCCCGGTGGCCGAAGCCGTGCAGGAACTGCTCGACAAGGGCCGTCTCTCGGCCAAAGCGCACAAAACCATTCAGGGTTTCCTCGGCAACGAAGGCGAAGCCTTGCTGACCGCGGTCAACGATGGCGACAGCGAAGCCAGCGCGCGCCTCGTGCGTGAACTGCTCGATCGCCACGGCACCGGCCGCGTGCTGTTCCGTAATACCCGCGCCGCCGTGCAGGGTTTCCCGGAGCGCAAACTGCACCCGTACCCGCTGCCATGCCCGGACGAATACCTCGAACTGCCGCTGGGCGAACACGCCGAGCTGTACCCGGAAGTCAGCTTCCAGGCCCAGCCGGACGCCAGCGAAGAAGAACGCTGGTGGAAATTCGACCCGCGCGTCGAATGGCTGATCGATCAGCTGAAAATGCTCAAGCGCACCAAAGTGCTGGTGATCTGCGCCCACGCCGAAACCGCGATGGACCTGGAAGACGCCTTGCGCGTGCGTTCCGGCATCCCGGCCACGGTGTTCCATGAAGGCATGAACATCCTTGAGCGTGACCGCGCCGCCGCCTACTTCGCCGACGAAGAATTCGGCGCACAAGTGCTGATCTGCTCGGAAATCGGCAGTGAAGGTCGCAACTTCCAGTTCGCGCACCACCTGGTGCTGTTCGATCTGCCGTCGCACCCGGACCTGCTCGAGCAGCGTATCGGTCGTCTCGACCGGATCGGCCAGAAACACATCATCGAACTGCACGTGCCGTACCTGGAAACCAGCCCGCAAGAGCGCCTGTTCCAGTGGTACCACGAAGCGCTCAACGCGTTCCTCAACACCTGCCCGACTGGCAACGCCTTGCAGCACCAGTTCGGCCCGCGCCTGCTGCCGCTGCTCGAAGAAGCCGACGACAGCGAGTGGCAAGCGCTGATCGACGAAGCACGCACCGAGCGCGAGCGTCTGGAAGCCGAGCTGCACACCGGTCGCGACCGTCTGCTGGAGCTGAACTCCGGCGGTGCGGGCGAAGGTGAAGCGCTGGTCGAGGCGATCCTTGAGCAAGACGATCAGTTTGCCCTGCCGATCTACATGGAAACCCTGTTCGACGCGTTCGGCATCGACAGCGAAGACCATTCGGAAAACGCCCTTATCCTCAAGCCGAGCGAAAAAATGCTCGACGCCAGTTTCCCGCTGGGCGACGACGAAGGCGTGACCATCACCTACGACCGCAACCAGGCGCTCTCGCGCGAAGACATGCAGTTCATCACTTGGGAACACCCGATGGTGCAGGGTGGCATGGATCTGGTGCTGTCCGGTTCGATGGGCAACACCGCTGTCGCGTTGATCAAGAACAAGGCGTTGAAACCGGGCACCGTGCTGCTGGAACTGCTCTACGTCAGCGAAGTGGTCGCGCCGCGTTCGCTGCAACTGGGTCGTTACCTGCCGCCGGCCGCCCTGCGCTGCCTGCTCGACGCCAACGGCAACGACCTCTCGGCTCGCGTCTCGTTTGAAACCCTGAACGATCAGCTGGAAAGCGTGCCGCGTGCCAGCGCCAACAAGTTCATCCAGGCCCAGCGCGATCAGTTGACGCCACGGATCAACGCCGGTGAAGACAAGATTGCTCCGCGTCACGCCGAGCGCGTGGCCGAGGCCCGCCGCCGTCTGGCCGCCGACACCGACGAAGAACTGGCGCGCCTGACCGCGTTGCAAGCGGTCAACCCGACCGTACGTGACAGCGAACTGGATGCGTTGCGCACGCAACGTGAGCAGGGTCTGGCGATGCTGGATAAAGCGGCGTTGCGACTGGAAGCGATTCGGGTGTTGGTGGCGGGTTAAACCGCCCTGCTCCATCGCTGAAAACAACAAGGCCCGCAGTGATGCGGGCCTTATTGTTTGTCTGTTATTTGTTAGTTGATGCTGATGGCTCTATCGCGAGCAGGCTCACTCCTACAGTTGGAATGCGTTCCCCTGTAGGAGTGAGCCTGCTCGCGATAGCGGTTATGCAGTCGCCGCAGCCACTTCTGGCTCAACCACCGCAACCAGCCCCTCCTTCATCCGCTGCGCATCGCGCACAAAACACCGCGCCGCCAGAAACAGAAACACCATGGTCAAAAACAGCGCCACCGGAATCAGGTACATCGCATCATGCAGCCCGACTGCCTTGAATCCTTCGGTCATCTGCTCCGCCCCCGCCGCCAGCATCGCCGTGTGCGCAAAATGATCCGACAAGCCCCCCACCACCACCGGCCCCAGACCGCCGCCCAGCAGATACAACCCGGCGAAGAACAACGCCATCGCCGTCGCTCGCAGACGCGGTTCGACCACGTCCTGAATCGCCGTATAAACGCAGGTGTAGAAGTTGTAGGCGAACAGCCAGCCGACACTGAACACCGCCACGAATACACCGATCTCGATACGCCCGGCGTGCAGCGCCCACGCCGTGCACAGCGTTGAAATGATCAGGCTGAACGCGGCAAACAACAGTCTCCCGTTGGCCACACGCTGGTGAATCTTGTCGGCAATCCAGCCGCCCAGGGTCAAGCCGACCAGCCCGGTCACGCCAACGATAACTCCGGTGGCCACCGCCGCTTCCTGCAACGGCATGAGGAAATAGCGTTGCAGCATCGGCACCAGAAACGAGTTACAGGCATACGTGGCAAAGTTGAAGCACAACCCGGCCATCACCAGCCAGAGAAAGGTCGGCACTGCGAGAATCCGCCGGATCGGCTTGTCGACCTTTTCTTGCGAAACCTGCACGGTTTCCGCCGCCCCGCGCTTTGGCTCTTTAATGAAGAACATGAAAATCGCCAGGATCAGCCCTGGTACTGCGGCAATAAAGAACGGCGCACGCCAGCTGTCGAACGCCTTGACCATCGCCCCGATGGTGAAAAACGCCAGCAACAGCCCTAACGGCAAACCGAGCATGAAAATGCCCATCGCCCGCGCCCGACGATGAGCCGGAAACAAATCACCGATCAGCGAATTGGCCGCCGGCGCATAACTGGCTTCACCGATGCCGATGCCCATGCGCACGATCAGGAAGCTCCAGAAACTGCCGACCAGGCCATTGACTGCCGTCAGCGCACTCCACGTCGCAAGGCCCCAGCCCATCAGCTTGCTGCGCGAACCGGTATCGGCCATCCGCCCCAGCGGCAGACCGGCAATCGCGTAAACAATGGTGAATGCGGTTCCGACGATGCCCAGTTGAAAGTCACTGAGGTGCCATTCCATGCGGATCGGCTCGATGATGATCGCCGGAATGGTGCGGTCGAAAAAGTTGAACAGGTTGGCGAGGAACAGCAGGAACAGAATGCGCCAGGCATTCGCCGCTTGGGTCGAGTTCTGCATGGGTCCGTCTCTTTATTGTTATAGGGCTTCACTGCCACCGCATCCGAGCCCGGAACCTGCAATCTAGTCAGCCGCGCAAAGGCTGTCTGTGATCATTCGTCTGCCTGATATCGACCCATGGCACTGTAACGAAACGTAAGCCTTTGATAAGTCTGCAATCCCCCGAAAACCGGGGCTTTTGCGGCAAAACCTTGCCACAAAAAAATAGTTTCCTGCCCCCCTTCCCAAGTCTGCGGCAAAGCCTAGAATGGCCGCCGGATCCGTCCGGATCTCCCGATCAATCCCTTTGATACCCTCGCCCATGTCTGAAGTCAGTCCGTGTCTGAATTGCGGTGCCTGCTGTTCCCATTTTCGCGTGTCTTTCTTTTGGGGTGAGTGCGCATCTTCCGGCGGCACGGTGCCTGATGAACTGGTCACACAGATCAGCCCCAGCCGGGTGGCGATGAACGGCACCGACTGCAAATCGCCGCGTTGCACGGCGTTGGTCGGTGAAGTCGGCAGCGAGGTGAAGTGCTCGATTTATGAACTGCGCTCCAGCCCCTGCCGCGAATTCGAGTCGTCATGGGAAAACGGCGAGCAGAATGTCGATTGCGATAAGGCCCGCGCGCGTTTCGGCTTGCCGCCCCTGCAACCCGATTGGGCGCAAATCCCTTTCGAACAGATCGCTTAAGCTTTTAGCGCCAATCGCTATGACGCTAATGCCAAAATCATTAGCGCCAATGTGCCACTACCGCTTGCACGCCGAAATCGGCCTCTATACTCCTGACATTCAACTGCGTTCAACGCGCACTCGGGACGACTTCAGAGACGGGGCATGCTATGGAGTGGCTTGGTTTGCAGTTTGTTGCCGAGCTGCCGGAGAGCGGGCAGGTCATCCTCGATTGCAGTCACAACCCTCTCCTGGTGATGGTTGCGTATCTGGTCGCCTGCGCAGCCAGTTTCGCCACCCTGGATATGGCTGAGCGCGTTGTAAATGCCGAAGATCCGGGATCGCGGCGGAGCTGGCGCTGGATAGGCGCGACCTGCCTGGCCGGCGGCATCTGGGCCATGCATTTTATCGGCATGCTGGCTTTCCAGACACCGATCGACATTCAGTACGACCTTGGCATCACCCTTTTCTCGTTGCTGATCGCCCTGCTCGCCTCTTGGCTGGCCATGCAAACTTTGAGCGAAGCGCAGCCGAGTGCGTTGCATTGCTTGAAAACCGCGTTTGTCATCGGCCTGGGCATCGCCGGCATGCATTACGTTGGCATGGCGGCGATGAAGTCGAGCGCCACCGCCTACTATCAGCCAGGACTGTTCGCGCTGTCTGTGGCGATCGCCATCGGCGCCAGTTTCGCCGCGCTGTGGGTGGCCCGCTATCTGAGCGAAGGCAGCGGCGTGGCGCATCATTTGCTCAAGTACGGCGCTGCGCTGATTCTCGGCGCCGGCATCATCAGCATGCATTTCACCGGCATGGCTGCGCTGGATCTGGTTCTTCCCGAGGGAGGCCTGATAGCGAGCGGCGGCGATAACGGGCATCTGCAACTGGGCCTGACCGTGGCGCTGATCATCCTGCTGATCCTTGGCAGTGCGATCAGTGCGGCGCTGGCCGACAAGAAACTGCAGAACAAAGAAGAGGACCTTCGCCGCGTCAACGCCCTGCTCAGCCAGCTCGATCAGGCGCGCATGTCGCTGCAACAAGCGGCCAACTACGACGCACTGACCAACCTGATCAACCGGCGCGGTTTCAACCAGATCTTCGCCGAGAAACTCAGCCAGAAAACCAGCGAAGGCGGCATGCTCGCGGTGATGTTTCTCGACATCGACCACTTCAAGCGGATCAACGACAGCCTCGGCCATGACGCCGGTGACGAACTGCTCAAAGTCATCGCCCAGCACATCAAAGGCTCGGTGCGCAGCCATGAAGACGTGGTCGCGCGTTTCGGCGGCGACGAGTTCTGCATCCTCATCAACCTGCGTGATCGCGAAGAAGCCCGCAACATGGCCCAGCGCATCATGCTCAAGATGAAGGAGCCGATCGAACTGGCCGGACGCCGCATGGTGATGACCACCAGCATCGGCATCAGTCTGTTTCCGGAGGATGGCAGCACCTGCGAAGAATTGCTCAAACACGCAGATCTGGCGCTGTATCAATCCAAAGGCGCGGGGCGCAACGGCCTGCATTTTTTCAGTTGCAACCTCAAGACCCGCGCCAGCTTCGAGCTGCAACTGGAAGAAGAATTGCGCCACGCCTTGCGCGAAGAAAACGGCCTGACGCTGTATTACCAACCAATCTTCGAACTGAAGACCGGCCGCGTCACCAAGCTTGAAGCACTGATCCGCTGGCAGCATCCACTGCACGGGTTGCTGACCCCGGATCGCTTTATCTCCATCGCTGAAAATAACGGCCTGATTGCCGAGCTGGATAATTGGGTGCTGCGCCGGGCCTGCAAGGATCTGGGCGAACTCTCGCGGCATGGCTGCGAAGAACTGAAAATTGCCTGGAACTGCTCACCGCTCAACCTCGCCCGGGAAGAACTGGCCACGGAAATCGAAAGCGCATTACGCACCGCCGGGGTGGCGCCGGGACGGCTGGAACTGGAAGTCACCGAAAACGCGTTGATGGGCAACATTGCCAACACCCTGGTATTGCTGAGACAGATCCGCGCGCTTGGCGTCTCACTGTCGATCGACGACTTCGGCACCGGTTATTCCTCGCTGGCCTACCTCAAACGCCTGCCGCTCAACACACTGAAAATCGACCGCTCGTTTATCCTCGACATTCCCACGGCGACCGCCGACATGGAGATCGTCCAGGCGATCATCGTTATGGCGCACACCCTGCATTTACAGGTGGTGACCGAAGGCGTGGAAAGTCTGGAGCAGTACGAATTCCTTGAACGCTCGGGCTGCGATTTCATCCAGGGTTACCTGCTCAGTCGCCCCGTGCCGCTGGACGAGTTGCGCCCGGTGCTGGAAGAAATCAATCAGCGCAAGCATTCACACACCGTCAATCCGCTGATTCTGGCGCGCGGTACATTTGCACCAGTGTCGCTGGATCCTGCGCCAAATAGCCTTGCGCCCCATGCAGGCGCATCAGTTGTGCGGCCAATCCGCTGATCGGCGTCGCCGAACCCTGTTCGCGGGAGAATTTGACGGCGGTGTCGAGATCCTTGAGCAATGTGCGCACGTGCCATTTGATCGGTTCGAAACGGCTGTCAGCCATTTGCGGGGCGAGGATCTGCAGCGGTTTCGAATCGGCAAAACCGCCGGCCAACGCTTCAGCGATCAGGCTCGCGTCGACTCCAGCCTGTTCGGCAAGTGCCACCACTTCAGCGATGACCAAAGCATTGCAGGCGACGATCATCTGATTGCAGGCCTTGGTCACCTGCCCTGCGCCAATTCCGCCCATGTGCGTGACGCGCTGACCGAGATTGAGCAACACCGAGCGCACCCGCTCAAGATCCGCAGCGTTACCACCGACCATGATTGCCAGACTGCCCACCTCGGCACCGACCACGCCGCCGGACACCGGTGAATCCAGCCAGGCCATGCCGGTTTTCTCCGCCAGTTCTGTGGCCATCTCGCGCGTGGCGGTCGGCTCAAGGCTGGAAAAGTCCACCAGCAACTGGCCGTTTTTCGCGCCTTCGGCGATACCTTCAGCACCAAAAACCACCTGGCGAACCACCGCCGTGTCGGCCAGACACAGCATCACCACGTCGGCGTGTTCGCACAGTTCAGCGGGGCTCGCTACCTGTCGCGCGCCGGCCTCGACCAATGGCCCGCACTTGGCCGGGTTGCGGTTCCACACGGTCAGCGGATAACCCGCCGCCAACAGACGCCGGCACATGGGCAGGCCCATCAGACCGATTCCGGCGAACCCCAACGAAGGTAGCGTTGACATCATTTTGCCTCTTTTCGATTAAAGATCGCCGAATAATGGCCGATTCATCAACGATCAGGAAAGGATTCCCCCCAGCGACAGTCAGGCCAAAAACCTGATGCTCGGGCTCAATTCGCGCACAAAGACGCGAGATCTTATTCCGTGAGGTTCGCAGGCAAAAGCCCGCGAGCCAACCCAGTCCAGGTATATGGCGCACAATGACTTCTAAAAACAATCCCGCCACTGCGGTATCCGATCTGACTTTGAGCCCCGCCGCCAACAGCCCGTCACCGTCGAAGCCATTGCTGCCGTCGCGCCCGCTGTCGACTCAGCAATACCTGTACTTCACCGAAACCAATACCGACCGCATCCTCGACAATCTCGACGGTTTGCGTGATCTGGTGTTCCCGCGCCCGCCGCACCTGGAAGGCGATAACGAACAGCACAACGATCAGGAATTCCCGTCGGTGTGCCTGATCGGCCTCGGTCGCTGCGGCTCCAACATCGCGCTCGATGTCGCGGAGCTGGTGTACAACGCGCGCAAGTTCTACCTCAACGAATTCAACAACGAAGACCGCGCGGCAGATCGCCGACTGGCCGACAAGGGCTACAGCCCGGCCCAGTGGATCAAGAACAACCTGCGGATCGGCCCGAACAAATCGACCAAACCGGTGTTCCTGGTCGAACCGCTGGTGATGCTCGGCGACCTCGACAAGGACATCGCCGGGCGCATCCGTTTCTCGCGCAAGGGCGAGAAAAGCGGCTTCCTGCGCGACTACAGCAAAATGAAGATCATGGACTTGTCCGAAGTCCACGCCGGTGGCGCCGGTAACGCGCCGATCCTCGGCCAGTATCTGGCGAAGATCATCCTCAACAAGGACACCCAGCGCTTCTCCAGCCCTGACTGGAAAATGATCCATTCGTACCTGATCGACAGCTGCGGCATCAAGGCCAACCAGTCGCGCCTGTATTTCTCGATCTTCAGTGCCGGCGGCGGTACCGGTTCCGGCATGGCCTCGGAATTCGGCCTGGCGCAGCAGCACTCGTACATGAACAAGACGTTCGACACCAAGCCGATGGATGAGCATGACGGCAAGAGCGGGCATTCGTTCGTGTTCGAACCGATCTTCACCAGCGGCATCTGCGTGCTGCCGAACATTTCCGATCACCGCAGCGAAATGTCCGAGGCGCTGCACATCAACGCCGGTCGCCTGCTGTGCAAATATCTTTCGGAGGAGTGGGATTTCTCCTACAACTTCGCCAATGAAGACAGCAGCGAAGCCAGCGTCATGGGCCGTATCCGCCCTTGGAACGCGATGATGCTGATCTCCAACGACATCATGCGTTACGCCGAAGAAAGCGATGACGGCAACATCCAGAACATTGATGTCAATGCGATGGAGAAGCACGCCAACCAGTACATCTCGCAGCAGATCTTCAACATTCTGACAGCGCAGGCCGTCACCACGGACTACGACCAGAACTACTTCCGCCGCGCCGGCATCGACATCGGCGAAACCATTCGTCTCGACGCCAACGACCTGTTCATGAGTCTGGCCGGCCCGGTGGCAATTGCCTACGCCGAATCGGTGGTGCCGGAAACCCCGCCGCCGAGCAGCGACAAGTTCAAGGTGTTCGACAAAGAGCCGCAGCGCCTGAACATCGACGACCTGTTCTTCCGCTCGATCGACCTGCCGCACTTCAACAAAGTGACCCAGGCGATTGAAGGCATCAGTCTGTTGCCGATCGAGTCCAAGCGTTATCGCGCTTCGCTGGAGCAGTACAAGAATTCCGGCTACGACGCCGCCGCACTGCACGACCTGCACTTCTTCAAGAACTGCTCGTCGGTGGTCTCGATTGTCTCGTTGCCGAAAGACTACAAGCTGTCGTACATGGACCTGAACCGGTTGAAGACTCACCTCAACAGCCTGTTCCCGAATACCACGCTCAAGCGTTACGCGCTGGTGATCGGCGCCTCGGCCAACCTCTCGCTGACCACGTTGATCGCCAAGAGCCCGTGCCTGTCGGATGACTTCCTGACCTTGATCGTGGCGTTCATCAAGCGCTGCTTCGCGAAGAACCCGTACCGTTTCGACGAGACCCTGGACAACTCGATCCTCGATTTCATCATCAACGAAGAGTTCGACGAAGACCGCATCGACGACCTGCTCAACGAATTCGAGAACCCGGCGAAGATCCTCGACACTAACTGGTATGCAATAAAACCGATGTACGAGAAGAAGTACCGCGAGTTGATCAACGACAAAGAGAAGTTTGTCTCGATCAACGACATTCGTTTGTCGCGTGATTGCGTGAAGAAGTCGATCAAGTACCTGCGCGAGATTTACCGTCACCGGATTGGCAAGACCAAGGTTATTTCTCTCAATAACCATACCGGCAAGTCGTTTTCGGTCTGATCTGAGAACGAGTCGCCCCATTCGCGAGCAGGCTCGCTCCCACAGGGGAATACATTCCAAATGTGGGAGCGAGCCTGCTCGCGAAGAGGCCTTCAAATTCACTGAAGATTTCGGCCTTTCCAATATCCAGAAACAATTAAGCAGCCGTTAGGCTGCTTACTAAACTGTTCCCGTTACGTTTACGTCACCGTGAGCCCGCCTGCGCTTGTGGTGTTTCTCTACGGCAACGTGCCATCACGCTACTCCGCTACACACTTTTCGCTGATGGCTGGTCGCACTATCACGGTGCGACGTCAGCAGCGACTGCCCTTTCCTGGATCATAATCCACGGCGAAACCACCACCGCCCACAACGACGGATCGCGCTCGAAAAGATCCAGCGCCCGCGTTTCAGAGAGCTTGGCGACCTTGTCTTCGGCCAGCCAGGCAGCCACTTTCTCGCCATCATCCGACGCCACGGCCTCGGCAGCGGCGATCAAATCCAGCGCAGGGTCGACCCACAATAGGGCACCCTTGGCGAAGAACGGCTCCAACTCTTTCCAGGTAATAGATGCGGTTTCACCAAGCAGCTTGGCATAGAGGGTGCTAGGTTCTTGATTCATGGGTGCTGTCCGGAAAAGAAATCGACGCGAATAATAACGTCGGTGGTCCGTCAGCAAAACCCGGTTGCAAATGGCTGCACCGAACGAAAAGAGCAGGAACGCCAGGGAATGCTGCTGATTGGGATATATGCCCACGAACGCCCCGCCGCAATTCTGTCTTTTTCATTCAAAAATGCGACACCCCGAAGTTTTGCCCCTCGGCGCCCGCTTCCCAGGCTGACAACCGGCGCTCTACACTGTACCGGTACAGTTGCCGGGGGCATTTCCGGAGGGTATCGCAAAGATATCTGACCCGGTTCTGCTGCTACGGCGCCAGAACTCAAAAAAATTACAACAGTAAGAGTGGAGCACTATGACTAAGGCTACTAAGCAGATTTCCAAACTGTTTGCCGCTATGGTTCTGGCCGGGGTTGCCAGCCATTCGTTCGCAGCTGACACCATCAAAATCGGTATCGCCGGTCCTAAAACCGGTCCTGTAGCCCAGTACGGCGACATGCAGTTCAGTGGCGCGAAAATGGCCATCGAGCAAATCAACGCCAAGGGCGGCGTCGACGGCAAGAAGCTCGAAGCCGTTGAATACGACGATGCCTGCGATCCGAAACAAGCGGTAGCGGTCGCGAACAAGGTCGTCAACGACGGCGTCAAGTTCGTGGTTGGTCACCTGTGCTCCAGCTCCACTCAACCGGCTTCGGACATCTACGAAGACGAAGGCGTGATCATGATCACCCCGGCTGCCACCAGCCCGGACATCACCGCCCGTGGTTACAAAATGATCTTCCGCACCATCGGTCTCGACAGCGCCCAGGGCCCTGCCGCCGGTAACTACATTGCCGATCACGTCAAACCGAAAATCGTTGGCGTGCTGCACGACAAACAGCAGTACGGTGAAGGCATCGCCACCGCTGTGAAATCGACCCTCGAGAAGAAAGGCACCAAGGTTGCGGTGTTCGAAGGCGTCAACGCCGGCGACAAAGACTTCTCGGCGATCATCGCCAAACTCAAACAAGCCAACGTCGACTTCGTTTACTACGGCGGCTACCACCCGGAGCTGGGTCTGATCCTGCGTCAAGCCCAGGAAAAAGGCCTGAAAGCCAAGTTCATGGGTCCGGAAGGCGTGGGTAACGACTCGATCACCCAGATCGCCAAAGACGCGGCCGAAGGCCTGCTGGTGACCCTGCCGAAATCCTTCGACCAGGATCCAGCCAACATTGCCCTGGCTGATGCTTTCAAGGCGAAGAAAGAAGATCCGAGCGGCCCGTTCGTGTTCCCTTCCTACTCGGCGGTTGAAGTGATTGCCGAAGGCATCAAGGCAGCCAAGTCCGAAGACGCGACCAAAGTGGCTGAAGCCATTCATGCCGGTACCTTCAAGACGCCTACTGGCGACCTGAGCTTCGACGCCAAGGGCGACTTGAAAGACTTCAAATTCGTAGTCTACGAGTGGCACAACGGCAAGCCGAAAACCGAAGTGTCACCTCAGTAAGGCGCTGCCTGACTGACTGCCAATAAAGCCCACGGCGTGCCGTGGGCTTTGTTTTACGAATGTATTGGGCCGCGCTGGCGTGATCCGCCAGTCTCCCCACCTGAAAATCTCAAAACCGTCATCAGCGGTTCGCTGGCAAAACCCGGATTCGAAGTGGATAAAGATCCACGGGGCCGGGCGGGAAAATGACTCCACCAGTGAAATGCGTATCAGGTTTTTAGGAGCGCTGTAATGCCTGACATCTATCACTTCTTCCAACAGCTGGTTAACGGCCTGAACGTTGGCAGCATGTATGCCCTGATCGCCATCGGCTACACGATGGTCTACGGCATCATTGGAATGATCAACTTCGCCCACGGCGAGGTGTACATGATCGGTTCCTACGTGGCGTTCATCGCCATCGCCGGGCTGACCATGATGGGACTCGACAGTGTCCCGCTGTTGATGACCGCAGCGTTTATCGCCAGCATCGTCGTCACCAGTTCCTACGGTTACAGCATCGAACGCATTGCCTACCGCCCGTTGCGCGGCAGCAACCGTCTGATCCCGCTGATTTCCGCGATCGGTATGTCGATCTTCCTGCAGAACACCGTTCTGCTGGCGCAAGACTCCAAGGACAAAGCTATCCCCAACCTGATTCCGGGCAACATTGCCTTCGGCCCAGGTGGCGCACAAGAAGTGCTGATTTCCTACATGCAGATCGTGGTGTTCGTGGTGACCCTGATCGCCATGCTCGGCCTGACCCTGTTCATCTCCCGCTCTCGCCTGGGTCGCGCCTGCCGCGCCTGCGCCGAAGACATCAAGATGGCCAACCTGCTCGGCATCAACACCAACAACATCATTGCCCTGACCTTCGTCATCGGTGCCGCGCTGGCGGCCGTTGCGGCTGTGCTGCTGAGCATGCAGTACGGCGTAATCAACCCGAACGCCGGTTTCCTCGTCGGCCTCAAAGCCTTCACCGCAGCGGTACTGGGCGGTATAGGCAGCATCCCCGGCGCCATGCTCGGCGGGCTGGTGCTTGGGGTGGCGGAAGCCTTTGGTGCCGATATCTTCGGCGACCAGTACAAGGACGTCGTGGCTTTCGGCTTGTTGGTTCTGGTGCTGTTGTTCCGTCCGACCGGCATTCTGGGCCGTCCGGAGGTTGAGAAAGTATGACTAGGAATCTTAAACAGGCGCTGTTCAGCGCTTTGCTGGTGTGGGCCGTGGCCTACCCGGTACTCGGTTTGAAACTGACCATCGTCGGCATCAACCTGGAAGTGCACAACACCAGCCCGGCCGTGCTGGCGACCATCGCCATCTGCTCGGTACTGATGTTCCTGCGCGTGCTGTTCAATCAGCAGATCAGCAAGGCCTGGCGATCCTCGCCGGGCTTGCCGCTGATTCCGGCCAAGGCCAGCAACTTCCTGACTCTGCCGACCACCCAGCGCTATTTCATCATTGCGCTGATTCTGGTGGCGCTGGTGTGGCCGTTCTTCGGCTCGCGTGGCGCGGTGGACATCGCGACGCTGATCCTGATCTACGTGATGCTCGGCCTCGGCCTGAACATCGTCGTCGGTCTGGCCGGTCTGCTTGACCTCGGTTACGTCGGCTTCTACGCCGTCGGCGCCTACAGCTACGCGCTGTTGTCGCACTACTACGGCCTGAGCTTCTGGATCTGCCTGCCGATTGCCGGCCTGATGGCGGCGACGTTCGGTTTCCTGCTGGGCTTCCCGGTGTTGCGTTTGCGCGGTGACTATCTGGCGATCGTAACCCTCGGCTTCGGCGAGATCATCCGTCTGTTCCTGCGTAACCTGACCGACATCACTGGCGGTCCGAACGGCATCAGCAACATCGAGAAACCGACGTTCTTCGGTCTGACCTTCGAACGCAAAGCTGCGGAAGGCATGCAAACCTTCCACGAGTATTTCGGCCTGCAATACAACTCGATCAACAAGGTGATCTTCCTCTACCTCGTTGCCCTGTTGCTGGCGCTGGCGGCGCTGTTCGTCATCAACCGCCTGCTGCGCATGCCGATCGGCCGTGCATGGGAAGCGCTGCGTGAAGACGAAATCGCTTGCCGTGCGCTGGGGCTGAATCCGACGATCATCAAGCTGTCCGCCTTCACCCTCGGCGCTGCGTTCGCCGGTTTCGCCGGTAGCTTCTTCGCTGCACGTCAGGGTCTGGTGACGCCGGAGTCGTTCACCTTCATCGAGTCGGCGATCATCCTCGCCATCGTCGTGCTGGGTGGCATGGGCTCGCAACTGGGCGTGATTCTCGCGGCCGTGGTGATGATCCTGTTGCCGGAAATGATGCGTGAGTTCAGCGAGTACCGGATGTTGATGTTCGGCGCCCTGATGGTGTTGATGATGATCTGGCGTCCACAAGGTCTGCTGCCGATGCAACGCCCACACATGGAGTTGCGAAAATGAGCCGCGAGATTCTTAAAGTCGAAAACCTGAGCATGCGCTTCGGCGGCTTGCTGGCGGTCAACGGTGTGGCCCTGACCGTCAAAGAGAAACAGGTGGTTGCATTGATCGGGCCGAACGGCGCGGGCAAGACCACTGTGTTCAACTGCCTGACCGGTTTCTATCAGCCCACCGGCGGCAGCATCCTGCTGGACGGCGAGCCGATCCAAGGCCTGCCGGGCCACAAGATCGCCCTCAAAGGCGTGGTGCGCACCTTCCAGAACGTGCGCTTGTTCAAGGACATGACGGCGGTCGAAAACTTGTTGATCGCTCAGCATCGTCACCTGAACACCAACTTCCTGGCCGGTCTGTTCAAGACCCCGGCGTTTCGCAAAAGCGAGCGCGAGGCCATGGAATTTGCCGAGTACTGGCTGGAAAAGGTCAACCTCAAAGAGTTCGCCAACCGTACCGCCGGCACCCTGGCCTACGGTCAGCAACGGCGTCTGGAAATCGCTCGCTGCATGATGACCCGTCCACGGATCCTCATGCTCGACGAACCGGCGGCCGGTCTGAACCCGAAGGAAACCGAAGACCTGAAGGCGCTGATCGGCGTGCTGCGCGAAGAGCACAACGTCACCGTGCTGCTGATCGAACACGACATGAAACTGGTCATGAGCATTTCCGACCACATCGTCGTGATCAACCAGGGCACGCCTCTGGCCGACGGCACACCGGAACAGATCCGCGACAATCCTGAAGTGATCAAAGCCTACCTGGGGGAAGCGTAAATGCTGCAGTTCGAAAACGTTTCCACCTTCTACGGCAAGATCCAGGCCCTGCACAGCGTCAACGTCGAAGTCCGTCAGGGCGAGATCGTGACCCTGATCGGCGCCAACGGTGCCGGCAAGTCCACGCTGCTGATGACGCTCTGCGGTTCGCCGCAAGCGCACAGCGGCAGCATCCGCTACATGGGTGAGGAACTGGTCGGCCAGGACTCGTCGCAGATCATGCGCAAGAGCATCGCGGTGGTGCCGGAAGGTCGTCGGGTATTCGCCCGTCTGACCGTTGAAGAAAACCTCTCCATGGGCGGCTTCTTCACCGACAAGGGCGACTACCAGGAACAAATGGACAAGGTCCTCGGCCTGTTCCCGCGCCTGAAAGAACGCTTCAACCAGCGCGGCGGCACCATGTCCGGCGGCGAACAGCAAATGCTCGCCATCGGCCGTGCGCTGATGAGCAAGCCAAAACTGCTGCTGCTTGACGAGCCGTCGCTGGGCCTGGCACCGATCATCATCCAGCAGATTTTCGACATCATCGAAATGCTGCGCAAGGATGGTGTGACGGTGTTCCTGGTCGAGCAGAACGCCAACCAGGCGCTGAAAATCGCTGACCGCGCCTACGTTCTGGAGAACGGCCGTGTGGTCATGCAAGGCACCGGTGAAGCGCTGCTGACCGACCCGAAAGTACGCGAGGCGTATCTCGGCGGTTGATGTGTTTCAGCCAACAAAAAACGGCCTTCGGGCCGTTTTTTTGTGCTTGGCATTCCCCTGTGAGCAGCAACCCTCGGCGGTTCCCCACAGGGCATAACAGGTTGCCGTGTTGTACTGATCATTGATTTGCTTTTAGATAACGTACAACAATAACGATCGCGTCCTGCACCGTTGTAAAAGTTTCGGCTACAGAGTCTTCGATCGACACACCAAACTCTTCCCCCAACAGGTTCACCAATTCCACCCGGCCCACTGGGTCCATCCCCAGATCGCCGACAAAGCTGCTTTCATTTTTGACTTGGTCCTCATCGATTCTCAAATGATCAGCAACTAACGCTCTAACACGTTGCTCTAAATCGTCCATTTCCAACACCTCACTTTTCATTGACTGTTCCTGCCGCGAGGAAACATCCCGAATCAGGGGGCAACTCTTGAGCCCAGCGTCTGATTCGCAGAAATAATGCCCGTCGCCTGCAGCAAATCACTCACCGCGTGCAAGACACCAAAATCTTCAAGAGTGGCTTTTTTATTCAGAATGCGACGCAGGCAAAAATAGATCTGCAGTTCACCAAATGCAGCGCCGTCATTAACAACCTTTTCATCCAGGATGATGTTGGCCTTCTCGTCGATCCTGGCTTGCACGAGCTTTTTCAATTCGGACAAATTCATGGTCTTTCTCCCTGATGTGTACCGCCACAAGCCCAATATACTCAGTCGAAAAACCCTGCCAACTGTCATAAATGACAGTTTTTAATAACCGTTCACGATAACCATTATTCAATTCCCTCGGGCTATCTCTGCTCCCACCGGCGATGTGCGTTGGTTCTTTTGAAAAAGATTTGAGCGTTGCTGTAACGCATCGCAGTGAGCGTTCTCTAGTGGGGTAAGCAAGCGCAATCCGCTTGTAAAAACCCTGAACAAGACTGGAGAAACATCATGACTGCTACCACTCGCACCCTGTCCGCCACTGCCCTGGTTCTGGCCCTCGGTTCTGCCCTGAGCATGGCTGCTGTATCGACCGTCCACGCCGCTGACGCCGACATGGAAAAATGCTTCGGCGTAGCCCTGAAAGGCAAGAACGATTGCGCCGCAGGTGCAGGCACTACCTGTGCCGGCACGGCGAAAATGGACTACCAGGCCAACGCCTGGAAACTCGTTCCAAAGGGCACCTGCGCTACCACTGAAAGCAAAACCTCGCCGACCGGTTTCGGTCAGATGGAAGCCTTCAAAGCCAAGTCCTGATCGTTGGCCTGCCTGAGTGACGATCATGCTCACCCTCAATGACCATGCCCAACCCCGCACTCAGGCAGCCCTCACCGGGCTTCCGCCCCGTGCCGGGCTGGGACTCAAGACCGGGCACTTTCGTGAAGTGCTCGGCTCACCACCGGACATCGGCTTCTTCGAAGTCCACGCCGAAAACTACATGGTGGCCGGCGGTCCGTTTCATCATTTTCTCGGTTTGATCCGCGAGCAGTATCCGCTGTCGCTGCACGGTGTCGGCTTGTCCATCGGTGCTGAAGGGCCGCTGGATGAACAGCACCTCAAGCGCCTCGCCGAACTGATTCGGCGCTATCAACCGCAATCCTTTTCCGAGCATCTGGCCTGGTCGAGCCACGGCCCGGTGTTTCTCAATGACCTGCTGCCACTGGCCTATGACACGCCGACGCTGAACCGCGTCTGCGAACATATCGATCAGGTGCAGAACACCCTCCAACGACCCATGCTGCTGGAGAATCCGGCAACCTATCTGGCGTTCGAGCGCTCGACGATCGATGAGGCAGACTTCATCGCAGAGGTCATTCGCCGCTGCGGCTGTGGCCTGTTGCTGGACGTCAACAATGTCTACGTTTCCTGCGTGAACCATCAGCGTGATCCGCTGGCGTATCTCGATGCCCTGCCCCTGCACAGGGTCGGCGAGATTCACCTGGCCGGGTTTGCCGAAGATAGCGACAGCCTCGGCGACCGTTTGCTGATCGATGATCACGGCGCGCCGATCGATCAAGCCGTCTGGGGTTTGTACCGGCAAGCACTGCAGCGCACCGGCCCGGTGGCGACATTGATCGAACGCGACAATCAAGTGCCGGCGTTCACGGTGCTGCTGGCCGAGGCGCAACAGGCTGATGCGCTTTTGCGCGATGCCGGAGGCCGCACATGAGCACTCAACGCGCTTTCGCGGCTGCGCTCATCGACACGCGGCTGCCCTGCCCCGAAGGTCTGTGCAGTGCCAACGGCGCTGATCCGGCGAGCCGTTTCGCGGTGTATCGCAATAACGTGCAGGGCTCGCTGAGCAATGCGTTGGGCGACAGCTATCCAGTGGTTGTGCAATTGGTGGGCGAAGAATTCTTCCGCGCCATGGCGGCCGTTTTCGTACAACAGCAACCGCCGCAAAGTCGGTTGATGAGCTGCTACGGCGAACAATTTGCGGACTTCATTGCAGCGTTTGAACCGGCCGGCAGCGTGCCTTATCTGGCCGACGTGGCGCGCCTTGAGCACCTGCGCACCCTCGCCTATCACGCCGCCGACGCCCTGCCCGTCCGGCCGGAAGAAATCACGGCAGCCCTGACTGATGCGCAAACGCTGAGTGAGCTGCGCCTCGACCTTCATCCCTCCCTGCACCTGCTCGACTCAACCTATGCCGTGGTGGCGATCTGGGGCGCACATCAACACGACGCGACACTGGAGGGCATCGACATCAACCAAAGGCAACACGCGCTGGTATTGCGCAATGGCCTGGACGTCGAAGTGTTTGCCCTCGATCCCGGCGCCAGTACGTTTATCCGCAACCTGATCGATGGCCAGCCACTGCTGAAAGCGGCGGAAAACAGCCCTGAGTTCGACCTCGCGCAAACCCTTGGCTTGCTGATCGCGCACAACGCCATTACCCACTTGAATAACAAGGAACTGCCATGAAAACGCTCATCACCCGCGCCATTGCGCTGCTGGAAAAAATCCCCCACAGCCTGATCGCGTTCATTGCGCGTTTCTCGATTGCCGCGGTGTTCTGGAAATCAGGACAGACCAAGGTTGAAGGTTTGGCCATTGATTTGATTGACGGCACTTTTCAACTCGGCTGGCCACGTCTGGCCGACTCGACGATTCCGTTGTTCAAGAGCGAATACCACGTGCCGTTATTGTCGCCAGAGATTGCCGCGCACATGGCCGCGTTCGCCGAGCACTTTTTTCCGCTGCTGATTCTGATCGGCTTCGCTTCGCGTTTTTCGGCGTTGGCCCTGTTGGGGATGACCCTGACCATTCAACTGTTTGTGTATCCCGATGCCTATCCGACTCACGGCACCTGGGCGGCGGTGTTGCTGTACCTGATGGCGACGGGGCCAGGCAAGTTGTCGATTGATCATCTGATCGCCCGCCATTTCGCAAAATAAACAAAATCCTTGTGGGAGCGAGCCTGCTCGCGAATGCGTTAGTTCAGTCAACACATGAAGTGTCTGTGAAACCGCTTTCGCGAGCAGGCTCGCTCCCACAGGAGAATGAAGTCAGCGCTGAAGGCGATCCAGCGCCTCACCGCTGCGTTTGAACCAGCCGATCAGATAGTCAGCGAGTACTTGCGTGCGCTTCGGCAGTCCGCCCTGATACGGATGCACCAGGTACATCGGCATGCGTCGGGTCTGAAAGTCGCGCAGGAGCCAGCGCAATCGGCCGTCAGCCAATTCCGCTTGCAGCAAGTAGGAAGGCAGTCGCGCGATACCGGCGCCGCTAAGCGCGGCTTTCTTCAGCAAGCTGTAATGGTTGCTGGCAAACGGTCCCGACACCCGCACCCGCAGCAATTCGTGTTGCTGGTGATACAACCATTCTTCGCGCCCGCTGTAGTGGCTGTTGAGCAAACACCGATGATCGGCCAGTGCCTGCGGCGTCAACGGTTCACCGAAGCGCTCGAGGTAAGCCGGGCTCGCGCAGGTCATTTCCTGCCATGCCAGTAACGGTTTGGCGACCAGTCGCTCGTCGTTGGCCACTTCGCTGCGGATTGCCAGATCAAAGCCGTCCCGAGACAAATCGCGGTAGCTGTTATTCAACTCCAGCTCGATCTGCACCTCGGGGTATGTGTGCGAGAACTCCAACAGCAGACCATCGAAGAAGGTTTCGCCCAGCGACACCGGCACCGTCATGCGCACCGGTCCGGCCATATCGTCCTTCAACCGCGCCAAGGCCTGACGCGCCCTTTCCACCTGGACGACCAACGCCTGGGCCTGCGGCAACAATGCTGCGCCGGCGGCGGTCAGGCTCAAGCGCCGGGTGGTGCGTTGCAGCAACACTACGGAAAACTGTGCTTCGAGCTGACTGATGCGTTTGGACAACTGACCCTTGCTGCAGCCCAACTGCTGCGCCGCCAGGGTAAAACTGCCCGCTTCGATCAACACTGCGAACGCCGCCAGATCATCCATTTCGCTCATGGATTGTTTCCATTTGAAAACCAAAGGTTGCCTATTAGCGCGCTTATCCACAGAAAAAACCACTCTAGACTGAAACCTCGTTCAATCACTTGAGGTACGGCACGATGAAGATTCTGTTGATAGGCGCTGGCGGCACCATTGGTTCGGCGGTGGACAAAGAACTGTCGCAACGCCATGAAGTCATCCGCATTGGCCGCACCAGCGGTGACTTGCAGGTGGATATCAGCGACAGCGCATCGATCCGCAAATTGTTCGAAAAAACTGGCAGGTTCGATGCCCTGGTGTGCGCCGCCGGCAACGTGACCTTCGCCCCGCTGGGCGAGATGACGGAAGACAGCTTCGCCCTCGGCCTAAAAGACAAACTGATGGGCCAGGTCAATCTGCTGCTGATTGGTCGTGAATTCGCCAATGACGGCGCGTCATTCACCTTCACCACCGGCGTGCTCAGCCACGACCCGATCCGCAGCGGCGCCTCGGCAGCGCTGGTCAACGGCGCCCTCGACAGCTTCGTCCGCGCAGCGGCCATCGAACTGCCACGCGGCCTGCGAGTGAACTCGATCAGCCCGACCGTACTGCTGGAAGCCATGGGTAGCTACGCCCCGTATTTCCGTGGTTACAAGCCGGTTCCTGCGGCGGATGTGGCGCTGGCCTACGCGAAGAGTGTGGAAGGCCTGCAGACAGGTCAGACATTTCACGTGGGCTAAACCCTTGTGATGAACGGTCAGGCTGCGTAACGTGGCGGCACTTGTCTGGAGAGCCGAAGATGCGTGTTGCCCGTTCGTTAGTCGTTATTGCCCTGCTGCCATTGTTTGCCGCTTGCCAGTTGCTCGATGGCCAGCGAGAAAGTACCTCGCACGTCGGGCAGACGCGGATGCAGGGGCAACTGACCGCTGCCGACGGCAAACTGGTGTTTCAGCCATGTCAGGATCAGCGTCAACTGGTGGTCAATGACATTGGTGGCACCAGCATTCTGCAAGAAGCGGCAACGCTGGCTGATGAGCAAGGCAAACTGTTTGCCGATGTTCGCGGCAAAGTTGCCGGCGATCGACTCGACCTGACTCAGCTGTACCGCGTCGAGCGCTCGGGCTCGGCTTGCGATGATCCCAACTTCAAACAACTGATCCTGCGCGCGGCCGGCCATGGCCCGGAATGGAACGTCAAAGTCAGCGGCAAAGGCATGGTCATCGACCGCGCAGGCCAGCCGCCACTCGCGGTGCCCTATGTTGAAGAACAACTGGGCGACGGCCGCTTCAATCTGAGCAGCGAAGCCAATAACCAGCGCATCGAGTTGTGGGTCGCGCCGCAGCGCTGCGTCGACAGCAGCACCGGCAGCGTGCAGCACATGAGCGCCGAACTGCGCATCGACGGCCAGGTGCAGCGCGGTTGCGGGTATTTCGGCGGATCGCGCAACGACTGAGCGTTTTAGCCTCACCGGATCCGGCCTTTGCGGCTTATAATCGCGGCCTTCAAACGCCCTGGCGCAGTTGTGCGCCCCGCGAACCCGGATCCTCGCCATGTTACGAATCACTGAACTCAAGCTGCCAATCGACCATCCCGAAGAAGACCTGCGCGTTGCCATCGTGCAACGTCTGGGCATCGCCAGCGATGATCTGCTCGATTTCACCTTGTTCAAGCGCAGCTACGATGCGCGCAAAAAGTCCTCCGAACTGTGCTTCATCTACACCATCGACCTCGAAGTGCGCGACGAGGCCAAAGTGTTGGGCAAGTTCGCCGACGACCGTAACGTCAACGTGGCGCCGGATGTCAGCTACAAATTCGTCGGCGAAGCGCCAAGCGACCTGAGCCAGCGCCCGATCGTCGTCGGGTTCGGCCCGTGCGGGATCTTCGCCGGCCTGCTGCTGGCACAGATGGGCTTCAAGCCGATCATTCTCGAACGCGGCACCGAAGTCCGTCAGCGTACCAAGGACACTTGGGGCCTGTGGCGTAAAAGCGTGCTCAACCCCGAGTCCAACGTGCAGTTCGGCGAAGGCGGCGCGGGCACATTCTCCGACGGCAAGCTGTACAGCCAGATCAAGGACCCGAAATTCCTTGGCCGCAAAGTCCTGCACGAATTCGTCAAGGCCGGCGCGCCGGAGGAAATCCTCTACGTCAGCAAACCGCACATCGGTACGTTCCGTCTGACCGGCATGGTTGAAAACATGCGCGAACAGATCCGCGAACTGGGCGGCGAAGTGCGTTTCCAGGAGCGCGTCAGCGACGTGCTGATCGAAGACGGCCAACTGGTCGGCGTGCAACTGGCCAGCGGCGAAACCCTGCATTCGAAACACGTGGTTCTGGCCCTCGGCCACAGTGCCCGCGACACTTTCCGCATGCTCCACAGTCGTGGCGTGTTCATGGAAGCCAAGCCGTTCTCGGTGGGTTTCCGTATCGAACACCCGCAATCGCTGATCGACCGTGCGCGCCTGGGCAAGTACGCCGGCCACCCGAAACTCGGGGCCGCCGACTACAAGCTGGTGCACCACGCCAAGAACGGCCGTTCGGTCTACAGCTTCTGCATGTGCCCGGGCGGCACCGTGGTCGCGGCGACTTCCGAGCCGAACCGCGTGGTCACCAACGGCATGAGCCAGTATTCGCGTAACGAGCGCAACGCCAACTCCGGCATCGTTGTCGGCATCACCCCGGAAGTCGATTACCCGGGTGGCCCGCTGGCCGGGATCGAGTTGCAGGAACGTCTGGAATCACACGCCTTTATTCTCGGCGGCAGCGATTACAAAGCCCCGGCGCAACTGGTCGGCGATTTCATCAACGACATTCCTTCGACCGAACTGGGCGAAGTCGAGCCGTCGTACAAACCGGGCGTGGCGCTGGGTGACCTGGCCTTGGCATTGCCGGATTTTGCCATTGAGGCGATCCGCGAAGCGTTGCCGGCGTTCGAGAAGCAGATTCGCGGTTATTCGTTGCACGATGCGGTGTTGACCGGGATCGAGACGCGCACCTCTTCGCCGCTGCGAATTACCCGTAACGAAACGCTGCAAAGCATGAACGTGAAGGGCTTGTTCCCGGCGGGCGAAGGCGCGGGTTATGCGGGCGGGATTCTGTCAGCAGGTGTTGACGGGATTCGCATCGCAGAAGCCGTGGCACGGGATATTCTCGGCCTGACTGACTAATCATCTGAAGCAATACGAAACCCTGTGGGAGCGAGCCTGCTCGCGAAAGCGGTATTTCAGTCAACGATGATGTTGAATGAGATGACCCCTTCGCGAGCAGGCTCGCTCCCACATTTGTTTTGTGTGTTTCTTTAGATATTGGCGCGCAGGACTGAGGTCGGCAGCAGCTCACCGCGCTCGGCACTCGCCGCCACCGCCTCGATCAACCCCCTCAACTCATACCCCTGCGCCTTCAGCCAATCCTGATCGTAATAGGTGTCGGCATACCGCTCGCCGCCATCGCACAGAATCGCCACGATCGACCCCGATTCTCCCGCCGCTTTCATCTGCTGCGCCGCCATCAACGCACCGATCAGATTGGTCCCGCTCGACCCGCCAACATGCCGTCCCAGACGCTGCGCCAGATAATGCATGGCCGCCAGCGACAAGGCATCCGGCACTTTGACCATTGCATCGATCACCTTCGGCAGGAACGACGCCTCAACACGCGGCCGGCCAATGCCTTCAATGCGCGAACCGCAATCCAGACGCAAACTCGCATCGCCCGTTTGGTAGTAATCGAAGAACACCGAACGCTCGGCATCGGCGCACAACACGCGAGTGCAATGCTGGCGATAGCGCACGTAACGCCCCAGGGTCGCGGTGGTGCCGCCGGTGCCGGGGCTGGAAATCAGCCAGCTCGGCTCCGGGTGCTTCTCGTAGCGCATCTGCTGGAAGATCGATTCGGCAATGTTGTTGTTCGCGCGCCAGTCAGTGGCACGTTCGGCGTAGGTGAACTGGTCGATGAAGTGGCCGCCATGTTCGCGGGCCAGGCGCTCGGATTCGGCGTAGATCTGCGTCGGATCTTTCACCAGATGGCTCTGGCCACCGTAGAAAGCGATCTGCGCAATCTTCTCTTTGGAAGTGGTCGCCGGCATCACTGCGATGAATGGCAATCCGAGCATCCGCGCGAAATACGCTTCGGAAATCGCCGTCGAACCGCTGGACGCCTCGATCACCGGCGCGCCGGGTTTCAGCCAGCCGTTACACAATGCATAGAGAAACAGCGAACGAGCCAGCCGATGCTTGAGGCTGCCGGTTGGATGACTGGACTCATCCTTGAAATACAACTCGATACCCGCAAAACCTGGCAGCGGCAAAGGGATCAGGTGGGTGTCGGCGCTGCGCTGAAAATCCGCCTCGATGATGCGGATGGCTTCGCGGGCCCACTGTCGGTTGTCGCTCATGGTGTTGGTTCTCGTTGAATCGGCAGGAGATGAAGCTGTTAGAAAGGCTCACTCATCAGCTTAGGAAAAATCCTATAGCGCGCACAGATACAGCTGAGTCTCAATATGTCAGGCAACTGCTAGGCTCAGCATGGCTTGAGCCAGACACCTTGTAACGACATATAACAAAAAAGAATATAACTTTTGTTTTAACAACTAACAGTACGGGTTAGGGTGTCCCACCTTTTGACTTTATCGATGGAGAGCGACCTTGCCTCTGCGTAGCACTTTCACGCGTTTCTTTCAGTTGGAAGCTGCCAGCGGTCTGTTATTGATCGCCGCGGCCATCCTGGCCCTGATTATCAACAACTCGCCGCTGTCGTGGCTGTACACCGGCCTGCTCGACACCCCGGTGGTGGCGCAGATCGGTGCGTTGAAAATCGCTAAACCCCTGCTGCTGTGGATCAACGACGGTCTGATGGCGATGTTCTTCCTGCTCATCGGCCTGGAAGTGAAGCGCGAAGTCCTTGACGGTCAGCTGTCGAAACCGTCGCAGATCGTCCTGCCCGGTGCAGCCGCGATCGGCGGCATGCTGGTGCCGGCGCTGATCTACTGGTTCCTCAACCGCGATAATCCGGCGGCCCTCGACGGCTGGGCGATCCCGACCGCGACCGACATCGCCTTCGCCCTCGGCGTGCTGGCCCTGCTCGGCAAGCGCGTACCGGTGTCGCTGAAACTGTTCCTGATGACCCTGGCAATCATCGATGACCTCGGCGCCATCGTGATCATCGCGATCTTCTATTCCGGCGAACTCTCGACCCTGTCGCTGGGGCTGGCGGCGGCGTGCATCGCGGCGCTGGTGGCGATGAACCGGCTCGGGGTGGTCAAGCTTGGGCCGTACATGATCATCGGTTTGATCCTCTGGGTCTGCGTACTGAAGAGTGGTGTCCACGCAACGCTGGCTGGCGTAACCCTGGCCTTCTGCATCCCGCTGCGCACGAAAAACGCCGAACCGTCGCCGTTGCTGACCCTCGAACATGCGCTGCACCCATGGGTGGCTTACGGCATCCTGCCGCTGTTCGCCTTTGCCAACGCCGGCCTTTCACTGAGCGGTGTAACCGTCGAAAGCTTCACTCACCACGTGCCAATGGGCATTGCGGTAGGCCTACTGCTGGGCAAGACCGTCGGTGTATTCGGCCTGACATGGCTGGCCGTGAAGATTGGCATCGCCACCCTGCCCCAAGGCGCCAACTGGGGTCAGGTGCTGGGCGTGGCGATCCTGTGCGGCATCGGCTTCACCATGAGCCTGTTTGTCGGTTCACTGGCGTTTGAGCCGGGTGTGAGTGATTACGCCGGGATGGACCGGATGGGAATTTTGACCGGGTCGATTCTGGCGGCGTTGATTGGTTATGCGGTGACGGCGGCGGCGAGTCGCAAGAACTCCCAAGCGATATAACCTCTTTGGCGAGGGAGCAAGCTCCCTCGCCACAAGTTTCCTGCGTTCCTGTTACACAGCGAACAATCCCACGTCTTTAGAGACGCGTCCTACAGCCACCATTTTCCTGCTTCGTTAACGTTGCGCAGCCCTTTGCGAAGGGCTGTCGATGGATGAACGAAAGGACGATCAGTGGCTGGCAACAAGGACATCCCCCGGGTTCAAAACCCACCGCAAGGCGACGGGCATCACGTTACCTACCGCTACATGACGGCCACGGAATTGGCCGAGCGCGATGCCAGACAAAACGCTTACGACGCCATGCTGGCGCGACAAGAAGCGTTCGAGCGCAGCCGTGAGGTGGCCGCCAAAAAGACAGAGCCCGTTCGTGCCGGCTGCGTATTTGCCAAGTCCTGCAAATTGCCGGATGCGATTATCGATTACTCCAGTCCTTCGGGGATGGTGCCGACCGACAGCCTGAAGGATTACGGCGATCTGATTCTGCTGGGCGCGCGTGAAGCCGATGAAAGCGGCGCAGTGCCTCTCAAGAAAATCGGCGCAACGGCCATCCCGGCAGGCTTCGGCAGTTTTGCGTTGACGGGTTCGGCTTTCAAAGCACTGCCCACAGTTATATCCACCGCAGTGGTCACGCCATTGGTGACCCTGGTAGCGCTGCTCATGCCCTCGAACCTTGGTGACAGCGCACTCTATACCGACGAGCAACTGCGTGGACTTGAACAGGCGCGAACGCGTGTTCGGCTGAGGGTCGAACAGCAGGCCGACGGCAGCCTGAAGGGCTATGGCTTCTACACCGGCAAGAATCGCGATTGGGAAATGGTTGATGTCGTGCAGTTCAAGTTGCGCGACAGCCAGTTCATTGCTGACTTGGGAGAAGGCGTAGAACTGATCTGGACGCCGGCTGTGAATGGCTCGGACATCCTTGGTATTCCCGCGTTGGAGGCTGCACCGCAGGCACCGCACATCTGGGTGTATCCACCGACGAAAGCAGCGGACGGGATTCTGGTGAATCCGGTTTATCCGCCGGAGTACCGGGATTTCATTCTGGTTTTTCCACCAGGTTCGTTGGTTCAGCCGGTATATATCGTAATCAATTCCCGAGCTGGGGATCACGAGTACCATCCGCCGCCTGATTTTCTGCCAGCCTTCCCTGATGCGAAAGTTGTGGGACGCAAAACAGCTGTTCAAGGGGGCGGCGCGAAACGCAAAAGATGGAAAACCGCTAAAGGACTTATTCTTGAATGGGACTCGATGCATGGCGCTATAGAAAAGTATGACGCCAGAGGCAAACACATTGGCGAGTTCGATCCAAACACTGGCGAGCCAACGTCTACAAAAAAGAACAAAAAATCGAAAAAAGGCAAGAAAAGGAGTATTGAGCCTTGAGATTCTTAGTAGAAGCTTTTGACAAAAAAACTGACTTCCAAACATCAGTAATTGAACTGCCCGAGAATTGTACCGAGCAACTCAAATCGATCATGGGTTGGAAAACAGAGCAGCAAGGTTGGGAAGGCTACGACCTGAATCAGCAACAGATCAAAGCCATTGAGGCACTGATTCAAAAGTCCATCGAAGATCCGCGCTATTACTTTCAACTGACGTGTAATGGACATTGAAACGCAAAAAAAAACCCCGACCAGTCACCTGATCGGGGTTTTCTTTACCCTGAATTCCGCTTAGTGCGAAACGCGGCTGGTCCCACCAACGGTGGAGATGCGCACGCGCTCGCCAACACGGAACACTTCGTTCTCCTGCACCTGCTGCACATAGGCACGCATGCTGCCGTCGTCTTCACGCACGGTGATTTCCACACCCTGGGTACGGGTCAGGCCTTCTTCAGTCGCCGAGCCGATCAGACCGCCCGCCACCGCACCGATAACCGCAGCAACGATGCTGCCCTTGCCGCCGCCGATCGCGCTGCCGCCGACGCCGCCGACCACTGCACCTGCAGCGCCGCCGATCGGGGTCTTGGTGCCTTCGATTTTCACCGGACGCAGAGATTCGATGGTGCCCATGCGAATCGTCTGCACACGACGCGCTTCGTCACGGGAGTAGGAGTCACCGGTCAGGCTCGATTGGCAGCCGGTAAGCAACATCGCCATCGTGGAAAAGGAAGCAACCAGCAGAACAGACTTACGCATAGCATCAACTCCAAAGGAACATATATTCATTAAACTCCGTGGCTTGACGCCTGTCACGACGCCGCCCGGATAAATTGGCTTTCATTCAGGCGCGGTACAGACGCCTGCAAGGTTTCCCAACAGTAGCGCCAAATTACCGATTCCGCGCCACGGACACCAAGGATTTTCATGGATTACTTCATCATCGTCGTCACCACTGCCGCTGGTTTGTACTTCCATTGGTGGTTGTACGTGCGGATCAAGCGCTGGATGGATCGCGACCTGGCGCTGTCACTGGCGGGCAAGGATGAAGGAAAACGTGCCTTCATGCTCGAACAGCTGGCTCGCGCTCAGGCGCAAAAGATCAAGCGCCGGGATCTGCCGAAGTGGCTGGAGGCCGCTGCGGCAGGCTATCCCGCTCGGTAGACTGCTTAAGGTGCCAGACGTTCAAGAATCCAGTCGGCGTCCTGCACACGGTAGTTGAGGCGATCGTGCAGACGGCTCGGACGGCCCTGCCAGAATTCGATGCGCTCAGGCAGCAAGCGGTAACCGCCCCAGTGTTCCGGGCAGTCGGGTTGCGTGTCGGAGAAACGCTGCTCGGTGGCCTTGAGCAAATCTTCCAGTTCACCGCGCCCGTTGATCACCCGGCTCTGTGGTGATGCCCAGGCACCGAGACGGCTGCCCAGCGGACGCACCTGATAATACGCATCCGACTCCGCAGGCGTGACCTTCACCACCTGCCCTTCGATGCGCACCTGGCGTTCGAGGGTTGGCCAGAAGAAAGTCATGGCGGCAAACGGGTTGGCCGCCAGATGCTGGCCCTTGGCGCTGTCGTAGTTGGTGAAGAAGGTGAAGCCCTGCTCGTCCAGGCCCTTGAGCAGCAGAATGCGGCAATGCGGTCGCCCATCCTGGTCGACCGTGGCCAGGGTCATGGCGTTGGCTTCCACTGGCGCCTGTTCGGTTTTCACCGCGTCGGCAAACCACTGGTGAAACAACGCAAATGGCTCAGCCGGGGCTTGCGCCTCGGTCAGCCCATCCCGGGTGTAATCACGACGCATATCTGCCAGAGCCTGGGTCATGGCGCATTCCTTTTCGTTAGCGGATCACTTCTTGGTGGTATCGGTCGCGGCGACTTTCTTGTCGGTCGCGGCGGCTTTGGCTGGAGCAGTCTTTTTCGCTGGGGCCTTGGCCGGGGCTTTTTTGGCCGGTGCCTTGGCAGCCGCTTTTTTTACCGGAGCCTTTTTGGTTGCCGGTACAGCGGCTTTTTTCGCGGCAGGAGCCGGAGTGACCGGTTTAGCGACTGGCTTGACGTCCTGTGCCGCGACCAGGGTCACTGGCTTCGGTGCCGGCATGTTGTACTTGCTCAGCAAGGCAACCATGGTGTTCTGCGGGGTCACCAGCAGTTCAACACGACGGTTCAAGGCACGACCTTCAACGCTGTCGTTGGCGGCACGCGGTGCTTCGGAACCCATGCCACGCAGCATCAGGCGATCACGCTGCAGGCCGCTGAGGCGGAAGATCGCGGCAACGGCTTGGGCACGTTCCTGGCTCAGCTTGATGTTGGCTGGCGCTGCGCCAGTGGTATCGCTGTGTCCAAGGACCAGCACGGCGGTTTTCGGGTCGGCTTCGAGGATTTTCGCCACGCGGGTGAACGGGCCGAGGGTGACCGGCAGCAACATGGCTGGACGATCCGGGTTGAACGAGCCTTCCACCGGCGCGGTCACGACCAGCACGTTTTCACGGCGTTCGAGTTGCAGATTGCTGTCCTTGACCGCTTCACGCAGGCGCGGCTCGTAGTCGTCGAGCCAGGCTTGGGTCACTTTCGGATCCGGCATCGGCACGGCTTTGGTGGTGGGTTGATCCTTGCCGCCGAACGGCCACCACCATTTGCCACCCGCGTCGGCTTCAGCTTTGGCCACGGTGACCGGTTTTTTCGCTTCAGGGGCGACTTCAGCCTTCATATCGGCCTTGGCCGCTTCATCATCGGAACCGAACGGCCAGTACCATGGGCTGCTGCTTTCAGATTTGGCAACCGGTGCGGTAGCAGCCGGTTTCAAAGGCGCCGGCGCGGGTTCTTTGGCCGCCACCTTGTCGGAAGAACCGAACGGCCACCAACTGCCGCCGTCCGCATCGTTTTTCGGGGTCTGTGCACAACCGGTGATCGCTACACACAGGGCCAGGGCGAGGGTCTTTTTAGATGACATTGAAAATCCACAAAATGAAGTAATGAAAAATCAGAGCACTTTCGCCCGGATAAACAGTCGCTTTGAAACGAAAAAACGTTCGAGGTTCCGGCCCTGGAATCCCGAATGGAACTTTACAGACAAGTGGCAAGCACCCGCGCGAGCTTTTGCGCGCGCGGATCCATCAAGACGTACGGCCCAAGGGTATTTGTCACAAAACCAAACGCGACATCATGCTCGGGGTCAGCAAAACCGATGGAACCGCCCGCGCCCGGATGGCCGAACGCCCGTGGGCCAAGGCCGTAAGTGGCGTTGGGCACATCCGGTTGATCAAGCATGCAGCCCAGACCGAAACGGGTCTGGGTCAACAAAGTCTTGTCTTCGCCGAGGCTGTGTTCGCGGGTCAGCTCTTCGAGCATGTCGCTTTCGAGCAGGCTGCCGTCGAGCAGGCCGGCATAAAAACCGGCCAGACTGCGCGCATTCCCGTGGCCATTGGCCGCCGGTTGCTGCATGCGTCGCCACTCAGGTTTGTTGGTGCTGGTCAGCACCGACGGCGGATTGGTAAAAGCACGGGTGGTCATGGCAGTCGGTTCGCGCATGGTCACTTGCAGCAGACGTTGCGCGGCGGCATCACCAGCATTGCCCTTGCCGCGAGCGATATGCGCCACCCGGTGGAATTCTTCGTCAGCCAGACCGACGTGAAAATCCAGACCCAACGGTTTGGCGACACGAGCGACGATCGATTCACCCGGCCCACGACCGTCAGCACGGCGCAGCAATTCACCGATCAGCCAGCCATAAGTGATCGCGGCATAACCGTGACCGGTGCCCGGCGTCCACCATGGCGCTTCTGCCGCGAGGGCGTCGACCATGGTTTGCCAGTCGTAGAGCGCTTCCGGCGCCAGCAGCTCGCGCAGGGCCGGCAGACCGGCCTGGTGGCAGAGCAATTGGCGCAGGGTGATGGATTCTTTGCCGGCAGCGGCGAATTCCGGCCAGTAGCGGGCGACCGGAACATCCAGTTGCAACTTGCCTTCGCCGACCAGTTGCAGCGCGGTGACGGCGGTGAAGGTTTTGGTGCAGGAGAACAGGTTGGCGATGGTGTCGCTGTGCCAGGCCTCAGTGCCATCCTTGTCGGCAGTGCCGGACCAGAGGTCGAGAACTGTTTCTCCACCGACCTTGATACACAGGGCTGCGCCGCGTTCCTGGGGATCGTCGAACAGTGCGGCGAAAGCTTCGCGCACCGCTTCGAATTGAAGCTCGTAATGTCCCTGAATCTGCACCCGCAACTCCCCCGCGAAAACGCTCTACAAAGTGGCCCGCATTGTTCCAGCCCTTGAGGGATTTGGGAACAGCTGCGGGCCGGACGGTTATTTCGGAATTTTTGTTGAGGCGGCTGACGCCTTCGCGAGCAGGCTCGCTCCCACACTGGATCTGTGTATCACGGAAGATCTCTTGTGGGAGCGAGCCTGCTCCGGGCGGCGTTCCGACGAAGAACGATGACGCGGTGGCTCAGGACTCAGTGACCATTGCCGGAATGTCCACCAGCATGCCCTGCTCCCGGCCCTTTACCGGCCTCGCCTTTGCGGCCACCCTCAGCCTCATGCCCCGCTGCGGCGGCCGCTTTCTCGGCCTCTTTGCCCAACTGATCAATCGCCTGCAAATTGCTCTTGCGCACTGACTCGACAAAACCCTGATACGGCAGATCAGTCATTCCCACCAGGCCGAAGTGGCCATTCTCACCATCAAGCAGACGGCCGGTTACCGGTTGGTCCAGATACTGGAACCAATGCACACCAACAATCGACGGTTCACTCAGCGCTTGTTTGAGGAAGTTGGCGTAGGCCGGGCCGCGATCTTCTTCCTTGGCCAGTTGGGTGACGCCGCCCCAGAACGGGCCACGATCCGCTGAGCCAAAGTTGAATTCGGTGATCATTACCGGTTTGTCCAAAGCGCCCAGGGCTGCAAAGTCATAACCGTCCTGCGGTTTCAGCGTGTACATGTTGAAGCTCAGTACATCGCAATACTGCGCGCAGGACGCCACGGCTTCCGGCGTGCTGATGGCGAAGCGACCGCCAAGCAGCAACTGGTTCGGCGCATGCCATTTCAGCGAGTCGGAAATGGTTTTGAAGTAGGTGTCGGCGAAGACTTTCTGGAAATATTTGAAGTCCGCCTCGATTTCCGGATGCTCGGGATTCGGCAGCGGTGGCACGAAACCCGGGTCTTCCATCAATTCCCACGCCGGCAGATCGATGCCCCACGCCTTCGACAGCCCCGCCTGATTGCGGTACTTGTCGCGCAATTGCTTGAGGAACGCACGTTTGGCCGGTACGTCGGTGGTCATCTTCAGGGTGCCATAAGCCAGCGCATAGCGGGATTTCGGATCATCGCCGGGACCGGCCCACGCCAGTTCGTTGTCGGCGTAGTAGCCGATCAGCCACGGATCGTCGCGGTGATCGCGGGCGGCGATGGCGACAGCGCGCTCGGTGGCCATGGCGAAACGCGGATCAAACGGATCCGGCATACCACCCCACCAGTCGCTGCCGGTGCTGATGCTGGTGTAGTCACCGACGATCGACAGCGGCAAGGTGTAAGGCACACGCTCGGCATCACTTAGCGAATCGGCACTCCAGTTACCAACCGTGTTGAAGCCCCAGGCTTGCAGGCGATCGAGCGTGTGGCTGGCCCACTGTTGCTCATCGATGGTGGCCTTGCACGGCTCAGCAGCCTTTTCCGCTGTCGCTTGTACGGTTTCAGTCTTGGCTGCCTCAGCGACGCCGGACTTCGGCTCGGCAGCCACAGACACAGGTTCTGCGGCTTTCTCGGCGGCCGTTTCAGCGGCGGCAGACTTGGCCGCTTCGGCGACTCCGGACTTGCTCTCACTGTCGGCTTTGCACGGTTCACCGTACACGCGCTGCAGGTTGGCGCCATAGAAGTCGTACCAGCGCCCGTTGCCGTATCCCCGGCCCTGATCAACACCGTTGCCGCCACGGTTGTCACCCTCGCCAAAATGCTTGGCCAACGGTTCATCAGGTTTAGGCAGGGATTCAAACATGTACTCACGACCGGCCACGTAGGTCTGGTTGACCTGCGGGCTGACGGTGTTCACGCCCAGCGAGTAAAACGGATGACCTTCAGGCGTGACCAGATACCAGCGGCCATCACGCTTTTCAGTACGGAAGAAACCGCTGGCCTTGAACGCCGGGCCTTTGTTCCAGCCACCAAATTTGTCCAGCGAGGACTTCTCACGCTCGGCCAGCCAGATTTTCAGTTGTTGCTGCTCCTTGGCGGCGGCGGATTTCAGTTGTTCATCGTTGCTGACCTTTTCCGGCCACTTGCTACGCGTCGATTGCCCGTAGGCGTCGACCAGATTGCCGTAAACGGCCTGGGTGACCGATTCGCCCTCCTGCACACCGAAACGCTCCAGCAGCAAACTCTGCGCGACTTTCGGCTGATCCATCGACAGGCTCACCGAGACCACTTGGCTGCGGTCGATCTCACCGCTGCTGCTGGCGAGCAGTATCCGTTGACCATCGACCGTCATCGGCATCGGCGGCCCGGCTTTCATGCCTTGACTCAGCGGTGTCGACGCGACCAGCGGCACCAACAGGGTTTGCGCAGGCCCGGCCGGCAGGTCGACGCGGCTGACCAGGGTGCGGCCGTCGTTGCTCTGGATCTGTACGTAGACCGTCACCGCCCAGTCCATTGCGCTCTGCAATCGCAGGGTCATCATGCCCGACTGCGACCAGTCCCAAGCGCCGGTCTGCGGCGTCAGACGCAAGGTCGGGCGCGCCACCGGGTTGAACGTCACCCGGCGCAGCACTTCGCCCTCAGGCGTTTGCTCGGCGTTGGCTTGCGGCAGATCAGCGTTTTCAGTGGCGATTTTCACCACGTCGGCAGGACGGACAAAGTTGAACAGGGTCTGCTGACCGGCGGGCGCTGCCAGCAACGGGGCAGCGAAGATCAAGGCAAATACGGCAGGCAACGAACGGCGGATCATAAGAACGGAGTTCTCCCTAACGACCAACAATGGCCAATGGAAAAGCGATGGCAGAGAGATAGACAACACGGCGGGCAAAACTGCCCACCGTTGTCTCAGGATATTTCACGACGGAAAGGAGGCAACGCATTGAGGATCGCCTTGCCATAGCGCTGGGTGACCAGGCGCCGATCGAGCAAGGTGATGGTGCCGCGGTCTTCTTCGGTGCGCAGCAGACGCCCGCAAGCCTGAACCAGCTTCAGCGAAGCGTCGGGCACGGAGATTTCCATGAACGGATTGCCGCCACGGGCCTCGATCCATTCCGACAACGCTGCTTCGACCGGATCGTCCGGGACCGAGAACGGGATCTTGGCGATTACCACGTGTTCACAGTACGCACCCGGCAAGTCGACACCTTCGGCGAAACTGGCCAGACCGAACAGCACGCTGGAATCACCGCCATCAACCCGCGCCTTGTGCTTGTTCAGGGTTTCCTGTTTCGACAGGTTGCCTTGAATGAACACTTGCTTGCGCCAGTCGCGGTCGAGACCGTCGAACACGTCCTGCATCTGTTTGCGCGAGGAAAACAGCACCAGGGTACCGCGCGAGCCTTCGACCAGATCGGGCAACTCACGGATGATCGCTGCCGTGTGTGCGGCGGCATCGCGTGGATCGGCCTTCAGATCCGGCACCCGCAATACTCCGGCGTCGGCATGATGGAACGGGCTCGGCACCACAGCAGTGACGGCCTTTTTCGGCAGGCCGGCGCGCATGCGGAAGCGGTCGAAAGTGCCCAGCGCCGTGAGGGTCGCCGAAGTCACCAGACAGCCGTAAGCCACGTTCCACAAGCTGCGGCGCAAGGTTTCCGCCGCCAGGATCGGGCTGGCATTGACCTCGATATCGAACAGCGAACCGCTTTCAGCCAGGGTCAGCCAACGCGCCATCGGCGGGCTGTCTTCCGGGTCTTCGGCGGTGAACGCAGTCCACAGCTCCCAGTTGCCGGAGGCTCGCGACAACAGGCTGCCGAACAGCGGATACCATTCCTCAGCCTGATTGCTGGCGATGCCGATGTTGACCTCGCCGTCCATGCCTTCCTTAAGCAGGTCGGTCAGACGGGTGAACAGATCGTTGAGACGGGAAAAACCTTTTTTCAGCTCGATGCCCATTTCGCGCATGTGCTCGGGAATCACCCCGGCGACGAAGCGATGCCGTGGCCGTTCGCGACCCTCGACGTCTTCACCGGGTTTGAAATCGGCGACCTGCTCGCAGGCGCTGAACATGAACTGTTGCTGAGCCTTGATCTCACGCGCCAGTTCCGGCACTTGTTCGATCAATTTGCCAAGATCGCCCGGCAGCGGATGCTGGGCCAGCAGTTTGGTCAGGTTCTTCGCGGTGGTTTCCAGCCAGTCGGCGGTGGAGCGCAGGCGCGTGTAATGGGCGAAGTGGCCGATGGCCTTGTCCGGCAGGTGATGGCCTTCATCAAACACGTAAATGGTGTCGCGCGGATCCGGCAACACCGCGCCGCCGCCCAGTGCCAGGTCAGCCAGGACCATGTCGTGGTTGGTGACGATCACGTCGACCTTGCCCATGCCTTCGCGGGCCTTGTAGAAGGCGCACTGGCCGAAGTTCGGGCAATGGCGGTTGGTGCACTGGCTGTGATCGGTGGTCAGGCGCGCCCAGTCAGCGTCTTCCAGCGCATTCGGCCAGCTGTCGCGGTCGCCGTCCCATTTATTGCCGGCGAGCTTTTCGATCATGCTGGTGAACAGCTTCTGACTGGCCTCATCAACCTCGATCTTGAAGCCTTCTTCTTCGAACAGCTGCGCGGTGGCGGTTTGCGCGTGGCCTTCCTGCAAGAGCATGTCGAGCTTGGACAGGCACATGTAGCGGCCACGGCCCTTGGCCAGAGCGAAGCTGAAGTTCAGCCCGCTGTTGCGCATCAGGTCGGGCAAGTCCTTGTAGACGATCTGCTCTTGCAGGGCCACGGTCGCAGTGGCGATGACCAAGCGCTTGCCAGCGAGTTTGGCAGTCGGAATCGCGGCCAGGCTGTAGGCCACTGTCTTGCCGGTACCGGTGCCGGCTTCCACCGCGACAATCGCGGGGTCGCCACTGCGCCGGCCTTCGTCGTCGGTGTCGATATCCCCGAGGACTTTGGCGATTTCAGCGATCATCAGGCGCTGGCCGTAACGCGGTTTGAGGCTCTTGGCCTCTAGAAAACGCGAATAGGCGCCCTGGATCGTGGTTTTGAGTTCAGTACTGATCATGGATTGTCGGGCGCAAAAAACGCTGGATAAATTTTCAGTGGTTTCGGATGGCGGCTATCATACCCCGCTAATTAATCCCGCGCAGAACGGAGTGCCCCAATGACACCTTTTAGCCTCGTTTACCCCCTGCATGTGCTGTCCGCCCTGGTGTGGGTCGGCGGCATGTTTTTCGCCTGGATGGTCCTGCGCCCCGCGGCTGTGAAGGCCCTCGACGGCCCAGCCCGCCTCACCTTGTGGGTGGAAGTGTTTCAAGGTTTTTTTCGGTGGGTCTGGGTCGCGGTGATTCTTTTGCCCATCAGCGGCGTGGGCATGTTGCATTTGCAGCAGGTCGGGTTTGAGACCGCGCCGAAGTATGTGCAGGTGATGATGGGCTTGTATGTGGTGATGACGGCGCTGTTTATCCGCATTCAGGGGTTGATGTTGCCTGAACTGCGTACGGTGGTGGAGGCGAAGGACTGGCCGGCGGGTGCGGCGGTGCTGGGGCGAATTCGCCGGGTGGTGGGGCTTAATCTGATTGTCGGGCTGGTGCTGGTGGCGATTGCCGCGGCTCGGCCGATATTCTGAAATTGGGGACTGAGATCAAAAGCCCCTCACCCTAACCCTCCCGAAACGTCGGACCGCCCGTAGGGAGAGGGGACTGAATGGGGGATATTGAAGAGTTACGCCGACCTGAAGGATTAGCTTTGAATCCATAATCGACACGGTTTTTCAGGTCGATGGATAGCCTGAGTCACCTCGGTCGGCCCCCTCTCCCTACGGGCGGTCCGACGTTTCGGGAGGGCTGGGGTGAGGGTCTGCCTTTACAGGCGCTGCACGGTCACAGCACCCGCCGCCCCCACCGGCCCAGGCTGGCCATCCGCCCCGGCCTTGCCGTTCTTGCCACCATCGGCGCGATACACAAGGCAGCCCTTGGACTTGCCGCCCTTCCCTGCTTTGCCGCCAACACCCGCCGGGCCACCGTTGCCACCCGCCACGTTGACCTTGATCAGCTCAGCCGGAAACTCGCGCGGCACTTCCAGCCGCACCAGCGCTCCCGGTGCGCCCGGTTGGCCATCACTGCCGTTGCTGCCATCAAAACCATGCCCGGCCGAACCATAAGTGCAGCCCGGGTCTTCACCATTACCGCCATCGAGGCCGACAAAACCAGGGGCACCGGTGCCGCCACGGGCATCGACCAACAGCTGCGGCGCGCTCAACGCCTTGAATTGCAGATTCAGATTACGTCCGGCACGGGCAGCTTTTTCATACGTCCCCGGCGCCCCGCGCGCGGTGATCTGGCTGCCATCGCTCAGCTCTGCGCGAACGACCTTCATGTCCAAAGCGTTCTCGCCCGGAACGATCGCGATGCGTGCTTCATGGCCAAGGCGTAGTTCACCGACACTCAACTCGGTCACGTTCGCCGGAATCAACAGCGTGCCGTAATCGGCCACTTCGAGTTTTTCCAGCTGCAAGGTGCTGGCGGTATTGGGCAAACGCATCAGCGAATTGGTTTCAACGCTGACCACCTGGGCACAGGCCAATGGGCTGATGAATACAGCGAGCAAGCAGAGTTTACGCATGGGAAGAAGCCTCCGGAGCGGCCGGGGCCGGGATGGTTTGCAGGTGGAATACGCCGAACAGCAGGATGCGGCCACGGTCACGCCAAGGGTGCGGGCGACCTTTGAGGCTGCGATTGCACAGCAGCACTTCGAATAGATGAATCAGCAACAACAGACCGCCGGCCAGATTGACCAGCAGATGCAACGGATGTACGAACGGCACCAACTGATTGGCCAGTACCACGCAGCAGAACAGCAGGGTCAACAATCGCCCCAGCCCCCAGAACACTTTCATACGCTCCCCCGTGTTGCGAATTATTCTTTGGGCGCACAGTAACGGCTTCTGCGGGGGATAAGCCAGAGGGGAAAATGAAAAAACTTCGATCGTCTGCCAAATGGCTGCCGAAACGACGCTGATCGTCGCCCGGCAGCTCTAGCCTGCGCCCTACAGACGCGTCCTAACGGTTGATGTGCAACTCCACACGCCGGTTCTGCGCACGACCTTCATCGGTGGCGTTATCGGCAACCGGTTCGCTCTCACCGCGCCCTTCACTGGTGAGTTTGTTCGGCGCCAGCCCCTGGCTCAGCAGATACGTGGCGACACTGCTTGCACGCCGTTCCGACAAGGCCTGGTTGTACGCATCCGAACCTTTGCTGTCGGTGTGACCAATGACCTTGATGCTCACCACGTCGGCATTGCGCAGTTTGTCCATCAGCGTATCGAGCTGGGCTTTCGCCGCCGGGGTCAGGTCGGATTCATCGAAATCGAACAGCACGTTGCCGGCATCGCTTAGGGTGATGACTTCAGTTTGCGGTGCAGGCTCCGGCACTTTTTCCGTGACCGGGTATTGCGGCAACGGGCAACCACGGTGATCGACCGGGGTATTTTCCGGGGTGTCCGGGCAACGGTCGCGGCGGTCGAATACACCGTCGCCGTCTTCATCGCCGTCCTGGGCGTAACAGATCAGTCCGCCGGTAAGAATCCCCAGCGCTGCGCCGCCGCCGGCCCAGCCGCCACTTTCAATGGCGCCGAGACCGCCACCGACCAGCCCGCCGATAAGGCTGCAGATCGGCCACGTACGTTGATTGAGGGGTGCAGTGCCATCGCTGTGGGTGGCGCAACCGGTGAGCAAGCTGCCTAGCAGCAGCACCGGCAAGACGGACCTTGAGAAAACAGTCATTGTGAAAGCTCCTGTGTCACCGGCCCATACCGGTTACACAGGAGTAAAGACCCGCATCCGCGACTGCACAAGCCGCGAATGCGAGAGGGGCTTAACGCTGGATTTTGATTTCGGTACGACGGTTTTGTGCGCGACCGTCAGCGGTTTTGTTATCGGCCACCGGTTGGCTTTCACCCATGCCGGACACCGAAACGAAGCTGGCGCGTGGCACACCCTGCTGGATCAGGTACTCCACCACCGAGTGCGCACGACGATCCGACAGTTTCTTGTTGTAGGCATCGCTGCCCACGCTGTCGGTGTGACCGGTCACAGTCAGTTGCGCGGTCGATGATTCCTGTTTCAGGCGGGTGGCGACCTTGTCGAGCACTTGCTTGTCAGGGCCGGTCAGCGTGGCTTTGTCGAACTGGAAGTGCACATCACGGATAACAATGGTTTCTTCCTTGACCACTACAGCTTCTTCGACCACGGGTGCAGGCGCTGGTGGTGGGCAACCGTCAGCGTCGACTTGCACGCCTTTAGGCGTGTGCGGGCACTTGTCGCGACTGTCCGGCACACCATCGCCGTCTTCGTCGCCATCACCGTGCACCCAGCAATAGGCCGCTGCCGTACCACCGACCACCAACGCCCCATACCCCGCCCACGCCGAGCTTTCCGTCGCGCCGAGACCCGCACCCACAACACCCCCGACCGCCGCACAGGTCGGCCAGTCGGTTTTCTGCAAACCTGCGCAACCAGTCAACACACTGGTTAGCAGAATCAAAGGTAATGCTGTCCGAACTATGCTCATCTGGTTTTCTCCTGAGGGATCGGCTTAGAACCGATTCAGGGAGTAAAGACCGGAGTTTTAATCTCCGCCAGCAATAGGCCACCGCTGTTTGCGAGCCTGTTCACAGGACTTCGGCACATTTACCTGAAACGGGCGAAACAGGGCGCTTTGCCGCCACCGTCAGGCAGGCTAGTCTTGGCGGTCTGATTGAGGAGCTTCGATGAACGTCGCCATTTCTTCCCGCACGCCGCAACAGGCGTTAGCCGCTTTGCTGGATCGCTACGCCCCGGCGCGGCTGTTGCTGATCGGCGCCAGCGAATTTCCAGCCCTGAGCGCCTTTAAAGAGGCACATCCAGACACCGTCGTCGCCCATGCGGCGCCCGGCGCACTGCCTGCTGAACTGGCGGCACAGCGTTTCGATCTGGCGCTGGTGGTCGATTGCCTGGAACATTTGCCCAAACGCGATGGCCTGAACCTGTTGGGCGGGATTCGCAATCTCAACACCAGCCGCATCGCCGTGCTGGCGGACCTGGCGGCCAGCGGCTGGCAGGAAACCGACTTCTATTCACTGGCGCTGCAAGCCAGTGAACGTTTTCAACGCGACAAACAAGTGCTGACCCTGTTCACCTATGATCTGCTTGAATACAAACAAGTCCCCGACTGGCTCAACTCACGGTTCTGGGCCAATCCGGAAAACTTCGGGAAATACTGGTGGTAATGCAATGAGTACAGCCATTTGCCCGTGCGGCAGCGGCAATCTGTTGGAGGCCTGCTGCGGCCATTATCACGACGGCCATCCGGCACCGTGCGCCGAAGCGCTGATGCGTTCGCGCTACAGCGCCTATGTGCTGGGGCTGATCGACTATCTGGTGGCGACCACCCTGCCCGCCCAGCAAGCGGGCCTCAATCGCCAATCGATCACCGACTGGAGTGCACAGAGCACCTGGCTCGGCCTTGAAGTCGAGAGTTCGGAAGTCTTCGGTGGCCAGCCGGAACACGCTTTCGTCACCTTCACCGCGCGCTGGCATGACGGTCAGGGCGAGCATAGCCATCGCGAGCGTTCGTCGTTCGTGCAGAACGCCGGGCACTGGTACTTCATTGATCCGACGGTGCAATTGAAGCTGGGGCGCAATGACAGTTGCCCGTGCGCCAGTGGGCAGAAGTTCAAGAAGTGCTGTGCGGGATATTTCGGCGCTTAAGATCAAAAGATCGCAGCCTGCGGCAGCTCCTGCACAGGATTTGTGCTTCGCCTGTAGGCGCTGCTGCAGACTGCGATCTTTTAGCGGCTAGACTGCCAGCAAAGGGAGTAAAACCATGCTCGGTCGCTGGCGCACACTATATTTTCTGTTTTTGATGCTGATCCTGAACCTCGGCGGTTGCGCGTCGTGGTTCAGCGATGACAGCGTCGACCCCGCCGTGCATCTGGTGAAAGTCGAAGTGGTGCGCGCCAAACTGCTCGAACAGAAATTCATCCTGCACTTTCGCGTCGATAACCCCAACGATAGCGACCTGACCGTGCGCGGCCTCGAATACCGCATTCATCTGGCCGACATACTGCTGGCCGAGGGTGAGCATGAACACTGGTTTACGGTCGGACCAAAACGCAGTGCCTACTTCAAAGTGCCGATCCGCACCAACCTGTGGCCCCGGGTAAAAGATGTGGTGAAAATGCTGAAAAGCTCGAATCAACAGATTCCCTATCGCTTGCAGGGTGAGATGGAAACCGGTTTATTCATCGCCCACTACGTGCACCTTGAGCGCAATGGCGTGATAATCCCCGCCGATTTAATTCCGGAGCAACACCGATGACCCAGCAACCTCATGTCCATGGCCCTGACTGCAACCACGATCATGACCATCATCACGAACATGACCACGGCCACGTGCACGGCCCGAACTGCGGCCACGCCCACCAGGAACCGGTGCGCAACGCCCTGAAAGACGTCGGCCGTAACGACCCGTGCCCATGCGGCAACGGCAAGAAATTCAAGAAGTGCCACGGGGCGTGATCCCCGGGGCGGACAGTCGTTTCGCCTGACAGACCGCTTTCGCGAGCAGGCTCGCTCCCACATTTGATCTGCGCCGGTCATGCCTTTTGTGCCCACCGCGATCCTTGTGGGAGCGAGCCTGCTCGCGAAGGGGCCGGCTCATACGGTGAAGTTTTCAGCCAGCCGCCAGAATCTGCGCGGAGCTGACCACCGTCGCATACTCCCCCTGCAAATTCCCCAGCGACATTCCGTGCACCTCTTCCGCCGTACGCAATGTGCCGAAATAATCGGCCTTGTCGAAGGTGAAACAGGCATCCTCCGCCACCCACGCATCAAACCCCAGATTCCCCGCCGTGCGCGCCGTCGATTCCACGGAGTTGTTAGTGGCCACGCCGACAATAACCAATTGCCCGATCCCCGCCTCTCGCAACCGCGCCTCTAACCCGATGGCACAAAACGCATCCGGCACCTGTTTCTGAATCAGCCATTCGCCGTCCTGCGGCAAAAACCTCTCCTGAAACTCCACCCCTTCCTGCTCCGGCCAAAACACCGATTCCGGCTCACGGGACAGATGCTGCACATGAATCACCGGCCTTGTGCTACGCCGCCACAGCCCCAGCAGATCAAGGATTCGCTGCTCAGCTTGAGGATTATTTCTTCGCCCCAAACGCGGCTGCAGGATGCCTTTTTGCTGGTCGATGATGATCAGTGCAGCGTTGGCCTGAAGCTCCATGGCGATTTTTCTCATGCAGAGTCATTGAATTCTGCGCAGTTCAGCATCACCTCTTCCTACTAAGCAAGCTATCGAACGCGCACGGGACGACCTGACGCCGGCGTTTGCTGTCCGCACGCAAGTCCATTTCTGCTTTGGAGTTCTCCATGATCGACCTGTATTACTGGACCACCCCCAACGGCCACAAGATCTCTCTGTTCCTCGAAGAAGCCGGCCTGCCGTACAACGTGCACCCGATCAACATCGGTCAGGGTGAGCAGTTTCAGCCACACTTTCTGAAAATCGCCCCGAACAACCGCATCCCGGCCATCGTCGATCATGAACCGGCCGATGGCGGCGAACCGTTGTCGCTGTTCGAATCCGGGGCGATTCTTTTGTATCTGGCGGAGAAGACCGGGAAGTTTCTGCCCCAAGACCTGCGCGGTCGACAAACGGCGCTGCAATGGCTGTTCTGGCAAATGGGCGGACTGGGGCCGATGGCCGGGCAGAATCACCACTTCAGCCAGTTCGCCCCGGAGAAAATCCCCTACGCGATCAAGCGCTACATCGACGAGACCGCGCGGTTGTATGGCGTATTGAACAATCAACTGGCTGATAACGAATTCGTCGCCGGCAGCGAATACAGCATTGCCGACATGGCGATCTATCCGTGGATCGTCTCGCACAAATGGCAAAGCCAGAACCTTGAAGACTTCCCGCATGTGCAGCGCTGGTTCAACCGCATCAAGGATCGCCCGGCGACGGTGAAGGCCTACGCGTTGGTGCAGAAAATCAATCCACCGAAGGCTTGATTGAACGGCAAAAGATCGCAGCCTTCGGCAGCTCCTACAGGGGAATGCATGCTTATGCAGGAGCTGCCGCAGGCTGCGATCTTTTCCATTCGACAGAAATACGCAAATAACCCCCGCCCCCGCTTGCGCGGCCACCTCCTGCTCACTAACGTAGCGCCTTTACTGACGCTACCCCCCGCAGGAGCTTTGCCATGGCCTCGCCAGCCCTCACACATTTTCTTCCCCGGTTCGGCGTTGCCGCAGCAGTGGCCGGTGTTTTGGGCCTGTCCGGTTGCCAGACCTGGAATGCTCAGGACACCCTCCCGCCGACCTCCGGCGTGCAACCGCTCAAGGGTCTGGCGCAGAACGTGTCGGTACGTCGCAATGCCATGGGCATGCCGCTGATCGAGAGCAACACGTTCCATGACGCACTGTTCAGCCTCGGTTACGTCCACGCCAGCGATCGCATCAACCAGATGGTGACCTTGCGCCTGTTGGCGCAGGGCCGTCTGGCGGAAATGTCCGGCGCGTCAATGCTCGACGCCGACCGCTACATGCGCGCGGTCAATCTGAAGAAAAGCGCTGGCGAGCTGTACAAGGCCTCGTCGCCTCGCCTAAAGCGCTTCTTCGAAGTCTATGCACGAGGCGTCAACGCCTACCTGTTCCGCTACGCCGACAAACTGCCGGGCGACCTCGCCTCCAGTGGTTACAAGCCGGAATACTGGAAACCGGAAGACTCGGCGCTGATTTTCGCCCTGTTGAATTTCAGCCAGTCGGCCAACCTGCCGGAAGAAATTTCCTCGCTGGTGCTGGCGCAAACCGTCACCACCGACAAACTCGCCTGGCTGACGCCGTCCGCGCCTGACGAAAACCTGCCACTGGCCGAGGCCGACAAGCTGCAAGGGCTCAAGCTCAACGGGCAGATTCCCGGCCTGACCGAACTGAGTAACGCCAGCCAGCAACTGTCGGCGCTGAACCTGCTCGGCACACCGTCTTCGAACAACTGGGCGATCGCCCCGCAACGCAGCCGCAGCGGCAAGAGCCTGCTGGCCAGTGACGCCCATGGGCCGCTGGCCGCGCCGTCGCTGTGGAGTTTCGTGCAGATCCGCGCACCGAAATATCAGGCCGCCGGCGTCACCGTTGCCGGTCTGCCGATGGTCCTCGGCGGTTTCAACGGCAAAGTCGCGTGGAGCATGACCAGCGTGCTCGGCGACAACCAGGATCTGTTTCTGGAAAAAATTCGACGTCAGGGCAGCAGCCTGACCTACGAGGTCAACGGCAAATGGCAGCCGCTGGGCGTGCGCAACGAAACCTACTTCGTCAAAGGCCAACGGCCGATTCGCGAAGCAGTGTACGAAACCCGCCACGGCGCATTGCTCAACAGTACTCAGGCGGCCGCGCAAGGCAGCGGTTTCGGTCTTGCCTTGCAGACCCCGAGCTTCACTGATGACAAGTCGCTGGATGCGTTTTTTGATCTGACCCGCGCGCAAACCGTTGAACGCGCTTCCGACGCGAGCCGCGAGATCCGCGCCATCGCCCTGAATCTGGTGTTCGCCGATGCGAGCAACATCGGTTGGCAGGTCACCGGGCGTTTCCCCAACCGCCGCGAAGGCGAAGGCTTGCTGCCGTCGCCGGGCTGGGAAGGTCGCTACGACTGGGACGGTTACGCCGACCCGATGCTGCATCCGTACGATCAGGATCCGGCGCAAGGCTGGCTCGGCACCGCCAACCAGCGTGTGATTCCTCACGGCTACGGCATGCAACTGTCGAACTCTTGGGCGGCGCCGGAACGTGGCGAACGTCTGGCGGAACTGGCCGGCAGCGGCAAGCACGACAGCCGCAGCGTGATCGCCATGCAATACGACCAGACCACCACCTTCGCCGCCAAGTTGAAGAAAGTCTTCGAAGCACCGGGCATGAAGCAGCCGCTGAAACAGGCGATCGATGCCCTGCCGGAAGCGGATCGCAGCAAGGCGCGCGAAGCGCTCACGCGGTTGATGGCGTTCGACGGCAAGCTCAGCCCGACCTCGGCGGATGCGGCGATCTACGAACTGTTCCTGCAAGAAAGCATGAAGCAGATCTTCCTCGACGAACTCGGTCCGGAATCGAGCCCGGCGTGGAGGGCGTTTATCGCCAATGGTGATCTGTCTTACGCGGCGCAGGCTGACCATCTGTTGGGACGTGAGGACAGTCCGTTCTGGGACGACATTCGTACACCGCAGAAAGAAGACAAAGCAGTGATTCTTGCCCGTAGCTTCGCGGCGGCGATCACCGCTGGCGAGAGTCAGTTGGGCGGCGATCACCGCGCCTGGCAATGGGGCAAGCTGCACAGTTATGCCTGGAAGAACAGCAATGGACAGACTGTGCGCGGACCACTGGCGGCCGGTGGCGATCACACCACGTTGAACACGTCGGCGTTCGCCTGGGGTCAGGATTTCACCACGACGCGTGCGCCATCGATGCGTTTCATCGTCGACTTCGGCCAGGCTGAACCGCTGATGGGGCAGAACGGTACGGGGCAGTCGGGTAATCCGGTGAGTCCGAACTACCTCAATGGCATCGATGCGTGGTTGAAGGGGCAGTACATCGGCTTGCCGATGCAGCCGCAGAACTTTGACCGGGTCTACGGCAAGACCCGTCTGACGCTTACTCCCGGCAAATAGCTGTACATCAAAAGCCCCTCACCCTAACCCTCTCCCGGAGGGAGAGGGGACTGATTGGGGGATGCTTGAGTCATACGCCGACCTGAACGTGCACTGCCGAATCCAGAATCAACTCGGTTCGTGCCTTGCCGAATCCGTAATCGACTCGGTCTTTCAGGTCGATGTAGCTGGCCAGACACCTCAGTCGGCCCCTCTCCCTCAGGGAGAGGGCTGGGGTGAGGGTCTTTTGATCTGGTCCAGAATCTGTGTTCGACTCGGTATTTCACGTCGGCGTAGCTCTCCCAGACACCGCGGTCGGCCCCCTCTCTCTCAGGGAGAGGGCTGGGGTGAGGGTTGCTCTTCAAAGTCGATAGAACTTCCAGCCCAGCGTCAGCCTCATAGCTAACAAGCCCCCCATTCTGGTAAGGACATGGACCTTGTTATCGCCCGCCCCGAGGGTTTGTACTGCCCTGCCGGAGATTTCTACATAGACCCGTGGCGCCCCGTCGAGCGCTCGGTGATTACCCATGCCCACGGCGATCACGCCCGTACCGGCAATCAGCACTACCTCGCCAGCAGCGCCAGCGAAGGGATTTTACGCGCGCGTCTGGGGCAGGACATCAACCTGCAAACCCTCGCCTACGGCCAGCGCCTGACGCACCACGGTGTCACCCTGAGCTTTCACCCCGCAGGCCACGTGCTCGGTTCGGCACAAGTGCGCCTGGAATACGGTGGCGAAGTCTGGGTCGCGTCCGGCGACTACAAGATCGAACCGGACGGCACCTGCGCCCCGTTCGAACCGGTGCGCTGCCACACCTTCATCACCGAATCGACCTTCGGCCTGCCGATTTATCGCTGGCAGCCCCAAGCGCAGGTGTTCAGCGAGATCAATCAGTGGTGGGCAGCGAACATCGCGGCCGGCAAGGCCAGCGTGTTGTTCTGTTATTCGTTCGGCAAGGCCCAGCGAATTCTCCACGGCATCGACGAAAGCCTCGGTCCGATCCTCAGCCACGGTGCGGTCGAACCGCTGAATCGGGTCTACCGCGAGGCCGGCGTGTATTTGCCGCCGACGATCTACGCCGGAGAGGTGAAAAAAAACGATCCGATCATGCGCCAGGCCCTGGTCATCGCCCCGCCTTCGGCCGGTGGCAGCAGCTGGATGCGCCGTTTTGGCGAGTACAGCGACGCATTTGCCAGTGGCTGGATGCGCTTGCGTGGTACCCGACGGCGGCGCGGCGTCGATCGCGGTTTCGTGCTCTCCGATCACGCCGACTGGCCCGGCCTGCTCTGGGCCATTGAGCAAACCGGCGCAGAGCGGGTGATGGTCACCCACGGTTCAATCGGCGTGCTCGTACGGCATCTGCGCGAACAGGGGCTGGATGCCCAGGGTTTCAACACCGAATACGGCGATGACGAAGAAGAACACCTCGCCACCGAACCGACCATCGCAGAGATGCCCGCATGAAAGCATTCGCCGAACTGTACGCCGAACTCGACGCGACCACCTCGAGCAACGCCAAACTGGCGGCGATGCAAGCCTACTTCGCCCAGGCCGAACCGCACGACGCCGCGTGGGCGGTGTACTTCTTGTCCGGTGGCCGGCCCCGGCAACTGGTGCCGGTGAGAATTCTGCGCGAACTCGCCGTCGAGATCTCCGGCCTGGAACCGTGGTTGTTCGAGGAAAGCTATCAAGCGGTCGGCGACCTCGCGGAAACCATTTCGCTGGTACTCGCAGAAAACCCGCACAGCTCCGACGCTGGCCTCGCCGAGTGGATCGAAGACAAACTGCTGCCACTGCGCGGTGAAGCACCGGAATATCTGAACCGGCAACTGCCGGCCCTGTGGGCGCAATTGGATCGATCAAGCCTGATGCTGTGCATCAAATTGATCACCGGCAGTTTCCGCGTCGGCGTCTCGAAATTGCTGGTCACCCGAGCCCTGGCCTCGATGGCCGGGCTGGACAGCAAGCGTGTGGCGCAGCGTCTGGTCGGTTACACCGATCTGTCCAACCGGCCGAGCGCCGCCAGTTACCTAAAGCTGATTGCCCCTGAATCCAGCGATGAACATGCTCAGCGGGGTGGTCAGCCGTATCCGTTCTTCCTGGCCCATGCCTTGTCGCAACCGGTGGAAGAATTCGAAACGCTGATCGGCCCGCCCAGCGATTGGCAGATTGAATGGAAATGGGATGGCATCCGCGCCCAAGTGGTCAAGCGAGAGGGCCGACTATGGATCTGGTCGCGGGGCGAGGAACTGGTGACCGAGCGTTTTCCCGAACTGGAGGTGCTGGTACACGGCTTGCCCGATGGCACGGTGATCGACGGCGAAATCGTCGTGTGGAAAAGCACGCATCTGCGCACCGAAGACGCCTTTGATCCGCAATCGACCGAACCGCCAGCCGTGCAGTCCTTTGCCCTGCTGCAACAACGCATCGGCCGCAAGACCCTCGACAAGAAAATCCTCGAAGACGTGCCGGTGGTGGTGCTGGCCTACGACCTGCTCGAATGGCAAGGCGAAGACTGGCGCAATCAGCCGCAGGACAAACGCCGGGCGCAACTGGAAGCGGTGATTGCGCGCTGCAACAGCCCGGTGCTGCTGGCCTCACCGGTGCTGACCGGCACTGATTGGTTGGACCTCGCCCGCCAACGCGAGTCCTCGCGGCGACTGGGTGTCGAGGGCATGATGCTCAAGGCGCGCGACGCGTTATATGGCGTCGGGCGCACCAAAGACATGGGCGTATGGTGGAAGTGGAAAGTCGACCCGTTCAGCGTCGATGCGGTGCTGATTTACGCGCAGCGCGGGCATGGCCGGCGGGCCAGTCTGTATAGCGATTACACCTTTGCGGTGTGGGACGGCCCGCCCGATTCGAGTCAGCGCGCGCTGGTGCCGTTCGCCAAGGCCTATTCGGGGCTGACCGATGAGGAAATGCGTCAGGTCGACAGCATCGTGCGCAAGACCACGGTGGAGAAGTTCGGCCCGGTGAGCAGTGTGAAGCCGAGTCTGGTTTTTGAACTTGGCTTTGAAGGTATTGCCCTGTCACGCCGACACAAGAGCGGGATCGCGGTGCGTTTTCCGCGGATGCTGCGCTGGCGGCAGGACAAGACTGTGGATGAAGCGGATAGCTTGGCCACTTTGCAGGATCTGCTGGCCTGACCCCTTTTCCCGGGACAACACATGACGCGGCCACAAATCGGTGCACGCTTTGGGCAATGCCCATTTCCGTGCACTCAGTTCCCCTCATCCCTCCCCGCCCAACCTTTTAAAACACTTGTTCGGGACTCTGGTTCGGAAATTGCTACTTTCTATAGGTCGTACGCGTTCCAGTAACAATAATTCTGCGCCACAAGCGCTCATATTGGTTCTTAGGGATTGAATAATGAAAAAAGCATTGCTGACCCTTTCTGCACTGGCGTTGTGCATGGCCGCTGGCTCCGCGCTGGCCAAGGAATACAAAGAGCTGCGCTTTGGCGTTGACCCTTCGTACGCACCGTTCGAGTCGAAAGCGGCCGACGGCAGCCTGGTGGGCTTCGACATCGACCTGGGCAACGCGATCTGCGCCGAACTCAAGGTCAAGTGCAAGTGGGTCGAAAGTGACTTCGACGGCATGATTCCGGGCCTCAAGGCCAACAAATTCGACGGTGTGATCTCGTCGATGACCGTGACCCCGGCTCGCGAAAAAGTCATCGACTTCTCCAGCGAACTGTTCTCCGGCCCGACCGCTTACGTGTCGAAAAAAGGCTCCGGCATCACCGCCGACGTTGCTTCGCTGAAGGGTAAAACCGTCGGCTACGAGCAAGGCACCATTCAGGAAGCCTACGCCAAAGCCGTGCTGGACAAGGCCGGCGTGAAAACCCAGGCCTATCAGAATCAGGATCAGGTGTACTCCGACCTGACCTCCGGCCGTCTCGACGCCGGTATTCAGGACATGCTGCAAGCCGAACTGGGCTTCTTGAAGTCGCCACAGGGTGCCGACTATGACGTCAGCAAGCCAGTCGACAACGAATTGCTGCCAGCCAAAACCGCTGTCGGTATTAAGAAAGGTAACACTGAGCTGAAGGCGCTTTTAGATAAAGGTATCAAAGCGTTACACGATGACGGCAAATACGCCGAGATTCAAAAGAAACACTTTGGCGATCTGAATCTGTACAGCGGCAAATAATGCCCCGGCGCCCATCCTCGATGGGCGCCTTTTCCATCCGCTCAGGTTGCTGATTTATGTTCGAAAACCTCTTACAAAATCTGGGGCTCTCCGCCTTCAGCCTCAAGGGCTTCGGCCCTTTGCTGTTGGAAGGCACCTGGATGACCATCAAATTGTCGGCGTTGTCGCTACTGGTGGCCGTGTTGCTCGGTCTGCTCGGCGCCAGCGCCAAACTGTCAAAAATTAAACTGGTGCGCCTGCCCGCCCAGCTCTACACCACGCTGATTCGCGGGGTGCCGGACCTGGTGCTGATGCTGCTGATCTTCTACAGCCTGCAAACCTGGTTGACGTCCCTGACTGACTACATGGAATGGGAATACATCGAGATCAACCCGTTCAGCGCCGGGGTGCTGACGCTGGGCTTCATTTATGGCGCGTATTTCACCGAAACTTTCCGTGGTGCGATCCTCGCCGTGCCGCGCGGTCAGGTTGAAGCCGCCACCGCGTATGGCCTCAAACGCGGCCAGCGCTTTCGCTTCGTGGTGTTCCCGCAAATGATGCGTTTCGCCCTGCCGGGCATCGGCAACAACTGGATGGTGATGCTCAAGGCCACCGCGCTGGTGTCGATCATCGGCCTCGCCGACCTGGTCAAAGCGGCGCAGGACGCCGGTAAAAGCACTTATCAACTGTTCTACTTCCTGGTCCTCGCCGCGTTGATCTATCTGCTGATCACCAGTGCCTCGAACTTCATCCTGCGCTGGCTCGAACGCCGCTACGCCGCCGGTGCCCGGGAGGCCGTACGATGATCGAACTTCTGCAGGAATACTGGCGCGCCTTCCTCTATACCGACGGCCAGAACATTACCGGGCTGGCGATGACGCTGTGGCTGCTCAGCGCCTCGATCTTCATCGGTTTCCTGGTGTCGATTCCGCTGTCGATCGCGCGCGTCTCGAGCCACTTCTACATCCGCTGGCCGGTGCAGTTCTACACCTACCTGTTCCGTGGCACGCCGCTGTATATCCAGCTGCTGATCTGCTACACCGGGATCTACAGCCTGGCCGCCGTGCGTGCGCAGCCGCTGCTCGACAGTTTCTTTCGCGATGCGATGAACTGCACGATCCTCGCCTTTGCCCTGAACACTTGCGCCTACACCACGGAAATTTTCGCCGGGGCGATCCGCAGCATGAACCACGGCGAAGTCGAGGCGGCCAAGGCTTACGGGCTGACTGGCTGGAAACTGTATGCCTACGTGATCATGCCGTCGGCGCTGCGCCGTTCGTTGCCGTATTACAGCAACGAAGTGATCCTGATGCTGCACTCGACCACCGTGGCCTTCACCGCGACCATCCCCGACATCCTGAAAGTTGCGCGGGACGCCAACTCGGCGACCTTCCTGACCTTTCAGTCGTTCGGCATCGCCGCGTTGATCTACCTGACCATCACCTTTGCGCTGGTCGGCCTGTTCCGCCTTGCCGAACGCCGATGGCTGGCCTTCCTCGGGCCGACTCACTAGGCCCAGTTCAGGAATAAAGAGATAAAAAATGCGCCACCTGATTCATGACTTGCTGGCCCCGCTGCCGGGGACCGCACGACAGATCCACAGCTTCCACTTCGGCCCGGAGCAGGCCAAGGGCAAGGTTTACATCCAGTCCTCGCTGCACGCCGATGAACTGCCCGGCATGCTCGTCGCCTGGCACCTCAAGCAGCGTCTGGCGGAGCTGGAAGCCGCCGGGCGCCTGCGCAGCCAAATCGTGCTGGTGCCGGTGGCCAACCCGGTCGGCCTCGAACAAGTGCTGATGGACGTGCCGTTGGGCCGCTACGAACTGGAGAGCGGGCAGAACTTCAACCGCTGGTTCGTCGATCTCAGCGAAGAGATCGGCAACGCCATCGAAGGCAAGCTGAACGACGATCCGCAACACAACCTCGAACTGATCCGCACACATCTGCGCGACGCGCTCGCCCGCCAGACCGCCAGCACGCAACTGCAATCCCAGCGTCTGACCCTGCAACGGTTGGCCTGCGACGCGGACATGGTGCTGGACTTGCACTGCGATTTCGAATCGGTGGTGCACCTCTACACCACGCCCGAAGCATGGCCGCAGGTCGAACCGCTGGCGCGCTACATCGAAGCTCAGGCGAGCTTGCTGGCCACCGACTCCGGCGGTCAGTCGTTCGACGAATGCTTCACCCTGCTGTGGTGGCAACTGAAAGAGCGCTTCGGCGAACACTTCGAGATTCCGCTGGGCAGTTTTTCAGTCACCGTCGAGTTGCGCGGCCAGGGTGACGTCACCCATCCGCTGGCCAGCCGCGACTGCCAGGCGCTGATCGATTATCTGATCCAGTCCGATGCGATTGTCGGCGAGACCAAATCGCAACCACCGTTGCCGTTCCCCGCTACGCCGCTGGCCGGTGTGGAACCGGTGACCACCCCGGTCGGCGGGCTGCTGGTATACACCGCCACGGCGGGTCAATACCTCGAAGCCGGGCAACAGATCGCCGAAATCATCGACCCGATCCACGACCGGGTCACCCCCGTTCATTGCACCAGCGCCGGCGTGATGTACGCCCGCTCGCTGCGACGCATGGCCACTGCCGGCATGGTTATCGCCCACGTCGCGGGCGCTGAAGCCTATCGCAGCGGCTACCTACTTTCGCCTTGAGGATGTCTGTCCCATGTACAAACTGACCGTTGAAGGCCTGCACAAAAGCTATGGCGACCATCAGGTGCTCAAAGGCGTTTCGCTCAAGGCCAAGACCGGCGACGTGATCAGCCTGATCGGCGCCAGCGGCTCGGGCAAAAGCACCTTTTTGCGCTGCATCAACTTTCTCGAACAACCCAACGATGGCGCCATGAGCCTCGATGGCCAGGCGATCCGCATGGTCACCGACCGCCACGGCATGCACGTCGCCGACGCCGATGAACTGCAACGCCTGCGCACGCGGCTGGCGATGGTGTTCCAGCACTTCAACCTGTGGAGCCACATGACCGTGCTGGAAAACATCACCATGGCCCCGCGCCGGGTGCTGGGTTGCAGCAAACAGGAAGCCGACGACCGTGCGCGGCGTTATCTGGACAAGGTTGGCCTGCCGGCACGAGTGGCCGATCAATATCCGGCGTTTCTCTCAGGCGGTCAGCAACAGCGCGTGGCGATTGCCCGGGCGCTGGCGATGGAGCCGGAGGTAATGCTGTTTGATGAACCGACCTCGGCGCTGGACCCGGAATTGGTCGGTGAAGTGTTGAAGGTGATTCAAGGGCTGGCTGAAGAAGGTCGGACCATGATCATGGTGACCCACGAAATGAGCTTCGCTCGTAAGGTTTCCAGCCAGGTGTTGTTTCTGCATCAGGGTCTGGTGGAAGAAGAAGGCGCGCCCGAGGATGTGCTCGGCAACCCTAAAAGCGAACGCCTCAAGCAATTCCTCAGCGGCAACCTGAAATAACGCCGTACACAATCCCCTGTGGGAGCGAGCCTGCTCGCGAATGCGGTTTGACAGTTTACAAATCGTTGGCTGACACACTGCATTCGCGAGCAGGCTCGCTCCCACAATGGATCTTCATCGTCTACAAAAATCAAACTTGTCCGCCCGCCCCGTGGTCACTGGAAGAACCCCTCCAGAGCGCGCGCAGCCCGCATGGCGAAATCCTCCGACCTGGCAAAAATCTGGTTCAGCGCCCGCAACTGGAAGCCGTTCGCCTTTCAGAAACAGGTCTGGGCGGCGGTCAAAAACGGCCAATCCGGTCTGCTCCACGCCAGCACCGGTGCCGGCAAAACCTATGCGGTGTGGTTTGCCGCGCTCAATCGCTTCGCCAAACCCGCCGCTGTTGTTGAAAGCCCACGCAAGCGCAAACCACCGGCCGAACCACTGACCGTGCTGTGGATCACCCCCATGCGCGCCCTCGCCGCCGACACTGCGCGCGCCCTGCAAACACCGGTCGATGACCTGCACATCCCATGGAGCATCGGCCTGCGCACCGGCGATACCAGCAGCAGCGAACGCGCCCGGCAGAGCCGGCGCCTGCCGACCACGCTGATCACCACCCCGGAAAGCCTGACCTTACTGCTTGCTCGTACCGATGCGCAGGTGGCGCTGGCGAGTCTGCGCATGATCGTCGTCGATGAATGGCACGAACTGCTCGGTAACAAGCGCGGCGTGCAACTGCAACTGGCCCTCGCCCGCCTGCGGCATTGGCAACCCGAACTGATCGTCTGGGGGGTGTCCGCCACTCTCGGTAATCAATCCCACGCCGAACAGGTGCTGATCCCACAGGGCGGCGGCATCAGCATTCAGGGGCAAAACGAAAAAGCGCTGAAGGTCGACACCCTCCTCCCACCGGCGATTGAACGTTTTCCGTGGGCCGGACACATCGGCCTGAAGATGCTGCCGCAAGTGGTCGCCGAACTGGAGGCCTGCGCCAGCACTTTGGTGTTCACCAATACCCGGGCGCAATCGGAAATCTGGTATCAGGCACTGCTGGAGGCGCGACCCGATTGGGCCGGGTTGATCGCTTTGCATCACAGTTCACTGTCTCGCGAGACTCGCGACTGGGTCGAGCAGGCCTTGAAAGACGGGCACCTCAAAGCCGTGGTCTGCACCTCGAGCCTGGATCTGGGCGTGGATTTCCTGCCAGTCGAGCGCGTGCTGCAAATCGGCTCGGCCAAAGGCGTCGCGCGCCTGATGCAACGCGCCGGTCGTTCAGGCCACGCGCCGGGACGCACCTCGCGAGTAACGCTGGTGCCGACTCACAGCCTTGAGCTGATCGAAGCCGCTGCCGCCCGTGATGCCGTCGAACGACGGCGTATCGAACCACGCCAGTCACCGCACAAACCGCTGGATGTGCTGGTCCAGCATTTGGTCAGCATGGCCCTCGGTGGTGGATTTTTACCCGATGAGCTGTACGAAGAAGTCCGTGGCGCCTGGGCTTATCGTGACCTGACAACTGCTGACTGGGCCTGGGCGCTGGCTTTCGTACGCCATGGCGGGATGTCTCTGACAGCCTATCCGGATTACCGCCGGGTCGAGCCAGACGAGCACGGCGTCTGGCGAGTGCCGGATGCGCGATTGGCGCGGCGCCATCGCATGAGCATCGGCACCATCGTCAGTGACGCGAGCATCCATCTGAAATTCTGGAGCAAGGGCGGCGGTGGCAAACAGTTGGGCAGTGTCGAGGAAGGTTTCATCGCGCGGCTTAAACCGGGTGACGGTTTTCTCTTCGCCGGGCGTTTGCTGGAGTTGGTGCGAGTGGAAAACATGACCGCTTACGTCAAACGCAGCAACGCGAAAAAAGCCGCCGTGCCGCGCTGGAATGGCGGGCGCATGCCGCTTTCCAATGAACTCGCCGCCGCCGTCGTCAGTCGTTTCAGCGCGGCCGCGCAGGGTGAGTTTGTCGGGCCGGAAATGCACGCATTGCGGCCGTTACTGGAAACGCAGATGCGCTGGTCTGGACTGCCCACCACCGAAAACCTATTGGCCGAGGTGCTGAAGTCCCGCGAAGGCTGGCACCTTTTCCTCTATCCCTTTGCCGGGCGCCAGGTGCACCTGGGACTGGCGAGCCTGTTGGCATGGCGCGTCAGTCAACAGCAGCCTGTGACGTTTTCCATCGCGGTGAACGATTACGGCCTGGAATTGCTCAGCGCCACGCCGATCGACTGGGCCGAGTATTTGAATGCCGATCTCTTCAATGCCGATGATTTATTAGCGGACGTTCTGGCCAGTCTGAACGCAGGCGAACTGGCCTTGCGCCGTTTTCGCGAGATCGCGCGGATTGCCGGACTGGTCTTCGCCGGCTACCCCGGCGCACCGAAAAGCACCCGACAGGTGCAGGCGTCCAGCGGACTGTTTTTTGAAGTGTTCAAACAATACGACGCAGATAATCTGTTGCTGGCCCAGGCCGGGGAAGAAGTCCTGCGAGAAGAACTGGATATTCGTCGCTTGGAACAGACATTGGAGCGGATCAACGGGATGAAACTGGACTTGCATCAGGTTAAACGTCCTACACCACTGGGCTTCCCGCTGCTGGTGGAGCGCATGCGCGAAAGCATGAGTTCGGAAAAACTCGCTGATCGCATCAGGCGAATGGTTGGTGATCTGGAGAACAGCGCCGACAAGGATAAATCCTCATGAGTTCAGGCTACCCGGTACGCCTGGCCGGCGAAGAACTATGGCTTTTGCCGGAAAAAGCCCTGTACTGGCCCGCGCAACAGGTCCTGCTGATTGCCGATGTGCATTTCGGCAAAGCGGCGGCTTACCGCAGTCTGGGTCAACCGGTTCCGCACGGCACCACGGCGAGCAATATCGCAGTGATTGATCGGCTGCTGGCGAAGCTGCCCTGCCGGTTATTGATCTTTCTCGGTGACTTCCTCCACGGGCCCGGCTCTCATGCGCCAGGCACGCTGGACGCGCTGGCACAATGGCGCGCGCGCCACGCTGATCTGCCGATGACACTGATTCGCGGCAATCATGACAAACGCGCCGGTGATCCACCTGAATCGCTGAATATCCGGGTGGTGCCGGAACCGCTGCTGCTCGGGCCATTCGCCTTGCAGCACGAGCCTGATCCGCACCCTGAAAGGCACGTGCTGGCGGGTCACGTACACCCGGTCTATCGGCTGCGCGGCAAGGGTCGGCAAAGCTTGCGCCTGGCGTGTTTCAGGCTCGGCGAACGCCTCAGCCTGCTACCGGCATTCGGCGCCTTCACCGGCGGCTATGCGGTCGAGCGCGAAGAGAGTTGCAGGATTTTCGTCATCGGCGATAACGAAATATGGCCAGTCAGTTGAAGTCTTTGCAGACCTCATCTGACTGGCCATTGGTTGTCAATGCAGATCAGGCAACTGGTGCCGGTGGCGGCTCGTCCGGAAGCGTCGGTTCGCCAGGCTCGGTGGGTTGTTCGTTGGGGGTATCGGGATCGGGCTGTCCGGGAATTCCGCCGGCCATGCTCAGTGGCGGATGCGCCAACAAGGACCAGGCCAATACGCCAATCTGATTGGGCTCGAGCCTTGCCAGTTCGGCAGTGATTTGCGGATCGATCTTCATAGGGCACTCCTCGGCGAAGGCCCGTTTTGCCGAAAGCAAAAACGGGCAGTACACCCCATAGAGTGTCTGCCCGCCAAAGAATTCCCGCGATCTGTCGGATGGACCGATCAGGTGCGCGGCAAGGTCACGCCACGCTGGCCCTGGTACTTGCCGCCACGGTCCTTGTAGGACACTTCACATTCCTCGTCGGATTCGAGGAACAGCATCTGTGCCACGCCTTCGTTGGCGTAGATTTTCGCCGGCAGGTTGGTGGTGTTGGAGAATTCCAGGGTCACGTGGCCTTCCCACTCAGGCTCAAGCGGCGTGACGTTAACGATGATGCCGCAACGCGCGTAGGTGCTTTTACCCAGGCAGATGGTCAGCACATTGCGCGGAATGCGGAAATATTCGACGGTGCTGGCCAGGGCGAAGGAGTTCGGCGGAATGATGCAAACATCGCTGTGGACGTCGACGAAGCTGCCCGGATCGAAGTTTTTCGGGTCGACGATGGACGAGTTGATGTTGGTGAACACCTTGAAGTGATTGGTGCAGCGCACGTCGTAGCCGTAGCTCGATACACCGTAGGAGATCACTCGGCTGTCATCGCTGCCGCGCATCTGGCGCTCGACGAACGGCTCGATCATGCCCTGTTCCTGCGCCATGCGGCGAATCCACTTGTCCGATTTGATGCTCATGGCGGGGTGTCCTGAATAGCGAGGTGGAAAAATTCTGTCCGGCATCTTACCGGGCGCGCCGCCGGGTTCAAAGTGCGCGGTGCAATTCTCGCCGAACACCCATGAAATACGGGCTTTGGCGACGAACCGTCACACCGCCGATCCCGAAAACAGAGAAACCTTCGCAAGAAGCATTGGCACTTCTCGGAAACTGGGTTAAGGTGGCGTCACTGTGTTGCTTGTGTCACTGAGAATCTCTACACGATATGTTGAATTTCGATCCAACCATCTACAAGAATTTTTCCTGCTCTTTGCACTCAGTCTCGGCCAGGGTTCTTCCTGAGTCGCAGTTATCTTTGTTCAAGGAGTTACACCATGTCTAATCGCCAAACCGGTACCGTTAAGTGGTTCAACGATGAAAAAGGCTTCGGCTTCATCACTCCACAATCCGGTGACGACCTGTTCGTTCACTTCAAAGCTATCCAATCCGACGGCTTCAAAAGCCTGAAAGAAGGCCAACAGGTTTCTTTCATCGCTACCCGCGGTCAGAAAGGCATGCAAGCTGAAGAAGTACAAGTTATCTAACTTGTAGCTTCTTTAGAAAAGAGCCCCGCCCTTAAAAGTGGGGCTTTTTTGTGGGCGTCTGTTTTGTACAGGCAAAAAAAATCGCAGCCTGCCAGGGCTGCGATTTTTTGTGGGTGCCTTACCAGGCCACGCCAAACCCGGCGGTGTAGCGGGTCTTGTTCAAATCCGCATCGTTGGTGCCGCTGATGATGTCGCGTTCAGCCTTGAGGTTGAGCGATGCCCAGTCGGTGACTTTGTAACGCAGGCCCATTTCCGCATCCAGCGCGTAGTTGGCCACGTCGGAAAGCGGCTTGCCGATTTCACCGTTGGTGAAGAATTCGACCTTCTTGCCAATCAGGTAACGGTTGTAATCCCACTTCATCGCGACGGAATAGAAGTTGTCCTTGCTGCCATCGCGATACTCGTAGTCGGTGCGGTTAAGCAGCGAGCCGAGCGAGAACGCGCCCAACTCGTCATCCCAGAACTGGTAGCCAGGACCGGTACCGACCACACGCTGGCGCGCCAGCTCTTCGATGTGATCACGCTTGTAGTTCAGACGGCCCTGCCAAAACCATTTATCGGTCAGAAAGCGGTCGAGTGCGTATTCGGCGCGCCAGTTGTCGGTGGTGGTTTCTTCGTCCTGCACTTCGCGGTTGTACTCACCTTCGGCGGTATGACGCCAGCGACCATGACGCGCCGTGGTCTTAAAGCCGACATCGTAGTCATCGGTGTCTTTCTCGGCGCGTTGATAATCCAGCGCCAGGTCGACATTGCCCTTCCACACCAGATCTTCGACCACCGGTTTCGGTTTGAGAATCTGCTGAATGCTCGCCAGCTCAACGGTTTTCGGCGCCTCACCGTTGGCCAGGGTGACCTTGCCATCTTCGGCAGCCGTCAGCGACTTGGACACTTCACCGCTGTAGGCATCCTGCTTGACCAGCAAGTGCTGATCACTGTCCAGCGTCTTGACCTCTTTCCAGTCAATGGTGACTGCACCGGCGTATTTGGTCTGGATCAACAGCTTGCCGCCATCGAACACGGTGATGGTGCCGCTCAACTTGTCACCGTTCTTCAACCAGACGGTGTCGGCAAGCAGGGGCGTGGACGCACTGAAAACAGCAAGGCACAGCAGGGATCTGGACAACATAAGCAAATCGAAGGCTCAAGTTTGCGAAAAAAGGTCGGCATTATCCGTAGGAATAAGACCCTGACAAGGACTGACCGGACGATTTCCGATGAGTTCATTTCTCAATTGCGCGATCACCGATTACTCTGAAAGCCATCAAACTGTTCATGCTCAGGAACCGCGCACGTGAAAGACCCGCTCGACAGCGTTGAAAACGATGCGCAAATCCGACGCACGGCGCTCTACTCGACGCTCGCCCAAGTGCCCGAAGGCAAAGTCGTCAGCTATGGTCAGTTAGCTGAACTGGCCGGATTGGGGCGCGCCGCCCGCTGGGTCGGCCGCACCTTGAGTCAGTTGCCCGGCGATACAAAGCTGCCCTGGCACCGTGTGCTGGGCGCCGGCGGTCGGATCAGCCTGCCGGTGGGCAGCCCGTCCGGCGATGAACAACGCGCTCGATTGCGCATGGAAGGCATCACCGTCCTGAACAATCGTGTGGATATTCAGCGCCATGGCTGGCGTCCGGTAGAGCACAGCGGTTAGAGTGCGCGCTTTGTTTCCGCAATCTTGAGGCAGACTTCAGCCCATGCCCCGTAAAACCTGGCGCGCCGCGCTAGCCGCTTATGCCAGTCCTTCGACGCTCGTGCTGTTGTTGCTCGGTTTCGCCGCCGGCCTGCCGTACATGCTGGTGTTCTCTACGCTATCCGTCTGGCTGCGTGAAGCCGGTGTCGCCCGTGAAACCATTGGCTACGCCAGTCTGATCGGCCTGGCCTATGCGTTCAAATGGGTCTGGTCACCACTGCTCGACCAATGGCGCCTGCCGTTGCTGGGCAAACTTGGCCGTCGCCGTTCGTGGCTGGTGCTCTCACAAGCCCTGGTGATCCTCGGCTTGATCGGCATGGGTTTCTGCGACCCGCAAAAGCACCTGTCCTGGTTGATCGCCATTGCGGTTGTCGTCGCCTTCGCCTCCGCCACCCAAGACATCGCGGTCGACGCCTATCGACTGGAAATCGCCGAAGACAACCGCCAGGCCGCCCTCGCCGCCAGCTATATGTCCGGGTATCGCGTGGCTGCACTGCTGGCCACCGCTGGCGCGCTGTTCTTCGCTGAGGGCTTCGGCTCCACTGGCTTCAACTATCAGCATTCGGCCTGGGCCGGCACCTACGCGCTGTTCGGTGCCTTGATGATTCCCGCGCTGCTGACCACACTGTTCATGCGCGAGCCGCCGGTGCCGCTACGCACTCAGTTGCAGGCCGGTCGTTACACCTTCATGCACCAACTGATGTCGGTGTTTGTGCTGATCGTGTTGCTGGTCTCGGTACCGGCGATGTTCACCCAGCTCTACAACACTGATTTCGCCAGCGTGCTGTTCGGCGGCATGAGCCCGCTCGACCTGCTGCTCGAAGACCGCGCGTTTCTGCGCGCCATTCTGTATACGCTGCTGACCGGTCTGTGCCTGTCGACCATGGGCCGTCGCGGCCTCGCCCCGGTGCTGACGCCGGTCAACGACTTCATTCTGCGCTATCGCTGGCAGGCACTGCTGTTGCTCGGCCTGATCGCCACTTATCGAATGTCGGACACGGTGATGGGCGTCATGGCCAACGTGTTCTACATCGACCAGGGTTTTACCAAGGATCAGATTGCCAGTGTCAGCAAGATCTTCGGCCTGATCATGACGCTGGTCGGCGCCGGCATGGGCGGCCTGCTGATCGTGCGCTTCGGCATTCTGCCGATCCTGTTCATCGGCGGCGCGGCCTCGGCAGCCACCAACCTGCTGTTCGTCATGCTCGCCGACATGGGCCCGAACCTGCAGATGCTGGTGGTGACCATATCCCTCGACAACTTCAGCTCCGGCCTGGCGACGTCGGCGTTCGTTGCCTACCTGTCGAGCCTGACCAACCTGAAGTTCTCGGCCACGCAATACGCGCTGCTCAGCTCGATCATGCTGCTGTTGCCGCGCCTGATGGGCGGCTATTCCGGGGTTCTGGTGGAGAAGTTCGGTTACCACAGTTTCTTCCTGATCACCGCCCTGCTCGGTGTGCCGACTCTGCTGTTGATCGCCCTGCACTGGTTCCAGGAGAGCCGCCGCCAAGGCCCGACGCCAACGCCCGAGCCTGTGCCGACACCGGTCGCAGAAGAATCGTAAGACGTTTCGGCAACGGCGGGAGGAATCCCGCCGTCGTGCCTCCCTACTGACCTCACGCCTGTACGTCGGCAAAACTCGCCGGTACACTGCGGAGTCATTTCCAGTCATAGCAACCGACAACGGCCAACCATGCGCACCAGTCAATTTTTGCTCGCCACACAGAAAGAAACGCCTTCCGACGCGGTCGTGATCAGCCACCAGCTGATGCTGCGCGCCGGCATGATCCGCAAGCTCGCCTCCGGCCTGTACACCTGGCTGCCCATGGGCCTGCGAGTCATGCGCAAGGTTGAAGCCATCGTTCGCGAAGAGATGAACGCTGCAGGTTCTCTGGAAGTGTTGATGCCGAGCACCCAACCGGCCGAGCTGTGGCAGGAATCGGGGCGCTGGGAAGAGTACGGCCCTGAGCTGCTGCGCATCAAAGACCGCCACGGTCGCGACTTCTGCGCGGGCCCGACCCATGAAGAAGTGATCACCGATCTGATGCGCAACGAGTTGAGCAGCTACAAACAGCTGCCGATCAACCTGTATCAGATCCAGACCAAGTTCCGTGACGAAATCCGCCCACGCTTCGGTTTGATGCGTGGCCGTGAATTCATCATGAAAGATGCTTACTCGTTCCACGCTGATCAGGCATCGCTGCAGGTCACCTATGACCGCATGCACCAAGCGTACTGCAACGTGTTTACCCGCTTGGGCCTGAAATTCCGTCCGGTTGAAGCCGACAACGGTTCGATCGGTGGCGCCGGTTCGCACGAATTCCACGTACTGGCCGAATCCGGCGAAGACGACATCGTCTTCAGCAACGGTTCCGACTACGCGGCGAACATCGAAAAAGCCGAAGCGGTGCCACGCGAAACTTCGCGCCCTGCTCCGACAGAAGAGCTGCGCCTGGTCGATACGCCAGACACCAAAACCATCGCGGCGCTGGTGGAAAAATTCAATCTGCCGATTGAAAAGACCATCAAGACCCTGATCGTGCGCGCCGAAGAAGAAGGCAAGCTGATCGCGCTGGTCATCCGCGGCGACCACGAACTCAACGAAATCAAGGCTGCCCAGCAACCTGGCGTGGCCAGCCCGCTGGTCATGGCCACCGATGCCGAACTGCGTGACGCCATTGGCGCCGGCGCCGGTTCGCTCGGCCCGCTCAACCTGCCGCTGCCAATCATCATCGACCGTTCGGTCGAGCTGATGAGCGACTTCGGTATCGGCGCGAACATCGACGACAAGCACTACTTCGGCGTGAACTGGGAGCGTGACCTGCCGGTTCCGACCGTCGCTGACCTGCGTAACGTGGTCGCCGGTGACCCAAGCCCGGACGGCAAAGGCACGCTGGAAATCAAGCGCGGCATCGAAGTCGGGCACATCTTCCAGCTGGGCAACAAGTACAGCAAAGCGATGAAGTGCGAAGTGCTGGGCGAGAACGGCAAGCCAGTGACCCTGGAAATGGGTTGCTACGGTATCGGCGTTTCCCGCGTGGTGGCTGCGGCCATCGAGCAGAACAACGACGAAAACGGCATCATCTGGAGCGACACCCTGGCGCCGTTCCAGATCGCTCTGGTACCGCTGCGCTATGAAACCGAGCAGGTGCGCGAAGCCACCGACAAGCTGTACGCCGAACTGACAGCTGCCGGCTTCGAAGTGCTGCTGGACGATCGCGACAAGAAAACCAGCCCGGGCATCAAGTTCGCGGACATGGAGCTGATCGGCATTCCACACCGGATCGTGGTCAGCGACCGCGGCCTCGCCGAAGGCAACCTGGAATACAAGAGCCGTACCGAGCCGGAAGCGCAAGCGCTGCCGGTCGCCGATGTGGTGTCCTTCCTTCAGGCCCGTATCCGCCGCTGAAACCAGATAGAGACGTCATGTTCAAGCGAAACACCTTAGGCCTCGGTGGCACCGCCCTGTGCGGTGCCCTGCTGGTCAGCGGCTGTGCCAATCACATGTCACAACGCAGCGAGCACGAAGAGCGGGTCGAGCGAAAATTGCTCGACCACAGCCTGCAGATCGATGTCGGTGAGCCTAAGGAGCTTGAGCTGCCGCAGCGACGCGTGAAGATCAACGAGCAGAAGACCTTCGAAGTCACCGAGTTCGAAGTGACGCGTCGCTACGATCGCTACACGCCTTACCAGCCTTGGCGGGAGATCTATGAGATTCCGCTGGGCGCGGTAGCCGTGGTGGGCGGCATCGGCGCCAACGTGGTCAATGTGTTCGCCCTCGGCAACTTGCCGGACAGCGTCACCAAGGACTGGCTGAGCTATGGTTTTGCCGGGCTCAACCCGTTCATGAACGCGCAGTCCAACGGTCGTGCGCAACAGAACCTGGCCGGCATCGATGAAGTCCAGCGCGACAAGCGTACGGAGTATTCGAGCCTGCCGTGGAGCGAACGCCCGGTGCAGGTCAAGGCTGGCAAACAGACCTTCGACATGACCACTGATCGTAACGGTGTGCTGCGCCTGAACCTGCTCGACAGTCCGTTTGCCGAAAATGACCTCAATCATGTCGGCAAACTGCAGATCAGCGTCGAAGACGCCAAGGATGACGTGCACTCTGACTCATCGCTGATGATCAGCAGTCATCTGCGCGGCAAGCTGCTGGAAGCGCACGGGCTGATTTATGACGACCTGGAAGACGACGAAGTGAGCCAGTGGGTGCACCGGGTCAAACGTCTGTCGGAACTGGGTCTGGAAGAAGAAGCCAGCGAGCTGGAACAAAGCCTGATCGAACTGACGCGCAACGATCCTGAGTTGCAGACTGAGTTTCTCAAGTCGTTGACCAAGGATGCCGGACGCTTGGTGGCGGACCCAGGGCCGAACTGACAGCTGAAAGCTTCGCGAGCAGGCTCGCTCCCACAGGGGATTGGTGAACGACACAAATCCAATGTGGGAGCGAGCCTGCTCGCGAAGAGGCCCTGACAAACACCGCAAATCTAACGCTCAAACAACTCCATCTGCTCAAACCCTCCGCGTAAATCCTCCAGCCTTACCCCAACCCCCAACAACCGCACCGGTTTGCCGCCGCGATTGAACGCTTGCGTCAGCATCAACTGATAACTGCCCAGATCCCGCCCCGCCCCGGCCTGCTCCAGTGTGGTCTGGGTAAAATCATGAAACTTCACTTTCACGAACGGCTTGCCCGGCCGATAACTGCTGTCGATCCGCGCCATACGGGTTTTCAGGGTTTCGAGCAGTTCGGGCAATTTATCCAGGCAACTGCGTAGATCCGGCAGATCAACGTCGTAGGTATTTTCCACACTGATCGACTGACGCCGGCTGTCGTTATGCACCAACCGATCATCGATCCCACGGGCCAGACTCCACAGTCGCTCGCCAAAACTGCCGAACTCGCGCACCAGCGCCAGCTTGTCCCACTCGCGCAAGTGCTGGCAGTCGACGATCCCCAGCTTGCCGAGCTTGTCGGCGGTGACCTTGCCGACGCCGTGCAACTTGCTCACCGGCAAACCGCTGACAAACTCCTCCACCTGATCCGGCGTAATAACGAACAGTCCATTGGGCTTTTTCCAGTCACTGGCGATTTTTGCCAGAAACTTGTTCGGCGCCACGCCCGCAGACACAGTGATGTGCAATTGATTGGAGACCCGCCGGCGAATGTCTTGGGCAATGCGTGTGGCACTGCCGCCGAAATGCGCGCTATCGGAAACATCCAGATAAGCCTCATCCAGCGACAGCGGTTCAATCAGGTCGGTGTAGTCGCTGAAGATCGTGTGTATTTCTTTCGACGCTTCGCGATAGGCGTCCATGCGCGGCTTGACGATGGTCAGGTCCGGGCACAGCTTCAAAGCATGTCCCGAAGCCATCGCCGAACGCACGCCATAGGCCCGCGCTTCGTAATTGCAGGTGGCGATCACCCCGCGCCGGTCCGCCGAACCACCCACCGCCAGCGGCTTGCCGGCCAGACGCGGGTCATCGCGCATCTCGATGGCGGCGTAGAAACAGTCGCAGTCAATGTGGATGATTTTTCGCTGAGTCATGTCAGAAAAGGAAACGTGGCGAACCGGATCGGCAGTATCTCACTGACACCTGTATATAGCACCAGTGGTATGAAGGTTCTTTCTAGGCGGTAGGAAATGTCCTTTGAATTTATTTTCTCAATCGACGAGTGGCCGCCAATAGAGCTGAAAGCCTTGCGCCACCTGCCCTGCAGCAGGAAAAACACCCGACAAAAAGCGCTAACCGATTGAACCTCAACAGATTTTATCCAGATTGCGGGTTGACACCCCTGCGTTCCTCTGTAGAATGCCGACACACAGACGCGGGATGGAGCAGTCTGGTAGCTCGTCGGGCTCATAACCCGAAGGTCGTCGGTTCAAATCCGGCTCCCGCAACCAAACATCAAAAAAGGCTACTCGAAAGAGTGGCCTTTTTTGTGCGCGTCTGTTTTGTCGATTTCCTCTTCTTATAAAGAAGCGATCGCCAAACAGGAATTCTTTGCATTTCCGAAACTTAACGCACCACCTGCGACCGTTTGACGCGATTGCACACTTATTTGACCCTTTACGGGATTAGCGGTTGACACCTCGCCGTTCGCCTGTAGAATGCCGCCACACAGACGCGGGATGGAGCAGTCTGGTAGCTCGTCGGGCTCATAACCCGAAGGTCGTCGGTTCAAATCCGGCTCCCGCAACCAAACATCAAAAAAGGCTACTCGAAAGAGTGGCCTTTTTTGTATCTGTTGAAAAAGTCCTTTCGCAACAATGATCTGTCACTGTGCAGTGAACCGCTTGGGATCTTCAGAAGTCCTCACTTGCGACTATGCTTGAGTCGCAGGCAAGGCCTCTGCAATCCAGGAACTGCCCTCGCCGATACCCGGTGAGAGGCGTAGTATTTTGTGATTATTTTTTTCTACAGGGATTGGTAACTTGGCTGGATACCTCCATCCTGTCGCGCACAATCCAAGAGGTGATTGATGCGCGCCAACTCGTCTGATCCACAAGACACCGTCACAGCGGAACACCCGATCAAACCCGAGCGCCTGCGCTTGCTGGATCGGTTGAGCAAATACCGTCAGCCCATCGGGCTGGGGGTCACCTTGCTGTTGTTCGCCATTGCGCTGATTGCCTGTCGTCATCTGCTCGCCGAACTCGATCTCGATGCGTTGCACGACTCGATTCTTGACGTGCCGAAACCCGCCTTGCTCGGCGCCTTCGCTGCGACCGTGGTCGGCTTCATTATTCTGCTTGGCTATGAATGGTCGGCCAGTCGCTATGCCGGCGTGACCTTGCCGCCGCGCACATTGGCGCTGGGCGGCTTCACCGCGTTTGCGATTGGTAATGCGATCGGTCTGTCGCTGCTGTCCGGTGGCTCGGTTCGCTACCGTTTATATGCACGACTGGGTCTGGGGGCGTCGGAAGTCGCGCACATGACCTTGTTCGCCAGTTTGTCGCTGGGCTGCGCCTTGCCGCCGCTGGCTGCACTGGCAACGCTGAGCGACCTGCCTGCTGCCTCTCAAGCCCTGGGTTTGTCCGAAGGTCTGCTCGGCACGGTTGCCGCTGTTGTGCTGGCGCTTGGCGCAGTACTGGCTATCGGCATCTACCGTCGGCGCCTGCCGGAACAACCGTTGCGCGACAACCTGCTGGTCAGGGTTGGCCGGCGCACGCTGCGCCTGCCGGGCCGCCGCCTGACGTTCCTGCAACTGATCATCACCGCGCTCGACGTTGCCGCTGCCGCTACTGTCCTCTATCTATTGCTGCCGGAGGCGCCGCCGTTCGGCGCATTCCTGCTGGTGTACCTGTTGGCATTGGCTGCCGGCGTACTCAGCCATGTGCCCGGCGGTGTCGGTGTGTTCGAAGCGATTCTGCTGGCCGCTTTCGCCGACACGCTAGGTGCCGCACCACTGGCCGCGGCGCTGCTGCTGTATCGCCTGATCTATGTGGTGCTGCCGCTGCTGGTCGCCTGCGTATTCCTGCTGATCAACGAAGGCCAACGCCTGTTTCAAACCCAGACCATGCGCGCGGCGTCCGGCCTGGCGGCACCGATTCTGGCGGTGTTGGTGTTCCTGTCCGGCGTGGTGCTGCTGTTTTCTGGTGCGACGCCCGAGATCGATACACGTCTGGAACACATCGGCTTTCTGATCCCGCATCGTCTGGTCGACGCCTCGCACTTCGGCGCCAGCCTGATCGGCGTGCTCTGCCTGATGCTCGCTCAGGGCCTGCGTCGGCGCTTGTCGGCGGCGTGGATGCTCACCACCATTCTGCTGCTGGTCGGCGCCCTGCTCTCGCTGCTTAAAGGTTTCGACTGGGAAGAAGCGACGCTGATGACCCTCACCGCAGCCCTGCTCGGTGTGTTCCGTCGCTCGTTCTATCGCCCGAGCCGCCTGACCGAACTGCCCTTCTCCCCCCTGTATCTGGTGGCCAGCCTCTGTGTGCTGGGTGCTTCGACGTGGCTGCTGCTGTTCGCCTATCAGGACGTGCCGTACAGCCATCAACTGTGGTGGCAGTTCACCCTCGACGCTGACGCCCCGCGTGGCCTGCGCTCGCTGCTCGGCGCTGCCGTGCTGTTGCTGGTCATCGCGCTGACCTGGCTGCTGCGCACCGCGCGCCCGGTCATTCACCTGCCGACGCCTGACGAGCTCGATCGCGCGGCGAAGATTCTGATGGCGTCGTCGCAACCCGACGGTGGCCTCGCGCTGACCGGTGACAAGGCGCTGCTGTTTCACCAGAACGACGAAGCGTTCCTGATGTACGCACGCCGTGGCCGCAGCCTGGTGGCGCTGTACGACCCGATCGGCCCCGGCCAGCAGCGCGCCGAGATGATCTGGCAGTTCCGCGACCTCTGCGACATTCACCACGCTCGCCCGGTGTTCTACCAGGTGCGCGCGGAGAACCTGCCGTACTACATGGACATCGGCCTGACCGCGATCAAACTCGGCGAAGAAGCCCGGGTCGATCTGCTTCGCTTTGACCTGGAAGCCAAGGGCAAAGAGATGAAGGACCTGCGCTACACCTGGAACCGTGGCACACGCGATGGCTTGTCGCTGGAGATCCACGAGCCGGGCCAAGCGCCGATGGACGAATTGAAAGTGATTTCCGATGCGTGGCTGACCGGCAAGAACGTGCGTGAGAAAGGCTTCTCCCTCGGCCGCTTCAGCGACGATTACCTGAAGCATTTCCGCATCGCGGTGATTCGCTTCGAAGGTCGCCCGGTGGCATTCGCCAACCTGCTCGAGACTTACAGCCATGACCTGGCCAGTCTCGACCTGATGCGCGCGCACCCGGACGCCCCCAAGCTGACCATGGAATTCATGATGGTCGGCCTGATTCAACACTATAAGAGTCACGGATACGCGCGCTTCAGCCTGGGCATGGTGCCGTTGTCGGGGTTGCAACCCCGGCGTGGTGCACCGCTGACCCAGCGTCTGGGCTCGATGGTTTTCCGCCGTGGTGAGCAGCTGTACAACTTCCAAGGCTTGCGCCGCTTCAAAGACAAATTCCAGCCTGACTGGGAACCCCGTTATATGGCCGTGCCCGCCGGACTCGATCCGCTGGTGGCGCTGGCCGACACTGCTGCCCTGATCGCGGGCGGCTTGACTGGATTGGTGAAACGCTGATGATTCAACGCTCCCTGAAGTACATCCTGGCCGCACTGATCGTGCTGGCCGTGATTGCCGGCGGCGGTTTCTGGTACCTCAAACGTCCGGCACCAGAACCGACGCTCGAACCTGTTACGGCGGCAGACGGCACCGTTTTGACCCGCGTCGTCCCCGGCACCAAACCCAAGGCGCAGGTGCTGGTCGCGGTCAACGACGACCAGAAACTCTCTGAAAAACAACTGACCACCCTGAGCCGCAGCGCCTCGGCGCAAATCGTTCAGGTGATTCTGCCCAAGGACTGCCTGCTGCAAAGCCGCGCCCTGCAAACCGGTCTGCGCGAACTGAACGGCCCGGCTACGCTGGTCAGCGGTATCGGCCCCGGCGCGGTACTGGCCTGGCGTTGGTTGTCTGAGCAAAAGGACGACAAGGCCCAAGCGATTTCCGTGGACCTGGCGCTGGAAAAACCCGGCTGCACTCACCTGCTGCCGAAATCCGCCGCCCACGGCCACTGGCTGGTGGCGTGGAACGACAACCCGGACGACGCCAGCGCAGGTTTCGTGCGCGATCAACCGAACGCCGAAACCAGCATCAGCGACTACGACATCAACCTCCCGCAAGTGCTGAACAACGAACTGCGCAAGATCCTCGTCGGCGGCGACAAGGCCAACGGCGGTCTGGCGATCCCGGTGGTTGAAGTGCCGGCCGGCCAAGCCAAAGACACCGTGACCCTGTTCCTTTCCGGTGACGGCGGCTGGCGCGACCTCGACCGCGACGTGGCCGGTGAAATGGCCAAGATCGGCTACCCGGTCGTCGGCATCGACACCCTGCGCTACTACTGGCAGCACAAGAGCCCGGAACAAAGCGCACTGGACCTGACCGAACTGATGCAGCACTACCGGCAGAAATGGGGCACCAAGCGCTTCATCCTCACCGGTTATTCGTTCGGCGCTGACGTATTGCCAGCGATCTACAACCGCCTGCCAGACACCGAGCAGCAACGCGTAGACGCAATCATCCTGCTGGCCTTCGCCCGCACCGGCAGCTTCGAAATCGAAGTCGAAGGCTGGCTGGGCAACGCCGGCAAAGAAGCCGCCACCGGCCCGGAGATGGCCAAGCTGCCAGCGGCCAAGGTTGTGTGCATCTACGGTGAAGAAGAGACCGATGAAAGTGGCTGCACGGACAAGACTGCCGTTGGCGAGGCAGTGAAACTGCCTGGCGGCCACCACTTCGACGAGAACTACCCGGCGTTGGCCAAGCGCTTGGTGGACTTGATCGAGAAGCGTCAGAGCAAGGACTCGGTCGCCGAAGAGTGATCTGAGCCACGCCCACAAAAAGCCCCCGCAACTTCGCAGTTACGGGGGCTTTTTACATCTCGGACGATGAACCCGTTCCCCTGTAGGAGTGAGCCTGCTCGCGATAGCGGAGTGTCAGTTGGCAACTAGGTGGCTGACACTCCGCTATCGCGAGCAGGCTCACTCCTACAGGGGATGGCGCTGGATTCGAGATTTTGTGCAGTGACCGTAAATCTCTTGACTCTTCAGGAAGCTAAAAACGCCAAGTGTCCACATTCCATAAAACGTGGACACCTGCTTGATTGGCATTATCGAATAGTCAACTCCACACTCATTCATCTGCCAAACAATCACCCACAAAACCGCCAGCAACGTTCAGTTTCGTTTACGTCTGGTCTCGCAATATCAGATGACGCCCACAGACCTTGTAGGCAAACTCCGAAACTCGTGTTCGGGCGCTTTGCCGCTCTATTGCGCTGTTTTTTGACGGGATACTCTCCGGACGTCGCTGACCCATTCAGCGATCGGGCTTGGTAACCCGGTGGAATAAGGCGCAACAGCGCACCCGACACGACTCAGGCGAAATCCCGTCCGAGTCCCTGTGTTATGGCAGCTGTGCGTGGGACGCTTTCGGGCGTGCCGGTTTCCTTGATTCCCCGGTTTACCAACCTGCGCACAGCTGCCACCCATTCGCTTGGTATCGGATGCGGCAGCTCTCGAAATCAAGGGAACTGACCATGAACAATCCACCTGATCTTAAAACCATCGGCTTCACCCCTTTCCTCTACAACTCGGATCAAGCGTTCTTCAACGTCCGCGCCGGCATCCCGATCATCGATGCCTTGTCCCAATCCTCCGACCTGCTATCCCTCGCCAAATCCTTCGCCGAGGATGCAGCCTTCATCAAAGACACCGACCGCCATGCCTGGGCCGCGCATTATCTGACAGTGATGGGCAAAGCCTTGATTGATGATGTGATTCAGGCGTTGATGCCACGACCTGCGCGGACGAAGACCGAGTCCGAAGAAGAATTGCCTGAAAGCCACTAACATCACAGAACCCTTGTGGGAGCGAGCTTGCTCGCGAAAGCGGTGGATCAGCCACCACATGTCTCGACTGACACTCAGCCTTCGCGAGCAAGCTCGCTCCCACATAGGATTTGCAGTGGATTGGAAGTTTATGTGCGGGCAAAAAAAGCCCCCGGCAGCCTTGAAGCTGACGGGGGCCTTTAATTTGAGGCCTGGCTTACATCTCCACCTGCGTCCCCAATTCAATCACCCGGTTCAGCGGCAGATTGAAGAAGCGCAAATTGCCGTTGGCATTCTTCAACATGAACGCAAACAACGCTTCACGCCAACGCGCCATGCCCTCTAGCTTCGAGGCAATCACCGTTTCCCGGCTGAGGAAGTACGTGGTGCGCATCGGGCTGAAGTCCAGATCATCCAGATGACACAGCTTAAGCGCTTGCGGCACGTCCGGCTCGTCGGTGAAGCCGAAGTGCAGGATCACCCGGAAGAAGCCTTCGCCGTGGGCCTCGACCTCGAAGCGTCGCGATGGCGGTACACGCGGGATGTCTTCGTAGACCACGGTCAGCAACACCACTTGCTCATGCAGCACCTGGTTATGCAGCAGGTTGTGCAACAACGCATGCGGTACGGCGTCGGAGCGCGCGGTGAGGAACACCGCAGTGCCCTGCACCCGATGCGGCGGTTGCACGCGGATGCTGCTGATGAAGATCGGCAGCGGCAGTGCGCCTTCGTCGAGGCGTTCGACCAGCAGTTGTTTACCGCGCTTCCAGGTGGTCATCAGCACGAACAGCGCGATACCGGCGATCACCGGGAATGCGCCGCCCTGAACGATCTTCGGCACGTTGGCGGCGAAGTACAGACCGTCCACCAGCAGGAAGCCGATCAGCACCGGCACCGCAAGGATCGGTGGCCATTTCCACAGCAGCAGCATCACCGCCGACACCAGAATGGTGGTCATCAGCATGGTGCCCGTCACTGCCACGCCATAGGCCGAGGCCAGTGCGCCGGAGGATTCGAAGCCCAGCACCAGCAGCACAACGCCAACCATCAGCGCCCAGTTCACCGCGCCGATGTAAATCTGGCCCTGCTCATCACTGGAGGTGTGCTGGATGTACATGCGCGGGATGTAACCGAGCTGAATCGCCTGACGTGTCAGGGAGAACGCGCCGGAAATCACCGCTTGCGAAGCGATCACCGTGGCCAGCGTCGACAGTCCGACCAGCGGAATCAGCGCCCAGCTCGGCGCCAGCAGATAGAACGGGTTACGCGCCGCTTCCGGGTTGTCCAGCAGCAAGGCACCCTGGCCGAAGTAGTTCAGCACCAGCGCCGGCAGCACCAGCAGGAACCACGCCCGGGCAATCGGCTTGCGACCAAAGTGGCCCATGTCGGCGTACAGCGCTTCGGCACCGGTCAGTGCCAGCACCACGGCGCCGAGGATCGCCACGCCCATGCCGGTGTGGACCATGAAGAAACGCACGGCCCAGACCGGATTCAGCGCATGCAGCACTTCTGGCGTGTGGCTGATGCCATACACACCGAGGGCGCCGAGGACGAGGAACCAGGTGACCATGATCGGCCCGAACAAGATGCCGATCCGCGCCGTACCGTGACGCTGGATCAGAAACAGTCCGACCAGCACCACCAGCGACAGCGGCACCACCCAATGGTCGATACCCTCAAACGCCAGCCCCAGACCTTCAATCGCCGACAGCACCGAAATCGCCGGGGTGATCATGCTGTCGCCGTAAAACAGCGCCGCACCGATCAGTCCGCACACCACCAGCAACGACCGCAGCTTCTTGCGATGCCCGGCCGCGCGACGGGCCAGTGCGGTGAGCGCCATGATGCCGCCCTCACCCTGGTTGTCGGCGCGTAGCACGAACATCATGTATTTGATCGACACGACCCAGATCAGCGACCAGAAGATCAACGACAGAATGCCCAGCACGCCGTCGTGATTGACCGGTACGCCGTAACCGCCGGAAAACACTTCTTTGAGGGTGTACAACGGGCTGGTGCCGATGTCGCCGTAAACTACCCCGACTGCCGCGACCAGCATGCTCAGCGGCTTGGTTGCCGAACCCTCGGCGCCTGCCGCATGACTACTTGCCTGACCCATCCAACACTCCTACTTCTCAGAACCGGCTTCTTTGAATGAAGCACTATGCTTTGTGGTGCAGCATGCGCTGTTTTACCTGTTGTTACAGACGTTTTGTTGACTGTAAAAAATTGGTAAAGCTCAACGGCGCGAAGCATAGCGCAGCACTCGTCGTATTTCCCGGCATAAAGCTGGTCAAGTGCGCTCCTCACCGCTAGAATTGCGCACTTTTTGATCAGAGGCGCGCCCTAAGCGCCCATCCGTCGGCTTTCGCACCAAGAAAGCGATGTCACAAAATACCGAGGTTAGACATGTCCACCACTCCTGCGCCGGCCAATCCAAAGGTTGGCTTTGTATCTCTGGGTTGCCCGAAAGCACTGGTCGACTCCGAGCGCATCCTGACCCAGCTGCGCATGGAAGGCTATGACGTGGTGTCCACCTATCAGGACGCCGACGTGGTCGTGGTCAATACCTGCGGTTTCATCGATTCGGCCAAGGCTGAGTCGCTGGAAGTGATCGGCGAAGCGATCAAGGAAAACGGCAAGGTGATCGTCACCGGTTGCATGGGCGTGGAAGAAGGCAATATCCGCAACGTGCACCCGAGCGTGCTGGCCGTGACCGGTCCGCAGCAGTACGAGCAAGTGGTCAACGCCGTGCACGAAGTGGTGCCGCCGCGTAAAGATCACAACCCGCTGATAGACCTGGTGCCGCCGCAAGGCATCAAACTGACCCCGCGCCACTACGCCTACCTGAAGATCTCCGAAGGCTGCAACCACAGCTGCTCCTTCTGCATCATCCCGTCGATGCGCGGCAAACTGGTCAGCCGTCCGGTCGGTGATGTACTCGACGAAGCTCAGCGCCTGGTCAAATCCGGCGTTAAAGAGCTGTTGGTGATCTCGCAAGACACCAGCGCCTACGGCGTTGACGTGAAATACCGCACCGGCTTCTGGAACGGCGCGCCGGTGAAAACCCGCATGACCGAACTCTGCGAAGCGCTGAGCACCCTCGGCGTCTGGGTCCGTCTGCACTACGTTTACCCGTACCCGCACGTTGACGAGCTGATCCCGCTGATGGCTGCCGGCAAGATCCTGCCGTACCTGGACATCCCGTTCCAGCACGCCAGCCCGAAAGTCTTGAAGTCGATGAAACGCCCGGCGTTCGAAGACAAGACCCTGGCGCGGATCAAGAACTGGCGCGAAATCTGCCCGGACCTGATCATCCGTTCGACCTTCATCGTCGGCTTCCCGGGCGAAACCGAAGAAGACTTCCAGTACCTGTTGAACTGGCTGACCGAAGCCCAGCTCGACCGCGTTGGCTGCTTCCAGTACTCGCCGGTTGAAGGCGCTCCGGCCAATGATCTGGATCTGGAGATCGTACCGGACGACGTCAAGCAGGACCGTTGGGATCGCTTCATGGCACACCAGCAAGCGATCAGCTCGGCGCGTCTGCAAATGCGTATTGGCCGTGAAATTGAAGTGCTGGTCGACGAAGTTGATGAGCAAGGCGCGGTTGGCCGCTGCTTCTTCGATGCACCGGAAATCGACGGTAACGTGTTTATTGATAACGGCAGCAATTTGAAGCCTGGCGACAAGGTCTGGTGCAAGGTTACTGACGCTGACGAATATGACCTGTGGGCTGAGCAGATCTAAGGTCAAAAGCCCCTCACCCCAGCCCTCTCCCAGAGGGAGAGGGAGCTGACCGTGTTGTTCTTTCGAATTACACCGACCTGAACGTTCGAGTCGAGCTCAGCTTTTCAACAGCACGAAGATCAGCTCCCTTCCCCCTCGCTCCCTCCCGGAGGAAGAGGGGACTGATCTATGTGTTCTTGCGAGCTGCACCGACCTGAACGTTCGAGTCGAACTCAGGTTTTGAACAGCACGAAGATCAGCTCCCTTCCCCCTCGCTCCCTCCCGGAGGAAGAGGGGACTGATCTATGTGTTCTTGCGAGCTGCACCGACCTGAACGTTCGAGTCGAACTCAGGTTTTGAACAGCACGAAGATCAGCTCCCTTCCCCCTCGCCCCCTTGGGGGAGAGGGTTGGGGTGAGGGGGTGAGCTCTTGCTGGCGACAGAAACAGCCAGCCAGACACCGCAAAAAATACAAAAAGCCCCGCTCTTTTTACGAGATGCGGGGCTTTTTTACGGCTATCGTTTAGCGGGGGACGGACTCCCTTGAAACGGACAAGAGGCAGACGGGCATGCGTCACCATTCGGTCATCCACACGCCGAAACTCAGCGATTACCAGGAACTGACCCGGGTCTGGGAGGCCTCGGTTCGCGCGACACATGATTTTCTGCCGGACAGCTATATCGAGCTGCTGCGCAATCTGGTGCTCACGCGTTATCTGGATGCAGTGATGCTGATCTGCACCAAAGACGCCAATCAGCGCATCACCGGGTTTGCCGGTGTCGCGGCGGGCAAGATTGAAATGCTGTTCATCGATCCCGAACATCGTGGCCAGGGCTTGGGCAAGAAACTGCTCACCTACGCGATGCAGCACTTGAATGCCGATGAACTCGACGTCAACGAGCAGAACCCACAAGCCTTGGGCTTTTACTTCAAGCAGGGTTTTGAGGTGATCGGCCGTTCGGAGGTGGATGGCATGGGCCAGCCGTATCCGTTGCTGCACATGCGCTTACGCCAAAACCAGCAACGCTCAAGCAACGGCTGACACAACACAACCCCATGCAGGAGTGAGCCTGCTCGCGATGCATGCGCCGCGGTCAGTCAGATACACCGCGGTGATGCAATCGCCAGCAGGCTGGCTCCCACAGGGAATTGCAAACAGCCTGTAAATGGAACCGGGCTTAACCGGCGCCACACAGGTACAATGCCCACCCCTTTTTTGTTACGGCCCTGTCATGACTGACCCGATTCGCCTCTCCAAACGCCTCATCGAACTGGTCGGTTGCTCCCGCCGGGAGGCCGAACTGTTCATTGAGGGCGGCTGGGTCACCGTTGACGGCGAAGTGATTGACGAGCCGCAATTCAAGGTCGGCGACCAGAAGGTCGAGCTCGACAAGGACGCCAAGGCCACCGCGCCGGAGCCGGTGACCATCCTGCTCAACGCGCCGGCTGGCATGGATGTCGAGACCGCCATGCAATCGCTGAGCGCCGAAACCCTCAGCGAAGAACACCGATTCAGCAAGCGCCCGTTGCGCGGGCACTTCCTGCGCCTGACCGCCAGCGCCGACCTGCAAGCCAAGGCCAGCGGCCTGCTGGTATTCACCCAGGACTGGAAAATCCTCCGCAAGCTCACTGCCGACGCCGCGAAGATCGAGCAGGAATATGTGGTCGAGGTCGAAGGCGACATGGTCGCCCACGGCCTCAATCGCCTGCAGCACGGCCTGACCCACAAGGGCAAGGAGCTGCCGCCAGTCAAGGCCAGCTGGCAGAACGAAAACCGGCTGCGCTTCGCCATGAAGAACCCGCAGCCCGGCATCATCGCCCAGTTTTGCGAAGCGGTGGGCCTGAAGGTCATCGGCATCCGTCGCATCCGTATCGGCGGCGTCTCGATCGGCAAGGTCCCGGTTGGCCAATGGCGCTACCTGTCCGGCAAAGAGAAGTTCTAAGACTTCCACTGCCGCCACACATTCCGGCAGCGCGCCCGCGTGCTGCCCACAACGCTTATCAGGATTATTCACATGATTCATAACGACGTACTGCGCAGCGTGCGCTACATGCTCGACATCAGCGACAAGAAAGTTGTCGAAATCATCAAGCTCGGCGGCATGGAAGTAGCGCTCGCCGACGTAGTGACCTGGCTCGACAAGAAAGAAGAAGACGAAGAAGGTTTCGTGCGCTGCCCGGACGAAGTCATCGCGCACTTCCTCGACGGTCTGGTGATCTTCAAGCGTGGCAAGGACGAAAGCCGTCCGCCGCAGCCGATCGAAGTGCCGGTGACCAACAACATCATTCTGAAAAAGCTGCGCGTGGCCTTCGAACTGAAAGAAGACGACATGCACGCGATCCTCAAGGCCGCCGAGTTCCCGGTGTCCAAGCCTGAGCTGAGTGCGCTGTTCCGCAAGGTCGGCCACACCAACTACCGCCCGTGTGGCGACCAGTTGCTGCGCAACTTCCTCAAGGGTCTGACCCTGCGCGTTCGCCCGGCCTGATCCCCTTCTGCGGTGGCGACTGATGGTCGCCGCCGCAACGCATGACCGCTCATTCCCTCTGAAAATAGTGGCTCCGCTTTTCGCGGCTGACGACTAGGGTGTATTGATCCCTAGCACTCAGGAATCGCCATGCACCCGTATTTCTCCCTGCAAGGCCGCACCGCTCTGGTGACCGGCGGCACCCGTGGTATCGGCAAAATGATCGCCAAAGCCTTTGTCGAGGCTGGCGCGCGCGTCTATGTCTGCTCGCGCGACGCCGAAGCCTGCCATCAAACCGCGGAAGAACTCAGCGCCTTGGGCAAGTGTCACGGCGTGGCGACGAATCTGGCGACAGAAGAAGGCGTGCAGGAACTGGCCGCGCGCCTGGGCGAGCAGATCACGCATCTGGATATTCTGGTGAACAACGCCGGCACTACTTGGGGCGCGCCGCTGGAGAGCTACCCGGTCAAGGGTTGGGAAAAAGTCATGCAGCTCAACGTGACGTCGGTGTTCAGTTGCATCCAGCAGTTTCTACCGTTGTTGCGCAAAGCGGGTTCGGCGGCGAACCCGGCGCGGATCATCAACATCGGTTCGGTGGCGGGGATTTCTTCGTTTGGCGAGCAGGCGTATGCCTACGGGCCGAGTAAGGCCGCCCTGCATCAATTGTCGCGGATTCTTGCGCGGGAGCTGGTGAGTCAGCACATCAACGTCAACGTGATCGCGCCGGGGCGCTTTCCGAGCAAGATGACTCAGCATATTGGCAATGATCAGCAGGCGTTGGCCGAGGATACGGCGCTGATTCCGATGAAGCGTTGGGGGCGTGAAGAGGAAATGGCGGCGTTGGCGATCAGTCTGGCGAGTACGGCCGGGGCTTATATGACCGGGAATATTATTCCTCTTGATGGCGGATTCAGCCTCTAGGTCGGCGGTGAAGCTATCGCGAGCAGGCTCACTCCTACAGGGATTTTCAGCGAACAGAGATTTTGTATACATCCACAACCCTGTAGGAGTGAGCCTGCTCGCGATGGCGTCCGCCCTGCCACCACCAGACTTGAGACGGGACGGGTTATCATGCCCACCCCTGCCCCGCTTCGAATGCAAACCATGACTTACAGCGTCTCCCCCATCGGCTTCGTGCGCTCCTGCTTCAAGGAGAAATTCGCCATCCCCCGTCAACCGCAACTGGCCCCCGCCGCCCGTGGCGTGCTGGAACTGGTGGCGCCGTTCGATCAGGGTGACGCGGTGCAAGGCCTGGAACAGGTCAGTCATGTCTGGCTACTGTTTCTGTTCCATCAGGCGCTGGAAGACAAACCACGGCTGAAAGTCCGCCCACCGCGACTGGGCGGCAACAAGTCCATGGGCGTGTTCGCCACCCGTGCCACCCATCGACCAAACGGCATCGGCCAATCGGTGGTGAAACTGGACAAGGTTGAAGCCAATCGGTTGTTCATCTCCGGGATCGACTTGCTCGACGGCACGCCGATTCTCGACATCAAGCCCTACGTGCCTTACGCCGACATCATTCCCAACGCCGCCAACAGCATCGCCAGCGCCGCGCCGCAGTTGATTGACGTGCGGTGGACGGACTCAGCGCTGAAACAAGCGCACACACACGCTCAGCGCCTTGGCGAACCCTTGGTTGAGCTGATTGAACAGTGCCTGGCCCAGGATCCGCGTCCGGCCTATCAAATCCCGGCGCCTGAACGCGAGTACGGCGCGCAATTCTGGGATCTGGATGTGCGCTGGCATTACCCGACGCCTGAGCAGATCCGCGTGCTCGAAGTCATTCCTGCCACAGCCTGAGGCCGCACCCACATGGATCGTGGCAGGCATGAAGGAAATGTTTCGGGCATAAAAAAGCCCCCATTGCCTGCATAGGCAATGGGGGCTTTTTAAGGGGGGGCTTACTTCTCGACGAACGCACGCTCGATCAGGTAATCACCCGGCTCGCGCATCCGCGCCGAGATCTTCAGGCCGAAGCTGTCGAGCACTTCGCTGGTCTCGTCGAGCATGCTCGGGCTACCGCAGATCATCGCGCGGTCGTCCTGCGGGTTGATCGGTGGCAGGCCGATGTCGCTGAACAGCTTGCCGCTGCGCATCAGGTCGGTCAGGCGGCCCTGATTCTCGAAAGGCTCGCGGGTCACGGTCGGGTAGTAGATCAGCTTGTCACGCAGCGCCTCGCCGAAGAACTCGTTCTGCGGCAAGTGCTCGGTGATGAATTCGCGATACGCGACTTCGTTGACGTAACGCACACCGTGAACCAGGATCACTTTTTCAAAGCGCTCGTAGGTTTCCGGGTCCTGAATCACGCTCATGAACGGCGCCAGACCGGTGCCGGTGCTCAGCAGGTACAAGTGCTTGCCCGGGTTCAGGTCGTCGAGAACCAGGGTGCCGGTAGGCTTCTTCGAGATGATGATCTCGTCGCCTTCCTTCAAGTGCTGCAGTTGCGAGGTCAGCGGGCCGTCCTGCACCTTGATGCTGAAGAACTCCAGATGCTCTTCCCAGTTCGGGCTGGCGATCGAGTAAGCGCGCATAAGCGGGCGGCCGTTGGGCTGTTGCAGGCCGATCATCACGAACTGACCGTTCTCGAAGCGCAGGCCCGGATCGCGGGTGCACTTGAAGCTGAACAGAGTGTCGTTCCAGTGATGAACACTGAGGACACGCTCGTGGTTCATGTTGCTCATGTACGTTTGACTCCTGGAGATTGGGTCTGCGCTGGCTTTTGAAGGCGACGGTGCGCAATTGCATCGCATTCTAATAGCGACGACAATATCTGTTAACTGGATTATTAAGATAAGGGTTATCGGTTATATCGATATGCGATTTACTCTCCGTCAACTGCAAGTCTTCGTCGCCGTCGCCCAGCAGGAAAGCGTATCCCGTGCTGCGGGTCTGCTCAACCTCTCGCAGTCGGCCGCCAGCACGTCGATCACCGAACTCGAGCGCCAATCCAGCTGCCAGCTGTTCGACCGCGCCGGCAAACGGCTGAGCCTCAATGCCCTCGGCAAACAGCTCTTGCCGCAAGCGGTGGCCCTGCTCGATCAGGCCAAGGAAATCGAAGACCTGCTCAACGGCAAATCCGGTTTCGGCTCGCTGTCGGTGGGCGCGACGCTGACCATCGGCAATTATCTGGCGACCCTGCTGATCGGCAGTTTCATGCAGCGCCACCCGGAAAGCCAGGTGAAGCTGCACGTACAGAACACGGCCAATATCGTGCAACAAGTCGCCCACTACGAAATTGATCTGGGTCTAATCGAAGGTGATTGCAGCCACCCGGACATCGAAGTGCAGAGCTGGGTTGAAGATGAGCTGGTGGTGTTCTGCGCGCCGCAGCATCCGCTGGCCCAACGCGGCAGCGCGACCATGGAAGAACTGACTCGCGAGGCATGGATTCTGCGTGAACAGGGTTCCGGCACGCGGCTGACCTTCGATCAGGCCATGCGTCACCATCGTAGCGCACTGAATATCCGACTGGAGCTGGAACACACCGAAGCGATCAAACGCGCGGTGGAATCAGGACTAGGGATTGGCTGCATCTCGCGGCTGGCGCTGCGTGATGCGTTCCGCCGCGGCAGTCTGGTACCGGTGGAAACGCCGGATCTGGATCTGGCGCGACAGTTCTACTTCATCTGGCACAAACAGAAATATCAGACTTCTGCCATGCGCGAATTTCTCGATCTGTGCCGCGCTTTCACCGCCGGGGTGCAGCGCAGCGACGAGATCGTTTTGCCGACAATCGCTTAAAGCAGAATCACTGCCCACACCAGCGCGATCATGCTCAGTGCCACGAATTGTGCGGCGCTGCCCATGTCCTTGGCATTCTTCGACAGTGGATGCAGTTCCAGCGAGATGCGGTCAATGGCCGCTTCCACCGCCGAATTCAGCAACTCGACGATCAGCGCCAACAGGCACACAGCGATCAATAGCGCTTGTTCGACACGGCTGACATTGAGGAAGAACGTCAGCGGAATCAGCACCACATTGAGCAGTACCAGTTGGCGGAACGCCGCTTCACCAGTGAAAGCTGCGCGCAGGCCATCCAGCGAGTAACCGGAGGCATTGAGGATACGTTTCAGGCCGGTCTGGCCCTTGAAAGGTGACATAAAGTAGAAACCAACCAAAAAGGAGTGGGAAAGCTAGATCAACAAAAGTCAAAAAAGCGTGAAGACGCCAGCCATTATTGGCTCGGAATTGACTCAAGTTGTTGCAGCAGTAAAGCCGCTTGCGTGCGAGTGCGCACATTCAGCTTGCGAAAGATCGCCGTGACGTGGGCCTTGATGGTCGCTTCCGACACGCTCAGTTCATAGGCAATCTGCTTGTTCAACAGGCCTTCGCAGACCATGGTCAACACGCGAAACTGCTGCGGCGTCAGGCTGGCGAGGCCATCGCTGGCGGCTTTGGCTTCGTCGGAAACACTGACCGCCTCGAACGCTTGTGGCGGCCAGAACACATCGCCATCGAGCACTTTGCGCACCGCTTCCTGAATCACGCTCAGGTCGCTGGACTTGGGAATAAAACCACTGGCGCCGAACTCACGGGATTTGACCATCACCGAAGCTTCTTCCTGCGCCGAAACCATCACCACCGGAATCTGCGGGTACTGCCCGCGCAGCATGACCAACCCGGAAAACCCGAAAGCGCCGGGCATGTTCAGGTCCAACAGGACCAGATCCCAATCAGCCTTTTCGGTCAGACGCGCTTCCAGCTCGGCGATGCTCGCCACTTCCACCAGCCGTACATCCGGGCCAAGGCCCAGCGTCACCGCTTGATGCAGGGCGCTGCGAAACAGGGGGTGATCATCGGCAATCAGGATGTCGTATGTGGCCATTTTTCAAATGATCCTGTTTTTGATGGCAGATCCGGAGCATTCCGGTCTGGCCAAAGCAACTCAAGATGCCGCTTTCAAGCGATATCCACAGGGGCACGTTCAACGCCAATCAACAGCAAACACGGCGTTTCAAACCTTGGCCGCACCCTAATCGGCGCCAAGCATGCCCAGCGAAGACGGGGTGGTCAAGCAGCACGGCCGCTGGCTTGTACAGTATGGGCCACTATTGGGCCAACTCCGGCTGCGGCTTTCGTATATAAGGCAACAACTCGGCGTGGGCCGGCGTCGCTTCATTCATGTCCAGTTGCTGTTTGGCGCCGAGGTAATGCTGGCTGAACACATCGAAATAGGCGTCCAACGCCGAGGCGGCGTCGCTGTCACCGGCCAGCTCCAGGCACAACGCCGCGACTTCGGCGGTGCACAGGTGCTCACTGCGGGTCGAACGGCGCAAGCGGTAGCGCGAGAGTTTGTCGGGCAGCAGGCTGAGGATTGGCAAACGGTCGAAATACGGGCTCTTGCGGAAAATCTTCCGCGCTTCGGTCCAGGTGGCGTCGAGCAGAATGAACAGCGGGCGCTTGCTGCTATCGATGGCGACGGTGTTGGTGACTCGCGAGGGCTCCACGTATTCGCCGGGAAACACCAGGTACGGTTGCCATTGCGGGTCATTGAGCAGCGCCAGCATCTGCGGATCGGGCTCGGTACGCGACCAGATAAACGCATGGTTATCGCGTACCACGTCGGCAATCAGCCAACCGGTGTTGCTCGGTTTGAACACTTCCTTGCCGGTCATGATCAGGCACACGCCCGACCGCGTCTCGACACTAGGTCGCCATGCGCACAGGCAATGGCTGATGATCACCCGGCAATCGCGGCAACGTTCGGAGCGAAAGCCACGGGCCTGAATCGGCTTGATGCCCTCGTCCTCGCGCTGATCGCGCAAGCGGGCTACGGCGTTGGGGGCATGATGGGTCACGGGCAACGCCTTACGGCAGGAAAACTCGACACGCACAGCACTCGGCAAGGCTATAAAGGCCGGCAGTTTACCAGAGCGGCGAGTGCAAACCTGTACCGTCCCGACCGGCTCCCCTATAATCCGGCGCCACTGAACGCACAGCCACAGGGCTGGTCGAACCACCAGTCACTGAATCAGGAGAGTTTCATGCTGCGCCTTATCGTTCCTACCGCTGCCATTCTGCTGGCGTCGTCCTTCACCGCTCAGGCTGCATCCCTGAGTGAGCAGAATCTGAACCGCGAGCTGCGCAACGTCGCCGCACAAAGCAGCGTCGGCACGCCACGCGCCATCAGTGAAGACATTCTTGATCAGGGTTTCACCGTGGAAGGCACGCAGTTGATCAACCACCTGAGCGTGCAGAAGAGCCACGCCGACAAAATGCGCGCTGACCCTAAAGCCGTGTATTTCCAGTTGGGCGCCTCGGTGTGCAACAACCCGTCGTTCCGCAAGCTGATGGCCAAGGGTGCGATCATGCGTTACGACTTCACTGAAGTGAAAACCAACAAAGCGATCGGCTCCGCCAGCTACCAGGAATCGGATTGCCCGAAAGCCGCCCCGGCGAAGAAGAAGTAATCATCGCGAATTGGCGCGCCGCTGTTCATCCTCGGCGCGCAGTTCGGCCAGCAAGGCCTGTAGATAGTGTGAACGGCGCTCGCCGCCCGCCAACCGCCGGCAGCACTCCTCTTCGAGACTGAGTTGATTGGTCTCGGCTGCCGCTTTCAACATCCGATACAGCTGCGTATCGATCTCCAGAATCACTCTGGCCATATGTCCCGCCTCCTTGCCACCCACGAATCCTTGAATTGCATGCGCCTGGCCTACAGTCGTTGACGCAAAGCTGTCGTACGGCGCCTGTACGTTAGTTAATCAGAGGGATTGACGCTTGGCGCACGTTCGGACGAGCGGTGAAGCAACGCGCGGAAAATCAATTAACGATTGCCAGCCAAAACTTTACGGCGCAATGATCAAGTCAGCGCAAATCCGTGCGAGGGTCTAGATTCAGTGTATTCCCGATCTTTTTTCAACGGCAGGCAAGGAACTGCCGATCGTGTGTTTTTTGCAGCGCGGCACTGACGCCGCTCGTCAGGGCCGACGCCCTGTGCAGAAGGAGACGTTGAATGCCTTACCAACCGAATGACTTGCTCAGTCGTCATTTTCAGGAAAGCGGCCCCGACCTCATCAGCAAGGTCGAAGAACAACTCAACCGTGTTTCCCCCAACAGCCCGAATATCCCCATCTACCGCGACATGATCCTGACCGTGCTGCGCATGGCCCAGGAAGACCATAACCGCTGGAATGCCAAGATAACCTTGCAAGCCCTGCGCGAACTGGAGCAGGCGTTTCGGGTACTGGAGCAATTCAAGGGCCGACGCAAAGTCACCGTATTCGGTTCGGCGCGCACACCGGTCGAACATCCGTTGTATGCGATGGCTCGCGAACTCGGTGCAGCCTTGACCCGCTCGGGAATGATGGTCATCACCGGTGCTGGCGGCGGCATCATGGCCGCCGCGCACGAAGGTGCCGGCCGCGATCACAGCCTCGGGTTCAATATCACCCTGCCCTTCGAACAGCATGCCAACCCGACGGTGGACGGCACCGGCAATCTGCTGCCGTTCCACTTCTTCTTTACCCGCAAGTTGTTTTTCGTCAAAGAGGCCGACGCACTGGTTTTATGCCCCGGTGGCTTCGGCACGCTGGATGAAGCGCTGGAAGTGCTGACATTGATCCAGACCGGTAAAAGTCCATTGGTGCCGGTGGTGCTGTTGGATGCGCCGGGCGGCACGTTCTGGCAGGGCGCGATGGACTTTATCCGCCAGCAACTGGAGAGCAACCGCTACATCCTGCCGACCGACATGAAACTGATGCGACTGGTCTACAGCGTCGACGAGGCGGTGGAGCAGATCAACCAGTTCTACAGTAACTTCCACTCCAGTCGCTGGCTCAAGCGCCAATTCGTAATTCGCATGCATCACAAACTCAGCGATCAGGCGCTGGAGCACATGCAGGAAGCATTCGCCGATCTGTGCCTGAGTGACCAGTTTCATCAGCACGACTACGCCGGCGAGGAACACGATGAAGCGCAGTTCAGCCATTTGGCGCGACTGGCCTTCACCTTCAACGCGCGCACTCACGGGCGTCTGAGGGAGTTGATCGATTACATCAACCTGCCGGAAAACTGGGCAGATTCCCAACCGCAAACAGCGCAACGCAGCCGCGAACCGTCAAAGGTAATTTGAGGGCAAAAAAAAACGGCCCGCTATTTTCATAGCGGGCCGTTTTTATTGAATCGGTTTAATCGTCCATCCCTCGACCGCTGAACAAGCGGTTGATCATTTCCATCGAAAACCCCCGATAGGCCAGGAACCGGCCCTGTTTGGCCCGCTCTTTCGCATCAATCGGTAAATGCCCGGAGAACTTGCGTTGCCACGTCTCCTGCAATTGCTCCTGCCAACTGATACCGCTTTCGCGCAGGGCGAGTTCGATATCGGCGCGCTGCAAACCGCGCTGGCTCAGCTCTTCGCGAATCCGCAGAGGGCCATAGCCGGAACGGGCACGGTAGGAAACAAAGCTTTCAAGGTAGCGAGCTTCGGAAAGCAGCCCCTCTTCCGTCAAACGGTCGAGGGCTGTTTCGATCATCTCCGCCTCGGCGCCGCGCTGACGCAATTTGCGCGTCAGCTCGACTCGACCATGCTCGCGACGTGCGAGCAGGTCCATGGCGGTTCGTCGCACCGCGACGAGGGTATCGAGTACTGCGGTGGTCATCGCTGCAATCAGATATCAGCGTCGGCCAGGTCGTCTTCAGTCTCTTTGACTGCAGAGGCCTTGGAGTCGATCACTGCCGGCGTCAGCAGCTTGTCACGCAGTTGTTTCTCAAGCTTCGCGGCGATTTCCGGGTTGTCTGCCAGGAACTTGGCCGAGTTGGCCTTGCCCTGACCGATCTTGGTGCCTTCGTAGGCATACCAGGCGCCGGATTTTTCAACGAAACCGTGCAGCACGCCCAGGTCGATCATCTCGCCATTGAGGTAGATGCCTTTGCCGTAAAGAATCTGGAACTCGGCCTGACGGAACGGCGAAGCGACCTTGTTCTTCACAACCTTGACGCGGGTTTCGCTGCCGACCACTTCGTCGCCTTCTTTCACCGCGCCGGTACGGCGGATGTCGAGACGAACCGAGGCGTAGAACTTCAGCGCGTTACCACCGGTGGTGGTTTCCGGGCTGCCGAACATCACGCCGATCTTCATGCGGATCTGGTTGATGAAGATTACCAGGCAGTTGGCGTTCTTGATGTTACCGGTGATTTTACGCAGCGCCTGGGACATCAGACGGGCTTGCAGGCCCACGTGCATGTCACCCATTTCGCCTTCGATTTCAGCCTTTGGTACCAGAGCTGCCACGGAGTCGACGATGATCACGTCAACCGCGTTGGAACGCACCAGCATGTCGGTGATTTCCAGTGCCTGTTCGCCGGTGTCCGGCTGGGACACCAGCAGGTCGTCGACGTTGACGCCCAGCTTGCCGGCGTATTCAGGATCGAGGGCGTGTTCGGCGTCGACGAATGCGCAGGTCGCGCCGGCTTTTTGCGCCTGAGCGATCACGGACAAGGTCAGTGTGGTTTTACCGGAGGATTCAGGACCGTAGATTTCAACGATACGGCCTTTTGGCAGGCCGCCAATGCCGAGCGCGATGTCCAGACCCAGAGAGCCAGTGGAGATAGCCGGGATCGCCTGACGGTCTTGATCGCCCATACGCATCACGGCACCCTTGCCGAATTGACGTTCGATCTGACCCAGGGCCGCAGCCAAGGCTTTCTTCTTGTTGTCGTCCATTAAAGTCCTCACGTAATCAATAAGGCCTGACGGCCAACACCTGTATAAGTAGCCAGTATTATTCCACAGCGTTCGCGGATCGCCTACCCCTGATTTTCGATTTCTCGTGCCGCTAGTCGCAGGAGCCCCTCTAGCGCGGCCTTCACCGTTTGTCGGCGGACTTCATCGCGGTTGCCGGGAAAGTGCTGAACCTCAGTGGTGACCATCTCGCCAACGCCCCACGCCAGCCACACCGTACCGACCGGTTTGTTCGGCGAGCCACCGTCCGGCCCGGCGACACCGCTGACCGCTACGGCAAATCGCGCCAGGCTTTTGTCCTGAGCGCCACGCACCATCGCCTCAACCACCTCGCGACTGACCGCGCCCACCGTTTCGAACAACTCGGTCGGTACATTCAGTTGCTGGGTTTTCTGCCGGTTGGAATACGTGACGTAGCCAGCCTCAAACCACGCCGAACTGCCCGGGATCCGCGTGATGGCTTCGGCAATCCCGCCACCGGTACACGATTCAGCGGTGGTGACGTGGGCATTGAGCAGTTGCAGACGTCGGCCAAGGTCGGCGGCCAGTTGAGTGATCTCTTTCACGGCGTGCTCCGGATCGTGTGGAATGCCTCCACCGTACACGAGCCGGTTGCGCTTTCAATACACAGACTCATTCAAAATGTTCGGGCACCAGCGCTCTGACATAGGCCTGACAAGCCTGCAAGGCGATCAGTCCACGGTCGCCGGTGTCGGTGATGGCGATAATTCGTTGAGCATGCGCCGGGTCAAGTCGGGCGCGTACGGTTGCATGATCCACGCCGCTGGCGCCGGCGGTGGCTGGCACGTTGCAGCCTGGGGCAACGTCGCTGGCGTCGAGAAGGACTGACAGGCGCACATCAGCAGTGGCAAGACGATCGCGCAGGCGATCCTGATCACGTTGGGCATCGCTAAGCGCTCGGTAGTGGGTTTGTTCACTGGTCGCGAGCCGCTGCTCCAGCGCCAGGCGTTTATCCTGCTCGGCCTGTTGCGCGCTGGCGGCGGTCTGCGTCAGTTGATTGAGGATTTCGGCGTTTAACCGGGCCTGCTCGGCCAGCTGTCGGCCGTAGCGCCACTCCTGAAATTGCCAGGCCGCTGCAAAGGCACCAGCAGCCAGCAACACAACAGCGATCACTCGCCAGGGGATTGGCATAGCACCGCCCTCGCCCGTGCCCAGATTTCCAGGCGATCCTGCAGGCCGTTCAACCCGCCGTTGATGCGCCGGGTGATGGTGTTGAACTGATCGTGATCGGCCAATTCGTTCAAGCCGTTCTGTTCCCAGAACCATGCCGCAGACTCGGCGGCCCATTGTGGCTGTTCGAGCAGTTCGGGCAGGGACAACAGACGCTCATCGCCGAACAGGCCAACGCTGCACTGGCGATAGTTCGAACGGCCAGTAATCTGGATCAACCCGCGCCCTCGGTATTTTTGCCCGTCGCCGTCAGCCTCCGGCGTGTTGCCCAGACGCAAGGCCAACGTACCCGTGTCGTATTTGCTCAGGTATTGGTTGTTGCCCAGTTCGCGCACATAGCGCAACTGCCCCGACTCATGGCCGACTTGCGCAAGGAACGCCGCGACGCGTTTGGGCGAGTCGATATGACGGCGAGCCATGGCACTGTTGAGTGCAGAAACAAAAACGCCCGCTTGGGAGCGGGCGTTGGGCATGATGGATAAAAGGTTGTTTTCGGTTATTTGCATAATACGTAATCCTCCCTGGATGCTCCGATTGAATCATGGCTGGCGGTCATTACCTGCCAGCCACTTTTTTGCCAGAGTTGTCAGGGCGTCTGGACGGTCGATAGCTCCCGGCGCAGGCCGTCAGTACTTGATGACATACAACAGAGCGGTGTTCATTGGTCGAACCTCATTACCACCCGACGCCGCAACCGACATCGTATGGGTATGTTGCCCGGCAGCGTCCACGCCGACGTTGTGCGCATGGTTGCCATCCGCCACGATGCCGTGGCTGTGAGCCGGTGCGTTTGTTGTAAAGTTGCGATTGATAAAGGGCGCCGAACTGGAGCCCATGATCGAACCTGCGGTGTTGCCGCCGTTAATCTGGCCCTGCCCACCCATGACTGTGTCGATATTGAACGCACCACCGCTCACGACGGCCCCACCGTGTGCGTGCAAACCGGCGGCGTCAGTGCGCGCCGTATGGGCATGATTGCCCGCTGCGGCGGCGGATACATCGTGAGTGTGCGAGGCGTTTTGCCCCGCCTGCTTGCTCCCGAGTACGCGACCCGGGTCGACACCACGTCCCTCGTCCAGACCGCGGACGAATTCACCCCGCAGATCCGGAAGGTTGAACGTGTTGGCGCCGTCGCCCGCGCCAAACCGCGTACCGATGGCGGCAAACAGATTGGCGTATTGCGTCCTCAGTACCGGCTGACCATTGCACTTGAGCCAGCCACTGGGTGCATCGACGGTTGCAACGGTTTTCACATCACCGACATCGGCACCCAGCTGTCTCGCCACTCCCGTGCTCGCGATCAGAATCCAGGCGCCACTGCCCAAGGAGCTGTTCCATTGCACCCAGGCATCCCCGGTCGCAACGATTTCGCCGGAGCGCAGCGGCGTGTGGTCAATGTTGACCAGGGGCTTGGCTACTGAACCTGCGACGGAGAAGGTACTGGCTCCGGTGTTGGTGTTCAGCGCCTTGAAACGCAAGACCATGCCATCGACCAGCGCGGTCGGCGCCGGCGAGTACGTCGCAGCGTACGCATTGGCAGTGCCGGTATCGAGAGCGAAGTCGATGAGACCGGCCTGATTGATTTTACGTACGGCGGTCAACAACTGCCCGACATTGGCTTCGTCGGGAACCAGCGCGCCGCCCTTGATCACGCCGAGTATTTCTTCAGTAACGGAGTTGCCCCACACCGCCGGGATCAGCGATCCCGGTGTCCCGGCAATGGGGTTTTCATCGACAAACTTGCCATTGACCAGACCTGCGCTGGGTACACTTTTCGGGTAATCCATTTGCTTTTATTTCCTTAGTCGAAATTGATGTACACCTGGGTATGAGCCGGTGCACTGCGGTGAATGAGGCATTCCAGGGCCGAGCCCGGATTCATGCCGAAGCGTTCGCCCCAATAACTGGCGCCAAAACGACGTCCGGTGGCCAGACGTCCGCCGGTGTTGAGGACCCACATGAACTGCGCCTTCCAGGTGCCAAAACGGGCGAGACCAAACCGCGAACGGCCCATGCGCGGAACGCGCAGTTCGGTGACGGTGGCGTCCGCATAACCCTGGCTGCGGGCGACTTCAACGAAGTACGCGGCGTTCTGATTACCGACTGCCAGCAACCGTCGGCGGACGGCCAGACGCCGATCGTCATACAGCGGCGTCGCGCCCAGACACGGATCTGGCAGGTTCATCACCTGTTCCCAGTCCGGCACCAGTTCGCTGACGCCCGCCGGATCCATTTCATTGAGCAGATCAACGGCACGTGCATCCAGACGCGCCAGCTCCGCAGCAATGCCTTCGAGCACTTGATTGAGTTCAGGCAGGCGTTCCAGCTCCCAGGCCGGGCCGCTGGGCAGGAGGCTGCGCAATTGGTTGCGGTACTGCGGGACGCCTCTCAAGACAGCCATTCGATACCCCCAAAAGTCAGCAACTGATTCGCGGCGGCCGTGACGTCGGCCGAAGGTGTATCGAGCCGGTGATCGGTCTCACCGGTGGCGCTGCTGATCGCTTCGCTGATATGGCTGAGCAACAGGGTCTCCCCAAGGCCGGCCTCACGGTTGTGCAGATCACGCAGTTGGCTTTCGATCGCTGCGCGCACGGCGCTGGTGTCGGGAGTGATCCGCAGTTTGTAATTGACCAGCACCTGCACCGGCGCCAATACCCTCACGTCGGCAGTCACCGGGCGCAATGGCTCGATGTAGGCCAGAACATCGGCCAGTTGCTGCTCGTTGGGGATCGGCTGCAGATCGTCGTCACGCATGACGAATACACCTACGGTGCCGGGCCCGAGAAAGTTGCCCCGACACCAGGCGCGGGTGATGCCGGGGCATTCCAGCGCCCAGGTTTCATAATCCTGCGCCGAACCACCGTGAGGAATGAGACGGTAGGAGCGAATCACCCGCGAGCGCAGCGACTCCAGACTTTCCTCGGCTACACCGCCCGTGAGCCCCGGCGCCAGGACCACAAAAGTATTGCTGAGAATGCCGGCGATCGGCTGCACCAGGCTGAGCGTCAGACCGGTATCGGCATTACCCAGGCTGCCGGCCTCCAGTGCAGCGACGGTCGTGGTGTTGATGCCATTGCGCGCGATGCGGGCAGCCGTAACCTTGTAGGTTCGCCCGTCAGTCGATTGCAATAGCGTATCGACATCCAGCACGGCTCCGAGGGTGGCCGTGAACCTGACACTGCCTTTGGCTGCCTGGGCAGGTTTGCGCGGCTGATTAAGACGCAATGCGGCGATACGCTCCAGGGTCGAATCGTCGGCCTTGTCGGGCAGGATCTGCTGGGCAATCCAGTCGAGATAGCCATACAGACCGTACACCGCGCCACCGAGAGTACGGGCCAGCACTTGCGCATCGGACTGGCGCAGCGCATCGCTGGCCAGGTCGCTTTGGGTGCGCTTGATCAGCACCGGCAGCGAAGGGATTTCAAACGGCATAGATCACCTGCCAACTGTTTTCGGGATTGATGTCCAGGCGTTCGCCGTCGGCCAGGGTCAAGACCGTGCGCAGGTTCAGACGCTGGGCGTCAAGGCGATCGCTGATGATGTCGATGGCGCTGCAGTGGCCGTCGTCGATCAGCCACTGCAGGGCTTCGCGGGCATAGAACTCGGCGTCCATCTGGGTTTGCCGCGTCAGCTTGACCCGGCGCAGCAGCCATAGCCGCGAGCCGATACGGTCATCGGCGACGGTTGGAAAGGTGTCGCCCCACCAGCCATAACGCTCTTCGTCGTCGAGGGCGTCGTCATCGGCGGCGCGGCGCCAGGTGAACAGGCTGATAAGTACGGCGCGGGTCAGCGCGGCGTGGAGGTTCGGGCTGATCAGCATCACTTGCCTCCTGCCGGCGCGCCGGTCTGGCCGCTGCCGGCCTGTACGCCGACGTGCACGTGTTTGATCTGGCTGATGCCGCCGGCCAGCTGATCGCCGGTGGAAACGATCTTGCCGGTCTGGTTGATCACCGGCGTATCGAAGTTCACCGCGCTGCTGGCGCGGATGTTCAGCGTGACGGTTTCGATATCGATGATCCGCCCACGCTTGAAGTGAATCTTGTCGCCTTCGTCGGTGTAGATCGCCACTTCGCCATTGTTCAGCGATTGCAGGCGATAACGCCGATCGGCGATCACCAGGGCGATGGCGTGGGAACGGTCACCGCCCAGAAACGTGACGACCCCCTCAGCGCCAGCCAGGGGGCGACTGGTGAAGCCGTAGGGTTCGAAGTGCTCGATGTCGTCGTTCAGCTCACCGGCGGTGAGGCGCATTTGCAGCGATTGCAGCTTGGATGCCGAGTTGGCGAGCACGACAGTGCCGCGCGCCAGGAGGCGTGTCAGTAGGCTCATGAATTGTCCTCAAGACTTTGCCAACACAAAACCGGTCAGGGGATGTCCGTCAGGTTGGGTGTCAGGCCGAAGGTTTTTTCGGCGGCGTCGGATTGGCGTCGAAGGTGTACGGCGGTGCCACTTGCAGTGTGGTCACCGAACCTTGCGCCGAGAATGAATAGGTCACTTTGGAAATCAGCATGTCGTCATCAAACCCGAGCACCGGATCCTTGACCCGGACCAACGTGTTGTGACGCCACAAATCACCATTGGACTGGCGCCAGCCCTGCACCTGATAAGTGGTGGTCTGTGCCCGCCCGACACGCGTCGAGCTTTCCCACATCGCGCGCTGCAACGAAAAATCGGGGCTGATTTGCAGGCCTTCGTTGATGACCGTGACGCGCCGGCGCTTGTAACCCAGATCAGTGGCAACCGATTCAATCTCGCTGACGGCTGCACCGTTTTTTTGATCGTTGCCTTTTTGCTGGCCGATCACCCGGTATTCGGAAAACACCTGGCTGTAATCCATCGACGCGTTAGCCGAAAGAATGTTCTTGCCCAGTTCCAGCACATCACTGGCCCGGCCACTGCTGCCGGGGCTGGCCAACAACAGCCGGCCTTGTGCGTCATCGGTGGAAAACACCCGAAACAATGAAAGCAATCGGTCGATGGCTTGAAACACCGTCTCACCGGGCACGATGGTGTAACTGCCCAATCGCGCCGTTTCGGCAATCTCGCTGACCACCTTGACCTTGTAGGAAGAAGCCAGCGCCTCGACGATGCTCAGCATCGGCTGATCTTTCCATTGGTTCGGGCGATTGATCGCGGCGCAATCCACCAGATCCTGGGTACAGGAACTGCCTTCGATGCTCAGACTGATCTGTCGCCCGTCATAGCGGATCGGCGCCTTGAACACATACCCGGTCAACACCAGATCCTTGCCGATCCGCACCTCGCAGGCATCGCCTGCGGCGATGCGCTGATCCACCGTCTGTCCCGGCCATTGCCAGGTGATATCGAGTTTGAAAGTGCGGAACTGGCGCTCCAGATCCGCGGTGATTTCAACACTTTTCCAACCGCCGTATTCCATATCGCCAACGGTCAGCGTGACGCGATTATCCATCTCGCTCATGAATCACTCCCTGGAGACTTTCACGTCATTGGGCGACATGAACCCGGGATGGGCAGCCGCGTTGCGTTGGCTCACTTCGTCGACTCGCGTGGCATCGGTGAACTGCTTGTAGGCCACCACCAGCGCCGGCAAGCTTTCCTGGAAAGACTTGCTGACCAGCCGCACGCCCGACGAAGCCACGGCCTTGAGGTGCGCATTCAAGGCATCTTTCAGATCGTTGATCGCCTGAAAATGCACCGGACCAGCCTTGTCCAGCATCGGATTGACGGCCACCGCCACCGCATCCCGCAACGCCTGCATGTCGTCGGTTACCGGCACTTCCTGGCGAGTGACTGGCTGGTGCACCTGCTGCCCCACCGACGGTGTCGATTGCAGCTTCACCGGGGTTGTTGCCACGGGCATCGATGCGACCCATTGCGCGACTTTGACCAGCATCGTGTCCTGCACCAGATCGGCCATGGCCTGCGCCGCCGCACTGGTGTCTTTACCGGTGGTGAGCTTCGGCGCATCAGCCTTGCGGATCGCTTCGAGCTGTTGCGACACGTCGGCAATCACACCACGGTAGCCTTCCTTCGCGAACGCCTTGAGCTCCTTGATATCGCCGAGCAAACCCTTGAACTCAGCGGCCACTTCCCTGGGCAATTCCTTGACCGCTTTGACCAGCTCGGTGATTTCTTTGTACTGCTCGATCAGCGGCTTGAGCTGTTCCTTGATCACCTCATAAACGCCGGTGAGGCTGTTGCGCAGATTGGCAATACCGATCCGCGCAGCCTTGATCAGCGTCATCGCCTGCTCGAAGCGCGCGACGGCCGAGCCCAGTAGCGTATCGGCCTTGGCCAACAACACTTTCTGTGTGCTGACAGTAGCGGTCGGAAACGGCACCGGTTGGTCGGGATAGAACTTCAGCGCAAAGGTCACCAACCCGCCGTCCTGGCGGGTGTGGGTCATGTCGCATTCGCCGACCTTGACTTGCAGTCGCCCCAGCCACGGATGCACCAGTTCACCACTGCCCGCCTCCAATGCCTTGAGCAGCTTGTCGCGCTGCTCCAGGCAATCGGCACCGATGATGAACGCCGTGATGTCGTGAGTCCTGGCCTGTTGGCCAAGGTCTTCGAAAAATGGCAAGTCGCGTTGCGGATACTCGTGCAACTGCCCCTTGCGACCGACCGGGGTTTTCGCCTGATCGATCCAGAAACCAACACCACGAAAGGATGCCGGCAACAAACGGTCACGCCAGTTCATTGGAACCTCCCATGGACAGCGAGCGATAGCCGATGCGCGACGACAGTGCCAGGCCCGGTTGATTGGTTTGCGGTTGATCGGTGCGCAGCCCCGCCGGCGCATTTTCAAAGCGCACGGTCAGGCCGCCTTCGAGTTGCGTACGGTTGTTGATTGCGCTTTGCTGGATCAGCGCGCTGGACGTCTGCGTCAGCGAACTGGAGGATTGCGTCAGTGAGCTCGATGATTGCGTCAGTGACCCCGCCGACAACGGGGCTTTGGACGTAACGTCCGTGCTGGAGCCAAGGAATTGCGGCGCCCATTCACCTTTGCCTTCGGCATTGGTTTTTTCCTGAGAGCGGGTGAGCACGTCGACCTTGGCCGATGCTTCGGCCGCAAGTTTCCCCAGGCCTCCGTTGAAAAAATCCCTGATCGGCGCCAGCACTTCGTAAAACGTGTCGCTCCACTTTTTAATCCAGGCGGTCAAAGGGTCCCAGGCCTGAATGAACATCTCCAGAGGCGACCAGCCCAATTGCTCGCGGATAACGGCATACAGCGCAAGGATCGGCAGTTTGATGTAATCCACAAGGTCGCGAAAAAAAGCCGCTACCGGCACCGACACCGCCCTGAGCAAATCCCATATCGATGCAAACAGACCCACCAGCGGCTGCCAGTTCTTCAGAATCAGCGCCTGCGGTGAATACGCAAACAACGTCGCATAGAAGTCGATGACTGGTGCCGCCAGCGCTTTTAGTACGTCCCACAATGCCGCGAAGAAGCCACTGACCGGCCCCCAGTTGTTGATCAGCATCCCCATCGGAGTGAAGCCGAACAGCGTCCGGAAAAAGCCAGCCATCGGGATCACCACCGGAGCAATCTGTTGCCACAGCCGGGCAAAAAACGCTGAGATCGGCTTCCAGTTGGCGACGATCAAACCTGCCGCCAATACAACCCCGGCGGCAAAAAGGCCGATAGGCGAAGCGAGCAGCGTGAGCACAGCACTGAAACCCGCAGCCGCCGTCGTCACGACGGTGAACGCTACCGCTGCTGCCGCCAGCCCTTCGACCAGTTGCGGATGATCGGCGACAAATTCACCGACCGAGGTCATGACCGGCACCAGCGCCGTCACCAAGCCATTGACTGCCGGCAACAACGCCTGACCGATTTTCAACGAAATGTCATCAAGCGAAACGTTGAACTTCGCAAGGTTGGTGGACGTTTCGCCCTTCACCACGGCGGGCACCTGCGCCGTTGCAGGTGCCCCCAGTGGCGCGGGAATCAGGGCGTCCTTGCCCAGCGTCGGGGTTTTAATATTTTTGCTTTTGCTCGCCAGTTCGTCCTCGGCCTTGATCGCCTTTTTCAAGCCCTCCTGAAACGGCTTGAGCAAGCCACCGCCCGAGATAAACCCAGACAGATCAAGCGGCTTGATCCCAGTGCTTTCCAGGCTTTTCTTGAACGCCGCGACTTTGCCCCGGACGCCCTTCATCTCGGTCTCCATTTTCTGCAGACCTTGCATGACCACGAGCATATTGACCGTGGTCTGAACGTTTTGCTGGATCGCGTTTATCTGTGTAATAGCCATCACTGCACCTGCTGCATCGCATTGATCCGTTGCGCGTGCTCCAGCGATTCGCGGAGCACATCCAGTGGCCTGGCCATCATCTGTTCGGGGTCAACCTTCCAGAACCAGGCCAGGTCATAGGCGACGGCGATCAGGTCGGTGATGGCGCCGACGCCGCACTCATGAAAAAACTCGCAACGGCCCAGCTCAGCGCATTGAGGTCAGCCAGATCCAACTGGTTCACCGACGACGGCGGAATGCCGGCGCACACGGCGATGTATTTGGCCGCCACGTCCATGTCGAGGCTGACTTCTTCGCTCTTGTCGATCTTGTACGGCAGCGCCTTGATCGCTCGCACTTCCTGCACCGTCGGACGGCGCAGGACGAGTTCGGTCAGGGGCTCGCCGTGAGCTTCGATCGCAACCTGAAGCTTCACGGCGCCGCTCATTGCCAGGTCCCCTTGATGCCTTCGAATTTCAGTTCGATGGTGGCGTCATCGCCTTTGGAGACTGGCTCTTCGACCAGGTAGGCACCGGCCAGCACGTAGACTTTGCCGTTGCTGAATTCGCAGGTGACGGTGATGTCGGTGCCTTCGATCAGCTTCTTCAGCGGGAAGTCGGCGGTGTGCAGCGCGGTCACTTTGAACGACGGCGCGATGTCGGTTTCCTTGTAGAAGCCAGGTACGACGGTTTCGCGTTTGACCGCCATCAGCGGGGCTTCGCAGCCGCCATTGATGGTCAGTTGTGCGCCGTCGACTTTGACGTAGCAGGTACCTGCAATCAGTTGACCCATGGTGTTACTCCCTTGCATAAAAAAGCCCACGCGAGGTGGGCTGAAAACTTGCCGTCAAACGCGCGGATCAAGCCGCGTCGTCGTACTGCAGACGGAATTGGTTGAGCAGTGCGAACACGCGCAGACCGTTGATGTAATCCGGCGGGAACAGCACGTTCACGCGGCTCGGGTCCTGCACGTCGCGCTCGACGATCAGGTGCTCGGCGAACAGCTCGGCGTTCTCGACGTGGCCTTCCAGTTCAAGCTTGGCGTACTGCGCGATCAGCTCACCGCGAATGGTCGCCGGGGTGACGATTGGTTGGCCGGCGCCGAAACGAGTGCCGTCGGAGGCCAGTTTGTGCCGACCGTATTTGCTGGTAATCACACTCTGCAGACGACGCACGATGAACGCCGACTGGTGCATGGTTTCGCTGTCCAGGTAGGAGTTGTCGGCCTGACCAAAAGCGTTCTTCTGGTAGGTGGTGATCGAACGCTGGATGCGCACGTAACCGCCCTCGTAGTACGCGGTGGCGATGCCGTAGTTGAGCAGCGACTGACGCTCGGTCAGCGTGAAGCGCTCGCTGGCCGGCGCCGGATCGACACCCGGCAGGCTGCCGCTCTGGGTTGGACGACTGGCGTCGGCGGAAATGAACACCGCGGTGCGCGCAGCCAGTGCCGCGGCTTGTACCCAGAATGGTTGCGGAACGCCCGGCTCCAGCGCCTGAATGGTCATGTGCTGGTCATTGCGTGCCTGACCTGCAGCGACCAGTGTACCGACAGTGCCGCGCTTGGCACTGTAGACGTGACCAAACAGTTGCTTGGCCCACGACCAGCGACCGGTGCTGTCATCCATGACCGCTTGCCAGGTATTGAGCGTGGCCAGGTCCGACCATGGCAATGCGATGAACTCGAACGGTTCGTCACCCAGCGCAGCAACCGCTGCAACCTGATCCGGTACGCCAGCGCCGCCGATCATCGCCGTGATCGCCGTGACCAGGCCGGCCGGTGTGTCTTCGCCGTTGCTCTTGCCCAGGCGGTTGAACTGCAGACTGATGTCATTGCCGCTGTCGCCAACCCATTTGGCGCTCACGGTCACGGTGCCGTCGACGGCCGCCGCACTGACCGGCAGATCGGCAGTGGCGTTGATTTTCTGCGCCAGTGCCGTGGCCGCTTGGGCTGCGGTAGCACCGCTGACCACGGTGGCTTGCACACGCACGCCGCCGACATACAGATTGAGCACGCCCGCCTGAGTGGCGGTGCCGGTCAGGGTCAGCACGCCTTTGGCGATGGCGCCTTCAGCGTTATGCAGCGGCAGGCACCAGATTTCGCCGATCGGGTCGGCCTTGCGGAAGGTCTCGTACATCGAGGCGAGCATCGAGCCTTGACCGCCGATGCTCTTGGCCAGCGCGGTGCTGGAGACCAGTACCAGCTTGCCGACTTCGCTCGGAGCGATGTTGTCGTTGACTTGCGCAACGATCAAACGACGCATGGTCGAGCTCGCGCTATTGGCAGCCGAGTTGTCCATTTCGGCATAGAACAGCGGTACACGAATGTCCGCGGGGATGTTGCTGAATCCGATCGCCATTATTTGGCTCCCTTTTGTTTGGCTGGTGCGGTTTTGAGGGTGATATCGCCGTCGGCCAGACGTCGGCGCCACCAGGCGCTGTCCAGCACTTCACGGCCTTCGGCCGGCAGCAGATCACCCGCCTCCGGGTCCGGTACGACACGGCCAGCGGCCGGCAGTACGGTGATGCGATTGCTCATGGGGTTACGTCTCCAGAGAAAGTCATTTCCACGCGCCCATCGGGGCCCGGGCGTTTCAGGTTGGGGTCGGCCGGGTCGATCGCATCGACACGCACGGTGACCCCGGTAAAGGACGACAAACCGTCCAGTTCGCGTTCATGCCAACTCTCCGCAGGCTGACTCGGCAGATTGCGGCCGAGCTGGAACTCGGCAAAAAAGCGCAGCCGGTAAAAGGCGCGGCTGCTGTTGATCGAGACCATCTCGCCGCCGTCGTAGACGATGGCGCTGTAGGTGGAATCAGGTTTGAAACCGACTAGCGCGCGCCACAACTCGGCGCGCAGGTCGTGCAACAGATCCAGCGCTTTTGTAGCGTCGGTGGCGTCAAGCACCAGGACGATTTCGAAGCGGTCGCGGATCGGTTGGGTGGTGAGGTTTTGGGTGGTGCTGTTGCTGGCCAGATCGGCCAGGGGCGTGATGCTGGCGCATGGGGTTTGCAGCGCCGCGTCGGCTTGCAGTGCCGTAACGTCAATGCCTACTGCGATCCGATTGCCCAGCGTCGGGCACTGAGCACGCATTTGCGTGACCAGAGGAGTCATTTTCATGAGGTAATACCGAATAGAGGTCGCCGCCAGTCAAGTTCAACAGGCAACCCGGATTAACGATGGGCAGCAGCGCAGGTGCGTTGGGCAGGGATCCGACTAAAACCATCTGCCGATGGCGAGGCAATCAAAGGCGACTATGGACGTGTCGGTCTCAATGAACTGACCAAGACTAAAAACACAGATGCTGGCAAAACCAGAGTTTCTGCTGTAAGCACCTACGCTGGTCACTTGTTTCGCCACACCCAGGACACCCACCAGATTTGCGGTGACGAATCCCGGTGCAACAAAGGTCATTGGATAAGTCCAGTTGAAGCCCATGTTGGACGGGTTGTTGAACGCGATGCCACCTCGGCCGTAGAGCGTGCAAATCAGCGTGCCGTCGGCAAACTTGATGTACTCACCATTGGAATTGGCGCCACGTTCGATGATTGCTCCGGTTGCAATGCCTTTGTCCTGGCTGACCGTACCAACCAACGCGGCGACAGCAGCGCTTCCCAGACCAAGGCCCGCTCGGGCGGTGGCCGGAGTGCTTCCGCCTGTCCCACCTCTCGCTACCGGTACCACAGCGTCCGACGCAACGGCGCCAAGCCCAAGCGCCTGGCGAGCCGACGCGGCATCCGTCGCACCGGTGCCGCCGCGCATGAGCGGTACGATTGCATCGGTTGCCACTGCGCCCAGTCCAAGGCCCAGGCGAGCGGAAACAGGATCAGTTCCCCCGGTTCCGCCATTTCGCACGGGCAGGACATCGAAGCCACTGGCGGCACCCAGTGTTGCCAGCTTCGGGCCGTATTGAACATTCAGGTTGTTGAATGCATCAGCCAGTGCTTTGGGATACCCCTGCACCGGCATGATCGAATAGGACGCCTCGTTTGCCGTTGCGCCTTGGTAAGCCGGGGTGATCGCCAACATGAGCGGACTGGCAATGTTGCTGACTTCATATTGTCGTCCATCAGGTCCGACGAAGGCGTCGCCCACCCGGACGTTAGTCACGAAATCAACGTTGAGGCCAATGACTGCGGGCGAATTATTGGTGACATTGACCGTACCTGTTCTAAGCCATGGCATGGTGCAGTCCTTCTTTTAAGCGAAAAAAAACCGCACTCGGCGGTATGGGATGTTCATGACGATCTCAATCAGGTAGCTGTAAGAAAGCCAGTCAGCCCGCCAGGACCGCGTCAACCACAATCACCGGAACATCGGGCTGAACAGGCCACTCTGGCGCAACGGGCCATGCCGCTTGCGTGCTCACTTTGCCCAAACTGAACTTGTAGGCTTTCCATTGTTTCAGGTTGGCAAGCAGTGCTTGCTGTTCCGCCTTATCTTCAGTCGTCGCCTCCCCCAGATCGATGCCGTAACCGAGGGTGTCGATCCGATCCTGAATGCGAGCGACCTGTGCTGCAGCCCCCTCGTTTTTGCTCTTGAGCAGCGCTTGAGCTTCGGTCAATCGTGCTGCGGCAGCCATCGCATCTTTCATGGCTTTGGTGATCAATTGCGACCAGTCGATGTTCATACTTCAACCTCCTTTTCCGGCAAAGGCTGTGGCAATGCCACGTCACCGTCAGGAATATCGATCAGGTCGGCAGGAAACGCTTGCGCCTGACTGTAATGGGCGGGAATAGGCAACAACAGATGAAGCGTCAGTTGCCCCTGCTCGCGAGTAACGTCACCCACGAACCATTCAGATTTGATCGCGCCTTGTGGCAACGTATCGCCGTCGCAGAGCAGCGTGAAATCGAACGCTTCACCGTTGATGGTGAGCACGTCACCCGATTTGTAAAGCGCCAGAGAATCCTCTCTGCGCTGTGGAGACAAAACAATATTCATCAGTACCACCTCCCGATGGCGATCAGGTTAATTTGGGCAGCCGCGGCTACGTTCGTGGTTGCCATAGCACGCCACCCCCCCCAATTGTTAAGCGCTGGGGGAATCCAGGCACTGGCGAAAATGCAGTCCGCGTGTACGGCCCCTGTGGCCCCCGACGTGACTGTAGGCACCGATGCATAAGCCGAAGGAAACGGGCCAGGAGCATAGGCATCACTACCGAACAGAGCGCCCACGGCGTACGTGCCGGTTGAGTTGGTGGGGATAACTCTCCAGCAAACAAGGGTGCCATCTGCAAACTTGGTGTATTCACCGTTGCCGTTGGCACCCCTCTCGATGATCGCTCCCGTGGGGGCTCCTGCCCCTGAAACGACGCCGAGGATGTTGTTCTGCCGATAAACCATGCGCCAGGGGCCGAACCCCCCCGTGCCGTATTGATCTCGCTCCCAAGTGCGTAAAGTGCCACCACCTGCGGTGCCGTTGACCTCGTGCCAGGCCTGATGAACCGGCTGACCAGCGTACTTGATGGTGTCCATCAAACCGTAAGGGGACCCCGTCGGTTTCACCCCGGTTGCGGTGTTAATGACAAAACAGCGTCCCGCCGGAACAGCCGCGGTGTCGTCGATGTTGCCGGTATAGACCGGGGGGTTCCCTCCAATGCCGAATGCGCCGACCTGCATGACGCGGCCAGCCGTTGCATCGCTGGGAGTCGTTTGAAGAGTGGCTGTTGCGGCAGAACCCAGTTCCAGGGCAGCCCTCGCAGCTGCAGTTGTCACGCTGCCGGTACCACCTTTCGAAATAGGCAAGACGTCGAAGTTGCCAGTGGTGCCGAGCTCCAGAGCGGCCCGGGCTTCAGCGGGCGTTGTGCCACCGGTTCCGCCTTTTGAAACGGGCAATACTTCGTAGTTGCCGGAGCTCCCAAGTGCAGCGAGTTTTGCTCCAGCCTGATTGACAAAAGTTCGCAATTGGTCAGCCGAGTCTTTGACATAGCCCTGCATAGGGGCCAGCGTGTATGCGCCATTGCTGGTGTCCCCCTTGTACTCCGGTGCGATGGACAGTGCTGTATCACTGGCGATATTGACGACCTCGTACCATCCGCCATCAGGCCCTCGAAAAGCATCGCCCACACGACTATTGGCAATAAATGCCGTACCGTCTCCCAATACGGAAGTTGAATTCCGGACAACAGAAACTGTTCCAGCCTTGTACCATGGCATAGATATCTCCAGTAACGAAAAAAACATTAATTACTCAGCACTTGCGCTCTCAAAGACAAATGCTGGAACTTAGCCTTAAATGCAAAAAATCTAAAACCACATTCGCCAGTAGTTTAACTTTATTCAACCAAACGGAATCGGAAGGGACGCTGTTTGAATAATCAAAGCCGTAGGGTATTTGTCCGTTGCTACTCCGCCATAACTTATCCCGGCAGGTACCCCACCTCCGGCCATGGCTCGGGAGTCCGTCGTTCCGGCTGAAGCTCCAAACATGAAGCTTATTCCTCCCGTACGACCATATGCGCCTTCCAAAACTGCATAAGCTGCAGCATCACCTTGATATCCAGAGCTGAAATCCATGATGCTCGACCCTCTGGACCATGGGAGAAAGACAGCATACTCAACGCCTGGCGTCATAGGCACATCAAAAATACAATCGGCCTGCGGCACTCTATAGTCGGGAGGTATTCTCAGCTGTCGCCTCTGGGTTCTCCCCCCTTGGTAAAGGAGATAATACCGGCCGGCCTGCGTACGAGGATCCGGCGGCGGAGCCGTATATTGACCAATCACATTCAGCGGTGCTTGCAGAGAGTTGAACGTTAATATTCGATCATCGTTATAGATTTTCAGAAATGTTGTTCCAGCAATATTATCGGACATCAAATCGAAACAATAATATCGGGTATCAGCACTCGCGTTCGAATAGAGAAACGTGATGGTATTGCCTGATCGCTGGGATCCGTTCAGGGTTCCCGACCCCACAAGAAACACAATCGGATTACGTGCATTATTCAAAGTAAAACCGAACAGATTGTCACCCTTATCTTGAGCAACATTTTGCACTGGATACCAGTTCGAGCCTTGTGACGGGTCAAGCTGGGCCGACCTTAGCTGTCTGCGTGACCACGACTGCTGGTAAGTCATGTTTCCACTTTTCACGAGCCCGTAAGATATCTTAGTAGTATCAAAGAGCATCTGACCGTTATCTTTATATACAGTTAAGCCCGTCATACCTAATAGTACCCATAGAAGATTCTGGCATTGGCCGCAAAGAAGCCCCAGCCACTGGTGACAAAACGGTAGTTCCACGACAGCACATTAGACGACAGTGTGACGCCCGGCAGATGGCCCGCCTCTCGCTGCATGTCAACCAGTGGAACAACTCCGAAAAATCGGGTTTTCCCGGCGGGCGGTGGAGGAATGGCGACAGAACCATTTAATCCCCCAGTGTCGACATAACCTTGATCCTGACTAATGTTCATAGTCATATCGACCAGGAGCGCTCCCGTAGGACTTCTAATTATTAGTCCCGTCATTTCAGACACTCATATCAATGGCCAGAACACCGTTAGGATGGAAGAGCTTCACACTACTTGGAGTTATCGCAATTCTGCTTGATCCCGCGCCCTGCCCATTCATTTCAAAACCACCACTTTTATTGATGGCCCAGCCGGATTTGCCTGGCACGTAGTTAGTTGAGGCAATGTACTCACCAATTTTGGCATTGGTGATAGTGCCGTCCTGAATGAATGCATCTCTAATAAAGGTCTGGCCACCACTCACCGCAAACGGAGACACCGGTACGCCATTTGCCAGATTCAATAACATAAACGTATCGGCGCGCACGACGAATTGTGACGAAACGCCAGAAGGATCGACCTGCAGCCCCAAACCAAACGACGCAGCATATTTTTGGCCGCCCGCCGTCGTATCCATCTTCACCGACCAAATTGTCGATAACTTGCCATTGGTATCGGCAATGGCACTTGAGGCTTGCTGAACGGCGGCAGTGTTTTGCCCAACGGACACGTTCAACTGTTCGAGCTTCGTCGCCGTGGCCGAGCTATTGGTTGTTACAACTTTCTCGAGCGACTGGATACTTGCCGCGTTATTGCCAATACCGACTTCCAGCGTTGAAACACGTTGGGCGGTTGCCTCGTTCTGGGACGCACGGACGCTGCTTTCCATAGCAATGGCCGCCGTACTGGTCCAGCCTTTGAGCGCATCTGCCAGCTCGCCTTCACCGTTGTCGTCCCGAGACGCTGCGCGTAGCGACTGAAATGCGGCGGCCTGAGCCGTTACCGCGCCATCGATCTTGCTGATATCGGCGGTGTTGGTCTCGACCTGCTGAACCAGTCCGGTAGCGGTCTCGACCGTTTGCCCTACATCGACCCAATACTCGGCGTTCGGCGGTGGCAGATTGACGGGGACCAGCGCCTTGGCCTGATACAAGCGATCGCCCTGACGGACGACGGCATATTTCGCATAAGTCCTCGTCGGATCATAGCTTTCATCCAGGGCATCAACCCGACTTTGCAATCCGGGAATTTTCTCGATTTCACCGAGCAGATCTTTCCCCAGTTCGGTCTGCGAGATCTTGCCCGCGAGCATGTCGAGAATCGGTCCAGCCTCCGAACTGGCCTGCCCCAGCACGCCATTACCGGTCGGATACCACGGCCCGATATTGCCCGTACGATCGACCAGTCTTGCCCAGAAGAAGAACGACGAACCGGCCAACAGGCTCTGCATCGTGTAATCACATTGCGGATACGCCAAGTCCGCCAGTTTGGTAGCGGCCTCAAGGTTTGCCGTTGGCCCATACCAGATTTCAGTTCGCTGCGTGTCTTCAGCGCCCTCGGGAAACTCCCATTTCAGGCCGATACCGAACAGCAGGCTGTCAGCCTTGAGGAACGTCACTGAAGGCGGTGGCGTGGTTTTCCCGGACAGTTGCGTTTCCACCGAAGTCGCATAGATCGAACCGATGTCCAGCGCGTTGATGGCTCGCACTTTGGCCACGTAACGTCCGGCATAAATGCCGCGTACCTCCATCGACGACCCACCGGTTCGACCGGCATATACCCATTCACTGTCGTTCTTGCGCCAGTAAACTTCATATGCAATGGCGTTGGCCGGGCGCGCCCACTCGATGGTCATCACACCGACTGCACTGCCCTGATCGACAAAGTGGTTATTGCTGATCGTGACTGAAGTCGGCGGAGCCTGAACGCCTGGCGGTATGACCGTGACAGGGGGGCGCTCGATGCGGGAGCCGTTGTCGATCGCGCCGTACTTGCTCGGCACATGTTTTACGGCGCTGATGCTGTACTTGATTTCAGTGTCGGTGAAGTCTTCAGCAATCGACAACACGCGAAATTGCTGTGCAGCCAGAGAAACGGAATCAATGGCCCACATCGACTGCGCCGGCGGCAACTCGCTCAAAGGCTGAGTAAGGACCACACGCTGCGCCTCGTCACTGATACTCACTGACTTGATCACACGCGACAAGGCTTTACCGGTCGGCATGACCAAGGTGAGAGTATCGCCAGCTTCGGCGGTCACGTGGGCATCCAGGGTCAGCGTATCGAGTGTTGCACCGCGCAGGCGACCACCAATCCGTCGGCCGGCACGGTCGTTGTCAGCCACACGGATAATTTGCCCCGGACGCGCCAGCGTCCCATCCAGACCGACCGAGAAAGTGACACTTTCAGTTTCCAGGCGATTGGTCAGCAGTGCCCACTTGCCAATGCGTTGGGCCTGGGCCTGAGACGTGCAACCGGTAGCAGTGATCTCCGTCTGCTGTACACCATAACGGGCGATACCATCAGCATCATCGACGTACTGAACCTTCTGCCGGTAGAAGTCCGTCGGATCATTCCAACTGACCAGCGCCACGGTGAACCGGGTCTTTTTCGCCGACCCGCCATAGACGAACTTGCCATCAATGACGTTGCCGTTGGAGTAGGTGTACACCGGGTCTTCCGGCATGTCGGCCACTGCCATGACCGAGCCCGCCCCCCAATACGACATGCCACGAAACGTGGTCGCCAGATCCTGCAAAACCTTCAGGGCATCGGCACGCACCGACAAATACAGGTTGCAGGTAAAGCGCGGTTCAGTCCCGCCCTTGCCGTCGGAAACAGGTTGGTCGCAGTACTGACCGATGCGGTACAGCTCCCATTTATCGACCTGACCGGCATTGAGCAAATGGCCCAAGCCATAACGCGGATGCAGCAGCAAATCGTAGTAAATCCACGCCGGGTTGTCGGTCCAGGCCGATTTGAACGTACCGTCCCAATTGCCGCTGTACGTGCGGCTCTGCGGATCGTAGTTGCTGGGCACCCGAATGATTCGTCCGAGCAATTCAAACGAACGTGAAGGAATCGACTGAAACTGCGAAGCATCAAATTGCAAACCGATGATCGCCGAGCCGGGATAGCGCAACTTGGCGTCGATCACCTCAGTACTCGATTCGACACTGGTGGTGTCGGCAATGGCGCCGCTGGTGGAATTGGGGGTCAACCGGCGTACCCGCACGGTCCAGCCACTTTTGGCCACAGGCAAATCGATACGGTGCGATCGCTCGTACTTGGTGGTGGTTTTGCCACTGAACGCAGACGTCAGCACTTCGACGAAGGCACCGCCATCGGTGGCCAGATCGATCGCGTATTTGACTGTATAACCGTTAGTGTCGCCGTTGCTGGTATTGGTCTGCGCCAGTCGCGCCACCGCCAGACGAATCCGCACAGCCGACAGTTGCAGGTTGGTAAAGGCCTTGGTCCACGGTTGATCACTACGCAGCTCGACCGCTGCGACCGTCTCGTTTTCCACTGCGGGAAAACCGGGGATATGTGCCTGATCCTGGCTACCGGTACGAACATCCAGCGTGACGCCATTGAAGTTCAGGCTACCGTCGTCGTTGGCCAGCGGTGTTTCATCCAGAAACACCGAGCGGGCATCGTTTTTCAGACCGACAATCTCGCCTTCGCTGACGAGATCGAGGATACGAGCGTAAGCCGTGCTTTGCAGGCTGTCTGGCGCCTCCACGGAGGGGCGCGGCTTGGCGCCGCCACCTTTGCTGCCAGCGAGAATGAGGTCAGTCATGGCTTTCCTTCAGGCGAAATAAAACCCGCACAGGGCGGGTTGGGTGGACGTCAATAAAAGATCGAACGCTAGAGTTGATCCTGCGCGTAGATACCTGCGCTGATCACGGAACTGCCGACGACCAACTGGCCATACAACAGACCTACCGGATTACCTTGGGCGCTGGTGTTGACCGGGCCGTTGAAGCTGTAGCTGGCCCGATGGGCGGGGCTGTCCTGAGACCCCAGGCCTTTGGCTTGGGGGGACAGCATTTGCAAAACACCACCGATCACCATCGCGGTTCCCATTTGGTACAGAAAGGGTGAAGCACCGGCGAATGGCGTAAACGACAGTACGAATGCGGCAGCGATCATCACACTGCCGACCATGGTTTGAAGTGATCCTGCGCGCTTGGACCCTGCGATGACCGGCACAATTCGCAGCACCTCTTTGCCGGTAGGCTTACCCAGTTCATCTTGCGAAAGATTTTCTCGACCATTGAACAGCGCAAACCGGAGCCCTTTGCCAACGCTTTCGTTCATGTACCTTTCGAAACCGGGGAACTGCTTGAAGTAGCCCATGACATCCCGAAACCCGCCGGAAGTTGTCAAACGATGCTTGCGCCCAAACAATCGCGCCAGGGATCCGGATAACAGGACCGTCTGAATTTTTTGTTGATCTGTTTGCATTGCCATAGATTTCTCCGGCAGTAAAAAAGCCGCTCGCTACAGTTGATCCTGCGCGTAGATCCCGGCACTGATCACTGCGCTGCCGACAATGGCCTGGCCGTAGAGCAGACCCACCGGGTTGCCTTGAGCACTGGTATTGGTGGGGCCGTTGAAACTGTAGCTGGCTCGATTGGCAGGGCCATCCTGGGCGCCCAGGCCTTTGGCTTGTGGAGAAAGCATCTGCATGACGCCCCCAATCACCATGGATATGCCTACAGACCCCACTGCTCCCCAGGTACCACCAGCGGCAATACCAGCAAAACCACCGGTGAAAAATGTTGCTGCGGCGATCAATACGACACCGACAACCGTCTGCAATGAGCCCGCTCGCTTGCTGCCAATAACCACTGGCGCAATACGAATATCCATCGTGCCACTCGGCGCTTTGAGCCGGTCCTGGCCAATGTTGTCGCGGCCCAGGAAAACCGAGTACGTAAGCCCCCGGTCCCGGGACTCCATCAGAAAGCGCTCGAACCCCGGAACCAGAATGCACAAGGCATGAATGGCTTCCGCGGCGTTGTTCACAGCGAGCCGGTGCACGCGACCAAAACTGGCACCCAAGGTGCCGTAAAGGCGAATAGTCCTAAGTTTTTGCTGATGCATTTCACAGCTCCAGGAGAAGACCTCCAGTCAGGTTTCAGTCATTGAGTCAGAGGGCTGGTGATGAGAAATTTTCGATTGATGCCGCCAACAGCTCACCGTCACTTCTGCCCAATATCCGCCATAGGTATCGCGCCGGCTGTCTCGCCCATAAAGGTGATGCAGGATTGAACCCGGCGCGGGGAAGTGATCGGGATCAGTCTTGAGTACGCCATCTTCAAGATAAATGGCGGCATGGTTGGGCACCGGCGAACGAATCTGCATCAGCACGATATCGCCCTGCTGCAATTGGCTGACCTGTTCAAAACCCGCGGCGGGCAGGTTCTCCAGATAGAGATTTGCGCCCTTGTCCCACCAGCCGTCCTCGCGGTCATAGTCTCCGAGTTCGATACCCATTTCCCTTCGGTAATAGTCGAGAATGATGCTCAGGCAATCATGTACCCCGTGGACGAATGCGCGCCCAATCAAGGGCGCCAGATATCCACTGGGTGTGATGGTGACCAGTTCACCCTTGCAAACCCGCCCCGCATCATCCTTGCGCACTTCGAGAATGTGCCAAGGCAACCCGGAGGCCTCACAAGAAACCCGGTCTGCCTCGCTGGCCGTCGCCGGATAATCCGGATGACTGTGAACGACGGCGAGGATCTCGCCGCACTCCTCGGCCGCCGCGTAGTCTTGTGGTGCCAGACGAAAGTGTTCACTGGGCGTCGTCGCAGTATTGCGGCAAGGCACATAACGTTGTCTGCGCCCCTCGCGAATCAGCAAACCGCAGCATTCGTCGGGATACTGCGCGATGGCATGACGCTCGATGGCGGCCAGTGTGGTCTTGTTCATGATCAGCTCCGAATCAGTCCCGCCGCCGGAAACGAGCCGTAGGGCAGTGGATTGTTTTCGCCAAAACGCAGCTTGCAGCTGCTCAGGCGTCCACCACACTTGTCCCTGGCCGCGTCGCTGACGATTACGTCATTGGCGTCCGCAACGGGGCCGCCGTTGTAGCCGCAGTACGGACCGCGATAACCGCCGCAACTGAGCCACCAGCAGACATTGGCAACGATTTGCCGACGCGGCAGTTGTACGCCGTTGAAGTCCAGTGCACTGGCGAGTTCGAACTTCACCACTTCGCTGTCTTCACTGACCTTGCGCTCGATGTACCAGACATCTGGCGGCAGTTCTTCTTCGGGATCGGCTTCAGGCTGACCATCGAGGTACTTGCCCAACGTGCGATGACGGATCAGCCGCGCCCCGACCAGATCATCGAAATACAACACCAGAGCAGTGATGAAACCACCGACGTTACCAACCGAAAGCGATGGAGTCGGTTGTGTGCCCTGCCCGGTCATTTCAAAGCCTTCGGCCTGAATGGGCCAGGGTGAATACTCCAGGCCTTGCCAGAAAATCGAGGTTTGCTGTGGATAACCGTGGAAGCGGTATAGCTCGGCTCCGAGGCTGGTGGCATCGAGCTCAAACAGCTCGACCCAGGCACCCGGTTCCAGCGCCTGGATATCTGCAGTAATGGACATTTGAATCTCCGGGCAAAGAAAACCCCGCGCAAGGCAGGGTGGTTTTGGCGTCAGGCGTATCCCGATTTACGGGTGAAATGCCTGCTCGAAGGTGGCTACCAAGGTATAGAGACCTGCTCCCATCGGAGTCGGTTGATAACCTTTGCAGCGATAGAGGGCCGGCTCGCTCAACGGTGCCGTCCAGTAAAAAGGTGCGGCTCCGGCGTGACGATCAAGAAACTGCACAATGGATCTGATCCGCACTTCGTCACCGACGAAGGTCAGCGGCCAGGATTGTGTTTTGTTATTGATGCCGTCTTCGGCCACTTGTTGATAACCATCACCAAACTTCGCCGATTTGAGGCGAAACTCGACATTGCCGACAGGCTCTACTTTTGGAAGCCAACTGAATGTTTCCGTGCTCATGTTTCCTCCGGGCGTGAGTGGTTGCAGCCGCTGATCTTCAGCGGCCGTTGATGGCGGACCAGATCTGCCCACCCGGTTTAAGGTCACGAGCAATCTGTTCGGCGGCACCCAGTTTGGCGGCACCGGCGTAGGCCTTGGCGACGGTTTGCGAGTTCATGTCGCCTGCTACGCTCCCCCCCGAACTGTCACCCACATTGATGGTTTGCTGGATGACTACTTGATGGTTGCTGTTACCGCCCAATGCGCCACCCTGCACCTGCACGCCGAGGGAGCCATCGGAACCTCGACTGAGCGGCATGATGGCTTCTGCTCCGGCTTCGCCGAACATGGCCATCGGCGCCAGGATCGGCCCCGTGGCAACGCCGTTTGTAAAGGCACCCCCCTTGGCGAATCCGGTGTATCTAAAATCCGACCCAAGCGATAAAGCCGGGTTGAAGATGGTGGTGTCCGACCCTACTCTGGCGGTCGTCACCCCAGGTGCGCTACCACCACCAAACAGCGACGTCGCCGCCGTTCCGACCAGACCGAACAACGAACTCAGACCTTTGGACATCGCTGTTTGAGCGGCCAGCTTGGCCATGTCTCCAAGCACCGATTTGGCAAAATCGGAAAACGAAAACTTGCCCGTCAGCGCAAATGTCGACACCGCATCGCCCATGGTGTTGAACGCATTGGTAAACACTGCCTTGGATTTGGCTGCAACATTGTTGGAGCTGGTCAGGTAATCATCCCAGGCCGAAGTGGCCCCGTTGATCCAATTGCCCTGAGCCTCGGTCATCGACTCATAATTGCTTTGAACCTGAAGAGTCATTGAGTCGTGCTCGGACTTCAACGCCGCCAGTCGAGTGCCGTAGTCGGCACCGTCTTGAGGCGCAACACCTCCAGACACAGGAGTATCCAGCGCTTTTCGCGAGACTGCATATTTTTGGTCGATTTCACTCAACGCTTTCGCACGCTCACCTTCCCGTGAGCCCATTCCAACGAGTGCGGCAGCCAATGAGCCATCGCGCCGCAACTTGTCGAAGTCGTTTGAATAGTTGACTTGCTTACTGGCTTGCTCCTGAACATCGACATAAGTAGCGATATTGGCTTGGGCAATCGAGCTGGCTGACGTATGCAACGTCACGCCGATTTTCTTTGCTGCATCCGCGATCTGCTTTTGCATCTGGCGCAGCTTTTGTTCAGTGATACGTGACGCCTGAGTCCAGGCTTGTTCAAGGCCGTCCAGGTTCGGCGTCAAACCCGCTGAGGAAGTAACTGCCATGTGCATTTCTCCGGGCTATAAAAAAACCCGCCGAAACGGGTCATGTAGTTGTCTGCCTATCGCCATTGCTCAATCGCGCGTTCAAGGGAGAGCCCCTGACGCTGCTCATGGGGCATGAAGTCCAGCAGTTCTGCGAGGCCACCGCCCAGCCGGTAAGTCTGTAGCGCGACCATCGCACTACCCGCCTCCAGCCGCCTACCGGTATGAAGCGAACCATATCGATCGATATAGCGGCCCCACGCCAGAGCTTCATGGTAGGTCATGCGCTCCTTGGCTTCGACAATCGTCCGGCCGCCGATTCCGTTAAGCACCAACTCGTGCCAGAACTCATCGGCGGCAGTCAGTTTTTTGCTGCGTGACCACCCGTGCCATTCACCTCATTGACTGCATTGAGCATTAGAAAGCCCAGGGCGGGCTCAAGACTGTAGGCATCGTCGTAGGAGAGCGCTTCCGTGCCCTCGGCCCCCAAAGACACCGAAGCGGCGATGTAGCTCGCATTTCGGCTCTGCTCGTTTTCGCCTTGAGCAAACAGCCGCTCGATGACGCCAAACGACTGTCGGCGAATATGCAAAGTGAAGGTATCCGTTACTTCCTTGCCCGATTTGCTGTCCAGATGCGTCCAGCTCACATCTTTGCGGACGAGCTGAGCATCGACGATACCGCCCTTGGCTTTAAGTTGTTTGAGGTTCATGACGTCTCTCAGGCTTTCTTGATCCAGGCGGAACCGCCGGTGCGTTGAATCGTGACAGTGGTCGTGACCACAGCATTCAGCGCGAAATTGAATGGGAAGTCCGAAACATAACCGTCGAACGAAAACCAGGTACGGGTCGTTGGCAGCTCAAAGTCATTGCCTTGAGTATTCACGGTGGGCACTACACCCTTGCCATCGGACCAACCCACCACCCATTTGATACCGTTGTCGCCATCGGTTTCGGAGAGTTGATGCAGGCGAATGTGACTGGCATTGGTAGGATCGGCGTTGAGGCCCAGACTGGCGGTACCAGGGGTACGCAGACCTTTTTTATAGGTGCGCGCCTCAGCATCGAGACTGGTGTCCTCAATCTGTTCCGCTGGAGCACCACCCGGATCAAAAGACGTGGCGTGTTCAATTTCCAGAACAGTGTGAGGACCGGTACCGGGAGTTGGCGGCACCAGGGCGAAAATTTGCGTACCTTGGGTGAGGATCGACATATAACGTTCTCCAATGAACATAAAAAACCCGCACAAGCGGGGTGGGTTGTGTTGCTTGGTTTGGGGACGACCTGAAAGACACGAGGTGGATCAGGGCGCAGGCGTACCATCAAGGTAGGGAGGCGCATTCGGATCTGGCTCCCGACTCTTGATCAGATCCACCAGAGCCTGATTGCTCTGCGCCAATAATCGGATAGAAACATTCAGCGCTGCCTGGCCGTCAGTCTGAACTTGCAGCGCCGCGACCAGCCTGTTGATTGCGGCCAGATCTTCGTCATTCATCGTCAATAGTTCTCTTCGAGAGGATCATTTATCGGTGGGGGAATCGCGCGACGGTACTTCGCAGACACCAATGCGCTTGGCAGCCCAACGTTCATAGAGGCCGATAGCTACGTCAGCACCGGCCATCGCGGTCAGGCAACCGAACGCGCCGGCGGCCCAGATTGATAATCCTGCGGCATACAGCAGCATGATCGCCGACACGCCGCAGATCATGCAGGCGCCGGAACGCAGGGCCAGGCGCCGCAGCAATGACCAGCCGCGTGCCCCCTCCTTGTCGGCACGCCACATTTCGCCGGACACCCCGCCGACGACAGCAAGGAGGATGACCAGCCAGATCGGCATGTCCGCCAACGCTTGTTGCTCGTTTGTCATGTCACGCCTCCTGTTTTTAGTTGATGAGTGTTGTGTGTTGGGTTCAAGCGATGTCTCTTCAGGTAGGCATTCCAAAAAGCCCGGCGCTAGAGCCGGGCTTTTCAGTAATGCTCTCCAGACTTGATTACGGGGGATATGCCGAATCAGAACGGAGCGACTGGCCAATTGATCGTCGGGAATGTGTTTTGCTCGACAACTTCGCTGACGGCAACGAAGTACTGCTTATAGGCGATCAACGCCGACTCGTCCGCTGGAGTGGCGATGCCCAGGTCCAACTTGTATTGCAAAGGGTTAAACATCAGCCAGCGCTCGGCTGCATCAAAGCGTTGTTGCATGCGACCGGTGGTGATCAGTTGTTGCTCGGGGAGCGTAGTCTCAGCATATTCTTCCCCAGTAGGTCCCCAGGTGATTTTCATTCCCGGCTGCGCAGTGTCGTTACCGGTGATGTCCCGCCATCCGGCATAGGGTTCGTTTGCCGGCACTGCGGGCGCCTCCCCCTCAGAGTCGACTATCTGAAGAATCACGGTGTACCCCATCACGGTGGTCGTAAGTGCGTAACGATTCATTCCTGTTTCCTCTTGTTTATTTAACCAGGCCCTGCTGTACACCATTCATGGTGATCTGCTCGGAGGAGCATTCCAAAAAGCCCGGCAATGCACCGGGCTTTTCAGTAATGCGCTCCTTCGCCTTCCTTCAAATCCTGTGTTCAAGAAGGAAGCTGACTGTTCGGCGCTACTGGCGCGGTACGAGTCCATTCAAATTGTTTTTCCGACCGCGGTCCCTGCCCGCCGGATAACTGCTTCTGGTGCTTTACGCTGCACACCCGGGTCAGTTGCCAACCCTCTGAACCGTTGAGGCCGGTTCATCGCTGCCTGTTCTTGTGGAACTAAAGAGCTTTCTTGCCAGCCGCTTTGTCGAGCGGCTTGGTGGCAAGGATATGCATTCATGCATATCCAGTCAATGCGTAAATGCATTTATTTATGCATTGAAAATGCGCAGATGCATGGAAGCCCCGCAACTCAAGGGTTTGGCGGTTTCATCAAGGCGAAAAAAAACCCGCCTGCGAGGCGGGTTTATCTGAGAAGGGTCGGGTTAGCGGGCGTACATGCCCCACCAGAAGACGTGACCGAGGATGACGATCTGCTCTTCCTGGATTTCCTGGAAGCTGTAGTCCTCGTCCGGATGCTCATCGCGATTGAAGCTGCGCAGACGAATGCCGGTCGGCAGGCGATAGAGTTGCTTCACGCGCAACTGGCCGTTGTGATTGATCGCGTACAGGTCGCCATCAATGATGTCACCGATGCCGCACTTGCCCGCGTTGACGCCAACAGTGGCGCCATCACGCAACACCGGCAACATGCTGTTGCCGCGCACTGTTACGCATTTGGCCTGGTCAAACTGCACACCGTTATGACGCAGGCTGCGCTTGCCGAAGCGCAGACTAGAGCGCTCGCTCTCTTCGATGACGAATCTTCCTGATCCAGCAGCCAATTCAACCTCGCGAAGGAACGGCACCGATACTTCGTCATCATCGACAGGCGTATCGTCGTCCCACAGCATTATGTCCTTGAGTTCCGCGTGCACGTCATCACGCACGGCACCGGCCGACGGCGCGACATCCGCGCGCCCGCGCAATTGATCGGTACTCACGGCGAAGTACTCGGCGATCTTCGAGATGTGTTTATCCGAGGGATCGACGATCTTCCCGCTGAGAATCCGCGAGAGAGTGGATTGAGGCACGCCGGTGCGACGGTGGAGCTCCGTGGGGGAGATCCCGTGCTGGTCGAGCAGTGCTCTTAAGACGGAGGCTACGTTGCGTTTTTGCATAACGCGCATAGTGCTTGAAGTTATTCGCGAAGACAAATGCTGATTTGCATAAATCATGCATAAATACACTTTCCGATGAAGAAAGCCCTCACCCGGCCGCGATGCCTGCGTCCGACAGACTGCCCATGGTAACCTTGCGCCCATCGCGGAAAAGCCCGGCTTATGCCCTCGCTTTTGCCCTACATCTTTTAACGAGTTGCCTGACAATCCGATGAATAAAGCCGTCTCCGACCTGTCCTCCCACACCCCGATGATGCAGCAGTACTGGCGCCTGAAGAATCAGCATCCAGATCAGCTGATGTTCTACCGCATGGGCGACTTCTACGAGATCTTCTACGAAGACGCGAAGAAGGCGGCCAAGTTGCTGGACATCACTCTGACCGCGCGCGGCCAGTCGGCGGGGCAGGCGATTCCGATGTGTGGGATTCCTTACCACGCGGCGGAAGGCTATCTGGCGAAGCTGGTGAAGCTTGGCGAGTCCGTGGTGATTTGTGAGCAGGTCGGCGATCCGGCCACCAGCAAAGGCCCGGTTGAGCGTCAGGTCGTACGGATCCTCACGCCGGGTACGGTCAGTGATGAAGCGCTGCTTGATGAACGCCGCGACAACCTGATTGCAGCCCTGCTGGGTGACGAACGTCTGTTCGGCCTTGCCGTGCTGGACATCACCAGCGGCAGTTTCAGCGTGTCGGAAATCAAAGGCTGGGAAAACCTGCTGGCGGAACTGGAGCGGATCAATCCGGTGGAGTTGCTGATCCCGGATGACTGGCCGAGGGATCTGCCAGCGGAAAAACGCCGTGGCGTCAGTCGTCGTGCGCCGTGGGATTTCGAGCGTGATTCAGCACTGAAAAGCCTTTGCCAGCAGTTCTCCACCCAAGACCTGAAGGGTTTTGGCTGCGAGAACCTGACCCTGGCCATCGGCGCTGCGGGTTGCCTGTTGGCCTACGCCAAGGAAACCCAGCGCACCGCCCTGCCCCACCTGCGCAGCCTGCGCCACGAACGTCTGGATGACACCGTGGTGCTGGACGGTGCAAGCCGTCGCAACCTCGAACTCGACACCAACCTGGCCGGTGGTCGCGACAACACTCTGCAATCAGTCGTCGATCGCTGCCAGACCGCCATGGGCAGCCGCCTGCTGACCCGTTGGCTGAATCGCCCGCTGCGCGACCTGACTGTGTTGCTGGCGCGCCAGACCTCGATCACCTGCCTGCTCGATCGCTATCGTTTCGAAAAGCTGCAACCACAGCTCAAGGAAATCGGCGACATCGAGCGAATTCTCGCGCGGATCGGCCTGCGCAACGCGCGTCCTCGTGACCTTGCCCGGCTGCGTGACGCCCTTGGCGCATTGCCTGAACTGCAAGTGGCAATGACCGATCTGGAAGCGCCGCACCTGCAAAACCTCGCGACCATCACCAGCACTTACCCGGAGCTGGCGGCGTTGCTGGAAAAAGCCATTATCGACAACCCGCCGGCGGTGATCCGTGACGGCGGCGTGCTGAAAACCGGTTACGACAGTGAACTCGACGAGCTGCAATCGCTGAGCGAAAACGCCGGCCAGTTCCTCATCGATCTGGAAGCCCGCGAGAAGGCCCGTACCGGCCTGAGCCATTTGAAAGTCGGCTACAACCGCATTCACGGCTACTTCATCGAACTGCCGAGCAAGCAGGCTGAGTCAGCACCGGCGGACTATATCCGTCGGCAAACCCTGAAAGGCGCCGAGCGCTTCATCACGCCTGAGCTGAAAGAGTTCGAAGACAAAGCGCTCTCTGCCAAGAGCCGTGCCCTGGCGCGCGAGAAGATGCTTTACGAAGCCCTGCTGGAAGACTTGATCAGCCAGTTGCCACCGCTGCAGGACACCGCCAGTGCGCTGGCCGAACTGGACGTGTTGAGCAACCTCGCCGAGCGTGCGCTGAATCTTGACCTGAACTGCCCGCGCTTCGTCAGCGAGCCGTGCATGCGCATCTCCCAGGGTCGTCACCCGGTGGTCGAGCAAGTGCTGACCACGCCGTTCGTGGCCAACGACCTGAGCCTGGATGACAACACCCGTATGCTGGTGATCACCGGCCCGAACATGGGTGGTAAATCCACCTACATGCGCCAAACCGCATTGATCGTGTTGCTCGCTCACATTGGCAGCTTCGTGCCCGCAGCCAGTTGCGAACTGTCGCTGGTCGACCGCATCTTCACTCGAATCGGTTCCAGCGATGACCTGGCCGGTGGCCGTTCGACCTTCATGGTCGAGATGAGCGAAACCGCCAACATCTTGCACAACGCTACCGAGCGCAGCCTGGTGCTGATGGACGAAGTCGGGCGCGGCACCAGCACCTTCGACGGTCTGTCGCTGGCATGGGCGGCGGCCGAGCGTCTGGCGCATCTGCGCGCGTATACGCTGTTTGCCACCCACTACTTCGAACTGACCGTGTTGCCGGAAGCCGAGCCACTGGTGGCCAACGTCCACCTCAATGCGACCGAGCATAACGAACGCATCGTCTTCCTGCACCACGTGCTGCCGGGACCTGCCAGCCAGAGCTACGGTCTGGCGGTGGCGCAACTGGCCGGTGTGCCAAGTGAAGTGATCGTGCGTGCCCGTGAGCACTTGAGCCGACTGGAAGAAACCGCTTTGCCGCATGAAGCGCCGAAACCTGCCGCCAAGGGCAAACCGGCGACGCCACAGCAAAGCGACATGTTCGCCAGCTTGCCACACCCGGTGCTCGATGAACTGGCTAAACTGGATCTGGATGACCTGACCCCGCGCCGAGCTCTCGAAATGCTCTATGCACTGAAGAACCGGATATAAGCACTGAAGAAGCGGATATAACGCAAACGGCTTCAAGCTGTTAGAATCTCGCGCGGTTTGGGATGCTGCTGGCTAATAGCCTGGCCAGCAGGTATCGCTCCCGAACCTGGCGACCCCAACCGTGAAGGGGCAACGCTGCCGCCGCCTGAGGAGAAAATTAGAAATGACCTTCGTCGTCACCGACAACTGCATCAAGTGCAAGTACACCGACTGCGTAGAAGTGTGTCCGGTGGACTGCTTTTACGAAGGCCCGAACTTCCTGGTGATTCACCCGGATGAGTGCATCGACTGCGCCCTGTGCGAACCGGAATGCCCGGCTGTAGCTATTTTTTCCGAGGACGAAGTTCCGGAAGAGATGCAGGAATTCATTCAACTCAACGTTGAGCTGGCTGAAATCTGGCCGAACATCACCGAGAAGAAAGAATCGCTGCCGGATGCCGAAGAGTGGGATGGCGTCAAAGGCAAGATCAAAGACCTCGAACGCTGATCAGCCACGCGCTCGAACGAAAAGGCCCCTCGCGGGCCTTTTTACTTTTCTGCAGGCGAAAAAAGGGGCGGTATGACCCGCCCACATTTTTTCCCTATTCCCTGTATTCCTTTTCATCGTCCTGATGAATCGCGTCCTGCGATGTCCGTTCCCCTCTTCCTTGAAGGGCGTGTCTGTCCGTCGACACAGCCCCGATACTAGAGAGTTCCCTGACAAGAGCAATCGGCTGTGGGTGCCGAAAAAGATTGTCATAAGCACTTAATGTTAAAAAATAAACATATAAAACAATAAGTTAAATTGCGGCGATGGCCGTAATCGACGTCTGCCGTCTTGTAAAAATAGGGAACACTTACGAGAGAGTAAGCCAAGGCTTACACCCCGAGACTACAAAGGATGGAAATGCCAACCGTACGTCCGACAATGAAAAAGAGCGGCGGAATGCCCAGCAAATCGAGGCCAACAAAAAACCCCGAACCAGTCGGGGCTTCTTGCGGGCGAGCGTGTGAGGCGCTTACTGGAACAGCGACTCGCTCGACAGGCCATTCTTCTCGAGGATTTCACGAAGGCGCTTGAGGCCTTCTACCTGGATCTGCCGCACCCGTTCCCGGGTCAGGCCGATCTCCAGGCCTACATCTTCCAGCGTGCTGCTCTCATGACCGCGCAGGCCGAAGCGGCGTACGACCACTTCGCGCTGCTTGTCGGTCAACTCCGACAGCCATTGATCGATGCTCTGCGACAGGTCGTCATCCTGCAGCAGTTCACAAGGATCGGTCGGACGATCGTCGGTAAGGGTGTCCAGCAGGGTTTTATCCGAATCCGGACCCAGCGAGACGTCGACCGAAGAAACCCGCTCATTCAGGCCAAGCATGCGCTTGACCTCGCCCACCGGTTTTTCCAGCAGGTTGGCAATTTCTTCGGGTGAAGGTTCGTGGTCGAGCTTCTGCGTCAGCTCCCGTGCAGCCCGCAGGTACACGTTGAGTTCCTTGACCACATGGATCGGCAACCGGATGGTCCGGGTCTGATTCATGATCGCGCGCTCGATGGTCTGACGAATCCACCAGGTCGCGTAGGTCGAGAAGCGGAAGCCGCGCTCGGGATCGAACTTTTCCACCGCCCGGATCAATCCGAGGTTGCCCTCTTCGATCAGATCCAGCAGCGACAGCCCCCGATTGACGTAACGCCGGGCGATTTTGACCACCAGCCGCAGGTTACTTTCAATCATGCGCTTGCGTCCGGCCGGATCGCCACTTTGCGACAGTCGCGCAAAATGAACTTCTTCTTCCGGAGAGAGCAGTGGGGAAAAGCCGATTTCGTTGAGATACAACTGCGTGGCATCAAGTGCACGCGTGTAGTCGATGTACTTATGTTGTTTAAGTGAAGCGGAGTGTTTGGATTTGGAACGAACGGAAGGTGGAGCAGCCCCTTCATCATTCGACATCGAAGATTCCGAATCGATGCCGGTCTCCATAAGGAGAACCTCATCGTCGATGTCAAACTCCGGCACTTCTTTACTGAGAGCCATTGTTATAGTCCTTTGGTGAGTTCGACCCCAAGCTCAAGCGACGCCTTTATCCTTGGCAGCGCTGGAGCCTGTCCCCTCTACGCGACGGAACAGGCTGGCTTACAAATCAACGTCTTGGCAGGAACTGCAGCGGATCTACAGGTTTACCTTGGCGGCGAATCTCAAAATGCAGTTTCACCCGGTCTGTACCCGTTGACCCCATTTCGGCAATTGTCTGTCCGACCTTGACCTGCTGTCCCTCCCGAACCAACAGCCTGCGGTTATGTCCGTAGGCACTGACGTAGGTTTCGCTGTGTTTGATGATGACTAATTCGCCGTAGCCCCTTAAGCCACTCCCGGCGTATACCACCGTCCCATCAGACGCAGCTAAAACAGGCTGTCCCAAATCTCCGGCGATATCAATTCCTTTATTCAAACTACCGTTTGAAGAGAATTTTCCAATCAGAATGCCATTAGATGGCCATCCCCAGCCGGTCGGGGCTGGGCCTGCCGGAGGCAACGGCGCGGGCGCTTGCTTGTTGGCGACGGACGGTACAGCCCCCGTAGAACCGGTGGTTGTAGTGGTCGTGGTGCCATTTGCCTGGCGCCGGATTACCGTGGTTTTACTCGACGAAGAAGGTGAAGAACTGCTGTTGCTCACCACCGCCGTCGGCGTTGAACCGGTGCGGCCGTCGAAGCGAATCGTCTGACCCGGATGGATCGTATATGGCGTAGGAATATTGTTCCGGGCCGCGAGGGCTTTGTAGTCCCAGCCGTAGCGAAATGCGATCGAAAACATCGTATCGCCCGGACGGACTACATATTGTCCGGTCGTCACCGTAGGACGCTGGGCCACCGCGTTGTTGCGATCGACCACCCGCACATTGCTCGATTTGGTGCTGGAGCAACCGACCAGCAAGGTGCTCAAGACGAGGCCAGTCACCAGGCGCTGAAAGCTCGTGTTACCCATACGCTGCGCAATGACTGTGAGACTCACCCGCCGCTCCCTTTGTGGTGGCTGAAAAATGTGGAATGCCGGTTTTCGGCATGAGGTGTCGCAAGTATAACGGGCCGGATCGGCTTTACCTTTAATGAAGCGAAATCGCTTCACGCACACGTTTGCCAGCTGACAATCTGCTGCGTTTAAACCATCGTTGCCCGAGTAAGACACAGGCGAACGAAAGGAATTCAGCGCGCGTAAACAAATGCTCAGGCCAGTGGCCCATTGAGCAAAGGCACAAAACGGACAGCCCCGAGAACATGCCGGGAAAAGCCGTTTTCCTCACGCACGATCAGCAACAATTGCTGTACTTCCCCGGAGCCTACCGGAATCACCATGCGTCCGCCCGGAGCCAGTTGATCAAGCAAGGCTTGCGGTACATCCGTGGCCACGGCGGTGACGATAATGCCGTTATAAGGTGCCAGCGCCGGCCACCCTTCCCAACCATCGCCCCAGCGGAACACCACGTTGCGCAGGTTCAGTTCAACCAAACGTTCCTTGGCGCGATCCTGCAGTACCTTGATGCGCTCAACCGAGAACACCCGCTCAACCAGTTGTGACAACACCGCCGTCTGGTAACCGGAACCGGTGCCGATCTCCAGCACCTTATCCAGTGGGCCCGCCTCCAGCAGTAGCTCGCTCATGCGCGCCACCATATAAGGCTGGGAAATCGTCTGGTTATTGCCGATCGGCAGCGCCGTGTCTTCATAAGCACGGTGTGCCAGCGCTTCATCAACGAACAGGTGACGCGGCGTACGCCGGATCACTTCCAGCACCTTGGCGTTGGACACGCCCTCTTCGTACAGGCGCTGGATCAGCCGCTCGCGGGTACGCTGAGAGGTCATGCCGATCCCGCTGCGCAGCCTGTCTTCATGTTCACGGGCCATCAGCGCAGTCCCTCCAGCCAGCCATCGAGGCTTCTGAACGCATCGTTGAAGGTGCGATCGAGCTGCAACGGGGTGATGGAAACGTAGCCCTGCATCACCGCATGGAAGTCCGTGCCCGGGCCGCCGTCTTCGGCGTCGCCGGCTGCAGCAATCCAGTAACCGGCCTTGCCACGCGGATCGACCACTTTCATCGGCGCCGCCGCACGGGCGCGATGGCCGAGGCGGGTCAACTGAATACCGCGAATATGGTCGATCGGCAGATTGGGAATGTTCACGTTGAGCACCGTGCGCGGTGGCAGATCAAGCCCGGCATGGGCCTCGACCAGTTTGCGCGCAAAGTAGGCCGCTGTCGGCAGATTATCCACCTGCCGCGAGACCAGCGAAAAAGCGAACGACGGACGCTCGAGAAAACGTCCCTCAAGGGCGGCCGCCACTGTCCCGGAATACAGCACGTCATCGCCAAGATTGGCGCCGAGGTTGATCCCGGAAACCACCATGTCCGCCTCGCGCTCCAGCAAGCCGTTGAGGCCCAGGTGCACGCAGTCGGTCGGAGTGCCGTTGAGGCTGATAAAGCCGTTGGCCAGGTATTGCGGGTGCAGCGGACGGTCGAGCGTCAGCGAACTGCTGGCGCCGCTTTTGTCCTGCTCCGGGGCGATAACCACGCACTCGGTGTAATCCGCCAGCGCAGCATAAAGCGCGGCGAGACCGGGTGCGGTTACCCCATCGTCGTTAGAAATCAGAATACGCATGGGCTGTCCGTCTGCCCCACCGGCACCAGATCAACGAGTTCGCGCACCAATACGGTGGCGAAGCATCCGGCCGGGAGGACGAATTCCAGTTGCAGAATGTCAGGCTGGGGATAATGCCACGTCAACCCGCCAATGGGCAGCCGCAGGATGCGACGTTCGTGGCTCATACCGGCGTTGATCAACCAATCGCGCAGCTCTGCTTCACCGGCAGCAATCCCCTGCTCCAGATCATGGACAGCGCCTGCGGTCGGCGAGTCACCCTCGCCCCACTGCGGGCCGGTCGGATGCAGGTCAAGAATCGCCAGACGCGGGTCGCTGCACTCGGCTTCACCGGCCGGGAAAAAACTGCGGCTGTCGGTGAACGCGAGCAGGTCGCCGACCAGGGCTTTTTGCCAGGTGCCATCGGCCACTCGTGCGGCGAGCACCTTGTTGAAGAGAAAACTGCGCGCCGTCGAGAGCAGGCGCGAACGCACATTGCGTTGTTCCGGCAAGGCCTTGCGCGCCGCCCACGAACGCGCATCAACGACGTTGCCGCCGTCGTGGCCGAAACGCTGGGCGCCGAAATAATTGGGGATGCCTTGTTGGGCTATCAGTTGCAGACGCTGGTCAATCGCCGCTTTATCGCCATCGAACTGAGTCAAACGCAAAGTGAAACCGTTGGCCGAATGCGCACCGCGTTGCAGTTTGCGTTTGTGGCGAGTGGTCTTGAGAATCTTCAGCGTGTCGTTTTCCGCCGCCGACAGATCCGGATCGGCCTTGCCCGGCAATTGCACGCTGAACCACTGGCGAGTCAGCGCCTGACGATCCTTGAGGCCAGCATAGCTGACGGTGCGCAACGGCACGCCGGCAGCCTTGGCGATACGCCGCGCAGCTTCTTCAGTGTTCAGACCGCGTTTTTCGACCCAGATCCACAGATGTTCGCCATCGCCGCTGAACGGAATATCGAGGACTTCATCGACCTGAAAGTCTTCAGCGATGGCTTTCAGTACCGCAGTGCCGACGGGTTCACCATAGGCCCGCGGGCCGAGCAATTGCAGTTCGTTCATGCGCGCAGCAACAAGGCAACGGAGTGCACGGCGATGCCTTCTTCGCGACCGACAAAGCCGAGCTTTTCGGTGGTGGTAGCTTTCACGTTCACTTGATCCAACTCAACTTGAAGATCCGCCGCGATCAGCGCGCGCATCGATTCGATATGCGGGGCCATTTTCGGTGCCTGGGCAACGATAGTGTTGTCGACATTGCCGACTTTCCAGCCTTTGGCATGGATCAGCGCGACCACATGACGCAGCAGCGCACGGCTGTCGGCGCCCTTGAATTGCGGGTCGGTGTCCGGGAAATGCTTGCCGATATCACCCAGCGCAGCGGCGCCGAGCAAGGCATCGCTCAAGGCGTGCAGCAGGACGTCACCGTCGGAATGAGCGAGCAGCCCGAAGCTGTGTGCGATGCGCACGCCGCCCAGAGTAATGAAATCGCCTTCAGCGAAACGGTGCACATCATAGCCGTGGCCAATACGCATAAAAAAACGCCCCGATTTTTGTCAGGGCGTGATTCTACCTGCATTAACCGCGCAGGGCGCGTGCGTGATGCTGCAAGTGGTCGTCTATAAAGCTTGAGATGAAGAAATAGCTGTGGTCGTAGCCCGGTTGCAGGCGCAATGTCAGCGGATGACCCGCTTGTTTTGCCGCTTGTTGCAGAGCTTCGGGTTTGAGCTGGGTGGCGAGGAAGTCATCGCGATCCCCTTGATCGACCAGCAGCGGCAGTTTTTCATCCGCCTCGGCAATCAGTGCGCAGGCATCCCACTCTTTCCATTTGGAACGGTCTTCGCCCAGGTAGCGCGAAAAGGCTTTCTGACCCCACGGGCAATCCATCGGGTTGTTGATTGGCGAGAGCGCCGACACCGATTGATAGCGTCCCGGGTTACGCAGCGCGCAGACCAGCGCACCGTGACCGCCCATGGAGTGACCGCTGATGCTGCGTTTGTCCGAGGCGGGGAAATGCGCTTCGACCAGTGCAGGCAACTCATGCACGACATAGTCATGCATCCGATAGTGGCGCGACCAAGGTTCCTGCGTGGCATTCAGATAGAAACCGGCACCGAGGCCGAAATCCCACGCGCCATCAGGATCACCCGGCACATCCGGCCCACGGGGGCTGGTGTCCGGCGCAACGATGATCAGGCCCAGTTCGGCAGCCATGCGCATCGCGCCGGCTTTTTGCATGAAATTCTCGTCGGTGCAGGTCAGGCCCGACAACCAGTACAGCACCGGCAACTTACCGCCCTGCTCCGCCTGCGGTGGCAGGTACACGGCGAACACCATGTCGCAACCGAGCACGTCTGAGCGATGGCGATAACGCTTGTGCCAACCGCCGAAACTCTTCTGACAGGAGATGTTTTCCAGACTCATGTAAAGACTCCTACGCGGTCATGAGCGCAAGCCTTCAAGACTTGCGCCCATGTCGCCACGATTGATCAGAAATGAATGACGGTACGGATGCTCTTGCCTTCGTGCATCAGGTCGAAGGCCTTGTTGATGTCTTCCAGGCCCATGGTGTGGGTGATGAAAGTATCCAGCGGAATCTCGCCGCTCTGGGCCATGTCGACATAGCTTGGCAACTCGGTACGACCGCGCACGCCGCCGAATGCCGAACCGCGCCAGACGCGACCAGTCACAAGCTGGAATGGACGGGTTGCGATTTCCTGGCCGGCACCGGCCACACCGATGATCACCGACTCGCCCCAACCTTTGTGGCAGCACTCAAGGGCGGCGCGCATCAGTTGCACGTTGCCGATGCATTCGAAGGAGAAGTCGACGCCGCCATCGGTCATGTCGACAATCACTTCCTGAATCGGACGATCGAAATCTTTCGGGTTTACGCAGTCGGTAGCGCCGAGTTGTTTGGCGATCTCGAACTTGGCCGGGTTGATGTCGATGGCGATGATTCGCGCAGCCTTGGCTTTCACCGCGCCAATGACTGCGGACAAACCAATGCCGCCCAGACCGAAGATGGCCACGGTGTCACCGGGTTTGACCTTGGCAGTGTTGAGCACCGCACCGATACCGGTGGTGACGCCGCAGCCCAGCAGGCAAACCTTTTCCAGCGGCGCATCTTTAGAGATCCTGGCCACGGAGATTTCCGGTAACACGGTGTATTCCGAGAATGTCGAAGTACCCATGTAGTGGAAAATGGTTTCGCCCTTGTAGGAAAAACGCGAAGTGCCGTCCGGCATCAAACCCTTGCCCTGAGTCGCGCGAATCGCCTGACACAGGTTGGTCTTGCCCGACTTGCAGAATTTGCACTGGCCGCATTCCGGGGTGTACAGCGGAATGACGTGATCGCCCACCGCAACCGAGGTCACGCCTTCGCCGATCGCTTCGACGATGGCGCCGCCTTCGTGGCCGAGGATCGACGGGAAGATGCCTTCCGGGTCTGCACCGGACAGGGTGTAGGCATCCGTGTGGCAAACCCCGGAAGCCACCACGCGCAACAACACTTCACCGGCCTTGGGCATGGCGACATCGACTTCTACGATTTCCAGCGGCTTCTTGGCCTCGAAGGCAACGGCGGCGCGCGACTTGATCATGCTGACTCTCCAGTGAATCCATTGAATAAAAAACCAGACGACCAGTGTAGTTCAACGCCAACTGATGAATAATCCGGACAAAAGCAAAACATTATTGCCATACAGGGATAATCCCGATGTCCGAAAGCCGCTGGGAAGGCATTGACGAGTTTGTTGCCGTTGCCGAATGCAGCCAGTTCACCGCCGCCGCCGAACGCCTTGGGGTTTCGTCCTCGCACATCAGTCGACAAATCGTACGGCTGGAAGAAAGACTTCAGACGCGCCTGCTCTATCGCAGCACACGCCGGGTGACGCTGACCGAGGCTGGGCAGACCTTCCTGCAACATTGCCAACGCTTGCAGGATGGCCGCGAAGAAGCCTTGCGTGCCGTCGGCGATCTTACCAGCGAACCGAAAGGCATGCTGCGCATGACCTGCGCCGTCGCGTACGGCGAACGTTTTATCGTGCCGCTGGTGACGCGATTTATGGGCCTTTATCCACAGCTGCGCATCGATATCGAATTGAGCAATCACCAGCTTGATCTGGTGCATGAAGGTCTGGATCTGGCGATTCGCCTGGGTCGTTTGCAGGACTCGCGGTTGGTCGCGACACGCCTGGCGCCACGCCGAATGTATCTGTGCGCGTCACCGTCCTACGTCGAGCGGTACGGTCGCCCACATAGCCTGTCGGAATTGAGTCGGCACAATTGCCTGATTGGCAGCTCGGACATCTGGCAGCTTGAGCAAAACGGGCGGGAGTTTTCCCAGCGCGTGCAGGGCAACTGGCGCTGCAACAGCGGGCAAGCGGTGCTGGATGCGGCGTTACAGGGGGTGGGATTGTGTCAGTTGCCGGATTATTACGTGCTGGAGCATTTGCACAGCGGTGCGTTGATTTCGCTGCTGGAGGCGCATCAGCCGCCGAATACGGCGGTGTGGGCGCTGTATCCGCAGCAACGGCATTTGTCGCCGAAGGTGCGCAAGTTGGTGGAGTTTCTCAAGGAAGGATTGGCTGAGCGGCCCGAATATCGGAGCTGAGTGTTGTGTTGTCTTTGCTGCCGCCTTCGCGAGCAGGCTCGCTCCCACAGGGGATCTTCAGTGGATACACAATTTGTGTTCGGCGTAATTCAAAGGTGGGAGCGAGCCTGCTCGCGAAGGCAATCTGAAAAGCGCCACTGCACTCAGCGGCGATTCGCCCAACGCTGGCGCAACCACTCCAGATCTTCCGGCCGGGTCACCTTGAGGTTATCCGCCCGCCCTTCAATCAGTCGCGGCGCCAGGCCAGCCCACTCCATCGCAGAAGCTTCGTCAGTAATCACAGCATCAGCGACAAGGCTGTCCGCCAACGCCCGATGCAACGCACCGAGGCGAAACATCTGCGGCGTATACGCCTGCCAGATCACGCTGCGATCGACGGTCTCAACCACCCGACCATGCTTGTCGACCCGCTTCAATGTGTCGCGCGCCGGCACCGCGAGCAAGCCGCCCACCGGATCGTCCGCCAGTTCATCCAGTAACTTGTCGAGATCTTCGCGACTCAGATTCGGTCGTGCCGCATCGTGCACCAGCACCCAATCCTCATCATCGGCACCCTGCGCATGCAAATGCAGCAAGGCATTGAGCACCGAACCGGAACGCTCGGCGCCGCCCTCGACGCGCTGAATACGCGAGTCGCCAGCGCACGCCAGGTTCGGCCAATAAGGATCATCAACAGCAAGACTGACCACCAGGCCCTTGAGGCTTGGGTGATCGAGGAAACAGCCGAGGCTGTGTTCGAGAATTGTGCTTCCGCCCAGTTGCAGGTATTGCTTGGGACGGTCCGCAGCCATTCGGGCACCGATGCCCGCAGCAGGAATCACGGCCCAGAAGGCCGGCAGGGAATTGATCATTGGGCCAACTGGTAAAGGGTTTCGCCGTCCTTGACCATGCCCAGTTCGTGACGAGCCCGCTCTTCAACGGTCTCCATGCCCTTTTTCAACTCGCTGACTTCAGCGTCCATCACCCGGTTGCGCTCCAGCAAACCTTCGTTCTCGGCGTGTTGATCAGCAATCTGCTGATTCAGCTCGGCGACCTGCGCCAGACTGCCATTGCCCACCCACAGGCGGTACTGCAGACCGGCCAGTAGCAAGAGCAAAACGAGAAACAACCAGTAAGGACTGCGCATCGAATATCAGGTATCCAGTGAAAAAAGACAGCCACGCCAAAACTTTGAAGCATCTGATAGCACGAAGCCTGGAAGACCCAGGCTTGTGCTGTTAAGGCATCAGATTAGTGGCAAATCCATCGCTGTCACGACTTTTTCGACACAATCCGGTGTCCTTCCATCGATTTGTACTTAGCCGCGAAACTCGCTGCGACCGTTGTACTTGGCCTTGCCATTCAACTGCTCTTCGATACGCAGCAGTTGGTTGTACTTGGAAACGCGGTCGGAACGGCACAGCGAACCGGTCTTGATCTGGCCAGCCGAGGTGCCCACAGCCAGGTCGGCAATGGTCGAATCTTCGGTTTCGCCCGAACGGTGCGAGATCACTGCAGTGTAACCGGCAGCCTTGGCCATCTGGATGGCTTCCAGGGTTTCGGTCAGGGTGCCGATCTGGTTGAACTTGATCAGGATCGAGTTGGCGATCTTTTTATCGATGCCTTCTTTCAGGATCTTGGTGTTGGTTACGAACAGGTCGTCGCCCACCAGTTGAGTCTTCTCGCCGATCTTGTCGGTGAGGATCTTCCAGCCAGCCCAGTCGGACTCGTCCAGACCGTCTTCGATCGAGATGATCGGATAACGTTCGGTCAGGCCTTTGAGGTAATCGGCGAAACCTTCAGCGGTGAACACCTGGCCTTCGCCGGACAGGTTGTACTTGCCGTCTTCGTAGAATTCGCTGGCCGCGCAGTCCAGCGCCAGGGTCACGTCGGTGCCCAGCTTGTAACCGGCGTTGGCCACAGCTTCCGAGATCACTTTCAGCGCGTCTTCGTTGGACGCCAGGTTCGGTGCGAAGCCGCCTTCGTCGCCAACGGCAGTGCTCAGGCCACGGGCCTTCAGCACAGCTTTGAGGTGATGGAAAATCTCGGTGCCCATGCGCAGACCTTCCGAGAAAGACTTGGCGCCAACCGGCTGTACCATGAATTCCTGGATGTCGACGTTGTTATCAGCGTGCTCGCCACCGTTGATGATGTTCATCATCGGCACCGGCATCGAGTAGACACCCGGAGTACCGTTGAGGTTAGCGATGTGTGCGTACAGCGGCAGGTCCTGGTCCTGCGCAGCAGCCTTGGCCGCAGCCAGGGACACGGCGAGGATGGCGTTGGCGCCCAGGGTTGCCTTGTTTTCGGTACCGTCGAGCTTGATCATCGCGTGATCCAGGGCTTTCTGGTCGCTTGGGTCGGTGCCCAGCAGCAGATCGCGGATCGGACCGTTGATATTGGCTACCGCTTTGAGCACGCCCTTGCCCAGGTAACGGCTCTTGTCGCCATCACGCAGCTCGAGTGCTTCACGCGAGCCAGTGGATGCACCGGACGGCGCGCAAGCGCTGCCGATGATGCCGTTGTCGAGAAGCACGTCCGCTTCCACGGTGGGATTGCCACGGGAGTCGAGAACTTCACGACCTTTGATGTCGACGATTTTTGCCATTGTTGTAAACACTCCAAAGTTGACGAAAACGACGCAGCTAGAGGAAATCTTTTTACCGTCGGCAAGGGGTGTGCAGCGGGCAGGCTTGCAGACGATAACGCTCACACCCGAGGGCATGAGCGACAAATCGTGCGGTACTTTACCGGAGAATTGAGGTTTAGGCGGTTTCTACCGTCGGAAAACTCTTCACCAGTTCGTCCAAAGCCTTGAGCTGGGCCAGAAATGGCTCCAGTTTGTCCAGACGCAAGGCGCAAGGGCCATCGCATTTGGCGTTGTCCGGATCCGGATGCGCTTCGAGGAACAGACCTGCCAACGACTGGCTCATGCCCGCCTTGGCCAGATCCAGAACCTGGGCACGGCGACCGCCGGCGGAGTCGGCACGACCACCCGGCATTTGCAGCGCATGGGTCACGTCGAAGAATACCGGGTACTCGAACTGCTTCATGATGCCGAAGCCGAGCATGTCGACCACGAGGTTGTTGTAGCCGAAGCTCGAACCACGCTCGCAGAGGATCAATTGATCGTTACCCGCTTCCACGCACTTGTTCAGGATGTGTTTCATTTCCTGAGGCGCGAGGAACTGGGCTTTCTTGATGTTGATCACTGCATTGGTCTTGGCCATCGCGACGACCAGATCGGTCTGGCGCGACAGGAAGGCCGGCAGTTGAATGATGTCGCAGACCTCTGCGACGACCGCAGCCTGATCAGGCTCGTGGACGTCGGTGATGATCGGCACGCCAAAGGCTTGTTTGATGTCCTGGAAGATGCGCATGCCCTCTTCCAGGCCAGGACCACGATAAGAGGTCACAGAAGAACGGTTAGCCTTGTCGAAACTGGCCTTGAACACGTAAGGGATACCGAGTTTTTCGGTGACCTTTACGTACTCTTCGCAAACCTGCATGGCCATGTCACGGCTTTCCAGCACGTTCATGCCGCCAAACAGCACCATGGGTTTGTCGTTGGCAATTTCGATGTCGCCGACGCGGATGATCTTCTGTGCCATCGGGGTTACGCCTTCTTCTGGTGTTGAGCCAACGCTGCTTTGACAAAACCGCTGAACAGCGGATGGCCATCACGTGGTGTGGAAGTGAACTCAGGGTGGAACTGGCAAGCGACGAACCATGGGTGATCGGCCGCTTCAACCACTTCAACCAGCGCCGCATCAGCGGAGCGACCGGAGATTTTCAGGCCAGCTTCGATCAGCTGTGGCAGCAGGTTGTTGTTCACTTCGTAACGGTGACGGTGACGCTCGACGATCACGTCCTTGCCGTAGCAGTCGTGGACCTTGGAACCGGCTTCAAGCAGGCAGTCCTGAGCGCCAAGGCGCATGGTGCCGCCCAGGTCGGACGATTCGGTACGCACTTCAACGGCACCGGTCGCGTCTTCCCACTCGGTGATCAGACCGACCACCGGATGACCGCTGGCGCGATCGAACTCGGTGGAGTTGGCGTCTTTCCAGCCCATCACGTTACGGGCGAACTCGATGACCGCCACTTGCATGCCCAGGCAGATACCCAGGTACGGAACCTTGTTTTCGCGAGCGTACTGAACGGCAGTGATCTTGCCTTCCACGCCACGCAGACCGAAGCCGCCCGGTACGAGGATCGCGTCGACACCTTCGAGCAGCGCAGTGCCCTGGTTTTCGATGTCTTCGGAATCGATGTAACGCAGGTTGACCTTGGTGCGGTTGCTGATGCCGGCGTGACTCATCGCTTCGATCAGCGACTTGTAAGCGTCCAGCAGTTCCATGTACTTGCCGACCATGGCGATGGTCACTTCGTGTTCCGGGTTCAGCTTGGCGTCAACCACTGCGTCCCACTCGGACAGATCAGCGCTGCCGCATTGCAGACCGAAACGCTCAACGACGAAATCGTCCAGACCCTGCGAATGCAGGATGCCCGGAATCTTGTAGATGGTGTCGGCGTCTTCCAGCGCGATCACCGCACGTTCTTCAACGTTGGTGAACTGAGCGATCTTGCGACGCGACGAGATGTCGATCGGGTGATCGGAACGGCACACCAGCACGTCTGGCTGCAGGCCGATCGAACGCAGTTCTTTGACCGAGTGCTGGGTTGGCTTGGTTTTGGTCTCGCCAGCGGTGGCGATGTACGGCACCAGTGTCAGGTGCATCAGCATCGCGCGCTTGGCGCCGACTTCGAAACGCAGTTGACGGATGGCTTCGAGGAACGGTTGCGACTCGATGTCACCGACGGTGCCACCGATTTCAACCATCGCCACGTCAGCGTCACCGGCACCCTTGATGATGCGGCGCTTGATTTCGTCGGTGATGTGCGGAATCACCTGGATGGTTGCACCCAGGTAGTCACCACGGCGCTCTTTGCGCAGCACGTGCTCGTAGACACGGCCGGTGGTGAAGTTGTTGTTCTGGGTCATGGTCGTGCGGATGAACCGCTCGTAGTGCCCCAGGTCCAGGTCGGTCTCGGCGCCGTCGTGGGTGACGAACACTTCACCGTGCTGGAACGGGCTCATGGTGCCCGGATCGACGTTGATGTACGGATCCAGCTTCAGCATGGTGACCTTAAGTCCCCGCGCCTCCAGGATGGCTGCCAATGAAGCCGATGCAATGCCTTTCCCCAATGAAGAAACAACACCGCCCGTGACGAATATGTAGCGCGTCATGAAAAACCCTAGAAGTCTGCGTTAAAGCGGTACGAGCCGCCGGGGAAAGCGAAGGAAGGCCGAAGCCCCCGATCACCTGCATTAATCACAGTGCACCTTTCAAAAAAACCGCCGCGTTGGGACAGACCGGCAGGTGAAACACCGGTACGTTGCTCGCTACACATTTTTTGGAATCGCCCAGCAAAGACTGCTTGGTAATCGGCAACTCCTGCAATTCAGGCGAATCCACAGAAGTTGTATCAAGAAGGGAGCGTAGTCTACCGGAATGCTCCTTTCAGCTCAAACCTTGATCTTCGTCTGTTGGCAGCCAATGCAATTTCCAGCCGTCCTGTGCATGACCATCAAGTCCCGGCAGGTTCGCCACCGCGAGCAATTCATCGCCGCGAAACAGCAGCGGCAATCTGCCACGCATGAAGCCCGGGACCGCGCGCTCATTGAGCAGGCGCTTGAGGTCACGGTGGCCGCGATCCGCCAGCTGCATGACTTCACCGCCCTGACGATAGGCAATGCGCAAAGGCCCGACGGGAGTCTGCCCGCTGAACGTGACATGTCCGTTATCGGCCAAGCGTAGCGCTGACGCCGGGCTCTGCCACTCGACGCCGATCATCGGCGTGCGTAGCCAGTGACCGCTGAGCCACCACAGACGACCGGCACTGCGATGAAGCTCGCCATCGGCCAGACGCCATATCGGTGAAGCATCGTGAGCGGCATCGCACAGATTTTTCCAACCCGACCAGTGGTCGGTATCTGGCAGTTGCGTGAAGCGTTCGAGCCAATGGCTGATCGCGTTTCGTTGCCGGGCAGCAGACAGTGCGGCGAGCGGCGCCAGTTCCAGCGACGGTAAAACCAGCCATTCATAATCATGAGCAGTCGCGGCTTGCGCCAAATCGATCTGCGCCAACTCATCGAGCAGCCCCTGAGCTTCACGCAGATGCGCGGCGCTGCGGGTCATGTTCGCCTGCGCTTGCGGCCAGCGCTCGCTCAGCACCGGCATAACCTGATGGCGCAGGTAATTGCGCGAGAACTGTCGATCCTGATTTGACGGATCTTCGATCCAGCTTAACGAGTGAGCCTGTGCGTAACGTTCCAGCTCGGCTCGAGTGACATCCAGCAACGGGCGAATCAACATGCCCTGCCCCACTGGCCTTTGCTGCGGCATTCCCGACAATCCGCGCACTCCCGCTCCACGCAGCAGCCGGAACAGCAGTGTTTCCGCCTGATCATCACGGTGTTGACCAGTGATTAACGCCTCATTAGCTTGGGTCAGCGCACTGAACACGGCGTAACGCGCATCCCGCGCCGCCCGCTCCAGACTCGCGCCTGGTTGCACCGTCACCTGCTCGATGAGCAACGGCACTCCCAGCGCATCACACACGGACTGGCAATGCTGCGGCCACGCATCAGCTGCGGCCTGAAGGCCGTGATGGATATGGATAGCGCTTAGCGCGGGGATGGATTCGGTTTTTGCCAGATCGGCAAGCAGGTGCAGCAGGACGGTGGAATCGAGACCACCGGAAAACGCGACGCGCCAATGAGCGGCATTGCGCCAAGGCTCAAGGTTGTGCAAAAGCCGTGAAGGCAAATCAATCATGGACTGACCCATTTCTTTACCCTTGCCTAAACCAAATGTGGGAGCGAGCCTGCTCGCGAAGACGGTTTAACATTCAACAGATTTGTCGACTGTTATACCGCTTTCGCGAGCAGGCTCGCTCCCACATGGGTATTGCGTTCGACTTAGAGACCGTAGCTCATCAGTCGATCATAACGGCGCTTCAGCAACGCTTCGTTATCGAACTTCTTCAGCATCGCCAGTTGCGAGCTCAGCTCGGCACGGATCGATGCAGCCGCAGCCGCCGGATCACGGTGCGCGCCGCCCAGAGGCTCGCCAATCACCTTGTCGACAATGCCCAGGCCTTTCAGACGCTCGGCGGTGATGCCCATTGCTTCAGCAGCATCCGGCGCTTTTTCGGCGGTTTTCCACAGAATCGAAGCGCAACCTTCCGGCGAGATTACCGCGTAGGTCGAGTACTGCAGCATGTTTAGCTGGTCGCAGACGCCAATGGCCAGTGCACCACCGGAACCACCCTCACCGATAACGGTGGCGATGATCGGGGTCTTCAGGCGCGACATCACGCGCAGGTTCCAGGCGATCGCTTCGCTCTGGTTACGCTCTTCAGCGTCGATGCCAGGATAGGCACCCGGGGTGTCGATGAAGGTCAGGATCGGCATTTTGAAACGCTCGGCCATCTCCATCAGACGGCAAGCCTTGCGGTAGCCTTCCGGACGCGGCATGCCGAAGTTACGGCGCACCTTCTCGCGCACTTCACGACCCTTCTGGTGACCGATGATCATCACCGGCTGGTCTTCCAGACGGGCGATACCGCCAACGATGGCCGCGTCGTCAGAGAAGTGACGGTCACCGTGCAGTTCGTCGAACTCGGTGAAGATGTGCTCGATGTAGTCGAGGGTGTACGGGCGTTTCGGGTGACGCGCCAGGCGTGCGATCTGCCAGCTGGTCAGCTTGCCGAAGATGTCTTCGGTCAGCGTTTTGCTCTTGTCCTGCAGGCGGGAGATCTCATCGCCGATATTCAGCGAATTGTCATTACCGACCAAGCGCAACTCTTCGATCTTGGCTTGCAGGTCGGCGATCGGCTGTTCGAAATCTAGAAAATTCGGGTTCATAGGCGTCCGTCTTGGGTCGTGTCCCAAATGAGCTTGGGCCGGCCGGTTGTCTATTCGCGCCCTACCTTAAGGGAGAGGCGCGCTGAGGTCGAGATTAAAAATTCAGGTTGCGGGCAAGCGCCATGATGGCACTTGCCGGTCAACGGTATTGGAGGAAGACGTTGTCTCGCCCGAACTGGTCACGCAGGGCTTGAATCAACGCATCCGCCGGATCAATCCGCCAGGTCTCGCCGAACTGCAGCAAGGTCTTCGCATCCGGACTGGTGTACTCCATGGTGATCGGGCACGCGCCGCGATGACGCTTGAGCAAATCCCCCAACCAGCGTAGCTGATCGCCTTTCAGATCCTGGGTTTGCAGCTTCAGGCGCAGGCTTTCGGCCAGATTGGTGCGCGCGTCTTCCATGCTCATCACCCGCTTGACGCGCAGGCGCAGGCCACCGGAGAAGTCATCGTTGCTGACTTCGCCTTCGACCACCACCATCGCGTCGGTCTGCAACAACGACTGCGCAGAGTGGAACGCATCGGCAAACAGCGACGCCTCAATCCGCCCCGAACGGTCGTCGAGGGTGATGAAGCCCATCTTGTCGCCCTTCTTGTTCTTCATTACGCGCAGGGCAATGATCATCCCCGCCACGGTTTGCGTATCGCGCGCCGGCTTCAGGTCGATGATGCGTTGACGAGCGAAACGGCGGATCTCGCCTTCGTATTCGTCAATCGGGTGACCGGTCAGGTACAGGCCCAAGGTGTCTTTCTCACCTTTGAGGCGTTCCTTGAGGGTTAGCTCCTTGGCCTTGCGATGGGACGCATAAACGTCGGCATCTTCTTCAACAAACAGCCCGCCAAACAGGTCGGCGTGACCAGAGTCGTGGGTACGCGCAGTCTGCTCGGCCGCCTTGATCGCCTCTTCCATCGCTGCCAGCAGCACGGCGCGGTTGCGGTCGATGTTGGCCTGATAAGCCTTCTGTTCGTCATGGAAGTACGGCCCCAGACGATCTAGCGCACCGCTGCGGATCAAGCCGTCGAGGGTACGTTTGTTGATGCGCTTGAGGTCGACCCGCGCGCAGAAGTCGAACAGATCCTTGAACGGACCTGCCTGACGCGCCTCGGTGATCGCCTCAACCGGGCCTTCACCAACACCTTTGATCGCGCCGAGGCCGTAGACGATGCGGCCGTCGTCGTTCACCGTGAACTTGAACTCCGAAGTGTTCACGTCCGGCGCGTCGAGGCGCAGTTTCATCGTGCGCACTTCCTCGATCAAGGTCACGACCTTGTCGGTGTTGTGCATATCCGCCGACAGTACCGCAGCCATGAACGGCGCCGGGTAGTGGGCTTTCAGCCAGGCTGTCTGGTACGAGACCAGGCCGTAGGCGGCGGAGTGGGATTTGTTGAAGCCGTAACCGGCGAACTTTTCTACCAGGTCGAAAATGTTACCGGCAAGGTCGGCGTCGATGTTGTTGGTCGCGCAACCTTCAATGAAACCGCCGCGCTGCTTGGCCATTTCCTCGGGTTTTTTCTTACCCATCGCCCGACGGAGCATGTCCGCACCGCCAAGGGTGTAACCGGCCATGACCTGAGCAATCTGCATCACCTGTTCCTGATACAGGATGATGCCGTAAGTCGGTGCCAGAACCGGCTTCAAACCTTCGTACTGGTAATCCGAGTGCGGATACGCCAGTTCGGCGCGGCCGTGCTTACGGTTGATGAAGTCGTCCACCATGCCGGACTGCAGCGGGCCCGGACGGAACAGGGCCACCAGTGCGATCAGGTCTTCCAGGCAGTCGGGCTTGAGCTTTTTGATCAGCTCTTTCATGCCGCGCGATTCAAGCTGGAACACCGCGGTGGTTTCAGCTTTCTGCAACAACGAGTACGTCGGTTTGTCGTCCAGCGGGATAAACGCGATATCCAGTGGCGGCTCGTTGACCTTGGCACGGTCGCGGTTAATGGTTTTCAGCGCCCAGTCGATGATCGTCAGGGTCCGCAGACCGAGGAAGTCGAACTTCACCAGACCAGCCGCTTCAACGTCGTCTTTGTCGAACTGGGTCACCAGACCGTCACCGGCCTCATCGCAGTAGATTGGCGAGAAGTCAGTCAGTTTGGTCGGCGCAATAACCACACCACCGGCGTGTTTACCAACGTTACGCACAACGCCTTCGAGCTTGCGCGCCATTTCCCAGATTTCCGCAGCTTCTTCATCAACCTTGATGAAGTCACGGAGGATTTCTTCCTGCTCGTAGGCTTTTTCCAGGGTCATGCCGACTTCGAACGGAATCATCTTCGACAGACGATCCGCCAGGCCGTAGGACTTGCCCTGCACCCGCGCTACGTCGCGCACCACAGCCTTGGCCGCCATGGAACCGAAAGTGATGATCTGGCTTACCGCGTTACGACCGTATTTTTCGGCCACGTAGTCGATCACGCGGTCACGACCGTCCATGCAGAAGTCGACGTCGAAGTCGGGCATCGAGACCCGTTCCGGGTTAAGGAATCGTTCGAACAGCAGGTCGTATTCCAGCGGATCGAGGTCGGTGATCTTCTGTACATAAGCCACCAACGAACCGGCACCCGACCCACGGCCCGGACCTACCGGCACGCCGTTGTTCTTGGCCCACTGGATAAAGTCCATAACGATGAGGAAGTAACCGGGGAAACCCATCTGGATAATGATATCCAGCTCGAAATTCAGCCGGTCGACGTAGACCTGACGCTTGGCTTCGTAGTCTTCGGTGGTGTCCTTGGGCAGCAGCACCGACAAGCGTTCTTCCAGACCGTCGAAGGAGACTTTGCGGAAATACTCGTCGATGGTCATGCCATCGGGAATCGGGAAGTTGGGCAAAAAGTGAGTGCCCAGCTTCACTTCGATATTGCAGCGCTTGGCGATTTCGACGGTGTTTTCGATGGCGTCGGGAATATCGCTGAACAGCTCGATCATTTCCTCGGCGCTTTTCAGGTATTGCTGATCGCTGTAATTCTTCGAGCGCCGTGGATCGTCGAGGGCACGGCCCTCACCGATGCACACGCGGGTTTCGTGGGCGGCGAAGTCTTCCTGCTTGATGAAACGCACATCGTTGGTCGCCACCAGCGGCGCGCCGAGCTTGTCGGCGAGTGCGACGGCACCGTGCAGCTGTTCTTCATCGTTAGGGCGATTGGTGCGCTGGATTTCCAGATAGAAACGATCCGGGAATACCGCCATCCATTCGCGCGCCAAGGCTTCAGCTTCAGCCGGGTTGCCGCCGATCATGGCCATGCCGATCTCGCCTTCTTTGGCGGCGGACAGCATGATCAGGCCTTCGTTGGCTTCAGCAACCCACTCGCGCTCGACGATGATCATTCCGTTGCGCTGGCCTTCGATGAAGCCGCGCGAGATCAACTCGGTGAGGTTGCGATAGCCCTTGGCGTTCATCACCAACAGGCTGAGCCGGCTCAGCGGTGCGTCCGGGTCCTTGTTCGACAGCCACAGGTCGGCACCGCAGATCGGCTTGATGCCCGCGCCCATGGTGTTTTTATAGAATTTGACCAGGGAACACATGTTGTTCTGGTCGGTGACTGCGACCGCCGGCATGTTCATGGCCGTCAGTGCCTTGACCAGCGGCTTGATCCGCACCAGCCCGTCGACCAGGGAGTATTCAGTGTGCAGGCGTAGATGAACGAATGAAGCCGGCATAGTGATCCTGTCCAGTTACATAGAGACAACAAGGCCCGGATTGTACCGGGCCTCGAACAAAACATCAGCCTTGCGACTAAACCTGCGTCAGACCTTCCAGCGCTTCGTAAGCCAGACGCACCGGGGCGAACGAGCGCCGGTGAATCGGCGTCGGGCCAAGACGCGACAAGGCTTCCAGATGAACGGGCGTCGGGTAGCCTTTATGGCCGCCGATGCCGTAACCCGGATAGATCAATTCGAATGCAGCCATTTCGCGGTCGCGGCTGACCTTGGCCAGAATCGACGCAGCAGCAATCGCCGGCACCTTGCCGTCGCCCTGCACCACCGCTTCGGCACGCATCGGCAGTTGCGGGCAGCGGTTGCCGTCGATCATCGCCAGTTTCGGCTGAATGTGCAGGCCGGCCACCGCGCGCTGCATGGCCAGCATGGTCGCGTGCAAGATGTTCAGCTCGTCGATTTCTTCCACTTCGGCGCGCGCAATACACCAGCTCAAGGACTTTTCGATGATTTCGTCGTAAAGCTTTTCGCGCTTGGCTTCAGTGAGTTTCTTCGAGTCGTTGAGACCGAGGATCGGCCGGTTCGGATCGAGGATCACCGCCGCCGTCACCACCGCACCGCACAACGGGCCACGACCGACTTCATCAACGCCGGCAACCAATTCTTCTACTTCGGCGACCAGAGTGAAATCCAGGCCCATCTGCATGCTTGTCTTGCTCATCGCGTTTGACCGATCAGGTTAAGGACGGCGTCCGCCGCCTGATTGGAGGCATCCAGCCGCAACCTGCGATGGATCTCGTCGAAACCACGTGTCTGTTCTTCGCCACCTTCGATCAGTGGCGACAGGGTCTGTGCCAGCGCGTCGACTGTCGCATCATCCTGCAACAATTCCGGGACCAGCAGGCGCTGGGCCAGCAGGTTCGGCAAGGACACGTACGGGCTCTTGACCATGCGTTTGAGGATCCAGAACGTCAACGGCGCCAAGCGGTACGCCACCACCATCGGCCGCTTGTACAACAGCGCTTCGAGGGTCGCAGTGCCGGAGGCAATCAACACGGCATTGCACGCTGCCAGGGCCAGATGGGATTTGCCGTCGAGCAAGGTCACCGGCAGATCACGCCCGGCGAGCAGCTCTTCAAGTTGCGCGCGGCGTTCAGGGTTGGCGCACGGGATGACAAAGCGCAAACCCGGGCGCATCGCACGCAGACGTTCGGCGGTGTCGAGGAACAGCGCGCCCAGACGGGAGACTTCGCCGCCGCGACTGCCGGGCATCAACGCCACCAGCGGGCCGTCGGGCAGGCCCAGCTCGGCACGCGCCGCAGCGCGATCAGCTTCCAGCGGAATGGTATCGGCCAGCGTGTGGCCGACGAACCGCACCGGCACGCCCTTTTCTTCGTAAAATTTTGCTTCGAACGGCAGCAGCGTCAGCATCAGGTCGCAGCCTTCGCGAATCTTCAGCACACGCTTCTGCCGCCACGCCCACACCGACGGGCTGACGTAATGCACGGTCTTGATCCCGGCCTGACGCAGCTTGAGTTCGATATTGAGGTTGAAGTCCGGCGCGTCGATGCCGATGAACACATCCGGCTTCTCGGCGATCAGCGTCGCGATCAGGTCTTTGCGGCGCTTGAGCAATTCGCGCAAACGACCGAGGACTTCCACCAGGCCCATGACCGACAAGCGCTCCATGGGAAAGTAGGAAGTCAGGCCTTCAGCCTGCATCAACGGGCCACCGACGCCGATGAAATCGACCGCCGGATGCTGAGCCTTGAGCGCGCGCATGAGGCCGGCACCGAGAATGTCACCGGAAGCTTCACCCGCCACCAGCGCAATACGCAGATTGGCCATGATCAGCGCGTGATGCCGCGAGTCGACGACTGGATGGAGTCGCGGAATATCGCAACTTCCGGGTATTGCGCAGCAGGTTCAGCCAGTTCGGCCAGCGCCTGCTCAACCGTCAGACCTTGGCGATAGACGGTTTTGTAAGCGCGACGCAGGGTATGAATCGCGTCTTCGCTGAAACCGCGACGGCGCATGCCTTCGAAGTTCATGCTGCGCGCTTCGGCAGGGTTGCCGAACACGGTGACGAACGCAGGAACGTCCTTGCCGATCGCAGTGCCCATACCGGAAAAGCTGTGAGCGCCGATGTGGCAATACTGGTGCACCAGAGTGAACCCGGAGAGGATCGCCCAGTCATCCACGTGCACATGCCCGGCCAACGCGGTGTTGTTGACCAGAATGCAGTGGTTGCCGATAACGCTGTCATGCCCGATGTGGGCATAAGCCATGATCAGGTTGTGATCACCCAGCGTGGTTTCCGAACGGTCTTGCACGGTGCCACGGTGAATGGTCACGCCTTCACGGATGACGTTGTGGTCACCGATCACCAAGCGGGTTTCTTCACCCTTGTACTTCAGATCAGGCGTGTCTTCGCCTACCGAGGAAAACTGGTAGATGCGATTGTGCTTGCCGATGCGGGTCGGGCCTTTGAGGATTACATGCGGCCCGATCACGGTACCCTCGCCGATTTCCACACCTGCGCCGATGATCGACCACGGGCCGACCTCGACGCCATCAGCCAGAACGGCCGACGGATCGATGATTGCGCGAGGGTCAATCAAACTCATAGCTTGCGTTCCGCACAGATGATTTCAGCCGAGCAAACCGGCTTGCCATCGACCGAAGCCTGGCATTCGAACTTCCAGATCTGACGCTTGCAGCTGATGAACTTGGCTTCGAGGATCAGTTGATCGCCCGGCAACACAGGCTGGCGGAAGCGCAGCTTGTCGGAACCGACGAAGTAATACAGCGTGCCGTCGGCAGGCTTCACATCAAGCATTTTGAAACCGAGGATCCCGGCAGCCTGAGCCATCGCTTCGATGATCAGCACGCCCGGCATGATCGGGTGCGCCGGGAAGTGACCATTGAAGAACGGCTCATTGATGCTGACATTCTTGTAGGCGCGAATGCGCTTGCCTTCAGTGTCCAGTTCCACCACCCGATCCACCAGCAGGAACGGGTAACGGTGAGGCAGGTATTCGCGAATCTCGTTGATGTCCATCATTTCGGGGGGAAGCCTATGTAAAGATTGGGAGCGCGACTGACGCGCACTCCTCTAGCAAATCAAGGAGGCAGTCTAGAGGCTGTGCACACTTGATATGGAAATGGTATCAGCCATCTGATGAAGCATTGCCGTCAGGGGTCACTTCCCCTACGCGCTTTTCCAGCTGTTTTAAACGTCGCGCGATGTCATCGAGCTGACGGATGCGGGCCGCGCTTTTGCGCCATTCGGCCGCCGGTTGCATGGCTGTGCCGGAAGAATAGGCACCCGGCTCGGTAATCGAGTGAGTCACCATAGTCATCCCGGTCAGGAAAACGTTGTCGCAAATATCAATATGGCCCACCAGGCCAACACCGCCTGCCAGCATGCAATGCTTGCCGATTTTGGTGCTGCCGGAGATCCCGACGCAGGCCGCCATGGCAGTGTGATCACCGACCTGAACGTTGTGGGCGATCTGGATCTGGTTGTCGAGCTTCACGCCATTGCCAATGACGGTATCGGCCAGCGCGCCGCGATCGATGGCGGTATTCACGCCAATCTCGACATCGTCGCCGATGGTCACGCCACCGATCTGGGCGATCTTCTGCCAGATACCTTTTTCGTTGGCGAAGCCGAAGCCTTCACCACCAAGCACGGCACCGGACTGGATCACCACACGCTTGCCGATACGCACATCGTGATACAGCGTCACGCGTGGGGCGAGCCAGCCGCCTTCACCGATTTCGCTGCGGGCACCAACAACGCAATGTGCGCCCAGTGTCACCTGCGCGCCAATTCGCGCACCGGCTTCGATCACCACAAAGGGGCCGATGCTGGCGCTTGGATCAACCACCGCGTCCGGCGCAATCACCGCTGACGGATGGATACCCGCAGAGGCTTTTGGCTTGGGATCGAACAGGTGGGAGATGCGCGCGTACGCCAGGTAAGGATCAGGCACCACCAACGCATTACCGGCAAAACCTTCGGCATCGGCCTCTTTGAGCAACAGTGCTGCCGCCTGCGAGCCCGTCAGGTATTTGCGATATTGAGGATTTGCCAGAAAGCTCAACTGAGCTGGGCCAGCCTCTTGCAAAGTGGCTAGCCCAGTAATTTGCTTCTCAGGGTCGCCACGCAGGGTGGCGCCGAGGAACTCGGCCAACTGGCCGAGCTTGATAGTCACGGTCATGGGTTACTTCAGCTGATTCATGCGCTCGATTACCTGGCGCGTGATGTCGTACTGAGGCTTGACATCGATCACTGCGCCACGCTCGAACACCAGGTCAAAACCACCTTTCTTGATGACTTCTTCCACTGCGCTATCCAGTTTCGGCTTCAGTTGCTTGAGCATTTCGCGGTCGGCAACGGCTTTGGCTTCGTTCAGTTCCTTGGACTGGAACTGGAAGTCACGGGCCTTTTGCTTGAATTCCAGCTCCAGACGCTCGCGCTCACCTTGCTGCATTTTGTCGCCACCGGCCATCAGACGGTCCTGAATGCCCTTGGCGCTGCTTTCCAGCGTCTTCAGCTTGGTCAGTTGCGGACCGAACTTCTTCTCGGCATCAACGGCGTATTTCTTCGCCGCGTCGGATTCCAGCAAGGCCATCTGATAGTTCAGAACGGCAATTTTCATGTCGGCAAATGCCGGGCCTGCCACCATCAAGGAGGCCAGGAGAACCAATTGAGTCAACTTACGCACGATGCACTCCTACAAAATCCATTGTCGTTATCTTGGGTCAGACGCTTAGAACGTCTGGCCGAGGGAGAATTGGAACACTTGAGTATCAGCGTCATCCGGCTTCTTGACCGGCATGGCCAGCGCGAAGCTCAGAGGACCCAGTGCGGTGACCCAGGTCACACCCACACCCACGGAACTGGCCATGTTGCTCAGGCTGATGTCGTTGCATTTGGTGTTCGACGTCGAGCCGTTCGCATTGGTAGTGTCCTTGCACTGCGAGTCAAATACGTTACCCACATCCCAGAATACCGAAGTACGCAGAGAGCGCTGATCTTTTACGAATGGCAGCGGGAACAGAACCTCGACACCACCCTGGATCAGGACGTTACCACCGAACGGCAGTGGATCCTGGTCCGGGTCAGCCAGCGTGCCCGGGTTGGTACCACGGCTCGGCGTACTGCGCGGGCCGAGGGTGCTGTCCTTGAAGCCACGAACCGAGTTGAAACCACCAGCATAGTAGTTTTCATAGAACGGCAAGCCGTCGGTCGAACCGTAACCGTCGCCATAACCCAATTCGGTGTGCAGACGCAGGGTGTAGTTCTCGCTGATCGGCTGGAACAGCTGACCGCGGTAATCAAGTTTGTAGAACGACAGGTCACTGCCAGGAATGGTGGATTCCAGAGTCAGGCTCTGGGAACGGCCACGGGTCGGCAACACGCCTTTGTTCAGGGTCGATTCGGACCAGCCGGCCGACGCCTTGAAGTTCAGGTACTTGTCGCCTTCCTTGTTAACGAAGTCGAAAATTTCGTCAACGGTATAGGTACCGGTCTTGATCGTGTCTTGTTGAGCGGACAGGCCGAAGGTCAGACGCGAAGTTTCGCTGATCGGGTAACCAACGTTCACGCCGGCACCCAGGCTGTCTACCGCATAGCTTGCTACGTCGACGTCGAGGTCTTTGTAGTCAGTGGTGCGATAGAACGCGTTGTAACCCAGGCTGACGCCATCGGCGGTCCAGTACGGGTCAACGTAACCGAAGTTGTAGCGGCTCTGGTATTCGCTTCGGGTCAGGCCAACGCTGACGCGGTTACCGGTACCGAGGAAGTTGTTCTGGGTGATCGAACCACCAAGGATGAGACCGGCACTCTGGGCGAAACCGACGCTGGCGGTAATCGAACCGGAAGCCTGTTCTTCAACGGCGTAGTTCACGTCAACCTGATCGTCGACACCCGGAACAGCCGGGGTTTCAACGTTGACTTCTTTAAAGAAGCCCAGACGCTCAAGACGGGTCTTGGACTGGTCGATCAGGTAAGTCGAAGCCCAGCCGCCTTCCATCTGACGCATTTCACGACGCAGCACTTCGTCTTCGGACTTGGTGTTGCCACGGAAATTGATGCGGTTGACGTAGGCACGCTTGCCCGGATCAACAGCGAACAGGATGTCTACAGTGTGATCATCATCGTGCGGCTGAGGTACGCCGTTGACGTTGGCGAAGGTGTAACCCTCGTTACCCAGACGACGGGTGATCAGCTCGGATGTGGTAGTCATCAGCTTGCGCGAGAACACCTGCCCCTTCTGCACCAACAGCAGGGACTTGACCTGATCTTCAGGGACTTTCAGATCACCACTGAGCTTGACGTCACGAACGGTGTACTTCTCGCCCTCAGTGACGTTGACAGTGATGTAGACGTGCTTCTTGTCCGGGGTGATGGACACCTGGGTCGAAGCGATATCCATGTTGATATAGCCACGGTCCAGGTAGTAGGAACGCAGACGCTCCAGGTCACCGGAAAGTTTTTCACGGGCGTACTTGTCATCGTTCTTGAAGAACGACAGCCAGTTGGTGGTTTTCAACTCGAACAGGTCGGTCAGGTCTTCCTCGGGGAAAACCGTGTTGCCTACCACGTTGATGTGCTGAATGGCCGCAACGGTGCCTTCATTGATCTTCACCTTCAGGCCCACGCGGTTACGCGGCTGCGATACCACTTCGGTATCAACGGTAGCCGAGTAGCGACCTTGCGCGACGTACTGACGTTGCAGTTCGTTACGCACACCCTCAAGGGTGGCACGCTGGAAGATCTCGCCTTCGGCCAGACCGGACTGTTTGAGACCTTTCATCAAGTCTTCAGTGGAGATCGCCTTGTTGCCTTCGATCTCGATACTGGCGACCGACGGGCGTTCAACGACCGTGATTACCAGAACGTTGCCTTCGCGGCCCAGCTGGATATCTTGAAAGAAACCGGTTTTGAACAACGCACGAGTGGATTCCACCAGGCGACGATCATCCGCCTGCTCACCGACGTTCAACGGCAAGGCACCAAAGACGCTACCCGCGGAGACCCGCTGGAGGCCATTGACGCGAATATCAGAGATAGTGAAGGACTCGGCGTGAACTTCGGCGATCATCAATACGGTGAGAACCGCAGTTAGCAGCAGACGTTTCATGAAGTCCTTTCTTATTCCAACTGGCAATAAACAAACTGCCGCAAAATGCGGCAGATTCGCAATTCAGCGAAGCGTTACAGACGACCCAGATCGTTGACCAGAGCAAGCAACATCACCCCGACCACCAAACTGATACCGATCTGTATCCCCCAACCTTGCACCCGATCCGACAAGGGACGACCACGCGCCCACTCGATCAGATAAAACAACAAATGCCCCCCATCCAGTACAGGAATGGGCAGCAAATTCAGAACGCCCAGGCTAATACTCAGATAAGCAAGGAAATTCAGGAAATCAGCGACGCCCGACTGGGCAGAAGCGCCCGCCACTTTAGCAATGGTTATCGGTCCACTCAAGTTTTTTACCGAGAGCTCGCCGAACAGCATTTTCTTCAGTGAATCGAGCGTCAGAATGCTCATGGTCCAAGTGCGACGGGCACCCTCGCCAATTGCAGCCAACGGCCCGTAACTGACCTCGCGGATCATCTCCGGTGGCCAGTCGACAGCTTTTACGCCCGCCCCCAGATATCCGCTGGGCGATTTGCTTTCACCGCGCGCTGCCAGGGTCACAGGGACGTCGATTTGAGCATTGTCGCGCTCGATACGCAGCATGATTTTGGTATCAGGACGCGTACGTACCGTATCAACCACTTGCTGCCAGTCATTCAACGCCTGACCGTCGAGCGCCAACAGACGATCGCCAGTCTTCAAGCCGGCCGCCTGGGCCGGACCTTTCGGATCAAGTTCGGCGAGTACCGGCGGCAAGGCCGGGCGCCACGGGCGAATCCCCAGGGAGCGGATCGGATCCGGCTCATCTGCGCCTTTGAGCCAGTTATCCAGCTTCAGCTCACGCGGCGAATCGACAGTCGTGCCCTGTTCGCGCACCAGCAACTGCAGGGAACCGCTTTCACCAAGACGTCGGACCAACTGCAGATTGACGGCAGCCCAACCGGTAGTCGGCTCCCCATCGACAGCAACAATTTCCTGACCAGCGTTCAAACCGGCACTGGCGGCGATACTGCCGGATTCAACTGCACCAATGACCGGGCGAATCTGCTCGCTGCCGAGCATGGCCAATACCCAAAAGAACACCAACGCCAACAGGAAGTTGGCAATGGGGCCGGCGGCAACAATGGCGATACGCTGACGCACGGATTTGCGGTTGAACGACTGGTCAAGCTGATCGACTGGCACTTCGCCTTCGCGCTCATCGAGCATCTTGACGTAGCCACCCAAGGGTATCGCCGCGATTACAAATTCGGTGCCTTGCTTGTCATGCCAGCGCAGCAACGGCATGCCGAAGCCTACGGAAAAGCGCAGAACCTTGACGCCGCAGCGGCGCGCGACCCAGAAATGGCCGAATTCGTGAAAGGTGACCAGCACACCCAAGGCGATCAGGGTGCCGGCAATCATATAGAGCGCGCTCATCTACTTTCTCCGCAATCCTGTTCAGTGCCGCGTGTAGCCATTGTGTTGCAAATTTTATCGAGCGTGACGCTTCAACCATTGCTCAGCCAGGACTCGCGCCTTGGCATCAGCCGTAAACACGGCCTCGAGATCTGCCAATGCAACAACCGGCTCGAGGCTCAAGACTTCCTCGATGATACTCGCGATTTCCAGGTAACGGACCCGTCCGTCGAGAAACGCCGCCACCGCCACTTCATTGGCCGCATTGAGCATCGCCGGAGCACTGTCGCCAGCCTCGGCAGCTTGCCGAGCCAGGCGCAGGCAAGGGAAGCGTTCTTCATCCGGCGCTTCGAAATCCAGACGCGCGACGGCGAACAGATCCAGCGGTGCTACACCGGAATCAATGCGCTCCGGCCAGGCCAGGGCATTGGCAATCGGTGTACGCATATCGGGATTGCCCAACTGCGCCAGTACCGAACCGTCGACATAATCGACCAGCGAGTGAATCACGCTCTGCGGGTGGATCACCACCTCGACCTGCGAAGGCTTTGCATCAAACAACCAACAAGCCTCGATCAGCTCAAGACCTTTATTCATCATGCTGGCCGAATCGACCGAAATCTTGCGCCCCATGGACCAGTTAGGGTGCGCACACGCCTGATCAGGTGAAACATGCGCCAATTCACTCATGGGCGTCTGTCGGAACGGACCACCAGAGGCTGTGAGTAAAATCCGACGGACACCGACCGAGCTCAATCCACGAGCAAAATCCGGTGGCATGCACTGGAAAATCGCGTTGTGTTCGCTGTCGATCGGCAGCAGCACTGAACCGCTCTTGCGCACCGCTTGCATGAACAAGGCGCCGGACATCACCAGCGCCTCTTTATTGGCCAGAAGAATCTTCTTGCCTGCTTCAACGGCCGCCAAGGTCGGACGCAGCCCTGCTGCACCCACGATTGCTGCCATCACCGCATCGACTTCCGGAGCAGCAGCGACCTGACACAGGCCCTCTTCCCCTACCAATACGCGGGTTGGCAAACCGGCGGCACGCAAATCGTCCTGCAAACTGCGCGCGGCAGCTGCCTCGGGCACCACAGCGAATTGCGGCACGTGGCGCACGCACAAGGCGAAAAGCTCGCTCAAACGCGTGAAACCACTCAACGCGAAAACCTGATAACGCTCAGGATGACGGGCAATTACATCGAGCGTGCTCAGGCCGATCGAGCCCGTCGCACCCAAAACGGTAATCTGTTGTGGGCGACTCACGGTGCAGCCATCCACAGCAGCACGGCGAATACCGGAATGGCCGCGGTCAGACTGTCGATACGATCAAGCACGCCGCCATGACCGGGCAGCAGATTACTGCTGTCCTTGATACCGGACTGACGCTTGAACATGCTTTCGGTCAGATCGCCAACCACGGAGATGAAGACGATCAGCGCAGCGCCAATCAAGCCTTTAAGCAACTCGGCGACGGTCCAGTCGCGGACAAACGCGACAATGGCGGTAATCAGCAGACTCAGCACCAGACCACCGTACACGCCTTCCCAGCTTTTACCCGGACTGACTTGCGGGGCGAGCTTGCGCTTGCCGAATTTGCGCCCGGAGAAGTAAGCACCAATATCGGCACCCCAGACCAAGACCATCACCGCCATGATCAGCCAGTTACCCAGCGGGTACTGCTTGATCTGCACCAGACCTTGCCAGGCCGGCAACAGAATCAGCAAGCCAATGACCAGTTTGGTGGCAGCCGTGGACCAATGCTCGCTGGAACGCGGATATGTCAGCACCAGATAAGTCGCCACCGCCCACCAGAGCACCGAAGCCCCCAGCACCCAAGGTGCCAGGCCCGGCAGCACATACATGACGAACAACATCAATGCGACGACCGCGGCATACCCGACGCGGAACGATTGAGCGGTAAAGCCCGCCAGACGCGCCCATTCCCAGGCGCCCAGACTCACGACCAGACCGATGAACAGGGCAAAACCCGAACCTTCGAGCAGGAAAAAACCGCACAAGGCGATCGGCAGCAGGATCAGCGCAGTGATGATTCGTTGTTTAAGCATTAAACCCGGGCTCCAGCTTCGACCTGTTCGCTCGTTTTACCGAAGCGACGCTGGCGCGAAGCGAAATCGGCCAGCGCATTACGCATGGCATCGTGTTTGAAGTCCGGCCAGAACAGGTCGGAGAAGTACAACTCGGCGTACGCCAGTTGCCACAGCAGGAAGTTGCTTATGCGGTGTTCGCCACCGGTACGGATGCAAAGGTCCGGCAATGGCAGATCGCCGGTCGCCAGACAGGTTTGCAACAGATCCGGGGTGATGTCTTCCGGGCGCAGGTGCCCGGCCTGGACTTCACGCGCCAGACGCTGGGCAGCCTGTGCAATATCCCACTGACCGCCGTAATTGGCGGCGATCTGCAGGATGAAACGGTCGGCACCGGCCGTCATCGCTTCAGCTTCACGCATTGCTGCCTGAAGCTCCGGATGAAAGCGTGAACGATCGCCGATGATGCGCAGGCTGATGTTGTTGTCGTTGAGACGCTTGGCCTCACGACGCAACGCCTTGAAGAACAGATCCATCAAGGCACTGACTTCATCGGCCGGGCGCTGCCAGTTTTCACTGGAAAACGCGAACAGGGTGAGCACCTCGACCTTGGCCTCGGCGCACACCTCGATGACGGCCCGCACAGCATCCACGCCCGCTTTATGTCCGGCGACACCCGGCATAAAGCGTTTTTTCGCCCAGCGATTATTGCCATCCATGATGATCGCGACATGGCGCGGCACCGCGGACGGCGCAGTCTGCTTGGTCTTGTCCATTAAAAGCTCGAACCTTATACGGCCATCAGATCCGCTTCTTTTTGCTTGGTAGCCGCGTCGATATCAGCTTCAGCCTTGTCGGTGATTTTCTGAATATCGGCAGCAGCACGACGCTCTTCGTCTTCGCTGATTTCTTTGTCTTTGACCAGCTTCTTCAGCTCACCCAAGGCATCACGACGAATGTTGCGCACGGCAACTCGCGCGTCTTCGGCGGCACTGCGCGCCTGCTTGGTGAAGCCCTTGCGGGTTTCTTCAGTCAGGGCCGGCATGGAGATCAGCAACAACTCGCCCAGGTTGGTCGGGTTGAGGTTCAGGCCAGCGCTCTGGATTGCCTTGTCGACTGCGGCGAGCATGTTGCGCTCGAACGCAACGACTTGCAGGGTACGCGAGTCCTTAACGGTGATGTTCGCCACTTGAGTGATGGAGGTGTCTGCGCCGTAGTACGGCACCATCACGCTACCCAGAATGCTTGGGTGAGCCTTGCCGGTACGAATCTGACCAAAGGCGTGGGTCAGAGAGTCCAGGGATTTCTGCATGCGCTCTTGAGCGTCTTTTTTGATTTCGTTGATCATTGTTGACCTTCCTCGATCAGGGTGCCTTCAGCGCCGCCATGGACGATGTTCAGCAGGGCACCGGGCTTGTTCATGTTGAATACGCGCAGCGGCATCTTGTGGTCGCGGCACAGGCAAATAGCGGTCAGATCCATCACGCCCAGCTTGCGATCCAGCACTTCATCATAAGTCAGATGATCGAACTTCTCGGCATGCGGGTCTTTGAACGGGTCTGCGGTATAGACGCCATCAACCTTGGTCGCTTTCAGCACGACGTCGGCATCGATTTCGATTGCGCGCAGGCAGGCGGCGGAATCCGTGGTGAAGAACGGATTACCGGTACCGGCTGCGAAGATCACGACGTCTTTGGAGTTCAGGTGACGCATGGCTTTGCGGCGATCATAGTGATCGGTCACGCCCACCATGGAAATGGCCGACATCACGATGGCCGAGATATTGGCACGTTCCAGCGCATCGCGCATGGCCAGGGCGTTCATCACAGTGGCCAGCATGCCCATGTGGTCACCTGTCACCCGATCCATACCGGCTTTGCTCAACGCTTCGCCACGGAACAGGTTGCCACCACCGATCACCAGACCGACCTGTACGCCGATGCCGACCAGTTGGCCGACTTCCAGCGCCATCCGATCCAGCACTTTTGGATCGATCCCGAACTCTTCCGAGCCCATCAGGGCCTCGCCGCTAAGCTTGAGTAGAATGCGTTTATAGCGAGCCTGATAACCACTGCCCTGCTGAGCCATTGCGAATCTCTCCTGCGGCGTATTTAAAAATTCTTTGCGAGCTGTTTACAGCTGGCGTTCACTCTAGCTTGGCGCTGCTTCAGCGCCATCGGAACATGGCTTTGTAAGTCAGTTCCAAGTGGAAACCAATTAAAAATTGGCAACCCCATCTGAAAAGAGGCTGCGCGCGTAAGCGGGCAGCCTCTTTCGGGCGACAGTTGAAAAACCGTCTTATTGCTTGGCGGCAGCCAGCTGGGCAGCAACTTCTTCAGCGAAGTTGTCGACCGGCTTCTCGATGCCTTCGCCTACTTTGTAGTAAGTGAAGGAAACGATTTCTGCGCCGCCTTTCTTGGCCAGCTCGCCAACCTTGATTTCAGGGTTCTTGACGAACGCCTGCTCAACCAGGCTTGCTTCTGCCAGGAACTTGCTGATACGGCCTTTGACCATGTTCTCAACAATGTTTTCTGGCTTGCCTTTGATCTTCTCTTCGTTCAGCTGCAGGAACACAGCTTTTTCACGCTCGATCGCTTCAGCCGAAACTTGCGAAGGCAGCAGGAACTCAGGGTTGCTGGCAGCAACGTGCATCGCGATGTCTTTGGCCAGCTCGACGTCACCGCCTTTCAGAGCCACAACAACACCGATCTTGTTGCCGTGCAGGTACGAACCTACAACGTCGCCTTCGATACGGGTCAGACGACGGATGTTGACGTTCTCGCCTACTTTGGCAACCAGTGCTTCACGAGCAGCTTCTTGCGAAGCGATCAGCGGAGCAGCGTCGGTCAGCTTGTCAGCGAAGGCTTTTTCAACGCTGGCAGCAACGAAGTTTTTGAAGTCGTCTTGCAGGGCCAGGAAGTCGGTCTGCGAGTTCACTTCCAGGATAACGGCAGCTTTACCGTCGTCCTTGATTGCGATTGCGCCTTCAGCGGCAACGTTGCCAGCCTTTTTCGCAGCCTTGATCGCGCCCGAAGCACGCATGTCATCAATGGCTTTTTCGATGTCGCCGTCAGCCTTTTCCAGGGCTTTCTTGCAGTCCATCATGCCTTCGCCGGTACGCTCGCGCAGTTCTTTAACCAACGCTGCAGTAATTGCTGCCATTTTCAAATTCCTCTTGGATAGGTTTTCAACCATTCCACCCGATCGAACGGGCGTTCAATTCGTCCCGAGCCCCACCTTGTAGCTGCTGCACGTTACAGGAGCTGTAGCTGCGCCGCCGACAAATGGTTTTCGAGGTGGCAAAAAGGGGGCCAAGCCCCCTTTTTGCTTACTGAGTCAACGCCAGGGCGTTAATTACTCAGCTGCAGCCTGAGTTTCTTCAGCTGCGAATTCTACAGTGCCGCCAGCAACATTGTTGCGACCACGGATCACCGCGTCAGCCATCGAACCCATGTACAGCTGGATAGCGCGGATTGCGTCATCGTTGCCTGGGATGATGTAGTCAACGCCTTCCGGGCTGCTGTTGGTGTCGACAACGCCGATTACCGGGATGCCCAGCTTGTTGGCTTCGGTGATCGCGATGCGCTCGTGGTCAACGTCGATCACGAACAGTGCGTCTGGCAGACCGCCCATGTCCTTGATGCCGCCCAGCGAACGATCCAGCTTTTCCAGGTCACGGGAGCGCATCAGCGCTTCTTTCTTGGTCAGCTTGGCGAAAGTACCGTCTTCGGCTTGAACTTCAAGGTCACGCAGACGCTTGATGGAAGCACGAATGGTTTTGAAGTTGGTCAGCATGCCGCCCAACCAGCGGTGATCGACGTACGGCGAACCGCAACGTGCTGCTTCTTCAGCAACGATCTTGCCAGCGGAACGCTTGGTGCCGACGAACAGAATCTTGTTTTTGCCCTGGGCCAGACGCTCTACGAAAGTAAGAGCTTCGTTGAACATTGGCAGGGTTTTTTCAAGGTTGATGATGTGAATCTTGTTACGCGCGCCGAAAATGTACTTACCCATTTTCGGATTCCAGTAACGGGTTTGGTGACCGAAGTGCACACCGGCCTTCAGCATATCGCGCATGTTGACTTGGGACATGATAGTTCCTTAATAAGTCGGGTTTGGCCTCCACGTATCCCAATGACCAACCAGTGGCATAAAGCCAAAAGCACCCAGGTCATCGTGTCGACACGTGTGTGGATTTAAGCTTTTCGGGGTATCCCCGGAAAGCGGCGCATTTTATACCACAGGGTGCGCAGAAACGGAACCCGGAATCTGTATTCGCACCAAGGACATGGGCGCAGCCCCCTTGGAATCGGCCCCGAACGCACCATTGTATAGAGAGAAGCGATGCACGCGGGCGCTGAATTGCGCCGTGCGTCTGTTAGAATCGCGTTTTTCAGGGTCGCCAATCGAACACTCGCCACCCTATTCGTATCAGCAAGCGCCGCCGAGCGCAGAGAGAGCCCGTATGACCGTCAACCTCAAAACTCCCGAGGACATCGCTGGCATGCGCGTCGCCGGCAAACTGGCCGCCGATGTGCTGGAAATGATTGCCGAACATGTCAAGCCGGGCGTCACCACCGATGAGCTGAACCAGATCTGCCACGACTACATCGTCAACGTGCAGCAAGCCATCCCTGCCCCGCTCAACTACAAGGGCTACCCGAAGTCGATCTGCACCTCGATCAACCACGTGGTCTGCCATGGCATCCCGAACGACAAGCCGCTGAAAAACGGTGACACCCTGAACATCGACGTTACCGTGATCAAGGACGGTTACCACGGCGACACCAGCCGCATGTTCCACGTCGGCGAAGTGCCGGTCTGGGCCGAGCGTCTGTCGCAGATCACCCAGGAATGCATGTACAAGGCGATCGAGATCGTCAAACCCGGCTGCCGCCTCGGCGACATCGGCGAAGTGATCCAGAAGCACGCCGAGAAGAACGGCTTCTCCGTGGTTCGCGAGTTCTGCGGTCATGGCATCGGCAAGGTCTTCCACGAAGAGCCGCAGATCCTCCACTACGGCCGCGCGGGCACCGGCATGGAACTGAAGGCCGGCATGACCTTCACCATCGAACCGATGATCAACCAGGGCAAGGCCGACACCAAAGTACTCGGCGACGGCTGGACCGCGATCACCAAGGACCGCAAGCTCTCGGCACAGTGGGAACACACCCTGCTGGTCACCGACACCGGCTACGAGATCTTCACCCTGCGCGCCGATGACACCATCCCGCGCGTCTCGGCCTGATCCACACAACGCTCCCAGCCTTATAGAAGGAAAGCCAATCGATGCCGCAGGTGGATCCCGAACTCTTCGACCGCGGCCAGTTCCAGGCTGAACTGGCCCTGAAAGCGAGTCCTATCGCGGCGTTCAAGAAGGCGATCCGCCAGGCTCGCGAGGTGCTCGACACGCGTTTTCGCAATGGCCGCGACATCCGCCGCCTGATCGAAGACCGCGCCTGGTTCGTCGACAACATCCTGCAAAAGGCTTGGGAGCAATTCAACTGGAGCGAAGACGCCGACATCGCGCTGGTCGCGGTCGGAGGCTACGGTCGCGGTGAGCTGCACCCGTATTCCGACATCGACTTGCTGATCCTGCTGGACAGCGCCGACCACGAAGTTTTCCGCGACTCCATCGAGCGTTTTCTGACGCTGCTGTGGGACATCGGCCTGGAAGTCGGTCAGAGCGTACGCTCGGTCGATGAATGCGCCGAAGAGGCCCGTGCTGACCTGACCATCGTCACCAACCTGATGGAAAGCCGCACCATCTGCGGTCCCGAGCGTCTGCGTCAGCGCATGCTCGATGTCACCAGCACCGCGCACATGTGGCCGGCCAAAGAGTTCTTCCTGGCCAAACGCGCCGAGCAAAAAGCCCGTCACCACAAATACAACGACACCGAATACAACCTGGAACCCAACGTCAAAGGCTCGCCCGGCGGACTGCGGGATATCCAGACGATTCTGTGGGTGGCCCGGCGTCAGTACGGCACCCTGAACCTGCGCGCCCTCGCCGGCGAAGGCTTCCTGGTCGAAAGCGAAAACGCCCTGCTCGCCTCCTCTCAGGAATTCCTCTGGAAAGTGCGCTACGCCCTGCACATGCTGGCGGGCCGCTCGGAAGACCGCTTGCTGTTCGATCATCAGCGCACCATCGCCGGGCTGCTCGGCTTTGAAGGCGACGACGCCAAACAGGCCGTCGAAAACTTCATGCAGCAATATTTCCGCGTGGTGATGAGCATTGCCCAGCTCAGCGACCTGATCATCCAGCACTTCGAAGAAGTCATTCTCGCGCCGGAAGACGAAGCTGCGCCGCAGCCGATCAACTCACGCTTCCAGTTGCACGACGGTTATATCGAGGCACGCAACGACAACGTGTTCCGCCGCACGCCATTCGCCATGCTCGAGATCTTCGTGCTGATGGCCCAGCAGCCGGAAATCAAAGGTGTGCGCGCCGATACCATTCGTCTGCTGCGGGAAAACCGTCACCTGATCGACGACAACTTCCGCAACGATATCCGTAACACCAGCCTGTTCATCGAGCTGTTCAAGTGCAAGATCGGCATCCACCGCAACCTGCGCCGGATGAACCGTTACGGCATTCTCGGGCGTTATCTGCCCGAATTCGGTTTTATCGTCGGGCAGATGCAGCACGACCTGTTCCACATCTATACGGTCGATGCGCACACGCTGAACCTGATCAAGCACCTGCGCAAATTGCAGTACACCCAGGTCTCGGAGAAATTTCCGCTGGCCGCCAAACTCATGGCCAAACTGCCCAAGCCCGAACTGATCTACATGGCGGGCCTGTACCACGACATCGGTAAAGGCCGGCATGGCGATCACTCGGAGATCGGCGCAGTCGATGCCGAGGCGTTCTGCCAGCGTCATCAGTTGCCGGTGTGGGATAGCCGTCTGATTGTCTGGCTGGTGCAAAACCATCTGGTGATGTCGACCACCGCGCAGCGTAAGGACTTGTCCGACCCGCAGGTGATCCACGACTTTGCCCTGGCCGTTGGCGATGAAACCCGCCTCGACTATCTCTACGTGCTGACCGTGGCCGACATCAACGCGACAAACCCGACACTGTGGAACTCGTGGCGCGCCAGCCTGTTGCGCCAGCTCTACACCGAGACCAAGCGCGCCTTGCGCCGTGGCCTGGAAAACCCGGTGGACCGCGAAGAGCAGATCCGCCAGACCCAAAGCGCCGCGCTGGATATTCTGGTGCGTGGTGGCACCGACCCGGACGATGTCGAGCAACTGTGGGCGCAATTGGGCGATGACTATTTCCTGCGCCACACCGCCGGCGACGTGGCCTGGCACAGCGATGCGATTCTGCAGCAACCGGTCGATGGCGGGCCGCTGGTACTGATCAAGGAAACCACCCAGCGCGAGTTCGAGGGTGGCACGCAGATCTTCATTTATGCACCGGACCAGCACGACTTTTTCGCCGTGACCGTGGCGGCGATGGATCAGTTGAACCTGAACATTCACGACGCCCGGGTCATCACCTCGAGCAGCCAGTTCACCCTCGACACCTACATCGTGCTCGACAACGAAGGCGAATCCATCGGCGACAACCCGGCACGGGTCAAGCAGATCCGCGAAGGCCTGACCGAAGCCCTGCGCAACCCGGACGATTACCCGACGATCATCCAGCGCCGCGTACCGCGCCAGCTCAAGCATTTCGCCTTTGCGCCGCAGGTCACCATCCACAACGATGCGCAGCGTCCGGTGACCGTGCTGGAATTGACCGCCCCTGATCGCCCGGGCCTGCTGGCACGGATCGGCGGGATTTTCCTCGAGTTCGACCTGTCGCTGCAGAACGCCAAGATTGCGACCCTCGGCGAGCGCGTGGAGGACGTCTTCTTCATCACCGACGCCCACAACCAGCCGTTGTCCGACCCGTTGCTGTGCAGCCGTTTGCAGGATGCGATCGTTGAGCAACTGAGCGTCAATCAGGAACCCGATATCAAACTGTCGCGCCTCAGTATTTGATGGCGCCCCGGATTCAAATGGCTTTGCACGAGACCCAGCCCCAATGAACAACGCTCTGAACCAGCTCCAGCCGTACCCGTTCGAAAAGCTCCGCGCCCTGCTCGGCACCGTGACCCCGAACCCGGACAAACGCCCGATCGCCCTGTCGATCGGCGAGCCGAAACATCGCTCGCCAAGCTTTGTCGCCGAAGCGCTGGCCAACAGTCTGGATCAGATGGCCGTCTACCCGACCACCCTCGGTATCCCCGCCCTGCGCGAAGCCATCGCCGGCTGGTGCGAGCGTCGTTTCGGCGTGCCGAATGGCTGGATCGATCCGGCGCGCAACGTGTTGCCGGTCAATGGCACCCGTGAAGCGTTGTTTGCGTTCACCCAGACCGTGGTCAACCGTGGCGATGATGCGTTGGTGGTCAGCCCGAACCCGTTCTACCAGATCTACGAAGGCGCCGCGTTCCTCGCCGGGGCCAAGCCGCATTACTTGCCGTGCCTGGACGAGAACGGCTTCAACCCGGATTTCGATGCCGTTTCGCCGGACATCTGGAAACGTTGCCAGATCCTGTTCCTCTGCTCGCCGGGCAACCCGACCGGCGCGCTGATCCCAGTCGACACCCTGAAAAAACTGATCGCCCTGGCCGATGAATACGATTTCGTGATCGCCGCCGACGAGTGCTACAGCGAGTTGTACTTCGACGAACAAACCCCTCCGCCGGGCCTGCTGACGGCTTGTGTCGAACTGGGTCGCAAGGACTTCAAGCGTTGCGTGGTGTTCCACAGCCTGTCCAAGCGTTCCAACCTGCCGGGCCTGCGCTCTGGCTTTGTTGCCGGCGATGCCGACATCCTCAAGGGCTTCCTGCTGTATCGCACCTACCACGGCTGCGCGATGCCGGTACAAACGCAACTGGCCAGCGTGGCGGCGTGGAATGACGAAGTGCATGTGCGCGCCAACCGTGCGCTGTACCGCGAGAAATTCGATGCGGTGCTGGAGATCCTCAGCCCGGTGATGGACGTGCAGCGTCCGGATGGCAGCTTCTATCTGTGGCCGAACGTGCAAGGTGATGACGCGGCGTTCTGCCGCGATTTGTTTGAGCAGGAACATGTGACCGTGGTGCCGGGCTCGTACCTGTCCCGTGATGTCGATGGCGTCAACCCGGGCGCAGGCCGTGTGCGCATGGCACTGGTTGCACCCCTGGCCGAATGCGTCGAAGCCGCCGAACGGATTCGCGCCTTCATCACTCGCCAGCAGTAATCATCAAGAGTCCGCACCAGCCATCTGGTGCGGACTCTTGATCGATTATTTGACCTTCCCCAGATTGGCCTCACTCAAATCCAGATCGGCCAACACTTCTCTGAGGACGTCATCACCTATCTGGTGATGACGACTGAGGCTATAGAGTTCCAGACGCTGTGCCCTGAGCGCTTTCAGGCGCATGCGCCGCTCGAGTAAATCCATCTGAAACGCGAGGGCCTGCGCTTCGGCGGAATCGTTGAAGACATCCAGTTGATGGCGATATTCGGACATGATCCGCGCCTTCAACTCGGCAGACAAAGCGGCCTGAGCAGCGTCCTGCGGAGTGGTTTCCTCTGTCTCTAGAGCATGAATCGCCGCTTCCGCGGTTTTGCGCCAGGCATCGCGCACTTCCTGGCGCCGCTTGTCGTCCGGGCTTTTTTCGATGCCGCGCAACAGCAGAGGCAGCGCGATACACGCCGAAACCAGCGACAGCAGAATCACTCCGGCGGCGATGAAAATCAGCAGATCACGCTCGGGAAACGCGTCCGTCCCCATCAACATCGGCACCGACATCACGCCGGCCAGCGTTACTGCACCGCGCACACCGCCGACAGTCAGCAGCCAGCAGGAGCGCGCGGTCGGGACTTGCGTCAGCTCGCCCTTGCCGCGCAAGCGTCGCAACAGCACCGATAGACGCCAGATGCTCTGCACCCAGACAAACCGCAACAACACCAGCGCAAGAAAAATCGCCACAACATCGAGGCAGCGATAGAACAACGTCGGCCACAACGTCGGCTCGTGACTGACCACGGCTTTGATGATGTCCGGCAATTGCAGGCCGAGCAGGAGGAAAATCAAACCGTTGAAAGCGAACTCCAGCAGCGACCAGACACTGCGATTGAGCAAGCGGGTGCTGGTCTGCCGAGGCAACAGATCAAGCCAGCTCTGCATCATCCCCGCCGCCACGGCCGAGAGAATGCCCGAGACGCCAAGACGCTCGGCCAACACATAAGCCGCGAACGGCAGCAACAACATGAACACCACGTGCGTCGCCGGATCATCCCAGCCACGGGCAATCATCCACGCCCGCAAGCGCCCGACCAGCCAGCTCAAGGCCACACCGACCGCCAACCCGCCGAGCGCCACCAGGACGAAAGTCAGGCTGGCATTGGTCAGCGAGAACACGCCTGTGATGGCCGCCACCAGGGCGAACTTGAACGTCACCAGACCGGAGGCATCGTTCATCAGCGCCTCGCCCTGCAATATATGCATCAACGGGGTCGGCAAGCGGTTTTGTGAAATGGCCGACACCGCCACAGCGTCCGTCGGCGACAACACTGCCGCCAGGGCGAAGGCCACCGGCAGCGGAATTGACGGCAACAGCCAATGAATGAAGTAGCCGGCGCCGACCACGGTAAACAGTACCAGCCCGACGGCCAGTGTCAGAATCGGCCCGCGCAGTTGCCAGAACTCACGCTTGGGCATGCGCCAGCCATCGGAAAACAACAAGGGTGGCAGGAACAGAAACAGGAACAATTCGGGATCGAGCGCCACATGCAGACCCAAGGTCGGCCAGGCGAGCAAGGCGCCGGCGGCAATCTGCACCAGTGGCAGAGGCAGCGGAATGACCCGCCCGACCAGACGCGAAACGCTAACCAGCATCAGCAGGATCAGGACGGTGTAAGCAGTTTGCATATAGCGGAAATCTCAGACAATCGACAGCGTTGAACTGCCATATTAGCCGCTTAGGATGCGTCTGACCGTTGCACCTATGTCGCAGCCTGGAACAACGCCCATTGTGGGAGCGAGCCTGCTCGCGAATGCGGTCGTTCATCGAACAGAGATATTGACTGACAGGGCCTCTTCGCGAGCAAGCTCGCTCCCACAGGGTTTTGCATTACCAAATCGACCTGAGGCGCCGCGAACCGGTTCGGTCATGGCATAATCCGACACCATTTTTCTCCAGCACCTGTAAAGGGGGCGATTCCTTGACCGTTTCAAGTAAAACGTTGCACCTTTTCGGCATCAAAGCCTGCGACACCATGAAGAAGGCGCGCACCTGGCTCGATGAACACGCTGTCAGCTACGACTTTCACGATTACAAAACCGCCAGCATCGACCGTGAACACCTGACCCAATGGTGTGACGAACACGGCTGGCAAACGGTGTTGAACCGCGCAGGCACGACCTTTCGCAAACTCGACGACGAACGCAAAGCCGATCTCGACCAGTCGAAAGCCATCGAACTGATGCTCGCCCAACCCTCGATGATCAAGCGCCCGGTGCTCGATCTCGGTGACCGAACCCTGATTGGCTTCAAGCCAGACATCTACGCGGCCGCACTCAAATAAGCAGCCCGTCACTTATTGCTAGAGGTATTCACATGTCCAACTCCCTGTTCAGCATCGCCTTTGGTGTCGGCACTCAGAACCGTCAAGGCGCCTGGCTGGAAGTGTTCTACGCCCAGCCACTGCTCAATCCGTCGGCCGAACTGGTCGCTGCCGTTGCGCCGATCCTCGGTTACACCGCAGGCAATCAGGCCATCACCTTCACCACCGCGCAGGCTGCGCAACTGGCTGAAGCCGTGAAAGGCATCGACGCCGTACAAGGCAAGCTGCTGACCCGTCTGGCCGAGAGCCACAAGCCGCTGGTCGCCACCCTGCTGGCCGAAGACGCGCAACTGACCTCGACACCTGAGGCTTACCTCAAGCTGCATCTGCTGTCGCACCGTCTGGTCAAGCCGCACGGCGTGAGCCTGGCCGGGATCTTCCCGCTGCTGCCGAACGTAGCGTGGACCAGCCAAGGCGCCATCGACCTGAGCGAACTGGCGGAAATGCAACTGGAAGCCCGTCTGCGTGGCGAGCTGCTGGAAGTGTTCTCGGTGGACAAGTTCCCGAAAATGACCGACTACGTGGTACCGGCTGGCGTGCGCATCGCTGACGCCGCGCGTCTGCGTCTGGGTGCTTACGTGGGCGAAGGCACCACCGTGATGCACGAAGGCTTCATCAACTTCAACGCCGGCACCGAAGGCCCGGGCATGATCGAAGGCCGCGTTTCCGCTGGCGTATTCGTCGGCAAGGGCTCGGACCTGGGCGGCGGTTGCTCGACCATGGGCACCCTGTCGGGCGGCGGCAACATCGTGATCAAGGTCGGCGAAGGCTGCCTGATCGGCGCCAACGCCGGTATCGGTATCCCGTTGGGCGACCGCAACACCGTTGAGTCGGGCCTGTACGTGACGGCCGGTACCAAGGTTGCCCTGCTGGACGAGCACAACAATCTGGTTAAAGTTGTGAAAGCGCGTGAGCTGGCCGGTCAGACCGACCTGCTGTTCCGTCGCAATTCGGAAACCGGTGCTGTGGAGTGCAAAACCCACAAATCGGCGATCGAACTGAACGAAGCGCTGCACGCTCACAACTAAGCAGCACATTGATAACCTGTGGGAGCGAGCCTGCTCGCGAAGCTTTTGGCGTATTCAAGAACGCCTTCGCGAGCAGGCTCGCTCCCACAGTGTCTTGTGTACATCCCGCCCAAGTTCACAGGGCTGAACAAATGATGATTCCCTCCCCTTGGCGTGCCGATTTCCCGGCCATCGCCGCGCTGCAACGGCAAGACCAGACCTATCTGGACAACGCCGCCACCACGCAAAAACCCCAAGCCCTGCTCGACGCACTGACGCATTACTACGCCAACGGCGCAGCCAATGTGCATCGTGCGCAACACCTGCCCGGCGCTCATGCCACGCAGGCGTTCGAGGACAGTCGGCTGAAGGTGGCCCAGTGGCTGAATGCCGGTGACAGTGGGCAAATCATCTTTACTCACGGCGCCACCAGTGCGCTGAACCTCCTGGCGTATGGCCTGGAACCTCTTTTTCAACCGGGCGATGAAATTGTCATCAGCGCCCTGGAGCATCACGCCAACCTGTTGCCGTGGCAGCAACTGGCCCAACGGCGAAGTCTCAAACTGGTGATCCTGCCGCTGGATGCCGACGGTCTGATCGACCTTGCTGCCGCTATGCACCTGATCGGCCCACGCACGCGCTTGCTGGCGGTCAGTCAGTTGTCCAACGTGCTCGGTTCGTGGCAGCCATTGCCGGCGTTGCTGGGCATGGCCAAGGCGCAGAACGCGCTGACCGTGGTCGATGGCGCGCAAGGCGTGGTGCATGGTCGGCATGATGTGCAGGCGCTGGGTTGCGACTTCTACGTGTTTTCCAGCCACAAGCTGTATGGCCCCGATGGCCTCGGCGTGCTGTTCGGACGCAACGCTGCGCTTGAACAGCTGAAGCCCTGGCAGTTCGGCGGCGAAATGGTGCTGGAAGCCAACTATCACGACGCGCGTTTCCGCCCGGCGCCGCTGGGCTTCGAGGCGGGCACGCCGCCGATTGCCAGTGTGATCGGCCTTGGCGCGACGCTGGATTATCTGGCCGGTCTGGATCAGGACGCGGTGTCCGCCCACGAGGCTGCGCTGCATGACTATCTGCTGCGTGGCCTTGCCGCCCGTAACGGCATTCGTTTGCTCGGCAAGCCGCAATTGGCGCTGGCGAGTTTTGTTGTCGAGGGTGTGCATAACGCCGATCTCGCGCATCTTTTGACTGAGCAAGGTATTGCCGTGCGCGCCGGGCATCACTGCGCGATGCCGCTGCTGAAAAGCTTCGAACTGGCTGGGGCGATTCGGGTGTCGCTGGCGCTGTACAACGATTCCGAGGATCTGGAACGCTTCTTTGAAGCGCTGGATCAGGCGCTGGAGTTGTTGCGATGAGTTTGCCGGTTGAGGCCGCCGAGGCGCTGCAGACTTTTCAGAATGCAGCGGGCTGGGAACAACGGGCGCGGTTGTTGATGCAGTTTGGTGATCGTTTGCCGCCACTAAGTGAAGCCGAAAAGTGCGAGGCTAACCGGGTGCATGGCTGTGAGAGTCAGGTCTGGCTGGTTGGTGAACTGCACGACGGTCACTGGCAATTCAGCGCCAGTAGCGATGCGCGGATGATTCGTGGGTTGGTGGCGTTGCTGTTGTTGCGGGTAAATGGTTTGTCGGCCACTGAATTGCAGCAGGTTGATTTACCGGACTGGTTCAATCAGCTAGGGCTTTCGCGACAACTATCGCCATCGCGCAGTAATGGCCTCAACGCCGTGCTCAAGCGGATGAATGAGTTGGCGCTTTAAAGCGGCTGCTTCGCAGCCATCGCGAGCAGGCTCACTCCTACAATTGGAATGCGTTCCCCTGTAGGAGTGAGCCTGCTCGCGATAAGGCCATAAGCCCCACCATCAAACCTGAGGCTTGACTCTGTCTGCCGGGCGCCGCACACCCGCGACAATCTTGTCCACAGCCTTGGTCGCCGCAACCATGCCGAACGTTGCCGTGACCATCATCACCGCACCAAATCCGCCGGCGCAGTCGAGCTTCACACCGTCACCGACAAAACTCTTCTGCAAGCAAATGCTGCCATCCGGCTTCGGATAACGCAGTTGTTCCGTGGAGAACACACACGGCACGCTGTAATGGCGGGTCACGGTGCGCGAAAAACCATAATCACGACGCAACGTCGAACGCACTTTCGAGGCCAACGGGTCGTTGAACGTGCGGTTGAGATCGCACACCTGAATCAGCGTCGGATCGATCTGCCCGCCCGCACCGCCGGTAGTGATGATCTGGATCTTGCGGCGCTTGCACCAGGCAATCAGCGCAGCCTTGGCGTTGACCGCGTCGATGCAGTCGATCACGCAGTCGATGTTCGGCGTGATGTATTCAGCCATGGTGTCGCGGGTGACGAAATCCGCCACGGCGTGCACCGTGCAATCCGGGTTGATCCCGCGCAGACGCTCGGCCATCACTTCGACCTTGGGCTTGCCGACGGTGCTGTCCAGCGCGTGCAACTGGCGGTTGGCGTTGCTGACGCAAACGTCATCAAGGTCGAACAGCGAAATCTCGCCGACGCCACAACGGGCCATGGCTTCCGCCGCCCAGGAACCGACGCCACCGACGCCGACGATCGCCACATGGGCCGCGCGCAAGCGCTCCATGCCTTCGATGCCATACAAACGGGCGATGCCTGCAAACCGCGGATCTTCTGTACTCATGACCATTACCCCAAAAACCGGCGCGCATTATAGGGCTACACAGCGACAAGTTTTAAGCTTCGAACTACAAGTGTAAGAACTTAAGTCAAAGTCGGCTGCCCAATGTCGGGCATTTCCCTGTCTGATGTACGACTTGCGAACTGCCGGTGTAGGATGCGCGCCCCTCGGGCGTATAGCCGACCGATCCTCCGTTCCACAGCCTTTGGAACCCGAAATAGCTATGTCATCGCGTAAATTTGGACTCAACCTGGTGGTGGTTCTGGCAATCGCCGCCCTGTTCACCGGTTTCTGGGCGCTGATCAATCGCCCGGTTTCCGCGCCGAACTGGCCGGAGCAGATCTCCGGTTTCTCCTATTCGCCGTTCCAGCAGGGACAATATCCGCAAAAAGATCAGTACCCGACTGACGACGAAATGCGCCGCGACCTGGAGATCATGAGCAAGCTGACGGATAACATCCGCATCTACTCGGTCGACGGTTCGCTGCAAGACATCCCGAAACTGGCTGAAGAATTCGGCCTGCGCGTGACGCTGGGGATCTGGATCAGCCCGGATCAAGAGCGCAACGAACGGGAAATCACCCGTGCCATCGAACTGGCCAACACCTCGCGCAGCGTGGTTCGCGTGGTGGTCGGTAACGAAGCGATCTTCCGCAAGGAAATCACCGCCCAAGAGCTGAGCGTGCTGCTCGATCGCGTGCGCGCAGCGGTGAAAGTGCCGGTGACCACCTCCGAGCAATGGCACGTCTGGGAAGAACACCCGGAACTGGCCAAACACGTTGACCTGATCGCTGCGCACGTTTTGCCGTACTGGGAGTTCATTCCGGTCGACAAGGCCGGCCAGTTCGTTTTTGATCGCGCTCGCGATCTGAAAAAGCTCTTCCCGAAAAAACCGCTGCTGCTCTCCGAGGTCGGCTGGCCGAGCAACGGTCGCATGCGTGGCGGTGCCGATGCGTCGCCGGCGGATCAGGCGATCTACCTGCGCACACTGGTCAACAAGCTCAACCGCCAAGGCTTCAACTACTTCGTGATCGAGGCGTTTGACCAGCCGTGGAAGGCCAGCGACGAAGGCTCGGTCGGCGCGTACTGGGGCGTGTTCAACGCTGCGCGTCAGCAGAAATTCAACTTCGAAGGCCCGGTGGTCGCGATCCCGCAGTGGCGCGTGCTGGCGATCGGTTCGGTGGTGCTGGCGCTGTTGTCGCTGACCTTGCTGATGATCGACGGCTCAGCATTGCGTCAGCGTGGGCGGATCTTCCTGACCTTTATCGCCTTCCTCTGTGGTTCGGTGCTGGTGTGGATCGGTTACGACTACAGCCTGCAATACAGCACGTGGTTCAGTTTGACCGTCGGCTTCCTCTTGGCGCTGGGTGCACTCGGGGTGTTTATCGTTTTGCTCACCGAAGCGCATGAACTGGCCGAAGCGGTGTGGATTCACAAGCGGCGGCGTGAGTTCCTGCCGGTCGAGGGCGACTCCAGCTATCGCCCGAAAGTCTCGATCCATGTGCCGTGCTATAACGAGCCGCCGGACATGGTCAAACAGACCCTCGACGCCCTCGCCGCGCTGGATTATCCGGACTACGAAGTCCTGATCATCGACAACAACACCAAGGATCCGGCGGTGTGGGAGCCGGTGCGCGATTACTGCGAAACCCTCGGCCCGCGCTTCAAGTTCTTCCACGTCTCGCCGCTGGCCGGTTTCAAGGGTGGCGCGCTGAACTACCTGATTCCGCACACCGCCAAAGACGCTGAAGTGATCGCGGTAATCGACTCCGATTACTGCGTGCACCCGAACTGGCTCAAGCACATGGTGCCGCACTTCGCTGACCCGAAAATCGCCGTGGTGCAGTCGCCGCAGGATTATCGCGATCAGAACGAAAGCACCTTCAAGAAGCTCTGCTACGCCGAATACAAAGGCTTCTTCCATATCGGCATGGTCACTCGTAACGACCGTGACGCAATCATCCAGCACGGCACCATGACCATGACCCGCCGCTCGGTGCTGGAAGAATTGGGCTGGGCCGACTGGTGCATCTGTGAAGACGCCGAACTCGGTCTGCGCGTGTTCGAGAAAGGCCTGTCGGCGGCGTATTACCACGACAGCTACGGCAAGGGCCTGATGCCGGATACGTTTATCGACTTCAAAAAGCAGCGTTTCCGCTGGGCTTACGGCGCAATCCAGATCATCAAACGCCACACCGGCAGCCTGTTGCGCGGCAAAGACACCGAGCTGACCCGTGGCCAGCGTTACCACTTCCTTGCGGGCTGGTTGCCGTGGGTCGCGGACGGCATGAACATCTTCTTCACCGTCGGCGCGCTGTTGTGGTCGGCGGCGATGATCATCGTGCCGCAACGGGTCGATCCGCCGCTGCTGATCTTCGCGATCCCGCCACTGGCGCTGTTCGTGTTCAAGGTCGGCAAGATCATCTTCCTCTACCGTCGCGCCGTCGGCGTGAACCTGAAAGATGCCTTCTGCGCGGCACTGGCCGGGCTGGCGTTGTCGCACACCATCGCCAAAGCGGTGCTGTACGGTTTCTTCACCAGCAGCATTCCGTTCTTCCGCACGCCGAAAAACGCCGACAACCATGGTTTCTGGGTGGCGATTTCCGAAGCGCGCGAAGAGCTGTTCATCATGCTGCTGTTGTGGGGCGCGGCGCTGGGGATCTTCCTGGTCAACGGCATGCCGAGCAACGACATGCGTTTCTGGGTGGTGATGTTGCTGGTGCAGTCGCTGCCGTATCTGGCGGCGCTGATCATGGCGTTCCTGTCGTCGCTGCCGAAACCGGCGGCTGCAGCGGAACCGGCGCCGGTCGTCTAAATCCTCATCGAAGCACTAAACGGCGGCCAATGGTCGCCGTTTTGCTTTAAGATAACCGCCATTTTGCGAGGCTTGGCGGCGTTCGGCTCATTGGCCGAACCCAATTCCTGTAGGAGTGAGCCTGCTCGCGATAGCGGTGTAACAATCAATAGTTACGTTGACTGACACACCGCTATCGCGAGCAGGCTCACTCCTACAGTTAGTCCGCGCTCAAATTCATGATCCCGGAGTTTTCCATGACGGCCCACGCCGACCTTTCGCCGACCCTCCAACTCGCCATCGACCTGATCCGCCGTCCGTCCGTGACGCCGGTCGACGCCGATTGCCAGAAGCAGATGATGCAGCGCCTGGGCGATGCCGGGTTCAGCCTCGAGCCGATGCGCATCGAAGATGTGGATAACTTCTGGGCCACCCACGGCAACAACGACGGCCCGGTGCTGTGCTTCGCCGGCCACACCGACGTGGTGCCGACCGGCCCGGTCACGGCGTGGCAGATCGACCCGTTCAACGCGCTGATCGATGAACACGGCATGCTCTGCGGCCGTGGCGCAGCGGACATGAAAGGCAGCCTGGCGTCGATGACCGTCGCCGCTGAGCGTTTCGTCGCCGACTACCCGAACCACAAAGGCAAGGTCGCGTTCCTGATCACCAGCGACGAAGAAGGCCCGGCGCACCACGGCACCAAGGCTGTGGTCGAGCGTCTTGCTGCGCGTAACGAGCGTCTGGACTGGTGCATCGTAGGCGAACCATCGAGCACCACTTTGGTTGGCGACGTGGTGAAGAACGGCCGTCGCGGCTCGCTCGGTGCCAAGCTCACCGTCAAAGGCATTCAGGGTCACGTGGCCTACCCGCATCTGGCGAAGAACCCGATCCACCTCGCCGCTCCAGCGCTGGCCGAACTGGCCGCCGAGCATTGGGATCACGGCAACGATTTCTTCCCGCCGACCAGTTTCCAGATCTCCAACGTCAATTCCGGCACTGGCGCGACCAACGTGATTCCGGGTGATCTGGTGGCGGTGTTCAACTTCCGGTTCTCCACCGAATCGACCGTTGAAGGCCTGCAGAAACGCGTGGCCGATATTCTCGACAAGCACGATCTGGACTGGCACATCGATTGGGCACTGTCCGGCCTGCCGTTCCTCACCGAACCAGGCGCGCTGCTCGACGCGGTGTCGGCGAGCATCAAGGACATCACCGGTCGTGAGACTAAAGCGTCCACCAGCGGCGGAACGTCCGACGGCCGTTTCATCGCGACCATGGGCACGCAAGTGGTTGAACTGGGCCCGGTCAACGCGACCATTCACCAGGTCAACGAACGCGTTCTGGCCGCCGATCTCGATGTGCTGACCGAGATCTACTACCAGACCCTGATCAAGTTGCTCGCCTGATGCTCGCATGCCCCATCTGCAGTGAACCGCTGAATGCGGTGGACAACGGCGTGGTCTGCCCCGCCGGCCATCGCTTCGACCGTGCGCGCCAGGGTTATCTGAACCTGTTGCCGGTGCAGCACAAGAACAGCCGTGATCCTGGCGACAACCAGGCCATGGTCGAAGCGCGCCGTGATTTCTTGAACGCCGGGCATTACGCGCCGGTGGCCAAGCGTCTGGCTGAGCTGGCGGCGAGTTATGCGCCGGATCGCTGGGTCGATATCGGTTGTGGCGAGGGTTACTACACCGCGCAGATCGCCGAGGCCTTGCCGAACGCTGACGGCTACGCACTGGATATTTCCCGCGAAGCGGTCAAACGCGCCTGCAAACGTAATCCGGCGATCACCTGGTTGATCGCCAGCATGGCCCGCGTGCCGTTGGCGTCGGGCAGTTGCCAGTTCCTCGCCAGCGTTTTCAGTCCTCTGGACTGGGAAGAGGCCAAGCGTCTGCTCAGTGTCGGCGGCGGTCTGATGAAAGTCGGCCCGACCAGCGGCCACCTGATGGAGTTGCGCGAACGTCTTTATGACGAAGTGCGCGAATACACCGACGACAAGCATCTGGCCCTGGTGCCGGAAGGCATGACGCTGGCGCACAGCGAAACCCTGGAATTCAAGCTGACGCTGGACAAGCCTGAGGATCGCGCCAACCTGTTGGCGATGACACCTCACGGCTGGCGCGCCAGTGCCGAGCGTCGTGCGGCGGTGATCGAACAGGCCGAGCCGTTCGTGACCACCGTGTCGATGCGCTACGATTATTTCGTTCTTCAATAACTTTTGGTCTCGGGCGAGTGCCCGGGGCCGGCTAAATCCGCGAATGGATTTTTCAGACCCGCAGTGAGGACATCCATGCGCCAACCGGACATCGAGATTTACCTGAAAGACGCCGACGTCGACCACAAGGCCATTTCGGCCTGGCTGGGCGAAGCGTTGGGCCCGTGCAGTGACTGGGTACAGAAAGGCCAGACTTACAAATGCACGGCCGGCAACGTGCCGGTGACCTGGCTGCCGAAAGCCGTGGGCAAGTGGAACAGCCTGTACCTGGAAAGCGACCAGACGCCGTGGGACGACGACATCGCCTGCGCACGCGCCGCATTTGCTGCGCTAAACGTGGAAGTGCGTTGCGCGCCGGGGACGTGGGTTGAAGAAGAAGGTGAAGAGACGGCGGATCGCTGGATGCGCATCAGCGCAGACGGTGAAGAAGAAATCACCTGGAAAACCGCGTAACAACAGGCAACGCAGATCCCATGTGGGAGATCCCATGTGGGAGCGAGCCTGCTCGCGAATGCGTAGTGTCAGTCGATATGAATGTTGACTGATACACCGCATTCGCGAGCAGGCTCGCTCCCACAGTGGTTTTTGGCGTTCTGAAGAGTTGTATTACAGGCCTACCACATCCTCAGCCTGCAAACCCTTCTCGCCAGTAATCACTGCGTATTCAACCTGCTGGCCTTCAGTCAGCGACCGATGCCCTTCGCCGCGAATCGCGCGGTAGTGCACGAACACGTCCACCCCGTCTTCGCGCTGGATAAAGCCGTAGCCCTTGGCGTCGTTGAACCACTTCACGTTGCCGGTTTCACGTGTTGCCATCTGTTCATACTCCTTTTTTATTATTGGACAGGCTTTTCGCAGGAAAGCCTTTGCGGAACATCAGCCTGCGTCCGACGTCCATAAAAGGCCCCCGGCGACAGACCGCCGAGTATATGACAGGTGCGGAAAGTCTCAACAGGAGATTAGTTCGCCGCTTTTTTGCCGATTTTCGCCCAATACGGCAAACTGTCGCCCTCCCGAGCAACCGCTCGGTTTATCCACTCACGCAGAAGCCGTATGACCCGTTCCCCGTTCCGCCGTCTAGTGTTTGGCACCTTGCGCCGACTGTTGTACCTCTGGGTTCGCTCGGAAACGATCAACCAGTCGTCGCTCACCCTCAACCTCGACCGCAGTCGTCCGGTGTTCTACGTCCTGCAAAACCCTTCGCTGACCGATCTCGCCGTGGTCGACACCGAGTGCACCAAAGCCGGCCTGCCACGTCCGGTGCTGCCGGTGTCGGTGGGTTCGCTGATCGAACCGGCGGCGTTTTTCTACCTGACGCCGGATCCGGACTGGCTCGGTCGCCAGGACAAGCGCGGCGCACCGCCGACCCTGACACGACTGGTCAGTGCCCTGACGCAGAACGCCGCCGAAGACGCGCAGATCATTCCGGTCAGCGTGTTCTGGGGCCAGTCGCCGGACAGCGAAAACAGTCCTTGGAAATTGTTGTTCGCCGACAGCTGGGCGGTCACCGGGCGCTTGCGTCGGCTGCTGAGCATCATCGTCCTCGGGCGCAAAACCCGTGTGCAGTTCTCCGCACCGATTCACCTGCGCGAGCTGATCGAACACAACAAGGGCCACGAACGCACCGTGCGCATGGCCCAGCGGATCCTGCGCGTACACTTCCGTAATCTGAAAGCGGCGGTCATCGGCCCGGACATTTCCCACCGTCGCAACCTGGTCAAAGGCCTGCTCAACCAGCCGCTGGTCAAGCAAGCGATCCTCGACGAAGCCGAGCGCGAAAACATCTCGCCGGAGAAGGCCAAGGCTCAGGCTTTGCGCTACGGCAACGAGATTGCCTCGGACTATACCTACACCGCGATCCGCTTCCTCGAAGTGGTGCTGAGCTGGTTCTGGAACAAGATCTACGACGGCATCAAGGTCAACCACATCGAAGGCGTGCAAAAGGTCGCCCAGGGTCACGAAGTGATCTACGTGCCGTGCCATCGCAGCCACATCGACTACCTGCTGCTCTCGTATCTGCTGTTCCGCAACGGCCTGACCCCGCCGCACATTGCCGCTGGGATCAACCTGAACATGCCGGTGATCGGCAGCCTGCTGCGCCGTGGCGGAGCGTTCTTCATGCGCCGCACGTTCAAGGGCAATCCGCTGTACACCTCGGTGTTCAACGAATATCTGCACACGCTGTTCACCAAAGGCTTCCCGGTCGAATACTTCGTCGAGGGCGGCCGCTCGCGCACCGGGCGCATGCTGCAACCAAAAACCGGCATGCTCGCGATCACCATGCGCAGTTTCCTGCGTTCGTCGCGGATGCCGATCGTGTTTGTGCCGGTGTACATCGGTTACGAGCGCGTTCTCGAAGGTCGCACCTACCTCGGCGAATTGCGTGGCGCGAGCAAGAAGAAAGAATCGATCTTCGACATTTTCAAAGTCATCGGCGCGCTCAAGCAGCGTTTCGGTCAGGTCGCCGTCAACTTCGGTGAGCCGATCAAACTCGCAGAATTCCTCGACGCCGAGCAACCGGACTGGCGCCAGCAGGAACTCGGCCCGCAGTACAAACCGGCGTGGCTCAACGAGACCACCAATCGCCTCGGCGAAAAAGTTGCGCAGCATTTGAACGAAGCCGCTGCGATCAACCCGGTCAACCTGGTGGCGCTGGCGCTGCTGTCGACTACGCGTCTGGCGCTGGACGATCGCGCCATGGCGCGAGTGCTGGATCTGTATCTGGCGCTGCTGCGCAAAGTCCCGTACTCACCGCACACCACGCTGCCGGAAGGCGATGGCCGTGCGCTGATCGAGCATGTGAAAGACATGGACCTGCTCGCCGAGCAGAACGATGCGCTGGGCAAGATTCTCTATCTGGATGAGCAGAATGCCGTCCTGATGACCTACTACCGCAACAACGTGCTGCACATCTTCGCGTTGCCTGCACTGCTGGCGAGCTTCTTCCAGAGCGCTTCGCGCATGAGCCGCGAACAGATCCTGCGCTACACCCGCGCGCTGTATCCGTACCTGCAATCTGAGCTGTTCATTCGCTGGACGCTGGACGAACTGGACGGTGTGGTCGATCAGTGGCTGGAAGCGTTCGTCGAACAAGGCCTGTTGCGTTTCGAGAAAGACGTCTATCTGCGTCCGGCGCCAAGTTCGCGGCATTTCGTGCTGCTGACGCTGCTGTCGAAGAGCATCGCGCAGACCTTGCAGCGCTTCTACATGACCGTGTCCTTGCTGCTCAACAGCGGCCAGAACAGCATCAGCGCCGAAGAGCTGGAAGACCTCTGCACGGTCATGGCCCAGCGCCTGTCGATCCTCCATGGCTTGAATGCCCCGGAGTTCTTCGACAAGAGCCTGTTCCGTCACTTCATCCAGACAATGCTCGACCTCGACGTGCTGCGCCGCGACGAGGCCGGCAAACTGAGTTATCACGAACTGCTTGGCGAGCTTGCCGAAGGTGCGGCCAAACGCGTGTTGCCGGCGGAAATTCGACTGTCGATCCGCCAGGTTGCGCTGCATCGCAGTGAAGATGCTGCCGATCAGGTCATCACTCAACCCGAGACCTGATGCAAACCTGGTGGGAGCGAGCCTGCTAGCGAAGACGGAGTGTCAGTCGACATCTGAGTGACTGAAATACCGCTTTCGCGAGCAGGCTCGCTCCCACATTGAAAAGGAGAACGTCCGATGAAAAAACTCACCCTGCTCGCCGCCGCAACACTGCTCAGCGCCTGCCAGTCGACCACACCTGCCGGCAAGGTCGGCCTCGACGGTGAAGTGTTCTACCTGCAGCGCATCGCCCTGCCTCCGAGCGCGACCCTCAGCGTCAGCCTGCAAGACGTTTCGCTGGCCGATGCGCCAGCCGTGGTATTGGACGAGCAGAAAGGTCCGGTCAAAGGCCAGGTGCCGCTGCCCTTCCACTTGAGCTACGATCCAGCCCAGATCAAACCGGGCCACCGTTACTCGGTCAGCGCGCGCATTGAAGTCAACGGTGAGTTGATGTTCATCACCACCGAAAACCACGCCGTGCAACTCGACGGCAACGACCCGCAGCCGCTGAAAATCCGCGTCGACGCCGTTCGTTAATTCACTTTCTTCAACAAGGAAGCCGCCATGCTCCGCCCTACCCTTCGCTTCGCCGGCCTGTGCGCAGGCCTGATGATCTCCGCCAGCGCGCTGGCCCTGTCGCTCAGTGACCTGTCGCAAACAGACGCCACCGGCGGCCTCAAGGATGCCCTGACCCAAGGCGCGCAAATCGCCGTCAAGCAACTGGGCACCCCCGGCGGTTTCAGCAACAACCCCGACGTGAAGATCGAACTGCCGGGCAAACTCGGCAAGGCCGCGAGCAAAATGAAAGCGTTCGGCATGGGTGCTCAGGTTGAAGAACTGGAAACCGCGATGAACAAAGCGGCGGAAAGCGCTGTAACTCAAGCCCAGCCCATCCTCGTCGACGCCGTGAAGAAAATGAGCGTGGCAGACGCCAAAGGCATCCTCAGCGGCGGCAAGGATTCGGCCACGCAATACCTCGACAAATCCAGCCGCGAACAGATCCGCGCCAAGTTCCTGCCGATCGTCAAACAGGCGACCGACAAGGTTGGCGTAGCACAGAAGTACAACTCGTTCGCTGGTCAGGCTGCTGCGTTCGGCGTTGTCGATGCGAAGAGCGCCAACGTTGAAAACTACGTGACCGAGCAAGCGCTGAATGGCTTGTTCGAGATGATCGGCAAACAGGAAGAAACCATCCGCCAGAACCCGGCTGCTGCGGCGACCAGTTTGGCGAAGAAGGTGTTCGGGACGCTCTAATGTTCTGAACGACAAAAAGCCCGCTGACCTTCACCGGTTCAGCGGGCTTTTTTGTGGGCGTCAGTTTTGCGGATCGACTTGATCGAGGACGCGATTCACCGACAGCTCTGCGAGGGAAATCATCTGCTGAATACCCAGAAGTTGACTACACGTCGGGCCATTCAGGGTGAAAGCCAGTTCGCTGGCCATGATGTTGGCTGAGGCCAGGGTTTCACAGGCGTGAGCGAGTAATGTTTCGGAATCGACTTCGGGAAGGACGGTAAAAATTGTGCTGGGATGGCTGACGGGTTTGGGGGGATTGGGTGTGGGTTTGAACATGGCGAAATCTCCTGAAGTATTGGAGCCGCCACCGTTCGCTGCGAAACGAAAGTTAGGTGGCAGCTGTACGCAGGTTCGCAGACCGGGACTTCAGGCACCCGGCATACCCGAAGGTATCCCGCGCACAACCGCCATGACACAGGCATAAAAAAGCGCCCGCTTTCGGATGGTGGACGCTGTGCGTCTGAAGTTTAACCGGGCTGCGAAACCCGGTCGCTGATTTTTGCAGCGACAGACCTAGCCTAGAGATCGCGCTTCCGACGGACAACCTGAAAACCTTGTGGGAAGGTTCTGTGTTTTCGCAACACGGTTAAACAACTTTGCCTGTCCGATCATCATCGCCCGCAGGCTGGCTCCCACAGGTTGGAAGGAGTCCATGCAGAGAGAGTAGTCGGCTGGCGGGGCGTCATCTGGCAAGCCAGTCCACAATTTGAACTGGGTGCATTCAGGCAGAGGATAGTTGGATCTCAGAACACCTTCGCGAGCAAGCTCGCTCCCACAATTGAATTGAGTACATCTGCAAAAAACAGGTCGGCTGTCAGGCCGCCTTCGCGAGCAAGCTCGCTCCCACAGTTGGATTGCGTACACCTGCAAAAACCTGGTCGGCTGTCAGGCCGCCTTCGCGAGCAGGCTCGCTCCCACAGTTGGATTGCGTACATCTGCAAAAACCTGGTCGGCTGTCAGGCCGCCTTCGCGAGCAGGCTCACTCCTACAGTTGAATTGCGTGCGTACATCTGCAAAAAACAGGTCGGCTATCAGGCCGCCTTCGCGAGCAAGCTCGCTCCCACAGTTGGATTGCGTACATCTGCAAAAACCTGGTCGGCTGTCAGGCCGCCTTCGCGAGCAAGCTCGCTCCCACAGTTGGATTGCGTACATCTGCAAAAAACAGGTCGGCTGTCAGGCCGCCTTCGCGAGCAGGCTCGCTCCCACAGTTGGATTGCGTACATCTGCAAAAAACAGGTCGGCTGTCAGGCCACCTTCGCGAGCAAGCTCGCTCCCACAGTTGGATTGCGTACATCTGCAAAAAACAGGTCGGCTATCAGGCCGCCTTCGCGAGCAGGCTCGCTCCCACAGTTGGATTGCGTACATCTGCAAAAAACAGGTCGGCTATCAGGCCGCCATCGCGAGCGGGCTCGCTCCCACAGAAAAGCGAGAGCAGATCGCTTCTGCTCCTCACCACTCAACAGGATGAGCGTTAGCTCGGCTGCAGCTTTTGATCTTGATCTTAAGGCCCGTCGGCAGGCTGAGTGGAGGGATTGATCCGGGGGTGGGAGCGCAGCGACCGTTCGACGAAGTCGAACACATCGAGAGGAGGTGCAGCGAAGCAAACCGTAGGCGATGCGCCCGGATCGATCCCGGAGCGAAGGAACCCCGAGCCCCAGCGAGCGGGCCGAACGTCAGGGCAAAGACCTTTGGTTCCTTTGGGGCGTTTGCCAAAGGGACTCGCTGTAAGAGCGAAACCGCCAGCGGCAGCACCCGCAGAAACGGATATACACCCAAAACCCCAAGAACATGGTCGGCCCGAAGGCCGCCACGTCACAAAAGAATCAAGCGTCCTTACGCACCCGGAACCAAGCCGCATACAACGCCGGTAAAAACAACAGCGTCAGCGCAGTCGCAACAATCAACCCACCCATGATCGCCACCGCCATCGGCCCAAAAAACACACTACGTGACAACGGAATCATCGCCAAAACCGCCGCCAGCGCCGTCAACACAATCGGCCTGAAGCGTCGAACCGTAGCCTCGATAATCGCCTGCCAAGGCTTAAGCCCCGAGGCAATATCCTGCTCGATCTGATCCACCAGAATCACCGAATTACGCATGATCATCCCGGACAACGCAATCGTCCCCAGCATCGCCACAAACCCGAACGGCTGACGGAACACCATCAAAAACAGCGTCACCCCGATCAACCCCAGCGGCGCCGTCAAAAACACCATCACCGTGCGCGAAAAACTGCGCAACTGCACCATCAGCAAGGTCAGCACCACCACGATGAACATCGGCACCCCGGCATTCACCGACTTCTGCCCACGCTCGGAATCCTCCACCGTACCGCCGACATCCAACAGATAACCATCGGGCAACTCGGCGCGAATCGAATCCAGCGTCGGCATGATCTGCTTCACCAATGTCGCCGGCTGCTCCTTGCCATAAATATCCGCACGCACGGTCACGTTCGGCAGACGATTGCGATGCCAGATAATCCCTTCCTCAAAGCCATATTCCAGCGTGGCGATCTGCGACAACGCCACACTGCGGCCGTTATCCGTCGGCACCGCCAGACTCGGCAACAAGGACAATTCAGTGCGTTCATGCACCGTGCCGCGCAGCAGAATCTCGATCAATTCGTTGTCTTCGCGATACTGACTGACACTCGACCCGGTCAACGAACTCTGCAGGAATTTCGCCAGATTGGCCGTGCTTACACCCAATGCTCGCGCGCGATCCTGATCGATGTTCAGGTACACGACCTTGCTCGGTTCTTCCCAATCCAGATGCACATTGACCACATGCGGATTCTCGCGAACCTTGGCCGCGACCTTGCGCGCCAACGCCCGGACTTCTTCGATATGTTCACCGGTGACGCGGAACTGCACCGGGTAGCCAACCGGAGGACCGTTCTCCAGACGCGTAACCCGCGAACGCAGGGCCGGGAATTGCTCGTTAAGCGTCTCGATCAACCAGCTGCGCAGCGCTTCACGCTCCTCGATGGTTTTCGCCAACACCACAAACTGCGCAAAACTGGCCGCCGGCAACTGTTGATCCAAAGGCAGATAAAAACGCGGCGATCCGGTGCCGACATACGCCACATAATTATCAATACCGGCGTGATCCTTGAGCATCGCCTCCAGACGTTTCACCTCACCGGTGGTATTGGCCAGCGACGCGCCTTCTGCCAGCTTCAGATCGACCATCAACTCCAGTCGATTGGAAGCCGGGAAAAACTGCTGCGGGACGAAACGGAACAACATCACCGAGGCGATAAACAGCCCCACCGTCAGCACGATCACGGTCTTGCGGTGAGCCACGCACCACTCCACCAAGCGCCGAACGCGCTGATAAAACGGCGTGCCGTACGGATCAGCCTGACCATCGGCGGTACCATGTTTGGCCGCATGAATTTTCGCCAGATCCGGCAGGAGTTTTTCCCCCAGATACGGCACGAACATCACCGCCGCCACCCAGGACGCGAGCAAGGCGATGGTCACCACCTGGAAGATCGAACGTGTGTATTCGCCAGTGCCGGATTGCGCCGTGGCAATCGGCAGAAACCCGGCGGCGGTGATCAACGTACCGGTGAGCATAGGGAACGCGGTGCTGGTCCAGGCATAACTCGCCGCGCGGATGCGATCAAAGCCCTGCTCCATTTTGATCGCCATCATTTCCACGGCGATGATCGCGTCATCCACCAGCAAGCCCAGCGCCAGCACCAACGCACCAAGGGAGATTTTGTGCAGGCCGATGCCGAGGTAATACATGCAGGCGAAGGTCATCGCCAGCACCAATGGAATGGTCAGTGCCACGACCATGCCGGTGCGCACGCCGAGGGAGAAGAAGCTCACCAGCAAAACAATCGCCAGTGCCTCGACCAACACCTGGACGAACTCGCCGACCCCGGTTTTCACCGCCGCCGGCTGGTCAGAAACCTTGCGCAATTGCATGCCGGCCGGAAGGTTTTTCTGGATGCGCGAGAACTCGCCTTCCAGCGCTTTACCGAGCACCAGAATGTCGCCGCCATCCTTCATCGCCACCGCGAGACCAATCGCATCTTCGCCCATGAAACGCATGCGCGGCGCCGGTGGATCGTTGAAACCGCGACGCACATCGGCGACATCGGAGATGCGGAACGTACGATCGCCGACGCGGATCGGGAAGTTCTTTATCTCCTCGACCGTCTGAAAATTCCCCGAGACCCGTAGCTGCAAACGCTCGCTACCGGTTTCAAAGAACCCGGCGGTCGACACCGCGTTCTGTTCTTGCAGCGCCTGTTGCACTGCCGCCAGCGGCAAGCCGAGAGTCGCCAGTTTGACGTTGGACAGTTCGACCCAGATTTTCTCGTCCTGCAAACCGAGCAAGTCGACCTTGCCGACATCCTTGACCCGTTGCAGCTGGATCTGGATGCGGTCGGCGTAATCCTTGAGCACCGCGTAATCGAAACCGTCCCCGGTCAGCGCATAGATATTGCCGAACGTGGTGCCGAACTCATCGTTGAAAAACGGCCCCTGAATATCCGGCGGCAAGGTCTGGCGAATATCACTGACCTTCTTGCGAACCTGATACCAGAGGTCGGGGATTTCCTTGGAATGCATCGAATCGCGGGCAATGAACGTGACCTGCGATTCGCCGGGGCGCGAGAACGACACGATGCGTTCGTACTCACCGGTTTCCATCAGTTTCTTTTCGATGCGTTCGGTGACCTGCCGCGAGACTTCCTGCGCGGTCGCCCCCGGCCAGCGGGTTTGAATCACCATGGCCTTGAAGGTGAACGGCGGGTCTTCACTCTGGCCGAGCTTGGTGTAGGACAACGCACCGACGATCGCCAGCAAAAGCATCAGGAACAGTACGATCTGGCGATTACGCAGCGCCCATTCGGAAAGGTTGAAGCGCATCGGGGCTTACTCCTTGTTCGCCAGATTGACCACGCGATTGGAGCGATCCACCGGACGCACCTGCTGCCCTTCGAGCAACACATGCACGCCAGCAGCCACCACCCAGTCACTGGCGTTCAGTCCTTCGAGTACCGGCACGGTTTTCTCGCCGAACGGGCCGATGCGCACCGGGGTTTTCTTCAAGGTGTTGTTGGCGCTGACGACCCAGACGTAGGTCGCACCGTTTTCGGCGGTGAGTGCCGAGAGCGGCACCGAGAGGGAAACGCTATCGGCCGATTGCACAAACACCCGGGCGCTCTGGCCCAGTTCGGACGGGACTTTGCCGCTCACGAAAGAAATGCGCGCAGCGAAAGTGCGCGAGCGTGGATCGGCGGCGGGCGACAGTTCGCGGATTTGCCCGGCGAAGCGCTGGTTCTGTTGCGTCCACAGTTCGACGGTCACAGGCTGGCCAACCTTGAAGCGCCCGAAGCTCTGCTCCGGCAGGCTGATCAGTACTTCGCGCTCGCCATCAGTGGCAAGAGTGAAAACAGTCTGTCCGGCGGCAACCACTTGGCCGACTTCCACCGAGCGTTTAGCCACCACGCCATCCTGCGGCGCACGCAGCACCGCGTAACTGGCCTGATTGGTCGACACGTTGAACTCGGCTTTGATCTGTTTAAGGCGGGCTTCACCGGAGCGGTAAAGGTTTTCGGCATTGTCGTAGGCCGAGCGGCTGACCATCTGCCGATCCATCAGGGTCTTGTAGCGATCACGTTCGGCGCGGACCAGATTGAGATTGGCTTCGGCGGCAGCCACCTGGGCGCGAGTGGCTTCCAGTTGCAGGCGCACGTCCTGCGGATCGAGTTCGGCGAGTGCCTGATCAGCCTTCACGCGCTGACCTTCATCGACCAGTCGTCGGCTGACTTTGCCGCCAATGCGGAATGCCAGATCCGGTTCGTAACGGGCGCGCACCTCGCCCGGATAACTTTCCATCGCCTGTGCCGAAGGCTCTGGCTGCACCACCATGGCTGGTCGCACGGCGACTTGCGTCGCCTCTTCCTGACCGCATGCTGACAAAAGGAACGCCAGACTCACTGGCAACGCGAGGGACAACGCATGGCGGAACATGGTGACGGACCTTTCGCTAATGGTGCTTGGAATAATTATACTGGCGGGTATGTTATTAATAGCAAACTCACCAGTCCAGTATTAAAAGCGAAGAATGTCGAACAATCTTTCAGCTCCAAACGGCCCGGGCCGCCCCAAGGATCTGGCCAAGCGCCAAGCGATCCTCGACGCGGCGAAAATTCTGTTTCTGAGTCATGGCTACGCCAACACCAGCATGGACGCGGTCGCCAGCGAGGCCGGCGTGTCGAAGTTGACGGTCTACAGCCATTTCAACGACAAGGAGACGCTGTTCTCCGCTGCCGTGGTGGCCAAATGCGAGGAGCAATTACCGCCGCTGTTCTTCGAATTGCCCGAAGGCATCGCCGTCGAAAATGTGTTGCTGAACATTGCGCGAGGCTTTCATCACCTGATCAACAGCGATGAATCGGTGAATCTGCACCGTTTGATCATGGCGCTCGGCAGTCAGGATCCGAAGCTGTCGCTGATCTTCTTCGAGGCGGGTCCGCAACGCATGGTGCAGGGCATGGAACGGCTGTTGACGCGCATCCACGAGACCGGCGCGCTGAGCATCGATCTGCCGCGCAATGCTGCTGAGCATTTCTTCTGCCTGATCAAGGGCGCGGGGAATTTTCGTTTGTTGTATGGCTGTGGGGAGCCGTTGAGCGAAGAGGCTTCGGAGAGCCATGTGCAGGAAGTGGTGGGGTTGTTTATGCGCGCCTATCGGCCCTGACAGCTTTGCGGTGTCTGGGCTGGCGCTTTCGCGAGCAGGCTCGCTCCCACATTTGAAATGCATTCCAAGGTGGGAGCGAGCCTGCTCGCGAATGAGGCGACTCGGTTTTAAGGTTTTAGCGCTTTCTTCGGATAAATGTCATAGCGGCTCGATTTGCCATCCAGCGCATGACTCGGCTTCGGCCCCGCAATGCACGGCGCCTTGCGCGGTCGCTTGACCACCACCCGGTGCGTGGCCAGTGCCAACGCGGCTTCGAGCAACGCCGGCGCGTCCGGATCATCGCCCACCAACGGCCGGAACAGACGCATCTCCTTTTTCACCAGCGCGGTCTTCTCACGGTGCGGAAACATCGGGTCGAGGTAGATCACCTGCGGCGCCTCACCCTCCCAGTTCTGCATGACCTCGATGGAGTTGCCCTTGAGCAATTTCATCCGCGCCACAATCGGCGCCACGTCGAAATCTTCCGCCGCGCGCGCCAGACCATCCTCCAGCAAGGCGCCGATCAGCGGCTGGCGTTCGATCAGGCTCATCTCGCAACCGAGGCTCGCCAGCACGAACGCATCCTTGCCCAATCCCGCCGTGGCATCCAGCACCCGCGGGCGCACGCCCTGAGCGATGCCTACAGCCTTGGCGATCATCTGCCCGCTGCCGCCGCCGTATAGCCGACGATGCGCAGCGCCGCCCTCAACAAAGTCGACCCGCACCGGCCCGGGTGCGTCCGGGCCGAGCTGTTGCAGCTGCAAACCCTGCTCGCCGACCTGCAAGGCAAACTCGCCGTCCGCCACGTCACGCGGCAGACCAAGGCGTTCGGCCCACTGCTCGGCTTGCGCTTCAAACGTCGGGCCGAGGGCCTGGACATGGATGCGGCAGGCCGCGGGTTGCTCGATCATGGAAAACACGCTCAAAAATTCAAGGATCGGCAAAAACCGCCGATAATTCATTCAACGCGCATTTTGCCAGAGCTGAGCGTCAACCGAAAAAAATGTCAGGCATTCTTCCCACATCGATTGGCTACATCTCGCCCCATGGCGACTTTAGCCGTCATAACACTCAAGCACTGAGCGGCGTCAGTCACCTGTGGCAGGATTTCTTTGCCCAAGCGATGGCCGAACAGACGAGTGAAGTGGTGCCTGCCTGCGGTACATTTCCGCCGGTTGACCTGAGCAGCCCGGAAGAACCGACCATCGGCAGCGAGCTGCACGCGCACATCGTCAGCCAGCGCGAGTGCGATGTGGTGGAAACCGAAGTGCGTCCGCCAGAGCCGCTGTTCCTGCCAATCGCCGAATTCGAAATGGAACTGCTGGACAAGCCGTTCCCGCCATTCCCGCCAGAAGAACTGCAAGCTCAGCAGGCGCAGCAGGATTTCGACAGCAGTTGGGTTCGCCCGGTGGTGATCAACAATGGTCAGCCCGTTCCAGAGCCTGGCCCGGCCCCACAGAAGAAGCCGCTGTACCTGCCGATTGCCGAGTTCGATCTGGATCTGCTGCAGAAGCCTTACCCGCCGTTCCCGCCGGAAGAAATCGTCGAGCAACAGAAAGCACTGGACTTTGATAACGGTTGGGCGCGCCCGATCGTTCTGCAGAACCTGCGCCTCGCCGCCTAAGCCTCAGCGACACACGCTCCAGCGTCCGACATCGACATGAAAGTGATTGCGGTGGGCGGTGTTGTAATCCGGACCCAAAACCACACTGAACGCCTCGCAGGCGCCATCGCGCACCTGACGCAGAAATTGTGCGTCCTGATTTTGCTTCGGCCAGTCCTTGAGCACGCTGATGCTGCGACCATCGGCCAGACGAAAACCGGCAATATCCAGCGCATCGGCACTGGCGTGGCGACTGAGCGCGCCGCTTTCGCGGTTGTAGACATTGCGACAGGCGAAGCTGCCGAGGTGATCAATCCGCGCGACCTTTTGCCCGTAAACGGATTGTGCAGCAGGTCGCAGCGTGTGCTGTTCAAACATCGCGTAGGCCACCGCCAGCGGACAACTGGCGAGGAAACTGCTGCTCAACGCCACCTCACCGCCCTGAACGCGCAAGGCACCGATCAGCGGGCACTTGGCGTCGGGACTGTCGGCTTGCCGCGTGACCCGCAGATCAGAGCTGTTCAACGCCTGGGCACAGAGTTCAGGATCACTGCGCAAACGCATCAGCTTGTAGCCGGTCAGCCAGTTGGGCGCGGCTTTTACATCCAGTGGCGCCCATGGATTCCATGACGGCGGCACGTCCAGCCAACCGCGCCACACACTGATCAACGCGCCGCCAGTGATCAGCAACACAGTTAGCGCGATCCACCGCCCCATGCTCAGCCTTTGAAGAATTGATTGGCTTTGGCGTACGGCATCGACTGCGAGGTAAACCCGAAAGTGCCGGATTGCTGGATTTCTTCAGCGGCACGGAAGAATTCGCCGAACGCCGCCAACGCCAGTGCCGAACCAGTACTGATGCGCCGCACGCCCATTTCTTGCAGCTCCTGCACGGTCAGTTTCAAACCGCCGGACATCAGCACATTGACCGGTTTCGGCGCCACCGCACGCACCACTGCCAGCACTTCTTCGGCGTTGCGCAAACCTGGCGCATACAACACGTCGGCCCCTGCCTCGGCGAACGCCTGCAGGCGGCGAATGGTGTCGTTGAGATCGGGATTACCGTGCAGGTAGTTTTCCGCCCGCGCGGTGAGGATGAAGGGAAAGGGTAGCGTGCGCACCGCAGCGACAGCGGCTTCGATGCGCGCCACAGCGTGTTCGAAGCAATAGATTGGCGCATCCGCGCGGCCCGTGGCGTCTTCAATCGAACCACCAACAGCGCCGGCCTCGGCAGCACGCAGCAGACTCTTGGCGCACTCAGCCGGGTCATCAGCGAAACCGTTTTCCAGATCCACCGCTACCGGCAAATCGGTGGCAGCGACAATCGCGCGGACATTGGCCAAGGTCTCATCAAGGCTCAACGCGCCATCGGCCTTGCCTTGGGAAAACGCATAACCGGCACTGGTGGTCGCCAAGGCCTGATAGCCGAGACTGGCGAGCATTTTTGCCGACCCCGCATCCCATGGATTGGGAATCACGAAAATCCCCGATTGTTCATGCAGGGCTTTGAAGGCGTGGGCTTTACGGGCTTGAGCATCCATCGGCAGGCTCCCGGGCTGGAAAAAAATCCGCTTCAGAGCAGGCCAAGTTGCTCCGCGGCGGGTTCTCTGTATAGCGCAGGCAGCGCTGGCAGGCCAGGCAAACGTTGCATCAGTTGTGCGTGAAAACGTTGCGCCAGTTTCGCCGCCAGCAGGTTATCGGCGGTGTGCAAGAAGATGTACGGCGTGCGGCCCTCTTCGATCCACTCGGCGATTTTCGCCACCCACGGCACTAGGAACGGGTCGTTGGCTTCCAGTTCCGGATGGCCGATAAAACGCACTTGCGGGAACTGGGTGAACGCCGCCGGGCGCGTCGGCACGCGTGGCTTTTTCGATTGCGCGTGGATTACCGAAGATTCAGTCGACAGGCAACTGAACAGCGCACGCGGGTCGAGGCAGATGCGCTCAACGCCACGATCCAGCAGCAGGCGATTGAGCAGACGTTCGCTCTCGCCCTTGGCGAAGAACTGTTCATGGCGCACTTCCACCGCCAACGGGCAATCCAGCGCATCGATGAACGCCGCCAGTTCCGGCAGCCGCTGCGGCGTGAAGCTTTTCGACAGTTGCAACCACATCGGCGAGACGCGCTCACCGAGAGGTTTGAGTAATTGCAGAAATGTTTCGGCGGCGGTCAGTTGCTCGCGCAGGTCACCGCTGTGGCTGATGTCGCCGGGGAATTTGGCGGTGAAGCGAAAGTGCTCGGGCATGACCTCGGCCCAACGCTGCACCGTGGCGGGCGACGGGCTGGCGTAGAAAGTCGTGTTGCCTTCAACGGCGTTGAACACTTGGGAATAGAGACCGAGGAAATCGGAGGTTTTGGCGTCTACCGGGTACAGATACTCGCGCCAGGCGTTTTCGCTCCAGGACGGACAACCGAGGTAGTAAGGCAGACCCATCAGATATACAGATCGAGGCCCAGCACGTCTGCATCCCAATCGACAAAACCGGCGGTGCTCAGGTAGCTGGCGAGGGCCATCGCTACGCTTTTGCTCATGGCGCGGTGGTAAATCATGTCTTGTTGGCGGGCGGGCAGATTGCTCAGGCGTTGCGCGGCGGCTTTGGCGGCGGCACGGGCAGCCAGTTGCTCTTCAGTCGGAAATTCCAGCTCACCGTCGATGTCATCGACGGACTCATCCACAGTCACATGGCCTTTGCGAGGCTTGCGCTTGATGGGGTAGGACTGAGAGGAAAGGCCGTCTATACGCATAATTTCATGCTCGGTATCGATGATGGCAATTTAGCGGCACTTGACCGACTTAGCAAACTGCCGAGTGATAACTAGAACACATAAAGCGCAAAAGGTTTAAAGCGAGGGATTAGAAACTGACGATTGGCGGATTCGCGGGCGACTTAACTCCCTGTGGGAGCGAGCTTGCTCGCGAGGAGTTCAGCACATTCAACATTGATATTGGCTGACCCGACGCCTTCGCGAGCAAGCTCGCTCCCACAGGGTTCGTGGCGAGTTAGCGGGCTTTCGGGGTGGCGACTTTATCGCGCAGGTAAATCGGTTGCGCATCGTCAGCCGGGATCGACTCGCCGCGCTCCCAGGCGAAGCGCGCCAGGGTCAGCAAGTCTTCGGCGTGGGGCAGCATGGCGGCATCGGAACCGGTCAGATTGACCGCGATGCGCTCGGCATAACCCCAACCGGTGCCAGCACCGAACCAATCGCCACTGGCATCGGCCGGCAGCGCCGCGACTTCCGGCGGCAACACCGCCTCGGCGCCGACCAGACGCATCTCCCCCGCCGTCTCGCGGTAGCAGCCCCAATACACTTCATCCATCCGCGCATCGATGGCCGCCGCGACCTGGCTCACGCCATGTTCGCGCAGCGCACGCTGGGCCAATACTGCAAGGTTGGACACCGGCAACACCGGCCGATCAAGTGCAAACGCCAGACCTTGCACCACGCCGATGGCAATCCGCACACCCGTAAATGCGCCCGGCCCACGACCGAAGGCAATCGCATCGACCGCCTGCAGCGTGGTGCCAGCGTCGGCCAGCAGTTGCTGGATCATCGGCAGCAGCTTCTGCGCGTGCAGGCGCGGGATCACCTCGTAATGGCTCGTGACCTTGCCGTCATGCAGCAAGGCAACGGAGCAAGCTTCAGTCGCGGTGTCCAGGGCCAGCAAGGTGCTCATCGATGTTTCCAAAACAGGTGTGGGAAAAAGGGCGTCAGTATAAACAACTACGGCCCGCAAGCGGGCCGTAGAAGATGAAGCGTTTTTTTAGCTCAGTGCTTCAAGCACTTTGCCGGTGATCGCTTCAACCGAGCCAACACCTTCAACGTGGCTGTACTTCGGTTTGCCTTGAGCGGCGGACAGCTCCTGGTAAAACTTCACCAGAGGCTCTGTCTGGGCGTGGTAGACCGACAGGCGATGACGCACGGTTTCTTCGGTGTCGTCTTTGCGCTGCACCAGCTCGTCGCCGGTGATGTCGTCTTTACCGGCAATTTTCGGCGGGTTGTAGACGATGTGGTACACGCGGCCGCTGGCCTCGTGAACACGACGACCGGCGATGCGCTGGACGATGTCTTCGTCTTTGACGTCGATTTCCAGTACGTGATCCAGTTCGACACCGGCAGAAACCAGAGCTTCAGCCTGCGGAATGGTGCGCGGGAAGCCGTCGAACAGGAAACCCTTGGCGCAGTCTGGCTGAGCGATGCGGTCCTGAACCAGTGCGATGATCAGATCATCCGACACCAGGCCGCCGGCATCCATGATGCTCTTGGCTTGAACGCCCAGTGGAGTACCGGCCTTGACCGCTGCACGCAGCATGTCGCCGGTGGAAATTTGTGGAATGCCGAATTTTTCGGTGATGAACTTAGCCTGAGTACCTTTACCGGCCCCGGGAGCTCCCAGCAGAATGACGCGCATTAGATGTGCTCCTCAATTTTTTTATAAAAAGCTTTTACAAAACAAAGGATTCGCCTCTTGGGACGAATCCTGAAAATACGGGTCGTGGCCGCATAAACGGCCAAAGGCTGATCAAGATACACAGCAGGCTGCGCCCACACAAGACGCCAAAAGTCGGAGAAACCGACGTCCCCCGCGACCTCGCGACGCGGTAACCCAAGTCGCAACCCCATCATTAACTGTCGCCTGGCGGCACTTTCGTCGGTCAGGCAACGCGACAGCCAAGTCTTCGTCCGGCTACCGCGCCCCCGACAAAAACCTTAGCCGGTATTTCGCAAACCGGCGGCAATCCCCGCCACAGACACCAGCAACGCCTGTTCCACCGGGCTGCCCTGCTCGACATCCTGCTGTCGCGAACGGGCCAGCAGTTCGGCCTGCAATAGATGCAGCGGGTCGAGGTAGGTGTTGCGCAGACGGATGAATTCAAGGGTGTCAGGGCTATGTGCCAGCAGCTGCGACTGGCCAGTCAGGCCGAGCACCACCGCGCACGCCTGCGACAATAGGTCGCGTAACTGCGCGCCCAACGGCAGCAGATCCGGCTCGACCAGACGCTGATCGTAGGACAGCGCAATATCCGCATCAGCCTTGGCCAGGACCATTTCCAGCATGTCGATGCGCGTACGGAAGAACGGCCACTGCTCGCGCATCTGCCCGAGCAACTCGCCTTCGCCACGCTCCAGCGCCTTGCTCAACGCCGACTCCCACCCCAGCCACGCCGGCAGCATCAGCCGCGTTTGTGTCCAGCCGAAGATCCACGGAATCGCCCGCAGACTTTCGATACCGCCGGCGCGGCGTTTGGCCGGACGACTGCCCAGTGGCAAGCGACCCAACTCCTGCTCTGGCGTGGACTGACGGAAGTACTCGACGAATTGCGGGTTTTCCCGCACGACCTGGCGATAAGCGCTGACGCCATCGGCCGCCAATTCGTCCATCAAGTGACGCCACTCTGGTGTCGGCGGCGGTGGAGGCAGCAACGTTGCTTCAAGCACCGCCGCCAGATACAGATTGAGGTTTTGCTCGGCGATGTCCGGCAGGCCGAATTTGAATCGAATCATTTCCCCCTGCTCGGTGGTGCGGAAACGCCCGGCCACCGAGCCCGGCGGTTGCGACAGAATCGCCGCATGCGCCGGACCACCGCCCCGGCCCACGGTGCCGCCGCGACCGTGGAACAGCAGCAGTTCGACTTGTTGCTCGCGGCAGATTTCCACCAAGCGTTCCTGCGCACGATATTGCGCCCAGGCCGCCGCCGTGGTGCCAGCGTCCTTGGCCGAGTCGGAATAACCGATCATCACTTCCTGCGGGCCTTGCAGCCGTGCACGGTAACCCGGCAGCAGCAACAGCCGCTCCATCACCGGCCCGGCGTTGTCGAGGTCGGCAAGGGTTTCGAACAGCGGCACCACACGCATCGGACGCAACACGCCGGACTCTTTGAGCAGCAGTTGCACGGCAAGCACATCGGACGCGGCGCCGGCCATGGAGATCACGTAGGAGCCGAGCGAAGCGCCCGGCGCCGCGGCAATTTCCTTACAGGTGTTGAGCACTTCGGCGGTGTCGGCCGACGGTTTGAAATGCGCTGGCAGCAGTGGCCGACGATTGCTCAGTTCGCGGGTCAGGAAGCTGATGCGCTGCTCTTCGTCCCAATCTTCGTAGCGACCGAGGCCGAGGTAATCGGTGATTTCAGTCATCGCCGAGCTGTGGCGCGACGAGTCCTGGCGCACATCCAGACGCACAAGGAACAGGCCGAATGTAACCGCCCGACGCAGGCAGTCGAGCAACGGACCATCAGCGATCACGCCCATGCCGCACTCGTGCAGCGAGTTGAAGCACAGCTCCAGCGGATCGAGCAGATCGCGGTTGTTGTGCAGCACGTCTGCCGGCGCTGGCGTCGGTGCAGTCAGCGCAGCGTGTGCCCAATTGCGCGTGGCGCGCAGGCGTTCGCGCAGTTGTTTGAGCACCGCACGATACGGTTCGGCGCTGTCGCCGGCCTTGGTTTTGAGGGCGTCGCTGGCCTGTTGCATCGACAGTTCAGCCGCGAGGTGATCGACATCACGCAGGTACAGATCGGCGGCCATCCAGCGCGCCAGCAGCAACACTTCGCGGGTCACCGCAGCGGTGACGTTGGGGTTGCCGTCACGGTCGCCGCCCATCCACGACGCGAAGCGAATCGGCGCCGCTTCCAGTGGCAGACGCAGACCGGTCGCTTCATACAACGCCTTGTCGGCCTTGCGCATATGGTTGGGAATCGCCTGCCACAGTGAGTGTTCGATCACCGCGAAACCCCATTTGGCTTCATCGACTGGCGTGGGGCGCGTGCGGCGGATTTCTTCGGTGTGCCAGGCTTCTGCAATCAGCCGTTGCAGGGTGTTTTGAATCTGTTCGCGTTCGGCGCTGGTCAGGTCGCGATGGTCCTGCGCGGCGAGTTGCCCGGCGATCGCGTCGTACTTCTGGATCAGCGTGCGCCGCGCCACTTCGGTCGGGTGCGCGGTCAACACAAGTTCGATTTCCAGCCGCGCCAGTTGCCGCGCCAGCGATTCGGCGCTGTGGCCTTCACTGCGCAAACGCGCGAGCAATTCCGGCAGCACGCGGGATTCGAACGGCGCCGGCTGCGATTCCTCGCGACGATGAATCAACTGATACTGCTCGGCGATGTTCGCCAGGTTGAGAAACTGGTTGAACGCGCGCGCCACGGGGAGCAATTCGTCTTCGCTCAATTGATTGAGGCTGGCGCTCAGTTCGGCGTCCATCGAACCACGCCGATCGGCCTTGGCGCCCTTACGAATCTGCTCGATCTTGTCGAGGAAAGCCTCGCCGTACTGATCTCGAATGGTATTGCCCAGCAGCTCTCCGAGCAGGTGAACGTCTTCGCGCAAGCGTGCATCAATATCGGTCATCAGCAATTCCCCAGCAGTAATCCGGACGGCTTAGAAACGAGTGCATGACCTAGAGAGTGCCGCTCTACGACGCTTCTTACAAGCAGCCGACGAAGGGACGTTAAACCTTGTGGGCGAAAGCTAGTCTCAACAGTAAGCCGCACAACGGCTTGCCGCCGGCCCCGGCGGACACTCACCCAGACCTGCCATGAGCAGGTGCGAAATGAGGTCATCATGAAAATTCGTGAACTCGCCCAGCATTGGGAAGAAAACGCCAAAGGTCGTATGACCGACACTGGCTACGCGATTCATCTGGACGTTGAAGCTGCGGCGCGTCTGGCAGCGATTACCGAGATGTACCCCAAACGTCATGTCGAAGAATTGCTTGGCGAACTGATCGGCGCGGCGCTTGAAGAGTTTGAAGCGAGCCTGCCGTATGTGAAGGGTTCGACGGTGGTGGCGACCGATGAGGAAGGTGATCCGCTGTATGAAGACGTCGGGCCTACGCCGCGTTTTCTGGCCCTTTCGCGCCGGCATTTGCATGACCTCTCGGCCGCAGCAGGCAAGCAAAAACACTGACACCACACAGATCAAAACTGTGGGAGCGAGCCTGCTCGCGATGGCGGATTTTCAGTCGACATTTTTGTTGTCTGATATACCGCTATCGCGAGCAGGCTCACTCCTACAAAGATCGTATTCCAGTTCAAAATCAGTGTGTTTTCGGGATCCGAAAACTCCGCGCGTACCGCTTCATCCCGCCAAAGTTCCCGCTCTAGAGCCTTGTCCATTCGGTCAAAAATTATTTTGGCGATAGGCCATCTTTTCTGAACTTTTGAAAAACGCCTCCGGTCGGAACCTGTAACCACGCCTGGAACGAGCGTTTCAAAAACGCCTTTCACACGACGCTTTCGGCTCCTCGACCAGGATGGATTCAGTTGTTTTCAGGAGATGCCTAATGGAGTTGAAGACCATGAAAAACCAAACCTCGTTTACCCACCTGCGCGGTCTGAAACTGGCGGCTCTGGCCATCGGCACCAGCTTCGTACTGGCCGGTTGCGCCGGTAACCCACCGACCGAGCAATACGCCGTGACCCAGTCGGCGGTGAACAGCGCCGTCAGCGCTGGCGGTACCGAGTTCGCTGCGGTTGAGATGAAGCAAGCGCAGGACAAGCTGAAACAAGCCGAAATCGCCATGCACGACAAGAAGTATGACGAAGCTCGCACCCTGTCCGAGCAAGCCGAGTGGGACGCTCGCGTCGCCGAACGCAAGGCTCAGGCCGCTAAAGCCGAACAGGCTGTGAAGGATTCCCAGAAAGGTGTTCAGGAACTGCGTCAGGAAAGTCAGCGCACCGTGCAGTAAGCGCGCATCCCGACCGCAAAGCTGAATCTCTTACCGATAGAAAGGACGACAAATTATGCGTAAGCAACTGATGATCCCCGCTCTCCTCGCCGCAAGCGTTGCCTTGGCTGCCTGCTCGACTCCGCCTAACCCGAATCTGGAAAACGCGCGCACCAACTACGCCGGCCTGCAAGCCAACCCACAGGCGAGCAAAGTCGCGGCACTGGAAACCAAAGACGCCAGCGACTACCTGGACAAGGCCGACAAGGCTTATCTGGACAAGCAAGACGCTGCCAAGGTTGACCAACTGGCCTACCTGACCAACCAGCGCGTGGAAGTGGCCAAGCAGACCATCGCCCTGCGCACTGCGGAAAACAACCTGAAGAACGCCGCCGCCCAACGTGCCCAGGCGCGTCTGGATGCTCGCGATCAGCAGATCAAACAGCTGCAGGACAGCCTGAACGCCAAGCAGACCGATCGCGGTACGCTGGTGACTTTCGGTGACGTGCTGTTCGCCACCGACCGTGCTGACCTGAAGTCCAGCGGTCTGGTCAACATCAACAAACTGGCGCAGTTCCTTCAGGAAAACCCGGATCGCAAAGTGATCGTCGAGGGTTACACCGACAGCACCGGGACCGCGAGCCACAACCAGTCGCTGTCCGAGCGTCGCGCCAACTCCGTGCGCACCGCACTGGTGAAAATGGGCGTTGATCCAGCGCGCATCGTCACCCAAGGCTACGGCAAGGAATACCCGGTTGCCGAGAACGGCAGCGCTTCCGGCCGTGCGATGAACCGTCGTGTGGAAGTGACCATTTCCAACGACAACCAGCCAGTGATGCCACGTTCGGCGGTCAGCTCGAACTAAGCGCACTGCTGTAACGCGAAAGCCCCGCCTGAGTGATCAGGCGGGGCTTTTTCGTGCGGGCTGAAATGGTGGCCCCTCACCCCAGCCCTCTCCCGAGGGAGAGGGAGCCGATTTATGGCGCTTTCAGAATTTGTACTCGACGCGATGGATCAGGTCGGTGGATAGCGAAAGACAACTCGGTCAGTCCCCTCTCCCTCTGGGCGGTCCGACGTTTCGGGAGGGTTAGGGTGAGGGCTGGTCCTGCAGAATCACTGCTCGAGCTTCTGCGGGGTTTCTTCGCCCATGCAACGCACGGCTTTTTTCTGTGCGTTGATCAGCACACCGGTCAGACCTTTCTGCTCGGTATCGAACAACACCAGCACCCCATCAATGCACTGCGCCACTTGCGGCGCCGGGTCCAGCGAGACCTTGTAGTCTTCACCCGGAACTGTCTTGAGCATGGTGAATTCATTGAGCAGCAACGCATCCTCGGGTTTGGCGAAGTGCAGGTAGCCGTAGTACCACAGCGCTCCGACGGTGCCGAGGATGCTGCAGATACCGGTGATGATCAGCGGGATGGCGTTACGTTCTTCAGTCATTGCGGACTCTCGTCTTCAGAATTCGGGGGTTGCGGATAATTGGGGATTTCGCCGAGGCGGCGCAGGCCGTTGAAATGCTCGGGATCGTCGAGGTAGCGCAGCATGACCTGGCGCCACACCGGGTCGCCAAAGGTCTGCACATGGCCGCCACGGGTCAGTTGCAGTACGCGCGGCGGTGGCGCCGCTTGATACAGACGGATGCCGTTGGACAGCGGCACCAGTGGATCGTCGATGCTGTGGAAGATCAGTTTCGGCACGCCGTTGAGTTGCGGCATCGAGTTGATCGCGCTGTCGCTGTCCGGCACCAGCCATGACAGCGGCACCTGGAATGGCCAGCTCAGCCACGAGGTGCTAAGCGCATACTGGCCGACGCTGCGATAGCTCGCGGGCACGCCGTCGAGCACCAGCGCTTTCAGCTGTTCTTGCCGCTCGGGATGCTGCACCAGCCAATGCACCGCCATCGAACCGCCGAGGCTTTGGCCGAGCAGGATCAGCGGCTTGCCTTTGACTTCCGGCGCCTTGTCCAGCCATGCGAACGCGGCGTCGATATCCTGATAGATCGCCGGCAGGCTCGGTTTGCCTTCGGACAAGCCATAACCGCGATAGTCGACCAGCAGCACTTGATAGCCGTTTTTTGGCAGCCACCAGCTCCCGCCCAAATGCATAGGCAGATTGCCGCCATTGCCGTGCAGGTGCAGGACGGTGCCTTTGACCTCTACGCCGGGTTTGGCCGGCAGCCACCATGCGTTGAGCTTCAAGCCATCCGCCGTGACCAGGGTGACGGTGCGGTATTCGAGCTTGGCTTTTTCCGGGGTGAAGATCTGGCCCGGTTCAGGGTAGAACAACAGCGAACTGCAACCGCCGAGGGTCAGGAGCAGGCAGAAGATGCCGAGGATTCTCATCCGGTGAAACCTCGCGAAAATAGGGAGTCAGACACAAATCAAAACTGTGGGAGCGAGCCTGCTCGCGAAAGCGGTGTGTCAGTCGCTATTTGTGTTGGTTGACACACCGCTATCGCGAGCAGGCTCACTCCTACAGGGGTTTATTGTGTGGGCTAGAGGATATTGGAGTAATCCGCTTCGATCCGGTCCAGGCTCAAATGATTGAGGAAGTTGGAGAAGCACATCCACGCCGACAACGCATTCAAATCGCGGAACTGATCCGGCAGGTATTTCGGCGGTACCACCAACCCTTCATCCACCAACTGACGCAAGGTACGCATGTCTTCCAGCGTGGTCTTGCCGCAGAACAACAACGGAATCTGCTCAAGCTTGCCCTTACGCACGGCCAACTGAATGTAGTTGTAAACCATGATAAAGCCCTTGAGGTAGGACAAGTCTTTGGTAAATGGCAGACCGGTCGGTGTCGATCCACGGAAAACGCGACTGGCGTTGCCGTAACTTTCCGCCGTCTCGAAGCCCTGCTCACGGAAGAATTCGAAAACCTGCAGGAAGTCCGCGCCCTCCTCGACCATATGAATGGCGCGGGTGCGGTTGGTCAGTTTGCGCAGGCGGCTCGGGTAGGAGGCGAAGGTGATGATTTCCATCAGGATCGCCAGGCCTTCCTGGGTCACCGTCGACGACGGTGGGCCTTTGGACAGGAAGGTGCAGATCGGCTGGTTCAAACCGTTGAGCGTGGTGCCGACGTGGACCAGGCCTTCGTGGACTTCCAGCGCGCGCACGTCGCGGTCGTTGAACATCGCATCGGTGCGGATCTTGATGTAGTCCGCACCGGCTGCCGCGTCAGCAACGATACCGTCGGACTCGAACACGCGGATGGTTTCTTCGGCCTCGCCGAACACCTTGTTCAAACGGGTCTGCAGCAAGTGCACAGCGTCTTTGGCGGTGAGGATTTTCGGTTCATCCTTCAAATCGCCACGGCCATCGATGTTATTCAGATAATCGGACATCATCAGGCCGAGGTCGGCCAGGGTCGGGTCACCGGCGTGGAACGCATCAGACGCAGCGCCATACAGTTCTTGCGATATCAGGCCAAAATCCTCGGTACCGCGCGCTTCGAGCATGCGCACCACCATGCGGTATTCCTTGCACATGCGCCGCATGATCTGCCCAACCGGGTTGAACTGACCGAGCTGGCGGGTGATGTCGCGCTCGATGTTCTGGAACTCCAGTTTGACCTTGCTCGAATCAAAACTCAGCGGCCGATTGAGGTAATAGTCGCGATCCACCGCCGGCATTTCCTTGCCTTTGGCCTTGAGGAACCCCTTGCGAATGTTCTCGTCCCACTTGACGGCGTCGAGCACACGGATCGGCGTCTGCGCCAGCACAATGCGATCGGACAACATGCGTATCGTCTGCTGGTAATCGTCCACCCGAAACTCCTGTAGAAAACCTGACGTAATGAATTATTGGGCGCGGGCCTGGCGCTGGTAGCGCACGGCTTCAACGAAGACGTCGGAATTGGCCGGATCGTCGAGGTAAGCAAAGACCTTATCGAGGTTACTGTCGACCTGCACGCCGTCGCCATCGTCGGTCTGGAAGGCCTGACCGTCGAGGGCTTTTTGTTTGATCGCCTGGTTGATCTGCTCGAGATCGAGGTTGTAGACCACCAGTTCATGTTTGTCGGTGAGTTCAAAGCCGGCGATGGTGAAGTGGCCACCGTACTGCGCCGGGACTTTCGCCGACAGATACCAACGGTTGCCATGGCGCGACACAGTGAAGGGATAGGCTTCGCGTTCGCGGGGTTTGGCCTTGAAGTACGTGACAGCCTGATAGCGGTCGTTGCCCAGGCGCGTCAGCTCAAGGTTCATCGGCTCGCCCCAGGCGTTGGTGCTCGACCACTTGCCGAGCAGGCCCTTGGGCGCCGGGTTGCTGGCGGTCAGCGGCTCCTTGAAAGTCACCAGACAGCCACTGAGTAGCAGGAACGACAAGGCGATCAGCACGCCACGCCAGGCTTTCATTCAATACTCCCTATGAACACAAGGCCCTGAACATCGCCACATTACCCTGTGGGAGCGAGCCTGCTCGCGAAAGCGGTGTGTCAGGCAACAGAGATGTTGAATGTCAGACCGCATTCGCGAGCAGGCTCGCTCCCACAGGGTGAAGCAACAGCGGATTACACCGACGCGAGCACCAGATGCATATAGCGCGTCAGAATGCCGAGCATGTCCTCTTCGGCCAAAGGCTCGGCGTCGTTGAGCAGGCCCTGATATTCCATCCGACCGATAATCGCCGTCAACACCTTGGCATCCTGTTGCGGTTCACGCGAGCCCAGCACCTGGAACAACTGGCAAGTGCCCTGCAACAGAATCTGCTGATGCGAACGCACCAGAATCGCCAGACGCGGATTAAGCAATGCTTCCTGGCGGAACGCCTGTTCAGCCATCAAATGTTCACGACGGTTAACCAACTGACGATGCACGTAGTCAGCCATCAACCGCGCGATGTCATCAGCCAGTTGCGAGCGCGACTCCGGGCTGCCGTCCCCACTGACGACCATTTCGCGCAGCAAACCTTCGTTGTTGACCCACAGCTTGGCCATGTACGCCGCGCTGCGTTCAACGTATTGAGCGAAGGTATCGGTGAGCAGGTCGTCGATATCCTTGAAGTAATAGGTGGTCGCCGACAGCGGCACTCCGGCCTCGGCCGCCACCGCCCGGTGGCGCACGGCACGCACGCCGTCACGCACGACAATGCGCATCGCGGCGTCGAGAATGTCCTGGCGACGCTGCTCACTGCCCTGTCGGCTGGCCTTGCGACCCTGGTACTGAACGCTTTCAGCGACCGCAGTGGCGATACCCGCTGCACCTTCTTGAGCTATTGCACCCATCACGACAGAACTTCCTCTGCAATTCAAAAGTAACCAATTGATACATTTGTACCAGACAGGCAATAAAAAGCCGCCTGTTTTAGGCGGCTTTTTAACTGAAACGTTTACGCTTGCGGTCGCATGTGCGGGAACAGGATCACATCGCGAATCGACGGCGAGTTGGTCAGCAACATCACCAGACGGTCGATACCGATACCTTCACCGGCCGTTGGCGGCATGCCGTACTCCAGCGCACGCACGAAGTCGGCGTCGTAGTGCATGGCTTCGTCGTCGCCGGCGTCCTTGTCGGCCACCTGCGCCATGAAGCGCTCGGCCTGGTCTTCCGCGTCGTTCAACTCGGAGTAGGCGTTGGCGATTTCACGGCCACCGATGAACAGCTCGAAACGGTCGGTGACGTTCGGGTTGTCATCGTTGCGACGAGCCAGCGGCGAGACTTCGAACGGGTACTGAGTGATGAAGTGCGGCTGTTCCAGTTTGTGCTCGACCAGCTCTTCGAAAATCATCACCTGCAGTTTGCCCAGACCTTCGAAGCCCAGCACCTTGGCGCCGGCCTTCTTGGCGATGGCGCGCGCCTTGTCGATGTCGTTCAGATCATCGGCGGTCAGCTCAGGGTTGTACTTGAGGATCGAGTCGAACACCGACAGGCGCACGAACGGCTCGCCGAAGTGGAACACCTTGTCGCCGTACGGCACGTCGGTGCTGCCCAGTACCAGCTGCGCCAGTTCACGGAACAGTTCTTCGGTCAGGTCCATGTTGTCTTCGTAATCGGCGTACGCCTGATAGAACTCCAACATGGTGAATTCAGGGTTGTGACGGGTCGAAACGCCTTCGTTACGGAAGTTGCGGTTGATCTCGAAGACCTTTTCAAAACCACCGACCACCAGACGCTTCAGATACAGCTCTGGCGCGATACGCAGGAACATTTCCATGTCCAGCGCGTTGTGGTGGGTTTCGAACGGCTTGGCCGCAGCGCCGCCCGGAATGGTCTGCAGCATCGGCGTTTCGACTTCGAGGAAGTCGCGCTTCATCAGGAAGCTGCGGATGTGCGCGATCACTTGCGAACGCACGCGGAAGGTCTGGCGCACGTCTTCGTTGACGATCAGGTCAACGTAGCGCTGACGGTAGCGCTGTTCGGTGTCGGTCAGGCCGTGGTGCTTGTCCGGCAGCGGACGCAGCGACTTGGTCAGCAGACGCACGCTGGTCATTTCAACGTACAGGTCGCCCTTGCCGGAACGCGCGAGGGTGCCTTCGGCGGCAATGATGTCGCCCATGTCCCAGGTTTTCACCGCGGCCAGGGTGTCTTCCGACAGGGTTTTACGGTTGACGTAGACCTGGATGCGACCGGTCATGTCCTGGATCACCATGAACGAGCCACGGTTGAGCATGATGCGACCGGCAACCTTGACCGGGATTGCAGCCTCTGCCAGCTCTTCCTTGGTCTTGTCCGCGTATTTCTTCTGCAGATCTTCGCAGTAGTTTTCGCGGCGGAAGTCGTTCGGGAAGGCGTTGCCCTTGGCGCGCTCGGCAGCCAGCTTTTCCTTGCGCAGCGCGATCAGGGAGTTTTCTTCCTGTTGCAGGGCTTGCGGGTCGAGTTGTTGGTCGCTCATGTCTTTAGATATTCCATCAGGTTCGTTGCCCCCGGGCCTTGCGGCCCGGGGATCGCCAGCAGGCTGGCTCCTACAGGGATCGGCTTGAATCAGCCGATCCTGTAATGCGTCTTTTACAGCCCGGATTTCAGGCTGGCTTCCAGGTATTCGTCGATATCGCCGTCGAGTACCTTGTCGCAGTCGCTGCGTTCGATGTTGGTGCGCAGATCCTTGATCCGCGACGCATCGAGCACGTACGAGCGAATCTGGTGACCCCAGCCGATGTCCGACTTGGTGTCTTCCAGCGCTTGCGACGCGGCGTTGCGTTTCTGCATTTCCTGCTCGTACAACTTGGCCCGCAGCATTTTCATGGCGGTGTCTTTGTTGGCGTGCTGGGAACGTTCGTTCTGGCAACTGACCACGGTGTTGGTCGGTACGTGAGTGATACGTACGGCCGAGTCGGTGGTGTTTACGTGCTGACCACCGGCACCGGAGGAACGATAGGTGTCGATCCGCAGGTCTGCCGGGTTGATTTCGATTTCGACCTTGTCATCGATCTCTGGCGAGACGAAAACCGCGGAGAACGAGGTGTGACGACGGTTGCCGGAGTCGAACGGGCTCTTGCGCACCAGACGGTGTACGCCGATTTCGGTACGCAGCCAGCCAAAGGCGTATTCGCCCTTGATGTGCACGGTCGCACCTTTGATACCGGCGACTTCACCGGCCGACAGTTCCATGATGGTCGCGTCGAAACCGCGTTTATCCGCCCAGCGCAGGTACATGCGCAGGAGGATGTTGGCCCAGTCCTGGGCTTCGGTGCCGCCGGAACCGGCTTGGATGTCCAGGTAGGCGTTGTTCGGGTCCATTTCATGGCTGAACATGCGGCGGAATTCCAGCTTGGCCAGATTTTCCTCGAGACGGGCCAGCTCGGCGACGACATCGCCCACTGCGCCTTCGTCGTTTTCTTCGACGGCCATGTCCAGCAGGTCGCGGCAATCGGCCAGACCGCCGTTCAGTTCATCGAGGGTATCGACGATCTGCGCCAGCGCAGCGCGCTCGCGGCCCAGTTCCTGGGCGTATTCAGGTTTGTTCCAGACGCTCGGATCTTCAAGCTCGCGATTGACTTCGGTCAGACGCTCATGCTTTTGATCGTAGTCAAAGATACCCCCGAATAGTTTCGGAGCGCTCGGACAGGTCCTTGATGGTGTTCAGGATCGGGTTGATTTCCATGACGGGCAGCACTCGTTGGCGAACTTTTGAAAGCCGGCGAGTATAACGTAATCAGGCTGTGACGGCAGCCCGTCTGGCGGGTGCGGGGATCATTAAAGCCTTTGCCCTCACCCTAACCCTCTCCCAGAGGTAGAGGGGACTGATCGGGGGATATTCGGGAGGTACGCCGACGTGAAAGGGCTTTGCCGAATCCACGATCGCCAAGGCTTTCAGGCGGAAATTGGCGTATGGGCCTGCCCTCACCCTAGCCCTCTCCCGGAGGGAGAGGGGACTGATTGGGGGGTGTTCGGGAGATACGCCGACGTGAAAGGGCTTTGCTGAATCCATAATCGCCAAGCTTACAGATCCATAATCGACTCGGTCGATCAGGTCGATGTTCAGCGCCAGACACCCCGGTCGGCCCCCTCTCCCATTGGGAGAGGGCTGGGGTGAGGGTCAGCGTTTACTCGATCCCGACCTGATTACGCCCATTGTTCTTCGCCAGGTAAAGGCCACGATCCGCCGCCGAAATCAGCAACCGACAATCACTACCCGCCTGCGGCACCATGGTCGCCAGACCAATACTGATGGTCAGGCTCGCCCCTTCCGCCGGGGTGTTGTGCGGGATTTTCAAGGATGCCACGGTCTGGCGCAGTTTCTCCGCGACCAGCCGCGCGCCGCCCGGCGAGGTGTTCGGCAGCACCAGCACAAACTCCTCACCGCCATAACGCGCCGGCAGATCCGAAGGTCGGGCGCTGGCCTCGCGGATCGCCGTGGCGACCTTGCGCAGCGCTTCGTCGCCTTCAACATGGCCAAAGCTGTCGTTGTAGGACTTGAAGTAATCGACATCGATCATCAACAACGACAACTGACTCTGTTCCCGCAGCGAGCGGCGCCACTCCAGTTCCAGGTACTCGTCGAAGTGGCGGCGGTTGGACAGCCCGGTCAGGCCGTCGGAGTTCATCAGCCGTTGCAGCACCAGATTGGTGTCGAGCAATTGCTGCTGGCTGACCCGCAGCGCGCGATACGCGGCATCCCGCTGCAGCAAGGTCATGTACGAGCGCGAGTGATAGCGGATGCGCGCCACCAGTTCGATGGTGTCCGGCAGTTTCACCAGATAATCGTTGGCGCCGGCGGAGAACGCCGCGCTCTTGATCAGCGGGTCTTCCTTGGTCGACAGGACGATGATCGGAATGTCCTTGGTCGCCGGGTGATTGCGGTATTCGCGCACCAGGCTCAGGCCATCGAGGCCGGGCATCACCAGGTCCTGGAGAATCACCGTCGGTTTGATCCGCACCGCCTGGGCAATGGCCTGCTGCGGGTCGGAGCAGAAGTGGAAGTCGATGTTTTCTTGATTCGACAGCCCACGGCGCACCGCTTCGCCGATCATCGCCTGATCGTCCACCAACAACACCATGGCGGCGTTTTCGTCGGTTTTAATGTCGTCGATCTGTAAGTCATTCATGGGCGGTCACCTGAGTACTGCGGGGGCCAGGATTGCGGATAAACCTGTTCATTTGGGAAAAACCTCCAGCAATCGTGGCGCTATCTTTTCCAGCGCACGGATTTCAACCGCGGCATCAATCGCCGCGGCGGCTTTGGGCATGCCGTACACCGCACTGCTTTGCTGATCCTGCGCGATGGTCAGGTAACCCTGCTGGCGCATGAGCTTAAGCCCTTGCGCGCCGTCGCGTCCCATCCCGGTCAATAAAACCCCGATCGCGTCGCCATTCCAATAACTGGCGACACTTTCGAAAAACACATCGATCGAGGGGCGGTAGATCTCGTTGACCGGCTCGGCGGTGTAGGCCAGCGTGCCGTTTTTCAACAAGCGAATATGGTGGTTGGTGCCGGCCAGCAACACGGCGCCGGCCTGCGGCGGTTCGCCTTCACGGGCCAGACGCACATCGAGGCCACTGGCGCTGGCCAGCCATTCGGCCATGCCGGCAGCAAAGACCTGATCGACATGCTGCACTAGCACAATCGCCGCCGAGAAATCCTTGGGCAAGCCTTTGAGCAGCACCTCCAGCGCCGCCGGCCCGCCTGCAGATGAGCCGATCGCCACCAGTCGCTGACACGACGCAGAACTGCGCTGGGCCGTCGGCGTCGGCCGCGAGCGCGTGGGTTTCTCGCCGATCAGCCAGCCGATATTGAGGATCTTGCGCAGCAACGGCGCCGCCGCTTCCTGGGCATTGCCGGCGCCGAGCGCCGGGGTATCGACCACGTCCAGCGCGCCGAGGCCCATGGCTTCGAAGACCCGGTGCACGTTCTGCTGGCGATCGACCGTCACAATGACGATCGCGCACGGGGTTTCGGCCATGATCCGGCGCGTGGCTTCGACACCGTCCATCACCGGCATGATCAGATCCATCAGGATCAGATCCGGAGTATTTTCAGCGCACCGCTGCACTGCCTCGGCGCCGTTGCGGGCGACCCAGACCACCTGATGCGCCGGCTCGAAGGCCAGCGCCCGGCGCAGGGCCTCCACCGCCATGGGCATGTCGTTGACGATGGCGATCTTCATGCCCGCGCTCCTCCAATAAGCTCGACCACTGCGTCGAGCAGGGCGTCGTCATGAAAACTGGCTTTGGCTAAATAATAGTCGGCGCCGGCATCGAGGCCACGGCGGCGGTCCTCTTCCCGATCCTTGTATGACACAACCATCACCGGCAGCGATTGCAGACGGTTGTCGCGGCGCAGCAGCGTGACCAGCTCGATGCCGTCCATGCGCGGCATGTCGATGTCGGTGATCAGCAAATCGAAGTCCTCCGAACGCAACGCGTTCCAGCCGTCCATGCCGTCCACCGCCACGGCGACATCGTAGCCGCGATTGAGCAGCAGTTTGCGTTGCAGCTCGCGCACGGTCAGCGAGTCGTCGACCACCAGCACCCGCTTGCGCGCCGCCTCGGCAGCTTGATTGCCGTGACGCGCGATGCGCTCAAGGCGCCCGGTATTGAGCAGTTTGTCCACCGAGCGCAGCATGTCTTCGACGTCGACGATCAGCACCACCGAGCCGTCATCAAGCAAGGCGCCGGCGGAGATGTCCTGCACTTTGCCCAGACGCTCATCGAGCGGCAAGACCACCAGCGTGCGTTCGCCAATAAAGCGCTCCACGGCAACCCCGTAAACCGCATCGCGCTCACGGATCACCACAACTTTAAGGGATTCGCCACTGTTCTGGCTGGCCGGGCGGTTGAGCAACTGGCTGGCCGCAACCAGCCCGACGTGCTGGCCTTCGTGCCAGAAATGCTGACGGCCTTCGACCTGCACGATGTCCTCCGGCGCCAGATCGCACATGCGTTCGATGTGCGCCAGCGGGAAGGCGTAGGCCTCTTCGCCAACTTCCACCACCAGACTGCGCACCACCGACAAGGTCAGCGGTACTTCCAGATGAAAGCGACTGCCCTCTCCCGCCGTTTGCTCCAGCACCACGGCCCCGCGCAACTGGCGAACCATGTGCTGAACGGCATCGAGGCCAACACCCCGTCCAGACACTTCGGTGACCGTGTCGCGCAAGCTGAAACCGGGCAGGAACAGGAACGTCAGCAGTTCTTCTTCGCTCAGTTGCGCAGCGGTTTCGGCTGGAGATAACTGCCGCTCGACAATACTGCTGCGGACCTTCTCCAGGTCGACGCCATTGCCGTCATCGCTCAACTCCAGCACTAGCAGACCGGCCTGATGCGAGGCGCGCAGGCGGATCAAGCCTTCTTCCGGTTTGCCCTTGAGCAGCCGTTGTTCCGGGGTTTCGATGCCGTGATCGACCGCATTGCGCAGCAAATGCGTCAGCGGTGCTTCGAGTTTTTCCAGCACATCGCGATCGACCTGGGTTTTCTCGCCTTCGATCTCCAGCCGTACCTGCTTGCCGAGGCTGCGGCCCAGATCGCGGACCATGCGCACCTGACCGGTCAGCACGTCCGCAAAGGGTCGCATGCGGCAGGCCAACGCCGTGTCGTAGAGCACTTGTGCGCGCTGGCTGGCCTGCCAGGCGAACTCGTCGAGTTCGGCGTTTTTCTCGCTCAGCAATTGCTGGGATTCGGCGAGCAAACGGCGCGCGTCCTCCAAGGCTTCCAGCGCTTCAAGGCTCAGCGCGTGTTCCTTGAGGTGCACGTTGAGATTTTCCAGCGCACGCAAGCCGTTGTTCTGCATGCGTTTGAGGCGCTGCATGGTCGCCAGATGCGGTTTGAGGCGCTGGGTTTCCACCAGCGACTTGCTCGACAGATCGAGCAAACTGTTCAGGCGTTCAGCGGTGACCCGCAGCACCCGTTCGCCACCTTCGGTGGTGCGTTTGCTTTTGCGTGGCGCCGGCTCAGAGGTTTCGACTGGGGCTTCGATGATCGGCGCTGGCGTCAGTTCAAATACGGGCGGCGCTTGAAGTTGCAACTCGGCCATCGGCGGCGCAACGAACGCTGTCGGCGGCGTCGACGGATCGAGCAAACCCGCCATCAACGCCACATAAGTTTCAATATCGCTCGGCTGCGGCGCATTGGTCGGTGTGGCGATGCGCATCAGCAAATCGGTGCCCTGCAACAGCGCATCGATGTGTTCGGGCCGCAGCAACAAGCGCCCCTCCTGGGCGCTGACCAGGCAATCTTCCATGACATGGGCGACGCTGACGCCGCTGTCGATGCCAACAATTCGCGCCGCGCCTTTGAGCGAATGCGCCGCGCGCATGCACGATTCCAGTTGATCGGCCTGGGTCGGGTTGCGCTCCAGGGCCAGCAATCCGGCGCTGAGCACTTGGGTCTGGGCTTCGGCTTCGAGGCTGAACAGCTCAAGCAGCGAGGCGTCGCGCATTTGCTCGGGGGTCATGTGAGGCTCCGGGTCACGGCGGACAGCAGCTGTTCTTCATCCAGCCAACGCAGGCTGCGACCGCGATACTGCAGAACACCACGGGTGTATTTGGCACTGGCTTGCGCGCCGGATTGCGAGGCAGCATCAAGAATGCGCTCGTCGATGGCATGAATACCGTCGACCTCATCCACCGGCACCACCACCGGCCCGCCACGGGCGGCGATGATCAGCATGCGCGGCATGATGCGCGCGCCGGTGGCTGGCGCGGCGTTGCCATCCAGATCGAGCAATTCAACCAGCGACAGGCAGGCCACCAGCGCACCACGCACATTGGCCACACCGAGCAATGCCCGTGAGCGCTGGTGCGGCAATGAATGAATCGCCTGCAGTGGCGCGACTTCGACGAGACTGCGCGTCGCCAGCCCCAGCCATTCTTCACCGAGCCGGAACATCAGTAGCGAGCGGGTTTTCACATCGCTTTCGACAGCGATCGCCACCGGGTCGCGTTCGTCCTGTTGCAACGCATAACGGTCGAGCAGGCGCGTGGCGGCGGCGGAATACACCGAACAATTGCGGCAATGAATGTGGTCTTCGAGCAGCGGACAGGACTTGTCGCCATGAATGCCGATGCGGTTCCAGCAATCGTCGATGGCCCGGGCGTCTTCGTGGGTGACGTTCAAGGTGTCGGACGGGATCATCGTTTACGCTCACTGTCGGCGGTGCGGCCGCTGCGGGCAGCACGCTCCTGCAATCGTCTGGCACCCGCTGTATCGCCCTGAGCCTGCAACAACGCGGCCAGGTGCATCAACGCTTCAGGGTGTTGCGGTTCGAGGTACAACGCCTTGCGGTAGAAGCCCTGAGCTTCGAGGGTCAGGCCGGCGACGTCGCTGAGCAGACCGAGCCAGTAAAACACCTGAGCCACCGGTTCATGGCTGCGCAGATACTGTTCGCAGGCCGCCCGGGCTTCAGCGCTTTTGCCTTCGTTGGCCAGCGCGGCGATATTGGCCAGCAGGGTCGCCGCATCCGGGTTGGCACTTTTGCTGGCGGTCGGCAGTGGCGTTACGGCGGCAAACGGTCGAGTGCGCACGGGTGCTGGCTGCGTGCTGCGAGGCGGTTGGCTGACCGGCACCACGATGGGCTTGGGCGTTGGCAACGGCTCGGGGTGCGGATCGTTGTGGCGGCTGAACGCGAAGGATTGCGGGATACCGATCGAACGCATGCCCAAGCGCCCAAGCAAACTGCCCTCGGCCGGGCCGATAAACAGCACGCCATCGAAATGGGTCAGGCGCTTGAGCACCTCGAACACCTGCTTCTGCGTCGGCTGGTCGAAATAGATCAGCAGGTTGCGGCAGAACACGAAATCGAACGCTGGCTCGCTGGTCAGCAGCGTCGGATCGAGCACATTGCCGACCTGCAAACGCACTTGCTCACGCACATAGTCATTGACCCGATGGCCGTCCTGCTCAGGCGTGAAGTGCCGTTCGCGAAAGTCCAGATCCTGGCCGCGAAACGAATTCTTGCCGTATAGCGCACGCCGCGCCTTCTCCACCGACAGCGGGCTCACGTCCATGCCATCGACCTTGAACTGATGCGGTTTGAGCCCGGCATCGATCAAGGCCATGGCAATCGAATAAGGCTCTTCGCCGGTGGAACACGGCAGGCTGAGGATGCGCAGTGCGCGCATGTTGTTCAGTTCAGCGAGGCGATTGCGCGCCAGTTTGCCCAGCGTGGCAAAGGACTCTGGATAACGGAAAAACCACGTCTCGGGGACGATCACCGCTTCGATCAGCGCCTGTTGCTCGTCTCGCGAGCCTTGCAGCAATTGCCAATACTCATCGGCATGCGCCGCTTGCGAGAGTGTCGTGCGCTGGCGCACAGCGCGCTCGATGATCGCCGGGCCAACCGAGGTCACATCGAGGCCGATGCGCTCCTTGAGAAAGTCGAAAAAGCGCTGATCACTGCTCATGACTGCGCCTCAAGCTGCGCCGGACTCAGCGGCGGATCGGGGAACAGCAAAGTACGCACGGCGTCATCGAGCAAGTCATTGACCCGTACCCATTGCACCAATCCCTGGGCATCTTCACGCACCGGGCCGAGGTACGGCGCCGCGCGGTTGTCGAGGCCGTAAGGCTGAAACTCTTGCGGATGGCAACGCAAGGTGTCGGTGGCCTGTTCGAGAATCAGCCCGAGCCATTGCGCGGGTTGCGCTTCATCCGGCCGATAATTGACCAATACCAGACGGGTGCTGGTGCGCGCCTCGGCGGGATGGCCGAAGGTCAGCGCACTGAGGTCGATCACCGGCACCACCGCACCGCGATAGGCAAACACCCCGGCGACCCACTGCGGCGCCCGGGCAATTGGCTTGAGCGGCAGGCGCGGCAGCACTTCCGCCACTTCAGTGGCGCGCAAGGCGTAGCGCTCGCTGCCGATGCGAAACAGCAGGAATAACGCCGGCTTCGCCACCTGCGCGGCGCTGCGTTTGGCGAGGATTTCGCTCATCAGACTTTGAATCGCGAAACGCCGCTGCGCAGCCCGACGGCTACCTGGCTCAGTTCGTCGATGGCGAAACTGGCCTGACGCAACGACTCGACGGTCTGGCTGCTGGCGTCGCCCAACTGCACCAGCGCATGGTTGATCTGCTCGGCGCCGGTGGCCTGGGCCTGCATGCCTTCGTTGACCATCAACACCCGCGGCGCCAGCGCCTGCACTTGATGGATGATCTGCGACAACTGCTCGCCGACCTGCTGCACTTCGGACATGCCACGGCGCACTTCTTCGGAGAATTTGTCCATGCCCATGACACCCGCCGATACCGCCGACTGGATCTCACGGACCATTTGCTCGATGTCGTAAGTGGCGACAGCGGTCTGATCCGCCAGACGCCGCACTTCGGTGGCAACCACGGCAAAACCGCGACCGTATTCACCGGCCTTTTCGGCTTCAATCGCTGCGTTGAGCGACAACAGGTTGGTCTGGTCGGCAACCTTGACGATAGTCACCACCACCTGATTGATGTTGCCGGCCTTCTCATTGAGGATCGCCAGTTTGGCGTTGACCAGATCGGCCGCCCCCATCACCGAGTGCATGGTGTCTTCCATGCGCGCCAGGCCTTGCTGGCCGGAGCCGGCCAGCACCGAGGCCTGATCGGCGGCGGTGGACACTTCGGTCATGGTGCGTACCAGATCGCGCGAGGTAGCGGCAATCTCGCGGGACGTCGCGCCGATTTCGGTGGTGGTCGCGGCGGTTTCGGTGGCGGTGGCTTGTTGTTGCTTGGAGGTGGCAGCGATTTCGGTCACCGAAGTGGTGACCTGCACCGAAGAGCGCTGGGCCTGCGACACCAGCGAGGTCAGTTCGGTCATCATGTCGTTGAAGCCGGTTTCGACGGCGCCGAACTCGTCCTTGCGGTCGAGGTTGAGCCGCGAACTGAGGTCGCCGGTGCGCATGGTTTCGAGAATCTGCACAATGCGGTTCATCGGCGCCATGATCGCGCGCATCAACAGCAAGCCGCAGGCACCGGCCGCCAGCACAGCCACCAGCAGCGAGACGAACATGCTGACCTTGGCCGCGGCCACCGCCTCGTCGATGTTGTTCATGGCCTGATCGGCGACTCTCTTGTTCTCGCCGATGATGTCGTTGAGCTTCATGCGCCCGGAGTACCAGGCTGGTGTGAGCTTTTCGTGGAACATCCTGACCGCGTCCGCTTCCAGGTTGCGCTTGTGCAGGTCCAGCACGGCATCCTGAATCTGGAGGTAGGCGTCGTGGTACTTCTCGAACGCGGTAAACTCGACACGATCCTCCTCGGTTGCCATGGTCTTGCGATAGTTCCCCATCTGCTCCTGCAAACGCGCCTCGAACGCCTTGTAGTCCGCTGCGTCCTCGCTGGAAATCCCCTGACCTTCCTTGAGTCCGAGCAGTTCTTGCGTCTGCATGTAACTGTCGACCCACGCGCCACGGATCATCGAGCTGTAATAGACGCCGGGAATCGCGTCATCACGCACGCTGTTTTCACTGGCCTCGATCTTCAACAGTCGCGAATACGAAACGACGACCATCAGCAACATGATGGCGATAATCACCGCAAAGCTCGCCAAAATGCGTTGGCGCAACGTCCAGTTCTTCACAGTGATTCCTCGTGCCTAGTCGAAATGCGGGGAGTATAGCCGAGGGCGGTGTTTCATTTATAAGACGCTTTGTAACCCTCGGGCCTGTCCGGCGGGGTTAGCGGGAAGGCTCTGGGGTGGGACTGTCCGACAATTGCGAGTGGCCGTACCAGTGGGGTAATGGCAAAAAGGGGCGATAGATCGGCCATTGCCGCCGCTGTGCGGCGGAAAATGCCTTCGCGAGCAAGCTCCGTGCACGCCGGAATAACCTGTGGGAGCGAGCCTGCTCGCGAAGAGGCCGGAACGGTCAACATCGATGTCGTCTGACCCGGTGCTTTCGCGAGCAGGCTCGCTCCCACAGGGGGTTGCGATTGTTAAAGCACGCCGTCTCTACACAGAGGCCAGTCGCACCTGCTTCTCCAGCTCCACCTTCAACCCCGGCTCCAGCTTCAACTGTCGCGCCAGTTCATCCAGATAGCTCTTCTCCATAAAGCTTTCCTCATCCACCAGCATCACACTGGCGATGTACATTTCTGCCGCCATCTCCGGCGTGCTCGCGGCCCGGGCGACGTCGGTCGGGTCGAGGGGTTTGTTGAGCTCGGCGTGTAGCCAGTGTTGCAGTTCCTGATCGTTGTCGAGTTTGGTGAATTCGCCTTCGATCAGTTGGCGTTCACGGTCATCGATATGGCCGTCAGCCTTGGCGGCGGCCACCAGTGCTTTGAGAATGGCCTGACTGTGTTGCTCGGCTTGCGCAGGTGGCAAGCGATCGAGGGTCTGCGGTTCGCTTTGTGGAGCGGTGCCTTTCTGGGCGTTGTAGTTGCCGTAAGCCTTGTAGGCCAACACACCCAGCGCCGCGAGGCCGCCGTAGATCGCAACTTTGCCGCCTACCTTGCGCACTTTCTTGTTACCGAGCAGCAGGCCCATCGCACCTGCGGCCAATGCACCGCCACCTGCACCTGACAGCAGACTGCCGAGTCCACCAGAGCCTGATGCGCCGCCGAGCAAACCGCCCAAGCCACCGGCAGCCGGTTTGTTCTGCGTTCCGCCAGCCTTGTTCTGCAATAGATCCTGGCCGGACTTGAGCAGTTGATCGAGCAATCCACGGGTGTTCATGTTCCGCCTCCAAACAGGGGTTATCCGGATCTATAAGGCCCTCAGCCTAGTTCGAAAGTGCCCCTGTCCGACCTGCGAGTGTGCTTCCAGATGTTGCTCGCCCTGCAGGAGCCCTTCGTGAAAATAGATATACACTCAGGCCAATCTATAAAAACCGCCCACTGGGTAGCCCTTGTCATGATGACCCTGCGTCAGATTCGTCACTTCATCGCCGTGGCCGAGACCGGCTCGATCTCCGCCGCCGCGCAAACCGCGTTCATATCCCAATCGACCCTGACCTTGGCGATCCAGCAACTGGAGGAGGAAATCGGCGTCAGCCTGTTCAGCCGCCACGCCAAGGGCATGACGCTGACACACCAAGGTCATCAATTCCTACGCCAGGCGCACCTGATTCTGGCGACCGTGGACAACGCCAAACGCAGCCTGCAACAGAGTACCGATCAGGTTGCCGGGCAGTTGATCGTCGGCGTAACCAGTCTGGTCGCCGGTTATTACCTGGCGGATCTGCTCACCCGTTTTCAGCGCGCCTACCCCAACGTCGAAATCCGCGTGATGGAAGACGAACGGCCCTACATCGAGCATTTGCTGGTCAGTGGCGAGATCGATGTCGGCGTATTGATCCTCTCCAACCTCGAAGATCGCCACGCTTTGCAGACTGAAGTACTGACTCACTCACCGCACCGTTTGTGGCTTCCGGCCCAGCATCCACTGCTGGAGCACGACAGCATCAACCTCGCCGACGTCGCCCGCGAACCGTTGATTCAACTTAACGTCGATGAAATGGATCGCAACGCCCAGCGTTTTTGGCGCGGTTCCGGGCTGCAACCGAAAATCACTCTGAGAACCGCGTCCACCGAGGCCGTGCGAAGTCTGGTCGCCGCCGGATTGGGCGTGTCGATCCAGCCGGACATGACTTATCGCCCATGGTCGCTGGAGGGCGACATCATCGAAGCGCGTCCGATCGCCGACCTCAATCAGACCTTGGACGTCGGCCTGGCCTGGCGCCGTGGCACCGCGCGTCCCACATTGGTCGACCCATTCCTGACTGTCGCACGCGAGCAACCCCACGGCGGGCGCAAGCCATCTATTTAATCGAATGCTGCCTTCAGTATTTAGTATTTGTCGACCTCGGAGCCGCGCACTAGTCTTGCTGCATCTATAAGACGGCCGGCTCCCGGGTTTCAGGGAGCAACAATGGCCACACAAGAAAAGAGATCGCGGAAAATGGCTGGCGCGCAGACCCCGATGTGTACCGCGTTGTTGATCGATGGCGAACTGGTCGCCGGGGAAGGTTTTGTCGAGCCGATTCTCAATCCGGCCACCGGCGAAATCCTCACGCACATCGCCGAGGCCAGCACCGAGCAAGTCGAAGCCGCCATCCTCGCCGCCCACCGCGCCTTTGCCGAGTGGTCGCGCACCACGCCGCAGCAACGTTCGAACCTGTTGCTCGAGATCGCCAACGCCGTGGAAAAACACGCCGACCACCTCGCCCGCCTCGAATCGCTGAACTGCGGCAAGCCGTTGCACCTGGCGCGTCAGGACGATTTGACCGCGACCGTCGATGTGTTCCGCTTCTTCGCTGGCGCCGTGCGTTGCCAGACCGGGCAGCTCAGCGGCGAATACCTGCCGGGCTACACCAGCATGGTCCGTCGCGACCCGATTGGCGTGGTCGCCTCGATTGCGCCGTGGAATTACCCGATCATGATGGCCGCGTGGAAAATCGCCCCGGCCCTCGCCGCCGGTAACACGCTGGTGTTCAAACCGTCCGAACACACGCCGCTGTCGATCCTCGCTCTGGCGCCAGCGCTGGCCGAAATCCTCCCGCGCGGGGTCATCAACATCATCTGCGGTGGCGGCGAAGGCGTTGGCAGCCATTTGGTCGGCCACGCTAAAGTGCGCATGGTGTCGCTGACCGGCGATATCGTTACCGGGCAGAAAATCCTCCAGGCCGCCGCGAAAACCCTGAAACGCACGCACCTCGAACTCGGCGGCAAAGCCCCGGTGATCGTCTGCAACGACGCTGACATTCAGGCCGTGGTCGACGGCGTGCGCACTTACGGTTACTACAACGCCGGGCAGGACTGCACCGCTGCCTGCCGGATCTACGCGCAGGCCGGGATTCACGACAAATTGGTCGCCGAACTCGGCGCCGCCGTCAGCAGCCTGCGCTTCGCCGGCAAACGTGATGCCGATAATGAGATCGGCCCGCTGATCAGCACCCGTCAGCGCGACCGCGTCGCCAGTTTCGTCGAGCGCGCCCTCGGCCAGCCGCACATCGAGCGCGTGACCGGCGCGGCGGTGCACTCCGGTGCCGGTTTCTACTATCAACCGACGTTGCTCGCCGGTTGCAAACAGAGCGACGAAATCGTCCAGCGCGAAGTGTTCGGCCCGGTGGTCACGGTGACCCGTTTCGACGAGCTCGCGCAAGCCGTCGACTGGGCCAACGACTCCGAATACGGCCTCGCCTCGTCGGTGTGGACGCAGAATCTCGACAAGGCCATGCAGGTTGCCGCGCGCTTGCAGTACGGCTGCACCTGGATCAACAGCCATTTCATGCTGGTCAGCGAAATGCCCCACGGTGGGCTGAAACGCTCCGGTTACGGCAAAGACTTATCCAGTGATTCGCTGCAGGACTACAGCGTGGTGCGGCACATCATGGCCCGCCACGGCCAGCATCTCTGACTACGCTAATAACAAGCCGCCAACGGCATGCTTCACCGCGTTCACAACTGCCCCGACCATAATTTAAAGAAGAGGGTTCAACCATGTTCGTGCACAAGACCGCACTGCTCAGTGCAATCACCACGGCCCTGCTGGCCAGCGCCAGCCTGCAAGCGGCCGAGCCGTTAAAGGCTGTCGGTGCTGGCGAAGGTCAGCTGGATATCGTTGCGTGGCCGGGTTACATCGAACGTGGTGAGAGCGACAAGGCCTATGACTGGGTGACCGGTTTCGAGAAAGAAACCGGCTGCAAGGTCAATGTGAAAACCGCCGCTACCTCGGACGAAATGGTCAGCCTGATGGCCAAGGGCGGTTACGACCTGGTCACCGCGTCAGGCGATGCCTCACTGCGGTTGATCGTCGGCAAGCGTGTGCAACCGATCAACACCGCGTTGATCCCGAACTGGAACACCCTCGACCCACGCCTCAAAGATGCGCCGTGGTACGTGGTCAACCAGCAGACTTACGGCACCCCGTACCAGTGGGGACCGAACGTGCTGATGTACAACACCAACGTGTTCAAGACCGCGCCGAGCAGTTGGAACGTGGTGTTCACCGCTCAGGATCTGCCCGACGGCAAGCCGAACAAGGGCCGCGTGCAGGCGTATGACGGCCCGATCTACATCGCCGATGCGGCGCTGTATCTGAAGTCGACCAAGCCTGAACTGGGTATCAAGGATCCGTATCAACTGACCGAAGATCAGTACAAAGCCGTGCTTGATCTGTTGCGCGCACAGCAGCCGCTGATCCACCGCTACTGGCACGACACCACGGTGCAGATGAGCGACTTCAAAAACGAAGGCGTGGTCGCCTCCAGCGCCTGGCCGTATCAGGTCAACGGCCTGATGAACGAGAAACAGCCGATTGCTTCGACCATTCCGAAAGAAGGCGCTACGGGCTGGGCCGACACCACCATGTTGCACGCCGAGGCCAAGCACCCGAACTGCGCGTACAAGTGGATGGACTGGTCGCTGAAACCGAAAGTCCAGGGTGATGTGGCGGCGTGGTTTGGTTCGTTGCCGGCCGTTCCTGCGGCGTGCAAAGAAAGTGAGTTGCTTGGCGCGGAAGGTTGCAAGACCAACGGTTTCGACCAGTTCGACAAGATCGCCTTCTGGAAAACCCCGCAGGCCGAGGGTGGCAAATTTGTGCCGTACAGCCGCTGGACCCAGGACTACATCGCGATCATGGGCGGCCGCTAGCTCTCAATAACGACGCGGTCTGCTCCCTTTCCCCCTCGCCCCCCTGGGGGAGAGGGTTGGGGTGAGGGGGTAGCTTTTGCCTTTGCTCTTGATCTCAGAGCAATGGCCGAAACCGCCACCCTCACCCCCCGCCCTCTCCCGGAGGGAGAGGGAGCTAAAAGCAATCTCAGCGCCCTGCACACCTACTGTTGGAGCTGCCGCAGGCTGCGATCTTTTCGACGCACACACGACCTTTTTGAAAGCCCGTTTTACCGGAGCACCGCACCATGACGCTTGCAGTCCAGTTCACCAACGTTTCCCGGCAGTTCGGCGAGGTCAAGGCCGTTGACCGGGTTTCCATCGATATCGAGGACGGCGAGTTCTTTTCCATGCTCGGCCCATCCGGCTCGGGCAAAACCACCTGCCTGCGGCTGATCGCCGGGTTCGAACAACCGAGCGCCGGTTCGATCCGCATTCATGGCGCTGAGGCGGCCGGTTTGCCGCCGTATCAACGTGACGTCAACACGGTGTTTCAGGACTACGCGCTGTTCCCGCACATGAACGTTCTCGACAATGTCGCCTACGGTTTGAAGGTCAAAGGCGTCGGCAAAACCGAACGGCATAAACGCGCCGAAGAAGCTTTGGACATGGTCGCCCTCGGCGGTTACGGCGCACGCAAACCGGTGCAGTTGTCCGGCGGTCAGCGCCAACGTGTCGCCCTCGCCCGCGCCTTGGTCAATCGTCCGCGCGTGCTGCTGCTCGACGAGCCGCTTGGCGCGCTCGACCTGAAACTGCGCGAACAAATGCAAAGCGAACTGAAAAAGCTGCAACGCCAGCTCGGCATCACCTTCATCTTCGTCACCCACGATCAAACCGAAGCGCTGTCGATGTCCGATCGCGTCGCCGTGTTCAACAAGGGCCGCATCGAGCAGGTCGACACGCCGCGCAATCTGTACATGAAACCGACCACCACTTTCGTCGCCGAATTCGTCGGCACCTCGAATGTGATTCGTGGCGATCTGGCGCGCCAGATCAGCGGCCATCCGCAGCCGTTTTCGATCCGCCCGGAACACGTGCGGTTTGCCGAAGGCCCATTGGCCAGCCACGAAATCGAAGTCAGCGGGCTACTCCACGACATCCAATATCAGGGCAGCGCCACGCGCTATGAATTGAAACTGGAAAACGGCCAGACCCTGAGCATCAGCCACGCCAACACTCAGTGGGTCGACAGCAGCGCGCAGCACCAGACCGGCCAGCGCCTGAGCGCGCGTTGGGCGCGGGAAGCGATGATTGCACTGCACGACACCGTGGCGAGCGGGGTGTGACATGAGCACGCTCGCGATGACTGCATCGCCGCCGTTGCGCAGGTTTTCCAACCTGCTCTATCGCAAGCCGAACCTGTATCTGTCGATGCTGCTGGTGCCGCCGCTGCTGTGGTTTGGCGCGATTTATCTCGGCTCGTTGCTGGTGCTGCTGTGGCAAGGTTTCTACACCTTCGACGACTTCACCATGGCGGTCACCCCTGACCTGACCCTGGCGAATTTCGCCGCGCTGTTTCAGCCGTCAAACTTCGACATCATCCTGCGCACGCTAAGCATGGCCATCGTTGTGTCGATCGCCAGCGCCATCGTCGCGTTCCCGATTGCCTACTACATGGCGCGCTACACCACCGGCAAGACCAAGGCGTTTTTCTACATCGCGGTGATGATGCCGATGTGGGCCAGTTATATCGTCAAGGCGTATGCGTGGACGTTGCTGTTGGCCAAGGGAGGCGTGGCGCAGTGGTTTGTGCAACACCTTGGATTGGAGCCGGTGTTGCAGTTCATTCTGGGGATTCCCGGCGTCGGTGGCAGCACCTTGTCGACCTCGCATCTGGGGCGGTTCATGGTGTTTGTGTACATCTGGCTGCCGTTCATGATTCTGCCGATTCAGGCGTCGCTGGAACGTCTGCCACCGTCGCTGTTACAGGCCTCCGCTGACCTTGGTGCGAAGCCGCGTCAGACTTTTATGCAGGTGATTTTGCCGCTGTCGATTCCGGGCATTGCGGCCGGTTCGATCTTCACGTTTTCGCTGACCTTGGGCGATTTCATCGTGCCGCAACTGGTCGGGCCACCGGGCTACTTTGTCGGCAGCATGGTCTACGCGCAGCAAGGGGCGATTGGCAATATGCCTATGGCGGCGGCGTTTACGTTGGTGCCGATTGTGTTGATCGCGGTTTACCTGTCCATTGTCAAACGATTGGGGGCTTTCGATGCGCTCTGACTCTTCATCACAAGGGCAGGCCTCACTGGGCTTAAAAATCGCAGCCTGGGGCGGGTTGGTATTTTTGCACTTCCCGATCCTGATCATCTTCCTTTACGCCTTCAACACTGAAGAAGCCGCGTTCAGCTTTCCGCCGAAGGGCTTCACGCTGCACTGGTTCAGCGTGGCGTTTTCGCGGCCGGATGTTCTGGAGGCGATCAAGCTTTCATTGCAGATCGCAGCCATCGCCACGTTGATTGCCATGCTGCTCGGTACGCTCGCGTCAGCCGCGCTTTATCGCCGGGATTTCTTCGGCAAGCAGGGCATCTCGCTGATGCTGATCCTGCCGATCGCGTTACCGGGGATCATCACCGGGATCGCGCTGCTGGCCACCTTCAAGACGCTGGGGATCGAACCGGGGATGTTCACCATCATCGTCGGCCACGCGACCTTCTGCGTGGTGATCGTCTACAACAACGTCATCGCCCGCCTGCGCCGTACTTCGCACAGTTTGATCGAGGCCTCGATGGACCTCGGCGCCGATGGCTGGCAGACGTTTCGCTACATCATCCTGCCGAACCTTGGCTCGGCGTTGCTGGCCGGCGGCATGTTGGCGTTTGCGCTGTCGTTCGACGAAATCATCGTCACCACGTTTACCGCCGGGCATGAACGCACCTTGCCGTTGTGGCTGCTCAATCAACTTAGCCGCCCACGGGATGTACCGGTGACCAACGTCGTCGCGATGCTGGTGATGATGGTGACGATGTTGCCGATTTTGGGCGCGTATTACCTGACGCGTGGTGGCGAAAGCGTTGCCGGTAGCGGCGGTAAATAAACTCATAACAGACACCACAACTCCCTGTGGGAGCGAGCCTGCTCGCGAAGAGGCCGTCACATCCAACATTGATGTCGACTGATACACCGCTTTCGCGAGCAGGCTCGCTCCCACAGTTTTTAATCCGGTTTCGGCAGAAAAATAATAGATTCGAAGAGGACAGAACGATGCAAACCAAACTCTTGATCAACGGCCAACTGGTCAACGGCGAAGGCCCGGCACAACCGGTGCTCAACCCCTCGCGCGGCGAAGTCCTGGTGGAGATCAACGAAGCCACTGAAGCCCAGGTCGATGCCGCCGTGCGCGCTGCCGACAACGCGTTCGCCGACTGGTCGCAAACCGCGCCGAAAGACCGTTCGCTACTGCTGCTCAAACTCGCCGACGCCATCGAAGCCCACGGCGAAGAACTGGCCAGACTCGAATCCGACAACTGCGGCAAACCCTACAGCGCCGCGCTCAACGACGAGATCCCGGCGATTGCCGACGTGTTCCGTTTCTTCGCCGGCGCCAGCCGTTGCATGAGCGGCTCGGCCGCTGGCGAATACCTGCCCGGCCATACCTCGATGATCCGTCGCGACCCGGTCGGCGTGATTGCCTCCATCGCGCCGTGGAACTACCCGCTGATGATGGTCGCCTGGAAAATCGCCCCGGCACTGGCGGCCGGTAATACCGTAGTGCTCAAGCCGTCAGAGCAAACTCCTCTGACCGCGTTGCGTCTGGCTGAACTGGCGTCGGAAATCTTCCCGGCCGGTGTACTCAATCTGGTGTTTGGTCGCGGTCCTACCGTTGGCAGCCCATTGGTTACGCACCCGAAAGTGCGCATGGTTTCGCTGACCGGTTCGATCGCCACGGGCGCCAACATCATTTCCAGCACCGCCGACAGTGTTAAACGCATGCACATGGAACTGGGCGGTAAAGCGCCGGTAATCATCTTCGATGACGCCGATATCGATGCGGCGGTGGAAGGCATTCGCACCTTCGGTTTCTACAACGCCGGGCAGGATTGCACGGCGGCCTGTCGGATCTACGCGCAGCAAGGCATTTACGACAAATTCGTCGAGAAGCTCGGCGTGGCGGTCAGCAGCATCAAGTATGGCTTGCAGGATGATCCGTCGACCGAACTGGGGCCGTTGATCACCGCACAACATCGCGACCGTGTGGCCGGGTTTGTCGAACGTGCTGTGGCGCAATCGCACATTCGCTTGATCACCGGTGGCAAGGCTGTTGAAGGCAACGGCTTCTTCTTTGAGCCGACCGTGTTGGCAGATGCCCAGCAGGACGACGAAATTGTCCGTCGCGAAGTGTTTGGGCCGGTGGTTTCGGTGACCAAGTTCACCGATGAAGCGCAGGCGCTGGAATGGGCCAACGATTCGGACTACGGCCTCGCCTCCTCCGTGTGGACGGCGGATGTAGGACGCGCCCATCGCATGTCGGCGCGCTTGCAGTACGGCTGCACGTGGGTGAACACGCACTTCATGCTTGTCAGCGAAATGCCCCATGGCGGTCAGAAATTGTCTGGTTACGGGAAAGACATGTCGATGTATGGGCTGGAGGACTACACCACGGTTCGGCATGTGATGTTCAAGCACTAAGCCTTTTAAAAGCTTCGCGAGCAGGCTCGCTCCCACAGGAGTAAGTATTCCAAATGTGGGAGCGAGCCTGCTCGCGAAGGCGTCACCCCGGTTTCAGGAAGGAAACCGGCACTACGCACCACCAGGATCCCAAAACAATAACTACCGAACCGGGCGGCGCCTGCATGGCCCCGCCACGGCCTCGGCCATCCGAAATCTGCCGATTTCACGGAGCAAAACACACATGAGTTCCTCACCCGATCTCGCCACAGCCGTCGCCGACAGCGATGCCGAACAACTGCGCAAACTGGGCTACACCTCGAACTTCAACCGCAGCATGAGTCTGTGGGAAAACTTCGCCTTGGGCTTCACTTATCTGTCACCGGTCGTAGGGGTTTATACCCTCTTTGGCCTGTGCCTTGCCGCTGGCGGGCCACCGATGTTCTGGGCTTATTTGCTGGTCGGTTGCGGCCAGTTGCTGGTGTGCCTGATCTTCGGCGAAGTGGTTTCGCAATTCCCGATTTCCGGCGGGGTTTACCCTTGGGCACGCCGATTGGTCGGTAAAAAATGGGCGTGGATGGTCGGCTGGATCTACTCCATCGCCCTCTGCGTCACCATCGCAGCCGTTGCGGTCGGCGCCGGCCCGTACCTGGCCGCCATGCTCGGTTTTGAGCCAAGCAACAACACCAACATCGTCATCGCCCTGGTGCTGACCCTGTTCGCCACACTGGTCAACCTCAGCGGCACCAAAGTGCTGGCGCGTATCGCTATGTTCGGCTTCCTCTGCGAACTGGTTGGCGCAGTGATCGTCGGTGTTTACTTGCTGGTATTCGAACGCCATCAACCGCTGAGCGTGCTGTTCAACACCTTCGACATCAGCGTCGACGGCTCGTACCTGCCGGCGTTTCTCACTGCCTCACTGGCCGGGATGTTCCTCTACTACGGCTTCGAGGCCTGCGGCGACGTCGCCGAAGAAACCCCGAACCCGAGCGCAAAAATCCCGGTGGCCATGCGCATGACCATCTACATCGGCGGCATCGCGGCGATGTTCGCCTGCCTGGCGCTGATCCTCGCTGTGCCGGACATGCAAGCGGTAATCAACGGCACCGACAAAGACCCGGTCACCACCATCCTCAACAACGCCTTCGGCCCGGTCGGTTCGAAAGTGGTGATGGGCGTGGTGATGATTTCCTTCATCTCCTGCGTCATCAGCCTGCAAGCAGCGGCGAGCCGTCTGCTGTACTCCTACGCTCGCGACGAAATGGTCATCGGCAGCCGACTGCTGAAAAGAATTTCTCCTACAACACAAGTACCGGTTGCAGCGCTGTTCGTGTCCGGCGTCCTGCCGGCCCTGATCATCGCCCTCGGCTTCTTCCTGCAAGACGCCGTGGCCACCATCGTCAGCTTCGCCGCCATCGGCATCTACCTCGCGTTCCAGATGATCGTCCTGGCCGCGCTGTACGCCCGCAGCAAAGGCTGGAAACCCAGCGGCAAATTCACCCTCGGCGCGTGGGGCTGGCCGGTGAACATTGGCGCGCTGGTGTATGGCGTTGGCGCGATCATCAACATGGCCTGGCCACGTACGCCGGATGCAGCGTGGTATGTGAACTATGCGATGGTGTTGAGTACTGCGATCGTGATTGGCTTGGGGCTGGTTTATATGTGGATTGGCAAGCCGTATGACCATGGCAAGGCGCCGGCTGGGGATGCGTGGAAGGTCAGTCGCTAAGAGCCTGCGATCCCGGCACCGACAAGGTGCCGGGGTTCAGGCAAGCCGTGAAACATCATCAAAAAGAAAGCTCTGCCTGATCGTGCTTCAATAGGGAAATACGGTCGAACAGTTTGATTTTTTCATTGGCTTTTTGCTTGGCGTGATCGGACATGAATGCAACCAATTCTTCGAGCTGACTGACGTCTCCGACTACTTTGAATTCCTTTTCCTTGTTGACGAAAACAAGCGACTTCTTCTTTCTCGACAACAATTCAATGACGTTGCTGAGCGTGCCGGTGCTCTTTGCGTCCCAGATCATCAAGCCGTAGTCAGCAGTTTCGGCCATGACGACGTCTTTCTCGGTGAAGAAGGCTCTCGACCCCTTGGAATGCTTGGAGTCGACTGTTCTGGCGGGCCACTGTCCAAGGTTGTTCCTCGGAGCAGAACCGCTGCAGAACACTGTGGTTCTGGATCGTTCGAGACTCAGCAGGTACTCCTGAATGGAGGTATCGGCGCCACCTGCATCCCCAACCACCACCTCAAAATCTGACGCGACGATATTATTGATGCGCTCTTTAACCTTCGGATCAAGGTTCTTGATGTTGATAGAGCCAGCAATAAATACAGTGGTCATTGAATTCACTTCCAAGTTAGCGCTGCGACGTAAATTTTCCCTACTTTCGGATATTTACGCAGAACAGCGCATGCCGCGTCCATCGACGCCCCACTATCAAACAAATCGTCTACAACCAAAACATTCCAGCTTCCATCGGTGGTGATTTCATCATTGACGCTGAAACTGTCTCCAATCGCGGCAAACTTTGTGACCTTCAAGGAAAAATCTTGTTTCCTACAGTGGATGGCGACTGAATGGCCTTGGTTCAGCCAGCGCCTGCCAGCAACGTCTCGTCTCGTCTCGTCTCGTCTCGTCTCAGCTACTGGGGGGCTCGGAAAGGGCTTATGTGTCAATCGGCTGGTGCTTTGAGAGGGCTTCGAACTCATCCATCAATAGGTGAATTTCAGTGCTTGGGTTGTGTTCGCCACTGAGGGCGACATCCTCAAGAACTTTGGGGGCCAGCGCTCTTGCCTGCTGAAATGGCTTTCCGAGTAGCTGAGCGAAGTAGCTGACGTCTTTGCCTTTCTGATAGTCAGCCATGCTGGGTTTTGCTCTGAGGCTCTTGGTCACCAAATCAGCCGGAGAGTTCTTCCCGGCTGTGCTGAACGGTTTTCGACTGTAGCCAAAGTGCAGTAGTAGCCAAAACTCGAAGCACGGATAAGATGCGATGACTTGGATTTTTGGATAAGACTTCGCCACATTCAACGCTCGCTCGAAGCACATGTGGGTGTCTCGATCCAAAACACAGAACACCTTATCGAAGCTTTTTTGCCTTACGACTGCTCGCTCAACAATGCCGCTTGGATGTGTAACACCGCAGTGAACGATCTCAACCTGGGCCTTGGCCCGAAAATAAAACGCGGCTTCCTCCAGATAACGTTTCCCTGACTTACTGTCTTCACACAACACCAGCACCTTAGGCTGCGGTTTGAAGCGGGAAGCCTTGCGATCAAACGATTTGAACGAACTCACTACCCTCACCCCTGCCTTATCAGCGGCAGCCCGCGATAACGCCCTTCGAAGTAACGCTTCTCGACATCCTCGCTTTCCCGGCCTTCAAAATCGTGTACGGAAAACAAGCTCGTGGCGCCATGAGCATCACGTTCTGTAATCCAGAACTGGTCACGCCGCAGAATCTTTTCATTCATCAGATGGGTATCGTGTGTCGTGAAAATCAGTTGGGTATCCAACCCACTGTCCAGATGCTTTGCGATCAAATCAGCGACGATTTCGGGATGAAGACTGCTATTCAGTTCGTCGACGCAGAGGATCCCACTGCCACCGGCCTGATTCATCATGAACCAGGGCAACCAGAAGCCAATCAGGTTTTTGGTTCCGCAAGACTCCTCCGAGAAGTCGAACTGCGCATCGCCTGAAATGCTGGAATGCGTGAGGGTCAGTTTGTCCCTTTGAGCCGCCGCGAAGAACTCCTTCAAGGTCAGTTTTCTGTTGCTCAAGTCTGCACAGGCGTCATCCGGGTCGAGCTGTATCGCAGACACAGGAATATCCAGCGCACTGAGAAAATCGCGCAGGTTGCTCGTATGATTTTTGACCATTCGCAGAAAGCGAATCGAGGCTGTGGATAAGCCAAGCATGTTGTTTTGTTCAATGACTAGCAGACCGGTTTGAAACCAACTGAATGGAGTGCGCAGTTGACTCAACTCTTCGCTGCTATGAGTGACGGCTTGTGCAATAAACAGCATCGTCGGACTGGTCAATCGGCGCCAGGCGCAATGCACTTCCTTGCCGCCCTCAAGGGTTTTACCAAACAGGTAATGCTCACCTTCAGCATCAAACCGGCGGTCATAAAGCAGTGTTTCCTTACCTTTCGGGTAAGCAGTCAGTTGTTCCTGAACAATCCTCTGCGCGGTCAGCCCGAGGACAAACCGATAGCGCAGTCCGCCCTGAATAAAGTCGTACTCAAAGACACTGGGCGCATCGCTCAGAGTGCAATCAAATCGAAAGGGTGAAACAGGCAGCGCTTCGTCATTTGAACCACGTGGTGTCGTTAGCAAGCGTCCGACGATGCCCATTGCGCGGATCAGTGAAGACTTTCCGGAGGCGTTCGGACCGTAAATAGCTGCAACCTTCAACAGCTCCGGAAGCTTTTCCGTGCTCGTGGAGGCTTTGAACGTATTGCGTGTTTTGCTCAGACGAGGGCTCGCCGCCATGGACAGGGTTTGCCTGTCCCGAAATGAGCGGTAATTGGATACCGAGAATTCGATCAACATGAAGAAAACCTGCAGTTCATTGCTTGGGTTTTCATGAATAAACGAAAAAACAGGATTCAGATGCAGACGGACTGCAGCGAGTGCAAAAACAGGCATTTCCTACAGATGCAGCCTTCATGAAAAAGCCCCATTTCCTACAGTTATTGTCGATAGAACAGACTTGGTGCGTAGAGCACACGGCAGATAGTCTTCTTTCCGGCTGTGACATCAGCGGCCCGGTGTCGAAGCCGGAAGAAAATCAACATGGCGCAACCGCACTCATTTGAGTGGCGGCTCTATTCTCAATATTGGAGTCGAAAAATGCCTAACCACGTAAAAATTCCTTCTGAAAGCTCCGCTTTCTTCACCCCCACCGCCTTCACCCGCCACAACCGCTTCCTCCACGCCTTCATGCAAGACCACGAATCCTGGTTCTGCGTGCAAGATCTCGGTCGCTTGATGGGTTACCCCCTGAACGAACGCCTCACCCTGAAACTCGATCCCGATCAGCGTCGCCATGTCCTTCTGCGTCGGGACGGCGAAATCATCGATTGCGCGATGGTCAGCGAATCCGGACTGTTCGCCCTGCTCATCCATCACTTCGTCCCGGAAAACCGGCATCTGCGCCAATGGTTGAGCCATGAAGTCATCCCGATGCTGCGCGAAACCCAATCAAGCCCTGTGGAAAACCACCCGAGCTTGAGTTCAGTGCATTGGGCAGGCGTTACCGTGCCGCTGCTGCACTGGCAAAAGCAGGCGTGGGTCAAATGGCGGGATGTGCCGGAGTTGATGCACGGCCAGCGGCCGTATCCGGTTCTGGGAACGTGTAGCTGATCCAAATAAAAAAGGGGCGGACCTTTCAGTCCACCCCTTTTTATTTCCACTCAAAACCGCGAAACACTCCGCATCGCATCCACCAGATACCGCATCGCAATCCGGTCATTCTCCGAAAGCTCCCGATAACGCTCCACCAGCTTCACTTCGTCAGAGCTGAGCCGGCGCCTTTTGCGGCCGCTGCCCAGGCAAGGAAAGATGCCCAACATGTCGGTGATCCCTTGTATTTTTGCCATGGACGATGTCCTTCAATACTTCAAAGAATTGCTAAACCACCACATCGCCCTGCCCCTTACAGCAGCGCCGTGTGCCCTACCGGTCAGCACCGGTCATGCCCATAGAATAGAAATTAAATCGGCGCTGAAAAGCGGTTTTTAGAGTAATTAGTCGAAAAAAGCAGATATGCCGTGTAAATCAGAACGCCCTGTCAGACTTTTAACCGACATGTCTTGTTTCATTGACACACTGGCGCGGTGAATCAACGAATTTTGCATTGCGAGCGAACCGTTTAAGCTAGCCGGCATCTGTTAATAGTCCGTTGCGTTTGGCCGAAGGCTTGTCCGAACCGTTATTTCTGATCCAGCACGTGCCAGGAACGGCGCGGGATTGCACACGACAGGTTGTATATATGCACCGCAGGAATTTGCTCAAAGCGTCCATGGCCATTGCGGCTTACACCGGTCTATCGGCCACTGGCCTGCTGGCCAGCCGTGCATGGGCGGCCAATGGCGGCGCCGCCGATGGCGAGGCTCAGGCCTTCGACTTCGAAGCGCTTAAGCGCCAGGCCAAGCAACTGGCCGGCAGCGCCTATCAGGACACCAAACAGGTGCTGCCGCCAACCCTGGCGACCATGACCCCGCAGAACTTCAATGCGATCCGCTACGACGGCGAGCATTCGCTGTGGAAGGAAAACAAGGGTCAGCTGGACGTGCAGTTCTTCCACGTCGGCATGGGGTTCCGTCAGCCGGTGCGCATGTACAGCGTCGACGCCAAGACGCGCACTGCCCGCGAGGTGCATTTCCGCCCGGCGCTGTTCAACTATGAAAACACTTCGGTCGACACCCAGCAGCTCAAGGGTGACCTCGGTTTTGCCGGCTTCAAGCTGTTCAAAGCGCCGGAGCTGGATCGTCACGATGTGTTGTCGTTCCTCGGCGCCAGCTATTTCCGTGCGGTAGACGCCACTGGCCAATATGGCCTCTCGGCGCGCGGCCTGGCGATCGACACGTACGCGAAAAAACGCGAAGAATTCCCTGACTTCACCAAGTTCTGGTTCGAGACACCGGACAAGAACGCCACCCGATTTGTGGTGTATGCCCTGCTCGACTCGCCGAGTGCCACCGGCGCTTATCGCTTCGACATCGATTGCCAGGCCGAGCGCGTGGTGATGGAAGTCGATGCGCACATCAATGCGCGCACGGCGATCGAGCAATTGGGCATCTCGCCGATGACCAGTATGTTCAGTTGTGGCACCCACGAGCGCCGCATGTGCGACACCATCCACCCGCAGATCCACGACTCGGATCGTCTGGCGATGTGGCGCGGCAACGGCGAGTGGATCTGCCGCCCGCTGAACAACCCGGCGACCCTGCAATTCAATGCGTTTGCCGACACCGATCCGAAAGGCTTCGGTCTGGTGCAGACCGACCATGAATTCGCCAACTATCAGGACACCGTGGACTGGTACAGCAAGCGCCCGAGCCTGTGGGTAGAACCGACCACGGCGTGGGGCGAAGGCTCTATCGATCTGCTGGAAATCCCTACCACCGGCGAGACTCTCGATAACATCGTCGCGTTCTGGACCCCGAAAAAACCGGTGGCTGCCGGGGATTCGCTGAACTACGGCTACAAGCTTTACTGGAGCGCATTGCCGCCCGTGGGCACGCCGTTGGCACGGGTGCACGCGACCCGTTCCGGCATGGGCGGATTCACCGAAGGCTGGGCACCGGGAGAGCATTACCCGCCGGTGTGGGCGCGTCGTTTTGCCGTGGACTTCACTGGCGGTGGTCTGGATCGACTGCCGCAAGGCACCGGAATCGAACCGGTGGTGACGTGCTCGAACGGCAAGGTGCAGGATTTCAGCGTACTGGTGCTGGATGACATCAAGGGCTATCGGATTCTGTTTGACTGGTACCCGACCAGTGACAGCGTGGAGCCGGTGGAGCTGCGGTTGTTTATTCGCACCAATGATCGCACGTTGAGCGAGACCTGGTTGTACCAGTATTTCCCGCCGGCGCCGGACAAGCGTAAGTACCCTTGAGGGTTCTCCGGCGTCTGATTGGGCCTCATCGCGAGCAGGCTCACTCCTACAGGGTTATGTGTCGTTAACAAGATGTGTGTGCGACGCAGATCAACTGTAGGAGTGAGCCTGCTCGCGATAGCATCCGCCCAGTCAGCACAAAAACACCCAACAGAAACAAAGCCCCGGCCATCACTGACCGGGGCTTTTTGCTTTTTCACAACTCACTCAATCGCGCAAATCAGACTCATGAATCGGCTGATCACGATGCGTTGCCCGTTGATATTGCGCCGGCCACACCGCTTTGCGCCCACCGAGATCATCGTCGGCATGCAGCGGCCAGTAAGGATCACGCAGCAGCTCCCGAGCGAGGAAAATGATGTCAGCCTGACAGGTGCGCAGAATATGCTCGGCCTGCGCCGGCTCGGTAATCATTCCCACGGTGCCGGTGGCGATGCCTGACTCTTTGCGCACACGCTCTGCGAAGCGCGTCTGATAGCCCGGCCCGACCGGAATTTCCGCGTTGGCCGCCGTCCCGCCCGACGACACATCGATAAGATCCGCGCCGAGGGTGTGCAGCCGTCGCGCCAGTTCCACGGTTTCATCCGGATTCCAGCCGTCCTCTACCCAGTCAGTGGCCGACACGCGCACAAACACCGGTAACTCCTCCGGCCAGACCGCCCTCACCGCTTCGGTCACTTGCAGCACCAGACGAATGCGGTTCTCGAACGATCCCCCGTACTGATCGCGCCGCTGATTACTCAGCGGCGAAAGAAACTGGTGCAGCAGATAACCATGCGCCGCGTGTACCTCGACCACGCTGAAACCCGCCTTCAGCGCACGTTTGGCGGCATCGACGAACGCTTGAATAACATCGGCGATCTGCCCTTCATCCAGCTGTTTCGGTTGCGTGTGCTGCGGATCGAAAGCAATCGGCGACGGACCGACCGGAGTCCAGCCGCCATCATCGGGTTTGACACTGCCATGCTTGCCGATCCACGGCCGATGGGTGCTGGCCTTGCGCCCGGCGTGGGCCAGTTGAATCCCGGCGACCGCACCTTGGGCAGTGATGAAGCGGGTGATGCGTTGCAGCGGCTCGATCTGTTCGTCGTTCCACAGGCCAAGGTCTTCGGCGGTGATCCGCCCGTCGGCCGTGACCGCCGTGGCTTCGGTAAATACCAGACCCGCGCCACCTACCGCGCGACTGCCGAGGTGTACCAGATGCCAGTCGTTAGCGAGGCCGTCGACACTGGAGTATTGGCACATCGGTGACACCGCGATGCGGTTGGGCAGGGTCAGTTGGCGCAGAGTGAAGGGTTCAAGCAGCAGACTCATGGGGCACCTCTCAAATCAGTGGGCAGGCTCCAGGGTTCTGTTTGAATAGTCGACGAGTGACAGGAAAAAGATGCAGCACCCGCCCCCGCGGGCAAAAAATTCGACAAGACGTCACAAGGCCAATCAAGCAGTGCTTAGAGCCTAGTCGACAACCGGGGATGAGGGAGGGTTCAGAGTGATTCAGTGTGTGAAAGGACGCTTTCGCGAGCAGGCTCGCTCCCACAAGGACAACACCGTACCTGTGGGAGCGAGCCTGCTCGCGAAGGCGTCAACGCGGTTCGATATGGGCAATCATCAGTTGTACCGTCTCATTACCCCGAAACTCGTTAACGTCGAGCTTATAAGCCAGTTCAACCCACTGAATCGTCGGGTTCGGCCAGATATCGCGATCAACGCCAAAGGCAATGCCATCCAGCTTCACCGAACCACACTCGCTCTTCAGCACCACTTTCAAATGCCGCTCGCCGACCACCCGCTGTTCGACCAACTGAAACACGCCATGAAACAGCGGCTCCGGGAAGTGCTGCCCCCAAGGCCCGGCATGGCGCAAGGCGCGGGCCAGTTCGAGGTGGAATTCTTCGACCGCCAGCGTGCCATCGGTCAGCATCCGTCCGGTCAGGTCGTCTTCGCGAAGTTGCCTACGCACTTCAGCGTCGAATGCCTCGGCGAACAGCGGAAAATTCTCCTGCGGCAAGGTCAGACCTGCGGCCATTGCGTGGCCACCATACTTGGCGATCAGGTTCGGATGCTGCGCCGCCACCACGCTCAACGCGTCACGAATGTGGAAGCCTTGCACCGAACGCCCGGAGCCCTTGAGCAAACCATCACCGGCATCGGCGAAAGCAATGGTCGGACGGAAATAGCGCTCTTTCATCCGCGACGCGAGAATCCCGATTACACCCTGGTGCCACTCCGGGTCGAACAGGCACAGACCAAACGGCATCGATTCGACCGGCAAGTCCTTGAGCTGCGCCAGCGCCTCGCGCTGCATGCCTTGTTCGATAGATTTGCGATCCTGGTTCATGCCGTCCAGTTGCGCGGCCATTTCCCGGGCCAGGTTGGCGTCGGCAGTGAGCAGGCATTCGATGCCCAGGCTCATATCATCCAGACGCCCGGCCGCGTTCAGGCGCGGGCCGACGATAAAGCCGAGATCGGTGGAGGTAATGCGCGCAGCGTCTCGCTTGGCCACTTCAAGGATCGCTTTGATCCCCGGCCGTGCGCGCCCGGCGCGAATCCGCTCGAGGCCCTGATGCACCAGAATCCGGTTGTTGGCGTCCAGCGGCACCACGTCGGCGACGCTGCCCAGCGCCACCAGGTCAAGCAGTTCGCCGATGTTCGGCTGCGGCTTGTTCTCGTACCAGCCGAGACTGCGCAAACGTGCACGCAACGCCATCAACACATAGAAAATCACCCCGACTCCGGCCAGTGCCTTGCTCGGGAATTCGCAGCCGGGCTGGTTCGGGTTGACCAGCGCATCGGCCAGCGGCAGTTCATCGCCAGGCAAGTGGTGGTCGGTGATCAGTACTTTGAGGCCTGCCTTTTTGGCAGCGGCCACGCCTTCGACGCTGGAGATGCCGTTGTCGACGGTGATCAGCAATTGCGGTTCGCGGGTCAGTGCGACCTCGACGATTTCCGGGGTCAGGCCGTAGCCATATTCGAAGCGGTTCGGCACCAGATAATCGACGTGCGCCGCACCGAGCAGACGCAAACCAAGCATGCCAACCGTGCTGGCGGTCGCCCCGTCCGCGTCGAAGTCGCCGACGATGAGGATGCGCTGGCGTTGCTCCAGCGCCGCCACCAGCAAGTCCACCGCCGCGTCGATGCCCTTGAGTTGCTGAAACGGGATCAACCGCGCCAGACTCTTGTCCAGCTCCGCCTCGGACTGCACGCCCCGCGCCGCGTACAAGCGGGTCAGCAAGGGTGGCAGATCACCGAGAAACGGCAGAGTGGCAGGCAGTTGACGAGGTTCGATACGCATGGGGTGACAGAGACTTCTCTTGATTACGTGGGATTATTGCGGTGGTGGCGCAGGCTCAGCCGCGCTCACCTTGCAGCCAGTGCAACTGGACTTCGTGCTGACCACGGTCGTCGGTGACGAAGATCGTGCCTTCGCTGATCATCACGTCCCACTTGATGACGCGAGGCATGTCCTTGGCCAGCGTCTCCAGCACTTCCTGAGGGACGGCCGCGATGTTGACGTTTTTCAGGTTCTTGATCGCCGGGATCACCTTGGTTTCCCAGACGCGCAGGCTGCCATAGGCCAGCAGGCTGGTGCGCTCGGTGCGACGCGAGCACCAGGTCAGGCGATCAGCGTCAGGCTGGCCAACTTCGATCCAGTGCAGAACACGGTCGTCCAGGCTCTTTTCCCACAGTGCAGGTTCATCCACGTCTGACAGACCGCGACCAAACGACAACTGCTCGTTGTACCAGAGGGCGTAGGCCAGCAGTCGCACGGTCATACGCTCTTCGGTTTCCGAAGGGTGACGGGCGATGGTCTGCTTGACGCTCTCGTAGACACTGCGGTCGAGGTCGGTGAGGTTCAGTTCAAATTTGTAGGTAGTGGACGGCTGGGCCATGAACGGGCTTCTTGATACGAGGAAAGTCGGCAAGTCTAACCGATGCAGTAGGCAATCATCGAATTGATGGCGATCAAGCTGCGGCGTCTGACAGCCGGCTATGTTAAAACGCTGTATCTGCTTAGCCTTGTCCTACAGGATTCAGTATGCCGTTCGCCAACAAACCGCTCAGCGGTGTGAAAGTCATTGAATTGGGTACATTGATTGCCGGGCCGTTTGCCTCGCGCATTTGCGGCGAGTTCGGTGCCGAAGTGATCAAGATCGAATCGCCCGACGGCGGGGATCCATTGCGCAAGTGGCGAAAACTGTATGAAGGCACGTCGCTGTGGTGGTTCGTCCAGGCACGCAACAAGAAGTCGCTGACGCTGAACCTCAAACACCCTGACGGCTTGGCGATCCTGAAAAAACTGCTCAGTGAAGCCGACATCCTCATCGAGAACTTCCGCCCCGGCGTGCTGGAAAAACTGGGCTTGGGTTGGGAAACCCTGCACGCCTTGAACCCGAAACTGGTGATGGTGCGCCTGTCCGGTTTTGGCCAGACCGGTCCGATGAAGGATCAGCCCGGCTTCGGTGCGGTGGGTGAGTCCATGGGCGGCTTGCGCTACATCACCGGTTTCGAGGACCGCCCACCGGTGCGCACCGGAATTTCCATCGGCGATTCGATTGCCGCGCTATGGGGCGTGATCGGCGCGCTAATGGCGCTGCGTCATCGCGAAGTCAATGGCGGCACAGGCCAGGTTGTCGATGTCGCGTTGTACGAAGCGATTTTCGCGATGATGGAAAGCATGGTGCCGGAGTTCGACGTGTTCGGTTTTATCCGCGAGCGCACCGGCAACATCATGCCCGGCATCACGCCCTCCTCTATCCACACCAGTGCCGATGGCAAACACGTGCAGATCGGCGCCAATGGTGACGCGATCTTCAAACGCTTCATGCTGATCATCGGCCGTGAAGACCTGGCCAATGACCCTACGCTGGCCAGCAACGACGGGCGTGACAATCGTCGCGACGAGTTGTACGGCGTGATCGATCGCTGGGTCAATTCGTTGCCGCTGCAATCCGTGCTCGACCTGCTCAATCAGGCCGAAGTACCGGCCAGCCGGATCTTCAGCGCCGAGGACATGTTCAGCGATCCGCAGTACCTGGCCCGAGAGATGTTCCTGCAGGCCAAGCTGCCCGGCGGCAAAGATTTCAAGATGCCGGGCATCGTGCCGAAACTCTCAGAGACACCCGGCAGTTCGGAATGGGTCGGACCGCAATTGGGTGAACACAATGCGCAGGTACTTCACGATCTTGGCTACGACGAGCGCCAGATCGCCAAGTTGCGCGAAGACGGAGCCATTTAAGCTGAAACGCCGGCAGACATCGCACACCAACCGCGCCCATCACTGGTGGACGTGGCGGTTGTTCGGCTTGTTGTTTTTACTCATGTTGTCGAACGGCGCGCAGGCGAAACCGACGCTGACCTGGTTACTGCGCGACCTGCCGCCACTGACCATTTTTGAAGGCCCGAAAAAAGGCCAGGGTGTCATTGATCACCTCATGCCGATGCTGATTGCCGGCATGCCGCAATACGAACACAAGTTGATGCGAGTCAATCGAGCCCGAGGCATCCAGATGCTTCACGAAGCCTCCTTCACCTGCGACCCGTCGCTGATCTGGAGCAAGGAGCGCGCGCAATGGATCGCGTATTCCATCCCGGCCTTCCGCGCCGTCAGTAATGGGCTGGTGGTGCGTCAGAAAGATCGCGAAGTGTTGGCACCGTTTCTCGTGGAAGGTGAAATCGATCTGGCATCGCTTCTAGCCAATGGCCAAGTGAAAATCGGGGTCGTGGCGGAACGCAGTTACGGTGCAATAGTCGATGACTTGCTGCGCCAGGCCCCCACGGACGCCCTGACGCCTCATTACGGCAACGAGGCCCTGAACAATCTGCTGCTGATGCAGCGCCTGGGACGATTACAGGTGGTGCTGGGCTATTGGCCAGAAATTCGTTATCAGGCTCATCTGGCGCAAATCGCCGAAGACGAGTTGCTGTTTTATCCGATCCGCGGCACCGGTAAATACCTGTCGGGCTACATCGGCTGCTCCGACACACACCAGGGCCGTCAGGCAATCAGCGAAATAAACCAACTGCTGCGCACCCTTCCCCACGATCAACTGAACCAGTTGTACGCCGACTGGCTGGACCCCGCGATGCGAAGCGACTACCTCGAACAGGCCCGATCGTTCTTCGAGCAACAAGCGGCGCCATGAGCAAATCGCAGACAAAAGAAACCCCGAGAAGTGGGGAGACGACTCGGGGTTAAACGTGGCCTACATAAAGACCCGTAGCAGCAAGCGACAAGCACCGGAGCACAATGCTTGATCCTGCTGTTACCGGGTCTGACTGACAGGGATGCAGGAAGGTTCCCACAAAAAATATTTCATCTTTACAGCGCCGCACGTTTATCCAGCGCAGCGTTGCGCAATGCCGCGATCACACAGGGTTCCAGCCTTCCCTCCGCAATCAGAACGTCGCGGTGCAAGCCGTCAACGACATCGGTCAACTGGCGCTTGTCGGTCAGTTGTGCCTGATTGAATTCGCGTTCCACCACAATGGCGCCGTGACTGTTCTTCAAAGTCACCAGGCATTCGCCATGGGAACCGTTTGGAGACAACGAAACCTGATACGGGCTCAGAGCCTCACCGAGCAATAGACTGATACTTTCCATCTCGATCTCCACTCAATAGTCCGAAAACTGTGTGCCTGGGGCGTGTTCACAATAAATGACCACCGGCCCGAGAAGAAAGTTCTGCATACCGATCGCTCCGCTCCTGGAGTCACCGGTCTGTCAGAGCATGCACGGCGAAGATGACAGAAAAATAACCGTCCCCGTCAAACCTGGAGAGTTGGCGAAGCGGCGCTCAGGTAACTGTCGAGCAAACCGCGCATCAGCACCGCCGACACCGGGGTTTGCAGGCGCCCCAGTAGCCGCAGGCGGTGTTCACACAGCAAAGGCTCTAGATCGTTCAGCAGGCTTGGCGCGACCGCCCCCAGCAGGATCAACGCACGCGCCTCATGCCGTGTCGCCAGATGATGAATCAGCGCCAGGCCATCGCCACCCTTGAGTTGCGGATCGCAAATGGCGATGTCGACCGCGCCGCGATGGCCCAGCGACGACAGCGCAGAGGCCAGCGACGGTGCCGTCAGCACGTCATAGATGCCAATGGCATTGAGCATTTGATGCAATGCCATCAGCTGGAACGGATTGGGTTCAAGTATCAGGACTTTAAGCGAGCGCATAAGCGACCTCTGGAGGCGACAATCGCGGACTCTCACCGCAGTTGTTGTCACTCTAGGGCAGCCGTCCTAAGCCTCCCATCGGAAAAGTAGTCGCGTCTTATAGGACATTTCCCATCTTCATTGCAGACATCGACACCCGCTCTCTGTACGACGCAGGGTGATGTCCGTCCAGCCCCCCAAAAGTCCACGCAGTTTGCCGTCGGCGCTGTAGAACGGCACTGTCCACTGATAGACCTCGCGGGGACCACTCTTGAATTGCAATCGGCGCTTGCTGAAGCGCGACTTGCGGGTACGCAACTGCACCAGGAACTCGTCGTGCAGCATCAGCGCCGTAGCCTGCGGCAGCGCGTCAACCTCGATCAGCAACTTCCCCAGCACCTGATCCAGTCGAATCGACAAGGCCTCCTCATAGCTGCGATTGCACATGATCAGCCGCCCTTGCAGATCACGGACGAACACCGGGTCGGGCATGGAGTCGATCAACGCGTGCTGAAACGCCAGTTGATCGCCCAGATCCTTTTCGGCCGCGCGACGCAGTTTGATCACGGCCGTCAGTCGCCGATTCCATATCAGGAAAAGCAGGCCAAACACGCCGAGTCCGCCCATGCCCCAGCAACCCCATTCGAGCATCTGCTGCCAGACCGACGGCACGGGCACCGGAGCAACACCCTCCAGCCATTTCAGGCGGATCGCCCGTAATTCCGCCGCAGGAAAAGCCTCAAGGGCCTTGTTGAGAATACTCAAGAGCACTGGCATGCCTTTGCGCACGGCCAGGTTATCCGCCTCCCATTTGCCTTCGACCAGACCGCCTACCTTGAGCAACCCCAAAGGATAAAGCTGCGCGCCGATTTCGTTCTCGATGGTGGCGTAAGCTTCACCGCTCTCGACCAGTGCCCGCGCCTCGGCGTAGGTCTTGACCGAGCGAATCTCGATCGACGGGAAGTCACGCCGGATCATGTCTTCCAGCGCATGCCGGGCCGGCAGCACCAACACCCGTTGACTCAACTGCTCAAAAGCCTCCAGCCGGGGCGCGTCAGCGCGGCCGACAAACACCCAGCCCGCCCCACCAAATGCATGGCTGTAATCCAGAAACGCCTTGCGCTCCTCGCTCATGGCCAGGGTCGTACTGATATCCGCCGATCCGCTTTCCAGACGTTCGAGCATGTGATCGGTGGAAAACGACTCCTGATGCACAAACCGTAACCCGGTCATCGCCGTCACGCGCTTGAGTACATCATTATTCAAGCCGCTCCACTGCCCGTGCTCATCCTGGAACAGATACAACGGGTACTGCAACGACGTCACCTTCACCTCGGGGTTGTCTCGAATCCACTGACGCTCGTGCGCAGCCAGTTCGATGGGCTGGACCCTGGAAGTCGCGGCATCGTCATGCAGCGCCAGTTGCGCCGCCTCGCTGCTGCGCATCAAAGCCAGTAATCCGAACAAGAACAGCCCACTCAGTGCCGGTTTCAAACCTCTATAAAACAGCATTGCCACTTCCTTCGTGATCGACTCACCCGTCCTTCGTGGGTGAAAACCCGCACAGTGTGGCAGCAGAAACAAAAAAGCCCGTCAGGAGACGGGCTTCAAAATGTGACAGCTTTTACCGGCTTAAAGCGGCTTGCCGCGGTTGCCATGCTGGCTGACAAAGGCTTGCACGGCTTTCAGCTCGTTTGGCAAAACGGTGCAACGCTCGTTTCGCTCAAACAAATCAGAAAGATGTGCAGGTAGCTCGAGCGCTTTTCCTACACCGGCTTTCTCTACCGCATCCGGGAATTTCACCGGATGTGCGGTGCCGAGAATCACCATCGGGATATCGAGGCTACGACGGCATTCGCGCGCGGCCTTGACGCCGATCGCGGTATGCGGATCCAGCACTTCACCGGTCTGCTCGTAAACTTCGGCGATGGTTTCGCAGGTTTGCGCGTCGTCCACGGCCAGCGAGTCGAACAGCTTGCGGGCTTCGGTCCAGCGTTCTTGCTCGACGCTGAAACCACCACCCTGCTTGAACGTGTCCATCAGACCGGCGATGGCCGCGCCGTTGCGACCGTGCAGGTCGAACAGCAGGCGTTCGAAGTTCGACGAGACCATGATGTCCATCGACGGCGACAGCGTGGCGTGCAGGGTTTCCTTGACGTACTGATTGCCGCTCATGAAGCGGTGCAGGATGTCGTTGCGGTTGGTGGCGACGATCAACTGGTTGATCGGCAGGCCCATGTTGCGCGCCAGGTAACCGGCGAAGATGTCGCCAAAGTTGCCGGTCGGCACCGAGAACGACACCGAACGCGCCGGACCGCCCAACTGCAGGGCCGCGTGGAAGTAGTAGACGATCTGGGCCATGATCCGCGCCCAGTTGATCGAGTTCACCGCCACCAGACGCGTGCCTTTGAGGAAGCTCTGGTCGGCGAAGCTCGCCTTGACCATTTCCTGGCAGTCATCGAAGTTGCCTTCGATGGCGATGTTGTGGATGTTCTCGCCGAAAATCGTGGTCATCTGGCGACGCTGCACTTCGGACACACGGTTGTGCGGGTGCAGAATGAAGATGTCGACGTTTTCGCAGTGCTTGCAGCCTTCGATGGCCGCCGAGCCGGTGTCACCCGAGGTGGCGCCGACGATGACCACGCGCTCACCGCGTTTTTCCAGCACGTAGTCGAGCAGACGACCGAGCAGTTGCAGAGCGAAGTCCTTGAACGCCAAAGTCGGGCCGTGGAACAACTCCAGCACCCATTCGTTGCCGTTCAGCTGACGCAGCGGTGCCACGGCGCTGTGGGCGAACACACCGTAGGTTTCTTCAAGGATCTTTTTGAAATCGGCATCCGGAATGCTGCCGGTAACGAACGGACGCATCACCCGGAAGGCCAGCTCGTGATACGGCAGGCCGGCCCACGAAGCGATTTCTTCCTGAGTGAAACGTGGCAGGTTTTCCGGAACGTACAGACCGCCGTCGGTGGCGAGACCGGCCAGCAGGACGTCTTCGAAATTCAGGGCCGGTGCCTGGCCGCGGGTACTGATGTAACGCATGACTGACTCCAATGGAGAGTGTTCACGACACCCGCCCCGTGCACGGGACGAGTGCAGGACAACGACTTAGTTCAGGTGCTCGACGCGGATCCGGACAACCGGACCATTCACGCCGGCCAGGGCTTCGAGGGCGGCGATCGCATCGTTGATACGTTGCTCGACCACGCGGTGGGTCAGCAGGATCATCGGCACCAGACCGTCGTGCTCTTCAACTTCCTTCTGCATGATCGACTCGATGTTGATGCCGCGCTCCGAGAGGATGCTCGCCACCTGAGCCAGTACACCCGGATGGTCCTTGGCCTGGATGCGCAGGTAGTAGGCGCTTTCGCAGGCTTCGATCGGCAGGATCGGATGGGCCGACAGCGAATCCGGCTGGAAAGCCAGGTGCGGCACGCGGTTTTCCGGGTCGGAAGTCATGGCGCGAACCACGTCGATCAGGTCGGCAATTACCGACGAGGCGGTTGGCTCCATGCCGGCGCCAGCGCCGTAGAACAGCGTCGAACCAGCCGCATCACCGTTGACCATCACCGCGTTCATCACGCCGTTGACGTTAGCGATCAGGCGATCGGCCGGGATCAGCGTCGGGTGCACGCGCAACTCGATGCCGGCGGCAGTGCTGCGCGCCACGCCAAGGTGCTTGATGCGGTAGCCCAGCGCTTCGGCGTAGTTGACGTCGGCGGTGGTCAGCTTGGTGATGCCTTCGGTGTAAGCCTTGTCGAATTGCAGCGGAATGCCGAACGCGATGGAGGCCAGAATCGTCAGTTTGTGCGCGGCGTCGATGCCTTCAACGTCGAAGGTCGGATCAACTTCGGCGTAACCCAGTGCCTGGGCTTCGGCCAGCACGTCTTCGAAGGTACGGCCCTTCTCGCGCATTTCGGTGAGGATGAAGTTACCGGTGCCGTTGATGATCCCGGCCACCCAGTTGATGCGGTTGGCGGACAAGCCTTCACGGATCGCCTTGATCACCGGAATGCCACCGGCCACGGCCGCTTCGAATGCGACGATTACGCCTTTCTCGCGAGCCTTGGCGAAAATTTCATTACCGTGAACGGCAATCAGAGCCTTGTTCGCGGTGACCACATGCTTGCCATTCTCGATGGCCTTGAGTACCAGCTCGCGGGCGACGGTGTAGCCGCCCATCAGCTCTATGACGATGTCGATCTCAGGGTTCGTGGCCACTTCGAAGACATCGTTGGTAATCGCAATACCGGTCGTCTGGAACTGAGGCTTTGGCGTGCGCATGGCAATTTGTGCCACTTCGATCCCACGCCCGGCACGACGAGCAATTTCCTCGGCGTTGCGCTGAAGTACGTTGAAGGTACCGCCACCGACGGTCCCTAACCCACAGATGCCTACTTTGACCGGATTCACTGTGAACTCCCCATAAAACGGCCGACGCGGGGTCGGCCGGAAAACAACCGCGTGCTCGCGGCTCTCTATTGATGGCCCGGCGATGCAGCTGCCGGACCATGATCGTCACGGCTGACCGTGACGATGCGAATCACTTCGCGCCCAGCGCCAGTTTGGCGACTTGTGGCGCAGGCTGGTAGCCCGGAATCACTTGTCCGTCAGCCAAAACGATGGCCGGTGTGCCGTTCACGCCGATCGACTGACCTAGGGCGAACTGCTTGGAAACCGGGTTATCACACTTGGCGGCCTTGATCTCCTTGCCATCGACCATTTTGTCCATGGCGGCTTTCTTGTCTTTCGAGCACCACACGGCTTGCAGTTGCTCGTCACCCGGCGAGTTCAGACCCTGGCGCGGGAACGCGACGTAACGCACTTCGATGCCGCGCTTGTTCAGCTCAGGCACTTCGGCGTGCAGCTTGTGGCAGTACGGGCAGGTGGTGTCGGTGAACACGGTGATGTGCGACTTGGTTTCGCCCACAGCCGGGTAGACCACGGTTTCGGCAACCGGGATGGCATTGATCAGTTTGGAGATGCCCAGGCGTTCGGTCTTCTCGGTCAGGTTGACCGGTTTGCCGTCCTTGAGCTGGAACAGGTAACCCTGAACGATGTACTGGCCATCGGCGCTGGCGTAGAGCACGCGGCTGCCCTTGAGCTTGACTTCGTACATGCCCGGCAACGGGCTGGCGCTGATGCTTTCGACCGGAACCTCGAGTTCGAGTTTTTCCAGGCTTTGACGAATGGCTTTGTCGGCCGCGTCATCGGCGACGGCAAAGGTACTGACCAACGCAATGGCTGCGGCGGCGAAAATCTGGGTCAGACGCATGAGAACTCCTGAAGGCGGACAAATGGAACGATCAGAACGCCCGTGCCGTAACACCGGGTCATAACCGTCCATCGTGCAAACCGGCAAAGCCTAACACATAAGGTCACGGTGGCCGAATGCGCCTGTCGCCACACTTTCAGGACTGCACAGATCCTTGTGGGAGCGAGCCTGCTCGCGAAAGCGGTGTGTCAGCTAAATGAACGCTGACTGACACTCCCTCTTCGCGAGCAGCTCGCTCCCACAGGACTTTTTGTTCAGCCGCGCGGGTGGTGTTTGGCGTGCAGATCCTGCAATCGAGCGCGGGCGACATGGGTGTAGATCTGTGTAGTAGAGAGGTCGCTGTGGCCGAGCAACATCTGCACCACGCGCAAATCCGCGCCATGGTTGAGCAAGTGCGTGGCAAACGCATGGCGCAAGGTGTGCGGCGACAGCGACTTGCCGATCCCGGCAACCTTGGCCTGATGCTTGATCCGGTGCCAGAAGGTCTGACGGGTCATCTGCTCGCCACGCTGACTGGGAAACAGCACATCGCTGGGGCGGCCACCGAGCAATTCGCTACGACCATCACGCATATAGCGCTCGACCCAGACAATCGCCTCTTCGCCCATGGGCACCAGCCGTTCCTTGCTGCCCTTGCCCATCACCCGCAACACACCTTGACGCAGATTGACCTGTTCCAGCGTCAGGCTGACCAGTTCTGTCACGCGCAAACCACAGGCATACAACACTTCGAGCATGGCGCGGTCTCGCTGACCGATGGCTTCGCTCAGGTCCGGCGCTTTGAGCAACGCCTCGACGTCGGCTTCCGACAGCGATTTGGGCAGAGGCCTACCGAGTTGCGGCATGTAGACGCGCAATGTCGGGTCGACGCTGATCATCTTTTCCCGCAGCAAATAGCGATAAAAGCCACGCACCCCGGAAAGAAATCTGGCAGTGGAGCGCGGTTTGTAGTTCTGCTCCAGACGCCAGGCCAAGTGATCAAGGATCAGCTCACGGCCGGCATTGATCAGTTCCAGGTTTTTCTCCTGCAACCAGCCATTGAACAGCGCCAGATCACTGCGATAGGCGCCGCGGGTGTTATCGGACAGGCCTTTCTCCAGCCATAAAGCGTCGAGGAATTGATCAATCAGTGGATGGTCGATGGCAGGCATGGGCGCTCAAGTCACACAGCCTCAAGACTGTGCGCAAATGTAGAGTGAACTGTAGGAATGGGCGCTAGTCTTTCATAGCCCGCTAATTCAAGGAACAGGGAGCATCAATGAACGAGCAGCAAATTCTCTTGGCATTTGGCGGGATCGGCGCGGCCGCGCTGGGTTGCCAATGGCTGGCCTGGCGCCTGAAGTTGCCGGCGATTCTGTTTCTGTTGTTGACGGGGATTCTGGTCGGCCCGGTGCTGGGCTGGCTCGATCCACAGGAGATGTTCGGGCCGCTGCTGATGCCGCTGGTGTCGCTGGCGGTCGCGCTGATTCTGTTCGAGGGCAGCTTGACCCTGCACCTGTCGGAGTGGAAGGAGATCGGCAGCGTCGTCCATCGACTGGTGACCATTGGCGCGATCTCGACCTGGATCGTCATCGCGGTCGCCACGCATTTTCTGCTCGGCTTCGACTGGATGCTGGCCATCCTGTTCGGCAGCCTGACACTGGTCACCGGCCCGACCGTCATCGTGCCGATGCTGCGCGTGGTGCGGCCGAAAGCCTCGATCGCCAACATTTTGCGCTGGGAGGGCATCGTTATCGACCCGATCGGCGCCCTCCTCGCCGTGGTGGTTTACAGCTTCATCATTGCCAGCGCCGAAGGGCACGGCCTCAAGCAGAGTCTGTTCACCTTTGGCGGGGTGATTCTCTGCGGCGCGTTGTTCGGCATTGTCGGTGGCTGGCTGCTCGGCACCGTGATCCGCCGGCAATGGCTGCCGGAGTATCTGCATAACCTCGCCTCGCTGGCGGCGGTGCTGGGGATTTTCATTGCCGCCAACGAAGTGATGCATGAATCCGGCCTGCTGGCGGTAACGCTGATGGGCATGTGGCTGGCGAACATGAAAGGTGTGGATGTACGGCACATCCTGCACTTCAAGGAAAACCTCAGTGTGCTGCTGATTTCCGGGCTGTTCATCCTGTTGGCGGCGCGCCTGGATTTGTACGCGCTGATCGGACTGGGGCCGCTGGTGCTGATTCTGCTGTTGGTGATTCAACTGATCGCTCGACCGCTGAACGTGCTGCTCAGCACGGCCGGTTCCAGCCTGAGTTGGCGTGAGCGCGCGTTGCTGTGCTGGATTGCGCCGCGCGGGATCGTTGCAGCGGCGGTGTCGGCGATTTTCGCGATTCGCCTGCATGAGGCCGGGCACGAGGGAGCATTGCTGCTGGTGCCGCTGACGTTTGCGGTGATCATCGGTACCGTTGTCCTGCAAAGTGCGACGGCCCGACCACTGGCCCGACTGCTCAAGGTCGCGGAGCCGGCGCCGAGTGGCTTCCTGATCGTCGGTGCCAACGGCCCGGCGCGGGAGCTGGGCAAGTCGCTGCAGCAACTCGGCAGTCGCGTGCTGCTGACCGATTCGAGCTGGGAAAATATTCGTGCGGCGCGCATGGAAGGATTACCGACTTACTTCGGCAATCCGGCCTCGCAACATGCCGATGCGCATCTGGATCTGGTCGGACTGGGGCATTTGCTGGCGCTGTCGCCGTCAGGTGAACTCAATACCCTGGCGGCGATGCGCTTTCGGCATGATTTCGGCCATCAGCGCCTGTTCGGTCTGGCCAGCGGCCATGAAAGCCGCCGCAGTGACAAGCACCGCGCCAGCCTTGAACATCGTGGCAATCAGTTGGGCAGCGAGGCGTTTACTTACGCGAAACTCGCCAGCCAGATGGGCCAGGGTGCGGAGTTATACAGCACGACGCTGACGGATGGTTTTGGCTGGGAGGATTACCGCGCGCTGCATGGTAATCGTGCGACCTTGCTGTTTATGCGCGATGACAGCGGGTGGGTGCATGTGGTGACGCCGGAGACTGCTTTGAAACCAGGATCCGGGTGGACGCTGCTGGCGTTGATTCAGCCTGAGGCCAGCGGCGCCTGAGCTGACGCCTTCGCGAGCAAACTCGCTCCCACAGTGATCGGCGTGAACACAAAATTTGTGTCCGGCACAAAACCTGTGGGAGCGAGCCTGCTCGCGAATGGCGCGACTCGGTATCAGATCAAGCCGCAAAACCCGGCAGCACCGGCACCGGCCGCTTGTCATCATCAATAGCAACAAAACTGAACTGCCCATGAATCGCCTTCTCGCGGCCATCACAGCTCATGCTCTCGACAAACACTTCCACCTCGACCTTGAGGCTGGTATTGCCGACCTTGATCACCTTCCCGACCAGCTCGACGATGGAACCGGCCGGGATCGCGTGGTTGAAGTCGATACGGTCAGTCGACACGGTCACCAGCGGCAAGCGGCAGAAACGCGTGGCGGTGATGAACGACACTTCGTCCATCCATGCCAGCGCTGTGCCGCCGAACAGGGTGTTGTGGTGGTTGGTGGTCGGCGGGAAGACGGCTTTGGTTACGCGAGTTACCGAGAGTTCGGTACGGCGCTGGATTTCCTGGTCGCGGGGAGTCATGGTTCTGGCCTGAAACGAAAGTACGGTGAATAAATTGCAGGCAACAAAAAAGCAGCCCGTAGGCTGCTTTTTTCTGCATCGGAAGCTGGGCTTAAGCCAGTTTTTCCTTGATGCGAGCTGCTTTACCCGACAGGTCGCGCAGGTAGTACAGCTTGGCTTTACGTACGTCACCGCGACGTTTAACAGCCATGCTGTCGATCTGCGGGGAGTAGGTCTGGAAAGTACGTTCTACGCCAACACCGTTGGAGATTTTACGAACGGTGAACGCACTGTTCACGCCGCGGTTACGCTTGGCGATTACAACGCCTTCGAACGCTTGCAGACGGGAACGATCGCCTTCCTTCACTTTCACCTGAACGACAATAGTGTCGCCTGGGGCGAAGGTAGGGATTTCTTTGGTCATCTGCTCTGCTTCGAGTGCAAGGATGATTTTGTTGGTCATGCTGTGCTCCTAAGGTAAATCGTTCGATCTACCATCGATACGTTGTTAACTATCGTCCCGCTCGCGGATGTATTCCTCGAGCAGCTTCTTCTCTTCTCCAGAAAGCGAGCGGCTTTCCAGAAGATCGGCGCGTCGTTCAAAGGTCCTACCAAGGGACTGCTGTAAACGCCAACGCCGGATATGCGCGTGATTGCCACTCAGCAACACGTCGGGAACACGCTGATCCGCATACACCTCAGGTCGGGTGTAGTGCGGGCAATCCAGCAGACCATCCGTAAAGGAATCTTCCTCAGCGGAATCCGCATGCCCTAAAGCTCCAGGCAGCAGTCGTGTAACCGCATCGATCAGGACCATGGCCGGCAGCTCGCCGCCAGACAGTACATAGTCGCCAATCGACCACTCTTCATCGACATGGGCCTCAATAAAGCGCTCGTCAATGCCTTCATAGCGGCCGGCAATCAGGATCAATGCATCCGATTGTGCCAGCTCGCGTACCGCCGACTGAGTCAGTTGACGGCCTTGGGGGGACAGGTAAATCACCTTCGCCGCCTCCCCGGCTGCTGCCTTGGCCTGAACCAGAGCATCTTCCAGGGGCTTGATCTTCATCACCATGCCCGGACCACCGCCAAACGGGCGATCGTCCACAGTGTGATGCCGATCCGTCGTGTAATCTCGCGGATTCCAACAGGTCAGCTGCAAGAGCCCCTGTTTGACCGCACGACTGGTGATGCCGTAGTCGCCGATGGCGGAAAACATCTCGGGAAACAAACTGATCACTTCTACGCGCAAATTAGCCACGTTTAGAAGTCCGCGTCCCAATCCACCTTCATCTCGCCCGCGGCCAGGTCGACAGCCAACACGCATTGCTCCGTATAGGGCAACAGGCGTTCGCGATCATCCAGGCTGCCAGCGCAAGGCTTGACGACCATTACATCATTGGCGCCGGTTTCCAGAAGATGATCGATTTTCCCGAGCAATTGCCCAAGGGTGTCGATGACCTTCAGACCTTCCAGCTGGTACCAGTAGTACTCGCCTTCGGTCAATTCAGCGAACAGATTGCGCGGCACGCAGATCTCATAACCGGCCAGAAGACGAGCTTCTTCACGATCATCAAGACCCTTGAGCTTTGCGACCAGAAACTTGTCGTTCCCGCGTCCACTGACCAGCTCGACCTGTTTCACATTGCCTTCGCGCTTGAGCGTCCAGGTTTTGTACTGCAACAGGTTTTCAGTCGGATCAGTAAAGGAATAAACCTTCACTTCGCCGCGAACGCCATGAACAGAATAAATTTTGCCAATAACGATCAAATCATCGGCAACAGCAGGCGTCGCGTTCATATTGCTCAGGCCGCAGCCTTGGCAGATTCCTTCAACAACTGAGCAACGCGCTCAGAAGGTTGTGCACCAACGCTCAGCCAGTAGGCTACGCGCTCTTGGTTCACGGACAGACGGGTTTCCTGACCACGTGCAACAGGGTTGAAGAAACCAACCTGTTCTTTGTGGGAGCCGTCACGCGGGTTACGCGAGTCGGTTACGGTCAGGTGGTAAAACGGGCGCTTTTTGGAGCCGCCAAGGGCAAGACGGATTGTTAGCATGTGAACATCGTTCCTGTAGTCGGTGCTGCAAATCTAAATGCACAGCGGGCATGGGTGCCCGAAAGGCCGCATATTCTAAGGAATATCCGGACTTTTGCAAATGACTTTTTCCGGCGCCTATGGCATGCCGTGCAGATCTGCATATAGAGCCGTCGATGAAAACGGCCAGTCAGCTCCCGCCGAGTGCGGGTTTGCTGTTGATCCCGCATCCTTGCGGGGCCTGCGCCGGTGCGACGACCGGCGAGATTCCAGTATCCCGTCTCACCCATTTCACTCACTTTTGGCGAGTGAAATGGATGAGACGGGACACCTTACATTTTTGGCATGCCGCCGCCGGGCAACATTCCGCCCATGCCGCGCATCATTTTCGCCATACCGCCCTTGGCGGAGAATTTCTTCATCATCTTCTGCATCTGCTTGTGTTGCTTGATCAAGCGACCGATGTCCTGCACCTGGGTGCCGGAACCCATGGCGATCCGACGCTTGCGCGAACCGCTGATCAGCTCAGGGTCGCGGCGCTCGGCCGGGGTCATGGAGTTGATGATGGCTTCCATCTGCTTGAACTGCTTCTCTGCGGCGTTCTGGGCATTGCCCATTTGCGACAGGTTGACGCCGCCGATGCTCGGCAGTTTGTCCATGAGCCCGCCGAGGCCGCCCATGTTCTTCATTTGTTGCAGCTGATCGCGGAAGTCTTCGAGGTCGAAGCCCTTGCCCTTCTTCAGCTTCTTGGCCAGTTTGTCGGCCTTGTCCTTGTCGAGCGTCGCTTCAGCCTGTTCGATCAGGCTGAGCACGTCGCCCATGCCGAGAATCCGCGAGGCGATACGCTCAGGGTGGAACGGATCGAGCGCTTCGCTCTTCTCGCCCATACCGATGAACTTGATCGGCTTGCCGGTGATGGCGCGCACAGAGAGGGCGGCACCGCCACGGGCGTCGCCGTCGACCTTGGTCAGGATCACACCGGTCAGCGGCAGTGCATCACCGAAGGCCTTGGCCGTGTTGGCCGCATCCTGACCGGTCATGGCGTCAACCACGAACAGGGTTTCGACCGGGTTGATCGCGGCGTGCAACGCCTTGATCTCACCCATCATCTCTTCGTCGATGTGCAGACGACCGGCGGTATCGACGATGACCACGTCGATGAATTTCAGTTTTGCTTCTTTAATAGCTGCGGTGGCGATGTCGACCGGCTTCTGGCTCAGGTCGGACGGGAAGAACGTCACACCGATGTCGCTGGCCAGGGTTTCCAGCTGCTTGATCGCCGCAGGACGGTAGACGTCCGCCGACACGACCATGACCGACTTCTTCTTGCGCTCTTTAAGGAAGCGCGCCAGTTTGCCAGCGGTGGTGGTTTTACCCGCACCTTGCAAACCGGCCATCAGAATCACGGCGGGCGGCACAGCGCTCAGATTCAAATCTTCGTTGGCCGCACCCATCAGGCTTTCGAGTTCGGCCTGGACGATCTTCACGAACGCCTGGCCCGGCGTCAGGCTGCGCGACACCTCGGTGCCGACAGCGCGCTCCTTGACCGAATTGACGAAGTCCTTGACCACCGGCAGGGCGACGTCGGCTTCGAGCAACGCCATGCGCACTTCACGCAGGGTGTCTTTGATGTTGTCCTCGGTCAGCTTCGCTTTGCCGGTGACATGGCGCAGCGTCTGCGAGAGACGGTCGGTTAAGTTTTCAAACATTGCGCGATCCTTTCAGGCCCTGTGTAGACCGGGATAATGGCGGCCCAGACCGGAATCAACATGTGCTCGGCGAGCCTGCGGCGTGGGCAGGTCGCGGATTATAGCGAAGACTGCGGCTGGCGGACACCTCGCTGTCAGCTTCCTGAGTCTTTCGTGCCATGGCGGTTCTATGCCAAACTCAGCCCCTTTCGGGCCTGCCTAACAGGATTTATGCTCCCCTTGTCACCCAGTTTATTGACCACTCTCGCCGCCGCCCTTCTATATGCCGCTGCGACCCTTTATCAGAGCACTCGTCTGGCCACTGGTGCCAAGGCGAACAAACGCCTGCTGGTTAGCCTCGGCGCTCTCGCCGTGGTGGCCCACGCTGCCAGCCTGCTCACGCACCTACTGACCCCGATCGGTCTGGGCCTGGACTTCTTCAGCGCCTCGAGTCTGATTGCCGCGGCAGTGATCGCGCTGACACTGATTGCCTGCTCGCGAATCCCGGTGGAAAACCTGCTGGTGCTGCTATTTCCGCTGGGCGCGATCACCGTGATGCTGGCGCAGTTCGCGCCGGCCGGCACCGTGCAGATCATCGACGAAGAGCCAGGCATCCTCGCGCACATTCTGTTGTCGATCCTCGCCTACGGCATGTTCACCATCGCGGTGTTCCAGGCCTTGCTGCTGCTGGTGCAAGACCACCAGCTCAAACACAAGCACCCGTCCGGGCTGATCAAGAATTTCCCGCCGCTGCAAACCATGGAAAGCCTGCTGTTCGGCTTCCTCTGGGCCGGCTGGACACTGCTGTCGCTGTCGCTGATTTCCGGCTGGCTGTTCGTCGAGAACCTGTTCGCCCAGCATCTGGTGCACAAGACCCTGCTGGCGTGCCTGGCCTGGATCGTCTTCAGCGTGTTGTTGTGGGGCCGCAATCGCCTCGGCTGGCGCGGTCACAAGGCGATTCGCTGGACCCTCGCCGGTTTCTGCCTGCTGATGTTGGCGTATTTCGGCAGCAAACTGGTTCGTGAATACATCCTGCACATCTGACGGGCGGCATAAATGGACGGTTTGCCCCTAGGGCCGATGCTCGCGGTATTTGTCCTGCTGATTTTATGGTCGGGGCTGTTTACCGCCGTCGAAATCGCGCAGCAGCACCTGCTTGCGCAACGCACCGCCTCGCGCGCCAGCGACAAACCGCTGGCGAAGCTGAGCTTCCCGCTCGACAGCCTTATTCTCTGCAATACCCTGTGCCGCGCTCTCGCGGTCGTCATCGCGACACTGCTGGCGATTTTCCTCTGCGAAGAAAACGGCCCATGGGCTGCGTGCCTCGGTGCCGGCGCCATCCTGCTGGTGTTTGCCGATTACTTCCCGCGTACGGTTGCCCAGCGCTACCCCGATGCGGTGCTGGCGTTTGGCAATACCTTGCTGACCGTGCCACTGAAGATTGTCTATCCGCTTGCCTGGTTGTTCAGCCGTATCAGCGGTTTGCTGATGAGTCCGTTTGCGCGCAAGGTTCAGGTGGTGCAGCAAAGCGAAGATGACTCTCCCGTCGATCGCTACGACGATCCAGAGCATCCATTGCGCGCGCACCCGGTCTCAGGCATTCATGCGTTGGACAACATCACGGTCAACGACATCCTGGTGCCGCGCAGTGACGTCGACGGCATCAACCTCGATGACTCGATCGAAGAAATCATCGAACAACTGCGGCATAACAAGCGAACACGCCTGCCGGTGTTCCATAGCGACATCAATCAGGTTGAAGCGGTGCTCAACACCCGGCAGATCCGGCACCTGCTGAACAACGGTGATCTGACGCGCGAAGCGCTGCTGGCCGCCAGTTACGAACCGTACTTCGTGCCGGAAAGCACGCCGCTGCAACTGCAACTGCTGAACTTCCACAAGCAGCAGCGGCGCCTCGGCATGGTCGTGGATGAGTACGGCGAAGTGCTCGGCATCGTCACGCTGGAAGACATTCTCGAAGAAATCGTCGGCGAGTTTGAAAGTGAGCACAGTCTGGATAATCCGCATATTCATCCGCAGGGCGATGGCCGCATGGTCATTGACGGTGCCGCGTCGATCCGCGAGTTGAACAAGTGCCTGGGTTGGCATTTGCCGAGCGATGGGCCGAAAACGCTGAATGGGCTGGTGACTGAAGCATTGGAGACGATTCCGGAAAGTGCCGTTTGCTTGAAGATCGGGCGTTATCGGCTGGAGATTCTTGAGACTGAAGAGAACCGGGTTAGCAAAGTGCTGATTTGGCATACCTCTTCTGTGCCTGCTTTGGTGCCTGCCCGATAAAAATCAAAAGATCGGGCCGCGTTCGGACGATCTTTTGCTCTTGTTTGATTGTTAGCCTCCTTCCTATAATCGAAACGCTTATCCAAGCCCCCGCCAAACCTTGTGCTTACCCCGCACCCAACAGGTTTCGGCCATTTCTGTTGTACTCCGGCGACTGTTCCTACCTGAAACAGCGACCGCGCCTCATCCCACATCCCTGGGTGCTCGACCATAATAATTCGCTCCAATGGAGCTCATGACTGTCAGGGATCACCGCATGACGACCAGTACCGCTTACAGCGCCACCGCGCCTGCCCAGCCGACCAACTCCGCCACCCGCGTGGCCACGGCAAGTTTTATCGGCACGGCCATCGAGTTCTACGACTTCTATGTTTACGCCACCGCCGCCGCTTTGGTGATCGGGCCGGTGTTCTTTCCACAGACCTCTGGCACCGCGCAGATGCTGTCGGCGTTCCTGACCTTCGGCATTGCCTTCCTCGCTCGACCGCTGGGTTCGGCGCTGTTCGGCCACTTCGGTGACCGTATCGGGCGCAAGTCGACGCTGGTGGCCTCGCTGCTGTTGATGGGCGTGTGTACGACACTGATTGGCGTACTGCCGGGCTACGCCACCATCGGCGCATGGGCGCCGATTCTGCTGTGCGTGCTGCGTTTCGGCCAAGGGTTGGGATTGGGTGGCGAATGGGGCGGTGCCGCCCTGCTCGCCACGGAAAACGCGCCGAAGGGCAAACGTGCGTGGTTCGGCATGTTCCCGCAGCTCGGGCCTTCGATTGGTTTTCTCGCAGCAAACGGGCTGTTCCTGACCCTGGCCATGACTCTCACTGACGAGCAGTTCCGCAGTTGGGGCTGGCGGATTCCGTTTCTGCTCAGCGCAGCGCTGGTGATGGTCGGTCTGTATGTGCGATTGAAACTGCATGAAACACCGGTGTTCGCCAACGCCATCGCTCGCCAGGAGCGGGTGAAAATACCGCTGGTCGAGCTGTTCAGTCAGTACTGGGCGCCGACATTGCTGGGCGCGGCGGCGATGGTGGTCTGTTATGCGCTGTTCTATATCTCGACGGTGTTCTCCCTGAGTTACGGGGTTTCCACACTTGGCTATAGCCGCGAAACCTTCCTCGGGCTGCTGTGTTTTGCCGTGCTGTTCATGGCTGCCGCGACACCTTTGTCAGCCTGGGCCAGCGACCGTTACGGGCGCAAACCGGTGCTGATCATCGGTGGCGTGCTGGCGATTCTTTCCGGGTTCCTGATGGAGCCGTTGCTGACTCAGGGTTCGACCTGGGGCGTGGCGCTGTTTCTGTGCATCGAGCTGTTCTTGATGGGCGTGACATTCGCACCGATGGGCGCGCTGTTGCCGGAGCTGTTTCCGACTCACGTGCGTTATACCGGTGCTTCGGCGGCGTATAACCTGGGCGGCATTGTCGGGGCCTCGGCGGCGCCGTTCTTTGCGCAGAAACTGGTGGCGATGGGCGGTTTGAGTTATGTCGGCGGGTATGTGTCGGGGGCGGCGGTGCTGAGTTTGATTGCGGTGTTGTGTTTGAAGGAAACCCGCAATAACGACCTGAATCAGGTTGCCTGACAGAAGATCAAAAGCTTCGCGAGCAGGCTCGCTCCCACAGTTTTTTGGGGTTGGTCACAGATTCTGTGTTCACCCAATCCCATGTGGGAGCGAGCCTGCTCGCGAATGTCGCAACTCGGTTTAGAGCTCGACCACAACAGCCTGAGCAGCACGGGTCGCCTTGGCACGAGCGGCTTCGATCGACTCATCCCGCGCCAGCGCCACGCCCATGCGGCGCTGGCCATTCACTTCCGGCTTACCAAACAGACGCAACGCCGTATCCGGCTCGCTCAACGCCGCGCCGAGGTTGGCGAATGCGGTCTGCGTCGACTGCCCTTCCACCAGAATCACCGCCGAAGCCGACGGCCCGAACTGACGGATCAGCGGCACCGGCAGGCCCAGAATTGCCCGAGCGTGCAGCGCGAACTGCGACAGATCCTGCGAAATCAAGGTCACCAGGCCGGTGTCATGCGGACGCGGCGAAACTTCGCTGAACCACACCTGATCACCCTTGATGAACAGCTCAACGCCGAACAGACCACGGCCACCCAGCGCCTCAGTTACCGCTTTGGCAACGCGCTCGGATTCAGCCAGGGCAATCGGACTCATGGCTTGCGGCTGCCAGGATTCCTGATAGTCGCCCTTCTCCTGACGGTGACCGACCGGCGCGCAGAACGTGGTGCCGCCGATGTGGCGCACGGTCAGCAGGGTGATCTCGTAATCGAAATCGATGAAACCTTCGATGATCACCCGGCCTTTGCCGGCGCGACCGCCCTCTTGCGCGTAATCCCATGCCTTCTGCACGTCATCAGCGCTACGCAGCAGGCTCTGGCCTTTGCCCGACGAACTCATGACTGGTTTGACGACGCATGGGAAGCCCAGGTCCTGAACGGCTTTGCTGTAGTCCTCGAAGGTGTCGGCAAAGTGGTACGGCGAGGTCGGCAGATCCAGCTCTTCAGCAGCCAGACGACGGATGCCTTCGCGGTTCATGGTCAGTTGCGCAGCGCGCGCGGTCGGGATCACGGTGAAGCCTTCGGCTTCCAGTTCGACCAGTGTGGCGGTGGCGATCGCTTCGATTTCCGGCACGATGAAGTGCGGTTTCTCGGCTTCGATCACGGCACGCAGGGCAGCGCCGTCGAGCATATTGATCACGTGACTGCGATGGGCAACCTGCATGGCTGGCGCATTGGCGTAGCGATCGACGGCAATCACTTCAACGCCCAGGCGTTGCAGCTCGATCACCACTTCCTTGCCCAACTCACCACAGCCACACAGCAATACGCGGGTCGCGGTTGGCGACAATGGAGTTCCGATACGGGTCATCTCAGGTCCTCAAAGAAGCGGATCATCGAGGAAAGCAACGCCAGACGCGCTTTCCATGGGGAGAAAGCGCGGCATTTTACATGAACCTGAGGCTTTGGCTTCAGCCGGCGACGGCCTGTTTACGCTCGCGCCAGGCCATGATCAGCCAAACGGCAGTGACGCCGGCGAATTTCGAAGCCAGAGCGGTGATGATCACCGGCGGCGTCAACAGGTCGATCATGCCGAAGAAGATGAAGGTATCGAGCGGAATACTCAGCGCCGAACTGATCCACAAGCGGTCGCGCAGCGGCCGTTTGGTGATGCTGAACACCAGCCAGTCGATGCACTCGGAGACCGCGAACGCCGTGGCACTGGCCAGGGCAATGGAAGGATCGGAGGTGACGTAAGACAGCACCAGCGCCGCCAGCATCGCCACGATCGCGCCGTGACCGAAGCGGGTTTGCACCATGTCGCGCAACACGAACACCAAGCCGCCCCAGGCCGACCAGATGATGTCCAGGTGTGGCGCGGTGGAGAAGGCGAAGTTGATCAGCACAACGCTGCTGATGTAGGCGATGAGGAAAATCATGGAGGTGACCTGTCAGATTGGCGCACAGATTACTGGACCGGCAGATCAAGAGCTACCCCCTCCCCCCAGCCCTCTCCCCCAAGGGGGCGAGGGGGAAAGGGAGCAGATCTTCGTTGAATCGACTCCCGAGTTCGACTCGATAACGCAGTTCGGTGCAGCTCGAACAATCCCGTTCCTTCAGGCGAGGGGAAAGGGAGCAGATCGGGGGCTTTTCAAACTTGAGCTCGACTCAATCGTTCAGGGCGGCGTATAGCGAAAGACACCTCACCCTAACCCTCTCCTTCTGGGAGAGGGTTAGGGTGAGGGCACCCCCAAGCCGATCACGATTTCGAAGGGATCATCCACACCAACCCACTCGCCTTCGCCCGCTCATGACACAACCCAAGCACCACGCGGCGCTCGTCGTTGGTCATACGGCCCCAGCGGGTGATCTCCGCGACCGTACGCTGGCAGCCAGTACAAATGTCATCCTCATCCAGCGCACAAATATTCACGCATGGCGAGGCGACCGGTCTTTCGGCTGTGTTCATTCTTCCTGCTCAACCAGATCGCGGGCATAACGCTGGGCGTTATGCACATAGTGGGCGGCGCTGGCTTCGAGCATCTTCTTCTGCGGCTCGGTCAGCTCGCGCACGACTTTGCCCGGCGAGCCCATCACCAGCGAACCATCCGGAATTTCTTTGCCTTCACCAATCAGCGAGTTGGCGCCAATGATGCAGTTCTTGCCGATCTTCGCGCCGTTGAGAATCACCGCGTTGATGCCGATCAGGCTGTAATCGCCGACGGTGCAGCCGTGGAGCATGGCGTTGTGGCCGATGGTCACGCCGGTACCGATGGTCAGCGGAAAGCCCATGTCGGTGTGCATCACCGTGCCGTCCTGGACGTTGCTGTTCTTGCCGATCAGGATCAGTTCGTTGTCGCCGCGCAGCACGGCGTTGAACCAGACGTTGGCGCCCTCTTCGAGTTTGACCTTGCCCACCAGTACGGCATTGGGGGCGACCCAGCTTTGTGGATGGGTCTCGACACGGGCGTCGCCCAAGCGGTATTTCATCTTGTTTTCCTCAGGGCTCACGGTGAATGGCCATTCTGCCGATGGCTCAGGTATTGATGCGTTCAAATATCAAGAAAGCTTTTCGGCGGTTGGTGCAGGCTGATCTTGGCGTCATAGAGCAGATTGATCAACTCGACGATCATGATCGCCGTCAGCCCCCAGATCTTGTACTCGCCAAAGCGGTAGCTCGGCACGTACCAGCTGCGACCCTGATAGTCGATGCGGTGCGTGTGTTCACGGGGGTCTTTGCGGAAGAATTCCAGCGGCACAGTGAACACCGCAGCAATCTCGGCATCGTTGGCCAGATACTCGACAAAATCAGGGATGACGCCGACATACGGCGTGACCTTGATGCCGTGCAGGGAGATCAGCGGACTGAGCGGGCCGATGATTTCAACCAGGCCGGGGGGCAGGCCGATCTCTTCTTCAGCTTCGCGTAGCGCGGTGAAGATCAGGTCGGGGTCTTCCGGGTCGCGACGGCCACCGGGGAACGCGACTTCGCCGCCGTGGGTCGAGAGCCCGCTGGCGCGCAGGGTCAGTACCAGTTCCGGCTCGTCACTGCGGGTGATCGGCACCAGAACGGCGGCCTCGGGGAAACGGGTGTCAGTCTCCAGCGTGCGCGGTGTGTGGTTGCTAACCCTATGCAGTAGCTCGTCCAGCATGAGTGTTCTCGATCTGTGCCTTACTCTGCATCATGCACCAATCGTTGCAAGCGCCCAAGCCCCCGAAACCCGCCGTGTCGCGAAACGACAACTTGCCGACCGGCACCGCTGCACGCCAAGATAGGCGCAGCATTCAGGAAGCCCAGCATGAAATTTTGCAGCCACTGCGGTAACCCGGTCACCCAGCGCATTCCCGAAGGCGATTCGCGGCTGCGATTTGTCTGTGACAGCTGTCAGACCATTCACTATCAAAACCCCAATATCGTCGCCGGTTGCGTGCCGACCTGGGGCACGAAAGTGTTGCTCTGCCGCCGCGCCATCGAGCCGCGTCTCGGCTACTGGACCTTGCCCGCCGGCTTCATGGAGAACGGCGAGACCATCGAGCAGGCCGCCGTACGCGAAACCGCCGAAGAAGCCTGCGCCCGGGTACGCAACCTGAGTATCTACACGCTGATCGACGTACCGCACATCAGTCAGGTGCATGTGTTCTTCCGCGCCGAACTGGTCGACCTGGACTTTGCCGCCGGCCCCGAGAGCCTCGAAGTACAACTATTCGACGAAGCCGACATTCCCTGGGACGAGCTGGCTTTCCGCACGGTGGGGCGTACCTTAGAATGCTTCTTCGCTGATCGGCGTATCGAGGCGTATCCGGTTCGGTCGGAATCGATTCCTCCGTTGGCGCAGCCGGTCATTATTTAATCAAGACATTGGCGTGATGGCCGACAAAAAGATCGCAGCCTTCGGCAGCTCCTACCTGTACACATACATATAAAATGTTGGTTATCCGCGTCACTCCCTGGGGAATCGTTTCAATGCGCTGGTTGCTTGCCCTGTTTTGCCTGTCGTTCGTTACCGTCTCCCAAGCGTCATTCGTGACCACCGTGACGCCGTCGAATACCCCGCTCATCGAGAAAGTTCTGGTGCTCAAAGCGGCTCATCAACTGCAGTTGATCGCCGACGGCAAGCCGTTGAAGACCTATCGCATTTCCTTGGGCAAAGGCGCGAAGAAAGGCCCGAAGCTGATAGAGGGCGACAAGCGCACGCCAGAAGGTTTCTATTGGATCGACTGGCGCAAGACCAGCGACAAATTCAATCTGTCGATGCACATTTCCTATCCGAACATCAGCGATTCGGCCCGCGCCCGGCGTGAAGGCGTCGAGCCCGGCGGGATGATCATGATCCACGGCACGCCGGATTCGGAAGAGACCCCGGAAGACCTGTTCCACACCCTCGACTGGACTGACGGCTGCGTCGCCATGCGCAACGTTGATATGCGCGAAGTATGGAACCTGGTGCCGGACGGCACGATGGTTGAAATTCGCCCTTAACTTCCTCACGACCATTGGTCGGCATTAAAAAATAAATCAAAAAGATCGCAGCCTCCGGCAGCGCCTACAGAGGTGATACCACTCTCAACTGTAGGCGCTGCCGCAGGCTGCGATCTTTTGCTTTTTATAGGTCAACACTAATACCACTTGAAACCACACCCCCTAAAACCCGCCATTCCATTGGGCCAAAGCCTATTTTCGCGCGTTGACATGGTATTCAAGTGGTATTAATTTCCGCCCCACAAGCGAGCCACAACAATCCTATACTCGCGACGGAAATGCCCTACATGAACGACCTCCATACCCTACGCCCGGACGACTCCCAGCCGACGCCGCTGTACCTGCAGCTAGCGCGCAATCTGGAAGCAGCGATTCATGCCGGGCAGTGGAAGTCCGAACAGGCGATGCCTTCGGAGCGCAACCTCAGCGAGCAACTGGGAATCTCCCGGGTGACGGCACGCAAGGCGCTGGAAGTTCTGCTCGATCAAGGCCTGATTCGTCGCCTGCAAGGTTCCGGCACTTTCATCACCCCTCGCCTCGAACAACCGCTGTCGCGCCTTTCGGGTTTCAGCGAGATGCTGCGCCTCAAGGGCTTCGTGCCCAGTTCGCAATGGCTGGAACGCGAAGTCACCCTACCGACCCACGAAGAACTGATCCGCCTCAGCCTATCGCCCAACGACAAAGTCGCGCGCATGAAGCGTCTGCGCAAAGCCGATGACACGGTCATGGCCATCGAAATGAGCACCCTGCCCGCCTCGATCATGCCCAAGCCGCAACTGGTCGGCGATTCGCTCTACGAATACCTCGACGGCATCGGCAAGCCGATCGTCCGCGCCCTGCAGCACATCCAGGCGATCAACGCCTCTGACGAGTTCGCCGCGCTGGTCGGCATTGCCCCCGGCACCGCGATGTTGCTGATGACCCGGGTCGGCTACCTCGAAGACAACACCCCGATCGAAGTCACCGACACCTATTGCCGCAACGACTACTACGACTTTGTTGCAGAGCTTCGTAGATAAAGAGCTGCGTCGATAAGCGCAGTCACAAGCGAGAACCAAAATGTCCGAAGACAACATCCTTACCGCCAGCGGCTGGATTCGCGGCCGGCTGGTCCACGAACACGGCAAAGTCGTGTCGATCGAAGGCGTGCCCTGCGATCCGGCCGACAATGACCTGCCGTATCTGCTGCCGGGTTTCATCGATCTGCACGTCCACGGCGGCGGTGGCAAAGACATCATGGAAGGCGCCAGCGCCTTCGAGACCATCACCAGAACCCACGTGCGTTTCGGCACCACCTCGCTGCTGGCCACCACCATGACCGCGCCGAGCGCCGAGATCTCCAGCGTCTTGAAAGAAGTCGGAGAGTTCTGCGAACAGCGTCCGCAAGGTGCCGCGCGAGTCCTCGGCGTACACCTCGAAGGCCCGTACATCAATCCGGGAAAACTCGGCGCGCAACCGAACTTCGCCCACACCGCGTTAATGGCCGAAGTCGAAGAATATCTGGCACTGGCGCCGATCCGGGTGATCACCATCGCCCCGGAAATCGCCGGCCACGACGGTTTGATCCGTGAACTGAGCAGCCGTGGCGTGCGCATGCAGATCGGCCACACCCTCGGCAGTTACGAAGAAGGCGTCGCCGCCCTCGATGCCGGCGCGACCAGTTTCACCCATCTCTATAACGCCATGAGCCCGCTGCATCACCGCGAGCCGGGCATCGTCGGCGCCGCACTGGCCCACGCCAAATTCGCCGAGCTGATTCCGGATTTGCTGCACGTGCATCCCGGTGCGATCCGCGTGGCCTTGCGCTCGATCCCGTGCCTGTATTGCGTGACCGATTCGACCGCCGCCGCCGGCATGCCCGACGGTGAATACAAGCTCGGCAGCCACACCGTGACCAAATGCCTGGGCGGCGTGCGCCTGCCCGACGGCACCTTGGCCGGCAGCACCCTGACCATGGATCAGGCCCTGCGCAATCTGGCGAAGATCGGTTTGCCGATCGCGGAAGCCTCGCAACGTCTGTCGCAATTCCCTGCCGACTATCTCGGCATCACTGAACGCGGGCGCCTGCAACCAGGGGCCTGGGCCGACTGCGTGCGGCTGGATCGCTCACTCACACTGACCGCCGTCATGGTCGAAGGAGAAGACATTGACTTCAAAAATGCTTGAGGAGGCGCTGTCCTCGTTCGAGGCCGTGCAAGCCCAACTGCAACAGCTCGACCCGCAAATGATCGAAATTGCCGGGCGCCTGCGCCGTCAGCCACCGCAAGTGGCAATGACTGTGGCGCGCGGCAGCTCCGATCACGCGGCGAGCTACTTCGCCTACCTGACCATGCAGCAACTTGGCGTGCCGGTGGCGTCGTTGCCGATGTCGGTGGTGACCATGCAGCAGGCGCCATTGAAGGTCAGCGGTCAGGTCGCGTTCGCCTTTTCCCAGTCGGGGCAGAGCCCGGATCTGGTCAACAGCCTGCGCCTGTTGCGCAAGCGTGGCGCGCTCAGTGTGTCGATGGTCAACGCCGCCGATTCGCCACTGGAAGCCGCGTGTGAATTCAGCGTTCCCCTGCTCGCCGGAACTGAAAGCAGCGTCGCCGCGACCAAAAGTTTTATCGCCACCCTCAACGCCAGCGCCCGTTTGATCGCGCACTGGAAAGAGGACAGCGAATTGCTCGAAGCCGGCAACGCCCTGCCTGAAGGCCTGCGCGAAGCGGCGAAACAGGACTGGAGCGTGGCCATCGAAGCGCTGCGCGATTGCCAGCGTCTGATGGTCATTGGCCGTGGCGCCGGTTTTGCCATTGCTCAGGAAGCGGCGCTGAAATTCAAGGAAACCTCGGCGATTCAGGCCGAAGCCTTCAGCAGCGCCGAAGTGCGTCACGGCCCGATGGCGCTGATCGACGAACACTATCCGTTGCTGGTTTTCGCCCCACGCGGTGCCGAACAGGCCGGCCTGCTGAGCCTCGCCGCAGAGATGCGCCAACGCGGCGCCCGCGTGTTGCTGGCCGCACCGGATGACGTGACCGAGCGCGACCTGACCCTGACCCGCGCCGAACACCCGGCCCTCGATCCGATTCTGGCGATCCAGAGTTTCTACGTGATGGCCGCCGGTCTGGCGGTGGCCCGTGGCATGGACCCGGATCAGCCGCGCCACCTGAGCAAAGTGACCCGCACGCACTAAGTCCGAATGACTGCACACCTGATGAGACCGAGCCATGCACAACAACAATAAAGAGCTGACCCTCAGCGCCCCGCTCAGCGGCCCGGTGCTCACGCTCGCCAAAGTCCCGGACGCGGTGTTCGCCAGCGGCGCCATGGGCGACGGCATTGCTATCGACCCGATCAACGACACGCTGTATTCGCCGTGCGCCGGAATGATCATTCACGTCGCGCGCACCGGCCACGCGCTCACCGTGCGTGCCGACAACGGCGCGGAGATCCTTCTGCATCTGGGCCTCGATACCGTTGAGTTGAACGGCGAAGGCTTCTCGATGCTGGTCAAGGATGGCACCCGCGTCAGCAAGGGCCAGCCGTTGTTGCGCTATGACCTGGACAAGGTCGGCCAGCAATGCAAAAGCCTGGTCAGCCTGTTGATCCTGACCAACAGCCAGGATTTTCAGGTGCGGCCGATTACGCTCAAAGCAGTGAAAGTCGGCGAGCCGTTGCTGCACATTATTGCGCGCAACGGTTTGGCGGCGAGCGCAGCAGTCATCGACGGACCTGAGGTTCATGGCCATGTTCTGGTGGCCCATCGCGGTGGTTTGCATGCCCGCCCGGCTGCGCTGATTCGGCAAACTGCGCAAGGGTTCAAGAGCCAGTCGCAACTGCACTTCGCCGGCAAATCGGCGCCGTGCAACAGCCTGATCGGTTTGATGGGCCTGGCCGTTGGCGAGCAGGATGAGGTGCAGGTCAGTTGTCAGGGGCCAGACGCTGAAGCGGCGTTGCAAGCGTTGCTTACGGCGTTGGCCACCGCGCTGCCGGATGATCATCACGCTGCGGCGCCGGTGAGTGTCGCGTCGCTTAAACGCCCGGCCGAGGCTGGCGTGTTGCACGGTGTCTGCGCCGCGCCAGGACTGGTTGGCGGGCCGCTGTTTCGTTTGAACGCGATCAATTTGCCAGCGGATGCGGGTAATCATGATCCGCTGCAGCAACAGCAGCTGCTCGACACGGCGCTGACTCAGGTCCGCAACGAAATCGACGCCACCCTCGCGCAAGCGAAAAAACACAGGAATGCCGACGAAGAAGCGATCTTCGCCGCGCATCTGGCTCTGCTGGAAGATCCGGCGCTGCTTGATGCTTCGCAACACTCCATCGAACAAGGCACTGCAGCCACTCACGCCTGGAGCCAGTCAATCGACGTGCAGTGCGAAATGCTGCAGCACACCGGCAGCGCGCTGCTGGCCGAGCGCGCCAACGATCTGCGTGACCTCAAGCAACGGGTGTTGCGTGCGTTGCTCGGTGAGGCGTGGCATTACGATGTACCGGCCGGCGCCATTGTTGCCGCTCATGAACTGACGCCTTCGGATCTGCTGCAACTCAGCGCGCAAGGCGTTGCCGGGTTATGCATGGCCGAGGGTGGCGCGACTTCACACGTGGCGATTCTCGCTCGCGGCAAAGGTCTGCCGTGCATGGTGGCGCTGGGTTCTGCCTTGCTTGATCAGCGACAAGGCCAAGCGGTGGTGCTCGATGCCGACGGAGGACGCCTCGAACTGACGCCAAATGCCGAACGCCTGGCTGAAGTTCAGCAGGCGCAAATTGATCGTCAGCAACGCCGTGACGCACAGCAAGCCAAGGCTCACTTGCCGGCAGAAACCCGCAACGGCGTGACCATCGAAGTCGTCGCCAACGTTGCCTCCAGCGGTGAAGCGGCAGATGCCTTCGCCAACGGCGCTGATGGCGTTGGTCTGTTGCGCACTGAGTTTTTGTTCGTCGATCGTCAGACCGCGCCGGATGTCGAAGAACAGCGTGCGGCCTATCAAGGCGTACTGGATGCGATGGGCGATCACTCAGTGATCATCCGCACCATCGACGTCGGCGGCGACAAGCAACTCGACTACCTGCCGCTGCCCGTCGAGGCCAACCCGGTGCTCGGCCTGCGCGGCATTCGTCTGGCTCAGGCGCGCCCGGAAATCCTCGACCAGCAACTGCGCGCGCTGCTGCAAGTCAGCCCGCTGCGCCGTTGCCGGATCCTGTTGCCGATGGTCACCGAAGTGGATGAGTTGCTGCACATCCGCCAACGCGTCGATGCGCTGTGCCAGGAGATGGGCATCACCCAACGCCCGGAAATCGGCGTGATGATCGAAGTCCCTGCCGCCGCATTGCAGGCCGAACAACTGGCCGAACATGCGGACTTCCTTTCCATCGGCACCAACGATCTCTCCCAATACACCTTGGCCATGGACCGCGACCACGCCGGCTTGGCCGCTAGGGTCGACGCCCTGCACCCGGCGCTGCTGCGCCTGATCGCCATGACCTGCGAAGGCGCGGCGGTGCACAAGCGTTGGGTCGGCGTCTGCGGCGCCCTCGCCTCCGATCCGCTGGCCACACCCGTTTTGATCGGCCTCGGCGTGAGCGAACTGTCGGTCAGCCCAGTGCAGATCGGTGAAATCAAGGACCGCGTGCGTCAACTGCACGAAGCCGAATGTCAGCGCCTGAGTCGCGACCTGCTCAAGCTGAGCAGCGCCGCCGCCGTGCGTCACGCCTGCCACCAGCATTGGCCGCTGTCCTAACAACAAGCTCTCTATAAAGAGCCGGGAGAACCACCATGTACCAACTCTTCATCGAAGGCCTGCAACGCCTCGGCCGCGCGCTGATGCTGCCGATCGCGATCCTGCCGATTGCCGGCCTGCTGCTGCGTCTGGGTGATACCGACCTGCTGAACATCGCGATCATCCACGATGCCGGCCAAGTGATCTTCGCCAACCTGGCGATGATCTTCGCCATCGGCATCGCCGTCGGTTTCGCCAAGGACAACAACGGCACCGCCGGCCTCGCCGGAGTGATCGGTTATCTGGTGATGATTTCCACGCTCAAGGTGCTCGACGCGAGCATCAACATGGGCATGCTCGCCGGGATCGTCAGCGGCCTGATGGCGGGCGCGCTGTACAATCGCTTCAAGGACATCAAGCTGCCGGAATACCTGGCGTTCTTCGGTGGCCGACGGTTTGTACCGATTGTCACCGGGTTCGCGGCGGTCGGCCTCGGTGTCGTGTTCGGCTATATCTGGCCGCCGATCCAGCACGGCATCAACGCGTTTGGTGCGCTGATGATGGAAAGCGGCAGTATCGGCGCGTTCGTGTTTGGCGTGTTCAACCGCCTGCTGATCGTCACCGGCCTGCACCACATCCTCAACAACATGGCGTGGTTCGTGTTCGGCAACTTCACCGATCCAACGACCGGTGCTCTGGTGACGGGTGACCTGTCGCGCTACTTCGCCGGCGACCCGAAGGGCGGCCAGTTCATGACCGGCATGTTCCCGATGATGATCTTCGGCCTGCCCGCCGCGTGCCTGGCGATGTATCGCAACGCCCTGCCGGAACGGCGCAAGGTGATGGGCGGGATTTTTCTGTCGATGGCTTTGACGTCGTTTTTGACTGGGGTGACCGAGCCGATTGAATTCGCCTTCATGTTTCTGGCGCCGTTGTTGTATCTGCTGCATGCGCTGCTGACCGGGTTGTCGATGGCGATCACCAATGCGCTGAACATCCATTTGGGCTTTACCTTCTCTGGCGGCTTCATCGACATGGTGCTGGGTTGGGGGCGTTCGACCAATGGCTGGTTGGTGATTCCGGTCGGGCTGGCGTATGCCGTGGTGTATTACGCGGTGTTTGATTTCTGCATTCGTCGCTTCAACTTGAAGACGCCGGGGCGTGAGGATGTGGCGACGGCTGAAAAAGCGGTTTTCGCGGAAAACGAACGCGCCGGGGCTTACATCAAGGCACTCGGGGGTGCAGACAACCTTGTGACTGTCGGTGCCTGCACTACGCGGTTGCGACTGGAAATGGTGGATCGCAACAAAGCGTCCGATGCAGACCTGAAAGCATTGGGTGCGATGGCCGTTGTGCGTCCAGGCAAGGGTGGCAGTTTGCAGGTGGTGGTCGGTCCGCTGGCCGACAGCATTGCTGATGAGATTCGCCTGGCGATTCCGGCGTTGGGGCGTGCGGTTCTTGCTGAACCTGTTGCGGTTGTCGAAGAGCCGAAAGCGGTTGTGGTCGCAGGCACCGAAGCTCAGCAATGGCTGAATGCGCTGGGTGGTGGCGACAACGTGCTGCAACTGGATTGCATTGCCATGAGCCGGATTCGCTTGCTGTTGGCGGATGGCAAGGCGCTGTCCGAGGCGCAGTTGAAGGAGCTGGGTTGTCAGGGTGTCAGCCAGTTGGAGGGTGGGGTTTGGCATTTGCTGGTGGGGGATAAGGCGGCGAGTTTGAGCGGGGCGATTGAGGTGTTGGTCAATCGCAGTGAGGTCAGTGCCAAGGTCTGAGCCTTTACATCAGGCTCTACTCGAAACAACTGATACAAAAAACCCGGCGTTGGCCGGGTTTTTTCATGCTGCTCAAGTTCAGGACATTCTTGCGCGCTGTTCCGCCTCGTAATGCCGAGTCTGGTACGGCATGAGCGCCTGAATCTTCAAACCCAGACTTTCCGTCAACCCCCAAGCAACCGCCAACTCGTCGCGGCGATTGCGTAATAAAACACCTGGTTGAGAAACGACGTGTTGCTTGGGTGTTTTGGCGTTGAAAAGCTCGAGTGCATGGAGCGTTTCCAATACGCGGCTATCCGATACACATGCGAAACGCGTAAATCGCTCCAGCAGATAAGCCGCTCGCCGCAGCTCGACTTCATCGCTGTGAAACTTGAGAAATGTTGATATCTCACTCTCAAGATCGGATTTTGAATACCAGACCTCTTTGGCTGCATCGACCAGCGCCGTCCCATCGGCTTGATCCAGCGGTCTTCTGACCAACGTATCCAATGCCGAAGAAAGGACATGATCATCAAGAGAGTTCGACATCTGGTTCCTCCAGGTAGTCCTGCAAGATATTGAAGAGCACTGAGGCAGGTTGCTCTTTGCTGCCAACATATACATCAATTGCTTGCAATGCCAGACGCCGGAAATCACTCGTCAGAATGAAACCGGCTCTAAGAAGCGCCTTGATGTCCGCAACGTCGTGATCGGTAGCCCTACCAAGTTTTGTAATTGCAATATCCACCGGAGCAGCGATGTGAATCTGGAGCGGGGACGTCTCCGGAAACTCAGTCATGGGAATACTTCGCACCCAGTAGTCTTCATGGATCGGGCCAAAACTAGTGTTGTATTGAAGGTCGTAGTTCAGCTCCATCACCCGAGCGGAGCGCTCGTCGATAAAAGGCTCCGGAACTTGAGCAAGAAGCGCTTGAAGGTCGAACCCTGGCGGAAGGCAAGCTTCATAAATCTCCGCATCGACATCCATGGAAATACGATGATTTGTGTAGAGATGTACGGCGCAACCACCAAAGACGATGATTTTGACTGCCCCCGGATCGGCATTTTCCTGCGTCAATTCTGCTTCGACTGATTTGAACATCGAAACCAATGCCTTCCCCAATGCAGTATTCGTGTTGATACGGGGAGTGACTACGGGCAGCAATTCCATTTTTGAACCTCAGAGTCATGTCGATGGCTAAAGCGACGCAACTTGTTGCCCTGCTCGCTGTTTGCCAGAGACAGATCAAGGTATGGATGCGACTTCCGAGGGACAACCTGAAAGAGTGGTAGGAAAATTCCCCGGTTTGATTGCGCTCTGAAACTCGTCTGACGCCTGTTAATGCCTCATCGCTGGCAAGCCAGCCCCCACAAGGGAATGCATTTCAATTGTGGGAGCCAGCCTGCTGGCGATGAACGATGACGCGGACGTCAGGTTTGTGGGTCGACTCGATCCAGCGCTCGGTTTACCGCCAGTTCGGCGAGCATGACGATTTGCTGGATGCCTAATACGGTGCTGCGCTGAGAACCGTTTAGCTCATTGGCGAAGTTGCTGGCGGCGGTACTTGCCGAGGCTAATGACTCGCAAGCGTGGGCTAGCAGGCTTTCGGTGTCGACTTGAGGGCAGACCATGAACATGGTGCTCGGTCGGCAGGGCTTTGCGGGGTCGGGGCACAGATAGAAGTCGAGGGCGCGTTTGATGGCTTCGCGGTTTCGGGCCTGGTCTTCGGCGCGGAGGGCTTCTTCGAGTGGGGTTTTGGTTTCGGGGGGGTCGGGAATTAGCTTGTCCAAAATTCAACTCCTGCTACAGCAAGTGAGGATGCCATCGTTCGCCGGATCTCACGCGGCGAAGAGGTGGCAGCTATGTGCAGGGTGAGATCCACCGGAGCAGGCAACCGGCCAGACCGAAGTCTGCCCGCACACAGCCGCCATAAAACAGGCAGCAGATTGAGCTGGCGCCAATTATCGTGGTGTTGGCGCTAGTTGCAAGCATTCCGGGGATCTCACGCCCGGTCGCTAAATTGGCAGCGACAGACAAAGCCTAGAGAGCAGGCGTCCGACGGACAATCTGAAAACCTTGTGGGAAGGTTCTGCTACTTCGACACTGCTTTAAACAGTCAAAAGCAAACCCTCACTGTAGAGACCGGTACATCCTTTACAAATTAGACCGGGGACATCGTTTACACCTTTACAGGCTTGAAACGCGTTTGGCGCCTCTTTCAAGCCTGCCTAAACAGTGGCTGCAAAGGTACAGTTCCCAAGCGTCATCAGCCACTTCCTTCAACGCGATGTCCTCTCCAATTAGAGCCTCTCCTAGAAAAATCAGCTGTCCTTTCCATTTAATTTCCCCATTTGACCGAACCTTACGTACTTCAACATCGGAACCGTATTCAAGCGCAGGCAAGTAACCGGGATAAGCGCGTATCGACGGGCGATAGACAGATGCCGGCGGTTTCATGCCCAGCGCGGTGTGCGGTCGGTGGTGGTTGAAGTCTTGGATGAAATCCTGAAAAGCCAGCTGCTGGCGCACCAGGTTTTCCGCCGGTGGCACTGCTGCCTTTAGCGTTCGATGCATCCGTTCATGTCGACCATTTTGGTCGGGACGGCCAGGTGTAATCGTTTCGACATGGATTCCGAGCCTGATGAACCAAACCGATAACTTCGAAAGTCGCGCCAGACCTGTCGACGCAAAAGGAGCGCCATTATCAGTGCGGATCACATCCGGCAGCCCATATTCTCGAAAAGCCCACTCGAAGCCTTCCCGCGTCGGCGCTCCGTGCGTACTGGGCAAAGCGCGACAGACGAATAAAAAGCGGCTCATCTGATCGGTAATGGTCAGCGGATAGCACCAATTACCGTCCTGCATTTTGAACTGCCCTTTGTAATCAGCACACCAAGTCTGGTTGGGCGCGTCGACCGGACGTAAATGTGTTGGAGCACGGGGACGCGGGGGATAGGGCCGTCGTGCCACCACCAAACCAGCTTTCTTCAACCACTCCCCGGCGGTACTCGCCGCCGGCCATTGGATATGCGGATCGGAATCGCGCAGGCGACCAATGATCTGCTTGGGTCCCCGATCGGGATGTTCGTTTTTCTTGGCCAGCAACTTGGCGATGATTTCATCGGAAGTTTGGTGAGGGCAATTCAGCGGCTTACGCGACTGCTCTTTCAAGCCATCCACGCCCAACGCTGCATACCGTTCCAGCCACTTGTCGATGGTTGGACGACTGACGCCATACCGCCGGCTTAATTGGCTTTTGGTGTAGCTGCCGCTGAGCCAATCGCTAATTAACTTCACTCGTTGATCCATTGGGGACTCTTGTTTCCAGGGCATGGTCAGCACCTCCTGACCATGATTGATACCTGTAAACCATGTCCCCGGTCTCAAACGTAAAGGATGTACCCGGTCTTTACCCACCCTAGCCCTCTCCCAGAGGGAGAGGGGACTGACCGAGGTGTTTGGTGGATGTACGCCGACGTGAAATACCGAGTCGAATTCAGATTCTGAAAAGTCCAAAAATCGACTCCTCTCCCTCGGGTGAGGGCTGGGCGGGCGGCGATCCGATCAGGGGCGAATCCAGCACAAAACCCAGCTCGGCTGCCTCCCCACATTGCTGGCACTGTCAACTGTCAGGTCTGACAGTTGACCGCCTCGATCGACCTTATTACGTTGGCTGAATCAGGCAGTTTTTATGTCGTAGCCTCGATAACCCGAAGCTCAATTCATTAAGGATGGCTGCGACATGGCAAAGAAAATGACGGACGCAGAACAACTGGAGCATCTGAAAAAAACCTTCAGATATCTTGATGAAAATTCAGACGGAACTCTTACTTTCGAAGAGTTCGCCAACGGTGCCAAAGGCGCTGAAAAAACCATGAGAACTTGGGTATGGGATGAATACAACAAGGATCGGAACAGCGAACTAACCCTGGAAGAGTACCTGGCCCCAAAAAAAAAGAAGCCCGCCGAATAGTTTCGTCACCTCCAGGCCGCCATCGCTGGCAAGCCAGCTCCCACAGAGCAAAGCAACACCACCACCCCGCTCCTCACCACTCAACAGGATGAGCGTTAGCTCGGCTGCTGCTTGTGATCTTGATCCACCGGCCCCGTCGGCAGGCTGAGTGGAGGGATTTATCCGGGGGTGGGAGCGCAGCGACCGTTTGGCGCAGCCAAATGCATCGAGAGGAGGTGCAGCGAAGCAAACCGTAGGCGATGCGCCCGGATGGATCCCGGAGCGAAGGAACCCCGAGCTTTAGCGAGTGGGCCGAACGTTGGGGCAAGCGTTTTTTTGCTTACTTTTTTTAGGCGTTTGTAAAAAAAGTGAGTCGCCGTAAGGGCGAAACCGCCAGCCGCAGCACCCGAAGAAACGGATATTCACTCAGTCAGCCAGAACATGGTCGCCTGTCAGGGCGCCATCGCGAGCAGGGGGCTCACTCCTCCAGAACAGCAAATCGCAGGCAACAAAAAACCCGCAGACAATCACTCATCTGCGGGTTTCTTGTTTCAGCAGCAAGAAAAATCAGAAATCTTCCAGCCGCCACACCTCATAAGCCGGCGTCTCGTAGGGATGGCTCAACTTGAGCGCCGCCACAACAGCCACGATCAACTCATCCGCCACTACAAGCTCAACCTTCCATTCCTCAACCCGCTCAACCTGCCCTGCCTCACCAATAAACGGCTGACTGCCGTCCAAAGGTCGAAACTGGCCCAGACCAAGCACCTGCCACGCACAGTGGTCATAGTCACCGATCCGCCCACCACCGGCAGCGAACACAGCCCCTTTGACCACCTCGACATGACTGTCAGGAACAAAAAACGCCAGCTTGTACACGAGGATCAGTTAACCCAGACACGAGCATTACGGAACATACGCATCCAGGGTGCATCCTCGTTCCAGTCTTCCGAACGCCACGAGTTCTGCACCGCGCGGAACACACGCTCCGGGTGCGGCATCATGATCGTCACACGGCCATCACGGCTGGTGAGACCGGTAATCCCGCGCGGCGAACCGTTCGGGTTGGCCGGATAACGCTCAGTGACCTTGCCATGGTTGTCGACGAAACGCATCGCCACGCAACCGGACAGATCGGCTTCCAGCAGGGCTTCTTCGCTGGAGAACTCGGCGTGACCTTCACCGTGAGCGATGGCGATCGGCATACGCGAACCGGCCATGCCTTGCAGGAAGATCGAGTTCGACTCCTGAACCTGAACCATCGCCACGCGCGCTTCGAACTGCTCGGAGCGGTTACGCACGAAGTGCGGCCAGAATTCGCTGCCCGGAATCAGCTCGTGCAGGTTGGACATCATCTGGCAACCGTTGCATACGCCGAGGGTGAAGCTGTCGTTACGTTCGAAAAAGCCCTGGAACGCATCGCGGGCGCGGCTGTTGAACAGTGCCGACTTGGCCCAGCCTTCACCGGCGCCGAGAACGTCGCCGTAGGAGAAACCACCGCAGGCCACCAGACCTTTGAACTCGTTCAGGTCGACACGGCCGGCCAGAATATCGCTCATGTGCACGTCGATCGCGTTGAAACCGGCGCGGTCGAACGCGGCGGCCATTTCCACCTGACCGTTGACGCCCTGCTCACGCAGCACGGCAACCTGAGGACGGATGCCTTTCTTGATGTAAGGCGCGGCGATGTCCTGGTTGACGTCGTAGCTGAGCTTGACGCTCAGGCCCGGGTTGTCTTCTTCCAGCAGCACGTCGAACTCTTGTTCGGCGCAGTCGGCGTTGTCACGCAGACGCTGGATCTGGTAGCTGGTCTCGGCCCACTGACGTTGCAGCAGACGACGCTGACCTTCGAACACGGTGTCACCGTTGAAGGTGATGTTGATCTGGCCATTGTTGATCGGCTGACCGATCACCGAGACGCAGTCGCCCAGACCGGCCGCGCTGAATTGCGCGAGGATATCTGGCGTGGCGTCCTGACGAACCTGGATCACTGCACCCAGTTCTTCGTTGAACAGGATCGCAGCGATTTCCGCCGAAGACTCGGCAACGCTGTCGAGGTTCAGGCTCAGACCGCAGTGGCCGGCAAAGGCCATTTCCACCACGGAGGTCAGCAGACCACCGTCGGAACGGTCGTGGTAAGCCAGCAGGTGACCGTCGGCGTTGAGGCCCTGGATCACGGCGAAGAAGGCTTTCAGGTCTTCGGCGTCATCGACGTCCGGAGCATGTTTGCCGAGCTTGCCGTGAACCTGAGCAAGAATCGAAGCACCCATACGGTTCTGACCGCGACCGAGGTCGATCAGGATCAGGTCGGTGGTGCCCTTGTCCATGCGCAGTTCCGGGGTCAGGGTCTGACGGATGTCAGCCACTGGCGCGAAACCAGTTACGATCAGCGACATCGGCGAGGTCACGGTTTTTTCTTCGCCGTTATCGTTCCAGCGGGTGGCCATGGACATCGAGTCCTTGCCCACCGGAATGGTGATGCCCAGCTCAGGGCACAGTTCCATACCGACCGCTTTCACGGTGTCGTACAGACGCGCGTCTTCGCCCGGGTGGCCGGCCGCCGACATCCAGTTTGCCGACAGTTTGATGTCGGAGAGCTTGTTGATACGCGAAGCAGCGATGTTGGTCAGGGTTTCGCCGATGGCCATGCGGCCCGACGCCGGGGCGTCCAGCAGAGCCAGCGGAGTGCGCTCGCCCATTGCCATCGCTTCACCGGTGTAAACGTCGAAGCTGGTGGCGGTGACGGCAACGTCGGCCACCGGAACCTGCCACGGGCCGACCATTTGGTCACGGGCCACGAGGCCGGTGATGGTGCGGTCGCCGATGGTAATCAGGAAGCTCTTGCTCGCCACGGCCGGGTGATGCAGAACGCGTTCGATGGACTCGCTGATGTCGAGGTTCGACGGATCGAAGTCATCGCCCATTTCAGCTTCGCGAACCACCGAGCGGTGCATGCGCGGGGCCTTGCCCAGCAACACTTCCAGTGGCATGTCCACCGGGTTATTGCCGAAGTGGCTGTCGGTCACGGTCAGTTGCGGCTCGGCAGTCGCCTCACCCACTACGGCAAACGGGCAGCGCTCGCGTTCGCAGATCGCCTGGAAGCGCGCGAAGTCTTCAGGGCCGACGGCCAGAACGTAACGTTCCTGGGATTCGTTGGACCAGATTTCGTGCGGGGCCATTCCCGGCTCGTCGTTGGGAATGTTGCGCAGTTCGAAACGGCCACCGCGGTCGCCGTCGTTGACCAGTTCCGGGAAGGCGTTGGACAGACCGCCCGCGCCGACGTCGTGGATGAAGCTGATCGGGTTTTTGTCGCCCAGCTGCCAGCAACGGTCGATGACTTCCTGGCAACGACGCTCCATTTCAGGGTTTTCACGCTGTACGGAAGCGAAGTCGAGATCCGCCGAGCTGGTGCCGGTGGCCATGGAGGAAGCCGCGCCGCCACCCAGACCGATCAACATCGCCGGGCCGCCGAGGACGATCAGCTTGGAGCCCACGACGATCTCGCCTTTCTTGACGTGCTCTTCGCGGATGTTGCCCATGCCGCCGGCCAACATGATCGGCTTGTGGTAACCACGAACTTCGTCACCATGCGGGGTGGTGATCGACTGTTCGAAGGTACGGAAGTAACCAGTCAGGGCCGGACGACCGAATTCGTTGTTGAACGCGGCGCCGCCGAGCGGGCCTTCGATCATGATGTCCAGCGCGGTAACGATGCGCTCAGGCTTGCCGTACGGCACTTCCCACGGCTGTTCGAAGCCCGGGATTTGCAGGTTCGATACGGTGAAACCGGTCAGGCCAGCCTTTGGCTTGGCGCCACGGCCGGTTGCACCTTCGTCACGGATTTCGCCGCCGGAACCGGTCGATGCACCCGGGAACGGAGCAATCGCGGTCGGGTGGTTGTGGGTTTCAACCTTCATCAGGATGTGCACCGGCTCCTGCACCGCGCCGTACTGGCGGGTCTCAGGGTTCGGGAAGAAACGGCCGGCGACGTTGCCGACGATCACCGAGGCGTTGTCCTTATAAGCCGACAGAACGCCTTCGCTGTGCATCACGTAGGTGTTCTTGATCATGCCGAACAGGCTTTTTTCCTGGTTCTCACCATCGATATCCCAACTGGCGTTGAAGATCTTGTGACGGCAGTGTTCGGAGTTGGCCTGAGCGAACATCATCAATTCGATGTCGTGCGGGTTGCGCTTCAAGCCATTGAAGGCGTCGACCAGATAGTCGATCTCGTCTTCGGCCAGAGCCAGGCCCAGCTCGGTATTGGCTTTTTCCAGCGCAGCGCGACCACCACCGAGGATGTCGATTGCAGTCAGCGGCTTCGGCTCGGCGTGGCTGAACAGACCGGCGGCCTGCTCGAGGTTAGCCAGGACGATCTGGGTCATGCGGTCATGCAGCACGTCGGCAATCTGCTGCGCTTCGGCTTCGCTGAACTGACCGGCAACGTAGAAGGCGATACCGCGCTCCAGACGCTGGATCTTGCTCAGGCCGCAGTTGCGGGCGATGTCGCTGGCCTTGCTCGACCATGGCGAGATTGTGCCGAAACGCGGCAACACCAGAAACAGACGGCCGGTCGGCTCTTGTACCGGAACGCTTGGACCGTACTTCAGAAGGCGCGCAAGCACCTGCTGTTCGTCGCCGGTCAGGACGCCGGTGACTTCGGCGAAGTGAGCGAATTCAGCATACAGGCCACTGACAGCTGGAACCTTCTGGCTCAGTTGCTCAAGGAGTTTGCTGTGGCGAAAGGCAGAAAGGGCAGGAGCGCCGCGCAGGATCAACATCTTCGGGACAGCCTCGGGAAGGGGTGTGCTTTGAGGCCGTGCATTCTAGCCTAAACCGCCCTCAACATCACCCGAAACGCTACGCGCGGTTGCACTCGGGTATCAATCTGTGTTTCCGACTTCAGAGTCAGGTAAATCAGCTATTCAGATGCCGCTTATTTTTACTGTAACAAAATGCCGTCAAGCCCCGTTCCTGCGGGGTTTCGTGCAGTTTTGTGATCGCTAGCAGACTCGCCCTGCACTGTCGAGATATGGCGCCCGCGGCCGTTTGCGTATACTGCGCAGATGTTTTTCCCAACGGCTTTGCGTCCGCGGTACGCCAAATGGCTGATCGCAACCGGACTCTTCCTGATGCTCGGTGGCTGTGTTGATAAACCCAACACACTCGAGCGCGTAAAGGAGGATGGTGTGCTGCGGGTGATTACCCGTAACAGCCCCGCCACCTACTTTCAGGATCGCAGCGGTGAAACCGGCTTCGAATACGAGCTGGTGAAGCGTTTCGCCGACGATTTGGGCGTAGAGCTGAAGATCGAGACCGCCGACAACCTCGATGACTTGTTCGATCAGATCGGCAAGCCGAACGGCCCGGTGCTGGCCGCCGCCGGTCTGGTCAGCAGCGAACAGCGCAAGCAGCAGGTGCGCTTTTCGCACTCCTACCTTGAAGTCACCCCGCAGATCATCTATCGCAACGGCCAGTCGCGGCCGACCGATCCCGGCGATCTGGTCGGCAAGAAGATCATGGTGCTCAAGGGGAGCACCCACGCCGAGCAACTGGCGGAGCTGAAAAAGAAATTCCCCGGCATCGAATACGAAGAGTCAGACGCGGTTGAAGTGGTCGATCTGCTGCGCATGGTCGATGAAGGCCAGATCGACCTGACCCTGGTCGATTCCAACGAAGTGGCGATGAATCAGGTGTACTTCACCAACATTCGTGTGGCCTTCGACCTCGGTGATGCGCGCAGTCAGAGCTGGGCGGTCGGCCCCGGCGAAGACAACAGCCTGCTCAACGAAATCAACGCGTACCTGGACAAAGTGCAGAAGAACGGCACCCTGCAACGCTTGAAGGATCGCTATTACGGCCACGTCGATGTTCTCGGCTATATGGGCGCCACGACCTTCGCCCAGCACTTGCAGCAGCGCCTGCCGAAATACGAACAGCACTTCAAGAATTACGCGAAGAAAGAGAAAGTCGACTGGCGTCTGCTGGCGGCCATTGGTTATCAGGAATCGCTGTGGCAGCCGACGGTTACCTCGAAGACCGGCGTGCGCGGGCTGATGATGCTGACCCAGAACACGGCACAGGCAATGGGCGTGTCCAACCGCCTCGATCCGAAGCAGAGCATCATGGGCGGCGCCAAGTACCTGGCTTATATGAAGGATCAGCTCGACGATTCGATCAAGGAGCCGGACCGCACCTGGTTCGCCCTCGCGGCCTACAACGTCGGCAGTGGCCACCTGGATGACGCGCGCAAGCTGACGGCCAAGGAAGGGCTGAACCCGGACAAATGGCTGGACGTGAAGAAAATCCTGCCGCGCCTGTCGCAGAAACAGTGGTACAGCAAGACGCGTTATGGCTACGCCCGAGGCGGCGAGCCGGTGCACTTTGTGGCGAACATTCGTCGCTACTACGACATTCTGACCTGGGTGACGCAGCCGCAACTTGAGGGTGATCAAGTGGCTGAGGGCAATCTGCATGTGCCCGGTATCGACAAGTCAAAACCCGCACAAGAACCCGCCCCGCTCTAACAGACCCTGGAACCAAATGTGGGAGCGAGCCTGCTCGCGATAGCGGTGGGTCAGTCAATTAATTTTGTGTGACACACCGATATCGCGAGCAGGCTCACTCCTACAAGGGTTTTGAGTTGAAGCTTAAGGCTTGGCAGCAGCCAGGATCAGCGCCTTCATTTCCGCTACCGCAGACTTGAAGCCGACGAACAACGCATGCGCCACCAACGCATGGCCGATGTTCAGTTCGTTGATGCCTTTGATCGCCGCTACGGCTTCAACGTTGTGGTAGTGCAAGCCGTGACCCGCGTTAACGATCAGGCCTTGGGCCAGACCAAACGCCACGCCATCGGCGACACGCTTGAGCTCTTCTGCCACTTCGGTCGGGGTTTCGGCATCGGCGTAACGGCCGGTGTGCAGTTCGATGGCCGGCGCACCGACACGCTTCGACGCTGCGATCTGGCGCTCGTCGGCATCGATGAACAGCGACACTTCGCTGCCGATCTTCGACAGGCGCTCAACCGCTGCCTTGATGCGCTCCTCCTGTCCTGCCACATCCAGGCCGCCTTCGGTGGTCAGCTCCTGACGGGTTTCCGGGACAAGGCAGATGTGCGCCGGACGAATGCGTTCGGCAAACGCCATCATTTCTTCGGTGACGCCCATTTCGAAGTTCATGCGGGTTTGCAACACATCCTTGAGCAACAGAACATCGCGCTCCTGAATGTGCCGACGGTCTTCACGCAGGTGCACGGTGATGCCATCGGCCCCCGCCTCTTCCGCGTCCAATGCCGCCTTGACCGGATCCGGGTAGCGCGTGCCACGAGCCTGACGCAGGGTGGCGACGTGGTCGATGTTCACGCCAAGAAGAATGCGATTGCTGGTGGTCACGGATGCGCGCTCCTGAAGAAAAAGATTCGGCGCACAGCATACACGGTGAAGGGTCTGTTTACGTCTGGGCGCGGCGGCAACGGGATGCTGGCTGAGTGCAGGGCAAGGCGCGAGGAACGAAGTTTGGTTGCGCCAAATGAGTTCCGAGCAACGCGGCCCTGCGCGCAGCCAGCGCCCGTTGCGCCGCGTCCAGACGTAAACAGACCCTTAGGGCTTGCGAAACAGCTCGCGACTGACGAGAGGGCGACCGCCCAGGTGAACAGCCAGTGCCTGACGCATCAAGCGCTTGGCGGCGGAGAGCGCGCCGGGGGCGGTCCAGTCGGCTTCGGCCATGGCCAGTAATTCGACGCCGTTGAACAGGCCGGGTTGCAGCAGAAAGACCCGCTCAAGACCGGCATCCACTTGCAGACGATAGAGACCATCCGGCGCAACAGGTTCGCCATGGACGTCGGTATTCAACGAAAAGCCGTAACCGAGATCGTCCAGCAGCCGCCATTCGAAGGAGCGCAGCAACGGCTCCAGTGGACGACCTTCGGCCAATGCCAGCAAGGTCGCGGCGTAGTGATCGAAGACACCCGGGTGCGGGTCTTCGGCAGGCAGCAGGCGAATCAGCAATTCATTGAGATAGAGACCGCTGAACAGCGCTTCACCGTTGAGCCACGCCGAGGTGCCAGAGCTCTCCATGCGCCCGACGTTCTTCAGCTCGCCCTTGCCACGAAACTCGACTTCCAGCGCCACGAACGGCCGCGCCAATGTCCCAGCCTTGCCCCGCGCACTGCGCAACACCGCCCGCAGCCGACCTTGCGGCGTGAGGAAGTCCACCAACGCACTGGTTTCGCGGTAGGCGCGAGAATGCAGGACGTAGGCGGGTTGGGCGGGAGGCGGGTTTTGCGACATTGAGTTCTCGATGAAGAAACGCAGTTTTACACACAACCCAAAACCACTGTGGGAGCGAGCCTGCTCGCGAAAGCGGAGTGACAGTCAACATCAAGGCTGAATGTTACATCCTCTTCGCGAGCAGGCTCGCTCCCACAGTGGGTATCGGTGTTCTCTGGATCGGTGATTACAGGTCGCCGTAGCCCAGCGAACGCAGCGCACGCTCGTCATCGGACCAACCGCCCTTCACCTTGACCCACAGGTTGAGCATGATCTTGGAGTCGAACAGCAGCTCCATGTCCTTGCGCGCTTCGGTGCCGATGCGTTTGATACGCTCGCCCTTGTCGCCAATGATGATCTTCTTCTGGCCGTCGCGCTCAACGAGGATCAAAGCATGAATGTGCAGGGTCTTGCCCTGCTGCTTGAACTCTTCGATTTCGACGGTGATCTGGTACGGCAGCTCGGCGCCCATCTGGCGCATGATTTTCTCGCGTACCAGTTCGGCGGCAAGGAACCGGCTGCTGCGGTTGGTGATCTGGTCTTCCGGGAAGAAGTGATCGTTCTCCGGCAGATGATCAGCGATAACCTTTTCCAGCGCGTCGAGGTTGTGCCCGTGCTGCGCGGAGATCGGGATTATCTGCGCGTTCGGCAACTGCTCCTGCAACCAGCTCAGGTGCGGCATCAGCTCGGCTTTGTCTTCGATGCGGTCGGTCTTGTTCAGCGCAACGATCAATGGGCCGGTGACGTACTGCACGCGTTCCAGCACCATCTGGTCTTCATCGGTCCACTTGGTGCGGTCAACGACGAAGATCACCACGTCGACGTCTTTCAACGCTGCCGAAGCGGTTTTGTTCATGTAACGGTTCAGGGCCTTTTCGCCACCCTTGTGCATACCAGGGGTATCGACGTAGATCGCCTGCACGTCACCTTCGGTTTTGATCCCGAGCATGTTGTGGCGAGTGGTCTGCGGCTTGCGCGAGGTGATCGCGAGCTTCTGGCCAAGGATGTGGTTCAGCAGCGTCGACTTACCGACGTTGGGACGGCCGACGATGGCAACATAGCCACAGCGAGTTGCGTTTGTATCAGTCATTGCCATTCTCCACGCCCAGGGCAATCAGTGCTGCGGCGGCCGCTACCTGTTCGGCAATACGACGGCTTACACCCTGACCTCGGCTTTTTTCATTCAGTAAGACAACTTCGCACTCGACGAAGAAGGTTCGGCAGTGCGGCTCGCCCTGGATATCCACCACTTCGTAGCGTGGCAGTTCACAACCGCGCGATTGCAGGTGTTCCTGCAGGCGGGTCTTCGGATCCTTGTTGGTATCGATCAGCGTGAGGCCTTCGAACTCGCCGGCCAGCCAGGCCAGCACGCGCTCGCGCGCCATGTCCATGCCGGCATCAAGGTAGATCGCGCCGATCAAGGCTTCGAGGGCATCGGCCAGAATCGATTCGCGACGGAAACCGCCGCTTTTCAACTCACCGGAACCCAGTCGCAGGTAATCGCCAAGGTCGAAACCGCGAGCCAGTACGGCCAGCGTCTCACCTTTTACCAGGCGTGCGCGCAAACGCGACAACTGGCCTTCGCGGGCCAGCGGGAAACGATCGAACAGCGCCTCGCCAGCGACGAAGTTGAGGATGGCATCGCCGAGGAATTCCAGGCGTTCGTTGTTGCGCCCGGCAAAACTGCGGTGCGTCAGGGCCAGCAGCATCAGCTCCTGATCCTTGAAGGTGTAACCGAGCTGGCGCTCGAGACGGCTTAGAGAAACGCTCACGGTTTACCCACGCTGAGTTCGTGGCTGGATTCCACTGCCATCGCCGGGATGCGGCGCAGGCCTGGGACAATTAACGCTGTGTTCAAAAATTAAATCCTGGCGATTGCGAAGCCGATTGTGCCGGCTCCAGAAATGCATTCGGCGCTGTGGTCAACAGCGCCGTGTGTGATTACTTGATCAGGCCAACCCGCGAGAAATTCGGCAGGTGACTGAGTTTCGGTTCCGGCCAGCTCATCCAGACCGCGAAGGCCTTGCCGACGATATTCTGGTCGGGAACCATGCCCAGCAGATCCTTGGGAATGTTTGGATCATCCCAGTAGCGACTGTCATTCGAATTGTCGCGGTTGTCGCCCATCATGAAGTAGTGCCCGGCAGGCACTGTCCACGAGCGATCCGGCGTGGCGCGGTAGCGGCTCATTTCCTTGCGGATCAGATGCTCGGCGGCGCCCAGTTTCTCTTTGTACAGTTCGGCGCTGCCCAGTGTGCCCGGCTCGGCGCCGACCATCTGCTCGGCAATCGACTCGCCATTCACGAACAGACGCTTGTCGGCGGTGTAACGCACCGTGTCACCCGGCAGACCGACCACACGTTTGATGTAGTTGACGTTCGGATCGCTCGGGTAGCGGAACACCATCACATCGCCGCGCTGCGGATCACCGACTTCGATGATTTTCTTGTCGATCACCGGCAGACGGATCCCGTAAGAAAACTTGTTCACCAGAATGAAGTCGCCGACGTCCAGGGTTGGCTTCATCGAACCCGAAGGGATCTGGAACGGCTCCACGAGGAACGAACGCAGCACCAGCACGATGAACAACACCGGGAAGAACGACTTGCCGTATTCAACCAGCAGCGGTTCTTTGTTCAGTTTTTCAACGACCACCCCGTCAGGCTGGCTGACGCTGCCTTGATAAGAGGCAATGGCAGCACGCCGACGCGGTGCCAGGATCAACAGATCAAGCAACGCCAACAGGCCGCAGACGAACACGGCGATGACCAGCAACAGCGGGAAATTTAGTGACATAGGACCTAACTATCCAACCTGAGCACGGCAAGGAAGGCTTCTTGTGGAATTTCCACGTTGCCGACCTGCTTCATGCGTTTCTTACCGGCCTTTTGCTTCTCGAGCAGTTTCTTCTTACGGCTGACGTCACCACCGTAGCATTTGGCCAATACGTTCTTTCTGAGCGCCTTGACGGTTGTCCGGGCAACGATCTGACCACCGATGGCGGCCTGAATGGCTACGTCGAACATCTGACGAGGAATCAGTTCTTTCATCTTCTCGGTCAACTGGCGACCTTTGTAGTGCGAGTTGTCACGGTGCACGATCAATGCGAGGGCATCGACCTTGTCGCCGTTGATCAACACGTCCAGTTTCACCAGATTAGCCGATTGGTAACGGTCGAAATGGTAATCCAGCGAAGCATAGCCGCGACTGGTGGATTTGAGACGGTCGAAGAAGTCCAGCACCACTTCGTTCATCGGCAGGTCGTAGGTGACCTGCACCTGATTGCCGAGAAACAGCATGTCGACTTGAACGCCACGCTTCTCGATGCACAGGGTGATGACGTTGCCCAAGTGTTCTTGCGGCACCAGAATGTTGGCCCGCACGATCGGCTCGCGCATGTCTTCGATCGACGACACATCCGGTAGCTTGGATGGGTTGTCGACGTAAATCGTTTCACCGGTTTTCAGCACCAGCTCGAAAATTACCGTTGGCGCAGTGGTGATCAGGTCCAGGTCGTACTCGCGCTCGAGGCGCTCCTGGATGATTTCCATGTGCAACATGCCAAGGAAGCCGCAACGGAAGCCGAAGCCCAGTGCGTCGGAGCTTTCCGGGGTGTACTGCAACGACGAATCGTTGAGGGTCAGCTTCTGCAGCGCTTCGCGGAAGTCCTCGAAGTCGTCGGAACTGACCGGGAACAGACCGGCGTAAACCTGTGGTTGAATGCGCTTGAAGCCGGGCAGCACTTCAACGTCCGGGGTCGAGGCCAGGGTCAGGGTGTCACCGACTGGTGCACCGTGAATGTCCTTGATGCTGGCGATGATGAAGCCCACTTCGCCGGCTTTCAAATCAGTGGTGGCGGTGTGTTTCGGGTTGAACACGCCCACGCTGTCGACCAGATGGATCTTGCCGGTGGACTTGACGAGGATCTTGTCGCCCTTCTTCACGCGGCCATGACGTACACGTACCAGGGAAACAACGCCCAGGTAGTTGTCGAACCACGAGTCGATGATCAACGCTTGCAGCGGATCTTCAATGTTGCCGGTCGGCGCAGGAATGGTATGCACCAGGCGCTCGAGCACTTCGTCGACACCCAGACCGGTTTTGGCGCTGCAGGTGACGGCGTCGGTGGCATCAATGCCGATGATTTTCTCGATTTCGTCTTTTACGCGATCAGGATCAGCCTGCGGCAGGTCGATCTTGTTCAGCACCGGCATGACTTCAAGGCCCTGCTCGATCGCGGTGTAGCAGTTGGCTACGGACTGAGCTTCAACGCCTTGACCGGCATCGACCACCAACAGTGCACCTTCACACGCTGCCAGGGAACGGCTGACTTCGTAGGTGAAGTCGACGTGACCCGGGGTGTCGATGAAGTTCAGCTGGTACTTGATGCCGTCTTTGGCGGTGTAATACAGGGTGACGCTGTGGGCCTTGATGGTGATCCCGCGTTCACGTTCCAGGTCCATGGAGTCCAGCACCTGGGCTTCCATTTCACGCTCGGCCAGGCCGCCGCACATCTGGATGAAGCGATCGGCCAGCGTCGACTTGCCATGGTCAATGTGGGCGATGATGGAGAAATTGCGGATATGACTCAAATCACTCACGGATCAACACTCAAAAAGGCTGCAGGCATGGCCCGCCGAAAAATAGCCGGGAATTGTACCTGATACACGGCGCAAGCGTCACGTTCGCCTGTCACCCGGATTGCATGCAAAAACGCCCCGATCTGTCGACCGAGGCGTTTTCGAGGTTTAAAACACAGGTCAATCGCCTGTCATCAACCGGCTCTTCGCAGCAGCCAGACACCCGCCAGCGCACAGACCCCGGCCGGCACCAGCACCGCAAACAGCGGGGAGAAACCGAACACCAGGCTCGACGGGCCGAGCAAATCCTGGACGATACGGAAGGTGAAGCCCACCAGCACGCCGGTAAACACCCGCTGACCGAGGGTTACCGAGCGCAGCGGACCGAAAATGAAGGAGATCGCCATCAGCACCAGTGCTGCGGTCACCAGCGGCTGCAACACCTTGACCCAAAATGCCAGCCAGTAGCGGCCGTTGCTCAGGCCCTGCTCGGACAGATAGTGGATGTAGCCCCACAAACCACTGATCGACAGCGATTCCGGCGCCATGACCACGGTGCTGAGCAATTGCGGGCTCAACGCCACGTCCCATTGCTCGCTCGGGGTATTGACGACTTCGGTGCTGCGCTCATGGAACAGCGTGGTGGCAACGTCGGTGAGTTGCCACTTATTGCCGTCGAACTCGGCCTTCTTGGCGAAACTCGAACTCAGCAGGTGACGCTCTTTGTCGAAGTGATAACGGGTCACGCCATACAGCAGGCCGTTGGGTTGCACGGCGTTGATGTGGATGAACTCTTCACCCTGACGGTGCCACATACCGTGCTTGGCGCTTTGCGCGTCGCCGCTGCCTTGCGCCAGCGAGCGATTGGCCTGGGCCATGCTTTCGGTCGCCGGCGCGACGTATTCGCCGATCAGCACACCGGCCAGCATCAGCACCAGCATTGGCTTCATTACAGCCCACACGATACGGCCGATGGACACGCCAGCGGCGCGCATGACGGTCAGTTCACTGCTACTGGCCAGACTGCCAAGGCCGATCAGGCAACCGATCAACGCCGCCATCGGCAGCATTTCGTAGAGACGGCGTGGCGCGGTCAGCAACACGAAGCTGAGGACATCGACGAGGGTGTAGGTATCGCTGACGTCGCCCATCTCATCGATGAAGGCAAACAAGGTCGCCAGACCGAGAATGATTGCCAGCACGGCGATGATCGCCATGAACACGCTGCTGCCGATGTAGCGGTCGAGTTTAACCACGGGTCACCTCCAGCGCTGCAGCGCGACGGCTGGCCATCTTCAGACGCAGCGGCTCCCAATAGAGCAAACCGAGACCGATGAACAGGAAGATCGCATGCACCCACCACAGGCCCAGGGCTGGCGGGATCTTGCCTTTTTCAAGGGCGCCGCGGGCGGCAATCAGAATGGTCAGGTAAGCCATATAAAGAAGAATCGCCGGCAGCAGCTTGAGGAAACGCCCTTGGCGCGGATTGACTCGCGACAGCGGCACCGCCATCAGGGTCACGATAAACACCAGCAGCGGCAGGGACACACGCCATTGCAGTTCGGTTTTGGAGCGGATGTCATCGCTGCCCAGCAGAGACGAGGTCGGCATGGCGTCGCGATCGGTGACTTCTTCGCTGACGTCCGGCTTGGGCAGCAGTACACCGTAGGTTTCGTAGTGAATGGCGCGGTAATCGGCCTGACCCGGGCTGCCGTCGTAGCGGTAGCCGTTATCGAGGATCAGATAGCGGTTGCCGTCGGGGCGCACTTCCTGGCGACCGCTTTCGGCCACCAGCACGGAAATCCCGCGATCCTTTTGATCGGCACCGAGGTTCTTCTGCGAAATGAATACGCTGCCCAGATTGACGCGATCGTCGCTCAGGGTCTCGGTATAGGTGACCCGAGTGCCATCACGCAGGGCCTGAAAGCGACCCGGCTCGAGGGTGTCGAATTCGGTCAGGGCGTCTTGCTTGTTCAGCAGCAACTGGAATTGATTGGCGCCTTGCGGGGCCAGGCCCAGGCTCAGCCATGCCACCACCAGTGCCACCAGCGTCGCCGGGAACAGCGTCATGCGAAACAGCTTCTGCTGACTCATGCCAGTGGCCGAGAGCACGGTCATCTCGCTTTCCAGATACAGGCGACCGTAGGCCAGCAGGATCCCGAGGAACAGGCCCAGCGGCAGAATCAGCTGCATGAAACCCGGCAGGCGATAGCCCATGATCAGGAACAACGAGCCCGGATCGAGCTGGCCGGCAGCGGCCTGAGCCAGATATTTGATGAAGCGACCACTCATGATGATAACCAGCAGCACAGCACTCACGGCGCTGAGGGTCAACAGGACTTCGCGGGACAGATAACGGAAGACGATCAAACCAGACACTCCAGGGTTGTCAGGCTAAGGCGGCCAAACAAGCAAACACATCGACCGGCCCGCAACGCAGAGCCGTCGAAAAAAGATGCGGCATTATCCTGTGATTGAGGGCGCCTGTCACTGCGCACACTCATCCATGTCTGTAATCCTTTGCAGATCGTACAACCTAGGGGGCTTTCTCAATTAGTTTTCACACCGCGCCGGGTTGTGCCTTAAAGCCGGCCAGTCTGCGTTGCAGGCCTTGGAAAGGGAACAACCATTCCCAGCGGCCTGCGCCTTGCCTGGCTGGCTTTAAGGCGACAACGCGGTGTGAAAACTAATTGAGAACGCCCCCTAGGGTTGTCAGGCGCGGGGAGCGGGGTTCAAACTGCGGCCCTTGTCGCAGGCTTTGGCCTGCGCCTCTTCTCTCTATAAGCAGGCGACTGCGGACACCGTCGAACGCCTGCGTGTTGACCATTCATTCAGGGATCCGGACATGGAACTGGTTGTAAAAAGCGTTAGCCCAGAAACGTTGAAAACCGCCACCCTGGTGGTTGCCGTCGGCGAAGGCCGCAAACTCGGTGTCGCCGCCAAACAGGTCGACGAACTGAGCGGTGGCGCGATCAGCGCCGTCCTCAAGCGTGGCGATCTGGCTGGTAAAGTCGGTCAAAGCCTGCTGCTGCACAGCCTGCCGAACCTGAAAGCCGAGCGCGTGTTGCTGGTCGGCGTGGGCAAGGATGAGGAACTGGGCGACCGTCCATTCCGTAAAATCGTTGCCGGCATCCTTAACACCCTGAAAGGTCTGGGCGGCAGCGACGCCGTGTTGGCACTGGATGAAATCATTGTCAAAAACCGCGACAGCTACGGCAAAACCCGTCTGCTGGCAGAAACCCTGGTGGATGGCGAATACACCTTCGACCAGTTCAAGAGCCAGAAAGCCGAACCGCGCGCCCTGAAGAAAATCACCCTGCTGACCATCAAGGCTGCTCAGGCCGAAGTGCAGCGCGCGGTGAATCACGCTACCGCGATCGCCAACGGCATGGCATTCACCCGCGACCTGGGCAACCTGCCGCCGAACATCTGCCACCCGACCTTCCTTGGTGAACAAGCGAAGAATCTGGGCAAAGAGTTCAAGGATCTGAAAGTCGAAGTCCTCGACGAGAAGAAGATCAAAGCCCTGGGCATGGGCTCGTTCTACGCCGTGGGTCAGGGCAGCGAGCAACCGCCGCGCCTGATCGTCATGCAATACAACGGCGGCAAGAAATCCGAGAAGCCGTACGCACTGGTCGGTAAAGGCATCACCTTCGACACCGGCGGCATCAGCCTGAAACCGGGTGCCGGCATGGACGAAATGAAGTACGACATGGGCGGCGCAGCCTCCGTGTTCGGTACCCTGCGTGCCGTGCTTGAACTGAAACTGCCAATCAACCTGGTGTGCATCCTCGCTTGCGCGGAAAACATGCCGAGCGGCAACGCGACCCGTCCGGGCGACATCGTCACCACCATGAGCGGCCAGACCGTGGAAATCCTCAACACCGACGCCGAAGGCCGTCTGGTGCTGTGCGATGCGCTGACCTACTCCGAGCGCTTCAAGCCACAAGCCGTGATCGACATCGCCACCCTGACCGGCGCTTGCGTCGTGGCACTGGGCGCACACACCTCGGGCCTGCTGGGCAACAACGACGAACTGATCGGCCAACTGTTGAGCGCTGGCCAGACTGCCGACGACCGCGCCTGGCAATTGCCGCTGTTCGACGAATACCAGGAGCAACTGGACAGCCCGTTCGCCGACATCGCCAACATTGGCGGGCCGAAAGCCGGCACCATCACTGCTGCGTGCTTCCTGTCGCGTTTCACCAAGAACCTCAACTGGGCGCACCTGGACATCGCCGGCACCGCATGGACCAGCGGCGGCAAGGACAAAGGCGCAACCGGTCGTCCGGTGCCTCTGTTGACCCAGTATCTGCTGGATCGCGCCAAAGCCTGAACCCGCTGACAAGCGGCGTCACATTCCGGTGACGCCGCTTGCTGCTCTGGAACCGCAATGACCAAAGTCGACTTCTATATCCTGCCCAGCGCTGACCCTTCGGCGCGCCTGGACTTTGCCTGCAAGCTCACCGAGAAAGCCTGGCGCATGGGCCACCGCATCTACCTGCATTGCAGCGATGCCGCTCAGCGCGACGATCTCGATGCGCGCTTGTGGGCATTCAAGGGCGAAACCTTCGTGCCGCATGGCCCGACTGACAGCGAACCGGACGGTTTGATTGTGTTGGGATTGGGTGATGACTGCGGTCAGCACCAGGATTTGCTGGTCAACCTCGACCTGAAAGTCCCGGCCTTCGCCAGCAAATTCGCCCGTGTGGCGGAAGTGGTGGTGGAAGATCCGACAATTCGGGCGGCCGCGCGGGAGAGTTTCCGTTTCTACCGCGAACAGGGCTATCCTCTGCAAGACCACCGTTTACAGCGACTCTGAGCATTCCAATGGACACTCCGAAACCGCAACAAAAGTCCGCGCACCTGTTGGATGATCTTGAATCGATCCGCCAGTTGCTCGGCGATGACAACCTGCAACCACCGCTGTTGACCGACACGGTCGACGATGGCGAGCAGGAACAGATTCCGATGCTGTTTGACTCTGTCGGCGCCGAACCGGCCGCAGTCGCAGTCGAACCGCAACCCGCTCCAACTCCGGCGCCGGCCGCGCAACCTGCGCCCCCCGCGAATAAAGGCCCGGACCCCCTGCTCCACTTGGACAGCGAACTGCGCGCCGCCGCGCAATTGATCATGCAAGACGTGATCGACGACTTCGCACCGCACATCGAAACCGAAATCAAACGCCGGCTCGATGCACGCATGGAACGGCTGCTCAGCCAATACGAATAACCCCCCACCCCCTGTGGGAGCCAGCCTGCTGGCGATAGCAGCACCTCGGTTTTCCTGAAAAACCGCAGCGCCTGCATCGCGAGCAGGCTCACTCCTACATTTAGATCCCCGCCAGGCCTCCCCCGCTCGCCCTCGGCCCCATGCCCCGCTATACTCGTCGGCTTTTCCTGAATTAATGCCAATAGGGTCCCGCCGCGCATGGATAAGACCTACCAGCCGCACGCCATTGAAACTTCCTGGTACAACACCTGGGAGTCCGAGAACTACTTCGCCCCGCAAGGCGCGGGCGACTCCTACACCATCATGATCCCGCCGCCGAACGTCACCGGCAGCCTGCACATGGGTCACGGTTTCAACAACGCGATCATGGACGCCCTGATCCGTTTCCGCCGCATGCAGGGTCGCAATACCCTGTGGCAGCCGGGCACCGACCACGCTGGCATCGCTACGCAAATGCTGGTGGAGCGTCAACTGGAAGCCACCGGCCAGAATCGTCACGATCTGGGCCGCGAGAAATTCCTCGAGAAGGTCTGGGAGTGGAAGGATCAATCCGGCGGCAACATCAGCCGTCAGATCCGCCGCCTCGGCTCGTCCGTGGACTGGAGCCGCGAGCGCTTCACCATGGACGACGGTCTCTCGGAAGCGGTCAAAGAAGCCTTCGTGCGTCTGCACGAAGACGGCCTGATCTACCGCGGCAAGCGTCTGGTCAACTGGGACACCAAACTGCACACGGCGATTTCCGACCTCGAAGTGGAAAACCACGACGAGAAAGGTTTCCTGTGGAACCTGAAGTACCCGCTGGCCGACGGCGTAAAAACCGCTGAAGGCAACGACTTCCTGATCGTAGCGACCACCCGTCCGGAAACCATGCTCGGCGACTCCGCCGTTGCGGTGAACCCGAACGATGAGCGCTACCAAGCCCTGATCGGCAAATTCGTCGAGCTGCCACTGGTTGGCCGCCGCATCCCGATCATCGCCGACGATTACTGCGATCCTGAATTCGGCACCGGCTGCGTGAAAATCACCCCGGCCCACGATTTCAACGACTACGAAGTCGGCAAGCGCCACAACCTGCCGCTGCTGAACATCTTCGACAAGAACGCCAACGTGCTGCCAGCCGCCCAGGTGTTCAACCTCGACGGTACGCTGAACGACAGCATCGATGGCGCGATTCCGGCTGAATACGCCGGCCTTGAGCGTTTCGAAGCGCGCAAGCAAATCGTAGCTGCGTTCGATGCCGCCGGCCTGCTGGTCAGCGTCAACGACCACGGCCTGAAAGTGCCGAAAGGCGACCGCTCCGGCACCATCATCGAGCCGTGGCTGACCGACCAGTGGTACGTGTCGACCAAACCGCTGGCCGAGCCTGCGATTGCTGCCGTTGAAGACGGCCGTATCCAGTTCGTGCCGAAGCAGTACGAAAACATGTACTTCTCGTGGATGCGCGACATCCAGGACTGGTGCATCAGCCGTCAGCTGTGGTGGGGCCACCGGATTCCGGCCTGGTACGACGAGTCTGGCAAGGTCTACGTCGGTCGTGACGAAGCCGAAGTGCGTGCCAAGCACAACCTCGGCCCGGACGTGGCGCTGCAACAGGACAACGACGTCCTCGACACCTGGTTCAGTTCTGGCCTGTGGACCTTTTCCACTCTGGGCTGGCCTGAGCAGACCGAATTCCTGAAGAAATTCCACTCCACCGACGTACTGGTGACGGGCTTCGACATCATTTTCTTCTGGGTTGCCCGGATGATCATGCTGACCATGCACCTGATCAAGAACGAGGACGGCACACCGCAGGTGCCGTTCAAGACCGTTTACGTGCACGGTCTGGTGCGCGATGGCCAGGGCCAGAAGATGTCCAAGTCCAAGGGCAACGTTCTGGATCCGCTGGACATCATCGACGGTATCGAGCTGGAAGAACTGGTGCAGAAGCGCACCTCCGGCATGATGCAGCCGAAACTGGCGAAGAAGATCGAGAAGCAGACCCGCGACGAGTTCGCCGATGGCATCGCCAGCTACGGCACCGACGCCCTGCGCTTCACCTTCTGCTCGCTGGCCTCGACCGGTCGCGACATCAAGTTCGACATGGGCCGCGTCGAAGGCTATCGCAACTTCTGCAACAAGATCTGGAACGCCGCGCGTTATGTTCTGGACAAGGGCGAAGACTGCGGCCAGAACGGCGAAGCCTACGAGCTGTCGCTGGCGGATCGCTGGATCATCTCGCAACTGCAACGCACTGAAGCCGAAGTGACCCGTCAGCTGGATCAATTCCGTTTCGACCTGGCAGCACAAGCGCTGTACGAGTTCATCTGGAACCAGTACTGCGACTGGTACCTGGAGCTGTCCAAGCCTGTGCTGTGGGACGAGAACGCGCCGGTTGAACGTCAGCGCGGTACTCGCCGTACGCTGGTTCGCGTACTGGAAGTGGCGTTGCGTCTGGCGCACCCGTTCATGCCGTTCATCACTGAAGAAATCTGGCAGCGCATCGCGCCGCTGGCCGGCATTCAGGGCAAGACGATCATGCTGCAAGCGTGGCCAGTGGCCAACGAAGAGCGCATCGATCCAGCTGCCGAAGACGACATCGAATGGCTCAAGGAACTGATGCTCGGCACGCGTAACATCCGTGGCGAAATGAACATCGGCCCGGGCAAGCCACTGCCGATCTACCTGAAGAACGTCAGCGCTGAAGATCAGCGCCGTCTGACCGAGAACGAAGCGCTGCTGAAGAAGCTCGCGCGTCTGGAATCGATCACTGTTCTGCAGGCCGGCGAAGAAGCGCCGCTGTCCGCCACCGCGCTGGTGGGCGAGATGGAAGTGCTGGTACCAATGGCCGGACTGATCGACAAGGGCGCTGAACTGGCGCGTCTGGACAAGGAAATCCTGCGTTTGCAGGGCGAAGTCCAGCGCGTCGGCGGCAAACTGTCCAACGCTGGTTTCGTCGACAAGGCCCCGGCCGAAGTCATCGAGAAGGAACGCGCCAAACTGGCCGAGGCTGAACAAGCCTTGGGCAAACTGGCCGAGCAGCACGCGCGGATTGCCAGCCTGTAAGGGCAAATCGCAATGAAAAAGGGAGGCCGCATGGGCCTCCCTTTTTTATGACCGGTTTATTACTCCTGGCAGGGTTCACCGCTCGGTAGCTTGAGTGCGATAGCGACGAATGACGGTGGTGAAGTACCGATTTCAGAAGAACCTCGCTCTACGACATAACTCACAAGCAGCGACCCACTCCCATTGGCTTGGTCAAGTATTGGTTTGATCCATTTATCGTACGGTTCAACGTTGAATCGTAGTTTCTGCGTGCTCTGCGTTAAGGTCTGGGCGAAAGTGGCTTTCGTTCCTGCTATGGGCCCCGTACCGTTGAGACCTGAACAGGCTTGGGATGTCAGGGTAATTACGTCGCCCACCACCAGCTCCGGATGAGTTTCGACATTAACCAGAATGCCCTTTAAGGGACTCGGGTTACTTCCGCAACTGATAATTCCTGACGGGGCACTTGGAAAGGTCGCTTCACTTAGTTGAATCATCTCAATCACTCCCTGAAGAATCTCCGGCTGGAGAAGACGTCGCCAGTAAAGCCGTATTCGACAAATGCGCCTACTGTCATATATGACAGGTTTCCAAGACCGATTTGGAATCGGTAGTTGCGATGTTTATACCTTTTTCACTCGATTACTCGGGTACCGTATAGATGTGGGACAATACCCGCCACTTTCAGCCATACCCGAATCGATCACGCCCATGAACGCCCCCCGCACACCCAAACCTGCGCGCAAGAAGCCTGACTCCGCGACCCCGGCCAAGACCGTCGAGCCGCGTGAAAAGGCCAGCCTGCACCCGCGCAATCGCCATCAGGGTCGTTACGACTTCCCGGCGCTGATCAAAACCACGCCGGAACTGGCGAAGTTCGTGATCACCAACCCGTACGGCAAGGAAAGCATCGACTTCGCCAGCCCCGATGCGGTGCGCGTTTTCAACCGGGCGCTGCTCAAGTCGTTCTATGGCATCCAGCATTGGGACATCCCGGCAGACTACCTCTGCCCGCCAGTTCCGGGCCGTGCCGATTACGTGCACTTCCTCGCCGATTTGCTGGCGAGCATGAACGACGGCAAGGTCCCGCGCGGCGCTATCGTCAACGTGCTGGACATCGGCATGGGCGCCAACTGCGTGTATCCGCTGATCGGTAACAGCGAATACCGCTGGCACTTCCTCGGCTCGGAGATTGATCCGACTGCTGTGGCGGCCGCCAGAGCCATCGTTCAGTCCAACGACCTGAACAAAGTCATCCAGCTGCGTCAGCAGGAAAACCGCAAGCACATCCTGATTGGCTTGCTGGAGCCAGGCGAGCGCTTTGACCTGACCATGTGCAACCCGCCGTTCCACGCGTCGATGGACGAAGCTACCAAGGGCAGCGAGCGCAAATGGCGCGCACTGGGCAAGGCTGACCCGAAACGCAAACTGCCGGTGCTGAACTTCGGCGGTCAGTCGGCGGAGTTGTGGTGTGAAGGCGGTGAAGCGCGTTTCGTGACGCAACTGATCGCCGAGAGCGCCAACTTCCAGCATAAAGTGTTGTGGTTCAGCACGCTGGTCTCGAAAGCTTCGAACTTGCCGGCCATCGAAACCGCACTGAAAAAAGCCGGGGTGCTGGAAAGCCAGGTCGTCGAGATGTCTCAGGGCCAGAAGCAGAGCCGCTTTGTGGCCTGGACCTTCCAGACCAAGTCCGAGCAGCAGATCTGGCGCCGCGAGCGCTGGGTTCGCTGACACACAACAGATCCACCTGTGGGAGCGAGCCTGCTCGCGAAGGCGGTGTGTCAGTTAGCTTCAATATCGACTGACCCACCGCTTTCGCGAGCAGGCTCGCTCCCACATTGGTTTCAGTGGGCAGCGCCAAATCGCAGGCACAAAAAAACCGTGCCCGGATCACTCCGGTGCACGGTTTTTTATTGCTGCGTCTTACTTGTTCACAGCGTCGGTCAGGCCTTTGGCCACAACCAGCTTGATCACTTTCTTAGCAGGGATTTCGATGGCAGCGCCAGTCGAAGGGTTACGGCCAGTGCGGGCAGGACGCTCGGTCACTTTCAGCTTGCCGATACCTGGCAAGGTGATTTCGCCGCCGTTTTCCAGCTGATCGGCAACGATTTGGCCCAGTTGGTCCAGAGCGTTACGCGCGGTGGTTTTCGGCGCGTCGATAGCTTCAGCGATGTCGGCGATCAGTTGGTCTTTAGTAAGAGCCATGTAGTGTTCCTTCCCTATCAAATTCATATGGATTGCAGAGTGCAGTGTCAGCCATCGAGCCCGATCTTCTGGATCTGGCACCCTCGGCGATAACCACGACGAGTCGGGTTATAGATACCGAAATCAGGGTTTGGTTCGACCTGACAAATGCTGATTGCACGCTTAACGCAGTGACTTCGCGTAAGACCGGGCAAAACTAGCACAGAGACGGGGAAATATCCGCCTCTAGCTACCCATTTGGTCAGCTTTATTGCGCTAAATCGGTAAAAAACTGCATATGCGTCAGTGCGCGCCCCGGTTTTGCCCTACAACCCGCGCCAAAACCAGTGGTTGCGGTACACTTAGCGCTTTTTCGGGGGAGCCAGCCCTCCTCCCTTCCTACAGCCGAGAAGCCCATGCCGATCCGTCATTGCATCGTCCACCTGATCGACAAAAAACCCGACGGCACGCCCGCAGTTCTGCACGCCCGTGACACGGAACTGGCCGAGTCTGCAGCCATCGAGAACATGCTCGCCGACCTCAACGAGAGCTATAACGCCAAACAGGGCAAAGCCTGGGGCCTGTTCCATCCGGAGTCCGGCGCGTTCCCGTTCAGCGGCTGGCTGAAGGAATACATGGAAGGCAGCAAGGACTTCACCGCGTTCAGCAAAGTCGCGGTCGAGCACCTGCAGAAGCTGATGGAAGAGTCGAACCTGTCGGTTGGCGGTCACGTGTTGTTCGCCCACTATCAGCAAGGCATGACCGATTACCTGGCCATCGCCCTGCTGCACCACAGCGAAGGCGTGGCAGTGACCGATGAGCTGGACGTGACCCCTTCGCGTCACCTCGACCTCGGCCAATTACACCTGGCGGCGCGGATCAACGTTTCCGAGTGGCAGAACAACAAGCAGTCCAAGCAATACATCTCGTTCATCAAAGGCAAGAACGGCAAAAAGGTCTCCGAGTACTTCCGCGACTTCATCGGTTGCCAGGAAGGCGTCGACGGCCCGGGCGAGACCCGCACGCTGCTCAAGGCGTTCAGCGACTTCGTCGAAAGCGAAGACCTGCCGGAAGACTCCGCCCGCGAGAAGACCAAGACCCTGGTCGATTACGCCAGCAGCCAGGCCAAACTCGGCGAACCGATGGGCCTGGAAGAGCTCTCGGAGCTGATCGACGAAGAGCGTCCGAAAGCCTTTTACGATCACATCCGCAACAAGGATTACGGCTTGTCGCCGGAGATTCCTGCGGACAAACGCACCCTGAATCAATTCCGCCGCTTCACCGGCCGCGCCGAAGGCCTGTCGATCAGCTTTGAAGCGCACCTGCTGGGCTCGAAGATCGAATACGACGAAGAGGCTGGCACCTTGGTGATCAAGGGCCTGCCAACGTCGCTCACCGATCAGTTGAAGCGCCGCAACTGATGCTCGGCAATGTGCTGAAGAAGGTTGCACTGGTTCTGCTGGTGGTGGTCGTCTATCAGAACTGGGGCAAGATCGAGCGGCTGTTCAACCCGTCGCAAATGGTTGCAGAGCAGACGCGCGCACAGGCCAGCGTCGTGCTCTACGCCACTGACTGGTGCGGCTACTGCAAGCAGACCAAACGCTTTCTCGACAGCAAAGGGATTGCGTTCAAGGAGTTCGATATCGAGAAGGATGCCGAGGCGCGCAAGGCGTATGAGGCATTGGGTGGACGCGGGATTCCGTTGATCGACGTGAATGGCACGTTGATTCGCGGTTTTGACCCGGACGAAATCCTCGCCGCCCTGAAATAACCTGTAGGAGTGAGCCTGCTCGCGATAGCGGTGTGTCAGTCGATAAATCCGCCATTGACACACCGCTATCGCGAGCAGGCTCACTCCTACAAAGTTTTGCATCAGACTTGAGAGATCAGCGGGCTTCGATGCGGAAGCCGAATCGCGGGAAGTGCACATGCACCACGCCGCCACGCTCGTCTTCGCGACGAATGATCAGCTCTTCACTGCCGGCAAACAGCAACTCACCCACCACCGGATCAACCCCGTAATCCGTCGCCGAGACTGCCACCTGCTGGCCAGCCTTGAAGCCGTTCGGATCAACAAACTGCTCATCCGGCAATGCCGCCGGTGTAGCGTTGCGTGCGACCTCAAGCGCCTCTTCCGACGTCATCGCACTCGCCGCGCCATGACCAAAGCCTAGCACTCGACTCAGCCACGCCGAAACCGCCGGATACTCATCCACCAGCGGCGCCGTCACATGCGTCGCCTTGAGGAACCACAGCGGATGCGCCAATGCGAAGTCAGCAATCGACGGCTCGCCAAACAGGAAGTCGCCTTGCTCGCGCTGTAACTGCTGCTCCAGACGCGCCATGATCGTCGGCCACTGATGCTTGGCTTGTTCGGCGGACAGACGTGTGGCACTGCCACCCGAGAACAAACCGGCGCGGTCGGCGATAAAAGCTTTGATCGCTTCCGGCGGTAACTTGGCGAAGCGCACGGCGACCGATTCCGGCTGAAACACCAGACTCACCGCATGCTGGAACACTACCGAGTCAGCCCAAGTGGCGAAACTGGCGGTGGTGAACTCCTGACCTTCGGGGAAGAACGCTGGCAAAGCCTTCTCTTGCTCGAGACGACGAGCGATCAACGACGTGTCGCAGTAGATATCAGCGCCAATCTGCAACACCGGCGTCTTGCGATAGCCACCGGTCAGGGCGGTCAGATCCGGTTTCGGCATCACCGGCGAGATATGCACCGAGCGCCACGACAAGCCTTTGAAGCCCAGCAGCAGACGGGCCTTCTCGGCAAATGGGGAGGTCGGGTAATGATGCAGAATCAACTCGGACATGCTCGGCTCCGCCGCTCAGATAGTGAGCCCGCAGCTTAGCGTGCATTTGCTTAGCAGCCTACAGATCTGCCTGATGGGAACTGATCAGTCAGATTGATAAGAGTGCTGCAGTGATCGCGTCATCCAGATATGGCGTTAACGCACTGTCCGACTGATAAAGTCATGGAACTCTTCGGTAATTACACGCAATTTTCCACATCCGTTTAAAGACACTCAGTGTTACGCGCAAAGGCCCACAAATTCTTGCGCCACTGCCTACGCGTGCGCCAGAATCCGCCGGCTTGTGCGCCTTGGACTTGCTGCGTAATTTGGGACGGTCACTGATTCGCAGTGATCGAGCTTAGCGGCTCGGCTAGTCACCACGGTTGCACATGTCTATCCAGTCAGGCATTCGCCTGCACTTGATGGTGGCTGTGCGCATGGCACCCTCGGGTGCGCCGGGTTTAGGTGACTACCGGTCCGCTAACTTGCGCATAGCCGCCACCCTTTCGCTTAGCGGCTTAAGGATTGCGGCCTCAAAGAGGTTAGTCACCATGTTCAAAGTAACGCCAAACCCGCCGGTAATAGACCCGGCAACCATCACCAATCCGACGTCCCCCTACGAATCCCTCGATTCGAAAAAACTCAACGAAGCCGCCGAACGCGCACTCAACCATTACCTAGGGCCACCCACCGCCCAGATCATGGCCACGCCCTACCAACCCAACCGCCTCTACATGGCCAACCCACAATCCGGCACCGAACCGTTGCTGGTCGATGCGTGCGAAACCCTGGGATCCGCCAGCGTGATGCTCAACGACTTTGCAGCAGTGCTTGAAGGTCCCCACCGCAAAACCCTGCAAGGCATTGCCCAAGTCGTCATGGTGGCGGAAATGGCAGTCAATCAGGTGCTGGATAAGTTAGTGCCGACTGAGTAGTGATACGTAGTGGCGAGAGCACCGATCTCGCCACTACCTTAATGACCCTAGCTGTTCGAACAAATCACGCTGCTTCTCACGTGGAAGGCTTCGCAAGCGGTCGAACAGCAGGCGGTCAACTGCTTGAGACGAAGGGCTCAACGTATGCGAGAACGTCAAGTTTGCGACCCACGTGTGACCGCAAACGACAGAACTGCACTGACAATAAAGCCGAACAAACTCCAAAGAGAGTTCATCACGAGAGACAACCCTTCCTTTCTCTCCACACGATTTACAAACCACTCGCATAGGCGTCCCTTAATCATACTTATCTCAACATGCCTACTCAGCAGGCTTATTATCTTATTTCTTTTTACCAACCGAATTATAGCAGATCAATCTAAAAAACTGTCAGACATGACAGTTAACTATTATCGAGAAAACATACAAAATCGCATTGCAAGCATGATTATTTGAACAACCATCTGCAACCCACCACTAACTTCAAAAAGGAAAACCAAAAATGTATGATTTATATAACACTCTTATAATAGCCGAACGTTCCGGCCTTACCGCCAATATAGTCTTCGTAGGCGAGGAAGTGCATAAACAATATAAAGTTAGGTATTATGATAACAGAACCCAAACTGTGGAACTCGCCGCCTACCAGCATGACAGCTCTCCCGCCCTGTACGTCGAAGTACAACTCGACAGCATATTGATAGTAGACCTTGGAGTTATTGATAATGCTGATGTTTTCTACAATCGCTCTCTCGATGAAGAATTTAAAAAGAATGACCGTTGAGGTCTAAATTCATTACTAATTACTCGCCGTGCCCCCTCCATCCGACAGCTTTATCCTTCCTCAAATTAGTATTAATCTGCATGAACAGGTGACCGATTGGCCGAATCTCGTTGTTAGTGTAGACTCGGTCAATCTTTTCAATGCCCTCAAATCCCGCCGCGTTTTCCGGCATCACTCCCGCCAGCGCCGGGTTCATCCTCCATGCTGCAATCACGTCATTACGGGTTATGTTCTTGATGCGCTCGAACTCATCCTTTGTGGCAATGTCCCCAATCGGAATAATTTGAATAGCCTTGTCGCTTCCCCCGGGAATGTTGACGAAAAGCGAACGAAAGTTTCCCACTCCCTTACTGCCAGCAATTTTCGCCTGCAGTGTTTTCTCGTCCTCTTCCGTCAAATTCGGATCATTGGTGTAAAACACAAACCCCGCATGCGCACCGTTGTTGAAATACCGACGACGAAACAGCGTCGCCGACTCATTGAGCAGCAACGCATGCATCCCGCCCAAGTAGTCCGGCACCCCGTAGATGTTCTGTTCCACGTCGTAATCCATGACGTGCTCAACCTCCTCTTCGTCGAAATGCAACTGCTTACCATCAGGCAGCAACATTACAAAGCCGCCCCCCACTTTGCGCCGCATGTTCAACGCGGGCAGGTGCCTGAGTTCCAGCACCTGCCCCAGTACATTGCGCTTGCGCTGAAAGTACCCTTCGCCAAACACCATAAAATCCAGCGCTGCACGGCCCATGGTTTGCGCGCTGCACCCGGCCGATGGAATGAAGTCACGCAGCAACAGGTTGCGCTTGAAGCGCGGGATAGTGCCGTGATGCGCATTGGCCCTCAGCAACTTGGCCAGCCCCGTGCGCGACACGGGCGACGTGTAAATTTGCCCGTCGTCGCTGGCGAACACGCCCAGGTATTCGCCCATGTGCCCGGCCAGTACCGAATCCGACTCGCCGAAGATGAACGTCCGCACCTTGCGTGCGGTTGATTGCACTGCTGATGCCCGCAGGGTTTGTAGCGTGGGTTCGCTCATGAGTGCCTTCGAGGGTTGACCAGCGATTGCGCCGCTTCCTGTTGACGTTAAGGGATTCGTTGGTCAGCGCATGCATCACCGCTCACGCGATATCGGTATGGCCAGTAGCGTCGGCGCGGGAAACGCTATAAGTGATCTGGCCGCTGTTCGTCGCGGCGCGCTTGATGGTCAGGAATGCCGCGGCGATATCATTCCAACCCGCATCCCACTCAATGCGCCGAACCTGAATCGTGTCCTGAGCCTTTAGCACCCAACATGTTTTTGGTCTCCAGGCTGTAATGGATCGGCGTGGCTCGTGGATATAAATCGCGCACCAAATCGAACACGCCGCGACCCACACCGGTGACATCGCTGCCGATGTACTGATCGTTGAAACGCTTGCAGATTCCTGAACCTTCGCGGCCTGGCACGTAAACGAATGCCAGCGTCAGGTACGACAGGCCAGACTGAAGAGAACCAATCAGTCAGATTGATAAGACGCGACCAGGCATTCCTTGGCGCTCTTTCTGAGTTTTTTGATCAAGCGTTCCTGGCGCAGTGCATCGCTCTTGTCGCGGCACAGTTCGGTATAAACCAGCGCCATCGCCGGGCTGGAGAGGAAGAACCGTGCGCCTTTGCCACTTTGATGCTTGGCGAAACGGCGCACCGGGTCATCGCTGATCCCGCAGTACAACGAGCCATTGGCGGCGCGAACGAGGTAGACGAACCAGGACTTGCTCACGGGTTCGGCGACGTCGACAGATTTTTCGCTAAGGCTGGTCACTTCGGGATCAAGACGTGTAGGAAACAGGCCGCGATCTTATCAGCGACCGGCCTGAAATGCCTTCAGTCCCTTCAATGCCTGGGCGCGCACGGCGTTGCGCACCAGCGGTGTCCAGCCCAGCAGCAGGCCTTTGAAACCCAGTGCCTGACGCGACCAGCGCCACAGATCGAAGTGATCGTGGTGTTCGCAGATCTTGCCGTCACGGAAGACGAAGCGGGCCTGGATATCGTTGATGACGATGTTGCCGGTCTGGCTGAACAGGTAGGTCGCGACCCAATGTGCGCCACCGCTGCGCTCATCGGCGCGGACGTTGTCGAAGGTCAGCGAGAAGTCTTTGGCGCGGGTGGTGAGCATGCGCCACATGTCGCCGGCATCGCGCCCGCGCAGTTCGCCGAAGGCCGGATCACTGAACACGACGTCGTCGGTGTAGCAGGCGGCCATGGCTTCGGCATCGAGGCGCTGGAAGGCCTGGTAGAAGCGGGTGATCAACGCGGCGTGGGCTTCGCTCATGGGCAAACTCCAAAATAGGTACAGAGTGCCAGCACGATAATCTGCAATGCGCAGAAACACTATCGGCATTCGTAAACCGAATACCCGCTGTACACAAAACCCATGTAGGAGTGAGCCTGCTCGCGATAGCGGTGTGTCAGTCAGCGCAACGTTGACTGGTATAAAGCTATCGCGAGCAGGCTCACTCCTACAGTTTGAACCGCGTCAGATCTTCTCGCTTTGCACTTGCACGTACAGCGCACGCCCGGCGCCGAGGCCGGCGATGATCGCGCCAGTGCCAATGATGCCGAAGATCCAGCCCACGGCATTCCAGCCGCCGGTCCAGTCATGCACCACGCCGACCGCAAACGGCCCCATCGACGCCAACGTGTAACCGAAACCCTGAGACATGCTCGACAGATTCGCCGCAACATGCGAATCACGCGAACGCAGCACAATCAACGTCAGCGCCAGACTGAACGTACCGCCCTGCCCCAGCCCCAACAGAATCGCCCAGCCCCACAGGCCTTCGATCGGCGCGTACAGGCACCCGAACAGCCCGCCAAGAGTCAGCGCCATGACCACGACGATCGCCAGACGCTGATCCTTGCCGCGCGTCGCCAGCCACGGCGCAGCCAACGAACTGGCGAGCTGGATGATCACCGAACCGGACAACACCAGGCCGGCCTGGGTCGGCGTCAGGCCGCGACCAATCAGGATCGATGGCAACCAGCCGAACACGATGTAGGCCAGCGACGATTGCAGGCCCATGTACAAAGTCACCTGCCAGGCCAGCGGATCACGCAGCAGCCCGCGCACACGGTAGGCGACGTTGTGCGCGCCATGTTTCTGCCCGACTTGCGGCAGCCAGAACACTGCCGCGACCAGCGCCGGAATCACCCAGAAACCCAGGCCCATCGCCCAACTGTGACCGAAATGTTCACTCAGCGGCACGCTGGAACCCGCCGCCATCGCCGCGCCCAGACACAGCGCCATGGTGTACACGCCGGTCATGGTGCCGGCGTGTTTGGCGAAGTCGCGCTTGACGATGCCCGGCAGCAAAACTCCGATGATGCCGATACTCGCGCCGCCCAATACGCTGCCAGCGAACAGGCCGATCTCGCCGAAGTTGCTGCGCAAGATAATCCCGCCGGCCAGTGTCAGTAGAATTCCCAACACCACCCGTTCAGCGCCAAAACGCCGCGCCAGAATCGGTGCCAGTGGGGCGAACAATCCCAGGCACAGCACTGGCAGTGTGGTCAGCAAACCGGCCTGAGCCGCCGACAAACCGAGGCTTTTCGACACATCACTGAGCAGCGGCGCCATGCTCGACAGCGCCGGACGCAAATTCAGCGCGACCAGAATCAAGCCGAGCAGCAACAACCACGGCCGGCGCACCAGCGGGTGGCTTTGTTGCACTTGCTCGTCGTCAGCCTCGGCGTCGATCAGCAGCTCTTCAAGCTCTGCCGTGCGCTTTGGGGTTGTGGATAGCTCACTGCGGGACATGGATTTCTCGGTTTCAAGGTTCATTGATCAACTGCCTCGACAAAGCTTTGGCCCGTTCCGGGTCGCGTTGCTCGACCGCATCGAGTAACTCGATATGCAAGTCGAACACTTCCTGACGGCGCGGGACGATATTCAGGGTCTGGCGCAATTGCGCACCGACGATGCTGGAGAAATAGCGATAAAGCTCGCTGAGGGTCGGGTTGTGCGCGGCATCGACCAGACGACGGTGGAACACCAGATCGCAGGCGATATAGGTGTCGAGATCGCCGTGGTAGTGGCTGCCGCTGGTGCCGAGCGCTTCACGCAATGCGACGAGGTCCTCGTCGGTACGGCGCAACGCCGCCAGGCCGATGGCCTCGACTTCGAGGATGTGCCGGGTTTCCCGCGCCTGATCGAGCGAGCAGCGCGACAAGGCCTTGAGCGTATCGAGCGGATCGACCACGGCGCGCAAGTAACTGCCATCGCCCTGGCGAATCTCGATCAGTCCGGAAAACGCCAACACGCGCATGGCTTCGCGCACGGTGTTGCGGCTGATACCCAGCTCGGCGCACAGCTCGGGTTCGGTCGGCAGACGCTCGCCGACCTTCCAGGCACCGCTGTTGATGCGCTGGCGGAGTTGATCCAGAGCCTGATCGACCAGGGATCGCTTAACGAGTGGAGAAATGTCTGACATAGGATTTTCCCTTTCATCCAATCATAGGATGAATTTTCTGACATGTTAGTCAGACCCGTGTAGGACGGCAACCATCTAGGGTCAATCGGAGACACATGGAGCGGGATTTTCGATTGGTCAAAATTACCCTTTAAGGGTAATTTCAGGGACAGGGTTTTGGTTTCTTATGGAAAAGAACACACCCCATTATGAGCTGGCGGTGATCAAGGCTGAGGTGAGGCGGTTAGGTCGAAAAGCTTTCACCAAAGCTTCGGTTAAATCAGCTGAGAAACTCGGCTTCAACCTCAGCGAAATGCTAGAGATCGTTTTCGAGCTACAAACCAGGATGTTGTACAAATCGATGACGACTTATGACGATCATCGAATCTGGCAAGACGTGTATCACATCAATTCACGAGATCAGGAGATTTACATCAAGGTGACCTATCGCCCCGGCGGCAGCCCACCGGTAATCTCCTTCAAGGAGAAAAACCCATGAAAACCCAGCAATGTGTCAGCTGCGGTGCACGTGAGGGAATGAGGCATTTCCAGGGTCGCGGAGAAACCCTGAGTGTCAAAGGCATGGAGCGCCGTGTAGACGATCTATCTGGTTGGGAGTGCCAGAAGTGCGGTGAAGTGGAATGGGATTTCGACACCGATAGTGCTGAGCGTTATTGTGATGCCGGTGATGAGTTGGTTCTCGCTGGCAGACAAATGATCGGCGCCGAGATGAAACGAATTCGACGCAAATTGCACCTGACGCAGAAAGAGACAGTGCAACTGCTCTCTGGTGGCGGGCATAACGCATTCTCTCGCTACGAACGGGGCGAGTTACTTCCCCCAAAAGCATTGGTGCTGCTGATGCGCTTATTGGATCGTCATCCCTACATGCTCGTCGATATCCAGACCTTGGCTGAAGGCGCAGACCTGCGAGGTTTCACGCACACAGTGCACAAGGAACACGAAACCCTTACCGTTTCCTGACCCACAAAAAAACAAACCCGGCACAAGGCCGGGTTTGTTTTACTCACAAACCATCAATGCAATATCTGACTCAAGAACAACTTCGTCCGCTCATTCTGCGGATTATCGAAGAAGTCATTCGGCGCCGCTTGCTCAACGATTTCACCTTTATCCATGAAGATCACACGGTTGGCCACGGTGCGGGCAAAGCCCATTTCGTGAGTCACGCAGAGCATGGTCATGCCGTCTTCAGCCAGGCCGATCATGGTGTCGAGCACCTCTTTCACCATCTCCGGATCGAGCGCTGAAGTCGGTTCATCGAACAGCATGATTTTCGGTTTCATGCACAGCGCGCGAGCAATCGCCACACGCTGTTGCTGACCACCGGACAGCTGCCCCGGAAACTTGTGCGCCTGCTCCGGAATGCGTACGCGCTCCAGGTAATGCATGGCGATTTCCTCAGCCTTGCGCTTGGGCATCTTGCGCACCCACATCGGCGCCAGGGTGCAGTTCTGCAAAATGGTCAGGTGCGGAAACAGGTTGAAATGCTGGAACACCATGCCGACTTCACGGCGGATCGCTTCGATCTGCTTGAGGTCGTTGGTCAGTTCCACGCCGTCGACGACGATGCGGCCCTGCTGGTGTTCTTCCAGACGATTGAGGCAACGAATCGTCGTCGACTTACCGGACCCCGACGGCCCGCACAGGACGATACGCTCGCCTTGTTTGACGTTGAGGTTGATGTCTTTGAGCACGTGGAACTGGCCGTACCACTTGTTGACGCCCTGCATTTGAATAATGCCTTCAGGACCTACAGGCTTTTTGATTGCTTCACTCATTTACAGAACTCCTAACGCTTGTGGCCAGTGTCGAGCTTGCGTTCCAGATGCATGGAATAGCGCGACATACCAAAACAGAAAATCCAGAACACCAGGGCGGCGAACACGTAGCCTTCGGTGGCCATGCCCAGCCATTTCGGATCGGCAGCGGCTTGTTTGACGCTGTTGAGCAGGTCAAACAGGCCGATGATGATCACCAGGCTGGTGTCCTTGAACAGCGCAATGAAGGTGTTGACGATGCCCGGGATCACCAGCTTCAGGGCTTGCGGCAAGATCACCAAGCCCATCGAACGCCAGTAACCGAGGCCCATCGCCGCGGCCGCTTCGTACTGACCTTTAGGGATCGCTTGCAGACCGCCACGTACCACTTCGGCCACATAGGCCGACTGGAACAGGATCACGCCGATCAGTGCCCGCAGCAGTTTGTCGAAGTTCATGCCTTCAGGCAGGAACAGCGGCAGCATCACCGAGGACATGAACAGCACAGTGATCAACGGCACGCCGCGCCAGAACTCGATGAAGGTCACGCAGACCACACGAATCGCCGGCATGTTCGAACGACGGCCCAGCGCCAGCACAATCCCCAGCGGCAACGCACCGGCGATACCGACAGTGGCGATAACCAGGGTCAGCATCAGGCCGCCCCACTGGCTGGTCGCCACATTGCTCAGACCAAAACCGCCGTGCAGCAAGGTGAAGGCAATGATCGGATACAGCACCAGAAAGCTCAGCCCGTAGATCGCTTTACGCGGAACACGCGAGATGAACAATGGCGCCGCGCCGATCACCGCCAGCCACACGGTCAGGTCGACGCGCCAGCGCAGCTCCGTCGGGTAGTAGCCGTACATGAACTGGCCAAAACGCTGCTGAATGAACACCCAGCAGGCGCCCTCCTTGGTGCAGTCGGCGCGAGTGGTGCCGACCCAGTTGGCATCGACAATCGCCCAACTGAGGATCGGTGGCACCACCAGGTAGATCAGGTAGAACGCAAACAGGGTCAGCAGGGTGTTGAGCCAGCTGGAGAACATGTTCGCGCGCATCCACGCCACTACGCCGATGCTGCTGTTCGGTGGGGGCATGTCGGGTTTGAAAGTATGAGTACTCATGCGCTTTTCCTTACCGCTCGATCAGCGCAATGCGCTTGTTGTACCAGTTCATCAGCAGAGAGATGCTGATACTGATCGCCAGGTACACGCTCATCGTGATGGCAATCACTTCGATGGCTTGACCGGTCTGGTTGAGCACGGTGCCGGCGAACAGCGACACCATTTCCGGGTAACCGATACCGGCCGCCAGCGAGGAGTTCTTCGCCAGATTGAGGTATTGGCTGGTCAGGGGCGGAATGATCACGCGCAGGGCTTGCGGAATGATCACCTTGCGCAGGGTCGGGCCGTTGCGCAGGCCGAGCGAGCGCGCCGCTTCGGTCTGGCCATGGCTGACCGACTTGATCCCGGAACGCACGATCTCAGCGATGAACGCCGCGGTGTACACGGTCAGGGCCAGGGTCAAGGCGAGCAGTTCCGGGATCAGCACCCAGCCGCCGACAAAGTTGAAGCCTTGCAGCTTCGGCATTTCCCAATGCAACGGGGCACCGAAGATCAGTGCGCACAAGGTCGGGATCACCAGCAGAATCGCCAGACCGACCCAGAACTTGTGGAACGGCACGCCGGTTTCTTCAAAGCGCTTGTTGGCCCAGCGGCACATCAGCACGATGCCGACGATGGCCACCACGATGCTGATCACGAACGCCCAGAAACCATCAGCGGCCAACGCGGCCGGCATGTTCAGGCCACGGCTGCTGACGAAGAAGGTGTCACCGAAGTTATGGCTGTTGCGCGGTCCCGGCATGGTCAGGAATACCGCGAAGTACCAGAACAGGATTTGCAGCAGCGGCGGAATGTTGCGGAACACTTCCACATACACGGTCGCCAGTTTGCTGATGATCCAGTTCTGCGACAGCCGTGCCACACCGATGATGAAACCGAGGATCGTCGCTAGAACCACGCCGATCACGGTCACCAACAGGGTGTTGAGCAGACCGATAACAAAGACGCGGGCATAGCTGTCCGCTTCGGTGTAGTCGATCAGGTGTTGAGCGATGCCGAATCCGGCACTGCGCTCCAGAAAGCCGAAACCGGAAGTAATGCCCCGGTGCTGAAGGTTGGTTTGCGTGTTGTCGAACAAGTACCAGCCCAGCGAGACCACCGCCACAACGGTGATGATCTGGAATAGCCACGCACGCACTCGTGGATCGCTGAGGCTGAGCCTCTGCTTTGGTGCGCCGATTGAATTTTGCATGAAGTGCCCCGGAAGAAATGGAACAAGAACATCACCCGGCGGTTGGCCCGCCGGGCGATAGAACCATTAGCGCACTGGTGGTGCGTACTGAATGCCGCCGTTGTTCCACAGGGCGTTCAAGCCGCGGTCGATTTCCAGCGGAGTGCTCTTGCCGAGGTTTTTCTCGAAGATTTCGCCGTAGTTGCCGACTTGTTTGACGATCTGCACAACCCAGTCTTTCGGCAGTTTCAGGTCTTTGCCGTACTCGCCGTCAGCGCCGAGCATACGGGCAACGTCCGGGTTCTTGGTCGACTTGGCTTCCGCTTCGACGTTCTTCGAAGTGATACCGGCCTCTTCAGCGTTGAGCAGCGCGTAGCCAACCCAGCGTACGATTGCCAGCCACTCGTCGTCGCCGTTACGCACGACCGGGCCCAGCGGTTCTTTGGAAATGGTTTCCGGCAGAACCACGTAGTCCTTCGGCGATGCCAGCTTGGAGCGCTGGGCGAACAGTTGGGACTTGTCGGAGGTCAGCACGTCGCAACGACCGGATTCCAGCGACTTGGCGCTTTCATCGGAGGTGTCGAAGGTGATCGGGGTGTATTTCAGACCGTTGCCACGGAAGTAGTCGGAAACGTTCAGCTCGGTGGTGGTACCGGCCTGGATGCAGATGGTTGCACCGTCCAGCTCTTTGGCACTTTTCACGCCCAGCTTGTTGTTCACCAGGAAACCGATGCCGTCGTAGTAGGTAATGAAACCCGGGAATTTCAGGCCCATGCCCGCGTCTCGCGAACTGGTCATGGTGGTGTTGCGCGACAGGATGTCGATCTCGCCCGATTGCAGCGCGGTGAAGCGCTCTTTGGCGTTCAACTGACTGAATTTGACCTTGGTCGCGTCGCCGAATACGGCAGCGGCCACAGCGCGGCAGACGTCAGCGTCGATCCCGAGGATCTTGCCGGTTGCGTCCGGTACCGAGAAGCCCGGCAGACCGTCGCTCACGCCACACTGCACGAAACCTTTCTTCTGCACGGCATCCAGGGTTGCACCCGCCTGAGCGAACCCGCTGACGCCGAGAACTGTTGCTGCAGTCACGATCGCCAGAGTGGATTTCAACATCTTCATTCAAACCTCCAGTTTTGCTCTTGTTGTGTCGGAGCTTGAGTCCAGTCGCACCCTTTTGAGGCGTTGTTGACCCGTGTTGGCTTTTTTTGGGGTCAACCGACGTAAGACCTTCGCTATGAGTCTAGTAGGAGAAAATCCACATCATGGACAACTCACTTCTCACCAATCGGCCGAACGGGCTGTAGCCCTTTCACATTCGCTAAGCCCGTAGCGGCCATTGGCGAACATCCATCACCGGATTCTTTGCAATCCCGTCGCGGGTCGTACACTGATAGTGTTACCGCCCACGCAAGATCGGTTGCACGGTTCAAGCCATAGCAAAGCCCGTACCACACCGCTCGCCGAATCGATTCGGCGACAGGTCAATAGCAAAACTTGTAACCTTGCGACATCTTCTTAACGGATCAACCGGACGCGCACTCGAACCACGCACTTAATGAGAGCGTCCGCACATTTTTGGAGCAGACATGACCGAGCCCTTGATTCTTCAGCCTGTTAAGCCCGCAGACGCCTGCGTGATCTGGCTGCACGGCCTCGGCGCCGACCGTTACGACTTCCTGCCGGTGGCCGAGGCATTGCAGGAAAGCCTGCTGAGCACGCGCTTCGTGTTGCCACAGGCGCCAACTCGTGCAGTGACGATAAATGGCGGATATGCCATGCCAAGCTGGTACGACATCAAAGCCATGAGCCCGGCACGCGCGATCGATCGTGATGAGCTGGAAGCGTCGGCGGATCGCATCATTGAATTGATCGAAAACGAGCGCGCCAGCGGAATAGACGCCTCGCGAATTTTTCTCGCCGGGTTTTCCCAGGGTGGGGCGGTGGTGTTGCACACCGCTTTTGTGAAATGGCAGGGACCGTTGGGCGGCGTGCTGGCGTTGTCGACATATGCGCCGACCTTCAGTGATGAGATGGAGCTGTCAGCCAGTCAGCAGCGGATCCCCGCGATATGCCTGCACGGCCAGTTCGATGGCGTGGTGCAAAACTCGATGGGGCGCAGTGCTTATGAGCATTTGGTGAAGCATGGTGTCACCGTGACATGGCAGGAATACCCAATGGAGCACGAAGTGTTACCCGAGGAAATTCGCGACATCGGTACCTGGTTGAGCGAACGTTTGCGCTAAGCGTCGAGATTAAAACCGCCCTTTGATCCCTCCCACTACGCCGCGCCCGTTTCTTGCATTACACTGGCCGGCGTACATTCCTTAACCAATTGATGAGATGACCGTGCTCAAAGCACTCAAGAAGATGTTCGGTAAAAGCGAGGCTGAGCAGCTCGCGCCAGTTCCCAGTGCGCCGTCGCACGCCCCCGGTCAGCGCAACGATGCGCCACAGGCCGACCGCCCCGTTCACGTAGCGGCACCGAAGGCAGAACCACAACCTGCACCGGCCGCGCCAATCGCCGCCGAACCTGCCCGCAGCGAAGCGCCGAAACCGGCCAGACCGCGCCGCGAACCGAAGCCCAAGGCAGTGGTTATTCCGTGGAAACTCGAGGATTTCGTCGTCGAGCCACAGGAAGGCAAAACCCGCTTCCACGATTTCAAGCTGTCTCCAGAACTGATGCACGCCATCCAGGATCTGGGTTTTCCGTACTGCACGCCGATTCAGGCGCAGGTGCTGGGTTACACCCTCGCCGGCAAAGACGCCATTGGCCGTGCGCAGACCGGCACCGGTAAAACCGCCGCGTTCCTGATCTCGATCATCACCCAACTGCTGCAGACCCCGCCGCCGAAAGAACGCTACATGGGCGAACCCCGTGCGCTGATCATCGCGCCGACCCGTGAGCTGGTGGTACAAATCGCCAAGGACGCCGCTGACCTGACCAAGTACACCGGCCTCAACGTCATGACGTTTGTTGGCGGCATGGACTTCGACAAGCAGCTCAAGCACCTCGAAGCGCGTCACTGCGACATCCTCGTCGCCACACCCGGCCGTCTGCTCGACTTCAACCAGCGTGGCGACGTGCACCTGGACATGGTCGAAGTGATGGTGCTGGACGAGGCCGACCGCATGCTCGACATGGGTTTCATCCCGCAGGTACGTCAGATCATTCGCCAGACGCCACCGAAGTCCGAACGCCAGACCTTGCTGTTCTCCGCGACCTTCACCGAAGACGTGATGAACCTCGCCAAGCAGTGGACCACTGACCCTGCGATCGTCGAAATCGAAATCACCAACGTTGCCAACGAAAACGTCGAGCAGCACATCTATGCGGTGGCCGGTGCCGACAAGTACAAACTGCTCTACAACCTGGTCAACGATAACGGCTGGGAACGCGTGATCGTGTTTGCCAACCGCAAGGACGAAGTGCGCCGCATCGAAGAACGCCTGGTGCGCGATGGCATCAACGCCGCGCAACTGTCCGGCGATGTGCCGCAGCACAAACGCATCAAGACCCTGGAAGGTTTCCGCGAAGGCAAGATTCGCGTACTGGTCGCCACCGATGTGGCCGGTCGCGGCATCCACATCGACGGCATCAGCCACGTGATCAACTTCACCCTGCCGGAAGTCCCGGACGACTACGTGCACCGCATCGGTCGTACCGGTCGTGCCGGCGCCGACGGTGTGTCGATCAGCTTCGCCGGTGAGGACGACTCCTACCAGTTGCCGTCCATCGAAGAGAAGCTCGGTCGCAAGATCAGCTGTGAAACGCCGCCGACGCATCTGTTGCGCGCGGTTGAGCGCAAGCGTCCGCAGTAAACGACGTTTAAAAGGAAAGCGCAGCCGGCAACGGACTGCGCTTTTTTTTCGCCCGGTGTTTCATCAGGTGCTTGCGAGAGAAAACTAAAAGTCCATAATAGACAAATAAGTTTATTTTTCGTTTTCGGAGCCTGATATGTCCAGTACGCCCTACGTGATCGACCAGCATCAGGCCCGTGAGCTGCTGGCGCGCATTGATGTTCCGCAAATCCTGCGCAAGCTGTTCCGTGATCTTGCGGCGGGTAACGCCGTGCAACCGGCGCAGCAACTGGTGGAATTTCCGCAAGGTGCCGGCGACTTCATCAATTATCTGGGCGTGCTGGCCGAAGACGGCGTGTACGGCGTGAAGACCTCGCCGTATATCGTTCGCGAACAAGGTGCACTGGTGACGGCTTGGACATTGTTGATGTCGATGAAAACCGGTCAGCCACTGCTGCTCTGCGATGCCGCTGAACTGACCACCGCGCGCACCGCCGCGACCACGGCTGTGGCGGTCGACACCCTCGCTCCGACAAACGCCACGCGACTGGCAATCATCGGTAGTGGCAAGGTTGCGCAGGCGCATCTGCACTATGTGAAAGGTCTGCGCGACTGGCAGAGCATCAGCCTGTATTCGCCAAGCCTGTCCGCCGACGCTCAAACCAAGGCACTGTTGAAAGCCATCACTCCCAACCTGAGGATCGTTGACAGCCGTGAAGCCGCCCTCGTCGAGGCCGACGTGATCATGCTGTGCACCTCGTCCGCCGGCCCGGTGATCGATCCGGCCGCGCTGAGCACACCAGCCCTGATCACCTCGATCAGCACCAACGCCCCGCGTGCCCATGAAGTGCCGCCGCAGAGCCTCAACGACATGCAGGTGTTCTGCGACTATCGTCTGACCACGCCGGGTTCGGCAGGTGAGATGCTGATTGCCAGTGAACAGCATGGCTGGAGCAAGGATTCGATTGTCGGCGACCTCGCCGACTTGCTCAGCGAGAAAGTGCAGCGCCCCGATTACGACCGTCACGTGTTTTTCCGCTCAATTGGCCTGGGACTGGAAGACATCGCCCTGGCCAATGCGGTTTACCACTTGACTCACTAACACCACAAATCCCCTGTAGGAGTGAGCCTGCTCGCGATAGCGGTCTGACATTCACCGAAGATGTCGACTGATATACCGCTTTCGCGAGCAGGCTCGCTCCCACAAGGGACTAGCGAACGCCTCGATATTGCGTATCCACTGGAGACCTACATGAGCCAGGCAGATTTCATCATCATCGGCGGCGGGATTGCCGGCGCATCCACCGGTTTCTGGCTGTCGCCGCACGGCAAAGTGATCGTGCTCGAACGTGAATCCCACCCGGCCTATCACTCCACCGGGCGCTCCGCCGCGCTGTTTACCGCCGCGTACGGCACGCCACAAGTTCGCGCGCTGACCCAGGCCAGCCGGGCGTTTTTTGACCACCCGCCAGCCGGTTTCTGCGAACACCCACTGCTCACCCCACGCGGTGAAATGACCGTGGATTTCACCGGTGATGCCGCCGAACTCAACAACCAATATCTCAGCGCCAAAGCCACCGTGCCGCAGATGCAACTGCTCAGCGCCGACGAAGCCTGCGCGCGACTGCCGATCCTGCGTCGGGAAAAAGTCCATGGTGCGATCTACGATCCGAGCGCCAGCGACATCGACACCGATGCCTTGCATCAGGGCTACCTGCGCGGCATTCGTCGCAATAACGGTGAAGTCCATACCGATTGCGAAGTGCTCGGCCTCAACCGCGATGCCGACGGTCTCTGGCACGTAAAAACCAACGGCCAGACCTTCACCGCGCCGGTGATCATCAACGCCGCCGGCGCCTGGGCCGACAAGATCGGCGCACTGGCCGGCGCCAAGCCGCTGGGCCTGCAACCGAAACGCCGCGCCGCATTCATCTTCGCCGGCCCCGAAGGCGTCGACATTCATCACTGGCCGATGCTGGTCAGCCTCGACGAATCCTTCTATATAAAGCCCGACGCAGGCATGTTCCTAGGCTCGCCGGCCAACGCCGACCCGGTCGAGCCTCACGATGTGCAGCCGGAAGAACTCGACATCGCCATGGGCATCTACCAGATCGAAGAGGCCACCACGCTGACCATCCGCCGTCCGACGCGTACGTGGGCCGGCCTGCGCAGCTTCGTCGCCGACGGTGATTTGCTCAGTGGCTTCGATCAGCAGGTGCCGGGGCTGTTCTGGGTGGCGGCGCAGGGTGGTTACGGCATTCAGACTTCCCCGGCGATGGGCCAGGCCAGCGCGGCGTTGGTACGCGGCGAGCCGTTGCCCGAGCACTTGCAGCAGTTCGGGTTGGACAGCGCCATGCTCGCCCCTGCCCGTCTCGCCTGATTGTCCCTGCGGATGACGCGCCCAACGGATTGCGGCACACTCGCAACGCCTCCTGATCACGGAGGCGTTGACGCTGCCTGGAGCTCCACTGTCATGACTGCCCCTGAATTCGACCCGGCGCTGGATAACTTCCGCGCTGTTGCCGACGCCATCGCCACGCTGTTCTTTCCCCACGCCGAAGTGGTGCTGCACGACCTGCGCACGCAAAAGGTCGACTACATCGCCAACAACCTGTCCAAGCGCGAGATCGGCGACGACTCGTCACTGGAGGACATGCTCAGCGAGGATGTCAGCGACCGCAATATCGGCCCGTACGAAAAGCTCAATTGGGATGGCCAGAAGATTCGCAGCCTGAGCACCGTGCTGCGCGACAGCGAAGGCCGGCCACTGGCGGTGTTGTGCATCAACCTGAATATTTCGCTGTTCGAGAACGCCAAGGCCGCGCTGGACCTGTTTCTCTCGCCGAGCAAACTGATCCCGCAACCGGACTCACTGTTTCGCGATGACTGGCAGGAACGCATCAACACCTTCCTCCACGCCTGGCTGCGCGAGCGGCAGCTGAGCCTGAACCTGCTCACCCGCGATCACAAACGTGAACTGGTGCTGGCGCTGCACGCCGAAGGCGCGTTCAAGGGCAAGAGCGCCTCGAACTATGTGGCCAACGTGCTGAACATGGGGCGGGCGACGGTGTACAAGCATTTGAAGGAATTGAAGGGCTAGAGATTTGCGGTGATTTCTCTGACGCCATCGCGAGCAGGCTCACTCCTACAGGTGAACGCATTCCAAATGTAGGAGCGAGCCTGCTCGCGAAAGCGGTAGATCAGTCGCCGTAGATGTCGGACTTGAAATACTTCTCGGAAATCTTCTGATACTCGCCACTCGCGCGAATGCCATCGATGGCGCCATTCAACTGGCTGACCAACTCGGTATTGCCCTTGCGCACTGCAATCCCTGCGCCCTCGCCCACGTACTTCGGATCCTTCAACTCAGGCCCGACAAACGCATAACCCTTGCCACGCGGCATCGACAAAAAGTCATTCAGCGGGATGGTGTCGGCAAAAATCGCATCGAGGCGCCCCGCCGCCAGGTCCATGTAGATTTCTTCGTTGTTGCTGTAGCGCTTGACGTTAATGCCCTTCGGCTCGAACACCTCGGTGGCATAACGATCGGTGGTGGTCGCGCGCTGCACGCCGACATTCTTGCCCTTGAGGCTCGCGTATTGATCGTCGACCGTGGCGCCTTCCTTCATCACCAGTCGTGACGAAGTGAAGTAGTACTTGTGGGTGAAATCCACCGACTTCTTGCGGTCTTCGTTGATGGTCATCGAGGACAGCGCCATGTCGATCTTTTTCACTTTCAGCGAAGGAATCAGACCGTCGAACTCACCTTCGACCCACACACACTTGACCTTCATCTGCGCACACAGGGCATTGCCGATGTCGTAGTCGAAACCGACGATTTCGCCTTTGTCGGTTTTCGACGCAAATGGCGGGTAAGCGGCTTCGATACCGATGCGCAGGGTTTGCTCGGCGGCGAACACGCTGGCGGAGGCCAACAGGCTGAGGGCCAGACCGGTGATGAGGGGGAGTTTCTTCATGTTCGTTCTCTCGCGGGGTTGTTGTTGGTTTGGCAAGATGAAGAAGAGCAGCTGCTAGCGGGGAGCTACGAGCGGCAAGACTGAAACTTTTTTGTACTTGGAAATCCATATTGGACTTATAGGTACAAGCCGTCAATCCACGAGAAGAGAGTGTCTGCGAGGTTTTTGCTGTTACAGATGGCCCCTTCGCGAGCAAGCTCGCTCCCACATTGGATTTGTGAACGACACAGATCCAATGTGGGAGCGAGCTTGCTCGCGAAGGCGTACTGAGGGACGCTACAGGAATTACTTTTTCCAGCGATCCGCCGCTGCATGATCACTGTCCCGCCCCTCAACCCAACGCGGCCCGTCGCTGGTGTTTTCTTTCTTCCAGAACGGCGCGCGGGTTTTCAGGTAGTCCATGACGAAGGCGCAGGCATCGAAGGCGGCCTGGCGATGGGCGCTGGCGGCGCCGACAAACACGATGGGTTCGCCCGGCTCCAATGCGCCGATGCGGTGCAGCACTTCCAGTTTCAGCAACGGCCAGCGCTGTTCGGCTTCGATGGCGATTTTACCGAGGGCTTTTTCGGTCATGCCCGGATAGTGTTCGAGGAACATCCCCGCTACATCGAGGCCGTCGTTAAAGTCGCGCACGTAGCCGACAAAACTCACCACCGCGCCGACGCCGACATTGGCCGCATGCATCGCGTTGACTTCAGCGCCCGGATCGAACGGCATGGCCTGCACGCGAATCGCCATGGATCAGCCCCCGGTCACGGTAGGGAAAAACGCCACTTCGTCGCCATCGACCACCGGCTCATCGAGTTGGCAGAGGTCTTCGTTGCGTGCGCACATCAGGTTCTGCTCGCTCAGTACCTCGGCGCCATCCCGTTGCGTCTGCATTTGAAGAACATGTGCACGCACATCATCGACAGTGGCGAAATCACCTTCAATCTTTACCGAATCCACGCCCAGCGCTTCGCGGTAACGGGCAAAAAACTTCACGGTCAGGTTCATGGCTGCTCCGCCTGAAAGTGCCCGCTCTTGCCACCGACCTTCTCCAGCAGACGCACGCTTTCAATGGTCATGCCGCGATCGACGGCTTTACACATGTCGTAAATGGTCAGGGCGGCAACACTGGCAGCGGTCAACGCTTCCATCTCAACGCCGGTCTGCCCGGACAGCTTGCAGCGGGCAACGATGCGCACGGTGTCGTCGCCATCAGCACTGAGTTCGACTTTGACGCCGGTGAGCATCAGCGGATGGCAGAGGGGAATCAGATCGCTGGTTTTCTTCGCCGCTTGAATGCCGGCAATGCGCGCCACGGCGAACACGTCGCCCTTGGGATGGCCACCGCTGACGATCATCTGCAGCGTTTCGGGGAGCATGCGCACCAGCGCTTGGGCCGTCGCTTCACGGAACGTCACGGCTTTTTCGGTGACGTCGACCATGTTGGCGCGACCTTGGGAATCGAGATGAGTCAGCACGGGATTACTCCTGATCAGGAGCGACGATTGTAAACCTGCGGGTCAAATTTCCGCATCATTGATTATGAAATCACCACCATCCCTGTAGGAGTGAGCCTGCTCGCGATAGCGGTCTGATATTCACCACTGATGTCGACTGATCGACCGCTATCGCGAGCAGGCTCACTCCTACATTTGGATTTGTGCAGGGCCATAAAAAACCGGGCGGCTTTTGGGCCGCCCGGTTTTGGTTGTGATGCAGTTACAAATGGGTTTCAGCGTATTCGGCCAGAATCGAACGAGGCACCCCTTGCAGGGTGATGTGCACACCGTTGGGGAAATCCTTGAAGCGTTCGGTCAGGTAGGTCAGCCCGGAGCTGGTCGCGGACAGGTAAGGGGTGTCGATCTGTGCGAGGTTGCCCAGGCACACCACTTTGGAACCCGCGCCGGCACGGGTGATGATGGTTTTCATCTGGTGCGGCGTGAGGTTCTGGCACTCGTCGATCAGGATCAGGCTCTGCTGGAAGCTGCGCCCGCGAATGTAGTTGAGCGATTTGAACTGCAACGGCACTTTGCTGAGGATGTAGTCGACGCTGCCATGGGTGTTTTCGTCATCCATGTGCAAGGCTTCGAGGTTGTCGGTGATGGCGCCCAGCCACGGCTCCATTTTTTCCGCTTCAGTCCCGGGCAGGAAGCCGATTTCCTGGTCCAGGCCCTGCACGCTGCGGGTCGCAATGATGCGGCGATAACGCTTGCTGACCATGGTCTGCTCGATCGCCGCGGCCAGGGCCAGAATGGTTTTACCGGAACCGGCGGCACCCGACAGGTTGACCAGATGAATGTCCGGATCGAGCAGCGCGTACAGCGCCAGACTCTGATAGATGTCGCGTGGCTTCAGCCCCCAGGCCTCTTGATGCAGCAGCGGTTCCTGATGCAGGTCGAGGATCAGCAGCTTGGCCTCGTCGATCTCCTTGATCCAGCCGACAAAGCCCTGTTCGTCGATGATGAACTCGTTGATGTGCACCGCCGGCAGGTTGTCGATCAGTTGCACTTGGTGCCAGGTGCGGCCGTGATCCTGGCGGGTGTCGACCTTGCTCACGCGGTCCCAGAAAGAGCCGGTCATGTTGTGATAGCCGTTAGGCAGCAGAGACACGTCATCGACCAGTTGGTCGGTGCTGTAATCCTCGGCATCGATGCCACAGGCGCGCGCCTTGAGGCGCATGTTGATGTCTTTGGTGACCAGCACCACAGGCTTTTTCGGATCGCGGGTGTGCAAATCGATCAGTTGGTTGATGATTTTATTGTCGTTCAGATGCTCGGGCAGAATCAGATTCGATTCGGCCTGTTTGCTCATCAGAATTGACAGCAAGCCCTTCGGCCCGCCTTTACCGCGCTGGATCGGCACACCCAGCTCGACGTCTTCAGGGGAAGCGTCACCCAGGGTCTTGTCGATCAGCCGGATGGCCTGACGGCATTCGGCGGCAACGCTGTGATGCCCGCTCTTGAGCTTGTCCAGCTCTTCAAGCACGGTCATCGGGATCGCGACGTGGTGTTCTTCGAAATTCAGCAGGGCATTTGGATCGTGAATCAATACGTTGGTATCGAGTACATAAAGGATTGGCTGGTTGGAGGAAGGGCTACGTCCGTGATCATCCATACTCGGTCACCTTTGTCAGAGCCATTGGACGCAATACCTGAGCGGTGCTGCGCCTCGAAGTGACTGCCGAAATCTCACCTGCGGAGATTCAAGTGACTGCAAACAAACGGGTCTTGGAAGACGCCACCTGTGTTGCAGGTTTCGGCGGTCTGTCTTCGTAATACTCCAAAACCGATGACATAAAAAAGTACTTTGACGGTTTTTTTAAGTTTATTTTTCAGAGTGACGAAAAGCCCTTGGCGGACTGCCCAGACCCCGCTAAAGTCGGAAGTCCGCCTGCATCGAACTCTTCAAAAAAATCGCCCCAAGCCCAATGTTTCCGGGCTTTTTTCGTTTCTCAGCGAAAAGCGTCCTGACAGTCTTCCCAACCGATACCGCTCTGCGCGGTCTGCGTGATCAACCACGGTAACGAGGTCTTCACCGCGTCCTGCTTCATGTTGAAATTGATCACCCCGTGTCGCCACAACAGCATCAGAGTCAGCACCCTCTGCGCGCTCGCTGCGCCCTTGAGTTTGCCGGCGCCGTCCTGGGCATCGATGTCCCACAGCGCCACTTGCAGGCCTTGTGTGTTGAAAAAACCTTGCGCATCGCTGCGGCGCTGCCCTTCCGGCGGACGAAACAGCGGCACGTAGTTTTCCGGCAACTTGTTCTTCACCAGATCTGCGCTGCGCCGCACCGAATCCTGCCAGTCCTGCCAGTGGCTGTGGGAACGGAACTCCCAGCCTTGAACGCCGACGCACTGTTTCGAGAACTCTGCTTGCAGGCTGCTCACCGAGCGATCAGCCAGTCGCGCCTGAATATCCTTGCCCAGCACGAAGAACGTGCCGCTCAGGTTCGATTTGCGTAGGTATTCGGTGAGCCAGCCGGTGTTGTCCGGTTGCAGATTGGCGGCGCTGTCGAAGGTCAGCAGGAACAGCCGGTCGTGCATCGCGTCACCGTTGCGCTCGTAGTCACCGAAACGATCGAATTCGTTGCTGCTCTGCGGCGACAACGCGGCCTTGCGCAACAACTCGTCGAGGTACTGCACATGGAAGATCCGGCTCGGCTCGGCCCACTTGGTGTAATAACTGTCGTCACTGACGACGAACTTGGCGGCTTGCTCGCGCAGCGTTGGCAAGTCTTCTACAAGGAAGCAGAACGAGGCGTCCTGATCGCAGCTTTGCTGGGCGAAGTTGTAGTTGGCCAGCAGGCGCGGCCAGAGGCGTTGGCGCAGAATGTTGACCGCATCGATATTGACCGTGCGTAAGCCTAGACGCTGCGCCAGAGCGGCCTCGTCCATCGACTCGGTGCCCAGCAGGACACGGGCGAACATCAGGATTTCCGCCCGTGACGCCACGTCAAACAGGGTCGGGTTGCTAAGCTGCTCCGGCCAGGTGCTGCGATCCAGCGTCGCCACATCGCCCGGCGCCGCGACGGCACCGAAGCTCAACAGCCACGCGGTGAATAAAAGAACAATGCGCAAAAGGGATGTCTCCATAACAAAACCCGCGCGGCACTATAGCTGATGTGCAAGGGTGAAGGATGCCGCCCTCACCCCAGCCCTCTCCCGGGGGGAGAGGGAGCTGACCTTCATTGATTTCAAAATTTGAGTTCAACTCGATAGATCATGTCGGCGTAAATCGACAGTACAACTCGGTCAGCCCCCTCTCCCTCCGGGAGAGGGCTGGGGTGGGTAAAGACCGGATACATCCTTTACGTTTGAGACCGGGGACATGGTTTACAGGTATCAATCATGGTCAGGAGGTGCTGACCATGCCCTGGAAACAAGAGTCCCCAATGGATCAACGAGTGAAGTTAATTAGCGATTGGCTCAGCGGCAGCTACACCAAAAGCCAATTAAGCCGGCGGTATGGCGTCAGTCGTCCAACCATCGACAAGTGGCTGGAACGGTATGCAGCGTTGGGCGTGGATGGCTTGAAAGAGCAGTCGCGTAAGCCGCTGAATTGCCCTCACCAAACTTCCGATGAAATCATCGCCAAGTTGCTGGCCAAGAAAAACGAACATCCCGATCGGGGACCCAAGCAGATCATTGGTCGCCTGCGCGATTCCGATCCGCATATCCAATGGCCGGCGGCGAGTACCGCCGGGGAGTGGTTGAAGAAAGCTGGTTTGGTGGTGGCACGACGGCCCTATCCCCCGCGTCCCCGTGCTCCAACACATTTACGTCCGGTCGACGCGCCCAACCAGACTTGGTGTGCTGATTACAAAGGGCAGTTCAAAATGCAGGACGGTAATTGGTGCTATCCGCTGACCATTACCGATCAGATGAGCCGCTTTTTATTCGTCTGTCGCGCTTTGCCCAGTACGCACGGAGCGCCGACGCGGGAAGGCTTCGAGTGGGCTTTTCGAGAATATGGGCTGCCGGATGTGATCCGCACTGATAATGGCGCTCCTTTTGCGTCGACAGGTCTGGCGCGACTTTCGAAGTTATCGGTTTGGTTCATCAGGCTCGGAATCCATGTCGAAACGATTACACCTGGCCGTCCCGACCAAAATGGTCGACATGAACGGATGCATCGAACGCTAAAGGCAGCAGTGCCACCGGCGGAAAACCTGGTGCGCCAGCAGCTGGCTTTTCAGGATTTCATCCAAGACTTCAACCACCACCGACCGCACACCGCGCTGGGCATGAAACCGCCGGCATCTGTCTATCGCCCGTCGATACGCGCTTATCCCGGTTACTTGCCTGCGCTTGAATACGGTTCCGATGTTGAAGTACGCAAGGTTCGGTCAAATGGGGAAATTAAATGGAAAGGACAGCTGATTTTTCTGGGAGAAGCTCTGATTGGAGAGGACATCGCGCTGAAGGAAGTGGCTGATGACACTTGGGAACTGTACCTTTGCAGCCACTGTTTAGGCAGGCTTGAAAGCGGCGTCAAACGCGTTTCAAGCCTGTAAAGGTGTAAACGATGTCCCCGGTCTAATTTGTAAAGGATGTACCGGTCTCTACAGTGAGGGAAAAATCCACCAACCGTCGCAAATGCCTCTGCTAACCCCGACCTATAACCCCCATAGCTGGAGTCAAATCGGACAACCCCCTAGAATCGCCCCCACGATTAAAGGAGACGACTTCATGCTGATGGTGATTTCCCCCGCCAAGACCCTCGATTACGAAACACCGCCGGCGACCCAGCGCTTCACCCAGCCGCAATACCTCGACCATTCCCAGGAACTGATCCAGCAACTGCGCGACCTGACGCCTGCGCAGATCAGCGAACTGATGCACGTGTCCGACAAAATCGGTGGGCTCAACGCCGCGCGCTTCGGCAGCTGGACGCCTGCCTTCACTCCGGAAAACGCCAAACAGGCACTGCTCGCGTTCAAGGGCGATGTCTACACCGGTCTCGACGCCCAGTCCTTCAGCGAAGCCGATTTCGATTACGCGCAAAAACACCTGCGCATGCTCTCCGGTCTCTACGGGCTGCTGCGCCCGCTCGACCTGATGCAACCCTATCGTCTGGAAATGGGCACCAAACTGGCCAACGCCCGTGGCAAAGACCTGTACGCCTTCTGGGGTACGCGCATCAGCGAATGGCTCAATGAAGCGCTGGCCGATCAAGGCGACGACGTGCTGCTCAACCTCGCCTCCAATGAGTACTTTTCGGCAGTGAAACGCACAGCCCTGAACGCGCGGATCATCAACACCGAGTTCAAGGACCAGAAGAACGGTCAGTACAAGATCATCAGCTTCTACGCGAAAAAAGCCCGGGGCCTGATGAGCCGTTTCGTGATCCAGGAAAAGATCAACGATCCGGCCCAGCTCAAACAGTTCGATGTGCAGGGTTATCGCTACAGCGTCGAACAGTCGAAACCCGACAATCTGGTGTTTTTGCGCGACCACGCCCCGGAATAAAGCATGCCCAATGCACGACTCTTTCTATAAAGAGTCGTGCAGCTCGCACGATGTCAAAAAACCCTCGCACCATTTCGCCATTTTAATGGCGCCAGAAAACCCTCCCTGTCTTTTCTAAGATTAGTTTCACTCGACACTGATCATTTTTTTCAGTAGTGGCACCTAACTTTTTTCAGCGTAGTGGCACAAAACTATCTAACGTGATTTTTCGCCTGTTATTAAAGGTCGAAAACGAAAGTGCTATCAAATTGAGACTAGTGCCATCTCTGACAATATTTCAAGAAATTTCAGATTTCGCGATGAGCGGACAGGAACTTCGTCCGAATGCATAGCTCATACCACCGGTAACGATTCTCGCCGAGTTTGTACGAGATAACTTACGCAGAGCAGATAGCCATGTAACCAAGTTGTCACAGCAACTTGCCTAGATGACTAACTAGTCTCAAAACAGACGATGGACAGGAGATACGCACCATTTATATCCCCTACAAAGGCCATGGCCGCGCCCTAATAAACGTGCTCGCCTGAGCACCCAACCGCTTGATTTACGGGACTTTCATCCTGACATCGAGCGCGCAAGACGATTGCACAAGAGTCTTCTCCAAAGAGGATCGGCTGCATAACAGGGCAAGTCATAACAACAAGGCCTGGTTGCGCACATCTTGAGTGCACTTATTTAGACACTCGAAACTTAGTATGCCTGCACACGGCATTGTGGCGCCTGTGTGCCGCACTTTCGAGTGCACTAATGAACGCTGAACACCATTAACTCCGGCCTCTAAGGCCTGATATATACAGAGGTAATTGCGATGCGCATCAGCATATTTGGTTTGGGTTACGTTGGCGCAGTATGTGCCGGTTGCCTGTCTGCACGGGGCCATGACGTAGTTGGCGTCGATGTTGCCAAAGACAAGATCGACATGATCAACGCCGGCAAGTCGCCGATTGTTGAACCCGGCCTGGGCGAACTTCTGCAACAGGGTATCCAGACCGGTCGTCTGCGTGGCACGACCAACTTCGCCGAGGCGATTCGCGACACCGACCTGTCGATGATCTGCGTGGGTACGCCGAGCAAAAAGAACGGCGACCTGGAACTGAACTACATCGAAGCGGTATGCCGCGAGATCGGTTTTGTCCTGCGTGAAAAAACCACCCGCCACACCATCGTCGTGCGCAGCACCGTGCTGCCGGGCACCGTGGCCAACGTGGTGATCCCGATTCTCGAAGACTGCTCGGGCAAGAAGGCCGGTGTCGACTTCGGCGTTGCGGTCAACCCGGAATTCCTGCGTGAATCCACCGCCATTGCCGACTACGACCTGCCACCGATGACCGTCATCGGCGAGTTCGACAAGGCCTCGGGCGACGTTCTGCAATCGCTGTACGAAGAACTCGACGCACCGATCATCCGCAAGGACATCGCCGTTGCCGAGATGATCAAGTACACCTGCAACGTCTGGCACGCGACCAAAGTGACCTTCGCCAACGAAATCGGCAACATCGCCAAAGCAGTCGGCGTCGATGGCCGTGAAGTGATGGAAGTGGTCTGCCAGGACAAGACCCTCAACCTGTCCCAGTACTACATGCGCCCGGGCTTCGCCTTCGGCGGTTCGTGCCTGCCGAAAGACGTGCGCGCCCTGACCTACCGCGCCGGTTCGCTGGACGTCGAAGCGCCTCTGCTCAACTCGCTGATGCGTAGTAACGAATCGCAAGTGCAGAACGCCTTCGACATCGTGGAAAGCCACGACAAACGTAAAGTCGCCCTGCTCGGTCTGAGCTTCAAGGCCGGTACCGACGACCTGCGCGAAAGCCCGCTGGTGGAACTGGCCGAGATGCTGATCGGCAAGGGTTACGACCTGAGCATCTACGACAGCAACGTCGAGTACGCCCGTGTTCACGGCGCGAACAAGGACTACATCGAGTCGAAGATCCCGCACGTGTCGTCCCTGCTCAACGCGGACTTCGATTCGGTGATCGATAACTCCGACGTGATCATCCTCGGCAACCGCGACGAGAAGTTCCGCCCGTTGGCCCAGCAAGCGCCGCACGGCAAACAGGTCATCGACCTGGTCGGCTTCATGGCCAAAGCCACCGACGCTGGTACGCGCACCGAGGGTATCTGCTGGTAATGCAGACCTAAGCGACAAGCTTCGAGCTGCAGTACTTGCAGCTCGAAGCTTGCAGCTTGAAGCCTCCCTTACCTTCGGATGACGCTGATGAGCAAGCTCAAACATTTTTTTCTGCAATCAGCCGGCTGGCTTTTTTATCTCAGTCTGCTGATGGGCCTGGCCTTGATGCTGCCCACGTCCACATTCGACTCCGAGTCGAAGGACTTCATTTTCCTGATTGGCGCCGTGGGTATCTGGCGCTACTCGATGGGTGCAACGCATTTTGTGCGCGGCATGATTTTTCTCTACATCGTTTACCCGCACCTGCGTCGCAAAGTACGCAAGCTGGGTAAGGCGGCGGACCCGTCGCATGTGTTCCTGATGGTCACCAGTTTCCGTATCGACGCGCTGACCACTGCGCAGGTCTACAGCTCGGTGATCCGCGAAGCCATCGACTGCGAACTGCCGACCACCGTGGTCTGCTCGATCGTGGAAATGTCCGATGAGCTGCTGGTCAAGGCGCTGTGGGCGCGAATGAATCCGCCAGACCGCGTGAAGCTCGACTTCGTGCGCATTCCCGGTACCGGCAAACGTGATGGCCTGGCCTATGGTTTCCGCGCGATTTCCCGCCATTTGCCGGACGACCGCGCCGTGGTAGCCGTGATCGATGGCGACACCGTGCTCGGCGAAGGCACCGTGCGCAAGACCGTGCCGTGGTTCCAGCTGTTCGGCAACGTCGGCGGCCTGACCACCAACGAGTTCTGCGAAGTGCGCGGCGGCTACATCATGAGCGAATGGCACAAGCTGCGTTTCGCCCAGCGCCACATCAACATGTGCTCAATGGCCCTGTCCAAGCGCGTGCTGACCATGACCGGTCGTATGTCGGTGTTTCGCGCCACCGTGGTGACCAACCCGGAATTCATCGCCGACGTGGAAAGCGACTCGCTGCAACACTGGCGTCTAGGCCGCTTCAAGTTTTTGACCGGCGACGACAAGTCCAGCTGGTTCAGCCTGATGCGCCTCGGTTACGACACTTTCTACGTGCCTGACGCAGCGATCAACACCGTTGAACACCCGCCGGAAAAGAGCTTCATCAAGGCCAGCCGCAAACTGATGTTCCGCTGGTACGGCAACAACCTGCGGCAGAACTCGCGAGCACTGGGCCTGGGCGTGAAACGCCTCGGCGCCTTCACCTCGGTGGTGCTGTTCGATCAGCGCGTATCGATGTGGACCTCCTTGCTTGGCCTGACCGTGGCGATGATCGCCAGCTTCAAGTACGGCACCGCGTTCATCCTCGTTTACCTGCTGTGGATCGGCATCACCCGCCTGATCCTGACGTTGCTGCTGTCGTGTTCCGGTCACCGCATTGGCCCGGCTTACCCAGCGATTCTGTATTACAACCAGATCGTCGGTGCGCTGGTGAAGATCTACGTGTTCTTCCGCCTCGACCAACAATCCTGGACTCGCCAACCCACTTCCCTGACCCGTGATCTCGCCAGCTTTCAACGTTGGTTCAACACCTGGTCGTCTCGGACCATGACCTTCTCCGCCGGCAGCATTTTCGTCGCCGTGCTGCTGATGATGGTCTGACCTGCCCCTATTGAATTAACAAGGAAATCGCCCCCATGAATACCGCCGTCAACGCCAACGTAGTGCATGAATCCGAAGCCCAACGCCAACACGCCCGCGTGAAAATCCCGGCCAAACTACGCTTCTTCGGTCCCGACCGGACGCCGGTCGAAGCGCGGGTCCTGGACCTGTCCGCCGGTGGTCTGGCGTTTAACGCCGGGCAAATGCCACTGACCATTGGCCAGGTGTACAAGGCGCGTCTGCAATTCGTCATCGACAACCTCGGCATCGCCATGGACGTTGAACTGCAAGTGCGTTCCTTCGACCGCCAGACCGGCCGTGCCGGCTGCCAGTTCCAGAATCTGGAGCCGCAGGATATTTCCACCCTGCGCCACCTGATCACTTCGCACCTGGCCGGCGACATCGTCAGCATCGGCGAAGTGCTGGCGACCCTGCAGCGCGACAACTTCACCAAGGCACGCAAGGTCAAGGACGGCGGCTCCGGCATGACCCCGTTCGGGCGCCTGAAAGCAGTGACCTTCAGCGCCGGTATCTTCGCGGTCGGCCTGGTCGCGGCGGGCTTCATTTTCAAATCGGTATACGGCATGTACTTCGTCAGCCACGCGCAGGCCGGTCTGGTCAGCGTACCGGGGATGAACATCACCATGCCGCGTGACGGCACCGTGCAGAGTCTGGTCAAGTCCGACGGCGTCGCGGCCAAAGGTGCGCCACTGGCGACCTTCAGCACCAGCATGCTCGACGTGCTCAAGGGTCATCTGGAAGAAGATCAATTGTCGCCGGCCAAGGTTGAAGAACTGTTCGGCAAGCAAATGACCGGCACCCTGACTTCGCCGTGCGATTGCACCGTGGCCCAGCAACTGGTGGCGGACGGTCAATACGCGAGCAAAGGCGACGTGATCTTCCAACTGGTGCCGCGCAACACCCAGGCCACCGTCGATGCGCGCTTCTCCTATCGCCAGTTCGGCGACGTGCGTCCGGGCACCCCGGTGAGCTTCCAGATCGCCGGCGAAGACAAGACCCGCACCGGCAAGATCGTCAGCAGCACCAGCCTGAAAAGCGCCGACCTCTCCTCCGACATCCGCGTACAGATCCAGCCTGACGAGCCGCTCGACAGCAGCTTGGCCGGCCGCCCGGTGGAAGTGAACAGCGACCGTGGCCCGAACCTGAACTGGCTGATCGACAAAGCCATGGCTGCCGGTCTTTAAGTCGAGGATATGCCTGTGACTACTCCTATCTTCAACACACCGTCGACCCTGTGGGAGCGAGCCTGCTCGCGATGGGAGCGCCGCGGTTTGTCTGATGTACCGAGTTGCCTGAATCGCAAGCAGGCTCACTCCTACATGGGAACGGTGTGTGCCTTGGCATTGGCGGTGAGTCTGGCCGGTTGCGCCGGCCTGCCCGATCAGCGTCTGGCCAACGAAGCGCTCAAACGTGGCGACACCGCCACCGCCGCGCAGAATTATCAGCAACTGGCCGATCTCGGTTACAGCGAAGCGCAAGTCGGCCTCGCCGATATCCAGGTCGACAGCCGCGACCCTGAGCAAATGAAACAGGCCGAAGCGACTTACCGCGCCGCTGCCAGTGTTTCGCCGCGCGCTCAGGCGCGTCTCGGTCGCCTGCTGGTAGCCAAGCCGGGTTCCACCGAAGCCGAGCACCACGAAGCCGAAAGCCTGCTGAAAAAAGCCGCCGCCAATGGCGAAGGCAACACGTTGATCCCGCTGGCGATGCTGTACCTGCAATACCCGCACAGCTTCCCCAACATCAACGCCCAGCAGCAGATCGATCAGTGGCGCAAATCCGGCTACCCGGAAGCGGGTCTGGCGCAGGTGCTGCTGTATCGCACCCAAGGCACCTACGACCAGCACCTGGATGATGTGGAAAAGATCTGCAAAGCCGCACTCAACACCACCGACATCTGCTACGTCGAACTGGCCACGGTCTATCAGAAACGTGCCCAGCCAGAGCAACAGGCCGAATTGATCAAGCAGATGCAAGCCGGCTACAGCCGTGGCACCGTCACCGCTCAACGTGTTGATTCCGTCGCCCGCGTATTGGCCGATTCGACCCTCGGCAAGACTGACGAGAAAACCGCGCAGTCGTTGCTCGAGCCGATCGCTCCGGGTTACCCGGCGTCGTGGGTGACCCTCGCACAACTGCTCTACGACTACCCGGAACTGGGCGACGTCGACCAGATGATGAAGTACCTCGACAACGGCCGCGCCGCCGACCAGCCACGCGCCGAGTTGTTGCTGGGCAAGCTCTATTACGAAGGCAAACTGGTCCCGGCCGACGCCAAAGTCGCCGAAGAACATTTCCAGAAAGCCGTCGGCCGTGAAGTCGCCGCCGATTACTACCTCGGCCAGATCTATCGCCGTGGCTACCTGGGCAAGGTCTATCCGCAGAAAGCCCTCGACCACCTGCTGACCGCTGCGCGCAACGGCCAGAACAGCGCCGACTTCGCCATCGCCCAGCTGTTCTCCCAAGGCAAAGGCACCAAGCCCGATCCGCTCAACGCCTACGTGTTCAGCCAATTGGCCAAAGCACAAAACACTCCGCAAGCCGATGAGCTGGCGACCACCCTCGCCGCGCAACTGCCGCCCGAGCGTCTGGCCGAAGCCCAGCGTCTGCTGCAACAAGAGCAAGCCAGCCGTGGCGCTCTAAACCCGAACACGCTGCAACTGCACGCCCTGCAAGAAGAAGACGGCGAGGAAAAATTATGAAGTTGAATCCATTCGTGAAGGCCGGCATTGGCCTTTCGTTCGCGCTGATCTGGTCTTGCCCGACACTGGCCGCGATGACTGAAACCAAGAACTTCGGCCTCGAAGTGAAAGTCACCGGCCAGTCCGAAGACGACCGTGACCTCGGCACCGCCAAGGGCGGCGACGTCAACGGCGTCGGCCTCGACCTGCGTCCGTGGATCTACGGCGAAAGCGGCGCGTGGAGCGCCTACGCCATGGGCCAGGCGGTGACCTCGACCGACATCATCGAAACCGACACCCTGCAACAATCCGACGGTGAACAAGCCACCGACAACAGTGATCGCAAAACCAAGAAAAACTACCTGGCGATGCGTGAGTTCTGGGTCGGTTACAGCGGCCTCACCCCGTACCCGGGCGAGATGCTCAAGTTCGGTCGCCAGCGTCTGCGCAATGACGACGGCCAATGGCGCGACACCAACATCGAAGCGCTGAACTGGACCTTCGACACCACCCTGTTGCGCGCCAACGCCGGTGTCGCCGAACGCTTCAGCGAATACCGCACCGACCTCAAAGAGCTGGCGCCGAAAGACAAGGATCGCCTGCACGCCTACGCCGATGCCGCTTACCAGTGGACGCCAGGGCAATGGGTCGGCATTCGCGGTCATCACACCCACGATGACGGCAAACTCGATTACGCCGAGCCGGGCGTCCCGCGCGACTCGCTGGATAAAACCCAGAACGGTGACATCAGCTGGCTCGGCCTGACCGCCGACAGCGACGCCTACAACTGGCGCAACACCAACACCGTCAACTATTGGGGCAGCATCACCGGCATGAGCGGCGACCGTGACACGGTCAACGCCCTCAACGCCGATGGCTCGCGCCCGGCACAAGCCAAGCGCAGCGAAGACGTCAACGGCTGGACCACCGACATCGGTGTGCGCCTGCGCCTCGATCCGCAATGGCAAGTCGGCGGTGCCTACGCCCGCGCCAGCGCCGATTACGAGCAGAACGGCCTGGAAAGCAACCGCTCCAACTACACCGGTACCCGCTCGCGGGTTCACCGTTTCGGTGAAGCGTTCCGTGGCGAAATGAACAACATGCAAACCGCAACGCTGTTCGGTTCGTGGATGGTCAACGACGAGTACGACGCCAGCCTGATCTACCACAAGTTCTGGCGTGTCGACGGCAACAAGCCGGTGGGCAGCAACGGCATCAACGCCGTGGAAAACAACACCGACGACGCCACCGGCGCGATCCTCTCCAGCACCTCGCTGCCGCTTGAAGACGGCAACAAGGATCTGGGTCAGGAGATGGACCTGGTCGTCACCAAGTACTTCAAGCAAGGCCTGTTGCCGGCGGCGTTGAGCCAGTCGATCGACGAGCCATCGGCCCTGGTGCGCTTCCGTGGCGGTGTGTTCAAACCGGGCGATGCCTACGGCAAGCAGGTTGATTCGTACATGCACCGCGCGTTCATCGACGTGATCTGGCGCTTCTGATGCAAACCGCCAAGGGAGTGCCCGACATGATCAGCACCAGGACAGGCTCACTCAGCCTGCTGGCCGGCGCGATGCTGCTGGCCAGCGCCAGCACCTTCGCGACTGTGGAGCCGGTTAAACCGGTGACCACCGCGAAAGAGTTGCAACAAGCCAAGACCTACACGGTCAGCAGCGCGCCGACCGAAGCGCTGAACCTGGCCGCGCCGAAACTGCCGGACATTTCCGGCTACACCGCCGAAGCCGCTGCGGCGAAAATCGTCCGCAGCAAAGCAGGCAAAGTCAGCGTGCGCCGGATGATGCAGGAAGACGCGCTGAAGGACTTTATCGGCGGCGACAACAAGATGGCCGAATGGGTGGTGCGTCAGCACGGCATCCCCCAGGCGATCTTCGTCGATGACGGCTACATGAACCTCAAAGACCTGGCGCAGAAACTGCCCAAGCAGTACTTCAGCGAGACCTCGCCGGGCGTGTACCTGTCGAAGCTGCCGATCGTCGTCGGCCGTAAAGGCATCCTCGAAATCGACGGCCAAACCCAGGAATTGCGCCTGTCGCAAGAGGCCGGTTCGTTCCTGGTCAACGACGGCCAACTGTTTGTGCGTGACACCAAAGTCACCGGCTGGCGCGAAAAGGACAACGGCCCGGCGACTTTCCGTACGCCGAAGGAATTCCGTCCGTTTCTGCTCGCCTGGGGTGGCACCGAGACCTACATCGTCAACAGCAAGATGGCCAGTTTCGGTTACGCCAACAGTAAGTCGTACGGCGTGAGTATTTCCCAGTACACGCCAAACATGGCCAAGGTCCTCAAGCGTCCTGAACCGACCGGCTGGATCGTCGGCTCCGAGTTCTCCGACATGTGGTACGGCTTCTACTGCTACGAGACCCGCGACTTTGTGGTCAAGGGCAACACCTACAAAGACAACATCGTCTACGGCATCGACCCGCACGACCGTTCCCACGGCCTGATCATTGCCGAGAACACCGTGCACGGCACGAAGAAGAAGCACGGGATCATTATTTCCCGTGAGGTCAACGACAGCTTCATCTTCAACAACAAAAGCTACGACAACCACCTCTCGGGCCTGGTGATCGACCGGAACAGCGTCAACAACATCATTGCCTACAACGAGATCTACAAGAACCACACCGACGGCATCACGCTCTATGAGTCCGCCGACAACCTGCTGTGGGGCAACAAGGTCATCAGCAACAAGCGCCACGGCATCCGCATTCGTAACAGCGTGAACATCCGCCTCTACGAAAACGTCGCCATGGCCAACGGTTTGACCGGCGTCTACGGCCACATCAAAGACCTCACCGACACCGACCGTGACATCAAGCTCGACCCGTTCGATGCGCAGGTGTCGCTGATCGTCGTTGGCGGTGAGCTGGCGGCCAATGGCAGCGGCCCGCTGTCGATCGATTCACCGTTGAGCGTCGAGCTGTATCGCGTGTCGATGCTGGCGCCGACCAAATCCAGCGGCATCAGCTTCAACGGCATCCTCGGCGAGCGCCAGGATGAAATTCTCGACCTGCTGGTGCGCCAGCAGAAAGCCGTGCTGATCGACCCTGTCGAACGCCAGACCGAAATGCAGGACTGAGGATAATTTTATGCACCCACACTTGATCAAATTACTCAGCCTGTCGGCCCTGACCGTGGGCATTCTCGCGGCCAGCAACGGCGCCCGTGCCGACGAAGGCGCCGCCGCCACGCCGCCAAAATTCAGCGCCGAACCGTGCTGCAACCTGTGCCCGGCGGCGCATGACGCGAAGAACTACACCACGCGTTATCAGCAAAACTTCACCACCCTGGTGCAAGCGCAAGGCGACTGGTTGTTCCGCACGCAGGAAGATTTGCGCACCGAATTCAACACCACCCCGGCCGGCTACAAGCGCCTGCAACAACTGCACGATGCGTTCAAGGCCAAAGGTGTCGAACTGGTGATCGTTTACCAGCCGACCCGTGGCCTGGTGAACCGCAACAAGCTCAACCCGCAGGAAAAAGCCGCGTTCGATTACGAGAAAGCACTGGGCAACTACAAGACCATGCTCGGCCGTTTCGCCAAGATGGGTTACGTGGTGCCAGACCTGTCGCCGCTGACCAACGAATCGCTGCCGGACACCCTGCCCGCCCACGATTTCTACTTCCGCGGCGACCAGCACTGGACCCCTTACGGCGCACAGCGCACGGCGAAAATTGTTGCCGAGAAGGTCAAGCAGATCCCGGCCTTCGCCGACATTCCCAAGCGTGAATTCGAAACCAAGCGCTCCGGGCGCATGGGCAAGACCGGTACCTTGCACAACATGGCCGGGCAACTGTGCGGCACCAGTTACGCGATCCAGTACATGGACCAGTTCACCACCGAGCCGAAAGGTGAGGCTGGCGATGGCGACCTGTTCGGTGATTCCGGCAACCCGCAAATCACCCTCGTCGGTACTTCGCACAGCGGCAAGAACTACAACTTCGCCGGCTTCCTCGAAGAAGCCATCGGCGCTGACATTCTCAACGTCGCCTTCCCCGGCGGTGGCTTGGAAGGTTCGATGTTGCAGTACCTCGGCAGCGACGAATTCCAGAAGACCCCGCCGAAAATTCTCATCTGGGAATTCTCGCCGCTGTACCGCCTCGACCAGGAAACCATCTATCGCCAGATGATGTCTCTTCTCGACAACGGTTGCGAAGGCAAAGACGCGCAAATGTCCGCGAGCACCACGCTCAAGCCGGGCAGCAAACAAGAACTGCTGGTCAACAGCAAGAACCTGAACCTGCAGAACAGCAGCCATCAGGTCGACATCCGCTTCGCCGACCCTTCGGTGAAAACCCTGCAAGCCACCCTCTGGTACATGAACGGTCGCCACGAGGACATCAAGATCGAGAAACCGGAAACCTCCGACACCGACGGTCGTTTCGCCTTTGAGCTGCGCACGGACGAAGACTGGGCCTCGCAAAACCTGCTGGCGGTCGAAGTCCAGGGCCCGGAAGCGGGCACCGCGCCACAGAAAGTCGAAGCGAAAATCTGCAAACGCAACGTATTCCCGGGCGCTGGGCAACAAACCGCTCAGGTCGGGCAATGAGGTCTGCTATGCGAAACTCGAAACTGAAAACTCTTTTAGCGCCGACGCTGCTCGGGCTGGCAATCTTCGCCGGCACCGCGCAGGCCGCCGCGCCACTGCGTCCACCTCAGGGCTATTTTGCGCCTGTGGATAAATTCAAGACCGGTGACAAAAGCGAAGGCTGCGATGCGATGCCGACGCCGTACACCGGGCCGCTGCAATTTCGCAGCAAATACGAAGGTTCGGACAAGGCCCGCGCAACGCTGAACGTGCAGTCGGAAAAAGCCTTTCGCGACACCACCAAAGACATCACCACGCTGGAACGCGGCACCGCCAAACGGGTGATGCAGTTCATGCGCGACGGTCGCCCGGAGCAGCTCGATTGCACGCTGAATTGGCTGACCGCGTGGGCCAAGGCCGATGCGTTGATGTCGAAAGACTTCAACCACACCGGCAAGTCGATGCGCAAATGGGCGCTGGGCAGCATGGCCTCTTCGTACATTCGCCTGAAGTTCTCCGACTCACATCCGCTGGCGCAGCATCAGCAGGAAGCGCAGTTGATCGAGGCATGGTTCAGCAAAATGGCTGACCAGGTCGTCAGCGACTGGGACAACCTGCCGCTGGAAAAAACCAACAACCACTCGTACTGGGCCGCCTGGTCGGTGATGGCGACTTCGGTCGCGACCAACCGCCGCGACCTGTTTGACTGGGCAGTGAAGGAATACAAGGTTGGCGTCAACCAAGTCGATGCCGACGGCTTCCTGCCGAACGAACTCAAGCGCCAGCAACGCGCCCTCGCCTATCACAACTACGCCCTGCCGCCGCTGGCGATGATCGCCAGTTTCGCCCAGGTCAACGGTGTCGATCTGCGTCAGGAAAACAACGGCGCGCTGAAACGTCTCGGTGATCGAGTGTTGTCGGGGGTGAAAGACCCGGATGAATTCGAGAAGAAGAACGGCAAAGAGCAGGACATGACCGATCTGAAAGAGGACATGAAATTCGCCTGGCTCGAACCGTTCTGCACGCTCTACACCTGCCCGCCGGATGTGATCGAGAAGAAGCACGGCATGCAGCCGTTCAAGACCTTCCGCCTGGGTGGGGATCTGACCAAGGTCTACGACCCGTCGCATGAGAAGGGCAACAAAGGCTCATAAAGCAAAAGCCCCTCACCCTAACCCTCTCCCAAAGGGAGAGGGGACTGACCGAGGTGGCTGTACGAGTTACGCCGAAAGGAAATACCGAGTTGATCTCAGGTGTTGAAAAACAATCGAGATCAGGCTGCACAGAAATACCGAGTCGATCTCAGGTGTTGAAAAACAACCGAGATCAGGCTGCAAGGAAATACCGAGTCGATCTCCATTTTTGAAAACCATGGAGATCAGGCTCCCTCTCCCTCCGGGAGAGGGCGGGGGGTGAGGGCAAGTTTTCAAGGCCCGGCACAACCCTGACAGAAACACCGTTTCACCCCTCCACGACCACGGGGGGTTTGGGGGGGCTTTGGCCCTTGACTGTTGGTTCAAACATGGAGAGATCGGGATGGTATTTTCATCCAACGTGTTCCTGTTTCTGTTCTTGCCGATCTTTCTCGGCTTGTACTACTTGAGCGGGCAACGCTATCGCAACCTGCTGCTGCTGATCGCAAGCTACGTGTTCTATGCCTGGTGGCGTGTGGACTTCCTCGCGCTGTTCGCAGCTGTCACGCTGTGGAACTACTGGATCGGCCTTAAAGTCGGTGCCGCCGGTGTGCGGACCAAACCGGCGCAGCGCTGGCTGTTGCTTGGCGTCGCGGTTGACCTGTGCATCCTCGGCTACTTCAAGTACGCCAACTTCGGTGTCGACAGCATCAACGCGATGATGACGTCGGTCGGTCTTGAGCCGTTCATCCTCACCCACGTGCTGTTGCCGATCGGTATCTCGTTCTACATCTTCGAGTCGATCAGCTACATCATCGACGTGTATCGCGGCGACACCCCGGCCACGCGCAACCTGATCGACTTCGCGGCGTTCGTGGCGATTTTCCCGCACTTGATTGCCGGCCCGGTCCTGCGTTTCCGCGACCTCGCTGACCAGTTCAACAACCGCACGCACACCCTCGATAAATTCTCCGAGGGCTGCACGCGGTTCATGCAGGGTTTCATCAAGAAGGTCTTCATCGCTGACACCCTCGCGGTGGTCGCTGACCATTGCTTCGCCCTGCAAAACCCGACCACCGGCGATGCCTGGCTCGGCGCGCTGGCCTACACCGCGCAGCTGTATTTCGACTTCTCCGGCTACAGCGATATGGCGATTGGTCTGGGCCTGATGATGGGTTTCCGTTTCATGGAAAACTTCAAGCAGCCGTACATCAGTCAGTCGATCACCGAGTTCTGGCGCCGCTGGCACATCAGCCTGTCGACGTGGCTGCGTGACTATCTGTACATCACCCTCGGCGGTAACCGTAAAGGCACGCTGATGACCTATCGCAACCTGTTCCTGACCATGCTCCTCGGTGGTCTGTGGCACGGCGCGAACATCACTTACATCGTCTGGGGCGCGTGGCACGGCATGTGGCTGGCGATTGAAAAGGCGCTGGGCCTGAACACCTCGCCGCGCAGCCTCAACCCGATCCGCTGGGCGCTGACCTTCCTGCTCGTGGTCATGGGCTGGGTAATCTTCCGTGCCGAAAATCTGCACGTTGCCGGGCGCATGTACGGCGCGATGTTCAGCTTCGGCGACTGGTCGCTGTCGGAACTCAATCAGGCCAGCCTCACCGGCCTGCAAGTGGCGACTCTGGTAGTGGCGTACGTGACGCTGGCGTTCTTCGGTCTGCGCGATCTGTACACCAATCAACCGCCAGCCAAGACCAAGCCTGAAGTCAACGTCGAGGCCAACGGCCCTGCCACCGCGACCCCGGGAATGATCAAAGCCGCACCCGGCGAAAACCCGGCGAGCATCCATGAACCTGGCTACACCGTCGGCGTCGAAGCCCAGGTGCAACCGGCTTACTGGACGGCGGACTGGTCCCGTTACGTGATGCGCGGTCTGATCCTGCTGCTGTTCATCGCCTCGATTCTCAAACTCTCGGCGCAAAGCTTCTCGCCGTTCCTTTACTTCCAGTTCTGAGGGATCTGACATGACCCGCTCATTACGCATCTTCTACATCGCCCTGTTCCTGGTGACCCTGTTGGTCCTTGGTTTGTGGTCGGTTCGCAGCTTCTTCGGTTTCAGCACCAATGCCGACGCTACGGTGCTCAATGGCCGCTGGACCAAGGCTGTGGAAACCCACTACGACGATGAATTCCCGATCAAGCGTCTGGGCACCAATCTCTGGGCCGCGCTGGATTTCAAACTGTTCAACGAAGGTCGTCCGGGCGTGGTGCTCGGTCGCGATCAGTGGTTGTACAGCGATGAGGAATTCAACCCGATCGTCAACGAAGAGCTGAACCTGCAAGGCAACTACGCGCTGGTCGAAGGCGTGCGCCAGACCCTGAAAGCGAAAGGCGTGAAACTGGTGATGGCGATCGTGCCGGCCAAGGTTCGTCTGTACCCGGAGCATCTGGGTGAAGTGAAACCGGCGAGCATCCACGAAAACCTCTATCAGGATTTCCACCAACGTGTGGCGGCCGACAAGATCCTCGCCCCGGACCTGCTCAAGCCATTGCAACAGGCCAAGCAGAACGGTCAGCAAGTGTTCCTGCGGACTGACACCCACTGGACGCCGGAAGGCGCCGAGATCGCAGCCAACACCCTGGCGAAAACCATCGCCGACAAGTTCCCGCTCAGCGGCGAGCCGCAGCGCTTCGTCACCACGCCAGCCGAGAAGGTCACGCACAAGGGCGACCTGCGTCTGTTCCTGCCGCTCGATCCGCTGTTCGAAAACCTGATGCCGGCGCAAGAGCCGCTGCAAAAACGCAATACCGTCGCAGCGGGCGAGCAGCCTGCCGGTGACGACGCGCTGTTCGCCAGCAATGAAGTGCCGGTGGCACTGGTCGGCACCAGCTACAGCGCCAACCCCAACTGGAACTTCGTCGGTGCGCTGAAGCAAGCGCTGCACAGCGACGTGGTGAGCTACGCCGAAGACGGCCACGGCCCGATCCTGCCGATGCTCAGCTACCTGAAAAGTGATGACTTCAAGAACAGCCCGCCACAGGTGCTGATCTGGGAGTTTCCTGAACGTTATCTGCCTGTGAACAACGAAATCGGCGACGCCGACCCGCAGTGGGTCGCAGAGCTTAAACAAGCCGGTGCTCGCCAACAAAACGTAGCCATCAACACTAAATCCGAGACGCCCGATCGGGCGCAAAACTGAAAGAGAGGTACACCATGACTTTCACTACTACTCCTCGTCGTCTCGCTAAAAGCTTCGCACTGGTTGCTGGCCTCAGCGTGCTTTCCGTGCCTGCCTTCGCCGGTGGCGACGCCGCGCTGTACGGCCCGACCGCACCGAAAGGCTCGACCTTTGTGCGTGTCTATAACGCCAGCAACGCTGAAGTCAGCGCCACTGTCGGCAGCACCAACCTGAGCGACGTTGCGCCACTGGCCAGCAGTGACTTCAGCTTCATGCCGGGCGGTGATTACAGCGCCAAAGTTGGCAGCCAGACCCTGCCGGTGAAACTCGCCGGTGACCACTACTACACCCTGGTCAACAACGCTTCCGGCGCGCCGCAATTGATTGAAGAGCCGCCGTTCAAGAACAAGCAGAAATCCTTGGTGCGCGTACAGAACCTCAGCGACAAGCCGCTGACCCTGAAGACCGCCGACGGCAAGACCGATGTGGTGCCGAACGTGGCCGCCAAGGGCCGTGGCGAACGTGAAATCAACCCGGTGAAAGTCAGCCTGGCGCTGTACGAAGGTGACAAGAAAGTCGGCGACGTCAAACCGGTCGCCCTTGAGCGAGGTGAAGCCGCGGTGCTGTACGTCACCGGCAGCGGCAGCAGCCTGTCGCCAGTCTGGGTGAAACGCCCGGTATCGACTCGCTAACAAATTTCCCGAACTGACGCAGTGCCCCATGTGGGAGCGAGCCTGCTCGCGAATACGGTCTGACATCCAACATCAATGTCGACTGATACGCCGCTTTCGCGAGCAGGCTCGCTCCCACCCTTGACCGGGTTGTCAGTTCGGATACGAGACAAAAACAAGAGTGAAACGACACAGCGTTCGTGCCTCTAACCAATCGATTTTATGGAGTAAACAATATGATTCCGGTGATCTTGTCAGGTGGTAGCGGTTCGCGTCTCTGGCCGCTTTCGCGTAAGCAGTTCCCTAAGCAATTCCTCGCCCTGACCGGCGAACACACCCTGTTCCAGCAGACCCTCGAGCGCCTGGTGTTCGAAGGCATGGACACCCCGATCGTGGTCTGCAACAAGGATCACCGCTTCATCGTCAACGAGCAGTTGGCCAATCGCAAACTGGAATGCCAGCGCATCCTGATGGAACCGTTCGGCCGCAACACTGCGCCAGCCGTAGCGCTGACTGCGATGATGCTGGTCAATGAAGGCCGTGACGAACTGATGCTGGTACTGCCGGCCGACCACGTGCTGGAAGATCAGAAAGCCCTGCAACGCGCATTGGCTCTGGCCACCGTCGCTGCCGAAAACGGCGAAATGGTCCTGTTCGGCGTGCCGGCGACCAAACCGGAAACCGGTTACGGCTACATCAAATCCACCGGCGATTCGCTGCTGCCAGAAGGCGTCAGCCGCGTCTCGCATTTCGTCGAAAAACCTGACGTCAAACGTGCCACCGAGTACGTCGAATCCGGCGGCTACTATTGGAACAGCGGCATGTTCCTGTTCCGCGCCAGCCGCTTCCTCGAAGAACTGAAAAAGCACGACCCGGACATCTACGACACCTGCCTGCTGACCCTCGAACGCAGCCAGCAGGACGCCGACACCATCACCTTCGACGAAGCCACCTTCGCCTGCTGCCCGGACAACTCCATCGACTACTCCGTCATGGAAAAAACCCAGCGCGCCTGCGTCGTGCCGCTGACCGCTGGCTGGAGCGATGTCGGTTGCTGGTCGTCGCTGTGGGAAGTCAACGAGAAAGACGCCAACGGCAACGTCACCAAAGGCGATGTAGTGATTCAGGACAGCAAGAACTGCATGATCCACGGCAACGGCAAACTGGTGTCGGTGATCGGTCTGGAAAATATTGTGGTGGTCGAAACCAAAGACGCCATGATGATCGCCCACAAAGACAAGGTTCAGGGCGTCAAGCAGATGGTCAACACGCTCAACGAGCAAGGCCGCAGCGAAACCCAGAACCACTGCGAGGTCTATCGTCCGTGGGGCTCGTATGACTCGGTGGACATGGGCGGGCGTTTCCAGGTCAAGCACATCTCGGTAAAACCGGGCGCGTGCCTGTCGCTGCAGATGCACCACCACCGCGCCGAGCACTGGATCGTGGTCAGCGGCACTGCTGAAGTGACCTGCGATGAAAACGTGTTCCTGCTCTGCGAGAACCAGTCGACCTACATCCCGATCGCCTCGGTGCACCGCCTGCGCAACCCGGGCAAGATCCCGCTGGAAATCATCGAAGTGCAATCGGGTTCGTACCTGGGTGAAGACGATATCGAACGTTTCGAAGATATCTACGGCCGCTCCACCCCGATCGAACGCGGCGTGTCGGTGAAGACCATCGCGCAATAACTGATCGATAAAACAAGAAGCCCCCGTCCAGCCTGCTGCGTCCCCTATCCGCAGCGGGTTGGGCGGGGGCTTTTTTTTAAAACGCTACCGAGCTGAACAGTGTTGCCCTTTTTTTTTTCGACAGCGTCCCGATTGATCAATACGAAGTATCGCTGACTGACAGTTTTTTCCTCCGTGTTGAGTCATGAGGACAGGAGCGCGAAAATCTCTTTCCCCGATTCAACATTTTTACGCGGCGCTGATGTTTATGCTTTGCGAATCTCGCCACATCGATTCAGGCAGTTGTTTTACCCGTGTGGGCGTGCGCGGACGGTAACCGCTTGCTTGCTCATCGTCCTTCGCACCTTCGGTTTCTCCATCACACTGGCAAAGGACTTCGATCCTCCGAACAGTTTTCGTTCTCTGGAATAAACCCCGATCGTTGCCGCCCCCTGACTGCTCTGATAGTGGATATCCCAAGACTTGGTTTTGGGTTCGTACTTCATGAAAGCGAAAGCAGTTAGTTGGGTTACGACCTTGCCACCTTCATTATCGAAGCCATAGTCCATGTATTCCATGGCCACACTCATGCCCATTCCATGATCGGCTGATGACAAGCGATTGTATTGGTCTGCCTCTTTATTACCCTCAACATGCCGTACCCTCAAAGTGTTGTCATTCAGCTGATCGACGGTCAGCGAGCAACCACTGAACCCGGGCGTAAAAACGTATTCGGGTTCGGTCCCCTTTGGATGCATCGGTATGTCGATATAACCACCCTGAGCCACCCAATAACCTGACACGGCGCTGGATTGGTCAGGTATTTCCCCGCCAGGAATATCGACAACCTTGATCGCATTGAACTCTCCGCGTACAGGGCCGCTGTAACTTATTCGCTGCATGGAAAATATCAAGCTGGCGCCACCCTGCTTCTTCGCAAGTTGCGAAGCGATGTCCTTGGAATACCCAGCCTTTTGGGGCATGAACAAGTCGGTATTGACGGTCTGTTGACTGAATTGCGGAACCGTTAACGCCTCGCGAATATTGGTCGCTTTGGCGGTGAACGACACCGAGTTGTGCGCTTTACCTGCATCAACAGGAACCGCCCCTGGAATGTCACGATCCGCGCCGACCGCGAGCACTGGCGTCCATAAACCGTTGGCCTGTTTTTTTCGGGTTTCGGCTCCATCCGCATCCTTGTAAGTCAGCGGATTGTTGCGCACCATCCGGTACAGATTAAGACCGTCGATAGCACCCGCCGGATCCGGGTTAAGCCACCGCTGCAAGCCAGGCATGTAATAGCGATAACCGTAGCAGTACAGCCCCGTCGCATCCCGTTCCTTGCCCGAATAACGAATGGTTTTGTAACTGACTTCGGTGTCCTTGCTCCACGCCGTCTCACCGAAGGGATCAAAGGTTTCCTGACTGATAATCCGGGCATCCTTGCCCAGTTCCAGACTGGTCGATCCCAAATGATCAGTAAGGCTGTAGCGATAATGGTCATTGGCACTACCGGGCAGTGCACTTTCCCAATGCAGCACGCGCACACTGTTGAGTACACCCTCGGCGATGATCACTTGCAGCTGTTCTGCAGTACCGGTGTTGCTGCGCAGTTCCAGTCCTGGCAAATAGCGCACGTCGTAAACCAGGCCACGGATGTTTGTCTGCAACGAGCGAGTTTTGCGCACCCTCAAGCCTCCACCGTCGTAGACATATTGTTCAACATCATTGCGCTCATCGCCCCGCTCCACAGGAGTCACCGACTGCAGTTGATTACGCAGACTCCACATCAGTGGCCGCCCAGGCTCCAGTGCCCGCAGGTTGCCTCGGGGATCGAATGCCGCCGTGATTTCATCTTCCGTGGGCGGAACATCATCTCTGTAAGGTAGACAGCGATTGCTGAAAAGAGAGGCTTTCATCTTGCGACCGTTACGCACGCCGACATGAGTCAACTCCAGCAGGTTGCCGGACTCGTCGTAGCGGTAGGTCTGGCGGTAGTTACTCAGCGCCGCCGGATCGAAACGTTGAATGGAGGCTGGGCCTTGGCTCGCAGAGCCCGCCTCCCAGCCGGTTGCATCCCTCAGCTGATAAAGGCTGTCGTAGTTGAAACGACTGATCGGATCGATGCGTTGATTGGCGAAATAGCGGATCGGCAGGGCCTTGTCCTCAATGCTCAGTACGTTGCCCATCGCATCATAGTCATAGAGCAAATGTTGCAATGCTTCACCAGCGCTGTTGGCGGCGTAGCGCTTCAGCAAGCGACCGTCTTCGGGTCGATAAGTCAATGTCGTCACGACGCCATTAATCGCCCGTTCGTATTCGACTTGCCCCTGCGCGTTATAGCGGATATCGCTCACCAGCGTTCGCGGCTCAGATTGGTGCTTCAATTGCAGGTGACTGGCCCGTAAGCGCCCATCGAGTGACAATTCACTGCCTTGGCGATTGCCCCGTGCATCGAGCTGGTCGATCACTTGGCCCAGCGGCCCGAAACGCCATAGGGTTGTTGCTCCCTCGCCGGGTTCCAGTAACCGGCTCCGTTCAGCCACCGATTCGGGCCAGTCAGGAGTCGCCGGATCCTGCGTGAATTGCCGGATGTTTTCAGTGCATTGACCGCTGATGGCAAAGGCTTCCAACAACACGCTGCCCGCCGGGTCGTCATGGCGAAGTAGTTGCCCGAGCTGGTTGCGGACCGGGTCAGCGACGCCGGGCTGGCCGTACAGGAAACGTTCGACGCAGCGTCGCGGTTGGGTCTGTCCTTCTTCGAATACCACCATCGGACGCAACAACTGATCGTATTGCACTTCGCGCGTGGTACCGCGGCTGTCCCACTCGAACAGCGCTTGCTGAGCGAGCCCGGGCAAGGCGATTTGCCTTCCGGCATCAACGCTGTCCGAGCGCAGTACTTGTCGGCTCAACGCAAACACCGTGGTCAGGTTGGCGCGGACCAGCGGACCGTCTGCGTGCAGGGCCCATAACCGCGGATCCCACTGAGCGACCGGCCGCCCCGCCGGATCATGAAAGGTGCGGTGCACCAGAGCCTGAGCCGGGCCAATCTCTTCGCTGCGCCAATAATCGACCGTACGTATCGACAATCCACGCGGGTCGCGCACCAGCAGTGACGGTGTTTTGCTATGCACGCCCACGATATCCCTCCGCACCATAGCGTCCTTTTTGTCTGCCAGTAGCAAAGCAACTCGAGGCGCACATGCCAACTGTCAGAAATTACAGTCCCGACCAACGGTGCAGTGGTTTGACAGCCGAATGTCCATTCCGACAGCCCTTCGGTAGGATGGTGTGCACGAACTCAAGGAGCGTTCCAACATGTTCATCGGCATTCTGCTGGTCATCACCTGGTTGATCCTGCTGTTGCGCTACCCGGCCAAGGCCCTGCCGGTGTCGGTGGCGGCGGCGATTGGCCTGGGTTTCGTGGCCATGTGGGTGGTGTGGCTGGACAACCGCGAGATCAAGCAACTGGCGCGCCTTGAGATGCGTATTGCCTACGCCCCCGAACAATGCCCGGCCGATCGTCCGCTGCAACTGAAAATGAAGAACGGCAACGACGTGCCCCTGACCGAACTGCGCTGGCGCATCGCTGCCTACGCGCCGGGCGACACGGTCAATCTGGCCGACAACCAATACACCGCCCCGCGCTATCGTGGCCCCGGCGAATTGCAGGCCGGCGGCGAATGGGAAGACTGCCTGCCGATGCCGCCCCTGCGCCCCGGATATCGCCCGCAAACCCTGGAGTTTCGCGCCGAGCGATTGCAGGGTAGTTTCTCCGACTGATCCCCTCCCCCGATTTTTTGCACAAGGAATGCGCCATGCCCGTTGCGTTGATTACCGGTTGTTCCAGCGGCATCGGCCGCGCCCTCGCCGATGCGTTCAAAACCGCCGGATACGAAGTCTGGGCCAGTGCGCGCAAGGCTGAAGACGTGGTGGTACTGGCGGCAGCCGGGTTCACTGCGGTGCAACTCGACGTCAACGACAGCGCGGCGCTGGAACAACTCGCCGAGCGGATCAACCAGCAACACGGCGGCCTCGATGTGCTGATCAACAACGCCGGCTATGGCGCTATGGGACCGCTGCTCGACGGCGGTGTGGCGGCCATGCAGCGCCAGTTCGAAACCAACGTGTTTTCGATTGTCGGCGTCACCCGCGCGCTGTTCCCGGTGCTGCGCCGGGCCAAGGGGCTGGTGGTGAATATCGGCAGCGTTTCAGGGGTTCTGGTCACGCCGTTCGCCGGTGCGTACTGCGCCTCGAAAGCGGCAGTGCATGCTTTGAGCGATGCCTTGCGCATGGAACTGGCACCGTTCGGCATTCGCGTCATGGAGGTTCAACCGGGGGCAATCCAGTCGAGTTTTGCCAAGAACGCCGGGCATGAAGCCGAACAGTTGATCAATGAACAATCGCCGTGGTTTCCACTGCGTGAAGGCATTCGCGCGCGGGCCAAGGCGTCGCAGGACAAGCCGACCCCGGCCAGTGAGTTTGCCGCTGAACTGTTGAAGGCTGTGCAGCAGAGCAAACCGCCACGCTTGATCCGCATTGGTAATGGCAGTCGGGCGTTGCCGTTGTTGGCGGCGTTGCTGCCTAAAGGGTTGCTGGAGTCGACATTGATGAAGCGGTTCGGGTTGCGCGCAAAGCTCTGAGACCGGGTTGACGCTTTCGCGAGCAGGCTCGCACACATTGGATATCTGTCATGCCGAAGGTCCCCTGTGGGAGCGAGCCTGCTCGCGAAGAGGCCAGATCAGCCAACACTCATCCCCAGCCTTTCATGAAATCAATGAACGCCCGCACTTTCAGCGGCAAATGCCGGGTGTCCGGGTACAACGCATACACCCCCTGCTGCGCAAACCGGTAATCCACCAGCAAACGCTGCAACCGCCCCGCTTCGAGATCGTCCTGAATCAACCATTGCGGCAAAATCGCCACACCTTGCCCGGTCAATGCAAAGGCCCGCAGCGTTGCCGAGTTATCCGCAACAATCGCGGTGTTCCCCGGTTTAGGCTGATAGAAATGCTCCACACCGGCCGGATCGCTCACGGTCATTTCCGGCACCCGCCCATGCCCTAACGTCGGCATCGACTCCAGCGTTGCCAACGTGGCCACCGGCGCAAAGCGTTCGACCAACCCCGGCGCCGCCACTGCAAACACTTCGAACGTCGACAACTGCACTGCACGCAGATTGGAGTCGTGCATGCGCCCCAGACGAATCGCCAGGTCAAACCGTTCGGAAATCAGATCGGCATGGGTCGATGATGTGGACAAATGAATATTCAGTTGCGGTTGCTGCTGGCGAAACACTTCCAGCGCCGGCACCACCTGGGCCAGAGCAAACTCGACAGTCGTGGTGATGCGCAAGGTGCCCTTAAGCTGAGCGTGCTCCGAACGCGCCTCTTCGATCGCCAGCCGCGCCTCATCCAGTGTGCGCAAACAGCGTCGATAAAAGCGCTCACCGGCATCGGTCAGCGCCAGTTGCCGCGTATTGCGGGTGAGCAAGGTCACGCCCAGTTCTTCCTCCAGGCGCTTGAGGTTGAAACTGACCACGGCGCGCGTTTGCCCCAATGTGTCGGCAGCAGCCGTGAGTGACCCCGCCTCGACCACCGCTTTGAAGGTGTCAAACCGATCCAGACTGACCATATCCAAAGCACTCTTTGTCAAAATGATTTTGACAAACTAGCAGCCAAACCAGCGTTTTCCTATGACCCGAAGCGCCCTACCCTGCACGTCTCATCACAGGGAAGCTGCCATGGCTTATCGCTCGAAAGTCGCGCTGGTGTATTTGTTGGGCTTCGCGCTCGACTTGCTGAACATGTTCGTCGCCAGCATCGCCTACCCCGACATCGCGCAACAATTGCACGCCTCGGTGACGCAACTGGCGTGGATCAGCAACGCCTACATGTTGGGCCTGACGCTGATCATTCCGCTGAGCGTGTGGCTGGCGACCCGGATCGGCGAGCGGCGCTTGATCCTCGCCTCGCTGCTGCTGTTCGGTGTGGGCTCGGCACTGGTGGCGCAGGCGGGATCGATTGAAAGCCTGATTGCCTGGCGACTGCTGCAAGGCCTCGGTGGCGGACTGCTGCTGCCGGTGGGCCAGGCCTTGGTGTATCGACAGTTCCCGGCGACGCAACGCGCGCACTTCACCGGAGTGGTGTTGCTGGTGGCGCTGCTGGTGCCGGCACTGTCGCCGGCGGCCGGTGGACTGATCGTTCAAGCGCTGTCGTGGCGCTGGATTTTTTACCTGAATCTGCCGGTGACACTGCTCGCACTTGGGCTTGGCCTGCTCTGGTTGAAAGCCGATCAACCGTTGACTGAACGCCCGACGCTGGACGCGCGCGGCCTGCTGCTGGCCGCCTTGGCGCTAAGTTTACTGTTGATCGCCATCAGTCTGTTGAGCGACGCCGACACCCGTAACCTCGGCATCGTTGCCCTGCTGCTGAGCCTTCTGACCCTGTGCATTTACCTGCGCGATGGCTGGCGCAAACCCGGCGCGATCCTCGACCTGCAACTGATCAAGAACCCGTCGTTGCGTCTGGCGATGCTGATCTACCTGTGCGTGCCGGGGGTGTTCACCGGCACCCACATGATAGCCGTGCTGTACCTGCACAACCTCGGTGTCGGCGCGGCACAAACCGGCGCGCTGATGCTGCCGTGGGCAGTCGGCTCGGGCGTGGCGATCATGCTTGGCAAGCGCAGCTTCAACCGCCTCGGCCCCAAGCCATTGCTCAGCGCCGGCATGCTCGTGCAATGCCTGGGCATCGTTTTGCTGATGCGCAGCGAACAACTCGCCAGCACGCCGCTGATCATTGCCTATGCCCTGATGGGGCTGGGCGGTAGCCTGTGCAGCGTCACCGCGCAGACTTTGGCCTTTGTTGGCATCGCGCCAGAAAAAATGGGCCACTCCAGTGCCCTGTGGAACATCAATCGTCAACTCGGTTTCTGCCTCGCGGCGGCGCTGCTCGGTTCACTGCTGGGCGCCTTGGGCGGTGTTGGTTTCCAAGCCTGTTTTATCGCTGCCGCGCTGCTCACGCTGTTGCCGATGGTCGCCGTCCTGCGTTTCGACTCGACCCACGTGCTCGCGCTATTGAACCCGACTACCCTTGAGGAAAAAACTGCATGAACGACGCCACGCCCTACCTGGACGAAGTGATCCAGGCGCACGAAGCCATCGAACGATGGTTTGCCGTAGAAGAAGATGACGCCGCGTTGCAGCGCTTGCTGGCGCGTTTTTCGCCACGCTTTTCCATGGTGACGCCGTTGGGCCGAGCCCTGGATGTCGATGCCTTGCGCGTGCTGTTCCGAGCCGCAGGCGGACAGAAGAAAGGTTTCAGAATCCAGCTCAGTGAGTTACGTGTGATTGCTTTGCATCAGCGCGGCGCGACGGTGAGTTACCGCGAACAGCAGAGCGATGCGAGCGGTGTGCACACGGATCGGCGTTCGACCGTGGTGTTTGAAAAACTCGAAACCGGGCGGGTGTTGTGGCTGCATTTGCAGGAGACGTTTTGCGCTGAGTGATTGCTCGGTGTTGGTCTGAAATACCGAGTCGCCCCCATTCGCGAGCAGGCTCGCTCCCACATTTGAAATGCATGACCTCTGTGGGAGCGAGCCTGCTCGCGAAAGGAGCCACACGGTCTGTCAGTTAACCACCGTGCTCTGATTCACCACCACCGTGCAGGTAATCCCCGCTGCCAACAGCACCCCATCCGGCACTTCATCAATATGAATCCGCACCGGCACCCGCTGTGCCAGTCGTACCCAGTTGAACGTCGGGTTTACATCGGCAATCAGCTCGCGGCTTTCCGGGTTGTCGCGGTCATAAATGCCGCGCGAGATGCTCTCCACGTGGCCCTTGAGCACTTCGCCGCTCATCAACTGCATGTCGGCCTTGTCACCGACTTTGACGTGGGGCAGTTTGGTTTCTTCGAAGAAGCCGTAAACCCAGAACGAGTTCATGTCGACCACGGCCATTTTCGCCTCGCCGATGCGCGCGTAGTCGCCGCGATGCACATTGAGGTTGGTCACATAACCGTCGACCGCCGCGCGTACTTCGGTGCGTTTGAGGTTGAGTTCGGCGGCTTCCAGTTGCGCCTGAGCGTGTTGGTAATCGGCCAGGGCGGCGTCGGCGATGTTGCTGGCGTCGTCGCGGTTTTCCTTGGAGATCACCAGGTTGTCGAGGTCGGCGCGGCGATGGGCATTGACCTTGCGCATCTCCCACGTCGACTTGCGCGAGGCAACCAAAGACTGTGCTTGTTTGACGGCGATGCGGTAATGCTCAGGGTCGATCTGCATGAGCAGATCGCCCTTCTTCACCAGTTGGTTGTCGCGCACCGGCACGTCGATGACTTCACCGGTGACGTCGGCGGCGACGTTGATGATGTCGGCGCGTACCCGACCATCGCGGGTCCACGGCGTGTTCATGTAGTGCTCCCACAGCGTGCGGCCGATCCACAACGCCAGGGCCAGCACCAACAGGGTTGCGAGCAGGCTGAAAAACTTTTTCATCACGATGTTCTCAACGGTAGACAGTCAGCGCCATGGCGCCGAACAGACAGGTAAACAGACTCAGACGCAACAGCGCCGGGTGCCAGAAGAAGCGGTACAGATCGAACCCCGACAAGAAGCGGTCCACCGCCCAGGCCAGTGCCGCAGCGATGAAAAACATCAAGGTCATGGTCGGCATGTACACGCCGTGGAAGGCGATTTCACGAGGCATGGGCAAGTCCTTCGGGCTTGGCGACGGCGTAGGCAGCGAGTGGAGATTGCGGGTCGAGCAGCGAAGTGCGGATGAAGTGCAGATAGCTCTTCACCCGACGCAATGCTGAGGTATCGAAGTGCGGCGCGAATGGCTCATCGGTCGCCGCCACGCGACTGATCGCATGATCGACAGCGACCAGTGCGCGTTCGAGATTGCTGGCGTTCGGTTGCAGAAACAGCCGCACCAGCGCGCGACCCATTACGCGGATCGCCTGGCGCCACGGTTGCGATTCGGCATAGGCCGGGTGCACCGGCAAAATCGCCTGCTCCTTGCGCAGCTCGATGATTGCGTGGCCGACTTCCAGGACCACGAACATCCAGCGCAGCAGGTTCTTCTGTACCTTCGGCTGCCCGGCCGCGAGACCGTAAGCCTGATGCAGCAAATCACGGGTGCGACTCTCGAAACTCGACGCCAGGCCTTTGAGCTTGCCGCTGATCGCGTAAACCACTTGGCCACGCAGATCCTGCTCCAGACGCCTCCACAACCAGCGGCTGTTCGGCGGCAGGATAATCGCCCCCGCCGCCGCGCAGACCAGCATGCCCATGACCATGGCGATGTAGTCGTTGATAAAGGTGTAAGGGTTGTAGATCGTGAGGTTGTCCGGCACCGAACCGGTGCTGAAGAAGATCAGCAAACCTAGGCCGACACCGGCGTATTGCGGGCGCGACGTGAGGAACGAACCGAGCACGATCACCGGCGCGAGCATCACGCACAGCAGCGGGAAACCATCGATCCACGGGAAGATGAAAAACATCTCGACGAAGCCGATCAGCGCACCGAGGAAGGTCCCGCATGCCATCTGGAACGCCATGCGTTTCGGGTTCGGCGTAGCAGCCGAGAGACCCACCGTGGCGGCGGCGATCAGGGTCATCGTCGCGCCACTTGGCCAAGCGGTCGCGACCCAATAACTGCCCAGCACAATGAGGATGAACGAGGCGCGAATCCCCGAAGCCGCTGCCGCCCACCAATTGGTTTGCGGGGTGAATGGTTCGTCCCAGCGCTCGCGCTCGTGGCGGTGATCGGCCAATGACGCGTGGGTCTGTGCATAACTGTGCAGGTCGTCGACGAAGCGATACAGCAGTTCGTACGCAGTGTGGAAATCCAGTTGTTCGGCGTCGCTTGGATCGGTTTCCTGGAAGATTGCTCGCAAGCTTCGAACCCGTGCCGGCAGCCCCTCCTTGTAGGTCGCCAGCGCTGTCGCCAAACGGGCGGCGTCGGGGCTGGTAAGGGCACGACCACTGAAGCCGTCGAGCACTTCGGCGAGATCCTGCAGACCCGGTCTGATCGCGGCAACCACATGTTCTTCGCCATTGCCGCGCAAGCGTTCAAGCAACTGATGCAGCGCGTTGAAGCGCGTGGTGATGCCCATGAATTCGCTGTTCAAACGGCTCAGGCGACCGTTGCGCCGACGCATGTGCGGGTCTTCGAACACGGTCACGCTGCGCAGCCCTTCCAGCCCCACGGCTTCGGCGATAAAGCGCACGTTACTCGCCTCAAAAGACTCGGCTTTGCTGCGCCCGCGCAGGCCATCGGTGACGAACAGCGCGAACACGCCGAAGCGCTGATACAAGGCGTTGCGCATGGCCGCGCTGGCGGTTTGCGGCAGGATCGCGGCGCTGATCAGGGTCGAGCAGAGAATCCCCAGCGAGATCTCCAGCACTCGCCAAACCGCTGCCATGAACGCGCCGTCCGGGTGCGCCAACGCGGGTAATCCGACCATCGCCGCGGTGTAGCCGGCGAGGACAAAACCATAGGCGCGGAAGTTGCGGCAACGTGCGGCACCGGCCGAGCAGATGCCGACCCAGATCGCCAGCGAACCGAGGAACAGCTCGGTGTTTTGCGCGAACAACGCGATCAACGTGACCATCATCGCCGACCCGGCCAACGTGCCGAGGAAGCGATAGAAACTCTTGGCAAACACCTGGCCGCTCTGCGGCTGCATGACGATGAACACGGTGATCATCGCCGTGCGCGGTTGCGGCAATTCCAGGCGCATGGCCAGCCACAGCGTGAGGAATGCGGCGATCAACACCTTGAAGATGTAGACCCAGGTCACGCCATCGCTGCGCGCCCAGTCGAAGAAACCACGGCGCCATTCCAGGGAGTAGAGCCAGCGCAGAGGTGCGGGCAAGGGGGTCATTTAATTGTGCTCAAGAATTCAGGCAAGACGCGATACCTGTAGGAGTGAGCCTGCTCGCGATGGCGATTTTACATCCAACATTTCTGTTGACTGATACACCGCTATCGCGAGCAGGCTCACTCCTACAATTTGATGTGTGTTCAATGCAGGAGAACCGGGGTTTTCGGCGCTTGGGTTTTCTCGGCAGTCGGCACATCGTTGCCTGCCCCCAGTCCACCACCCAGCGCCGTCACCAGTTCGGCATGCGCACTCAACCGCGCCGCCTGCACCTGCTGCTGCACCTGCTGCTGCTTGAACAGCAACGTCTGCGCATTGAGCACGTTGAGGTAATCGGTGAGGCCGCGCTGATAAGCGATCATCGCGATATCGTAGGTCTTCTGCGCCGTGGCCACCGACTCGGCGGCGAAGCCTTGCTGCTTGTCCATCGACTCGCGGCGGATCAACTGATCGGAAATATTCTTCAGCGCATTGACCAGCGTCTGGTTGTAATGCGCCACGGCGATGTCGTAACCGGCGGAGGCTTCACCCAACTCGGCGCGCAGTCGGCCACCGTCGAAGATCGGTAGCGAGATCGCCGGCCCGACGTTGTAGTTGAGTTTCTTGCCGGTCAAAAACTCCAGCGCGCCCCCGCCGGTAGCCATGTAGCCGAGGCTGCCGACCAGATCGACGTTGGGGTAAAACCCGGCATGCGCCACATCGATACCGCGCGCCTGCGCCGCCACTTGCCAGCGACTGGCGACTACATCGGGACGCTGGCCGAGCAATTCGGCGGGCAATGCCGATGGCAGTTTCAGCGCAGCACCGAGGGACAATGTCGGGCGCTGCAACTGTGCGCCCGCCCCCGGACCTTTGCCGGCGAGCGCGGCGATCTGGTTGCGACTCAGGGCGATTTCTTCATCCAGCGCATCGAGCTGACGATGGGTTTCCGGCAGCGGCGTTTCGGCCTGGCTGACTTCGAAGTGCGTGCCGATCCCGCCGTTCAAGCGCTTTTGCGCCAGATCGAGGATCTGTTGTTGCTGCTTGAGCGTCGCGGCGACGATGTCGCGCTGAGCGTAATGCAGCGACAGTTCGATGTAGGCGCGGACGATGTTGTTTTGCAATTCCAGTTGCGCCAGCCGCGCCTCGGCCGCGCTCATGTGCGCCAGATCCACCGCGCGTTCACTGGCATTGCTTTCACGGCCCCAGAGATCGAGCGCGTAGCTGAAACCCAACGCGGCGTTGTTATCCCAGGTGGTGGTGTTGGCCAGATCGCCCGGGCCGTAGAACTGATCGGTCGGCCAGTTGTGGCGTTTGAGGGTCGACTCGCCATTGATCTGCAATGACTCGGCGGATTCGGCGACACCGGCCATGGCTTTGGCTTGACGTACTCGCGCAGCGGCCATGGCCATGCTCGGGCTGCCCTGCACGGCGAGGTCGATCCAGCGATTGAGTTGCGGGTCGCCGTAGGCTTGCCACCATTGCGCGGTGGGCCAGTTGGCGTCACGGGCGGCGTGGGCGATGGCGTCATCGGTGGCCAGTGTATTGGCCTCCATTGCCGTGCCCTGTGGGGCAATTCCGTCCGTTGAGATGCAGCCGCCAAGACCCAGGGTAAAAGCCAGAACACTGAGCGGCAAAAGCGCTCTGTTGATGCGACGCGGCACAGCTGCGAATTCCTGAGAGAGGGGTAGATCGAGAACCCGTGTTGGAGCTGCCGCAGGCTGCGATTTTTTGATCTTGATTCCCTTAAAACAAAATCAAAAGATCGCAGCCTTCGGCAGCGCCTACAGGGATCGGCGCAATTCTATGGAAGGCCCCGTACGGCGATAAGCTGGGATTTCTGTGAATCTTTGTTACGGTTAACGAGATAATCCTTAAGTCTGGGGTCTCAGCCCCCGAAACTTCGTGTCACAATTTGCCATCTCCCTTGAGAGCACCCCATGGACACTTTGCAAAACATGCGCGCCTTCAGTTGTGTCGCCGAAGCCGGCAGCTTCACTGCCGCCGCCGTGCAACTCGACACCACCACCGCCAACGTCTCGCGCGCGGTCTCCAACCTGGAAGCCCACCTGCAAACCCGCTTGCTCAACCGCACCACGCGGCGCATCGCCCTCACCGAAGCGGGCAAACGCTACCTGCTGCGCTGCGAGCAGATCCTTGCCTACGTCGAAGAGGCCGAAGCCGAAGCCAGCGACGCCCACGCACGCCCGGCCGGACAATTGAAAGTGCACACCATGACCGGCATCGGCCAGCACTTCGTCATCGACGCCATTGCCCGCTACCGCAAAACCCACCCGGACGTGACCTTCGACCTGACCCTGGCCAACCGCGTGCCGGACCTGCTCGACGAGGGCTACGACGTGTCCATCGTGCTCGCCAGCGAACTGCCGGATTCGGGTTTTGTGTCGCAACGCCTGGGCATCACCTACAGCATCGTCTGCGCCTCCCCGGCCTACGTGAAAGCCAACGGCGCCGCGCAAAAGCCCAGCGACCTGCTCAACCACGCCTGCCTGCGCCTGGTCAGCCCGGTGATCCCCCTGGAAAAATGGGCCTTCGACGGCCCGGAAGGCCAGGAAATGGTCACCATCAACAGCTCGCCGTTTCTGGTGAACTCCGCCGACGCCATGAAAACCGCGATCACCAGTGGCATGGGCGTGGGCGTGTTGCCGGTGTATGCGGCGATCGAAGGCTTGCGCAACGGCACACTGGTGCGGGTCATGCCGAACTACCGCTCGCAAGAGCTGAACCTGTATGCGATCTATCCGTCGCGGCAATATCTGGATGCGAAGATCAAGACGTGGGTTGAGTATCTGCGCGGGTCGTTGCCGGAAATTCTCGCGGCGCATCAGGCGGAATTGGCCGCATACGAATTAAGCAGCAGTCTTGCCGGCGTGCGTGTCGCTAACTGATTTTTAAACACAATGCGTCTTCTGTAGGAGCTGCCGCAGGCTGCGATCTTTTGATCTTGATGTTTAAAAATCAACAGATCGCAGCCTACGGCAGCTCCTACAGAACGGGGATTTCGCGGATCTTTCCGACAGGTTTTGCAGGTTGTCCGTCGGAAGTGCGGTGGCTAGGATTTGGGTGTCGCTGACGCATCAGCGACCGGGTCTGGAAAACCCGATTTCAACTACCAAAGCTCATGGCATACTGCGGCGCTTTTTAGCTCGCAATGTTATGGCGGCTGTGCGCGGGAGGCCCTAGGGCCTGCCGGTTTTGGTGAGTTGACCGGTTTTTCCAGTCCGCGCACAGCTGCCACCCTTTCGCCTGGAAAACGAAAAGTGGCAGCTTCAACTCAACTTGCCACGAGTATGTTTCCTATGTTCAAACCAACGCCTAATCCACCCGAAACCGAAGACACCACCCCCTACGAATTCCCCGGTTCGAAGAAATTCCACGAAGCCGCCGAGCGCGCCCTCGACCACTACCTCAAACCCAACGCGTTAACCCTGCGCTTTCACAAACCCAGCACCATGTTCCAGGTCGCCCCCGATCAGGACAGCGAAAGCCTGCTGGTCCACGCCTGCGAATCCCTGGCCCAGGCCAGCCTCATGACCAGCGACATCGCCGCCTACATCGACCTGCCGCAGCGACGGACGATTCTGGCGATTCAGCAGATCATCATGCTTGCCGAACTGGCGGTGAATCGAGTGCTGGATAACCACGAAATCTCCCAATCCCCGGCACACAGCTAAAAGCTCCTCACCCTAACCCTCTCCCAAAGGGAGAGGGGACTGACCGAGGTGTTTGGATGAGCTACGCCGACGTGCGATACCGAGTCGAATTCAGATTTTGAAAGGCCCAAAAATCGGCTCCCTCTCCCTCGGGAGAGGGCTGGGGTGAGGGGTAAATTCACCGCAAAACAAAAGCCGAGCGCGTGTCTTTCCATCCAGCGGGCAGGACGTAAGTTCGGCTGCGGTCATCGCGCTAACTTTAAACAGAACATCATCTTCACGCAGATCAGCCACAGCCTGCGACTGAGGGACTTTCTGTTTAAAAATCAAGCAATCCACACCTACGACAACTCCTACGAAAACCGGGATTTCGCGGATGTTTCCCACAGGTTTTGCAGGTTGTCCGTCGGAAGTTCGGTGGCTAGGATTTGGGTGTCGCTGACGAATCAGCAACCGGGCTTGGTCGCTCGGCTTATGAATGGAGCACTTCAAGGAGTTCCACCGTGCTCAATCCCCCTCAAAATCCCCCCGAAACCGACGACACCACCCCCTACGAATTCCCCGGTTCGAAGAAATTCCACGAAGCCGCCGAGCGCGCCCTCGACCACTACCTCAAACCCAACGCGTTAACCCTGCGCTTTCACAAACCCAGCACCATGTTCCAGGTCGCCCCCGAACAGGACAGCGAAAGCCTGCTGGTCCACGCCTGCGAATCACTGGCACAAGCCAGCCTGATGACCAGCGACATCGCCGCCTACATCGACTTGCCGCAACGGCGCACGATTCTGGCGATTCAGCAGATCATCATGCTCGCTGAACTGGCGGTGAATCGGGTGCTGGATAACCACGAAATCTCCCAATCCCCGGCACACAGCTAAAAGCCCCTCACCCTAACCCTCTCCCGGAGGGAGAGGGGACTGACCGAGGTGATTGCGAGAGATACGCCGACGTGAAATACCGAGTCTACCCTCAGATTCTGCAAACAGATCAAAAGCCCCTCACCCTAGCCCTCTCCCGGAGGGAGAGGGGACTGACCGAGGTGTTTGGACGAGTTACGCCGACGTGAAATACCGAGTCGAACACACACTTCGAAAAGCTTAAAAATCGGCTCCCTCTCCCTCGGGAGAGGGCTGGGGTGAGGGGCAAGAGCACCACAAAAACCAAAGCCGTGCGCGCCGTGCTCTTCACCACTCAATAGGCCGAGTGTCAGCTCGCCTGCTCTTGATCTTGATCCACGGGCGACGTCGGGAGGCTGAGTGGAGGGATTGATCCGGGGGTGGGAGCGCAGCGACCGTTTGGCGAAGCCAAACACAGCGAGAGGAGGTGCAGCGAAGCAAACCGTAGGCGCTGCGCCCGGATCGATCCCGCAGCGAAGGAACCCCGAGCCCCAGCGAGCGGGCCGCACGCAGGAGCAAGCGTTTTTTTGCTTACTTTTTTTAGGCGTTTGTAAAAAAAGTGAGTCGCCGTCAGGGCGAAACCCTAAGCCGCCGTTACCGAAGAAACGGATATACACACCGAACAACCACAACATGGTCGGCCCAAAGGCCGCCAAGACACCCCAAAACAAAAATGTTAGCGTGCTTGGTATCAAGCCCGAACAAGAGCCAAAAACGATGAAAAAAACTGTCCTGGCCTTCAGCCGCATTACCCCGCCCATGATCGAACACCTCCAGCAAGAGTTCGACGTCATCGTCCCCAATCCAAAGGCCGGCGACATCAACGCCCAATTCAATGAAGCCCTGCCCCACGCCCATGGCCTCATCGGTGTCGGCCGCAAACTCGGCCGCGCACAACTGGAAAACGCCACAAAACTGGAAGTGGTCTCAAGCGTCTCCGTCGGCTACGACAACTACGACCTCGCCTACTTCAACGAACGCGGGATCATGCTCACCAACACCCCCGACGTGCTCACCGAAAGCACCGCCGACCTCGCCTTCGCCCTGATCATGAGCAGCGCCCGCCGCGTCGCCGAACTCGACGCCTGGACCAAGGCCGGCCAATGGCAAGCCAGCGTCGGCGCGCCACTGTTCGGCTGTGACGTCCACGGCAAAACCCTCGGCATCGTCGGCATGGGCAACATCGGCGCCGCCGTCGCCCGCCGTGGCCACTTCGGTTTCAACATGCCGATTATCTACAGTGGCAACAGCCGCAAGACCGAACTGGAAGAACAACTCGGCGCGCAATTTCGCAGCCTCGATCAACTGCTCGCCGAGGCCGATTTCGTCTGCCTGGTAGTGCCGCTCAGCGACAAGACCCGCCACCTGATCAGCCATCGCGAACTGGCCTTGATGAAACCCGACGCGATTCTGGTCAACATCTCTCGTGGCCCGGTCGTCGATGAACCGGCGTTGATCGAAGCCCTGCAAAACAAACGCATTCGTGGCGCTGGTCTCGACGTCTACGAAAAAGAACCGCTGGCCGAATCGCCGCTGTTCCAGTTGAGTAACGCCGTGACCCTGCCGCACATCGGCTCAGCGACGAATGAAACCCGCGAAGCCATGGCCAATCGCGCCCTCGCCAACCTGCGCAGCGCCCTGCTCGGCGAACGCCCGCAGGATCTGGTCAACCCGCAAGTCTGGCGCGGATAAAAAAATACGGGCAAGTGCAACATCGCACTTGCCCGTTAGTTATTGCCATACACAACTTGAAATTGAACAACAAACCAATTCAAACAACAGCGTTATAAGCTCTGCCTGGCTGCCGAATAATCGACAAGCGCTATGGAGAGCCAAAACATTGAACACCCTGACCACCGACAAACTTATCCGTTACAGCAAAGTTATATTGATGGCCTACATCAGTTTCTTTGGCCTGTTGGTGATGATCCACAACTTCACCGACTATGACTCAAACTACACTTACGTGGCCCATATCCTGAGCATGGACACCACCACTGCCAGCGAAACCATCAAGTATCGGGCCATCGAATCGCCGATGATTCATCACCGGATTTATTGGTTCATCATCACTTTGGAAGTCACCTATACCGCGCTGTGCCTGATGGGCACCTATCAGTTGTTGCGCCATATCAATGCCCCTGCCGAGGTATTCCATGAGGCAAAGAAGTTCTCGATCATGGGCATACTCGCGGCCATCTTCATTTATTACGTGTGCCTGCAAACCGTGGGTGTGGAATGGTTCGACATGGACACTTCGCAATCATGGAATGCCAAGGACTGGGCACGGCATATTGTTGACTTCATATTCCCGGTGATGATTTACATCACCTTGAAAGTCGAGCGCTGACGTTCAGCGCTCGTTTATTTCAAGCCAACTTTCCCTGTACTGGCGGCACCACTGCTTTCGGTTTACGAAACACCAGCACATTGCCCAGCATCACTAACACCAGACCGACCAGCGCCGGCGCTGTCCATTGGTAACCTTCAGCAAACGCCGAAACGTTGAGCGCCACCACCGGAAACAGCACCGTGCAGTAAGCCGCACGCTCCGGCCCCATGCGCCCGACCAGCGTCAGATACGCGGTGAAACCAATGACGGAACCGGGGATCACCAGATACAGCAGCGCACCGACGTAACGCGGGCTCCAGTCCATGTCGAATGGAATGCCTTTGACCAGGCACCACACCGACAGCATCGCCGCGCCATAGGCCATGCCCCAGGCGTTGGTGGTCAGCGGCTTGAGACCGGCCTTCTGCTGCAGACTCGAGAGCATGTTGCCCGCCGAGAAACACAAGGTGCCGCACAAGGCCAGGCCGAGTCCCAGCAAGGTTTGCGGGCTGGTGTGATGCCCGGCCAGTTCCGGCCAGAACAACATGCCCAGGCCGAACAGCCCCAGCGCACCGCCCATCAGCACATTGCGCGCGATGCGCTGGCCAAAGAACACCCGCGCATTCAGCGCGTTCCACAGCGTTGCGGTGGAAAACACCACCGCGACCAGACCGCTGGGGATCCACTGACTGGCGGTCAGGAAACACATGAAGTTGACGCAAAACAGGCACAAGCCCTGAGCCACGCAGATCAGATGCCCGCGGCGGTTCATCGGTTGCAGGCGCCGACTGAGCAGCAACAGCGCAAACAGCACCAGCGCGGCGAGACCGAAGCGATAGACGATCGACGCCGGAATCGCCACCACGCCAAGCTGCCATTTCAGGGCAATCCAGGTGGTGCCCCAAATCAGCACGGTCAGCAAATACAACGACAGGTTCATGGCAGACACTCCTCGGTAGGCCTTGAGTGTCCGTCCGGGTCAGGCTTGTGCGCTTGCAGATTCTTGCGCTTTTGTCTGGCGGCAGGCTGGCAGCGCGGTGTCTACGGAGTAGGATGCAAGGCGTTGAAGAGAACCGACCATGGCCGCCATCGATACCCTGCAAGTCTTTCAAGCGTTGAACAGCTCGCCGAACGCACGCCTGGTGCACAGCGCCGAGCTCGGTGACGGCTTGTCTGCCGCTTTGTGGACCAACCACCACGATGCGCAGGATTATGAAGCGCCAAGCCACCACACGTTGTCCTGCTACATCGCCGGTGGCACCGGCACTTTTCGTCGCGATCAGCCCGGGCAAAAAGGCGGGCCGGACAAGTTGTGCATCCTGCCGGCCGATCATGAATCGGGCTGGGTGATCAACGGTGATATTCGCTTGGCGCACCTGTATTTCAGCGCCCAACAATTCGCCCTCGGTTGCGTCACGCTGCTCGATCGCGAACCCCGCGAGATGCAGTTGCGCGAGCAGACCTTTCTCGAAGACGCGCAACAGGCGCAACGCTTCCGGCAGTTGCTGACGCTGAATTGGGACGAGCCAGCCGAGCGTCTGCTAACCAGCAGCCTCGCCCATGAGTTGATCAGCCACACTTTGCTCAGTCAGGTCGGCGCGCGTCAGGGTTTGCGATTGAAGGGCGGACTGGCACCACACCAGCGTCGGCAACTGGTGGAGTTCATCGACAACCAGTTGGCCGAGCCGATCAGCCTCGGTCAACTGGCCGGATTGTGTGCGCTGTCGGAATACCACTTTGCGCGGATGTTTCGCACCAGTTTCGGCCTGCCGCCGCATCAATATGTGCTGGCGCGGCGCCTGAGCCGGGCGCGGGAGTTGTTGCGCGGCACGGCGTTGCCGTTGGGTGAGATTGCGCTGGCGTGCGGGTTTGCCAGCGCCAGTCATTTCACCAATCGGTTCAAGCAGGTTCTGGGCGGGACGCCGGGGGAGTATCGGCAGGCGTTTTTGCGTTGAGCCCTTCTGCCCTCACCCCAGCCCTCTCCCAGAGGGAGAGGGGGCCGACCGAGGTGTCTGGCGTTGTACATCGACCTGAATGACCGAGTCGATTATGGATTCGGTAAAGATCGATCACGTCGGCGGAGTTCTCCAATATCCCCCAATCAGTCCCCTCTCCCTCGGGGAGAGGGTTAGGCGGGCGGCGTTCCGATGAGGGGCTTTTGATCTTGCCTTAAAACTCCAGCGTGCTGGACAACGAAACCTGCCGCGCATCCCCCATCGACACAAAGAACCGGCTCGCCGCCGAGGTGTAGTACGTGCGGTCAAACAGGTTCTTCACATTCAGCTGAAACTTGACCTTCTGCCCTTCGACCCGAGTGTCGTAAGTGGCAAACGCATCGGCCACGGTGTAGCTCGGCAGATCAAAATCATTCACCGCGTTACCCGCACGCTCACCGACATAACGCGCCCCGGCGCCGACACGCAGCTGGTCGCCACCGATCACACTGCCGAAGTCATACACCGCCGACAACGAAGCGGAATTCTTCGCCACGTTCTGCAGGCGCTTGCCTTTGTAGTCCGGGTCTTCGGTCACTTCGGCATCGGTGTACGCGTAGCTGCCGATCATGCTCCAGTGGTCGCTCAACTGACCGGTCAGGTCCATTTCCAGACCGCGCGAACGCACCTCACCGGCGGCACTGTAGATCGTCGTCGGGCCTTCGGAATTGGCCACCAGCACGTTGCGTTTCTTGATGTCGAACAACGCGATGTTGCCGGTGACACGCCCCGGCATGTCCAGTCGCGCACCCAGCTCCCACGACTTGGCTTCTTCCGGGGCGATGCTGCCGTCGAGCACGGTGCTGCTGCCACTCAGCGGGGCGATGGTCGAGTTGGGTTTGAACGATTCGGTGTAGCTGCCGTAGAACGACAAGGCGTCGGTGTAGCGATACACCAGACCTGCGCGCGGGACGAACTTCTGGCCGTTGCTGTCGGTGTTGGCCTTGAACGGCACGCCTTTGCCGGCGTACTGGTCGTATTCCTGGAAGCGCCCGCCGGCGACCAGAATCCACTGCTCGTTGAGGTGAATCGAGTCCTGCAGGAACACCGAATCGCTGCGCAGTTCATCGGTCTGCGCGCTGTCGGGAGCGCTGACCGTGGTGCCGGCGACTTCGCGGCCATACACCGGATTGAGGTAGCTGAAGGTGGTCAGGCTTTTCTGCCGGATCAAGTCCTCGCGGTAGATCTTGCGGTACTCGTCATCGACGCCGAACACCAGGTCATGCTGCATGCCCAGCACATTGACCTTGCCTTCAAGACTGGCCGTGGTGAAACGGTCGGTGCTGATCGCGTTCTGGGTGCCGTCCATGCTGCGGGTCAGCGTGCCCTTTTTGGTGTCGATGGCGGTCACGCGGACCTGGCTGGCGTCGTAGGTTTCGCGGTTCCAGCTGTAACCGAAGTGGGCTTTCCAGTCGTCGTTGAGCTCGTGATCGGCTTCAAAGTGATACAGGTCCGAACGGCCTTCCATGTTGTTGAACGGCTCGTCGAGGCGCTCTTTGCGCGAGATGTCCAGCGGGTGATTGGTGCGTGGATCGATCAGCGTGCCACGGTCGAACGGCGTGAGAAATTCGCGGTGTTCGTAGGCGAACAACAGCTTGGTGCTCTCGCCGAACCAGGCCAGCGACGGGGCGATCAGGGTTTCACGGTGGGTGCCGAAGTTGCGCCAGTAATCTTCGTCTTCGTGGTCGAGCACCATGCGATAGGCCAGCCCGGAATCGCCCAACGGGCCGGTGCTGTCGAAGGTGCCGCCACTGCCGTTCTTGCCCTCGCCGTAGGTCGAGCCGCGCAAGGTCAGCGCATTGTATTGGGTAAGTTCAGGCTTCTTGCTGACCATATTGACCACACCGCCCGGGTCTTGAATCCCGTAGAGCAACGAGGCCGGGCCTTTGAGCACTTCAACCCGATCGACCGTGGCGTTCATGCCACGCCCCTGCACGATCGGCATGCCGTCGCGCATGATCGAGCCGTTACGGTTGTCACCGAAACCGCGGGTCATCACCGAATCCTGAGTGCTGCCCAAGGTGTTGCCCTGGGTGATGCCGCTGACATTGGCCAGCGCGTCATCCAGATTGCGCGGCGCCTGATCGCGGATGACTTGCGCCGGGATGACGTTGACGGTTTGCGGGACTTCCTGAAGCGAAGCTGAGGAGCGCATCACCGAACTGGTTTCCGGTGGCTGATAACTCATCGATTCGTCGCGGGTCGAGGTGATGGTCGTGGCGCCGAGATTCAGCGCACCTTCAGTAGGCTGAGGCTCCAGCGCCAGCGTGTGGCTGTCGGTGCGGCGGAAGTTGAGGCCAGAGCCACTGAGCAAGCGTTGCAATGCCTGTTCGGCACTCATCTGGCCATTGACAGCCGGAGCTGTCAGGCCGTACGGCGCTTCGTCGGTGTAGACCACGCTTTGCCCGGTGACGCGGCTGAAGTCGCTCAAGGCTTGGGGCAGCGGTTTGGCGACCAGGGAAAAGTTGAACTGCTTTTGCGCCTGGCTGCTGATGGTTTCAGCGGCGAGCGCGACGCTCAGCGGCAACAGCGCCAATGCCGAAAAGCTCAGTGCCGAAACGCCTAACCATTGTTTGACCGAACCCGATTTTGCCCTGGACTTCATTGCTCAATGACCTGTGTAGAACCGCAACGGATGCGAATGACTCGCAGTTTCAGTCACTACACGGATGGGGCTGAGGTTTACCTCACCAACATTTGAAAATTATTTTTTGTGGTGTTCGATCGGGTTCCATCGCGAGCAGGCTCACTCCTACATTTGGAATGCGTTCCCCTGTGGAGCGAGCCTGCTCGCGAAGAGGCCAGCAGCCTCAACGCAAAATAATCAGATGACCCAACACCTGATGCTGCTCAAACCCCATCACCCCTTGCAGCGAACTCAACACGGCCTGCGGATCCTTGCTCGGAAAACTGCCACTGACCTTGCGCGCCGCCAGCTCATCGTTGAGCAACACAATCCGCCCCGGGTAATAACGCCGCAGATCCTCGATCACATCGGCCAGCGTCGACTTGTAATAAGTCAGCCAGCCCTGACGCCAGGCCAGTTGCGCTTCGCTGTCCACCGTATGCAGTTTTTCTGCCGTACCGTCACCGTAAGCGACCTGCTGACCGGCCGTAAGAATTTGCTGCTCAGCATCACGATCCGCCGTCACACCAACGCGCCCGGACAACACCGTAACCTGCGCACCGTGAGGCTGCAGTCGCACTTCGAACTGCGTGCCAAGCACCCGCGCCTCGCCCTTCTCCGCCGCGACCACAAACGGATCCCCCGTATGCGTGACGCTGAAGAAACCGGCACCGCGACGCAATTGCACATGCCGCTCGCCATGACTGAAATCCACGGCAATCGCACTGTCGCCATTCAGCGTCACTTGCGATTGATCGGCCAGTGTCACCGTGCGGATCTCACCGGGTGCCGAGACATAATCGGCGCCCAGGTCATCGATCCAGCGCTGCGGCTGCCAACCGGTGCCAAGGCTGATCATCAGCAACAAGCACGCGGCCATCGCCAGCGCGCCGGACCAGCGTAAAACGGGCGAACGACGCGGGCGGTCCATCGCATTAAGGTAATCCTGCAACGCGAAGGCTTCTTCATCGGCCAATGTTCGCGCCGGGCCTTCACTCAACTCCCACACAACCTGAGCCTGTGCGTAAGCTTCGGCATGCGCCGGATCGGCCCGCAGCCATTGGCTGAAGGTCAATTGATCGCCGGCGCTCGGCCGATCATGCAACAAGCTCAGCCAGGCAAACGCAGCCTGCTCTTGCGCGGGCGTGGGGACGACGGAATCGGAGGGCTTCACGGTGCTTTCCCTGGCAGGCGTGGCGCGGGTTCGCGCAGGCTGGCCTTGCAGGCCTCGAGGGCGCGCATCATATGTTTTTCCACGGCACTTTGGGACAGGCCCATGGCTTTGGCGATGTCCGCGTATTTGCGGCCGTGGATGCGATTGAGCAAAAAGATCTGTCGAGTGCGCTCGGGCAAGGCGCGCAACGCCGCTTCGACATACTTCAGATCATTGCCCGCTTCCAGCGCTGCTTGCGGTTCGCTGCCGTGGCTGTGCGGCGCGTCTGGTTGCCAGCCTTCGTTGACCCGCGTGCGCGTGCCTTCGCTGCGCAGATGATCGATCGCGATATTGCCGGCGCAGCGCAACAGATAGGTGCTGAGTTCTTCGACCTGCACCAGCGGCCGCCGCCAGAAACGCAGAAACAGATCCTGGACCAGATCCGCCGCCGTCGCCCGACAACCGACGCGCCGGTTCACCAGCGCTTCCATTTGCGAACGCTGGGACAGGAACACCTGAAGAAAATGCGCACGCGCCCCACGCGGCTCATCGTCGCGGGATTCTGGCGGCAGACCGATCAGCACTTCAGCACTGCGCCCATGCGGCGACCGGGCTGGCCAGCAGACTGACCCCGGCCAGCGCCAATACGAAACGCGGGCGATACGGCAGCAACAAAACCAACGCCAAGGCGCTGAGCATCAGCACGGCGAACCAGTCGACCAGGCCGAAGCTCCAGCCGTTGGCCTTCACCGCCGCCCAAAGCGACAAACACAGCAATAACCATCCGCCGACTTTCAGGCCCTGACGGCGACGCGTGGACGGTTTGTGACCGAGCAATTCATCGTGGTGGCGAGGCATCGACAGGCACAACGCGGTGAATCCGGTGTAGGTGAGCAACAAGGGCAAGAGCATCAGTTCGCCCCTTGTTCAAGGGTGATCGGCCGGGCCTGTTCGCGGCGGGGCTTTTTAATGCTGACGGTGTTGCCGGTGTGCTGCATTTTCCACGCGGCCCAAGCCAGGAAGAAACCGGTTGCGAGGCACGTCAGATCAAACCCGGCTAACGCCCAATCACCCTGCATCAGGCTGACGGCGAGATTCCACGGGGTCTTCAGCGCATTGACCAGCGGCACCGCGACAAACAGGGCGGCGCTCAGGGTAAGTTGCTCAACCCAGGCCTTTCGTCCCGGACGCAGCAGCGCGTGCAGCACACTCACAGCCCAAGTGATAAAGAACGCATTCACTTCCCAATCTGCGCGCTCGGCGAGGCTCACTGGCAACAGACGATTGGCCAGGAAGAATACAGCCACCGCCGCAACCAACCCGGCCATGCTGGCGATGTTCAGCACTTCAACCAGCCGCAGTTCGAACGGCATCACGCCGCTCTTGGCGTGTTTGAGTTGACGCTTGCCCAACCAGATCACCAGCCCGGTGCCGATCATCGCCGTGCCGGCCAATCCGCAAATGAAATACAGCCAACGCAGGAGCGGCCCGGCGAAGTGGCCCATGTGCAAGCCATAGAACGCACCACCCACCGCCATCGCCATTGGCTGCTCCGGTGTGCTGCCGAGCATTTGCCCGGTCACCCCGTTGAAGGTCACGGCGCGGCCGAAATCATGCACCACGCGATCTCCCGCACGGGACAGCACCACCGTGGCATTGGCGTCCCCCGGATTGCTCACTGACAGACGCGCCGTATGGCCGCCCGACCATTGCTCGCTGGCCTTGCTCAACAGCGGCGCCATGGCCGCCAACGGTGCCGCGCTGTCGGCGCGTTCGGGCGTTTTCGAGGCGGGGAAAACTTCATCATAAAACGTGCGCACGTCACTGCCGTACGAAGCGACGATGCTCGCCGGCATGACCATCGACATGAAAATCACCAGGCTGCTGTAGGTGATCATCAAGTGAAACGGCAACACCAGCACACCCACCGCGTTATGCCCGTCGAGCCAGGAGCGCTGACCCTTGCGCGGGCGGAAGGTGAAGAAGTCCTTGAAGATTTTCTTGTGGGTGATGATCCCGGTGATCAGCGCGACGAACATCACCATCGCGGCAATCGTCGCCAGCCAGCGGCCCCACGGATAAGGCATTTGCAACTGGAAGTGGAAGCGATAGAAGAACTCGCCGCCCATGCTGTCGCGGCCCTGCACTTCGGCGCCGGTCTGCGCGTCGAGGGTTTTCGACTCGAAGCGCCCGCGCTCACCGGGATTGGCCGGCACTGGCTGCCAGCGCACGGTCAGGCCGGGATCTCGGGCATCAGGCAAATCGATCAGCCAGCGTGAGGCGCCGGCCGCGTGTTGCTGCAGATAATCCTGGGCCAGCGTCAGGCTCGTCTCGGCACTCACCGATCGCGCGGGGATTTCCGGCTGCATCCAGTGGCTGATCTCATCTTTGAAATAGGCCAGCGTCCCGGTCAGGAAAATCGCGAACAGCAACCAGCCGAACAGCAGTCCGGCCCAGGTGTGCAGCCAGGCCATCGCCTGACGAAAGCCCTCTTTCATGCCAGGCCCAATCCACGTGCTGCGCCAGAGATGGTCGCCAGAATCACGCTTGGCACCAGCAAACCGACCCAGGCCGACCACGCCGTACGACAGGCGAAACACCAGAGCACCGCCACCAGATAGACCAGAAAGGAAATGGTCATGCCGGTCACCACCGCTTCGGCGCGGCTCAACGGCAGCCACAGCGTCAGGGTGACACTGGCCAGCGCCGCGACGAGATAGCCGCCAAACACCGCCGCCAGCACCCGTGAGGTGACGGCCAGACGATAGGACATGGGAAGTGTGGCGAGTTTGCCTTTCATGTTTCGACCCTGAAACGAAAAACGTCCGGCCGATCAGCCGAACCTACAGGCGAGCAATATTAATGATAAATATTCTCATACGCAAAAGCATCTGATTGCCGGTTGAGCGTTTCGCCCCTTACAATGCGAACAGTTCTTGTTCTCTAACGCATACTCTCTACCGCGCCATCAAGCGCCCGGAGTAATACCGTTGTCGTCCGCCCATCCCGTCGAATCGCTCTATCAGGCCCATCACGGCTGGCTCACCGGCTGGCTGCGGCGCAGACTCGGCTGCCCGGACAGCGCAGCGGATCTGGCGCAGGACACGTTTATCAAGGTGCTGACCGCCCGCGAGCCATCGGTGATCATCGAGCCACGCGCCTTTCTGACGACGTTGGCCAAGCGCGTTCTGTTCAATCATTACCGCCGTCAGGATGTCGAACGCGCTTACCTCGACACCTTGGCGCAGATGCCGGACATGGTCGCGCCGTCGGAAGAAGACAAGGCGATCATCCTGCAAACCCTGATGGAGCTGGATCAGTTGCTCGACGGTTTGCCGCGTCAGGTCAAACGCGCCTTTTTGCTGGCGCAGGTCGATGGCCTGACTTATCCACAGATCGCCGCTGAACTGGGCATATCCGTGGCCACGGTCAAACGTCACCTGAACAAAGCCGCCATGCGCTGCTACTTCGCCCTATGAACCGCGCGCCGGATTTCTCCTCGCAAGTGGCTGAGCAGGCCGTGCATTGGCTGATGGAAATGCAGCAGAGCACGCTCTCCCCGCGCCAGCAACAGGCCTGGCAACAATGGCTGGAGGCACACAGCGAACACCGGCGAGCGTGGGAGCATATTCAGCGGGTCAATCAGCGTCTGCGCGGTGTGTCTTCGCCGCTGGCGCATGCGGCGTTGAACGGGGCGAAGTCCGGCAGTCGTCGTCAGGCACTGAAACTGTTGCTGATTCTCGGCGCGGGCACGGCGGTCACTTGGGGCATGCGCGAGCACAATCCTGTGCCGTCGCTGCTCGCTGATTACCGCAGCCCGCTGGGGCAGCGACGCAAAATTTCCCTGGGTGGCGGTGATAAGTTGCAACTCAATACCGCCAGTGCCGTGGACGTCGACGGTGCGCAGCGATTGATCCGCTTGCTCGAAGGCGAAATCCTCCTGACGGCCGCGCAATCTTTCGAAGTGCGCACGGCTCAGGGCCTTCTGAAAACCCAAGGCGCGCGCCTCAATGTGCGTCAGTTTGCCGATCGCACGCAGATTGCGCTGTTCGAAGGTCGCGTCGAACTGATCGGTAATGGACGCGCGCCGATGTTGCTGCCGCTCGCGCGTCAGTTGAGTTTTACCTCGACCTCCGTCAGCGAGGCCAAACCTCTGGACGCGAACAGCGGCGCCTGGGCCGACGGCATGCTGGTGGCCGCGCATATGCGATTGGGCGACTTTCTCGATGAACTCGGCCGCTATCGTCGCGGCCAGCTCAATTGCGACCGGAACGTTGCCGACCTGCTGATTTCCGGAACTTACCCGCTGGACGACAGCGAGCGGATTCTTGATCTGCTGGAAATCAGTTTGCCGGTGAAGGTGAGGCGTTTTACCCGCTACTGGGTGACCGTCGAAGCGCGGGTTTGAAAACTCAAAAATAAATGAGCCGTTTTTCAGATCTGGCGTGACAGAGAAGGAAAGCCCCCTTGATTCAACCTTCTCAGGATCATCCACCATGCACCCCACCCGCCTCACGCCACTGGCCCGCAGCCTGCGCAATCTCGTCCTCGGCGCCAGTCTGAGTTTCAGCGCCCTGCCCGCCGCACTGGCCGCTGAAGCCAAGGCTTATCACATCGCGCCGTCGTCACTGGAAAACGCCCTCAACCAGTTTGGCCGTGAAGCGGGCGTGCTGATTTCGTTTGGTTCGCAAGTCACCAGCGGCGTGCAAAGCCGTGGCCTGGAAGGCAGTTACACCGCAGAACAAGGTTTGAACGCATTGCTCGAAGGCAGCGGTCTGCAAGCACGCGCCGAGGGCAATAACGCGTTCAGTCTGCAACCGGTGGCGGATGCCGCGCTAGAGCTGGACACCTCGACTGTCGTCGGCGACTGGCTCGGCGATGCTGCGCAAATCAATGTGTTCGAACATCCCGGTGCGCGCGATGTGATCCGCCGCGAAGAATTCGAGCGTCAGGGCGCGACGCAGGCGCGCGATGTGCTCAACCGCATCCCCGGCGTCAACGCCCCGGAAAACAACGGCACCGGCAGCCACGATATGGCGCTGAACTTCGGCATTCGTGGTTTGAATCCGCGACTGGCTGCCCGCTCGACCGTGTTGATGGATGGCATCCCGGTGCCGTTCGCGCCTTATGGCCAACCGCAGTTGTCGTTCGCGCCGATCAGCATGGGCAACATGGATGCCGTGGACGTGGTGCGCGGCGGTGGCGCCGTGCGTTATGGTCCGCAGAACGTCGGCGGCGTGGTCAACTTCGTTACCCGGGCGATTCCTGACGAGCCAACGGTCAAGGGTGGCTTCCAGACGGAAACCAGCCCATCGTCGAGCCACGACGGCTTCAAGACCAGCGCCAACCTGCTGGCCGGCGGCACTAACGCCAATGGCCTCGGCGGTGCGTTGCTCTACTCCGGGACGCGCGGCGGCGACTGGCGCGAACACAGCGACACTGAAATCGACGACCTGATCCTCAAGGGCAAATACCAGCTCGACAAAGCCAATAGCTTCAACGCCATGGCCCAGTATTACGAAGGCAAGGCTGACATGCCCGGCGGTCTGAACGTGGCCGATTACGACGCCGATCCGTATCAATCGACGCGCCCGAAGGACCAGTTCTGGGGCCGCCGCACGATGTTCAATTTCGGCTATCGCTATCAGGAAGATCGCCGCGAATTCACCGCCAACACGTTCTTCACCAAGACCTTGCGCAGCGGTTATCTCGATCAGGGCACCTTCCTCTCGCTGTCACCGCGCGAGTATTGGGTGCGTGGCCTGGAAACCCGATTCGCCCAAGGTTTCGACCTCGGCCCGACCAGCCATGAAGTCGGCGTCGGCTATCGCTACATCAACGAGGCCGGTCACGAACTGCGCTATCGCACACCGATCAGCAGCAACCAATACCCGACCACCGCCAGCCGCAACGACCGCGACACCCGTGGCGGCACCGAGGCCAATGCGTTCTTCGTCGACGACCGCATCGACATCGGCAAATGGACGATCACCCCGGGCGTGCGTTACGAAATGATCGAATCGCAGCAGACCAACAACCTGACCAACGTCAAATACAAGGGCGACTACAACACCGCACTGCCAGCGTTGAACGTGCTCTATCACCTGACCGACAGCTGGAACCTCTACGCCAACACCGAAGGCTCCTTCGGCAGTGTGCAATACAGCCAGATGCCCAACCGGGTGACCAGCGGCGAAGTAAAACCGGAGAAGGCGCGCACGTGGGAACTCGGCACGCGCTATGACAACGGCGCGTTGCGCGCGGAGATCGGCGCGTTCCTGATCAACTTCGACAACCAGTACGAAAGCAACCAGACCAACGACTCGGTAATTGCCCGAGGCGAAACCCGCCATCAAGGGATCGAAACCAGCGTCAATTACGCGCTGGATGACTTGAGCCCGGCGCTGGCCGGTTTCGATGTCTACGCCACTTACGCTTATGTTGACGCGACTATCCGCGAAGATGGACCGAACAAGGGCAACCGCGTGCCGTTCTCGTCGAAACACAAAGGCACGATTGGTGTGGGTTACAGCGAAGGACCGTGGAAGCTTAATCTCGACAGCAGCTTCCAGAGCGACCAGTTCGCCGACAACGCCAACACCTCGAAGGAAAGCGCCGATGGCAGCACCGGCAAGATCCCCGGTTACATGCTGTTCAGCAGCCGCGCCGGGTATGACTTCGGTCCGCAGTTGTCGGACTTGAATGTGGCGGTGGGCGTGAAGAACATTTTCAACACGCAGTACTTCACGCGCTCGTTTGATGACAACAACAAGGGCAAGTATGTGGGTGAGCCGCGTACGGTGTACGTCCAGACTTCTGTAGCGTTCTGAGGATTGAAAAGCCCCTCACCCTAGCCCTCTCCCTAAGGGAGAGGGTACTGATTGGGGGATGCTTGCGAGGTACGCCGACCTGAACGTGCTGTGCCGAATCCATAATCGACTCGACCTGAAACTACTTTGCCCAATTCATAATCGACTCGACCTGAAACCGCTTTGCCGAATCCATAATCGACTCGACCTGAAACCGCTTTGCCGAATCCATAATCGACTCGGTCTTTCAGGTCGATGTACCCCGCAATACGACTCGGTCGGCCCCCTCTCCCTCCGGGAGAGGGCTGGGGTGAGGGTCAGCGGGTCATGGTCTACAGTAAAACTTCAAACCAACTTCACAAGGATCGTGAAGCATGCAAACTCGCCCCACCCTCGCCCAATTCGCCCGCCAGTTACGCGTCAACCAAACCGACTGTGAACACCTGCTCTGGCAAAAACTCCGCTCCCGCCAGATCGCCAATCTGAAATTTCGTCGGCAGTTTCCCTGTCCGCCTTACGTGCTGGATTTTTATTGTGATGAGCTGAAGTTGGCGATTGAACTGGATGGTGGTCAGCACTTTGAAACGCCGGGATTGATGTACGACCAGCGCCGAACAAACCATCTGTACCAGCGAGGCATTCAAGTCATACGTTTCAACAATCTGGAAATACTTCAGCAGATGAATGACGTGCTGGAGCAGATCATAAGAATTGCGGCGAATCGAAAAATGCCCTCACCCTAACCCTCTCCCAGAGGGAGAGGGGACTGATAGCTGGATGCTTCAGAAATTCATCGACCTGAAAGAACTGTGCCGAATCCATAATCAACGTAGTTTTTCAGGTCGACGTACCTCTTCAGACACCTCGGTCGGCTCCCTCTCCCTCCGGGAGAGGGCTGGGGTGAGGGGCTTTTCTGCTACAAACAAAAAACGGGCCTGCATTCGCAGGCCCGTTCTCATTGGCTGGCTTATAAAATCAGCGCATCAACTGTTGATCGCTGCCTGTTCGTTCTCGTCAAACTCTTCCGCCAGCAGTTTGTCATTGGCTTTGCCGTCGATTGGCACCACAGCGGCACGTGGTTTACCTCGCAGTTTGCCGAAAAGATGCTCCAGGGCGTGCTCGAGTTTTTCGGCAGCGCCGTCGATTGCCTGTTCCAGCGAATCGGCCTTGTGGGTCACGGAAATCGGTTGATGGCCTTTTGGCCGCGCTTCCAGTTGGCAGCGCAAGTCATGGGGACCTGGTTTGTCACCGTTCTCGTCGCTCAGGTGGACTTCGACACGGGTCAGGTCTTCTTCATAACGTTCGAGCGTGCTCTCAATGGTTGTACGTACCCACTCCTCCAGTCGTTGACTACTTTGAATATGGTTATCGCTGTTGACTTGGATTTGCATAGTTCATCCCTTATTTCAGCTAGCTCGTGAGAGGCCTTGAGTTGAATTTCCTGACCTCCTGGTTACAACAATCGGCCCGACTGCCGAACATTTCAACCCCTGAAAAAAGATAAATATTCATTCGCAAAAAAAGCCGGACAACCGGGCAAAGCACTGGTAAGGTCGGGAGTTGGGTCGCTTGGCAATGTTGCAAAATTTGCTCACAACTGCCCGTCGTTCAACGGGTGCAAACTGCGAAATATCCCCGCCTCCTCGACCAGCCAATCATGCACCGCACGCACACCCGGATGGCTTAAAGCCCCCGGTGCATAGAGCAACACATAGCGTTTGTGATTGGGCACCGACAGGCCAAACGGCACAATCAACGTCCCTCGCTCCAATTCATCGTTAAGCAAGGTGCGGCGGGCAATCGCCACGCCCATGCCGGCAATCGCCGCTTCGATGGTCAGATGATTGCGATTGAAGGTATGCCCACGCCGTACGTCGGCGCCCTCAAAACCAATCGCGTTCAAATAGAATTCCCATTCCGCGTATTCATAACTGCCACGCCAGGCGGTGATGTCGTGCAGTACCGGGAAATGCACCAGATCCGCCGGTCCGTGCAACGGTGGTCGCCCGCGCAACAGGCTCGGTGCGCACACCGGGAAAATCTGCTCGTCGAGCAAGGCTGTGGATAACAATCCCGGGTAGCTGCCGTCGTTCAAATCGATCGCCAGATCAAAATCGCCTTCGTGCAAGGGCACGCTGCTGTCCTCTGCCACCAAGCGCAACTGAATGTCCGGATAGCGTTGCTGCAGGCGCGGCAAGCGCGGCGTCAGCCACTTGCTGAGAAACGACGGAATCGAGCGCACACGCAAAATCCCGCTGATCATCCCGGCGTCCAGTCGACGTAGTTCGGCATCAATGCTGCCATACGCCTCGTTGACCGTGATAGCCAGCCGCTGCCCCTCCGCACTCAGCTCCACACCACGCGCGCGCCGATGAAATAGACGGAAACCAAGTCGTTCTTCAAGTTGACGAATTTGCTGACTGACCGCCCCCGGGGTGATGTGCAGTTCTTCGGCGCAACGGGTGAACGACAGGTGCCGCGCGGCACAGGAAAACACCTGCAGCCAGACATAGGTCTGCGCATGCAATTGACGGCTCATCGTTTAGTCCTGCTAAAGGCTTACTTAGGAAGTTTCGTTAGTCACGTTGGACCGAGGTAGGCAGTATCGCCGACATTGCGCTTGTCCTACAAAAAATGGCAGCGATTCCTACTCCATTGCTTGTAAGGGTTTAGCATGGCTATCAGTGTTTTCGATCTATTCAAAGTCGGCATCGGCCCGTCCAGTTCCCACACCGTAGGCCCGATGCGCGCCGCCGCGACCTTCGCTCAGGTGCTGATTGATCAACGTTTATTGAACGATGTGCGCCGTGTGGAAATCCGTTTATACGGCTCACTGTCGGCCACCGGCGTCGGGCACGCCACCGACCGCGCAACGGTGATGGGCCTGATGGGCGAATGGCCGGACAGCATCGATCCGGCGACCATCGATCCACGTATCCAGCAACTGCGCGAGACCGGCCAACTGTCCCTCGCCGGTCAGAGAGAAATTGCCTTTGACTGGCAACGTGATCTCCTGCTGCTGGACGAGAGCCTGCCCTACCACCCCAACGCCATGTCCCTGACAGCCTTTGGCGAAACGGCCGAGCTGTTCGAGCAGACCTATTACTCGATTGGCGGCGGTTTCATCATCGAAGCGGCAGAAGCCGAGTCCGGTGTCGCCCCGGCCGGTGACGTGGCGTTGCCGTACGACTTCTCCAGCGCCGCCGAACTGCTGTCGCTGTGCAAACAGCACAACCTGCGCGTGTCCGAACTGATGATGGCCAACGAACGCGCGTGGCGCACTGACGCGGAAATCCGCCAGGGCCTGCTGCACATCTGGTCGGTAATGCGCGAATGCGTCGAACAGGGTCTGCGCCACGAGGGGATTCTGCCCGGAGGTCTGAATGTGCCGCGTCGTGCAGCGAAATTGCATCGCAGCCTGTTGGAAATCGGCAAGCCGAACGTGATCAGTTCCACTCTGTCGGCAATGGAATGGGTCAACCTGTTCGCCCTCGCCGTCAACGAAGAGAACGCCGCCGGCGGGCGCATGGTCACCGCGCCGACCAACGGTGCAGCCGGAATCATCCCGGCCGTTCTGCACTACTACATGAAATTCAATCCGGACGCGTCTGACGATGATGTCGTCGCTTTCTTTCTGGGCGCGGCTGCTGTCGGCATTTTGTGTAAGAAAAATGCTTCGATCTCCGGCGCTGAAGTCGGCTGCCAGGGCGAAGTCGGTTCGGCCTGTGCGATGGCCGCTGCTGGCCTGGCCGACGTGCTCGGTGCCACCCCGGAACAACTGGAGAACGCCGCCGAAATCGGCTTGGAACACAACCTTGGCCTGACCTGCGACCCGGTCGGCGGCCTCGTGCAGGTGCCGTGCATCGAGCGCAATGCCATCGCCGCCGTGAAAGCGATCAACGCCACGCAAATGGCCCTGCGCGGTGACGGCAAGCACTTCATTTCCCTCGATCGGGTGATCCGCACCATGCGCGATACCGGCGCCGACATGCACGACAAATACAAAGAGACTTCACGGGGCGGCCTGGCCGTGAGCTGGGTGGAATGCTGAGGCGCATTCCCTGACCGCCCCGGCAGGCCGCACAAAGCCGCCTGCCAACCGTGAGCCCGAGCAAAAATAATAACGAGGCGATACCGATGACCGATGTACGTACACCTGCTGCCGAAAATCCCGCTGTAGACCGCACACGCAATGCAGAAACGGCCCACAAGGGCTGGAACAAATTCGACACCACCTGGATGCTCGGTCTGTACGGCACTGCGATCGGTGCTGGCACCTTGTTCCTGCCGATCAATGCCGGCGTCGGCGGTTTCTGGCCTTTGTTGATTCTTGCCGTACTGGCTTTCCCGATGACGTTTTTTGCCCACCGTGGGCTGACCCGTTTCGTGTTGTCCGGGCGTTCCGGGGACATCACCGAAGTGGTCGAAGAACACTTCGGCATCGGTGCCGGCAAGCTGATCACGCTCCTGTATTTCTTCGCGATCTTCCCGATTCTGCTGGTGTACAGCGTGGCGCTGACCAACACCCTGAGCAGTTTCCTCGAGCATCAATTGCACATCGCCCCGCCACCACGGGCGATCCTCTCGCTGGTGTTGATCCTCGGTTTGATGGCGATTGTGCGCTGTGGTCAAAGCGTCATCGTCAAAGCCATGAGCGTGCTGGTTTATCCATTTGTTGCCGCATTGCTGCTACTGGCGCTCAGCCTGATTCCAAACTGGAACGGTGCGTTTTTTGCCAGTGCCCAAGAAGCCATGCCAATGTCCGCTTTCTTCAAGACAATGTGGCTGGCGATTCCGGTGATGGTGTTTTCGTTCAACCATTCGCCGATCATTTCCGCGTTCGCGGTTGAGCAGAAACAACGTTACGGCGAGCAGGCCGAACGCAAAACCAGCGGCATCCTCGCCATGGCTCACGGCATGATGGTCGTCACGGTGATGTTCTTCTGCTTCAGCTGTGTGCTGGCGCTGTCGCCGGCGGATCTGGCAGCGGCCAAGGCGCAGAACATTTCGATCCTGTCGTACCTGGCCAACCACTTCCAGACCCCGGTCATCGCTTACGCTGCGCCGCTGATTGCGCTGGTGGCGATCACCAAATCCTTCCTCGGCCACTACATCGGTGCCAGTGAAGGCTTCCAGGGCATGATCGTGAAAAGCCTGCGCAGCCGTGGCCGGGTGGTGTCAGCGAGCTGGCTGAACCGTGCGACCGCCGTGTTCATGATCCTCAGTTGCTGGGCCGTGGCAACGTTCAACCCAAGTATCCTCGGCATGATCGAAACCCTCGGCGGGCCGGTGATTGCCTGCCTGTTGTTCCTGATGCCGATGTACGCCATCCGCCGTGTGCCGGCCTTGCGCCAGTATTCGGGCCAGGCGTCCAACGTGTTTGTGGTGTTGATCGGCCTGATTGCACTGTCAGCGATCATCTACTCGGTTCTGCCCTGAAAACGCGCCATAAAAAAAGGCGAGCCAAGCGGCTCGCCTTTTTTATGCCCGTGTTCATTGTTCGACAATTTTCCCGGCACAGCCCTTGCTACTCCCCTGTGGGAGCTATCGCAGCCTCGTTTCACTCGACAGCTCTACATGAAGCAACAAATACAGGCCACGGAATGGCCGATGATCCGGTTGGGCGAACCAACCCGATCACGGCCGGTCAACAACTGCACGTTCAATCAGGCGGTGACGCATCATGGACAATCCTTTTCAGATCATTACCGATGCCTTTGCGCCGGACTATCAGATCAACCTGAGCATTCAAGGCCTGGACGGCAGCATCATGCTGACCCTGTCCAACAGCGGCCGGATCGTGGCCAAACGCATGATCAGCGCCGAGCAGCGCAACGACCCCGTGCGCCTCAAGCGTCTGGTGCAAAGCATCCAGTTCGGCATTGCCATCGAGCAAGGCCACAGCGCCATGGCGATCCTCGAAGCGATGACCAGCGGCGACGGGCTGACCCCGCCACCACCACGCATCATCGGCCAGCCCGGGCAAGCAGCCGGGCTTTAAAGCTCGCCCTTCTCGACTTCCGGATGTTCGCTGGAACCGGCGCCAAGTTTGCGCTGCGGTTTCTCGATCTTCACCGAGGGAAATTGTGACGAGGCGTAACGCACCACCAGAATCGAGAACGCCAGCAACAGAATGCCGCCGCACAGGTAGATAATGCCCATGTCCGGCGGGTTGTGGTGCGAGACGTTGGAGATCAGCAAACGGGTCAGCGCGGTGATCGCCACGTAGATCAGGAAGCGCACCGGCATGTGGTTGGTCTTGAAGTAGATCCCGACCATTGCCCCCAATTCGAGATAGATGAACAGCAGCAGAATGTCATCGATCTTGATATGGCCTTCCTCGAGCATCCCGAGAAATTCCATCACCGCCGCCCATGCCGTCACCGCACCGATGGCGAACAGCGCCAGATAGTGGAAGGTTTCGACGAACAGGTTGCCCAGGGACTCGGCCAGTTGATGCACGTTTTGCCGCAGTTTCTCGGCCCAGTTGATTTTCACGATGATGTTCCTTAGCTCGAATGCGAGCGGATGATGCGTGTTGGACGTGACAGTTTTCTGCACGTAACGGTTTTCATGCAGAAAAGAGGCCACGCCATCATGGCGAGCCGCCGCCAAACCCGCGCCGTGGCGTTTGGTCGCACCGCTGTGCTTTTGTGGGAGCGAGCCTGCTCGCGAATGCAGCGACACGGTTGGCCTGACAAACCCGAAATCCGGTCTACATTGAAAAGCCACTACCCATGGCGCAGGGATTCGCTTATCCTTTTCGCTGTATATGGATACAGTAGTCGTCAAGACAACTTAATGTGAAGGCATGTGAGGTGGTGAATGGCCGTCGAAGTGGTATACCGCAGCAGCCGAGATCTGGAGCGCTTGTTCATGGATAAAGCCGAAGCTGACCGTCATGACAAAATGCTCGAACTGGCCGAATATCTGGCCGATGTGCTGCAAAAAGCCGTTCCGTCCCTGACTGAACAGCAAGTGGAAGAAGCCGGGATCTACATGGCGAAGAATCGCGATGTGTTCGCCCGGGCGTTCAAAAGCCAGCCGGATGCACTGTCCGAACTGCTCAATGCACCGGCCGAACCGATGGAGAATGGTGAAGCGACGGAAGCTGCTGAAGCGCCTGCGAAGCCAGCCAAAGCGGCGAAGGCTGCGAAGTAATCCAGCCCAAATTGAATAGGCCCTGAGTCGAATGGCTCAGGGCCTTTTTCATGCCTGTGAAACTCAGCGATACAAAACTTTCTCCGCCAACTCATCCGCCACTCGTGCCGGCGAACGTTTTTCCGCCTGCGCGTGGGCGAAGACTTCGGTCAGCCGTGAGCTGATTTTCGAAAGATGCGCGGTAATCGTCGACAACTCTTCACCACGATGTTTCAGCGAGACGTAGATCAAACCACCGGCATTGATCACGTAGTCTGGCGCATACAGAATCCCGCGCCGTTCCAGTTGATCGGCCACATCCAGATGTGTCAGCTGGTTATTGGCAGAGCCTGCCACTGCCGAACAGCGTAATTGCGTGACGGTATGGCTGTTCAAAACCCCGCCCAGACCGCACGGCGAGAGGATGTCACACGGCGTACTGAGCAACGCGTCGTTGGCGATCGGGTGAGCGTTGAGTTGTTCCATCGCCAGTTGTACCTTGCCGTGGTCGATATCGCTGACCAGCAGTTCCGCGCCGGCGGCGTGCAATTGCTCGGCCAAGGCAAAGCCGACATTGCCCAGGCCCTGAATCGCGATGCGCAAGCCTTCGAGGTTGTCGCTGCCCAGCCGCGCCATGGCCGTTGAGCGAATGCCGGCAAATACACCCATCGCGGCATGCGGAGCGGGGTCGCCGGCCGAGGTGGTGCTGGTGACGTGCTGAGTCTGTTGGGCGATGCAATCCATATCCGCCACCGAGGTGCCGCTGTCGATGGCGGTGATGTAGCGACCGTCGAGCTGTTCGATGCAACGACCAAAAGCTTCGAACAGCGAACCACGATTTTCCACATGAGCCGGGCGCACGATCACTGCCACGCCTCCGCCCTGCGGCAGCCCCGCCAGCGCAGCCTTGTAGCTCATGCCCTGAGCGAGGCGAATGGCATCTTCGACGGCGGATTCGTCATTGGGATAGGCGAGATAACGACATCCGCCCAAGGCTGGCCCGAGGCGACTGTTATGGATGGCAATGACCGCCTTCAACCCGGTGACCGGATCAACGCTAAGGTGCAGCGATTCCAGGCGAGTGCTTTGCATGAGCGCAAACATCGTTGGGCTCCCGAATCACTTCTTGTAGAACGCCAGTATAGGCCTGCGCCTGAAAATTGCTGGAGCGCACCGGAATAAGCGCCCGCGCCGACAACGGCTTTGCGGCATAACCCGACACCCGCGCAGCGGGGGACTGGACGAATCTTGCGGGCGGGGCTAAAACGAGGCATTCCCCGGAGATTTCGATGAGTGCGCGTCAACGTTTTTTCGAATGCCTGCACCGTTCACCGCCCGCGCTGTTCGAAGCCGCGCTGTGGATGGCGGCCGAGCACGAAAAAACGGTCAATCCCGACGCGCTGTTACAAGAATTCAAAGACCTGCAACAACGAGTCAGTTACGGCTTGCCGATGTTGCCGGTCAGTGAACTGGCGCAGCCCCTGTTGCGCCGCATGACTGATCTGGGCTTTGCCCAGGACCACTTCCTGCCGCTGCGCCCGCAAGCGGCGCTGTTGCACAAAGTGTTGCAGACCCGTCGCGGCCAGCCGTTGGCATTGGCGCTGATTGCCCTGGAGCTGGCGCGTGGCCTGGAGATTCCTCTGGTCGGGGTCAACTTCCCCGGACACTTCCTGTTGCGGGTGCCCGGCGCTGATCACTTGCTGGATCCGTGCGGCGGCCGGCGTTTGTACCCAAACGATTGTCGCGAACTGTTGCAGCGCCAGTACGGGCCGAACATGAAGCTGACCGCCGAGCATCTGCTGACCGCCAGCCCCAAGCAGATGCTCCAGCGCCTGTCGCGCAACCTGCGCCAGCTGCACCTGACTCATGATGATTTTATCGCCGCGCTGATCGACGCCGAACGGGTGCTCGAACTGGGTGACGCTGGCGCCGTCGATTACCTGGCACGGGCCAGTCTTTATCAGCGGCTCGACTGCCCGAATGCCGAGCGCTTTGATCTGGAGCATGCGTTGATGCTCAGCGACGACCCGATTCAGCGCCTGCGCCTGACTGAACGCCTCAGCCACCTGCCGCCCAACTCCGTCGTCCACTGAATACGATTTTTGTAGGAGTGAGCCTGCTCGCGATAGCGGTGGGTCAGTCAGATCATTAGTGCCTGACACACCCCCATCGCGAGCAGGCTCGCTCCCACAGGGTTCAGCGCAGAGCCAACACATCAGCCTCCCACAGGGGATTGCGCTATTTCAGTGGGCGAACGCACCTGAATAATCAGCAACGCGGCGATGACCGCCGGAATCGCACAGAAGAAGAAAATCTGCGCCACTGGAATGTGCATCGCCAACAACAGGCTGCCGAACAGCGGCCCGAGAATCGAACCGAAACGCCCCACGCCCAATGCCCAACCGGTGCCGGTCGCACGCACATGCGCCGGATAGAAATTGCTGGCAAACGCATTCAGCGTCAGTTGCCCGCCGATGATGCAGAACCCGGCGGCGAACACGCAGGCGACCAGATATCGCGGATTGTCGTGATTAAGCCCCAGCAGGATCGTGCACAGCGCCGCCCCTGCCAACACCGCTGACAACAACCGCACCTTGCGCTTCAAGCGGTCAGCGAACCAGGCCATGCAGATCGCGCCCATGGTGCCGGCGAACAGGAACATCGACGTCACCAGATTGGCTTCGTTGAGTTTCAGGCCGCTTTCCAGGAGCAGCGTCGGCAGCCAGCTGATCATGAAATACAACAGAATCAGGCTGACGAAAAACGTTGCCCAGATCAGCAACGTCGGTCGCGCGTAGCCATTGCGGAACAACTCGACCACCGTCAGTTTGCTGCCCTGCTCCCGCTCGTTCTGTTCGAGGCTGGCAACGGGCGGTTGCCAATCCGGCAACATCCGCGCGGTGACTTTGCGCAGTCGCGCATACGGTGGCGCATCACGCAGCAAACGCGGCAACGACTCCGGCAGCATCCACCAGAGAAACGGAAACAGCAGCAACGGCGTGACGCCACCGGCGAGGAACACCGCTTGCCAACCGAATTGGTCGATGAAGCCTGCCGCGACGAAACCACCGGCTGCGCCACCGAACGAGAAGCCACAGGCCGCCAGCGTCACCATCAAGGTGCGCAGGCGCGGTGGCGAATATTCCGACATCAACGCCATAGCACTGGGCATCGCCCCGCCCATGCCGATGCCGCAGATAAAGCGCGCGATCATCAGCGTATTGAGCGAGTCTGCGAAGACCATCAGCACGGTCAGCGTGGCGTAGATCAGTACGCAAGCGAGCAGAATCCGTCGTACGCCAAAGCGGTCAGCCAGCGGCGTAACCGCCAGTGAACCAAGGGTGAGACCGAGCAGGTTGGCACTGAAAACAGGCCCGAATGCAGACTTTTCCAGACCCCAATCCTGCGCCAGCGCGGGCACCACATAACCGAGCACCTGGGCGTCATAGCCATCGGTGACCAGCAGCAAGGCGAGCAGGATCAAGAGCAACCACTGATAACGGGACACAGGACGGGCGTCGAGTGCCGCCCGGAAGCTGGCAATCTGGTTGTGCATCGCAAGGTACCTGTTTTGTTTTTATGATTTTGGGGTAGTTCAACGCCGAACCCTGTGGGAGCGAGCCTGCTCGCGAATGCGCTGTGTCAGCAAAATGAATGGTGACTGACACTCAGCCTTCGCGAGCAGGCTCGCTTGTATGGTAGGACTTGAAGGGAGGAGGAGGGACAAGGCTCGATTCTGACTGTTGACGCAGTACAGACCGTGGGAGATTTCGCCCCTCCTCCTTTCACCCAAGCGCCGATAAAGAATGCATCTGGCTAGACCGACGATAGGAACAAGCCTGCGCCTCTGGGTGAGCCCTTCAAGTACTCAAACCTTATCCCGGAGGAAATCCTGTGGCAATGCCAGTCGCTCTATCAAATCCGATCGTTGGCGTGGATGTTGCCAAAAATGAACTGGTGATTTATCAGGCCGATAGCGATCTGCTTGAAGCGATTCCCAACACCAAAACATCCATCAAGCAGTGGCTGAAAGCCTTGCTCGGCCCCGTGTCTATTGCCATTGAGGCAACCAACATCTACCACCTGGAATTCGCTGATTTGGCCTATGCGGCCGGTTGCACGATTTACATGGTGGGCGGCTATGAACTCAAACACTACCGCGAAGGCGTGAAGATCCGCGCCAAAACCGACGCCTTGGACGCCAAGCTGCTGGCCCGTTACCTGAAGAACGAAGCCGAGGAGTTGCACCCCTGGACCCCGCCATCACCGCTGTACCGCCAGCTCCTGAGCCTTTTCCGCCGCCGCGCGGCTTTGGTCCAGGCCAGGGTCGGCCTGGTGCAGAGCTGGTCGAATGAGCCGTTGTTGAAGGCAGCTTTTGCTGAACAAATAAAATCCATGCAGCGGCTTGAAACGATGATCGAAAAGACGATCAACGATCAGCTCAAACAAGCCGGTTTGCTCGGCGAATTGAAGCGTTGCCTGAAAGTTGAGGGCATTGGATTTCTGACCGGAGCGCGCCTGCTCACAGCGTTTCAGCGTGGGGAATTTAGCAACGCGGATGCGTTTATCGCCTTCCTGGGAATGGATTTACGGGTATCGAAATCAGGGCAAAAGGACGGTCGCCGTAGCTTGACCAAGCGCGGAGACCCCGAGGCCCGCCGACTTTTGCACAACGCAGCGATGTCGGCTAGCCGTACGATAGCCTGGAAAGGGTTTTACGAAGCCCAAAGAGCACGGGGTTTCAGCACCACACAGGCGTTGGTGATGCTGGCTCGCAAACTTGCTCGGGTGGTATTCGCCTTGCTGAAAGGGCAAAGCGAATATCAGGCAAAAGTCAGTTGAGGGCTTCCCCTCAACCATAGAATCTCCCACAGGGGAATTACGGGGTATCGGGTTGGTTGGCGGGATGCGCCTTGATGAACGCCGGATGTTCAGCCGCCAGTGCGGCAACGCGGCGGACTTTCGGGTAGGCATCCAACGAGACATTGAACCGCTCCGCTGCATACAACTGCGGAATCAGGTACACATCGGCCACGCACGGCCACTCGCCGAAACAGAAGCCCTCGTCGCCAATCAATTGCTCCACCGTCGCCAGCCCCTGGCTGATCCAGTGACTGATCCATTCCACTACCTGCGGCTCGTCGTGCCCCGACTGGCGCAGGCGATTGAGCACGCTGACGTTGTGCAGCGGATGCACATCGCAACCGATCACCGCCGCCACACCGCGCACCTGCGCGCGGGCGAACAAATCTTCCGGCAGCAACGGCACCTGTGGATAACGTTCTTCCAGGTACTCGATGATGGCCGGCGATTGAATCAGCAAACCGCCTTCATCAGTGCGCAGGGCCGGCACCCGCCCCTGTGGATTGATCGCCAGATACGCCGCTTGCCGATGCTCGCCAACCGGCGGCGCGATCAGATTGACCGGCAACGCCTGATAGTCGAGGCCCTTCAGCGCCAGCGCGATTCGCACGCGGTACGACGAGGTCGAACGGTAATAGGTATAGAGATCCATAACCCACTCCTGTCAGCGCGCCGCCAGCACTTTGCCGCGGCATTCGCCGAAGCCGATCGAGGCAAAACCGTCGCGAGCGCAACGTGCGCGCAGGATGATTTCGTCGCCATCTTCAAGGAACTTACGTACTTCTCCAGAAGCCAGCTCGATCGGTTTTTTACCGCCCTCGGTGATTTCCAGCAGGCTACCGAACTGACCGTTTTCAGGGCCGGACAAGGTGCCCGAACCGAACAGATCGCCGGCCTGCAACTGGCAACCGTTGACGCTGTGGTGCGCGACCATTTGCGCGACGGTCCAGTACATGTAGCGGGTGTTGCTCAGGGTCAGGCGATGGGCCGGCAGGTTCTGCTCGCGCATGGCTTCGGTGAGCAGCAAAACTTCCAGTTCGATGTCGAAGGCACCGCCGTCCTGATCGCGTTTATCGAACAGGTACGGCAGCGGCTGCGGATCACCTTCAGGACGCTTCGGCTGCGCGGTGCGGAACGGTTCCAGCGCTTCGGCGGTGACCACCCACGGCGAGACGCTGGTAATGAAACTCTTCGACAGGAACGGCCCCAGTGGCTGGTATTCCCAGGCCTGGATATCGCGCGCCGACCAGTCGTTGAGCAAGCAGAAACCGGCAATATGATCAGCGGCGTCACCGATGGCGATCGAGTCACCCATCTCGTTGCCTTGACCGATCCAGATGCCCAGTTCCAGCTCATAGTCCAGGCGCGCGCACGGGCCAAACACAGGCTCGGTCTGACCGGCCGGTAGCGTCTGGCCTTTAGGGCGACGCACGTCGGTACCGGAAGCACGCACGGTGGAGGCGCGACCGTGATAACCGATCGGCACATGCTTGTAGTTCGGCAGCAGCGGGTTATCCGGGCGGAACAGTTTGCCGACGTTCTGCGCGTGCTCGATGCCGACGTAGAAGTCGGTGTAATCGCTGATGCGTGCCGGCAGATGCAGCTGGCAATCGGCGGCCAGGGGCAGCAGTTTCGCGCCTTGGGCTTCGATGTTGCCGCGGTGCGTGCTGCCTTCGCTGAACAGTTCCAGCAGACGGGTGCGCAGTGCCACACGCCCCTCACGACCGAGTTCGAAGAATGCGTTCAACTGGCCGCCGTGCATGGCTTCGACAGCGCTGCGCGCAACACCGTCGAACAGCCCGGCTTCCAGCGCTACTTGCAGATCGAAGATATGGTCGCCAATCGCCACGCCAGCGCGCGGCATCGCACCGTTGCTGCTGAACACACCCAGCGGCAGGTTCTGCAGCGGGAAATCAGCGTGGCCGTTGGCCGAGGCAACCCAGCTGCGGGTGATGGAATTCTGCGTCATGGGTTATCTCCGGGTCGGGTCGAACGTGGCGGGCAAAGTGGCCCAGCAGGCGTCATAAGTGGATTGCAGTTGCGGACAGTCGAGGGCGAAGCGGCTTGGGCGCAGCACCTGACTGGTCTCGAACATGAAGGCCATGGTGTTGTCGATCTTCGCCGGTTTGAGTTCGGCGTTGATTGCTTTGGTGCAAGTCTCGCCATCAGGGCCGTGGGCGCTCATACAGCTGTGCAACGACGCACCGCCGGGCACGAAGCCTTCGGCCTTGGCGTCGTATTCGCCCTGGATCAGGCCCATGAATTCGTTCATCAGGTTGCGGTGAAACCACGGCGGACGGAAGGTGTTCTCGGCGACCATCCAGCGCGGCGGGAAGATCACGAAGTCGAGGTTGGCCAGACCGTGCACGCTGGTCGGCGAAGTCAGCACGGTGAAGATCGACGGATCCGGGTGATCGAAGCTGACGGTGCCGATGGTGTTGAACCGGCGCAGGTCGTATTTGTACGGCACGTTATTGCCGTGCCAGGCGACCACGTTCAGCGGCGAGTGATTGAGTTCGGTGGCCCACAACTGGCCAAGGAACTTCTGTACCAGCGTGGTCGGTTGCTGGAGGTTCTCGTAAGCGGCAACCGGGGTCAGGAAGTCACGCGGGTTGGCCAGACCGTTGCTGCCGATCGGTCCCAGATCCGGCAGACGCAGCGGCGCGCCGTGGTTCTCGGCGACATAGCCGCGCGCTTGTGGGTCGAGCAATTCAACCCGGAATTTCAGGCCGCGCGGCAGCACGGCGATTTCCAGCGGCGCGACTTCCAGCACACCCAATTCGGTGGCGATGCGCAGACGGCCGAGTTGCGGCACCAGCAGCAGTTCGCCGTCGGCGTTGAAGAACACCCGCTCCATCGAGCGGTTGGCGACGTAGTTGTAGATGCTGATGCCGGCCGGTTTCTCTGCACCCGCGTTAGCGGCCATGCTCACCAGACCGTCGATGAAATCGGTCGGCTCGGCCGGGATCTCCAGCGGGTTCCAGCGCAGGCGATTGGGCGTCACTTCGCCCAGCGGCCCACCGGCCAGTTGCCGCTCCAGTTTGACGAAGGCCGGGTGATTGGCCGACGGCTGGATCCGGTACATCCAGGTGCGCCGCGCTTCACTGCGGGTCATGGTGAATGCTGTGCCGGAAAACAATTCGGTGTAGAGGCCGTAGGGGGCTTTTTGCGGGGAGTTCTGGCCAACGGGCAGCGCGCCGGGCAACGCTTCAGAGCTGAATTCGTTGCCGAAACCGGACTGATACGCCAGCGCCTGGGCGGTTGAATCGGGGTTCATGGAGCCTCCTGAACAGGGAGTCGGCAGTGGCCCATCGCTCTGGCTCAGAGGTTTCGGCACGCCGGGGTTGTTATTATCGTAATTCGATTACGCATAACGTAATTTGCTCGCTATCCAGCGTCAAGCTATAAAGACGCCCATTCGTTTCGGAACCCGGCCGCACCATGGAAAAAACCAGCGACAGCAACGGCAAACAGAAAGTCCGCTCCGCCGAAGTCGGCACCGACATCCTCAAGGCTCTGGCCGAGTTGTCGCCGTCCACTTCGTTGTCGCGTCTGGCCGAACATGTGCAGATGCCGGCGAGCAAGGTTCATCGCTATCTGCAAGCGTTGATCGCTTCAGGATTCGCCGAGCAGAACACCGCTACCAACCATTACGGGCTCGGCCGCGAAGCCTTGCGCGTAGGCCTGGCCGCACTCAACAGTATGGACGTGCTGAAAGTCGCCGCCCTGCCGTTGGCCGAACTGCGCGACGAACTCAACGAAACCTGCTTTCTGGCGGTGTGGGGCAATCAGGGCGCGACCGTGGTGCATATCGAACCGGCGGTGCGCGCGGTGACGGTGGTGACGCAACTGGGTTCAGTGTTGCCACTGCTCAGTTCATCGACTGGACTGGTGTTCAGCGCCTACTTGCCCCATCGGGAAACCGATGAGTTGCGCGAGCAGGAAATTGCCGCTGTGGATCATCCATTGAAGGATGAAAAAACCTACGCAACCCTGTGCGAACAGATCCGCGAACGCGGTCTGCATCATGTGCATGGCCTGCTGATGCCGGGTGTGGATGCGTTGTCCGCCCCGGTGTTCAACGCCGTCGGCCAGGTCGCCGCCGTGTTGACCATCGTTGGCCCCACTTCATTGTTCCACGCCGACGAAAACGGCCCGGCGGCGCAGCGGTTGCTGGCGGCGACGCGGGCCGTGAGTTGGCGGATGGGTTATGAACCTCTGCAGGCCTGAACGGCGCCAATCGAGCGAGTAACGAGGGCCGTTACTCGCGCAGTTTCATCTGTCAGTTGAGCAGACGAGTGGTGCTATTCACGACCGCAGGAGGTGCGGTGATTGCTGTCACGTAGTTGATGCTGACTTCAACACCGGTGACGCCTGCCATCACATCGGCGAAATCCCTGACGCTCGATAGCAGAGCAATCGGGTTCACGGGCGCGCCGATCGCCGCCACTTTGCCAACGTACAACAGAATCGCCCCTCGCCACGCCGATGCAAAGTGTGCGTTCGCAGCCTCATCCGAGCCCTGACTGGAAGCCACAATGCCCAGCACAACCGACTGAGTAATGCGCAGTACGGTCAGTGCCAGGCCAAGTGGCGCAATGAACATCGAAGCTACATCCAGGGCAAATTCGGCCAGTACCCTCACATCCTTCCACAGCGCTTCCAGATAACTGCTCGTCTGAAAATCCACATCAGCGACGAGTTGCCCGATTTTAGCCAGGTACTCCTGTTTGAAAGCCAGTACTGGATAACTGTTGGTCAATTCCGGATTGCTGGTCGCTACCGGGTTCGAGTCCCAGTAGGTGTCCAGGAGGTTTTTCACCGCCTGCTGATGTTCCAGACGAGCGAGGCTCAAGACCTTTTTGTTGAAGGTCACGCTTTTCAATCGACCTGCAAGTTCCTGGACAGGGAAGAAATCCTTGCCATCAGGCGTATCGGGAATATAGACAAAAAACTCATCACGCCCGCTGACTTTGCGCCCAAAAACGTAAGCCCCGACAAGGGCGCGTCCCCTGAGAGTGAACTCGTAAACGCCAATGCCCGGCTTCCCACCCGTGGTGATGATGCCCTGACGAGGCAGATCGCGATCAAATCCGTTAATGAGTCCCTGCAACCAGCTGAATTGGTCGAGGGAGAGCTCGCCTTTGATTTTCTGAATCAACGCGGTCCGGAGCATTTCATTTTGTTTTGTTTTTCGATACAGACTTGCTTTCAAGTCAATGTCGGACGCATTGAGGAATTTATCTTTCAGATATTGAAGATACTTTTCACCGGGCCTCAGATCGATCAGATCATTGATAACTCTGGCATTCAGTTGGGCAATGGGTTGTCCGGTAAACGTCCAGAAGGTGGCCTGTCTGAGTTGCTCTCGCAAATTTTCAATACCGGCCAATTGAGGGTTCACCCAGGTGAAAAATTTCTCGAACGCGCTTACGTCACTGCGCCACTTTTGCCACTGAATAAACAGATCGGTCAGGCTGATCTTCGAGTCTGCGTGAAATTTGACCCATACCTCGTCAGGATTAATGTCCACAGCTGAACCTGTCCGGGCAAAATACTGCTTCAGCTCCTTCTTCACCAAATGGCTGGCAAACTGTTTGAACGGCTCGACCGCCAGCATTTCCCGGGAATGATGGTGAATAGCCTTGAAATCAGCGTTCAGACGATTGAGCAGGTGCTGATCGTTCGAGCTGGCCTTTCTGTACCATTGAGGGGTGGCAGCCTCGGTTTGATCGATACTCCACAAGATGTGATTTTGAACGGCTCCGAACAAAGGCTCCGCTTCGGGTAAATCGACCAACTTAATCTTAGACCACCACCATTCATTCAGTACCTCAAATGGTTTTAGACTCAGATAATCACTTTGCATCTGCGCACTGTCGCTGGCATGTGCCTGACTCAGCAAGTACGCCCAGGTTTCAGCCTTGGCCGCCCATTGCGCCAACTTTTGCTGCAAGCTTTTCAGGTCGGTGAACTCAAACCACTCCTGCCCGGCTGACGAACCCGGTATATGCAGGACATGCGCGCTGCGATCGGCTGCCACACCTTTCCTGCGATAAACCAGCAAACCATTGAAAGGCTTGAACCAGTGTTTGAGCGCCACGCCTAGCGTTTCAATGGACGTATCGCCGAGGTTATAACCCATCACCAATTTATGAGCTGAAGGTCCCACGTGTTTCTGCAGGATCGCCGCGAACAGGGTCAGCGCTGTTTTACGGCTAAGGACCAAACGCAGCGACTCGGTAACTTCGGCTTGCGAATACAGAAGACGTTGAGCCGAGGTATAGGCAACACGAACGTCCAACGACTTGATGGCACGCAGGATGTTCGATGGACTCAACTTTGGCAGACTGGAGGGGACCTCCGGAACGATCTGATATTGCCCTGCCAGATCATGAGCACCTTGCATAAAGGCCTGAGTCAGCGTTTTGCGCTCGGTGAGTTCCACCTTTTTTCCATCCGCCAGAGGCACGGTATGGGTGACTTTCACGAATACCGTGTCCGGGTCGATACGCTCATCTTTACCCGGCGATATGAAGTCCTCTACGGCCAACCGCGCGTAGTCTTTCAGCGAAGCAACTCCGTGAGTGACCTCATGAAGTTTTACTTCGGCTTCAAGCAGCTCTTTTTGCAGGGAAACATACACTTCCTGATTGACATCGGAAGTGCTTTTCAACCATTGCGGCCAAGCATTCCGCTCGACATGCTTAATCAGTTGTACCTGGCGTTTTCTGGCCTGACGATTCAAATCGGGCAACGATTGTGCGGCCTCTACGGCGACAACAATTTTATCAAACTCCGAACCTGGCTTACCGACAGATTCAAGATACCCAGTGATGTCGCTGTACATCGTCTGAATCCGCTTATCAACGAATCTCTCAAACAAATTCGCACGAACTTTCAAAAAACGAATAGCAGGGACGTAGGCGAACCCAACGCGTTCACTGAGCGACAGCGTTTGCAGAAACTCTTCCTGAGTTTCCGAGGAGCCCAGTCGGCTCAACAACGCTTGTTCAAGCTTCCAAATGGAAGAAAACACTTCGAGACCACGATTCGCGCAGTAGAGTACGACAGCGCCCTGCTCACCGGGAATCAACTGTTCATAGACAGGGGTTGTAAGGGGCAATACAAACATCGCGTTCTGCTCGATGTATTTGCCATTCTGACCTTCAATGAAAACCCCGTAACAAGTGCCGGTCAGACTGGGTTGTACGGTCGTACTGATCAGCGCGCTTTGTTGCTGAGTAATGACCCCTTGAATCGTCAGCGCCTCCAGCTCACTAATGAAAAGGTTAGCTTCGAGCACACCTAAAGCAGACTTTCGCGTTAACTGAGGATAAGCTCCACTTGTTTTTTGAACGGTCGGATTTTCCCAGTACTGCCGCACAGTCGCCGTGTAATCGACTTCCAGTTTCTTCAGCAAATCTGCTACTGATTTTTCAATAGCCGAGATCGGGACTTGCGTAAGAATGTCTTCACGACTGGTAAAATTCGGGTGATTGAAAACACCATAATCATTGACATCATAGTTTGGCGGCCGACCACTTTGCAGGCACTCAAGCGCGACATCCAGCAAACGTCCGACCGGCTGTTTATTTTTCGGTTTGGCGCCCGCCACGACATTGACGAACAGGCTGCTCAGCCGCACACCTTCGGAGACCTTCCATAACGCTTCACGCAAAGTGTCCTGCACCACCACTGAAAATGACGGAACACGCTTCAATTCCTGCGAGATACTTTCCAGGGCCTTCCCCACTTCACGCAGACTTTGGCTTTCGGCTTCTTTATTAATTTCCATAATGAAATCTCTATCAGCTTGATAATGACAAGTGGCCAATTACAACTTGCCTCGCCAAATCAAGCTAATTCAGATTCAGAGCAGAAAGATACCCACCACACTGTTTCCAACAGTGTTTAATTACAACACCAACAAGCCCCTAAGTTACAACTACAAACATCTAACAACCTCGCACCTACATCAAACCCAATGTTCTGGCCCTGGCCACCGCATGCGTTCTACGCATCACCCCCAATTTTATATAGATCCTTCGGACATGAGTTTTAACGGTATGCAATGAAAGGAAAAGTTTTTCTGCGATTTGTTGATTGGAATCACCTGCCGCAATCAACACCAAGACTTGTAACTCTCGCTGACTCAGTGAACTTTCAGCTTCAGATTCGGCTACAACTTGTGGCTTTTCCTCCAGCACATTTGTCCGATCAAATATGTTCGGCGAGCGCAGGGTGACCTGGCGTATCAGCAATTGCGCCTCCGAGCGCCGGACGATCTTCAACGCGCACTCCACATGCTCAACCACCCGTAACGACTCGCTGTGCAGCAATGCCACTTCGGCGAGGGCAAAATGCAACTCCGCCTCAAGTGTCTGCGCCCCGCACTTGCGGGCTTTATCCAGCAACACCTGAAGTTGCTCCGGGAGATCACTACCGCGCTGCAAAGATGCCGTGGCCAATATCAGCAAATACTGGATACGCGCAATCAGTTGAACCGTCGCCGGAGGTGCCTGCAACGCGTTCGGCGGTTGATAGTGGCGCAGCACCCGGCTCAACGCCTCATGTGCCAACTGCGCCCGCCCCTGCTGCAGCCAGATCTGGCTACTGACCTGTAACAACACACCACGGTAAACCGTGTCTGGAATCCTGCGCTGCTGCATCAACCGCTCAGCCTCGTGCAAGCGCTCGAATGCTTGCGTGTATTCACAGTGGTTGGCCGCTATCTGCGCCAGCCCCAGATAGCCGAACAACACCCGTTTATCGTGACTGCGCAGACAATCCTCCAGGCCACGTTTGAACAGAACCGCGGCTTGCTCCTCCAGCCCCATGACCAACGCCAATCGACCACGACGCAGGGCGATACGACCGAGCAGCGGCGATGGCCGCTCAGCGCGCTGGCCAATTAACTGCTCAATGCTCAGTAGCAGGTTGTCAGCGCGGGCTGGAGCACCACGCTGCTCAAGCAACTGCGCGTGATCAAGTTCCAGCAAGCCTTCAAACAGCAAGGAGCCTTGTGCCCGCGCCAGACACAACGCTTCGCGACTGATGGCGTGCGCTTGTTCGAGTTCATCACAGAGCAAGGCTTGTTGAGTCAGCCCTGACAGGCACAGCAGCCTTGTGGCCCAGGCATCGCCATCGAGCGCTTCCAGAGCTTGCTGAAAAAGTTCGCGCGCAGGCGTCATACGCCCCTGCAAATGCATCAGCCAGCCTTGTTGTGCTTGCCAGCCTGCAATCAGTTGTCGTTCCAGTGCCGCCGAAGGTTGCGGCATGAACCTCGCCAAGTGCGCGATGCACTGCGTGGCCTGTTCAAAACGGCCGGCAAACAGAAGAGCTGCGGTAATCAGACCAACCAACTGCGGTGATCCCAAGGTCACTCCTTCCCCCTGAGATTCATGCAGGCGCAACAACAGCACCACCGTTTGCTCTTCAAAAAGATGCTCGAAGTTGAAGTGCTGCAACAGACTCACTGCCGTTTCGAATTCCTCGGCAAGCAACGCCTGCTCGAAAGCCGAGCGCCAGTCCCCGGCAGCGGCGAACCATTGGCATGCCCGACGATGCCATGAGCGGGCCGCAGGCCAACGCTCATCGCGCATCACTTGAGCCAAAGGTGCAAAGATCTGCAACCACTGGGACGAGTCATTCCATGGTTCGATGAAACAACCCAGCGTTTGCAGGGTGCGCAGGTAGTCCGCGCCTTCTCCGGCACCGAACAAGTGCTCACACAACTCAGCATTGAAGCGCGGCAGATTCGCCAGTACCCGCCAGACCTCGGCCAACTCCGGCGTCAGACCGCTGAACAGTTCGTGCTGCAGATAATCCAGCAGCGTTTCCACCCGTTGCTGCGGCTGAAGGGTCTGCGACCAGTCGCATTTTTGCAGCAGCGCCATGCGCACCCCGGCGCACCAGCCACCGGTTCGATGAACAATCCGCGCGGCCACACTGGCAGCCTGCTCCGCGGACAGGTGTTTTAACGCCTGGGCGATTTCTTCCGGGGTCAGCGCCAGCGTCGCGCTTTCGCATTCAAACAATTCGTCGTCCAGCAGCAACCGTGGCCAATTGCACTGGGGGCGTCGACGCGTGCCGATCCACCAGATCAATGCCGGGCTGCTGCGCGCCAGCAAGCGGTCCAACAATACATCGAGAGCCGGGTCGGGGAGCCGACAATAGTCGTCGATAAACAGCCAGGTGGGCGCTGACCAGCGTGCCAGTGCCGCCGCCAATTGCGCCTCATCCATTGCTGCCAGCCCCAATGCCAGACTCAGCCGCCGACAGAACTCCTCCGTACTCAACGACACGCCCATCAGTGGCAGCCAGTGCACTACACAGTGTGCCGGTGCCTGTGACAGGCATTCGGAGAGCAACGCGCTTTTGCCACTGCCGGGCGGCGCGCAAATCAGCCTGATCCGCGCCACCGATGTCAGTAGCGGCTCACTCAGTCGAGGCCGAAGTTGATGATGGGAAGATAGTCTGGGCAAGAATCCGGGGCGATCCAGACAGGCAGTCATAGCGGTCATCGGGTGAGCCTTTTTATCGTTGTGCCCTCACCCTAGCCCTCTCCCCTGCACTTGTTGACGAGTATTCAGCGCGCTGATTGGTGTCCATAAAAAAGGCGACCGAGCGGTCGCCTTTTGCCTCGCCTGTGTATCACAACCGTTACCGCACGCCCTCTGCGCGCAAGGCCGCTGGCGTGTAGTCGGCAGCCTTGGCTTCGAAGCCGAACTCGAAACTGTGCTTCTCTTCGTTCTTCATTCCCAGGGCAATGTAGCGACCGGCAATGATGTCGTAGAGCGCTTCCAGTGTGTAGGCCTGCGCCTGGTGATCGTAGTAGTACTGAGCGTGACCTTCGGCGACACGCCACAGTTGCCCGCGACCGTCGTAGTGGTCCGCCAGCGCCACTTGCCAGCTGTCTTCATCGATGTACATGTGACGCTTGGCATAGATGTGCCGCTCGCTCGGCTTGACCGTGCCGATCACTTCCCAGACGCGGTGCAGTTCGTAGCGGGTCAGGTCCTGATTGATATGCCCGGCCTTGACGATGTCGTCGTACTTGAGCTTCGGCGAATCGAGTTTGTAGCTGTTGTACGGGATGTACATTTCCTTTTTGCCGACCAGTTTCCAGTCGTAGCGATCCGGAGCGCCGGAGAACATGTCGAAGTTGTCCGACGTGCGCAGGCCATCGGCGGCGGTGCCCGGGCCGTCATAGGCCACTTGCGGCGCCCGACGCACGCGGCGCTGGCCGGCATTGTAGATCCACGCCAGACGCGGTTCCTTCACCTGATCGAGGGTTTCGTGGACCAGCAGCACGTTACCGGCCAGACGTGCAGGCGCCGTTACCGACTGTTTGAAGAAAGTCAGCACGTTGGCGGCTTTTTCCGGATCGAGATCCTTCATCAGTTGCGGCACGGCGATCTCTTCTTCGAAGCGGATCGGCGTGTAGCTGCCGTTGGTCTGCGGGGTCACCTGGGTGATGATGCGCCGCAGGTTACCGCCGTGATACCGGGTGATGTGGTTCCACAACACCTCCACGCCAGTCTTCGGAATCGGGAAGGCGTAGTAGCGGTTGCCAGTGAAATTGGCCAGGCCATTACCATCGTTAATGCTGGTGACATTGAGCGCGCTGCGTTTGGCCGACTCATAGATTTCCGCTGGTACGGCGACCGTGCGATGGGTCGGATAGACCGGGATCTTGTAGGTTTCCGGGTAGCGTTTGAACATCGCCACCTGCCCGTCCGAGAGCTTGTCCTTGTACTTGTCGACGTTGGCTGCAGTGATGGTGAACAGCGGTTTTTCATTGGCAAACGGGTCGGCGAGGAAGCCTTTGCTGTCCACCGCCCCGGCGTTTTTCGGGATGCCGCCGGTCCATGCCGGTATCGAACCGTCAGCATTGCCGGCCTTCTCGGCGCCGAGCGGCGTCAGGCTGGTGCCGAGTTTATTGGCCTCCTCCGGCGACACCGCAGCCATCACGTTGGCCGCCAGCAGACTCAGGGCCAGCACACCACATTGCAGAATCATTTTGCGCATTGCATTCATCCTTCTCGGGCAGATCAGAAGTTCACGCCGAAGCTCAGGGCGACGAAGTCACGGTCTTCGAGGACGTTGTAGTCGCCACCGAAAAAGTCGGTGTAACTGAGGCTTGCGGTGTAGGTGTTGCGGTAGTCGGCATCGACGCCGACGCTGATCGCTTTCGCACCTTCGTTGAACAGGCCGTTGGGGCCATAACCGGCGACGTCATGCGACCACGACAGGTTGGGTTTGAAGTTGACCCCGCCGATCACGTTGGCGTAATCGAGGATCGCCCGGGCACGGTAGCCCCATGAGGTCGAGGTGACGAAACCGTCGGTATCACCACCGAAACCGTATTGGCCGTATACCGAGTCGCGGCCATAACGCAGATCGCTGCGCGACTCCAGGCCACCGACATGCACCACCGCAGCTTCGCCTACCACGGTCAGGCGTTCCGCGCCTAACACCTGATCGAAAAAGTGCGTGAGGGTGCTCTGGATTTGCGTGACTTCTTTGCGCCGATAGCCCTTGTTGTCGGCTCCCGCAGTGGTGGCGATCGGCGAAGCAGCGCCACCGGCAATCGGATTGAGCAGCGCTAGCGTCAGGTCATTGGTGTTGACCTGTACCGGCGCATTCGGGCGGTAGCTGATTTCGCCAGTCCATGCCGTGCCGGTCGGCAATGTGGTGGAGAAACTCGCGCCGTAGAGGCGAATGTCTTCCGGGTACTCAAGGTAGTAACCACCGCGCCCGAGCATCACGCTCTGCGCCAGGCCGGAACCGCTGCCGGGAGCCAGGCCATTGGCGATCCCGACCATGCCCGGCAATGCCGCCAGCGTCGACAGGCCAGCCGTGGTAGTGCCAACCGTTGGCGTACGGCTGTGGTAGTTCATGAAGTACAGGCCATATTCGGTGTCATCACCGAGCCAGCGCAACGCCGTTCCCCATTGCCCGGAATCCCGCGCATCGCGGTCGCCGCCACGGGGGATCACCACGCCTTCGCGAGTCACCTGAATGCCTTGGCCAAAAGCCTGGGTCAGCGGCACAAACGGTGCGATTGCCGGGTTGCCAACGGTGTAGCCGTTGTTGCAACCGTCCGCCGCCACATCGACACCGAAGAAGGTGCCGCAGTTGTCGAGAACGGTCTGATCCCACTCCAGTTGATAGAACCCTTCGACGGTCAGTTGATCGGTCAGGCCTTGCGAGCCAAACAGCATGTTGACCGGAATCAGGCCTTCCTTGATCTCCGCTCCGGGGCGACGAAACGCCGAAACGTCGATCGGGTTGATGCTGTTGATCGAGTTGCCGATGAAGGTACTTTCGCCCCAGCTCACCACCTGCTTGCCCGCGCGCACGGTGCCCGGCAGATCGGCGATGGAATAGTTGTGATAGACGAATGCATCAAGGATCTGCGCGCCGGAAGATTTCGCACCTTCTTTGCGTCCGCTGTCGCTGATCGGCTTGAACTCGCGGTCTTCGTCCTTCAGCTCGAAGTCATACCAGTACTTGCCACGCACGAAGACACCGGTGTCGCCGTACTTGAGTTCAAGATCGTGAATACCTTTGAAGATCTTCGAGAAGGTCTCACCCTTCTTGAAATTCAAACGCCCGTCATCACCGGTCGAGGATTGCCCGGTCCCGCCATTGACCGTGCCGACCAGCGACTTGTCGGCATCGCGCATGCCCCAGCTCGCACCGATCGACAGCGAAGAGTCGAAGGTGCCCTCGATCTCGCCAATGTTGAACGCAACCGCGTGCGCCTGGGCGCAGCACCCCAAAGCCACCGCGGCGGCCAGCGCCTGCGGTGTGAAGATGGCGCGCATTGTTGTTTTTGTCATGCGTCTTCCCCGGTGAGTGACAGAAGGCCCCACCCTACTGCCGGGTGACCGGGTCGATAAGCGCACCAAGGAGGTATTCGTGTTGTCGCTCGAAAGGATGAATGGCCTTGAACGACGGGGCTTTGCGCCGTTCATGGATCGGCTGGATGGAAGAACATCAGTGCCGCGCATGGTGCACATCCGCACATGGGACTGTTACGTGCCCCGCAACAGTGCATGTCCGGAATCGGTATTTTTCCTACGTGTTCAACACCTTATTCTGAACGCGCTTTCACGGCACACGCCGCAAAGCACGAAGCACTGGCCTTTGAGCGACTCAGGCCATTGCTGACAGATTTCAGATGAATCGAAGACTTCGGTTTATCGCCCCGGTGTTCACTGACGTTGATTTGTAGCTCCTTGATCCAACGTCTTACCTTGGCCGCTGCGTTTGCAGCGGCCTTTTTTATGGGCGCCGTTTTACTCACATCACCTGCATCAGCGGGAAGATCCCCCCATTGCTGTAGGAAATATCCTTTTGGTCTTTTAATGCCAAGCTATCAAACCGCTTTCCACATTATTCATACAACCAGGCAGGTCATTACTGACGATTGATGCAGATATTTCCGTTCGAAAGCTGATGTAGGTTAATTGCTCCGCAAACCGAAAAATTCGCAGTGAGTAAAACGAATGTTGGAGCAAAGTTTTGTTGAGGGCGCCGAAACAAAAATTGAAGGAAAAGGGTCTGCAGCCAACCTCATCATGATCAAGCGTCTTGACGCCATACTGGAGCGCAAGCTCGAGATAACCGATACCGATCGACGGTTCTATGCCTATTCACTTCGAATGATGGAGCGATTCAGAGCGATGGGATTCGCCGACGACTACATTCCCAAAAGTAATCCGTCCCTTTGGAATAACCTCCATACGGCCACACTTGAAGACTTCAAACTGAGCGACGATGAGTCATTACGCTATACGGAAGAGGCCATCGACGCGGCGAAAAAACAAGAGTTGGAAGCATTTGAATGCGTCAGCAGATCCAAGAGTTCGACTGCCAAACTCGAACAAGCTGTCAGGCAAGAAAATCTCAGAGATTTGTTATCAGTTTTGGCTATCGGTTTGGCATTTCCCTCCATCGACACACTGTTCGGACGTTATCGTTTTGAAGTTATCGCGCGCGGTGAATTGTGGAGAACATACGAGGAATTATTTCGTGAGGGTGTACTGGCTGAGGGTAATGCGGCTGTTGCCATTCCGGGTCCAAACTGGGAAATCCCGGAATTCATGATTGATAAGCGGTACGAGGAGTAATAGAAGGAGCCTCGCCGCATCCAGAACGCAGCGAGGCTCAAACGTTTCTTAAAGCGAATACTTCTGCAAATTCGCCATCATTTCCTTCAACGCCTCAATATTGTCCTTCGGATGCGCCGCCCCTTCGAAATCACAGATCTGCTGCCAGTGCGCCGCGACATCTTCCGGCGAGAAGCCCACCCGCGGATCAAACCCGGCACCGAGGCTGCGCTCCCAACGCACCTTGCCCATCCAGCCGCCACCGACTTCGAACAGCCCTGACGTTTCCTGGCATTGCTCACTGGCCAGATACACCACCAACGGGCTGACCAGTTCTGGCTTCAATTGCTCGAATACTTGCGGCGGGATCAAGCCTTCGGTCATGCGGGTGCCGCCGGTAGGCGCGATCGCGTTGACGAGGATGTTGTTCTTGCGACCTTCGATGGCCAGCGTACGGGTCAAACCGTAAAGACCCAGTTTGGCCATGCCGTAGTTGGACTGGCCGAAGTTGCCGTAGATGCCTGAGGTCGAGGCGGTGAAGATTACCCGGCCGTAGTTTTGCTCGCGCAGGTGTGGCCACGCGGCGCGGGTGACTTTGTAGGCGCCTTCGACATGGACGCGGTAAACCAGATCCCAGTCGGCGTCGTCCATTTTGTGGAAGGTCTTGTCGCGCAGGATCCCGGCGTTGTTGACCACGACGTCGACGCGACCGAAGACATCAAGGGCGTTTTGCACCAGTTTGTCGCCGTCGGTGACCGAGTCGTGGTTGGCTTCGGCAATGCCGCCGGCCTCGCGGATTTCGGCGACGACGCGGTCGGCAGCGGAGGCGTTGGCGCCTTCGCCCTGGGTCGAGCCGCCGAGGTCGTTGACCAGCACTTTGGCGCCCTGCCTGGCGAACAACAATGCGTGGGCGCGTCCGAGGCCACCACCGGCTCCGGTGACGATGACAACTTTATCTTCGAAACGCACAGACTCATTCATCGCAGCAACTCCAGCAGGCCAGTATTGAGTCCGAGTGTCAGGCACAGGGCTTTGGGTCACAACGAATACGGCTGAGGCTGAATGGTGTGCGATAAGGTTAGGGGATGATGAAGGCGTCAAAAGATCAAAAGATCGCAGCCTGCGGCAGCGCCTACATTGAATTTGTGTAGGCGCTGCCGCAGGCTGCGATCTTTTGATCTTTCAGGAGCAGGCGACTTTGCGCGGTGGCAGCACAAAACGATCGCGAAACTCCAGATAATGCTTGAGCACCTGCACCGGCGCCTCGGTCTGTGGATAGTGGCCGATGCCTGGCAGCAACACCGTGTCGGCGTCGGGGATCAATTCACGGTAACGCTCGACCATGTGCGCCCCGGAAATCGGATCGACTTCGCCATCAATCACCCGTAACGGAATCTCGCCACGCTGCATCGCGCTCACCCAACGATCACGCTGCACTCGACGCTCGGGAATGTAGCTGATCAATTTGTGCATGATCCGTGGCCCGCGATTGCTGTCGACCAGGCTCCAGAAGTCGTCCAGTTCGCTTTCGCTCGGCCGGGTTTGCGGACCGAAGATCTGCCGGAAGCTTTTCACCAGAGCATCACGGGTAAACGCCCGACCGATCATCCAGCCCAACGGGCTGAGCAGCAGTTTCTGCATCAGCACCGGACGATGGGTTTCCGGAAACAACCCGCCGTTGAGGAACACACAACTGGCGATCTCGATCTTGTCTTCGTAGTGCCTGGCGAGCAGTTCCTGGGCAACGCTGTCGCCGTAGTCGTGAGCAAGCAAGTGAACCGGTTGCCCGACCTGCAGATGCGCGAGCAATGCCTGCTGCAGGTCAGCCTGCTCCAAAAGGCTGTAGGTGTGATTGAGCGGTTTGGCCGAATCGCCAAAGCCGAGCATGTCGCAGGCAATCACCCGATATCGCTGGGCCAGCGGCTGCCACAGATAATGCCAATCCCAACTGGCGGTCGGAAAACCGTGGATCAGCAGCAGCGGCTCACCCTGCCCGGCCGTCCAGTAGCGAATCGGCTGGCCACGAAAGACAAACGTCTGGCTGCGTTTACGCCAGACACACAGAGGAATCTCGGCAAGAGGCATTAGAGTTTATATCCGGGGTCTTGTTTATCGAGTTTGCGCAGCAACGCTGGCCAGGCCAGCGCGCCACCCATGCCTTGAGCACTTTTGGTGACACCGGCGATCATCGCTTTGGCGCCTGCCAGGATTTGCGGTTCGATGGCAATGAGTTCAGCGCCACCGGTTTGCGCCATGACCTGAATGTCGCAGGCGCGCTGGAAGGTAAACATCATCAGAAAAGTGTCGGCGATGGTGCCGCCACAGGTCAGCAGACCGTGGTTGTGCAGCATCAGGAAATTGTTCTCGCCAAGATCGGCTTGCAGGCGCGCTTTCTCTTCATGGTTCAGCGCCACGCCTTCGTAAGCGTGATAAGCCAGGCTCGAAAGCACGAACAGCGACTGCTGGCTGATCGGCAACACACCCTGCTTTTGCGCCGACACCGCGACACCGGAGGCGGTGTGGGTATGCAGCACGCAAACCACATCGTGCCGCACTTCGTGCACGGCGCTGTGGATGGTGTAGCCGGCGGGGTTGATTTCGTAAGGGCTGTCCATGAGTTTGTTGCCGGCCTGATCGACTTTCACCAGGCTCGACGCAGTGATCTCATGAAACATCAGACCAAACGGGTTGATCAGGAAATCTTCGGTGCCAGGCACCTTGGCGGAAATATGGGTGAAGATCAGATCGTCCCAGCCATGCAGCGCGACCAGACGATAACAAGCGGCGAGATCGACACGGGTCTGCCACTCTGCGGCACTGACCTGGTCTTTGACATTAAGGGACGATTGGACGGGGGCTACGCTCACTGTATGCACCTCTGCGTTCTTATTGTTCTGCACGTACGAGCAGTCTAGTCAGGCGCAGAGCATTGCGTAGTTGCATTGCCAGCCAGCTTGATGACTGAGCGGGTCAGCCAGGCAAACTCCTTGGATCCATGTCAAAGCCACGACGCCAACAAAGGCGCGGCAAACAGATTGAGCAACCCGGTCAAGACCATCACCAGCCCGGCGACAGAGCCTTCTTCGCCGCCCACTTCATGGGCCCGACTGACACCGGCACCATGCGCGCCAACCCCGAAAAGCGCACCGCGCGCCAGAGCACTGCGCAACGGCAACCACTTCAACAACACGCCACCGAGCATCGCCCCGAACACTCCGGTGAACATCACGAATACCGCGGTCAACTCCGGCACGCCGCCGAGGTCCTGCGCCAGCGGCATGGCGAACGGTGTGGTGATCGAACGCGGCACCAGTGACAGCGTCACCGAGCTGTCGAGCGCCAGCGCCCTGGCCAGCCCGAATGAAGTGCCGATCGACGCCGCACTGCCGGCAACCATGCCCAACAACAGCGCCGACCAGTGCCGCATCAACAAACGGCGTTGCTGCCAGATCGGCACGGCAAAAGCCACGGTGACGGGACCGAGCACCAGCATCAGCCAGTGGGTGTTGCTGGAATATTCGGCATAGGCAGTGTGCAGGGGCACGGCGAGCGCCAGCAGCAACGCCGGCACCAGAATCAGTGGTGACAAGACGTAGCGCCCGGTGCGCCGATACAACCAGCGGCTGAACAGATACGCCAACAGGGTGAAGGCCAGCCAGAACATCGGCATCCATTCAAGCTTCATGGGAACGCCTCATGCGCACGGCAAGTTCTACGGTGAAAGCCGTCACCAGCATGACCATCAATGTACTGGCGGCGATCACCAACAGGATTCGCCAGCCGTCATTGCGCAACAGTGCGCCATAGTCGAGCAGGCTCATCAGCGCAGGAATGAAGAACAACAACATCTCGGCCATCAGCAACCCTGCGCCCAATTGCAGGGCGGCGGGTTTTATCCAGCCAAAGGCAAAGGCCAGCAGCAACAGCGCCATACCGATCACACCACCAGGAATCGGCCACGCCAGCCAGACCGCGAGTTGGCAGCCGAGCAAGTAGAGGCCGAGCAATACAGCGAGTTCAGCGAGAAGACGAGACAGATGTTTGAGCGGGACGGCGTTCATGATTTTGCTCCAGACAGGCGCTTATTTTACGAAGCGCCCTGCCATCCCCGAAGCGAATTGTTAGACTCAATACCATTCCAAAATGGAATCGGACAATGGAATTCAAACAACTGCGCAGCTTTGTCGAAGTGATGCATCAAGGCGGTTTTACCCAAGCCGCAAAAACCCTGCACATCAGCCAGTCAGCGGTGAGCAAACAGATCGCGCAACTTGAGCAGAGTCTCGGCACGCCTTTGCTGGAGCGGCTGGGTTCGCAATTGCGCCTGACGGCCGCTGGCAGCGTGGTGCTGCAACGGGCCGAAGGCATGCTGCGCTTGCGCAACGAACTGCTCGCGGAACTGGACGACCTGAGTCATTTGGCACGCGGAGAGTTGCGTCTCGGTCTGCCGCTGCTGGGCAGTGACGCGCTGTTCGCTGGGCTGTTTGCCGAATACCGGCGACGCTACCCGAATATCAGCATTCAGTTGCTCGAGGGCGGTAGCCGCAATATCGAGCAGGCTGTGCTGAGCGGTGAACTGGAATTGGGCGGCAGTCTGTTGCCCAAGGATCCGCAATTCGACTGTCAGCCGTTTTGCGATGAGCAACTCGACGCCCTGCTACCGGTGGATCATCCACTGGCCGATCGAGGTGAAATCGGTCTGGAGGAATTGGCCGAGACGCCCTTTCTGCTCTATCAGCGCAGCTTCGTGCTCAACGACCGCTTGCTGCAGGCGTGCCAGCAACTGGGCTTTACGCCGAAGGAAGGCGGGCGCAGCGGTCAGGCGGATTTCCTTGCGGCGCTGGTGGCCGCCGGGCAAGGCGTGGTGCTGTTGCCCAGCGTGGTTGCACGCGGTCTGGTGCGGCCAGGCGTGGTGCGCCTGACCTTACGCGCGCCGGATTATCTGCGTTGGGATATCGCGTTTATCTGGCGGCGCGGCGCGTATCTGTCAAAAGCGGCGCAGGCATGGCTGGCGCTGTTGCGCGAGCGTGGAATCAGCCCTTGAGCGTGTCGATCAACTGCGCCAGCCAAGGCTCGGCGTCGGTTTCCGGGGTGACGCTTTCGCTGGCGTCGATGCGCAGCATCTCTTGCACTTCGCGCACACCCAGCTCGCCGAACAGTTCACGCATTTGCTCGCCACCGCCGCAGAAAGTGTCGCCGTAACTGGCGTCGCCCAAGGCAATCACTGCGCCCGGCAAACCGAGCAGTGCGGCGGGCAACTGGTCGCGAATCGCTGAGTACAGCGGTTGCAGGTTGTCGGGCAATTCGCCCATGCCGGTGGTCGAGGTCACCGCAAGCAATGCTTCAGGGCCGAACGCCTGGATGTCGGCCAGGCTGGCGCGCGAGTTGTGGAAGGTTTCAAAGCCAGCGGCTTTCAACAGGTTCTCGGCGTGACGGGCGACTTCTTCGGCGGTGCCGTAGACCGAACCGGAGAGGATGGCGACTTTCATCAATCTGATCCTGAAACTGAAAAAAAAGAGCCGCGATAGTAACAGTCTCAAGCGCAAAGCTGCGACTGGATCTCAATTGGCGGTAATGGCCAGTAGACAGGCCGTGCGGTTCTTCTAGAATGCCTGCCACTGACAACTCTGAAAGGATTCAAAGATGATCAACGCCAGCCTGCTGCAAATGGTGATCAATGCGTCGAATGACGGGATAGTGGTCGCGGAGAAAGAAGGTGAACAGAACGATATCCTGATCTATGTGAACCCGGCCTTTGAACGACTGACCGGCTACACGAGTGAGGAAATCCTCTATCAGGACTGCCGCTTTCTGCAGTCTGGAGACCGCGATCAGGACAGCCTGAAACTGATTCGCGAGACGCTGGATAACGGCGGCTCGTGCCGGGAAATCCTGCGTAACTATCGCAAGGACGGTACGCCGTTCTGGAATGAACTGTCGATTTCGACGGTGAAAAATGTCGAAGACGGGCAGACGTATTTCGTTGGCGTGCAGAAGGACGTCACCGTTCAGGTCAAGGCACAACAGCGCGTGATTCAACTGGAAGCTGAGGTCGTTGCCCTCAAAGCAGAACTGGCTGCATTGAAAGCGACAAACGGTCAAAACAAAATCGCGAACTAAGTGTCATTAACTACAATCACCAATGACTTTGTAACTATATCTTTCGAGTTAGCCATGCAGCGCGACGCCCTCCTCACTCAGGATGAGCTGGATTTCATCCAGACCATGCAGCACAACCCGCAACTGAACGTGCGGGATGCGACGTCGAGTCTGCTGGTTAACGGCGGTTCGCAAATCCGTGATTTGCTCACGCGCCTGGCCGCTCACGAGCAAGTGACCATTCAGGCCAACTTCGAAAATCAGCAGATGACCTTCCCGTTGCATCTGGTCGAAGACGAGTTTCACGCGTTGCACCTGCGTCTCGGCGTACCGAGTATTTACGAAGATGGCCCGATGGTGCGGCCATGGCGTTTGACTCTCGAAGAGCCGGTAGCTCTGGAAAACGCCAAAGGTCAGCCGGGCACGTTGTGGGTCCACGAGGTTTCGCACAAAGGTGTGCTGCTGGAAGTGCGCAACAAGACCAAACCGCCCAAGCATTTCGCGCTGTGGTTCAGCCCTTCGGGTTACGAGCGGATTTCATTGCGCGGCAATTTCGAACGGGAAACCGAGAGCGGTTTCTACGCCTACGAACTGAGCCAGACCGACACCGATGAAACCGAGCGTCTGCGCCAGTTCATCCTGCAGCAACATCGTCTGACGCACCCTGCCCTTCACACTTGAGTTTCAGGTATCCAGATTGCCGGCCAGAAACTGCAGCATGCGCTGACGCATGTTCGCGCCTTCATTGCCCAGGCAAGCAACAGAGGATCCGGCCAGGCTGTCCTGTGCCAGATCTGAAGCGTCGCCCGCCAGCATCAACTGACAATCGAGACTCAATGCCAAGCGGTTCAGACGCCGAGGCAATTCGGCGCTGGGCGCGTGATTGGAAAACAGCACGAGTGCATCAGGTTTGATCTTTTCGCAGACCAACGTCAGTTCATCGAACGGCTGACCTGTGGTCAGCACACGAACACCGGAATTGCTGTCGCTGAGAAACAGCGCCGCCACCAACAACTCCAGCTCTCGACATTGCCCGGCCAGCGCGCTGACGATCACTCGGCGCGGTTGCGTACCACGCAGCATGACGATCCGCTGCAATACCCGCGCCCGCAGGAATCCATCGAAGAACAGCCACTCGCTGGTTTGCCCGAAAGCCTCCTGGCGCTGCAACAATTGCAGCCACAAAGGCATGAGGATGTCCTGAAACACCACCGGCAATGAGTATGAAGAGAAAATCTGCCCATAGACGCGGTCCAGTTGCTGGTCGTCGAACGCACTGACCGCCTGCTGGATCTGCTCCTGCCATTGCAGGTAATCCGCCTGCACCAAGTCATCCGGGATGATGTGCGCCAATACTTTCATCGGTTCGGTCTTGGCGAGGATCTTGCCGACCTTGCTCACGGCGACACCGCGATCAATCCAGTCGACGATGCTGCGCACGCGCTCGATATCGGTCATCGAATAGAGCCGATGCCCACTTTCGGTGCGCGTGGGCTGAATCAGACCATAGCGCCGCTCCCACGCGCGCAAGGTCACCGGGTTTACACCTGTCAGGCGGGCGACCTCACGGATAGGGAACAGATCCTCGCGCTCGAGCGCAGAAGATGTCTGCGAAGCAGGCTTTGCGTCCGTGATGACAGGCATAGGGTGTTCAACTTCCATGTCGGAGAGATTTGGATCCCATTCTAACGCTTATGCCCCGATTGCGATCAAGTGCAGAAATGCGACGAAAGTCGCTGGTTTAATCGGGAAAAACCGGAATAATCCTTGCTTGTTGAAAAACGCAGGCCTCTACCCCGGTCCTGCGTCAGGCGAAACTCCTACCCGGAGCAACGCAAATGAAATACGGAGATACATAATGTCTACTTCCCCTGTCACGCTGATGGTTGCCCGTCGCGTCGCTGATGGCCGTTATCAGGACTTGATCGCCTGGCTGCGCGAAGGCGAACAACTGGCCACTGATTTCCCCGGCTACCTGGGCTCTGGCGTGCTCGCTCCGCCGCCCGGCGATAACGAATTCCAGATCATCTTCCGCTTTGTCGATGAGCAGACGTTGCATGCATGGGAACATTCGGTTTCACGTACCGCGTGGCTGAGCCGTGGCAGCGACCTGTTTGCCCACCCGAAAGAACATCGAGTCAGTGGCATCGAAGGCTGGTTCGGCGCTGCCGGGCAACGTCCTCCACGGTGGAAACAGGCCGTCGCGATCTGGCTGGCGTTCTTTCCGGTGTCACTGCTGTTCAACTTTGTCCTCGGCCCGTTGCTCGCAGAACTGAGCCTGTTGCCGCGTATGTTGATCAGCACGGCGTGCCTGACGCCGTTGATGGTTTACTTCTTTATTCCATTGTCGACCCGATTGCTGGCGAACTGGCTGAACAGTACGCCGGTACGACTGCCTGTTTCGGCGACACCTCAGAAACATTAAAGATCGCAGCCTCGTTGCACTCGACAGCTCCTGCAGGACTGAACACAGACCAGGGTAGGTGCTGTCGCAGGCTGCGATCTTTTCAGGCTCGTCGCTGTTATAGTTTTTGCTCCAACCGCGATGCGAGCCGTTCATGCCTGATTCCTCAGCCCCGATCCTCATCACCGGTGCCGGCCAGCGTGTCGGCCTGCATTGTGCGCAGCGGCTGCTCGAGGATGGCTATCGCGTCATCTTCACTTACCGCAGCGAACGCCCCGGCGTGCAAACGCTGCGCGATCTGGGCGCCCTCGGCCTGTTCGCCGACTTTTCCAGCGAAGCCGCGATTTTCGCTTTCATCGCCGAACTGAAAACCCACACCGACAGCTTGCGCGCCATCGTGCACAACGCCTCCGAGTGGCTGGCCGAAACCCCGGGCAGCGAAGCCGAAGCCTTCACGCGCATGTTCAATCTGCACATGCTCGCACCGTACCTGATCAACCTGCACTGCGGTGAACTGCTTAAGCACTCTACGCCCGCCGACATCATTCATATCAGCGACGATGTCACCCGCAAGGGCAGCAGCAAGCACATTGGCTATTGCGCCAGCAAAGCCGGGCTCGACAGCCTGACCCTGTCCTTCGCCGCCCGCTATGCGCCGACCATCAAGGTCAACGGCATCGCCCCGGCCCTGCTATTGTTCAATCCCGACGACGACGCGGCGTACCGCGCCAAGGCACTGGCCAAGTCCGCGCTGGGCATCGAACCCGGCAGCGAAGTGATCTACCAGAGCCTGCGCTATCTGCTCGACAACCCTTATGTCACCGGTACGACCCTGACCGTCAACGGCGGAAGGCACGTCAAATAACACCTGCCTGCGAGGCTGCCCATGACCCGCTCACTGCCCGAGAATTACCGCGAAATCCTCATTGGCCTCGGTGAAGATCCCGACCGCGAAGGACTGCAAGACACCCCGGTGCGCGCGGCCAAGGCCATGCAATACCTGTGTCACGGTTACGAGCAAAGCGTCGATGAGATCGTCAACGGCGCGCTGTTTGCCTCGGACAGTGACGAGATGATCATCGTCGCCGACATCGAGTTGTACTCTTTGTGCGAACATCACCTGCTGCCCTTCATCGGCAAGGCCCATGTGGCTTATATTCCGACGGGCAAGGTGCTGGGTCTGTCGAAAATCGCGCGACTGGTGGACATGTTCGCCCGGCGCCTGCAGATTCAGGAAAACCTCACCCGGCAAATTGCCGATGCGGTGCAACAGGTCACCGATGCCGCCGGCGTCGCGGTCGTCATTGAAGCCAGACACATGTGCATGATGATGCGCGGTGTCGAGAAACAGAATTCGACCATGAACACCTCGGTCATGCTCGGCGCGTTCCGCGAGTCGAGCAACACTCGCCAGGAGTTCCTGCAATTGATTGGACGGAGCAAGTAAATGCCACAACTTCAGCCGGGAATGGCGCGCATCCGGGTCAAGGATCTGCGCTTGCGCACCTTTATCGGGATCAACGAGGACGAAATCCTCAACAAGCAGGATGTGCTGATCAACCTGACCATTCTGTATGCCGCGCAGGAGGCGGTGCGTGACAATGATATCGACCACGCGCTGAATTACCGCACGATCACCAAAGCGATCATCGCCCACGTCGAGGGCAACCGCTTTGCGCTGCTCGAACGCCTGACTCAGGAATTGCTCGATCTGGTGATGAGCAACGGTTCAGTGCTGTATGCCGAAGTTGAAGTCGACAAGCCGCACGCGCTGCGTTTTGCCGAGTCGGTATCGATCACGCTCGCGGCTAGCCGCTGAGCTTCAAGCTTCGAGCTGCAAGCGGTAAGCTAACGACCGACCCCGATTTAACCTTGCAGCTTGAAGCTTGCCGCTTGAAGCTGTCTCGCAGAGACTCCCATGAACGAGCAACAACGCCTCGAACTCGAAGCCGCCGCCTTCCGCCGGCTGGTCGCCCACCTGGACAGCCGCAAGGACGTGCAGAACATCGACCTGATGAACCTTGCCGGGTTCTGCCGCAACTGCCTGTCGAAGTGGTACAAGGCCGAAGCCGACGAACGCCAGATCGAGGTCAGCCTCGACGACGCCCGCGAAGTGGTTTACGGCATGCCGTACGCCGAGTGGAAAGCCCAATTTCAGCAAGAAGCCAATGCCGAGCAACAAGCCGCGTTCGCCAAAGGAAAAACCCATGAGTGATCTGAACACCCTGCGCGCCAGCCTCAAGACCGGCGAACACGCTTTCGCCGACACACTGGCCTTCATCGCCGCCGGTTACGACTATCAGCCGCAGGCGTTCAACAACGGTGGCGTGGAAAACGCCGCCGGGCAGAACGAAGGTTCTTGCAAGACCCTGGGTCTGGCACTGCTGGAAGGCCTGAGCGATGAAGAAGCGCTGCTGGCGTTCGGCGAGCATTACCGCTCGGTAGTGGCGACGCCTGAGGGCAGTGATCACGGCAATATCCGTGCGTTGATCCAGCACGGTCTGGCCGGCGTCAAATTCACCGCTCAACCCCTGACCCGCCGCTGATTCCTCTATCCACACAAAATCCCTGTGGGAGCGAGCCTGCTCGCGAATACGGACTGACATTCAACATTGATGTCGACGGATACACCGCATTCGCGAGCAGGCTCGCTCCCACATTTGATCTGTGGTGACTGTGATTCTCGGGCACAAAAAAACCGGCCAATCTGGCCGGTTTTTTTATGTCTGCGATTTAGAACGAAGCGTTCTGCAGACCGTCCAGGTAACGCTCGGTGTCCAGTGCGGCCATGCAGCCGGCGCCGGCCGAGGTGATTGCCTGACGGTAAACGTGGTCAGCCACGTCACCGGCGGCGAAGATGCCTTCGACGCTGGTCGCCGTAGCATTGCCTTCACGGCCGCCGTGCACCACCAGATAACCGTCTTTGAGGGTCAACTGGCCTTCGAACAGCGAAGTGTTCGGGGTGTGACCGATGGCGATGAATACGCCGTCGACGGTGATTTCGTCGAAACTGCCATCGTTGTTCTTCAGGCGCGCACCGGTCACGCCCATGTTGTCGCCCAGCACTTCGTCGAGGTTGGCGTTCAACTTGAGGATGATCTTGCCTTCAGCGACGCGAGCGTTGAGCTTGTCGATCAGGATCTTCTCGGCGCGGAAGGTTTCGCGACGGTGGATCAGGGTCACGGTGCTGGCGATGTTGGCCAGGTACAGTGCTTCTTCAACAGCGGTGTTGCCGCCGCCGACCACTGCAACAGGCTTGTTGCGGTAGAAGAATCCGTCGCAGGTTGCGCAGGCGGAAACGCCTTTGCCCATGAACGCTTCTTCCGATGGCAGGCCCAGGTAACGCGCGCTGGCACCGGTGGCGATGATCAGGGCGTCGCAGGTGTAGGTCGCGCTGTCGCCGGTCAGGGTGTAAGGCTTGGCAGCAAAGTCCACGGCGTTGATGTGATCGAAAACGATCTCGGTTTCAAAACGCTCGGCGTGCTCGCGCATCCGCTCCATCAGGGCTGGACCCGTCAGGCCGTGAACGTCGCCCGGCCAGTTGTCGACTTCGGTGGTGGTGGTCAGTTGACCGCCAGCCTGCATGCCGGTGATCAGCAGTGGCTTGAGGTTGGCGCGAGCCGCGTATACCGCAGCGCTGTAACCGGCAGGGCCGGAACCGAGAATAATCACTCGCGAATGACGGACTTCAGACATGACCTGCTCCTGTTGACCGGGCCGAAAAACTGGCACGGATCGCCGGACTGCCGGCGGGAATAAAAAAGGACCGTGGAAAACCTAGGGGAAGGCTTGAGCTCGACAGTCCTGTAAAAAGTTGGGTGCAGCGTATCGAGGGGGGCAAGATTAAGGAAATACGGTTTAACAATCCAGCTCATAGGTGGTCTCTATGCCGACACACTGACGAGATGGACGTCTTTGTTACAGTGAATGTCGATCGCTCTACCGCGCTTTCGCCGTCGTTGCAAAGTCGGTAAGGTCGGCGCGTTTTCCCTTGCTCGGAGCACCTTATGCCCGCCCCTGTTCTGTCCGGCCCGCAATACCTGCGCGAAGGCCTCAAACTGGTTCTCAGCCCCGGCCTGCGCCTGTTCGTGTTGTTGCCGCTGGCGATCAACCTGGTGCTGTTCGTCGGATTGATTTATCTGGCCGGCCACCAGTTCAGTCTATGGGTCGATACGCTGATGCCATCGCTGCCCGAATGGCTGAGCTTCCTCAGTTACATCCTCTGGCCACTGTTTGTAGTGCTAGTGGCGCTGATGGTGTTCTTCACTTTCACCATGCTGGCCAACGTGATCGCCGCACCGTTCAACGGCTTCCTTGCCGAGAAAGTCGAAGTGGTGGTACGCGGCACTGATGACTTCCCGGCGTTCAGCTGGGGCGAACTGATCGCGATGGTCCCGCGCACCTTCGCCCGGGAAATGCGCAAACTCGGCTACTTCCTGCCACGGGCGATCGGACTGTTCATTCTCTCGTTCATCCCGGTGGTGAATATCATTGCTGCACCGCTGTGGCTGTTGTTCGGCGTGTGGATGATGGCGATCCAGTACATCGACTACCCGGCGGACAACCACAAACTGGGCTGGAACGAAATGCTTGCCTGGTTGCGGCAAAAGCGCTGGCAGAGCATGAGCTTTGGCGGGATCGTCTATCTGGTGCTGCTGATCCCGGTGGTCAACATCCTGATGATGCCGGCGGCTGTGGCAGGGGCGACGTTGTTCTGGGTGCGTGAGCGCGGTGCCGAGAATCTTGTGGCTCAACGCTAGGCCGGCAACAAACAGCCCGTCACAAATCCATCATCCGAACGTCACAAGCACGACATGGCCTCAGTCGATACTCGGGTCATGACGACAGCTCTACATATCACTCTGATCAGCGAAACCTTTCCACCGGAAATCAACGGCGTGGCCAATACCCTTGGCCGCTTGTGCGATGGACTGCGCGCGCGTGGGCATCAGGTTGAACTGGTGCGGCCGCGTCAGGCCGGTGATCCGCAGCGCAGTGAAGATGACGCGCTGCTACTGTGTCGGGGCTGGCCGTTGCCGGGATATCCGGGGCTGCAATGGGGTCAGTCGTCGATGCACAAACTGCTGCGGCGCTGGAAGCGCCAGCGTCCCGACGTGTTGTACATCGCCACGGAAGGCCCGCTCGGGTTGTCGGCACTGCGTGCGGCGCGCCGTTTGGGGATATCGGTGGTCAGCGGTTTTCACACCAATTTTCAGCAATACACCAGCCAATACGGGCTCGGTCTGCTGACGCGGATGCTCACGCATTATCTGCGCTGGTTTCACAATCGCTCGGCCATGACGCTGGTGCCAAGCGTCAGCCAGCGCCTGGAACTGGAACGGCGGCATTTCGAGCGCTTGGCACTGTTATCGCGTGGTGTCGACAGCCAGTTGTTTCATCCGAGCAAACGGCTGAACGCCTTGCGTGAGCAATGGGGCCTGTCCGAGCAGGACATTGCGGTGATTCACGTAGGACGACTCGCGCCGGAGAAGAACCTTGGCCTGCTCAAACGTTGCTTCGAAAACCTGCGCGACACTTATCCACAGCGCAATCTGAAACTGATCGTCGTCGGCGACGGGCCGCAGCGGCTAGCGCTGGAAAAGGATGTGCCCGAGGCGATTTTCTGCGGCGCGCAGCGCGGTGAAGCGTTGTCGGCGCACTATGCGTCCGGCGATATATTTCTGTTTCCAAGCCTGACCGAAACCTTCGGTAATGTGGTGCTGGAGGCGCTGGCATCCGGGCTGGGTGTGGTGGCCTACGATCAGGCTGCGGCGGCGCAGCATATTCGCCATGGCTACAACGGCGTGCTGGCGATGCCTGGTGATGAGCAAGCCTTTTGCGAGGCGGCGGCGTGGTTGCTGGAAGAGGATGAAACGTTGCGCTGCGTGCGCCTGAATGCGCGGCAGCATGCGAGTCGCCAGGGCTGGCCGGCGGTTATCGAGCAGTTTGAAAAGCATTTGCGCGGGGCTTGTGTGGGGGAGCAAGTGGTGCCGAATGCGCAGACATTGCCCTGATTCTCTGCTGACGTTAGAACCGCCTTCGCGAGCAAGCTCGCTTGTATGGTAGGACTTGAAGGGAGGAGGAGGGACAAGGCTCGATTCTGACTGTTGACGCAGTACAGACCGTGGGAGATTTCGCCCCTCCTCCTTTCACCCAAGCGCCGATAAAGAATGCATCTGGCTAGACCGACGATAGGAACAAGCCTGCGCCTCTGGGTGAGCCCTTCAAGTGCTCAAACCTTATCCCGGAGGAAATCCTGTGGCAATGCCAGTCGCTCTATCAAATCCGATCGTTGGCGTGGATGTTGCCAAAAATGAACTGGTGATTTATCAGGCCGATAGCGATCTGCTTGAAGCGATTCCCAACACCAAAACATCCATCAAGCAGTGGCTGAAAGCCTTGCTCGGCCCCGTGTCTATTGCCATTGAGGCAACCAACATCTACCACCTGGAATTCGCTGATTTGGCCTATGCGGCCGGTTGCACGATTTACATGGTGAGCGGCTATGAACTCAAACATTACCGCGAAGGCGTGAAGATCCGCGCCAAAACCGACGCCTTGGACGCCAAGTTGCTGGCCCGTTACCTGAAGAACGAAGCCGAGGAGTTGCGCCCCTGGACCCCGCCATCACCGCTTTACCGCCAGCTCCTGAGCCTTTTCCGCCGCCGCGCGGCTTTGGTCCAGGCAAGGGTCGGCCTGGTGCAGAGCTGGTCGAATGAGCCGCTGTTGAAGGCAGCTTTTGCTGAACAAGTAAAATCCATGCAGCGGCTTGAAACGATGATCGAAAAGACGATCAACGATCAGCTCAAACAAGCCGGCTTGCTCGGCCAATTGAAGCGTTGCCTGAAAGTAGAGGGCATTGGATTTCTGACCGGAGCGCGCCTGCTCACGGCGTTTCAGCGGGGGGAGTTTAGCAACGCGGATGCGTTTATCGCCTTCCTGGGCATGGATTTACGGGTATCGAAATCAGGGCAAAAGGACGGCCGCCGCAGCTTGACCAAGCGCGGAGACCCCGAGGCCCGCCGACTTTTGCACAACGCAGCGATGTCGGCTAGCCGTACGATAGCCTGGAAAGGGTTTTACGAAGCCCAAAGAGCACGGGGTTTCAGCACCACGCAGGCGTTGGTGATGCTGGCTCGCAAGCTTGCTCGGGTGGTATTCGCCTTGCTGAAAGGGCAAAGCGAATATCAGGCAAAAGTCAGTTGAGGGCTTCCCCTCAACCATAGAATCTCCCACAGGGGATCTCCAGTGAACACAAATTTTGTGAACAGCAGAGAAACCTGTGGGAGCGAGCTTGCTCGCGAAGGGGTCAGTGAGAACGCCGCTTAAACCAGCGTCATCAACGCCTCACGGCTGAACGGCAAAATATCCTGTTCACGCCCTTCGCGGACTTTCTGCGCCCAATCCGGATCGACCAGCAACGCACGCCCCACCGCCACCAGATCGAACTCCTCTTTATTCAGACGCTCCAGCAGATTCTCCAGACTGGCCGGTTGCGCGACCTTGTCGGTGTTGACCATGAATTGCAGGAACTCGCCATCCAGGCCAACACTGCCAACGGTAATGGTCGGCTTGCCGGTGAGTTTGCGGGTCCAGCCGGCCAGGTTCAGCTCGGAACCGTCAAATTCCGGCTCCCAGAAGCGGCGCGTCGAGCAGTGGAAAATATCCACGCCAGCGTCAGACAGCGGCTTGAGGAGTTCACCCAGCGCTTGCGGGGTTTGCACCAGACGCGCCGTGTAGTCCTGCTGTTTCCATTGCGAGAAACGAAAGATGATCGGGAAGCCTTCACCGACCGCCGCACGCACGGCTTGAATCAATTCAATGGCGAAACGCGAACGGTTGGCCAGGCTGCCACCGTATTCGTCGGTGCGCTGGTTGCTGCCCTCCCAGAAAAACTGGTCGATCAGGTAACCGTGGGCGCCGTGGATTTCCACGCCGTCCATGCCGATGCTCTGTGCATCTTTGGCCGCTTGGGCGAAGGCTGCGATCACATCCTGAATGTCTTGTTTAGTCATGCCGTGCACCACGACCTGACCGTCCTTGATTTTTTCCGACGGGCCGTAACCCGGCACGCTGGCGTCCGGCTCGGTGCCGATGCGACGTACGCTGCCCACATGCCACAGTTGCGGAACGATTTTGCCGCCTTCGGTGTGAACCGCGTCGACGACTTTCTTCCAGCCGGCCAATGGCGCGTCGCCAAAGAACTGCGGTACGTTCGGATAGCCATTGGAGGCAATGTGGCCGACGGTAGTGCCTTCGGTGATGATCAGGCCAACGCCGGCGGCCGCGCGACGACGGTAGTACTCAATGACTTTGGAATTAGGCACGCCGCCCGGGGAAAAGGAGCGAGTCATCGGCGCCATGACCACGCGGGTCGGCAGTTCGAGGGCACCGAGTTGGAACGGTTTGAACAAGGCTTGAACCGGCATAGGAAGGCTCCACAGGGAATGGCTTTATGACGGCGATAATATGGACAGTCAAAAGCTTTGAACAGCACTATTGATTTGAATGATCAAGGATCAGAAACGAAAAGATCGCAGCACCGGCAGGCCCTGTAGGAGCTGCCGAAGGCTGCGACCTTTTGATCTTGCTGTTTCAGCTCAGCGCTTTTTCAATCGCATGCACAATGGTCGGATCATCCGGCGCCGTGCGCGGCGAGAACCGCGCCAGCACCCGGCCGTCCTTGCCGAGCAGAAACTTCTCGAAATTCCAGGTGATGTCCCCAGGAAACTCCGCGCCCTCGCCCGCCAGCAGACGGTAGAGCTGGTGACGATCATGGCCGTTGACTTCGAGCTTGCTCGACAACGGGAATGTCACGCCATAGTTGAGGCTGCAGAAATCCTGAATTTCCTTTTCGCTGCCTGGTTCCTGGCCGGCAAACTGGTTGCACGGCAGGCCCAGCACGCTGAAACCTTTGTCTTTGTATAGCTGATAGAGGTTTTCCAGCGCCGCGTACTGTGGGGTCAAGCCGCATTTGGAGGCGACGTTGACCACCAGCACGACTTGGCCCTTGAACGGCGCCAGCGGTAGCTCCTGACCATCCAGGGCTGTCAACTTAAGGTCGTGAAAAGCACTCATGACGAACTCCAAGATTCCCGTGTTCTACTCGAAACAGCCACTTGGCGAGGTCACCAAGGACAGCCGCGGACTAAAAAGGCGCCCGCAGGCGCCTCTCCAGTACTCGAAGCTTAGCGCAGAAAATCAGTGGTGATGGCCACCTTCGCCATGGACGTGGCCATGAGCGATTTCTTCCTGGCTGGCATCACGGATGTCAACGATCTTCACTTTGAAGTTCAGGCGCTGACCGGCCAGTGGGTGGTTGCCATCAACGGTCACGTCATCGCCGTCGAGGTCACGGATGGTGACGATTTGCATCTGGCCGTCCGGCGCCGAAGCGTGGAACTGCATGCCGACTTCCAGCTCGTCAACGCCTTCAAACATGCTGCGGCTCAGGGTGCTGACCAGCTCAGCGGCGTATTCGCCGTAAGCGTCTTCCGGCTCAACGGAAACTTCCAGCTCGTCACCAACAGCTTTGCCATCCAGAGCTTTTTCCAGGCCCGGGATGATGTTGCCTGCGCCTTGCAGGTAGACCAGCGGAGCGCCGCCGGCGGAGCTGTCGATGACCTCACCAGCGTCGTTGGTCAGGGTATAGTCGATGGAGACAGCCTTATTGGCGGCGATCAGCATGGGGCGAGACCTTTTGCATAAGAATATAGAAAGGCCAAGTTTAGCGAAGCAATCGCGCGAAAGCGAACACAACCCGGACAAACGGGTTTCGACGATCGCAGGCTTTCATCAGGACGAGGACGGTCACTGGGTCGTCGAGCTTTCCTGTGGCCACACCCAGCACCTGCGCCATCAGCCGCCCTGGCAATCGCGCGCCTGGGTGCTGGACCCGGCGCAACGTATTGAAAAAATAGGCCAACCCTTTGCCTGCGGTTGGTGCGCACAAGGCTCGGTTAGCGATAACCTTGGCGACTGAATTTCGGTAGGTCGTCAGCTATAGGCGATCGCCATTGCCATGCAACTTTAGAGAATTCGCATGCAAACTTTTTTTATCGCGCCCACCGATTTTGGTGTGGGTCTGACCTCCATCAGCCTCGGGCTGGTGCGCACGCTTGAGCGAGCCGGGCTGAAAGTCGGTTTCTTCAAACCGATTGCGCAGCCGCATCCGGGTGACACCGGCCCCGAGCGTTCCACCGAACTGGTGGCGCGCACCCACGGGTTGAAACCGCCACAACCGTTGGGCCTGGCGCACGTCGAGCGGATGCTCGGCGACGGTCAGCTCGATGAGCTGCTCGAAGAAATCATCACGCTGTATCAGCAAGCCGCCATTGGCAAAGACGTGCTGGTCGTCGAAGGCATGGTGCCGACCCGCAGCGCCAGTTACGCCGCCCGGGTCAACCTGCACCTGGCCAAGAGCCTGGATGCCGAGGTGATTCTGGTCTCGGCGCCGGAAAACGAAGTACTCGCCGAACTCTCCGGCCGTGTCGAATTGCAGGCGCAATTGTTCGGCGGCCCGAAAGACCCGAAAGTCCTCGGGGTGATCCTCAACAAGGTCAAGACCGACGAGAGCATGGACTCCTTCGCTGCGCGCCTGAAGGAGCATTCGCCGTTGCTGCGCAGCGGTGATTTCCGCCTGCTCGGCTGCATTCCCTATCAGCCGGAACTCAACGCACCACGTACCCGTGACGTTGCCGACCTGATGGGTGCACAAGTGCTTAATGCCGGTGATTACGAAACCCGCCGAATGACCAAAATCATCATCTGCGCACGGACCATGCGCAACACCGTCGAGCTGCTCAAGCCCGGCGTGCTGGTGGTGACGCCGGGCGATCGCGACGACATCATCCTCGCCGTCAGTCTGGCCGCGATCAACGGCGTGCCGCTGGCCGGCCTGCTGCTGACCAGCGACACCCTGCCCGATCCGCGCATCATGGATCTGTGCCGTGGTGCGTTGCAGGCCGGTTTGCCGGTGCTGTCGGTGAGCACCGGTTCCTACGACACCGCCAACCTGCTCAACGGCCTGAACAAGGAAATCCCGATTGACGACCGCGAGCGTGCGGAGATCATCACCGATTTCGTCGCCAGCCATCTCGACGCCAAATGGCTGCACCAGCGCTGTGGCACGCCACGGGAAATGCGCCTGTCGCCGGCGGTGTTCCGCTATCAGTTGATTCAGCGTGCGCAAGCGGCGAACAAACGCATCGTCCTGCCCGAAGGCAGCGAGCCTTTCACTGTGCAAGCGGCGGCGATCTGCCAGGAACGCGGGATCGCCCGTTGCGTGTTGCTGGCCAAGCCGGAAGATGTCGAAGCCGTGGCCCGCGCCCAAGGCATCGCCTTGCCGCCAGGGCTGGAGATTCTTGATCCAGACCTGATCCGCGAGCGCTACGTCGAACCGATGGTCGCCCTGCGCAAAACCAAAAGCCTCAACGCGCCGATGGCCGAACAGCAACTGGAAGACACCGTAGTGATCGGCACCATGATGCTGGCGCTGGACGAGGTCGACGGCCTGGTCTCGGGCGTGATCAACACCACTGCCAACACCATTCGTCCGGCCCTTCAGTTGATCAAGACTGCGCCGGGCTGCACGCTGGTGTCGTCGGTGTTCTTCATGCTCTTCCCTGAGGAAGTGCTGGTTTACGGCGACTGCGTGATGAACCCGCACCCGAGTGCCACCGAGCTGGCCGAGATTGCCCTGCAAAGCGCCGACTCGGCAGCGGCCTTCGGCATCACCCCGCGCGTGGCAATGATCAGTTACTCCAGCGGCGAATCGGCCACGGGCGAAGAGGTCGAGAAAGTCCGCGAGGCCACCCTCCTCGCCCACGAACAACAGCACTCGCTGCTGATCGACGGCCCGCTGCAATACGACGCCGCCGCCAACGCAGAAGTCGCCCGGCAACTGGCACCAAACAGTCAGGTGGCTGGTCGCGCCACGGTGTTCGTCTTCCCCGATCTGAACACCGGCAACACCACGCACAAAGCCGTACAACGCAGCGCCGATTGCGTCAGCCTCGGGCCGATGCTGCAAGGCTTGCGCAAACCGGTGAATGACTTGCCACGCGGCGCACAAGTCGATGACATCGTCTACACCATCGCCCTCACCGCGATTCAAGCCGCCAACCGACCTATGGATGTGTAAATGCTGGATTTTCTACCTGCACCCGTGCGCGGCGTGATCGCTTCGCTGCTGTTGGCACTCAATACGATCCTGCTGTGCTCGTTTCTGTTCTGCGTAGCGCTGATCAAAGTGCTGCCGTTCGACCTTGCCCGGCGTGCCTCGCTGTGGCTGATGAGCCACACCCATGAAGCGTGGATCAGCAATAACAAGGGCTGGATGAACCTGGTGCGCCGCACCCGCTGGCACATCAGCGGCCTGCAAGGTCTCGACTACCAGCACTCGTACCTGATCACCAGCAATCACCAGAGCTGGGTGGATATTCTGGTGCTGCAATACGTGCTCAACCGAAAGATCCAGCCGCTGAAGTTCTTCCTCAAGCAGGAGCTGATCTGGGTGCCGGTGATCGGTCTGGCTTGGTGGGCACTGGGCTTTCCGTTCATGAAGCGCTACTCCAAGGCCTACCTGGCCAAGCATCCGGAGAAGAAAGGCAAAGACCTCGAAACCACCCGCAAGACGTGTGCGAAGTTTCGCGATAACCCGGTGGGGATTTTCAACTTCGTCGAAGGCACACGCTTCACCGAAGGCAAGCATGCGCAGCAGCAGTCGCCGTTCAAATATCTGCTCAAGCCCAAGGCTGGCGGGATCGCCTTTGTGCTGGATGCAATGGGCGAGCAACTGGAGTCGATCGTCAACGTGACCATCCACTACCCGGCCGGGCGTCCGGGGTTCTGGGATTTGCTCTGCGGCAATGTGCGCGATGTGGTAGTGCACTTTGAAGAGCTGAAGATTCCCCAGCAGTTCATTGGCAAGAATTACGATCAGGACGGCGAGTATCGCCTGCAGTTCCAAGGCTGGATCAATCAACTGTGGCTGGACAAGGATGCGCTGCTCGAACAGATGCACCGCGAATTTCCAGCCAAACACTAACCCCCTGTAGGAGTGAGCCTGCTCGCGATAGCGGTGGATCAGCCACCAACAATGTTGAATGACACACCGCTATCGCGAGCAGGCTCACTCCTACAATTGACCGAGTTGGCCCCAATAAAAAAGCCCGCCGATGATTGCTCATCGGCGGGCTTTTTATTTGGTAGCTAACGCTTAGATCGCGCCACGCTTGCGCAGCAGATCCAGCACTTGCTTGACGCTGTCTTCCAGACTCAGTGTCTGCGTGTCGATCACCAGATCGGCATTCAGCGGCACGTCGTACGGGAAGGATTCGCCCGGGATGTTATCGCCAGCGGCAGCATACAGACCTTGCGGATCACGCTCGGCGCACACGGCCGGCGAGGCCTGCACGTAGACCGTCAACAGACGATCCTTGCCGATCAGGTCCTTGGCCTGCTCGCGACCTTCAGCGCTTGGCGCGACGAACGCCGCCAACGTCAGCAAACCGGCTTCGTTGAACTGACGCGCGACGTGCGCGGCACGACGCCAGTTTTCGGTACGGCCGGCGCGATCCTGTGGCAGACCTTTGTTCAAGTCATGACGCAGGTTCTGACCATCCAGTACAAACACCGCACGACCCATGTCGAACAACTTGCGCTCGACGGCGTAAGCCAGCGTGCTCTTGCCCGCGCCCGACAGGCCGCTGAACAGCACGGTCGCCGGTTGCTGGCCGAAGCGCTGGGCACGTTCTTCAGTGGCCACGTGCGCCAGTTTGCCGTGATGCGTGGCAGTGCCATGCGTCACCGGTTGCGCGACGATCATGCCGGCGCCGACGGTGCCGTTGGTCAAGCGATCAATGACGATGAACGCGCCGGTGGTGCGGTTGCTTTCGTAACCGTCGAGGGCGATCGGCGCGTCCAGCGCGATTTTCACCTTGCCGATTTCGTTGAGCTGCAACGCGCTCGCCGGGCCTTCTTCCAACGTGTTCACGTCGACCTTGTTGACGATGCTGGCAATCGAGCCCGGCACGTAACTGGTGGCGCGTTTGATGTCGTATTTCTTGCCCGGCAGCATCGGCTCTTCAGCCATCCACACCAGCATCGCTTCGAAGCTGTCGGTGACCGGCGGCACGTTGTCGGCATGCACCAACAGGTCGCCACGGGAGATGTCGATTTCGTCTTCCATGGTCAGCGTCACCGCTTGACCTGGACCGGCGTGCTCCAGCTCACCTTCGAAGGTGACGATGGATTTCACCCGGCTGCTTTTGCCCGACGGCAGCACCACGACTTCGTCACCCTTGTGCACGATGCCGCTGGCCAGGGTGCCGGCGAAACCACGGAAGTTCAGGTTCGGACGGTTGACGTACTGCACCGGGAAACGCAGATCGGTGAAGTTGCGATCGCCCGCGACTTCCACGGTCTCGAGGATTTCCATCAGCGACTGGCCGGTGTACCACGGCGAGCGCTCGGACTTGTTCACCACGTTGTCGCCCTTGAGGGCAGACATCGGCACGAAGTGCATGCTGGTCGGCTTCATCTTCAAGCCTTCGGCGAACTTCAGGTAGTCAGCCTTGATCGACTCGAACACGCCTTCATCGAAGTCCTTCAAGTCCATCTTGTTGATGGCGACGACGATGTGTTTGATCCCCAGCAAGGACGCGATGAAGCTGTGGCGACGGGTCTGGGTCTGCACGCCGTAACGCGCGTCGACCAGAATGATCGCCAGGTCACAGGTGGACGCACCGGTGGCCATGTTGCGGGTGTACTGCTCATGGCCGGGGGTGTCGGCGATGATGAATTTGCGTTTGGCGGTGGAGAAATAGCGGTAGGCGACATCGATGGTGATGCCCTGCTCACGCTCGGCCTGCAGACCGTCAACCAGCAACGCCAGATCGATGTCGTCACCGGTGGTGCCGACTTTCTTCGAGTCGCGGGTGATCGCTTCGAGGTGATCTTCGTAGATCATCTTCGAGTCGTGCAGCAGGCGCCCGATCAGGGTGCTCTTGCCGTCATCGACGTTACCGCAGGTCAAAAAGCGCAGCAGTTCTTTACGTTCGTGCTGGCCCAGGTAGGCGAGGATGTCCTCGCTGATCAAATCAGAAACATGCGACATGACAGCCCCTTAGAAATAGCCTTGACGTTTTTTGTCTTCCATCGAGCCGGCGCCATCGTGGTCGATGACACGGCCCTGGCGCTCGGAAGTTCGCGTCAGGAGCATTTCCTGAATGATGTCCGTGAGGCTTTCGGCCTCGGACTCCACCGCGCCCGTCAACGGGTAGCAGCCAAGGGTACGGAAACGCACTTTCTTTTTGACGATGCGAGCCTTGTCCTCATCGGACAGGTGCTCGAGGATGCGCTCGTCGTCGATCATGATCAGCGTGCCGTTCTTCTCGATCACTTCGCGTTCAGCGGCGAAGTACAGCGGCACAATCGGGATGCCTTCGAGGTAGATGTACTGCCAGATGTCCAGTTCGGTCCAGTTCGACAGAGGGAACACACGAATGGATTCGCCCTTGTTGACCTTGCCGTTGTAGACGTTCCATAGCTCCGGGCGCTGGTTTTTCGGGTCCCAGCGGTGCTTGCTGTCGCGGAACGAGTACACGCGCTCTTTGGCGCGGGATTTCTCTTCATCGCGACGGGCGCCGCCGAACGCTGCGTCGAAACCATGTTTGTCGAGCGCCTGTTTCAGGCCTTCGGTTTTCATGATGTCGGTGTGCTTGGCGCTGCCGTGGGTGAACGGGTTGATGTTCTGCGCCACGCCATCGGGGTTGATATGGGTGATCAGGTCCAGGCCCAGTTCTTCGACCATCTTGTCGCGGAACTTGTACATTTCCTGGAATTTCCAGCGGGTGTCGACGTGCATCACCGGAAACGGCAGTTTGCCCGGGAAGAACGCCTTGCGTGCCAGGTGCAGCATCACGGCGGAGTCTTTACCGATGGAGTACAGCATCACCGGGTTATCGAACTCGGCGGCCACCTCGCGGATGATGTGGATGCTTTCCGCCTCCAGCTGTTTCAGATGCGTCAGTTTGTCGACCATGGCTACTCACGAAAACTTTCTTATGAACGGCCAGCGGGCCGTGTTCGAGCGGGAAATCCTAGCACAGCGGCCTCTTCTAATCAGGACGCCAGCTAGAACGAAAGGGCATATGAATATGCCCACCAGTTCGGCCGATGGGGATCAATGTGGGAGCGAGCTTGCTCGCGAAAGCGCCGCGTCAGGCGCAGATGTATTAAAGCGAACGCCGCCTTCGCGAGCAGGCTCGCTCCCACAGGATCTAGTGGTGATGATCAGATCGGATTTGGACAGTCGATGAAGATGTGTTCGACAGCAAAGCGCTTCGCCAGATAGTCGCCCAGGGCCTGTACGCCGTAGCGTTCGGTGGCGTGGTGGCCGGCGGCGATGAAGCTGATGTCGTTTTCGCGGGCGCTGTGAAAGGTCTGCTCGGAGGCTTCTCCGCTCAGGTACAGATCAACGCCTGCCGCGACGGCCTGATCGATATAGCCCTGACCGCCACCGGTGCACCAGCCTACTCGGCGAATCATCGGGCTGCCCTCGATCAACAGCGGTTCGCGGCCCATGACTTCTTGCACCTTGCGGGCGAAATCGCGCGCGGTCATCGGATCCTTCAAAGACCCGACCAGACCGACAATTTTCAGATTGTCCGGATCCAGCGGACCTTCAACGGTGATGTCCAGTTGGCGAGCAAGCTGCACGTTATTGCCAACATCCGGATGCAGATCCAGCGGCAAATGGTAAGCGAGCAGACTGATGTCGTGCTTGAGCAACGTCTTCAGTCGACGCTGCTTCATGCCAGTGATGCACGGGTTCTCGCCCTTCCAGAAGTAACCGTGGTGCACCAGCACCAGATCCGCCTCGGCTTCGACGGCGGCATCCAGCAACGCCTGACTGGCGGTGACGCCGCTGACGATGCGCATCACTTGCGGCCGGCCTTCGACCTGCAAGCCGTTGGGGCAATAATCGGCAATTTTCGAGCTGCTGAGGTAACGGTCGGCTTCTTCGACGAGGGTGCTGAGGGCAACGGCCATGAAAGACTCCTAAATATCCCGTTCAGAGGCGCGCGCGGCCTCGTATAATGCGCGACATTATGGGCGGTCTGACCCCGCCTGCAACTTTTCCAGGACGTGCTTAATGCTCAAGGCGCTGCGTTTTTTCGGCTGGCCGTTGTTGGCCGGTGTGCTTATCGCTCTGTTGATTATTCAGCGTTACCCGCAGTGGGTCGGGCTTCCGAGCCTCGACGTCAACCTGCAACAGGCCCCGCAAACCACCAGCGTGCAACAGGGCCCGGTGTCCTATGCCGACGCGGTGACCATTGCCGCGCCTTCGGTGGTCAACCTCTACACCACCAAAGTCATCAACAAACCGGCGCATCCGCTGTTTGAGGATCCGCAGTTTCGGCGCTTCTTCGGTGACAACTCGCCAAAGCAGAAACGCATGGAATCGAGCCTCGGTTCCGGCGTGATCATGAGCCCGGAAGGCTACATTCTGACCAACAATCACGTGACCAGCGGCGCGGATCAGATTGTGGTCGCCCTGAAAGATGGCCGCGAAACCCTCGCCCGCGTCATCGGCAGCGACCCGGAAACCGATCTCGCGGTGTTGAAAATCGATCTGAAAACCCTGCCGGCCATCACTGTCGGCCGCTCCGACAACATTCGCATCGGCGACGTTGCATTGGCCATCGGCAACCCGTTCGGCGTTGGCCAGACCGTGACCATGGGCATCATCAGCGCCACCGGGCGTAACCAGTTGGGCCTGAACAACTACGAAGACTTCATCCAGACCGACGCGGCGATCAACCCGGGTAACTCCGGCGGAGCGCTGGTCGATGCCAATGGCAACCTCACCGGCATCAACACGGCAATCTTCTCCAAATCCGGCGGCTCGCAAGGCATCGGCTTTGCGATTCCAGTGAAGCTGGCAATGGAAGTGATGAAGTCGATCATCGAGCACGGTCAGGTAATTCGTGGCTGGCTGGGCATCGAGGTGCAGCCGCTGACCCAGGAACTGGCCGAGTCGTTCGGCTTGTCCGGGCGTCCGGGGATTGTCGTCGCGGGGATCTTCCGCGATGGCCCGGCGCAGAAGGCCGGCCTGCAACTGGGTGACGTTATTTTGAGCATCGATGGCGAGCCGGCCGGAGATGGTCGCAAGTCGATGAACCAGGTCGCGCGGATCAAGCCGACCGACAAAGTGACGATCCAGGTGATGCGCAACGGCAAAGAACTGAAGCTCACCGCAGAAATCGGCCTGCGTCCGCCACCGGCGCCGGTGAAAGAAAAAGAAGAATAAAACTTCGTTCGCGCCAAGCGCGCTAATAAAAGACATTCTCAACAGGCATGTTATATTGTTTCAATTCTAAGAATTGGAACAACATAACATGTCGTCTCGAACAAAGGCTTCCCTGCTCGGCCTGAGCCTTGGTCTGCTGGTCGATCCAGCCTTCGCCGAAGAACCCAAGCCGCTTGAACTCGACGCCATCAGCGTCATCTCCGACTACGAATCGCCGACTGGCCCGGTCAAAGGCTACCGCGCCATGCGCTCGTCCAGCGCGACCAAAACCGACACGGCGATCCGTGATATCCCGCAGGCGATCAGCGTAGTGCCCGCCAGCGTGCTCAAGGATCTGGGCAGCAGCAGTGTCGAGCGCGCGCTGGATTTCGCCGGCGGCGTATCCAAGCAAAACAACTTCGGCGGCCTGACGCTTTACGAATACAGCGTGCGCGGCTTCACCACCTCGGAGTTCTACAAGGACGGCTTCAGTGCCAACCGGGGTTATCCGAGCACGCCGGACGCGGCGAATATCGAGCGCATCGAAGTGCTCAAAGGCCCGGCCGCCAGTCTGTATGGTCGAGGCGATCCCGGCGGCACGGTGAACATCGTCACCAAAAAACCGCAGGCCGAAGCCTTCACCACTCTGCAAACCAGCGCCGGCAGTTGGGATCGCTATCGCACCGCGCTGGACGTCAACACACCGCTGGATGATGAGGGTGATGTGCTGTCGCGAATCAACCTCGCGGTTGAGGACAACAACAGTTTTCGCGATCACGTCGACAGCCAGCGCGTATTCGTCGCGCCCTCGATCAGTTGGCAATTGAACCCGGACACGTCGTTGCTGGCGGAAAGTGAAATCGTCCGCCACAGCTCGACCTTTGATCGCGGTATCGTCGCGCCCAACAATAAATGGAGCGGTGTTTCGCGCTCGACTTTCCTTGGCGAACCCAACGACGGCAACATCGATAATCACAACAATCTGTTTCAGGCCACGCTGGAACATCACCTCAACGACAACTGGAAGCTGCGTCTGGCCAGTCATTACAAGGAAGGCAAACTCTGGGGCGATGCTTCGGAAAGTCGTCCATTGAACGCCAACGGCCACACCGTCAACCGCCGCTATCGCGAGCGCGACACCAATTGGCACGACAGCATCACCCAACTGGAACTGCGCGGACTGTTCGATCTCGGCCCGTGGCAACACGAATTGCTGATTGGCACCGAATACGAAAACTTCCGCAAGAACGAGCGCGTCACCACTATTGCTGGCGGCCCCTACGCCATCGACATCTACAAGCCGATCTACGGCCAGCCGAAACCCAACGGCGCGCGGTCGGGCACTGACTTCTTCGAACAGGTCGAAAGTCATGCACTGAACCTGCAGGACCAGATCGTCTTCACCGACAAACTGCGCGGGATGATCGGCGCACGCTTCGAGCATTTCGATCAGCACATCGACGATCACAGCCGCAACGCCACCAGCAACCAACGCCACGACGCGCTCACCCAGCGGGTCGGCCTGCTCTATCAATTGACGCCGGAAACCGGGTTGTTCGCCAACGCCTCGACCTCTTTCAAACCGAACAATGGCCTCGACGCCGCCGGCAAATCCTTCGACCCGGAAGAAGGCGTCGGCTACGAAGTCGGGATCAAGAACGAGCTGTTCGACGAACGCCTGAGCAGCACCCTCGCCTTCTTCCACATCGACAAAGAAAACGTTCTCGCCCTCGACCCGGCCACCGACACCAGCCGCGCCATGGGCAAGGCACGCAGTCGCGGCTTCGATTGGCAGGTCACCGGGCAAGTCACCGATGCGGTGCGAGTCATCGGCGCCTTCGCCTACATCGACGCCGAAGTGACCAAGGGCGACGCGGTGATTCCCACCGGCAGCCGCATTCTCGGCGTGGCCAAACGCAGCGGCAGTCTGCTAGGGGTTTATGAGTTTCAGGATGGCCATTTGCGTGGCTCGGACGTTGGCGCGGCGTTCACTTATGTCGGCGATCGCTCGGGAGAATCCGGCAGCGACTTCGAATTGCCGGCGTATCACACCGTCGACCTGCTCGCGCATTACAAGGCCAGCGACAACGTCACTGTCGGCCTGAACCTGAATAACCTCTTCGACGAGAAGTATTACGAGCGCTCCTACAGCAACTACTGGGTCAACCCCGGTGAGCCGCGCAATTTCACCGTCAGCCTGACTCTCAACCTGTAAAAGGACGTCACCATGCAATACGGCAAATCCCTTGTACTTATCGCCGCGCTGTTCGCCGGTCAGGTCTCGGCCCATGGCCTGTGGACTGAGCAACGGCGCGGCAATATCGAAGTGGTCTACGGTCATGGCGCTGAGGACAACGCGTTCAAGGCGCAGAAAATCAGCGGCGCGTGGGCTTACGACGCGAGCGGGAAAATGATTCCGGTGAGCGTCGAGCGCCTGGCGGATCACGCACGACTGAAACCACTGAAAGCTCCGGCCGTCCTGGCCGTGGCGCTGAACAACGGCATGTGGTCGCAGACTGCTGACAAAAAGTGGGTCAACGAAGGCCGGAGCAAAGTGCCGGGCGCTGTCGAAGCGACGCAGACGTTCAAATACAGCCTGGCGATTTATCAGCCGGGAGCGAAGTTGCCAAAACTGGATCAGATCAAATTGTTGATTCTTCCGGAGGTTGATCCGCTCACCGTGGGGCCAGGGAAATCATTACCGGTGCAGGTGCTGCTCGATGGCAAACCGGCGGCGGGGGTGAAGTTGATTGGCGATTATCGCAGTGCGCCGAACACGTTGAGCACCGAGACTGACAAGGATGGTCGGGCGCAGGTGTTGGTGAGGAATGAAGGGTTGAATGTGATTGCGGCGCAGATTGAAGTGCCGGTGAAGGACAGTGTGGATGTGAACAGTCGCGGCTTGTTTAGCTCGCTGACCTTCCTCGGCGAAGCGCATCACGAATAAGAGCAGACCCTCACCCCAGCCCTCTCCCGGAGGGAGAGGGAGCCGACCGAGGTGTAAGGCGTCATGCATCGACCTGAATTACCGAGTCGATTATGGATTCGGTAAAGCAAGTTCAGGTCGGTGCAACTCGGGAGCATCCCCCAATCAGTCCCCTCTCCCTCTGGGAGAGGGCTAGGGTGAGGGGCTTTTGCTTTTAGAGGTCGCCAAGCCCGTCGATCAACGCCTGATTCTGCTCCGGCGTGCCAATCGAAACCCGCAGGAACTGCGCAATCCGCGCCTGCTTGAAGTGCCGCACGATCACGCCCTGCTCACGCAGCTTGGCCGCCAGCCCCGCCGCATCATGCTGCGGATGCCGGGCAAAAATGAAGTTAGCCGCCGACGGCAGCACTTCAAAACCCTTGGCCTGCAACTGTGCAATCACCCACTCACGGCTCTCGATGACCAGACGGCAAGTCTTGTCGAAATACTCACGATCCTCAAATGCGGCAGCCGCACCGACAATCGCCAGACGATCCAGCGGATAGGAGTTGAAGCTGTTCTTGATCCGCTCCAGCGCCTCGATGAGATCGGGATGGCCGACCGCCAGACCAACGCGCAAACCCGCCAAAGAGCGCGACTTGGACAGGGTCTGTGTAACCAGCAGGTTCGGATAACGGTCCACCAGACTGATCGTCGTCTCGCCGCCGAAGTCGATGTACGCCTCATCCACAACCACTACCGAATCCGGGCTGGCCTTGAGGATCTGCTCAACCGCGTCCAGCGCCAGCAGGCAGCCGGTTGGCGCGTTCGGGTTAGGGAAGATGATCCCGCCATTCGGCTTGGCATAGTCGGCCGGATCGATCTGGAACTGCGCGTCCAGCGGCACCGCATCAAACTCGATGCCGTACAAACCGCAGTAAACCGGATAGAAGCTGTAACTGATGTCCGGGAACAACAGTGGCTTATCGTGTTGCAGCAATCCGTGGAAAATGTGCGCGAGCACTTCGTCCGAACCGTTGCCGAGGAAAACCTGATTGCTCTGCACACCGTAATACTGGGCGACGGCGGTTTTCAGCAGGTCGCTGTTCGGATCCGGGTACAGGCGCAGGTTGTCGTTGAGTTCGACCTGCATCGCCGCCAAAGCTTTTGGCGACGGGCCGTACGGATTTTCGTTGGTGTTGAGCTTGACCAGTTTGGTCAGCTTCGGCTGTTCGCCCGGCACGTACGGCACCAGATCTTTAACGAACGGGCTCCAGAATTTGCTCATCGCTCAGTTCCCCTGCCCTTGTAGAAAGTCTTCGTCTTTGATGCGGTATTCAGCACTGCGCGCGTGGGCGCTCAGCGACTCGCCACGGGCCAATACCGACGCCGTTTTACCCAGCTCGGAAGCACCGGCCTCGGAGCAGAAGATGATCGACGAACGCTTCTGGAAGTCGTACACGCCCAGCGGCGAAGAAAACCGCGCGGTGCCGGAGGTCGGCAGCACGTGGTTCGGGCCAGCGCAGTAATCGCCCAACGCTTCGGAGGTGTGACGGCCCATGAAGATCGCGCCGGCGTGGCGGATCTGCGGCAGCCAGGCTTGCGGATCGGCGACCGACAATTCCAGGTGTTCCGGAGCGATGCGGTTGGCGACTTTGATCGCTTGCGCCATGTCTTTCACATGAATCAGCGCGCCACGGCCATTGATCGAGGTTTCGATGATCGTTGCGCGATCCATGGTCGGCAGCAGCTTGTCGATGCTCGCAGCGACCTTGTCGAGGAACTCGGCATCCGGGCTGACCAGAATCGCCTGGGCGTCTTCGTCGTGCTCGGCTTGCGAGAACAAGTCCATGGCGATCCAGTCCGGATCGGTCTGGCCATCGCACACCACGAGGATTTCCGAAGGGCCGGCGATCATGTCGATGCCGACCTGACCGAACACGTGGCGCTTGGCAGTGGCGACATAGATGTTGCCCGGGCCAACAACCTTGTCTACTTTCGGCACGCTTTCGGTGCCGTAGGCCAACGCGGCAACCGCTTGTGCGCCACCGATGGTGAACACCCGATCGACGCCGGCGATGCACGCAGCAGCCAACACCAGCTCATTGATTTCACCGCGCGGGGTCGGCACGACCATGACCACTTCGGTCACGCCGGCGACCTTGGCCGGAATCGCGTTCATCAGCACCGACGACGGGTACGACGCCTTGCCACCCGGCACATACAGGCCTGCGCGATCCAGCGGCGTGACCTTCTGGCCCAGCACGGTGCCGTCGGCTTCGGTGTAGCTCCAGGAATCCTGCTTCTGTTTTTCGTGATAGCTGCGCACACGGGCCGCGGCTTTTTCCAGGGCTTCGCGCTGGGGCACGGTGATGCGGGTCAAAGCCAGTTCCAGACGCTCACGCGGCAGGATCAGGTCAGCCATCGAAGCGACTTCAAGGCCATCAAACTTCTGGGTGAACTCGACCAGCGCCGCGTCACCGCGTTCGCGCACAGCCTTGATGATGTCCAGCACTCGCTGATTGACCGAGTCGTCAGACACACTTTCCCAGCTCAGCAGATGATCCAGATGATGCGCGAAATCCGGGTCAGCAGCGTTGAGTCGGCGAATTGCAGTCGTTGCGGTCATAGCGAGAGCCTCATAGGAATGGCAAAAACTCAGGCGCCCTAACTTAGCAGTCGTTTCCGCTTGGGCACCTGAGATTCTGGCTATGAGGCGGATAGACGGGCGCGACTTAACGTCGCGCAGGTGAATCAGCCGCGGTGTCGCGATTCCACTGCGTTGCGCAGGGTATCGATCAACGCCTGGATTCGGGCGTGTTGCATTTTCATCGAAGCCTTGTTGACCACCAGGCGCGAGCTGATCGTGGCGATCAGTTCCTGAGGTTCCAGACCGTTGGCGCGCAGGGTGTTGCCGGTGTCGACCACGTCGATGATCTTGTCAGCGAGACCGATCAGCGGTGCCAGTTCCATCGAGCCGTAGAGCTTGATGATGTCGACCTGACGGCCCTGCTCGGCGTAGTAACGCTTGGCCACATTGACGAATTTGGTCGCCACGCGCAGACGGCCTTTTGGCTCCGGCGCGCCGATCTTGCCGGCGGTCATCAGCTTGCACTGGGCGATCTGCAGATCCAGTGGCTCGTAGAGGCCCTGGCCGGTGTATTCCATCAACACGTCTTTGCCGGCAACGCCGAGGTCGGCCGCGCCATGCTCGACGTAAGTCGGCACATCGGTGGCACGCACGATCAGCAGACGAACGTCGTCCTGGGTCGTGGGAATGATCAGCTTGCGGCTCTTGTCCGGATTCTCGGTCGGCACGATGCCCGCTTCGGCAAGAAGCGGCAGGGTGTCGTCAAGGATGCGGCCCTTGGACAGTGCGATGGTCAACATGGGAAACGTCAGTCCTTATCAAGGTACTCATGTCCGGTCGCAATCGGCGCCGGACACACATCGAGCCGGAAACCGGCTCGACTCAAAACGAATTCAACGGACACGTCCCTGTGTCCCAATGCAGCAATCAGCCCGGAACGCGACGGATCTTGGCGCCCAGCATCTGCAGTTTTTCTTCGATGCACTCGTAACCACGGTCTATGTGGTAGATGCGGTCGATCAAAGTATCGCCTTCGGCAACCAGTGCCGAGATTACCAGGCTGGCCGAAGCGCGCAGGTCGGTCGCCATGACTGGCGCGCCTTTCAGAACTTCAGTACCGGTGACGATAGCGGTGTTGCCTTCGACCTGGATCTTGGCGCCCATGCGGTGCAGTTCGTACACGTGCATGAAACGGTTTTCGAAGATCGTCTCGATCACGGCACCGGTGCCTTCGGCAATGGCGTTGAGCGAGATGAACTGCGCTTGCATGTCAGTCGGGAACGCCGGGTACGGCGCGGTGCGCACGTTGACCGCTTTCGGACGCTTGCCGTGCATGTTCAGCTCGATCCAGTCTTCACCGCAGGTGATTTCTGCGCCGGCTTCACGGAGTTTTTCCAGAACGGCTTCGAGGATGGTCGGATCAGTGTCCTTGACCTTGACGCGACCGCCGGTCACGGCAGCGGCGACCAGATAGGTGCCGGTTTCGATACGGTCAGGCATGACCTTATAGAAAGCCGAACCCAGACGCTCGACGCCATCAATGGTGATGGTGTCAGTACCAGCGCCGGACACCTTGGCGCCCATGGCGTTGAGGAAGTTCGCCAGGTCAACCACTTCTGGTTCACGGGCGGCGTTCTGCAACACGCTGCGGCCCTTGGCCAGAGCAGCGGCCATCATGATGTTCTCGGTACCGGTCACACTGACGGTATCGAAGAAGAAGTGCGCACCGCGCAGGCCACCTTCAGGCGCCTTGGCCTTGATGTAGCCGCCTTCAACGTCGATCACCGCGCCCATGGCTTCGAGGCCACGGATGTGCAGGTCAACCGGACGCGAACCGATGGCGCAACCGCCAGGCAGTGCCACTTCGGCTTCACCGAAACGAGCAACCATCGGGCCCAGTACCAGGATCGACGCACGCATGGTTTTCACCAGTTCGTACGGGGCGATCAGGGTCTTGATGGTGCGCGGGTCGATTTCGACGCTGAGTTTTTCGTCGATCACCGGCTCGATGCCCATGCGACCGAACAGCTCGATCATGGTGGTGATGTCGTGCAGGTGCGGCAGGTTGCCAACGGTCACCGGGCCATCGCACAGCAGGGTGGCGGCCAGGATCGGCAGGGCGGAGTTTTTTGCGCCGGAAATGCGGATCTCGCCATCAAGACGAGCGCCACCGGTAATAATCAATTTATCCATAAGAATCTCGACGCCCTTAGGCTCAGGTGCGCTCGGCCCAGGCCGCGCTGCTGAAAAATTTCATAGTGACCGCATGGATGCTGCCATCGGTGATCCATGGGTTCAAATGGGCATAGACCTGCTGCTGACGCTTCACCGGGCTCAACGCCGCCAGTTCATCGCTAATCACGTTCAGCAGGAAATTGCAGCCTTCGCCCTCAACTTCTACCAACGTTCCGGGCAGCTTTCCTTCAAGGAAGCTCTTCACTTCTACGGCCTGCATGCTCAACCTCAATCGGCGCCCTGTGCGCACGGGTCGGACATCATACAAAAAAGCCCCGCGCCTGCGAACCCCGCATGGCAGGACTCTGACGGGGGGCTTCTTTATAGATGTGGGTTCAGGGGTGCGCCAACAGTTCGGTCAGTTCACTGACCTGAGCAATTTCGCGCATGTCTTCGGGCATCGCACGGATGCTGACAGCCTTGCCGGCCGCATTCGCATCGCGCATGAAGCACAGCAGCAACGATAAACCGACGCTGCTGGACTTCTTCACCGCCGAGCAATCGATCACCAGCGAAGAGGCCTTGCTGGACTTGATCAGCGCCTGGCCTTGCTTGCGCAGGTCAGCGCCGGTGCGATAGTCCAGCACTCCGCTGAGCAGTAGCTCGTCGACATCACTCATACGAACTGCGGCCTCGTTCATTGCGCGGGTTTCTTTTCGGTGGCTTCTTTGGCCTTGGCCACTTCACCGGCCCAACCATTGATGGTCTTGTCCAGATCGTTGCCATTGCGCTGCATCGCGTCGGCGAACTGGTCACGGAACAGTTTGCCGATGTTGATGCCGTTGATGATCACGTTGCGCAGTTTCCACTCGCCGTTGATCTTCTCCAGCGTGTACTGCACAGGATAGATTGCGCCGCTGCTGCCCTTGACGGTCATGTTTACGCTGGTGCGATCGCCCGATTCGTCCTTGGCAGGGTCGACGGTGATGCCCTGGTTGTTGTACTCGAGCAAGGCGTTACCGTAGAACTGGAACAGGCCTTTCTTGAAGTTTTCTTCGAAGGTCTTCATCTGCGCCGGCGTGGCCTTGCGCGAGTACTTGACCGTCATGATGCTCTTGGAAATGCCTTCGGCATCTACCACGGGCCCGACGATGTTGTTGAGTGCCGCGTAGAAATCCGTCGGATCCTTCTTGTATTTCTCTTTGTTGGCAGCCAGGTCAGCCAGCAACCGGGTGGTTGTGTCCTGAACCAGATCATGTGCCGAAGTCGCAGCAGCCACGGCGTTACCCATCAACGGCAGGGCCGCCAGTAACACCAACAGGCTGCGTCGCAAGATAGAGATCATTCAAAAGCTCCTCATTTGGCGTCTTTGCTAACGGTATTGAGCAGGAATTTACCGATAAGGTCTTCCAGTACCAGTGACGACTGCGTGTCGTGGATGGTTCCACCATCCTTCAGCGGCTTGTCTTCTCCGCCAACGCTGATACCGATGTACTTCTCGCCCAGCAGACCAGCGGTCAGGATAGACGCTGTGGAGTCGGTCGGAAGATTGTCGACCTTTTTATCCACTTGCAGGGTGACCCGACCGGTGAAGCTGTCGCGATCCAGATCGATTGCCGTGACCTTGCCGATGGTTACACCGGCCATGGTCACTTTGGCTCTGACCGTCAAACCGGCGATATTGTCAAAGTAGGCATAAAGTTTATAGGTGTCGGTGGTCGACGTCGGAGACAGACCACTGACCCGCAAAGCAAGCAGCAACAAAGCCAGGATCCCTGCCAGCAGGAACAGGCCGACACCGATTTCCAGGGTGCGGTTTTGCATCAGAAATCTCCAAACATCAAAGCGGTCAGAATAAAGTCCAGGCCGAGCACTGCCAGCGAGGCAAACACCACGGTCTTGGTGGTAGCACGACTGATGCCCTCGGAAGTGGGCTCACAGTCATAGCCTTGGAATACGGCAATCCAGGTCACTACAAAGGCGAAAACAATACTTTTGATCACGCCATTGAGCACGTCACTGGTGAAATTCACGCTGTTCTGCATGTTCGCCCAATAAGAGCCTTCATACACACCCAGCCAGTCGACAGCCACCCACGAGCCACCCCAGATGCCTACCACGCTGAAAATCATCGCCAGCACTGGCAGGGAAATGAAGCCGGCCCACAGGCGCGGAGCAATGATGTACTTGAGCGGATCGACACCGATCATTTCCAAGCTGGACAGCTGTTCGGTGGACTTCATGTTGCCGATCTCGGCGGTCAGTGCCGAACCGGCACGACCAGCGAACAACAGCGCCGTCACCACCGGGCCGAGTTCACGCAGCAGGGTCAGCGCAACCATCTGCCCCACCGCCTGCTCCGAACCGTAACTCGACAGAATGCTGAAGCCCTGCAGCGCCAGCACCATGCCGATGAAAATACCCGAAACGACGATGATCACCAGCGACATCACGCCGACCGAGTGCAGCTGTTTGACCAGCAGGCCGAAGCCACCGCTGATGCCACCGCGACCCAACAACGCGTGAAACAGAAACAGCGTCGCACGACCGAACACCGCGACGGCATCGATCGCCGCCTCGCCGAACCGGCGTACGCGTTCTATTAATGAAATTCTGCGCATCAGCGCTTCCCCAGAAGATCTGCGCGGTAATCCGTCGCTGGAAAATGGTACGGCACCGGGCCATCGGGATCGCCGGTCATGAACTGACGGATACGCGGCTCGTCCGAGTTCATCAACTCGTCCGGCGTACCCTGCCCCAGCACCTGACCATCACCGACGACATAGATGTAGTCGGCAATGCTCGCGGTTTCGGCCAGATCGTGGGACACCACGATACTGGTGATCCCCAGTGCATCGTTGAGCAGGCGGATCAGGCGGACCAGCACGCCCATGGCGATAGGGTCCTGCCCGACGAACGGCTCGTCGTACATGAGAATCTGCGGATCGAGCGCAATCGCTCGCGCCAGTGCGACGCGGCGCTTCATGCCACCGGACAGTTCGTCCGGCATCAACTCGATGGCACCGCGCAGACCGACCGCCTGCAATTTGAGCAGGACGATGTCGCGGATCATTTCTTCCGGCAAATCGGTATGAACACGCAGGGGGAAAGCCACGTTCTCGAAAACATCGAGATCGGTGAACAGTGCGCCGCTTTGAAACAGCACACCCATGTGCTTTCGCGCATCGAACAGATCGCTGCGCGAAAGCGCAGGCAGGTTCTGGCCGTTGACCCAGACTTCGCCGCTGGCAGGGCGCAGTTGTGCCCCCATCAATCGCAGCAGCGTGGTCTTGCCACACCCGGAAGGTCCCATGATGCCGGTGACCTTGCCGCGCGGGATGCGAATATCGACGTTATTGAAAATGCTGCGCGCACCGCGCTTGAAGGAGACTCCCTTCAGCTCGACCGCGTAGGCGTTATCGGCACTCATCTAAACTCCTTGCGATGCAGCCTCTCACTCGGACGCCTGTCTTTACTTAAAAAGTACGTACATCCCGGGCAGGCCGAACTGGCGGCGAACTATATCACTGCAAAGGCTACGCGCCCAAGGCTTGTACCAGCCTGTGTTCGGCGATATGACAGGTGCGCGGGCTCTTTTCCCGGGTTTTGGTAACGAGTAATGACAAAGCACGACGAACTTGCGTGAGGCTTTGCAACATAACCGCTATAATCGCCGCCTTTTCATCGGGCTATACGATTTCTGACATGAGCCAATCCAGCGACCTGATTCAATCGGCACAACGCACCATCCAACTCGAAGTGGAAGCCGTACAAGGCTTGTTGCCCCATATCGACGCCGATTTCGTACGCGCTTGCGAGATGATTCTGGCCAGTAAAGGCCGTGTAGTCGTGGTTGGCATGGGCAAGTCCGGGCACATCGGCAACAAGATTGCCGCCACCCTGGCCAGCACCGGCACCCCGGCCTTTTTTGTCCATCCGGCCGAAGCCAGTCATGGCGACATGGGCATGATCACTCGTGAGGATGTGATTCTGGCCCTGTCGAACTCCGGCTCGACCAATGAAATCGTAACCCTGCTGCCGTTGATCAAACGTCTGGGCATCCAGTTGATCAGCGTCACCGGCAACCCGCAATCGCCGCTGGCCAAGGCTGCCGAGGTCAATCTCAATGTTCATGTCGAGCATGAAGCCTGCCCGCTGAACCTTGCGCCGACCTCGTCGACGACCGCAGCACTGGTCATGGGCGATGCGCTGGCCGTGGCACTGCTGGAGGCACGCGGCTTCACCGCCGAAGATTTCGCTTTCTCGCACCCGGGTGGCGCCCTCGGCCGTCGCCTGCTGCTGAAAGTGGAAAACGTCATGCACGCCGGACAAGAGTTGCCGCAAGTCCAACGCGGCACGCTGCTCAAGGACGCACTGATGGAAATGACCCGTAAAGGTCTGGGCATGACCGTCATCCTTGAAACCGACGGTAAACTCGCCGGGATCTTCACCGACGGCGACTTGCGCCGCACGCTGGATCGCAGCATCGACATCCGCAGCGCCACCATCGACCAGGTAATGACGGCCCACGGCAAGACTGCCCGCCCGGAAATGCTGGCCGCCGAAGCCCTGAAAATCATGGAAGATCACCGAATCAACGCATTGGTAGTCGTAGACGAGGAAGATCGCCCGGTCGGCGCCTTCAACCTCTCCGATCTGCTACGCGCAGGAGTCATGTAATGAGCAACGATCTGCTGCAACGCGGCAAAGCGATCAAACTGGCGGTTTTCGACGTCGACGGCGTCCTCACCGACGGGCGCCTGTACTTCCTTGAAGACGGCAGCGAATTCAAGACCTTCAACACCCTCGATGGCCAAGGTATCAAAATGCTGATGAACGCCGGCGTGCAGACCGCTATCATCAGCGGTCGCAAGACACCCGTCGTTGAACGTCGAGCGAAAAACCTGGGGATTCCCCACCTGTTTCAGGGCCGAGAAGACAAACTGGTCGTGCTCGACGGCCTGCTTGCGCAACTGGGCCTAAGCTATGAAGAAGTCGCCTACCTCGGTGACGATCTGCCCGACCTGCCGGTGATTCGCCGGGTAGGCTTGGGCATGGCCGTGGCCAACGCTGCCGATTTCGTCCGCGAACACGCCCATGGCGTTACCCGCGCCCGTGGTGGCGAAGGTGCCGCTCGCGAATTCTGCGAATTGATCCTGCGCGCCCAGGGCCGCCTCGATGCGGCCAACGCCGCGTACCTGTGAGCCAAACCATGTTCAGCAAAAAATTTCGTAACTTCCTGCTGTTCGGCTGCATCGCTGCGATTTTCGCAGCGGTCGGCTATTGGAATATCAGCCCGGAACGCTTTCTCGACAAACCACCGGTCACCTCGGTTGAAACGCCTATCGACTGGTATGCAACCAACACGCATACCCTGCAATACCTGCCGGATGGCAAGGTGCAGTATGAGATGACGTCCGAAAAAGCCGAGCACGTGAAGGCAACCGACGTCACGCTCGTGACCAAACCCGACCTGAACATGTATCGCGGAACAGAATTTCCGTGGCACGTGACCAGTGAGCGCGGTGAAGTGAACTCAGGCGGCACCGAAGTCGAACTGATCGACTCGGTACGCGTTGCGCGCACCGATGAAAAGAAGCGTGACATCCTGATCACGTCCACTCGCATGACCGTGTTCCCGCAGCAGGAATATGCGCAGACCGAGCAACCCGTTAGAATCGACGGCGCTGGCGGTGTATCGACTGGCGTTGGAATGAAAGCGTACCTGAAGGAAAGCAGGATACACCTGCTATCGAACGTAAGAGGACAGTATGAGGCTCGTTAAAACCCTCCCTATTTTGCTCAGTCTGGGCGCAGCACTGGGAAGCGTGAGCGCCTGGGCTCTGCCGAACGATCAGCAGCAACCTATCCGCATTCAGGCCGACGACGCCCAACTGGACGACAAGAACGGCATCGCCACCTATAAAGGTGATGTGATCATCACCCAAGGTTCGATGATCGTTAAAGGCAACACCGTCACTATGACTCGCGCGCCGAATGGAGATATCGACGTGGTGACCTCCGTGGGCAACCTGGCTTATTTCGAGCAGTTGCAAACCCAGGGCGACACCAAACCGGTTCAAGGCTACGGCGTGACGATTCAATATCATGCCCAGCAAAACCGCGTCGTGCTGATCGACAAGGCCAAGGTCGTCGACAAAGACGGCAACGTCACTCAGGGCGAGAAAATCGTCTACGACACCGTGAAGAAACTGGCCAGCGCTGGTCGCGCTACCGGCAGCAAGGTCACCGAGGCGCGTCCACGCATCGACATGGTGATCCAGCCGAAGAAGAAAACCGACGAGAAACCCCAGTAATGGCAACTCTGAAAGCTCAGCACCTGGCCAAGGCCTATAAAAGCCGCCAGGTCGTGCGTGACGTCAGCCTGTCGATCGACAGCGGCCAGATCGTCGGCCTGCTCGGCCCGAACGGCGCTGGCAAGACTACGTGCTTCTACATGATCGTCGGCCTGGTACAGGCCGATCAGGGTCGCGTGCTGATCGACGATCTGGACGTCAGCCACCAGCCGATGCACGGTCGCGCCAAGGCCGGTATCGGCTATCTGCCGCAAGAAGCGTCGATCTTCCGCAAACTGTCGGTGGCCGACAACATCATGGCCATCCTCGAGACCCGTCAGGAGCTCGACAAGGCCGGCCGTCGCAAGGAGCTGGAAAGCCTGCTGCAGGAATTCCACATCAGCCACATCCGCGACAACCTTGGCATGAGCCTGTCCGGTGGTGAACGTCGCCGGGTGGAAATCGCTCGCGCGCTGGCAACGGCACCGAAATTCATCCTGCTCGACGAACCGTTCGCCGGTGTCGATCCGATCTCGGTCGGCGACATCAAGCAGATCATCCACCACCTCAAGGCCAAGGGCATCGGTGTATTGATCACCGACCACAACGTCCGTGAGACGCTGGACATCTGCGAAACCGCTTACATCGTCAACGATGGTCAACTGATCGCCGAAGGCGATGCAGAAACCATCCTGGCCAACGATCTGGTCAAGGAAGTGTATCTGGGCCACGAGTTCCGCTTGTAAGCGTAACAGTGCCCGGTGCGCCGCCCGGGCGCTGTATCGATTCAAGCAGGAATTAATACGCTTTAATTGTTACAGCGCTCTAGGCAAACACTTCAGTTTCAGGCATATAATTTGCTTAAGTTTGGCGCTTCGGCGCCCTGTAGTGGATGGCGCATAGCGCCGGCGAATAAGGTGTTAAGCCCCTGCCATGAAACCATCGCTAGTCTTGAGAATGGGCCAGCAGCTGACGATGACACCGCAGCTGCAACAGGCCATCCGCCTGCTCCAATTGTCGACCCTGGATCTGCAACAGGAAATCCAGGAGGCTCTGGAATCCAATCCGATGCTCGAACGCCAGGAAGAAGGCGACGACTTCGACAATTCCGACCCCATGGCCGACAACGCCGAACAGAAGCCCAACACCGAGATCCAGGAACCCTCGTATCAGGAAACCGCGCCGACGGTGGACAACCTGGAGGAAGGTGACTGGAGCGAGCGTATCCCCAACGAACTGCCGGTCGATACCGCCTGGGAAGACGTCTATCAGACCAGCGCCAGCAGCCTGCCCAGCAGCGATGACGACGAATGGGACTTCACCACCCGCACGTCCGCCGGCGAGAGCCTGCAAAGCCACCTGTTGTGGCAACTGAACCTGGCACCGATGTCCGACACCGATCGCCTGATCGCCGTGACCCTGATCGATTGCATCAACAATCAGGGCTACCTGGACGAAACCCTCGAAGAAATCCTCGAGGCGTTCGATCCGGAACTCGACATCGAACTCGATGAAATCGAAGCCGTCCTGCACCGCATTCAGCAATTCGAACCTGCTGGTATCGGCGCGCGCAACCTTAGTGAATGCCTGCTACTGCAATTGCGTCAGCTACCCGCCAAGACGCCTTGGCTGGCTGAAGCGAAACGTTTGGTCAGCGATTATATCGACCTGCTCGGCAGCCGCGATTACAGCCAGTTGATGCGCCGCATGAAGCTCAAGGAAGACGAGCTGCGCCAGGTCATCGAACTGGTACAAAGCCTCAATCCGCGCCCTGGCTCGCAAATCGAATCCACTGAAGCCGAATACGTTGTCCCTGACGTCATCGTGCGCAAGGATAACGAGCGCTGGCTGGTCGAGCTGAATCAGGAATCGGTGCCGCGTCTGCGCGTCAACGCCCAGTACGCCGGTTTCGTCCGCCGTGCCGACACCAGCGCCGACAACACCTTCATGCGCAATCAGTTGCAGGAAGCCCGCTGGTTCATCAAGAGCCTGCAGAGCCGCAACGAAACCCTGATGAAAGTAGCCACCCAGATCGTCGAGCATCAGCGCGGTTTTCTGGAGTACGGCGACGAGGCCATGAAGCCGTTGGTCCTGCACGACATCGCTGAAGCGGTCGGCATGCACGAATCGACCATTTCCCGGGTGACAACGCAGAAATTCATGCATACCCCGCGCGGTATTTATGAACTGAAATACTTTTTCTCCAGCCACGTCAGCACCTCCGAAGGCGGCGAATGCTCGTCCACGGCGATCCGCGCGATCATCAAAAAACTGGTTGCCGCGGAAAATCAGAAAAAGCCGTTGAGTGACAGCAAGATCGCTGGTTTACTGGAGGCACAAGGCATTCAGGTGGCTCGCCGCACCGTCGCCAAGTACCGCGAATCCCTCGGGATCGCGCCTTCGAGCGAACGCAAGCGGTTGATGTAAGCCACGTTACAGCGTTCCAGTGGCAGGCTATCCAGCCTGCCGCTTTATGCACTGGCAACGAAGGAGAAGCTGTATGCAAGTCAACATCAGTGGACACCAACTGGAAGTGACCCAACCTCTGCGTTCCTACATTGAGGAAAAACTCCAACGACTGGAGCGCCATTTCGACAAGATCACCAACGTGCAAGTCACGATGTGCGTCGAAAAGCTGAAGCAGAAAATCGAAGCCACCTTGCATATACCCGGCAGCGAAGTGGTCGCCAACGCGGAACATACCGATATGTACGCGGCGATCGACGCCTTGACCGACAAGCTGGATAAACAACTCAAAAAGCATAAGGAAAAGACCCAGAGCCTGCTCCAGGGCGCTACCGGTCGATAACCCCCCACCCCATGATCCGACTTGAAAGTATCCTGACCCCCGGCCGTTCCCTCGTGAACGTGCCGGGCGGCAGTAAAAAGAAAGCCCTCGAACAAATTGCCAACCTGATCGCCCGCGAAGTGCCGGATCTGGAGATGCAAGATGTCTTCGAGGCGTTGATTGCCCGTGAAAAACTCGGTTCCACCGGTTTTGGTAACGGCATCGCCATTCCCCATTGCCGCCTCAAGGGTTGCACTGCACCGATCAGTGCGCTGATGCACCTTGATGCTCCGATTGATTTCGACGCCATTGACGGCGCACCGGTTGACCTGCTGTTTGTTTTGCTGGTCCCGGAGGCTGCCACCGATGCGCACCTGGAGCTGCTGCGCCAGATCGCCAGCATGCTCGATCGCAAGGAAGTGCGTGAAAAACTGCGCAGCGCTCCAAGCAATGAAGCGTTGTATCAGGTTGTCCTGGACGAGCAGAACGGGCACTAATCATGCGCTTGATCATCGTCAGTGGCCGTTCCGGCTCGGGTAAAAGTACGGCTCTGGATGTCCTTGAGGACAACGGCTATTACTGCATCGACAACCTACCCGCAGGCTTGCTGCCGGAACTGGCCGAACGCGCGCTGATTCACACGGAACTGGCGCAGCCGCTGGTAGCCGTGTCCATCGATGCGCGCAACCTGCCGAGCCACCTGACACGCTTTCCCGAACTGCTTGAAGATGTCCGGGCCAAACACATCCAGTGCGACGTCCTGTATCTGGATGCCGACGAAGAAACCCTGCTCAAGCGTTTCTCCGAAACCCGCCGTCGTCACCCGCTGAGCAACGCCAACCGCTCACTGGCCGAGGCGATCCAGGATGAAACCGCCCTGCTCGGCCCGATTGCCGACCTCGCGGACCTGAAGATCAACACCACCAATCTGAACCTGTACCAGTTGCGCGACTCCATCAAGCTGCGTCTGCTGAACCAGCCGGAGCCGGGGACCGCATTTCTGGTCGAGTCCTTCGGCTTCAAGCGCGGCATGCCGGTGGATGCGGACCTGGTGTTCGATGTGCGCTGCCTGCCCAATCCGTACTGGAAGCCGGAACTGCGCGCGCAATCGGGTCTCGATGCGCCGGTGGCTGAATACCTGGCGGCACAGCCGGAGGTCGAAGAAATGTTTCAGGACATCTTCACCTACCTGCACAAGTGGCTGCCACGCTTCGCCGCGAGCAACCGCGCTTACGTCACCATTGCCATTGGCTGCACCGGCGGGCATCACCGCTCCGTCTACCTGACCGAACGTCTGGGTCAGGCCCTGCAGAAAACCCTGAAGAACGTCCAGGTTCGCCACCGCGACCTCACTTAAAGGATTCACACCGCGATGCCTGCTCTGGAAATCGAAATCATCAACAAGCTGGGCCTGCATGCCCGCGCATCGGCCAAGTTTGTTGGAGTGGCCGGGCAGTATCCGGATTGCACGATCAGAGTGGGTCGTACACCAGAGACCACGGTTGATGGCAAAAGCATCATGGCGATGATGATGCTAGCGGCTGGCAAGGGCACCAAGATCTATCTGAGCACCGAAGGTGAAAAGGATCAGGAAGCGCTGGATGCACTGGTGGCGTTGATCAACAACTACTTCGACGAAGGCGGCTGACAGCCAAAGTCAAAACATCGCAGCCTGCTGCAGCGCCTGCATTGGAATACGTTCCCTGCAGGAACTGCCGCAGGCTGCGGTCTTTTGCTCTGCTTCAACCCAACGCCGTATCCATCACCATCATCAGACAAAACCCGATCAACAGGCCAAGACTGGCCAGTTTGTCATGACCATTGCGTCGCGACTCGGGAATCACTTCATGGGTCACCACAAGCAACATCGCCCCCGCCGCCAGAGCTAGTCCTAATGGCAACAGCACCTGCGCAAGACTGACCAGCCACGCACATAACAACGCAAACACCGGTTCGACCAGACCTGACGCCGCGCCGATCAGAAACGCCCTGACCCGCGACATCCCCGCCCCGGCCAACACCAGCGCAATCACCAGACCTTCCGGGACATCCTGCAAAGCGATACCCATGGCCAGGCTGTCCGCATCCGGCATGCCGCCGCCAGCAGAAACGCCGACGGCCATGCCTTCAGGGATGTTATGGGCAATGATGGCGAACACGAACAGCCAGATCCGTGGTGGAATCACCGGATGCTCGACGGTGCCGACGAGCATTTCCGGGGACGCGCCGGAAACCTTGCGATCGACCAGATACAGCCCGAACGCACCCAGCATGATGCCGAAGCAGATCAGGCCGCTGGCCCCCCACGGTGTCAGTCCGAGGCTTTCGGCGGCAGCAATGCCCGGCACGATCAGCGAAAACGCCGTCGCCGCGAGCATCACCCCGGCACCAAAACCCAGCAAGGTATCACTGAGTGTCTGCGGCATCCGCCGGATCACCAGCACTGGCACAGCCCCGAGCGCCGTGCCGAGGGCGCAGATCGCGCCGCCCTGCAACGCGCGCAACAGCCTCGGCTCAAGATTCAGCCATTCCAGTCCGTGGGCGACCAGCAAAGTCATGCCCGCCAACAGCAACAGCGATCCCACTGCGTAACGAAACATACGCCCACTTCCGATCGCCAGCGTTTCAGTGCCCATAGTCAGCCTTGGATTGTTTTTATAGAAGACTTAAACCAGCGCAGCCTGATAACGCGCAGCGACTTCAGGCCAATTGATCACGTTATAAAAGGCGTTGATGTATTCCGGCCGACGGTTCTGATACCGCAGGTAGTAGGCGTGCTCCCAGACATCGAGACCGAGAATCGGCGTGTTGCCGTTCATCAAGGGGCTGTCCTGGTTGCCGCTGCTTTCCACCAGCAGTTTTTTCTCCGGGGTCACGCTCAGCCAGGCCCAGCCACTGCCGAAACGGGTCAGTGCGGCTTTGGTGAAGGCTTCCTTGAAACTGTCGAGGCCGCCCAATTGTTCATCGATGGCTTTGGCCAACGCGCCGTCCGGTTTGCCGCCGCCGCTTGGCACCATGACTTCCCAGAACAGCGAGTGATTGGCGTGACCGCCGCCCTGATTGATCACTGCCGCACGGAGTTTTTCCGGCAGATCCTTGACGCTGGCGACCAGTTTTTCTACCGGCCATTCGGCGTATTCAGTGCCTTCTACGGCGGCGTTGAGGTTGTTGATGTAGGTCTGGTGATGCTTGGTGTAGTGAATCTCCATAGTCTGCGCATCGATGTGCGGTTCGAGCGCGTCGTAGGCGTAAGGCAAGGCAGGCAAGGTAAAAGCCATTTCAATGGACTCCATGGTGATGGGGGGCCGGCGCGCAGCGCGCATTGCCGGTATCCGGATGCAGCAGGCGTTGGGTGCGCGGGTATTCACCGTGCTCGCTGATGAAATTCAACAGCTCGACGTAAGTCTTGCTGCTCTGGCGCAGCGCCGCTTCACGCAAGGCCAGGCGCTGACGTTCGTCCTGCATGGTCTGCAACAAGCGTTGATGGATGGCGCAGAGGTATTCGGCGCTCTCCTCCGGCTGATTCAGGCGCAAGTGCAGATCGGCCAGGTTGTGGTGGGAGATGACGCAAGCCGCCACCGCTTCGTCGGCATCCGCCCAGCGTTCGAACAACACTTGCGCCAGGGCCAGGGCTTGCAGGTAAGCCTCACGGGCGTCGATCAGTTCGCCGAGCATGAAGCAGCGATTGGCCCGTTCGATCGTGCGTTTCCAGTGCTCCATGGTGAGCCTCCAAAGCGGTTGCGGGGTTTACACGCCGCCGGCGGTGAGTTTCTCGGGGTTGAGCAACTCTTCCAGTTGGCTGCGCGACAGGTCGGTGTGTTCCAGGGCGACGTCGATTACCGCACGGCCTTCCTTGTAGGCCTGCTTGGCGATTTCGGCGGCTTTCTGGTAACCGATGATCGGGTTGAGCGCGGTCACCAGAATCGGGTTGCGCGACAACGCTTCTTTAAGGCGCGACTCGTTCACCTTGAAGCTGGCGATGGCTTTGTCGCCGAGCAAGCGGCTGGAATTGGCCAGCAGCTCGATGCTGCTCAGCAGGTTCTGCGCGATGATCGGCAGCATCACGTTCAGTTCGAAATTGCCCGACTGACCGGCAATGGTGATCACCGAGTCGTTGCCGATCACTTGTGCGGCGACCATGGCGGTGGCTTCCGGGATCACCGGATTGACTTTGCCCGGCATGATCGACGAGCCCGGTTGCAGGGCTTCGAGTTCGATTTCACCGAGGCCGGCAAGCGGGCCTGAGTTCATCCAGCGCAGGTCGTTGGCGATTTTCATCAGCGACACCGCAGTGGCCTTGAGCTGGCCGGAGACGGCGACGGCGGTGTCCTGCGAGCCGATCAGCGCGAACAGATCCTTGCCCGGGGTGAATTCCACGTCGGTCAATTGACTCAACTGGCGGCTGAAACGTGCGGCGAATTCAGGATGCGCGTTGATCCCGGTGCCGACCGCCGTGCCACCCTGCGCCAGGGATTGCAGGCTTGGCAGCAAATCCTGCAGATGACTGATGTTGGCCTTGAGCTGCTGCGCCCAACCGTTCAGTACCTGGCTCATGCGCACCGGCATCGCGTCCATCAAATGCGTGCGGCCGGTTTTGACGTGGCGATGTACGTGCGTGGCTTTGTGCTCGATCACTTGCACCAGGTGCAGCAGCGCCGGCAGCAGTTGTTCGTGCAGGGCCAGCGCAGCACTGACGTGAATGGTGGTCGGGATGATGTCGTTGCTGCTCTGCCCGCAGTTGACGTGATCGTTGGCGTTGACCGGCTCGCCGAGCAGACGGCTGGCCAGGGTGGCGATCACTTCGTTGGCGTTCATGTTGGAACTGGTGCCGGAACCGGTCTGGAAGATGTCCACCGGGAAATGCGGCATGAAGTCGCCTTCGAGCAAGCCTTGCGCGGCATCGCTGATGGCTTTGCCCTGGGCGGCGCTGATCTGGTTGAGTTCAACGTTGGCGCGGGCGGCGGCGGCTTTGGCGAGGATCAGCGCGCGGATGAATTGCGGCGGCATCGGTTTGCCGCTAATCGGGAAGTTATCCACCGCGCGCTGGGTTTGCGCGCCGTAGAGAGCGTCCACCGGCACCTGCAGTTCGCCCATGCTGTCGCGCTCAATACGTGTCTTGGTCATCTGAAAATCCTTGCACCAGTTCAATAAGAGGAATCGAGGGCAGCAGTTCGCAGGTGGCGAGCTGCCAGGTATAGCGTTGCCAACGTTGGAGCCGGCATTTGCACAGGGACAGGCGCTCCATTTCACGCAGCGGACGCCAGGCTTGATCGAGACAGAAGCTGCGCCAGTGCCACGGCAAGGCGATATCGGTGGCCGTGTCGAGCAGCAGACGGAAGGAAGTTTCAGCGATGGTCCAGGGAGAAGTCGCCGTACAACAGGCCAGATACCGGCCCTCGGCCAGATAGTGTTCGATCAGGCGCGGTTCGTCGGGATCCATCGCGCAACGGATCTGGCGACTCATCCAGCGCCAGCTTTCGAGGTACGGCTGCTCGTGCAAGGCAGAACTCATGATCCGGGGCTCATCCGATAATGAGATTTATTATTAGATGATAATGAGAACCAAAACAAGAGCAGCCTTTGTGGGAGCGAGCTTGCTCGCGAAGGCGTCGTGCCGATCACCACTGCGGTCGGCCGTGAAATCGCTTTCGCGAGCAGGCTCGCTCCCACATTGGTTTTGTATGGAGCCAATAAAAAAGGCGCGCCACCCGATGAGGTGGCGCGCCTTTTGTGTCTGACGGCCGGGGTTTAGCTGCCCGCGACAGTCATCCGCTCGATCAACACCGAACCGGTGCGAATGTTGCTGCGCAGCTCCAGATCATTACCGACCGCGACGATCTGCTTGAACATGTCGCGCATGTTGCCGGCGATGGTCACCTCCTGCACGGCGAACTGGATTTCGCCATTCTCGACCCAGAAACCCGCCGCCCCGCGCGAATAGTCGCCGGTGACCATGTTCAAGCCATGGCCCATCAATTCGGTGACCAGCAAGCCACGGCCCATGCGCTTCAACAGTGCAGCCTGGTCTTCATCGCCATGGGTGACGAACAGGTTGTGTACGCCGCCTGCGTTGGCCGTGCTCGGCATACCGAGTTTACGTCCGGAGTACGTGCCGAGGATGTACGACACCAACTCGCCCTTTTCGACGAACGGTTTGGCATACGTCGCCAGACCATCACCGTCGTAGGAAGCACTGCCCATCGCGCGCATCAGGTGCGGACGCTCATCGATGGTCAGCCATTCCGGGAACAGCTTTTGCCCCAGAGTGCCTTCAAGGAAGGACGACTTGCGATACAGGCTGCCGCCGGACACCGCCGAGAGGAAACTGCCAAACAGACCACCCGCCAGTTCTGCGGAAAACAGCACCGGCACTTCGCAAGTCGGCACCGGACGTGCGCCCAGACGGCTCGCCGCCCGTTGCGCAGCACGCTGGCCGATGCTTACCGGATCCGCGAGCAAAGTGCCCTGACGGTTTACGTCATACCAGTAATCGCGCTGCATCTGGCCATCGGCCTCGGCAATCATCACGCAACTCAGGCTGTGCCGCGTCGATGCGTAGCCACCAATGAAACCGTGGCTGTTGCCGTACACGCGGCAGCCCTGATGAGTGCTAAGGGTAGTGCCGTCGGCGTTCTTGATCCGCGCATCGGCGTCGAATGCCGCCGCTTCACAGAGCAAGGCCTTCTCGATGGCCTGCTCCGGGGTGATGTCCCACTCGTGGAACAGGTCGAAATCGTGTTGTTCCTTGGCCATCAACGCCGCATCGGCCAGGCCCGAGGCCTCGTCTTCGGAGGTGTGCTTAGCAATGGCCAGTGCCGCCGCGACGGTCTCGCGAATCGCATCCGGACCGGTCGCCGACGTGCTGGCCGAGCCTTTGCGCTGGCCCACATACAGGGTGATGCCAAAGCCCTGATCGCGGTTGAATTCGACCGTTTCGACTTCGCGCTGGCGCACCGACGTCGACAGTCCCTGCTCCAGCGACACCGCGACTTCGCAGGCACTGGCGCCCTGACGCTTGGCTTCGGCGATGATCTGCTCGACTTGTTCCTGCAGTGCCGGCAATGCCTGCGGGCCGACGCTTTGAACTGCACTCATGCTCATCTCCACTCAAATTCTGCTTTCGGCTGGGGTCATCGAGCGACCGGGCCGGACAAGCGGCCCCCGACTGGTTATCATGGCGGCGTTTCTTTGCGGACTGCCACCATGGTTGATTCTTACGACGACTCCCTCGATACGGGAGAAAAAAGCAAATCTCAGGTCAAACGCGAGCTGCATGCTCTGGTTGACCTCGGCGAGCGCCTGACAACACTCAAGCCAGACTTGATCGCAAAACTGCCGCTGACCGACGCTATGCGCCGGGCGTTGGCCGATGCGCCCAAGCACACCGCGAACATCGCGCGTAAACGGCACTTGCAGTTCATCGGCAAACTGATGCGCGATCAGGACACTGACGCGATTCTCACGCTGCTCGATCAACTCGATGCCTCGACTCGTCAGTACAACGAGCGTTTCCATAACCTCGAACGCTGGCGTGATCGCCTGATCGCGGGCGACGATGCCGTGCTGGAGAAATTCGTCGTCGAGTACCCGGACGCCGATCGCCAGCAACTGCGTTCCCTGATCCGTCAGGCTCAGCACGAGGTTGCGCAAAACAAACCTCCTGCTTCCAGCCGCAAAATCTTCAAGTACATCCGTGAGCTGGACGAGACTCAACGCGGTCTGCGTTGATATTCGCCACCGGGTGGTCGCCCTGCGCGCCACCCGAAGCTCCACCTCCTCTTATGCGCCCGTGCCACCCACGGTGATCGCATCGATTTTCAGCGTCGGCTGACCGACACCTACCGGCACCGATTGCCCATCCTTGCCGCACGTGCCCACACCGCTGTCCAGCGCCAGATCGTTACCGACCATCGACACCCGGCTCATCGCCTCGGGGCCGTTGCCGATCAACGTCGCGCCTTTGACCGGCGCAGTGATCTTGCCGTCTTCGATCAGGTACGCCTCGCTGGTGGAGAACACGAACTTGCCGCTGGTGATATCGACCTGACCGCCGCCGAGGTTGGCGCAGTAGATGCCCTTCTTCACCGACGCGATGATTTCTGCCGGATCGCTTTCGCCACCGAGCATGTAAGTGTTGGTCATGCGTGGCATCGGCAGATGCGCGTAGGATTCACGACGACCATTACCGGTGCGGGCCACGCCCATCAACCGCGCGTTGAGCTTGTCTTGCATATAGCCCTTGAGTACGCCGTTTTCGATCAGCGTGGTGCACTCTGTTGGCGTGCCTTCGTCGTCGACGCTCAGCGAACCGCGACGGCCGCTCAAGGTGCCGTCATCGACGATAGTGCAAAGTTTCGAGGCAACCATTTCGCCCATGCGGCCGCTGTAGGCCGAACTGCCCTTGCGGTTGAAGTCGCCTTCGAGACCGTGGCCGACGGCTTCGTGCAACAGCACACCGGACCAGCCCGAACCCAACACCACCGGCAACGTACCGGCCGGTGCAGGAATCGCTTCCAGATTTACCAGCGCCTGACGCAGCGCTTCACGGGCGTAGCCCATGGCGCGGTCTTCGGCGAGGAAATAACGGTAGTCGGTACGCCCACCGCCGCCATGCCCGCCACGCTCGCGACGGCCATTCTGTTCGACGATCACACTGACGTTGAAACGCACCAGTGGACGCACATCGGCGGCCAGACCACCGTCGGTGGACGCCACCAGAATCCGCTCCCACACACCCGCCATGCTGACGCTGACCTGCTGGATACGCGGGTCAAGTGCGCGGGTGGCGACATCGATGCGCTTGAGCAGCTCGACTTTCTCGGCGCGGCTCAACACTTCCAGCGGGTTATCCGGCGCGTATAACTGTGCAACATCTTGAGTGGTAAACGCCTGGACTGTGCCGTTCTGCCCGGCCCGGGAGATCGAACGCGCGGCACGGGCCGCTGCGCCGAGGGCTTCGAGGGTGATCGCGTTGCTGTAGGCAAAACCGGTTTTCTCACCGGACTGCGCGCGGACGCCGACACCCTGATCAAGGTTGAAGCTGCCTTCCTTGACGATGCCGTCTTCCAGCGCCCAGGATTCGGAAATCTGGCCTTGGAAATACAGGTCGGCGGCGTCGATGCCGGGGCCGGCCAGGTCGCCGAGCACGCCTTGCAGGCTCTCGATCGTCACGCCGCCGGGCGCCAACAGGTGATCACTGACTGAGGACAACAACTCGCTCATAGGTTTACGCCTTAAATTCGTGTTCTGAGGCAGGCCGCTGTGCGCCCTGCGAGAAAAACCGCCGATGACGCGTCACCGGCATTCGCGCCCTGATGGACGCTTGTTCATTGCTATCGCGCTCGGCCAACAACACCGCTTCGCCTTGATCCTGACTCGCCAGCACCCGGCCCCACGGGTCGATGATTGCCGCATGGCCGAACGTTTCTCGCGGTCCCGGATGGGTTCCGCCTTGTGCTGCGGCAAGCACATAACACTGTGTCTCGATGGCGCGAGCGCGAATCAGCACATCCCAATGCGCTGCGCCGGTCACCGCAGTAAAGGCTGACGGTGCGGTAATCAACTCGGCACCGGCGGCACGTAATTCGCTGTACAGCTCGGGAAAGCGCAAGTCGTAACACACGGTCAGACCGACTCGCCCCACGGGCGTATCGGCAACGACAACGCCACTGCCATAAGCATAGTCATCGGATTCGCGATAACGGCCGCGATTGTCCGCCACATCCACATCGAACAGATGCAACTTGTCATAGCGGGCAACGATTTCGCCATGCTCATTGACCAGCAGCGAGCAGGCGTTGGCTTTGGCCGTCGGCTGATCCACTGGAGGCAACGGCAAGGTGCCGGCAACTATCCATAACTTGAGGTCGCGGGCGGTCTGTTTCAACCACGGCAGGATCGGCCCTTCGCCCAATGCTTCGGCGCGGCCGATATCAGCGATGTCGCGACGGCCCATGGCGGCGAAGTTTTCCGGCAGCACCGCCAGCTTCGCGCCACCGGCCGCTGCCTGTTCGAGCAGGCGCCGGGCCTGAGCCAGATTGGCCAGCACATCGCTCTGGCTGACCATTTGAATCACCGCTAAAGACATGGCGAACTCCGCAAGAGATATGCGGCCATGCTACTCCATCGGTTCAGGGGCTGGCTGTTCAAAAAGGCTTGTCGAAGGTGATTTTCGGCTCTTTCCATGGGCCTTTGACGGTGTATTTCACACTGGCAAAGCGCGCCACGCGGTCACCGATCAGCTTGTCGATCAGGAACAACGCGCCGCCGACCGCCGGTGCGCCGACGATCAGCGCCGCAATCGGCAGGTTGTTGGTCACCGGCAAGGTCACCAGCAACTTGGCGTCCACCTGATCACCGACCAGATCCAGCGTACCGTCCAGCTCAATGTTGCTCGAAGGACCGGTCAGGCGAATCGGTTCACGGGTGACATACACACCGTTATTTGCCACCAACAGGCCTTTGACCCGGTCGTAGCTCAAGCCTTTGCCGAACAGATCGGAGAAGTCCAGACGCAGACGCCGGCCGATGGAGTTGAAGTTAAGCAGGCCAAACACTCGCAACGCCTGCGCGCCGCCCTCCACTTCAACAAACTGACCTTTGTTCAACGACGCATCAAGGGTGCCGGAGAAGCGCTTGGTCGCCAGCCAGGCCGGCGAGCCCGGCCAACGGCCATCGACGTCCATATGAAATTCTTCGCTGGTCACGCTCGGCGCAAAGCCCCAACCCTTGAGGACATCGGCGAGATTCTTGCCGCCAATCCGGCCCTTGAACCAGCTATTGGTCGCCCCCGGCGCACCTTCCCAGCCGCCATTGCCCTGCAACAAGATGCCTTTGAGGCCCATGTCGAGGTTGTTCAGGGCGATGCCTTTCGCGGTCGGTCGTACTTTGAGCGACCAGCCGCCGACCAGATCCGGCCCGAGAAACAGTTGATTGATCGTGATATCCAGCGCCGGAATCTTCGTCGGATCCACCGAAACCAAAGGGTCTGGCGAATTCTCGTCAGCCTGCACCGTCGGGTCTGGTGCTGGCAGTTTCACGTATTGCAGATTGACCGCAATCGGCACGCCCTTGGCGTCCGGCAGGCTCGCCGAGCCCTTGGCCTGCTGGCTATCGAGAGCCAGATTCCATGCGCCTGGTTTGCGATTGACCTGCACCGATGCCTGATCCAGCGTGGTCCCGAGTGCCGTGAGCTTGCCGACTTTGAAATCAGCACTGTTGAGCAATTGCTTGGCGCTGCCGCCCGGATCCTGCCCGGCATATTTGTTCACCAGATCCTGCCACGGCGCGACGTCCAGTTCCGAGAGCACCCCGCGAACCCGCAAGCCTTTGGCGCCCGGCAGCACCGCTTCGCCGGCACCGAGGAACAATTCGCCACGGCCCTCGGCAAAATTGCTCGGCGGTGCTGCGAAGGTAAAATTGGCCAGTTGGTCGTAGTTGACCCAATAACGCCGCTCCTGCCCCTGCAAAGTCATGCGGAACACGGTATCGCGTCCGACATCTGCCGCCATACCGAACGGTGCCGGCAGATCCACCGCCACACCCTTCATGCTGGAACTGACCATCAACTGGCTGTCGGAGCCGTCCAGATTCAATTGCAACTGATAAGGAATGGTCCCGGAAACCGGCAATGGTTGCGTCACGCCCAGCCAGTCGGTGAGTTTCTTCACTTCGACCTGACCGGATGCGGCAACCCGGGTCTTGAGCTTGCCGGGGCTGCCATCAGCGAAGATCTGCGCGGTCACCGGTTTGTCGAACGCCCGCGCGGCGATGTTCTGCCCGCTGAGTCCTTTGGCGCTGTCGAAGCGGAAATCTCCCTTGAGTTGGGTCAGCTCCAGCTTCGGCTCGGCGAGTTTCAGGCGCGCATTGGCGGTTTTGAAGTCGACCAGAATCTTCGGCAGGTCGCCGCCCTTGTCCAGCGGGATGTCCAGTTTGAGCTTGCCTTGCAGATCACCCGTCCCTTCCCATCCGGCAAAGGTCTCACCGGTGCCGATCGGCGCTTCCTGAAGAATCTTCAAGCCATCCCCCAACCCACCGGCAAAGGCGCCATCGAGGAACATATGCGTATGTTGTCCGGCCGGCACATGGGGAATATTGACGAAGACATCGCTGACTTGAGTGTCAAGCAACTGGCCCTTGTCGGCCACGATCCGCACACCACTGTCTTCGATGAACACGTCGCCACTGACCTTGCTCACGTGCGGCCAGCCCGGCTGGAACGCCAGTTCAGCGTCGTGCACTTTGAAGAACAGACTGATGCTGCGATCGGCCTCCCCGGCATTTTTGCTCAGCGAACCCTGATACTGGAAGAAGCCCTGATCGACTGCACCTTTGAGGATGGCCGTACGCAGCCACTCGTCGAGCGCCGGGCTGAGCACTTGAGGCAGGTACTTGGCCGTGTAGCGACCGTCGCCATCGACCAGACCGACCCGCAGGTCCATGTAGTCTTCCTGGCTATGGTCGAAATGCAGGCGTATCAGGAAATCGCCGGCAATCTTGCCTTCCTCGCCAAGCACCTTCAGGTACGGAGCGATCAGGGTGAAGCCGTCTTTGTCGAGCTTCCAGGTCAGCCGCGCATTGGCCTGAATGTACTGCCATGGCTTGGCGAAAATCGGGTCGAGGTGCAGGACAAAATCCTTGCTGTCCATGCGCAACTCGCCACCGTCCAGGTTACCGCTGAGGCTACCACTGACGTTTCGTGCTGCCGGAGCGCCGTGATAGGCATCGAAACCAACATTGTCCAGATTGCTGGCGAAACTGAATTTGTTGCCATCGGTGGCATTGGGGCGAAAATCCAGCAACACGTTACGCAGGCCACCGGTGACTTTCAGATGGTCAACGGCCGTGGCGAAACCTTGCGGCAACGGCCCCAACGCATTGAGCAACGGGGTGATCGGAGTCAGATCGAGACGATCCGCCTGCAAGTGCCAGAGCTCGTCCACCTTGTCGGTCGCGCGCGTCTGCTTCAGTTGGACATGAGACTCCCAACGGTTTTCGCCAAAACTCATCGCCAGTGAATCAAGGGTAATGGTCGCACCCTCATCACTGTTCTCGTAGTAGGCGTTAAGCGCCAGATTATTGATCTGGATCGGCTTGCGATCGGCATAGGCGCCGGTCAGTTGCGGAGCATTCAAGCGTAACGCGGCACTCTGCAGCGTGCCCTTGGCCCAATTGACCCAAAGTTCGCCGCCGGCTTTGATTTCGGAAAAATTCCACTGCTGGGTCAGACGTTCTGGCAGCCACTTCGACCAGTCGCTTTGCGGCAGGCTGGCATAACCGTCCACCACACTGTCCTGCCATTGCTCCGGGCGAATCCGCGTGCGCAGGCTCAGTGCAACGGGCTGGCCATCCGGCAAGGTCAAACGCGCATCGAGCCGTTGACGGCTGGCGCCGGTTTTCAGATTGAGGCCGACATAGGTGAGAGTCAGCGGCGCATGATCCAGCGGTTGCAGGGTCACCTGACTGTCGAGCACCGACAGTTGCTGAATCATTTGCGAGCGATTGAACAGTTGCTGCGGGTCGAGCGGCTGATCGTTCTGCACCGGCAGACCTTCCAGCGCCCAACTGCCGTCCTCGGCCTCCTTGAGGCTGATTTTCAGGCCGTTGAGTTCAAGATGGGCAATGCGCACTTCGCGCGCCAACAGGCTGGCCCAAAGATCCGGTACCGCGCGCACTCGATCCAGACGCAACGCATTGGCGCCAGCGCCGACCATCACATCATGGGCCAGCAGGATCGGCGCAAAACCGCTCCAGTTGCCTTCAAGTTCGCCGATCTGCAACGGCATGCCAAGGGCGGCACTCGCCTTGTCTTCGATGTCGGCGCGATATTCGGCCACCAGCGGGGTCAGCTCACGACCGAGACTGACGTACAACGCCATCAACACCAGAACCAACGCGCACAGGCCCAGCCCCCAGCGGGTGAGTGTGGCCAGAATGCGTGTCAGACGCTCCATGTCAGTTGGCTCCCATGGCAAAAATACTGCGAAAAGCTGAGGCCAGCCGCGGTGGAAAAAAAGTGACGCAGGGGATCAGAGCAGCACCACGTCATATTGTTCCTGGGAATACATGGTTTCCACCTGGAAGCGTATGGTGCGACCGATAAACCCTTCAAGCTCGGCGACGTTACCGGATTCTTCGTCAAGCAAGCGATCCACCACTTTCTGGTTAGCCAACACCCGATAACCCTCGGCCTGATAGGCGCGGGCTTCACGGAGGATCTCGCGGAAGATCTCGTAACAGATGGTTTCCGCAGTCTTCAACTTGCCGCGCCCCTGGCAACTGCTGCACGGTTCACACAGCACTTGCTCGAGACTTTCGCGGGTACGCTTGCGGGTCATCTGCACCAGGCCCAACTCGGTGATGCCGATGATGTTGGTCTTGGCGTGATCACGCTCCAGCTGTTTTTCCAGGGTGCGCAACACTTGGCGTTGATGCTCTTCATCTTCCATGTCGATGAAGTCGATGATGATGATCCCGCCCAGATTGCGCAGGCGCATTTGCCGGGCGATCGCGGTAGCCGCTTCGAGATTGGTCTTGAAGATGGTTTCTTCGAGGTTGCGATGGCCGACGAAAGCTCCGGTGTTCACATCGATGGTGGTCATGGCTTCCGCCGGATCCACCACCAGATAGCCACCGGATTTCAGCGGCACCTTGCGTTCGAGGGCTTTCTGGATTTCGTCTTCGACGCCATAGAGGTCGAAAATCGGTCGCTCACCCGGGTAGTGTTCCAGACGATCGGCGATTTCCGGCATCAGTTCGGCGACGAATTGTGTGGTTTTCTGGAAGGTTTCCCGGGAATCGATGCGAATCTTCTCGATCTTCGGGTTGACCAGGTCACGCAGCGTACGCAGCGCCAGACCGAGGTCCTCGTAAATCACGCTAGGCGCGGAGATGGTTTTGATCTGTTCGTTGATCTGGTCCCACAGGCGCCGCAGGTAACGGATGTCCATGAGGATTTCATCGGCGCCAGCGCCTTCGGCGGCGGTGCGCAGAATGAAACCACCGGCCTCCTTGATGCCTTCTTTGGCCACGCAATCGCTGACCACCTGCTTGAGGCGTTCGCGCTCGGCTTCGTCTTCGATCTTCAACGAGATGCCGACGTGGGCGGTGCGCGGCATGTAGACCAGATAACGCGAAGGTATCGACAGTTGCGTGGTCAAGCGCGCGCCTTTGGAACCGATCGGGTCCTTGGTGACTTGCACCACCAGGCTTTGGCCTTCGTGCACCAGCGCGCTGATACTTTCGACCGCAGGACCTTCACGTAGAGAAATTTCGGCGGCGTGAATGAATGCCGCGCGGTCCAGGCCGATGTCGACAAACGCTGCCTGCATACCCGGCAGCACGCGGACGATCTTGCCTTTATAGATGTTGCCGACAATCCCGCGCTTTTGTGTGCGCTCAACGTGGACTTCTTGCAGCACACCGTTTTCGACCACCGCCACGCGCGACTCCATCGGCGTGATGTTGATCAGAATCTCTTCACTCATGGCAGGATCTCGTTCAGGCGTGTTCACGATAATGGCCGCATCTGGATTCGTACGACGCTTATTGCGCGTTCAGGTTTTGCCAACAGGGTATGCCGAAATGGCCTAACAGTTCTGCGGTTTCGCAAATCGGCAACCCGACCACCGCCGAGTAACTGCCATTGAGGCCCGCGACAAACACCGCGCCGAGCCCCTGAATGCCATAACCACCGGCCTTGTCCCGTGGCTCGCCACTGGCCCAGTAAGCGGCCGCTTCCTCAATGCTGATCGCGCGAAACCGCACCAGACTGCGCACCACCCGCGACTCGCAGCGCTCGTCTTCAAGCACGGCGATGGCGGTCAGCACTTCATGCTCCTTGCCGGACAACATCATCAGCATGGCGCATGCATCGGCTTCGTCCACCGGTTTGCCCAGAATTTTGCCGTCCAGCACCACGGCAGTGTCAGCACCCAGCACGCAGAATGGCTGAGTGGACACGACCGTGCGGCGTCCGGCCTCGGCTTTGCCGCGCGCCAAGCGTTCGACATAGGCCGAGGGCAACTCTTCGGGTGATGGGGTTTCGTCGATATCCGCACTGATGGCGGAGAACGGAACGCCGATCTGCGTGAGCAATTCACGGCGACGCGGCGATCCGGAGGCGAGGTAAAGCGGCTTCATCAAAACATCTCCCTGTTCAGTGCCCTGCTTCACCGGCTCAATTGATTTTGTAACGTCGGCGCAATCCGCGTAGGGCAAAGCTGACCCAAGGCCAGAGCAAGGCGCTGACCAGCGCCGGAAGTACCAGCGCCAGGGTTGGTTGACGGTTACCGGTCAAGGCACTGAGCCACAATTGCACCAGTTGCGCGAGGCCGAAAATCACCAGAATTACCAGGCACTGCTGCCACATCGGGAACATCCGCAGGCGTTGCTGCAATGACAATACGAGGAAGGTGATCAGTGTCAGGATCAGCGCGTTCTGACCGAGCAGATCGCCCTGCAGCACGTCTTCGGCCAGGCCCAGGCAAAACGCCGTGACCATGCCCACTGTGTGCGGCATATACAAAGCCCAGAATGTCAGGAGCAAGGCCAGCCATAGCGGGCGCAGGATTTCCATGAAAATCGGCAATGGCGACACGCTCAGGAGTATGCCGACAACAAACGTCAGCCAGACAATCCAGCCGTTACGCGATGCGGTAGCCCCGACCATTATTCTTGTCTCCCGGTTGTCGCTGGTGCGTTGACTGGCGGTTTGGCCGCAGGTCGCGCAGCCGGCTGGGCAGCTGGAGGTTTGGCCGCCGCTGGCGTCGCTGCCGGTGGTTTGGCAGCCGCTGGCGGTTTGCTTGCCGCGGGTTTGGCCGGTGTGGCGCTAGCGGCGGCGGTCGGTGCGGCAGGCGTCGCGGGCGTCGTAGCCGCTGCGGCAGGCGGGGTCACGGTTTTCGGTACAGTGGCCGGAATAATCGGACCGCCGCCAAAGGCATCAAGATTTTCCTGCGCTTGCGCCGCATCGTTGGCACGTTCTTCGGCGGTGCGGTTGTCGCTGAACACCAGCAACATGTAACGGCTGCGATTCAGCGCGGCGGTCGGCACGGCGCGGACGATGGCGAACGGCTGACCGGAATCGTGGATCACTTCCTTCACGGTCGCGACCGGATAGCCTGCCGGGAAACGCTGGCCAAGGCCGGAACTGACCAACAGGTCGCCTTCCTTGATATCGGCAGTGTCGGCGACGTGGCGCAATTCCAGGCGTTCAGGGTTGCCGGTGCCGCTGGCAATGGCCCGCAGCCCGTTGCGATTGACCTGTACCGGAATGCTGTGTGTGCTGTCAGTGAGCAGCAAGACACGCGAGGTGTAAGGCATCAACTCGACCACCTGGCCCATCAGACCGCGCGCATCGAGCACCGGCTGACCGAGCACCACGCCGTCGCGCTCACCTTTATTGATGATGATGCGATGGGTGAACGGGTTGGGGTCCATACCGATCAACTCGGCCACTTCGACCTTTTCGTTGACCAGTGCAGAAGAATTGAGCAACTCGCGCAGCCGAACGTTCTGCTCGGTAAGGGCGGCAAGCTTTTGCATGCGGCCCTGCAACAGCAGGTTTTCGGTCTTGAGTTTTTCGTTTTCGGCGACAAGCTCGGTGCGGCTGCCGAACTGGCTGGCGACACCTTCCCACAAGCGACCCGGCAGGTCTGTGATCCAGTAGGCATCCATCAGCACCAGCGACGCTTGCTTGCGCGCAGGCTTGAGCAGGTCAAAGCGGGCATCGACCACCATCAGCGCGATCGATAGCACGGCCAGCACCAACAGGCGCACGCCCAACGAAGGGCCCTTGGCGAAAAGCGGTTTAATAAGCCGCTCCTCCCAGGCAAATGTTCTGTTTATTCATACGGCATCAAACCGGCCTGGATGAAGACTGACAGAAGATAAACGCCAACAGGCAGCACTGCAAAGTGCTGCCTGCGCGCTCACCCACGTATTGCACTCGGCGACTTATTCGCTCGAGAGCAGGTCCATGGTGTGCTTATCCATCATTTCCAATGCACGGCCACCGCCGCGAGCCACACAGGTCAGCGGATCTTCGGCAACGATCACTGGCAGACCGGTTTCCTGGGCCAGCAACTTGTCGAGATCACGCAGCAGCGCGCCACCACCGGTCAGCACCAGGCCACGCTCGGCGATGTCGGAAGCCAGTTCCGGCGGCGATTGCTCCAGAGCACTTTTCACAGCCTGAACGATGGTTGCCAGGGACTCTTGCAGAGCTTCCAGCACTTCGTTGGAGTTCAGGGTGAATGCGCGTGGAACGCCTTCGGCCAGGTTGCGACCGCGAACGTCGACTTCGCGAACTTCGCCGCCCGGGTAGGCCGTGCCGATTTCCTGTTTGATGCGCTCAGCGGTGGATTCACCGATCAGGCTGCCGTAGTTACGACGCACGTAAGTGATGATCGCTTCGTCGAAGCGGTCGCCGCCAACGCGGACGGATTCGGCGTAGACCACACCGTTCAGGGAGATCAGCGCGATTTCAGTGGTACCACCACCGATATCCACGACCATCGAACCGCGCGCTTCTTCGACCGGCAGGCCGGCACCGATCGCAGCGGCCATTGGCTCTTCGATCAGGAATACTTCACGGGCACCGGCACCAAGGGCCGATTCACGGATGGCGCGACGCTCAACCTGGGTGGATTTGCATGGAACGCAGATCAGCACACGAGGGCTAGGCTGCAGAAAGCTGTTTTCGTGAACCTTGTTAATAAAGTATTGCAGCATCTTTTCGCAGACGCTGAAGTCGGCGATCACGCCGTCTTTCATCGGACGAATGGCAGCAATGTTGCCCGGCGTACGGCCGAGCATGCGCTTGGCCTCGGTGCCGACAGCAACGACACTTTTCTGGTTACCGTGTGTCCGAATGGCCACAACCGATGGCTCATTCAGGACGATACCGCGCTCGCGCACGTAAATAAGGGTGTTGGCAGTGCCCAGGTCAATGGAAAGATCGCTGGAAAACATGCCACGCAGTTTCTTGAACATGGGAAAGGGACCCTAGGCAACGCGTGGGTAAAAAAGTGCGGCAAACTCTAACAACGACAGGGATTTTGGGCAAGGCGCCAATATGTTAAATTGGCCGCTTTTCTGTGCACCAAGCCCCACAATCGCGGCCTTATGACCGTAGAAGTGCGGTAGTGTTCCGACAATCTAACACACGGACGCCGTCCGTTCTGTTTTCCACAGGAGAATCCCGATGGCGCTAGAACGCTCCGACGTGGAAAAAATCGCTCATCTGGCCTGCCTTGGCCTCAATGATGCCGATCTTCCACACATTACTTCCGCTCTCAACAGCATTCTCGGTCTGGTCGACGAAATGCAGGCTGTTAATACCGACGGAATCGAGCCTCTGGCCCACCCGCTGGAAGCCAGTCAGCGCCTGCGCGCCGACGTTGTGACCGAGACCAATCACCGCGAGGCCTACCAGTCCATCGCACCAGCGGTCGAAAACGGCCTGTATCTGGTTCCGAAAGTCATCGACTAAAGGGAAAGAGCCTGCAATGCATCAAATGACTCTGGCCGAGATCGCCCGCGGTCTCGCCGATAAAAAGTTTTCCTCCGAAGAGCTGACCAAAGTCCTGCTGGCGCGCATCACCCAGCTCGATCCGCAGCTCAACAGTTTCATCAGCCTCACCGAAGAGCTGGCGCTCGAGCAGGCGAAAGCCGCCGATGCACGCCGCGCCAACGGTGAGAGCGGCGCCCTGCTCGGTGCGCCGATCGCTCACAAAGACCTGTTCTGCACCCAGGGCATTCGCACCAGCTGCGGCTCGAAGATGCTCGACAACTTCAAAGCCCCGTACGACGCCACCGTGGTCGCGAAGCTGGCGGCTGCCGGCGCGGTGACCCTGGGCAAGACCAACATGGACGAATTCGCCATGGGTTCGGCCAACGAGTCGAGCTGGTACGGCGCGGTGAAAAACCCGTGGAACCTGGAACACGTGCCGGGCGGTTCGTCCGGCGGTTCGGCGGCGGCAGTAGCCGCTCGTCTGTTGCCTGCGGCCACGGCCACCGACACTGGCGGTTCGATCCGTCAGCCGGCAGCCTTCACCAACCTCACCGGCCTGAAACCGACCTACGGTCGTGTTTCGCGCTGGGGCATGATCGCTTACGCCTCCAGCCTCGATCAGGGCGGGCCGTTGGCGCGCACCGCCGAAGACTGCGCAATTTTGTTGCAAGGTATGGCTGGCTTCGATCAGAACGACTCCACCAGCATCGATGAGCCGGTTCCGGATTACTCCGCCAGCCTGGGCGACTCGCTGCAAGGCCTGCGCATCGGCGTGCCGAAGGAATACTTCAGCGCCGGTCTCGACCCACGCATCGCCGAGCTGATCCAGAACAGCATTAAAGAGCTGCAGAAGCTCGGTGCGGTGATCAAGGAAATCAGCCTGCCGAACATGCAGCACGCAATTCCTGCGTACTACGTGATCGCCCCGGCAGAGGCTTCCTCGAACCTGTCGCGTTTCGACGGCGTGCGCTTCGGCCATCGCTGCGAGAACCCGGAAAACCTGATCGACCTGTACAAGCGTTCCCGTGGCGAAGGCTTCGGCGCGGAAGTGCAGCGCCGGATCATGGTCGGTGCCTACGCGCTGTCCGCCGGTTACTACGACGCCTACTACCTGAAAGCGCAGAAGATCCGTCGCCTGGTGAAGAACGACTTCATGGCTGCCTTTAATGAGGTCGACATCATCCTCGGCCCAACCACGCCGAACCCGGCCTGGAAACTCGGCGCCAAGAACAGCGACCCGGTCGCTGCCTATCTGGAAGACGTCTACACCATCACCGCCAACCTCGCGGGCCTGCCGGGCCTGTCGATGCCGGCCGGTTTTGTCGACGGTCTGCCGGTGGGCGTGCAGTTGCTCGCGCCGTATTTCCAGGAAGGTCGCCTGTTGAACGTTGCCCACCAGTATCAGCTCAACACTGACTGGCACACCCGCACCCCAACCGGCTTCTGAGGAGACACACATGCAATGGGAAGTCGTGATCGGGCTGGAGATTCACACTCAGCTCACTACCCGGTCGAAAATCTTTTCCGGTAGTTCCACCACGTTCGGCTCTGAGCCGAACACCCAGGCCAGCCTGATCGACCTGGGCATGCCCGGCGTTCTGCCGGTGCTGAACCAGGAAGCGGTGCGCATGGCGGTGATGTTCGGTCTGGCGATTGACGCCGAGATCGGTCAGCACAACGTGTTCGCCCGTAAAAACTACTTCTACCCGGACCTGCCGAAGGGCTACCAGATCAGCCAGATGGAGTTGCCGATCGTCGGCAAGGGCCACCTGGACATCGCCCTGGAAGACGGCACGGTCAAGCGTGTTGGCATCACCCGCGCGCACCTGGAAGAAGACGCCGGCAAGAGCCTGCACGAAGAATTCAACGGTGCCACCGGCATCGACCTGAACCGTGCCGGCACACCGCTGCTGGAAATCGTCTCCGAGCCGGACATGCGCAGCGCCAAGGAAGCCGTGGCTTACGTCAAGGCGATCCACGCACTGGTGCGTTACCTGGGTATTTGCGACGGCAACATGGCCGAAGGTTCGCTGCGTTGCGACTGCAACGTATCGGTACGCCCGAAAGGTCAGGTTGAGTTCGGCACGCGCTGCGAGATCAAGAACGTCAACTCGTTCCGCTTCATCGAGAAGGCGATCAACACCGAGATCCAGCGTCAGATCGAGCTGATCGAAGACGGCGGCAAAGTGATCCAGCAGACCCGTCTGTACGATCCAAACAAGGACGAGACCCGTCCGATGCGTTCGAAAGAGGAAGCCAACGACTACCGTTACTTCCCCGATCCGGACCTGCTGCCCGTAGTCATCGAAGAGTCGTTCCTCGGCGAGGTGCGCGCCACCCTGCCGGAACTGCCACCGCAGAAACGCGAGCGCTTCCAGAGCCAGTTCGGTCTGTCGGCCTACGACGCCAACGTGCTGGCCACCAGCCGTGAGCAAGCGGACTACTTCGAGAAAGTTGCAGCCATCGGCGGCGACGCGAAACTGGCGGCGAACTGGGTGATGGTCGAGTTGGGCAGCCTGCTCAACAAGCAAGGCGTGGACATCGACGAGTCGCCGGTTTCCGCTGAACTGCTGGGCGGCATGCTGCAGCGCATCAAGGACAACACCATCTCCGGCAAGATCGCCAAAGTGGTGTTCGAAGCGATGGCCAACGGTGAAGGCAGCGCGGACGAAATCATCGAGAAACGTGGCCTGAAACAGGTTACCGACAGCGGCGCGATCTCTGCAGTGCTCGACGAAATGCTCGCGGCCAACGCCGAGCAGGTTGAACAGTATCGTGCGGCGGATGAAGCCAAACGCGGCAAGATGTTCGGCTTCTTTGTCGGTCAGGCGATGAAAGCGTCGAAAGGCAAAGCCAACCCGCAGCAAGTGAACGAACTGCTGAAAAGCAAGCTCGAAGGCTGATGAAAATGGAGCCAGACAAACAGCCTGGCTCCATCCCCTGTAGGAGTGAGCCTGCTCGCGATAGCGATTTGACAGTCACTTTTCCGGTGTCTGACATTGCGCTATCGCGAGCAGGCTCACTCCTACATTTGTTTTTGGGAAACCTTGAATGAAGCGACTGCTCAGCCTTTTCGCCCTGCTCTCCTTGCTGGCCGGTTGCGCCAGTACCGATATCATCGACCCGCACGGTTACGACCAGACCGGTGTCGCCTCTTATTACGGTGCCAAGCACCACGGTAAACGGACCGCCAGTGGCGAGCCGTTCAACCAGAATTCCCTGACCGCCGCCCACCGCCAGCTACCCTTTGGCACACGGGTGAAGGTCACTAACCTGAAAAACGATGAATCCGTTGTGGTCCGCATCAACGACCGTGGCCCGCATACCCGTGGGCGCCTGATCGATGTGTCCCGCGAGGCCGCCGAACAACTCGGCATGCTGCGCAGCGGCACCGCGCGGGTTCGCGTGCAGGCCCTCGACGACTGATGGAGCGCTGACCATTTTCGGATTAGCCGATTTACCCCTGATCAGCGTGATCGAACTGCTCGCTGGCCTGTGCCTGCTGATCTTCGGCGCCGAACTGATGGTGCGCGCAGCGGTACGTCTGGCAGCACGCCTGCATGTGCGACCGCTGATCATCGGCCTGACCATCGTCGCCCTCGGCAGCAGCGCACCGCAAATGGCCGTCAGCCTGCAAGCGGCGCTGGCGCATAACCCGGACATCGCCGTCGGCAGTGTGGTCGGCAGCAGCATCTTCAACATCCTTGTCACCCTAGGGCTTTCCGCGCTGATCATTCCTCTGCGCGTCTCGCGGCAACTGGTGCGCCTGGATATTCCGCTGATGATCGGTGCCAGCCTGCTGGTATTCGTGCTGGCATGGAATGAAGAGATCGGGCGCTTCGACGGCATCCTGTTGTTAGCGGCTTTGGCGCTGTATCTCGGTTTACTGCTGCGCCAGTCACGGCATTCGACGCGACCGCATTCGGAACATCCTGAAACGGCGCATGCCTCGTGGTTCAGCAGCCTGTTGATGATCGTTATCGGTCTGGCGATGCTGGTGTTTGCCGGGCATCTGCTGCTGGGCGCCGCTGTCGTGGTGGCCACCGACCTGGGATTCTCCGAGCGAGTGATTGGCCTGACTGTGGTCGCCGTCGGCACGTCGCTGCCGGAACTGGCTACGTCATTGATCGCAGCCTTGCGCGGACAACGCGACATCGCCGTCGGCAACGTGATCGGCGCCAACCTGTTCAACCTGCTCGGGGTGCTCGGCCTGACCGCATTGATCGCACCGACGCCGCTGTCGGTGTCCCCGAACGCGCTGGATTTCGACCTGCCGGTGATGCTCGGCGTCGCCGCACTGTGCCTGCCGGTGTTCTATTCCGGCTACCGCGTGACGCGCGCCGAAGGTTTGCTGTTGCTCGGTTTGTACCTGGCGTACGGGCTGCACGTGGTGTCGTTCACCACCGGCATGCCGCTGGCCGGCAAGCTTGAGCGGCTGATGCTGTTTTATGTCTTGCCGACGCTGTTGACGTTTCTGCTGTTCACGTCGATCCGCGCTTGGCGCCGCCAACACCACAAGAGTGATACGCCATGACCGAATCGAAGAAGTCCGGGGTAGAAGTACGTCGCCAGGTAATGGGCGATGCGTTTGTTGATCGCGCGCTAGGCAACGCCACCGAGTTCACCCAGCCGTTGCAGGATTTCGTCAATGAACATGCCTGGGGCGGCGTGTGGAATCGCGAAGGTCTGCCGCTGAAAACCCGCAGCCTGATCACCCTCGCCGCGCTGACCGCGTTGAAGTGCCCGCAAGAGTTGAAAGGCCATGTGCGCGGCGCGCTGAACAATGGCTGCACGGTCGACGAGATTCGTGAGGCGCTGCTGCATTGCGCAGTGTATGCCGGCGTGCCGGCGGCGATCGATGCGTTTCGTGCAGCTCAGGAAGTGATTGATACCTACCAAAAGCCAGAGTGATTCAGCGCCCGTGAAACAGCTTTCGCGAGCAGGCTCGCTCCCACATTGGAATGCATTTCACCTGTGGGAGCGAGCCTGCTCGCGAAGAGGCCCTGAGCAACACCACAACATCAAAATCAGATCCACCCACCCCACTGCAAAACAAAGATCCCGATATTGGTGGTAATAGCCGCCATCAACGTGGTCAACACAATGATCGCCGCCGCCAGCTCATGATTGCCCTGCGCCGCCCGGGCCATGACAAAACTCGCCGCCGCCGTCGGGCTGCCGAAGTACAGAAACAGAATCCCCAACTCCGCCCCACGAAAGCCCCACAACCACGCCCCCAGCGTCGCCAGCACCGGTAGACCGATCATCTTCACCAGGCTGGAACTGAGCGCCATGCTACCGCTCTTGCGCAATGCCGCCAGCGACAACGTGCCGCCAATGCAGATCAGCGCCAATGGCAAGGTAGTCTGCGCCAGATACTGGCCGGAAGTTTCCAGCCAGCCCGGCAAACCGATCTTGAAATAGGCAAACGGCGCCGCCGCAATCACGCTGATGATCAGCGGATTGCTGAACACGCTTTTGCAGATGCTCCACGGATCGGACTTGATCACCGGGCTGTATACCGCCAGCACGATGGTCGACAGGGTGTTGTAGAAAAGGATCACCAGCGCCGCGAGAATCGCCCCGAGGGAAATCCCGTAATCGCCGTACATGCTCGCCGCCAGTGCCAGACCGATCACGCCGTTGTTGCCGCGAAACGCGCCCTGGGTGTAGATGCCGCGATCTTCGCGCGGGCATTTGAAAATCGCCCAGCCCCAGGCCAGGGCAAAACTCACCAGCGTGGCGAGAGAAAAGTAGATCAGCAGGGACGGTTGCAACGCGGCGTGCAGGTCGGCATGCAGAATGCCGAGGAACAGCAGCGCCGGCATGGTGACGTTGAACACCAGCGACGAGGCCGTGTGGATGAAGTTGTCGTTGATCCAGTCGATGCGCTTGAGCAGCACACCGAGAAACAGCATGGCAAACACCGGCGCGGTGATGTTCAGGGTTTCGAGGAAGATTGCCAGCATGCCGGGGAGCCTTGGGTGAGCGTCGTTAGGGGGCTAATGATAAGCCAAAAGCTTGAAAAGCCCCTCACCCTAACCCTCTCCCCGAGGGAGAGGGGACTGACCGAGGTGTCTTGTGTCATACATCGACCTGCAAGACCGAGTCGATTATGGATTCGGCAAAGCACTTTCAGGTCGATGTACTTCTTAAATATTCCCGGATCGGCCCCCTCTCCCTCCGGGAGAGGGCTGGGGTGAGGGTAGCTTTGCCCTCCCCCCAAACCATCAAGTAATCGGCGCCGGATTGAACAACGTAATGTCGTTATGCAACTTGTGCTTCTCCGCCCACGTCTGCTGCTTGCCGCTCGCCACATCCAGGTAATAGTGAAACAACTCCCAACCCAACTCCTCGATGGTCGCCCGCCCGGTAGCAATCCGCCCGGCATCAATGTCGATCAGATCCGGCCAACGCTGCGCCAACTCCGTCCGCGTCGAAACCTTCACCACTGGCGCCATCGCCAACCCATACGGCGTACCCCGCCCGGTGGTGAACACATGCAGGTTCATCCCCGCCGCCAACTGCAACGTCCCGCAGACAAAATCACTGGCCGGCGTCGCGCAGAAAATCAGCCCCTTCTGCTTGAAGCGCTCGCCAGGGCCAAGCACGCCATTGATTGCGCTGCTGCCGGATTTGACGATCGACCCCAGCGACTTCTCGACAATGTTCGACAGCCCACCCTTCTTGTTACCGGGCGTGGTATTGGCGCTACGATCCGCTTCACCCTTGGCCAGATAACGGTCGTACCAGTCCATCTCACGCACCAATTCCTCGGCGACGGTTTTGCTTTCGGCGCGCGATGTCAGCAGGTAAATCGCATCGCGCACTTCGGTGACTTCGGAAAACATCACCGTCGCCCCCGCCCGCAACAGCAAATCCGAGGCGTAACCCAGCGCCGGGTTGGCGGTGATGCCGGAAAACGCATCGCTGCCGCCGCACTGCATACCCAGGATCAGCTCGGACGCCGGCACGGTTTCGCGACGGCGCTGGTCGAGCTTCTTCAGTCGGACTTCGGCCAGCGCCATGATCTGCTCGATCATCTCGGTGAAACCGTGACTGGAATCCTGCAAGCGATACAGCCACGGATCGCTGAGATCGACCGAAGCGTCGTCCTCGTGCATCACCTGCCCGGCCTGCAACTTCTCGCAGCCCAGACTGATCACCAGCGCTTCACCACCGAGGTTCGGGTTGCGCGCCAGGTTGCGCACGGTACGAATCGGGATGTAGGCGTCAGTGGCAGTGATCGCCACGCCGCAGCCATAACTGTGAGTCAGCGCCACCACGTCATCGACATGCGGGTACTTCGGCAGCAGTTCTTCCTTGATGCGTTTCACCGCGTGATCGAGCACGCCGGTGACGCACTGCACCGTGGTGGTAATGCCGAGAATATTGCGCGTGCCGACGGTACCGTCAGCGTTGCGATAACCCTCGAACGTGAAGCCTTCCAGCGGTGCCTGCGCGTCCGGCACCTCGGTGGACAGCGGCAGGCTGTCCAGCGGCGGCGCGGTCGGCATGCGCAGTTGATCTTCCTTGACCCAACTGCCACGGCGAATCGGCTGCAACGCGTAGCCAATCACCTGACCGTAGCGAATCACCTGGCCGCCCTCGGGAATATCTTCGAGGGTGACCTTGTGGCTCTGCGGCACAAATTCCAGCGTCACCAGGCCATCGGCAAATTCAGTGCCGGCCGGTGCGCCCTGGTCGTTGACCACGACCACCACATTGTCCCGCTCGTGCAGGCGAATGTGGCGCGGCGAGTCGGAATGTTCAATCAACTGCATGACACCGCTCCTCAGGAATGCGCTTGAGACAATTTACCGGTGGCTTCAGTACCGCCATTGGTTGGCGGCTCTTTGAGGACCACGCGTTTGATCGGGCCAACGATGACCAGGTAGCTGAACACCGCCACCAGTGCGTTGGCACCGACAAACACCAGCGCCCATTTGAACGAGCCAGTGGAGCTGATGATGTAGCCAATCACGATCGGCGTGGTAATCGAAGCGATGTTGCCGAAAGTGTTGAACAGGCCACCGCTCAGGCCGGCGATCTGTTTTGGCGAAGTGTCGGAGACCACTGCCCAACCGAGTGCGCCAACGCCTTTGCCGAAGAAGGCCAGAGCCATGAAGCCAACCACCATCCATTCCACATCAACATAGTTGCAGGCGACGATACTGCTGGAAACCAGCAGGCCAGCGATGATCGGTGCCTTGCGGGCGAAGGTCAGCGAGTGGCCTTTGCGCAGCAGGTAATCGGAAATCACCCCGCCGAGCACGCCGCCGATGAAACCGCAGATCGCCGGTAGCGAGGCAATGAAACCGGCCTTGAGAATGGTCATGCCACGCTCTTGTACCAGGTACACCGGAAACCAGGTCAGGAAGAAATAGGTGATGCCGTTGATGCAGTATTGACCCAGATACACACCGAGCATCATGCGGTTGGTCAGCAACTGACGGATGTAATCCCACTTCGGGCCATCAGCCTTTTTGCCTTGCTTGACGTCCATGTCGACCATGCCGCCGTTGTCGGCAATGAACTGCACTTCCGCTTCGTTGGCCAGCGGGTGTTGACGCGGGCTGTGAATAACCTTCAGCCAGATGCCAGAGAAAACGATGCCGAACACGCCCATGACGATAAACACGTGTTCCCAGCCGAAGGAGTAAACGATCCAGCCCATGAGCGGAGCGAACAACACGGTGGCAAAGTATTGCGCCGAGTTGAAGATCGCCGAAGCCGTACCGCGCTCGGCGGTCGGGAACCATGCCGCCACGATGCGCGCATTACCGGGGAACGACGGCGCTTCAGCCAGACCGACCAGAAAGCGCAGCATGAACAGCGCAACGATCGCCGTGGACATGCCGAACTCACCGACAAAGCCTTGCAGCACGGTGAACAGCGACCAGGTGAAAATGCTCAGGGCATAGACTTTTTTCGAGCCGAAGCGATCGAGCAGCCAGCCACCGGGGATTTGCCCGGCCACATAGGCCCAACCGAATGCGGAGAAGATATAGCCGAGGGTAACCGCGTCAATGCCCAGATCTTTTTGCAGGCTGGAGCCGGCGATGGCGATCGTGGCGCGGTCGGCGTAGTTGATCGTGGTCACCAGAAACAGCATGAGCAGGATCAAATAGCGGACGTGAGTCGGCTTGGACGATTGCATGTAGATGTACTCCCACTGATTATTTTTATGCGCGGGTGAATCTTCTTTGGTCTTCCCTGTAGGAGCTGCCGAAGACTGCTCCTACAGGGGTATTGCCTTATCAGGAACCGATGTAACTGGTCTTCACGACCGTGTAGAACTCTTGCGCATAACGGCCTTGCTCACGTGAGCCATAGGATGAACCTTTACGGCCACCGAACGGAACGTGGTAATCGACGCCAGCGGTCGGCAAATTGACCATCACCATCCCGGCCTGCGAGTGACGCTTGAAGTGGTTGGCGTATTTCAACGACGTGGTCGCAATACCCGCCGACAAACCGAACTCGGTGTCATTCGCCATCGCCAGCGCCGCGTCGTAATCGGCCACGCGAACAATGTTGGCCACCGGGCCAAAGATCTCTTCGCGGCTGATGCGCATCGACGCTTCACTGTCGGCAAACAGCGTTGGCGCGAGGAAGTAGCCTTCGGTATCACAGGTCACCAGACCGCCACCGCTGACCAGACGCGCACCTTCGGACTGGCCGATATCGATGTATTTCATGTCCTGTTCCAGCTGCGCTTGCGAAACCACTGGACCAATATCGGTGCCGGATTTCAGCGCGTGGCCGACCTTGATCGACTTCATGCGCTCGGCCATGGCTTTGACGAATTTGTCGTGGATCCCGGCAGTGACGATCAAGCGGCTGGAAGCCGTGCAACGCTGGCCGGTAGAGTAGAACGCGCTCTGCACCGACAGCTCGACCGCTTGTTTGAGGTCGGCGTCGTCGAGAATGATCTGCGGGTTCTTGCCGCCCATTTCCAGCTGCACTTTCGCCTGACGCGACACGCAGTTAACGGCGATCTGACGACCCACGCCCACCGAACCGGTGAAGCTGATGCCGTCGACTTTCGGGCTCTGCACCAACGCATCGCCAACCACGCGACCGCTGCCCATCACCAGGTTGAACACGCCAGCCGGGAAGCCGGCGCGGGAGATGATTTCCGCCAATGCCCAGGCACAACCCGGTACCAGATCGGCCGGCTTCAATACCACGCAGTTGCCGTAGGCCAGGGCTGGGGCGATTTTCCACGCAGGAATCGCGATCGGGAAGTTCCATGGGGTGATCAGACCGACCACGCCCAGCGCTTCGCGAGTCACTTCAACGTTGACGCCCGGGCGCACCGACGGCACGTAGTCGCCGGACAAGCGCAGGCATTCACCGGCGAAGAATTTGAAGATGTTGCCGGCGCGGGTCACTTCACCGATGGCTTCAGGCAGGGTCTTGCCCTCTTCCCGGGCCAGCAGGGTGCCGAGCTCTTCGCGACGGGCAAGAATTTCGCTGCCGACTTTATCCAGCGAATCGTGACGGGCCTGAATGCCCGAAGTCGAGTACGCCGGGAACGCGGCGCGGGCGGCGTCGATGGCGGCGTGAACCTGAGTCAGATCAGCCTTGGCGTAGTCGCCGATGGTGTCGCTCAGTTCCGAAGGGTTGATGTTGGCCGAGTAGTCGGCACCGGCAACCCATTCACCGTTGATGTAGTTGTCGTAGCGTTTTGCAGTTGTCACAGGGGCAGCCCTCACATCTCAAAGCCTTCACGCAAAAAGCCGCTGATTGCTCAGCGGCCTCGCTTTTATCGGGTGTTACTGCGCACCTTGCTTGTCGATCAGCGCGGCGAGCATTTCGTACTCTTCGCCGGTCAGATCGGTCAGCGGCGCCCGCACCGGGCCTGCGTCATAGCCGGCGATTTTCGCGCCTGCCTTGACGATGCTCACGGCGTAACCGGCCTTGCGGTTGCGGATGTCGAGGTATGGCAGGAAGAAGTCGTCGATGATCTTGCCGACGGTGGCGTGATCCTCACGGGCGATCGCGTGGTAGAAGTCCATCGCGGTTTTCGGAATGAAGTTGAACACCGCCGAGGAGTAAACCGGCACGCCCAGCGCCTTGTAGGCCGCGGCGTAGACTTCGGCGGTCGGCAGACCACCCAGGTAGCTGAAGCGATCACCGAGGCGGCGACGGATCGACACCATCAACTCGATATCACCCAGACCGTCCTTGTAGCCGATCAGGTTCGGGCAGCGCTCGGCCAGACGTTCCAGCAGCGGCGCAGTCAAGCGGCAAACGTTGCGGTTGTAAACAACCACGCCGATGTTGACCGATTTACACACGGCTTCAACGTGAGCGGCAACGCCGTCCTGGCTGGCTTCGGTCAGGTAGTGCGGCAGCAGCAACAAGCCTTTGGCGCCCAGACGCTCGGCTTCCTGAGCGTATTCGATGGCCTGGCGAGTCGAACCGCCGACGCCGGCCAGAATCGGCACGCTGGTTTCGCAGGTGTCGACGGCAGTCTTGATGATTTCCGAGTATTCGCTAGCGGCCAGGGAGAAGAACTCACCGGTGCCGCCGGCGGCGAACAAGGCTGAAGCGCCATACGGAGCCAGCCATTCCAGGCGTTTGATGTAGCCCGCGCGGTTGAAATCGCCCTGCGCGTTGAAATCGGTCACCGGGAAGGACAGCAGGCCGGCAGAGAGGATGGACTTCAGTTCTTGTGGATTCATTATTCGAACACCCTGGTAGCAACGTTTTTTGTGATTGGTCCGTTCAGCCTTCGCTGAAGTTGTAGGTCATCGTACAACTTAAAAGATAACCGTCAACTGCATTTCATCGTTGTGGGTGGTTTTTTGTCGGACAAAAGTGTTTAAGCCAAATGGCGAATCAGCGTAAAGGCCCGTTTTTATTGGGCTACATTGCAGAAATGTCTGGTCAAGATTCGTTTACTGAGCGCAGCTACCACGCCGGGTAAGGTGCGACGACTGCCACGAAGGATCGTGGCGGACCACCGAAGGAAACCGAAATGTCCACGAATTACGCTGCACCGACCCTCGCGCAAATGGACTCTTCTGCCTCTGACACCCTCACTTTGCAGCTATCCGTGCTACCCGATGTATTGATCGTACAAGTCCCGGATTCGAGCGATTTTCCAGCGAACTGGAGCGTCTACCCGATTCTCGGCGACGACCCGGAAGAGCCGGAGTGGGAAGGTGAGGAAGTGAACACTGGCACCTGGGACGATGCTGAAGACGAGATGGAGAAACTGACGGGGATCGAGTTGCAGTTGCCTAAAGAAGTGCTCCGTCCGTACCTGAACAGGGAGATTGAACTGCGCTACAAGTTTTGCGATGAGTCGAGTATGGAGCCGTTTTCGGAGGTGTTGAGGTTGCGGATTGAGGGCTGAACCTTGTCGTGCGGGAGCGGTTACCGTTCGTCGGAACTGGTATTTCTTACAGGTGTGTAAGAGGGCTTCGCGCTTCTTAAATAGAAGCGCGCGGGTGACATCAATGCGCCGGCGCCTTCGATAACCTAAAGCTCAATAGACGGATCTTGACCATGAACGCACAAACTCAAACCTTGCCAGCCCCGACTCTCAAGCAAGCCGAAAACGGCACAGTCCGCATTAGCCAACTTTCCGACCCGACAGATGCCGAAGTACCTAACGGCCATGGCGCGTTGGCAGGAGACCAAATCGAGTTGTTCCTCAAGAGAACTCAAGGGACTTCCTGGACTAGCGGAGCAATCGCTATTACTCATCAACATGTCGGGAAGCCCATTGCGTTTGCGATCCCGAAGAGTGCGTTTGCAGTAGGTGTGGTAGCGGGTGAACAAGCCACCTTAACGTACAAAATCACCAAACCGTCTGGTATTGAAGTGATCTCTTCTCAAGCCAAATTCAAACTGGAGCCTTAACCCTCAGCCCCTCTGCGCCTGTGCCTCTTCATGAGCCTGGCGCAGTCTTTCACGGCTGTTGGTCAGGTGCAGACGCATCGCCGCACGCGCCGCATCTGAATCCTGACGGGCAATCGCGTCGTAGATTTCTTCGTGCTCACGGCTCAGGCGGCTCATGTAGTGCTGCTGATCATCATGGGCCAGGCGTGCCGAATTCAGCCGCGTACGCGGAATGATGCTGGTGCCCAGGTGGGTCATGATGTCGGTGAAGTAACGGTTGCCGGTGGACAGCGCGATTTCCAGATGGAAGGCAAAGTCCGAAGCAACAGCATCACTGGCATGGGCAGCGCTTTCGTTGAGCGCATCGAGGGCGGCGCGCATGGTCGCCAGTTGCTCGGCGCTGCGACGTTGCGCGGCAAGGCCGGCAGATTCGACTTCGAGGCTGATGCGCAATTCGAGAATCGCCAGAACATCACGCAGGGTGACGACAGTGGCCGGGTCGATACGGAAACCACTCGGGCTTGGCGTATCGAGCACAAACGTGCCGATGCCGTGGCGGGTTTCCACTTGCCCTGCAGCCTGCAAACGCGAGATCGCCTCGCGCACCACGGTGCGGCTGACGCCATGGGCTTCCATGATCGCCGACTCGGTAGGCAGTTTGTCACCGCGTTTGAGCAGGCCATCGCGGATCTGCTCGCTCAGCACCGTCACCAGTTCCTGGGCCAGGCTGCGGCGCTTGCGCGGGAGACGCGGGGTGTCGATCAGGTTTTCCATGGTGTGCATCTTGTCTCGAAAATTCGGCTTGGGGGCATCATAGCTCAAGCGGGTTGTACGATCACTTTCCGGTTTACATCGCTTTATGTAGGAGTGAGCCTGCTCGCGATGACGTCCGCACATTCAGCATCAATGTGACTGACCCAACGCTATCGCGAGCAGGCTCACTCCTACAGGGGTTTAACGGTGATCAGGCAGTCACGGTCTGTTCAACCAAATGGCCGCTGTCGATCCGCACGTGCCGTGGATGGAAGCGTTTCAAGCTGCTGCGATGGCCAACGCTGACAATGCTCAGCCCCGGCAACTGATCGATCAGCGCCTGATAAAGCGTCGCTTCATCCTCTTCATCCATCGCCGAAGTCGCCTCATCCATGTACAGCCACTGCGGTGCGTAAAGCAACGCACGGGCGAAAGCCAGTCGTTGCTGCTCACCCGGCGAGAGCATGCGTTGCCAGTGATTGGCCTCGTCCAGTCGCCCAATCAGATGCGGCAAGCGGCAGGCTTCCAGCACTTGTGCATAACGCTCCGGCGCGTAACTGTCGCCCGGCTGTGGATAACTCAACGCCTCGCGCAGAGTGCCGATCGGCAGATACGGTTTCTGCGGCAGGAACAGATACCGCGCCGCCGGCAAACGAATATTGCCGTGCCCCGCGGGCCACAAATGCCCCATCGCCCGCAGCAACGTCGACTTGCCGCTGCCAGAACGGCCGCTGAGCATCACCCGCTCACCGGGTTCCACAGTCATGTCGGCACTGGTCAACAGATGGCGACCATCGGCCAGATCCAGACCGAGGTTGTGCACTTTCAATTCGCTGCCCTGATTCTGCACATCGATGGCCGGGGTGCGTTCTTCGTTGTTGCTCATCGCATTGCGGAAACTCAGCAACCGGTCACACGTAGCGCGCCACTCTGCCAGATCCTGATAAGCACTGATGAACCAGCTGAAGTTCTCTTGCACATTGCCGAAGGCCGAGTTGATTTGCATCAGCTCACCGAGTTCGATTTTGCCGCTGAAGTACCGTGGGGCCGCCACCATGAACGGAAAAATGATCGCGATCTGCCCATAACCCGAGGTAAAAAACGTCAGCCGCTTGGACACCCGCATGATGTCCCAGAAATTGTGCCAGACCAGACCGAAACGGTTACTCAGGCGCCGGTTTTCATTCGGCTCGCCGTTGTACAAGGCGATACTCTCTGCATTCTCGCGAACCCGCACCATCGAGAAACGCAGGTCGGCTTCAAAACGTTGCTGGTTGTTGTTCAAACCGATCAGACGCCTGCCAATCAAATGCGTCAGCCAACTACCAATCACCGCGTACACCAATGCACACCAGAACATGTAACCGGGAACAGTGAAACCGAACACCTCAATGCTTCCGGAAACGCCCCACAGGATGATCGAGAACGACACCAGACTGACGACTGTGCGGATCAGACCCAAGCCAAGGGCCAGTGTGTTGGCCGTGAATTTATTAAGGTCTTCGGAGATCCGCTGGTCCGGGTTATCGGTATAGCCACCCTGCTCCAGCTGGTAGTAGTTCTTGTGCTCCAGCCACCGGGTGAAATGCTTTTCGGTGAGCCAGGCACGCCAGCGGATGGTCAGCATTTGCGTCAGATACTGGCGATACACGGAGCCGAGAATCGCCACCGCCGCGATACCGCAGAAATACAGGATCAACTGCCAGAAGGCCGCCTCGTCCTTCTTCTGCAAGGCATTGTAAAAATCCTTGTACCAACTGTTGAGCCACACCGCGATCCATACGCTGAACAGCGTAAGCGCGATCACGGCAATCAGCAGCGTCCAGGCCTTGCCCTTCTCTTCGCTGCGCCAGTAAGGCGTGATCATCGCCCAAACCTTGCGAAAAAACTGCCCGCGCACAGCATCGTTGACCGCGGAATATTCAGCGTTCTGATTCATGGATAAGGCTCGAAATAGGAAAGAACAGACACGCACCGATCATAGATGATCGGTGCGTTTTATCGCGAGGGCTGGCGATAGTCGTTCAGCGCAGGTTCAGCGACGAACCGGGCGCTTCTGCAGTTTGCGCTGCAGGGTGCGGCGGTGCATGCCCAAGGCGCGGGCAGTGGCGGAGATGTTGCCTTCGTGCTCGGTGAGCACGCGCTGGATGTGTTCCCACTGCAGGCGGTCGACCGACATCGGGTTTTCCGGCACCAGACTGTCGAGGTCGGCGTGTTCGGACAGCAGCGCGGCCAGCACGTCGTCGGCATCGGCGGGTTTGCACAGGTAATTGCAGGCGCCGCGCTTGATCGCTTCGACCGCGGTGGCAATGCTCGAATAACCGGTGAGGATCACCACGCGCATTTCCGGGTCCAGCTCCAGCAGCTTGGGCAGCAGCACCAGACCGGAATCGCCGTCCATTTTCAGGTCGAGCGCGGCGTAATCAGGCAGATCGGCCTGGGCGATGGTCAGGCCTTCTTCGGCAGAACCTGCGGTGCTGACGCGAAAGCCACGGCGAGCCATGGCACGGGCCATTACTCGGGTGAACGTTGCGTCGTCATCGACCAGCAGCAAATGCGGCAGCTCTTCGCCTTCGACTTGGATTTCGTCACTCATGTTGGTCTCCTCGGGCGCCGTGAGGCAGGCGCAGCTCGGTGAGCGTGCCGCCTTCCTCATGACTATAGAGTTTCACTGAGCCGCCGGCGCGTGTCACGCTGGCCTTGCTCAAAAACAGGCCCAGGCCGAAACCTTTGCCCTTGGTGGTAAAAAACGGTTTGCCGATCTGTTCGGCGATGGCCAGCGGCACACCGGCGCCGTGGTCACGAATGCTGATGGTCACGGTTTCCGCGTCCCAGTCCAGGGTCACCTTGAGGTTTTCCGGGCAGGCGTCGGCGGCGTTGTTGAGCAGATTCAGCAAGGCCTGGGTCAGATCCGGCGGCGGCGCCATGCGCGGCACGGTGCCTTGGCCGAGACGGTGGAAGCGATAACTGGCCTCCGGCCGCATCAGGTGCCAGCGGTTCAGCGCTTCGTCGAGCCAGTCGGTGACGTCCTGCATCTCGACAGCCAGACGCCGGTTGGCCTCGGCGGCCCGCACCAGTTGCTGCAAGGTCTCCTTGCAGAGTTTGACCTGATCCTGCAGCACCTTCAGATCATCCTGCAGCATCGGGTCGGGATGGTCCTGCTGCATTTCCTTGAGCAACACGCTCATGGTCGCCAACGGCGTGCCGAGTTCATGGGCAGCGCCAGCGGCTTGGGTGGCGACGGCGAGCAGTTGCTGATCGCGCAGGCCTTCTTCACGGCGAATCGCGCGTAATTCTTCCTGACGGCGCAGCTCCTCGGCCATGCGTGCGGCGAAGAAGGTGATCACCGCAGCGGCCAGCGCAAAGCTCAGCCACATGCCGTAGATCTGCAGGTTCTCGCGGGCCACCGGCAGGGTTTCCAGCGGATAGAAACGCGTCAGCATCACGGTGTACAGCGCCAATGCGATACCGGAGAGAACTACCGAATAACGCCACGGCAGCGTCACGGCAGCGATGGTCAGCGGCACCAGGTAGTAGGAAACAAACGGGTTGGTCGAACCACCGGAGAAGTACAGCAGCGCACTGTGGATCACCAGATCACAGGCCAGTTGCAGCGCATATTCGAGTTCGGTCACCGGCCACGAAGTGCGCAAACGCACGGCAGTGAACACGCAAAGCAGTGTCGAGCAGCCAAGGGTCATCGCCAGTTGCACCCACGGCAACGGCAACAATTGCAGCCAGTAGGCCAGGCCTACGGAGCCAGCCTGCGCAGCGAGCACCAGGGTGCGGATGAAAGTCAGCCGCCAGAGGTTCTGGCGAGTGGCGGATGTCAGTTGTACGGGGGCGAGCATGAGCTCTCCTGATGAGCGCTCCAGGCGGATCGCACGGAGTATAACCAAGCCGCGCCCTTGAGAGGCGAAAGTGCGGCAAACGACCACATGGCGGAAACATCTTCGGCGGCTATAAGGACGCCTTCGCGAGCAGGCTCGCTCTCACCTTTGAAATGCATTCCCCTGTGGGAGCGAGCCTGCTCGCGAAGGGCTGCGCAGCAGCCCCGGCCATCTGTATAGAAGTTGTAACTGGGCGAACCGGATCATAAAAGCTAGAGTCTGATGGTTTCACGCAGGCCCCCGAACCATCACCTGCGCCCTCATCAAGGAGCTTTCATGCACACATTTCGCCGCAGCGCCGCCCTTCTCGCCCTGACCGTCGGCAGCATCGCCAGCCTTCCGGCCCTGGCCGCCGATGAGCTGCACTACAACCAGATTTCCCTGCGCGCCGAAGTCAGCACGGAAGTCGCCCGCGACCTGATGATCGTCACCCTCTACACCGAAGAACAAAACACCGACCCGGCCAAACTCGCCGCCGACGTCAGCACCACCATGAACAAGGCCTTGGCCCAGGCCAAGCAAGTCAAAGACATCACCCTGCGTCAGGGCAGCCGCAACAGTTACCCGATCTACGACACCAAAGGCCAGAAAATCACCGGCTGGCGCGAACGCGCCGAACTGCGCCTGGAAAGCTCTGACTTCGCCGCCCTGTCCAAACTCACCGGCGAACTGCTCGGCGACCTGAAAATGGGCGGCATGGACTTCGCCATCGCCGACCCGACCCGCAAATCCAGTGAAGACCAGTTGCTCAAAGAAGCAGTGACCGCCTTCAAGGCCCGCGCCCAACTGGCCACTGATGCACTGGGCGGCAAGGGTTACAAAATCGTCAACCTGAACCTCAACAGCAACGGTTATCCACAACCGTACCTGCGCGCACCGATGATGATGAAAGCGGCGGCGATGGATTCGGCGCCGGTGACGCCGGAAGTTGAAGCAGGTACGAGCCAGGTCAGCATGACGGCTGATGGTTCGATTGAAGTGTTGATGCCGTGATTTGATTTGCGCTGAATGAAAAACCGCCGATCGGTGAATGATCGGCGGTTTTTTTGTGCCTGGGATTTGCTGTGGATGAACCACCGTCTTCGCGAGCAAGCTCGCTCCCACAGTTTGAAATGCATTCCACCTGTGGGAGCGAGCTTGCTCGCGAAGAACGATAACGCGGTCTCAGGTCTGCGGATCAACCCGATCCAGCGCCCGATTCACCGCCAGCTCGGCCAGCATGATGATCTGCTGAATCGCCAACGCCGTATTGCGCTCGGGCCGGCCCAGTTGATCGGCAAAGTTACCGGTTAACGTGTTCGCCGACGCCAGTGACTCACAGGCATGCGTCAGCAGGCTTTCGGTGTCGATGTTCGGCTGGATCAGGAACATCGTGCTGGGCTGCCGGGGTTTGAGGGGTTCGGGGCTGAGGTAGAAATCCAGGGCTCGTTTGATGGCTTCGCGGGTTTTGATCTGGTCTTCGGCGCGGATGGCTTCTTCGAGTGGGGTATCGAGGGGTGGGTCAGGTATCAATTTATCCATGGAAAATTTCCTTATGAACTGACGCCATTCATTTCCGATCTCACTCGAGAAATGAGGTGGCAACTATGTACGGAGTGAGATTACCGGTAAGGAAACCAACCCGGCCGGACAAAAGTCCGCCCGTACATAGCCGCCATAAAAACTGCTGACAGCATGAGCTGGCGGCGATTATGGAGGGGCTTGTGCAGGTTTCCAAATTCAATAACCGGGAATCTCACCTCCCGATCGCTGAGTTTTCAGCGACACCCAGAGCCTAAAGAGCGCACGCCCGACGGACAACCTGAAAACCTTGTGGGAAGGTTCTGGTTATTTGCATCAGATTTAAACAGCCAAAAGCCAACCCTCACCCTAGCCCTCTCCCGGAGGGAGAGGGGACTGACCGTGGTGTTTGGGAGAGTTACGCCGACGTGCGATTGCCGTGTTGAACTCAGATTCTGCAACAGATCAAAAGCCCCTCACCCTAGCCCTCTCCCGGAGGGAGAGGGGACTGACCGAGTTGTTTGGGAGAGTTACGCCGACGTGCGATTGCCGTGTTGAACTCAGATTATGAAACAGATCAAAAGCCCCTCACTGTAGAGACCGGTACATCCTTTACAAATTAGACCGGGGACATCGTTTACACCTTTACAGGCTTGAAACGCGTTTGGCGCCTCTTTCAAGCCTGCCTAAACAGTGGCTGCAAAGGTACAGTTCCCAAGCGTCATCAGCCACTTCCTTCAACGCGATGTCCTCTCCAATTAGAGCCTCTCCTAGAAAAATCAGCTGTCCTTTCCATTTAATTTCCCCATTTGACCGAACCTTACGTACTTCAACATCGGAACCGTATTCAAGCGCAGGCAAGTAACCGGGATAAGCGCGTATCGACGGGCGATAGACAGATGCCGGCGGTTTCATGCCCAGCGCGGTGTGCGGTCGGTGGTGGTTGAAGTCTTGGATGAAATCCTGAAAAGCCAGCTGCTGGCGCACCAGGTTTTCCGCCGGTGGCACTGCTGCCTTTAGCGTTCGATGCATCCGTTCATGTCGACCATTTTGGTCGGGACGGCCAGGTGTAATCGTTTCGACATGGATTCCGAGCCTGATGAACCAAACCGATAACTTCGAAAGTCGCGCCAGACCTGTCGACGCAAAAGGAGCGCCATTATCAGTGCGGATCACATCCGGCAGCCCATATTCTCGAAAAGCCCACTCGAAGCCTTCCCGCGTCGGCGCTCCGTGCGTACTGGGCAAAGCGCGACAGACGAATAAAAAGCGGCTCATCTGATCGGTAATGGTCAGCGGATAGCACCAATTACCGTCCTGCATTTTGAACTGCCCTTTGTAATCAGCACACCAAGTCTGGTTGGGCGCGTCGACCGGACGTAAATGTGTTGGAGCACGGGGACGCGGGGGATAGGGCCGTCGTGCCACCACCAAACCAGCTTTCTTCAACCACTCCCCGGCGGTACTCGCCGCCGGCCATTGGATATGCGGATCGGAATCGCGCAGGCGACCAATGATCTGCTTGGGTCCCCGATCGGGATGTTCGTTTTTCTTGGCCAGCAACTTGGCGATGATTTCATCGGAAGTTTGGTGAGGGCAATTCAGCGGCTTACGCGACTGCTCTTTCAAGCCATCCACGCCCAACGCTGCATACCGTTCCAGCCACTTGTCGATGGTTGGACGACTGACGCCATACCGCCGGCTTAATTGGCTTTTGGTGTAGCTGCCGCTGAGCCAATCGCTAATTAACTTCACTCGTTGATCCATTGGGGACTCTTGTTTCCAGGGCATGGTCAGCACCTCCTGACCATGATTGATACCTGTAAACCATGTCCCCGGTCTCAAACGTAAAGGATGTACCCGGTCTTTACCCACCCTAGCCCTCTCCCGGAGGGAGAGGGGACTGACCGAGTTGTTTGGGAGAGTTACGCCGACGTGCAATACCGCGTCGAACTGAGGCTTTGAAAAACACACAAATCGGCCCCCTCTCCCTCCGGGAGAGGGCTGGGGTGAGGGGCGAATCCACCACAAAACCAAAGCCGAACACCCGCTTTTCACCACTCAATAGGCCGAGTGTCAGCTCGCCTGCTTTTGATCTTGACCCACCGGCGACGTCGGAAGGCTGAGTGGAGGGATTGATCCGGGCGTGGGAGCGCAGCGACCGTTTGGCGCAGCCAAACACAGCGGGAGTAGGTGCAGCGAAGCAAACCGGAGACGCTGCGCCCGGATCGATCCCGGAGCGAAGGAACCCCGAGCCCCAGCGAGCGGGCCGAACGTAGGAGCAAGCGTTTTTTGCTTACTTTTTTTGGCGTTTGAAAAAAAGTGAGTCGCCGTAAGGGCGAAACCCTAAGCCGCCGTTACCGCAGCAACGGATATACACACAAGCGCTAGATATACCGAGATAGACACTTCAACAGGAAAAACGATATTTCCGCCAACACCCCCGCCCCAGCTACTCTTCCACGATTACCACCGCCGATTCCCCGGGGACCCCATGCCAAGATCCACCCTAAAACCGCTCTTGATCTCCCTCGCACTAACCGCCATAGCCCCAATCGCCAACGCCGCCACAACCCTGGTCTACTGCTCCGAAGCCAGCCCCGCCGGCTTCGACCCCAGCCAATACACCAGCGGCACCGACTTCGACGCCTCCGCCGAAACCGTCTTCAACCGCCTCACCCAATTCAAACGCGGCGGCACCGACATCGAACCCGGCCTGGCGACAAAATGGGACGTCTCCAGCGACGGCCTGCAATACACCTTCCACCTGCGCCAAAACGTAAAATTCCACACCACCGACTACTTCAAACCCACCCGCGACTTCAACGCCGACGACGTCCTCTTCACCTTCCAGCGCCTGCTCGACCCGGATAACGCCTTCCGCAAGGCCTACCCCGCCGAATCCCCCTACTTCACCGACATGGGCCTCAACACCACAATCAAATCGTTAGAAAAACTCGACGAGCAAACCGTGCGCTTCAACCTCAACAACGTCGACGCCGCGTTCGTGCAAAACCTCGCCATGAGCTTCGCCTCGGTGCAATCAGCCGAATACGCCGCGCAACTGTTGAAGGAAGGCAAAGCCGCCGACCTCAACCAGAAACCGATCGGCACCGGCCCGTTCGTATTCAAGCGTTACCAAAAGGACTCGCAAATCCGCTACGCCGCCAACACGGCCTACTGGAAACCCGAAGACGTGAAGATCGACAACCTGATTTTCTCGATCACCCCGGACGCCGCCGTGCGCCTGCAAAAACTCAAGGCCGGCGAATGCCAGGTCAGCGGCTACCCACGCCCGGCCGACATCGAAGTGATGGAAAAAGACCCGAATCTGCGCGTGCTCAAACAGGCCGGTTTCAACCTCGGCTTCCTCGCCTATAACACCACCCACGCGCCACTCGACCAGCTCAAAGTGCGGCAGGCGCTGGACATGGCCATCGACAAACCGGCAATCATCAAAGCCGTCTACCAAAGCGCCGGCCAACTAGCCCAAAACGCCTTGCCGCCGGCGCAATGGTCGTATGACCCGAACATCAAGGACGCTCCCTACGACCCGGTAAAAGCGCGGGTGCTACTGAAAGAAGCAGGGGTTGCGCCGGGTACAACCATCAACCTTTGGGCGATGACAGTGCAACGCGCCTCAAACCCGAATGCGCGGATGTCGGCGCAGATGATCCAGCAGGATTGGGAGAAAATCGGCATCAAGGCCAACATCGTCAGCTACGAATGGGGCGAGTACATCAAACGCGCGAAAAATGGCGAACACGACGCCATGATTTATGGTTGGACGGGTGACAACGGTGACCCGGACAACTGGCTGGGCGTGCTCTACAGCTGCGCGGCGGTAAAAGGCAGCAACTACGCCAAATGGTGCGATCCGGCCTACGACAAACTGGTGCAACAGGCCAAGTTGGCCACCGACAAAGATCAACGGGTAAAACTGTATCAACAGGCGCAACTGATCCTCAAACAGCAGGTGCCGATCACACCGATTGCCAACTCCACGGTGTTCCAGCCGCTGCGCAAGGAAGTCACTGACTTCCGGATCAGCCCGTTCGGTCTTACCCCCTTCTATGGCGTGGGTATAAATAAGTAACACCAAGCCCCAAGGCGGCGCGCACAACGTGACCAATGCACCGTTTTGGGGCTTCATTTGCACCGTAAAAACCACCCGCAAACGGTCAAATGCGTCAGAAGTTACACAGATGCGACATTAAGGTACGTTCGTGCCACGCTTTGTGGCCGGCAGTCGTTCTGGATCTTGCAATGGGTATGGCCCCTGCATAAGTATCCGCAGGCACGACTCACGAGGTCGTACCTCACAACTAAAAAATGACAACAAATCATGAGGCCAACATGCTTAAACACGCGGTCATTCCGTTTTTAGTCGGCGCAGGCTTGTTAGCCTCCGCACCTTTCGCATCCGCTGCGACTAACCTGGTGTTCTGCTCCGAAGGCAGCCCGGCCGGTTTCGACCCAGGCCAGTACACCACCGGAACCGACTTCGACGCCTCAGCCGAAACCATGTTCAACCGCCTGACCCAGTTCGAGCGCGGCGGCACCGCCGTGATTCCTGGTCTGGCGACCAAGTGGGACATCTCCGATGACGGCCTGACTTACACCTTCCACCTGCGTGAAGGCGTCAAGTTCCACACCACCCCGTATTTCAAGCCGACTCGTGAGTTCAACGCCGACGACGTGCTGTTCACCTTCAATCGCATGATTAACAAGGATGACCCGTTCCGTAAGGCGTACCCGACCGAATTCCCGTACTTCACCGACATGGGGATGGACACCAACATCACCAAGATCGATAAAGTCGACGACCACACCGTCAAGTTCACTCTGAAAGAAGTCGACGCTGCGTTCATCCAGAACATGGCGATGAGCTTCGCCTCGGTACAGTCCGCCGAGTACGCAGCGCAGCTGCTGAAAGAAGGCAAGGCTGCCGACATCAACCAGAAGCCGATCGGCACTGGTCCGTTCGTGTTCAAGAGCTATCAGAAAGACTCCAATATCCGTTACACCGGCAACAAGGATTACTGGAAGCCTGAGGATGTGAAGATCGACAACCTGATCTTCGCCATCACCACTGACCCGTCGGTACGTATTCAGAAGCTGAAAAAGAACGAGTGCCAGGTCACCCTGTTCCCGCGTCCGGCCGACCTGAAAGCGCTGAAAGAAGACAAGACCCTGAAGATGCCTGACCAGGCTGGTTTCAACCTGGGTTACATCGCCTACAACGTGATGGACAAGGTCAAGGGCAGCAACGAAGCCAACCCACTGGCTGACCTGCGCGTCCGTCAGGCGCTGGACATGGCTGTGAACAAACCACAGATCATCGACTCGGTTTACCAGGGTGCCGGCCAACTGGCGGTCAACGCCATGCCGCCGACCCAGTGGTCTTACGACACCACCATCAAGGACGCCAAGTACGATCCTGAGAAAGCCAAGCAACTGCTGAAGGAAGCTGGCGTCAAGGAAGGTACCGAAATCGTTCTGTGGGCGATGCCGGTGCAGCGTCCGTACAACCCGAACGCCAAACTGATGGCTGAAATGCTCCAGTCCGACTGGGCCAAGATCGGCTTGAAAGTGAAGATCACCAGCTACGAATGGGGCGAGTACATCAAGCGTTCCAAAGGTGGTGAGAACCAGGCCATGATCATTGGCTGGAGCGGTGACAATGGTGATCCGGACAACTGGCTGAACGTGCTGTTCGGTTGCGACTCGCTCAGCGGCAACAACTTCTCCAAGTGGTGCGACAAGAAGTTCGACGGCCTCGTCAAAGAAGCCAAGCGTACAACCGACCAGGCCAAGCGCACCGAACTGTACAAAGAGGCGCAACACGTCCTCAAAGATGCAGTCCCGATGACACCTATCGCTCACTCGACGGTGTACCAACCCATGCGCGCCAACGTGCAGGATTTCAAGATCAGCCCATTCGGCTTGAACTCCTTCTACGGCGTCAGCGTCAGCAAATAAGGCACTGCAGCGGCGACGTTTATAACGTCGCCGTTGTTTTACCTGCCGAGAAGTTAGGAAATTGCCTACAACCAATTCCGCTGCGGATTACCGCAGAGGTATAGGACGCGTCGCCTTTTCCTACGAGATTTAAGGCATTTACGCATTTACTGCCAGAACCGCGGCCCCTACCGTCGGGTACTGACCAGTGTCTGCGTGGGCCACCGGTTTGCCGTACGTACTGGATTGAGCTCGATGCAACCAAAACGTCTCTGGATGAGGTGACGGTGCATTGAACAACACTAAAAAAGAGGGAGCGTCATGCGCCATACCTTGATTTATTCCGCATTGCTGGGTGCCGGCCTGTTGGCCGCCTCGTCCGCCAGTTTCGCCGCCAGCAAAAGCCTGGTGTTCTGCTCTGAAGGCAGCCCGGCCGGTTTCGATACCGCGCAGTACACAACAGCGACCGATAACGACGCCGCCGAACCGATCTACAACCGTCTCGTCGAGTTCGAAAAAGGCGCGACCAATGTCGTACCCGGTCTGGCGACCAAGTGGGACATTTCCGAGGATGGTCTCAAGTACACCTTTCACCTGCGTGAAGGTGTGAAATTTCATACAACGCCGTACTTCAAGCCAACTCGCGATTTCAACGCCGACGACGTGCTGTTCACGTTTAATCGCATGCTCGATGCGCAACAACCTTTCCGTAAGGCTTATCCAACCGAGTTCCCGTATTTCAACGGGATGAGCCTGAACAAGAACATCGCCAAGGTCGAGAAGACCGGGCCGCTGACCGTGGAGTTCACGCTCAACAGCGTCGACGCCGCGTTCATCCAGAACATCGCCATGAGCTTCGCCGCCATCCTGTCCGCCGAATACGCCGACAAGCTGCTGGCCGAAGGCAAGCCAAGCGACATCAACCAGAAACCGATCGGCACCGGGCCGTTCGTGTTCAAGAGTTATCAGAAAGACTCGAACATTCGTTACACCGGTAATCAACATTACTGGGACCCGAGCCGGGTCAAACTCGATAACCTGATCTTTGCGATCAACACCGACGCCTCGGTGCGCGTGCAGAAGCTAAAGGCCGGCGAGTGCCAGATCACCCTGCACCCGCGCCCTGCCGATGTTGAAGCGCTGAAGGCCGATCCGAAACTGCAATTGATCTCCAAGCCGGGTTTCAACCTCGGCTACATCGCCTACAACGTTCGCCACAAGCCATTCGACCAGCTCGAAGTGCGTCAGGCGCTGGACATGGCGGTGAATAAACAAGGGATACTCAACGCTGTTTATCAGGGCGCCGGCCAACTGGCCGTGAATGCCATGCCGCCGACCCAGTGGTCCTACGACGACAGCATCAAAGACGCCGCCTACAACCCGGAAAAAGCCAAAGAGCTGCTCAAGGCTGCCGGTGTCAAAGAAGGCACCGAGATCACCCTGTGGGCGATGCCGGTGCAGCGCCCGTACAACCCGAACGCCAAACTGATGGCCGAAATGCTCCAGGCGGACTGGGCCAAGATCGGTCTGAAAGTGAAGATCGTCAGCTATGAATGGGGCGAGTACATCAAGCGCACCAAGAACGGCGAGCACGACGTCAGCCTGATCGGCTGGACCGGTGACAACGGGGATCCGGACAACTGGCTCGGCACGCTGTACAGCTGCGATGCCATTGGCGGCAACAACTATTCCATGTGGTGCGATCCGGCTTACGACAAGCTGATCAAAGAGGCCAAGGTCGTCACTGACCGTGACCAACGCACCGTGCTCTACAAACAGGCTCAGCAATTGCTTAAACAGCAAGTGCCGATCACGCCTGTCGCCCACTCGACGGTCAACCAACCGTTAAGCGCCAGGATCGAGGGTTTCAAAGTCAGCCCGTTCGGTCGCAACGTGTTCTCGGGTGTCGGTATCGATTAAACCAGACGATTAGCCGCAACGCTGGGGGGCGCTGTCTAGCCCCTCACGCAAGCGCTTTGCCGAAATTCGCCAATCTGACTTTTGGCAAACGTTTGCGATGTGTGAACGAGTTCTAAACCAATAACCGGCATACCAAAAAAAGCCGGCATAAAAAGAAAGTAAAGGAGCTTCACCCATGAAACTGAGCAGCACCGCGATACTGGCCCTGGCCATCAGCAGCGTCACCGCCACGGCGTACGCAGAACCTGCAAGTCAGGAGTTCGTCCCTACCACGTTGGCCGGCAGTAGCGCCCAAAGCGAGGCCAAAGGCTTTATCGATGGACAAAGCCTGGGCGGCACAACCCGTAACTGGTACGCCAATGAACTGAAACGTCGTGACGACACTTTCAGCTACGTGAAAAACAGCGACAAGAACACCTCGCCAGTGGTCAAGACCGCGACCCCGCGTCGGATCAACTGGGTGCAAGGCACCATCGTCAACTACACCTCGGGCTTCACCCAAGGCACCGTTGGCGTCAGCACTGAAGTCGCCGCTTACAACGCCATCGTTCTGGACCGTGACCGCAAGGACATCGCCGGCGGATCCAACCGTACCCTGGCGCACTCTGATGGCGACGCTGTCGACCAGTGGAGCAAACTGGGTCTGGCCAACGTCAAGCTGCGCGTTTCCAACACCACGCTGACCGCCGGTCGTCAGAACTTCAGCACGCCGATCGTCGACGTCATCGGCAACCGTCCGCTGCCTTCGAGCTTTGAGGGTATTACCCTGCACAGCGAAGAGCTCAACAACATTTCGTTTGACCTGGGTGGCTTCGACCGCGTTTCGCCACGTACCGAGCAGAGCCTGTCGAAATTCCGCACCGAGTACTCGGCCACTGGCGTGGAGACCGACAAGGTCTACATCGCTGGCGTCAACTACCAGCCGTTCAAAAGTCTGAAAACCAGCCTGTACGGCTCCAACGTCGAAGACTTCTGGAACCAGTACTACTTCGGCGCCACCCACGAACTGGGTGACAGCCAGGTGCTGAGCCTGACCACCGGTCTGAACTACTACAAGACCGTCGATGAAGGCAAAAAGCTGATGGGCGAGATCGACAACGATACCTACTCGCTGTCGCTGGGTCTGGCTCACCAGGCACATAGCCTGACCTTCTCGTACCAGGAAGTGAATGGCGACACGTACTTCGACTACCTGCACGAAACCAACGGCATCTACCTGGCCAACTCCCTGCTGTCGGACTTCAACGGCCCGAACGAGAAGTCCTTCCAGATCGCCTACGGCATCAACATGGCCGAATACGGCGTACCCGGCCTGAAGTTCAACATCTACCAGGCGCGCGGCTGGGGCATCGACGGTACTCACTACCGTGGCACCGCCTACACCGATCCGGGCGCCAAGCGTGGCGACCTGAGCCTGATGGACGGCGAAACTCACTATGAATACGGCATCGGTGCTTCCTATGCCGTGCAGAGCGGTCCGCTCAAAGCCACCGCGATTCGCGCGACGTACACCACGCACCGCGCCAGCGAGCATCAGGCTGACGGCAACATCAACGAGTTCCGTCTCGTGACCACGATTCCATTCAACATCCTGTAAAAACGCCAGCCGACGGCTGACTCATGATGAGTCGGCCGTTCGGCTTTTTGTCTTCAACCGATTGCAGAGGGTTATCGATGAAAATGCTTCCCCTACGTGCGGCCATCGCGGCTGCGTTGCTGAGTGTCGCTGTTGGCGTCTCGGCCAAACCCTTGGTGGTCTGCACCGAAGCCAGTCCGGAAGGCTTCGATATGGTCCAGTACACAACTGCAGTCACGGCGGACGCTGTGGCCGAAACCATCTTCAACCGCCTGGCCGACTTCAAGCCCGGCACCACTGAAGTGATCCCAGCACTCGCCGAGTCCTGGGACATCAGCGAAGACGGCCTGACCTACACGTTCCACCTGCGCAAAGGCGTCAAGTTTCACACCACCGAATACTTCAAGCCGACCCGCGACATGAACGCCGACGACGTGGTCTGGAGCTTCCAGCGTCAACTGGACCCGAATCACCCGTGGCACAAACTGTCGAGCGTGGGCTTCCCGTACTTTGAAAGCATGGGTTTCAAGGAACTGCTGAAGAATGTCGAGAAAGTCGACGACAACACGGTCAAGTTCACCCTGACCCGCCGCGAAGCGCCGTTCCTGGCCGATATCGCGATGGCGTTCTCCTCGATCTACCCGGCCGAATACGCCGACCAATTGCTCAAGGCCAACAAGACAGGTGACTTGAACAACAAGCCGATCGGCACCGGCCCGTTCATCTTCCAGCGTTATGCAAAAGACGCGCAGGTGCGTTTCAAGGCCAACCCGGATTACTTCCGTGGCAAGGCGCCGGCTGACGCGCTGATCCTGGCCATCGCCACCGACAACAACGTGCGCCTGCAGAAGCTCAAGGCCAACGAGTGCCAGATCGCCCTGTATCCGAAACCGGATGACATCCCGAGCATCAAGAAAGACAGCAACCTGAAAGTCGATGAGCTCGACGCGATGACCGTCTCGTACGTCGCCATGAACACCCAGCACAAGTACATGAGTGACGTGCGCGTGCGCAAAGCCATCGATATCGCCTTTGACAAGGAAGCCTATGTCAACGCGCTGTTCGGCAAAGGCAATGCGTCGGTCGCGGTCAACCCGTACCCGCCGACCCTGCTCGGCTATAACCACGACCTGAAGAACCCGCCACGTGACCTCGATGCCGCCCGCAAGCTGCTCAAGGAAGCCGGGGTTCCGGAAGGCACCGTGTTTACCCTGTTTACCCGCAACGGTGGCGGTCCGACCAACCCCAACCCGATGCTCGGCGCACAAATGATGCAGGCTGACCTGGCGAAAGTCGGGATCAAGATCGACATTCGCGTGATGGAATGGGGCGAAATGCTTAAACGCGCCAAGGCCGGCGAACACGATATGGTCTCGGCCGGATGGGCGGGCGACAACGGCGACCCGGATAACTTCCTGACGCCTATGCTCAGTTGCGAAGCGGCAAAAAATGGCGAGAACTACGCCCGCTGGTGCAACGAGAAATTCCAGGCACTGCTGGATGAAGCACGGGCTAAAGTAGATCCGGCCGAACGCGCAAAGCTCTACGAACAGGCGCAAGTGCTGTTTAATCAGGATCAGCCATGGATCAGCATGGCCCACACCAGGATGTTTACTGCAATGCGCAACAACGTAGAGGGCTATCACATCAGCCCTCTCACCACTAATAACTTCGCCACTACCCAGGTGAAGTAGATAAGAAACTCCCGGCGTCCCTGACCCCAGGGATGCCGGGCACGCCTAACCGGCTGATGAGGTACCACACACGATGTTTAGTTTTATTGCCCGCCGACTGGGGTTGTTGATCCCCACGTTTTTCGGCATCACCTTGCTGACTTTCGCGTTGATTCGCATGATTCCGGGCGACCCCGTGGAAGTGATGATGGGCGAACGTCGGGTCGACCCCGAAATGCACGCTCAGGCAATGGAACGCCTAGGTCTGAACAAGCCGCTGTATGCCCAGTATCTGGACTACATCGGCAAACTGGCTCACGGCGATCTCGGCGAATCCCTGCGCACGCGTGAAAGCGTATGGACCGAGTTCACCTCCCTCTTCCCGGCGACCCTGGAACTGTCCATGGCCGCCCTGCTGTTCGCCGGCATTCTCGGGCTTCTGGCCGGGGTGATCGCGGCACTCAAGCGAGGATCGCTGTTCGACCACGGGGTGATGGGCATCTCCCTCGCGGGGTATTCGATGCCGATCTTCTGGTGGGGCCTGATCCTGATCATGTTCTTCTCGGTGAGCCTGGGCTGGACGCCGGTTTCCGGGCGCATCGACCTGCTCTATGACATCGAGCCGCGCACCGGTTTCATGCTGATCGACACGCTGCTGGCCGATGACGTCGGCGCCTTCTTCGATGCCCTGCATCACCTGATCCTGCCGGCCATCGTCCTCGGCACCATCCCGCTGGCGGTGATCGCGCGAATGACCCGTTCGTCGATGCTCGAAGTGCTGCGTGAAGACTACATCCGCACCGCCAGGGCCAAAGGCCTGTCGCCGTCGCGCGTGGTGTTCGTGCACGGTCTGCGTAACGCACTGATTCCGGTACTCACCGTGGTCGGCCTGCAAGTCGGCACCCTGCTGGCCGGTGCGGTTCTGACCGAAACGATTTTCTCCTGGCCCGGCATCGGTAAATGGCTGATCGAAGCCATCGGTGCCCGGGACTACCCGGTTGTGCAAAACGGCATCCTGTTAATCGCCTGCCTGGTGATTCTGGTCAACTTCGTAGTGGACATCCTCTACGGCTTTGCCAACCCACGCATCCGTCATCAGCGCTGAGGTCAATAACCATGAGCACTCCAACATCCTCAGTAGCCACCGCCGCCAACGCGGATCAAAGTCTGCTGTACCCGTCGCCGTACAAAGAATTCTGGCAAGCCTTCTCGAAGAACAAGGGCGCAGTTGCCGGCCTCATGTTCATGCTGCTGATCATCTTCTGCGCGCTGTTCGCGCCGTGGGTTGCGCCGCATAACCCGAGCGAGCAATACCGCGACTTCCTGCTGACGCCGCCGGCGTGGCTGGAAGGCGGGCAGATGCAGTTCCTGCTCGGCACCGATGAACTGGGTAGAGACCTGCTGTCGCGTCTGATCCAGGGTTCGCGCCTGTCGCTGCTGATCGGTTTGTCGTCGGTGGTGATGTCGCTGATTCCGGGGATCCTGCTCGGTCTGTTCGCCGGTTTCTTCCCGAAGATGATTGGCCCGACCATCATGCGTCTGATGGACATCATGCTGGCCCTGCCGTCGCTGCTGCTGGCAGTGGCGATTGTCGCCATCCTCGGCCCTGGCCTGATCAACACCGTGATCGCCATTGCTGTGGTGTCCCTGCCGTCCTACGTGCGTCTGACCCGTGCTGCGGTGATGGGCGAACTGAACCGCGACTACGTGACCGCCGCGCGCCTGGCCGGTGCCGGTCTGCCACGTCTGATGTTCATCACCGTGCTGCCGAACTGCATGGCACCGCTGATCGTGCAGGCGACCTTGAGCTTCTCGTCGGCGATTCTCGATGCCGCAGCGTTGGGCTTCCTCGGCCTTGGCGTACAACCGCCAACCCCTGAGTGGGGCACCATGCTGGCCTCGGCCCGTGACTACATCGAACGCGCCTGGTGGGTGGTGAGCCTGCCTGGTTTGACCATTTTGCTCAGCGTGCTGGCAATCAACTTGATGGGCGACGGTCTGCGCGATGCGCTGGACCCGAAACTCAAGAACGCCGCCTGAGGAGATTCCCATGTCACTGCTAGAAATCAAGAATCTCAACGTTCGCTTCGGCGACAAGACCGCGACCCCAGTGGTCGATGGCCTCGACCTGAAAGTCGACAAAGGCGAAGTACTGGCCATCGTTGGCGAGTCGGGTTCGGGTAAATCCGTGACCATGATGGCGCTGATGGGCCTGATCGAGCATCCCGGCATCGTCACCGCCGACTCGCTCAGCTTTGACGGCAAAGACATGCTCAAGCTGAGCAATCGTCAGCGTCGGCAAATCGTCGGCAAAGACCTGTCGATGGTCTTTCAGGACCCGATGACCGCACTGAACCCGAGCTACACCGTCGGTTTCCAGATCGAAGAAGTGCTGCGTCTGCACCTGAAAATGTCCGGCAAGCAAGCCCGCAAACGTGCGATCGAACTGCTGGAAAAAGTCGAAATCCCGGGCGCCGCCAGCCGTATGGACGCCTACCCGCACCAACTGTCCGGCGGGATGAGCCAGCGTGTTGCGATCGCCATGGCGATTGCCGGCGAACCGAAACTGCTAATCGCCGACGAACCGACCACGGCACTCGACGTGACGATTCAGGCACAGATCATGGATCTGCTGCTGGCGTTGCAGAAAGAACAGAACATGGGCCTGGTGCTGATCACCCACGACCTCGCGGTCGTGGCAGAAACCGCCCAGCGCGTCTGCGTGATGTACGCAGGGCAAGCCGTTGAAGTCGGTCAGGTGCCGCAACTGTTCGACATCCCGGCGCACCCGTACAGCGAAGCGCTGCTCAAGGCGATTCCCGAGCACAGCCTCGGCGCCGCACGCCTGTCGACCCTGCCGGGCATTGTCCCGGGCCGCTACGACCGTCCGCAGGGCTGCCTGCTGTCGCCGCGCTGCCCGTACGTGCAGGACAGCTGCCGCGAACAGCGTCCAGGCCTTGATCCGAAAAGCCACAGCCTCGCCCGCTGCTTCTTCCCGCTGAACCAGGAGGTGGCGTAATGGCCGTCGTACTTACCGCCCGCGACCTGACCCGTCACTACGAAGTCTCCCGTGGCCTGTTCAAGGGCCATGCGACCGTACGCGCACTGAACGGCGTGTCGTTCGAACTGGAAGCCGGCAAGACCCTCGCCGTAGTTGGTGAGTCGGGCTGCGGCAAATCCACCCTCGCCCGTGCGTTGACGCTGATTGAAGATCCGTCTTCCGGATCCTTGAAAATCGCCGGTCAGGAAGTTGCCGGCGCCGACAAGGCCCAGCGCAAGCAACTGCGCAAAGACGTGCAGATGGTCTTCCAAAGCCCATACGCGTCGTTGAACCCACGGCAGAAAGTCGGTGACCAGCTCGGCGAACCGCTGCTGATCAACACCAACCTCTCCGCCGCCGAGCGTCGCGAGAAAGTCCAGGCGATGATGAAGCAGGTCGGCTTGCGCCCTGAGCACTACCAGCGCTATCCGCACATGTTCTCCGGCGGTCAGCGTCAGCGTATCGCCCTGGCTCGCGCGATGATGCTGCAACCGAAAGTGCTGGTGGCGGATGAACCGACCTCGGCATTGGACGTGTCGATTCAGGCGCAGGTGCTCAACCTGTTCATGGATCTGCAGCAGGAGTTCAACACTGCGTACGTGTTCATCTCGCACAACCTTGCGGTGGTGCAACACGTGGCCGACGACGTGATGGTGATGTACCTCGGTCGCCCGGTGGAACTGGGCCCGAAGAACGACATCTACGAGCGCCCGCTGCACCCTTACACCCAGGCGCTGCTGTCGGCGACCCCGACCATTCACCCGGATCCGAACAAGCCGAAAATCAAGATCGTCGGCGAACTGCCTAACCCGCTGAACCCGCCACCGGGCTGCGCTTTCCACAAGCGCTGCCCGTACGCGACCGAGCGATGCAGCACTGAAGAGCCAGCGTTGCGCCAGCTCGACAGCCGACAGGTGGCTTGCCACTACGCCGAGCAGTTCCTCGACGGCGCGGCCTAAAAACCGCACTGAAACAATGTGGGAGCGAGCCTGCTCGCGAAAGCGGTGTATCAGTCACCATTAATGTTGACTGAGAGGACGCCTTCGCGAGCAGGCTCGCTCCCACAAGGGGATGTGAGTTGTTCCTGAGTTAACCAAACCCCTCCCACCTCAATTGCGCATCAGTCGAGGCGGAAGGGGTTTTCTTTTGCCTGCGATTTACGATTGGCTATCGCCTTCGTCGTCATCAGTGTCCGGATCATCAGTGGTCGAGTCGTCGTCATCGGCGCTGCCGCCCTGCCCCTGATCGCCCGGCTCGGACTCAGACTTGGCGAGCATCAAGCCGCTATGCCCGACCTTTCCGTTGAAGGCCTGGGAATCGTGATCCTCGCACTCGGCCCAGGCCGTCGCGGTGCCGAGGGACAGCATGACCATCACTTTCAACAGCAATAAAACCCGTAGCAACCTGCTTTTCATAGCTGACTCCATCCATTTTCAGGTGAGACATTCGTGCCTGACTGGCGCTGTGTGAAATCTAGTTCCGATCCATCGGGTTCACCAGATAGGACGCTAAGGAGCAGGCAGAAATGCCCCTCATGGAAAGACAGTTTTCGAATAATGCTCATAGCCGCAACAGCTAAGCGCCGCCGCGTGATCGCGTGGCCTGCCACGTCAACGGCATGGAAATCAACACCATCAGCGCACTCGCCAGCCACACACTGTGGCCGCCGAAATGACCGTACAACTGGCCACTGAGTACCGGTGACAACAGCGCACTGGCGCTCCAGCTCATAAAGAACAGGCCGAAGTACTGACCGCTTTTACCGCCTTGGGCAAAACGCATGGCCAGCACATTCAGCGGCGGCATGAAAAAGGCCTCGCCCAAGGTCCAGATCAGCGTCGACAGGCAGACGTAAAACAGCCCGGAGCCGAACGGCAACATACCGAGTCCGCAGGCCAGCAACACACTGCCGAGCAGCATTTGCCGGCGCATCCCCCAACGCTCGCCCCAGTGCGACAGCGGAATCTGCAGGGCGATCACCAACAACGCATTGAGCCCGAACTGCCAGCCGATCGCCTCGGTGCTCAAATGATAGTAATCACGCAGATAGTTGCCCAGCGTGCTGTAGACCGTGTCGAACGCGATGCCGAGCACAGCCGTCGCCGCCAGCAACCATAGAAACGGTTTGTCGCGATACGGCACACCCGAACCACCGGCGCCGACTATCGATGACTCTTCATTGATCAGCACCGGACGCTGCCACGTGGTACGAACAAACCAGAGCAGCGCCAACAACGTCATCGCCGCGCTACCGAAAAACACCCAGCGAAAATCGGTCTGCGCCAACACCCCGCCCGCCACACCGGCGGCGGCCATCCCAAGGTTGCGCGCAACCCGACTCAACGCCTGCGCACGCGAACGCTGCGCCACCTCGCAATACTCCATGATCAGCCGCTGATGCAGGGTGCGGATGGCCCCATCGATGGTTCCGCTAAGCAACAACAATGCAGCGAGCAACGGCACTTGCGTCACCAGTCCCAGCAGAATCAGCACCCACACCGAAACAAAGAACAGTACCGCCGTCAGCCGCGCCGTGCGCACATGATCACTGAGCCAGCCACCGAGCATCGACCCCAGCAGCAAACCCGCGCCGTACGCCGACAGCAACCAGCCAACCGTCTCGATCGCCAGCCCCAGTTCCTGACGCAGGTACAACGCCATGAACAGCTTGACCATGCTGCTCAAGCGATTGATGAACAACAGCGCCGCGAGCACCCAGGCCATCACGCCGAAATAGCCGTTCAGCCGTAGCAGGTGAGTCAGCCGACTCGTCATTCCATTGACCTCTCAAAGCGACTTGCGTGGAGCTGGAACACTAACGGCCAGCAGGCGGGTTGTCGCGTTCAAGAGCATCGAGACCACAAAAAACCGAGTCGTCCTACAGCCATTGCGCGCGATAAAACCGTGCCGAAGATCAAAAGCCCCTCACCCTAACCCTCCCCCGGAGGGAGAGGGGACTGACCGCAGTGATTGCGTGAGGTACGCCGACGTGAAATACCGAGTCGAGCTCAGATTCGAAACAGATCAAAAGCCCCTCACCCTAACCCTCTCCCGGAGGGAGAGGGGACTGACCGTGGTATTTGCGTGAGGTACGCCGACGTGAAATACCGAGTCGGGCTCAGATTCTGAAACAGATCAAAAGCCCCTCACCCTAGCCCTCTCCCGGAGGGAGAGGGGACTGACTGCAGTGTTTGGGAGAGCTACGCCGACATGCGATACCGCATCGAACTGAGGCTTTGAAAAACACACAAATCGGCCCCCTCTCCCTCGGGAGAGGGCTGGGGTGAGGGGCAAATCCAACACAAATCCAAAGCCGACCACGCCGTGCTCTTCACCACTCAATAGGCCGAGTGTCAGCTCGCCTGCTTTTGATCTTGATCTGTAGGGCGACGTCGGAAGGCTGAGTGGAGGGATTGATCCGGGCGTGGGAGCGCAGCGACCGTTTGGCGCAGCCAAACACAGCGGGAGTAGGTGCAGCGAAGCAAACCGGAGACGCTGCGCCCGGATCGATCCCGGAGCGAAGGAACCCCGAGCCCCAGCGAGCGGGCCGTACGTAGGAGCAAGCGTTTTTGGTTACTTTTTAGGCGTTTGTAAAAAGTGACCCGCCGTAAGGGCGGAACCCTAAGCCGCCATCACCCAAAAAACGGATATACCCCCAAAACCAAAGCAAAAAAAGCCCCCTAGGCATACACCTAGAGGGCTTCGGACAAACCAATTCAGAACTTAATGATGCTCACGCGTCGCACGGAATTTCACATCCGGCCAACGCTCTTCCATCAACGCCAGGTTAACCCGCGTCGGCGCAAGGTAAGTCAGGTGACCACCGCCATCGACCGCCAGGTTCTCCACAGCCTTGTTGGAAAACTCCTCAAGCTTCTTCTTGTCGCTGCATTCAATCCAGCGCGCGGAATACACAGTAATCGGCTCGTAAGAGCACTCAACCTTGTATTCCTCCTTCAAACGGCTGGCGACCACATCAAACTGCAGTACACCCACGGCGCCCAGAATGATGTCGTTGCTGCGCTCCGGGAAAAACACCTGCGTCGCGCCCTCTTCAGCCAGTTGCTGCAGACCCTGACGCAACTGCTTGGACTTCAGCGGATCACGCAGACGCACACGACGGAACAGCTCCGGTGCAAAGTGCGGAATACCGGTGAAACCGAGGGTTTCACCTTCACTGAAGGTATCGCCAATCTGGATCGTGCCGTGGTTGTGCAAACCAATGATGTCGCCGGCAAACGCTTCTTCAAGCTGTTCCCGCTCGGAGGAGAAGAACGTCAGGGCATCGCCGATGCGCACATCCTTGCCGGTGCGCACGTGGCGCATCTTCATGCCTTTCTCGTACTTGCCGGAGCAAATGCGCATGAAGGCGATACGGTCGCGGTGTTTCGGGTCCATGTTCGCCTGGATCTTGAAGATGAAGCCCGAGAACTTCTCTTCCACCGGCTCAACGGTACGCTCGTTAGCGACACGGGCCAGCGGACGCGGCGCCCAATCAACAACGGCGTCAAGTACGTGGTCAACACCGAAGTTGCCCAGTGCCGTACCGAAGAACACCGGGGTCAGTTGACCGTCGAGGAATTCCTGCTGGTTGAATTCGTGGCAGGCGCCTTGAACCAGTTCCAGCTGTTCGATGAAGCGGTCGTACTCGTCGCCCAGATGCGCGCGGGCTTCGTCGGAGTCGAGCTTCTCGATGATCTTGGTTTCGGTGCGTTCGTGACCGTGACCGGCGGTGTAGACAATGATGTAGTCGTCAGCCAGGTGGTACACGCCCTTGAAGTCACGGTAGCAACCGATCGGCCAGGTGATCGGCGCAGCCTTGATCTTGAGAACGGCTTCGATCTCGTCGAGCAGTTCGATAGGGTCGCGGATGTCACGGTCGAGTTTGTTGATGAAGCTGACGATCGGCGTGTCACGCAGACGGCAGACGTCCATCAGCGCAATGGTCCGTGGCTCGACACCTTTACCGCCGTCGAGAACCATCAATGCCGAGTCCACCGCCGTAAGGGTGCGGTAGGTATCTTCGGAGAAGTCTTCGTGGCCCGGGGTGTCGAGCAGGTTGATCATGTGTTCGCGATACGGGAACTGCATGACCGACGTGGTAATGGAAATACCCCGTTGTTTCTCCATCTCCATCCAGTCGGATGTCGCATGGCGATCGGATTTACGGGATTTCACCGTACCGGCCACTGCAATCGCCTTGCCCATCAACAGGAGCTTTTCGGTGATCGTGGTTTTACCGGCATCGGGGTGGGAAATAATGGCGAAAGTGCGGCGTTTCGCGACTTCGGCGGCCTGGTTGGTCATGGGAAATCGCCTGGCGGTGATTCAAAAAAGGGCCGCGATTATAGCCCAACTCGATGCAATAACCGAACCGTTGAGCACATTAAGGGTGGCCAAATGCTGCCGCAGATGGGAACCTTTTAAAGCACGGAGACGTCCATCCCCTGTTACGAATTTTCGTCAGGGGCTGAAAAATCAGCAAGTTAGCCTGACGAGGCTGCGCTCATGGCTCGCTTTCAGACCGCTTTATCGGCTTTGAAAAACGGCTACTTTTCGCGAACGACTCTCCCGGCAGCCATGTATGGCATGCCACACGGGACTGCGCTCGCCGACTACAAAAAAAGGAGTCCGCCTGTGGCTATCCGCTATGGCAAAGGGCTGATGGGAGGTGCGGTGGTGATCGCGCTCCTGGCCCTGCTGGTCCACTGGATCGGCATCAACACGATCGAACGCTACCGCGACGATTTGTTGTTTTACCTGCAAGCTCATCTGATTCTCGTCCTCGCTTCAATGCTGGCCGCCCTTGTCGTGGGCATCCCCGCCGGCATCTTCCTCAGTCGTCCGACCATGGTCGGTCGCGCTGAACGCTTCATGCAAATCTTCAATATCGGCAACACCGTGCCACCGCTGGCCGTGCTTGCGATTGCCCTGGGCGTCCTCGGCATCGGCAGTGGCCCGGCGATCTTCGCTTTGTTCCTCGCTTCCTTGTTGCCGATTGTGCGCAACACCTACGAAGGCCTGAAAAATGTGCAGGGTTCGCTGAAAGAAGCGGCCGTCGGCATCGGCATGACCCCGCGCCAGGTGCTGTGGAAAGTCGAATTGCCCAACGCCGTGCCGATCATCGTCGGTGGTGTGCGCGTGGCGCTGGCAATCAACGTCGGCACCGCGCCGCTGGCGTTCCTGATCGGCGCCAACAGCCTCGGCAGCCTGATTTTCCCTGGCATCGCCCTGAACAATCAGCCGCAACTGCTGCTCGGCGCCGCGTGCACCGCGCTGCTGGCCTTGCTGCTCGATGGCGTCGTCACCCTCGCCAGCCGTCTCTGGCTGGAACGCGGTTTGCGCCCGTCTTAAGGCTTTTGCGAAGGAATACCTATGAAACGATTTAGTTTGATTCTGGGCTGCATCCTGCTGTTCGCAGGTGTCGCCCAAGCCGCTGAAAAACCGGTTATCCGCCTCGGCGCCCGAGTCTTCACTGAGCAAACCCTGCTCGCCGAAATCACCGCGCAATACCTGCGCAGCAAAGGTTACGACGCGCAGATTACCGGCGGTCTGGGCAGCAACCTCGCCCGCAGCGCCCACGAAAGCGGGCAGCTGGACATGCTCTGGGAATACACCGGCGTGTCGCTGGTGGCCTACAACCATGTCACTGAAAAACTCGACAGCGCCCAGTCCTACGCCCGGGTGAAAGAACTCGACGCGAAAAAAGGCCTGGTCTGGCTGACCCCGTCGAAATTCAGCAATACCTACGCCCTCGCGCTGCCAAAGAAAGTCGCCGAGGAATATCCGCAGATCAACAACATCAGCCAGTTGAACGAAGTGCTGCGTGCCGAGGCCAAGACCAATCACTTGGTGGCGTTGGACACCGAGTTTGCCAACCGCTCCGACGGTCTGATCGGCATGGTCGATCTCTACGGCATGAACCTGACCCGCAAAAATATCCGCCAGATGGATGCCGGGCTGGTTTACACGGCATTGCGCAACGGTCAGGTGTTTGCCGGTCTGGTCTACACCACCGACGGTCGCCTCAACGCCTTCGGCCTGAAACTGCTGGAAGACGACAAGCATTACTTCCCCGACTACACCGCCGCGCCGGTGGTGCGTCAGGCCTACCTCGACGCCCATCCGCAACTGGCCGAGCAACTCAAGCCATTGGCCGAACTGTTCGATGACGAAACCATGCGCCAGCTCAACGCACGGGTCGACGTCGATCACGAAAGCCCATCGAAAGTGGCCGCCGATTTTCTGCGCCAGCACCCACTTGATTAAGGAGGAAAAGTCATGGAATTTCTGAACGCCTTTTCCCACCTCGACTGGCAGCAGGTGATGCACCTGACCTGGCAGCACATCACCCTGGTCGGCATCGCCGTGACCCTGGCGATTGTCGTTGGCGTGCCGCTGGGCATTCTGATGACCCGCTTTCCGACCCTTGCCGGGCCGTTGCAGGCCAGCGCCACGGTGCTGCTGACCGTGCCGTCGATCGCCCTGTTCGGCCTGCTGTTGCCGTTCTACTCCAAGTTCGGCCAGGGCCTCGGGCCGATGCCGGCGATCACCGCCGTGTTCCTTTATTCACTGCTGCCGATCATGCGCAATACCTACCTCGCCCTCACCGGCGTAGAGCCCGGCATCCGTGAAGCCGCTCGCGGCATCGGCATGACCTTCGGCCAGCGCCTGCGCATGGTCGAGTTGCCGATTGCGGTGCCGGTGATCCTCGCCGGTGTGCGCACCGCCGTGGTGATGAACATCGGCGTGATGACCATCGCCGCGACCATCGGCGCCGGCGGCCTCGGTGTGTTGATCCTCGCTTCCATCAGCCGCAGTGACATGTCGATGCTCATCGTCGGCGCACTGCTGGTCAGTCTTCTGGCCATTTTCGCTGACCTGTTTCTCCAATGGCTGCAACGCTCGTTGACTCCAAAAGGACTGCTCAAATGATCGAACTTCAAAACCTCAGCAAAACTTTCCAAAGCAACGGCAAAGACGTCAAAGCCGTGGACTCGGTAAGCCTGACCGTCAATGAAGGCGAAATCTGTGTGTTCCTCGGGCCATCGGGCTGCGGCAAAAGCACCACGCTGAAGATGATCAATCGCCTGATCAAACCGACTTCGGGCAAGATCCTGATCAACGGCGAAGACACCACCGATCTCGACGAAGTGACCCTGCGCCGCAACATTGGCTACGTGATCCAGCAGATCGGTCTGTTCCCCAACATGACCATCGAAGAAAACATTGTCGTCGTGCCGAAACTGCTCGGCTGGGACAAACAGAAATGCCACGACCGTGCTCGCGAATTGATGAGCATGATCAAGCTGGAGCCCAAGCAATATCTGCATCGTTATCCGCGTGAACTGTCCGGTGGTCAGCAACAACGCATCGGCGTGATCCGCGCACTGGCGGCGGATGCGCCGCTGCTGTTGATGGACGAGCCGTTCGGCGCGGTCGACCCGATCAACCGCGAGATGATCCAGAACGAGTTCTTCGAGATGCAGCGCGCGCTGAACAAGACCGTGATCATGGTCAGCCACGACATCGACGAAGCGATCAAACTCGGCGACAAGATCGCCATCTTCCGCGCCGGCAAACTGCTGCAGATCGATCACCCGGACACGCTGCTGGCGCATCCGGCGGACGATTTTGTCAGCAACTTCGTCGGCCAGGACAGCACGCTCAAGCGCCTGCTGTTGGTGAAGGCTGAAGATGCGGCGGACAACGCGCCATCGGTGAGCCCGGAAACCCCGGTGGCCGATGCGCTGGAATTGATGGATGAGCATGACCGTCGCTACGTTGTGGTCACCTGTGCCGAGAACAAGGCGCTGGGGTATGTGCGTCGTCGCGATCTGCATCGCCAGACCGGCACGTGCGCGCAGTTCCTGCGTGAGTTCAATGCCACAGCGGCGTACGACGAGCATTTGCGCATCCTGCTGTCGCGGATGTACGAGTTCAACCGTTCGTGGCTGCCGGTGATGGATGCCGAGCGGGTGTTCCTTGGCGAGGTGACGCAGGAGTCGATCGCGGCTTATCTGAGTTCGGGTCGTTCGCGCGGGATGAAGACCAGCATCGTCTCGCCGGCTGAGGCCGTAGTCGCATAAAACACGAAACCTGTGGGAGCGAGCCTGCTCGCGAAAGCGCAATATCAGTCAACAATGATGTTGGCTGTGAAAATGCCTTCGCGAGCAGGCTCGCTCCCACAGGATCTGCGTGATTTTTTCTTCATTCGCCTAGCGGAAAAGAATCTCAACACCTGCGGATCGAACAGCATGTATGAGACAACCCGCGAAACAACCAAAATCCCCCTCACCCTCTCCCCTCGCGGCCAACGTCGCCGATATTGCCGCCATCACACTTACCCACGACTTCGCCGACAAAATCCACGAACGTGCAGGTATTTTTAACACTGGAAAATTCCCGGGGAACATCTGCCCGTCATCTCGGTCGGCTACAAAGAGTGATGAACGCGACGTACGTCAGAAGCGTGCAAAAACGCGACATTTTTAGTTGATCTCACGCCCCTCACGCCCTAAAGTTCGCGCCGAACGTCCATGCTGGAAACGATCCATCCGGCTCAAGTACTGACGACGAGACAGCAAGGCCAAGGGTAAAACCACCCGTGGCCTTTTTGCTTTCGGCGACATGCCTTGGGAAGTAGGCGAACCAAAGTGGGGATACGGAGGGCGTTCATTTGCACCCATTGTTTAACTTAGTTTGCCAGTAGGAGTTCCCAGCATGTCGATCCAGGTCGAAGACTATTTCGCGCGCGCTACATTCGACAAAATGAAGGCGTTCGCCGACAAACAGGAAACCCCGTTCGTGGTGATCGACACCGCGATGATCGCCCAGGCCTACGATGACCTGCGCGCCGGTTTCGAATTCGCCAAGGTCTACTACGCGGTCAAGGCCAACCCGGCCGTCGAGATCATCGACCTGCTCAAAGAAAAAGGTTCGAGCTTCGACATCGCCTCGATCTACGAGCTGGACAAGGTGATGGATCGTGGCGTCAGCCCGGACCGTATCAGCTACGGCAACACCATCAAGAAATCCAAGGACATCCGCTACTTCTACGAGAAGGGCGTGCGTCTGTTCTCCACCGACTCCGAAGCTGACCTGCGCAACATCGCCAAGGCGGCCCCGGGTTCGAAAGTCTATGTGCGCATCCTCACCGAAGGCTCGACCACGGCTGACTGGCCACTGTCGCGCAAATTCGGCTGCCAGACCGACATGGCCATGGACCTGCTGATCCTCGCTCGCGACCTCGGCCTGGTGCCTTACGGCATCTCCTTCCACGTCGGCTCGCAGCAACGCGATATCAGCGTTTGGGACGCGGCGATTGCCAAGGTCAAAGTGATCTTCGAACGCCTGAAAGAAGAAGACGGCATCCACCTGAAGCTGATCAACATGGGCGGTGGCTTCCCGGCCAACTACATCACCCGCACCAACAGCCTGGAAACCTACGCCGAAGAAATCATCCGCTTCCTCAAGGAAGACTTCGGTGATGACCTGCCGGAAATCATTCTCGAGCCGGGCCGCTCGTTGATTGCCAACGCCGGTATTCTGGTCAGCGAAGTGGTACTGGTTGCACGCAAGTCGCGCACCGCCGTCGAGCGTTGGGTGTATACCGATGTGGGCAAGTTCTCCGGCCTGATCGAAACCATGGACGAAGCGATCAAGTTCCCGATCTGGACCGAGAAAAAAGGCGAGATGGAAGAAGTGGTCATCGCCGGCCCGACTTGCGACAGCGCCGACATCATGTACGAGAACTACAAGTACGGTCTGCCGTTGAACCTGGCGATCGGTGATCGTCTGTACTGGCTGTCGACCGGTGCGTACACCACCAGTTACAGCGCGGTTGAGTTCAATGGCTTCCCGCCGTTGAAGTCGTTTTACGTGTAAGCGCTGAAGCCGTAATGCAAAAAGCCCATGACGTGTCATGGGCTTTTTTGTGTCTGTGCGTTCGGCTTGAAGTTTTGCCGGGTACTTGAGACCGAGGCCCCTCACCCCAGCCCTCTCCCGAGGGAGAGGGAGCCGATGTGTAAGCTTTTCAAAATTGAGTTCGACTGGATATCTCAGGTCGATGTATAGCGCCAGAACGACGCGGTCAGTCCCCTCTCCCCCTGGGAGAGGGTTAGGGTGAGGGCTTTGCGAATTCAGACGCGCTGCAAGTCTGTGCATCGAAGCGCGAACTGAGCAGCCATCCCCTGAATCCTGGGATCTGTCGCACCTGACAACGTCTGACTCGCCACCCGCAGAAAATTCAGATTGCCGCCGGCCAAAGCTTTCTCAAGCCAATCGACCGCCTCATCAATCCGCCCCTCATCCGCTAAAACTGCAGCGAAACTGAACTGCCCACGAAAATCCCCACCCTCAGCCGAGCGCCGATACCACTCACGCGCCGCAACTGGATCCGCCGGGCACACCAGCCCTTCTTCCAGATACCGCCCCAGCAGATTCATCGATTTCGCATGGCCCAGTTCAGCCGCGCGGCGATACAGCGCCAGTGCCTGCAGATGATCCACCTCCACTCCCCGCCCGGTCGCCAGCAGATTGGCGAGGTTGTACATCGCCCAATCCAGTCCGGCATTCGCTGCGATCCGATAATGCTGCGCAGCAACCGACGCATCCGCCGCAATGCCCCAACCATGCTCATGACAACGCCCGAGCATGTTGCGCGCCATCAGGTGCCCACGCCCGGCAGCGATGCCGAACCAGCGCAGCGCCAGCGTTTGATCCTGGGCGATGCCTAGGCCGTCGAGCAGGATTTGCCCAAGCAACGCCTGCGCCTCTACTTCGCCCTCACCCGCCGCGAGCAAAATCGCCTGCGCAGCACGGGCCGGGCTTTCGCCGAGCATGACGCTGAGTTGTTCGCCGCTGAGGATTTCCTCGCGGCGCAGCAGGAAACTCATACCTCGACCCAGCGACGGAGCAAGTTGTGATACGTGCCGGTGAGGCGAATCAGTGACGGGTGATCAGGCAGGTCTTGACTCAGTTGCTGAATCGCCCCGTCCATCTCGAACAACAGCGCGCGCTGGCTATCTTCACGCACCAGACTTTGTGTCCAGAAGAACGACGCATAACGCGCGCCACGCGTGACCGCGTTGACCTTATGCAGGCTGGTGCCGGGGTACAAAACCATGTCGCCGGCCGGCAACTTCACCCGTTGCGTGCCGAAGGTGTCCTGGATCTCCAGCTCGCCGCCGTCGTAATCCTCAGGCTCGCTGAAGAACAGCGTGGCCGACAGATCGGTGCGCACCCGTTCGATGCTGCCCTTGGGCTGGCGCACGGCGTTGTCGATGTGGAAATCGAAACTGCCACCGGCCGTGTAACAGTTCACTAACGGCGGGAAGACTTTGTGCGGCAACGCGGCGGACATGAACAGTGGGTTTTTCCACAAACGTTCCAGCATCGCTGCGCCGATCTCTTTGGCCAGCGGATGGCCTTCGGGCAGCTGCAAATTGTGCTTCGCCTTGGCCGACTGAAAGCCGGCGGTGATCTTGCCATCGGCCCAATCGGCCTGCTCTAGCGCCTCACGAATGCGCTGCACTTCGTCTTTTGCGAACAGTCCGGGGATGTGCAGCAGCATGGCGATGTCACCTGATGGCAAAGAGGCGGCAATGGTATTGATTCTTATTGACTGTGTAAAACCCGAGAGACGAATGAACTGGCAAAAACCGTAAGGTTAAATTGTAAAGAATGTAAATTCAGTGCGAATAACAATGTTTCGCAATTGATACGAATAACTGTTTACCCTATATTCCGCGGCCTCAAATCCTTGGGGAGGGGAATAAAAATGGCACGTCAACACGCACAATTACCGGTCAGTTCACCACGTCTGCTCGCCTCTGCAATCGGTGTGGCAATCACCGCCGGTTCCGCTGGCCAGATGGTGTTCGCCGCTGAAAAAACCGACAGCAAAGCCTCCGGCAATGCCATCGCCCTGGACGCCACCGCCATCACCGGCGAAGCCCAGGATTCGACGTCCTATCAGGTCGAAAAAGCCTCCTCGCCCAAGTACACCGCGCCGCTGGTCGACACGCCGCGCTCGGTCACCGTTATTCCGCAACAAGTACTCAAAGACACCGGCGCCCTGAACATGCAGGACGCGCTGCGCACCGTGCCGGGCATTACCTTCGGCGCCGGTGAAGGCGGCAACCCACAGGGCGACCGTCCGTTCATTCGTGGTTTCGACGCCCAGGGCGACACCTACCTCGACGGCGTGCGCGACACCGGTTCGCAAAGCCGCGAAATCTTCGCCGTGGAAAACATTGAAGTCAGCAAGGGCCCGAACTCCGCCATCGGTGGTCGCGGCGCAGCGGGCGGCAGCATCAACCTGGTGAGCAAGAAAGCGCACTTGGGCAACTCGTTCGACGGTGGTTACACTTGGGGTTCCGACCAGACCCAGCGCTACACCCTCGACGGCAACTACCAGTTCAGCGACACCGCCGCCGGCCGTCTGAACCTGATGAGCCACGAGAGCAATGTCGCCGGTCGCGACAAAGTCGATTACGACCGCTGGGGTATCGCCCCGTCCCTGGCGTTTGGCCTGGGCACCGACACCCGCGTCAACCTCGATTACTACCACCTCGAAAGCAACGACACCCCGGACTCGGGCGTGCCGTACACCATTCCGGCCGGCGGTTCGGCTGCACGCACCAAGTCCAATCCGGACAAGCCTTACGCTGGCGGTGACCACAGCAATTTCTACGGTCTGGATCGTGACTTCCGCAAGGGCCGCACCGACACCGCGACCTTCGCCATCGAACACGACCTGAGCGACTCGCTGACGATCAAGAACACCCTGCGTCACGGCACCAGCATGCAGGATTACATCCTCACCCAGCCGGACGACAGCAAGGGCAACGTCAACAACGGCACGGTCTGGCGTCGTGCCAACACTCGGGTGAGCAACACCGAGACCACCACCAACCAGACTGACCTGTTCGGCAATTTCTACGTCGCCGGCTTCAAGAACAGCTTCTCCACCGGCGTCGAATACACCCGTGAGGAAAGCCAGAAGTCTTCGTACAACGTAAACACCGACACCACGCCGCGCACCAGCGCAGTGACCACTAACTGCAACCCGGGCCTGATCGGCGCCGCCAGTGGCTACAACTGCACCTCGCTGTCGAACCCGAACCCGAACGATCCGTGGAACGGCGCGATCTCGCGCAACTACGCCGGCACCGACACCCAGGCCAACACCTACGCGCTGTACGTGTTCGATACGCTGGAGCTGAACGAGCAGTGGCTGGTGAACATGGGCCTGCGTTACGACCACTTCGACACCGACTACAAGACCTACAACGCCGCTGGCACCACCACTTCCAAGGGCGATGACACCAGCGAGTTCGTCACCGGTCAGTTCGGCGTCGTCTACAAGCCTGCGGAAAACGGCAGCATCTACGCCTCCTACGCCACCTCGGCCACGCCACCGGGCAACACCTTGGGCGAAGGTCAGGAAGGCAACCCGTTGGGCGGCACCCCGGATCGCAGCGGCAACCTGCTGAGCAGCGACATGGAGCCGGAAACCACCAAGAACTATGAAATCGGCACCAAGTGGGATCTGCTCAACGATCGCCTGTCGCTGACCGCTGACATCTTCCGCACCGAGAAAGAAAACGCTCGTGTGCAAGTCGACACCACGTCGTACGAAAACGCCGGCAAGACCCGCGTGCAAGGTTTCGAACTGTCCGCCAGCGGCAAGATCACTGACAAGTGGCAAGTGTTCGCCGGTTACGCCTTCATGGACAGCGAACAAGTCGACGGCGGCCCGCTGGGCAAGGCCAACGACGGCAACGAACTGCCTAACACGCCAAAAAACAGCGCCAGCCTGTGGACCACTTACCAGGTCACGCCGAAGCTGACCATCGGTGGCGGCGCGTTCTACGTCGACGACGTGTACGGCAGCGTGGCCAATACCACCATGGTTGACTCGTATGTTCGCTACGACGCGATGGCTGCGTACAAACTGACCAAGAACGTCGACCTGCAACTCAACGTGCAGAACCTGACCAACGAAACCTACTACGACAAAGCCTTCTCGACCCACTTCGCCAACCAGGCGGCGGGCCGTACGGCACTGTTGAGCACCAACTTCCACTTCTGACCGATGTGGAAACCTGTGGGAGCGAGCTTGCTCGCGAAAGCGCTGGGTCAGTCAAGTAGAGGCTGACTGACACGACGCCTTCGCGAGCAGGCTCGCTCCCACAAGGTATGCGCCGCAAGGCTTGGCCCCGTTCATTCCATTGAACGGGGCTTTTGTGCGTAATAAAGAACGCTTCTCGATAACCCACGGCATAATGCGCGCCGTGAAGACAATTTCCGAATGGACGGCGAGTGACGTGTTGAAGAAAACCCTGTTCCAGTTGCACTGGTTTTTTGGCATCACCGCAGGCCTGGTGCTGGCGTTGATGGGCATCACCGGCGCGGCCTATTCATTTCAGGACGAAATCCTGCGGGCGCTGAATCCCTCCGTCCTGCAGGTGGAAAAACAAGTCGCCGGTGTCTTGCCGCCCGTCGAACTGGTCGAGCGTATCGAAGCCACATCCGGCAAAAAAGTCTCGATGCTCTGGGTCGAAACCGACAGCGGCAACGCGGCGAAAGTGTTCTTCACCCCGCCCAAGGGTGAACGTCGCGGCGAGATGCGCTACTTCGACCCGTACACCGCCGAGTTCATGGGCGACGCGGTCGGCCAGGATTTCTTCGGCCTGATGCTGCAACTGCACCGTTTCCTCGCCATGGGCGATACCGGGCGCAACATCACTGGCGCCTGCACGCTGATCCTGCTGTTTTTCTGCCTCTCTGGTTTGTATCTGCGCTGGCCACGGCAGTGGCACAGCTGGCGCGTGTGGCTGACGCTGGACTGGAAGAAAAAGGGCCGCGCCTTCAACTGGGACCTGCATTCGGTAGCCGGTACATGGTGCTTGTTGGTGTATCTGCTGCTGGCTCTGACCGGGTTGTCGTGGTCATACGAGTGGTACAACAAAGGCCTGACCCGACTGCTTTCCGACTCGCCACAAAACGAGCGCGTGCGCGGTGGTCGCGGCCCGGCGCCGGAAGGCCCGGCACCGATCGCCGATTACGCAGCGATGTGGAGCAGCGTTTACAGCGCTGCCGGCCCGGGTCTGGCGGCGTACAACATCCGTATGCCGGCCGTCGCTGGCCAACCGGCGACCGTGTTCTACCTGCTCGACAGCTCGCCGCATGATCGCGCGCTGAACCAGATCACCCTCGACCCGGCCACCGGCATCGTCAAACGTGTCGACCGTTACGCCGACAAGAGCTTCAAGGCGCAACTGCTGACCAGCATTTATGCGCTGCACGTCGGCAGCTATTTCGGTCTGGTCGGGCGGATCATCATCACCCTCGCAGCGGTGTGCATGCCGCTGTTTTTCATCACCGGCTGGCTGCTGTACCTCGACCGTCGGCGCAAGAAAAAGCAGATCAAGGATGCCCGCCAAGGCCTCGCTCAACCGGGCGGCGATGCGTCGGCATGGCTGATCGGTTTCGCCAGCCAGAGCGGTTTCGCCGAGCAACTGGCGTGGCAGACCGCCGGCCAATTACAGGCTGCCGGACTGCCGGTGAAAGTGCAGCCGCTGGCGAATGTCAGCGAACAGGATCTGCGTGAATCGAACAACGCACTGTTTGTGGTGAGCACGTTCGGCGACGGCGAAGCGCCGGACAGCGCGCGCGGATTCGAGCGCAAAGTGTTGAGCAAGGCGGCAACCCTCGACAGCCTGAATTACTCGGTGCTCGGTCTCGGCGATCGTCAATATCAGCACTTCTGTGGTTTCGCCAAACGCCTGCATCAGTGGCTGAGCGAACACGGCGGCAAGACCCTGTTCGCGCCAGTGGAAGTCGACAGCGGCGATCCGTATGCCCTGCGCCATTGGCAAACCCAACTTGGCCTGCTCACCGGGCAAGCGCCCGTCGATACCTGGCAAGCACCGAGTTACGACAACTGGACGCTGGTACGCCGCGAACTGATGAACCCGGACAGCAGCGGTGCGCCGGTTTACTTGTTGGGCCTGAGCGCACCGAACACCAGCAGTTGGCTGGCCGGTGATCTGGTCGAAGTGCTGCCGCGTAACTGCCCGTGGGCCATCGAACACTTCCTCGACGGCCTCGGCATTCGCGGTGAAACCACCGTGAAAATCAACGGCCTCGACGAGCCGCTGGAAGTCGCGCTGGCCTCGCGGCAATTGCCCGAGCACCGTGCACATCTGGTCGGTCTGCATGCGCAATCACTGGTCGACGCGATGGTGCCGCTGGCCATGCGCGAATACTCGATCGCCTCGATTGCCGCCGACGGCGTGCTGGAGTTGATCGTGCGCCAGGAAAAGCATGCCGACGGCACCTTGGGCATCGGCTCTGGCTGGCTGACCGAGCATGCGCCGGTGGGCGGCAGCATCAGCCTGCGGGTGCGGCGCAACAGTGGTTTCCATCTGCCGAACGAACCGCTGCCGATGATTCTACTGGGCAACGGTACGGGTCTGGCCGGGTTGCGCAGCTTGCTCAAGGCGCGGATTGCCGATGGTCAGCAGCGCCAGTGGCTGCTGTTTGGCGAGCGCAATCGTGAGCACGATTTCCTCTGCCGCGCGGAGCTGGAAGAGTGGTTGATCAATGGTGATCTGGAACGGCTGGATCTGGCGTTTTCGCGGGATCAGGCTGATAAGGTTTATGTGCAGGATCGTTTGCGTGAGTCAGCTGAGGAGTTGAAGAAGTGGCTGGCGGACGGGGCGGTTATTTATATCTGTGGCAGCTTGCAAGGGATGGCCTCAGGTGTTGATCAGGCGCTCAATGACATCCTCGGCAGCGCCGAAGTCGAACGCCTGATCGAACAGGGCCGCTATCGCCGCGACGTCTATTAAAAGCCCCTCACCCTAACCCTCTCCCGGAGGGAGAGGGGACTGATTGGGGGAGATTCACGCAATACGCCGACCTGAACGTGCTTCACCGAATCCATAATCGAGAAAGGCTTTGTATCCAATCTCATAATCGATACGGTCTTTCAGGTCGACGTACCTCTTCAGACACCTCGGTCAGCCCCCTCTCCCTCTGGGAGAGGGCTGGGCGGGCGGCGTTCCGATGAGGGTTAGCTTTTGATCTTCAAACCGGCTGCAACTTCTGTTCAAAAACCGCCACCCCATTCAAATCCCGCAACACCACACTCATCTCCCCACTCCCCCCTTCAATATTCACCTCGCCAAAAAACTGAAACCCGGCAAACGGAGAAGTGTTTTGCGCCGGCGGCGCTTTCTCGAACACCACCTCCGGGCCAAAGGTTTTATCCAGTGGATTAGGCCCGAAACTCCCGGCGTTCAGCGGCCCGGCAACAAACTCCCAGAACGGTTCGAAATCCTGAAACGCCGCCCGATCCGGGTGATAGTGATGCGCCGCGCAGTAATGCACATCTGCCGTGAGGAAGACAAAATTGCGCACCTGCTGCGCACGCAGATAGCCGAGCAATTCGGCGATTTCCACCTCGCGCCCCTGCGCCGGTCCCGGATCACCGTTAGCCACCGCTTCCCAACGCGCCACACCCGGACTGACCTCACCATCCGGCACGCCCAGACCGATCGGCATGTCGGCGGCAATGACCTTCCACTGGGCTTTGGATTTCTTCAAGCCGTGCTTGAGCCAGTTCAGTTGCTCACGCCCCAGGAACGGTTTCGCCGCGCCGAGGTTGTCGTCATTGGCGCCGCGATAACTGCGCATGTCGAGCACGAACACATCGAGCATCGGCCCATAACTCAACTTGCGATAAATCCGCCCGCCACCGTCAGCGGCCTGCAAACGCATCGGTGAATATTCCAGCCACGCCTTGCGTGCACGCCCGACCAGGGTGTGGATATCTTTCTCCTGGTAGCGCTCATCAAGCTGCTTGCCCGGCGACCAGTTGTTGACCACTTCATGGTCGTCCCACTGCCAGATCTGCGGCACCTCGGCGTTGAAGCGGCGAATGTTTTCGTCCATCAGGTTGTAGCGGTAATTGCCGCGATAATCGTCGAGGGTCTGCGCGACTTTGCTCTTGGCTTCGGTGGTGAGGTTGCGCCAGATGCGACCGTTTTCCGTGGTGAGCTGCGCGGGTACCGGGCCGTCGGCGTAGATGGTGTCGCCGCTGTGGATAAAGAAGTCCGGCAGGCGCAGACGCATGGCTTCATAGATGCGCATGCCGCCGATGTCCGGGTTGATGCCGAAGCCCTGGCCGACGGTGTCGCCGCTCCAGACGAAACGAATATTGCGCCGCGCCGTCGGAGCGCTGCGCAGGTGACCCAACCACGGTTCGCTGGCGACGCCGGTGCGCGCGTCCTTGAAATACACCCGATAGAAAATCGCCTGATCGGCGGGCAGCCCGGTCAGTTCAACGCGGGCGGTGAAGTCGCTGCGGGCATCGGCCAGCGCCGAGACCACCCGGCGCGGGTGACGAAACTGGCTGCGGGTGTCCCACTCGACCACCATATGCGCGGGGCGATCGCTGCGGCTCCAGATCATCGCGCGGTCGCCTTGCAGGTCGCCGGACTGCACGCCGTCGGTCAACTGCGGGCGATCCTTGACCGACGCAATCACCGCCGGCGCCAGGCTTGGCATCAGCAGACCGGCACCAACGACTTGCATGACACGCCGGCGACCGGGGTTGAAATCGCTCATGGTGTTCTCCCTGAAAAAAGGAAAACTTAAGCACGCCTATATGAACTCGCCATGACACCAGACACACCGCAGAACCAATTGTAGGAGTGAGCCTGCTCGCGATATCGGTATATCTGCCAACATTCATGTCACTGACAGACCGCTATCGCGAGCAGGCTCACTCCTACAAGGGATTTGTGTTTTCAGTTAAGCCTTCGCCGGTTCCAGCGCCAGCTCAACGGCTTCCGGGCGTTTGACCGTCGCATAGACCACAGCCGTCAAGAGGCTCCCCGCGACAATCGCCAGCAAATACAGCAACGCATGATTGATCGCATTCGGAATCGCCAGCACAAACAAGCCACCGTGCGGCGCCATCAGTTTGCAGCCGAAGTACATCGACAACGCGCCGGTCAGCGCGCCACCGGCGATGCTCGCCGGGATCACCCGCAACGGATCTTTCGCGGCAAACGGAATCGCCCCTTCGGAGATAAAGCACAGCCCCAGCACGAAGGCAGCCTTGCCGGCCTCGCGTTCAGTCTGGGCAAATTTGCGCCGCGCAATAAATGTGGCGATGCCCAGACCAATCGGCGGCACCATTCCTGCGGCCATGGTCGCGGCCATCGGTGCATAACTCTGCGACGCCAACAGACCTACCGAGAACGCGTACGCGGCTTTGTTGATCGGCCCGCCGAGGTCGACGCACATCATGCCACCGAGCAGCACACCGAGCAGAATCGCGTTGGTGGTGCCCATGCTGTCGAGGAAATGCGTGAGCGCCCCGAGCATGCCGGCGACCGGTTTACCGACCACGTAAATCATCACCAGACCGGTGATCAGGCTGGCAAACAACGGGATGATCAGAATCGGTTTCAGCGCTTCGAGACTTTGCGGCAAGGCGACATATCGACTGATAGCTTTGGCCGCATAACCGGCGATAAACCCGGCGATGATGCCGCCGATAAACCCGGCGCCCAGCGTACTGGCAAGCAAACCACCAATCATCCCCGGCGCCAGGCCCGGACGGTCGGCGATCGAGTAAGCGATGTAACCAGCCAGCAACGGCACCATCAACTTGAACGCCGTCTCACCGCCGATCTGCATCAGCGCAGCGGCCAACGTGCCTTCTTCCTTGAACGCGGTGATGCCGAAGACGAACGACAGCGCGATCATCAAACCGCCGGCCACGACCATCGGCAACATGAATGACACGCCGGTCAGCAGGTGTTTATAGATGCCGGTTTTCTCTTGCCTGGCCGGTGCCTTGCCGCCACTCGCGGCGCTTTCCACAGCGCCTTCGGCCAAGGCTTTTTTCAGCGTGGCTTCGGACTGTTTCAAGGCGATCCCGGTGCTGCAGCGATAGATCTTCTTGCCGGCAAAACGCTCGGTGGCGACTTCGATATCCGCCGCCAGCAACACCACGTCTGCTTCGGCAATCGCCGCTGCGCTCAACGGGGTTTTCGCGCCCACCGAGCCTTGGGTTTCGACTTGCAAGTCATAGCCCAGGCGCTTAGCAGTTTGCTGCAAGGCTTCGGCGGCCATGAAGGTGTGGGCGACACCGGTCGGGCACGCGGTGATGGCGACAATGCGCGGTACACGCAGCGCATCAGTCGCCGGTTCAGCCTCACTGGCAACGTAAACTTCTGCCTCTTCAGCACCACGACGCAGCACCGCCTCGACATCTTGCAACGCCTGCGCCGGGGCGATCTGGAACACCCGTTTGCCGACAAAACGCGTCATGTCGATCGCGCCTGTGGCGACCAGCAAAACCCACTCGGCCGCGGCAATCGTCGCCGCCGACAATTCGCGTTCCGGGTGCGCCGCATCGACCACTTCCACGCTGGTGCTCCAGCCCTGACGCTGCGCCGCCGCATCGAGCAGACGCGCGCACAGCACACTGGTGACCATGCCGTTCGGGCAAGCCGTAACAATGGCTAATTTCATGACAAACCCTCTTATTGTTCTGTCAGGGGACGCACGCGCACGCCCTGTTCGAGCTGCGCCAGTTGCGCCGCATCGTTGATGCCAAAACCGATCTGGGTCACCGCCATCGCCGCAATTGCGGTGGCCGTGCGCAGGGTTTGTTCAGGTGTGTCGGCGCTGAGCAAACCGTGGAGCATGCCGGCCAACAGCGAATCACCAGCACCGACCGTGCTGGCAACGCTGACCTTCGGTGGCGTGGCGTGCAGTGCCGAACCGACGCTGAACCAGTTCACGCCATCAGCACCGTGAGAAATCACCACGTGCTCGATACCTTGCGCATGCAAGCGCGCCGCTGCTTGCGCTTCCGCCGCGTGGGAAACCACGTCGCAACCGAGCGCGTCGGCGAGTTCTTCGGTGTTCGGTTTGATCAGCCATGGACTGGCTTTCAAAGCTTCGCGCAATGCTGCGCCGCTGCTGTCGAGAGCGACTTTCAGACCGAGCTGATTGAGCCGTTCGATCAACTCGCGCAACCACTGCGCCGTCACGCCACGCGGCAAACTGCCAGCTACCACCACCGCATCGTGACCCGGTGCAATCTGCACCAGTCGATCGAGCAACGCTTGCTGCGCGGCGGTATCGACCACCGGTCCAGGGCCGTTGATGTCGGTGATGCGGCCACTCTGTTCAGCGACTTTGATGTTGCTGCGCGTCTCGCCCGGCACGCGGATAAACGCGTCGACAAAACCACGCTTGGCGAACAGGGTTTCGAACGCTTGCAGGTTGTCTTCACCGAGAAAGCCGCTGACCGTCAGTTGATGGCCGAGGTCGGCCAGCACCTGCGCGACGTTCACGCCTTTGCCGGCAGCGTGGGTGTGCATCTCGTCGCTGCGATTGACCTGACCCGCCTCCAGGCGTGGCAGTTCGACGGTGAGGTCGAGCGCCGGATTGAGGGTCAGGGTAAGAATCTTGGCCATTACAGGGCCTCCACTAATGCGCGCACTTCGTTCGCGCTGCCCACGGCCAGGGCGTGTTGAGCAAGGGTTTGCGCCTGGGTCAGGCTGAGTTCGCGGATGCGCGCCTTGACTTCGGCAATGCTGCGACCGGAAACGCTGAGTTCATCGACACCGAGGCCGACCAGCACCGGCACCGCCAGCGGATCTGCCGCCAGCTCACCGCAGACGCCGACCCATTTGCCGTGGGCATGGGCCGCGCGCACGGTGATGTCGATCAGTTGCAACACCGCCGGATGCAGGCCGTCAGCCTGTGCCGAAAGCGTCGGGTGACCACGGTCGATGGCCAGTGTGTACTGGGTCAGGTCGTTGGTGCCGACACTGAAGAAGTCGACTTCCTTGGCCAGTACCGGCGCGAGCAGAGCGGCGGACGGCACTTCAATCATGATCCCCAGTTGCAGATCAGCAACCGGGATTTCCAGGCGCAGACGTTCGGTCATATCGCGGGCCTGACGCCACTCTTCGACGCTGCCAACCATCGGGAACATGATCCGCAGCGGACGGTTGTCCGCCGAACGCAGCAGGGCGCGCAATTGCGCTTCCATGATCTGCGGACGTTGCAGGGTCAGGCGAATACCGCGCACACCGAGGAACGGGTTTTCTTCTTTGGCAATCGGCCAATACGGCAGCGGTTTGTCGCCGCCGACATCCAGCGTGCGCACCACCAGCGGACGACCGGCGAGGCCATCGAGGACGCGGCGGTATTCGGCTTCTTGCGTGGCTTCGTCGGGCGCTTGCGGATGGGCCATGAAAATCAGTTCGGTACGCAGCAGGCCAATGCCTTCGGCGCCCTGCTCCACCGCACTGATCACGCCCGCGCTTTCGCCGATGTTGGCGAACACTTCGACCGCGTGACCGTCGGTGGTGTGTGCCGGTTGATGGCGTTGTTCGGCGGCAATCTTCAAGCGTTGCTCACGGGTGTCGCGTTCTTCGGTGGCGCGTTGCAGGGTCGCCGCATCGGCGTCGACGTGCAGGCGACCGCGTTGGCCGTCGAGCAGCAACGGTGTGCCCGGCGCCAGCAACAACACCGCTGCGCCAGCGCCGACCAGCGCTGGAATCCCGAGAGCACGCGCAACGATTGCACTGTGCGCCGTGGCGCCGCCGCGCGCGGTGAGAATCCCCGCCACGCGCACCGGATCCAGCCGCGCGACATCGGACGGACCGACCTCGTCCATCACCAGAATGTACGGTTGCTCAGGCTCGCTCGGAGTTTGCACGCCACACAGTTGCGCCAACACGCGACGACCGACATCACGCAGGTCCGCCGCCCGTTCGGCGAGCAACGCGTCGTGTAGCGATTCCTGTTGTTTGGCCGCCGCTTCGATCACCGCCATCCACGCCGCTTCGGCGCTTTCGCCTTGCTTGAGGCGGGTGTCGACTTCATCGGTGAGTTCCGGATCGTCGAGCATTTCCTGATGGGTGATAAAGATCTCGCGGATGGCTTTGGCTTTGCTGCGTTCGATCAGGCCCTGAATGTCACCGCGCACGTCGCTGAGCGCTTGCTTGAGACGTTCGCGCTCAACGGCGGCGGACTCGCCGCGCAGCGGGTAATCGATGGTTTGCTGCACCTGAATATGCGCAGGCCCGATGGCAATGCCAGGGGCTGCCGGGATCGCCTGCAACTGAGCGCCGGACGCCGGGGCGATCAGCACTTCGGCGATGTCGGCAATGACCTCGCGCTGCTGGCTTACGGCTGGCAGCGGCTCGACTTCTTCGCCAAGTCCTTCTTCGATCGCGGCCAAGAGTGCCGGCAAGGCGTCAGCGGCGATGCTCGGTTCCGCGATCAACTCCAGCACCTGACCGCGACGGGCACCGAGGCTGAGCAGTTTGCTCAAGCTCTTCACCGACACGGCGCTGTCCTGGCCGTCGACGATGCGCACACGAATTTCGCCATCAAAACTCTTCGCCAACTGCGCAAGGATCTTCGCCGGGCGCGCGTGTAAACCATGGGCGTTGGCCAGGGCAATGCGTGCGCTCGGCCAATCGGCGGGCAATTCACCGCCGAGCACTTCAAGGACTTTACGGCTGCTGGTGGCGCGGCCCAGCTCATGGCCGCGACCTTCAATCAGCAACGCGCAAAGACGTTCAAGCAACGCCTGATGCGCTTCGCCAAGGCTGGCCAGACAGAACAGACCGCTGAGCGGTTGACCGAGGTAGCGCATCGGTTTGTCCGGCGTCACGAACGCCAGCCCCGGACGCTTCACGGTCTGCTCGCTGTGCAGCCACCACAGGCCATCGCCCAGCGGCAGCGCTTCGACTTGTTGCAACACACCGGCAAAACCGTTGCTCACACAATCGGCCTGACGCAACAGACGCGCGCCACGCCAGACCAGTTCTTCGAAATCGTCAGCCGACACGCCGAGGCCAATCATCTGTGCATCCAGCGCCAGCTCTTGCGGTGCGCCTTGCAGCAATTTCAGCAGCGCTTCGGGGGAACTGGCACGACGCAGAGCCTGGCCCAGATCGGTCTCGCCGAGGGCGCGGGTCAGCAGTTGCAGCAGGCGCAGGTGTTCGTCGGATTTGGCGGCAATGCCAATCGCCAGATAAACGATCTGGCCATCGCCCCAATCCACGCCTTCCGGGAACTGCATCAGGCGCACGCCAGTGGCGAACACCTGATCGCGGGTTTGCGGCGTTCCGTGGGGAATGGCAATACCTTGACCGAGAAAGGTCGAGCCCTGGGCTTCCCGTGCCTGCAATCCAGCGAGGTAACCGTCAGCAACCAGACCATCGGCCACCAGGTGTTGGGCGAGCAGTTGCAGGGCAGCGGGTTTATCCACAGCCGATTGGCCCATGGATATCTGCTCTATAGTGAGCTCGAGCATGCGATCTCCTTTTTGGCGCTTTATGAGTGCCAGGTATTGTTTTGGATGGTTTGCAGCTTAGGCGCTTTACCGCTTTGCTTTTCAGCGGCAGTTTTGGCGGTTTCACGGCAGAACCGGCCAAAGACGTCTAAAACGTAGAAAATACGCTTGCTGAAACGTTTAATCTAGATTGATCGGCACGTTACTCGATAATGTCCCATCCTTGAAGTCCAACTTGTCGGATGCGCTGCGACAATAGTCGCCTGCCCTAATCGGGTAGGATTGGCGAAAATGTCGCGGCAAGCTCGAAAAAACAAGGAAATCCCGGGTTGAAACTCAGTGATATTGCACGGTTGGCCGGAGTGTCCGTGACCACCGCCAGCTACGTCATCAACGGCAAGGCCGAACAGCAACGCATCAGCACCGCCACCGTCGAGCGGGTGCGCGCAGTGGTCGATCTGCACGGCTTCACGCCAAACCCACAAGCGGCCGGGCTGCGCAGTCGGCACACGCGCACGCTGGGCTTTATTCTGCCGGATCTGGAAAACCCCAGTTACGCGCGGATCGCCAAGCTGCTCGAGCAAGGTGCGCGGGCGCGCGGCTATCAATTGCTGATCGCCAGCTCCGACGATGCGCCAGACAGCGAGCGGCAGTTGCTGCAACTGTTCAAGGCGCGCCGCTGTGATGCGCTGATCGTCGCCAGTTGCCTTCCGACTGGGGATGACAGTTACCGCCAGTTGCAGGCCAAAGGCCTACCGATCATCGCCATCGACCGGGTCATGGAACCCGAGCATTTCTGCTCGGTGATCAGTGACGACCGCGAAGCCAGCCTGCACCTGACCCAGAGTCTGCTTGACCCGCAACCGAAGCAGATCGTACTGCTCGGCGCCCGTCCGGAACTGAGCATCAGTCAGGAACGTGCCGCCGGTTTCAAAGAGGCACTGGTCGACTTCAAAGGCGAAGTGCTGGTCGAACACGCCGAGTCCTTCAGTCGTGAGTGCGGCAAGCAATTGATGGAAGAACTCCTGCAGCGTTTGGGACATTTGCCGGATGCGCTGGTGACAACGTCCTACGTGCTGCTGCAAGGCGTGTTCGATGCGCTGCATGACTTCCCGCTGAAATCGCGGCCGCTGCGCCTCGGTACGTTCGGTGATACGCAGTTGCTGGACTTCCTGCCGCTGCCGGTCAATGCCATGGCCCAGCAACACCAGTTGATCGCCGACAAGGCGCTGGAACTGGCCCTGGCCGCTGTCGAGCAGTCGGAGTACAAGCCTGGCGTGCAGGCCATTGCGCGGACCTTCAAGCAACGTATTCACCGGGACTGAACCGTGGAGCTGATCGACAGCCACACCCACCTCGACTTCCCCGACTTCGACGCCGATCGCTTAGCGTTGCTCGCCGAAAGCCGCGCCCTCGGGGTGCGGCGGATGGTGGTTTTGGGCGTCTATGAGGGCAATTGGCAACGGGTGTGGGATCTGGTGCAGAGCGATGTCGATTTGTACGCGGCATTCGGTCTGCACCCGGTGTATCTCGATCAGCATCGACCCGAAGATTTATCGGCGCTCGGTGATTGGCTGACGCGATTGCGCGGTCATCGGCAATTGTGTGCGGTGGGCGAGATCGGTCTGGATTACTTCATCGAAACCCTCGACCGCGAGCGGCAACAGGCGCTGTTCGAGGCGCAACTGCAACTGGCCGCAGACTTTCAGTTGCCGGCGCTGATCCATGTGCGACGCAGCCACGCGGCGGTGATCGCAACGCTCAAGCGCTTCAAGCTCAAACGCGCGGGGATCATCCACGCCTTTGCCGGCAGCCGTGAAGAGGCGCGGGAATACATCAAACTCGGTTTCAAACTGGGCCTCGGCGGCGCTCCGACCTGGCCGCAAGCGTTGCGCATGCATCGGGTGCTGGCGGAACTGCCACTGGAATCGATTGTGCTGGAAACCGATTCACCGGACATGGCACCTGCGATGTTTCCCGGCCAGCGCAACAGCCCGGCGCACTTGCCGGCGATCTGCGAGGCGTTGGCCGGACTGATGAATATCAGCCCGCAACAACTGGCCACGGCCAGTACCGCCAACAGCTGCGAAGTATTCGGCTGGTAATCAGTCGGCGTGCGCCTTGGCCGCCTCCAGAATCAGCGTCAGGTGTTGCCGCTGGCGCGCGTAACGGACGACCACGAAGTACACAAAGATCGTGATCAGTGACGCGTTCAGTTGCTCAGTGACGCTAAGTAGCCCCACCCACTCCATCACCAACGCCACCAGCAGCGCGGTGCACACCGTCAACGAAGCGCTGAAACGCAGCAGCGCCAGTGAGTCGAGCGACTTGAAGCGCTTGATCTGTTGCGGGCATCGCAGCTCCAGCGCTTTCTGGCAATGCTCGCAGGTAAACGGTTCATTGATCGAGATGGCATTGAGCTGCCAGGGTTTGAGCAGCAGCGTGGTCTGGCAATGAGCGCAACGGCCCAGAACCCCCAAGGTTGCGGCAGACATGAGCGACATCCTCTATGCGAACGATTGGGTATGGATACTGGCTCATTGATGGGGAAATGCCAGAGCCTGGAGGGAAACAGGATTGGGCTTACGGCCGGAAGTGAAGAAGTACTACAAAGGGTTCTGACAAAACCCAAAACCCTGTGGGAGCGAGCCTGCTCGCGAAGACGGTTTATCAGGTGACAGAGATGTCACTGACAGATCGCATTCGCGAGCAGGCTCGCTCCCACAGTTTTTCGTGCGTGCCTCAGACGCGGAACGCGCTGATCAGCTGTTTAAGCTCCACCACTTGGGCTGACAGCGCCCGGCTGGCATCTTCGGTCTGATGCGCACCTTGCGCCGTGCGCTCGCCGGCACGGTTGATCTCGACAATGTTCTGATCGATGTCATGGGCCACCGCAGTTTGCTGTTCAACCGCAGCGGCGATCTGCTGGTTCTGATCGACGATCATACCGACCGCACCAAGGATGTTTTCCAGCGCCTGCTGGACTTTTTCCGACTGCCCCACCGTGCCATTGGCCATCTGATGGCTGACGCCCATGGCTTTCACGGCCGCCCCGACGCCGCCGTGCAGCTTGGCGATCATCTGTTCGATTTCTTCAGTTGATTGCTGGGTGCGTTTGGCCAAGGTGCGTACTTCATCGGCCACCACAGCAAAACCGCGCCCCTGCTCACCGGCACGCGCCGCTTCAATCGCAGCGTTGAGCGCCAGCAGGTTGGTTTGTTCGGCGATGCTTTTGATCACTTCCAGTACGCGGCTGATCGACTGACTGTCGCTGGCTAACTGGTTGATCACCAACACCGACTGGTCGATTTCGCTGGCCAGCGCAGCAATGCTGCCCTGCTGCGACTTGACCAGGCCACGGCCACTGATGGTCTCGTCATTGACGCTATGGGCGCTGCTCACCGCTGCCGCCGCACTGCGTGCCACCTCCAGTGAAGTCGCCGACATCTGGTTCATCGCCGTCGCCACTTGCTCGATCTGCGTGCGTTGCCCGGCGACCGCCTGATTGCTTTGCGCAGAGACGTTTTCAACCTGCCCGGCCTGGCGCTCGACCTCAGCGACAGTCAGACCTACGCGTTCGATCAAGTCGTGAATCTTCCTCACGGTGCCATTGAACACTTCGCCCAACTCACCCAATTCATCGCGACTGTTAGCCTTGAAGTTGACCGTCATGTCGCCGGCCGCGACCTTGTCCATCATCGCCCCGAGGCGTTTCAGTGTGGTGCGGGTCGAGGCGTAGAAACCGCCGTAGAGATAGAAAATCAGCACGAACACCACCGACAGCGCCACCGCCTGCAAGACCATGTGCGTGCGGTTTTGCGCCAGACGTTGCTGCAATTGAGTGTCGAGGAATTTCAACGTGGCTTCGTTGAGCTGGTAAGTCCGGTCGATCAGTGCGGTGACCTGATCGTAAAACGCCTGCCATGGCGCATCGAGGGTGTCGGCCATCACCACCTGTTCCTCGAACAGTTCGCTAGCCTGCTTCAGCGAGGCCTTGCTGCTGTCGGCCGCCGTGCTGAGGGTATCCCGCGCGGCTTTGCTCGAGCCGAGAGCGTCCTGCAGTTTCAGCGCGTACTCGGCCTGGAGTTTTTCGATCTGCACCAGCAACTCATCGAAACGCGTACTCGAAGAACTGTTGAGAAAACCCTGGCCCAATGAATACGAGCCCATGGCCCGACCTTCGCCAAGGGTTTGTGTGACGGTTGGGGTGATCAGGGTGACCAGTTCGCTGAGCTGACGGATGTCGCTCTGGTTGTCGCGGCTCAGGCCGGCCTGACTGGTGATGATCTGGCTGAAAATCTGCGCACTGGCGAGCACTTTGCTGATCAACGCGCTTTTGCTCTGCAGTGAGTTTTCCGCTTGCTGGGCCTTGAACGCGGCAATCATTTCATCGCGTTTACCGTCGAAGATCTGAATCTGCTCGGGATCGTCGGTCATCGCCGTCAGCCCTTGCAGCCGCGCCAAAACGGCTTGTTCGAGGGTGGTGATCTGCGCCTCGACGTTGCCGGCCTTGCCGGACTGGCCGAGGGTGACGTTGATCTGTACCAGATTGTTGAGCGTTTCCAGATCCCGACGCAGGGCCAGGCTACTGCCCAGCAGATCAAGGCTTTGCAGCTCGACCCGAGTGCCCTGGAATTCGCGATAGGAATCGCGCACCAGATAAAAATTGGTCACCAGCATCGGCACCAGAAACAGCACGCTGATCAGGCTGAACTTCATGCCGAAGCTCAGACGGTTCATCAGCGAGACGGCGGGATAGAGCAAGCTCTTCACTGGAAGTCTCCCTTGGTTTTTCTTGTTTTTATTGGCAGGCGCGGGGCGACAGCAGATAGCCACTATCGAGCGCCATCTCTGTATAGCTCAAATCGGAGGGAGGTTTTGTAACTTAAGGTTAACGAAAAAACATCGCAGCCTGCGGCAGCTCCTTCAGGAAATACACAATCCCTGTGTAGGAGCTGCCGCAGGCTGCGATCTTCGGATCTTTGTTTAAATCAATGAAATCAGTGGATCAAGACGGTCCACAAGGCAAACCCGGCGTACCACAGCACCGCCGCGCGCAAGAGCAATTCCCACAGGCAATCGAGGGTGTTGATGCCGTCCGGACCGACCACGGGAGGTGGAATCTCCCCCGCCGCCAGACCGACCCGGTTGATCAATTGCGCAGCGCTGATGTTCCAGTTCAGCAGTTCATGCAGCATCACCCGACTGACCGCGACAAAATTGCCGACCAGCGCCAGACTCGCCGCCAGCAAGCGTACCGGCAGCCAGTCAAAGGCATGCCGCAGTTGCGCGGCGCGCTCGACCAGCGCCGGGTTCTGGCCGTGCTCCTGCGCCAGCGCCAACAGGCGATACGCCAACGCCGCGACCGGGCCAAGTACGAAATACCAGAAGATCACCGCAAAAAAGCTCTGATAGGCCTGCCACAGCAGATGCCCCTGCACGCTTTCAAGCAACTGCTCGCCGCTGTCGGCGCAAATATCCAGATCGCGCTTGGCCACATGCGCTGCGGCTTGCAGATCTTCACGCCGCCAGGCATCACGGAATGGTCCGAGACCGCCGAGCAAATCGCCGCGCCCCAGGCTGTAAATCACCACCAGCAAATGCACCGGCAACGCCAGCAAGCCATAGGCGACAGGCTCCAGTACCAAGAGCAACAACGCCAGCAGCGCCACCGGCAACAGCACCAGAATCGTCAGCACCAGCCAAGGCTGTCTGGCCAGGCGCGTGCTGGTTTCGAGTTTGTTCAGTTCGCGGATCCATCCGCCATCGCGTTGAACCCGATGACGCAGGGCCGAAAACTTCTCGATCCACAACGCCAGCAGTAACACCAGAAAACTCATTGTCCTTCCTCTTGTGCCAGGGCCGCGCGGTAACGCGCCCAGTCGAATGCCGGGCCAGGATCGGTCTTACGCCCGGGTGCTATGTCGCTGTGCCCACAAATGCGGGCGCCGGTGATGGCCGGAAATGCGCTTTGCAACTGGCGGGTCAACGCCGTCAACGCCTGATACTGCGCGTCGGTGAACGGCAGATCATCGGTGCCTTCGAGCTCGATGCCCACGGAAAAATCGTTACAGGTTTCCCGTCCTTCGAAGACCGAGACGCCGGCATGCCACGCGCGCTCAAGACAGGAGACAAACTGGGTGACCTTGCCGTCACGTTCAATCAGAAAATGCGCCGAGACGCGCAGGTCAGCAATCCCTGCAAAATAGGGATGTTCGGTGACATCCAGACGATTCTGGAAAAATTCCTGCACCTTGCCCGTGGCGAACTGCGCCGGCGGCAGGCTGATGTTGTGGATGACCAACAGGGAAATTTCGCCCGCCGGGCGCTCATTGAAGTTGGGCGATGGGCAGACCTGCACCCCGTGACACCACCCGCTAGCGGGATCCAACTGCATACCGATTCCTTCAACGCCGACTGTGTTGGCGCCCAGTATGCCGTGATCGGCCCCCGGCGCGCGATCACTTGCCGCGATTGAGTCGTCGCAGATTGCCCAGCACCGACTCCAGCGCGCGATCGAACAACAAGGTGTCATCCAGCGTACGCACCGCACCCCGCTCGAATTCCAAGGCCAGCGCAATGCGGCTGCGCTCCAGCACCTTCATCCCGGTGCGATCGACAAATACATACTTGCCGGTGACTTCGATGATGGCCGCGAGTTTGCAGCGCAGACTGTTTTCATCGTCTTCCTGAATCGCCACCCAACTGCCAAGACGCAGTTGCTCGACCTGGCGCAGACCGGCGGCGTCGTGAGGCAAACGTACCGAGGTCAACGCTGCGCTGCCTTCATCAGCGGTTTGCAGGATGATCTGTTGCGACACCTCGACCATGGGCAAAGCCTGATCGGCCTGCTCGGAGCGCTCCAGCACCCGCACATGCAGGGCTTCCAGCTCACTGAAAAACTCGCTGGTGGCGAATGGATCGAACGCTGAACTGCTCAGACCATCACGCAGTGCCTTGAGCAAGCCCGGCACCAGCGCCAGCAAGCGCAGGCTGGATTCAGCGTCGTCATGGCGCTGCACACTCCAGATCAGTTGCTCCATTGTTTGCACATCGGCCTGCCATTCAGCGGACTGATCGCCATGTTTAAGGCACGTCAGCAGCAGTACTTTGCTCCAGGCGTCCTGGACGAAGGTGACCACGGTCGGCGGCAGGGTCTTGCCCAGCAGCGCTTGATTCAACGCGCGCTCGACCCGACGCCGCGCCAGTTCGGTTTTTGCCCGCCCCTCTTCAGCATCACGCAGGCGCTGTTCAAGCAGCTCGCTGCGGCGGCGTTCATCGCTGGTGAAGGCGAGAAAGTCAGCCAGCAACTCGGAAAAAATCGCCGGGTCGTCGACGAAATCGTTGAGCAGGCGCTGCACCACTTGTTCGATACGCAGGTACAAGCTGTCGCGTGCCTCACCGTCGCAATCGCCCCAGCCCATGGCCGCCTCGGCAATTTCGTTGAGCAGGCGCCGCGCCGGGTGGGTACTGCGGCTGAAGAAACTCTTGTCGAGTACCGCGACCTTGAGCATCGGGATCTGCAACCGGGCGATCAGCGCCTTGAGCGAATCCGGCACATTGCGGTCTTCAAGAATGCAATCGAAGACCATCGCGATCAGGTTGATCACGTCTTCGTCCGCATCGCCGACGATCCGCGATTTGCCGCTTCTGACGCTGACCCGGGTCAACAGTTGTTCGAGCTGATTGCGCAGATCAAAGTCATCCTGCGCCGCCAGCGCCGGCACGTATTGTTGCAAATGCGAGAGCAGGCGCAGCAGGTCGCGGGTGGAAATCGGTTGCGCCGCGACGCTGGGTTCCAGCGTCGGCGCGACACTCCCGCGCACCTGTGCGAGCAACTTCTGCAACGCGGCGAAAACCTCCTGCACGCCTTCGTCGACGGGCGGCGTGTCGTCACGTTCCTCGCTGTGCACATTGGCGATCGCACGATCAATTGCGCGACGTGCAGGGGCCGCTTTCAACTCGGGCAACACACCGGTGGCGAGCAACAATTGATTGGCTTCGGCATAAAGCTGTTCGGTGTCGGCCAATACATAGCGCTCGAACAGTTTGAGCAGGATCAGCTTGACCTTGATTTCCACTCCCAGATTACGCCCGGCCTGGAGGAAAAACTCGCAGAGCCGCGCCGGGCCGAGCGGGTTGTGCTGATCGTCGAGGGTGTTGCCGAGCAGCGCGTTAAGGCGCGCGGTCAGTTGATCGAGGGCGAAGCCATCACGCTTGAGCACGCGACCGACCATGGTCTCGACCGCCACGCTGCGCTCCATGTCGTCGCTGCGCGGTGCCAGCTCGTCGTAGATCAGGGCGTGCGGCAGCGTGTTGTGCGTGGGGTCGTATTGCGTCAGGCCGACGAAGGCTTCGAAAAATTGCTCGAGGAAGCCACGCTCGATGTTTTTGCGCTTGAGGCGCAGGTCGCGCATGGCTTCGAAGAAGATGTTCTGCTCGACATCGTTGCGCGCCCGGTCGGCCATTTCGAACAGCGTGTCGTCAGCGTTATCGAACAGCTCCTGCAAGCCGTGGCGCAGTTGCTGGGCAGCCTTGTCGCGAACCTGAAGCAGAATCACAGGCAGGCGGGCGGGCGGCGAGAGATTCGCCTGATCGGTAGCGCCCTTGTGCAAAGGCACCACTTTCCCGTCGTTGTGCATCCAAGCCTCCTGAAACGGTGATTCGTTCGGTCAAGCCAACCCCGATCCCCTGTGGGAGCGAGCCTGCTCGCGATGGCGGTATGTCAGCCGCAGCAATGTCACTGAAAGAATGCATTCGCGAGCAGGCTCGCTCCCACCAGTTCAATCAGTACGTCAAAGCTATGACGTCAAATGCAAGGCGGATTATCTTTCATAACTTGCCCACGGCGCCATAGTCGTCAGGGTTTCCCCTATGCCCTCTCAATGACCCTGTCCGGGCGCGTTTTGCTCAAAGAAAATCGACCGGATGCAGGCAAGCACGCGCGTTCTCGCCTTGGGTTGGCTCGCGCCATGCCCCTATAATCGAACCACTTTGTTTGTGGAGCCCGTTATGCCGAATCTACGTCTCGCCGATTTGACCGCCGAAATCGAAGCCAACGTGCGCCGTGCGTTGCTCGAAGACATCGGCAGCGGCGACATCACCGCTCAACTGATCCCGGCCGAACGTCTGGCCAAAGCCACCATCATCACGCGCGATGCCGCCGTCATCTGCGGCACGACGTGGGTCGATGCCGTGTTTCGTCAGCTCGATCCACGGGTCGCGGTGCACTGGCAAGTGGTCGATGGCGAGCGGGTAAAACCCAATCAGCCGCTGTTTCATCTGGAAGGGCCGGCCCGTTCGCTGCTGACCGGGGAACGCAGTGCGCTGAACTTCTTGCAACTGCTGTCGGGTGTGGCGACTCGCGCGCAGTACCTGGCGGATTTCGTCGGCGCTACTCAGGTCAAGTTGCTCGACACCCGCAAAACCCTGCCGGGCCTGCGTCTGGCGCAGAAATACGCGGTGACCTGCGGTGGCTGCCATAACCATCGCATCGGTCTGTACGACGCGTTCCTGATCAAGGAAAACCACATCGCCGCCAGCGGTGGCATTCCACAAGCCATTGCCGCCGCGCACAAGATTGCGCCGGGAAAACCGGTGGAAGTCGAAGTGGAAAGTCTGGATGAGCTGAAAGAGGCTCTGGCCGCCGGCGCCGACATCATCATGCTCGACGAGCTGAGCCTGGATGACATGCGCGAAGCCGTGCGCCTGAACGGCGGCAAGGCGAAGCTGGAAGCCAGCGGTGGCATCAACGAAAGCACGTTGCTGCCGATTGCCGAGACCGGCGTGGATTACATCTCGATTGGCGCGATGACCAAGGATGTCAAAGCGGTGGACCTATCGATGCGCCTCAGTCTCTGAATACTGCGCGCAATAAAAAACGCCAGCCCGGTTGAGGCTGGCGTTTTTGTTTCAGACCACCAGATTATTCATCTCGCAGTACTCTTCCCAATCGACACCCAGCACTTCGGCCGCCTCTTTGTGCAGCACAAGGCGCTGCGCCTCGAACTCCTCCGGCGTGCTCGTGTACTTGAGTGTCAGCTCCCACGGCTGCAGGCCCTGGGCTTCAGCCTCGTCTTCGAAGGCCCACTGAATCTGATCTTTCTGATCATCGGGACTGAGATCCTTGATCTCTTCCAACAGCTGCGGGGCGTCGAGTTTGTACTTTTCCAGCGCCTGTACGTGACGTTGCTCTTGAGTTAATTCGGTCATGGCGTTCTCGCTGATCTTAGGAATGGAGGATGGATCTGGATCATCAAGGATCTCTCTGACGCGGATTGACCGGCCTTCGGAACCATTCGGGATCATCTGAAAACTGCTAAGCGATGCTCATGCAGGCACCGAATATAGGACGTTTGCATGACGAATTACACGGGTCTTTACATCTCTCCCACAAAAAGCTGACCTGCGGAACATAAATCCACATGGGGATAAGTGAGAGTGATGAAGAAGGTGGTGCCCGAGACAGGAATCGAACCTGCGACCTTCGCGTTACGAGTGCGCTGCTCTACCGGCTGAGCTACACGGGCGGTGGGCTAAACCTAGCACCGGTCTCGGGCTCCGGCAACTTTGTACCTTGACCTTTTCTGGCAGACAAAAAAATGCCCCGCCGTTTTCACGGCGGGGCATTTTCATTGCGCTAAAGCCTGGGGGTGATTAAACGCCCGAAGCCTTGGCCGCTGCCACGTCTTTGATGGACAGTTTGATACGGCCGCGGTTGTCCACGTCCAGTACCAGCACTTCCACTTCCTGGCCTTCTTTCAGGATGTCGGTCACTTTCTCTACGCGAGCGTCGCTCAGCATCGAGATGTGCACCAGACCGTCCTTGCCCGGCAGGATGTTGACGAATGCGCCGAAGTCGACGATGCGCTCAACCTTACCGACGTAGATCTTGCCGATCTCGGCTTCAGCGGTGATACCCAGAACGCGCTGACGTGCTGCTTCAGCCGCTTCCTTGGTTTCGCCGAAGATCTTGATCGAACCGTCGTCTTCGATGTCGATCGAAGCCTTGGTTTCTTCGCAGATCGCACGGATGGTCGCGCCACCTTTACCGATAACGTCACGGATCTTGTCGGTGTCGATTTTCATCGCGATCATGGTCGGAGCGTTGGCCGACAGTTCGGTACGCGACTGGCCGATGATCTGGTTCATCTGACCGAGGATGTTCAGGCGCGCTTCCAGGGCTTGGCCCAGAGCGATTTCCATGATCTCTTCGGTGATGCCCTTGATCTTGATGTCCATCTGCAGCGCAGTAACGCCTTTGGCGGTACCGGCTACTTTGAAGTCCATGTCGCCCAGGTGGTCTTCGTCACCAAGGATGTCGGTCAGGACGGCGAACTTCTCGCCTTCTTTAACCAGACCCATGGCGATACCGGCAACCGGCGCCTTCATCGGCACACCAGCATCCATCAGGGCCAGGGAAGCGCCGCAAACGGAAGCCATCGAGCTCGAACCGTTGGATTCGGTGATTTCCGAAACTACACGGATGGTGTACGGGAACACGTCAGCGGCTGGCAGCATGGCCGAAACCGAACGACGGGCCAGACGGCCGTGACCGATTTCACGACGACCAGCGCCACCCATGCGACCACACTCGCCCACCGAGAAAGGAGGGAAGTTGTAGTGCAGCATGAACGGGTCTTTTTTCTCGCCTTCCAGGGTGTCCAGCAGTTGTGCGTCACGGGCAGTACCCAGTGTTGCAACGACCAGAGCCTGGGTTTCACCACGGGTGAACAGCGCCGAACCGTGAGTCTTCGGCAGAACGCCGACTTCGATGTTCAGCGGACGTACGGTTTTGGTGTCGCGACCGTCGATACGTGGCTTGCCGTTAACGATGTTTTCGCGAACGGTGCGGTATTCGATTTCGCCGAAAGCGGCTTTGACTTCGCTGGACGAAGGCTGGCCTTCTTCACCGGACAGCTTGGCAACGACTTGATCCTTCAGCTCGCCCAGACGCGCGTAACGGTCGGCCTTGACGGTGATGGTGTAAGCCTGGGAGATCGCTTCGCCGAACTCGGCACGGATCGCGCCCAGCAGTTCGGTGGCTTCTGGCGCCGGAGCCCAGTTCCAGGTTGGCTTGGCAGCTTCAGCGGCCAGTTCTTTAACCGCGTTGATCACCACCTGGAATTCGTCGTGAGCAAACAGTACCGCGCCCAGCATCTGGTCTTCGGTCAGCTCTTTGGCTTCCGATTCAACCATCAGTACGGCGTCGGAAGTACCGGCAACGACCATGTCCAGGCTCGAAGCAGCTTGCTGCTCGTAAGTCGGGTTCAGCAGGTAGCCGGTGCTTTCGTGGAAAGCTACACGAGCGGCGCCGATCGGGCCGTCGAACGGAATGCCCGAGATGGCCAGGGCAGCCGAGGTACCGATCATCGCAGCGATGTCCGGATCGGTTTTCTTGCTGGTGGAAACGACGGTGCAGACAACCTGCACTTCGTTCATGAAGCCTTCTGGGAACAGTGGACGGATCGGACGGTCGATCAGTCGGGAAGTCAGGGTTTCTTTCTCGGAAGGACGGCCTTCACGCTTGAAGAAACCACCAGGGATCTTACCGGCAGCGTAAGTCTTTTCCTGGTAGTGAACGGACAGAGGGAAGAAGCCCTTGCCCGGATCGGCTTGTTTTGCGCCGACTACAGTCACCAATACGCTGACGTCGTCGTCAACGGTGACCAATACTGCGCCGGAGGCCTGACGGGCGATACGGCCAGTCTCGAGGGTAACGGTCGATTGACCGAACTGGAATTTTTTGATTACCGGGTTCACGGTGTCCTACCTTCTTTGTGGCTCTTGGGGGAACTGGTTTCTTGCGAATTCTTGGGCAATGTCGGGAATCGGCCCAACCGTTGTCCGGGTTAAAACGTGTATCCAGATAAAACTTGAGGCTGGGAGCCTGCAAGCCGCCAGCGGTAAACCGCAGACGTCCGACAGACAACCAACCTCATAGCGCAATCGCTGATTAGCGACGCAGACCCAGGCGACCGATCAGAGTCTGATAACGACCCAGATCCTTGCCTTTCAGGTAGTCCAGCAGCTTGCGACGCTGGTTTACCATGCGGATCAGACCACGACGGGAGTGGTGATCTTTACCGTTGGCCTTGAAGTGACCTTGCAGCTTGTTGATGTTGTGGGTCAGCAGTGCAACTTGCACTTCTGGCGAACCAGTGTCACCAACAGCTTGCTGGTAGTCAGCAACGATTTGAGCTTTTTCTTGAACGTCGAGAGCCATGAGGCAATCCTTTTTATCAGGAAACTGTTTCAGGGAAACAGCTTCAACAGGCCAGGGACAAATCCCTGTATCTATAAATGAGTAGTGACCGTGCCTGTTAACAGCCACCCTCGCCAGCCTGCTTTGACACAGACCGGTTTCGGTCATTCCGACCGAATCAGTCGACGTGGTGCAATGCGCCCGTCTTCGCTCACTTCACCGATACCGATGAAGCGACCATTGTGATCCTGTACCCGTACCATGCCGAACTTCGGAGCATCCGGGGCACGTACCGGCTGGCCGTTGAGCCAGTAGAACGCACTCGCTTCCGAGAAGTGCAGCAACGGCCAATCCAGCAGGCCGCTGTCCGATGGCATCAGGAAGCGATCAACCGCTTCGTTGCCGCCTTCGGCATGTACAGCTTCAAGCTCTTCGAGGGTAACCGTCTGCGCCAGGGTGAAAGGCCCGGCCTGGGTACGACGCAATTCAGCGACGTACGCACCACAACCGAGTTGCTCACCGATATCCTCCACCAGGGTGCGAATATAGGTGCCCTTGCTGCAATCCACCGCAAGACGCGCAGTATCGCCTTCGAAGGCCAGTAATTCCAAGCGCGCAATAGTAACAGAACGCGGTTCGCGCTCCACTACTTCGCCTGCACGAGCCAGCTTGTACAGCGGCTGGCCATCACGCTTGAGCGCCGAGTACATCGGCGGTATCTGACTGATTTGCCCGCGAAATTTCGGCAGAACCGCTTCGACATCGGCGCGACCAACGGTCACCGGGCGCTCCTGCAAAACCTCACCTTCGGCATCTGCCGTGGTGGTGGTCTTGCCCAGTTGCGCCAGGGTTTCATAACCCTTGTCGGAATCGAGCAGGTATTGCGAGAACTTGGTGGCCTCACCGAAGCACAACGGCAAAACGCCGGTGGCCAGTGGGTCGAGGCTACCGGTGTGACCGGCCTTCTCGGCATTGAGCAGCCAGCGGACCTTCTGCAACGCGGCATTGGAGGTGAACCCCAACGGTTTGTCGAGCAGGATGATGCCGCTGACGTTACGACGGATACGTTTGACCTGAGCCACCGAATTACTCCTTGGTGTCTTCAGGTTCAGCAACGACCGGATGCTGATTGTCTTCAGCCACGGCACGCTCGATCAGCGCCGACAGGTGCGCACCACGGACAACGGATTCGTCGTAGTGGAAGTGCAATTGCGGCACGCTGCGCAGTTTCATTTCACGGGCCAATTGCATGCGCAGGAAGCCTGCGGCGGAATTGAGCACCTTGATACTTTGCGCGATGTCTTCAGCGTTGTCCTGCCCCATCACGGTAATGAAAATCTTGGCGTGACCGACGTCACGGCTGACTTCCACAGCGGTAATGGTGACCAGACCCACGCGTGGATCTTTGACTTCGCGACGGATCAGTTGGGCCAGCTCACGCTGCATCTGATCGCCGATACGTTGGGTACGGCTGTATTCTTTTGCCATGATTTTGTTACCTGTTACTGCCCGGCGGTGAAACCCGCCAGGTCTGAAAGCGGCAAACGCCCGGCCTGACAAAAGCCAGACCGGGCGTTGCGTTTAGAGTCCGGGTGATGCGCCGCACCGTTGAGTACGGCAGCCCATCACGGCTCCTGAAGTGCGCGAGTTAGAGGCTGCGAGCAACCTGGACCTTCTCGAAGACTTCGATCTTGTCGCCGACTTTGACGTCGTTGTAGCTCTTCACGCCGATACCGCATTCCATGCCGGCACGTACTTCGGAAGCGTCATCCTTGAAGCGGCGCAGGGATTCCAGCTCGCCTTCGAAGATAACGATGTCTTCACGCAGTACACGGATCGGACGGTTACGGTGCACAACACCTTCGATCACCATGCAGCCTGCGATCGCGCCAAACTTCGGCGAACGGAACACGTCACGCACTTCGGCCACACCCAGGATGTTCTCGCGAACATCGCTGCCGAGCATGCCGGTCAGGGCTTTCTTGACGTCTTCGATGATGTCGTAGATCACGTTGTAGTAACGCATGTCCAGACCTTCCTGCTCGACGATCTTCCGTGCGCCAGCATCGGCACGCACGTTGAAGCCGAACAGTACAGCGTTGGAAGCCAGTGCCAGGTTAGCGTCGGACTCGGTGATACCACCGACGCCGCCGCCGACTACGCGCACTTGAACTTCGTCGTTGCCCAGGCCATTCAAGGCACCGTTCAACGCTTCCAGCGAACCACGGACGTCGGATTTGAGGACGATGTTGAGCGTCTTCTTCTCGGCCTGACCCATGTTTTCGAAGATGTTTTCCAGCTTGCCGGCGTGAGCGCGAGCCAGTTTGACTTCGCGGAACTTGCCTTGACGGAACAGAGCCACTTCACGGGCTTTCTTCTCGTCAGCAACCACGCTCATCTCGTCGCCAGCGTCCGGGGTACCGTCCAGGCCGAGGATCTCGACAGGGATGGATGGACCGGCTTCTTTGATTGGCTTGCCGTTCTCGTCGAGCATGGCACGCACGCGGCCATAGTTCGAACCGACCAGAACCATGTCGCCTTGGCGCAGGGTACCGTCTTGAACCAGAACGGTTGCCACCGGGCCACGACCTTTGTCGAGACGCGATTCAACCACAACGCCACGGCCAGGAGCCGATGGAGTTGCTTTCAGTTCGAGAACTTCAGCTTGCAGCAGAACGGCTTCAAGCAACTCGTCCACGCCAGTACCGACTTTCGCCGAAACCGGAACGAACGGCGTATCACCGCCCCACTCTTCGGAAGTCACGCCGTGAACCGACAGTTCGCTACGGATGCGATCGAGATCGGCGCCCGGCTTGTCGATTTTGTTCACTGCTACAACCAGTGGAACGCCAGCCGCTACAGCGTGCTGAACAGCTTCAATGGTCTGCGGCATCACGCCGTCGTCCGCTGCAACCACCAGGATCACGATGTCGGTCGCCTTGGCACCACGAGCACGCATTGCGGTAAACGCGGCGTGACCCGGGGTGTCGAGGAAGGTGACCATGCCGCGTTCGGTTTCAACGTGGTATGCACCGATGTGCTGAGTAATACCGCCGGCTTCGCCAGCAGCTACCTTGGCACGACGGATGTAGTCGAGCAGGGACGTTTTACCGTGGTCAACGTGGCCCATTACGGTCACGACTGGCGCACGGGAGAACGACTCACCTTCAAACTTCAGGGACTCGGCCAGGGAATCTTCCAGGGCGGTGTCGCTGACCAGGGTCACTTTGTGGCCCAGTTCTTCGGCTACCAGTTGAGCAGTTTCCTGATCAAGCACCTGGTTGATGGTCGCTGGAGTACCCAGTTTGAACATGAACTTGATGATTTCAGCAGCCTTGACCGACATCTGATTGGCGAGATCGCCAACAGTGATGGTCTCGCCGATCTGCACATCACGCACGACAGGGCCGGTTGGGCTCTGGAAACCGTGAGCGTTGCGCTTCTTCAGCTTGGCCTTGCCGCGACCACCACGACGGAAGCCATCGCTTTCTTCGTCGGTAGTGCGTGGTGCCACGCGTGGAGCCGGCGCTTTTTCTTTGACCGAGGCGCGATGCGGAGCGTTTTTGCGCTCGCCATCACCGCCACCGCTGCGACGATTGTTATCGTCAGCACGTGGCTTGTCCGGACGGCGCTGTTCGTTCTGCTTGTTGCGAACGTCAGCAGACGGAGCTGGAGCAGCGGCAACCACCGGTGCGCTTTCGCGAACAGGTTCGGCAACTGCAGCCGGTGCCGCAACGGCGTCGCTGGTAGCGTTCTGCGCAGCAGCAGGCTGATTACGCGCTTCTACTTCGGCGCGTTGCTTGGCTTCTTCTTCAGCCTTCTGACGGGCAGCATTTTCTACTGCGCGACGCTCATCCAGTTCACGCTTGCGCTCGGCTTCGATTTCTTCCGGGCTGCGCTGTACGAAAACTTTCTTCTTGCGGACTTCAACGCTGATGCTTTTGCTGCCAGCAACACGCAGGGTGCTGGTGGTTTTACGCTGCAGCGTGATCTTGCGTGGTTCTTCCACTTTCGCCTTGTGGCTGCTTTTCAAGTGAGTCAGCAGGGACTGCTTCTCACTGTCAGTCACATTTTCTTCGGCGGCGGTGTGCGGCAGACCTGCCTCACGCATCTGCTGCAACAGGCGCTCTACCGGTGTTTTGACCTCATCGGCCAGTTGTTTCACCGTGACTTGCGTCATGCACTTCTCTCCTCAGGCCGCGCCTAATTACTCGAACCAGTGGGCTCGGGCGGCCATGATCAACTTGCCGGCACGATCATCGTCAATGCCGTCGATGTCGAGCAGGTCGTCAATAGACTGCTCGGCCAGGTCTTCGCGGGTAATTACGCCGCGCACCGCCAGTTCCATCGCCAAATCCTTGTCCATACCCTCAAGCGAGAGCAGGTCTTCGGCCGGATGGGCGTCTGCCAGCTTTTCCTCAGTAGCGATGGCTTTGGTCAACAAACGATCCTTGGCACGAGCGCGAAGCTCGTTGACGATATCTTCGTCAAAGCCGTCGATGTTGAGCATTTCTTCCAACGGTACGTAGGCAATCTCTTCCAGGCTGGTGAAGCCTTCATCTACCAGCACCTGAGCCAGTTCTTCGTCGACTTCCAGCTCGTCGATGAAGTTGCGCAGGATGTCGCCGGTTTCTGCTTGCTGCTTAGCCTGGATGTCCGATTCGGTCATCACGTTCAGGGTCCAGCCAGTCAACTGGCTCGCCAGACGCACGTTCTGACCACCTCGACCGATGGCCTGAGCCAGATTGTCTGCGCCAACGGCGATGTCCATTGCATGGGCATCTTCGTCAACGATAATTGCCGCAACCTCAGCCGGGGACATGGCGTTGATCACGAACTGAGCCGGGTTGTCATCCCACAGGACGATATCAACACGCTCACCGCCCAACTCGCCCGACACTGCCTGGACGCGCGAACCGCGCATACCAATGCAAGCGCCCTGCGGGTCGATGCGTTTGTCCTTGGAGCGGACGGCGATCTTGGCGCGCGAACCCGGATCACGGGACGCTGCCATTACTTCGATCAGGCCTTCGGCAATTTCCGGCACTTCGATGCGGAACAGCTCGATCAGCATTTCCGGCGCGGTACGCGACAGGATCAGCTGCGGGCCCCGGTTCTCGGTGCGGATTTCCTTGAGCAGCGCACGCAGGCGCACGCCGACACGGAAAGTTTCGCGAGAAATGATGTCTTCACGGGCCAGCAACGCTTCAGCGTTGTTACCCAGATCGACGATCACGTTGTCGCGGGTGACTTTTTTCACGGTGCCGGAGATGATTTCTCCCAGGCGCTCGCGATAGGCGTCGACCACTTGAGCGCGCTCGGCTTCGCGAACTTTCTGCACGATGACCTGCTTGGCAGTCTGTGCAGCGATGCGGCCGAACTCGATGGATTCGATCTTTTCTTCAACGACGTCGCCAACCTTGGCGCCAGGATGCGTTTCAGCAACCTTGGTTGGCCAGGTTTCGATGGCCGGATCGTCGAGATCATTCTCTTCAACGACCGTCCAGCGACGGAAAGTTTCGTAAGAACCGGTGTGGCGATTAATCTCCACACGCAGGTCTACTTCGTCTTCAAAACGCTTTTTGGTAGCAGTGGCCAGAGCCAGCTCCAGCGCTTCAAAAATTACGCTTGCCGGTACGCCCTTTTCATTGGATACCGACTCAACAACCAGCAGTACTTCTTTGCTCATCGTACGCCTCGCCTTTCGCAAGCCATTGGATCCGCGGGATCCGCGTCTCAGTCAAAACTGGGAATAATGTTGGCCTTGTCGATCATATCGATCGGCAACAGGAACTCATGGTCGTCTACCTGCACCACGACATCCTGTTCTTCTACACCGCGCAGAAGGCCCTGAAAGTTGCGTCGACCTTCAAAAGGCGAGCGCAGCTTGATCTTCACTTGTTCACCGGCAAATTTTGCAAACTGCTCAAGAGTGAACAGTGGGCGCTCCATGCCAGGCGAGGAAACTTCGAGGGTGTATTCAACGGAAATTGGATCTTCAACATCCAGCACACCGCTGATCTGACGGCTGACAATGGCGCAATCGTCCACCAGCACGCCACCCTCTTTATCGATATAAACGCGCAACATCGAGTGACGACCCTGAGCCGAAAACTCGATACCCCAGCATTCATAGCCCAGGGCCACGACCACCGGGGCCAGCAAGGCCTGCAACTCTTCTAGCTTGCTCGACACCTGAACCCCCTAGTGCATGATATGTGCATGCTTTGCAAAATAAAAAAATGGGCTTAACGCCCATCCTTGAAACGCCGTCGAACAGCGGCGTTGAAAGTGTCCAGCTAACAAAAAGCCCCTTAAAAGGGGCTCCTTAAACTGGTTGCGGGGGCCGGATTTGAACCGACGACCTTCGGGTTATGAGCCCGACGAGCTACCAGACTGCTCCACCCCGCGACAAAGCTGGGGCGGAAGTATACGACCGATCCCTTATAGGGTCAATGTAACCTTCCACCTGCAAGAAAGCCCGCAACAGCGGGCTCTCCTGACTAATTGGTACCGAGAAGGGGACTCGAACCCCTACACCCTATGGGCACAACCACCTCAAGGTTGCGTGTCTACCAATTCCACCACCTCGGCAAAACTACGTTGAAACCCTTCTTACTTCTGCTCTTGAGCTGGAGGTACGTCAGTCGCTGGAGTAGCCGACTTTTGCTCTTGAAGCACCGGGACATCATCAGAAGCCGGTTGTTGTTGCTTAGGCACTTCCAACACTGCTGGATTTGGGAGACCTGCCTGAGTCAGCTGATGAGCCTTCTCTTTAGCAAAGTAACCTAACCCCAAGCTGGTTATGAAGAAACCGGCGGCAAGTATAGCAGTAAACTTACTAAGAAAGGTAGAGGAACCTTGGCTTCCGAACACAGTATTTGAAGCACCTGCTCCGAAAGACGCGCCAGCGTCCGCACCCTTACCCTGCTGCAGCAAAACCAGAGCAACTACGCCCAATGCACCCAGCAGATGAAAAACGACTACGACTGTTTCCAGCATTTTTTCAGTTTCCCGCGGCGCGACAGATCGCACCGAACTCATCTGCATTCAGGGAAGCTCCACCAATGAGCCCCCCATCGATATCCGGCATGCCGAACAGTTCGACCGCATTGGCCGCCTTCACGCTGCCGCCGTATAGAAGGCGCACACCTCGTGCGACTTCAGAATTCTCTGCCGCCAACTGCTCGCGAATGGCTTTATGCACATCCTGAGCCTGTTGCGGCGTTGCAGTCAGTCCGGTACCAATGGCCCAGACAGGCTCGTAAGCGATGACTGCCTTGGCAAAAGCACCTACACCCAGCTCCTCGATAATGCTGCCCAGCTGACGCCCGACAACCTCAAGAGTTTTTCCAGCTTCGCGTTGCTCAAGGGTTTCCCCTATACATAACACCGGAATCAAGCCACATGCCTGCGCCGCTGCAAACTTGCGATTCAGCATCCCGTCTCGCTCGCCCATTATCTGGCGGCGTTCGGAGTGCCCGACAAGCACAAGGGAACAACCTGCATCCACCAACTGACTCGGTGCAATCTCACCGGTCAATGCACCTTGCATGGATTCCACCGCAGAATTCTGCGCACCGACCGAAATCGATTTGCCTTTCAAGCCATCAATCACTTGATTGATATACAAGCAAGGCGGGAATACCGCGACATCAACACCGCTTGGCAAGGCCAGATGACGAAGGCCGTTGATCAGCTCAGCGACGCTGGCGCGGGTACCGTGCATCTTCCAGTTACCAGCTACCATAGGGCGACGCATGCTGTACCTCGTCGGTCAAAGTGGGCGCAGATGTTACCCAACACAATCATGGCTTGCAAGCCGTATCAGGCAGAAACTTCAGTTACCAGTTTTGCCAGCTCTTCGGCGTAGTTGCGAACCTGGGTTTCATCCTCGCCTTCGACCATTACCCGCACCAGAGGCTCTGTCCCGGACTTGCGCAAAAGCACGCGCCCGCGTCCCGCCATTGCCTGGGTGACGCGCGCACTGGCCTCCTTGACAGCCGGGTGCTCCAGCGGACTTTCGCCACCACCAAAACGCACATTGATCAGTACCTGAGGGCACTTGCGCAATGCCTGGCGGGTTTGCGCCAAACCTTCATTACGGGTCTTCAGCGCCATCAGCACCTGCAACGCAGCGATGATCGCATCACCGGTCGTGGTGTGATTGAAGCAAACGATATGCCCCGAGTTTTCTCCGCCGACCAGCCAGTTGCGTTCAAGCAACTCGGCAATCACGTAACGGTCGCCGACATTGGCACGAATAAATGGAATCAAAAGATCCGCCAGCGCGAGTTCCAGCCCCAGATTACTCATCAGGGTACCAACGACACCGCCCTGCAATTTGCCCCGCTCATGCAGATCACGAGCGATGATAAACAGCAATTCATCACCATCGACGATGGCGCCAGTGTGATCGACCATCAGCACCCGATCACCATCACCATCGAAAGCGATACCCAGGTCGGCATGCTCGGCGAGCACCGCAGCCTGCAACTGATCCATATGGGTCGAGCCGCAGTTTTCATTGATATTCAGACCGTTTGGCTGCGCTGACAGCACGACGACTTCTGCCCCCAACTCGCGGAAGACACTCGGAGCCACCTTATAGGTCGCACCGTGCGCACAGTCGATAACGATCTTGAGACCGGAAAAACTGGTTCCGGTTGGCACACTGCTTTTGCAGAATTCAATGTAGCGACCTGATGCATCGTTGATTCGCGACACTTTGCCGATCTTGCTCGACTCGACCACAGTCATCGGGGTATCGAGCAACTCCTCGATCATCAACTCCAGCTCATCTGGCAGCTTGGTGCCCTTACCGGAGAAAAACTTGATGCCGTTATCGTCATGCGGATTGTGCGAGGCACTGATCACGATACCGGCCTCAGCCTGAAACGTGCGCGACAGATAGGCAATGGCCGGCGTCGGCATAGGACCCAGCAACATCACATCGGCCCCCGCCGATGTCAGACCAGCCTCAAGCGCTGACTCGAACATATAGCCGGAAATCCGCGTGTCCTTGCCGACCAGCACCTTGCAGGCGCCCATCTTGCGGAACGCCATGCCAGCAGCCCAGCCGAGCTTGAGCATGAAGTCAGGAGTAATCGGGTATTCACCGACTCGACCACGAATGCCGTCAGTACCAAAGTATTTCTTGCTCATAAGTGCTCCATCATTCTTATTCGGCTGATTCCACGGCTGCGATCATGCGCACCACGTCTACCGTTTCCGCTACATCATGGACGCGCAATATACGCGCCCCCTTCACCGATGCCAGCGCCGCCAGTGCCAGACCACCATGCAGCCGCTCGCCGACAGGACGATTCAAGGCCTGCCCGATCATGCTTTTTCGGGAAACTCCGACAAGCAAAGGCCTGCCCAGGGCATGGAGGGCTTCCATGTGCTTGAACAAGCTTAGGTTGTGCTGCAGGGTTTTGGCGAAACCGAAACCCGGGTCAAGAATGATCCGCTCCTCAGGAATACCGGCCGCCGCACACTGCGCCATGCGCTCGGCTAGAAAATCACCGACTTCGCGCGTGACATCCTGATACTGCGGATTGTCCTGCATGTCTCCAGGCTCACCGAGCATATGCATGAGACACACCGGCAAACCCGTAGCCGCCGCCGCATCCAGCGCGCCATCGCGCCGCAGTGACCGCACATCGTTGATCAACCCGGCACCCAACCGTGCGGTTTCGCGCATAACGGCTGGCGTAGAAGTGTCCACCGAAATGATCACATCCAACTCGCGATTGATCAGCTCGACGATCGGCGCCACACGCTCAAGCTCTTCGAGCGGTGACACTGCGCGCGCGCCTGGGCGAGTGGACTCGCCACCGACATCAATCAGAGTCGCACCCGCTGCAACCATAGCCTCGGCGTGGCGCAAAGCCGCATCGAGCTGGCTGTATTGGCCGCCGTCGGAGAAAGAATCAGGGGTGACATTGAGAATACCCATGACATGCGTCTGGGCTAAATCAAGAACCCGGTTGCCGCAAGGCAACCGGGTCAGGGACTGTACAGAAGTCATTTCAAACCTTAAACGTCAGCAGCCGGACCGCCAATCGGTGTTTCCGGACGCTCGTCACGAACCACCGGAGGTGGTGGTGTACCAGTGCCCCCCGACCAATCACGTGGCTCGCGTGGTGTACGACCCGCCATGATGTCATCGATCTGTTCAGCATCGATCGTTTCATACTTCATCAACGCATCAGCCATGGCATCAAGCTTGTCACGGTTGTCCGTGAGAATCTGTTTGGCCGTGCCGTAGCACTGATCAATGATACTGCGCACTTCGGAGTCGATCAGCTTGGCTGTCTCACCGGAGAAGCTGGCAGCTTGACCGCCACCGCCGCGACCGAGGAACACTTCACCCTCTTCTTCGGCGTACATCAACGGACCGAGTTTTTCCGACAGGCCCCACTTGGTGACCATGTTCCGCGCAATCTGACTGGCACGCATAATGTCGTTGGAAGCGCCGGTGGTCACACCGTCGAAACCAAGGGTCATTTCCTCAGCGATACGGCCACCGTACAGCGAGCAGATCTGGCTGATCAGCGCACGCTTGGACAGACTGTAACGATCTTCTTCCGGCAGGAACATGGTCACACCCAGCGCACGACCGCGCGGAATGATCGATACCTTGTAGACCGGATCATGCTCAGGCACGACGCGACCGACAATGGCGTGACCAGCTTCGTGATAAGCGGTGTTCTGCTTCTCTTTCTCGGACATGACCATGGATTTGCGCTCGGCACCCATCATGATTTTGTCTTTGGCCAGTTCGAACTCTTTCATTTCGACGATGCGCTTGCCGCTACGTGCAGCGAACAAAGACGCTTCGTTGACCAGGTTAGCCAGGTCAGCACCGGAGAAGCCCGGAGTACCACGCGCGATAACGGCCGGAGCGACGTCATCACCCATTGGCACTTTGCGCATGTGTACTTTGAGGATTTGCTCGCGACCACGGATATCCGGCAGCCCCACCACAACCTGACGGTCGAAGCGGCCCGGACGCAGCAGCGCAGGGTCGAGGACGTCTGGGCGGTTGGTTGCAGCGATAACGATGATGCCATCGTTCATTTCGAAGCCGTCCATCTCAACCAGCAACTGGTTGAGGGTCTGCTCACGCTCATCGTGACCGCCACCCATACCGGCGCCACGATGGCGACCGACGGCGTCGATTTCGTCGATAAAGATGATGCAAGGAGCATGCTTCTTGGCCTGCTCGAACATGTCGCGAACACGGCTGGCACCGACACCGACGAACATCTCGACGAAGTCAGAACCGGAAATGGTGAAGAACGGAACCTTGGCTTCGCCAGCAATCGCCTTGGCCAGCAAGGTTTTACCGGTACCCGGAGGACCGACCATCAGCACACCGCGAGGAATACGACCGCCGAGGCGCTGGAATTTGCCCGGGTCACGGAGGAATTCAACCAGCTCGCCGACTTCTTCCTTGGCTTCGTCGCAACCGGCAACGTCAGCCAGAGTGGTTTTCACCTGATCTTCGGAGAGCAGGCGCGCCTTGCTCTTGCCGAAGCTCATCGGCCCGCCTTTGCCGCCGGCACCGCCCTGCATCTGGCGCATGAAGAACATGAACACCGCGATGATCACCAGGATCGGGAAGCTGGCTACCAGCAATTGGGTCCAGATGCTTTGCTGCTCAGGCTGCTTGCCTTCAACCACAACGTGGTTGTCGACCAGGTCGCCGATCAGGCCATTGTCCTGGATTGCCGGACGAATGGTCTTGAAGCTGTCACCATCGTTGCGCTTGCCGGTAATCACATAACCATCAACGGCTACGCGCTCGACCTTGCCATCCTTGACCTGCTGGATGAAGTCGGAATAGTTGAGGGTCTGCGGCTCGTTAGGGCTGGAGAAGTTGTTCATCACCGTCACCAGGACAGCCGCGATGATCAACCACAGGATCAGATTCTTTGCCATATCGTTCAATTAACTACCCTCTGAAGCAAGCTCCGCTACTGGCGCGCGCTTCGCATGATATTCACCGGCCTAACTTACTACATTACCTACAACTCTGGCAGGCGCCGTCTGTAACCCTTTGTGAAACACTTTCTACACAATATTCGCTTATGCACGCGGAGCGAAATACGAAAAACCTATCACCCCACCAAAAAACCTCGTTTTACTCGCTACGACCGCGGTAGCCCCAAGCCAACATGTATTGCTCACGGGAACTGCCACGGGAAGAGTCTGGCTTGATCATCTGGATCTTGTCGAACTTCTTCCGAGCATCCTTCAGGTAAACATCAAACCCTTCGCCCTGAAAAATCTTGATCACAAAATTTCCACCCGGCTTGAGTATCCGTTCGGCCAGATCAAGCGCCAACTCGCAAAGAAACATGGCTTTCGGCATATCTACTTCAGGCGTACCACTCATATTGGGGGCCATATCGGAAATCACAAGGTCCACCTGCGAATTACCCACGGCTTCTAGAATCCGCCCGAGCACTTCGTCCTCGGTGAAATCGCCCTGAATGAAAGTCACGTCCGGAATGCTGTCCATTTCCAGGATGTCCGAGGCGATCAGACGCCCCTGACCACCGATCAGCCGGCTAGTCACCTGCGACCAGCCACCGGGCGCCGCACCCAGGTCGACAACGCTCATACCGGGACGGATCAGCTTGTATTTCTCCTGGATCTCCAGAAGTTTGTAACTCGCACGCGAGCGGTAGCCATCCTTCTGTGCTTGCTTCACATAGGGATCGTTGACATGTCGTTTCAGCCAACCAAGGCTTGTCTTGGAACGCGCCATTGGGCACCTCGATGATTAGGGTCGTGATTAATTGGGCGGATCCACGAGCCCTCGGGTAAAATGGCCGCCATTTTACAGAATCCAGACGAAAGGGTCAGATTATGCCGCTCACTCCAGAGCAGAAGAAACAGTACAAATCCATTGGCCACCACCTGAAACCCGTTTTGACGGTGGCTGACAACGGTTTGACTGAAGGTGTTTTAGCCGAACTTGAACGCGCTTTGGCGGACCACGAGCTGATCAAGATCAAGCTCAACATCCTCGATCGCGAGTCGCGCCTGGCGCATATCGCAGAACTGTGCAAGGTCGGCAAAGCAGACCTGGTACAGGTCATCGGCAAGATGGCACTGGTTTACCGCAAGAACTTCAGCGTCAACAAGCAGCTGTCGAACGTTCATCGCTTCAAGTGATGACAAGGGTCAAGGGTGTGCTTCGCGCACCCTGCCACTCCATCCCGGCACCGGCTGCATCACCAGCACCAGCCCGGAAAAGCCCAGAACCAGATAACTGAAGACCTGCCAGCGCTGCGCATCCGGCCAGCCGACACGCACTGCGACAAACATCGCACACGCATACAACGCCATCAGCAGCACCTGACCGCGAAAATCTCGCCATAGACTGGCAAGGCCCTCGGCCTGTACCAGCACCAAAGCCTGAAAAATAACGCATACGGCGGCAAAACCTACCACCAGCACTTCAAATGCACTGGCCACCTCATCGATCAGCAGCGGTGCCAGGCCAATCTTGCCCAACGCCGGCTGCAAACCGAGATGAATCAGCCATAGACCGCCAACCCAAAGCATCTGGGTCAGCTGCCAAAGCATGGCGCCCGCATGCAGCGGGCGCCCTTTTTCAGATGTGACGGACTTCGACAATCTCGTACTCGATCACGCCGCTTGGCGTTTTCACGGCGACCACATCGCCCTCTTCCTTGCCAATCAAGGCACGGGCCAAAGGCGAGCCGACCGAAATCTTGCCAAGTTTGAAGTCAGCCTCATCCTCACCCACGATGTGGTAAGTGACGCTTTCGTCAGTCTCGACATTGGCGATTTCGACGGTGGTACCGAAAATCACTTTGCCAGTGTGCGGAATGGTCGTGACATCGATGATGACCTGATTCTGAATCCGGCCTTCGATATCACGAATCCGCGCCTCGACCATGCCTTGCTGTTCGCGGGCAGCATGGTATTCAGCGTTTTCCTTCAAGTCACCCAACTCGCGAGCCGTACCAATGTCCTGGCTGAGCTTCGGACGGACGACCTTGGTCAGGTGAGCGTGTTCTTCTTCCAGGGCTTTGGCGCCCTGGACGGTCATTGGGTATTTGATCATGCCTTCAATCCTGCGTGTAGATCCTGCAAGCGGCGCACGGTTTTTTCAGGACCGAACTTCAGCGCTTCACAGATAGCTTCGCCAGCAGCAATAGTGGTTGTGCAGTAAATCTTGTGCTGCAAGGCATTACGACGAATGGAGTACGAATCAGCGATCGACTGACGACCTTCAGTGGTGTTGATGATAAGGGTGACTTCGTCATTCTTGATCATGTCGACCACGTGCGGACGACCCTCAGTCACTTTGTTCACACGGCGCACTTTCAGGCCTGCGGCTTCGATCAGCTTGGCAGTGCCGGCAGTGGCTACCACTTCGAAGCCCAAGTTGATCAGATCGCGGGCCACGCCTGCAACCAGTGGCTTGTCGTCGTCACGCACGCTGATGAATGCTGTACCGCCGGTCGGCAGCACTTCGCTGGCGCCCATCTGGGCTTTGGCGAATGCTTCACCGAAGGTGTCGCCGACGCCCATCACTTCACCGGTCGACTTCATCTCTGGGCCGAGAATCGGGTCGACGCCAGGGAACTTGGCGAACGGGAATACCGCCTCTTTCACGCTGTAGAAGTTCGGGATGATTTCTTTGGTGAAGCCGATTTCTTTCAGGGTCTTACCGGCCATCACGCGGGCAGCGATCATCGCCAGGGAGACACCGATGCACTTCGACACGAACGGTACGGTACGGGAAGCGCGCGGGTTGACTTCGATGACGTAGATGTCTTCGCCTTGCAGCGCCAACTGCACGTTCATCAGGCCGACAACGCCCAGTTCCAGAGCCATTTTCTTAACCTGTTCGCGCATCTCGTCCTGGATGTGCGCCGGCAGCGAGTACGGCGGCAGCGAGCACGCGGAGTCACCGGAGTGAACGCCAGCCTGTTCGATGTGCTGCATGATCGCGCCGATCACCACGTCTTTGCCGTCACAGACCGCATCCACGTCCATTTCGATGGCGCAGTTGAGGAAGTGGTCGAGCAGCACAGGGCTGTCGTTGGACACTTGCACCGCGTCACGCAGGTAACGCTTGAGCTCGTCTTCCTTGTAAACGATTTCCATCGCACGGCCGCCCAGTACATAGGACGGGCGCACTACCAGCGGATAACCGATCTTCGCGGCAGCACGAACAGCTTCGTCTTCGCTGCGCACAGTGGCGTTTGGCGGCTGACGCAGATTCAGGCGCTCAACCATTTGCTGGAAACGCTCACGATCTTCAGCGCGGTCGATGGCGTCCGGGCTGGTGCCGATGATCGGCACGCCAGCGGCTTCCAGCGCACGAGCCAGTTTCAGCGGAGTCTGGCCGCCGTACTGGACGATCACGCCTTTCGGCTTCTCGACGCGGCAGATTTCCAGCACGTCTTCCAGAGTTACCGGTTCGAAGTACAGACGGTCGGAAGTGTCGTAGTCGGTGGAAACGGTTTCCGGGTTGCAGTTGACCATGATGGTTTCGTAGCCGTCTTCGCGCAGGGCGAGAGCAGCGTGAACGCAGCAGTAGTCGAACTCGATGCCCTGGCCGATACGGTTCGGACCACCGCCCAGAATCATGATCTTGTCGCGACCCGACGGCGCAGCTTCACACTCTTCCTCGTAGGTGGAGTAGAGGTAAGCGGTGTCAGTGGCGAACTCGGCGGCGCAGGTGTCAACGCGCTTGTAGACCGGGAACACTTCCAGCTTCTGGCGATGAGTGCGCAGGTTCTTCTCGGTCACGCCCAACAGTTTGGCCAGACGCTGATCGGAGAAGCCTTTGCGCTTGAGCTTGAACATCAGGTCGCGGTCGATAGCGGACAGACCGAGGGTCTTGACCTTCTCTTCTTCCTTGATCAGATCTTCGATCTGCACCAGGAACCACGGGTCGATCATGTTCATGCCGAAGATGTCTTCGACCGACAGGCCAGCGCGGAAAGCATCTGCCACGTACCAGATACGCTCGGCGCCCGGCACGGTCAGTTCGCGCTTGAGCACGCTCATGCTTTCCGGGTTGCTCAGGTCGAGCTTCTCGTCCAGACCGCAAACGCCGACTTCCAGACCGCGCAGGGCTTTCTGCAGGGATTCCTGGAAGGTACGGCCGATGGCCATGACTTCACCGACCGACTTCATTTGCGTGGTCAGGCGTGCGTCAGCCTTGGCGAACTTCTCGAAGGCGAAGCGTGGCAGCTTGGTGACGACGTAGTCGATCGACGGCTCGAAGGACGCTGGGGTCTTGCCGCCGGTGATGTCGTTCGACAGTTCGTCGAGGGTGTAACCCACAGCCAGTTTGGCCGCGACTTTAGCGATCGGGAAACCGGTGGCTTTCGAAGCCAGTGCCGAGGAACGCGATACGCGCGGGTTCATTTCGATCACGACCATACGGCCGGTGTTCGGGCAGATACCGAATTGAACGTTAGAACCGCCAGTCTCGACGCCGATCTCGCGCAGTACCGCCAGCGAGGCGTTACGCAGGATCTGGTATTCCTTGTCGGTCAGGGTTTGTGCTGGAGCCACGGTGATCGAGTCACCGGTGTGCACGCCCATCGGGTCGAAGTTTTCGATCGAGCAGACGATGATGCAGTTGTCCTTTTTGTCGCGGACAACTTCCATTTCATATTCTTTCCAGCCGATCAGCGATTCGTCGATCAGCAGCTCTTTGGTCGGCGACAGGTCCAGACCACGGGCGCAGATTTCTTCGAACTCTTCACGGTTGTACGCGATACCGCCACCGGTGCCGCCCATGGTGAAGGACGGACGGATGATGCACGGGAAGCCCAGGGTTTCGAGAACCGCGTTGGCTTCTTCCATGCTGTGGGCGATACCGGAACGCGGGCACGCCAGGCCGATGGATTTCATCGCCTTGTCGAAACGCGAACGGTCTTCGGCCTTGTCGATGGTGTCAGCGTTGGCGCCGATCATTTCCACGCCGAACTTCTCCAGAACGCCTTCGCGCTCCAGATCCAGGGCGCAGTTCAGAGCAGTCTGGCCGCCCATGGTTGGCAGCACCGCGTCCGGACGCTCTTTTTCGATGATCTTGGCAACGGTCTGCCACTTGATCGGCTCGATGTAGGTAGCGTCCGCCATGTCCGGGTCGGTCATGATGGTGGCCGGGTTGGAGTTCACCAGAATGACGCGGTAACCCTCTTCGCGCAGGGCTTTACAGGCCTGGGCGCCGGAGTAGTCGAATTCGCAGGCCTGGCCGATAACGATCGGGCCAGCGCCGAGAATCAGGATGCTTTTAATGTCTGTACGTTTTGGCATGGGTTTGTCACTCAAATCCGCAGGTCAGTCGGCAAGCCGTCTTGATCGATTTCTGAAGTCTCGAGGGGGCCACCGGTGTCGGGGCCGCCCTCGAGGGCTTCTCTCTACAGTCTCAAGGCGAACGCTTAGCGTCGCTTGGCCATCTCGTTGATGAAGCGGTCGAACAGTGGCGCGACGTCGTTCGGGCCCGGGCTCGCTTCAGGGTGGCCCTGGAAGCTGAACGCGCTCTTGTCGGTGCGCTCGATGCCTTGCAGGGTGCCGTCGAACAGCGATTTGTGGATCGCACGCACGTTGGCTGGCAGGGTTTCTTCGTCTACCGCGAAACCGTGGTTCTGGCTGGTGATCATCACGACGCCAGTGTCCAGATCCTGCACCGGGTGGTTAGCACCGTGGTGGCCGTGGCCCATTTTCAGGGTCTTGGCGCCGGAGGCCAGAGCCAGCAGTTGGTGACCGAGGCAGATGCCGAACACCGGAATTTCAGTTTCCAGGACTTCCTTGATCGCCTTGATCGCGTAGTCGCACGGCTCCGGATCACCAGGGCCGTTGGACAGGAACACGCCGTCCGGCTTCAGTGCCAGCACATCAGTTGCTGGCGTCTGTGCAGGTACGACGGTGACGCGGCAGCCGCGCTCGACCAGCATGCGCAGGATGTTGACCTTGACGCCGTAGTCGTAGGCAACCACGTGGTAAGGCAGCTCGGAAGCGTCGATGGTCGCGTGGCTGTCGGTTTTCAGATCCCAGACAGTCGAGCGCCACTCGTATTGAGTCTTGGTGCTGACGACTTTCGCCAGATCCATGCCCTTCAGGCCCGGGAAACCTTGCGCAGCGGCGATGGCCGCTTCTTCGGAGATGTTGTCGCCGGCCATGATGCAGCCGTTCTGTGCGCCTTTTTCACGCAGGATGCGGGTCAGGCGACGGGTGTCGATACCGGCGATTGCCACAACGTTGTTGGCTTTCAGGTAGTCGGACAGGGACATCGTGTTACGCCAGTTGCTCGCTACCAGCGGCAGGTCACGGATGACCAGGCCAGCGGACCAGACGCGGTCGGACTCGGCATCTTCCGGCGTGGTGCCGGTGTTGCCGATGTGCGGGTAAGTCAGGGTAACGATCTGTTGGGCGTAGGAAGGATCGGTAAGGATTTCCTGATAGCCGGTCATTGCGGTGTTGAACACCACCTCACCAACGGTTTGACCGTCGGCACCAATGGCTTCGCCGCGAAAAATGCTGCCATCAGCAAGGGCAAGTATGGCTGGCTTAGTCAAGAAGACCTCCCGTAAATAACGCATGAAAGGGCGATCGCAGGTTGTAAAAAAGCGGAGTGACGTATGGACACGTCACCCCGCTTCTTCACTGAATTATTCTGCGCGCTTTTAGTGGACACACTAAAGCTGTAGCTTACAGAAAAAGGCTTTTTTGGTCCACCGCTAAAGAGCCGAAAAGGCCGGAGAATGCGACAGGTCGTCGCCGAGCGGAGAAAAACCAGCGCAAACAGGGCGTTTGCGCCGGGTTCAGCAGTGTATCAACGCAGGTCGAGCACGTCTTGCATGTCGTACAGACCCGGCTCGCGACCATCCAGCCACAGCGCGGCACGCACCGCGCCCTTGGCGAACGTCATACGGCTAGACGCCTTGTGCGTGATCTCCAGGCGCTCACCCTCGCAGGCGAACAACACGGTGTGATCACCGACCACATCACCACCACGCACAGTGGCAAAACCGATGGTTTCACGCTCACGAGCGCCGGTATGACCCTCACGACCGTACACCGCGACTTTCTGTAAATCGCGATCCAGCGCACTGGCAATCACTTCACCCATGCGCAACGCCGTACCCGACGGCGCATCGATCTTGTGCCGGTGATGGGCTTCGATGATTTCGATATCCGCATCATCACCCAGCACGCGCGCCGCCATGTCGAGCAGTTTCAGCGACAGATTGACACCGACACTGAAGTTGGCCGCGAACACGATCGGAATATCTTTGCCCGCGTCGGCCAGCAACTGCTTCTGCGCCGCGTCCAGCCCGGTGGTACCAATGACCATGGCCTTGCCGGCCTTGCGGCAGAACGCGAGGTTTTTCAGCATCACTTCGGGCAGCGTGAAGTCGATCAACACATCGAACTCTTCAGCCACAGCTTCGATATGCCCGGACAGCGGCACACCGATACGCCCCAGCGAGGCCAGCTCCCCCGCATCGACGCCGATCAGCGTGCTGCCAGGACGAACCACGGCGGCGGTCAAACCGGTCAGCGGCGCGCGCTGCTGCACGGCCTCGACCAGAATCTTACCCATGCGCCCTGCAGCGCCCATCACAGCTATACGTCGCATGCCGACTCCTTACAGATCGCCGAAGAAGCGCTTCACACCGTCGAACCAACCGGTGGTTTTCGGCGAGTGGCTATTGTCGTCGGCCAGCGAGCTGCGGAATTCTTCCAGCAGTTCGCGCTGACGACGATTCAGATTGACCGGAGTTTCCACCGCAACGCGGCACATCAGATCGCCCGCACCGCCGCCACGTACCGGCGCCACGCCTTTACCGCGTACGCGGAACTGCTTGCCGGTCTGGGTGCCTTCAGGGATTTTCAGTTTGACGCGACCGTCGAGGGTCGGAATTTCCAGCTCGCCGCCCAGCGCCGCATCAACGAAGCTGATCGGCACTTCGCAGAACAGATGCTTGCCATCGCGCTGGAAAATGTCGTGTTCGCGGACATTGATGACCACATACAGGTCGCCCGTCGGGCCGCCCTGCGTACCCGCTTCGCCTTCGCCGGACAGACGAATGCGGTCACCGGTATCGACGCCAGCCGGCACTTTGACCGAGAGGGTTTTGTACTCTTCAACACGGCCGTCACCGTGGCAGGAGTCGCACGGATCGGAAATGATCTTGCCCTGGCCATGGCAACGCGGGCAGGTTTGCTGCACCGAGAAGAAGCCCTGCTGCATGCGCACCTGACCGATGCCGCCGCAGGTCGGGCAGGTCGATGGCGACGAGCCTTTCTTGGCGCCCGAGCCATCGCACGGCTTGCAGTTGACCAGTGTCGGAACGCGGATATTCACCGACGTGCCGCGCACCGCTTCTTCCAGATTCAGCTCCAGGGTGTAGCGCAAGTCGCTGCCACGCTGAGCGCCGCCACGGGAACCGCCGCGACCGCCACCGAAGAAATCACTGAAGACATCACCAAAGATGTCCGAGAAGTTCTGACCGCCAAAACCGGCGCCACCGCCACCCATGCTCGGGTCGACGCCGGCATGACCATACTGGTCGTACGCCGCACGCTTGCTCGAGTCGGACAGCACTTCATAGGCCTCGTTGGCCTCTTTGAACATTTCTTCCGACGCTTTGTCATCGGGATTACGGTCCGGGTGGTGCTTCATCGCCAGACGACGGTAAGCCTTCTTCAGCTCCGCATCGCTTGAGCCGCGCTCAACACCCAACACTTCGTAATAGTCACGCTTTGCCATAAGTCTTCTGCACTCTTGAGGACGTTCGGCAAACCCCTCCTGAGGATGGCCAAACTCGTTGAGCCCCAATACAGGCCCGGACCCAACTCACGTCAATTCAACGATCCTGGTCTTTGTTTCTTGCGGTACTTGCGGCGCGAAAAGCAGGAGCATTCCCGGCCATACCGCCAACATCCGAACCTTGTCGCATGCTGTAAAAATTCGCGTATTCCAGATACGCCAACGCGGGAGCTAGCTCCCGCGCGGCGACATCCTACCAGTCACTGCCTAAAGGCAGTCAACCGGCCGACCAACAACTTACTTGTGGTCTTTGACTTCTTCGAACTCTGCATCGACAACGTCGTCAGCCTTCTCAGCCGATTCGCCTTGCGGGGCTGCGCCATCAGCTGGCTGAGCCTGTTCGGCGTACATCTTCTGAGCAACCGGAGCGGAGACTTTCGACAGCTCTTCAACCTTGGCTTCGATGGCAGCCTTGTCGTCGCCTTTGACAGCGGCTTCCAGAGCAACCACAGCAGCTTCGATCGCAGTCTTCTCTTCGGCGGTGACTTTGTCGCCCGCATCAGCAATCATTTTGCGAGTCGAGTGAACCAGTGCGTCACCCTGATTACGGGCAGCGGCCAGCTCTTCGAACTTGCGGTCTTCCTCAGCGTTGGCTTCGGCGTCACGCACCATGCGCTCGATTTCTTCGTCGGACAGACCGGAGTTGGCCTTGATCACGATCGACTGGGTCTTGCCGGTGGCCTTGTCTTTCGCACCAACGTGCAGGATGCCGTTAGCGTCGATGTCGAAGGTCACTTCGATCTGCGGCACGCCACGTGGAGCAGGTGGAATGTCGGCCAGGTCGAACTTGCCCAGGGACTTGTTCTGAGTGGCTTGCTTACGCTCGCCCTGCAAGACGTGAATGGTCACAGCGCCCTGGTTGTCGTCAGCAGTCGAGAACACTTGCGATTTCTTGGTAGGAATCGTGGTGTTTTTCTCGATCAGCGCGGTCATCACGCCACCCATGGTTTCGATACCCAGGGTCAGCGGGCTAACGTCGAGCAGCAGAACGTCTTTCACGTCACCAGCCAGAACAGCGCCCTGAATCGCAGCACCCATGGCAACAGCTTCGTCCGGGTTAACGTCTTTACGAGCTTCTTTACCGAAGAAATCGGTAACCAGCTTCTGTACCAGCGGCATACGGGTCTGACCACCGACCAGAATCACGTCGTTGATCGCGCCAACGTCCAGACCGGCGTCTTTCATAGCGATGCGGCAAGGTTCGATGGTGCGCTGAACCAGGTCTTCAACCAGTGCTTCGAGCTTGGCACGCGAGATCTTCACGTTCAGGTGCTTAGGACCGGTCGCGTCTGCAGTGATGTACGGCAGGTTGACGTCGGTCGACTGAGCGGACGACAGCTCGATCTTGGCTTTCTCAGCGGCTTCTTTCAGGCGCTGCATGGCCAGCGGGTCACCTTTGAGGTTCATGCCGCTTTCTTTCTTGAATTCGTCAACGAGGTAGTCGATCAGACGAATGTCAAAGTCTTCACCGCCGAGGAACGTGTCACCGTTGGTGGCCAGAACTTCGAACTGGTGCTCGCCATCAACTTCAGCGATCTCGATCACGGAAACGTCGAAAGTACCGCCACCCAGGTCATAAACGATCACGGTGTGATCGCCCTTGGCCTTGTCCATACCGTAAGCCAGAGCAGCTGCGGTCGGTTCGTTGATGATGCGTTTTACGTCCAGACCAGCGATGCGGCCGGCGTCTTTGGTCGCCTGACGCTGGCTGTCGTTGAAGTAGGCCGGAACGGTGATCACCGCTTCGGTCACGGTCTCACCGAGGTAGTCTTCGGCGGTCTTCTTCATCTTCTTCAGAATTTCAGCCGAGATTTGTGGCGGTGCCATTTTCTGGCCGTTCACTTCAACCCAGGCGTCGTTGTTGTCAGCCTTGACGATCTTGTAAGGGACCATCTGGATGTCTTTCTGCACAACTTCTTCGTCGAAACGACGACCGATCAGACGCTTTACTGCGTACAGGGTGTTGTGCGGGTTGGTCACAGCCTGACGCTTGGCCGACTGACCTACCAGAATTTCGCCATCGTTGGCGTAAGCGATGATCGACGGCGTGGTACGCGCGCCTTCAGCGTTTTCGATAACTTTTGCTTTGCCGTTTTCCAGCACGGAGACGCAGGAGTTGGTGGTCCCCAGGTCGATACCGATAATTTTGCCCATGTTAACTCTCCCGAAACTTTGGATTTTTTTGCCGCAGCAGTGGTGGCTGACTGCGGTAATACTTAAACGCTTGACTTCTAAATGGGGGCCTTGCGGCTAATTTCAAGCCTTCTCGTCAATCGAAGGCGAAATTGGCGCAGGCGCCTTGCTGACCACAACCATGGCCGGACGCAGCAGGCGACCGTTGAGCTGGTAGCCCTTCTGGAACACCTTCAGAACGCTGTTCGGCTCTACGTCGGCGCTTTCTTGCATGGCCATCGCCTGATGCTGAACGGCGTTGAACGGTTCGCCGTGCGGATCGATCGCTTCCAGCTGATAACGCTTGAGGGTGTCATGGAACATTTTCAGCGTCAGCTCGATGCCTTCGCGCATCGGACGAATGCTTTCGTCGTCCGGGTTCGACAGCTCGAGGCCGCGCTCCAGGCTGTCGACGATCGGCAACAGGTCGCCGGCGAATTTTTCCAGGGCAAACTTGTGCGCCTTCTCGACGTCCTGCTCGGCACGGCGACGGACGTTCTGCAGATCGGCAGCAACACGCAGAGATTGATCCTGCGCGGCGGCCAATTGCTCTTCGAGCACTTGTACACGGGTCGCCAGGTCATCACCCGAACCTTCGGGCGCCTGATTGGCTTCTGGGTTTTGCGTATCTACTGTCTGTTCGTCAGCCATAGAATTCTCCTTTCAATTTCGTCCGCGAGCCTGACTCGCGCTTCTGCCCCGATATATGGGGCCGCAAAATCAGGCTTCAAGGGCCTTCAAACATTAACCCTACAAAAAAGTGTCGAATCTTCATTCCTCAATGCGCTAAGCAAATTTTCGGTTCAAGCAAATCGACCTAAGGGAGGGCATTGTCAGCGCGAAACAAAACACTGTATAAATAACCAGACCTTTAGCTTGGGAGCGGCCTTTATGCTGGTGCACCTGTCCGTACATAACTACGCCATCGTTGAACATCTCGATCTCGAACTTGATCGCGGGATGAGCGTGATCACGGGTGAAACCGGCGCCGGCAAGTCGATCATGCTCGACGCGCTGGGCCTGACCCTCGGCGATCGTGCCGACAGCGGCGTGGTGCGCCCCGGCGCCGACAAGGCCGACATCCTCGCGACCTTCGATCTGGCGGACATCCCTGAAGCCAGCGCATGGCTGGCCGAGCGTGACCTGGAGACCGACGGCCCGTGCATTCTGCGTCGGGTGATCACCTCGGAAGGTCGTTCACGCGGCTACATCAACGGCACACCCTGCCCGCTCGGCGACCTCAAGTCATTGGGCGAGTTGTTGATCGATATCCACAGCCAGCATGAACACCAGTCCCTGCTGAAAACCGATACTCACCGCCGCTTGCTGGACGAGTACGCCGGCGCTACCGACCTGGCCCGCCAGGTTCAGCTCGCCGCCCAGCGCTGGCGCCAGACTCGCCAGGAGCTGGAGCGCCTCTCCAATTCCGGCGACGAACAACGCGCCCGCCATCAATTGCTGAGCTATCAACTTGAAGAGCTGGAAAACCTCGGCCTCGGTGATAACGAGCTGGAGCAACTTGAGCAGGAACACAAAAACCTGACCAACGCCGAAACCTTGCTGGGCATTTGTCGGCAAGTGGTCGAACAATGCAGCGAAAGCGATTCCGGCAATGTATTGAATGCACTGACTGCCAGCCTCAATCGCCTGTCGAGCGTGAACAATTCCGTTGGCGCACTGGGCGAAGCGAGCAGTTTGCTCACCAGCGCACAGATTCAGGTCGAAGAAGCCGTTGGCGAACTGAATCGCTTCCTCGATAACTTCGATGCCGATCCGGCGCGCCTGCAATATCTGGAAGAACGTCTCGACGCTATTTATACCCTGGCGCGCAAACACCGGATCCAGCCGACCGAAGTGGGTGAGATGCAGCAGAAGTTGCTGGATGAAATCGAAACCCTCAACGCCAATGACGAATCCATTGAGCGCCTGGGTGAAGAATTGGCCTCCTACGCCCGCCACTACCAGGAGAAAGCCCGAGAACTGAGCGATTTGCGTCATCAGGCCGCCGGCAGTCTCGCCAGTGCTGTTGAGCAGGAAATTCAGCGACTGGGCATGCCGGGTGGTCGCTTCACCATCGAATTGAAGGCCAACAGCAGCGACGAGTTATTGCCCAACGGGCTGGAGCAGGTCGAATTGCTGGTCAGCGCCAACCCGGGCCAGCCGCTGAAGGCGCTGGCGAAAGTCGCTTCCGGCGGTGAGCTTTCACGGATCAGCCTGGCGATTCAGGTCATCACCGCACAGACATCCCGTGTTCCGACGCTGGTATTCGACGAAGTGGACGTCGGCATCGGTGGCCCGACCGCAGAAATTGTCGGCCAACTGTTGCGCCGTCTCGGCGATCGCGGCCAGGTACTGACTGTCACGCACTTGCCGCAAGTGGCCGCGCAAGGCCATCAGCATCTGTTCGTGCACAAGGTGCGCGGTGAAGAGGCGACGCACACTGCCGTTTCCAAACTGAGCAAGAATGACCGTATAGAAGAAGTGGCACGGATGCTCGGCGGCATCGATCTGACCAAGGAATCCCTCGCCCACGCGAAAAAAATGGTGGTCACTGCCAAGGTTTAGCAATGACAGAAAGCACGAAGGCGACCCTTGGGTCGCCTTCGTTCGTTTCGCGAATGTGAAATTCGCGCGACATGCTTACTTTTTCTTGCGCACGTACAGCACCAGATTGTGATCTACCAGATCAACACCGTGCTCCTCGGCAATTGCCTTCTGGAGCTTTTCGATTTCCGGGCTGACGAATTCGACGACTTCACCGGTTTCCACGTTGACCATATGGTCGTGGTGGCCACCGTCGGCCAATTCGAATACCGCATGGCCGCCGTCGAAGTTGTGACGGACCACGAGGCCAGCCGCTTCGAACTGGGTCAGAACACGGTAAACCGTGGCCAGACCGACGTCCTCACCAGCCTCCATCAACGCCTTGTAGACGTCCTCGGCACTCATGTGACGCTGCTCTGTAGAGTCGAGCATTTGCAGGATCTTGACCCGTGGCAGGGTCACTTTGAGGCCGGCTTTGCGTAGTTCGCTATTTTCAACCATGGTCAGCTTTCTCGCGATGCTGCTTCGCAGCTTCTCTTAATGCGGGTATGATCGGCGTTTACGTTGTCCCAGCCAAGATAGTGGAAGTCGCCCACCGATGCAAAACACCAAGCTCTTGCTAACCAGTTTCACCTTTGTGGGACTGCTCGCACTCGCCGGTTGTTCATTCCCCGGGGTTTACAAAATCGACATCCAGCAGGGCAATGTCGTCACGCAGGACATGATAGACCAGTTACGCCCGGGAATGACCCGGCCGCAAGTACGGTTTATCATGGGTAACCCTCTGCTTGTCGACACGTTCCATGCCGATCGCTGGGATTATCTGTACAGCCTGCAACCGGGTGGCGGTGAACGCCAACAGGAACGCATCAGCGTTATTTTCAACTCAAACGACCAGCTTGTCAGCCTGTCCGGTGACTTTATGCCGGGCGTAAGCCGTGACGAAGCCATTCTCGGCAAGGACAATGGCACGACCGTGACCGCTCCTGCTGAAAACGCCGAGAAGCCAAAACCGGAAAAACCGGTCAAGCCAGGTTCCTTGCTGGATCAGATCCAGAAGGACGTCGATGGTGTGGAAACCGTTCCGGTTCCAACACCAGAGCCGCTGGACACCTCGCCGCAATAATTTGCGACGCAATAAAAAACCCGGAAATTCCGGGTTTTTTATTGCCTGCGATTTGGCTTTTTACGCGTTTCGCGCTTTGGCCTCGGCAGCCTTGGCCGCTCGCAAGCGTCGAACCTCTTTCGGATCGGCAAGCAACGGGCGGTAAATCTCAATGCGCTCCCCTGCCTGAATGACTCGCGAGTCCGGGTCAGCAACCACTTTGCCAAAGATGCCTAGCGGGCACTCCGCCAGATTCAACTCGGGAACCTCGCTAGCGATACCCGACGCAAGCAACGCAGCCCGCACCGTCGCACCTTCGTTGACGCCGAATGAGCGCAATACCTGACGATCCACGGCCGCGTATACCACCTCTATCTCGATCACCGGCTCAACCATGCATCTGCTTGGCGCGCTGGCAGAACGCGTCCACCAGCGTATTGGCCGCCTGATTGAACAGCGGCCCCAGCGTCGCGCGCACCAGCGGTCCGGCGTAATCGAACGACAGATCCAGACTGATCTTGCAGGCCTTCTCGTTCAATACCTTGAACACCCACACACCGTGCAACTGATTGAACGGGCCTTCTTCCAGGTTCATTTCAATCGACTGCCCCGGCACCAGCGTATTACGCGTCACGAAATGCTGACTGAGCCCGCCCTTGGCTACGCCAACACTGGCGCGCATATGCTCCGGCGAGCTTTCCAGCACTTCCGCCGAGGAGCACCACGGCAGAAATTCCGGGTAGCGCGCCACGTCGTTGACCAGGTCATAGAGAAATTGCGCCGGGTACGGCAGCAACGCCGATCGTTGAATATGTGTCGTCATGTGAGCGTTACTTCCAGAGCTGAGCGGCAAACACTACAAGAATGCCGATGGGCGCCACGTAGCGCATCAAGAACAAAGACAGGGCGAATAGTAGCGGATTGCGGATCGACAACTCGTCGCGTACCGCTTCACGCCCCATCACCCATCCGGCAAACAGCACGAAACACAGGCCACCGAGCGGCAGCATGATCCGTGAGGTGAAGAAATCGATCACACCAAAGAAGTCCAGACCGCTCTGCGCACCCCATTGGTAGAGATGGAACATCCCGCCTTCGTTCACGAAAAATTTGGCTTCCTTCCAGATATTGAAGGAGAACACCGTGCCCAGACCGACGAACCAGCAAGTGAAGGCAAGCCAGAAAGTCACCCACGCGCGGCTGACTTTGGTGCGCTCAACCAGATAGGCAACCATCGGCTCCAGAAGGGAGATCGCCGAACTCCAGGCAGCGATCGCCACCAGCACAAAGAACACCACGCCCATCAACTGACCGAACGCCACGTTACCAAAGGCAAATGGCAGACTGACGAACATCAGCCCCGGCCCTTCGCTAGGGTTCAGGCCGCCGGCAAATACAATCGGGAACAAGGCCAGACCGGCGATCAGCGAAACAAAGGTATCGAGCAGTGCCACGCCGACAACGGTGCCCGACAACGATGAACTCTTCGGCATATAAGCACCGTAGATCATGATCGAACCAACACCGACGCTCAGCGAGAAGAACGCGTGCCCCATGGCCGGCAACAAGCCGTCGAGGACTTTTTCCGGGTGGAAGTCGAACATGAAATGCACGCCCTCCATGAAATGCCCGGTGGTCATGCTGTAACCCAGCAACACCAGAATCATCACGAACAGCAGCGGCATCATGATGCGCAGGCTGCGCTCAAGCCCGGCGACCACGCCCTTGGCGATGACGAAAGCCGACAGCAGCATGAAAATCGTATGCCAAAGTGTCAGACGCCATGGATTGGAGATGACATTGCCGAAATAGGCGCCGACCTGATCGGCTGTGGCGCCCTGGAAGTCGCCGCGGCCCATATCGACAATGTAGTCGAGCGACCAGCCGCCGACCACACTATAGAAAGACAGGATCAACAATGCCGTGATCATCCCGGCAAATGCGCCCCACGACCATTTGCCCGAGTGCCCGGCTTCCAGCGCCAGCACCTTCAAGGCGTTCGCTGGACTCTGGCGGGCGCGCCGGCCGATCAGGGTTTCAGCGAGCATGACCGGGATGCCGATCAGCGCGATGCACGCCAGAAACATCAGCACAAAGGCGCCGCCGCCGTAGACCCCGACCATGTAGGGGAACTTCCAGATACTACCCAGTCCCACGGCCGAACCGGTCGCGGCGAGTATGAATACCCAGCGGCTAGCCCAACTGCCGTGGACAGAAACCTTGTCTGTCGACATCGTTTATCACGCCCAAGCGTTAGAAAAAGAGGCCGCATTGTCCGGGATTCACTCAACCTGCTCAAGCACGCAGCAACACCGTAGCCGACGGCGGTTTATCTCCATATAATGCCGCCCCTATGGCTAAACAGAAGAAACACCCAACAGGGACCATCGCGCAGAACAAAAAGGCGCGACACGATTACTTCATCGAGCACAAGTTCGAGGCTGGTCTGGTCCTGGCCGGCTGGGAAGTAAAAAGTCTGCGGGCAAGCAAGCTACAGCTGGTCGACAGCTATGTCCTGCTCAAGGATGGCGAAGCATGGTTGCTCGGCAGCCACATCACGCCTCTGATGACCGCAAGCACCCACGTCATCGCTGACCCGGTGCGCACACGCAAATTGCTGCTCAACCGCCGCGAGCTGGAAAAGCTCGCCGCCGCCGTGCAGCAAAAGGGTTACGCCTGCGTCTGCCTGTCCTGGTACTGGAGCAAGCACATGGTCAAGTGCGAAATTGCTCTGGGCAAGGGCAAGAAGGAATACGACAAGCGTGATACCGAGCGCGAGCGCGATGCTGGTCGTGAACTGCAGCGTGCGGTGCGCAACAAGGGCAAGGAAGACTGACTTCTTCTGCCTTTAGAGCGTATTCGCGAGCAAGCTCGCTCCCACCTTGGAATGCATTTCAATGTGGGAGCGAGCCTGCTCGCGAAAGCTATTGCAGCATCAACACAAAAACAACTGATCACATCCCCTTGCGCCGCTCCGCCCGGGCCATGCGCTGAACCTCTTGCCGCACCTCTTCCAGCACTTCCTGCACATACAAGATATGTCGGCTGGAGACTTCTCGCGCCTGCTCCGCGCGACCTTCAATAATCGCCAGATACAATTCCCGATGCTGGGTAATCAGCATGTCGCGAGTTTCCGTGCGCTGCTTGTACATGCCGCCGATGTTGGTGACGACGTTACGCTTGAGCAGATCGAACAGCCCGCGAATGGTGTGCAACAGCACGGCGTTATGGCTGGCTTCGGCAATCGCCAGGTGGAATTTCGCATCCGCCGCGCCCTCCTCCGCCCGACTGACTTCATCGTGACGCGAATAGCAGTCCTGCAGCTCTTCAAATGCGGCGGTCAGCCGCTCACGATCGACATCGGTGGCGCGCAATGCGGCGTAATAGGCGCACGATGCCTCCAAAGTATGCCGAAACTCCAGTAGATCGCGCTGTGCTTCAGGATTGCTTTCGAGCAACTGCAGCAGCGGATCACTGAACGTCGAGCCGAGGCTTTCCACGACATAGTTGCCGCCGCCCTGACGACTGACCAGCAGACCTTTGGCCGCCAGTTTCTGAATCGCTTCGCGCAGCGACGGCCGTGATACGCCAAATTGTTCTGCCAGCGTGCGCTCCGCTGGCAGCCGCTCACCGGACTTCAGCGTGCCCTCGAGGATCATCCCCTCAAGTCGCTCGACAATATCGTCAGACAAACGGCGCTGCCGAATCTGATCAAACCCCATAACTCATTTCTCCACGATCCCGACCGCTCGCCGGGCTCTCTATTCTGGCCTATCGGCGCCTTGCCGACACCTACCAGACGCCACTTGCGCAAACCAGATCAGATGCGATCTGCACCGCTTGTTCGACAAAAGTTTTAGAGCGGCAAATTGACACACCGACACCAAGGCTTTTACCCTAGCCAACAGCGATTGTAAATTGGTCTTACCAATTATCCAAGAACGCTGACAGTGCCTGACCAACAACAATTAGGGGCCACCCCATATGCAAACCTGGCAACAGCTCTATAGCCCGCTCGGCAGTCTCGGCGTGTCCGCACTCGCGGCCGTCATCCCCATCGTGTTCTTTTTCCTCGCATTGGCGGTGTTCCGTCTCAAGGGCCACGTGGCCGGGAGCATCACCCTCGCCCTGTCGATTGCCGTAGCGATCTTCGCGTTCCAGATGCCGGTCGACATGGCCTTCGCCGCTGCCGGATATGGCTTCGCCTACGGTCTGTGGCCGATTGCCTGGATCATTGTCGCGGCGGTGTTCCTCTACAAACTGACGGTCAAAAGTGGTCAGTTCGAGGTCATTCGCAGCTCGGTGTTATCGATTACTGACGACCAGCGCCTGCAAGTGCTGCTGATCGGTTTCTGCTTCGGTGCGTTCCTGGAAGGTGCCGCCGGTTTCGGCGCGCCAGTGGCAATTACTGCCGCGTTGCTGGTCGGGCTGGGCTTCAACCCCCTGTACGCCGCTGGCTTGTGCCTGATCGCCAACACCGCACCGGTAGCGTTCGGTGCACTGGGGATCCCGATCATCGTCGCCGGCCAAGTCACCGGTATCGACGCGTTCAAGATCGGCGCCATGACCGGTCGCCAACTGCCGTTGCTGTCGCTGTTCGTGCCGTTCTGGCTGGTGTTCATGATGGACGGTCTGCGCGGCGTACGTGAAACCTGGCCGGCAGCGTTGGTTGCGGGCCTGAGCTTCGCCATCACCCAGTACTTCACCTCGAACTTCATTGGGCCAGAATTGCCGGACATCACCTCGGCGCTGGCCAGCCTGATATCGCTGACCCTGTTCCTGAAAATCTGGCAGCCAAAACGCACCGCAGGCGCGCAAATCGCCGGCGCCACGTCGAGCGCAGCGATCACCGCCAGCGTCGGCGGTTTCGGCCAGAAGCGCACCACCGTGGCGTCGCCTTACAGCCTCGGGGAAATTTTCAAAGCCTGGTCGCCGTTCCTGATTCTCACCGTGCTGGTGACCATCTGGACGCTGAAGCCTTTCAAAGCGATGTTCGCCGCTGGCGGTTCGATGTACAGCTGGGTATTCAACTTCGCGATTCCGCACCTTGATCAATTAGTGATCAAAACCGCACCCATCGTGGCCACCCCTACCGCCATTCCAGCGGTGTTCAAACTCGACCCGATTTCCGCGACCGGCACGGCGATTTTCTTCTCCGCGCTGATCTCGATGCTGGTCTTGAAGATCAACTTCAAAACTGGTCTGACCACTTTGAAAGAGACCTTCTACGAACTGCGCTGGCCAATCCTGTCGATCGGCATGGTGCTGGCGTTCGCGTTCGTCACCAACTACTCCGGCATGTCTTCAACGATGGCTCTGGTACTGGCAGCAACTGGCGCGGCATTCCCGTTCTTCTCGCCGTTCCTCGGCTGGCTCGGCGTGTTCCTCACCGGTTCGGATACTTCATCCAACGCCCTGTTCAGCTCGCTGCAGGCGACCACCGCTCACCAGATCGGCGTCAATGACACCCTGCTGGTGGCAGCGAACACCAGCGGCGGCGTGACCGGCAAAATGATCTCGCCACAATCGATCGCCGTGGCCTGCGCCGCGACCGGTCTGGTGGGCAAGGAATCGGATCTGTTCCGCTTCACCCTCAAGCACAGCCTATTCTTTGCAACGATTGTCGGTTTGATCACCCTGGCTCAGGCCTACTGGTTCACCGGCATGCTGGTGCACTAAACCTACAAGAAACACAGAAAAAACCGACGCCGGTTCGTGATGCCGGCGTCAGCAATTCACAACCCGGTCTGTAAGGCTGCTGAAAGCAACGCTCTTTATATTCAGCAGCCGCCACAGACGGATAACCGGGCCCACCCGGAGACACGCCTGATGAGCGAGCTTTTTTACAACGCTGTGCCAAACGCGACCCGCGTGGCACCGCCACTGCCCGAACCTCGGCAATACCCCAGCGAGAAACCGTCGCGGGTCTACCTGTTCGGCACGTGTGTGGTCGACCTGTTCTACCCCGAGGCCGGGATGGACGCGATCCACTTGCTGGAGCGCGAAGGGATCCGGGTCGAGTACCCGCAAGGGCAGAGCTGCTGCGGCCAACCGGCCTACACCTCGGGTTACACCGAGCAGGCGCGGACGGTAGCGCGCTCGCAACTGGCGCTGTTTGCCGGGGATTATCCGGTGGTGGTGCCGTCGGGTTCCTGCGCCGGCATGCTGCGTGAGCATTACGCCGACTTGTTCAAGGACGAGCCGGAGACGTTAAAACAGGTTCAGGCCCTCGCGGCCCGCACCTATGAACTGGCCGAGTTTCTGCTGTTTGTCTGCAAGGTGCAGCTCAAGGACAGCGGCGCTCCGGTCAAAGTAGCGCTGCACACTTCGTGTTCGGCACGGCGCGAAATGAACACCCACCTGCACGGCCGCGAGTTGTTGGCGCAGTTGAGCAACGTGGAACGGGTCAACCATGACCACGAAAGCGAATGCTGTGGCTTCGGTGGGACATTCAGCGTCCGTATGCCAGACATTTCCGGCGCGATGGTGGCTGACAAGACCCAAGCGCTGAAGGATTCCGGCGCGCACAAGGTGTTGAGCGCCGACTGTGGCTGTTTGATGAACATCAACGGCGCATTGGAGAAACAAAAAGAAGCGCTGCGCGGGCAACATCTCGCGAGCTTCTTGTGGCAACGAACCGGAGGTGCGCAATGAGCACTTCCGCGATTATTCCTACGGTCGCCGTAGAAGAAGATTTCCGTACCCGGGCACACAATGCCTTGGGCGATCAGCAGCTACGGAACAACTTCCGCACTGCCATGGACTCACTGATGGTCAAGCGGGCAGCCGCTTTCAGTGATGCCCACGAAAGAGAACATTTGCGCGCACTGGGCAATTCGATCAAGGCCCGCGCGCTGTCCAAGTTGCCCGACCTCCTCGAGCAACTGGAACAGAACCTGACCCGCAACGGTGTGACAGTGCACTGGGCGGAAACGGTGGACGAGGCCAATGGCATCGTCTTATCGATCATCCGCGCTCACGAGGCGCGGCAAGTGATCAAGGGCAAATCGATGGTCAGCGAAGAGATGGAGATGAACCATTTCCTCGAGGCTCGGGACATTGAATGTCTGGAGTCCGATATGGGGGAATACATCGTCCAGCTCGACCACGAGAAGCCTTCACACATCATTATGCCGGCGATCCACAAGAATGCCGGTCAGGTCGCGTCCTTGTTCCACGACAAACTTGGCGTGGAATACACCAAGGACGTTGACCAACTCATTCAGATCGGTCGCAGGGTCCTGCGGCAGAAATTCTTTGAAGCGGACATCGGCGTCTCCGGTGTCAACTTCGCCGTCGCCGAAACCGGCACCCTGCTGCTGGTGGAAAACGAAGGCAACGGCCGCATGACCACCACCGTGCCACCGGTGCACATCGCCGTCACCGGCATCGAAAAAGTCGTGGAAAATCTACGCGACGTGGTGCCGTTGCTGTCACTGCTGACGCGCTCGGCGCTGGGTATTCCGATCACCACTTACGTCAACATGATCTCCGGCCCGCGCAAGGAACACGAACTCGACGGCCCGCAGGAAGTGCACCTGGTGCTGCTCGACAACGGTCGCAGCCAAGCCTTCGCCGACAGTGAACTGCGTCAGACCTTGAACTGCATCCGCTGCGGCGCCTGCATGAATCATTGCCCGGTCTACACCCGCGTCGGTGGCCACACCTATGGCGAGGTGTACCCGGGACCGATCGGCAAAATCATCACCCCGCACATGGTCGGTCTGGCCAAAGTCCCCGATCACCCGAGCGCTTCGTCGCTGTGCGGTGCCTGCGGCGAAGTCTGCCCGGTAAAAATTCCGATCCCGGCGATCCTGCGACGCCTGCGCGAAGAGAACGTCAAAGCCCCGGACAGCCCGAATCAAGTGATGCGCGGTCAGGGCAGCAAGTATTCGCGCAAGGAACGTTTCATCTGGAACGCCTGGGCCAGGCTCAACAGCTCTCCGACCTTGTATCGATTGTTCGGCTTCTTCGCCACGCGCCTGCGTGCCCTGACCCCGAACAATGTCGGCCCATGGACACAAAACCACAGCGCGCCGAAACCCGCTGCCCGCTCACTGCACGACATGGCCCGTGAGCATCTGGCCAAACAGGGAGACCGCTGATGAGCGCCAAGCACAATATCCTCGCCAAGCTGCGGAAAAGTCTGACTGGCGCCACGCCGATTGCCGACAACTTCGATGTCGATCTGGTGACGCAGCCTTACACCTACAGCGCCGAACAACGCATCCCGCAACTGCGCAAATTGATGGAAGCGGTGCACACCGAAATCCACCTGACCTCGGGCGAAGAATGGCCGGCATTGCTCGCACAATTGTTGCGCGACCGCCAGTTGCCGAGTCTGTTGATCGCACCGACGACAGCGCACGGGCAGAAAATCACACAGCATTGGGCGAACAATCCTGATCTGCCAACACTGAAATCCTACGACCGGCCGATGGAAGAGTGGAAAGCCGAACTGTTCAACGACACCCCGGCCAGCCTCACCGGCACCCTCGGTGCAATCGCCGCCACCGGCAGCTTGATCCTCTGGCCAACCCGCGAAGAACCGCGGTTGATGAGCCTGGTACCGCCGGTACATTTCGCCCTGCTCAAGGCCAGCGAAATCCGTGACAACTTCTATCAGGTGCAAGAGGAATTCGTGTGGGCCCAGGGCATGCCGACCAATGCGTTGCTGGTGTCCGGCCCGTCGAAAACAGCGGACATCGAGCAAGTGCTGGCTTACGGCGCCCACGGCCCGAAAGACCTCGTGGTGCTGATCCTGGAGGACCAATGACGCTTCCGGTGAATTTCCTGCGTGATGCGCAACAACTGATTCCAGCCGAGCGCCGTTTTGATGACCCGTTATCGACTCTGGCCTTTGGTACGGATGCCAGTTTTTATCGGCTGATCCCGCAACTAGTGATCCGCGTCGAGTCCGAAGATGAAGTGGTGGCGCTGCTGAAACTGGCTCAGCGCGACCATGTCCCGGTGACCTTCCGCGCTGCTGGCACCAGCCTCTCCGGTCAGGCGATCAGCGATTCCGTTTTGATCGTGCTTGGGGATAACTGGAACGCTCGCGAGATTCGCGGCCAGGGCATGCAAATCCGTCTGCAACCGGGGGTGATCGGCGCACAGGCCAACGCGTGGCTGGCACCGTTCGGGCGCAAGATTGGCCCGGATCCAGCGTCGATCAACGCCTGCAAAATCGGCGGCATCGTCGCTAACAACGCCAGCGGCATGTGCTGCGGCACCGCGCAAAACACCTACCACACGCTGGCCGGGATTCGCCTGGTGCTGGCCGATGGCACGCGCCTGGATACCGAAGACGCTACAAGTGTCGCGGCATTCCGCGTAAGCCACGGCGATCTGCTCGAACGCTTGGCGACATTGGGCCGCGAGACCCGCGCCAACGCCGAACTGGCTGCACGAATCCGCCACAAATATCGTCTGAAAAATACCACCGGCCTGTCGCTGAATGCCTTGGTGGATTTCGATGAGCCTGTGGATATCTTGAGCCACTTGCTGGTCGGCTCCGAAGGCACCCTCGGCTTTATCAGCGCGGTGACTTACGACACGGTGATCGATCACCCAAACAAGGCTTCGGCGCTGATCGTGTTTCCGGATGTGGAAACCTGCTGCAACGCGGTTACGGAGCTGAAAAGCCAACCGGTGTCTGCAGTCGAACTGCTGGATCGGCGCAGCCTGCGCTCGGTGCAAGACAAACCGGGCATGCCCGCTTTCGTACAACAGCTGTCGAACAATGCCTGCGCATTGCTGATCGAATCCCGCGCCGCATCGTCCACTTTGCTGCAGGAACAGCTGGCGCAGATCATGGCGTCGCTCAGCGGCTTCCCAGTGGAGAAGCAGGTCGACTTTACCGAAGACCCTGCCGAGAACGCCAAGCTCTGGGCGATCCGCAAGGACACCTTCCCCGCCGTCGGCGCCGTACGCAAAACCGGCACCACGGTGATCATCGAAGACGTGACCTTCCCGGTCGAACAACTGGCGATCGGCGTCAATCGCCTGATCGAGTTGTTTGACAAACACTCCTACGACGAAGCGATCCTTTTCGGACACGCGCTGGAAGGCAATCTGCATTTCGTCTTCACCCAAGGCTTCAACAACCCGGAAGAAGTCGCACGCTATCAAGCGTTCATGGACGACGTCGCGCAACTGGTCGCCGTGGAGTTTGGCGGTTCGTTGAAGGCTGAACACGGCACCGGCCGCAACATGGCGCCGTTCGTGGAACTGGAATGGGGCAGCGACGCCTATCAACTGATGTGGCAGCTCAAACGTCTGCTCGACCCGAACGGCATTCTCAATCCCGACGTGGTGCTCAGCGAAGACCCGCAGATCCACCTCAAGCACCTGAAGCCGCTGCCAGCAGCCGACGAGATTGTCGACAAGTGCATCGAATGCGGTTTCTGCGAACCGATCTGCCCGTCGAAAGGACTGACCCTGAGTCCGCGCCAGCGCATTGTCATCTGGCGCGATATTCAGGCGAAAAAACGTGCAGGTGTCGACACCACCGAACTGGAAAAAGCCTACGAGTACCAAGGCATCGAAACCTGCGCCGCCACTGGTCTGTGCGCGCAACGTTGCCCTGTAGGCATCAATACCGGTGAGCTGGTGAAAAAGCTGCGTGGCCGACACGCCACGCATCAGAAAACCGCTGACTGGATCGAAGGAAATTTCGCCAAGACCCTGCAAGGCGCACGCTTCACCCTGCATGTGGCCAACGGCGCACGAATGATGCTCGGCGCGCCGCGTCTGGCGAAACTTTCGGCAACCATTACGCGCCTGTCAAAAGGTCAGGTGCCGTTGTGGACGAATGCGATGCCGCAACCGGAGAAAGCCATTCGCTTCAGCCCGAGCGTGTCGGACCAACGCCCACGCGTTGTCTATCTGGCAGCGTGCGTATCGCGAGTCATGGGCCCGGCAGCGGGCGATAAAGAGCAGATGTCGCTCTACGACAAAACCCGTGGCCTGCTGGAAAAGGCCGGTTACCAAGTGGTGTTTCCGGATAACCAGGACAACCTCTGCTGCGGCCAGCCCTTTGCCTCCAAAGGCTACGCCGAGCAGGCCGAGCACAAACGTCAGGAATTGATCAGCGCACTGCTGCACGCCAGTCGCGGCGGGCTTGATCCGATCTACTGCGACACCAGTCCGTGCACCTTACGGCTGGTGCAGGAAGTAGAAGAAACCCGTCTGGATCTGTACGACCCGGTGCGCTTCATCCGTACGCATCTTCTCGATCGACTGGATTTCACCCCGCAAGACGCACCGATTGCCGTGCACGTAACCTGCAGCACTCAGCACTTGGGCGAAAGCCAGGCGCTGATAGATCTGGCGCGCAAGTGCAGCAAAACCGTGGTGATCCCGGAAGGTATTCATTGCTGCGGATTTGCCGGCGACAAGGGCTTCACCACGCCGGAGCTGAACAGCCATTCGCTGCGCACCTTGAAGGACGCGGTGCAGCATTGCAGCGAGGGGATTTCCACCAGCCGCACCTGCGAGATCGGCCTGACGCAGCACGGCGGCATCGACTATCACGGCCTGGTTTATCTGGTCGATCGAGTCACTCAGGCGAAGCCCAACTGAAGAAAATCAGAACCCTTGCGCAAGACCGCAGTCCACAGAACAGGCCCTGAATACTCGGGGCCGTTCCTTCTTTCGGTGACCGGCGCTCAAGGTCAGCGAAGTCTGGATCCCTCAGCGCAAGGAGATACACATGAAACGTTCTGTATTGCTTGGTCTGTTCGTGACTGCCTCGATGATGGCCTCCACTTCGTTTGCCGCTGATAAGCCCACCAGCCTCTGCGAAGCCAATCTGCAGACGATCAACAACGCAAAATCGCAATATCAGACGTCGCCTGATCTGAACGCGCGCGTCTCCGCCAGTGTGCAAAAGGCCAAGGATCTCAAGTCCCAAGGCAAGATCGACGATTGCCTGGCAGAAACCCAGCGCACCATTCTGGAAATCCAGAACGCCTCGGGCGACACCAAGCAGTGAACTCGGCGAGATGGCGTTTTCATACTAAATGTAAAAAAAACCGAATTCCTGCGTAGCGTGGCGGTCGATTGAACAGGCACTACACTAACGTGGCCTGTCATGACCTCGGCATCGCCGCCAGACCGTCCGGCAGCACCGAGCCCCCATCGTTCAAGGAGATACCCATGAAGCATTCTGCAATTGCTGGATTGTTCATCGCTGGTGCACTTCTGGCGTCGCCGGTGTTTGCGGCGGATAAAGACCTGTGTGCCGGGAATCTTCAAACCATTAAAGACTTCATTACCAGCCAGCCTTCCATTCCGGAGACGTCGCTGAACAACGTCAAGACCGCGCAGGAAGATGCCATGAAGGCGCAAGCTGCCGGGGATGACAAGAAATGCGTTGAGATCAGCAACGGCATGATCACGAAAATGCAGATCCGCAATCCAACGCGTAACTGACACACCCGGAAGCCAACCTTCGGGTTGGCCTTCCACCACCGTTTGACGTACACTGCGCAGACTTGTTGCTCAAACAGATGTACTGAGCAATGAGTTCGGGGCCGTTTAGGATTCGACGCCGGTTGCGAAACTTTAGGTGCATGCCGACTTGGTAACAGAAGTCGTAAATCCACTGTTGCAACTACTTATAGTTGCCAATGACGACCAATACGGTGTTGCTCTCGCTGCTTAATTGCAGCTGACAATGCTCCTGGTACCTTCGGGTCCAGCAATCATCAGGGGATGTCTGTAAACCCAAAATGATTGTCATATAGAACAGAATCGCCGTGCAGTACGTTGTGGACGAAGCGGCTAAAACTTACACAACTCGCCCAAAGCACCCTGCCCTTCGGGTCGCTGAGGGTTAACTTAATAGAAACGGCTACGCATGTAGTACCGACAGCGGAGTACTGGCGGACGGGGGTTCAAATCCCCCCGGCTCCACCAACTCTCAATGACAAAGCCCGCCAAGTGCGGGCTTTGTTGCATCTGGGCATCTACCACGCTGCGCACTAAAGACCGCAGCCTGCAATCGATCAGGCTCGATACCCCGGCAATGCTTTACCCCCCCCCCAAAAAAAAAGGACGGCCTAATGTCGTCCTTTTCCATACCCGCACTCATAAACAATCAACGAGCAACACTAACCAAATCCGGACGACTAGACTTAAGCATCGCCTCATTAACCTTCCCTTGAATCGAGCAAGTAAACATCCCCTTACTCCCAGCACTCAGCTCTTCCGGAGCCGGTTCAATCAAGAACACCCGCTCGGCACTGTCGACCACCAGCTTACCGGCAGTGGCGGCAGGATCTTCCGGCTGCCAGCTGGATTTGCCATGGGACCAGATTTCCGCGCGAGCGTAGAGTCCCTGCGACATGTCCAGGCGTGGGCCGCCCGCTTTTTCCAGTTGAGTGTGAAGTTCGTTCGGCGTCTGCTTGGCGTAGAAGCCCCAACTGATGATGCGCGTGCCCATCAGGTCCATGTCTTCGGCGTAAAAACCGGTCAACGACATGCCATCGATCTCGACTGGCTTGGCAAACATCCAGCGCTGGCCCATGTCGCTCTTGGTGCCGCCGGACAATTTGATCTGGCCATTTTCGACAGAGTTCGGCACCAGATCCTTGATCAAAGGTGATTGCACAACGGCCAGTGAGTGATCGTCACAAGCGGCAAACGACGCCACCGGTGAGGGTGCAGCGGCAACGCTGAAAGCAGAAAACAGGGTCACAAGGGGCAGCAGGAAAAAGGGTTTCATGGAATGACTCGAATGAAAGACTGAAGACAAAAAATGATATCACAGTGATATCAATCACCAGACTTCAGACATTCAATCAATGCTCATGCCGATGATGCACATCCGGAAAATGCGCATGTCTATGCCGCATCGGCGTATGCACATGCGAATGACTGTGCGGCTCCGTTCCATCCCATTCAAACCCGTGCACATGCTGGTGATGCTCGTCGTGGGTATGGCGATGATCATGCTCGAGCCGTTCGTGCTGATGCTCATGACTATGGTTCTCCATAAGATGAATCCACACCCCCACGGCCATTAACGCTGCGGCGAGCAGGAACATCAGCGATACCGACTCGCCCAGCAGCAGAATCGAGATCGCTGCGCCCAGAAACGGCGCGGTGGAAAAGTATGCGCCGGTGCGTGCACTGCCTAGCCCGCGCAGGGCGAGGACGAACATCACCAGGCTGACGCCGTAGCCGAGAAATCCGACCAGCAGGATGGGCACCAGCGTGGTGGCCGCAGGCATTTGCGTGCCGATGAGCAAGGCCAGGCCGCAGTTGACCAGACCGGCGACCAGGCCTTTGCTGCCGGCGATGAACAGTGCGTCCGAGGCAGAGACTTTGCGCGTGAGGTTATTGTCGATGGCCCAGCAAAAGCAGGCGAAGGCGACGGCCAGCGGGCCTGTCCAGTCCTGCGCCGACACGGTCTCTTGCGGCCACGACAGTACGACACCGCCGGCCACGATGGCGAGCATGCCGATCACGATTCGCCGATCGGCATTTTCCTTGAACACTACCCACGCCAGCAGTGCCGTGAGCACTGATTCCAGGTTGAGCATCAGTGACGCGCTCGCACCGGACGTTCTGGTCAAACCGAACATCAATGCCACTGGCGCCAGCACGCCGCCAAAGCCGATGGCTCCGACCAGCCACGGCCATTCGCCGGCTCCGAGTCCGGAACGCTGCCAGCCTCGATCGCGGGCAAAACGCAGGACGGTCAAACCCAGACCGCTGCCCAGATAGAGCAATCCGGCCAATAGAATCGGTGAAATCTGTACGCCCAACAGCTTGGCGAGTGGTGTACTGGCGCCAAACAATGCTGCCGCAACCAAAGCGTAGAGAACGCTCACATTCATGACGGGATCACTCGCTCGGGCTGATGGAATACCGGTAATGATCATGGCAAAACTCAGGTGAGAATTATGTGAACAGATGATTCGTGTCAGAAACATCACCTCAAGCACGTGCTCAAATCCAGCAACATTTAATCCGCGTAATCACTGGGTGCCTGCTCGACGCAGCCTCTATGCTGCGTACATCGAGATGCAATGGAGTTGAAGATGAAAACCTGGATTGCCGCCGTGCTGGCCGCACTGATTTCTCTGCAAGTCCTCGCAGCAGACACTGGCGCTGTGCGCGTCGAACCGATCGATTTCACAACCAGCGCCGACAGTGTTCAGCGCAAACAGTCGATCAAGGGCGACCAGACGGCGGAGTACAGATTCAACGCCAAGGCCGGCCAGTTGCTCACCGTCGATTTCAAACCGTCCAACACCTCCGCTTACTTCAACATCACCGCCAAGGGCGCGGATTACGCGCTGTTCAACGGTTCGATCATGGGCAATCATTTCCTCGGAACACTGCCGGCCGATGGCGAGTACACGGTTCAGGTCTATCTCATGCGCAATGCCGCACGGCGCAACGAAGTGGCCAACTACGAGCTGTCTCTGAGACGGGTCAATGGCGACGCCACCAGCGGGAAACAGCCATTCGAGCAGACGCTGGAATTGCAGGGCATTGCCTTTCACGTCAGCACCGAGCAGGTCGATGGCAAACCGACGCTGCGCATCACCCCCAAAGGTCTGGAGATCGATAACGCGGTCATCAGCCGGGCGCTCACCGGTGAGGTCGTGCGTGCCGAGGTTGCTGACCTCAATAACGACGGCTCCCCCGAACTCTACGTGTTTACCCGCTCGCCCGGACGCGGCATGCCGGGCGAGCTGATCGCCTATTCCGCCAACAACAAGAAATCCCTGAGCGAAATCTACCTGCCGCCGGTCAGCGACAATCCGAAAATCGCCGAGGGTTATCAGGGCGAGGATTCGTTTGCAGTGGTGGAAAACGCGCTGGTGCAGCGCTTCCCGGTGTATGACAGCACTGATGCAGGCGCAGGCCGCACGGGGAAGATGCGCCAGGTTCAATACACGTTGATGGCGGGCGAGGCCGGGTGGGTTCTGCGCGAAGATAAGGTGGCGGAGTATTGAGTTGACGTCACCGGGCTCACGCCAGCGGATAAACCCCAAAAGCGCTTCTACACTCACAGCGCCCCCTCCGCCACACCGAGCCCCCATGACCTCTCTCAAAGACCGCATGCAACAAGGCAAGGACGCCCGCAAGCAGTGCTCGCGCAGCGCTCAGGCGGCCACCGGCAAGATGAACCGTGACCCGATTCCGTTGATCAAGGCCTCCAGCCAGGGCCGCGTCGCGTCGCTGGTCGAACTGCGTTACGGGCGCATGCTGGTGTCGCCGTTCACGTTCTTTCGCGGCAATGCCTTGTTGCAGGCGCACGATCTGGCGGGCACGGCGAACATGGGCCTGAACTTGCCCATCTGTGGTGACTGCCACCTGATGAATTTCGGCGGTTTCGCCACGCCTGAGCGCAATCTGCTGTTCAGCGTCAACGATTTCGACGAAGCACATCCCGGGCCGTGGGAGTGGGATCTGAAGCGTCTCGCGGCAAGTTTCGTGGTGGCCGCCCGTGACTTGCGCCACGGCGAATCGGTCGAGGAACAGGTGTGCCGTGAAATGGTCGGCGCCTATCAGACCACGCTGCTGGAATGCGCCGAGCAAAGCGTGCTGGAAAACTGGTACGAGTCGATCAGCTACAACGACCTGCTGGCGCAGGCACGCAAAAGTACCCTTGAACATGTAGAGCGCGCCATCGAGAAGGCCGAACGGCGCACACACGCCGAGCTGCTGCCGAAAATCAGCGAGCGCGATGCCCACGGGCGTCTGATCATTCGCGATGACCTGCCGGAAATTTTTCACCTGCACAAAAACACCACGCTGCTGGATGCCGAGGATGACTGGCTGCGGCTCGCGGACTGGCGGCCGCTCTTCGACACTTTCATGCGCGAGTATCGCAGCACGTTGCAACCCGACCGCCGCGAGTTGTTGTCGCGGTTTCACGTGCAGGATCTGGCGTTCAAAGTGGTGGGCGTCGGCAGTGTCGGCACGCGTTGTCTGGTGGCGCTGCTGACCGACGATCAGGAGTTCCCGCTGTTCCTGCAATTCAAGGAAGCCCGGCGTTCGGTGCTCGCCGACTACGTCAAAAGCAAAGCGCGGGTACGTCATGAAGGGCAGCGCGTGGTCGAGGGGCAGCGCCTGATGCAGGCGGCCAGCGACCTGTTTCTGGGCTGGACGACCGGCCCCAGCGGTCGGCAATTCTACGTGCGGCAATTACGCGACATGAAGATCTCCGCCGAACTGGAAAACTTCGACGCTGAAACCTTTGCCGCTTATGGTCGCGTTTGCGGCCGCGCCCTCGCCCGGGCACATGCCAAGGCCTCCGGCCTCGCTGCGCAGATCAGTGGCTACATCGGCAAAGGCGATGCGCTGGCGGATGCGCTGTTGAAGTACGCGCAACATTACACCGCGCAAAACGAACGTGACTTCGAACGCTTCCAGACGGCGTGTCGCAAGGGGCAGTTGCGCGCGCGGTCAGAGGCTGACTTTGCTGCTGATCACCTGCCTTGAAATGACGTCCGTGATCACCGTGATTGCCATTGGTTTTGCCGCCACGCCCTCCTTCCCACATCGAACGTCCTAGGAAAATTCCCGCAACACGCGTCGACTTTGATGAACTGGTGCACAGTTCCTCAGGGCGTTACGCTCCACGACCACTGCCATCCAGCGGACGGTTTGGCAGCCGCAATTGCAGTGAATGTTCACTCCACGGAGCTACGTCATGAAGAAAATCCCCCGCCTTTCGCTGGTTGGCCCGGCACCGTCCGATGCGCCAGCGTCCAGCACCCAACCGCAATCGAATACCAGCGCACGCAGCGAAGCGCACAAGCGGCGCCGTAGCATCCCGCTCAATCAGCTCATCAGGGTGCGCGACGATGTCGACACCCTGACCCTGCTCACCCACGCCAGTGAGATCCTCGATTCCCTCGCGGCCATCAGCGCAACCTTTGCCGATGAGTTCGACGGCTCGAAACGTCATGTGGCGGTGGCCATGAAGCAATTGAGCGCACTGGCCGAGATCCTGATTTGTCGGGCACGGGACAATCTGGATCCGCAGAAACCGCTGAACACTACCGGGCCTGAAACCCGCCATTGACGGGCGAAACCCCGGCGCTCGGTTGCGCATCGGACTGCATTGGCGCCGCCCATCGAGATGAATTTTTCTTCACTGCAGCTGCGCGGCCAACCCTTGTACAGTCCGCTCGCTCATTCAAGAAACTACGGTTCGCCCGCGCTCCTGCGGGCTTTTTTTTGCCTGAAACAAAGCCCCTGCGTCGCAACGACTTGCCGTAACCCGGCGGATTGCGCGACTCTGCCGGAAGATCCCCCATTCCGGAGCGCCCGATGCCGCTGTTGACCCTGCCCTGCCAACGCCTGACGCTCGCGATACTTGCACCGGAGCAGGCCGAGCTTGAAAGCGAGTTCTACCGACGCAACCTGCGCCACCTGGCGCCATGGTCGCCGATCCGCACCACTGAATATTTTTCCACCGAGCAAATTCGCCGGCGCCTTGACGTGCAGGCCAGCGCATTCGAGGCCGGGCTGGCCATGCACTTCGCCTTGCTGACCCCGGACGGCCAGCAGATGATCGGCGCCTGCAACTTCAGCGGCATCATTCGTGGTGCCTTTCAGGCGTGTTATCTGGGTTATCACATCGACGAGGCCCAACAGGGTCAAGGTTTGATGCAGGAAGCGCTGGAGGCTGGCATCGCTTACATGTTCGATACCCAGAACCTGCACCGGATCATGGCCAACTACATTCCCGGCAACGAACGCAGTGCGCGCTTGCTGGAGCGCCTGGGCTTCGAACGTGAGGGTTACGCCAAGGCGTATCTGAACATTGCCGGGCGCTGGCAGGATCACGTGCTGACGGCGCGGGTCAATTCAAGGTTCGAGACACCGGAAAAGCGCTGGTCGAAACCTTTGGCGTGAGTTTCACAATTTGTTAAGGATTGCCGACGTATGCTCAGGCCTCCCGCCCCTTTCGGTTGCCTGAACCCTATGTCGCGTGCCGTCACTTCGCTGTTTCTGCTTGCCGCCCTGCTGTTTTTCTTCGCGCTGGGCAACCATCAATTGCAAGGTTCCACCGAGGCCCGCGTCGCCGGCATCGCTATGGAGATGCACCTGGACGACGACTGGGTGACACCTCGTTTGTTCGGCGAACCGTTTCTGGAAAAACCACCGCTGAGCCTGTGGCTGGATGCTGGCGCCATGCGTGTGTTCGGTGTTTCACCGTGGGCCGTGCGGCTGGCGTCGGCCGTTGCCGGGTTGCTCAGCGTGATGCTGCTGTACGGCATGTTGCGGCGTTTCGAGCGGCCGAAAATGATTGCCTGGACCGCAGGCATTCTGCTCGCGACCATGGCCAGTTATTGGAGCAATGTGCGCGGCGTCGGCGAGGATGCATTACTCGCCCTCGGCGTGACCACCGCACTGCTGGCCTTTTATCAGGCGCAGCGGGCCTCGACTCTGGGCAACTCGCTGCTGTTTGTCGTCGGGATCGCCATCGCCACGTTGAGCAAAGGTGTACTGGGGCTGGCGATGCCGGGAGTGGTGATTTTTGCCTATCTGCTGGCCGACAACCTGATGGACAAGCGCCTGAAACTCGCGGACTGGCTGCGACCGGGTTTCCTGACCCTGCTCGGTTTGATTCCGCTGCTGATCTGGCTCGTCATCCTCTTCCAGCACGGCGGCGCACAAGCCGTCAAAGAAGTGCTGCTGACCAACAGCGTCGGACGCTTCAGCGGTTCGTTCGTCGAGGCCGGGCACTACGAACCGTTCTACTACTACCTCGCCAAACTGCCGGAAGCCTTTCTGCCGTGGAACATTCTGGTGTACCTGGGGCTCTGGCATTTCCGCAAACACCAGAAGGCCAACCGTTACCTGCTGTTTTTCAGCCTGTGGATCGTGGCGCAGTTCATCATGCTGACGTTGGCGTCGAGCAAACGCACGGTGTACCTGATGTCGATGACACCGGCGGCCGCGGTGATCGCAGCGGAGTATGCGGGCGTGCTGTTCGAGCGCTTGAAGCAGTACGAATCCGGCAATGGATTCGTAGGCCGAATCGCCAGGCAGCGTCAGACACTGGCAGTCGGCGTGCTCACACTGGTGATCGGCAGTTACCTCGCCGCCGCGCAGTGGGCGCTGCCTCATGCCGACAAAAAGCTTTCGTTCCTGCCGTTGAGTGCAGAGATTCAGACGCTGCAAACCGCCGGGCATCAAGTCGCACTGTTTCAGGCCAACGAGCGGCTCGGTGGCGCCACGGTCTTCTATACCCAGCAAGTGCTCAAAGGGCTGGATACCGAAGCGCAGTTGCAAGATTTCCTCACGGCCTCGCCCTCGCATGTCGTGGTGATGGCTGGTGACAGTGAGCCCGCGCCGCCACTGAAAGTGCTCAAAGCCATGATGGTCGGGAGCCAGGCGTATTACTTCGTCGGCTATTGAGACCTGCGCAGCCGCATAAAAAAACCCGCCGGTGATTGGCGGGTTTTTCATTTCATCCGAACGGGTTCAGAGAGAAACCTCTGGCTGAGCACTGAAAGCTTTCTGCTCACGCTTGCTCAGCACCGGCACATCCAGCCGTGCCCGCCCGTAGAACGCCAGCGCCGTCAGCAAACACGCCAGCCAGACGAAGATTCCGGCCCAGAAGGTGTGGGACATGTAGTGCCAGCCTTGCAGGACGCGAGTAGTGCCATAAACGAACCCCAGCAACAGTGAGCCCCACAAGATGGCACTGGAAAAACGCCATTGATAACGTCTTGCCACGAAATACAGCGCCAGCATGGTGAAGCCGCCCGACGCATGGCCACCCGGCCAGCAACGGCCACTGCCGGCTTCATGGAACAGTTGAAAGTTGCTGTACCACTCGATGTGGGCCATTTTCCCGCCGTACAGCGTGGTCTCGATCGGGCAGTAAACGCTGGTGTGGGATTTGAGGAAGTGAATCACCCCGGTGCAAACGGCAAATGCGACCACCACAAACAGAAAATCCCTACGGTGATCAGCGGCAAATCGCAGCACTGGCGCGACTTTGCTGCGCTCCAGCATCGCACCAAGGCGCGGACGTTTCTGCGGATTGACCAACGGCCAGACCACCGATAGCAGCGCGCCGATCAGGGCGATTTCCGCCGTCCAGTTGGGAATGATCCGCGCCCACTTGTGCGTGAGCTTTTCAAAGAAGTGGATTTTGTCGAGCGGGAAGCTCTGGGTCAGCGGATCGAACAGCAGGTTGCTGAAGGCGATGTCGATTTTGGTCATGTCGAACATCAGGAACACCAGCGCCGCACAAGCGAGCGGAATACCAAAGTTGTATGCGTAGAAGCGGGATTTCATCGGGTATTCACCGTGCGCCAGTCGGAGGCTTCAATAAAGCCGAGCATCTTGGGAGCCGCCGGGCTGGCAGCGGAAACAAACAATGACGAGCCGTAACCCATGTCCGAGGCCGAAACTTTGAGGTCTTTCTCGATTTGCGCCATGCATTCGCTGTGGGTCACCAGAATCAGATTGCGCCCCGGGATCTTGTGGGCCAGGGCATCCTGCAACATGCGCCCTCGGCAGTTGATCAACCAGTCGTCGCCGCTGGCGGCATGATTGAACATGTAGCCGGCCGTCTGCACCGTGCGCATAGACGGGCTGTTGTAGATGTCGGCGTTGTTCAGGCCCAGTTGTTCGAACCGGGCACCAACCGCCACCGCGACACTGCGCGAGCGATCGGTGATGCCGTCATTGCCACTCAGGCAGGCAGCTTTGGAGTGATCGCAGCGCTCGACATGACGCACCAGCACGATCATCTCGCCCTTGGCCCAACCTGTTGCCAGCGCTTGCGCACCGGCGACATTGCCGTGGGCCAGGTCCGGCACCGCCGCCGGCGCCAGCAACCACAGGGTCAGTGGGATCACCAATACCGATGCCGCCAACACCACCCAAGTGTTGCGAAAACGCGCCAAAAAGCTCAAATCGATCGAGCGTTTGACGCCGAACAGACTCAGTCTCAATTCCACAAAAACCGCCTCGCCACTGTGCATCTCGGGTTTATTCGATGCGGCGAAGGTACAGAGGCGCGCGTGGGCAACCAGTGAAACCCATGTGAAAAAAGTCTTGGGATCCGTTGTTACAAACTCCGTAGGACAAAATCCTTTCAGCTCTGGGAAATGCGGCCGATACAAACCTGCTAACACCCTTGCTGGCTCAAAAAAACAACAATCTTCCAGCCTAACCGACGACAAGAAACCCAACGTTTCTGGAGGATTTTTGATGAATAGCTGGTTCGGCAACATCAGCGTGAACATGAAACTGGGCCTGGGCTTCGGCCTGGTGCTGGCCCTGACCTGCGTACTGGCCCTGACAGGCTGGACCAGCCTCGGTGGCCTGATCGACCGCAGCAACTGGATGAGCGACATCACCCAGCTCAATGCCGGCTTGACCAAACTGCGCGTGGTGCGCCTGCAATACATGCTGACCAATGGCGATGAAACCGCCGCACAGAACGTGCAGACCACCCTTGAAAGTTTTGCCGCGCAACAACAGAAGCTGATCAACAGCTTCAAGAGCCCGGAAAACGTCAAGCTGCTCAAGGAGCAGGCAGCGACCATCGCTGAATACCAGACCTCGCTGAACAAAATGCGCAACGCTTACCGCACCGGCAACAGCGCGCGCGACAGCATGAGCGTGAGTGCCGAGACCGCGTACAACCAGATCGAGTCGATCAGCAAACGCGTACAGCAGATGGACATGAGTGAACAGCGTTTCGAACAGTTCCAGGCGATCACCGCCGCCAAGGAAGCGTTCATCCTCGCGCGCTACGAAGTGCGCGGCTATACCGCCACCACCAACGCCGAAACCGAGCAGAAAGCCGTCGGCCAACTGGATGTCGCAATCGCCAGCCTCAAGCAACTGAACGTGCATTTCGCCGACTCTCAGCAAGACGCCCTGCGTCAACTGGAAACCGCACTGGTCAACTATCGCAGCGCATTGATGGCGTACAAAAACGCCAACACCGACGCCGTGCAGGCCCGTAAGGAAATGACCGATCAAGGCACCGCGATCGTCAACACCAGCGAGCAGCTGTACCAGATTCAACTCGACCGCCGCGATGTCGAAAGCGCTCAGGCACGTACCTTCCAGTTGATCAGCACCCTGCTGGCGCTGTTGGTTGGCGTGATTGCTGCGGTGATCATCACCCGTCAGATCACCCGTCCGCTGCAAGAAACCCTCGCCGTGGTCGAGCGCATTGCCAGCGGCGACCTGACCCAGAACGTCACCGTCACCCGCCGCGACGAACTCGGCGTGCTGCAACAAGGCATCGCGCGCATGGGCGTGACCCTGCGTGACTTGATCAGCGGCATCCGCGACGGCGTCACCCAGATCGCCAGCGCCGCTGAAGAGCTCTCGGCCGTGACCGAGCAGACCAGCGCCGGCGTGAACAGCCAGAAGGTCGAGACCGATCAGGTCGCCACCGCCATGCACGAGATGACTGCCACCGTGCAGGAAGTCGCGCGCAACGCCGAAGAAGCCTCGCAAGCGGCTGCCGCCGCTGACGGCGAAGCCCGCGAAGGCGACAAAGTCGTCAACGAAGCCATCGCGCAGATCGAGCGTCTGGCCAGCGAAGTGGTGCGTTCGACCGAAGCCATGAGCGTGCTGCAACAGGAAAGCGACAAGATCGGCAGCGTCATGGACGTGATCAAGGCTGTTGCTGAACAGACCAACCTGCTCGCCCTCAACGCTGCAATCGAAGCCGCGCGTGCCGGTGAAGCCGGTCGTGGTTTTGCCGTGGTCGCCGATGAAGTTCGTGGTCTGGCCCAGCGTACGCAGAAATCCACCGAAGAAATCGAAGGCCTGGTCGCCGGTCTGCAGAACGGCACCCAGCAAGTCTCGGCCGTGATGAGCAACAGCCGCGCCCTGACCGACAGCAGCGTCGCCCTGACCCGCAAGGCTGGCGCATCGCTGGAAAACATCACCCGTACGGTGTCGAACATCCAGTCGATGAACCAGCAGATCGCTGCTGCTGCCGAACAGCAGAGCGCCGTGGCTGAAGAGATCAGCCGCAGCATCATCAACGTGCGCGACGTGTCCGAACAGACCGCAGCGGCGAGTGATGAGACGGCAGCGTCGAGTGTTGAACTGGCGCGCCTGGGTGGTCAGTTGCAGCAGATGGTCAGCCACTTCCGCGTTTGATCTTGAATCATCGCTGACGCTACAACCGCATCGCGAGCAGGCTCACTCCTACAAGGAATGGTGTTGATCACAGATTATGTGAACTACACCAATCCCCTGTAGGAGTGAGCCTGCTCGCGATTGCGTCCGCCCCATCACCCCGATGTCCCGGAAAAAACTCCGCCTAATGGAGCTGCCGTAGGCTGCGATCTTTTGATCTTCGCTTTTGAACAAATCAGAAGCCAGATCAAAAGATCGCAGCCTTCGGCAGCTCCTACATGAAAGTATTCTTCAGCGCCTGCGCATTTCGAGCATCAGCAATCTGGAAAATCCATAACCCTGGCTTTTTCCTGCCGTGAAGGCAAAGCAAGGTCGATCCCTCCGACCGAGGAAAAGCGCTGGCGAATCCGGCTACCCAAGCCTCCAGCGCTATCCCTTCTAATCAATGCTCGCCCCAGAATCATGCGAGCTTCCTCCTCGATGGAATTTCCGTTCTGGGCCGCATTAATCCGTAACTGATCCATGATCGGACCATCAATATTTCGAATTGTGATGCTGGCCATGATGACTCCTGCTATCAACTAAAAATCATTGATCGAGACTAACATCCATCCGCCCAAGAACAGCCAGCGCAATCACTTACCGCGTACCCCGCTGCCGCAACGCCGACGGCATAAAGTACGCATCCTCCGGCACCGGCTGCGCAAAATCGACTGTCTCCGCCTCTTCATTATCAAGGTTCTGCACGTAGTAACGACGCGCCTGCAAATCGTGGAAAACATCCAGCGCACTCCACGTCGTCGGCAGGTCATAGAAGTTTTTCAGGTAGGCCATCGACACGCGCCACAACTCCCCTCGCCCATCGTACTGATCGACCAGCGCGGCGCCCCAGCTGTCTTCATCGAGAAACAGCACACGCTTGGAGTAGATGTGCCGCGAGCCCGGTTTCAGGTTGCCTTCCACCACCCACACCCGGTGCAGTTCATAGCGGGTGTATTGCGGGTTGAGGTGGCCGGGGGTGAGCAGTTGCGCGTATTTCACATCGGGGCTGGCGACTTTGTAGTTGTTGTAGGGGATGTAGATTTCCTGTTTGCCCTTGAGCTTCCACTCGTAGCGATCAGGCGAGCCGTTGAACAGATCGGTGTCGTCGGCGGTGCGCAGGCCATCGGAGGATGCGATCGGCGTGTCGTAGGCGAGGTTCGGCGCGCGACGCACGCGGCGTTGGCCGGCGTCGTAGATCCAGGCCTGGCGTGCGTCCTTGAGCTGATCGAGGGTTTCGTGCACGAGGGCGGCACCGCCGGCCAGTCGCGCCGGGCTTTTCACAAAGGCGAGGTAGTAGAACAGGATGTTTTTCAGGTCGGCGAACTGGCCGTTCGGGCGGTAGTAGTTGAACAGAGCTTCCTGCTGCGAGGTCACCAACGCGAAGCTGCCATTGCGTTGCACTGGCGCTTCGGAGGCGCGGCGCACGACGTAGATGCCGCGATAGCGGGTGATGTGGTTCCACAGCACTTCAACGCCATCCTTGGGCACCGGGAATGGCACGCCGCCGTAAGCATCGGAGAAGCCGCTGCCGCCTTCGAGCAATTTGGCCGAGGTCGCATTCTTGAGGGTGTTGTCGTACAGCCATTGCGGCGCCGAGCCGGAGCGGCGGGATGGGTAGATCGGCATCTGGAAGGTGTCGGGGTAGCTGTTGAACAGGGCGATCTGGCCGGGGCTGAGGTGGGCTTTGTATTGGTCGAGATTCGCTTTGGTGATGGTGAACAGCGGTTTGTCGGCCGCGTAGGGATCGGGGTGGTGCTGGCCGGGTTTGTAGCCGGCCGGGGCTTGGGTGATGCCGCCGGTCCACGCGGGGATGGTGCCGGCGGCGTTGCCGGCACGCTCGGCGCCCATGGGGGTCAGGGTGGTTTTCAGTTGTTCGGCTTGTTGTGGGGTGATGGCGGCCAGAGCGGTGCTGGCAGCCAGGGTCAGAAACAGCGCTAGCGATGTTTTTGTCAGTCTTGAAGTGTGAATCATGACTTTCTCCAAAAATACAAAACCTGTGGGAGCGAGCCTGCTCCGGGCGGCGTTCCGACGAAAGCGGTGGGTCAGTCGACATCAATGCTGAATGTGCCGGCCTCTTCGCGAGCAAGCTCGCTCCCACAGGGGCTGTGTGTAGCCTTTAAAGGAAATACTTGAGGTTGAACCCGACGTTGTCGCGGTCGCGGATGCCGTTGTTCTGCCCGCCGCCGTAGAACTCGGTGTACTGCAACTCGGCTTCAAGCTTGTTCTGGTAATTGGCTTTTATCCCCAACGTGTAGGCCTTGCGCCCTTCGATGGTGTTGCCGGCCTGATAGCTGTTGCCCTCGAAATCGTCCTTGTAAACGATGTAGGGCGAGACGTTGACCCCGGCGTACACGTCGTTCCAGGTGCCGTTGAGCATCGCCGTGTAGCTGTAGGAATTGCGGTTGACCTGATCGTCGCGATCACCGCCGGAGACATAGGAATAGTTGCCCGTGCCGGCGTAGTAACGACGACTGCCGTCGTAAGCGGTGTATTGCAGGCTGCTGCCGCGCAGGTGTTCGGAGGCCAGTTCGAAGATGCCGAACAGCGAGTCGAACGAAGCCGTCGGGCCGAAGTTGTAGATGGTGCCCAGCGAGGTGTTGAACGCTTCCACACGCTCGGCGTTATTGATCTGGCTGTCGAGGGTGACCATCTGCCCGCCGACGTTGATCGACTTGCCCGTCACTGCCGCCGCAGCACCGTTGGCCAGGTCGCCAATCAAATCGTTGGTAGCCGCAACGCCGATCGGCAGATTCGGCCGATAAGCAATCTCACCAAATACCGAGGCCTCGCCCAACGTGGTGTTGAAGCTGAAGCCGTACATGCGGATGTCTTCGGCATAACGCCGATGCGCCTGGATATTGCCCATCACGTCGGCCGTCGCCAACCCATTGGCCAGCGCCCCGGCCTGACTGCCGGCGACACCGGACAACAGGTTGGTCAGCGCATCCATGTCGATGCCTTTGTAGCCGCCCAGATCCGCCGCGATGGTCGGCTCCTTGGCGTGGTAGTTGACCATGTACAAACCGAACTCGGTGCTGTTGAGTTGTTCAGCGATATAGCGAAAGGCAAAACCAAACTGGCCATCGTTGCGTGCGTTGTAGTCCTTGCCGACGCTTGCCACTTTCAGTGTGTTGCCGTAGGCCGGAGTGACGCCGTTGGCATACAGACCAGTGGTTTGCAGGACGGAGTTGAGCAACGGGTTGTTGCCCAGCGCGCTGTACAAACCGATGACGTTGCCGAACCCCGGAACCGGCGTATCGAGCGCCGTGCCGCTGAAGTTGTTGTAACCGGTGTTGCCACCGTCGGCGAACAAGTCGGTTTGCGAGTAGAAGGTGCCGACCGGATCGATGCGGGTTTCCTTCCAGTTGGTCTGGTAGAAACTCTCCATGGTCAGCGAATCGGTCAGGCCGATGTTGAAACTCAGTGCCTCGACCGGCACCAGCACTTCCTTGACTTCGGCGCCGGGCAAGCGGTACTTGGCGGCATCCACCGGGTTGGTGGTGTTGATCCCGCCGCGATAGAAAATCCCCTCGCCCCAGTTGAATACCTGCCGACCGACGCGCGCTGTCACCGGCATCTGCGCGACGTCCCAACTGCCATGCACGTAGGCGTCGAGCATCTCGATGCGACTGCCGGCGATGTCGCGGGTCTGGCTGGTGAAATGGTTGTCCTGCGGGTAGCTCTGGCTCGGTTGCGAGGGGCTGTTGTTGTCGTAGTAGTCGTTGCGCTTGTCCATCAGTTGCGTGTCGTAAAACGCGGTGCCGCGCACGAACACGCCGTAGTTCTGATAGTTGGCCTCAAGCTCGGAGGTGATCTTGTACACCTCGGAAACCAGCCCGGTGTCGAAGTTGCGATTGCCGTCGTTGGTGTTGACGTCATCGTTAGTCTTGTCGCGGCCCTGCACCCGCCACAAACGGCCGTAAGACAAGGTCGTGTCGACAGAGCCGGTGACCTGTTTGTCCATCAGGCTGAATTCCACCGCGTGCGCCGCATCGACTGCGCACAACTGCAGCAGCCCTGCCAGGCCGACACCGGGGAGCGCGGCGCCCGTCAGGCGCAATCGAGAGTTGATCATGTGTTCCTCCTTCCCTGTTTTTATTGTTGTGGTGTGCGTTGCTGCGTTACGGCGCCAATCCCGCGCTGACATAAATCCGGCTGTGAGCGCCGAAATGCCCCAGCAACTTCAATAGCTGCTGGTTGAGTGCCGGGTGGTCGAAGTCTTCGCGTTGCAGCTGATTGCCGCTGCTGAAATCACTGCTGACGGGCGCCGTTTCCAGCCACTGGCCGATGGCTTCGTCGAAGGCGGCGGAGTCGTTGACGGCTTCGGCGCTGACCACTTCGCGCAGATAATCGACCGAGTACGGCGGGTAGCTTTTGTCCTGAACCACATCGGCGTAAGCCGCGAGCATCGGATGCGGCTGACCGGCACGCAGCACGCGGCGCAGCCAGGTCGACTGATATTTCTCCACTTCCATATGCCGTGTGGCGACGCGTTCGATCGAGGCTTGTTTGTCGGCGGCGAAACCGGCCAGCGCCTTGCCTTCCAGCAGCAGAAGACTGGCGAGGTCGACGCCCGGCAATGGCTTGGCGTGATACGGCTGGGTCAGGTCCTGAATGTGGTGCAGGCCCCAGCCGAGAAAGCGATACCCCCAATACCGATGACCGCTGGCAAACGCCAGTCGCGCCAAGCCCAGGTATTGATACGCGCGCCAGTCCGGCCAACTGCGTTCAAGGAAACCGGCAGCGGCATACACCACCGCGCTTTCATGGAAGAAGCCCATGTGGAACGGCGCCTGTGAGCTGTACTGGAAACGAGCATCGCCGAACGGTTGCGGGCCGAAACCGTAGATCGCGCCGACGTTGCCGGGGTTGTCGCTGAACAGATTGATGTCGTGGCCGTAATCCGGCTCGTCGGCGGCGCTGGCGAGCACGGCCAGAGCTGCGACTTTTTCATGATCGGTGACCACGATGAAACGCTGGCGATTCCACGGTGACAGGGTTTGTTCGACCATGACCTGGTTAGCTTGCAGATGCTCGCACTCGGGCAGGTCTTTGCCGGGTAATGGCTGGATGACCATTGCCAAGTGAATCTCGGGGTTGATGCGCAACGCGGTGAAGAAATCGTGGCGCAGATTGTCACTCGGCACCGCCGGCAATTTCAGGGTATCGGGGCGTGGCGGATATTGACTGAAGTGTTCGCGGGCGAAGCTTTCCTGTTGTTCCAACAATGCCAGCACGGCCGGATATTGCTCGGTGAGAAACTGCTCCAGTGGCTCGACTGCAACCGCTGGCGCGTCGCGCAACGCTGGCAGGTCCTGCAACGCCAGATAGCTGCCGACCGTATGGTTCGACCAGCCCCAGGCGCTCGGGGCCGTTGCACAAAGCAGCAACAGGAGGAAGGTCAGCTTCATTGCTTTTCGTTCTTATTGGCGGTGCCGTGGGGGATGAGCCTAACAACCGACCCCGCTGGTGACACTGTCCGATCTCACCAGAAAAACTCTCCGATGGCGCCAATTACCCGATATCAAAAACACCACCGTCCCCTGTAGGAGTGAGCCTGCTCGCGATAGCGGTGTGTCAGTCAAATAGATGCTGGCTGACCCTCCGCTATCGCGAGCAGGCTCACTCCTACAAGGGATTTGTGGTGGTCAGCTAAGCGGGGTAACCGGTGATTTTGCGGATGCTCTGATACAGCGGTTTGAGTTGGCGATACATGCGCAGGTAGACCTCTTTGTACAGTTGCTCGTAGATTTTTTGCGCATCGGGTTGTGGGGTGAAGACAGCCCCTACTCTGGTCATTGAAGCGATCGCCGTAGGGAAATCCGCATGCAGCCCCAACCCCACCGCACAACAAATCGCCGCGCCCAGACCGGACGCCTCATACACATGCGGACGCTCCGCCGGCAGGCCGAAAATGTTCGCCGTCAGCTGCATCGCCGCATCACTCTGCGAGCCGCCACCGGCCACGCGCAACCTCTTGACCGAGACCTTCGAACGCCGCTCGATATTCTCCATGCCCTGGCGCAACGCATACGCCAGCCCTTCCAGAATCGCCCGATAAATATGCGCGCGGGTGTGCACATCGCCGAAGCCAATCATCGCGCCTTTCGCCTCGACACCCGGCTCGCGAATCCCCGGCGACCAATACGGTTGCAGCATCAGGCCCATCGAGCCCGGCGGCACCGCCTCAACCAGTGCATCGAACAACTGCTCAGGCTCGATACCCTGCTCTTTCGCCTGCTGCATCTCGCGCAAACCGAACTCGTTCTTGAACCAGCTGACCATCCAGTAACCGCGATAAATCATCACCTCGCAGTTGTACTGATCCGGCACCGCCGATGGATATGGCGGGATCAACGGGACGATTTCCAGATAGCGCGAGCGGGTGCTGGTGATCGTCGCCGTGGTGCCGTAGGACAAGCACACCGTGCTCGCATCGACCACGCCAGAACCGACCACTTCGCAAGCCTTGTCGGCGCCGGCAGCGATCAGCGGCAAGCCTTCGGGAATACCCGTATGGCGAGCGGCCTCGGCGGTAATGTGGCCGAGGGTTTCTCCGGGTTTGTGCAGGGTCGGCAATTGCTCGGGGCGCACCGCCAGCGCCTGCCATTTCCAGTCACTCGGCGCGGCCCATTTCAGGCGTTTGAAGTCGAACGGCAGGTAGCCGACGCAGCAACCCACAGAGTCGACAAAACGCCCGCACAGGCGATGGGTGAGAAAACCGGACAGCAGCAAAAACTTGTCTGTTGCCGCCCAGACTTCCGGCTGATGCTGAGCGATCCAGTTCGCCTCAGCCTGAGCACGAAAATAATCCACAGTCGCCTGGGCGCCGACCAGTTTGAACAGCCAGCCCCACGGCCCTTTGATGCCGCCCTCGACCTCGCTCTGACGTTGATCGAGCCACAGAATCGCCGGACGCAATGGCTTGCCCTCGGCATCGACGTTAATCACCGTGCCGCGCTGCGTGGTCAGGGAAACGCCGGCAATCTGCGCGCGATCGATCCCCGTTTGCTGCCAGACCTGCTGACACGCCTCACCGAGTTTCGCCCAGTAATACTCAGGATCCTGCTCGGCCCAGCCCGGTTGCGTCGAGTAATACGCCTGCAACTCGACCTTGCCTTTGCCGAGCAGATTGCCCTGCAAATCGAAGAGCAGCGCACGCACGCTCTGGGTGCCGTTGTCGATGGCCAGCAGGTAGCGCTTGTTCGGGTGGTTATCCATGGAGCTCTCTTCAAGGGGCATCAAGGCGTGGCATCCGGCAAACCGTGATGGCGTTGCCACAACGCCCGATAACGCTGTTCTTCCTGCTGCCAGTGTGCGTCGCTCCAGCCCAGTCGAGGCTGGCAGAGTTGGCGGATGGCGGTGAAATATTCTTCGCCACCGCGCGGTAACAGCAGACCGAGACGCGTGCGGCGCAGGAGCAGATCGTCGAGGTGCAGGACCATTTCCGTCTCACAGGCGAAAGCCAATTCCGCCCACAGAGTGCCTGTGGCGCCAACCGTTTCGTGCCCTACTTCAACGAGCAACCGCGCCAGCCTCGGCAGGTCGCGGCCATGCCGTCCGGCCAGACGTTGCCATTGATTACAGCTCAACTCTGGAATAACCAGCGCAGGCACAGCGGCAAATACTGGAGCGGCGTCATCGACGAAAGGACGATCCAGCATGCTCGCGCAGGCCTTGAGCACTTCGATGGCTTGCGGGCGAAACGTCGTCAGTTTGCCGCCGGCCAACGTCACGCAACCGGGCTCCTGCCACAGCACATGCTCGCGGGTTTCGTTCGACGGTTTGTCGTGATGCGCACCTGCGCTGCCCACCACCGGACGCACGCCGGACCAGGTCGACAGCACATCATTCGCCGTCACTTCTGCGCCGGGAAATTGTTGCGTGCAGGCGGCCAGCAGATAGTCGAGTTCTTCAGTGCTGATGCTCGCGCTCTGATCCAGATCCTCGCGATGATCAAGATCCGTAGTGCCGACCACTGTCGCGCCTTCCCACGGGAAAACGAACACCGGACGCCGGTCGCGCTCATGCAGAAACGTGAACGCCTGCGCCACCGGCAGACGCCAACCCGGCAACAATAAATGACTGCCGCGCAACGGCCGCAATTGCCGTGGCGCCTCTGCCGGGCGCAGGCGTTCAGCCCAGGCGCCGGTAGCCACCGCGAGCACGCCACAGCGCAATTGCAGTGACGAGCCGGCTTCGCAATCCTCGACCTGAACGCCACACACTCGGCCGTTTTCACGCAGCAGCTGTTCGACGCGCACGCCATTGACCACGACCGCACCCTCGGCCCGCGCTTCGCTCAACACGCGCATCACCAGCCGCGCGTCATCGGTCAGCGCATCGACAAAACAGGTGCCGCCGAGCAATTCGTTTTCCTTCACCCCCGGCGCCAGATATCGAAGCTGTTGCGCATCATGAAAGCGATGGCTGCGCCGTCCCGCCAAGGCGTCGTACACGCTCAGCAAACCGCCCAGTACACGAGGCCCGGGAAAGCCGCCGCGATAGTGCGGCATCAGGAAACTCATCGGCTCGACCAGCCCCGGCGCTTCGTCGAGCAAGCGCTGACGTTCGCGCACCGAATCGCGGGTCAGGCGCCACTGGCCTTTGGCGATGTAACGCAAACCGCCGTGGACCATTTTCGACGATCGACTGGACGTGCCCCAGGCAAAATCGCGCTGTTCCAGCAGCAGACAGCGCCAGCCTCGACGCGCCGCTTCACGCAGGATGCCGGCGCCGCTGATACCGCCGCCGATGACGATCAGATCCCAGCTTTCCTCGGCCAGCGTCGGCAGAATCTGCTGACGCCACGCGGCGTTCCAGTCCTGACTCATGGCCGTCACTCCGGCAGCAGCGTGCCGGGGTTGAGGCGCCCGGCCGGATCGAAGTGTTTGCTCAGCGCCTGCAAGGTGTCCATCGCCAATACGCCCTTCTCGCGCAGCAGGTACGGCGCGTGATCCTTGCCGACACCGTGCTGGTGGCTGATGGTGCCGTGGTTGTCGACGATGGTCTGGCTGGCCGCGTGTTTCAACGCTTTCCAGCGTGCCAGCGTCGCGGGGTAATCCGCCGCTGGGCGAAACACGTAGGTGGTGTAGATGCTCGAACCTTCGCCATAGACGTGGGACAGGTGGGTGAACACATGCACGCGCTCGCCTTCGGCGGCCAAGGCCTCGCGCAGGCTGTTTTCAACGAGGTTGAGCAGGTTGTCGACGTTGCTCCAGTCGGTGGCGGTTTCGAGCGTGTCGACCACGTAACCGGCGTTCCACAGGTTCTCGCGCAGGTAGGGGAACCGGAAGCGGTTCTGCGCCCACTTCTTGCCGAGCAAGGTGCCGGTGAACACGCCGCCGAAGGCCTTGAGGTGTTGTCGCGCCTGTTTCAGCGACAGCGCGTTTTGCCGACGATTGCCGGTCACGCCGAAGGTCAGCAAGCACTTGCCCGCACCGGCGCCGCGCAGTTTCAGATACTTTTCCAGCCAGGCAATTTGTTGCGGATGACCGGCCAGCGCCAGTTGCGTTTCGGTTTCCACGGCGTTGGACAGGCGCAGCATCGACAGCGGCACGCGCGCCTGAGCCAATTGGCGGATCGCCCTTAGCGCTTGCGGCCAGTCGGGCAGAAATACACCGTAGAAACGCTCATCGGCGGGCAGCGCGCTGACCCGCACTTTAACCTCGGAAATGACCCCGAAACGGCCCTCGCAACCGAGCACCACTTCGCGCAGGTCAGGCCCGGCGGCAGAGGCCGGGAAGGTTGGAATCTCCAGCGGCCCGGCGAAGGTTTCCAGGGTTCCGCCAGCGAATAACTGCTCGATCCGGCCATAGCGCAGCGACTGCTGACCGCTGGAACGGCTGGCGACCCAACCGCCCAGCGTCGACAGCTCCCACGACTGCGGAAAATGCCCCAGCGTGTAGCCTTTCGCACGCAACTGACTTTCGACCTGCGGCCCACTCGCGCCGGGGCCGAACGTCGCCAGCAGGCTCTGTTCATCGAGGTCGATCAGGCGGTTCATCCGCGCCAGCGACACCGTTACCACTGGCCGCGCCGAATCCGGTGGATTGATGTGGCCGGCGACCGATGTGCCGCCGCCATACGGGATCAGGCACAAGTCTTGTTCATGGGCGAGCGCCAGCAATTGGCGAATGTGCTCAGCAGTCTCGGGAAACGCCACCGCATCGGGGTAATTGCCCAAAGCACCTTCGCGCAGCGCCAGCCAGTCCGGCAGGCTCTGGCCTCGGGCATGCAGCAAACGATCATAGGCGTCGACGCTGTACAAGCTGTGCGCCTGCAACCGCGAATTCGGCACACGCGCCAGCGCCGCCTCTAGCGTCGCATCGGGCAGCGCGCGCCCCTCGCCCAGGCGCTCATGAAGAAACTCCGCGCCCTGGGCCGGCAGTTCGACCACCGTGGTTGCATCGCCCCAGCCGTTCCAGCGTCGCATGCGTGTGTCCTTTTCCGGTTCTTATGATGGATATTTCAGGCCTCCATACTAGCCAGCGGCCGCCAAGTGTCACGGTCGCATCCGGCCAGTTCGTGTAGCCAATTGAGTCAAACGTCGCGCAAGCGTCAGCCATTTACTTTAGTCGGGGTTTCAAATTACCTTTCAGGCTATTTCGTCCGCCTCCGCTGCCGTTGATCAAAGGAATGGGATCATGCAATCGCTCGGCTACACCTCGGTTCCGCCCCTGCTCAAATACCTGCGCCACGCCGAACAACTGGGCATGGCCATCGAGCCGGCGTTGGCGGCGGCGGGTTTGCAGGCGCAGCAGTTGAGCGACAACACCCTGCGTTTGCCCGGTGAAGCGCATGAACGCTTGCTGGATTATTTCTGCGAGCACTCGGGCGATCCGTTGTTCGGGCTCAACGCGGCGAATTTCGTCCTGCCCAATTCGTGGAGCGTGCTCGGTTACATCACCATGAACTGCGCGACGTTGGGCGATGCGATGAGCCGGATCATGCCGTTCGAGAAACTGGTCGGCGACATGGGCGTCAGCCGTGCCGAGGTGCAGGACGGCCATGTACATTTGATCTGGACCTGCCGCTATCAGCGTCCACGGATTCGTCGGCATCTGGTGGAAAACGTGTTGGGGTCATGGCTGCAATACGCGCGCTGGATTGCCGACACGCAGATGTCGCCGGCCGCTGTCTGGCTGGAGCACTCATGCCCGGCGGAGGCCACGCCAGCGCAGTACGAAGCGTTTTTCGATTGCCCGGTGTTGTTCGATCAGCCGTATTCGGCGCTGGTCGTGCCGCTGGCGTATTTGCAGCTGCCGTTGCGACAGGCCGATGCGCAGTTGCTGCGAACGCTGGAAGAACATGCGCTGGGCTTGATGGCGACGCTGGAGGATGCGTCGCTTGAGCAGCAGGTGAAAAACATCCTGCGGCAGTTGCTCAAGGAGGGGTTGCCGCGCAAGGAACAGGTTGCCGAACAGTTGAGCGTTTCGGTGCGGACGTTGCAGCGGCAGTTGCACCAGGCGGGAACGTCGTATCAGCAGATTCTCGATGATTTGCGTCAGGAGCTGGCTGAGCATTATTTGCTCAATAGCACGCTGCCGATTCAGGACATTGCGCAGTATCTGGGGTTTACCGAACCCCGCTCGTTTCACCGCACGTTCAAGAGTCGGCGCGGGATGCCGCCGGGGGAGTTTCGGCAGATGCATCGGGGGTGAATGCATGGTCCTCATCGCGAGCAGGCTCACTCCTACAATTGATCTCCAGTGAACGCAGATTCCGTGTCCGGCACAATCCCTTGTAGGAGTGAGCCTGCTCGCGATGAGGCCAGCCGCCACAACACAATAAACACTTTTATCGAAGGTGTTTAAAGACACTCAGCGTTACGCGAAACAGCCCACAAATCCTTGCGCCGTAACCTACGCCTGCGCCAGAATCCGCCGGCTTGTGCGCCCGGAGCATGCTGCGTAACTTGATTGCGTCACTGATTCCCAGTGATCGGGTTTAGTAGCCCGGCGGTAATTCTGCTGGTCGTACATTCATCACAGGTACTCGCGTACCTGAGCTTGATGGTGGCTGTACGCAGGGCGCTTCGGCGCGCCGGCTTTTAGCTGAGTTCCCCGGTCTACTAACCTGCGTACAGCTGCCACCCTTTCGTTTAGTAGCCAAAGGGTTGCCGCTCAACAAAGGGAACACAGCTATGTTCAAGATAACGCCAAACCCGCCGGTCACCGACCCGGCCTCCCCCTACGAATCCGCCGATTCAAAGAAATTCCACGAAGCCGCCGAGCGCGCGCTCGACCACTACCTCGGTCCGACGAACGCCGACCTCATGGCAACGCCCTACTCCCCCAACACGCTGTACATGGCCAACCCCGAGGCAGGCACCGAATCCCTGCTGGCCGACGCCAGCGAAACGCTTGGCTCGGCGACCGTCATGCTCAACAACCATGCCGCGCAGGTTGAAGGCACACACCGCAAGACGCTGCAGGGTATTGCGCAAGTGGTGATGGTGGCGGAAATGGCCGTCAATCGCGTGTTGGACAGGTTAGTGCCGACCGAGTAACGAAAAAGCCCGCTGCCCCAACTGTGATGGTTAGGTGGCGGGCTTCTTTTTGCGGTGGGCCATTTTCCCCTCACCCCAGCCCTCTCCCAAAGGGAGGGGGGGCCGACCGAGTTGTCTGGCGCTAGACATCGACCTGAATGACCGAGTCGATTATGGATTCGACCGAGCAGGTTCAGGTCGGTGCATCTCTCAAGCATCCCCGAATCGGTCCCCTCTCCCTCCGGGAGAGGGCTAGGGTGAGGGTGAGGGCCAACCGTGGGATGTTCGCTAAATACACCGACCTGAAAGTGCTGCCGTGAATCCATAATCGCTGCAGATCTTTCACGTCGATGTACAGCGCCAGACACCTCGGTCAGTCCCCTCTCCCTCTGGGAGAGGGCTAGGGTGAGGGGCTTTTCAGCTCAGAGACAAATCGCGTTGGTAAACACCAGCCGATTACCAAACGGATCAACGATCGTCATGTCCTGACTCCCCCACGGCATCGCCTGAATGCCCGGATGCGAAAACTTGTAATCCTTGGCCTCCAACTGCTGCTGAAACGCCTCCAGCTCATCCGTCTCGATACGCAGCGCCGAACCCGGACACGCATCGCCATGATGTTCGGACAAATGCAGCACACACTCGCCCCGCGACACCTGCAGATACAACGGAAAATTCGCCTCGAAGCGATGCTGCCAGTCGATCTTGAAACCCAGAAAATCGACGTAGAACTCGACAGCTTTGGCTTCATCGAAGATCCGCAGGATCGGGGTGGTTTTGCCGAAGCTCATGGGGTGCTCCCTGACTGGTTGGCCCCACAGTGTAGACGGGGTGGATGTCAGCAATTCGGCCTGTTGATGGCTTTCTTTAATCGCAATGTGCCATCACCGTGATCCAGTCCGCGAAACCTCAGTGAAAGTTGTCGCGCAGATCGCCCTGTCGAGCCAGAAAGCGCCCTTCCCTGCGACCATTCGCCTGCCCGTCGCGATAACTCAATACACCGTTGATCCACACGCCATCAATCCCCTGCGCGGCCCGTTGCGGATCACTGAAATCCGCGACATCACGCACCGTCGCCGGATCGAACAAGACCAGATCCGCCCAATAGCCTTCACGAATCTCGCCTCTTTCCTTCAAGCCAAATCGCGCCGCCGACAGTCCGGTCATCTTGTGCACCGCGGTGTGCAATGGAAACAGCCCGACATCGCGACTGAAATGTCCCAACACCCGTGGGAAAGCGCCCCACAGGCGCGGATGCGGGAACGGATCTTCGGGCAGTCCGTCAGACCCGACCATCGACAACGGATGGGCGAGGATTCTTCGTACATCCGCCTCGTCCATCCCGTAATACACCGCGCCGGCCGGTTGCAGGCGTTTGGCGGCATCGAGCAGCGGCAGATTCCATTCGGCGGCGATGTCGATCAGGTCGCGACCGCTGACTTCCGGGTGCGGCGTCGACCAGGTGATGGTGATGCGATGCGCGTCGGTGACTTGCTTCAGGTCCAGCGTCGAAGAACTCGCCGCATAGGGATAGCAGTCGCACCCCACGTGCTGGGTTTTAGCGGCCTCTTCCAATGAGGCGAGCAATTGCGGACTGCGCCCCCAGTTGCCGACGCCAGCACACTTGAGGTGGGAAATAATCACCGGTGAACGCGAGTGACGGCCAATGCTGAACGCTTCTTCCATCGCCTCCAGCACCGGTTCGAATTCGCTGCGCAGGTGCGTGGTGTACACCGCGCCGAATGCCGTCAGTTCTTCGGTCAGTTGCATCACTTCATCGGTGGAGGCGTTGTAGGCGCTGGCGTACGCCAGACCTGTGGATAAACCCAACGCGCCCGCCTCAAGGCTTTCGCGTAACTGCTCGCGCATCGCGGCGATTTCTTTTGGCGTCGCGGTACGGAACAAATCATCCAGATGATTGCTGCGCAGCGCCGTGTGGCCGATCAGTGCCGCCACGTTCAGCGTGGTATTGGCCGCTTCCACCGCCGCGCGGTAATCGCTGAAACGTGGATAAACGAATGCCGCCGCTGTGCCGAGCAGGTTCATCGGATCCGGTGGATTGCCCTTCAATGTCACGGGCGAAGCGCTGATCCCGCAGTTGCCGACAATCACCGTGGTCACGCCCTGGCTGAGCTTGGGCAGCATCTCTGGCTGACGAATCACCACCGTGTCGTCGTGGGTGTGCACGTCGATGAAGCCCGGCGCCAGCACGCGGCCGGCGGCGTCGATTTCTTCGGTTGCCGTGGCGTCGTGCAAGTCACCGATACGCTCGATGCGGCCCTCACGAATCGCCACGTCGGCGCGGTAACCGGGCATGTTGCTGCCATCGATGATCAGGGCGTTGCGAATCAGCGTGTCGTACAGCATGTCAGTCTCCCAGCGGCAGGTGATCGTCGCCGCCACGGTATTCGTCGAGGGCGAGTTTGATCCGCCGCAGACGTTCTTGATTGTCTTCAGGATTGGCCAGCGCCAGCTCGGTGGCGAGCACGTCGATGGCGAGCAGCATGCCGTAGCGCGCCGCCGTCGGTTTGTAGATGAACGAGGTTTCCGCGCCTTGCAGCGGCAGGACGATATCGGCCAGTTGCGCCAACGGCGAATCGGCGCGGGTGATCGCCAGAATGCGTGCGCCGTAATTGCGCGCCAGCTCGACAGTCTCAAGCAACTCCGGGGTGATACCGGTCAGCGAACAGACGATGAGTACTTGCTCGGCGTTCAGGCTGGCGGCGGTGACGCGCATCATCACCGCGTCATGGCACACGGCAATCGGGTAGCCGAGGCGCACCAGGCGTACCTGCAATTCGTCGCTGCAGAGGGTCGAGCAACCGCCCATGCCGAAAGCGTGAATCATCCGTGCCTGACCGAGCATTTTCACCGCATCGGCAAAGCGCGATTCGTCGAATCCGGCCAGGTGCTGGCGCAGCGTGGATTCGATGTCGCCAACGATCTGCCCGTAGAACGCCGACTGCTCAGGCGTGCCCGCCGGGTCGAGAAAACGGCTGCCGACGCCGCTGGCCTGAGCCAGTTGCAGGCGCAGATCACGCAGGTCGCGGCAGCCCACGGTGCGGGCAAAACGCGACAGCGTGGCGGTGCTGACTTCGGCGCGTTGCGCGAGGTCTTCGAGGCTGGCGCTGGCGGCAAAACCGACGTCGTCGAGCATCAGCCGGGCGATGCGACCTTCGCCGGCGCTGAAGGAATCCTGGCGGGCGCGGATCTGATAAAGGATGTCCATGGCGGCAGGCTCCGGTTACAGCAGGTAAGAAAGGCCGACGGTCAGGCCGAACGCGACCAGCGAGATCAGCGTCTCGAGCACGGTCCAGGTCTTGAACGTCTGCGCGACCGTCATGTTGAAGTATTCCTTGATCAACCAGAAGCCGCCGTCGTTGACGTGGGAAAAGATCACCGAGCCAGCGCCGGTCGCCAGCACCAACAGTTCAGGGTGTGGATAACCCAGACCAATGGCCACTGGCGCGACCACGCCGGACGCGGTGGTCATGGCCACGGTCGCGGAACCGGTGGCGACGCGCATCAACGCCGCGAACAACCAGCCCATGATCAGCGGCGACAGGTGGAATTCGTGGGCGAGACCGACAATCTGATCGGTGACGCCCGCGTCGACCAGAATGCGGTTCAAGCCACCGCCAGCGCCCACCAGCAAAGTAATGCTGGCGGTCGGCGCCAAGCATTCGTTGGTGAATTTCAGAATCGATTCACGGTTGAAACCCTGGGCGATGCCCAGCGTCCAGAAGCTCAGCAAGGTCGCCAGCAGCAAGGCAATCACCGAGTTGCCAATGAACAACAGGAACTGATTGAAACCGCTGCCCGGGGTGGAAATCAGGTTGGCCCAGCCGCCGATCAGCATCAGCACCACCGGCAATAGAATGGTCGCCATGGTGATGCCGAACCCCGGCAGTTTGTCGCGCGGTTCGCGGTCGAGAAATTGTTTTTCCAGCGGGTTATCTGCCGGCAGTTGAATGCGCGGCACGATGAATTTGGCGTACAGCGGACCGGCAATGATTGCGGTCGGAATGCCGATGGCGATCGCATACAGCAAAGTCTGCCCGACCGACGCCTGATAGGCCTGCACCGCGAGCATCGCCGCCGGGTGCGGCGGCACCAGCGCATGCACCACCGACAGGCCGGCGACCATCGGCAGGCCGACCATCAGAATCGACACGCCGACGCGCCGTGCCACGGTGAACGCGATCGGCACCAGCAACACGAAACCGACTTCGAAGAACAGCGGTAAGCCGACCAAGAAGGCGATGCAGACCATCGCCCAGTGCGCGTTCTTCTCGCCGAATTTATCGATCAGCGTGCGCGCCATCTGCTCGGCGCCGCCGGACTCGGCCATCATCTTGCCGAGCATCGTCCCCAACGCAACCACCAGCGCAATATGCCCCAGCGTCTTGCCCACCCCGGCCTCATACGCCCCCACTACACCCGACGGCGGCATCCCCGCGACCAGCGCAAGACCAATGGAAATCAGGGTGATTACGATGAACGGGTTGAGCCGGTAACGGGCGATCAACACGATCAGCGCAATGATGGCGACGGCGGCATAGACCAGCAGCCAATAGCCGAAGGAAGGCGTCATGCGGTACTCCTCGAAAGGGTCACGTTCGAATGGGTTGTGAAACTCATAAATCATTTCGAGATCGAGATTTCAAACCGCATGAAAGTAATTTTCGTGGAGAGGCAAGGCGTGTCGCTGATGGATATGTCTTGTCGTGATTAATGAAAATAGCGGGGCGGGATTTACATACTTTTACAGCCAACACAGCCCCCTGTAGGAGTGAGCCTGCTCGCGATTGCGTCGTAACAGTCAATATCATCATTGGCTGAATGACCGCTATCGCGAGCAGGCTCACTCCTACAGTTTGATCGCATTCTTCCAGACAGAATGCGCAAAACCTGTGGGACGTAGCGTACGGATCACACCATTTCGTTACGAATCCATTCAACCACCGACGTGCGTTTCGGTGCCCAGCCATAGACATGTTTTTCAAATCCAGCCAAGCGCTATACTCGCCTGACAACCTCCGCGGAGTCCCTGCCATGAGCCCCACGCCTCGCACCAAAAAAAAACTGACAACCGAAACGTTGATTCGCGCAGTTGCCAGTTCGACAGCCATCGAGACGGGTCAAAGCGTGGAGACCATTGAGCGCAAACTCAAACTCAGGTCCAGCAAGTTCCTGCACTTGTCCCTGGCCAAGTAGCTCCGCCTCAAGTCCACAATGCCTGCCGGACCCAATACTCCATGGGTTCGTAGTTGCAGTTAAGCCCTTGGTTGATGGCTGCAAAATAAGCCTCTTTGTTTCGCTCCCAACTGCTGTAGTCCAGCGGCACGTAGCCCGCCTGAACGGCCATGACATCCGCCAGTAATCTCGACAAGCGTCCGTTACCTTCGCGAAAGGGATGAATAAGGATGAACTCGACGTGCGTTACAGCAATGGCGCGAATCAGGTTTTCGTCCAGATCGGGCCGACATGGCGTGTATTTCGCCAGGCAGTCCCTTTCAAATCCATTGAGCAATCGAGGAATTTGCGGCGCAGCAGCAAAGAAAAATCCATCCTTGCCCAAATTTACCGCGCGCACATCCCCCGCCCATGGATAGATGTTCCCGAGCCAGTGTCGATGCCAATCCTTCAAATCCTGAACAGTCAGTGACCGATCAGGCAAATGCTCGATAAGTACCGATTGGTAGAGCTTTTCCAACAGAACCAGCTCTGCATCATCCATGTCTTCGGGTTCGACAATTCCCAGTTTATTGCTCAGCACTTGCTCATTCGAGCCGGGCTGAAAGCTGCTTTGCGCCCCTTCTGCGTCATAACGGTTAATCATCCTTGTCCCTGCTGAACTGGCAATGTTCAGAGCACCATAGGTCTGGCGTGACACAAGCGTAAAGCCCGAAACGAAAACGGCTGCCCGATGGCAGCCGTTCTAAAGGGCGATAACAAAGCCCGGTGGGGCTTAAACACCCATCAAACCATTTCGTTACGAATCCATTCAACCACCGACGTGCGTTTCGGTGCCCAGCCCAGCAGTTCGCGGGCATGTTTGCCGCGTACGCGGCTGTTGGAGCCGAGGCCGTAATTGGCCATTTCGTAGCCCCATTCGGCTTCGGCGTCTTGCAACGGCCAGTCTTGCGGTTGACCCAGGTTCAGGGCTTCGGCCATGGCGGTGGTCATGTCGATGAACGATGCTTCGCCGCTTTCGACGAAGTAGAAAGTACCCGGTACGTTCTTGGTCAGCGCCAGCAGGTACAGGGCGACGACGTCTTCGATGTGCACGTTGGACCAGATGTTCTGGCCGGTGCCGACGTGGCGCACCACACCGCTTTTACGCGCCTGTTTGAGCAGACGCGGCAATTGCACGCTGTCGCGGATAACGCCCAGGCTGTGGCCGTAGATCAGCGTGTTGCAGATCACCGCCGAGTTCACGCCGTCCTGCGCCGCTGCTAGGATCAGGTTATCGATTGCCACGCGCGCTGCTTTGTCGACAGTCGGCTCTGGCAAGTTGTCTTCGTAGTAGATGACATCGCTGGACTTGCCGCCCGATGCATCGCCGACGATGCTCGAACCGCTGGTGTGCAGGAACACTTTGCTGGAACCGCGCAAAGCATCGAGCAACGCTTCGACGGCGCCGCGATGGTCGCTGCTGGCGGCGTTGATTACTGCGTCGGCAGCACGGGCCTGTTCGGCGAGCAATGCTTTGTCGTCGAGGGTGCCGATGACCGGGGTCATGCCCAGCGCCTTGAGCTCAGCCGCTTGTTCAGGGTTGCGCACCAGACCGGTGACTTGATGCCCGGCCTTGACCAGACCGCTAGCGATGGAGCCGCCGATAAAACCGGCAGCGCCGGTGACGAATACGTTCATGGAGAAACTCCCTGCGTGAATAAGTGATGGGTCGAGTATCGGCCTGTGGGTCCGAGGGAAAAACCCGCCCTCGACCAATTCACTCTTGCGCAGAGGTCACGAATCAGCCCTTGAAATCGGCGCTGGCGTAAGCGGCGAGTTTGCTCTGGATAAAGTCGAGGAAACACTGAATGCGCAACGCCAGTTGCGAGTTCCGGTAGTACACGGCGTTGATCGGCTGGCGATAACCGCTGTTGAATTCAGCGAGCAAGACTTTCAGGCGCCCGGCCCGAATGTCGTCGATGGTCATGAAGTGCGACAAGCAAGCGATGCCCTGCCCCTCCAGCGCCAGATGGCGCACGGTCTCGCCGCTGGAGGCGCCGATCGCCGGGTTGATTGGCCAGCGGTCACCGTGCACGTAGCGCAGCGGCCATTGGTTGAGGCCTTCGTTCTGGGTGAAGCCGAGCAAGGTGTGTTCGCTCAAGTCCGCGACCTGCTGCGGCGCGCCATGTTTTTTCAGGTAGGCGGGGCTGGCGACGATCAGCAGCGGACTGCAACCGAGCGAGCGCGCATGCAGCGTCGAGTCAGCGAGGGTGCCGATACGGATGGCGATGTCGGTGCTTTGTTCCAGCAGGTCAATGATCAGGTCATTGCTGTTGAGTTCGAGCTGGATGTCCGGATAGAGACGGCGGAATTCGTCGATATACGGGACCACTGCGTGGAGCATGAACGGTGACGCGGCGTTGATCCGCAGGCGCCCGGACGGCGTTTGCTGGCGCGAGGACAGGCGTTCTTCAAGTTGATCCATCTGATCGAGAATCAGCTTGGCCTGCTCGAAGAAATACTTGCCCTCCTCGGTCAGGTCCATGCGCCGCGTGGTGCGGTTGATCAGCGTGGTGTCGAGCTTGGCTTCCAGCTTCGACAACGTGCGGCTGACCGCCGAAGGCGTTTGCCCGACCTGTTCGGCGGCGGCGGAAATCGAACCGCATTCGATCACGCAGACGAAAATCTGCAACTCATCGGATCTGGCTTTCACGGGTGTCCTCAAATCGATTGGCCTGCTCCGCAGGCTCAGGCCTTCGATAGTAGCCGAGCATCAGCCCTTGAGGCCAAACACCTCGCTCAGATGCTGCTCGTAACGCGCCACATCAGCCTCGATGTTCGGCCGCTTCATCACGTCCACACAAAGGAACGTCGGCAACCCGGTCATACCGAGAAACTCGTTGGCCTTGTGGAATGGGAAGTACACCGCGTCGACACCTTTGGCCTCAAAGAAATCAGTCGGGTCATCGAAGGCTTGCTGCGGTGCGTTCCAGGTCAGCGACAGCATGTATTGCTTGCCCTGAATCAGACCGCCGCTGCCGTACTTCTGCGACGCATCGGAACGGGTGCGGCCATCGCTGGCGTAGAGGCTGCCGTGACCCTCGGTGAAGACTTCGTCGAGGTACTTTTTCACCGTCCATGGCGCGCCCATCCACCAGCCCGGCATCTGATAAATGATCACGTCGGCCCAGAGAAATTTCGCCACTTCTTCGGCAACGTCGTAGCCCTCGTCGATGAAGGTGGTTTTCACATCGAAGCCGCCGCGATCCAGCACGCTCAACGCGGCTTCATGCAGGGTGGCGTTGTAACGACCGTCAGAGTGAGCGAATTTTTTACCGCCATTGAGCAACAGCACTTTTTTCATGAGAAAGCCTCGGCGCAGCCATTGGGCTGGATGGAGAAGGGAAACTGGAATGGCGGCAGATTAACGATCCGCCTCGCGCGGAATAAGGCCCGATCGCGCAAAATACATTTGATCAAAAAGCACGAATCCATCGCCGATTGTTGCAATAACATCCGCGGCATTCTGAATGTGAGGAGTCGTTGTGATGAGTGAACGTTTGGGTTTTATCCTGCACGCCAAGACCCGCCCGGAACAATCCGAGGCTTTCGAAGCGCTGTTTCGCGTCTACGTCGAACCGAGCCGCGCGGAGCCAGGTTGCATCGAGTACCACATGCTGCGTGATAAGGAAGATCCGACGCTGTTTATCTTCTACGAGATCTGGGCCTCCCAGGCGCACCTGGATGTGCATTCGAATTTGCCGCACATGAAGGCTTTCTTTGAACAGCGCATGGACTATCTGGAGCGCGATTTCGATATCCGCCAGATCGAAATGCTCAGCGAAGCCTCGGCTAACCGCTGATCAACAAGTGCGCGCCGAGCGCGCCCATACCGACAAAGAACACCCGTTTGAACAACACGGCGCTGATCCGTTCGCGCAGCCATTGGCCCAGCAACATACCGAGAATGGCCGGGATCAGCGCCAGCAGCGAAGCACTCAGTTCGCCGCCACCGAGGGCGCCACGCCAGAGCAATCCTGCGGCCAATGCCAGCGTCGAAACGGTGAATGACAGGCCCAGTGCCTGCACCAGTTGATCGCGATTCAAGCCCAGCGCTTGCAGGTACGGCACCGCCGGAATCACGAAGACGCCGGTGGCCGAGGTGATTACACCAGTGATCAAACCGCACGCCGGACCCAGCCAGCCTTCATGGCGCGGATTGACGCTCAGCGTTGGCAGAAACAAACCACTCAACGCATAGAGGAACAGGGCCGCGCCGAGCCCGCGCACCACCCAATGCCCGCCCGCCATGCCGATCGATAACGTGCCTATTCCGCTGCCGAGGAAAATCATCAGCAGCATCGGCCAGAGGCGTTTGACCAGTCCTTTCAGATGACCGCCGAAAGCCAGTTGCCAGACGTTGGTCAGTGTTGCCGGGATGATCAGCAATGCGGCTGCCTGCGACGGCGCCATAGCCAGACCGAGCAAGCCCATGGCGACAGTGGGCAGGCCGAGGCCGATCACACCTTTGATCAGGCCGGCGAGGATGAACGTCAGGATGACCAGTAAGGACAGGGCCAGACCGAGGTTTTGATAAAAGTCCGCGAGTGTGTTCATGGCGCTACTGTGCGCCAGTCGGGGTTGGCTGAAAATCTGCCATATACTGAGGGTGCCTCTCTTTTAGCAAGAGGCTGATTATTCCATTGAGGCTTCTGGCCCATTCGCGAGCAGGCTCGCTCCCACATTGGATGTGTGTCGTACGCAACTCCCTGTGGGAGCGAGCTTGCTCGCGAAGGGGCCAGCCCGAACACCCTAAAACCAGAGGCCACCCTCATGCACTTCGACCTCACCGACCTGCGCCTCTACCTGCACATCCTCGACACCGGCAACATCACCGCCGGCGCCGTCCGCAGCCATTTATCCCTGGCCGCCGCCAGCGCCAGAATCCGCGCAATGGAAGCCTCGCTCGGCATCGATTTCCTCGAACGCGGCCGTCGTGGCGTCACCCCGACGCCGGCCGGTAAAGCGTTGGCCCAGCACGCGCGCATCCTCTTGCAACAGGCCGAGCGCCTGCAGCAGGATCTGGCCGACTATGCCCAAGGCGTCAAAGGTCAGGTGCGTTTGCTGTGCAACACCACGGCGATCACCGAATACCTGCCGGAAGTACTCGCGGACTTCCTGCGCGATCATCCCAATCTCGACATCGACTTGCAGGAGTTGCCCAGCGCGCGCATCACCCATGCCTTGCGCCAAGGCGCGGCGGACCTCGGGATCGTCTCCGATGCGGTCGACACCCACGGTCTGCAGACCCGGCCCTTTCGCGACGATCCATTGGTGCTGATCCTGCCCCCTGAGCATGTTTTGGCGAGTCAGGCGTCGCTGACGTTTGGTGAAACCCTGGCGCACGACTATGTTGCGCTTGGCAGCCACAGCGCGCTGGCGATTCACCTGGAGGAACAAGCGCTGCACATCGGCCAGCGCATGTCGATCCGGATCCGTGCCGATGGCTTCGAGGGCGTCATGCGCATGGTGGCGCGAGGTGCGGGGCTGGCTATCGTGCCCAAGGTGGCCATCGAGCGCTGGGCGGCGGTGCACTCGGTAACGTGCCGGCCGCTGGACGAAGTCTGGGCGCATCGCACCTTGCAACTGTGTGCGCGGGATTTCGACCACCTGCCCGGTTACGCCCGGGCCTTGTTTGATGCGCTGGTGCCTTGACTCTACCGCTAGGGGCAGACTCTATCCTGTGAGCTTCATTTCAGGAGTACACACAATGAGCAAACGAATGCTCGTGATACTGGGTCACCCCTCCACCGACAGCTTTTGCGGGGCATTGAGTGAGACTTACGTTCAGGCCGCCAAGGACGCCGGGCATGACGTGCGGCTGCTGCGTCTGGATGCGCTGGAGTTCGACCCGGTTCTACACGAGGGTTACAACAAGGTGCAGCCGCTGGAGCCGGACCTGCTGCAAGCCCAGGCCGATATCACCTGGGCCGAGCACCTGACATTCGTCTATCCGATCTGGTGGGGCGGGATTCCGGCGCTGTTGAAAGGCTTCGTCGACCGGATTTTCCTGCCGGGTTTCGCCTTCAAATACCGCGAAGGCAAAGCCTTCCCCGACAAGCTGCTCAAAGGCCGCACCGCGCATTTGCTGGTGACCATGGACACGCCGTACTGGTACTACAAATGGATTTACGGCATGCCGGGGCTGAATCAGATGCGCAAGACCACGCTGGAATTCTGCGGCATCAAGCCACTGAAGACGCTGACCTTCGGGCCGATCCTTGGCTCCAAGCCAAACCAGCGCGATGCCTGGCTGGAACAGGCGCGCGTGACCGCCGCCGTCTAGGGTTTTCCAGCCGCTTCAACTGACGGCGCACCCGCCGCCGTCAGTGTCTCTTCGGGCTCCCTCCACGAGCCCGTCCGTCGCCTGTGCACGTCATTTACGCGCAGTTGCCATTTTCAGATGGTATTGGACATATAATCGCCGCCGATCCGGCATGACGCCTGATCGCGCTACGCTATGTTTGATCATCGAGACGGACCTTATGTATATCGGCAAAGCCGCCCAGCTGTCGGGCACCACAGTCAAAAGCATTCGCCATTACGAAGAAATCGGCCTGTTGCCCGAGCCCAAGCGTGAAGGCAAATACCGCATCTACAGCCAGCAAAGTGTCGAAGTGTTGACGTTCATCAAGTGCGCCCAGCAACTGGGCTTCAAGCTCAAAGAGCTGCAGGTGATCCTCAACAACTACCGCGGCGACGAATTCCCGTGGGACATGGCGCAACGAGCCATTGCCGAAAAAAAAGCCGAACTGGTGACCCAGATCGGCGATTTGCAGCAATTGCATGATGGCCTCGAGGCGTTTGAACACAACCTTAACGACGCCCGCCAGGAATGTCAGTTCGAGCGCATCGCCCGCTATGGCGAAAAAAACCCGGTCAATACACTGAACTGAAAACCCTGCTGCGCCGCATGACCGGGTTCGCCCGTCGTCTCAGGGCAGGCGCGCCCGGTCGTTGGCGAATCAGCCCGGTACCGCCTCCCCTTCTGTGCGCAGCGCTTGAACCGGCGCATGCACCGGTGCTATCGCCGCAAAGAACCACGGCGATACCAGTGTCACCAGGACAATGGTCATGACCCCGCTGGAAAACAGCGCCATCGCCACCAGTGCGCCGAGATCGACAATCGGCTTGAAGTCGGAAAACAGCAATGCCATGAAGCCTACGGAGAAGATCACCACGTTGATCACCGTCGAGCGGCCAACGCTGTGCATCGCCTGCAAAATAGCCGCGTCGATCTCAATGCCCTGCTGCACCAGCAACTTGATGCGCGACAGCAGGTGCACCGCGTAATCCACCACGCCGACCACCAGGAACGTCACCAGCGTCGTGCCGATGTTCAGCTCAATGCCGAACAGGAACATGAAGCCATAGACCGTCACCGACGTGGTCAGCAAGGTCAGCATGCCGAGCACACCGAGGCGCACCGACTTGAGCCAGTACATCATCATCAGCGTGACGACCAGCAAGGCCAGGGAAAAACTCAGCACCTGGCCTTGAGTGATTTCCTGCAACACCCCGGTCCAGATCAACGGCGTGCCCGCGTGGGTCACCTCCAGGTTGGCCGGTTTGTTCACCAGCAACCAGGCATCGAGGCGATCGAGCATGCCCTGATAGTCGCTGGCGACCGACGAGGTCATGGTGTACAGGGTCAAGGCCTTGGAGAAATCGGCGTTGAGCACGTTGTTCAGGTCCGAACCGCCACCGTTTTCGAACAGCATCACGTGCTGTTCGATCAGCGAATTGCCCGGCACTTCAAACTGCTCGACCTGCCCGTCGTCATTGACCGAGGTGACCTTCTCCACGGCATTCGGCACCCGCAGATACTCCGGGTTCATGTCGTTGAGCACCAGGTTCATGCGCTTGACGTACGTGGCCAGCGAGTAGCCGTAACTGACGTTCGGTTGCTGCTTGATGAAGTGGTCGAGCTTGTCGATGAACTGCACCACTTCGGTGGTCAGCACGCCGCGGGGCTCTTTGCTGTCGATCGCGATCCAGCCCGGCGCCGTGCCCGCTACTTTGGCGTGGTTGATGAACTGATCCGACACGCGAATGTGGCTTTCCGGCTTGAAGTAAGCGATGCCGGAGTCTTCGATATCGACGCGGAAGGTGAACACGGTGGCCAGCGCCAACAGCGGCAGAATGACCATCAGGATCGGTTTGCGAAAGCGGATCATCCAGGCACAGAACGCCACCAGATACCGCGAGATGATTGATTCCTTGTGTACTTCAGCCTTGGCCTGCTGCGGCTGATCCTTGCCCCAGATCGCGATCCACGCCGGAATCAGCAGCAGCGAAATGATTAACGCTGCCGTCAGACCGATCGACATGAACACGCCGAAATTGCGGATGCTGACAATGTTGTTGGTGGTGGAAATCATGAACGTGGCGATGGTCGTCACGGTCGTCAACACCACCGGCACCACCATCAGACGCTGGGTTTCACGGTTGGCCTCACGATTGCTCTTGCCCGCGTTTTTCTGCTCGTAATATTCAGCCATCACGTGGATCGCATCCGAGCAGCAAATGGTGAACAGGAACACCGGCAGCACACTGGTCAACAGGTCGAACGGCACCCGCAACAGCGCCATCAGGCCCAAGGTCCAGATGGTACAGAACAGAATGTTGAACAGCGGCAGCAGCACGCCCAGTGGTTTGCGGAAGAAGAAAATCAGCAGCAAGGTAATCAGCAAAAACACGATCGGAAACAGCACGGCCAGGTCGTGATCGATGATCTCCTGCTGCGCGGCGATGAAGATCGGCATGCCGGCAATGAAGATTTCGTCCTTGTACTCCGGGTGTTCGGCCTGATATTGCGCGACGATGCCGCGCACGATCTGATAGGCGCGCAATTGCGCCTGAGCGTCGTCCTGCTTGGTGCCAAGTTCGGCCACCAGCATCGCGACTTTCTTGTCCTTGGACACCACCCCGTCGACCATCAATTCGTTGCCCATGATCTGCGACTCGACCAGCGCCGGGTCCATGTCATAGGCATTCAGGGTTTTGTGGATCAACAGCTCGCCGTCGTCGGTCAGGACGATGTTTTCCAGGTCGCCCATCGAGGCCATTTCGCGGATCGGGTTGATCCGCTCGGCGAGAAAGGTCAGGAACAGCTGATCATGGGAATCCCAGTTTTGACTCTGGGCATGATCACGCAAGGCCTTGGCGTTAGCGTAATCGTTCTGCGAAAAGCCACCCTCGAGAATGTCCCGGGTCAACAACTGCGCACGGCTGTCGTCTGCATGCCGGGCGACGATTTGCGCCAACTGCTCCTTGTCGGCATCGTTGGCCAGAATCATCTTGCGCACTGATTGCGACATCGAAAACAGTGCGTTGAGCGTCGATTTGTTGAACACCGTTTGCGGGTTGTTCAGCGCCACCATGACCGAGTCGAACGTGCCGGTGAATTCACCCTGCAAATCGATGATGGTCTTGCGCGCCGGGTGGCTTTCCTTGAGCAGATAAGGGTTGGTGTCGGACACCAGCGCGCCCAGCGTATAAGTGAAATACGCCGTAATCGCCACCAGCAGGAAAACAATCGCCCGCGCATAGCGCTCGACGAAATTCAGATATCTTTCCATGATCATGCGGTTCCAGGTCGTCGGGGTCGGCGCTTAGCGGGCAGACACGGCAAAGTCCGGCAGGTCACCGGTTTTCAGCCCGCGTTTGATGGCGGTCTGGGTGAAGAGGCGGTCTTCCAGAGAGACGTTGTACTGCAACTGGTTGAAGCGCATTTCCGAACGCGTACCGTCGATGAAGTGCTCGGTTTCACTGAGCACGATGCTGTCGATCGAATCGATGGTCGCGACTTTCTGCGTGCGCATCTGCTTGATCAGCACACCTTTGACGTCGAAGAAATCCTGACGCATGACCAGGAAATTCTGCTTGTCGATCCACACCTTCAGCTTGTTGTAACCGGTCTTGGCCAGCACTTCGGGGGACGCCGGTTCGCGCTCGATCACGTAGCAGTCGCGGCCCTTGATCTGTTCTTCGCCGACGAGTTTCTGCGAGTAATCCTTGACGCGGATCTTGTCCAGATCGGCGTACGAGTACTCACTGCCCATGAACGAGCCACGCTTGTCGGTGGTGGAGATGCGGCGGGTCTGGCGGCTGACTGGCAGGTACATCCACTGGCTGTCTTCCAGGCCGAGGGTTTCGTGCGGGTTTTCGATGTGGAAGGCCACGTCACGGACGTCAGTCGGCGCGGAAAAGTACATGCTGAACTTGTCGCTGTCCGGGTAATCCTTTTGCAGATAGGTGAACTCGCGAACCCGGGTATTACCTTTCTTGTCATGCAGGATCAGCGAAACCTGGGACATGAAGCTGTTCCCGTCATTGCGATCGCGTACCTGACGGATGATCTCATCAGCATTGCCAGCCTCGGCGGCACTGGCGCAGGCGCTACCGAGGATCAATGCGGCGGTGGTCAGACTTTTCAAAAACGGCAACATAACAACTTCCTTTTCGTTGGATGAGTGCACCTGCGCGAGCGCGGCAGGCGTGATGGGTCAGAACAGATAACCGGCCGACAGCCGCACTTGATCGCGCTTGCTGTACTCGCCAAAAGACCTGTCGGGTTTGCCGAAAAACACATCCACTTCCAGGCCGAGCTTGATGTAGTCCACCGGCTTGTAGGTGAAGATGCCTTGCAGCAATGCGTTGTCCTGAAACGGTGGTGAGGCAGCAGCGACCAGACGACTCTTGAGGCGGTCCTGCCAATGGGTGCCTTCGGCCGACAGGGTGAACAGCGGTTCGCGTTTGTCCTGCAACATGCCGTCCTGCCAGTCGAGCAACACCTGCTCCTGCCATTGCGCGGAGATCAGCCAGTCGCGCAACAGGTAGTCGACACCCAGCAGTGACTTGACCATAGGCGTGCTGTCCGCACCGTAGGCACGCGTCGGATTGGTCACGCGCCAGTTGTCGAAATACGCCACCTCGCTGCGCACCACGATGCTGTGCCCGGCGTCGATCGCCAGCCCGGCACCGCCCATGGTGTAACGGGGAAACTGCCGTTCCAGCCGCGTACGGCCGTCGTCGGCGAGGCCTTCGACCGCGTACACCGGGTCCTGCTGACGCGCGCTCAAGGCGACAAAACTGGTGTCCACCGCGCCGATCCGGCCGTTGGCGCTCAGGCCATAGGAATAGCCCTTGTCGCCGTCATAGCCGGGCTTGGAGTCGAGCAGGAAATACTGTGGATCCGGCGTGGCAAACAGCGGCGCGGCAAATTCACTGCCCTCAACCGGCGCCTGGTTTTTCACGAAGTCAGTGATCCACAGCGCCTCCAGTTCCCACTCGCCCACCGGTTGCGCAAAACGCACCATGGGCAAGGCGATGCGGCTGTCTTCGAGCAGCGGCGTCAGACCGTCGCGATAGTCCAGCGGGTTGATCTGATCGAGCACGCGCAATTCATCCGCGCGGCCCCAGACCACTTGCTGCCAGCCCACCGTCACTTCGCCGTCACCCAGCGAATGGCCGACGTAGAGGTGCCGCCAATCAGCGTCGAAACGGTACTTGTCGCGCGCCCGTTCGCTGTACGGATTGTTGCCGTCATAGCGCGCGTCGTAACGCACGCGACCCTTGGCCTTGTAATAACCGCCCTCCCAGTTGTCTTCCAGGTTGGCTTTGAAATACACGGCTTTTTGCGTGACCTGATCGTCGCCGTGCAGACGCATGGCCGTGGCCACGCCGACTTCTCCGTCGGCGTAATCGGGCTTCAGATCAGCGACGGTAAATTCGGCCATCGCGGCGGGCGCAGTCATGCACGCCCACACCGCACCCACGATGTGACTGTTGTGAAATCGAGGCATCGCTACATTCCCAACCCGACACCGCCATCGATCACCAGACTCTGCGCGGTCACCCCGCCAGCCTCGGGGCTGGCCAGGTAACGCACCATCGCCGCCACTTCTTCGCTCTGGATGAAACGGCGCATCGGCAGTTTCTTCTTCGCGTTGCGCACGATCTGCTCCTGGGTCAAACCGGCAATTGCCGCTTGCGTCGCCAGTTCACCCTGCAACATCGGCGTGTCGATCCACGCTGGCAGAATCGCGTTGACGGTGATCTGCCGCGAAGCAAGATCCAGCGCCAGCGCCTTGGTCATGCCGACGATGCCGTGTTTGGACGCGCAGTACGCGGTGTTGCGCACCTTGCCGGCACGGCCGAGGATCGACGACATGTTGATGATCCGCCCACGGTCGGGCATCAGCGCCAGACACAACGAGGTCACGTAGAACGTGCCGTTGAGGTTGACCGAAATCACCTTGTGCCAGTTGTGCAGATCTTCCGGTTCGTTCTCGTTGCAGATGCCGGCGCTGTTGACCAGCACATCGACGTATTCGACTTGCGAACCGAGGGTTTTAAAGAACGCTTGCATGGCCGGCAGGTCGGCAATGTTCGCCGCATGGGTTTCGACCCGCGCCTTGATCTGCTCCTGTCGCTCGTCGACCCAGTGCTGCAGTTCGGCCAGATCGAGATCCAGCAGGATCAGGCGATTGTCGGCGTCGGCGGCAAAGTTCTCGGCAACCGCGCGGCCGATGCCTTTGGCCGCACCGGTGATCAGAATGGTCCGGCTCATGGCATTTTCAACCCGCCGTTGACCGACAGGACCTCCCCGGTCAGATACAAACCGCGATCGGCGAGGTACAGCACCGCTTCGGCGATTTCTTCCGGTTCGGCGTAGCGTTTGATCAACAGACGCGACTGGATTTCTTCTTCCTGACTGCCGATCAGCGCCGTACTCATCTCGGTCTTGACGATGCCCGGGGCGACCGCGTTGACGCGAATGTTGCGCGGCGCCAGCTCCACCGCCAAGGCACGGGTCAAGGATTCGACCCCGCCCTTGGCGGCGGCATAGTTGCTTTGGCCTTTGCCGGGCTTCTGCGCCGCCACCGAACTGATGTTGACGATGCAACCGCTGCGCTGGCGCAACATGCCCGGCACCACCTGCTGACAGCAGAGCATCGTGCCAATCAGGTTGGTCTGGATCACCTCGACCAGGTCGCGCGCCGACATCGTCGCGAGCAAGCCGTCACGGGTGATGCCGGCGTTGTTGACCAGCAGATCGATACGCTGAAAATGCTGATCGACCCGTTCGAAAAACGCCTTGATGCTGTCGCCGCTGCTGACATCGCACTGCAACGCCAGACAATCGATGCCCAACGCCTGTACCTCATCGCGCAAGGCCATCGCCGCGACTTCATCGCGCACGTAACTGAACGCGATCTGATAACCCGCCCCGGCCAGGGTCTGGACAATCGCCCGGCCGATGCCGCGACTGCCACCGGTCACCACTGCTACTTTATTCGGCATGACCGTTCCTTAAAGCGAGTTGTCGGTTTTGAACTGCGCGAGGCTGAAGCCATGAGTCGCCGCCAGTGCACGAATCTGCTGCACTTGCTCGCGGCTGATGTCGCCGTAGGAGTAGTGCTGTTTCATACCGGACAGGCCCATCAGCACCGACTCGGCCATGCACGCGTACAACTGACCTTGCTTGAGATAGGCCCGTACGTTTTTCACCAGGCCATCGCCCAGCGGCGTCTGCACGATGCCGCCGTGCATGTAGAGCACGTCGGAGCGTTGGCTAGCGAGGTTCTGGTCAACGTTCAGCGGCACGGCGATGTCGCAGATCACGCTGTTTTCGGCGAAGTGTTCGGCAAAGAGAAACGGCTGCGGTGCGTTCGCCGCGCAGAGCACGATGCGTGACTGTTTCAGCACATCAAGATCGTTGCTGACGGTGATGAAGGCATTCGCGCCCAGGCGTTCTTCGACCAGTTTCGCCACGCGCAGGCCTAGATCGGCACTGCTGCCGTGGGCCTGCAACAGCGCATCGATTCCATCAATTTGCTGCAGGCGACGGGCGAGGCGATCGTGTTCGGCGACACCCTTGAGAATCGCGCGGGCGGCTTCGGCGTAAATCTGTTGCGCGGTTTTTTCCAGACGACGCAGGGAACCGTCGCGGCCGCTACCGATGAGGATCAGGTGCTCGACGCTGGTCGACAGCAGCGAGGCGTAGGTCGAGGCGATGTTGCCGGCGGCACCGACCACTGCAGCGGTCTGCTCGCCCAGCTCAAGGCCTTGCTGTTTGCAGCCCTGTTCGATGGCTTCCAGGCCCATGCCGATGGTCAGCGCGTTGCCGGAAGTCAGCGCCATGTCGGGAATCTGCAGCGCCTGGCAATTGTTGGTGACGATCGAGGTGTACATGCCCAGCCCGGCGACGCTGTAGCCGTCGGCGCGGGCATCCTTGATACGGTTGCCGACTTCTTCGCGGATGGTTTGCAGATCGCCGCTGGCGATGTACGCCGCCATGGCGTCGGAATCCATGCACAGCGGGTACAGGGTGAACTCCACGGCGGTGCCGAGTTTCGAGCGAATCTGCACCGGTCCGATCGGCGCGGCACGGCGCTCGGGGGCCATGCGTTTGATGAACTCGCGTTTCTGTTCAGCGCTCAGGGTCGACAGTGAAGGATCGACGTCGCTGAGCATGTCCGAATCAATCAAATGGTTGATGAACGCCACGCGGGCCACCACGCGCACGTTCTCGTCAGACTTTGGGCGGGTTTCGGTCTCCTTGAAGCTGACCTCACGCGCCGGTACATCAGCGATGCTGTCGGCACACACCCCGGCGGCCAGCGGGAAGGCATCGCGGCGGCGCAGCATGTCGCAGACTTTCTGCAAGGAGCCGATCAAGCCGTCGATTTCTTCGAAGGTGATGCACACCGGCGGTTCCAGACGGATCACATTGGCATTGCTGCCCGACGGCGCCACGCGCAGGGATTCGAATTGCAGCAGGTAGCCGGCGATGATGTAGCCCAGCGCATCGTTGTACTGCGCCGAGGCCTGAACCAGTGAACTGGTGCCGGTCAGGTCGTGCAGTTCGAAGCCCAGCAGCAAGCCGCGCCCACGCACGTCGGCGATGACGTCCGGGTACGCTGCTTTGAGTTCCAGCAGCGAAGCCTTGAGGTACTCGCCCTTCTTGTTCACGTCCTTGAGCATCGCGCTGTCGTTCTCGAACAGACGGCGCAAGGCCGACAGGGCGATATGGCAGGACGCGTCATCTTCGGCAAAGGTCGAACTGTGGATGTAGCTGAAATCGTTTTCGTAGTGGCTGGCGCGAATCACCGTCGCGGCGATTTTCATCAGGCCACCGCCCAGCGCTTTCGACAGGCAGTAGTAATCACCCTGCAAGTTGAAATGGCTGGCGCCAAGCAAGGTGCCGGTGCGGCCGAAACCCGATTGCACTTCGTCGATGATCAGCGGGCATTGCTGCTCGTTGCACAGACGCCGCAGGCCCAGATAAAACTCATTGGCAAACTCGTTGATGCCGCCCTCGCCCTGAATCGGCTCCAGCAATACAGCGGTGATCGCACTGAACGCCTCACGGCGAACCTGCAGGGTTTCGCCGCTCCATTCCAGGCTCAGCCAGTGACGGATATGACGGGCCGGCAGCTCTTGCAATTGCTGGGGTTGCTGCGGGTCGATGAACTCGACGTTGAGGCCGAAACGGGCGAACGGCTTGCGGTACTGCTTGCCATAGGTCAACTGAACGGTGTTCACCAGTTTGCCGTGGAAGCTGCCGCGCACAGCGAGGAACACCGGCTCGACATGCAACTGCGCCAGGTTGTGCTGACGCACCGCTTCGGCCACTTGGCGCACGGTGACGCAGGATAGATTCTGCGGCAGCAGGCCGGCGGGCAAATCGAGATCGTCGATGTCCAGTTCGACGTAAGCCTTGTCGCTGGCAACCAGATTGGCGAGGGCGAAATCACGCTCGTCGAATTGCTTCTGCAGGTTTTTCTGACGACGGTATTCGGCGTGCTTGACGGCGATTTCCACCGACTCTGCGCCACTGTTGGAGAAGGTCGAAATGTAGCGTTCGCTGTTGTTCAGCTCACGGTTGAACGCTTCACTGAGCTCACGCCCCAATTGACCGGCCGCACCGCGCACCGACATCTGCGCATTGAACGGCACATCGGCACGCAGCAGGTCGACGAGTTGATCGACAAATTGCGGATCGTTGTGGCCATACAGCGCGGCGCCGTAACCGCCGAGGAAGTCAGTAACCGTCACCTCTTCGCCCTGGCGGTCGCGGTAAAACAATTTACTGCCCAGCGCTCTGTGGAACTGGCACTCCAGGCCCAGGGCCTGCATCAATTCAACGAATTTCGGCCGTACGTAATCGCGGTAATCCATGACAGTTCTATCCCTTGAGTAAAAAATCAGCTGCGTTTCGTTGCGTGCCGACGGTCAGTCGGCCGCGTGAATTTCGAGTTGGTAACCGGCGCTAAAACCGTTGTCGTCGCGGTTGATGACCAGGCAATCGTGGAGCACGGCATCGCGCGGCCCGCCGATAACGAACGGCAGATGCGCATCCAGCGGTTGCTCCAGGCCACTGACCGGCGGGATGCTCTGCGCCTGCAAAGCCAGCCGGGCAAAGATCAGATCAACCAGGCTCGGTGCACCACTGAGCATGCCGGTCAGCGGCGTGCTGCTGGTGATGTGCGCGGCGCCGGTTCGCGCCAGCGTGCGGGCCAGATCGGCATCCTTGTGCGGATCGCCAGTGGCGCTGCTGATCAGCAGATCCACCTGTTTGTCCGGCAAGCTCAGCGAGTCCAGACGCGGATGGGCGAACATTGCTGTCAGGCAGGCTTGCGGCCCGGCCGGCAGATCATCGGCGCGGCGCAGTACCAGCGCCGCCGCACCTTCGCCGGCAATGCCGCCACGGCCCTGGCGATCAAAGGCACGCAGGCTTGGCGAACCGTCGGTGCTGATCACCCCCGCCTCGGCCAGTGCGGCGAGGGCCAGCGGATCCAGTTCACTACCCGCGCCCACCACAATGGCCGCATCGATCCGACCGCTCTGCAACGCCGCGCAGGCTTCGCGCAGCGCCGCCAGATTGCCGGCCACGCCTTGCATGTAGGCGTTGCATTCGCACTCAAGCTTCAAGGCCAGACTGACGACGCCGAGCAAACCGTTGCTCAGGCTCTTGAGCACCAGAAACGGATCGAGCGCGCGCTCCTGCAACACACGTTTGGCCAGACGCTGCATGTCGGCACCGCTCTCGGTCTGACATTCGTGCAGCAGTTCACCGTAAGACGCGAGCGACGGATGGGTGTAACCGCCCTGGCAGCAATAGAGACCAAAACGCACGTTGTCGCGGCCCGGTTCAAGCCCGGCCTCGGCCAACGCCTGGCGCACCGCACTGACGCCCCAGATCACCGCCGGCGGGCAGTAACGCTGGAGGTTTTGCGCAACGTCCTGACGGCTACGTTGATGATCTCGATCAGCGATATGCCCGAACGCGGTGACCCGCTCGCTGCGGAACAGCGACGAGTTCAGGGGCGAGATTGCGCTGCGCCCTTCGCGGGCCGCCGCCCAGAAACCCTCAACGCCCCAGCCGGTGGGCAATACACAACCGCTGCCGGCGATCGCGACACGTACAGTGGCGTCAGTCATTGTCCATGCTCCCGATATTTGCCAAGGGCCAGCGAGGTATTGAGGCCACCGAAACCAAAGGAATTGCTCAACGCGTAATCCACTCGGCGGCTGACGGCTTGCCCGGCGCAGTAATCCAGATCGCACTGTTCGTCAGCGTCATGCAGGTTCACCGTTGGCGTGACCAGATCGTTGAGGCAGGCCAACGCGGTGACGATGCATTCAGGGGCGCCAGCGGCCGCGATCAGGTGACCGAACTGTGATTTGTTGGCGCTGACGGCCAGGGTTCGATAATGCTTGTGCTCGGCGAACACGCTTTTGATCGCCAGGGTCTCGGCCACGTCATTGAGCGGTGTCGAAGTACCGTGGGCGTTGATCAGATCAATCTGCTGCGCGCGCAAACCGGCGTCATCCAGCGCGGCCTGCATCGCCAGTGCCGCACCGCGTCCTTCCGGTTGCGGTGCGGTGACTTTGTAGGCATCCAGACTGCTGCCGAAACCCAACACCTCGGCATACGGCGTGGCGCCACGGGCCAAGGCATGTTCGAGGCTTTCCAGCACGACAAAACCACCGCCCTCGCCGGCAATCAGACCGCTGCGGTCACGATCGAACGGACGGCACAGATCCGCGCCCCAGCGCTGCTCACCCGACGCGGCACCGAGTAAATACAACGCGGCCATGGTGTCGAGGTTGAGTACCGAGTCGGCGCCACCCGCCAGCGCTACGCTGACTTCTCCGCGACGAATCATCTGGAAGGCATTGCCAATGGCTTGTGAAGCACCGGCACAGGCACTGCTGATATTGATCACCGGTCCTTCACAGCCCAGGTCGTCGGCGATTACCCGCGCCAGACGATCGTTGCTCTGGCGCAGTGAGCCATCGGCATTCACTTGCCCGGCCCGTGGCATCAGGTACGACCAGCTCGGGGTGCCACCATTCGGGGCTTCGGTCAGCAGCATGTCGGCGAGCATGTGCTGCGGTGCTCCCGAGGCACACAGCACCGCCGCGCCACGCAACTGTTCTGGCTGCAAGCCGCTGTCACCGACTGCCTGCGTGGCAGCCACCCAGCCAAACCGACTGCGCTTTTCCAGCGGCATCGTCCAGGCCGGATGGCTTTGCAGTTTTTCCGGCAACAGGCGCATGTCGACAGGCGCGGCATAACGCACCGCGAACGACGCCTCTTGCAAGTCGTCCGGCTGCCATGGCCGCACGCAATGTTCGGCGCCGAGCATTTTTTCCCAGAGGGTCTGCCATTCGAAACCGAAACCGGTGACGGCGCCCATGCCGGTGATCACAATCCGTGTCGCACTCATGCGTGCTTCTCCATGGTTTCACTGGCCAACAGCAATGCGCCCCAGTGACCGGCGCGAGTGTGGCTGACGAGCAGCGTGTAACCCGGTGCCGCCGCCGTATCACCGCTGAGATGCAAAGTCAGTGCGGCCTCTGTCAGCAAGCCGCTGGCGCCCAGTTCGCCGGTCATGGCGCGGGTACTGCGAATCTCGCGCGGGAAAGCTTCGAGCAACTTCATCACTTGCCCGTCAGCGCAATTACCGACGATATGCTCGACGTCGCCGACCCGCAGTTTTTCGACGCTCAGGACCTGATCGATGACGCGCCGACCCACCGCCACAGAGCGTTGCGGATCGTTGCTGTAACCACGGGCAAATCCGGCAATGCGCACGGCGTGTGCCGCACCCGGTGCTGGTGTCGACGCCAGCAACAGCGCGGCGGCGCCCTCACCGAAAATCGCTTCGTTCGCCTGATCGGGCTCGCGCAGATACAGGGCCGGGGTCAGGTTCGGGCTGCTGCTGACCACCAACGCGGCGTCGGCATGTCGCTCGCTAATCTGCTGGCAAGCTTCGATCAGCGCATCCAGCCCGGCGTTGTCCTGAGAACAAAATCCACCCATTGGCCCATGGCAATTCAATGCTTCAGCCACATAGGCCATGACGCTGCTGTTGAGCAGGGTCAGCGCATGCAGGGGCGGTGTGTTGGCCAATAACTGCGCCAGTTGTTTTTGCGGCTGTTCGATGATCGCCTGCACCGCATCCCAGCAAGGACTCGGCGCGTCGACTTCAGGAATGGCCGCTGTCAGGGCAATGCGTGACGCGGACAATTGCAGCGCCGCCAGCGCTGGCGCCAGCCGTGCGGCGCAATGCAACAGGCGCAAGCCCTGCGGTTCGACGCTGCGCTGGATCTTGCGATCAAACAGATCACTGGCCAGTCGCGGCGTCGGCAAGGCAAACGCCTGACGCTGTGCGTCAAAGGCCAGCGGTTGCGCCGCGCAGGGTGTGCCGAGCAAGTCAGCGCATTCACTGCCCGCCACATTCAGCACCGCAGCGGCATTCAGGTAGATGGCTCGGTTCATGTCATGCCCTCCCCAGAACCAGCGAGCTGTTGATGCCGCCAAAGCCGAACGAGTTGGACATCACCACGCTGATCGGCTGTCGCACCGGCTCGCTCAAGAACTTCAGCGAAGGGTATTCGGCGCGCTCGGGGTCGTAATTCAGGGTGGGCAACAGCACACCGTCACGCAGGCTCATCAGCGACAGCACCGCTTCGATCGCGCCACTGCCTGCCAGGGAATGCCCGATGGCGGACTTGTTGGCGGTGAAGGTCATGAAGTCCTGGCAGCCGCCGAACAGACGCTGCAGCGCCAACGCTTCACAACTGTCATTGGCCTGCGTGGAGGTACCGTGGGTGTTGACGTGTTGCACGGCGCTGCGCAGCAGCCCGGCGTCTTCGATTGCTGCTTCCATGCATTCCTCGTATTTACTGCCGTCGCGACTGCTGGAGGTCATTTTCTGCGCCTCGCAGACATTCGCGTAACCCAACACCCGGCCCAGTGGCGCAGCCTTGCGCCGTTGGGCGTGTTCAGCGGATTCGAGAATGACCATCGCCGAGCCTTCGCTGAGGACAAAACCGCTACGGTCAGGCATAAACGGGCGGCTTTGTTCGCTCGCCGGCAAGTCGGCCTGACAGAGCGCGCCGAGGCTGTTGAACATGTAATAAGGCAGTTCGTTGGCCATCAGTTCGACGGCGCCGCAGATAGCCAGATCGATCTCTCCGCGCTCGATCGCCCGGTAAGCACTGCCGATGGCCATAGTGCCGGCGGCACAGGCATCGGAATGGGTCGAGATGTGATCGCGGATGCCGAGCCGATCGGCCAGGTGCTGCGTCTGTTGATCGACCCGCCGGGTGAAAGTCGCGCTGGACGGTGCCGGACTGTCCAGCAGACGGTCGAGGTCGACGCGTCCGCCCTCATCCATGCACCGGCTGAGCCGCTGCAGGTCGTGGCTGTCGGCACAGTACTTGTTGGCGCCCAGAAACAGACCGCTGCGACTGTGGGCAAAGTCTGCCGGTGTCAGACCGGCATGCTCCAGCGCCTGCCGGGCAACGTATTCGGCCAGCACACTTTGTCGCGGGTGCAGCGCCGCGTTGCCGCCGAAACCGGCCCCGATCCGCTGCCACTGCGTATCGTCGATAAAACCGGCGGCGCTGTTGTTGAATCCCAGCGCCTTGAACCGAGGATGTTCGCGGACACAGGATTGCTTCCGGCAAATCCGCTCGAACAACGTGGCAGCGTCCAGCGCCATGGGCGCCACCAGACCGAACCCGCTCACATAGACTTCTCGTGCCCGCATGAGAACTCCTACACCGCTTCTTTGGTGTGAGTGGTGACAAACTGCTCAACCAATTGACGGGACACTTCATCGCCATCCGTCGGCACCAGACGTGCACTGCACGCGCCGCAGACCACTTGTTGGCGCTCGTTCAGAACCGCTTGGTGAGCGTTGCAATCCGGGCACGCTGCTGGCAGGTAGTTGAAGAGATTGCGGCACTGGTTGGCCCAGTTACGCACGGTGGTCGCCGCGAAGACCTGAGCCGGTTGCATGCCCGCCTTCAGTTGATCCGGGGTGTAGGCGCTGAGGCTTTGCTCAAGCAGGCGCTTGCCGCTTTCGGTAATGCGACCGTTGGCGAGAAACTCGCTGGCATCACCGCAAACCGCCACCGCATGGTCGAGCACGCTGGTTTTCGGCAGTGTGCAGCCATATTGGCGGCCCAGCTGGAAGCTCAGGTCGACGATGTCCAGCGAGTCGGCACCCAGGTCTTCGACGACGCTGCTGTTTTCTTCGATGTCATTCGCATCCATCACCAACAGCTGTGCGAGGATTTCGCGAGTGCTGGCAACGACATGTTCCAAGTCCAATGGATTGTTCATTTCTATCTCCCTATATGTCGTGGCTACTTCATGAATTCGACTTATGAAAAGTAACTTTTCCCACAGCAACTTCTCACGCGGCGGGAATCTAAACTCTGCCCTTAAGGGGAGAGTCAACGAACTATTCAAGGTTTTTTTACAACTCGAAAAAAGTCTGCAAAAGCCCACTGACACCGCACCTCCTTGGTGCGGTGAACGACTTATTTACTTAACAAAGACGGGGTATGGTGGGGCGCCCGCGGTATCAGGCAGGCTGACTATCGAAAGCAACTAAGGACGCAACGGAACAGACGTACTAAAAGTAAAAACCAGACAAGTAAAATAGTTATAACTTCATAGCCTTTGTTTTAGATCAATACTGCCGTTAATTGATTTTGCTGGAAGGTTTACGTCTCCATCCGTAAATCTGGCAGCGTTTCTGGATATCTGCATGTCGAGCACAGACATCTGGGCCAAGGCACGGCGCTATAGGGTGCAGCTTCCGTTTGATCGCCTTGTCTGGAGCCGACACATGACCGCCCCTATCACCGTTCTACGCGACACTCATCCGCTGCCGGTACTCGATGCCTGCAAATGGGAAAAACTCGAAGGCGACCCGCACACCGTCAACCTCAACGCCTACACCAGCGAAGACGGCAGCAAGATCATGGGCACATGGATCTGCACCCCGGGTAAATGGCGCGTCGATTATGTGAAGTGGGAGTACTGCCATTTCCAGGAAGGCTACTGCGTGATTACTCCGGACGGCATGGCGCCGATTCATCTGCGCGCCGGCGATATTTTCGTGGTTGAGCCGGGGATGAAAGGCACGTGGGAAGTGGTCGAGACCGTGCGTAAATATTTCGTGTTCGCCTGATGCAAAAAAGCCGGGAGATCACCCGACGTGATTTCCCGGCAAACAATGTCTGATATACGCAAATCCCCTGTGGGAGCGAGCCTGCTCGCGAAAGCGGACCGTCAGTCACTTCCTTGTTGAAGCAACCGCCGTCATCGCGAGCAGGCTCGCTCCCGCAGTTTGTTCAGCGCTGCCCTTCAATTGCAGGCTTGCGATAGCTGTTGATGATCGCCGAGAAGTCTTTCCCGCCGTCACCGCGCTGGCTCATCGCCTGATACAACTGCTGCGCCACCGCGCCGAGCACCACCGGTTGGTGCGCCTGACGCGCTGCTTCGGTCGCCAACCCCAGATCCTTGAGCATCAGTTCCGCACCGAACCCACCGGTATAACCGCGCGAGGCCGGCGCCGTTTCGACGATGCCCGGCCACGGGTTGTACATCTCCGAACTCCAGCAACGCCCGGTCGAGCTGTTGATGATCCCGGCCAGCACCGAGGTGTCGATGCCCAACGCATCGCCCAGCGCCATCGCCTCGCTGACACCGACCATCGAAATCGCCAGTAGCAGGTTGTTGCAGATCTTGGCGATCTGCCCGGTGCCGACTTCGCCGCAGTGCACAATGTTGCGGCCCATTTGCGCCAGCACCGGTTGCAGGGTGGCGAACAGTTGCGGGGTGGCGCCGACCATGAAGGTCAGCGTCCCCGCCGTCGCGCCACCGGTGCCACCGGACACCGGCGCGTCGGCCATGGCCACGCCTTGTTTCGCCGCAGCGGCAGCCACATCGCGAGCGGTCTGCGGATCGATGGTGCTGCAATCCACCGCGGGCACACCTTGGCGGATGCCAGCCAGCACACCGTCCTCACCGAGCCAGACACTGCGCACATGCACCGCCGCCGGTAGCATGGTGATCACCAGTTCAGCATCCTCAGCGGCTTCGCGGGCCGAGGCACGAATGCTGCCGCCCAGTTGCTCCAGCTCAGCCAGCACGGTTTTGTTCAGATCGACCAGACTCAGCGAGTGGCCAGCCTTGATCAGATTGCGCGCCATCGGTGCGCCCATGTTGCCCAGACCGATAAATGCGATTTTCATGGTCGATTCCTCAGCGCAGGTTGATGGTGGTATTCACGCCGTCGTTGACGCTGTCGTCATCGAACCAGCGCGCCGTGACCGTTTTGGTCTGCGTGTAGAACTGCACCACTTGTTTGCCGTACGGGCCGAGGTCGCCGAGTTTCGAACCGCGCGAACCGGTGAAGCTGAAGAACGGCACCGGTACTGGAATCGGGATGTTGATACCGACCTGACCGACGTCGATTTCGGTCTGGAATTTACGCGCCGCCGCGCCGCTCTGGGTGAACAGGCCCGTGCCGTTGCCGAACGGGTTGGCGTTGACCAGCGCAATCGCCTGATCGAGGGTGTCGACTTCCAGCACCACCAGCACCGGGCCGAAGATTTCCTGGGTGTAGATCTGCATGTCGGTGGTCACGCCCGAGAACAGGGTCGGGCCGACAAAGTTGCCTTGCTCGTAGCCCGGCACCTTGATGTCGCGGCCGTCCAGTTCCAGCTTGGCGCCTTCCTTGATGCCGCTTTCGATCAGGTCGAGAATTCGCGCCTTGGCTTTCTTCGAGATCACCGGGCCGACATCGGTGCCCGGCTCATTACCGGCGTTGACGGTGAGTTTCTGCGCCAGCGCTTTCAAATCTGGGAGCCATTGTTTCGCCGCACCGACCAGCACCACCACCGAGGTGGCCATGCAACGTTGCCCGGCCGCACCGAAACCGGCGCCGACCAGCGCATTCAGCGCCTGCTCACGATTGGCATCGGCCAGCACCACGGCGTGGTTCTTCGCGCCCATCATCGATTGCACGCGTTTGCCGTGCTTGCCGGCCAGGTCATAAACGTGGGTGCCGACGGCCGTCGAACCGACGAAGGACACGGCTTTGATGTCCTTGTGCGTGCACAGGCCATCGACCACATCTTTACCACCATGAACCACGTTCAACACGCCCGCCGGAACGCCGGCCTCAATGGCCAACTCCACCAGCAACATGGTCGACAGCGGATCCTGCTCCGAAGGCTTCAAAACGAAAGTGTTGCCGCAAGCGATGGCCATCGGGAACATCCACAGCGGAATCATTGCCGGGAAGTTGAACGGGGTGATGCCGGCACACACGCCGATTGGCTGACGCAGGGTGTAGGTATCGACGCCGCCGGCGACGTTTTCAGCGAACTCGCCCATTTGCAGGCTGCCGATAGAGCACGCGTGCTCGACCACTTCCAGACCACGGAAAATATCGCCCTCGGCGTCGGCAATGGTTTTGCCCTGCTCGGCACTCAGGACGACGGCAATACGTTTGGAGTGCTCGCGGATCAGCGCTTGCAGCTTGAGCATGATGCGCATGCGCGCACCGATCGGAGTCAGTTTCCAGGTCTGGAAAGCGCGCTGGGCGGCGCTGACGGCGGCATCGACTTCAGCGGCGGTGGCAAACGGCACTTTGGCCAGCACCTGTTGGGTGGCCGGGTTGACGATGTCGTGCCATTCGGTGGTCTGCGACTCGACCCACTCGCCGTCGATCAGCAGTTTGACCTTCTGCAGCGTGGTGTCGTTGGGCGTAAGCGATGCGTTCATGCTGGTCTCCGAAACTTGTTTTTATCGTAGGAGCCAAGGCGAAGGGTTCGCCTTGAGATGAGGCGTGTGTCACGAATTGGTTGTCGGACTGTTTTTGGAGTATAGATGTGCAAACTTCTAATAAGAACGCACATATAAGCCCGTCCATCATGCAAAAAAACATCACCTCCCTCGGTTCGCTGAACTGGGACGACCTCAAGTTTTTCCTCGAAGTAGCGCGCACCCGCAAGGCCAGCACCGCGGCCAAACGGCTGGCTGTCGACTACACCACGGTGTCGCGGCGGATCAGTTCGCTGGAAGCGGCATTGGGCACTTTGCTGTTCGAGAAATCGCGGACCAGCGGCTTCGTCCTGACCAGCGAAGGCCAGCGCTTGCTCGGTTATGCCGAGTCGATTGAAAGCACATTGCACATGGCCTGCGAGCAGGTATCAGGCTCTGGCGTGGCACTCTCCGGGCACGTGCGCATGGGTTGTACCGAAGGCTTCGGCAGTTTTTTCATCACCCCGCAGTTGAGCCATTTCGTCGACGCCTACCCGGCGATCTCGGTGGACATCCTGCCACTGCCGCACTTCATCAGCCTGTCCAAGCGCGAGGCCGATATCGTCATTGCCCTGGAACGCCCGGAGCATGGACCGTACGTCTGCTGCAAACTCTGCGACTACCGTTTGCAGCTCTACGCAACCCAGGACTATCTGGACAAACACCCACCAATCCAGCGCCCGGCCGATTTGAGCAAGCATCAATTCATCAGTTATGTGGATGACCTGGCGTTCAGCTCGGAGCTGCTGTACCTGGCGAACGTGTTGCCGGGCGCCAGCGCGCATTTGCGCAGCACCAGCGTGATCGCGCAGTTCGTCGCCGCACAGCAGGGGCGCTCTCTGGCGATTCTGCCGTGCTTCCTCGCCGCGCAGGATCCGCGCCTGCTGCCGGTGTTGCCGGAGGACATCGATATCACCCGGCAGTTCTGGATGTACTGCCGGGAGGATCTGCGCAAGTTGAAGCGGATCACCTTGTTGTGGGATTACATCCGTGAGGTGACTGAGCGTAATCAGGGCCTGCTGATGGGGCAGACCCGCGACATGCAGTTCGCCGACTAGTCGGCGCTGACCACAATCGAGACCCGGCGGTTTTCCGTGCGACCGGCTGCCGTATCGTTGGACGCCACCGGCTCTTTGCTGCCCAAGCCCTGCAGCTGGATGTTTTCGTCCGTCATGCCGACTGTGCGCAGGACGTTGGCGACACTTTTCGCACGGCGCAGGGACAGTTGCTGGTTGTAGGTTTCCTTGCCCGATGCATCGGTGTGACCATCGACGCGCACGCGCTCGATACCGACGCCCAGCAATGCCTTGCCGATGCGTTCGACGATCTCGGTGCTTTGCGTATTCAGGCTTTCGACGTCGCTGCCAAACAGCACTTTGCCGGACAGGCCAAACTCCCAGCCCTCGTCAGTCAGTTCAAAGCCCTGTTGTTTGAGGACCGCAACTTGCGCCGGGGTCAGGCCTTTTTGCGGCGCGGTCTGGCAACCGGTCAGGGCCAGTACGGCGATCAACAGCACAGCGTAAAAAGATCGAATGGTCAGTGTGGACACGAGAGTCAGCTCCTGGTTTTCACGGAATCGACCGGGTGCTCCGCCCCGGCCGTGAATTGGGCGCCGCGCGACAGGCGCTTGGCTTGATACATCGCCGCATCGGCGGCATCGAGCAAGGCCCCCGGCGTGGCACCATGATCGGGAAAAACCGCAATGCCGATACTGAGCGAGGTCACCACACTGGTGTCGCCCGGCAACGCGATGGGCATGTCCATGCTGGCGAGGATCTTGTCGGCAATCCGCTCGGCATCTTCGACCTTGTGCAGCGGCGTGAGCAGAACCGCGAACTCGTCACCGCCCAGTCGCGCCACCAGATCCTCTTCGCGCAACTGTGTGCGAATGCGATTGGCCACGGCGACCAGGACAGCATCACCCGCAGCGTGACCGAAGTTGTCGTTGATCCCCTTGAAGCGGTCGCTGTCGAGAAACAACACGGCAACGCGTTCATTGTGTTTGCCGGCATTGCGCAAAGCGCGGATCAACCGCCCTTCGAAAAAGGCGCGGTTCGGCAGACCGGTGAGGCTGTCATGGCTGGCCTGGTGAGCGAGGGTTTCGTTTTCGTTCTGCAGATGGCTTTGCCAAGATTCCAGCTCGTCAAGCAAGGCATTGAAGTCATTGCCGAGGTTGTCGAGTTCGGCGATCTGCGCTGGCGGCACGCGGCGATCCAGCGCGCGTTCGCTGCGGGCGGCGTGGGCCACATTGGCCAGACTGCGCAGAGGACCGGTGATCGCGCGTAACTGGCGGCGCGCCAGGTAGAGCGCGACCCAGGCGCTGATCGCGGTACAGAGGATGATCCCCGCCAGACCACTGAGCAGAAAGCGCATCAGGCTACCGCCATGACCAGTGAGCAATACGCGACCGATTTCACGGTCCTGATGCTCGATCGGCAGGCTGATGGGTTTTTCCAGGACGGCGCGGGTGATCTGCATTTCCAGCTCAGAGAACAAGCCGTTTTCCGGTCGCTGCCAATGCGCGAGCAGTTGTCCCTGGCTGTCCAGCACCTGGGCATCAGCGACCTCTTCGGCGGAAGCAATCAGCGCCAGCGATTCGTTGGCGGCCGTCTTGTCGTTGAACACCACCGCAGCTTCCACGGTGTAGCTGATCGAACGGGCGATCAAGTGCAGGTTATGGTCGGCGTAAACCCGTAACGCCAATACACCGAGCAATGTCAGCGAAACACTGGCCATCGCCACGCCCACCAGCGCAACAATCAAATGCCCTCGGCCGATGACCGACCCCAACGTCGGGCGTTTTTCCGCTCGGAACAGTTTCATGGCGCCGCCGGTTTGCGACGCGACAATTGCAGCACGCTTGGATGAATACGCACGCCGCTGCGGGCAACAGAGTCGAGGTTGACCTCGAAAGACACCTGTTCATCGCCAACGCGTAGACAGAACAGACTGCCAACCGTGCACTGATCGCCGCCTTCGCTGATGCTCAGCACCGGATGACCGATCAGTGAAGCGAACAAGCGAGCGCGTTCATCCACCGTGAGTTTGCCGATGTACACCGCATCGCAGTCGCTGACGATGGCCGGGTTGTCGGCCAGCAGGCGACGTACGGTCACCGGCCGGCCGGTGGCTTGAGTGGTGCCTTTGACCAGATCATCGGTGTATTCGGTGGGGCCGACGATGCACAAGCGCAATTGCGCCGGTTCCACCGGCCAGCGCGCGTAGCTGAGAATGCCAAGAACAACCTGAGTGACAGATTTGGCCCGTTGTTCGGCCATGCCCGTCGGCGCTTGCGACTGTGCGACAGCCGCACCCGTCAACAACCAGAGCAGACCGACAAGCAACGCGTGCTTGCAGACAACTACGCGCTCTGTCGCCCAGACAGACACCTTCATGCAGGGATTCTCTTGGATCGTAGCGAAATGATGCCGCAACGATAGCACAGCACTGGAACGCCAGCGAGACAGCGACCCCTGACCGGTCGGTCAGTAATCGCCGTCAATCGTCTGGATTTTCACCCCCGAAGCACGGCGCCCTCTTCCAGTTCCAGCATCAGCCCACTCAGGCGTTTGACCTTGCGCTGCACTGCCTCCTCGAACACCCCCGGGCGGGATTCGATCAGGGTGAACCAGTGCTTGGCGCGGGTGATGCCGGTGTAGATCAATTCTTTGGTCAGCACCGGGTTCAAGGCATCCGGCAGGATCAGCGCCGTGTGGGCAAACTCCGAGCCCTGGGACTTGTGTACCGTCATGGCGTAGACGGTTTCAACGTCGTTCAGGCGGCTGGGCAGTACAAAGCGCACGCCGCCCTGGCCGTCGTTGCGCGGGAACGCCACGCGCAATACCGGTTTTCCCGCGTCCGGCCCTTCGCGCTCGGGCAGCTTGAGAGCGATCCCGATGTCGCCGTTCATCAAGCCCAGACCGTAATCGTTGCGAGTCATCAGAACCGGACGGCCTTCGTACCATTGCTGATCGTTTTCAATCAGACGTGCTTTGAGCAATGCGGCGGTAATGCGTTGATTCAGGCCTTCGACACCCCATGGCCCTTTGCGCACGGCGCACAGCAACTGGAAAGTGTCGAAAGCTTGCAAGACTTCGCGGGCCCAAACGACCCAGTCCGGATGTTCGAGGGGCCGACCCGAGGGTGGGCGCTGATCACGCAGCACACTCAGATAATGGCGGTAACCCTGCGGGCCGTCGCCGTGCCCTTCCAGCAGCAGGCGCTCCAGCTTGTGATCCTGTTCGCCCTTGAGCGGCAACGAATACACGTCGTCATAGTGTCCGGCGGTGAGCAACTGACGCGCTTCATCCGGCAACTGTTGATTGACCCGACGCGCGAGCTGACCGATCCCGCTGGCCTCGCCGAAGCGCCGGGAGTGGCGCAGCATGACCACTTGCTGGGCCAGCGGGTGGGCGCCTTCGACGTCTTCATGCAAGCCGCTGCCCTGCAACGACTCACCGCTGACCGACTCCAGCCACTGTCGGGTCTGCGGGCTGTACCAGCCACCCTCGGCGTCACGGCACAAATCCCCCAGCACAGCGCCGGCCTCCACAGAGGCCAGTTGGTCCTTGTCGCCCAACAGAACCAGGCGTGCATGGGGTGGCAAGGCATCGAGCAGATTGGCCATCATTTCCAGGTCGATCATCGAGGCTTCGTCGACCACCAGCACATCCAGTGGCAAACGATTGCCGGCGTGGTGGCGGAAATGGCGGGTGCCGGGACGGCTGCCCAGCAGACGATGCACGGTGGTGACGTCACAAGGAATCTTCGCCCGCACCTCTTCGGTGACTTTCAGCGACTGCACCTGTTGGCTGATGGACTCGGTCAACCGCGCCGCGGCCTTGCCTGTCGGTGCCGCCAGACGAATCCGCAGCGGATGACCGGTAGCGACTGCGGGTGCTTGCAGCAGGGCCAGCAAACGTACGACCGTAGTGGTTTTGCCGGTCCCCGGACCGCCGGTGACGATGCTGAATGCACCACGAGTGGCAAGGGCGCAGGCGAGTTTCTGCCAGTCGATCACCTCACCCGTTCTCGCTGATCCGAACAGTTCGTTCAAGCGCTGCGGCAGATCGTCCGGTGTTGGTTCGACTTGCTGCAGGCGCTGGCGCAACGCCGTATCAATGCGCCGTTCGTAGGTCCAGTAGCGTCGCAGATACAGACGTTTGCCCGACAAGACCAGCGGGCGTTGCTGTGCGAAATCGCTGGTATCCGCCGCCAGCGCGACCAAAGAGCTGCCGGCCAAAACCTTGCACCAGTGAGCACCGTCGAGCGCCTCAAGCAATTGCGACGGCAGCAACAGCACACCGCCTTGCACGTCGCCTTCGGGGGGCAGCGACAGCGCGAAGTCAGGAGCCTTCAGGGTTTCGTACAGATCAAGACAGACATGACCGTGGCCCAGTTGATGGCTGGTCAAGGCGGCAGCCAGCAGCACCAGCGGATCCGTATCACGCTCAAGTTCGTGCAGGAACGCGACGAACGCTTTGTCCAGCGCACGTAACCAACCACGCTCGACCCAACGAGTCAGCAATATCAACAGGTCAGCGGCGCTAGTCAGCGGCGAAAGCCTCGACAGGCTGTCGGCTGCCAACGGCGTGGGGAGCAAATCGGCAAAGGTGCGGCTCATAGCAGGACTCCCTGTTCCCAGGCGGGTTCGGACTTGGGTTCAGGTTTTCCTTGAAACATACGGTCGAGACGCTCGATCAGTTCACGGGGTGGACGGGCGAAATACACACCACGACTGTCAGCACGCGTGCCACGCAGGAACAGATACAACGCGCCGCCGACATGTCGGTCGTAATCGTAATCAGGCAGCCGCGCCTTGAGCTGGCGATGCAACGCCAGCAGGTACAACACGTATTGCAGGTCATAGCGGTTGTCGAGGATCGACTGTTCCATGGCCTGCTCGGTGTAGGCCTGATCATCCACACCGAGCCAGTTGGATTTGTAGTCCGCCACGTAATAACGGCCATCATGTTCAAAGGTCAGGTCGATGAAGCCTTTGAACATGCCATTGAGTTGCACCGGTTCGGCTGCCACGCGGGCCACGCCCCTGTGCGTGTGCTGACGCACCAGTTCGTCGAGTTTGACTACATCGACTTTATGGCTGGCGAACCAGAACTCCATCTCGACCCGATACTGCTTCAGTTGTTCGAGTACAACCGGTGGCTGCCCGCCGGCAATCGGCAGTGGCGATTTGAGCAAATGCTGCAACCAGTCACTCAAGGTGGTGATCCAACCCTCCCAACCGCGCAGGTTGCAGCGTCGGGCAATCGCATCCTCCAGCGCCTCGCGGGAAACGGCGAAGCCGTCATCTCCGGCCCATTCCAGCAAACCGTGGAGAAACGTTCCGGGATTGGGGCCGCGCGGAAAGCGGTGAATATCGGCACCGCCGGCAATGATTTCCCGTGGAGCATCGGGGTCTAGGCGTTCGTCATCAAACAGCTTTTGCGCTTGCGGGCTGTCTGGTGCTTCATCGCTGCCGCCACTCAACACATCGCTGATGCGCAAAGCGCTGTAGGAGGCGATCCACCAGTTTTCGCTGGCCTTGCGCTTGGGCAACAGTGTGGCACTCAGCACGGCGTCATTGCGTGGCGGCTGGTAATGCTCGTCAGTGGGTTGGGGCATTTCATCGATATGGATAGCCGGGCAATCCTGTTGCAGATCTTGCAGCCAGCGTTTCAGTTCGCTGGACTCGCCAAGCGATGCGCCACCACCAAGCAGATAACCCAGCGCCGAGAGGTGCAGCACCGAGCTGTTGTTATTGCCCCGCTTGAGATCCGTCACGCCTAACCAGCAGGCATGTTGTGCCCGAGTCAACGCAACGTAGAGCAAGCGCAAGTCTTCGGCCAACCGCTCATCGTCCGCTTGCGCTACCAACTCGGCAGTTGGTTTCAAACTCACCTGAGCCTTGCCCTCTGCATCGTGGTAATGCAGAGGCAGGCGACTGCCATCCACGGGTTTTGCCGAACAAATGAACGGCAAGAACACCAATGGATATTCCAGTCCTTTGGACTTGTGGATGGTCACGACCTTGACCAATTGCTCATCACTTTCCAGACGCAGAATCTGCTCTTCGCCGGCCTGGCCAGACACTGCCAGCAGTTCAGCCAGATGGCGAATCAGCGCTTGTTCACCGTCCAGCTCCGCTGCTGCTTGCTGCATCAATTCCGACAGGTGCAAAAGGTTGGTCAGGACACGCTCGCCATCGGTGCGCGTCATCAAGGTTTGCGGCAGATGGAAGTCGTGCAGCAGGCGGCGCAACATCGGCAGCACGCCTTGCTTGCGCCATAGCTCGCGATAGCCACGGAACTGCATGACCCGGGTTTCCCAGACCAGTTCGTCCTGGTTCAGACGTTCCAGTTCGGCCAATGGCAGGTTCAGGGTGATGCAAGCCAATGCCGCTTTCAGGGAGCGTTCGACATCCGGCTCGGCACAGGCCTTAAGCCAGGACAACAGGTCGTGGGCTTCTTGTGCCGCGAATACCGAATCCTTGTCCGACAGATAAACGCTGCGCACGCCACGGGCGGCGAGTTCTCCACGTACGGCCTGGGCCTCTTTACCATCGCGCACGAGAATCGCGATGTCGGACGGCCTCAGGCCTCTGAAATCTTTGCCGTCCTGAATGAACCCTGCGCTAGCGTTTTGCCCACCATTGAGCAGCGAGGTGATTTCGCTGGCGCACGCTGCCGCCAACTGCTGACGATAGACCGCACCTGACAGTGGCTGGTCGGTGGACAAGAGCCAGACATTCAACGCCGCGACAGCTTGCCCGGCAACTTGCAGCTGTTCCTTGCGACCTTGAGATTCGACGGGGAGGAACGGCACCGGGTTGTCGCCGTTTTTCTCGCGGAACAAAAACGCTCCGCGGCCCTGCTCTCGGGACTCGGCGCGTGCGAAAACATGATTGACCGCGTTGACCATGCCGTGGCTGGAACGGAAGTTGGTGCCCAGCGTATGCAGCCGGCCAGTGGTGGCCTGACGCGCGCGCAGGTAGGTATAGATGTCTGCACCACGGAAAGCGTAGATCGCCTGCTTCGGATCACCAATCAGGAACAGGCCGGTCTCAGGACTGTTGTCTTCGATGCGATAGATACTTTCGAAGATTCGGTACTGCACCGGGTCGGTGTCCTGAAACTCATCGATCAGCGCGACCGGGAACTGCTCGCGAATCAACGTCGCAAGACGTTCGCCTCCGTCGGATTGCAGAGCGGCATCCAGGCGCAACAACATGTCGTCGAAGCCCATCTCGGCGCGACGCCGCTTCTCTTCTTCAAAGCGCGCGCCTACCCATTTGGCGGCATGTTGCAGCACAGCGGCATCAGGAGTGGGCAATGCATCGAGGCTCGACTTGAGCTTCGGCATCGCGTCCAGGCCGGGGTGACTGGGAGCTTGGCCTTTCCACGCTTCGGCCATCCCGTCGGGAGTCAGTCGGGTGAAACCGGTGCCGATATCCAGTTGCTCCAGGGACTCATCTTCGGCCCATGCCTTGAGCTTTTCGAACCACGGTTCGAAGTAACGCGCCTGCATCTTGCGACCGTCGACAGTTTTGCTCGCAACACCTTGATGACAGATGGCGAGCAATTCGTCTGCCCACTGACGCCATGGCCTTTTCAGCTCGATCAGCGCGGCACGGCGTTCTTGCAGACATTCATCGATCAGCTCCGCAGGCGCCTTGCCCTCGTCGCTGTCACGCTCGCTGGCAAACAGGCCGCGCACCCGAGGCAACAACGCCGCCGGCCCACCCCAATTGCTGCGAACCCAATTCAAGGCATCGCCCTGCATCGGGTAACAGAACAGCCGCCAGTAATCGCGCAGCACTTCGCCGAGCAACTCGCTGTGATCGGTTTCCAGGGATTGGGTGAACAAGCTGCCGCTGTCGAACGCATGCTCACGCAGCATGCGCTGACACCAACTGTGGATCGTCGAGACAGCTGCCTCGTCCATCCATTGCGCGGCGACATCGAGGCGGTTGGCGCAACCGGGCCATTGTGGGGAGTCGAATTGATCACGCAATTCGGCGATCAGCGCGTCGGGCGCAGGCGTTTCGTCACGAAAGAATCGCGCGGCCTCAGCCAGACGCGTGCGTATGCGCTCACGCAGTTCCTTGGTCGCGGCATCGGTGAAGGTCACCACGAGAATCTGTGGTGGCAACAATTCTCGGCCGAATCCACTCGCCTCGTCACCATGCCCGAGGATAAGCCGCAGATACAAAGCCGAAATGGTAAAGGTTTTACCGGTACCGGCACTGGCTTCGATCAACTGGCTGCCCTGTAGCGGGAATGCCAGTGCGAGGGGTGTCTTGGTAATCATGCGCGAGCCCCTTCGGTGGACAGCGAACGCCAGGGCGCTTCAAACAACGGGCGATACAAGGCGTCACACCAACCGGAGAACGTCTCTTCGGCAAGCAATGCGTCAAAATCGGCAAATTGCCGTGACAACGCAGGGCTCTCGCGGCGCTCGCCTTCGCTGGTCTGCCCGTCACCTTCATAGGCTTTACGCGCGGCCGCTTCGGCCTTCAGCGGGTCGCTCTGAGCGAGCCACGCGAAGGCAGTTTTTACCGCGATCGGCAGTGGCTGACGCATCCCGGCCTGCCAGGCGAGGAGCAAATCGCCGAGGAAACGTACCGCTCGATCCGGCTCCATCGGTTCAAGCAGCAGCGTGTCATCGCTGGCCACCAATGCGGTGCTCAGGGAAAGTCCACTGGCGCAGGCCACCAGATGATTGACCCAGGGTTTGATCAGACGATGCCATTTACGGCTTTTTATCGAGCCAATGCTGTTGGGAATGGTCGTGACCGACAACAGGCCTCCGTCAGCACGCTGATGCAAACCGGCGAGCCAGCCTTCGAGTCGCAAGCCCTGTAATTCAAGGTTGACCGGCGTGGCACTGCTCAACGGGGTCGGCCACAGTGTCAGCAGTTGCTGATAACGCTGCAGTAGATCCGGCAGAGGTTCGATCAGCTCTCGTTGCAGGCACTCGCCAAAACCCGCCATTGGCAACAGACCGCTGTTTTGCAGACGTCGTGCCTGGGCAGTCAGCGCCTGTTCGACATTGTCCGGTTGCCTGAGAGCAGCTTCGAGCAGGCTGTCGCTGAGCGTGTAACGCTGCAATGCGTCCAGCACGAAGGGCTCTTCATCGGCCAGGGGGGCTTCGGCCGCTTCGAAATACACTTTGAGACGTTGGGTAAAAAAGTGCCGGACCGGGTTGCGCAAAAAGTCCTGCAACAACGCCAGGCTCAGCGGCTCATCTTGTACATAAGGCGTCAGCACCTGCGCTTCGTTTTGAGACTCATGCTGTTGATGCAGAACCTGCCATTCGCTGGCATAGCTGAAGAGTTGATCGCCCTCATGAAAATAGCGCGCACTGAACGGCTGCAGCGGGTGCTCTTGCGTCATGGCACTCAGCAGATCGCGGTTTTCATCGAGCAATCGCCAACCGCTGGCGAGGTGATCGCGCAGTTGGCCAATCAACACGGAGGCTGGTCGCTCACTGTTGTCGCGGATGCTGCGTCCCACCCAACTGATGTACAGCTGATTGCGCGCCGACAAAAGCGCCTCAAGCAAAAGATAACGGTCATCTTCACGTCGTGAGCGATCTCCCGGACGGTAGTCGCTGCCCATGAGGTCGAAGTCCAGCGGCGGCTGTGCGCGTGGATAGTCGCCGTCGTTCATTCCCAGCAGGCAGACCAGTTTGAACGGTATGGCACGCATGGGCATCAGCGTACAAAAATTCACGGCACCGGCCAGAAAACGCTGAGACAAACGCCCCTGGTCCAGACCGGCGAGCCAGGCTTCACGAACCACGGTCAGTGGTAGCTCATCCGCCAGACCTACGGCGTCACAGGTTTCCAGCCAGGTTTCGCGCAGCTCTTCGAGTTGGGTCAACAAGTAGTCGTCATGCTCGTTACTGGCCTTGAAGAACAGTTGCATCAGGGCCTGCAAACGGTATCCCCACTCCTTGGGTTGAGCGGGTTGGGTGAGCTGTTGGTGGGCCAGTTCCAGCGCATCGAGCAGAGCGACCAACGGCCCGATCAGTGCGGCGTCGAGTCCGCCGATCTCATCGTAGGGTTCAATCCCTTCGCATGCATTGGCACTGCCGACGGCGTAGCCCAGAAGCATGCGACGCAGGCCGAAATGCCAACTGTTTTGCTCAAGCTCGTCGGGTAAACCCAGACCCGCTCGCTGCTCGGCATTCATGCCCCAGCGCACACCCGCGCCTTCGATCCAGCGATGCAGTGTCGGCAGGTCGCGCTCCTCCACACCAAAGCGCGCGCGGAGTGCAGGAACGTCGAGCAGGTCGAGAATTTCACTGACCGGGAAACGACTGTCGGGAAGCTTGAGCAGGTGTTCGACCGCGATCAGCAGTGGATCACGGCCACGTTGTCCCTGGTCCGCCAATGTGAAGGGGATAAACCGCGAATCATGCCGGTCAAGCTGACCAAAAACCGCGCGGATATGCGGAGCATAGCTATCGACGTCAGGCACCATGACGATCACATCGCGCGGACGCAGATCCGGGTTGGCACTGAAGCGTGCCAGGAGCTGGTCATGCAGTATTTCGACTTCACGTTGAGCGCTGTGGGCAATATGAAAGCGGATCGACTCGTCCTGTGCCAGATCGACAGCAGGCCAGTGCTCACGGGTTTCATTGAGTGGGCGCAACTCCAGGATATCGTCCTGTAGTTGATTGAGCAGATTGTGCGGCTGAGTTTCGCTGAACAGGTCTATGCGGCCGTCGCGAAAAGCCGCCCGATAGCTATTGGGATCGTCATAACTGTCGAGCAGGTTGATGTAGTCCCGGCCCTGTTTGCCCCACGCAGCCAACAGTGGATGGGCGTGTTGATGCAGTGTTTCAGGATCCAGCACTGCTGGCATTCCGGTCTTGCGCGATTGCCGTTTGTATTGATGCCGCAGCAGATCCTTGTCGGCGACAATATCGGCCCAATGGTGCCGGCACGGGTTGTGTACACACAGCAGAACCTGACTGAAACGTGCGAGCCCGGCCAGCGCTTCAAGCACTTGGGCTGGCAGCGAAGAAATCCCGAAAACGATCACTCGCGAAGGCAATCCCGCAGGTGCTTCGTTGAGGTTATTGATGCGTTCGAGAAACCGTTGATGGACGCCAGCACGACTCTGCGCCATGCCCTGTTCGCCTACGTCATCCAGCAGCGCGCGCCACAGTTCTGCCTGCCAGCAACTGGTCGGGGGCAGTGGTTTTACTTCACCTTTGACAGTGCGCAATTGATGCCGGCCTTCGGCCCAGTCTTCCAGCCAGTCGGCCCGGTACACCTGATATTGGTCGAACAGATCCGCCAAGCGTTCGGACAATTGATAGCGCTTGCGCAGGTCGGTGTCATGGGTAAGGAAGCGTTGCAACGGCTCGAAATGCGGGCGATCAATGACCTGTGGCAGCAGACGCATAAGGCGCCAGGTCAGCGGGGCCTTATCGAGCAGGGATTTGGGAGGAATTTCATCTCGACCCAATACCATGCGGTAAAGCTGCCACATGAAACTGCCCGGCAGTTGCACATCTATCGCGGCAGCAATACCGCAACCTCCGAGGTCGTCGTCCTCTGGATCTTCAGCCAAGGCCAGTTTGAGCCACTGGGCAATACCGTTGCTCTGCACCAGAGCGATTTCGTTTTCCAGCGGGGCCAGTGGATAGCGCCGCATTATGCTGATCACAAGGCTGCGCAGTTCATCCAGACTATTGCTCTGGACCACCATGAATGCAGCGTTGAGGGACTGGGCGTCCGGCATAAGGGTTTCCTTGGAGAAGTACAAAAGCCAGGGCAGAACCTTAGCATTGTCGACAGGGTATGACAGCCGGACGACATCCTTGAATGCTGTACGAACTTTCCTGCGGGCAAAACAAAACCCCAACTGCTTTCGCAATTGGGGTTTCGGAATTTAATCTTGACGATGACCTACTCTCACATGGGGAAACCCCACACTACCATCGGCGATGCATCGTTTCACTGCTGAGTTCGGGATGGGATCAGGTGGTTCCAACGCTCTATGGTCGTCAAGAAATTCGGGTACTGACTCGTGACCTTGTGGCCTCGCTTCAGCAAATTGGGTATGTGACAGCTTTCGGTGTTTTGTGAACATCGAACTTTCGGTTCGTTTCGTCTTCACACACCGCAATCTGGTCTCTTCGACGCAAATTGCTTGGGTGTTATATGGTCAAGCCTCACGGGCAATTAGTATTGGTTAGCTCAACGCCTCACAGCGCTTACACACCCAACCTATCAACGTCGTAGTCTTCGACGGCCCTTCAGGGAACTCAAGGTTCCAGTGAGATCTCATCTTGAGGCAAGTTTCCCGCTTAGATGCTTTCAGCGGTTATCTTTCCCGAACATAGCTACCCGGCAATGCCACTGGCGTGACAACCGGAACACCAGAGGTTCGTCCACTCCGGTCCTCTCGTACTAGGAGCAGCCCCTCTCAAATCTCAAACGTCCACGGCAGATAGGGACCGAACTGTCTCACGACGTTCTAAACCCAGCTCGCGTACCACTTTAAATGGCGAACAGCCATACCCTTGGGACCGGCTTCAGCCCCAGGATGTGATGAGCCGACATCGAGGTGCCAAACACCGCCGTCGATATGAACTCTTGGGCGGTATCAGCCTGTTATCCCCGGAGTACCTTTTATCCGTTGAGCGATGGCCCTTCCATACAGAACCACCGGATCACTAAGACCTACTTTCGTACCTGCTCGACGTGTCTGTCTCGCAGTCAAGCGCGCTTTTGCCTTTATACTCTACGACCGATTTCCGACCGGTCTGAGCGCACCTTCGTACTCCTCCGTTACTCTTTAGGAGGAGACCGCCCCAGTCAAACTACCCACCATACACTGTCCTCGATCCGGATAACGGACCTGAGTTAGAACCTCAAAGTTGCCAGGGTGGTATTTCAAGGATGGCTCCACGCGAACTGGCGTCCACGCTTCAAAGCCTCCCACCTATCCTACACAAGCAAATTCAAAGTCCAGTGCAAAGCTATAGTAAAGGTTCACGGGGTCTTTCCGTCTAGCCGCGGATACACTGCATCTTCACAGCGATTTCAATTTCACTGAGTCTCGGGTGGAGACAGCGCCGCCATCGTTACGCCATTCGTGCAGGTCGGAACTTACCCGACAAGGAATTTCGCTACCTTAGGACCGTTATAGTTACGGCCGCCGTTTACCGGGGCTTCGATCAAGAGCTTCGCGTTAGCTAACCCCATCAATTAACCTTCCGGCACCGGGCAGGCGTCACACCCTATACGTCCACTTTCGTGTTTGCAGAGTGCTGTGTTTTTAATAAACAGTCGCAGCGGCCTGGTATCTTCGACCGGCATGGGCTTACGGAGCAAGTCCTTCACCCTCACCGGCGCACCTTCTCCCGAAGTTACGGTGCCATTTTGCCTAGTTCCTTCACCCGAGTTCTCTCAAGCGCCTTGGTATTCTCTACCCAACCACCTGTGTCGGTTTGGGGTACGGTTCCTGGTTACCTGAAGCTTAGAAGCTTTTCTTGGAAGCATGGCATCAACCACTTCGTGTTCTAAAAGAACACTCGTCATCAGCTCTCGGCCTTAAGATCCCGGATTTACCTAAGATCTCAGCCTACCACCTTAAACTTGGACAACCAACGCCAAGCTGGCCTAGCCTTCTCCGTCCCTCCATCGCAATAACCAGAAGTACAGGAATATTAACCTGTTTTCCATCGACTACGCTTTTCAGCCTCGCCTTAGGGACCGACTAACCCTGCGTCGATTAACGTTGCGCAGGAAACCTTGGTCTTTCGGCGTGGGTGTTTTTCACACCCATTGTCGTTACTCATGTCAGCATTCGCACTTCTGATACCTCCAGCAAGCTTCTCAACTCACCTTCACAGGCTTACAGAACGCTCCTCTACCGCATCACCCGAAGGTGATACCCGTAGCTTCGGTGTATGGTTTGAGCCCCGTTACATCTTCCGCGCAGGCCGACTCGACTAGTGAGCTATTACGCTTTCTTTAAAGGGTGGCTGCTTCTAAGCCAACCTCCTAGCTGTCTAAGCCTTCCCACATCGTTTCCCACTTAACCATAACTTTGGGACCTTAGCTGACGGTCTGGGTTGTTTCCCTTTTCACGACGGACGTTAGCACCCGCCGTGTGTCTCCCATGCTCGGCACTTGTAGGTATTCGGAGTTTGCATCGGTTTGGTAAGTCGGGATGACCCCCTAGCCGAAACAGTGCTCTACCCCCTACAGTGATACATGAGGCGCTACCTAAATAGCTTTCGAGGAGAACCAGCTATCTCCGAGCTTGATTAGCCTTTCACTCCGATCCACAGGTCATCCGCTAACTTTTCAACGGTAGTCGGTTCGGTCCTCCAGTTAGTGTTACCCAACCTTCAACCTGCCCATGGATAGATCGCCCGGTTTCGGGTCTATTCCCAGCGACTAGACGCCCTATTAAGACTCGCTTTCGCTACGCCTCCCCTATTCGGTTAAGCTCGCCACTGAAAATAAGTCGCTGACCCATTATACAAAAGGTACGCAGTCACAGAACAAAGTCTGCTCCCACTGCTTGTACGCATACGGTTTCAGGATCTATTTCACTCCCCTCTCCGGGGTTCTTTTCGCCTTTCCCTCACGGTACTAGTTCACTATCGGTCAGTCAGTAGTATTTAGCCTTGGAGGATGGTCCCCCCATATTCAGACAAAGTTTCTCGTGCTCCGTCCTACTCGATTTCATGACTAAGAGATTTTCGCGTACAGGGCTATCACCCACTATGGCCGCACTTTCCAGAGCGTTCCGCTAATCTCAAAGCCACTTAAGGGCTAGTCCCCGTTCGCTCGCCACTACTAAGGGAATCTCGGTTGATTTCTTTTCCTCAGGGTACTTAGATGTTTCAGTTCCCCTGGTTCGCCTCTTGCACCTATGTATTCAGTACAAGATAACCATCTTATGATGGCTGGGTTCCCCCATTCAGACATCTCCGGATCAAAGTCTGTTTGCCGACTCCCCGAAGCTTTTCGCAGGCTACCACGTCTTTCATCGCCTCTGACTGCCAAGGCATCCACCGTATGCGCTTCTTCACTTGACCATATAACCCCAAGCAATCTGGTTATACTGTGAAGACGACATTCGCCGAAAATTCGAATTTCTCAATTAAGAGAACTCACAAATTTTACCTTAGCCTGATCCGTTACCAGTGAAAGTAACGTTCAGTCTATCTTTCTATCACATACCCAAATTTTTAAAGAACGAACTAGTCAAAGACTAGAAATCAACATTCACCATCATCATGATGGAATGCTCATTTCTAAGCTTTATACAAGAGAAGCAGT